>NZ_KB900388.1:0-1529 GCF_000378825.1 Salinispora vitiensis
CGCAGGCCGTAGGCGCGGATGAGTTCTTGTCGGATGGCGAAGCCGGTGTCGGTTTCGGCGGCGGCGCGTACGGAGATGAAGTTGTCGGGTTGGTCGGGCAGTTTCAGGGTTGCGGTGTGGCGGTTGTGGTCGCCCGGGGTGAGGGTGATGGGTTGCCAGGTGGTGCCGTCGTCGTAGGAGACCTCGAGTTCTACTGCGGTGATGGTGCCGGTGCCGGTACCGCCGGGCTGTGGTCTGGGGGTGATGCTGATTTCTTGGTGGGTGCCGGCTTCGACGTCGCCTCGTAGGTCGGTTTCCAGTTCGTAGTCGAGCTGCAGCAGGGTGAGCGGTTCGGGCGTGTTGGGGTCGGCGTCGTTGGTGCTGGAGATGAAGTCCCACTCGGTGTGGGTACGGGTCGACAGCCCCCACTCCTCGGCCGGGCGTGACGCGTCCAGCACCAGCCGGTACGGCAGCGTCCCGGCCGGCACCTCCTTCTGTAACAGGTTGGAATCCCCTGTGTTCTCATGCAGCAGGGTGTGGCCCTGGTAGAGCTTGATGTGCACCGGCACCGAGCCGAAGCGGTAGTTTCCGCCGTACTCGAGCGCGGTCCCGGACGGACTCCAGGGCTGCGGGTAGAGCGTCATGTAGTCCTGGAATCGACTGTTTGGGATCCATGCCGACCGGTTGGAGGCCGGTCGGATAGCGGGGGCGAACCAGTCCACCTTGGTGGTCGTGCCCCTGGCGTAGGTGCGCTCGTTCGCCAAACCTCCCAACCGCGCTGTTCGTGGGATTCGACCCAGGAGATGTCGGGGGTGACCCATTCGGTGCGGATGCCGGGGTACCACTCCGTATCCCGGGAGGTGGACACGGTGCCGAGGGCCGTGTTGGCACGGTAGCCGGCGCCTTCGGCGTCGTGGACGGCGTGGTAGTGGGCATCGATTCGGGCTAGGTCGTGGTGGCTGGGGTGGTAGGTGAGGGGCTGGTCCGGCACCTGGTCCCGCCAGACCCGGGCTAGGTCGTAGATGGTGTCCGGGTACTGCTCCTGGCTGACCTTCAGCGGCGGCATCCCGTGTTCGGCGAGGGCGATCAGGATGCTTCCGATGTCGCGGTGGATGCTGGCGACGGGGATGGCGGAGTTGCCGACGTATTCGTAGAGGATTCCAGGCTTGTCGTTGACGACCAGGAGGAGTGCGGCTCCGGCGGCTACCGCGGCGGTCGCCCGGTCACTGGGGCTGATGTCGTCGCTGCGGGTGACGACGGCGATTTTGCCTTCGGCATCGACGTTGGCGTAGTCCTCGGGGGCGCCACTGCCGGCGTAGACGGGGCGTAGCCATTGTTTGCCGGTGGTGATGGTGCTGCCGAACTGGGCCACGGCGTCGATGGGAAGTAGGCCGAAGGCGCGCAGGCTCAGGACCGGCTCACCCTTACGCCACCGAGCCGCCAGGTCGAATGAGCCTGTCAATCCCCTGGAATCGTGGAGGGCTCCGTTATGCGGCCTGGGCCTTCAGGGCGCGGGTCTCTGATCGTTCGTAGTCGATGGGGGATCGCCA
>NZ_KB900388.1:1629-4291 GCF_000378825.1 Salinispora vitiensis
GCGGAACTCCGGATCGAACTGGCGTCTCGTCTCAGCCATGAACCTCTATCCCTCAAGCTCTGGCCTCCACGCTACGAGGGGAAGGGCACCACCGATGGTTCGAGTGGGTGACCAGTTGGTGGCCGAGGGCGGCGCCAGTGCATGCCATTCCGTTAGGGCGTTTCGGCGACTGCATGCTGAATGCCTCGGCCGGCCGGCGTGACGAGGGTCAACTGGTGGTGGGTAGCAGGGTTGTCTGGGTGGGTTGGGGCCGGGTGGGGTCCCCGGAACGTCGTTGGCTCGGGGACCCCGCCGGTCAGTTATCGCAGGCCGTAGGCGCGGATGAGTTCTTGTCGGATGGCGAAGCCGGTGTCGGTTTCGGCGGCGGCGCGTACGGAGATGAAGTTGTCGGGTTGGTCGGGCAGTTTCAGGGTTGCGGTGTGGCGGTTGTTGTCGCCCGGGGTGAGGGTGATGGGTTGCCAGGTGGTGCCGTCGTCGTAGGAGACCTCGAGTTCTACTGCGGTGATGGTGCCGGTGCCGGAGCCGCCGGGCTGCGGCTTGGGGGTGATGCTGATGTCTTGGTGGGTGCCGGCTTCGACGTCGCCTCGTAGGTCGGTTTCCAGTTCGTAGTCGAGCTGCAGCAGGGTGAGCGGTTCCGGGGCGTGCCGGTCAGCCTCGTTGGTGCTGGAGATGAAGTCCCACTCGGTGTGGGTACGGGTCGACAACCCCCACTCCTCGGCTGGGCGCGATGCGTCCAGGACCAGCCGGTACGGCAGCGTCCCGGCCGGTACCTCCTTGTTCGGCAGGTAGGCGCCGATGGTGTTCTCGTGCAGCAGGGTGTCACCCTGGTAGAGCTTCATGTTGGTCGGCACTGAGCCGTACTGCATGTTTCCGGCGTGTTCGAGCTGGCTGCCCGACGGGCTCCAGGACTGCACGTTGAGGAGCATGGTGTCCTGGTACCGACTGTTGCTGACGCTGTAGCCGCGGCCGAAGGCGGGCCGGACGGCGGGCGCGAACCAGTCCCGGCGGGTGGTTGTGCCCTTGGCGTACGTGTCGGTGAACGCCCGGTCCTCCCAGTCGCCCTGTGCGTGGGTTTCGTACCACTCCGTGTCTGGGGTGACCCATTCGGTGCGGGTGCCGGGGTACTGCTCGCGCTCGGGGGACCCGATTGCGGGGATGAGGGTCAGGTCGTAGCGGTACCCCTCGCCAGTGGTGTCCTGGACGGCGTGGTAGCGGGCGTCGATTCGGGCCAGGTCGTGGTGGCTGGGGTGGTAGGTGAGGGGCTGGTCCGGCACTCGTTCTGACCAGGCTTGGTTCAGGTCGTAGATGGTGTCGGGGTACTCCTTCTGGGTGACCTTCAGTGGCGGCATGCCGTGTTTGGCGAGTGTGATCAGGATGTTTCCGATGTCGCGGTGGACGCTGGCGATGGGGATGGGGGAGTCGCCGACCCATTCGTGGAGGATTCCGGGGTTGTCGTTGACGATCAGGAGGAGTTCGGCTCCGGCGGCGGCTGCGGCGGCGGCCCGGTCGGCTGCGCTGATGTCGTCGCTGCGTTTGATGACGGCGATTTTGCCGTCGGCGTCGACGTTGGCGTAGTCCTCGGGGGTGCCGGTGCCGGCGTAGACGGGGCGCAGCCATTGGGCGCCGGTGGTGATGGTGCTGCTGGCTTGGACGACGGCGTCGATGGGGAGCAGGCCGAAGGCGCGCAGGCTCAGGACCGGTTCACCCTTACGCCACCGGGCCCCCAGGGTGAACGCGCTCTCGGCGGGCTTTTCCGTCGGCAGCACGTACAGGTCGTCGTACCAAATCGGAATTCGATAGGCGAAGCGGAAGCGGTCGGCGTTGGGGTAGTCGACGGCGTAGGTGAGAGTGCGCCGTCGGTCTTCGGTGCGTTGAGGGGTGGTGGTGTCGAGTAGGCGGGCCTGGCTGGCGTCCAGCGTTACCTCGGTTGGTTTGTCGAGTTTGATCCCTGGGGCGACCAGCAGGGCGAGGCCGAGGGAGTCGGCCTGTTCACCCGCGACGTCAAGATCAGTGTTCAGGGTGTAGGTCCCGGGTGCGAGGCGCAGGGTCTGCTCACCGTCGACGGTGACGGATTCGGCGAACCTTTCCCCGGCTTGGTCTATCAGGACGGCTCCGCTGGTGGGTTCGCCGTTGCGGTCGCGGAGTTTGATGGTGAGGTCGTAGCGTTCGTCTTCTTTGATGAGGCCGAGGCTGGTGCGGGTGATGGTTTCACCGGTGCTGGCATCGGTGCCGATGAGGTAGTCGGTGTGTTCGCCGATGTCGGCTGTTGTTGGGTCGCCGGTTACCGGAACGTCTATTTGGCCTTCGGCCGGCACGGTGACGGTGGAGTCGTTGAGGGTGAACGCCTTGTTGCCGGTGGTGGTGAGGTTGATGGTGACGGGGGTGGTGCTGGTGTTGGTGAGGGTGACCGCCTTGGTGACGGGGGTGTCAGTGGGTTGGTGTGGCCAGTCGAAGTAGCCGAAGAACACTGAGCCGGTGGCTTGTACGGTCCTGTTTACCGCTGCCGCTACGTCGAGGCGGCCGGTGCCGACCTGGTATGCGCTGTAGGTGTCGCTGAGAGCTTGGGTGCTGCTCATGAGGGCGTTTTTGAGTTGGGTGTTGGTCCAGTTGGGGTGTTGTTGGGTGAGGATGGCGGCGGCTCCGGCGACGTGTGGGGTGGCCA
>NZ_KB900388.1:4391-6435 GCF_000378825.1 Salinispora vitiensis
CGGAACTCCGGATCGAACTGGCGTCTCGTCTCAGCCATGAACCTCTATCCCTCAAGCTCTGGCCTCCACGCTACGAGGGGAAGGGCAGCCCTCGCTGCTCTTTTCGGTCGGCAGGACGTACAAGTCGTCGTATAGCGGCGGGACGCTGCCAACGTAGTGGAAGGGGATGTCGTCCGGGTAGCCGACGACGTACTCGAGTTTGCGCTGTCGGTTCTCGGTGCGTTGGGGGGTGGTGGTGTCGAGAAGTCGTGCCTTGCTTGCGTCCAGTGTTACCGCAGTTGGTTTGTCGAGCACGATTAGCGGGGCGACCAGTAGGGCGAGGCCGAGAGAGTCATCGCGTTCACCCGGAACGTCCAACTCGGCATGAATGGAGAACGTCCCCGAGGGGAGGCGCAGCGACTGCTCACCATCGACATCGACGACCCAGGGCTCCCATTCGCCGGCCGCGTACACCTCAACGAAGGAGCTGGTGGGTTGGCCGTTGTGGTCGCGGAGTTTGATGGTGAGGTCGTGCTTTTCTCCTTCTTTGATGAGGCCGAGGGCGGTGCGGGTGATGGTTTCACCGGTGCTGGCATCGGTGCCGACGAGGTAGCCGGTGTATTCGCCGGTGGTGTCTCCGCGCGGATCGCCGGTGATCGGGATGTCCACCTGGCCTTCGGCGGGGACGGTGACCGTGGGGGTGTCGGTGGTGAATGCCTCGTTGTCGGTGGTGGTGAGGTTGAGGGTGACGGGTGTGGTGCTGGTGTTGGTGAGGGTGACCGATTTCGTGATGGGGGTGTCGGTGGGTTGGTGTGGCCAGTCGAAGTAGCCGAAGAATATTGAGCCGGTGGCCTGCACGGTCCTGTTTACCGCTGCCGCTACGTCGAGGCGGCCGGTGCCGACCTGGTAGGGGGTGTAGCTGTCGCTCAGCGCCTCGGCGCTGCTCGTCAGGGCGGTTTTGAGTTGGGTGTTGGTCCAGTTGGGGTGTTGTTGGGTGAGGATGGCGGCGGCTCCGGCGACGTGTGGGGTGGCCATGGAGGTGCCGTCGAGGCTGTGGTACATGCCGTCGCCGGTGCTGTGTTGGGAGCGGGCGGCGTTGATGGCGGCGCCGGGGGCGGTGAGGTCGGGTTTCAGCGCACCGGTGCGGGCGAGGGGTCCGGCGCTGGAGAACCTGGCGAGTTGGTCCTGTTTGTCGACGGCGCCGACGGTGAGGGCGCTGGCTGCGGTGCCGGGGGTGCCGATGAGTCCGCCGTAGTTGTTGCCGGCGGCGACGACGAAGAGGGTGTCGTGCTGCGCGGAGAGGGTGTCCACGGCGAGGGCCAATGGGTCGAGTCCGTCGGTGCGCGACGGGTCGCCGAGGCTCATGTTGATGATGTCGGCGCCGGATTCGGCAGCCCATTGCATGCCAGCGATGATCCAGGAGTCGTAGCCGCTGCCTCCGTTGTTGAGGACTTTGCCGATGAGTAGGTCGGTTGCGGGTGCGACGCCGGTGTTGTCGCCGTTGGAGGCCGTACCGGTGCCGGCGATGGTGGAGGCGACGTGGGTGCCGTGTCCGTTGACGTCGGTGGTGTCTTCGTCGGGGACGAAGCTGACGCTGTCCTGGATCTGGTCGGTGAGGTCGGGGTGGGTGGGGTCGATGCCGGTGTCGAGGACGGCGACGGTGGTGCCGTCGCCGTCGTAGCCGGCGTTCCAGGCTTCGGGGGCGCCGATTTGGGGGACGCTGTCAGCCAGGTCGGCGTGGACCTGGCCGTCGAGCCAGATCTTGGCAGCGCCGGTGCTTTCGCGGTTCGCCTCGGAGCCGGACTCGGAGGTGGTGGCCTTGGTGGTGAGGGTGGTCCAGAGGGTGCGGGTGTCTTTCTTGTTGGTGGTGAGGGCGTGGCCGTTGATGGCGGGTAGGTCGTGGGTGAGGGTGGCGCCGGCCGGTGCGGCGGTGGTGCGGGTGCTGGTGTCGGGGTAGGTGGCGATCAGCGGTAGTTCGGTGGTGTGGGCGTCGTCGTAGCCCATGTCGTCGCCGGTGCTGTGTTGGGAGCGGGCGGCGTTGATGGCGAAGCCGGTGTCGGTGAGG
>NZ_KB900388.1:6535-1835922 GCF_000378825.1 Salinispora vitiensis
GGGTTGGTCGGGCAGTTTCAGGGTTGCGGTGTGGCGGTTGTTGTCGCCCGGGGTGAGGGTGATGGGTTGCCAGGTGGTGCCGTCGTCGTAGGAGATCTCGAGTTCTACTGCGGTGATGGTGCCGGTACCGGAGCCGCCGGGCTGTGGTCTGGGGGTGATGCTGATGTCTTGGTGGGTGCCGGCTTCAGCGTCGCCTCGTAGGTCGGTTTCCAGTTCGTAGTCGAGCTGCAGCAGGGTGAGCGGTTCGGGCGTGTTGGGGTCGGCGTCGTTGGTGCTGGAGATGAAGTCCCACTCGGTGTGGGTACGGGTCGACAACCCCCACTCGTCGGCCGAGCGTGACGCGTCCAGCACCAGCCGGTACGGCAGCGTCCCGGCCGGCACCTCCTTCTTGATCAAATGGGCAAAATTCTGGTCTTCGTGTAGCAGGGTGTCGCCCTGATAAAGCTTGATGTGTTCCTGTGCCGCGGGATACCTCATCGCCCCGCTGTGGTCGAGCACGGCGCCCGACGGGCTCCAGGAATGCGGGTTGAGAGTCATCTGGTCCTGGTATCGACTGTTCCGGAGATAGGACGACTGGTTGAAGGCTGGCCGGATGGCGGGGGCGAACCAGTCCAGCCGCGTGGTCGTGCCCTCGGCGTAGGTGTGCGCGTCCGCCGCGACGTAGAAGTCACGCTGTATGTGGCCCTCAACCCAGGGGATTCCCGGGGTGACCCATTCGGTGCGGGTGCTGGGATGCCACTCCGGCTCGAGGACTCCGAGGGGGAGGCCGATGGCCGTGTCGGCACGGTAGCCGGCGCCTTCGGTGTCCTGGACGGCGTGGTAGCGCGCGTCGATTCGGGCCAGGTCGTGGTGGCTGGGGTGGTAGGTGAGGGGCTGGTCGGGCACCTGGTCTCGCCAGATCCGGACCAGGTCGTAGACGGTGTCGGGGTACTGCTCCTGGTCGACCTGCAGTGGGGGTATGCCGTGTTCGGCGAGGGTGATCAGGATGTTTCCGATGTCGCGGTGGACACTGGCGACGGGGATGGGTGATTCGCCGACATCTTCGTGCAGGATTCCGGGGTTGTCGTTGACGACCAGGAGGAGTGCGGCTCCGGCGGCGGCCGCGGCGGCGGCCCGGTCGGCTGCGTTGACCTCGTCGCTGCGTTTGACGACGGCGATTTTGCCGTCGGCGTCGAGGGTGGCGTAGTCCTCGGGGATGCCGGTGCCGGCGTAGACGGGGCGCAGCCATTGTTTGCCGGTGGTGATGGTGCTGCCGGGTTGGACGACGGCGTCGATGGGGAGTATGCCGAGGGCGCGCAGGCTCAGGACCGGTGCTCCCTTGCGCCACTTAGCTGCCATAGCGAAAGTGCTCTCGGTGGTCTTCTCGGTCGGTAGGACATATAGGTCGTCATAGACCGGCGAGATGGAGTGGACATAGTAGAGCGGGCCGGCGCCGGTGCCGTAGTCGATGATGTACTGGAGCAGCCGCTGCCGGTCTTCGCTGCGTTGGGGGGTGGCGATGTCGAGTAGTCGTGCCGCGCTGGCGTCCAGGTTCACCTCGGTTGGTTTGTCTAGTACGACTTCCGGGGCGGCCAGCAGGGCGAGGCCGAGGGAGTCCGCTCGTTCACCCGGGACCTCCGCCCTCGTTTCCAGCGTGTAGGTCCCTGGTGGCAGGCGCAGCGTCCGTTCACCATCGACCGGAATGTACCGGGGGAACCATTCGCCGGCTGCCCGTACCACGACGAACTCCTGGGTGGGGTCGCCGTTGCGGTCGCGGAGTTTGATGGTCAGGCCGTAGCGTTCGTCCTCTTTGAGGAGGCCGAGGGCGGTGCGGGTGAGGGTTTCGCCGGTGGTGCGGTCGGTGCCGACGAGGTAGCCGGTGTGTGAGCCGATGGCGATTCCATTGGGGTCGGCGGTCACCGGGACGTCCACCTGGCCGCCCGCTGGCACGGTCACCTTGGAGTCGTTGAGCGTGAACGCGTCGCTGCCGGTGGTGGTCAGGTCGAGGGTGACCGGGGTGGTGCCGCTGTTGGTGAAGGTGACCGGTTCGGTTACGGGGGTGTCGGTGGGCTGGTGCGGCCACTCGAAGTAGCCGATGAACGCCGAGCCGGCGGCGCGTACAGTGCTGTCCACGGCCGCGGCCACATCCAGTCGGCCGGTGCCGACCTGGAACGCGGTGTAGCTGTCACTCAGCGTCTCGGCGCTGCTCATCAGGGCGTCTTTGAGCTGTTGACCGGTCCAGTCGGGGTGTTGTTGGGCGAGGACGGCGGCCGCTCCGGCGACGTGTGGGGCCGCCATTGAGGTGCCGGTCTTGACGGTGTACGTCCCGTCGCCGGTGCTGTGTTGGGAGCGGGCGGCGTTGATTGCGACGCCGGGGGCGGTGAGGTCGGGCTTGAGCCCTCCGCTCCCGGCCAGTGGTCCGACGCTGGAGAAGCTGGCGAGCTGGTCCTGCTTGTCGACGGCACCGACCGTGAGCGCGCTTTCGGCGTTGCCGGGGGTGCCGATGGTCGTTCCGTTGTTGCCGGCGGCGATGACGAAGAGGGTGCCATGCTGTGCGGAGAGGTTGTCCACGGCGAGGGTCATCGGGTCGAGGACATCGGTACGCGCCGCGTTGCCGAGGCTCATGTTGACCACATCGGCGCCGGATTCGGCGGCCCACTGCATGCCGGCGATGATCCAGGAGTCCTGGCCGACGCCTCCGTTGTTGAGGACTTTGCCGATGATCAGGTCGGCTGCGGGTGCGACGCCGGTGTTGTCGCCGTCGGAGGCGGCGCCGGTGCCGGCGATGATCGAGGCGACGTGGGTGCCGTGCCCCTGTGGGTCGGTGGCGTCCTGGTCGGGGACGAAGCTCACCATGTCCTGGATTTGATCCACGAGGTCGGGGTGGGTGGGGTCGATGCCGGTGTCGAGGACGGCGACGGTGGCGCCGTCGCCGTCGTAGCCGGCCTCCCACGCCTCGGGGGCGCCGACCTGGGGGACGCTGTCGGCGAGGGTGGCCTGGACCTGGCCGTCGAGCCAGAGTTTGGCGCCGGTGCTTTCAGCCCGGGTCTGACTGGAGCCGGCGGTGAGGGTGGTCCAGAGGGTGCGGGTGTCTTCTTTGTCGGTGGTGAGGGCGTGGCCGTTGATGGCGGGTAGGTCGTGGGTGAGCGTGGCACCGGCCGGTGCGGCGGTGGTGCGGGTTGCTGCTTCCGGGTAGGTGGCGATCAGCGGTATGTCGGTGGTGTGGGCGTCGTCGTAGCCCATGTCGATGAGGTCGGTGACGTTGAACAGTCGCTGGTCGAGCCGATCGTCGGCGAGCAGGGGTATGGCTTCGTCGGGGACGACGTAGAGGTCGTCGCCGTGTTGTTGGACGCTGAAGCCGCCGGTGGCGTCGTCGGGCTGCTCGACCTCGGTCAGGGTCTTGCCGTCGGCGAGGGCGCGGACGGTGACGATGTCGCCGGTGACCAGGGTGACGGTGTGCGCCTCCGGCGCGGTGCCGGCAGTGGCGAGGGGATTGGTTGTCGGGGACAGGCCGGCGTTCGCGGCAGCCGGATCGAGCGCGGCGACGGAGGTCGCGATCATCCCGACGGCCACGGCGGCGGCGATCAGCCGCCGCCGTGAGCCGCCAGCAGCGAACGGGCTTGAATGGGAAGACATAGACATGGTTCTACCCACCGCGCCCGGAAAGGTAAACACTCCGTGAGTTCTTGACTACCTAGCGGCGGGTTTGTCAGAGTGGACGAGCCCGTGCCGAGCGGTCGGCGCCGCGATCAGAGGTCGAGCAGGATGGTGCGCGGGCCGACGTTCACGCTCTCCACCAGCATCTGGGCCCGGAAGCGTCCAGTCTCCACCTTGGCCCCACGGGCGCGTAGCTCCTCGACGACCGCGATGACCAGAGGCTCGGCCACCTCCGCCGGGGCGGCGGCGGTCCAACTCGGGCGGCGGCCCTTGCGGGCGTCCCCGTAGAGGGTGAACTGGCTGACCACCAGGATCGGGGCACCGAGGTCGGCGGCCGACCGTTCCTCGTCGAGGATCCGCAGCTCGTGCACCTTGCGGGCGAGGGTCCGGGCGGTCTGCGTCGTGTCGGAGTGGGTCACCCCGAGCAGCACCAGCAGGCCGTCGTTGATCGCCCCCACCACCACATCGTCAACCGTGACCTGGGCCCGGCCGACCGTCTGCACCACCGCCCGCATCAGTCCATCACCGGCTCGACGAAACCGCGCTCGACCAGGTGGGCCACGATCGGGCCGGCCGCCTCCGCCAGCTCGCCCGGGGCCACGTCGTGCGCGGAGGCGAGCAGGGCGAGCTGATCGCGCAGCGGCAACCGCCCGTCCGCTCCGCCGACCAGGGCCAGGACGATCGGATCGATCTCCTCGGTCCAGCGCAGGCCGTTCGGCATGGCGAGGATCTGCCGGTTCACCGACCACCCCTCGTCACTCATGGTGGCCTCCTGCCGCAGCTGGAGGTCATCGGCGGCCCGGTAGCGCGCCGCGAGCAGCCCGTCGGTGTCGCGGACCCGGAGCCACTCCTGGCGGTCGAACCATTCGGTGACCCGGTCGCCGAGCGGCGCCTCGACCAGCTGGCGCAGCTCCTCTACCCGGACGACCGGGTCGTCGTGACCGGAGCGGCGCAGCGAAACGATGCCGAAGCCGATCGCCTCGACCTTGTGCGCGTCGAACCAGTCCAACCACTCGGCCATCCGTTCCGGGCTGGCCGTTTCGCCGACGTCGGAGAGCCACAGATTGACGTACGCCATCGGGTCGGCGACCTCGCGCTGGATCACCCAGGCATCCAGCCCACTGCCGGCGAACCAGCCGGCGACCCGCTCGGCCCAGTCCTCGCCAGTGACGTGCACCCAATTCGCGAGGTACTGCATGGTGCCGCCCTCGGTGAGCAGGCTCGGGGCGGCGGCGGCCAACTCGGCGCCGATCGCGTCGCCCACCCGCCCGGAGTCGCGATAGACGTGCGTGGTGGTGCCCGGCCCAACAACGAAGGGTGGGTTGCTGACCACCAGATCGAAGCGACGCCCGGCGACCGGAGCGGTCAGGTCGCCGCGAAGGAGCTCCCAGTCCTGCCCGTTCAGGGCGGCGGTGGTCGCGGCGAAGCGCAACGCCCGCTCGGAGAGGTCGGTGGCGGTGACCCGCCGGGCGTGGGTGGAGAGGTGCAGGGCCTGGACGCCGGAGCCGGTGCCCAGATCGAGTGCGGTCTCGACCGGTTGTCGGACGGTCGCCCCGATCAGGGTCTGGGTGGCGCCGCCGATGCCGAGTACATGCTCGGCCTGCAACGCCCGGCCGGGGTGGGTGCTGGCGGGCGCGTCGGCGAGCACCCACCAGTCGTCCCCGTACGGCTCCAGGTCGAGGCCCATCCGCAGGCCGTCGCCGTGCCGCTCGACCAGGCCACCGGCGAGCGCCTCCTTGATCGGCAGCGGCGCGAGCGCGGTGGCGACCGCCTCGTACGGCTCGGTCTGTTCGCAGACGAAGAGCCGGATCAGGGTGGCGAGGGGATCGCGGTCCTCGGTGGCGCGTAGCGCGGCCCGGAAGTCGTTGTGGGCCATCCCGCCGGTCGCCTGCGACCCCAGCCGGCCGGCGATCCCGTTCGAGGTGAAGTTCGCCCGGGTCAGGGCGTTGCGCAGCGCCGCGACGCCGGCGGGGGAGAAGAGCATGTCATCTGGGTCCACGTCGCTATCCTGCCCGCCATCGACATCGTCGTGGGCGGCACCCGCCGGACTTCGGCCACCGGTGTCAACCGGGAGCGTCGGGGTGGCGGCCCGCCCCACGGCGAGGCCGGGCTGCCCTGGCCCACGGCGAGGCCGGGGGGCGGCCCCAGCCCAGGTGAGGCCGGGGCCGCCCCGCGTGGAGGTCAGGGTCGCCGGGCGAAGCCGACGAATGCCTGCCACGCCGCCGGCCCGAACGCCAGCGCGGGCCCGTGCGGGTCCTTGCTGTCGCGGACACCGACGACGCCAGGGAGGTTGTCGGCGACCTCTACACAGTCACCGCCGTTACCGCCACTCTTCGTGCTCTTGCGCCACCGGGCACCGGTCAGGTCCATGCTGCTGCCGCTTCTCTCAGGAGATCCAGGGAGCGCCCACGGGGGAGGGCCTCCCCACGAATGAGTTCCCACCGTCGCTCCAGCGTAACAATGTCCGATGTCTTCTCCAGTAGCTGCGCCCGCGCGGGGCTGTCCACGTGGGCCGCCCGTGACCCGTCCGGCATGTCGGCGATGGTGAAGGGCCCGTCCAGCCCCGGGTAGCTGGGGGCGTCGAACGGGACGACGTGCAGTTGCACCTTCGGCGACTCGGCGCAGGCCAGGAGGTGGGCGAGCTGCTCGGCCATGAGGGCCCGGCTGTCGCCGACCCGCCGGCGCAGGACCCCGGCGTCCAGCACGGCGATCAGCAGCGGCCCCTGCTCGCGCTGGAGGATCGCCTGGCGGTTTAGCCGAGCCTCGACGAGATCGTCGGTGTCGGTGGTGAGAATGCCACCGGCGAGGGTCGCCTCCGCGTACGCCTCGGTCTGGAGCAGCCCCGGCACCCAGGCGAGTTGGAAGGCCCGTAACGCGATCGCCTCGCGTTCGACGTTGACCCAGGGGCGGAACCAGACCGGCTCCCGGCGGCGGCTCACGTCCGGCCAGAGGGTGTCGATGTCTCGGCCCAGCAGCTCCGCGACGGTGGCCCGGTGCCGGGCCTGTGGGATGTGGCCGGGGTTGGCCCACCGCGCGGCGGTCTTCGGATGGACGCCGACCTGACCCGCGAGGCTTTCGGCGGTATGCCCCGCCTCGGCGAGCGCTGCGACAAACGCGTGGTTCATGCCTGCTCCAATCCAGAACAAAGAGACTGTCCAAAAAACTAAATGCAACGCTGTGTGACTGTCCAGCTCCGGGCTGGAGGGTGAGGGCAGGACGGTGCGGTCGGTAGCGGAGCGGACCCGCCGGCGGCACTGTCGGGCCGCCCCACCGGGGGAGGCGGGGCGGCCCTTCCAACTCACCGAGGAGGTAGCCATGTCAGTACGTCTATTCCGTTGTCGGCGTCGTCGGGAAGACACCCCGGTGGAGCTACCGCGGCGGAATCCGGCCGCGGTAGCTCCACCGCCGGCCTGGATGACGGCACCGACCGCGGCGTTTCTCCAGCCCGGTCGGGTCGGTTGGCTGACCCCCGCCCAGTCCTGGCGGGCGAACGGGGGGCGGTGGTGAATCCGCACCCGCACCCGTTGCCGCAGCCGAGACTCGGCCCCCATCCCGAATACCCCCGGCACCGCGCCGGGAACCGGCCGCCGCACACGCCGCTGCGGCCGATGTGGGCGTGCCGGGCATGTGGCCAGCCGTGGCCCTGCGCGGAGGCCCGGCTGCTGTTGAAAGCCGAGTTTGCGACGCGCCCACCCAGTTTGTCGATCTACCTCGCCGGGCTGTTCTACGAGGCGATGCACGACCTGTATCACTTGAACCCGCACGACGGGCCGGGCCCGCGTGAGCTCTTCGACCGTTTCGTGGCCTGGGGCCCCTACCGGCGATCCGTCGGGCAGCCCGGGGAGTAGGACCTCGCGTGCAGGAATCGTGCTCCTCTCGCAATGCCGGAGGGCGAGGTGACGGCGCCCTCTCGCGGCGCCGGAGGGCGAGGTTGACGGCGACCTCCCACGGCCGGAGGGCGAGGTGACAGGATGAGGGGGATCCCCGAGGAGGTCCGTGGTGAAGCGTCCGGCGTACCAGCCGATCCTGATCACCGACGCCCCGCGCAGCCAGGACGATCAGCTCACCAGCCGCCAGAAGCGGTACGTGCTGATGATGGGCGTCCGGGTGGTGTGCCTGATTGTCGGCGCGATCCTGGTCGGCGTGGAGGCCCCCATGCTCTGGCTCTGGCTGCCCCTGGCCGGCGTGGGCATGATCCTGATTCCGTGGCTGGCCGTGCTGCTGGCCAACGACCGGCCGCCGAAGGAGAAGCACCGCCTCGGTGGCCGGTTCCGGTCCCGATCCCGGTCCCTGGCGGACCCGGCGCCGATGAGTCTCACGGCCGAGGAACAGCCGCGCACGGTCATCGACGCCGAGCAGTAGCCGGGGGTCAGGCCGGTGGTCGGGCCCCCACCTGGCCGACTGCCGACGCGCCTAGGTCACCGGCCCGCTGCAGCACCGCCTCCGGGGCGGCTCCGGTCAGCCAGGTGGAGAGCAGGCCGGCGGCGAACGCGTCGCCAGCGCCGGTGGGATCGACCACCGTCATCCGACGGGTCGGGGTCACCGCGAGCATGGCGTCCCGGTCCACCCAGACCGCGCCGGCCGCTCCCCGTTTGACCACCACCCGCCGGGCCGAGGCGGAGAGCACCCGCCCCTGCGCCGCCGGGTCAAGCCCGCCCGCCAGCACCCGGGCCTCCGCGGCGTTGACCAGGAGCAGGTCGATGCCGCGTACCCAGCTCAGGAAGGCCGCCGCGCCGACCCGCTGCAGCGGTGCCGCACTGGCCGCGTCCACGCTGATCGACAGCCCCCGTTCGCGGGCCGCCGCCAGTGCGCGGAGCCCGGCCGGCCGGGACCCGGCATCCAGCAGGGTGTAACCGGACAGGTGCAGATGGCCGGCGTCCGGGGTGGCGTCAAGAGCGGCGTCCACCGCCGTCGGGGAAAGCCACAGGTTCGCCCCCCGTTCGGTGACCATCGTGCGTTCGTCGCTGGTGGCCAGCACCAGGACCGTGCCGGTGGGGACCTCGGGTACCCGGGTGACCGCGCAGTCGACCCCGCCGCGCTCCAACTCGGCGACCCGGTCCCGGCCGGGACCGTCGTCGCCCACCGCCCCGACCAACGTCACCGGCATGCCCAACGCGCCCAGCCAGGCCGCGGTGTTCGCCGCCTGGCCGCCTCCGGTGAACCGGATCTCGGCCGGCGTGTCCGAACCGGTCGTAAGCGGCCCGGCCAGCACCGCCACCACGTCGGTGATCAGGTCGCCGACGACGACCACCCGGGGTGGCGTCATGCCTGCCGGGCAGCCGACGCGACCGCGATCCGGGCGGCGAGGTCGGCGTTGCGCAGGATGATCCGGATGTTCACCGCGAGGCTGGCGCCCTCGGTCGCGGAGTGGAAGTGTGCCAGCAGGAACGGGGTCACCGCCTTACCGGTGATCCCCTCCCGCCGCAACAGTGTCAGCCCTTCGGTCAGGGTGCGATCGTGTAGTGCCGGGTCGAGCTGCTCGTCGGTGGGCAGCGGGTTGGCCACGACCAGGCCGCCGGAGTGCAGCCTGTGCTGCTCCTGGGCGGCGAGTGCCGCCGCCACCTGCTCCGGCGAGTCGACCGACCAGTCCAGGTCGAAGCCGCCGTCGGTGAGGTAGAAGCCGGGGAAACGGCGGGTGCGGTAGCCGACCACCCCGACCCCGAGTGTCTCCAGGCGTTCCAACGTGGCGCCCGAGTCGAGAATCGACTTCACCCCGGCGCAGACCACGGCGATCGGCGTACGGGCGAGGGTCGTCAGGTCGGCGGACTCGTCGAAGCTCTGGGCCGCCTCGCGGTGCACGCCGCCGAGACCGCCGGTGGCGAACACTCGGATCCCCGCCGCCGCGGCCACCGCGCTGGTAGCGGCCACGGTCGTGGCGCCGTCCGCGCCGGTCGCGGCAGCCACGGCGAGATCGCGTACGGAGAGCTTCGCCACATCGTCGACGGTGGCGAGGCGGGTCAGCTCCGCGTCGTCGAGGCCGACCACGAGCTGGCCGGCGACCATGCCGATGGTGGCCGGTACCGCGCCGGCGTCCCGGACGGTCTGTTCGATCTCGCGGGCCACCCGAAGGTTGTCCGGCCGGGGCAGGCCGTGCGAGACGATCGTGCTCTCGAGCGCTACCACGGGACGGCCGACGCGTAGCGCGTCGGCGACTTCGGCGCCGTGTCGGAGGTGAAAGGTGGTCACAGTGCCCAACCGTACGGCGTCGGTCAGTCGGGCTCGAAGTAGACCGGGCAAAGGGTGACCTGCCAGACTTGGCGGGTGGAGGTATGGAAGTGAGCACACAGGTTCTCGAGCGTCCCGAGGTGAAGGACGCCGACACCGGTCCCGAGATGTTCCATTACGTGCGCAAAGAGAAGATCGCCGAGAGTGCCGTGATGGGCACCCACGTCGTGGCGCTCTGCGGCGAGACCTTCCCGGTCACCAAGTCGGCGAAACCGGGCTCACCGGTCTGCCCCAAGTGCAAGGAGATCTACGAGTCAATGCGGGAGTGAGTCGACCGCTGGCTGGTCCGCCGCCCGCGTGAGCTGTGGCGGTACCCACCGCTGCGTCCCCCTGCGTTGACCGTGGCGTCGAGTGGGGCGTACGGCGCTCGCTGGTTATGCTGGGCGCCGGCCCTCGCGGCACTGCGCGCGGGGGCGTTTTCATGGGCGGCGGCGGCGCCGATGCCGGTACGGCTCAGGGCGTGCGTTCGTAACCCGCGATCCTCGGTCGGGGCCGTCCCGCCGGCGGTGAGAGGAGCTTCGCGTGGCAGCCCGGACGCCAACGCTCGAGACGTTCCCAGCCCTGCGCGCCTGGCAGCGCCGGGCGCTGGTGGAGTACCTACGTCGGCGGGAGCCGGACTTCACCGCGGTGGCCACGCCGGGGGCCGGTAAAACCACGTTCGCCCTTCGGGTCGCCGCCGAGCTGCTCGCCGATGGCAGCATCGATGCGATCACCGTGGTAGCCCCGACCGAGCACCTCAAGACCCAGTGGGCGCAGGCTGCCGCCCGGGTCGGCATCCAGCTCGACGCGGCGTTCCGGAACGCGGATCTGCACTCGTCGGCCGACTTTCACGGTGCGGTGGTCACCTACGCCCAGGTGGGGATGGCGCCGCAGGTGCACCGGCGGCGCACCCTGACCCGGCGCACCCTGGTCATCCTCGACGAGATCCACCACGCCGGCGATTCCCGGACCTGGGGGGACGGGGTGCAGGCGGCCTTCGAGGGCGCGGAGCGCCGGCTCATGCTCACCGGCACCCCGTTCCGCTCCGACGACAACCCGATCCCGTTCGTCAGCTACGAGCGGGGCGGAGACGGCCTCCTGCGGTCCCGCGCCGATTCCGTCTACGGCTACGCCGACGCGCTGCACGACGGCGTGGTACGCCCGGTGCTCTTCCTGGCCTACTCGGGGGAGACCCGGTGGCGGACGAACGCCGGTGAGGAGCTGGCCGCCCGGCTCGGGGAGCCGATGACCCAGGACCTGATCGCGCAGGCGTGGCGAACCGCGCTCGACCCGGCCGGCGACTGGATGCCGCAGGTGCTGCGGGCGGCGGACGCCCGGCTGACCGTGCTGCGTAACGCCGGGATGCCCGACGCCGCCGGGCTGGTGATCGCCAGCGACCAGCAGGCCGCCCGGTCGTACGCGAAGCTCATCGAGCAGGTGACCGGGGAGAAGGCCGCCGTGGTGCTCTCCGACGACGCGGGCGCCTCGGACCGGATCGCGACGTTCACGACGGCTGAGCAGCGTTGGCTGGTGGCGGTCCGGATGGTCTCCGAAGGGGTGGATATCCCGCGGCTCGCCGTCGGCGTCTACGCCACCAGCGCCAGCACCCCGCTCTACTTCGCCCAGGCCATCGGGCGGTTCGTCCGGGCCCGCCGGCCGGGGGAGACGGCATCGGTCTTCCTGCCCAGCGTCCCGCACCTGCTCGGCCTCGCCAGCGAGATGGAAGCGGAGCGGGATCATGTGCTGGGCAAGCCGAAGGACCAGGATGGCTTCGACGACGACCTGCTGGAGCGCGCCCAGCGGGACGACCAGGCCAGCGGTGAGTTGGAGAAGCGGTTCGCCGCGCTCTCAGCGACCGCCGAACTGGATCAGGTGATCTTTGACGGCGCGTCCTTTGGCACTGCCGCGCAGGCCGGTACGCCGGAGGAGGAGGAGTACCTCGGGCTGCCCGGTCTACTCACCGCCGATCAGGTGGCCATGCTGCTGTCCAAGCGGCAGGCCGAGCAGCTCGCCGCGTCGCGACGCCGGGGCACCGTACGGCCGGCTGAGCCGGCCGTGGCGACCGCTGCCGCCCCGCCGGCGCCGATGGGTGCGGCGCAGCGCCGGGTGGCGCTGCGCCGACAGTTGAACGCCCTGGTGGCTGCCCGGCATCACCACACCGGCCAGCCGCACGGCAAGATCCATGCGGAGCTTCGCCGTCGCTGTGGTGGTCCGCCCAGCGCCCAGGCGACGATTGAGCAGTTGGAGGAGCGGATCGCCACCGTGCAGACGCTCTGACCCGCCCCGCAGCCGACCGGGGCACCGGGACCGGGAACGGCGGCTAACGGACACGAGGACGGTAGTCACCGGGCAAGAAACGGTAGCCGTGGACAAGAGGGCGGTCGGCGCGGGGAAGAGGACAGTCGGCGCCGGAGACGACAAAGCCGGCCGGGCCCAGCGGGCCCGGCCGGCTTTGCATGTTCAGTTGCGGATCCTCAGTTGGTCATCAGATCGGCGCCACGCCAGCTGAACTCCGGGTCTGCTGCGTACCGCACAGTGATCTTGACGAGATCCTCCGCGTACTTGTTCGCGTGATGTCCGCAAAATACCAGTTCCCCGCCGCCAGCAAGGGTAATGCGGAGCTTGCCGGCGGCATTGCAGCGGTCGCACCGTTCATCGGCGGCCGGGGGGCTCACCGTCTCGGGCGGCGGCGTGAGGGTCGGGGTCATCGCCTTCCTCCTCTGGTCGTCACCGATGAACACTCTCTTCGGTCGTTGCTCACCTATCGTGCAACACCCTGATCAGGGCGCGCGTTCCCTGTCTGCCCGCGGGGGACCGAGGTCACACCTGACTCCGACAGCGTCCCTGCACCAAGGGTGCCACGTCAACGATCACAATCGGGCAACCATCCGACCAACGAAGGGGGTTGCGCGGAGAGTGCTCAAACTGACACGCTTGGTTGGTACCTGTCGTGGAGTCTGGCGCGGACTCGGCCCCGAGCAGGCCCTTAGTCCAGATAATCCCGGAGCACCTGCGACCGGGACGGGTGGCGCAGTTTGGACATCGTCTTGGACTCGATCTGCCGGATGCGCTCTCGGGTCACCCCGTAAACCTGGCCGATTTCGTCCAGCGTACGCGGCTGACCATCGGTCAGACCGAACCGGAGGCGGACCACCCCGGCCTCGCGCTCGGACAGCGTCTGCAGCACCTGCTGGAGCTGATCCTGGAGGAGCGAGAACGACACCGCGTCGACGGCGACCACGGCCTCCGAGTCCTCAATGAAGTCACCGAGCTGGCTGTCGCCCTCGTCGCCGATGGTCTGGTCGAGCGAGATCGGCTCCCGGGCGTACTGCTGGATCTCCAGCACCTTCTCCGGTGTGATATCCATCTCTTTCGCGAGCTCCTCCGGGGTGGGCTCGCGGCCCAGGTCCTGGAGTAGCTCGCGCTGGATCCGGCCGAGCTTGTTGATCACCTCGACCATGTGTACCGGGATGCGGATGGTGCGGGCCTGGTCGGCCATGGCGCGGGTGATGGCCTGGCGGATCCACCAGGTGGCGTAGGTGGAGAACTTGTAGCCCTTGGTGTAGTCGAACTTCTCGACGGCGCGGATCAGGCCGAGGTTGCCCTCCTGGATCAGGTCGAGGAAGGCCATCCCGCGGCCGGTGTAGCGCTTGGCGAGCGATACCACCAGGCGGAGGTTCGCCTCCAAGAGGTGGTTCTTTGCCCGTTCCCCGTCCCGCGAGATCCACATCATGTCGCGCTGCATGTCGCGGTTGAACTTCTCGTCGCCCTCATCCGCCGCGCGCAGCTGCTCGGTGGCGTAGAGGCCGGCCTCGATCCGCTTGGCGAGCTCGACCTCCTGCTCGGCGTTGAGGAGCGGGACCTTGCCGATCTGCTTCAGGTACGCCCGGACGGAGTCGGCGGAGGCGGTCAGCTCCGCGTCTCGGCGGGCCTGCTTGAGGGCCTCGGACTCCTCGTCGTCCCACTCGAAGTCGGTGTCGGTGGCGGAGTTCGCCGCGTCGGTCTCGGCGGCCTGGGTCAGCTCCGCCGGCTCGTCGACCACCACGTCTTCGATCTCAGCGGCCAGCTCCTCCGCGTTGACCTCGCCGGCAGCTTCGCCCTTCGTGGCCTTCGTGGCCTTCGCGGTCTTCGTCGTGGCCTTCGCCGGGCCGGTCGCCGCGGCCACAGTCGCCTTGGTGGCCCGGGTGGCCTTCTTCGCCGGCGCGGCCTTGGCACCGTCGGCGGCAGCGCCAGCCGCCTTGCGGGCGGTGGCCTTTCGCGGCGCCGGTGCCGGTGCCTCGGCCCCGGTCGGTGCCGCCTTCGAAGTGGCCGTGGCGGCCTTCTTGGTGGTCTTGGCGGTGGTGGCCCGGGATGCTGGGGTGGTTGACCGGGCGGCGGCCACCCGGCGGCGCGGGGCGGTGCTGGCCGAACCGTCTACCACGACGGTCACCCCCGCCTCCGAGAGCGCCCGGAGGATTTTCTTGGCCTGGGCCGGAGTCACCTCGGCTGACTCGACAGTGCGCGCGAGCTGTGCCGACGTGAGCTGACCGCCGGCGCTCTGCGCATGGGCGATCAAGGTGTCGGTGAGCGAGCGAACGTCGGCGCCGGTCTGGCGGGGTTCTGTCACGAATGACCTTCCGGTGGCGAAGAGCGAGCACGGCAGGGTCGTCCGGCGTGGGGCGGAGCGCGGTGCCGGGCGAGTCGTTGAGGACCCCCGAGTCGCGGGCCAGCCGGTTGAGGCGGTCCGTGGCGCGTGGGCAGGGTGAATTGTAACGCTGTCCACGGCGATCATTCGGCGGCGCACGCCGGACCACCGCTCGGACCGCCGAATTGGCGCGGATGTGGACTTTGAAAGGATGATACCCGCATATGGTCGCGACCACCCCGGTCGTGCGGGAAGGGGACGAGAATGGTCCGCTCGGTACCGGAGCCGCGGGAGCTGCTGGAGATCGCGGTCGAGGTGGCGCGGGAGGCGGCCGCGACGGCGTACCGGATGCGCAGCGAGGGCGTTTCGGTGGCCGCGACCAAGACCACCGTCACCGACGTGGTGACCGCGGCCGACCGGGCGGTGGAGCAGCAGGTGCACGACGCGCTGCGCCGGCTCCGGCCGGGGGACGCCGTGTTGGGTGAGGAGTACGGGGAAGTGGGCGCCGGTGCCGCCGTCCGGTGGATCGTGGATCCCATCGACGGCACCGTCAACTACCTGTACCGCATCCCGCACAGCGCGGTCTCGCTCGCCGCCGAGGTCGACGGGGTGGTGGTCGCCGGGGTGGTACGCAATGTCGTCACCGGCGAGGAGTGGACCGCGACCATCGGAAACGGCGCCTGGCGGGACGGTCAACGGTTGCGCTGCTCCACCGAGCCGGATCTGGGCCAGGCACTGGTGGCCACCGGCTTCGGCTACGACCCGCGCCGCCGGCAGCACCAAGCCCGCGTGCTGGCCGAGTTGATTCCGCACCTCCGCGACATCCGTCGGCTCGGCGCGGCGGCCCTCGACCTCTGTCTCGCCGCCGAGGGGCGGGTGGACGCCTACTACGAGAAGGGGCTGGCCGCCTGGGACCTCGCCGCGGGTGGCCTGGTGGCCGCCGAGGCCGGACTGCGCGTCGGCGGGCTGGCTGGGGCGGCTGCCGGGCCAGATCTGGTGATCGCCGCGCCCCCGGGGCTCTTCGCGCCGCTGCACGACCGGCTAGCTGACCTCGACGCCGCCGGCGGCCCCTGAGCCGCCCTGGGGGCCGTTCCGGTCACTCCTCCTGGACCGGGCAGGTGTCGGGCGGCGCCACCGGTGCCCCGAGGTCACCGAGGGACTGGTTGACCTCGGTGGTGGTGGCAAGCTGCTGGAAGGCGCTGCCCAGGATGATGTCCACGGTGGCGTCGGCGCGCTCCGGGTCGTACTCGGTCGCGGCGTTGTTCAGGAAGTAGGCCCGCAGCAGGTGCGCCGAACCAACGCCCTTCGGGCCGTACCGCAGGACCGCGATGTCGTCACTCTTCGCCGCGTCGCCGGTCTCCTCGACCTGGAACTTCCGATTCCGGAAGTCGTCGGAGATCTTGCTGGCGAGGCCCACCTGGTCGGTCCCGTTGAGTACCTTGATCTTTACCTCGGCCGGTTCGCGGAGGGTGACGTCCGCCGCCGGCCAGCCCTCCTGGCAGCCGGCGCCGAGCCCCGCGTTGCTCTGCGTGTCCCGGACGAGGGCGACAACGCTGAAGATCAGCGCCAGGATCGCCAACAGGGCGACGACTACGAGTGCCCGCACTCGCGCAAAGCTCATCAAGGTGCTCCCGGGACGGAGGAAGGTGACGGTCGTCAGCAGGGGGCGAAGCGCCCGAACGGCCGTCCGGTACGCCGCTGAGGTTAACGGTTGTCCGGCGGCGGCGTGGAAACAGCCGGACATGCCGGCGCGCCGGCATGGAACGGGGTAGTACTACCCCTATCTTCATGTCGCCTGAGTCACATTGGGAACAACTTCCTGTGCAGAGGCGTACATCTCTTCCACGAGGGCGGTATACATGCCACGCCTGCGGTGGAGGTAAGGTACCGCGCTCGCTGGGGAGTTTCCTGGCGGCGTCGACCCGACTCATGCCGGGTCGGGTGAACGACACAAGTGGTGGCCGCCCAGCGGAACCGAAACAACGTCGTCCGGCGTTACAACCGGAAGCGACAACATCGATATGGGAGAGTGAACCGATGGCCACCGACTACGACGCCCCGCGTCGCGACGAGGTCGACCTCGGCGAGGACAGCCTGGAAGAGCTGAAGGCCCGGCGCGTCGACTCACAGTCGGGCGCCGTGGACGTGGACGAGGCCGAGGTGGCGGAGAGCTTCGAGCTGCCCGGCGCCGACCTGGCCGATGAGGAGTTGACGGTCAAGGTGCTGCCGATGCAGCAGGACGAGTTCCGTTGCGGGCGCTGCTTCCTGGTGCACCACCGCAGCCAGTTGGCGGCCCAGCGCAACGGCGACCTCATCTGCCGCGAGTGCGTCTGACCAGGACGCGAATCGCACTACGGGCGGCGGCTCTGTGCTGGGGCCGCCGCACCCCCCGGTCGTCGTGCGGCGGCCCGGCGGCAACCGCTACACCCGTCCCGGCCAGCCGTCAGCGCGGCCCAGCCCAGCGGGAGGTCCGGTGCCATGACCGAGCGGGACCCCACCGAGCGGGACAGCATCGAGCCGGACCCCACCGAGCGGGCCAGCACTGTTGGCGAACCGGTCGGTGACGGCGACGGCCTCGGCGCCACCGTCGCGGAGCTGACCGCCGACGATGTCCCGCCGGCTCGGCGGGGACAACTCCTCGGTCACCTGGTTGGGCAGGCCCGGACCCGCGGGCTCGGCGACCTGCTCCGGCCGAGGGCGGCGCTCGGCTGGATGGTCGACACCATCGCTGAGATCGCCCCGCACGTGCCGGTCCGGGACCGGGCCACCCTCCGCCGGCACTTCCCTGACCTCGACGGTGAGGCGCTGGCCGATCGGCTGGTCCGGAACGCCGCCCGGGCGAGCGCCGGGGTGGGCGCTGCCGGCGGTGGCGTCGCCGCTGTCGAGTGGACGGTGCCCCCGAGCCTGCTCACGGCACCGGTGCTGCTGGCCGCCGAGACGGTCGCGGTGGTCGCGATTGAGTTGAAGCTAGTCGGGGAGCTACACGAGGTGTACGGGGTGCCGCTGCCCGCCGGTGGCGCCCAGCGGGCGGTGGCGCTCGTCGTCTCCTGGTCCGGGCGGCGCGGGATCAACCCGATGCGGCCCGGCGTGGGAGTGAGCGCGGTGCTGAGCGCCGCGGCCCGCCGGGAGCTGCGGGACCGGCTGGTCAGACGCTTCGGCCGCAACCTCACGACGCTGGGCCCGTTCCTCACCGGCGCGGCTGTCGCGAGCTACCTCAACCGACGGGCCACCCGCGCGATGTCCGATCTCCTCCGCGCTGATCTCCGACGCCGGGCTGGGGCACCCCCTGACCCGCCGTGAGCGCGGGTCGACTCAGTCCCGACCGGTGTCGGCCGGGTCTCGGGCGGCGAGGATCGCCTCCGCCAGCTGCACCGGCCGCCGGGTGCTGATCACCCAGAACGGGGTCGGGTCAGCTGGGTCGTCGAGCACCACCTGCACGGCGCTGGGGATCCACGGCCGTTGGATCACGAACGCCAGCGGGTCCGCGCCGACACCGAGCACCTCGCGTCGCCCGGCCGCATCCAACGGGATGACATCGGCGACGAACCGGGCCGGCAGCCGCGCGTCGTCCACCCGCAACTCGCCGTCGTCAACCGCCACCCGGATCCGGCCCAGCCAGAGCAGGCTCGCCAGGCACGCCGGCAGCAGCAGCGCGAACGGCAGCCACGACCGGATGCCCGACGCGCCCATCCAGATTTCCGTGGCGAGTAGCCCGGCCGCGGCGAATCCGCCCAGCCAGAGCCACCACGGCAGATCGAGCCGTTCGGCGTAACGGGCAGCCGGGGACGAGGAGACGCGCACGAGATGAAGGGTACGGCGCGCGCCGCGGGGAGTACCGGGCAGGATGGGCAGGTCACTCAGGAACCGGAGGAAGAGGGAACCGTGACCGATGTCGTACCCGTGCCTGTGCGGCAGCTCGACCCGGGGTTGCCGCTCCCCTCGTACGCCCATCCCGGCGACGCGGGGGCGGACCTGGTGGCCGCCGCGGATGTGGAGCTGCCCCCCGGTGGCCGGGCCCTGGTGCCGACCGGGGTAGCCATCGCGTTGCCCGAGGGGTACGTGGGCCTGGTCCACCCCCGTTCGGGTCTGGCGGCCCGGCTCGGCGTGACCGTGCTCAACGCGCCCGGTACGGTCGACGCCGGCTACCGGGGTGAGATCCTGGTCAACCTGATCAACCATGATCGGGAGGCGGTGGCTCGGATCGCGCGCGGTGACCGCATCGCACAGCTGGTCGTGCAGCGGGTGGCCCGGGCGCGGTTCCAACCGGCGGCGGAGCTGCCCGCGTCCCAGCGGGGCGCTGGCGGGCACGGCTCCACCGGCGGCCACGCCGGCCTGGGTTCGGCCCCGGTGCCGACCGACGGCCGGCAGCCGGTGCCGGAGGTGTCGTGACACCCGGAGCGGACGCATCGCCGGTAGCGAAGGAAAGTGACAGGGTGGGCGTGAAGAGCGTGAACAGCGGAGGGTGTACGCAGTGATCTTCTCCCGAAAGCGGGCCGGTGCCGAACGGCACCCGCGCGACGAGCGGCCCGAGGCCCAGGACGCGCACGAAGCGACGAATTCGGCAGCGCCGGCCCCCGGCCCCTACGACGTGACCGAGGCGCCCTCCGGGGTGCAGCGGCTCGACCTGGGGAGCCTGCAGATTCCGGCGGTCGGCGGGGTCGAGGTGCGGGTGCAGGCTGACCAGCAGGGCGCCGTTCAGCAGGTGGTGCTCGTGCACGGGCAGAGTGCGCTTCAGCTCGGGGTCTTCGCCGCCCCGCGTAGCGCGGGCATCTGGGACGAGGTGCGCGAGGAGATCCACCGGTCCCTGTCCAACGACGGCGCCACCACCGAGGAGGTCACGGGTGGGTACGGCGTCGAGCTACGGGCGCAGGTCCCTACCCAGGATGGCCGTACCGACCTGCGGTTCGTCGGCATCGACGGGCCGCGCTGGATGGTCCGGGCCGTCTACCAGGGCGCGGCGGCGACCGAGCCGGATGCGGCCGGCCCGCTGACCGCCTGTCTGGAGGGCCTCGTCGTTGACCGGGGGCAGGAGGCCCGGCCGGTGCGGGAGCCGCTGCCCCTGCGCCTGCCCCGAGAGGCCGCGGAACAGACGGCCGGGGAACAGGCGGCCACGGGCTCTGCCGCCGAGCCGAAGCCGACCCCGCAGGTCTGACGGCGCTCCACCGACCGCTGGGACCCCTTCCGTCGGCGTACGCTGGCGGGGCGGTCCCGGCGTGCGGTGGGCCGCCCCACCGCCGGCCCCGGTCGGCCCAGCCCGGAAAGGGTGACGCGGAGGTCATGTCGACCGACGAGCGACGGGGTTCGCTGCGGCGCGTGTTGCGTCGGCTCACCGCCAGCGAGGCGGAGATCGAGGCGCAGGAGCTGCTCCGGGAGAGCGCCGAACACGGCGGCATGCCGGCCCGCCAGTGCTGCCGGGGCCAGCTGGTCGCGGTCTCCGGCCGGCTCCGCACCGTGGTCTACACGCCGCGGACCAACCAGCCGACGTTGGAGGCGGACCTGTACGACGGCAGCGACGTGGTGACCCTGGTGTGGCTGGGCCGGCGGCACATCGCCGGCATCGAACCGGGCCGGCACCTGACCGCACGGGGCCGGGTCGCCGTCCGAGGCGACCGTAAGGTCATCTACAACCCGTACTACGAGTTGGAGCCGCCGAAGTGACGACGGGACAGCGCCCGACGGCGCAGCCGGGCACGGGAGGGGAGGAGCCGCTCCCGACGCTCGCCGAGCAGATGGCCGACCAGCTGGGGGGCTGGCGCGGAATGCTGGAGTCCAGCATTCCGGTGGTCGTCTTCGTGGTCGCCAACATCATCGGTGAGCTGCGCCCGGCGGTGATCGCCGCGGTGGCGGTCGCGGTGTTGATCGCGGTGCTGCGGCTGGCCCAGCGGCGGCCGGTGCGGCACGCGGTGAACGGGCTGTTCGGGATCGCGATCGGCGCGGCGATCGCCTGGCGCAGCGGCGACGAGCGGGACTTCTACCTGCCCGGCATCCTCTACGGCATCGGTTACGGCGTGGCGCTGCTGGTCTCGGCGGCGATCCGGCAGCCCCTGGTCGGCTGGATTTGGTCGATCCTGGTGGCTAAGGGCGCCTCCGACTGGCGTCAGGACCCGATCCTGGTGCGGACCTTCACCCGGCTGACCGTGCTCTGGGGGGTGGTCTGGCTGGCGAAGGTGGGGGTGCAGGGCGGGCTCTTCCTCGCCCACCAGAACACCGCGCTCGGCATCGCCCGGCTCGTGCTCGGCTACCCGCCGTACGTGCTGCTCCTGCTGATCACGGTCTGGACGGTGCGCCGGGTAACCCGGGACCATCCGTACGCCCCCCAGACGCCTCCGGCCCCGGTCGAGTAACGGCCGGCCCCGGGTCTCCGCAGGCCTTGCGGGTCCGTTCGACGCTGTCCGGGCCGAGCACCACCGTCCGGACGGAGTCCTCCACCTCCGCCGTGCAGACGAAGATCAGCTCGTCGCCGGCCTCGATCGGGTCGTCCGGGCTGGGCACCAGCACCCGCTTGCCACGCAGGATCGCCACCAGCGCCGCGTCGCGGGGGAGTGGCACCTCCCGCAGCGGATGACCGACGTACGGGGCGCTCGTCGGCAGCGTGATCTCGACCAGGTTCGCCTCCCCCTGCCGGAAGGTCATCAGCCGGACCAGGTCGCCGACGGTCACCGCCTCCTCCACCAGAGCGGCCATCACCCGCGGCTTGCTGACCGCCACGTCCACCCCCCACTGCTCGGTGAAGAGCCACTCGTTCTCGGCCCGGTTGATCCGGGCGACCACCCGGGGTACCGCGAACTCGGTCTTGGCCAGCAGTGAGACCACCAGGTTGACCTTGTCGTCCCCGGTGGCGGCGACCACCACGTCGCGGTTGGCCAGCTCGGCCTCCTCCAGGTTGGTCAGCTCACAGGCGTCGGCCAGCACCCACTCCGCGTCCGGCACCCGTTCGGGTCGGAGCATCGTGGGCTGCCGCTCGATCAGCGTCACCTGGTGGCCGTTCTCGATCAGCTCCTGGGCGATGGAGCGGCCCACGTTCCCGGCGCCGGCGATGGCGACCCGCATGTCACTGCCCCCCTTCCAGCGGCTGCGCCGCCGCTGACGTGACCGCGTTGACGATGTCGTCGGTGACCAGCATGAAGATCTGGTCCCCCTCCTGCACGACGGTGCTCGGCGTCGGCAACGTGCCGATCCCGAACCGGGTGAGGTACGCCACCCGGGCGCCGGTCGTCTTCTCCAGCGCCAGCACCGACCGGCCGACCCAGTCCTTGTGCACCGGCACCTCCACGATCGAGACGGTGCTCGTCGGGTCCCGGAACAACGCCTCGTTGCCGTCCGGCACCAGGTGCCGCAGCATCCGGTCGGCGGTCCACCGGACGGTGGCCACCGTCGGGATGCCGAGGCGCTCGTAGACCTGGGCCCGTCGCGGGTCGTAGATGCGCGCCGCGACGCGGGTGACCCCGAAGGTCTCCCGCGCCAGCCGGGCGGAGATGATGTTGGAGTTGTCGCCGCTGGAGACGGCCGCGAACGCGTCCGCCCGGTGGATGCCGGCCTGCCGGAGTACCTCCCCGTCGAAGCCGGCGCCGGTCACCGTGATGCCGGCGAAGTCCGGGCCGAGTCGGCGGAAGGCGTCGGCATCCTGGTCGACGACCGCCACCGAGTGTCCGCGGGCCTCCAGACCGTGCGCGAGGGTCGCTCCGACCCGCCCACAGCCCATGATCACCACATGCACCGTGCCCCTCCTCAACATCCGCCCGCACCAGCCGTTGCGGCTGTAGGACGAGCCTGTCACGTCCCCGGGGGCGGGCGCGGACCGACGGTACTCCGTGCCAACACCCCCTGGTCTCCGGCCACCCGGGCGTGGGTGTGGGCGAGGGTCGTACGCTTGGCGGTTGTGGCCCGACCCGCCTCGCTGGTGAAGCGACTGCTCGTCGGTCGACCGTTCCGGTCCGACCGACTCCAGCACACCCTGCTGCCCAAGCGCATCGCCCTGCCCGTTTTCGCCTCCGACGCGCTCTCCAGCGTGGCGTACGCCCCCGACGAGATCCTGCTGATGCTCTCGTTCGCCGGCGCCTCGGCGTTCGTCTTCTCGCCGTGGATCGCCCTGGGGGTGGTCGTGGTGATGCTCGCCGTCGTGGCGAGCTACCGGCAGAACGTGTACGCCTACCCGTCCGGCGGCGGCGACTACGAGGTGGCCACGGTCAACCTGGGGTGCCGCGCCGGTGTCGGCGTGGCCAGCGCCCTCCTGGTCGACTATGTGTTGACCGTCGCGGTTTCGGTCGCGTCCGGGGTGGCGAATCTGGGCGCGGTGATCCCTTTCGTGGCCACCCACAAGGTGGCGGTGGCCGTCGTCGCGGTGGTGCTGCTCGCCGCCGTCAACCTGCGGGGGATCAAGGAGTCCGGCACCACCTTCGCCATCCCCACGTACGGCTTCATGATCGTTATCGTCGGCATGATCCTGACCGGGCTGGTCCGGGTGGTGCTGCTCGGCCACGACCTGCGTGCTCCCAGCGCGGATCTGGTCATCGCCACCGAGTGGAGCGAAACGACCGGGTGGGCGATGGCGTTCCTGCTGCTCCGGAGCTTCTCCTCCGGCTGCGCTGCGCTCACCGGCGTCGAGACGATCTCCAACGGGGTGCCCGCCTTCCGGGCGCCGAAGAGCCGCAACGCGGCCACCACCCTGCTCATGCTCGGCGCGGTGGCGGTGACCATGCTGGTCGGCATCGTCTGGCTGGCCCGGCTGACCGGCCTACAGTTCGTGGAGGACCCGGCCCGGCAGATCGTCGGCGGCCCCGACGGGTACGTGCAGAAGACCGTCACCGCGCAGCTCGGCGAGACCATCTTCGGCTCCGGCTCGCTGCTGCTGTTCGTGGTCGTCGGCGTCACCGCCCTGATCCTCTTCCTGGCCGCGAACACCGCGTTCACCGGCTTCCCGGTGCTCGGGTCGATCCTCGCCCAGGACCGCTACCTGCCCCGGCAGCTACACACCCGGGGGGACCGGCTCGCGTTCTCCAACGGCATCCTCTTCCTGGCCGGCTTCGCGATCGTGCTGATCATCGGTTTCCAGGCCGAGGTGACCAAGCTGATCCAGCTCTACATCGTCGGCGTCTTCGTCTCGTTCACCCTGTCCCAGGCCGGCATGATCCGGCACTGGAACCGCTACCTCCGGGTCGAACGCGACCAGCAGGTACGCCGGCAGATGATCCGCTCGCGGGCGATCAACAGCTTCGGGATGGCGATGACCGCCACCGTACTGGTGATCGTGGTCGTCACGAAGTTCCTGCTCGGCGCGTGGATCGCCATCGCCGCGATGGTCATGATCTACCTGGTGATGCTGGGGATCCGGCGGCACTACGACCGGGTCGCCGTCGAACTCATCCCCGACGAGGGGCGGCCGGTGAAACCGGCCCGCAACCACGCGGTCGTACTGGTCAGCAAGGTCCACCAGCCGACCCTGCGGGCGATCGCCTACGCGCAGGTCACCCGGCCGGACAGCCTGACCGCGGTGACGGTGAACGTCGACGACAAGGACACCCGCCGGTTGCAGGCCGAGTGGGAACGGCGGGACGTGCCGGTCGCACTGACCGTGATCGACTCGCCGTATCGGGAGATCACCCGACCGATCCTCGACTATGTGGCCGGCGTCCGTCGGTCCTCGCCCCGCGACGTGGTCACCGTCTTCATCCCCGAGTACGTGGTCGGCCACTGGTGGGAGAACCTCTTGCACAACCAGAGCGCGCTGCGGCTCAAGGGTCGGCTGCTCTTCGAACCGGGAGTGATGGTCACCAGCGTGCCGTGGCAGCTCGCCTCGACCGAGGGCAAAGATCTGGACCGGCTGGACGAGACGCTCAGCCGCGGACCGGCCCGCGGTCCCCGGGTGACGCCGGGCGGCCCGGAGCCGGGAGCCGGCCCGTCAACGGTCCCCGCTCCGCCGCCCGGGAGTGGCCCGGACCCGGCCGATGGAGGTGGCCGGTGACCGGCGACGAGGGGCTGGCCGAGGCCGAGCGGGTCGAGTTGACCGTCGGGGCGGTGGCCCCGGGCGGGCACTGCGTCGCCCGGGTCGCCGGCCAGGTGGTCTTCGTCCGGCACGCGCTGCCCGGCGAGCGGGTGGTGGCCGAAATCACCGAGGTGCACCGCGGGTTCGTCCGGGCCGACGCGGTGACGGTGCTGACGGCCGCGCCGGAGCGGGTCGAGCCCCCCTGCCCGTACGCGAAGCCCGGCCGTTGCGGCGGCTGCGACCTGCAGCACGTGTCCCCCGAGGCGCAGCTGACCTGGAAGGCGGGGGTGATCCGCGAGCAACTCACCCGACTGGGCGGGCTGACCGACGGGGAGCTGGACGCGCTGGGCATCCAGGTCGAGGCGCTGCCCGGTGGGTCGCTGGGCTGGCGTTCCCGGGTGCGCTACACCGTCGACGGCGCCGGCCGGGCCGGCCTGCTCAAGCACCGCTCGTACGAGGTGGTGCCGATCGACCGGTGCCGGATCGCCCACCCGGCGATTCAACAACTGCCGCTGCTCGGACCCGTACGGTGGCCGGACGCGGACGCCGTGGAGTCGGTCGCCTCGACCGGTGGGGACGTGACCGTGACCGCGGTCGCCGACGGGACGGTGCGGCCGGTGAGCGGGCCGGAACGGGTTCACGAGGAGGCCGTCGGCCGCCGGTGGGCGCTGCCCCCGTCGGCGTTCTGGCAGGTCCACCCGGCGGCGGCGGACACCCTGGTCAACGCCGTGTTGGCGCAGCTCGACCCGCAGCCGGGGGAGACGGCCTGGGACCTGTACGGCGGGGCCGGCCTCTTCGCGGCCGCGCTGGCGGAGCGGGTCGGTGTCACCGGTCGGGTCACCCTCGTCGAGGCCGCCGGGGCCGGCGTCGCCGCCGCCCGGCAGAACCTGCGGGACCTGCCGCAGGTCGGCATCGTCTCGGGCCGGGTCGCCCCGGTGTTGGAGCGGGGGCGCCGCGTAGCGCCGGTGGACCTGGTGGTGCTCGATCCGCCCCGCTCCGGGGCCGGGGCCCGGGCGGTGCGGGCGGTGGCTGCCGCCGGAGCGCGCGCGGTGGCGTACGTGGCCTGCGACCCGGCCGCCTTTGCCCGGGATGTCCGCGGCTTCACCGAGTTGGGTTGGCGGCTGGCCGCGCTGCGCGGCTTCGACCTCTTTCCGATGACCCAGCACGTGGAGCTGGTGGGGCTGCTGCTGCCGCCCGCCTCGCCGCGCCAGCGGCCGAGCGACGCCTGACCCTGCGGCACCAGCGGCGGAGCGAACCCTGATCCGGCCGCACCGGTGGCGGAGCGAACCCTGACCACCGGCTCAGCGTTGTCGGCGTCCGGCGGACCGCTCCGGGTGCTCCCGACCGGACTGCAAGCTGTCACCCGGCCGATAGACTCTCCGGTCATGAGTGTTGAACGGGACCCGGCAAACCAATCCGGGCTGCTGGCCGCCGTCAGCGGTCCGCAGGACATCAAGCGGATGTCCACCGAGCAGCTGGACATCCTCGCCGCCGAAATCCGTGACTTTCTGGTGGCCAAGGTCTCCCGGACCGGCGGGCACATCGGCCCCAACCTGGGGGTGGTGGAGCTGACCCTCGGGTTGCACCGGGTCTTCGACTCCCCCCGGGACCCGATCCTGTTCGACGTCGGCCACCAGGCCTACGTACACAAGATTCTCACCGGCCGTCAGGGTGGCTTCGACAAGCTGCGCCAGCGCGGCGGGCTCGCCGGCTATCCGAGTCAGGCCGAGAGCGAGCACGACCTGATCGAGAACTCGCACGCCTCCACCGCCCTCTCCTACGCCGACGGGCTGGCTAAGGCGTACGCGCTGCGGGGCGAGCCGCGGGCGGTGGCGGCCGTGGTCGGCGACGGCGCGCTGACCGGCGGGATGTGCTGGGAGGCGTTGAACAACATCGCGACCGCCGGCAACCCGCTGGTGATCGTGGTCAACGACAACGGCCGCTCCTACTCGCCGACGATCGGCGGGCTCGCCGACCACCTCTCGACGCTGCGCCTGAACCCCGGCTACGAGCGGGTGCTGGACACGGTCCGGGAGGCGCTCGGCTCGACCCCGCTGGTCGGCCGGCCCATGTACGAGGTGCTGCACGCGGTCAAGCGGGGCATCAAGGACGCGGTCGCGCCGCAGGCGATGTTCGAGGATCTCGGCATCAAGTACGTCGGCCCGGTTGACGGGCACGACATCGCAGCGGTCGAGGGGGCGCTGCGCGCGGCGAAGTCCTTCGGCGGCCCGGTGATCGTGCACGCGGTCACCCGCAAGGGCTACGGCTACCGCCCGGCCGAGGACGACGAGGCGGACTGTTTCCACAGCCCCGGTGCCTTCGACACCGAGACCGGCAAGGCCACCGCGGTGCCGTCGGTGAAGTGGACGCATGTCTTCGCCGAGGAGCTGGTGGCGATCGCCGATGAGCGGCCGGACGTGGTGGGAGTCACCGCGGCGATGGCCGAGCCGACCGGCATCGCCAAGCTGGCCCGGAAGTACCCGGAGCGCACCTACGACGTGGGCATCGCCGAGCAGCACGCCGCCACCTCGGCGGCGGGGCTGGCGCTGGGCGGTATGCACCCGGTGGTCGCGATCTACGCGACCTTCCTCAACCGGGCATTCGACCAGGTCCTGCTGGACGTGGCGATGCACAAGCTGCCGGTGACCTTCGTGCTGGACCGGGCCGGGATCACCGGCCCCGACGGGCCCAGCCACTACGGCATGTGGGACATGTCCATCTTCGGGGTGGTGCCGGGCCTGCGGATCGCCGCCCCCCGGGACGCCGCCACCCTCCGCGAGGAGCTGCGCGAGGCGGTCGCCGTGGACGACGCTCCCACCATCGTCCGCTTTCCGACCGGTTCCGTCGCCGCCGACCTGCCGGCGCTGCGCCGGGTCGGGCCGGTGGACGTGCTCGCCGAGTCGGCCCGCGCCGACGTGCTGCTGGTCGCGGTCGGTTCCTTCGCCGGCCTCGGCATGGAGGTCGCCGCCCGGGTCGGCGAGCAGGGTTACGGCGTGACCGTGGTTGACCCGCGCTGGGTCCGGCCGGTCCCGGCCGAACTGGTGGAGCTGGCCGCCGGGCATCGGCTCGTGGTCGTCGTGGAGGACGGGGTTCGGGCCGGCGGCGTCGGCGACGCCATCGCCCAGGCGATGCGGGACGCCGACGTCGAGGTGCCGGTGAAGGACCTGGGTGTACCGGTCGACTGGCACCCGCACGGCACCCGGGCCCAGATTCTCACCGACCTCGGCCTGACCGCCCAGGACGTGGCCCGCGACGTCACCGGCTGGATCTCCCGGCTCGACAATGGCGTCGTCGGCAACGAGAAGGAGTTGGTCACCGACCAGGTGGAGCCGGTCGTCACGCCGCGGGAGGCCCCCGCTCCGAAGTGAGGGTGCGGGTGGGTGACGGCGGGTTGTCCGCCGTCACCCACTCGCCACCGCGGCATCGCGGCTACCGCCGCCGCCGGCGTTACCCCAAGGACGTTGCCGCCGAAGCGTTACTGCGGAGCGGGCAGGGAGCGGTAGTGGGTCTCCTCGGTGGTCGCCAGACTCACCGTGACCTTCTCGTCCGCTAGGGGCAGGACGGTCAGGCCCGGGCGGTCAACGAGGCGGGACGTGCCGGCCGGGACCGACAGCGAGTCCTCCGGCATCGGCTGCCAGCTCAACACGCCGAGCCGCTGCCCAGCCACCGGCAGGACGTACGCCTGCAGCGGCGCGGCCGGGTCGGCGGCCGACATCAGCGCTGCGCCGCCGGTGGCCGGCCGGTACAGCATCGCCGTCATCTCGTCGCCGGCCGCCTCCCAGGTGAGCTGCTGCACCTCACCGGGCGGGCCGGCACCGAGCGTGCCCTCGCCGACCGTCCGGATGCTCAGCCCCGACATCGGCCAGGAGGCCGGCACCGAATTCGCCGACTTTTGGCTCCCGAATTGGCGTTGGATGCTGCCGAACGGTCCCTCGTCGCCGGCGAGCGCGCAGGTGTCCAACCCGGCCAGGGCCTGCTGCCCGGAGCCGGACTCGTCGCGTACCAGCGGGTCGCGCGGCGCGTCCAGGCCGGTGCCGAGGTCGAGGAAACGATCGGTGGCGCGCCCCTGCGGCAGCGATTCGGTGGCGCGCAGCGTGGCGGTGACCGGGACCGCGGAGCAGGCCGGCACCGCCACGGGGGTGCTCAGGCCCCCCTCGATGGTCACCGCCTCGCCATCCGGGCCGGTCAGGTCGGTGACCCGGGCGGAGACCAGGTAGCGGCGACCCGCGTCGGTGTGCACCGGGAGGACATCGGAGTAGATGAGGTAGCCGGGGTCGGTGTGCTCGACGGCGTGGGTGACGGTGTGGCGCCCGGCCTCCCCGGCGACCTGGAGTAGCCAGGAGGAACCCGTACCGGGAACATCCGCGGCGACCAGGGCGAGCGGCGCGCCGTCGACCTCACCAACCCAGAGAATGCCGGAGGTGGGTAGGTGCGCCCGGTCGTCGAGCGGTGACCGCCAGGCGCGGACCGCCTCGGTCACCGCCGTCGTCGTCGCGGCCTCGGTGGCGAGGGAACCGCGGGCCGGCCAGACGATGAGCGAGCCGTCCTGGCTGTCATGCCCCACCGCCAGGTCAGCCGGTGCCCGGTCGGTGACGACCCCGCAGCCGGCCAGGGACGCCATCAGGGCCAGCGCGGCGGCGGTCGTCCTGCCGGTCCGGCGGGCTGCAAGCACCTTTAGCTCCTCCGTTTACCCCAGCCGGTCGTGCGAACCGCTATGGTACGAGATGGCATGGTGCCGTCCGGAACCGCCCACAAGGGATCGTGTGCTGGCTTTCCGGTAAATTCCGTTCGGGTAGACTCCGCCGACTGTGACGTCTGCTGACACCCGCGCCGACCCCGCCGCCGTGACTCCGTCGGAGCCGGTCGATCTCAACAGCGCGGGTGTGTTCCCCCTGAACGGTGCCGCGGCGGGGGGCCGGAAGCCGAAGCCCGACCCACCGGCTGCGGCCCCGGGTCGTCGTCGGCTTCGGCTGCCGTCGTTGACGGCTCGACGGCAGCATCTGGTGGTGGTCGGCGGGTTTCTGCTCGCGGCGTTCTGGGTGACCAGCCAACTCTGGATCAACCCGGCCGGCCGGGTGGCCGCGCTCTACAGCAGTGACCCGGCGCAGGTGCAGTTTTTCCTGGCGCACTCGGTGCGGGTGGTGCTCCACGGGGAGTTCCCGTTCTTCACCGAACAGTTCAACTACCCCGACGGGGTCAACCTGATGGCCAACACGGCCATCCTCGCGCTGGGCATCCCGATGGTGCCGGTGACGCTCCTCTTCGGCCCGGCGGTGACCTTTGTGCTGTTGGTCACCCTCGGGCTCGCCGGCACCGCGACCGCCTGGTACGTGGTGCTCCGCCGGCACCTCGTTCGCAGTCGACTGGCGGCGGCCGTCGGCGGATGGTTCTGCGGGTTCTCCCCGGCGATGCTGTCGCACGCCAACTGGCACCCCAACATCATCAGTCAGTTCCTGCTGCCGTTCATCGTGTGGCGGGTGCTCGCCATCACCCGGTCCCAGCGTCCGTACCGCGACGGCCTGCTGCTCGCCCTGCTGGTGACCGTGCAGGCGTTCATCAACGAGGAGATCCTGCTCTTCACCGCGATGGCGTGCGGGGTCTTTCTCGCCGCCGTGCTGGTGCAGCGGCCCCGGCTGTGGTGGGCGGCGTGGCGGCCCCTGGCGAAGGCCCTCGCCACCTGTACGGCGGTGGCGGGCGCGCTGCTGGCGTACCCGCTCTACGTGCAGTTCGCCGGGCCGATGGCGTACCACGGGCTGAGTGACGCGGTCCGGGACTACGGCAACGACATCGCCGCGTTCGTCGCCCCGGGCTCTCCCACCCTGGGTGGGGATGACGCGGCCAACACCGGCCTCGCCCCGAACTACTCGGAGGAGAACGCCTTCTTCGGCTGGAGCCTGTCCCTGATCGCCGTCGGCATCGTCCTGTGGCTGCGCCACGAGGTGGTCGTGCGGGCCCTCGCGGCGACCGGGATCTTCTTCGCGGTGCTCTCCCTCGGCGAGCGGATCTCGTGGTGGGACCAGGAGATCGGGGTCGGGCCGTGGGAGTGGCTGGTCCGGCTGCCGCTGCTGGACGCGGTGGTGCCGACCCGGTTCGGGCTGATTACCACTGTCACCGTCGGGCTGTTGCTGACGCTCGCGGTGGACCGGTCCCGGAAGCTGCCGCTGCCCCGCCGTACCCTGCGGCTGCGCACCGCCGCCGGGCTGGCGCTGGCGTTGTTGCCGATCGCGCCCATGCCGCTGGCGGTGACCTCCCGACCGCCGGTGCCAGAGTTCATCACCGCCGACCGGTGGCGCGGCTACGTCGCGGCGGACCAGACGCTGGTGCCCATTCCGGTGCCGAGCATGGGTAACACCCACGGCATGCGTTGGGCCGCCGCCGCCAACCTCGACTTCAAGATTCCCGGTGGCTACTTCCTGGCGCCGCGCAACGCCAACACCGGCGACCCAGGTCGGTTCGGTGGCCGCCCCAGCGGGCTCGGGGAGCTACTCAGCGAGGTCGTCAGCACCGGACGTACGCTGCAACTCGACGACCGGCAGCAGCGGCGGGCCCTGGACGACCTGCGGCACTGGCGGGCCGCGATCCTGGTCCTACCGGTCGACCAGCACCACGCGGAGCCGCTGCGGTTGACCGTCGAGCAACTGGTCGGCCCGGGCACGCGTGAACTGGACGTGTGGATGTGGGACGTCCGCGCCCTGACGGACCCGGCGCCGGCCGTCGAGCACTAGAGCTCTGTTAGGTCCGTGAATCGCTGGGGCGATCGCGGTTCCGGCCCCGCCTGTTATCGGCGTTACGTGTGTTTACCTCGATCAACGCCCACTCTCCCTTTGAGATCGTCTCATTGCGGAGGGTGGGTTGGTTGCTAAGGTGATTTTCGGAAGAGCGCAGTCCCGGTCCGGATTCCAGGGGACGATGGGATGGATGATCAGCTGGCTGGTGATCCCCCCGCGCCGGTCACCGGTGCTGGGCTCGCGGTATCGCGGATCTTGAGGTCCGGTGAGCGGAGGCACGCGGTGCCAGTGCTGCTCCACCTCTACTCTGCTTCGAAGTTGATATTCCATTCCTGGGTGCTGGCGATGCGTCGTTCCTTTGCCAGAGACGAGAGCGGACGGCGAGTGTTCGAGTACCTGAAAGCCGTCACTGAGCGCACGAGGAAGTCAGTGCCCAATTCGCAGATTGAGGAGCTTGTCACGCTGGCATTCGAAGGTTCTCGCCGGGCAAGCTGGGCTGCACAGTTGCACCTTGTGGATGTTCTTTATGATTTGGTGCAAAAGGAATTTTCAAGTGATGCGCAGTGTATGGAGCTGGTGCGCGCAGCCGAAATCCGGACCGACAGGCGAGCTCGTCGCCGGTGGCCGCTGCGCCCTCGTCGAGTAGGTCTCGTGCCTACGACGGGGCTCCGGTCGCTTATGGGGCAGAAGCTCAAGGCGCACTCGGCTGGTTCGCGAGAGCTACTGGAAGCGCTGCCGGACGAAGAGTCAGATAGCGCGGTGGTCGAAGTTGTCGATCGTGTGGTGGTGGCCTTGCTTGAGGAACGCTTCCCGCAACCTCCGTCACCAGAGCGTCTTAGCGGGTTGGCCGATCGGGTGGCAAGAATTTCCCAGGACATTCGACTCGACAAGCTGCTTGCGGAAGAAGTGATTCGGGACGTTCTTGTGGCTCGAGCAGACGGCGTCATCGATGCGCCGGACGGCCTTGTGGTGCATGCGAAGATTGCTACCTTTGTGCAGGTGGTGGAGGACCTGGGAATGTACCCGTGGGAGGTTGATCGGGTGATCGGTGCAGCCGAACGCGCGGCCGAGGACGCTGGTGTGCGTCTCACCAAGCGCTTCGATGGTTTAGGGCCTTAGCCGACCAGGGGACGGACGTCCCAGAGCCAGACGTCGTCCACCCGCTGCGGTGTGCCGAGCAGCGACGTCATCAGGTCGCGCAGCACCGCCTCCTGGGGATGGGCGCCGAGCACCACCACCGAGGCCTGCCAGTACCGCAGGTCCTCGACCGCCTGCCGCCGCTCGACGTCGGTGATGTCGGGCGCGGCGTTCTTGCCCATCGTGGAGTAGATGAGTCGGGTCGTCGGCCGGTTCGCCGCCCCGAAGATCCCCTCCCCCTCCTCGTTGGGACCGATGAAGTACCCGCCGGGAACGGGGAAGGCGTGCTGGGCCAGCGCACTCCAGCGCAGCGTGGAGAGGCCGTGCACGTTGCTCGGGATCGGCACCGGGACCAGGGTGCGCCCCTCGGGCACGTACGGCCGCCAGCCCTCGGCGGTGATGAAGTGCGGTGGGGGCGCCACCGACTCCACCGGCAGCGGTCGGGGGATCAGCGGCAACAGCGCCAGCGTGATGGCCGCGTAGCCGACCGGGCGTCGCCACCGCAGCAGGAATCGCAGCGGGCGGCCGGAGCGCCGCATGGGCGCCGGTGGCTGGCCGGAGCGCTGCGCGGGTACCGGTGGCCGGCCGGTCCGGGAGACGGCGTCCCATGCGACGGCGAGCAGGACCCCGATCGCGGCTGCCACGACCAGACTCAGCCGGGTCGGCATCATCATCTCGACCAGCGGCAGCTCCTCCGAAACGTACGACCATGGGCCGTCGGTGTCGGTCTCGGCGCCGTCGAAGCGGATCGTCGGGCCGAGGGAGGCCACCGTGAACACCACCGTCAGCACCGCCAGGATGCGCGCCGTCAGGCTGCGGCGGACCAGTAGCAGGAGGGCCAGCACCGCCAGGATCACCAGCGGCCAGCCGAACCAGCTGTTCTGCTCGGTCAAGCCGAGCGTCTGCTCCACCGCCGGGTCCCCGGCCAGGGTGTCCCGGGGGAAGGTGACATAGGCCTTCAGGTCCTCGCCCCAGCTGTGGAAGATGCCGCCCTGCAGGCCGCGGTAGGACTGCGGACCGTTGAACTGGAACCAGATCGGGTACGCGGTGAGCAGCAGCGCCAGGCCACCGCCGGTGCCGAGGGCGGCGGCGAAGGTGCCGGCCTGTCGCCAGGCGGCCCTCGGCCGCAGCACCGCGTACGTGGCGACGACGACGAGGCAGGCCAGCGCCGTGAGCAGCAGCATCTCCTCGTTGATGAAGATCTGGTACGCCACCAGCAGGCCGAGCAGGATGCCGTTGCGCCGCCACCGGCCGGGCTCGCCGAGCCGCAGCACGCGGAGCACGATCAGCGGGAGCAGGAAGTTGGAGACGAAGTTGGGCTGGCCGTTGGCGTGGTGCACGACGCCGGGTGCGAAGCCCAGGAACGCGCCGCCGACGAACGCGGCGGCCCGGGAGCGCACCAGGTGCCGGGAGAGCACCCAGTAGGAGGTGCCGGCGGTGGCGGCCAGCGCGCCGCCGAGGTAGAGCACGTACATCACCTGGGGGCCGACCAGCGCGGTCAACGGCGCCAGCGGCAGGGTCACCCCGAGCAGTGAGGTGTTCGCCATCATGTTCACCCCGGTCGGGGCGTTCTGCCGGGTGGTGAAGAGCGGGTTCTCCAGGTGGAACACCGAGTACGCCCCGTGTGCGAAGAGCCACTCGAACCAGCTGTGGTCGGTCGGCAGGTGGGCGGAGACCCGGTTGGGTATGTCGCCCCAGTGGTTGAGGCAGACCAGTACGCCGAGGGCCAGGTAGACGCCGAGGGCCAGGACGTCGGCGCGGGCGGGACGCCAGCGGGAGCGCCGGGTCGGCACTTCCGCCGCAGCGGATGCGGGGGTGCTGGTCTGTGGCACGGAGTCAACCATCGGCGCGGGCACGACGCGCCATCGTACAGGCGGCCGCGGCTGGAGCTGCCGGCCCCGGTCACTCTCGGTTGCCCGCTGTCCCGTCCGCGGCCGTGGCCTGGCCTGAGCCGGGTGCCGGGCTGCTTCGCCACCGGTCGCGCACCGGGTCGTCGCTGGCGGTGAAGCACTAGGTTGTCGGGGAGTCAGGCGCGAGGAGGCTGGGATGCGGGTACTGGTTGTCGAGGACGAACGCCACCTCGCCGATGCGATCACGCGGGGGTTGCGCAAGCGCGGCATGGCGGTGGATGTCGCGTACGACGGTGACAGCGGGCACGAGATGGCCTTTGTCACCCGGTACGACGTGGTGGTGCTCGACCGGGACCTGCCCGGCGTACCCGGTGATCAGATCTGTGCCGAGTTGGCCGCCTCCGGCACCCTGACCCGGGTGCTGATGTTGACCGCCAGCGGGACGGTCGCTGACCGGGTCGAGGGGCTGCAACTGGGCGCGGACGACTACCTGCCGAAGCCGTTCGCCTTCGACGAGTTGGTCGCCCGGGTGCAGGCGTTGGGCCGCCGCGCCACCCCGGCCGCTCCGCCGGTGCTGGCGGTGGCCGACCTGGTGCTCGACCCGGCTCGGCGGACGGCCACCCGGGCCGACCTGCCGGTGGATCTGACCAACAAGGAGTTCGGCGTGCTGCACGAACTGGTCAAGGCCGGCGGCGCGGTGGTCTCCAGCGAGGAGTTGCTGGAACGGGTCTGGGACGCCAACACCGACCCGTTCACGACCATCGTCCGGGTCACCGTGCGCACGCTGCGCCGGAAGCTCGGCGAACCACCGCTGATCGAGACCGTGGTCGGCGCCGGCTACCGGGTGACGGGGGCGCCGGCGTGAGCGCCGGCCGGGGCATGCGGCCCACCCTGCGCCTGCGGTTGACCCTGCTCAACGGGTTACTGCTATTGGGGGCCGGGGTGATCCTGGTGCTGCTGGCCTGGCTGCTGGTACGCGATGCGCTGCGTCCCACCGACGAGCTGCTTCCCGGGACGACGGTGGTGCTGGCTGACGGGCGTTCCTTGGACGCCGCCGAGTGGCAACGGCAGCTGGGCGATACGGCGAGCCGGGAACTGTTGGCCAAGGGGCTGGCGGCGCTGTTGGCGATCAGTGTGGTCGGGGTGGCCGGTGGCTACCTGGTCGCGGGCCGGGCACTGCGCCCGCTCTACCAGGTCACCGCCACCGCCCGGCGGCTCGGCGAGACCACCCTCGATCAGCGGATCGGCTACTCGGGTGCGGACGATGAGGTGGCCGAGCTGGCGCAGACCTTCGACGCGATGCTGGACCGGATCGCGGTCGCCTTCGACGCGCAGAAGCGTTTCGTCGCCAACGCCTCACATGAGCTGCGTACCCCGCTCGCCGTGATGCGTACCGAAATTGACGTGACGCTCAGCGACGACGAGGCGGACACCGCCGAGTACCGCCGCATGTCCACTGTGGTGCGGGATGCCTCGGAGCGGGCCAACGGCCTAGTGGACGCGCTGTTGGTGCTGGCCCGCAGCGAGGCCCAGGCCGGCCATCGCCTCGCCCGGCGGACGGAGTGCGATCTGGCCGCCGGCACCGCCAACGCGTTGACGGCGGTACGCCGGGAGGTGGAGCGGATTGGTCTGCGGGTGGAGACCTCACTGGAGCCGGCGCCGGTGGTCGGCGACCCCGGGCTGCTCGACCGGCTCGCCGGGAACCTGGTCGAGAACGCGGTGCGTTACAACCATCTGCATGGCCGGCTCTGGGTGCGGACCGGTTCGGATGGCCGGCGGTCCTGGCTGGTGGTGGGCAACACCGGTTTCGAGGTGGAGCAGGCCGATGTGCCGGGGCTGTTCGAGCCGTTCCGGCGGGGCGGCCGGGAACGGACCGGTGCCCGCGGCTCCGGTCTGGGGCTCTCCATCGTCCGGGCCGTCTGCGACGCGCACGGGGGCGTGGTGAAGGCGATCGCGCAGCCGGGCGGTGGCCTAGAGGTGACGGTGACGCTGCCGGCGGCAGATGGGCCGAGTCCCGCCGTCACTCGGTGAGGTGGCAGCGCACTTCGACTCTGGGAGTGCGCTGCAAATTTAGGAGGGCGCTTCATTTGGAAGTGCGCTTCGACCTCTGGGGGAGTGCACTTCTCCCTGCCACTCTTAACATATAGCACATGGGGGGTCTTGCGGCAAGACCCCGTTATTGCCGCAGAATCGTCGGCCGAAGCCAGTACCTGTGGAATCAGGGATTCGCGACACACACGTGTGCGCGGGTTCGCGCCATCAATTCGGCGGAGGGCTGGCCGAGGTAAGTGTCGACGAAAAGGGGGCAGTTTCATGTTCGACGTGATCATTGTTGGGGGCGGGCCGACCGGCATGATGTTGGCCGGTGAGCTACGGCTGCACGGAGTACACGTGGTGGTGCTGGAGCGGGACACCGAGCCGCCGGTGATTGTCCGCTCGCTCGGGCTGCACGTGCGCAGCATCGAGGTGCTGGACCAGCGCGGCCTGCTGGAGCGCTTCCTCGCGAACGGCCAGCAGTACCGGGTCGGTGGCTACTTCGCCGGCATCACCAAGCCGTGGCCCGACAACATGGACACCGCGCACGGGTACATCCTCGGTATCCCGCAGACCAGCACCGAACGAATCCTCGCCGAGCACGCCGCGGCGGCTGGCGCGGACATCCTGCGCGGCACCGAACTCGTCAGCCTGCGCCAGGACGAGGAAGCGGTGACCGCGGAACTCGCCGACGGCACCCAGCTCCGCTCCCGCTACCTTGTCGGCTGCGACGGCGGCCGCAGTACGGTCCGCAAGCTGCTCGGCGTGGACTTCCCCGGCGAGCCCACCCGGTTCGAGACGCTGCTGGGCGTCATGGAGCTGACCGCGGCGCCGGAGGAGGTCACCGCGGTGATGACCGAGGTCCGCAAAACGCAGCTCCGGTTCGGTGCCGGCCCGGTCGGCGACGGGGACGGGCTGTACCGCGTCGTCGTGCCCGCCGCCGGGGTGGCCGAGGACCGGACGACCCCGCCGACCTTCGAGGAATTCCAGCAGCAACTGCGGGTGACCGCCGGCACCGACTTCGGGGTGCACTCACCGCGCTGGCTGTCCCGGTTCGGTGACGCCACCCGGCTCGCCGAGCGCTACCGGGTCGGCCGGGTGCTGCTGGCCGGCGACGCGGCGCACATCCACCCGCCGCTCGGTGGACAGGGACTCAACCTCGGTATCCAGGATGCCTTCAACCTCGGCTGGAAACTCGCCGCGGAGATCGGCGGCTGGGCGCCCATCGGGCTGCTAGACAGCTACCACGCGGAGCGGCACCCGGTGGCCGCCGACGTACTGGAGAACACCCGCGCGCAGACGGAGCTGATCACCCTCGAGCCGGGCCCCCAGGCCGTACGCGGGGTGGTGGCGGAGCTGATGGACTTCGAGGAGGTGAACCGCTACCTGATCGAGAAGGTCACCGCGATCTCGGTGCGGTACGACTTCGGCGCGGGGCACCATCTACTCGGCCGGCGGTTGCGCGACGTGGAGCTGAAGCAGGGGCGCCTCTACGGCCTGATGCACCGCGGCAAGGGAATGGTGCTCGACCAGACCGGCCGGCTATCGGCCGCTGGCTGGGCCGACCGGGTCGACCACGTGGTGGACGTCAGCCCGGAACTGGACGTGCCCGCGCTGCTGCTGCGGCCGGACGGCCACGTGGCGTGGGTCGGCGACGACCAGGAGGCGCTGCGTATCCAGCTGCGGCGATGGTTCGGTGAGCCGTCGGCGTAATTCGGTTGATCGACTGAGTGGGAACGGGTAGCAACCCTCCTATGTCGACATCTTTGCGTAACGTCTGTTTCGACGCCGCTGACCCGTACCAGCTGGCCACCTTCTGGAGCCAGGTCATGGACCAGCCGATCGCCGCCGAGTGCGCGCCGGGCGTGGAAGAGGCGTACCTCGATACGGTTGGCGGGTCGTGCCTGCATTTCCTGCGGGTACCGGAGAGTAAGGTCGGCAAGAACCGGGTCCATGTCTGCCTCACTCCCGAGCTCACGCGGGACGAGGAGGTCGAACGGGTCATGGCGTTGGGCGCGAGGTTCGTCAGCGACCATCGGAACCCGGACGGCACCGGATGGGTGGTGTTGGCCGACCCGGAGGGCAACGAGTTCTGCGTCCTACGCAGCGACGCCGAGCGGGCCGGCTGAGGAGAGGTTGGGAAGGTCGTCATTCCCGGTGGGTGAGCGCCAGGTCCACCGGGATGGCGGCACGCTTGGCGTCGGGGGCCAGGCAGGTCGATGGCAGCGACGTGGTCATCAACTCTAGAAACGAAAGGTCACGAGCCACAGCGCCGACCGGACGTTGGACGTCAGATCCGGTAGGAACCAGAGGAGCAGGTAGGCGTACAGCGTCAGCAGCGGTAGCAGCACGAGCGCCACGACGATCACGGTCGCGGTGCGGACCCAGGCCCAGCGCATGCCGGGCTTTCTATCGAATCGCGTTCACACCGTCAAGGGCCGGTAGTGGCTGCCCGGATTGGTCCGGCGCCGCCGTGGATTTGCGTTGCAACGTCGCCGCCAGATGCCTACGGTGAGCCGATGCCATCGGTCAAGCAGGTCCAGGTAACTTTCGATTGCGCGCAGCCGGAGCGGGTGGCACGGTTCTGGTGCGAGGCGCTGGGATACGTCGTGCCGCCGCCCCCTGCGGGCTTCGCCACCTGGGGCGACTTCGAACGTACGTTCCCACCGGAACGGCAGGGTTCGGCGTTCGCCTGCGTCGATCCCGCTGGTGTGGGGCCGCGGCTGTTCTTCCAGCGCGTTCCGGAGGGGAAGGCGGTGAAGAATCGGCTGCACCTCGACGTGCGGGTCGTAACCGGGCTCGTCGGTGCCGAGCGGCTGGCCGTCCTCGAGGCCGAGTGCGCCCGGCTGGTCGCGCTCGGCGCGGTGCGGGTGCGACTCCTGCCCGCCGACGGCTACAGCGAGTCGTGTCTGGTGATGCAGGACGTCGAGGGCAACGAGTTCTGCCTCGACTGACGCCCCCGCCGGGTCAGCGTGCGGGACCCGGTTGGAATCGCCCCGGGGTTAGGGCTGGTAGCCAGGGCCCGTGCCGGTGGGGCGTGGCCTGGGCTTCAAATTGGCCATGTCCCCACCGAGCCGAAGCGTGACAGTACCCTGATCGCATGCCGATTGCCGCAGCGCTGCGTGATCTGGTGCGGGTGGTCGCCACCGGCCACGACCCGAAGCCGGGGGATGCTGCCGCGTCGGGTCGAGCCCGTCGGTTGGCGCGGCTGCGCCCGAAGCTGCGGGTGTTGGCGCCGCTGGTCGCGTTCCTGCTGTGGCTCCTCGCGATGGCGGGCCTCGAGCCGTACCAGGTTGGTCGGTTCGAGACGGTCCTCCTCGCCGCCCTGACCGCGGCGCCGGTGGCCCTGCTTCCCGGCCGTGCGCTGCTGGCGTGGCGGGTGGCCGCGGTAGCCACCCTGGTCAGTGGCGTTAACGGGCTACATGAAGGCGGTGCTCCCTGGCCCGGCAATCCGGTGCTGATCCTGGTCTACCTCGTCGTCCTCGTGGTGGTCGGCTACCGCCATCCGCTGGGGGTGCTGTTCTGGGTCTGGGTGTTCAGCATCGCGATGTCGCTGGCGTTTCTCGACCCGGGCGTCGGCTACGGCAGCATGTTGCTGGTCAGTGGCGTGCTGGGAATAGGCCACCTGTGGGGCCGGTGGGCGCAGGCGCGCGCCGGCCTCGTCGCCGAGCAGGAACGGGGTGCGATGCTGACCGAGCGCGCGCGCATCGCCCGTGAGCTGCACGACGTCGTCGCCCACCACATGTCCCTCATCGCGGTGCGGTCGGAGACCGCCGGCTACCGGCTGGACGAGCTTCCGCCGGCGGCGCGCGCGGAGTTCGGGGAGATATCCGAGGCATCCCGGGAGGCGCTCACGGAGATGCGGCGGCTACTGGGCGTCCTACGTGCCCCGCAGGAGCAGCCGTTGACCGCCCCGCAGCCGAATCTCGCAGAGCTGGAGGCGCTCGTGGCGGACGCCCAGGCAGCCGGGACCCCGGTCACGCTGACGGTGGAGGGGGCGGTCATCGACCTGCCGGATGCGGTGGGTTCCTCCGCCTACCGGATCGTGCAGGAGGCGCTGTCCAATGTGGCTCGGCACGCACCGGGTGCCCGCACTGACGTCACCCTGCACCGCAGCCGGCACGAGTTGACCATCCGCGTCCGCAACGCGGTCCGGGTGGGCTCCGCCGGCCGGCCGGTGCCTCCTCCGGGTTCCGCGCCAGCCGGCACGGGTGGCGGCCACGGCCTGCTCGGAATGCGCGAACGGGTGGCCATGCTCCACGGCAGCCTGCAAGCAGCCGAGACCGACGACGGTGGATTCGAGGTACGGGCGACGTTGCCCCTGGAGAGCCAAGCATGATCAAGGTGTTGCTCGTTGACGACCAGGCGATGGTCCGGGAGGGGTTCGGGGCGTTACTCACCGCCCAGGAGGACATGGTGGTGGTGGCGGACGCCGCCGACGGGGAGCAGGCGGTCGCCGCCGCGCGCCGGTACGACCCCGACGTCATCCTGATGGACATCCGGATGCCGACCATGGATGGGTTGACCGCAACTCGTCAGATCCTGGAGGTGCCACCCGGTGGGCGTCGCCCGCGGGTGCTCGTGCTGACCACCTTCGACCTGGACGACTACGTGTTCGAGGCGCTGCGGGCCGGCGCGAGCGGATTCCTGTTGAAGGATGCGCCCGCCGCCGAACTCATGCACGCGGTACGCGTGGTGGCCGCCGGCGAGGCGCTGCTCGCTCCCTCGGTGACCCGGCGGCTCATCGCGGACTACGCGAGCCGCGCGCGGCCGCGACGAGTTGACCCGGATTCGATCAACGCCCTCACCCGGCGCGAGGCGGAGGTGCTGCGGCTGATCGCGCGCGGGTTGTCGAACCAGGAGATCGCGGCGGAGCTGGTCCTCGCCGAGCAGACCGTCAAGACTCACGTCGGCCGCGTACTGATGAAACTCAACCTGCGAGACCGGGCGCAGGCAGTGGTCTACGCCTACGAGAGCGGCATGATCAACCCGGGTGAGTAAGTAGTACCGGGGTACCGGTCCGGGTTGGCGCTCGCGGGTGACGCTTCCGGGGACGGTCCGTACCTAGCGTCGCTGCCATGAAGCGATGGTTGTTGCGGCTGCTCGTCGCGGTGCTGCTGGCCGCCGCCTGCCCGGCCCCGAGCCCGGCGGCGATCGGCGCGCCGGTGGTGCGGACCGTGGGTGATCCGGATGGGGCCGATCGGATTGTCGTGCTGGTGCCCGGTGCGGCCACCACACCGGAGAACTTTGACCGGGGGCACGGGGGCGTCCTGCGGCGCTCGCCGTACTGGCAGGCCCGGCAGCTGCACGCCGCGTGCGGCGGGCAGGTAGCGGTGGTGGCCTGGCTCGGCTACGCGCCGCCCGGCGGCATCGACCTCGCCGCGGTCCGCTCGGAGCGCGCGATGGCCGGAGCGACGGCCCTGACCGGCTACGTCCGGCAGCTCGCCACGGCCCGGCCGGACGCGACGATCACGGTGATCGGGCACAGCTACGGCTCTCTGGTCCTCGCCTACGCGGCGGCCCGGCTGCCCGTTCAGGTCGCCGACCTGGTGGTGCTGGGAAGCCCCGGCCTTGATGTCGGTGCGGCCGAACAGTTGAATACCGAGGCACGGCTCTGGGTGGGCAGCGCCGAGGGTGACTGGACCCGGCGGATCCCCGAGGTGCGGGTCCTTGGCCTCGGTCACGGCGCGGACCCGAGCCGGCCCTCGTTCGGCGCGCGGACCCTGGATGTCACGGGCGCCGAAGGTCACGACGGGTACTTCCTGCCCGGCACCACCGCACTGGAGAGTCTCGCCGCCGTGGCGTTGGGGACAGCATGACCGCGGGATCGCTTCCCGCCCGCCTTGCGGCGGCCACCCCGGCCGGCCGGGACCGCTCCATCGACGTGCTGCGTGCCCTGGCCATCGCCGGCGTGGTGCTCGGCCACTGGCTGGTGACCGCGTTCGTGCTCACCGGGTCGGGGCTGCGGGTGGCCAGCCCGCTGGCGTACCTGCCCGGCCTCACCCCGGTCTCCTGGCTGTTGCAGACCCTCGCGGTCTTCTTCTTCGTCGGCGGGTTCGCCGCGGCGGGTGGACTGCCGAGGGCGAGCAGCTACCGGGGGTGGCTGCTGGCGCGGATGAATCGGCTCTTCCGTCCGGTGCTGGCTTTTCTCGCCTGCTGGGCGGTGGCGGCCCTGGTCTGGATGCCGGCCGCTGACCCGGAGTCCGTGCGCACCGTCCGGGTCATCGTGCTGAGCCCGCTGTGGTTTGTCGTGGTGTACGCCGGGCTCATCGCCGTGACCCCGCTCGTGTGGAGCCGGCCCGGCCGAGCCGTCGTGCCGCTCGTGGCGGCGGTCGCCGTGGTCGACGTGGCGCGGCTCGGGCTCGGCGGCCCGTCGTGGCTCGGTTGGGTGAACGTGGCGACCGCCTGGCTCGTACCCTTCTGTCTCGGGGTTGCCTGCGCCCGCGGGGCCCGGCTGCCGGCGGTCGGGCTGCTCCTCGGCGGGATCGTGGCCACCGCCGCGCTGGTGCACTGGTTCGACTACCCCGCCAGTCTGGTCGGTGTGCCCGGCCAGGGCCGGTCCAACCTCAACCCGCCCACCCTCGTCGCGGTGAGCTTCGGGCTGGCCCAGGTGGGGATGGCCTTGCTGCTACGTGGCCCGCTGACCCGGCTCGCCTGCCGCCCGTTGGTCTGGGCTGTCGTGGGCGTGACGAACCTGTCCGCCATGCGGATCTTCTTGTGGCACCAGACCGCGCTGGTGGCGGTGACCCTCTTCGCCCTGGGCTCCGCCCCACTGCCCGGACTGCACACCGCGCCCGACACGTGGTGGTGGATCCTCGCCCGCCTCCGCTGGCTGCCCGTCTTCGCAGCTGTTCTGCTGGGCGGGCTGTGGCTGGGCGCCCGGATCGGCGCGGGACGGCGTCCCCGAAAGGGCCGTTCGCTCCCACCCCAGGCTTCGGCACGGTGGTCTACTCCGCTTCTGCGCTGCTTCGGACGGCGATCGTGAGGACGTGGCCGCTGGCGCCGAGCAAACTCGGCTCATCTTCCACCGAGCGCATCATTTCCAGCAGCAGGCCGGTCAGGTCGGGGCTGGCCAGGATCTCGGCCAGTCGCGCCCCGGTCATCCCCAGCGGGCCCTCGACCGAAACCCGCCGCCGTACGACGAGGCCCGCCTCCGTCGCTTCACCGGCCAACTCGTCCGGATGGTGGAAGTAGGCGCTGGTAAACCACCGCTGCGTGTCGCCGATATTGCGGTGCACTCCTTCGGCCAACGTGCGCTCCACCATGGGTCGGAACTGTGCGTCAGTAAAGTAGCCCTTCACGAAACCGTCGAACAGCGACGCGAACCGGCTGATGGTGGCGCCCACGACCACGCCGCCAGCACGTACGACACGAGCCGCTTCCCGCCAGACAGCAACGCGATTCGTCCGCTCCGGCAGGTGATACAGCGGCCCGAGCAGCAAGACCGCGTCCACGCTGCGATCGGGGGCGGGTAAGGCCCGGGCATCCCCGAGGACGGCGGTCACCCCGGGGCAGGCTGCCGCCTCAGCCACATGCTCGGGCACCGGGTCGACAACCCGGACGTGGTAGCCGGCCTGCGCCAGCGGAGCGGCGTAGACCCCGGTCGCGCCGCCCACGTCCAGCAAGGCCGCTGGTGCACCCGGGAGCACCCGGGACAGGACATCCCACGTGCGCAGGAACTCCAACCGGCCCGGGCCGGCGGCGAGCCGGTCCCGCTCGCCGCCCCGCTGGTAGAACTCCAGGATTTCGGGCTTCAGCACACAGCAGATCGTGTTACGGCTGACCGTCGGCGGGCAACCAAGTTTCCGCGGTCGGTACCTGTGTTCATCCCAAACTCATGATCTTGAAAAGGTTCATGCAGCTACACGCCGACGAACAGCGCGGCTCGGCGATTACCGTGAATCACCCGGACCAGCCGGGGCTGGTGTGTGACAGTGCGAGACGTGCCTACGTGCACCTCGGGCATCCGACCACTTCACAACGTGAGGAAAACCCGTGCTACTTCGCCTGCACCACTTTCGTCACCGGCCCGGGAGCGCCTCACCTCACGGAGCCGCAGCGCAGGCCAAGCTGACGCTGGTAGCGGCGTCCTTCTGCATCTTCCTGGTTCAGCTCGACTTCTTCGCGCTCAACCTCGCGCTGCCGAAGATGGCTTCGGAGCTGCGCACGTCTCCAACCAACCTGCAGTGGGTGATCAGCGCCTACATGCTCTCCCTGGCGGCGTTCCTGATTCCGGGCGGACGCCTCGGCGACATCCTTGGCCGCCGACGCATTCTCATGGTCGGACTCGTGATTTTCGGTCTGAGTTCCCTGGGTGCCGCCCTAGCCCCCAACGCAGGGACCGTCATCGCCTTCCGGACGGTCCAGGGAGTCGGCTCCGCCATCATTTTCCCGCTCGCCATCGCCGTCGTCACGAATGCTTTTCCCGCGGAGCGGGTGAAACGGGCGATCGGCTACGCCTACGGCATCGGCGCCGTGTCGATGGCGCTCGGCCCTCCCTTCGGCGGTGGGATAACAGAGCTGGTTGTCTGGCGGGTCGTGCTGCTCGTGAACGTACCGTTGAGCATTATCGCCATCGCGATCGTCGCCGCTGGCGTGCGTGAATCACGCGACCCTACGGTGCCGCGGTCGATCGACCTGCCCGGCCTGGCCCTGGTGGCGGCTGGGATCGCCCTGGTCACGCTCGCGGTAGACCTGGCGAGCAATTGGCAGCCCCTCGCCACGGCCGGGATCGCCGTGGTCGGGCTGCTGGTGCTGGTGGCGTTCGTGCAGCGCGAGCGGTTGGCGAAGTATCCCTTGGTCAACCTTGAACTGTTTCGCAACCGTCCCTACGTCGTGGTGACCCTGATGGGGACGGTCGCCAACCTCGCTCTCGTCATCGGAGTGTTCGGTAGCACGGTCTATCTCCAACAAGCGGAGGGACGCTCGCCTCTCGCCGCGGGTCTGATTCTTCTCGCCGCCTCGGTGGCCACCGGAATCTCCGGTCCGATCTCAGGGCACCTCGGCGAACACCTGAATATTCCGGTAGTGATGGGTGCCACTGCGGTGACCGGTGGGATTGGCCTGTTCGTGGTCTCCCTCGGCGGTGGTTTCGAAACCTACCTGCCCGGCCTCGCGTTGTTCGGATTCAGCTACGGCGTGGGGTACGCGATGTCCAACATCGGCACGCAGTCGGTTGTCGCCCGGGAGCTGGTGGGCGAAGCATCCGGTGTCACCCTCGCGATCGTTATCGGGGTCTCCGGCCTCGCGGTAGCGGCCGCGGCGACGCTGATCGACATCCAGTCGAGAAGTATGGGGCTCACGGAGGCCATCGAAGACATCATGCGGTGGACTGCGGCCGGAAGCATCGTGGCCTCCGGGCTTCTCCTCCTGGTAGCTCGCCGCCGACCGTGACCCGGTACGAGACGGCCGGAGGACCGCCTTGCTGCGGCTGGACTTGCGCCATGTCCCGGAAACCCGACCTTTGCCCACCAGGTCATTGGCTACCTGGACGCAGCTACGGCAGCTGGCGGAACTGACCGGTCTACTCAGTCCTGAGTCGGGCCGGGGCTCGGTCGTTCACCACCCGCCTCGCCGGCGGCGTCCGGGGCGATGAGGCTACGGATCACCGGTGCCGCCACCCGCAGCACCTCCTCCAGGTCCGCGTCGGCCAGGTCGGGGATCCGGAGAAGGTATCTACCGCTGGCAATTCCCATCATGATTGCGGCGAAGAGCCCGGCTCTCAGCCGGGCGTCCGGGAGGTCGCTCATGTGCCGGGCGATGACGTTGACCGAATTGTGGGTGATGTGGTCGCGGAGCATGTCGGCGGCTTCCTCGCTGGTCATGCTCGCCCGCAGCAGCACCGACATCGGGGAGTCGATCTCCTGGGCCCAACTGCCCAGCATGCCTCGAAGGTAGTTCTCGGTGCTCGTGCTGGCGTTGCCGGTGGTGAGATCGTCGATCGGGATATCGAAGTGCACGGTCTCGCGGAACAAGTCACGCTTGCTCCCGAAATACTTGATCACGGAAGACTTGTCGGCCTCGGCTTCCGCCGCGATCATGCGGATCGTCGCCCGCTCGTAGCCAACCTGGGCGAAGGTCTTACGGGCGGCGTGCAGGATTCGCCGTCGGGTGCGCTCCCCCTTGGTGTCCGGGAAGGTCGGCGGTTCCGGCTGTCGTCTCGTGTCGCTGCTCTGGGTCACGGTCACCCATCGTCCTTCCGTAGCCTGCACGGCGATGCTATCTGCCAAGGCAGTCGCTAACGGTTTAGCGGGCTGGGACCGACTCGTCGGTCTCCTCCGGGCGCGGTGGCGGGGCCATCCGACCCGCGTTGACTGCGATCACGGCGGCCGCCAGGGCGGCCAGGTACAGCACGACCACCCCGACGAAAGCAGTCGTGTAACCGTGCGTGAGGGCCTCGCGGGCCCGGGCGAGAAGCCCGGCGTCCTGCGTGGTGATCGCCTGAAAGAACGAGGCGCTGGCGGAGGCGAGCCGACCGTTGGCAGCGGAGGCGGCCACTCCGGTCAGCACGGCGAGACCGATCGCTCCGCCAACCTGTTGGGCGGTGTTCATGACACCGGCCGCGATGCCGGCCTCGTCGTCTGGGACACCGCCAACCGCGGTGATCGTCATCGGCACGAACGTCGAGCCGAGGCCGATCGCGGTCACGAACATCGCCGGCATGAGCCGCGTGACGTAGGTCGAATCGGGGGTAAGAGTGTGCAGCCAGAGCATTCCGAGGGCCGCGATGGCGAGTCCAACGCCGGTGATCACGCGGACCGGCGCCACGGTCAGCAGGCGCGGTGCCAGCACTCCGGAGGAGATCAGGATCCCGGCCGCGAAGGGCAGGTAGGCCAGACCGGTCTGCATCGCCGTGTAGCCCAGCACCTGCTGCATGTACAGCGTGAGGAAGTAGTAGGTGGCGAACATGCCGGCACCGATCAGCAGCATGGTGATATTCGCCCCTGCCCGGTTGCGGTCCTTGAGCACACCGAGCGGGAGCATCGGGTTGGCCGCACGGGACTGGATCACCAGGAAGACGACGATCAGCACCGCCGCGGCGACGAAGCAGAGGACCGTGGTGCGGTCGGTCCAACCGTCCTCGCCGGCGTTGACGATGGCGTAGACCAGCGAGGTGGCGCCCAGGGTGCCGGTGATCGCGCCGGGGATGTCGAGCCGGCCGGTCCGGCGCCCACCTTCGATGAGGTGCGGGGTGCCGAAGAGGACGGCGATGGCGAGGGGGACGTTGACGAACAGCACCCAACGCCAGCTGACGTACTCGGTGAGCACTCCGCCGAGCAGCAGCCCCGCCGTGGAGCCGAGGCCGGACATCGCTCCGTAGACCCCCATCGCCTTGCCGCGGGCGGCCGGGGGGAAGGTCGTCGAGATCAGCGACAGCGCGGTGGGCGCGGCGATGGCCGCGCCGACGCCTTGGGTCGCTCGGGCGGCGATCAGCATCACGTCGTTGACCGCTAGGCCGCCGATCAGCGAGGCGACGGTAAACACCACGAGGCCGAGCCGGAAGACCCGGCGCCGGCCGAAGAGGTCACCCGCCCTCCCCCCGAGGAGGAGCAACCCGCCGAACGTCAGGGCGTACGCCGTCACGACCCAGGCGAGGCCAGACGCCGAGATGTCGAGCGCGCGCTGAACGCTCGGTAGCGCAATATTCATGATCGTCCCGTCCAGGACGAGCATGAACTGGGCGGCCGCGATCACGGCCAGCGCGATGCCTTGGTGCCGTTGGCCTGCGGTGGCGACGTGCGGGGCCCGTGAGTCGATCGCGGACCGTTCACCTGCCGACATAGTCGCACTCCGAGTGAGTTCGAGGCGGATTCGCCGAGACGGAAGTGTACAAGCGTTGGAAAGTGTACAAGCGTTTCTTTCTCTGGGAAGGTAGTTTCCCGGCGAACGTCCACACCGAAGCCCTGGGTCCCGTCGGCGGCTGGTCCGGCCTGGCCGGCCGACGCCAGGTCAGGGTTAAAAGTAGACACCCGTTGCTTTTTATCGGGGGATCGTCCTAGCATCGGCTACGAGGGCGGCCCTCATGGCATGAGCAGGACATCGCTGCGCAGGAGAGGGGAGCTCCACAGTGAACCGCAACCAGGTGCTCGAGCTGAGCGCACAACTCAGTGGCAGGGCAGTGCTGCCGGGTGACGACGACTACGACTCCGCCCGTACCGGCTGGAACCTCAGCGTCGAGCATCACCCAGCAGTCGTCGTGGCTGCGGAGGAGCCGGCCGACGTGGTGGCCGCCGTGCTCTTCGCGGTCGAAGCCGACCTGCCCATCGCGGTCGAGGCCACCGGTCACGGCGCCTCGGTGCCCGCCGACGGCGCGGTGTACATCAACCCAGGTGGCCTCAACGAGCTCATGATTGACGCGAGGTCCAGGACCGCTCGCATCGGTGCCGGATTGCGCTGGGGCCAAGTCGTGCAGGCCGCTGCGGAGCACGGCTTGGCGCCACTGTGCGGCTCGTCAGCACACGTCGGTGTGATGGGCTACCTCACCGGAGGTGGGCTCCCGGTGCTCGGCCGGACCTTCGGCTTCGCCGCCGAGACGGTGCGGTCGCTCGACCTCGTCACGGCCGACGGCCAGCTGCGCACAGTCTCGCCATCCTCGGAAGCCGACCTGTACTGGGCGGTGCGCGGGGCTCGCAGCAACTTCGGCGTGGTGGTCGCCGCGGAGATCGACCTGCTGCCCATCCTCCGGCTGTACGGAGGCCACTTCTCCTTCGACGGTCAACACGCCGAACAGGTGCTACGGACCTACGTCGACTGGGCGCACCAGCAGCCGGAGGAGATGACCTCCTCGATCATCCTGGTCCGCTTCCCGGACATTCCCCAGATGGCCGATGATGTCCGTGGCCGGTTCCTGGTCAACGTCCGGATCGCCTACGTCGGAGCCCCGGCGGACGGCGAGCGGCTTGTCGCGCCGCTGCGCGCGCTCCGGCCGGAGCAGGACCACGTACGCGACATGCCATACACCGAGATCAGCGAGATCTATCGGGACCCGTTCCGGCCCACCCCTGCTCGGGTGCGCACGGCGCTTCTGCACGACCTGGATGATAAGGCCGTCGATGACTTGATCGCCGTCGCCGGGCCTGAGCACGAGCTCCCGTTCGGTGGCATCGAGCTGCGCCACCTCGGTGGCGCGTTAAGCCGCAAGCCGGCCCGGCCCAGCGCGGTCGGCGCCCGGGAGGCTCAGTTCCACCTCTTTATGAGCATGCCCGCACCGATCGCCTCGAACAGCCTGGACATGGTGCATCGGACTCAGGAAAAGGTGCTGGCGAGCCTGCACCCCTGGGACACCGGCAGCCAACTGCCCGGCCTCATGTTCAATCACGAGACCCATCCCGAGGATGTCCGGCGCGGCTACCCGGAGGCCGACTACCGGCGGCTCGTGCAGCTGAAGACCACCTACGACCCGCGCAACCTCTTCCGCCTCAACCACAACATCCCGCCCTGGTAGGCCAGCGCGGCTTGCCCGTACTGGCGATCCCGCCGCCGACTGCACCGCCGTTGGGCCGCTACCGCGAGCCCAGGTTCCCCCTACGAAGGCGACTAACGTGGACGGCAAGAGCACGAGTGCCTGTCCGGAAGAGGGCGCACAGCCTTGTGGAGGTGGCGCTACCGCGTCAGTGGCGCGAACCTTCGGCCTTGGTGGCTCGGATGAAGGTGGCCCAGGCTGTCGGGGAGAAGGCCAGGATCGGGCCGGCAGGGTCCTTGCTGTCGCGTAGCCCGACTTTCCCCGCCAGGTCAGCCGCGACCTCGATGCAGTCGCCGGAGCCGTTGCTGCGAGTGCTCTTTCGCCAGGTCACGCTGGTCATGTCCATCTCGTTCACCACGCACCATCCGCTCACCGCTCGTTGGTCGCCTCCTGGCTTAGAGGCTACCCGCGCATGCTGCGCTGTCAGGAGGTTGGCGAACCGTTCTTAACTCCCGCAACGAAAGCAGCCCAGGCATCGGGGGCGAATCTTAACGCCGGGCCAGCGGGGTCCTTGCTGTCGCGTAGCCCGACAACGCCGGAAAGGTTGTCGGCGACCTCGACGCAGTCACCGCCGTTGTTGCTGCGGGTGGACTTGCGCCAGGCGGCACCGGTCAGGTCAGGCACGGGAGTACTCCTCTGCGACTTGCTGGATCAGGTGGATGGAGCGGGACTCGTTCAGTGCGCGGTCGGCCATATCGGCCCAGATGCTGTTGTAGGCGACGGTCTCGTGGGACTTGTCGAGGTAGATTGCGCCCGTCGCTGCTTCCAAATACGCCACCGGGGGCTCCACCTCCTTGCCACTGTCATCTTCGGGGAACTCCATGATCGAGAAGGCTCCCGACATCGCTCCGGCGTGTAGTCCAGCAGAAAATCTCAGCACCTGCACGGTCACATTCGGTAGTTCCGAAGCCTTGACGATCTGGTGCAGTTGGTCGGCCATGATCCTTGCGTTTCCGACCGGTCGACGCAACACCGCCTCGTTGAGTATCACGCTCAGTTGCGGAGCGGCGAACCTGGTGAGTAGCGCCTGTCGTTCGATCCGAAGCTGGATAGCCCTTTCTTGTTCCTCGTTGTCGGTCGCGTCAACCGACCCACCGGGCATCCGAAAGACCTGCTCGGCGTATTCCCGAGTCTGGAGTAGGCCAGGAACTAGTTCGGGTTGGTACTTGCGAATCCTCGTAGCGGCTGCTTCGAGCCCGATGTGGAGCTGAAACCAGCGCGGTAGGCCGGAGCCGATGTAGTCGTGCCACCAGTTCTTGTTCTCGCGGGTGGCTGCTGCCATGGCGAGGACCAGTTCTATGTCCTCCTCCGACGCGCCGTAGAGCCGCAACATCTCTTTGACATCGGAGGCCCGGAAGCGGACGTTCTCCGCGCCGCTCTCGATCCGGTAGAGGGTCGCCCTGGCCCGATCCAGCTTCTCCGCTGCTTGCTCCGTCGTCAGCCCGGCGGCCTTGCGGAGTGCTTCGAGCTTCCTGCCGAGCTGTCGGCGAAGCATGGTTGAGCCCGTTACAGCGTGTGACACCGGCCCCTCCGATGGTCAGGTCATGGTGGACGCTTGCCCATCCAATTAAACGCCTTTGTTGTCTCAGAAACAATAGACAAATCACTCTGAGCTTCCTAAGAGTTTCTGATCTTTATCGGGCGCTCTCTCTTAGACGTTGCATTGCATTCAGTGCAGTGCTTCACTTGCCCCGCAGTCATTGAGGAGTCTCTGCAGCTCAATGGCGGTGTCTGCCCTGCTGCCGTACTGCCGATCGGGGCTGCGGTGGCAGGTGCCGGGGTGGGTCCGCCGGTGCGGGGCGGGCCGGTGGGCCTACCCCTTCCACAGCTCAATTTCGACGGTGAGAGGCAGGTGCTGTCATGCGCGTCTTCTTCCGGCGTGCCGGGCGTCGTCGGCGATCGGTCCTCGGGCCGACCTGCTACCGCTCGGCGGCCTACGACCCGCTGTGGCCATGGCAGGTGCGGCAGCGGCGGTTCCGGTCCACGCGGCTGGGTCGGCGCGGGCTGGACCCGCAGGAGGTGGGGGAGTTCCTCGACCGGGTCGCCGGGGACCTGGCCGCTGTCTACGACGCGCTGGCCCGCAGCCGGCGGGAAACCGACCGGGTCAAGGACGCGCTGCGCCGCTGGCAGTCCGAGCAGGCCCGTGTCCAGTGGGCAGGCACGGATTCGGAGCCCCGGCGGTGACCGGCCGCTACGTCGTCCACCTGCCGGTGGTGGCCCGCGACCTGCCCGCCGCGCAGCGGCTGGCCCGGGTGCTGGCCCGCTGGGCGCTGGTGCTGCCGCGGACCGACCCGGGGGAGACCACCGTGTCGGCCGAGGACGAGCAGGACGTACGCCATCGGGTCTTCTGCGACCTGCCGCTGCCCGGTGGCCGGCGCTGTCTGCTGCGGGACGGCCACGACGGTGCCTGCTCCCGCCGGCTCGGCGGTCGGCGGTCGTGACCGCGCGAAGAGGCCGCGCTCGAGTAGGCGAGAGGACCGAACGATGCTCGGAGTGATCGACTGCGACGAGTGCGACGGGCTGGGCTTCCGCGTTCGGCGCTGCGTCTGCGTCCAGGGCGGTGACCAGCTCATCGTTGACGGGGACCGCTGCGCCGACCAGGCGTACGCCGACTGTCGGGTCTGCGGCGGTGACGGCAGCGTGGTCGCGCCCTGCGGCCGGTGTGGGCGTGCGGGGCGGCGGCGGGCGCAGCTCGTGGTCACCGTGGTCAACCTGGACACCGGGGCGGCGGCGTCGCGGCGGCTGCTGCCCGGCCGCCTCGACCCGCCAGCCGGGCCCGACAGCATCACGCGGGCGCGGGACATCGTCACCGCGCTGGCCGCCACCGTCGGCGTAAGAGGGCTACGCCCGAGCTGGGGGCAGTGCGCCCTGGACGACCCGGTGTACTGGCTGCCCCGGCAGTGGCGGGCCGACCTGCCGACGCGGGAACGCCTGGCCCTGGAGGCCGAAGCCCTCGCCCAGCAGGAGTACGCGCCGTGGCGGGTCTACGTCGGACGGGGCACCGAGGCGCCGCCGCCCCCGGAACCCGGCCGCGAGCTGGCCCGGCTCTGCGAACTGGCCGACCTGCTCCACCTCGATCTGGTGGTGGAGGCTCGCCGTCAGCACGACACGGCGGCCTGGGCGATCCGCTACGAGCTGCCCGGCGGGCCGGTGCCGCTCGACCCGCGGGCCCACGCCCGGGACCTGCCCTCGGCGGTCGCCGCGACGACGTTCCGGGAGGCGCTGCGCGGGCTCGACGAGCGGGGGCGTGCGGCGCCCGCCTACACCGTACGTCCGGTGCGAGCTGCCGGCGTACCACCGAGGGTGGACCTTGACCGGCTCGACCGGGCCGTCCTCGCGAACCTGGCCGACGACGCGCCCGGCGCCCAGGCGGTCTGGCGCGACGGGCGCTGGTGGCACACCCCGTTGCGGCCCGCCGGCACCGTCGAGAAGCTGCACGAACGCGACACCGGCCAGATCGTGAGGTACGTGCGGCAGCTGGTACGTAGAGCCGTGGAGCCGCCCGACCCGGCCTGGTGGGGCGAGCCGGTCGCGCACCGCCCCTGCCCGGACTGCCGGCCCGGCACCCGGCTGCGCCGCTGCCACTGCCGAATCGGTGCGCCCGGCCCCGACCCGCAGTGCTCGCGCTGCTCCGGGGCCGGCTTCGCCCCGTCGGGTCTGGCCTGCTTCACCTGCCGCGACGGCGGTCGGATCCCGGCGGCGCTGACGGTGACCGTGACCGACCTGCGCCGAGTGCGCCACGAGACGTGGCGTCCCGTCGCGGGGGAGTCGGCCCCGGTGGTCGGCTACCAGCCCAACGGCACCCCCGTGCACCAGCTACGCCCGCACTGGCGGCTGGCCCGCCACGCCCCCATCTTCGGGGTACGCCCGGCCGACCTCAGCCGCCTCGATGAGGAGCAGCCGGTCGACCAGGACCTGCTCCACGGCACGGTGACGGTCCACGACCCCGTCGTCGAGCCGGCCCGCCAGCACGTCGAGCGGGTCGGCGCCGGGCTGCCCGGAGCCCGGCTGTTCGTGCTGGCCGCCGCGCCCGACGCGCCGCCGCTGACCGACCTGTTGCGGCTCGCCCACGCGCTCGACCTTGCCGCCGTGCTGACCTACTGTGATCACCGCCTCGACTCGGGCGACCCGACCAAGGTCCAGGGGGAACGGTGGGACCTCCGCCTCACGGCCCGGGACGCGCCGCTCGGGGCGGAATCTCCGTTCTGCGCCAGCGTCGAACTGGCCGTGGCCCGGTGCGTCGAGTACCTCGACAGCCACCTGCTCGCCGCCGTTCCCCGGGAGCCGGAGCGGCCGGTGCCCGCGCCGCAGGCGGCACCGTCGCCCCCGGTGGCGGACCCGACCGTGCTGCTGCGGCGGGTCGGGCGGCACTACGCCGGGCAGCCGGTGCTGGTGTCGTTCGACCGGGCGGGCTGCCGGCTCTGGCTGGCCGAGGGGGACCACGTCCAGCCGCTTGCCCGAGCCACCACCCTCGACGACGCGGTCTCCGCCCTGCGGCTCACCGGTCGGGAGTAGTGCAATGAGCCGACGAGGAGTTCACCGGTTGTCGAGCTGCATCCACCGGTCCGGCTGTGCGAGCGGATCGAAGCCGAGCTTGGCGTACACGCCGTGCGCGTCCCTCGTGGCCAGCAGGATGCGGCGTACGCCGAACTCCGCGAGATGGTCGCGGACCGCGCCGGTGAGCCAGGTGCCCAGCCCCCGTCCACGCGCGGCGGGCTCGATGTAGACATCGCAGAGCCAGGCGAAGGTGGCCCGGTCGGTCACCGCCCGGGCCACCGCTACCTGGCGCCCGTCCTCCGGCCGGAAAACGCCGAAGCCGATCGAGCCCGCGAAGGCGCGCTCCACGGTCGCCCGGTCCCGCCCCTGGGCCCAGTACGCGTCGGTGGAGAGCCAGTGGTAGACCAGGTCAAGGTCGAGCCGCTCGGGCGCGGTGCTGAGCAGGTAGCCGTCGTCTCGGGTCAGAGTGATCATCGGCCCGATGCTAGCCGCCGCTCACCCCGCTCCAGCAGTCATTTTCTCCGTCCTGGTCCGCCGGATCGACCGAAAAACGGTTGCGGTGCACCGGCTGGCGCCCGCTAGCCTCGGCGCGCATCGACATCAGGCGGGCTACCGGAGGAGAGACCCAATGACAACACCAGGCGATCTTTGGCTTCCCTCTTTCCTTCCTGCCTGGAGTCTTCGTGTTTCGCCTCTTCGAGAACGCCGCCGATCCCTTCGGTGCCGATGAGCCCGCTGACGCACCACAGCGGGTCCTGCCCTACCTGATCTCCGAGTTCCGGCCGCTGCGGTTTGTCCTCACCGCCAGCCTGCTCGCCACCGTCATCAGCGCCGGCGTCGAGCTCTGGCTCATCGCGTACGCCGGCCGCCTGGTTGACACGCTCGCCGGGGCCGACCCGACGACGCTGTGGCAGACCCACGGCGTGGAGCTTTGCCTGGTCGGAGCGCTGATCCTCTTCGCCCGCCCGCTCCTGCACCTGTTCAACGAGGGCCTGGACGACATCGCCTTCCGGCCCAACGCGCGCACCCGCGCGCTCTGGCGTGCACATCGGCGGGTCTCCCGGCAGCCGGTCGGCTGGTTCCGCGAAGACCTCTCCGGTCGCATCGCCACCCGGGTGCGGGAAGGCTCGGCGGCCGCGGCCATGGCGACGTACAACGTCGTGCACACGCTCGCCTTCGTCTTCGTCTACATCCTCGGGTCGATCTGGTTGCTGGGCTCCGTCGACCCACGCCTCACCCTGCCGCTGGCGGTGTGGATCCTGCTCTACGCCGGGCTGATGGCGTACGTCGTGCCGCGCTACCGGGCCGCCGCCGAACACCATCAGGACGCGGACTCGGCGGTTACCGGTCTGCTGGTCGACTCGTACGCCAACGTCGACACGCTTGCGCTGCTCGATGTTCCGGCCGCGGCCGACCGGGCCGTCTTCGCCGCCGAGCGCGAGGCCCGGCTGCGGGTGGAACGGCTCGAAGTCACCATGAACGTCGGGATGATGTGCCTCAGCGGGATCCTGATGGTGGGGCTGATCGGGTACGGCATTCTGCTCTGGCAGGCCGGTGCCGCCCCCATCGGCCTGGTCGCCGCCACCCTGGCGCTGACCTTTCGGATGACCGCGATGGCGGAGTGGCTGCTCGACGGTGTCTCGGCGCTCTTCGGGCATCTCGGCACCCTGCGCCGCGCGCTGCGCACGATCGCCCAGCCACCAGCGGTCACCGATCGCCCCGACGCGGGCACCCTGGCCGTGCGGAGCGGTGCCATCCGGATCACCAACGTCAGTCACCACTACGGTACGGGCAGCGGTGGGCTGGACGGCCTCAGCCTCGAGATCGCCGCGGGCGAGAAAGTCGGCGTCGTCGGGCGTTCCGGCTCCGGAAAGTCCACACTCGTCAATCTGATTCTGCGGTTCTTCGACCCGGAGGTGGGCACCATCGAGATCGATGGTCAGGACATCGCCGCGGTGACCCAGCGGAGTCTGCGGCGGCAGATCGCCATGGTGACCCAGGAGGCCACGTTGCTGCACCGGTCCGTCCGGGACAACATCGGCCTGGCCACAGCCGGGGAGGAGAGCATCGTCGCGGCGGCGCGACAGGCGGCGGCACACGACTTCATCAGCACGCTGTCTGACCAGGATGGCCGTACCGGCTACCACGCGCATGTCGGCGAACGGGGCGTCAAGCTCTCCGGCGGCCAGCGTCAGCGCATCGCCCTCGCTCGTGCCATCCACAAGGACGCGCCGATCCTCATCCTGGACGAGGCGACCAGCGCCCTCGACTCCGAGATCGAAGCGGTGATCCAGGAAACCATGGACAAGGTCATGGCTGGCCGTACGGTGATCGCCGTCGCACACCGACTCTCCACCATCGCCCGGATGGACCGGATCGTCGTACTCGACCAGGGGCGAGTCGTCGAGGACGGTACGCACGCCGAACTGCTCAGCCGCAACGGCCGCTACGCCGCCTTGTGGGCGAGACAGGCTGGTGGCTTCCTCGGGCGGTAGCCGGGCGCGGGTGACTGGCGGCCCGCCCCGCCGTCCGGGAGGGTGGGGCGGGCCTCAGGAGCGTTGCTCGATCTCGGCTCGGATGTCGGCGAAGTTGGAGCGGGCTGTGCTGGCCGACGCGGAGAACATCACGATCATGCCGACGCTGCCCTTGTCGGCCCAGGCGCAGACTCCGAGCGGGATGTCCGAGGCTTTCCCGTCCCCACATTTCGCAACACCGCCGAGCGGGTCGGTGGAGACTGTGGACATCTTGCGGACGTTCAGGTCCGAGGCGAGCTGCTCGACGGTGGCGTCCAGCTCCTGTTGCGGGTTGAGGACGAAACCGGAGGCACCAGCGATCATGATGATGTCCTCATCCTCGAAGCTGCCGTAGAAGGCCCCGACCGTGCTGTTCCCGCTGCTGACCTTGGCCTCCAGCTCCTTCACCAGCTCGTCGGCGAGCGCCTTCAGCTCCGAGTCGGTGCTCCTGGCCCGACCGTCGAGTGTCTTCGGTGCGACGAGGCGGATCTGTGGTTCAGGACTGGGCTCGGGGCTGGGCTCGGTCGACGGGGTTGGTTCCGTGCTGTCGGCGGCTTGCGGCGTTTCCGCCGAGGGCGGGGCGGCGGCCGGGGGCGGCGCCGAGCTGTCTCCGCCGGAACGGGTGAGGTAGGCGAGGCCACCCAGCGCGAGCACGAGCAGGCCGGCCAGGCCGAGCGAGAGCAGCAGGGTGGACCGTGCTGGCCGGTGGGACGCCGGGGCCGCGGAATCGGATGGGGTGGCGGAATCGGATGGGGTGGCGGTGCCACCCGTCTCCGCTGGTCGCCGATCCTGGTCCGCTAGGTCGGGCTCGTCCGGAGGGATCGGCGGGATAGTGCGGTGCGCCTGGGTCGGCGCATCCATTGTGGCTGCCCAGCTGGGCGGGGTCGGCGTGGCGGGAGGGGCCGGTGTGGATGCCGGGGCCGCCCAGGGGAGCGGCGGGGGCGGGGTGGGGTCCAGCGGGGGTGGGGGCCGCCAGCCGTCCGGTCGCGGTTCGGGGGGCTCCGGACGCGCGTGCCGGGCTGCCCGCGGCCGCGAGGCCGGCGGCGGATAGCTGGGCTGGGCACCGTGCTCCGGCGGGCCGGACCAGGGATCGACCGGTGAGGACATGACAACGCCTCCAGGCGAGGGTGCTGGCGGCTGATGCTAGCCGGTCGGGGACCCGGTCCACGGGACCGACCCCCGCCGGCCAGAAACGAATCGTGGTGGCCACCCGAGGGCGGCCACCACGATTGCGGGGAAGGGGCAGGTCAGGCCGGGAGGCTGGCGACACCGGCCGGCAGGAAGCGCTTGCCGGTGACCCGTTCGGTGGTGCCGGTGCGGTCCAGGTACGGCGTGACGCCGCCCAGGTGGAACGGCCAGCCGGCGCCCAGGATCAGGCACAGGTCGATGTCCTGCGCCTCGGCGACCACGCCCTCGTCGAGCATCAGCTGGATCTCCTGCGCCAGCGCGTCGAGTGCGTTCTGCCGGACCTGCTCGGCGGTGAGCGGCTGGTCGCCGACCACCAGCAGGTTGGCCACCTCGGCGTTGATCTCGTCGTCGATGACGATCGGCTTGCCGGCCTCGGCGATCCGCTTGAGGTTCTCGCTGACATCGAAGCGGTCCGGGAAGGCCGCGTGCAGGATGCCACCGACGTGGTGCGCCACCGCCGGCCCGACCAGCTGCAGCAGCGCCAGTGGGCGCATCGGCAGGCCCAGCGGATCGAGCGCGTTGTTCGCCACCTCCAGCGGGGTGCCGGCGTCCACCGCGGCGAACACCGTGCCCAGGAAGCGGGTCAGCAGCCGGTTAACCACGAAGGCGGGGGCGTCCTTCACCAGCACGCTCGACTTCTTCAGCTGCTTGCCGACCGCGAACGCGGTGGCCAGGGTGGCGTCGTCGGTCCGCTCACCGCGGACGATCTCCAGTAGCGGGAGCACGGCGACCGGGTTGAAGAAGTGGAAGCCGACCACCCGCTCCGGGTGCTCGAGGTCCGCGGCCATCGCCGTCACCGACAGCGACGACGTGTTGGTGGCCAGCACCGCCTCGGGCTTGACGATCTTCTCCAGCTCGGCCCAGACCTGCTTCTTGACGTTGAGGTCCTCGAAGACGGCCTCGATGACGAAGTCCGCGTCGGCGAAGACGGACTTGTCGACCGATCCGCTCACCAGGCCGTACAGCTTGGCGGCGGTGCCCTTGTCCATCCGGCCCTTGCTGACCGACTTCTCGATCTGCTCGTGCACGTAAGCCACGCCCTTGTCGACCCGGGCCTGGTCCAGGTCGGTCAGGACGACCGGCACCTGGAGACGGCGGGCGAACAGGAGCGCGAGCTGGCTGGCCATCAGGCCGGCGCCGACGATGCCAACCTTGGTCACCGGCCGGGCCAGGTCCCGGTCGGGCGCCCCGGCCGGACGCTTGGCCCGCCGCTGCACCAGGTCGAACGCGTAGAGGCCGCTGCGCAGCTCCGGCGAGAAGACCAGGTCGGCCAGGGCCTCGTCCTCGGCGGCGGTGCCGGCGGCGAAGTCCGCCTCCTTGGCTAGGCCGAGCAGTTCGAGGGCCCGGTTGGCGGAGGGGACGGCGCCGTGCAGGCGGGCATCCAGGGTCTGCTTGGCGAAGAAGAGGACGCCGTCCCACATCTCCCGGTCGACCTCGGGCCGGGTCACGGTGTGCTCGCCGCGGACCACACCGGCGGCCCACTCCAGGGACCGCTCGAGGAAGTCCGCCGGCTCCAGCAGGATGTCCGCGAGGCCCATCTCCGCCGCCTGCTTCGGCTTGAGCATCTTGTTCTGCATCAACGGGTTCTGGATGATCACCTGGGTCGCCGCCGGGATGCCGACCAGGTTCGGCAGCAGCTGGGTGCCGCCCCAGCCCGGGATGATACCGAGCGAGACCTCGGGCAGGGCGAGGGCCGTCGCGCCCGCGGACAGCGTCCGGTAGTGGCAGTGCAGGGCCAGCTCCAGGCCGCCGCCCATGGCCGCGCCGTTGACGAAGGCGAACGTCGGAACGTCGCTGTCCTTGAGCCGGGCGAAGACCCGGTGGCCGAGCTGCCCGATCTCCAGCGCCTGCGCCCGGTCGGTGAGCAGCGGCAGGCCGGTGAGGTCCGCTCCGACGCAGAAGATGTAGGGCTTACCGGTCACCGCGACGAACGCCGGCTTCGCCGCGTGGGCCGCCGTGATCGCCTCGTCCAGGCTGGTCAGGCCACCGGGCCCGAGGGTGTTCGGCTTCTTGTGGTCGAAGCCGTTGTCCAGCGTGATCAGGGCGGCGGGGCGGTCCAGGCCCGGTACGTCCACCAGGCGCAGCAAGGCCTTGGTGACGACCTCGTTCGGTGCCGCGATGCTCACTGTGCCTCCTCCGTTCGGGACTGCGGGACGCACTGGCTCGACCCGTTGCTCGCGCTCACTTGGCTCCACCCTCCCAGTGCGGGTTCTCCCAGATCACGGTGCCGCCCATGCCGATGCCGATGCACATGGCGGTGAGGCCGTAGCGGACCTCCGGGTGCTCGGCGAAGTGCCGGGCGAGCTGGGTCATCAGCCGGACGCCGGAGGAGGCAAGCGGGTGGCCGATGGCGATCGCGCCGCCCCACGGGTTGACCCGCGGGTCGTCGTCGGCGATGCCGAAGTGGTCGAGGAAGGCGAGTACCTGGACCGCGAAGGCCTCGTTCAGCTCGAACAGGCCGATGTCGTCGATGGTCAGGCCGGCGATGCGCAGCGCCTTCTCGGTCGACGGGATCGGGCCGATCCCCATCACCTCGGGCTCGACGCCGACGAAGCCGTAGGAGACCAGCCGCATCGCGACCGGCAGACCCAGCTCCCGTGCGGTCTCCTCGGCGACGAGCAGGCTCGCCGTGGCGCCGTCGTTCAGCCCCGCCGCGTTGCCGGCGGTGACCTTGCCGTGCGGGCGGAACGGCGTCTTGAGGGTGGCGAGCTTCTCCATCGAGGTGTCCCGCGGCGCCTCGTCCACGGTGGCCAGACCCCAGCCGGCCTCCGGGTCCCGGACCGCCACCGGCACCAGGTCGTCCTGGAGTTTGCCGTTGGCGTACGCCTTGGCGGTCTTCTGCTGGGAGGCGAGCGCGAACGCGTCGGTGCGCTCCTTGGTGATGTGCGGTACCCGGTCGTGCAGGTTCTCCGCGGTGGCTCCCATGACCAGGGCGGACTGGTCAACCAGTCGCTCCGCGACGATCCGCGGGTTGGGGTCGACCCCCTCGCCCATCGGGTGGCGGCCCATGTGCTCGACCCCACCGGCGATGGCGACGTCGTACGCGCCCATGGCGATGCCGCCGGCTACCGTGGTCACCGCGGTCATCGCGCCCGCGCACATCCGGTCGATGGCGAAGCCGGGCACGGTCTTGGGGAGGCCGGCCAGGAGCGCGGCGGTCCGGCCGATTGTCAGGCCCTGGTCGCCGATCTGGGTGGTGGCGGCGACGGCGACCTCCTCGACCCGCTCCGGCGGCAGCTGCGGGTTACGGCGCAGCAGTTCGCGGATGCAGCGGATCACCAGGTCGTCGGCGCGGGTGTTGGCGTACATGCCCCCCGCTTTGCCGAACGGGGTGCGGACGCCGTCAACGAAGACGACATCCCGAACTTCACGGGGCACTTGAGCCTCCTAGCCGGATAGCCGGACTGGCGTTTTCTCGGATGCTACTTGTCAGTAACCAACTGGAGTACCACCCCCTGTGTGGCCCACCCCACATCGATGACTCAGGTTTCGGTCGGCGGTGGGCCGACCAGGGCCCGGGTCAGGTCCGGCTGCAGCAGCGCGATCTGCCACTCGCGCGCACCCAGGCCCCGCAGGGTCTCCGCCACGGTGCCCTCGGTGATCTCCTCGGGCGGAACCCAGGCGAGGCGGCGGATCGAGTCCGGGGCGATCAGGTTCTCCGGTGGCAGGGTGTGCGCGCCGGCGGTCCCGACCACCACCTCCCGGCACCGGGTCAGCCGGGCCGCCGCGACCGGGTCCCGCTCGGCCCACCGGTGCGGCGGCGGCGGGCCCTCGACCGTCGGCGCGACCGGCAGCGACTCCGCTGGCAGCTCCCGGGCATCGTCCAACGCCGCCAACCAGGTACGAGCCAGCCGGCGCACCGAGCGACCGCCGAAGCCCGGCAGGGTCAGTAGCGTCTTCTCGTCCCGCGGATCCAGCTCGGCGGCGGCGACGATCGCCGAGTCCGGCAGCACCCGTCCCGGCGCCGCGTCGCGCCGCGCCGCGATCTGGTCCCGGGCATACCACAGGGACCGCACCCGGGCCTGCGCCCGCGCCCCGCGGACCCGATGGATGCCCGAGGTGCGGCGCCAGGGGTCGGCGCGGACCCGGGGCGGGCGGGCACCATTGCGGACCAGCGCGGCGAACTCCTCGGCCGCCCACTCGGCCTTGCCCTGCCGGGTCAACTCGGCGTCGAGCGCGTCCCGGAGCTCGACCAGTAGCTCCACGTCCAGGGCGGCGTAGGTCAGCCAGGACTCCGGCAGCGGCCGGCTCGACCAGTCCGCCGCCGAGTGGTGCTTCTCCAGGCTGAACCCGAGCAGGTTCTCGGTCAGCGCGGCGAGCCCGACCCGCTCGAAGCCGGCGAGTCGGGCGGCCAGTTCGGTGTCGAAGAGCCGTCGTGGCCGCAGACCCAACTCGGCCAGGCAGGGCAGATCCTGACTGGCCGCGTGGAGTACCCACTCGGCCTCGCCGATGGCCTCGTCCAGACTGGTCAGCTCCGGCAGTGGCAGCGGGTCGATCAGGGCGGTGCCGGCGCCGGCGCGGCGCAGCTGCACCAGGTACGCCCGCTGGCTGTACCGGTAACCGGAGGCGCGTTCGGCGTCCAGCGCCACCGGGCCGGTGCCCTGGGCGAAGCGGGCCACGACCTCGGCCAACTCCGCCGGGGTGGTCACCGGCTGAGGGGTGCCCTCGCCGGGCGCGGTCAGCGGGGTGGGGCCGCCCTCGGCGTCGCGCCGGGTGGTAGCTGGGCCACCAGCGGTCGGGTCAACGTCCGTGTCTCCCGGCCGGGTCAACGGCGGGTGCGGTGTGTCTCCCGTGCGGTTTGCGGCGGCCCGACGGGGTAGGGGTGGTTCGTCGGTCACCCGACAACCCTATTGCGCTACCCGATCGGGCGGGGACAGCCGGTCCAGTGCGTGTCGGGAGTCAGCCGTTTCGGTTGAGTAATCCGAGCAGACAAAGGATGTGCGTGCCGGATACGGTCGTAGACCACAACATTCGTAGCGGTCGAACAGTTAGCGGTCAAGGCCGGCGGTTGCCACCGGGCGGCAACGGTATCGGCGCGGGGAGGGCACGGCAATCATGAATATGGGTGAGGGATTATCCGAGGTGGGAGGCGAGTCCACGCCTGGAACCACCTGGTCCCCGCCGCTCCAGCCCGGCCGGTCCAGCGCGGCATTCGGGGCCCCGGTTCCTCCGGCGGCCCCGGTTCCTCCGGCGGTCCCGGTTGCCGCGGTTCCTCCGGCGGCCCCGGTTCCTGCCGCGGCTCCTCCGGTTCCGCCTCCGGCGGTCTCACCGTACGGCGGCTCGGTCGCGTCTGGTCCCACCCAACCGTCGGCTTTCGGGCCGGGCGTTCCACCACCGTTCGTGCCCCCTCCTGGCGGTCCAACCGGGCGCTGGCCCAGTGCCCAGCCGGCTCCCGCCCCGGCGTCTCGGCGGCTTGCCCTGTTCGGACGGGTGGCCGTGCTGCTGGTCGTCGCGGCGTTGCTCGCAGTGACCGGTGTTCAGGCGTACCAGATCCATCAGCTCACCGGCCAACTCGCCGACACCGATCGGCGGCTGGGCGCCGGGCAGCAGGAGAGCCAGGCCCGGCTCGACGAGTTGGAGGCGCGGGCGCGGGAGCTGGAGTCGGCGATCGGTGCTGCGTTCGACCCGGAGGGGATCGCCGCTGCCGTGTTGCCCAGCGTGTTTCGGATCCGCGCCGGGCAGTACACCGGCAGCGCGTTCGCCGTCGGTGAACCGGCCGCCGATGGCGGCACCAATCTCTTCACCAACTTCCACGTGGTCGAAGAGGTCTGGGAGGACGGGGACCGGCAGGTCTTCCTGGAGCGCACCGACCAGCGCTTCCCGGCCACCATCGTCGAGGTTGACGAGGCCAACGACCTGGCCCAGCTTCGGACGACCAGCACCTTTACCGGGCTGGTCGCCGCCCCGACCGCGGTCAAGTCCGGTCAGCCGATCGTCGTTGTGGGCGCACCCCTCGGCCTCGAGGACAGCGTCACCACCGGTGTGGTGAGCGCGTTTCGTGAGGCCAAGGGGGGTGATCCGCCGTTTATTCAGTTCGATGCGCCGATTAACCCGGGTAACTCGGGCGGCCCCGTCATCAACGACGAACAGCAGGTGGTCGGGATCGCCACCGCCAAGGCGTGGGATGCCGAGGGGATCAGCCTCGCTGTGCCGATCGCCACCGCCTGCGACGGTTTCGAGATCTGCTAACCCCGTTCCGGTGCCTTGTTCCAGATCAGTTCGCTCTGCCCTAACCGGCGGGTGAACTGCCCGAACTGCTCCACAGGAGGAGTCATGTCCTATCCCCCGATCGAGCCGACTGGAGCTGCGTCGGAGCCCACCGTGCCGGGGCAGCCGGTTCCAGCGCCCGCAGTGCCGGGGCAGCCGGTTCCAGCTTCGTCGCAGCCGGCTGTGCCGGGGCAGCCAACCGGCGACCCTGCCGCCACCCCGGCCCCGTCGGCCGCGCCCATGGACAGCACCATGCCGTTCCCGACCGTCGACGCCCCGGTCGAGCAGCCGATGGCGGCCCCGCCGATGATGTCGGGTCCGCCGCCGACGTCGGGTCCGCCGATGTCGGGCCCGCCGTTTGGTACGGCTGCTGGCGGTGTGCGGCCGGCTCGGGCGACGGTGATTCTGGCCGTGGTGGCGGGACTGCTGTTCCTCACTGGTGGGGTGATGACCGGTCTGTTCGTGAATACCACTGGTGATCTGAACCGGGCGGAAGAGCGGATCAGCGAGCAGGACGTGACCATCGAGGCGACCAGCGTCGAGTTGGAGCAGGTCAAGGTCGACCTGCAACGGGCTCAGGAGACGCTGGCGCGTACCCAACAGGATCTCACCGGTACCCAGAACGACCGGGACGAGCAGGCCCGGCAGAAGGAGGTTATCGCCAGCTGCCTGGACAAGCTCAACACCGCGCTCACCGCGGCGGCGTTCGGCGATGCGGAGGCCTTCGAGGAGGCCAACGAGGGCCTGGAAGAGGTGTGTGCAGAGGCCGACGACTATCTCTGACCGGGCGCGCCCCGGCGCTCAGGGTCGTGCCGGCGGTGCGGCGCTCAGGGTCGTGCCGGCGGGGCGGCGCTCGGGGAGCGCCGTCACTCCGGGCGGCGGGAGGCCGGCGGTCGAGGCGAGCAGGGTGCACCAGGCGTGCAGATGCGGCACGAGCGCGTCGTCCACCGGCGTCCAGGATGCCCGGATCTCGACGTCGCCGGCCGCCGGTGGCCCAGCCAGACCACCGAACCGGGTGGACATGGTCTGCGTGACCGTCCCCCCGATCGCCCGGTGCCGGGCGTTTCGCACCCTGAGGGCGTCCGTCAGCCAGGCCCAACCCACCTCTGGCAGGAGCGGGTCGGCGGCCAGATCCACCTCAAGCTCGGCAGTGACGTACGTAACCAGTCGGAGCGTGCCCTGCCACGCCTCGTGCCCGGCGGGGTCGTGGAGGAGGATCAGACGTCCGTTCGCCACCTCGTCGTCGTCCCGGAGGACGGTCGCGGCGAGGGCGAAGGCGAAGGGGGCCAGCCGTTGGGGTGCGCCGACCTCTTCCAGCTGGATCTCGGTCCGGGTGGCGGCCGATCGCAGCCCGTCAACCGCGCGGGCGAACGTCTCCGGGAACGCGGTCGGGGGGGTCATTACTGAAGCGTAAGGGTCCCCGGGCCAGCCGATTCGGCGGCACGCCGGGAATCGGGACGGCTGGGCGGCCGCGTCCGGACCCGAATGCCGTTTTGCCGGCGCGGATCACACGATGTGACGGTGACGACGGGACGGGGCGGGCGGCGTGGCACGATGGGCCACGATGAGCACCGAGACCACGGGCGCCGCCGCCCGAGACGAGGGGCCGCGCCCCGGTGATCCGGCCGATTCCCCCTTCGTTCGTGCGTGCCGGCGCGAGCCCGGCCCGCACACTCCGGTCTGGTTCATGCGGCAGGCGGGCCGCTCCCTGCCGGAGTACCGGAAGATCCGGGCGAACGTGGCGATGTTGGAGTCCTGTCGCCGGCCAGAACTGATTACCGAGATCACTCTCCAGCCGGTGCGCCGGCACGGGGTTGACGCGGCGATCCTCTTCAGTGACATCGTGGTGCCGGTCGCCGCCGCCGGGGTGGCGTTGGACATCGTCCCGGGCACCGGCCCGGTGGTGACCGATCCCGTCACCGCTGCTGCGGATGTGGAGCGGATCCGGCCGATCACCCGCGACGATGTTCAGTATGTGGACGAAGCGGTCCGGATGCTGGTTAGTGAGCTGGGTGCGACCCCGCTGATCGGCTTCGCCGGCGCCCCGTTCACCCTCGCCAGCTACCTCGTCGAGGGGGGCCCGTCGCGTAACCACACGAAGACCAAGGCCCTGATGTACGGCGACCCGGACCTGTGGCATGCCCTGGCCGGCCGGCTCGCCGAGGTGGCGCTGGCGTTCCTGAAGGTGCAGATTGACGCCGGCGTCTCCGCCGTGCAGCTCTTCGACTCCTGGGCCGGCGCCCTCTCCGAGGCCGACTACCGCCAGTACGTGCTGCCGCACTCCCAGACGGTCCTCGCCGGCCTCGCCGACGCGGGCGTTCCCCGGATCCACTTCGGGGTGGGCACCGGCGAGCTACTAACCGCGATGGGCGAGGCCGGCGCGGACGTGGTCGGCGTGGACTGGCGTACGCCGCTGGATGTCGCCACCCGTCGGGTCGGCCCGCAGCGGGCGGTGCAGGGAAACCTGGATCCGTGCCTGCTGTTCGCCCCGTGGCCGGTGCTTGAGGCCGAGGTCCGGCGGGTGCTGGCGCAGGGGCGTGCCGCCCCCGGACACATCTTCAACCTCGGCCACGGGGTGCTACCGGAGACCGACCCCGACGTCCTGACCCGGCTGGTGGCCCTGGTCCACGAGTTGACCGCTCGGGAAAGCGGAAGGAGCTGAGTGGCATGGCGACACCATGGCGGATCGCGGTGGTCGGCGGTGGCATCGCCGGCCTCGCCGCCGCCGTCCAGCTGAGGGACCACGCTCCCGCCGACACCGAGGTGACGGTCTACGAGCGCAGCGACTCCCTCGGTGGCAAGCTGCGCACCGGCGAACTGGCCGGCGCTCCGGTGGAGTTCGGCGCGGAAGCGTTCCTGATGCGCGACGGCACCGGCGGGGAATCGGCGGCGGTGACCCTGATCCGCCGGGTGGGGTTGGCCGACGACATCGTGCACCCCACCGTCGGGCAGGCGGCGCTCCTAGTCGACGGTGAGCTGCATCCGTTGCCCCGAGGCACGCTGATCGGCGTACCCGGTGATCTCGCGGCGGTGGCGGCGGTGGCCCACCCGACCGCGGAGGCCGATGTGGACACCGGTCGGCCGTTACTTCCCCCCGACGCGGACGTCACGGTGGGCGAGTTGGTTCGGGCCCGACTGGGTGGCGAGGTCGTCGACCGGTTGGTGGAGCCGATGCTCGGCGGCGTCTACGCCGGCCGCGCCAACGACCTCTCCCTGGCCGCCACGATGCCCGCGCTGGCCCGAACCGCCCGGATCGAACACACCCTGGTCGGCGCGGTCCGCGCGGCGCAGGCGGCGGCGCCGCGGTCACCCGGTACGCCGTTCTTCGGCACCCTGGCCGGTGGCCTCAGTACCCTGGTCGAGGCCGCCGCGTCGACCAGCGGCGCCACGATCCGGCGGAACGCGACGGTCCGGGCGCTGACCCCGGCCGGCGCCGGCTGGCACCTGACCGTCGGCCCGAACGGTGACGCGGAGCAGGTCCACGCCGACGCCGTGGTGCTGGCCGTGCCGGCCCGGCCGGCGGGGCGGCTGCTCGCCGATGTCGCCCCGGCTGCCGCCGAGAACGTCGGTGACCTCGCCTACGCCAGCATCGCCCTGGTTACCCTCGCGTTGCCGGCGACGGAGCTGCCCGGGCTCTCCGGCCTCCTGGTCCCGGCCGGCGAGGGGCTGCTGATGAAGGCGTCCACCTTCTTCACCACGAAGTGGGGGCACCTGCGCCGGCCCGACGGGTTGACCCTGGTCCGCGCCTCGATCGGCCGGTACGGGGACGAGGCGCAGCTGCAGCGCCCGGACGGGGAGCTCGTCGACACCGTGTACCGGGAACTGTCGGCGGTGCTCGGTGCCGAGCTGCCCACCCCCATCGCCACCCACGTGCAGCGCTGGGGTGGGTCGCTGCCGCAGTACGCGCCGGGCCACTTGGAGCGGGTGGCGTCGGCGCGGGCGACGCTGCGGGCACAGCGGCCAACCCTCGCGCTGGCGGGAGCCGGCTACGACGGCGTCGGGATTCCGGTCTGTATCCGTTCCGGCACGGCGGCGGCCGACGAGATCATCACTGCATTGAAGGGTTCCGGGACATGACCGAGCAGACCAACGCGGCCCGGCTGAACGAGCTGAACGCGACGATCCGATACACCATGTGGTCGGTGTATCGGGCGAACCACGCCCTGCCGTCACTACGCGAGAACGTCACCGCGGAGGCGACCGCCTTCTTCGACGAACTGGCCGGCGAGGACGTGACCATCCGGGGCACGTACGACGTGGCCGGGCTGCGCGCCGACGCCGATCTGATGATCTGGTGGCACTCCTCGTCGAGTGACGCGCTCCAGGACGCGTACCTGCGGTTCCGGCGTACCACGCTGGGGCGTTCGCTGACCCCGGTCTGGTCCCAGCTCGGGCTACACCGGCCGGCGGAGTTCAACAAGAGCCACATCCCGGCGTTCCTCGCTGGTGAGCAGGCCCGGGACTATCTCTGCGTGTACCCCTTCGTCCGCTCGTACGAGTGGTATCTGCTGCCGGACGCGGAGCGGCGGGAGCTGCTGGCCGAGCACGGCGGGATGGCCCGCGGCTACCCCGACGTGCGGGCCAACACGGTCTCCTCGTTCGCCCTCGGCGACTACGAGTGGTTGCTCGCCTTCGAAGCCGACGAGCTGCACCGCATCGTTGACCTGATGCGGGACCTGCGGGCCTCCCGCGCCCGCCGGCACGTCCGGGAGGAGATCCCGTTCTACACCGGCCGGCGCCGCACGATCGCCGACATCATCGCCAGCCTGCCCTGACCGTGCCGCCCGCCCCACCCGGCGGTGGCCCGGCCGGCTCCGCCGCTCTGGCAGCCGAGGGGCCTCGGCTGATCGCTGGGTGTGGGTAGGGCGTTCGGGGGAGTCATGCCGAGGTCGGTGTGGTGAACTCCGGCTGGTCGAGCACCCGTAGCCAGGACCCGTCGGGTTGGCGGCGGACGACCTGTGCCCGAGCGCCCGCGCCGTCGCTCGGCGGCGTCGAGGTGAGGGCGAGGTCGCCGCAGACCAGCGTGGGCAGCGGCGCTTCCGGGGTGAAGTGTGGCCGGTTGGCGAGTACCTGCTCCCACCGGGTCTGGATCGCCGCGCGCCCGACGGTCTGGTGGCCGGGTGGGTAGGCCATGACCGCGTCCGGTTCGTAGAGTGCGGCGACGCCCGCGGCGTCGCCGGCGTTGGAGCGTTCGACGAACAGCCGGGTGAGGTCCTCGGGCTGCATGGCTTTCGTCCGGTTCGACATGGGTGTTCCTCTCGATGTTTCCGGCGGAGCGAAGCGTTTCTTCCGGCGCCTGCCTCCGGAACCAAGCCTGCCCGCGGTGACATCAGAAGTCCAACAGATGATTTTTATGAGAGCTAGAATCTCTCGTTATGGAATTGCGGCAGCTGGAATACTTCGTCGCCGTCGCCGAGGAGGCCAGCTTCACCCGGGCCGCCGAGCGGGTACGGATCAGCCAGCCCGGAGTGAGTGCCCAGATCCGCGAGCTCGAACGCGAACTCGGCGCCACCCTCATCGACCGCTCCACCCGAAGGGCGAGCCTCACCGAAGCCGGCCGGGCCGCGCTCGAACACGCCCGGGCCGCGCTCGCCTGTTCTGACGCGATGAAGCAGGCGGTCGGCGACGTGGTCGGACTCATCCGCGGTCGGCTCACCGTCGGCATGGTCATCGGGTGCACGATCACCCCGTTCTTCGACGCCCTGGCGGCGTTTCACCACGCGCACCCCGGTGTGGAGATCACCCTGCTCGAGCACCACTCGGCCCGGCTCCTCCGGGACGTCCAGGCCGGTGCTGTCGACCTCGCTCTCATCGGCACCGCCGATCCCGTGCCGGCCGGCTCGAACTCCCTCACGATCATCAGCGAACCACTCGTCGCCCTCGTCCCGCCCGGGCATCTCCTCGCCCGGAAAGCGGCAGTGACCGTGGCCGACCTCGCCGACCACCCACTGGTGTGCATGCCCGAGGGCACCGGCATCCGTACCGTCCTGGACCGGGCCTGCGCCCGGCACCACGTCCGGCCGACCATCAGCGTCCAGGCCAGCGCCGCGGACGCCATCGCCGACCTCGCCGCCCGTGGGCTGGGCGTGGCCGTCCTCGCCGAGTCCATGACGCGGGACCACCACGGCCGCCTGATCGCGCTGCCGATCGTCGACCTCGCCGAGCCGGCCCTGCTGGCCCTGGTCTGGGGCGGTACGAAGAGCCCAGCCCTCGATCGACTGGTCCGGCACTGCCGCGACACCTTCGCTACCGGGCCGTGATCCCGGGCCCCGGCCCGGTAGCGATCCGCGGTGTTCTACACCGCCCCGGTGTGCTCCTGCGCCCCGGTGTGCTAAGCCGCCGGTGTGTCCCGGCGCATCGGCGTGTGCAGAATGCCGTCCTCGAGGTACTCCGGCCCGGTGACCGTGAACCCGTGTCGGGTGTAGAAGTCGACCAGCTGTGACTGGGCTTCCAGGGTGCACGGGCGTTCGCCGACCTCCACGAGGGCCGCGGTCATCAGCCGGCCCGCGTACCCCGCGCCGCGCGCCTCCTTCGCCACCACCACCCGTCCGATCTGTCGCCGCCCGCCCGGACCGGCCAGGATCCGCAGGTACGCCACCGGCGTCCCGGCTTGCTCCAGCCAGAGATGGCGGGTGCCCGGCTCCACGTCCCGGCCGTCCAGCTCCGGGTACGGGCACTCCTGCTCCACCACGAACACGTCCACGCGTAGCCGGAGCAGGTCGTGGAAGGTGCGGGCGGACAGGTCGGCGAAGGAGGCGGTCCGGAGTTCAGTGGTGGGCGGCATCCTGCGATGGTAGGTCGCCCGCCGACGCCGACGCCGACGCCGACGCCGACGCCGACGCCGACGCCGACGCCGGCTGCCGGGCGGCGGAGCGCCGTCGGCGAAGCAGCGTGCCGGCGACCGCCGCCGCGAGCAGCGCGGCGACCGCGGCCCCGATCGTCCACGGGCCCAGACCGTCCACCCACCCGCTGATCGTGGTCTGCACCCGACCGGCCGCGTCGATCACCGGGTCGTTAACGTCGCCGCCGGCGAAGAGCCGGATCTCGTACCAGCCGTACCAGGCGACGTAGCCACCGGTCAGCACCAGGAGCAGGCCGGCGATGCGGCCGAGCAGCGGCCCGGCCCGTCGGGTCCGCCGGACCAGAGACTCCCGGGCCAGCGCGACCGCGAGCGCGGCGGCGCCGACCATCAGCCCCATCCCGACCGCGTACGCGACGAAGAGCCCGACCCCGGCGAGCGGGCTGCCCGCCCGGAACCCGGCGACCACCACGGCCAGGAACGGCCCGATGGTGCAGCCGAGGGAGGCGATCGCGTAGGCCGCACCGAAGAGGATCATCGATCCGAAGCTGCGCCGGACCTCGGGACCGTTGGCGATCCGGGGGGCGAAGGTCGGTAGCGCCCGGCCGGCGACGAGCCAGCCGCCGGTGGCGACCAGGGCGAGCCCGATCGCGACCGACACCCAGGGCAGGCGGCTGGCCAGGGCGTCGGCGGCGGGCCCGGCGAGGAGCCCGAACCCACCGAAGACGGCGACGAAGCCGAGGGTCATGGCGGCGGTCAGGGCCAACGCCCGACCCACCGGCGCGAGTGGCCCGCGGCCGTCCGCCGGGCCGTCCCCCAGTACCAGCATCGACAGGTACGCCGGCAGTAACGCGAAGCCGCACGGGTTGACGGCGGCGAGCAGCCCGGCGCCGAGCGCGAGACCGTAGGGGGCGTCAACCATGTCAGGTCAGCTCCGCGACCCGCTCGCGTAGGTCGGCCTCGGAGAGCGAACCCTTGTGGACGACCTTGCCGGTGGAGTCCAGCAGCACGTAGTACTGCTGCGAGACCACCTCGAAGCGCTGCCACACCTCGCCCGCGTCGTCGGCCAGCTGCGGGAAGCCCTCGATGCCGGTGTCCTGAGCGAACCGGCGCATCGCGTCGTCACCGCTGCCGAGCCCGGCCACCCCGACCACGTTCACCCGGTCGGTGTTCTCCTGCTGTACGGCCGCCACTGAGCCGGCCTCACCCCGGCACGTGGGGCACCAGGCGGCCCAGAACCAGAAAACGGTGGGCTTGCCGGCGAGGCTGGCCCCCGTGAACGTGTCGCCGTCGATGGTGCGGGCGGTGAAGTCGAGGGTCTGCGGCACCTCGGCTGTCGGCTCGCCGGTCGGGCTCGCCGCGGCGCCGGCGGGCGCACTGGCAGACGCGGTCGTCGGGGCGGGGGTGGGCTCGTCACCCGCGGCGGTGTCCTCGGAGCTCCCGCAGGCGGAGAGCGCCAGAACGATGGTCAGTGCGATCGGGATTGACCGGGTCATGGTGCGCATGTCCGGATGTTAGCCCGCTGCGGCACCGAGTCTTCTTACCGCTCGCTAACATCGGCGTCCCGAACGCCCCCACGGCTGGTTCCGCCCCGAAACCGCTACCTGGAGTGACTATCCGGCCCTGCCCTGCTGGCCCCGTCCGCTCAGGAGGGTCGGGCTCCGACCGAGTCGCGGACCTGGGCGCCCTCGGTTCCCTCCTTGACCCGGGCACAGTTCGCGCAGCAGAAGAAGCGGCCGGAGACCTCGACGCCGTGGCCTACGATCTTGACCTGGCATTGTTCGCAGATCGGAGCCAGCTTGTGCGCGGCGCACTCGAAGCTGTCGAAGGTGTGCACGTCACCGCTGATCGTACGAACCTCAAACGTCAACCAGTAATCGTTCTCGCAGACCTCACAGGTCGCCATGCTATTCCCCCAAAGTACGGATTCCTGAGGTAAGCGTTAACCATCCACTCCGGGCCGGCAACCGGAATCGGTAAACCAGGTGCGGACGGTCGGCCTTGGTGCACGCGGGCGACTGGCGGGTGTCACGCTCGTCCGGATGGTGGGGCTGTTCACTCCACGGCTGGGCGGGTGTCCTTGCGCCGACGGTCGCGGTACGACCTGGTCTTGTTGCGGTTGCCGCAGACACTCATTGAACACCACGTCTTCGACGCGTTCTTGGAGCGATCATGGAATACCTCTCCGCAGGTCTCCTCATGACAGATCTTGATCCGTCGCCACGTGCCGTCCTGGTCGGCGCGGACTATTGCGCTGAGCACGTTCGCGAGCATTTCGGCCACGCCACCGTGGACGGACACGAGTTGAGCCGTATGGCCGCTAAACGAGGCGCGTAGGGGAATGCGCGCGGCAAGACTTTCCAGTTGGGCGCGGGCGCGCCTGATGCCGGTCTCGTCGCTGTCGTGGCGGGCCTGTAACTCGTTCCGCAGGGCGGTCCGGAGTTGAACCGCGAGATCAAGCTCTGCCGCGCTGGGGTCGCCGGTTGACTGCGGGAAGCCGTGGACAGTCAGCCAGTGGCCGAGGCGCGCCGGCGACCCGAGGTCATCTCGCCCGGACTCCGGGTCTACCGAGTCGCCGAACGCTACGACGAGCTCGAGGTCGCGCGGGTACTCCACCAACTCTCCCCAACACCGCTGAAACGGCTTGACTGGTTGCGTGCATGGTACTACGGTCGGTTCGACACCAGCAAAACTATTTTACTAGTGTCGGAGGGGTGGTATGTATCCGTTGTTTCTCATCGCTACCGCCGAGCAGCATCACGCCGCGCTCCTAGGCAAAACGCAGCTGCCTGCAACAGCGGCCCGCCGGCGCGCCTGGCGCCTCCGACTGGGGCGGCAGCTCGTCAAGCTTGGGGAAGCGATCTCGGCCCAGCCCGGAGGAGGAACCGTCTCCCCGCGCGGAATCGCCTGTTCCAATCGGTGCCCAGCGTGACGTTGCGGTGGCTTGACCTGCTCGACCAGGCCAAAGCGACCTACCTCCCGGGCCAGAGCCTTGGTCGACGCTGGAGTCGATAGCCGTATCCGTTCCGGTCGCGGCCCTCTCGAACGCCGAGCAGCCGCTCCGGTTGGCGCCGTCAGGAGTCGTGCGGCTTCAGCCGGAGGGACACCGAGTTCACACAGTGCCGGGTGTCCCTCGGGGTGAAGCCCTCACCGGTGAAGACGTGCCCCAGGTGACTGTCACAGCGGGCGCAGCGGATCTCCGTCCGGACCATGCCCATACTCCGGTCCTCGATCTCCCGAACCCGCCCGGGAATGGCGTCGTCGAAGCTCGGCCAGCCGCAGTGCGAGTCGAACTTCGCATCGCTGGGGAACAGGTCCAGGTCGCAGGCGCGGCAGTGGTAGACCCCCGGGGTCTTGGTGTTCACGTACTCGCCGATCCCGGGGGCCTCGGTGCCGTGCTCCCGCAGCACCCGGAACTCCTCGGGGCTCAGCCGGACCCGCCACTCGTCCTCGGTGCGGGGCAGTTCACTGTCGTCAAGACTCACCCGCCAACGGTACGTCGAAGGTCGTAGCCATCGCATATGGTCGCGCCATGGGTGGCACGAGGGCCGCAGCCGAAGAGATCGAGGTCGCCGGGCATCACGTCCGGTTGAGCAGCCCCGAGCGGGTGGTCTTTCCACAACGGGGCTTCACCAAGGCCGACGTCTTCCACTACTACCTCGCCGTCGGCCCGGGCATCATGCGAGCGCTCGGCGAGCGCCCGACCACCCTGCAACGCTTCCCGGAGGGGGTCGAGGGGGAGACCTTCTTCCAGAAGCGGGTGCCGGCCCGCGGCGTGCCCCCCTGGCTGCGCACCGCGCAGATCAGCTTCCCCAGCGGCCGGAAGGCGGCCGAGCTCTGCCCGGCTGATCTGGCTCACGTGGCGTGGGCAGCCCAGATGGGCACCGTGGTCTTTCACCCGTGGCCGGTGCGCGCCCGCAACCCGGACCACCCCGACGAGCTGCGGATCGACCTCGACCCGCAGCCCGGCACCGACTTCGCCGACGCGGCGGAAGCGGCGGTCGAGCTCCGCGGGATCCTGGCCGAGCTGGGTGTCCCGGGTTGGCCGAAGACCTCCGGCGGCCGGGGGGTGCACGTCTATCTGCGGATCCAGCCGCGCTGGACCTTCGTCGAGGTCCGTCGGGCGACCATCGCCCTAGCCCGGGAGTTGGAGCGGCGCCGCTCCGACCTGGTCACCACCGCGTGGTGGAAGGAGGAGCGCGGCACCCGGGTCTTCGTCGACTACAACCAGATGGCCCGGGACCGGACGATCGCGTGCGCCTACTCGCTGCGGGCCAACGCCCGCGCCACCGCCTCCGCTCCGCTGGCCTGGGACGAGCTGGCCGACGCCGAACCGGACGACTTCGACCTGCGCAGCGTGCCGGCCCGGCTGGCCGAGCGCGGGGACCCGCACGCCGGCATCGACGACAACCCGTGGGATCTCACGCCCCTGCTGGAGTGGGTCGAGCGGGATGCCGCCAACGGTCAGGGCGACCTGCCCTACCCGCCGGAACACCCCAAGATGCCCGGCGAGCCGAAGCGGGTGCAGCCGTCCAAGGACCGCGACCGCCCCCGCTGAGCCGTCACAGCGGCAGCTTCATGCCCTCGTGGCTGGCGACGAAACCGAGACCCAGATAGAAGCGGTGTGCCTCCTGCCGGGACTTGTCGGTCGTCAGCTGGACCAGCGCACACCCACGCGCCCGCGCCTGGTCGACCGCCCAGGCCATCAGCTGCCGGCCCAGCCCTCGTCCGCGCTGGTCGGAGCGGACCCGGACCGACTCGATCAGCTGTCGCTCGGCGCCGTGCCGGCTGAGCCCAGGAATGTAGGTGAGCTGCATGCAGCCCAGCACCTCGCCGCCGGCCTCGGCGACGACGAGCTGGTTGCGCGGGTCGGCCGTGATCGCCGCGAACGCCTGCTCGTAGCGGGCGTCAACCTGCCCCACCTCCCGGCCGCGCCCCAGCACGTCGTCGGCGAGCAGGTCGAGCACGGTGGGCAGGTCGGCCCGGGTCGCCTCCCGGAAGATCACATCGCTCATCCGGGGAGAGTGCCACAACGGCGCGCGCCCCGGCCGCGACCAAGGTCACTGGGGCGGGCAGCTCTTCCCCTCAGCTGGCACGGTCAGGTCAACCAGGTACGCGTCAACCGCCGCGCTGATGCAGTCCGTCTGCGGATAGGCGGTGTGCCCCTCGCCCTCCCAGGTGAGCACCCGACCCACGCCCAGCATCTCGGCCAGCGCCGGGGTCTGCTCGTAGGGGGTCGCCGGATCCCCCGTGGTGCCCACCACCAGGATCGGCGGCGCCCCATCCGCGGCACCGGTCGGGTACGGGTCCTGGCCGCCGGGCCACTCGGTGCAGGTGAGCAGGCCGACCGCGAGCGCCGGGCCGAACAGCGGGTACTGCTCACGCCACTGCGACTGGAGCTCCCGGATCTGCTCCCGGCTCGGCTTCTCCGCCTCGTCGGCGCAGTTCACCGCGAGGTTCGCGTCGAACAGGTTCGAGTAGGTGCCGTCGGGCTCCCGACCCGCGTACCCGTCGGCGAGTTGGAACACCCCGGTCGCGTCCCCGCCCGCCAACTCGTCGATCGCCTGGGCCAGCTGCTCCCAGCCGGCCTCGGTGTAGAGCGAGGAGACCACCGCGTAGAAGATCCACCCCGGAGTCGCCTCCCGCCCGTCGCCGCCCTGAACCGGGGAGACCCGCGCCTTGTCGATGGCCGAGGTGACCGCCTCCCGCGCACCGGGAGCGATCGGGCAGCGGTCGGGGTTGGTGGAGCACCACAGGGAGAAGTTGTCGAAAGCCCGCTCGAAGCCCTTGGCTTGGCTCTCCGAGCCGGCTACCTGGTCCAGTCGAGGGTCAACGGCCCCGTCCAGCACCAGCGCCCGCACCCGCTCTGGATAAAGTTGGGCGTAGGTGGCGCCGAGCAGGGTGCCGTACGAGTAGCCGAGATAGGTCAACTTCTCGTCGCCGACGGCAGCCCGGATCGCGTCGATGTCGTGGGCCGCCTGCTCCGTGCCGTACAGCTCGAGCTGGTCGCCGTAGCGGTCGCCGCACTCGCGCCCGATCTGTTGGTTCAACTCGACGAGACCGTCGAAGGACTCTTCGCTCTCCGGGTCCGGGTCGTAGCCGAAACTGGCGTCGAGGTTGGCGTCCGAGATGCATTTCACCGGACTGGAACGGGCGACCCCACGCGGGTCGAAGCCGATGATGTCGAAGCGGTCGGTGACCGCGGTGGGTAGACCGCCGAGCGCGGCCGGGAAGGAGAGGTAGACGGCGGTGTCCACGCCGGAGCCGCCCGGCCCGCCCGGGTTGATCAGCAGCGAGCCGATCCGGTCCCGCTGGTTCGTGGAACGGGCCCGCAGCAGGGCGATTTCGAAAGTCTCCCCGGCGCCCGGGCCAGCGGTGGCGGCGGCGCCGTCGGCCCAGTTCCGGGGAACCTGGATCCGGGTGCACTCATAGCGCATGCTCGGTGCGGTACGCCCCACCAACTCCTCGGCCACCTCGGGACAGGCCTGCCAGGTCGGCCCGGCGCCGGACGGCCCCGAGGGCTGCGCCTCGGTGCGCGGCGCGAGCGCCGGCAGGGTGCAGCCGGCGGCGAGAAACGTGCTGGCCAGGAGGAGTACGGCCGGGGCGAACCGGCGGGCGGGGCTGCGAACCACGGGGTGGACCTTTCGGGGTCGGGGTAGCCGGCTACGCCGGCCCGGACGTGGGGCCACCGTGCTCTGGGTCGCCCCGGAGCACCTGATCCACGTCGAACCGGACCGGACGGTCGAGCTGGTCGTAACGGCAGGAACTTGGTTTGCGGTCCGGGCGCCACCGGACGAACTGGGCGGTGTGCCGGAACCGGTCGCCCTCCATCGCGTCGTAGCTCACCTCGACCACCAGCTCCGGTCGCAGCGGCTCCCACTCCAGGTTCTTGGCGCCGGTCCACCGGCTGACCCCGCCCGGGATGCGCTGACCGCGCTGGTGATCGCCGTGCACCCAGGGATGGTCGTCGCCGGCTCCCCGGTATGGCTCCAACTCGTCCACCAGCGCCTTCCGGCGGGCCATCGGAAAAGACGCGCTCACCCCCACATGATGCAGGACGCCCGCGTCGTCGTAGAGCCCGAGTAGGAGTGAGCCGACCACCGGGCCGGACTTGTGCCAGCGGAAGCCCGCCACCACGACATCCACGGTGCGCTTGTGCTTGACCTTGAACATCAGCCGTTTGCCCGGCTCGTACGGCAGGTCGGCGGGCTTGGCGATCAGGCCGTCCAGCCCCGCCCCCTCGAACCGGTCGAACCAGCGGCGCGCGGTGTCCGGGTCAGTGGTGATCTGGGTGACGTGCATCGGTGGCGCGACACCGCCCAACGCCGCCTCCAGCCGGGACCGCCGCTGTGGGTACGGCTGGGCCAGGAGGGACTCGTCGCCGAGGGCGAGCAGGTCGAACGCCACGAAATCCGCGGGGGTGGTCTCGGCGAGCAGATTCACCCGGGAGGCGGCCGGGTGGATGCGCTGGGCCAGCAGCTCGAAGTTGAGCCGGGGCTGGCCGCCCGGCCGATCGCGCTGGATCACGATCAACTCGCCGTCGACCACGCAGCGTTCGGGCAGCTGCCGGCGGGCCTGCTCGACCACCTCGGGGAAGTAGCGGGTCATCAGCTTGCCGCCCCGGCTAGTCAGCTCGACCTCCCCGCCGTCGCGGAACACGATGCACCGGAAGCCGTCCCACTTCGGCTCGTAGGTCATCCCGGTCGCGGTCGGGATCCGCGGGACGCTCTTGGCGAGCATCGGCTCGACCGGCGGGCTGATCGGCAGCTTCACGGCGACCAGTCAACCAGACGGCGCCGACAGCCGTGGGGAGGAACACCAGCCACGGCTGCCCCTTCCCAGGCGCCCAGCAGCCTTGGTCCCGGGTGGGCGCGGGGCCCCTGGATTCAGCAGCGGGACGACACCGTCTTCTCCAGCAGCGCCAGCGGCACGCCGTTCGGGTCCTTGTCGTGGCCCACCAACCGGTAGCCGGAGCGCTGGTAGAGCCGCCGACTCTGCACGCTCTCCGCCCCGGTGAAGAGGGTGAACCGACACACCCGCGCGCCCGCCACCGTCTCGACCGCGCGTAACAGGCGACCACCGATGCCCCGACCCTGCTGGTCGGGGGCGACCGCCAGCCGGCCGATGGCGGCGATGACGCCATCGACGCGGACCCGGACCGAGCCGACGAGTCGATGGCCCAGCCGGGCGGTGAGCACCGTCTGCGGGCCGGCGAGCACGGCCCGAATCTCGTCCAGGGTCTCGGTGAGCGGCGGCAGGAACGGGTCCGCGTAGCGCTGCGCCTCGGCCAGGTACGCGGCGAGCTGGACGGTGAGGATCTCCCCGGCGTCGGCCGGGGTCGCGGGAGCGATCAGCGGGCGAGCGGTCACCGGCCCAGCCAACCACAGCGCCGCGGCCCCATGGTGCCCGAGTCCCTTGACGACAGTCAGCTACCGGAGCTGGTAAATATCGTTACTTCTGGATTCCGCGAAGGGTGGGTGTCGTGCCGGCTCGGGCGCGTCGCTGCACGTCGGCGGGGGGGGCTAGAAGCGCGCGAACGAACGCAGCGGTGCCCGCGGGCCGAACTTCGGAGCGGTGATGCCGGCCGCCGCGAGCAGGACGCAGACCCGACCCCGGTGGCCCCGGAACGGTTCGAGTAGGGCCAGCATCCGGGCGTCGTCGCCGCGCGCCTCGCCGGCGAGGGCCCAGGCCACCGTGTTCGGTACGTGGTAGTCACCGACGCACACCGCGTCCGGATCGCCGTACGAGACGCGGACCACCTCGGCCGCGGTCCACGGGCCGATCCCCGGGACGGCGGTGAGTCGGCGGGTGGCCTCGGCCGAGTCGGCGCACCGTTCCAGCCGGTCGGCCACCGCGGCGGCCCGGCGCAACGTGTCGGCGCGGCGCTGTTCGATCCCGAGGGGGTGGAAGGCCCAGTACGGGGTGGCCGCCACCGCCGCCGGCTCCGGTGGCAACAGCAGCGGCTGCATTGGCCCGGGGGCCACCGCCCGGAAGTGGCGGACCGTGGCGGCGTACGCCCGGTACGCCTCCTTGCCGGTCACCCGCTGTTCGAGGATGGCCCGGAACACCCGGGGAAAGACCTGGCCGCTGGTCGGCAGCCGCAGCCCCCGGTGCCGGGCGGCCAGGTCGGCCACCACCGGGTGCGCGGCGGCCAACTCGGCGAAGCCGGTCAGGTCGTCCCGGAGGCCGGCGAGGGCGTCAGCCTGCTGCACCACCCAGTCGGCGCCGGGGCCGTACCCCTCGGCGACCAGGTGGCCGGCGTCGGGGCGTAGGGCGAGGGTGGCGGGTCCGTCCGGGGTGCGGGTGGCCCACCAGAGCGCCCCGGCGACGATTCGGGCGCAGGGGTCATACGGGCTGAAGGTGAGGGGCCGGACCGACGCGGCCAGCCGGTACCCGGCCGGCGGGTGCAGCAACCGGCGGGCGGTGGGTTCGGTCCCGGACACCCCGACATGCTGTCACCACGCACCGCGACCTGCTGTCAGCGGGTACGCCGACTGTGGTCCGGTCTGCTTTCCGCCCCGACCGGGCCACCGGTGGTGCTGGTGGTCAGCGCCGAATTCACGGGAACTGGGCCGGTGTTAGGACGCCGTGCGGGTTGTCAGGGCATCGGCGTGCGCACGCGGCAGCGTCGCAGTAGCTGGCCGGACCCGGCAAGCCTCTGAGCCTCGATCCACCGATGAAGGTGATCCCGGCAGGACCCCGGATATAGAAATTGCCCTCTGAACTGGAAGGATAGGAGTTCTCAGGCTTTTATCACTCGGTTCGAGAGGGCGCCTCGCAGGTGAGATTACGCTATGACGCGCCATTGAAGGCGCTATCGGAGGACTGCTAGATGCAGGCATCGCCCTCATCGGTCGAGCTGCCTTCGGATCCTCAGTGGCGGTCGCCCTCCGGAATGGGAGGCAAAGCTGCCGTACAAACGGCAGCCAGCGGTGCACGATCCAGCGCGATCTCCGCTGCTGGCGGTGGAGGCAGCGCCGGCGGCGGGAGTAGCGCAGGCGCTCGTCCCGTTGTACCGTCGGTCGGACAGAAGATCTATCGAGTCTATGGAGGCGATTCCAGGGCAGGTGGGGCATCTTGGCCATAGACACCCTCTACCTGAGCTCACTGGACAGTGTTCGATTCGAACGCGTGCGTGAGTGTCGGCTCGAACGCTTCCTAGTGTTCGATACTGGCAAGACTGCGGTAGTTGCCCAGCTGTCGCCAGCAGTGGTCGGGCAAGATTTTAATCGGAATTCCGACATCCAGACGGTGATCTTGGTCCCGCGGCATGAGGATGCTTCTTTGGATCCGGTGAATGAGTTCCCCTGTTTTGTCTTCATTTCAATACCGCGCGCCGAATTCGATATTGTTCGCACTCCAATTGGGCGTGATGAGCTTGAGGTCATCGGCTGGGGTGAGCTGTACCGGACAAGGGAAGATGCCGAGCGACATGCGTTTGATTGAGGGCCATACTCGATACATGGTCTGTGGTTCGTGATTGAGGACGTGGTGTTGATGTAGGTGCCGGACGGGGTCTTTGCCAGGGTTCTCGCAAGGTACTCTGTTGGCTAACTCGCCGTAGCCGCCAGTGCTGGGACTTCGTGCAGCCGTATGTCCTTTACGGGGCCGCGAGGTCGCACTGGTCGCGGTCTCCTGGTTCTAGCCGGGGAACTGCTCGAACATGACCTCGTAGCCGTCCGGGTCCAGGCCGTAGAAGATGCGCGCCCATCCGACGTCTTCCGGGTCGAGGGTCACGGTCAGGCCCTCTTCCTGCCAGAGCCGCCACGTCGCGTCGAGATCCACGGTCGGTACGACGAGGACGAAGCCGAGCCCGACCGGGCCCTGCCTGGTCTGCTGCTCGCGCTCGGCGTGGTGGTAGCCGTGCTGGTGCAGATCCGACAGGATGAGCCAGGTGTGACCGTAGGTCAGGTAGCGCAGCTTCGTCTGCTCGGGCTGTGGAAGGTGCCGGAAGCCGAGCCGTCGGTAGAGATCGAACGACCGGTCGAGATCGCGTACCCGCAGGCCAACCTTCAGCTGTTTCGTCGGCATTCCCGTCATCGTATAGACGCTGCGGATCAGTCGAAAGTGGCCGGCTGGTCGGTATCCGGGTGGGCGGCGGCGCGGCACTACCGGGGCCAGGGTTCAGGCCGTTCTCAACGGTCGACCGAGAAGATCCCCGCTGGGGGTGGTGCGGAGTCGGTGGCGTCGGTGTCGTGGACGACCGGGGCACCCCCGGTGAACCGGATCAGCTCCTCGCCGGCGAGTACCCGGCCCGGGAACCAGTCGCCGGAGACCCGCCGGGTCAGCTCGGGCACCGGTGGGGTGCTGCGGCCGGCGAGCAGCACCAGGTTGCCGAAGCGGCGGCCCCGCAGCACCGCGGCGTCGCCGACCAGCGCCGCCTTCGGTAGCACCGATCGGACGGTGGCGACCTGTCGGCGGGCGTGCCGCAGCGGCGGGCCGTCGGCGATGTTCGCCAGGTACCAGCCGGTGGGTCGGAGGACGCGGGCCACCTCGGCGGCGAACTCCACCGAGGTCAGGTGGGCGGGGGTGCGGGCGCCGGCGAAGACGTCGGCGACCACGATGTCGATGCTGGCGTCCCGGAGGCCGGTGAGGGCTTCCCGGGCGTCGGCGACGCGTACCCGTAGTCGTGGGTTGGGGGGCCAGGGCAGCTCCCGGCGGACCAGCTCGACCAGCGCGCCGTCCACCTCGCAGACCCGTTGGGTCGAGCCGGGACGGGTGGCGGCGACATACCGGGGCAGGGTCAGCGCGCCGCCGCCGAGGTGCAGCAGGCGGAGCGGGGCGCCGGCCGGGGCGAGCAGGTCGATCGCGGCGCCGAGCCGGCGCACGTACTCGAACTCCAGGTGGGTGGGGTCGGTGAGATCCACATGTGACTGCGGTGCGCCGTCGAGCAGCAGCGTCCAGGAGCCCGCCCGGTCCGGGTCGGGGACCAGCTCGGCCACCCCGGTGTTCACCTCGACGGCGGCCCGGTCGGTGGAGCGGCGGCGCCCCATCAGCCCGCACCGCCGGGTGGCTGCGCGGCGGCGGGCGTGGCGCTGCGCGCGGCGGCGACCAGGGCGCGGTGCAGCAGCCGGGAGTCGCCGATCATCCGTCGCAGCCGGCGTTCCAGGCCGGCGATGGGGATCAGATTCTGCGGCGCCCGAGGGTCCTTGTACGGGGTGGAGGCGAAGCGGGGCAGGGTCACCACGGACAGGTCCGCCAACGCGACCGCCGCCGCGATGTCCAGCTCGGTGGAGCACTCCACCCGCACGATGCCCGCCCAGGGAGCACCACCGGCGACCGGCAGCCGCAGGTACCAGGACCAGCCGCCCCACGCGGTGCCGAGCCGGAACACCGGGGAGCGCTGCCCGGCCGTCAGCCCGGTGACCACCGCGGTGAGCCGGGCGTCCAGGTATTGACTGTGCTGGGTTTTCACGTAGCCGAGGGTGCGGGGCAGGAGCCGCCGGTTGCGCAGCGGCCCATCCACCACCAGCAGATCATCGTCGCTGCGGGCGGCGCTGGAGACCGCCACCTCCAGCGCGGTCAGCGGCCCCTGCACCGCCGCCGGCAGCTTGGCCAGCTCGCCGCTGCCGCCGACCCGGTGCACCGGGTAGTGGACGTTGCCGGCGCGCACGTCCACCGCGGACGGGCTGGCGGTGAAGAGCCCCCGCTCCACCCGGGCACCGGCCAGCTCGGCCGCGCCGCGCTCCAGGTCGCAGCGGACCACCCCGGCCGCGTACGAGGCGGCCAGCCCCGGGTACGAGACCCCGTCGGGCTCGGTCAGCCACAGGCTGGCGTCGTTTCGGCGTACCCCGTCAACGAGGAGCACCACGGCCGGGGCGTGCACGCCGGGCCGGGGCCCGACCGCCCGCCAGTCGACCGCGGGCAGCTCGTGGTCGGCCTCGACCCGGGCGCTGCTGGGCGCGGCCGGGCCGTCGGCGGCGGCCTCGAACGAGGCCCCGTACGCCGGGTCCCACGCGTCGACGAAGAAGCGGGTCACCCGGGTCGCCCCCGCCCGCCGTCGGCGTTCACCGGCCGGTCCGTTCGATCCGGGCCGACCGGGCGTCCTTGCGGACCTCGAAGCGGACCGGTATGCGCTCGGCCAACGCCGGCACGTGGGTGACCACGCCCACCATCCGGTCGCCCCGCGCGGCCAGGTTCTCCAACGTGGCGGCCACCGTGTCGAGGGTGGCGGTGTCGAGGGTGCCGAACCCCTCGTCCAGCACGATGGACTCCAGGCTGGCCGCGGTGGTCGACATCCCGGCGAGCTGTTCGGCCAGGGCCAGCGCGAGCGCCAGCGACGCCTGGAAGGTCTCCCCGCCGGAGAGGGTGCGTACGCCCCGGCGCAGGCCGGCGTCGTGGTGGTCCACGACGAAGAACTCTCCCTTGTCGTGGACCAGGTCGTACTGGTCACCGGAGAGTTCGCGCAGGATTGTCGACGCCCCGTCCACCAGCAGGTCGAGCGCCTCGGCGAGCAGCCACCGTTCGAAGTTGTTCGCCCGCAGATGCCCGGCGAGCGCGCGGGCCACCTGCGCCTCACGTTCGTAGGTGGCGCGCTGCTCGCGTAGCTCACCGGCCTGCTCCCGGCGGCGGGTCACTTCCCGCAGCTGCGCCTCGGCCCGTTCGAGGGCGACCGCCGTGTCGCGGCCCGGGTCGCCGGTGGCCGGCACCCCGGCCGCCGCGAGGAGCCCGCCGATCCGCGCCTGGACCGCGGCCACCTGCGCCTCGGCCGCGCTCACCGCCGCCACCCGGTCGGGCCGCTCGGCGCGCCGTCGCGCCACTTCGGCGGTGGCCCAGTCGGTCAGCGTCGTCCACGCCGCCGCCACGTCCTCCCGGTCGGTGGCCGGCGGGCCGAAGCGGGCCAGCCCGTCCCGGGTCGTGTCGAAGGCCCGCCAGGTCTTGCGGAGCCGCTCCTGCGCGGAGTCCACCGCGGCCCGGGCCCGGCGGACCTCGTCCCGGCCGGCGCGGACCGCCGCCGCCGACTCCTCCAGCTCCTGCCGCAGCCGCCCGTGCTCGGCCAACGCCTGGTGCAGCGCCGCCGGCTCCGGGGCGTCGGCCAGCTGGGTGTGCAGGGCGGCCAGCCGTGCGTCGAGCTGCTCCTGCCGGACCCGCGCCGCCACCAGCTCCCGTTCCCGTTCGCGGGCGGCGCCGTCCCGCTGCGCCACGGTGGCCTTGGCCGTCTCGCTGGCCGCCCGCGCCGCCTTACCGGCCGCGACCGCCGCCGACACCGCCGAGGTGGCCGGGACCGCCGGAACCTGGGCGACGGTCTGCTCGCAGACCGGGCAGGTGGCCCCGTCGTGCAGCTGCTCCCGCACCGCCATCGCCAGGTCGGTCGCCTGGGCCTGCTCATGCGCCTGGAAGGCCGCCGCCAGGTCGGCCTCGGCCTGCTCGGCCGCCGCCTGCGCTGCGGTCAGGTCCGCCGTCGCCGCCGTGTGCCCGGCCTGGGCCGCCGCCACCGCCGTCTGGACCGTCTCGGCCTCGCCGGTCAGCTCCGCCCGGTCCTCGTACGCCCGCAGCAGCAGGCGCAGCGCGCTCTCGTCGCCGGCGGCGGCCAGCTCGCCGCGGAGCTTCTCCTCCCGCTCCTCGGCGAGCGCCACCACGGTCGTGGCCTGGTCCGCCTCGGTCTGTGCGGTCGCCACCGCCCGGGCCACCTCGGCCACCCCGCCGGGGGCGCGTACGGCGTCGAGCACGGCCAGGTCGGTGTCGAGGGCGGTCAGCGCCGCGCCCGCCTCCGAGGCCGCGGTGTGCGCCGCCGCGTGTTCGGGAACGGCGGCGGTGACGGCGGTGGCCAGCTCCCGCATCTGCTCGACGCGGGCCGAAACCTCGTCGAGGGTGGCGTCGTCGATGTCGGTGAGGCCGGTGAGGGTCTGGTTGACGACCTCGAACTTCGCCTCGGCCTGGCTGGCCCGGGTCCCCGCCTTCTCCCGTACCTGCTCGTAGACGCCGAGGCCGAGCAGGTTGACCAGGATCTCCTGCCGTTTCGCCGGTCGGGCGTGCAGGAAGTCGGCGAACTGCCCCTGCGGCAGCAGCACACAGCTGGTGAACTGCTCATACGGCAGCCCGACCGCCGTCAGTACCGCGTCTTCCATCTCGGCGACCGTGCCGGCGAGCACCTCGCCCAGGTCCTCCGGGCTGAGCCCGGTGTCGAGCTTGGCCGGGTCGAAGCCGGGCGGCATGAGCTGCAGGCCGGCGCCGGAGGTTTTGACGTTGCCCCGGCTGTCCCGCCGGACCACCCGGGTGGCCACGTAGCGGTCGCCGGCCGACTCGAAGACCAGCCGGACCCGCGCCTCGGCCGCCGACGGGGCGAGGGCGTTCGCCAACCCGCGGGTGCCACCCCACCGGGGTACGGTGCCGTAGAGCGAGAAGCAGATGGCGTCCAACACGGTGGACTTGCCGGAGCCGGTCGGCCCGACCAGCGCGAAGAAGTCGGCGTCGGTGAAGTCGATCGTCGTCGCCGCCCGGAAGACGGTGAAGCCGTCGAGATCCAGTCGCATCGGTCGCATCAGTGCTCGACCTCCTCGAAGAGCTCGTCGAAGAGTCCCCGGACGTCGTCGTCGGCGTGCCCCCGGTCGTCCAGGTAGTCGCCGAAGAGTTCCCGCGGTGACCGGCCGGCGCGCTGGGCGACGCGGGCCCCGCCGCCGGGCGCGGGCACCAGCTCCGGATCGATCCTGATCTCCAGGGCGCGGGGGAGGAGCTCCTGCACCTCCTCGCGGAGGCCGGCCCGGGGCTGCTCCCGGACGAAGACCCGCAGCCAGGCGTCCGGCACCTCGACCTCGGCGAGCTGCGCGAGCGTGCCCCGGACGGTCCGCAGGGTGGCGGCGGCGGGGATGGGCACCTCACGTACCTGGGCCGCCGTGGTGGCGGTCACCTCGACCACGGTCACCGACGGGACGTTCTCCTGCTCGCCGAAGTCGACCGCCAGCGGGCTGCCGCTGTAGCGGATCGGGCACCCGCCGTCGACCCGCTGGGCGCGGTGCAGGTGACCGAGGGCGACGTAGTGTGCGCTGCCGGGGAAGACCGTCGCCGGCACCGCGTAGCCCAGAACGGTGTGCGCGTCCCGCTCGCCGCCGCCGGTCGCCGCCCCGACCACGGTCAGGTGGGCGGTGACCAGGTGCACCCGGTTCGGCTCGGTGAAGCCCTCGGTCAACCGGGTGACGATCCGCCCCAGGTGGTCGGCGTACGTCTGGTTCGCCTCGGCGGCGGTCAGCTCGTACATCTCCACGGCCCGGACCGCGTACCGCTGGGACAGGAACGGCAGCGCGGCGAGCTGCCAGCGTTCGCCGCCGCCGGTCGTACCGTCGATGATGTGCTCGTTGGGGTCTTCGCGGACGTTGCCCCGCAGGGTGATGCCGGCGGCGTCGGCCCATGGCCGCAGCGCGTCCAGCGCCGCGCCGTTGTCGTGGTTGCCGCCGATCGCGACGACGTCGGCGCCGGTACGGCGCAGCGCGGTCAGCGCGCGGGTGACCAACCGGGTCGCCTCGGGGGTGGGGGCGGCGGTGTCGTAGAGGTCGCCGGCGATGATGATCAGGTCCGGCGCTTCCCGCCGGGCCACCTCGATCACCCCGGCGAGGACGGCCTTCTGCTCCTCGGCCCGGGACTGCCCCTTGAGAACCTTGCCGACGTGCCAGTCGGAGGTGTGCAGGATCTTCACGGCTCAAATCACCTCAGAACGGGATGTCGTCGTCACCGGAGCCCACCACGGCGAACGGGTCGGCCGACTGGGTGATCGACCGGAGGGTCTGGGAGGGCACCGCGCCCGCCTCCGCGACCCGCGTCGCCCAGGCGGGGAACGGAAACTCCAGGCAGAGGGGCACCGGGATGTCGGGCTGGTTGACGAACATCGTGCCCGGCTTCGCCAGCAGCGCCCGCTGCCGCTGCGCCGGCGGGAGGAAACCGTACTCGGGGCGGGACGCCTCGGCCGGGTCGAGTCGACCCACCACCCGGACCGCCGAGTTCGTGACGATGCGCCGCTCCACCTCGCTGGCGGTCTGCTGCGCGCCGATCAGGATCACCCCGAGGGAGCGGCCCCGCTCGGCGATGTCCAGCAGCACCTCCTTGATCGGGGAGGAGCCCTCGCGGGGGGCGTACTTGTTGAGCTCGTCGAGGACGACGAAGAGCAGCGGCTTGGCCGTGCCGGTCTTCTCCTTGCGCTCGAACTCGCTCTTGAGCGTCACGCCGACCACGAACCGTTGCGCCCGGTCCGGCAGGTTGTGCAGGTCAACCACGGTGACCTGCGCCGACTCCGCGGTGTTGATCCGGTGCGGGCGCCGGGTGGCCAGATCGCCGCGGATCAGCCGGGACAGGTCCTTCTTACTGCCGATCAACCGGCGGGCGAAGGCGTTGACGGTGCCGAGGCCGACCGCGCTGCCGGCCCAGTCGCCCCGGGTCTCGTCATCGTTGAGCTGCTCGACGATGTGATCGACCAGGTCGGCGTAGCTGCCGAGGCGGACCCCGTCGATGCTCACCCCACCGTCGGCGGGCTGCGCGTAGCGGGCCAGGTGGGCGGTGACCGAGTGCACCACCATCGTGTACTGCTGGCGCTCGTCGTCGGCGTCGGCGAAGACGTACGGCAGGAGGCGGTCGGCGCAGAACTCGTCGAGCGTCCAGTAGAAGCTGTCCACCCCGCTGAGCCGACTACTCACATCCGGCGTGCCGGTGGCGTCACCGGCCCGGGGCGGAGCGTAGACCCGTACGTCTCCGAAGGCCGCGGCGTCCAGACCGAGCCGGGCGTACGCCGTGCGGGTGGACTCGTCCAGCCGGGTGTTGGGGTGGTCGAGGAAGAGCAGGTCCTCGCCCTTGACGTTGAAGATCAGAGCTTTGGCGTTGACCGCGTCCCCGCCCAGGACGCCGGAGCGGAAGACCGAGTAGAGCAGGAAGGTGGCGAAGCTCGTCTTGGTGGCGACGCCGGAAATGCCGGAGATGGAGACGTGCGCGCCCCGGGTGCCGTCGAGGAAGTCGGCGTTGAGGTAGACCGGCACCCCGTCGCGGCCGGTACCCATCGGGATCCGCCGCTCCATCCGGTCGAAGTGCAGCGCCCGGGCCCGGGCGTCCCCCTCGGCCCGGTGCACGACGGCGCCCGGCGACGGCGGAACGTAGAGCTCCGGGTCGACCCGGGTGGTGGTGATCTCGGCGGCCTCCTGTACCTGGGCGGGGAGCATGCCGTCGGCGATCGCGAAGACGTCGGAGTCGAACTGGGCGCCCTCGTGTCGAGCGCGTACCTGGGTGACCACCCCGGCGATCGTCACCGGCTCCCGGTCCGGCAGCTCGCGCCGGGTGGCCACCACGTCGTCGAGCTGCAGGTAGCTGGTGGGGGAGACCGCCGTCCAGAACTGCAGCGGGGTGGCGTCGGCGGTGCCGAGCACCCGGCCGACCAGCTCGCCCGGGCTGTCCGCGGCGTCGTCGGTCATCGGGTCACTCCGTGGGGCTGGGGGGCGAGGTCGGCAGACACGTCCTGCATCCTGCCCGAGACCTACGACCAGCCGCCACGTGACGCGGCGGAGACCACGCCGTGCCTGCTGTCGGCGGATTCGCCACGAGCCGGGCGAGAGCTGGGCGATGCTGTAACGGATGAAGCTGCGGGAGGAGTGGCTGCGGACGCCCCGCGGTCGGTTCAAGGCGCTGGTCGCACTGGCGGCGGTGCTACCGGCGGTGGAGGCGACGATCATCGCGGTGCTCGGGTTCCAGGCTGTGCGCGGGCTGTCGCCGCAGGTGAGCGCCGTCTGGCCGTACGGCACCTTCCAGGAGCTGCGCTGGCTGTTCGTCTACCACCGCACCATCCCCGGGTTCTTCATCACGTTGGTGGGGATGTCGGCGCTGCGGGGAGTCCTCACCACCGTCCTGGCGAACCTGGCCTGGCCGGACGACATCCCCCGTCCGTCGTGGCGCTGGCTGCTGCGGCGCAACATCTGGATCGCCATCCTCACCGCGGTGCTCCTCTCGCCCTGGGTGGCGCTGGCGATGGCCTTCGCCACGACCGGGCTCTCTTGGTATCTGATCGCCTCGCTGCTGCCGTTGCTGCTGCTCGCCCCGTTCCTGCTGCGGGCCGGGGTGGCCGCGCACTGGTGGCGGGGTCTGCCGCGGCTCGAGGTGGTGGGCTGGGCGTGGCTGAACTTCATCGTGCTCACCATCGGCGGTGCGGTGCTGTCGGCGGTGCCCATCTGGTGGGGTGTCCCGTTGGCCGCGTTCTGGGGTGCGGTCAACGGCCTGCTCTGGCGGAAGAGCGTCGCCGCCGCTCTGGCCCCCGGCCGGGTTCGCCTCCGGCTCGTACCGGTGGTGCCGCTGTTGGTGGCGCTCATCCTGCTCAGCTTCCCGGCGATGCCGCTGGCGGCCGAGCGGGTCCAGGGCGGGCGCGGCGGGTGGCGACCGCCGATCATGACAGAGCCGTTGCCGGACTCGGTCCCGTACGCGGTGATCGCCCTCGGTGGGCACGACTCCGAGTACGACGGTGAGCCGGCGGCGGATCCGCGGGTGGAGCGGTTCTCCTACCTCGGACTGGATGAACAGAACCGGCCGTTGCCGTACACGGCGGTGGCCACCCACCGGTCGTTGGGCGACAGCGCGGCCCTGTTGGCGGAGCAGGTCGAGGTCCTGCACGAGCGGACCAACCGGCCGATCGCCCTGCTCGGGCACAGTGAGGGGGCCATGGTGGCCCGGACCTACCTGGAGCGGTGGCCGATGACGGAGGTGGAGGCGGTGCTGCTGTTCAGCCCGCTGGTGATGCCGGGCCGGGTGTACTACCCACCCGCGGAGATCAGGCGGGGGTGGGGTGTGGTGGCCGGTTGGGAACTGCGCGCGCTGCAGTCGCTCTGGAACCTCACCGACACCTCGGAGGAGGAGCCGGACCAGGATTTCATCCGCTCGTTGCTGGCCGATGCCCCGTTCTACCGAAACCGTACGCTCTGCCCGGTGGCGGGGGTGCGGATGGTGGCCTTCCTGCCGACGGTCACCGCGATCGAGGCGCCGCCCGGCCAGTACCACCGGATCCCGGTGTACGAGCTGCCCGCGTTCCACGGTGAGCTGGTCGGCCGGGCCGACGTCGCGGACCTGGTGCTCGACTTCCTCTCCGGCGATTCGGTGCAGCGGTCCGAGATGCAGTACGAGGTGCTCCAGCGCATCGGCTCGGCCTGGCAGCCACCGCCGTTGGCCCTGGGAATCAACCCGGTCTGGTCGGCGGGGCGGGAGGCGGACCCCGCCTTCACCGGCCGGATCTGCGAGGCCCGCGACGCCGCGCCGCGATAGGTCCGGCCCGCGATGCCACGCCGCGATAGGTCCGGTGCGCGGCGCCCGCGCCGCGATAGGCCGGGTGCGCGACGCCCCGCCGGGACAGCTTCGCGGGTGCTGCCGCGGGCGGGTGGGGTCAGTCGCGGGCGTAGCGAAGCAGCAGCCCGCCGTCGGCGGCGGCGAGCACGTGCCGCAGCGGCAGGTGCCGCACCGGGCTGGGCTCCCCGGCGGTGATCCGGCCCGGCCCGGCGCCGGCCAACAGCGGGGCGACGGTCAGGCAGACCTCATCGACCAGGTCGGCGGCGGTGAGCGCGCCGAAGAGGTGCGGGCCGCCCTCGCAGAGCAGCTGGTCGAGCCCGCGGCGACGCAGCTCGGCCAGGCCGGTGGCGAGGTCCACCCGGTCGTCGCCGCATTCGACGAGGTCGGCGACGTCGGCCAGGCCCGGCGGGGCGGTGGCGGCGGTGCGCGTGAGCACGATCGGGCGTACCGGTGCGTCGGCGAGGGCGGGATGGGTCGGGTCGAGGTTGGCCGAGCCGGAGACCACGACCAGGGTCGGGCACTCCGGTAGGCCGTGTTCCCGGCGCCAGGCACGGCGTCGCTCGTCCAGCCGGAGTGGCCGGTACCGCTCGTGGCGCATCGTGCCGCCGGCGACCACGAGAGCGTCGCAGAGCATCCGCAGCAGGCGGAAGACCCGCTTGTCCGGCTCGCCGGAGAGCCCGGCCGAATAGCCGTCGACGGTGACCGCGCCGTCCACGCTGGTGACGAAGTTGACGCGCAGGCGTGATCGATCGGGACCCCCGGTGCGCGGGGCCTCCGCGGAGTTGAGGTCGGTTCGGCCGTAGCAGGCGGTGAGCGCGGAGTCGTCGAGCGGCATGCTGGACGGTGCCGGCCAGAGAGCGGTAATCGGCGTTTCGACGGTCATTCGCTGGCCGGACCCGTGACCGGAGGGGGTGGTGGAGGGGTACGGTGCTGGCAGTCACACCAGTTTTGGCCGCGACAGTCGTCGTGCCGCCTCGCCCGGCACGCTCGGCAGATCATGGTCGCAGCTTATTCTGCGGGAGGACGGGATAGCATGCCGCGTCAGATCTTCCAGCTGCGGATTTCTCTGGCCGGGGTCCGGCCGCTGGTCTGGCGTCGGGTGCTGGTCCCGGGCGGCTTCACCCTGGACCGGGTGCACCGGGTGGTGCAGCACGCGATGGGTTGGCGGGACTGCCACCTGCACTCGTTCGAGGTCGACGGTGAGCAGTTCGGGGAGCCCGACCCGGACGGCGAGCTGTCGCTCCGTGACGAGCTGGAGGTGCGGCTCGACGCGGTGGTCGGTAAGGGCAGCCGGTTCCACTACACCTACGACTTCGGCAACTGGTGGGAGCACGATCTGGTGGTGGAGGACGTCCTCCTAGCCGATCCGGAGGAGCGTTATCCCGACTGTCTGGATGGGGAACGGGCGTGCCCGCCGGAGGATGTCGGCGGTCCGGCCAGCTATCTGGAGCTGCTGGCCGCGTTCGCTGATCCGGGTCATCCCGAGCATCACATGTTGCGGGACTGGGCAGGGGACCGCTTTGATCCGGCCGTCTTCGATTCCGGTCGGGTGGGCACGTTGCTTCGTCGATTCTGCTGACCTATTTCGCCACTTCGGGGCGCTGACCCGGGAAAAGCACCTTTTCGCAGCGGGGATCATGAGCGCGCGGTAACGATCTGGGATTCACCCCCATCGGCCTATTGACACGTCTGACACCTCCCGGCAATCTCATGGGAGCGTTCCCAGTGATGTGGTACGGCTCATTTGTCCACGCCGGACCGTCGTCGAATCCATCATCGTCGGCCGACGCCCCGTACCGCATCGCCCATCACGACAGACGCAGCCTCACATCGAAAAGAGGGGTCAGGATGAGCCTCACCACGCGGCGTTCCCGCCTGGCGGCCAGCGCCCTTGCCGCGATCACCGCCGTCGGCGGTCTCGCGGCCTGCGGCAACGATGACGAGCCGGCCGCGGGCGAGAAGCCCAGCAAGCTGATCGTCGATACGTTCGGCGAGTTCGGCTACGAAGAACTCATCAAACAGTACGAGAAGGACACCGGCATCAAGATCGAGCTGCGCAAGACGGCGCAGTTGGGCGAGTACCGGCCCAAGCTGGTGCGCTACCTGGCCACCGGCAAGGGTGCGGGTGACGTGATCGCGCTGGAGGAGGGCATCCTCAACGAGTTCAAGTCCAACCCGCGTAACTGGGTGGATCTCGCCCCGCTGACCGACGACCACTCCGAGGACTACCTGCCCTGGAAGTGGGAGCTGGGCAAGGCGCCGGACGGCCGACTGATGGGTCTGCCGACCGATGTCGGTAGCCTCGCCGTCTGCTACCGCAAGGATCTCTTCGAGGCGGCTGGCCTGCCCACCGAGCGGGATGAGGTGTCGGCGCTCTGGCCGGACTGGGACAGCTTCCTGGAGACCGGCCGGGCGTACAAGGAGGGCAGTGGCGGCAAGGCCCTCATCGACTCGATCACCGCCGTCTCCGACGCTTCGCTCTTCCAGCAGGGCGACGACCTCTTCTACGACAAGGAGAACAACATCATCGCGGAGACCAGCCCCGCGGTGAAGGCGGCCTGGGACACCGCGATCTCGATGGTCGACATCTCCGCCAAGGCCGCCACCTGGTCACAGGAGTGGTCCGCCGGCTTCAAGCAGGGCAGCTTCGCGGCCACCTTCTGCCCCTCCTGGATGCTTGGCATCGTCGCGGAGAACTCCGGCGAGGCGAACAAGGGCAAGTGGGACGTGGCGGCGGTGCCCGGCGGCGGCGGCAACTGGGGCGGCTCCTGGCTGGCCGTGCCGGAGCAGAGCGCCTACCACGAGGAGGCGGCGAAGCTCGCCGAGTTCCTGACCAACGCCACCAGCCAGGTGGAGGCCTTCAAGGCCAAGGGTCCGCTCCCCACCCACCTGGAGGCGCTGCAGGACGAGGCGTTCCTCAGCTACACCAACGAGTACTTCAGCGGCGCCCCGACCGGCAAGATCTTCGGCGAGAGCGTGAGCAAGATCGAGCCGATCCACCTGGGGCCGAAGCACCAGGCGGTGAAGGAGAACGCCTTCGGGCTGGCGCTGCGGGCGTACGAGAACGGACAGGCCAGTGAGGACGAGGCCTGGCAGCAGTTCGTCAAGGACGCCGAGATTCAGGGCGCCTTCTGAGTGAATCCGACCTGGTGGCGTTCGGACACCGTTCCGGGCGCCACCGGTCGGTCCCGGACCGGGGTGCGGCCACCTGCTGGTACTGCGTGGTGCGTCGCGCCCTGCGCGAGGGCACCAACCCTGCCAGGAAAGGAACCCCATGAGCCACCCTGAGCGGGCCGCTGGTCGACTTGACCTGCCAGCACCGCAGGTCGGCACGGAATGCAGCGGAGCGCTGACATGAGCCACTCGACCACCGCGGCCCCGCCGACACCGGCAGCACCACCCCCGCCCGGCGGCACCCCCAAGCGCTGGCGGCTCTCCCTGGCCCGCCTGGACATCAAGTACTCGCCGTACCTCTACATCACGCCGTTCTTTCTGGTCTTCGGCATCTTCGGGCTCTACCCGATGCTGCGTACCGCCTGGATGTCGCTGCACGACTGGGATCTGATCGGCGATCGCACCTTCATCGGGTTTGACAACTACACCCGGCTACTCACCGACGAATACTTCTGGAACGCGCTGATCAACACGTTCGGCATCTTCGCGTTGTCGACCGTCCCGCAGCTGTTGCTGGCGCTCTTTCTGGCGAACCTGCTCAACCGCACCCTGCTGCGGGCCAAGGCCTTCTTCCGGTTGGCCATCTTCATCCCGAACGTCGTCTCGGTCGCCGCGGTCGCGATCGTCTTCGGCATGCTGTACCAGCGGGAGTACGGGCTGGTCAACTGGCTGCTCGGGTTCGTCGGGATCGACCAGATCGACTGGGATGGGCAGACCTGGAGCTCCTGGACGGCGATCGCGTCCATGGTCAACTGGCGGTGGACGGGTTACAACACCCTGATCCTGCTCGCCGGCATGCAGGCGATCCCCCGGGACCTCTACGAGGCGGCGGAGATCGACGGCGCCGGCCAGTGGCGGCAGTTCTGGCGAATCACCCTGCCGCTGCTCCGGCCGACGTTCATCTTCGTGGTCATCCTCTCCACGATCGGGGGCATGCAGCTCTTCACCGAGCCACTGCTCTTCGCCAACGGCAACATCATCGGCGGCACCCAGCGCGAATTCCAGACCCTGGCCATGTACATGTACGAGATGGGCATCACGAATTTGAACAGCGCCGGTTACGGGGCGGCGGTCGCCTGGGCCCTCTTCATGATCATCGGCCTGATGTCGCTGCTCAACTTCGTCCTCGTCCGCCGCGCGGCCAAGTGAGGAGCCCCCGATGATCTCCGCATCCAAGCGTCTCTGGCGCACCAGCCCGTTGACCTATCTCGCCCTCGTCCTGGCGACCCTGCTGTCGATCTACCCCTTCTACTACATGGTGGTGATCGGCACCCGCACCCTGGACTCGATCAATGACATCCCGCCGCCGGTCACTCCCGGCGGTGCCTTCAGCGACAACTTCGGCCGGGTGCTCGACAACGACGCGGCCAACTTCCTCACCGGCATGATGAACTCGATCATTGTCGCCTCGGTGGTCACCGTGTCGGTGGTCCTCACCGGCTCGCTCGCCGGCTTCGCCTTCGCGAAGCTGCGCTTCCGGGGCCGCAACATCCTGCTGCTCTCCATCGTCGTGACGATGATGATCCCCACCCAGCTGGGCATCATCCCGCTCTGGGGCATGATGCAGACGCTGGGGTGGTACGACACCCTCTACGCGGTCACCGTGCCGTTCCTGGTCACCGCCTTCGGCGTCTTCATGATGCGGCAGTACGCCAGCCAGGCGGTCTCCGACGAGCTGATCGAGGCCGGCCGGATCGACGGTGCCAGCACCCTGCGGATCTACTGGAACATCGTGCTGCCCGCGCTGCGCCCGGCCGCCGGTGTCTTGGGGTTGCTGACCTTCATGGAGACCTGGAACTCCTTCCTCTGGCCGTACGCGGTGCTCACCCCGGAGAACCCGACGTTGCAGGTCTCCCTCTCCTTCCTGTCGTACGCGTACTACACCGACTACTCACAGGTCTTCGCCGCCACCGCCGTCGGCACCCTGCCGTTGGTCATCGTCTTCCTCCTGTTCGGCCGCCAGATCATCGGCGGGATCATGGAAGGTGCCGTCAAGTCGTGAGTAATCCTGCGAGCCCACCCGCCGCCGGCGTTCTCGCCGAACGCCCGCCGCTGACCTTCCCGCCCGGCTTCCTCTGGGGCGCCGCCACCGCGGCCTACCAGATCGAGGGTGCGGCGGCCCTCGGCGGCCGGACCCCGTCGATCTGGGACACCTTTAGCCACACCCCCGGGCGGGTGGTGGCCGGGCACACCGGTGACGTGGCGTGCGACCACTACCACCGGCTCGACCTGGATGTCGCCCTCATGGCCGAGCTGGGGCTGAAGTCGTACCGGTTCTCGGTCTCCTGGCCTCGGGTGCAGCCCGGCGGCACCGGCCCGATCAACCAGGAGGGGCTCGACTTCTACCGGCGGCTGGTGGACCAGCTGCTGGCCAACGGCATCGAACCGTGGCTGACGCTCTACCACTGGGACCTGCCGCAGCCACTGGAGGACGCGGGCGGCTGGCCGGCCCGGGACACCGCCGCCCGGTTCGCCGACTACGCCGCCCTGGTCGCCGGCGCGCTCGGCGACCGGGTGCGGTACTGGACCACACTCAACGAGCCGTGGTGCTCGGCCTTCCTCGGGTACGGCTCCGGGGCGCACGCCCCGGGTCGGTCCGACCCCGCCGACGCGGTGCGCGCCGGTCACCACCTGCTGCTCGGCCACGGGCTGGCCGTGCCGGCAGTGCGGGCAGCGGCCCAGTCCGACGTTGAGGTCGGGGTGACCCTCAACCTGTACCCGGTCACCCCGGCCACCGACTCGCCCGGCGACGCCGACGCGGCACGCCGGATCGACGGGCTGGCGAACCGGTTCTTCCTCGACCCACTGCTGCGCGGTTCGTACCCGGCGGATCTGTTGTCCGACCTGAGCCCGGTCACCGACTTCGGGCACGTGCGCGCGGAGGACCTGACCACCATCGCCGCCCCGCTGGATCTGGTCGGCATCAACTACTACAGCCGGCACGTGGTCGCCGCGCCGACGGGGGGCCCGCCGGAGCCGTACTGGCGGAAGCCGTCGTGCTGGCCCGGCAGCGAAGGCGTTCGTTTCGTCACCCGGGGCATACCGGTCACCGACATGGACTGGGAGATCGACCCTCCCGGGCTGGTCGAGACGTTGCGGCGGGTGCACGAGGAGTACACCGACCTGCCGCTGTACATCACCGAGAACGGTTCGGCCTTCGTGGACGCGGTCGTGGACGGTCAGGTGGACGACCCGGAACGGACCGCCTACTTCGACGCACACCTGCGCGCCGCACACCAGGCGATCGCCGCGGGTGTCCCGCTGCGAGGCTATTTCGCCTGGTCGTTGCTGGACAACTTCGAGTGGGCCTGGGGCTACACGAAGCGCTTCGGCATGATCCACATCGACTACCGCAGTCAGACCCGCACCCTGAAATCCAGCGGTCGCTGGTACGCCGAGACAATCCGACGCAACGGTTTGGCTGCAGAATAGGCTCGAACCAGCTATCCGGGTGGTCCCGGTGCCACCGGTGGGCACCGGGGCCTTCCGCCGTCGGAGGAGCAGACGATGACAACGCAGCGCACCCGCTCGCTCGGGCGCCCGACTCTCGATGCGGTCGCCGCACGCGCCGGCGTTGGCCGGGGCACGGTCTCCCGCGTCGTCAATGGTTCACCCCAGGTCAGTCCCGAGGCCCGCGCCGCGGTGCAGCGGGCGATCGCGGAACTGGGGTACGTGCCGAACCGGGCCGCTCGCGCCCTGGTTACCCAGCGGACCGACTCGATCGCCCTGGTGGTGTCAGAATCCGGGGACCGGGTGTTCGCCGAACCGTTCTTCGCCGGCATCGTGCGGGGCGTCAGCTCCGGCCTGTTGGGGACCCCGTTCCAGCTCTGGCTCGTGATGGTCCAGTCCCCGAGCGAGCGGGAGCGGGTCGAGCACCACCTGACCAACCAGCACGTTGACGGCGTCCTACTGTTGTCGCTGCACGACGCCGACCCGCTGCCCACGCTGCTGGCAGAGCGGGGCCTGCCCACCGTGCTCGGGGGCCGGCCAGCCCAGATGCTGCACTCCGACGCGGAGCCGGCCTGGCTCGTGGACGCGGACAACGTCGGCGGGGCCCGGCGCGCGGTGGAGTACCTCGTCGGGCGGGGACGGCGGCAGATCGCGACCATCACCGGCCCGCAGGACATGGGCGCCGGCCTGGGGCGGCTGACCGGCTACCAGGAGGCGGTCGCGAAGACGCCGAGCGGGGGCAGGCCAGACCTGATCGCGTACGGGGACTTCAGCGAGGGCAGTGGGGAGGCTGCGATGCGCCAGCTGCTGGCCGCGTGCCCGGACCTGGATGCGGTCTTCGTCGCCTCGGACCTGATGGCGTTCGGTGCGCTCCGGGCGTTGCGGGAGGCCGGTCGGCGGGTGCCCGAGGACGTGGCCGTGGTGGGCTTCGACGACGCACCGATCGCCCGCCAGTCGGACCCGCCGCTGACCACGGTCTTCCAGCCGATCGAGGAGATGGGACGGCAGATGGCCCAGTTGCTGGTGTCCCGGATCCGGGGCGAGCAACGGGCCACCACGAACATCCTTCTGGACACCGAGTTGATCGAGCGTGCCAGCACCTGATCGCCACCGCCGACGGGCCGGCGCCGCGGAGGTGGTGTCCGGGGCAGCGATTCAGGCGTAGCGGCGGAGTTCGCGGCGGGCCAGAGCGGCCTTGTGGACCTCGTCCGGCCCGTCGGCGAGGCGCAGGGTGCGGGCCTGGGCCCAGAGCGCCGCCAGCGGGGTGTCCTGGCTGACTCCGGCACCCCCGTACGCCTGGATGGCCTTGTCGATCACCCATTCCGCCATCGACGGTGTGTCGATCTTGATGGCCTGGATCTCGGTGTGCGCGCCCTTGTTGCCGACCGTGTCCATCAGCCAGGCCGTCTTCAGCACCAGGAGTCGGGACTGCTCGATGCGGACCCGCGCCTCGGCGATCCACTCTCGCACCACCCCCTGCTCGGCGATCGGTCGGCCGAACGCCACCCGGTCGAGGGCACGACGGCAGAGCAGCTCCAGCGCTCGCTCCGCCATGCCGATCAACCGCATGCAGTGGTGGATCCGGCCGGGACCGAGCCGGGCCTGGGCGATGGCGAAGCCGGCCCCCTCCGCACCGATCAGGTTCTCCACCGGCACCCGGACGTCGGCGAAATCGATTTCGGCATGGCCACCGTGTGGGCCGTCGTGGTAGCCGAAGACATGTAGCCCGCGCCGGACGGTGACCCCAGGTGTGTCCCGCGGTACCAGGATCATGCTCTGCTGCCGGTGCCGGGCGGCCGACGGGTCGGTCCGGCCCATCACCACGAAGATCTGACAGGCCGGATCCATGGCGCCGGACGACCACCACTTGCGGCCGTTGATCACGTAGTGGTCGCCGTCTCGGATGATCCGGGTGGCGATGTTGGTGGCGTCGGAGGAGGCGACCTCCGGCTCGGTCATGCAGAACGCCGAGCGGATCTCCGCCGCCAGCAGCGGGCGCAGCCACCGCTGGCGCTGGGTCTCGGTGCCGAACTCGGCGAGCAGCTCCATGTTGCCGGTATCCGGTGCCGCACAGTTGAGCGCCTCCGGGGCGAGGTGCGGGCTGCGGCCGGTCAGCTCGGCGAGCGGAGCGTACTGCAGGTTGGTCAGCCCGGCGCCGTGGTGGGGGTCGGGGAGGAAGAGGTTCCACAGGCCCCGCCGGCGGGCCGCCGCCCGCAACTCGGCCAGCACCGGCGGCCGAGCCCACTGGTCTGCGGCGGCCGCGACCTGCTCGGCGTAGACCGCCTCAGCCGGGTAGACCTGCTGCTCCAGGAAGTCGGTCAGCTCGGAACGCAGCCGTTCGGTGTGGGCGTCGTGGGTGAAGTCCATCAGCTCCTCCTCGAGACGGCGGTCAGTCCGTACGCGACCAGCGGAGCGACCATCTCGCCGATCTGGTCGAAGCCCGCGCCGACGGTTTGTCCCTGGCGGTGCCGGTAGTGGATGCCCTCGCAGATCACCGCGAGCTTGAAGCACCCCAGGGCCACATGCCAGTCCAGCGGGCCGACATCGATCCCGCTGCGGCTGGCGTACCGTTCGATCAGCTCGGCGCCGGCGGGGAAGCCGGCCCGGGGCCCCAGCCCGTCGGCCACGGGGTTGCTCGGGACCGCATCGCCGCCCATCGCATCCCAGTAGGTCAGCAGGAGGCCCAGGTCCGCCAGGGGGTCGCCGAGGGTGGCCATCTCCCAGTCGAGCACCGCCTGGACGGCGACCGGGCTGACGGTGGCGAGGAGGTTGTCCAGCCGGTAGTCGCCGTGCACGATCCGCCCCGGGCCGGAACTCTCCGGAGCGGTGCCGGCCAGTCGGTCGCGCAGCTCGTCGATGCCGGGCAGCGGCCGGCTCCGAGAGCTGTCGAGCTGGCCGGACCAGCGGCGGACCTGGCGGGCGAGAAAACCTTGTGGGCGGCCGAAGTCGGCTAAGCCAACGTCCGCCGGGTCCACGGTGTGCAGCGCGGCGAGGGTGTCCATCATCGCCAGCGCCAGCTCCCGCCGCTGCCCGCGGGGGAGTGGGTCGGTCTGCGCCCGGGAGCGGAACACCGTGCCGGGCACGCGGTCCATCAGATAGAACGGCGCCCCGATCACCTCCGGGTCGGTGCAGAGCAGCAGCGCCTCCGGCACCGGCACCTCGGTCGGGGCGAGCGCCGAGATGACCCGGAACTCCCGCGCCATGTCGTGTGCGGTAGCCAGCACGTGGCCCAGCGGCGGCCGGCGCAGCACGATCGCTTGCCCACCCGTACCGAGCAGGTACGTCAGGTTGGACCGGCCGCCGGCGATCAGCTGGGCGCTCAGTGGCCCGTCGCCCAGGTCCGGCCGATGCGCGGCGAGGTAGCCGGCGAGCCGGCTCAGGTCCAGACCCGGCGGGGAGCCGGTCGGTGCGGAATCGTCGATGGCCGGCTCGGTCATCCGAACAGTTGATGGCAGCTCACTTCTGATGTCAAGGCTGGCTCCAGTTCTCGGTGTCGAAATCGACCCGTCACCCTGGGTTACGGGTTCTGCAACAGCGCTGGGGGAGGGTCGTACCGGGGAAAGGGGTAGACATGACGTGGTGGGGACAACAGACCCTGGTGGCGGACCGGCCGGCCGGTCCGGTGGTTCGAGGACTAGCCGACCTGGTCACCCTGCGCCTGCCGGACGGCGCCGAGGTGGACGTACGCCCAGCGGCCGGCGACGACCTGATCGGCGTGGTCGACCTGCACGAGCGGTGTTCGGCGCGCAGCCGCAACCGCCGCTACCACGGTGGGTCGGCCCGACCCGCCCCGGCACGATTGCGCCAACTGTTGGAGCCGGCCCGGGGAGTCACCCTGCTGGCCACGCCGACCGTTTTCCATGCGCCGACCGCGCCGGTGGTGGCGATGGCCAATCTGCTCGGCGAGGGGGACCTGGCCGAGGTGGCGTTGCTGGTACGCGACGACTGGCAGCGCCGCGGACTCGGATCGGCGCTGTTGCGTCGGCTTTTGTGGCAGGCGGAGCGGAGTGGATACGCTGCGCTGGGTCTGCACATCCAGGCGGAGAACACCCCGATGCTGCGGGCAGTCCGCCGGTTGGAGCGGCCATCGGTGGTGGACCGGGACGGCTCGCTGTTGACCCTGACGGTGCCGTTGACCGCGACAGTCTCCCCGGACGGGGCGCCGCTGGACCTCTCCGCCATAACACCGTGATCGTTTTGGGCTGCTGTCGCTATCAAGCTTCGGTCGCTAAAGCATTTTCGGGCTGGGTGGCAACCAGCCCGGGTTCCGGGTGTCGTCGCGCGCAAATGGCGATGATTTTGTGTAGCGCACCCGAACACATTCCCTCGTATTGTTAAAGGAGCACCACCTCCCACCCCGAGGGGGCACTCCTATGTTCAATGACTTTCTGATCTCTATCATCCGCACCGCTGTCCCGGTCGCTGTCGGTGCCGTACTGGCCTGGCTCGCCTCCAAAACGGGAATCATCCTCGACGCCGACTCCTCCGCCGCGTTGACCGCCAGCACGGTTGCCGTCGCCGTTGCCGTCTACTATGCCCTCGCCCGTGCCCTGGAGATCCGGTGGCCCTGGCTCGGTGTGCTGCTGGGACGGCGGGCGAAGCCGGTCTACGAGGTGTCGCGTACCAGCAAGGGCGAGGGCTGAGGCGCTCGTTCGTCCCGCTGCCTGCTGTGGCGGGTCAGTGGTGGTGGGTGACCCGAAAGCCACCCACCACCATCACCGGTGCGGTTCACCGTTCCTTTCCGGAATTTGTTCCGTTCAGGACGGCGTTGTCAGCTGCAACCAGGGGTTGTTGCAGGTGAAGTTCTGCCCCTGCGTGGCGCATTCGGTTTCCCACACCTCGCCGTCGGTGGTCAGCACCTTTACCCAGGCGTCATTGCCGGCGGCGGAGATGGCGACCCCGCAGACGGATTCTCCCGGATAATTGGCGTTTCCGCTGAGATCGGTCCAGGTGTAGGGCCCCGGCGGTGCTGGGTTGAGAGTTCTGCGACCGGCATAGGTGACCCCGTCCGAAACCACCGCACTGAACTCCTCGGAGTTTGATGGGGCAAGACTGTCGATGTCAGCGCAGGGTCCGGGTGGTCCGGTGGGTCCGGGTGGGCCTGTTGGTCCGGGTGGTCCGGTGGGTCCGGGTGGGCCTGTTGGTCCGGGCGGTCCGGTGGGTCCGGGTGGGCCTGTTGGTCCGGGCGGTCCGGTGGGTCCGGGTGGGCCTGTTGGTCCGGGCGGTCCGGTGGGTCCGGGCGGGCCTGTTGGTCCGGGTGGTCCGGTGGGTCCGGGCGGTCCGGTGGGTCCGGGTGGGCCTGTCGGTCCGGGTGATCCNGGGCCTGTCGGTCCGGGTGATCCGGTGGGTCCGGGCGGGCCTGTTGGTCCGGGCGGTCCGGTGGGTCCGGGCGGGCCTGTTGGTCCGGGCGGTCCGGTGGGTCCGGGCGGGCCTGTTGGTCCGGGCGGTCCGGAAGGCCCCGGTGGTCCGGAGGGGCATGTGTGTCCACACTTGTCGTCCCAGTAACCGTGGTCCCAGTCTTCCTGCCCCCAGCCTCCCCGGTCCCAGTGTCCGCGGTCCCAGTCGCCTTGGTCCCAGCCCCGTTCCTCGTCCGGGTAGGCCGCCATGTTCGTGCTCGTGCCGCTGCCCCAGACGTGGCCGAAGGCGGGGGCGGTCAGGCCGACGAACGCGAAGGTGAGCGGTGTCATGACGCCAATGGCCACCCACCGTTTGCGACCCGCCAGCAGGCCTGATCCCAGCCTCTGGTGATGATGGCGATTCATGACCCTCCTCGTTGATTGACTCCGAAATAACTTCCTACCCTTCGTATCTGATATTTTGTCGCACTATCCATGTTTTGCGAAACTTATCCGTTTTATGCACCTTTAGGGCCGTGTGCTGGGCGCTGGAAGCAGGCCGGACGCCTTCGACGGAGGCCATCGCGGCAATCGTTACTAGCGGCGAGGATGACCCGTCGTTGCTGCCGGACGCCGTGTTGATGTTGTTCGCGGCGTTGGGTTTCACCCCGCGGGACCTCGACTATCTCCGCCTCCGGGACCGGCTCTGGAGTTCGGTCTATGGCGGAGGAGCGACGCGGGACGAGTTGGTCGCGCATTACCAGCAGCTGGCCGCTCGATGGAAGCAGTGACGGTCGCGCAGGGGGCGGTGGATGGCACCTTGTTGGGGCCATCCACCGTCCGTCCATAGGACATGGCTACGTCGAGGCGACAGAGCCGGCTCGTCTGCCGACGGAGCCGGGCGAGGCGTCAGACGTTCGGCGGTAGCGCCGTCCGGTCCGGGAAGTTGCCGTAGAGCCGATCGTCGTCCCCGCCGACGGTGACCGCCTGGACCAGCAGGTCGCCGCCGACGAAGGCGCCCTTCCAGGAGGCGCCCCGCCCACCGAACGGCTCCTGGCGGTCGCCTCGGGAGCGGGGCTTGTTGATGCCGACCTTGAACGCCTGTACGTCCATGGCGAGCTTCGCCGCCTCGTCCTCGTCGTCGCAGGCGAGGGAGGCGACCAGCGCGCCGTTGGAGGCGTTCATCGCGGCGAGGAGTTCGTCGGTGGTGTCCACCACCACGATCGTGTCGACCGGACCGAACGGCTCGGCGTGCATCAGCCGAGATCGACCGGGTGGGGCGAGCAGCACCGACGGCGCCACGTAGGCGGAGGTGTCCTGCCCGTCGAGGAACGGCGCCCCATCGAGCCGGCCCCGGTGCAGCGGGACCGCCCCGCCCCGGACCGCCTCGTCGACCTTACGGCGCAGCTCGTCGGCCTTCGCCGCGCTGATCAGGGGTCCGAAGTCCAGTTCGGGGAGGGGGTCGCCGGCGGACCATCCGTCGCCGACCGCCAGTGGGTGTCCGAACCGTACGGATCGCACCACCGGCAGGTACATGTCGAGGAACTGGTCCACCAGGTTCCGTTGTACGACGAAGCGTGGGTAGGCGGTGCAGCGCTGCTTGCCGTACTCGAAGCCCTTCTTGAGGTGCGCGGCGAGCTGATCCCATCGGGAGAAGTCCCAGATCCCCCAAGCGTTCAGCCCTTCCTGCTCGATGAAGTGCCGCTTGTCGGTGTCCAGCAGCGCCGCCGCGACCTTGCCGCCGTTGGAGCGCCCGCCGACGAAGGCCACCGCGCCGACCTCCGGGGCGCGGACCAGCACCTCGGAGAGCTCCTCCCCGCTGCCGGAGATCAGTGTGGCGGGTAGGCCGGCACGGCGCAGTAACGCGTGCGCGACGGTGAGGCAGACCGCGCCCCCCTGCGACGGCGTCTTGGCGATCACGGCGTTCCCGGCGAGGAGCTGCACCAATTCGGCGTGGACCAGGACGCTCATCGGGTAGTTCCATGAGGCGATGTTGCTCACCGGACCGGGAAGTGGTTCCCGACCGTCGGCGAGCATCCGGTCGATCTCGTCGACGTACCACCGGACCCCGTCCAGGGCCCGGTCGACGTCGGCGGCGGCGAGCCGCCACGGCTTGCCGATCTCCCAGACGAGCAGGAGGGCGAGGAGGTCGCGGTGGGCGGTCAGGGCCTCCAGGGCCTCGACGACCCGTGTCTTCCGGTCGGCGAGGGGGGTGTCGGCCCAGTCCCGGTGCGCGGCGGCGGCGTGGGCGACCGCGGCGCGCGCGGCCGTCGCGTCCAGTCGGGGGAGTCGGACCAGGGTGGTGTTGTCGACCGGCGTGCGTACGGTGGCGGGGGTGCCGACCGCACGCCAGTCGCCCTCGATCAGGTTGTGCAGCGTGCGGATGCCGTCGGTCGGGGCGGAAAAGGCTTCGGGGGCGGCGGCCACCGCGCGGTCGAGGACCTCGGACCAGGCGGTCCCGTCGGCGAGTCGTAGAGCCATCGCGATCTCCTCAGGGTTGTCCGGGGAGCGGCGGCGTCGATGGCACCGCTGGTGTGGCGTACTGTCGCCCGCCGCGGGTGGGGGCGGCAACAGTACGTTCGTATGTCAGGACGGCGGGCTGCCCCGGGGCCGCTTGTTCAGCGGTGGGGGAGTCGCCCTGTCGCCGTCCTGACCTGGCCGAACAACCCGATTCGATCGAAGATTGTGAATGCTGTGAGGAATCTCCGGACGCCGTCGGTCCCGGGTCCCGCCGTGCTCGACGTGGCTGCTGGGCCCGGGTCCCGCCGTGCTCGACGTGGCTGCTGGGCCCGGGTCTTGCCGTGCTCGACGTGGCTGCTAGGCCCGGGTCTCGCCGTGCTCGACGCAGACCGCCGCCCAACCGACCGGCAGTACCTGCACCTTCATCCGTCGCCGGCAGTGCCCGCAGTAGCGGGGTGGCTCCAGCTGCCGGGCGGCCCGGCAGGCGGTGTGCTCCCCCTCGCCGGCCGGCGTACCGCACCGGTCGCACCAGGAGGCACCGACCCGCGTCGGTTCGCCGACCCGCGTCGGGTCGCCGGCCCCCGCCGGGCCGCCGAACCGTGTCGACGTACCAAGCGGGGCGGGACCCGTCGTGTCGCTGCTCATCCCGGCCGGGCTCACAGCGTCTCGGAGAGCGCCTTGATCGGCATCTTCAGGTCCTGGAGCAGCTCCAGGTCCGTCGTGGCCGGGCGACCCAGCGTGGTCAGGTAGTTGCCGACGATCACCGCATTGATGCCGCCGAGCAGACCGCTGCGGGTACCCAGATCGCCGAGCGTGAGCTCGCGGCCACCGGCGTACCGGAGGATCGTGCGGGGCATGGCGAGCCGGAACGCGGCGATGGCGCGCAGCGCGTCCTTCCCCTCGACCACCGAGCGGTCCCCGAGCGGAGTGCCGGGCCGGGGGTTGAGGAAGTTCAGCGGAACCTCGTGCGGGTCCAGCTCGGCGAGCTGGGCGGCGAACTCGGCGCGCTGCTCAACGCTCTCCCCGAGGCCGAGGATGCCACCGCAGCACACCTCCATGCCGGATTCGCGGACCATCCGCAGCGTCTCCCAGCGCTCCTCCCAGGAGTGGGTGGTCACCACGTTCGGGAAGTACGAGCGGCAGGTCTCCAGGTTGTGGTTGTAGCGGTGTACACCCATCTCGACCAGCTCGTCGACCTGCTCCTGGGTGAGCATGCCGACCGAGGCCGCCACCTGGATGTCGACCTCCGCCCGGATCGCGGCGACGCCCTCCCGTAGCTGCCGCATCAGCCGGTCGTCCGGGCCGCGCACGGCGGCAACGATGCAGAACTCGGTCGCGCCGGTCTTCGCGGTCTGCTTCGCGGCCTCCACAAGTGACGGAATGTCCAGCCACACCGCGCGGACCGGCGAGGTGAACAGGCCGGACTGCGAGCAGAAGTGACAGTCTTCCGGGCAGCCGCCGGTCTTCAGCGAGACGATTCCCTCGACCTCGACCTCCGGCCCACACCAGCGCATGCGTACCTCGTGCGCGAGCTGGAGAGCGGCGGGCAGGTGCTCGTCGGGGAGGTTCAGCACGGCGAGGACACCGGCCTCGTCGAGGCCGACGCCGTTCTCCAGTACCTGGGTGCGGGCCTGGTCGAGGATCTCTGGCATGGCCGTACCCTACAAGGCTTCCGCGTCGGGGAGGAGCCGCCGGTGCGGCGCGGGCCAACCACCAGCGGGACCGGGGCGCGGCACGCCGGGGTGGCGCGCGGCACGCCGAAGCGGGGTCCGGCCAGGTGGTACGTTCGCCCCGGCGGAGGCGCCCGGCGAGCGGGAGCCGGGGAAGGAGCGTCGGTGTCGGACTGGCTTGCGGCCCTGGACCGCCGAGCTGAGCTGCGCGCCAAGGCGGGGCTGACCCGCACCCTCCGCCCCCGGGCCGCCGCCGACGACGACATCGTTGACCTGGCCGGAAACGACTACCTCGGCCTGTCGAGACACCCCGCGGTGACCGCGGCGGCCACCGCGGCGCTCGACGAGTACGGGCTGGGCGCCACCGGGTCCCGGCTGGTGCGGGGCTCCACCGCACCGCATCACGCCCTCGAAGAAGATCTCGCCGGTTGGCTCGGCGCCGAACGCGCACTGCTCTTCTCCTCCGGCTACCTGGCCAACGTCGGCGCGGTCCGGGGCCTGGTGCGGCCGCGGACGCTCCTGGTCTCCGATGCGCACAACCACGCGTCGCTGATCGACGGGTGTCGGATTTCCGGTGCGGAGACCATGGTGACCCCGCACGCCGACGTGGACGCGGTCCGGGCCGCGCTCGCCGCCGCGCCGGGTCGCCCGGCGGTGGTGGTGACCGAGTCGGTGTTCTCGGTTGACGGGGACCTCGCTCCCCTCGCCGAGCTGCACGCGGTCGCCCGGGAACACAACGCGTTGCTGCTGGTGGACGACGCCCACGGGCTCGGTGTGGTCGGGCCTGGTGGTGCCGGGGGAGCGGCCGCGGCCGGTCTGGCCGGGGAGCCCGACGTGATCGTCACCGCGACCCTCTCCAAAGCGTTGGGCGGAGCCGGCGGTGTGGTCGCCGCTCCGGCGGAGTTTGTCCGGCACCTGGTCGACACCGGGCGGACGTTCATCTTTGACACCGCCCCGCCGCCGGCGGTGGCGGCCGGGGTGCGGGCCGCCATGGAGCTCGCCTGGAGCGGCGAGCAGCTGCGGGTGGAGCTCGGTGACCGGGTTGCGTACGCGGTCCGGCGGTTGCGAGCCGCCGGGCTGACCGGGTCGGCGCCGAAGGGGGCCGTCGTGTCGGTGACCGCCCCCGGACCGGAGGCGGCCGTCGCCTGGGCCACCGACTGCCGGGACCGGGGCGTCGCGGTCGGCTGCTTCCGTCCCCCCTCCACCCCGGACAGCCGCTCCCGGCTCCGGCTGACCATCAACGTCGGGGTCCCCCGGGCGGACTTCGAGCGGGCCCTGGAGGTCATCGTGGAGTGCGCACCGTGAGTGCGACGCCGTGGCGGGGACCGGTACTGGTGACCGGCACCGACACCGGGGTCGGCAAGACGGTGGCGACCGCGGCGGTCACCGCGGCGGCGCAGGCCGCCGGGCTGCGGGTCGCGGTGGTCAAGCCAGGCCAGACCGGTACGGCCACCGGCGACCCGGTCGACATCGACGAAGTCACCCGACTCGCCGCCCCGCTGACAGGGCGCACGCTGGCGAACTTCCCCGACCCGCTGGCCCCGCTGGCCGCGGCCCGGGTCGCCGAGTTGCCGCCACTGGAGCTGTACACGGCGGTTGACGCCGTCCGCGCGGAGGCCGACAAGCACGACCTGGTCCTGGTCGAGGGGGCCGGCGGACTGCTCGTGCCGATGGGGCTGCGTCCGTCGGGTGAGCCGTGGACGATGGCCGATCTCGCGGTATCGCTGGGCTGCCCGGCCGTGGTGGTGGCGCGGGCCGGTCTGGGCACCCTGAACCACACCGCGCTCACCCTGGAGGCGTGCGAACGCCGGGCGGTGCCGGCGGGGGTGCTGCTCGGTGCCTGGCCGGCCGAGCCGGAGCTGGTTCACTGGGCGAACCTGACCGAGCTGGTGCCGTACCTGGTGGGGGCGTTGCCGGCCGGGGCCGGGGCGATCGATCCGGGCGTTTTCCGGCGGTCCGCGCCGGGATGGCTCACCCCGGCGCTGTATGGGGTGCTCGACGACTGGCGGGCCTGGGCCGAGGAGGTCCGCTGAGCCGGCTGGTCAGCGGCGGATCACGAAGGCGTCGGGCATCCGGAAGGTGAGGTTGTCCGGATACCACGGAGCGCGCACCACGGTCACCCCGTCCAGTAGCGGGGTCGCCTGCTCCACCACCACGGCCGCCTCCATCCGGGCCAACTGGTCGCCGAGGCAACGGTGGGCGCCCGCCCCGAAGGCCAGATGCCGGCGCGACCCCCGTTGGCCGGGCCGGAACTCGTCCGGCGCCGGCACGATGGCCGGGTCCCGACCGGCCCGGGCCAGCCACAGCAGCACGCTGGTGCCCGCCGGCACGGCGGTCCCGCCCAGCGTGCTGTCCACGGCGGCGACCCGACGCCAGGTGACGATCGGCGGCTCCAGCCGCAGCCCCTCCTCCACCACGCTCGTAACCGAGACGCTGCCGTCCTGCAGCGCGGCGCGAACCGTCGGCTCGCCGGCCAGCCGGTGCAGGAGCAGGGTGAGGAACTGTGACGTGGTCTCCTGGCCCGCTACCAGCAGGAAGAACAGCGCTCCGACGAGCACATCCGGCGGGTGCCCGGTGGCGCGCAGGGCGGCGGCCAGCCCACCGCCGGTGTCGGCGAACTCCCGCAGCACCTGGTGGAACCGGCCGACCTCGTCGGCCAGGGCCAGCTGGCGGTCGGCGTCCAGCGGGGCCCAGAACAACTCCAACGCCGCACGGGCGAACTGCTTCACCGCGGAGACCGGGGCGTCCGGGAGTTCGACCAGGCGGGCCAGGACCAGCAGCGGTAGGTCGGCGCTGAGCTCGGCGTGCAGATCGGCGGAGCCACCAGCGTCGAGGGTGGCGCGGATCGCGGCCACCCGCTCCGCCACCAGCTCGGTCAGCCAGGGCCGTTGGGCGGCGACCTTCGCCGGGTGGAGCGCGTCGGCGACGAGAGCGCGGATCGCCGGGTGGTTCACGCCGCCGTTGTTGGCCAGGGTCGGGGGGAGGCGGAAGCGGTGTCCGGCGAGCACCCGCAGGGCAGTTACCGGAATCGGGGTGACGGCGTCCAGGGCATTGTCCGGACGGTAGGTCACCTGGTCGGTGAGGACCTGCCGGACCAGCGCGTGCTCGGTCACCACCAGGTGTTCGGTGCCCTGCCGGTCGGCCACCCGGGTGACGGCCGGCCAGTGGGTGCCGGCGGTCTTCGTCCAGCTCCGGAACAGCACGGCGGACACGTTAGCGGGCCGTTCCGGGCAGCCCGGCCCGCAGCCGCCACACCGTGGCCCGCTTCACGCGTACGCTCTCCAGCGTCTCGGGCACCGGCACCTCGTAGCTGGCCAGCGGGTCGAAGCGGTCGCGGGGCAGGAACGCGCGTTCCGGGTCGCCGACCAGCACCGTGGCCCCCGCGCGGGCGGCGGTGAGCAGGAAGCGGAGCATCCGTCGCGCCATCGCCGCGCTGTAGAACACGTCTCCGGCGAGTACGACCTCGGCGTCGCCCGCGTCGCCGTCGAGGATGTCGGCCAGCTCGGCGTCGAGGCGTACCCCGTTGGCCTCGGCGTTGACGGCGACGGCCGCGACGGCCAGCGGGTCGACCTCGACCGCGCGGACGGCGGTGGCGCCGGCCCGGGCCGCGGCGATGGCCACCAGTCCCGAACCGGCGGCGAGGTCGAGTACCCGCCGACCGGCGACCAGCTCCGGATGATCGGTGACGTATCGGGCGACTGCCTGCCCACCGGCCCAGGCGAAGGCCCAGAAGGGGGGTGGTTGGTCGCTGCGGAACTCACCCTCGGTCAGTTCCCAGAGCCCGACCGCGTCGTCGGCCTGGTGGAGTCGCACCTCGGGGACGAAGGGGACCGGCGCGAGACGGGCGTGCAGTCGGACGAAGGCGCTGGCGAGTTCGGACACCGAGTGATTCTCCCGCAGCCGGACCGCCGGGGTCGCGGCCCGGTCTGGTCCGGCTCATCCTCCGCTGCGTCGACTCGGGTCCCACGTCGGCCCGGTCTGTCCGCGCTCAGTCCAGCTGCGCCGGGTCGAGCCCCAGCTCCCGGGCGGTCACCAGGCGTACCCACTCGGTGAATTGGCGTCGGGAGATCACCCGGTCGTGCACCGCGAGTTGGACGGCGAGACCGTCCATGACGGCACTGATCCGCCACGCGGCGCCCGCCGGGTCAGCGCACTCGAAGGTGTGGTCGGCTACCCCGGCCGCGATCACCGTCGCCAGGTCCTGTCGCCAGCGCAGGTCTAGCCGGCGGGAGGTCTTCTCCAACTCCGGGGTACGCAGCGACTCGGCCCAGCCGTCGATCCACATCGCCCATGACGTGGGGCGACCGGCGGGGGTATAGAGCCGCACCAGCCGGCGGAGCTTGGCCAGTGGCGGGGCGCTGGAGCGCAGCACCGCGTCCAGCCGGGCCAGATCCTGCTCGACGGCGTACGCGAACGCCTCGGCGAGTAGCCGGTCCTTGGTGGCGAAGTGGTAGAAGACCAGTGCCTGACTGACCCCGGCCGCCTGGGCCACGTCCGCGGTGCGGGTGTTCGCCAACCCGCGTTCCACGATCACGTCGCAGGCGGTGCGCAGCAGGGCATCCAGGCGGACCTCGGCCGCACGTCTCGTCACGACCGCTACCGTAGTGCACCCGAACGGGTACGAGCTGTTACCACCCAGGGTGAATTCGTCCCACGGTAGTCGGAAGTAGGACACTTCGTTCGGGTGCTGCTCCGCGCGGGCGCCTCGGCGCCACACCACGGGGCGCTTCGGTGGTGCGGCTCGGTCGGTCCAGGTCGGGTCCTGGCCCTGGTCGAGGTGGGGCGGGACGCGCCGAGGGGGTCGAGTTGGCAACTGTTCGCCGACTCGGCTAAAGTTCTCATCCGTCACCGGGAAGCCGGGACGTGCGGACGTAGCGCAGCTGGTAGCGCATCACCTTGCCAAGGTGAGGGTCGCGGGTTCGAATCCCGTCGTCCGCTCGGAGATGCCGCCACGTTTGACCGGGGGCAACCCGGTGGGGTGGCCGAGAGGCGAGGCAACGGCCTGCAAAGCCGTGTACGCGGGTTCAAATCCCGTCCCCACCTCAGCATCATCGAGGGCGATTGGCGCAGTGGGAGCGCGCTTCCTTGACACGGAAGAGGTCACTGGTTCAAACCCAGTATCGCCCACCACGCGTGGCAGTGCGCGAGCCATGTTTTTGCTTGTTGGGGCTGGTCCGCCGAGGGCCAGCCCTTCGGCGTCTTGGTGATCGGGAGTATGCAGGCGGGTGTCGCTGGCTCCCCGCCCCCGGCCCTACCTCTGGGACAGCCAGTTTGGTGAACGATGGCAGGATGGCCGAGCTGAACAGTGCCGAAGCCAAGCACCTGGGAGCGCCAGTGCGTGAGGTTGTGTATCTGTCGACGGGCAAGCTCAATGAGTTCGTACCAGAGCCGCGCCGCGCGCTGCCCGCCGTGAAGTTTCACGCAGGCGGCTCCTTCGCCGGGGTCGACGTGGCGAGCCCTGTGTCGGACAGTGTCCGAGAAATGCGGCGGCACCTCGCGCGGGTGGAGAAGCGGATGGGGCGCGACACGCCTTGGTACACCGAGCCCGGTCTAGCCCCAGGCTGCTGGGTCAGGTTCGAAGCGGCCCTGGACTGGGTGACGCTCCCTGGCAGGTATCAGGACCTGGTGCTGTTTGTGGATTCAGTGGATTCTTCCGGGCCTGGTTTCCGGCGGCTGCTGTTGCACGGCTCGGCTCGGCACCTGCGGGGCGGTCCGCCGGTTCAAGTGGAGGGCCCGGCGCTGACCGGCTTTGAGGGCGGTCACAGCGCTGGCACTATCTTTGTCACCCAGGCTGGGCGCGTCGTCAGTGCATTGGCGCCGGAGGCGACGAGCGGGCCGCTGTCCCGCAACGGCATCCGGGACTTGCTCGCGGCCCTTGACTCGCAGCGTCCCACGGTCAGCACGGCCGCGCGGGTGAACGGTCTGGCCCGGGTTAGCGCGCTGCTACCGGCGGCCGGCGGTGACGGCGGTTGCCTGGTAGCGAGCCCGCTAATCGTGGAGTACGTCAAATAGCTGGCTGGAGGCCAGCATGAAGGACCGAACCGACACGTCGATGACGTGCCGCTAGTGGTCCGGTGGGTCGTACCGCCCTGACCCGGAGTTTCGGTGTTCTGCTGGGCCTCGGTGATCTTGCAGAGCTTCTATGGCCCAGTGCGAGCGAATTTCTAACTGGGCGCTGGGCGCTGGGCGTCAAGGCAGTGTCGCTTGCTGTGGACTGTACGAGTCGATCCGACGGGGCCCGGGGGGTCCGAACTTGGCGATCTTGCCGTCGGGTAGAGTAAACCCGTCGCCGACGCGGTATTGGCGGCACGCGGACGTAGCGCAGCTGGTAGCGCATCACCTTGCCAAGGTGAGGGTCGCGGGTTCGAATCCCGTCGTCCGCTCGTTCACTGGCAGCCAGGAAATCTGGGTTGCGGTGATTAAGGGCGATTGGCGCAGTGGGAGCGCGCTTCCTTGACACGGAAGAGGTCACTGGTTCAAACCCAGTATCGCCCACCATTGAATGTGCAGGATCAGGTCAGCCGGGTGTATCCAGCTCGCCGTCCAGGGCTCCCATGGATAGATCTTCGTTTATTTTTCGTGAGCTGCGGCAAGGGATGGTTCCGGCATTCCGGTCGACCTGGGTGTGGCGGGCGGGCGGGATGGCCTGCTCGCTGTGTCGACTGTGGTGGCGGGTCGTCGCCGATCTGTTAATAGTTGGTTCTAAATCTTGCAATAAATCAGTTACTCCTTGGTAACTTGTCCGGCCGTGGTCCGTAATCTCGCCGGAACGCCCGGTTGGGCAGCACCGGAAGACCTGCCGGTAACGGCCCGCCACGACCAGTTCGGCCGCACCTCGGTCCCACCCTCCGAGCCGGCCACGGCGGATCGCCTTTCGGTGTTGCGCACACCGATCCGAGTTCTGCCCTGGAGGAACAATGTCACTCCTGACCCGGCGGCGACGACCGCTGATGGCGAGCCGAGCGACCCGGCAACGATCCGTGGTGGCGACCGTCCTGCTGGCCGTGATCACCCTGCTGCTCAGCACGGCGGCACCCGGCGCGGCGGAGGAGCCCGACTGGTGGACGCCGACCGACCGGCCGGCGCCCGACTCCGCGATCGGCGTCACCGGAGCGCCGTTCACCGGCACCGACGCCCAGGGTCAGGTGCGCGGCTTCGTAGATGCGCACAACCACATCATGTCCAACGAGGCCTTCGGTGGGCGGCTCCTCTGCGGCAAGCCCTTCTCCGACGAGGGCATTGCCGACGCGCTCAAGGACTGCCCGGAGCACTACCCCGACGGCTCCCTGGCCCTGTTCGACTTCCTCACCAACGGTGGTGACGGCCAGCATGACCCCGACGGCTGGCCGACGTTTGCGGACTGGCCGGCCCACGACTCGCAGACCCACCAGCAGAACTACTACGCCTGGATCGAGCGGGCCTGGCGTGGTGGCCAGCGGGTCATGGTCAACCACCTGGTCACCAACGGGGTGATTTGCTCGGTCTACTTCTTCAAGGACCGCAGCTGCGACGAGATGACCTCGATCCGGCTCCAGGCCGCCAAGACGTACGAGATGCAGGACTACATCGACCAGATGTACGGCGGTGCGGGTCAGGGATGGTTCCGCGTCGTCACCGACAGCGACCAGGCCCGAGAGGTTATCGCGCAGGGCAAGCTCGCCGTCGTCCTGGGGGTGGAGACCTCCGAGCCGTTCGGCTGTAAACAGATCCTGGACATCGCCCAGTGCGACGAGGAGGACATCGATCGCGGGCTCGACGAGCTGCACGACCTCGGCGTACGCAGTGTGTTCCTGTGCCACAAGTTCGACAACGCGCTCTGTGGCGTCCGATTCGACACCGGGACCACCGGGATCGCCGTCAACGCCGGGCAGTTCCTGTCGACCGGGACCTTCTGGACGACGGAGGAGTGCCGGGGGCCGCAGCAGGACAACCCCATCGCCTCCATAGACGACCTACCCGGGCTGGGGGATCTGCTCCCGTCCGACGTCGAGCTGCCGTCGTACTCGTCCGACGCGCGGTGCAACGTCCGCGGGCTGACCAACCTCGGCGAGTACGCCCTGCGGGGCTTGATGGACCGCAACATGATGGTGGAGATCGACCACATGAGTGTCAAGGCCACCGGCCGGGCCCTGGACATCTTCGAGTCCGTGTCGTACCCCGGTGTGGTCTCGTCGCACAGCTGGATGGACCTGCTCTGGAGCGAGCGGGTCTACCGACTCGGCGGGTTCATCACGCAGTACATGCACGGTGCCGAGCGGTTCATCGCCGACGCGGACCGGACGAAGGAGCTGCGTGACAGCTACGACGTCGGGTACGGCTTCGGCACCGACATGAACGGCTTCGGCAGCTGGCCCGGACCCCGGGGTGTGGACACCCCGAACCCGGTCGAGTACCCGTACCAGTCCGCGCACGGCGGTGCCATCATGGACCGGCAGACTACCGGTGACCGGACCTGGGACATCAATGCGGACGGTGCCGCCCACTACGGACTGGTGCCGGACTGGGTGGAGGAGATTCGGGTCCTGGGCGGTCAGGAGGTGGTGGACGACCTGCTGCGCGGCGCCGAGTCGTACCTCGGCACGTGGGGCGCCACGGAGGGCCACGTCCCCGGTGTCAACCTCGCCACCGGGTCGTCCGCCTCGGCCAGCTCGACCGCGTGGTATCCGTTCACCACCTACGCCCCCCGTCGAGCCGTGGACGGCGACCGGTCGACCCGCTGGGCGAGCTGGTGGAGTGATGACCAGTGGCTGCGGTTGGATCTCGGCTCGGCACAGCAGGTTCGACGGATCACCCTGGAGTGGGCGGGCGAGTACGCCAAGGCGTACCGGATCGAGGTGAGCGCCGACGGCAGCTCCTGGCAGACCGTGGCCTCTATATCGGACGGTGACGGTGGTCTGGATACGGCGTTCTTCGACCCGACGTCGGTTCGCTACGTCCGCGTCCAGGGTCAGGAGCGCGGAACCGACCTGGGCTACTCGCTGAAGGAGGTCGGCGTCCACGCCAGCTGACATCGCGGTCCGCCGCGCCGGACACGGGCCGCGCCGGACACGGGCCGCGCCGGACACGGGCCGCACCCGGCACGGGTCACGTCGGGCGTGGCCCGTGCCCGGGACCGCTTCTGCCGTCAGCAGATCTGCTGGCGGCAGAACCCGGTAGGCGCGGCCGGCGCGGGCCGGCACGGTGGAGGCATGAGACTGCTGGTGTTGGGTGGTACGGGATTTGTCGGCGGGGCGGTGGTCGGTGCGGGGCTGCGTCGGGGGTGGGAGGTGACGGTGTTCAACCGGGGCCGCCACGGGACGACGCCGGCCGGTGTGCGGCGGCTCCGGGGTGACCGGACCGCACCGGGCGGGCTGGCCGCGCTCGCCGGTCAGGAGTGGGATCTGGTCGTCGACACCTGGGACGGGGCGCCGCGGGCCGCCAAGGACTCGGCCCGGGCGCTGGCCGGGCAGGTCGGACGCTACGGCTACGTCTCCAGCGAGTCGGTCTACGCCGAGCCGGTGGCGTTGGGGTCGGCGGAGGACGCTCCGGTGGTCGACGCCGCGTCCGACGCGGTCGAGGGCGACTACGCGCCCAACAAGGCCGGCGCCGAGCGGGCCGTCCGGGAGGTCTACGGCGAGCGGGCGCTGATCGCCCGGGCCGGTCTGATCCTCGGACCGGGTGAGGACATCGGTCGGTTGCCGTGGTGGCTGCAGCGGACCGCCCGCGGTGGTGCCGTGCTGGCGCCCGGCCCGGCCGACCTCGCCCTGCAGTACGTTGACGTGCGCGACCTGGCGGCGTTCCTACTCGACCCGAAGGTGCCCGGTGGGACGTTCAACGTGGTCAGCCGTACCGGGCACGCGACGATGGGGGAGTTGCTCGCCGCCTGTGTGGCGGTGACGGGGGCTGATGCCCAGCTGCGCTGGATCGAACCGGAGCGGATTCTGGCAGCGGGCGTGGTGCCCTGGAACGATTTGCCGATCTGGATTCCGGCCGGTCATCCCTACCGCTGGATGCAGGAGTGCGACGTGCGGGCCGCATACGCCGCCGGGCTGGTGTGCCGCCCGGTGACCGCCACCGTGGCCGACACCTGGTCCTGGCTGCGGGCGGTTGGCGTGGTGCCGCCCCGCGCGGGCCGTCCGCAACGCGCCCCGGTGGGCCTGGACCCGGCCCGGGAGGCGGCGCTGCTGACGACCGGACGCTGACCGTGCGCCGCGCGGCGCGCCGGATGGTCAGGGCGGCCAGCCGGTCAGCGCGGCCGGACGGTCAGGGCTGGGGGACGGTCAGGTCGAGCACCTCGTTGACGTCGCGGCGGGGGGTGGGCCAGCCGGGCTGGCCGTACCCGATCCGCATCACCATCTGCGGGGTGCCGTAGCGGCCCAGCGAGAGCCGCAGCTGCTCCCGGGCGGTTGGTACCTCGATGGGTTGGGACAGCATCGACACGGAGAGCCCGGCGTCGGTGGCGGTGAGCAGCGTGCGTTGTAGGGCCTGCCCGGCGATGACCTGATCGACGGCGGTGTTGCCGGGGCCGCCGAGCACCGCGACGAGGGGTTCCGGTTCGAAGTCGCGGCCGGGGGCGCGTTCCCGGCCGCCGAAGGCGCGCGCGGGCAGCAGGTCCTGCGGCTCGAACGGCGGGCCGCCGGCGGTCGCGGGTATCCCGTCGGGGGCCTCGTCGTAGTGGACCCACTGCTCCCGCTCGGCGCGGTATGACGGGTCGCGCTCCAGCACCCGGTGGGCGCCCCGGGCGATTTCAGCGAACGCGTTCACCGCGCTCGTGCCGACCAGTAGTTCTAGCCAGCACTCCTCGGCCCGGGCTGCCTCGGTGAGCCGCCACCGGGCGTCGGCGGGCACCGGGTCGGGCTGGAAGGGGGCGCGGTTGCTGAACCGGCGGGGGATCGCCGCGTGGAGGGCCTGCTCGATCGGGGCGGGGCGGCGTGGCACGTCCGGGACCAGCCGGGCCACCACGTCGGGCTCGGCCGGGTACGGGCGCAGCCGTACGGCGGCCGGTGTCTCCGCGACGGCCAGGGCGAGCCGGAGGTTGAACAGCGCCGCCCCGGCGGCGATGCGGATGCCCCAGCCGTTCGGGTCGGTGGCGGGCAGCCGTCGGGACGGGTCGGCCAGCACCTCGATTCCGCCGTCGCGTAGGCGGAACCGCCACGGCTGCGTGTTGTGCAGGGATGGGGCGCGGATGGCGTCGGCTGCGGCGGCACGTAGCTGCGCTAGGCTGTAGTAGGCGTCCATGGTGTCGCTCCCCTCCGTTGGCGCGCCACGGTTGCTGCTTCGTCCACCGTCTCCCAGGCGGGGCTCGAAATTCCAGGGCCGGATGTCCCTTCCCAGCGGGACCGACTGTCCTGCCCCGGACTCACCGCTTCCCGGCGTTCGTGCTATCAGCCTGCACTGTCGGCATTGTCCCTCTTGTCCGTTCTTGGGGAGCGGGAATCGCCGAGCGGGCGCCCGCCGGGGCGGGTCGGGACCTTCGACCCCTGCAGAACAGCCGCCGGCAGGGTAGAAACAAGGGATGATCCGCGTGTACCTACTCGACGACCACGAAGTCGTCCGTCGTGGCCTTGCCGACCTGCTCACGGCCAGCGGTGACATTGAGGTCGTCGGCGAGTCCGGCCTGGCCCAGGAGGCGGCCCGCCGCATCCCGGCGCTCCGGCCCGACGTCGCGATTCTCGACGCGCGGCTACCCGACGGCAACGGCATCGACGTGTGCCGGGACATCCGGGCCCTGGACTCGTCGATCAAGGGTTTGATTCTCACCTCGTACGAGGACGACGAGGCGCTCTTCGCGGCGATCATGGCCGGCGCGGCCGGCTACGTGCTCAAGCAGATCCGCGGCACCGACCTGGTGGACGCGGTCCGGCGGGTGGCCGCCGGGCAGTCGTTGCTCGACCCCGCGATCACCACCCGGGTACTGGAGCGGATTCGCAGCGGCGTCGAGCAGCCACGGGAGCTGAAGTCCCTGACCGAGCAGGAACGGCGGATCCTGGAGTACGTGGCCGAGGGGCTCACCAACCGGGAGATCGCCGGCCGGATGTTCCTCGCCGAGAAGACGGTGAAGAACTACGTCTCCAGCATGCTGGCGAAGCTCGGTCTGGAACGGCGGACGCAGGCAGCCGTACTCGCCACCCGCCTGCTCGGTAAGACCCACTGACCCCGCGGGGGTGATCCGGTGCCGCTGGCGGCTCAGCTGTCCAGCGGCACAGACCAGTGCAGCCGGGTGCCGTGCGGGTGCTCCGGTCGTACCTCGAACACCCCGCCGTGGCGCTCGGCACGTTCACGTAGGTTGACCAGCCCGCCCCGGGCGGCGGCCGGATCGCAGCCGACCCCGTCGTCGGTGACGGTCACCGAAACCTGACCGGCCGCCACCCGGACGGTGACCGCGACCCGCTGGGCCCGCGCGTGGCGCACCGTGTTCGACAACGCCTCCCGCAGCACGGCCGTCAGGTCGGGACGCAGCTCGTCCGAGACGGCGCTGTCGATCGGGCCCGCCAACTCCAACGCGGGTCGGAAACCCAGCGACTCGGCGGCGTCCTCGACCGCCTCCCGGATCTCCGAGCGTAGCTGCGCGGTCATCGGCGTGCGCAGCTCGAAAATGGTGCGACGGATGTCCTTGATCGTGGCGTCCAGGTCGTCCACCGCCGCGTTGATCCGGTTGGCGAGTTCGGGGCGGGTGCTCATCGGCACCGCGCTCTGCAACTGCAGACCGGTGGCGAACAACCGCTGAATCACCACGTCGTGCAGGTCCCGGGCGATCCGCTCGCGGTCCTCCAGGACCACCAGCAGCTCCCGCTCCTCCTGGCCCCGGGCCCGCTCCATGGCCAGCGCGGCCTGCGCGGCGAAGCTGCCGAGTAGCGCCAGATCGTCGTCGCTGGTCTCATCGTGGTCAGCGCCGTACGCCACCACCAGCACGCCGTGCAGGGTGTCCGCGGTCGCCAGCGGGGAGAGCACCGCCGGCCCGGTGTCCAGCAGCGCCGGCCAGGGCGCGGCGTGGGCGAGGTCCGCCACCCGGTCGTGCTGGCCGTGGGTGACGGCGGCGCCGAAGCTGGTGTCGGCGGCGGGCAGGACGGTGCCGACCAGGGCAGCGGCCTGCTCACCCGCGCCGTCAACCACGTCAACGGTGAAGGTGTCCACGCCGGGGTCGTAGAGCAACACCAGCGCCAGCTCCGCCTCGGCGACCTCCCGGGCACGCCGCGCCACCAGCGACAGCGCGTCGGTACGGCGGACCTCGCCGAGCAGGAGCGTGGTGATCTCGGCGGCGGCGGCCAGCCACCGTTCCCGCCGGTGCTCCAGCTCGTAGAGGCGGGCGTTCTCGATCGCGACCCCGGCCGCCGCGGCCAGCGCCACCACGATCTCCTCGTCGTCCTCGGTGAACTCGGCCGCGTCTCGCTTCTCGGCCAGGTAGAGGTTGCCGAAGATCTGGTCCCGGATCCGCACCGGGACCCCGAGGAAGCTGTGCATCGGCGGATGGTGCGGCGGGAAACCGTAGGAGGCGGGGTGCTGGGTGATGTCGGGCATCCGCACCGGGCGCGGATCGTCGATCAGCAGGCCGAGGACACCTCGGCCGTGCGGCAGCTCACCGATCTTGGCGCGCTGCTCGTCGGTCACCCCGTGGGTGACGAAGTCGTGCAGCGTCCGGTCCCGGCCGAGGACGCCGAGCGCGCCGTAGCGGGCCCCGGCCAGCTCGGCGGCCGACTCGACGATGCGTTGCAGCGTGCTGCGCAGGTCCAGGTCGGTGCTGATGCCGACCACCGCGTCGAGCAGGGCCCGCAGCCGTTCCCGACTGGTGACCACCTGGCTGACCCGCTCCAGCATCTCCTGCAGCAGCTCGTCCAGGTCGACCCGGGACAGCGGGGTCAACCCGAGCGAAGGGGTGGCGTGCGGTTCGTGTTCGGGACTGGGTGTCACCGGCCGATGCTAGCGCCGACGACCAGCGGCGTTACACGCCCGTCAGGTTCCGCGGACAGCTGTGGTGTCCACCACCTGCTCCATCGCGAGCCGCGGCGTGTGCGGCGGGCCGGCGTGCGTCGGGTCCGCGCGGCCCAGGCGCAGCACGAGATACGGGTGTCCCATGCCGGCCAGTACCCCGCGCAGCTCCGCCCGGGTGCCCGGAACTTCGATCACCCCGCTCAACGGCACCACCGAGACGCCGAGCCGGGTCGCCGTGAGCCAACTCGCCGACAGCGCCTCACCGGCCCGCAACCAGGTGCTGGGCTCGTCCTCGTCGCCGTGGAGCAGCGCGTACGCGGCCGCCTGGTCATGACCGGGCCCCACCGGCAGCGTGCCGGCTCGGCCGAAGTCCCGGCCGGGCACGGTGGTCTGTGGGGGCGACTCCGGCAACACCGCCGCCGGCAGACCGACATCGTCGGCCCGGCTGGTCCAGTACGCCAGCTCCGCGCGTAGCCGGGGGTCCTCCGACTCCACGGTGTCGGCCTGGGACGCGGCGGTCGCCAGCTGCAACACCTGGTCCCGGTCGAGTTGCTGGAGCCGGACCCCTTCGGCGGTGGCCGCCTCGGTGATCTCGGTGAGGGCCGAGTCGGTGATCGGTTCGTCACCAACCGGCCGGCGATCGGTGTGCCGGATTCGCATGCACTGCACCAGGTGCATCGCCTCGGGGTCCGTCCCCACCCGGTTCAGGCCGGTGAGCCGGGCCAGCAGGTCCGGGTCATCCGGGTCGGGGGTCCGCTCCACCGCATCCGGGTCGGGGATTCGCTCCACCACCGCCTGCCACCCCTCGGCGGCCAACGCGACCCGGGCGTGGTGCAGCGCCGCACCGCAGCTCAGGACGAGCAGCCGCCCCTCCGGGTCGGTGGCGGTGAGCTGCCGGTCCCGGACCACCCGCAGCTCCAGCGCGTCGGGCAGGACCCGCCATCGCCACGGTTGGGTGTTGTGCACCGAGGGGGCGCGGCCGGCGGTAGCGGCGGCCTGCGCGAGCGCGGTGGTCAGCGCGTGGTCCGTCTGGCTCATGCTCTCGACCCTTCCCTCGAAACACATCGTGCCGCACCCGGCGGGCACCCGGGTGCGGTTGTCGATCCATCCTGTGACATTCGCCCGCCGAGCGCACGGGGCGCAGGTCCCGTCGCCGCCAGACCATTTGACCCGGGTGATGTACCGCCCACCTCGGCGATCCGCCGCCCACCCCGGCCGACCCGCTGGGACGATTTCGGGGATGGCGGCGGAGCCGGAGTGCGTGCCCGAGCAACCGGCGCGGTCCGGGCCGGGCGGCCGGCTGCTCTGGGTGCCGCTGGGCGGGCTGACCGCGCTGGTGTTGGCTGGCGTGGTGGCGTGGCTCGCCGACCGGTCCGGCCTCGCTGACCTGCTCTGGGCCGCCGCCACGGTGGCCGCGCTGGTGCCGGCCGCCGGGTCGATGCTGCGCGAGCTCTGGCACCGGCGGTACGGCGTCGACGTGATCGCCGTCCTCGCGCTGGCGGGCGCGCTCGTCGTGGCGGAGTACCTGGCCGGGGCGGTGATCGCGGTGATGGTGGCCACCGGCCGGACGCTGGAGGCGTACGCCCAGGGGCGGGCGACCCGCGACCTCCGTGCACTGCTCGCGCACGCCCCGCGTACCGCGCGCCGACGCGCCCCGGACGGGACGATCGAGGTGGTCCCGGCGGACCAGGTTGTCGCCGGCGACAATCTGCTGGTCGGGCCCGGCGACGTGGTACCGGTCGACGGGCAGCTAACGGCGGCGGCCACGATCGACGAGTCGGTGGTGACGGGAGAGTCGCGGCTGGTCCAGCGTGCCTCGGGGGATCGGGTGGGCAGCGGCGTGGTGAACGCCGGTGCGGCCTTCGGGCTGCGGGCGACCGCGGACGCGGCTTCCAGCACGTACGCCGGGATCGTGCGGCTGGCCCGGGAGGCGACCGCGCAGAAGGCGCCGACGGTCCGGTTGGCCGACCGGTACGCCGTCGCCTTCGTTCCGTTCACCCTGCTGCTCGCCGGGCTGGGCTGGCTGGTCTCCGGCGACCTGGTCCGGGCGGTGGCGGTCCTGGTGGTGGCCACGCCCTGCCCACTGCTGCTGGCCACCCCGATCGCCATCGTCTCCGGGCTGTCCCGTTCGGCCCGGCACGGGGTCCTGGTCCGGGACGGCGGCTCGCTCGAACTGCTCGGCCGGGCCCGCACCCTGCTGGTGGACAAGACCGGAACCCTGACCGCCGGCCGGCCCCAGGTGGCCGAGACGGTGCCGGGGCCGGGGACCACGTCCGACGAGGTGCTGCGCCTCGCCGCCTCCGTGGAGCAGCTCTCCCCACATGTGTTGGCGAGCGCCCTGGTGGAGGGGGCGCGGGAGCGGGAGCTCGGCCTCGCCGAGCCGGAGGGGGTCACCGAGGAGCCGGGCCGGGGCGTACGCGGGCGGGTGGCGGGCCGTGACCTGTGGGTGGGGCAGCTCGACAACACGCCGCCACAGTGGGCCTCCTCGGCCCGGGACCGCGCCGAGGAGGCCGGGCACTCGCTGGTCTGGGTCGGTGCGGGCGACGAGCCGCTCGGCGTGATCCTGCTGGCGGACCCGGTCCGGTCCGACGCGTCGCGGACGGTCGGCCGGCTGCGGAAGGCGGGGCTGCGCCGGATCGTCATGGTCACCGGTGACCGGCCGGCCACCGCCCACCGGGTTGCCCGGGAGGTCGGGGTGGACGACGTCCTCGCCCGCTGCGCACCGGCCGAGAAGGCGGACCGGGTCCGCGCCGAGGTGGACCGGGCGGTCACGGTGATGGTGGGGGACGGGGTGAACGACGCTCCCGCCCTGGCCACCGCGGATGTCGGCGTGGCGATGGGCGCCACCGGGGCCACCGCGTCGGCGGATGTCGCCGACGCGGTGCTCACCGTGGACCGGCTGGAGCGCCTGGCCGACGCGGTGGAGATAGCCCGGTACGCGCGCCGCATCGCCGTGCAGAGCGCCACGGTGGGCATGGGGCTCGCCGTGCTGGCCATGTTCGCCGCCGCCCTCGGACGGGTGCCGCCGGTGGCCGGTGCCTTCCTTCAGGAGGGCATCGACGTGCTGGTGATCCTCAACGCGTTGCGCGCCCTACTCGGCCCGGGCACCCTACGACGGTGAACAGCCCCCGCCCGGGCGGTGACCAGCCTCCGCCGACGGTGACCAGCCCCCGCCGGCGGTGACCAGCCTCAGCGTTCGCGGACCACGGCGACCGGGCAGTGCGCGTGGTGCAGCAGCTGCTGGCTGACCGAGCCGAGCAGCATCCCGGCCAGGCCACCGCGGCCTCGGCTGCCGACCACGACCAGCTGGGCGTTGCGGCTGGCCGTCACGAGCAGCTCAGTCGGGTTACCCTCGGCCACCTCCACCGTGATCTGGAGATCCGGAAACGCTCGCCGCCAGCGGGCCAGTGACTCCTCCAACTCGGAGCGGGTCGCCCGCGTATCCGCTTCGGCGTCCGGGGCGGGTGGTGGACGTTGACCCGGCGGCGAATGCCAGGCGCGCAGCACGTGCAGCGGCACCTTTCGGGCGGCGGCCTGCTCGACGGCGAAGCCCAGGGCGAGCAGCGACTGCTCCGAGCCGTCCACCCCGGCCGCGACGTGGCCGGTCCGCCCCCGGCGGTCGGCGTCGCCCCGGACCACCACCACCGGGCAGTGGGCGTGCGCGGCCACCGATCCCGCCGTCGAGCCCACCAGCAGGCCGGCGAAGCCGCCAAGTCCGCGCGTACCGAGTACCAGCAGGCCAGCCCGCGCCGAGAGGTCCTGGAGCACCAGCGCGGGCGGCCCCTCGTACAGCGCACCGGTAACGGTCAGCTCCGGGCTGGTCGCGTCCGCGGCGGCCTGCCGGACCAGCTCCTCCGCCTGCCGCCGAGCGGTGTCGTCGGGCCAGATGCTGGGCCCCCCACCCGGGCCGGTCCACCCGGCCATGGTGAGCCACTCGAAGACGTACGCGAGGTGCACCGACCGCCCACTCCGGGCGGCCTCGGCCCGGGCCCACTCCTGGGCCCGGACCGCGTCCGGCGAGCCGTCGTAGCCGACCAGGATCTCGGCTCCGTTCACTGCTAGTCGTCCAGACCGGCGTTCGTCTCGCGGGCCCACCGCCACTGCGCCACCCGCGGGTCGTCGGCGCCGTGCTTGCGGGTGTAGTCCCGGCACGACTGGCGGGCGTCCACCATCTCCTGCCGCAGGTGCGCCGCCCGCGCGCCGAGCCCGGGTACCCGGTCGATCACGTCGATGACCAGGTGGAACCGGTCCAGGTCGTTGAGCATCACCATGTCGAACGGAGTGGTGGTGGTGCCCTCCTCCTTGTAGCCGCGAACATGCAGGTTGGAGTGGTTGCTCCGCCGGTAGGTCAGGCGGTGGATGAGCCACGGGTAGCCGTGGTAGGCGAAGATGATCGGCTTGTCGGTGGTGAAGATGGTGTCGAACTCCGAGTCCGGCAGCCCGTGCGGGTGTTCGCTCGACGGTTGCAGCCGCATCAGGTCAACCACGTTGACCACCCGGACCTTCAGCTCGGGCAGGTGCTGGTACAGCAGGTCGACCGCCGCGAGGGTTTCCAGCGTCGGGACGTCCCCGGCGCAGGCGAGCACCACGTCCGGTTCCGAACCGCCGTCGTTGCTGGCCCAGTCCCAGATGCCGATCCCGCGGCGGCAGTGCAGGACCGCCTCGTCCATCGACAGCCAGCTCGGTGTGGGTTGCTTCCCCGCGACCACCACGTTGATGTAGTGCCGGCTACGCAGGCAGTGGCTCATCGTGGAGAGCAGGGTGTTCCCGTCCGGTGGCAGGTAGACCCGGACCACCTCGGCCTTCTTGTTCACCACGTGGTCGATGAAGCCCGGGTCCTGGTGCGAGAAGCCGTTGTGGTCCTGCCGCCAGACGTGGCTGGAGAGCAGGTAGTTCAGCGAGGCCACCGGCGGCCGCCAGGGGATGCCCCGGGTCACCTTCAGCCACTTGGCGTGCTGGTTGACCATCGAGTCAACGATGTGGATGAACGCCTCGTAGCTGGTGAAGAGGCCGTGCCGGCCGGTCAGCAGGTACCCCTCCAGCCAGCCTTGGCAGAGGTGCTCGGAGAGCACCTCCATGACCCGGCCGTCGGGGGAGAGATTCTCGTCCCCGGGGACGGTGGCCGCCACCCAGGCCCGGTCGGTGACCTCGAAGGCGGCGCCGAGCCGGTTGGAGGCGACCTCGTCCGGGCCGAAGAGCCGGAACGTCTCCGGGTTCGCGGAGATGACATCCCGGATCCAGCTGCCGAGCGTGCCGGTGGCGCTGGTGACCGCCGTACCGGGGCGTGGCACGTCAACCGCGTAGTCGCGGAAGTCGGGCAGGACCAGATCACGCAGCACCTGCCCGCCGTTGGCAACCGGGTTGGCGCTCATCCGGCGGTCGCCCTTCGGGGGCAGGTCCAACAGCTCGGTCACCGGTGCCCCGGTCGCGTCGAAGAGCTCCTCCGGGCGGTAGCTGCGAAGCCAGCGCTCCAACTCGGCCAGGTGCTGCGGGTTCTCGCGCACCTGTGGCAGCGGCACCTGGTGCGCGCGGTGGGTGCCCTCCACCCGGTTGTCGTCGACCTCGGCCGGGCCGGTCCAGCCCTTCGGCGTACGGAGCACGATCATCGGCCAGCGCGGGCGCTCGACCTGGCCACCGGAGCGGGCCCGCTGTTGGATGGCGGCGATCTCGTCCAGGGCCCGGTCCATGGTCGCGGCGAGCGCCTGGTGCACCGTGGCCGGATCGTCCCCGGCCACCAGGTACGGCTCGTGACCGTACCCGCGCATCAGATTGAGCAGGTCGGACTCGGGGAGCCGGTCCAACACCGTCGGGTTAGCGATCTTGTAACCGTTGAGGTGCAGGATGGGCAGCACCGCGCCGTCGCGGGCCGGGTTCAGGAACACGTTCGACAGCCAGCTACCGGCCAGCGGCCCGGTCTCCGCCTCACCGTCGCCGATCACACACGCGACCAGCAGGTCCGGGTTGTCGAACGCGGCACCGTAGGCGTGGCTGAGCGCGTACCCGAGCTCACCTCCCTCGTGAATCGATCCCGGCACCTCCGCGGCCACGTGGCTGGGAATGCCGCCGGGGAAGGAGAACTGGCAGAAGAGCTGGGCCATGCCGGCCTCGTCCTGGCAGGTGCCGTGGTAGAGCTCGCTCCAGGTGCCCTCCAGCCAGGTGTTCGCCACTAGGGCGGGACCGCCGTGGCCGGGACCGGTGATGTAGATGGCGTCCAGGTCACGGGCGACGATGACCCGGTTGAGGTGCGCGTAGAGCAGGTTCAGGCCGGGGCTGGTGCCCCAGTGCCCGAGGAGCCGCGGCTTGATGTGTTCCACGGTGAGCGGCTCACGCAGCAGCGGGTTGCTCCGGAGGTAGATCTGCCCGACCGTGAGGTAGTTCGCCGCCCGCCAATACGCGTCTAGTCGGCGTAGTTCGTCTTCGGTCAGCGGGCTGTGCTGGGTGGTTGCGATGTTCATGTTCGCCTGAGCCTCTCGGTCGGGTATGGCGCATCCGGGGCGTTGTGGTTAGCCTCGCCGACGGCTACCGTCGGGTTAAGAGGCGTTGGTCCCGGGTCTCACGGACTCTCTGCCGGGGGGAGTCCCCGCACCACAACCGTGGGCGTGGGCGAGTGGTAGAGCAGGGCCTGACAGGTTGAGCCGATCATTCCGCGGCCGGGCTGTTGGCCGCGCGCGGCCACCACCACCAGCTGTGCGGACCGGGACTGCTCCACCAGGACATCGCCCGGAGCACCCCGGATGGTGTGGCACTCCACCGGCACTCCCGGCTCCGAACTGCCGATCTCCGCCACCGTGTCGGCGAGGATCGCCGGTGCGTCGTCGTAGCCGCGCTCCACCACCCGGACGGCGACCAGGCGGCCGGTCCGACGGACGGCGCAGTCAAACGCCCACTTCAGGGCCTGCCGGGAGCCGACCGAGCCGTCCACTCCGACCAGCACCGGCCCCTTTGTCGGCGGTTCGCGGCGGGCCACCAGCACTGGGCAGCCGGCCTGGGTGACGAGCTGCACCGCCGGCGTGTCGGCGGGGAGAGTGCAGCCGGGCTGTCGGGTACTCATGCCGCTGTCGCCGACGGCGACCAGGAAGGCGGTTTCCGACCCGCGGATCAGCGGCTGCACCCGCGAGCCTTCGGCGATCTCGTGACCTACCGGCAGCGTCTCCTCGACCTCCCGGGCGACCTCGACGGCACGATTGAGGAGGTCCGCGGCCTCGTCGTGCGTGCCGGCGACCGACTCCGCCGCGAAAGCTACCCCCCAGTCGAAGGTGTGGATCAGATGGAGGGGGTGCCCGAACGCGGCCGCTTCCCGCGCGGCGAGCTCGACTAGCGGCAGGTCCCGTTCCGAGCCGACCCCGACGAGCGCCGGCGCGTCGTTGGCTGCGGCCATGTCGGTATCACCTCCGCGGGAGTCGCCCCCGGCCTCCGTCCCGAGGCTAGTCCGGGCAGCGCGGCGCTGGGGCGGGATCGGGGCAGCGCGCGTGGCCGGGTGTGATCGTGACGAGCAACCGGTGACCGGTTACCGACGGTGCTAGCTTCGATTCTGTGGGTGATGCTGAGGGGCTCGTCGTCGCCGCCGTTGGGGACCTGCTCATCGTGCGGGACCGTCCGCACGACATCTTTCGGCACGTGCGGGACCAGTTGGTCGGGGCCGACATCACCTTCGGCCAGCTGGAGACCGCGTACTCCGAAGAGGGTTCCCGGGGCTCCTCCGGGCCGCGCGGCGCCGTCCCACACGACGTGGCGAACTACGCCGCGATCCCGCACGCGGGGTTCGATGTCATCTCGATGGCGAGTAACCACACCGGCGACTGGGGTGCCGACGCCCTGCTCGACTGCATCGGACGGTTTCGGCGCGACGGCATCACGGTGGTGGGTGCGGGGGCGGACATCGAAGAGGCCCGTCGGCCGGGGATCATCGAGCGTGACGGCACCCGAGTCGGGTTCCTGGCCTACTGTTCCGTCGCGCCGGAGGGTTACTACGCCGGGCGGCACAAGCACGGGGTGGCGCCGATGCGGGCGATGACGCACTACGAGGCGTTCGAGCCCGACCAGCCCGGCGGGCCGCCCCTGATCTCCACCCACACCAACGACGCCGATCTGGCCGCCCTTATCGCGGACATCTCCCGGTTGCGGGAGCAGGTGGATGTGCTGTTTGTGTCGCTCCACTGGGGCCTGCACTTTCAGCGCTCGCGGCTCGCGGACTATCAGCCGGTGGTGGCCCATGCCGCGATCGAGGCCGGCGCGGACGCCGTGATCGGGCACCACCCGCACATCCTGAAGCCGGTCGAGGTCTACCAGGGCAAAGTCATTTTCTACAGCCTCGGCAACTTCGCCCTCGACCTCAACGAGCGCTGGTGGCGTTCGTTCAACCGGGAATGGTTCGAAACAGCCCAGAGGTTCCACCAGTCGCGCGCCCCCGGCCGGGATCTGAGGGCCGAGGGGCGGAAGTCGGCGATCGCCCGGTTCCACATCGCCGACGGCAGCATCAGGTGGGTTGAGGTTGTACCCGTGCTGATCAATGAGAAGGACGAGCCGGTGCCGTACCGGGTGGACACTCCCGACGGGCGCGCGATCCGCGACTACCTGGCGGAGATCACGGCCGAGGCGGGGATGAACACCGCCTTCGACGTGGTCGATGAGAAGGTTCTGGTACGCCTCTGACGCCTTCGAGGCGTTTCGCCTCGCCTTTCCAGCAATAGGGCGGTAAAGATGACTTTAGCCCTATTTGCGGACGTGGTGTGCTCGGAGGTGTTGGGCGGTGCGAAGATCCCGCCAGCAGGCAGGCTGCGGTGCCCGTACGCGCTGGCGAGGAAGGACCGCCGGGGGTTGCTTCGCCCTCCTGGTGGCCGTGACAGCCACCCCGGCGGCGGGCGGGTCGCCCACGACCACGCACCGTACGTCGGTCGCGGTCGCGCAGCGCGCCTCGGTCGCGCCGCAGGCGTCGTCGCCGACCGCTGTCGCGTCGGATGCCGGCCTCGCCTGGGGCGACAACTACTACGGCCAGTTGGGCGACGGGACCACCAACAACTACCGCACCACACCCATCCCCGTGGGCCTGCCAACGGGCGCTGAGCTGGCCGCTGTCGCCGCCGGTGATGCGCACAGTCTGGCGTTGACCTCGGCCGGCGCTGTTCTCGCGTGGGGCAGAAACCGCGTTGGTCAGTTGGGTGACGGGAGCACCACCGATCGCAGCACTCCCGTCGACGTTTCCCTGCCGCCGGGCACCACGGTCACCGCCGTCGCCGTCGGCTTCACCCACAGTCTGGCGTTGACGTCGGCCGGCACCGTCCTTGCCTGGGGTAACAATTCCTCCAGTCAGTTGGGTGACGGGACCACGACGAACCGCAGTACGCCGGTGGCGGTGAGTTTCCCGCCCGGCACAGTGATCACCGCTGTCGCCGGCGGTGGCATGCACAGTCTGGCGTTGACGTCGGCCGGCACCGTCTTCGCCTGGGGTGACAATTCCTCCGGTCAGTTGGGTGACGGGACCACGACGAACCGCAGTAGGCCGGTGGCGGTGGGGTTGCCGCCCGGCACGGTGGTTACCGCTGTCGCCGGCGGTCGCTCGCACAGCCTGGCGGTGACGTCGGCTGGCGCCGCCCGTGCCTGGGGCAACAATTTCGTCGGCCAGTTGGGCGACGGAAGCAATGTGAATCGCAACGCTTCCGTTCCCGTCCGCCTGCCGCCGGGGACCACGGTCACCGCCATCGCCGGTGGGCTCAACCACAGTCTGGCGTTGACCTCGGTCGGCACCGTGCTCGCCTGGGGCAGCAACTCCTGGGGCCAGTTGGGTGACGGGACCACCAGAGAAAGGAACACGCCAGGCTCCGTGAGCCTGCCCGCCGATGTCTCGATCACCGCTGTCGCCGCCGGTAATCTCTTCGGCCTGGCGATCACCTCGGTCGGTGCCGTCCTCGGCTGGGGCAGCAATGTCCTCGGCCAGTTGGGTGACGGGACCACCACCGTTCGCCGGACGCCCGTCGCGGCCAGCCTGCCCACGGCAACCACGATCACCGCCATCGCCACCGGCAGCGGCCACAGCCTGGCCCTGGTCGAAGCGCGATCAGCGTCCACCACAGCCCTGCGGGTTTCGCCCCGAAACCCGACGGCCGATCAGGACGTCACCCTCACCGCCACCGTCACCTGCACCACCGACACCCCCACCGGCAGCGTCACCTTCCGCAGCAATGCCACCGACCTCGCCACCGTGCCGCTGGGCGGCACCAACACCGCCACCCACACCACCGGGTTCCCGCCCGGCACCCACACCCTCACCGCCCACTACACCAGCACCAACACCTGCCCCAGCAGCCGGTCCGATGCCACCACCATCACCGTCGGCACCCCCACCGACCCGGACATCCCCACCGAGCCCGACATCCCCACCGACCCGGACCTGCCCATCACCGGCCCCAACGTGTCTAGCGCCGTGGGTGCCGCCGGCCTGCTCATCGTCACCGGAGTCATCCTCATCCGCCTCACCCACCGACGTCGGCCACCCCACCAGCGCCCATGAGCCGGGGAGGCGACCCGCTGGGACCGGGCGGAATCCGGCCCGGCCCGACAACGGCGGAGGGCGGCCTGGCCGGGACCCGTAGGATGCCGCCATGCCGTTACTGAGCTGGCGTGACCCGCTACTCTGGCGGCCGACCCGGGTCCTGGTCGCGGGCACCTCCGGGGCGGGCAAGACGAGCCTGGCGACCTCGCTCGCCGAGGCATGGCAGCTCCCTCGGGTGGAGCTCGACGCACTGCACCACGGTGAGCATTGGGTGCCGCGTCCGAGCTTCGTCGCCGAGGTCAGTCGATTTGCCGCACCACCAAACTCGGCGACATTCTCTCCGGCAAGACCGATCTGGTGGTGTGGCTGGACCATCCCCGGCAGCTGGTGATGCGGCAGGTGATCGCCCGCACCGTGGCCCGCAGTTGGCGGCGTGAGGCGCTGTGGAACGGCAACGTCGAGCCGCCGCTGCGGACCGTCCTGACTGATCCCGATCACGCGATCCGATGGGCGTGGCGAACGCAGAAAGGTCCGGGTGAGCGCGTAACCCGACTGCTCCAGCAGCGGGTCCGTCGGTCATGGTGGTGCGGTTGCGCGGCCGTCGACAGGTGCGTCGGTGGGCTTCCCGGGTCTTGCCGTCCGGGGTCCCGTCGAATGTCGCGCCGACGGTGCTTTCTGCCAGCGCTGAGCCTGGACCCGTCAGTGCGGTCGGTCCTCGCGCTGACGATCCCGGGAGCTGATGCCCAGATCGTCGGCGAGCTCGCGAAGAATCCCCTTCGGCTTTGGCCTGCGGCGAGGGCGGAGAGCCTGGAACAAGTCGATCACACCCACCAGGATGAGCGCCAGCCCGAGCGGTTCACCCCGGAACCAGAGCAGCTCGGTGTCTGGGAAGAACAGTCTGAGCACCAACCCAAAAATGATCAACGCTAGGCCAAGGGCTAGCTTGAACGCCATGCCGTCACCTCTCTGGTAAGTGCAGATGCAGGTCGAACGGTCCCACGATCTCAGCCAGAGACGAACCGCGCTGTCCCGAGCTGCTTTTCCGGCTGCTGGTCGCCGTTCTGGGTCATCGTCGGCCTGGGTCCTTCGTCACCTATGCCTACTTCGTTCGCTTATACCTTGCGGCGGGTGAGCTTTCGACAAGTTGCTGGGGTAGGGCTAAGTGGCGAGTTTTTGGACCGGCAAGGTTGCGGACGCGAGAAGAAGCTGGGTTCAGCCCGCGAGTCTGCGAGGGCTGTTCGCGGTACTGCTGATGTTGGCGATCGTGCTGGGCATAACCTCGGTCGGTGCGGCGCGCGTCCTTGCGCAGCGCGGGTTGGCGGCGGCAGCGGGCCCTCCTGGTATCGGCCTGGCCTGGGGCGACAACGGTTCCGGCCAGTTGGGTGATGGGACCACCACCACCAGCAGCACCCCCGTTGCGGTGGATTTGCCCGGCGGCACCACGATCACCGCGCTTGCCGGCGGGGGCCTCCACACTCTGGCGTTGACCTCCGCCGGCACCGTGCTGGCCTGGGGTGCCAACGGTTCCGGTCAGTTGGGCGACGGGACGACCATCAGTAGCAGTACCCCTGTTGCGGTGGATTTGCCGACCGGCGTCACGATCACCGCCGTTGCCGCCGGCAACTTTCACAGTCTGGCGTTGACCTCCGCCGGCACCGTGCTGGCCTGGGGATTCAACGACTTGGGACAGTTGGGTGATGGGACGACTGTCAGTAGCAGCACTCCTGTTGCGGTGGATGTGCCGACCGGTATCACGATCGCCGCCGTTGCCGGCGGCGGCTTCCATAGTCTGGCGTTGACCTCCGCCGGTGCCGTGTTGGCCTGGGGTGCCAACGGTTCCGGTCAGTTGGGTGATGGGACGACCGTCAGTAGCAGTACCCCTGTTGCGGTGGATGTGCCGACCGGTATCACGATCACCGCCGTTGCCGGCGGCCGCTTCCATAGTCTGGCGGTGGCTTCCGCCGGCACCGTGTTGGCCTGGGGCCTTAACGACTCAGGCCAGTTGGGTGATGGGACGACTGTCAGTAGCAGCACTCCTGTTGCGGTGGATGTGCCCGGCGGCATCACGATCACCGCCGTTGCTGCCGGCAACCGCCATAGTCTGGCGTTGGCCCCCGCCGGCACCGTGCTGGCCTGGGGCCTCAACGTCTCGGGCCAGTTGGGTGATGGGACGACCGTCAGCAGTAGCACTCCTGTTGCGGTGGATGTGCCCGGCGGCATCACAATCACCGCCGTCGCCGCTGGATCCGTCCACAGTCTGGCGTTGAGCGCGACCGGTGCTGTGCTGGCCTGGGGTTCCAACGCCTTGGGCCAGTTGGGTGATGGGACTACCACCAGCAGCAGTACCCCTGTAGCGGTGCATTTGCCGACCGATACCACGGTCGCCGCCGTCGTCGGCGGCGGCTTCCACAGTCTGGCTAACGTTCCCTCGAACTCAACCACGACGTTGCAGGTGTCCCCGCCGAATCCGGAACCGGATCAACCCGTCACTCTTACCGCTACCGTGACCTGCACCGCCAGCGCCCCCACGGGGGCCGTGACCTTCCTGGACGGCACGAAGATCCTGGGCACCGAATCCCTGGCCGGCAGCCCCACCGCCACCGCAAGCCTCACGGTCAACCGGCTGACACCTGGTAAGCACCGCATCCAGGCGCGCTACGACGGTGACGGCAATTGTCCAGTCTCAACCTCCAACCCAGCGACAGTCATACTCCGAAAGCCCATCCTCCCAGTGACCGGCGCCAGTCTTCCCACCATGATCGCGGTCGGACTCCTGCTTACCCTCACTGGCGCGGCCCTGGTCGCGGGCGTTCGCAAGAACCGCGACACCAGGGGCACAAAGATGATCTAGAGGTAAGGTCTGTCGAGCGTGGATTGGAGGGCCGGCTGGGGCGGTCAGGGCGTGCGTCGTCGGGCCTGGGCGCTCTGCCAGTCACGCAGCGCCCGTTTGATCCGGGTGTTCTCGTCGTGGAGCCGAACCACCTCCTGTCGCAGCGTGGCCAGCTCGTGCGCGACCCGGTGCAGAAAGTGTCGTACCTCCTGGGGGTCAAGGCCCCGTCGGCCGAGGCCCACCGTGGCGAAGTTCCGTTCGCGTACGAGGCGGGGATGGAGTTGCTCGGTGCCGCCGTAGACAGTGCCGTGACGCATTGATCGGTTCCCTTCGTTGGTTTGGAAGGGGCGGCCCCGGTCGGAGGGGACATTTCCGGCGCAGGGCCGCCCCGCCCGACGACCGCAGCCCTCCTTGGCGGTACGGCCACCGGGCTGTCGGTGGGTGGTGTCAGTTCGCGGCGAGGCAGGGTCGCGGAGACCCGCCTTTCCGTGATAGGTATTCGTCAAGTCGGTCGGAGCCGGAATGCGCGCTAATCGCGGCTCCATGTTGAGACCCGACGAGAGCCGGTATGCGTCTGCCACACGCCAGGCCGTCTCTCGTCACCTTCTCGGCTGTTGGCACAGCCGCGGTTGCCGTGCTTGCACCGGGCGTCCCCGGGGGCCGGTGATCACCCTCACCCGAAGGCCACATTTCCAGTGGCCTCGGCATTGGTGCAACGACACCAACGGATCCATTTCGGCAGGATGCGTGGAGAGGTGAGCATGGCCGTCAAGAAAGAAGCCTTCGTGCGGACGCTTCGGGCGCAGTGGCTCGGCCAACAGATGCGGGAGCTGCGCGAGCGACGTGGCCTGACGCTCAAGTACGTAGCCCAGTTCCTTGAGCGGGACTTCTCGTCGCTGGCGCGGTACGAGCGAGCCGAGTGGCCATTCCGTCGAGATCTCGTCGTGGAACTGTTGGATCTCTATGGGGTCTACGACGAGCGGGAACGAACCCGGATCATCCAGCTTGCGCAGGACGCCTGGCGGGTTGACCGCTGGGACAACGACTTCGACCAGACGATTTATGACACATCATTTATAGATTTTCCCTGGCTGGAGTCGAAAGCGGAGCAGGTGTGCACCTACGCCTCCTTGCTCATACCCGGCCTTCTGCAAACCCGGGACTACGCCGAGGCGGTGATCCGGAACGCGGAGGCCAGCTCCACCAGCGAGGTGCAGATCCGGAAGTGGGTTGAGCTCCGGATGGACCGGCAGCGCCTGTTGGAACAGCCCACCGGCACCCGAATCGCCGTGATCGTCGAGGAGTCGGCCCTACGGCGTCCGGTGATGAGCCGACAGGTCATGGCGGCCCAGCTCGACCACCTGGTGCAGGCGCTGCGGAAGCCAACGGTCGAGATCCGGGTCCTGTCCACAGCCCTCGGTCTGCATGCGGGCTTGGACGGCACGTTCTGGCTCTTCAAGATGCCTCCGCCCTACACCGATGTCGCGCATGCCGAGACGCTTGGTGGACGGCTCTTCATGGAGTCGGGCAAGGCGCTGCGATATGTCCGCGCGTACGATCGCCTCCGGGAGGCCGCACTCACCGTGCGCGAGTCGGCGAGGCTGATTTCTGCACTTGCGGAGGAGCTGTCATGAGCGACACCATGCCCGACGTTGCTTGGCACATCAGCACCAGGAGCCCGGACCACGGCGGTAACTGCGTCGAGGCGGGGCCGTTGCTGGACGGGTCGGGGCGGGTGGCGGTGCGGCACAGCAAGGCCCCCGAGGCTGCCACGATCATCTATACGGCTGAGGAGTGGGCGGCGTTCGTCGGGGGCGTGCGCGACGGTGAGTTCGATTTCGCCTAGCCCGTCGGCGAGCCGGACCGGTGGTGCGGTTGCCGGGTCCGGGTAGCGTCCACAGCAATGGGAGTGTCCGGTGGAGGTGGCGACCGACCCGGCGCTGATGGGAAACTTCCAACAGCCTTTCAGCAGCGTCCGGTACGGTGCACACCGTCACCGTCGGCTCCAGGAGAGTGCGACACCAGACCCAGCGGGAGTTCCGATGGTCTTCAAGAAAATGTTGAGCGCGTTAGGCGTAGGCGGACCCAGCGTGGACACCGTCCTCACGAACCCGAACACCCGGCCTGGCCTGGCCCTCGACGGCCAGGTCAACCTGATCGGCGGGGAGTCGACGGCGGCCATCGAGCAGATCGTCGTCGGCCTGGTCACCCGGGTCGAGATCGAGGGCCACAACACTGAGTACGCGGGGCTCATGGAGTTCCAGCGGATGCCGGTCTCCGGGCCGCTGCAACTGGCTCCCAAGCAGCAGCTGTCGATCCCGTTCCAGCTGCCGGTGCCGTGGGAGACTCCGATCACCGACGTGTACGGCCAGCGCCTGCACGGCATGACGATGGGGCTGCGGACCGAGCTGGCGATCGCCCGTGCCGTGGACAAGAGCGACCTGGACCAGGTCAACGTGCACCCGCTGCCGGTGCACGAGCGCATCCTGGAGGCGTTCACCCGGCTCGGTTTCCGGTTCAAGAACGCCGACCTGGAGCGCGGTTCCCTCTACGGGGTGCAGCAGACGCTGCCGTTCTACCAGGAGATCGAGTTCTTCGCCTCCCCGCAGTACGCGCAGACGATCACCGAGGTGGAGCTCACGTTCGTCACCAACCCGCACGGTGTCGACGTGATCCTGGAGTGCGACAAGCGCGGCGGCTTCTTCACCTCCGGGCAGGACGTTTTCGGCCGCTACCAGGTCGCCCACCAGGACGCCGACCGGGTGGACTGGATGCAGGTGGTGGACGGGTGGCTGCGTGAGACGACGGCCCGCTACGGCAGCCTGCGGGCGCAGGGCTTCGGCGTCCCGCAGCAGCACGGCCAGCGGGGGATGGGCATGGGCGGCATGATCGCCGGTGCCGCGCTCGGCGTGGCCGGCGGGATGATCGCCGGTGAGATGATCGAGGACGCGATGGAAGGGGACTTCGGGGACTTCGGCTTCGACGAGTAACCCCGACTGCGAGTCACCCAGGCGAGAGGGTGCCCGCCGGGACGTAGATCCCGGTGGGCACCCTCGCGTCATTATCGGCTAACGCTGGGCCAAGCCCCGCTCATTGGTGAGACGCCGATCCGAGCCGGCCTTCGCCAACCCCCTACTGATCAGGTACGCGGCGGTCAGGGCGGAGAGGAACCACCACGCCAACGTTGGATCGTTGATGTTCAAGCCGTTGGTGCCCGACCCACGCCAGAAGGCGGAGATCAACACAAGGACGACCGCGCCGGCGTAGACCCAGAACTCGGTGGTCAGGAACGAGTTTTTCGTCTCCGTGTCCGGAGCGGACATCTGCTCCCGGCGCCCGTTGTCCATCGCCCGCATCGGGCGGGTCGGGGCGTCCTGCAGGCGGTCCCGGTTCTGGACCTCCCGCATGCGCTCCCTGCCCTGGGCGTCCGCCGAGGGCCGGTTCTGCGGCCTGGTGGATGCAGCCTGCGTGCTCATCTGGTCCTCCTCGGATTTGATGAGTACCTGCGATCCCTCGCCCCGCTACCGCGTCTCGGCCACGGCACGGTTCGTGGCGGGGGCACCCTGGGTCTACCCGACCGGCCGGGGGCAGTAACCCCGCCCCAGCCACACCGGCGGGTTTGGCCGGCCCAGGGGCGGGAACCCAAGGAGACTTCCGACGAGTCTGCGAGGTGATGCGACATGCGCACCGACGACACACGGAACGAGGCCGCCCGGCGGGCCGAGGAGCGGATCGCCGGCGACCAGTACGGCGAGGGTGTCCTGGACGAGGTGACCGTGCCGCAGACCGATGTACAGCGGGTAATCCAGGACGAGGACCCGGGCGACCCGGCACACAACCGGATCGACCCGCAGGTGCTGCGCGACGGTGGCCCGACCCGGGGCCAGGGCGCGATCACGACGACTGGCGGGACCGCCGGCCCGGCCAGTGTTCGCCGGGTGGCCCGGCAACCGGAACGGCACCGGGGCCGGGTCGCCCCGACCACGACGGGGGACGCCACCACCGGCGGCCTGAGCACCCCGACCGCCGGCTCCACGAGCGACGCGGCCGGGCCCGGCGTGCACGTAGCGAACCTCTCCGACGACTGACAGCCCGCCCCCGACGGCCTGGCCCGGTTCGGGCCAGGCCGTCGGTCGCGTACCCGCTCAAGGCGGGGCGCGGAGCGGTCAGGAGGTGGGGCGCAGAATCGTCAGCCGTTGGGTGGCGCGGGTCAGCGCCACATACAGGTCGTTCCGACCGCGAGAGGACTCCGCGACTATCCCGTCGGGGTCGACCACCAGGACCGCGTCGAACTCCAACCCCTTGGTCTGGGCGACGGTGAGCAGGACGGTACGGCTCTTCAGGTCGGGTTGCTCACCGATGGTGGCCTCCGGGATGGCATCCGCCAGGGCGGGACCCAGGTCGGCGACGCGGGCGGCCGGCACGATCACCCCGAGCCGGCCGTCGGTGTGTGCCGCCGCCATGGCGGTCGCCGCGTCCACCAGTTCGGCCGCCAGCCGCTGCGGCGCCACCGCCCGCTCGGTCGGCGGCACCCCGGTGGACCGGACCGACCGGGGTGGGCGCAGCGTCGGGTCGATCTGGGCGAGCACCTCCGCCGCGACCGCCATGATCTCGGCGGGGGTACGGTAGCTGACCGCCAGCTCCGCCAGCCGCCAACGCTGCGCCACGTACGGTTCGAGGGCATCAGCCCAGGACGCGGTGCCCGCCAACGCGCCGGTCTGCGCCACATCACCGACGATGGTCATCGATCGGCTGGGGCAGCGGCGCATCAGCAGCCGCCACGCCATCGGCGACAGCTCCTGCGCCTCATCCACGATGATGTGGCCGAACGCCCAGCTCCGGTCGGCGGCGGCCCGCTGCGCGGTGGTCAGCCGGTCCCCCTCCTCCTGCCGCTCCACCAGCCGGTCGGCGTCGAGCAGGTCAGTGACGCCGAGGATCTCGCCCCCGTCCGCCTCGTCCTCCACGTCGATCGACCGGGAGCCCCGGGCGATTTCCAACACGCCCTCGGCGTACTCCCGCTGCAGGGTCCGCAGTCGCTCCCGGCGGGCCGCGGCGGCGCGGTCGTCCTCGCCGAGCAGCTCGGCCGCCTCGTCCAGCAGCGGTACGTCGGCCGGCGTCCAACCACCCGGCTGGCGGTGCAGCAGGGCCTGCTCGGCCCCGGTCAGCATCGGCGCGGCGGTGGCGATCCGCGCCGGGTCGGCGTACAGGTCGGCGAGTAGCTGCTGCGGGGTGAGCAGCGGCCACAACTGGTCCAGCGCCGCCCGTACCTCCGGGTCGTCCCGCAGTTCCCGGCGGATCTCGGCGCGGTCGGCCTCCTCGAGCAGGTTCTCCCCGCCCAGCGGGTCGGCGCCGATGCGCTCGGCGACCTGCGCGGCGAGCGCGTGCACGACCTCGACATCGAAGACCGCCCGGGCGAGGTTGTGTGGCCGGCCGGACCGGCGGGCCCGGTCCCGGGCGGCCCAAACGGTCTCCGGGTGCAGCTGCAGGATCTCCCGCTGCGGCTGCGCGATCTCCAGCGGTTCGTCCGGCACCCACTGCCGGTCCCGGACCGCGGCGGCGAGGACATCCACCAGCACCGCGCGGCCCTTCAGCGCGGCGGTCTCGGCCGCCTCGGTGCGTCGCGCGGTGACCCCGGGGAAGAGGTCAGCCTGGGTACGCAGCAACACACCGGTTTCGGCCAGGGCGGGCAGCACCTGGGAGATGTAGCGCAGGAAGGTCGCGTTCGGCCCGACCAGCAGCACGCCCCGGGTGGCGAGTTCCCGCCGGTGCGTGTAGAGCAGGTAGGCCGCCCGGTGTAGCGCCACCGCGGTCTTGCCGGTGCCCGGACCGCCCTGCACCACCAGCGTGCCCGGCAGCTCGGCCCGGATGACCGTGTCCTGCTCGGCCTGGATGGTCTCGACGATGTCCCGCATCCGGCCGGTACGGCCGGCGGTGAGGGCCGCGAGCAGCGCCGCCTCGCCGGTCAGCTCCTCGTGGCCGGTGGGGGAGGCGGCGGCCAGGTCGAGCACCTCGTCGTTGATGCCGGTCACCTTGCGTTGCCGGGTCCGCAGATGCCGCCGTCGGTGGACGCCCTGCGGGTTCGCGGCGGTGGCGAGGTAGAAGGCGCGCGCCGCCGGGGCGCGCCAGTCGATCAGTAGCGGGTCGTAGTCGCCGTCGGTGTCGAAGATGCCGATCCGGCCGATGTAGTGCCGGCCGCCGTCGTCGGTGTCCAGTCGGCCGAAGCACAGGCCCTGCTCGACCGCCGAGTACTGCTCCACCTGCTCGCCGTACATCCCCACCGCGCTGTCGCGTTGGGAGCGGGCCTGGAGGGTGCCACCGGTCGCCCGGAGCTGTTCGGCCAGCCGGTGGCTGGCCTGCTCCCGCAGCGCGTCCAGCCGGCCGTAGAGCATCGAGACGTACTCCTGCTCCTGGCCGAGCTCGTCGTCGTTCATCGGCGAATCGTCGGGACCGCCGGAGTGCGGTGAAACGCCGGAGTTGCTTGACAAGCCATCTCGCAATTCGCTACCCTTGCCCGAAGGAACGGCTTCGTGCCGTTCTTTTTTTGTTCCCTGAACTGGTCAGGATACCGGGCGGCGCGACCGCCGGGGTGCCCATGGTGATTCGGCGGCAGGTCCGGGCGTGGCCAAAACAACTCCAGGGCGTGGGCAACGACAAGCCGGAGCCCGCGCGCCGCGCGGCCCCCGGCTTGTCGGCGACGAAACGTCAGCCCCGAGCCACCTCGTACAGTCGCTCCGGAGCGACCGCCCCCACGATCAGCCGGCCGTCGTCGGTGAGCAGCGCCGTCACCAGCTCACTGCGGAACAGTCGACCGCTGCCCCAGTCACCCTGGACCGCCGGCAGCTGACCGGCGAGCAGGTCCAGGTCGGGGGCCTCCTCGGCGGCAGCGGTGGGACCCTCCACCTCGTCGACCTCCGCGACGAAAACCGTGGCCCAGCCCGTGCCGACCGTACGCAGGCCGGGGTGCCCACCGTCGTTGGTCGGCCCCGGCCGCTTCGGCTGCTCGGGGTGCTCTGGCCGCTCGGGGTGCTCCCAGCCGTCCTTCTGCTCGGTGACCTGAACACCCGGCGGCGGGTTGAAGGCGAACTGGTCGGCATCCGGCCGCCCGTAGTCGATCTGGGTGAACGCCAGCTCAAAGGCCGGAGAACCCCCACCCTCGGCGAAGACCTCGAACCGCAGCGGCAGGTGCTCGGTCGCGTCGATGGCGATCCGGACCTGGTGCACCAGGGAGGCCGCGTCCCGGGGCTCGAGCACCAGCTCGTAGGCGTCCCGCCCGGCGACCGTTGCCGACCGCCCGACGCTCACCTCGGTCGTCGGATCAACCGCGGCGAGGGCCTGCGCGGCGGCCTCCTGCGGCGTCGCCAGCACCTCCGGAGGCGTCGCCACCTCCTCGCCCTCGGGTAGCACCCGGTGGGTAGCCGTGTTCGTGCGGCTGTTCCACAGCCACACGTCCCGTCCGTTGCGGATGACGTCTCGCTGCCCAAGCGTGTCCACGAAGGCGATCCGCTGCTGGTCCGGCCCGGAGTGCCAGACCCGCAACGTGTGGGAGCCCGTCAGCAGGCTGGCCGGACCCTCCTCGGCGAGCAACCCGGCGATCGGCGGTAGACCGAGGTCAGCCCGCTGCACGACGGTGCCGGACAGACCCTCGAAGCGGGCGGTCTGGAGATCGACCAGAAGCTGGGCGGCGGAACGGGGCGGCAGGCTCGGCTCGGCTTCGGCGGCGAAACGGCCCAGCGCGGCGCCGCCGCCGATGACGGTCACGACGGCGGCCACTGGGACCAGCCACCGTAAGGCGGGACGGCTTGTCAGAACGGACATCGGGCACCTCCTGTCGACCATCCTGCCGAACGTACCCTGTGCGGACGCTGAGGACGCCGTTTCCGGCGCGGGTAGCCCGATGGCACTCTTGACCCGTGCGAGTGCTGGTGGTGGAGGACGAGGCGCGGCTGGCGGCCGCCCTACACCGGGGGCTGCAGGCAGAAGGGTTCGTGGTGGACGTGGCCGCGACCGGGCCGGCCGGACTGGAGGCGGCCCGGCACGGCGAGTACGACGCGATGGTCCTCGACGTGATGCTGCCTGGCCTCTCCGGCTACGAGGTGGTCCGCCGGCTGCGGGCCGAGCGGCGCTGGCTGCCGGTGCTGATGCTCTCCGCCAAGGACGGCGAGTACGACCAGGCCGACGGGCTGGACTGCGGGGCCGACGACTACCTGACCAAGCCCTTCTCGTACGTGGTGCTGCTGGCCCGGCTGCGCGCCCTGCTGCGCCGCGGCGCACCGGAGCGGCCCGCCGTGCTGGCCGTGGGGGACCTCCGGCTGGACCCGGCCCGGCGGCGGGTGACCCGCGACGGCGTCGAGGTCGCCCTGACCGGCCGGGAGTACGCCCTGCTCGACTACCTGATGCGCCGCCCCGGCACGGTGGTCTCCAAAATCGAACTCCTGGACCACGTCTGGGACGCCAGCATCGAGACCGCCCCGAACGCGGTGGAGGTGTACGTGGGCTACCTGCGCCGCAAGCTCGGCCGAGACCGCCTGGAGACCGTCCGCGGGGCCGGCTACCGCCTCGTCGCCGCATGACCGAACCCGCCGCCCCCGCCGATCGTCCCCGCCCCGGCACCAACCCCCCACCCGACACCGGCCCTCCACCCGGCACCAACGCCCCACCCGGCAGCGCGCGCAGGGCGCGCCGACGGCCCTGGGCGCCCCTCGGCCTGCGCGGACGGCTGATGGCGATCGGACTACTCGGCGTGTCGGCGGGGCTCGCCGTCGGCGGCCTGGTGCTGCTGGCCGTGCTCAACTGGACTTTGCACCGCAACGTCGACACGGAGGCGCTACGCACCGCCGACGCCATCGCCCTGCTGGCCGCCGAAGACGCCCTGCCCGACCCCCTGCCCGTCGCCGGCAGTCAGGTGCGGGTACAGGTGATCGACGCCCAGGGACGGGTCCGCGCCGCCTCCATCGACGCCGACCGGCTGGTGCCGATGGTCCCGCCGGACCAGGTCGACCGCAGCGCCCGAGTCGGCATCACCGTGCCGGGGCAACGCATGGGGCTGACCGGGCCGATGCGGGTGGTGGCCGTCCCGGCCGGCACCGACGGCGACCCCCTCACCGTGCTGGTCGCCCGCTCGCTGGTGGACGTGCGGCAGAGCATCCACGTCGTCCAGACCATCCTGCTGGTCAGCTTCCCGCCGCTGGTGGGTCTGCTCGCCCTCGTGGCCTGGCGGGCCGTCGGCGCGACGCTGCGCCCGGTGGAGGCGCTGCGTCGGGGCGCCGAGGAGATCACCGGTCGGGACGGACGCGGCCGGCTACCCGTACCGGCGTCGCAGGACGAGATCCACCGCCTCGCGGCGACCCTCAACGACATGCTGGATCGGCTGCGCGCCAGCCGGGACCGGGAGCGGGCGTTCGTCGCCGACGCCGCGCACGAACTGCGTAGCCCGCTGACCAACCTGCGGACCGAACTCGAGGTCGCGCAGCGGCTGGGGGAGCGGACCGACTGGCCAGCCGTCTCGGTGGACCTGCTGGCCGACACCGAACGGCTCGGCCGGCTCGTCGATGACCTGCTGCTGCTCGCCCGCCTCGACGAGGCCGCGCCGGCCCGCGGCACCGGGCCGGTCGACCTGGGTGCCCTGCTGGCCGAGGTGGCCGCTCGCTACCCGGCCAAGAGCGTCCACCTGGCACCGTCGGCGACGCCGCTCTGGGCGCTCGGCGACCCGGAGGAACTGCGGCGGGTGCTGGTCAATCTGGTCGACAACGCGGTACGGCACGCCCGCAGTCGGGTGCTGCTCGGCGCCGAGCCGGACGGGCCCGCGTACCACCGGGTGGTGGTGACCGACGACGGGCCCGGCATCCCGGTGGCCGATCGGGAACGGGTCTTCGGCCGGTTCACCCGGCTGGACGCCGCGCGCGACCGGGACGCCGGCGGCGCCGGCCTGGGACTCGCCATCGTGCGCGAACTGGTGCGGCGGGCCGGCGGTCGGGTCGAGCTCACCGACGCCGATCCGCCGCCGGGCCTACGCGTCCGGGTGACGCTGCCCGCGCTGCCCCCCGAGTAGCGGACGGGCCCACCCCGACCAGCCGGACGTGGCGTTAATCGCGATTGGTGCAGACCTCCTCGGACCGGGCGATGGTCTCCGTTGACCACACCACCGCCACCGCGAAGCAGTAGTCAACGCCACCGTTGAGCCCGTGCACGACGAATTCGGTGCTGCCGGCGGGCAGGTTGGCGAATATGGTCTGCGACTCGCCGGGCTGGCCCCCCGAGACCACCACCGGGCCCGCTCCGCCCTCCGGGTAGGTCCAGCGCAGGGCGACGTTGTCCTGGTTGTCGGTCAGGGTCACCGCATCGGGCGGAGCGCTGGGCGACGCCTCCGGGGCAGCCGGAGCCTCGGTTGCCGGGTCCGTCGCCGACGGCGGTGCCGACCCGTCGAATCGGGAAACCCCGGCGATCACCGCGGCCGTCCCCAGCAGCACCACCACCGCGCCCACCACGAGCGGCAGCCGTTTCCGGGGCGGCGGTGTGGCGCGCGGTACCGGCACTGGCAATAGGCGCGACGGCTGCTCCGTCGGCGCATCAGGCACCCCGTGGGGCTCGACCCGGTGGACCCCGTCGGCCTCCTCCAGGTGGGTCAGGGGCAACACCGCGGGGGGTACGGCGCCACCCCACTGTGCGGTTGACGACTCGCGCCACCACGGTTCGTGCTCGTCGGCCGGAAAGTCCGGCGGGAAGAGCTCAGGTGGCTCGGGGAACGCGGCGCCCTCCGGTGGTAACCGGGGCGTCGGGACCGTGGGTGGCGGCGCATATCCAGCTGCCGGATGCTCCTCGGCCACCGATCGGTCCGGTTCGGGCTCCGGTTCCGGTTCCGGTTCCGGTTCCGGCGGAAAATACAGTTCGGTCGGGCGATACCCGGGCTGCGCTGGATGCTGTGGCCGGTCCTCGGGGAGCGGCCGGTCTCCCGCCGGGGGCGTCCGAGCGGCCGGCACGATCGGGGCCCCCCGCTCGTGGGATGGGCAGCGGTGCTCCGGATCGGCGTCCGCCCGGCCCAGGGCGGCCACCTGCACCGCCAGCGGGTCCTCGACGGTCAGATGCTGGCGGCACAACTCCTCGGCCAGCAGCAGGCTCTCCTGTGCTGAACCGGCCAACCCGCAGTCGCGCTGCATCGCACCGAGCCGGGCGAGCATCTTGATGCCGCTGGGATGCCCATCGCCGTACACCTCGCGGTGCAGCTCCCACGCGTCGGCGAGCCGGTCGCGGGCCACCTGGCACTGGCCGCGAGCGTACTCCAGCGTGGCCAGATCGGCGTGCGCGGCGAGAACACGAAGCGACTCCGGTCCATCCAGGGCGGTCAGCTCGATGATCACCTCTTGGTAGGTTCGGGCCGCGCGGGACCAACTACCGACCCGGTGCAGCACCGTGGCCAGGGTGGCGGCAGCCGCGACAGTCCGTTCGTCCGAACGGCCGTGCAGGTGATTGCTGGCCGCGTACGCGTAGGCGGCCCAACCCCGCGCGGCCGGCGGGTCGCCGAGCCCCACCAGCACCCGCGCCTGCAGGCTCGCCAACTCGGCCAACTCGGCGCTGGCGTTGGTCGGCCGTGGGTCGGCATCGGCCAACGCGTCGGAGAGGAGCCGCCGGGCACCGGCGAGGTCGCCGGTAGCCACCAGATGAAGCGCGTGGTCAGTCAGATCACCGAAGCCAGAAGGCACGCCCCATCGTGCTTAACCAGCGACGGTATGTACAAGCCCCGCGCCGGTTGGGATTCCCGCCGCGCTGCTTTTGCTGGCCCCGCCGCCTCCGGTCCAGCCCAGTACGGTAGAACCGATGGCGTGATGGACGGGGTGGTACGGGAACTGCTCGGCCGGCAGCTCGAAGCGTGGTTGCCCCGAGCAGTCGCGCGGGGGCGGCCCAGCGTTGTGGCGCTCGCCTACGGGCCCGGGGCCCTGCTCGCGGCCACCGACTCCGCCGCAGCGGTACTCGGCGTGCTCGCCGAGCACGCCGGCCAGCTTCGCGGACGGCAGCTCACCGTGCTGGTGCTCGCCGACGGAGGTGAGGAACTCCCCGCCCGGCTGGGCGCGATCGAGGCGACCCTGCCGGCCGAGATAGCCGTACACCTGGTGCCCGGCGGGCCCGCCCGGCTGCCGGTCGCGGTGAGGGCAGCCGGCGCCACGGGGGCGCCGCTGCTGTCGTACCTGGACGGGGCGGGCGCCACCGACCCCGGTGTGCTGGCCGCCAGCGCCGCCGGTCGCCCCGCCGAACTCCTGCTGGTCACCGAGGCGGAGCCCGCGGCTGCATCCGCTGGCCCGGCGGGCTCCACGGCTGCATCTCCTGGCCCGGCGGGCTCCACGGCTGCATCTCCTGGCCCGGCGGGCTCCACGGCTGCATCTCCTGGCGCTGCCGGCTCGGTGCGGGCTGGTCTCGCCGGTGTCGGTTTCCCGCTCACCACCCAGGTCGACTTGGTCGCGGCGGACGGGTCAGTCGCGCGGCGGCTCGCCTTCGGCACCGGCCACGACCGGAGCCTGGAGGCGTTCAAGGAAAACCTGTGGGCGGTGGACGCCGACACCGCGGTTCGCTATCGGAACCCCGCCGACCCGAGCGGGCAACTGCTCGACATCGCACCCGACCCCGAGTCGCTGGGCCAGGAACTCCTCGCCGAGCTGGCCCGCTCCGGCCCCCGTACCGTCACCGAGCTGCGCCGACACGCGCTGACCGCGACCGCGTACCGGTCAGTCGACGTGCAGCGGGCGCTCACCGGGCTGCTGCGGTGCGGCGCCGCCGTGCGCGACCCCGAGCACGGTCGGCTCGGCGGCGACGTGGTCATCGCTGTGGCCCGGCGTCCGTAGCTGACCGCCGCCAGCATCGGCGGGCGGGCGCGGGCGTACCAGGGGCGGAATGTCCCGGGCGGCGCGGAACGCCCCCGGGCTGACCCCGACCTCCCGGGTGAAGAACCGGCCGAAGTTGGTCGGCTCGGCGAAACCGAGTCGCTGGCCGATTCGCGCCACCGGTTCGTCGGTCGCCGCGAGCAGGCGGCGGGCCTGCAACGCCACCCGATCGTCCACCACCTGCTTCGCGCTGCGCCCGGTGACCGCCAGGCAGGCGCGGGTCAGGGTACGAACCGAGCAACCTACCCGGTCGGCGTAGTCCTCCACCCGGCGAGTGCGGTGGTAGCCCTGCTCCAACTCGCGGCAGAGCAAGCGGAACGTGCCGGTCTCGGTGCGCGACGCCGATCGTGACGTCGACGGTGACGCCGACCGCGACGCCGACGGTGACGGGGCCTGCGGCGTTGGCTGCGGCCCTTCACTGGAGTCGGACAGCAGGGCCAGCCGAAGCAGTAGCGCCGCCAGCTGGTGGCGGAGCAGAGCGGCGGACTCCCGGCGATGTCGTTCGCAGTCCACCGCGAGCTGATGGACCCCGGTACTGATGGCCACCCCGTCCGCACCGGTCAGCTCAAGCCGGGTCGGGGCCGCCTCGGAGTCGATGCCGAAGCCGCGCAGCGCCGCCGAGGCCCAGCGCACCACGATCGCATCAAGGTCGGATGGCCCACACCGAAGCACCTGGCCCGCCCGGACCCGCAGCAGTGTGCCCGGGTGGCAGGGGAAGGGGCGGAAGTCCACTTCAGCGCTGCCATGCCCCGCGACGACCAGGATGAGCAGATCCTCCGTCAGCAGGATCGGACGCCGCCACGCCGGATCGGTCACCACACCACCGAAGCCGAGCGCCGCGCTCACGGCGGCGTCCGGGGTGCGATGAACAGCAGAGAACATCACCCGCGACGGTAGCCCGGTACGCCGATTCGCGCACCACCGTCTTCGCCGCGCGGCCTCCGCGCACGCGGCAGACCAGCACCAACGGGCTCCCGATAGAGGGCTGCCCCGACTCCGCCCCGAACCCGTCGCCTCGACTCCGTCGTGCCGGCGGCAGGGTTGTGGGGACAGAGTGAGGCGATTACGTTACCGAGCGGTAGGGGTGGATGGCGAAGGGACGGGCATGACTGACCTTTTCTCGGTTACCGGCAAGACCGTCCTGGTCACCGGCGGCTCGCGCGGGATCGGCCGGATGATCGCCGAAGGTTTCGTACGGGCCGGCGCCAAAGTGATCATCGCTGCCCGGAAGGCGGACGTCTGCACGGCGGTCGCCGCCGAACTGTCAACGCTGGGCGAATGCACGGCGGTCCCGGTCGACCTCAGCAGCGCTGCCGGCGCCGAGGCGCTCGCCGCCACCGTGGGGGAGCGGCACGACCGACTCGACGTACTGGTCAACAACGCGGGCGCCACCTGGGGCGCACCACTGGAGGCATATCCGGAGAGCGCGTTCGACAAGCTCTGGGCGGTCAACGTCAAGGCCGTCTTCCGGCTCACCACCGCGCTGCTGCCCGTACTGCGTGCCGCCGGCACCGCAGACGACCCCGCCCGGGTTATCAACATCGGCTCGGTGGACGGGATCCGGGTCCCGTCGATGGAGGTGTACGCGTACTCCGCCACGAAGGCGGCCGTGCACATGCTGACCCGCAGCCTCGCCCACCAGCTCGCCGCTGAACACGTCACCGTCAACGCGATCGCCCCGGGCCCGTTCGAGAGCAAAATGATGGCGTTCGCCCTGGACGATCCCGGTTCTCGGGCCGCCGTCGAGAAGCAGGTGCCGCTGGGCCGGATCGGCCGACCGGAGGACATGGCGGGCACCGCGATCTACCTGTCCTCGCGCGCCGGCGCATACCTGACCGGCGCGGTCATCCCGGTCGACGGCGGCATCACCACCCACGGCTGAGCCGGCGTTGGCCGGTGGTAGGCGATTCGCGTACCGACCGGGGTGGCCCGGCGGTTGGCTTTTCGCGTGGCCGGCAGTTGGCGTTTCGCGTACCGACCGGGTTTGGCCGGGGTCGCGCGGACTCGGCAGCTCCGCGCGGCCCCGGCTGACCGGTCACCAGACTCCGGTCCTTCGATCCAGATTCCGGCCTTTCGATCTCAGCGTCCGGCGAGTAGCCGGTTCACCGCCGTGTCGACGTCCAGGTGCTCGGCCTCGCGGCCGCGCGCGACGACGACGTAGGTCCGCCGCAGGAAGCGCACCAGGACGCTCCGCGGCACCTCAAACAGGGCGTTGCCGTCCGGGGACGACAACGCCAGGGCGACGAAGTCCCCGCGCGGGGTGGCCCAGGGCCAGACCCGCACATCGCCGATGCCGGCCGGCTCATCGAGGCCGGTCACCAGCAGTTCCCGTGCGAACGACCAGCTGACCGCCTCGCCACCGGCCGATTCCGCATGGAACAGGACGTGGACCGCGTACGGATCAGCAGGGTCGTAGCGCAGACTGGCACGCACCGGCAAGGCCGTGGCGTCAGGTGCGACGAGCCTTAGCGACGTCTCGACCTCTACGGTCGTCGGTCGGATGACACTCATGGACGTTCTCCCCCCGGCACCGCTGCGGAACGCGCGTGTCCCGCTTTTCCCATACTCAGGTGCTGCCCCTAGCTACGCTCCGCCATACGCTGACTTCACCCAGTGGTGGGAAGGTCTTCGGAGTGTCCCCCAGAATGTGAAAGTTCCTGTAGGATTTCCGGTTCCGCCCGTCCCCGGTGCCGCTTGGCATCAGGTGCTTCAGTCGTCGACTTACTCCGGTAACGTCCAGTCGACGGTCGCAGTGACGGGCGCGCGTCACACTGGGGGGAAGAATGTGACACAGTGATCCTTAGTGGATCGCGTCACGCCGTCGGGTCGGCCGATCATCGCGGCCCAGAGGGCGGAATGGCGGGGGTACGGGGTGTCGAACGAACAGCGGAGTAGGCCAGGCCGATCCGGCTCGGACATGGGTGCACCGGCAGTAGGGGCGGCGCTGGTCGATACCCGGGGAGAACGGCCGCGGTGGCGCCAGCGAGTCTCGACCACCCTCGCGTTGATTCGGGCCAACCCCACCGGGCGACTTGCCCTGAAGGTCTTTGTCGCGGTCACTGGTGCCATCGTCGTCACCGTCGGAATCGCGCTGATCCCGTTGCCGGGTCCCGGCTGGTTGCTGGTGATCGCCGGCCTCGGGATCTGGGCGGTGGAGTTTCACTGGGCGCGGCGGTTGCTCACCTTCACCCGCCGGCACGTCTACAGCTGGACCAGTTGGGTTACGCGGCAGTCACTCTCAGTGCGGTTCGTTATCGGTGCGGTCGGTATCGTCTTCGTGTCGACCGTCGTGTGGCTGTCGCTCAAGTACAGCGTCGGCATCGACGTGGTGGCCTGGGTGCTGGACCGCCTCAAGGCGAGCTGAGCCTCGGTTTGGGGTCGGCATCGGCGATCAGGTAGAGTCATCCGAGCCAACGGGCGATTAGCTCAGCGGGAGAGCGCTTCGTTCACACCGAAGAGGTCACTGGTTCGATCCCAGTATCGCCCACGTTGAATATAGGCAGGTAAGAGGGCCGGTTGGAGAACTCCAGCCGGCCCTCTTACTATCCGACGGTAGAGATCATGAGTCGCCTGTGAGTCGGCGCCGCTGAGACGGACCGTCTGCGAGTCCAGCCTTGTATCCGGTCTCGAAGCCCGACAGCAGCGCATCCTCCAGTTCGGCGGCGAGCTGTTCGCGGAGGTGTACCTCCAGCAGGCGCCGCTGATCGACGACCACCGTGCGCCCGTGGGTGTCTACTCGGGAGAGTTCGCCTAGGACGAATTCCCGGCGCCGCGCTTCCATGTCGTGGCCCATCGATTCGATGACGTTGGCGTAGTGCCGGATCTCGTTCCGGAGCCACGCGTTCTCCTGCCTGAGCCGCTGATTTTCCTGCTGGTACACGCGGGCGACCAGCGGCACGGGTGGGCGACGGTGGGGGTGGAAGGGATAGTTCATGACGTCTCGGTGGCCTCCGGTGAGTGCCGGTCAGAAGCGAGCTAGTCGAACACACGTACGGATGGATGGGAAGGATTTTCGTGGCGTGTCGACGGCTCTGTCGATTGATGTGCGCGACGAGATCGCCGCAACCCATGCGGCGCGAACCCCCGTCACTGTGATCACTGGGCGACTAATGGTAATAGCGGTCCCACAATCGATAAGTAAAGATAGTTAATGGTATTTGCGCCTTTTGTGACTTGTGGGATGTCCGACACGCATAGGCTGCGACGAAATCCGCCAGCTCCAAGAGCGCGAATGTACGGGAATTCGTACGGCGCGACGCGCCCGAGGCGACCCACACGGACAGGTGACGGCGTGACATGCGGGCAGGGAGTACCGTCGATGACGGCAGGGCGCCGGGGGTTAACGCCGCGATGCGGCCTGCTCCACCTCACGCAGCATGAGCACCAAGCTCTGCGACCGACGGTCGGCTGGTAGGGCATCCATTGCCCGCTGGGCGTAGGCGACCCCGTCCGCGCTATCACCAGATTTGACCATCGTGAGTCCACGATGCAGCTCGATATGAGTAGCGAAACGCGGCAGATCACCAGGTCGTGTGCGGTCGGCTTCATCTTGGGCCTCGGACCCGGGGCCGGGCATCCCGAGGCGGGCATACAACATGCTTCGGAACGTGGCCATCCGCCACGGCGGGACGGCGGTATCAGACACCTCGCCATCCGGCGATGCAACCTGGTCGAACACCCGCCGAGCATCGGTATCGAGCGCGACAGCGCCACTGCGGTCCCCGCGTCCCGCCGCCACGTGTGCCTGCGCCATCAGCGCCTGAACGCGTCCGAGTGACGCCCGGTCCGACAGCGCGACAGCCTGATCGGCGTACCGCCGCGCCGTGGTCAGCGCCGCCCCCTCGTAGGCCAACGCGATGGCGGCCCTGCCCCGGACCCACACCCGCACGGCGAGATCGTCGGAGCGGTCGGCGGCCACCCCGGCTAGGTCGTACCAGCGGATAGCCTCAGTGGGGTTGGGAGTGGTTTTGCCGTAGGTCACCAACGCCCTCGCGGCATGTGACCACATGACCGGCGTATCCAGGTGCTGTTGCAGGACCACGAGATCACTGGCGAGGCGCGACTGAAGCGCCGCAGCTCCCACCGCCATGTAGTCCCGACCGTACTGGTCGACCCGCTCCCGCCAGTCCTCCTCAGCAGTCCGGCCGCGTAGCGCAGCGCTGAACCCGGCCCGGATCAGTTCGCCGGCCACGACCGGGCCGACGACGCCGGCCGCCAAGCCGAACATCTGTCGACGCCTCATCTCACCCTCCCCGAGGAGCCGCGCGTAGGCGAGCACGATGTCGGGCGTCGCTGTCCTCCGCCCAGCCTCAACATTGCTCAGATGTGACACCGAATACGAGGTTCGAGCGGCCATTGAGGCCAACGTAACCCCGGCCTCGGTGCGAGTCTGCCGGAGTTGGGCGCCGAGATCGTCCACACGTCCCCCTGCTGAAAAAGCCTGAAAACATCGACCTCCTTCCGAGCGTAGTCCCGTAGTCGCACGCTGAAATCACACGACGCGGCCGGATGGATGTCCGAGGCGCCAGGGTGAGGGAGCACACGCATGGTCCGCCGACTCCGCCGACTCCGCCGCCGCGGGCCCGCACGGCTGGACGCGGTCGGCCCCGCCACCGTGTACGCGGCACGGGCCGGCGCCTACCGCCCGCTCTGGGACCAACCGACGGTGATCCTCGATACGCGACCGTTGCTGACCCGGCTGGCCCGTCAGCGGGCCTGCCAGCGGTGATGGCCACGGGCGCCCGGCCCAGCCCGGCCAGCCTGTCGGCGGTCCAGCTACGCAACCGGATGGTCCTGTCCGCCCGGCGGATCATCACCAGGCACTGGCCGCGGGTGGACCGGTGCCCGGTCTGCGGTTGCGGTTGGCCGTGCCGGCCCACCGACACCGCCTACGGCTACCTGACCTCGGTAGGTCAGGGCAACTGGGCACCCCCGCAGCGCGCCGGGAGCCGGCGTTGACGCCGGCCGACGCCACCATCAGCCGATGGTGGCGGGACCTGGCCGAGCATCACCAGGTCGACGGCCGCTGTCCCGTGTGCGGCACCCCACGCCGCTGTTGGCCGTGGGCGGAGGCGTACGCAGGGCTGCTCACCTATGACCTGCTCGGCTCACCCCCACCACCCCCTACGGATGTCCGGCCGGCAGGCGGCCGGCAAACGAAAGGTTGATTCATGAACGAGCTGACCTGGAAGAAGCCGATGCGCTGCGACAACAGCAGCCCGAACTGCGTTGAGGTTGCCTCGGACGAGACCGGCCGCCGGTTCGTGCGCGACTCGAAGAACCCCACCGGCCCCGCCCTCGCCTTCAGCGCGGACGAGTGGGACGCGTTCGAGGGCTCGATCCGCGGCGGGCAGACCTTCTGATCCCGCAGCCTGGGGCCAGCATCACGCTGGCCCCGGGCCACCCTCGTTATCAGGGAGGCGACCACGATGCGCTGGAGCCGCGCCCCGCCCACCCCGCCGGTACACTGGCCCGGCCCGTGAGCAGCCACGATCCCCGGATTGATCAGGAGAGCGCCCGTGCAGGTAACCCAGGCCCTGGACATGATGGAAGCGATCCTGCGCGTAGCCGAGCACCCCGACATCGTGTCGGTGTCGCGCTACGGCGCCGATACCCAGCCGGGCGGACAGTCGCCCCCGGGGATCAAAGCGGTTCACCAGACCGGGTCCTACGCCATGCTCTGGGCCGCCGTCCCACACCGGGACGCCCGGCCTGTGCCGCCCGGCGACATGCCGCCGCCGCGGTACCGCGCACAGCGGATGCTCGTGCTCGCCCATCAGCTCCTGGACGTCGCCCGACCCGAGGTGATCAGCTCGTGGGAGCTGTGCGCCACCCCAGGCGTCGGCGACTGGACCGCCGGTGACCCGCCACTGTCAGCGCTGCGGCTCAAGTGCGGTGACGGATCAGTGGTCTACCTCCGCGCTACCGCCGCATCCGGGGGCACGTCCGAGCCCGAGACCGACCCGTATCCGGACTACCAAATCCCCCAGGGAGTCCAGTCATGGCATCGTCTCAATGTTCCGCATGCGGAGCCCGCGTCAGTGTGAGCCCCGGCCGGTCCTGCCCGCCGCATCAGGCGATGGGTGATCGGGCCCGCTGCCCGGGCTCCGGACAGCCCACCATGTAACAGCAGAGGCCCCGCCCTCCCGGCCTGGGAGGGTGGGGCCTCGTCGTGTCGTGGTCCCGACTGGTGCGCCCCCAGGTCAGGGCGTGTCACGGCGGCGGGACGTTGACGGCCGGGCGTACGGTGCGGTAGTGACCCGCACACCGATCGTGATCACCGCTGCAGCAGTTGCTGCACTGGGTGCCGGCATCGCCGGCACGGCCCTCTACCGCAACAGCGAGACGGACACGCCGACCTCGACACCATCGCAGGCGCCGGCGCCCTCGGCAGAGCCGGCAGCAGACACGCCTGCCGACCCGTACGAGGTGTACCTGGACCTGGCCCCGGCGGGCGCGGTGGAGTTGTCCCGGGAGGACGCGCAGACCCGGGCCCTACTCGGCTGTGGCCGGAAGTGGGCGCCGGGGACCGTGGACGCGGCATTGGCGGAGGCGTACGCCGAGCTGTGCGCGGACCTCGAAGACCGCACGGAATAGCCCCGGACACGACGAAGCGCCCCGCCCGGCCGTGAGGCCAGGCGGGGCGCTTCGTCTATAGGCCGGCACCCCGTGCGGGGCTGGGCGGGGAGGGGCGTTTGCGTGTCCAGGTCAGGTCATCGTCTTCGGTTGGTCCGGGCGAGTGCTGCGACTCTCCGCTATACAGTTTGCTTGACATCAAGGTGTAGCGCGCTATATGATGATGTCATCAGCGGAACCGAATACGGGAGCAAACCATGGCCACCTACACCATCGAAATCCAGGCCAGCAACCACGACGGCGGCATCTGGCAGGCCCTAGCCCCCTCAGAGAACGTCGAGAGCGACGACACTGCCGCCGAGGTCGCCGCCGAGGTCGCCGCACACCAGACCATCGCCGACGGCAGCAACTGGCGGGTGAGAGTCTGGCGTGGCTCCGACGCCGATACCGGCAGCGAGCCGGACGGCGAGCACGTCGCCGGAACCAGCATCGACGACCTGGCGGCGGAGATCGCCGACCGGCACGGCATCGCCCTTGAGGCCGCGGTCGAGGCCGCGGAGGTACACGCGGGCCAGATCCGCGACGACGACGACCTTTGGGACACCGTGACCCACACCGCCACTCCAGCAGGAGTGGAGATGATCACCGCGGCGATTGACGAGTCGTACAGTATCGGAGCCGTCGCAACACGCGCCGCACAAATCCTCGTCGAGCTGGAGGAGGTCACAGGCGAGATCGACCGCCTGTCTGCCCGCCGCGACGAGCTGGTGCGCTCAGGGCTACAGACCGAGCTGCGGCGAGACGATATCGCCGCAGCCGCCCGCGTCACGCGGGCCCGGCTCTACCAGATCCGCGACGGACGCCGCTAGCCCTGACCGTTACTGCCGCCCGGCCGGCGCCTCATATCGGGGCGCTGCCGGCGTGCCCAGCAGTACCCCCAGCCGCGGCCACCGCGCCTCTGCGACCCGGACGAGCGCGTAGTAGCCGGCCATCGCCAGCGCCACCACGCCCGCGGTCAGCGCGGTGCCCGAGTCGGCGTCGAGCACGATGCCCGCCGTCGAGGCCAGCCACGCGAGCAGGGCGCCGACGGCGGCGGGGACAGCGGTACGAATGAGTGAGACCAGGTAGTCGTGAGTCATCGGGGTGCCTCCTTGGGCTCCTTGGGTACGGTCGGGGGATGGTGGATGTGCCGTCGCTGCCGCAGCCACAGCGGCTTGTCCTGGCCGAGCTGTCCGGCACAGCCCGCCGGTACGGCACCGACGGCATGCGGGACGCGCCCCGCGAGGTGGCGGTTGCTGCGGTGCGGGCGGTCACCGAGGATCCCGTGCTGCTGGGTATCCAGGCCGGAGTGGCGCTGGTCGACCCGCACGGCATCAACGGACCGATCGTGGAGCTGCTCCAGGCGGCCGGTGCGGACATGGCCGTGGCCCGGGAGCACGCGGTCGAGGTGCGACAGCGGTTGGATCGGTCCGGTATTGCCACCTCAGCCGAAGGCGTTGTAGCCGACGATCGACACCACCAGGGCGATGATGGAGACCACCGCGGCCAGTGAGGGCAGCGGCCATCGCGCGCTTTCCAGGGCGCGTAGGCGGCGCTCATGGTCGTCGCCTTGTTGGGTGAGGTCCTTGAGGTCCTTGGCCAGGACCTGGACGTTCGTGTTTAGCGCGACCAACTGGTCGTAGATCTCTTTCAAGCCGATCTCTACGACTAGTGGCGAGGTGCCGCCTGGTGGTGGTCCGGTGGTGCTCACTGGTTCTCCTGGCTAACGGATCGGGTTGTTGTAGGCGGCGTCCCAGGTTTTGCGGCCCAGCAGCCCATCGCGGGTGAGGCCCTGGTCGGCCTGGAATGCCTTGATCAACTCTCGGTACTCCGGCCCGTACAGGCCATCGGCGCCGCTCCTGCGCAGGTAGCGGCGGCCCTTGCCAGCGGGCCAGCCCCGGCGGGTGAGCTGTTTGGTCCACATCGCGAGCCACTCTCGATCTGACTTGCCGTTGAACCTCCTGCGGTAGTAGCCCGACACCGACCGATCCCCTCCGCTACGGGGGCCGAAGTAGTGCCCGGCTGGCAGCGGGTACGGCACTGCGGGCCCGGGCGCCGGCCGCACCGGTGCTGTCCCGGCAAGCTGGTCCAGCTGCCAGTTCGTGCCCCGTACCGTGTCGGCGGCCTGGGTGAAGTCAGAATTCACGTGGCAGTGGGTCATGTGCCGGTTAGAGCCGGTGTACGCGTGCGTGGCGAAGTTGTGCCGGCGGTGCCAGATCCGGCCCTGGTAGATGATGTACCGCACCCACCACAGCGCGCCCGAGCGAGCGAGCTTCACCCACAGCTGCACGACCTGTTCCATCGTGACCCCGCCCGGGTCGTGCAGGTCGGCGTCGAAGTCCCGGGCCCGTACCTCGTCCAGGTGGTCGCCGTCGCCATACTCGGGTCGGCCGGTCCGGTCCGGGTTGTGGCTCGACGGGGCGCTCTGGTGTGAGGTATCGCCGATCGAGCCGTCCGATCTGGTGTCCCGTTTGGGGAATCGCCTGTTGAGCTGGTCTCGCGCCTCATCCAGGTTAGGCACCACGGTCCATGCCATCGGTGTTCACCTCCACAACTGGCCAGTCGGTCTCGGCGGGGTCCGACCACGGGTCGGGGATCTGCTCCCCGATGTGCTGCTCCGGATGCTCCGGGATTGGGTGCAGATTGTTGGACATCTTGCTCCTTGTCATTGGGACACCCATTCGACATCGAGGCGTGCTGCGACACCAAATTGGTTATATAAATTGAGCGCGCCACCGCTGTTTTGCCACACAAATACCTCGAGGTGGTGGCCGACGGCTAGCCGGATGAGCCCGGACGCCGATAGTCGCGCACTGATCCCGGAGGGCGTCGCCGGGACCGCGGTCCCGATGCCGGAGGGGCTGCTGAAGCGATACACGGCGAGAGCGCGCGACCCGACCGAATTGAGGCTGAACCCGACCGCCGCCGACACGCGATAGAGCCCTGCTCGGCGACAGAAGATCCGGCCCTCGGCCGGATCCGCCATACCACCCGAATCCTCGACCTCGACAGGGAGCGCAACTTTGGTATAGAAGGCATTCGGAATCGACACCGCCTCATGCGTCGCCATGACACAGGTCGCGCCGCCGAGTCGGGCGGGGGTGAGGAACATCCCCGATTGCCACGTCATGCTTTCGTCCTCCTCATAGGGGCACCACTGCGGGGTCCCATACCTGCACTTCCGTGCCGTCCGGCCAGGACCTACTCACCCCGTTGACGGCGCGGGCGGCCAGGGTCACGGTCTGGGTGAGTCCGGTGCCGGTGATCCCGGTGGCGGTCACGCGCTCCTCGACGCCGATCCGGAGATCCATCGGAAAGTCCGCGGGGTCGACGGTCCAGGGCCCATTTGCGGGGGGCGAGGTCAGAGCGAGTGTCAGCGTGTCGGCGTCTACGGCCGCGATGGTGGAGCCGTCCGCCGCGACACGTTGCGGGCCGCCGGCGACCGCCACGTCCCACGGCGCGGCAGGCTCACCCGTCCACGTGATCCGCCACTCGCGCTCGGTGATCGTCTCCGTATACCCGGTGATCAGCAGGCGTAGCTGGAGCAGGTCAGCGGCCAGCCAGGCTGGCAGGCCGACAACGTCGATGACATCGCCGGCATCGACGGCTAGGGCCGCATCCAAGAGCCCCGGGTCGGCCTGCCAGCCCGGGGCGGCGAGCTGGACGGTGAGCCCCGGTACACGTGGCTCGTCCACAGTGCCGAGATGACGTGTCCACCCGGCGTGGTCGGCGAGCTGCGCGTCTGACATCAGGAGCAGGGTGCGCTCATCCTGGTAGACGCCCACCCCGTCCGGCGGCGGCAGGGCGGCCAGCGGTCCGGTCGTTTGCGTGGCCCGGGCTGACCCACCATCGGTACGGTGGACCGTGACGTCATTCCGGATAAGACCATCGTCGTCGACCGGTGCCACGGGCGGGATCAGCAGCCCGGCACTGTAGTCCAGCGTCAGCGGCGCCTGGTTGTAGAGGCTGATACGGCGCAGGTACCGCAGATCCTCGGAGTCCCGGGACTCCGCCAGTATCCCGCCGTCGACCTCGATCGCGGCGGCGATCACCTCGGCGGCGGTGCCGATCTGCTGCACCCCCATCCGCGTCGAGTGCGCGTCCGACACGTCCGAGACGGCGACGGTGACACCAGCTGCGGCGGCGGTCCGGACGATACGGTCGGCGGCATCCTCACGCTCATACCCCCTAATGTGTGCTAGCACAATTTCGCCGTATAGGTCGCGCACGGACCATGCCGGCAACACCGGTGGAGGCCCAGACGCCCAAAGCGCGAGGTGGCCTACCGGGAATATCGAGTCAGATGGGGCCCGGTCCGGATTAACCGAAATCGAGGTCACACCTCCCAGCGTCCCCAAAACCGACCCGGAGTATCTCGGGGCCGGCCACTTTTCATAAACCTCTAAATACGCGATACCGTTTACTTCGCTGAGGCAAATTGACAGATCCTCCAGACTGGACGTGTACCCGAACCTTTCGAACACTATCCACTCCGCGCCATTGTTATCGATGGCGACGAATTGCGTGCGAGTAGGTATCGCTGTGATGCGCATCTGCCAGCGGGTCAACGTCCCGCCCTGGGTGGTCCACTCCAGCAGCACGTGATCTACATCCGGCCGCGATGGCGCCAACTCTGTTTGCCACGTGATATGTACGGTGTGCGCCTTAGCGGCACCCGTAGCCGCGGTCGCCTCAGCGGGTACCTGCGCCGACAGTGATCCACCTGCGGCCAGGTCCGCCAACGCCGCAACGGCCCATGTCACGGTGTAGCCACCAAAACTCGTAATGCGTCGGCTATCCAGTGGCCGAAATTCGACCTCCCCAATCACGGTCATCGGCGGTGCCGTGGATACCGCCGCGCCGGCCGACTCCGCCAGCTCTCCATCCTCCAGTGGCCAATACGCCACTGGGCTAGTGGCCTCGATGGCGTGGCGCACCGCCGACCACGAGGGCGACGCGCCTTGGCCCCAGCGACGCAGCAGGCCCGCGCACTCCAGGTCCACCCACCGGTCCGCCCCGGTGGTTGACCAGCCACGCGACCACGACGACACCTCACCCCAAAATCGGCCCACCAACGGGCCATCCGCCCGACCAGCGGACACCCTGATAGGCGTGTTGCGCCCCAGGTACGGGTGCAGATCCGAGGCCGGGTTATGCCACGAGTACCGGCCGGAGCCGTTGTCGACCCGCAGATGCAGTGTGGTGTGGTCCGCGTGGTGGCCCGGCCGGCGGACACCGCGCCGCACCGTCAGGCCGGGCTCCGCACGCACGTCAGGGGTGATGTCGACCCAACCGAGCGGGCCACACCGCAACTCCACCGTGTACGCAAATACTCTGTTCATCGGCCCAGTACCGTTTGGACGTTGCCACCGCGGACCGTGATCGCCCGCCGCAGCACCTCCACCAGCAGGTCATCCAGCTGCGCCCCGGCGGAGTCGATGGTGAGGGTGGTGCCAGCTCTACCGGCGACGGAGGTGACTGTCTCGCCCGCTTGGAGTAGCGCCAGCACGTTTTGTCCAGGAGCCCCGGGCACTCGGCCTCCGGCGTGAAATGTAGGCAGGGTCGGCGCGCTGATCCTGTTTCCTCCGAATTCCGGCACCCATGTCGGCACTGTCCATGACAGGCGACCGACGGTGGCGTTCCACGCTGTAGAGATGAGGTTGAATGCCCGTCGGTACGGCCACGAAATCACTGAGGCAATCTTGCCGAATGCGGTGGCTGTCCACCCGGGGATCTTCTTGATGAAATTCCAGGCGTCCGCCGCAGCATCTTTAATCCACTTCCAGGAGGCGCGCCACGCCCGAGCGAACCAATCCGTCTTCGTGGCAATCATGACGATGGCGGCGACCAGCGCGACAATGCCAATGATGATCCACGTAGTGGGGCTGGAAAGTTGCGCAGCATTCCACGCCCACTGAGCGGCAGTTACCAACGCGACCACACCCACCAGTCCCTGCAACAGTGGCGCGACCAAATTTATCTGGTCAGCCCACTTTTGCAGGTCCGGCGGATTTGCGGCCATCATCGCATCATTGGCGTCAAGCTGCGCGCTTTCGGCGTCGATGGTGGCCTGAGTGGCATCCTGTGTCGCCTGCTCCACGTCAAGGTTCGCCTGCTTGAGGTCTTCCTGTGCCTGTCGCAGGTCAATGGATGCCTGCCTAGCATCAGCACTACCCTTGCCGTGCTCTTTGATCGACTCGTTGTACTCCTGCTGCGCGGTCTCCGCATCCAGGACAGCCTGCTCCGCGTCAAGGTGCGCCTGACCCACATCAAGCGTCGCCTGTTTGCCGTCAATTAACGCCTGGTTGACGTCGGCCTGCGCCTGCTCCAGGTCGTTAAGCGCCCGAGCGTGCTCCTGGGCTTTACGTGCAGTGAAGGTCTCGACGTCGGCGAGGGCCTGCATAGTGCCAGCCGCGTCACCGATCGCCGTGGACGCACCATCCACAATGTTGCCAAGCTTAGCCATACGGTCAGTGAGCCCAGACGACTGCCCAGCCGCTCGGCTAAAGTCGCCCCCAGCCACGACTGCCGACTTGCCCACCTTCTCGGTAGCCGCCCGAGCCCGCGCGGCCTCTTTGACCAGGGCGTCAGCATCCCCACCGAATGTCAGCGTGACCTGAGACGGCATCAGTCCACCTCCAGGCCAGCGGCACGGGCAATGCGTCGGACACCGGACTCCATTGCGTCCTGCACGTCCGGCCGCCGATCACGGAAAGACTTGTAGAGGTAACGCCCATCTCGCAGAAAGGGCCGCGCTACCGACCGGTTGCGGCCGACCCGGCCTCCGAAATCGAGCCACGGCAGGTACGGTGCCCGTTTTCCACCCATAGCGATTCGGACGGCCGTCCGGCTCGACCGCATCTTCAGCGATCCGGCGGCACGGCCGGATCGCCTTGGAATTTTAGGACGGGCGTCGGCAACCACGAGTCCTGCGGCCTCGTTGAAGACGATCCGTAGCTGCTTCACGGCTTCCCCATCGACTTGCCGCAGCTTGCGGGAAAAATCCCGCAAGCCGAGGACCGCGATTTTTGGCTCCAACGTGCTCACCTCCGTCCTGGGTTTCTCATCGCCAACTCCCGACGCTGCGCCTTACGCCCGTGGAAGACCACCCAGCGAACAAACTCGTCCTGCGTCATTGAGTGCCGCAGTTTCTCAATAGTCAATCCGAGGCGGTCGGCGAGGTAGAACTCGAACTCCAGCTCCGGGTCAGAATCAAAGTCCTTATAGGCTGCTTTTGGCGGCCCCCTCGGTCAAGCCCGACAGCTCCCGGACCCGTTGCAAAACCGTGCCGACTTCCCCCGCCGACGCATTCTTCTGCCACTGTTCGGCCTCCGCCATCGTTAGCGGCGGGTCTACGAGGGCGGCGACGAGCATCCGCCGCTCAACCAGCGCCGGGTCCCTGTCCTCGTTCACTCCCTTGCCTGCGGTTAGCAGCGAGTGCCGCGAAACCGCCCGCACGCGTACCGTACCTACACCATTGATTTCCACGTCGTCTTCGGCGATCCGAGGGCTAATCAGCTTCTCTTTCACGTCGACTCCTACTTACTGTACGGTTCGGGTGATGGTGCCGGATATTGTCAGTTCGCAAGACCACGTGATCATGTCTGCTACCGGGTTAGTCTCGGTGTACTTTTTTACTAAGACATCGACGGATTCTTCTGGCAGGCCGACGTCAGTGCCCTCCGCGCGGCGAATGAGCGTGACGACGGCACCTATTAGTGGTTCAATGACCGCCTTGGGGCCGCTGTCGGTGTTGTCGTACACGCCGCCCATGCTGAACGAACCCTTACGAAGTCCGCCGGTGAACACGTAGTCGTCTCTGCCGTAGGTGGTGACGTCGTGTTCGTCGGACTCCTGTTCAATGCTGCTCGTTTTTGTAAACGGTGATAGGTCGTTTCCGTCCAGCGATAGATATGTGTCTTTGCCGTGAACAAATGCCATTGTGGTCTCCTTACGCCTACGCCGAGGGTGATGCGTCCATGAGTGATGCCCCTTGGCCAGTAATAGAAAGGTGGAAAATGGCGGCGAGGTAGTCGACTCCGGCGTGGGTGACGTCCTCAAACTCGGCCCAGTCCACGGCCACCACATCGCAGCTGGTGTACGGGTATGCCTCAATCGCCTGTTTGACCGAGGCGGGTCCGGCCCCGGCCGTGTAGGGGGCGATGGCGCGGCGGGTGATCGGGTCTTTCGGCCGCGCGAGGAGCACGATCACCGGCAGGTCCGGGTAGCGGTCGGAGCCTCGCTGGTAGGTGCCGTCGTAGTCGATGCGCTCCGGTAGCCCGATGACCGCCGCGGGTGAGGCGATCCGCTCGGTGCCCCACTGCGGCACGTTCAATCCGGTGATGGTTTGGAGCGCGGTACGCAACTCGGCGGCGACATCATCCAAATCCACGACTCACCCCACCCTCCGGCGCCGGGCCAGGCCGGCAAGGGTCGTGGACACGTCCGGGTCCAGGCGGGCCAGCAGCCGCATCTCGGAGCCGGCCTCCGGGCTACCTGCGATTCCGTAGGGGCTGTCTCGGCGCGTTGACCAGCGCGACACCTGCAACCGGGCCGCAGCGGAGACTTGCGTCGGTACCGCCGTCCAGCCCCACCCGGAGGTCGCCACGGCCACGGGAGCGTCGGGGCAGTCGGTGAAGCCCAGCCGCTCGTACGGCCGCCCGCTGTCGGGCGCGTCGTCGGGCAGCAAAACCGCCCCCGCGTCGGCGTAGGGCTGGCCGTTGACGGTCAGTCCGGTCGGGTCGTGCACGTCGTCGGTTTCCAGCAGCCACAGCGCGGATACCGCGTCATACACCGCCGGCCGCCGGTAGGTGCGGGTCGTCAACGCGTCGGTGCGCCCGAATTGGCGGTTGCACCGCTTGTCGATGGCGCGGGACGCGGCCGTGCACCAGATCGCCAGCTCCGCCAGGTCAACGCCGGGGGCGCGGACGAACTCCGCCGCGTCCTCGGCGGTGAGGTAGTCAGGCGTCCAGGCCACGGCTACCCCTCGGGTCGAGTCGGTACCGCCGGTCGATCCGGGAGACAGCGCGGGACAGTTCGGTCACCTGCTCGGTGAGCCGAGCCAGCTCGGCGCGCAGCTGCTCCACCTCGTCGGCCACCTGGGTGGCCGTTGACCGCGTCTTGTCGTTGGCCATCGCTGCCTCCGGATCAGACCGTGGTGTAGATGACCTGACGGACACCGTCGATGCGGGTGTTCGCGAACGCCTTGTAGCCCCAAATCCCGACATCGACGAACGCGACGCGGTATTCGAACTGGAGTCGCTGCGGGGCAGATGCCCAACCGTGCACGTCGTCGGGGTTGAACAGCCAACTGTTCATCGCGCCAGGACCGGCCGCGCCCAGCGCCCACGAGGGGACACCAGTGACGCCCCCAAGGTCGAGAGTTCCCCAGCGGGGGGCGGCGGTGCCGGTGGCGTTACGCGGGGCCAGCGGCGGGTACAGCCGGCGGCCGGTGGAGTCGACCGCGGCCACGAACGCCTGATACAGGTTCTGGTGAACGGCGAACGCCCGGAAACGGTGCCCACCCTTGACGAACTGCAACCCTGCCATCGCCGCGGACCAGGCGCCGTCGAGCACGTCGTCGACCACGGGCGGAGTGTCACCGGATGAGCCGAGGTTGATGTCCACGGCCGCGGTAAGGGTGTTGAGGAAGGCGCCGGTTGCGGTCTCCAGCTCCTCGTACCACTCGCGTTGCATCTGCCGCCAGATCAGCCCGGACAGCTGCGGGTTTCCGCCCTGCTCCCACGCCTCCCGGGTGATCTCTACCTTCCCGGACAGCGGGGTGGGGGTGATGGTCTGGCTGGTCGCCTTGAACGTGCCGGAGGTCGGCTCCACACGCTCGGTGTGATCGGAGACAAGGCCGCCGCTGGTGGCGAACTTCGGTACCACGAATGGGGTCACGTCGCCGAGGGTGCCCCGGTGGACGAAGTCCCACAGCGGTGTCGCGTACTCCAGGTCATCGACGTACATGTCGGGCCGCTGTCGGGGCGGGTTCACCGCCGCCGCGTCACTGGTGTCGACCGTGAACTCCGTGCGTCCGAGTGGAGGCTTGGCGCGCATCGCTCCGTCGAACTGCGACCGCATGAACGCCTGCGCCCGCTCCAGGGCCTCACCGTCACCACGTGAACCCGCGATCAGGTCAGTCGAGAAGTCGTGCTGACCGCGGGTGAGGTTGCCGGCCCGGTCGAACCGGTACGGCAACTCCTCGCGAACCTGGCTGGCGGTGATGGTGCGGCGGGTCGGGTCGACCGGCTGCCGCTCCTGCTCCTGCCCGCCCTGCGGGGCGGGGGTTAGCTGCGGTACGCCGAGCAGTGCACCGAGCTGCCCGCCACGGATCAGCCCGTCGACCTGCTCGGCTGACAGCACGAGTCCGCCGTCGGGCACTGCTGGTGCCTCCGGCCGCGCCGGGGGTGACTGCGCGGCCACCAGTGCCTGGATCGCGCCGGGCCGGGTCAGTAGCGCGGTCATCTGGTCCTGGTCCAGCTGCACACCGGCGGCCGGCGGCGTGGTCTGAGCCTCGGTCGGCTCCTGCTCGTCCGGCATCCCGGATCGCCCCTTTCCATGTACGTTTCTGCTCGCGGCCACCTTGGTCACGCGGGCGTCGTCAAACGCGGGCATGGGCGTTGAGGATGTCTCCCGCCAGTGCGCCCGCAACACGTCGTAGACCTGGTCCTTGTCGTCCCACACGACATCGCCGTCGGTGGGGTTGATCGAGAAGTCGACGCCGACGGAGAGCCCGTCGTAGAGACCGTGCTGGGCGTCGTACAGCAGCTGGTCACGCTCAAGCTTGGCCGGGCTACCGTCCGGCCCGTCGAGTACCTGCAACTTGACGACCGGGCCATTACGGGTCTCTGTCACTGACGCGGTCACACCGACCGGTAGGTGGTGGTCGCGTAGGTGCTTGATCCGTGACACATTCGCGTACTGAAGTGACCCTGGCTTGAACCGAAACGCCAGCCCGTACTTACGGACAACCTTGTTGTACGGCACGGCCAGCCCGGTAATCGTGCGCTTCTCGACGTCGACCTTTGCCGGCTCGGCGCCGCCCGCGAAGTCGCCACCGGCGAACGTCATAGCCGGACCATCGTCAGTGAAGCGGGCACCGGCGAGCCGAGACGCATCGACGTTTCTCTGGTTAATGTCCCCTACAGCCGGCGGCGGTTCGACCGGTGCGGAGCTGGCGGCTCGGGCTACCACGTCAGCCGAGATGCCGGCCTGCTCGCCGATCCATTGCTCGTCGACCACACCCATGTCCTTAAGCGCCTTCCAGTAGGAGGCCTGGGCGGCGGCGTCAGGCTTTAGGTAGTCGGTCAGGTCGAAGGCGACGCGGTGACCACGACGGGTTACGTCGCCCATCGACAGCCGCTGTGTGATGGCCTGCATGAACGGCGCGTACGTTTCGTTGATCTTCGAGGTCCGGCGGTCCTGCGCGTTGAAATACGTCCGCGATGTCGTCGACACCCCGAGGTCTTCGGGATCCACCCCGAGCCCGTTGGCGATCTCCAGCGTGACCTGGCGTTGCAGCTCCACCAGCTGCACTTCGGCCGGCGACGGGGTGGCCACGTCGACCCGCTGCACGCTCGACGGGATCCAGCCGGTACCGCCCGCCTTGCGCGCCGCCTTCCATTCGGCGAGGAAGGCGTCGATCTCGTCGTCGCCCATCGGATCCACCGACGGATCAGCGCCGTCGGTGAAATAGTCCGTGGGGCGCGGATTGTCGGCGTAGGTGGCGGCCAGCCGGTCCAACAGCAAGGCTCGTCGGATCGCCCGCGCGTTCGCCGACAGCAATCCCGGGTTCGGGGAGTCGAAACGGATCACCCGGTCAACCGGGGTCGGCTCACCATCAACCCACACGACCCGTACACCACGCGCGTCCACACCGGATGGGAAGGGGTTCACCGCGCCCGTCGGCTCGGTCAGGCTCACCGTGCGCACGTCGAGGTGCCGTGCGGCGACTGGGAAACCGGCGAAGTCCTGCGCGGTGATCAGCCACCATGAGATCCCGTCGAACGCCAAATCCTCGATCGTTTGAGCGAGGGTGACGACGTTCGGCAGGTCCGGGTCGATCTGCTCTAGAAACGGGCTACGAACAATCTCTAGGCCCTTGTACGACCGCAACGGCAACGTCGCAATCGAGCACAACGAGTTACGGCCCCGCTGGACTGCCGCGACCGACAGCGCCTGTTCCCGACTAACCCGTCCCGGGGTGCCCGCGTGCATGTCCGCGACCACCCGATCAACCGGCCGCACCGTCGAATCGAAGGTGGCCTGCGGCATCTCGTCCAGGGCCAGCGGGCGGGGTGCGGACAGCAGCTCCCATAGCTGCTGTCTCGCCGCGCTCAGCCATCCCACGCCCCCACCCTACCCGCCCGCCCGAAGAATCATCGGTTTGGGGTGGCTCAAACCTTCGAATCTTCGGTTCAACTCGCTGTCTACGCGTTACGTGCGCGACGAGACACGTGGCGCGATACCGGAGCCGTCCGCGCCAGATGCACCGCCCCCGCCACCGCCCACACCGCGTCAACCGGCTGATCCCCGGCCCGACCAAACACCCACGCATCACCCCGCGCCAGCCTTTCCGCCGCCCCGATCTGCGCGTCGAGCATGGCCTGACCCGAGTGCGCCAACGTGCCTGCGGTGATCTCCTTGGCCAGGCCCATGCACACCGCGGTCGTCTCCCCACGGATCTCCGCCACCGCAACACCGCGCGGCGGCCAACCACGTACACCGTGCTGGCGCCGGTCCGCGAGCTTCGCCGCCACGGCTGCCGCCGGACCGGCCGGAAACCACCCGAGCGTCGTCGGCCGGACCCGCTGCGCCCAGCCGGCGAGTTCCCGCTCCAACTGCGAGGCCGCGTCCGGGCCCGACCACTCGTGCACCGTCTCCACGCGCACCCGCTGATCCTCAAGCACCGCCACCGCGAGGGTTGCGTGGTTTCCGTCCGGGGACAGGTCCACACACGCCGCCAGACGCTGCCGCTGCGCCACGTCGACCGGCGCCGGGTCCAGGCACGCTGCCCAGTGCCGCGGGTCGATCGCCGCATCCAGCTTGTTGACCCGCACGCACAGGATCTCGGTCAGGAACGTCGCCAGCTCCTCACCACCGTTTCGTGTCGCCCGACGAGCATCCGCCAGCAGATCACCCAGCTCGGTACGGCGCCCCAGATTCGGATTCGCCTGAGCGAGTGCGGCCGGGTCCTCCGGATCGGAACCCTCCGGCGCCGACCACTCCAGCAGCCCCAGCCGCTCATCACCCTCACCGGAGGCGATGAACGCCACGGCCTCCCTGCGCAGCGAGTCCAGCACCACGCTGGACGTATCACCCTGGTTCGTGATCGCCACCACCTGACCGCGCGGACGGGCCGACATCGCGTTATACGCAGCACCCCACGCCGACCAATCCGCATGCTCGCGCAGCTCGTCGAGCACCAACCGGTCGATCGACAGCGACCGGCCCCCCTTACGGTTACTCGCCGCGATCTTGTACCGGGATCCGTGCACCGTCGTCAGGCACTCCTCACCGGCCGCCTTGCGCACCGCATTCGCCGGCAGTTCCGCCGCCAGGTCCGGCACGGTCTCCGCTACCTCCACCGTCGTCTGCCACGACTCCTTGGCGTACCCCAGGTTCGTTGACGTGCCCAACACCATCGGCCACCGCTCCACGAACAGCCAGAACAGCGTCAACACCTGACACAGGTACGTCTTGCCCTGCTGCCGCGCCACGATGATCAACAGCTTTCGGAACCTCGGCCGCCCATCGGCCAGCAACTCCCCACCATGAATCGCCGCCCACCGCTGCCACGCGTCCAACGGCCGACCCAACACATGCTCGGCGAACCACGCCACATCAAACCCGTACGACAATGCCGCGGTCAGCGCACACCCACACCCACACTCACCCGCCGCACCCGAGGCCAGCGGCGGCGTGAACACCCGCGCGACCGTGCTACCCAGCACCACGCCGCTCCCGACGCTCCCGCAACTCATCGAGCCGACTCCGGACACCATCACCGCCACTGCCACCCTTCACCCCACGACCGGCCGGGCTCATCCCCAACGCCGTCAACACCGCCAACAACTTCGGCCCCAACCGATCCACGGTGTCCCCGTCGCCGTCGTCCAGCTCGGACGCGTACCGCTGCGCCAACCGCACAGCAGCACCGTCACGGGGCAGCAACTCGGCATCCGTCAACGAATCCGCCAACGCCTCAGAGATTGAGCCACCACTACCAGACAAAATGATCACCATCCCTCAGTGGTCGCGCGCAAAAAAAGAACATGGCGGCGGGTGTCGCCGGCCCCCCACCTCGGAAAAAGCGGCGCTCACCATCGGCTTACCGCCCGATTCGGCGGGTCCGCGTGCGCTGTCGGGTCTCCGATGTGCAGGTTGCAGGCCCGGCACGCGGCCACGATGTGCTGCGGGTCGTCACCGGTGACGGTGCGGCCGTGGGTGTGGTGTGCGTGTCCGGCGTTGGGCCCGCCGGGCAGGGCCAGCCTGGTGCAGGTGTGCTGGCCGGGCACTCGGTCGCACCAGCCGTCGGCGTGGGCGCGGCACCGGTAGCCGTCGCGGGCGAGCACGTGTGCGCGTAGTCGTCTCCAGGCGCTGGTGCTGCCGCCGCGCCATGCGCTACTCACGGCGCGGCCTCCAGGGGGCACGCCGCGGCGGCCATGTTGATGAGGGCGACGAGGTGGCGGGCGATGCCGTCGTACTCGTCGGTGACGGCCCCGGGATAGGCCGCGTCCCAGCGGTCATGCCAGCCCTCCAAGAGGTCGCGAATGGCTGCCCAGCGTTCGTCGGCGGTGCGCGCGGCGGCGAACTCCGCCGTGGAGTAGTCGAGGAACGCCTGCATGTCGATTGGGGGGTATGTATCCCGCTCGGGGCCTACGCGGGGCTGTGCGTGGCTCTCAGCGGGCGGCACGGCATCCTGCGCGCCGCCGGCCGTGGAACCGGGGCGGGTGGCGTATCGCGCCTGTACCTCGTCGAGTTGCTCGACCACGTCGTCGAGGGTGGCGATCAGGTCGCGTGCGGTGGTGAGGGTGGCGCGTGCGCGGTGTCGTTGCGCGGCGAGCTGGTCGATCAGCTCGCGGGTCTCGCCGAGGGCGGCGCGGGCCTGGTCCCGCTCTGCTGCGAGCTGGTCAATCCGCTCGGCGGCTCCGGCGGGGCCGGTGGTCCGGGCCCGGTTAAGTGCTGCCCACACCTCGGAGAGCCGGTCGAGGGCGGCGTCGCGCTCGATGGTGATGGTGGCACCGTTGTCGTCGCGGTGGATGGGTAGACGGGCGTGGGTCATGGCGTCTCCTCAGGTGTGCTGGGCGTGTCGGCGTGGGGTGGCCTGCTCGTCGAGGGTTTGACCCCAGCGGGTGGCGCAGGGATCGCAGATGCGCAGCCGTCCCCAGTGCTCGTTACCGACATGCTCGTCACCGGGGGGCAGGGCGGCGGCAAGGTACCGGTCGCCGGGGCGGATGGTGTTCGCGCAGGGCTCTGCCTGGCAGTCGTGGGCGGTGCGGGCGGTGTGGACGGTGTGGATCTCAGACATGGCGGCGGGTCTTCTCAGGCGGACTTGCGGCGGACGATTTGGTTCAGGACGTCGCCGACGGACGACAGGCCCGGCACGCGGCCGGTTTTTCGTTCGGCGTGGGCGCGGTCGAGTGCCCGTTGGCGGATCTCGTCAGATGGCGTCAGCGGCTGGGGCGGTTCTTCGTCGGTTGGTGTGTTCGCGGCGGCGATGGCTTGTCGGCACAGTTCGGCGCCGCGGGCGGCCCGTGCGTCGCGGGTGGCGTCGTCCTCGTATCGCGATGGCAGGGCCCGGACCTGGTGGGCGACCTGGCGGCGCCGTTCGTCGCGAATGGTGCGGGTGTGGTGGCGGATGTGCGCCGGCATGATTCGGTCGGTGCTGTCGCGGTAGTGGCGTCGGAGGGCTTCGCGGGCCTCGGGGTAGGTGATGTCGTGGAGGTCTTCGTGCCAGGCGAGGACGTCGGCGTCTCCGACGGTGCGTAGGTCGCGGGCTGCGGCAGCGGCGAGGATGAGCGCTGTTTCGGCTTTGGTCATGACGCCTCCTCTGCGGCGTAGCGGGCGGCGAGTTCGAGGGCGGCGTTGACCCGCTGGTCGGTAGTGGATGGTCGGAGAGCCTGGCTGCGTTGGGCGGTGAGGCGGAGTTGGTCGTACTTTTCGCGGAGTTTGGGCATCGAGAGGATGTTGGAGCGCCAGAACTGGTCGTCTTGGCACCAGTCGATGCAGCGGGTGATCTGGTCGACGGTGCGGCCGTCGCGGTCGATGAGTCGTCGGGCGGCGTCGCGCCACGCTTTGGTGATCGTGGGGCGTTTGGAGCCGTTGGCTTCGATGCGGTCGGCGAGGTGGCGGCAGATCTGCTCGACGTCGATTCGGTCGGGGATCGCGACGTCCTTCGTCGGGTGCGGCGAAGGAGAAGGTTCTACTGACGGTTCTATTGACGGTTCAAGGACGGTTCCGGGTGAACGCCGTTCGGGGGTGACCCGAACGGCGTTCGGGGGTAGGGGTGAACCGTGTTCGGGGGGCCGAACTGTGTTCGGGGGAACATCGTTCGGGGGGTGAACGGTGTTCGGGGGTGAACGGTGTTCGGGGGTAGGCATGACGACGCGGTACCGGTTACAGCCCTTCGGGCCGCTGTTGCGCCCCACAAACAACTCGCCCAGCTCGACCAGGCGGGCGATGGCCTTCTGCACACCCCGGTCGGTCAGCCCGGTCTTGCGGACCAGCTCGGCCATGCTCGGGTAGGCGTTACTGCCGTCATCCGCGGCGCAATCGGCGATGGCGAGCAGGACCAGACGGTCAGTTTTGGTTGACCGCGACTGTTCCCACACCCAGGTCATTACCCGGACACTCATCGATCCTCGACGTCCTATCTGTGCGCTGTTCTGTGCGGGGGTGGTCGTGGCCCCGCCCCTCCCGGGGCCGCCCGACCGGTCAGGGGGTGGCGCGGAGGCGGGTGATGATTTCGTGGGGCGTGGGCCGGTGGATGGCCGTCAGAGCGAGGCCGTGCCGGGCAGCGATGGCGGCCAGGACGTCGCGGGAGATGTCCTGCTTCGGGTCGCCGAGGCAGTGGATGGTCCAGGCGACGAGGGCGGCGTCGCGGTCCTCGTGCAGCGCTGGTTTGCGCGTTGCGTAGGCCCTGAAGTGATCGGCACGGTCAGCACACCACTGTTTGATGTCCAATGTGCTCATACGTGTGTCTCCTTGATTCGGGCGATGATGCCGCGGACCGTGGACGCGGGTATGCCGGTCGTGGCAGCGATCTGCCGGTGTGACCAGTGCAGGCCGGCCAGTCGGCGTACGACGGTGTCGTTGTCGGCCAGCCCGGCGACGTCCACTGGTTCGTCGGCGGGTAGGGGCTGGGCTGGCGCCTCGCATACGAGCCGGTCCCCGGTGACGGTCCAGGTTGGTTGTCCGGTGATGCGGGCGCCGTCGGTGCGGGCCATGGCGTCGAGGCCGGCGGACGCCTCAGCGATCAGGGCCGAGCGGGTGCGGGTGTCGTCGAGGATGGGCCACACAGCCCGGTACAGGTGGCAGGTCACTGGTCGCTCCCATCGCGGAGCCGGTCCAGCTCGGCGGCCAGCTCCCGCCGCAGCGCCTCCAGCCGGTGCACCTCGGCGACCCACCCAGGTACGTCGTCGGCCACGGCGGCAGCGAGCAGTGCGACGTCTGGCTGCCGGCCACTGTCGCGGGCGTCGGCGTACGCCGTGTACCGGCTGGTCATGGTGTTCAGGTCGGCCGGTGCCGGCCGGGGGCCCGGGGCCGGCATGACACCGGCCCCGGGCTCGTAGCCGCCGCATCCGCACGTCGAGGTGGAGCAGCCGCCCCGGCGGCCTGCCCGCAGTGTGTGTAGCGGCTCCAGGTGCCCGCACACGCACCAGCCCGGCTCCCGCACCGGCCCGCCGAGGGCGGCATCTCGGTCGCGGATCACGACCGGCCCTTGCCGGCCACCGGGGCGCACGGGCACCCGCTGACATCCATCACCGCCGGCCCGGAAGACACCGCCGCCCAGCACGGCAACTCCCGCTCGGCGGCGGTAGCGCACAGCGGAGCGGAGCAGCATCCGCAGGATGCGCAGTCAGGCGACGGCGGGCGGGCCCACGTGTGCTCTACCTCGATGGCGTTGCCGTAGTACGGATCTGCGTGGGTCACTGGTCACCGTCCGGGACATCGGACGGGTCCAGGTGGCCCGGCACCTCCGCCGCTACCAGCGCCAGTCCCTCCAGGAGGTGTTCGGCGGCGGCGGCGCACACCGCCCGGGCGTCTCGGGATGCCCGGATCGACAGCGTTTGAGGTACGCCGCCAGGGCGGACCGTCATCCCCGGCACGATCTCTCCCGTGCGGGGGTCAACGACCACGTCCCCGTCGCACACCACCCGCTGCGCAAGGGCGGCCGGGAACCCTGCCCGCAGTTGCGGGACCGTCTCCACCTCGGACGGGTACCGCACGAGGCACCACTGCGTCAGCGCGGCAAGGTCGGAGACAACGGGGGCCTCTTTTGACACGGCCAGGGCTACGGTGCCGATGTCGGGTAGCCGCCAGGACGGGGCGGTGCCGTGCTGCTCCAGTTCGGTGCGGGCCTCGGTGTCGAGGACACCGCGGTGCGCGGCGGCGCGTTTCTTCGCCGCGTCGGCGAGCCCTTCGAGGCGTAGGACTTCCTGGACGCGTTCGGTGCGGTTCATCCGGCCATCTCCGTCTCGGTCTGCTCAGGCGGGAACAGTTCGTGCTTGCGGGCCTTCCAGCGGGCCTCGAAATGGGCGCCTTCGGCGGGGCTGATCCGGCTGTCCTTCTGCGCTTGGCCGGCGGCCCGCCACACTCGGCGCAGCCCGGCCTCATCGACGGCCTGCCCCAGGTCCTCGAGCAGGCCGGTCACGGCGGCCGACAGACCGGGCTGTTCGTCGGTATCCGGTTCGGCCGGCTGCAACGCCACCAGGTCCCGAGCGACCGGCGAACATCGCAGCGTGTCGAACACGATGCGCTCGATCGACCAATCGGCGGCCAACTCGAGCGGCTGGTCGTAGCCGGGTCGGATGCCGACGTGCGCCGACCTGACGCCGATCACCGTTCCCGGCTTGGACCGGTCCAGACGGATCCAGCACGACACGTCGAACCCGAGCGTCTTGTGACCCTCGACCCGGTAGTCACGTTGCCGCTCGATCGGCCGACCGGCCTCATCGAGCGCGGCAACCTCCTTACCGCGCGCGGTCACCACGACGATGCCGGGGAAGGTCATCAACGTGGTCATCAACCTGCGGTGCCGGGTGCCGGCCTCGTTCCACAGATCCATAGAAATGGTCGGCTCGTCATCGGCGGCCAACTGCGGCCGGTTGTACCTTTTGGCCTTGGCGTTGTGCCGCCGGCGGGCCTTGTCAGACGCCCAGTCCTTGAGCATGTCCCACTCAGCGGTCATCGAGTCGATGACCAACACCACCGGCGGCTCGTCGGCGTCGGCCGCGCGTTGGGCTTCGGCCTTGACCGCCACGACAGACTCCTGGATCTGCCCCCAGGTGCCGTCATGCTCGACGACGAGGTAATCCGCGCCCGGGATAGCGCCGTATTCGTCGGCGGCCCCTTCGCCGAGGTCGATCCAGTACATCTGACCGATCCGCGGACTGGTACTGAACTGGGCGCAGGCCCAGGACTTCCCGGATTTCTCCCCGCCCTCGATCAGGATCAGCGGCCACGGCACACGGCCGGTGGGCTTACGGGTACGCAGCTCAGTCACGCCGCCGCCTCCTGCTCGTCGAGATGGTCGAGGCGCCGGTCCTCGTCGAGGTCGACGCGGGTGCAGTCGGGACACTGGGCGCCGCCGCACAGGTACAGCCGGTCGGTGGGATCCCACCGGTGCTCAGGCAGGTCACAGGTGACACAGCTGGCAATGTCGGGGGTCCGCCGGTCCCAGTAGCCGGCGTCCACCCCGGTGCACTCGGGGCAGTAGGCGACCCACCGCCCGCCAGCGGTGACGCCACTGCGCCAGCCGGCTACCCGGGCCTGCTCTACCGGGATGCTCTCGGTACGGGAATCGGCGGTGCAGGTGAGCCGATGACTGACGGTCATGACGCGCCCCCGGACGGCAGCTCGGCGTACCGGTCGGCCAGCGCCGGCCGCGGCCCGCTCGGGTCCGGCGGCCGGATCGCTGCGGCCAGCTCACGGGCGACCGCGAGCGCGGCGTCCGTGAGTCCGGCGTCCGCCCAGACGCCGTGGCCAAACACCCCGGGGGCGGCGGCGTCCAGGGCGAGGCTGAGTCGCACATCGCATCCGACGGGGCTGCCCAGCCAGTCCGCCACGGCGGACAGGATGAGGTCGGCGCGATGCGTTGCGTCGACGTCGGGCTGGCCGAGGATGCCGACGATCTCGTCTCGCAGGTCGTCGCTCACCGGCCCGCCTCCTCGCGGCTGGCCGCCAGCCGCTCCCGCGCGGCAACCAAACCCACCCGCAACTGCTGGGAGGTGCTGATCGCCCGGTCCCGATCGTCACGGGCCTGCCGCAGGTCGGCGGACAGACCTTGGGCCATGTCCCGCCACTGGCCGAGCTGCCGGGTACGCCGCTGGTAGGCGGCCGTGGTCACGTCGAACGCGTCCTGGAGGCGGGCCCGCTCGGCGTCGGCCGCGTTGAGAGCGGCGGTCAGATCCCGCACCATGTCGTCGGTCATGACCGGACCGCGCCCCGCAGGTCCGCACGCTCCAGGTCCGCGCCCTGCAGGTCCGCGCCCTGCAGGTCCGCGCGCTCCAGGACCGCGCCCTGCAGGATCGCCTGCCGCAGGACCGCGCCCCGCAGGTTTGCGCCCCGCATGTGCACGCGCCGCAGGTTCGCGCCCCGCAGGTTCGCGCCCCGCAGGTCCGCACGCTCCAGGTCCGCGCCCTCCAAGTCCGCGCCCCGCAGGTCCGCGTCGCGTCCGTGATCGCGGACCAGACGCGCACCGTCCGCGATGTCCACGACGTATGCCCGCCGCAGCCGCCACCGATCGCCGCGGGCGCTGGAGAGCAGGTCAGCGCTCGACCACGCACACAGCAGCAGAGTCACCGCAGGCACGCCGGCCAACGCCATCGTGGCCCACGTCCGGGCCAGACAGATCCCGTCCCCGACCTCGATCGGGTACTCGTTGCCGTTGCCGTTGATGATCGGCCCCGGCGCGTGAGCCCACTGGCCGGGCCACGGCCACCGGTAGCCGTGCCGCGAGCGCAGATCAGGGTGGACGGTACGGATACCCCACCGGTCGCAGCCGGCAGGCAGGCCCCGGTCGGCAGTCAGCACATCAAGCAGGTTTTTCATGTGAGACTCCAAACGAACTGGGCGCAGACCCACAGGCCGACGCCGATGAGCAGCCCGACGAGCAGGCCGAGGGCGATGCGGACGAACTCCGGGACGGCCTCGACGGCGTGCCGGGGGCCCTCCACCGCCGGGCAGGCCACGCCGTGGTCACGCCCGGGGACGGTCAGGCAGCCGGGGCACACCCCGGGGCCCGGGTGGGCGCTCACCGGGGATCCTCGAAATCCGTCGCCTCGGAGCGGGCGATCTCCAGCGCGGTCCGCCGCGCCCATCCCGGCAGCAGCGGCGGTTCCGGCAGACTGTCCGGGGTGAGCGCTGCGGCGGCGCGAAACCGGTCGCACGCCTCCCGCAGCAGGACCAACTCGGCCTCCCGGTCGGCCAGCTCGGCGCGGTAGTCCCTGATCCGCTCGGCTTGGTGGCGGATGCGGCGGGACCGGGCCATCAGCTCCCGGTCCATGGTGCGGCAGACCAGGGCGAGGATCACGGCGACGAGAGTCACAGCGAGCAGGGCGGCCGTGAGAGCCACGGGCAGCAAGGCCATCAGGCCACCTCCCGCAGCAGCGCCGGATCCGGCAGCGGTGTCAGGCCGGGGCAGTGCGGCGGCAGCGTCACCGGCATCTCCGGCGGCGGCGGGTACTCGCCGGCCGCGACACCCCGCCAGTAGGCGCACGCCTCGTCGCAGCTCTCCCCGGGCAGGTGCCCGCAACCGAGGTCCGGGACGGTGATCGGATCGGCATCGGCCGAGGGCGACCAGGTCGGGGCGTTCATCGGGCGCCCCCCGTGTCGCATCGGCCATCGATCAGGCCGGACGAGGCGTGCTCACGCACGTCTACCCCGCACTCACGCGGGCAGGACATGTAGCCCGACTCCGGGGTGGTCTGCGGCTCTGCTGTCGGCGAGGCGGCGGACATCTGCCGCTCGGTGGTGTCGGTACGATCGGTGTGCATCTGGACTCCTTCGTGAATTGGGTTGTCCGGGTGTCGAGCCCTTCGCCGACCGCAGATCGGCGGGGGGCTCACTTGCTTCCGGCGTGTGCCTCGTCAATGAGGTCGACGAGGCGCCGTATCTGCCACTCCCGCTCCTCGGCGGGCGTGGCTGGCCGCATCCACCGCGGCTCCCGCTCCGGGGCCGGTGCCGGCGGTGCGGACAGTGATGCCAGGCCGATGGCGATGAGGGCCAGGCCGACCGCGATGAGGGCGACCGCGCGGGCGAGCAGGGCGGCGGTGGTTATGCGATCGGCGCGGCGGCCGGGGCCGGGAGGTGGAGTCGGATTGCTCGGCCCGGCGGGAGGATGCGTCATGCGTTGCCCTTCTCCCGCTGCCGCATCAGCGCGTCGACCGCAGACCGGCGGACGCGAAACCGGGGCCGGGACTTGCCCTGGCCGATGTCGATGCGGGGGAGTAGGCCGGCCCACACGAGCCGGTAGACCGTCTGCTTGTGGGTGCGCATGACTGCGGCGGCTTCCTTGACGGTCAGGTAGGTGTCCATCACTCGGCCACCTCGAAGAGGTCTTCGAAGCTGACTGATAGCCCGAGTTGGCCCAGCGCCTCGCTGTGGTGCTGGAGCGCCGCGAGGGTCGCCGCGATAACGGCCTCTCCGGCGTGCTGGTCGCGACGGAGGCGGGTGATGGTGCGTGATGCGATGCCGAGTAGTCGTGCGCGCGCTTGGTCGGATGTGGCTCCGACGATGCGCGTGTAGAGGTCGAATCGGTCGAGACGTAGCCGGACGTGTGGGCGCGTAACCCCACCAACGTCTGGCCGTGTCCTGACTTGCATGTCCGTATTCACGTGTCGGAGATTACTTGGACATGCATGGGCTAGCAAGCGCTACGGGTCACGCATGTCCAAGTCAACCCGGACGTATGACTAGACCCGGACATGCATGTCTGGTTACCGTTACCTGTATGTCTCAGCGAGTGCTACGCAGGGCGCGGAGGTCGGCGATGACCAACCGGCCCATGCGCCCGCCGCCACTACTGCCACCATTGCCGCGCCTGCCCGCGTCCTCAGACACGCATGTCGCCTACCATGTCCCGATGGACAGTGAGCACCGGATCGATCGGGCCGAGTGGGCTGCGGTGGTCCGAGAGGTGCTGGAGACGGAGACCGGCGGCAAAAAGGAGCCGCTCGCGCGGCTCCTTAAGATCAACTCAAAGACGCTCAACCGGTGGCTGGGTGAGGAAGTAGATGTCTCCGAGGAGTACGTCCGCCTCGTTGCCCGGACCACCGGGCGTGACCCGATGGGGTTACTTACGAGGGTCGGGTACTACCGTGCAGCCGATCTCACCCTCAAACCGGCGCCAACCCCGCTCGAGATCGCGGAGGATGCCGCACTGCGGGTGATCGAGGAGAGTGTTCATCCGCCTCGGGTCAAGGCCCGGATGCGGGAGCGTTTATACGAGTTGCGCCGCCAGCGTCAGGCTGCGGAGGTCGAAGAGGTGCAGTGGTGGATTGATCACGCCAAGGAGGCGTGATGGCGTGGATCCGCCAGCTCGACTCGGGTAAGTGGGCGGCTACGATCCGATACGGATCCGGGCCAAATGATCGACTCACGGAGACCGACAGGTCCAAGGTGGTCATCGCCAGGTGGGCCGCTGACCAGGAAGCCAGCCTGCGGCGGGGTGACTGGATTGACCCGCGCGCCGGCAAGAAGACCGTGGGGGAGTGCTGGGAGCAGTGGGGAACCACGTCCCGCCGGCTTGAACAGGCCAGCCGACGGCGGGACGCATCCCACTACCGGTGCCATGTAGCACCACGGTGGGCGGACGTGCGCGTCGGATCGATCCTCAAACCGGATGTGACAGCGTGGGTGGTCGAGATGGAGGGTGCGCACGCGTCGAGCTGCCGCAGCCCGAAAGCCTGTCCCGGGTGTAAGGCACCAGTCGGCGCGGCCACAATCGAGGGCGCGGTCGGTGTGCTCCGCGCGGTTCTCGACCTAGCCGTGGAGGCCAAGCTGATCCGCGATAACCCAGCCCGGGGTGTTCGGAAGCCGAAACGCGACGCTCACGTTGACCGGGTCCTCGACCCCGACGAGGAGACAGCGCTCCTGGACGCGCTCGATCGCATGTTCTCCGATCGTGTCGACGCGCGCCTGTTTGTCGAGTTGGCAGCCGATACGGGAATGCGGTGGGAAGAGGCATCGGCAATTCCACCGTCACTGGTCGATACACGGCGGCAGCGTATCCACATCGCTTGGGTAATGGAGCGAGATGGCACGGCGCGGCCATACGCAAAATCTGCTGCTGGTAATCGCTCGGTGACCTACGGGGACCACCTTTCCGTGCGGATGAAAGAGGCGAAGGTTGCAGCTCGGGAAGTGAAGGGCGTGTTTCCTGGTGACGACCCGGGCAGACTGATCTTTACCTCAGAGAATGGTAAGGAACTGCGATATTCAAACTGGCATCGTCGAGTGTGGAAACCGGCGCTGCAAGGCATGCCAGAGCGGCAGATGGTAAAGGGGCATAAGTTCCGGCCAGCGGTCACGGGCGCAGACTTGGACGACCCGCAGCCGACTCCGCACGACCTGCGGCACACGTTTGGCACCCGGCTCGCGGACGAGGGGGTGCCGTTGCACGACATCATGGCGCTGATGGGGCATGAGGATGTGCGGTCAGCGCAGCGGTATTTGCACTCGCGGGAGGAAAGGTTCGACCGGGCTCGTCAGGCGTTGCGCCGGGCGCGTGGTGGATCTTGGTGAGTCGCCCATGAGTCATGATCTTGATATGTCATGTTGAAACCGCCTAACTTGGCTTAACTCTAGGTGCAGGTCAGACGCATGATCGCCGCTCCGTTGCAGGTCGGGGAATCGGCTGGAATTCGTTCACACCGAAGAGGTCACTGGTTCGATCCCAGTATCGCCCACGCAGGTAGAGGCCCAGATCACATCGATGATCTGGGCCTCTTTTCGTCCTGAGTGACCAACTGAGTGGCCACGCCCTCACGGCCTCGAAAAATTTCATCCATGGCAGCCGCCCTTGAAGCAGGATTGGTCGGAGTTGGTGCCGGTAGACCTTCTCCGTGGCAGTGGCGGCAGGACGACCGCACAGCTCCGCGATCTCTTTCAAAGGTCAGGGACTTGGAGGGGCTTCCTTCTTGGTCTCGGCTGATCTGCCAGCGGCGAAACATCTGCCGGTCCGGGCTCGATGATCGCTATAGTCCGGCTTCATGACGTCCATCACGACGAGTTCGGTCGAGTACCCGGCCGACGGCCTGACGATGATCGGGCACCTCGCCCTGCCCGTCGGCGTCGACCGTCGGCCAGCGGTCCTGGTCGGACCCGAGGGGCCGGGGCTCAACGACTTTCAGCGCCGCCGGGCCGACGTCCTCGCGGAGTTGGGGTACGTGGCACTGGCCTTCGACATTCACGGCGGACGGTGGTTCACCGATCCCCAGGAGATGCTGGCGCGCCTTACTCCGCTGCTCGCTGATCCCGACCGAATGCGGGGCATCGGCCACGCGGCGCTTGACGTGCTGCGCGCCGAACCACGGACCGACCCGGAGCGGATCGCCGCCATCGGCTACGGCATCGGGGGAGCCATCGTGCTGGAACTCGGCCGCGCCGCCGCCAATCTGCGCGGGATCGCAACGATTAACGCAATGACCACCGGCCGGCCGGGCGAGGCGGCGCATATTCGCTGCCCGGTGTGGGCCGGGGTCGGGTCGGAAGACCCGATCGTACCGCCGGCCCAACGGGACGCATTTGCCGCCGAGATGCAGGCCGCGGACGTCGATTGGCGTCTCGTTGTCTACGGCGGCGCCCTGCACGCCTTCCATCACCCACCGATGGGGGCTGACCAGACTGTGCTCCCCGGCGTCGGCTACCACCAGCGGCACGCCCAGCGGGCCTGGCTCGACATCGTGGCCCTGCTGGCGGAGTGCCTTCACGTACCGGAGGACGTTGCTCCGGGACGTGGGTGATAGGTCCGGGCTAGACGATCTTGACTTCCTTGGTGTTCAGGCTGTCTCTTGGAGGGCCTGCACGAGAGTGTGGATGGTGCCGTAGAACTCGGTCTTTGGCCAAGGCGGTGTCTCCGGGGCGCCTTTCCAGGTGAGGTGGATGAGTGCCCAGCGTTCGGGAAGTTGAACGAGGATGGCGATCCGGAAGCCGTCCGGCTGACCCGGGGCGCGACGCCGCTGGGCTCACGGCGCGCGTCGTCCGACGCCTCGGATCTGGCAACGATCCTGGTGGGCTGGCGATGCAGCGCGTGGCCAGGAGTGCTGCCCGCAACCGGGACGTGGAGGCTCTGCTCACTCCTCCATTCTGAGGCCGTGACCCGCGGTTCAGTATGCTGCCGGTATTCGATGATGGGCGGTAGCGATGTCTAGTTGGGTCGATATCTTGTATAAGCCGGATGGGATCCGGGCGGTTTATGGTGATGACCTCCCAACGCTGAGGTCGGTGGACCTGCATGAGTTGTCTCTTCACCGATGGCCACGGGCGTACCGGCCAGGTGTGCTGCGGATCGGGGCGGGTTCTCGCGTGCTGCGTGTTTCCTGAGGTGGGAGTCCTCATCTCGACCACGTAATGCCTGAAGGGGGAGTATGAAGGGAAGTGTTAGCGCGGACACATGGGCGATTTTGTCGACAATTATATTCACCTCGTCCGTTATTACCGCAATAGTGGGAAAGCTCTTAGAAAGGGGTTCAACGCGTGTCGACCGATTGCGAGAGGGGTATGCCGAAGCTGCCAAGGCTTTAGCTGAATGGAGTAATTTCCCTTATCGAATTGAACGGCGCGTGGCGGATGATGCGGAAACCCGGAAGGCGCTGGTCGACCTTGGATCCGACATCACAGACCGGCTGGCGTATTATTCAGGTTGGATTAGTGCAGACAGTCCGGAAATGGGTGGATTCTACATGCGCCTCGTGAAGAGGCTTCGAGTTGACGTGGCGGATCACGCGCGCTATGCCTGGAACCAACCGCCGCGCCTCACGGGTGCAGAGATGAACATCCGAAAGGGCTCTGCGGCTGACTCATCATCTGTGATGATTGTGTCCGCATGGGCGTACGTGCAGGTGTTTTCGAATGCCGTGAGGTACAGATTCGGCTGGCGTCGCCATTTGGTCTGGGGGCCGTTGCTGGGGCGTTTGCTTGCGGCGAGAGAGGATGACGCGGGAGGCGCGTTGGCTTCCGCACGTAGAAGCATGGCTCCACCTGCTGATACGGAACGTACCCCCGGGCGGCCAGACCCAGAACGTGTATCGATGGACTAGTCGAGCCAGGTGTCGAGTGGGTCGGTGAGAGCGTCCTCGCGCAGGTAGACGTTGCGGGGGTGTCACAACGTCGGCGGATCGAAACCCTGCCGCCGTCGTCGCGGTGAACCTGCCTGAAGCTGAACCGACCGTCCTCCGTCGCGGCGTACAACCGAACGGTAATCGGCATCAAACCTATGGCGATCGCGCCCCTTTCACATTGCTCGCATCCGCGCTCCCGGAGAGTCGATCCATAGGCTTCCGCCGTCAGTGTGGCACCGGTGCGCTGCGGATCTCGTCCTCCTGCGTGTGCTGTCGGTCGCGCCCGACGCACGAAGGTAGGTGAGTCGTCGCACTACGCGCGGCGACGATCGGGCTGATCCGCCACGACCCGGTTGCCCGGACGCGGCGTGGGGCGACGGGGAGGCGGGAGCGTAGCCGGCGGTGGTGCTGCCGAATCGCGGGTGCGGCGTGCTCCGTGAGGTGACGCCGCAGTGGCGGCCGACGAGCGGCTCGAGGCCCGCATGCTGCCCTGGCCGACGGGCTCACCGTCGCGCTCAGACGCTGGCCAGGTGCCGCCCCGAAGGGGCATCCCGCCGGTGCGGAGTGCCCCTTCGGCGGTTCAGAGCGACTCAGGCAGGTTGAAGGAGGCGAAGACCTCGGGGGGGAAGGCGGTGATCTCGGCGATCATGCCTTCGTCGATTCGGAAGACGTTGAGCACCTGCGGACGGTAGATCGACTCGCCGGGGCGACGCACGTAACCGGCGATGGCCGGTTGCCCGTTGGCGTGTGCCGGTAGGGCTCGCCATGCCCCGAAGTAGGCCGGCGAGGCCGGATCGAACTGTGCGACGAGACCTGCGACGAAGACGTCTCGGCCGACGAACCAGAGCGGGTCCGGTGGCATCGTCACCCGTACGTCCTCGCGGAGCAATTTCGCGAAGTTCTCGGCGTCGGCGTTTTCGAGCGTCTCGATGCAGCGCTGTACGAGGGCGCGTTCGGCCGCTGCCGGATCCGCTGCGGGGCCCCAGTCGCTCGGCCGAGGGGGCAGGCGGTCCTTCAGTGTCGCCCGGGCGCGTTGCAGTGCGCTGTTGGCGGACGCGACGCTGATGTCCAGCATCGCGGCGGCCTCGATGGCGGTCCAATTGAGGACGTCGCGCAGGATCAGCACCGCCCGCTGCTGCGGGGGTAGGTGCTGAATCGCCACGAGGAAGGCGAGTTCGATCGTCTCTCGCGCCATGAACTGACGCTTGATCTCGTCGGGCGTCGGGCGTCGGGCGTCGGGCGTCTGGCGTCTGGCGGCTGGATCTGGGCTGCGATCATAGCCCTGTGATGTTCTGGACCCGGCCGTATGAGGATCCGATGCGGCTCTTCACCGGCACACTAGCAGTGCTCGGTTCGTCATTCTTTGCGTTCATCGCCTTCCAAATGGCCACCCGATGGCAGGAGGTTCCGCTCGCTGCGGTGTCAGCCTTCACCGGATTCGCGGCGGTATGGCTTACCTTCGTATGGCGGCTTCACCGCACTGCGCTAGTGGTCAGCCGATCGGGGGTTCGGGTGCGTTGGCTGTGGCGAACGCGCACGGTCGCATGGGGGCAGGTTCGAGGGTTCTACAGCGCTCCCGATTGGCTGGTTCCGGAGCGGCTCTGGTTGCAGCTCTGCGATGGAACCAAGGTTCGCACGCCGGTTCGGAGACGCCACGCTATCGTTAACCGCCTTCGCGACGGTGGCACGGATCTTGCATCGGATCGCTACGAGGGGCTGCTTGCCGATCTCGAGAGATGGAAAGCGGGCGGTCCTCGTTAAACGCCCTCGCCCGGCAGTTTTGGTTGCACTCGCCGGCCGTGGACAACAACGACGACAGCCGGGATCGGGTGGTTGGCCACGCTATGTAGAAGCCGTTTCGCCCAGATGGAAACGGCTTCTACGGCTTAACTATGGAGCATAGTTCTTCCACGGTAAGCCAGGGCTTGGCGCGATGAATCATGCGGTGGCAGCCGCGAGCACTGCGGCGTGGGTGATGTCGGCGAGCGTCACGCGGTAACGGTACGGCGCCGGTGTGACAAGTAGCCGAGCAGTGCTTGGTATCCGCAGTGGATCGAGCAGCACGGCAGCTGAGAGTTGCTGCCGCAGGTTCGCTACTGCCGTTCACTGTGTTCCGGAAGATGCACGGAATAATCAGGAGCGTTGCTCGCCGGATAGGGGTGTATGCCCTGGTGAAGGGCGGTCGCATCGGCAAACGTACATCGCGTTTCGTCAAGAGAACTCAGACACGCGACACTCGCCCGCACTCGACGTCGCCGCCCGCTTTTCGCTCTCCTCCCAGCTGCGGAGGCTACCGATCGAGGCGAGGCACAGCACCGTCGCGACGGCGAAGAACCCGCCTGCGATCGCGAATGGCATGCGGTAGCCGAAGCCCGAGGCGAGTAAACCACCTGCGCCCGCTCCCACCGCGAGACCGATCAGGCCGATCAGTCGCCCCACCGACCCGACCCGCCCCATCATCGCGGCGGGAGTGGCCCGTTGGCGCACCGAGGTGGCCATGATGTTCCAGACGGCCGCGTGCGCGATGTAGGCGGCGAGCGCGATCGCCACGACGACGACGTTGGTCGACAGCGAAATCACGACGAACGAGGCGGCGCCGACGATGAGCGCGGCGACGATGGACCACCCGTAGCCGATCCGTTTGCGCATCCTGGCGGCGACGAAGCTACCGAGCAGTCCCCCCAGCGCGGAAAACGAGAGCAGCAATCCGTAGCCGGTCGCGTCTAGCCCCAACTCGTCGCGCGTGTAGAGGACGAGGTAGGAGAACGGGATCATGTAGCCGACGCAGGCGATGCCGCCGACGACGATGAGCAGTCGTACGACCTGGTGCCGCATCGCCCACACCGCGCCCTCGCGGATATCTGCGAGGATGCCGCCGGGCGAGTCGCCCGGATCAGCCGGAGCGACGACGTAGCGACCGCGCAGCTGCCAGTAGGCGAACCCGGCTGCCAGGAGGGCAACGACGTTGAGTGCCGAGGGAGCGAAGGCGGCCATGGCGAATAGGAACCCGCCCAGCGGCGGGCCGACGAACTCGTCGATGACCAGCTGTGTCCCCGCGATCTGCGAGTTCGCTCGGTCTAGCCGCTCCGGGGGCACCGCCTGGGGCAGTACGGCGACCGCCGCGCTGTCCGCCAACGTCTCGACGATGCCCATCACGGCGTAGACGAGGTACAGCGCGACGATCGGTGCGGCATCCAGGAGTACGAGGCCCGTGATGACGGCGAACATCCCGGCGCGGGAGAAGTTCGCGAGGTAGAGCAGGCGGCGGCGGTCGCTGCGATCAATGAGCACACCGATGCCGAGAACCGAGAGGATGCGCGATAACGAGTACGCGATCGACAGGCCGGCGACCGCGACCGGGCTGTCGGTGATCGTTGTCGCCAACAGCGGCAGCGCGATGAACGTGACCCCGTCAGCCAGGTTCGACGACGCGTTACCGAACCAAATCCGACGGTAGTCGGCGCCCAGCGCTATTCCTCGCCTGTTGCGTTCGTTCACCCCCGCCGCCCCAGGTGGTCGTCCATGGTGGGCGAAGAGGTCCGGCAGCTCGGACCTGCCGCGCCGGCAACAGTGGCGTGGAGATCCGGTAGCGGCTGGTGCTTGAGCTCGAGCACCCATTCCAGGCATTCAGCGAGATCCACAGCCGTTCACTCTAGGGTTGGAACGGTAGGTCAGCTGCGGTAGCTGGGCGCTCGTGCAGTGACCGTGGCGGTGGAGTTGCTGGCGCCGACGAGGACCTCGTGGGGCGAGCAAAGGCCTGGCCGGGCGGTGCGAGATTTGACAGCCTGCTTGTCATGCGTCCGATGGGCAGCCGTGATCTCGACGAAGCCGTGGCCGAGATGGTTCGGGTACTCACACCGCACGCGCGCGCGGACTGGCGACGCCAGGCCGGCGAGCTCGACTGGAGCTGCTGGGAAACAGCCGCACATGTCGCGCATGATCTCCTCGCCTACGCCGGGCAGCTCGCTGCCCTGCCCGACTCCGCCTACCTTCCGTTCGACCTGGTCGTCAGCGACGATGCGTCTCCCCACGACCTGCTGCGCGTAGCCGCCGGAGCGGGAAGGCTGCTCAGCGTTGTGTTGGCGGCGTCCGACCCGTCGGTGCGAGCCTGGCACTGGGGCCCGACCGATCCGAGTGGCTTCGCGGCGCTGGGCGTCAACGAGACGCTGGTGCACACCTGGGACATCACCGAAGGGCTCGGCATCGACTGGCAGCCGCCGAAAGCTCTCTGCCGTGCCGTACTCGCCCGGCTCTTTCCCGGCGCGCCAGCCGGGGATCCGGTCCAGGCGCTGCTCTGGTCCACCGGCCGTACTGACCTTCCTGGCCGTCCTCGACCCACCTCCTGGGTCCCGAAGGCCGACGCCGGACAGCAATCTGCCGGCTAGCGCCGTTCACGCCGGCCCTGCCCGGGGCGTCGTGGCAGCGGTGCCGAACCCACTATCTGCGGAATCTGCTGTTGAAGGTGCCGAAGTCGGCGCAGCCGTGGATCGCCGCCCTCGCGCGGAGGATCTTCGACCAGCCCACCGCCGAAGCTGTCCGAGCGCAGTTCACCTGGGTCGTGACCGCGATCGAGGCAAAGTCCCGGCCGCCGTCCGAGCATCTCGATCAGGCTCGTGACGACGTACTGGCCTTCACCGGCTTCCGCGCGAGAGCTGGCGCCAGTTCTCACGCTCATCGCCGCTAACACTCCGCGGAGTGTCACGCAGGTCCTGATGCCGATAGATCAGGTGGCTTCCCGTTGGGCTTGCAAGTGGTGACGCTCTGCCTCCGACGATCTCGGAGGTGTCTGCGGTGGCCAGGAACGCTACCCGGGCAGGTGACGCGGGACGTTCGAGTAGAGAGTACTGTCGATGGAGGGAGGGTGCTGGTTGTAGCGGTCGGCGCCTTCACCCAGATCGCTGCCGGGAGAACTGATGCCTGCACCGGTACGCACCATGGTGGACTCGCGGTTTGATGTTGAGCTGCCTCAGCGGCGCGAAGCCCGCGGCCGGACCTTGCGACAACTGGACGTCGCATTCCGCTACGGCCAAGGCGCTTTCCACCAACCGGAAGCGAGAAACAGCGGGCCATGCCGCGCTGCGCACGTCTCCACCGCCCAAGCTACCGAACAGCCCCTGTCGTCCTTATAGATTTCCGGCCGTAGCTGACGGCCGGGCCGGACAACGAAGGAGTTGACATGTACACGACAACGCCCAAGCCCACAGTCGCGCTACAGCAAGGCGCCTCACTGGTTTCTCCCGAGCTGTTCGTTCGGTTAACTACTCGGATCGCTAAGGACCACCCGGATTTGCCGACGGGTATGGCGGATCGCATCCTGGACCAGGCCCTGGCTTTCCTTGGCGCCGCCGCCGTCACCACCGTGCCGATCGGCCCGTCCGACCTGGTGGACATCGGTTGGCACACGTTCATCCTGTATACGCGCGACTACGCGGCCTTCTGCGATCGGGTCGCGGGACGCTTCATCCACCACGATCCGGCGGCGGGCAGCGAGAAGCCGACCAACCCAGACGGTGAACCTGTCCTATTGTCCCAGGCGATCGACGCGATTACCGCCGCCGGCTATCAGGTGGACTCGGCGCTGTGGAACACCACCGCCGACTGTGTTTCCTGTAGCTCGTGCCGGCCTGGAGGCGGCGGCAACGATATACCGACATACTGAACGCATCTGCCCGTGCTGACTGCGGCGGCCACCAGCGCCAGGTCGCCCCGGCAACTTCCAGCTGCTTGCCCACCTCGGGTCACCTGACCGCACCTCGTCGCCCCGGGCCGGCCTAGTCGTGCCGAACTGTCGGTCAGACCAGGTCGGCTTGGTGGGCGACGATCGCCGCCTGTACGCGGTTGCGGGCACCCAGCCGGGTGAGCAGCGTACTCACGTGCGCCTTGACCGTTCCCTCGACCAGATACAGCCGATCGGCGATCTCGGCGTTGGACAGTCCCTTGCCGAGAAGCGTAAGCACCTCGCGCTCCCGATCCGTCAGGGTGCTCACCTTGTCCCGGGCGCCGGCTTCCGCGCCGAGGCGACCGGCGGCCAGCCGGGTGAGGACCCGCGACGTGACCCTCGGCGACAGATAGGCCGCCCCCTCGGCAACCGCCCGGATCCCGGTGGTGAGCTCCCTCGGGTCGCCGGATTTGAGGAGGAAACCGCTGGCGCCCTCGGTGATGGCGCGGGAGATGTAGTCGTCCTCCCCGAACGTGGTCAGAATGATCACCGCCGTGTCCGGTACCAGCCGGCGGATCTCGGCGGTGGCGGCGAGCCCGTCCAGGCGGGGCATCCGGATGTCCAGCAGCGCCACCGCGGGCCGGTACCGCCGGACCAGTTCCACGGCCTCGTGGCCGTCGCTGGCCTCCGCCACCACCTCGATGCGGGGGTCATTGGCCAGGACGGCGCATACGCCGGCCCGGATCAGGGCCTCGTCATCGGCCAACACCACTCTGATCGTCATCTCACCGCGTCCTTGGCGACCAACCGGTCCTCATTGAAGCAGAGCCGATACGTCGCGCGGGCCACCGGGAAGCTTCCGTCGGTGTAGAACTCGCACCGGGCGCCGGTGGGGGTGGGCGGGAAGGCTTCGTTCCGCCGGTCCGGGGTCTGTCGCGTGGGTAGCACCCCGGCGAGGGAGGTGCGCGTGGCGCCGAGGGAGATCCGGGCATAGTCCCCATCGGGGAGTGTCGAGTTCAACGCGACGTACGGGTAGTAGCCGGTCACCACCAGGGCCAGGACCGCCACCGGTGCGGCTACCGCGACCCCGAGCCGGCGTCGCAGTCGACGCTGGGCCTGCTGTAACTCGGTGGCGACGGCCACCTCCTCGCCGGCCGGCGGTACGGCATGATGCGGAACCCACGCCTCGACGGCGAAGCTCCCATCGTGGCGATGACCGGCACGGAAGGTGCCACCCACGAGGCGTACGCGTTCGCGGAGCCCGACTAGGCCGACCCCGAGGCGGTCCGGTTGCCGCGCGTCGGGCAGCAGCCCGGCCGGCGGCGGATCGTTGACCACCTCGGCTGTGGTGGCGTTCGCGGTGTATCGGAGGGTGATGTGCACGGCCGCCCCGGGCGCATGTCGAGTGGCGTTGGTGAGGGACTCCTGAACGAGCCGGTAGACGGCCCGGTCGGCCAGCTGCGACCGGTCGTCGGAGGGACCCGTACGGGAGAGCGTGACCGCCATGCCGGAGTCGCGGGCGCGGGCCACCAGATCCTCCGGGGAGCGGCCGCTTGGGGAGAGGGGCGCCGCGGTGCCGTTCCCGTGTAGTAGGTCGATGGCCTCCTGCAGCCGGTCCGTCGCGTCGGCCGCGCTCTTTCGCACGCTGCGCGCGGCGGCCCGGTGCTGGGCGGCCAGGTCGGCTGCGGTCTCCAGCGCGCTGGCCCGCAGGGCGAGCAGGGCGAGTTCGTGCCCCAGCGAGTCGTGGATCTCTTGGGCGATGCGGGTCCGCTCACGTAGTCGTGCCTGGTCGGCCACCATCTGCCGCTCGCGTTCCAGCTGGGCGGCCCGCTCCCAGCCGGCGTTGACCAGCTCGGCGTGCTGCGTTTGGTAGCGACCGACAAGCCACGGGAAGGCGCCGCAGCTGAGCAGGGTGACCACGAGCAGGAACATCTGGGCCGGGGTCGTGTCGAGAACCACCAGGTTGACCACGGTGCCGCCGACGGTCAGCAGCAGGAGGACGACCACTGCCGGGGCGATTCGATCGGTACGCCGCCCCGCGAGGTAGCCCATGACCGGGATGCCGAATAAGAAGTTGCCGTCAACCAGGGTGCCCGCCACCACGAGGATGACTGACACCAGGGGCAGCCGGCGACTGAAGCCGACGGCGACGGCGAGGGTGGCGCAGGCGATCAGGAGCGAGCCGACCGCCGCGTTGCTGATCTGGTTGTAGACGACCGGCATGCTGAGCGCGGCCAGGAGCAGGGTGTCGAGGATCCACTCCCGTCTTCCGCGCGCTGCGTTCACATCGCCCCCGTGCCAAGCCCGCTGCTGTTGAGGACAGGGTAGCCAGCATGAGTGTGGGCCCGGGGTCTCGCCGACCGGGCGTCTCGACGGAACCACGTCGTGAACAGCTTCCCGCCTATGGTTCACGGCATGGAGAGAAACCAGTACGGCCAGCAGGTTGGTGCGCCGGTTCCGCATTGGTCAACCCGTCCGTTGCCAGGGCGCGGAACGCTGGCAGGACGGTACGTGACGGCGGAACCGATCAGTCTGCGTCACGCAGATGCCCTATTCGCTGCGGTTTGTGGACCAGGAAACGGGGCGTTGTGGACCTACCGGCCCGTACCCCAGCCGGAGAGCATTGCGGAGTTCGAGAAGGGGGTACTGCGCCCCCTCGCGGAGCACGCTGAGTGCACCTCCTTTGCGTTCGTGCCTGCGGGTGACCGCGCATCCGGGCTCGCGACCTTGTCCTCCTGTGCGCCGGAGGCGGGAGTGGTCGAAATCTCCGGGGTCCTGTGGGGGCGGTCGATGCGGCGGTCGACCGCCGCGACCGAAGCGATCCATCTGATGCTCCGCTACGTCTTCCAGCAACTGGGGTATCGCCGGGTGGAGTGGAAGTGCGACAGCCGCAACGAGCCGTCGGCCCGAGCCGCGCAGCGGCTCGGCTTCACCTACGAGGGGCGGTTCCGCCAGCACATGATCGTCCGGGGCAGGAACCGCGACACCGACTGGTACTCCATGCTCGATACGGAGTGGCCAGCGATTCGCGCCAGGAACGAACGGTGGCTTGACCCGAGGAACTTCGACCAGAACGGCCACCAACTCCAGCGGCTCGAGGAGATCTAACTCGCCGGTAGCAACATTGAGAGCTTCTTTCGCGTAATTCCTTCGTGTTTGCCGTCGTGTGGGTTTGGTGTCGGATTAGCTCGACGGTGGGCCGCTACCGCCTGTCTGGTAGCTGAGGAGCAGGCCACCCGCGTTCCCCTTGGGTGGTTGGCTCCTCGCCGTTCACGGGGAAGGACACCGAGACCGCAATGCCATCTCAACTACATGTCTACAGCTCTACCCGCACAGATAGGCGGCCCCCACGGTGGTGGGCCGTCGGGATGGCGGGGTTGACCGGCCTGGCGTTCAGCACGGCCGCTCTTGCCACCGCCGCCCACGCTCAACCGAACCAGCCCGTACCCAGCTCCACCGCGGCGGCCGATGCGAAGCCCGCGCCCGTCACGACCGCCCGGGATGGAGTCGGCACCGGCACTCCCGTCACGTGTGACGCGGATGCGTTGATCGCCGCGATCACGGCTGCCAATGCTGCGGGCGGCGGCGTGTTCGACCTGGCGAAGGACTGCACCTACCTGCTTACCGCCGACATCGACGGCGCCGGTCTGCCCACGATCATCACCCCGATCACCCTCAACGGCGGCAAGAACACCACGATCGAACGCGCCACCACCGCCGTCGACCAGTTCCGGATCTTCACCGTCGACTCCGGTGGCGACCTCACCCTCAACCACCTGAAGATCATCGGTGGTCAGACCACCACGGCGGGTACCGATGGGGGCGGCATCCTGGTCAACGTGGGCGGGGGTTTGACAGTCAGCCACAGCGTGGTCACCCGCAACATCGCCGGTGGTAATGGTGGCGGCATCGCCAACAACGGGACCACCACCGTCAAGCGCTCGATCGTCAGCCGTAACACTGCCCCGTTGGAAGGGGGCGGCATCTACAACACGGGCGTGCTGACCGTCAACGAGTCTGAGGTCAAGGCGAACACCGGCACCCTCGCGGGAGGCGGTATCGGGAGCACGGCAGGAACGGTCGAGGTTTCCAAGAGCTCCATCTCCGGCAACTGGTCCGATCAGGGAGCTGGTCTCTTCATCGTTGATGGCGGAATCGGCTCGGTAACCGACAGCCACATCAAGAGTAACTCCGCTGCCGATGCTGGTGGAGGTATCTTCCTGCTGGGTCAGCTGACGCTGCAGAAAGTCGTCCTCGCCGGCAACACCGCCGAAACCGGTGCCGGCCTCAATGTCGTCGAGGAGTCCACAGCCGACATAACGGGCAGCCGCATCGTCGACAACACCGCCGGCGCCCAGGGCGGGGGCATCTATAACGCTGGCATGACCACGTTGACCGGCACCAAGCTCGACGGGAACCAGGCCGACACGGGCGGCGGTGTCCAGAATCTCGCGGCAGCGACGCTGACCTTCTTCGCCTCGACGGTCACCGACAACCTAGCCGTGACCGACGGCGGGGGCATCGTCAACGACGCGGGTGGGACCGTCACCCTGAACACGGCCACCGGCACCACCGTTATCAGCAACCGTCCGAACAACTGCGTGAATGTTCCCGGCTGCGCCGGCTAGCGACCCGGAGCGGGTCAGCTTCACCCGGGCCCCGCTCCTGCCGTACGCGGTAGGGGCGGGGCTCGGTCGTGCGGTGGCTCACCAGAGCTATGGCGCGCCGCCGGATTCGCTGCTGGCGCCGCTGTCGAGGGCCTGGCCCTCGCTGCCGCCGCCACCTTTTCCGCGGAGGCTGCCGGATCGCCGACGGCGGCTCTGGCGGGCACTCTGGCGGATCGCCTTGCGGGCGCTCGCCATCGTCTCTTGTCTGCTGCCGGCCTGGGGACCAGCCCGGCGTCGACGCCTCCGGGCCACGATGACGATCAGCACTAGTGCGATCAGCAGGGGCAGGGCGAGCCACCCGAGGTGAGTCCCGGACATCTCTGGAGAATAGCGACTCAAATCGATGATCGGAATTGGAGAGGTAGGTGCTTTTGGCGTCGCCTTAGCATCGATCTATCGGCCAATTGCTCGCGGTTGGCTTTATCGGCACAGCGCCCAGGGTTGCGCCCTGGCTGTATCGGCCGGGACAGCGTGGGCCGGTGCGGTCAGCTACTGGAATGGGCTGCCGCGAGCAGGTAGTGCAGCACGTCGGTGGCCGTGTAGTCCTCCCCGAAGCGCCGGTGCAGCTCGGTGAGGACGCCGATGTCCTGGCCGATAGTGATGATCGGCGGCTCGGTGTCGTTGCCGGCGCGTCGTTGGCCCAGGCCGATCGTGCCCATGAGCCCGTTGCACAGGCAGCGGCTACCCGTGGTGTCCTCCGCCGCGCCGCCCTTGCGGATGTAGTCGTCTACCGGCTCGGCCGGGCACCGGAAACCGACCCGACCGGTCGGCCGCAGGTACGGGGTGCGCAGATAGCCCAGATCGCACCGGCGAGCGCGGGCCTGGTAGATGCCGTCCTCGGCGGCGGTGCCCTCCAGCTGGGCAATTTTGAAAGGGAAGCCGGTCGGGGAGGCGACCGGATCGTTCTGGATCGCGAGCTGCCCTTCGGTGGCCCGCTGGAGCAACTGCCGCCGTAGCTGGGGGCTGACTCCGGATTCGCGGCAGAGGGCGAAGGCGGTGCCGACCTGAACACCGGTGGCTCCGGCCGCCTGGACGGCGGCTACCCGCCGCGGGTCGGCCTGGCCGCCGGCGACCCAGAACGGCAGCCCGGCTGCGGCTACCTTGGCCAGGTCGATCCGGTCCCGCTCGCCGTAGACGGGTTCGCCGTTGTCATCGAGGACCAGCTTGCCGCGCGGTCGCGCGGAGTGGCCGCCCGCGGTGGGCCCTTCGAGGACAAAACCGTCGGGGCAGGTACGGGGGCTGCGGGCAAGGTAGCTGACCAGGGACGCGGCGGAGACGATGGCCAGGAACCGCGGCCGTGGGAGGGGCGGTAGTAGCTCGCCGGTCAAATCAGGCGGGTTGAGGGCGACGGTGTGGGCTTCCCCCGCCGCGCTGCCCTCGACGGCGACGGGCAACTGGACCGGCCGGTGGTGGGTCAGGGCGTCGATCAGAGACGGGATCTCACTGGGCAGGCCGGCACCCATCAGGATGTAGTCGACCCCGGCCAGCATCGCCCCGTACACCGCGGCGGGGGTGGCGAGCTGGATCTTCTCCAGGTAGTTGATGCCGACGACGCCGCTGTGGCCCTGCTTGGCCAGGTAGACCTCGACGAAGTTGGCGACCACGGCCAGCTCGTTCGCGTGTCGTCGTGGCTGCATGCTCAGCAGTGGTGCCGGTCGGAACGGCTTGCCGTCGGGGATTCCCCCCGGTACGTAGTAGCGGTCCAGCACCCGTTGGGCGACTTCCGGCGCGGGGAATGCGCTCAGCGCTTGCCGGAGCGTGCCGTCCTCGTCGCCGAGTTGTAGCCGGCGGGCCAGTGACGCGTCGAGTGCTACCCCGGACACCACCCCGAGCTGGCCGGCGGCGGCTACGGCGGCGGCCAGCCGCCAGCTGGAGACACCGACGCCCATCCCGCCCTGAATGATGATCGGAAGTTCCACCTAATTCCTGCCTTTCAGCCGGCCCTGTCGGCACTGGCAATCTTGTGGCCTGCCGGCCGGGGGCGACAGGGCATTTGGTCCCGTAATCGGGTGGGCCAGGTCACGACGGGGCCCCGGCCGGAGGCCGGGTCCGCAGGCGGGCACCGGAAGCCCACTCGCCGAGCTTTGTCTGGTTTAGAGGTTTTTTTCGCATTCATGTTCGGTTGGGAGGAGTGTCGGTTTAGCGTCCGAGGTGGCTGCTACCGCCTGCCTGGTAGCCGAGGAAGCCTGGCCTGGGTCGGTCGTTCCTCGCCGTCCACGGGGAAGGACCTCGACACCGCGATGAACCAGCAGCATCACACCCATGAAATCGGGACCGACCGCCCAGGCGAACGCCGGGCGCGGTCGCGCTGGTGGACGGTCGGCCTGGCCGGGGTAGCCGGGCTGGCCCTCACCGCCGTCGGCGTCGCGACGGCTCCGGCCGCCGGCGCTGCCGGACGCGCCGCCACCAGCGCCGAAACCCAGCCTGGGGGCAGTCACCGGGACAACGGCAAGTCCAAGCATGACGACAGAAGCAAGGGCGACCGGGGCAAGGGGAAGAAGGCTAGGCCGAAGGGCACGCCGGTCCCCTGCGACGCCGATCTGCTGATCGCCGCGATCACGTCCGCCAACGCCACCGGCGGCGGTGTGTTCGACCTGGCGAAGGACTGCACCTATCTGCTCACCTTCGACATCGACGGTGCCGGTCTGCCCGCGATCATGACCCCGATCACCCTCAACGGCGGCAAGAACACCACGATCGAACGCGCCGCCGCCGTCGACGACTTCCGGATCTTCATCGTCGACACCGGTGGTGACCTCACCCTCAACCATCTGAAGGTCACCGGCGGTCAGACCGACGGCAACGGTGGGGGAGTCCTCGTCACCCCGGCGGAGCGCTGACCACCAACCACAGCGCCATCACCCGCAACATCGTCGAAGGCGACGGCGACGGCGGCGGCATCGCCAACCTGGGCACCACCCGGATCAAGCACTCCAAGGTCGACCGGAACACCACCAGCGAGCAGGGCGGTGGGATCTTCAGCACCGGCCTCTTGGAGGTCGTCAAGTCGCACATCGACAACAACACCGCCGACCAGGGCGGTGGCATCTACCAAAGCGGTAGCACCGTCACCGTCAAGGGCGGCAGCATCTCCGGCAACCAGGCATCCGACGCGGGAGGGTTGTATCTCCTGGGCGGAATCGGCAGGCTGACCGGCACCAAGGTCGCGAAGAACACCGCCAGTGGAAACGGCGGTGGTGCCCGGGTCGCCGAGGCCGGACAGTTGACGCTGCAGAAGGTCGGCCTCCTCGACAACTCCGCGCTGACGGGTGTGGCCGGCGGCCTGTTCGTGGAGGGCACCGAAGTCGACGACACCATCGCGGTCGTCGAGGACAGCCTAATCGAGAACAACACCGCTTCCGACATCGGCGGAGGGATCGACAACTCGGGAGTAGCCGTATTGCGAAACACCAAGGTCATCGGTAACCAGGCCAACGAGGGCGGCGGCATCTTCAACTCCGGCACGTTGACGCTCTTCGCGACGAAGGTGGTCAAGAACATTGCGGTCACCGACGGCGGGGGTATCTTCAACACCCTCGGCACGGTGGAGCTGAACACCGCCACCGGCACCGTGGTCATCAAGAACCGACCCAACAACTGCGTGGACGTCCCCGGCTGCGCCGGCTGACACTCCGAGCAGAGCACCAAGGGTTCCGCCCCACCGCGAGCACGCGGTGGGGCGGAACCCCTTCCCACGGTCTCCGCCGACGGCCGTGGCGCGCGTCTGATCCTGCCTTCGTTCCTCGTCGGGTCGGGGGCGTGACCAGCACCGTGCTGTTGCGTCACGGCAGGATGATCAGCGAATGGGGTTGCGGTAGGCGGCATCCCACGTCTTGCGGCCCAGTAGTCCGTCCCTGCTGAGGCCCTGATCCGCCTGGAACGCTTTGATCAGCTCGCGGTGCTCCGGTCCGTACCTGCCGTCGTGGCCGTTCCTGCGGAGGTAGCGCTTGCCCTTGCCGGCGGACCAGCCTCGGCGGGTGAGCTGTTTGGTCCAGATGGCGAGCCACTGTCGGTCCGACTTCCCGTTGAATCTCCGCCGATAGTAGCCAGACACCGATCGATATCCTCCGCTCCGGGAGCCGAAGTAGTAGCCGCTGGGGAGGGGGAATGACACCGCTGGCCCCGGTGCGGGTCGGACCGGTGTCGGCTTCTCGGGCTCGACGGGTCCCGGCTTGCCGAGCTGGTCGAGCCGCCAGTTCGTGCCCCGCACGGTGTCGGCGGCCTGGGTGAAGTCAGAGTTCACGTGGCAGTGGCCCGTGTGCCGGTTGGAGCCGGTGTAGGTGTGGGTGGTGAAGTTGTGCCGGCGGTGCCAGATCCGGCCCTTGTAGATGATGTACCGCACCCACCACAGCGCGCCCGAGCGAGCGAGCTTCACCCACAGCTGCACGACCTGTTCCATCGTGACCCCGCCCGGGTCGCGCAGGTCGGCGTCGAAATCTCGAGCCCGTACCTCGTCGAGGTGGTCGCCGTCGCGATACTCCGGCCGACCGGTCCGGTCCGGGTTGTGGCTCGATGGGGCGCTCTGGTGTGAGGTGTCGCCGATCGAGCCGTCCGATCTGGTGTCCCGTTTGGGGAATCGCCTGTTTAGTTGATCACGGGCTTCGTCCAGGTTCGGTACCACCATCCATGCCATCGATGTTCACCTCCACGACCGGCCAGTCGGTTTGCTCAGGGTCGAGCCATGGATCCGGGGTCTGCGTCCCGATGTGCTGCTCCGGGTCCTCGTTCGGGACCGGGTGCGGGTTGGTGTCGGACATGCCCCTCCCTCAATTGAGATGCAATGTGATCGGTGGGTACGCCCAGCGCTTGCGGCGTGATCAGTGAGATTATTGCCCGCGCTGAATCACGATCTAGAGACAATTCATATCGGCCTGCTGGTGATTAATCGATTCTAGCGGCAACGTAGCTCTGGGTATGATCAAAGTATTGTCGCAGATTGCTCTGTGGCTGGCAGGCGGACATTAATACGAGATGTGAATCCAATTCTTGGTCGCGGGTGCTGCGCCGGGCTGGTCGGTGACCATCAGGCGTGTCGCAGCCGCAATGCTTGTAGCTCCCTTCATGTTCGGTGGGGGCGCCGGGACGGGGCCAGCGCCGGCATTCGCTTCAGTCGAAGCTTCAGCTCTGCTGAGCGCTAACTTTCTTGCGATTGGTAACTGGCGGTGTAATGCTTCCCGAATGGTTTGTCAAAAAGGAGTGCCTACTATTATTCGGGCTTCGCCCTACTGGCCGGTGTTGCGGCACCGCATTCTGCGGAGACTTTTCCCGGGGTTCGTGTTGTCAGCTCTGGGCGACGGCATGAGCCTGGTCGCGGTCAGTTGGCTCGCCCTTCAGTTGGCTCCGCCGGAGAGTAAGGCCACCTGGGCTGCGGTGGCGATCGCCGCGTACACCCTGCCGGGGGCGCTCGGATCGGTGCTGTTCGGTCGGTGGCTCAGCGGCCGCGGCGGTGCCCAACTGGCCGCCTGGGATGCGGTTCTGCGGACTGTGATGCTGGCGCTGATTCCGGTTGCGCATCTTGCCGGAGTGCTGGACATCTGGCTGTACACGGTGTTGCTCGGACTCTCCGCGCTGCTGCGGTCGTGGGGGTCGGCCGGTCGCTTCACCCTTGTCGCCGAGCTACTCCCGCCGAAACACCGGTTGGCGGGTAACGCGCTCATCGGTCTCCTGGTCGAGGCGTCAGTCCTGGTCGGCCCGGCCCTCGCAGCACTGATCATCGGGTTGGGCGGCCCGCTCGTCGTCATCGCCATTGACGCCGCGACGTTCGCCGTCCTGGCGATCACCTACCTGCTCGCCGTACCGAAGGCGGAGCGCGCTCCGCTCGGAGCACGGAGTCCGTCCGGTCTTGCTGGTTTCGCTGCGATCGCACGCGACCGCGGCATACGTGGCCTCTCCATCCTGACCTTCGGCTTCTTCTTCCTCTACGGGCCGATCCTGGTGGCGCTGCCGGTCCACGTTGGGGCGGCGTCCGGTGACTCGGCGGGAACGCTCGCCGCGTTTTGGGTGGTCTTCGGAGCCGGCGCGCTCGTCGGCGGGGTCGCCGCTGGCTACCTGCGGCGCTGGCGGCTGTGGCCGGTCACCATCACCATCGTGCTGGCCTGGGGCCTTGCCCTGCTGCCGCTGGGTGCCGGGGCGCCAACGGGGGTGGCGCTCGTCATGTTCGCTGTGGGTGGGCTTGTCTGGGCCCCCTTTCCCGCTACCACGATGGCCCTGTTGCAGGCCCGAACCGAGGGGGGTACGAGAGCGCAGGTGCTCGCCGCGTACAGCGCGATCGCGACGCTCTCCGTGCCGCTCGGCACCCTTGCCGGCGGGCCAATGATCACCAGCTTCGGCGCCCGGTCCACCATTCTCGGCTGCGCCGGACTGACGTTGGCCCTCGGCTCGGTGGCGGCAGCTGTCGCGATCGGCCGGACTCTCGGCGGTCGGACGGGCCAGGTCGCGGCCGAGTCCCAGCCGAGTCCCAGCCCGGTACGGAGCCGGTAGCCAGGAGAGCGTAAGAGGTATTCACGTTCATCTGGATTGGTGGATTTAATCTCATTTAGGGCTTCGTGTCGCTTCCCTTTGTTTAGCGTGCGGTGGCTGGTATCACCCGGCGGGTAGCTGAGGAGTGACCTCGACCGACACCCGACCGGGTGGTTCCTTGCCGTGCACGGGGAAGGACATCGAGACCGCGATGAACCATCAGCGCCACGCCCAGGGAGAGCCGTCCGACCGGCCGGGCGAGAAGCCAGCACGGCCATGGCGGCGGCGGTGGTTTGTCGGGTTGGCGGGGGTGACCGGGGTGGCGCTCGCCACCGTCGGGGTTGTGGTGACGCCGGTCGGCGAGACGGTCAGGCGCGCACTGCCGGCCGTTGGCGCGTCCGGGACCCCGGCTGACGGGCCACCCGTCGACGACCGTCGGGACGAAGGCAGTGGTGCGGCCGACCGGAGTGACGCCGGTAAGGACGACGGAGAGCAGGGGGAGCGGCGGGCCGGCAAGCCGGTCCCCTGCGACCCGGATCGGCTGATCGCCGAGATCACCCTGGCCAACGCCGACGGTGGTGCCGTGCTCGACCTCGCCGAGGGCTGCACCTACCTGCTCACCGCCGACCTCGGTGGCGCTGGGCTGCCCGCGATCACCACTCCGATCACCCTCACCGGCGGCAGGAACACCACCATCGAGCGGGCCGCCGCGGTCGACCAGTTCCGGATCCTCGCCGTGACCGCCGGCGGTGAGCTAACCCTCAACCAGCTGACGATCACCGGCGGCCACGCGACCGAGGGCGGCGGGGGGATCCTCGTCCACACCGGTGGCGTGCTGACCGTCAACCACAGCCGCGTCCATCGCAACATCGCCGACATCCTCGGCGGCGGTATCGCCAACAACGGCACCGCCCGGGTCCGCCACTCCAGTGTCGAACGGAATATCGGGAACCAGCGCGGCGGTGGGATCTTCAGCGCCGGCCCGCTGGCACTCGTACAGTCTCACGTTCGTGGAAACATCGCCGACCTCGGCGGCGGCGTTTTCGCCTCCGACAGCGGCGTGACCATTCAGGGCGGCAGCATCGCCGACAACTGGGCGCAGTCTGTTGGTGGGTTGTTCGTCTCCGGTGGCGTCGGCACGGTTACCGGCACTCGAATCACCGGAAATTCGAGCCATTCCGACGGCGGTGGCGTCCGGGTTGGTCTCGGCGGGCAGTTGACCCTGCGGTGGGTCCGCCTGACCGGCAACACCGCACTGTCCGGTCTGGCCGGTGGCCTCTTCGTCGAGGGGGACATCGGCGGAGGAAGCTACGTCGTCATCGAGGACAGCATCATCAAGAACAACACCGCGATGGCTGCCGCCGGCGGTGGAATCTTCAACGCGGGGCAGACGGTGGTACGACGTACCCGGATCCTCGGTAATCGGGCCGACCGGGGTGGCGGCATTCACAACTCCGGGACGGTCAGCCTCGCGGCGACGAAGGTGGTCGACAATCTCGCCGTCACCGACGGTGGGGGAGTCGTCAACGACGGCGGCACGGTGGACCTGCACACCGCTACCGGCACCATCGTGATCAAGAACCGGCCGAACAACTGCGTCGCTGTTGCGGGCTGCGCCGGATAGCCGCCCACCATGCCGTATCCGAGTTTGCGTGCTCGTCGGTGGCCGGCCTCTCGGCCCTCGCTGTCAGCCGGGTTCACGTCCTGAGAAGAGGTATCTCGACATGAATCGTGCGTCCGGATCCGGGCGGGCCGTTCCGGCCCTGTCCGTTGCTCCCGTCGTCATCCCGGCACCCGCCCGGAGGGTGGATCTCGAACTACGGGTATCGGCGCCAGTGACTGGCTCGCGCCGACCAGTCGTCCTGTTCTCGCACAACCACGGGCCGTCCAACCTCTCCTCGTGGCGCGGGTACGACCCGCTCGTGGAGATCCTGGCGGCCTGCGGTTTCGTCATCGTCCAGCCAACGCACCTGGACTCGTTGGCTCTCGGGCTACGCGAGGCGGACGCTGCCGAGGCTCCGCTCTACTGGCGTTCGAGAGCGACCGACCTGTCGTTCGTCATCGACAATCTCGACGCGGTCGAGGCCGCGGTGCCCACGCTCGAGGGACGGGTCGACCGGGAACGGATCGCGGTCGTCGGGCACTCGGCGGGCGGCCACACCGCTTCCCTCCTCCTCGGCCGTCGCGTTGACGACCCCGAGGACGGTTCGATTGTTGATCTATCCGACCGCCGCGTTCGGGCCGGAGCCATCCTCTCGGGCCTTGGCCGGGGCGGCGATGCCCTGAGCGCGTACGCGAGGGAAAAGTACCCGGTGCTGCAGACGTCTGATTTCAGCACGATGACCACTCCGGCGCTTGTGGTCGCGGGCGATCAGGACTGCGGGCCGCTCAATGTTGTTGGCGCTTCCTGGCACCGGGACTCGTACACCTTGTCTCCCGGGCCGAAGTCCCTGCTGACCGTCTTCGGGGGCGAGCACAGCCTCGGTGGAATCGTCGGCTTCGGTGCGGCCGAGACCACGGATGAGGACCCCGTCCGGGTCTCGGCGGTGGGAGCCATGGTCGGCGCCTACCTCCGCACCGCGCTCGGGGTCGACGGCGATGCCTGGAGCCGGGCGAGGAGGGAGCTGGAGTCCTCGCCCACGCCTCCGGGAAGCGTGGTCGAGAAGTAGCGAGTAGGCGGCGTTTTCCGTGGTTTGGGCGTTCGACCAGGTTGGTTGGGTGCCACTTGCTACTCCGAGCGACTTTTGGGACGAGTTTTCGGGTTCATGTTCGTATGGGGTTGGTGTCGGCTTAGCGTTGGACTGTCGGCTACCGCCGGTCCGGTAGCCGAGGGACACCACGCCGGGTTGCCCCGGTCGGCGGAGTTCCTGGTCGTTCAGGGGAAGGCACCGGCACCGCGATGCAGTTTCAGGACCACGACCAGGGGGGTGCACCGGAGCGTCCCGCCCGTACCCGGCCACAGTTGGCGGCCGGCCTCCTGCTCGCCTTGGTCGTCTCTGCCGCTACCGCGCGCGACGGCGCCAGTGGCGAACCTAGGGGTGATCTTCCATGTGCGGGATAGCAGGCTACATCGGCATCAGCGCATTCTGGGGTGAGCCGGTGCTCCGCCGAATGGCCGACGCCCAGGTTCACCGGGGCCCCGACGGCGACGGCTACCTGACCGACGGGCTGATCGGGTTGGCGCACCGGCGGCTGGCGGTCATCGATCGAGCCGGTGGGAAACAACCGTTTCACTCGGCGGACGGCCGGTGGGCGCTGAGCTACAACGGCGAGGTCTACAACTATCGGCAACTGCGCGCGGAGTTGAGCGATCTCGGCCATCGATTCACCACGGAATGTGACACCGAGGTGGTGCTCGCCGCGTGGATCCAGTGGGGTAAGGACGCCTTCGACCGCTTCAATGGAATGTTCGCCCTGGCCATCGCCGACCTGGAGCGGGGCGAGGTGGTGCTGGCCCGGGACCAGTTCGGCATCAAACCGCTGTACCTCGCCGAGGACGGAGACGGACGGGTCTTCTTCGCCAGCGAGATCCGTCCCCTCTTCGCCGCCGGTGCGGTTACCCCCAAACCCGACGACCACACCATCTACCGATACCTACGGTTCCGGGTCCACGACGACACCCCACGGACGTTCTTCCACGGGGTCACCCGGTTGATGCCAGGAGAGATCGCCCTGCTCACCTCGGACGGTGCGATCCAACGCTCCACCTACACCCGCCTCTACGACGACATGGACGCGCTGGCAGCTGCGCCGACCCCCTACGACCGGTCCGCCCAGGAACGGTTCCGGACGGTGCTGGACCGAGCGATCCGAGCTCGACTGGTCAGCGACGTTCCGGTCGGTACGGCCCTCTCCGGCGGGCTGGACTCCTCGACCGTGGTGGCCAGCATCCATCGCATGCTGGCCTTCGCCGACGAGACCTGCCGACCGGTTGGCGCGACGCAACAGACCTTCTCCGCGGTTTTCCCCGGGGAACGAAACGACGAGGAACGCTACGTCGACGCCGTCGCGGCCACCTGCGGCGAGGCGCTCCAGGTGCACAAGGTGCGCCCGAGGGCGGACCGTTTTCTGGTTGATCTGCGGGACTTTATCCGGACCCAGGAAGAACCGGTCATCTCCACCGGACCATACGCGCAGTACTGCGTGATGCGGGAGGCGAGTCAACATGTGACGGTGATGCTCGACGGCCAGGGCGCCGACGAGCTGCTCGCGGGCTACCTGCCCTACTATCTGGTGCACCTGCGCGGCCTGCGTGGTGGCCGGATGGCCGGAGAACTGCTCCGCTCCGTCGATGTGCTCTGGCGTTTGGGCCGCACCCGGCTCACCGATATCGTTGGTCGTCGGCGCCGGACACCGACCGCCAACCTGCTGGGTCGGGACTTCGCCGAAACCTATCGGCACGAGCGCTTCCCCTCGGTGCGCAACGACATCAAGGCCCGACTGGCCGCCGACCTCTTCCGGCACAGCCTTCCCGCGTTGCTCCGCTACGAGGATCGGAACAGTATGCGATTCTCGGTGGAGGGTCGGGTGCCGTTTCTCGACGCCGCTCTGGTGCGTACCGTGTGGTCGTTCGACCCGTCCGCGATCATCCACCACGGCTGGAACAAGCGGGCACTGCGGGACGCGACCGTTGACCTGCTGCCCCGGCTGGTCAATCGACGGCGCAACAAGATCGGTTTCACCACGCCCGAGGACAGCTGGTTCCAGCGCATCAAGAACGACGTGTATCTGATCTTCGCCTCCCAGTCGTTCGGTGCGCGACCCTACTTCGACCAGCCAGCCGTGCTCCAGGCGTTCGAGGACTACGTCGCCGGTCGGGGCGGTGTGGACACCATGACGTTCTGGCGGATGCTCAACGTCGAACTGTGGCTGCGCGAGTTCATCGACCCGAAGCCGACCAGCGCGGCAGGCACCGCCGAACCGGTGGAGCCAGCCCGGGTCGCGGCCCAGCGGGGTACCGGCTCGGACCCCGACCGGAGTGCAGACCCGCCGCCGCTGCCGAAGCCGGACTTCGTACCCAACCAGGGGAAGGAGTTGCTGACGCCCAGTGGCGCCTGGGCCCGGTTTCCGCTGCGTACCGACCTCATCGCGACCGGGGACGACGTCCCCGCGCTCGCCGTCAATCGGGTCGGTGAGTTCTACAAACAGGGGGCGGAGGTGCCGTTCTCCATCCAGCAGCTGGCCACCGCCGGACCCTGGTACCTGTTCGTCAGTGAGAAGGTGGTCGCGGTCGCACAGGGACGAATCTTCCACGTGACCGACGTCCGGAGTGGGGCCTGGGCGCGTCTGCTGTCGCGAAGTGTCCTGCGCACCCCGTACGGCATCGGGCTGGGGCATCCGGCCACGATGCAGCTGGCCATCCAGGAGGCGGGGCTGCCCCGCATCCTGGCCGCCGCCGCGGTCGGGGCAGCGGGGAAGGTGGTCGGGCGGCGGGGGCTGTTTTACCGGGTCGCCGGTCCGGCCGTACGCGCCATCGACGGGCCCACCGAGTACTCGGCCTATCCGGCGAACGTATCGGCGAAGCTGGCACCGCACGATCCGGATCGGGTTGCCCGGGACATCTCGTCGGCGATCCGGGCGGCTCTGCCCGCCGAGGTCGCGGAGCGGTTCGGCGGCACGGTGATCATCGATGCGAATGACCTCGGCCAGGACATCCTGGGCCAGGACGCCGACCTACCGGCCGCGGCGTTGGGGGCGGCGTTCGTCGACAACCCACTCGGCCAGGCTCGGGAGCAGACGCCGTTCGCGGTGGTGGTGGCCCAGCATCAACGCGGGGCAGCGGGCGTCAGTGGCGACCACCGGGTGTGTCACACCGGGGGCCGAACCGGCACCGCCGATGCCACCCCGAGGTAGGGGGGCATCGGCGGTGGTGGTGCGCCGGTCGAGGTGCCTCAGCCGATGAAGCCCTCAGCCTTCATCCAGTCGGAGACGACCTGGGCCACCGGCTCGCCCTGGACGTCCACCTTCTCGTTGAGCCCGCGGAGGGTGTCGTCGTCGAGCTTGGCGATCACTGGCTCGAGGATCGTCAGAATGGCGCCGTACGACTCGGCGGTCTCACCGTTGAGGGTGGGAGCCGGGTTGTAGATCGGGAAGAAGCTCTGGTCATCCTCCAGTACCCGCAGGTTCAGGTGGCTGATCCGGCCGTCGGTGGTGAAGACCTCGCCGAAGTTGCAGGCCTCGCCCTTCTCCGTCTCGGTGTAGACGACGCCGGTGTCGACGACCTTGACGTTGTCCGCCGGGACGTCCATCCCGTACGCCGCGGTCATTCCGGGCCAGCCGTCGTTGCGGCCCGCGAACTCGGTCTCCAGACAGAACGTCGCTTCCTGCGGGTTGCTCTTGGCGAACTCGGCGAGCTCAGAGACGGTCGTGAGGTTCCACTCCTCGGCCTTGTCCTCCCGCAGCGCGATGGCGTAGGTGTTGTTCGCGGGAGCGTACGCCCCCCACACCACGTTGTTCTTCTCCTTGTCTTCCTTGACCACGGCCGCGTACTGCTCGGCGGAGTCCTGGATCGGGTCGGTGTGGTCGAGGTAGGTGATCCACGCCGTACCGGTGTAATCCCAGTAGACGTCGACCTCGCCGCTGAGCAGCGCCTTACGGACGTTCACCGAACCCTTGATGTTGGTCTTGTCCTCGACCTCCGCGCCAGCGGCGGTCAGCGCCTGCATCGTGATGTGCCCGAAGACGATGTTCTCGGTGAAGTCCTTGGAGCCGACCGCGATGCTCTGTCCCTTGAGGGTGGCGTCCTCCTTGATCGATCCCTCGCCGACCGCGACGTCGGCGCCGGAGTCCTCAGTCGTCACCGAGCAGCCGGTGAGCGCGAGGGCGACCACCGCGGAGCCGGTCACCAGGCGGGTGAGTGCAGTTCGATTTCGCATCGTTACCTTCCTTGGGCTAGTGCGAGTGTCGGGTGGTGGGTAGGTGCGGGGATGACGCCGCTCAGTCGAGCCCACGGGGGCGGAGCAGGTCGGAGATCACTCCGCCCAGCCAGTCCAGCGTCAGCGCCAGGGCCGCGGTCAGAACGGCTCCGGTGACGAGGATCGTTTCGCGCTGGAGCTTGATCCCGGTCACGATCAGCGCACCCATACCTCCCGCGTCGATGAACGTGGCGAGGGTGGCCACGCCGACGGCGAGGACGAGTGCGGTCCGTACCCCGGCGAGGATCACCGGAACGGCCAACGGAAGCTCGATCCGGAGCAGGACGGCCAGCGGTGACATACCGATGCCCCGACCCGCCTCGATCAGATGGCGGTCTACCTGGTTGATCCCGACAATGGTGTTCTGGAGTACCGGGAGGACAGAGTAGGCGACCAGGCAGATCAAGGCGGTCGAGAAGTCGATGCCGAGGAAGATGCTCAGCAGGACGAGCAGCCCGATCGCGGGCGTCGCCTGGCCGATGTTGGCCAGGCCGGTGGCGAACGGAGTAAGCCACCGCAGGGATGGACGGGTGAGCAGGATGCCGCCCCCACCGGCGATCGCCACGACGAGGACGGTGGTCAGCGCGGCGAGCGTCACATGTTCCCCGGCCGTCCGCAGCAGGTAGTCGGCGTTCAGGAAACGCTGCTCGATGTCGTCCAGATTCGTGGCGCTGACCCAGAGGTAGGTGCCGAGCAGCACCACCGCGAGGATCAACGGCATCGTGGCGTGTCGCCGCAGCAGCCCGCGCCAACGGGACGGCGGGGTGAGCACCGTCGCTGCGGCCTGCGCTTCGGTGGCGCTGCTCATCGCTGCTCCGGGGCGAGCTCGGCGGCGGGGGCTGCGCCCACTCGCTGGTCGGGAACCCCGGAGCCCGATGTGCCTCGCTCGGGCGTGTGGTGGATCACCTGCATCAGGCCGTCGAGCGTCACCGTGCCGGCGTAGCGGCCGCGCTCGTCAACCACGACCGCGGCGCCGTCGCGGGAGGCGAGCATCGCGTCCAGGGCGTCGCGGAGCGTCGCCTGCGGCTCGACCGTCGTCACCGTCTGGCCGGCGTCCCCGTCAAGGGCACCCGCGGCAGCGGTCAGCTCATCGGCGTTGACCCAGCGCAGCGGCCGGTTGTCGGCGTCGACGGTCAACGCCGAGGAGCCTTCGGTCTGCTCCAGCTGGCGCTTTGCACCGTTGGTGGTCTTGTCCGGCTGGATCAGCGGGACATCCTCCCACGTGATCGCGTCGACTCGGCGCAGGTCGAGCTGCTTGAGCCGGGCACCGCGGCCGATGAACTGGGCAACCGTGTCGTCCGCCGGACTCGCCAGCAGGTTTTCCGGGGTGTCGAACTGCCGAATCTTGGACCTCTCGCCGAGGACGGCGATCCGCGTACCCATCTTGATCGCCTCGTCGAAGTCGTGCGTGACGAAGACGATGGTCTTGCGTAGCTGCTCCTGCAGGCGGAGGAACTCGTTCTGCAGCCGGTCCCGGGTCATCGGGTCGGTGGCACCGAAGGGCTCGTCCATCAGCATCACCGGCGGATCCGCGGCGAGTGCCCGGGCCACCCCGACGCGCTGCTGCTGCCCGCCGGAGAGTTGGCGGGGCAGCCGGTTGCGGTAGATGGCCGGCTCAAGGCCGACGAGGTCGAGGAGTTCGTCGGCGCGGGCCTCGATCCGCTTGGCGTCCCAGCCGAGCATCTTCGGCACCAGCCCGACATTGGTGGCGACGCTCATATGTGGGAAGAGCCCCACCTGCTGGATGACGTAACCGATCTGCCGGCGCAGGTCGTTGCCGTCCAGCGCGGTCACGTCGGTGCCGTCGATGAGAATCCGGCCGCTGCTGGGCTCGATCAACCGGTTGATCATCTTCATGGTCGTGGTCTTGCCGCAGCCGGAGGGGCCGACCAAGACGATGATCTCGCCCTGCTGGATCGTCATCGACATGTTCTCGACGACCGGGGCTTTCTGTCCTCGGTAGAACTTGTTGACCTGCTGCAGGTCGATCATTACGTCGTGGCTCATTCTCGGCCTCCCAGGGAGGGGGAAGGGACTGCGGTGGTGGGCGTGAGCGTCGGGCGGCGGGCCGGCCGGGGGCGGAAGAGCTTCGGTCGGTGCCCGGCCCGGGTGAGCTTGCCCAACAGAGCGAGGGCGAAGTCGACGGTGAGTGCCAGCACAATTACGCCGACCGTTCCAACCAGCGCCTGGTTCAGGGAGTTCACGCCACCGAGGTTGGCCAGGCCGGAGAAGATCTGGTTGCCCAGCCCTGGGCCTCCGACATAGGCCCCGACCGCGGCGATCCCCATCGTCATCTGGGTGGACACCCGGATCCCGGTCAGGATGACCGGCCAGGCGAGCGGAATTTCCACAGTAGATAAAGATCGGAGTCGGCTCATGCCGATTCCCCGCGCGGCCTCGGTAAGGGCCGGGTCGATCTCGCTCAGGCCCACAATGGTGTTCCGGAGGATCGGTAGCAGGGCATACATGGTGAGGGCCACCAATGTGGGCGTGTATCCCAGCCCGAGTGGTGCGATCAGTAGGCCGAGTAGCGCAAAGGACGGGATGGTGAGCATGGCCGCGGCTATGCCCGTCGCGACCGCCCGGGTACGGGGGTTGCGGTAGGTCCAGAGGGCGACCAAGACGCCGATGACCGTCGCCAAGGCGACGGACATCAGCACAATTGTCGCGTGTTCGAGGGTCTGTGCGAGTAACAGCTCACGCCGACTCTGTAGATATTCGAGGAACGTCATGTGTCACCTGTCACCTCCTGCTGTGGCAATCGTGGGCCCGGAGATCAAGGAGCGGCTGGGTGGGCCGTAGCGAAAGCGGGTCAGCCATCAGCGAGTGGTGATCAGCCGATGGTGGCGAGGGGGCCCGACCAGGGGCTGAGCCGCGCGGCTCAGGGAGCCCGGGCTCGCGTCGGTTCGAAGCCGCCGTCCTCCCTCGCCTCGTCAATTCGGATCACAATCTTAACTCAACGTCACACCAAGGACTGGGCGCCCTCGAGGGCATCGAGTGTGGGATGTGGGATAGAGCGGGCGAAACGTGTGGATGGCGCCCGTCGATCTGTGTCCGCAGTTGCGGCCGCGCCGGGTGGTGGTCGCGGCGCGGAGCTGCCTCGGTGGCCAGGGGTACACCGCCGTGGTGGCTGGGGCGATCGTCCCGTGCTGTCCCGTGCCGTCCCGAGTCGATCGGCCAAGGTGCAAGAACGTTATTTTGTGATGCTCGTCCTGTGATCTCTTCCGTACGTGCAGCTCAGAGGCGTGCGGGTTGGCGGGGCGGCGGAAAACGCGAGGTAAGGTTGCATCCCTGCACGCATCCGGTTCGACCCCCGAACCGGTCGGGAGCGCGCGGCCGGTCGTGAGCCGGTGCGGACGCACCGGACGGACGCGACTGTGGAGTGACGTGCGCCATGCCATCAAGTCGCCGCTTCGTCCTGCCGTCATGCCCGGGTTCGACGAGTTCCGCGGCCAGTTGAGTGAGGTGAGTGGAAGTGACAACCCAACGTTACGATTTTGTCATCGTTGGTGGCGGTTCTGCCGGCAGCGCGCTCGCCGACCGGCTTTCCGCCGATCCGGGCAACCGGGTTTTGGTCCTGGAGGCGGGCCGTCCCGACTACCCATGGGACGTCTTCATCCACATGCCGGCGGCGCTGCCGTTTCCGATCGGTAGCCGGTTCTACGACTGGCAGTACAACTCGGAGCCGGAGCCGCACATGCACGGGCGGCGTATCTACCACGCCCGGGGCAAGGTGCTAGGTGGTTCCAGCAGCATCAACGGGATGATCTTCCAGCGGGGTAACCCGTTGGACTACGAGCGGTGGGGCGCCGACCCGGGCATGGAGACCTGGGACTTCGCCCACTGTCTGCCGTACTTCAACCGGATGGAATCCGCGCTGGGGGCGGATCCGGACGACCCGTTCCGTGGCCACGACGGCCCGCTGGTGCTGGAGCGCGGCTCCGCGGACAATCCGGTGATCCAGGCCATGCTCGCGGCGGCGGAGCAGGCCGGCTATCCGCGCACCACCGACGTAAACGGTGCCCAGCAGGAGGGCTTCGCCCCGTTCGACCGGAACGTAAGTCGGGGCCGGCGCTTCTCCGCGGCCCAGGCCTACCTGCGCCCGGCGATGAAGCGACCCAACCTCGAGGTGCGTACCCGCGCGTTCGTCACCCGCGTCATCTTCCAGGGCACCCGCGCCGTGGGCGTCGAATACACCCGCGGCAAGGGGACGACCCCGCACCGGGTGTACGCCAACGACGTGATCCTCAGCGGTGGCGCGATCAACACGCCGCAGTTGCTGCAGCTTTCCGGCGTGGGTAACGCCGATGAACTGGCCGGCCTGGGCATCGACACCGTCGCGAACCTGCCCGGGGTGGGCGAGAACCTGCAGGACCACCTGGAGGTCTACATCCAGCACGCCTGCACCCAGCCAGTGACGATCCAGCCCTACCTGAACTGGCGGTACGCGCCGTGGATCGGCGCGAAGTGGCTGTTCGGACGGACGGGTCTGGGCGCCACCAACCACTTCGAGGCGGGGGGCTTCGTCCGGAGCAACGACACCGTCGACTACCCGAACCTCATGTTCCACTTCCTGCCGATCGCGGTCCGCTACGACGGCTCGTCCCCCTCCGGGGACCACGGCTACCAGGTGCACATCGGGCCGATGTACTCCGACGCCCGCGGTACGGTCAAGATCGTAAATCGGGATCCTCGGGTGCATCCGGCGCTGCGGTTCAACTACCTCTCCACCGAGCAGGATCGGCGGGAGTGGGTGGAGGCGGTCCGGGTGACCCGCGACATCCTCGGCCAGCCGGCGTTGGCACCGTTCAGCGGTGGTGAGATCTCTCCCGGGCCCGAGGTGCAGACCGACGAGGAGATCCTCGACTGGGTCGCCCGCGAGGGGGAGACCGCGCTGCACCCGTCCTGCACGGCCAAGATGGGGACCGATGACATGTCTGTGGTGAACCCCACCGACATGTCGGTGCACGGGGTGACCGGGCTGCGGGTGGTGGACGCGTCGGTGATGCCCTACGTCACCAACGGCAACATCTACGCCCCGGTGATGATGGTCGCCGAGAAGGCCGCGGACCTCATCCTGGGCAACACGCCGCTGGCGCCGTCGCCGCTCGACTACTACCGGCACGACCACGGTTCGTCGGCGGTGGCATGATGCCGGGTCGCGAAGGCAGAGCTGGGCCAGGAAACCACTCGACGAGTGCATCGGGGAGTTGCGCGTGAAGGACCTCTACATCGATGGAGAGTGGCGGGATTCGGTAGCCGGCGGGCACCGGGAGATCCGCTGCCCGGCCGACGGCACCCCGGTGGTCACCGTTGCCGAGGGGACCAGGGACGACACGGTCGCGGCGATCCGCGCGGCCCGGAAGGCATTCGACGAGGGGCCGTGGCCGTGGCCGCGAACCCCGGCCGGCGAACGCGGTGCGCTGCTGCACCGGGTCGCCGACCTCCTCCAGCGCGACAAGCAGGAGTTCGCCCGCGCGGAGTCGCTCGACACCGGTAAACGGCTGGTGGAGAGCGAGTACGACATCGACGACGTGACCGCCTGCTTCCGGTACTACGCGGGCCTCGCCGACACTGACGGCGGACGCGTCGTGGACACCGGGCGCAGTGACGCGATCAGCCGGGTCGAGTACGAGCCGATCGGTGTCTGCGGGCTGATCACGCCCTGGAACTACCCGTTGCTGCAGACCTCGTGGAAGGTCGCCCCGGCGCTCGCCGCCGGAAACACCTTCGTCCTCAAGCCCAGCGAGCTGACCCCCTCGACCGCGATCCTGCTGATGCGGGTGCTGGACGAGGCCGGGCTGCCGCCGGGCGTGGCCAACCTGGTCCTCGGCGCCGGTGCCGAGGTCGGTGCGCCGCTGGCCGAGCACCCGGACGTGGACCTGGTCTCGTTCACCGGGGGTCTGCAGACCGGGCGTGGCCTGATGGCGGCGGCCGCGGCGACGGTGAAGCGGGTGACGCTCGAGCTCGGCGGCAAGAACCCGAACGTCGTCTTCGCCGACGCCGACTTCGACGCCGCCGTGGACTTCGCGCTGACCGCGGTGTTCCTGCACTCGGGCCAGGTCTGCTCGGCGGGTACCCGGCTCGTGGTCGAGGAGTCCATCCACGACGCCTTCGTGGACGCGGTCGTGGATCGCGCCCGTCGGATTCGTCTCGGTGGGCCCTTCGACACCGAGGCGGAGACCGGCCCACTGATCTCCGCCACCCACCTGTCCAAGGTGGAGTCGTACGTCGCGGCCGGAATCGCCGAGGGTGCGGTGCTGCGCTGCGGCGGCCGTCGCCCCGACGAGGACCGTCTCGCCAACGGCTTCTACTACCTACCGACGGTGCTTGACGGCTGTCGTGGGGACATGTCGGTGGTCCGCGAGGAGTCCTTCGGCCCGGTCCTCACCGTCGAGACCTTCACCGACGAGGACGAGGCGGTGCGCATCGCCAACGACACCCACTACGGCCTCGCTGGCGCGGTCTGGACCAGCGACGCCAGTCGTGCCCAGCGCGTCGCGCAGCGGCTGCGGCACGGCACGGTCTGGATCAACGACTACCACCCGTACGTACCGAAGGCGGAGTGGGGCGGCTTCCGGCAGTCCGGCAACGGCCGCGAGCTGGGCCCGACCGGGCTCAACGAGTACCGGGAAATGAAGCACATCTGGCAGAACACCGATCCCCGTCCGCAGCACTGGTTCCGCGGCTAGCGCCCCCACGCCGTCCCGTAACCGTCGCCCGAGGAAAGAGACGAGTCAGCCATGTCTGTCCCCACCGACTATCACCGCCGTCCCGGCGGGCCCATCCCCGCGTGCGCACCCCGGTGCTGCACGGGCGTGCCGAGGTCGCGGCGTAACGACCGGGCGGGGTGGGCCGCATGAGCGCGGATACGGCGGTTGAGCCGCGCGGGCAGGTCAATGAAGCCCAGACTCCGGTGATCTCGGTCCGGAACCTGTGGAAGGTGTTCGGCCCGAACGCGGAGCGGGTGCCCGGCTCGGCCGAGCTCGCGGGGCTGTCCCGGCGGGAGCTACGGGAGCGGGCCCGGTGTACCGCCGCGGTACGGGAGGTGTCGTTCGACGTCGCGCCCGGTGAGGTCTTCGTCGTGATGGGGCTCTCCGGCTCCGGCAAGTCCACACTGGTGCGCTGTCTGACCCGGCTGATCGAGCCGACCGCCGGGGAGGTGGTCTTCGAGGGCGAGGACATCCTGCGGGCCGACAAGAGGCGGCTGCGGGAGCTCCGGCGCCGGAAGTTCTCGATGGTCTTCCAACACTTCGGTCTCCTGCCGTACCGAACGGTGGTCGACAACGTCGGGTATGGCCTGGAGATCCGGGGCGCCGGCCGCGCCGAGCGAATCCGCCGGGCGAACGAGGTCATCGACCTGGTGGGCCTCGACGGCTACGAGAACGCGTACCCGGACCAGCTCTCCGGCGGGATGCAGCAGCGCGTCGGGTTGGCGCGGGCGTTGGCCGGTGACCCGGACGTGCTCTTCTTCGACGAGCCGTTCTCCGCGCTGGACCCGCTGATCCGGCGCGACATGCAGAACGAGGTCATCCGGCTGCACCGCCAGGTCGGCAAGACGATGGTCTTCATCACGCACGACCTCTCCGAGGCGCTCAAGCTCGGCGACCGGATTCTGCTCATGCGCGACGGCAACGTGGTGCAGGCCGGGACCGGGGACGAACTGGTCGGGGCGCCGGCCGACGACTATGTGCGCGACTTCGTCCAGGATGTGCCCCGCGCTGACGTGCTCACCCTGCGGTGGATCATGCGTCCGTCCCGGGACAGCGATCAGCTGGACGGCCCCGAACTTGGTCCAGGGATGATCGTGCGGGACGCGGTCCGTACGGTGCTCGCCGCCGACCGGCCGGTGCGGGTCGTCGAGAACGGGGAACTGTTGGGCGTGGTCGGCCATGAGGAGGTCCTCGATATCGTCGCCGGCAATCAGGCGGGCGCCTGATGGCCACGACGACCATGACCGGCGCGTCAACGCGGACCACCCCACGTCGACGAATCACCAAGCCGCTCGCGGTGGTGGGCGTCCTCGCGCTCTGGTTCGTCGCCTGGACCCTGCTGCGCGGCCAGGACATGTTGGAGCTGCCCCGGGCCACGCTGACCGAGCTGCACCACTGGCTCAACGACGTCAACGACTCGGTCGGCGCCAGCCGGAACAGCAACCCGCTCTTCCTGTACTTCTTCAACGAGATCCGCGCGGTGATGGACGCGTTGGTGACCTTCGTCCAGGGGCTCATCGCGCAGCCGGCGTACGGGCGGCCGGTGCCGGTGCTCGGGTGGCTGGGTGTGGTCGCGCTCGTCTCCTACGTCTCCTGGGTGTTCGCCAACTGGCGGGTGGCGCTGCTCGCCGCGGGCGGGTTCATTCTCTTCGGCCTGCAGGGGCTGTGGCAGGAGAGCATGGACACGCTGGCGCTGACGTTGGTGGCGGTCTTCGTGTCGCTGTTGTTCGGCATTCCGCTGGGCATTCTGGCCGGGGTGTCGGATCGGTTCCATCGGTTGATCACTCCGGTGTTGGACCTCATGCAGACGATGCCGACCTTCGTCTACCTCGCGCCGCTGACCCTGGTCTTCCTGATCGGCCCGGCCTCCGCGACGATCGCGACGCTGATCTACGCCATGCCGCCGGCGATCCGGATCACCGCGCACGGGATCCGTTCCGTGCCCGCACCGCCGGTGGAAGCCACCGACTCGTTCGGCGCGACCCGGCGGCAGCGGTTGACCAAGGCGCTCCTGCCGCTGTCGAAGCGGACGATCGTGCTCGGCGTCAACCAGACGATCATGGCGGCGTTGGCGATGGTGACCGTCGCGGCCCTGATCGACGCTCCCGGCCTCGGTAAGACGGTGATCAAGGCCCTGCAGACCACCGACGTCGGTACCGCGTTCAACGCGGGGGTGGCGATCGTGGTGATGGCCATCGTCCTGGACCGGGTCACGACGGCGGCCAGCGTCCGCGCCGAGCAGGGGGGCGGTGAGGTCGATCCCCGGATCCGCCGGCTGCTCCTGGCCGGGTTCGGGCTGGTCGCCGCGGTCTGCTCGTACCTGTCCTACACCTACCTGTGGGCCTCTGAGTTCCCGGAGGGCGGCCAGCTCGGCGAGTATCTGTCGCAGGGGGCGACCACGGTGACGACCTGGGCGCAGCACCACCTCGCGGACCTGACCTCGGCGGTGAAGGACGGCGTGACCATCGCGTTGCTCAACCCGTTGGAGGCGTTGCTGGCCGAGTCGCCCTGGTGGTTGATGGGCGCGGTGATCGTGTTGCTCGCCGCGCTGGTCGGCAACCTGCGGGCCGCCGCCGTCGCCGCGGTCTGCGTGGGGCTGCTGGTCGGCAGTGGGCTCTGGAACGCCAGCATGGTCACGCTGGCCATGACGCTCGTGGCCACGCTGTTGGTGGTGACGCTGGGAGTGGTCGTCGGCGTGTGGATGGGCCGGAGTAACCGGGCCGATCGGGTCATCCGGCCGGTCCTGGACGCCGGGCAGACCATGCCGGCCTTCGTCTACCTGATCCCGGTCGTCGCCCTCTTCTCAGTGAGCCGCTTCAGCGCGATCGTCGCCGGTGTCGTCTACGCCGCGCCGGTGGCCATCAAGATCGTTGCGGACGGGGTGCGTGCCATTCCGGAGTCGACGGTGGAGGCGGCTACCGCCGCGGGCTCCAACACCTGGCAGACCATCACGAAGGTCCAGCTGCCGATGGCGCGGCAGTCGTTGCTGCTCGCCACCAACCAGGGGCTGATCTACGTGCTGTCGATGGTGGTCATCGGTGGCCTGGTCGGTGCCGGTGCGCTCGGCTACGAGGTCGTCGCCGGTTTCTCCCAGGGGCAGCTCTACGGCAAGGGCCTGGCGGCGGGCGCAGCGATCGTCGTACTCGGGATCATGCTGGACCGGATCGCACGGGCCGCCGGGCAACGGTCGGACCGCGCTTCCACGGCCGCCCAGTCCTGACTCATCCATCGCTCCGGTCCGCGGGGGACCGCGGGCCGGAGCTGACCGACGAACAACACCTTTGGAGGGTGACCGTAATGAGATCCGTTGTTAACAAGAGAGTTCTGGCGGGTGTCTCGCTGTCCACGGTGGCGGCACTCACGCTCACCGCGTGCGGTGGGTCCAAGATTGAGTCGACGGACGTAGCCGAAGCGGACGGCTGCGGCACCTTCAACATCGCGATCAACCCCTGGGTCGGGTACGAGGCGAACGCGGCCGTCCTCGCCCACGTCGCCGAGACCGAACTCGGCTGCAAGGTCGTCAAGAAGGACCTCAAGGAGGAGATCGCCTGGCAGGGCTTCGGCACCGGTCAGGTGGACGCGATCGTGGAGAACTGGGGCCACGACGACCTCAAGCAGAAGTACATCGAGGATCAGAAGACCGCGGTGAGCGCCGGTTCGACCGGTGTGGAGGGGATCATCGGCTGGTACGTGCCGCCGTGGATGGCCGAGGAGTACCCCGACATCACCGACTGGAACAACCTGAACGAGTACGCCCACCTCTTCGAGACCACGGAGTCCGGCGGCAAGGGACAGCTGCTCGACGGTGACCCGTCCTTCGTCACCAACGACGAAGCCCTGGTCAAGAACCTGGAGCTGGACTACCAGGTGGTCTACGCGGGTAGCGAGCCGGCCCTGATCCAGGCGTTCCGTCAGGCGGAGGAGAAGAAGGAGCCGGTGCTCGGCTACTTCTACGACCCGCAGTGGTTCCTCTCCGAGGTCGAACTGGTGAAGGTGAATCTGCCCGAGTACCAGGAGGGCTGCGACGCCGACCCGGAGCAGGTCGCCTGTGACTACCCGGTGTACGACCTTGACAAGATCGTGAGCAAGTCGTTCGCCGACGCCAACGGGCCCGCCTACCAGCTGGTCGACAACTTCAACTGGACCAACGCGGACCAGAACCTGGTGGCCCGGTACATCGCCCAGGACAACATGTCGCCGGAGGAGGCGGCTGAGAAGTGGGTCGAGGCCAACCAGGACAAGGTTGAGGCCTGGCTGCCGCAGAGCTGACACATCGTTTTCTCGTAAGACCTGTGCGGTGGCGCCGGTAACCCCGGCGCCACCGCACAGCTCTTTCTCGACCTTCTGCCGCCGGGCAGCGCCCCGCGGTCGCCGTCCGCTGGCCCGGATTCGCGGGGACCACGCAAGGGTCACCGTGCCGCTACGCTACGGCGTGACCGTTGGCGTAGCTGACAACCGGGGGGTTGACGTGTCGCAGAACCAGGCCGAGTCGCAGATCGCCCAGCAGCGGACCGCCCTGCGCTGGACCGGAGCCGTTACGTCCACCTTGGATGTGTCGGTGCCGCACTCGGCGCGGGTGTGGAACTACTGGTTGGGAGGTAAGGACAACTTCGCGTCGGACCGGGCGGCCGGCGACCAGGTTCGAGCGATCTTCCCGGAGATCGTCGAGGCCGCTCGCTACTCCCGGGCGTTCCTGCGCCAGGCGGTGACCTACCTTGCCGACGAGGCGGGGATCCGTCAGTTCCTCGATGTCGGCACCGGCCTGCCGACCGCCGACAACACCCATCAGGTCGCCCAGCGGATCGCACCGCAGGCCCGCGTCGTCTATGTCGACAACGACCCGATGGTTCTCGCGCACGCCCGGGTGCTGCTGACCGACCCGGCGGGCGCCACCCAGTACCTCAATGCCGACCTGCACGATTCGGAGCGGGTCATCCGGGAGGCCCGGGCGACGCTGGACTTCAGCCAGCCGGTCGGCTTGATGATGCTGGGGGTCATGGGCCACGTCGGGGATCCCGCCCAGGCGCGGGACGCCGTACGCGCTCTGGTCTCGTTCCTGCCGGCGGGCAGCTTCCTGGCCATGTCCGACGGCACGGCCACCAGTGAGCGGGTGATCGAGTCCCATCGGCAGTACAACGAGAGCGGTGCGGCGCCGTACCACCTGCGCGAGGTCGCCGACTTCACCGCCTTCTTCGATGGCCTTGACCTGGTCGAGCCGGGTGTCGTGCCGCTGGGGCACTGGCGGCCGGAGGACGGCTCGCCGAAGGTCGTGGACGGCTACTGCGGGGTTGCCCGCAAGCCCTGACCAGCAGCGCCACCCCGGCCGAACGGGCCGGTTCCGTCCGGCCCGGCCCGGCCCGGGTCAGTGGTGGGACCGGTGTTGGTCGAGCTGGTGGCGCAGGGCGCCGGCGAAGCCCTCCGCAGTGCGGAGCTGTTCGCGTAGCGTCTCCACCCGGGAGACAGCGACGGTGTGGAAGAGGCCGAGCCGGTCAAGCAGGGCGGGCCGGTCCGCGGCACCGGCAGTGACCAGGGCGTCCAGGAGGGCAAGCAGCGCCCGCATCTCGTCGAGGCTGAACCCGAGCGGCTTCATCCGCTTGACCACCGCGAGACGCTCCAGGTCGGCGTCGGTGTAGAGGCGGAAGCCGCCCTCGCTGCGTGCCGACGGGATGATCAGCCCGGCGTCCTCGTAGTGCCGGATGGTGCGGATGCTCAGCCCGACCCGCTCGGCCACAGCGCCGATTCGCATCAGCGGACCGGCGCCGGCCGGGCGCTCGGCGGCCCCGGGTGCGGGACCACCGGGCACCGAGCCGGGCATCAGTGGCCCCCGCCGAGGGTGCCGGCCAGGTTGCCGTGGATGGCGGCACTGGGTTGGTTCAGCTCGATGATCTCCACGGTCTTGCCGCGAGCCGCGTACTTCGTGGTGATCGCATCCAGTGCCGCGACCGACGAGGCGTCCCAGACGTGGGCGTGGGTCATGTCGATGACCACGTGCGGCGGGTCGTTGGCGTAGTCGAACTGGTAGACCAGATCGTTGCTGGCGGCGAAGAACAGCTCGCCGTGCACCGAGTAGATGCGGCTCCCGCCGTCGGGGTCCAGCACGCTGGTGACCTCCACCAGGTGTGCGACCCGGTTGGCGAAGATCACCATGGCGGTGAGGACGCCGATGACCACGCCGATGGCCAGGTTGTGGGTGACCAGGGTCGTGGCGACGGTGGCGACCATGACCAGCGTCTCGCCCCAGGGCATCCGCTTCAGCGTGGCCGGGGCCACCGAGTGCCAGTCGAACGTCGAGACCGAGACAATGATCATCACGGCGACCAGGCCCGCCATCGGGATCGCGGCGACCACATCACCGAGGCTGACCACCAGGATGAGCAGGAACACGCCGGAGAGGAAGGTCGACAGCCGGGTCCGTGCGCCGGACGCCTTGACGTTGATCATCGTTTGGCCGATCATCGCGCAGCCACCCATACCGCCGAAGAAGCCGGTGACGATGTTGGCGACGCCCTGACCCCAGGACTCGCGGGTCTTGTTGGAGTGGGTGTCGGTGATGTCGTCCACCAGCTTGGCGGTCATCAGTGACTCCATCAGCCCGACCAGCGCGACGCCGAGGGCGTACGGAGCGATTAGGGCCAGGGTGTCGACGGTCCACGGGATCTGCGGCAGCCCGAGGGTAGGCAGGCTGTTGGGCAGCTCACCCTGGTCGCCTACGGTCGGTACGGCGATGCCGGCGGTGACGGTGATCCCGGTCAGGACGATGATCGTCACCAGCGGGGCGGGTACGGCCCGAGTGATCCGGGGTAGCCCGATCATGATCGCCAGGGCCAGGCCGACCAGCGGGTAGACCAGCCACGGCACCCCGAGCAGGTACGGCACCTGTGCGGAGAAGATGAGGATGGCCAGCGCGTTGACGAAGCCGACCATCACGCTGCGGGGAATGAACCGCATCAGTTTCGCGACCCCGAGTAGGGCCAGTAGCACCTGGAAGACGCCGCCGAGGATGACCGCGGCGATCAGGTAGTCCAGTCCGTGCTCCTTCGCCAGCGGTGCCACGACCAGAGCGATCGCCCCGGTCGCTGCGGAGATCATCGCCGGTCGGCCGCCGCAGATCGCGATGACGACCGCCATGGTGAAGGAGGCGAACAGCCCGACGCGGGGGTCCACCCCGGCGAGGATCGAGAAGCTGATCGCCTCGGGAACCAGCGCCAGGGCGACGACCAGACCGGCGAGCACCTCGGTACGGAGAACCCTCGGTGTCAGCCAGGACGGGCGGGACAGGCGCGGCCGGGTGACCGCGGGCAGCTCAGAAGACATACAGCCGTTTCCACTCGGGTGTGCATGGGGCGCACACAGATCGGCACGTCCTACTCGGGACGTGCCGAATTTCGTATACAAACAGTCTGGATTGGGAAGACCTGGGGCTATCCGGGCGACCTTGCCCGAGAGGGGTCGTGAGGGGCCAGCAGCCGCACCTCGACGACCGAGGCCGAACTCTACCCTTCGGTGAGGGGAGAGTTGGCCTTACGTGATGGGCATCACCTGCTGGCCGCTCGGGTGCGCCTGGCTCGCGTTGGTGCGCTACGCCCGGCGGGCGGCAGCCTCGCCGTCCAGGGCGCGGCGGCACGCCCGGGCCAGCCGCCGGTGCCGGGTCAGCCGCTGCCAGACCCCGAGCGGGGGTGCCAGCGGGGCGCGGTCGGGCGCCTCCGCGACGGCCAGCCGGTCGCCGGTCAGCCGGCCGCGCGTCAACCATGGTGTCCACCGCTCCAGATCCGGGCGGGAGAAGTCGTGCTCGAGCAGGACCGCCGCTCCTGTCGGCAGTGGCCCGCTGGCGAGACCCGCCACCCGGATGCCGGGTTCGCCTCCGCTGAGCCGGCGCACGGTCGCCACCGCCAGCCGCCGGTCCGCGGTGCCGACGACGAGCACCTCGCCGTTCCCGTCGCGGCGGACGCCCACCGGGGCGCTCGCCGTGACCTCAAGCGTCACGATCAGCCGGGGCAGGTACCACCAGTGCTCGCGGCGCAGCAGCGGTGAGTCGAGGAGCGCCCGGGCCGGCGGGTACTTGCGCAGCTCCTGCTCGAGGAGCCGGTCGGCGAAGAGCGTGCCGTCCGGGTCCTCGATCAGCCGGGTTCGGCCGTGCAGCACCATCGGCTGCCAGTCCCGGCCGGTGAGTCGGTCGTCCGAGATCACCAGCGCGGCGTGGGGGGCGGTCGCCAGCCGGCGGGCCAGTGCCACCTCGGCGTAGGGGAACGCGATCGTTGGCTCGTTGTCCAGCAGCAGCGGGGTGACCGGCCGGGCGTGGGGGCGGCCGGCGCCGTCGAGCCAGGCGAGTTCTCCCACGGTTGCCGCCCGGATCGCGCGCTGGGTCGCTGCGTCGACGCTCATGGCAGTTAGTGTCGTCGATTGACGGGTGTTTGTGACCCCCATTACATTACGGGTCGAGGTTCTGATCAGGGAGGGGCGCTTCCGCCCAGGTCGACCGCAGGGAGGCAGTAATGCCCGCCGTAGTCGTCGTCGCCGTGGTCATGGTGATGTTCGCCCTCGGATACCGGTACTACTCGCGCTACCTCGCCGACCGGGTGTACGGGTTGGACCCCACCTATGTCACTCCGGCGCACCAGCTGACCGACGGGGTGGACTTCGTCCCCACCAATCGACACGTGCTCTTCGGCCATCACTTCACCTCGGTAGCCGGAGCCGCTCCGATCGTCGGTCCCGCGATCGCCGTGTTCTGGGGGTGGGGGCCGGCGTTGGCCTGGGTGGTGCTCGGCACCATCTTCGCGGCCGGTGTCCACGACTTCGGGGCGTTGGCGGTCTCGGTGCGGCATCGGGCCCGCAACATTGGGACCCTCGCCGCGGACGTGATCAGCAAGCGAGCCCGGGCGCTCTTCCTGATCATCATCTTTTTCCTGCTCACCCTGGTCAACGCGGTCTTCGCGGTGGTGATCGGGAACCTGCTCGTCGCGTACCCGGGCGCGGTTATCCCGATCTTCGTGGAGATTCCCCTCGCCATCGCGATCGGCCAGTACATCTACCGAACCCGGCGCCCCGCCCTGGTGCCCTCGATCGCTGGCGTGATCATCCTTTACGTGCTGATCTGGGTGGGCAACATCTGGCCGATCGAGATCACGGGACTGGCCGACCAACTCGGGTTCGCCCAGCCACGCGACCTGTGGGTGATCATTCTCTTCGCGTACACCTTCGTCGCCTCGCGGTTGCCGGTCTGGCTACTGCTGCAGCCACGGGACTACATCAATTCGCACCAGCTCTTCATCGCCTTGGCGGTCATCTTCGTCGGCGTGCTGGTCGGGCTGGACCGGATCGTGGCTCCGCTGGTCAACGACGTGCCGGCTGGCTCGCCGAGCATCTTCCCGTTCCTGTTCATCACCATCGCCTGTGGGGCGATATCCGGTTTTCACTCGCTGGTGGCCTCCGGCACCACCGCGAAACAGCTGGACCGGGAGACCGACGCCCGGTACGTGGGCTATGCCGGCGCGCTCGGCGAGGGCAGCCTCGCCCTCGGCTCGATCATCGCGGTTACGGCCGGGGTGGCCGCCAGCCGGGCCGAGTGGGACAACCTGTACGCCACCCACGCAGCGGCATCGGGCGGGGCGACCCGCAACTTCGTCAACGGCATCGCCAGCTTCGCCGCCAACCTCGGGGTGGAGTTCCAACTCGCGACCGTCTTCGCCGCGGTCGTCGTGATCTCGTTCGCGGCCACCACGATGGACACCGGCGTCCGGTTGCAGCGCTACATCGTCCAGGAGATCGCCGAACTGGTCGGCTGGCGGCGGGTGGCGCGGAATCTGACCCTGGCGGGCCTGCTGGCGATCGCCGCACCGCTCGCGCTCGCGTTGCTACCCGGCGGTGGGGACGCCGGCTACACCTTCGGGGTCCTGTGGCGGCTCTTCGGCACCACCAATCAGCTCACCGCCGGTCTGGCGTTGGCCGTGATCGCGGTCTGGGTGCTGCGGCGCCGACGGAACCCGGTAGCGGTCGTCGTACCGCTCGTCTTCCTGCTGGCGATGACGACATGGGCGCTGATCGTGCAGCTCCGTGAGTTCGTCCGGGCCGACGAGTGGGTGCTGGCGCCACTGGACGCGATCATCTTCGTGCTCGCGGTCTGGCTGATCGTGGAGGCGGCGCTCGCGTTGCGCCGGGCCGGCGGGCCGAGGACCGAGTCGGGGGCGATCCCCGGCCCGCGCCCCGCGCCGGATAACAGCGGGGCCGAGCACGGAACCGAATCCGACGCCCGACAGGCCCTCGACCCGCCACAGCGGTGAGCAGGCTGTCGAGCTGCCCCGTCGGTGAGACCGATGCCGTGTCCGGCTGATCCCACCGGGTAATTCCCAGTGCTGCCCACCGGGCGGTTCCGCGGCGTCCACCGGGCGGTTCCCTGCTTCACCGCACCGGTTGACGGGAATCCGATGCCCCGCAACGACAACTGGATCAATTCCGCTCCCCAGGATTGACGAGACCATGGTCACGAGGCCACACAATGGTGGTTGCCCGTGGCGTCAGGCTGTTTCGAGGAGTCCGGATGAATGATGTGACCCTCCAGGCCCTGGACCTCCTCGAGGAGGCGCAGGCCGGTGCCGCGGCCCAGGTGCTGGCCGTCGCCGAGTCCGCGCTGCGGGAGCCCACCGGTGACATCTGCGACGGGCCGGCGGCGATGCACTTCGTGCGGGTCGTGGCGTTGACCCGACTTGGTGACCTGCCGGCCGCCGTCACCGCTGCCGACCTGATGCTCGCCGCCGCGGACCGGGAGCGGAGTACCGGTTGGCGCTCCTGCGCGCTGTCCCTGCGCGCCACCAGACGGCTGCGCCTCGGCGACCTGGACCTTCGCGAGCACGATATCTCCGTGGTGCTGGGGGATCTGGTCGCCGCCGAGACCACCCTGCTCGCCGGGGAGCCCAATCCGGTGATCGCCGGCAACGCGCACACCGGGATTGCGATCGGGTACGCCCAACTGCGCCTGTACGAGCTGGCTGCGCCCCAGTTCCAGGCGGCCTACGAGACCACCGGTCCGGTGTCGTACCCGGACAACGGCAACCGGGCGATGTGGCTGTGTAACCTCGCCGAACTCAACCTGATGTGGGCCCTGGAGCTGTACCAGGTCGGCCAGGCCGCGGAGGCGGCGGAGCACCTCACCGCGGCCGAGGAGAACGCGGTACGGGCGGCGGCGGAGGCATCCGGGCCCAAGGCGGAGGTGTGGCGACACACCGCGCTGCTCTTCGCGGCGTCCGCGCGGGCCGACCGTCAGGACCCGGCCGGCGCGGCGGACGAGATTCCCCGTCACCTTGCCCAACTCCAGGCATTCGGTGTGTCGGTCCAGCAGCCGGAGCTCCTGCTCTGTCGGTCCTTCCACGCGCTGGCGCTCAATCGGTGTGGCCGGCGGGACGAGGCCCTGCGGGTCATCGAGGCGGCCGTTGCTGACCTGCCACCCGACCCCAGCTGGCTGGCCGCGGCGGCACTGCACCGTACGCACGCGATACTGCTGGCCAAGAACGGATCGCGCGACGTCGGGCCCGGGCTCACCTACGGCGACACGCTCGCCGAGGTGTTGTGGCGGCAACGGCACCGTTGGTTGCACGCGGCGGTGACGATGCAGTCGTACGACCTGCTGCGCTGGCAGCATGAGCAGGCGGAGCGGGCGGCGCGGACCGACCCGCTCACCGGGGTGGCGAACCGGCGTGGGCTCGACGCCTTCCTGCGGAACCTAGCGGCGCCGGGACTGACCGACGACCACCGGGTCGCGGTGCTCGCCTTGGACGTCGACTGTTTCAAGCGGATCAACGACTCGCAGGGGCACGCCGCTGGGGACGAGGTGCTGCGCGCGGTGGCACAGGCGCTGACCACCAGCGTCCGCAGGGGCGACTTCGTGGCCCGGCTGGGCGGCGACGAGTTCGTCGCCATCCTCCCCGGTGCTGACTGCGCCGCCGCGGAACAGGTTGCCCGCCGGGCCGTTGCCGCCGTGCGCGGACTGACGCCGTGGCGGACGGGGGTCAGCGTCGGGGTCGCCAGCGGCGCCGCCCATTCGCTCGGGATGTCGCTGGCTGACGCCGACCGCGCGATGTACGCCGCGAAGCGGGCCGGCGGCAACCAGGTGAGCCGCGGGCACGTCGCGACCTGAAACTCAGCAGCGGCCCCGGCCGGGTCGGTGCCCCCCGCTGCCCCGTGGGCGCGGCGGCTGCCGATATCGGGGCCAGCCCGCGGTTCGGTGGGGGAGGATCCCCACGTGACGGGCGAAATTCCTCGTGGGCGGCGGTGGTCCGCCCGGAGCACCGGGGCCAACCGGCGCAGCTCCCCACTGCGGGCCTTCCTGCACACCGAGACCGGCAGCGCGCGGGTGCTGCTGGCCGCCGCCGTGGTCGCTCTCGTGTGGGTGAATCTCGACGAGTCGTCGTACGAGTCGCTGTGGAGTAGCACTTTCTCCGTCCAACTCGGCAACTGGCAGGTCTCACATGAGCTGCGGTTCTGGGTCAACAGCGGACTCATGACGTTCTTCTTCCTGGTCATCGGCCTGGAGGTGCGGCGCGACTTCGATCTGGGTGAACTACGGGAGCGGCGCCGGTTGATGTTGCCGCTGCTGGCGGGGATCGGCGGCATCCTGGCGCCGATCGCGATCTACCTGGCGTTCAACGCCGGGAAGCCGACGGCCATGGGCTGGGGCGTGGTGATGGCGACGGACACCGCGCTCGCGTTGGGCATGCTCGCCGTCCTCGGCCCCCGCTTCTCCGACCGGTTGCGGAACTTCCTGCTGACCGTCGCCGTCGTGGACGACCTGATCGTGATCGCGGTACTGGCGATCGCCTACCCGGAGCATCCGTCGCCGACGGCGCTGTTCGTCGCGGTGGGCATCTTCGCGCTTGTCCTGCTCATCCGCGCGGCCGGCGTGCGGTGGGGGCCGGGTTACCTGCTGCTGGGGGTGGCGGCGTGGCTGGCGGTGTCGGAGTCCGGGGTTGACCCCGTGGTGGTTGGTCTGGTTATGGGGCTACTCACCTACGCCTATGTCCCGGCCCGCACCGAGTTACGGCAGGCGGCCGACCGGTTCCGGCTGTTCCGGGAGCAACCCAGCCCGCAACTGGCGAGTTCGGTCCGGGCAGGGCTCGCGGCGGCGCTGTCCCCGAACGACCGGTTGCAACACATCTACCACCCCTGGGCCAGCTATCTGATCGTGCCGCTGTTCGCGTTGGCGAACGTCGGCGTGGTGATTGACGGTGAACTTCTGGCTCGCGCGGTGACCTCCCCGGTCACCCTCGGCGTCCTCTTCGCCTACGTGGTCGGCAAGCCGGCCGGAATCGTGATCGCCTCGATGCTGGTGGCCCGGCTCAGCCGGAACCGGTTCCGGGCACCGGTTGGCTGGGCCGCGATAATCGGAGTCGGCACCGTCTCCGGCATCGGGTTCACCATCGCGTTGCTGATCGCCACCCACGCCCTCCACGGGCCTGCCCTCGACGAGGCGAAGGTCGGCATCCTCGTAGCGACGGTCGGCGCCTCCCTCACCACCTGGCTGGTGTTCCGCCTCGCCGCCCGGCTCGCCCCGGCGCGGCGGGCCCGGGCGCTGCTGGGCGCCGCGGAGGGGATCATCGACCTGATGGTCCCGGTCGATCCGGATCGGGACCACGTCCGCGGTCCACGCGAGGCACCGGTGACCGTCGTGGAGTACGCCGACTTCGAGTGCCCCTACTGCGGGCAGGCCGAACCGGCGGTCCGGGAACTGTTGGCCGACTTCACCAGCATCCGGTACGTCTGGCGGCACCTACCCCTCACCGACGTGCACCCCAACGCCCAGGTGGCCGCTGAGGCCGCCGAGGCGGCGGGAGAGCAGGGGGCCTTCTGGGAGATGCACGACCTGCTGCTGGCGAACCAGGGTGAGCTGCGCCCCGCCGATCTGCTCCGCTACGCCGAACGACTCGACCTTGATCTGGACCGGTTCCGGGAGGACCTCGCTGATCGTCGTGGCGCTGCCCGAATCGCCGAGGATGTCGACTCGGCCGACCTGAGCGGCGTCTCCGGTACGCCGAGCTTTTTCGTCAACGGTCGCCGGCACCACGGCCCGTACAACATCGAGGCGCTCTCCGCGGCGGTCAAGACGGCGTTCGCCAGCGCGCGGCTTCGCCCCGCCGAGGGCCGGGAACCCGGCTACCGGCGCGAGGGTGGGCCGGAACGGCCGGACGCGGAACCGGGGAGCTGAGACCCGGCCCGGCGGAACGACGGGTGGGTCCACCGCCTGGCGGACGCGGACAGCGGGGGCCGGGGTGGGAAGGTTTCTGGTCGGCCCGTCGGGGAAGCCTGCGGTATGGCCGAAACCTTCGCGGATCAGGATCTGGCTACCCTGCGGTCCATCGCGCGTGGCGCCGGGATAGCGGACACCGAACGCATGCCGCACGACGAGTTGGTCGAGATGCTAAGCCGGGCGGGCTTGGCCGAACCGGACAGTGAGGCGGTCGAGCAGCCCACCCGGGATCCGGCCGGGCTCGCCGGCCTGCCCCGCAGTGATCTCACCCTGGGTGATGAGAGCACCGGTGGGCGGGCTGCTGAGGAGTCGATCGGTGCTCGCCCGGGGGAGTCGGGCACCGAGATTCCCGACCGCACCGAGCGCTGACCGCCGACCACCGACTACGGGCGCGCCGCCCCCGGGGACCGAACCAGCGTGTTCGGCCGCGGGGGCGGCGCATGCCTGACCCCACCTCGGTTGACCCGGTCGAGCCGGAGGCCGGGAAGGCCTGGACGTGACTGGCGGGCGGTCCGCGTCGAACCAGGCCGTACCGGCCGGCCCGGCAGGGCATGGTGGGGGTATGACGACCTCGCAGTCCACCACCGCCGGTCACCCCGCCCATCGGGGGAATCACCGCCCCCAGACGTTGCTCCTGCTGGGGGCGAGCGGTGATCTGACTGACCGGCTGCTGCTGCCGGGCCTGGGGCGGCTGGTGGCCACCGGTCCCGGTCCCCGGTCGAATCTCACCCTACTCGGCAGCGGCGCGGACGATTGGGATGACGAGCGTTGGCGTCACCGGGTAGCGGACGCTTTCGCCGCGGCGGGTGCGACCGGCCCTCGGGTCAAGGAACTCGTCCGCACCACCTGCTATCTGCCCGCCGACGTGACGAAGGAGAAGGATCTACGTCGGCTGTTGTCGAACTGTCACGACCAACTCGTGATCTTCTTCGCGCTGCCGCCGGCGATCACCGCCCAGGCCGCCGCCGAGCTAACCCGGATCGGTCTGCCACCGGGCACCCGGCTGATGTTGGAGAAGCCCTTCGGCACCGACGCCGTCTCGGCCCGCTCCCTCAATGAGGTGCTGGCCCGGCTGGTGCCGGAGGAGCAGGTCTATCGTATCGACCACTTCCTCGGCAAGTCCACGGTGATGAACATCCTCGGGCTGCGCTTCGCCAACCGGATCTTCGAGCCGATGCTGAGCTCCGCGCACGTGGCCTGCGTGGACATTGTTTTTGACGAGACGCTGGGAGTGGCCGGCCGGGCCGGCTACTACGACGGTGCCGGCGCGCTCATCGACATGGTGCAGAGTCACCTGCTCCAAGTCCTCGCGCTGATCGCGATGGACGCCCCGCCCACCCTCGACGCCCGGGACCTGCGGGGCCGGAAGGCGCAGGTGCTGCGGGCCACCCGGGTGTGGGCGGACGACCCGGCGACGTGGAGCCGGCGGGGCCGGTACGCGGCGGGGGAGGCCAACGGGGAACGGCTGCCCGCGTACACCGAGGAGCCCGGTGTTGACCCCAGCCGGGGTACCGAGACGTTCGCCGAGGTGGTGCTCTGCGTCGACACCTGGCGCTGGGCCGGCGTGCCGTTCCGGCTTCGTACCGGTAAGGGGCTCGCGGCCCGCCGCAAGGAGGCCGTGGTCACGTTCAAGCAACCGCCCCGGGTGCCATCCGGACTGATCGGGTACGACCAGCCGGACCGGCTGCGGATCGGCTTCGGCCCGGACCGGCTCGGCCTCGATGTCAACATCAACGGCCCCGGGAACCCGTTGGAACTGGGCCAGGCACACCTGGTGGCCGACTTCGGCCCCGGGGGGTTGCCGCCGTACGGGGAGGTGCTCCGCGGCGCCTTCGACGGCGACCCCACGCTGTCGGTCCGGGGGGACACCGCCGAGGACTGCTGGCGGATCATCGAGCCGGTGCTCGACTGCTGGCGGGCGGGGGCGGTGCCACTGCGGGAGTACCCGGCGGGCAGTCGGGGCCCAGAGGACTCCCTGCTGACCCCGGTGCCGGGGGTGGAGACCGAGGACTGACCGCTGCCGGGGTAGGCATTCGCCCCAAAATTTTTGACATGGTCCGGCTCGAGGGTGAGACTCACATGATCGTTCACTTTGCCGGGAAGAGTCCACAGGGGGGACCATGTCCAGCAAGAGATTCCGGGGGGCCGGTGTCGCGCTCGCCCTGACGTTCGGTCTGCTGGCGGGTTGCAGCGCCGGGGAGGGCGTCGATGTCGACGGGGGGCAGACCGGCGCCGGTGGGATCCTGACCGCCGCGATCAGTGGGGAGCCGGATCAGCTGGACCCACACCACACCTCGGCCTACCCCAGCTTCCAGGTGCTCGAGAATGTCTACGACACGCTCGTCGAGCCGGACGCGAACCTGGCGATGCAGCCCTCCCTGGCGACCGAGTGGACCACCAGCGATGACCAACTGACCTGGACGTTCACCCTTCGCGAGGAGGTGACTTTCAGTGACGGATCCCCGCTCACGGCGGAGGACGTGGTCTACTCGTACAACCGGATCATCGACGAGGAGCTGAACGCCGCGTACCGGTTCGCCACCGTCGAGTCGGTGACGGCCCCGGATCCGGGCACCGTCGTCGTGCAGCTGACCGCGCCCACCCCGAACCTGCTCGCCAGCCTCGGTGGCTTCAAGGGGATGGCGATCGTCAAGAAGTCCAACGTGGAATCTGGCGCGGTGAAGACGGAGCCGATCGGCAGTGGCCCGTTCGTTGTCTCCTCCTACAGCGCCGGGGACAGCATCAAGCTGGTGCGTAACGACAACTACTGGGGCACCAAGCCCAAGCTGGACGGGGTGACCTTCACCTTCGTGCAGGACCCGACCGTGGCCCTGCAGAACCTGCGCAGCGGCGAGGTGCAGTGGACCGACAACCTGCCGCCGCAGCAGGTGTCGGCGCTTCGTGAGGACGACGACCTCGTCGTGCGCTCCGCGGCGTCGAGCGACTACTGGTACCTGGCTCTCAACCAGGCCCGCAAGCCCTACGACGATGTCAACGTGCGCCGGGCGGTCGCCTACGCGCTCGACCGGGCGGCGATCACCAAGGCCGCCAAGTTCGGGCTGGCGACGGTCAACCAGACCGCCATTCCGAAGGACAGCGCCTACTACTACGACTACGCGCCGTACCAGCAGGATCTGGCGCAGGCGAAGCAGCTGCTGGCCGAGGCGGGCGGGACCGACCTGACCATGGATCTGATGGTCACCAACGAGTACCCGGAGACGGTGACCGCGGCGCAGGTCATCGCGGCGCAGCTCGAGGAGATCGGCATCACCGTCAAGATCCGTACGCTGGACTTCGCCCAGTGGCTCGACGAGCAGGGCAAGGGGAACTTCGACTCGTTCATGCTCGGTTGGCTGGGCAACATCGACCCCGACGAGTTCTACTACGCCCAGCACCACAGCGCTGGCACCTTCAACTTCCACGGATACCGCAACCCGGCCGTGGACAACCTGCTCGACCAGGCCCGGACCGAGACCGACCAGGCCGCGCGGAAGCAGCAGTACGAGCAGGCGGCCAAGCAGATCGTCGACGACGCCAGCTACCTCTACCTCTACAACCCAGACGTGGTGCAGGGCTGGTCGCCGCAGATCAGCGGCTACGAGGTCCGCGCCGACCGGGCGATCCGGTTCCGCGACGTCGACCTTGCCCGGTGAGGTGGCGGGACCTTGCTGGTGATGCTCAGTGAGTTGGCGGGTCACTCCCGGTGACCCGCTTCATCCTGCGCCGGCTGCTCCAGTCCGGCATCGTCCTCCTCGGCGTGACGTTGGTGGTGTTCCTGCTGCTGCAGCTCGTCCCCGGTGATCCGGTGCGGGTGGCGCTCGGCACCCGCTTCGACCCCGAGACGTACGAGGCGCTGCGCTCCCGGGCCGGGCTGGACCAGCCGCTGCCGGTGCAGTACGCCAGCTACGTCGGGCAGGCGTTGACCGGCGATCTCGGAGTCAGCTTCCGCAGCGGCCGGCCGGTGACCGCGATCGTGCTGGAGCGGCTGCCCGCGACGCTCTCCCTGGCGATCACCGCGGTCGTCTTCGCGCTCCTGGTCGCCTTCCCGCTGGGGGTGCTCTCGGCCCTGCGGAGCGGCTCGGTGTTCGACCACGCCGCGCGGGTGTTCAGCCAGTTCGGAGTCTCGGTACCCGACTTTTGGATGGGCATCATGGGCATCCTGCTCTTCGCAGGGGTGCTGGGCTGGTTTCCGCCCTCGGGTTACGTGGCCCTCACCGAGGATCCCGTCGGCTGGGCGTCGCACGTCTTTCTCCCGGCGGTCACGGTCGGCCTGGTCACCGCGTCGATCCTGACCAGGTTCATCCGATCCTCCGTGCTGGAGGTGCTCGCTGAGGACTATGTCCGCACCGCCGAGGCGAAGGGGCTGCCCACCCGCGTGGTGGTGGTGCGGCACGTCCTGCGGAACGCGCTGATCCCGGTGGTCACCGTCGTGGCGGTGCAGCTGGCCAGCCTGCTCGGCGGCGTGATCGTGATCGAGGTGCTCTTCGCCTGGCCCGGGGTGGGTCGACTCACCTACGACGCGGTGCAGGCCCGGGACTATCCCGTGCTCCAGGGGGCGATCCTGCTCGTGGCGGCGCTGTTCCTGGTGGTCAACCTCCTGGTGGATCTCCTCTATGCCCGTCTTGATCCGAGGATTCGGGTGCGATGAGCGGAAACGGTGACTCGACGTCGCGCCGGGCGCTGGTGGCGCTGGGCCGCGACCCGCTGGCCGTGACCGGCGGTGTGGTGCTCGTACTGCTGGTCGTGGCGGGCCTGGCCGGGTCCTGGCTGGCCCCCGCCGGCATCAACGAGGTGGATGTCGACCGGATGCTTCAGTCGCCCAGCTGGGCGCACCCCTTCGGTACCGACGAACTCGGTCGGGACGTACTCAGCCGGGTCCTGGTCGCCGCCCGCGTCTCGCTGCAGGTCGGCGCGGTCAGCGTGGGGATCGCCCTGCTGGCGGGTGTCACGCTGGGGCTGTTCGCCGGCTACTACCAGGGGTGGCTGGACAACGTACTCATGCGCTGCATGGACGTGTTGTTCGCGTTCCCGGTCCTGCTGCTCGCGGTGGCCATCGTCGCGGTCCTGGGGCCGGGCCTGAGTACCGCGATGGTCGCGATCGGCGTGGTCTACACCCCGATTTTCGCCCGGGTCACCCGCGCGGGGGTGCTCTCCGTCCGGGAGCAGGTCTTCGTCCGGGCGGCAGTCGCCACGGGGGCATCGGATCTGCGGATCATGCGGCGGCACGTGCTGCCCAACATCGCGGCGCCGCTGATCGTCCAGACTTCGCTCTCACTGGCCTTCGCGATCCTGTCCGAGGCGGCGCTCTCCTTCCTCGGGTTGGGGGTGCAGCCGCCCGAGCCGGCCTGGGGCCGGATGCTGTACGACGGGCGCGGGTTCGTCACCGACGCGTGGTGGCTGGGCTTCTTCCCCGGTGCCGCGATCTTCCTCACCGTCCTGGCGTTCAACCTGGTCGGAGACGCGCTCCGCGACGTGCTCGACCCTCGCCAGCTCACTGTCAGCGAGGCGAGGAGGAACGCCGGATGACCGACGAAGCTGTGCTGTCCGTCGCGGACCTGACCGTGACGATCGGTACCCGCCGGGGAGCGGCCCGTGCGGTCGCCGGCGTCGACTGGTCGGTCCGGGCGGGGGAGACGCTCGCCCTGGTCGGTGAGTCGGGCAGTGGCAAGAGCATGAGCGTGCTCGCCGCCACCGGGCTCGCCCCCCGCGCGGCCCGGGTCACCGGAGACGTCCGGCTACTCGGTACGGACCTCGCCGCGCTGTCGGCGGCACGTCGTCGGCGAATGCGGGGGCGGCACGTCGGTTTCGTCTTTCAGGACCCGATGACCTCGCTGAACCCGGTGCTGACCGTGGGCCGCCAGATCGGCGAGGCCAGCGAGGTCCACCTCGGACTGACCCGGCGGGCTGCCCGGGCCCGCGCCATCGAGATGCTCGAACTCGTCGGCATCCCCTCCGCCGCCGACCGGGTGGACGCCTACCCGCACCAGCTCTCCGGTGGGATGCGTCAGCGCGCGGTGATCGCCATGGCCCTGGTCTGCGAGCCGGATCTACTGATCGCCGACGAGCCCACCACCGCGCTCGACGTGACCACGCAGGCCCAGATCGTCGAGTTGGTCGCCGACCTGCAACGGCGCCTCGGCACCGCGGTCGTCTGGATCAGCCATGACCTCGGCGTCGTCGCCGGGCTCGCCGACACGGTGGCCGTCATGTACGGCGGTCGTATCGTCGAGCAGGGAGAGGTGGACGCGGTCTTCGCCGAACCGGCGCACCCGTACACCGCGGCGCTGCTCGCGGCGCGGCCGGACCCGGACGCGAACGTCACCGAACTGGTCACCATCCCGGGGACGCCGCCCAGCCCGCTGGAGCTGCCCGAGGGGTGTGCGTTCTGGCCCCGCTGCTCGGTTCGCGGGGACAGCCGCTGCGAGCGGGAGTTGCCGCCGTTGGTGCCGGTGTCGGCGGGGCACCAGGTCCGGACCTTCTATCCGCGCCAGCCGACTGGGGAGGACCGATGACCGGGGAGAGTGTGGCCACCGACGCGGTCGCGGAGCTGACCGACCTGGCGGTGTGGTTCCCGACCCCGGCGGGGGTGGTCCACGCCGTGGACGGGGTGTCCCTGACGGTACGCCGCGGCGAAACCCTCGGTCTGGTCGGTGAGTCCGGCAGCGGCAAGTCGACGACCGGGCTGGCGCTGCTGCGCCTGGTCGAGCCGACCGCGGGTACGGTCCAGGTGGCGGGGCAGGACGTGACCCGCTGGTCGCGGCGGCGGTTGCGTCGGCTGCGCCGCCGCGTCGCCATGGTGTTCCAGGATCCGCAGGCCTCCCTGGACCCGCGGCACACCGTCGGGGCGAGTATCGCCGAACCGCTGGCCGTGCACCGGCTCGCCGCCAGCGGCGCGGCCCGGCGGGACCGGGTGGCCGAACTGCTCGACCTGGTCGGCCTGCGGCGCGATCTCGCCGAACGGCACCCGCACGAACTCTCCGGCGGCCAGCGGCAGCGGGTGGGCATCGCCCGAGCGCTCGCCGGTGAGCCGGACCTGATCGTCCTCGACGAGCCGATCGCCTCCCTGGACCTGAGCGTGCAGGCGCAGATCATGAACCTGCTCCGTGGGCTGCAGCGAGAGCTCGGGCTGACTTACCTCTTCATCGCGCACGATCTCGCCGCCGTCGAGCACATGAGCGATCAGGTGGCCGTGATGTACCTCGGCCGGATCGTGGAGAGCGGCACCCCGGCGCAGATCTGGCGGGAGCCCGCCCACCCTTACACTGCCGCTCTCCTGTCGGCGGTGCCGGTGGCCGACCCGCCGGTGCAGCGTGGTCGCCAGCGGATCATCCTGGCCGGTGATGTCCCGAGCCCGATCGACCCGCCCACCGGCTGCCGGTTTCGGACGCGGTGCCCGCAGGCCCGGCCCGACTGCGCCCAGACCGACCCGGTGTTGGTCGAGATCGGCTCCGGCCACCAGGCGGCCTGCCTGTTCGCGGGCGAGGCGGTACGCGCGATGCGGGCGCAGCCCGTCAACGCCTCCTCGCCATGACCGCTGCGATCGCACAACAATAAGGTCAGTGCACCTGGTCCGGGGAGAAGGCCGCCGGATCGAGATTGCCTACGAGTAGACGCCTCTGCGGTGTCCAACGGCGTGAATAGTCAACTCGTCGCCGTGGAGGTGGTAGCGGACTCGGTAGTCACCGGCACGTTGCCAGGCCAAACGCATCCCGCTCTCGCCAGCATGGGTGGTATAGCGCCCGCTATACTCTGGGGATGGCTACCGACGAGTGGGAGATCTACCTCGTCAACGAGGTGCAGGAGTGGATCGGCAGGCTCGATCCCCTCACCCACGCCCGCGTCGGGTAAGCCATCGACCTGCTCGCCGAAGCCGGCCCAAGACTCGGCCAGCCACTGGTCGACGCGATCCACGGCTCCGCCCTCGCCAACCTCAAAGAGCTACGCCCCGGCACCGTCCGCATCCTGTTCGCTTTCGACCCGTGGCGCGCCAGCATCCTGCTCGTCGCCGGAGACAAGGCCGGACGATGGCAACAGTGGTACACCGAAGCGATCCCCCTGGCCGAGCAACGCTACGAGATCTACCTCAAGGAACGCGCCAAGGAGGGCCGACAGCTATGAACAGCTACGCACGCTGGAGCGACATCCGCACCACCCACGTTGAACGCGCCGGCGGCGAGCAGGCCGTCGAAGACGGCAAACAGGAACTCCTCGCCACCGTCGTCGGACACCGACTCGCCGAGGTGCGCCGCACCCGCGGCCTGACCCAACAGCAGGTCGCCGAGCGCATGGGCGTCACCAAAGGCCGCATCTCCCAGATCGAACAAGGCAAAATCTCCGGCCAAGACATCGTCGCCCGATACGCCGCCGCCCTTGGCGGACGCCTCCACCAAGCCATCTACTTCGACGACGGCAACATCGCCGCCATCGCATAGCGCCCAACCAACACACCAAGATCAGACTGGCTCAAAACTGCTCTACAAGAACATCAAGAGCACCGGCTACGCCGGGCGCACGCGCACGCGCTATGCCGTTCTGGCCCGCGCACACGCCCACCAACAGCGGCCACACATCCTGCGCCCGGACGATTCACCGATCGAGTCCGTGACGATCCCGTCACCGACCGCCCTGAGCGAGTGGTTGCGGCGATCGACGCCGCGACCCTACGCGCCGCGCCAGCGGATACTTGCCCACTGTCGCGATCATGCCCTCTTTCATTTACTTATTAGATAGATACCCAATACCCGACAGCAACGCTGACGGCAACCTCCGCGAACAACCACCACCCCAAGAGCGCAAGGAAGCAGCGCGAATGCGTTAGGTAGCGGCGTGCTATCCCGTCATTCAGCCATGAATGGTCATTCTCTGCCGCGCCACCAAAGGCGCTCCAAGGAAATTATCTAACCGCCTCCAATGGTGACCGCGCTGCCCTTGGGGGTGCGCCAGGAGCCGCTACTTCTTGGAGACTGTCGAAGTCCCGCCCGACATAAGGGAGAACATCCGGGCAAGCACCCTTCGAACATCTGAATCTCGATCGAGTCGCTCCAGCGATTCGAACCTTGCCGGATCGATATCCATCGTGGCAACTCCTCCGGCGCCTCCATCGTCCAAGGTCGGAAACAGTAGGAGGCATCGGTAGGCACGCACAGCCCCTCCTCGCTCCTCCCGCAACAGCGACTGAACGACAATGAAGTCCTCCTTAACCTGGCTGCGGAGCGCGTCTACCGAGGTCCACCGGGTCGCCCATCCTCGACCCTCCGCTTCCAACTGAATCTCAATCAGTGTATCGAAGCTGATCTGACAGACCCGAAAGTCAGGGTCGGTAGAACGAATAACAGGCATCAGGGCGCTACTCTCCGTCGTAGACGTCGGTGTGGATTTTTGTCTTCGGGTCGATTCGCCTGTCATTGATCCTTCGCTGAAGTTCGTCCAAGCGGTGCTGACCTCCAAGAACCTCCCGTCACGGGAGACAAGAATTCCATCGCCATCTGCGGGATTGGTGATCCCGTCCAACAGTTCCTTGTTGCTCAATTCCTCGTGATACCACTGCGACGCCGGGTCCCGAGACGACTGGCCCGGCCTAAAGTTATTTCCTGTATCGCCAGCATTCTCATAACGCCTCGAAAACGGGACTGTACAAATAACGGCTGATCGACCGATCAAGGGAGAGGCGCCAGATGATGACCAAGACCACCGTGGAACAGTCGGCCAGCGGGCCGGTAGGTGCGGTCACGGATGAGCAGTTGATCGCGATGCTGGTCGATCGGGCTCGTGATGACGGGTTGAAACAAGGTGCCCATCCTCCGAGCTACTGCAAGCTAAGAATTTTCCTCATTTCCGCATGCATCATTACGCGCTCCGAAATTTGATCCTGGAGCACATGCCTTAACCCAGAAAGATCCGTAGCATGGTCGAGTATTTCGACGATTGGGTCGACAACCCTCCCCCCACGGCCACCCACCACTCATGCTCTCCCAGGTGACTAAACGCGTCGCCATTCAAGAGCCGGAGATCCCCCGGAGACAGCTTTTTGATGGCTTCAACTCGGAAGCGGACCAGGCATTTTGACTCAGGAAGCCACCCCCGCACCACCCGATCAGCCGGGGCAAACCCGAGATTCAAGTAGAACGACGAATCCCATCTCGACGGCTGGAGGTGGACGACGGAGTACAGGTCGGGGCTGAGACGATGCCAACTGTCCCCACGTAGACGAAACCCTCGCTCCGCGAGCGACTCCGCCAGAATAGCCGTGAGCCCTTCTTTTGCCGCCACTAGAGATCCTTACCTCGAATAGGTGTCGAGAATACCGGTCCAACTCTGGCCCGTCATCTGTTCCAACTCCGACACATAGTCGGCCAAACCGGCGACGACCAGCCGCCTGACTGCTGGCTGCATCTGACTTCAATTCATGGACGACGCGATCATTCCAGTCGATTACGTCAGGCCGTAGGTCACTTGGAATAGTAAATTCGTAGTCGTATCCGTCTCCCAGGGCCGTTCGATAATTTTGATGCGTAATTCTATCGCGTGCGGCATCCACGTTTTCGCCGGATGTGAATTGTCCCTTGGTGTTCCTCGGACAGCCGCCCGTATTGTGTACGAGGACCGGGGTGTTGCCGGCCACCACATAGTACGTGTGGAGGCCGTCAACGGTGAGGTTGTGCACTCGTCCCTGGCGGAGAGCTTTGGTGATTGCGGTGATCTGGGTCCCGGTTCGGCCGAGGTCCGCAGCCCATGCGGGGCTTGAATTGCTCGCGGGTGACCGGTCCTGGCCCCGCGCAGCCAGTTCGGGTGGGTTCAGCGGTGGAGATAGCCGGTCCGGGCTTTGGAGCCCCGGGGCGAGGGAGCGACCTTGGCCTGGCCCGGGGCCAGGAGGGTCACCGTGACGGGTCTCCAGGACAACCCGGCCGCGCCGACTGCGGCGGCGATCTGGAGGAGCCCGGTGGTCAGGAGTACGGCCTCGGCCCCTGCCCAGCCGATCAGGGCTCCGCCAGCCAGCAGCCCCAGGGAGGTGCCTCCGGAGTGCAGGACTGTCTCTGCGGTGAAAGCCGCTCGGCGTTCGGGGCCCTGGGTCTGCTCGCTGATCAGAGCGTTCAGGGCGGCGAGCCCCCACGGCATCGCGGCTCCGCCCACTGCGGCCACGGCGGCGACACCGGTCCGGCTCGGTGCCACCAGTGGCAAGGCGACGAACACGGCCCCGAGCACGACCCAGGAGGACAGCATCGCCGTCATCCGCGGCAGGCGGTCGATGACCGTTGGCACCAGCAGGGAAGCGGCCACGGATGCGGTCCCGTACCCGCTCATGCCCGCGGCGATGAGTGCGCCGGGCCGGTCGTGCTCGACCCCGAGTACGGCCAGGCCCAGGCTGAACCCGAACCAGCACATCCCGCCAACCCCGGCCATGAGCGCGCCGGTCGCGATCTGCGGGTGGGAACGGAGCACCGCCAGAGCAGAGACCGGCCGTCCCGGCGTGGCCGCTCCCGAACCGCCGCCCTGGCCTTCGTGGGATGTCGCGCTACGGGCGGGGACGGCCAGGAAGGCGATCGCGGCCAGGGCGACCACGGCGGTCTCGCACCACAGCAGCGCGCTCGCGCCCAACATGGTCACGGCCCAGGCCCCAGCGGGTGGGGCGAAGATCATCGAGACTCGGTGGGCGAGGTCCTGCCAGGCCAACCACTTCGCTGGTCCCGTCCGGCCGCCGCGGGCGACGTGTTCGTCGGCGAGGTCGGAGACCAGGGATCGTTCGGCCGGGCCCAGCAGTGCGCCCGCGACCCCGGTCACCAGGCCGGAGGCGCACAGCGCGACCGCCCCGACCTGACCCACCAGGGAGGCCACGGGGACGATGGCGAGCCCGGCGGCGTGCAGGCCTGCCACTACCGCCAGGGCTCTCCCGCCGGTGAGGCGGTCCCGCAGCCCCCTGCCCCACCAGCCCACCGTCAGTAGGGGTAGCCCGGCCATCCCGCCCACCAGCCCCGTGGTCCAGGCATGTCCGGTCTCCTCCAGCGCGACCAGGGGCAGGGCGACGGCGGTCATCCTCGTCCCGATCCAGGTCACGAACGTGATCACGGTCAGTAGCAGCAGTCCTCTCCGCACGCACCGATCCTCAACCGCCCTCCGCCGACCGGGTAGAGATCCTTTCGCGTAGCTGGCTCATACGCTGGGGGCATGAGACCCAGCCTGAAAACCGAGGACCTGGTGCTGGTCGAGGCGGTGTCCCGGCACGGATCGGTCGGGGCCGCGGCCAAGGAACTGCTGACCACCCAGCCCTCGGCCTCGCGTCGACTGGCCGCGCTGGAGCGCCGCCTGGGGATCAGGTTGTTCGAGCGGGACACGACCGGGGCCCGCCCGACGCCGGCCGGGCGGGAGCTGGCCCGGCGAGGCGTACGCCTGCTGGCTGACCTCGACGCCCTCCCCGCCCAGCTCGCCGCTGCGATGCAGGCCCCGTCGTTGAGCTTGGGCACGATCCAGGGGCTGGCCCCGATCGTGTTCACCGCCGCCCGGATCGAACTCGCGGGCGTGACACTTCAGGCTGAGGTCGAGCACGGCCCCACCCTGATCGGCCGGGTCCACCAGGGCCTGTTGGACGCGGCGATCGTCACGATCGCAGAGCAGGCCGTCCTGCCCCACGGCCTCCAGGTCACCGGGCTCGGGGCCTCCCCGCTGGTCCTCGTCCTGCCCGCGGACACCGCACCCCTGGCCCCCGGCAAGAAGACGCTGGCGGGAAGGGAGGTGCTGTACTCCTCGATGGATCTGGCCGGCGAGCACCTGCACGCCGGGTTGACCGGGCTCGGCGCGCTCCCGCAGCCGGGCCCCACAATCGAGGCCACCCTGCGCATCGCCCGGTACCGCAAGGTCCCGGCCGTGGTTCCCGTCCTCGCGGCCCGCTGGTGGGATGACCGCACCGACCGCCTGCTGCCCTCCCCGGTGCCGGGGAAGGTCGTGCTCTCGCTGGTGACCCGGCCCCCGAGACCATCTCACCTGGCGCGGGTGCTGCCTGCCCTGACCGCGCGGATCCTGGGCGTCGCGCAGGATGCACCGGACAGGCCCGAGCTGGGCGTGGCTCGCCGGTAACTGCGGCCCGGCAGCCGCTCGTTCCTGGCCTGCCGGGCACGCGCACCGCCGGAGCGGCTACGACTGGGGTGTGGCCGCGTCGGATTGGCACCCGTCGGTGCAGCTTGGTGCCGGGTCGGCGGTGGCGGTGGCGCGGGTGGGCGGCGCGCAGTCGTCGCACTGGTCGCCCCGCCACGCCGCGATTCCTTCCCGTACCGCGACGGCCGCGATGGCGAGCGCGGCGATGGGGTCTGCCCAGGACCAGCCGAGCCCGGCGTTGAGGAGCAGTCCCACGAGGAGTACCGCGGACAGGTACGTGCAGAGCGCGGTCTGGGTGGAGTCGGCCATGACGGTGGCCGAGCCGAGTTCCCGGCCGGTACGCCGCTTGGCGCGGACCAGCAGGGGCATGACGATCAGCGAGGCGACGGCGAGGCCGATGCCGACCGGGCTGGGGCTGGCGTCTCCGTCGCCGAGTAGCGCGCGCCCGGCGTCGACGGTGATCCAGGCGGCGAGGGCGAAGAACGAGACACCGATTAGTCGCAGCGCCAACCGTTCCCGCTCCTCCGGCACCCGGGAGCGGAACTGCCAGATCACCACGGCCGCGCTGGAGACCTCGACGAACGAGTCGAGGCCGAAGCCGATCAGCGCGGTGGAGGAGGCCGCGGCGCCGGCGGCGATCGCGATCAAGCCCTCCAGGAGGTTGTAGCCGGCGGTGGCGTAGGCCAGCCAGAGGCTGCGGCGGGACAGGAGCGCACGCCGCTGGGGGGTCAGGGTGGAGGCGGTCACGCGTGGTCTCCTCGGTCGGTGGACGAGCCGTATGTCGGGCAGAGGGCGACTGCTTCGCCGGTGGCGGCGAGGAGTTGTTCCGCCGAGCGCAGCAGGGCGGGCAGCTCGGGCCGGGCCAGCGCGTAGAACGACTGGCGGCCCTCGACCCGGAAGTCGATCAGTTGACAGTCCCGTAGGCAGGAGAGGTGTTTCGAGACGGTTGACTGCGCCAGTCGCAGCTCGCGGGTGAGGTCCACCACCCGGGCCTCACCATGGGTGAGCCGGTGCAGGATGGCCAGCCGGGCCGGGTCGCCGAGCGACCGGAACAGTGCGACGGCCGGTGCGAGCCCCGAAGGGGAATCAATCGTCACCCAGCGATGATAGCACCGTTGATGCATCACTCTGTCGCGGCCGGCACGGGTCGCGGTGCCCTGCTCGGCGCAGCGCGACCCGTGACCGGCGGTCAGCGGCGGGGGTCAGTCGATTGGATATTCGGTGAGATAGACCGGCTGGCCGACGCGGGTGGTGTCGGCCGCCGCGCCGATCCCGTTGACCACATGATCGATCGTGCCCGCGTTCAAGTTCACGGTCATCACGCGATGGAGCTGCACTCCGGGGCGGTTCGGCACCTCGAATCCGTTTTCGGTGTGGATCGACGGGTTGTTTCGGTTATACACGTACACCCCGCCGGCGTAGAGCGTGTGGTGCCGTACCCGGTCGTTGACCTTGTAACCGGCCCAACCCTGCACGTCGCCCTTCATCCAGTCGGCCTGCGTGGGCGGGTCGTAGGGCAGCTCGTTCTGGTAGAGGATCGTGGTGCCGTGCTCGCCGTTCCACACCGTGTTGTGGCGCTGGAAGTGCTCGACGAAGAGGCCGGTCGCGGTGACCCGGTCGCCGTTGATGATCGCGCCGTACCGCCCGGTGTTGGTACGCCAGCGGTCGGTGTCGCCCTTGACCCCCTCGGTGAAGTCCTCCACGCCGTGGTCGCCCCGCCACACCCAGGTGTGGTCGATCAACACGTCGTCGGCGTTGACCTCCAGCGCGGTGTGGGTCCGGCCGATGTGGGGCCCACCGACCCGGAAGTACACGTCCGAGAGCGTGATCGGGTTCTGTGGTGTGCTGTGGTTGCGTCCGTGCCGTTTACCAACGCGGAGCAGGACCGGCGACTCGTGGAGCCCCGCATCGATGGTCACCCCGGCCACCACGACACCGGGAACGCCGGCGACGTTGAGCGGCGTGGCGCCGTCGACGGCGGTCAGGGTGGCGTGCCCCAGCCCGAGGACCACCGTGTCCGGCCGGCGGATCTCGATGCTGCGGGCGATGTCGTAGCGGCCGGGGGTGAGCAGCAGGTGCTTGCCCCGCGCCAGCTCCCGGTTGATCGTCCGCACGGAGTCACCCGGACGCGCGATGTGGAAGTCGCGGATCGGGATGGTCCGGCCGGCGGTGGGGCCCGTGGCCCAGGAGACGCCCCGGGTATCGCGGCGGGCGGCCGGCACCTTTACCTGGTACCGCCCGCGATCGTCGACGAAGAGGTACGGCTTCTCCCGGCTCAGCGGGGTGGTGTCGAGCGTCGTGTACGGCGGGTCGGGGAAGCTGTCGTCCTCGGGTGCGCCGGCAACGCCGGTGAAGACCTGGTTCCAGACGCCGTTGGACCAGCTGTCGATCTCGCTGTTGCGGGTCAACCACTGCTGCTGCGAGCCGTTGACGACCTCGGGGAGTCGGGAGTCGGCGATGAACCCGCCGCTGGCGTACTGCGGGCCGGCGGTGCAGTAGTCCATCAGGGACAGGGTGCCGCCGCTGACATCGAGGCGGCGCATCGACACCGCCTGCGACACCGCCCAGAAGTTCGCCGAGGAGCGGCAGTCGTCCTGCCCAGCGGGGTCGATGCGCAGTGCCAGGTTGGACAGGGTGCGCCAGAAGTTGACCAGCGCGAGGCAGTTGCTGGTGCCCTCGTCGTCGAGGCAGCGGTTGTAGACCTCGATCTTTCCGTTGACCTGGACGTCGGTGGGGGTGGCGCCGAGGCCGGAGACCTGGGTGTAGTAGCCGAGCTTGACCTGCAACGGCTGGTCGGCGCTGCCGTACTCGCCGGGCAGGAAGAGGTAGGCGTGCCGGTCTGTTCCCATCTCGGCGTCCACCTGCGCGGCGTGCCGCGCGTCCATGGTGGCCTGGATCTCGTCGAGGGGCGTCTCCGGGCTGAAGATCGTCACGTTGGGGCCGAAGTCGGGGGTGCCGGGGCGGGGTCCGCCGGCGCTGGCGGCGCCGGGGGCGGAGGCGGTGACGGCGACCGTCAGCGCGAGGCTGAGCCCGAGGGCTCGGCGTACGCGTCGTTGTGGCTGGGGAAGGGGCATGCGTTCGTCCTCTCGTCACGCGATGGGGAGAGAGCGCTCTCTCGGTGTTGCGGGGGGACGGCCTGTACGGGTGGGGGCTGACCCCGTTTCTACCCGGTGAGCAGGCTTGAGGGAAGAGGGTCGATGGCTACCCCTGGGTCGCGAACCGGGCGATTCGGGTGGCCAGCGGGGTCGCTGCGGTACGCGTCCAGCTGAAGTGGTCGAGCCGGCTGCCGCCCGGCTCGGCCCCGTGGCGCTCGCGGGTGATGGGAGCGCCGGTGAGTTTGGCGCAGAGGTGGTCGAGGGTCTCGTGCGGGGTGTACTGGTCGTTGTCCACGCTGACCGCCAGCACCGGCGTGCGGAGGTCGCGGAGTGCCGCCTCGGCGTCAACTCCGTCCAATTGGGGGAAGCGCCCGGTGCGGGCGGTGTAGGCCCAGTCCCGGACCACCCCGCGCGCCAGCCGACCGCCGAAGCCCCAGCCCGGCCACACCCCGAGTAGTCGGGTGGCGACCGCGATCGTCTGGGAGAACGGGAGGACGGCGTAACCCCGCGGTCCGGGCGGATAGCTGCGCCACCAGGGGAGCCCGACGGCGACCAGGGCCAACCCGTCCACATCGTGCCCCGGGGTCAGCGCCAGGTGCAGCAGGGCCGTCTGGCCGCCCAGAGAGTGTCCGAGCAGGAGAGTACGCCGGCCGTTTCGCTGTTCCTTCAACGTCGCCAGCACCGCGCCGACATCGGTGGCCAGCTCCGCGTACCCGTAGCGGCAGCGGCGGCTCGGGCGGGGTGTGCTCGCTCCGGTGCCGCGAAGGTCGGCGACCGCGACGGCGAGCCCGGCGGCCCGGAGCGCGGTGGCGAACGGGCGGTAGTACCGGGCGGGTACGCCCATTGCGGGGGAGATCAGTACCAGCGGGGCGTCGGCGGTCTCCGCCGGCTCCGGATAGATCTGCAGACCGAGGCGGGCTCCGTCGACCTCGACGAATTCTTGCTGGTAATCCGCATTCACCAGCCCAATCTACGGGGTCGATCTACTGACAAGTAACCAATCGGTGACTGTCGTCACGTCGATCCGGGTCGGGTCGGCGTCGGCGCACCCACTACCGGCGCGCCCACGTCGACCTCGCCCGCTAGCGGGTAACACAGACGCCTCGCGGATCCGTTCGGTGCGCGGATCCGCGAGGCGCCGGGTGTGGTGGTGAGGGTCAGCTCACCGCGATCGTGCCGTTCGGGGAACGGACACAGGAGACCTCACGGGAACTCGTGGACGCGGCGCCGGTCAGGCACTGCCCGAGCGCCAAGTGGCCGGCGGCGTTCGGGTGCCACGACTCCTGACACGTCTGGAAGTGATCCACGCAGGTGCCGGCGATCCGGTTGATGTCGAGCTTGTCCGCCCCTTCGAGGCTGGTGACGTAGGTGCCGCTGGGTCCGTCCATCAGACGGACGGCGGTGGCGAGGGCGTGCTGCGGACCATCCGTCGTTTCGCAGAGCCGGGCGCCGTCGAAGGCCTGCTGCACGTTGAGCAGGACCACGTCGGCGTTGGGGAACTCGCTGGTGACGTCAGTGTGGACCTGGCTCACCATCGTGCCCAGACCCTGCGAGAAACGGTGACCGGGGGCGAGGCTGGCGCGGTGGATCGGGCACCCGGCGGCGTACCGTTCGCGGCCGAGGTCGCGGAACTTGTCCCGCGTGTCGTCCCGGTTGTCCTCCGTCCAGTAGGCGTGGTCCAGCTCCTCCGGCAACGGGTTCGTGTAGTCCTGGAGGATGACCCGGTGCTCGCCGTCGGCGTCCACCTCCGCGAGCGTGCTAAGAACCTGCTGCACCGCGGCGCTGGTCTCCGCGGTCGCCGCGGCGAGCTCGGCGTCGGTTGCCAGGTCGTCGTCGGAGCAGGGATCCTGTTCCACCGCCCAGGGCTCCGCCCAGAACTCCCACCAGCCGATCCAGGCGTCGGCGATGAACCGGTTCGCGCACTTCTCGGCCACCTTGCCAAAGGTGAACGAGCTGTTGTTCGAACCGACGCCGATGAGGACCAGGTCGATGTCGTGGGTTTCGGCCACCGCGCGGAGCTGGTCGAGCTGGGCGGCGACTTGGCGCCCGTTCGTCCGGTCGGCGGAGGCGTTGGCGATGTCGGCCGGCTGGCCGCCGGAGCAGGCGAGGTTGAAGCGGTCCTCGATGCCGGGCAGGTTGGCCCGATGGAGTGAGGCGTTCGCCGAGCGGTGGCAGAAGTAGGCCGCGCTGTTCGACGCGGACCATCCGGGGAAGGTGCTGGTCTCCCCGTTGATATCGACCACGGGAGTGTACGCCCCGGCGCCCTCTCCGCTGATGAAGCTGTCTCCGAGCGCTACCGCGGCGGTGGGTGGTGCGCCGGCCGGAGCGGTGGGCGGTGTCTCGGCCAGAGCCGGCGATATGACCGTCGCAGAGAATGTGGTCGTGGCGACGGCGATGCCGGCGGCCAGGACGGTACGACCCAATCTGGACATGTGATGATCACCCCTATCGAGATGTGAAAGATCCGCTGGGAGGGGATCAGATCACCCATCGATCGCAAGTGTCAATACTCACTAGTAACGAATCTCACGGCAGTGGGTTTTGTGGTGAAATCTTCGCCGTACCCGTGGTGCGGTGGGGCGCCCGGCCGGGTCAGGCCGCTCCCGACGGGGGCCACCGGACGCGCCTGAACGCCCGGATGGGATGCCGGCCCGCCGGGGCCTACGGGTGTCGGCTCCGGCGTCGCGGCACGGCTGTCGCCTGGGTCACGGCCGGAATCGCTGGGCGGCCCCGATCCGTTACTCCGGTTGTGGGCGCGCGAACGGGCCCAGCGGGGCCCGTCGGGGCCTACGGCTAGGCTCGCTGCGGCGTGCCGCACCGGCCAATGCCTGCTGTGCGTGGCACCATACCCGCCGAGACCTGGGAGTACGACCAGTTGACCGCAGAGCCTGAGACCCTGTATGAGGCCGACGACCTCACGCATCTCGAGGGGCTGGATGCTGTCCGTAAGCGTCCGGGGATGTACATCGGCTCGACGGACAGCCGTGGCGTGGGTCACCTCGTCAACGAGATCCTCGACAACTCCACCGATGAGGGAGTCGCCGGTCACGCGACCTCCATCGAGGTGACGCTGCACGCCGACGGATCGGTGCAGGTCGACGACGACGGTCGCGGTATCCCCACCGACGTGCACGCGAAGTCCGGAATATCGGGAGTCGAGCTGGTGCTCACCCGGCTGCACGCCGGTGGCAAGTTCGGCGGCTCCGGCTACAAGACCTCCGGTGGCCTGCACGGCGTCGGCGCCTCGGCGGTCAACGCCCTCTCCCGCCGGTTCGACGTAACGGTCCGTCGTGGCGGCAAGATCCACACGATGTCGTTCCGGCACGGGGTGCCGGGTGCGTTTGACGGCGACGGGCCGCAGGCGCCCTTCACCGCCGGTCCGGGCCTGCAGGTGGTCGGTGCTGCCAAGCGTCGGCAGCGCACCGGCACCTCGATCCGCTACTGGTACGACCCGCGCTACTTCGAGGTCGGCGCCACCCTGGACGCCGACGCCGTACGGATGAAGCTGCGCAACACCGCCTTCCTGGTCCCCGGGGTCAGCTACCTGCTGCGGGACCACACCGGAGCGGAGCCGGTAGAGGAGCGGTTCCACTACCCCAACGGCCTGACCGACATGGTGGACTTCCTCGCCCCGGCCGGCGACCGCCCGGTCTCCGGCACCCTGCTGGTCCGTGGCGAAGGGGCGTACCGGGAGAACGCCGCCGACGCCAACGGCGTGATGCAGGCCAATGTGCCCCGTCGTGCCGAGGTGGAGGTGGCCTTCCGCTGGGGCACCGGTTACGAGCGGACCGTGGAGTGCTTCACCAACACCATTCGTAACGCGCACGGCGGCACCCACCGCAAGGGCTTCGAGCGGGCCCTGACGCGGACCCTCGCCGAGGCGATCCGAAACACCCGTGGCCTGCTCAAGGCCAAGGAGGACCCGCCCACGCTGGACGACATCCTCGAGGGTCTGACCGCGGTAGTGCACGTGCGCGTCCCAGAACCGCAGTTCACCTCCCAGACCAAGGACGAACTCTCCACCGCCGGTATCACCAAGGTGCTCCAGCGCCTGGTCGAGCAGCACCTCAAGGCCTGGCTGGAGGAGCGTAAGACCAAGACCGAGGCGCGGACCGTCCTCCAGAAGATCGCCGATGCCGCCCGGGTCCGGCTCACCCAGAAGCAGCAGAAGGAGGCGGCGCGGCGCAAGACCGCCCTGGAAGGCGCGTCGATGCCGGCGAAGCTGGTCGACTGCCGGTCCACCGGGGTGCAGCGCAGCGAGATGTTCATCGTTGAGGGGGACAGCGCCCTCGGCACGGCGCGGTTGGCCCGCTCGTCGGAGTACCAGGCGTTGCTACCGATCCGCGGCAAGATCCTGAACGTACAGAAGGCGAACCTTCAGCAGGTGCTGGACAACGCCGAGTGCGCCGCGATCGTGCAGGTGTTGGGGGCCGGGTCGGGGCGCACCTTCGACCTCTCCGCCGTGCGCTATGGCCGGGTTCTGATCATGGCCGACGCCGACGTGGACGGCGCGCACATCAGGACGCTGCTGATCACGCTCTTCGCCCGGTACATGCGACCGTTGATCGAGGCCGGCCGGCTGTACGCGGCGATGCCGCCCCTGCACAAGATCACCACAAAGGGGCGCAAGCCGCAGACCATCTACACCTACACCCAGGAGGAGATGGAGGCGACCGTCCGGCGGCTGGAGCAGGCGGGCAAGCAGATCGTCACCCCGATCCCACGGTTCAAGGGGCTGGGCGAGATGGACGCCGACGAGTTGTGGGAGACCACGATGAACCCGGCCGGACGGGCGGTCCGTCGGATCACGCTCGAGGACGCCGAGGAAGCCGAGCGGGTCCTGGAACTGCTGATGGGGGAGAAGGTGGAGCCCCGTCGGAACTGGCTGATCGCCTCCGCCGACCGGGTCGACCGTGAGGCGATCGACGCATGAGACCCGGACCGGCCGCGGATCACGTGGGCACCGGCACGAGCACGGAAACAGTCCGAGGGGAAAGCTGAGTCATGGCACGCCGCAAGGGCCCGAAGGTCGACCTGTCCGCGTTCGACCAGGCGGGCGCCCGGGTCTTCGACAATCCGCTGGTCACCGAGGTCTCCGACTCCTACCTGGAGTACGCGTTCTCGGTCATCCACTCCCGTGCCCTGCCGGACGCCCGAGACGGGCTCAAGCCGGTGCACCGGCGCATCCTCTGGTCGATGTACGAGTCCGGCCACCGTCCGGACCGGGGGCACGTCAAGTCGGCTCGGGTGGTCGGCGACGTGATGGGTAAGTACCACCCGCACAGCGACGTGGCGATCTATGACGCGTTGGTCCGGCTGGCGCAGGACTTCTCCCTGAACGCACCCCTGATCGACGGGCACGGCAACTTCGGCAGCCCCGACGACGGCCCAGCCGCGGCCCGCTACACCGAGGCCCGGATGTCGCGGGAGGCGATGCTGCTCGTCGGTGAGTTGGGCGAGGAGACGGTCGACCTGGGGCCGAACTACGACGGTTCATTGACCCAACCCACCGTGCTGCCGGCTGCCTTCCCGAACCTGCTGGTCAACGGTGCCTCGGGGATCGCGGTCGGAATGGCGACCAACATGATCCCGCACAACCTGGGTGAGGTGGTCTCCGCCGCCCGCTGGCTGATCAACCACCCGGACGCGACGCTGGACAAGCTGATGGAGTTCGTGCCGGGGCCGGACCTGCCGACCGGCGGGCTGCTGCTCGGCCTGGACGAGGTACGGCGGGCCTACGAGACCGGCCGCGGCGTGGTGCGGATGCGCGCCAAGGTGGAGATCGGCCCGATCGAGGGCAGCCGCGGCCGGCAGGCGATCACCGTCGTCGAGTTGCCCTACGGCATCGGCGCCGAGAAGGTCATCGCCGCCGTCACCAACGAGGTCACGAAGACCAAGCGGCTCACCGGGATCGCCGACGTCAAGGACCTCACCGACCGGGAGAACGGCACCCGGCTGGTCATCGAGTGCAAGGTCGGGGTGAATCCACAGGTACTCCTCGCCGACCTCTACCGGCTGACCCCGCTGGAGCAGTCGTTCGGCGTCAACAATCTGGTGCTGGTGGACGGGCAGCCGCAGACCCTGGGGCTGAAGGCCCTACTGGAGGTCTTCCTGGCCCATCGGTACGAGGTGGTGACCCGACGCAGCGCGTACCGGAAGCGTCGGCGGGAGGAACGGCTGCACCTGGTGGATGGGCTGCTGGTCGCGCTGCTCGACATCGACCGGGTGGTCAAGCTGATCCGGGGCAGCGAGGACGCACAGGCCGCGAAGGAAGGGCTCATGCGGCGCTTCGGGCTCTCCGAGATCCAGGCGACCTACATCCTCGACACACCGCTGCGCCGGCTCACCAAGTACGACCGGTTGGAGTTGGAGGCCGAGCAGGAGAAGCTGCGCGGCGAGATCGCCGAGCTGTCCCGGCTCCTGGACGATCCGAAGATCCTGCGGAAGGTCGTCTCCAGCGAACTGGGCGCGGTGGTGAAACAGTTCGCCGCGCCGCGCCGCACCACCCTGGTGGACGGGGATCTGAAGGAGGTGCTCGCCGCGTCTGTGCCGGCCGGCCCACTGGAGGTCGCCGACGACCCCTGCCAGGTGATCCTCTCCTCAACCGGGCTGGTCGCCCGGACCGCCGCCGAGTCGGAGGAGGCGGTCGAGGGGCATCGCCGGAATGGCCGGGTCCGGCACGACGCGGTACGCGCCGTCGCCCACTCCACAGCCCGGGGCAGGGTACTGCTGGTCACCAGTGGCGGCCGGGCATTCAAGGTGGACGTGCTGCCGCTGCCGGTGCTACCTGAGCAGTCCGGCACGGTCTCCCTGCGCGGTGGGATGTCCGCGGCCGAGTTGGTGCCGTTGGCACCGGGGGAGACGGTGGTGGGGATCGCACCGCTCGGTGCGTCCGCGGCCGGCTCGCCGGGGCTGGCGCTCGGCACCCGACAGGGCATGGTGAAGGTCGCCGCGCCGGACTGGCCGGTGCGCGCCGACGAGTTCGAGGTGATCACTCTCCGGGACGGCGACGAGGTGGTCGGGGCGACCTGGCTGACCGACGGAGCGGAGAGCCTCGCCTTCGTCACCTCGGAGGCGTCGCTGCTGCGCTACCCGGCCGGGTTGGTCCGTCCGCAGGGTTTGCGGGGCGGTGGCGTCGCCGGAGTCAGCCTCCCCGATGCCGCGCGAGTGGTCTACTTCGGCGCGGTCCGCACCGACGACCCCGCCCACGGTGAGCCGATGGTGGTCACCTCGACCGGCGCCACGGTGAAGGTGACACCGTTCGCGGCCTATCCGGCGAAGGGACGGGCGACCAGCGGCGTACGCTCCCAGCGCTTCCTCAAGGGGGAGACCGAGGTGGTTGTCGCCTGGGTCGGTCCGCGTCCGGCCGGTGCGACAGCGAACGGCGAGCCGGTGGAGCTACCGGCGGCCGACCCACGTCGCGACGGCAGCGGTTTCGCCGTGCTGCTCGGCCCCGCCGTGATCGGCCATCAGATCGACCGCGACTGACCTACCGTTGGCCGGGCGCGGTCGCCCCGACCAGCGCCTGGACGGCATCAGCCACGCGGGCCCGGCCTCGTCCATCCACCATGGCCCAGGCCCGCGCGGCGAGTTCGGCCCGGTGTTCTGCGGAGGCGAGTAGCTTGCGCAGGGTCTGGACGGCGCTGGCGCGGGCGGAGGTTCCGGCCGGTCCGGTGGCGGTCAGCTCGGTCAGCTCGCCGAGCCCGGCCGCGACGCCCTCCCGGATCACCCGGTGGTACGAGTCGTGTTGGTTGTCGACGACGCAGACCAGCGCCGAGGGGACACCGAGGCAGCAGAGCTCCCAGGTCGAGGTGCCGGCGGCGGAGACCACCAGGTCCGCCGTGGCGATCAGGTCCGGCAACGTGTCGGTGGGCGGTATCGCCCGCACTGTTTGCCGGGGGGCAGGGCGTAGCGTCGCCAACTCCGCCCCGATCGATTCGCGGGCGACCACCACGGTCAGGTCCAACGGTTGTCCGGTGGCGAGTAGCAGCCGGGTCAGCGGCGGGGCGGCGCCGAATGCGTCGGTGCCGCCGAAGAAGGCGAGTACCCGCGGTCGAGCGGTCGGCGTCGGCGGGCGGGGCGCGGCTGGTCGCCGGTCGAGTATCTCCCGGCGGAGCAGGGCGTAGTTGGTGCCGGCGAGTAGCCGGTGGCCCGCCGCGTGACGGCCGGCGCCGAGGTTCTGGTCCAGGTACAGGTCGGCGTCCTGACCGCGGGTGTCCCCGTCCACCACGGCGAGGGTACGAATGCCCGCCGCCCCCAGCGCCCCGGCGCAGGCCGGGTCCAGCTCGTACGAGTCCAGAACCAGCACGTCCAACTGGTGCTTGCGGGCCGCCGTCACCAACTCGTGCGGGGTGTCCGGTCCGGGGTGCCGCGGGATGCCCTGGTTGGCGAGTTGGCGGGCGGCCCAGTCCACGTTGGCCACGCTGCCGAGCAGTGCGACGTGGGCGTCTCGGGCGAGAAACTCCTCGCCTAGGGCGAGGCAGCGGATGAGGTGGCCGACGCCGCGACGCGCGCCCGCATCGCAGCGTAACCCGATCCGGAGCGTCCTCACGCCTCCTCCAGCTGCTTCTGCTGGACGTCGGCGTTGAGGGCCCGCAGTGCTGGTTGGTCGGCCAACCAGTCAGCGAGCGTGGCCAGCGGCACGGTGACATCACCGAAGTGGTCGGCTATCGCGCCTACCAGGGCTAGGTCCTGTTCGGTGTCGAGGGTGAGCCTCAGGTTGGAGCGGTCCGGGGTGAGAGTCACCCCGAGCACCCGGAACAGCTCCGGATGGGTGTACGCGTACGAGGTGACGTGGACCCGGTGATGGTCGGTGGCGATCCGGTGCAGGGTCCGCAGCGCATCCGCGTGGATGATCTCGACATCCATGCCGCGGGGCAGGGTTCGGGCGATCGAGGTACTGACGTAGTCGAGGCCGGGGACCGCCTGGTAGACGTCGGCGACGAGGCGGATGATCTCCGGGTCGAGGAGGGGGCAGTCGGCGGTGAAGCGGGCCACCGCGTCGCCCGGGTGCGCGTCCAACGCGCCGATGAAGCGGCTGAGGACATCGTCTACCGGGCCGCGGTGGCAGGCGACGTCGAGCTTGGCGCATTCGTCTGCGACCGCGTCGTCACCGGGCTCGGTGCTGGTGGCTACCACTAGGTCGGACAGCTTCTCGCTCTCCCGGGCGGCTCGGACCACCCGGCCGAGGACGCTGCGTCCGGCGAGTGGACGGAGCACCTTGCCGGGAAGCCGGGACGAACCCATCCGAGCCTGGACGACGCCGACGATGCCGCTCATCGCTGCCCACCTCGCGCCCGCTGGTTGAGTGCCTTGCGTAGGCGCCGCTTCAGCGCCCTGATGGCCCGTCTGGCCCAGCGGGCCGGGATGATGACCAGCCGACCCAGCCGGAAGCTGACCGATCCGCTTAGCCCTTTGATCACGGTGTCAGCTCGGCGTAGCGCCCGCTCCCGGCTGGTGATCAGGTCTTCGGTCCAGCGCAGCACCGCCTGGATCCGGTTCAGTTCCTCGCGCTGGCGTAGCCACGCCTCGTGTAGCTGTTGGTAGCTGCGCGTGCCGGGCGGCGGCGAGTTCGGCTCCAGCGCGTCCAGCTGGTCCCGGAGCTCCTCCTGGCCCGCCGGGTCCAAGTCCGTCCGGGCGGCGACGAGCGCCGCCTCGGTCTCCACCGCCACCCGCACGGTGGCGCGGTCGAGGTCACGACCAGCCACCCCGCCAAGAACAACGGTGAGCCCAGCCAGGTCGAGAGTGGAAGACCAGGGGTGGGCGTAGCCGCCGGTCAGCAGGGTGGCGGCGAACCGCCAGAGACCGCGGGCCAGCGCGACATTCACCGGAAGCGGGACGGCCGCCTGCCACCTCGGGTCGAGTACGGCAAACCGTTCCCCGTCCACCACCACGTTGTCGACCCCGGCCAGCGCCGGCGCGCCGGAGAGCTGGCCGGCAACGGCGGCGGAGTCGAGCCAGTGGGCGTATCCGGAGAGCAACGTCCGCAGCTGGTCCAGGTCCTGCCGGAGGCAGGCGTCCAACAGCAGGGTGCGCAGGAGGCGACCAGCCGGGACCGGCCCGGTCAACGCCCCGGGATCCCGGTACGGCGAGCCGGTCTCCGGCCTGGTTCGCAGCGGCGGCTGGGTGACCTGCCAGTGCCACTCCTGCCCGGCGGTCACCACCTCGATTCCCCCCAGGTCGGGCGGACCGGTCTGGACCAGCACCACCGGCAGGTCGGCCGGCTCCACCGCCGGAAGCGGGCTACGCCGGGCGGAGACCACCCACGCCGGGGCGAGCCCCGAGGCCAGCCCGGCGTGCAGCGCGTCAACCGCCAGCCGGGCCGGGTCCTGAAGCACCGACCGGTCGGCGTACCCGTCCGAGCAGGCATTGTGGAGCACGGCGTCGAGCAGGCCGGCGGAGGTCCCCTGGTCGAGCGCTTCGGTAGCCACCAGGGTGGTAACCGACTCCGGGTGCGGGTACGCCGCGAAGAAGGCGCCTGGGATCAGGCCGGCATCGACGAGGCGGCCGCGTAGCTGGTCGAGGTTGGCGGGGTGGCCCGCGTCCAGCACCCCTTCCACGGTCCACCGGTTGTCGTCCCGGGCGGCATACCAAGGGGACACGTCAACGATGCGGTGCAGACCGACGGGGTTGTCCATGCGGAGCAGCAGGGTTCCGCCCGGACGCAGCCGGTCGGCCAGCATGGCCAGCACCCCGTCCCAACCGAGTCGGGTCCCCTCGATGGATTCCACCGAATCCAGCCCGGACGTGGCGATAACCACGTCGTACGTCTCGTCGGCGGGCAACCCGGCCGGGCCGCCGACGATCACTCGTACCGGGAGTTTGGCCGCGTGTTCGGCCAGCGCCACCCCGTCTAGGTGGCTGCGGAGCAGACAGGTCACCTCGGCGTGGACCAGTCGGTCGAGGAAGCCGGGCGCGTGCGGCCCGGCCAGTAGCACCCGGGCACCGGCCGGCACCACCCGGGCGCCAAGGATGCCGAGGGGCCCGCCAGCGGTCAGCTCCTCGGTAGGTAGGTCGGACCACGCCAGCATCTCGCCACCGGGGAGCATGATCGGCTGGGCGTGGTCAGTGTCAGTCGTCAAGGTCGTTCTCCTGAAGATGCGCCCAGCCGAGCAGCTCGCGTAGCTCGGCCGGGGCGCAGCGATGGTCGGTGCCCAGCTCGGCACGGGCGATCTCGACGGCGGTGGACAGCGTGACCGACTCGCCGTGAAGTTCCGGCCACTGTCTGCGGATTCGGGCCGTGCCGCCGAAGGTCGGATCTTCGTCGGCGAGCACCATCGGGTCACCGTAGACCGCCGGTTCGCACCCGGCGGCGATGCCGTAGAAGATGGCGCTGGTCAGCCGGTTGGAAGCGACCCGCTGGTGCCGACGGAGTTCGGTGAGCTGCTTGTCGAGGAAGAGTGGGTCGGTGTCCCGCCACCAGTGGCCGCGATAGCCGTGGCAGATGACCCGGAAGCCGGCCTTTTCGTAGAGCCGACGTACCCGGCGCATGCCGTACTCGTGCCAGTAGAGGCACACCGTCACCGGGCCGGGCTCGGTGTCCCGGATCCGGGCGATCAGTTCCTTGTGATCACCCTTGACGTGCTGCCCCTCCCAGCCATGGAACGGGTACCAGATGGTGCCCTCCCGTTTCGTCGGCATGGTCCCCACCGGTTGGGGATCCTGCGGACGCAGCGCGAGCAGGTAGGTGAAGGGCGCCCCGACAACGACGACGTTTCGCCTTCCCACCGCCCAGGCCCGGCGACGGGTCTGGGCGGACCAGAGCAGGCTCGGTGTTCGCTCGACGTACGGGTGGCCGGGTGCCAGCCCGTCGCCGATGTTCCAGCCGTGCTGGACATAGCCGTTGATCCGGGGCGGGTGCCGATCGCCGAACCCGCAGTATCGGGCGAGCACGTGGGCGTGGCCGTAAAAGTGGTTGGCGTGATGCATCGGTTCCGTCTCAGCAGGCGGTGGTCGGCGCCGGTGCCCGCAGCGCGGTGGTGAGGGCGTCGACGACCCGCTCCTGGTCGGTGTCGCTGAGCGTCGGGTACAACGGAAGGGAGAGCTGCTGGTCGTAGAACGCCTCGGCGACCGGACAGGATCCGCGCCGGTAGCCGAGGTCGGCGAAGACCGGGTGGAGGTGCGCCGGAAGGTAGTTGACCTGCACGCCGATGCCGGCGGCCCGCATCCGGTCATAGACCTCGCGCCGCCGCCCGTCAAGCACTCGGATCGGATACAGGTGCCAGGCTGGGCTGGCCCAGTCGCGGCGGGTCGGAAGCAGCACACCGGGCAGGTCGGCGAGCGCCTCGTCGTACCGTCGGACGAGCCGTTCCCGGGCGGCGCGGAACTCACCGAGTCGCCGCAGCTGGCTGCGGCCAAGCGCACAGAGGACATCGGGTAGTCGATAGTTGAGGCCGAACTCGGGCACCTCCTGGTGCCAGCCGCCCTCGTCCGGCCAGCGCTGCTCGGCCCGGTCCCGGACCAGGCCGTGGTTGCGGAACCGGCGGGCGCGCTCCAACACGGCCGGGTCGGTGGCTGCGACCGCGCCGCCCTCCGCCGTGGTGAGGTTCTTCGTGGGGAAGAACGAGAACGTGGTCAGGTCAGCCAGCGAGCCGACCGGCTGACCGCGGTAGGCGGCACCGATGGAGTGTGCGGCGTCGGCGAGTAGGAGCGTGTCGTTGCCGGACAGGGCCGCACGGATGGCGTCGTAGTCGGCCGGGTGGCCGGCGTAGTCCACCGCCGCCACCACTCGGGTCCGCGGCGTCACCGCCGCGGCGGCCGCCGCGGGATCCAGGGTGAAGGTCTCCTCCTCGACGTCGGCGAAGACCACCTTGGCGCCGAGGGCCACGGCGGTGCTCGCGGTGGCCACGAAGGTCATCGGCGGCACGACCACCTCGTCGCCGGGACCGACGCCGGCCGCCGCGTAGGCGGTGTGCAGCGCGGCGGTGCCGTTGGCGACCACCGCACAGCCGACTCCGCCGGTCCAGCGGGCCAGGTCATCCTCGAACGCCGAAACCTGGGGGCCGGTGGTGAGCCAGTCCCCACGGAGGGCGGCGGCGACCGCGGTCACGTCGTCCTCGACGATGGACTGCCGGCCGTACGGGAGCATTGTCGTCACGCGGTGATTCCGAGCATGTCGCGCATCTGGTCCGGGGTGAGCCAGAGGTCGTTGCTGTCCGACTGGTAGGCGAAGCCGTCCGGGACCGGCTCGCATTCACTCGGAGGCTGGTAGCCCCAGGTGGCGATGGTCGGCTGCACGATGAACCGGTCGGCGGCGCGCAGCGTGCGGCGGCTGTCGTCCGGCGCGATCATCTCCTCGTGCAGCTTCTCGCCGGGGCGAATGCCGATCTCGTGCGTGGTGGCCTCCGGGGCGACCGCCTCCACCAGGTCGAGGATGCGCATGCTGGGGATGCGCGGCACGAACAGCTCGCCGCCCTGCATCTGCTCAAACGAGTCCAAGACGAACTGGACTGCCTGCTCCAGCGTGATCCAGAACCGGGTCATTCGCTTGTCGGTGATGGGCAGGCTCCGGCCCTCGGCGGCGAGTCGCCGGAACAGCGGTACCACCGAGCCACGGCTGCCCATCACATTGCCGTAGCGGACCACGGCGAAGCGGGTCGGGTGGCCGGCGGCGTAGTGGTTGGCCGAGACGAAAAGTTTGTCGGCAACGAGCTTCGTCGCCCCGTACAGGTTGATAGGGCTGGATGCCTTGTCGGTGGAGAGTGCGATGACCTTCTGCACCCCGGCCTCGATGGCGGCATCAACGACGTGCTGGGAACCGGTGATGTTGGTGGCGATGAACTCCGAGGGGTTGTACTCGGCGGTATCGACCTGCTTGAGAGCGGCGGCGTGCACGACGAAGTCGATGCCGTGCATTGCCCGGGTCAGCCGGTGGCGGTCCCGGATGTCACCGATGAACCAGCGCAGTCGTGGGTCGTCACCAAGGTCCCGACGTAGTTCGTATTGCTTGAGCTCGTCTCGGGAAAACACCACCACCCGAGCCGGCGTGCTCTCGGCTAGGACATTGCGGAGGAATTCCTTACCGAAGGATCCGGTTCCTCCGGTGATCAGAATGGACGAACCGTCCAACACGCTCAACTTCGTGCTCCGTTCCTGGTCATGTGGCTGCCACACGAGGGGTTCCCTGGTTGGCACTGGCATGATACGTGCGGGTGGGGGGAATGGCTACGCCCAGTGTTGCGCTCTCCATATGGGCGGGCGCATGCTAGCATCCGCCCTAGCAGAGGCGTCAGGTGAGCCTGGCGGCCGTAATAGCTGCGATTTCCTCCGCTACACTCGGCCGTCGATCCGGCCGTGCGAGCCGGGTGGTGAGGAGTGCCACAGTGGAACTCGGACGGCTCAGGCACGTCTTTCGGAATTCCCTGGAACTGTCAGATGAACTTCCGGTGGACGATTTGGAATATCGCGGTAACGCACAGTGGGATTCGCTCGCGCACATGTCCCTGGTTGCGGCGATCGAGGACGAGTTCGGGGTGATGCTCGACACTGACGAGGTGATCGACCTCAGCTCCTTCATCCGCGCGCAGCAGATTCTGGAGAAGCACGGTGTCGTCCTCACCGACTGAACTGCCGGACACGCGATACGCGTTGATTACCGGATCGACTCGGGGTATCGGTCGAGCCATCGCGACGCGGCTGGCCTCGGCGGGCTATATCGTCGCCGTTCACGGCCGGACTCTCGGAGACGCTGAGCAGGTCGCGGCTGCGTTGCCAGGCGGTCCGCATCTGGCGGTGCACGGCGATGTCGCGGACCCCGAGCAGGTCCGCGCGTTGGTTCGGCTCGTGTTCCAGCGGTGGCGCCGGCTGGACGCACTGGTGGTCAACGCCGGCGTGCACGCGGCCGGTTTACTTGGTTCCGTCGCCGATCCGACGATCGAACGGCTCTTCTCGGTCAATGCGGCCGGCGCCGCGCACACCCTCCAGCAGGGCGTCCGGCTGCTGCGGCGGGGACAACGCCCAGCCGCGGTGCTCACCGCCTCGGTGGTCGGTACGGCCGGCGCCGCGGGCCAGGCCGTCTACGCCGCCAGCAAGGCGGCTATTGAGGGGTTGACCCGGGCTGCCGCGAAGGAACTCGGCCCGGCGGGAATCCGGGTCAACGCGGTCGCGCCCGGCTTCATCCGTACCGACCTCCTCGCTGACCTGGATGCCGAGGGCCGCGCGGCTCGGGTCGCGGCCACCCCACTGGGCCGGCTGGGGGAGCCGGAGGATGTCGCCGAGGTGGTGGCCTTCCTGCTGGATCCGGCGGCGAGCTTCGTCACCGGTCAGGTGGTTGGAGTGGACGGCGGTCTCACCCCATGATTGGCCTGCTGCACCCCGATGCTCGCCTGGTTGAGGCGGCCAGCGGTGCCACGCTCGGCGGCGTCGACCTACATGACCGGGTTGCGGAGCTTGGCACCGCGCTGGACCGGGAGCCGCCCGGAGTGGTGCTGGCCCCCATGCCCACCACGGTCACCGCGGTTCTTCGGTTCCTCGCGGCGCTGCGCGTGGGCCGGCCGATCGCACTGGTCGATCCGCGAATCGAGGGGGAGCGACTGGCCGACTTGGTCGATCGTTTCTGCCCGGCGGTGCTGTTCGGCGATGCCGAGTCGCTGCCCGGGTATCGCCCCGGGCCGGACCAGCGGCTGGGTGACTACCAGCGCCGCGCCGGAGATCCCGGGCCGGCCCCGCACCCCGACCTGGCGCTGTTGTTGACCACCTCCGGTTCGACCGGAAGCCCCAAGCTGGTCCGGCTCTCCCGGGCGGCGGTGCTGTCCAACGCCGCGGCGATCGGCGCGGCGCTTGGGATCGATGGTGACGAGGTCGCGCCGACCAGCCTGCCGCTGCACTACACGTTCGGGCTGTCGGTGCTCACCAGCCACCTCTACGCTGGCGCCACCGTGGTGGTCGAGGAGAACGCCCTCACGACGCGGGACTTCTGGTCCAACGTGGAACGGTTTCACGTCACCTCGCTGGCCGCGGTGCCATACCAGTACGAGATGCTTCGTCGGCTTCGCTTCGATCCCGTCCGATACCCCCGGCTGCGGACGCTCACCCAGGCTGGCGGCCGGCTGAACCCCGACCTGGTCGAGGACTTCCACCGCCGGATGGCCGCGGTTGGTGGCCGGTTCTTCGTCATGTACGGGCAGACCGAGGCCACCGCTCGAATGGCTGTGCTGCCCGCGGACCGGCTGCCCGCGAAGCTCGGCTCGGCGGGTGTTTCGGTGCGTGGTGGCGAGATCACTGTTAGCCCCGGCGACGGGCCCGAGACGACTGAGCCGGGACGCACTGGCGAGATCGTCTACCGGGGTGCCAACGTCATGATGGGGTACGCCGAGACCGCCGCTGATCTGGCCCGGGGCGATGATCTGGGCGGGGTGCTGCGTACCGGAGACCTCGGCCGACTGGACGACGAGGGATTCCTCTACATCACCGGCAGGATCAAGCGGATCGCCAAGATTTTTGGGGTACGAGTCAACCTCGACGATGTCGAGCGGTCCGTCGCGCGGCATGGCCCGGTCGCGGCGGTGGCTGGTCCGGACCGCTTGGTGCTGGTCGTTGAGGGCGCCGACGACGACCGGTTGGCCCGGATTCGAGCCGAGGCGGCCGAGGGGCTGGGCACCCACTCCTCCGGCATCCTGGTCCGCAGCGTTGACGCGCTGCCGTTGACCGCCACCGGAAAGCCTGACTACCGAGCTCTGGAGGACCAGTGCTGACCGACGTGTTCACGCGGCCCCAGCCAGACAAGGAGAAGCAGCTACGTGACGAGCTGAACGCCTTGGTGTCGCACCATCGGCAGTCCTGTCCGCCGTACGCCCGGATCATGGACGCACTCGGTGTCAGGGGCGAAGCGGCGACTGTGGCCGAACTGCCCTGGCTGCCGGTCCGACTATTCAAGACCAAGAAGCTGGTGAGCGTTCCTGAAGATCAGGTGATCCGGGTGCTCACCTCCAGCGGAACCACCGGTGAGGTGAGCCGGATTCACCTGGACCGAGGGGCAGCGGCCACCCAGTCCCGGATGCTCGCCCGGACCCTCGCCACCGTGCTCGGCTCGCGCCGGCTACCGATGCTGGTGGTAGATGGTCGTGGCGTGGTCGGCGACCGTCGCTCATACTCCGCTCGGGGCGCGGGTGCGCTTGGCATGGTGAACTTCGGTCGGGATCATCACTGGCTCCTTGACGCCGACGACCGACCGGACGTCGAGGCGCTGCGGGCCTTCCTGGACCGGCACGGTCGTGAGCCCTTCCTGATCTTCGGGTTCACCTTCATGGTCTGGACTTACCTCTACGAGGTGGCCCGTGAGCATGGACTGGACCTTTCCCAAGGGATCCTGGTGCACTCCGGTGGCTGGAAGAAGCTCGTTGATCGAGCGGTCGACAACGCCGAGTTTCGTCGCCGCTTTGGTGCGGACACCGGTCTGACGCGGATTCATAACTTCTACGGAATGGTCGAGCAGATTGGCACGGTCTTCCTGGAGGGGCCGGAGGGCGGCTCGCTCTACTGCCCAGACTTCGCCGACGTGATCATCCGGGACCCGGTGACCTGGCAGGAGGTGCCGGTTGGCACGCCGGGCGTCATCGAGGTGCTGAGTACCTTGCCGACCTCGTACCCCGGGCATGTGCTGCTCACCGAGGACCTCGGTGTGGTGCACGGGATCGACGACGGACACTGGCCTGGTAAGCGGTTCAGTGTGCTCGGCCGGTTGCCCCGCGCTGAGGCGCGCGGCTGCAGCGACACCTATCAGGGAGGTACGCCATGACGCTTCGGATGCGTTTCCCCGTCGGCGAGGCCGTCTCCTCCGTGGCGGACCTGCTGGCTCCGAACGAGGTTGAGCCGTTGGCCGTGGGAGATCCACGGATGGTGGACTTCCTGGCCGCGGTCGCCAAACGGCTACTCACTCCGGCGTTGGCCCGGCGGCACCCCGAGCTGGGCTCACTCGGGTTCTTCCTCCGTCGCCGGGAATTACTGGGCGCGGTAGAACGGCTGCACTCCACGCTCGGGCCGGACACGCTTGTGTTCCCCCGCGGGCGGGTATTTCACGTCCCACCGGCGAACGTAGACACTATTTTCGTCTACTCGTGGGCACTGTCCGCGCTGGCGGGTAACACCAACGTGGTCCGGGTGTCGCCGCGTTCTGCAGCGGCCGCCGACGCGGTACTTGAGGTGCTCAACGCCAGCCTCGCCGAGGCCGACCCGGTGGTGGCCCGTACCCAGCTCATGGTCACCTACGGTCACGATGACGCGGTGACCGCCCAGCTGAGCGCTACCAGCGACCTGCGCGTCCTCTGGGGTGGCGACCGGGCGGTGGAGAACCTCCGACGGCATCCGCTCGCGCCGGCAGCCCGGGACCTCACCTTCCCTGATCGGTCGTCCTTCGCCATGTTGTCGGTGCCCGGCTGGGCGGCGGCCTCGCCGCAACGGCGGCGAGAGGCAGCCAACGCGTTCGCCAACGACGCGTACTGGTTCGATCAGGCAGCCTGCGCCTCTCCACGTACCGTCTTCCTGGTTGGCGCGGCGGAGCAGGCTGATGAGGTCCGGGCCGAGTTCGTCGCCCTGCTGGAAGACGTGGTCCAGGAACGCGGCTGGGACGTGGACGCGGCGATGGCGGTGGAGAAGCGGGTCGGTGCGTACGGGTTGGCTGCCGATGGGGGAGTGCGGCGGATGGTCTTCCACCGCAATGCCCTGGCAACCCTGGAACTGGCAGAGGTGTCAGCCACCCCGCGGCACTGGCTCGGCGCCGGCACCTTCCCGTTCGTCACTGTGCCTGACCTGACGGAGCTGGTGCCGTTCGTGCGTCGCCGCGACCAAACCCTCACCCACTTCGGCTTTGATCGGGATGAGCTGACGGCCCTAGCCCGGAGCCTAGGAGGGCGGGGAGTCGACCGCATCGTGCCGTTCGGCGCGGCGTTGACCTTCGCTCCGGTGTGGGACGGTCACGATTTGCTGCGGGAGTTTGTTCGGCTGGTCACGGTCAACGACTGAGGACAGCTGGGGCCCGAGGTGATCATCACCTCGGGCCCCGTTCGTTTCCAGTTAGATCTGTTCCCAGCCCAGCGGAGTGCCGCGTCGCACGTCCTGAGTGAAGGTGCGTCCGAGTACCCGGTCCAACTCGTCCGGGTGCAGGCCGCCAGCCGGCCGGATGGATCGAATGTTCGCGCGGGTCACCGGCTCCCCGGCCCGCACATCGGCGACCACATGCAAAGAACGACGGAAGCGCAGGCCTTCACGTTCGGTGGGGGTGGGACCGACCACAGTGCTGCCCATCGCCGCCCAAGCTCGCTCGGTCTCCACACGCAGCGCGGCCAGCTCGGCCGGTTCCAGCGAGAAGTCCGAGTCCACGCCCCCGTCGGCCCGGGCCAGCGTGACATGCTTCTCGACCAGACACGCACCCAACGCCACCGAGGCCACGGGTACCCCAATCCCGGGCGTGTGATCGGAGAGGCCGACCGGCAAGCCGAAGGCGTCGGCCAGCACCGGTATGCGGCGCAGGTTACTGTCCTGCGGCGGCGCCGGGTAGGAGGCGGTACAGGCGAGGAGTACCACGCCGTCGGCGCCACCCTCGCGGGCCGCCCGGACCGCGGCGTCGATCTCCGCCATCGTGGCCATCCCCGTGGAGATGACCAGTGGTTTGCCGGTGCTCGCGACCAGCCGGATCAAGGGCAGGTCGACCAGTTCCGATGAGGCGATCTTGTACGCCGGGGCGTTCAGTTCCTCCAGCAGCTCCACCGCGGTGTGGTCGAACGGCGAGGAGAAGACAGTCAGTCCGTGCTGGCGGGCCCGCTCGAAGAGCGGCCCATGCCATTCGTACGGCGTGTGCGCCCGCTGGAAGAGCTGGTAGAGATTTTCGCCACCCCACAGGTCATGCCCGTCGGAGATGCGAAAGGCCGGGCTGTCGTGGTCGATCGTGAGGGTGTCCGGCGTGTACGTCTGCAGCTTGAGTGCGTGGGCGCCGCTCGCCGCCACAGCGTCTACGATCTCCAGCGCCCGGTCCAGGCTGCCGTTGTGGTTACCGGAAACCTCGGCGACCACGAGTGGCGGCTCGCCCGGGCCTACCAGGTGCGGCCCGATCTTTACTGTACTGCTCATGTTCTCCTGCTCAATTCGGTCCACACTACCTGGTGTGGTTTGCCGTCAATTTCCCGTTCGTAGCGCCGGATAATTTGGAACCCGAAGCGGCGGTGTAGCGCAAGTACTGGTCGGTTGTCGGCCAGGGTCTCCCCACCGAGCGTGTGGGCCGCGAGCGACTCGAAGGCGTGTTCGATCGCGGCCCGCTGCAGCCCGATCCAGGCGGGTAGGAGCAGGCCACGTTCTTCAAGCCCCTCGATGTCCAGGTAAAACCCCCAGGTCAGGGCCTTCTCCGGGGATGCGACGCCGGTGAAGGCCACTACCCCGGCCGGATGCCCTTCGTGTAGGTAGATGAGCACCCGGCGGTCGGAATCCTCCCGCACCGCCGACCACCAGGCGAGGTGTTCCTCAGGACTGATCTCGTGCTGGGTCAAGCTCGTGCCGCGTACCTGGGGGTGGTTGCGCCAGCGCCGCATCCGGTCGAGGTCACCGGTGTCGGCCGGACGCACGGTCGCGGTCATCGCCGTGCCGCCATCATCTGCGGCTGCCGCTCGGCGGACTCCGCGACCGGCCCGGTGGCCGGGACCCTTGCGGGTGCCGGAGGTCGCCGAGTGGCGAGCCGGTGAACATGGCGCAGCGCTTTGTACGCCAGGTAGCTGTTCGAGGCGATGAGGCGATGCTTCAGGCCACCTATTCCACCAGGGCGGGGATAGCCGTCGGTCGGCCGGTAGCGTTGATAGTGCGCGGACACCCGGTGGAAGAAGGAGCGGCGTAGCTTCGCCGGCATCCGATGGTTGTTGCCCACGACCACAAGCAGGTGGCTGATCATCCTTTCGAACAGGTCGGCGTGCAGCTTGGTCTCCTGGGGTCGGGCGCTGAGCAACCAGTCAAAGAGCCGATCGTACTGGTCGAACGCGTCAAAGTGCCGTTCGCTGGGGGTGGTGGTGATCGCACCGGGGCGCCCCTGACGGTAGTGGTAGCAGATTCGGTCGAGCACCGCGATCCGCTCCGCAGCGATAAGTAGCGGGTGGCTGAACGGGATGTCCTCGTACCAACCGGGGTAGAAGCGTATGCCTAGTTCGGTCAGGAAGGTGCGACTGACCACCTTGTTCCAGGCGGTGTGTTGCACCCGGAGCAGCTCGGGGCGCTCGTCCAGCCGGACGCAGCCATTCACCCCGCGTAGTAGATGGCTGCTGGCGTCCATCTCCTCTCGGCCATCGTGATGCACCCGGAGATGGTCGAACAGCAGGACATCCGGCCGATCTGCGCGTAGCCGCCCCAACACCGCCGGCACTGAGCCTGTCGGCAGCCAGTCGTCGCTGTCTACGAACCAGACGTGCCGGCCTGTCACCGCATCCAGCCCGGCGTTCCGGGCTAGGCCGAGCCCCACGTTTCGGGAAAGCGTGATGGTGCGTACCGCCGGCCGCTGGGCGGTGTATGCATGCAGTAACTCGCCGCACCGGTCCGGTGAGGCATCGTTGACCGCGACTACTTCCATGTCGGCGGCATCGGCTTCGTTGAGACCATCGAAGAGTGAGTCGAGGCACTGATATAGCTGCGCCTCTACACCATACACAGGTACGGCCACGCTCAGTAGTGGTTGGGGGTTGGTGACCACCCGGACATGGTAGAGGGTGCGGAAGGGGCGCTAGGGAACCAGGAGGTGAACTGATCGGAACCGTTCGCTCTGGGAAGCGTGGGACGCGGTCCAGGCGCCCTCTACCGTCACGGCGATGACTGCGGACAGTGTTGGGAGCGACCCTGTACCGGGGTCCGAGGGCTTTCAGGCAGGCACTCTCCCAGGGCACTGCGTCTCGGATAGGCGGTGGTGTTGGGGTCGTGTGGGCGGCGGTTGGCTTGCAGGTGGAACAGGCGTTGTTGGCCTCGCTGTCGGTGTGGTGGTAGCCGATTGAGGCGTTGCGCAGGGTGGCCAGGACGGTGGGTCCGGTGCCGGTGCCGGTGTCGGTGCCGGTGCGGGCCGGGTGGAGCCGGGGACGAAGCCCAGCCAGATCGAGCTTCAGGGAACGCGACGTCCCGGAGCTAAGCATCGTGAGGCGCTGTTGGTTCACGTGGAGGCGAGGTACTTTCGTTGCCTACTCTTTCGCAGTAGGACGGTAGAGCTGATGGCAGCCTGACTTGTGCTTTCGGCAGCTGCCGTTACTCTTTGCGAGCTACTTTCCGAGGTGCGGCTACGGCGTTGTTAAAGGATCTGTGGGTCACCGGTAGTGGTTCGGGTGTGGTGTCGCGGAGAGAAAGGCGCGATTCTGCGGCGGGAGGGTGAAAGCAGGTCGATTCGGAGAAGCTGCGCCGGCAGAACGAGAAGCGGCAGACGGATCTGACCAAGACCCGCATGGCTCTGGATCATGGGGAAATCGCACGCGCTCTTGGAAGAACTCTATGAGAGCGCGGACAACGACAAACCGCCGAAGAAGTCCGGACCGCCGTGTTCGACGAGCTACGCGACGCCGATATCTCGGTGCAGCGGGCGTGCGGGTTGACCGGGACCTCGCGGGCGACCTACTACCGGCGGGCGAAGCCGGTCGGTCCACGGCACGGGCCATGGCGGCCACCGAACCGCCGAAGCAGGCGCTCAGGACACAGGCCGCTACCACTGCCGGATGTCCACCCGCATCGCCCGGACGGCCGGGCAGGGCCGGGAACGACGCCGCTGGCGGCACATCCACCCAGGGTCCGGCCGGAACTGGTCGCGACCGGACCCGGTCAGGTGTGCCCTGGCCAACAGATAGCCGCCGCGACAGACGGCCCCCACCAAACCCGGAACCGATCCTCATAAGTCAAAAATGGTCAAACACGGGCTATGCCGAGTCGGAGTCAGGCGAGGCAGCTGCGTCGCTGTTACTGTCCGGTCGGTTGGTGGCCGTCCCACGGCGACCTGACGCTTTTCACCCGGTGTAGACGCGGGTGGCCAGCTACCGCTGCCGAAGTGCGATAGTCCCGACACCACCATCGGTGACGACTCCGCTGGCGAAGCCAACGAGCCGGCTAACGACCGGATTCGCCGTCGCCCCAAGATCCGGCACTCAGCTACCCGGTCTAGGTTGCATGACGAGGAATTAGGCAGGACGTGCGTGGCCGATTCTATGAGGCTGGTCATAGTTAATCCGAATCGGTCAAGCGCCTCATACTGGCCGATTTCCCCGGTAGGCCGGTAGTAAATGTCCGCAAGCCGTCCTGTTCCTGGCCGGGCGTACCGTGACCACCCGCCGTCCCATTGATTCAGGGCAGGGGGCGCTGTCCGAAAATTCCTGCCATGATCGATGTTTAGGCAGGCCAGGGTGGGTTGGCAGTGTCCTGGCTGGCCAGTAGTGTCGGCGCGTCCGGTGCGGTCAACGATCGCAAAAGGCGACGCCGTGCCGACCCGCTCAATTGCCGAAAGGTGAACCGAGGACCCGTTTTACCTGGGGTGAATCAGTGGCTTTGCGGTAGGGCACACTTCCCGTCCGAAAACCGTCAGCTAACCCGGTCAGCGGTGTCGGAAGGAGGTCGTTTCGTGCAGCGTTATTCCGCCCAGCGGGCGCTCCGCCGCCTTCACGGCACTGCGGTGTCCGTGCCCGTCCGGCCTGCCGCCGGGCGCTGACCTATCCCGCGTACCCCGGCACTGGCCGGGGCGTATTCCCCTCGTGGCCACCGGCGCGCGGATCCCGGTTCCGTGCGGCCCACCTCTGCTGCCCGCCCAACGGCGCGGTGCGCCACAGCCCCGACAGCCTGTGGAGGATCCCGTGAAACATCGCCTTAAACGACAGTTTGCCCGTCTGACCACGGAGCGCCCGTACCAGCTGGCCGCCGCGTCGGCTGCCGCGCTCGTACTGGCCACCGGCGCCGGCGCCCTCGCCGCTGGTGGCGACGAAGACTCCGGCTCGCCGGGGCCGGTCCCCGCCGCTTCCGCGGCCGGCAGCGACGTCGCCGACGCGACTCCCGAGGCGGTCGGGCTCGCGACCCCGACCAAGGCCGAGTCGTCGAGCACCGAGCCGTTGAGTGCTGAGTCGTCGAGTACGCCTGCGGCGGACCCCGACCTGACCGAGCCGGCAGCACCGGAGCCAGCTGCCTCCAAGATGCTGGAGTACGACTACCAGGCACAGATCAACTTCTACTACTGCGGCCCAGCCGCCGTCCGGAACGCCCTCAGCGCTACCGGCGTTGAGCGGACGCAGGATGAACTCGCTGGCCCGCTCGGCACCGACCAGTTCGGCACCGACTCGGCCGAGGACACCACGCGGGTGCTCAATGCCGAGGTGGAGGGGGAGCCCTACCAGACCCGGATGATCTCGGGCGGCTCGGCCACCTCGGCGCAGATGGACCAGCTTCAGGCCGACGTGGTCAAGGCCATCACCGAGGACCGGAGCGTGGTGGTGAATATCGCCGGCTCCGCCACCGACACCGCCGGCGGATGGCACTCCTTCCCGGGCGGTCACTATGTCGCCGTGGTCGGATACGACGACGATGGTCGTCTGGTGCAGATCGCCGACTCGGCGAACCCGGCGACCAGCTCGTACTGGATGACCACGATCGCCCTGGCGGACTGGGCCGCGACGCGCGGCTACTCCGCCTGACCGGCCTTGCCTGGCGGGCACCGAATCCCCTCCAGTTTCGGTGTCCACCGCCGTGCCGTGTCGACGGTCCGAGGGCAGTCCACCACGACCTGCAGCAGGTCGTCGCGGGAGCGCTTGGGCCGAGAGCGCGGTACCCGGCTTGATTGACCACCCGGGGTCGGTGACCGGTCCCTAAAAATTGGTGAAATAGCTATAAAACGGTCATAATGCTGCGTCGCAGCCGCCGCTGGACGACGTGACAGGAGGTGTGCTCGGAAAGAGCGCGGAGGGGCTATTGGGTAGCTGCGGTGCCATAGCGCGACGATTTATCGGGTTTATGGCGCCCTGCTACCCGCGACGTCTTACCGCCGCCGCGCTTGACGACCTTTGGTTAGTGCGACGAGGACCGGACTCCCTATCGCCGGGCCCCAAGTCATGACTGCCCCAGCCTCGGACGGGCGCGACAAGCTTTGGCGGTGTTCTGGTGGAGCCTGTAGGCTTCCGCACTGCTGCCGGTATTCGGTGACCGTTCGAGAAGCCTGGAGGCCAGTTGGCAGCCCCGATCCTCTCGAACGGGGCCAGGGTTGGAAGGATCTGTGCGTGTATCTATGGCGAGCGGTGCGGATGGCGGTTCCTCGCCAGCTCCGGCGACGAGCGATCCGCATCTTTCCGCCTACACGTCGACTCTGGTTAGTCCGACGTGTGGTACGGCTGCCGCAAGCGCGCGTGCTGCACGCGCGTCCCGGGACCGATCTGGTGCGGGTGCGAACCGGCACGGGCCGTCCGCAGACGGTCGCCCGCGTTGACGTCGCGGCCTCGCCGCTGGATGTCCGTCACGCCAACATCAACCGTGTAGCGGCCGCATTGGAAGGCGCCGGCGTGCCCTACTTCCGGGTGCCGCAGCAGCAGGTGGGGCGTACCGTGCTCGGCGTCCCCGAGCCTTGGCGGGGTCGGGTTGAAACGCTAGTGCATGGCCAGTTGGCCGGCGATGGTGCGCAGGTGGCGACCGTCGGGACCGACGCAGGGTCAGCTAAGGGCCAACCGGCGCGGGTGGTCCGGGTCTGCTGGCCCGTCACCGACCCTCGAGGCAGCCTGGTCCTAGGGGATCAGTACGCATGTGAGATCGAGTTTTGGCAAGAGCAGGAAGGTCAGCTCGTCGCACCCCGTTCGAACCCGTCAGTCGGCGTGCTACCGGCTGACGCGCCAATAGTCGAGGCCACCGACGCTACCTTCGATGGGCGCTGGGGCAATGGGTCAACGAGCCACTACCGTACGCGTCGCCCCTTTCTTGTCAAGTCGATGGACACGGTGGACTTTCCGATCGATGTCGTCTACACCTGGGTCAACGGCGCTGACCCCGATTGGCTGGCGCGTAAGAATCGAGCGCTGGCTGAGAACGGATGGGTCAGCGTTAATCGGCAGGCGGCGAACGGGTCACGGTATGTCTCCCGGGACGAGCTGCGCTACTCCATGCGCTCGTTGCATTACTACGCGCCCTGGGTGCGGACCGTCTTCCTGGTAACCGACGAACAAGTACCCGAGTGGCTGAACGTCGACAACCCAAAGCTCAGGCTGGTCAGTCATCGCGAGATTTTTGGAGATACCGGCCGGCTGCCGACCTTCAATTCACATGCAATCGAATCGCGGTTGCATCGCATTCCTGGGCTGGCTGAGCACTTCCTCTATCTCAATGACGACGTCTTCTTCGGTCGTCCCGTGACGCCGCAGACGTTCTTCACTCCGGGGGGCAGCAGCCGACTCTTCCTGTCGGTGAATCGGGTTGACTCCGGTTTGCCCCTTGCTGATGAGCCCCCGGTCATGTCCGCTGGGAAGAACAACCGGGCAGTGATCGAACGGGAGTTTGGTCGTTTTCTAACGCAGAAGACAAAACACACGCCGCACGCGGCGCGTCGAAGCGTCCTGGAGGAGATTGAGCGGCGATGCCCGGAGGAGGTTCTGGGTACTGCCGGGCGTCAGTTCCGCCATCCGGCGGACATCTCGATGATGTCGTCCCTACAGCATTACTGGGCATACCTAACCAACCGGGCAGTGCTAGGGGACATCAACTACATGTATACGGATCTTGCTGATCCGGCTACTCCCGTTCGGCTGGCACACGCGTTGCGGCACCGAAGCCACGAGGTCTTTTGCCTAAACGACACCGATGCTGAAGGGCTTCCGGTAAGCGAACAGGCGGCGTTGCTGCAGGAGTTCCTGCCAGCCTACTATCCGTTTCGGTCGCCGTACGAGACCTCTTCGGCGGCTGCCGGTTCGGGGGCCTTGCCACATGAATCAGGCGCAACCGAGTTGCTGACCCCGACACCGCAGTGACCCATTTGGAGGAGTTCGTTGTACAAGGCATCGATCATCTTGGCATGCTACAACGTCGAAAGCTACATCGACGATGCCTTTCAGTCTATCGTTGCCCAGTCGGCATTTGACCAGTTCGAGGTTATTCCGGTCAACGACGGTTCGAGCGACGGTACCCAGCGAATTATCGACGAATACCAGCGTCGCTATCCGAACAACTTCTTCCCGATCTCCTTTGACGAAGGATCGGGTGGGCCCGGCCGGCCGCGGAATGCAGGAATAGATAACGCGCGTGGCGAGTACATCATCTTCATGGATCCGGATGATCGGATCCATGAAGACGGTTACAGTACCCTGCTGAAGGCGATGGAGAAGCATCAGAGTGACGTGGTCGTCGGGGCCCGCTATGGTGTGCCGGAGAAGCAGGGGCCGGAGCGTAAGATCTGGACCGACTACATCGCCCCGGAATACTTCAACCAGGACAGTTACGCGGTAAAGCTTGATCTACTTTCTCGACGTCCCGGCATCCTGAAGTCTATCTACCGCACCGCATTGATCCGGGAGCATGGCCTCCGATTTCTGGAGGATATTGTCAGTAGTGAGGACGAGATCTTCGATAAGAAGTATCTCCTCTTGGCCAGCCGTATATCCAGAATCAATGACGTTATCTATCTGTATACGCTGGGTCGGACCGGCAGCATCACAAGTCGTATCAAGCTCAACTTGTACCGTGATTTGCCAAAGATTTTCAGCGGACTGGACGACGCGCTCGGGGTCTACTTTTCCCAACCTATCATCAGCTATCGCCTCGCCGCTCTGCTTCGAACGTTCTACTTTCCGAAGCTGCTACTCTTGGATCCGGAGTTGACCGACGATGCCCTGGACCTCATACGTGCTGCATGCGATGGGTACGGCTTCGACCGGCTGCTGCAGACCGAGAATTCAGTCGACCGTCGAATAGTCGAGCTTCTGCGCGATCGCGCATACAGTCAGCTGATGCTCTATTTTATGAACCAGCGCAGCAGCAGTATTTCGGGGACTGTGCGTAGGCAAAACCGGCGACTCCGGAAGCTCGAAATGCGTCCGGTGAAGCTTGCCCGCAAGGTTTACAGGTACGCCGTCTTCGCCAAGCGAGCTGCTGACGACCGTTCACCCCGCAAGTTCCTGCGGGCGAATCTCCGTAACAGCCTCCACGGTGAGCCCAACGGCTACTGGCTGTTTATGGACCGCCGGGACAAGGCGGCCGACAATGCCGAGGCGCTATATCGGTATGTCCGCGAGAACCGTCTTCATGATCGGATTGCTTTCATTATCCGTGCTGACTGCCCGGACTATGAGAGACTTCGCCGGAACGGATTCAATCTGGTGCGCTACGGCTCCATTGCGCACTGGCGTCTACTGTTTAATTGCGAGCACTTCTTTGCCTCGCACGTAGACGATGTGATTATCAAGCCGTGGAAGGATTACGGAACACGGGTCGGTGCGCCTAGCTATAAGTTGACCTTCCTGCAACACGGAATTATCCGGTCTGACCTGTCCTCCTGGCTGGGGACCAAAGAGTATCATGTCTTCTGTAGTTCGACGCAGGTCGAGTACGATGCGTTGCTGAACAATATCAGGTATCGACTCTCGCCGGACACGTTGAAGTTGACCGGCCTGGCCCGGCATGATCTGCTGGAGCGCCGCTCTGGCGACTATGTACTGGTGAGTCCAACTTGGCGATCTTTTCTGCAAGAGGCATCGAAGTCCGAATTCGAAGCATCGGAATTCTGCAAGTCGTGGAACGCCTTACTCCACGATGATCGGGTGCAGGCAGCTCTGCGGGCCGCCGGGGTTCGGATCAAATTCGCGCTGCACTCGAGTCTTGCTCAATTCCGGGATTGCTTCCCGGGCTCCGACCTAGTCGAGGTGCTCGATTACGGTAAGGTGGAGAGCTTCGCTGACCTGATTTCGGGTGCCCAGATGGTGGTAACCGACTATTCCTCGCTTGCGTTTGACGCCCTCTACCTACGGCGGCCCGTGGTCTACTACACGTTCCCGGAACTCCAGACCCACGGCACCAACGTCGGAAGCGACCTCGCGCTCTATGAGCGCTTGGGAGTCCGGTCATCAGACCACGATGCCGCCGTCGACGCTATCGCCGCCAGCGCGGGTCAGGGCTTCCTGCCGGATGAGGAAAAGATTCGCGAGATCGACTCCTTCTTCGCCTACTCCGACGGCCAGAACTGTAAGCGAATTATCGACGCGAGTACTCAGGGTGAGCAGCGTTAATAGGCTTTGCCTGTCCTCGGTGTCCGAATCCGGATGTTGAACACCGTGGCGGAAAGGCGTCATCAACCGATTGGTCGATGACGCACTTCCGCCACGGTGGGTGGCTATCTTCCTTCGTACGCCCGGCAAACCTCATCGGTCGGGCCGTCCATCTTCAGAACGCCGCCCTCAAGCCAGATGGTCCGCTCGCAGGTGTCTTTAATCGAGCCGAGCGAATGGCTAACCAGGAAGACTGTGCCCGCATTTGCGCGTAGCTCGCGGACGCGTTGTTCGCTGCGGATACGGAACTTTCGGTCTCCGGTGGCCAGCGCCTCGTCGATGAGCAGCACGTCGTGCTCCTTCGCGGCGGCAATGGCGAAGCGCAGCCTTGCCCCCATCCCAGAGGAGTAGGTGCGCATCGGCAGGGATGCGAAGTCCCCCCGCTCGTTGATACCGGAGAATTCGATGATCTCTGGAGTGATGCGCTTGACCTGATCCGGAGACATTCCCATCGCCAGACAGCCCAGCGCTACGTTTCGCTCGCCAGAGAGGTCGTTGAGCAGGGCCGCGTTCACGCCGAGCAGTGAGGGCTGCCCCAGCGTGTAGACCGCACCCCGGGCCGGCGGGAGTAGTCCGGCGATGGTCCGCAGTAGGCTCGACTTGCCGGATCCGTTGCTACCGATCAGACCGATGGCCTCGCCCTGGTAGGCAGTAAAACTGACTCCCTTGATCGCGTGTACCTCGCGAATGTTCGGAGTGCTGGTGCGAGACACGATGCGTTTGAGGGCGGCGGTGGCGCCGGTGTTGGCCGCGGCGCCCTTGTGAATTCGATAGATCACATGGACGTCATCCGCGATGACGGTTGGAACGCGCTGCGAGTCCACCGTGCTGGGGTCGGTTGGGGCCTGGGTCTGCTCAGCCACGTCCATACTCCTTCTCTCCGCGCCAGAAGTAGACGAATCCGCCGATGCCGACGACGAGTGTCCAGGCCAGGGCCGTCCCCCAGAGCTGCATGGGTGTGGCGACCAGGTTCTCTCGGTTCGAATCCAGTAGGGCGTACCGGGCCAGTTCGATGTAGATCAGCGCCGGGTTGGCCTCCATCAGGGTCGCGGCCCAGTCTGGTAGGTGATCGCGGAGCAGCGATACCGGGTAGAGCACGCCGGAGGCGTAGAGCCAGGTACGGAGCACGAACGGCATGATTTGCTTGAGGTCGGCGACCTTGGAGCCGAATCGTGCCATCACCATGGTGAGGCCGATGTTGAAGATTGTCTGCAGGAACAGAATCGGGGCGAGCAGTAGCCAACGGAGGGTGATCGGCTCGCCGGTGAACAGCACGATGGCGGCCAGGACCACCATCGACATGAGTAGCTGCTGGAGCTGCACCAGGGTGACCGTGATGGGTAGGGCGGCTCGCGGGAAGTGCAGGGCCCGGATCAGCCCGAGATTGGCGTTGATCGCACTGGTGCCGTTCGCCACCGCGGTTTGGGTGAAGATGAAGACGAACACACCGGTACAGAGGTAGGCGATGAAGTTATCTATACTGCCGCGTCCCTGGGACAGGATCACGCCGAAAATCAGGTAGTAGACCGCCGCGTTGGTGATCGGGGTCAGTACCTGCCACAGTTGGCCGAGCCGGGTGTTGCTAAGCGACGAGGTTATCTTCGCTCGGGAATACGCGGTGATGAAGTGCCGGTATGCCCAAACCTGGCGGGTGTACTCGCGCAGGGGCGGTCTGTCGTTCGCGACCTTCAGCCCGTGCCGCTGCGCGAGTTCGGCGGGGGTCAGCCTGGGGTGGAGGTTGGCCACCGCGGTGTTGGCCATGGTCGAGTGCTCCGATCTTCTGTGCCATTGGGGAGCAGGTGGTGCGCATCACAGCGACAGGCGGGCGTTGTTGCGGCTCGCGACCGGGCGGTCCTCGGCCCCTGGGAGGCGCCGTGCTGCTGCCTGGAAGTTAGTGTACGACGCGTCGCGACGCAACCGTACCGTCGTTACGGTACCTTGTTGACGTGGTGGTCGAGAAGAAGCGCTCCCCGGTCGGTGCCGCGGTGCTGCGTGATGACATCACCGTGGCCATCCGTGGTGCGGTCGTGGCGGAGCTCGCCGAGGTGGGATATGGGCGACTTTCAATTGAAGCGGTAGCCCGGCGGGCTGGCGTGAGCAAGGCCGCTATCTATCGCCGTTGGCGTTCGAAGCTCGACTTGGTGCTGGATCTGGTCTCGGCAACGGCTGGCCGTAATCTGCCGCTGCTCGACACCGGCAGCCTCCTGGGCGACCTGGAGATTCTGCTCCATGTGATGGCTCGTGCGCTGCAGCACCAGATGGCCCTGCAGATCATCCCGGACCTGCTCGCCGAGGCGGCGCGTACCCCACAGATCGCCGAGAAGCTCCATCAGACGCTTGAGGACTACCAGCGGACGATAGGTCTCGCGGTGATCGGTCGGGCCGTCGAGCGCGGCGAGCTGACGGCCGCCACCGACCAGCGTCTCGCGGTGGACCTGATCGTTGGGCCGATCTACTGGCGGCTGGTGATTGCCCGGACCCCGTTGGGAACCGCGGAGGTGCGCCGGGTCGCGGAGATGATCGTGGCCGCGCTGCAGGTGGCAGGTGCGGGGCCCGACGTGCCCGAGGCGGAGGTATGAGGTTGGTGCGCCAGTGTGGGCGCGTCGACCAAGGCGGGGCTCTCCCCTGAACCGTCGCCATCTGCGACCATTCGTGGTCAACGGAGGCGAGAGTTGGGGGCACTAGGTGCGGATCCTGCTTGTCGAGGACGACCACCGGGTGGCCGCCGCGCTCACCGCGGCCCTGACCCGGCGCGGTTACCAGGTGGAGCATGCGGCGACGGTTGCCGCCGCGCTCCGCGCAGCTCCGTGCGACCTGGCCCTGCTGGATCTCACCCTGCCCGATGGAGACGGCACCGACCTGTGTCGGGAGCTGCGGCGGCGCAGCAACCAACTCGGGATCATCGCGGTGACCGCGCGGGGGGAGGAGCGCGACCGGGTGCTGGGGCTGCGCATCGGTGCGGACGACTACGTGGTCAAGCCGTTCTCGATGGTGGAGTTGCAGGCCCGGATCGAGGCGGTGCTGCGCCGCGCCGCGCAGGCCGCGCCGGAGCGCAACCTGATCGAGGTCGGTCCGGTCCAGATCGATGTGGCGGCCCGGACGGTCCGCATCCACACCCAGGAGGTGGCGCTGACCCGTAAGGAGTTCGACGTGCTCCTCTCCCTGGCCCGCCAGCCCGGGTCCGCCGTGCCCCGCGATCGGATTCTGCTCGACGCCTGGGGCACCACCTTCGCCGACCGGCACACCGTTGAGGTGCACGTCGGCTCGCTCCGCGGCAAGCTGGGCGATCCCGGCCTGGTGGAGACCGTACGCGGGATCGGCTACCGGCTGCGGAGCGGGTGAGGCGCGGTGCGTCGCCGCCTGGTGATCAGCTATCTGCTGCTGATGGTGCTGGTCCTTGTTGCCCTGGAGACCCCGCTCGCGGCCACGCTGGCCAGTCGGGAGACCGAGCGGGTCCGCGCCGACCGGCTCGCCGACGCCACCCGCTTTGCGTCGTTGGCCGACGCGGCGCTGCGCGGCGGCAGCACCGGCCCGATCGGCAGTGAGTTGGACCGCTACGACGAGCTGTACGGCATCGGCGCCGCGGTCGTCGACCGAGACCGGCGGACGGTGGTCGCGTCGCCGAGCTGGCAGCCCGCCTCGGGCACCTGGGGGGAGCTCGACACGGCCCTCTCCGGTCAGCAGGCCAGCGGGCCCGACTCGGTGCTGCCGTGGGTGGACGCGCCGATCGTCGTCGCGGTGCCGATCAACGACGGCGGCGAGGTCCTCGGCGCGGTGGTCACCACCACCCCCACCGATCGGATCCGGGAGGCCGTCGCCACCTGGTGGCTGCTGCTCGCCGGTGCCGGCCTGCTCGCGGTGCTGGCCTGCGTCTCGACCGCGTTCGCCCTGGCTGGATGGGTGCTGCGACCGGTCACCGAGCTGGACGCGGTGACCCACGAGATCGCCGAGGGCGACCGGAACGCCCGCGTGCAGCATCGGCAGGGCCCACCCGAATTGCGCCGCCTGGCGGCGAGCTTCAACGACATGGCCGACGCCGTCTCCGACGTGATGGATCGGCAGCGGGCGTTCGTGGCGCATGCCAGCCACCAACTCCGCAATCCGTTGACGGCGCTGCGGCTGCGGGTCGAGGAGCTGGGACCCAGCCTGGGTGACCCGCAGGGCGCGGCCGAGCACCAGCTTGCCCTGGCCGAGACCGACCGGCTGGCGCTGGTGCTGGATGCGCTGCTCACCCTGGCTCGGGCGGAGCGGACGGAGAACCTGCGCGTGACCGTTGACGCGGCAGCAGTCGCCGCGAGCCGGGTGGCGGCGTGGGAGCCGCTCGCACGCCGCCGGGCGATCACCCTGCGGCTGGACACCGATGCTGCTCCGGCGTACGCGAGAACCGTGCCGACCGCCGTTGACCAGGCGCTTGATGCGTTGATCGACAACGCGGTGAAGTTCAGCGTCGCGGGGGGTGAGGTGACGGTGGCGGTTCGGGGTCGGGAGGACGGGACGACCCTGCAGGTACGCGACACCGGCCCGGGTATGACGGCCAGCCAGCTCGACCAGGCGACCGAACGGTTCTGGCGGGCGCCGGAGGCGCAGAACATCGACGGTGCCGGGCTGGGTCTGGCCATCGTCGCCGTCCTGGTGGACGCCTCCGCGGGGCGGCTCAGTATGCGTCCGAACCAGCCCCATGGCCTGGTCGCTGCCCTCTGGTTTCCCGCGTCGCTGCCCATCCCCGCCGATGAGGGGGAGCAGGAAGCGTCCCGCCCTGCTGCTCGGTGTTGACGTGGCTACGGTTTGACCGCGTTGTACCAGGCGACCGCCCCAGGGTGCAGTGGTAGGGGGGTGGTGTTGATGGCCGAGCGCGGACTCATCTGGCCGGCTGCGGGGTGCGCCGACGCCAGCTCCTCGCGTCGCTCCATCAGTAGCCGGGTCACGTCTCGGACCAGTCGCGCTGGCAGGTCGGCCCGGACAATCAGGTAGTTCGGGTTGGCAACGGTGGTCACCGGGTCCACCCCGTACACCGAGCGGGGAACGTCCCGGGAGACGTAGAAGCCGGGGTGCTGGGCGCGCAGTGGCGTGCTCCACTCGCCCAGGTCGACCAGCTGGACGCCTCGTTGTGCGGCCAGCGTCGCCACCGCCCCCACCGGTAGGCCGCCGGAGAAGAAGAACGCGTCGATCTGGCCGGCCCGCAGCGACTCGACCGAGTCGTCCAGGCCGAGCCGCTCCCGGCGTACCGCATCCCCGCCGAGCTGGGCCACGTCGAGCAGCCGGGACGTGGTGATCTCGGTGCCGGAGCCCGATGCCCCCACCGAGACCCGCCGCCCCCGCAGGTCGGCGAGGGTGCGGACGCCACTGGTCGGGGTGGTGACGAGGTGTAGGAGGTCGTCGTAGACGCGGGCCACGGCGGCCATCGTCGGCAGCGTGGCCGGGACGGTGGGGAGCGCGTCGGCCTGGGTGAAGCCGAGTTCCGCTTCGCCGGCGCTCACCAGCCGGATGTTCTCCGCCGACGCAGCGGTCACCAGCACCTCAGCCTCGACGTTCGGTAGCTCCCGATTGAGGATGGTGGCCAGTGACTGCCCGAAGGCGTAGTAGACGGCGGTGGGACTGCCGGTGGCGATTCGGATCTGCACGGTTGGTGGCGGGCCGTGCTGGCAGCCGGTGAGACCCGGCAGCGCCATCGCCAGAAGCAGTACGGCCAGCACCGCGTCGCGCCGGCGACCTGGGATTCTGATCACGCGCTGCACTGTGCGCCGTACGCGTGGTCGGGCGCAACCCGGATTGTCCGACGATCCGGTCCCGGCGCTTGATCCGCCCACCCACCGATAAGATCAGCTGTTTATCAGCTCGGGGGTGGCGGCCCCAGCTCGGTGGCCTGCATGATCCGTACGCGGGCCGGCCCCTGAGGCACGCTCACCAGATAGCAGCCGGTGCCAGGGCGCAGTATCGCCGGTGCGTCCAGCAGGGCGGCGCTCCGGACGAGGATCGCCGCCAGGTCCCGGTCGGTCACCCGGATCCCGAGGATGTGCCGGCGGATGTGCCGGCCACCGGCCAACAGCGCGGCTCGCCAGGCCGCTGCGGCCAGCCGGGTCCGCCCCACTCGTCGGGGGAGGGACGCGTCGCGTACCGGCGCACCGATGAGTTCTCCGCGTCCGCGGCGCCAGCTGGCACCCAGGATGGCGGCGTAGCCGGGTTGTTGGGCCGGGGCGATGGTCAGCCGGTGCAGCTCGTAGCGGCGGCGCAGCCCGCCGATGGCGCGTTCGTGTGTGACCGGAACCTCGAGCTGGTGGAGCAGGTGACGGAGCCGCTGCGCCGCGTCCTCGCGGTTGAACTCCACCCGCCCGGGCGCGTGGACGGGGGCGCCGCGCTGGCGTCGGGCCGCCGTTGGTGCGGTCGCGCAGCGCAGGAGACAGGCGGCCTCGAACGCGGCGGTCAGGGTCCGCCAGTCCAGCGGCGGTGGGGTCGACGCGGACCGGGGACGGTCCAGCAGGGTCGGGTTCACCGTGGGACTCCTTAGCGGCGTCGGATTTCCCCTACGGTGACGGCTGTCACAAACGTAGGGAACCGATTGGGCCAAGCCTTGAGGAAATCTTGCGGGTGTGGCGGCGGTTGATGGCGGTCGCTTTACTGCCAAGGCCGGAGCGGTGTCTCTGGGTGATACACCCGATACTCTTCGGCGTCGGAGATGAGGGAGGCGTCAGCTCGTTCGCCGAGCAGCTGCCGCAGGCGTTGTTCCTGGGGCGATCCGGTCTCCACCACATAGCCGGGCCGGCTCGCCACCGCCACCCGGTCCCAGTAGGCGGGGTAGCGGTTATTTCCCGGGTTGAGCTCGTCGTCGAGGACCCCGCAGACCACCTCCTCGTCCGTGTTGAAGATCAGGCGGTTGCAGGTCCAATAGGTTCCGTAGACCTCGTGCGGACCGGACACCCGCAGGGTGTCCGCCAACTCCCGGGCGGCGCGTTCGTTGGCTCGAGAAGCGGTGGTGCCGGTGGTGATGAACAAAACCGTGGTCAGCGTGGCGGTGACGGCGAGGGCGGCGAGGAACGCCGCGGCGAGCGTGCCCGCCAGCCGACCAAACACACCGGCGGTGCTCCGCAGGGCCGCGACCGCCGCCTGCCAGAGCGGCCACAGCACTGCGGGTAGGGACAGCTGCAGCAGCGCCAGGTAGCGGGCGTTAGCCAGGGGATCTGTGGCGGCGACCGAAGTGCGTGTGTACGACAGGAGGGTCAACGTCGCGCCGACGACCAGCGCGAGGTGCACGACCGGGGCGACCCGCGCGGCCCGTCCGGTGGCCCGCCGATACGCGACGACCGCGACCACGGCCGCGATCACCAGCAGCGCCGGGTAGAGCAGGCCGAACCCTTCCAGCCAGCGGCTGCACCCATTGACGGGGCAGAGCCCGGTGGCCAGTGGTACCCCCTCCAGTACGGCACCGGAGAACCGTTGGGCCAGCGGTGGGTCCGAATCGTCGTGGACCTGACGGAGGACCGACAGCGGGTCCGTACCCGGACCGGCGGTGCGGTAGTACGCGATCATCGGTGCGACGCCGAGCGCGAATCCGGCGACCAGCAGCACGCCCGCCCAGCCGAGCAGGTCGCGGCGGGCTGCCCACAGCAACGCCAGAGTGGCGGCCCCGACGTAGGGCAGGAGCAGCCAGTCGGACCAGACGGCCACCCCGGCGAGCAAGCCGAACAGGCCGACAGCCAGCCGGCGGAGCCGGAGCGTTCCCCGGGCCAGCCCCACCACGACCAGCAGCATCAGCAGCACCGCCACCTTCCCCTCCGGGCGCCCGCCCACCGCGGTCAGCTGGTCCCGGATCACCCGCTCTGAACCGAGCGCGAGTAGGCCGACGATCAGGGTGGCGAACCAGGGGGAGCCGATCCGGCGCGTCAGCCGATGGATCAGCCAGAGGAAGAGTGCGTAGAGGGCCAGCAGCGGCAGCCGGAGCACCGGCCAGCTCGGCCCGAAGAGCGCGAGCAGGGGCGCGGCGAGGTACGACTCCAGCACCCCCATGTAGTGCTGCCCGTACAGGAACACGGGCCGCTCCTGGCCATCGGCGATGTGTACGGCGGCGAGTCCGAACGTCGCCTCGTCGCTGTTTGACGGCGGGACCGTGGAGAGTGTGAGGAGTAGTCGGTATCCGATGCCAGCCACCCCGAGCACCAGCGCGACGAGCGCCGGCAGGTCCAGCCGCCGGCGCCACCGCTCACGGCGCGGTAGAGGTTGCGACACGATCAGGCCCCCGTCATCCCCCCACCGGAGTCTGTCACAGGAGCTCGGCTGGGCGGAGCGGTTCGCTGCCGGCCCGTTCGCCTGGCATGGTCGATGATGCCGAGCGGGCCATCGGGCAACGACGGTCGCGGTAGGTCGGTGCCGGCCGTTCGCCTCGCGTGGTCGCGGTAGGTCGGTTGTGGCAGGGTGGCCGTGTGCCACCGAATTCCGCCGGCCAACTGGCCGTACCTCAACTACACCGGGCCGCGCGGATGGAGGACGCCGTGCACCGTCTGGTCGAGCGGCGGCTCCGGCGCACCGGTTGGCGGATTCACACCGTGGCCTACCCGGGCTACGGGGCCCCGGGCTGGGTTCGGGTGATGTGTCGGGTGCTGTTGCGGCGGCCGGACAACCGGAAGCGAGGCCGGCCGGAGAAGGTTCGGGGCTGGCGTAGCTTCGCCACCCTTCCGGCCAAGCACGTCCAGGTGGACATCGAGTCGGGGGGCGAGCGGCATGAGACGCGCACCGACCGCAGCGGTTTCGTGGACACGATTGTGCCGGTGGACCTGCCCCCGGGTTGGGGGGCGGTGCGGATCCGAGTCCCGGAGGCCGAGCCGGTCCAGGCGCCGGTGCGGATCCTTGACCCCCGGGTGCGCTTCGGGGTGATCTCCGACGTTGACGACACGGTCATGGTCACCACGCTGCCCCGGCCCCTGCTGGCCGCCTGGAACACGTTCGTCCTGGACGAGCATGCCCGGGCGGCGGTGCCCGGGATGGCCGTGCTGTACGAGCGGCTGGTCACCGCCCACCCCGGCGCGCCGGTGTTCTACCTGTCCACCGGTGCCTGGAACGTGGCGCCGACCCTGACCCGGTTTCTGTCTCGGCACCTCTATCCGGGCGGGCCGTTGCTGCTCACCGACTGGGGCCCGACGGCGGACCGGTGGTTCCGCAGCGGCCGGGAGCACAAGCGGGCCACCCTGACCCGGCTCGCCACAGAGTTCCCGGACGTGCGATGGCTACTGGTCGGCGACGATGGTCAGCACGACCAGGAGATCTACCGGGAGTTCGCGGTGTCCCACCCGGACAACGTCGCCGGGATCGCGATTCGCCGGCTCTCCCCGACCCAGGCGATGCTCGCCGGCGCGCTACCGTACTCAGCTAGCGACAGCGCCTCGACTCCGCCGGTGGGGCAGGAGTGGATCTCGGCGCCGGACGGGGCCGGGCTGTGGCACCTGCTGCGGGAGGCGGGTCTGGTCTGAGCCGCGGCTCCACCGGATCTTGATAGCGTCGAGACACGGCTGATATGGGCCGGGATCAGGAGGTCACGTGGTGAGCACGCACCCCCGGGCGGGCCAGCCGGCCCAGCCATCCGACCTGGTGGACGTGGCGAGGCTGGTCACCGCGTACTACGCGGAGCACCCGGATCCGGCGGACCCGGGGCAGCAGGTCTCCTTCGGCACCTCCGGGCACCGGGGGTCCTCGCTGCGGAACGCGTTCAACTCCGATCACATCGTCGCGATCACCCAAGCGCTCTGTGACTACCGGCGGGAGCACGGCCTCGACGGCCCGCTCTTCCTCGGCCGGGACACCCACGCGCTCTCCGCCCCGGCGGCGGTGGACGCGCTGGAGGTGCTCGCCGCCAACGAGGTCTCGGTCCTGTTGGACAGCCGGGACGGATACGTTCCGACGCCGGCCGTCTCCCACGCCATCCTGGCCCACAACCGGGGACGGAGCAGCGGGCTCGCCGACGGCATCGTGATCACCCCGTCGCACAACCCGCCGGAGGACGGCGGGTTCAAGTACAACCCGACCCACGGGGGCCCGGCGGGCACCGATGTCACCACGTGGATTCAGGAGCGTGCGAACGCGATCCTCGCCGCCGGGCTCAAGGAGGTGCGCCGCATCCCGTACGCGCGGGCGCGCACCGCCGACACCACCGGCCGGTACGACTTCCTCGGCCGCTACGTGACCGACCTGCCGTCCGTCCTCGACCTCGACGCGGTCCGGTCAGCCGGCGTCCGGATCGGGGCTGATCCGCTCGGCGGGGCCAGTGTCGCCTACTGGGGCGAGATCGCGGACCGGCATCGGCTGGACCTCACCGTGGTCAACCCGGCGGTCGATCCGACGTGGCGGTTCATGACCCTGGACGGGGACGGCCGGATCCGAATGGACTGTTCGTCTCCGAACGCGATGGCGTCGCTGATCGCCGCCCGGGACCGGTTCGCGGTCTCCACCGGTAACGACGCCGATGCCGACCGGCACGGCATCGTCACCCCGGACGGCGGTCTGCTGAACCCGAACCACTACCTGACGGTGGCCATCGCCCACCTGTTCCGCACCCGGACCCGGTGGGGGCCGGACGCCGCCATCGGCAAGACCCTGGTCTCCTCGTCCATGATCGACCGGGTCGCCGCCGACCTGGGGCGCCCGCTGTTGGAGGTGCCGGTCGGCTTCAAGTGGTTCGTGCCGGGCCTGCTCGACGGCACGGTCGGCTTCGGTGGCGAGGAGAGCGCCGGCGCCTCCTTCCTGCGTCGCGACGGCAGCACCTGGACCACCGACAAGGACGGCATCCTGCTCTGCCTGCTGGCATCCGAGATCATCGCCACCACCGGCCGGAGCCCGAGTGAGCACTGGGCGGAGCTGGCCGGTCGGTTCGGCGCACCCGCGTACGCTCGGATCGACGCTCCCGCCAACCGGGCGGAGAAGGCGGTGCTCGGTCGACTCTCGCCAGAACAGGTGACGGCTACCGAGTTGGCCGGCGAACCGATCACGGCCACGCTCACCCGTGCACCGGGTAACGGGGCCCCGATCGGTGGCCTGAAGGTCACCACCGAGAGCGGTTGGTTCGCCGCCCGCCCTTCCGGCACCGAGGATGTCTACAAGATTTACGCCGAGTCGTTCCAGGGGCCCGAGCATCTGGCGCGAATCCAGACGGAGGCGAAGGAGCTGGTCTCGTCGGTGCTGGTGGCGGCTTCGGACGGGTGAGTCAAGGGTGCGGGGGGTGCCACCGTCGGCTCATCTCCTCGCGGAGGCCGTCGGGGAGGAGCTCGCGAAGCTGCTCGGGCAGGAGCGGCAGGTCCAGCAGACCCAGCTTGAGCTGGTTGCGCTCCCGGTAGCGACGTGGGTCGAGGCGGACCACCAGGCCGGCGTCGCGGTGGTACCTCACCTCCACCGCGCCCTCGGTCACCGCGTCCTGGATGACCTGCCCGTCCATCTCCACCGCCATCGGCGCGGAGCCCGGGGAAAGCTCCAGCCGGATCTGTTCGTCGGGGGAGAGGACCACCGAGCGGGAGATCCCCGCCATCGGCGCGGACGGCGTCACCACCACCACGTCGCTCGCCGGGGAGACCAGCGGTCCGCCGGCGGCGTAGCCGTACGCCGTTGACCCGGTCGGTGTGCTCACCACCAGCGCGTCGCACCGGTAGTAGCCGTACCGCTGCCCATCTACGGCGAGGGTGGCGGTGACGAAGCCCGCGCCGGGCCGGCGAACCAACGCGACGTCGTTGAACGCGACCACATCATCTCCGCAGACCGCACAGGCCAGGCAGCTGTGCCGCTCCACGGTGAAGTCCCGGTTGGCCAGCCGGGCCAACGCGGTCGGCAGGTCCGGTGGCTCGACCTCGACCAGGAAGCCAAACTGGCCCAGGTGCACCCCGAGCACCGGTTTCGGGTCGCGGACCGTCGAGCGCAACGCGCCGAGCATGGTGCCGTCGCCGCCGATGCTGATCAGCACGTCGCTGGTCGGGGCTACCTGCTCGGTGGGCAGCGGTTCCACCGTCGCCGGTACCCGGTGCCGGTCCGGCCCCCGCACCGCCAGCGTTATCCGGTGCCTGGTCGCCCAATCGACGATGAGGTCGACCACCTCGGATACGTCCCGGGTCGGGTGCAGCACCAGTCCGAGCCGGATCTGATCCATCTGCCCAGCTCACCACATTCGGGCTGGCCCCGGCGGGACTTCGTCGGCCGCCGACGGTGCGGTCGGCGCTGACGCCCCCGCCCGTGGCCACGGGGGCGCCGGCGGCCTCCGCAGGCCGCCGGCGCCGCGAGCCGCTAGCGGCGATCTGCCGCGAACAGATGGTCTATCGTCCGCTGTACCAGGTCTGCCCGGGCTTCCGGAGCCAACCCTTCCAGGCCGAAGCCGAGGTAGACGGTGTCCGCGGTGACCACCGCCGACCCCTCCGCGAAGGCCTGCTGGCTGCGCCCCCAGTTTTCCGTGGTTCCGGCCGAGCCGGGCGGTGGGCCGGCCAGCGCCCAGTCACCCAGGTCCGACTCGAACGAGGTGTCGCTGACCGTGGTGCCGTCCACGATCACCCGGGCGTCGTCAAGGAAGACACCCAGACCCTGGGTGCTCCAGTCCGAGATGTAGGAGATCGACAGCTCGACCTCCTTACCGGCGTACCCGGAGAGGTCGACCACGAGCTCCTGCCAGCCGCTGGAGGCGCCGGTAATCGCGTTCCAACTGCCGGTGGTGCCCGTCGGCGAGCAGTCCTCGCCCTGGTATCGGGCGAGCCACGGGTGTAGCGCCTCGACCCAGCCCGACTCGCAGCTGTCCCCGGTGTCGGTGGTGGTCCGGCCGTTGGCGTCCGGCAGGGTTGTCCAGCTGTCGCTGCCCACCTCGTGCGCCTCGACGATCAGGTAGTCCCAGTTCGTCTCGATGTCGTATGAGGTGAAGAGGCGCAGTTCGGCGGCGTTGGCACCGGTGAGGTCAACGGTCTGGGTGAGCCGCTTGTACGAATCGTTGGTCTGGCCGCTCCACAGGTACCAGTCACCGGTACGCGGGTCGAACGGTGCACCTCCCGGCCGCTCCCAGCCGAGCGGCGCCGCGCTGTCGAACTGCGGGAACTGCTCCGGTGGCAGGAAGCCCGACGTGGTCAGGAACGACGCCGTGTGCTCCTGGTTCTCCGCCGAGCCCGGTGCGTTGAGCGCGCCGGCGAAGCCGGTGAACCGGTCGTCGGTGCCGGTCACCGGGTACGGCCCGGTCTCGCCGGTGCCACCGTCACTGACGTACGTGAAGGCCCCCAGCCAGTACTGCTGGAAGTCGTTGAGCACCGGCAGGCACGTCTCGTCGGCGGAGTCGGTGCACTCCGCCGGTCCGTTCGGCTGGTAGCTGTAACCGCCGTTGGCGGCTTGGGCGTAGAGCGCGTACTCACCACTGAGGAGGAGCTTGCCTCCCTCGTTCAGGTAGTCCCGGACGGCCAACTCGGTCTCCACCGCCGCTCGGGCGATGGTCCCCGGTACCTGTCCCGGAGAACGCGGGATGATGTCGTCACCGGTCTCCCAGAGCACCATCTGGTAGTGCGACAGCACACCCAGGTGGTGCGGAGCCTGGCGGCCCATCGTGTCAAAGTCGTACACGTCGCTGGTGCGCCCGGCCGCGGTCAGCGCGTCGGCCATCTCGTCGGCGTACTTCGCGCTGGTGCCGTCCTGGTCCGGGACCGGCCCGGTGACATCCTCCATCGCCAGCACCAGGACGTCGCCGCCGACGTCGTCGTGCACCTGGTAGGTGAAGCGCTCGCTGGTCACCTTCCCCGCTTTGGGTTTCTTGCCGCTGAACCAGACCTCGACCTGGTCGCCGGGTTTGGCCCCCTGCACCGTGCCCCGCAGCTCGGCGTAGTAGTCGTCGTGGGTGTCGCCGTAGCGCTCACCGCCCTGCCACTCGCGGACGCTGACCGTCTTGGTCCGGCCGTTGTTGATCGTGTAGTGCATCCGGACGCTGCGTAGCGCCCGTCGGGTGATCGAGGCGACCTGCTGGTCGCGGCCGTACGACGTGTCGAAGGTGTCCACCACGAAGTCCGGGGTGCTGCGGTCGACGACCGACACCGGCTCGTCCGGGTCGTGTGCCGACTGCGCCACGGCCAGGGCGAACGGCAGGTTCTTCGCCACCTCCGCGGAGATCAGTTTTTCGTCGTCGGGGAAGATGAAGCCGCTGACGCAGTCCTCCGGTAGCCACTCGTCGTCCGGGTCGGAGGCCGCCGCGGCCTGACAGGTCGACATCTCCGGGGTGAAGCCGAGGGTGCCGTAGCGGACCGTGGCGTGGGTGTCGGTGTCGCCGTTGGTGGTGTACAGCTCAGCCGAGATGTCCGGGTCGTAGCCGGGTACGGCCGGGTTCTCGTCGTCACCGACCATCGCCTCGTAGATGATGTCGTCCGGGGTGGGGGTGGCGACCTGCCAGCCCACGCCGTAGAGCAGCAGTTGGGCGGCGGAGTGGTAGTTCACGAAGAACTCGAAGCCGACCCGTCGGAACAGCTGGTCCAGCGCCTGCGTCTCGGGCTCCGAGTGCGGGCTGGGGCCCCGGTAGGTGTTGCTGTTCGGGTCGGGGGAGGAGCCTTCGTTGTCGTATCCCCACTTGTAGCCCCAGTTGCGGTTCAGGTCGACGCCGTCGGCGGTGGTGATCTGGCCGTCGCCGTCGTTGTCCCGCAGGTTCTTGCGCCAGAGCCGGTTGCCGGGGGTGAAGGTGTGGTCGTAGCCGTCCGGGTTGGCGACGGGCAGGAACCACAGCTCGGTGGTGTCCACCAGCCGGGTGATCTCCTGGTCCGTGCCGTAGCTGTCGAGGACGTGGTGCATCAGTCGCCGGGTCATCTCCGGCGTAATCCACTCCCGGGCGTGCTGCGCGCTGGCGTACAGCACCGCCGGCCGTTTGCCGTCCCGGGTCCGGTCCGCGTCCTTGGTTACTTTGACGGCGAGGATCGGCTGGCCCTGGTGGCTGTGGCCGATCGTCATCACCTTCGTCAGCTCCGGGTAGCGGGCGGCGGTGGCGGTGATCTCGTCTCGGATCCCGCCCGGCTCGCTGTAGGGCCGGAATGCGGACCAACCGGCAGCGGCCTGCTCCCGCAGCGCCTCGCTGGCCGGCTTGCCGCGTACCTTCTTGACCTCCAGCGGTACGCCCTGGCTGGTCAACCGGGCGGCCTGCCGTTTGCTCAGAACCGTCTCGACGCGGACGTCGCCGGACCGGTCGGTCTCGGTGTGCTCGTGGCCGAGGTCGACCCCGGCCTGCCGCAGCTTCTCCAGCTGCTCCGGGTCAACGGTGCCGACATACACCTCCAGACTGTCCCGGCTGCCCGGTTCGGATCCCGGTTGTGCGGTTGCCGGTGCGGTCAGCGCCAACGCGCCGACCAGGGTAAACACGCCGGCAATCGCCAGCCGTGTGCGCCTCATCGCGCCTCCTGGGATGGAAGGTTGCCTGTGCCGCGAGCTTTCGCCATCCGTCAACGGCTGTCAATCAAACGTCTGGGTGGCTCTTCACGATGGAGGGTGAGGCAACTCTGAGGTGCACGGCCGTTGTGGCGCGCTGCTGTTGGCCGGTCCGGGTCAGTCGGCGTCGCCCAGCCGTCGGCGCAGCAGCAACCGCAGTGGCACCGACTCGCCGTCGCGCCCACCGGCGCCGACGACCAGCGGCGCTGGGCTGGGCTGGGGGTTCGCGCCGAAGAGTCGGGCGCGAAGTCCGCCGGGTACGACCAGGAGGTGGAATCGGCCGTCCACGTCCACCGCGCGGCTGCGGGCCCGGTCCACGTACCAGCCCCGCAGCCGGGTCCGGTAGCGCCCCCGGCCCCCGTGCCCGGTCGCCGTGAGCCGTTCGGCTGGCAGGCCGCGGCGGCGGGCTTCGGCCACGAACTCCGCGACCAACTCGGCGGCCTCCGCCTGCTCGGCGAGTCGTCGGTGCTCCTCGGCCGCGGCGTGCGCCGCTACCGCGCGTCGTCGCTGCTCCCGCCAGTCCCGGCTCTCCTCCACGCCCACGTCTGTGACGCTACGCCCCCTCCTCGCGGCGCTCGCCTGGGGCGGCGATGCGGTGGTGGCGGTTAGGCTGGCTGGCCATGGGAGTGCTCACCTTCACCCTCAACCTCACCCTGGACGGTTGCGTCGACCACCAGGAGGGCATCGCCGACGATGAGACGCACGCCTTCTTCACCGATCTCATGGACGCAGCCGGGGCAATGCTGTGGGGTCGCGTCACCTACGAGATGTTGGAGAGCTACTGGCCGGCCGTGGCCCGCGGCGAGCAGGGGGCGCCGTCGGCGATGCGCGAGTGGGCGGTCAAGCTGGAGGCCAAACCCAAGTACGTGGTGTCGTCGACGCGCACGGACTTCCCGTGGACCAACAGTCACCACATTTCCGGCGACCTGCGCGAGGGCGTGCAGAAGCTCAAGGACGCGACCGCTGCCGGGGTTCTCCTCGGCAGCGGCAAGCTCGCGACCGAGCTTGACCGGCTGGACCTGATCGACGAGTACAAGCTGCTCGTCCATCCCAGGATCGCGGGCCACGGCCCGAGACTGTACGAGGGTGGGCTGCCCGGCACGCGCCGGCTCGAGCTGCTCTCGGCGGAGCCGCTCCGCAACGGCGTGGTGGCCATGCACTACCGCCGCGCGCGCTGAGTCACCGGAGTCCATCTCCGCCAGCTCACCGGCAGCGTGGCGTCTCCCTCGCGCTCGCCGAGCAGCGCCGAACGGCTCCTCGAAGGCGAGGACGCCTTCGGGGGGAGCCGTTCGACGGGGTCGCCGTAGGTGCGCTCAGGCGAGACCGGCGCGGCGGAGGGCATCCGCCATCGCATCGTTGGCTGGGGCGCCGCCGCCACGCCCTGATCGTGGCTGCCCGCCGCCGCGACCGTCCTGCCCGCCGCGGCCCTGGGACCGACCGCCTTGTCCGCCGCGACCGTCCTGCCCGCCGCGGCCCTGGGACCCGCCTTGTCCGCCGCGACCCTTGGAGGGGCCGCCGGTTTCCCGGTCGCCGCCGCGGCCCCCCTGCTGCCCCCGGCCGCCGGTACGGGCGGTCTCGGTGTCGTCCAGGCGCAGGGTCAGCGAGATGCGCTTGCGGGGTACGTCCACGTCCAGGACCTTGACCTTCACCACGTCACCGGACTTCACCACCTCGTGCGGGTCCCGGACGAAGGTGCGGGACATCGCCGAGACGTGTACCAGGCCGTCCTGGTGCACGCCGATGTCCACGAATGCGCCGAAGGCGGCCACGTTGGTGACCACCCCCTCCAGGATCAGGCCGGGCACCAGATCGGCGATCGTCTCCACGCCTTCGGCGAAGGTGGCGGTGCGGAACTCCGGCCGCGGGTCCCGGCCGGGCTTCTCCAACTCGCCGAGGATGTCGGTGACCGTCGGTAGCCCGAAGGTGTCATCGACGAAGTCGGTGGCCCGCAGCCCGCGCAGGATCGCACTCCGGCCGATCACCGCCGGTAGCTCCTGCTTGACGGCGGCGAGGATCCGCCGCACCACCGGGTACGCCTCCGGATGCACGCTGGACGAGTCCAGCGGGTCCTCACCGCCGGGGATGCGCAGGAAGCCGGCGCACTGCTCGAACGCCTTCGGGCCGAGCCGGGGGACCTGCCGAAGGTCGCGTCGGCTCCGGAACGGCCCGTTGGCGTCCCGGTGTAGCACGATGTTCTCCGCCAGCCCGGCGCCGATCCCGGAGACTCGGGTCAGCAGCGGTGCGGAGGCGGTGTTGACATCGACCCCGACCGCGTTGACGCAGTCTTCGACGACCGCGTCGAGGGACCGGGACAGGGCCACCTCGGACAGGTCGTGCTGGTACTGCCCGACTCCGATCGAGCGCGGGTCGATCTTGACCAGCTCGGCGAGCGGGTCCTGGAGGCGGCGGGCGATCGAGACTGCTCCCCGCAGCGACACGTCCAGGCCCGGCAGCTCCTGCGCCGCGTACGCGGACGCCGAGTAGACCGAGGCCCCGGCCTCGGAGACGACGAGCTTGGTGAGGTTCAGCTGGGGGTGGCGCCGGATCAACTCTCCGGCGAGCCGGTCGGTCTCCCGACTCGCGGTGCCGTTACCGATCGCCACCAACTCCACCTGGTGCGCGGCGGCCAGCCGGGCGAGGGTCTCGATCGAGGCGTCCCACTGGCGGCGCGGTTCGTGCGGGTAGATGGTGTCGGTGGCGACCACCTTGCCGGTGGCGTCAACGACGGCGACCTTCACCCCGGTGCGCAGGCCGGGGTCCAGCCCCATCGTCGCCCGGGTCCCGGCCGGGGCGGCCAGCAGCAGGTCCCGCAGGTTGGTGGCGAAGACTCGTACCGCCTCCGCCTCGGCGGTCTGCCACAACCGCAGCCGCAGGTCCGCGCCGAGGTGGATGAGGATTCGGGTACGCCAGGCCCAGCGAACCGTGTCGCAGAGCCAGCGGTCGGCCGGCCGTCCCTGGTCGCTGACCCCGAACCGGGCGGCGATGGCCGTCTCGTACCGGGTCGGGCCGGTGACCGCCGAATCCGGGGCCTCCTCCGACTCCGGCTCCATCGTCAGGTCGAGCACGCCCTCCTTCTCGCCGCGGAACACGGCGAGGACCCGGTGTGCGGGCAGTTTCGGGTACGGCTCGGCGAAGTCGAAGTAGTCGGCGAACTTGGCCCCCGCCGTGGCCTGGCCGTCGCGGACCCGGGACACCAGCCGGCCCCGGGACCACATCTGCTCGCGCAGCGTACCGATCAGGTCGGCGTCCTCGGCGAACCGTTCGACGAGGATGGCTCGGGCGCCGTCGAGCGCGGCGGCGGCGTCGGCGATGCCCCGGTCCGGGTCGACGAACCCGGCGGCCGTCGCCCGCGGCTCCTGGGCCGGCTCGTCGAGCAGGGTGTCGGCGAGGGGTTCCAGGCCGGCCTCGCGGGCGATCTGCGCGCGGGTTCGCCGCTTGGGCTTGTACGGCAGGTAGATGTCCTCCAGCCGAGACTTCGAGTCGGCGGCCATGATCTGTGCGGTCAGGGCTTCGTCGAGCTTGCCCTGGCTGCGGATCGACTCCAGGATGGCGTCCCGTCGCTGGGCCAACTCGCGCAGGTAGCGCAGTCGCTCCTCGAGGGTGCGCAGTTGGGTGTCGTCGAGCAGGCCGGTGGCCTCCTTGCGGTACCGGGCGATGAACGGCACGGTCGCGCCGCCGTCGAGTAGTTCCACGGCTGCGTGTACCTGGCGCTCGGCGACGCCGAGCTCCTCGGCGATCCGCTGAGAAACAGAGAGGGTCACGATCTCGATCCGCCTTCGGGAGTGGTTTCCCGTGCATTCTGCCGGGCCGCCGCCACGGTGGTGGAATCAGGCGACCGCCTGCCACCAGCCGTCCACCGGCGGCGGGTCGTCAACCACCACCCGTTGGCCTGGCCGGGGCACCGCCAGCCGCACGTCCCGGGCCTTCGTCTCGGCCCAGAGCCGGTCCACCGGCTCCGACCAGTCGTGCACGGCGAGGTTGAAGGTCGCCCAGTGCACCGGGACAAGTAGTCCGCCGCGCAGGTCGAGGTGGGCGGTGACTGCCTCCTCCGGGAACATGTGAATGTCCCGCCAGGCCTGGTCATAGGCGCCGATCTGCATCAACGTCACATCAAAGGGCCCATATCCGGCGCCAATGGCAGCGTATCCCGCGAAGTACCCGGAATCGCCGGTGTAGAAGACGCTGCGGTGCGCCCCGGCGATCACCCAGGAGCTCCAGAGGGTGGCGTCCCGGCGCAGGCCGCGTCCGGAGAAGTGCTGAGCCGGGGTGGCGGTGAGCCGTAACCCGGCGATGTCGTGACTCTCCGACCAGTCCAGCTCCACGATCCGGTGCTCCGGAACCCCCCACCGCTGAAGGTGGGCACCGATCCCGAGCGGCACCACGAACGGCGCATCCTGTCCTGCCGTCAGCCCCTGTACGGTCGCGAGGTCGAGGTGGTCGTAGTGGTCGTGGGAGATCAGGATCGCGTCGACCGCCGGCAACTCGTCGAGGTCAACCGGTGGCGGGTGGAGCCGCCTGGGCCCGACCCGGGTCGACGGGGAACAGCGCTGACTCCACACCGGATCGATCAGCACCCGGCGGGCCTCGATCTCGACCAGCGTGGAGGCGTGGCCGTACCAGACCACGTTCAGCTCGGGCGCGTGCGGGGACGACTCCGGCGCCGGCGCTGGGCGTACCAACGGCACCGGCAGCCTCGGGTGGCGCTGCTGCTTACCGAAGAGGAGCTCGCGGAGCAGGTTCCGGTCCGTGGAGCCGGTCGCGGGGCTGGCGGCGGGACGGCTGCTCGCCGGGTTCCGGAAGGCGCCGGCCCGGAACTGCGGCGAGTGGCGGGCACGCTCGGCCCGTGCGCCGGCCAGCCGGCCGCCGAGGGCCAGCGGAACATCCCGTACCGCCCAGGCGAGGCCGGCCAGCGCGGCCATTCCGACCGCGCCGCCCACCCGTCCTGCGCTGACGGCCCCGCCCAGTCGCCGCCCACCCGTCGTGCGCTGACGGCCCCGCTCTGTTGGTGCCCCCATCGCCGTCCCTCCGACTGGATTCCGCCGTACCCGCCGGCCTATCGAATCAGCGCCGCCGGCTCCGCCCCCCTCTCGCTTCCGAGAAGGGGGCTACCCGCAACGGAGGGGTTGAACCGACGGTGTCGCGGTCAGGAGCGCCCGGTGTGCTTGACGGTGGCCGCCAGGTAGTCGCGGTTGAGTCGACCGATGGTGTGCAGCGGGATGCCCTTGGGGCAGACCACGGTGCACTCCCCGGCGTTGGTGCAGCCGCCGAAGCCGGCGTCGTCGTGCGAGTCCACCATGCCGATCACCCGGGTGTACCGCTCCGGCTGGCCCTGCGGCAGCAGCGAGAGCTGGGTGACCTTGGCGGCGGTGAAGAGCATGCCAGAGCCGTTCGGGCAGGCCGCCACGCAGGCGCCGCAGCCGATGCAGGCGGCCGACTCGAAGGCGGCGTCCGCGTCGGCCTTCGCCACCGGCGCCGCGTGCGCCTCGGGCGCACTGCCGGTGGGAGCGGTGACGAAGCCACCCCCCGCGATGATCTGGTCGAAGGCGGTGCGGTTGACCACCAGGTCCTTGACGACCGGGAACGCCCGGGCCCGCCACGGCTCGATGTCGATCGTCTCACCGTCGGTGAACTGCCGCATGTGCAGCTGGCAGGCGGTGGTGCCCCGCTGCGGCCCGTGCGCGTTGCCGTTGATCATCATGCCGCACATGCCGCAGATGCCCTCACGGCAGTCGTGGTCGAACGCCACCGGCTCCTCACCGGCGAGGGTCAGGCGCTCGTTGAGTACGTCGAGCATCTCCAGGAACGACATGTCCGGAGAAATGTCCTCGACCGGGTAGGTCACCATCCGACCCTTGTCCTCGGGGCCCGTTTGGCGCCAGATGCGTAGGGTCAGGTTCACTTGTAACTCCGCTGCGTGGGGTGGACGTACTCGAACTTGAGGTCTTCCTTGTGTAGCACCGGCTGCTCGGTGCCGTACTCCCAGGCCGCCACATACGCGAACCGCTCGTCGTCGCGCTGGGCCTCGCCGTCCGGGCTCTGGTGCTCGGCGCGGAAGTGGCCGCCGCAGGACTCCTCGCGGTGCAGGGCGTCGATGCACATCAGCTCGGCCAGCTCGAAGAAGTCGGCCACCCGGCCGGCCTTCTCCAGTGACTGGTTGAGCCCGTCGGCGTCGCCGACGATCCGGACCCGCTGCCAGAACTCCTCCCGCAGCGCGCGGATCTCGTCAACCGCCTTGCGCAGACCGGCGGCGGAACGCTCCATGCCGCAGTGCTCCCACATGACCTGGCCCAGCTCCCGGTGGAACGAGTCCACCGTCCGGTCGCCGTCCACGGAGAGGAGCCGGTGGATCCGATCCTCGACGGTGCGCCGGGCCTCGACCGCCGCCGGGTGACTCGGTTCGACCGTTTCGAACGGGCCGGCCGCGAGGTAGTTGGCGATGGTGTTCGGCAGCACGAAGTAGCCGTCGGCGAGCCCCTGCATGAGCGCGGAGGCGCCCAGTCGGTTCGCGCCGTGGTCGGAGAAGTTCGCCTCGCCGATCACGAAGAGGCCGGGGATGGTCGCCTGCAGGTCGTAGTCGACCCAGAGCCCACCCATCGTGTAGTGCACGGCCGGGTAGATCCGCATCGGAACCTCGTACGGGTCCTCGCCGGTGATCCGCTCGTACATCTCGAAGAGATTGCCGTACTTGGCCTCGATGGACTTGCGGCCCAGCCGCTGGATCGCGTCGGCGAAGTCCAGGTAGACGCCGAGCCGGGTCGGGCCGACGCCGCGTCCCTCGTCGCAGACGTTCTTCGCGGCGCGGGAGGCGATGTCCCGGGGCACCAGGTTGCCGAACGAGGGGTAGATCCGCTCCAGGTAGTAGTCCCGCTCGTCCTCGGGGATCTCGCGGGGATCGCGGTCGTCGCCCTCGGCCTTGGGCACCCAGACCCGGCCGTCGTTGCGCAGCGACTCGCTCATCAGCGTCAGCTTCGACTGGTGGTCGCCGGAGACCGGAATGCAGGTCGGGTGGATCTGCGTGTAGCAGGGGTTGGCGAAGTACGCCCCCTGACGGTGCGCCCGCCAGGTGGCGGTGACGTTGCAGCCCTTCGCGTTGGTGGAGAGGTAGAAGACGTTGCCGTAGCCGCCGGAGGCGAGCACGACCGCGTCGGCGAACTCGGTGGTGATCTCACCGGTGACCAGGTCCCGGACGACGATCCCCCGGGCCCGCCCGTCAACGACGATCAGCTCCAGCATCTCGTGCCGGGTGTTCATCTCCACGTTGCCGAGGCCGACCTGACGTTCCAGCGCCTGGTACGCCCCGAGTAGCAGCTGCTGACCCGTCTGGCCCCGGGCGTAGAAGGTGCGCTGTACCTGCGCGCCGCCGAAGGAGCGGGTGTCGAGCAGGCCGCCGTACTCGCGGGCGAACGGGACGCCCTGGGCGACGCACTGGTCAATGATGTTGACCGAGACCTCGGCCAGTCGGTGCACGTTCGACTCGCGGGAGCGGAAGTCGCCGCCCTTGACGGTGTCGTAGAAGAGGCGGTGCACCGAGTCACCGTCGTTGCGGTAGTTCTTCGCCGCGTTGATGCCGCCCTGCGCGGCGATCGAGTGGGCCCGGCGCGGGCTGTCCTGGTAGCAGTAGGACCGGACCCGGTAGCCCTGCTCGGCGAGGGTGGCGGCGGCCGAACCACCGGCCAGGCCGGTGCCGACGACGATCACCGTCAGCTTGCGGCGGTTGGCCGGGTTGACCAGCTTGGCGTTGAACCGGCGACTGTCCCAGCGGCCCTCGATTGGTCCGTCCGGGGCCCGGGTGTCGGCGACCGGGTTACCTTCGGTGTAGAGATCCATGATCAACTCACCAATCCGAGGAGTACGGCGAACGGGACCACCAGGTAGCCGACGCTGAGCGCGACGGCGAAGAGTAGTGCGAGGACCCGGGCGCGTCGTTCGCCCTGCGGCGTCTGCTGGCCGAGGCTACGGAGTGCGCTGTAGGCGCCGTGCCGTAGGTGGAAGCCGAGAGCGGCGACCGCGAGCGTGTAGAACAGCGTCACGTACCAGCGTTCCGGGGCGAAGTCGGCGACCACGTTGGCCTGGGGCCGGGTCGGGTCGCCGACCGGGTTCAGGTGCCCGGTGGTGAGGTCCAGGATGTGGTAGATCACGAAGAGGGCGATGATCACGCCACCCCAGCGCATGGTGCGGGCGGCGTAGCTGCCCTGGACCTTCTTGCGGTGGGCGTAGCGGACCGGGCGGGCGGAGCGGGCGCGCAGCGCCAGCACGGTCGCGGCCCAGAAGTGGCCGGCCAGCGCGACCAGGAGTGCGCCCCGCTGCAACCACAGGTACCAGCCGTACGGGAGCAGCGGCGTGCCGAGATCACGCAGCCAGTGCGCGTAGTGGTCGAAATCCTCGGCACCGGTGAAGATCTTCAGGTTGCCGAGCATGTGTGCGACGAGGAACAGCACCAAGACAAGGCCCGTCACTGCCATGACGGCTTTGAGGCCGACAGTGGAGCGGATGGGCGACCGAGTTCGTGACATGACTACCACAGGGCTGACGCTAAGAGCAGTCGGATCAGTCGTCCAATGCATCGACTCCGCAGTCTTGATAGCCATAGGCTATGAAGATGCAACTCCATCAGCTTCGGTACTTCGCAGCGGTCGCAGAAGTACGACATTTCACCCAAGCTGCCGATCATGTCGGCATAACGCAGCCCTCGTTGAGTAAGCAAATTCACGCTCTGGAGGCGGAACTCGGCACCCCGCTCTTCGAACGGGTAAGGGGAAAGATCGCCCTCACCGCCGCGGGTGAGGTGCTGCTGCCGTTCGCCAAACGGATCCTCACCGATGTGGAGATCGCCACCCGCGAGGTACAGGAGCTGGTCGGTCTGCGGCGGGGCCGGGTACGCCTCGGTGCGACCCCCAGCCTGGCCACCGCACTGGCCCCACCCGTGCTGCGCCGCTTCCGCGACGCGCACCCGACCGTTGACCTGTGGGTCGAGGAGGGCGGCTCCCAGGATCTGGTCCGGCACCTGCTCCGCGGTGACCTGGACCTGGCGTTGATCATCACACCGGCCCAGGGCACCGACCCGGGGCTGCGCACCGACGCGATCCTCACCGAGAGCCTGGTGGTCGCCAGCGTCGAGCCCCTGCCGGACTCCCTGCCGGCACACCCGATCCGCGTCGCCGACCTGCGCGGCCAGCCGCTGGTGATGTTCCGGGAGGGGTACGACCTGCGGGACGCCACCCTGCAGGCGTGCCGGGAGTCCGACTTCGAGCCGTGGATCGCGGTGGACGGCGGGGAGATGGACTCCGTGCTCAGCTTCGTCGCTGCCGGACTGGGGGTCGCCCTGGTGCCCGGCAGCGTCGTCGCCAGTCGCCCCGGAATCCACGTCACCCGACTCGCCGCGCCCGGCGTTCGCCGGACCATCGCGATCGCCCGCCGCCGGGATGTCGTCCCCACCCATGCCGGTCGGGAGCTGCGTCGCATCCTGCTCGAGTACGTTGACCACGCGATCGCCACCGACGCCCTGCCATCCGGCCTCGAGCCCCGCTAGGCCACCTCCGCGGCGTCCATGGCGCGGTAGATGCGCTGCTCGCTGACCGGGTACGGGGTCCCCAGCGCCTGGGCGAAGACGTTCACCCGCAGCTCCTCGATCATCCACCGGATCTGCCGGACGGCCGCCGTCCGCTGCTTCGCGGGCGGCAGCGCGGCGAGCAGGTCCGCGTACTCCCGCTGCACGACGGCGATCCGGTCCTGCTGCTGCTTGTCCCGGGCCGGGTTGCCGGGGAGCCGGTCCAACCGGCGTTCGATCGCGGTCAGGTAGCGCCGCAGATCCGGTAGCCGTGCGTAGCCGGCCTCGGTGATGAAGCCCGGGTGGATCAGGCCGGTGAGCTGGCTGCGGACATCGGCGAGCGCGGCCACCACCGCCAGGTTTCGGGTCGCGCCGAGGCGTTGCTCGATCGCGTACCCGGCGGCGAGTACCCCGCGGACCCGCTCCATCACCTCGACGACGGTCTCCACCAGACCGGCGCGGACCGCACCGCGCAGCGCGGCGAAACCGTCGGCGTCCCAGGCCGGGCCGCCCGCATCGGCGATCAGCTTGTCGAGCGCCGCGCCGGCCGCGTCCTCGATCAACGCCGGTACGCCCCCGTGCGGATTGCGGCTGAGCGCCAGCTTCGCCTCGTTGGAGAGCCGCCCCTGGAGAAACTTCGCCGGGGACGGCGCGGCCAGCCGGAGCAGGCGTCGGGTCCCCGCCCAGTGGGCGGCCTCCTGCTCGGCGGGGGAGTCGAAGACCCGTACCCCGACCGTGGCCCCCTCGTCCACCAGCGCCGGGTACGCGGTGACCGCGTACCCGGCCCGGACCTGCTCGACGGTGCGGGGCAGGGTGCCGATCTCCCAGTCGGTCAGCCCGGTGCGGGCCACGTCCGGCGCGGCGGCGGCCACCACCTGACGTACCTCCGCGGTGAGCTGGCGTTGCAGCGCCGGCAGATCCTTGCTCTCGGCGACCGGGCGGTCGTCCTCGCCGAGCACCCGGAAGGTGACCCGCAGGTGCGGTGGAAGCTTCGTCGGATCCCAGGCGTCCCGGGGAACGGTGACCCCGGTCATCCGGCGCAGCTGCCGGGTGAGGGCGTCCAGCAGGTCGTCCTCGCCGGCCGGAAGCTCGGCGAGCACGGCCCGGGCGTAGTCGGGCACCGGGACGAAGTTGCGCCGGACCGCCTTGGGCAGCGAGCGGATCAGCGCGATGACCAGCTCCTCGCGGAGCCCCGGCACCTGCCACTGGAAGCTCTCCGCCGGCACCTGGTTGAGCAGCGGCAGCGGGATGTCCACCGTGACCCCGTCGGCGGAGGTGCCGGGGTCGAAGCGGTAGGTCAGTGGCAGGTGCACCCCGTCGGCTCGCCACTCGTCGGGGAAACCGTCCCCGTCCACCCCACCGCGGCCGGCATTGACCAGTAGCTCCCGGGTGAAGGTCAGCAGCTCCGGTCGTTGCCGGCGCTCCCGCTTCCACCAGGAGTCGAAGTGCCGACCGGAGACCACCTCGGCCGGGATCCGCTCGTCATAGAACTGGAAGATCGTCTCGTCGTCGACCAGGATGTCCCGCCGTCGAACCCGGTTCTCCAGCTCGGTCACCTCGTCGAGCAGGCGCTGGTTGTCCCGCCAGAACTGGTGGTGGGTCTGCCAGTCCCTCTCGACCAGCGCATGCCGGATGAACAGCTCGCGGCTGATCACCGGGTCGATCCGGCCGAAATTGACCTTGCGGGAGGTGACGATCGGAACGCCGTACAGCGTCACCTTCTCGACGGCCATGACCGCCGCCTGCCGCTTCTCCCAGTGCGGCTCGCTGTAGCTGCGTTTCACCAGGTGCTGGGCGAGGGGCTCGACCCACTCCGGTTCGATCCGACCGTTCACCCGGCCCCAGAGCCGGCTGGTCTCCACCAGCTCGGCAACCATCACCCAGCGCGGCGGCTTCTTCGCCAGGGCGGAGCCGGGGAAGAGGGCGAACTTCGCCCCCCGCGCACCCAGATACTCGTACCGCTGGGTGTCCTTCAGGCCGATGTGGGAGAGGAGACCGGCGAGCAGCGACTGGTGCACCTTCGGAGTGTCGATCTCCTCCGGCAGGTCCGCCCCGCCGCCGCGTCGCCCGCCGTCGCCGGCCGGCCCACCGCCGTCAGACGCCGGCCCGCCCCGTCGCCGGCTTCGCTCCGGAGTCCGCAGTGCCTGTCGGAGCTGGCTGACGATGTCCTGCCACTCCCGCACCCGCAGGTAGTTCAGGTACTCCGACCGGCACATCCGTCGGAATCCACTGGAGGACCGGGCCCGCTGCTGCTCGCGCAGGTAGCGCCACAGGTTGAGGTACGCCACGAAGTCCGACTCCTGGTCGGCGAAGCGGGCGTGCGCCTGGTCGGCCTGGGCCTGCTTGTCGACCGGCCGTTCGCGGGGGTCCTGGATCGACAGCGCCGCCGCGATCACGACCACCTCGGTGGCGGTGCCGTTGCGTTCCCCCTCGAGCACCATCCGGGCCAGCCGGGGGTCGACCGGCAGCTGGGCGAGCCGCCGGCCGAGCGGGGTGAGCCGTTTCGCCGGGTTGGTCTCGGCCGGGTTCAGCGCGCCCAACTCGTGCAGCAGGTTGACGCCGTCGGTGATGGTGCGCCGGTCCGGTGGGTCGATGAAGGGGAACGCGGCGATGTCGCCGAGCCCGATCGCGGTCATTTGGAGGATGACCGAGGCGAGGTTGGTCCGCAGGATCTCCGGGTCGGTGAACTCGGGTCGGGACTGGAAGTCCGGCTCGTCGTAGAGGCGGATGCAGATGCCGTCCGAGGTACGTCCGCACCGGCCCTTGCGCTGGTTGGCCGAGGCCTGCGAGATCGGCTCGATGGGCAGCCGCTGCACCTTGAGCCGGTTCGAGTAGCGGGAGATACGCGCCGTACCGGGGTCCACCACGTACCGGATGCCGGGCACGGTGAGCGACGTCTCCGCGACGTTGGTGGCCAGCACCACCCGCCGGCCGGTGTGCGGGGCGAAGACGCGGTGCTGCTCGGCGGTGCTCAGCCGGGCGTACAGCGGCAGGATCTCGGTGTTGCGTAACGCTGGTCGGTGCGTGACGAGCTTGCCGAGCGCGTCGGCGGTGTCCCGGATCTCCCGCTCGCCGGAGAGGAAGACCAGGATGTCGCCGGGGCCTTCGGCGGCCAGTTCCTGCACCGCGTCCCCGATCGCCTGAACCTGGTCGCGAACCTGCTCCTCGTCGGTGTCGTCCTCGTCCTCGCCCACCTCGACCAGCGGCCGGTATCGCACTTCGACCGGGTAGGTCCGCCCCGACACCTCGACGACCGGTGCCGGGTTGCCGTCGGCGTCGGCGAAGTGCCGTGCGAACCGGTCGGTCTCGATGGTGGCCGAGGTGATGATCACCTTGAGGTCCCGGCGGCGAGGGAGGAGCTGCCGTAGGTAGCCGAGGATGAAGTCGATGTTGAGGCTGCGCTCGTGCGCCTCGTCAACGATGATCGTGTCGTACTGGCGAAGCATCCGGTCGTGCTGTAGCTCGGCGAGCAGGATGCCGTCGGTCATCAACTTGACCAGACTTCGGTCGCTGACCTGGTCGGCGAAGCGCACCTGGTAGCCGACCACCTCGCCCAGTTCGGTGCCGAGCTCTTCGGCGATGCGGTCGGCGACCGTCCGGGCGGCGAGCCGGCGGGGCTGGGTGTGCCCGATCAGCCCGTGGATGCCGCGGCCCAGCTCCAGGCAGATCTTGGGTAGCTGGGTGGTCTTGCCGGAGCCGGTCTCGCCGGCGACGATCACGACCTGGTGGTCGCGGATCGCCGCAGCGATCTCGTCCCGGCGCTCGCTGACCGGCAGCATCGCGGGATAGGTGATTTTGGGTACGGCGGTTTGCCGGCCCGCCAGCCGGGTCTCGGCGCGGACCAGATCCGTCGTGATCTCGGCCAGGGCTGTTTCCCGACGTTGGGGGTCGGGTATGCGTTGTGCGCCGTCCAGCCGCCGTCGGAGACGGTGCTGGTCACGGAGCATCAGCGGGCGGAGCCGGCGGTGCAGCTCGCGGGTGATGTCGGGCGGGGTGGAGGCGACTTCGTTCGGCATGTCGTCGCCAAGGATAGGCAGCCGGGTGATTGTCCGCTCGGAGTTACCTCCGCTGGGCTGCTGACACCCGGTAGCGGCGCCGCTGAGGCCGGTACCGGCGGGAGCTGGCACGAAGAAAATCGAACTGTCATTTTGCATGCGGAACGTCAGTCTGTATGGTGGGTCTCGAGGCGGACTGCTCTGGCCCGCCAGCTACGGAGGGTTTGATCAATGTCAAAGATCCTGTTCGTGGTTACCGGCGCTCACCACTGGGAGCTCGCCGACGGCACCATGCACCCCACCGGTCTCTGGGCCGAGGAACTCGTGGTCCCCCACGAGATGTTGACCAGCGCCGGCCACGAGGTCAGCATCGCCACCCCGGGGGGAGTGGTGCCGCGGGTGGACCAGAGCAGCCTGCAGCCGGAGGCCACCGGCGGTACCGAGGGGGCCGCCCAGATGACCAAGGCCGTGGAGAGCATCGAAGGTCTGCGCAAGCCGCTCACCCTGGCGGAGGTCAACCTCGACGACTATCAGGCTGTCTTCTACCCGGGTGGTCACGGGCCGATGGAGGACCTGGCGGTCGACCAGGACTCCGGCCAGTTGCTGGTGGCCGCCATGCGGGCGAAGAAGCCGGTCGGCATCGTCTGCCACGGGCCAGCCGCGATGCTCGCCGCGGTGGACGCCGACGGCAGCAACCCCTTCACCGGACGCCGGGTGGCTGCCTTCACCAACGCGGAGGAGGCCCAGGCCGGCTTGGCCGACAAGGCCAAGTGGCTGCTTCAGGACCGCCTGGTCGACATCGGCGTGCAGGTCCAGGAAGGTGAGCCGTGGGCACCGAACGTGGTCGTCGACGGCAACCTGGTCACCGGGCAGAACCCGGCGTCCTCCGCGCAGGTCGCCACGGAGCTGCTGGGTAAACTGAGCTGATATGGACAGTAGTCGGCTCTCCGACGTCCTCGACGCCACCTACACCTGCTTGACTAGGTATGGCGTACGGCGGACGACGATGGATGACATCGCCGCCGCGATGGGGGTCTCTCGGTCCGCCGTCTACCAGTACGTTCGGGGCAAGGACGACGCGTTCCGGCAACTCGCCGGACGCCTGCACACCCAGGCGCTGGCCCGCGCCCGGCAGGCCGCCAGCCAGGACGCTCCCTATGCTCAGCGCATTCGGGGCGTCCTGGCCGCCAAACTCGACCTGTCCCTGCACCTGATCGGGGACTCGCCGCACACCGCCGAGCTCATGGACAGCAAGGCCCGGCTCTTCGGCGAGATCTGCACCGAGTTCACCGTGGAGCTGCGGACGCTGCTGGCGGATCTCTTCACCGAGGCGGGTGCGGCGGACGCGGACGCGGCCGCCGAGATCTGCGTCGCCCTGGTCTCTGGCCTGGAGACGGCCCCGGACAGCCGGCGTCTGCTGGGGCGCGCCGTCGACGCGCTCGTCCCCGGTCTGCTGTACCCGGCCGAGCGGGTCGATCGGGCCGGCGGCGCCGCGGGTTAGCGGCCCGCTGTCACCGCCGGCTCCAGCCGTCCTCGTGGTCAGGCCGCCGTGCTCCACAGTGCTTGGAAGGCGACGGCCTCGCCGGCCAGCCAGCGCTCGATCTCCGCCGGTTTCGCGGTTGCCGGCGTACGGTACGCCCGGCCCCGCCGGACATCCACCAAGACGGGTTCGGCGTGCGGCAGGATCGCCTCCATCTGCCGGCCCATCAGGTGCAGCATGGCCAGGGCTGCCTCGTCGCTCGGCGGAGCCTCGTCGAAGTGCAGGCGAATGGCCTCGGCGCGCCCGTCGGCGTACCGGATTCCGAAGTGTGGGTTGATTTTCACGGGTAGGTCGCCCAGCAGGGCGAGCGCGTCGCGGGTCTGGGCCAGGTCGACCGACCGGGGTGCGCCGAGGGAGAGCAGCCAGGCCATCGCCCCCGGCACCAACGCCTGGTAGAGCGGACGCCACCGGGGTTTGACGGCGGCGACCACCCGATCGAGGTGGGTGCCGCTGGTGTGGAAGGCGATGTCGGCCTTGAGGGCCTTGACGAACTGGCCATGTGGGTTGAAGCCGGAGCGGCTGGCCCGCTGCCGCCGCAGGCCGCCGACGAAGGTGGCCTTGGTCGGGCCGGTGCGGTCGACGTAACGGGTGAAGCCAAGGAGTGTGGTGTAGGGGGCGAGGGGAGTGGCGGGGGTGGGCGCGGTCACGGGCATCCTCCCAGCTCAACAGCGAGATTAGTACATACATTCTAATCGACTGAGCTGATCTCGACCAGGACAATTCACCCACGCATGTGTCCGGTCCGCTCGAAGTTGGCCAGTCCGCTTGAGCATGGCCAACGACGTGGCCACGTCCGGCTGAAGGTGGCCAGCCGGTACGGTGCTGGGGTGCTGCGCGCGGTGCAGGGCCTGGGTGGTCCGCTGACGGCTGAGTTTGAGGTCGGCTTCGTCGGCGCCGAGGGAGCGGAGGCCCGCGCAAGGGCTGTGGGGACTGGTCGACCAGCGGGCCACCAAGACCAACGACATCGCCGGGCGGGCGGACCCGCGCCTGGTTGCGGCGATCCGCGCGGAGCTGGACGCGCAGACGCATGCCTCGACCGGCACCCGAGAGCGGTTGATGCGCCGGGTCGTCGCCGCACTGACCGCCGAACACGGTGAGGGCGCGGTGCCGGTTCCCGGTCGCAGCGCCTTCTACGAGCTGATCGCTGCGCTGTCGGTTGGTCGGCATTCGTTCGGCTCGGCGACCACGCGCCGGTCGCTGGCGAACCGGCCGGGCGCTCCGTTGGACTGCCGGAGAACGCAGCGCTTCAGAGACTGGCCAAAATGACGGGGTTGGTGAGCGCCGCCATGTGCCCTCCGAGGTGGCGTAGCTCGACGCGGACGAACGCCGATTCTGCCTCGCTGGTGCGCCATTCCACGGCACCGGATCCGTCGCTCGGCAAGGATTCGCGGTGCACCGTGCCTCGATCGGTGTGGAAGCTGACGATGCCTGATGGCACGCCGCTTACGTCCACCCGTACTACAACCGGCTCGTCGCAGGTCTTCAGCCGCTGACCGATCCCGGCGCTACGATCACCAGCAGCGGCGGTGAGCGACAGCTCAATGGCGGCTGATTCGGCGATCCAGCTCCGGCCGGCCCGGATGCCGGCGAGGACCGCCTCAGTGCTCAGCTCCTCGGCCAACACGACTGTGTGCGGTACACCGATCTGGCCCTCCAGATGCGCGTCGCTGTTGCCCAACGCTGGCCGCCATCGCCCACCTCGGATGTCGTCAGCCAGGCTGCGACCCCATTCGGCCAGTGCCGCCTCATTGTTAGCGTTCCAGGGCAGGTCCGAACTCCACAGCCCGTTCCACACCTCTACCACGTCAAACCCGTGGAACGGGTACATGAAAACGCCAGAGGGATACGGCGCGTGCGGGTGGGCCGCTACGCACAGCCCACCGGCTTGATGCACCTGGTCCACATGTCGGTCGATCGCATCGTCGCGAATGCCGTACCGCCAGTCGACCACCTGTCCCGGGTCGATGCCAAGCGCCAGCCAGTGCCCGGTCCAGGTGGTGACCTCCTGGCCGAGCATGACCAGCAGATCGTCACCGGCGAGTGGACCCCAGACGCCATGCGTGTCGGACGTGTTGTGCTCGGTGATGGCGATGAAGTCCAGTCTGGCCTTACGGGCACCGGCCGCGAGCTGCTCCGGCGTCAGCTCTCCACCATTCGAGCGCGCCGAATGCACATGGCAGTCACCTCGGTACCAGCCGCGCCCCCGACCGGTCACCCGCCCCGGTGGGAACCGCGACTGCGGAACCCGCTCCGCCATATCGTCATCCGTAGTCATGCCGGGCAGTGTACTCACCACCCGCAGACAACGAGTCACAAGAAAGATCCGGCTGGATCGGCATCGCGGGCTCCAATAATCGGCCAGCTAGTACCGGACGATCACAGTCCGCCTGTCCACGCCAACCTGTCCTGGCGCTGGCCACCACCTTGGCAGCTGGCCAGGTTTACGTGGACCGGACAGCATGGTCGTCCCTTGTCGGGCCTGCCGGCCTCGCCTCGCACCACACCTGGCTGCCCCGAGGGAGGTCGCGGTCGCTGCTGCTTGCCGCCATCGCCCGCGGAGAGGCCCCACAGACCCGCAGCACCGAGGAGATCATCCAGGACCGGGCGCGTGGTCACCTCGACGCGGCGGCCGCCCGCGACGCCCGGCTCGCCGATGCCCACGACCGAATCACCGACCATCTCCGGCGCCTGCGCGGCGCGGTCACCGTTCGCCACGACTACCGGCTGATACACGGCGAACTCGGACCGGACCACGTGCTCGTCCCGCCTTCCGGTGCACCCGCCATGATCGACATCGAGGGGCTGACGTTCTTCGACGTGGAGTGGGAGCACGCCTGGCTGCAGTTGCGCTTCGGCGACGCGTACCCCGCGCTCCAGTCCGTCGAACTCGACCCCAACCGGCTGGAGCTCTACCGATTCGCCCAGGTCCTGTCTCTGATCGAGGGTCCCCTTCGGATCGCCGACACCGACTTCCCGAACCGCCAGTGGATGCTGGCTCTCGCCGAGCGGAACATCACCAAGGCCCTGGCCGTGATCTGACTCCTCCCGCATCACCGTCCGGCGGGACGACTGGGCCAGCCGGGGTCGGTTGATGAGGCGTGGCGATGGCTACCGCTCGGTACTCCCGAAGGCGCTGGACAGGTAGGTGCGGGCGTCCGTGATCGCGTCCGCGATGATCCTCGCTGCGGCGCGTGCCTCCTCCGGCTCATGGTTCGCCTGCACCTGAAGCCGGAACCGCGACGAGCCGGTGGGAGTCACCGGGAACTCCACCATGAACGCGAGCACCCCACGGTCGAAGAGCAGGCGGTTCGCGATCCGCGCCAGCTTCTCATTTCCGATCAGAAGCGGCACGATCGGCGACGGCTCACCCATACAGGTCAGCCCGTGCCCGGTCAGCTCATCGCGAAGCGCGGTGACGGCGGTGCGCAGCCGGGAACGGAGGAGGTCGCCCTCCGCGGAGCGGATGATCTTCGATGCTTCCAGGACCACGGCGGTCTGCACGGGCGACAACGCGTTGGAGAAGAAGTGCGACCCACCGAACATCTTGAGGTACTGCTTGAGCGCCGGGGAGGCCGAGGCGACGAAGCCGCCGTTGGAGCAGAACGTCTTGGAGAAGGCCCCCATCACGATGTCGATGTCGCCGAGCACCTCCTGCAACCCGAGAACACCGGTGCCACCCGGGCCCATCGAACCCAGGTCGTGCGCCACGTCGACGAGCAGCGTCGCGTCGTGCTCCCGGCACACCCGCTGCAGGGTCACCAGGTCCGGCCAGTCAGCGTCCACCGAGAAGAGGCCATCCGTGACGACGAGGATTCCGTTGCGGCTGTCGCGCCGACGGATGTCGACCAGGTGGCGACGGACCGCCTCCACGTTGAGGTGCTCGTAGCGCACCACGTTGCGGGTGGTCGCCCGGGCTCCCTGTTGGAGGCAGGAGTGCGCCAGCCGGTCGATCAGAACGTGGTCCTCCTGGCGGACCAGGCCCGCCATCGCCCCGAAGCCGGCGGCCCACCCGGTCGGGAAGAGCGTCACCTGCTCGGCCCGGACCAACTCGCCGAGCGACGCCTCCAGTTCGTCGGAGATGCGAGTGTTCCCGAGCACCATCGGTGACCCGGCGCTGTGCGGACCGTAGTCCCGCATCGCCTTGGTCGCCGCCTCCCGGATCGCCGGGTGCGTGTTGAACGACAGATAATCCTGCGAGTTGAAGTTGATCCCGCGGGTACGCCGGCCGATGTCGTTGGTGATCTGGGCGATGCTGTTCGGTGCGGCTTCCAGCGTCCTGGAGTACTGCCACGTCTCGGTCCGCCGCCGCGCCTCGACCCACCCGTGGAATTCCTCGGTACGGGTCATCAGGTTACGGCCGGCCGGCCGGTAGAAGTCATAGGCGTTCTTGTCGAGCGCGTACTCCTCGTCGGCGTCAACCTGTAGGTCGACGGGTTCCCACATCTGGGTCAGGTCGGCGACCACCTCGTTCAGGGCGGTCTCGTCCAACGAGTCGAACTCGTCCCACGGGATGTGGGTGGCCCAGTTGCGGGTCATCTCGGAGACCTCGGCCGCGGCTGCCGCCATCGCCTCCCGATCCTGCCGGCCGGCGGCCGCAAGGATGGTCCCGATCAGTTCGTCGTCGTCGCGTTGGTCAAGCTCAGGAAGGGACACAGTCGATCTCCGGGCGGGGTACGGGTCAGGCGAACAGGTTCTGCTGGTACATCCGAGCGGTCGCGGGGTAGTCCTCGAACACCGGGTACCCGGCCGAGGTCTCCTTCGCGGCGTCGTTGAGGAGGAGGAGGTTCGACGCCTGGAAGAACTCCGAGACCGGCGCGACGTCGGCGTGGGTGGCGACGAACCGGTCGATCTCCTGCTGGTTTCCCCGCAACGCCACGAACAACTGCAGTTCGTCGTGGCGGTACGGTCGCATCTCCGCGAGCGTGCAGACGTAGTCGTAGTAGGCGGCGGCGTTCTGGCTGCGGCGGCGGCCCTCATAGCTGGCCATCGCCGCCTCCAGCGACACGTCCCCGGAGAACCACCGGCCCAGCGCGTCGGCGACCAGCTCCGCGCCCCGGAACGCGTGGGTCATCCCGATCGCGGTGCACTGGTCCTTGGCCGACTCGGCATCCCCGACCAGCACCCAGCCCGGTCCGGCCAGGGGCCGGAGGAACGCGGACTGATCCAACGTCCCGTAGACGCGCTCCGCCCGCACGCCCTGCGTCCGGACCACCTCGCCCAGCTCCGGGCTGACGAAATCCAGCGCCCGCTGGAAGTTGCCGGACACGTCGCGACGGAACTCGCGGGACCACTCGCTCGGTCCCCAGACCAGCACCATGTTCTGGTCGTGGTTGGTGGGTGCCACGGCGCAGGCCAGCCGACCACGTCGGTGCAGCTGCGCCGGACCCAGGTCGAAGCCGGAGTAGTAGCTCCAGTAGGCGAAGGTGCACCGGGGCCGCTCGTCGAACTTCGGCAGGCCGAGGGTGCGGGCGACGAACGAGTTGCGCCCGTCGGCGCCGATCACGATCCGGGCGCGCTCCTCGACCAACTGCCCGTCGGAGTCGCGTCCCCGTACCCCGACGACCTGGTCGCCCTCGGTGATGAGCTCCCGCACCGTGAAGTTTGTCCGCACCTCGGCGCCGGCCTTACTCGCCGCCTCGACCAACATCTGGTCGAGCACGTGGCGGCGCACCGAGGCGTACGTGCGCACCACGCCCGAGTCGTCGCCATGCCAGTCGCGGAAGTACGCGCGCAGAAGCTCGTCCGGCACCGAGCCGGTGAGCGGAATGCCATCGTTGACGAATGTGACCTCGGTGTGCGATGGGGTGACCGCCAGCACCTGGTCCAGCAGGCCCCACCGGTTCAGGTAGGAGGTCCCGTGCGGCCAGAGGAAGTGGGTCGAGATGACGTCGCTGGGGAAGCTCGATCGGTCTAATACCAGCACCCGGTGCCCCTGTCGGGCCAGGAGCATGCCGGTGGACGCGCCTGCGCAGCGGGCTCCGATGACAATCGCGTCGTACCTGGACATGCGGATTCCCTTCCGAGGAGCGGGTAGCTCGACGATCCCAGCGGGGCTAGTCTGCTGGCCGCGATCGTATCTGTCCAACTAGGTCTATTCGAGCGGCCCCCGGCCGATGGTCGCGCCGATGACGCGGTGTGCCGGGCCGCTACCACCATCAGCGGTTAATGCACCGTAGAGCCCTCAAACCGGGCTTTCCAGCGAGGTCGGGGGTGCCTGTCAGCATGCAGGGGTGATCGGCGTGTGCGGGTTATGAGGCAACCCGCAAAGCGCTAGCGTTGGGCGTGACTTCGGCCTGCTGGGTCGGTGGTGCGTTCAGTGCAACGCGAGGAGGTTCCGGGTGGATTCCTTGCCAGAGCTGACATTCGGGCAACGGTTGAAGGTCTATCGGGAGCGGTCCGGAAAGACCCGGGTGGTGCTTGGCGGGTTGGTGGGCCGTAGCGCCGAGTGGGTGAAGGCGGTCGAGACCGACCGGATCTTGCCGCCACGACTTCCGATGCTGGATCGGATCGCGCGCTCTGAAGATCGACGTGTCTGTCCTGGCCGTGGAGTTGGGTGACCGGTCTGTGGTGGTCAGTGGGCCGGAGCATCCGGCGTTGGCGTCGGTGCGGGATGCGGTGAACCGGATCGTGTTCGCTGATGACGTCCCGGCGGAGTCCTTGTCCCGGCTGAGGGAGCGGCTGGCGGTGGCTTGGCGGGCACGTCATCAGGCGTCGGATCATCGGACGGTGCTGGGCGGGTTGTTGCCGGGTTTGCTACGGGATGCGCAGCACGCGGTGTTGGGGTACGAGGGTGCCGAACGGCGGCAGGCGCAGGCGTTGCTGGCGGAGACGCTCGGGTTGGCGCAGATGTTCATCGCGTACCAGCCTGCTGCCGAGTTGTTGTGGCGGGTGGCGGGTCGGGCGATGGTGGTGGCGCAGGAGTCCGGTGACCCGGAGGCGGTGGCCGGTGCGGGGTGGTTCCTGTGCCAGGTGCATCGAGATGCTGGGGACTGGGACACCGCGATGGCGGTGACGCTGGACGTGCTCTCGGCCGTGGAGCCGGCCGCGGTCGATGGGAGCACGAATCTGCTGGCGCTGTGGGGTGCGCTGAACTTCGAGGCCGCATACACGGCGGCTCGTGCCGGCACGGAGGGGCGGGCCTGGCGGTACTGGGATCGCGCGGATCGCGTGGCGCAGCGCCTACCGCAGGGTTTCTACCAGCCGCAGACGTCGTTTTCCCGGGCCATCATGGGCGCGCACGCAGTGACCGTGGCGGTGGAGTTGCAGAAGTCCGGCGAGGCGGTGCGGCAGGCCCGCCGCCACGATGCGGCAGCGATCCCGTCGAGGCCGCGCCGGGCGCGCCATTTGATCGAGGTCGCCCGGGCGCACTACGGCAAGGGCGATACGGAAGCGACGGTGGCGATGCTGCGGCATGCGTACGAGTCCGCCCCAGAGACGATCCGCTTCAACGGGTACGCCCGTCAGATCACCGTGGACCTGCTCGGCGGCCCGCGTGCCACCCGAGACGATGCCCGCGACCTCGCGGTCCGAGTCGGACTCGTCTCGTGATCGGGAGGTAGGAACCTTACCCACTTCAGCGTGCAACCAACCGTGGCCGTATTAAAACGCATAGTGGACCCTCCAACCTCAGTTTCGAGGTTGGAGGCTCCTAACGTCTCAAGTCGGGTTGGCCGGGCCGGTCGGGTCTACAGCTACTCGGAGAGCTGAGCGACGAAGGCCCGCCACGCTGTCGGCCCGAACACCAGCGCCGGCCCGGTCGGGTCCTTGGAGTCCCGGACACCCACGATGCCAACGAGGTTGGAGGCAACCTCGACACATGCCCCCTGGTTGCTGCCGCTGCGAGTGCTCTTGTGCCAGCGTGCGCCGGTCAAGTCCATGCTTTCGCTACCTCCATCATCAACTCGGTTGACTGGTTCAGGGTGAGCGCTTCGGCAAGCGTGGCTTCCCACTGTTCCCGGAGCGCTGCGACCTCGGCGGGTCGCTCAACCACCTGACCCCGAAGCCGGTTGTCAAGGTAGCCCACATCACCCAGGTCCGCCGAGGTCGCGATGACAAAGGGTCCGTCAAGACCAGCGTATGCACCCACGGAGGAGGGTACGACGTGGACTCGTATCCGTCGGTTCTCCTGGTTGAGCTGGGCCAGAGGCTGTCATGCCCATTTCCCCAACCCTTCCCCAATTGAAGCTTCCGATTCTCCATGGCTTCTCACCGGTCAAGCCTGGATCTTCTACATCTCTCCAACATGGCCGGATAGCTTCCAGGCTAGGTGCTTGACGTTCATTCTGGAAGGTGGAATTCGACAAGAAATGAAGCCTCGCAGTGGATCAACCAGGTCACCGTTGTCTATGAGCTGATGGATGCAGTCTCAGTGCGAGATTGGTTCATGGCTAGGAGGTTGATCATGCCGAAAGTCTCCATCCGGCAGCTCCCGCTGTATAGGCGCCGGACCGTGGTTGCCGAGCCCATCAACATCAATCGCGATTGGGCTGTCGTCTCGGAAAGTGATCTGGAGCGTCTGCGGAAGGTGAGGGCTGATGGTCGTGCCGTGGTCCGGGCGCGGGTGTACTCCACCCCGTACCCAGGATTGGATGCGCTTCAGGCTGTGCTCGCTGGGCTGCGGCGACTGTGATGGCTGACGACGGAAGGCGGGAGCATCGTGCCCATCCCGTTCCGGACGGGCCGCCCCCGTTGCCTGACGGGGACCGGGTGCGTGCCGAGTCGCCGCCCGCGGCGCCACCGACAACCAGGCAGAAGTTAATCACCGCGTTGGTCTTCGTGATCGTTCTCGTCGGTGTGGTGATCGGCTCATGCCGATGAATCACCCATCGCGCGACAAGTTGTGCGGGCTCGCGCGCGCCAACTGGATCGACGCACAGCATTCGCCATGAGAGGGTGCTGCAGCGCGGACTGCGAACACCGGGCGCAAGTGCCGAAAAATCGGGTTGAGTCCTGGTGCCGGGTGTTGGCTAGATGGATCGCATGCGCACCATTGTGAGTGACCGCCTCCGGCTGCGTCCTTGGCAGGACGAGGATGCCGACTTTTTGCTTGATCTTGAGTCGCGCTGGGAGGTGGTGCGATTTGTGGGCCCGCAGCCCACGATCATGAACGATCGCGAGCGTGCCCTCGCCTCGATCGCACGCCGCCGCGCCATCGACGATCCGGTCCACGGGATCTGGGCTGTCACCACGGCGACGGACGGCCGGCTGGTCGGTAATCTCCTGCTCAAGCCGATTCCGCTGTCGGCAGGGGAGCCGGCCGGTGGGCCGACCGAGGTCGAGATCGGCTGGCAGCTGCATCCGGAATCCTGGGGGCACGGCTACGCCACCGAGGCAGCGGCGGCGGTCCTGTCGGACGCGTTCGACCGGGGGCTGACGAGGGTCATCGCGGTCACGCACCCGGACAATCGGGCCTCTCAGGCAGTCTGCCGTCGGCTCGGCATGGCGCACCTGGGCCGAACAACGAAGTACTACGACATGCCAAACGAACTCTTCGAGAGTGAAACGCGGGAGCCCCAGTCGGTGAGACCCGATCAGGTTCGTCCCTTGCGGGCAACGTGGTCGAAGGTGGTAGGCGCGATGGCTCAATGATGTTCGCCTGGCTCCCGTCCTGGTTGGCGGGTTGCGGGTGCTCGCTACCCTCGCCGGCATGGCGATAGCACCCGCTGCGGTCCACGATCTGGGCAACGAACTGCGAGGTCTCGGCTGGGTCAGCGACCTGATGGTCGCCGGGTCGTTGGCCACCGGCGACTACATTCCGGGCGTCAGCGACCTTGATCTGGTCGCGCTCGTGGATGGGCACGTCGACGCCGGCCGGAAGGAGGCCCTCGCTGCCATTCACCGCCGTCTCGACCGCGGAAGTGGCGCGGGAACCAAGCTCGGGTGCGGGTACGTCGACGGCGCGACCGTTGCGGAGCTCGAGCTACCGCATCCCACCTGGTCTCATGGCCGTTTCGTTCACCGCACTCTTTCCCGGGTCACCCGGGCGGAGCTGGTGCGACACGGATACGAGGTCTTTGGGCGCTCGCCCCGCGAGGTCTTTCCCGAGGTGTCGGACGCCGACGTCCGAGCAGCGGCGCGGGCGGAGCTGACGGGCTACTGGGGCTTGGCTGTCCGGCGTCCCTGGTGGTGGCTGGAACCCACGATTGCCGAGCTCGGTCTCACCGCCATGGCGCGAGGCCGGCACGCCCTCGACCACGGCGAGCTCCTCACCAAGACGCAGGCCATCAAGCAGGCGAACGCTCCCACCTGGCTGATCGGCCACCTCAGCGCCAGACGGTGCGGCGAAGCCGTCTCCCTGCCTCGGCTCCGGACCGCCTGGATCGCCTGGCGCGACGCCCACCGGACAGTCGCCTACGCGAAGCGCACCCGGTGAGTCCACTCTCGAGCGCCGCACCGACCTCGGCATCGATACGGTGTTCGCGAATGATCATCGCATGATGGGGGGAACGCAGCGATGCCGTTGACGAATCCGTGGCTCGCGGAACCCGCGCCGACGCGGCGACTGCCGCGGGACCGGCTTGCGGAGCGAATCCGTAACCTGCTCTCGTCGCAGAACATGTGCGTGCTGGCCACGGTCGGGCCCGACGGGCCGTTGGCCACCCCGGTGCGCTACTACCCGCTTGACTTCGCGGTGCTGTTCACCGCCGCACCGCGGTCGCCGAAGCTGCGCAACATCGCCGCTGACCCGCGGGTCTCGGTGGGTGTCTTCGCCCCGCTGGTCGGGCTGGCCAGCAGTCGCGGCGCGCAGCTCTTCAACGAGGCTCGGGTGCTGCCACCCGAGCACCCCGACCGCGAGCCCTACTGGGCGGCGTTCCGGTGGGAGAACGAGCACGCCGAACGGGGCCGGTCACTCGCCGAACCACCACGGGACACCCTGGTGGTGATCGAGGCGAACCGAATCGTCTACACCGAGCACTGGCTCCGCCGGGAGGGCTTCGCCGCCCGTCAGTTCTGGCGACGCCGCGAACACTAGCCCGCGGGCGGCGAACGCACCGGCTTCCACCCGGACGGCGACGACTGAGCCCCGGCCGGGTGTCAGCCGCCGAGCTGCCCGACCCCGGTGATCCGGAGGACCGCCGCGCCCGCCTCGTCGGAGGCGGCGAGGTCCACCTCGGCGCTGATTCCCCAGTCGTGGTCACCTTCGGGATCGTCCAGGATCTGGCGTACGGTCCAGGTCGTGCTGCCCTGCTCGATCAGCAGCAGCGCCGGCCCGCGGGCGTCCGGCCCGATGCCGATCTCCGGGTACTCCTCGAAGTACGGTTCCAGGGCGTCTTCCCAGGCGGCGGCGTCCCAGCCGGTGGCGCTGTCCAGCTCGCCCAGCTCGTCCCAGCGGTGCAGGGCGGCCAGCTCCACCCGACGGAACAGGGCGTTGCGGACCAGCACCCGGAAGGCCCGGGTGTTGCGGGTGATCGCCGTCGGCTGGTCGTCCAGGGCGACGGCGACCTCGTCCACGTCGGAGGGGTTGCGCAGCCGCTCCCACTCGTCGATCAGGCTGGAGTCGACCTGGCGGACCAGCTCGCCCAGCCACTCGATGAGGTCGACCAGCTCCTCGGTCTTGGCGTCCTCGGGGACGGTGTGCCGGAGCGTCTTGTACGCGTCGGCGAGGTACCGCAGGACGAGGCCCTCGGACCGGGTCAACCCGTAGAACTGTACGAATTCGCCGAAGGTCATCGCCCGCTCGTACATGTCCCGGACGACGGACTTGGGGGAGAGCTGATGGTCGGCCACCCAAGGGTGCCCCTGGCGGTACATCTCGTAGGCGTTGTCCAGCAGCTCGGCGAGGGGCTTGGGCCAGGTGACCTCGTCGAGCAGTTCGAGGCGGGCCTCGTACTCGATGCCTTCGGCCTTCATCGCGGCGACCGCCTCACCGCGCGCCTTGAACTGCTGCGCGGAGAGCACCTGGCGCGGATCGTCGAGGATCGACTCGATCACGCTGAGCACGTCCAGGGCGTAGGCCGGGGACTCGCGGTCGAGGAGCTCGATGGTGGCGAGGGCGAGGGGCGACAGCGGCTGGTTGAGGGCGAAGTCGAGCTGGAGGTCGACGGTGAGTCGGGCCCGGCGGCCGGACTCGTCCGGCTCGGGTAGCTCTTCGACGACGCCGCCGGCGCGCAGCGCCCGGTAGATGGCGATGGCGCGGCGGATGTGCCGGCGCTGGGCGGCGCGGTCCTCGTGGTTGTCGGTGAGCAGGTGTCGCATCGCCGCGAACGCGTCGCCGGGGCGGCCGATGACGTTGAGCAGCATGGCGTGGCTGACCTGGAAGCTGGAGGCGAGGGGCTCCGGATCGGCCTCAACCAGCCGTTCGAAGGTGGGTTTGCCCCAGCCGATCGACCCCTCCGGTGGCTTCTTCCGGACGACCTTGCGGCGCTTCTTCGGGTCGTCGCCGGCCTTCGCCAGGGCCTTCTCGTTCTCGATGACGTGCTCGGGTGCCTGCACCACGACCCGGCCGAGGGTGTCGAAGCCGGCTCGTCCGGCGCGGCCGGCGATCTGGTGGAACTCGCGGGCCTTGAGGAGCCGGGTCCGGGTGCCGTCGTACTTCGACAGCCCGGTGAAGAGCACGGTGCGGATCGGTACGTTGATGCCGACCCCGAGGGTGTCCGTACCGCAGATGACCTTGAGGAGCCCGGCCTGGGCCAGCGTCTCGACCAGGCGGCGGTATTTGGGCAGCATCCCTGCGTGGTGTACGCCGATGCCGTGTCGGACCAGCCGGGACAGGGTCTTGCCGAAGCCGGAGGTGAAGCGGAAGCTTCCGATCGCCGCCGCGATCATGTCTTTCTCGGCCCGGGTGCAGACGTTGACACTCATCAGCGCCTGGGCCCGTTCCAGGGCCGCAGCCTGGGTGAAGTGTACGACGTACACCGGGGCTTCGCGGGTCTCCAGTAGCTCCTCGAGGGTCTCGTGCATCGGCGTCGTGGCGTACGAGAAGAGGAGAGGGACCGGGCGTTCGGCCGTCTGGACGACGGCGGTCGGGCGATCGGTGCGGCGGGTGAGGTCGGCAACGAACCGGGTGGTGTCCCCGAGCGTGGCGGACATCAGGATGAACTGTGCCTGCGGTAGCTCGATCAGCGGCACCTGCCAGGCCCAACCCCGGTCCGGCTCGCTGTAGAAATGGAACTCGTCCATGATCACCTGGCCGACGTCCGCGCGGGTGCCCTCCCGCAGCGCGAGGTTGGCCAGAATCTCCGCGGTACAGCAGATGACCGGCGCATCCGGGTTGACGCTGGCATCGCCGGTGAGCATGCCGACGTTGTCGGCCCCGAACACCTCGCAGAGCGCGAAGAACTTCTCCGACACCAGTGCCTTGATCGGGGCCGTGTAGAAGGTCGTCCGGTCGTCGGCGAGCGCGGCGAAGTGCGCCGCCATCGCGACCAGGCTCTTGCCGGACCCGGTCGGCGTATTCATGATCACGTTCGCGCCGGAGACGATCTCGATGACCGCCTCCTCCTGGTGCGGATAGAGATCGAGGCCGCGCTCGGAGGCCCAACCGGCGAACGCGTCGTACAGGGTGTCGGGGTCGGCGCTGGCCGGCAGCGCGGCGGTAAGTGTCATGGCGGGGTCCATGGTGCCCCGACCATCACCGCCCGCGCCAACCGGGCCGGTCATCGGCGCCTCGCGGGGGCTCAGCGGCGGTGGTAGATCAGGTCGGCCACCGGTCGGCCGGCAGTCCGGGCGCGGCGTTCGAACTTCGTCACCGGGCGGTGCTCGGGACGGGGCGCGAAGCCCTCGTGCGGGTTCACCAGCCCCGGATCGGCGTCCAAGGTCCGCCGCATCGCCTCCGCGTACTCGGCCCAGTCGGTCGCGCAGTGCAGCGTGCCCCCGGTCGCCAACCGCGAGCGCAGCAGGGCGACGTGATCGGGCTGGATGAGGCGCCGTTTGTGGTGGCGGACCTTCGGCCACGGGTCCGGAAAGAAGACGTGTACCGCGTCGAGTGAGCCGGTGGGCAGAGCGCTGGCTAGGTCCAACGCGTCGCCCTCGGCGATCCGAACATTGCTCAGGGAGTGCCGCTCCACTAGGTCGAGGAGGTTGGCGATTCCCGGCGTGTGCACCTCAACCGCCAGATAGTCTCGGTCCGGATCGGCGGAGGCCATCGCCACGGTGGCGTCGCCCATCCCAGAACCGATCTCCAACACCAGGGGCGCCCGGCGCGGGAACAGGACAGCCGGCTCCACTGGCGTGCCGGGCACCTCCGGGACGGTCAGGCCGTACCGCGGCCACAGCTGTTGCAGCGCGCTGGTCTGGCGCGGCGACATCCGGCCGCGTCGCGGGTGAAAGGTCCGGATGCTCCGCGCGGGCGCGGTGGGGTGAGAGTCGGTGATGGTCACAGCGATCCGAGCGTACGCGAGGACCGCGCCGAATCGGATGTGATGTGCGACGGGGATGTCGGGATTCCCCGTGTGGCAGGCCGGGTGTGCAGGGCAGCCCAGCCGGGTCGGGAGGGGGCTGTGGTGCAGGGGACCCGCGGGGGCCTGGTGGCGACGATCGCGGTCGCGGTCGTCGGCCCGCTGCTCGCGGTCGGGGCCACGAACGCGACGGCTGGGCCGGCGTCAGCCCAGGTGGCGTTGGCCCGACCGGCTGTTGCCGAAGCGGCGTCGGCCTGGTCATCCCCGGTCGCGGCGTCGGCCTGGTCATCCCCGGTCACGGCGTCGAATCCCGAGGGGGAACTTCGCCCGGTGGCCGCGCCCATGCAGCCCGAGGGGCCGAAGCCGTCGACCGTCTTCGTTGAGGTGAGTCCGAGCACGGTGAAGGCGGGCTACCTGGTCTGGATCCGGGCGAGTTGCCGGGACAACTCCATCCCGGCGAACGTCTGGTCCGACGCCTTCGGCCGCGTCCAGGTCAAGCCGGACAATGGGCTGTTGACCGCGACGGCGATGGTGCGGGAACGAACCCTGCCCGGCAGCTACCGGGTCAAACTGGAGTGCCGCGACGGTGAGACCGCGTCAACGATGCTCCAGGTCGTCAAGTCGGTCACGTCCAGTCGTGGCCCGGCCACCGGATTTGGCGGGTCCGCCAGCAACTTCTCCGCGGAGCTGCTGCTGCCGGTCGGGGTCGGGCTGACCGTGGTCGGTCTGGTGGTGTGGCTGGTGTCCCTCCGGCGGCTCCGCGGGGCTACCCGCCGATGACCAGGGCCCGTGCGATTCGTACGGCCCGCACGGCCCGCCGACCGGCGGGCCGGCGTAGCCCGTGGTCCGTACCGCTCGCCGTGCTGCTGGTGCTGGTGGGGGTCTTCGCCACGGGCGCCGGGCTGGGCCGGACCACCGGCTCGCTGGAGTGGGCGAGCACGGCGGACGTGGACCGACCCGCCGGTGGCGCCGGGCCGGAACCTGTCACCAGCCAGCCGGTCCGCCTCGCCGTACCCGCGATCGGTGTCGCCGCCCCGATCGCGCCGGTGGGGCAGGCCCGGGACGGCTCGATCGCCGTCCCGCCGTTGGAGCGGGCGCACGAGACCGGCTGGTACGACCGGGGGCCGGTTCCTGGCGAGCCGGGGCCGGCGGTCATCGTCGGTCACGTTGACACCAGGGATGGTCCGTCGGTCTTCGTTGACCTGCACCGGCTGAGTCCCGGTGACCCGATCGAGGTGACCCGCGCCGACGGCTCGGTTGTGGGATTCCGGGTCGACTCGGTGGAGCGATTCCCCAAGGACCAGCTTCCCGCCGAGCGGGTGTACGGCGACTCCGGGCCGGCCGGGCTGCGCCTGATCACCTGCGGTGGAGCCTGGGTGGGGGGCCGCACCGGCTACGCCGACAACGTCATCGCTTTCGCCACGATGACGTGAGACCGGGCCCGGTGATCCCGGTCAGGAAACCGCGTCGCGGGCCGGGTAGCCGAGGAGCTCAACGAGATTTCCGGTCGCCGCGGTGAAAGCCGCGTAAACCTCGTCGTCGAAGTGGTTATGCCAGTCGCCGGCTTTGCCCTTTCGGTAGTGGGAAACTTTCCCCGCGGTTTCCCGATCCTTCCGCATCTTGGTGAAGCTGTAGCGGGACAACAGGGCCTCCAGCTCGGTGGCGGGCAGGGTGATTCCGCAGTGCCGCATCAGCTGGTCCACCTCCTCCGGCTGCCGCTCACCGGTCAGGTCCTCGTAGCGGAACAGACGGAAGGTCTCGGAGCTCGGGGCGACCGACCACGACCGGAGCCGCTTGAAGAGGTTCCGCTTGGAGTGGCGTTCGATGACGTAGATCAACCCTTCCTTCATCGGGATTTCCTGTAGTTTCTTGCGTACCTGGAGGATATCGCCCATGGGGGCGTGTGAGTTGCGCAGCGAAAAGTAGCTTGAGATGACGATATCGCGTGGGTCGCGAATTACGAAGAAGGCGCGATAGGTGCCGGGTTTTGAAATCTTCTCGAAGCCCGGGTAAGACTGAAACAAGGCCAGGCCTGCCCGGCCGGGTGGAACGAGGGGTACGCTGCGTCGCTTGTAGAATCGTGGGTCGTAGGGGAGTAGGCCGGAGTGGCGGTAGACGGTTGGGTCGCTGAACAGGGCTTTGATCCACTGGCTGCCGGTCTTGTGTACGGTGCAGTGGTAGATGTTGTCGAACTCGCACCGACTGACCACCGGGACGAGGAGCCGCTTTCTCGCATTGTGGGCCTCGAGCTCTACGCGGCGGGCCATCCGGCGCGTTAGATTGGGTGTGTGTTGCTTGGCGAACTCTATTGTTCGATTGAGCATTCTCGAAGCCTCGTCTGCGCCTTTAAGGGTGGGGGGAGATCTGGGCGTATTGTCGGGGTGGTGGTGTCGGTTGAATCTCAGGATCTAACCGTTACCGTCCCGGTAAGTCAACGTGCCACTAGGAATATCCCCGACGGTCCAATTAAAGTCAATCCTACCCTCGGCGATTGACTGGTAACGCGGAGTGTGGCATGAATTGTCGCCGGCCGGCACTCAGAACGCCTCCACCGCCGGGGCAGGGTCGGCGTCCACGACGATCGGAGCGTGGTCGGAGGGGCCCTTACCCTTGCGGGCCTCCCGGTCCACGTATGCGGCCCGGACGACGCGGGCGAACGGAGCCGAGGCGTACACCAGGTCGATCCGCATGCCCTTGTTCTGATGGAACATTCCGGCCCGATAGTCCCAGTAGGTGAACGGGTGCGGGCCCTTCATCGGGGTTGGTACGACATCGGCGAGGCCCAGGTCGCGTAGCGCCGCGAGCGCGGCTCGTTCGGCGGGCGTGACGTGGGTGGAGCCGGTGAACAGGGTCGGATCCCAGACATCCGCGTCGGTGGGCGCCACGTTGAAGTCGCCGCACACCACCAACGGCGCACCGCCGGTCAGTTCGCCCTCCAGCGCGTCCCGCAGTGCGCCGAGCCAGGCCAGTTTGTACGCGTAATGCGGGTCGTCGAGGGTCCGGCCGTTGGGCACGTAGACCGACCAGACCCGCAGTCCGGCGCAGGTGGCGGCGAGGGCGCGGGCCTCCGGCTCGGGAAAGCCCGGCTCGTCGGGGAAGCCGAGGGTGACATCGGTCAGGCCGACCCGGGACAGAATGGCGACCCCGTTCCACCGGCCGTCACTGTGGCTGGCGACCGTGTAGCCGAGCGCGCCAACCTCGGCGACCGGGAACGCGCCGTCCGGACACTTGGTCTCCTGGAGGCAGACCACATCGGGTTTCGTGCCCGCCAGCCAGTCGAGCAGCCGAGGCAGGCGGGCCTTAACGGAGTTGACGTTCCACGTCGCCAGGCGCATGGTCCCAGCCTGCCCGATCTGTCGCCGACCTGCCGCGCGCCCGGGGCGTGTCGCCGACGGGCTGTCGGGGAGGGCACTCGGTGCCGCTCCCCGTCCCGCACTCTCGGCGTGGCCCGTTGGGCCGTAGGTGACCGGGCTCAACCCTCCGACCGGTCCTGCGGTCGACTTGGCGTCCCGTCGGAGCCGGCGGCCGGTTCAGCCGCCGGGGTTGTCGTTGGGGCGGGTCTGCTCGGCCAGAAAACGTTCCAACTCGGCACCCAGTTCTTCGGCGGTCGGCAGGGCCTCGGACCCGGTGTTGAGCAGGTTCGGCTGGCCGCGTCCCCGGGCGAAGGCGTCGTACTGCTCCTCCAGCGCCTGGACCAGCGCTGCGGCGTCCTCGGTCTGGGCAACCTGCCGGTCGATTTCCGTCCGTACCGCCTCGGTCGCGGCCCGCAGATTTTCGCAGGGAAGGAGGAGCCCGGTGCTGCGTGACACTGAGGCGAGCAGCACCTCGGCGGCGGCGGGGTACTCGGTCTGCGCAACGTAGTGCGGCACGTGCGCCGCGAAGCCCAGCGCGTCCCGGCCCTGCTCGCCGAGGCGGTACTCCAGCAGGTGTCCGATGCTGCCCGGCACCTGCACCCGTTGCAGCCATGGCTCGTAGCCCGCGGTGAGCTCACGTCGGGTGGCGTGGGCGGTGACGCCGGTGCGGCGGGTGTGTGGCACCGCCATCGGGATGGCGTTGAGCCCGACGGTCAGCCGGACGTCCAACCGGGCGGATAGCCCGGCCACGGCGGCGACGAAGCGTTCCCACTGCAGGTCCGGCTCGGGGCCGGTGAGCAGCAGGAACGGGGTGTCGGCGTCGTCCCGGAGCAGGTGCAGCTCCAGGGCCGGCGCGTCGTAGGACTCCCAGTGGTCCTCGACGAAGGTCATCACCGGCCGGCGCGAGCGGTAGTCGAAGAGCTGGTCCAGGTCGAACCGGGCCACCGGCCGCGCGTCGAGCGAGGTGAGTAGTTGCTCGCGCGCCAACCGGGTGGCGTTACCGGCGTCAACGAAGCCGGAGAGCGCCTGGATCAGGACGGGCTGCCCGAGGTCGGGCAGATCGTCGGTGAGTTCGTAGAGCTCGTGTGGGTCGAGCACCGGTGCGGACCTCCCTGGATGTGGCTGTGGGCCGTCATGCACGAACGGCACCCGGTTGGGGAAACTACCCGCAGTCCCGCGGCATTCCGCCGTGCCCCAGGCCGGGCCCCGGTCCGCGCTTCCGGCCGGGCCTGCCAGGATGGGGTGTTCGCTACGCCGGGACGCCCCTGCCGGCCGGGGACGGGCCCGGCGACCGGCGTCAACTCGCCGTACGCCCAGCGACTGTGAGCCACAGTGGACGGACATTGGGTGGGCTCCGTGCGGAGGTTGCCCCGGCGAGCTACATCTGGATACAGCACCACGGAAGGAGGCCGACATGTCTCGCAACCACCGGATCGGGACGTTCCTCCGCTCCCAGCGTTGACCCTGTCCGCGCCAGCGGTGAAGCTGGCAGGTAGGCCGCCCAGCCACAGACCCCGGGGAGCCCACAGTGACTGATGCCGCGCCCGCCGATGGTCAGCCCGACGCTCGCCCGCCGCAGACACCCGAGGCGGCCCCGGCTGTCGCGGAGCCGCCAGCCGAGCTGTGGGACCGGATGCGCGAGGACCCGCAGTACGCGCCGGAGCACCTCGCCCTGGCAGCGGTGCGCCACCTCGGTCCGGAGGCGGCTCGGTGGGCGCGGCGGGTCCGCGCCGAGCAGTCCGAGACGGTGCCGGAGGAGGACCTGGCCGAGCAGGCGGTTCGCCGATTCGTCAACCACGCCCGGTTCCCCGAGGTGGCCTCCGGAGCACCGGGCCTGCCCGGCCTGGTGATCGACGTGGGTCTCCTCGCCTGGACGCAGGCCCGGATGGTGTTGCACGTCGCAGCCGCCCACGGGCTGGACGCCACGCACCATGATCGCGCCGTTGACCTGCTGGTGTTGCAGAAGGTGCACCAGGCCGCGCACGACGCACGGCTCGCGCTCGGGGCGGCCGCCGGCCGGGAGCGCGCTGATGCGCTCTTCGGCCCTGGCGCCGGCCAGGCCCCGCTCCGTCCGGCCCCGTTCGGCCCGGCCCTGTTCGGTCCGGCCCAACCCGGTCCGGCCCAGCCCGCTCCGGCCCCGCTCGGCCAGGTGACGCTTCGCCTCGGTGCCCAACTTGCCCAGATGGCCGGTGCGCGGGCCACCAAACGGGTTGTCGCGAAGGTGCTGCCGGGCGTCGCCATCATCCTGGGTACCTGGGCGAGTTCCTCGGCAACCAGGGAACTCGCCGCGCGCTCGCAGGCGCTGTACCACCAGCACAGTGGGGTGGGTTGCCGGTGTGATGACACCGGGGACTGCCACGTCAGGCGATGCGTCCCCAGGCTTCCCAGGTGACCTCGGCGAGCCGCTCTTGGCCGGCGAGGTTGGGGTGGAACCAGTCAAAGGTGCTGACCAGGTCCAGCGTGAACCGGAGCCGGTGGGCGGCACCGTCGTCGTAGCGGCAGCGGGAGCCGTACGCCGCGCAGGCCGCGGCGAGCTGTTCGTTGTAGTCGGCGACCCGTTCGCGTACGGCGTCTCGTCGGGAACGATCCGCCGGGTCGGTGGAGGTCGGATTCTTGAGCAGGGCCGGGCAGATTCCCAGACTCCAGGCCCGTACCGCCCGTTCGTTGGTGTGCCCCACCTCCCAGAGTCGGTACAGGTCCGGAATGCTCACCACCAGCAGCCGCGCCTTCGGCAGCTCCGCATCCAGCACCTGTAGCCCGCGGTCCACCTGACTCCGGAACGTCTCCACCGGGGTCATCGCCGCTACTTCGCCGTGACAGACGTCGTTGGCGCCGATGAGTACGGTGATCCGGCCCGGTCGGTTCCGCGTCGCCTGCTCCGCCTGGCCGGCTAGCGCGGACGCCCGGGCTCCCGCCTGCGCGTGGTTGAACGCCTGCCCACGGAGCGCCGGATCATGTTCCAGTAGCCGTCGGTAGTGGCTCTCCATCCGGAGGCTGTTCCCGGTTGACCAGGAGTTGCGTTCGCACGGGGCCACTACCAGGCAGGAACCGAAGCCGGTGCTGATCGAATCGCCGAGGGCGGCGATCCCGCCGGCCTCGGTGCCGGGTGACCCTGGATCGGGGCTGGGTGCTGTGCCGCCGCCGCTTTCGCAGGCGAGTGCGACGAGCGCGAGTAGGCAGACGACGGCGGTGACCCAGCGTCGAGGCATGGCTTCCCCAAGCGGCCGAGCGGCGAGTGATTGCCTGGGCACTCTATGGGCGCGGGCGGGGTGGTGGTCGGGCAGTGTCGGAAATGCAGCACCGAATCGCGGTGCGGCGCCAGCCGGCGCGGGAACCGCTGTCCGCGGTTCTTTATCGTGGGCCGCGGGGGCGAGGCCGACCGTGCAGCCACCAGCCGAGCGCCTGGGTGATCCGGGGCAACACCACGTACGTCATCAGTGGTGTCAGCGTCAATGTCATGATCAGTACCCGAGCCGGCACCGGGACATCCGGGATGAGCCGGCCGGTCAGCAGGGTCGCGGTCAGGCTGAGGGGGAAGAACGCCAACCAGATCGTCACCGCCTGCTTCCAACGCGGCGGCGACGGTGGCGGAGCGGTCGGCTCTGCGCTGACCGGCTCGACAACCTGCCGGGAGAACCAGCCCTCGACCCCGGTCCGGCGTTCCACCTGGGTGTGCTCGACGACGCCCTGCGCCGAGGCCAGCCACCAGTGCCGCTGCGGTGACTCCTCCCAGCGACGCAGCGTCTCGTCGTCGGCGAACCGGTAGAGCATGTGCCACTCGCCGGATCCGGGTGCGCTGCGGATCCATCCGGCCCCGAGAAAGCCGGGAAACGCCTCCGCCAACGCCGTACCGGCGCGCATCCACGCCACCATCTCCGGGGTTCGCGCCGGGTCGGTGCGTCGGGCGACGGAGACGGTCACTGGCATCGAGGGCGTCCTGGTCATGTCTCCATGTTCCTCGCCGAAACCCGGATTGACCGGTGTGCGGCGCGTTGGTGTAACGCGACTAACCCGGGTGGTGAGCCGATTCACCGCGGCCATCCCGCACGGTCGGAACAACACCGGTCGGACGTTGCTTCTGACCGGGGCGGGCTCCCGGTGGGGTGTGCGCTGGCCGGAACGGCTCCGGGTTAGGCGGGCCCTCGGCGGGTAGGCCCAGGTGATGACGAGATCGCAGCCCCGGCGTGCCCGTGGCACCGTCGGTCACGCCTACAGCGCGCTCAACCTTCGCCTGGTGCTCGCCAGCTTCGGCTTGATCACGATGGTGGTCTTCGGCGTGCTGGCGTTCCGGGCGGGGGTGGTCTGGCTGGGGGTGGTCTGCGCCCTCTTCGCCGTGGTCGCCGTCGTCGACCTGGTGATCATCCAGCGGCGGCGGGGCGCGCGTCGCCGGGAGGAACCAGGCACCCGGCACTCGCTGTTCGAGTGAGCGGAGTTCGCCATGCCCATCGCTGGCGGGGAGATACCTACGCCGCTGCCCGGGCCGAGGGCGTCGGCTCTCCGATGGTGGGGCTCGACGACGGTGAGATTCGCCGCGCCACGCCGGGCCGGGGTGCCTCCTTGAGACAACGGCCTCTTCGCCTGGCAGGCTGCCTCCCATGACCTTGAAGCTGCGTTCGTTCGGCATGAGCGACCGTGGGCTGATCCGGAGTGGGAACCAGGACGCCCTGCACTCAGGTAGCTGGCTCGTCGCCGTCGCCGACGGTATGGGTGGGATGGCCGCTGGTGATCTTGCCAGCTCGATGGCGATCAGTTCCATTGCGCCAATCGACGTGGCGACCCCGGAAGACGAGCTGGTAGCTGCCTTGCAGCGGGCCATTGCGGTGGGGACGGCACGAATTCGGCAGGCCGTCAGTGCGGAGCCGGAGCGCCAGGGCATGGGTACGACGCTGACCGCCCTGCTCCTTTCCCGAACGGGCAGCTGCCTCGCGTTGGCGCACGTCGGTGACTCCCGGGCGTACCTGTTCCGCGAGGGCGTGCTCAAACAGATCACCCGGGACGACACGTTCGTGCAGCTCCTCGTTGACCAGGGGGTCATCACCCCGGACGAGGCGAGTAGCCACCCCCGGCGAGCCGTCGTAACCCAGGCGCTGCAGGGCGAGGAGGTCTCCCCGGCCTACGCGACGATGGTCCCCTGGGCCGGCGATCGTTGGTTGCTGTGCAGCGACGGGCTGTCGAACGTGGTCCGCCCCGAGACGCTCACCGGGGTGCTCGCCGAATACCCCGACCGGACCGAGTGCGCCCGAAAGTTGATCGACCTGGCGCTGCACGCCGGTGGCCCGGACAACATCACCGCCGTCGTCGCCGACCTGGTGGCGGAGTGAGGCTCAGCGGCGGCGCGGATTGGCCCGCCGGGTCGGCTCGGCGGTCGTCGGATCCACCGGCCAGGAGTGCCGTGGATAGCGCCCGCGCAGCTCCGCCCGCACCTGCGGGTAGCCGGAACGCCAGAAAGACGCCAGGTCCGCGGTGACCGCGACGGGACGCCCGGCGGGGGAGAGGAGTCGCAGCAGAACGGGGACCCGACCAGCAGCGATCCGGGGCGCCTCCGGCCAGCCGAAGGTCTCCTGGAGCCGGACCGCCAACACCGGCGTGGCCGGATCCGTGTAGTCGACGCGGATCCGGGAACCGCTGGGCACCGGGAGTCGCTCCGGGGCGAGTTCGTCCAGGCGGGCCGCGAGTGACCAGGGCAGCAGGCGGCGCAGCGCGGAGAGCACATCAATCCGGGCCAGGTCGGCCCGCCGTCGTGCCCCGGCCAGCTCCGGCGCGAGCCAGTCCGGCGCCGCCGCCAGCAGCGCCTCGTCGTCAACCTTCGGCCACTCGGCGCCGAGGGCCGTGTGGCAGAACGCCAACCGCTCGCGTAACGCCCGGGCCGCCGGGGACCAGGTCAGCAGCCCCAGCCCGGTACGGCGGAGGCCGTCCACGAGCGCGTTGCACAACTCGTCCCGGTGTGGCGCGACGAGCGGGCGTTCCACGAGGTCGAGGGAGCCAAGTCGGACCACCTCCCGAGCCACCACATCCGTCCCGGACCAGGCCACCTCGCGCGCCGTGGTCAGCAGCGAGCCGCCCGCCGCCCGGGCGGTCGCCTCGTCGATCGGAGCCGCCAGTCGGATTCGGGCAGCCGGCGCCCCCGGCGTCCGGTCGGCGACCGCGACCGCCAGCCACACCGAATCGGTCAGCGCCGACCCGGGCGCCAGCGTCGCAGCGGTCCCACCACTCATCAGGTACGTCGGGTCGCCGGGCCGCCGGATGCGGGCCAGCCGTTCCGGGTACGCCAGGCCGACGACCAGCCCCGCGGCCAGGTCGTCGGGGCGGCTGGGCTCCGGCGTCGTCGGTCCCGGGCCCGCGGGCAGGGCGGTACGCAGCCGGCGTACCTCGGCTCGCCAGCGGTTCGTGGCGGCGGCGTCCGTTCCGGAGCGAAGCCGTCGCAGCGCGGCGGTGAGGTCGTCCCGGGAGCCGGTGACCCCCTCCTCGGCGAGGAGGGCGACCACCTCGGCCGCGCGGTCCGGGCCCAGCTGGGCGGCGCCGTCGATCAGGGCGCGACCCAGCCGGGGGTGCGTGCCGACCGCGGCGATCGCCCGGCCGCGGCTGGTGACCCGCCGATCGGCGTCCAGCGCGCCGAGCGCGACGAGAGACTCCTGGGCCACGGCGAGCGCGGCTCGCGGTGGTGGGTCCGGTAGCGCGAGGCCGTGTCCGTCCGGCGTGCCCCAGGCCGCGATGTCCAGCGCGAACCGGGTCAGGTCGGCGGTCGCGATCTCTGGCTCCGGCTGTGCGGGGAGTCGTTCGTGCTGCGCAGCCGACCAGCAGCGGTACACCTGCCCCGGGCCCTCCCGGCCGGCCCGACCGGCCCGCTGGGTGGCGGCGGCCCGGGACACCGGGACGGTGACCAGCGCGCCCAGCCCGCGGGCGAGGTCCGTACGCGCGACGCGGGCCAGCCCCGAGTCGACGACCACCCGTACCCCCGGCACCGTCAGGCTGCTCTCGGCGACCGACGTCGCCAGCACCACCCGCCGACGGCCGCGTGCGGAGCCGGCGCGGGGTGCGGCGTCGGACGTGCCGAGCCGGAACGGTTGCGCCTGCAACACGGCGTCCTGCTCCGCTGGGCGCTGCCGGCCGTGCAACGGCAGGACCGTGACCTCGGCGGGCAGGCCGGCCAGTCGGGCGCGGACGGCGGCGATCTCTCCAGTGCCGGGGAGGAAGACCAACACGTCGCCGTCGTGCTCGCGGAGGGCCCGCCGGATGGTCGCCGCGACATGGTCGAGTAGCACCGGATCCACCCGGCCGCTGCCAGCGGGCAAGACCGGGCGGGGCGGCGGTGCCCAGATCCGGGCCACCGGGTGCGCCGCCGCTGACGCCTGCACCACCGGTGCGGGCGTGTCACCGCCCAGCAGCGCGGCGACCCGATCCGAGTCGGGGGTGGCCGACATGCCGAGTAGCCACAGCTCCGGGCGGAGCGCGGCCCGCGCCTCCACCGTGAACGCGAGCGCCAGGTCGGCGTCGAGCTGCCGTTCGTGGATCTCGTCGAGCAGGACGGCGCTGCTGCCGGTCAGCTCCGGGTCGTGGTGCAGCCGGCGGACCAGCAGTCCGGTCGTCACCACCTCGATCCGGGTGCGTGGTCCGACGCGGCGGTCGCCCCGCACCGCGTACCCGACCCGCTCGCCCACCCGTTCGCCGAGCAGCGCGGCCATCCGGCGGGCGGCGGCGCGGGCGGCCATCCGACGGGGCTGCGCCACCAGCACCCGGCCGGTCACCTCCTCGGCGACGGCGAGCGGGAGCAGCGTGGTCTTGCCGCTGCCCGGCGGCGCTACCAGCACGGCGGTGCCGGTAGCGCGCAGTGCCGCCAGCACCGTCGGTACCACCGGCCGGACCGGTAGCTCAATGGGGGCGTCGGAGAACACAGCAGGAGTGTCCCACCGTCGGTGGGACCGGCGCCGCGTACCCCGTCGAGGCCGGAGACGAAGGTACACCAGGCCGGGGTGGCACGACCGACACCTGCACCGGATCGCCGCGGGGCGATACTCCCTGGCCGCGCGGCCGCACGGCGACCTTTCGCTGCGGTCCTTTCTCGACGGTGGTGCGCTCCGGAAGACCTATCGTGGGTACGCCTCAGTCTGGGCGAGGCGGCCTCGTCCTCTCGGTTCGGGACAGGTTGCTCCTGGGCACGCCCAGCTGGCTGGCGGCGACATCGAGGGTCATGTTGGGGTGCGCGCAGGTGCTGGCGAGGGTTCACGGGCGATCCGGTGCCGTACGGTCGGGCTCGCGGTGCCCCTCCGAGTCTGTCCCGACAAGATCCAGGCGGTACGGATGCGAAGTACAACCCTCCTCATTGCGAGTTGCACTTTCAGCATGACGTAGTGCATTCTTGCCCAGTTGCGATCACGGTAGACGAGACAGCTGGGAGGATCAGGTTGCTGGTCGCCGACGAATTCTTCCTGATCGCCCACAGTGACACCCGGGGCAAGGCGAAGTTGCACTCGTCTGCCACGGGTCTTGGGCTCGCTGGCTGCCTCCTGGGTGAGTTGATCCTAGGTGGACATATCACCGTGGTTGGCGGAGAAGTTTCGATGGTCAATAGTCGGCCCCCAACCGATGCGTTGGCCCATACCGTGCTCGACCAGATGGTCGGCGAGGCACAACACCGGGCGGTGCGCACCTGGCTCAGTTTCCTCGCTCAGAGCGCCGCCACCTCGGTGGGGGAGCGGCTGTCCCGGGCGGGCGTGTTGCGTCGTCAAGAGACCCGACGGCTGCTCCGTACCAGGGTCGACTATGTGCCGATTGACCCGAATGCGGCAGCCTGGCCGGCGACCCGCCTGCGGGTACTGCTGGAGCGGTCGGATCCTCCACCGACGACCCTCGCGGACGCGGTGCTACTCGGGATGATTGCTGCGGCGGGCCTGAGGCGGGAGTTGCTGTGGAGCGCCGAACCCCAAGCCGAGCACCGGTTCACCGAACTGGTCGCCTCGCTGCCCCCGCCGTTGAAGGAACTGGCGACGCAGACTGAGGCGGCTGTCGGGGCGGCGGTGCTACGCGGTTCTTCGTGACCGCGAATCAACATCCCTTGTGTATCTCAACCGGAGTGGTTAATGCCCTCGACAGCAACCATAGAAAAACGTAGCAACGTATCTGAGGCACTGGCGCGCGGCCGACTCGGTGTGCCATCGGTGGTTTTCTTCGTCCTTTCTGCAGCCGCACCACTGACCGTGGTGGCAGGCGTGGTGACCACCGGCTACGGCGTCATCGGCGTGCTCGGCATCCCGCTGGCCTTCCTCGTGGTCGCCGCGTTGCTCGCCCTCTTCTCAGTTGGCTACGTCACGATGGCCCGCCGGCTGGCCAACGCCGGCGCTTTCTACTCGTACATTTCCCGCGGTTTGGGTCGGCCAGCCGGTGTCGGTGCCGCCTGGGTGGCGCTGATCGCCTACAACGCCCTGCAGGTCGGTTTGTACGGCACCATCGGCGCTGCCGCCGAGCCGGTCCTGGACCGGCTCTTCGGCGTCAGCGTGGAGTGGTGGCTGGTGGCTCTCGGTGCCTGGGCGGCCGTCGCCGTGCTGGGGCTGCTTCGGGTCGACATCAACGGCAAGGTCCTTGCCGTGCTGCTGCTCGCCGAGATCGCAGTGGTCCTGGTCTTCGACCTCGCCCAGCTGGGCAACCCCGCCGGTGGCCAGCTCAGTTTCGCAGCGTTCGCACCAAGCAACCTCTTCGTCCCAGGCCTTGGCGCGGTGCTGGTGCTGGTGATCCTCGGATTCGTCGGGTTCGAGGCGGCGGTGGTGTTCAGCGAGGAGAGCAAGGATCCCCGCCGGACGGTGAAGGTTGCTACCTACCTGTCTATCGCGATTATCGCGGTCCTCTACGCACTCTCGTCGTGGAGTATGACCGTCGCGGTCGGGCCGGACCAGATCTCCGAGCAGGCTGGCGAGCAGAGTGTCAACCTGATTTTCAACCTGGCCGCCGAGCACCTCGGTGACAGCGTCGTAACCATCGGCCAGGTGCTGTTCCTGACGTCGGTGTTGGCCGCGATGATCTCCTTCCACAACACCACCGCGCGGTACGCGTTCGCCCTCGGCCGGGAACGGGTGCTGCCGGCGGCCCTCGGGCGGACCTCGCCGAGCAGCGGCGCGCCTCGCACGGCCTCCCTCGCCCAGAGCGCGCTCGGCCTGTTCGTGATCGTGCTGTACGCGGTTAACGGGTGGGACCCGATCGTGCAGCTCTTCTTCTGGTGCGGTACCAGCGGATCCTTCGGGGTGCTGCTGCTGATCGCCATCACATCGATTGCGGTGATCACTTACTTCGCCCGCAACGGCCGGGAGGAGTCGCTGTGGCGGCGGGCAGTGGCACCCGGACTCGCCGCGGTTGCACTACTGACTGTCTTCACCCTGGCGGTGGTCAACTTCGCCGACCTGCTCGGCGTCCCGACTGACCACCCCCTGCGTTGGGGAGTCCCGATCGCGTACCTGGTGGCCGCGCTGCTAGGTGTGGTGTGGGGGCTGGTACTGCGGTCCAACCGTCCAGGCATCTACGCCCGGATCGGGCTCGGCGCGGAGAGCTCCGCCACGGCCCTGCCGGAGACGTCCGACCAACTGCCAGCGGTGCCGGAGCGGGCGGAGGCCCAGCGGTGACCGGTATCGGTGTCGAACGTCTCGGGCCGGAACGGACGGGGCTGGTCGCGGAGCGGATCGCCGAGGCGTTCCGGGTGCTCGACGCGCCGCGTTGGCTGGTGCCCGACGAAAGCAAGCGGGAGGCGGTGCTCGTCGGACATTTCGAGATCTTGGTCGACCACGCGATGCGGCACGGCCTGGTCTTCGGAACCACCGATCTGACCGGGGTGGCCGTCTGGCTTCCCTCGATCGGGGCGGATCCGGTGCCCCCGCCACCGGATTACGATGCCCGGCTCGCCGCGGTGTGTGGTGAGTGGACGGATCGTTTCGTCCACCTCGATGAGCTCTTCGCCGCGAACCATCCGCAGCCCGACCACCACCACCTCGCCTTCCTCGCCGTGCAGCCGGACGTACAGGGCCGGGGAGTGGGCACCGCGCTGTTGCGGCACCACCACGCGTGGCTGGACGCCAACCGGATGCCCGGATACCTGGAGGCCTCCAGCGAGCTTGGCGTCGAGCTCTACGCCAAGCACGGCTATCAGGTACGTGAGCCGTTCCGGTTGCCCGACGGCACGCCGTTCTGGCCGATGTGGCGGGAACCCCGCTGATCTGACCCCCGCGGTGGCCGGGCTCTGCAGCCCGGCCACCGCTCCCGCCGCCCGCTTGGCCCGTACCCTGGCCTCCCGCTTGCCGGGGCCTGAACAGGCGGCTCGGCGCGGTTACCTCCTGCCCAGGTGGGTAACTCACTCCTCGGTGCGTCCAGCGGCGGAGCGCGACAGCCCTCGCGGCAACGGGCGCGTCCACCTGATTCGGACCCACCTCCCGACCGGCCCGCAGCCGGACGGGAGCGCCCCGAGCATCGAGGAGGCCCGTTTTATGCCCGGTGAGACGACGAACCGCGGAACCGAACACCGCCCATCGGCGGCCGAGGGGGAGCGGGGGGCACTGGTGGCTGTGTTGGTGATGGTGCTCTTGGGTGTCGCGGGCATATTCGTGCTCTCCTGACGTGGCCACGGTGCATCCCGGCCGCCACCGGTGGCGGCCGGGACGCACTCGGTATCGGTCCGGCGTCGGCACAGCCCCTCCGCCCGGTTGGTGGCGGCCGGCAGCCGTGCGTTCTGGCGGTGCGGGTTAGTCCCGTTGTCGCTGCGGTTCCTGCAGGTGTAGCCGGCCCAGCAGTTGCCGGGCCTGCTCGACATACTGCTCATCCACGATGACCGCGTACTGGTTGGCGCGGAGCGAACTGGCCGAGGTGAAGTCACGGCGACCGCCGGTCATCGCATGCGCCACCGCCCCGAACACCGCACCCCAGATCGCTCCGATCACCAGACCGGCGAGAACTGCCGCGAGCCAGTTTCCCGCGGTGAAGATGCCGAACAGCAACCCGATGAAGAGACCGAACCAGGCGCCGGTACCGGCACCGAGCAGCCCCGCCCGTCCGGTACTCAGCCGGCCGAGGACTGTCTCGACCAGGGTTAGGTCGGTGCCGACAATGGCCGTGTGCTCTACCGGGAACCGGTTGTCCGCCAGGTAGTCAACAACCCGCTGGGCGGTGCGATAGTCCGGGTATGAGCCGATAGTCACGGTCGGCGGCCCCATTCCCGGCCCGTCGCCGTCGCCGCTGGGTGGCGACGGATGACCCGCCGGACCGGAGGGGATGGTGTCGCCGCCCGACAGTCCGGGGCGCCAGGCGGAGGTCGGACGCGAAGGTGTGTTCATGAGTCTCCTCCTTCGTCAACCATCCACGTTCCCCGTTGGCCAAGGGGGTAACCCGTGCTCGTGCCCCGGCGGGGGCCGAACCATGGGTGGCGGCGCACCGGCGACCAGTAGGCTCGACCGGTGTCCGGGGAAGCGGCAGGCGTGGTGGTGGTCGGCGCGGGTCTGGCCGGGGTGGCTTGCGCCCGGGAACTGGTCCGGGCGGGCGTACCGGTGCAGCTTCGGGAACGGGGGCGGGTGGCCGGCGGACGGATGGCCAGCCGGCGTTTCGCGGGGCGCCCGGTGGACCTGGGCGCCGCGTACCTGACGGTCAGTGACCCGGGCTTCGCCGCGGTGCTGCGGCAGTGGCGGGCGGCGGGCCTGGCCCGCGAATGGACCGACACCTTCCTTGCGTACCGTGGCGAAGGTCGGCAGGAGGTCGTGGGGCCCATGCGTTGGGCCGCGCCCGGCGGGCTGCGCTCGCTGGTGGAGCAGCTCGCCCAGGATCTGCCGGTGGACCTCGGCCGTCCGGTGCACAGCGTCGGACCCGGCCCGACCGTGGATGGGCAGCCCTGCGCGGCGGTGGTGCTGGCCATGCCCGGCCCACAGGCGGCGCCGCTGCTGGACCCGGCCCTGGCCGCCGCGACCCGGGCCACGCGAGCCCAGGGCTGGTCGCCGTCGCTCGCCGCGATGCTGCGCTTCCCGGAACGCTGTTGGGGCGAACTACGCGGTGCCTTCGTCAACGACCATCCGGTGCTCGCACTGGTCTGTGATGATGGCGACCGCCGGGGCGACGCGGCACCGGTTCTCGTCGCGCACACCACCCCGGAATTCGCCGCCGCGCACCTGGCTCAGCCCGCCGCTGCGGCCCCCGCCATCGAGCTGGCCGTTCACGACCTGCTCGATTTGCCGATATCGGCCGAGGAGCGGTACGTGCACCGGTGGACGTACGCGAAGCCGACCGTGGCGGCGGCGGCCACCTACCACCTGGATGCCGACGGGATCGGCTTGGCCGGCGACGCCTTCGGCCCGCCGCGCGCCCAGACCGCCTGGCGCTCCGGCCATGACCTGGCCCGGGCCCTTCTCGCCCGAGCCGACCAGTAGCGCCACACCCCACGCCCGGGGGTGGGTTCGGAGGCGGTGGCTACCGGAGCGGTCTTCGTCGGCAGGTCAAGGCGACCCGGCGACGGTCGGAAAACGCCGCGGATCGCTGCGGAGTGCCGGTGCGGTGACGGGGTATGCGCGCGAGGTAGTCCATGTGAAGGAGGGCATCATGCCGGAAACCCTCGCGGTGCGGCAGGTCGACATCGGGGCCGCCTTGACCGATATGTGGCGGGCGGTGCTGTTGTTCATACCGAGAGCCATCGCGTTCATCGTGATCCTCGTGATCGGATGGCTCATCGCCCGAGCCGTCCTCAAAGCGGTGGACGCGGCGCTGGAACGGGTGAACTTCGACCGGGCCGTGGAGCGTGGCGGCATCAAACGGGCCCTGGCGCGTACCAGGTACGACGCCAGTGACATCCTCGCGCGGCTCGCGTACTACGCCGTACTGCTGTTCACGCTGCAGTTCGCCTTCGGGGTGTGGGGACCCAACGCGATCAGTGACCTGATCAGTGGTGTGGTGGCCTGGATACCGCGAGCGTTCGTGGCGATCGTCATCGTGGTGGTGGCTGCGGCCATTGCGAGCGCGGTCCGTGACCTGGTCAGTGGTGCGCTCGGCGGTCTCACGTACGGCCGGGTCCTAGCCGATGTGGCGGCCGTCTTCATCCTGGCCCTCGGTGTGATCGCGGCGCTGAACCAGGTCGGCATCGCCACCACGGTGACCACGCCGGTGCTGATCGCCGTGCTCGCCACGGTGGCCGGCATCCTGATCGTGGGTGTCGGTGGTGGTCTGGTCAAGCCGATGCAGAGCCGTTGGGAGGGCTGGCTGAACCGGATGGCCGAGGAGGGACGGGCTGTCCAGCAGCACCGGCAGGCCCAGGGAGCCGGCCGTAGCGACGTCGAGCGGCAGATGGCAGACCGGACCGGGCCCGAACGGGAACGGGCGCAGGCGAAGTCCCACGAGGCGGCGACCGCGGGTAGCGGTGGTCGCGGCTCGGGCGATGACACCCAACAGTTCGACCGTTGAGCGGCGACCGGAGGACGGGGGTGGTCACCATCGGGCCACCCCCGATTCGGTTCAGAGCGGCGGGAGCGGGGCCGGCCGGGGACCGTCCAGGGAACTGGCCAGGGCGGCGACCGCGAGGAGACGGGTGAGGAGCCAGTCCGGCGGCGCCGCCCAGTCGATCGGCCCCGCCGGCGGATGCCAGTTGTGGTCCCGGGCGGCGGCGTGGATTCCCTCCGTGTAGCCGGCCAGGGCAGCGACGGTGAGCGGCCGGTGATCCCCATCCAGGCTTTCCCGGACCGCCGCGGCGTGCTGGTCGACCAAGGCGAGGAGCCCGGGCCGCGCCGCTGCCGCTGCCAGGCCGTCGGTGCCCACGGTGCTGGACAGCGACGCCAGCGTCGAGCGGGCGGCGTCAACGAGCAGGCGGGGGTTGCCCCGTTCGAACGGTGCGCGCATGGGGAACGAGACTAACCCGCGGAACGGGCGGTTGACCTCGCCTGGTCAGCGGTTTTGTTCCTCGACCGGTTGGCCGACCCCCGGCCCGGTGTCCCGGCTCGACCGAAGCGATCTATGGCCTGCCGGGGGCGCCCAGCGCTCGCGCCGGTGCCGGTGCGTCCCGTCGGTCGGGGCACCCCGGTACCGGTTCAAGCGCGGGAACCGACCCCGGTGGCGAAGGCCGGTGTTGGAGATCACATGTTGTCTGGTCCGGTGCGCCCGGTCGTGGACGGGCGATAGGCCCGGTCCGGGTCAGTCGGTTCCCGGCCGGTCCCGGCAGCCTCGCCGCCGCGATCCACCGCCTGGGGCCCGTGCCCGAACGCGGCCTCCTCACCGGCGTCGTTCGCGGTCACGTCGTCGGCCTGGCCGTCCATCGCCGAACGAGCGATGGCCCGATCCAGCTCCGCCAGGGGAGTCCGCTCCTCGTCACGCCACGCCTTGTCGTCGGTCATACCTCCGGCGGTACCCGACTTCCAGCCGCGCGAAACCCGCCGACGGCCCCCGGGTGATGCTGGAGGCCGTCGGCGAGAGCGCTGTGGATCAGGGCTGCGGGCGGTCGACCTTGCCGCGCCAGGCGCCGGTCGCGTGGTGGCGCTCTTCGATGAACTGCTTGAACCGTTCCAGGTTATCCTTGGCCCGGTGGTCCACGACGCCGAACGTGTCCCCAGCGTGCTCCACCGCGCCGTGTGGCTCGAAATCGAGCTGGAGCGTGACCCGGCTGGTGCTTTCGTCCAGCCGGTGGAAGGTGACCACGCCCGCGTGCTGGGTGCCGCCGATCGAGCGCCAGGCGACGCGCTCGTCCGGGAGCTGCTCGGTGATCTCGGCGTCGAACTCGCGGCGCACCCCGGAGATCTCCACGGTCCAGTGGGTCATCGTCGGGGAGAGGTGCCGCACCTCCTGTACCCCCTCCATGAAGTGTGGGAACTCCTCGAACTGGGTCCACTGGTCGTAGGCGGTGCGGACCGGGACGGCGACATCCACGTATTCCACGACACCACTCATTAGCTCCTCCTCCCCGCCGTCTGCGGCGGCTCGGGCCGGGCGACCGGCCCGGGTTACCAGCGGGTCGTCTCGTTGCGGTGCCCGAGCGCGGCCCAGATCTCCGAGACCGTCTGGTAGCGGATTCCCGTGGGCAGGCGTTCCAGCTCGGCGACCAGGTCGGCCGGAGCGTCGTTGTCCCGTGCGTTGGCGACCAGGGTCTCGCGGTCGCCCGGCAGGGCCGTCATCGTGATGAACCGCCCGAGCCGGCTGCGGGCCTCGACATCCTCGGAGCTCATGCCCTGTGGGTTGCCGCTGCGCAGCGCGCCGGCCGGCGCCGTTGTGGGCTCCGGTTGGTCCTCGCCCGCCGGTTCCGGCTGACGGAACTCGTCGACCCGCGATCCGGCCGCTCCCGGACCCTGTACGAGGCCGCTGACCTCGCTCTCCATCTCGTCGTCGAGCCTCGGTCCGTGCTTGCTGCTGCCGCGTTCCATGTCTTCTGCGCTACCCGACGGGCTCCGGGGGTAAACCCCGGCCAGATGCGGTTTGTCGGATCGGTCGTGGGGAAAGATCACTGTAGACGCAGTGAAGCGGAACTGTAGACGCACTGAGGAGGATCGAGATGCCCGGGCGGGAGGACATGCCCAGTACGCTGCGACGCTCCCCAGACAAGGCGCAGCGTACCTGGGAGAAGACCCACGACTCGGCCCTGCAGACGTACGGCGGGGGGGAGCGGGCCAGCCGGACCGCGTTCGCGGCGGTTAAGAATGAGTTCGAAAAGGTCGGCGACCACTGGGAGCCGAAGGGCCGCAAGGGGCCGAGCGATCAGCAGGCCGCCGGTGGCGGTCCCCGGCGCCGCGCGGCGACAGCGGGGGGCGTCGACGCGAACGCCAGCAAGGACCACCTGTTGCGGGTCGCCCGCAAACTCGACATCTCCGGCCGGTCAACCATGACCAAGCCGGAACTGGTGCAGGCGATCGAGAAGGCCAACAACCGGCGGACCGCCCAGGCCCGGCAGCAGGGCCGGAGCCGTTAAATTCCGGCGCAGAGCCGTGACACCACACCCTTTTCGGCGCCGGGCGGCCCACCTCACCAGTGTCCGCCGCCCGGCGCCTGAAGGTGGACCACCTTGGTGGCGGTGAACTCGTCGAGCAACTCCGGCCCGTACCCGAATCCCTGCCCGCTGCCCCGACGCGGATGCGCGGCCCCGCCCGGCGCCCCGCCGAAGACAGCGTTGATCTTCACGGTGCCGACCGGGAGGTCCCGGCAGGCGCGCTGCGCATGACTCATCGACGCTGTCAGTACGGTCGCAGCGAGCCCGTACGATGAGTCGGCCGCGCACCGGAGGCCCGCCGAGAACGAGTCAACCACCACGACCGGGGCGACCGGGGCGAAGGTCTCGTCGCGAACCAGGGGCATGTCCTGCCGGCAGTCCGTGACCACCGTTGCCGGGTAGAAGGCACCCGGGCCATCCGGTAGCGTGCCGCCGATCCGAAGCTTGGCTCCCTGCGCCACCGCGGCCGTGACCTGCCCGTGCACGTGGTCGCGGTGCCGCCGGTCAACCAACGGGCCCAGCTCCGTGGCCGGATCCACGCCCGGTCCGGTACGCAGGGCCCGCGCCCGGTCGACCAGGGCGGCAACGAAGTCCTCGGCCACATCCCGGTGTACGTAGATCCGCTCCACGGCGACGCAGATCTGGCCGGCGTTGGCGAACGCACCCATGGCGGCCTGCTCGGCCGCCCACTCCGGGTCCACGTCCGCGTCAACGATGAGCGGGTCGCAGCCACCGTTTTCGAGGAGCACCTTCGCCCCGGTTCGGGCCGCCGTGGCGGCGATCGCCCGGCCGGTGGCGGTCGAACCGACGTGGGCGAGTACGTCCACCGGCTGGGCGGCCAGTTCCGCGCCCACCTCGGGCCCGCCGGTTAGCAGCGAGAGCACGCCGGGCGGTAATGCCGGGTCCACCGCCTTCGCCAGCAGCCATCCGGTCGCCGGAGCCCGTTCGCTGGGCTTGTAGAGCACCACATTGCCGGTGACCAGCGCCGCGCCGAGCAGGCCACACGAGACCGCGACCGGATCGTTCCAGGGGGTGATCGCGGCGACCACGCCGCGCGGCTGCGGCAGCATGAAGTCGATCGCCTCCGCGGCACCCTGTAGGGTCCGCCCACCGCGGAGCGGTGCCAGCTCGGCGTACTGGCGCAGGGTGGCCACGCCCGCCTCCACCCCGCCCCGCGCATCCGCGAGCGGCTTGCCCATCTCCACGGTGGTGGCCTGCGCCAGCTCGGCGGCGGCCGCCGCCACCGCGTCCGCGGCCCGATGTAGGGCGGCGGCCCGTTCCGCCGGAGACGTCCTGGCCCACTCGGCGGCGGCGCCCCGCGCCGCCGCCACCGCCCTGCGGACCTCCTCCGCCGTCGCCACCGGCACCGAGCTGACCGCAGTGCCGTCGGCCGGGTCGTGGACGACAAGGTCGCCGTCCTCGCCGCCCGCCCCCCACACCCCGCCGATGAGCTGATTAACCGGGTACATGCGGCGGTAGATGCCCCGGGTAGCCCTGGGCAAACGCTATTCGTGCCGGAGACCGCCGGCTAACATGATCGAGTGAGTCGAGTCGATGTGGCGTCCCCGGATGCCATCGTCGTCGGAGCGGGCCACAACGGCCTAGTGGCCGCCAACCTGCTCGCCGACGCCGGCTGGGACGTACTCGTGCTGGAAGCGACCGGGGCGCCCGGGGGCGCGGTCCGATCAGCCCAGGTCACCGCTCCCGGCTACCTGAGCGACCTCTACAGCTCCTTTTACCCCCTTGGCTACGCGTCGCCGGTGCTACGCGGGCTCGGCCTGGACCGGTACGGGCTGCGGTGGCGACATGCCCCCGACGTCTTGGCGCACCTGCTGCCGGACGGGCGGGCGGCGGTGCTCAACCGCGACCCGGAGACCACCGCCGCCTCCCTGGAGAGCTTCGCGGCTGGGGACGGGGAACGGTGGCTGACGGCCTACCACGACTGGCGCCAGGTGGGCGGCCCGGTGTTGGACGCCATCACCACCCCCTTCCCGCCGGTGCGCAGCAGCCTCACGCTGCTACGCCGGCTGCGGGTCGCCGGCGCGGTGCGGCTGGCCCGTCGGTTGGTGACACCGGTACGCCAGCTCGGCGACGAACTCTTCACCGGAGCGGGCGGGACGGCGCTGCTCGCCGGCTGCGCGCTGCACACCGACCTGACTCCGGAAGAAGCCGGCTCCGGGGCGTACGGATGGCTGCTGGCCATGCTCGGTCAGCAGGTCGGTTGGCCGGTGCCGGACGGCGGTGCCCAACAGATCACCGATGCGCTGGTGGCCCGGCTCACCGACCGGGGCGGCCAGATCCGCTGTGGCGCGCGGGTGGATCGGGTGCTGACCGCCCGGGGGCGGGCGATGGGCGTCCGGACCGAGGACGGCGGGCTCTGGCGGGCCCGCCGTGCGGTGCTCGCCGACGTGCCGGCACCCGCGCTCTATCTGGATCTGGTCGGGGCCGACGTCCTGCCGCCGCGGCTGGTGGCGGACCTGGCCCAGTTCCGCTGGGACGGCTCGACGCTGAAGGTCGACTGGGCGCTCTCCGCACCGGTGCCGTGGCGGAACCAGGCGGTCGCCACCGCTGGCACCGTACACCTCGGAGCCGACCTCGACGGGCTGACCAGCTATGCGGCGGCGCTGGCCCGCGGGGAACTCCCCCGGGACCCGTTCCTGTTGGTCGGGCAGATGACGGTGGCCGACCCCAGCCATTCGCCACCCGGTACCGAGTCGTTGTGGTCGTACACCCACCTGCCGTTCCGGCGGCGGTGGCGGGTCGAGGAGATCGCCGCGCAGGTGGAGCGCATGGAGCAGGTGCTGGAGGAGGCCGCCCCGGGCTTCCGTGCGCTGGTGGTGGGCCGGCACGTGGCGGGACCGGCGGACCTGGAGGCGGGCGACCCGAGCCTGGTCGGCGGGACAGTCGGTGGTGGCACGGCCGCCGCCCACCAGCAGCTCTTCTTCCGCCCGGTCCCGGGGCTCGGCCGCGCCGACACCCCTGTTGACCGGCTCTTTCTGGCCGGTTCGTCGGCGCATCCCGGCGCCGGGGTCCACGGGGCACCGGGTGCGAACGCCGCGCGGGCGGCGTTGGCCCGCGATGCCACGCTCACCGGTGGTGTGTACGCGGCGACGATCGGTGCCGCCCAGCGTGCGGTCTACCGCTGACCGTGACGCGGCCTGATGCGAACCCCGCCGGCACCGCGCCCGTCTCGACGCGCTACCGGAGGTGGCCGCGACGCCGTCCCGGCGGATAGCTCAGCGTTCGACTCGGGGCAGCTCAGCGTTCGACGTTGCGGTGCTTGCTGCGCAGGCGGAACGGCATCAGGGCACTTTCAATCTTGGTTGCGGTGGTCATCTTCGAGGCGCCGTCTCGCCGCTCCTCGAACCGGATCGGCACCTCCAGGATCGTGTGCCCCAGCTTCGTGGCCAGGTAGTGCATCTCCACCTGGAAGCTGTACCCATTGGACTGCACCCGCTCCAGGCCGATGTCGCGCAGCGCGTCGGCCCGCCAGATCTTGAAACCGGCGGTGAGGTCTCGGATCCGTACCCGCAGCAGGGTGTGTACGTACAGGTTCGCCCAACCGCTCAGCGCCCGCCGGTAGAGCGGCCAGTTCTCGTCCAGCTCGCCACCCGGCACGTAGCGAGACCCGATCACCACACCAGCCTGGGTGGACAGCAGCGCGCCCAGCATGCCCGGCAGCGCGTCTGGTGGGTGGGACAGGTCGGCGTCCATCTGCGCCACGAACTCGGCGCCGTCGTCGAGGGCCCGCCCGATGCCGTCCACGTACGCCCGGCCCAGGCCCTCCTTGCCGGCCCGGTGGACGACCTCGATCCGGCCCGGGTGCTCGAGGGCCAACTTGTCCGCGACCTCCCCGGTGCCGTCCGGCGAGTTGTCGTCGGCCACGAGGACCTTCAACCCCGGCAAGGGCAGCGCGAGTAACTGTTCCACCAGCGCCGGAAGGTTGCCCACCTCGTTGTAGGTCGGCACTACCACGGTCAGGCGCACGTCCCGCCAGGGCGACGGCAACTGCACGGGTTCACTCATGTCGGAAATCCTTGTTTCGCGGGCTTGGCTCCCTGCGAGGGTAGCCAGTGCCCCGGTACGTCGTGTGACTGCTCCCTGGCCTTGGCCCGGCCCACGTTGTCTGTTAACGCCCAGCGTTGCCCGGAGGACACGCTTGGTTAGTGAAAGGCCTTGCTATGCGGGCATTCGGGCACATTCTGCGCGAACGCCGGGGGTACGCCGAAACGGCGCGTGGGACCCTGTGGGGTTCGTCAAGCGGGATGGGCGGCCGGTGGCCGGGTTAGCTTCTCGCGGGCGGCGGGTAAGTCGAGAGCGCCGGCCGAGACCGCCTACGGGGCCGAGACCGCCTTCGGTCATCGCGTCCCCGGGGCGGGGCGTCGGCACCGAGGTTTACTCCCCGGGGCCCCGGGAACCCGCCGGCCGTGCCACAGGTGGAGCCGGATCAGCGTAGGTCGGCCCGGGTAGCAGCCCGCTCCGGCCGGGTTGGTGGGGTTCCCCGTCTCTTTGACGCGGTGCTGCTGGACCGGGATGGCACCCTCATCGAGGACGTGCCGTACAACGGGGACCCGGAGCGGGTACGGCCGATGCCGGGGGCGCGGGCGGCGCTGGATGCGCTCCGCGCGGCGGGCTTGCGGCTGGCGGTGGTGACGAACCAGTCCGGGCTGGCCAAAGGGCTGTTCACCAGGGCGCAACTGCGGGCCGTGCACGCCCGGGTCGAGCAGCTGCTCGGCCCGTTCGACGCCTGGCTGATCTGCCCGCACGACGATGCGGACCGGTGCGACTGCCGCAAACCCGCGCCCAAACTGGTCCACTCCGCCGCCCGCCGGCTCGGCACCACACCGCGGCGGTGCGTTCTGATCGGTGACATCGGCCGCGATGTCACCGCTGCCCTGGCTGCCGGCGCCCAAGCGGTGTTGGTGCCCACGCCGCTGACCCGACCCGCCGAGACGAGCGCCGCCCCGTGGGTCGCCGCGGACCTGCCGACCGCGGTAGCCGAGATTCTTCGTCGGCAGACCGCGATCGCCCCGGCCCCCCACCGGCCCACCGCCGTGTCGGCGGCCCCGCCACCCCTGGCCGCTGGTGGCTCCGCGTCGCCCCTGCTCCCGGTGGGATCCGCGTCGCCCCTGGGCACTGCGGGGCGGGCCCGACCGATACGGTCCACCGGAGGCACCGGAACCGTTCTTGTCGTGCGCTCCGACTCGGCTGGTGACGTCGTCCTAACCGGTCCGGGTATTCGGGCTGTCGCCGCCCACGCGCACCGAGTCGTCCTGCTGTGCGGACCGCGCGGTCGCGCCGCCGCCGAACTCCTACCCGGCGTGGACACCGTCATCGTGCACCAACTGCCCTGGATCGATCCGGTGCCCGCACCGGTCACCGGGCCGGACATCGCCGCGCTCACCGCCACCCTCGGCGCCGTCAACGCCGATGAGGCGATCATCTTCACCAGCTACCACCAGTCTCCCCTCCCCCTGGCGCTGCTGCTGCGGACCGTCGGCGTGGAGCGCATCAGCGCGATCAGCGACGACTACCCCGGGAGCCTGCTCGACCTCCGCCACCGTGTCCCGGTCGGCGTCCCCGAGCCCGAACGCGCGCTCTCGCTCGCCGCCGCCGCCGGATACCCCCTACCGCCCGACGACGAACCGGTCCTGCGGCTGCGGCCCGTACCGCCGCCGCCCGCGCGGGCGGGCGCACCGGGCTACCTGGTGCTACACCCCGGCTCGGCGGCACAGTCCCGGGGGCTGCCGCCGGACCTGGCGGTGGAGCTGGTCCGGACGCTGGTCGATGCGGGCCACCGGGTCGTGGTCACCGGCGGTCCGGACGAGGTGGCGCTGACCGCCCGGGTGGCCGGCGGGCTCGCCGTTGACCTCGGCGGCGGGACCGAGCTGGCCGAGCTGGCCGGGACCGTCGCCGGTGCCGCCGCGGTGATCGTCGGCAATACCGGTCCGGCCCACCTCGCCGCCGCGTACGGCGTCCCGGTGGTCAGCCTCTTCGCCCCGACCGTCCCGTTCGGTCAGTGGGGGCCGTGGCGGGTGCCGACCGTTCGGCTCGGTGATCCGGACGCCGCCTGCCGTGGCACCCGCGCCGCCACCTGCCCGGTGCCGGACCACCCGTGCCTGAGCCGAATCCGGCCCGAGGAGGTGCTGACCGCACTGACCCTGCTCGGCGTGGCGCCGTCCCGACCGCCGAGGTCGGCGGGGGCTACCGCCCTGGCCCGGAGCGGCCGATGAACATCCTGCTCTGGCACGTGCACGGCTCCTGGACGACGTCGTTCGTCCACGGCAAGCACCGCTACCTGGTGCCGGTCACCCCCGACCGCGGTCCGGACGGTCGCGGTCGGGCCCGTACCTACCCGTGGCCGGAGAACGCGGTCGAGATCACCCCGGCGGAGTTGGCCACCGCCGAGGTGGATCTGGTCCTCCTGCAACGCCCCGAGGAAGAGGCCCTGGCCACCGAGTGGCTGGGCCGTCGGCCGGGCCGCGATATCCCCGCGATCTACGTCGAGCACAACACCCCGAAGGACGGCGCGGTGCCGAACAGCCGACACCCGATGGCGGACCGTGCCGACCTGCTGATCGCCCACGTGACCGCCTTTAACCAGCTTTACTGGGACACCGGCGGCACCCGAACGACCGTGGTGGACCACGGGGTCGTACCACCGAGGGTCGACTACAGCGGCGAGCTGGAACGGCTAGCAGTGGTGATCAACGAACCGGTTCGCCGGTGGCGGGTCACCGGTACCGACCTGCTGCCCCGGTTCGCCGAGCTCGCCCCGCTGGACGTGTTCGGCCTCAAGGTGGCCGGGCTCGCCGACCGGCTGGGACTGCCCCCCGACCGCCTGACCAGCCACGACGACCTGCCCCAGGCGCGGATGCACGCCGAGTTGGCGCGGCGGCGGGCATACCTGCACCTGTGCCGCTGGACCTCGCTCGGGCTGAGTCTGATCGAGGCGATGACGATCGGAATGCCGGTCGTCGCGCTCGCCGCCACCGAGGCCGTGATGGCGGTGCCGCCCGGGGCCGGCGCCCTCGCCACCCGGGTTGACGACCTGCTCACCGCCACCGGTCAGTTGCTGGCGGACCCGGCGGGCGCCCGCCGGGCGGGGGCTGTCGCCCGGCGCGCCGCCCGGGACCGGTACGGCCTGGACCGTTTCCTCACCGACTGGGACCGGCTGCTGGAGGAGGAAGTATGCGGATCGCGATGATCTCGGAACACGCCAGCCCGCTCGCGGTCCTCGGCGGGGAGGACGCCGGCGGCCAGAACACGCACGTCGCCGAGCTCTCCGCGGCGCTCGCCGCGGCCGGCCACGAGGTCCGGGTCTACACCCGCTGGGACGCCGTTGACCTGCCGGGAACGGTTCGCTGCCCGGACGGGTACGAGGTGGTCCACGTCCCGGCCGGCCCGGCCGAGCCGCTGGCCAAGGACGCCCTGCTGCCCCACATGTCGGAGTTCAGCCACTGGCTGACCGAACGGTGGCGTGGCGATCGGTGGACCCCGGAGGTGGTCCACGCGCACTTCTGGATGAGCGGCCTCGCCGCGCTCGCCGCCGGCCGTAGGACCGGGGTGCCGGTGGTGCAGACGTACCACGCGCTCGGCGTGGTGAAGCGGCGGTACCAGGGCGTACAGGACACCAGCCCGGCCCGCCGCATCGGGTACGAGCGGCAACTCGGCCGCGCGGTGGACCGGGTGATCGCCCAGTGCCAGGACGAGGTCGGCGAGTTGGTGCGGATGGGGGTGCCCCGGTCGCGGATGACGGTCGTCCCCTCCGGAGTCAACCTCCGTACCTTCGCCCCGCTGGGGCCGGCCGCCGCACGCGACGACGGCCGCCCCCGCATTCTGACCGTGGGGCGGCTGGTCGAGCGGAAGGGCTTCCAGACCGTGGTCCGGGCGATGGCCCACGTACCGGAGGCGGAGTGCGTGGTGGTCGGCGGCCCGCCGGCCGGGCTCCTCGAAGCCGACCCGTACGCAGGCCGGCTCCGCGCCCTAGCCCACAGCTGCGGGGTGGCCGACCGGGTCCGGCTGGCCGGCGCGGTGCCCCGGGAGGAGATGGGCCACTGGTACCGGTCCGCGGACCTACTGGTGGCCGCGCCGTGGTACGAGCCGTTCGGGCTGACCCCGCTCGAGGCGATGGCGTGCGGCGTGCCGGTGGTGGGGACCGCGGTCGGGGGAATCCGGGACACGGTGGTGGATGGGGTGACCGGTGACCTCGTACCCGCCCGGGACCCCCGGGCGCTCGGTGCCGCGATCCAGCGACTGCTCGACGACCGGATCCGTCGGTTCGGGTACGCGGCGGCGGCGCTGGATCGGGCTCGGGAGCGCTACGCGTGGGCGGCCACGGCGGAGCGGCTGGTGGACGTCTACGGAGACGTGGCGGCTGTCGGCCGGGCGACCCGGGTCGTGGCCGGATGACACCGCCCCGGTCGCTGCTGGAGGAGCACCTGACGGGCCTCGCCGCCGCGCTGCCCTCGTATCGGCGGGCCGCCCAGCGACTCCCCGCCTGGGGAGCCGAACTAGCCCGTACCCTCGCTGGCGGTGGACGGCTGCTGGTGGCCGGCAACGGCGGTAGCGCCGCCGAGGCGCAACACCTCACCGCCGAACTCGTCGGCAAGCTCCGCGCCGACCGCCAGCCCTTTTCCGCCATCGCCCTGCACGCGGAGACCAGCGCCTTCACCGCCATCGGCAATGACTACGGCTACGACCAGGTCTTCGCCCGTCAGGTGCACGCCCACGGTCGCCCCGGTGACATTCTCCTGCTGCTGTCCACCAGCGGCCGGAGTCAGAACCTCCTCCAGGCCGCGCGGGCCGGCCACCAGGTGGGCCTGCGCTGCTGGGCGCTGACCGGCCCCGCTCCCAATCCGCTGGCCGGTCTCTGCCACGAGACCCTCGCCGTTCCCGCGCCGGACGGGCAGATCGTCCAGGAACTGCACCTGGTCACCAGTCACCTGCTCTGCGAGTACGCCGAGCAGGCGCTGCCGGTGGTCCTGGCCGCCACCGCGGGTACGCCGACGGGGCCGCCGGTGGCGGAGGTGCCGGTGGCGGGGCCGCCGGTGGTGGGGGTGCCGTTGACCGGCCTGGAGGCCGAGGTGCCGGCCGACCTACCGACCACCGGGCCGGTACGGACCGGGGTTGAGGTGGTCCCGGAGGACGGGCAGCAGGTCGAGGGGATGAGGAGGTAGGTGTGAGGGGACCCCTAGTGGTGGTCGGCGACACCCTGCTCGACCGGGACGTGGAGGGGGCGGTGAACCGGCTCTGTCCGGACTCGCCGGTGCCGGTGCTCGACGAGACCGCGTCCACGGACCGGCCGGGTGGTGCCGGTCTGGCCGCGATGTTCGCGGCGGCGGCGCCGGACACCGAGGTCGTCCTGGTAACCGCCCTGGCCGACGATGCCGGTGCCGCCCGGCTCAGCTCACTCCTCGCCGCGGCCGGCGTCGGAGTGTATGCCCTCGGGTTGGCCGGCGGGACCCCGGAGAAGGTCCGGTTGCGGTCGCAGGGCCGGGTCCTGCTGCGCCATGACCGCGGCGGTGCCGTCGGTGAGCCCGGCCCGCCGGCGGAGGCGGTGCTGCGGGTCATCGCCGGGGCGGGCACCGTGCTGGTCAGCGACTACGGCCGCGGAGTGGCCGGGCAGCCGGCACTGCGGGCGGCGTTGGCCGGCACCCAGGCACCGGTGGTGTGGGACCCGCATCCCCGGGGGCCGGCAGCGGTGCCCGGGGTGCACCTGGTCACGCCCAACGAGTCCGAGGCGCGCGAGCTGGCGAAGGTACCGCCGGGCGAGACTCGGCTGGTGACCGCCTCGCGGGGGGCACTGGAGTTGCGGCAGCGGTGGCGGGCGCGGGCCGTCGCGGTGACGATGGGCGGGGAGGGGGCGCTGCTCTGCCACGCCGGGCCGACGCCGCTGATCGTGCCCGCGGTCTCCACAGCGGACGGTGACACCTGTGGTGCGGGGGATCGGTTCGCGGCCACCGCCGCCCTCGCCCTGGCCCGCGGTGCGTTGGTCTCCGAGGCGGTGCAGGAGGCGGTCGCCGAGGCCTGTGGGTACGTGGCGGGTGGGGGAGTGGCGAGCATGCTGCCGCCACCGGTGGGGCCGTTGCCATCAGTGGTGCCGGGGGTCCCGGCCGAGCGGGTCGGTGTGGCGGCTGCCGCCACCGTCGTCGCCGAGGTCCGCGCCGCCGGCGGCACCGTCGTCGCGACCGGCGGCTGCTTTGACCTGCTGCACGCGGGGCATGTGGCGACCCTGCAGGCCGCCCGTCAACTCGGCGACTGCCTGGTGGTCTGCCTCAACTCCGATGCCAGCGTCGCGGCGTTGAAGGGTCCGCACCGGCCGGTGATGCCGCAGGGGGACCGGAGCCGCCTCCTCGCCGCCTTGAGCTGCGTCGATGCGGTCATGGTCTTTGACGATCCGACTCCGCAGGCGGCCCTGACCTGGCTCCGGCCGGATATCTGGGTCAAGGGGGGCGACTACGCCACCGGTGGTGGCGAACCGGTGCTGCCGGAGGCGGAGCTGGTGCGGCGGTGGGGCGGGCACACCGTGGTGGTGCCGTACCTGGATGGGCGCTCGACCACCGACATGATCGCGGCTGCGCATCGGCGGGGTGGCACCAGCACCACCACCTCGGCGGCAACCGCGGTGCTGCGGGGAGACCCACCACCCGCGGCGGCGACCCGGCCGCACCGATCGGCGGGAATCCGATGAACGCCGGGTACACGGTCCTGGTGACCGGCGGGTCGAGCGGGCTGGGCGCGGCGGTGGTCTCGGCGGTGGCCGAGGCGGGTGGGCGACCGCTGGTGCTGGACCGGCAGCCCCCGGCGGAGGGGGTGCCGTGGGCGGCCTGCGATCTGGCCGACACCCGGGCGGCCGAGGCCGCCACCCGAGAATTCGCCGCGGACCACGGCGGCCTGGACGCCGTGGTGACGGCGGCCGGAATGGATGTACCGGGTCGGCTGACCGATCTGCCGGGGGAGGTCTGGGACCGGATCGTCACGGTGGACCTGCTCGCCACCGCCGCCGTCGTCCGGGCGGCACTGCCGTTCCTCGAAAAGTCCCGGGGCCGGATCGTCACCGTCGCCTCGACGCTGGGGGTCAAGGCGGTCAGTGACGCGACGGCGTACTGCGCGGCGAAGTTCGGGGTGGTCGGGTTCACCCGCTCCCTCGCCGCCGAGCTCGCCGGCCGGGTCGGTGTGACCCTGCTCATCCCCGGCGGCATGCGCACCGCCTTCTTCGACGACCGCGACCCGCAGTACCGACCCGGGCCGGACGCGATCCTCAACGATCCCGCGGACTCCGCCGCCGCCGTCATGTTTGCCCTGACCCAACCCGCTGGCTGCGCTGTCCGGGAGTTGGTGGTCTGCGCCGAACAGGAGTCCTCCTACCCGTGATCTTGATCCTTCGCGCGTTGGGCCTCGGCGACCTCGCCACCGCCGTGCCGGCCCTGCGTGCCCTGCGGGTCCGCTACCCCGACAAAAGCCTGATCCTGCTCGCCCCGCGCTGGTTGGCCCCACTGGTCGAGCTGATCGGCGGTATTGACGAACTGGTCGACACCGCCGATCTGTCTCACCTGCGCTGGCGTGGCCCCGCCCCCGACCTGGCGGTCAATCTGCACGGCCGTGGGCCCGAGTCACACCGCCTGCTGGTCGGTACCCGCCCCCGCCGGCTGTTCGCCTTCGCCAACCGGGCCGCCGGGCACCACGACGGCCCCTCCTGGCGGGCCGACGAACACGAGGTACGCCGGTGGTGCCGCCTCCTGGCCTGGCACGGTGTGCCGACCGACCCGACAGACCTGGGTCTGTGCCGGCCAGCACCGGGCCAGACCCCGACTGGGGTGACTGTGCTGCATCCGGGCTCGAAGATCCCGGGCAAACGCTGGCCGGTGGAGCGGTTCGCGGCCCTCGGCCGCCAGCTCGCCGGCGCCGGCCATGAGATCGTCATCACCGGCGACGCCACCGAGCGCCCCCTCGCCCGCCGGGTCGCGCAGCTCGCCGGGCTGCCCGGGCACACCGTACGAGCCGGCCGTACCGACCTGCGTGACCTTGCCGGCCTGGTCGCGCACGCCCGCCTGCTGGTCAGCGGCGACACCGGCATCGCCCACCTCGCCACCGCCTACGGCACTCCCTCGGTGGTCCTCTTCGGCCCCCACTCGTCGGCCCACTGGGGGCCACCACCCGAACGGACGTGGCATCGGAGCCTCGGGGCGGACGGCGGCGGGGAAGGTTCGGAGCGGGACGGTTCGGGGCCCCATCCGACGTTGGCGGCGATCAACGTTGACCAGGTGCTGGCCGCCGTGGCCGAGGTGGACCGGACGGTGCGGACGACCGGTGCGACTGCGGCGTAGCGACCCGGGCCGGCCCGGCTACCGGCGCCACCGGCGGGGCCGGGGCTGGGGGTTCTGCGATCCGGCCGGCGAGCCGGTCCGTGATCCGGATCGGCTGGCCCGCCTGCGTGACCTTGTCATCCCGCCGGCCTGGCAGGACGTGTGGATCTCGCCGCATCCGAACGGGCACATCCAGGCCACCGGAGTTGACGCGGCTGGTCGCCGACAGTATCTGTACCACCCGGAGTGGCGGCGCAAGCGGGATGAGGCGAAATTTGACCACGTGCTCGAGGTGGCCCGGCGGTTGCCCCGGTTGCGCGAGCGTATCGCGGCGGACCTCGACGGCCGGGGACTGAACCGAGATCGGGTACTGGCCACGGTCGCTCGGCTGTTGGATCTGGGTGCCTTCCGGGTGGGCAGCGAGCGGTATGCGGCCGGCGACGATCCGACGTTCGGGGTGTCCACCCTGCGTCCGGAGCACGCCCACGCCCGCCGTGGCTGCATGGTCCTCGAGTTTCCGGCGAAGGGCGGAGTCGAGCAGGTTCGGTGGATTGAGGACCCGGTGCTGTGTCAGGTGCTGGCCAACCTGCGGCGGCGCCGCCGCGCTGCGGCTCGGCTCTTCGGCTACTGGGACGGCCGGCACTGGCGGGACGTGCGCCGAGACGATGTCAACGGGTATCTGCGGGTGGCCAGCGGTGGTGAGATGACCGCGAAGGATTTCCGGACCTGGCACGCCACCGTCCTGGCGGCCACCGGGCTGGCCGCTGCTGGCGGAGAGCGGTCGGCCACCGCTCGCCGCCGCGCGGTGGCCGCGGTCATGCGTGAGGTGGCGGGGTTGCTGGGGAACACGCCGACGGTGGCCCGTACGTCCTACGTCGACCCCCGGGTCGTGGACCTCTACCACGACGGGGTGCTGGCGCCGGTCGGTCGGTGGATGCCCCGCGAGGATGCCGAGCGGGGGGTCCTCGAACTGCTGGCCGAAACCTGACCGACGGCGGTTGTCCCCGAGGCGGGTCAGCCAACCCGGGCCGCGGCGGCGGGCGGCCGGTGGTGAAGCGGGTCGGGCTCAGCGGCGGAACATCGCTCGGATCGCGGCGAACAGCAGCAGGGCGCCCACCACCACGCCGAGGAGGCGTACACCGGGGACGTCGGCCGGGCCGGTCGCCTCGGCCAGAAGTTCGGAGTCCATCCCTGAACTCTCCCGGGCCGGTCGCCGCCCAGCAACTGTTAGGTTTATTGACTATTTATTTGGGTGATGTGACCATGGCAGAGCGTTGCCGCCGGGCGCAGAGACGGGGGAGAGACATGACCGACTGGTTCGTCGAGCGGCCCGAGGCGGCGGTGTGAGCACCCGTGGGGCCCACCTGGCGTCCCTGGCCGCCACCGTCCTTCAGCCGGGCTTCGTCGGTACCACCGCCCCGTCCTGGGTGCGTCGTTGGCTGGGGGAAGGGCTCGGCGCGGTGGTGCTCTTCGCCCGCAACGTGGCCGACCCGGAGCAGGTCGCCGCGCTGACCGCGACGCTGCGCGCGGAGCGGCCGGACGTCATCGTCGCCATCGACGAGGAAGCCGGTGACGTGACCCGGATCGAGTCGGGTCTCGGCAGCTCCCGCCCGGGCAATCTGGCCCTCGGCGTGATTGACGATCCGCTGCTGACCGAGGAGGTGGCATACGACCTCGGCGCGGAGCTGGCGGCGCTGGGGATCACCCTGAACTACGCGCCGGACGCCGATGTCAACTCCAATCCGGACAACCCGGTGATCGGAGTCCGGTCCTTCGGTGCCGATCCGGACCTCACCGCCCGACACACCGCCGCCTGGGTGCGGGGCCTACAGGCCGGCGGCGTCGCGGCCTGCGCCAAACACTTCCCCGGGCACGGTGACACCCGGGTCGACTCCCATCACGGCCTGCCCCGGATCGTCGGCGACCGGCGTCGGTTGGACGCGGTGGAGCTGACCCCGTTTCGTGCCGCGCTCTCCGCTGGCGTGCAGGCCGTCATGGCCGGTCACCTGCTCATGCCCGCGCTGGACCCAGACCTACCGGCCACCCTGAGCCGCCGGATCCTCACCGACCTGCTTCGGGACGAGTTGGGCTTCGCCGGAGTCGTGGTGACCGACGCGGTGGAGATGCGCGCGGTCGCCGACCGGTACGGCCTCACCGGCGCCGCGGTCCGGGCCCTGGCCGCCGGGGCCGACGCCATCTGCGTCGGTGGCGAGCACGCGGACGAGGATGCGGCTCGGCGGCTGCGGGACGCGATCGTGGCCGCCGTCGCGGCGGGCGAACTGCCCGAGGAACGCCTCATCGAGGCGGCCAAGCGGGTCGACCAACTCGCCGCCACCACCGCCGCCCGTCAGGCCGGCCGGACCGCCCGCCCGGCGGCCGGCAGCGGTTCGGCGGTGGGGTTCGCCGCCGCCCGCCGGGCCGTCCGGGTCACCACGGAACGTGCCGGGCTGGGCGCGCTGCCGCTGGCCGGCCCGGCCCACGTGGTCGAGTTCGCGCCGCCCCGCAACCTCGCGATCGGCACCGAGACACCGTGGGGCGTCGCCGCCCCCCTGGCAGCGTTGCTGCCGGGCACCACCGCCGTCCGGTACGCCGAGGCCGAGGTGCCCCCGGACCTCACCGCCGCAGCCGGTGGCCGCCACCTTGTCCTCGTCGTGCGTGACCTGCACCGGCACCCCTGGATGCGGACGGCCGTGACGCGCGCCCTGGCCGACCGACCGGATGCCGTCGTCGTCGAGCTGGGCCTACCCGAACTGGTCACCGGGGCGGTGCATGTCGCCACCCACGGTGCGACCCGCGCCGGCAGTCGGGCCGCGGCGGAGCTCCTGACCGGGGTCGACTGATCGCGGGCCGGGATGGGCTGTTCGGCACGGGATCGGCTGATCGCGGGCCGAGGCGTGTCAGCGGCTGGGGGAGAGCCTCGCCACCTCCTCGAGGAGCCGATCCACTTCGGTAACGGTGTTGTAGTGGTACAGGCTGACGCGTACCGCTCCGCCGCTGTCCCGCAGCCCCAACGTCTGGAAGTACTCGTAGGCGTAGTAGTCACCGGCGGAGAGGCAGAACCCCGCCGCGCCGAGCGCCGCCTGGGTCTCCGCCGGAGACCGGCCGGCCAGCCGGAAGGAGACCGTGGGGCAGCGCCGGGCCGGCGAGCCGAGCACGGTGACCGCGGGCAGGTTGGCGAGACCGTCGAGCAGCCGGTCCAACAGCCCCTCCTCGTACGCCCGGGCCGCGCTCAGGCTGCTCCGCAGCCGCTCCCGTCGGCTCCCAGTGGCCGTCGGGTCCAGCCCGGCGAGGTGGTCCACGGCGACGGCAGTGCCGGCCAGCAGCGGAAAACTGGGCGTGCCGTACTCGAATCGATCAGGTACGGAGTCGGCGGAGGGGCGCAGCTTCGCCGGGTGCAGGCGCTCCCAGCACGCCGGATCCGCCGCCACCGCGGCCACGTGCGGGCCGGACCACTTGTAGGCGCTGGTGACCAGGAAGTCAGCGCCCAACGCGGTGCGGTCGGTCGGACCGTGCGGCACCGAGTGCACACCGTCCACGCAGACCAGCGCTCCGACGGCGTGCGCTGCCTTGGCGATCGCCACCACGTCGGGCATCGTGCCGATCGCGTTGCTGGCGGCGGTGACCGCCACCAACCGGGTCCGCTCGTTGACCAGATCGGGGTACTGGCCGGCCGGCAGCTCGCCGCTGTGCGGATCGAACTCCGCCCACCGTACGGTGGCGCCCGCCGCCTCGGCTGCCTGGATCCACGGCCGGACGTTGGCGTCGTGGTCGAGTCGGGACACCACCACCTCGTCGGCCGGCCGCCAGGTTGAGGCGAGGGCGCGGGCCAGGGTGTAGGTGAGCGCGGTCGCGCTCGGGCCCAGCACCACCCCCTCCGGGTCCGTGCCGAGCAGGTCGGCCACGGCCGTACGGGCGGCGGCCACCAGCTCCAGCGAGCGGCGGCCGGGAAGGTTGCCGCCGCTGCGGTTGCCCAGTGCCGTACCCATCGTCTCGGTCACCGCGGCGATCACCGGCGCGGCGGTCTGGGTGCCGCCGGCACCGTCGAAGTGGACGTGCCCCTGTGCCAGGGCGGGATATGCGGCCCGAATGCGGGCGATGTCGAACGGCATGAGCGGACCCTAACCCGCGCCACCGAAAACGGCGGAGAGCCGGTACAGCGACCGTCTCGTACCCTTGGGCCGTGACGAACCGATGCGCTTCCCTCCCCCCGAAAACCCCCCGTCGCACCGCCGGCCTCCTCGTCGGCCTGGCCCTCGGCGCCGCCGTGTTGGCCGGCTGCGGCTCCGCCGAGGGAGTCTCCACCGACTGTGGGCTGGACGGCTGCACAGTTACCTTCGACCGCGAGACCAACGCCGAGGCCAGCATCCTCGGGGTCGAGGCCAAGTTGATTGGTGCCCAGGACGACGAGGTGACCGTCGAGGTCGCCGGCGAGCAGCTCACCCTCACCACCGGGCAGCCAGCCGCCGAGGTCGGCGGGCTCTCGGTCACGTTGGAGAACGTCACCGCCGACCAGGTCGCTATCCAGGTGGCGCAGGGCTGAGTTCCCTCGTCCCGGGGCGGACTTTTCACCCGCTCCGGGACGGCGTCTCCGGGGCTACTGCCGCCGGCGTGGCGTACGGTAGCTCCCGGGCAGGTGCTGTCAGCGTCGTCACTCCGGCACCCCCCTTCGGTGCCTTCTGTCTCCTCCGCTGCCGTGACCAGAAGGTCGGAACTGGTCGGCCCGGCCGATCAACGGCACCATTGGGCCTTCGCCGGGCGTCCCGACGTTCGGCGGTGAGGAGGAGAGACCGTGCAGAGCTACCTCGGGACGATCATCGCCGCGGTTGCCGCCGCGGCGGGCGCCCTGTTAGTGGTCGGCGTCACGCACCGGATATTCCGGCGGCTCGGCCAGCGTTCGCTGCTGTTGACCGGGCTGGCCCAGCACGCGCACCGCGCGTTCCAGGTGGCGGCGACCATCCTCGCCGTGCAGTTCGCCGTGCGGTTCACCACCCGCAACTTGGAGGAAACCGGCTGGCTCGAGGCCCTCCTGCACATCCTGGTGCTCGGGGTGATCGCCGCCACCGCCTGGCTGGTCGCCGCGTTGCTGGTGGTGCTCGAGGACACCGCACTCGCCCGGTTCCAGGCCGAGGTGGCGGACAACCGGCACCGTCGGATCCGTACCCAGGTGGTGCTCCTGCGCCGGTTGACCATCGCGGTGGTGGTCTTCCTGGCGCTCGGCGTGATGCTGATGACCTTCCCCGCCGTCCGTGGGGTCGGTGCCGGCGTGCTGACCAGCGCTGGTCTGGTGGGTGTGGTGGCGGCGTTGGCCGCGCAGAGTCTGCTGGGCAACGTCTTCGCCGGTCTCCAGCTCGCCTTCAGCGACGCCGTACGCCTCGGCGACGTGGTGGTCGTGGACGGGGAGTGGGGTCGGATCGAGGAGCTGACCCTCAGCTACGTGGTGTTGCGAATCTGGGACGACCGGCGGTTGATCCTGCCCACGTCGTACTTCACCAGCCAGCCGTTCCAGAACTGGACCCGGAGCGAGGCCGCGGTGCTCGGCACCGCCGAGTTCGATGTCGATTGGTCGATCTCGGTGCAGGCGATGCGGGAGGAGCTGCGTCGGCTGGCGGAGGGCAACGAACTGTGGGATGGCCGGGTCTGCGCGTTGCAGGTGACCGACGCGACCGGCGGCATGATCAAAGTGCGCGCGTTGGTCAGCGCGGCGAACGCCGGCAACCTCTGGGACCTGCGCTGTCTGGTCCGTGAGCACCTGGTTGCCTGGGTGTGGAAGCAGCGGCCGACCGCGATGCCCCGAATGCGGGCCGAGGTCGGTGACACCGGGGGTGGCCAGCCGTGGCAGTGGGATGCGCCCCGTCGCCCGTCGCCGGCCGGCCGGCTCGCCGACGGTGCCGGTTCCGACGATGCCCGGATCTTCGGCGGCAGCGAGGATGGCGCCGCCCGCAGCGAGGCCTTCGTCGGCCCGGACGAGCCGGCCGACTCCCGCCGCTGATCGCCTCCGCCCCGCTGGTCGCCTCCGTCCCCTCGCTGGTCGCCTCCGCCCCGCCGCTGGTCGCCTCCGCCCTCTCGCTGGTCGCTTTCGTGCTGCGGGCTTGTCTTGCCGGAGGGCGGCCCGCGACGGGCATCCGCCACGACCGTCGGCTGCGCCGGCTTGGCCGGACGGGTTAGCGTGACGTGGTCGGGCGGGGGACGTTGGGCCGAGTGCGGAACGTTTGGAACGGCGTTTTGGGGGGACCTGCTGCGCGACCCCTGACCTGCGCCGGGTGGTGTGGCTCGGGCGATGGTCGACGGACGGCTCCCCGGAGGCATGAAGCGCGGTGATGAGGAGAGGAGGACAGCATGGCTGACGTGGCGAATGCCCGTCCAACCCAGGCCGGGAGCGAGCCGTCCACCGCCGAACTGGTGCAGCGGGCCACCGAGCAGGTCTCCCGGCTGGTCCGCGACGAGTTGGCGTTGGCCCGGGCGGAGCTGGCCCAGAAGGGGAAGCACGCCGGGATCGGCGTCGGCCTCTTCGGTGGCGCCGGGATGCTGGCGCTGTACGGGCTCGGTGCGCTCGTGGCGACCGTGATTCTGCTGCTCGCCCTGGTTTTGCCCGCCTGGGTGGCGGCTTTGATCGTCGCGGTGGTGCTCTTCGTCGCCGCCGGGGTCCTCGCCCTGGTGGGTAAGAAACAGGTCAGTCAGGCGGTCCCGCCGGTGCCGGCGAGCACGGTGCGCAGCGTCCGGGCGGATGTCGATACCGTCACCGCAGCGATGAAGGATGGGAAGGCCGCAGCGCAGGACGGGAGACCGGCATGACGGGTAATGGGCGGGCCCGCGGGGACACTGAGGCGCTCCGCGAGGAGATCCGGCGGACCCGGGTCGAGCTCAGCGAGACGATGGAGGCGCTGGCCGCCAAGGCTGATGTGAAGAAGCGGCTGCGTTCCTCGACCGAGCAGGCGAAGGGGCGGATGCGGGAGCAGGCGACCGCGGCGGCGGCGCGGGTGCGCGGGCGGGCCCGGCCGCGCGGTGAACGGGTCCACGGCAGCCCGGTGCCGTTCACCGTGTTGGCTGCGGGCGCGGCGGTCGCCGTCGCCGTACTGATGATCGTCAGGGGGAGGCGTCGGTGAGTAGAGGGTTGGGGAAGGCCGCGTACAAGCCGGTCGGCATTCTGTTGGGTTTCGCCGCCGGTGCCGCGGCGGGTGCCATCTTCGAGCAGGTGTGGAAGGTGGCGGGTGCTGGCGCGGCGCCGAGCGCCACCGACGAGGACCGCGGTTGGGGCGAGATCCTGGCTGCGGCGGCGTTGCAGGGGGCGATATTCGCGGTTGTCCGGGCGGCGGTGGACCGGGGCGGAGCGGTGGGGATGCGCCGGGTGACCGGCAACTGGCCGAAGTGACCTCGGCTCTGTGAGCTGGATCCCTCGCCGAATTCGGGTGACGTGGGGCCTTTTCGTTGGTTTGCGGGGGGTCGGCCGGGCCGATCTTAGGCAGCCGACAGGTCACATGTCAGAGAATTTCGTCCGGTAGGCTGTGCAGAGTTTTTGCGTACGTGGTTTGCTGTTCCACGCTGTTGACGAGATGGCGTGGGTTGAGAGAAGTCTCCTTCAGGGGGGCCGCCTCAGGCGCCGCTGCTCGAAAACGGCCAACCGGCCGCACGGCGTGCACGGCCGCCAGTTTTAGAAGGAGATACACATGGCGCAGGGAACCGTGAAGTGGTTCAACGCTGACAAGGGCTTCGGCTTCATCACCGTCGACGGCGGGGGTGCTGACGTGTTCGTCCACTTCTCGGCCATCCAGTCCAGCGGCTACCGCACGCTGGAGGAGAACCAGCGGGTGGAGTTCGAGATCGCCCAGGGTCAGAAGGGTCCGCAGGCCGAGCAGGTCCGCCCCCTCTGAGCTACGTTGACCGGCGGACCGTCGGTCAGTGGCTGATCCGGCTCGCCCGGATCGACACGAGCCCCGCATCCCTTCCCGGGATGCGGGGCCTCGTCGTTTTCGGGTCGGTTGGGTTCAGCGGCGGCGGGTGCGGAGGCCGAGCCAGAGCGAGACCAGCCCGGCGAGCGCGAGCGCCGGACCGGCGAAGGCCCAGAGCCGCACGTCGGTCATCACGCTGCCCGCGATGTATCCCAGCCCCTGCACGGTCCAGAGGGCGCCGAGCACCACGGCCAGCAGCCCGAGTGCCAGCGCCAGCCAGCCCCGCAGCACGAATTCGCGTTCTCGCCCGCCGGGGGCGCCCGTCCCGTTCACCACCGGTCGTGCACCTGCGGCCGGACCAGGTCGTTGTAGACGGTGCCCTGGTCGGCTCCGAGCTGCCAGGTGCCGAGGCCGACCACGCTGACGGCGCGGTTCAGCCGGGAAAGGGTGCGCTGCTCCATGAGGTGAGCCTAGTGATTCGGGCTGGTCCGGACTCCGGTGGGCCACATTTCAACAAGACGTACGTACGGTCTGGAGGGGTTATGTGGGATCCGACAACGTACCTGCGCTACGGCGACGAACGGGCCCGGCCGTTTCACGACCTGCTCGCCCGGGTGCCGACCACCCGGCCCCGTGCGGTGGTCGACCTCGGCTGCGGGCCCGGCACACAGACCACGATCCTCGCCGAACGCTGGCCCGGCAGCCGGGTCACCGGCATCGACGCCGCACCGGAGATGATCGAGCGGGCCGCCTCGTTGGACAGTCCGGTGGAGTTCGCCGTCGCCGACGTCCGACACTGGCGCCCCGGCCGGGACCAGGACGTGGTCATCAGCAACTCACTGCTCCAGTGGGTGCCCGAGCACCGGGACCTGCTCACCCGCTGGGCTCGGGAACTGCCGGCCGGCGCCGTCCTCGCCGTGCAGGTGCCGGGCAACTTCGACGCGCCGTCGCACCGGGCACTGCGGACGGTGGCCAACCGCCCGGCCTGGCGTACGGTGCTCGGCCCGCTGCTGCGCGCCGCGCCCGTGGACGACGCGGTCGGCTACGCCCGGCTGCTGGCCGCCGCGGGGTCCGCGGTGGACGCTTGGGAGACTAGCTACGTGCACCTGCTTCCGGCTCCGGCTGACGCCGACCATCCGGTGCTGAGCTGGATGGAGGGGACCGCGCTGCGTCCGGTGCGCGCCGCGCTCGACCCCACCGGCTGGGCCGACTTTCGCAGGGAACTGAGCGTACGGCTCGCCGAGGCGTACCCGGTGCAGCAGGGCCAGGTGTACTTTCCGTTCCGCCGCGTCTTTTTCGTTGCCCGTACCGCCGCCCGCGTGGAGGAGAACCTGTGACCGACCTGTCCACCTTTATCGCCGGCCTGCCCAAGGTTGAGTTGCACGTGCACCACGTTGGCTCCGCCTCGCCCCGGATCGTCGCCGAGTTGGCCGCCCGGCACGAGGGGCGCAGCCCGGTCCCGGCCGACCCGGCGGCCCTCGCCGACTACTTCGCCTTCCGCGACTTCGCCCACTTCGTTGAGATCTACCTGAGCGTGGTGGACCTGATCCGGGATCAGGAGGATGTCTGGCTGCTCACCCACGAGGTGGCCCGGGAGCTGGCCCGTCAGCAGGTCCGCTACGCGGAGTTGACCGTCACCCCGTACTCGCACGTGCGCCGGGGCATTCCCGCGCCGGCGTTCTGCGAGGCGATCGAGGACGCCCGCAAGCGGGCGGCGGCCGACTTCGGCATCGAGCTGCGCTGGTGCTTCGACATCCCGGGGGAAGCCGGTCTGCCGGCGGCCGAGGAGACCCTGCGGATCAGCCTGGACGAGCGTCCCGATGGTCTGATCAGTTTCGGGTTGGGTGGACCGGAGGTCGGTGTACCCCGACCCCAGTTCAAGCCATACTTCGATCAGGCCCGCGCGGCCGGCCTTCGGTCGGTGCCGCACGCGGGGGAGACCACCGGGGCGCGGACCGTCTGGGACGCGCTGCGCGACCTGGGCGCCGAACGGCTCGGGCACGGCATCTCGGCGGTCGAGGACCCGGAATTGCTGGAGTTCCTGGCCGAGCGGCAGCTTGCCCTGGAGGTGTGTCCGACCTCCAACGTCCGCACCCGCGCGGTGGCCCGCATCGAGGAGCACCCGTTGCCCCGGCTGGTCGAGGCCGGGCTGTTGGTCACGATCAACTCCGATGACCCGCCGATGTTCGGCACCACCCTCAACGACGAGTACGCGGTGGCCGCCCGGCTGCTCGACCTCGGTCCACCGGGCGTAGCCGCGCTGGCCGGCAACGCGGTGACCGCGTCCTTCCTCGACCCCGCGAGCAAGCAGCGGATCGCCGGGGAGATCGACGCCTACCTGGCAACCGCGTCCTGAGCGGGGTGCGCGCGGCGGGGAGGAGGGGGGAACGGGTTCCCGCCGCGCGCACGGCTTCACCGGCCGAGGCTGCCTGGGCGGCGGGCCGGCGAAGTGGTGGGTTTGCCTCCTGATCATGGCAGGCTGATGTCGGCGTAGCGCCGGTGTTAAGCGGGATCTAAGGAGAACTTAGGCGCCGGCACAGCTTGGGTAGCTCAGCGATCAGCCGGGCGGTGGCGGTTCCAGCGCCGGCCGCCGTCGGCGTGGTCGCGGGCCTCCCGGGCCCTCCGGCCCACCAGGCCGAACCGGCTGACCTGCCGCGGCGCCGCCTCCGGGTCGGCCAGCAGCATCACCACGCTCGCCCCGCCCAGCTGGGCGCGGTCGATGCTGACCGAGCCGTTGGCCTGCACCGCGACCCGCTTCGCGATGTCCAGGCCGAGCCCGGTCGAGCCACGGTCGCTGGCACCCCGGCGCAGCGCCCGGTCCGGGTCTGCGACCCCCAGCCCGGCATCGTCGATCCGGATGGCGACGTATCCGTCCCGCCGGGAGACCGCCACCTCGAACGCCGTTCCCTGGGGCGTGTACCGGAACACGTTGCCGATCACCGCGTCCAGCGCGGCGGCCAGCTCCGCCCGTGGCACCGGCGCCGGAATGCGCAGCTGCGCACCGGTGACCCGGAACGGCCGGTTCTGGTCGCCGGCGAGCGCGGACCAGAACCGCATCCGTTCCCGGACCACCTCGCTGACATCGCAGCTGCCCGGCGCGGTCTCCTGCGTGGCCGCCTTACGGGTCGTCTTGATCAACTGGTCGACCTCGTCCTCCAGGGTGGCGATCGCCTGCCGGATCCGCCGGATTCCACGCCGACGATCCAGCTCCGCCTCGCTGAAGATTCCGATGCTGGTGTCGTCCGGGTCCAGCGCCTCGGCGTCCAACCGAAGCGCGGTCAGCGGCGTGCGTAGCCGGTGGGATAGGTCGGCCACCAGTTCCCGCTCGTCCGCGCGAGTGGCGACCAGGTGCTCGGCCATCCGGTTGAACGCGTACCCGGCCGCAACCAACTCTCCTGGGCCGCTCGGCTCCACCCGGACGTTGAGGTCGCCCGCGCCGAGGGCCAGCGCTCCCTCCGTCAGGTCTCGGGCCGCGTGCACGGTGCGCGCCGCTACCCGATCAACCGCCAACACCGCGGTAGCGACCAGCGTCACCCCCACGCCGACCGGAAGCCACCACGGGCTCCCCTCGCCGAGACCGGTGGCCGACAGCACCACGAACGCGAGGGCCGTGAGCGTGCACACACCCACCACGGTCAGGGCCAGTGACCACCTCAGCCGGGTACTACCAGCCGGAGGCCCACCCCCCGCACGGTGCGCAGGTAGCGCGGCTTCGCCGCGGTCTCGCCCATCTTGCGGCGTAGCCAGTAGAGGTGAACGTCGATGGTCTGGTCCTCGCCGACCGACGGTTGTCGCCATACCTCCTCCAAGAGTTCCCGGCGCGACACTACCCGGCCCGGTCGTGCCGCCAGGTACGCCAGCAGGTCGAACTCCTTGCGGGTCAGCGCCAACGGCTCCCCGTCCAGCTCGGCGCTGCGTTCGCCGACGTCGATGCGGAGGCCGCCGACCTCGTGCACCGCGGGCTGGACCGTCCGGCTGGCCCGACCGGCCCGCCGCAGCACGGTCGTGATCCGGGCGTCCAGGTGTGCGCCGGTGAATGGCTTGACCATGTAGTCGTCCGCACCGGCGCGCAGCAGCCGGACGACCGACTGTTCATCGTCGCGGGCGGTGGCGATGATGATCGGGATATCGGTGATGCCCCGCAGCATCCGCAGGGCGTCGGAACCGTCGAGGTCGGGCAGGCCCAGGTCGAGTACGACGAGGTCGGGGGTCTCCGCCGCCACCCGGCGCAGGGCTTCGAGCGCGGTGCCGACGGCATGCACGGCGTGCCCCCGGCCGGTGAGGGAGCGCAGCATCGCGCCGCGGACGACGTGATCGTCTTCGACCAGGAGCACGGTGGCCACCCCAAGACGGTACTCGGCCCGGCAAGGTGGGCGCGTTGCGGCACCGCGGTGAAACCGGCAAGCTGGTAAAACGATGTCCTTCACCCTCTTCGCCGACACGAGACTCGCGCTCGCCCGGGACGCGTTGGCCGGGTTGTCGGTCGGTGACGCCCTCGGCTCCCAGTTCTTCGTCCCCGGTCGCCGGCCGGCCGACCTGGCCGCCGGCCAGCTCCCGCCGTCCCCGTGGGCCTGGACCGACGACACCGAGATGGCCTGCTCGGTCGTCGCCGCGCTCGCCGAGACCGGGCGGATCGACCGGGACGCCCTCGCCCTGGCCTTCGCCGAGCGGTGCGAACCGTACCGGGGCTACGGTCCCGGGGCGGTCGGCATTCTGCGGCTGATCCGCACCGGCACCCCATGGCCGGTGGCCGCGGCCTCCGCCTTCGCGGGGCAGGGCTCCTGCGGCAACGGCGCGGCGATGCGGGTCGGGCCGCTCGGGGCCTACTTCGCTGACTCGAGCAGCCGCGCGGCGGCCCAGGCCCGCGCCTCGGCGGAGGTGACCCATGCCCACCCGGAGGGCGTCGCCGGTGCCGTCGCGGTGGCGGTGGCGGCGTCGCTGGCCGCCCGGGGCCGGCTGGACGGCCACCGCCCGGAGCCAGCGCGACTACTCGCGGGAGTGGCCGCCGCGCTGGACCCGACGAGCGAGGTGCATCGGGGGGTCCGGGTGGCCGCCCGGCTGCTCGGCCGGCACCCGGAGGTGGCCGTCGCCGAACTCGGCAACGGGTCGCGGGTCACCGCGCCGGACACCGTCCCCTTCACCTGCTGGGTCGCCGCCAGTCACCTCGACGACTACCCGACGGCCGTGCGGATCTGCGTCGAGGCGGGCGGGGACGTGGACACCACCGCGGCGATCGCCGGTGCGATCGTCGCCGCACACACCGGGGTTGGTACCCCGGCCGGAGTGCCGACCGAGTGGCTGGCCGCCCGCGAACCGCTGCCGGACTGGTTGCCCTGAGCGCCGACGGCCCGGCCGTGACGGGTGCGCCCTGGGTGGACCGATAGCATCGGCAGCGAGTCGTACCGTCTGCCCTGAGGAGTCACCGTGTCCGCACCCCGAAACCCCGTTGTGGCCGACCCCGTCGTCGTGGCCGCCGGGACGACGGCGGCCGACGCGGTCGCGGCGGCCGGACTGCCGATGACCGGTCGCAGCGCGGTCGTGGTGGTGCGGGACCCGCAGGGCCAGCTTCGCGACCTGGACTGGACCCCGGAACAGGAGACCGTGGTCGAGCCGGTGGGCATCGACACCCCGGACGGGCTGGCCGTGCTGCGGCACTCCACGGCCCACGTGCTCGCCCAGGCCGTGCAGGATCTCTTTCCCGAGGCGAAGCTGGGCATCGGCCCGCCGATCGAGAACGGCTTCTACTACGACTTCGCGGTTGACCAGCCGTTCCAGCCTGCGGACCTGACGAAGCTGGAAAAGCGGATGCAGGAGATCATCAAATCCGGTCAGCGGTTCCGCCGCCGCCGCTTCCGGGACCGGGACGAGGCCCGCGGCGAGCTCGCGGCCGAGCCGTTCAAGCTGGAGCTGATCGAGCTCAAGGGCGACGGGCTGGACTCCTCCCAGGTGATGGAGGTTGGCGGCGGGGAACTGACCAGCTACGACAACCTCGCCGCCGACACGGACAAGGTTTGCTGGTCGGACCTGTGCCGTGGCCCGCACCTGCCGAACACCCGACTGATCGGGGCGTTCAAGCTGATGCGGTCGGCTGCCGCCTACTGGCGTGGTTCGGAGAAGAACCCACAGCTGCAGCGGGTGTACGGCACCGCTTGGCCGACGCGGGACGAGCTGAAGGCGTACCTGCGGTTGCTGGAGGAGGCCGCCCGGCGGGACCACCGCAAGCTCGGTGCCGACCTCGACCTGTTCAGCTTCCCCGACGAGATCGGCTCCGGCCTGCCGGTGTTCCACCCCAAGGGCGGCGTGCTCAAGCGGACGATGGAGGACTACGTCCGGTCCCGGCACGTCGAGGAGGGCTTCGACTACGTCGGCACCCCGCACATTTCGAAGGAAGGCCTCTTCCACACCTCGGGCCACCTGCCGTACTACGCCGACGGGATGTTCCCGCCCATGCAGTTCGAAGGGGCGGACTACTACCTCAAGGCGATGAACTGCCCGATGCACAACCTGATCTACCGGTCGCGCGGGCGCTCCTACCGGGAGCTGCCGATGCGGCTGTTCGAGTTCGGCTCGGTCTACCGGTACGAGAAGTCCGGCGTCATCCACGGGCTGACCCGAGTGCGCGGCTTTACCCAGGATGACTCGCACTCCTACTGCACTAAGGAGCAGGCGCCCGCGGAGATCAAGCACCTGCTGGCCTTCGTGCTCGGCCTGCTGCAGGACTTCGGCATCACCGACTACTACCTCGAGCTGTCCACCCGCGACGAGACCAAACCGGACAAGTTCGTCGGCTCCGCCGAGGACTGGGCGACGGCGACGGCGGTGCTGGAGCAGTGCGCCCGGGACACCGGGCTCGAGCTGGTGCCGGACCTGGGGGGCGCCGCCTTCTACGGCCCGAAGATCTCGGTCCAGGTCAAGGACGCCATTGGCCGCACCTGGCAGATGTCGACGATCCAGTACGACTTCAACCAGCCGGCCGGCTTCGGGCTGGAGTACCAGGCAGCCGACGGCAGCCGGCAGCAGCCGATCATGATTCACTGCGCGAAGTTCGGCTCGATCGAGCGCTTCATCGGCGTACTCACCGAGCACTACGCCGGAGCGTTCCCCGCCTGGCTGGCGCCGGTGCAGGTGGTCGGCATCCCGATCCGCACCGAGCACACCGAGTACCTGGACGGCTTCGTCGCCGCGCTGCGGGCGGCCGGCGTACGGGCCCAGGTCGACGCCGGTGACGACCGGATGCAGAAGAAGATCCGGACCGCCCAGCAGCAGAAGATTCCGTTCATGGTGATCGCTGGCGACGACGACGTGGCGGCGGGCACCGTGTCGTTCCGCTACCGGGACGGCTCCCAACGCAACGGGGTGCCGGCGGCCGAGGCGGTCAACCACGTCCTCGATGTGGTCAACTCCCGCGCCAACCACGGACCTTCGGCTGCCGAGGAGTGACGGGCACCCGGGCCGTAGGATCGCTGCTGTGACTGGGGCGGAGGAACACACCAACAGCGATGCTATGGCCGACGGCCTGGACCGGCTCTGGACGCCCCATCGGATGACCTACATCTCCGGCGGGGACCGGCCCGAGGGCGGATACGAGCGGCCCACCGGCTGCCCCTTCTGCCTCGCTCCCCGGCGGTCGGAGCCGGAGAACCTGGTCGTGGCGCGGGGCGAGCACGTGTTCGTGGTGCTCAACCTGTACCCGTACAACCCGGGGCACCTGCTGGTCTGCCCCTACCGGCACGTGGCCGACTACACCGACCTCGATGACCGGGAGACGGCGGAGCTGGCCGCCGCCACCCAGACCGCCATGCGCGTCATCCGTAAGGTCAGCAGTGCCCATGGCTTCAACCTCGGGATGAACCAGGGTGGGGTCGCCGGTGCGGGTATCGCCGCGCACCTGCACCAGCACGTGGTGCCCCGGTGGGGCGGTGACGCCAACTTCATGCCGGTGATCGGCCAGACCAAGGTCCTGCCGCAGCTGCTCGGCGACACCCGGGCGTTGCTGGCCAGCGCCTGGCCCTCCTGACCCCACGATCCCGCGGCGCCGGCCACCGCCCCCGCGACCCCGGCCACCGCCCCCACGACCCCGCGGCGCCGGCCACCCTCATCGGCGGGCCGAAGGCGGTGACCGCCGTCGCGGTACCCGGTCAGCCGCGTTCCGCCCGGACCCGGTCGGCCTGGTGGCTGGGCATGGGTTCGTAGCGGGCGAACTCGCGGCGGAAGGTGCCCGTACCGGCGGTCATTGAACGCAGCTCCACGGCGTAGCGGAGGAGTTCGGTCGCGGCCACCTCGGCGCGGACCAGGGTTCGCCCCTCGGCGGTGGGGTCGGGCTCGGTGCCGAGCACCCGGCCGTGGCGGCCGGAGAGGTCGCCCAACACCGCGCCGACCGACGCGTCGGGCACCCGGATGACCACCTCGTCAACCGGTTCCAGCAACGTCGGCTGGCCCTTGTCGGCCGCGTCCTTGAGCGCCAGCGCCCCGGCGGTCTGGAACGCCGCGTCGGAGGAGTCGACGCTGTGCGCCTTGCCGTCCACGAGGGTCACCCGCAGGTCCACCAGGGGGGCGCCGGCCGTCAGCCCGCGCTCCAGCTGGGCCCGGACCCCCTTCTCCACCGACGGGATGTAGTTGTGCGGTACGGCTCCGCCCACCACCCGGCTGACGAACTCGAAGCCGGCGCCCCGGGGTAGCGGTTCCACCTCGATGTCGCAAACCGCGTACTGGCCATGTCCGCCGGACTGCTTGACGTGCCGGCCGTGCCCCTTGGCGGCCACGGTGAACGTCTCCCGCAGGGCGACCCGCACCGGTGTCGTGTCCAGCTCCACCCCACCGCCGCGCAGCCGTTCCAGCACCACGTCGGCGTGCGCCTCGCCCATGCACCAGAGCACCAGCTGACGGGTCTCGCTGTCGCGGTGTAGCCGCAGGGTGGGGTCACCGGCCACCAGCCGGGCGAGGTTGCGGGCGAGGGCGTCCTCGTCGGCCCGGGTGTGCGCCACGATCGCCACCGGCAGCAGCGGCTCCGGCATCTCCCAGGGCGCGACCAGCAGCGGGTCGTCCTTGGCCGAGATGGTGTCGCCGGTCTCCGCGCTGCCCGACTTGGTGAGCGCACAGAGGTCACCGGCGACACCGGCGCGCACCTCGCGCAGCGCCGCGCCGAGCGGTGAGTAGAGGTGGCCGACCCGTTCGTCGGCGTCGTGGTCGGGGTGGCCACGGTCGGCCAGGCCGTGCCCGGAGACGTGTACGACCTGTTCGGGGCGGAGCGTGCCGGAGAAGACCCGGACCAGGGAGACCCGCCCCACATGCCGGTCGATGGTGGTCTTGACCACCTCGGCGACCAGTGGCCCGTCCGGGTCGCAGGTCAGCGGGGGGCGAGGCGTGCCATCCACCCCGGTTACCGCCGGGAGGTCGTGTTCCAGTGGTGCGGGGAAGCCCGCGGTGAGCACTTCCAGGAGGGCGTCGAGCCCGACCCCGGTCTGCGCGCAGACCGGCACCACCGGATAGAAGTGACCGCGCGCGACCGCCTTCTCCAGATCCTCGATGAGGATGTCGGTGCCGATCTCGGCACCTTCGAGGTACCGGTCCATGAGGGTCTCGTCCTCGCTCTCGGCGATGATTCCCTCGATCAGTTCGTTGCGGGACTCGACGATCGCCGGCAGGTGTTCCGGGTCCGGCTCCCGTACCTCGGCGGGCAGCCCGGCGGTGTAGTCCAGGACCCGGCGGGTGACCAGCCCGAGCAGGCCGGCGGTGGAGACGCCGTCGTCGCCGAGCATCGGCAGGTAGAGCGGGAGTACGTTGTCGCCGAACACCCGCTGGCAGAGGGCGACCGCCTCGTCGAAGTCCGCGCGCGGGTGGTCCAGCCGGGAGACGGCCACCGCCCGGGGCATGTTCACGGCCGCGCACTCCTCCCACAGCGCGGCGGTGGTGGCGTCCATCCCGTCCACGGCGGAGACGACGAAGAGCGCGGCGTCGGCGGCCCGCAGCCCGGCCCGCAGCTCGCCGACGAAGTCGGCGTAACCGGGGGTGTCCAGCAGGTTGACCTTGATCCCGTCGTGCACGAGCGGCGCGCAGGCCAGGGTCACCGACCGTTGTTGGCGGATGGCAGCCGGATCGTGGTCGCAGGTGGTGGTGCCGTCGGTGATGTTCCCGGCGCGGCCGATCGTGCCGGTCGCCGCGAGCAACGCCTCGACCAGGGTCGTCTTGCCGGCGCCGGAGTGCCCGACGAGCACCACGTTGCGGATGTCTCCGGGGCGGGTCACCGCCGGTACCGCGCCGGCGCCCCCTTTGTCCTGACTCTTCTGCGCCATCGGCGCACCTCCCTCAGCCGGATGTGTGGTGGCGACCGCCGCGCGCGAGAGAAAGCGGCCTGGGGCGGCTGCGCGGCGATATCCTCCGGGGTGCTGCTGCCAAGCGGGAACGGGGATAGGCGGAGCGGTGAGCTGCCTCACCTTTCTGGGTCGATCAGACACCCCGAGGCCGGTACGGCACAAGTTCCCCCGGGCGGGTCGCCCGACCGTCCGTACCGCTGGGGGCACCGGACCGTTATCGTGGGACCGCCATGGCGAAGATCTTCCAAGTGACGGCCCGTGCGGGCATGACCCGCGTCGTCGAACCGGTCGCGCGCCGCCTGCTCCGCGCGGGCGTCACCCCCAACACGGTCACCGTGACGGGCACCCTCGGGGTGCTCGTCGGAGCACTCGGCTTCGGAGCCCGCGGTCATCTCGTCGCCGGCGCGTTGATCGTCACCGTCTTCGCTCTCACCGATCTGCTGGACGGGACGATGGCCCGGATGAGCGGTGGCTCCACCCGGTTCGGGGCGTTCCTCGACTCGAGCATGGACCGGGTCGCCGACAGCGCGGTCTTCGGTGCGGTGGCCTACTACCTCGCCACCGAGGGTGACCATGCGGGGCTCGCCGCCGCGCTGCTCTGCCTGGCCGCCGGTGGACTCGTCTCGTACGTGAAGGCGCGGGCCGAAGGGCTGGGCCTGACCTGCAACGTGGGCATCGCCGAACGTACGGAGCGGCTGCTGATCGTCGGTGTCGGGGGCCTGCTGGCCGGGCTGGGCCTGAAGGTCGCCCTGCCAGTCGCGCTCTGGCTGCTCGCAGCGGTCTCGATCTTCACGGTGGGGCAGCGGATGGCCCACGTGTACCGGCAGGCCCAGCAGCTCCCCACCGCCTCGGGCGGGCAGGGGTGAGGGCGGTCGAGGGGTGGCGCCGATGAACCTCACCGAGCTGGCCTACCTCGCGGGCTGGCGTGCGGTCCGCGCACTGCCCCGGCCGGTGGCGGCCACCGTCTTCCGGGCGGGCGCCGACCACACCCACCGCCGCGGCGGTGCGGGCGCGGCCCGGCTCCGCGCCAACCTGCGCCGAGTGGTGGGTCCGGAGGTTTCCGAGGCCGAGCTGGACGAGCTGGTTCGCGCCGGGCTGCGCTCCTACGCCCGGTACTGGATGGAGGCGTTCCAACTGCCGACGCTGAGCCGGGCCGAGGTGCTCGCCGGATTCCGGCTCGAGGGCCAGGAGCTGCTCGCCGCGGATGTGGCCGCCGGCCGGGGCGCGATCGTGGCGTTGCCGCACGCCGGCAACTACGACATGGCGGGTGCCTGGGTCGCGGCGATGGGCTGGCCGATCGCCACCGTCGCCGAGCGGCTCAAGCCCGAGGGGATCTACCAGCGTTTCCTCGCCTTCCGGCGGGGTCTGGGGATGGAGATCCTGCCCACCCACGGCGGCGAACGGCCCGCCTTCGACGTGCTGCTTGACCGGCTGAACGCGGGCTACGTGGTGCCGCTGCTTGCCGACCGGGACCTGTCGGCCCGGGGCGTGCCGGTCGACTTCTTCGGCTCCGCTACCCGGATGCCGCCCGGCCCGGCCCTACTGGCGCTGCGTACCGGTGCGCCGCTCTACGTCGCCTCCTTGTGGTACGAGCCGGAGGTCGCGTGTGCCAGGATCGAGGGGCCACTGGAGCCGCCCGGTCCCGAGCAGGGCCCGCTCGATGCACGGGTGCGGATACTGGCCCAGCGGGTCGCCGATCATCTGGCGGCGGGCGTGGCCCGCCATCCGCAAGACTGGCACATGTTGCAACGGATGTGGCTGGACCAGCGCGCCACACCAAACGGCGCGGCGCGGTCCTCGCCGCCTACCGGACAGGTCTGAGGGGAGGGGCGCCAACGTGCGGATCGGCATCGTGTGCCCGTACTCCCTGGATGTGCCCGGCGGCGTGCAGAACCACGTGATGGACCTCGCCGAGGCGCTGATCGGGCTCGGGCACGAGGTGAGTGTTCTAGCCCCCGCGGACGAGGAGTCGGAGCTACCGCCGTACGTGGTGCCGGCCGGTCGGGCGGTTCCGCTGCCGTACAACGGCTCGGTGGCCCGGATCGCCTTCGGTCCGGTCTCCACCGCGCGGGTCCGTCGCTGGATCAACCGGGGCGACTTCGACGTGCTGCACGTGCACGAGCCGCTGGCGTTGAGCCTGTCGATGCTCGCCGTGCTCTGCACGCGGGGGCCGGTGGTGGCGACCTTCCATACGGCGATGACGCGTTCCCGGGTGCTCGCCGCCGCCCAGGGGGTGCTCCAGATCGTGCTGGAGCGCATCACCGCCCGGATCGCGGTGAGTGCCCTGGCCCGCAAGGTGCAGGTTGAGCACATGGACGGCGGAGCGGTGGAGATCCCGAACGGGGTGGCTGTCGCGAAGTTCGCCGACGCCGAGCCGCTGCCGGGCTGGCCGGGCTCGTGCACTCCCGGCGACGGCGGCACGATCGGTTTCCTCGGCCGGTTCACCGAAGCCCGCAAGGGCTTCCCGGTGCTGCGGGACGCGTTCGTGTCGTTGGCCGGTGAGCGTCCCGGGCTGCGTCTGCTGGTCGCCGGTCCCGGTGATTCGGCCGACCTGTACGACCAGTTCCCGGCCGAGCTGCGGGACCGCATCACCTTTCTCGGGCTGGTCTCCGAGGCGGACAAGGCGCGCATGTTGCGCAGTGTCCACCTCTACGTGGCCCCGAACACGGGCGGGGAGTCGTTCGGCATGATCCTCACCGAGGCGCTCGCGGCGGGGACCGCGGTTGTGGCGAGCGATCTCGACGCGTTTCGCCGGGTGCTGGACCGGGGCCGGGCCGGCCGCCTGTTCCGCACCGGCGACTCGGCGGCGCTGCGGGCGGCGTTGGCCGACCTCCTGGACGATACGGACGCGCGGACCGAACTGACCGCGTACGCGGATCAGGTGGTGGCGGCGTTCGACTGGCCCACGGTCGCCCGCCGGATTCTCGAGGTGTACACCGCCGCGATCGAGGCCGCTGACGGCCGGGTGATCGACCAGGAGTGGGTGGGGCTGGGCTGACCGGTGGGTCGGCGGTAGCGGGGAGGCCGGCGGAGGGAACGGAGCAGCACTACGATGCCGGGCATGTGGTGGTTGGTGGGTGCGACGCTGGTCGGCGCGTTGCTGGCGACGTACCTCGTTTGGACCGCCGGCCGGGTCGAACGGTTGCAGGACCGGGCGGAGCTCGCGGCCCGGGCGCTCGACGCCCACCTGCTGCGCCGGGCGGCGACCGCCGCGGTGCTCGCCGAACGTCGTTACGGCGACGAGTTGTACGCGGCGGCCCGCGTCGCACTGGACGTGCGGCCGGACGAGCGGGAGGCCGCCGAGAACGATCTGACCCGGCAGCTGCGGGCGTTGCAGCTGGAGCCCGGCGATCCGGACACCGAGTCCGTCATCGCCGCCAGCCGGCGGCTGGCCCTAGCCCGCCAGGTGCACACGGATCTGGTCCGGGACGCCCGCGCGGCTCGGGGCCGCCCGCTGGTGCGGCTGTTGCGGATGGGGCGGCGGCGCCCGTGGCCGCGGTACTTCGACATCGACGAACCAACGCTGGCCACCTCGGAGGACGTTGTCGAGGAGTGACCGGGTGCGTGATGGCGGACACAGGGCAGGCCACCATGGGTCTGATTGGCTGTCGGGCTGCCGGGTCGCTCCTCGTAGCATTCGCACCAGCCACTCGCGTGCACGTCCCTAGGAGCGATGAACCGTGCCCGATACCCAGACTTCGAATTCTTCCACCAACGCCCCGGTCACCGGCACCGCGCACGTGAAGCGGGGGATGGCCGAGATGCTCAAGGGCGGTGTGATCATGGACGTGGTCACCGCGGAGCAGGCCAGGATCGCCGAGGACGCCGGTGCGGTCGCGGTGATGGCCCTGGAGCGGGTCCCCTCGGACATCCGGGCCCAGGGCGGGGTCTCCCGGATGAGCGATCCGGACATGATCGACAGCATCATGGACGCGGTCTCGATCCCGGTCATGGCCAAGGCCCGGATCGGTCACCTCGTGGAGGCGCAGATCCTCCAGGCGCTCGGTGTCGACTACGTTGACGAGTCGGAGGTGCTGACCCCGGCCGACTACGCGAACCACATCGACAAGTGGGCCTTCACGGTGCCGTTCGTCTGCGGCGCGACCAATCTGGGTGAGGCGCTGCGGCGGATCACCGAGGGCGCGGCCATGATCCGGTCGAAGGGCGAGGCCGGCACCGGCGACGTCTCCAACGCCACCACCCACATGCGGGGGATCCGCACCGAGATCCGCCGGCTCCAGTCCCTGCCGACCGACGAGCTGTACGTGGCCGCCAAGGAGCTCCAGGCCCCGTACGAACTGGTCAGGGAGATCGCCGAGACGGGCAAACTGCCGGTGGTGCTTTTCACTGCCGGTGGTATCGCCACCCCGGCCGACGCCGCCATGATGATGCAGCTCGGCGCCGAGGGGGTCTTCGTCGGCTCCGGCATCTTCAAGGCCGACAACCCCGTCCAGCGGGCCGCCGCGATCGTCAAGGCCACCACCTTCCACGACGACCCGGAGATGCTGGCCAAGGTCTCCCGCGGGCTCGGCGAGGCCATGGCCGGCATCAACGCCGGCACCCTGTCGCAGTCGGACCGCCTGGCCGAGCGCGGCTGGTGAGGGGCGCGCGGCCCCGGCCGATCGGTGCGCCGCCCCGCGAGGTAGCCCGCTACACGCCGGCGGTCTGGCTGCCGGGGCTGCTCGCCACCCTCCGGAAGGAGGAGCGAACATGACGGCACCCGTCATCGGGGTGCTCGCGCTGCAGGGCGATGTCCGGGAGCACACGGCCGCCCTGGCGGCCGCGGGCGCGCACGCCCGCCCGGTCCGCCGCCCCACGGAGCTGGACACGGTTGACGGGCTGGTCATTCCGGGGGGCGAGTCCACCACGATCAGCAAGCTGGCCGACCTCTTCGAGCTGCGGGAGCCGATCGACAAGCGGATCGCCGCCGGCATGCCCGTCTACGGCTCCTGCGCCGGCATGATCATGTTGGCGAGTGAGGTGCTCGACGGCCGTGCTGACCAGCGCGGCTTCGCCGGCATCGAGATGACAGTTCGACGCAACGCGTTCGGGCGGCAGGTCGCCTCGTTTGAGGCACCGGTGAACCTGGCCGGCGTCGACGGCGGCCCACTCCACGCGCTGTTCATCCGGGCGCCGTGGGTCGAGCGCGTCGGCCGGGGCGTCGAGGTGCTCGGTACGGTGACCGAGGGCCCGGCGGCGGGTCGGATCGTCGCGGTCCGGCAGGAAAACCTGCTGGCGACCGCGTTCCATCCCGAGCTGACCGGCGACCGGCGCCTGCACGCGTACTTCGCGGACCTCGTCCGCGCCGCGATCTGAGCGGCCACCGGGTCGGGTCGGGCGAGCCCCGCCGGGTCGTGCCACCTCGGCGCGACCCGGTGGTGCCGTGCGGCGCTCACGCCCGGCTGCGGGCCACCGGTAGGATTGCCCGGCAGGGCCAGCTCTCCGCCGCGGCTTCCACCAGAGCCGGCCGGCACCCTCCGCGTACGTCGGGCGGGAGCGGGCGAGTGCGGTGCGGTGCGGTCGATGCAGACGGCGGGTAGCAACGGAGGTAGCGGATGTCCGGCCACTCAAAGTGGGCGACGACCAAGCACAAGAAGGCGGTCATCGACGCCAAGCGCGGCAAGATGTTCGCCAAGTTGATCAAGAACGTCGAGGTCGCGGCGCGGACCGGCGGCGGTGATCCGGCTGGTAACCCGACGCTCTACGACGCGATCCAGAAGGCCAAGAAGAGCTCGGTCCCCAACGACAACATCGACCGCGCGGTGAAGCGGGGCTCCGGCCTCGAGTCCGGCGGTGCCGACTACCAGACGGTCATGTACGAGGGCTACGGGCCCAGTGGCGTCGCGCTGCTGATCGAGTGTCTGACCGACAACCGGAACCGCGCCGCCACTGAGGTGCGGACCGCCCTCACCCGCAACGGCGGCTCGTTCGCCGATGCCGGCTCGGTGTCGTACCTGTTCAACCGCAAGGGCCTGGTGATCGTGGCCAAGGCCGGCACCACCGAGGACGACGTGATGCTGGCCGTCTTGGACGCCGGTGCCGAGGAGGTCAACGACCTGGGTGAGGCGTTCGAGGTGCTCTCCGAGCCGGGTGACCTGGTCGCGGTGCGTACCGCGCTGCAGGACGCCGGCATCGAGTACGAGTCGGCGGAGTCCTCACTCGTCCCGAGCATGAGTGTTCCGGTGGACGAGGAGGGCGCTCGGAAGGTCCTCAAGCTGATTGATGTGCTGGAGGACTGCGACGACGTGCAGAACGTCTTCGCGAACTTCGACGCCTCCGACGAGCTGCTCGCGCGCCTCGGCTGACCCGCCGTTGGTCGCGTGCGTCCCGTGGATCCGGCCCGGGGCCGGATCCACGGGACGCACTTTTTCCGGGTGAGCTTCAGTCCACTGTCTCTCGTTCCCGCCAGGCCGTCCGGAGTGAGGTGTTGCCGTTGGTCCGCAGCAGCGACCCCTCGTACACCCGGGCGCCGGCGGCCAGGACGGCGAGCGCGGTGACCAGGAGCAGGGCCAGGGACAGTGGCGGTTCCCAGCCGGCGGCTTCCCCGGTGAACAGCCGGAGCGGCATCGCGGTCGGTGCCGAGAACGGTACGTAGGACAGCACCTGCATGGCGAACGCGTTGTCACTGAGGAAGATCACCCCGAAGAACGGGATCATCACCACCAACTGGACCGGCATGGCCACCGTGCCAATGTCTTCCAGCCGGCTGACCAGGGCTCCCGCCGCCGCCCAGAGCGCGGCGATCAGGACGAAGCCGAGCAGGAAGTACGGCAGGAACCAGCCGATCGCCGGCCCGAGCAGGTTCAGCAGCTCGCTGTCACCGAAGAGCCGCAAGCCTACGACCGCGACGAGCGCCACCAGCGCGATCTGACCCAGGGCCAGCACGGTGCCGGCGATCATCTTGCCGAGGAGTAGGGCTTGTACCGGCACGGCGGCCACCAGGATCTCGACGATCCGGGTCTGTTTCTCCTCGATGATGCTCTGCGCGATCTGTACGCCGAAGGTCTGGGACGTGAGCAGAAAGACGAACGCGAAGACGAACGGCACCAGGGCCGCCCCCGGCGGTTCCGCCGGGGTGGGGTTCAGCAACCGTACCGGCGGTTCGACGCTGAGCGCCGCCACCACGTCGGCGGGGGCCTCCTCCCGCGCGAGCACGGTCGGCCCGGCGACCACCGCCGCGTCGGTGTCGCCGTCCCGAACCGCCCGTTCGGCGGCGGCGTCGTCGGGTACCTCGCGGACCTCGAGTCCGGCGGCGCGCAGCTCGGCCGAGACCGCCGGGGTGGCGGCCACGGTGGCGGGGCCGCCGGACAGTAGCGACGGCAGCGTCGTCGCGGCGGCGGCGATGAGCAGGAAAATCAGCGTACTGAGGAGAAAGGTGCGGTCGCGCAGCTTGGCCCGGACTTCACGGGCCGCGACCAGCTGGGTGGCGGCGAGGGTGTTCACAGGGCGACCTCTCGGAAGATCTCGGCCAGCGACGGGACGACGGGTCGGAACTCGCGGACGGGTCCACGGGCGAGCGCGGCGTGGAGTACCGGTTGCTCATCGGCCCCCCGGGGCAGCTCGAACACGGCGCGGGCGCCCTCGAGCTCGACCAGGGCCACGCCCGGGTGGTCGCGTAGCCAGCCGGCGTCGTTCTCTACCACCAGTTCGTAGCGGGGTGCGGTGTGCGTGGCCCGCAGCTGCGTTCGGCTGCCGGCGGCGCGGATCGTCCCCGCGCTGATAATCACCAGGTCGTCGCAGAGCCGCTCCACCACGTCCAGCTGGTGGCTGGAGAAGAGCACCGGCACCCCCGCGGCGGCCCGTTCCTTCAGCACGTCGACGACCGTGTCCACGGCCAGTGGGTCGAGGCCGGAGAAGGGCTCGTCGAGCACCAGCACCTCGGGGTCGGGGACCAGCGCGGCGACGATCTGGGCACGTTGCTGGTTGCCCAGCGACAGCTTCTCCAGCAGGTCGTTGCCGCGGTCGGCGAGACCGACCCGCTCCAACAACGTATCGGTGCTGCGCGCCGCAGCCGGCGCGGTCATCCCATGCAGCCGGGCCAGGTAGATGAGCTGTTCCCGGACCGCCATCTTCGGGTACAGGCCGCGTTCCTCCGGCATGTACCCGAAGCGCCGACGGACCGTCCGGGTCAGCGGCGCCCCCCGCCAGGTCACCTGGCCAGCGTCGGCGGCGAGCACGCCGAGGATGATGCGCATCGTGGTGGTCTTGCCGGCACCGTTGCCGCCGACGAAGCCGGTCATCCGACCGGCCTCCGCGTCGAAGGACACATTCTGGAGCACGCGGCGGCCACCGAAGCTGCGGTCGACGCCGTCGAGTCGGAGCATGTTCGTCACGCTGGCAACGCTAGATCACCTCGCGGCCCGTTCCGTCCCCCTGTAGGTGGACGACCGGCTCCACCCCGCGACGGAGGCGGGTCACCTGCCCGGCCGCACCACCCCGTGCTCGTACGCGAAGACCACCGCCTGCACCCGGTCCCGCAGGCCGAGTTTGACCAGCACCCGGCTGACATGGGTCTTCACGGTCGCCTCGCCGAGCCGGAGGGTGGCCGCGATCTCGGCGTTGCTCGCCCCGGAGGCGACCAGAACCAGCACCTCGTGCTCGCGTGGCGTGAGGTCCGGCAGCGCCCCGGCTGCCGTCGTTGGTTCGCCGCCCGGCCTGGCGAAGGCGGCGATCACTCGCCGGGTGAGTTCGGGGGCGATGAGGCCATCGCCGCGGGCGACCACCCGGATCGCCGCCACGAGCGCCTCCGGCGTGCCGTTCTTCAGCAGGAATCCGCTGGCTCCGGCGCGCAGCGCGGCGAACAGGTAGTCGTCCCGGTCGAAGGTGGTGAGGATCAACACCGCCGGAGCATGCGGTCGGGCCAGGTCCGCAACGATCCGGCGGGTGGCCTCCAGCCCATCGACCCGGGGCATCTCCACGTCCATCAGGACCACGTCCGGGCGGAGCGTCCCGGCCATGCTCACCGCCCGCTCGCCGTCCGCGGCCTCCCCGACGACCTGGATGTCGTCCTCCACCTCGAGGATGACCCGGAACCCGGTACGCACGAGGTGGTGGTCGTCGGCGAGCAGGATCCGGATGGCCCGGCTGGCCGCCGGCGCGGCGGTCACGCCGCCTGCCGCTCGGTCAGCGACAGCGGGAGGCGGGCCCGGACCCGCCAGCCGCCGGCGGCGCGGGGGCCAACCTCCAGCGTGCCACCGTGGGTGGCGGCCCGCTCGCGCATGCCGACCAGGCCCACCCCGTCGGCATTTGTCGTGCTGCTGCTGCGGCCGTCGTCGGTTACGTCCACCTCCACCTCGTGCGCCAGGTAGCGGATCCGCACGTCCAGGGTGGTCGCGCCAACGGCGTGTCTGAGCGTGTTCGTCACCGCTTCCTGCACGATCCGGTACGTCGCCTGGGAGATCGACTCCGGGATCGGCACCGGGTCGCCGTACACCCCCAACGCGGCTCCAAGGCCGGTCTCGCGCGCCCGCTCGACCACGGTGGCGACCTGGCCGATTCCGGGAGGCGGTTCGACGGTGTCCGGCTCGTGGTCGCGGGCCCGCAGGACGCCGAGCATCCGGCGTAGCTCGTCCACCGCCGTGCGGGCCGACTCCTCGACCGCGGCCAGTGCGATGCGGGCCTTGGCCGGGTCCCGGTCGAGGACCCGGCGGCCGGCGGCGGCCTGCACCCCCATCACCGAGACGTGGTGGGCGACGACGTCGTGCAGTTCCCGGGCGATCCGCACCCGCTCCCCGATCACGGCGTGCGCTCTGACCTCGGCCTGCGACCGGCGTAGCTCGTCGGCCTGCGCCTGGAGCTCGTGCTCGCGTAGGGCGGCCAGCCAGGCGATCTCACCGAAGAAGTAGGCGAGCCCGAAGAACAGGATGTTGACGAGTGCGCCACTGAGCACCGCGGCGATCGGCGGGGGGATCGGTCCCACGGCGTCGGCGAACGCCTCGGGGAGCGGGTCCGCCAGCAGACTGCGCAGCCGGATCGAGTACCAGATGCCCAGCCAACCCAACATGCCGGTGATCACGCCGATCCGAATCCGGCGGGCCAGGCGGCGGTCCTGTCCCCAGGCGCCGAGGGTGTAGATGGCGGTGAACAGTACCCCCGTGCTGATCTGCGTCTCGGGTGCGTAGCGGGCTTGTGCCGCGACGAAAGCGACCGAGATGACCAGCGTCGTCGCTACCGGGAATCGCCGCCGCCAGATCAGCGGTAGGCCCACCGCGACGGTCCAGAGCAGCTGTTCCGGGAACGACGGTGGCGGGCCGAGTAGGAACCAACCCGCGCCGCGGGTGAGGGTGAGGCTGGCTATCGCCAGTACGGTCACGGCCAGCCCCACGATGAGGTCCCGCCGTTGCTGCTCCGGGGTCGGCCCGGGCCGGCGCCAGTGCGTCCCCGCCACGGTATCCATCGGTCGACGATGTTATCTCGCCGGACCGGCGCTGCTCCCGGCACGGGCTGGTGCCGGAGCCGGTCGCTCCGGGTTTGCCCGCGGAACTGCGCCGACGGCGGGGAGAGTTTCCGCTACAGTCGCAGTGGTTGATGTGGAGGGTGGGCGCTGATGAGCGGCATCGAGCAGGGCGGGCCGAGCCCGGTGCTCGGCGTGCCCTCCGGCCCGCCAGCGCCTCGACCTACTCCGCCGGCGCCCCGCTGAGCGACGCTCCGTCGCCGGCGGGTCTCCGCGCCGGCAACCCTTCCGGCGGCTCGGCCCCTCCCGGCGCCTAGGCCCCTTCCGGCGGCTCGGCCCCTTCGCGCTCGCCGCCTTTCCGCTTCCCCGCTCGCACCCTGAGGTCATTCACCGCACAGACCCGGGCATTTCGTAACCCGGGAGCAGCGCATTTTCGATTTTGTGAGGGCACAGCCATGAAAATGTCGACCATGTTCGGCGCCACCCTGCACACCGCGCCGGGACGTTCCGAGTCGGAGGGACACCAACTGCTCCAGCGGGCCGCCATGCTGCGGCAGGTCGGGCAGGGCATCTTCGCCTATCTTCCGCTGGGTTGGCGCACCCTCCGCAAGATCGAGGCCGTGCTGCGCGCGGAGCTGGAGCGCGTCGGGGGACAGGAGGTCTCGATGCCGGTGGTGAATCCGGCGGAGCTGTGGAAGCAGTCCGGCCGATACTTCACGGTCGGCCCGGAGCTGGCCCGCTTCCGGGATCGTCGCGGCCGGGACCTGGTCCTGGCGATGACCCACGAGGAGCTGGTGACGTTCCTCGGCCGGTCGGAGATCGAGTCCTACCGCCAGCTACCGCGGCTGGTGTTTCAGCTCCAGACGAAGTTCCGGGACGACCCGCGTCCGCGGGCTGGCCTGATCCGGGTACGGGAGTTCGTCATGAAGGACGCGTACAGCTTTGATGTGGACGCGGCGGGGCTGGCGGCGCGGTACCGGACCCAGTATCAGGCGTACTTCACCATTTTTCGGCGGTGCGGGCTGCCGGTCGCGGCGGTCCGCTCCGATGTGGGCATGATGGGCGGCAGCCTGGCCCACGAGTTTGTCTACCTGACCCCGATCGGCGAGGACACCCTGCTGATCTGCGACTCCTGTGGCTTCGCCGCCAACCGGGAGACCGCCACCTTCGGCAAGCCGGCGCCGTCCACCGCGCCGTGGGCGGAGTTGGCGGAGGTCGCCACCCCGGGGGCCACCACCATCGAGGCGCTGACGGCGGCGCTGGGCGTGCCGGCGGCCGAGACCGCCAAGGCGATCTTCCTGGCCACGTCGCGGGAGGAGCGCGACCAGACGGTGCGCACGGAGTTCATCCTGGCGGTCGTCCGGGGCGACATGGCGGCGAACGAGACCAAGATCGGCAACCTGGTGCAGGCGGCGGAGCTGCGTCCGATGACCGAGGAGGAGATCGCCAAGGTGGGCGCAGTGGCCGGCTACGGCTCGCCGGTCGGGGTGACGGGCGTGACCGTCGTCGTCGACGAACTGGTCGCCGCGTCCACGAACCTGGTCGCGGGCGCCAACCGGGAGGGTGTGCACCTGCGCAACGTCAACCTGGGGCGGGACTTCGTCGCCGATCACGTCGGCGATATCACCGCCGCCCGTGCCGGTGACGCCTGCGTGGAGTGCGGTAGCGCACTGCGGACCGCCCGCGGGGTCGAGGTGGGGCAGATCTTCCAGCTCGGTACCCGCTACTCGACCGCCCTCGGCGCGGAGTACCTGGACGCCGACGGCCAGCGTAAGCCGGTGACCATGGGCTGCTACGGCATCGGCGTGGGGCGGCTGCTCGCCTGCGTCGCGGAGGAGCACCGAGATGAGCGGGGGCTGCGGCTCCCGGTCACCATCGCGCCGTACCAGGTGCACCTCACCCTCCTGGACGACCTGGCGTCCGCCGCCGGTGAGCTGGCCCGGCGGGTCTACGACGAGCTCTGGGCGGCCGGGGTGGAGGTGCTCTTCGACGACCGGGCCGAGCGGGCCGGCGTCAAGTTCGCCGACGCGGACGTGATCGGTCTGCCGCTGCGGCTCACCATCGGTCGGCGCAGCGTCACCGACGGTGCGGCCGAGATTCGGGACCGGGCGACCGGGGTCACGACGCAGGTGCCGTTCGCCGAGGTGGTGGCCGAGCTGATCCGGCGGATCGCCGCCCTGCGCGCCGACATCGAGGCGACGGTGGTCCCGGTTGAGCTGCCGGCCGAGGTGTCCGCGGAGTGATCCGCTGGCGGCGGATGCGGCGGTGTCGGCCTGGCTCCGGGGCGGCACCGCCGGGATGCTCTTCCGGCCCCCCCGCCGCCCGGCCGGGCGCCCCGCGCGGCTCGCTGGAGGTGTGTCAGCGGCCAGGGATAGGGTGGGCCGACCGTTCTTCTCACCACCCATGAAGCGACCCGGGGGGCCACGCATGGGCGATTCGTTCGCGCATCTGCACGTGCACACTGAGTATTCGATGCTCGACGGTGCGGCCCGGCTGAAGGACTTGTTCGCCGAGGTCAACCGGCAGGGGATGCCCGCCGTGGCGATGACCGACCACGGCAACATGCACGGCGCGAACGACTTCTACAAGCAGGCGATGGCGGCCGGCGTCAAGCCGATCCTGGGGATCGAGGCGTACGTCGCGCCGGAGTCGCGGTTCCACAAGAAGCGGGTGCGCTGGGGGCGGCCGGAACAGAAGAGCGACGATGTCTCCGGCAGTGGTGGTTACACCCACATGACCATCTGGGCGAAGAACAAGGTCGGTCTGCACAACCTGTTCAAGCTGACCAGCCGCTCCTTCACCGAGGGGTTCTTCGTCAAGTGGCCGCGGATGGACGCGGAGCTGCTCGCCGAGCATGCCGAGGGGTTGATCGCCACCACCGGCTGCCCCTCCGGCGAGGTGCAGACCCGGCTCCGGCTGGACCAGTACGACGAGGCGCTGAAGGCCGCCGCGAGATACCAGGACATCTTCGGCAAGGAGAACTTCTTCCTGGAGGTGATGGACCACGGCATCGACATCGAACGCCGGGTCCGCCAGGAGCTGACGGAGATCTCCCACAAACTGGATATCCCGCCGGTGGTGACCAACGACTCGCACTACACCTACCAGGCGCAGTCCGAGGCGCACGACGTACTGCTCTGCGTGCAGACCGCGGCGAACGTCGCCGATCCGAACCGGTTCCGGTTCGACGGCAGCGGCTACTACATCAAGTCCGCCGACGAGATGCGCGCCGTCGACTCCTCCGACCTGTGGCTCGCCGGCTGCCGGAACACCCTGCTGGTCGCGGAGATGGTCGACCCGGCCGGGATGTTCGACTTCCGGAACCTGATGCCGGTCTTCCCGGTGCCGGAGGGGGAGACCGACGAGTCCTGGTTCCGCAAGGAGACCTTCAAGGGGCTCGCCCGCCGCTTCCCGAACGGCGTCCCGGAGACCCACGTCAAGCAGGCCGAATACGAGCTGGGTGTCATCATCCAGATGGGGTTCCCGTCCTACTTCCTCGTGGTGGCCGACTTCATCCAGTGGGCCAAGAACGAGGGAATCGCGGTGGGGCCGGGCCGCGGCTCGGCCGCCGGTTCGCTCGTCGCGTACGCGCTCGGCATCACCGACCTGGACCCGTTGCCACACGGTCTGATCTTCGAGCGGTTCCTCAACCCCGAGCGGGTCTCGATGCCGGATGTCGACATCGACTTCGACGAGCGTCGGCGCGGTGAGGTGATCAAATACGTCACGGAGAAGTGGGGCGAGGACAAGGTCGCCCAGATCGCGACCTTCGGCACGATCAAAGCGAAGGCCGCGATCAAGGATTCGGCGCGGGTGCTCGGCTACCCGTACGCGGTCGGCGACCGGATCACCAAGGCGATGCCACCGGCGGTGATGGGTAAGGACATCCCGCTGACCGGCATCTTCGACCCGAAGCACTCCCGGTACGCGGAGGCCGGCGAGATCCGTGGTCTCTACGAGTCCGACCCGGACGTCAAGAAGGTCATCGACACCGCCCGCGGGATCGAGGGGCTGATCCGGCAGACGGGGGTGCACGCCGCCGGGGTCATCATGTCCGCCGAGCCGATCGTCGACCACATCCCGTTGATGCGCCGGGACGCCGACGGGGCGATCATCACGCAGTTCGACTACCCGACCTGCGAGTCGCTCGGGCTGCTGAAGATGGACTTCCTCGGCCTGCGAAACCTGACCATCATCGACGACGCGCTCAAGAACATCGAGAGCAACCACGGGCGCACCGTCGACCTGCTCCAGCTGCCGCTGGACGACAAACCGACCTACGAGCTGCTGTCCCGGGGCGACACCCTGGGCGTGTTCCAGCTCGACGGCGGGCCGATGCGGTCGCTGCTGCGGACCATGAAGCCGGACAACTTCGAGGACATCTCCGCCGTTCTGGCGCTGTACCGGCCGGGCCCGATGGGCGCCAACTCCCACACCAACTACGCGCTGCGCAAGAACGGCCTCCAGGAGATCACCCCGATCCACCCGGAGCTGGCCGAGCCACTGGAGGAGATCCTCGGCCCCACCTACGGCCTGATCGTCTACCAGGAGCAGGTGCAGCGCGCCGCCCAGGTGCTCGCCGGCTACAGCCTCGGCAAGGCCGACCTGCTGCGCCGGGCGATGGGTAAGAAGAAGAAGGAGGTTCTCGACAAGGAGTTCGTGCCGTTCCGCGACGGCATGCGCGGCAACGGCTACTCCGACGAGGCCATCCAGACCCTGTGGGACATCCTCGTCCCCTTCGCCGACTACGCGTTCAACAAGGCCCACACCGCCGGGTACGGCCTGGTGTCGTACTGGACCGGCTACCTCAAGGCGAACTATCCGGCCGAGTACATGGCGGCGTTGCTCACCTCGGTGGGCGACGACAAGGACAAGATGGCGCTCTACCTGTCGGAGTGCCGCCGGATGGGCATCCAGGTGCTCCCGCCGGATGTGAATACCTCGGCCGGGCCGTTCACCCCGGTCGGCCGGGACATCCGGTTCGGCCTGGCCGCGATCCGCAACGTCGGCGCGAACGTGGTCACCGCGATCATGCGCTGCCGGGGGGAGAAGGGCGCCTACGCCGACTTCTACGACTTCCTGTCCAAGGTGGACGCGGTCGTCTGCAACAAGAAGACCATTGAATCCCTGATCAAGGCGGGCGCGTTCGACTCGCTCAACCACTCCCGCCGGGGCCTGCTCACGGTGCACGCCGACGCCATCGACGCGTACGCCGACGTCAAGCGCAAGGAGGCCGTCGGCCAGTACGACCTCTTCGGCGCCGGGTTCGCCGACACCGACGCCGGGCAGAGCACCACGGTGATGCCGGTGATCGGCGAGGGGGAGTGGGACAAGCGGGAGAAGCTCGCTTTCGAGCGCGAGATGCTCGGCCTCTACGTCTCCGACCATCCGCTGTTCGGGCTGGAGCATGTGCTCGGTGCGGCGGCCGACACCACCATCGCGGCCCTCTCCGAGGAGGGGACCGTCCCCGACGGGACGGTGGTAACCCTCGCGGGCATCCTCTCCGGGGTGCAGCGCCGGGTCACCAAGCAGGGCCGGGCGTGGGCGTCGGCGACACTGGAGGACCTGGCCGGCGGGGTGGAGACGCTGTTCTTCCCCAACACCTACGAGGTGATCGGGGAGTACATCGCCGAGGACGCGATCGTGGTGGTCAAGGGGCGGGTCGACCGCCGGGACGACACCCCGCGGATCATGGCCATGGACATGTCGATTCCGGATGTCAGCAGTAACCCGGCGAACAAGCCGGTCACCCTCACCATCCCGGTCACCCGCTGCACGCCGCCGTTGGTGGAGCGGCTCAAGGAGACCCTGGTGCTGCACCCGGGCGACGCGGAGGTGCACGTCAAGCTCCTCAACGGCGGCAAGGTGACCCGGCTGCGCCTCGGCCCGTTCCGGGTGGCACCGACGACCGCCCTGATGGCCGACCTGAAGAGCGTCCTGGGCCCGGCCAACGTGGGCTGACCTCCGCCGGGCCCGGTGCCGGGGGCCGCCCGCGCCGAATTGGTCGTCTGCGGCGGCGGGCCCGGTCGCTAGCGTCGGTGCCATGCGGATCGAGCAGGCACAGCAGCTGTGGCAGCCCCATGAGGGTTGGCTGAACACCGCCAGCTACGGGCTGCCGCCCGACCCGGCGTGGGCGGCGTTGCAGGAGGCGCTCGCCGGCTGGCGCACGGGGAACATGGGTGTGACAGGGGAGGGCTGGGACGAGGCCCAGACGCGTACCCGGGCGGCGTTCGCACGCCTGGTCGGTGTCCCCGAACGGGATGTCGCGATCGGCAGCTCGGCGTCGCAGCTGCTCGCGCCGGTGGCCGCGGCGCTGCCGGCGGGGGCGACCGTGGTGGTCCCGGAGGTCGAGTTCACCTCCAACCTCTTTCCCTGGCTGGCCCAGGAGCAGCGGGGCGTCCGGGTGCGGACGGTTCCGCTGGCGGGTCTCGTGGAGGCGATCGACGCCGACACCGACCTGGTCGCGTTCAGCCTGGTGCAGTCCGCCGACGGCACGGTGGCCGAGTATGCGGACATCGTCGCCGCGGCGCGGGCCCACGATGCCCTGGTGACGGTTGACGCCACCCAGGCCTGCGGTTGGCTGCCGTTCGACGCCGCGCTCGCGGATGTGGTCGTCGTCGCCGCGTACAAGTGGTTGCTGGCCCCACGGGGGACGGCCCTGGCCTACTACGCGCCCGAGCTGCGGGACCGGATGCGCCCGGAAGCCGCCGGCTGGTATGCCGGAGCCGACCCGCTGACATCTCTGTATGGTCCGCCGCTGCGCCTCGCCGACAGCGCCCGCCGCTTCGATATCTCCCCGGCCTGGTTCAGCTACATCGGTGCGGCTCCTGCCCTGGAACTGCTGCTGCAGGTGGGGGTGCCGGCGATCCACGCGCACAACATGGCGCTGGCCAACCGATTCCGCACCGGCCTGGGGCTGGCGCCCGGCGACAGCGCGATCACCACTGTCGAGGTGCCGGAGGCGCAGTCGCGCCTGGAGCGTGCCGGCCTACGGGCGGCGGTACGCGCCGGCCGGGTCCGGGTTTCGTTCCACATCTACTCCACCGAGGACGACGTCGATCGGGCCCTCACCGCGTTGACCGGCTGACCGCCTGAAGCGTCTCGTAGCTGCCTGCTGCCTGCTGCCTGCTGCGACCGCCAACAGCATAAGCCCGACATCCTGCGAGTCGGGCCTTTTGTTACGGGTTTACTGTCGAATGAAATTCGACATGGTCGCGACCAAAGAGAGGATCCGCCAGAAACAGAAAACTCAAGCGCAGGAGTAGCCCAAAGGTGGTCGCCAAGCTCCACACTATTTACGTCGAGCCTTGGCGCCGACGTGCCAGCAGTGCAGCTGCTTTGTTGCCCATGCGGCACTTTAACACGAGACTCTTGGAGTTCAGTGCTGTGAGGCTGGACATTAAACGTCGCCTGTGTCGGCTCGACTCGATCCGTCCCGGAAGTAGTGCACTGCCTTGGTGCGGCGCCACAGTTTGACCTCGGTGACGCCGACCCAGTAGTAAAGCGTGGCCCGTTAGTTTTGGCGGGTAGCTGCGTTGGCGGATGAAACCCGACCGCTATTGCTGCGGTTAGCTGCGAGCGCGTTTTCGTGTGGCCAGCGCGGACCGCGGTTGTTGGGCCTGGTGGGATGCTCGCCGTCACCGCATACCTCTGGTGCCAGGGCACGGCGAGCCCTCGACGCCTGGCCGCCCTGAGCCGGTCCGCTTCGGCTGTGGTCGCCTCAGTAAAAGCCCGACTCGCAGGGATCCGGGCCTTTTGCTGACGATCGGTGCTGCTTGGTCGGTGTTGCAAACGCTCGCTATGCCGCTGGTCCGAACACCAGTGCCGGCCCGGTCGGGTCCTTGCTGTCTCGAGCGCCCACGACACCAGGAAGGTTGGTGGCGACCTCCACACAGTCCCCGCTGTCGGGACCGGAACTCCGGGTGGCTTTCCGCCACACAGCGCCACCGAGGTTCAACGCTGTTCCTTCCGTGGTTTCCGCATCACTACCGCGGCGACTTTCTGTGATTCTACCGAGCTCAAGGCTGCAGCCCGGAGGTGATCAAAAGTCACTCCGAAAACTCTATAATTGTGAACGAACCGTTCAGTCCGGCATGCCAACCAACGTCCGACGGTAGTATCTGCACCGTCACCTCTGGCGCTGGATTGGCTACTTGCTCAACCGGTCTACGGCATTGACTTGGTCGTGGCCGGGGGCAGTGTGCTTGCGCTCGTCGACCCGAACGGTGCGGGCAAGACAACCCTGTTCAACCTGCTCACCGGCTTCCTGCCGCCCACCGGTGGCCGGATCGAGCTGGCGGGACGGGACACCACCGGTCTGCCGCCGGACTCCGGCGTGTCCCGCCGGCGGTGGTTCCGACGATCTCGGTAGGGTGTCGAACACACGTACTGCTGGCGGGTTGGGGGAGGAGGCGGCGTGCGCGTGCTCGGCGTTGACCCGGGGCTGACCCGGTGCGGGGTCGGCGTGGTCGAGGGCGTGCCGGGGCGCCCCTGCACGTTGGTGGCCTACCACGTCGTCCACACTGATCCCGACGACGAGTTGCCGCTGCGCCTGCTGACCCTGGACCGCTCGCTCGCCACCCTGGTGGCCGAGCACCGGCCGGACAGCGTGGCTGTGGAGCGGGTGTTCAGCCAGCACAATGTCCGCACGGTGATGGGCACGGCGCAGGCCAGCGGGGTCGCGGTTCTGGCCGGGGCACGGGCCGGCCTCCCGGTGCAGACCTACACTCCGAGCGAGGTGAAGGCGGCGGTGACCGGCTCCGGTCAGGCCGACAAGGCCCAGATGACCGCGATGGTGACGCGGCTGCTGCGGCTCTCCGCCCCGCCCCGGCCGGCGGACGCCGCCGACGCCCTGGCCCTGGCCATCTGCCACGTGTGGCGCGGTGGCACCCGCTCGAAGTTGGCGACCGCCGCCGACCGGGCCCGACGACGAGGAGGAGGCCGATGATCGCCAGTGTCCGGGGGGTGGTGACGGCGACCGGGCCCGACCAAGCCGTCGTGGAGGTCGGCGGGGTGGGCCTAGCGGTGCATTGTGCGCCGGGCACGATCGCCGACCTGCGGGTGGGCCAGCCCGCCCGCCTCGCCACCAGCCTGGTCGTCCGGGAGGATTCGCTGACCCTCTACGGGTTCGCCGACGACGCCGGCAAGGCCCTGTTCGAGCTCTTGCAGACGGCCAGCGGGGTCGGCCCCCGACTGGCCCAGGCCGTCCTCGCGGTACACGCGCCGGAGGCGGTCCGGGCGGCCATCGCCAACGCCGACATCGCCGCGTTGACCCGGGTGCCGGGGATCGGCAAGAAGGGCGCCGAGCGGCTTGTGCTGGAGCTGCGGGACCGGATCGGTCCCGCCCCGGTCGGTGCCGACGCCGCGGCCGGCGTCACGACCGGCAACTGGCCGGAGCAGGTGCGGCAGGCCCTGGTCGGGCTCGGCTGGACGGCGGCGCAGGCGGATCAGGCGGTCGCCGCGGTGGCGGAGACGGTGGACGGGGAGGTGCCCCCGGTGCCGGTCCTGCTCCGGCAGGCGATTCGACTGCTGGGCCGGGCCCGATGACGGGTGGGCGGAGCGCGTCGGTCGACCGCGTCCGGGGCACGGGTGAGGAGTCGGGATGACGGGCGAGAATCTGGTCTCGGCATATGTGAGCGACGCCGAGCGGGACGCGGAGGCCAGCGTCCGGCCGCGCCGGCTGGCCGAGTTCATCGCGCAGGAGCGGGTCCGGGATCAGCTCGACCTGCTGCTTCAGGGCGCGCTACGCCGCGGCAGCCCTCCCGACCACATCCTCCTGTCGGGTCCGCCCGGGCTGGGTAAGACCAGCCTGGCCAATATTGTCGCCGCCGAGCTGGGCACCAGCATCCGGGTGACCAGCGGCCCGGCCATCGAGCGTTCCGGCGACCTGGCGGCCATTCTGACCAGTCTCGGCGAGGGGGATGTGCTCTTCATCGACGAGGTGCACCGGATAGCCCGGCCGGCGGAAGAGCTCCTCTACAGCGCGATGGAGGACTTCCGGGTTGACGTGGTGGTGGGCAAGGGCCCCGGGGCGACCGCGATCCCGCTGGACGTGGAGCCGTTCACCCTGGTCGGGGCGACCACCCGCGCCGGGCTACTCACCGGCCCGATGCGGGACCGGTTCGGCTTCGTCGCGCACCTGGACTTCTACTCCCCGGCCGATCTGGAGACGTTGCTGAACCGTTCGGCCCGCATTCTCGGTGTGCCGATCACCGCCGATGGCGCGGCCGAGATCGCCGGCCGCGCGCGGGGCACTCCCCGGATCGCGAACCGGCTGCTGCGCCGGGTGCGTGACTTCGCCGAGGTTCGGGCCGACGGCGTGGTTACCCGGGAGACCGCGCAGGCGGCCCTGACCGTGTACGACGTGGACGCCTTGGGGCTGGACCGGCTGGACCGGGCGGTGCTCACCGCGCTCGTGGATCTGTTTCGAGGTGGTCCGGTTGGCCTGTCCACGCTGGCGGTGGCGGTGGGGGAGCAACCGGACACGGTGGAGGAGGTTTGTGAGCCGTTCCTGGTGCGGGCCGGTCTCCTCGCCCGTACCCCGCGGGGTCGGGTCGCCACCGAGGCGGCCTGGCGCCATCTGGGGCGTACGCCACCGAATGGTACATTTGGCATGGATACCCCTCCCGCGCGTGACCTGTTCTCGGTGGAGCCTGATCAGCCGTGATGCGAACGTGATCTGTGCCGCATTCGGTGTTCCCAGGTGGAGCGACTAGACTCGCCGCGGTCTGTACAGATGTAAGAAATCGCCTTCACCCCGGTGCCTTCGTGCCGGAATGAGGGCCAATGGGAAGGTTTTACCACCGTGCTTTTGGCACAAGATGGCGGCACCGCCAACTTCACACCCATCCTCATGATCGTCCTGCTCTTCGGCGTCATGTACTTCATGATGATCCGCCCGCAGCAGAAGCGGCGTCGGGAAGCGTCGAACATGCAGTCCTCGCTGGGGCACGGTGACGAGGTTGTCACCATCGGCGGGCTCTACGGCACCGTCACCGGCATGGACGACGAGACGGTGCTGCTGGAGGTCGCCCCCGGCGTGGAGACCCGGTACGCCCGTCCCGCGATCGCGCGGGTCGTCACCAAGGCGGAGCAGGCCGCCGAGGCGGCGGTCGACGACGCGGACGCCGTCAAGGAGTGACACCCCGCCCGCCCATGTCGGCGGGCCCGGGCAGCGCATGAGTAGGACGAAAATTTGACAATCGGGTCGATACGCCACGCACGGTAGGTGCAGGGTGTGGTGGCGTTCCGCGTCGACGCCCCGTGCGCCGCTGCGGCGACCCCCACATAGCTTCGGCCGGTTTGCCCGGCCGGCAGCCGCCGCTCGCGTGGCGGCGTGACCCCACAGGGAGACAGGACAGCCGTGGCACCACCTCAGAAACAGATGCGCCCCGGGCGGCAGCTCGCCGTGCTTGGGGCCATCTTCGTGGTCCTCTATCTTCTGGTCTTCTTCGGCGGCGGCGCGAGCGGTAGCTGGAAGGACCGGCTTGAGCCCAAGCTCGGACTCGACCTGGTCGGCGGCACCCGGCTGACGCTGGAGGCGACCAACACCGTTGACGGTCAGGCGCCGACCGCGGAGAACCTGGAGGAGGCCCGGCAGATCATCGAGAGTCGGGTCAACGCCTTCGGGGTTGCCGAGGCCGAGGTCGTCACCGAGGGCGACCGGAACATCGTGATCTCCCTTCCCGGCGAGAACCGGGACCTGGCCGAGGTCGGCAGCGCCGCGGAGCTGCGCTTCCGGAAGGTGCTCCAGGTGGCCGACGGTAGTGGTGCGGCGGCGAACCCGGCGCCGAGCCCGACCGACACCCCCTCCGCCTCGCCGTCTGGTTCCGCTGAGCCGTCTGGCTCCGCCTCGCCGTCCGCGACCGGCAGCGCTTCCCCCACCCCGTCGAACAGCGTCGAGGTCACGGCCTCGCCGACCGGCGGTACGGGCGGTGGTGCCGCGGCACCGACCGAGACCCCCGCCGCCTCGCCCAGCGGCACGCCCACGCCGAGCGCGTCCTCCTCGCCCAGCGCGACGCCGGCGGCGAGCGACAGCGCCACCCCGGTCCCGGCCAGCGTCGAGGAGCAGCGCAGGGCGGTCGAGCAGAAGGTCGGTGCGGCCGCCTGGGAGGCCGCGAACGCGCTCCAGTCGCCCAACGACCTGGCCACCGACCCGTCGCTGGTCGAGAAGCTCAAGCCGTTCGCGTCGCTGACCGACCGTGAGATCGCGGTGCTGCCGGCCCAGGTGCAGTTCAACGTCCCGCAGATCACCTGTGCCAAGCTTGACGCCCGCCCGCCGGCGTCGATCTCCGCCGTTGACCAGCAGGTCGTCGCCTGCGAGTACGGCACCCTCAAGTATCTGCTCGACCAAGCCAAGGTTGTCGGCACCGACATCAACGACGCCAACGCCGTGCTCGACCAGACCAGCCAGTGGGTGGTCAGCCTGGACTTCAGCAGCGACGGCCAAGAGAAGTGGACCGCGTTGACCCGGGAGGCGTTCAACAACGAGGGTTCTGCCTGCGACCCGAGCGCGCTCGGGGACAGCGGCAACTGCCGGGTCGCCGTCGTGCTGGACAACCAGGTCGTCTCCTCGCCGGAGATCCTGGGGGTGTTGACCGGCAACTCGCAGATCACCGGCAACTTCACCCAGCAGGACGCCAGCGACCTGGCGAGCACGCTGCGCTACGGCGCGCTGCCGGTGACCTTCGAGCCGCAGGCACAGCAGAACGTCACCGCGACCCTGGGCGCCAGCCACCTGCGGGCCGGCCTGCTCGCGGCCGGCATCGGCATGCTGCTGGTGATCATTTACTCGTTCTTCTACTACCGGCTGCTCGGCTCCGTGATCTTCCTGAGCCTCGTCCTCTCCGCGCTGCTCGTCTTCGGCGCGTTGGTGGTCCTCGGCCGGCAGATCGGGTTCACCCTCACCCTCGCCGGCATCGCCGGCATGATCGTCTCGCTCGGTGTGGCGGCGGACTCCTTCGTCATCTACTTCGAGCGGCTCAAGGACGAGATCCGGGAGGGGCGCAGCCCACGCAGCGCGGTGTCCCGGGCGTGGGTCCGCGCCCGTCGGACGATCATCTCCGCCAACGCGATCACCCTGATGTCCGCGGTGGTGCTCTACATCGTCTCGGTCGGCGTGGTCAAGGGCTTCGCTTTCGCGTTGGGCCTCGCCACGGTTCTCGATCTGGTGGTGGTCTTCCTCTTCCGACACCCGATCATGACGATGTTCGCCCGCACCCGGGCGTTCCTGTCCCCGCGGGTCAGCGGCCTCGGCCGGGCGTTGCCGGCCCGGAACAAGCCGGCCCAGCCCCGCAACCCGCGCTCGAAGGAGGCCTGAGATGGCCGGTGCTGGTCTCGCGAGTCGCCTCTACCGTGGTGAGGCCGGTCTCGACATTGTCGGCCGTCGCAAGGTGTGGTTCAGCATCGCCGGGGTGCTGGCCCTGATCTCGGTGCTGAGCTTCGCGCTCCTCCGGTTCGACCTCGGTATCGAGTTCGCTGGCGGTAGTTCGATCCAGGTGCCTACCAGCGTCGGCACCCTGGAGCAGGCCGAGGAGGCGGTTGACGCCGCGCTGGCCACCGAGGGCGGCGGAGCGGAGGTGGTGACCGCGCAGAAGGTCGGCGGTACCGGTGACGACTTCTACCAGATGCGTACCTCGCAGCTCAGCACGGAGCAGTCCAACGCGGTCAAGGCGGCGGTAGCCCAGGAGTTCGGTCTCCCGGTCAGCGACGTCGGCGGCGATCAGGTCAGCCAGGCCTGGGGTAGCGAGGTCACCAAGCGGGCGGTGCTCGGCCTGGTGATCTTCCTCGTGCTGGTGATGGTCTACCTGGTGCTGCGCTTCGAGTGGCGGATGGCGGTCGGTGCGGTCAGCTCCCTGCTGATGAACCTGGTCCTCACCGCTGGCATCTATTCGCTGGTCGGCTTCGAGGTAACCCCGTCGACCGTGATCGGCTTCCTCACCATCCTGGGCTTCGCCCTCTACGACGTGGTGGTGGTCTTCGACAAGATCCAGGAAAACACCCGCGGTATCACCGCGAACAACAACCAGACGTACGGCGAGGCGGCAAACCTGGCGATCAACCAGAGCCTGATGCGGTCGCTGAACACCTCGATCGTGGCGCTGCTCCCGGTCGGCGGCTTGCTCTTCATCGGTGCCGGCTTCTTCGGCGCGGGCACCCTGAAGGACCTCGGCCTGGTGTTGTTCGTCGGGATGGCGGTGGCGTTCTTCTCCTCGATCACCCTGGCCACCCCGCTGCTGGTGCTGTTGAAGAACCAGGAGCCGCGGATCCAGGCGCACAACAAGCGGGTGCTGGCCCGCCGGGCCGCGCTGGAGCGCGGCGAGGGCTCGGCGAAGAACACGCCGCAGCCGACGGAGAGCGCCGACGAGGAGATCGACCCGGAGACGGCGGCCCTCGCCGGTGCGGCACCGAAGGTGGGGGCGCGGCCGGCGGGTAAGCGGCCGGCCGGGGCCCGCGGTGGACGGCCCGCCGGTGGCGGCAACCGTCCGGGCGGCAAGCGGCGCTGACGCGCCGGTGAAGCGGAGTGACGGCGTCCTTCAGGCTGCGCGAGCGGCGGGAAGGACGCCGTCGTCGGAACAAGGGAGCAAAGCGGCGTGACAGAGACCCACACCACCGGGGTACGGGGGGACAGCGGCCGGGAGATGGCCGAACTGGTGGCCAGCCGGGTGCTGGACGTACCGGACTTCCCGAAGCCCGGGGTGATGTTCAAGGACCTGATGCCGCTCTTCGCCGATGGGGACACCTTCCGCGAGATCATTGACGGCATCGTGCGCCACCACGGGCGGGACTCGTTCGACACCGTGGTCGGGATCGAGGCCCGCGGGTTCGTGGTCGCGGCAGCGATCGCTTATGCCGCCGGCGTCGGTGTGGTGCCGGTACGCAAGGCGGGCAAGCTGCCCCGGGTGGCCTACTCGGCGTCGTACGCGCTGGAATACGGTGCGGCCACCCTGGAGGTGCACCAGGACGCGTTCACGGCCGGGCACCGGGTGCTGGTGGTGGATGATGTCCTCGCCACCGGCGGTACCGCTGAGGCGACCCTCGACCTGGTCGAGCGGGCCGGCGGTACGGTGGCGGGTTTCAGCGTTCTGCTGGAGTTGGGCTTCCTGGGCGGTCGTGAACGGCTGGCGCCGCGTCCGGTCCATGCCCTGCTGACCGTTTGACCGCTCTGAGCGGGCGGATTACTCCAGCGGGGCCCGGGTCGGTGAGAACGCGGGACCCCGCTGGGTGCGGGTAGCATTGCCATTTGCTGAACCCAATGCCGGCCGATGCGGCCGGTTGAATCAGACGTCGGCCGTCTGGCCGGCGTGTCCGGCGAGCGGTGAGGAGGCCGGTGTCTCACGATGTCGCCCCTCCGGTGGAGGACACGGTGCACCCGACAGGCGACGGCTCGGTGACCGACCGCAGTGGTAGCTCGCGTTCCGCGACGGGCCCCGGCAGCTCCGGTTCCGCGACGGGCCCCGGCAGCTCCCGTTCCGCCACGGGCCCCGGTAGCGGCGCCGGAGCGACCGACGCCCCCCGCACCGGCTCGGACGCGGGGAACGGGGAGGCGGTCCTTCCGAAGCGGGGCGATCTGGTGTCCGAGACCGCTCCCGCCGGCGGATTCGCACTCTCCAGCGCGCCGACCGGGCGCCGGGTGCGGGCCCGGCTGGCCCGGTTCAACGCGCCTTGGCAGTCCTCGCAGGTCAGCGAGGTGCTGGAACCGCTGATCTCAAGTCACCGGGAGAATCACCCGAAGGCCGACGCGCGGCTGTTGCAACGCGCCTTCGACACGGCGGCTCGCTGGCACTCCGGCCAGTACCGTAAGTCCGGCGACCCCTACATCACCCATCCGCTCGCGGTGGCCACCATCCTCGCCAATCTGGGTATGGACACCACCACGTTGGTCGCGGCGCTGCTGCACGACACGATCGAGGACACCGAGTACACGCTGGACCAGATGCGGGCCGACTTCGGCGGCGAGGTGGCGCTGCTGGTTGACGGGGTGACCAAGCTCGACAAGGTCAAGCTGGGCGACGCGGCGAAGGCGGAGACGATCCGCAAGATGGTCGTCGCCATGGCGAAGGACCCCCGGGTCCTGGTGATCAAGCTGGCCGACCGGCTACACAACATGCGTACCCTGATCTTCCTGCCGCGGCCGAAACAGGAGCAGAAGTCCAAGGAGACGCTGGAGATCCTGGCCCCACTGGCGCATCGCCTGGGTATGAACACGATCAAGTGGGAGCTGGAGGATCTGGCCTTCGGCACCCTCTTCCCGAAGCGGTACGAGGAGATCAACCGACTGATCGGGGAGCACCAGCCGCAGCGGGAGGCGCTGCTGCGGCAGGTGACCAGGAAGGTCGGCACCGACCTGAAGTCTGCCAAGATCAGGGCGGAGGTGAACGGCCGGCCGAAGCACCTGTACTCGATCTACCAGAAGATGATCGTGCGGGGGCGGGACTTCAACGACATCTACGACCTGGTGGGTGTCCGGATCCTGGTCGACACGGTGCGGGACTGCTACGCGGCGTTGGGTGTGATTCACGCGAACTGGCAGCCGGTGCCGGGCCGGTTCAAGGACTACATCGCGATGCCGAAGTTCAACATGTACCAGTCGTTGCACACGACGGTGATCGGACCCACCGGCAAACCGGTGGAGATGCAGATCCGCACGTACGCGATGCACCGTACCGCCGAGTTCGGTATCGCCGCGCACTGGAAGTACAAGGAACACAAGGGCACCCAGGTCGTGGGCCCGCCGGCGCACATCGACGAGATGACCTGGCTGCGGCAGCTGCTGGACTGGCAGCGGGAGGCGGCCGACCCGAGCGAGTTCCTGGACGCGCTGCGCTTCGACCTGTCCAGCCAGGAGGTGTACGTCTTCACCCCGAAGGGCGACGTCTTTCCGCTGCCGACGGGGTCGACGCCGGTGGACTTCGCGTACACAGTGCACACCGAGGTGGGGCACAAGTGCATCGGGGCGCGGGTCAACGGCAAGCTGGTGCCGTTGGAGTCAACGCTCTCCAACGGCGATGTGATCGAGATCTTCACCTCGAAGTCGGAGACGGCCGGCCCGACCCAGGACTGGCTGGGGTTCGTCAAGAGCCCGCGGGCGCGCACGAAGATCCGGCAGTACTTCAACAAGGAGCGGCGCGAGGAGGCGATCGAGGCCGGCAAGGACGCACTCGTCAAGGCGATGCGCAAGCAGGGCATGCCGCTGCAGCGGATGCTCAGCTCGGACAACCTGATGGCGATTGCCCGGGATCTCCACCTGGCCGATGTGGCCTCGCTCTATGCGGCGGTCGGTGACAGCCATGTCTCCGCCCAGTCGGTGGTGCAGAAGCTGATGGCCTCCTACGGCGGTGAGGAGGGCGCGGTCGAGGACATCGCCGAGACCGCGGTGGCCACCCGCCCGCCGCGGAGTCGGGCTAGCAGCAACGACCCGGGTGTCGTGGTCCGGGGCGTCAGCGATGTGTGGATCAAGCTGGCCCGCTGCTGCACCCCGGTCCCACCGGATTCGGTGTTCGGGTTTGTCACCCGCTCCGGCGGAGTGAGCGTGCACCGGGACGACTGCGCCAACGCCGAGGATCTCAAGGCGCAGGGGGAGCGGGTCGTGGAGGTGGGCTGGAAGCTCACCAGCGCGTCCACCTTCCTCGTCGCCATCCAGGTCGAGGCGCTCGACCGGCACAAGCTGCTCACCGACGTGAGCCTGGTGCTCTCCGACGAGCGGGTCAACATCCTCTCGGCGACCGTGACGACCACGCGGGACCGGGTGGCGGTGAGCCGGTTCAGCTTCGAGATGGCCGACCCCAAGCATCTGGGGCACCTGCTAGCCGCGGTGCGCAAGGTTGATGGCGTCTTCGACGCCTACCGGGTTACCTCCGGTTCCTGACCCGACCAGGGCGGGCGCCCCCGGGACAACGACGAGCGCCCCCGGCTTCTGCCGGGGGCGCGTAGCGGTCTTTCGCTGGGGTGGTCAGCCCTGGGGCGGGCTCATCGTGAGGTCGGTGATGATGACCTCCTTCTTCGGGTGTCCGCCGCCGGACTGCTGTGCGTAGGCCTCGTCGTCGCCGGCCGCCGCGACCTCCGTGACGATGTCCAGCCCACTGGTGACCGTGCCCAGCACGGTGTAGTTCGGGGGGAGCGGCGAATCGCCGTAGACGATGAAGAACTGGCTGCCGGTGCTTCCGGGGGCGCCGGAGTTGGCCATCGCGATAACGCCCTCCGGGTACGGGGGCCGCTTGTCCGTGGGCAGGTTTTCCTCGGCCAACCGGAAGCTCGGCCCGCCGGTGCCGTCGGTCTCCCGCCAGCCGTCGCCGGTCGCGCTCGGGTCACCGCACTGGAGCACCTTGATTCCTTCGGTGACGAGGCGGTGGCACTTGGTGTTGTCGAAGAAGTTCTGCTCGGCCAGGTGGGTGAAGCTGGCACTGGTACACGGCGTCTGGGCCCGGTCGACCTTGGCCGTGATCGGCCCGAGGTTCGTGTCGATGGTGAGGGTCTGGGTGCCGGTGTTCGGTTGCTGGGTGCCCGGCAGGCCGACGTCCTTGATCTGTGGGGTCCGCTGGTCGGCGGGGATCTCGGTGAAGACGCACTCGGTGGCGCCGGCGGTGGTGGTCGTGTCGGTCGCCGGGTCGTCGCCGAGGCTCGTTACCAGCCAGACGGTGCCGGCGACCACCAGGAGGAGAGCCGCGCTCGCCCCGACGATCGCCTGGGTCTGGCGACGCCGACGAGCCCGGGCGGTCCGCTCGGCCATCTCCTTCTCGAGCCGAGCGCGGGCCGCCGCGCGTTGCCGCTCATTGGTGGACATCACGCCTGGATCCTCCTGCACGATGTGGGGTTTGGCTGGGATCGGTCAGCCGGCGCTCGGGTCGGCCGCCGGGGTAACCGACGTGGTGACGGTCGGCGTCGCTGCCGGCTCGGTGACCGTCAGGCTCTGGATGACCACGTCGTCGTCCTGCGGCTTGACCTTCGCTCCACCCGCATTCTCCACGGTCGGTAGCGAACCGATCTTCTCGACCGTATCCAGGCCGTCGGTGACACGGCCAATAACCGTGTACGCCGGGTCGGCCGTGGTGAAGTCCTTGAAGAAGATCAGGAACTGGCTTCCGTTGGCGCCGGGCCGGTTGCCGACCATCGCGACCGTGCCCTTCGGGTAGGTCGCATGCTGGTCGGCTGCCGGGCTCGCCGGGGCGTCCGCCGGGCTCGCCGACGCATCCGCCGGGCTCGCCGGGGCGTCCGCCGGGGTGGGAACGTTCTCGTCGTAGAAGGAGTAGGCGGGTCCGCCCAGTCCGGTGCCGCTCGGGTCGCCGCACCGCACCGCACCCTCGGTGGTTATTTCGTGACACTTCGTGTTGTCGTAGAAGGAGTTCGCCGCCAGGTGGGAGATGCTCGCGACGGCACACGGGCTGGCGGCGGTGTCCAACTCGGCGGTGACCGGGGCGCCCTGGTTCGTGACGACCGTCATCGTCCGCACCCCCTCGGTCGGCAACCCGCTGGTGGCCGGGGTGCCGACGTCGGTCAGGTTGGTGTTGGCGGTGGCGTCCTCCGGGACCCAGAAACAGAGCTCCTCGGCCGCGGTGTCCTCGACCGGCTCCCGATCGAAGGCGCCCAGCGCCCAGGCGGAGCCGGCCACGATCAGGGCGAGGACGACTGCGACGCCCACCCCGGCCTGGACCTGCCGTCGGCGGCGGGCCCGAGCGGCCCGCCGGGCCAGCTGTCGGTCGAGTTTTGCCCGCGCCAGTTTGCGCTGCCGATCCCTGCTGGAGGCCACCCGCGCTCCCCTTCCTCTACCCTGGTTCCGTGACGGACGGCCCGACCGTTGGTCAGGTGTGCCATGCCACACGCCCGCCAGAGTGTACGACCAGTGGCGGGGATTGTCGTGTACGAGGTGGCGCGGTGGTGACCCGCGGACCGGGCTGCACCCGCCACCCGGGCCGCACCGCGCGAGCGTGGTTGCCTCGGCGACTAGGCTCAGCAGACGACCTGACACTTCGAGGGAAGGGGAGCCGTCGTGCTCGTGGCCGGTTTTCCCGCGGACGCCTTCGGCACCAACTGCTACGTGGTCGCGACGGCGCCGGGGGAGCAGTGTGTGGTGGTCGATCCCGGCATCGGGGTGCTCGACCGACTCGACGCCCTGCTGGCCGAGCACCGGCTGCATCCGGCCGCCGTCCTGTTGACCCACGGCCACCTCGATCACACCTTCTCCGTCGCGCCGGTCTGCGGTGCGCGGGGGGTCACCGCGTACGTCCACCCGGCCGACCGGGAACTCCTCGCCGATCCGGCGAAAGGGCTCTCCGCCGACCTGGCCGGGCTCTTCGGCGGTCGGCTGCCGTACACCGAGCCGGAGGACGTCGCTGAACTGACCGACGGCGCCACCCTCGACCTCGCCGGGCTGGAGATCACCGTTGACCATGCGCCGGGCCATACCGGCGGGTCGGTGCTCTTCCGGTTGCCCGGCGCGGGCTCCCGCTGGGAGGCAGACGAGCTCTGCCTCTCCGGTGACGTGCTCTTCGCCGGCTCGATCGGCCGTACCGACCTGCCGGGTGGCAGCCATCCGACGATGCTCGCCAGCCTGCGGAGCAAGATCCTCCCGCTGGCGGACGACACGGTCGTGCTGCCCGGCCACGGTCCCACCACGACGATCGGCCGGGAACGCGCCGCCAACCCGTACCTCCTCGAGGTGGCGGGCGAGCCGGCGCGACCGGCGGCCCCTGCCCGCGGCCTGTAGCCGCCGCACCCTCTTTCCCCCCGCGCGGGCCGCGCGGGGTTCGCGAACGGAGCACCATGAGTAAGCCCACGCCGATCTCCGGCTTTCCGGAGTGGACGCCCGCCCAGAGGATGATCGAGCAGTCCGTCCTGGAGCGGATCCGGGACACCTTCGAGCGGTACGGGTTCGCCCCGTTGGAGACCCGCGCGGTCGAGCCGCTCGACCAGCTGTTGCGCAAGGGGGAGACCTCCAAGGAGGTCTACCTGCTCCGGCGGCTGCAGGCCGACCCCGACGGACCGGCCGGCGACGACGCGCTCGGCCTGCACTTCGACCTGACCGTGCCGTTCGCCCGGTACGTGCTGGAGAACGCCGGCAAGCTCCAGTTCCCGTTCCGCCGCTACCAGATCCAGAAGGTGTGGCGGGGCGAGCGACCGCAGGAGGGCCGCTACCGGGAGTTCCTGCAGGCGGACATCGACATCGTTGACCGGGACACGTTGGCGCCGCACCACGAGGCCGAGATGCCGCTGGTGATCGGGGACGCGCTGCGGTCGCTGCCGATTCCGCCGGTGCGGATCCAGGTCAACAACCGCAAGATCTGCGAAGGCTTCTACCGGGGGGTGGGGATCACCGACCCGGAGGCGGCCCTGCGTGCGGTCGACAAGCTGGACAAGATCGGACCGGCCCGGGTGGCCGACCTCCTGACCGCCACGGCCGGGGCGACCGAGGCGCAGGCGAAGGCGGCGCTGGCGCTGGCGGAGATCTCGGCGCCGGATGCGTCGTTCGCCGACGCGGTGCACGCGCTCGGGGTCAGCCACCCGCTGCTCGACGAGGGCCTCGCGGAGCTGGTCCAGGTGATGCAGACCGCCGCCGAGCACGCGCCCGGCCTCTGCGTCGCCGACCTGCGCATCGCCCGCGGCCTGGACTACTACACCGGGACCGTCTACGAGACGCAGCTGGTCGGGTACGAGCGGTTCGGCTCGATTTGCTCCGGCGGCCGGTACGACAACCTGGCCAGCGCCGGTGCCGTCGCCTTCCCGGGAGTGGGCATTTCGATCGGCGTGACCCGGCTGCTCGGCCTGCTCTTCGGTGCCGGGGCGCTGAGCATCTCCCGCCCGGTCCCCACCTGTGTGGTGGTGGCGGTGACCAGCGAGGCGCAGCGGGCGGTGAGTAACCGGGTCGCCGAGGCGCTGCGGGCCCGGGGCATCTGCACCGAGGTCGCGCCGAGTGCCGCGAAGTTTGGCAAGCAGATCCGTTACGCCGAGCGGCGGGGCATCCCGTACGTGTGGTTCCCCGGCACGGACGAGGGCGCCGACGAGGTCAAGGACATCCGTACCGGTGCGCAGGTGTCGGCGCGGGCCGAGGTGTGGCAGCCGCCCGCGGCGGACCTGCGGCCGGTGGTGAGCTGAGTTTCCGCGACCGCCGGCCCTCGTTCGGCCGGGGTGTTGATGTTTCGGCAGGAAGGCGCTGCTCGGAGGGGGCGCGTGGGATGCTACTGGCGCGTACCGAGGATCGGACCTACGGTGGCGTAAGTTACGCCGCCGTAGGGAGACCCGCATGACCGTCCTCAGCCAGACCGCCCTCCTGCACGAGCTGGAAGTCGTCGTGGAGAAGAACCTCGACCGGCATCTGTCGATCGCGAAGGAGTGGTTCCCGCACGAGTACGTGCCCTGGAGCGAGGGGCGGACCTTCGACGGCCCGCTCGGGGGCCAGGCGTGGACGCCGGCCGACTCACCGCTGCCCGAGGTCGCCCGTACCGCGTTGATCGTCAACCTGCTCACCGAGGACAACCTGCCCTCGTACCACCACCAGATCGCCACGCTCTTCGGTCGGGACGGGGCGTGGGGGACCTGGGTGCACCGGTGGACGGCCGAGGAGGCGCGGCACGGCATCGCGATCCGGGACTACCTGACCGTGACCCGGGCGGTCGACCCGGTGGCCCTGGAGCGGGCCCGGATGACGCACATGTCGGCCGGCTACCGCAACGCGCACGACGAGGAGATGCTGCACTCGCTGGCGTACGTGTCGTTCCAGGAGTTGGCCACCCGGATCTCGCACCGGAACACCGGCCGGGCGACCGGCGACCCGCAGTGCGAGGCGCTGTTGGCGCGAATCGCCACCGACGAGAACCTGCACATGCTGTTCTACCGGAACCTGCTCGCCGCCGCCCTGGAGCTGGCTCCCAGTCAGACGATGCGGGCGGTGGCCGACGTGCTGGCCGAGTTCCAGATGCCGGGCAACGGCATCGAGGGGTTCGCCCGGAAGTCCGTCGCGATCGCCCTGGCCGGCATCTACGACCTGCGCCAGCACCGGGACGAGGTGGTGCTGCCGGTGCTGCGGCAGTGGGACATCTTCGAGGTGTCGGGCCTGGACGCGGATGGCGAGGCGGCCCGGGACCAGATCGGGGCCCATCTCGAGGGCCTGGAGCTCGCCGCGTCCCGGTTCGAGGAGAAGCGCGACGCCCGTCGCGCCCGACAGGCCGCCCGAGGCTGACAGCCCAGGTCGCGGCACCACCGGTCCTGGCGCACGGCCCCCACCTAGGTTCGGCGCGCGGCGGGGCCCTCCTTCCGCGCACCCGGCAAACGGCGGTGCGGTAGCCCTGACAGAATGCCGGGGCAGAGACATTCTGCCCCGGAACAGGCTGGAAATCAGGATGCGGCCCCGGGGCGGCCCGGCGAGGATGCCGGGCAGATTCATTCCGCAGACGAGGGAGACGCACGCCGTGATCCGTACCCATGACGCCGGAAGCCTGCGCGCGACGGACGCCGGCACCACGGTGACGCTCGCCGGCTGGGTGGCCCGCCGGCGCGACCACGGCGGTGTCATCTTTGTCGACCTGCGGGACGGTTCCGGGGTGGCCCAGGTCGTCCTCCGCGAGGAGGACGCCCACGTGCTGCGCAACGAGTACTGCGTCCAGGTCACCGGCGAGGTGACCCGTCGTCCCGAAGGCAATGAGAACCCGGAACTGGCCACCGGCGAGGTCGAGGTGACGGCGGAGGAGCTGGAGGTGCTCTCCGAGGCGGCGCCCCTGCCGTTGCCGGTGGACGACCAGGTCGAGGCCGGTGACGACGTCCGGCTGCGCTACCGGTATCTGGATCTGCGTCGCAGCGGCCCGGCCAACGCCCTGCGGCTGCGCTCCGCGGCCAACCAGATCGCCCGGACGGTGCTGCACGAGCGGGACTTCCTGGAGATCGAGACCCCGACGTTGACCCGCTCGACGCCGGAGGGAGCCCGGGACTTCCTGGTGCCGGTCCGGCTGCAGCCCGGTACCTGGTACGCGTTGCCCCAGTCGCCGCAGCTGTTCAAGCAGCTGCTCATGGTGGGCGGGATGGAGCGGTACTACCAGATCGCCCGCTGTTACCGGGACGAGGACTTCCGCGCGGACCGGCAGCCGGAGTTCACCCAGCTGGACATCGAGATGTCCTTCGTCACCGAGGACGACGTGATCGACCTCGGCGAGGCGATCGTGTCCCGGCTGTGGCGGGAACTGGCCGGCCACCAGATCACTCGGCCGATCCCGCGGATCACCTGGCACGAGGCCATGGCCCGGTACGGTTCGGACAAGCCGGACCTGCGCTACGGCGTGGAGTTGACCGAGCTGACCGACTACCTGCGCGGCACCCGGTTCCGGGTCTTCGCCGGCGCGATCGAGGCGGGCGGCTACGTCGGTGCGGTCGTGATGCCCGGCGGTGCGGCGCAGTCCCGTAAGGAGCTGGACGGCTGGCAGGACTGGGCCAAGGCGCGGGGTGCGAAGGGCCTGGCGTACGTGGTGCTCGACGCCGAGACGGGTGAGGCGCGGGGCCCGGTCGCCAAGAACCTCTCCACCGAGCACCTGGCGGGTCTGGCCGACGCGGTCGGCGCGAAGCCCGGCGACGCGATCTTCTTCGCCGCCGGCGCGGAGAGCCGGGCGGCGCAGGAGCTGCTTGGCGCGGCCCGGGTGGAGATCGCCCGCCGGGCGAAGCTGATTGACGAGAGCGCCTGGGCGTTCTGCTGGGTGGTTGACGCGCCGATGTTCGAGCGGGTCACCGACGGCGCGGAGGGAGCGAGCGGCTGGACCGCGGTGCATCATCCGTTCACCGCGCCGAACGCCGAGTGGGTGGACCGCTTCGAGGAGGCGCCGGAGCAGGCGCTCGCGTACGCGTACGACATCGTCTGCAACGGAAACGAGATCGGCGGCGGCTCGATCCGTATCCACCGCGGCGACGTGCAGCAGCGGGTCTTCGACCTGCTCGGCATCACCCCCGAGCAGGCGCAGGACAAGTTCGGCTTCCTGTTGGAGGCGTTCAAGTACGGCGCGCCGCCGCACGGCGGGATCGCCTTCGGTTGGGACCGGGTCTGCATGCTGCTTGCCGGCGCCGACTCGATCCGTGAGGTCATCGCCTTCCCGAAGACCCGCGGCGGGTTTGACCCGTTGACCGCCGCGCCGACCCCGATCACCGCGGCGCAGCGCCTGGAGGCGGGCGTGGACGCCCGGCCGAAGCCGGAGGCGCGGGCGCAGGCCGGCACCGCGGGCCCGGCTGCTCCGGTGGCCGACCCCACCTGATCGCCTCGTTGGTCATTGCAGTGGCGGCCCGGCTCTTGCCGGGCCGCCACTGTCGTCTTCGGCCTTGGCAGGGCTGAGTGGTGCGGGACCAGTCGAACCCGAAGGTGTTGCATAACTTCTGTGCACAACTCTTGTGCACAGAAGTTATGCAGAGATACTGTGCAAGCATGACTGATGACCGGGAGCAGGCCGGGCCGGCCCCGCGCGTGGTGTACATCGACCACCAGCAGATTCGGGTGCTGGCGCACCCGCTGCGGATCCGGCTCCTCGGGGCGCTGCGGGTGCAGGGCGCGGCGACCGCCACCATGCTGGCCGAACAGCTCGACACCAACACCGGTGCCACCAGCTACCACCTGCGTCAGCTCGCCGACGTGGGGCTGGTCGCCGAGGACCCCGACCGGGGCACCGGCCGGCAGCGCTGGTGGCGGGCCGCGCACGAGATCAGCACCTTCGAGCCCACTGACTTCGACGACGACCCGGATGCCCGCGCCGCCGTGGAGTGGGTCCAGGGCCACCAGGTGCGCCTGCTGACCGAGCAGGCGCAGCGGTGGTTCGCGGCGCAGAGCCAGTGGTCGTCGGAGTGGCGAGACGCCTTCGGGATGGGTGATGCCTTCCTGACCCTCCCGGCAGACCGGCTGAAGGCGCTCAACGACGAACTCTGGCAGGTCCTGGAGCGCTACCGCGAAGCGGCCGACCCGGCGGAGCCCGGCGCCGAGCAGGTTCAGGTCTACCTCGCCGCCTACCCACTACTGAACTCGTCTGACCTGCCCACCGCCACTCCCCGGGAGGCGTGATGGCCACCCTCTCGGTCCATCAGGTCCGGCACCGCTACCTCATCCTGCTCAGCCTGCGCTGGCTGCCGGTCGGCCTGCTGGTCCCGGTCTTCGTCCTGCTGATGCAGGAGCGGGGCCTCACCCTCACCGAGATCGGCGTGGCCTTCGCCGCCCAGGGTCTCTTCGTCCTCCTGCTCGAGTTGCCGACCGCCGGGCTCGCCGACGCCGTGGGACGCCGGCCGGTGCTGGTGCTCGCCGCGGTGGTCAACCTCGTCTGCATAGCCCTCTTCGTTGTGGCCGACTCGTTCGCCCTGCTGGTGGCGGTGTGGGCGTTGCAGGGGGTCTATCGGGCGCTGGACAGCGGCCCGCTCGAGTCCTGGTTCGTGGACAGCACCCTCGCGGCCGACCCCGATGCCGAGTATGAGCGGGGCCTGAGCCAGGGCGGGACGGCGCTCGGCGTGGCCATGGCGGTCGGTGCCCTGCTCAGTGGCGCGCTGGTCGCGCTCGGCCCGGTCGGCCCATTCACTGCGTTGACCATGCCGATCGTGGTCGCCGTGGGCTTGCAGGTCGTCGGGCTGCTGGCCGTGCTCGCCCTGCTACGTGAGCGTCGTCCCACCGCCGGGTCGTCGGCGCTGCGCGAGTCGATCGCGGAGGCCCCCCGGATGATCGGCCAGGCGATGGGGCTGCTGCGCCGCTCCCGGGTGCTGCTCGCCCTGCTCTCGGTCGAGCTCTTCTGGGGCTTCGGCATGGTCACTTTCGAAGCTCTCCTGCCGGTCCGGCTCGCCGAGGTGCTCGGCGACTCCGATCGGGCCGGGGCGCTGCTCGGGCCGGCAACCATGGTGGCCTGGCTCGCGAATGCCGGCGGTGCGGCGGCGACCCCGCTGCTCACCCGGCGGCTAGGCGCAGCGCCCGCCGCGGCGCTGCTGCGGATCGCGCAGGGCGTCACTGTGGTCGGGATGGCGCTGCTCGCCGGCCCGATCGGCGTGCTGGTTGCCTTCGTCGTGTGCTACGTCGTGCACGGCGCCTCGAACCCGTTGCACATGGGGCTGGTGCACCGGCAGGTCGACGGGCCGTACCGAACCAGTGTGGTCTCCCTGAACTCGATGGTGGCCATGCCTGCCGGTGCCGCCGGGGGGATCGTGCTCGGCCTGGTCGCCGACCGGGCCGGCGTCAGCGTCGCCATGCTGGCCGGTGCGGTCGTGCTCGCGATCGCCGCGCCGCTGTACCTGCCCGCCTGGCGAGCCAGCCGCGATGGTTCTCCCACCCCGGTCGGTGCGCCGACGGCCGCTGCCTCGCCCGAGCCGCCGGCAACGGTGACCCAGCCCGAGCCTCCGGCGCCGGTCAGCTCCGCCCGGCGGCGCTGATTCTGTTGACCCCGGCCACGCCCGGTACTGTTCCCGTGATGGATCCTGACGCCCTCTTCTCCTTCGGAGAGCCCGCCGCCGCGGCCGTCGCGCCCGCGGGTACTGCCGGCATGACTGGGTTCACGCCGGTCGGTCAGGACGCGCCGCTGGCCGTCCGGATGCGCCCGACCGGGCTCGACGAGCTGATCGGCCAGGACCACCTGCGTGCCCCCGGCGCGCCGTTACATCAACTCGTCTCCGGGGCCGCACCGATGTCGGTGATCCTCTGGGGGCCGCCCGGCAGTGGGAAGACCACCATCGCGCACCTGGTGGCCGGGGCCACCGACCGTCGCTTCGTGGCGATGTCGGCGCTGAACGCCGGAGTGAAGGACGTCCGTGCCGTCATCGACGTCGCCCGCCGGCAGCGCCGCGCCGGTGGCCCGCAGACCGTGCTCTTTATCGACGAGGTGCACCGGTTCAGCAAGACCCAACAGGATTCGCTCCTCGCCGCGGTCGAGGACCGGACCGTCACGCTGCTGGCGGCGACGACCGAGAACCCGTACTTTTCCGTCATCTCGCCGCTGTTGTCCCGGTGCGTGCTCCTCACCCTGCAGCCGTTGGATGACGACGCGGTGCGCAGCCTGCTCCGCCGTGCGGTCGCCGACGAGCGCGGCCTGGGCGGCACGCCCGCCCTCGCCCCCGACGCCGAGGAACATCTGGTCCGGCTCGCCGCCGGTGACGTCCGCAAGGCGCTCACCGCCCTAGAGGCCGCGGCCGCCTCCGCCACCGCGGTCGGCGCCGATCGCATCGACCTGGCCACCGCCGAGCAGGCGGTGGACAGCGCCGCCGTGCGCTACGACCGCGACGGCGACAGCCACTACGACGTGACCAGCGCGTTCATCAAGAGCATGCGTGGCTCCGACGTGGACGCGGCGCTGCACTGGCTCGCCCGGATGCTAGTCGCCGGCGAGGACCCGCGGTTCATCGCCCGACGGATGGTCATCTTCGCCAGCGAGGACGTCGGCCTGGCCGACCCGGCCGCGCTCGGCGTGGCCACCGCCGCCGCCCACGCGGTGGAATATGTCGGCCTGCCGGAGGCCCAGCTCAACCTCGCCCAGGCGGTGATCCACCTGGCCACGGCCCCGAAGTCGAACTCGGCGACCACCGCCATCGGGGCGGCCCTCGCCGATGTCCGGGCTGGCCGGGGTGGGGCGGTGCCGCGCGGGCTACGGGACGCGCACTACCCCGGCGCCAAAGGGCTCGGCCACGGCACCGGCTACCGCTATCCCCACGACGACCAGCGGGGTGTGGTCAACCAGCAGTACGTGCCCGACGACCTCGTCGGCACCGACTACTACCGGCCCAGCCAGCACGGGGCCGAGCGGGCCGTCGCCGAACGACTGCCGCTGCTGCGCCGGATCATTCGTCGGTCGGCGCCGACGGCTGACCGCCGGCCGGCGGGGGCGCCCGGTGGCACCGGGGCGGGCAACGGCCGCCAACCCGAAAGACCGGGTGACGACGGGGCGTACGAGGGTGGCGCGAACGCCACTGAGGAGGGGCAGCAGTGAAGTCGCGAGGGGCGGACCAGCCCGAGGAGAGCGCCGACCAGCGGCGCAAGGGGCGCCGCTGGGGGCGGGGGAAGGCCGAGGCCGCTGCCGACGAACCGGTCAGCGGCGAGGAGTTCGGCTGGATCGACGACCTGCGTACGGCCAAGGCACAGCGGGGGGAGTTGGGTCCGGAGGGCGGGCCCGCTCCGGCCGCGCCGCCACAGCGTCTCGGTGCCGATCCGGGCCCGAGCGGCACCGGGGCGGCACCGCCCGTGCGGCGAGACGTGCCCGAAGCACCGCGTCCGCGTTCCGATGCGGACCGGCCCCCCGCTCCTTCTGGGCCCCCTGCACCTCCCCGGCCGCCCGCTCCTCCCGGCCCCTCGGCCCCCCAGGCCCGCGGGCGCGGTGGCCCGCCCGGCCCGCCGACCGCCGGCCCGCCGACCGCCGAGCCGGTCGGCCGCGGCCGACCGGCAGCGCCGGCCCGTCCTCCGGCCGGCGCTGCGTCCCAGCCGGGCCTCGCCCCACCGGCCGGCCGGGGTGGACGACATGGCGCCGGTGAGCCGACGGGTGCTCCGGGTACCCCGCCGGCGGTCCCCGGCCCGACCGGCGACGATCCGACCGGCGGGATTCCTCCCGCCACGGGTGGACACCGTGCGCCAGCCGAGGGCGGCAGGTCACCGGGCCACCGTGCTGCCCCGCCGTCCGGTGGTGTCGCCCGGCATGGCCGGCGGGAGACGCCGGAGGAGGACACCCTGGTACCGCGAGGCCGCCCATCCGCCCCCGAGGGCGGCCCGGGGCGGGCCACGGCTGCGATGAACACCGACATCCCGAGCCCGCGTACCGACAGCGTTGACCCGGCCACCGGCGAGGGCCGGCGCACTCGACCGAAGCGGCCCGCCGACTGGCTACGGCAGGCTGGCCGTACTCCCCACCAGACCGACCCCACGCTGCGGTCCCTGAATCAACCGGCGGTCCCCCCGGGCTCGCCGGTCGCCCCGCGAAGCGCGCCGCCCGCCGAGGGCCGGGTACCCGCTGACGGTCCGCGTTCTGGATCCGAACCGTCCCGGGGTGGCCCCGCCGCCGGCCGAGCGCGGCCCGGCCCCGCCGGTCCGCACCCGGGAGCGGCTGGCCCCGCGCGGCCACACCCGCCCGCTGGACCGGCTGCCGAGCGACCCCGCCCGTCCGCCGCCGCGAGCGGCGCGATCGGTGATCCGCCCCCGTCCGGCCCGGGTGTTGTCCGTCCGGTCCGTCCGGACCAGCCACCGCCACGGGCCGCCGCTGGGCCGCCCCCGGGCGCGGTTGCCCCGCGGCGCGTCGGCCCGCCGACTCCGGCCCCCGGCGGAACTCCGCCACCCGGCGTAGCCCGCCCCGGCGATCCGGACGGTCGACCCGGGCTGGCGGCACCTCCCGGCGTAGCCCGGCCCGGCGATGCGCCAGCTGGTCCACCCGTGGCTGCGACGGCCCGCCCGGCCGGCCCCCATCCCAGCGTGGACGAGCGACCGTCGGGTCGCGCGCTGCCGCCACCTCGAGAGCCGTCTCGGGCCACGCCCCAAGGCGTCCCGCCAGCGCCGTTCGAGGCCGCGCCGGACGGGCTGCCGCGCGGCGGGGCGGAACCCCCAGCGGTCGACGCCACCGTGCCGGACGGACCCGGCGGAGCCCGTTCGTACCTGCGCCGGCAACCGCAGCAACGGCTCCGGACGGGAGCCCTGGTGCTGGCCAGTGTCGTGCTGCTCGGTGTTGTCCCGGCCGTCTTCGGGCTACGGACGCTGAGCCGGGACCCGGTCTTTGCCACCCTCGACCAGTTGCCGGTTCCCAGTTGGGCAGCGACCGAGACGGTTGACGATGTCAGTGGGAGTCGCTGGTGTCTGCTGGACTGTCGACTGCGCGAGCGCACCGTGGCCTCGGAACGGTCTCCGGAGGAGACGGTCCAGGTCTACGAGGCGTCGCTGCGCGGGGAGGGCTGGCGGCCGTGGCAGGTCGACCGCTGCCCCGAGCAACCGGCGAAGGGCAGCTACACCTGCTGGCAGCGGGATGAGCTGACCCTAGATCTGTGGGTACGCGAGCCGGCCTGTGTGCCGCCGCCAGTCGACGGCGAGCCGGCGCTCGTGCCGTCCCCGGATCCGTCAACCCAGGCGGAGGAGTGCGCTGGCTCGTTGGTATCGGTGAAGGTGCGTAACGCAATCGACGACGACCGGACGAGACCGCAGCCGAGCACCGATCCGTCGCTCACCGGTGAGGACCCCTTCCCCACCTCGTCCGTGGATCCGCTCGGTGAACCGACCCCCTCACCATCCTGAGGCGGTCTCCATCACGGACGGTAGGGTCTGGGCTGGCAGGCCCGCCTGCCTCCGGCCGACCAGTGGCCGGGGCGCGCGGCACGGGCGTGGGGACGACGGCGGCTTGCTGCGAAACGTCCGGTGCCCGCGGATTTGGCTTGAGGAGGACAGGCGTGGACCTTGGAGAAGTCGCGGCGCTGATCGCGGCGATCGCATTCGCGATGCTGGTGTTGATCCTGGTGCTGCCAATCCTGCGGTTGCGGCACACGGTTGACGCGGCCACCCGGATGATCAACGACGTCAATGAGCGTACCGCGCCACTGCTGGGCGAGGTCAACACCACGGTGAAGAACGTCAACACCGCCCTGGATCAGGTGCAGACCTCGTTGGATGGGGTGAACCTCCAGCTCGCCAAGGTCGATACCATGACCAACCACGCGCAGAGCATCACCGCCAATGTCGCCAATCTCGCCACGATCGTCTCCGCCGCCGCCGCGAGCCCGCTGGTCAAGGTGGCGGCCTTCGGCTACGGAGTGCGCCGGGCGACGGCCGCCCGCCGGCATGCGGAGACCGAACGTGAGGTGCGGGACACCATCAAGCAGCAACAGCGGGGCCGTCGCGGCCGCCGCTGAGCAGCGCCGGGCGAGCAGGAGGGGGAGAGCATGAGGCGGTTGTTCTGGCTGGGCATCGGGCTGGCCGTGGGTGTGCTGGTGGTTCGCAAGGCCACCCAGACGGCCCAGGCCTACACGCCGGCCGGGATCGCCGGCGGGCTGTCCGAATCCGCTGGCGGCCTGGCCGATTCGGTACGTAGCTTCGTGTCGGACGTCCGGATCGGAATGGCCGAGCGCGAGCAGGAGATTCACGAGGCCTTCGCGCGCGGCGAGGCGTTCGATGAGACTGTCGCCGACCTGCGGGAATATCCGCGCACCGGCGACCGAGAGATTTTCCCGGAGGAGTACCAGCGATGAAGACGGCGGAGATCAGGCGGCGGTACCTCGCGCATTTTGAGGCGAACGGTCACGCCGTGGTGCCGTCCGCTCCGCTGCCCGCCATCAGCGACCCGAACCTGCTGTTCGTCGCCGCCGGCATGATGCAGTTCGTCCCCTACTTCCTGGGGCAGCAGACCGCGCCCTACCGGCGGGCGACCAGCGTGCAGAAGTGCCTCCGTACGCCGGATATCGACGAGGTGGGCAAGACCAGCCGGCACGGCACGTTCTTCCAGATGAACGGCAACTTCTCGTTCGGGGACTACTTCAAGGACGAGGCGATCCGGCTGGCCTGGGGTCTGTCCACCAAGCCGGTTGCCGCCGGAGGGCTCGGGCTCGACCCGGAGCGGATCTGGCCGACGGTCTACCACGACGACGACGAGGCGTTCCAGATCTGGCGGTCGGTTGGGGTGCCGGCGGATCGGATCGTGCGCCGGGGCAAGGCCGACAACTTCTGGTCGATGGGCATCCCCGGCCCGTGCGGGCCCTGCTCCGAGCTGTTCTACGACCGTGGCCCCGAGTACGGGCAGGAGGGCGGTCCGGCGGTTGACGAGGACCGCTACGTGGAGTTCTGGAACCTCGTCTTCATGCAGTTCGAGCGGGGCCCGGGTACCGGCAAGGAGGACTACCCGATCCTCGGCGACCTGCCGGCCAAGAACATCGACACCGGGATGGGCCTGGAGCGGATGGCGTCCATCCTCCAGGGCGTGGACAACCTCTACGAGATCGACGAGGTGCGGCCGATCCTGGCCAAGGCCGCCGAGCTGACCGGCAAGCGGTACGGCGCGCACTCCAGTCAGGTCGCCAGCGAGTCGCACCCGGACGATGTCCGGTTGCGGGTCGTCGCCGACCACGTCCGCACCGCACTGATGCTGATCGGGGACGGGGTAACTCCGAGTAACGAGGGGCGGGGCTACGTGCTGCGCCGCATCATGCGTCGGGCGATCCGTTCGATCCGGCTGCTGGGCTGGCAGGAACGGGCGATGCCCGAGCTACTGCCGGTGGCCCGCGATTGCATGGCCCCGTCGTACCCGGAGCTGGCGACGGACTTCGGCCGGATCGCCGACTACGCGTACGCGGAGGAGGATGCGTTCCTGTCCACGCTGCGCGCCGGCACCACGATCCTGGACACCGCCATCGCCGAGACCCGCACCGCGGGCCGGCGGGCGATCTCCGGCGCGAAGGCGTTTCAGCTGCACGACACGTACGGCTTCCCGATTGACCTGACTCTCGAGATCGCCGGTGAGCAGGGCCTGCAGGTCGACGCCGAGGGCTTCCGTCGGTTGATGGCCGACCAGCGGGCTCGGGCGAAGGCCGACGCGCAGGCCCGTAAGACGGGGCACGTGGACCTCTCCGCGTACCGGACGGTGCTGGACGAGGGCGGCCCGGTCACCTTCACCGGCTACCAGGAGGTTTCCCGCGAGTCGACGGTGCGGGCGGTGCTCGGCGCGGCCAGCCCGCACGCCGCGGCGGTCGAGGGCGAGACGGTCGAGCTGGTACTCGACACCACCCCGTTCTACGCCGAGGGCGGTGGTCAGCAGCCGGATCTCGGCGTGATCACTGTCGGTGGGGGCCAGGTGGAGGTCCTCGACGTGCAGCAGCCGGTACCGGGGTTGATCGTCCACCGGGCCCGGGTGCTGCGGGGCGAGGTGCGGGCGGGCGAGACCGGCTTCGCCGAGATCGACACCGATCGCCGGCGGGCGATCTCCCGGTCGCACACCGCGACCCACCTCGTGCACCAGACCATGCGTAACTTCCTCGGTGAGTCCGCCACCCAGGCCGGTTCGCTGAACGCGCCGGGGCGGCTCCGGTTTGACTTCAACACCCCGACCGGGGTGGCGCCGAGCGTCCTGCGGGATGTGGAACAGCAGGTCAATGAGGCGCTCCTGGCCGACCTGGAGGTGCGTGCGTTCGTCACCTCGCTGGCCGAGGCGCGGCGGATCGGTGCGATGGCGCTCTTCGGCGAGAAGTACGGCGAGCAGGTGCGAGTCGTCGAGGTCGGTGACTACGCGCGAGAGCTGTGCGGCGGTACCCACGTGGGCCGCTCCGGCCAGCTCGGCCTGGTGAAGATTCTCTCTGAGTCGTCGATCGGGTCCGGGGTCCGCCGGGTTGAGGCGTTGGTCGGGATCGACGCGTTCAACTTCCTGGCCCGCGAGCACCTGCTGGTGGCCCGCCTCGCCGAGCTGTACCGGGTCCCGTCCGACCAGGTCGCGGAGCGGGTGGAGCAGACCGTCACCCAGCTGCGTGACGCCGAGAAGGAGCTGGAGAAGCTGCGCGCGCAGCTGGTGCTCGGTGGCGCGGCGGCCCTCGCCGCCCAGGCGACCGAGGTGCGTGGGGTGGCGTACGTCGGGACCGAGGCGCCCGAGGGCGCGGCCGGCAACGATGTGCGGACCCTCGCGCAGGAGATCCGTGGCCGGATCGACCCGGCGCGTCCGGCGGTGGTCGCGGTGGCGGCCCGGGCGAACGGGAAGGCTTCCCTGGTGGTGGCGGTCAACCCCGCCGCCCGGAGTCAGGGGCTGTCGGCGGCGGATCTGGTCAAGGTAGCCTTCGCCGGTCGGGGCGGGGGCAGCCCCGAGTTGGCGCAGGGGGGCGGTCTGCCCGCGGCGGAGGCGCCGGGGCTGCTCCGCACCGTCGAGAATGCCATCGCCGGAGCGTAAGGTGCCGGGGGATACCCGGTGCCGGAGGCGCAGCCCGCTCGTTCTCTCAGGGAGGTGACCATTCGTGGCGCAGTGGTCCCGGGGCGTACGCCTCGGGGTGGATGTCGGACAGGTCCGGGTCGGCGTGGCTCGGTCCGACCCGCACGGCGTCCTGGCTACGCCGCTGGTCACCCTCGCCCGGGATCGCACCGCCGAGCCGGAGGCGGTCCCCAGCGACATGGCCGAGCTGGCCGCGTTGGTGACCGAACACGAGGCGGTCGAGGTGGTGGTTGGTCTGCCGGTGAATCTCGCCGGTCGGCAGGGCCCCGCCGCCGTACACGTGCAGACGTATGTCGGTCGTCTGGTCGAGGTGATTTCGCCTGTGCCGGTGACGCTCGCCGACGAGCGCATGTCGACGGTGGTGGCTAGCCGTAGGCTTGCTGAGCGTGGCGTTCGGGGGCGGCGGCAGCGGGCGGTGGTGGACCAGGCGGCCGCGGTGGAAATCCTGCAGAGCTGGCTCGACGCGCAGCGGAGGCGGATGCAATGATCGAGGAGCTGGACCCCGGTTTTGATAGCGATCGGGGAGAGAAGGGCCGGCATCGGCGCGGCTATGTGCGTAAGCGTCAACGCGAGCGCGAACGCCAGCGTGGCTCGGGCGGTGGGCGCGGCAAGACCGTGCTGGCCCTGCTGCTGACCTTGACTCTACTCGGCGGCCTCGGTGGTGGCGCCTACTACGGCTTCGACCGGATTCAGAACTTTCTCGGCACGCCCGACTACGACGGTTCCGGGACCGACGCGGTGACGGTCGAGATCCCGGAGGGGGCCCCGATCGCGGCCATCGCGGTCACGCTTTACGAGGCCGGGGTGGTCAAGAGCACCAAGGCTTTCGTCAATGCGGCGGAGGACAACAGGCAGAGCAAGAACATCCAGCCCGGCCAGTACGAGTTGCGTAAGCAGATGAGTGGCGAGTACGCCGTGGCCGCGATGCTGGACCCGAAGAACCGGGTCGTGAACGGGATCACCGTGCCCGAGGGGCGGACCGCGAAGAGCATCTACAAGCTACTCGCCGAGGAGACCGAGATTCCGGTGGAGGAGTTCGAGGCGGCGGCGAAGGATCCGCTCGCGCTCGGTGTCCCGGAGTGGTGGTTCACGCGGACGGATGACCGGACGGTCGAGCCGTCGATCGAGGGCTTCCTCTTCCCCGACACCTACGAGCTTCCCCCGGACCCCACGGCGCAGTCGATTCTCGCGCTGATGGTGGAGCGATTCCTCACCGTCGCCGAGGAGCTGGAGTTCGTGGACCGGGTGGAGAACGAACGCCAGATCGCGCCGTACGAGGCGCTGATCGTCGCGTCGCTCGCCCAAGCCGAAGCCGGTACTCCGGAGGATCTGGGCAAGGTCGCCCGCGTCGCCTACAACCGGGTCTATGGCGAGTTCCAGTGCAACTGCCTGGAGATGGATGTCACGGTCAACTACTACCTGGAGTTGACCGGCCAGGAGACCAAGACCTCGGCCGAGATGACCCAGGATGAGCTGCTCGACACCAAGAGCCCGTACAGCCGCAAGCTCAAGGGTCTGATCCCCACACCGATCAACAATCCGGGTCGGCTGGCGTTGGAAGGCGCGATGGATCCGCCGCCGGGTAAGTGGCTCTTCTTCGTCGCGATCAACAAGGAGGGGGAGTCCGCCTTCGCGGAAACCTACGAGGAGCAGCTGCGCAACGAGGCCAAGGCGAGGGAGGCGGGTGTCATCTGAGCACCGGCGGGCGGCGGTGGTCGGCGACCCGATCACACATTCCCTCTCCCCGCTGATCCACAACGCTGGCTACGCCGCGGTCGGTTTGAACGACTGGTCGTACACCCGCTTCGAGTGCGCCCAGGCGCAGCTGCCGGCTCTGGTCGCCGGCCTGGGCCCGGAGTGGGCGGGGCTTTCGGTCACCATGCCGGGCAAGGAGGCGGCGCTCGCGGTGGCGGCAACGGCGTCGCCGGTCGCGGCCGCTGTCGGGGCGGCCAACACCCTGGTACGCCGGCCGGACGGCTCCTGGCACGCGGACAACACCGATGTCGCCGGCATGGTGGAGGTGCTGACCTCGGCCGGGGTTCGCCCGGAGTCGACGCTGACGGTGCTCGGTGCCGGTGGTACCGCCCGGGCGGCGGTGGCCGCGGCGGCGGCGTTGCGGGCTCGGGCGGTGACCGTGGTGGCCCGGCGGCAGTCGGCGATCGCCGAGTTGCGTCCGGTGGCCGCGGCGGTGGGCGTTCCGCTGACCGGAGTTCCCTGGGCCGACGCTGTTGCGGCCTGCTCCGCCGAGGTGGTGATCTCGACCGTGCCGGCCGGGGCCGCCGATCCGCTCGCTACGGCGGTGGCGTGGCGGCCCGCCACCGTGCTTTTCGACGCCCTCTACGACCCCTGGCCGACCGCGCTCGCGGCCGCGGCCCAGACTGCCGGCTGCCGGGTCTGCTCTGGTCTGGATTTACTGCTGGCCCAGGCGGTCGGTCAGTTTGAGCAGTTCACCGGGGTGCCGGCGCCGCGGGCGGCGATGGCCGCCGCCCTCACGGCGGCTCGGGCTGGCTGACTCCCGCAGCGGCGACTCGTACTGCGCCAGGGGGCGGTCCGGCGGCGTCATGCGCCGGGCGGGGAGGCCGCGTGCGGTCGGACCGCCGGGGCGGTGGGGCAAGTGCCAACCAATCGGTGGATATCGCTAACCGGGTGGGGCAAGGCACGCTACGCGAGTTCTCACCCTGGAGGTATAGCGTGGCTGGCTTCTCGCTTCGTCGGCAGATTTCGGGTCGTCCTGTTCGGACGGCCGTGCTCTGCGCGGTAACCGTCGCGGCCGCGTTGCTCGTGCCGACCGCGGCCTCCGCCGCCGTCCCGCCGGTGCCCGAGACGCAGATCCTGGTGTCGAGCGATCCGGTTGACGAGACACCGCACGCCCGGGACGGCGAGGTCCGTGCCTTCGCGCAGATCGGCTCGACGGTGTACGTCGGCGGCACCTTCACGCAGATCCGACCGGACCCGACTGCGGCGTGGACCACCCGGCGCTATCTGTTCGGCTACGACAGGGCCACCGGGGAGATCTCGACGACCTTCCTGCCGATGCTTGACGGCGCGGTGAACACCCTGATCGCCGGTCCGAACGACACGTTGATCGTTGGTGGGGCGTTCCGGAACGCCAACGGGGTGTCCCGGAAGAATCTGGTGGCGCTCGACCCGATCACCGGCGTCACCGTCGGCAGCTGGGTGGGCCGCTCCGACGGTGGCGTCGTGCGGGACATGACGCTGCACGGCGATTGGCTCTACCTGGCGGGCGCCTTCAACTGGGTGAACGGCACATCGCACGGCGGGCTCGCCCGACTGCACGCCAGCACGGGGGAGATCGATCCGACCTTCGCCGTCAACGCCACCGGGGGGCGACACGGCACCAGTTCGTATGTCTGGACCATCGACGTGTCGCCGGATGGGGAGACGCTGGTTGCCGGGGGCAACTTCACGGATGTCGACGGCCTGTCGCGGAACCAGATGGTGTTGGTCGACCTCTCGGGCCCACCGAGTGTCCTCGACTGGAGCACCGAGAAGTTCGTGCCGCCATGCAAAAACCCCGATGTTTTCATACATTACGTGCAGGATGTGAGGTTCGGTGGGGACGGCAGTTGGTTCGTCGTCGGCACCAACGGTGGAGCAGGTTGGCCCGCCGCGTACTGCGACGCGCTGGTGCGCTTCGAGACCGCGGCCCGCGGCGGCGGTCAGCTCGCCACCTGGGCGAACTACACCGGCAACGACACCATCACCTCGGTCGAGGTGGACAACAACGTCATCTATCTGGGTGGGCACTTCCGCTGGCTGAACAACCCGAATGACCGCGACAGTGCCGGGGACGGTGCCATTGATCGGCTCGGGATAGCTGCGGTAACCCCAGCCACCGGAATGCCGGTGAACTGGAACCCCCGGCGCAGCGGTGGCTCGTCGCTGCCTCCCGGCGCCACTCCGTGGGGGTCCACCCTGCCGGTGCTCTGGCGGGGCGACGACGGGCTCTACTTCGGGCACAACTCCGACGGCATGGGGGGCGAGTATCACGGCCGGCTCGGGATGTTCCCCCGCTCCGGTGGTCGGACGATCACCCCGAAGACCCCGTCGACCGCGACCAGCGGCAACCTCTATCTGGGCACCGGGGAGGGCGAGCTGACCCGGATTCCGTTCGACGGTACCGGCATCGGCGCACCGACCACAGTCAGCCAGCCGAACTACACCGGCGCCGGGGCGACCTGGGGAATGAGTGACCGGATCTACTGGGCACGCACCGTCGCCGGTTCCCCGACGGGCAGCCGGATCGACATCTCGATGTTCCCTGGGGGAGTGGTCGGTGCCCCATGGCAGTCGTCCGGCTACAACGACTGGTTCGATGCGGCGGAGCTAACCGGCGCCTTCTTCCTCGACGGGCGCCTCCACTACACCCGGGCCGACTCCGACGCCCTGCACTACCGGTACTTCGAGACGGACGGGAACTACCTCGGTGCCACCGAGTTCACGTTGCCCACCACCGGGGTCGACTGGTCGACGGTGCGGGGCATGGCCTGGGTGGACGGCAAAATCGTGTACGGGAACACCGACGGGAACCTGCGCGGCGTCCCCTTCCGGCCCGGGGCCGATCCGGTGGTGGACGGCGCGGAACACGTCCTGCTCGTGGCCCCGGGACCGGAGCTGACCTGGTCCACTCCGCGACTGTTCTTCGCTGTGCAGTAAGCGACTGACCGTCGTCGATTATGGTGGATGGTTCACGTTGGCCGACGGCAATCTTTGCCGTTGTCCCCGGGAGCTGGGGAGGATCGTTGCGGGGTATCCGCCGTGGTGTTGGGGTAAGAGCCGCGTTCGCGTTGAAGCGCGGCTGGTACCGGTTGCGCTATCCGGGGCTGAGCCTCGGCCGGGATGTGGAGATTCGTGGGCGGATCCGGCTCCGCCGTGGTGTGCGGGTGCACCTCGGTGACCGGACCCGGATCAACAAGCTGGTGCGGTTCGCCGGTCCGGGCGAGGTTCGAATCGGCGCCGAGTGCCTGCTGAGTGCGACCTGGGTCGGTGTCTGGACCTCGGTCACGATTGGAGACCGCTGCCTGTTGTCGAACTGTGAGGTGCGGGACAACGACTTCCACAATCTGCGGCCCGAGGTGCGACACGACCCGCCCACCCCACGTACCCGAGCGCCGATCGTCCTGGAGGACAACGTCTGGATCGGCGCACACGCACTCGTACTGAAGGGTGTGCGGATCGGTCGGGACAGTGTGGTGGGCACCGCAACGGTGGTGCGGACGGATGTCCCGCCCCGGGTGGTGGTTATCGGAAACCCCCAGCAGACCGTGAAGAGTTTCGATGACTAGCGCCGGTGGTGGCGGCTGGACCGCCAACGCCGCCGCCGGCGGGGGGACACCGGGTCGAATGGTCACCTTGACCGACCTGCTCCGCGTGCCGCTGCACCGGATCCGGGTACTGGCCGGCACGGCCGCACTCGGGCTGCTCGCCGCACTCGGCTATGTGCTGCTGGTGCCGAGCGCGGTGACCGCCGACGCCGTGGTGGCGGTCCGACCGGTGGTCACCGACGCCTTCACGCCGAGCGGCGCTTCCGCCGACCGTGCGGTGAACATGAACGTGGAGCGCGGCATCGCCACCGGGACCGACGTGGTGCGGCGGCTGATGGACGCCACCGGCCGGGACCAGCGTGACGTGCAGGACGCGCTCGAACTCGAGGTGCCCACCGGCGGCCAGATCCTGCGTTTCCGATTCACCGCGAACTCACCCCAGGACGCGGTGGCGGGCGTCAACCTCGCCGCCACGGCCTACCTCGACGTGCGCCGCACCATGTACGAGCAGCAGCGGGCGGACATCCTGCGCTCGTACGACCAGAGCATCAGCGAGGTGCAGGCCCAGCAGGCGGCGTTGCAACGTCGGATTGCCAGTGCTCGGGAGGGCGAGGCGGATGCGGCGGTGGCCGAGCTGTCCGGTGTGAACAGCCAACTGGTCCAGCTCGGTTCGGCCCGGACCGAGATCGCGGCGGTTGATGTCAACCCGGGCTGGGTCACCCGCGAGGCGGAGCCGGACCTGGTCCCCACGGGTGGTGACCGACTGCTCCACCTGCTCGCGGGACTCCTGGGTGGTGTGCTGCTCGGCGTCATGCTGGCCTATGGGTGGGAGTCGGTGGACCGGCGCATCCGGTCGGTTGACGACGGCCGGGACGCGACCGGCCTGCCACTGCTCGGTACCGCCCGCGGCCCGAAGCCACGCAGCTCGCGGCAGGCCGTGGATGCCGACATCCGGTACGTGGCGATGGCCATCGCCGGGCGGACTCGGGAACCGGCCCGGATCGTGTTGTTGACCACCCGGGGGGATCAGACCGCGATGAGCGCCGGGCTGGCGGTGGCGCTCGCCGGGACCGGCCGGGAGGTGTACCTCGCTGATGACACCGGTCGTCTGGGGCGGTTGCGTAGTGAGGTGCTGGCCGGTGTGGCGCGATTGCCGGCCACGGCGCACTCCGCCCGGCCGCCGGCGCCGCAGCAGCGCCAGGAACGGCGGACCGCCCCCGTTGATGAGGTTACCGATCCGATCGCCGTCCGGCGACCATCCCCGCACCCGACCGCTGCTCCCCGCCCGACCGTTCTTCCCAGCCAGACCACCGTCCACCAGACGACCGGCGCCGGCAACGGTACTGCTGCCAACCGCCTGGCCTCCGACGACCCGGAAGGCACGATCCCGCTGCCCCGGATCGCCTCCACCGCGTCGATCAATGGGAAGAGCGCCGTCGGAGCGCCTGCCGACGCCGTTGCGGTGGGCGCCGGCACCATCCGGTTCGGGACTTGGGGGCAGCGGGCGGCCAGCGCACTGGTGCTTTTCAACGCCCCACCGGCCGAGGCCGATGAGCGGGGTGTCGCGGCGGCCCGGCAGGGGGTCGCGGTGGTGGTGGTCGAGCAGGACCAGACCCGGCAGAGCGACCTACGTCGGCTGGCGGAGCGGCTGCGAGCGGCCGGTGTGGTCCCGCTCGGCTTCGTCCTCACCCACCGTGGTCGGGGCTGACCGTGTCGCTGGGTGGGAGCTCGCCGCCCGCGCCGCCGCCACCGCGGCTGCCGATCTGGCCGCTGGCGTTGATGTTCGGCCTGGTGCCGATCTGGTGGCTGGCCGGTGCGTTCTATCTGGGCTGGCCGTTGCTGGGTGCCGTGCTGCTGGCCCTACTGCTGGTCCGGGGCCGGGTTCCGCTGCCGCCCGGCACCGGGATTTGGCTGCTTTTCCTCGCCGTCGTCCTGGTCAGCGCCACCCAGCTGGGGTCGCCCAGCTCAGTGTTGGCCTTTGGACTACGGCTGGGGTTCTACGCCACCGCGCTGGTGGTCGGCGTCTACGTCTACGTGGTGGCCCGGGAGCGAGCCGGAGGCAGCGAGGTGCTCCTGCCCCTCTGCGCGTTCTGGCTCGGGCTGGTGGCGTTGGGCTGGCTTAGCGTGCTCGCCCCGCGGCTCGGCCTGACCACCCCGGTGGAGATCCTGCTGCCCGGCGCGATCGCCGCCGAACCATTCGTCCACGACATGGTCCACCTCTCCACCGCCGAGTACAGCGCCCGGTCAGCGGACCCGGTCTACCGGCCCGCGGCGCCGTACGCGTACACCAACAACTACGGCAGCGCGTACGCGATGGTGTTGCCCGCCGTGATCGCGGTGATCATGCTGCGGCGGCGGGGGGTGCTGCGCTGGCTGCTGCTCGGGTCGTTGCCGCTGTCCCTGGCACCGGCTTTCCTCACCCTGAACCGAGTGATGTTCCTCAGCCTCGGTGTCGGCCTGCTGGTGCTCGGTGTCCGTGCCGGTTGGCGCGGCAATACCCGGGTCGCCGCCTCGATTGTCGGGGTGGTGCTGGTGGGTCTCGTCGCCACCGTGTTCATCCCGGTGGCCCAGCTGATCGGGGACCGGGTCGGGAACAGCGACACCAACACCGACCGGCTCGACCTCTACCGCGCGGTGCTCGCGCGGGTCGATGAGTCGCCGTGGCTCGGCCACGGTGCTCCGGCGAACGTCGACACCGTCTCGGCCGAGGCACCGATCGGTACCCAGGGGCAGTTGTGGATGGTGCTGTTCAGCCACGGGATCCCCGCCCTGCTGTGCTTTCTGGCCTGGTTCGTCGTGGCCGCCCTCCGCTGCGCCCGGGCGGGCTCCCCGGCGGGGCAGTGGCTGGCGATCGTTCCGTTGGTGTGCCTGGTGCAGATCCCCTTCTACGGCCTGGCCAACCAGAATCTCGCCGTCGCCTTCTACGCGGTCGCCTTCGCCATGGCACGCACCGAGGGCGAGCGGGCGCCACGGCCCCTACCCCCGCTGGACCCCGGCCGGGCTGGACCGGCACGAGGGCGGCCCGCCCGGCTGCCGACGACTCTCGGTCGGGCGGCGGCATGACCGCCGGCACCGCTCCGGCGGCGTCCGGTCGCGCCGTCGGGCAGCCGGACGAGGCGGAGCGTCGGGACAGCGCGCGCAGCGGGGTCGCTGGGTTGCTCGGTGCGGCCACCAGCGGCCTCTTCGGCTTTCTCCTCGCGGTGGTGATCACCCGCGGCTACGGCCCCACCGGCTCCGGCGTCTTCTTTGCCACGATCGGGGTGATCACAGTGGCGACCGCCGTGTGCACGCTGGGTGCCGAGACCGGTCTGCTGTGGGCGCTGCCGCGCCGCCGCGCGGCCGGGGGGCGGGGGGACGCCGCCCGGGTGCTGCCGGTGGCCCTGATCCCACCGTTCGTGGTTGCCGCGGTGGTCGCGCTGGCCGGGTTCTTCGCCGCCGACTCTCTGGCACCCCGGGTGTTCGGCCCGGCCGCCGGGTCCCAGCTGCTGGCGGTGAGCTTCGCCGCCGTTCCGGTGATTGTCCTCCTGACGCTGCTGCTCGCCGCCCTGCGGTGTGTCCGGCCGATTCGGGCGTACGTGTCGGTGCAGTTCTTTCTCCTGCCGGTGGCCCGCCCGGTCCTGGTCGGTGTCGCGGTCCTGGTCGGTGGCGGCCTGGTGGCCGGCGTGTCCGCCTGGCTGGTTCCGGCCGCCCTGGCCCTGCTGGTCTGCCTGGCCCTGGTCGCGGGGCCGCTGCGGATCGGGCGGGGTGCCCGGCTCCGCCCCGGGCCGCGGGACTGGTCGACCTTCTGGCGGTTCGCGCTGCCCCGGGCCGTCTCGGCCGCCATCGACGCCGGCAACCTGTGGATCGGGGTGCTGTTGACCTCGGCGCTCGCCGGGGCGGAGGAGGCCGGTGTGTTCGGTGCCGTCGGCCGGTACGTCCTCGCCGGCCAGCTCGCCGTGCAGGGGCTGCGGGTGACGGTTGCCCCCCGGCTGTCCCGGCTGCTCGGCGCGGGCCAGCCGGACCTCGCGGCAGCCGTGCACCGGCAGTTGACCACCTGGGGGTTGGTGCTCTCCTGGCCGGTGTACCTGCTGCTGGCTGTCTTCGGGCTGGCCTTCCTGGAACTTTTCGGGCCGGGGTTCACCGCCGGAGCCACCGCGCTGACCGTCCTCGCCCTGGCCATGCTGGTGCGCACGGGAGTGGGCAATGTGCAGAGCCTGCTGCTGATGGGGGGCCGCAGTGGCCTACACCTGGCCGCCACCCTGGGCGGGCTGCTGGTGACGGTCTCGCTCGGCCTGGTGTGGATCCCCGGACATGGTGCCACCGGCGCGGCGATGGCCTGGGCCGCGGGCATCCTCACCGAGAACCTCACCGCCGGGACGTGCGCCTGGCTCGTAGTGCGGCACCCGCTGGTGGACCCGGCGATGCTACGCGCGGCGGCGATCACCGCCGCCGTGGTGGCCGCCGCCGCGGGAGTGGGGGTGCTGGTCGGCGGGCGGGGCATTCCCGGCCTGCTGGTGGCGGTGGCGGTGCTGGCCGTCGGCGGGGTCGGCACGTTGTCCCGAACCCGGCCCGTTGTCGGGGCGTTCCTGCGGCAACTCCGTGGGGGAGGGGCGGCCGTCCCGGCCGCCCCCGGCCTACCAGAGCAGAAGGACAGGTGAGGTCCGTCGTGTCGGCGATCCGGAACCAGGTGAAGCGAATCGTGCCGAACCAGGTGACCGAGCGGGTGCGGGAGTCTCTCGTCAGCTACGGCGTGCAGACCAGTGACCGGCGGCCACTGCCGGATTTTCTGGTCATCGGCACCAAGCGGGGCGGCACCACGTCACTGTGGAACTATCTGATCCAGCATCCGCTGGTGCCGCGGCTCTTCCCAGCCTGGAACACGAAGTCCACCCACTACTTCGAGGAGCACTGGCGGCGGGGCGAGGCGTGGTACCGGTCGCACTTCCCGACCCGGCGCCAGCGGGCGGCGCTACAACGGCGGCACGGTGGCCCGGTCCGGGCCGGTGAGGCCGCCCCGCTGTACATGTTCCACCCGCTCGCCGCCGAGCGGGTCGCCGCGCTGATGCCCTCGGTCAAGCTGGTGGTGCTGCTGCGCGATCCGGTGCAGCGGGCCTACTCGCACTGGAAAGAGCGGCGCACCCACGGCATCGAGCCGCTGGACTTCGCCGCCGCCCTCGACGCCGAGCCGGGGCGTACCCGGGGGGAGCGGGAGCGGCTGGCGGCGGAGCCGGAGTACGTCAGCGAGGCGTACGACTGGTACAGCTACCGGGCCCGGGGCCGCTACCTCGAGCACCTTCAGCCGTGGCTGGACCGGTTCGACCGCACGCAGTTCCTCTTCCTGCGCAGCGAGGACCTCTATCGGGACGCCCGGTCGACGTACCGCCGTACCCTGTCCTTCCTCGGGCTGCCGGCGTACGACCTGGCGAGCTTCCGGGTCTACAACGACCGCCGCTCCGCGCCGCTGGACCCGGCGGTTCAGGCGGAGCTGACCGCCTACTACCACCCCTACAACGAGGCGCTGCGGCAGCGGCTCGGAATGGACCTCGACTGGCCGGGTGAGGCCGGATGACCGGGCCGGCCACCGCCTCCGCCGACCCGCGGACCCGTACCGACGGGTTGGGTTGGGTCACCCGGGCGGTCTTCGGTGCCGAGCAGGTCGGGCTCACCGTGGCCGGCCGGCCGCCGACCGAACACCGGACGGTGGCGCGCTACGCGATTGTGCCCTCGGTGCGGCGGGCCCGGTTTCTGTTGCCGTTGGGTTCCCCGCGGGCGACGGCGGCGTCGCTGCTGGCGTACAACGCGCTGCGACCACCACGGGTGCGGGCGGCGCGGGCGGTTCTCGGTGGGCTCGCCCGGCTTGGTGGGCTGGAACTGGCCCGGTTCCCGGTCCTGACCGTGTCGCTGCCCGACGCGGTCGCCGCGGAGGAGGCGCTGCTCAGCCACCGACTCGCCGCCCTGCTGGGCGGGGGAGCCGCGTACGCGGCGTGTGGGGTGCGACCGCCGGATCCGAACCACAAGCCGACCCTGCAACTTTTCGCCCCGAACGGCCGCCCGCTCGGCTTCGCGAAGATCGGCTGGAACGACGCTACCCGGGCCCTGGTGGCCGCCGAGGCGGCGGCCCTGCGGGAACTCCCCGCCCTGGTCCGGGTGCCGGACCACCCGGTGGCGCCACGGCTGCTGGCCGAGCTCCGCTGGGCTGGGCGGTCCGTCGCGTTGGTGCAGCCGCTGCCGCCGACGGTCCGTGGGCTGTCCACCACCGCCGAGCCCGAGGTCGCCGCGGTGCTCGCGGTGGCTCGCCGGGGCCGCCCGCCCGCCCGGCCCCGACCACTGGCCGGATCGAGCTTCCTGGCCCGGCTCACCCGGACCGCGCACCAGGCCGTCGCCACGATGTCGGCCGACACCCGGGCGGTCGTGGCGGTGGCTGGGCTCGCCTCGCGGCACGGGGAGACCCTGGTCGAGTTCGGGCACTGGCATGGCGACTGGGTCCCGTGGAACCTCGGTCGGCATGCCGATCGGCTGGTCGCCTGGGATTGGGAGCACAGCGCCCCGGACGTCCCGGTCGGCTTCGACCTGGCGCACGACGCGTTCCAGCGGGCCCTGGTGCTGCGGGGCTCCTCCGTCACCGTCGCGGCCGACGCTGTTGATCTCCAACTCCGACGGTACGGCGACGCGCTCGGGCTGAACCGGGCTGGGCAGCGCCTGGTGGCGGACGCGTACCTGCTGGAGCTGTGGTTGCGGACCTGGCGTTTGGCCGACGCCGGTGCGGGCTGGAACCCCGCGTTACACCCCGCTCTGCTGGAGCTCCTCGTGCAGCAGGACCACCGGTGACCGTCCGGTTTCCCGATGCCTCCACGGCGCGATACGTGTTCTGCTTTCGCCAACCATCGATCGGGGCCGAAGCGGATCGAAGGAAGCGGACGGTGAGGCTTGCATGGAGACGTACCCCAGGGGTCGCGGTGACTCCCCGGTCCTGCTGCTCGTCGGATCGAGCGGTGGACACCTGGCCCAGCTGCTTGCGCTGCGTTCCTGGTACGGGCACTGGCGTCGCTGCTGGGTAACCTTCGACACCCCGGACGCACTCTCCCAGCTCGTGGGGGAACAGGTCGTCGCGGCGCACCACCCGACCACCCGCAACGTTCCCAATCTGGTGCGCAACGCGGTGCTGGCGGTACGGGTACTGCGGCGGCATCGGGTCGCCGCGGTGGTGACGACCGGGGCCGGGGTTGCGGTGCCGTTCGTGGTCCTCGCCTGGCTGCGGCGCATTCCCACGGTCTACGTCGAGGTGTACGACCGAATCGACACCCCGACCCTGACCGCGCGCCTGTGCCGCCCGTTTCTCTCCGCGATGCTCGTGCAGTGGGAAGAGCAACGCCGGCACTACCCGGAGGCCACTGTGGTGGGGCCGCTGCTGTGAGCGGTTTCGAGCCCAGCCAAGTCCCTCGCCGCCGGAGCGGTCCTGATGTCGGCCGGCTGCGGGTGTTGGTCGTGGTCGGTACCGACAAGCACCCGTTTGACCGGCTGGTCGACTGGCTTCGAAGCTGGCATCGCACCGTTCCCGACCGCGTGGCCCTCACCGTCCAGCATGGATACACGAAGGCGGTCGGCGTTCCCGGCGCCCTGGCCTTTCTGGGGCACGACGAGCTCCACGCGGCGATCTCCACAGCCGACCTTGTGATCTGTCACGGTGGCCCGGCCACCATCCTGGAGGTTCGTCGGCACGGCCGGGTGCCGATCGTGGTCCCCCGGGATCCGTCTCACGGCGAACACGTCGACGACCACCAGCTGCGGTTCGCGCGTCGACTCGGGGCGGCGGGCCTGGTGGTGGTGTGCGAAACCCCAGCGGCGTTCGTGGCCACGCTTACCGCCGGCCTGGCCGAGCCGGCCCGGTTCGTCAGCCGGGCGGATCCCGATTCGGCCCGGCAACGGGAGGCCGCCGTGGCCCGGATCGGCGAGACCGTGGAGCAGTTGGTGGTCGCGGCGAACGGCCGACGGAGCTGGTGGTGGCCGTGGTCCCGGTCGCCGTGGAGCGGAGCGCGAGGATGACCGCGCTGCCATGGGCGACCACCCGGCCGAGGGTGAGTGCGGTGGTGCCCACCCGGGACCGCCCGGAGCTGCTGCGGGCCGCGGTCCGCGCCCTCCTTGACCAGGACTATCCGGGTGAGCTCGAGGTGGTCGTCGTCTACGACCGTTCGGAGCCGGATCCGACCCTGACCGCGCTGTCCCGACCGGGTAGGCCGGTCCGAGTTATCGAGAACGGCCGGACGCCCGGTCTCGCGGGTGCCCGCAACACCGGCACCCTGGCTGCCACCGGCGAGTTCATCGCTTTCTGCGACGATGACGACGAGTGGTTGCCCGGCAAGCTGTCGGCGCAGGTTGCGGCGCTCACCACCCTCCCCGACGCGGAGTTCGTCTCCGGTGGCATCCGGGTGAGCTACGACGGACACACCGTCGACCGGTCGCTGTCCCGGGACCGGATCACGCTCGCCGACCTGTTGCGGGATCGGTTGACGGAGCTGCACCCGTCAACCTTCCTCTTCCGCGCCGCCGTACTCCGCGACGGCTTCGGACTGGTCGACGAGGAGATTCCGGGCAGCTACGCCGAGGATTATGAGTTCCTGCTGCGGGCGGCCCGCCGGGCGCCCTTGGTTAACCTGCGTACCCCGCTGGTGCTGGTGCGTTGGCACAACCGGTCGTATTTCACGCAGCGCTGGGACACCATCTCGGCGGCGCTGCAGTGGCTGCTGGAACGCTACCCGGAGTTCGGCAGCCAGCCGGCCGGTGCGGCCCGGGTGGCGGGGCAGATCGCCTTCGCCCGCGCCGCCTCCGGTGACCGCCAGGGCGCGCTGCGCTGGGCCCGCCGTACCCTCCGGGGCAATCCGCGGGAGCCACGGGCGTACCTGGCGCTCGCGGTGGCCGGGCGGGTGGTCCGGGCGGACGCGGTGCTGCGCACGCTACACAAGCGCGGCCGGGGCATCTGAGTCTTTGGGGTGGCTGTATTGAAATGGGATGAGCTAACCTATCCGGAGGTTGGTGCGTCAGCGGGTATTCTTCCGTCCGGGTATCGACACGTCCACCGTAGGGCCTTTCTTGGTGCCGATGTCCGGGTCTTTGACAGGGCTGTTGACGCATTGCTCTCATGGCGTGTGCACGGTCGGGCTGGGATTAGCGTTGATCGCCCAGATCTGCGACCGGAGCCGGGAGTGGACTTCCGGCTGAGAATTGGGTGGCGAGGACTGCTGGTGCAGGCCCCCTGCCGTATCATCTATACGTTTGACCAGGGTGATCGGCTGGGATTTGCCTACGGTACATTGCCGGGGCATCCGGAGAGTGGCGAGGAGGCATTTCTGGTTCATCGGGACGGGGTTGGGCGGTCACATTTCGAGATACGAGCCTTTTCGCGTCCGGATTCGCTGGCTGCTCGAATGGCTGGCCCGCTGGGTCGGTTCGCGCAGGATTTAATAACGTCAAGATATCTTGGCGCGATGCGCTCCCTGTCTCGGGTTGACTGACCGGCTCCCACCACTCTGGCAACCGCTCCCAACAGTCCGGGGCGGCCTATGGCGGCGGTTGATCCTCGTCGCCGCGGTGTTCTCGGCGATCGGCCGAGGCCGCCCGCTGTCGTTCGGACCACTGGGGGGTCATCGCCGGGTTGAAGATCCGGGCGACCAGGACGTCGGTTGACGAGTGCGCCAGGATCGACAGGACAACGGTCAACGCCACCAGGTGGAACACCTCGTCTCCCGCGGTGACGCCGGCCTGGAGCACCAGCAGACCGTAGACCACCGAGGCGAAACCCTTCGGGCCGAACCACATGGCGGCAAACTGCTCGGTGCGGCTCAGCTTCGAACCGAGGAACGACACCGCGAGGGCGAGTGGGCGGGCCACCACGATGGCCAACACCGCGAAGAGCCAGCCGGTCCAGTTGATTTCACTGAGGAACTTCACCGAGATCAGGGCGCCGAACACCAGCAGGGCGGCGAGCTTGAACAGCTCGGCGATCAGCTCGCCGAAGTGTTCGAAGCTCTCGCGCTGTCGCTCGCCGAAGGTGGCCACGGTGATGCCGGCGGCGAACGCGGCGAGGAACAGGTTGGCGTGGGTGATCAGCCCCAGCGCGAGGACCAGCAGGCCGATCGCCACACCGTTGAGGGGCTCGTACTTGGTGGAGGCGGAGAAGAACCGCCCCTTCTCCAACTGCAGCGCCAGCCAGGGCACCGCCACCCCGATCACCAGGCCCAGGAGCAGCTCGGTCCCCAGCTCGTCGAGGTGCAGGTCGTCGGAGCCCTCGACGACCGTCAGGAAGAGGATGACGAACGGCAGCGCGAGGCCGTCGTTGATGCCGGATTCGACGTTGAGCAGGTGCCGCAGTCGGCGCGGAACGCCCACGTTGCCGACTAGGGCGGCGGCGAAGACCGGGTCGGTGGGGGCGAGGACCGCCCCGATCAGCAGTGCCTCCGGCCAGTCGAGTCCGGCCACGTAGTGCGCCAGCACCGCGGTGATCCCCAGCGTCAGCGGGAGCCCCCAGCCGAGCGCCCGCCCGGGTAGCCGCCACGCCGCGCGTAGGTCGGCGAAGCCGACCCGCATGCCGTCGGTGAAGAGCACGGTGAAGAGCGCCAGCTCCGCGAGCCCGGCGACGATCTCGCTGTCGGCGGTGATTTCCAGGACACCCGTGGTGTCCGGGCCGAGCAGGATACCGGCGAGGAGGAATACCACGGCGGTGGAGAGGATGCTGCGGTGCGCGAGGCTGGACAGTAGGACTGCCAGCAGCAGCACGGCTGCGAACGCGAGGAGCAGCACCGGGGCCTCCGGGTGGGTCGAAACCACGTCGTCGCCGACCAGACTTCCGGGAGGCCGCCATGATCGTACGGATTCGCTGCCAACGGGGTGATCGTGACCGTCCCACGGACACTCGTGTCCGCAGGGCGGGACGGGCCGGGTGTGGCACCGGGCGCCCACCGGGCGTGCCAGACTGGCCGTTGTGTTGCGCTGGTTGACTGCAGGGGAATCACACGGTCCCGCCCTGGTCGCGTTGCTCGAGGGAGTCCCGGCTGGGGTCGAGGTGACCACCGAGGAGATCGCCGGAGAGCTCGCCCGGCGTCGCCTCGGCTACGGCCGTGGTGCCCGGATGGCGTTCGAACAGGACGAGATCGAGATCATCGGTGGGCTGCGGCACGGGGTGACCCTGGGCAGTCCGGTGGCGATCCGGGTCGGCAACTCCGAGTGGCCCAAGTGGCGCACGGTGATGGCCGCCGACCCGGTCGACCCGGCGGAGCTGGCCGGGCAGGCCCGGAACGCGCCGCTGACCCGTCCCCGACCGGGGCACGCCGACCTGGCCGGCATGCAGAAGTACGGGCACACCGACGCCCGCCCGATCCTCGAACGGGCCAGCGCCCGGGAGACGGCGGCCCGGGTCGCCGTCGGCACCGTCGCCAAGGCATTGCTCCGGCAGGCGCTGGGCATCGAGGTCGTCTCGCACATCGTGGAGCTGGGGTCGGTCGCGGCGAAACCGGGGCTGCGACCCAGCCCGGCCGACGCCGAGCGGATCGACGCGGACCCGCTGCGCTGTCTGGACCCGGAGGCGAGTCGCCGGATGGTCGCCGAGGTCGACGCCGCGAAGAAGGACGCCGACACGCTCGGCGGCGTGGTCGAGGTGCTGGCGTACGGGGTGCCCCCGGGGCTCGGCAGCCACGTGCAGTGGGACCGGAAGCTGGACGCCCGGCTGGCCACCGCGCTGATGTCCATTCAGGCGATCAAGGGGGTGGAGATCGGCGACGGCTGGCAGCAGGCGCGTTCCCGGGGCTCCGTCGCGCACGACGAGATCATTCCCACCGCGACCAGGGTCCGGCGGGTCACCGACCGGGCCGGTGGCCTGGAGGGGGGCATCACCACCGGTGAGCCGCTGCGGGTGCGGGCCGCGATGAAGCCGATCTCCTCCCTGAACCGCGCGCTGTCGACGGTGGATGTCACCTCCGGTGAGCCCGCCACCGCGATCAACCAACGCTCGGACGTGTGCGCGGTGCCGGCCGCGGGAGTCGTCGCCGAGGCGATGGTGGCGCTGGTGCTGGCCGAGGCGGCGGTGGAGAAGTTCGGCGGCGACTCGGTGGCCGAGCAGCGCCGCAACCTCGCCGGCTACCTCGACGCGTTGGTTGTCCGCTGATGGCGCCGGTCTGTGTGTTGGTGGGCCCGCCCGGCTCCGGCAAGACCACCGTCGGGCGAGCCCTCGCCGAGCTGCTCGGGGTGGAGTTCCGCGACACCGACCTGGACATCGAGGCGACGGCGGGCAAGCCGATCTCGGAGATCTTCATCGACGAGGGGGAGGCACACTTTCGTAGCCTCGAACGGGCGGCGGTGGCGACGGCGCTCGCGGCTGCCACCGGGGTGCTCGCCCTCGGCGGCGGTGCGGTGCTCGCCGAACAGACCCGGTCCGCGCTGACCGGCCACACCGTCGTGTACCTGTCGGTGGAGCTGCCCGACGCGGTCCGCCGGGTCGGGCTGGGTGCGGGGCGGCCCCTGCTCACGGTCAACCCGCGGGCCACCCTCAAACACCTGCTGGAGCAGCGCCGGCCGCACTACGCGGCGGTGGCGACGGCGACGGTGGTGACCGACGGCCGGACACCGGAGCAGCTCGCGTCCGAGATCGCCGCGCTGCTCCCCGCCTGACGGGCGCCCGGCCCGCCGGGCGGCCAACGGTTCCGGGTCCACTTCCGTCCTGTCCCGTTCCGGGGTCCGGTCCGGTCCGTGTCGGGGCGGTGTCCGGTTCGGCTCCGTGTCGGGGCCGTGTCGGAGTCCGGGTCCCGGGACGCCTTCGACCGTCGTCGCCACCGGCACGGCCGGCTCGGTTAGGCTGCGCCCGATGGACGAGATTACCCGGATCCCGGTTGGCGGTGACCAGCCGTACGACGTGTTGGTGGGGCGCGACCTGCCGGACCTGCCGCGGTTGCTGCCGGGCGCGGAGCGGCTGGCCGTGCTGTACGCGCCGCCGATGCAGGGCCGAGCCGAGCAGCTGGCGGAGCGGACCCGGGCGGCCGGCGTGACGCCGTTGCTGGTCGAGGTGCCGGACGCGGAGGCGGGTAAGCACATCGACGTCGCCGCCAGCTGTTGGGAACGGCTCGGTGCGGCGGGCTTCACCCGTGCCGACGCCGTGGTCGGGGTGGGCGGGGGCGCGGTTACCGACCTGGCCGGCTTCGTCGCGGCCTGCTGGCTGCGCGGGGTGCGCTGGATGCCGGTGGCGACGTCGCTGCTGGGCATGGTCGACGCGGCGGTGGGTGGCAAGACCGGCATCAACACCTCTGCCGGCAAGAACCTGGTCGGCGCGTTCCACCCGCCGGCCGGGGTGATCTGTGACCTGACCGCGCTGGACAGCCTCTCCCCGGTCGACCTAGCCGCGGGCATGGCCGAGGTGGTCAAGTGTGGCTTCATCGCCGACCCGGTGATTCTTGACCTAGTCGAGCGGGAGCCGGCCGTCGCCGTTGACCCGGCGGGGCCGGTGCTCCGGGAGTTGATCGAGCGGGCGATTCGGGTCAAGGCGCAGGTCGTCGCGGGTGACCTTCGCGAGTCGGGGGCCCGGGAGATACTGAACTACGGGCACACCCTGGCGCACGCCATCGAGAAGGTGGAGGGCTACCGCTGGCGGCACGGCCACGCGGTCGCGGTGGGGCTGGTCTACGCGGCGACTCTGGCCCAGCTCGAAGGCCGGCTGGACGCGCAGACCGCGCAGCGGCACCGGGCCGTGGTGGGTGCGCTCGGCCTGCCCACCGGATATCGGGCGGAGGCCTGGCCGGATCTGCTCGCCACGATGCGGGTGGACAAGAAGGCGCGGGGCAGCATCCTGCGCTTCGTGGTGTTGGCCGGCCTCGCCCGCCCGATGATTCTCGAGGCGCCCTCCGACGAGCTGCTGCACGCCGCCTACCAGGAGATCGCCGAATGAGGGTGTTCGTGCTCAACGGGCCCAACCTGGGCCGTCTGGGCACCCGACAACCGGAGGTCTACGGCACCACCACCTACGCCGACCTGGTCGAGCTGTGCCAGCAGACCGGGCGGGAGTTGGGGCTGGAGGTGGTCGTCCGGCAGACCGACGCCGAGCATGAGCTGCTCGGCTGGCTGCATGAGGCTGCGGACCTAGGCGCCTGCGTGGTGCTCAACCCCGCCGCCTGGTCGCATTACTCGATCGCGGTACGGGACGCTTGCGCCCTGCTGCGGGCCCCGTTGGTCGAGGTGCACCTCTCCAACATCCATGCCCGGGAGACGTTCCGGCACCACTCGGTGGTCTCGGCGGTGGCGACCGGGGTGATCTGTGGGTTGGGCGTGGACGGCTACCGCCTGGCTCTGCACCACTTGGCGGCGCGGGTCCGTTGATCGTCGGCGGGGGCTGCGGCTTGCTCGGGCGAGCCTGCCCAAACGCGGCCTAGTAGACTTGCCGGGTCTGTCCGCCACCTTATGATCAAGGCAGGAAATGGCCACCACCAACGACCTGAAAAACGGCATGGTACTCAACCTCGACGGTGAGCTCTGGGCCGTCGTCGAGTTCCAGCACGTCAAGCCCGGAAAGGGCGGTGCGTTCGTGCGCACCACGCTGAAGAACGTGCTCTCCGGCAAGGTCGTCGACAAGACCTTCAATGCGGGCACAAAGGTCGAGACCGCGACCGTCGACAAGCGTACGATGCAGTACCTGTACGCCGACGGCGAGGACTTCGTCTTCATGGACCTGGAGACGTTCGACCAGATCAATGTGCTCGGCGACACGGTCGGCGAGGCGGCGAACTATCTGCTTCCCGAGGCCGAGGCGACGGTCGCCACCCACGAGGGGGTGCCGCTCTACGTGGAGCTGCCGACCAGCGTGGTGCTGGAGATCACGTACACCGAGCCGGGTCTCCAGGGAGACCGTTCGACCGGCGGCAGCAAGCCGGCCACGGTCGAGACCGGCGCGACCGTGCAGGTGCCGCTCTTCATCACCACCGGCGAGAAGATCAAGGTCGACACCCGCGACGGCCGTTACCTCGGCCGCGCCTGATGGCCGAGGGGCCCAAGCAGCAGATGCCGGCGCGTCGCAAGGCGCGCAAACGGGCGCTGGACGTGCTCTTCGAGGCGGACCTGCGGGGCCGTCCACCGGTGGAGGTGCTCGCCGGCTACGTGGAGCGGATCGAGAAGCCCCGTCCGGAGCATCTGGGATACGCGGTTGGCCTGGTTGAGGGGGTCGCTGCCCACCTGGACCGGGTTGACGAGCTGATCGCCAGCTACGCCGAGGGGTGGACGCTGGACCGGATGCCGACCGTTGATCGGAACCTCGCTCGGATCGCGGTCTACGAGCTGCTCTACGTGGACGAGATCGACGACGCGGTGGCGATCAGCGAGGCGGTGGAGCTGGCTCGGCAGATGTCGACCGACGATTCACCGCGGTTCCTCAACGGCATTCTCGGCCGGATCGCGGAGTACGCCACCCGGTAGCCGCCCCCGCGGGGGCGCTGGCTCGGAAGCGAGCTGGCCGGCCGGCAGCGTGACCGGATAGGCGAAAAGGGCCCGTGCCGATCGGCACGGGCCCTTTCGGTTGGCACCACTCAGGAGGCGAAGAACGCCCGCGGGTCGGCGACGAGGACGCCGTGCTCGTTCAGCCGCTCGATCAGGCCAGACGGCGAGGCGTCGTAGACGATCGCCAGGGCGCGCAGGTCGTCGGCGCGGATCGACAGCACCCGGCCGTTGTAGTCGCCGCGCTGCTGCTGGATCGCGCGGGCGTACCGGGCGACGTAGGCGAGGTCCTCCGAGGCCTCGTCGTAGAGCCGCTCGAGGTCCAGCACGATCTTGCTGGTGGGCTCGTGGCGGACGCCACTGCCATCGGGCAGTAGCTCGGAGACGGGAACACGGTAGAAGTCGGCCAGCTCGGCCAGGCGGGACACGGTGACGGCTCGGTCGCCGCGCTCGTACGAGCCAACCACGACGGCCTTCCACCGTCCGTTGGACTTTTCCTCTACGCCCTGCAGGGACAGGCCCTGCTGCTGGCGAATGGAGCGCAGGCGGGCGCCCAGCGACTTGGCGTACTCAGAGGGCATTCGGACACTCCCAGTGCTGCTCGGGGTTCTCCCGTCGATCGCTACGGAGCGTGACGGTACGGGGATTGCGACAGCCGGTCAAGTGGTCGTGAACTTTCCTGTTTCATCCTGGGGGAGTTGTCCCAGTTTCGCCGTTCTGTCGCCGGGCCCTCGGCCGGCGACGGTCGAGACGGTGACCACTGGTAACGTTGCCCGAAGCCCCGGTCCGGTCCGTTCGCGGTCCGCGCCGGTCGATCCGACATCCTTTAACGACCCGTCCCGTGAGGCGGGGAAGGAGGTCCGCCGTGGCGTACCCACCGGCTGCCCACTCGCCGACCACCCGACAACCCTCGGTGAAGGTGATACTCACCACCGCCGACGTGCAGCGCGTGGTGGACCGCATCGCCCACCAGATCCTCGAGAAGACCCAGGGCGCCCAACAGACCGTCCTGCTCGGGATCCCCACCCGGGGCGCACCGCTCGCCCGGCGGCTCGCCGCCCGGATCAGCGCCTTCGAGGGGGTGGACGTCCCGGTCGGTGTGCTCGACATCACCCTCTACCGGGACGATCTGCGTCAGCACGGTACCCGCGCCGTCGGCCCCACCGACGTTCCCGCCGGCGGCATCGACGGCCGGCGGGTCATCCTCGTCGACGATGTCCTCTTCTCCGGCCGAACCGTGCGGGCGGCACTCGACGCGCTGAACGACGTCGGCCGGCCAGCCTCGGTCCAGCTCGCCGTCCTGGTCGATCGCGGCCACCGGGAGCTGCCCATCCGGGCCGACTATGTGGGGAAGAACATCCCGACCGCCCTCGCGGAGAGTGTCCGGGTCACCCTGGCAGAGCCCGACGGCGTGGACGAGGTCCGGCTCTACGGCGGTGCCCGGTGAGCCCGCGGGGCGCGGCGCCGCGCCGCCTGCTGGTCGCCGCCGGAAGGGAGTTCGAGGCATGATCCGTCACCTGCTCTCCAGCGCCGACCTCGACGCTGGCACCGCCCTTGAGATCCTGGACACCGCCGCCGAGATGGCGACCGTGGCCGGGCGGGAGGTCAAGAAGCTGCCGGCGCTGCGCGGCCGGACCGTGGTGAACCTCTTCTACGAGGACTCCACCCGTACCCGGATCTCCTTCGAGGCCGCCGCCAAGCGGCTCAGTGCCGACGTGATCAACTTTTCGGTCAAGGGGTCCAGCGTCGCCAAGGGCGAGAGCCTCAAGGACACCGCGCTCACCCTCCAGGCGATGGGCGCCGACGCCGTCGTCGTCCGGCACCCCGCCTCCGGCGCCCCGTACCAGCTGGCCGACTGGGTTGACGGCTCGGTCGTCAACGCCGGCGACGGTACGCACGAGCACCCCACCCAGGCGCTACTCGACGCGTACACGATGCGATCCCGGCTGGGCCGGCTCGCCGGTCTGTCGGTGGCGGTGGTCGGTGACGTGCTGCACAGCCGGGTGGCGCGCTCCAACGTCCTGCTGCTCTCCACCCTCGGCGCCAAGGTCACCCTGGTCGGCCCACCCCCGCTGATCCCGGTGGACATCGCCGCGGCCCTCGCGCCCGGCGCCGCCGTCTGCTACGACCTGGACTCGGTGCTGCCGCAGTCGGACGTGGTCATGATGCTCCGGGTGCAGCGGGAACGCATGAACGACTCCTACTTTCCCTCCGCCCGTGAGTACGCCCGCCGTTACGGACTGGACGGCTCGCGGATGCGGCGGCTGCCGGAGCACGCGATCGTGATGCACCCCGGCCCGATGAACCGGGGCATGGAGATCACCTCTGAGGCGGCCGACTCGCCCCGCTCCACCATTGTCGAACAGGTCGCCAACGGCGTCTCCGTCCGGATGGCCGTCCTCTACCTGCTACTCGGAGGGAACAACCGGTGACCGCGTACCTGATCACCAATGTGAGCGTCCTCGGCGCCGCGCCGACCGACCTGCTGATCCGCGACGGCGTGGTGGCCGAGACCGGCGCGGGGCTGACAGCCCCCGGCGCGGTCACGGTGGACGGCACCGGCCTGGTCGCCCTGCCCGGCCTGGTGGACCTGCACACCCACCTGCGCGAGCCCGGCCGGGAAGACGCCGAGACCGTCGAGACCGGCTCCCGGGCCGCGGCGCTCGGTGGCTACACGGCGGTCTGCGCGATGGCGAACACCTCGCCGGTCGCCGACACCGCCGGGGTGGTGGAGCAGGTCTGGCGGCTGGGCCGGGAGGCCGGGCTGGTGGACGTGCAGCCGATCGGTGCCGTCACGGTCGGGCTGGCCGGCGAGCGCCTGGCCGAGCTGGGCACGATGGCCGACTCCGCCGCCCGGGTCCGAATCTTCTCCGACGACGGACACTGCGTCGCCGACCCGCGGCTGATGCGCCGGGCCCTGGAATACGTGAAGGCGTTCGACGGCATCGTCGCCCAGCACGCCGAGGAGCCACGGCTGACCGAGGGCGCCCAGATGCACGAGGGGGAGATCTCCACCCGCCTCGGTCTGACCGGTTGGCCGGCGGTCGCCGAGGAGGCGATCATCGCCCGGGACGTGCTGCTCGCCGAGCACGTGGGGAGCCGCCTGCACATCTGCCACGTCTCCACCGCCGGCAGCGTCGACGTGCTGCGGCAGGCCAAGGCCCGCGGCGTGCAGGTCACCGCCGAGGTCACCCCGCACCACCTGTTGTTGACCGACGAGAAGGCGGTCACCTACGACCCGGTCTACAAGGTCAACCCGCCGCTGCGGACCGCCGCCGATGTCGCCGCGCTGCGCACCGCGCTGGCCGAGGGGGTGGTGGACATCGTCGCCACCGACCACGCCCCGCACGCCGTGGAGGACAAGGAGTGCGAGTGGGCGTACGCCCGGCCGGGCATGCTCGGCCTGGAGACGGCGCTCTCCATCACGCTGGACGTGCTCGGACCACGGTGGGACCTCATCGCCGAGCGGATGTCCCGCACCCCCGCCCGGATCGCCGGCCTCACCGAACACGGCCACGACCCGGCGCCGGGCGCACCGGCGAACCTGACCCTGGTGGATCCGGCGGCGCGTCGCGTGATCGAGCCGACCGAGCTGGCCAGCCGCAGCAGCAACACCCCGTACGCCCGCATGACGCTGCCCGGTCGCATCGTGGCGACCTTCCTGCGCGGCGAGGCGACGGTCCTGGACGGAAAGGCAGTGAAGTGATGCGAGTACGGAGTGCGGTGGGGCAGTGCCGCGTGGCCCGGAGTGCGGGGGGCGTGGCGTGAGGCGGCGACCGGCGATTCTCGTCCTAGAGGACGGGCGCACGTTCCACGGCGAGGCGTACGGCAGCGTCGGGGAGACCTTCGGCGAAGCGGTCTTCAACACCGGAATGACCGGCTACCAGGAGACGCTCACCGACCCGTCCTACCACCGGCAGGTGGTGGTGCAGACCGCGCCGCACATCGGCAACACCGGGGTAAACGGCGAGGATGACGAGTCCGGCCGGATCTGGGTCGCCGGGTACGTGGTCCGTGACCCCGCCCGGATCGGCTCGAACTGGCGGGCCACCGGTGGCCTTGAGGAGCGGCTCGCCGCCGAGGGCGTGGTCGGCATCAGCGGTGTGGACACCCGGGCGCTCACCCGGCACCTGCGGGAGCGGGGCGCGATGCGGGTCGGGGTTTCCAGCGTCGAGACCGACCCGCAGGCGCTGCTGACCCGGGTCCGGCAGGCCCCGCAGATGGTCGGAGCGGACCTCGCCGCCGAGGTGACCACCCCGCAGCCGTACGTGGTCGAGGCCGAGGGGGAGCACCGGTTCACCGTCGCCGCCCTGGATCTCGGCATCAAGCGGAACGTGCCCCGGCGGCTCGCGGCGCGGGGTGTCACCACCCATGTCCTGCCGGCTCACTCGGGCATCGACGAACTGCGGGCCACCGGCGCGGATGCGATCTTCCTCTCGCCCGGCCCTGGGGACCCGGCGACCGCCGACGGGCCGGTGGCCCTGGCCCGCGCGGCGCTCACCAGCGGGGTGCCGCTCTTCGGCATCTGCTTCGGCAGCCAGATCCTCGGTCGGGCACTGGGTTTCGGCACGTACAAGCTCGGTTACGGCCACCGCGGGATCAACCAGCCGGTGCTCGACCGGGTCACCGGCAAGGTCGAGGTGACCAGCCACAACCACGGTTTCGCCGTCGCGTGCCCCGGTGTCGAGCCGGGGGCCGTCGTACCGGACCGGGTGATCGAGTCCGAGTTCGGCGGGATCGAGGTCTCGCACGTCTGCCTCAACGACAACGTGGTCGAGGGGCTGCGGGCGCGCGACGTGCCCGCCTTCACCGTTCAGTACCACCCGGAGGCGGCGGCCGGTCCGCACGACGCGGACTACCTGTTCGACCGCTTCGCCGAGCTCATCGAGGGGCGCAACCACAGCGAGGGGCGAACGAATGCCTAAGCGGACCGACCTCAAACACGTCCTGGTGATCGGCTCCGGGCCGATCGTAATCGGGCAGGCCTGCGAGTTCGACTACTCCGGCACCCAGGCCTGTCGGGTACTGCGCAGCGAGGGGATCCGGGTCAGCCTGGTCAACTCGAACCCGGCGACGATCATGACGGATCCGGAGTTCGCCGACGCCACGTACGTCGAGCCGATCACCCCGGAGTTCGTCGAGCTGGTCATCGCCAAGGAGCGGCCGGATGCGGTGCTGCCCACCCTGGGTGGCCAGACCGCACTGAACACGGCGGTCGCGCTGCACCAGACCGGGGTACTGGAGAAGTACGGCGTCGAGTTGATCGGCGCGAACATCGACTCGATCCGCCGCGGCGAGGACCGCCAGCTGTTCAAGGACGTCGTCGCCAAGGCCGGGGTCCGGATCGGGGTGGCGGACCCGGCGACGCTGGTGCCGCGTTCCCGGGTCTGCCACTCGATGGACGAGGTCCGCGAGACGGTCGCCGAGCTGGGCCTGCCGGCGGTGATCCGGCCGTCGTTCACGATGGGCGGCCTCGGCTCCGGCATGGCCCACACCGATGCGGACCTGGAACGCATCGCCGGTGCCGGCCTGGCCGCCAGCCCGGTGCACGAGGTGCTCATCGAGGAGAGCGTGCTCGGCTGGAAGGAGTACGAGCTCGAGCTGATGCGCGACCGGCACGACAACGTCGTGGTGGTCTGCTCGATCGAGAACGTTGACCCGATGGGCGTGCACACCGGCGACAGCGTCACCGTGGCGCCGGCGATGACTCTCACCGACCGGGAGTACCAGCGCCTGCGGGACCTCGGCATCGCGGTGCTGCGCGAGGTCGGGGTGGACACCGGAGGCTGCAACATCCAGTTCGCGGTGAACCCGGCCGACGGCCGGATCGTCGTGATCGAGATGAACCCCCGGGTCTCCCGCTCGTCGGCGTTGGCCTCGAAGGCGACCGGCTTCCCGATCGCGAAGATCGCCGCGAGGCTGGCCATCGGCTACACCCTCGACGAGATCCCCAACGACATCACCCTGAAGACGCCAGCCGCGTTCGAGCCGACGTTGGACTACGTGGTGGTCAAGATTCCGCGCTTCGCGTTCGAGAAGTTCCCCGGCGCCGACCCGGAGCTGACCACCACCATGAAGTCGGTCGGTGAGGCGATGAGCCTGGGCCGCAACTTCACCGAGGCGCTGAACAAGGCGATGCGCTCGATGGAGACGAAGGCGGCCGGCTTCTGGACCGTGCCCGACCCGGCCGATGCCACCCGGGAGGACACCCTCGCGGCGTTGCGGGTGCCGCACGACGGACGGCTCTACACGGTGGAACGGGCGCTGCGGCTCGGCGCCTCGATCGCCGAGGTGGCGGCGGCCTCCGGTGGGATGGACCCGTGGTTCCTCGACCAGATCGCCGGCCTGGTGGAGTTGCGGGCCGAGATCGTGGACGCCCCGGTGCTCGATGCCGACCTGCTGCGCCGGGCCAAGCGGGCGGGGCTCTCCGACCGGCAGCTCGCCGCGTTGCGCCCGGAGTTGGCCGCCGAGGACGGGGTTCGGACGCTGCGGCACCGGTTGGGCGTCCGGCCGGTGTACAAGACCGTGGACACCTGCGCGGCGGAGTTCGAGGCGACGACGCCCTACCACTACTCCACGTATGACGCGGAGACCGAGGTGGTCGGGTCGGACCGACCCAAGGTGCTGATCCTCGGCTCGGGGCCGAACCGGATCGGGCAGGGCATCGAGTTCGACTACTCCTGCGTGCACGCCGTCATGGCGTTGCGGGACGTCGGATACGAGACGGTCATGGTCAACTGCAACCCGGAGACCGTCTCCACCGACTACGACACCGCGAACCGGCTCTACTTCGAGCCGCTGACCTTCGAGGACGTCCTCGAGGTGTGGCACGCCGAGGACTCCTCCGGCCGGGCGGCCGGTGGCCCCGGCGTGGTCGGGGTGGTCGTGCAGCTCGGTGGCCAGACCCCGTTGGGGCTGGCGCAGCGGCTCAAGGACGCCGGGGTGCCGGTCGTCGGTACCTCCCCGGAGTCGATCCACCTCGCCGAGGAGCGGGGGGCGTTCGGCGCGCTGCTGGCCCGTGCCGGGCTGCGGGCGCCGGCACACGGCACCGCCATCTCGTACGACGAGGCGAAGACGATCGCCGCCGAGATCGGTTATCCGGTGTTGGTCCGCCCCTCGTACGTGCTCGGTGGTCGGGGCATGGAGATCGTCTACGACGACGCCACGCTGCGGGACTACATCGGCCGGGCCACCGACATCTCCCCGGATCATCCGGTGCTGGTGGACCGGTTCCTCGATGACGCGATCGAGATCGACGTGGACGCGCTCTGCGACGCCGCCGGTGAGGTCTACCTCGGCGGGGTGATGGAGCACATCGAGGAGGCCGGGATCCACTCCGGCGACTCCTCCTGCGCGTTGCCGCCGATCACCCTGGCCGGTTCACACGTCGCCGAGGTCCGTCGGTACACCGAGGAGATCGCCCGGGGCATCGGCGTGCAGGGCCTGCTCAACGTGCAGTACGCCCTCAAGGACGACCAGCTCTGGGTGCTCGAGGCCAATCCGCGTGCGTCCCGGACCGTGCCGTTCGTCTCCAAGGCCACCGCGGTGCCGTTGGCCAAGGCGGCGGCGCGGATCGCGCTCGGTGCCACCATCGCCGAGCTGCGCGCCGAGGGCCTGCTCCCCGCCGACGGCGACGGCGGTACCCTCCCCGCGGATGCGCCGATCGCGGTCAAGGAGGCGGTGCTCCCGTTCAAGCGGTTCCGTACTCCGACCGGGAAGGGGATCGACTCGCTGCTCGGACCGGAGATGAAGTCCACCGGCGAGGTGATGGGCATCGACACGGCCTTCGGGTACGCCTTCGCCAAGTCGCAGTCGGCCACCTACGGCTCGTTGCCGACCGGCGGGAAGATCTTCGTGTCGGTCGCCAACCGGGACAAGCGTGGCATGATCTTCCCGATCAAGCGCCTGGCCGACCTGGGCTTCCAGCTGATCGCCACCACCGGCACCGCCGAGGTGCTGCGCCGGCACGGCGTCGCCTGCGAGCAGATCCGCAAGCACTACGAGTCGGGGGAGAGCGAGGACGCGGTCTCGCTGATCCGCTCCGGCGAGGTGGTGCTCGTGGTGAACACCCCGCAGGGCTCGGGAGCGAGCGCCCGCTCGGATGGCTACGAGATCCGCAGTGCCGCCGTGACGGCGGACATCCCCTGCATCACCACCGTCCCCGGCGCTGCCGCCGTGGTGATGGCGGTCGAGGCCCGGATCCGTGGTGACATGGTGGTCCGTCCGCTGCAGGCGCTGCACGCCTCGCTGCGGAGCGCCCGATGAGCCCGAGCGGCCGGGGATCACTCACCCCGCCGGGGAGGATGGGGTGATCTTCGAACGGGTGGTGCGGCCACGGCTGTTCCGGCTGGGGGGCGGGGACGCGGAGGTGGCGCACGAGTTCACGGTACGGCGGCTGGCCGGCCTGGCCCGGGTGCCCGCGGCGCTGGCCGTGCTCCGGGCCCGGTACGGCGTTTCGGCTCCCCGAACGGTGTTCGGCCTCCGCTTCCCGAACCCGGTCGGGTTGGCCGCCGGGATGGACAAGAACGGGGTGGCGCTGCCGGCCTGGCCGGCGTTGGGCTTCGGGTTCGTCGAGGTGGGTACGGTCACCGCGCACCCGCAGCCGGGCAATCCGCGGCCGCGGCTGTTTCGGCTTCCCGAGAGCCGGGCGGTGGTGAACCGGATGGGCTTCAACAACGCCGGCGCCGACGCGCTCGCGGCGCGGTTGGCGGCGCTGCCCCGCCCGCTCGGGGTGCCGTTGGGCATCTCCCTCGGCAAGTCCAAGGTCACCCCACTCGAGGAGGCGGTTGCGGACTACCAGGCGTCGTACCAAGCCCTGCGGGGCTACGGCGACTACTTCGCGGTCAACGTCTCCTCGCCGAACACGCCGGGGCTACGTACGCTGCAGGACCGGGCGCACCTGGACGCCCTGTTGGCCGTTCTGGTCGGTGAGAAACCGGTACTGGTGAAGATCGCCCCAGACCTCCCGGATCCGGCCATCGCCGAGCTGCTGGAGGTCTGCCTGGCGCGGGGTGCAGCGGGGGTGATCGCCACCAACACCACGCTCTCCCGCGACGGTCTCGCTCCCGCCGACCGGGCCGGCGGCGCCGAGGCGGGTGGGCTCTCCGGCCGCCCGTTGGCGCAGCGGGCCCGGGAGGTGGTCTCCTTCGTGCACGCCGAGACCGGCGGTCGGCTGCCGATCGTCGGCGTCGGCGGCATTCTCACTCCGGACGACGCCGAGCGCATGTTCGACGCGGGCGCGTCGTTGGTGCAGCTCTACACCGGTCTCATCTACCGGGGGCCGGCCCTGGTGCGGGCCGCTGCGGCGGCGGCCCGCACGCCGTGACACCGTGCGGGTGGTACTCGCCCGGTGCCTGTGGACCGCTCGCCGGTCGTGCGCCGGGTTACCGGAACCCGAGGGCCGGTTGACACGGGTGACCGGCTGGTGAGGAGGCGACGTCGTTGACCCCGGAGGAGATCAGCGCCGCAGACGCGGCCCACGTGTGGCATCCGTACGCGGCACTGCCGCCGGCCACCCCGCCGTACGTCGTGGAGAGCGCCGCCGGGGTGCGGCTGCGCCTGGCCGACGGGCGGGAACTGGTTGACGGGATGGCGTCGTGGTGGTCGGCGATCCACGGCTACCAACACCCGGTGCTGGACGCGGCGGTGACCGACCAGCTCGGCCGGATGAGCCACGTGATGTTCGGCGGGCTCACCCACGAGCCGGCCGTCACGCTGGCCCGGACCCTCGTCGAGCTGGCGCCGGAGGGGTTGGAGCATGTCTTCCTGGCCGACTCCGGCTCGGTGAGTGTCGAGGTGGCCGTGAAGATGTGCCTGCAGTTCCAGCGGGCCACCGGCCGGCCGGAACGCCGTCGGCTGGGGACCTGGCGGGGTGGCTACCACGGCGACACGTTCCACCCGATGAGCGTCTGTGACCCGGAGGGGGGTATGCACCACCTCTGGGGGGAGCTGCTGCCCCGGCAGGTTTTCGCGCCGGTGCCGCCGTCGGGGTTCACCGCACCTCCGGATCCGGCGTACGAGGCGGTCTTGGCGGACGCGGTCGCCCGGCACGCCCACGAACTGGCCGCGGTCATCGTCGAGCCGGTCGTCCAGGGGACCGGTGGCATGCGGTTCCACCACCCGCGCTACCTACAGGTGCTGCGGGAGGTCACCCGGGCCCACGGGGTTCTGCTGATCTTTGACGAGATCGCTACCGGTTTCGGTCGGACCGGGGCGATGTTCGCCGCCGAGCATGCCGGCGTAACGCCGGACGTGCTCTGTGTGGGCAAGGCGCTCACCGGGGGGTACCTCACCCTGGCCGCCGCGCTCTGCACCGCGGAGATCGCCCGTGGGATCTCTGCCGCCGGTGTGCTGGCGCATGGTCCCACCTTCATGGGTAATCCGCTGGCCTGTGCGGTGGCCAACGCCTCGCTCGGCCTGCTGCGAGCCGAAGACTGGTCGGCGCAGGTGGCGCGGATCGAGACGGGTCTGCGGTCCGGCCTGGAGCCGCTACGGGCGCAGCCGGGCGTCGCCGACGTCCGGGTGCTGGGCGCGATCGGTGTGGTGCAGCTCGACCATGAGGTGGACCTGCCGGCGGCGACCGCGGCGGCGGTGGCCGCTGGCGTCTGGCTGCGACCGTTCCGGGATCTGATTTACACCATGCCCCCGTACGTCACCGCGGATGCCGATCTGGCCCAGATCACCGCGGGGATCGCCGCCGCGGCTCGGGCGGGCTGATCGGCCGGCTGCGGCGGCGAGGGGGGCCGGGCAGCGGGTGGGTAGGCGTGCGGAACCCCGCCGGGCGGTGCGAGCCCGCCGGGGCGGTGCGAGCCCGCCGGGTGCGGGCGGCATCAGCCGCCCGCTGAGACGACGCGTGCGTGGCACGCGAGAGGGAGGTCTGCGATGGAGAGCTTCGGCGCCCGGTTGCATCGGGCGGTTGGCGAGCGGGGTCCGCTCTGCGTGGGCATCGACCCGCACCCGGGTCTGCTTGCCCGGTGGGGCCTCGATGACGACATTCGCGGTCTGGAGCGGTTCGCGGGCGCGGTCGTGGAGGCGTTGGGTGACCGGGTCGCGGTGGTCAAGCCGCAGTCGGCCTTCTTCGAGCGGTTCGGGTCTCGGGGCATGGCGGTCCTTGAGTCAACTATCCGACAGTTGCGGGCGGCTGGTTCGCTCGTTCTCCTCGACGTCAAGCGTGGCGACATCGGCTCGACGGTCGCCGCGTACGCCTCCGCGTACCTTGAACCATCGAGCCCACTGCATGTCGACGCGGTGACGGTGAGCCCGTATCTCGGCGTTGGCGCGCTCGCCCCGATGTTCGAGCTGGCCGCCGCGCGAGGTGGCGGAGTCTTCGTGCTGGCGCTCACCTCCAATCCCGAGGGCGCCGCGGTGCAGCGGGCTCGCACCGCCGACGGGCGGACCGTCGCACAGCTGGTGATCGACGAGATTTCCCAGCTCAACGCGGGTGCGCAACCACTGGGCAGCGTGGGGTTGGTGGTGGGGGCGACCATCGGCGCGACGGGTCACGATCTCACTGCGGTCAACGGTCCGTTGCTCGCTCCGGGCCTGGGAGCGCAGGGCGCCAGCGCCGCTGACCTCCGGGTGGTCTTCGGCTCCAGCCTGCCCGCCGTACTGCCCACATACTCCCGTGAGGTGCTGGCCGCGGGGCCCGATCCGGCGGCTCTTCGGGACGCCGCGGACCGGGTCCTAGCCGAGTGCCGAGCGGCTTTGACCGGTTCGTAACTGACTGACGGCTCGGTCACTTTCCGCCGATCTTCGCGTGCCCACGTTGCCGAATGCGCCGTTGACCGCTAGTTTTCCCCGCGCTGGGAACCTTGGGCCTCCCTGGTTCGCAGCGACACCACGTTTCACAGTGCGGCGGTGCGTTCGCCCGTCGCGATAGGGACCTGAGGAGAACTGGTGCCGCTCCCGTCACTGACCCCTGAGCAGCGCGCAGCAGCGCTGGAGAAGGCCGCGGAGATCCGCAAGGCCCGTGCTGAGCTGAAGGAGCAGCTCAAGCAGGGCAAGACAACGCTCGGAGCCGTTCTCGAGCGGGCCGAGTCCGACGATGTCGTCGGCAAGCTGAAGGTATCCGCTGTCCTGCAGGCGATGCCGGGAATCGGCAAGATCCGGGCGACCCAGATCATGGAGAAGCTCAAGATCGCCGATAGCCGGCGCCTGCGTGGGCTCGGTGAGCAGCAGCGCAAGGCCCTGCTTGGGGAGTTCGCCGCCAACTGAGGTCGGCAGCCGTGTAGAAACGAGCAGTGAGCACGGATGGTGAGGCGCGCCCGGCGGCCCGGCTCACCATCCTGACCGGACCGTCGGGTTCCGGTCGGGATGGTGTCGCTGGGTTGGTCCGGGCGCGCCTGCCTGCTGTGTGGACGCCGGTGCCGGTGACCACCCGCCCCCGGCGGGATGGCGAGGTGGCCGGGGTCGACCGGGTCTTCCTCGACCCGGCCGAGTTCGACCGGCTGCTGGCCGCCGGCGAGCTGCTGGAATGGAGTCAGATCGGCCGGTACCGGCGGGGTACGCCGGGGCAGCCCCTGCGGTCCCGGCTGGCCGCCGGGGTGCCGGCTCTGCTCCCGATGGACCTAGCCGGGGCGCTGCGGCTGCGGGCCGTGTTGCCGACGGCCCAGCTGGTGCTGCTGCACCCACCCGGCTACGTGGCCGATCCGGTCACCGCGCCACAATTCGCGCATACCATCGTGCATGGCCGGACCATGCAGGTCGTGGACGAGCTGGTAGGATTGTTCGGTTCGTCATTCATAGCTCCGGCGCGACCGCGCGTGCGCGGTTGACCGCCAGCACCGCGAGCGGTGTCACAGACGCAGAGGTCAACAGTGGGATCCATCGCCACCAACCCCGAAGGCATCACCAACCCGCCGATCGACGAGCTCCTCGAGAAGACCACGTCGAAATACGCGCTGGTCATCTTCGCCGCCAAGCGGGCCCGTCAGGTCAACGCCTACTACAGCCAGCTCGGTGAGGGCCTGCTGGAGTACGTCGGCCCGCTGGTCGAGACGACCCCGCAGGAGAAGCCGCTCTCGATCGCCATGCGGGAGATCAACGCGGGCCTGCTCACCGCTGAGCCCACCGACCAGCCGTAACGCGTACCCAGCGATGTCCCCCCGGATAATCCTCGGGGTCGGTGGCGGGATCGCCGCCTACAAGGCCTGCGAGTTGCTCCGGCTCTTCACCGAGTCCGGCCATCAGGTCCGGGTGGTGCCGACCTCGTCGGCGCTCCAGTTCGTCGGGGCCGCGACCTGGTCGGCGCTCTCCGGTCAACCGGTCGCCGATGACGTTTGGTCCGACGTGCACGAGGTGCCGCACGTGCGGTTGGGTCAGCAGGCGGACCTGGTCGTGGTGGCTCCGGCCACCACCGACCTGCTCGCCCGGGCCGCGCATGGGCTCGCGGACGACCTGCTCACCAACACTCTGCTGACGGCGCGCTGTCCGGTGGTCCTGGCGCCGGCGATGCATACCGAGATGTGGGAACATCCGGCGACGGTTGCCAACGTGGCGACGCTGCGCTCCCGTGGGGTGCGGATCGTCGAGCCGGCGGTCGGCCGGCTCACCGGAGCGGATACCGGCAAGGGGCGGCTACCGGACCCGGCGGAGCTCTTCGCCGTGGCCCGACGCGTTCTCGCCCGCGGCGCCGCCGCCCCGGCGGACCTCACCGGGAAGCGCGTGCTGGTCACCGCCGGGGGCACCCGGGAGCCGCTTGACCCGGTCCGGTTTCTCGGTAATCGCTCCTCCGGCAAGCAGGGGTATGCGTTCGCCCGCGCCGCGGTGGCGCGAGGAGCCCGGGTCACCCTGGTCTCCGCCAACGTCGCGCTGCCCGATCCGGCCGGCGTGGACCTGGTCCGGGTCGGTACGACCGCCGAGCTGCGCGAGGCCACGCTGACGGCTGCCGACCGAGCCGACGCGGTGGTGTTGGCGGCGGCTCCCGCCGATTTCCGCCCGGCGACGTACGCGGCTGGCAAAATCAAGAAGTCGGACGACGGCAGCGCGCCCACCATTGAGCTCGTCGCGAACCCGGACATCGCCGCCGAGCTCGGGAAGCGCCGTCGCCCGGAGCAGGTGCTGGTGGTCTTCGCTGCGGAGACCAGTGACGCCGAGGCCAACGGTCGAGCCAAGCTCGCCCGTAAGCGGGCGGATCTCATCGTCATCAACGAGGTCGGCCCGGACCGGGTTTTTGGCGCCGACACCAACGCGGCGACCGTCATCGGCACGGACGGATCGGTCAGCCGGATGCCCGAGCAGTCCAAGGAAGACCTCGCCGACGGTGTGTGGGACCTCATCGTCACCCGGCTGGCCGGCTGTCCCGGATAGCTGGATCAGTGCGCGATAGGGGGATCCGGTACCGGGCGCGAGTGACTAAACTGCCGCGGAACGAGTTTCCCTGACTTAGGAGTGCCGTGACACGCCGCCTCTTCACTTCCGAATCGGTCACCGAAGGTCACCCTGACAAGATCGCTGACCAGATCAGTGACGGGATCCTCGATGCGTTGCTGACAGAGGACCCGCGTAGCCGGGTTGCAGTGGAGACGCTGATCACAACCGGTCAGGTGCATGTTGCGGGCGAGGTAACCACCCAGGCCTACGCCGACATCCCGTCGATCGTGCGTCGGACGATTCTGGATATTGGTTACGACTCGTCGCGAAAGGGTTTCGACGGGGCGTCCTGCGGGGTAAGTGTGTCGATTGGGTCACAATCGGCAGATATCGCCCAGGGTGTCGATAACGCGTTTGAGCTGCGTACCGGTGCGTCCGAGCACGTGTTGGATGCGCAGGGCGCTGGCGACCAGGGGATGATGTTCGGGTTCGCCTGCTCGGAGACCCCGGAGTTGATGCCGCTGCCGATCGCGTTGGCGCATCGGCTGTCCCGCCGCCTGGCACAGGTGCGGCGCGAAGGGTTGGTGCCGTACCTGCGTCCGGATGGCAAGACGCAGGTGACGGTGGAGTACGAGGGACTGCGGCCGGTGCGGCTGAACACCGTGCTGGTGTCGTCGCAGCACGCGGCAGATGTGTCGCTGGAGTCGCTGCTGACGCCGGACATCCGGGAGCACGTGATCGCACCGGAGGTGGAGAGTCTGGGGCTGGGGCTGGACACCGAAGACTACCGGCTGCTGGTGAATCCGACGGGCCGGTTCGAGGTTGGTGGCCCGATGGGAGACGCGGGTCTGACCGGCCGGAAGATCATCGTGGACACCTACGGCGGGTACGCGCGGCACGGCGGCGGAGCGTTCTCGGGCAAGGACCCATCCAAGGTGGACCGCTCGGCGGCGTACGCGATGCGGTGGGTGGCCAAGAACGTGGTGGCGGCCGGGCTGGCGGAGCGGTGCGAGGCGCAGGTGGCGTACGCCATCGGCAAGGCGCAGCCGGTGAGCCTGTTCCTGGAGACGTTCGGCACGGAGACGGTGCCGGTGGAGCGGATCGAGAAGGCGGTGACGGAGGTGTTCGACCTTCGGCCGGCGGCGATCATCCGGGACCTGAAGTTGATGCGGCCGATCTACTCGCAGACCGCGGCGTACGGACACTTCGGTCGAGAGCTTCCCGACTTCACCTGGGAGGGCACCGACCGCGCCGCTGACCTGAAGTCGGTAGCGGGCGCCTGAGTAACACCCCGCGTAGCGACCGGCGGCCCGCCAACGGGTCGCCGGTCGCTCGTGTCTGCGTGGACGTTCCCCTGGCCCACCTCGATCGGCCCTTCGACTACCTGGTGCCCGAGGCTCTCGATGTCGATGCTGCTCCCGGGACCCGGGTCAAGGTCCGCTTCGCCGGTCAGCTCGTCAACGGTTGGCTGTTGGAGCGGGTGAGCGAATCCGCCCACCCCCGGCTCGCGTACCTGGAGAAGGTCGTCTCTCCGGAGCCGGCCCTGGCTCCGGAGATCGCCCGCCTGGCCCGCGCCGTCGCCGACCGGTACGCCGGCAGCCTCGCCGACGTGCTTCGCCTCGCTGTTCCGCCCCGGCACGCCCGGGTCGAGAAGGAGCCGCAACCGCCTGCCGCGGCCGGCCCGGCCGCGTCGGATGCGGGAACCGGGCCGGATGCGGGAACCGCGCCGGTCGATCCGGTTGGTTGGTCGGGCTACCCGACTGGCCCCGCCCTCCTGCGGGCGCTAGCCGACGGCCGTGCCCCCCGCGCGGTCTGGTCTGCTCTACCGGGGGAGGAGTGGCCCGCCCGCTACGCCGAGGCGGTCGCGGCGACCGTCGCCGGTGGCCGGAGCGCGGTCGTGGTCGTCGCCGACGCCCGGGACCTCGACCGGCTCGACTCGGCGCTGACCGCCGTGCTCGGCACCGGCCGGCACGTCCAGTTGACCGCCGCGCTCGGTCCGGCCCGCCGGTACCGGGCGTTTCTCGCCGCCCGGCGGGGTCAGGTGCCGGTGGTGATCGGCACCCGGGCCGCCATGTTCGCGCCGGTGCCGCGACTCGGTCTCGTCGCCATCTGGGACGACGGTGACGACCTGCACGCCGAGCCCCGCGCCCCCTATCCGCACGCCCGCGAGGTGTTGCTGACCCGTGCCCAGCTTGCTGGCGCCGCTGCCCTGATCGGCGGTTATGCCCGCACCGCCGAGGCGCAGCTGCTCGTGGAGACCGGGTGGGCCCGCGAGGTCACGGCCGCCCGCGCCGCCGTCCGGGCGCGGATGCCGGCGATCGCGCCCACCGGCGACGACCCCCAGCTGGCCCGGGACCCGGGTGCGGCTACCGCCCGGTTGCCCAGCCTGGCCTGGACCGCGGCACGCGCTGCCCTCTCCGCCGATGCGCCGGTCCTCGTCCAGGTGCCCCGGCGTGGCTATCTGCCGGCGGTGGCGTGCGCCACCTGCCGGGCTCCGGCGCGCTGCCCGCACTGCGCCGGGCCGCTCGCGTTGCCCTCGGCGCGGGGTGCGCCGGTCTGCCGCTGGTGTGCGCGGGTCGCCGCCGCGTACGCCTGTTCGGAGTGCCGGGGCCGGCGGTTACGCGCCTCGGTCACCGGCGCCCGACGGACGGCGGAGGAGCTGGGCCGGGCCTTTCCCGGTGTGCCGGTGCGTACCTCCGGGCGGGAGGAGGTCCTCGCAACGGTCCCCGGTGGCGCCGGGTTGGTCATCACCACCCCGGGTGCCGAGCCGGTGGCCGATGGCGGTTACGGGGCGGTGTTGCTGCTGGACTCGTGGGCCCTGCTGACCCGGGCCGACCTGCGGGCGGGGGAGGAGGCGCTGCGGCGCTGGCTGGCCGCCGCCGCCCTGGCCCGCCCCGGGTCGGACGGCGGCCGGGTGGTGGTGGTCGCCGACGGTGCGCTCGCCCCGGTGCAGGCACTTCTCCGCTGGGACGCTGGCTGGTTCGCGGCCCGTGAACTCGCCGAACGCCGGGAGCTCGGTTTTCCACCGGCGGTGCGGATGGCGAGCGTCACCGGGCCGCCGGCCGCCGTCGCCGAGCTGCTCGACGAGTCCCGGCTACCGGCGGAGGCGGAGCTGCTGGGGCCGGTGCCCGCCGACGGCGACCGGGAACGGATGCTGGTGCGGGTTCCCCGTTCCCGGGCCGCGGACCTGGCCGCCGCCCTGCACTCGGCGGCCGGGGTGCGCACCGCCCGTAAGGCTGCTGATCCACTCCGGCTTCAGGTCGACCCGCTGACCCTCTTCTGATCCAACAACTCAGCGGAAGTCGACAGCTACCAAGAGTTACTGAAGTTGTCGCGACGGACACGCTGTGTGGGGATGGGGGCGGATCCAGGTGATAGCATCGCCCCCCATGTCGAGCCGGATGAAGGCTCAGGTCATGGTGTGTCGTTCGATACGCCCGGCCGGAGCCGGCGCCGGTCCGGCGGCGATGGCGACGGAGCGCGTCGGGTGACGCGGTGCCGGCGAGTGTTAACAGCCCGCAATCATAGGTGGACCAGTCGTGATCGTTCCTCAATCGATTGTCTTCAACGGCGACCTCGGTAGTGGCAAGAGCACCGTCTCCGTGGAGATCGCCGAGCGTCTCGGCATGCGTCGGGTCAGCGTGGGTGATCTCTACCGGCAGATGGCCCAGGAGCGGCAGATGACCGCCCTTCAGCTCAACTTGCACGCCGAGCTGGATCAGGCCGTGGACGGCTATGTCGACCAACTCCAGCGGGATATCGCGGCCTCCGGCGAGTGTCTGGTGATGGACTCGCGGCTCGCCTGGCACTTCTTCACCGACGCGCTCAAGGTGCACATGATCACCGAGCCGGGGGAGGCTGCCCGGCGGGTGCTGCTGCGTCCGTCTGGCCCGGCTGAGCAGTACACCTCCCTGGAGGAGGCGAAGGCCCGGCTCATGGAGCGCAGCGAAAGTGAGCGGAACCGGTTCATCATCCGCTACGGCGTGGACAAGGCCCAGCTGCGCAACTACGACTTGATCTGTGACACCACCCGGGCCGGCGCCGCGGAGGTGATCGAGCACATCGTCGCCGCGTACGAAGGGCGGCTCTGCCCCGAGGTGCTGCGGGAGGCTCCGCCGCTGCTGCTGCTCGACCCGGCCCGGGTGTACCCGACCGAGGACATCGTCACCCTCCGCGGCCGGTGGGACGCCGCACCCGGCGGCGATGTCGCTGCCGCGGGCGACGAGCCGCTGCGGATTGGTTACACGGGGGAGCACTTCTTCGTTGTGGACGGGCACCGTAGACTCAGTGCCGCGTTGCAGGACGGGTGCCGGCTGGTGCCCGCCCGGCTCGTCGCCGAGGTGGACGAGCCCGTCGTCGGTGGGATGAGCGCTATCGACTACTTCGCCGCCCAGGTCCGGCCCAGCATGATCCACGACTGGTCGGCTGCGCACGGGATCGAGCTGCCGCTGCCCGAACCGGCTCTGTTGGGCGGCGGTGCGGTGTTGGCGGGGGAGCCCGGCGCCAGCGCCTGAGCGCCGTCTCCGTCAACCCCCGGCGCCGGGGGTTACGGCCCGCCGACTGAGCGTGCATGATGGGCCACCTGACCCTGATATCGGAGGTGGCGAATGGATGCATCTGAGGCGGTCGCACTGCTGATGTCACCGCCGGGCCGGCTGGACCCCTATCCCACGTACGAGCGGCTGCGCGCGCACGGAACGGTGGTTCCGACGGCGGCCGGTTTCTTCGTGGTCACCGGGTACACCGAGGCCGACACGGTGTTGCGAAACCCCCGGTTCGGGGTGATGGACGACGAAGAGCGCGAGGGTGTCTTCCCGCATTGGCAGGAGAGCCCGGCGATGATGTCGATCTCCCAGTCGATGATCCGGGCCAATCCGCCGGACCACAGCCGAATGCGCCGGCTGGCCGCGAAGGCGTTCACCCCGCGGCGGGTCGCCGCCCTCCGCGAGGTGGTAGCCGCCCAGGCCGACGGTCTGGTCGACGGGATGATCCGGGCCGGTCGGGGCGGAGCTCCGGTGGACTTCCTGGGTAGCTTCGCCTACCCGTTGCCGGTCGCGGTGATCTGCGCCCTGCTCGGCGTACCGGCGGCCGACTGGGCTCAGTTCCGGCGCTGGGCCAGTGATCTGACCGGTGTCCTGGAGCCGGAGATCACCCCGCAGGAGTTGGCCGTCGCCGACGCTGGCGCCCGTGAGCTGCGCGACTACTTCACCGAGCTGGTCGCCCAGCGCCGCCGAGCCCCGGCCGACGATCTGACCACCGCCCTGGTCCAGGCGCACGACGCCGACGGTGACCGGCTGTCCGGCGAGGAGCTGCTGGCCAACCTCGTGTTGCTGTTGGTCGCGGGCTTCGAGACCACCACGAACCTGCTCGGCAACGGTCTGGTCGTGCTCCTGAACCACCCCGACTCGGCGACCGCCCTGCGGGATCAACCCGAGCTCGCTCCCAGCTACGTGGAGGAGCTGCTGCGGTACGACTCACCCGTGCAGCTGACCACCCGTACGGTCCGCGAGTCGGTGCCGCTCGCCGGGGTTGAGCTGCCCGCGGGGAGCTGGCTGCTGGTTCTGCTCGGCGCGGCCAACCGCGACCCGGCGCGTTTCACCGATCCGGCTCGGTTCGACCCGCGGCGGGCCCAGTCGCCCCCGCTGTCCTTCGGCGCCGGTGCACACTACTGCCTCGGCGCCGGGCTGGCCCGACTGGAGGCCCAGGTCGCCTTTCCGCTGTTGCTGCGCCGGCTGCCCGAGCTCGCGCTGGCCGGCGAGCCCACCCGGCGGAACCGGCTCACCCTGCGGGGCTACGAGACGCTGCCGGTGACTGTCGGTGCCGTAGCCGCCGATCACGGTACGCCGGCCGGGGTCGCTCTGGGCACTCCGTAGACTGGTACGGCACGCCCGTTGCCAAGCTCACGAAGGAGCCAATCCGCGTGACCGTCCAGCCCATCCGCCTCTTCGGCGACCCGGTGCTGCGCACGCCGGCCGACCCGGTGGTCGACTTCGATGTCGAACTGCGCAAGCTTGTCGCTGACCTGATCGACACGATGCGTGAGCAAAACGGCGCCGGTCTGGCCGCGCCGCAGCTCGGCGTGGGCCTGCGGGTGTTCACCTTCGACGTGGACGACGTGGTCGGTCACCTGGTCAACCCGGTGTTGGAGTTCCCCGACGCCGAGGAGCAGGACGGCCCGGAAGGCTGCCTGTCGCTGCCGGGTCTGTACTTCGACACGAAGCGCCGGCAGAACGTGGTCGCCAAGGGCTTCAACGGGTACGGCGATCCGGTGCAGATCGTCGGTACCGGTTTGATGTCCCGCTGCGTGCAGCACGAGACCGACCATCTGGACGGGGTGTTGTTCATCGACCGGCTCGACCCGGCCGGCCGCAAGGCGGCGATGAAGGAGATCCGCCAGGCCGAGTGGTACGACGCGGCGGCCCCGCCGACGGTGAAGCTCAGCCCGCACGCCGCCACCAACCCGTTCGGCCTGGGGCGGTGACCGGTCGATGCGCGTGATCTTCGCCGGCACGCCGGCCGTCGCCGTCCCCACCCTCGCCGCGGTGGCCGCCTCCCGCCATGAACTGGTAGCGGTTCTCACTCGCCCGGACGCTCCCGCGGGCCGGGGCCGGGGCCTGTCCCGTTCCCCGGTGGGTGCCTGGGCCGACGAGCACGGCGTCGAAGTCCTCACCCCGGCCCGGCCGCGGGAGCCGGAGTTCCTCGACCGGCTGCGCACCCTGGCACCGGACTGTGTGCCCGTTGTCGCGTACGGCGCGCTGGTCCCGCCGGCCGCCCTGGAGATTCCGCGGCACGGCTGGGTCAATCTGCACTTCTCCCTGCTGCCCGCCTGGCGCGGCGCGGCTCCCGTGCAGCACGCCCTGCTGCACGGCGACGAGGTGACCGGTGCCAGCGTCTTCCAGCTCGAGGAGGGTCTGGACACGGGCCCGGTGTACGGCACCGTCACCGACGAGGTTCGGCCCGCCGACACCTCCGGCGATCTGCTGGAGCGGCTGGCGCACTCCGGCGCCGAGCTGCTGATCGCGGTGCTGGATGCGATCGAGGCGGGCGGCGTCCGGGCGCAGCCGCAACCGAACGACGGGGTGAGCCTGGCGCCGAAACTCACCGTGGCGGACGCCCGGGTGCGCTGGGACGACCCCGCCTTCGCCGTGGACCGACGCGTCCGGGCCTGCTCCCCGGCTCCCGGCCCGTGGACGACCTTCCGCGACGAGCGGGTCAAGCTCGGCCCGGTCACCCTCGTCGCCGATGGCCCCGAGCTGAAGCCCGGTGAGCTGTTGGTGGAGAAAACCCGGGTGCTTGCCGGCACCGCCACCACCCCGGTTGCGCTCGGTGAGATCCGGGCGGCGGGCAAGAAGGCCATGCCGGCGAGTGACTGGGCCCGCGGCGTCCGGGTCAGCGCTGGGGAGGTTCTGGCATGACGGGCCCGGTAGACGGCCAGGATGTGGACCGGGCCGGTGGTTTCCGGGCCGGTCGTCCCGCCGCCGGCCGCGGCCGCCCGGGTGCCGGACCCGAGCGCCGCCCGGAGCGGCGGGGGCGTGGCGACCAGCGGCCGACGGCAGGCGGGCGCGGCCGCCCCACTGGCCGCAGCGCCGCTGACCTGCCTCGGCACGCCGCATATCAGGCGGTCGCCGCGGTCCACCGGGACGACGCGTACGCCAACCTTGTGCTCCCGGCGATCCTGCGCGACGCGGGTCTGGTCGGCCGGGACGCCGCCTTCGCCACCGAGCTGACGTACGGGACGCTGCGCCGGCTCGGAACCCTCGACGCGATCCTCACCGAGGCCGCCGGTCGGGACGTGGCCCGCATCGATCCGCCGGTTCGGGATGCGCTGCGGCTCGGCGCGTACCAACTGCTCCACACCCGGGTGCCCGCCCACGCCGCGGTCTCGGCAACGGTTGATCTGGTCCGCTCGGTCGGACCGGGGGCGACCGGGTTCGCCAACGCGGTGCTCCGAGAGGTCGCCAGCCGGGATATCGACGCCTGGGTGGCCCGGCTCGCTCCGCCGCTGGAGACCGACCCGATCGGGCACCTGGCACTCGCGTACAGCCATCCGCAGTGGATCGTGCGGGCGTTCGCCGAGGCGCTCGGCGGCGATCTTAGTGAGACCACCCGGTTGCTGATCGAGGACAACGAGCGTCCGCCGGTGCACCTCTGCGCCCGCCCCGGGTTGGCTGATCCGGTGGCGCTGGCCGACGAGGTCGGCGGTGCCCCGGGCGCCTTCTCCCCGTACGCGGTCTACTCCGGCGGGGGCGCCCCCGGCGACCTGCCGGCGCTCATCGAGGGGCGGGCCCACGTCCAGGACGAGGGCTCTCAACTGGTGGCCGACGCTCTTACGGTCGCGCCGCTGGACGGCCCGGACGGTCGCTGGCTCGACCTGTGCGCGGGGCCGGGGGGCAAGTCCGGCCTGCTCGGTGCCATCGCCGCCCAGCGTGGTGCGCGCCTGACCGCGGTGGAGGTGTCCGAACACCGGGCCCGTCTTGTCCAGCAGGCCACCCGCGACCTGCCGGTGACCGTGCTCAACACGGATGGTCGTACCGTCGGCGCGACGCCGAAGCTCGCGGAGGGGCACTTCGACCGGGCGCTGGTGGACGCGCCCTGCACCGGTCTGGGCTCGCTGCGTCGGCGACCCGAGTCACGCTGGCGCCGGCAGCCGTCGGACCTGCCGGCGTTGACCCGGTTGCAGCGGGAACTGCTCAGCGCGGGGCTGCGGGCGGTCCGCCCGGGTGGCCTGGTGGCATACGTGACCTGTTCGCCGCACGTCGTCGAGACGCACGTGACGGTTACTGAGGCGGCGCGCCGCGCGGGGGTGCCGGTCGACTTCGTTGACGCCCGTCCGCTGTTGCCGACGGGAATGCCGGGGCTCGGCGATGGGCCGACGGTGCAGCTGTGGCCGCACCGGCACGGCACCGACGCCATGTTCCTGGCGGTGCTGCGCCGCGGCTGACCTGTTCTCGCGCCCGGGCGGTCACCCGCCCGGGCGCGGCCCGCACTACAGCGGCAGGCCGGCCTTACCCGCGTCCTTCATCGACCGGGTCAGGTTCCGGTCGTCGACCCAGAGAAAGCACTGCACCCCCCGGTTGCCGGCGAGCCACTCCCTCTCCAGCGGGGTGTAGAAGATGTAGCCGGTGCGGTAGTCCACGTCGTTGCGGGGCACCCCGGCGTAGTCGGCAATCAGCTTGTAGCAGCCCTCGCCGGTCCGGTCTTCGTCGCGCTCGAAGTCGGCGTAGTCGGTGTCCGGTCCGGACCAGACGCCGACGAACTCGGCGTGGTGTTTCTCCGTACACGCCACCGGGTTCATCGTGTCGATCTCGCTGTCTCTCAAGTACGGCTCGAAGCAAGCGTGCCGAAGCGGGGAGTCGCCCTTAAGTGCTCCAACCAGGCTGGCGGTGCGGGACACCGCGCTCGGATTGTCCAGGCTCTCTTGCTCGCCTACGTCGCAGCGGAACCAGCGGAAGCCCCCCTCCCATCCACCCCGTGATGGGAAAATGACGGAGAGGCTGATCCGTCCGCTGCGCCAGTCGGCGCCCAGCGCCTCGTTTGCCTCCTGCTCACAGGTGGCGTAGGCGGTGCGCATCGCGGTCGAGTCGGGTTCCGGTGGCCCGGCATCTGTCGCGTCGGCCCCCGTCACCGTGCCGACGTACAGCGTCTCCGCCACGTGCGGCTGGTCGCATGGAATCGGCTCGTATGTGCTGCGGTAGCCAACATTGATCACGGCGGGGTGGCAGGTGCCCGCCTCGGGCGTGAAACCCGTCGCGGCGGCGAGGGGGGCCCAGTCGTCAACCAGATCTCCGTCGGTTCCCGGCGGCGCGGCAGCACATCCGGCGAGCGTCAGGGCCACCACCGTGGCGGACAGCGTGACTCGTTTCATCCGGCGGCCTCCCCGGGCGCGGTGGGTGCGGCGTCGAACACGCCACGGTGCGGCAGCTTACGGCACGTGGCAAACCGGCTCCGGTGTGCCGTCGGCAAACCTCGGTAGGCCTCGCCCGTCCACCGGCTTGCCCGTCCACCGGCTCGCCCGTCCACGACCGCTGTGGAGCGACGGCACCGCCCGGCCTTCCGGTCCGCAATGGTCAGTTCCCTTCGGGTGGCCGCGAGGCGCACCCGAGCGGCCCGGCGGGGGCCGCACCGGTGGCGACGGGGGCTGCGTTCGTACACTGGCCTCGTGACCGTACCGTTGCCAATCGTCGCTCCGAGCATTCTGGCCGCCGACTTCGCCCGCCTCGCCGACGAGGTGCGTGCCATCGAAGACACCGCCGACTGGGTGCACGTGGATGTCATGGACAACCACTTCGTGCCGAATTTGACGATCGGGTTGCCGGTCGTGCAGAGCCTGCGGGCCGCCACCCGGCTCCCCTTTGACGTACACCTCATGATTGAGGATCCGCGGCGGTGGGCGCCCGGCTACGCCGATGCCGGGGCGTACAACGTGACGTTTCACGCCGAGGCCTGTGCCGACCCGGTCGCGCTGGCCAAGGACCTTCGGTCGGCCGGTGCGAAGGCGGGGTTGGCGATCGACCGGGACACCCCGATCGAACCGTACCTGGACCTGCTGCCCAGCTTCGACACTCTGTTGATCATGACGATCAAGGCGGGGTTCGGTGGGCAGCGGTTCATTCCGAACCTGTTGGACAAGGTGCGCACCGCCCGTCGACACGTCAACGCTGGTCACCTGGAGCTGCGCATCGAGGTCGACGGTGGGATCGCCGTGGACACCATCGCCGAGGCCGCCGAGGCGGGTGCGGATGCCTTCGTCGCCGGCACCGCCGTCTTCGGCGCCGACGACCCGGCCGAGGCCGTAAGCCGGCTGCGTTCCCTGGCCCGGTGCGCGGCGCCCCGGGCCTGACGTGGAGCCCGACGGGGATCGCCAGGACGTCATTCTGGTCGTTGACGACGACGAGGACATCGCCCGGTTCGTCGAGTTCAACCTGCGGTTGCACGGCTACGAGGTGATCCATGCCGGTGACGGCCAGGCGGCGCTCGAGGTGATCGCGCGGCACCGCCCCGACCTGGCCGTGGTCGATCTGATGATGCCCCGGATGGACGGGTTGGAGCTGACCCGACGGCTTCGGGCTAACCCGATGACCGCCGCCCTCCCGGTGATCATGTTGACCGCCAAGGGGATGACCGTGGATAAGGTGCACGGCCTCAGCGCCGGTGCCGACGACTACCTGGTCAAGCCCTTCGACACTGCCGAGTTGGTGGCCCGGGTCAGCTCCACGCTGCGCCGCAACAAGGAGTTCCGCGAGGTCTCGCCGCTGACCGGGCTACCGGGCAACAGCCGGATCCGTCGGGAGATCGCCGACCGGATCCGGGTCGGGGCCGACTACGCGGTCGGCTACATCGACATTGACCGTTTCAAGAGCGTCAACGACGTCTACGGGTTTGTCCGTGGCGACGACTTCATCTCCGCGCTGGCCCGCAGCCTGCACCAGGCGGTCGTCTCGGTGGGGCTTCCACCGGCATTCTTGGGCCACGTCGGCGGCGACGACTTCATCTTCGTCAGCACCCCGGAACAGGTCCGGCAGCTGACCTCGCAGGTCTCCGCGGACTTCGAGCAGGCGGCCGACGCGCTGTACGATGCGCCCGACGCTGCCCGCGGCTACGTGGAGCTCAGAGATCGGCGGGGCAACCTACGCCGCGCCGCGCTGGTCACCCTCTCGATCGGTGTCTCGGTCTCGGATGCCGACAAACGGCTCACGAATCCACTGGCGGCGATGACGATCGCCTCCGAGATGAAGTCGGTGGCCAAGAGCCAGCCGGGGTCGTACGTGGCGGTGGACCGGCGTCGCGGAGTGTCGGATTCGAGTCATCGTTCTGTGAAGTAGCACGCTGGGGGTAGCCGTTGACCCCCCAGCGCGTGTAAGACTTCGGGTAGTACCCACCACGCGCTGGCGGGACTCGGTGTAATTCCGAACCGGCGGTGATCCACGGCTTGGCCGTGGTAAGCCCGCGACCCGGGAGCGGTTCGTCCGCCCGGTGGACCTGGTGAAAATCCGGGGCCGACGGTTGGGTGCGGGCCTGCCCGCGTCCAGACAGTCCGGATGGGAGACAGCGCGCGGGACGGACGGGCCCTGCCCGGCCGCCGGTATCGGCGTGCCGTGCGGTCCTCCCGGGGCGGCTGTGCCGTTCCCGGATCTCCGCCACCGCATGCCCGCGGCCCGATGCCGCCGCTCCCATCACCGCCCGCGCACCGACCGGCGGGCGGGAGGGCAAGGCATGGCCGGCGTCTCCGTAGATGAGGCGATGCGTCGCGCGGTTGAACTTGCCGCGCGCGGCCTCGGTACCACCAGCCCCAACCCGGTCGTCGGCTGCGTGCTGCTTGACCCGGGCGGTCAGGTCGTCGGTGAGGGCTTTCACGCGTACGCCGGTGGGCCGCACGCCGAGATCGTCGCGCTCGCCCACGCGGGGGAGCGGGCGCGGGGCGGCACCGCGGTGGTCACGCTGGAACCCTGCGATCACACCGGCCGTACGGGCCCGTGCAGCACCGCTCTGGTGCAGGCGGGCGTCGCCCGGGTGGTGATCGCCGTACCCGACCCGAACCAGGCCGCCTCCGGTGGCGCCGCCACGCTGCGGGCCGCCGGCATCCGGGTCGACCTGGGCGTCCGCGCCGTTGAGGCGGAGGCGGGCAACATCGCGTGGCTGACCTCAACGCGTCGGGGCTGGCCGTACCTCGTCTGGAAGTACGCGGCGACGCTGGACGGGCGGTCCGCCGCGGCCGACGGCACCAGCATGTGGATCACTTCCGAGGCGGCCCGGATGGATGTACACGCGCTGCGCGGCACGGTGGATGCCGTTCTCGCCGGGGTGGGCACCGTCCTCGCCGACGACCCGCGCCTGACCGTTCGGAATCTGCGCGACGGCAGCCTCGCTATCCGGCAGCCGTTGCGGGTGGTGGTGGACTCGGCGGGCCGGACCCCGGCCGGAGCGCGGGTCCGCGACGACGCCGCGTCCACCTGGATCGCCACCGCCGAGGAGGTTGGTACCGATTCGGTGGGCCGAGTCGACCTGTCGGCGCTGCTCGCCGCGCTTCACCAGCGCGGGGTGCGCGCCGCGCTGCTGGAGGGAGGGCCGCGGCTGGCCGGCGCCTTCCTCGCCGCCGGGTTGGTCGACAAGATCGTCGGCTACGTCGCGCCCCGGTTGCTCGGTGCCGGCCCTACCGCGTTGGTGGACGCGGGGGTGACCACGATCACCGATGCCATCGACTGTGAGGTCGTGGACGTTACCCAGGTCGGTCCCGACCTGCGGATCACCGCACTGCCCCGGAAGAGGGAGGGCTGACATGTTCACCGGCATCGTCGAGGAACTCGGTACGGTCATCCGCATCGCGGAGAGCGCGGAGGATTCCGCGGTGGTCACCATCAACGGCCCGCTGGTCGTCGCCGACGCCAAGCCCGGTGACTCCATCGCGGTCAACGGAGTCTGCCTGACCGTGGTGGAACTCGCCGACGGTACCTTCACCGCCGATGTGATGGGCGAGACGTTGCGGCGCTCCGCGCTCGGCGCCCTGCGCGTCGGTGACCGGGTGAACCTGGAGCGGGCCGCCATCCTCGGCAGCCGCCTCGGCGGCCACCTGGTGCAGGGGCATGTCAACGGGGTTGGCGAGCTGCTGGCCCGGGAACCGGCCGCGCGGTGGGAGACGGTCCGCTTCCGCCTCCCCACCGACCTGGCTCGCTATGTGGTGACGAAGGGGTCGATCACCGTTGACGGGGTGTCCCTGACCGTGGCGGGTGCCGGGCCCGACTGGTTCGAGGTGGGTCTGATCCCCACCACCCTGCGGCTGACGACACTGGGCTCCCGGAGCGTCGGCGACATCGTCAACCTTGAGGTCGACATCCTGGCCAAATACGTCGAGCGGTTACTCGGCGGGGGCCAGCTGGCCGGGCCGGCCGACCTGCCCGGCACTGACGACCTGCCCGCCACTGTTGACCGGCCCGGTGCCGCGCCGGTGGGCGGGCCGGCGTGATGGGGCCGCTCGGCTGGCTGCTGGACGCGCAGGTGAGCCTCGCCGGCTCGCCGGTGCTGGTTCGCGAGATCGTCGGCAACGTCTTCGGCCTGGCCGCTGCGATGTTCGGCCTGCGCCGGGTGGTGTGGGCCTGGCCGGTCGGCATGATCGGTAACGCGCTGCTGTTCACCGTCTTCCTCGGCGGGGCGTTCGCTACCCCACAGGCACATGACCTCTACGGTCAGGCCGGCCGGCAGGTCTTCTTCTTCGGGCTCGGCCTCTACGGCTGGTGGCGCTGGTCACGGAATCGCCGCCGGAGCGGCGACGGCTCCGCCGCCGCGGTGCAGCCCCGCTGGGCTACCGGGCGGGAGCGGCTCGTACTGCTGGTGGCTGCCGTCGTCGGGATCGCCGTCAGTTACCCGGTCCTCGCCGCCCTGGGCTCGTGGGGGCCGCTGCCGGATGCCTGGATCCTGACCGGCAGCCTGCTCGCCACGTACGGCATGGCCCGGGGGTACGTGGACTTCTGGCTGATCTGGATCGCCGTCGACGTGGTCGGACTGCCACTGTTGCTGCGCGGCGGGTTCTACCCCTCGGCGGCCATGTACCTCGTCTACGGCGCCTTCTGCGTCTGGGGACTCGCCGCCTGGTGGCGGACGTCGCGTGCTGCTCGTACCGACCTCGTGCCGATTCCATCGAGCTATGCGGAGGCTGCGGCGTGACCACTTTTGCCAGGATCGAACGAGCGATGGCGGAGATCAACGCCGGCCGGCCCATCGTCGTGGTCGACGACGCCAACCGGGAGAACGAGGGCGATCTGATCTTCGCGGCCGAGCTGGCCACGCCCGAGCTGGTCGCCTTCATGGTCCGCTACACCTCCGGCTACATCTGTGCGGCGTTGACCGAGGGTGAGTGTGACCGGCTGGACCTGCCGCCGATGCACCACACCAATCAGGACCGGCGCGGCACCGCCTACACGGTGACCGTGGATGCCCGGGAGGGCGTGAGTACCGGCATCTCCGCCGCCGACCGGGCGCACACGATCCGGCTGCTCGCCGACCCCGGCACCGGGCCGGAGGATCTGGCCCGGCCCGGTCACGTGGTCCCGCTGCGCGCTCGCGAGGGAGGTGTGCTGCGCCGGCCCGGTCACACCGAGGCCGCGACCGACCTCACCCGGTTGGCCGGGCTACGCCCCGTGGGCGTCCTCTGCGAGCTGGTCAACGACGACGGCACCATGATGCGGGGCCCAGACCTGGAGCGGTTCTGCGCCGAACACTCGCTGCTCCTGGTCACCATCGCGGACCTAATCGCGTATCGCCGGCGGACGGAGAAGCAGGTCGAGCTGGTCGCCGAGGCGCGGCTCCCCACCCGGCACGGGGTCTTCCGGGCACTGGGGTACAGCGGCGACTACGACTCGGCTGAGCACGTGGCCCTGGTGCTGGGTGATCTCGGCGACGGGCGGGACGTGCTGGTGCGGGTGCACTCCGAGTGCCTCACCGGTGACGTCTTCGGCTCGTTGCGCTGCGACTGTGGCCCGCAACTCGACGCTGCCCTGGAGCGGGTCGCCCAGGAAGGCCGCGGAGTCGTGCTCTACCTCCGCGGTCATGAGGGGCGCGGCATCGGGCTGTTGCACAAGCTCCAGGCGTACCAGCTGCAGGACCTGGGCCGGGACACCGTGGACGCGAACCTGGAGCTCGGCCTGCCCGCGGACGCGCGGGACTACGGCACCGGCGCGCAGATCCTCTACGACCTGGGGGTGCGGTCGATGCGACTGCTGACCAACAATCCGGCCAAGCGGGCCGGCCTGGAGGGGTACGGCCTGACCGTCACCGGCCGCCTGGACCTGCCGGTTCGCCCGCACCCCGAGAACGTGGAGTACCTGCGAACCAAGCGGGACCGGATGGGACATCTGCTGGAGTTCGACGAGGTTGTCGAGGCGCCGACGGGCCGTACCGTCGTCGGTGATGGGATTGGAGCATAGGGATGGCGGGCTTCGGGGAACCGGGCATCGATGCTGTTGCTGCCGGGGGTCTGACCGTCGGGGTGGTCGCTGCCCGCTGGCACGGCGAGCTCACCGACCACATGCTTGACCGGGCGGTCGCCGCCGCCGAAGCGTGTGGGGCCGGTGTCCGGGTGGCCCGGGTGGCTGGCTCGGTAGAGCTACCCGTGGTGGCGCAGGCGCTCGCCCGGCGCTGCGACGCGGTGGTGGCGCTCGGGGTGGTAGTCCGGGGGGCCACCGCTCACTTCGACTACGTCTGTCGGTCGGTTACCGACGGGCTCACCCGGATCGCCCTGGATGAGGGGAAGCCGGTGGGGCACGGTGTGCTGACCGTGGAGACGATCGAGCAGGCTCGGGACCGGGCCGGGCTGCCCGGCTCGGCGGAGGACAAGGGCTGGGCGGCGACCGTCGCGGTCCTCGACGCGGCGCTCGCGGTTCGGGGCCTGGCTGGCGCCACCCCGCGGGTGGGCTTCGGCGCCTGACGCTTCGGCATCGTGGGACACACCGATCCCGGTGGAGCCGCGGTGGCCAGCCGGTTGCAAGAATCGACCCTGTGAAGACGTTCGAGGAGTTGTTCGCCGAGCTGCAGGCCAAGGCCGCTGCCGGCACCCCCGGCTCGGGCACCGTCGCGGCCCTGGACAAGGGGGTGCACTTCGTCGGCAAGAAGGTCGTCGAGGAGGCGGCCGAGTCCTGGATGGCAGCCGAGCACGAGGGGCCCGAGCGGACCGCCGAGGAGATCTCCCAGCTGCTCTACCAGGTGCAGGTGTTGATGCTCGCTACTGGTCTCGACCTCGAGGACGTCTACCGACATCTGTGAGTGTCCCCGTGCCGACCGACCCTTCCGCTTTCCGACAAGGAGCATTCCGCCATGCTGCGAGTCGCGGTACCCAACAAGGGGACCTTGGCCGAGAAGGCCGCTCAGATGTTGCGCGAGGCGGGCTACCGCCAGCGAACCGACCCGAAGGACCTGGTCTGCCGGGACGATTCGAACGACATTGAGTTCTTCTACCTGCGCCCGAAGGACATCGCCACCTACGTCGGCTCCGGAGACCTGGACGTCGGCATCACCGGCCGGGACCTCCTAGTCGACTCCGGTGCGCCCGCCACCGAGGTGGTCGACTTGGCCTTCGGCCAGGCCACCTTCCGATTCGCCGCTCGACCCGAGGACATCGCGTCGGCGCAGGACCTGGACGGGCGTCGGGTCGCTACCGCATACCCCGGCCTGGTGGAGCGGCACCTCGCCGAGCTGGGCGTCAAGGCCGACGTGATCCGCCTGGACGGCGCGGTGGAGAACGCCATCCGGCTGGGCCTCGCCGACGTGGTCGCTGATGTGGTGGAGACCGGTGCCACGCTGCGTCAGGCCGGCCTGGTGGTCTTCGGTGAGCCGCTGCTGCGCTCGTCCGCGGTCCTGGTCTGCCGCGCTGCCGCGCCGCCCCACCCGCAGTGTGAGCTGCTGCTCCGCCGTCTGCAGAGCGTGCTCGTCGCCCGGCGTTACGTGATGCTGACGTACGACGTTCCGGCCGACCTGTTGGCTCGGGCCAGTTCGTTGACTCCGGGCATCGAGTCGCCAACCGTCTCCCGGCTGCACCGGGAGGGCTGGGTAGCGGTGCAGGCGATGGTGCTCCGCGACGATGTGCACCGGATCATGGACGAGTTGTACCAGGTCGGTGCCCGCGCGATCCTGGTCACCAACATTCAGGCCTGCCGTCTCTGACGTCCCCGGCGGCGTCTCGCCGCGCCCGGCTGTGTGCCGGGCGCGGGCCGCCCGGGTGTGGGTGGCAGACTGGTGCGGTGAGCGAAACCGAAGCGTTCCGGATTCGGCCCCGGCGCATCCGGCTGGTCTGCTGGGCCTCGGCGGTTGCCCTGGTGCTGCTGTTCACGGTGTTGGCGACGTCGCTGCACGGTGCGACCGGCAGCGGCTATGGCTCGTTTCAGCGAGGCGACCAACTCGGCATGGTCGGTCTCGGCGTGCTCGGCGCCCTTGCCTTCCTGCTCTTCACCCGGCCGCGGGTGGAGGCTGACGCGCAGCGGGTCCGGGTGCAGAACGTGATCGGCTCGTACGAGCTGCCCTGGGAGCTCGTCCGTGGCGTCCGGTTCGACCGCGGGGCGCCCTGGGCCAGCCTTGAGCTGCACGATGACGACCTGGTGCCGATGCTTGCTCTCCAGGCCGCCGACAAGGAGCTGGCGGTGGACGCGGTCCGCCGGCTGCGCCGGCTGCACCAGGCCCGGCTGGCTGCGGGCAGCGCCGCAACTGACCCTGCCGGCCACTGACCCTGCCGGCCACTGACCCTGGCCGTCACTGACCCCGCCGGCCACTGAGAACGGCGGTCCTGCGGCGCGGGGCTGATGCCCGGTTTGGGGTGGACCGGCGCGGGGTGTAGGCTACGGGAAACGACCAGGCCAGCTGCGGCTTCGCGGCTGGCTTTGAAAGCGGAGCGCCTGCTCCCACCTGAGTCGCCGTGCGGCGGCCGGGTCCGGTCCCCGATTCCGAGCATGCCTCGGTGTCGGATGCGCGACTATCTGGTCGTGCCGACCGGTCGAGCGGGCCCCGGCAGCTGCCGGGGCCTTCTGCTTTCCGGGTCGGTTCCCACCCGGGAGCCGCCGGGTCGGCAATGCAGAAGACTCGACTCGAGGAGGCCCCATCAGCGTCGAACCACGCGTGAACGAGCAGATCCGGGCACGTGAGGTCCGACTGGTCGGTCCCGAGGGTGAGCAGGTGGGCATCGTCCCGCTGGAGCGCGCCCTTCAGCTGGCCGCGGACGTCGACCTGGACCTGGTCGAGGTTGCGCCAATGGCGCGCCCGCCGGTGTGCAAGCTCATGGACTTCGGCAAGTTCAAGTATGAGAGCGCACTGAAGGCGCGCGAAGCGCGGCGTAATCAGCAGCAGACCGTCATCAAGGAAATGAAGCTTCGGCCGAAGATTGATCCGCATGACTACGAGACCAAGAAGGGTCACGTGGTGCGGTTCCTCAAGGCGGGCGACAAGGTCAAGGTGACGATCATGTTCCGGGGTCGCGAGCAGAGCCGCCCGGAGCTGGGCTACCGGCTCCTGCGTCGGCTCGAGTCCGAGATCTCGGAGCTGGGGTACGTCGAGGCCGCGCCGAAGCAGGACGGTCGAAACATGATCATGGTGCTCGCACCGCACCGCGCCACCAAGGCTGCTGCCACAGCGGCCCGCGGCGGCGCACTTCCGCGGGGCGAGCGGGAGTCCGGTGCCGCCGCGGCAGCACCGCCGGCCGAGGCGGCCGGACCCGCCGGAACTGCCGGCGAGTAGCAGGGGAGAAGACGTTCCACATGCCGAAGATGAAAAGCCACACCGGGATGGGCAAGCGCGTCCGGGTGACCGGCAAAGGCAAGATCGTGAAGCAGCAGGCCGGCCTGCGCCACAACCTGGAGAAGAAGTCCTCCACCCGTACCCGCCGGCTGACCGGGCTGGTCGAGGTGGCCAAGCCGGATGTCAAGCGCATCAAGAAGCTGCTCGGCCGCTGACGCGCGCCACCCTGAACCAACGAAGGAGCTGAGATGGCACGCGTCAAGCGGGCTGTGAACGCCCAGAAGAAGCGCCGTACCCTGCTCGCGACCGCGAGTGGCTACCGCGGTCAGCGCTCGCGGCTGTACCGCAAGGCCAAGGAGCAGGTGCTGCACTCGATGCAGTACTCCTACCGGGACCGTCGCGACCGCAAGGGCGACTTCCGGCAGCTGTGGATCCAGCGGATCAACGCGGGTGCCCGCGCCAACGGGCTTACCTACAACCGTCTGATCCAGGGCCTCAAGCTGGCCGGCATCGAGGTCGACCGGAAGATCCTGGCCGACCTAGCCGTCAACGACGCCGCCGCCTTCGCGGCGATCGTCGAGAAGGCCCGTGCGGCCGTCGCGGAGCAGGGCACCGGCGGCGCCGGCGCCCAGGCCGCCTGATCCACCCACGGCAGCGCGAGGCGTCTCCCATGCAGTCACGACCGCACGGGAGGCGCCTCGACGCCGTCTCCGGACCACTCACCCCCCGCACCCCCCGGATCGTGGCGGCCCGTCGGCTGCACCGCCGCCGGGACCGCGAGGCCACCGGTCGGTTCCTGGCCGAGGGTCCACAGGCGGTCCGCGAGGCACTGGCTCGGTCGGGCACGGTCCTGGAACTCTTCGGTACGCCGGCCGCCCTGGACCGGTACCGGGAGCTGGCCGCCCAGGCCGCCGCCGCTGACCTCCCCGTCTCCGAGGTAACCGACGCGGCGCTTGCCGGGCTCGCCGAGACGGTCGCTCCTCAGGGCCTGGTCGCCGTCTGTCAACATCTCGACCTGCCGCTGGCCACCGCTCTCGCCCGGGCGCCGCGGCTGGTCACCGTCCTCGCCGACATCCGCGATCCGGGCAACGCCGGCACGGTGCTGCGTACCGCCGACGCGGCCGGAGCCCAGACGGTGGTCTTCGCCGGTACGGCGGTCGACCCCTACAACGGCAAGGTGGTGCGGGCGTCGGCGGGCAGCCTGTTCCACGTGGACGTGGTGCGGGCGCCCGATCCGTTGCAGGTGCTCGCCGACCTGCGGGCCGCCGGGCTCGCCGTGTTGGCCACCACCGGATACGGCGCGGACGACCTGGACGACCTGGTTGATGCCGGCCGGTTGGCCGCCCCCACCGCCTGGGTCTTCGGCTCCGAGGCGCACGGCCTGCCCGCCGAGCTGACGGCGGCCGCCGCAGCCCGGGTCCGGGTGCCACTGCATGGGCGGGCGGAGAGCCTTAACCTGGCTGCCGCGGCGGCGGTGTGCCTGTACGCTTCAGCGAGAGCGCAGCGCCGGCCGTCGTCCCCGCGCCCGGTCGAGGCCACAACCGCGGTGGAGACCACACCTACGGTCGAGGAAGTAGCGGCTGTTGAGGCCGGCACTGCGAGCGAGACAGCGAAGGAGAGCGGCCGCCCGTGAACGCGCAACGTCGTTCGTTTAGCCAGCCCGCCGGTGTCGGCGGGCGGCGGGCCTGACCCGCTCTCCGCGCGACTCCCACCGGCGGGCTGCGGCACAGCCGCACGTCCGTAGACTCGCTTCGCCGCCTGACAAGGCCGGCGCCGCCGTGAGGGAGTGCCTGTACGCCATGTCCTACCGCAACGACCCGTACGACCCGAAGCAGGTTGCCCTGCTCGACCCGGCCGCACTGGCCGAGGCTGTCGCCACCGCCGAGGTGGCGTTCGCCGCCGCCGCCAATCCGGATGAGCTGACCGCGCTGCGCCCGGCCCACCTCGGGGACCGGGCGCCGGCGTCGCTGGCCCGACGTGAGATCGGCGCGTTGCCGCCGGCCGCCAAGGCCGACGCCGGCAAGCGGGTCAACGAGGCCCGCCGGTCGATCGAGAGCGCCTACGCCGCGCGCGCGCAGGTACTGGAGCGGGAGCAGGCCGAGCGGATGCTGGTCGAGGAGCGGGTGGATGTCACCCTGCCGTCCGACCGGCGTCCGGTCGGGGCGCGCCACCCGGTCAGCACGTTGATGGAGCAGATCACCGACTTCTTCGTCGGAATGGGCTATGAGGTGGCTGAGGGCCCCGAGGTCGAGTTGGAGTGGACCAACTTCGACGCGCTCAACATCCTGCCGGACCATCCGGCGCGGGGGTTGATGGACACCTTCCACGTCGCGCCGGAGCACTCCGGCATGGTGCTGCGGACCCACACCTCCCCGGTGCAGGCGCGGACCATGCTGACCCGTACGCCGCCGATCCACGTGATCTGCCCGGGCCGGGTCTACCGGACCGACGAACTGGACGCCACCCACGCGCCGGTCTTCCACCAGGTCGAGGGCCTGGTGGTGGACCGTGGCATCACGATGGCGCACCTGCGTGGCACGCTGGACCACTTTGCTCGGGCGATGTTCGGGCCCCAGGCGCGAACCCGCTTCCGGCCGCACTACTTCCCGTTCACCGAGCCGTCGGCGGAGTTCGACGTGTGGTTCCCGGAGCACCGCAAGGGTGCGCAGTGGGTCGAGTGGGGTGGTTGCGGCATGGTGAACCCGCGGGTGTTGCGGGCCTGCGGCATCGACCCGGAGGTCTACTCCGGATTCGCCTTCGGCATGGGCATCGACCGTACGGTCATGTTCCGGCACGGCGTCGGCGACATGCGGGACCTGGTGGAGGGGGACGTCCGGTTCGCCCGGGCGTTCGGGTACGGCGCGTAGGCGCGGGCACGAGTTACGGAGACGGTGATCTGAGTCATGCGAGTTTCTGTCAGTTGGCTGCGTGAGTACGTTGACCTGCCGGCGCACCTGACCCCAGCCGACCTTGAGCAGTCCCTGGTCGGCCTCGGTCTCGAGGTGGAGTCCGTCGTGGACTTGGCCGCCACGGTCACCGGGCCGCTGGTCGTCGGCGAGGTGCGGGAGATTGAGGAGCTGACCGGCTTCAAGAAGCCGATCCGCTTCTGTCGGGTGGACGTCGGGGACGCCAACGGCACCGGCGAGTTGCAGGAGATCGTCTGCGGGGCGCGTAACTTCGCGGTCGGCGACCGGGTGGTGGTGATCCTCCCCGGCGGGGTGCTGCCCGGAGACTTCGCGATCGGGGCGCGCCGGACGTACGGGCGCGACTCCAAGGGAATGATCTGCTCGGTGAAGGAGCTGGGCCTGGGCGACGACCACGCCGGCATCATCGTGCTGCCCGATTCCAGCCCCGCCAAGCCGGGTGACGACGCCCGCCCTGTGGTGGGCCTCGACGACGTGGTGGTCGAGGTGGAGCTGACCCCGGACCGGGGTTATCAGATGTCGGTGCGGGGGATCGCCCGGGAGTTGTCGCACGCCTTCGGGGTGGCGTTCCGGGACCCGGGCCTCGCGTCCGCCCCAGCCGGCACCGAGGAGCCCGCGTACCCGGTGGAGGTGCGGGATCCGGTCGGCTGTGACCGGTTCGCGGCGCGGATGGTCCGCGGTGTCAACCCGGCCGCGCCGTCGCCGGCCTGGATGGTCCAGCGGCTCACCACCGCCGGTATCCGCAGCCTCTCGCTGCCGGTCGACATCACGAACTACGTGATGCTCGAGCTGGGCCAGCCGATGCACGCCTTCGACGCCGACCGGATCACCGGCTCGCTGGTGGTCCGCCGGGCGGTGGCGGGGGAGCGGTTGACCACCCTGGACGGGGTGGCGCGCACGCTGGTCGCCGAGGACATGGTGATCTGTGACGCCGGGCTGCCGAACCCGGACCCGGCTGCTGGCGCGGACGCCGGTGTCCCGATCTCGCTCGCCGCCGTGATGGGTGGGGAGAGCAGCGAGGTGGTCGCGGAGACCAACAACGTTTTGTTCGAGGCCGCGCACTGGGATCCGGTGATGGTGGGGCGCACGGCCCGCCGGCACCGGCTGTTCAGCGCGGCGGCCAAGCGGTGGGAGCGGGGTGTTGACCCGGCCCTGCCGTTGGTCGCCGTCGAGCGGGCGGTGCGGCTGCTGGTGGAGCATGGCGGCGGCGCGGCCGGTGCGGAGATCCTCGATATCGATCATGTGTCGGCGCCGACCCCGGTGGTCCTGCCGGCGGATCTTCCGTCGCGACGGGTCGGGGTGGCCTATTCGCCGGACCGGGTGGCTGCCCTGCTCACCGAGGTCGGCTGCACGGTCGTGACCGGCCCGGATCGGCTCGCCGCGGATCCGGGTGCGGTGGGCGTCGACGCCGGTGGCGCGGTGTCGTTCCTGGTTACTCCGCCGACCTGGCGGCCCGACCTGACCGACCCGGCCGACCTGGTCGAGGAGGTGGTTCGCCTCGACGGCTACGACCGGGTGCCGGCGGTGCTGCCGGTGGCCCCCGCCGGCCGGGGCCTGACCTGGCAGCAGCGGCGCCAGCGGGCGGTGGCCAGGATGCTCGCCGACCAGGGGTACGTGGAGGTGCTCTCGGCGCCGTTTGTGTCGGTCGAGCTGGCTGACCAGCTGGGCCTGCCGGCCGATGATGCCCGGCGGCGGGCGGTGCGGCTGGCTAACCCACTGTCGGAGGAGGAGCCGGCGCTGCGGACGATGCTGCTCGGCCCGCTGCTCGGGGTGCTCCGACGGAACCTGAGCCGAGGCCAGCGGGACCTTGCGCTGTACGAGATCGGAACGGTCTTCCATCCGCGGGCGGCGGCCGGTTCTCCGCCGGCGATGGGGGTGGAGCACCGGCCGTCGGACGCGGAGTTCGCCGCCGCCGACGCGGTATTGCCGGAGCAGCCGCGGCATGTCGCCGTGGTGCTCGCCGGTGAGGTCGAGCCGGGTGGCTGGTGGGGCGAGGGACGCCCGGCCGGCTGGGCGGATGCGGTCGCGGCGGCCCGGTCGGTGCTCGCCGCCGCCGGCATTCCCGCCGACCGGGTGGCCGTGCGAGCCGTGGAGCACGCCCCCTGGCACCCCGGGCGCTGTGCGTCTCTGGTGGTGGATGGCGTGGCAGTCGGGTACGCGGGGGAGCTGCATCCGGCGGTGATCGCCGAGCTGGAGCTGCCCCGCCGTACGGCCGCGATGGAGCTGGACCTGGACGCGGTTCCGGCGGCCCCGGTGCGGCAGGCCCCGGTGCTTTCGTCCTTCCCGCCCGCCCTGATCGATGTGGCGCTGGTGGTCGATGTCGACGTGCCGGTGGCCGAGGTGCAGGGGGCGCTGGTGGCGGGGGCCGGTGCGCTGTTGGAGTCGGTTCGGCTCTTCGACGTCTACGTCGGTGCGCAGCTCGGCGCGGGTCGTCGGTCGTTGGCGTACCAGCTGATCTTCCGGGCGCCGGACCGGACGTTGACGGTGGAGGAGGCGGTCGCGGCGCGGGACGCGGCGGTTGCCTGCGCCGCGGAGCGCTTCGGCGCTACTCTCCGCGGCGTGTGAGGGCGGATCTCGCCTCTTCCCGCTGTTTGGGGTTGTCCGTCGAAGGGCCCGCGTCGCGTATCGCGACGCGGGCCCTTCCGTGGGTGGCGGCCGGTGATCCAGAACACGGCCTCATCGCCATGCAATGCTTTGTATGATCATGCAGTCGCTGCTAACCTTCCCTGCATTGTCATACGGAGGTAGGTATGGGGATCCGAGTTGCGGTCGCTGGGGCGAGCGGTTACGCCGGGGGTGAACTGCTGCGCCTGATCGCCGGGCACCCGGAATTCGACCTGGTCGCCGCCACCGCGCACAGCCAGGCCGGCCACCGGCTGGACACCGTGCACCCGCAGCTGACCGGGCTGGATCTGGTGCTGGCCAAGACCGACCCGGCGGCCCTGGCCGATGCCGATCTGGTCTTCCTGGCGCTGCCGCACGGCGAGTCGGCGGCGCTGGCCGCCCAGCTGCCGCCGGAGGTGCGCGTGGTTGACCTCGGTGCTGATCACCGGCTGGCCGACCCGTACGCCTGGGCCAACTACTACGGCGGCACCCACGCCGGGCAGTGGACCTACGGTCTGCCTGAGCTACCGGGTCAGCGCGAGCGGATCGCCGCCGTGACCCGGGTGGCCAACCCCGGCTGCTACGCCAGCGCCATCATCCTGGCGCTCGCCCCGCTGATCGCCGCCGGTGCGGCCCAGCCCGCCGACGTGGTGGTGGTGGCCGCCTCCGGGACCTCGGGCGCCGGTCGCGCCGCCAAGGCGCACCTGCTCGCCAGCGAGGTCATGGGGGACCTGTCGCCGTACCGGGTCGGTGCGCACCAGCACGTTCCGGAGATCAAGCAGGCGACCGGGGCGACCAGCCTGTCGTTCACCCCGGTGTTGGCGCCGATGCCACGGGGGATCCTCGCGACCGTCACCGCCGTGCCCGTACGCGAGGTCGACCCGCAGGCGGTGCTCGCCGAGGCGTACGCGGACGCGCCCTTCGTACACGTGCTGCCCGAGGGGCGGTGGCCACACACCGCCGCGACACTCGGCTCCAACTCCTGCCACCTGCAGGCGACCGTTGACGTTGACGCCGGACGGCTGATCGTGGTCAGCGGCCTGGACAACCTCGGTCGGGGTGCGGCCGGCCAAGCGGTGCAGAACGCCAACATCATGCTCGGCCTGCCGGAGGCCACCGGCCTGTCCGTCTGGGGGGTCACCCCGTGAGCGTCACCACTCCCCGTGGATTCCGGGCGGCCGGGGTGTCCGCCGGGCTCAAGGAGGGCGGGGCGGCCGACGTTGCCCTGGTCGTCAACGACGGCCCGCATGCCGGGGCGGCCGGTGTCTTCACCGCCAACCGGGTGAAGGCCGCGCCGGTGCTCTGGACCCAGCAGGTCGTCGGGGGCGGTCTGGTCCGCGCCGCGATCCTCAACTCGGGCGGCGCCAACGCCTGCACCGGCCCCGGTGGCTTCCAGGACACCCACGCCACCGCCGAGCACACCGCGGCGGCACTGACCGCCGTCGCCCCCGGGCTGGACCTCGGCGCGGGCGAGGTGGCCGTCTGCTCCACCGGCCTGATCGGCGAGCGGCTGCCCATGGACCGGCTCCTGCCCGGGGTGGGTACGGCGGTCGAGGCGCTGAGCCAGGACGGGGGACCGGCCGCCGCCGAGGCCATCATGACCACCGACTCCCGGCCGAAGAACGCGGTCGGGCACGGTGCGGGCTTCACCGTCGGTGGGATGGCCAAGGGCGCGGGCATGCTCGCGCCGGCGATGGCCACGATGCTCAGCGTGCTCACCACCGACGCGGTCGCCGACCCGGAGACCCTGGACGCCGCGCTGCGGGCCGCCTGCCGGGTCACCTTCGACCGGGTCGACTCGGACGGGTGCATGTCCACCAACGACACGGTGCTGCTGCTGGCCAGCGGTGCGAGCGGCGTTGCGCCCACCGAGGCCGAGCTGACCGCCGTGGTCACCGCCGTCGCGCACGACCTCGCGCAGCAACTCGTCGCCGACGCCGAGGGCGCCACCAAGCAGATCACGATCGAGGTGGTCGGCGCGGCGAGCGAGGACGACGCCGTCGAGGTAGGCCGAAGCGTGGCCCGGAACAACCTGGTCAAGACCGCGCTGTTCGGCAACGACCCGAACTGGGGTCGCATCCTCGCCGCCGTCGGCACCACCGCTGCGGTGTTCGAGCCGGAGCGGGTCGATGTGGCCGTGAACGGGGTGTGGGTGTGCCGGGGCGGCGCCGCCGCCGAGGACCGGTCCAAGGTCGACCTCGGGGGCATGGACGTGACGATCTGCATCGACCTGGGGGCGGGCGCGGCCGCGGCGACGATCTGGACCAACGACCTGTCCCACGGGTACGTGCACGAGAACTCGGCGTACTCGTCGTGAGTACGGGGATCGCCGCGTGGCGCGGTACCGCGACCGGAGACGGAAGGCAGGTTCGGGCATGAGCTTCACCGCGGACCTCACCGGCGCCCAGGCCAAGGCCGCCACCCTGATCGAGGCGCTGCCGTGGCTGGCCCGGTTCGCCGGCTCGACCGTCGTGGTCAAGTACGGCGGCAACGCCATGACCGATCCGGAGCTGCGGCGGGCGTTCGCCGCGGACATGGTCTTTCTCCGTTACGCCGGCCTGAAGCCGGTCGTGGTGCACGGCGGCGGACCGCAGATCTCGGCGATGCTGGACCGCCTCGGCATCGACAGTGAGTTCCGGGGCGGGCTGCGGGTCACCACGCCCGAGGTGATGGACGTGGCCCGGATGGTGCTCCTGGGGCAGGTCGGCCGGGAACTGGTCGGGCTGATCAACGCGCATGGTCCGTTCGCGGTGGGGCTCTCCGGCGAGGACGGGGGTCTGTTCACCGCGGTCCGACGCCCGGCGTACGTCAACGGGCTGCCGGTCGACATCGGCCAGGTCGGCGATGTGGAGTCGGCGGACATCTCGGTGGTGACCGACCTGCTCGAGGCCGGCCGGATTCCGGTGCTCTCGACGGTGGCCCCGGATGCGGACGGCGTGCCGCACAACCTCAACGCGGACACCGCCGCGGCGGCGTTGGCGATCGCGCTGCGGGCGCGCAAGCTGGTCGTCCTGACCGATGTGCCGGGCCTGTACGCCAACTGGCCGGACCGGTCCAGCCTGATCGGTGAGGTCACCGCGAAGGAGCTGGAGAAGCTGCTGCCGTCCCTGGAGTCGGGGATGGTTCCCAAGATGGAGGCGTGCCTGCGGGCGGTGCGCGGGGGCGTACCCGCCGCGCACGTCGTGGACGGGCGGGTCGCGCACTCGACCCTGCTGGAGATCTTTACCTCGGAAGGCTTCGGAACCATGGTGATTCCCGAATGAGCCCGCTCCGCGACCGCTGGCAAGAGTCCATGATGGACAGCTATGGTACGCCGCCGCTGGCGCTGGTCGGCGGCGCCGGCGCCGTGGTGGTCGACGACACCGGCCGGGAGTACGTGGACCTGCTCGGCGGCATCGCCGTCAACACCCTCGGCCACGCCCACCCGGCGGTGGTCTCCGCCGTCTCCAAGCAGGTCGCCACGCTGGGGCACGTATCGAACCTGTACGCCGCCGAGCCGCCGGTGGCCCTAGCCGAGCTGCTGCTCGCCCTCGCCGGCCGACCGGGACGGGTCTTCTTCGCCAACTCGGGCGCCGAAGCGAACGAGACGGCGTTCAAGATCTCCCGGCTCACCGGGCGGACCGAGGTCGTCGCGACCCGGGGCGGCTTCCACGGCCGCACCATGGGGGCGCTGGCGCTCACCGGCCAGCCGGCCAAGGCCGACCCGTTCCGTCCGCTGCCCGCCACCGTCACCCACGTCGACTACGGCGACAGCGCCGCGCTGGCGGCGGCCGTCACCGACGCGACCGCGATGGTGATCCTGGAGCCGATCCAGGGGGAGAACGGCATCGTCGTACCGCCGGCCGGCTACCTCGCCGAGGCCCGCCGGATCACCGCCGAGCACGGCGCCCTGCTGGTGCTCGACGAGGTGCAGACCGGGATTGGCCGTACCGGGCACTGGTTCGCCCACCAGGCCGAGGGCATCGAACCGGACGTGGTGACGCTCGCCAAGGGCCTCGGCGGCGGCCTGCCGCTCGGCGCCTGCATCGCCTTCGGCCCCACAGCCGACCTGCTGCGCCCCGGCTCCCACGGCACCACCTTCGGGGGGAACCCGATCAGCTGCGCCGCCGGGCTGGCGGTGCTGTCCACGATCGCCGGCAGCGGGCTGCTCGACCACGTCGAGCGGGTCGGAGACCGGCTGCGCCGGGGTGTCCAGGCGCTCCACCATCCCCTGGTCGCCGAGGTACGGGGCGCCGGCCTGCTGCTCGGGATCGTGCTGACCGCGCCGGTCGCGGCGGTCGCCGTAGAGGCGCTGCGGGAGGCGGGCTTCCTGGCCAACGCGGTGCAGCCGGGTGTCATCCGGCTCGCCCCACCGCTGATTCTCACTGCCGACCAGGCCGACGCCTTCCTGGCCGCCCTGCCGGCGGCCCTCAACGCTGCCAGCCCGACCCCGGCCGGCCTCGACGCGACCCGCGTCGGGGCCGACTCGACCCCGGCGGGCCTCGACGCGACTCGCGCCGCCGCCGACTCGGCCTCGGGAACCGGGCACCGGTCAACGGGACCGGGCAACCCCAGCCCACCGGCCCAACCGGCCAGAATTTCGACTCCGACCACCCCAACCACGACGGAGGCCAGGGCATGATCCGGCACTTCCTGCGGGACGACGACCTCACCCCCGCCGAGCAGGCGACCGTGCTCGACCTGGCCGCCGGCATGAAGGCGGACCGCTTCGGGTACCGCCCCCTGGCCGGCCCGCGAGCCGTGGCGGTGCTCTTCGACAAGCCGAGCCTGCGGACCCGGATGTCCTTCGACGTCGGCATCGCCGAGCTGGGCGGACATTCGCTGGTGGTGGACAGCCAGGTGACCCACCTCGGCCGGGGCGAGACCCTCGCCGACGCCGGACGGGTGCTCTCCCGCTACGTGGCGGCGATCGTGCTGCGGACCCACGGGGACGAGCGGATCGCCGAGATCGCCGCGCACGCGACCGTGCCGGTGATCAACGCGCTCACCGACACGTACCACCCGTGCCAGCTCCTGGCCGACCTGCTCACCATCCGCGAGCACCTCGGCGGTACCGCCGGGCGGACGCTGACGTACCTGGGCGACACGGCGAACAACATGTGCCACTCGTACCTGCTGTCCGGCGCCGCCGCCGGCATGCACGTCCGGATCGCCGGGCCCGCCGGGTTCAGCCCGGACCCGGCGGTGCTGGCCCGGGCGGAGAAGATCGCCGCGGGCACCGGCGGGTCGGTACGTACCGGCACCGACCCGGTGGCGGCGGTCCGCGACGCCGACGCCATCGCCACCGACACCTGGACCTCGATGGGGCAGGAGTCCGACGGGCTGGACCGGGTCACCCCGTTCCGCCCTTACCAGGTCAACACCGCGCTGCTCGCACACGCCGCGCCGCACGCGATCGTGCTGCACTGCCTGCCCGCGCACCGCGGCGACGAGATCACCGACGAGGTGCTCGACGGCCCGCAGAGCGCCGTCTTCGACCAGGCGGAGAACCGGCTGCACGCCCAGAAGGCGCTGCTGACGTTCCTCCTCGGGACCACCCCGGACGCACCGGCATCGGTCAGCACCACCGGGCAGCGGGCATGAGCGCCCCGCTGACCCGCGCCGCCCGGCACGCCCGCATCGTCGAACTGATCCGCGACAAGGCGATCCACTCGCAGACCGAGCTGGGTGACCTGCTGGCGGGGGAGGGCATCCAGGCCACCCAGGCGACCCTCTCCCGCGACCTCAAGGAACTCGGCGCGGTCACCGTGCGCGGTGGCGACGGCCGCGGCGTCTACCTGATCCCGGAGGACGGCCAGCGGCCGTTGCGGGAGGCCGAGACCGCGCCGGCGCGTCTGGTGCGCCTGCTGCGCGAGCTACTCAACGGGGTGGACGCCAGCGGCAACATCGCCGTGCTCCGTACCCCACCGGGTGCGGCCCAGTACCTGGCCAGCGCGTTGGACCGCGCCGGCCTGCCCGAGGTCGTCGGCACGATCGCCGGCGACGACACCATCCTCGTCGTGGCCCGCGCGGCCGACGGCGGAGCCGCGCTCGGCGATCAACTCGCCGGCTGGGCCCGCCGCGAAGACAACGTTGAAAGGAGCATCACATCATGACTGAGCGGGTCGTACTGGCGTACTCCGGAGGGCTGGACACCTCCGTCGCGATCCCGTACCTGGCCGAGCAGACCGGCGCCGAGGTGATCGCCGTGGCGGTCGACGTCGGGCAGGGCGGTGAGGACCTGGAGGTGATCCGGCAGCGGGCGCTCGACTGCGGGGCCGCGGAGTCCGAGGTGGTCGACGCGCGCGACGAGTTCGCCGCCGAGTACTGCCTGCCCGCGGTCCGGACCAACTCCCTCTACCAGGGCCGGTACCCGCTGGTCTCGGCCCTGTCCCGGCCGCTGATCGTCAAGCACCTGGTGACCGCGGCCCGCAAGCACGGCGGCACCATCGTGTCGCACGGCTGCACCGGCAAGGGCAACGACCAGGTGCGCTTCGAGGTCGGCCTGGGCGCGCTCGCCCCAGACCTGCGGATCGTCGCGCCGGCCCGGGACTATGCCTGGACCCGGGACAAGGCGATCGCGTTCGCCGAGGAGAAGGGGCTGCCGATCGACGTGTCGACGAAGTCGCCCTACTCGATCGACCAGAACCTGTGGGGCCGGGCCGTCGAGACCGGCTTCCTGGAGGACATCTGGAACCCGCCGATCGAGGACCTGTACTCCTACACCGCAGACCCGGCCCAGCCGCGGGACGCAGACGAGGTCGTCATCACCTTCGACGCCGGCAACCCGGTCGCGATCGACGGGGAGACGGTCACCCCGTACCAGGCGATCGTGGAGCTGAACCGGCGTGCCGGCGCGCAGGGCGTCGGCCGGCTGGACATGGTCGAGGACCGGCTCGTCGGGATCAAGAGCCGCGAGGTGTACGAGGCGCCGGGCGCGATCGCGCTGATCACCGCACACCAGGAGCTGGAGGCGGTCACCGTCGAGCGTGACCTGGCCCGGTTCAAGCGGAGCGTGGACCAGCGCTGGGGCGAGCTGGTCTACGACGGCCTGTGGTTCTCCCCGCTGAAGGACGCGTTGGACGCCTTCGTCGACGACTCGCAGCAGCACGTCTCCGGCGAGGTACGGCTCACCCTGCACGCCGGCCGGGTCACCGCCACCGGCCGGCGGTCCGAGGCCAGCCTGTACGACTTCGGCATGGCCACCTACGACACCGGTGACACCTTCGACCAGTCCCTCGCCAAGGGGTTCGTGCAGCTCTGGGGCCTGCCCAGCAAGATGTCGGCGGAGCGGGACGCCCGGCTGGGTGGGGCGCAGTGAGCGCGGGCACCAACCGGACCAGCCTGTGGGGAGCCCGCTTCGCCGGCGGCCCGGCCGAGGCACTCGCCCGGCTGTCGGTGAGCGTGCAGTTCGACTGGCGGCTCGCCCCCTACGACCTCGCGGGGTCCCGGGCGCACGCCCGGGTCCTGGCCGGTGCCGGCCTGCTGGACGCCGAGGAGCTGGGGCAGATCCTGGCCGCCCTGGACGACCTGGAGGCCGCCTGCGTCGCCGGCACGTTCCGGCCCACCGTGGACGACGAGGACGTGCACACCGCCCTGGAGCGGGGGCTGCTGGAGCGGCTCGGCCGGCTCGGCGGCAAGCTGCGGGCCGGCCGCTCCCGCAACGACCAGGTCGCCACGGACCTGCGGCTCTACCTGCGGGACCACGCCCGGGGCGTGGCCGCGCGGCTGGTGGAGCTGGCCGAGGCGTTGGTCGAGCAGGCCGGGCGGCACGTGGACACCGCGACCCCGGGCATGACCCACCTGCAGCCCGCCCAGCCGGTCACCTTCGGGCACTGGCTACTCGCCCATGTGCAGCCGCTACTGCGTGACCTACAGCGGCTGCGCGACTGGGACCACCGCACCGCGATCAGTCCGCTCGGCGCCGGCGCGCTCGCCGGCTCCGGCCTGCCGCTGGACCCGGTGGCGGTCGCCCGGGAACTGGGCTTCCGTACGTCCTTCGCCAACTCGATGGACGCCGTCGCCGACCGCGACTTCGTCGCCGAGTTCCTCTTCACCACCGCGCTGGTCGGCGTGCACCTGTCCCGCCTCGGCGAGGAGGTGGTGCTGTGGACGTCGCCGGAGTTCGGTTGGGTGGAGCTGGATGACGCCTTCGCCACCGGCTCGTCGATCATGCCGCAGAAGAAGAACGCGGACATCGCCGAGTTGGCCCGAGGCAAGTCCGGCCGGCTCGTCGGGGGCCTGGTGGGCGTACTCACCATGCTCAAGGGCCTGCCGATGACCTACGACCGGGACATGCAGGAGGACAAGGAGCCCGCCTTCGACGCGGTGGACACGCTGGAGCTGCTCCTGCCGGCCCTCGCGGGGATGATCTCCACGATGACGGTACGGGCCGACCGGCTGGTCGCCGCCGCGCCGGAGGGCTTCTCGCTCGCCACCGAGGTGGCGGACTGGCTGGTCCGCCGCGGGGTGCCGTTCCGCGAGGCGCATGAGATCACCGGACGGTTGGTGGCGCTCTGCGTGGCCCGGGACTGCGCGCTCGACGAGGTCTCCGACGACGACCTCGTCGCGGTCAGCGAGCACCTCGACCCGTCGGTGCGGGACGTGCTGTCGGTCCAGAGCGCGCTCGCCGCCCGCACCACCCCGGGCTCCACCGGCCCGGGTCCGGTTGCCGAGCAGCTCGCCGCCGCCGCCGACCAGCTCGCCGGCTGGCGGGAGTGGGCCGCCGAGCAGGTCGTTCCCCGCTGACGCAGCGCACCGGAGGTGTGGGCCGCCCGCTCGGGCAGCCCACACCTGCCGGGGTAGCGTCGCGGCTGTGATGGCGTACCCCGAACCCGCAGCCGGCCTCGCGCAGCTGGCGGGCCTGCTCGCCGGGCCGGTCGTGCCGGCGGCGCGCGGTCTGCTCGGCGCCCGGCTCCGCGCCGGCGAGGTCACCCTCCGCATCACCGAGGTCGAGGCGTACGCGGGCACCGCCCAGGACCCGGCCTCGCACGCCCACCGAGGGCGCACTCCCCGCAACGCGGCGATGTTCGGCCCATCCGGGCACGTCTACGTCTACTTCACGTACGGCATGCACTGGGCCTTGAACGTGGTGACCGGCCCAGAGGGGGAGGCCTCGGCGGTGCTGGTGCGGGCGGGAGAAGTGATCGCCGGCCACGCCCAGGCCCGGTCCCGCCGTCAGACGGCGCGCTCTGACCGCGACCTCGCCCGGGGGCCGGCCCGGCTCTGCGCCGCACTGGGCGTTGACCGCTCGGCGTACGGGCAGTACCTGCTCGGCGACGGCCCGATCCGATTGCGTCCACCCCGCGAACCAGTGCCGGAAACTGCGGTAGCGGCCGGGCCACGGGTCGGCGTCACCGGGGCGCACGACGTGCCGTGGCGGTTCTGGGTCGCCGGTGATCCGACCGTTAGCACCTACCGCCGCCACGTCCCCCGGCGCCGCTCCGCTCGCCCCGGCGCCTGAGCAGCTTCGCCTGGTAGCGCCGCCGGAGGGCCGCATCGATCTGGGTTAGCAGCGGCTCGAGATCGCGCGTGTCGAGCCGCAGAACGGTGCGGGAGGTGGGCCGTTCGGGGCCTCGGGACCGCCGGATGGTCGATCGATCGGAGACATTGGGCCCGATAGCCTCCATGGGGTTGTGGAGCGAGGAGGTGACGTGATGTCGACCGTGATTCGAAAGGCTTCGCCACTGGCCAAGGCCTTCTGGTGGACCGCGGTGATCTGTACCTGCGGGCTTTGGGCCCTTGTCCGAGGGCGCCCACAGTAGCTGAAGCTTCTAGCGCAAAGGCCCAACTCCCTGCGAGTCGGGCCTTTGTGCTGCTGACCGTGGGTCAGTGTTGCTCGGGAAGCTGCGCGACGAATGCCTGCCACGCCTGGGGGTTGAAACGGAGGCTGCCACCATCTCGGTCCTTGGTGTCCCGTACGAACACGACGCTGGGAAGGTTGCTTGCCACCTCCACGCAAGATCCGCCGTTAGCGCCCGAGTAAGTCGACTTGTGCCACTTGGCACCTGTCATGTCCATGTCTGCGCCGCCTTCTTGATGACTTCGAGTGACTGTCTATGTGAGAGGCTTTCGCTTCGAACTACCTCCCAGACGCGCTGGAGAGTAGCAAGTCGATCCGGCTGGTTCACCACCCGTGCCTCGACCTGGTGGTCCAGGTGCGCCGCCACGCTCCCGTCCTCAATTGTCGCCAGGATGAACCCTCCCTGCAAACCGGGGTAGATGCCTGCCTCCTCGGGAACTACGAGGACCTGCACGTGCGGTAGCGCCGCGAGCTTGATCATGCGTTCGATTTGATCTTCCATTACCTCTGGCTGTCCGGCAATCTGCCGGCGTAAGACCATTACGTCCACGACCGCCACGAGGTGTGTAGGCGTACTGTTGGTTAAGGCGGATTGTCGCTCTAGCCGGGATGCGACTCGCTCCTCAACCTCGTCCGCCATCAGAAGGCCGTTACTCAACGTTGCTCGCGCGTACGCCTCCGTCTGGAGGATGCCGGGCACGTAAGCAGGCTCGTACCACCGCAGCAATGTCGCCTCGCGCTCGACCACCAGCCACTCACGTAGCCAGACGGGCGTAGCGTCACCTCGTACCAGCTCGTCCCATATGGTCACAAAGTGGTCACCCAGATCTAGCGCTTTATCCATATCGGCTAGGTATTCACGCGTTGGGGCTTTAGAGCCGGTCTCTATCGCGCTCACTTGGGAGTCCGACCGAAAAAGCCTCTCGCCTAGCTGCGCCTGGGTTAGCCCTGCTGCGGTGCGTCGCCGCCGTAGCTCGCGCAACAGGTACTCGGAGGGTGAAACAGCCACGGATTCCACGCCTTTCCACAATCCGAAAGATCAATTCCCTGCCGTGCTTCGAACGACTGCCGCTCTCCGCAATCGGGCGTGAGGTGTTCCGAGAGTAGTCGGTCAACGCCCATGGTGGAACCAGACGGCGCAAGCCGGTGGAGGTGTCCGAGCCCGCCGGAGGCGCTGTCGGACCGCTCCCATATCCAGCGGGTGTGGGAGCGGTCCATCAACATCCACTCACGTCCGGGAGTCTGCTTTGCCAGCCACAGTCGAACAGCCAGTTGGGAATACCAGGACCGCTCCCACTTATTCGATCAACCACAACGGAGCGAAGGATGCTGGGCCGGAAAAGGATGCAGGGCAGCTGCTGAGCGCCGGGACTCACGGTCGTGCCGTGGGTCGTGTGCGGGTGTACTACGCCTCGCACCCAGGTATCGATATCCTTGAGGCTGTGCTCGCCGGGCTGAGGAGGCTCTGATGGCCGACGACAACCCGCCCGCCGCCCGGCAGGCACATCCCGACCCGTACGGCTCGCCGCCGTTGCCCGACGGCGACCGGGTGCGGCCGAACACGCCGAGCACGCCCCCGTCGTCGGCCACCACCCGGCACCAGCTGATCGCGGCGCTCATCCTGGCGATCGTCGTGGCGGCCATCGTGCTGCGGGTGCTGCGATGACGACCAGCCCGAAGGTCCCCGGGCCGAATCCGGGCGGGCACGTCGCCGACCAGCCACACCTACCCATGCGCCCCCTGTGGGGTTGCGGCACCTGCCGGGCCGAGTGGCCCTGCCAGTCGGCTCGGGCCGCCCTCCTGATCGAGTACCGCGCAAACCTGGTCGCGCTGCGTGTTTATCTGAGCGCATTGATGGCCGAGGCGGATGCACAACTTTCGCAGGTCAGTAGAGCATCCGACCTCTATCGCCGCTTCCTCTCGTGGGTCGGCTGAGATTCACTAAACGGAATTGTCGAGGACTCTGGTCAAGCCACGGTGACCAAGCCGGCCTCGTAGGCGGCAATGACCAGTTGGACCCGATCTCTGGCGGCCAGCTTGCTGAGCAGGCGGGTGACGTAGGTCTTGACGGTTGCCAGGCTCAGCACAAGCTCGTCGGCGATTTCGGAGTTTGACCACCCTCGTCCCACCAGCGTGAGTACCTCCCGTTCCCGGTCGGTGAGCCGGGGGAGCTGCCGGCGGGTGGCCGCGGGCGCGGCATGGGTGTCGACGAAGTGCTTGATCAGGCGGCGGGTGACACTGGGAGCGATTTGGCCGTCGCCATGTGCGACCGTGCGGACGGCATCGAGGATGCCCTCCAGAGGCATGTCCTTGACCAGGAATCCGGCGGCACCCGCCCGCAACGCCCCGAACACGTGATCGTCCTCATCGAAGGTGGTCAGAACAAGTACCTGCGTCTCGGGGGCCAGTCTGGCGATCTGAACCGTGGCTTCGACGCCTCCCATCCCGGGCATCCGTAGATCCATCAGGACGACGTCCGGTCTCAGCTCGCGGGTGAGCCGGACCGCTTCCTCCCCCGTATCGGCCTCGCCGGCGATCGCCATGTCGTCAGCTTCCGCGATGAACATGCGCAACGCCGACCGGACGAGCGGCTGGTCGTCAACGACCAGAACCCTGATTGTCATGCGACCGGGAGCGGGAGGTGGGCTGCCACCCGGAAGCCGCCCTCCGGGCGTGGACCGGTGGTTATCCTGCCGTGCAGTATCTCGACTCGCTCCCGCATGCCGACCAACCCTAATCCGCTCCCGGGCTGTTGACTGCGACCGGAGCCATCGTCGACTACCTCGACGAACAACTCCGCCTTGCGGAAACTGATCAGGATTCGGCAAACATCGGTGTCGGCATGGCGAATCACGTTGGCGACGGCCTCCTGGACGATGCGGTAGGCGGCGGCGTCGACCTCCATCGGCAGCGTCTGGGGCTCGCCCTGTTGCCGCAGTTCGATGTCGATGCCCGCTGCCCGGGTGCTGGAGATGAGCCGGTCGAGGGTGGAGAGCGAGGGGAGCTCTGGGTGTCAGGGTCGGTGTCGCGCAGGGAGGAGAGGACCCGCCGCAGGCCCGCGAGAGTCTCCTGACCGACCTTCTCGATGCTGCCGACTGCTTCTTGGGCCGCTTCTGGTTGCGTTCGCATGACGCGGCCCGCTGCGCCTGCCTGCAGCGCGATAACCCCCAGGCTGTGCGCCACCATGTCGTGCAGGTCGCGGGCGATCCGAAGCCGTTCGGCGCTGATCGCCTCGGCGGTCGCCCGTTCGCGTGCGACAGCGGCCTGCGTTCGTGCTTGGCGGATCACCGTGCCGAGCAGGACGGCCGTGCAAACGGAGAGAGCCATGCCGGGCTCCGATGGGATGCCGCCCTCGCCGCCGAGCATCAAACGAGCCGTCAGATAGGTGGCGAGGAGGAGCAGGGCCAGGCCGGCCGCGGTCAGTGCCACCCGACGTCGGTGGTGGAGCGTGAGGACCACCAGAGCGATGTCGATCGGAAGGATCTGCGGCGACCCGATCTCCGGCTGCCGCCACACCAGGGTGGGTATCGCAACGCTCGCGAGCAGGAGCGTGAAGGCGGGCAGGGGCGTCTGTCGCAACCGGATGCCTCCGACCAGCGCGGCCGCTGCAGCCACCAGCAGAATCCCCTGGCTTGTGGTGGGGGAGAGAACGTCCGGTGCGAAGAGCCGCGACCAGCGCTGATCGGGCGGTTCGGTCAGGAACCAGATCCATGGGTAGACCGTCACCAACCAGCTGGTAAAGATCAGGAGGCTGCTGAGCCAGGACGATCCGAGCTCGTCGGAACGGAACCGGGTGGGGAGGAGACTCCGCGCCGCGTGCACGGCTCGAATCTAGTCGGGCGGATCGTCCGGACGCATCCGACCACGGTTGTACGACTGAGGATGACCTGAGGGCCGCAAAGTGTCAGCGTTGGCGGGACGCGCCGGGGCACGCCTATCAGGACGATGGTTTCCGTGATCGAAATGAAACCAGTACACGAGCTCAGTCCTCGGCCGACCTCCCCGGAGGAGGCGTTCCTGAGGGCTCGGGTAAGCTTCCGCGATCTTCTCGCTTCGGAATGGATTAAACTCTGGTCTTTGCGTTCGACTGCCTGGACGCTGCTGGTGAGTGCCTTCGCGATTCTTGGGTTCAACTGTTATTCGGCGTACGGCGACTTGGTGAATCTGGAAAACTTCTCAGCCGCCGCTCGCGCGGATTTCAGCAGATACGCGATGTTCGACGCCTTCACCGGGGTCTCCTGCATGGTTCTCATGCTGTCCGTCGGCATCATCGCCGCGAACGTCGTGGTCAGCGAGTACAGCACCGGGTTGATCCGCGCTACCTTCGTCGCGGTGCCGGCGCGGCACGGGGTGATGGCGGCGAAGTTGGCGGTCGTCGCCACGGTGTCGCTGAGCTACGGCCTGGTGGTCGTCGGTGGCTCCTTCTTCGTCACCCAGGCGATCCTCGACGGCAAGGGCGTGGGTCTGTCGATCACCGACCCGGGTGTACCGGAACGGCTGCTCGCCTCGGTGCTGATGGCGCCGCTGACCGCGCTGGTCGCCATGGTCATTGGTGTCCTGGTGCGGCACAGTATCGGGACGCTGACCACCTTCGTAGGTGCCTTCATGCTCCTGCCGCTCGCCCTCAGCGAACGGCTCTACGCCACGGCCGTGCTCGGCCACCTGACGCCCTACCGCGCGTGGGTGCGCATCGCCGATATCGAGTTCGGAAGCCGACCGTATCCGTGGACGACATCCGGCGCATGGACGGTCTACGCCGTCTGGGCGGCTCTCGCCACCATCCTCACGGTGGTTGTCGCACAGCGCCGGGACCACTGAGCCCGGACCGGTCAGCGTCCTCGACCGTACGCGTGCGCCACGAGCACCGGGCAGTGGGCGTGCTGCACCAGGGACTGGCTGACCGAGCCGAGCACCATCCCGGTGAATCCGCCTCGCCCTCGGCTCCCGACGACGATCAGGGCAGCGTCCCGGCTTGCGTCAATCAGCGCCTGGTCCGGCTTCTCTGCCCGTAGCTGCCGGGCGGTCACGGTCAGCCCCGGATGGCTGCCGCGCACCGACGCCACCGCGGTGTCCAGCACCTTCGTGGCATCGCTCGCACCGGCGGTGTGCACGTGCACCAGCACCAGCTCGGTCTGCTGCCGGGTGGCCTCGTCGGCGGACTGCCCGACCGCCACCTCCGCCGACTCCGAACCGTCCACCGCGACCAGCACCGGTCCGCCCGCCCCGATGGGCTTCTCGGTGGGCCGGACCACCAGCACCGGGCAGTGCGCGTGCGCCGCGACCTGCGAACCGACCGCGCCGAGCAGCAGCCCGACGAAGCCGCCGTGCCCCCTGCTGCCCACCACGACCAGTTCCGCCCGGCGGGACTCCTCAATCAGCGTGGCTCCCGGCCCGCCGGCGACCTGCCGCGCGTGGATGGTCAGCGTCGGCCAGCGGTCGGCCAGTTCGGTCGCGGCCCGGTCCAGCATCGACTGCGCTTCGTCGTTCGGGGCCGGAACCCCGAACTCGTACGGGTTGATGGGAACCCCGTACCCGGACGGGTGCAGGTAGCCGTGCACCAGATACAACGGTCGCGACCGCCGCACCGCGGTGCGGGCGGCGTGCTCCGCCGCCACCAGGCTCGGCGGCGAGCCATCCACCCCTACCACCACGGCTCGGTTCATCAGCACCTCTTTCAGGCTCGATCGGACCTATTGTCCCCCGGGCCGACGTGGCTGACCCGGTTACCGGCAACGACGTCAGCGGCGGCTGTCCGGGCGTGGTCCACCGGTGCGTAGCCGCTCGCGCCGGTGCGGTTATCCGGCGGGGTGCCGGACGATGGCCAGTGGGCTGTGCCCGTGGTGCAGGACGGCGTGGCTGACCGAGCCGAGCAGCAGCCCGCCGAGGGCACCGCGCCCGTGTGCGCCGACAACCACCAGCTGCGCGCCCCTCGACGCCTCCACCAGCATCCGGGCCGGCGAGCCACGTACGACCCGGTGCCGCACCTGGACCTGCGGATACAGTTCGGCGAAGCCGGCGAGCGACTCGGCGAGGGCCCGCTCCTCCTCGCCCTCGACGGCGTCCAGGTCGTAGACCAGGGGCAGGACGTCCCCCGGTCCGACCGGGGTGGGGAAGAGCCAGGCGTGCAGGGCGAGCAGCGGAGCGTCCCGGCGGGTCGCTTCCTCGAACGCGAAGGCGACTGCCGCGGTGGACAGCGGCGAACCGTCCACACCCACCACGACCGGGCCGTCCGCCCGCGGCTCGCCGCGGACGACCAGCACCGGGCCCTTCGCCCGGGCAGCGACCTGCACGGTGACCGAGCCGAGTAGCAGCCCGGCGAAGCCGCCCAGACCCCGGTGGCCGAGCACCGTCAGCACCGCCTCCCGCGCCTCCTCGACCAGCACCGGGGTCGGTGCACCGTCCACCACGACGCCAGTGATCCGCAGCTCGGGGGAGATCTTGCGGGCCTGTTCCACCGCTTCCCGTACGTACTGTTCGGCCTGGTTGCGCAGCCCGGCGGTGACCGGGGCACCGGGAACCGGGGTCAACGGGGTGCCGGTCAACGGCCAGATGAAGGCGTGCACCACCCGGAGCGGGCGCTGCCGCGACTCCGCCTCGCGCGCCGCTACCCGGACGGCGTCCAGCGCGGCGGCGGAACCGTCCACACCCACCACGACCGGGGCTCCGGCGTTTCTCGTCATGATGTCTGCCTCCTTCGGCTGGCTCACCCTCAGCCTGCCGGTCCGGTAATCGCCCAATCAGGGTCGGTCGGCCCAAGCCGGGGGCCATTGGTCCCCCGCCGCGGCAGCCTCGAACGGAGCTACCATCGCGCGATGCCCACCGATCTGCGCCTGCGTCCCGTACTCGATAGTGATCTTCCGTTTTTCTTCGCCCACCAGCAGGACGCCGAGGCCAACTGGATGGCGGCTTTCGGCCCGGCCGACCCGGCCGACCGCACCGCGTTCGAGGCGCACTGGGCGCGGATCCGCGCCGACCCGACGGTGGTGTCGCGGACGGTGGTGGTCGGCGATGAGGTGGTAGGCCATGTGAACGCCTTCCCCGCCGACGGACGCACCGAGGTCAGCTACTGGATCGATCCAGGTCGCTGGGGCCGGGGGTACGCGACCGGTGCGCTCGTCGTCCTCCTGGGTGAGCTGCCGCGCCGGCCCGTGCACGCCCGCGTGGCCAAGGACAACCGCGCCTCCCTCGCCGTGCTACGCAAGTGCGGCTTCGTCGTCACCGGCGAGGATCAGGGGTACGCCCCAGGGCGGGGCGTCGAGGTCCAGGAGTGGGTTCTGGAGCTCGCCGGCCCGGCCCCGGCAGCCGCGCGGAGCTGAGGTACTACTCTCTCCGAGGTGAACTGGCTGGAACTGATCGGCTGGACCGGATCAGCGGTGCTGGTCTGGTCACTGCTGCAGACCGCTGTCCTCCGGCTGCGCGCCCTGAACCTGGTCGGGTGCGTCGTGTTGATCGGCTACAACGCGGCGGTCCCGGTGTGGCCGATGGTTGGCTTGAACGTCGTGCTGGCCGCCATCAATGTGTGGCACCTGCGTGGCATGCTGACGACCCGCCACGACGCCGCGACCTACCAGGTGGTTGAGGTGGGCGTCGACGACCAGTTCCTGGCCCACACGCTGCGGGTGCACGCCGCCGACATCGCCCGGTTCAACCCCGGCTTCACCTGGCACCGAAGCGAGCAGCGGTCCGCGTTCCTGGTCGTCAAGGCCGACGAGGTGGTCGGGGTGGTGCTGGCGCACGCGGAGCCGGGCGGGGTGGCCCAGGTCGACCTCGACTATGTCACCCAGCGGTTCCGGGACTTCACCCCGGGCGAGTTCGTGTACCGGCGCAGCCGCCTCTTCACCGACAAGGGGTTTCGGCAGGTCGTCACCCCGCCCGGCATGGTCGCCCCCTACTATCACCGGCTCGGCTTCCGCCGACAGGGCGACGCGTACGTGCTGGACCTCCCCGCCGCCGCATAGCGGGGCCACCGGTGGTGGCTATCCGGTCGCCGTCAGGTTCTGCAGCCGAACCTGGCCGCGTGCCACCAGCCGGTCCCCGTCATCGGTGATCTCCACCTGCCACAGCTGCTGACTACGGCCGCGGTGGACCGGGGTGCCGACGGCGGTCAGCTCACCCGACCGGACCGCCCGCAGAAAATCGGTCTGGTTCGACACGCCGACGACCTGCCCTCGGTCGCCCAGCCAGGTGGCCCCGCCGATGCTCGCCGCCGTCTCGACCACCGAGCAGTAGACGCCGCCGTGCTGGATGCCGTACGGCTGGTGTAGCTCGGGGCGGACCTGCCAGCGGAGGATCACCCGGTCGGCGCTGACCTCTTCGTAGTTCAATCCCAACAGGCCCACGAAGCCGCCGGTCAGATCTGGCTCGTCCACGGCATAGCCCTTCGTCGTTGCAGGGGCGGCCAGCATAGCCGGCTGGTAATCCCGGTAGTGGTGCCGGCTGGTCATGCGGGAGAATCGGGGACTGTGACCGACACCAGCCCCCCGCCGGCAGAGCGGGAAACACTCTTCGACGATCTTCGGTGGCGTGGCCTGATCCAGGACTCCACCGGCCTCGACGAGCTGCGCGCGTTGCTCGACGGCCCGGGAGCGGCTTTCTATGTGGGCTTCGATCCGACCGCGTCGAGCCTGCATGCCGGTCACCTCATGCAGGTCGTCACCGCCCGGCGGTTCCAACTCGCCGGCCACCGGCCGCTGCTGCTGGTAGGCGGGGCGACCGGGCAGATCGGTGACCCGAAGGAGAGTGCCGAGCGGGTTCTCAACCCACCCGAGGTGGTGGCCGGCTGGGTGGCCCGGATTCGGGACCAGCTGGCACCCTTCGTGTCGTACCAGGGTGCGAACGCGGCACAGCTGGTCAACAACCTGGACTGGACCGGCGAGATGTCGGTGGTGGAGTTCCTGCGGGACGTCGGCAAGCACTTCCCGGTCAACCGGATGCTGGCGCGCGAGGTGGTGCGGGCCCGATTGGAGAGCGGGGTCAGCTTCACCGAGTTCAGCTACCAGCTGCTCCAGGCCAACGACTTCTTCGAGCTGCACCGACGCCACGGGTGTCAGCTGCAGTTTGGCGGCTCCGACCAGTGGGGCAACATCACCGCCGGCGTCGACTTCATTCGTCGCCGGGGCGCGGGGCCGGTGGAGGCGTTCACCACGCCGTTGGTCACCCGGTCGGACGGTACGAAGTTCGGCAAGACCGAGGGTGGGGCGGTCTGGCTCGACTCGGAGCTGACCAGTCCGTACGCGTTCTACCAGTTCTGGGTAAATGCTGATGATCGCGACGTCGTCCGCTACCTGCGCTACTTCAGCTTCCGTTCCCGGGCCGAGCTGGAGGCCCTGGAGAAGGAGGCCGCGGAGCGGCCCGCCGCTCGCGTCGCCCAGCGGGCGCTCGCCGAGGAGCTGACCACCTTGGTGCATGGCGAGCGGGAAATGGCCCAGGTGGTCGCCGCGAGCCAGGCGTTATTCGGGCGGGGGTCGCTGGCGGAACTCGCCCCCGCGACGCTGCGCGCCGCCCTGACCGAGGCGGGCCTGGTCCACCTCGACGAGCTGCCCGACGTGGTCGGGTTGCTCAAGGAGTCTGGTCTGGTGCCAAGCAACAAGGAGGCCCGTCGGGTGATCGCCGAGGGCGGTGCCTACCTGAACAACAACCGGGTGTCCTCGACGGACGCGGTCGTCACCCCGGCGGACCTGTTGCACGGCCGCTACCTGGTCCTGCGTCGGGGGAAGCGTTCCTTCGCCGGTGTTGAGCTGCGAAAATAGCGAGATCCTGATGATGTGACCGGGGACGCGTCCGGCGGATTTGACGGCAACTCCCTCGGACGCGTAACTTTCTCTCTGCCAGCGCGGAACGGACAAAAACGGGGCGGTCGCCCCGGGTGGCCGGAGCGCTGGAAGCGACCTTTCGGACTGACCGAGCCGCACGGCCCGGACTGTTCGCTTGGGCGGTGCCCCAGACTCGCCGATAGGCGGATTTGGTGAGGCGAAACCGACCGGGTAAGGTTAGCCGCCGGCAGGAGCCGGGCGCGCTAGCGGGAAACCGCAAGCGGCCGGTCTGCCGAAATCACGACGAAGGCGACGGACAGTCGGTGACGTTGTGATGCCCAAAAGTGGACGAAGTCGACAGATCGCCACAAAGCGGTTTGACACGGCAGAAACCACCGGGTAACGTAGTAAAAGTGCCTGACGCGAGAGTGACAGGCTGGAGCGGTTGCCTCCGGAGGGGCCCTGGTTTGGGGTTCTGATGGTGTGTGGTTGTTCTTTGAGAACTCAACAGGGTGTTTGGAAAGCCAGTGCCGTTTTGGTCTGGGTTGGCCTGCTGTTTGGTGGGTTGGCTTGGGCTTGAATTTGGCAGCAAATTGTTTTTTGTTGCTGGGATTTTCTTCAAGTTTTTGTTGGAGAGTTTGATCCTGGCTCAGGACGAACGCTGGCGGCGTGCTTAACACATGCAAGTCGAGCGGAAAGGCCCTTCGGGGTACTCGAGCGGCGAACGGGTGAGTAACACGTGAGTAACCTGCCCCAGGCTTTGGGATAACCCCGGGAAACCGGGGCTAATACCGGATATTACTGGCTGCCGCATGGTGGTTGGTGGAAAGATTTTTCGGCTTGGGATGGACTCGCGGCCTATCAGCTTGTTGGTGGGGTAATGGCCTACCAAGGCGGCGACGGGTAGCCGGCCTGAGAGGGCGACCGGCCACACTGGGACTGAGACACGGCCCAGACTCCTACGGGAGGCAGCAGTGGGGAATCTTGCACAATGGGCGGAAGCCTGATGCAGCGACGCCGCGTGAGGGATGACGGCCTTCGGGTTGTAAACCTCTTTCAGCAGGGACGAAGCGTTTGTGACGGTACCTGCAGAAGAAGCGCCGGCCAACTACGTGCCAGCAGCCGCGGTAAGACGTAGGGCGCGAGCGTTGTCCGGATTTATTGGGCGTAAAGAGCTCGTAGGCGGCTTGTCGCGTCGACTGTGAAAACCCGTGGCTCAACTGCGGGCTTGCAGTCGATACGGGCAGGCTAGAGTTCGGTAGGGGAGACTGGAATTCCTGGTGTAGCGGTGAAATGCGCAGATATCAGGAGGAACACCGGTGGCGAAGGCGGGTCTCTGGGCCGATACTGACGCTGAGGAGCGAAAGCGTGGGGAGCGAACAGGATTAGATACCCTGGTAGTCCACGCTGTAAACGTTGGGCGCTAGGTGTGGGGGGCCTCTCCGGTTCTCTGTGCCGCAGCTAACGCATTAAGCGCCCCGCCTGGGGAGTACGGCCGCAAGGCTAAAACTCAAAGGAATTGACGGGGGCCCGCACAAGCGGCGGAGCATGCGGATTAATTCGATGCAACGCGAAGAACCTTACCTGGGTTTGACATCGCCGGAAATCCTTCAGAGATGGGGGGTCCTTCGGGGCCGGTGACAGGTGGTGCATGGCTGTCGTCAGCTCGTGTCGTGAGATGTTGGGTTAAGTCCCGCAACGAGCGCAACCCTTGTTCGATGTTGCCAGCGCGTTATGGCGGGGACTCATCGAAGACTGCCGGGGTCAACTCGGAGGAAGGTGGGGATGACGTCAAGTCATCATGCCCCTTATGTCCAGGGCTTCACGCATGCTACAATGGCCGGTACAATGGGCTGCGATACCGTGAGGTGGAGCGAATCCCAAAAAGCCGGTCTCAGTTCGGATCGGGGTCTGCAACTCGACCCCGTGAAGTCGGAGTCGCTAGTAATCGCAGATCAGCAACGCTGCGGTGAATACGTTCCCGGGCCTTGTACACACCGCCCGTCACGTCACGAAAGTCGGCAACACCCGAAGCCGGTGGCCTAACCCTTGTGGGGGGAGCCGTCGAAGGTGGGGCTGGCGATTGGGACGAAGTCGTAACAAGGTAGCCGTACCGGAAGGTGCGGCTGGATCACCTCCTTTCTAAGGAGCGCCATCCGTCGAAGGGCGGTATGGAGCCTCGGTTGCCTGTGTTGGGTGATGGGGTGCTCATTGGTCGGAGACACTGGCTAGTCAGTTTTGGCAGCGGTTTGATGCTCTTGTACACGCTCTCTTCGGGGGGTGGTTGGAAGGGGTTGATGATGCGGCTGGGGTTGGCGTTGGACACCCTGTTGGGTCCTGAAGGAATGACCGTGTGGTTGTTTCTTGGGCCGTTGTTCCTGTGATGTTGCCGTTTGGTGGTGTTGCGGGGGTGGCGGTGTTGCCTGGCGTGGCTTGTCTCGTATACCGGATGCTGGTTTTGCCTCTTTTGGGGGTGGGGTTGGTGTTGCTGGTGCGGGGTGGTGGTTGCGGGTTGGTTGTTTGTTGAGAATTACACAGTGGACGCGAGCATCTTTGTGGTCAAGTTGTCAAGGGCGAACGGTGGATGCCTTGGCACCAGGAGCCGATGAAGGACGTGGGAGGCCGCGATAGGCCTGGGGGAGTTGTCAACCGAGCTGTGATCCCAGGATGTCCGAATGGGGAAACCCGGCATCAGTCATGTGATGTCACCTGCACCTGAACTCATAGGGTGTATGGGGGGAACGCGGGGAAGTGAAACATCTCAGTACCCGTAGGAAGAGAAAACAATTGTGATTCCGTGAGTAGTGGCGAGCGAAAGCGGATTGAGGCTAAACCGGCTGCGTGTGATACCTGTCAGGGGTTGCGTGGTTGGGGTTGTGGGACCCTGCGGCACGGGCTGACACTCGTGTGGGGAGTTATAAAGCTGGTGGTTAGTTGAACAGTCTGGAATGGCTGACCGTAGACGGTGAAAGTCCGGTAGGTGAAAACTGCCAGTCTCCTGTGGGTGTTCCCGAGTAGCGGCGGACTCCTGTAATCTGCCGTGAATCTGCCAGGACCATCTGGTAAGCCTAAATACTTCCTGGTGACCGATAGCGGATAGTACCGTGAGGGAATGGTGAAAAGTACCCCGGGAGGGGAGTGAAATAGTACCTGAAACCGTTCGCCTACAATCCGTCGGAGCCTTTAGGGGTGACGGCGTGCCTTTTGAAGAATGAGCCTGCGAGTTAGTGGCATGTGGCGAGGTTAACCCGGGTGGGGGAGCCGTAGCGAAAGCGAGTCTGAATAGGGCGTTAGAGTCGCGTGTCCTAGACCCGAAGCGGAGTGATCTAGCCATGGGCAGGCTGAAGCGTGGGTAAGACTGCGTGGAGGGCCGAACCCACCAACGTTGAAAAGTTGGGGGATGACCTGTGGTTAGGGGTGAAAGGCCAATCAAACTCCGTGATAGCTGGTTCTCCCCGAAATGCATTTAGGTGCAGCGTCGTGTGTTTCTTGCCGGAGGTAGAGCACTGGATGGTCTAGGGGGCCTACAAGCTTACCGAAATCAGCCAAACTCCGAATGCCGGTAAGTGAGAGCGCGGCAGTGAGACTGCGGGGGATAAGCTTCGTAGTCGAGAGGGAAACAGCCCAGATCACCAGCTAAGGCCCCTAAGCGTGTGCTAAGTGGAAAAGGATGTGGGGTCGCATAGACAACCAGGAGGTTGGCTTAGAAGCAGCCATCCTTGAAAGAGTGCGTAATAGCTCACTGGTCAAGTGGTTCCGCGCCGACAATGTAGCGGGGCTCAAGCACACCGCCGAAGCTGTGGCATTCACGCGTGTACTTCGCATGGCCTTTGGGTTGTGTGTAGGTGTGTGGATGGGTAGGGGAGCGTCGTGCCGGGGGTGAAGCAGCCGAGTGATCGAGTTGTGGACGCGGTGCGAGTGAGAATGCAGGCATGAGTAGCGAATGAAGGGTGAGAAACCCTTCCGCCGGATGACCAAGGGTTCCAGGGCCAGGTTAATCCGCCCTGGGTGAGTCGGGGCCTAAGGCGAGGCCGAGAGGCGTAGTCGATGGATAACGGGTTGATATTCCCGTACCCGCGAAGGAGCGTCCCTGATGAACCTCGTTGTGCTAACCATCCGAGCTTGGTGTGGTCTTCGGACTGTGCTGGGGGAGCGTGGGAACCTGGCGGGTAGTAGTCAAGCGATGGGGTGACGCAGGAAGGTAGCTGAGCCCGGCCGGTGGTTGTGCCGGGGTAAGCGTGTAGGCTGTGTCGTAGGTAAATCCGCGGCGCGTGTGGCTGAGACGTGATGCCGAGCCGATTCAGGTGAAGTCAGTGATCCTATGCTGTCGAGAAAAGCCTCTAGCGAGTTCCGAGCGGCCCGTACCCTAAACCGACACAGGTGGTCAGGTAGAGAATACCAAGGCGATCGGGTGAACTGTGGTTAAGGAACTCGGCAAATTGCCCCCGTAACTTTGGGAGAAGGGGGGCCGGAGACGTGAAGGCACGTGCTGCTGGAGCGTTGTATGGCCGCAGAGAGCAGGGGGAAGCGACTGTTTACTAAAAACACAGGTCCATGCGAAGAAGTAATTCGATGTATATGGACTGACGCCTGCCCGGTGCTGGAACGTTAAGGGGACCTGTTAGTCTTTCGGGGCGAAGCGGAGAACTTAAGCGCCAGTAAACGGCGGTGGTAACTATAACCATCCTAAGGTAGCGAAATTCCTTGTCGGGTAAGTTCCGACCTGCACGAATGGCGTAACGACTTCCCCACTGTCTCAACCACAGGCCCGGCGAAATTGCATTACGAGTAAAGATGCTCGTTACGCGCGGCAGGACGGAAAGACCCCGGGACCTTTACTATAGCTTGACATTGGTATCCGAATTAGCTTGTGTAGGATAGGTGGGAGCCGGTGAAGTGTGCACGCCAGTGCATGTGGAGGCAATCTTGAAATACCACTCTGGTTGGTTTGGGTATCTAACTTCGGACCGTTATCCGGTTCAGGGACAGTGTCTGGTGGGTAGTTTAACTGGGGCGGTTGCCTCCTAAAGGGTAACGGAGGCGCCCAAAGGTTCCCTCAGCCTGGTTGGCAATCAGGTGTTGAGTGTAAGTGCACAAGGGAGCTTGACTGTGAGACTGACGGGTCGAGCAGGGACGAAAGTCGGGACTAGTGATCCGGCACTGGCGAATGGAAGCGGTGTCGCTCAACGGATAAAAGGTACCCCGGGGATAACAGGCTGATCTTCCCCAAGAGTCCATATCGACGGGATGGTTTGGCACCTCGATGTCGGCTCGTCGCATCCTGGGGCTGTAGCAGGTCCCAAGGGTTGGGCTGTTCGCCCATTAAAGCGGTACGCGAGCTGGGTTTAGAACGTCGTGAGACAGTTCGGTCCCTATCCGCCGTGCGCGTAGGATACTTGAGAAGGGCTGTCCCTAGTACGAGAGGACCGGGACGGACGAACCTCTGGTGTGCCAGTTGTCCCGCCAGGGGCACGGCTGGTTAGCTACGTTCGGAAGGGATAACCGCTGAAAGCATCTAAGCGGGAAGCCTGCTTCAAGATGAGGTATCCCATCCACCTTTGGTGGGGTAAGGCCCCCAGCTAGACGACTGGGTTGATAGGCCGGAAATGTAAGCTCGGTAACGGGTTCAGTTGACCGGTACTAATAGGCCGAGGACTTGACTACTAAGTTGCTACGCGTCCACTGTGTAACTCTTGGCAAACAAACATTGCCTGTGGTGTTGGGTGTGTTTGATATGTCGATAAGTGTTACGGCGGTCATGGCGGAGGGGAAACGCCCGGTTACATTCCGAACCCGGAAGCTAAGCCCTCCAGCGCCGATGGTACTGCACTCGGGAGGGTGTGGGAGAGTAGGACACCGCCGGGCAAAACTTCAGTTGAGGGCCGACCCTACCCGGGTCGGCCCTCACTGCGTGCCGCCACCACCGGCCTAATCAGGGAGGATGAACCTGTGAACTCAGGACCGCACGGCGGCGACCGCACCCGTCGACACGAAGACCGACCAGCTGGTCGTGACGGCGCGTCACGTCGTGACGGCCGTCCCTCCTACCGGGATGACCGAGCCGCTGAGCGTGGCGGCGAACGTGGTTACCGCGGTGGTGAGCGTCGTGGTGGTGACCGCCGCGAGGGTGGTTACCGCGGTGGTGACCGCCGCGAGGGCGGTTACCGGGATGGCTTCCGCGGTGGTGACCGCCGTGAGGGTGGCTACCGCGATGGTGAGCGTCGTGGTGGTGACCGCCGCGAGGGTGGCTTCCGCGGTGGTGACCGGGGTGGCTTCCGCGGTGGTGACCGGGATGGCTTCCGCGGTGGTGACCGGGATGGCTTCCGCGGTGGCGACCGCCGCGAGGGCGGCTACCGCGGTGGTGACCGGGATGGCTTCCGCGGTGGTGACCGCCGTGAGGGTGGCTACCGCGATGGTGAGCGTCGTGGTGGTGACCGCCGCGAGGGTGGCTACCGGGGTGGTGACCGGGATGGCTTCCGTGGTGGTGAGCGTCGTGAGGGTGGCTTCCGCGGTGGTGACCGCCGTGAGGGTGGCTACCGCGATGGTGAGCGTCGTGGTGGTGACCGCCGCGAGGGTGGCTTCCGCGGTGGTGACCGCCGTGAGGGCGGCTACCGCGGTGGCGACCGCCGCGAGGGCGGCTACCGCGGTGGTGACCGCCGTGAGGGCGGCTACCGCGGTGGCGAGCGTCGTGAGGGTGGTTACCGCGGTGGTGACCGGGATGGCTTCCGCGGTGGTGACCGCCGTGAGGGTGGCTACCGCGATGGTGAGCGTCGTGGTGGTGACCGCCGCGAGGGTGGCTACCGGGGTGGTGACCGGGATGGCTTCCGCGGTGGTGACCGCCGTGAGGGTGGCTACCGCGATGGTGAGCGTCGTGGTGGTGACCGGGATGGCTTCCGCGGTGGTGACCGCCGTGAGGGCGGCTACCGGGATGGTGAGCGCCGTGAGGGCGGCTACCGAGAGGGTGAGCGCCGTGAGGGCGGCTACCGCGGCGGTGGTGAGCGTCGTGAGGGTGGCTACCGCGGTGGTGACCGGGATGGCTTCCGCGGTGGTGACCGCCGTGAGGGCGGCTACCGCGGTGGCGACCGTCGTGCGGAACGCCGGTCTGAGCCTAACGCCCCGGTAGGACCGGAGCTTCCTGACGAGATTGTCGCCACCGACCTGGACAAAGACGTTCGTGCCGAACTGCTTGCCTTGGCCAAGCCGACCGCCGAGAAGGTGGCCCGGCACCTGGTTGCAGTCGGTCAGCTGATTGACGAAGACCCGGCTGAAGCGCTGGCGCATGCCCTCGCAGCCCGGCGGCTCGCCGCCCGTATCGCTGCCGTCCGTGAGGCAGTCGGCCTGGCCGCGTACCACGCCGGTGAATGGCAGACGGCGGTCGCCGAGCTGCGGACGTACCACCGGATGACCGGCCTACAGAGTCACCTCGCGGTGCTCGCTGATTGCGAGCGGGCGCTCGGCCGCCCGGAGCGTGCGGTCGATCTGTACCGGGGGGCAGACCGGAAGGAGTTGGACCGCGCGGTCGCTGGGGAACTGCTGATCGTTGCGGCTGGCGCACGGGGCGACCTGGGCCAGAAGGACGCTGCGGTGGCGATGCTCCAGGTGCCGGAACTGACCGGGGAGGCGGCGGAGCCGTGGACGGTACGGCTGCGGTACGCCTACGCGGATGCGTTGCTCGCGGTTGGCCGGCGTGAGGAGGCCCGAGAGTGGTTCTCCCGTGCTGCGGAGGTCGACACTGACGGAGCGACCGACGCGGCTGAGCGCCTGTTGGAGCTCGACGGGGTGATGATCGAAGGCGACGAGGAGGAGGACGTCGAGGACGTCGCCGCTGGCCCGGGTGGCCTCGGCACGGGTTCGGAAGAGCCGGATGCCGAATCCGTTGACGGGGATATGCCCGACGCTGACTCTGCCGGGGCCCGTGACGGTGCTGACGACGCCTCGGACGATGCGTCGGTCGGCAGTGCCGACGACACCTCGGAGGCCGGTACTGGTGACCCGAGCGGTCCCAGTACGCAGCGGCCCGGTGGCGACCCGGAAAGCCCGGCTGACGGCGATGAGGCGGGTACCGGGAAGTGACGCGGACCGGCGGAAGGCGGCTGGTTGACGGGTACGCCCTGGTCATCTTCGACCTGGACGGGGTGATCTACCTGGTCGACCAGCCGATCTCCGGGGCGATCGAGGCGGTGCGCCAGCTGCATACCGAAGACCGGGCGGTCGCGTACGCCACGAACAACGCCTCTCGCCGGTCCAGTGAGGTGGCCGACCTGCTTACCGGCATGGGCATCGTCGCCCGCCCGGAGGAGGTGCTGACCTCTGCGGCGGCCACCGCTCAGTTGCTCCGCGAACGGTATCCGGCGGGGACACCGATCCTGGTCGTGGGGGCGGAGGCGCTGCGTGCCGAGATCCGCGCTGCCGGGCTTACCCCGGTCGCGCGGGCCGAGGAGGATCCGGTCGCGGTGGTTCAGGGGTACGGCCCGCAGGTTGGCTGGGCCGACCTGGCTGAGGCAACGGTGGCGATTCGGGGCGGGGCGACCTGGGTTGCTACCAACACCGATCGCACGCTGCCCAGCAAACGGGGTCCCCTACCCGGCAACGGTGCCTTGGTCGCCGCGGTGCGGATCGCGCTCGGTCGGGATCCAGACCTGGTCGTGGGTAAGCCGGCGCCGGAGCTTTTCGTCGCTGCCTCCCGGCGGGCCAGCGGGGGGCGTGCCCTGGTCGTCGGCGACCGCCTGGACACCGACATCGAGGGCGCGGTCCGAGCGGGGCTGGACAGCTTGTTTGTGCTGACTGGGGTTAGCGACGTGGCCGAGTTGCTGGCTGCCGGACCAGAGCATCGACCGACATTTGTGTCAGTGGACCTGGCGGGGCTCTTCGAGCCGGCCGCGGTGGTGCGGGTGTCGGGTCCGGCGGAGGCCGATGGGTGGTCGGCGGTGGTTCGTGACGGCCGGCTGGAGCTGTCTGGTGCGGGACGCCCGCTGGACGCGCTGCCGGCGCTCTGCGCGGCGGCCTGGTCCACCGGGCGGTCATCCCCGGTGCGGGCGGTCTCCTCGGCGGCTGAGCGGGCGCTGGCGACGTTCGACCTGTCGTCCAGCTGAGCAGCTCCAGCATCGGGGCGCGGGGATTAGGGCCGTGCTCAGCTCGCTCCGAGGATTTTGCGAAGTTTAATCAGGTCAAACGGGCTGGCCTTGACCGATACCCGTCTGGATGCCACCGCGCGGGTGATGTCCAGTTCCCCGCGGACCAGGGCGAGGAGATCCTCGCTGGTGGTACTCAGGGCGATCTTGGCCTTCGGATCGTCACCGTCGGTGAGGTCGGTCAGCTGGCCGTCGGTGAGGCGGCCGTGGAAGGCGGCGTTCAGGTCGGTGATGCGGCAGGCCAGCGTCCGGTCCAAGCCGACGTGCTCGCGTACCGTCTCGGCGTTGCCGTTCAGCCGGGCGGTGAGGTCCCGCAACGCCTGCCGGCACTCGTCAACGCTAGCCACATCGCCTCCACGACTCGCCACACCCACTCTCCGGCACCGTACCGCACGGGTGGCCTGGCCACGCCGGTAGCGTGAGGACCGCACACTCCCCTCTCGCGGAAGGACTCAGGCATGCAGGACGCGTGGCGTTCCTACCTTGCGTTGGCCATGGGCCTGACGGAGGCACCTCGGAGGAAGGCCCAGGAGACGGCGCGGCGGGTGGTCGGCGCGGGCGGCGCTACCGCGGTCCAGCTTCAGGCGCTTGCCGAGGAACTGGTCTCCACCAGCGCGGCCAACCGGGAAGCGCTAGCCAAGCTGGTCCGGTTCGAGGTCGAACGGGCACTCGGCGCTGTCGGCCTCGCCACCGCCGACGAGGTGACCGAGCTGACCCGGCGGGTACGCGAGTTGGAGCGGCAGCTACGGGAGGCACCAACCGGATCGGCGACGACGCTCGCCGACAGCGACGCTGTGGCGGATGTGGACGCAGTTCATCCGACGGACGTGGACGCAGTCCATCCGATGGCGTCGGGTGGTGCTGCGGAACCGGCGGTGTCGCCGCTGACTGCTCTGCCTACCGTGGCAGCGGACCCTTCGCCCGGAACAACCGTGACCACAACCAGCCCGGCGAAGCAGACACTCGCGAAGAAAACGGTCGCGAAGCAGGCGGCCGCGAAGCGGACGGTCGCGAAGCAGGCGGTCGAGAAGCGGACGGTCGCGAAGAAGGCGCCGGGTAAGCAGCAGCCAGGCGGCCCGGAGTGAGCGCCGTCCACCGCTGGTTGGGCTCCGCTGGCGGGCGGCCGTGACCGCCCTGCCCCGCCCCGGTCCAACACCGGGCGTTCCGCCAGGCGCCGGACCGGGGGCACCGCGACCAGCGCCGCCGGCTGGGTTCGCCGCCGAGAAGGCCGGTGTCGAGACGGCCGGTGTCGAGACGGCGGCGCCGAACCCGGCGGTTGACGCCGCCGTGCAGGCGATGGTCAACGCCGCCGGACTACCCCTGGCGGACCAGATCGCGCAGTACGAGGCGGCATACGAAACGCTGCGGGAAACCCTCGCCAGCATTGACCAGTCCTAAGACCCGGAGAAACAGGTATGGCACGTCGTACCCGGTTGGACGCGGAACTCGTCCGCCGTGGCCTGGCCCGCTCGCGTGAGCAGGCCGCCGCCTTGGTGGAGGCTGGCCGCGTTCAGCTACGCGGGGTCCCCGCCCGTAAGGTTGCCGCGCTGGTCAACCCTGCAGATCCGCTGCTGGTCACGGGAGCGGATCCGGTTTCGGAGTACGTCTCGCGGGGCGGGCACAAGCTGGCTGGCGCACTGGCCTCCTTCGGCCCGCGCGGGCTGGCCGCGGCTGGGCGGCGCTGCCTCGACGCTGGTGCTTCCACGGGTGGGTTCACCGACGTGCTGCTGCGTGCCGGCGCGGCTGAGGTGGTGGCGGTTGATGTCGGGTACGGGCAGCTTGCCTGGCCACTGCGTAACGACGAGCGGGTACGCGTCTTCGAGCGGACCAACGTGCGTACTCTCACGCCAGCGGCCATCGACGGTACGGTCGACCTTACCGTCGCCGACCTGTCGTTCATCTCCCTGCGGCTGGTGTTGCCGGCCCTGGCATCCTGTACCCGACCGGACGGCGATCTGGCGTTGATGGTGAAACCGCAGTTCGAGGTGGGGCGCGATCGGGTCGGCGCCGGGGGCGTGGTGCGTGATCCAGCGTTGCGGGCCGAGGCGGTGCTGGCGGTGGCGGTTGCGGCGGACCAGCTCGGGTTGGGTCTCGCTGATGTCTGTGCCAGCCCGTTGCCGGGGCCCAGCGGGAACGTCGAGTTCTTCGTATGGTTACGCCGGGGTGCGCCGGCGGCTGATCCGGAGCGGGTGCGGGCGGTCGTGGCGGCCGGGGCCACCGGCGGTCGGTCCGGCACGGCTACGGAGGAGGTAGCGGGGTGAGCGGTCGGGTGGGCCGGGTGGCGTGTGGGGCCGACAGCGGGCCTCGGACGGTACGGCGGGCGTGGTGAACCGGACCGCGCTGCTGGTGACGCACACCGGGCGGCGGCGCAGCACCGAACACGCGCGGGCGGTTGCCGGGGATCTGATCGCGGCCGGCTTCGTTATTCGCGTTCTCGCCGAGGAGGCCGAGGATCTCGACCTGCCCGGGGCGGTTCCGGTGACCGGTCCGGAAGCCGCGGAGGGCGCTGAGATCGTCTTCGCGTTGGGTGGGGACGGTACGTTTCTGCGGGCGGCCGAGCTGGCCCGGCCGGCGAAGGTGCCGCTACTCGGGATCAACCTGGGTAAGGTCGGCTTTCTCGCCGAGGCTGAGATCGACCACCTGGACTCGGTGGTCCGGGACGTGGTGCGTCGTAACTACACGGTGGACGAACGGCTCACCCTGGACGTGACCGCCGAGTTCGACGATGGACCGACGATCGAGTCCTGGGCGTTGAACGAGATCAGCGTCGAGAAGGGGGAGCGGGCCCAGATGCTCGAGCTCCTCGTTGACGTTGACGGGCGGCCGCTGTCCCGCTATGGCTGTGACGGAGTCGTCTGCGCCACTCCCACCGGCTCCACGGCGTACGCGTTCTCCGGCGGTGGCCCGGTCGTGTGGCCCGAGGTGGAGGCCTTGTTGTTGGTGCCGATCAGCGCGCACGCGCTCTTCAGCCGGCCGCTGGTCACCGCGCCCACGTCCACCCTCGTCATCACCGTGGACCCCTTTACCAGTCTCGCGGTGCTCTGCTGTGACGGACGGCGGGTGTACGACCTTCCGCCGGGCGCTCGGGTGACGGTGCGGCGCGGGGCCCTGCCGGTGCGGATCGTGCAGCTGACCGCCCGGCCGTTCACCGACCGGCTGGTGGCCAAGTTTGATCTGCCGGTGCAGGGCTGGCGGGGCAGCCGACACTGAGCAGGCCACCGCCGGTGCCCGCGGCTGTCGACTGGTCAAGCGTCGGGCACCGCGTCTACTGTCGGGTGCTGTGCTGGAAGAGCTACGCATCACCGGACTGGGTGTCATCGAGGACACGACGCTGCCGTTGACCGGCGGAATGAACGTGATCACTGGTGAGACCGGTGCGGGTAAGACCATGGTGGTGACCGGTCTCGGTCTGCTCTTTGGCGGGCGCGCCGACGCCGGGCGGGTGCGGGCCGAGCCCGGCCGCGCGGTGGTCGAGGGTCGACTGCGGCTGGCCGGAAGGGCTGCCGAGACCGTATCTGCCCGGATCATTGACGCGGGCGGTGACCCGGACGAGGACGGTTCGGTGTTGCTCAGCCGCACTGTCACCACAGAAGGCCGTTCGCGGGCCCACCTCGGCGGCCGGAGCATGCCGGTGTCGATGCTCGCCGAGGTGGGTGAGCAGGCGCTCGCGGTGCACGGTCAGTCCGACCAACTGCGGTTGTTGCGCCCGGCCGAGCAGCGCGCCGCGCTCGATCGGTTTGCCGGTCCGGAGCACGAGAAGCTGCTCGACGCGTTGCGCGAGGTGTTCACCCGGTGGCGGTCGGTGGTGGACGACCTGGCCAGCCGGCGTCGAAACGCGCGGGAGCGGAATCGGGAGGCCGACCTGCTGCGCCTCGGTCTCGACGAAATCACCCGGGTTGATCCGCAGCCGGGCGAGGACGACGAGCTGAAGACGGAGGCGCAGCGGCTGGAGCACGCCGAGGGGCTGCGGACGGCGGCGCGGCTGGCCCAGCAGTGCGTGTCCGGTGGAATGGAGGCCGCCGAGGACACCCCGGATGTCACGACGCTACTCGGCACCGCCCGCCGTACCTTGGACGGGCAGTCCGGTACCGACCCCGCCCTGGGGGAGCTGGCGGCGCGCCTGGAGGAGGCGGCGACCCTGGTCGCGGATGTCTCCGCGGAGTTGTCGACGTATCTGGCGGGGCTCGACGCTGATCCGGCGCGGCTGCAGGCGGTCTACGAGCGACGAGTCGCGTTGCGGGCGCTGACCCGCAAGTACGCCGACGACACCGACGGGGTGATCGCCTGGGCTGAGCGGGCGCGGGCCCAACTGTCCGATCTGGATTCTTCGGACGAACTGCTCGACGAGTTGGACCGGGAGGTGTCCCGGCTGGCCGGCGAGGTGGCCGAGTTGGCGGGTCGGGTGTCGGTGGCGCGACAGGAGGCGGCGACCCGGTTTGCGGCGCAGGTCACGACGGAATTGGCGGGGTTGGCCATGCCGCACGCTCGGGTGGAGGTGGGGGTGCTGCCCCGCCCAGTGGGGAAGTCCGAACCCGGCCTTTCGGTCAATGGTGTCGAGGTCGGGCTCGGGCCAGACGGCGGCGATGAGGTGGAGCTGCGCCTGTTGGCCCACCCGGGCGCGCCAGCCCTGCCGCTGCAGCGGGGTGCCTCCGGTGGTGAGCTGTCCCGGGTGATGCTCGCCATCGAGGTGGTCTTCGCCGGCTCGGGCGGTCCGCCCACGCTGGTCTTCGACGAGGTTGACGCCGGGGTTGGTGGCCAGGCCGCGGTGGAGATTGGCCGTCGGCTGGCCCGGCTGGCTCGCAGCCACCAGGTGCTTGTCGTCACCCATCTGCCCCAGGTTGCTGCCTTCGCCGACCGGCATCTAGTGGTGGCGAAGGACACCGGCGGTGCGGTGACGACCAGTGGAGTGCGGGTGGTCGAGGACACGGAACGGGCGCGGGAACTCGCCCGTATGCTTGCGGGGTTGCCGGATTCGGATCTGGGAATCGCGCACGCTGAGGAGTTGCTGGCGGTGGCCGCGCGAGAGCGGCGGGCGTAACCGCGCGCCGGTAGCACCACCGGCACGCCGCTTCGCCGTAGTGTGCTTGTCTGGACTGGCGGCCCGCGCAGGCATGTCGCGTGAAGGTCGCCCGCTTTACATGCCAGGATGGTCACGATGCGTCTACCCATGTTGCGCTGGAACCGACCCGCTGAGCCGGGCCGGGCCAGCGGCACTGCCCGCCTGGACCGTCGGACAAAACGTCTGGTTGGCCGGCTTCGTCCCGGTGATATTGCGGTGATCGATCACGTTGACCTGGACCGGGTCGCCGCCGATTCGCTGGTGGCGGTTGGTGTCGGTGCAGTCCTCAACGCCAAGCCGTCGGTCTCGGGCCGCTATCCCAATCTCGGCCCGGAAGTGCTGATCGAAGCCGGTATTCCGCTCCTGGACGATCTGGGCGAGGGCGTCTTCGAACGGATCCAGGAGGGTGACACCGTCCGGATCGATGGCAACACGGTCTATCTGGGCGAAGAGCCGGTGGCCCACGGTGATCTGCAGGATGCGGAGACCATCGGGAAGGCGATGGCCGATGCTCGGGAAGGGCTCTCGGTCCAGCTGGAGGCGTTCGCCGCGAACACCATGGTCTACCTGAAGCAGGAGCGGGACCTGCTGCTGTACGGGGTGGGCGTTCCGGACATCCGCACCGAAATTCAGGGCCGGCACTGCCTGATCGTGGTGCGCGGCTACGACTACAAGGCCGACCTGGATGTGCTGCGCCCGTACATCCGGGAGTTCAAGCCGGTACTCATCGGCGTGGACGGCGGGGCGGACGCCCTGGTTGAGGCCGGCTACCCACCCGATTTGATCATCGGTGATATGGACTCGGTGACCGATGACGTGCTGCGGTGCGGCGCTGAGGTCGTGGTGCACGCCTACCCGGACGGACGGGCGCCCGGGCTGGCCCGGGTCAATGGTCTCGGCGTCCCGGCGGTCACCTTTCCCGCCGCAGCCACCAGCGAGGACCTGGCGATGCTGCTCGCCGACGAGAAGGGTGCCTCGCTCTTGGTGGCGGTCGGCACGCACGCCACGCTCGTCGAGTTCCTGGACAAGGGGCGGGGCGGGATGGCGTCGACCTTCCTTACCCGGCTGAAGGTTGGCGGCAAGCTGGTTGACGCCAAGGGCGTGAGCCGGCTCTACCGGCAGAACATCTCCGGGTCCTCGCTGCTGCTGCTGGTGCTGTCCGCGATTGCCGCGATGGCCTCGGCCGTGGCGGTCTCCACCGTCGGTAAGGCGTACCTGGGTGTGGTCTCCGAGTGGTGGAACAATTTCGTGTTCCAGCTGGAACGGCTCTTCTGACGCCGGTCCACCCGACAAAGAGGCTGCAGGTGTGATCAACTTCCGGTACCACGTGGTGTCCCTGACCGCGGTTTTCCTGGCGCTGGCGATCGGCCTGGTGGTTGGTACCACCGCGCTCAACGGGCCGGTGGCGGACGCTCTCAATGACAACGTCAATGAGCTGCGGAAAGACAACCAGGTGTTGCGCCAGACGGTCAACAACCTCGAGGAGGAGTTGACCCGCGAGGATGACTTCGCCGCCGAGTTGGCCGGGGTGGTCATGCCAGGCCGGCTCACCGGCAAGAGAGTGCTGGTGCTCAGTCTGCCGACGGGGCGTAAGCACACCGACGGCGTGGTCAATATGCTTCAGCTCGGCAACGCCGACGTGGTCGGCCGGGTCGACCTGCAGGACAAGTTCATCAACCCGGACAACAACAACGACCTGCTGGAACTGGCCGTCACCGCGGCCCGTCCCACCAACGCGCCGACCACCAACCTGCCCGGCAACGGGCATGGTGTGGAGACCTCCAGCGCGCTGCTGGCCACGGTGCTGCTGGACGGGGTGCCGGAGGCGACGCCGATCAGTGAGGCCGACCGGCGGGCCGTGCTGGCCGCGTACGCGAACGCCAACTATCTCACCACCTCCGAGCGGCTCACCCAGTCGGCAGAGGCGGTCGTGGTGGTCAGCGGCCCGCCGTACACGGACAAGGACTCCTCGGAGAAGGATGAGTCGGTAGTCAAGATCACTGAGCAGTTTGATCGGACCGGCACGACCGTGGTCGGCGGCACCGGCTCGGAAGGCGGGAACCTGGTGGCCTTCGTCCGGGACGACGCGGTACTGGCCGCGAAAATCTCCACAGTCGACAACGCCAACACCGTCCAGGGGCAACTGGTCACCGCGCTCGCCCTGGCGCAGCAGGTCACCGAGGACAAGGCGGGTCACTACGGTGTCGGTGACAACGCCGGGTCGTTGGTTCCCACCCTGCCCCAGGAATCGTGACGATCAACATCGGGTTCTGTCCCGCCAACCGGAAGGAGTCGGTGTGAGTGAGCGTGCCGAGCAACCCGTCGCGGGCCACAGCCAGGCGGATCATCTGGTCGCCGCGAGGCACGAGGTGACGGCGTGAGGTGGTTCGGTCGGCTCGTCGTCGCCGGCGCCGGTGCCGCCGTCGCTCGCTACGCGTTGCGTGCGGTACAAACCTCACCGGCGGGCCCAGCGTTGGAGCGGACGAACTTTCGGGGCCGGTCAGTGACCCTGGCGGCTGGCCCGGCGCTCGCTACCGGTGCCGCGGTCGCCGGTGCCGCCGGCGCACCGGGTCCCGCTGCCGGCGGAGCTGCCCTGGTCGCCGGCCTCGGCGCCGGGGCGGTGGGGCTCTACGACGACGTGGTCGGCGCGCGGCCGGAGCAGAAGTCCGCCAAGGGCTTCACCGGGCACCTCGCTGGGCTGCGCGAAGGGCGGATCACCGCCGGCCTGGTCAAGATCGTTGGTGTGGGTGCGGCGGGGCTCGCCGCCGCCACGCTGCTCGCCGGTGACCCGGACGTCGCCCGGCACCCGCGCCGGCAGCGGCAGGGCGCGGTCGGCCGGGGCATGGACGTCCTCCTCGGTGCGGGCGTGATCGCCGGCACCGCCAACCTGGTCAACCTGCTCGACCTGCGGCCCGGCCGGGCGGTGAAATCCGGGCTGCTGCTCGGCTCACCGTTGGTGACAAGCCCGCACGGCGGGATCGTCGCCGGTGCGGCTGGTGCCGCCGCTGGGCTGCTCCCCGCTGACCTCGACGAGGAGGTGATGCTCGGCGACAGCGGCGCCAACGCGCTCGGTGCGCTGCTCGGCGTCACCCTCGCGGCGCGCACCGGCCCGGTCGGCCGGGCCGGTCTGCTCGCCGTCCTCGCCGGGCTCACCGCCGCCAGCGAGCGGATCAGCTTCACCCAGGTCATTCAGCAGACCCCCGGGCTGCGCGAGCTGGACGCGCTGGGCCGTCGCGCCGACTGACGTGACGAACCCGGCCCCGTACGCCGCCGCCGGCCGAGTAGCCGGGGCCGCCGCGCTGATCGCCGTACTCACCGTGGTCAGTCGGCTCGCCGGCTTTGGCCGTACCGCCGTGTTTGCCTGGACGCTCGCGCCCACCGATCTTGGTGGCACGTATGTGGTGGCGAACGCCGCTCCGAACGTGATCTTCGAGATGGTCGCCGGTGGTGCCCTCGCCAGCCTGGTCGTGCCACTGCTGGCCGCTCCGGTGGCGGCGGCGGACCGGGACGCGGTTGCCCGGACCACGGGAGCGCTGCTCACCTGGGTTCTCACCCTGCTGGTGCCGCTCGCGCTGGCGGTGGCGCTGCTGGCCGGCCCGATCGTGGAGCTGCTGGGCGGCGGACTCGACCCCGCCCAGCAGGCCAGCGGCGAGCGGATGCTGCGGGTGTTCGCCCCGCAGCTGCCGCTGTACGGGGTCGGCATCGTGCTCACCGGGGTGCTCCAGGCCCACCGACGGTTCGCCTGGCCGGTGATCGCCCCACTGCTGTCCAGCCTTACCGTCATCGCGGTCTACCTGGGCTTCACCGCCGCCGAGGGGCGGTTGGCCAGCGTGGCGGGCGTCAGCCGCGGCGGGGAACTGCTGCTGTCGTTGGGGACGACCGCCGGAGTGGCGGTGCTGTCCCTGTCGCTGCTGTTCCCGTTCCGCCGGCTGGGATACGCGCCGGTGCTCGGCTTCCGCTTCCCCGCCGATGCCCGTACCCGGGTCGGTGGACTCGCGGTGGCCGGCGCGGTGACGGTGACCGCACAGCAGGTCGCGCTGGTGGTGAGCCTGAACCAGGTCTCCTACGGTGCGGTCAGCAACCTCGGCGCGTTCCAGCTCGCCCAGACGGTCTACCTGCTGCCGTGGGCGGTGCTGGCGGTGCCGCTGGCGGTGGCCGCCTATCCGAGCCTGGCCGCTGCCGGGTCCGTCGGGGACGAGGCGGCCTACCGGGCGACGCTGGCCCCGACCGCCCGGGGGGTGCTGCTGCTGAGCTGCCTCGGTGCGGCCGTCCTGGTCGGTACGGCCGTGCCGGTTGGGTACTTCTTCTTCCCCGCTGGCGGCGCGGCGGCGACCGCCGCTGCCGGGATCGCCGGCTTCGCGCCCGGCCTGATTGGCTACGGGCTCTTTGCCGTGCTGAGCCGCGCCCTCTATGCGCGGGGGCAGGCGCGGGCGGCCACCGGCGCGATCGCCGTCGGTTTTCTCGTGGTGCCCGTTGTGGCGTTACTGCTCAGTGCCGTGCTGCCGCTGCGGGACCGGGTTCCGGCGGTCACCCTGGCAAATTCGGTGGGGATGGTGGTGCTCGGTGCCCTGCTGGTGCTCGCCGTCCGACGGACCGCCGGCGCCACTGCCCTGGCCGGAATTCGCCGTGCCGGGGCCGCCGGGGTGATCGGCGGAGGGCTCGCCGCGTTGGTGGGTTGGGCGGTGGCGCGGTGGTTGCTGGCGGCCACCGACGGCACCCCGAGCGCGCCGGTGGCCCTCGTACAGGGCATGCTGTCCGGTGTCGTGGTCGGTGTCGTGTTCCTCGCGGTGGTCTGGATACTGGACCGGCCGGACGTACGACCACTGCTCGCCGGAGCGCTGCGAAAGCTCGGGCTGACCCGCGGGAGGCGGTCGGCCACCCCGGCCGGCGGACAGCGGAAAGATGACGTCCCCCCGGAGCGGGGCGACGGGAAGGAGACGGTGTCCCGGTGACGGAACCGACCCCGTGGGCCGGCCGGGGCGGCACGGTCGCCCTGCTGCTCGCCTCCAGCACCGGCGGTGTGGGACAGCACGTCCGGTCGTTGACCACCGGGCTGATCAGCGCGGGCATCGCGGTGCTGGTCTGTGGCCCGGCCGCGACCGAAGAGCAGTTCAATTTCACCGGTGCCGGCGCCCGCTTCCAGGCGGTGGAGATCCCCGCCAACCCGACCCCCGCCGACCTGCGGGCGGTGACCGCGTTTCGCCGGGCCCTGGCCGCCGAACCGGTCGTTGCGGTGCACGCGCACGGGCTGCGCGCCGGACTGGTCGCCGTCGTCGCCCGGCCGGCTGCCCCACTGGTGGTGACCTGGCACAACGCCGTTCTCAGCGGCGGCCTGCGCGGCAGCGTGTCACGTCTGGTCGAGCGGGTTGTTGCCCGTGGCGCTCAGGTGACCCTCGGTGCTTCCGCCGACCTGGTCGCACGCGCCACCGCGTTGGGTGCGCCGGACGCCCGGTTCGCCCCGGTCGCCGCGCCGCCGCTGCCCGAGCCGCACCGCCGCCGCGACGCGGTCCGCGCCGAGTTCGGCGTTGGCAACGACCAGCCGCTGATCCTGTCGGTTGGCCGACTTCATCCCCAGAAGCGGTACGACCTCCTGGTGGACGCCGCTGCCCGGTGGCGGACCCGTGATCCGGTGCCGGCGGTGGTGATCGCCGGCACCGGACCCGCGTACCTGCAACTGGCCGCCCGGATCTCTGCTGCTCGCGCACCGGTGACCCTGCTCGGGCACCGTACTGATGTGGCCGACCTGCTGGCCGGTGCCGACATCGCTGTGGTCACCAGTGACTGGGAGGCCCGGCAGCTGTTCGCGCAGGAGGCGATGCGGGTCGGTGTGCCGCTGGTGGCGACCGCGGTCGGCGGCTTGCCGGAGCTGGTCGACGACGCGGCCATTCTGGTGCCGCCGGGTGACGTCGACGCGGTTGACACCGCGGTCGGTGGTCTGCTGGGTGACCCGACCCGCCGGGCCGAGTTGGGTCAGCGGGCCCGCCGGCAGGCGGATACCTGGCCGACCGAGGCGGAAACCTGCGCTCAACTCGTCGCCCTCTATGCCGAACTGTCTTCGGGCACGGCCGGCCCCACCAGCCCGGACACCGACGCACCCTCGACAGGACAGCCGTAATGCTGCGCCGATTCACCCCCGCCCTGCTGACGCTACTCGTCGTGGCGCTCGGTGTTGCCGCGCTGGCCGCCCGGCCGGCGGCCCGTCCCCCGGAGCGGACCGCCGATTTCGTGGTCCTGGCCGGGGTAGCCGGGCTGCGCTGGGAGGACGTGGACGCGCAGACGACACCGACACTGTGGCGGTTGGCGCAGGAGGGCTCGATCGGGTCGTTGGCGGTGCGCTCCGCCCAGCAGCCCACCTGCCCGGTGGACGGCTGGCTCACCCTTGGGGCGGGCAGCTTCGCCGCCTGGCCCGGCGAACGGCCGGAGGGAACCTGCCCGCCCACCGACGTCGTCGTGGAACGGCCGGACGGAATCGGTGCGAACCTGCCGGACCAGGAGGGTGCCGTCCTACCGAACCAGGAACGGCTCTCCTGGGGGGCCGTGCCGGGCTCGCTGTCGGAGTCGGTGCGTTGTTCGGTCGCGGTGGGCCCGGGTGCGGCGGTGGCCGCTGCCCGGCCGTTCGGCCGGGTGGACCGGTACGCGCCGGAACTGCCGGCGGATCCGACCGACCTCCTGCGCTCGTGCGTGCTCAGCATCGTCGATCTCGGTGTCGTCGATGGTTCGGATCCGGCGGACCGGGCCGCTGCCGCCCGCGCGGCCGACGCGCAGCTGGCCCGGGTGCTGGCTGCCCGCCCGCCCCGCTCCCTGGTCATCGTCGCCGGAGTGGCGGACACCGAGGAGCCGTCCCGACTGCACGTCGCGGTCGCCGATGGCGAGGGCTGGGAACGCGGCTGGCTGACCTCCCCGACCACCGACCGTCCGGGCTACCTGCAGCTGGTTGACCTCGCACCGACCGCGCTGACCGCCCTGGGTCGGCCACTGCCCGAACTTGCGTTTCTGGGGCGGCCCGCCGAATCCGTCGGTGGCCGGCCCGCCGACCTCGCCACCGCGATCGCCGGCTCGGTGGACGCCGATCGGGAGGCCGGAGCCCAGCGCCGTGTCGCCGGCTGGTTCTTCGGTTTACTCGCCGCCGTGCAGGTGCTCCTCGGGGTGGCCGTGCTACCGCTGCTGCGCCGGGCTCGACGGCACGCCGGCCCGTACGGTCCCCAGCCGGTGTCCCGGCGGATCGTCGCGGTGATGGAGTTGCTGCTCGTCGCGGCTGCGCTTGCCCTGCCGGCCGCACTTCTGGCAGACCTGGTCCCGTGGTGGCGGGGTGGGCACCCCGGGTGGTGCTTCGCCGGGGTCACCCTCGGGCTGACCGTCGCCGCGACGGCGCTCGTCCGGTTACTGCCCAGCTATGGGAGTACCCTCGGGCCACTGGGCGCGGTGGCGTTTCTGGCTACGCTCACGGTCGGCGCCGACGTGTTGACCGGCGCTCACCTGCAGCTCAACGGCGTCGTGGGCTACTCCGCGGTGGATGGGGGCCGCTTCGTCGGCCTGGGCACGGTAGGACTTGGGGTGCTGCTGGCCGGGGTGCTGCTCCTGGCCGGCTGGCTCGCCCAGCGAGTTCGTCGCTCCCGGCGACCGGTGGTGATCGTGGTCGTCGGTGGGGCCGCCGTCGTGCTGGTCGGCAGCCCCTACCTCGGAGCCGACTCCACCGGGGCGGTCGCGTTGACCGCCGGGGTGAGCCTCGCCGCGGCGATCAGCGCCAGTGGGTGGTTGACGCTTACCCGCTTGGCCTGGGCGACGATGGCCGGGCTGACGGTGACGGTGGGTTTCGCCCTGGTCGACCTCGACCGTCCAATCGGCGAGCGAGGAGATCTGGGCCGGTTCCTGGCCGCGGTTGGCGACGGAACCGGGGGCCTGATTGTGCACCGGGTCAGCTCCGCCAACCTGATGACGTTCTTTGACAGCCCGCTGACGGTGCTGACCCTGGCCGGTGTGCTCCTGGTGTGGTTCGCCCTGCTGCAGCCGTGGGGTGGCCTGCGGCGGCTGTTCGGCATCTACCCGGCAGTTCGGGGAGCGATGACCGGGATCGCGGTCGCGGCGGTGCTCGGTGGACTGCTGGGCGGGGTGGCGCTGGACGTCGCCGGGGCGGCGGTCGCGGTGGTGGTGCCGATGGCGGCCCTCGCCGCGCTGCGGGTACTGGACCACTCCACCGACCGGACCAGTCCGACGCCCGGAGGGGACGGCAGCCCAGCGGGCTCGATCGGCGCCGGCGGCGGGCCGGATCGAGGTCGGCCCTCGGATGACGTCGGTGCCGAAGGTGGCCGTGCCGACCGCGGTGTAACCGACGCCGACGGCCCGGCTGACTCGCCACCGGATGGCGTCGGTTCGGCCGACGACCCGCGACCGTCCGGGGACGGCGACGCCGGTGCGGTGGCGGTGGACCGGCGGGAGGCCGGCCCAACCGCCGGCAAGATCCCAACGGCTCGGGCATCAGACGAGGTCACGTCGGTCTGATCCGGTAGCGGAAGGCGATGCCACCGGCGGGTGCGCCGGGCGGCGGGACCAGGTGGGGTGTTAGCGTGGAATCCCGTGGATCGCGTGATCACTCTGCTGATCGGCACGGCGGTCTGCACGACCGCGACAGACGACACGGGAGCAGGCCTTGGCCCCTTCAGTACAGACGACCAGGCACATTTTCGTCACCGGGGGCGTGGCCTCCTCGTTGGGTAAGGGCCTGACCGCCTCCAGCCTCGGCAGCCTGCTCACCGCGCGTGGCATGCGTGTGGTGATGCAGAAGCTCGACCCCTACCTCAACGTGGATCCGGGGACGATGAATCCGTTCCAGCACGGTGAGGTTTTCATCACCGAGGACGGCGCCGAGACCGATCTCGATGTCGGGCACTACGAGCGGTTCCTCGACCGGGACCTGTCCGGGAAAGCCAACGTCACCACCGGGCAGATCTACTCGGACGTGATCGCCAAGGAGCGGCGCGGCGAGTACCTGGGGGACACCGTCCAGGTCATCCCGCACATCACCAACGAAATCAAGTCGCGGGTGCTCGGCATGGCCGAACCGGACGGCGAGGGCCAGGTGCCGGACGTCGTCATCACCGAGGTCGGCGGGACCGTCGGCGACATCGAGTCGCTGCCGTTCCTGGAGGCGATCCGGCAGATCCGTCACGATCTGGGCCGGGACAATTGTTTCTACCTGCACGTCTCGCTGGTGCCATACCTGGCGCCGTCGGGCGAGCTGAAGACCAAGCCCACCCAGCATTCGGTCGCGCAGCTGCGCAGCATCGGCATCCAGCCGGACGCACTGGTACTGCGCTGCGACCGGGAAATCCCGGACAAGGTCAAGCAGAAGCTCGCCCTCTACTGCGACGTCGACCTGGAGGCGGTCACCGCCGCCGCGGACGCACCCAGCATCTACGACATCCCGAAGGTGCTGCACCGGGAGGGCCTCGACGCGTACGTGGTGCGTCGGCTTGGCCTCTCCTTCCGGGACGTGGCCTGGGCGCGCTGGGACGACCTGCTGGAGCGGGTGCACCAGCCCCGGCACACGATCACCGTCGCGCTCGTGGGTAAGTACGTTGACCTGCCCGACGCGTACCTGTCGGTGAGTGAGGCCATCCGTGCCGCCGGCTTCGGGCACCGGGCCCGGGTACGGCTGAAGTGGGTGCCCAGCGACGAATGTGTCACCTCGGCCGGTGCCGCGGCCGCCCTGGCCGGCGTTGACGGTGTCGTCATCCCGGGCGGGTTCGGCGTCCGCGGTATCGAGGGCAAGGTCGGTGCCGCCCGGCACGCCCGGGAGAACGGCGTTCCGCTGCTCGGCCTCTGCCTCGGCCTCCAGTGCATGACCATTGAGGTGGCCCGCCACCTCGCTGGGCTGGACGGTGCGAACTCGCTGGAGTTCGACGGGGAGGCCACGCATCCGGTCATCGCCACCATGGCCGACCAGGAGGACATCGTGGCGGGCCGGGGCGACCTCGGTGGCACCATGCGGCTCGGGGCCTGGCCGGCGGTGCTCACCGAGGGGTCGATCGTCGCCGAGGCGTACGGCAGCACCGAGGTCAGCGAGCGGCACCGGCACCGGTACGAGGTGAACAACGCCTACCGTGATCTGCTCACCAAGGCGGGCCTGCACATCTCGGGGACCTCGCCGGACGGGCGGCTGGTCGAGTTCGTCGAACTGGATCGCGACCTGCACCCGTTCTTCGTGGCCACCCAGGCGCACCCGGAGCTGAAGAGCCGTCCGACCCGCCCGCACCCGCTGTTCGCGTCCTTCGTGGCGGCGGCGCTCGAGTACTCGCAGGCTGATCAGCTCCCGGTCGACCTGGACGGTACGGCGACGACGGCAGCCAGCAACGGCGGGACCTCCACGGCGCAGGCGACTTCGACCTCGTGAGCACGGCAGGGCACCGTTACCAGGTGCGTTCGCGCGTCGAGCGGTACCGGGGTCGGATCTTCGATGTGGTCACCGACGAGGTGACCATGCCCGGTGGCGGCACCGCCCTGCGGGACTGTGCCCGACACCCCGGCGCGGTATCGGTGGTGGCCCTGGACGAGGCCGGTCGGGTGGTGCTGATCCGGCAGTATCGGCATCCGGTCGGCCGGCACCTATGGGAGCTGCCGGCCGGCCTGCTGGACGTCGCGGGCGAGGACCCGGCGGCTGCCGCCGGCCGGGAACTGGCCGAGGAGGCTGACCTGCACGCCGGTCGGCTCGATGTCCTGGTCGATGTGCACAGCTCACCCGGGTTCACCAATGAACTGGTCCGGGTGTTCCTGGCCCGCGAGCTCACCGAGGTGCCGGTCGGCCGACGACACGGCCGGTCCGAGGAAGAAGCCGATCTTCAGATCGTCCGGGTTGCCCTAGACGAGGCGGTGGAGATGGTTCTGGCCGGGGGAATCACCAACGCCGCGACGGTGGCCGGGCTGCTCGCCGCCGCTCGCGCTCGGGACGAGGGCTGGACGGCGCTGCGTCGGGCCGGGACACCACTGCCGCGTTGAACCCGTACGTGAAAGGGGGGCCGCTCGCGGCCCCCCTTCACGTACGGTGAGGTTGGGTCAGTCGCGCAGCGGCCGGCCGTAGGCGTCAACGCCACCGTTCACCAGGATCAGGATGCCGTCGACAAAACCCCATAGGCTGCCAACGCCGCACGTCACCAGGGTGACGATGATCTGGAGCACGCCGGTTTTGGTGTCGCCCATGTAGAAGCGGCCGATGCCGAAGCCGCCGAGCAGGATCTGCAGGAGGCCCGCGACGAGCTTACTTTTGTCGGACCAGCCCGGGTGTCCGGACCAGCCCGGTTGTCCGGGCTGGTATCCCGGTTGTCCGGGCCAGCCCGGTTGTCCGGGCTGGTATCCCGGTTGTCCGGGCCAGCCCGGTTGTCCGGGCTGGTGACCCGGTTGTTCGGGCTGGGGATTGGGGTGAGTCATGAGCGGCAGGATAGTGATCCACCGGCGGCCCCTTCAACCCGGTCCGGTGGAAGTGAAGCGGACTACTGCCGAGTACCGGCCACGCCGCCTGACACATCGTCAGCGGGAGCGCCGACGACATATCACAGTGCTGGCTCCCTGACGGTCGACTCCGGCCTAGACTGCCGCCGGCGGGGCCTGAGCACTGCGGCAACGGAGCCGCCGTGGGCGCCGAGCAGCCGGGGCGAGCAGCCCTGGAGAAGGGGGTCTGCATCGTGAAGGTCGGCATCCCGCGGGAGATCAAGAATCACGAGTACCGAGTGGCGATCACGCCAGCGGGCGTCAACGAGTTCGTCCGCGCCGGCCATCAGGTCTTCGTCGAGTCCGGCGCCGGCGTCGGCTCCAGCACCAGCGACGAGGAGTTCACCGCCGCCGGTGCCACGATCCTCCCCACCGCGGACGAGGTGTGGGAGAGCGCCGAGCTGGTACTGAAGGTCAAGGAGCCGGTCGCGGAGGAGTACCACCGGATGCGGCCGGGCCAGGTTCTCTTCACCTACCTGCACCTAGCCGCCTCCAAGGAGTGCACCGACGCGCTGCTGGACCGCGGGGTCACCGCCATCGCGTACGAGACCGTCGAACTGCCCGACCAGTCGCTGCCCCTACTCGCCCCGATGTCCGAGGTGGCCGGGCGGCTCGCCCCGCAGGTCGGCGCCTACCACCTACAGGCCCAGGGCGGTGGACGCGGCGTACTGATGGGCGGCGTCTCCGGCGTGTACGCGGCGAAGACCGTGGTGATCGGTGCCGGCGTCTCCGGGATGAACGCCGCCGCCATCGCGCTCGGCCTCCAGGCTGAGGTGCTGCTGCTGGACAAGAATGTGGCCCGACTGCGGCAGGCCGACGCGATCTACCGAGGGCACCTGCAGACGGTCGCCTCCAACGCGTACGAGATCGAACGGGCGGTGGTGGACGCGGACCTGGTCATCGGCGCGGTGCTGGTGCCCGGCGCCAAGGCACCGACCCTGATCTCGAACGAGCTGATCGCCCGGATGAAACCGGGCAGCCTGCTGGTCGACATCTCCATCGATCAGGGGGGCTGCTTCGAGGACTCGCATCCCACCACCCACGCCGAACCTACGTACCCGGTGCACAACTCCGTCTTCTACTGCGTGGCGAACATGCCCGGGGCGGTGCCACACACCAGCACCTACGCGCTGACCAACGTGACCCTGCCGTACGCCCTGGAGCTGGCCAACTTCGGTTGGCGGGATGCACTGCGTCGGGACCCCGCGCTCGCGTTGGGCCTGAACACCCACGATGGTCAGGTCGTCTACGGCCCGGTCGCCGACGCGCACGGCATGGCCACCCTGCCGTTGGCCGAGGTGCTGGCCTGACCGGCGGCGAGGAAACCACGGCGGCCGAGGCCGGACCGGCTCCCGCGCCGGCCCTACGCCGCGCCGTCCGCGGCTACCTGGACCACCTCGCCGTCGAGCGGGGACTCGCGGCGAACACCCTCGCCTCGTACCGGCGGGATCTGGCCCGCTATCTCGACACGCTCACGTCGAGCGGGGTGACCGACCTGGCGTCGGTCGCCCCGGGCCAGGTGGAAGCCCATGTGGCCCGGCTGCGCGTCGGGGACGAGGAACACCCGCCCCTCGCGGCCTCCTCCGCGGCCCGGGCCGTCAGCGCCGTACGCGGTCTGCACCGCTTCGCACTGCGCGAGGGCCTGACCGGGGCCGACCCGAGCCGTGAGGTCCGCCCACCCGCACCGCCCCGCCGGTTGCCCCGGGCGCTGCCGGTTAACGACGTGATCCGGTTGTTGGAGGCCGCCGCCGGTCCGGTCTCCGCCGGCGGTGCGGTCTCCGCCGGCGGTGCGGAGGCGCCGCTCGGGTTGCGGGACCGGGCGCTGTTGGAGTTCCTGTACGGCACCGGCGCGCGGATCTCCGAGGCGGTCGGCGCCGCCGTTGACGACCTCGACACCGACGCCGGTGCGGTACTGCTGCGAGGTAAGGGCGGGCGGCACCGGCTGGTCCCGATCGGCGGGTACGCCGTGGCTGCGCTGCACGCCTACCTGGTGCGCGCCCGCCCCGGCCTCGCCGCCGCCGGCCGAGGCACCCCGGCGGTCTTCCTCAACTCCCGCGGCGGCCCGTTGTCCCGCCAGGGCGCCTGGGCCATCCTGCGCGGCGCCGCCCGGCGAGCCGGCCTGCCGGATATCGGGCCGCAGGCGGTCTCCCCACACACGCTGCGGCACTCCTACGCCACCCACCTGCTCGACGGCGGCGCCGACGTGCGCGTCGTGCAGGAACTACTCGGCCACGCCTCGGTCACCACCACCCAGGTTTACACGCTGGTCACCGTCGAACGGCTACGGGAGGTGTACGCGACCGCCCACCCGCGGGCGCTCGGTTGAGGGGCGTGACACGCCGGACCGGTGCTGAGCGGCCTGCTCGTCGGTGGCGTACAGTCAGGTTCGGCGCGGACCTGGCGGAAGTGACGCGGCCAGGATTCGCGACGGCGTCGCGAAGGACGTCGGTCGGCTCCGACGCCGGTGTGGTCGTCGGGAGGGGGCAACGAAGACATGGTTGGCGACGGTGGCCGTGCCGAGACCTGGACGTCGGAGCTCCGCGAGCAGCAGTCCACACTCGGCAATGACCTGGGTCCGGCAGATCCGGCCGCGTACACCACGCGGAAGCCGATCCCCGAGCCGATGCCGACCGATCGGCACGGCCCCGCCCGCATCATCGCGATGGCGAACCAGAAGGGCGGCGTCGGCAAGACCACCACGACCATCAACCTGGGCGCCGCGCTGGCCGAGTACGGCCGCCGGGTGCTGCTGGTCGATTTCGACCCGCAGGGCGCCCTCTCGGTCGGTCTGGGAGTCAACCCGCACAACCTCGACCTGTCGGTCTACAACCTCCTCATGCAGGACGACGTTACCTGCGACGACGTGCTGATCAAGACCGACGTGGCAGGTCTGCACCTGCTTCCGGCCAATATTGACCTCTCCGCTGCCGAGATCCAGCTGGTCAACGAGGTCGCCCGGGAGATGGCGCTGGCGCGGGTGCTGAAGAGCATCCGCAAGGAATACGACTTCATCCTGATTGACTGCCAGCCCTCCCTGGGTCTACTGGCGATCAACGCGTTGACCGTTTCCCACGGTGTGCTCATCCCATTGGAGTGCGAGTTCTTCAGCCTCCGCGGCGTGGCACTGCTGCTGGACACAATCGACAAGGTTCGCGAGCGACTCAACTTCGACCTGGAGCTTGAAGGCATCCTCGCCACCATGTATGACAGCCGCACCACCCACTGTCGCCAGGTGCTGCAGCGGGTGGTCGAGGCTTTCGGCGACAAGGTCTACCAGACGGTGATCACCAAGACCGTGAAGTTCCCCGAGTCCACCGTCGCCGGGGCACCGATCACCACCCTCGACCCGGCCTCCTCCGGCGCGCGTAACTACCGGCAACTCGCCCGCGAGGTGATCGCCGCCCAGGCGGAGCGGTAGACCGGCAGCCAGGCGGAGCGGTATACCGGGAGTGGGGCGCCCAGGTGGTGGACTACGGTTTGCCGGTGACCGCACCGCCCCTCGACCAGCCCGCACCCTCCGAGGCCGGTACCACCGCCAGCGGCGGGGAGGAGACCAGCGGCTTCACCGTTCGGTTGGCCAACTTCACCGGCCCGTTCGACCTGCTGCTGCAACTGATCAGTAAGCACAAGCTGGACGTCACCGAGGTGGCGTTACACCAGGTCACCGACGAGTTCATCGCCTACCTGCGGGCAATGGGTGAGCACTGGGATCTGGACGAGACCAGCGAGTTCCTGCTCGTCGCCGCGACTCTGCTCGATCTCAAAGCGGCCCGGTTGCTACCCGCGGCCGAGGTCGAGGACGAGGCGGACCTGGCCCTGCTGGAAGCCCGGGATCTGCTCTTCGCGCGGCTGCTGCAGTACAAGGCGTACAAGGAGGCGGCGGCGCACATCGCGGCGCTCGAGGAGATCGGCGGGCGGCGGTACCCGCGGGCGGTGACGCTGGAACCACGGTACGCGCAGGCCCTGCCCGACCTGGTGTTCGGCATCGGCCCGCAGCGGCTACGGGACCTGGCTGTCCGGGTGTTCACCCCGAAACCGCCGCCCGAGGTGTCCATCGCGCACGTGCACCAGGTCCGGGTCAGCGTCCGGGAACACGCCGAGATCATCGCCGAGCGGTTACGCCGGGCCGGCACGGCCACGTTCACCGGGCTCTGTGCGGATTGCGAGGCCCTCCTCGAGGTGGTGGCCCGCTTCCTCGCCCTGCTGGAACTCTACCGGGAAGGGCTGGTCGCCTTCGCCCAGGAAGAGGCCCTGGAGGAGCTGACCGTACGCTGGACCGGTCCCGTCGACGGCGGTGGTGACCTGGAAGTCGACGAGTACGCGGGGACGCTCCCCACCGCCGGGTCCGACGGGGCCGGGCCGGCCGACCCTCCGCCGGTCGACTCCGGGCCGGTCGACTCCGGGCCGGGGGAGGCAATGCCACTCCCGGCGACCAGGTCGTACCCGGCAGGATCGGCGCAACCCGGCGGAAGGCCGGCTACGACAGAGGACGAGCGAGATGGGTGACGAGGAACACGGGGACTCCCTGGCCGACCAGGCCGCCGCGTGGATCCCGCCATGGCAACGCCACCGCGAGACATCGGCCAAACCAGTCGAAGAGGCACAGGCCGCTACCGCGCCGAGCGGGGGAGAACCCGACGCCGAACCGCCCGGTGCCGCTGCGAATGGCCGCGCCGTCGCCGTACCCGGAGAATCGGCTGGTGCTGGGCGGGAATCTGTACCCGGCCGGGGGCGGTCCCGCCAACGGGGGCCGGCGCCACCCCCCGCGCCGGTGCTCGACGACGCCGAGCTACGCGGCGCCCTGGAAGCGATCCTCCTGGTCGTGGACGAGCCGGTCGCCGAGACGACCCTCGCCGACGTGCTGGAGCAGCCGCTCGAACGGGTTCGGGCGACGCTGCACGCCATCTCCACCGACTACACCGCCCGCGGACACGGCTTCGAGCTGCGTCGAGCGGCCGGCGGGTGGCGCCTGTACACCCGGCCGGAGTACGCCGGCTACGTGGAGCGGTTCGTCCTCGACGGCCAGACCGTGCGGCTGACTCAGGCCGCGCTGGAGACCCTGGCCGTGGTCTCCTACAAGCAGCCGGTGACCCGATCCCGGATCTCCGCCATCCGCGGTGTGAACTGCGACGGGGTGATCCGTACCCTGTTCTCTCGCGGGCTGGTGGAGGAGTGCGGCACCGAACCGGAAACCGGTGCCCACCTCTACCGGACCACCACCCTGTTCCTGGAGAAGCTCGGCTTGGACAGCATCACCGACCTGCCGCCGCTCGCTCCGTTCCTCCCCGACGATGTGGAAGACCTCGCCGATGCCTCGCGATAACCGCGCCCCGAAACCCGACGCGCCCGTCTACACCGGCCCGGAACGCCTCCAGAAGGTGCTCGCCGCCGCCGGTGTCGGATCTCGACGTGCCTGCGAAGACCTGATCTTCCGGCGGCGGGTGACAGTGAACGGCCGGGTCGCCCAGCTCGGTGACCGGGCGGATCCGACCTCCGACACCATCTACGTCAACGGTGAGCGCCTCCAAGCCGACGTCCGTCTGGTCTACCTCGCCATGAACAAGCCCCGGGGCGTCGTCTCCACCATGGCGGACGAGAAGGGCCGGACCGCCCTCGCCGACTTCCTCGGCAACCGGGTGGAAGAGCGGGTCTACCACGTCGGACGCCTCGACGCGGACAGCGAGGGCCTGCTGCTACTCACCAACGACGGCACGCTCGCGCATCGGCTCATGCACCCCTCCTACGGGGTGCCCAAGACGTACCTGTGTGAGGTGTCCGGCCCGATCCCGCGGTCGCTGGGCCGGCGCCTCGCCGCCGGCGTCGAGCTGACCGACGGTCCCGCCACGGTGGATGCGTTCCGGGTGGTGGACACGCTGGGCAAAACCGCCCAGGTGGAGGTAACCCTGCACGAAGGACGCAAGCACATCGTACGGCGCCTGTTCGACGCCGTCGGCCACCCGGTATCCCGGCTGGTGCGTACCTCGATCGGGCCGATCCGGCTCGGGGACCTCCGCGCCGGACGCACCCGTCGGCTCACCAACGCGGAGGTCGCTGCGCTGTTCAAGGCCGTCGGCGACTGACGGCGGCGGTGGCGGGTACCGCAGCCGGTAGGCTCCGTGCGGCCCGCTGCGCGAGGGCGGTCGCTCCCGGAGGTGCGGCACCAGGGGAGCGCACCGTGCCAGGCATGATTGTCGGCGGGCAGACACCGCTCGCGGGTGTGGACCCGCGAGGTACGGACTGAGGAGGACTGCGGTGGAGGAAAACGTACGGACCGGGCGCTGCGTGGTCGCTGTGGATGGGCCGTCCGGTTCGGGTAAGTCCACCGTTTCCCGGCGACTCGCGATCGCCCTGGGCGCCCGCTACCTCGACACCGGCGCGATGTACCGGGCGGTCACCTGGGCGGTCCTCCGCTCCGGAGTTGACCTAGCCGACCCGTCGGCTGTGGCCAAGGTCGCCGGGGAAACCGAGCTCGGCATCGGCACCGATCCCGAGGGATACGGCGTGACCGCCGACGGCGTACCCATCGAGGGGGAGATCCGTGGACCCGAGGTGACCGGGGCTGTCTCGGCCGTGGCCGCCGTACCGGCGGTCCGCTCGATGCTCGTCAACCGGCAGCGGGACCTCGCCGCCACCGCCGGTCGGATCGTGATCGAGGGGCGCGATATCGGTGCGGTAGTAGCCCCAAACGCTGATCTGAAGGTCTACCTGACCGCGTCCGAGGCCGCCCGGGCAGCCCGACGCAGCGCCGAGGACGCCACCGACGCGGGTCAGACCGCCGCCGACCTGGCCCGCCGGGACCGGTTGGACTCGACTCGCAAGGCCGACCCGATGACGCAAGCCCCGGACGCCGTGGTGCTGGACACCACCGAACTCGGCATTGACGAGGTCGTCGCGCGCCTGCAGGAGATGCTGGCCGAGCGGGGCGTGGGGCGATGAACGAGCCAACCGGTTGGGTGGGGTGGGACGGACCTGAACCCGACGCCGAGGAAGCCACCGCCCCGCAGCCGGTGGTGGCCGTGGTTGGCCGGCCCAACGTGGGAAAATCGACGTTGGTTAACCGACTGATCGGGCGTCGGCAGGCGGTCGTCGAGGACGTACCCGGGGTGACTCGGGACCGGGTTCCATACGACGCGCAGTGGAACGGCCGACAGTTCGCCGTCGTCGACACCGGCGGCTGGGAGCCCGATGCGAAGGACCGTGCCGCCGCCATCGCCGCCCAGGCGGAGTCGGCCATCACCACCGCCGACGTGGTCCTGTTCGTGGTCGACGCGGTGGTGGGCGCCACCGACGTGGACGAGGCGGCAGTGAAGATGCTGCGCCGCAGCGCCAAGCCCGTGATCCTGGTGGCGAACAAGGCCGACAACAGCTCCATCGAGATGGAGGCCTCCGCGCTCTGGTCGCTCGGCTTGGGGGAGCCGTATCCGATTTCGGCCCTGCACGGCCGGGGCGCCGGCGAACTGCTCGACCTCATCCTGGACCGGCTACCGGAAGCACCCAAGATCGTCGAGGACCGTCCGCGTGGCCCCCGCCGGGTTGCCCTCGTCGGCCGGCCCAACGTCGGCAAGTCCAGCCTCCTCAACCGCTTCTCCGGGGAGATCCGGGCCGTCGTTGACGCGGTCGCCGGCACCACCGTCGACCCGGTGGACAGCCTGGTCGAGATCGGCGGCGAGGCCTGGCAGCTTGTCGACACCGCCGGCCTGCGCAAGCGGGTCGGACAGGCCAGCGGAACCGAGTACTACGCGAGCCTGCGTACCGCCTCGGCGATCGAGGCCGCCGAGGTTGCGGTGGTCCTGCTCGACGCCAGCGAGGTCATCAGTGAACAGGACCAGCGAATCCTGTCGATGGTCACCGATGCCGGCCGGGCCCTGGTCATCGCCTTCAACAAGTGGGACCTGGTGGACGCCGACCGTCGGTACTACCTGGACCGGGAGATCGAGCGGGAACTGCGCCGCATTCCCTGGGCCATTCGGCTGAACCTCTCCGCCCGGACCGGACGCGCGGTGGACAAGCTCGCCCCCGCGCTCCGGCGGGCGTTGGCCAGCTGGGAGACCCGGGTACCGACAGCACAGCTCAACGCGTGGCTCACCGCGCTGGTGCAGGCCACCCCGCACCCGGTGCGTGGGGGACGGGCACCGAAGATTCTCTTCGCCACCCAGGCGGGAGCGGCGCCGCCACGGTTCGTACTGTTCACCACGGGCCCACTTGACGCGGGCTACCAGCGATTCGTGGAGCGCAAACTCCGGGAGGAGTTCGGCTTCGAGGGCAGCCCGATCGAGATTTCCGTCCGCCCCCGCAAGAAGGTCGGGCCCGGCGGTCGCGGCAAGGCCCACGGCTAACCGTCAGCCCACCCGCCCTCCCGGCCTGGCCCGGGAGGGCGGGTGCTGGCACGGAGGGGTGGATACGGGCAACGGAAAGATCGTGCGGTAGGCTATACCGGCTGTCGCGGGGAAGCCGGCGAAAGCATCGGGACGTGGCGCAGCTTGGTAGCGCACTTGACTGGGGGTCAAGGGGTCGTCGGTTCGAATCCGGCCGTCCCGACGCAGTTCAAAGGGCACATCCAATTGATGGATGTGCCCTTTGCTTATGGCTGGGTGACTAACTGAGTGACTATGCCTCAGCGCCGAAGAGCCGGTCCATGGTGATCGCGCCGCTTAAGAGCACCGGTCTGAGCTGGTGCCGGTATACGCCCTCGGTGACGGTCGTGCCAGAGTGCCCACAGAGGTCGGCGATCTGTTCGATGCTCATGCCGCTGTCGGACAGCAGGGACACGAAGCTGTGTCGTAGCTCGCGTGGGGTCCAGTCGCGCGGATCAAGGTCCGCTTTGGCGACGACCGGGCGAAAGGCCCGAAGAACATTGTGCCGGTCGAGGGCTGTGCCGGCGGTGGAGGCGAAGACGAGGCAGTCAGCATCAGGCCGGCCCTGGCGTTCATGGTGGGCGGTGAGGGCGCTAACGCACCGGGCTGGCAAAGCCAGTGTGCGGCGGGACTTCTTGGTCTTGGTGTCTCCGTCGACGCGGACCGAGCGCCAGACCTGGATGGCTGGTGGCGTTGGTGGGTTGCGGTCCGGGTCGCCCGCCAGGTCAACGCGTGCCCAGGTGAGGGCACGGAGTTCTTCGGTGCGTGCGCCCGTCAGAAGAGAAAGCACGATGTAGGCGTGCAGGGAACTGCCCTCGGCGGCAACCAGGAGCGCCAGGGCCTGGTCGAAGGTGAGCGACTTTGATGGTCGTCCGCTGCGGCCAGTCGGAACGGCGCAGAGAGCTACCACGTTACGTTTGACCTTGTCTCGCGCCATTGCACGGTTGACCGCGCGATTCAGCAAGGAATGGAGCAGCCGCAGGGTGCGGGTGCTCAGGTGGTGGGACTTGACCAGGAGCCAGCGGTCCACGTCGGTAGCGCTGAGGTCCCGCAGCTTCCTCGCTCCAAGGTCGCTGATGATGTGGGAGCGCACGAGGGTGGTGTAGTTCGACTTGGTGTTTTCAGACTGCTGGGTGAGTCCGTAGGTGAGCCAGTCGTTGAGTGCATCGGCCACGGTGTGCCCGTCCTGGACTAAGGCGAGACCGTCTTCGTAGTCGCGGATCTTCTCTCGTAGTTTTGTGCGGGCTTCGGTTTTGGTTTTGCCGCTGCCTTTGCGCACGATGCGTTTGCCGGCTGGGGTGTAGCCGACGGTGATGGTGGCGATCCAGCGTTGCCGGGTTTCGTCCCAGTGCAGGCCGCCTTCTCCTCGGGCGCGGCGGGCGGTCATCGGGTGTCTCCTTCCGTGGCTTCCTGTTCGAGTAGGTCGACGTAGGCGGTGATCGCGGCGGCGGGGACGAGGCGGGTGCGGCCTTGCTGGACGGTGCGCAGGCGCCCGGCGCGGATCTGTTCGTAGATCACAGAGCGGGACAGGCTGAGTAGGGACATGGCGTCGGGGATGCGATACAGAGCCTTGATCGGGCTGTTGAGGGTGGTGGTGGTCAATCGGCAATCCTTTCTCAGTTCGGTTTTATGCGGCGGCCGATACGACATCAACCGAGGAATTTGCGTGTTCGTGGGTGAGTTCTTCGCGGCCGATGTTGCGTCGTTCGCGGGCGAGGGCGGCGGCGGTGTTGGCGAGTAGGGCGTCTCCGGTGGTGTGCCAGCCGACGCCGATGAAGGTGAGGGTGCCGACGATCAGGTTCGTGTGGTCGTGGAGGTTGTCGGCGGTGCCGGGCGTGTTGGTGTGTTCGTAGGCCTGGTGGTGTTCGTGGCGGCGGTAGGTGATGCGGGTGTCGCGGAGGAGCCGGAACGTGACCGAGTAGCGGCGACCTTTGGTGAGGAAGTGGCCGCCGTAGCCGAGCATGTGCGCCCATCGCCGTAGCCGGGCGTAGGGGTTGGTGGCCGGTGGCCTGTTGGCGTGTTCGGTGTCAAGGGTGGCTTGACGGTGGGCGACGCAGGTGGGGCAGGCGGGGTAGCGGGTGTGGGTGCCGCAGTCGGGGCACTGCCAGCGGTCGATGAAGTGGGGTGTGGGTCGGGGGTCGCGGGGCCGCGTGGACAGGGGCGTGGGGGTGTGGGTGGGTCGGCCGATGCGCCAGCAGGCGTCGATGAGGCGGGCGGTGTGGTCGCCATCTGGGTCGGCGTAGTCGCCGATCGAATCTGTGGTGAGGCGGGTGGAGGTGTGCCCGGTGGCCTCGGTGCTTTTAGTGGCGTACTTGGCAAGGTAGCCGGCGACCATGCCGTCGGTGACGTCACCGACGTTGCCGGTGGTGATAGGGCGGACGTCGACCTGCTCGCCCCAGGTGATCGGCCATCCGTCGGTCCGGTCGGGGTGTGTGGGGGTATCGAAGGCGATGTGTGCGGCAGCGTGGTGGAGGGCGTCGATGAGGTCGGTGGTGGTGATGCCGGCAGGTGGGGGCACGATGGCGTCGGGGTCCTGGCCGTCAACGCCGTCGAGGCGGGCGATGGCGTGGAAGTGGACCGCTCCGCGTGCCTGGAGTTCGGCGACTTTGCCGGGTGAGAGCCGTACCGGTGGGACCGTGCGGGTTTTGCCGGTGGCGGTGACGACCTCGACGCGGGGGATACCGCGGCGCTGGGCGAGTTTGGCGAGGTGTCGTTGGGCGGCTTGTTTGGTGCGGTGCCAGAGCTCGCCCGAGAAGATGTTCCAGACGACCTGGTGGTCGTGGTCGTAGCAGTCCAGGCACAGCGGCCGGCCGAGTGCTGTGTCGTCGGGTTCGTGGCGGGCCCAGCAGACGGCGGGCCGGTTGTGGGGGCATAGTCCGTGGTCGCGTCGGGCGTGGCAGGGTTCGGGCCGGCAGTCGCAGCGTCGCCGGTTGGCGCAGGTGTGCTTGCGGATGACGCGGGTGTGGACGGTGCCGAAGGATGGTGCGGTGAAGGTGGCGAACACGGCCGGGTGAGCGGCGACGGTTTCGGGGATGCCTTTGCCGCCGACGAGGCCGGAGCGCAGGAGTTGGTAGGCGTCGCGTTGGTAGGTGTGGGCGCAGGAGGGGCAGATGGTGGCGCGGCGGTTGCCGCAGGCGGTGTAGATGGCGGCGTCGGGCATGGTGTCGGTGTGCCGCTGGTCGAGCACACGGCCGGTCGACTGCTCGACGGTGTAGAGGTTGCCGGTGAGGCGGATGGGGCGGGTGCAGGCTCCGGCGGCGCGGACGTGTTCGAGCCAGCCGTAGTAGTCGGGTTGGGTGGCGCGCAGGAAGGCGGAGCCGGCGGCGGTGTAGCCGTAGACCGGCGGGGCGGTGTCGGCGTTCGAGCCCACACCCCGGGCGGTAGCGCGGGGTGTGAGGTCCAGCGTCGATGCCATCAAGCGCCCACCTCGTGGGGGCGGGTGGTGATGGTGTGTTCGGTGACGATGGTCCGGCAGGCGCCGCATTGGCGTGTTGCCGGCTCGTGTCGGTGACACGGGACTTGGACGGTGGTGTTGCCGCAGCGGATGGTGACCGGTGCGCGGCAGGGGCCGCCGGGGGTGATGTCGATGACGGTGCGGCGGGTGTCGTAAGGATGTGGCTGGTGGTGGGCGGGGCAGGTGTGAGTGGTGTGCGTGATGTCGACCAGGACGATGGTCATCGGGCATCACCGGTAAGGACGTGGTGTCCGTTGATGGGGGTGGGGTTGAGGGCGGCGAGGAGGCCGCCGGCGGTGGCCGGGGTGACATCGAGCCGGTCGGCCAGCTCGGCCGGGGTAATCGGGTTACCGGTGGCCTGTTCGTGCTGCACGGCGGCGAACCGGGCCATGGGCAGCATGTGATCGGGGACGCTGACCGCCTCCGGTGTCGGTGGGGTGGCTGGTTGCGGGTTGATCGTTGGTGGGGCGGCCGGGCGGGGTGTCGGTGTGGTGGCCGGGGCCGGCGGTTCGTTGACGAGCTGGCCGGGGTTGTCCGCCAGTTCGGCGGGTGGGGTGTTGTGGTGGTTTTTGGCCGCGAGGTCGCGGGCGGCGGTGAGTAGGGCGGAGGCTTCGGCTTCGATGGCGGCGAAGTCCGGTCGGATACGTCCGGCGACGAGTTCGACGCCGATGACGAGGACGACCACCAGGGCGAAGACCGCGCGGAGGGCGAGGCTGCCGGGTGAGGCGAAGTTGATGGTGGCCGACAGCAGGGCGGCACCGGCGAAGACGACCATGGCTCCGCGTTTGGCGTCGCGGGCGATACCGGCGGTGCGAACGACGGTGAGCATGGACACCATGGCGGCGTCGAAGATCAGTGGCACCAGGTAGGCGAAGTAGCCGGCGTTTTGGGTCCACAGGTAGTGGGCCTGGTGCAGGTAGCTGGTCAGCAACGCCCCGAGTAGAACGAACCGGTTGTAGCGCTTGATCACGCCGATCGCTTTGAGCATGGTCGGTACCGCGTTGCGGGCGTATTCAGCGGCGAACTGTTCAGTGAAGGTGGTCGAGTCCGTGGGCATCAGTAGCTCCCTTCGTGGCAGTCGAGGCAGCAGCCGAAACGGCGGGGGATGTAGTAGTCCTTGACCTGGTGGCAGTGCCGGCAGGTCCGCCGAGCGCGCAGGGCTTTGTGGTGACCGAAGTCGGTCATGGCCGGTCACCGCTCCAGCGTTGTTGGGCGGCCTGACGGGAGATTCCAAGCCGCTGGCCGATTTCGGCCCAGGAGTAGCCGAAGGCGCGCAGGCCGGCGACAGCCTCGGTGATGGCGTTGTCGAGGGTTGCGGAGAGGGCGACGAGGTCGCGGAGGGCTTCGACGTCTCCGGTGGAGACTCGGCGGCCGTGGGCGCGGATGATGCGGCGGGTGAAGCCGGCGAACTCGTCGTTTTCGATGACCTCACGCCGCTTCTGCCGTGGCGCGGGTGTCAAGGACGCCTTGACGGTGAACATCAGTTCTGACCTCCGGTGAGGTGAAGCTGGTCCGACTCGTCGGCAGCCGCTTCGAGGGCGGTGATGACCTGCTCGGCGGTACGCGCCGGGTCGTCGTTCCACGAGTAGGGCGAGGTGTGCTCGTCGAGGGCGAAGCCGTCGTCGTCGATGAGGAACATCGGGTAGGCGGTGTCGAGGTGGTCGACGAACGCGGCGAGGGTGGCGAGGTAGTCGGCGAGCGTGTCGGGGTCGAGCTGGGTGAAGTGCTCGACGGTGTGTCCGGCGCAGGCGATGCCGATGGCCCCGGCGGCGCAGGCCGGCGGGGTCGGGTAGTTCGTGGGTGTGGTGGTGGCGTAGTAGGTGCCCTGGGTCCAGCCGTGCTGGCGTAGGTACAGGGCGGCCATTCGCAGCAGGTCAGCGGTGGTGACCGGTGCGTGGGTGGGCGGTTGGTGGGTAGCCTTCATGGCAGCCACGTCCTTTCGGTAGGGCTGTGGTGGGAGGTCGGCAGGACCAGCTCTGCTGGCAGGCGGATGTGCTGGTCCTGCCGGCCGTTTACGAGGTGCGTAGCCGTAGGTAGCGGCGGTGGCGGGGGTCGCCACCACCCATCGGGTGTGGGGCGGAGACGTAGACGAGTCGTCCCGTGCGGCTAGCGACGTCGATCATCATGGCGAGGTCTTCGGACCTGCCGGTGACCCAGATTTCGGTGTACTGGGCGGCGCGTTGGTTGTTCGCCCGAGCGCGGGCGGCTTCCCGGGTGCTCATGCCGCCAGCCCCATCTCGGGCAGCCCGGTGGTGCGGGTGGGGGTTCGGGTCCAGGCGGCGTAGTCGGCGATGTTGTAGATGTCGGTGTCGGTGAGGTAGGCGGCCTTGATCCGGCGGGGCATGCCGCCTTCGGCCAGGAGGTAGGCCGCGCCCTGGTTGGTGGGGGCGATGTCAGATGCGGTGTAGCCCTGCTCGGCCCACCCTTGACCGAGGATGATGTTGGAGCTGTTCAGGGAGGTGCAGCGGAACGCGGCCCGGTAGCCGAACAGGTCCCGCAGGCTGGCCGGGATGATGTCCCACGACGGCCGTTGCGTGGCGGCGACCACCGGCATGCCGCAGGCCCGGCCGAGAGAGACCAGACCGCGTAGGAGGGTGGAGAACTCTTCCTGCTGGGCCTTGGTGCCGAGCACGGTGGAGTACATGGCGAGTTCGTCGATGACGGTGAGGATGACGGACATACCGTCGTCGGGACCGAGCTTGCGGCGTCGGTTGGCCAGCAGCCAGGTGTAGCGGTTGGTGGCCACGACCAGCAGCCGGCGCAGGGTGTCGATGCCGTAGTCGATGTCGGGGCCGACGAACGCGTCAGCCAGGTCACGCCAGGGGCCGAGTTCGACGAGTTTGGCGTCGAAGAGCACCAGGCGGGTGTTGTCACACAGCACGCCGTGGCCGCAGATGTTGTTAACCAGGCCGGACTTGCCTCCGCCGGGCTCTCCGGCGGCGAGCAGGTTGTGGTAGACGACGTCGAGGTAGACGGGCTGGCCGAACTCGTCGATCCCGATGAACACCGGGTCGAACATCGACAGGCCAGCACCCACCGGCACCGCAGCAGCGGTCGTGGTGGTGGTGGGAATCGTGGTGGTCATGAGTGCCCTCCAAGAGGCCAGTGGTGGGCGCGAGAAGCCACACGAACGAGCCGCGATGGCTCCCCGCGTCCCAGAGGGGGTTAGATCCAGTCGGAGACGTCGTCGTCGGCGTCTGACGACGAGGAAGCCGCGGGCTTGCTGCCGTTGGCGGTTGGGGCCGGCTTCTTGCCGGCGGTGGGTTTGGCCTGGGTCGGGAGGGTGACCGTGGGCACCTCGACGTCCGGCAGGTCCAGGGCCGTCGGGACCGTCAGCGGCGACGCCGACGTCGGGGCACTTGGGTCGATCACGTCGACCAGTGGAGAGTTCACCCGGGCGTTGAGCACCTCGCGGCGCTTGATGTCGAAGCGCACGTAGGCGGCGTTGCCCTCCGAAGCGCGCTCGATGTGCACGGTAGAGGCATGGCAGGTCACGGCGATTTTGTCCAGGCGACCTTCCAAATCCTTGGCCGACAGACCAGGACGTAGGTAGACCCAAACCCGCTCACCGACCGGGGTCGGTGTGGCCCACAGGATCAGCGGCAGACTGCCGGACTGGTTGGCGATGATGAACTGTGCGAAGCACACCCGCAGTCGGTGCCGCACGATCAGGCACCAGGACCAAGCGATCACCAGACGGCGAACCTTCGGGATGCCGGCGGGAACGCCGACGACCACAGCGACCACCACGAGGGTAACCAGGGTCGAGGTGTGGTTAGCCAGTTGCACCCAGCCGGTCAGCAGCACGACCGCCAGCAGGATCTCGGTGCTCCACCACCACAACAGCCGGATGACCGGCCAAACCCGAACCAGCAACCACACAAACGCGCCAGCGGGAACCCCGATAAGTCCACCGAGGAGCAACGCGACGATCGGGTGCAGGTAGGAGGTGGCCACCACAGCGGCAAGACCACCAACAATGATCGCGGTAAGGACGAACGCCACCTTGGCGTTACGCGCCGAGGACCGGTGAACCCGGGCCTCGATGACCGTCACCGTTCCGGTGGACTTCCCGCCGAAGCGGCGACGGGGGCTAGACTTGGACATGACACGTCCTCCCAAGCAATTGGGGCGGATGGGTTCGGAGCGTGGGGCCGGCAGGTGTAGGAGCCAGTACCGACCCCACGCTTTTTATCCAGGTAGATCAGTTCTTGCCGCCGCTAGGGGCAGGCGGGTCGGCGAACAGGGAAAAGCCGAGTACGATAGCATTGACGTAGCCCTCGCTACGGATATCGTTCCCGACACGAGTCACATCCTCCATCGAGCGGAGCTTCCGCCTAAAGGTCACCTCAGTGCTAGCGAAACCAATTCCGGTGGGGGCTTGGTAGCTAAACGAGACCATGTAACGAAACATGATGTTCCTCCTCATGACAGCGACCAACGGGCCGCAGATGAAATAGGGGGAAGAACCGGCACCAAGGCCGGCATGACACGAAGGGCCACACCGGCCCCGTGCAACAGATCGGCAACCATAAGGCTGCCAGGGCCGGGAACGTAGGAGCCAGAAACACTCCCGGACCATGATGGGATCAGAACAGCGGACCGTAGGCCGCTTCACGCGCAACGCGCGTCAGACACCAGAAGCTCACGCAGCGCAGATGAGCAGGACCTACTTGCTCGCCGAACTACCAGCCTTCGGCTTTAACGACACGGCACGGAACGCAACACCGTTACGCCCGTTGGTCGCCCACGGAATGGCCTCCAACTGCTCGACAGCGACAAGCACCCCCACCGTCACACTCGGCTTCTCACCCGCCGTGGTGACAGTGATGATCTCGCCGCCAGTCTCGTCGAGAACGAAGACCTGGGTCGACCACATGAGCCGGCCAGTTCCCTTCTCCGACCGCTGATTGCCGTTCTGGTCGTTCTTCGGCTCCGGGTCCCTCGTCACCTGAACCTGCTTGCTCGCGGTGTCCACGTACAACTTCACAACGAACCTCCTGTGTCTAGGCGCATCCCCTGTTGGATGACTGCCCAACTTCAGAGTACCAACTCAGTTGGTACTACGCCAGGCCTCTGCCAGGATTTCTGTGGTGCTTCGCTGGCACCCACAACGATCGCTTCCACTTTGGAAGAACGACAGGTGTCACTGTGGTGACAGGACCAAGTCCCCTCGCCATGTCCCCGGTATGAGGGTGATACTGGCTGCATGGCTGATGTAGCTGCTGACCTCGACCGACCAGCCTGGGCGACCAGGCTCCGAGCTGAACGCACCGCACGCGGGTGGTCCCAGGGCGAGACTGTGCGCGCCATGCGAGCGCACGCGGCCGACCATCTGCCGGCCGACAGCACCCTGCTTCGAAACTGGAAGCGATGGGAGTCGGGAAGCTCCGAGCCGGATGGGTACTACAAGTCGCTCATTGCAGAGACCTTCGGCACCGTCACAGCCGCGTTCTTTCCGCCTTCAACGCCTCGTGGAGAGGCTGAACTGATTGCTGGCACCGGCATGGAGACGGTCGAGATTCTCACCCGCCTGCGAAGCTCCGAGGTTTCTCACGCCACGCTTGAAGCGCTAAGACTCACCGCTGATCGCCTCTGCTGCGAGTACCCCTATATGTCATCCGAGCAGCTACGAATCGAAGGTCGGTCCTGGCTACGCCGGATCACCGCACTAACTGATCGTCGGCTAACCCTTGCCCAGCACCAAGAGGTGTTGACTCTCGCCGGATGGATCGCTCTGCTCGTTGGTTGCGTGGAATACGACATGGGACTACGAAGCATCGCTGAGGGGACCCGCAAGGCTGCCTTGACACTAGGCAACGAAGCCGGAAACACCGGCATCTCCGGCTGGGCCTACGAAATGCGAGCGTGGTACGCCCTAACCCAGGGCGACTACCGGGGCGTGATCGCATCTGCTGAAGCCGGCGAAGCGGTGGCAGCCCATAGCGGCGCAGCCGTCCAACTGGCCGCGCAACGTGCCAAGGCATGGGCTCGAATTGGCGACAGGCGGCAGGTGGAAACGGCACTAGACAAAGGACGTGTACTGCTTGAGTCGTTGCCATATCCAGAGGACACTGACCATCACTTCGTCGTGGACCCATCAAAGTTCGACTTCTACGCGATGGACTGCTACCGGATCGCTGGTGAAGACCGCCTTGCGGAGATGTACGCCCGGGAGGTCATCCGTTCATCTACGGACCCGGACGGAACCGAACGCAAACCAATGCGCAACGCCGAAGCGCGCATCACGCTCGGCGTCGTGGCAGCACGTGCCGGTGACCTCGATCAGGCGGTGACCTACGGTCACCGGGCATTGGAGGGAGATCGTAAGTCCTTGCCATCCCTCCTGATGTGCTCGAAAGAACTGGCGACGCTGGTGCGGGAGCGGTATCCGAAAGAGCCGGGGGCGGTTGCCTACCTTGACGAGGTTCGAGCCCTCAGCGCGAGCTGACCCCACCGGAGTTCTCGTCTGAACCAGCCCTGCTCGGGCGACCACCGACACCAGGCCGAGGCCGGCCTTCATGCCAGGAAACAACCCTGCTTGGGCGCCACATGTGGGTACGCCCGATCGTCGCATCAGGCTCCGGCATCTGACCACGCTTCCGGTAGTTCGACACCGTCGCGATCTTGACGCCGAGGTACGCAGCGACATCGGATGTGGTCCACCACTCTGCAGTCACATCAGGGCCAGCTTCCATACCGCCATTCTCGCATCAAGCGGACCACCAGAAGCCGGCCGGCAACCTGGACGACTTCTGACCGTCCCCGCCGGGATCACCCCCGCACATTTAGGGGAGCAGGTAGTGGTCCGGGCGGGAAGGAGGCCGGCTCGGCTGCCGGCGATGTGGTTCAAAGTTTCTGTACGTCTTCAAGGCGGCCCTTGACGGGCCGCACGCGCCGCCGCCTGGGCGCGTGCCAGCCGCTGCCGCTGTCGCTCTGCGGCCGTCCCGCCTGATGCCCGGCGGCTGGCGCGGAGGGCGGGGAGCCCGGGGCCGCCGCAGACGGGAAGGGCTGGGGAAGTGGTGGGGGTTCGTCGCCGGCAGCCGGCCCCGCCGCGCCGGAGCGACGCGGCGTAGGGCAGGGCAAGCCGGGTCCGTGCGGCGGTCACGGTGGCGGCCTGGTGGCGGTTACCGCGCCTCCGGCGGGGGCGCTCCGGCTCCGGGATGGCCGGGGCTACGTGGGCGGGTTGCGGGTTCGTGGGTGGTGGCGCGGGCCATCCCGCCAGCCGACGACCCGGGCGAGCCGAGCAGACCACCACCCGACCCGCCAGCGTCCGACCGTGCGTCAAGGCCGTCTTGACGTGGCGGGCCGGGCGGAGGCCAGCTCCACAGGAGTGCGGGTCGACGGCAGACGGGATGGCAACACCAGTCGGGCTGCTGCCGCTGGTCAGGGCGGGCGGAGCCGCTATCGACCAACCGAGAGCTTGGTGGGTGCAGCGGTGGTTGGCAAGGCTGCGAATTTCACCCAATGCACCCTGAGATTGCCTCTGGCCAAGAAGGGGTATCATTATACTTAGGTTGGAAGTGAGGGGAGGACGCCGCCAACGGTGACGCCCTCCCAGGGTTTGGCTTACCTGCCTGTCGAGTTGCAGCTCGGCAGGCAAGCGATCAGCAGGAAGAGCCCGATCCAATGGAAGGGCTCTTCACTGCTGGTCAGCAACTGCAAGGCAGTTACCAACTCAGCAGCTACGACCAGCTCGAACAGCCTGGTCAACTGCGGATCTTCCGGCTCCATATCTTGCCCCTTCTGTCGGTGAGGCCCTGCGGGATCCCGCAGAGCGCGCGCGACTCAACGGGCTAGGTGCAGGAACACCGAAGGTGGGATGGAGCCACCACTCTGGATGTTACTCGACAGCCATCAAGTGCTGCGAGTCGGGCATCCGCAGTAGCTTCGATGGTTCAGGGAACATTGTGGATTGTTTGGCTCCCGAGCGTGAGCCATGCGAGAGAATTCGGCGTGACCTTTTGCTGTGAAATGATGCGCGACCAGGTTCAGGCCGAGTGCGACCAGCACTCCGACCCCGTTTGAGTGTCCGGACAACCTGATCTATCACGACTCGGATCCGAGTGATGATCGCTACGGCCTCTTCAGTCACGACGGCGGGAGCTCGTACATCACCATCCGGTATGCCCCTGATGCTGTACGTCGCTAACGGGCATGGACGATGAGGTTGAGCTGACTGAGTGACCAACTGGGTGACGACCGAGGTGACCATGACCAGACCTTGATGGACAACCACGGACGTGCCCGCCAGCGTGAGCTGTGGATCCGGGCAGGTCGACGCGAACTGCATGTTGCCTGGGGGGCAAGGGGTCGTCGGTTCGAATCCGGCCGTCCCGACAGAAATGAAGCCCCGACCAGCGGAGATGCTGGTCGGGGCTTCGACTTTCTTCGATGAGATTGTGAACCGTCCCCCGGAAACCCCCCGATTACTGGGGGCGGCAACCAGGTTTGTCATCCATGTTCATCGTCGTGCGTCATGCGTCGTGCGTCGTGCGTCGTGCGGTGTGGGGCGTCCGCCCGTGGTCAGCGCCGAGCCGCTCGAGGACGTCGGAGACGTCCGGTGCTTGGAGGGGTTTGGCGATGTAGTACGTGTCGGTGACGTCTTCGCTGGAGTGCCCAAGCTGTGCTGTGGCGCTTTTGGTGTCTGCTTCTTCCTTGATGAGGGTGGCCACGGTCTTGCGGAAGGTGTGGGGGTGACCCAGGCGAGGTCGGTGTCTGCGCGGGCTTGGCGCCATTGCCGGCGAACGTTGTTGGGTGATAGCCAGGTGCCGCGTCGAGAGGCGAAGATCGCGTTGTGAGGGTTGTCAGCGGCGATGACCTTGCGGGCTAGGAGCATGCCGATGGCGAATCGGGGCAGGGTGATCATTCGGTAGCCGGCGTCGCTTTTGGTCCAGGGCTGTCGGAAGAAGCCTTTGCCTTTGACGAAGACCAGTGTGCCGCAGATCGTCAGTGTGGGACGTTCGGCGGCCAGGTTCAGGTCTTCCCAGCGTAGGGCGAGTATCTCCCCGATGCGGGCCCCGGTGGCGAGCATGAGGTCGACGATGTCGGCTAGGTCGCCGGTGTGCCGCGGTCCGGGTTTGCCGGGTACTGGTTGCTGCCATTGGCGAATTGCTGCCCGGACGGTTTGGAGGTTTTGGTCGGTGAGGGCGACGACCTTACGGCGAGGCTTGCGTACTCGGCTGGTGTCGCGGACTGGGTTGGTTGGGATCGCGCCGTGACGTACGGCCAGAGCGAACATCTGGCCTCTAGGTGGCCGCGGCGCCTTCCTTGTTGTCGCTGTGTTCGATCACGATCGTCGAGTCCACGTCCAGGACCACTAGACCCACGCCGATGTCCCGGCCTGCCGCCTGCGCCGCCGGTGGACCCCCGAACATCTGCCAAACCCGGGCCCGCGCTGCCGCGTGGGCCTTCGCGATGCGCCGCGGCTGTGTTGGACTGATCTCGTCCAGGGCCCGCCACGCCGTGGTGTCCGAGGCCACCGACCCGAACACCTCCTGCTGGTGACGCAGCACGTCGATGTCGCAGATCGCCTCGCCGCCGTCGGCGATCATCATCGCGCAGTCGACCAGCACCCGACCCCGATCATGCATCGGCCACCGGCCGGCCCGGGCCAGCCCCGCCGACAGCGCCTCAGTCAGTCCGGTCCGATCGGCCAGCAACCGCAGCGACGCCGCACCCACGTGCGACACCACACCCGAACCACCCGCAGGTCCCTCGACCACGCCGTAAGCTGCACCTCGGAAGTGCCTCCCTCGAACAGAATCCGTAGATGTCGCAATCACAAGTTTCCTTGCAGGGGCAGGCACTTCCGCTCATCTACACGCCGACGAACGGCGCATCTCGACGGTCACCGTGAATTGTTCAGGTTAGTGTCCGCGTCTGGCTCGGTGGGATGTTCGGGCAGGTCGCGGCGGTTGCGGATGGGGGAGGACAGGAGGATGAGGCCGGCCACCGGTACGCCGCTGACCAGGATCCACATGGCCGGGCGGGCGCCGATTGCGGCGCCGAGCGCGCCGCCGATCAGCGCGCCGACCGGGAGTGCTCCGTAGTTGAGGAACGAGGCGCTGGCGGTGAGTCGCCCGAGGAGGTGGCGCGGGCAGTACCGTTGGAGGAAGCCGGTTTTGATGATGTTGTTGGCTACGACGCCGGCTGAGGCGAACATTCCGCCGAGTGCGTAGAGCAGCACGCCGGGCCCGGGAAAGGTGAGTGGGATCAGCAGGATCGGCAACGTGACCACGATGGCGAAGAACAGGATCGCCCGCGCTTCGCCCATCCAGGTTGCTATTCGGCGAGCGGCGAACGCGCCGAGGATCCCGCCGGCGCTGGTCGCGGCGACGAGGGCGCCGACCGTCCCAGCGCTGACCCCGACCACCCTTACCAGGAAGATGACCAGGATCGACTGGTAGCCCACCAGGAACAGGTTGGCCACGGCGCCGGCCAGCGTGAACGAGCGGAACCAGTGGTCCCGGGCGACCAGCCGCAGGCCCTCGCGGATCTCCGTGACCAGAGCCCCATGGGTACGCTGCTTTGCCGTCGGGAGGACTTCGCGATGCCGGATGCCGAGCAGGCAGGCCAGGCTGACCGCGAACGTGCCGGCATTGGTGAGCAGTCCGTTGACCGGGCCGGCGACCTGGATCAGGAAGCCGCCGCCACCCAGGCCGACGATCTGCGCCGCCGACGCGCTGCCCTGCAGCTTGGCGTTGCCCTCGGCCAGGTCGGCCTTGTCGACCAGGGACGGCAGGTAGGCGGTGTAGGCGACCTGGAAGAACACGGCCCCCACCCCGGCCAGCAGGGAGACTCCCAGTAACCACGAGTAGCTGAACAGGCCAACCCAGGCGGCCAGGGGGATGGTTAGAAACAACAGCAGCGAGACTGCTGCGGCGGCGAGCATGACCGGGCGTTTGCGCAGCCGGTCGACCCACGCGCCGGCCGGCAGGCCGATGATCAGCCAGGGTAGCCAGGTCGCGGCCATCAGTAGGCTGACCTGGAAGGTGTTGGCGCTCAGCATGGCGATCGCCGCGAGCGGCATGGTCACGCTGGTGGCCGAGGCACCGAGCTTGCCGGCCACCTCGCTGACCCACAGGAGGCGGAAGTCCCGGTGGCGGCGCAGCAGGCTGCCGGGATGCGCGGTCGACACGGCTGCGGTCATGACGGTGCTTCCTCGGGGGTGGTGGGGAAGACCTGGAACTGCGCCACAACCGGCCGGGAGCCGTGGGGCGCCTCGTCGCCGGGGGCGGGCAGGTAACGCTCGACCACCTGGGTCAGCTCGTCGGTGAGGGCGGCCAGCTGGGCTGCGGTGAGGCGCAGCCCGGTCCACGCAGACAAGTTGCCGGCGTCGCGCCACTCGCCGGGCAGGTCGCTGCGCAGGTGCCGGGCGGCCCGGTGGAAGCTCCAGCGCAGGATCTCTTCGAGGTGGTCGGCCACCGCCTCGCGGGAGGCCGGGTCCTCGGCCAGGTCGCCGGTGTCGAACACCCCGGACCGGGTCGGCGCCCGCCACCAGCGCTCGCGCTTGCTCCCCGGCCCAGGATCCTCCTCGATTAGGCCATGTTGAGCGAGCTGCCGCAGGTGCCAGCTCACCGTGCCGGTGCTCTCACCGACCTGCTCGGCCAGGCGCGTCGAGTTGGACGGGCCGTCGAGTCGCAGAATGTCCAGGATCCGCAGGCGTAGCGGGTGAGCTAGGACGCGCAGGCTCTGCACGTCGAGGCGGCGCCCGGGCTTCAACGGGGATTCCATGCCTTCAGCCTAGACCAACAAGAACACTCTGCGAAGAGATCGCTGCAAAGATTTCTCGGGGGATCTGGGCCGCGACCGGATCCATGGTGGACTCAGCCCTCGGTTGAGGGCTCATGCGCTCGCGCTGTCCCCGCCGTCGGTCCACAGCATGAATCGCGCCGATGCCCTGGTCGCCGCCAGCCCGGGTGGCGCTAGGTGACTGGTGTTAAACGATGGCTGCCGCTGCCGCGGCGTTCATCGCTTCCTGTCTATTTCGGGTAGTTTGCTGGTGTGGCGTTGGGCGTGGCTTCACAGCAGCTGGACCTGCTGGATCCGGTGAGCCGGTTCTGCGACGAGGCGTTACCAGCCAACTCGATCTTCACGTTTCTGCACGAGCATCGGGAGATGCTGTTCCCGGACGGGTTGTTCATCGACCTGTTCGCGGCGGTGGGTCGCCGGTCGGTGCCGCCCTCGGTGGTGGCCACGGTGATGGTGCTGCAGCGCCTGGAGGGGCTGTCGGATCGGGAGGCGGTGGACCGGTTCACGTTCGACGCTCGCTGGCGTTACGCCGCCGGGGTCGGCGGCTGGGACGGCGCGGGCCGGGTCGGGTTCGCCCACACGCTCGACACAGCGGGCATCGACATCAAGACCAAGGTCCAGCCACCCGTCGCCCCGACCGGGAAGTTCACCAAGGACCGCTTCGACATCAACCTCCACGACGCCAGCGTGACCTGCCCCAACGGCCTGACCGTCGCGATCCGGCCAGTCAAAGGCCACGCCCGCCACGCCGGCAAAGCCGACTTCGGCACCGCCTGCGCCACCTGCCCCCCTGCGCGGGCAGTGCACCGACTCCAAAACCGGCCGCAGCATCACCATCGGCCACCACGAAGCCCGCCTCACCGCCGCCCGCACCCGCCAACAGCATCCCGCCTGGCAGGCCGACTACCGCGCCACCCGACCGAAAGTCGAACGCAAAATCGCCCACCTCATGCGCCGACGCCATGGCGGACGACGCGCCCGCATGCGCGGCCGGCACCGCATCGCCGCCGACTTCACCCTCCTCGCCGCCGCGGTCAACCTCGCCCGACTCGCCACCCTCGACCTCACCCACACCATCCACGGCTGGACCCTCAACCCCGCCTGAGGACCACAAGCCCCAGCCAGCTCCACCCGGCAAACGCACTGAAGGGCCCGCACCGCCGCGCCGGCACCGGTCTCAGCGCCCGAAGCCCCCGAACCAGCGCACCGAGCCGGCACCACCCACGCGGCAACGGCGGTCGACCGGGACCCGGTCAACCGCCGTTTAACACCAGTCACCTAGGGCGAGTCACTCGCAGCGGTCTTCGGCGCCTCGGCCGTACGGCTCGCAGCAGTCGGGACGGTGCCGGTAGACCCGCAGGTCGCGGCCGTGCCGGTGGCCGTACTCCGGCGTGATCTCGTACAGGCACGCCCGCCACACGACGGTTCTACCGCCGCCGGGCACTACCTGCCCGTCGCCTGGCCCGCCGTGCAGCAGCACGTCCACCCTCCGACGGTACGCGCGTGACGAGCGCGGGACGCGACGGACGAGGTTCTGACGCCCCCAGTTGGCTGGGCAGTTCTTCATCAACACTGTGGACAACGCGTTCCTCGACTACCCGGGCCAGGACGGGTGGGGCTACGTGGTCTTCGGCAAGGTGACCGAAGGCTTCGACGTCGTCGACCGGATCGCTTAGGTGCCGACCGGCGCCCAGGACGTGCCGCACGAGCAGATCGTCATCGAGTCGGCCACGGTCGAGTAGAACCCGCACCCCGCTTCATCATTGTGTTGACAACACTTCGTTGATATGGTGAGGTGGGCGCATGACAGAGACGAGCACGGCACCCGGCGCCGAGTCCGCGCAGCAGCAGTGGGCGGCATTGAGCCGGATCGCGGAACGTCACGCTGCCACGGACGAGCAGCGGCGGCGATCCGCTCATCCGGCCGCTATCGAGCCCCACGAGGCGGTGCGCTTGGTGGCCGGCCTGGCGCTCGGGACGATCGCCCTTGAGCTCGGCGAGCCGGACATCGCCGACGAGGACGTTATCGCGGCGCTGGCGCTGATCTCGCACGTCAGGGCCGACGTGGACCAGCTTGAGCTGGGCCTGTTCAATGCCGCGCGGGGGCGGGGGCTGACCTGGCAGGCCATCGCCAAGGGCATGGGCCTCAACAGCGCACAGGCGGCCAAGCAGCGCCATGACCGCTTGTCCGAGAGGCAGCCGTCCTGATTGGCGGGAGACGTGAAGATTGTCTTACCCCGACGGGGCGCGCCCAAGTCGACCAGGAGCGAGCCGCACGTACGCCGTGCGTCGTGGACGGTGATCTTTGGAAGGTCGGCGCGCGCGATGCGGCTGTCGTAGGAGCGGTTGAAGTTTCGTGGCTCGACGGGCAGTCCGAAGCGGGTCGTGAAGATCATGCCCGTGTCATGCCATGCCTCGCCGGCTTTCTCCTGGGCGGCCTCCTGTTGCTGGTGGCGGTGTCGTAGCGCGGTAACGCAGATCGCCGGCAGCGGTAGGGGAGCGTCGGACTCCTCAGTCTTGGTAGCGCGGTGCAGCAGTTTCCCGCGTACCCGCTGGAGCTGCTTGTCCACGGTGAGGCCGATGTCGTGGTTGTCGCGGTAGTGCTCGCAGTACGCCTCGCCATGTGGAGGGCAAGGCTTGTTCCAGCCGTCCCACTCGATGTGCTCCCAGGCGAGTCCGAGGACTTCGCCCTTGCGGAGTCCGAGCACGAGGACCAGGACGTAGGCGGCGTAGAGGTAGTCGTTCCCGTCGCGGGATGATTCGAGGAACGCGCGGGCCTGCTCACTGTTCCACGACTTGCCCTTGCGGTTGCGGATCGGTGGCAGCTTCACCAGGGCTGCCATGTTCTTGGCGAGCAACTCCTCGACGACAGCCTGAGCGAGCGCCGAACGGAGAACAGCACGGATTCCCTTGACTGTCCGGGCCGAGGGAAGGTCTTGGCAACACCGACCCACCCCGCAGCACTTCTGGTTCTTTGGTGGCCGCCGTTCATCTTTTCCCTGGGTGCAGCACTGGCAGGTCTTCGCGACCTTGTTCAGCCAGGTTTGCACGTCCCGGACGGACAACCGGGCATCGAGGCGCTTGGTGCCGAGGCCAGGAACGATGTAGAGGCGGGACAACGTTTCGTAGGTGGCGTAGGTCAGCGGGGCGAGGTTCGGTTCCACGATCTCGGCTAGCCAGTACGTCATGTAGCTCGCCAACGTGGGGACGTTCGTGGCGATCGGTCCGGCCTTGGCGTGCTGGTGTAGCCGGACCCACTTATCGTGTACCTCATCGCGGGTCTTGCCGTAGGCGTACTTGCGGGTGCGTTTGCCGTCCGGCTTGGTGACCCAGACGTAGGCGGCGAATCCGTTGCGGTACGGGAAGATCGAGCCTTCACCGTTGGCACGCTTGCCGGCCATCAGGCGGCCTCCTGCCGCTCGACCTGCGTGGCGATGTACTCGTCTACCCACTCGGGCAAGATCCGACGGTAGCCGACGCCTGTATCACTGACCTCTACTGGCGTCCGCTCTACCCACAAATGTGGCTGCACGGATTCTTCGCCCCCATAGCAGGATACCTTTTCCCCGAAATTCTACCCAAGGTTGGCTCAACTCCATGGTCCGGACAACGCGCGGCAGTACGCGAACTATGGCCCACGAATCTGCCGGACGGATTCACCGTCGACCTTGAAATTCTGATGCACTGGAACCGTCGTGCCCTACGCCTCCGGCCAGTACTCGCCGACGACTGGGTTAACCCACAAAGACCAAAGCCCGAGCTGATGGCGCAGGAGCTTAAAGTCATATTCCAGCACGCCATCGAAACAGGGCGAGCCCAGAGCAACTCTTGGCCTGCCCTGGAAGGTTGGTACGACCGCATTCACGCCGCCATGGCGGCGTACCAACCAGATAGCGACCAGCCATAACAGTTCGAACAAGACCTGCTACTCAAATCACTGAACTGGCTTAAGAGCGAAATCGGCAAGATCTAAGAATCGTGAACACCCCTTCAATCCGTAACGCGACTCTGAGGCGGTTGTTGCGCGAAGGCGTCGGGCTCGGAATCACCCCCGCGTATGCGGGGAGCAGAAATGCGCGAGTACCGCCAGGTCGAACTCGCCTGGATCACCCCCGCGTGTGCGGGGAGCAGGCTTCCTGAACTGCACTTCTAAAGATCCACTATGTAGTTTTCGTTCACTTCGACCGAGAAGATTGAAGTCAGGCACCCTTGTGAAGTTGGGAAGGCTGGGTGCAGCATAGCGAGCCCTCCTCAAGGGATGACGACCTATGGCTGCCCCCTCATCACCGCAAGCCCTGGCCCGAACCTCCAACACAACCCGATACCGCTGTTCGGTCACACCCATCTCCACCAGCACTCGGCGGAGCGTCACCCATCAAGTCAAGCCAACCTGTAACGCATCAACCGGAGTCGGACAACGCAACTGAAGCGTGTGTGTTCAGAGTTTCTTTACTTGGTCAAGGGCGGGCCTTCGGCCCGCCGCCGCGTCAGCGCCGGGCCGCGCGTGCGGCCGGTCACGTCCCGGCGCACGCGGCGTACCACCAAGCGGCCGCCACAACCGTCCAGTCGCACACGAGCAGCTCGGCAACCGACCGTGGGCGGCTAGCCCGGGCAACCGACCGGAACACCGCGCTACGACGACGGGGCGGGCACCGCCGCGGTACAGCTCTGGACATGACGCGCCAGCGAAGCACTCGCAAGAAACCTGGCAGGGGGGCGGTGGCCGTCGTGCGCGGGCGGACGACTCCCTGCGTTGGGTGGGACTGCGGTCCGGGTTGGGTCAAACCCTGGCATCTGGGAGGGAGGGGGTGACCGTCGTGCACCAGGTAAACCCTCCAGGGGCCGGGCCCGTCGTTGGGTGCGGTTGAGGTCAACTGCGCCACTGTGGCGGCGGCCGCGGGGCACCGGGCTCGTGACACGCGGCCGACTACGACCTCAGCCGCGCGTCAGAGCGGGAAGCCCGGCGTAGGCCGGCGAGTCGGACGTAGATCTCTCGGCGGGCGACAGCGTGGCCCTGGCCGTCGAGCTGGTAGCCGGTCAGCCACACCCAGCCCGGGTAGGTGGGTTGCGGGCACACCGAGATCACCCGGAACACGAAGCTCGGTTGGCGCGCGAATTGCACCGAGGCGTTACGGGTGATCCACACTTCGTGGCCTGGGGCCGGGGGCTGATGGTGGGGCATGGTGCCGCGTCTCCTTGGCGTTGATTCCCTGTCCGGCTGGGTCGGAGGTGCCAGCCGAGCAGGGTTGTCGCCGTACCAGGGCGGGTTCGGGTCCTCCACGTCCAGCACAGCGGATAGCAGCACCGCACCCCAACCGGTACATGGTGGTCCATGGTCTACCAAGCCTGACCAGGGTGGTTTCCCTCGGCATAGTGTCGGAGCATGATCGACCCTGAGGGTCCGGTGCCGGTCTACCAGCAGTTGGCGGCGATCCTGCGTGAGCGGATCGAGCGCGGGGACCTGCCGCCCAACCGGCCGATCCCGAGTGTGGCTCGGCTTCAGCAGGAGTACGGCCTTGCGCGCGGCACCATCCTGCACACCGTTCGGGTGTTGGTCGATGAGGGCCTGGTATACGTGGTGCCCGGTAAGGGAACCTTCGTCAAGGAGCCCTAAGCGGGTCGTATTACAGGTTCAAGCTCCGGCGTGGCAGCTCATCCAATGATGATTGATCATGTCATCATTGCTGTTATGGCGAACGTAAAGCCAGGTAAGCCGCTCAACTTTGCCGATATTCCAGTAGCAAACGTCGAGTGGAATGCCAGAAACTACTGGCCTAATGAGGTTGGGAACCTGACGCCGTGGGTAATTCAGCATCTGGACGATATAGGGCATGTGTTGGGAATGCGGCTGGAAGCCCAGACTCTACGCCGCGAAGTGCGGCTTGGATCCTTTCGTGCAGACCTAGTACTTGAAGATAGTCAAGGTCGAACTGTTCTGATGGAGCTTCAGTTTGGCCCTAGTGATCACGAGCATCTTGCGAAGGTAGTAACCTACGCATCTGAATCTTCAGCCGATGCTATCGTGTGGATTGTAGCGGGAACTGGAGGTCGGATCAGGCCCAATAACCCGATTCGGCCTGAGCATCAACGAATCTTGGCCTGGCTCAACCGCGAGATTCGCCAAAGCGCTACATTTTATGGCTTGTCGATCGAGCTCGAGTCCGAACCATCGAAGATGCCGCATGCAGATCTTCCATTACTTCCCAGGCTCAAGTTGGTCGTCGGACCCGAAGGTTCCGCGGTTGGACCCGAACGGGTTGTTCCTCCAGGTGGATAGTCGGCCTAGGGCCTCCGCTGGGTGTCGGCATGGGTGAAGCGATGAGCGGCAAGGCCGAGCGGGTACAGCAGCGATGTACAGCAACCTACGAACCCGAACAGAACTACGGCGAGCCTCATGGAGCCAGTCACCAGCGGCGCAAACCCAACGCAACCCTGTTGCCGATCTCTGGGGGTCAAGGGGTCGTCGGTTCGAATCCGGCCGTCCCGACGCAGTTCAAAGGGCACATCGGATTGATGGATGTGCCCTTTGATGGCTGGGTGACTAGCTGAGTGACTATGCCTTAATGGTGGGGTAGAGGTCGACGGAGCCGCTTCTGGTCAGGGAGCATGTAGCGGTGAGTTTTTATCTTGTGGTCCTGGCGGTCGAGCCTTCCGCAACGGCACATGATGTGCGGCAGATGGCCGATCACTGCACCGGCACGGAACACCGAGACGGTGAGCTCGACCAGCGGATCGTCTCTTTCTATGAGGAACTGCGTGCACGCTTCCCGGACCATCCGCCATATGACCCGGAGTCGCCTTGGATGTCAGCACCCCTAGCTGTCGGCATCGATCACGTGAGCCTGACCATCAGCTACTCACCACGGGGCGAGGCAGCGGTCGACGTCGTCCTGGATCTAGCGGAGCGCTACGGTCTGGTCATCCACGATCCCCAGTTCGACGAGGTCTTCGGCCTGCGTGGGGACTATGAGGTCCCGGTGGGACCGAGTGACTAACTGAGTGACGACTGGGATCGACGTCGGCGGACAACCGTGGATGCCCGAGGTCCTTTCTCGCAGCTTATCTGTCTTGGGGGAGCAGGTCGGGCGGTTGTGTTGGTTCCCTGGGGGTCAAGGGGTCGTCGGTTCGAATCCGGCCGTCCCGACAGCATGATGAAAGGCCGCTGGCCGGAGCGTACGCCCTGGTCAACGGCCTTTTTGCTGTGTTGGCGCAGTGAGGGGCTGCGGTCTAGACCGCGCGTAGCTGGGGACCATTTGGGGACCGCCGGGCCTTCAGATGGGCGCTCAACGCCGTTCCAGCGTCCGTGATCGATTGTCGGTCCGGGTGTCGGTACCGCTGGGTTGTGGTCAGCGATCCGTGTCCGGCGATCTTCCGTAGGACGTGCACCGGTACGCCGGCGTCGGCCATCCAGGTCAGCCCGGTGTGTCGTAGGCCGTGGCGGCGCAGGTGTTCGTGGCCGAGCTTGGTAACTGCGGCATCCCAGTGAGTCGCATCGCGTAGTACGGCGGTGCTTATTTGACGCTGGTGCCGTATTCGGTCAGGCGTTTGGTCGAGGCGAGCGGTTCAACGCCACCCTGTGCTGCATTGACCACTCCGTCGATCCATGCCTGCGCCTTTTCGGGTGACGACCGACGTGGACTTGGATCGCCTCTGCTTGCTGGTCGGGTCGGTCCATCGCACCCGTGCGCGGTAGGGGCGAGTGCGGCCCATCCGGAATTCGACATCGGCGGACAGCCGGACGCCGCAACCGACTGGCCGGCCTGGACGGGGTGAAACGCCTCGCCCTCGACGTACTCCCGCTGGACCAGTCGCTCGCGGTGGTCGGGGCGGTCGTCGGACCGGAACGGGTGGCCGCCGAGTACGACTCGGCGGTCAGACTGGGCGAGCTGTGCGACCACCTGCCGCTCGCGCTCTGGGCGGCGGCGGTACGGATCGCGGTCCGCCCGGCTGGAGCCTCGGCTACGCAGTCGATCAGCTCGGCGAGGAATCACGTCGGCTGGAGCAACTCGCCTGCGGTGACATGGGGCTGGGTGAACGCCTGCGAGGGATCTGCGCCGCCCTGGACACCCTGCCCGCGGCCGCGCTGCGGGTGGTGTCGATGGCTCGGGGACGCGGTCCCGACGCGACCCTGCTGGCCACCCGGATGCGCCTGCCCTCCACCGCGCCGAGGACGTACTCGAGGCGCTGGTAGGTGCCGGCCTGCTCATCGGCAGCGCCACTCCCGGCAGCTACCGGGATGCCCCTACTGCTCCGGCTGTTCGCCACCGAGATGGCCGAGCAGCACGCCGTCCCGCTGCGTTTCCACCACAACCCGATGGTCGTCACGGCCAACCGACGGCGGGAACGACGTGTGCCCGTCGAGAACGTGTCGCCGCCGCTCAGTCCACCTGGTTCGCGCTCGGCGAGCCCGCTCCGGTCGCCACCGGCGCGACCCGATCGGCCCCGGCCGCCGGTACGGATTCGCCCTGCGGAGCGCGGCCGAGCAGCTTCTTGTTGACAGCGACCACCAGCGGGCAGACCAGACCGGCGGTGGCCATGAAGATCAACGCGCTGCGGCTGTCGAACCGCTCCACCAGCCAGCCCGAGACGACCACCCCGGTGGAACTACCGACGGCGATCGACGACGCGATCCAGGCGAAACCCTCGGTGATCGCCGACCTGGGCACCACGTTGGACAGCACCGAGTAGATGCCGATCAGGGTAGGCGTGATCGCCAGACCCGCGATCACCGCGAACGGCACCATCCACCAGAACGACCCGGCGAAGACCAGCGGCACGGTACCGACGCCCAGCAGGGTCGCGGTGCCAGTCAGCCGCCGGACCAGCGGCGCCTTCCAGGTAATGCCGCCGTAGAGCAGACCGGCGACCATCCCACCGAGAATCGTCAGGCCGATCAGGATCCCGCCGAGGCTGCGGTTGCCCTGTTCGTCGGCGAAGGCGACCAGGGACACGTTGCTGGCGCCCAGCCAGCAGCCGAGCGTCAGACAGACCAGCAGCAGCGCCCGCAGGCCCGGCTCGGTGATCGCCCCCCTCTTTGGACCGTCGCTGGCCGCTGCCAGCGGCGGCTGCGTGGAGCGCTGAAATGCCAGTGCGACCCAGCCGACCAGCACCATGCCGAGAATGACCAGCATGCCGGCGCTCGGGGCGAGGTAGCCGGCGAGCAGCGTGACGATGACCGGCCCGGTCAGGTAGATGATGTCGTCGATCGACGCCTCGAGGGCGTACGCCGTCGCCTGCCGCGGGGTGCCACCGACCAGCGCCGCCCACCGGGCCCGCACCAGCGAGCCGATCGGCAGACCCGAGCCACCGAACACCGCGGCGGTCACGAACAGCGTCCACAACGGCGCACCGGACCGGGTCAGTACCACCAGGACGATGATGCTGCCGGCGTGGGCGACCAACGAGGTGAGGATCAACCACTGCTGGCCGCGCCGGTCCGCTAGGCGCCCCAGCGCCGGCACCGCCACCGCGTTGGACAGGGTCACCACCGAGCTGATGGCACCGGCGATGGCGTACGAGTCGGTGGTGGCCAGCACCATGAGCATGGCAGCCAGTGCGCGCATCGAGATGGGGAAGCGACCGATCATGGCGGCGACGACAAACCGGGGCGCTCCGCGGATCGCCAACAGCTCCCGGTACGCGTGCAGGGACTTACCGATGCCGCCCGTCACTGCCGATGCTCCGTTCGTCGTCGCGTGCCCGGGCACGCGCTGCTCGTCGCCGCCCCCGGCCGGTGGCGGAACCCTGGCCGACACCCGCCGCCGGTCAGCCCATTGCGGGAGAATGCCGCAGTGCCGCGACGCCGCCGTGGCGGCTGCGTGCAGTAACGGCCCGGTGCACGCCTCGATGTCCGCGACCCTGGCGTCGCACAACTTCTCCAGCCGTTCACTCTGGCCGGCGGAGCCAGCCGGGTGCAATCCGTTTTTTCGCCCGTAGGTCCCGCATCATGGCGCGGGTCCGCAGCAGCAGCTGTTCCACCACCCGTTCGCGGGACACCACCGAGCGCGTCGTGGCGACTGCTCCGCAGCATCCAAAGTGGTGTCGAAACCCGGTGGCCAAGTCCGTGTGGCCGGTGTGATCATCGACATCTGGGGTCGCTAGCTCAACTGGCAGAGCATTCGACTGAGTAGCGCGTCCACTCTCCGCCTGTGCGGTCATGGAGGCGCTTCCTTCTCCTTGCTGGATCGAAGGGTTCGGGGTTCGAGTCCCCGGCGACCCACCGACCGCACCATTGTGCGAACCGGTGGTTCTTTCGAAGTGCCCTCGTCCGTTTCGGGCGGGGGACTGCGTAGATTTCCGTGTTTGACCTGGGTGTGGTCCGTTGGACAGGACGTTGATCCTGTCCAGGAAGGACCACGTCATGGCAGACAAGAAGAGCGTTGTTCAGCTTCCGCAGCCGTCGGCGGCGGAGGTGGAGTTCGCGCAGCAGCTGGTTGAGCGGGCCAAGGCCGATGGAGTGTCGTTGGTCGGTCCGGGTGGGCTCCTCGCGGGGATCACCCGCACCGTCCTTGAATCAGCGCTCGACGCCGAACTGGATGCCCACCTCGACGAGGTCGGCGTCGACGAGGCGTCGGGCCGGCGGGCCAACGTGCGTAACGGGCATGGGGCGAAGACGGTGCGGACCGAGGTCGGGCCGGTACGGATCCAGGTCCCTCGGGACCGGGCGGGGTCGTTCGCCCCGCGGATCGTCCCGAAGCACGTCCGCAGGTTGGACGGGTTCAACGAGGCGATCCTGTCGCTGTATGCCAAAGGCCTGACGACCGGGGAGATCTCCGCGCATCTGGCGGATGTGTATGACGCCGACGTGTCCCGGGAGTTGATCAGCCGGGTCACCGACAGCGTGCTGGAGGAGATGGAAGCGTGGCGGCAACGGCCCCTGGACCGGGTCTATCCGGTGGTGTTCATCGACGCCCTCGTGATGAAGATTCGCCAGGGGCAGGTCGCGAACCGGCCCGTCTACGTCGTGGTCGGAATCAGCCTCGACGGGGAACGCGACGTTCTGGGTATGTGGGCCGGCACCGGCGGTGAGGGCGCCAAGCAGTGGGCCGGCTACCTCACCGAGCTACGTAACCGGGGTGTCGCCGACGTGTTCATGGTCTGCTCCGACGGCCTCAAGGGCATGACCGACGCCATTGAGCAGGTCTGGCCGCAGGCGGTGCACCAGCAATGCGTCGTGCACCTCGTACGGGCGTCACTGCGGTACACGAATCGAAAGGACTGGCAGAAGATCACCCCGGCGTTGCGGGAGATCTACACCGCCCCGACCGTCGCGGCCGCTGAGGCCCGGTTCGAGGCGTTCGCCGTCGAGTTCGGCGACCGCTACCCGGCCGTGATCCGGCTCTGGCGCACCTCCTGGCCGCAGTTCGTGCCGTTCTTGGACTACGACCACGAGGTCCGCAAGGTCCTCTACACCACCAACATCATCGAGAGCCTGAACGCCCGGTTCCGGCAGGCCGCCCGCCGGCGGGGGCACTTCCCGACCGAGCAGGCCGCGATGAAGGTGCTCTATCTCGTCGTCCAGCAGAAACGTAAGGGCGGCGGCAGTATCACCGGCCGGGTCTACGGTTGGGCCAAGGCCCTCAACGCCCTGATCCTCGCCTACGGCGACCGGATCACCATCTAACAACCTCGATCACACCCAACGGCCAAACACGGAAAACGCCACACTCCCGACGGCGCGACGGCCGACGGTTAAGGAACTGCGTCCGTGCCCGTCCAGGGCTGAAACGGGGTGCACCGGTGTGGCTGAGGTGGACGCCTACTTCAAGGTACCGCCGGGTGGGTGTCACCGAAGCCCTACGCGTCACGACTGACGCTTGCCTCCGTCAGCACGGGATTGCCGGCGAGCAGCTGCGGAATAAGTAGTCCACGTAGCGCTTGGGTGGCCTGGATGACGTCCTTATGCGCGCGGATCTTTGTGTCGATGGCCCTGGCGACCTCGGTAATGCTCAGCTGCACGGCTTCGGGCGGCAGCACGAGGGGCATTGCCCGGATCTTCCGGCCGTTGAGCGTCGGCAGCACTCCACGCTGAGTGTGTTCGGCCAGCCACTCCTGCACCGCCGGGTGGGTGAGGTAGCACGCGATGTACTCCGCGCAGATGTCTTGCTTTGCGCGGATGCGGATGCAGGAGCCGCCGAGTATCCAGCGCTCTTGTCGCTCGGACACCGTCGCGTGCCGGGTTGTTCTACCGATGCGCACGAACACGATGTCGCCGGAACAAAGCTCGTACCGTGGCCGAAGGCGTTTGGCGGTCGCCTCGTCCACGCTGACGCTGGAGAGAATCCCCTCGGGGCCGATGTCGCCGGCCTTCACGACGGGGACACCTCCGATTACGTACGCGGAGGAACTCAACGTGGTGCCGGATGGGCCTGGTTGCACGTCGCAGCACTCGCCAAGCTGCCGCGTTTGCCAGTCATCCGGGACGGGGCCAATCAGCGTGTCCACGACACCAACCTTTCGAGGCAGCGGTCGAGAGCCAGGTCGGCTGTTCTGGCCTCGTCGTCCAGCCGGCCCAGGTTGCTTCGCAATGCGGGAAGCGTGGGCGAGGTCCGCCGATCGGTCACGGCTTGCCGACGCTGATTCAGATAGGTGCTGGGCTGAAGGTCGTAGCTGTGCTCCCGGATCTCCGTCACCGTCGCTGTGGTGGCGGCGAAGTCTTCCGTCGCGATCGGGAGGGCGGCCGTCTTGTTCATCCATTCTTGATACGCGTCGAGGACTGCTTGGCAGCCAAGCTTTGTCAACACTCGGTGGGTAGGGCTGATCTTGCGAGTCGCTCCCCGTGCATCGACGAAGAGAACCTCCTCGCCTGCAGTGTCGCCAGGATGAGCCAAGATCCACACTGTTACCGGGACCGTGGTCTCGCGGAACAGGTGACTGGGCAGCCCGACAACACAGCGAACGGCTCCACGCTCGACCATCGCCCCTCTGATCTCCCGCTCCCGGACGGTGAGCGCGAACGTGGCGTTGTAAGGCATGATCACGGCAGCCCGGCCGCCGGGCGCGAGCGCCTCGACCGCCGCCTGCAACCAGGCCATGGTGACGTTGTGCGGGGACGGCTCGCCGTACGGCCACGGGCGTGCCGAGCGCGAAGTGGGGAGACTCCAGTTCCTCAGGCCAAACGGCGGGTTGAGCAGCACGACGTCATATTGGCCCGGCTCGGCGTCGATCTCCCCCGGATCCGATGGCGGCTCATCTCCGAGGTCGACCAACATGCCATGGATTGCCGCGTTCATCGTGGCGAGGCTCCAGGTCCTGGCCGTCGCAGCCCGTCCGGTCAGTGCCACTGGTGAACCTGATCCGGCCGTCCGCGTCATGTGCCTCCCCGCCGCCACCAGCAGGTTCCCCGGGCCACAGCATGGGTCGTGTACGCGGCTGCCGGGTGCGGGATCGACCATCCGCACCATCAGACTCGCCAGCCCAGCCGGAACCAGGTATTCGTCTGGGCTGCTGTGGCGGAACCTGGCGAACTGGTCGAGCAGGTACTCGAACACCTTGTCGCCGGGTGTCCGGACGCCGGCGAGGATGCGAACGATGTTGAGGAGCTGATGCCGTCCGTAGACGGTTGCTGGAGCGTCTCGAAGGACTGTTGTGGCATTCGAAAGGGGCGCCGGCTGCCACCGCCATGCCTGCGTGACAACCCCATGAATCGTGTCAATGGAGGATCTCGAGATCGTCGCCCAGTCGTCAGGAGAGGCATCTCGCAGGCACAGCAGGGACAGGACGATGGCCTCGAAGACCGCCGGTACCTCGCTCTTGCGTAGCAGCCGCTCCAGGGGCGACCACAACCGCTTGTCGAGTAACTCCGCCGCCGGTTCAGGCATTGGATCAACGGTAGCTGGTGGTACTGGATACCCGACCGCGGAGCGGAACCGTTCCCCGTAGGTCGTTCCCTGACGCTCGCCGGGCAGCAACGCTGGACGCGGGATCCGGCGGCCATCGAGCCACGCCGCCACCGCCGACGTCAGGTAGCCAACCTGGGATCCGCGCCGAACGACCTGAGGAAAGTTCTTGGGGTGCCTACGTGCCCAGTTGCTCACCGCCTGGGTGGTGACGGCTGCGGCGTGAGCCACCTCCTCCTTCGTCATCGGCTGCTCCACCGTGGACATCGTCAGCGCCCCGCTCGGTCGCTGCCATGGGAGCTACCTCCCGGGCGGACTGATCCCCGCACCGCGCGGATCAGCTGCGTGAGGTGACGGGTCCGCCGCTCGCTCATGATGACCCAGCCAAGGAACAGCACCGGTAACAGAATCGCACCCATGATGTACGACCCTGGGAGATCACCGACCAGCTGCGCCAGCCTCGCCGCCATGCTGCCTCCTCCTATGAGATTTCGTTGTCGCACTCGAAGCTAGGGGCAGCAACCCGACCGACGAAGCGCGTATCTACGATACGCGGGTAACTGTTTCGCCGCTGTCCGGGCTTAGCGGCAAAAGGCGGCGGCATCCCATCGTGGGCAAGAGAGGCCAGCTCAAACATCCGCAAGGGTGTCGATCCTTGCGGATCAGGCCCTGGCAGTCGAAGGTCGAGGGCGTGCAGATATGGGATCCACTGAAGGAACACCAGCGTCGACCGGAACGTCGGCCACTGTCCGCCAGTGATAGCCGCGCACCCGTCCGGACGAGGCCCCGCACCTCGGGCAGACCGTAGCGTCCCGCGACGTGCGGGCCGCACCACGATCCGCTCACCCTCGTCGGCCACGTCCTCTCTGGTGCGGCGAGGACATGCTTAAGCCATCGCACCCACCAGCAGGTAGCTGGCCGCAGCCTGTCACCGCTGGGCGGCTTGCCCTCCCGGAGCCCACTCGTTGGCGAAGGTCTCCATCTGGCGAATGACCAGGTCGACGGCGGCGCGTTCCTGGTCCGGTGGATAGTCGTAGCGGGCCAGGAGGCGGCGGATATGGCTGCGCAGTTTGGCGCGTACCGGTTCTCGGGAGAACCAGTCCACCGTGATCGACGACTGGATCGACGTGACCAACTGCCGGGCGATCTCCGCCAGGGTGCCGACCCCCATGAGCTCCGTGGCCGCGCCGTTTTGCGCGACGGCGTCATAGAAGGCCAGTTCAGCGTGGTTGAGCGGAGGGTCGAACTGCTGGCCGCGCCGGGCGTCCGTAGACACCTCCTTCGCCAGCTCAACGAGCTCGACGATTAGCTGCGCGCTGGTCAGCTGCTGACGCATGTAGCGGTTCATCAGGTCTTCGAGCTGGGTGGAGAAGCGCTCCTGCCGTACCACGTTGTGCTTGGTCACCTCGCGCATCTTCCGCTCGATCAGCCGGCGTAGTGCCGAGGCGGCGAGGTGCGGGGTATCCGAGTTTTGCAGACGCTGCAAGGCGACCCCGTTGAGCTCGGTGATGTCGAGCTTGCCGAGGCCGGCCTCCTCGTAGATATCGGTGATGTCGGCGGCGTCAACCACCTCGGCGGCGAGCTGGGACAGGTAGCGTTCCACCTTGGCTGTGTTGGGCAGTCCCTTGGCCTCACGGTCGGCGGCCTCCTCCTTGACGATCCAGACCCGAACATCGCGGAAGTAGTGGATGTCGCGGCGTAGACGCTGGATGTCACCGGCGCGTTCGGCGAAGTCGCGGCTGGTGGCGCAGAGTGTGTAGAACCGTTCCAGGCGGCCTGCCGAGTCGCGGAAGCGCTGGTGCAGCGGCTTGGTGCCGGGCTCGACGACGTTACCGGGGGTCCGCGGGTCACGCAGAAAGTTCGCAGCCTTCCGCACCGCCCGCAGCCAGCGGGTCGGGTTCTTGTCGTCGTCGAGGATCCCCCGCCACTTTATCGGGGCCAACATGGCCTCGATGACGGAGATCTCGTTGTGCACCTCACTGATCGCCCGGTCGATCTCCCTGCCGAGGGTCTGGTCCTCCTGGTCACTGGGGGTGTACTCGGTGAGCGCCTTGCGCAGGTTCTCGGTCAGCGGAGCGTAACCAACCAGCAGCCCGTCCTGCTTCTCCCGGAATCGACGGTTAATCCGGGCTAGCGCCTGCATGAGGTTGGCGCCCTTCATCGGCCGGTCCATGTACATGGTGTGGATCGGCGGCGCGTCGTAGCCGGTGAGCAGCATCGAGTGCACGATGAGCAGCTCCAGCTCGTCGTTCGGGTCCTTGGCGCGAGCCTGGACGGTCTTCTGCTGCGACGGCCGCAGGTGATGCGGGCGCAGCAACTCCTTATCGCTGGGCACCCCATGGAAGACGATCTTCATCTTTCCCTTGTCGAGGGCCGGGTCCGCCCAATCGGGCCGTAGCTCCTTGATCGCGTCGAAGACGCGGACGCAGATCTCCCGGGTCGCACAGACGAGCATCGCCTTGCCCGGCCCGCCGAGCTGTGGCCGCACGAGCTCGCGTCGCTTTTCCCAGTGTTCGACCACGTCCTTTGCGAGGGTCTCGACCCGGTCGGGGGCGCCGTAGATGGTGTTCATAGTGGCCGCGTACGCCTCGGCCTTACGCCGCTCCGCATCGTCCAGGCTGGCGGTAAGCGTTTCCACCTGTTCGTCGATGCTGTCCGGATCGATGTCCGGCGGCAGCGATACCGGGATGATTCGGGGCTCGTGGTAGACCCGTACGGTCGCCTCGTCGTCAACGGCACGCTTGAGGTCGTACAAGTCGATTCTCTCACCGAAGACGGCGCGGGTGTTCACTTCGGTGGTGGCGATCGGGGTGCCAGTGAAGGCAATAAACGTGGCGTGCGGCAGCGCGTCACGCAGGTGCCGAGCGTAACCGTCCAGGCTGTCGTAGTGGCTACGGTGCGCCTCGTCAACGATCACCAGGATGTTGCGCCGGCCGGAAAGCAGCGGATGCGGCCTCCCGGCCTCCCGCTCTTCTCTTGTACGCCCGAACTTCTGCAATGTCGTGAAGATGATGCCGCCGGAGTTCCTGTTCGAGAGTTCGTCTCGCAGCTCGGCGCGGGAGTCGACCTGGATGGGTTTTTGGCCGAGCAGACCCTGGCTGTCCTGGAACGTGTCGTAGAGCTGATCGTCAAGGTCGGTACGGTCCGTGAGTACAACGATGGTCGGGTTCTTCAGAGCGGGGTCGCGCGCGGCAAGCGCCGCCGTGCACACCATTTCCTCGGACTTGCCGGAGCCCTGAGTGTGCCAGACGAAGCCCGCCTTTCCGTCGCGCTTCGACGCCCGCACGATGCACTCGACGGCCCGGATGACTGCGAAGTACTGGTGCGCCTTGGCGATCCGCTTGCTCTTCGACGTGAAGTTGACGAACCCGTCGGTGAGCTGGAGAAAGCGCCGTTGGTTGAACAGACCGTACAGGGCGACGATCAGCGCCTCCGGGCCGTCGTAGTCGGGCACAGTGGCATCGACGGGCTTGCCCTCGTCGTCGATGTTCCACGGCGCGAAGTGCTCGTACGGGGTGAACGGAGTGCCGTACTTCGCGGTGATCCCGTCGGAGATCAGGCACAGCACGGCGTGCCGGAAGGCGAGCGGGAACTCCGCGAGGTATGTCTGGAGCTGAGCATGCGCTCCGGTGAGGGTCGCGTTTTCGTCGGCAGCGTTCTTGAGCTCGACGATGGCGACCGGCAAGCCGTTGAGGTAGAGCACAATGTCGAGCCGGCGGCGGAAGTCGCCGTCGACGAGCGTGACCTGGTTGACCGCCCGATAGACGTTGCGGCCGGGGTCGTGCAGGTCGGCCAGGCGCACGGTGGGGTTGTGCTCGGCACCGTACGCGTCGGTGTAGACGACCGAGCGGATCCCGTGGACCAGCCGCTTGTGCGCCTCCCGGTTCTCGGCGAACGCCTCTCGGGAGGCAACGTCGGTAGCGGTCCGCACAGCGTCGGCGACCGCTGTCGGCGGCAGGTTGGGGTTGAGGCGCTCGATCGCGGCTTGCAGATCCTCGAAGAGCACGAGATCGGCCCAGTCCCGCCGCTGCCCCGAGCCGGGCGCGAAGTCCTTTCCGGCGGCTGGTTCCCAGCCAATCTCGCCGAGCTGCTCGAGCGCCAGCGCCTCCCAGCCCGCCTCGTTCATCCGCCCGTTCAATCCCATCCCAATCCCTCCCCGCAACCTTTTCCTGCCTAAACGGTTTCTTCGACAACCTTTTCGGCGTCCTTGACTCGCAACCGTCCCGACATCAGCTCGGGCAAAAGCGTGTCGCGCAAGTGGGATAGCCGATGCGACTCAGCGAAGCCGCATTGCACTCTCTTGATCATGGGTTGCGCCAAGTCGGTGTAGCGCTGAATGACTGACGGTCTAGCCCATGGCACTCGGAAGCCGGCAAGATCGCTCCAGCGGGCTCGGGGCATCCTGGTGCCGTCGCTTCTTGCTGTGGCATGGGCAATTACCTCGTCGCTTGACAAAGCCATAAGCAGCCAGGGTAGGTAGTTGGAATTCGACGGCCGGATGACCAGAATGTCGGTAGAACACACCCCACCAACCTGGGCCACGCCCACCTTGTGAAAATACGGGCGCAGCTTGCCGAAGAGAATGTCACCTGCGGCGAATCGGCTTTTCTGGCTGATCACTCCGGCTGACGCGCCCCAGCGATGGAGCCACATCGACCTGCGCGGCATGTGTTCGAGCCCGATGTAAGGCTCGTCGTCGACTAGCGTGCTTGGCTGCGTGCTGTTCTTGACAAGGATGCCGATGTCGCTGATTGCGATCTGTTCCTGCCTGTCGGCCAGGGTTTCGTAACTAGATCGTAGAAGTCGTTCAGCCGTGGTCGCGATGCGATCGTTGAGCAAAATCTTTTCATCCAGTGTCCCCAATACGCTCGCTACGGCTCGTTGTGTCGAGCGTGGTGGGAACGGCACGCGCAAACCCTTGATGGAACTCAAAGGGGTTGCGATTCCGGGCACACCTACTGTCGAGGCATTCGCGAGGATGGAGCGCTGCCCTTCGGGCGACATGAACCAGTAGTGGTAGAATTCAGGGACCGCGATCGACTCATCCAGCCGCGTTTTTACCTGGCTTGATCCGATGACATAGCGGTCAAACCGCGGCTTTCGTGGCACCATGGATACTTGGCCAATGGTGCCACGATGGGTGAAGATCAGATCGCCCGGTGCCACATTGGCTGAGATGAGCTCATCTGCCTTTTTGGTTCCGACGAAAACGAAATCCTCGTCCACGAAGATGCCGCGAGCAAGATTTACGCCTCGTATTACCGGCACTCCTGAGTCGACATAGTTCTCCTTCGTGATTTTGGAGCCAAAAGGACCCATTGAGAAGGCGGATCGTTCCGGTGATGAAAGAGTTCGATACTCGACGAAGGGCCAGTTAGACATCGACCCTCCCCAGCTGATGACGAACAGCAGTGTCGAGGCGGGCCGATTCATCGAGCTGGGCGTACAGCTCCTGGGTTAGGCGTTCGATGCGGTCGGCTAGCGGCTCGGCGTCCGGATCTTCTTCGGCTTCGGCGGCGCCCACGTACCGGCCAGGGGTAAGGACATGGCCGTGGGCGGCTACCTCGTCGACCTTCGCGGAGTAGCAGAAGCCGGGCACGTTCTCGTACGCCTGGCCTTGGGATTTGGCGGACTTAGTTCCGCGCCAGGCGTGATAGGTGTCGGCGATCTTGGCGATTTCCTCGTCAGTGAGGATGCGCTCGGTGCGGTCGACCATCGTGCCGAGGGTGCGGGCGTCGATGAAAAGGGTTTCGCCGCGCCGATCGGTCAGCGCCCGTGCGCCCTGCGGAGTCTTGTCCTTCGTCAGGAACCACAGGCAGGCGGGGATTGCCGTGGTGCGGAACAGGTTCGGCGGGAGGGCGACCAGGCATGCCACCAGGTCCGCCTCAACCATGGCGCGGCGGATCTCGCCTTCGCCGGATTGCTTGGAAAACATTGAGCTGTTAGCGAGGACGACGCCGGCGCTGCCTCGGTCGCCGAGCTTCGAGAGCATGTGCTGAAGCCAGGCGTAGTTGGCGTTGCTCTGTGGGGGAACGCCGTAGCGCCAGCGCGGGTCGGTCTCCCGGCGGGCCCAGTCGCTCATGTTGAACGGCGGGTTGGCCATGATGAAGTCGGCCCGCATGTCCGGGTGCTTGTCGTCGACGAATGTGTCCGCCCAGCGGTCGGCGATGCCGACGGGGTCCATGCCGTGGATGGCGAGGTTCATCTTCGCCAGCCGCCAGGTGCGCTCGTTCGCCTCCTGACCGTAGATGGCGATGTCGTGGGTGTGGTCTAGCCCGGCGTGCTTTTCCACGAACTTTTTCGACTGCACGAACATGCCCCCGGATCCGCAGCACGGGTCGTAGACCCGGCCTTCATAGGGTTCCAGCACATCGACGAGGACTCGCACCACGCTGGGCGGTGTATAAAACTCGCCAGCCCGCTTGCCCTCGGCGCGGGCGAACTTCTCCAGGAAGTACTCGTACGTCTCACCGAGGACGTCCTTCGCTTCCCGACCGTCGTGACCGGTGAAGCGGGCATCGCTGATCAGGTCGAGGAGTTCCTTCAACCGCTTCTGGTCGACGTTGTCTCGGTTGAAGATCTTCGGAAGGACGCCGGTCAGCGCGGGGTTCTCTCGCATGATCACGTCCATGGCGTCATCTAGCAGTGCGCCGACGCCACTAGGAGCGTTGTTCACCAGGTAGTCCCAGCGGGCGGTCTCCGGTACCCAGAAGACGTTGGCGCTGGTGTACTCGTCGCGATCGTCGAGAAACTGAGCGTGGCGATTTTCCGGGATGTCGGAGAGGCTGCCCTTGATCTCAGCGCGGCGTTCGGCGAACGCGTCCGAGACGTATTTGAGGAAGACCAGGCCGAGGACGAACTCCTTGTACTGGGCGGCGTCCATAGAGCCGCGCAGCTTGTCGGCGGCCTTCCACAGGATGTCCTGGATCTGCTTGGTGCTGGACACGCCGAACAGCTCAGCCTGTCCGTTGGCGCGTTTACGTGGGGGCACTGTGTGTTCCGTTCTCTCGTTCAGGAGTTCGTACCGTACAAAGTCGTGAGGGTGCCGTCGGCGAAGCCGGTCACGATGAGTTCGCGCAACTTCGCCAAAAGGTCGGCCTGCCGTTGCAGTAGATGCTCGCGTTCTTCCAGATGGCGTAGCACGTCGTCCAGGCGGGCTGCCTCGTCACGGGCCAGGTCGGGGATCGTGACGTCCCGTAGCCGCGGGCCCCGCACTGCACCAGGGCTGCGTGCCATGTTGCGGGCGGTGCCCAGGAGTGCCGCCAGCACTCGGGGGGTGAGGGAGTCGCCAGGGGAGATGCGCAGGCCGCTGGCGGGGTACTCGATCACCGAGAAGCCGTCGTCGTCGAGGAAAACCCCGAAGCGAGGAACGCTGGTGACCACGAGGTCACCAGGTTCGGTGAAGGCGACCTGCGGGTACTGCGCGGCGAGGGTGAGCCGGTCCATCCAGCGCTTGGACGACTGCGCGAGAACCTCTGCCGCGCCGATGACCTGGTGGTGGCCCCGCGGTCCGACATGATCGGGGCTCAGGCGGTGCCCGGCAAGGTGGCGGACCCGGCGAGCCGTTCGCAGCGCCTCGAAGGAAAGCCCCTTCGGCCTGATTCCATCGCGCTGTACCGCTCCGGTGTTCAGGAAACCGTGCTCCTTCGCGTACCGGACAACCTCTTGCTCAGCGTCAGTGAGACGGCGCTCGACCTCGCCGACGAGCGCGGGGCGGTCGGCGGCCAAGCGGGCACGCAGGGTGACTGACGCTGGACCGGGCGGCCGGAGCGCGGCAGCCCGGCGCAGGTCGAGGCTCTCCAGAGTGACGATTCTGCCGGTGCGCGGGTCGTGGCCGTCGCTGCGGTGCCCCTCCGCGCGCCAGAGGAGGATGTCCTCGGCGGCGGACTCGATAGTGGTATGGTCAAGCACGTGACCGCTGAGGTCGGCGAGGAGTACGCGGCCCTTGTTGGTGGGGGGCGGGTCCCGGGTCAGCAGCCACAGAGCGGCGCGATGGCCTGGCCTGGCCGGGTAGACGCCACCCGGCAGCTGCACAATTGCCTCGACGATGCCGCTGCTCAGCAGCGCGGAGCGGCGCAGCGCCGCTGGCCCGTCTCGTAGTTGGTCGACGAGGCTGCTGGCGGGGCCGACGATGATGGCCGTGCGGCCGGGACCGAGTAGATCGGTGATCGCTTCGACCTGGTTGAGGTCGGCGAGGGCGTCTCGACTCTCCGCCGGCTGGTACGGGAGCCGGGTGACGACGAGGTCCGGTTCGGCGAACTCCTCGTTCAGCTCATCGGCGCGCACGTCGAACTGGAACTCGGGCAACTCGGCGAGGAGTAGCTGCCGGCGCACCATGCGAGCGAGTTCCTCGTCGGCGACAGATGCGTTGACTCGCAGCTTGTCGCGGTCCTGATCGGTCACCAGCGCTGTCAGCAAGTCGCCGACGCCCGCATTGCCGTCGGTGATGGCGAGGGCACGGTGGGTCTGCAGCCGGGTCGGCACGTCGGCCACTTGGCGGATGAGAGCCACCGTCTCCGGAGTGAGTGCATCCGCTGTCAGTTCGGGCCAGCCGAGGCGGTTGGCGGAGTTGAGTAGGAACTGACAGCTGTGCCAGGGGTCGAAGGCTCCCTCGATCAGTTGCTCGATCAGCTGGGCGAGCCCCGTCGCTTCAGGGGCGCCGGTCAGCTCGTGTAGCAGGAAATCGTCTTCGGGATCGATGCGGCGGGCCAGCGGTAGCGGATCGGCTGGCAGTGCCTTGCCAGTGAGGTGGCGGAGGCAGAGCGCGGCGCCGAGGACGAGGACCGTGCGTTGGCCACCATGCCGCCGGGCGTACGCCGCCAGTGTGTGCATGGACCGCTCGGCGCGCAGGGTATCCGAGTCGGCGTTGCCGAGCCCGGTCCGGCGTAGCCAAGCCACGACCGCGTCGGCGGGAAAGAGCGGCTGGCCGTGGTTGCCCGGCACCGGTGTGGGGAAGTCGGGGTACCGCCGGCGCCAGGTTGTAACCGCAGGCTTCGTGACTCGCGCGAGCAGCGCGATCTCGCGCTGCGACATCAACTCCGTCTCCATGGCTCACCTCCTCGCTCTGGCGGTCACGGTACGAGCCCTGGCGCTCGATGACGAGCATTGATCTGTTATCCCGGGATAACAGGGTGTAGTGCATTGTAAGCAACGAATCTGCGGTTCCCTCGATGCGTTAACGACATCAGGGGGTCTGATGAACGACACGGTCACGCTCTATCAGGAACTCCGTGACCGCCTGCAGCGGTCCCAGGTACCTCGCACGGCCAGCGAGCTGGTTCTTGCCGCCTTCCGCGGCGAGCAGGTGCTCGATGACGTTCTGCGAGGTGAGGCGCTTCCGCCATCGCCCGAGTTGGGTGAGACAGCGGACGCGACGCCGCAGGCGTTCCTAGAAGAGATCCGGGTCGCCGGCTTCCGTGGGATCGGCCCGCAGGTCACGGTCGGGCGGCTGCCCAAGACCGGGCTGACCGTATTCTTGGGCCGCAACGGCTCCGGGAAGTCCAGCTTCGCCGAGGCGACCGAGTACGCGCTGACCGAGGACTCCCTGCGCTGGGCGCAGCGTCCGCCGGCCTTCCGCGAGGGCTGGCGGAACCTGCACCACGACGGCGCATCGGAGATCCGCCTCAGCCTTCGGCTTGACTCCGGCCAGCAGGTGATGACCCACCACACCTGGCCGGCCGGGACCACCGAGCTGACCTCCGCGACGGTCACCACGGCCGTGGGTGGCGCCGCGATGCCGCCCGGTCAGGTGCCACACTGGATCGGTCAGGCCTCCAGGTACCGGCCGTTCCTGTCTGCCCGCGATCTCGAACGGGTCATCACCGCGAAGCCGACCGAACTGTACGACGCGATCGCGCCGCTTCTCGGCCTGGGCCCGCTACGCGACACCGACGCCCGGCTGCAGCAGCGGCGCAAGGCCTACGACGACCGAGCCAAGGCGCTCAAGGTGGCCTTCACCGAGCTGCGCGAACAGCTCACCCAGTTTGACGACCAGCGCGCCCGCGATGCCCTGGATGCTCTCGGCACCCGTTCGATCTACGCGAACCTGTCCCTGTTGGTGGACCTCGCCTGCGGCGCCCCCGCCGCTTCGGAGGAGCTGGCAACGGCAGCCGCCCGGCGGCTCATCGAGCAGGACCTGCCCGACCTGGGTGAGGCGCTGGTTGTCCTCGCCCAAGCGGCGGCAGCGATGCGTGAGGTGACCGTGACCGACAGCGGCGCCGCCGATCGGAGCGCCCAGTTGCTGCGGGCGGCACTCGCCGTGCACCACGATCGCGGGAACGGTCCTTGCCCGTTGTGTCGCGTCGGAACCCTGGACCAGGACTGGCGTATGCAGGCCGAGGAGGAAATCGCCAGGTTGACCGCCCTCGCCGCGGCGGCGCGTAAGGCCCAGCAGGACTACGCACACGCCGAGCAGGCGGTTGACGGGCTGCTCGCTGACGCTCGCCGGCTGCTGGAACCCGCTGCCGATGCGCTGGCATCCCACATCCCCGGGGAAAGCACGGCGATGCGCGAAGCTCTCGCTGGGCTCGGTCCCGATCGGACCGCCTGGGACAGTGTTGTCGCGGCGCACGCCACGTTCGTGAAGGCGGCGGCCGACTGGCTCGCCCGGCGTCACGACGCCTGGCGGGAGCCCGGTGCCGCGATTCGTCGGTGGGCCGACGCCGCAGCTGTGGTCCGCGCCGAGGCGCCGGCCCTGGCTCTGCTCACCAAGGCCCGTAAAGCTCTCGACACCGTCGGGAGGGCGATCCGGGCCGACCGACTGGGCAGCTTCGCCGCACAGTCGGACAGGATCTGGCAGAAGCTGCGGCAGGAGAGCAACGTCGAGCTGCGCCAGCTGCGGATGGAAGGAGCGAACAACACCCGTCGGGTCCTGTTCCCCGTGGCCGCCGATGGCGTCGAGACCACCGCGCTTTCCGTGATGAGCCAGGGTGAGCTGCACGCCCTCGGCCTGGCGGTCTTCCTGCCCCGGGCCTGCGCCGAGACCAGCCCGTACCGGTTCGTGATCATCGACGATCCGGTGCAGAGCATGGACCCTACCAAGATCGACGGCCTGGCCGAGGTGCTGCGGGAGATCGCCCTGACCCGGCAGGTCATCGTGTTCACCCACGACGACCGGCTGCCGGAGGCGATCCGTCGCCTTGACATCGAAGCCGACGTCCGGGAGGTCACTCGTCGCGAGGGTTCGATCGTCGAGGTCCGGAAGGTCTGCGACCCGGCGGACCGCTACCTCGACGATGCCCGTGCCCTGGTCGCCGCGCAAATCCCGGACGAGGCGAAGTGCCTGATGGTCGCCGGATTCTGCCGGTCGGCTATCGAGTCGGTGAGCATGGATCGCTACCGGGCCGCCGAGCATCGGCGCGGCACGCCCTACCAGCAGATTCAGGAAGGGCTCAGCCGGGCGCACACCGTCAAGGACCGGCTCAGCCTCGGGCTCTTCGGCCGCCTCGTACCCCGACCGGCGCTCTTTGCCCGTCTCGACCGTGACTACGGTACGCAGGCCACCCGGACGGTCAAGGCGGTGGCGGATGCCGTCCACGGTCACCGGACCATGCCCGTCCGGACGATGGTCAGCAATACCGCTGCGCTCGTGGGGCGGTTGCGATGACCACGTCCCTGTACCTCGCCACCGCCGACCGGATGCTCAGCAGCGTCATCCGGGGTGCCCGTGGAGCCTGGCCCCGTGCGTGCGCGTGGCTGCTTCGCCACGAACTGGAAGCAGCGATGGACCGGTACTGGGCTCGCGTCTGCCCCGAAATCGGACGGACCCGGGTGCAGCGGCCGAAGCTGCTGCTGCTCGCCCACTACGCCGGCCCCGACCTTGGGCGCCGGGCCAGCTACCTGTGGTGGGCGCTGTCCCGCGCCGGTCACCACCACCACTACGAACTCGGCATCACCGCAGCCGAGCTGACCCGGCTCCGCGCCGAACTCCTCGATTTAGTCGCGCTCCTTGACCACTCGGAGGCACCAACATGCTGAAGCGAGATCAGGCCATGCTGATCCTCGGCGTTGAAGCGCTGGCCATCGTCGGCGTCGTCTACTACCTCATCACGCTCGACCTCATCAGCCTCGCCTGGTCGGCGTCGATCGCGATCGCCATTCCGGCCTGGCTGCTCGCCGTGAAGGCGCCGACGACGTGCGGCGTGACCACCCAGAACGGCGGCCGGTGCGGACGCAAGGTCAACGGAGCGATCTTCGGCTGCGGCCGGTCGAACCATACCTGGGTAGAGTTCTTCGCCCGCTTCGGCTGGCGTCGACAGCCTGACCCGAGCAGTCGGCGGAGCCGGTCTACCGAGGCTAGGTCGCTGAGCGGGGACTTCCGATGACGTCGGTGTCGGAAATCTGACGCATAGACCGACATGTCATCCGTCCTATCCTGGAGGGCTTTGCCTCGGGCCGATGGCCCGGCGGATCAGGACTGGTGTACGTCGACTGACTTGGAGACGAGATGCTGTTGACCCGACCGGATGTGCTCCACCTCGTTCAACAGGCCGCCGGCCGGTGGGCAGACCAACTGATCGACTTCGGCCCGCGCAACACGCTGCTCTACTTCAAGGAGCGACAGACTACCACTCTCGATCTTGCCGAGGCGGCTGCTGAAGTGGTCGCCGACCTGCTCCGGGGACAGAAGGTTCGCCTACGGACGCTGTTCCCGGACCAGGACCGGCACAACACCGCCTGCAACACTGCCCGCAGTCTCCGCCGGAAGCTGGTCGAGCTGGAGGAGGAGCAGGGCATCCAGGCCGGTTGGGTGACCCGCGGCCTGCTCTGCATGGTCGGTCCGTACACCCGCGGATCCGTGCCGATGCAACCGCTGCGGGCGCCGCTGATCCTCCAGCAGCTTGCGCTGGACAGCAGGACGGCGACCGAGAACGACTTCACGCTTGAGCTTTCCGAGTCCCCCGAGATCAACCCCGTCCTCCTGTACGCGTTGGAGCGGCAGTACGGCGTGGAGGCGGATATCAGCGTCCTCCGCGAGAAGTTGAGCGCGATGCTGTCCGAGATCGCTGACCCGGACCAGCAGCTAAGCGCCGCCTACGAGCTGATCGTCGAGGCGGTAGCTCCCAGTGGTCTGTCTCTCCGGCTCGAGCCCGCAGTGATCGCCGGCGTCTTCAGCTTCGACAAGCTTCCCATGGTCGAGGACCTGCGCAACTCGGCCGAGCTGCTCGCATCACACCCGGTGATCGGTGCAATGGCGGGCGACCACGACGCTCGGCAACAGCTGCGCACTGAGCAAGCGCAAGGGTCCAGTTCCAGTGCCGATCAGATTGATCCGGCCAATGAGTTCCTGGTGCACGATGCGGACTCCTCCCAGCAGTCGGCGATCGACGCGGTGCTGTCCGGCCGGCATGTGGTCATCGAGGGTCCGCCCGGCACGGGTAAGAGCCAGACGATCGCGAACATCATCGCGTACATGGCCGCGATGGGTCGCAGCGTGCTGTTCGTCTCGGAGAAGCGGGCTGCCATCGAAGCGGTGATGAACCGCCTTGGCGACGTCGGGCTCGACAACCTGGTGTTCGACCTGCACGACCGCAAGATCAGCAAGCGGCAGGTAGCCCATCGCATCGCCAATGTCCTCACTCAAGCTGGCGCTGAACCACCCGTTGACACCGACGAACTGCACCGCCGCCTGCGTAGCCGCCGGGCCGCGGCGAAACGGCACCCGGCCGAGCTGCACGAAGTACGGCAGCCCTGGGGGGTGAGCGCGTTTCAGGTCATCGAGCAACTCCTCGCACTTCCGACTCTCGATGTCAGCGGCTTCAACCTGCGCGCGTCCGAGCTGCGGAACCTTGACCGGTCAAGGCTTGAGGCCGCGCGGGAGGACCTTCGGACCTTCGTGGATCGAGGCGGCCTGAGGATCTGGCGCGGGGAGTCGCCGTGGGCAAAGGCGGATATCCGCACCCCAGAAGATGTCGGCAAGGTGCTGGTGCATCTCGATGAACTCGCGGCCGGCGCCCTACAGGGCGCACAGCGCCAGATCCGTGACTTGGTCGACCGCGCGGGGCTGGACGTTCCGGACGACCTCGCTGCGTGGAGGGACCTGTTCGACCTGCTCAGCGAGGTCGACCGCACCATTGCCAGCTACGGTGAGCAGGTCTTCGGCCCGGATCTGGACGACTTCGTCTACGCGACAGCACCAGGGAGATCCCGGCCGCGCCGCTCCGAGCCGCTCGGGATCTTCCGCCGATTCCAACTGCGCCGCGAGCTGCGGCGAACCTGTCCGGCCCCTCCCAAGAGCCGATCCGAGATGTATCAGGGCCTGGTCGCCGCGGCGGGCCAGCGGGAGCGGTGGCGGAAGCTCAGCCGTCAGGACAGCGCACCAACTGCTCTGGCGGGCGCCGACCTGTGCATGTCGTCCTTCACACAGGTGCGTAACCACCTCGCCGCGGTGGCGGCATGTGCCCGGATCGACGGTCTTGAGCGTGGGCCCACCACCACCGCGGCCAACACGCTCGCCGAGTTGAACGCCGAACGCGAGACGTTGTTCCTGATGCCTGACCTGAACAAACAGCAGCAGCTGTTCCGCTCATTGGGGCTAAGCCACATGCTCGATGACCTGGCCACCCGGCAGGTCTCAAGCGACGAGGCAGCCGACACCCTGTTGCGCGCCTGGTTGCAGGTGGTCCTCGACGAGATGCGCATGCGGGTCCCGTACCTCGGTCAATTCGTCGGGCAGCAGCATGCCGCGGTGGTCCAGGGCTTCCACGCTGCGGACAGCCGTCACATCGAGATGGCCGCCCGGCACGTGCGCCGCAACGTGGCAGTGAACCTGCGGAAGATCCGAGACGCCTATCCTGACCAGAACAGCCTCGTCCGGCGGGAGGCGGCCAAGAAGAGCCGGCACCTATCTCTGCGGAAGCTGCTCAGTAGCGCACGGGAGGTGCTCGTCGCGGCGTTCCCGTGCTGGGCCATGTCGCCGCTGGTGGTCAGCCGCATCCTGCCGCCCGAGCGGTCGTTCGACGTGGTGATCTTCGACGAGGCGAGCCAGATCGAGCCGCACGACGCGGTCGCCTCGATTATGCGTGGCACCCAACTCGTCGTGGCCGGCGACCCGAAGCAACTCCCACCCACGCCGTTCTTCCGACGCCTCGTTCAGCAGAGCCCGGCTGGCGAAGACGATGATCTCGGCGACGAGAGCCTTGAGGACTACGAGTCCGTTCTTGACGTCCTCGGTGGCCTCATCTCAGACCGGTACCGCCTGACCTGGCACTACCGCAGCCGAGACGAGCGCCTGATCGCGTTCTCGAACGTCGAGATCTACAACCGGTCCCTCGTTACGTTCCCCGGCGTGCAGGTCGACAGCCCGCTGCGCTTGGCGACGGTGGACGGCCGTGTCGTCCCTGGGCAGAGCGGTTCGTCAACGGAGGAGGTCAACCGGACGGTCGAGCTGATTGTCGAGCACGCCGAGCAGCGACCGAACGAAAGCCTCGGCGTCATCACGATGGGGCAGAAGCACGCCCTGCGGATCGAGGCGACCTTGCGTAGTAGACGCCGAGAAACTGAGCACCTCGACGACTTCTTCTCCCAGGACCGGGCCGCGAGCCAGCGGTTCTTCATCAAGAGCCTGGAGAACGTCCAGGGCGACGAGCGAGACGCCATCATCCTGAGTATTGGCTACGCCAAGACCAGGGACGGTCGACTTCCGCTGCGCTTCGGACCGCTCAACCAGGAGGGCGGTGAACGGCGCCTCAACGTCGCGGTCACCCGAGCGCGGAGTCGGATGACCGTGGTGAGCGCCTTTTCCCACCACGACATGGACCCGAACCAGACCACAGCAACACGGCACCGCGGCCCCGAACTGCTCCGCCGCTACCTCGAGTTCGTCGACCTCGGCGGCGACCTGGGCGCGCGACAGCACACCGGGGTCGAGCTCAACGGCCTCGAGCGCAGCGTTCTGAAGGCTCTCCAGCAGCAGGGCATCAACGCCGTGCCGCAGTGGGGCGTCTCCGGCTACCGCATCGACCTAGCCCTCGCCCACCCAGACCAGCTCGGCCGAATGGTCCTCGCTGTGGAGACCGACGGACACTCGTACCACCAGGCACACAGCGCCCGGGACCGAGACCGACTACGCCAGCAGCACCTTGAGCGTCTCGGGTGGGAGTTCCACCGCATCTGGTCGACCGACTGGTACGTGGATCCGGCGGGCCAGACAGCCCGGCTCGTGGCCCGCTGGAAGCAGGCGGTCGACCGCGCCAACCACGCCGCGAGGAGCCACCCCGTACCGTCGGCACGCCGGCCCGCTCAGCAACCGACGCCGCCAGCGACCCGCCGTGGCCCCCGGCCCGATGTGCCGATCGGCCTGCGGATCACCGACTACACGCGGGAACAGTTGGTACAGATCTGTACCTGGCTGGTGAGCGACCAACTCCAGCGTGATCGGGATGAGCGCCTCCAAGAGGCCATGAGCGAACTCGGCTTCCGCAAACGGGGCGCAATCATCCTCCAGCGCCTGACCGAAGCACTCGACATCGCGCAGCAGCGCGCCGACCGGGAGGTATCCCGATGATTGCCCTCGACCCGCTGACCCTGGAACGCGTCGCCCGCCTGATCTGCGACGTCGATGGTCCCTATCAACGGACCGGCACGCAGATCGAGCGGTTCCTGCACCGAGTCCGGTGGCCTGGCGAACCACAGTACGACGGCTCTCCGCGGATCCCCTGGCTGACAGAAGTACTCAATTTTCATGCCGACGATGCCGCCGCCCTCGACCGGCTGCTCTGTCGCATCGGTGATCCGTTGGAGTACGACGGCGGCGTCGAGGCCGCCGAACCGATCACACAAGAACTGAACCGCATCCTGGCTCCCGAGCAGCTCACCATCACCTACGTCGGGGGGCGCCCCGTACTCGGTCAGCTCAGCCAGACCAGCGACGTTCCCCTCTACGGGCCGCCACCAGATCTCCACGAGCGGGTGCGACGACTATCCCCCAACAGCAAGGCGATCGACATCCTCATGGCGCGCGCCGACGAAGCGTCGATCTGCCAGAACAACGGAGCCTACGCGCTGGCGATCATCGGCATCGGTAGCTTCGTCGAAGGCCTGCTGCACGTCGTGGTGACTGACCGCGACGAGACCGTGCGAAGGAACGGCCTGGTGGACCGTAACGGCCGACGGGTTCGGGCCGAACGAGCGGGCCTTCACCTGCTCCTTGAGTACGCGCATCGGAAGAAGTGGGTCCAGACCGACGCCAAGGACTTCATGGAGAAGGTCCGGGACTACCGCAACTTCGTCCACCCCCGTCACCAGATCGACTACGGGCTCGTGCCCGACCTGGACACGGTGCGGATGTGCTGGGCGCCTGTACACGCGCTTCTCAATGATCTGGAATCCGCACCATGATCAACAGCTCGTCTCGGTGACCAGCAAGCAAGCGGATTGACCTCTCCTTGTCCAGATGGCGACCTCGACACCGCCGCTGCTACTCCAGCTTCCGAACCAGGACCAGGTGCTGGAGTAGCAGACAGAGGTCAGCGGGGCCGCACCGAGCGAGTGCGGCGACGCGTTCGGCGCAGCCCTCTCGCCTGTAACCCTCAGGACGGCGCAATGCTCGGTTTCAGGTGTGTGTTCACGACCCACCGCGAACGGAACCATCTGCAGCCATTGGTACGGGAACAACTCGACCGTTGGATCGCGGGCCCCAAGTGCTGGGATCCGTCTGCGCTTCAGGAGAATCGGTGGGCGACCATCGGCGACAACGTCAGGGCCCTCCTACTGCAGCACGAGGGGCAGGATGGATCGACGTCAACGCGCGTACGGATCGTCGAAACAAAGCCGGACGGGCAGTGGATCATCCAACTGACCGTACACTCGCCCAACGCGAGAGAGCGGGGGGCGTGGGCCTGGATCGACATCGAATCCCCCGACCCCGACAGCGAGGACCCACGCAGCCGACCCCGCCTCGCAGGCACCCCTCGCTTTCTCGCGCCCGTGCTCGAAATCATCGATGCCTGGGACGGTGCCGCACGTCTGACGACGCGACCAATCGTCATCCGGGGCGACGAAGTCGATGAGGTCCACCGAGCCCTCATCGACACCGACCGACGAGGTGTCGTCTTCGTCGCAGGCAACGACGACTCGCTGCCTTCAGTCCCATGGACTGACCGAGTCGCCAAACTGACGCGGTTCACCATCGGCATGGCCTCGTGCTACGTGCTGGACGGGGAGGCCACACAGTTGCTCAACGACCGGCTCGGCCAGGCCCACGCCGTACTGCCCGGCCGGCTCCGGACCTATCGCTCCCAAGTGCAACCGGACTCCGTCGTCGACGGGCTACGGCACCGGGTCTTGAGCGCCGAACGGATCGCCGACGACAACGAACAGCCCCGGCTCGCGCGGGTCCTCGCCTCCAACGCCCAACTGCAGGCTCTCGAACAACCGCTACCCGCATCGGTGGCGCGGGTACACCGGATGCTGGAACGTATCGCCGACGACATGTTGGTGCACCGGCTCGGCGACGTCAGTTCGAAGCGGCCATCGCTCGTTCCGTCGCAGCCCCAGGCAGCGGCCGTCGAGACGCGAGAGAGTGACCGCCGGCAAGACGACGTCAGCGCGCAGCAAGGCATGTTGCTGGACTACCTGAAGATCAAGGTGGGGGTCGATGACCTGACCGTCGACGGGATCGACGAGATCGTGGGTCTGATCGAGGTCGGTCGGTCATCGCAGGAGGCGCAGAAAGACATCGCAGCCCGATTCGCGCAGCTCCAGGCCGAACTTGATGAGACACAGAAGGCGTATCACGACGTCAAATGGCAGCTGGATGATGAGCAGATCGAGAACCGGGACGCGGTTGAACGTCTGGCCCGGTCCGCGGAGACTGAACGGACGCTGCGCCACCGGCTCGCCTCCATGGGGCAAGCAGAGGTGGCCTGGACGGCACAGCCATCCGAAGCGGACGTCTCCCGGCCGGACAGCTTCGGTGAGTTGCTCCGTTGGCTGCCTAGACTCCAGCACGTCGTGTTCACGGGCGATCCTGACTGCGCTGAGGAACTTGACAGCAACGACCCCCTGGGCGCCTGGGCTTCGAAGACCTGGGACGCATTGCTGGTGCTCCAGGACTATGCAGCGGCGAAGGCAGACGGGCGCTGGGGTCGGGACGTGCATGGCTTCCTGGAGAACACTCCGGATGGCTGCCACGAGTGGTCGACGCGACGACACGCCCGTGACGAGAGCGAGGAGGTCCGAACTAACCCGGCGTTCTGGAGAAAGCGGATGCTACCCGTGCCAGCCTCCGTTGTTCAAGCGGGCAGGATCTTCATGGGTGCACACTTCAAGATCGTTCAGTTCGCCATGATCAGCCCCCGCATGCACTACTACGACGACACGGCGCAGAGCGGACGGATCTATGTCGGCTACATCGGCCGGCACCTACCGACCGGACAGACGAACTGACGGCCCCGAAGGTAATCGCTGAGCCACGGCCTCGGCGGCTGCGGTATCTACGGCTCAGTCAGCCGGTGCCCCGGTAAAGCTCTACCCGCCGCTGGCATTCGGTGGGGGCTTCTCCGCTATAAGGCGTCGGACATGACGTTCGGACACGCCGGCAGCCAGAGCCAGCTCGGCCGGGCTTACCTGCGGACGCTCGGCACGCAGCCGGGCTACAACGTCTGCGGTCCGCTCCGCGCGTCCCGTCACCCGCTTGCGTCGTAAGGTTTGCCGCCGGAGGGGCGCCGACACCTGGTTCGTCGCCGGACTGTCGGAGGCCCCACCCAGCTGCGCCTCCTTCATCTCGGTCATAACCTCCAACGGTAGCGACACCAGTGGTGACGCAGACGCGACGTCAGAGGCAGGCGGCTGGGCGGTGTCTGACGTCCGATGGCCGTTGCCTGGGACCGGCTGCGCTCTGGTCAGCATCTCCACGACCAACAGCAGCGCCACCGCTGGCCAGGCCGCCACGATCCGCGCTCCGAGGCTTGGCTCGGCGGCGGCGATGTTCGCCGCCACGCTGGCCGCCACCCCGACCGCGAACGCCGTCCGGGCCGACCAGCGCACCCTCCGGCCGGCGCGCTTGTCCTCGACCATGGCCGCCGACGCGACGACCAGCATCCCGTCGACCGACAGCGGAAGCACGTAGGCGACCTCGGGGCGCTCACCGAATCTCAACGCCACGGCGACCATGTGACTCCACGACGACCAGGCAGCAATCGCGGCCACCGCGACCGTGCTCACGCCTCGGGCCAGCCGGGTCGGCGTCATCGAACCACCCCCGACCCGAGCCGTCGCTCGATGGCCCGAACCTCGCCGGGGTCCATTGACGGACATTCGCCGATGTCCAGCCGCGTCTGGATATCAGTCCATCGACGCCACCGCCGGACGGCGTCACCCGCGTCGAGACCGGTCGCTTTCGTGATGTCCGTCAGGTCCGCGCCCGCCCGTAGAGCGGAGTAGATCGTCGAGGGTTGGCAGCGAGTCCACCAGGACACCACCGCAGCGGACAACGCCAGCTTCGTCAAGATTTCATCGAGTCCGGAACTTGGCATCCGAGCGACGGCATGGTCGTGAAGATCGAGAAGGAGTTGGAACGGGTTGATCTCATTCGAATCGGCGAACCGCACCGGCGGTTTGGTCGGTCGGGCTGGGTTCATCGAGCACCACCCGATCCGCGTGAGCTGGGCAAACTCAGTGGTAGCGGGTCACCGGCGACGGTGGGGGTGTGGTTCGCATGGTGGTACCTCCGGCCCACTGGCCGCAGCTGCAGGTTGGCAGCTGTTGGCGTTCACCGGGAGGAGGAGGCACGTGCTGGAGAAGTTGATCATCCAGAGGGCACTGCGCGTGCCGGCGAGCACCGGCGCGGCCGGTGATGGCACGTCCGTAGCCCGGCAGTTGGACGCGGCGCTGCTCGATGTCGGGTTCTCGGCGTCGCGGGCTCTGCTGGGCCACATCGGCGGCTTGGCGCCCGAGGCGGCGATGGATCTCGCCGCCATCGTGGTGTCGGCGGTGCGGGAGCTGGTCGGTGATCACGTTCGGCACAACGCGTACTTCATCGGCTTCCCGGACGATGTGCCGGACACCGTAGAGTTCTGGATCGACCGGCTGCGGGCGGCCGTTCTCACCGGTGGGGGCACGGCGACCGACGCGCAGCTGCGTGCGGCTGTCGCCTCGGGTGGGGTGAACCTGCTCGACCTGCCGGCGTACGGGACCTACCAGCACACCTACGCCGAGCTGCTAACGGCACACGATGAGCTGATCACCGCGGCCGGTAGCCGGGTGACGATGCTACGGCTCGGTGATGTCGCCGAGGTGGAGGCGGAGCGGCTGTATCTGGCCCTAGCCGGCAGCGCGACGCCGCTGGGCGAGGCGGACCTGACCGTCCTCGGTGAGCTGGCGGTCGCCTGCCTGGATGGCGCGCAGCCGGCGGAGGTGCCGGTGCGGGAGAACCGTGCCGTGCTCAACGGGGTCCGGCTGGTGCTTGGCCGGCCGCTGGTCGGTATGGACACCACGACGGATGTGCTGCGGCTTGCCTGCCAGGCTTCCGGCGGGGATACCTCACTGGTGACGGCTACGCGGTTCCGGTCGTTCCGGCGCCCGGAGCGGCGGGTGCTGCTCGCTGCGCTGGACGGTGTCGTCGGGGCGAGCCCGGGCAAGCTCGGTGACGTCGCCCGGTACGCCGAGCGGTGGAAGCGACTCGGGGAGCGGCTGCACCCGCACGAGTACGGCCAGTGGCCGCACGCCCGGGAAGTGTTCGCGGTCGCGCGTGGCGAGCGCCGGGTGCCGAACCTGGCGGGTCGGGCCGAGGCGGCCGTCCGTGCCGGCGCTGTCGGTCAGGCCGCGTCGTTGCTGTCGGCCGCTCCGGGCATGCTCCTGCGATCCGCCGACCGGCTGCTACGGCTGGCATCGGCGGCCGAGCGGAGCGCCGTCCTCGACGCGGTCACCGGCGCGTTCGGTGCGGCGTCGGGCCGGGTGCTGCTGTCGCTGCGGGAGCACGTCGACAACCGGCTGACACCTGCGTCAGCCCGGATGTACGCGAGCCGCTCGCGCAGCGCGTGGGTCGGCCCGGATGCCCGCCCGCCGCTGTCCGCCGAGCTGGTGGCCGAGCTGTCGGGCCTGCTCGACGCCGAGATCAGCGCCCGACTGCCGGATCCGCAGCGGCCGCTGCTGGTGGATCCGGAGGTGCTCGACGTCGCCCTGCCGCTGTCGGGCAAGGCGACCGAGAGTGGTTTCGCGGTGCTGCCGCGAGGCTCGCGTGCACCGGTCACCGGTGAGCTGCTGCGCTTCTTCACGTATTGGCGGCAGGCGAGTCGCCGCACTGACTACGACCTGTCGGTGCTGCTGCTGGACGGCGAATTCCACCCGGCGGGGCAGGTGTCCTGGACGAACTACCACCACGACGGGGTGGTGCACTCCGGGGACGTCACCGACGCGACGAACGGCGCGACCGAGTTCATCGACGTGCCCTTGGCGGACCTCGGGCCCTACGTGGTTCCGCAGGTCTACATCAATGCGGGTGAGCCGTTCGACGAGGTCGCCGAGTCGATGTTCGGTTACCAGACCCGGGAGCGGGACCAGCGAGGTGCCCCGTTCGACGCCCGGACCGTGCGGGCGCGTTCGCAGATGCGCGGGCAGGGCCGGGTCGCGCTGCCTATGGTGTTCGCCAGGACCGAGCACGGTTGGCAGGCCGTGTGGCTGCACCTGTACCTGCGGGGGCAGCCGTCGTTCAACCGGGTGGAGGACAACACGTTCACCACGACGGATCGGGTGCGGGCGCTGATGGAGCGGCGGTACCTCACCGTGTCTTACCTTGTCGACCGGTGGCGCGCGCGGGCCGAGGTGACGACGTGGGACGGGCAGCTGCCGGACGAGCCCGTCACGTTCATCGGCATTGACGCGCCGGAGGGCTTGCCCGACGGGTCCGAGGCATACACGTTGGATAGGCTGAGTGAGTTGATCCCTGAGTAAGCGGCGAGAGCCGAGGCCATGCGGGCGCTTCCTTCTCATCCGTTCGATTCGGTGCCTCCGCGCAAGCGGAGGATTGGTAATCAGCGCCCGCGCTCTCCTCGGCTCTCGCTAACTCGATTTATGACCTCCGTGGGTCCTCTGGGGACCCTGGCCAGTTGGGAAACCGGTTCCGGCGGTGTCGCGATCCGGGTATCTGTGCTGCCTGCCAACGTGCCCGCCCCGCAGCACTGCGTGTTGGCCGCCGAGCTGACTGGCCTGTCCGAGGCGTTGCGGCGCTGCTACACCCACCCAGCCAGCGCCGCGGACAACTTGGACGTCAACACCGAGGCGGCGGCGCGGGCAGACCCGGAACGGGTTCGCGTCGGTGGCCACCACATCCGCCGACCGAACCTTCCAGACGACCACGGCAGCCTCCTGGTCTCGTACGATCCGGTCGACGAGCGGACGCACCGGGTGGGTCGCTGCCTGCACCGCGCCGCCGAGGCAGGGCTCTCCGCTGTGGTGAGCGTGGAGGTGGAGGCGGAGTTGGCCGCTGTGGAACGCGCGGAGCTGGGTGACGGTCGGCGTGTGTAGCCGCGGCGCACTGGTACTGGTCGCCGCGGACGCGGTGGCGGAGTTGTCCGGGGTCGCCGCGACCGCCGTGGTGCTGGAGGATTCGAGCAGTCGTCGCAACGGTGACGATCGTCAGGGTGCGGAAGTTAACGCGTCAGCACTCGACCCATGGCGTCGGGAAGCCAGGAGGAGCCGGACCGCCACTGGGCCGAGGGCGGGCCACTTCTACCTTGTGCAACAGCCGTCCGCGCCAGTAAAGCTGATCCGGTCGTTCTTGCGAGACGACGCCCTCGGCGCGACGAGCGCCGGAACCATACCGAACTTATCTGACCGAGAAGGGTTCACCACATGCCGCTCAACGCTGCTGACCAGCACCGTCGCGCCGTCGCGTTCCGTGACCTGCACGCGGCCCCCGATCCATTTGTGATCCCGAACCCATGGGATGCGGGCACGGCTCGAATTCTCACCAGTCTCGGCTTCGCCGCCCTAGCGACCACAAGCGCGGGACTGGCCTTCACGCTCGGTCGCCGGGATGGCGCTAATCTCGTCAGCCGCGCGGAAACACTGGCGAACGCGGCCGCAGTAGCCGAGGCCACGCACCTTCCCGTCTCCGCGGATCTCGAAAACGGCTTCGCGGCCGACCCCGACCAGGTCGGTGAAACGATCCGGCTCGCCGCCGATGCGGGCCTGGTCGGCGGGTCGATCGAAGACGCCACGGGGCGACCAGAGTCGCCGGTGTTTCCGTTCGACGTGGCCATGGAGCGCGTGGTCGCGGCGGTGGAGGCGGCCAAGGCCTTGCCGTTCCCGTTCGTCCTTACAGCACGCGCGGAGAACTTCCTCTATGGCATTCCGGACCTCGACGACACAATCCGTCGCCTGCAGGCGTATGAAGCGGCAGGAGCGGACGTCCTGTACGCGCCTGGGCTGCCCGACCTCGCTGCGGTGCGGGCAGTGTGCGCAGCGGTCGGCCGACCGGTCAATGTGCTCGCTGGCGGCACGGGCCCGACTTGGACAGCGGCGGAACTCGCTGCTTGTGGGGTGCGCCGCATCAGCATCGGCTCCGCGTTACCACGTGCCGCGCTGGCCACCGTGCTCGCCGCGGTCACCGAGATCAAGGAGCAGGGTAGCTTCGGGTTCGCCCGCGACGCGCTGCCCTACAAGCAGGCCAATGCGTTGATGGAAGCTCATGGGGAGCACGCATAACCACCGACCCCACGCTGCTATGCGCTCCGCGGTACATCCTCGGTGAGTTCAGCGAAGACCAAGCTGTATGCCACCGAGGCGGCACAGGAAATCGTGGATGCGGCAGCGCAGCTGCACGGTGCCGCCGGGCTGGTCGCCGACAGCGTGCCGGAACGGTTATGCCGGCAGATCCGTTCGCTCCGAATCTACGAGGGGACCTCAGAGGTCCAAAGGTCATCATCGCGAATACGATCGACGCGCAACGCGCAGAACGCATCAGCTGACTAGGTCGTCGAAAATCCGTTCCAGGAGATCTCGGGAGTGTGCATGCCATCGCCCGTCGGGGCCGTCGTCCACCCGAACCCGTACCCGTACTACGCCGCCATGGTGGCGGAGCGCCCGTTTCACTTCGACGAGCAACTCGATACCTGGGTGGCGGCATCGGCTGCGGCGGCGCAGGCCGTACTGACCGCCCCAGGTTGCCGGGTTCGTCCGCCTCACGAACCCGTACCGCAAGGTATCACCGGCACACCGGCCGGCGACGTGTTCGGCAACCTGGTGCGGATGACCGACGGCGAGCCACAGCACCGGCTCAAGGCGATCGTCACCCAGACCCTCGGAGCCGTCGATCGGTCAACTGTCGCCGCGACGGCGATGCGGCACGCCCGGCAGGTCCTCAACGACTCAGTCCGCACACCGTACGAGCAGTTGATGTTCGAACTGCCGGCCCAGGTCGTGGCAACACTGTGCGGCCTCGACCCAGCTGCCGGTGGTGAGGCCACCCGGCTGGTGGGCCACTTCGTGCAGTGTATTCCCGCCACCGCCTCCCCTGAGCAACAGCAGCGGGCGGCGCGGGCAGCCGCAGGCCTGCAGGAGCTACTCGGCTCAAAGCTCGATGACACACAGCACGGTCTCCTCGGCGACCTAGTGCGGATGGCAACACACGTCGGATGGACGGACCAAGCGCCCCTGCTGGCCAACGGGGTCGGCTTCCTTTCCCAGACCTATGACGCCACTGCCGCTCTGATGGGCAACACCCTGCTGGCGCTGTCCCAGCAGGAATGTGAGCTGCCCATCAGCGAGATGGCCCTGCAGCGATTCGTACGGGAGGTCATCCGCCACGACGCCCCGATCCAGAACACCCGTCGCTTCACCGCGACGCCGATCCGGCACGGCGACGTCGAGGTGCCGGCCGGGCAGGCCGTCCTCGTGCTGCTCGCCGCCGCCAATCGCGATCCGGCTGCCAACCCCGACCCCCACATGTTCCGCGCCGACCGAACCGCCCCTAACGTGTTCACCTTCAGCGCAGGAGCACACCATTGCCCCGGTGAAACGCTGGCTGTGACCATCGTGACGACAGTCGTCGAGCAGCTACTGAGGGTTGGCTTCGATCCGGCGAAATTGTCCACACAGGTGAGCTACCGGCCGTCGCCGAACGCGCGCATCCCCGTACTCACCGACTAGTCCGGCACTTGATCGGTTGAGCCGGGCACGGCTCTGAAGGAGCGTATCCGCGACAGCCCTTTCGGCAAGAGAGGACACCAAATTGCAGATCAGGTGACCTTATGGGTGCGTCATGAGAATCGTCCGACCGGGCAACGCACGCCGATCACGCCGCAGCTCAGCCGGCTGCGCTGAGGCACCGGCACATCTTTTTCGGTCACGCGTTCAAGGGGCAGCGCGATTGCGGCAGCGGTGCCTGCGTCGCCGCAGCCGTGGCCGACGCGAAGGGTCACCGTGTGGGACGTAGCGGAGACGCGGGCCCGTGATCGGACAACGCTGCTGTGTCACGACATGCTGGTCAACACGATCTTCACCACCGCACCGATTGATTCATTCGTCCGCGTCGAGGACGTGACAAATCCAGCTCGGCGGCTACCCACCATCAGTGACGTCACATGCGACATCACCTCTCCGTGCGGCGCGTTGCCAGTCATCCAGTCCGCGACCAGTTGGTCCGACCCGGTCCAGCGCCTGCACGCCGACCCTCCGCTCGACGTCATCGCTATCGACAACCTGCCATCGATGCTGCCGGTCGAGTCCAGCATTGCCTTCTCCGTCGCCTTATCGCCGCTCTTGGCGCAGCTGGCCGAATTTGGTCCAATGCTGCCGGTGTCGTCGGTGATGACCGCCCCGGCCCCGGCGGCGCACAGCATCGACCGGGTGCGGTCGGCGGGGAAGCGGGGATTCAGCGACACCACCGTCGCCCCCGGGTAGAGATGCGCTGATCTTGAGCTGTCACCGTCGGTCGTTGCTCAGCTACTGTGGATGCGGCGGGGTAGGTGGTGTGGGGAGGCGGGATGCGGCACGGCCGGCGTCCGTCGCTGACATTGCAGTTGTCTTTGCTGGTGGCGGCGATTCTGTTGGAGGTGGTGGCGAACTTCGCGGCGAACGCGGCTGCGAGTTCCCGTTTCGCTGCCGTGGTGCAGACCTTCTCTGGGCCGGTGTTGATCGTGTTGTTGGTGGTGGTGATCGCTGGTGACGCGGTGGTGTTGTGGTGGGAAAGTCCTCGTGGTGCTCGGCCGGTGTGGGGCGGCGATCGGTGCCCGTTCCCGGGTTTGGGGGCGTTCACAGAGCAGGACGCGGCGGTGTTTTTCGGCCGGGAGCAGTTGACCAGGGATCTGGTTCGGCGCCTGCATGCGCTGACCGGGCAGCCGGCGGCCCGTTTTGTGTGTGTGACGGGAGCTTCGGGTAGCGGTAAGTCGTCGCTGGTGCACGCGGGGGTGGTGCCGCGTCTGCGGGGGCATCGGTGGCATGTGTTGCCGTCGGTTGTTCCGGCGGGGGAGCCGTTGGGGCGGTTGGCGGCGGTGGCGGCGACGCTGACCGGTGGGCAGCGGCAAACCGCGTTGCGTGCGATGTGGGCTGATCAGGACGGGGTGGCGCAGAGTGTCGCGGCCTGGCGGGCGAAGACAGGAAACCGGTTCGGCCGGGTGCTGCTGATTGTTGATCAGCTTGAGGAGCTGGTCACGTTGTCCGGCCCCGCGGAGCGCAAGCTGTTCGTCGACCAGATCGCTGCCGCGCTCGCGGCGGACCGTCGGTTGTGGGTGTTAGCCACGCTGCGGGTCGAGTTTCTGGCGGACTTACTTGCGGGTGAGCACACTGAGTTGTTCGCCGGGCCGGTGGCTGTTGGGGCGATGCATCCCGCTGATCTGGTGGAGGTCATTGAGCAGCCGGCCCGGTTGGCGGGGGTGAGTTTCGAGCCGGGGTTGGTCGCCGAGATCGTGGAGGAGACCGGTACGCCGGATGCGTTGCCGCTGTTGGCGTACCTGTTGCAGGAGATGTACCTGACCGTTGGTACGGGCCGTGTGGTGACCCGGCAGATGTATCAGTCATCGGGTGGGGTTGCGGGGGCGCTGGCCCGGCAGGCGGACACTGTCCTCGCTGAGCTGCGCATTCAGTACGACCCGGAGGTGATTCTGTCGACGCTGCTGCGGCTGGTGTCGATGGACGGGGCGGAGCCCACCCGGCGTCGCGTCCCGGTGGCTGAGCTGTCGGCGCAGCAGCGTCAGATCGTGGAGGTTTTCACCCAGGCCCGGCTGCTGACCTCCGACGTCAACGACGGCCGGCCGGTGGTGCAGGTGGCGCATGAGGCGTTGTTCCGTCAGTGGGCGCCGCTGCGTCAGCAGGTCGAGACGAGGTCCGTGCATCTGAAACGGCGCGCTGAACTGGAACGCTGGGCGGGCGACTGGCAACGCTCCGGGCGCAGCCCCGACTATCTGCTCACCGGGGATCGGCTGGCGCTGGCGGGGCAGTGGCTGGAGGCGATGCGTTCGGCCGGGCAGGACACGCCGGCCGCTCGTGGGCTGGTCGAGGCGTCTCGGCGGCGGGACACGGCGTTCCTGCGGAGGGTGTCGGAGTCAGTCGGCCACTACGCGTTGACCAACGTTGACCGGTTCCCGGAACTGGCCGTGCTCCTGACCACCGCGGCGTTGACCGAGTGCCCCACCACCCCGGTTGCTCGGCGGGCGTTGCTGTCCGCGTTGGCGTCCAGCCATATTGAGGCCGTGCTGACCGGGCACAAAGACGTCGTACGAGGGGTGGCTTGGGCGCCCGACGGGCGCAGCATCGCGACTGCCTCCCGCGACGGCACCGCCCGATTGTGGGATGCCGATACCGCGATGGTGACCCACGTGCTGCATGGCCACACCGGCATGGTCGAGGCCATCGCCTTCTCCCCGGACTCCACCATGGTTGCTACCGCGTCGCGGGACACCACCGTCCGAGTCTGGGACACGGCCACCGCCACCCCGATCACGGTACTAACCTGCGGCGACCACGCCCGCAGCGTGGCCTGGTCCCCAGACGGCACCGCCTTGGCCGGGACCAGCCGCGACCACCTCACCCACCTGTGGGACACCGCCACCTGGACGAAGCGGACCACCCTGACCGGCCATGCCGGCGATGTGTGGGGCGTTGACTGGGCACCGGACTCGTCCCGTCTGGCCACCGCCTCCCACGACCGCACGGTCATCGTCTGGGAGGCGACCACCGGCCAACCTGCCGTCACGCTGCGCGGCCACCTCGACCTCGTCGAAGCCGTCGCCTTCTCACCCGACGGCCGCTGGATCGCCACCGGATCGACCGACCGCACCGTGCGCATCTGGGACGCCCGCAGCGGCAGCCAACACCGATGCATCGGCGGACACCGCGACTCGATCTGGTCGCTTACCTGGGCCCCCGACGGTGAACGGCTCACCTTCGCCGCCGACGACGGCACTATCCGGGTATGGGACGTGACCCGGCTGCGGGAAATCGCCGAGCTACGCGGGCACGAACACACCGCCTGGAGCGTCGCGGTCAGCCCGGACGGTACCCGGGTCCTCAGCGGCTCCGCCGACCACACCGCAAGGCTCTGGGCCCTGCACCCCCGCGGCGCCGAACAGGTCCAACTCACCGGGCACCAGGCGGCGATCACTGCCCTCACCGCCCCCAACGGCGGCATCGTGACCGGATCCGCCGATGCCAGCGTGCGCCGCTGGCACCCCGACCACCGCCCACCCGCCACTTCCCACGCGCTGCCGGCGGCGGTGGTCGCTCTCGCCGGCACGCCGACCGACTCCACGCTCGCCGTCACCGCGCAGAACGGGTCGACGTACCTCCTCGACACCGGCGGCACCCACCTGCTACTCGCCGACACGGTGGAGTGTGAGTCCCTGTCCTTCTCCCCGGACGGTAGCCGCCTCGCCGGCGGCGCCAAGGACAACACCATCCGCGTCTTCGACGTGCGCACCCGGACCCTGGTTGGCATCCTGTCCGGACACGCCGACTGGGTTGGCGTTCTCGCCTGGTCGCCCAGTGGCCGGTATCTCGCCTCCGGCTCCGACGACCGCACTGTGCGCATCTGGGACATGCACCACCCCAGCACCAGCACCGTCCTCGCCGGGCACCAGAACTACGTCGACGGGGTGGCCTGGGCGCCAGACGAACATCATCTCGCCAGTTGCTCCGCCGACTGGACCATCCGGGTCTGGAACCTGACCGACCACACCTCGGTGCGTGAGCTCACCGGCCACGACCGGCGAGTGCGCGCCGTCGCCTACTCACCCGACGGCCGATACCTGGCCTCCGGTTCCGATGACCGCACCGTACGCCGCTGGGACACCCACACCAACTACGAAAGCGACGTCATCGGAGTCCACCGCGACGCCGTCACCTGCCTGGCCTGGCTACCCGACGGCAACCACGTCGTCACGGGCTCAACCGACGCCACCACCCGAATCTGGCCCACCGAAGTCGACCTCGACGCACTCCTACACGCCGCACGCCATCGAGTCGTCCGGACCCTCACTCCCGACGAACGCGCCGCCCACCGCCTCCCGGCAGCGGAGTAGCTACAAGACCTGCTCCACCTCACGGACCTGCTCACCCACCAGGAACTCCGCCGGATTCACCCCCAACCGCTCGCGCTGCGGCGAGGCCCAATAGTCGGCGTTAGCCTCCGCGAACGACTGACCTCCCTCGTAGGAAAGCACCCAAATGTGGGCGTTCGCGTCCCGGTCCACCCACGAACCGTGCACCTCAAAACCGAACTCCCTTCGCAACGGAACAATTAACCTCCGCCACGCATCAACCCACTCATCCAACCGACCAACCCGCACGAGATACGTACGAACCTGAACTGTCCTCACCGCGCCCACACCCCTCCCAGTACGACACCATGCCAACCACGACGCCGCTTACTGTATGGCCAGGACTTTCAGAAGACGGCCAGGTCGAAGCCGGTGTAACCAGCGCGGACGGCGTCGAGGAAAGAACACCCCAGGTGCGTGGGGGAGGATGCGAGAACGTTGTCGGTCGGCCAGCGCACCGGCCAGGGCAGGTGGCCCCGATATGCGTACTCACCAGGCCGAGTCAACGTGGGCATGGGCTGGCGCATGCCGTTGCCTCCGCGGCAGTCGCGGACCGTGTGGCGAACCAACTGCTGCCGCAGTGCGCGGGCACTGGGATTCCGTCGGCTACCCAAACCACAAAATCAGCCAAGTTGAGGGGAGTGTGGATCTACGGTGTTTCCGGCCTGACCTGCCAGGCGTTGTGCCTGGTGAGGAGGGTGCCGTGATGACCGCGACGCTGAACGATCAGACCGGACGTAAGAAGCGGCCCGAGTCGACAGCGGAGGCGAAAGCCGCCGTCGAGTTGGTCCGAGCCGCCAAGGAACAAGGGCTGTCGTTGACGGGCCCGGACGGGCTGCTCAAGCAGCTGACCAAGACGGTCCTGGAGACCGCGTTGAACGAGGAGATGACTGAGCACCTCGGCTACGAAAAGCACGACCAGGCCGGTGCCGGGTCGGGCAACATCCGTAACGGCACTCGCTCGAAGACCGTCTTGACCGACGGCAACGGCCCGGTGCAGATCGATGTGCCGCGCGACCGGGCGGGCACGTTCGAGCCGCAGATCGTCCGTAAGCGGCAGCGGCGCTTGTCGGGGGTCGACGAGGTCGTGTTGTCGCTGTATGCCAAAGGCCTCACAACCGGGGAGATCAGCGCGCACTTCGCCGAGATTTACGGGGCTTCGGTGTCGAAGGAGACGATCTCCCGGATCACCGACAAGGTGCTCGAGGAGATGGCGGATTGGTCGCACCGGCCCTTGGACGAGATGTACGCCGCGGTATTCATCGACGCCATCGTGGTCAAGGTCCGTGACGGGCAGGTCGCCAACCGGCCGTTCTATGCCGCGATCGGCGTCACCCTCGACGGCGACAAGGACATCCTCGGTCTGTGGGCCGGCACAGGTGGTGAGGGCGCGAAGTTCTGGATGAGCGTGCTCACCGACCTACGCAACCGCGGCGTCAAGGACGTGTTCTTCCTCGTCTGCGACGGGTTGAAGGGCCTGCCCGAGGTCGTGACGAACGTGTGGCCCCGCACGGTGGTGCAGACCTGCGTGATCCATCTGATCCGCAACACCTTCCGGCTCACCTCCCGCAAGTACTGGGACGAGATCAAACGCGACATCAAGCCGATCTACACCGCCGTCAACGCCGACGCCGCCCGAGCGGCGTTCGACGACCTGGCCGACAAGTGGCGCGGCCGGTATCCGGCGGTGATCCGCTTGTGGGACAACGCCTGGGCGGAGTTCATCCCGTTCCTCGACTACGACCTGGAGATCCGCAAGGTCATCTGCTCGACCAACGCGATCGAGTCGCTCAACGCCCGCTACCGGCGGGCGGTCAAGGCCCGCGGCCACTTCCCCAACGAGCAGGCCGCGTTGAAGTGTCTGTACCTGGTGACTCGCTCCCTGGACCCCACCGGAGCAGGCAGAACCCGATGGACGATGCGCTGGAAACCCGCGTTGAACGCCTTCGCCATCACCTTCAGCGACCGCTTCCCAGCCGCTGAAACCTACTAACCAAGATCGCCGGAAACACCGCTAGCGAGACAGCCCCAAGTTGAGGTCAGTGCCAGATAGGCGGATCTGTGGGGGCGGCGGATGAGACTCCCGGGCGGGCCGCGGCGCAGGTCGGCCGCGCGGCTACCCGACCCGGGTTGCCGCGGTGTCTTCGACGATTCGGCCGTCGGTCAGGTGGATGATGCGGTCGCAGGCGTCAGCGAGTCGGAGTTCGTGGGTCGCCAGCAGCATGGTGGGGGCTCCTTGCTCGGTTCTGAGCTGGATGAGGAGGTCCAGGATGGTTTCGCCGGTGCGCGAGTCGAGGTTGCCTGTGGGTTCGTCGGCCAGCAGTAGCCGGGGTCGGCCGACCAGGGCTCGGGCGATGGCGACCCGCTGCTGTTGGCCGCCGGAAAGTTCGCCGGGAAGGGCGTTGTAGCGACCGCCGAGGCCGACGGCGTCGAGCAGTTCACGGGCTCGGGCCACCTTGTCGAACGCGACCCGGTGAGGAATCAGCGGTGCGAGGACGTTGTCCAGTGCGGTGAGCGCTGGCAGCAGGTGGTAACGCTGGAACACGAAGCCCACGCTACGACGGAACGCCTCGAGGCGAGATCGGCGCATTGATGTGATGTCCTCACCGTCGACCAGGATCGTGCCTGAGTCGGCCTGCTCGATGGCGCCGATGAGATGCAGCAGGGTCGACTTGCCCGAGCCGGAAGGGCCGGTGACCGCCGTCATGGTCCCCGGGTCACAGGTAATCGAAAGGTTGTCCGCCGCCGGGATTCTCGTCGGCCCGGCTGGAAAGTGTTTCGAAAGTTGAGATATTTCGATGGAAGCGCTGTGTGGCATTGTTCACTCCTCGGCCAGAAGGGTGGACATGGGTATCCGCAACTGCAGGAGGGCGGGAACAAGGGCGGCAACCGCCGACAGGGTCGCGGCGGCGAGCACAACAATGAGGAGCAGCGGACCGATTCCGGGCGGGATCTGTTCAGCGAACAAGGCTGAACCGGCGATGCCCAGGGCGGCCCCTGGGAGCGCCCCGATGAGTCCGAGGGTGGTGCCCTCGAAGACGACGAGGCGAGCCAGTGCCGTTACGGGCCAACCGGAGGACCGGAGTACCGCGAACTCGTCAGCCCGTTCTCTGATGTTCAGATACAGCACGTCGGCGATCGCGGCCAGGCCCAGGGCGAGGGTGGCGACCACGGCCACCAGGTCCACCCCCCGGACCTGAATGGATACGGCTTCACCGAGAAGACTGCCGGTAATCGATCCATGAAAGCTCGTGGTGACGATGGCTACGATGGTGGCGGCGGCGACGCCGGTGGCGAGGGCAGCTGCGGCGAGTAGTGTTCGCCCGCCCGTCCTCGACACGTTGGTGAGCGCCATTTTCAGGACACTGCGTCCCGTCCACGCTTTTCGTCGAGGTGGCCGCACGGCGGGCCGGATCGAGGTGGCGGGGCGGGTACGTGCGGCTAGCCAGGCGGGCACGGCGCCAGCGGCGAGGGATACCCCGATGGCCAGCGGCACGGCCAGAGCCGCGTGTCCGGCGGTCAGTTGTACCCCCACCAACTGGGCCAGCGGCCAGGCGATCAGCGCGCTGACGCATCCTGCGGCGACTGCGATGAGGCCCGTCTCGGTGACGATCAGGAAGGCCAGGCGTCTGCGGGGCCAACCGAGGGTGGCCAGGATGCCCAGCTCTCGTCGCCGGTCACGTACCGCTGCCGACACGCCGTTGACCAGGAACAAAAGGCAGACGATGAGGATCAGCCCGAACAGGAAGGTGCTCTTGTGGTCTATCGCCTTCAGGATGAGCGTGGCGACGCCCTTCTTCGTCCACTGCTCCTGCAGGCTCAGCTGGGGGCGTCCGAATGATCCCGCTGGCAATGTCACGCTCTGCGGGGCGGGTGACGAGCCGAGCGTAACGTCGACGTCCAGCCCGGTTCTGGTGGCGACCATCTGCGCGACGGATCGGACGCGTTCCAGGCTTACCTCGTCGGGGCCGGTGACACCGGCCACCCGGATCCGGATCGCGGACAGGGGGGCCGGTGAGCTCGTGAGGCCCGGGTATCCGGTCAGTGTCGTCAGCAGTAGCGGCGGGGTGGCCAGGTAGCCGCCCGGGTTGCTGTCCGGTTCGAGGGGCTGTCCGCCCAGGAGGCGCCGTGACTGCTCGTCAGCGCCGTTTGCCGCTGGTGGGAAGTACGTCTCCAGCGGTACGGCGGACACCTCACTGAACCCGGACAGCTCCTGCGGATCGAACGTGCCCACCGCGGTGGCCACCAGCTGCTCGTCACTCGCCGACGGCACCTTACGCAAGGGCCGGAATTTCTTGTCGGCGCCGAACCACGACGTGTCAAGGTTTCCGTGCTCGATGTCGTCGAAGATGCTGGGGTTGTGAGGTGCGATCGTGGGCGTGAGCCCAGAATCGCTCTGGGTGTATGTCACGGCACCGGACTGGATGATGTGGTTGAGCGAGCCTATCTCGTTGCCCGGGGTCGCAAGTGGTGCGTAGGCGTCGGTGACGCGCGCCTCGGTCGGTTCGCCGACCGGGACGGCGGCGGCCGCGTTGAGCTCGGCCCGGGCATCAGACCAGTCCCGGCCAGGAAGTCGGGCGACGGCGGGACCGGTGATCCGACCAGGTGCCACCACCAGTCCCTCATCGAGGGCAGGGCTGGTGGTGGCGAGAACCGGAACCGATATCCGCGGTGCCCCCTCCAGTGGCTCGGGTGCATCGTCGGGTTTCAGATAGCGGCCCGTGGTGACTGCGTGATCCAGACCGACGAGGTCGGCCTCGGCCCGGGGATCAACCGCGGCCAACAGGAGCGACAACGGCCAGCCGACGCCTTTAGTAAGCCGGTCCGACACCACCGGAGCCCCGTCGCGCATACCGGTGACGAACGACCCGTCGGCCCTCAGGTGCACAACCTCCAAGGGTGACCGCAACTCCTGATTGCCGAGTGGTCCCATGTCTCCCTCGGAGAACAGGCACAGTGGGTGTTCGCCGCCGTCGGCGAGGATCTCGATCGGGGACGGGCGGCCCTCGCAGGAGGACGTGGGGGGCCGGTTCTTTCCGTCGGACCAGGTTTCGCTGGTCGCGCTCACCTCCGGCCACACAATCGTGTTCCGGGTGACATAGGTGTAGCGAGGGGCATCACCATCCAGGCTCGACAGCCCTCGCGCTGTGTTCCACGACAATTTCAGGCGTACGACCTGTCGATCGAGCCCTGGGTCCACCGCGTCCGTGAGATCCACTGAGACCCCACCGTTGACGGTGACATAACCGATCATCGCGATCGGTGCCGCGACCTCGACTCCTGGAATCCGGCGTATCTCCTCATACTGCGACATGCTGATTCCGCCAAACTGTCCCGACAGGAAGTTCGGGCGGACAAGGCCCTGCTGCTCCTCCAAAGGAGTCCGACTGCCGCCCGGACGGACCAGGATGTCATAGGACGACCGGAAATCAGCCTCCACGACACCAGACACCGTCAGGCGCGACGTCTCGGCGCTTCCCGTCAACACCGTGAACCCGGTGGTCGCCACCAGCACCGCCACAAACAACGCCATCGCCCGACCGAGTCGGCGCCGTACCTGGGCAACGACCATCCGCACCATCAAGGCGCCTCCCCCTAGCTATGTCTTTGAATCCACCCACGATGCCCGCGTCGGCTCGACCCGAAACTGCATCATTCAGATCGCCAGCAGTGAAAGTACTTCACGGCAGTCCCAGCCATCAATGCTAAACCTGACCGGGAGCGCGGGGACGCACCCGCTACCGGGGCGCGGGATCGGATTTGTCGCTGCCCCTCGCCGGTGAAGGTGCCTCATTTGCAGGACCGTATTCAGCTCCGCGATGTTTTGGCGTTCCAAGTCTGCGCAGCCCAACGTCGAATTCTGGCAGCCTGACAGGCCAAGGCCGCGACGGTCGAGGAGCATTGGCGTACGCAGCTCGGGAACGTCGACCACACCGCGGAGCTCGGTGCAAATCGCGGACGGCGCTGGGTGTCGCTCACCTTTTCGGTGGCAGGTCCGCGGTGGTGCGTGGTCCTGCCACCGATGAGCGAACGGCCACCGCGGCCGAGTCGAAGCGGTCCGCCACGTAGTTCAGCATGCTGGTCAGCTCCTGTGCGCCCACCGCGTGCCCGGCCGGACGTGGCCCGTCGATCGGCAGGGAGCCGGCATGCGCCCACTCCAGCCGTCCGTCGGGGCCGACCCGGCTCCTGGTTCGGCCGTGAGTGTCCGGGTGCAGACAGTACGGAACGTCCAGCAGGCCGCGCCGGAAAGCGATGTGCAGGGCGGTGCCCAGGTCTGGGGCGAGTGACCGGACCATATCGATCATCGTGCGGGCCTCCTCGTACAGTCCGGACTCCGACGGCGTCCAAGGGTGGCGGCCGGCGGCCCGCATCTGTTGGGAACGCCGGACCTCGCGCTCGGCCCTTTCCACGGCCGCGACGTTGTCGGCGACGTCGGGGATCCGGATCGACTCCATGACTGTCTTGACGATGAGTCGCTCGGCGCCGCCGAAGACAGCGATCCGGGCGCTCTCCTCGAGCAGGGCAAAGGAGCCGCCCCGGGTCCGGGGAAAGACGCCCATGTACGTGTACAGGACGACGTGGACGTCCCGGTCCGGCAGCAGCTCGCCGATCAGGCGCCGGAGGGCGGCCAGCGCCTCCAAGTCCTGTTCGGGCTGGGTCTGCTGGGCGTAGCTCAGCGAGATGCTCGGCACCCCGTGCTGGGCGAAGAACAGGCCTTCCAGCACGGCGATGGCCACCAGCAGCGACGGCGGGCACATCTGCCCCAGCATGCAGCCGCCGAAACTCTCCAGGTGGGCCGGTCGTTCCGGCGTGGACATCTCGGCCAGCCGGTCGCAGGCGGCCGCCCACTCGCTGATCGCGGACCGTAATGGTGTGCGGCCGTACGGTAGGCAGTAGGAGACTGGTCCGCCCTCGGTGGCGTCCAGCCCGATCCGTGCCATGGCTTCGATGATGTGTCCGGGCCGCGCTGAGCCGTGCCGGATCTGGATCGGGAATCCGGGCCGGTGCACCTCAGACAGCATGGACCTGGTGGTGTCGTCGGGGTGGGTGCACAGCGGGTAGCCGTTGAGACCGGTCCGGGTCCGCACGGCGGCACGGGCGCTGTGCAGGTCGCCGACGCGGGTGTAGCTGTCGAGTGTGATCGTGCCAACCGTGGTTGCCCGGGCGTCCCGGACCGCGACCAGTCCCGCCCGCATGGCTGATGGCTCGGCGAAGCCCATCCGGGGTTGGACGACCACCAGACCGGCCCGCCGAGTGTTGCACAGCGCACCGGCGAAGCCCGTCCCCGGTGGAGCTGTCATCGCGCTCCTTCCAGCTCGCGGGCGGCAGCGGCGGGAGCGGCAGGGGCAGGGGCAGCGGCGGCAGCAGGGGCAGGGGCAGCGACGGCAGCGGGAGTGGCAGCGGCACCGGCACGGATCTCGGCGAGCAGTCGCATCAGCTCCGGCAGGTCGTCCTTTTCGAGGACGGCGGTCACCCCGGCCGCCTCCAGCGCGGGCGCGTGGACGGCGTTCGGGTTCCCGGCCGTGCCGAGCAGCCCGCCAACGATGATCGGCATCGCGTCGTGCCGGGAGTCGTGGCGCACCACCGCGGCGGCCCGGGCCGCGTCGGCGTGGCCGTGCCCGTTGACCGAGCTGATCACCAGCGCGTCGGGCCGCAGCCGGACGCAGGTCTCGGTCAGTAGGTCGTCCGGGACGCACGGCCCGAGGTTGGTGACGTCGTGGCCGGCCTCCTCCAGGGCGAGTTGCAGGTATATGAGGTTCCAGGTGTGGGCGTCGGACGATGTGCCGGTAACCAGTACGTGCAGGCGGCGCAGGGTCATGCTGTTCGCCCACCGATCAGGGCCGCCAGCTCGGCCGGAGTACGGTGTTCGAAAACATCCACATAGGTCAGCTCGGCGTCGAACCGCCGATACACCTTCGAGATTAGCCGGGTGGCCTTCAGAGAGTCCCCGCCCGCGTCGAAGAAGTCGTCGTTCACGCCGCACGGGGAACCCAGGACGGCGGAGCACAGGTCGGCCAGCTCGGCGGCGACCGGGTCGACCTCGGGCGTGGCGGGCGCGGTCTCATTGCTGGAGATCATGCTGAGGTTCACCTTTCCGTTCGGGAGCAGCGGGAGCCGGTCGGCGATGCGCAGGGTCGCGGGTACGAGGTAGCTGGGCAGCCGCCCGGCGAGCCAGGTGCGGATCGCGGCGGCGTCCGGAGCGGTACCGGGGTCGAGCGGGACCACCCAGGCGGTGAGACCGCTCGGGCCGTCCGGGCCGTCAATCGGCGCCACGGCCGCGACGTGCAGCTGCGGGTGGGCGCAGAGGGCACGTTCCACCTCCTCGGGTTCGACGCGCAGTCCCCGGATCTTGATCTGCCGGTCGCGGCGGCCCAGGTAGTCGAGCCCGCCGTCCGGCCGCTCGGCGACCAGGTCGCCGGTGCGGTAGTAGCGGCCGGTGCCGTCCGGGCCGGGACCGAACCGGGCGGCGGTCTCCTCCGGCTTGCCGGCGTAGCCGAGGCTGAGCGACGGCCCACCGACGAGCAGTTCGGCGGCGCCGTCCTGGTCGGGCAGGAGTATCTGGTGCACGTGGTCCAGGGGTGTGCCGATCGGCACCCGGTCTTCGGGCCCGATCCGCCGGCCGAACCCGCCGCCCAGCTCGGCGGCGTGGGTGACGAGCACCGTCTCGGTCTGCCCGTACGTGTTGAGCAGCCGGATCCGGTCGGGGGCGCGCTCGGCCCAGGTCCGTACCTGGGGCGCCCGGACCTCCTCCCCACCAATGATCACCAGCCGGAGGTCGCCGAGCAGCGCCGCCGTCGCCTCCGGGGTCTCGTCGCTCTCGGCGAGGAATGCCACCAGCTCGTACCAGAAGGCCGTGGGCAGGTCGATGACGGTGATCCGGTGGCGCCGGACCGCGCTCAGCAGGGCGGGCACGGATCCGCTGGTAGCGGCCGGTTCGATGACGAGGGTGGCTCCGGACAGGAACGCCGACCAGATCTCCTCGCCGCTGGTGTCCCAGCTCAGGGCGGCGAAGCTCAGCAACCGGTCGCCCCGGCCGGTGCCGCACCGCCTGATCAGCGAGGTGGCCGCCGCGTACAGGGCGCCCTGTGACACCCGGACGCCCTTGGGGTCGCCGGTGGAGCCGGAGGTGTGGATGACGTACACCGGGTCGTCGGGGTCGGTGACATCGTCGTCCAGGCCTTCGTCGGACCGCAAAGCCGCATCGATGTGCAGGAATCCCACCGAGAGGCTGTGCGGGAAGCCCATCAGGGCGTCGGACCGCCCGATGACCGTCCGGACACCGCTGCCCGCGATCATTCGTTCGAGTCGGGGAGCGGGCTGGGCCGCGTCGAGCGGCGTGTATGCCGCGCCGATCCGGCCGAGCGCCAGCAGGCAGAGCAGGCTCTGCCGGGTGCGTTCGGCGGCGACGCCGACCACCTCGCCGCGGCCGACCCCGTGGCGGCGCAGGGACGCGGCGAGCATCCCGGCCTGGGACCACAGGTCGCGGTAGGTCAAGATTCCATCCGGGTCGACGAGGGCGGGGGCGCCGGGCCACAGCGCCGCCGAGCGGCGCAGCGCCGCGACGACCGTGCCGGGGCTCGGTCCAGGGTCGGTCACCGGCTCGACTGCGGCCGGGCTCGTGCGGGAGTAGGTCGCTGTCATGGCGTGTCCCTGTGGTCGGAGGTGGCGGGGGTCAATTCGTGGCGGCCTGCTGGCGCTGCCGGAGGCTCAGCGGCCGCATGTCGGTCCAGAGGGTCTCGATCCGGTCCAGGCAGGTCTGCTTGGGGCCGCTGGTTCCCTCCTCCCGCCAGCCTTCTGGGGCCGGGCGGCCGGCCGGCCAAATCGAGTACTGCTCCTCGTCATTGAGTACGACCTTGAACTGTTCGTCGGCGTCGGACACGGCTTCGCCTTTCTCGAAAGGTGACGCGGGAACGGGGATGTCAATGCCGGCGGACGGCGTCCGCCGTGCCCAGTGCTTCCACGCAGGCGCTGACGACGGTGGGACAGCGGTCGGTGGTGAGCATGGTGGCGTGGATCCCCGGCAGGTGGATGGTCCGCGGCGCCCCGGACCGGCCCAGCAGCTTCCGCCACCCGGCCGCGTACGGGTCGTAGGCGGTGTGCGAGGTACCGGAGGGGCGTTCGGGCGCCGCGTCGGTGCATTCAGCCGAGACCACGAACTGGGTACGCACCGTCGACTCGTCCGGCAGCGGGAGTGGACGGTACTCGGCGAAAGCCGCCAGCATCTGGCCGCAGGCGCGCATCGGCAGGGCGTCGCCGAGGCTGACCTCGCCGGGCGAGTACCCGGCGTCTTCCAGCAGTCGGGTCAGTTCGGCCCGCAGCCGGTCGCCTTCCGGATCGTCGGCGGGCAGCCGGAGGATCCGCTCCGCGAGGTCCGCGCCGCGCAGGTAGCTGTCCCGGGCCGGCCGGTGCAGGTCGATGGTCCGGGCCACCTCGGGCAGGGTTGGCTCGAGCAGGATCAGCTGGACCGGCTCGCCGAGCCGGTCCAGCTGCCGCGCCATCTCGAAGGCGATGGTGCCGCCGAGGGACCAGCCGACCACGACGTACGGGCCCTCGGGCTGCACCAGTCGCAGGTCGGCCAGATACCCGGCGGCCATGTCCTCGATGGTCTCCGCGGGCGCCTCCCGACCGTCCATACCGAGCGGCTGGAACGCGTGCACCGGGTGCGCCGTCGGCAGGGCGCGCGCCAGGGGCAGGTACCAGGCGACGCCGCCGCCGCTCGGGTGCACGCAGAACACCGGACGCCCGTCGCCCCCGGCACGCAGGGTCACCACCGTCCGCGTCGTGCCGGTGTGCCCGGCGCCGAAGACGGTGTCCAGCACCGGGGCGTCCGCGTCGGCGCGGCTCCGCTCGATCGCGCGCATGGCCTGCCCCCGGACGGTCGGTTGCTCGAAGACGTCCTTGGGCGAGATCTCCACCCCCGCCCGGCGGCAGGCACCGGAGAGCTGGATGACGGAGATCGACGTACCGCCGAGGTCGAAGAAGTTGTCCTCGATCCCGACCCGGTCGGTGCCCAGGACCGTGGACCACAACTCGGCCAGCAGCTGCTCGCCGGGGGTGCGTGGGGCCTGGTACCGGTCCTCGACTTCCGGTCGTTCGGATGTCGGGCCGGGCAGGGCCCGGTGGTTGACCTTGCCGTGCGGCGTGAGGGGGAAGGCGTCGAGCGCGACCCACTGGCTCGGCACCATGAACTCCGGCAGTTGCTCCGCGCAGAACCGGCGCAGCGCCGACACGGTGACCGGCGGGTGGTCCTCGGCCGGGATGAACCAGCCGACCAGCTGCTCGTCGCGGACCAGCACCACCGCGTTCTCCACCCCGGGGTTTTCGGCCATCCGGGCCTCGATCTCACCCAGCTCGACGCGGTAGCCGCGCAGCTTGACCTGGTTGTCGACCCGTCCGACGAAGTCGAGGAGCCCGTCGCCGCGCCACCGCACCAGGTCCCCGGTGCGGTACATCCGCGCCCCCGGCTCGCCGGCCGGATCGGGCAGGAACCGCTCGGCGGTGAGGGCGGGCCGGCCGAGGTAGCCGCGGGCGATGCCGTCGCCGCCGATGAACAGCTCCCCGACAGCCCCGACCGGAACCGCCTCGAGCCAGGCGTCGAGAACCTGGAGCCGGGTCTCACCGAGCGGGCGGCCGAGCGGCAGTGGGCTGTCCATGGCCAGCTCCCCGGCATCGCGCACCGGGTGCACCACGCGTCCGATCACCGTCTCGGTCGGCCCGTAGTGATTGATGACCTCGGCGTCCGGGCGGAGTTCCAGCAGCTGCTGCACCAGAGCCGGGTCCAGCGTCTCGCCGCCGACGACCCAGCCGCGCGCCGCCGGTGGGAGCTGCTGGCTGCTCCAGTGCCCGACCAGGTGGCGCAGATGCGACGGGGTTAGCCGGATGTAGTCGTACGCCAGGGGCCCGGACAGTTCCTCAGCCAGCTCGGCCAGGGTCGCATCGGCGGGCATCAGGGTGACGCCGCGACCGGACACCAGCGGCTCGAAGAGGGCCGACATGGTCAGGTCGAAGCCGACCGACGAGTGCGCCAGGGTGCCGCGCCGTCCGGCAGTCGGATAGTTTGCGGCCGCCCAGTAGAGGTAGCGCACCAGCCCGATGTGCTCCACCGCGACGCCTTTCGGCTGCCCGGTCGACCCGGACGTGAAAATGGAGTAGGCCAGGCTGCGGGGGTCGACGGTCACCTCGGGGCGGTGGTCCGGCATCGTGGTGAGCCGGTCGGCCACCCGGTCCAGCGCCACCACCGGCACGCCGCCGAAGACCGCTGGCCCCGGTAGGGACCCGCCCTGCCCGGTCCGGGTCAGGACCAGCGCGGGTGTCACCGTGCCGGCGATCCGGGTCAGCCGGGCCGTCGGGTAGCCCGGGTCCACCGGGATGAAGTAGCCCCCTGCCTTGAGCACGGCGAGCATCGCGACCACGAGCTCCGGGCTGCGTTCCAGCAGGAGCAGCACCGGTGTCTCCGGGCCGACCGGCGGTGCCCCCAGCGCCCCGGCGCGCAGGGCGTGGGCCAGGCGGTTCGCCTGGGCGTCGAGGCCGGCGAAGGTGAGGCTGCTGGCGCCGGTACGCAGCGCGGTCCGCCCCGGGGTCCGGTCGGCCTGCGCCTCGACGAGCTGGTGCACCGTACGGTCATCGCCGACGTGCTGCTCGGAGAGCCCCCACCGGGACGTGCGTACCGTGTCGCTCTCGGACGTGATGGCCAGGCGGGTGACCGCGATGTCCGGGGTACGGACGGCTGCGGCGAGCAGATTGGTCAGCGATGTCACGAGCCGTTCGGCGGTGCCGGGCAGATAGAGGTCATCGGCGTACTCGAGGACACCCTCCAGCGCCGAGCCGTCGTCCACCACGGTCAGGACGAGGTCGAATTTGCAGGTCGTGACCGGTACGGGTACGGGTTCGAGGTCCACCTCGCCGGCGCTCCGGCCGGCCGGCTCCTGACTGCTGAAGCTGTACATGATCCGGAACAGCGGCCCGCTGCCGGCACCGCGGTCGGCAACCAGATCCGCGAACGGGAGCTCCTGGTGGGCCAGGGCGCCCGCGGTCCGGGCGTGGGTGCGGCGCAGCAGTTCGTCAAACGTCGGTGTGCCGGACAGGTCACCCCGCAGGACCACCGTGTTGACCAGGCAGCCGACCAGGTTGTCCAGCCGCGGGTCGCCGCGCCCGGACACGGTGCCGCCGATCACGACGTCGTCGCCGCCGGTGATCCGGTACAACAGGGTCTGCAGCGCCGAGAGCACCACGGTGGAGACCGTGGTCCCGCACCGGCGGGCCAGCTCGCGGATGCCCTGGATCTGCCGCGGCGCCAGCGCGAACTCCACCGCGCCGCCACCGCCGCCCGGCGTGGTCGGGCGCGGGAGGTCGCCGGCCACCTCGGTGGCGACGGCGCCGGTCAGCTCGGTGCGCCAGAAGTCCCGCTCCGCCGCGTACCGCCCGCGCTGCGCCGACCGGCGCTGCCAGACCGCGTGGTCGGCCTGCGTTAGGGCCGGCTCGGCGAGCTCGGGCTCACGGTGCCCGGTGCCGGCCGCGTACAGCTCGGTGAGGTCGCGCTGGATCAGGTCCATCGACCAGGCGTCAACCGCCACGTGGTGGGCGGTCAGCAGCAGGACGTGCTCCCGCTCGTCGAGGCGCCACAGCACGGCGCGCAGCGGGTGCTCGGTCGCGAGGGCGAAACCGAGGGTGGCTTCGGCCAGCAGGAGCTGCCCGAGGTCCGTGCCCGGTGCGGCATCGCGCTCGTCGAGCGTCGCGCCGCACCCGGCGGGGTCCGCGACCTGAACCGGCATCCCGTCCGGGCCGGGGTGGATCCGGGTGCGCAGCATCTCGTGCCGGTCGACCACCCGGTTCAGCGCGCGGCGCAGCGCCCCGCGGTCCAGCGGGCCGATCAGCCGCAGCGCCAGCGGCACGTTGTAGACGCTGTCGCCGGCGGTCACCTGATCCGCCAGCCAGATCGACTCCTGCATCGGCGACAGTGGCAGCGGCTCATCCCGGGGCACCGGGGTCAGGTCGACGGCGGCGTCACCGGTGGACGCCTCGACGGCGAGTTCCGCGGCGACGGCGGCGACGGTCGGGGCCGCCAGCAGTTGCCGCAGGGAGAGGCCGGCGCCGAACTCGTCGCGGATCCGGGCGAGGAGTCGGAAGGCGAGCAGCGAGTGGCCGCCGAGTGCGAAGAAATCGTCGCTGACCGCCACCTTCGGCAGGCCGAGCACCTCGGCGAAAGCGGTGCAGAGGAAGCGCTCCTGGTTGTTACGCGGCGGGCGGGCGGCGCCGCGGGTGCCGTAGTCCGGCGCGGGCAGCGCGGCGCGGTCGAGCTTGCCGTTCGGTGTCGTGGGGAGGTCCGGCACCGGCACGATCGCCGCCGGGACCATGTAGTCGGGCAGTGTCCGGGAAAGCTCGGCGCGCAGCGCGTCGGGGTCGACCGGGCCGTCCGGGATCACGTACGCCACCAGCCGCAGGTCACCGGGCCGGTCCTCGCGGACGACCGCTGCGGCCCGGCGCACCGGACCGGCCTCGATCAGCGTCGTCTCGATCTCTCCGAGCTCGATGCGGAAGCCGCGGAGCTTGACCTGGTGGTCGCTGCGGCCCAGGTACTCCAGGTCGCCCGCGGCGGACCAGCGGACCTGGTCGCCGGTGCGGTACATCCGGGTGCCGGGCGGGCCGAACGGGTCGGGCAGGAACCTCTCGGCCGTCAGACCGGGCCGGTTCCAGTACCCGCGGGCCAGCCCTTCTCCGGCGATGTGGAGTTCACCGGGGACCCCGATCGGGGCGGGACGCAGGTTCGCGTCGAGGACGTACACCTGGGTGTTGTCGATGGGCACGCCGACGGATCCGCGGCGGGCGCTGCCCTCGCTGGCCGGGCCGGTGGTAGACCAGATGGTGGTCTCCGTCGGTCCGTACATGTTGGTGACATCGGCGCCGGCGTCGCGTAGCCGGCGGGCCAGTTCGGCGGGGAGCGCCTCGCCGCCGACCAGGACCCGAACTCCGGCCAGCGCCGGTCCGGAGAGCTCCGGTACGAGGGCCTGCCACAGGGTCGGTGTGGCCTGGGCCAGGGTGACCCGGTGGCGGCCGGCGAGGTCGATCAGTGCCGCCGGGTTACGGGCGGTGTCCGCGTCGGCGAGCACGACACCGGCGCCGGAGCGCAGCGGCAGGTACAGCTCCAGGGCGGCGATGTCGAACGAGATGGTGGTGGTGGCCAGGACCCGGTCGTCGGCGGTGAGGGGGAACCGTTCGGCCATCGCCGCCAGGAAGTTGTCGAGCGCGGCCCGGGTGATCACCACGCCCTTCGGTCGGCCGGTCGATCCCGATGTGTAGATCACGTACGCGGCGTGCCCGGCGGGGACGGCGGTCGGCTCCGTGGCGGGATAGCCGGCGGTGTCGGTCTCCTGGAGGACCACGAGCCCGGTGCGGTCGTCCGGGCCGAGCCGATCGGCCGTGGCGGTGTCGGTCACCACCAGCACCGGGCGGGCGTCGGACAGCAGGTAGGCGATCCGCTCGACCGGGAAGTCCGGGTCGACGGGCAGGTACGCGGCCCCGGCCTTCATGACGGCGAGCAGGGTGACGAGCAGCTCGGCGGACCGCGGGAGCAGCACGGCCACGAACGTCTCGGCGCCTGCGCCCCGCTCCATCAGGAGCCGGGCCAGCCGGTTCGCCCGCTCGTCGAGCTCGCGGTAGCTGAGCGTCGTGTTCCCCTCGATCACGGCGACCGCGCCGGGGGTGCGGCGGCACCACTGTTGGAAGCAGTCGCGCAACGACGCGGCGGGTAGCGGCCGGGCGGTGTCGTTCCACGTGCGCAGGACGGTGTGCAGCCCCTCCGCGTCCAGCAGGTCCACCTCGGATATCAGCCGGTCGGGCTCGCCGGCCAGCCCGGCGAGCAGGCTGAGGAACTGGCCGGCCAGTTGTTCCGTGGCCGCCGGAGTGAACAGGTCCGCGGCGGCCACCAGGGTGACGGCGAGGCGATCGCCGTCGTCCAGGACGCTCAGGTCGAGGTCGCATTTGGCGAGGGCCACGTCGACCGGCTGCTCGGTGCCGGTCGCCTCGCCGAACGCCAGCGCCACGGCGGCCGCTTCGGGCCCGGCCATCGCCTGCACCAGCGGCTGGCCGCCCGCGACGCGGTCCCGGCGCAGCTCGCGGACGAGTCGGTCGAACGGGATCTGCGGGTGGGCGAAGTCGTTGCGCGAGCCGGCGACCGTACGGCCCAGCACCTCGTCGAATCCGGGCCGGCCGGCTAGGTCCAGCCGGACCGGTACCACCCCGGCGAAGAGGCCGACCACCGATTCGAAGTCGGTACGCCAGCGACCGGCGACTGGTACGCCGACTGCGAAGTCGTCCTGGCCGGTGAGCCGGTGCAGGAACGTGCCGTACGCGGCGAGCAGCACGGTGAACGGTGTGGTGTCGTGGGCTGCGGCCAACCGGCGGACGGCCACTGCGGTGGCGGCGGGCAGCTCCCGCCGGATGCTGTGCGCGCGCCAGTCCCGGCCTGCCGGGCGCTGACGGTCGCCGGGAATCTCCAGGTCGGGCAGCCCGGTGAGCCGCTGCCGCCAGTACCCGAGCTGGTCGTCCAGCTCGCCGGCGGCGAGTCGCCCGTGCTGCCAGGCGGCGACGTCACGGAAAGTCGGTGCCGTCCCGCCCGCCGGGAGCTCGCCGGTGTAGGCGCGGGCCAGGTCGGCGAGCAGCAGGCCGCCCGACCAGCCGTCCAGGACTAGGTGGTGGACGGTGACGAGCAGGACGTGCTGTTTGGCGGCGATCCGGTGGAGACAGGCCCGCAGCAGCGGCCCGCGTTCCAGGTCGAAGGGCTGTTCGGCGGCGGTACGCAGCGCCTGCGGCAGCTCGGCCTCGGTGACGTCGATGACCGGCAGCGCGACCGGTGCCGCGGGAGCGGTCTGCTGGACTGGTTCGCCGTCCGGCCGGAGCCGGAACACGGTGCGTAGCGTCTCGTGCCGGGCCGTCACCGCGTCCAGCGCCGCGCGCAGCGCGTCCATGTCGAGCGGGCCGGTCAGCCGGACGGCGAGCGGCACGTTGTACAGCGGCGTCCCCGGCCGCAGCTGTTCGGAGAACCAGATGCCGGCCTGCCCCGGCGCCAGCGGCACGGGGCCAGGCGGCTGGACCGGTAGTCCGCCGCTGGGCGCCGAGCCCTGGCGCAGCCGGGTGCCGGCGCGAGCGATCCGGGCCCGGACCGCCTCCAGGCGTGGGTCCGTCCCGGCGCGCGGTAGCTCTTCGATGGTCATGCGGTGCCTTCCTGCGTGTCGGCGACGAGGGCGCTCAGCACGGATTCGGCGACGGCGGCCACCGTCCGGGTCGCGTACAGCTCGGTCAGGGAGAACTCGATGTCGAAGCTCTCGCGGAGGCGGGCGACGAGCTGGGTCGCGCGCAGGGAGTGCCCGCCCAGGTGGAAGAAGTCGTCGAACACCCCCGGCGGGTCCGTCTGCAGGACCGCGGCGAACAGGTCCGCGACGAGCTGCTCCAGGTCGTTTCGGGGCTCCGTGCGGCCGGTACCGCGCAGGCCGTGCTGCCGCGGATCGGGCAGGGCCGGCCGGTCCACCTTTCCCGCCGTGGTCAGCGGCAGCCGGTCGAGTTCGACGAAGAGGGTCGGGACCAGGTACGACGGGAGCGTCGCGGAGCAGAAGCGGCTGAGGGCGGCGGCGTCTAGGCGGTGCCCGGCCGCCGGCACCACGTAGCCGACCAGGAGGCGTTCCGCGCCGGGGTCGGGTGCGAGGTGGTCGACGACGGCCGCCGTCTCCACACCGGGCGCCACCGCGAGCCGGGCCGCGACCTCACCCGGTTCCACCCGGTGGCCGCGGATCTGCACCTGGTCGTCGGCCCGACCCAGGAAGTCGAGGCGCCCGTCGGGCCGGGCCCGAACCAGATCGCCGCTGCGGTACATGCGTGCGCCGGGGACCACCGGGTCGGGCAGGAACCGCTCGGCGGTAAGCGCGGGCCGCCCGAGGTACCCGCGGCTGAGGCACCCACCGAGGTACAGCTCGCCGGTCGTGCCGGGTGGCACCGGGCGCAGGGCGTCGTCGAGCACGTGCACCCACGCGCCGTACCGGGGACCGCCGATGCCGACGATTTCCGCCTGCGCCTCGGCCAGGGTGACGTCGACGGCGGTGGCGGTGATGGTCGCCTCGGTCGGGCCGTACGTGTTCACCAGCCGGCACCGCGGGGCCCACGCGAGCCAGCGTCGGGCGACGTCACCGGATACGGCCTCACCGCCGAGTACGAGCAGCCGGAGCCGGTCCGGCGGCGGCGCGTCGCCGCGGCGGTTGACGACGGCGGACCAGTAGGCGGGCGGCAGTTCCGCGACGGTCACCGCCGTGCGTCGCAGCAGCTCCGGGAACTCCTCCGGCTGCCACAGCTCGTCCGGGCGCAGCACCACTGTGGCGCCGACCGTCAGTCCGGGTAGCAGTTGTTCGAGCGAGGCGTCGAACGAGTGGCTGGCGAACTGCAGGACGCGGTCGGCGGCGGTGAGCTCGTACGCCGCGGCCATCGCCCGGCAGTGCCGCGTCAGCATGCCGTGCAGCCCGATGACGGCCTTGGGACGGCCGGACGTTCCGGAGGTGTAGATGAGGTACGCCGGCTGCTCGACGTCCACCGCGGGTAGCGGGGCCGCGCCGGCGTCCGGGCCGGTGACCGGGACCGGGACGACGCCGTCGGGCAGGGTCAGGCCGCTATCGGGCCGGGCTAGGCCGCTGTCGGGCCGGGGCGGGTCGCTGTCCACGACGGCGAACCTGGTCCCGGAGTCGAGCAGGAGGGCGCGTTTGCGTTCGGCCGGCAAGACCGGGTCGACCGGTAGCAGGGCGCCGCCGGACCGGAGCACCGCCAGCAGGGCGACCACCGAGTCGACACCGCGCGGCAGGTGTACGGCCACCGGCTGCTCCGGCCGCACGCCGAGGGCGACCAGCCGTCGGGCCAGGTTTCCGGCCCGCTCGGTCAGTTCCGCGTAGGTGAGCCGGTCCGTGCCGCAGACCACGGCTGCGGCCGAGGGGGTGCGCGCCGCCTGCTCGGTGATCAGGACATGGATCGGGCGGTCCGGTTCGTCCGCGGGTGTCTGCGCGTCCCACGGGAGAACCTCGGCACCGCCACCGTCCAGTTCGCTCACCCGGATGTCCGGATTGGCAGCTGTCTGTTCCAGCACGGCCAGGAAACGGGCAACCAGCCGCTCGGCCGCCGCGGTGCTGAACAGGTCGGTGGCGTACTCCATCGTCGCGCTCAACCCGCCGTCCCCGTCCAGTTCCAGGTCAGCGGTGAGGTCGGCGGAGGCGCTGAGCCGGGGGAGCGCGGCATCAAGGACGGTCAGGCCGGCGACGGTCACCGGCGTCCGGTCCACGTGCCGCACGTCGAACAGCACGGTGAACGGGCTCTCGGCCGGCAGGTCGCCCCGACGGCGCAGCTCGGCCAGCAGTCCCTCCACCGAGCAGCCGGGGACCGCCCGGCCCGCTGCCGACCGGACCCGGCCCCGGGAGTACCGGTGGGTGTCCAGATCGTCGGTGCGGACGGTCTCGATCAGCGACAGCATCGTCGGGTCCGCAGACAGGTCGACCGGGCGCGGGACGGTGTCGACGAAGAAGCCCGCGACGGACTCGCCGTCCGCGTGCAGGCGGTCGGCCAGCGGCGTGCCGACACAGGTGCGGGGGGCTCCGGTCCAGCGGGACAGCAGCGCGTGGAAGCAGGCCAGCAGGACCATGTTCGGGGTGGTCCGCGAGCTCGCCGCCAGTCGGCGCAGCGCCGCTGTGGTGCCGTCCGGGACGGTGACGGTGAGCGTGGCGCCGCGCCCGGTCCGCGCCGCCGCGCCGGGGACGTCGGCTGGCAGCCGCGGTGCGACGGCTCCGGCGAGCCGGCGGCGCCACCAGTCGAGCCGCTCCGCGGCGGGCTCGGCCTCCTCGGCCACCCGGGCCAGCGTGAAGTCGCGGAATGACACCGGCTCGGGCAGGGCCGGGCCGTCCCCGCTGGCGGCCTCCCGGTACAGGTGCAGCAGCTCGTCGCGCAGGACGTCGAGCGACTGGCCGTCGGCGGCGACGTGTGCGACCGACAGCAGCAGCACATGCCGCTCGTCTCCGGTACGAACCAGCAGGACCCGGGTCAGTGGCCCGGCGGCGAGGTCGAACGGGCGGGCGAGCTCGTCCGTCAGGCGGTCCGTCAGCGCGGCGGCCGGGTCGGCCGCGTTCCGGACGTCGGCGTACCGGGGGATGATCGCGGCCGGGCGGCTCGCTGTCCAGTGCGGACGGTCGTCCGCGCCGGCGACGATGCGGGCGCGCAGGGCCTCGTGCCGGGAGACCAACCCGGTCAGCGCCGCGGTCAGGGCGGCCCGGTCCAGCGGGCCGTCCAGCGCGAGGGCCAGGGGACACGCGTGCTCGGCAGAGTCCGGCCGCAGCTGGTGCGCCGTCCACATCCGCTGCTGACCGGCGGTCAGGGCGAAGTCCGCCGGCGCCGAGCGCCGGGACGGGACCGGGCCGAGCGGTGCCAGCAGCCGCAGGGCACCAGAGGGCGCGACGGCGAAGACGTCCACCCCGGCTTCGGCGTCGGCGGCCACCGCCGTCAGCCCGCGCATCAACGCCGCGCTCAGCGCCTCGATGCCGGCCGGGTCGAACAGCCCGGAGTCGTACTCCAGGAACGCGGCCATCGCGCCGGCCTCGTCAGCGACGTCGAGCAGCAGGTCGAACTTGGCGGTCGCCCGGGGCACCGTGACCGTCTCGACCGAGATTCCCGGCAGGTCCAGTGTCTCGCCCACGGCGTTCTGGTAGTTGAAGCCGACCTGGAACAGGGCGGTCCCGGTCGGCGTCCGCTGTGGGCGCACCCGGCGGACCACCTGGTCGAAGGGGATGTCCTGGTGGGCGTAGTTGTGCAGCGCGGTCCGGCGGGTGTCGGCCAACAGGGCGGTGAACGAGCTGCCGGGCAGGACGCGGACCCGCTGTACCACCGTGTTCACCAGGTAGCCGATGACGTCCTCGCTGCCGGGAACCGACCGGGTGGCGACCGGTGAGGTCACCGCCACGTCCGGGCCGCCGCTCCAGTCGCTCAGCGTGGCCTGCAGCGCCGCGAGTAGCACCATGTACACCGACGAGCGGGACGTCCGGGCCAGCGCACGGATGCCGTCCGCCGTGTCGGCCGGGATGACGAAGTGGACGGCGGCGCCCGCGCCGCGGTGATGCCGGTGGCGGGGCCGGTCGGTGGGCACGGCCAGGTGCCGCAGCCCGGTGAGCCCGTCCGCCCAGTACCGCAGGTGCTTCTCGGCGTCGAGCCCGGCCAGGCGTTCGTTCTCCTGCCGGATGAGGTGCGGATAGTCCAGCTCCGGCCCCGTCCAGGCTGCCCCCTTTTGGTACGCCGCCCCGAGGTTCCGCAGCAGGATGCCGGTGGACCAGTCGTCGAAGACGATGTGGTGGACGTTGAACACCAGGACCGCGTCGTCGGGACCGAGGCGCAGCAGCCGGGCCCGCGCCAGGGGCCCGTTCACCAGGTCCAGCGGCTGCCAGCCGAACCCCGCGGCGGCGGTTCGGGCCGCCTCGAGGGTGCCGCCGGTCAGGTCGGCGACATCGAGGTCGAACGGGGCGTCCGGGTCGATCTCGTGCCACGGCTCGCCGTTCTCGTCGACCGTGAACCGGGCGCGCAACGCGGCGTGCCGCCGGGCCAGGGTGTCCAGGGCAGTCCGCAGCCGCTGCTCGTCGAGCGGGCCGCGCAGGCGAACCGCCACCGGGACGTTGTAGGCGGGAGCCGCGTCCTCGAAGGTCTCGGCGAACCAGATGCGCTGCTGCCCGGCGGTCAGCGGCAGGCGGACGGCCTGCTCGGTCTGCGGCGGCGTCCCGTTCCGCGTGGTCATCGACTCACCTGCTCGCCGGGCGCGTGCCGGCGCCACCACCGCCGGCCGCTCGCCGGCAGGTTGTGGATCAGGTCGTGGCGGTGGTGACCGGCCGACCCGACCGGGTTGTCGGTCTGCGCGTCGCGGACGAGGCGGTGGTTGCTGGTCCGGTAGCTGAGGCGGGTCTTCGTCAGCTGCGGGATACGCAGCGCGGCGGCGGCGTCGAGGGCGGTCACGGTCACGTCGTCCTCCTCGTGCGGGAAGCGGGCGTGGAAGGTCAGCGGTCAGCGTCCTCGACCGCGGCGGCGAGACCGGCGACGGTGGGCTGTTCGAGCAGGTCGAAGTAGGTGAGCCGGACGCCGTGCGCGCGCTGGATCGCGTGCAGGGCGCGTGCCGCGAGCAACGAGTGGCCGCCCAGTTCGAAGAAGTCGTCATCGGCGCCGACCGGGTCGACCTTCAGCAGCTCGGACCAGATCCCGGCGATACTGGACTCCAGCTCTCCCCGCGGGCCCCGGAAGGTGGCGGTGCAGTTGCGGCCGGCCACGGCGGGTCCGTGCAGCGCGGACCGGTCAACCTTCCCGGTCGGCCCCAGCGGCAGCTCGTCCAGGGCAGTGACCGTGTGCGGGATCTGGTAGGCCGGCAGCGTCTCGCGGAGCCGGTCCTGCACGTGCGCGGCGAGGGCCGTTCCGGCCGGTGCGTCCGGGGCGGTAACCACGAAGGCCTGCAGCCGCTTGGTGCCGTCGTCGTCGGCCTGCGCGACGACCGCCGCCTTGCTCACCTCCGGCAGCCGGGTCAGGGCGGCCTCGACCGCGCCCGGTTCCACCCGGAACCCCTGGATCTTGACCTGCTGGTCGGCGCGGCCGAGGAACGTGAGGATGCCGTCCGGCTCCCAACGGGCCAAGTCGCCGGTGCGGTACATGCGGACCGGGGTCGCATCCGGTCCGGGCAGGTTCAGGAACTTCTCGGCGGTCGCCTCCGGGCGGCCCAGGTAGCCGCTCGCCAGGCCGTCGCCGAAGGCGTACAACTCGCCGTCCTCGCCCACCGGGACCGGCTGGTGCCCGGCGTCCAGCAGCGCCACGCCGGTCCCGCTGACCGGCCGCCCGATCGGGACGGGCCCGTCGACGGCGGCCGGGCCGTGCACCGTCCAGCAGGTGGTGAAGGTGGTGTTCTCGGTCGGACCGTAGCCATTGGTGAAGGTGAGGTGCGGGTGCGCCGCGAGCAGACGACCGACGAAGTCGGGCGACAGGACGTCCCCACCGGCGAGCAGGTGCCGCAGGCCGCCGAGGGCGTCGAGACGGGAGTTGACCATGTGGTGGAAGAAGCCGGCCGTCAGCCAGAGCACGCTGACCTGCTCGTCCGTCAGGACCTCGGCGAGAGCGTCGGGGCTGGTGCGGCCGGCTGGGTGGATCGCCAGCCGGCCCCCGAGGGTCAGCGGGGTCCAGATTTCCAGCGTGGACGCGTCGAAGGCGACCGGCGCGAGTTGCAGGAACACGTCGTCCGCGGTGAACGACGCCCAGTCCGGCTGCTGCACCAACCGGGCGACCGCACGGTGCGGGACGCACACGCCCTTCGGCTCGCCGGTCGACCCCGAGGTGTAGCTGACGTACGCCAGGTCTTCCGGGGTGACCGGGGTGGCAGGCACCGGGTCGGTGACCGGTTCGGCGAGGAGCCGGTCCAGGTCGGCTACGGGTGCACCGCATGCGCCGGCGGCGCCGGACAGGGACGGGTCGGCCAGCAGCAGCACCGGGTCCGCGTCCGCGACGAGGGCGGCGAGGGCAGCCGGCGGGGCGTCGTGGTCGAGGACGAGGTACGCGCCGCCCGCCTTGAGGATGGCCAGGAGCGCGACGATCAGCCGCGGGGACCGTCTGGCCAGCACCGCGACCACCCGATCCGGTCCGGCTCCGCGCTTGACCAGGTGTGCGGCGAGCGCGGTCGCGACGGCGTCCAGTTCGGCGTACGTCAGCCGGTCTACGCCGCTGGACACCGCCACCGCGTCCGGGGTGCGGCGGGCCGCCTCCGCGACGAGGTCGTGGATGCACCGGGCGGGCGCCGGTGGGTCGGGGTGCCCGCTCCACGAGCGGATCGGTTCGGGCCAGGGGCTCGGGTCCGCGCTGCGTGGACCAGCCGGCGACGTGACGGTCATACTGCTCTCCGATCGTTGTCGGGCGGGCCGGTGTCGAGCCAGCCGGTCAGTTCCTTGGGGGATCGGTGCCAGGGGTCGAACGCCTCGATGCGCCAGGTCGCCCCGGCGGCGGCCAGCAGGCCGGTCCGGTCGGCGGCCTGCCCGGTCCCGGGCCGGCTGCGGTCCAGGGCGACCACCTCGTACGGGTGGTCCGGGGACTGCTCGGGTGCCAGTTCGGCCAGGCGGGTCAGAATGGCCGTCAGCTCCACCGGTTCCGGGCCGCGCAGGTGCCCGCGGTCGTCGCGGACCATGGGGGCGACCCCGTCGAACCGAGCGGCGCGGCGCAGCGCTCCGGTCCGCGCGGCGGGCCAGGTGGCGGCACTCCAGATCGTGACGGCCGGGTGGCCGTGCCGGTCGGTGCCGCGGGGCGTCGGCAGGAAGGTGGCCCGGTCGACCCGGTAGTGCTCGCCGGTGTGGCTGAACTCGGTCCCGCGCCACAGGCCGGACAGCACGCGCAGCGCCTCGTCGAGTTTCGCGGCCCGGGTCCGCAGCCCGGTGGGTTCGCCGAACGCCCCGAAGTCGAGGTCCGGTTCGGCGCCCAGTCCGGCTCCGAGCACCAGCCGCCCGGCGGACAGGTGGTCGAGTGTCGTCGCCTCCCGGGCCACCTTCCACGGCCGACGCCGGGCCAGGGGGGTCATCAACGGGCCGCTGCGCAGCCGGGTGGTGCGGGCGAGGATCGCGGTGACGACGGTCCACGCATCGGCCATCGGGAGGCGCAGTTCGCGGGCGAACATCAGGTGGTCCCAGAGGAACAGTCCGTCCCAGCCGGACTCCTCCGCCCGGACCGCGACCTCGACCAGCCGCGCCGGGTCGGCGTAGTAGCCGGCGTTCGGGAGCAGGAGCCCGTGCCGGACGCCCGGAGCGCTCACCGCGGTACCCGTTCGCCGGATCCGGCGGGGCGGGGGATCCGCCGGACGGCAGCGTTGGCCGAGCGGACGGCGCCCTCGAGGTGGCCGAAGAAGTTTGGCGAATGCTCTGCACCCACCCGGTGCAGGGGACCGCCCGGGTCGCCGGGGGATCGGGCGTCGAGCCAGGCGCCGGGGTGTGGCACCGCCGCGTAGCAGCCCTGAACCCACGGCTGCCGCTGCCAGTCCTGCGCGGTGACGTGCACGGGCGCCAGGGCCAGGGGTCCGAACCAGTCCGCCAGCCGGGCCGTGAGGTCTGCCCAGGTGATCCGGCCGGCGCGGTAGGCCCGGGCTTCGGCCCCGGTCAGGAATCCGACCAGGACACCGAGGCCGTTGCGCCCGCTGGAGTCGTCGACCAGGAAGCGCAGCGGTGCCCGGTCCGCGGTGACCCAGCCGCTGAGCCCGCTGTCGCGCCAGAAGGGCGTCCGGTAGACCAGGTGGATCTTCACCACCGAGCCGCCGGCGGATGCCGGCACCGGCGAGGCGGCCGCGCCCGGGATCGCCACTTCGAGGGCTCGTTCCTGTGCTGGGCCGATCGCCAGGATGACCCGTTCGCAGTCGGCGACGAAGCCGTCGGCCTCCACCCGGATCCCGCCGGTGGTGCCGCAGATACGGCGGACCGGGTGACCGGTCCGCACCGGGCGGTCCAGCCGGGCGGCGAGCCGTTCGCTGAGTCCGGCGGCTCCACCTGCCAGGCGGAACTCCTGGGCGCCGCCGGTGAAGGCGGTGAGGAAGTCGAGACCGCCGCCGGATTTGACGTAGAAGAGGAAGTGGAGCAGGGACACCTCGTCCGGCTCGGAGGCCAGCATCTCCCGGACGATCTGCTCGATCAGCAACGTGGTCGCGGAGGGCATCCGTTCGGTGCTCAGCCACCCGCGGACGGTGGTCCGGTCCTGCTGCGTCGCGTCCGGTGACGAACCGGGCGAGTGGAGGTCGACCGCCTCGGCCAGCTCTTCGATGCGGTCCAGGGCGAGACCGAGGGCCAGAGCGTTGAAGGGCGCGTCGGCGTCGTCGTCCCGGTACCGGCGACCGGACAGGTCGAACAGCGCGGCGCCGGGGGCGACAGTACGCTGGAGCGGCACGCCCAGCCGGTCGGCCAGCTGCCGGACCTCGGTGTGCCGGTTCCCGAGGTACGCACCGCCGCAGTCCAGTTCGAGTCCGAGCGGCGCCGTTTCGGTGCGGGTGCGTCCGCCCAGCCGGTCGGATGCCTCCAGCACCTCGACGTCGTGCCCGTCCGCGGCGAGAGCCTCCGCGGCGCACAGACCGGACAGACCCGCCCCGACGACGACGACGCCGGTCCGGATTCGCGTACCGGTCACCTTACTGTCCATAGCGGACGAAGTCGGCGGTCGTTGCGGTACGCGTCGGCCAATGCCCGTACGAAGGTGTGGAGCTCCTCCTCGTGTGAGGCGAGCGGGCCGGCGACGTACCGCGGATCGGAGACACCGCGCTGGGTGGACGAACAGGCGTCCCAGTCCTGCTGATTAGTGGTCTTCCAGAAATCGATCGCGTAATCCGGCGTTAACCCGGTGCTGGTCAGCAGTTCTTCCGGAAAGAACCATTCGCAAATCACCCGGGTGCGATCCGGGGCCACCGGGTCGAGGCGATGGGTGACCACGTAATCATGCATCGCGGTGATGAAAAGACCGGGTAGCACCGCGTAGTAGCAGACCTGTCGTGCCCGGTTCTCGTCGAGCTCAGGAAAGGTCCACTCCGGGCCCTTTCCGTCGAGGGACATGCTCGCCGCTGAGTTCTTGAGATCAAGGGAACCGCCGAGCCACATCCCGGTGCTGGCGAATCCCTCGCCGTTAACGGTTCGTTGGACCTTGCTGAGTTCGGGATGCGTGCTGGGGCAGTGGTAGCACTCCAGGTAGTTCTCGACGAGGAGTTTCCAGTTGGCGTGGACGTCGTAGACCTCGGTGCCGACCTGTGTGAGGGTGCCGAGATGATAGGGCGCGAGAATATCGGTGAGATTGCCGAGGGATTCGCCGAAGTCGTCCGCGTCCCCGGAGTGGTTGACGAACAGCCATCCGTTCCATTCGGCGGATCGGACCGGGAGTAGGCCCATGCCCTGCGGGTACCGCCCGGCGGCGTCCTCGAACCGCGGCGCCCGGCGCAGCTCGCCGTCCAGCCCGTAGACCCAGGCGTGGTAGGCGCACCAGACCTGGGCGCGCCGGACGGTGCAGGTGGGGGTGACCAGCTCGTGCCCACGGTGGCGGCAGGCGTTGACGAAGACGTTCACCCCGTCGCCGGTGCCGGCGATCAGGATGTTGCGCCCGGCCGACATGACGGCGGCCTGGGTGCCCTTTTCGGCGAACTCGGCGACCCGGCCGACCGGCAGCCAACCCTGCCCGAAGAATCGCTCCAGCTCCCAGCCGAACAGGTCTTTCGACGTGTAGGCGAGACCAGGTAAAGCGCGTGCATCTTGGATATCGGCGATCATTTGATCGATTGTTCCGGATCTGGCTAAATTGGATGGTGCCCCACTTTTGGGCAGCATCGAGCGCATATATATTTCACCTATGTCGGGACGGGTCGACAGTCAAGGAATGGCGCAGCACTGAGCGCGCCGGGTCGGCCGGTCGCGCTCAGCTACACGAAATTTTGAGCACCGAATCGGTGATTGCGTGAGAAGTCACTACTCGGGGTATGGGGTAGATCTGCCAAGTTCGTAAAGTTCGGCCCGCCGCCAGCACATTGTGGTTCCCTCCCCTGGTGCGTGGCCATGAAGTTGGGATGATTATTTACCATTGTGAGTCTGCCTAGAAGGGCATGTAATACTCGTCATAATTCGTTGTGGAGCCTTGACCGCAGGGCTCCGGCAAGGTAAAGAATATGGCGAGTGGGGGCGGACGCTCCGGATCGCGGCGATATAGCGGCGGGCGTTACCCTCGGTGATCATCCAGGTGCCGATGGCTCCTCGCGGGCCGGTAACGGGGGCCGGCGACGGGTGTGCAGCATGATCAACCCCTGGGTGGAACCGGGTCACCGGTGCCTGCAACAAGATCCCTGATCGATCGCCGGCACCATCGATGCCGCTTAACTGCCGATTCCGCGGCCTGGCTCACGACGATCTCGTTGTTGTCGTCTGCGCACAACAGCCAGGGCGCTCGTCAGTCATCGTGGACGGTGAGTTGCTCGATCACCCGCATCGTGAGCTCGGACTGGTTGATCCCGGCGGTTTCGAGCGCTCGCGGCACGGTGCCCTTCTCTGCCTGCAGAATGCCGAGCAGCAAGTGCAGCGGTCGCGACTCACCCCGACGCTTACCCAAGCCCCGCTCAAGGGCCAGTTTGGCCGAGGCGCCGAGCTTGGTGGGGCGGGCGTGGCCCGCCCCGGGACGAGTCGTCATGTCGGAGGTAGCGAGCGACACCCCGGCCACGCCAAGGCTCTGCTCGAATTCCCGCTGCAGAGCGGTACGAATGCCCTCGTAGTCGAGACCAGCCGCGCTCAACGCCTGCTGCGTGTTCGCCTCGGGTTCTGTGGCTATTGCCAGGAGGAGGTGCTGAGCCTCGATGGTTGTGGCACCTTCCCTCTGGGCCTCGATCCCGGCCTGGTCGACGACGGCCTGCACGTACCTGCGAATTGTTGTGGACATGGTCAACGCCTCCTCAGCGCGACGCCGGCAGCAACGAGCCGCTTGGCATGCTTCTTGTGCACCGCCTGCCGTGTCACACCGAGCGCCTCCGCAACCTGCGGCCAACTCCAGCCGGATCGCATGGCCCGCTCCACGGCAGAATCTTCCAGCTGGTCAGCCAGGCGCCGTAATGCCGTGACGGCGGCGAGTGCGGCGCCGGGATCCTCTGAGTGCTGGACTTCAACCGACATGCAAGCAACCTTAGTTGACAAGCGATGAAATAGTCAACCGAAGTTGCTCGGACCAGGCCGGTTCCGGTACGACGATCCGGTCAGGCGTTCCACTGGCGTCAGGCTAGGTGAGCATTGACCTTGCGGTCCGTATCCGTAACTGGCGGGATCAGGGCGACTTGCTCTGCGCGAGCGGCTGGTATTTTCGCCGGCCACCAGTTGCGGTGACCCAGCAGCGTCATCAGTGCCGGCAGGACGACGCCGCGGATGACGAACGCGTCGAGAAGTACGGCCAGTGCCAGGCCCAAGCCGAGCTGTTTGAACTCGATCAGGCTCAGCGTAGCGAAGATCGCGAACACGGAGACCATGACGACCGCGGCGCTGGTCACGATCCCCGCCGAGCGGCTGATCCCCTCGGAGACCGCTCTTCGGATGTCCACGCCGGTCTGTGCGACCTCTTTGATCGAGCTGACCACGAAGACGTGGTAGTCCATCGACAGTCCGAAGAGCACGACGAACAGGAACAGGGGAATCCAGCTGACGATTGCCCCGTTCGACTGGAAGCCGAGGAGACCCTCGGCCCACTCGTTCTGGAACACCAGCACGAGGAGCCCGAACGCGGCGCCGGTGGACAGCAGGTTGACCACGAGTGCGACGAGGCCGACGACCAGCGAGCGGAACGAGACGATCATGACGATGAGGGTGAGTAGCAGCACCGTCCCCACCACCCATGGGAGTTTCTGCGCCACGTTGGCTGAGTAGTCGATGCTGTTCGGTACCTCACCGCCGATGGCGCTGCGCGCGCCAGGCACCTGGCCGATGGTGGCTGGGAGCAGGTCGTCGCGCAGCAGGTGCACCGAGCTTTCCGCTTCGTCGGAGTTCGCCGGGTACGGCGTCGCGAGGTTGATCACGTGAACGGTGTTGTCCGAGGATGTCCGCAGCTGTGGCTCCTGCTGGGCTGCGAACAGGTCGGAGCCTTGCGCCCGCTCGGTGAGCCGGCTCAGCGCCGTCGCCACCTCGGTTGCGCGGCTCGCGTCGGCGGTGACGACGACCTCGTGGCTGGTGCCCTTGGCCGGAAATGCGTCGGTGAGCCGATCGTAGGAGTCCAGTGCCGCGATCGACCGTGGGTAGTCGTCGATGTCGGCGGACTTGAGCTGCAGACCCAGCGCCGGGTAGGCCATGGCCAGCAGTGCGGTCACGGCCAGCACCAGCGTGACGGCCGGGTATCGCAGCACCGGACGCAACAGGGCCGGCCACCATCGCGGGTTGTTGTTCCGGCCGTTGAGACGCCACAGGATCGGCACGCGGGGCCGGTCGATCCACGGGCCGAGCTTGGCGAGCAGGGCCGGCAGTACGGTCAGCGAACCCGCGACCGCGACCGCCACCACTAGGATCGAGCCGGTGGCCAGCGAGCTGAAGATGAGGTCGTTGGACAGATACAGCGCGGCCATGGCGACGATCACCGCGAGGCCCGAAACGACGACCGAGTGCCCGGACGTGGCTGCGGCGATTTCGATCGCATCGACCCTGTCCCTGCCACGGGCCTGTTCCTGCCGGGCCCGTTTGAGATAGAACAGCGAGTAGTCGACCCCGACGGCCATCCCCATCAGCAGAATCATGTTGGGTACCTGGCCCGGGTCCGGCAGCAACGTGGAGCACAGCGCCCACAGGCCCATCGCGGCGCCGACCGAGGTGAGCGCGAGTAGCACCGGTACGCCGGCGGCGATGATCGCGCCGAACGCCACCATCATGATGATCAGCGTGACTGGGATGCTGAGTAGCTCCGCTTTGACGAAGTCCGCACCGAGTTGCGCGTTGATGCCGGCCTGGATCGAGGCCGGGCCACTCTGGTCGAAGCGCAGCCCCGGGAACTCGGCGCGGGTGGCGTCTACCACGTCGAGTAGCGGCTGGACCCGCTGGTCGGCGGTTCGCGGGTCACCGGCCACGGTGACCGGCACGAGCACGGACCTTCCGTCTGGCGCCGGGACCGCCTCGCCGACTGACGACACCTCCGTCAGTGCGCCCATCCGGTCCCGCACCGCTACGGCGGCCTGGGCCGCCGTAGCCCGATCCGCTGCGTGTGGCTCCGCACTGATCAGGATGTTCTCCACGACGGCCGCAACCATCGACTTGTCGTCGAGGGTCTGTGCAGCACGTCCTGACTCACCCTGGCCGAGTTCGGTCTGGCTGGCCATGGTGAAGCCGGCGGACATCGCCCCGAGGCAGACGATCACGAAGAGGGCCCACGCGGCGATGGCCGTCCAGGGATGGGTAGCGCTCCACCGGGCGAGTCGCACGGTTACGGGTCGTTTCGTCAAGACCTCGACCTTCCTGGCAGGTGACGGGATGCAACGGATTCGACAACGCGGTGTGCCGGACAGGTCAGATTCTGGTGCGCCGCAGGGACAGACCGCGGTGGTGCCATGTCCTCGACCTCGGGGTGGACTCAAGTCCACTTCCCGTGCCTTCGGGCATCCGGATAATCAGCGCCATGGCAACTCATCTGGCGCATTCGGCCGGCATCCGTTGGCGCCTGCTCGGCTGGGCGTTCGTTCTCGTCGCGCTGGCGCTCGTCGAGGTTCTGGTGTTGACCTGGGCGATGACCACGCTGACGCTCGCTGTTCTCTGGGTTACCGTGCCGCTGTTCACCGGTGCGGTCCTGGCCGCTCGGGCGATGGCGGACAGCCGACGCCGGTTCGCCGCCCGGGAGTTGGGCATTTCCGTCGAACGGCGGTACCGTCCCCTGCCTGCGGCCAACCGGTGGGCTCGGTTTCGCACCGTTTTGCGCGATCCGGCCAGCTGGCGGGACTTGCGTTGGCTGTTCGTCGATGCGACCGCCGGGCTGGTGCTGCTGACAGTGCCGGTGGCGACCTTCGGCGCCGGTCTGCTCGGCGTGACGCTGCCGCTGCTGTGGGGCATGCTGCCGGCCGGCGCCCATCTGGATTTCCCGTTTGGAGCAACGGTCCAGGACGTCCGCGGTGCGATCACGATCGGCGTACCGTGGGGTCTGCTCTACCTGGGATCGTGCTGGCTGCTCACTCCAGTGGTCATGCGCTGGTACGGCCGGCTGACCGCCGCCATGCTGCAACCCGACGAACGGTGGCTGCTCGCCGAGCGCGTGGAGCAGTTGGCCACCACCCGCACTCAGGCCGTTGACGCGCAGGCCGACGAGTTGCGGCGCATCGAACGCGACCTGCACGACGGAGCCCAGGCACACCTGGTCGCGTTGGGCATGAGCCTGGGCATGGTGGAGAGCCTGATCGGCGACGACCCAACCGTACGGCCGTTGCTGACCGAGGCTCGGGCGCACAACGCACAGGCGATCACCGAACTCCGCTCGCTCATCAAGGGCATCCGCCCACCCGTGCTCAGTGACCGGGGTTTGGTCGGCGCGGTGGAGTCCCTGGCCATGCGGATGCCGCTGCAGGTCGACGTCGAACTCGATCTGCCGGAGCGGCTGAGCGAGCCGATCGAGTCCGCCGTCTACTTCACGATCTCCGAGGCACTGGCCAACACGGTCAAGCACAGTGCCGCGAGCCGGGCCTGGGTGCGTGGGCGATGGGAACTCGGCCGGCTGCACCTGGAGGTCGGCGATGACGGCCGGGGAGGAGCGGTGCTCGCACCGGGCGGCGGCCTGGAGGGCGTCAGGCGGCGGCTGGCGGCGTTTGACGGCTCGCTGACCGTCCGGGAGCGAGCCAGCGGCGGCACCAGTCTGATCGTTGAGTTGCCGATCGCGGGGGCTCAGCTGCCGAGGTAGGCGAGTACGGCGAGCACCCGCCGGTTGTCACTGTCGGACAGGTGTAGCCCGAGCTTGATGAAGATGCCGCTGATGTGCTTGGCCACCGCCTTCTGGGAGACGTACAGCTGAGCGGCGATGGCACTATTGGACCGCCCCTCGGCCATCAGCGCGAGAACCTCCCGCTCCCGCGGGCTCAGCGAATCGAGAGACCGGTGCCGAGACCGCCCGGTGAGCAGCTCGGCGATCACCTCCGGGTCCATCGCGGTTCCCCCGGAAGCCACCCGCCGTACCGCCTCGACGAACTGCGCGACATCGAAGACCCGATCCTTGAGTAGGTAGCCGACCGCGCCCGCACCGTCGGAGAGCAGTTCCCGCGCGTACAGCGGCTCGACGTACTGCGAGAGCACGAGCACCGGCAGCCGCGGCACCACGCCCCGAGCCTCGATGGCTGCCCGCAACCCGTCGTCGGTGTGGTTCGGCGGCATCCGGACGTCAACGACGGCGACGTCAGGGCGCTGCTCGATCAACGCGGCCTTCAGATCCGGTCCATTGTCCGCACAGGCGACCACGTCGAAGCCGGAGGCCTCCAGCAACCGAATCAACCCGTCGCGCAGCAACGCAAGATCCTCTCCCAGGACCAGCCGCACATCCACACCCGTTCTCGAGGAGCTATCCGCTCGCATCGTCGCACAACCGACCATGGGGCCGAGTCCGGAAGGAGCCGACCGGAACATTCCGAAACACAACGCCCGACGGAGTGTGCCACGACAACCGTAGTCTTCGATGTGAAGCGGCTACCGGTGCTGCGCCGGCGGAATAGCATAACTGCGATGCACGTCGACGCCTTCTAAGGGAGGGAACGTGAGTACATCGGGGGATACCACGGCATCCGGGTACCAGGTCATGGTCGTCGTCCATCGGGCCATGGTGCGCGACGTCCAGCAGATCAGCGACGCGGCCCGCGCGCTCGCCGACCGGCCTGATCCGGTGCAGGCGAAGGCCCTGTGTCGTTACGGTGACCGGGTCTTCCAACTCATCGCGCACCACCACGAGGTCGAGGACGAGGTGTTCTGGCCGATGCTGCGGTCGCGTGGTGCTCCGGTGGAGGCGATCGAGCTGATGACGACCGAGCACGACGAGTTGGCGGGCCTGCTGGAGCGGGCACGGGAGCTACTCGCCGACGCCCAGCGGGGTGAGGACGCCTTCGCGGCACTGGCCGAGGTGGGGCTCGCCCTGGGTCAGGCGCTGTTGACGCACACCGCAGACGAGGAGCGGGAGCTTGCTGGACGGCTCAAGCCCGTGCTCGGTGATCGGGAGTGGAAGACGCTCGACCGGGCGATGGTGCGATCCGCGCCGAAGTGGAGCCTCGGGTTCATGCCGCCCTGGATGGCGTCTGCTGCCCGCCCCGAGGAGCGCAAGGCGCTGCCGGCCGCGCCGATCGCCTTGCTGATGCGGGGCAGCTTGAGAAGACAACGGCGACTGGCCTTCGGGGCGCGGGCCTGAGTCGCCGGGCTGGCGAGTCCCCCCGAGCGGAATTTCACGGACCGGTGATGCGGCCGCGCTTCGTCAGGGCTCACATCTTGGTTGATCCGGGTGTTACGGTCACCGCCTTGGAAGATCAAAAGTGAGTTGCGAACAGATCGTCGTGAGGAAGGGTGTGCATGACCGAGGACTTCTATTGCGACGAAGCGCTCAGCGGCCGAACCAAGGTGACCGTGGTGGCAGAGACCGAGGAGGTCCTTGCCTTCGAGCACACCAGGCCCTTTTGGCCGGTACACATCGTCGTGGTGCCGAAGCGGCACGTGCCGTCCCTGGTCGACCTGGGCGATGCCAGCGTGGATCTCCTGCAGTGTGTTCTCGAGGTAGTTCGTCAGGTTGCCGGCCGGGTGGAGCGAGAGCAGGGCGCTTGCCGGGTGCTAACCAATCTGGGCCGGTACCAGGACTCCAAACACCTGCACTTCCACGTCTGTAGTGGACCGCCGCTCCGGCCCGACCTGGCATAGGGCTGCGAGCGGTCCGGGTCTGCCCGCAAGCTGATCAGTGGTGGTTGTTCGCCGTCGTGGTGCCGACGGCCGTCGGGGGATCAGGTCGAGTGGCGCAGGTAGCCGTTCCGCCCGAACAACACGCCACGGTCCAGGAACAGGTTGAAGAATCGGCACGACGGTTCACCCAGGTGCATGCAGGCCGCGCAGGCCCCACTGCCGATCCCGCACCCCGGATCCAGTGGACAACGGTGCTCTGCGGTAACGAACGCGGTCAACAGGTCGTCGAGGTTCGACTCGAAGACCGCCTGGATGCCGCCGAGTACGAAGTCGCTCCGGGCGGCCGGGTACAGGAAGAAGCCGAGATGGTGGGGCACGAGATACTCGCTGAGCGCGTCACGTTCGATGCCGGAGAAGACGGCGGTCTGCCGGATGAGTCGGTGGGCGTAGGTGTGAATCAGCTTCAGCACGTCGGCCCCGGTCGACTCGACCCGCGGATCGTCGCGTTTAGCGGGAATCGCGGCTGACTCCAGGATGGCGACCCGGGCCAGGACCGGGTCGGTGTACTCCGGCGTCCATCCCGCTAACCGGTGACCGCGACCGGCCAGCCACGTCGCCACCCGGATCGGGTCGAGCCGGATCAGGAACGCCTCGGTCTCGGCGAGGTTGCCGTAGAGCCGGTAGCCGCCCCGCCTGCGCCGGAACGGCACCAGCCGGCACTTCGACGGATCGTCCTTCCCCCGCGTGTAGCCGTACATGGCGTTGAGGATCGGGAACCGGTCGACTAGGTCGAGCCCGTCGATGCCGGCCTGCCGCAGGGCTGGTGGGTACTTCTCCCGATAGCGCTGCTCGAGTGGGTCGCCGGGGTCCGGCAGGCGCAATGCCGTCGTCGGTGTCCGACTTTCGGCCAGAGCCATCGCGATGTCGACGGCCTCCCGTTCGGCCACCGCACGTTGGGCCGGGGAAAGCCGGTCGACCGGGTGATCACCGGCCTCGGCCGAGCGGCCAGCCGGCTCGGCGGGCGTGACCACCTGCAAACCCTCGACCACCCAGATCAGCGCCTTACGCGGACCTCCGGTGAGGTTGAGGTTCTCCCGATGCTCGGGCCGACCTGGGTTGATCAGCACCACGCCCCGGGGCACATAGACCATGCGGGCCTTGTGCACGGTCCAGCGCACGGTGCCGGTACCGCACCCGCACTTTTGGTGGAAACCCAGCCCCTGCATCGTCGGGGTGGCGCAGACCGGGCAGACGAAGCGAATGTCCGCGGCCTTGGCGCTCCTGGGCACGACCACCCGTACGTCGTCGTGCTGCGGGCATCGCCGGATCCGGGGCTCGGTGATTGCTCCGCACTCGTGCACGCCGACGAAGTGGAGCTGACCCCAGTTCCGGTTGCCGCACCTGCAGCGCTCCTCCGCGGACCTGCCGATGCGCTTGCAGCACCGGCACAGCCAGGTTCGCGGGTATCTCTCGACCGTCACGCCACGGCGTTCATCCAGCTCTACGACCTCCACCGGTACCTGGCGCAGCAACTCCCCGGCCATACCGCCGTCTGTGTCGTTGGCGGTCCACGCGCCGATCTCGGTCAACAGACTCCACCGTACGACGTCGGAGTCGATCTCGATCGGGTTCGGGGCCGACCACTCGCGCACCCGGTAGATGTCGCCGCGCAGGTCAACCGTCTGCTCCGGCAGGAAGGTACGCAGGATCTGGCTGCCGCTACGGGAACCCAGTTTCGCCATGTCGCCCGCCTTCACTCGTGAATCGGAGCTTGGGGCTCGACGTCGCGAAGGCTCCGCATGGGGGAGGGGTGACCGATCTCGCTGATGAAACGCGCCGTGATGGTGGGGTCCGCAAGGCCGGTGAACCACTCCCGGACCCACTCGGCGATCTGCTGTCGGTGCAGGGAATCCTCCGGCCCGTCGAGACCGAGGAGCTCCGCCACGGCCGCTGCCTCGACGTCGGGCGTCAGTTCCACGTCGTGGAGGTACTGGTGCAGCTTCGCCGGGTTGCTCAACCGCTGCCTGCTGGCGGGCTCGTGCACCATCAGGGTGCGCGCCGAAACCAGCCCGGGAAGCGTGAGGGCGAGGACGCGCCGGCTGCGGCGGGTGATCGGGATAGCGTCAACGAACCGATCGCCCTGGCGAACGTACTGGTCGAAGTGCCGGAACGTCTGGGCGTCGCGTTCCCGGCCGATCTTGTGCAGGACGTACACCAGGCCCGGATGCCGACGACCGACCCGGGCGGTGGTCTGGATGAACTCGGCCGTGGTCAACGGCAGGCCCAGCATGACCATCGTGTTGAGCCGGTCGATGTCCACCCCGTGCGACAACATCGAGCTGGCCGCTACCACGTGAATGCGATCCGAGAACTTTTCCTCTGGTTTCTCCAGCCGTTCCAGGATGTCCCGCACCTCATCGAAGTCGGTCTGCCCGGTGAGTTGTTCGACGTTGATGCCATCGACGGTGCTGTTGCTGCCGAGGCTTCGGCCGGCGGCCTCGACGTCGTACAGGGTGGAGCCGTACACCACGTTCGTACCGTAGAGGCTGAGCAGTTCCTCGACATGTCTCGGATCGATGCCGGCTTCCGTGCAGACGGCCGACGGCTCGTCCGCCAGCCGCCGTACGCTGCGCTGGAGGGCGTCCAGAGTCCGGTCGCTGACGTGCTCCACCGTCACCCCACGCGGCGCGACCGCCACGAACCGCCGCAGCTTTTCCGACCTGCGCAGCGTCCAGAAGGACTCACCGGAGCGGGGACCCGGCTGCGGGAAGACCCGGCCTTCCCGCCGGTAGAGAACCTCGACCTGCCGGTCGTACCCGATGAGTGTCGCGCTGCTGGCGACGATCTTGGCCTGGCTACCGGACAGCTCCTGCTGTAGGTGGTCGAGCAGACTCTCATAGTGTGAGTCGACGGCACCGAGGCTGTCGCGGAGTAGGTGCAGCTCGTCCTGCAGCCGCAGCGACGGTGCGAACCGGTCCGCCGGCATCGGTAGCGACCTGAGCGTCCCCTGGCAGTCCGGCACCAGACAGCCGTTGGGCGCCTTCGACCTGCTCGCATAGGTGAAGCCGTGCCAGTCAACCGAGCAGACCTTCTGTGGCGGCCCGACGAGACCACGCATCGCCTGCTGCAGGCCGATCGAGGCGGCCTTGTCCAGCGTTCCCACCACCACGGTCGGGAGGAAGCGGAAGATCTCCTGGTCAACGACGTACACCGGCAGTGCCCCGCGTCGCCAGGGGCAGCGCGGGTTGGTGCAGTGGTGTTCCAGCTTCCAGCGTTGCCGGTCGAACCTCATCCGCAGCTTCTCGTCCCGGCAGAACGGACAGTGCAGCAGTACCCGGTACTTGTCCGGCATGCCCGGGCTATCCGGACCGATCTCGTCGTCCGCCGGCCTGGGCACGATCTTGTTGGGCGTACCGGCCTGACCGACCAGGAACCCGAGGCTGAACGGCGCACCTTTGACATCGGCCACCCGACGCGCCACCGCATCCCGGCGTACCAGCTCGGCGCCGGCGAGTGCGTCGGCGAAACGTTGCGTCTGTTGCAAGCTCAGCAGCCGGAGCGGAAACCGGGACCAGGCCGTCACGCCGGTGCGTTTGCCGGTGAGCCGATCGAAGAAGGCCGTCGTCAACAACAGCCCCAGATAGGTCTCGGTCTTGCCGCCCCCGGTGGCGAACCAGACGGTGTCGACGAACTTCGCGTCCTCGGCGGGTTCGGCGAGGAAGCGGATCGCGGACAGCAGGAAGCCAACCTGGAACGGCCGCCAGGCGTCGTAGCCGCGCCCCTTCGCGCTCCACCCGATCGCCTGGTTCATCAGCTGGAACGACTGGCGAATGTCGCTATTGGTCCCCAGTAGCCGCAGCCCGGTCCGGAGCCGGTCGAGTTCGGCGAACACCTCCGCGGCCGCCCGGTCCGCCTCGGCGCGCATTTCCGCCGTCCAGCCCTCAGCCGCCTCCCGGGCGCCCAGCGCCGAGGCGGACCAGTGGGCCCGGTCGTACGCTTCGAGCGCGTCAACCAGCGCGGTGAGCTCCGGAACCGGGTCGGCGGCGAGCCGCTCGAACGACAGCGTCGGCTCCGGCCGGCTGCTGTTCCAATAGTCGGGGCGGACGGTCTGCACCGTGGTGGTGTCCGAACTGCGAAACACCCCGGGTGCGGGCACCTCGACACCCACGTTGAGGCCGTACGCCGGCACATCGCGGTCGTAGCGGAAACTGTCCGGCAGCGCCTCCAACTGGAACGGGGTGGTGCGGAGACCGGAGACCTCCAGCTGTGTCTCATAAAGGTGCGAGTCGGTCAGATCGCGGGACTTCCCCGGGCTGGTGTTGACCAGCTGTACGACCAGCTCGGGGTCCTGATGCCAATCCTCCACCTCGACCCGGACCTCAGCCGTCCGCCCCGGCGCTCCCACCGCGGCGAAGGCGGCTCGCAGCTGCTCGGCCCCGAAGGTTTCACCTTCGGCGCCCGCCACGACACCGATCTCCTCCTCGACGGGACCGGTACGCCACCAGCGTCGGTTTGGGTCCGGACCATCCCTGGGGTCCCTGACCCAGGCGCGGGCCCGCACCGTCACCGTCATCGACCACGGCGGCGCTTCGGCCGGGCGGAGCCGGATGCCGATCGCGCACGGGTCCAGCCGCTCAGCTCGGTCGTCGCCGGTGCCCTTCCGCACCTCGTCCTCGCACCCGAGTCGTCCCAGCCAAAAGGTTCCCGATGGGGCCACGTCCAGTCGATCCAGTCCGTCGCCCCGACCCGCGGCGACCACCCGCCGATCGAGCCAGGTGACGAAGGCATCGCACGCCTCCTCCAGCGACTGCACCACCCTGCCGCTCATCGGGTCTTCCTCTCCGTCGACGCGCCGCGCCCCGGTTCGCTGCCCAAGTACGGCCGCAGCGCCAGCTTCTCCGTCGACCGCTGCAGCTTGCTCATGGCCTTTCCCTGGATCTGGCGGATCCGTTCGCGGCTGACGCCGTGGTCTGCGGCGATGTCGTCCAGGGTCTCTTCCGCGCCGGTGCTGAGGCCGAACCGGCGGCGGATCACGTCGACGGCTCGGTCGGGGAGCACCGTGCGGAGGAGGCGATCGACCTCGCCGCGCAGGGTCGCGTGCTCGACGATCGCTGCCGGGTCGGTGCGCCCATCACGCTCCTCGTCGTGGCCGAGGACGTCCGAGAGGCGAAGGTCACCATCCACACTGAGTAACAGGTCGATGCTGAGAGCCGGTTGGGCAAGCTCCAGCATCGCCTGGACCTTGCCTGGCTCCATGCTGGTGGTGTCGGCCAGTTCGTCGAGCGTCGGCTCTCGACCCAGCCGGTCGGTGAGCTTCCGGGTCGCCCGCCGGATTTTCTGGATCCGTTCGTGGACATGCAGGGGTACGCGGATGATCCGGCCGTGGTTGCCGATGCCCCGTTCGATGCTCTGTTTGATCCACCACGTCGCGTAGGTGGAGAACTTGTAGCCCTTGGAGCCGTCGAACAGGTGGGCGGCGTGGATGAGGCCCGTGTTGCCGTCCTGGATGCGGTCGGCGAAGGCGACGCCGGTCTGGCGGTATTGCCGGGCTTTGGCGATCGACACCACGAGCCGCAGGTTCGCACACACCAACGCCGTGTGGGCGTGCTGCCCCTCGATCGCACGGTTGTGTAGCGACCGGCGGTCCGTCGCGGATAGGTCCGATCCGTTGGCATCGAGTGCGGCCCGAGCCGTTGCGCCCTGCTTCATCAACGACCAGAGCTCTACCTCGCGAGCGGCGTCGAGCAGCGGGTATCGCCCGATCTCCCGGAGATACTGGCGAACCGTGTCGTCGGGTGGTTCGTTGCCCGGTCGGCCGGACCTGACCGGTCCCGTGCTGGCCAAGGCTGGGAGGTCAACGCCAGCGTCGGCCAAGAGGCCGAGTAGCTCACCGGTCTGTGCCGCGGTGAGGCTTCGCCGGGTTGCCAGCAGGGCGACGTCGGCACGGGTGAGCCTTCCCCCCGTCCGGATCCAGTCTCCGAAAAGGTCCTCGAACGCCCGGCCGACGGCATCGTCTGCGGGAAGGGGATCGGGAGGCACCGGATCGTCATCGAACATCCACCCGACGTCACTGTCCGGTAGGTCGTCGTCCAGTGTGGCCTCAGCCCCGCTAACCGCCGGCTCGGTGGCGGTTTCGGTCGCGGTCGTGGTCGTGGCGGTACTGGTGGTCTCGGTGGCACTGGTGGTGGTAGCGGTGGGGGCGACCTGGGCTTGGGGCGTTGGGGTAGCGTCTGGAGGACGGGTGCGGTCGCTGCTGGCCTGCGGCTGGGCCAGCGCCACCACGAGCGCATCAATGTCGCTGCGGGTAAGGCGGTGCCGGGCGACGAACTCCGCGATCGCGGACTGTGCCTGGTGTACGTCCCGGTTGTCAATGATCGCTCGTAGTTCGTCCATGAGTGCAGCAGACGCTTTCGCGGATCGCACCATTTAGGTGATGATGGCGGTAGTCATGCTTCCTCCCCTGGCTGGTAGCGCTCAGCGTAGGGAATGGATGCGACAAAGAACATGAATCGAACAAATGTTCCATGACTCGTCGGTGCGGGACGCGCTCAGCGGGTCTTCCAGCTTGAGTGCTGCGCGCGTAGACTCCGTCGGTGCTTGAGGTGGCGGGGGAATTCGAGATTCACATTACGGCTCATGCTCATCACGCCGAGAGGCTGGCGGCGTTTGCCGCTGAGCACGGGGGTCAAATTTATCCAAGTTGTGCTTGATCATGGTGAGTACGCGCGGCCGGCAGCTACCCCTGCTGTTGGCATTGGCCCTCGGTCGTCCTGGATCTCAGGAGGTTTAGCTGGTGTCTGCAGTTCTCCAGGATTGTACTTTTCAGTACCGTGCCGACATTCCGGTGTTCCGTGACCTGACCATCGAGCTTCAGCCCGGTGCGACGGTGTTGCTCGGTCCCAACGGTGCCGGGAAGTCCACGCTGTTGTCGCTGATCGTGGGGCTGCTGCGGCCAGACGCCGGCACCGTACGCATTGGTCGGCTGGTCAGTCACGCCCGGCGTACCCGGTCGCGCTACCGTCGTTCGGTCGGTTGGCTACCGCAGCGCGTCGTGGCGATGCCGGGTTTGAAGGTGCGGGAGCAGGTCGCCTACGCGGGCTGGCTGAAGGGGCTCAACCGCCGGGATGCCTGGGCCAACGCGGCGCAGGCGTTGGGTCGGGTTGGCCTGGGGGAGCTGGCGGAACGACCCAGTAAGACGCTTTCCGGTGGTCAGCTCCGGCGGGTCGGGATCGCGCAGACCCTGGTTCACGACGCGAAGCTGGTCGTGATGGACGAGCCCTCGGCTGGGTTGGATCCGCAGCAGCGGCGGGTGCTGCGGGAGGTGCTCAACGGGGTTGCCGGCGATGTCGACCTGCTGGTGTCGACGCATCAGACCGAAGACATCAGTGATATCTACCAGCAGGTGGTGGTGCTGGATCACGGCGTGGTGCGGTTCCACGGTGGGGTGCCGGAGTTTATGGCGCTGGCGCAGCCGAACGTCGAGCTGTCTCGACGGGCCGAGGACTCCTACGCGCAGTTGATCGGTGCGGAGGTATGAACGAGCGGAGCGCTGGCAGCTGGCGGACGATTTACCCCTGGCGCGCTCGTGCGGAGATCTACGTGACCGGGCCGATGCTCGCCCTGGTGCTTCTCCAGGGGACGGCAGTGACCGATACGGTCACGTCCGGGTACTGGATGGCCGCGGTGGCCGAGGCCAACCTGATGTTGTTCATCCTCGTGCCGCTCTGCGCGGTCTGCGCCGCCTGGGAGGGGGCGCGGCACCGCGGCGGCGGCGTCAACGAACTGGGCATCGCTCGGCCGGTGTGGGTGGTCGCTGCCGTCGCGGTGGCGCCGACGTTGGTGATGGGGGTGCTCGGGGTTGCCGCAGCGGTGCTGTCGACCGCGCCTGCGGCAGTCGGTGCGCCCGGAGTCCCGCCGCTCGGGTTGATTGGTGTCTACCTGGTGGTGATGGCCGGTCACACCATTGTCGGCTACGGTCTTGGGCGTTGGCTGCCGCCGGCGCTGGCGCTGCCGGCCAGCCTGGGTGGCTCCTACGTGTGGCTGGCTTACCCGGCTGCGGTCGAGCCGTTCTGGATCCGGCACCTCAACGGACTGTCCTTTGAAAGCTGCTGCTCGATCGGCTATCAGCCGGACAGCCGGGCGGTGCTGGCCACCGTGCTCTTCGCCGTCGGCATCGGTGTTGGCACGCTGATCGCGCTGGGCGGAAGCCGGCTGTCTCGCATCGGCGGTGCGGTGAGCGGCACCGCCCTGCTTCTGGTCGCGGTCACGGTGGCGTTGCCGCTCGGCCCCTCGGTTAGTGCCCCGCGCGACGGAGCACCGCGGTGTGCTGGGCAGCGGCCCACGCTGTGCCTGTGGCCGGAGCAGGAGCAGGCCCGAGATGTCATCCACCCGGTGCTGGCAGCGGCGTACTCCCGGCTCGGCGAGGTCGGCCTCATGCTGCCGGAGACGGTGACCAGCGACGTCCGCGCTGCCGACACCAAACAAGGCAACGCGGCTGAGGCGGTCTCCATCAACCCGCCGGCCAGTCCGGACCCGCAGATGGTGGTACGGAGCCTGGCGAGCAGCCTTGTGCCGGACACATTTCCGCCCTGCGCGGCCCACGGGCCGTGGCCAGGCGCCCACAACGATGCCGCGTTGACGGTGTGGGTGGCGTTGGCAGCCGGCGTGCCGGCATCGACGTTGGACTCGACCGCCCCGCCGGAGCTGATGGACCTGGTGCTCCGGGTACGTCAAGAACTCGACAACGAGCAGCAGCTCGCCTGGTACCGCGCCAACGTGGTGCCGATGGGCGACTGCACCACCCCGCCGCGACTTGACCCAGCTTCCTTTGCATCGGAGCAGCCGCGGTGATCTGGTGGTGGCGCACCCGCGCGTTGACCGCGGTGACGGTCGCGTTCGCCGGGAGCCTCGCCGCCGCGATCGTGCTCGGAGGTGAGGTGCTGCCGCTGCCCAGTCTGGCCGGGGCGTTGCTCGTGCCGATCGTGTTCGCGCTGTTGCTGCCGCTCGTCCCGATCGTCATCCTCTGGCACGGCATCGACCGCAGCGGCGGTGACCTGGACGCCACCGCGGTCCGCCTGGTGGCCGCTCGGGACCTGGGTGCCGCCGCGACGATCGTGCTGGTGACCGCGATTCTGGTCGGCGTCACCTCGACGACCGGCTCGTGGCAGCTCGGCCCCGGATACCTGCGTAACCTCATCGGTTTCCTCGGGCTAGCCCAACTGGTCGCCCCGATCATCGGCACCCGACTCGCGGCGCTGGCCCCAGTCGGCGCGGTGATCGTCAGTGCGCTCTTCGGCACCGGCCACGGTGGCCTGGTGCACTGGTGGGCGTGGCCGGTCGCCGACACCCACTCCACACTGGCCTTCGCCGAAGCGGCACTGCTGCTGGGGATCGGTTCGGCGGTAACGGTGTGGCGGTTCAACCGAAGCGGGCCTGCCCGGCTGGGCCGATGGCGAGTCGCCCGGTAGCCGGCCCAGCCGCGCTGATCCAAGAGGCATGCCCCGGAGTCTGTCAGCGGGGCATGGCAGCGTACTCGGCGACCAGGTACGACCGGTAGGTGATCACCGCGGGGATCGGCACGTTCAACATGCCCGCCGTCTCGGTCAGCACCTCCTCGTATCCCAGCAACGCGCCGGACCCCGGATCGATGATCACCGTGTACTGGGCGGGCAGGCCATGGAAGTCGGAGGTGATCGAGAACGCTTCCCCGGCCCGTCCGGCACGGTCGGTGACGGTGCCGGTCACCGTGATGCCCGGCAGCTCAGCGAGGAGTCTGAGTGCCGCCGCGCGCTGCTCCGGGTTCAGCAGCCGTACCCCCGCGAGTTCGGTAACGGACTCCAGATACTGCACCGGCGCCTCGTGGGCGGGCACGCCCGTGGTGAGCCATTCGCGTAGCGCGGTGGCGTCGGTGGGCACTGGGCCCTGCCAGTGGCTGTAGTACTCGCCGGCGGTGTAGTCGCGCGTCTCTTCCGACGAGTCGATCCGGCCGCCGCGCCGCTTCCACTCCCGGCGGTCGGCCTCGGACCGGAATATCGGGGGCAGTGCCTTCAGGGCCTCCCGGCCGGCGCCGTCTTCGGTCCGCCAGGACCGCCACTGCTCCGGCACAACTGCGGACGTCGTCCGTCCGTCGGTGACCGAGGAGTTCAGGAACCAGTTCGCCGACTCCAGGTGCTCCACCGTGCCGGCCGGCCGTGGCGGTGCTGGCTGCCCCGCCGCCACCTCCGCCAGGCGCCGCAGCCGGGTACTGGCCGGTTCCGCGCTCGCCGGCGGGCCGTAGGTGAGCATCGCCGGAGTGGCCGCGTACGCCGGCTGCGGCTCCCGAACTGTCTCCAGCGCCACCGCACCGGCAGCCACCGCCAGTACCACCCCGCCGGCCGCCAGTACGAGACGGCGTCGTAGCACCGCCCGGCTGGCCGGGGGAGCGGCGCGGTCGGAGGCGAGGTGAACGTCGCCCGCGAGCACCCGAGAACGACCGCCGCCTCGGCAGCGGTCAGACGCTCCCAGGCGACCAGCCGAAGCACCTCCCGATCTGTCGCCGGGACCTGGTCGAACGCGACGGCAACGTCACGCTTGCTGGTCACCTCGTCCGCGTGATCCGCCACCACTGCCTGATCCCGCTCCGCCGCAACCCGCAACGTCAACTCCCGCCACCGTCGACGTCCCCTGGCCTCGTTGGCCAGTACCAGGCGCGCCACCCCGTACAACCACGGCAGGGCCGGCTCCGTCGGAACTTCATTCAGGCGGCGCCACGCGACGAGGAAGACCTCGGCGACCACATCGCCGACCTCAGCGCCGACGATGCGGCGAGTCACATACCGCCACACGTCACCGTGGTGACGCTCGTACAACTCGGTGAAACGGTCTTCGCTGCCACCCATGGCACCTCCTACTGGTGCTTATGTCCGGCACCAGCCGCGACATCACCACCAGTAACGAGAAACCACCCAAGAGCGTCTGCCGCCGGCCGATGACCAGAGCGGCCGGCGGCCATCCGACGTTCTCTTGGCCTACTGAGCCATTCAGCGCAACGAGGCCGGTGCGGTAGGAGACGGTCCGGCTTGTCCGGACCGGCCGGGACGTCACTGCAGCCGGGCGGGCATCCGGGCGGGCGGGCGGTCGTGCGTCGTCCTGCCGGGGCTAGGTGGTGCTGTGTCGCCCGCTGTCGAGTTGCCCTCATGGATGGGGCGCAGGAATACCCGCGCCCGCCTCGATCGACATCCCGTTCTATTCCGGCTGATAGCACCTGCTCGCGGCGGCCCGAGTCGAGCCTTGGTGTCGGTCCCGCCGGTGGGGCAGCTCGACAGCGAACGTAACGCTGGCATCCTAGCGGCCATCAGCATTGATGCCCATTAGTGTCAATCGATGCTGCTTCGGTGTACCCCTCCTCATCCGCGTCGCCGGCAATCCGTGCCCGCCGACGCGCCAACCTTTTCGGGGCATCGCCGGCCACCATCTCGGGGCGCCCCGGATCCGCAACATCAGCCTCTGTCCCTGGAAAGTCGGCGACACCGTCGCGGCAGCCTTGGTCATCCTCCACACCGACCACCAACAAGCCACCTGATCAGCCAACGTCACGGCCCGTTACGCGGAAAGGCTCACTCACTGTGGAGAACCGCGGCGATCGGGAGTCGGCCGGCTCTTCTGGCGGGCAGGGCAGCGCCCAGGACCGCGATCGCCACGCCGACGAGCACCACCAGGGACAGACCGCCGACCGTCCAGACGTTGGTGATTCGGGCCGGTAGGTCGCGCTCCGCGGCCTCGGCCATCAGCGGCAGAACCAGGCGGTGCGCACCCACCCCGAGCGGGATGCCCAGGCAACCCGCCGCCAAGCCCAGCGTGGCCATGGACGTCACCATCATTGTCACCACCTGACCTGGCGTCATCCCGATCGCCTTCAGCATGCCGAGATCCCGGCGACGTTCTCGCGTGTTGAGCAGGACGGTGTTGAAGACGCTCAGCGCGACGACCAAGCCGATGATTGAGGCGAAGGCGATAGAAATGATCGTGACCGACACGGTGAAGGAGTTACCCAGGCCGGAGTCGGCTGACCAGGCCGACAGGCCTGGATCTGCCTGGCGAACCGCGGCCAGGTAGGTGGCGACCGGCGTGTCGGAGGCGAGTCGGATGTAGTAGAGGACTTCGTGACTCACCACCTGGTGGTCGGGTGCGAGGCGGGTGCGGAGCTGCCAGTCGGCGAAGATGGTGTCGCGGTCAAAGGCGCCCTCGATCGTCTTGCCCACGATTGTCACCGGCTCGTGGCCACCGGCATAGGCCAGTTCCAACCGGTCACCGACCTGGGCGTCCAGGTGGTGGAGGGCGGCCGAGGAGGCGACCACCTCATTCGGAGCGGTCATCCACCGGCCCTCGACGAGCTGCTCCTGATAGCCGAGGGTGGCCGAGTCGCCGCGCAGGAAACTCACCGGGACCGGGTCGCGGTGGCCGAGAGCGGTGAGTTGCATGGGCAGCTCAGCGGTGACGTGGGAGGTTCCAGGCAGCCCGCGTAGCAGCGACTCCACCTGCGGGTCGGTGCGGTCGGTGGGGGGATTGCCCAGGGACGGGTTGTTCGGGCGCACCTGCACTTGCACGGCGTCGGCGCGGTCCACGGCCTGGCCGTAGCGGACCAACGACGCGGCCAGACCGCCAGCGAACGTCACGCTGGTGACGCCGAGTAACAGCGCCGCCATGGTCAGCCCGGTCCGTCCGGGACGGCTGAAGGGCAGCCCCAGACCCAGGCTGACGGCCCGGGGCAGCCGAATCCCGGAGAGCGCGCGCTGCACCCGCAGCCCGCGCCCCGTCCTCGGCGTGGCGCTGGCGCTGATCGCCTCGGCAGCGGACAACCGGCGGGCGCGGGACGCGGGAACGAGGGCGGTCAGCATGACCAGCGCCGGGACGCCGAGGAGCCCGGTGAGTGGCACCCACGCGCCGGTCTCGAGCTGACCGCCTAAGCCAAGGCCCTGAAACGCGATGCCGATCAGGGGACGGGTAGCGACCGTGCCCAGTACAGCCCCGGCAGCGGCACCGGCCGTCGCCGGCACCGTCACCATGACGAGGTAGACGGACACCACCTGACGCGGTGTGAAGCCGAGCGCCTTCAGCACGCCGATGTGCCGGAATCCGGAGACGACCGCGCCGCTGATCACGTTCGCCACGATCAGGACGGCGACGATCAGGCCGAGCGCTCCGAAGACGATCAGAAACGGCAGGATCGTGCCAGGGCCGGCGGCGACGGCTTCCTTCTGGGTCAGGTAGGAGCTGGCCGCGAGCAGACCATCACGTGGCAGGCTGGCTGTCGCCACCTCCACCTGCTCGGTGGTCGCGGCGTCGCGGAAGCGGTAGAGCACCTGGGCGGTGGTCGGCCCAAGCTGGGCCATCGTGGCGGGAGAAACCCAGGCGTCGGCGGTGTGGGACACGCTGTAGGCGACACCGACGATGGTCAGCTGCGGCCGGCCCGGCGTGGTGATCATCTTCCCGATGACGTCCTGGGTGAAGCTGTCCGCCGCGCTCAGTGACGACGGCGGCAACATGTTCACCACGATCTCGTCCGGGTCGGTGGCCCACCGCCCGGCCCAGAGGTCTACCCGGTCCACCGGTCCGGCGGGGTCAGCGCGGCCGACGACGGTGAGCGGTCCGGTTGCCCAGACCGGCCCGCCGTCCGCCGGAACGTCCAAGACGAGTTGTCCGAACGGGCCGGCGACCGCCTCGGTGTCGGTGCCGCCCGTGGGCGGTGCCGGGGTCGAGTAGGTGGCGATGACGTGCGGGCCGCGCTGCGCGGCGAAGGCCCGCTCGAAGGGGCCGCTCGACAGGTCCAGCAGCCCCGCCGCCAGCACGACCGTCGCGCTTGCGCAGAGCGCCACCAGCGCGATCACCGAGGTCTGGAACCTCCGTCGCCGTACCGCCGCCCGGGAGGCTCGCCATACCGCGCTCATGCCGTCCGCTCCAGTGCCCGCTCGCGGACGATCCGGCCGTCGGCCAACTCCACCACCCGACTCGCGCAACGTTCGGCGACCGCTGGGTCGTGGGTGACCAGCAGCAGCGTTTGGCCGATCTGGTTGAGGTCGAGCAACAGGTCCATCACCTGCTCGCCGGTACGGCTGTCGAGCGCTCCGGTCGGCTCGTCGGCCAGCAGCAGCGCCGGGCGGTTCATCAGCGCGCGGGCCACGGCGACCCGCTGCCGTTCCCCGCCGCTGAGCGTCGCCGGGTAGGCGTTACGGCGGTCGGCGATTCCGAGCTCCTCGAAGAGCTCCAGCGCCCGCCGCCGCGCCTGCCCGGCCCGTACGCCCATCAGCTGGGCGGCCAACGCCACGTTGTCCAGCGCGGGCAGGTCGTCGAGCAGGTTGAAGAACTGGAAGACGAAGCCGATGCGGCGTCGCCGGAACAGGGCCAGCCCGGCCTCGCTGAGTTCGCCGAGGTCCTCGTCGTGCACCTCGACCCGCCCGGCGCTCGGCCGGTCCAGCCCCGCGATCACGTTCAGTAGCGTCGACTTACCGCAGCCCGACGGCCCCATGATGGCGACCGCTTCCCCCGACCCGACCCGGAGTGAGACACCGTCCAGGGCCGTCGCGTCGCCGTACTCTTTGCGCACCTCATCCAGGCGCAGCACCGTTGTCATGGCCCGAGGCTAGGTCGGCTTCCATGTCGGAATCGTCCCCGCCGGGATGTAGCTCGGCGCCGGGTGTCATCCTGCCGATGTACGCCGCCACCACCAGGGACCGATGCGCGCCCGCGCCCGATCTGAGATCGTGGCCCGGTGATTCCCTTGGCCGCCGCGCTGGCGGCAGCAGGTGTGGCAGCGGGAGCCGCCGTGGCGTTCGGTATCGCCGCGGCCCGTGCTCGTCACCGGCACCGCCGGGTCCTGGCGGAGCGGGGCTGGCTGTTGGAACGGGAGCGCCAAGCGGCCGCCGCTGCCGCGGTTGACGCCGAGCGGGCCCGCATCGCCCGGGACCTGCACGACATTGTGAGTCACCACGTCAGCGTGATGGTGGTGCAGACCGGTGCCGCGCGGGAGGTGCTGGGCGCCGCCGGAGAGACGGTCCCACCCGAGGCCGCCGAGGCGCTGGCCGCCGTCGAGGGGGCCGGTCGTGGTGCGCTGACGGAGCTACGGCACCTGCTGGGACTGCTCGCCCCCGCCGCCGACGGCCAGGAAGCCACCGAAACGCCCGACGAGTACGCGCCGCAGCCGAGCCTGAGCCAGCTGAGTCAGCTGGTCGATCGAATCGCCTTCGCGGGCCTGCCGGTCGACGTACGCGTCAGTGGCGAGCCGCATCCCCTACCGACCGGAATCGACGTGACGGCGTACCGCATCATCCAGGAGGCGCTGACCAACGTGCTCAAGCACGGCGAAGCCGACCGGGCCGAGGTCGAGGTCCGGTACGCGCACCGGTACCTGCGTGTCGAGGTCCTCAATCCGGGGCCGAGCGTCCTGTCCGGCCAGCCCGCGGCACGGCAACCGGCCGACGGCGCCGGCCGTGGCCTGCGCGGCCTGCGCCAGCGGATCGCGGTCTACGGTGGCGACCTCGACGCTCGACGTCGGCTCGGCGGCGGCTACCGGGTTCGCGCCCGCATCCCCCTGGACTCGGCGTGACCGGGCCACGGGTTCTCATCGCTGACGATCAGTTACTGGTCCGCACCGGATTCCGGATGATCCTCAATGCTCGCGGGGTGGAGGTGGTAGGTGAGGCCGCCGATGGGGTTGAGGCCGTCTCCGCGGCGAGACGGTTCCATCCCGATGTGGTTCTCATGGATATCCGGATGCCGAACCTCGACGGTCTCGCCGCCACCCGGCAGGTCATGGCGTTGCTACCGCACTGCCGGGTCATCATGCTCACCACGTTTGACCTCGACCGGTACGTCTACGCGGCGCTCGCCGCGGGTGCCAGCGGCTTCCTCCTCAAGGACGTGACCCCCGAGCACCTGGCCAACGCGGTACGCCTCGTCGCCATCGGCGATGCCCTGCTCGCCCCTGTGATCACCCGTCGCCTGGTGGAGCGGTTCACGACCGAGTCCGCCCCGGTGCCACCGCACCACGACCTCAGCCCGCTTACCCCGCGTGAGCTCGAGGTGCTGACCCTGCTCGGTGCCGGCCTGTCCAATGCCGAACTCGCCCAGAAGCTCACGCTCAGCGCGGCGACCGTCAAGACCCACGTAGCACGGATCTTCGCCAAGCTTCACCTGCGGGACCGGGCGCAGGCCGTCGTCCTGGCGTACGAGACCGGTCTCGTACGCCCTGGCGACCCGTCCCGCTGACCTGGGCATCCGGTCCGGCCCAGATTCGCCCTCCACGATCGCCGCGACGGGCGATCCGCACCGTCCTACCGAGGTGGGTCACCTTTGGTTCGGCTGCCGACGGCTGAGGTCCGGCGGCTGCGCAACAGCTGTTCGCGCGTCAGCTTCGGAGCCTAGGTGGCTTCGAATGAAACGATTGTCATAATCATTAGAACCTACGAGCTCGGAGGAAGACATGGACGATCCGTACGCACAGTCAGCCGAGTACATTGACCTCCTCATCGCCGATGCGTGGGGCCTCTTCGCCCCCGGACTTTCCGAGGCCCTGCATGAGCTCCGCGGCGAAACCGGCGTCACGGTGGACCTGGGTGCCGGCACCGGGCGTGGCGTCGCGGTGATCTGCGCCAGCCTGCCCGACGGGTCGCCGGTGCTGGCCGTGGAGCCCTCACCCGCGCTCCGTGCGGTGCTCCTCGCCCGAGCGCACGAGGACGAACGCCTGAGCTCGCGAGTGACGGTCTCGTCGGCCGACGCGTTGGGCGTGCCACTGCCCGACCGGGTGCGGGCGCTGGTGGCGATGAACATGATCGGACACCTGTCGCCGGACGACAGGCATGAACTGTGGGCGGGTGTCGTCCCGCGACTGGTCCGCGGGGGCCGTGTGGTCGTCAACCTCGCTCCGCCGACGCGTCCGGTCGAGGTTCCGAGAACCCGAATGGCCAGCCGAAGCGTAGGCAGTCTGACCTACGAGGGTTGGGCAAGCGCCAGGGCGGTCGGCGAACGACAGATCAGGTGGCGCATGACCTACCTGACCCGGTCGCCGGAGGGATCACCGGTCTCCGAGGTGGCCGTGGACTACGACTGGTGGGTCATGGACGAGGCGGAGCTGCGCGAGGAACTGGCGGAACATGGGCTGACCATGCGGCAAATCGGGCATCCCGACGCCGGCCTGTACGTCGCGACCCGCGCACAGGATTGACCCCGACCCCGGAGTTGAACTGGAAATCATTTTCAATTAGTGTCTCCGGTGCGCCGGCCGCCTTCTACCTGGCGGCGCGCTCCACAAAGCCGTCGCAGCTACGGAGACCGGATGAACCTGCCCCTGACGCCCGAAGCGGTCCTCGACGACGTACTCGACTGCATCGCCGAGGTCCTCGGCACGGATCCGGGGCTGATCGATGCGGAAACATCACTGACAGCCCTGGGGCTGGAGTCGTTCACCGCCGTACGGCTACGCCGGCGGATCCGGGAGCGCACCGGGCACGACCTCCCACTGACCGCGTTCCTCGACAACGCCACCGCGAGGCACCTCGCCCGGCACCTGTCGAAAGCCCCTGACGAGCCAGCCGGCACCGCTGGAATAGGCGGGCAGCGCAGCGGCGGGCAGCCGGGCGACCGGTCGGCCTTCCCCTTGACCGCGGTCCAGGAGTCCTACCTTGTCGGGCGCGAGTCAGGCCTGGTCCTCGGCGGGGTGGCCACCTTCTACTACTACGAGTACGACCGGGTCAGCGACAATGCCGCAACCGACCTCCAGCGACTCGAAGTCGCTTGGAACCAACTGGTCGACCACCACTCGATGTTGCGGATGGTGGTCGACCAGCGTGGCCGTGGGGAGATCCTGCCCACGGCCGGTCCCTACCGCATCGGCGTCACCGACCTGCGAGGCGCCTTGCCCGCACAGGTGGACGAGTCGTTGGCCACGCTCCGGCACGACCGCTCCCACCAGGTACGCCCGACCGGGCAGTGGCCGTTGTTCGACCTGCACGCGGCGTTCCTACCCGACGGTCGTACCCGCCTCTACGTCGGCTTCGACGTGCTGATCACCGACATGGCCGGCTGGATGCTGCTGATGCGGCAGTGGGGACAACTCGTCGCCGACCCGACGGCCTCCCTGCCCGAGCCGCCCGCCGAGTTCGCCGACCTGCTGCGCGCTCGGGAGACGGATCTGGAGTGGACCCAGCGGCGGGAACGGGACCGCGCCTACTGGACAGCCCGTGTTGCCGAGCTTCCTCCAGCGCCACGCCTACCGGTGACCCGGGCTGTCGACTCCACCGTGCCGCCCCGCTTCGCTCGGCACGCCGGCCAGCTCGACGCGGAGGCCTGGCGGATCCTCCGGACCCGGTGTAGCGAGCACGGCGTGACAGCGACCGCCGCGTTGCTTGCCGCGTTCGCGGTGATCCTCGGGCGGTGGGGCGCCGGCGAGCAGGTCTGCCTGAACACCACCCTCTTCGAGCGTCCGGAAAAGCCCGAGGGTATCGACCTGGTAGTGGGTGATTTCACCACCACCGCGTTGGTGGGTACCCCGAGGATCGACCCGGCCTCGTGGAGTGGCTTCGCCGGCTACGCGACGGAGCTCAACCGTCGTTTCTGGGAGGACCTGGACCACCGGTCGGTCTCCGGAGTTGATGTGCTGCGGGGGCTCGGCGACAGCTCTGGCGCCCCGCCCTACCCGGTCGTCTTCACAAGTGGGGTGGGACTCGCCGGCGACGGTACCGCGGCTCCGGCGAGCTGGCTCGGCGCGGAGGTCTTCGGCGTTTCGCAGACCCCCCAAGTGCTGCTCGACCACATCGTGTGGGACGAGGGCGGCGTGCTCCGAATCGCCTGGGACGGTGTCGTTGACGCCTTTCCCGACGGCTACCTACGCGGCATGCTCGACGCGTACGTCCGGCTGCTGCACCGCCTCACCGAGGCCAACGCGTGGAAGGACCCGAGCCTGGCCTGGGATCCCTTCGTCCTGCCCGTGGAGCCGTTGGACGTCGACCCATTCCCTGATGCCGGCCCACTGCTGCACGACCCGGCGACCAGTGCCGCCCGCCGGGTGCCGGAGAAGCCGGCCCTGTACGCGGGGACCGCCGTCACCTCGCACGGCCGGTTGGCCGAGGGCGTCACGACGACCGCTGCCGCTCTTGCCACCGCCGGTGTCGGTACCGGCGATCTGGTGGCGGTCGCCTGCGAGAAGGGGCTGGCCCAGGTCGTCGCGGTCCTAGCGGTCAACGCCGTCGGCGCGGGCTACCTGCCGGTCGAACCATCCTGGCCGGATGCCCGGGTGGCCACGATCTGTGCCCGTGCCGGAGTGCGGCACGCGCTGGTCGGTCGGGGTGTCCGGACCATGTGGCCCGAGGGCGTGTCGACGCACCGCCTGACGGCGGCCGGACGGCCCGGCGGCCGATCAGGGAAGTTCGCCTCCGACGCAACCCCACCGCCATCGCGACCCAACCCGGATGACACCGCCTACGTCATCTTCACCTCCGGCTCCACCGGGCAGCCGAAGGGCGTCGAGATCCAGCACCGCGCCGCCCGCACCACCATCGACGACATCGTCGACCGCTTCGGCGTACACACCGATGACCGGGTGCTGGCACTGTCCGCGCTCAGTTTCGATCTCTCCGTCTTCGACATCTACGGCGTTCTCGGCGCGGGCGGGGCGCTGGTCCTGCCCGACCCGGCCCGGCAGCGCGATCCGCAGCACTGGCTGGAACTGGCCGAGCGGCATGGCGTCACGGTGTGGAACACCGCCCCCGCGCTGTTGGAGATGCTCGTCGAGTACGCCGAAATCGAACCGGAGGTCGCGACCCGGGCGTTGCACGCCCTACGGCTGGTGATGCTCTCCGGCGACTGGATCCCGTTGACCCTGCCTGAACGCCTGCGTCGGCTCGCCCCACAGGCCCAGGTGATGAGTCTGGGCGGTGCGACCGAGGCGTCCATCTGGTCGATCACCTACCCGGTGGCGGATGTCGCCCCGGGGTGGCGGAGTATCCCCTACGGCCGGGCGTTGCGGGCCCAGTCGTTCCACATTCTCGACCCGGATGGCGGGCCGTGCCCGGTGGGTGAGCCGGGGGAACTGTTCATCGGTGGCGATGGGCTCGCCCGCGGATACATCGGCGATCCGGAGCAGACGGCGCATCGCTTCGCCCGGCACTCGCTGCTGGGCGAGCGGCTGTACCGCACCGGAGACCTGGGACGCTGGCGGACCGACGGGAACATCGAGTTCCTGGGACGCGCCGACCGGCAGGTCAAGATCCGCGGTCACCGGATCGAACTCGGCGAGATCGAGGCCACGCTCGGTCGGCACCCGGCTCTGCGGCAGTGCCTCGTGGCTGCGGTGCGCGGCTCCGACGAGCGCCCCCGCCTGGCCGGTTACGTGGTGCCGAAGGCGGGAGACGTTGTCCCGACCGTCGACGAACTGACCGGGATGCTGCGCGAACGGCTGCCCGACTACATGGTGCCGAGTAAATTCATCGTGCTCGACTCGCTGCCGGTCACCCCGAACGGCAAAATCGACCATGCGGCGCTGCCGAATCCGTACCAGGTGGGGGACGGCGGCGTTCCGGCACGTCCTTCAACGCTTCCGCCGTCCGCGTCGCCGGTGGAACCCCCGGTCACGTCCGCCCCACGTTTCGCCAGCTGGGCCGGCACGGCGGTAGCCGAGGCGGAGGCACTCGGCCTCGACGTCGCACTCGTTGTACGCCCGGGTCGAATGTCACCAGCGCAGGCCCTCGTCGCGGCAACGCATTGGCTCGACCGGGCCCGCCCGGAAGGCGCCCCCGCGCTGGTCGAGCGGATCCCCGCCGATGGTCTCATCGAACTCGCACAGCGGACCACCGATCTACCACGGGTCGACGACGCCCCGCCATCAGCCCCACAGCGCACGCCGACCCCACAGAGCGCGTCGACCGCCGAACCGCCAGCGGCCTCGCCGGACCGGTCCGGGCCAGAGCTAACCGGTCGCCCGGTCGCCGGTGGTCGTACCGCTGATCCGGCCGCGACAAAAGCCGTCATCGCGGTCCTCGCGGACCTGACGGGGGAGCAGGTCCGGGCGGACAGCGCGTTCGCCGCACTGGGCGTGACCTCACTCACGCTGGTGCTGACCTACCGCAGGCTCCGGGAGAGCATCGCGCCCCAACTCGCGCTCGCGGACGTGTTCGCCCATGCCACGGTGGCCTCCCTCGCCGCGCACATCACCGCCCTGACCACTCCGAAAGACACCCAGGCACTCGGGCCGACGACCACCCCGGCGCCGTCCGACCGACGCTCGTCCCGGCTGGCTGCCCGTACCCGGGCCCAGGAGGTGGACCGGTGAGCACGGCCGAGAACCCTGACGAGTCGTTGATCGCCGTCACCGCACTGGACTGCCGGTTTCCCGGCGCCCCCGACACCGAGGCGTTCTGGGACCTGCTGGTCTCCGAGCGTCATGGACTCACCCGGCACAGCCTCGACGAACTCGGCGAGCGAGGAGTGCCTCCACGGTTGCGCGAGCATCCCGCGTACGTCCCGGTCGGCGGTGTCATCGACGATCAGGACCGGTTCGACCCGGAGCCGTTCGGGCTCACCGACGCCGAAGCCGCGCTCATGGATCCGCAGCAACGGCTGTTCCTGGAAGCGTGCTGGCGTGCCCTCGAAGCCGCCGGGCACGGCAACGGGATCGGCGCCGGAGCCGTCGGGGTGTTCGCCGGGGCGGCGCACAGTGACTATCTGATGCGAAACCTGGCCCGCCGGTACACCGCCGCCGCCAGCGACCCGGTCGGGAGCCTCCAGACGGCGATGGCGACCGTCGGGGACTACCTTCCGCTTCAGGTGGCACACCGTCTCGGCTTGACCGGGCCGGCGATCGCCGTCAACACCACCTGCTCCACCTCGCTGGTCGCCGTGCACCTGGCGGCTCAGTCGTTACTGGCGGGCGAGTGTGACACCGCACTGGCCGGGGGCGCGTCGCTGATCGTGCCCCAGGGCCGCGGCTACCTGTATGTCCCGGATGGAATCTTCTCCGTCGACGGCCGGGTGCGCGCGTTCTCCGCCGAGGGCACCGGAATTGTTCACTCCCAGGGCGTCGGCGTCGCGGTCCTGCGTCGGCTCGCCGACGCGCGCGCCGACGGCGACCCGGTGCTGGCGGTGCTGCACGGTTCGGCGGTCAACAACGACGGCGCGGACAAGACCGGTTTCACCGCACCGTCCCCACGCGGCCAGACGCGCGTGATCGCCGAGGCGTTGGCCGTGGCCGGGGTGGAGGCGCGACAGATCAGCTACGTCGAGGCCCACGGCACCGCCACCCGCCTCGGCGACGTCGTGGAGATCGGCGCCTTGCGCCGCGTGTTTGGTTCCGTCGGCCCGGCCTGGTGCGCCCTGGGTTCGGTGAAGAGCAACATCGGGCACGCCAACTCGGCCGCCGGCATCGCGGGGTTCGCCAAGACCGTGCTCGCGCTGCACCACGGGGTCCTTCCGGCCACCCTCGACGCCGAACCGCTCAACCCGGACCTACACCTGGACGATTCCCCGTTCACCGTCGCCCGACGGACCGCCGAGTGGTCCGGGGCGCGGTACGCGGGCGTGAGCTCCTTCGGCATCGGCGGCACGAACTGTCACATCGTGCTGGGCAGCGCACCGGCCGTGCCCACCCCCGAACCCGACCCGCGTCCCCAACTGGTGTTGCTCTCCGCGGCTAGCGACGGCGCCCTAGCCGAGAGCGTCACCGATGTTGCCGACACGTTCCACACCACGACGGTGGCACCCGCCGACCTCGCCTACACCCTGCACGCTGGGCGACCGTATCGGCGGCACCGCGTCGCGGCGGTCGTCACCGGTGATCACATCGGTGACCGCGCTGCTCTGCGCACCGCCGCCCGCCGCGCGGCGGGCACCGGTATTCCCAAGGTTGTTTTCCTGTTTCCCGGGGGCGGCGCCCAGTACCCCGGCATGGGCCGTGGACTCATGGCCGACGAGCCGGAGTTCGCCGACACCGTACGGGAGTGCGGGGCGCTGTTCGACGAACCCGGCCGGCCCCGGCTGGCCGCGCTGATCGAGGCCGACCGCGCCGACCCGGCCGCGCTGCGGCTCGCCCGCGACCCGGCGTACGGCCTGCCGGCGCTGTTCACCGTGTCGTTAGCCACCGCGCGCGTGCTCATCCGGTGGGGCGTACGACCGGACGTCGTGGTGGGGCACAGTCTGGGCGAGTACGTGGCCGCGGTGGTCGCCGGCGCGCTGCCGGTAGCGGACGCGGCGGCCCTGGTGCGGGTTCGGTCCCGGGGGATGTCACGGGCCGCAGGTCAGGGCGCGATGCTCGCTGTTCCCCTGCCCGAGACGGAGATCGCCACGCTGCTGACCGACCATCCCGACGTGGATCTGGCCGCGGTCAACGCCCCCGCCTCGTGCGTGGTCTCCGGAACCGAGGAAGCGGTGGCCGCACTGGAGTCACGGCTGGCCGCCGACGGGGTCAAACCCACTCGACTTCGGTTGGACGCCGCGGCCCACTCCCGTCTCGTCGACCCCGTCCTGCCCGAACTTCGGGCCGCCGCCTCCGGAGTGAAGGCCCGGACGCCGGTGGTCCCGCTGGCCACCACCCTCACCGGTGGCTTCCTCACCTCCGCGCCCAACGCGGACCACTGGGCGCCGCACCTGCGGTCCGTGGTGCGCTTCTCCGCTGCCCTGGCCACCGCCATCGGCGACGGCCCGGCCGTGGTCGTGCAGACCGGACCCGGTGGTGGCCTGCTGCAACTTGCCCGCCAACACCCGATGCTGAACCTGACGGCGACCGTCGCCACCTTCCCCGAGCCCGACGAACCCGGTGACGAACGGGCCGCGCTGCTGACCGCCGCCGGGGAGCTTTGGACGTGGGGTGTGGATATCAGCGCCGAGGCGCTGCATCGGTCTGGCCGGCGGCGGGTCCCACTGCCTGGCCACCCCTTCGATCGACGGACGTTGTGGATCGAACCGCCCGAACCGGGGGCGGAATCCACCGCTGACGCCCCGGATGAGGACGAACCCTTCCAGGTGCCGGTCTGGCTCCGCGTACCGGCGCCAGACAACCCGGCCGGCATCACCGGCCGATGGCTGCTGGACGGGCCCGAGGGTGACCCCTTGGTCGAGGCGGTACGGGTTCACCTGATCGCCGCTGGAGCCCAGGTTGCCGACCGCGCCGACGTCGCCGCCGACGCGACGATCCCGTGCGCTGGTGTGCTCGTGCTCGACCTCGCGCCCGACGGCGACGACCCGGCCGCGCGGGTGACTAGAGCGGTGCTACGGCACGCCGAACTGGCCCGCCTCACCGCTACCTGGGCACACGACAGCTGTCTGCTGCACGTCACCCGGGCCGTCCAGCAGGTCGAGAGCACCGACCGACCGACCCCGGCCGCCGCCGCCGGCACCGCCGTACCCCGGATCCTGGCGCAGGAGTTCCCCGGACTGCGGTGGCGCGCCGTCGACCTGCCGGTGACCGGGGCGCCGGACGAGCTGGCCCGCCGGGTCGCTGAGGAGGCGACGGACCTCGCCACCGGTGATCGGACCGGAGCAGAGGTGGCGCTCCGCGGCGGACACCGCTGGCTGCGCACCGTGAACCCGTGGCGGCCCCGTTCGGACGGAGTCACGGACCGGACGGATGCCGGCACCGCCCTGCTCATCGGCGGGCTGGGCGACGTCGGCCTGACCATGGCCGAACATCTGGCCGAGCTGGGTTGGCGGGTCATCGTCACCGGCCGTACCGGCCTGGTACCCGAAGCGGCGCCGGGAAGCCCGGCAGCCGACCGGATCGAGGCAGTCCGGCGACTGACCGACCGTGGTCTGCCGGTGGAGGTACGCGCGGTCGACGCCGGAGATTCCGTGGCCACCGGTGCGCTGCTGCGTGACATCGTCGACCGTTTCGGCCGGCTGGACCTCGTGGTCCACGGCGCGGGAGTGGTCGCCTCGACGGCGGTCACCCCCCTGCGGTCGGTCGACCCCGAGGCGGCACATAGCCACGCCCGGGCCAAGGTGTCGGCGGCCGTCGCCCTGCGGCGGGCCCTCGTGGAGTTGCCCAAGGAGGCCCGGCCCGCGACCGTACTGCTGATGTCGTCGGCGACGACCCTGGTGGGCGGCCTGGGACTGGCTCCGTACGCGGCGGCGAACCGCTACCTGGAGGCGCTGGCTGAGCAACAGGGCGCGGCGAGCGGCACGGCCTGGCTGAGCGTTGCCTGGGACGGCTGGCGGGTTGGCCCGGGCGGCACCGAGCGGGCCGTCGCGTCCCGGCACTCGATTGGGCGGCCCGACGGTATGCGGGCGCTGGATCGGCTACTCGTCCTGGCCGGCCGGGGGCGGGCCCCCGCATTGGTCGCGGTCTCTCCCGCCGAGCTACGCCCCCGCCTGTCCGGCGGAGCAGGCGGCACCCGGCGACACGTCGCGCCCGCGAGGGAGAGCGGCCAGGCTGAGAACAGTGCCCGTGGGCACGCGGAGGCGACCCTCACCAAGGTCTGGTCGGAACTGCTCGGTTTCGAGGTATCCGACCGGGACGCCGACTTCTTCGCTCTCGGGGGGCACTCGCTGCTCGCCACCCGGATGCTAGCTCGGCTGCGGGACGAGCACAGCGTCCAACTGCGCTTGCAGGATCTCCTGGCACGACCGACCGTCGCGTCGCTGGCGGCGCTCCTGCCGACGACCGACAACTTCGACCCGCGACCGCCGACGGCCGACGAGTCCGACCCGACGGGCGATGCCGGCCCGTCGGTGGGCACCGCATCTCCTGCCGGCCTGGAGTTCGCGGAGGCCGGACCAGACGGGGACGGGCCGCGGGAGTTTCCGTTGACCCGGGTACAGCACGCGTACTGGGTCGGCGGCTCGGGTGGCTACCGGCTCGGTGACGTGCCCTGCTCGTTCCACCTGGAACACGACTGTCCCGGGCTGGATATGGCGCGATACGAGGACGCGTGGAACGCCGTGATCGCCCGGCACCCGATGCTCCGCGCGATCATCACTTTCGAAGGCCGAAACCGAATCCTCGATCGGGTGCCCCGGTACCGCATCCGGGTCCGGGACCTATCCGCGCTCGATGAACCCGTCCGGCTGGAGAAGCTTTCCCGGATCAGAGCGGAGATGGTGGGGCGGGAACCCCGTCCGGGCCGCTGGCCGCTGGTCGACATCCGTGCCGCCCGGTTGCCCGGCGGGATCGTACGCCTCTTCGTCAACGTCGATGTGCTCGTTTGCGACACCGCCAGCTTCCTGCTCTGGGACCGCGAGCTGCGCGCCCGGTACGAGGATCCGCAGGTCGAGCTGCCCCGGGTGGGCACGACCTTCGCCGCGTGCGTCGCCGCGCTGGAACGTCGCGCGCACAGCCCGGAACGCGAACGGGCGGCGCGCTACTGGCGGGACCGGCTCGACCGCCTGCCCGGGCCCCCAGCGCTGCCGGTCCGTCCGGCACCGCCGGGGATCCGGCCCAGGTTCGCGCGTCGCACCGCACGGCTGGAGCCGGCGCAGTGGCAGGCGCTCCGGACGGAGGCAGCCCGGCGTGGCCTCACCCCGACCGCCGTGCTGCTCGCGGCGTACGGGGACGCGCTGGCCGCCTGGTCCGGACAGGGGCAGTTCGCCATCACCCTGACCCTGTTCGACCGCCCATCGGTGCATCCGGACGTCAACCTGGTCGTCGGGGACTTCACCTCCCTGCTGCTGCACGAGGTCGATCGGTCCCGCCCGGGGACGTTCGCCGACGACGCGGGCGAAGCGCAGCGGACCCTCTTCCGCGACCTGGACCACCGCGAGTTTTCGGCGCTGGAAATGCTGGCCGAGAAATCGGCTCGCAGCGGGGCCACCGAGTCCGTACCCGTGGTGTTCACCAGTGCGCTGGGGCTGACCGATCCGCTCGGCGGCGAGCACGACCTGGACTGGATGGGCACCCCTGTCTACGGCATCAGCAGTACGCCGCAGACCTGGCTCGACCACCAGGTGATCGAGCAGCACGGCGCCCTGCTTCTGCAGTGGGACGTGTTGGAGAACGTCCTACCCGCCGACGAGGCGGACCAGGTGTTCTCCGGCTACGTCGACCGGGTGCGCCGACTGGCCGACGAGGCCGAGGAGTGGGAAGCGCCCAGACCGGCACGGCCGACCGTGGCCGGGCCGCCGCGCAGCGATTCGGTGGGCACGGGCTCGGGCGAGACCGCGCTGCTGCTGCGCGCCGGTGCCGCCGAGCCCCCACTGTTTCTGGTCCATCCGTCCGGTGGTGACGTGCTCTGCTACGGCGAACTCGTCGGGCTGCTGAACAAGGACCGCCCGGTGGTCGGGCTCACCGACCCGGCCCTCACCGGAGGTGTCGGGCCCGCGGACATCCCGACCCTGGCCGAGCACTACCTGGACGCGGTGCGCCAGCACCAGCCATCCGGTCCGTACCTGCTCGGTGGCTGGTCGATGGGGGGCACGTTGGCCCACGAGATGGCCTGCCTGCTCGAACGGCGTGGCGAGCATACCGATCTGCTTTTCATGATCGATTCGAACACGCCGGACCGGATCAGGACTCTGCACGGCCGGGGTGCTCCGCAGGCCATCGCCGCGGTGCGCTACCTGCACTCGCTGGCGGCGTTCCTCGACCTGGACCTCGGGTTCGGCCCAGCCGAGGAAGCCGAGCTTCTTGGTCGCCCTGGCGACGAGATTCGTCGTGCCGTTACGCGACGGCTGCGCGACGCCGGCCTGTTGAGCCGGCGGGACACCGCCGACACCCGGCTGCGGGTGTTCGAGCGGCACCTGCGGATTCTCGGGGAACACCGGGCGGGCCACCTGAACGATCCCACGACTCGGCTGCTCCTCGTCCGGGCCGCGCTGCCGTCGCCCCACAACAGCGGCGTGGGCATGGGCGTGGACGACGCGCCTGACCTGTCCCGCCTCGGTTGGGATGGCCATGTGCGTGGCCCGATAGACGAGGTGGTCGTTGCGGGGCACCACTACTCACTGCTCACGGGGGGCGCCGCCAAGACGATCGCCGAGCACCTCAACAGGACACTCGCGGCGCTGCCGCATCCGCTCCGACAACCATCCGATTACACCTAGTCAACGAGAGAAACTGATGCTTACCCCTGTTAGATCCCGTTTGGCCCGGCGAGGGGCGCTGCCCCTCGCCATCGCCGCCCTGCTGCTGGCCGGCTGCGGCACCGACACCACCACCGGCGGTTCCACCGACGAGCCCGGCACGCCAGTCGATGGCGGCACCCTGCGCTACGTCGTACCGGGGTCGCCGGCGACCGCGAGCAACGATCCGCATGGTGGACTCGGCAACGAGTCCGACCTCATGCGCTTCGCGCTGACCTACGACGTGCTCACCGTGCCCGGCGCCGACGGCACCCCGCAACCACGGTTGGCCCAAACGTGGGAGGCGAACCAGAGTCTTGACCGCTGGACGTTCCACCTGCGCGAGGACGCCACCTTCACCGACGGCCAACCGGTACTCGCCGAGGACGTGCTCTATTCGCTGACCCGGATAGCGGACAAGGCCGCCGAGAACTACGGCCGACTGGCCGACTTCGACATGGCCGCCGCCAGCGCGCCCGACGACCACACGGTGGTGCTGGCTACCCGCGCGCCGATGGCCGAAGCGCCGAAGGCGCTGGAGTCGATCAGCTTCGTCGTTCCCGAGGGCAGCACGGACTTCGCCGAGCCGGTCGGCGGTTCGGGGCCGTTCCGGGTGACCGAGACCGACGCCCAGACCGCCGTGCTCCTGCGGAACGACGACTGGTGGGGCGAGCGACCGCACCTGGATCGGATCGAGATCCGGGCGGTCGCCGACCCGCAGGCTCGCGCGGCCGCCGTGACATCCGGCCAGGCGGACGTCGCCGGCAGCGTCAGCCCGGCGGCGGTCAAGGCCGCCGAAGCGGGCGGTGACGTGCAGGTCGTACGCCGCAAGGGCGTCACCGAGTATCCGATCATCATGCGCCTGGACTCCGCACCGTTCGACGATCCGCGCGTGCGGGAGGCGTTCCGACTCGCGACCGATCGGCAGGCACTCGTCGACACGGTGTTCCTCGGATACGGCCAGATCGCCAACGATCTGCCCACCCCGTACGACCCGTCGTACCCGCAGGATCTGACGCAGCGCACCCGGGACCTGGACCGGGCCAAGGAACTACTCGAGGAAGCTGGGCACGCCGACGGGCTGAAGCTCACCCTGCACACCACGACGTCGTACCCCGGCATGGACACCGCGGCCACCCTGTGGGCCCAGCAACTCGCCGACGTCGGTGTTGAGGTCGACGTGAAGGTGGAGCCGGCCGACACCTACTGGACCGCCATCTACGCCAAGAAGGACTTCTACGTCGGCTACTACGGCGGCATCTCCTTCCCTGACCTGGTACGCGTCGGTCTGCTGGCCGCCTCGCCGACCAACGAGACCGCCTGGCGCAACGCGTCGTTCGACGCTGAGTTCAACGCTGCTATGGGCATCCTGGATCCGGCCGAGCGCAACACCAAACTGGCCCGCATCCAGCAGGACTTGTGGCGCGACGGTGGGTACGTGGTGTGGGGCGTCGGAGACGGGCTGGACCTGACCAGCCCTGGTGTGCACGGGTTGCCCGACGGTCCCGGTTTCCAGCGGATGTTCATCGAACGCGCCTGGAAGACGAGATGATCGCACGCCGCCTCACCCGGACAGCGCTTCTGGTACTGGCGGCCACCGTGGTGGTGTTCGCCGCTACCGAGGCGCTGCCGGGTGACGCGGCGTCCGTCCGGGAAGCTGGTCGAGCTTCGCCGGAGCAGGTCGCGCAGGCGCGCGAACAGCTCGGCCTGGACCAACCGGTGGTGGTGCGGTATCTGCGGTGGCTGAGCGGGCTGCTCCAGGGAGACCTGGGCTCGTCGCTGAGCAGCGGCCGGCCGGTGAGTGACCTGCTCGGCCAACGCCTGCCCGCGACCGCCAGCCTGGTGGCTGTCGCCCTCGGCACAACAGTGCTGCTCACCGTCGCCGGCCTCATCGTCACGCAGCTGCGTCGGGGCCGGGGCGGAATGCTCGCCGCCGGTCTCGCCGCGGTGCCCCAGGCCGTCTACGCGGCAGCGTTGGGCGCACTGCTGTCCGCGACGTTGGGGTGGCTTCCGGCCGTCTCCCTGCTGCCGCCGGGCGGCAATCCGTGGCAGGACCCACGCACGCTCGTCCTGCCGGCGCTGACGCTGGCGCTGCCGTCGGCCGCGTATGCCAGCACGCTGCTGCGTGGGGTCCTGACCGACACCCTGCGCCGGCCGCACGTCGTCGACGCGTACCGGCGCGGGCTGCCACCGATGCTGGTGCTGTTGCGGCATGTCCGGCCGTTCTTGGTCGTACCGGCGTTGCAGGTTCTCGCGTTGACCGCCGGCTGGCTCGCCGCCGGCACTGCCCTGGTGGAGACGGTCTACGGGTTTCCCGGCCTCGGCGGGCTGCTCGTTTCGGCAGTGGCGGTGCGGGACATACCGGTGGTGCAGGGCGCCGCACTGGTGCCCGTCGCGACCGTGCTGCTCGGAATGCTGCTCGCCGATCTCGCCGCCGCGGCGGTGCATCGAAACGGCCGTCCGGCCGTGGTGCGACCGGTTCGGACGGCGGAGAGCACTCCGTGACGCGCATCCGCTGGAGCGCTGTCGCGCCGGGGGTGGCGCTGGCAGTGTTCACCTTGGCTCTGCTGGGTCGGTACCTCGCTCCGAACGACCCGGAACAGCCGGTGGCCGTGCCTTGGTCCGTCCCGTCGACACAGCTGCCGTTCGGCGCCGATGCGTTGGGCCGCGACGTACTGTCCCGGGTGCTGGCCGGCGGCGCGAATCTGCTCGGGGTCGCCCTCACCGCGGCGGCGGCGGCCCTCCTGATCGGAGTAGCGCTGGGGCTGGTCGCGGGCTGGTGGCCGCGGTGGGCGGGCCACGCGGTGCGCTGGTTCGGCGATCTGTTGCTGGCGGTGCCCGCCCTGGTCCTCGCCCTGGTACTGGCGGTGGCGCTACCGGGGGCAGCGGCGGTGGTGGTCGCCGCTGTGCTCAGCGGCGCGCCGCTCACCGCCCGGGTCGTGGCCGCCCAGTGTGCCACCGTCCGGGATAGTGGCTACCTGCACGCCGCCGTCGAACGTGGCGAACACGGAGCGGTTGTTCTGGTACGGGAACTCTTGCCGGCGTTGCGTGGCCTGGTGGCGGCGGACGCTGGTCTGCGGTTGATCACGGCACTGCAACTGGCCACCACGCTCGCGGTCCTCGGATTCGGCCCGCAGCCCCCCGATCCCGATTGGGCTCTGATGCTGAGCGAGAACCTGCCCGGCGCGGCGCTCAATCCCACCGCGCTGCTGGCGCCCGCCGTCCCGTTGGCGCTGTGCGCGTTGCTCTGTGCCGCTACCGCGCGCACCGCCACACGTGAGCGGGAGGGGGTGTGGTGAGACAGCGCGTCGAGCGCCCGATCGAGTCCGCCACATCCGACTCGGAGCCCTTGGTGGTGACGGGACTGTCGGTGCGTCGGGTCGGTGACGGCCAGCTCGTATTGCCGGCCACGGACCTTCGGCTCGGCGCCGGTGAGGTGGTGGCGGTCGTCGGGGCTTCCGGGGCAGGCAAGAGCAGCCTGCTGCACGCTCTTCTGGACAGCCTGCCGTCGGGTCTGCGCCGCGATGGGGGAGTGGTGCGCTGGCGCGGCCTGCCGATCCCGGAGGGGCGGGCGGCTCGCCGCTGGCGGCGGGCGCACTGCGGGTATGTGGGGCAGGATCCGATCCTCGCGCTGAACCCGCTCTGGTCGGTCGCGCGTCTGGTGGGCGAGCAGTTGAGCGGGTCGCGACGTAACCGGGCACTCCGAGTCCGTGAGGTCTGTGACTTACTCGGCCTGCCCGCCGAACTCGCCAGCCGCCGGTGCGGTGAACTCTCCGGTGGCCAGGCTCAACGGGTTGCCCTCGCCCGCGCGTTGGCCACCGAGCCGGACGTCCTGCTGCTCGACGAGCCGACCTCGGCCCTGGACGCGGAGACCCGGAGCATGATCGTCGAGGCGGTACGGGCCCATCCAGGCGGCTGTACTCTGCTGGTGACCCACGACCCGTTTCTCGTCTCCGTCGCCGACCGGGTGGTGGACCTGTCGCCACCGGCTACCGTGACGCGACGATCCCCTGCGGCGCGACGTGTCACCGTGCCGACACCCTCCACCGTGACGTCGCCACCAGTACGAAGCTTGGCCGCCGTACCCCTGGCACCCGGCCACGGCACCGCACCGCTTTTGGCCGTACAAGGGCTGCAAGTGGCCCGACCGGACGGCACACCGCTGTTGGAAGACGTGCACTTGAACCTGGCCCACGGGTCGTGGACCGCAATTCTCGGTCCTTCCGGCAGCGGCAAGACGAGTCTGCTGTACGCAATCCTCGGTCGCCGTCCCGTCCTACACGGCCGGCTGTTGCTGGGCGGGCATCCGCTGCCGGCCGACGTACGGCAGCGCGACCGCGAGCAGCGACGCGCCATCCAACTCGTCGGTCAGCATCCGGCTGGGGAACTCAATCCGGTGTACCGTGTCGGGCCCGCCGTAGCCCGTCCACTGGCGGTGCTGCACGGTGTGGGCCGCCGTGAGCGGGCCAGGGAGGCCCTGCGTCTTCTCGGCTCGGTCGGGCTCGCGGCCGAGATCGCACACCGACGCCCACCCGCTCTCTCCGGCGGTCAACGCCAACGGATCGCGCTGGCCCGGGCCCTGGCCGCGCGGCCAAGCGTGTTGCTGCTCGACGAGCCGACCTCGGCACTCGACCGCGCCTCCGCCGCCACGGTGCTCGACCTGCTCGACCGGCTGCGGGACGACGGCTTGGCCATCCTGTCGGTCACCCACGACCCCACCGTGGCGGCCCGCGCCGACCGGGTCCTGCACGTCCACCCCCGACGGCTCGTCGAGGGCCGCACCGACGGTCCACTGCCCCTCACCGACAACCAAACGGAGGAATCCGGTGCCCGTTGAAGTGACCGTCGATTCGATGGTGTCCCTCGTCTCCGCGCATCCCTGGGTCGCCGAGGCACGCGCCACAACAGGCGATGCCATCGCGGTGTGGCCCGAGCCCGCCGCCACCCTCGCCGGTCCCGAACCCGGTCCCCTACTGCGGGAGCACCTCGATCACTGGGCAGAGGTGTACGACTGGGTGTACCAGGAGGCCCTCGGGCGACACTCGGACGACCTGGATCTGTCCGGCTGGCGTGCCTCGGACACCGGCCAGCCCTTGCCGATCGAACACATGCGGGAATGGCTGAACTGCACTGTCGGCTTGGTTCTCGCCCAACGGCCGCGACGCGTCCTGGAGATCGGCTGCGGCACCGGCCTGCTCGCGCATCGCCTGTACCCGAACCTGCGTGGCTACGTGGGCACCGACGTGGCGCCAGCGGCGGTACAGCGACTCGGGGAAGCAGACCTGCCCGGTACCGCGTTCGTCCAGGCCGCCGCACACGAAACCGCGACCGACAGGGTGCGGGAGGCCATGGACCATGCCTTCGGCCGGGGCCTTGCACCAGAGTGCGTGCTGCTGAACTCCGTCACCCAGTGCTTTCCCGGGCTCGGCTATCTGGCCGAGGTGCTACGGCAGGCACTGGCCGTGGTGGCCGACGGGGGCACGGTGATCGTCGGTGACATTCGGCACAGCGATCTCCTGACCGCGCACTTCACGTGGCTGGAGCAGTCTCGCGACCGCGGCATCGGCGGGGACGACCTGCAAACCCGGATTCGAGCGGCAATCGCGGCAGACGAGGAACTGTCGTTTTCGCCCCGGGCCGTCGCGGGGTTGCTCACGGCGCAGGGGCGGCCGGTACGGATGAGCCTGCACGCGCGCACCATGGAACAGGACACAGAGCTGACCCGCTACCGTTACGACATTGTCCTGCACGTCGGCGCCGGCACGCCGGAGGCGCCCACACCGGTCCGGACGATCCCCTGGTCGGAGCAGCTCGGTGTAGACCTGGCCACGACGCTGCGGGTGGCGTCGGCCGACGATCCGATCGTCGTCTCCGGCATCCCGAACGCGTTGTTGAGCGATGCGCCGACGGCGGTCACGCCCCACGCTCTCCGCCACGCCGTACGCGAACTGGACGCCGCGGTACTGCTCGACTCGGACCACCCCCGGCTGCTGGCCGTCGCCGCGCCCGCCGCCGGTGGGTTGCTGGCCCCTGAGGACCTCGTCGGTAGCGGGCCGGAGACCGGACCTGAGGCACACGAGCCATTCGCCGGCTTCGTACGCCGCCGGCTGCCAGAGGTGCTGCGTGACCACCTGCGGCGGCAGATGCCGGGAACTGGACCACCCAGGATCGTGGTGGCTGACGACTACGACGGCAGGGGAGCACGGTGAGCGGCCCGCCGGTCGACACCTTGGCGGACCTTCCCGGGGTGGGCGCCTGGCAGTGGGTTCCCGGCCCTCAACGGCCGACCCTGCTGGTCGCTCCCACCCCGCCCGGCACCGACGGCCGGGCGAAACCGACTGCGGAACAGGCGATCGTCGACGAGTTGACGGCGGCGTCGGCGGCCGGGGATTACGCCGTGGCCGGTGCCGACCTGGCCGCACTTCCTCAGCTGAGCCGGCTGATGGACGAGGTCGCCCTGCTCGCGATGGCTCGGGTGCTGAACCGGGCGCGGCTTTTCCGCGACGGCGCGAATCATGACACCGGACAAGTGCTGGACAGGTTGCGGGTCGCACCGCGACACGCCTGGATCGTTCGTCGATGGCTGTCCACGTTGGTGACCGAGGAAAGGCTCCGGTATGACCGGAGCAGCGGCCACTACCACGATCTCGTCGCGCCGGATCGCGTCGGGTACGCCCGTGCCCGGCGGGAGCTGGACGAGGCGCGGCGGGGCCTTGGCTATCCACCATCGATGACACGGTTCTTCGTGGCCACGGCCGAACGGCTGCCGGCCCTGCTGCGGGACGAGGCCGGGGTGCAGGAGCTGCTGTTCCCGGATGGTTCCACCGACACCGCCGAGGGCAACTATCGGGACAACCTACCTAGCCGTTGGGTCAACCACGCGGCGGCGGCGCTGGTTGCCGAGCGCACCCACGATTCGGGGCGTCCACTGCGGATTCTGGAGGTGGGCGCCGGGATCGGGGCGACGACCCGATCGGTCCTCGACGCGTTGTCCGACACCGAACTGGACTATCTGTTCACCGATGTGTCGCGTTTTTTCCTCACGTCGGCGCGGAGGCTCCTCGGAGACCGTCCCGGATTGCGGTTCGACCTATTCGACATCAACCTGCCGCCGGTCGCCCCGGAGATCACGCCCGGTTCCCGAGACGTCATCCTCGCCGCGAACGTCCTCCACAACGCTCGCCACATCGGCCGGGCGCTGGCCGCACTACGGGAACTGCTGGCCCCGGAAGGGCTGCTGGTGCTCGTCGAGTCCTGCCGCGAGCACTACCAGGCGCTCACCTCCATGTACCTACTCATGTCTCCATCCGCCGGAGAACAGCGCTGGTTCACCGACGTGCGAGCCGGACAGGACCGGGTGTTCCTCAACCCGGCCGAGTGGGTCGACCAGTTGGACGCGGCCGGCTTCGATCCGCTGCCGGTCCTGCCCGGCGACAACCATCCACTGGCTGACGCGGGACAGCGGGTGATCGTCGGTCGGGTCCGATCTGGTGTCCGACGCCCGGATCCGGTGCTTGTCGAAGCGGCCCTCGCGGCCCGGTTGCCGCCACACGATCGCCCTGAACGGATCCACGCCGTGGACCGTGTCATGTCCGCTCCGAACACTGTCTCGATGGGAGTACCTCGTTGACCGACCTCGCCGATACCACCAGTCCCACCGCACTCGTCGATGTCGTACGCGGTGTCTGGGCCGATGTCCTGGATGTCGACGTGACCGCGGTCCCGGCCGATGCCAGCTTCCTCAGCCTCGGCGGCGATTCCGTCCTGACCGTACGGATGGCGGCGTTGGTCCGGCAACGGCTCGGGGTGGCCCTAGCCCTGGCCGACGTCCGCGTCGAGCACAGTCCGGCCCAGCTGGCCGCCCTCATCCAGGAGCGCGGCACCGCCACGGGCGGCGTGCGCGCGCTGCCGCTGAACCTCAAGCGCCGGGACGACCCCGAAGCCCCGTTCCCGCTTCTGCCGCTGCAACAGGGCTACTTCGTCGGTCAGCAGGACGGATGGGAGCTCTCCTACCGGTCGGCCCACCATTACGTGGACATCGGTCTGGAGGACATCGAAACGGACGAGATCGCTGAGGCGTTACAGGACGCGCTGGAGCGACTCGCCGAGCACCAGGCGGTGCTGCGCGCGCGGATCCTGCCCGACGGGCAGCAGCGGATTCTGCCCCTGGACGATCCGGCGGCGATACCGGTGCTGCGGGTGACCGACCTCAGCACGGCCGGCGCGGACGAGATCGCCGAAAGGCTTGCCGCTATTCGTCGCGAGATGAGCACCGACGGCCCTGACCCGACCCGAGGATGCGGTCTGGACATGCGACTTACCCTGCTTCCGGGGGCCAAGGCGCGGCTGCATTCCTCGACCAGCCTGATGATTGTCGACGGCTGGTCATCGGGGGTGTTCTACCGCGACCTGTTCGCGCTGGTCACCGATCAGAATGCGATGCTCACACCGCTGGATGTCGACTTCGGTGACTACGCCGTGACCCTGGATGGGCTATCCGAGACCGAGTCGTGGCGGGCCGACCGGGACTGGTGGTGGAATCGGCTCGACGGCCTTCCGCTTCCTCCGGCCCTGCCACTGATCGCCGATCCGGCCGACGTCCGACCCGCCCTGATGGGCGCGCGGCAGGCCGTCCTGGACGCCGGCCGGTGGGCCACCTTGCGGGAACACTGCAACCGACATGGGGTCACCCCATCCGCGGCGATGTTCGCCGTCTTCTCGACCGCCCTGGCCCGCGCCTGCGGACACCGCCGATTCCTGCTCAACACCCTGCAGCTGAACCGTCTCCCGCTACACCCGGACGTGCCACGGCTGGTGGGGGCCTTTTCCTCCACCATGCTCGTACCGGTGGAGCTGCCGGAGTCGGCGACCTTCTCCGACCTCGCGGTCCGCGCCCAGCGCGACATCGGGGACGCTATGGCGCACAACCTGGTGACCGGTGTGGAGGTCTCCCGCGAACTCGGAAGGCGCCGTGACACCAGACGGCCGGTGGCTCCGGTCGTCTTCCAGAGCACATTGGGGGTCGACGCTGCGCTTGGTAGCGAGGTGCCCCGGGTGGCCGGGCCGTTGGGCTCCATCGACCTGTCCAGCCACTACCAGCAGCTACGGACCCCGCAGGTGGCGCTTGAGGTTCGGCTTTTTGAGCTACGTGACGAGCTGGTGGTCGTGTTCTCCTTGGTGGAGGAGCTCTTCGAAGCCTCGGACGTGGACCGGATGTTCGATGAGGTGATGTCCCTGGTGGAGTCGCTCGTCGATGCGGACCACTGGTCCACCCCGGTCGACCTGCCAGGCTTTCTGGACGCGCCCGAGGAGGTGCTCTCGCTCGCCCGCCTGTCCGTGCCGACCGGCTCGACCGGAACGGTCGACGAGCCCGGTCCGCCGCGGGACGACCTTGAGCGGATGATCGCGGACAAGTGGATGGTGCTGCTCGGCTGCGAGGTGCCGGACCGGGCCGCGAACTTCTTCGGGCTCGGTGGAGACTCGTTGCTCGCGGTACGAATGCTCGGAGCCCTTGCCCGGGAGAAGATCGGGCGGGTGACGCCGCGTCGGTTCCTCGACCACCCCACCGTGGCGGGACTCGCCAGCGCTGTCCGTGCGCCGGCCGAAGCCGCCGGCCATAACGTCGGCATCGGATCGTGAACGGAGCCATGGCGGGGCGGAACGCCCCGCCATGGCTCCGTTCGATCAGCATGCCGTTGTAGCGCGATGGCTGTTCTGCCGCCGTCAGCCGGTCAGTCCAGCATCCTCTCGGAACAGTTCCTGGTCCAGCCAGACCGCGGCACGCGCGCCGTCTGCTGCGCCCGTGATGACGAACGTCAGCGCGTCGGGTAACGCGGCCAACCGGGCGGTGTCCCCGGCGGCGTACACCCCCGGCACGGAGGTCCGTTGGAACTCGTCGACGCGTACGCAACCGTCCGGCAGCAGTTCACACCCAAGTTGTTCCGCCAAAGCGGAATGCTGGCGGGTGGGTGCCCGATGGTAGATGGCCTGCCGTTCAAGCACCGTGCCGTCGGCGAAGACCAGCCGCAGGTCGCCCTCCTCTCCCTCAATTCGGGCGACGGGCTTCTCGCGGACGGGGATGCCGGCGGCGGCCAGCCGGCTCACGGCCGGCTCCGGTACGGGATGCCCGTTCGTGCAGACAATGACATCGTCACTGAACCGGTCGGCGACATACAGCGCCTGCATGACCTGTGGCATTTCGTGCCCGAGCACCGCGAGGGTCATGCCCCGGGTCTCGTAGCCGTGGCAGAAGGGACAGTGGAAGACGCCGCGCCCGAAGCGGGCGGCAAGTCCGTCGACGGCATCGGTGAGATCAACCTGCCCCGTCGCCAGGACCAGCTTGCGGGTCCGGTGGGTCTCGCCGCCCGTCAGTCCCACGGTAAATCCGTCTTTGGCGGGCGTGATGCTCTCGACCTGGCCTATCCGCAGCTCCACGCTCGGATACGCCGAGAGTTCCTCCCGGCCCACCTTGCGCAGTTCGGCCGGGGAGAAGCCGTCCCGGCTGAGGAACATGTGCATCTCGGACGCCGGTGCGTTACGCGGGCGATCACTGTCCACAACCAGCACCTGCCGGCGCTGTCGGCCCGACACCAGGGCGGCGTTGAGACCGGCTGGCCCCCCGCCCACCACGATCACGTCGTACACGGAATCCTCCTCGCCGGCAGCGCCGGCACTCGCGTTCTAAACGAAAATGACAATAGTTATCATCTAGCTCGGTAGCTAGTGCCCAGGGAAAGGTCCCCACGATGAGCCGCATCACGACGATCGGTGTTCTCGGCGGCTACGGAGCCGTTGGTAGCGCGGTCGTGCGCCGCCTGCACCAGAGCGCGGCTGCGCCACTCCTGGTCGCCGGTCGCGACCTCGGCCGGGCCGAGAAGTTCGTCCGCTCGTTGGATGCGAGCGGCACCCTCGCCGAGCCGGTGGCGGTCGACCTTGCTGATCCGGCCGCGCTCGACCGATTCGCGGCCCGGTGCGATCTCCTAGTCAACTGTGCCGGTCCGTCGTACCAGGTTCTCGACACGGTCGCCCGAGCGGCGCTGCGCAACGGCGCCAACTACGTCGACGCCGCCGGCGACGACCCCACCTTTCTGCGTCTGAACACCGGCGGCGGCGCGCGCGAGTGGCTGGCCGCCGGGCGGGTCGCCCTGTTGTCGGCCGGGGCTCTCCCTGGGCTGTCCGGGCTCCTGCCGCGCCACCTGGCCACCACCGTCGGACGAGTCAGCCGGCTCGACGCCTACCTTGGCGGAGTGGCACCGCTGTCCCCGGCAGCGGCCGGAGACGTACTGCTCAGTCGTGGACCCGAACACGGCATACCCGGGGCGGGCTGGCGGGACGGCGTCGTCCGGGAACGCAGCCTCGAGCCCCGCCGCGGCCTGTCACTCGCCGCGTTCCCCCAACCGGTGGACGCCTTCCCCTTCTTGTCCACCGAGGCGGTCCGGCTCGCTCGCGCGCTGCAGGTCGGCGAGGTCAACTGGTACACCGCTTTTGGCGGGGGCCGGCTACCCGAGCAGCTGGCGCTAGCCTGGGCCCTCGGCGACCCGAACACAGCAGAGCTCGTCGATGCAGCGGCTGAGGACGTACGCCGTTACGGCACGTGGTACGGCCAGGAGTTCCACCTCTGGGCCGGCAGCGACGCCGAGGCGACTCCGCACGTCCTTTCGCTGTCCTGCGAGGACTCCTATGAACTCAGCGGATTCATGGCCACCGCGGCGGCTACCGCGGTGCTCGGCGACGAGACGCCCGCGGGAGTGCACTTCGCGGCCGACGTGCTCAGGCCCACCGAGATCTTCCAGGCGCTCACCGTGGACCCCGTGGCGAAGGTCGGCCTCGATGGACCAGACGTGCCGGCTCCGTCACATTGACACTCCGCACGACATCCGTCCATCTGGGGCTTCCCGAGAGCGTACGGACATGTGGCCTTTCGAGGTGCCGTCGGCCCGGGACGCGAGCGGGGGTCCACCTACTGGCTGTACCCGTGTCGCCGGCGTTCTTCGGCTTGCCGGACCTGCTGGGCGATCTCTCGCGACTGACGTGGCACTCGATCGCGTCGGCGTTCGCTGTGGTGTGGTGCGGAGGCCAGTTGCGGCACAAAAGCCAGTGCTATTCGTATTTGCGACACACGACGACTCACTTTCCTGAACGGAAGACGAAGTGCTCTACGGAAGAGCCGGTGCCCTTGTCGGAGCGCCGCGTAACGGCGTTGGGTTGGCGACGCCGTTACGCGGCGACGGCGCCCTACGCGGCGATGATGTCGGCGACGACGCAGGCGATGTTGTCCGGCGCGCCGGCCGTGTAGGCCAGGTCGATCAGCCGTTGTGCGGTTGACTCGGGGTCACCGGACTCGGCGAGGGCGGTGTGCAGGTCGCTTCGGCTGACGACGGCGGACAGGCCGTCGGAGCAGAGCAGGTAGCGGTCACCGGCCACGGCGGTACGCAGCGCCAGGTCGGCTTCGACGGGCTGGCTGCCATTACCGAGCGCGCGGGTGAGCAGTGCGCGCTGCGGGTGGGCGGCAGCCTCCTGGGGGCTGAGCTTGCCGTACTCGACCTGGCTCTGTACCCAGGTGTGGTCCTGGGTGAGCTGCGCGAGTTCACCGCCGCGTAGCAGGTAGACGCGGGTGTCGCCGATGTGCACCAAGGCTAGTTGCGTACCGCGACGCAGCAGCGCGGTCAGGGTGGTGGCCGGCTGGTTGTCGTCGGTGCTGGTGGCGTGCACCGCGCGATCGACGTCGTCGATGGTTGCGGCCAGCATGGCGAGCAGGTCAACGGCGGGCCGGTCGGTCAGTTCGAGCGCCTTGAGCGCGTTGACGGCCGCGCTACTGGCGGTGGCGCCGGCGCCCCGGGTGCCGTCGGCGACGGCCAGTAGCTGGTCACTGGCGTAGGCGACGTCCTCGTTGCTGTCGCGCTCGATGCCCTGGTCGCAGCGGACGGCGTAGCGGATGGTCGGGGTGGGGTTGGTTGCGGACATGGTGACGCCCTCCTGGGACAGGTGTGCGACGAGGCGGGCGACGTGGTGTGCGCGGGTCGCGGTGTCGGCGGTGACCTGCTGCCAGTAGTCGGTTACCGCGCGGGCCGCCGCGTCCGGTTCCAGGTCGCACACGGTACGGATGTCGGCCAGCGGCATGCCGATGCGGCGTAACTGGGCGATCAGCCGAGCGTGCGCCAACTGCTCCGGGTCGTAGAACCGGTAGCCGGACTCGGGATCGACCGCCGCGGGCGGCAGCAGCCCCACCTCGTCGTACAGGCGCAACGCCTTCGGGGTCAGCCGCGCCGCCCGGGCGAACGCGCCGATCGTCAGCAGCTCCACGGTGTCATCCTCCTCGTGCCGGCCGGGTGGCCGGCACGGACCACGGTGCTGCTTGCCCAAGGGTCAAGGTCAAGGGGCGAGCGGGCCCGCCCGGTGGCGGGTACCGGGTCCAGTGGCCGGGGCGGGTGTAGCTGGCGGTGCGTGGGATCGCCACCATCCCCGCGTGGAACTGGTTGACCAACAATGCAATAATGAAAACCGTTGTCGTTACCGTTGTCGACACGCTTCGCGGCGTGCAAGCCGAAGATCTGCTGGCCCGGCAGACCGACAGTGACATCACCACGTACCACCGTGCGGGCACGCGGTGTGAAAGGGGAGGTATGAATGCGACGGTGCGGGCTCGCGGCTTCGCGGCCCTACTAGCCGGGGCGGTGGTCGTTGGCCTGGTGGCAGCGCCGGTCGCTGCGTCGGCGGCGGAGAAGGTGGTGCTGTCCAAGGGGCACGCCGACGCGATCGACGTGCGCTACAGCGACGGCAGGCTGTCGTTGAAGGTCAACGACGATACGGTCAGTCCGGCGGTGGTCCGGGATCCGGCGGATGTCACGTTCCAGGTCCTGCCGGAGGCGACGATGGCCGTTCCGGACGATCCCCGGTTCGCCTTCCTCGGCCCGGTGGGTAGCCAGATCTGGCTGCTGCCGATGACCCAGGACCCGGACCTGCTCTGGCCGGGTTGGAACACCACGACTCTCGAGTCCGATGTGTTCGAGGACGACACGGTGCGACTGAGCCTGGTCGAGGTGCAGGGGCCGGGTAACGTCACGTTGTTCACGCAGGACTCGTTCGGCGGTCCGATCATCAAGTTCCGCGGGGACGACGGGCTTCCGGACGCGATCGATGTGCCGGTGCAGACCCATGCGCACTCGAACTGGTCGTTTAGCGCGCTGGGCGACTACACGCTGACGTTCCAGGTCGATGCGACGCTGACCGGCGGCACCACGATCAGTACCGGTCCGGTGGACTATTCGTTCCTCGTCGGTGAGTCGCCCGGTGACGGCACGGAGGTCAGCCTGTCGATCAGCGGCATGGCCGATGAGTACCAGCCCAACGACACCGTCACGCTCAACGCGGTGCAAACGCCGCAGACCGAGCTGGATTCCTACCACTGGTTCAGCAGGTGTCCGGGCGCGACAGACTGGACGATGATCCCGGGCGAAGTGGGTGCCAGCTACTCGTTCACCGCGACCCGGGAGCTGAACGCCTGCGAGTACGTGGCCAAGCTCTACGACGACGATGACGTGGTGTCGGCCGTCAGCGAGCCGGTCATTCTGTGGGTGGCGTTCGCGCCCGCCGAGCCGGGGAACTCGCAGACGATCACCGCGTCTATCGACGAGACCCAGGGTTCCCTGGTCATCAGCGTTGACCCGGACGACCGGGCGGTGGTGCTGCCACCCGCCCAGCTCAACAGCGCCGGTGACCGGTGGGAGAGCAACGGTGAGCTTCGGCCGGTGACGGTGACCGACACGCGCGCCGGTCAGCCCGGCTGGAGCGCATCCGGGCAGATCCCGGACGACTTCGCCGGACCCGACGGCGCCACCTTCAGCTCCGGCTACCTCGGCTGGACCCCCCGGGTCCTGGTCCAGGGTGATGGCCAGGGGGTCGTAGCCGGTCCCGAGGTGCCGCCGTACGTTGTCGGCAGCGGCGGTGGCCTCGGCAGCAGTGCGGTTCTGGGCTCGGCACCGAACGAAGCCGGGCGGGGCACCGCCCAACTGGGCGCCGGGCTGCGGCTAAGCCTGCCCACCGAGACGGCCGCGGGAACCTACACCGCGACCCTCACCCTTACCGCGATCTAAGGGTGCCGGCCGGTCCGAGAGCCCGGCACTGACCTCAGGGCCCCGGACAGCTGCGGGGTGGGCGGAGCGCAACCGCTCCCGCCCACCCCATCCCCTGCCCCACGGAACGGAAATCGTCGCCCCCATGCGCCTGCTCGCCGCCATCGCCACCGGCCTCGCCCTGCTCGGCGCCGCCTCGGCCCCACCCACGCCGCCACCAGGTCCGTCGCCGGCTCCATCCGCTGTGACCTGGGGGGTGGCGCCATCGAGTCCGGACGGACCGAACGGCCGTCCGGCGTTCACCTACAAGCTCGACCCCGGCGCGACATTGACCGACTACGTCGCGGTCACCAACCACTCGACGCATCCGCTCACCCTGAACCTCTACGCCAGCGACGCCTTCACCACCGAAAACGGTGGCTTTGACCTGCTGGCCGGCGGTCAGCAACCCACTGATGTGGGTTCCTGGGTCCGTTTCACCCAACGCAGTGTGACGGTCCCGTCAACGTCGCGACTGAACATTCCGTTCACCCTTGCGGTGCCGGACAACGCCACACCGGGCGACCACGCCGGAGGTGTTGTCGCGTCACTCGCCACCACGGCGGCGGATGGCCAGGGCAACCAGGTCGCCGTCGACCACCGCGTCGGTGCCCGGATCTACCTGCGGGTCACTGGAGAGCTGAGACCCGCGTTGACTGTCGAGAACCTTCGGGTACGGCACACCGGGTCGCTCAACCCCCTGGTCGGTGGCACGCTCATCGCCACCGTCACCGTCCGCAACACCGGCAATGTCCGGCTCACCGGCCTACCCGCGCTCGAGGTGGCCGGCCCCCTCGGCCTCGGCCGGCGTTCCGTGGAAGCGGCGGACCTACCGGAGATCCTGCCGGGTGGTGAGGTGACCACCACCGTACGGATGACGGGTGTGCCGCCGCTCTTCCGGCTGACCGCGAGGCTCACTGTCACCCCCGCCGCCGTCGGCGACCAGGTCCTTGACCCACCACCGCGGGGCGATACGACGCGGGCCACCGTCTGGGCGGTGCCCTGGCTGCAACTGGCCCTACTGATCCCGATCGGACTCGCCGGGTGGCTGCTGATCGTTGCCCGGCGCCGGCGGCTTCGAGTGATCGCGCAGGCGCTGGCCACCGCCCGTGAGCAGGGCCGGTTGGAGGCCAGCCGGACGACGCCGCAAGACGCTGCCAACAACGGTGCCGCTCAGGAACCGCACGAGACAACACCATCACGTCGCCTGGGGAGCGAGCAATGACGATGAAAAGCAGGTGTGCCGGCGCGGCCGGACTTGCCCTGGCCGTCCTGGCCCTGGCCGTAGGGGCCGCGCCGGCTGTCGCTGAAACGGCCACGATAGGCGCGACCGACGCGGACCTGGTTTCGGTGACGCTCGACGGTGACGCGATGTCACTACGGATTCGAGACGCCGGCCAGGTGGCCCGCGACGTGCCGGGCTACGACCCGGCCGAGGTGGTGCTCGGCCCCGACGGGGGTTTGGCGGGGCGGGTTCCAGCCAAGTCAGCCCTCGCCTTCCTGGGGCCGGCGGGCCAGCCGATGTGGTCGCTGTCCACTGGCGACACCGGGTTCCCGGCTCTGGACACCACCGGGGTACCTCTGGGCGCTGTCACCGAGGACACGGTGACGCTGCGCCTGCGGTCGGTCGAGGGGCCGGGCACCTTTACCGCCTACCGACTGTCGGGTCTCGAAGGGGCGACTGCGTTGTTCGGTAGCGGCACGAATCTGCCGCGGTCTCTACGACTACCAGCGGCTACGCGTACTGATGGTGTGGTGTGGGCCTTCGACGCGGCCGGCGACTATCGGCTCACGCTGACCGTGTCGGCGGACCTGCGCTCCGGCGAGGCGGCCAGCGCTGAGGCGACATATCGGGTTCGCGTACCCGAGATCGTCCCGGCTGGGCAGGTGCTGCCGTCGGCTGCGCAGCCTCCGCGGCCCGGCAGTCAGCCGGACACGGCGGCGCTCGCCCCGACCGTCGCCGAAGTGAGGCCGACTGCGACACCGAAACCTCTCGCCGCGCCGATGGCGCCGGCCGCCGCGAAGACGGGCACCACCACGGAGACAGGCACCCAGCAGGTCATCGCCGATGGACACGTCGACATGGGGCCGCAACTCTCCGGAGCCGACTGGACAATTCGGATCAAGGACGATCGCACCAGCCCGGCTGTCTGGCGAGAGACCGCCGACGTGGTGTTGTGGATCAAGGACAACGCGAAGATCACGGTACCCGCCGGTGCGGACTTTCTCGGCGCGCAGGGCGATTCGGTCTGGCTGCTGCCACAGTCCCAGCAATCCGGCATCGTCTGGCCGGGCTGGAATACCCAGCACGAGTCGGTCGTCTCCGGTATCAAGGGCGACGTCACCTGGACGCTGAAGGGCGTTGACGGGCCCGGGCGGTTCGCGCTCTTCCTGACCGGCTCGTTCGGCGAGGCCGACGTGCTGTTCGACTCCGCGACGTCGTTCCCGCAGCAACTGGCTGTTCCGCTGAACACGCACGCACACGGCAACTGGGCTTTCAGTAAGCCCGGCCTGTACCGCCTCGCGGTGCAGATGAGCGGCACCACCACCGCCGGCAAGGCGGTCACCGACACGAAGACGCTCACCATCGCCGTCGGCGACAGCACCGACCCGAGCGGTGGCTTCGGATCGGGCAGCGGCTCCGGAGACGACGGACAGGACCAGGACGGCACCGGCCCGCTGCCGCGTACGGGCGCGGGGTGGGTGTTGCTGGCCGGCACGGTTGGCGTCGTCCTTGTTATCGCCGGTGCGTTGCTGGTGCTGCTCGCCCGTCGCCGTGCTGGCGCCAACCCGGAGGGCTCGTGACTCCGGCGCCCCGGTCCTGGTTGCGACGGGCGATCCTGCCGCTGCTGATTGTGGGGCTGGTCGCCGGCTGTCGGTCGGAGGTGGCGTTAAGCGCGAACGACGAGCGCCTGCAGGTCATCACGACCACCGGAATCCTGCGCGACCTGGTGCACAACGTCGGCGGTGACCGGGTAGCGGTCAGTTCGCTGGTGCGCGACGGCGCCGATCCGCACAGCTATGAGCCGTCGCTGCGCGACATCCGGGACGTGGTCTACGCCGACGTCGCCTTCAGCAACTATCTGCTGCTGGAAGAGCAGGCCATCATCAAGGCGCTGGACGCCAACCTGCGCGCGGGAGTGCCGAACATCTCGCTGGCAGAGGGAGCGGTGAAGTACGCCGCGGAGATTATCCCGCTGGTCGAGGACGTGTCGCTGGACACCCTCTGGCTGGGCATGCGGGTACGGGGGACCGGTGCGGTGCACGGTGCGAACCGCGCCTCGGACGTGTTGCTCAGCGCGACGTCGGCTGACGGTCCGGGTGGTGTGGTCGCCTACCTCACCGAGTCGTTCGGCAACCCGTCGGTCTACGTGGACTCCACCGACGGCTTCGATCCGGCCAATGGCTTCCGTGCCGACACCGCCGTGCTCCCACCCGACGCGCACACGCACATGAGCTGGGCGTTCACCAAACCCGGTGTCTACCGGCTGAGCATGCGGGCGACGCTGTCCGTTGACCCGCAGGAACCATCGGTTCCGATGGGCGAGCAGGTGTTCACGTTCGCCGTCGGGGTGGATCCGCACTCGGTGCCGGGCATGCCCGAGGCGACGGTCCTGAATGCCGGCCACGCTGATCTCACCGTTGATCTCGACCAGCAACGGCTCTACCTGTTCGCCGACCCGGAGGGCAGCGGGGAGGCCGAACAGCGGGTCTACGATCCGGCCCGCACGGTCATCGAGGTGCCGGGTAAGGCGCTGCTGGAGGTGCCTGGCGATCGCCGGCTCCGGTTCCTCGGCCGACCTGGTAGTCAGGTGTACCAGCTTCCGCAGGCGGTACTCGGCAAACACGTACACGGGGAGATTGACCCGCACCTGTGGCAGAACGTGCGAAACGCGATCTCCTACACCGAACTCATCCGCGACACCCTCATCGAGGCCGATCCCCGAGGCGCGGCGGCCTACCGGTCGAACGCCTCGGCCTACATCCACAGGTTGGAGCAACTCGACACGTACGTGCGGAACACCATCGCCGAGATTCCGCCGTCGCAACGGCACCTGATCACCACTCATGACGCCTTTGGCTACCTCGGCCAGGCGTACGGGGTGAACATCTCCGGTTTCGTCGCCCCGAACCCGGCCGTCGAACCGAGCCTTGCCGACCGGCGTCGTCTTACCGAGACGATCCGCAACCTGAGGATCCCGGCGGTGTTCCTGGAGCCGAACCTGGCAGCCCGGTCTACCACCCTCAACGAGGTGGCCCGTGAGGAAGGGCTCCGGGTGTGTGCGATCTACGGCGACACCTTCGACCGCGACATCACCAACTACGTGCAGATGATGCGGTTCAACGCCGAATCGCTGCGTGACTGCCTGACCACCACCAACCAGGGGAGGCCTCAGTGACATCCGGATGGGTGCGACGCCGCACCCGCATACGCGGACTGCTCCCACGCTGCGTGCTCGCGGTGCTGATCGTGCTGACGACGGCGCCGGCTGCCGCGGCGGCGCAGGAGCCCACCCCGGGGCTCAGCCAGTCGATCGCCGCGGACCAGCCGCTCACCACCGGTCGGGCGGAACTCGGTGCCGGACACATCGACCTCGGGCCCCGATACGTCGATGACCAGTGGACCCTGATGATTCACGACGGTACGCAGGCACAGCCGGTGTGGCGTGACCCGGACGAGACGGTGCTGCGGGTGTCCGACGCGGCACTGCAGACCGTTCCGGAGGATCCGGCGTACGAGTTTCTCGGCGTTGACGCCGGCGAACAGGTGTACGTGGTGCCGCAGGTCCAGAACCCCGATGTCGTCTGGCTCGGCTGGAACACCCAGGATCCCCGGGTGATGCAGAGCATCGACCGTGGCGTCACCCTCTCCTTGCTTGGCGTGGACGGCCCCGGAACCCTCACCACGTACCTGCAGTCGGGGAACTTCGCGGCCCCCGAGCCGCTGTGGCGCTCCGTCGAGCCGAAGGCACAGCCCTTCTGGGCGGAGGTCAACACCCACACCCACGCCAACTGGGTCTTCACCGCACCCGGCGTCTACCTGATCGCGGTGCAGGTGTCCGCCGACCTGATCAGCGGTGAGACAGTGTCAGCGACCCGTATGTTGCGCTTCGCCGTGGGCGACGGCACCAGCGTTGACGAGGCGTATACCGCCACCACCGAGCTCCCCGGATCGGCGGAACAGACCTCGCCGGTCAGCGACCGCGCCGAGGCTGGCAAGCCAGCCGCCGAGTCCATGACTCTGCTCCTCCCCGCGATGGTGACGCTGGCGGTCCTGCTCGCCACCGGCCTGGTGCTTCTGCTGCTGCGGGGACGCCGGGCCAAGCGGCAGGCTGAGCGAGAAGGCGGGACCTCGCTGTCCGGGGGTGACCGTTGAGCGAGCTCGAGGTTGATCACCTGGAGGTGGACCTCGGTGGCCGACCGGTCCTGCGGGACATCAACCTGCGCCTGGACCGGGGTGAGCTGGTCGGGCTCCTGGGCCCGAACGGCGCCGGTAAGACCACCTTGCTGCGCGCGATCCTGGCGCTGACCGGCATCCGCGCCGGCCGGGTGCTGGTGGGGGGCAAGCCGTCGCGCCCCGGCCGCTGCGAGATCGGCTACGTCCCCCAGCGCCACGAGTTCACCTGGGACTTTCCCATCTCTGTCGAGCAAGCCGTGTTGAGCGGCCGGACCGGCCGAATGGGGCTGTTCCGCCGCCCCGGCGTCGCCGACTGGCGGGCGGTCGGCGCCGCGCTGGACCGGGTACAGCTCACCGAGTTGCGTCGCCGACCGGTCGGTGAGTTGTCCGGTGGGCAACGTCAACGCGTCCTGGTCGCTCGCGCGCTCGCTCTCGCGCCGCGGATCCTCCTGCTTGACGAGCCGTTCACCGGGCTGGACATGCCCACCCAGGAACTACTGGGTGACTTGTTCACGAGTTTGGCCAGTGCGGAACACGCGGTACTGATGACCACCCACGACCTCGTGGCCGCAGTGGACACCTGCAGCCGCCTGGTCCTGCTCAACGGCCGGATCATCGCCGATGGACACCCGGCGGACCTGCAGGACGCCGAGCTGTGGACGACGACTTTCGGCGTTAGTGACACCTCCCCGCTACTGAAGCTCGTGAAGGCGATCTGATGTCGATCACCGACTTCCTCACCGACCTGTTCAACCCGAACCTCGCGTTCTTGCCGAAGGCCTTGGCGATCGCGGTCATGTCGAGCATCGTCTGCGGCGTTGTGGGCTGCTATGTGGTCCTGCGGGGCATGGCCTTCATCGGCGACGCCGTGGCTCACGCGGTCTTCCCGGGAATCGCGGTCGCCTTCGTCCTGCAGGGCAGTTTGGTCCTGGGCGGAGCAGTCGCCGGGGTCGCCACCGCACTGCTGATCGCGATCTTTTCGCAGAATCGACGGGTCAAGGAGGATTCGATCATCGGTGTCTTCCTCGTTGGCGCGTTCGCCCTCGGCATTGTGATCATTTCACAGGCCCCGGGGTATGCCGGGTCCCTGCAACAGTTCCTGTTCGGCTCGATTACCGGCATTCCCGACCGGGACCTCTATGTCGTCGGTGGCGCCGGCTTGGTCATCCTCGGCCTGGTACTGGCCCTGCACAAGGAGTTTGTCGCGGTCTGCCTCGACCGGGAGATGTCGCGCTCGATGGGGCTTCCGGTCTTCTGGCTCGACATTGTGCTTTACGTCCTGGTCACCCTCGCCGTGGTGATCTCTTTGCAGACGATCGGAAATATTCTCGTCCTCGCTCTGCTGATCACCCCTGCGGCGGCGGCTCGTCTGCTCACCGACCGACTCGGCGTGATGATGCTGCTCGCCCCGGTGATCGGCGGCTCGTCAGCGGTGGTTGGCCTGTATCTGTCGTGGAGCTACGACACACCCGTTGGTGGCACGATCGTGCTGATCGCCACGGCCGTCTTCCTTGCTGCCTGGTTGCTTGCCCCTCGGCACGGTCTGCTGGCCAAACGATGGCGGCGGGTGGGGGCGCAGGGTGATGGTTCCCGGCCCTCGTCACTGTCCGACCCCAGTTCCCGTCAGGAGGGGGCACCGGCTACGCGGTAGACCGCCCGGGAGGGGCTGGCGAGGGCGAGTGGTCATAGGTGATCTTAGGACGCTCTCATCACCAGCTCGTTACTTCAGTCGCGTTGGTGCACGGCCGGCCGCTCTCGGTGGTTGGTGTCCGGCCCCGCGGCGTGGCGATCCGCTGAGGGCGCATCACCGTGACCGAAGCCATGCGACAGTCGCTTCCCCCAGTTAACGAAAACGACTACCATTTCCAACAGCTGCGGTCCAAGGGGGACCGCGGGGAAGGAGTTCCTTCGTGCGTAAGCCCATCCGCCTGCTGCTCGCCTCCGGGGCGGCGACCGCGGCGCTGCTCGCGGCAACGCAACCAGCGCAGGCATCACTCGTGACGTTCAGCTCCGGGCACATCGACTTGGTCGACATCGCCTACGAGGCCGGCGAGCTGGAGCTTGGTGTCCACGACGAGGACAACGACGTCGAATACGCCACCGACGAGGTGAAGATCGTCGTCAAGCAGCAGGCCGAGGTGACGGTCCCCAACGACCCCGCCTTTGACTTCCTCGGCACCCCCGGCGTGTCGACAGTGTGGATCCTGCCCCAGATCCAGGACACCGACCTCGTATGGCCCGGCGTCGCCACCGAGGAGGTCGAGGCCGGCGTCTTCACCGACGACGAGCTCACCCTCGCGATGCAGTCGGTCAGCGGGCCCGGGGAACTCGCCCTCTACACCGAAAACGCCGTCGGGCAGCCCAACGTCCTCGTCGACAGTGGTGCCGGTCTGCCCGGCACCATCACCCTGAACGCTGGCGACCACCAGCACTACAGCTGGGCCTTCGACCGCGCCGGCACCTACTGCGTCACCTTCAGCGCCACCGGCACCCTCGCCGACACCGGGCAGCAGGTCAGCAGCGAGGCGGTCACCCTGCGCGTCGTGGTTCAGGGGTGAGCACCATGCACCTCCGTCGCCGAATTCTCACCGGCCTCGCCGTCACCGCCGCACTGCTCGCCGGCACCACCACTACCGCTGCCGCAACGCCGATCGTGATCTCCAGCGGTCACGTTGACGTCCTCGACGTCGACTACGCCGACGGCACACTGACCGTCAACCTGCTCGACGACGACTCGGTGGAGCGCGACCCCGCTGATGTCATCCTGAGCGTCCCCAACACCGCCAAGGTCACCGTGCCCAGCGGTAGTGAGTGGTCGTTCCTCGGCACCGACAATCAAGCGTGGGTGCTACCGCAGGCCAGCAGCTCCGATCTGCTGTGGGCAGGCTGGAACACTGAAGAGGTGCCCAGTGGCGCGTTCCAGAACAACCGGGTCACCTTCAAGCTCACCAACGTCAACGGGCCGGCCGGCTTCAGTGCCTACACCGTCTCCGGCGGCACCCCAACGGTGCTCTTCGACAGCGGTGACGGGCTCCCCGACAGCCTGAATGTCAACCACAACACCCACGCCCACGTCAACTGGGGCTTCGACGCCGCCGGAACCTACGACGTCACCTTCGAGGTCACCGGCGTGCTCGCTGCCGACGGCACCACCATCAGCTCCGGTGCCAAGACCTGGACCTTCGAAGTCCTTCCCTGATCCCTACCCCCGAGGCCGTCAACCACAGACGCCCGCAAGGTACGGGGAATCTGTAGGCAGCTGAGCCGGCCGGCGCGAGCCCATCACCCCTGGCGTCGCGCCGGCCACTGCCATCCCAGTGCGGCCGCCCGGCCCGACGGCGGCAAGAGCCGCGCAGCGGCCGAGGCAGAAAAGGCCGGTCAGGGGCGTTCGACCCGCACCGGATCGCCGCGAACCAGCTCGTCGTGGGTCCGCCTTCGGGTGGCCACCAGCGCCCGCTCGGCCGCCTCGTCGCCGGCCGTGAGCCGCTGCCGTAGCAGCCGCAGCGCGATGCCGCGATTGAGGCTGAACTGCCGCTCGGCGTCGACCACGACGGTGGTGCCGGTCGGACGATGCGTTGCCCGTACGGCGGTGCTGGCCTTGTTGCGGTGCTGGCCACCCGGCCCACCCGTGCGTACGGCAAGCACCTCCACGTCCGCCTCGGCGAACGGGGTGACCGGGGCGTCTACCTCGCACCGGCGGGCTGCGACGTACCAGTTCTTTCTGCCCTGGCCGGCCCGGTAGGGGCTGGGTGCCTGCCAGCACAACGTCCCGGTCCAGCCTTCGGCGAACGCCTCCACCTCGGCGCCGGTGAGTCGGAGCAACACCGACCGGTAGGTGCCGGGTCGGTCACCGGCGACGCTGTCGAGCCGTACCGCGTCCACGTTGTTGCGGGCGGCGTCGGCCTCCAGCCGGCGCAGCAGCCGGGCCACCGCCCAGGCGCACTCCTGGGGACCCCGGCCAGCCGACAGCAGCAGGTGCTGGTTCATCGCTGCCCTCGCCGCCGGCGCTCCGGTCGTCGGTCGCCGCGCGGGGGCACCCCCACGTCCGGGGTCTTGTAGGTGACCAGCGGGACCGTGGTCGTCACCGGGGTGGCGAGCCCATGGGCGACCAGGTCACCGACGACCTGCTCGATCCGCTTGTACGCGGTCGGCGCCTCCTCGAACAGCAGTTGCCGGTCGCCGCAGACCACCAGCGAACCCAGCGGGGTACGGCGCAGCTCCTTGACCGTGTGCTTGGCCCGGCCCCGGCGCAGCGCGTCCGCCCGGGACATCTTGCGGCCCGCCCCGTGCGCCACCGAATGATTGGCCTGGGCGCCCGCGTGCCCGGCCACCAGGTACGACGGGGTGCCGCGGGTGCCGGCGACGAGCACGTCCCGGCCGTCGCCCGGCGCCGCGCCCTTCCGGTGCAGGTAGTGGCCGTCGCGTACCTCGACCAGGTTGTGGCATTGGTCCACGATCGGGGCGGTTGGCTCGGCACCCAGCGCGATCGCGGCCCGGGCGGCCAGCAACCGCCGGTTCAGCGAGCCCCAGCGCACCGCGTCGTCGTGCCGCGCCAGGTACGAGGCCGGGTCCTCGGCGGGCCCGGCGCCGCCCTGCGCGGTGTGTGCACGCAGAATCTGCTCGCCGAGGCCACGGGATCCGCTGTGGACGACGAGGACCGTGTCGCCGGCGGTCAGCCGCAGTCGTGCGGCGTGGTCCGGGTCGAGGATCTCGCCGACGCGGGCGAGCTCGACGAAGTGGTTGCCCCGCCCGACGGTACCGAGACCGTCGAGGTGGCCGGCGGGGATGTCACCGTCCAGCACCGACCAGGCCGGGTCGTCGGCGTCGCGGTCCGGGTCGAGCGGGCGGTCCAGGTCGGGGAAGCGGGCGGCGAGCCGTTCGGGTACGACCCGCTTCAGCTTGATCGGGAAGACGGCGATGCCACAGCCGATGTCCGAGCCGACCAGGTGGGGGTAGAGCACGGTAGAGGTCATCGCGGCGCCGATCGGGGCGCCCTTGCCGGGGTGCAGGTCCGGCATGCCGGCGACATGGACCATGCCGTCGAGGGCGGCGACCTGGTGGCACTGGTCAACGGCGTCGGACTCGACCCAGCTGGTCGGGGAGGCGAAGACGGTAACGGTGGCAGGGGTGGGTGCCGGCCGGGACTCCGGCCGGACAGGTGGAACAGACAAGGACGCTCACTTCTCGCCAAGGGTTGGGTGGACGGCCGCCGATCGCGATGGCGTGGCGGCGACGAAGGTGCTGCCCTCACAACGACATGCCGCCCAGCGTCCCGGAGTTCGCTGTCGTCGACAACCGACTTTAGGGCCCCGCCGGCACCGGCGGGCACGCCGGTGCCGGAGTAGGGCGGCAAGAACATCTCGGCATGGACCGGCGGATCCGAGTAGCCCGCGATGGCCGGTTGAGTGGGGGGTAGGCCGCGGGCACCATTTTCCTAGGATGCTCTACGCGGTGCGGCGTACGTTACCCGTGTCGACCGACACCGGGGGTCCGATGACGGGTATCCGCCGATCCGCGATGCTGGGCTCAGCGTCGTTCGCCCCACTGTGCTGCGATGCCCACCGTCGTTCAGCAGGGGCTGATAAGGCTCTATCGCATCATGAATGACCGGTTCATGTCAGTTTGGGGTGTGGTCGGGGTCACGGTGGTGGTGGAATCTCGGCCGCCGTCGGGGCGTTACACCCTGCGTACGGCCGTGGAGGTGGCCCGCTCGGGCGGGTGACACCGGGTCGCCGGGAATGTTGGTGGCCGGGCGGTCGTTACATCTGGACCCGGCGCCGTGTGTGCCCCCTGTGAGGCCCTGCGGTCGCCGACCCCCTCTTCTTTCTTTTCTTTGAGCGCCGGACGGTGCTTGCACCCCTCTTTTGCCGCCTGATCCCCCCTTTTTTCGGGCGTGTGGGGTGTCGACCCCCGAATGGAGCAACCCCCATGAACACGATTCTGCGTCGTAGTGTCCTTGGTATCGCTGGTCTGGCCCTGTCCACCGGTGTCGTCGCCGGCCCCCTGGCCACCCTGACCGACACCACCCCCGCAGCTGCTGCTGCGGTGCGGGCCGACAAGCCGGACATGGACACGCTGATCCCGCACGGCACCCAGGGTGAGCAGTCGCGCATCGACCTGGGTGATGAGCAGACCGGCAACGTGAAGGCCATCATCGAGGCCACCAAGAAGGCCGGCATGGACGAGCGCGCCGCCGTCGTGGCCATCGGTACCAGCTTGCAGGAGTCGAAGCTGGAGAACCTGGGACACCTNGGNGANCGNAACGACCACGACTCGCAGGGCCTGTTCCAGCAGCGCCCCTCCTCCGGTTGGGGCAGCGTGGAGCAGATCACCGACCCCGAGTACTCCACCACCGCCTTCCTCAAGGGTTTGAAGCAGGTCGAGGGCTGGCAGGAACTNCCCCTGACCGAAGCCGCCCAGAAGGTCCAGGTGTCGGCGTACCCGTTCCACTACGCCCAGTGGGAAACCCAGGCCGCCGACCTGGTGGCCGAGCACTGGACCAGCTGATCCCACCGCACCACCTACATAGACCTAACCCACAAAGGGGGAAAGAAGCTGTTGGCCGGCACCCGAACCGGGTGCCGGCCAACAGCCATGATGACATCGCGCCACGCATGACCTACCATTCGTTCGATGGCAGCGGGAACTGAGCGGAATGGGTCGAGGCTCGGCTGGGTGACGCCCGCAAAGGTGGCCCTGCTGGGGAGCTTTTTGGTGGCGCTTCTGATGCTACTGCCAATTAAGATCGGGCCGGGTGACCATGAGAAAAAGAGTTGCGGAAATGCGCTGGAAATGAACCTTCATCGCTGGGTGGTGGCCGGAGACAGATATTACTGGGAGATGGCATTCCGGACCTGCAGCTCGAAGCGAATTGACCGGATTGGTCAAGCTGTTGGAGTCACCTCGTTGACGGTCCTAGCCGTCACGCTCATGGCAGTGCGTGCCCGCCGTCGGAGTGACGATAGTGATTGGGCTGCTCCGCGCAACGGCTAAGTGCTCCAGCGGTGGATGTTGACCGAACCATCCTCTCAGTCTTTGGACGGGTGCCAGGTGCGTACGGCGCGTGCGGCTGTGGTGCCGCAGAGCAGGGTGAGAGCAGCGGCGATAGCGGCGACGCCGAGCAGCGCTGCCGACAGCACCGGTACGGAGACTTCGCCGGTCCTGCGGATCTGTAGGGCCAGCGTTCCGAGGAAGGCGGCGACGAGCGCGCCGATCACCGCGGAGACGATGAGCGGCAGGGCGAGGTTCCAGGCGGCGATGCCGAGGTAGAGGCGGGTGCGGGCGTCGTATGTGGTGAGGACGCCGAGGGACCGGATCTGGCTGAGGAAGATTCCGGCGGCGGCCAGGATGCCGGCGAGGGCGAGGATGGTCACGCCGGCTACGCCGAAGGAAAGCACCCAGTCGAAGACGGCGGCTCCGGCGAGTCCGCCGCCGATCCACTCCTGGCCGGGAGTCGAGATGTGCGGTTTAGCCAGTTCCCGGTACGCGGTGCCGGCGATGGCGTTGACCCCGCTGTCGCCGTCGGGGTTGAGTACGAAGAAGCCGTCCACTTCGCCGGACGGTGGTGGGGTCGTGGCGATAGTGAACCGGGGCCGGGAAATTTCGGTGTCGTGCTGGAGGACCTGGCCGGTTCGGTTGATGGTGGTGTAGGAGTCCTCGATCGGGGTGGCGGTGGTGGGGCAGGTCGGCAGCTGTCCCAGTGACCGCAGTGCCGGGCACGTTGCCACGAGCGTTCGACCCGCTGCGGTGGTGTAGGTGGTCAGGACGTCGTCCGGGCCAATTCGGTCGATGAACCGCTGTGCTTCCTGCGGCTGCGCGTCACCGCGAACGGTGACGAGTTGGTTGCCGACCACGACGGCGGGGGCGGTGACCCCGTTCGCGATTCCGTGGGTGCGCTGCACGATCCACTCTTGCTGGACCTGCACCTGAACGAGTAGGCCGAGGCCGATGACGAAGGCCGCGCACAGCTGCGCCACGAGCACGGGACGTGTGCTGAGCCAACGGCCACCGACGATTGCCGACGGCCGGCCTCGTCGCGCGCCGTGACGAGCGATGAGTCGGCCGCCGGCGCCAGCCCAACCGGCCAGAACGGCGGGCAGCAGCGCCAGGGTGAGGACCGTGGCGATGAGGAAGGCGGCCAGCCCGACCGAGGATCCGGCGCCGGCATCGTCGCGGGCGGTGCTGGCCCCCCAGACCGCCACGATGATCGCCAGCGGGAACATGGCCCTGATCGGCCGCCCGAACCGGTGCTGGATCCGACGCGGCGCGGTCTCTGAAGCGGCGCGGCTGCGTAGCTGCGCGACCAGCACGAGGGCCAGCACCACCGCCGCGGTGGCGAGCGCCGTCACCGCGAGCACGGCACGGAAGCGGGCCAACACGTCAGCCTTGAGGACATGGTCGACCACCGGCAGCGGTACGTCGACCACGGTCGTGGCCGCCGCGGTGAGCGCCCCCACCAGGGTGCCGACCGTGACGGGGAGCGCGGCCTCGCCCAGGAGGAGGTAGGCGCGGGCGGAGCGCGGGGCGCCGAGGGCATCGAGCAGGGCCAGCCGCCGGTCACGCCGCTCGGCGTTACTACGCACCGCGAGCAACAGCAACAGCGCGGCGGGGAGGGCGATCAGACACGCGGCCAGGATGAAGAAGTCGTTATCTGTCCACTTGCCGTAGTTCGTGTCAGTCCTGGTGGTCCGATTGACCACCATCTGTTGTTTGTCGACACCGAACCCGCTGATAGCCACGAGCCCGTCCCGCCGGTCGAAGGCGGCATCGGTGCGGGGCCGATAGTAGGCGAGCCGTTCCTGGTCGGCGGCGAGACCTTCGGCACCGATGGTGCCCGCAATCCGCCCGTAGCGTTCGGTAAGCTGATCCCGGCCCGCCTGGTCGAGCAGCGACGGGGAGACGAAAATTTCCCCCGGGGCGGGCCACCGGGACAGCCCCGGGGGCGGCGCCGCGTCCGCGCGGCTCGGCGCCAGATACACGACGAGGAACTGACGGTTGTTCACCCGGTCTGAATGCGGGATCCACCGGGCGACCGCGCCTTCGTCCTGCCTCTCGGCCAGGAATACCGGCTCCCGTGCGGCGACGCTTGCGTTCCGCGCGTCGTACATGGCCGCGATACTGATGAAGGTCCACGCGGTCAGCAGGGCCACCGCGGCAGCAACGGCCAGGGACCAACGATGCGTCACGGCACCAGCGCCGGCCCGTCGCCCCGCGCGATGACCGGCAGCGAGCAGTACGAACGCACGGTTCACGAGCTACCCGCCGCCATCGCGGTGAGTCGACCCCCGTCGAGGGCGAGCTGCTGATCCGCACGCGCGGCGACCCGGTCGTTGTGCGTGACGACGATCAGCGCGCAGCCGTACCGGCGCGGCAGGTCGAACAGGAGATCGCTGACGACCTGCCCTGAGGCGCTGTCGAGAGACCCGGTCGGCTCGTCCGCCAGGATGACACTGGGCTGTGTGATCAACGCGCGCGCCACCGCGACCCGTTGGCGCTCGCCGCCGGACAAGGTAGCGGACGCGGCGTCGGCAAGCTCTCCAACACCAAGATCATGCAGCAGTGTCTTCCCCCGCTCGTAGCTTGCCCGCCGCGGTGCGGAACCCAACAGCGCCGGCAGCGTCACGTTCTCCAACGGCGTCAACTCGGGCAGTAACTCACCGAACTGATACACCAAGCCGACCGACCGCAGCCGCAACGCCGATCGCGCCCTCGGCGGCAGACTGGTCAGTTCTTGGCCGTTGATCCAGACGCGACCACCCGCCACCGGCAGGATCCCCGCGAGGCACATCAGTAGCGTCGTCTTCCCCGTGCCGCTGGGCCCGGTAACCGCCAACGACGTCCGCGACGGCACGTCGAAAGAAATGTCAGCGAAAATTTCACGTTCGGCTACCGCATAGCGTAGCGCCTCGGCCCGTACTGTAGAGGTTGCCCTCATTGCGCCCTCCCGGGACATGCGACGTGGTCCAGCATAGATACTGATCCCCAAGAGATCGAACAGACATCCGGTGGCGGGGATCCAAACTATGTCGTGCCGGTTACTGACATGAGAATCGAAGTGAAATCCTGGTTGCAGGCGCCACCTAGGATCGCGATATGTCTAGCATTCCTCGGGCGTTGAAGATCGCAATTGCCAGTGCGACGCTGGCAGCCGCCGCCTTTGTGGTGCCCGCATCTGCTGCCGCGTTACCCACTCAGACAGCTGGGGGAAGCTCCTCCGGCGGGCTGGATCGGGGTGAGTTGCGCTCCGCGCTCGCCGCGGTGCCCGAAGCCGGGGTTCCGGGTGCGCTGGCTGCTGTGCGCGATGGCCGGCACGACTGGCGCGGCAGTGCCGGCCAGGCGTTCCTGACCAGCCCCCGACCGATGCAGCCGCAGCTGCGGCACCGCATCGGCAGCATCACCAAGACGTTCGTCGCCACCACTGTGCTGCAGCTCGTTGACGAGGGCCGGCTGGGCCTCGACGACCCGGTCGGGGAGCTGCTGCCGGAGATCGTGCCGGGTGAGCGTGGCGCCGAAGTCACCGTCAGGATGCTGTTGAACCACACCAGCGGCATCGGCAACTACACCAACGCGATGCTCGACTCGTGGGCGGCGATCGACCAGATGCAGGTTACGACGTACGCTCCGGCAGATCTGGTGGCGATGGGCCTGGCCATGCCGCCGACCAACGCGCCCGGGGCGGGGTTCAGCTACTCGAACACAAACTACATCTTGGCGGGCCTGCTAATCGAGTCGGTCACCGGTAACCCGGCGGCGGCAGAGGTGCAGCAGCGTATTCTGCGGCCCCTGAAGCTCACCGGGACGTCGTTCCCTGGCACTGATCCGACTATTCGTGGCCCACATAGTGGTGCCTACTTCGCCCCCTTCGGGGTTCGTGACCTCAGCGAGTTCAACATGAGCTGGGGGTGGACGGCGGGCGAGATGATTGGGACCACGGCGGACCTGAACACGTTCTTCCGGGCACTACTCGGCGGTGATCTGCTCAGCCCGGCCACCCTCGATGAGATGCTCGCCGGGGTGCCGATGTTCCCGGATGCGCCCGAAGCCGGTAGCTACGGTCTTGGTATCCTCTCGTTTTCCACCCCGTGCGGTGAGTTCTTCGGACATGACGGTGCGGTGTTCGGTCACCTGACGTCTTCATTGCACAGCCGGGATGGCGGGCGCCAGGTATCGTCCGGGATCAACCTCAGCCACTATTCGATAGGCCTGCCCGAGGCGCATCCGATCGACATCGCCTGGCAGTCGTTCCTGCTGGCGGCGATGTGCCCGACCAGCGAGACGAGTGGCCGGTCGGCAGCGGACGTGCTGCAGCTGCCCAGCGTGACCCGGATGCCGGGCAACGACGCGGCAGTCACGGGGCCCTGATACCAAACAGGGGCGAGGCCGACTGTCCAATAGCAGTCGGCCTCGCTGCGTCGAGAGTGCGGAGGATGTCCCTGATTCGGGCGGCACGACAGTCGGAGCTCGGCGATCTGGCTCGGCTTGAGGTCCAGGCTGGCCAGCTCTTCCATACGGTTGGCATGTCAGAAATAGCTGATCATGCCGTGGATCGACAGGCCCTGCGGCGAAGTCAGCGGCAGGGGCTGATCTGGGTCGCCGAGGAAGGCGACCGGACGGTCGGCTACGTCATCGCGGCGGTGCTGGACGGCAACGCCCACATCGAGCAGGTGTCGGTAGCGCCCACGCACGCTCGGCGCGGGATTGGTCGGCAACTCATCGCACACGTCGAGGGATGGGGGAGGCGTCAGGGTCGTCCGGCGACGACCCTGACCACCTTCCGCGATGTGCCCTGGAACGGCCCCTACTACCGGAGGCTTGGATACCGGGAGCTACCCAACGCGGAGATTGGACGCGAGCTGACCGCCACAATGCGACACGAAGCCGCGCTGCCGGGCATGGACCCCTCGCTCCGGTGCGCGATGATCAAAGCTAATGGGCGCGCGCCTTGACCATGGCAGACCAGGGCCTGTAGCTGAACCCGAGCAAGCAGGGGGTTGTATACCACAAGCCGGTCGGCGGGTTGCGGGCCCGCGAGGTCGCGGCGGTGCCGGTGGTACGACTGGCGCTAGGCAGCGGCGTACCCGCGGCTGCCCAAGCACGGGAGGAATACCTCCGCCCCAGGTCGTACGCGTCAGATTTCGGCCGCGACCGGGTAGTGGTCGGCGTAGTCGGTGTAGCAGTAGCGGACGAACCAGCTCGTCACGCACCACTCCGGTGACTCGACGGCTAACGTCTCGTTGTCGCCGGCACCGTTCCGTACGTGACCGTTGCGTTGCAGGATGTAGTCGAGTTGCTGGCGGCTGTCCTGGTCGTCGTTGTAGTCGGTCATGGCGTTGCGCTGCGCGTCCCACGAGTACGGATGGCCGGTGAACGCGGCATCGCCCACGTCGAGCCGGGCCAGCATGCTGTCGTACTCGCTGGAGTAGCGGTCAACGTTAAGATCACCGGCGACGATGATCTGTTCGTCCGCCGGGATTTGGCGCGCGTCCAGGAAGGCGTCGAGCTCGTCGAACTGGGCTGCCCGTACCTGGGCCCCGGTGCCGTCGGCGCAGCCGGCGTCGGCCGCCTGCGCATGAGTGCCCACCACGTGTACGGGTGCGTTGTCGACGTTGAGGCGCGCGTAGACGAAGCCCTTGTTGGAAAACCAGTCCGCCCCGCAGCCGTCCGCGTAGACGTACTGGATTTTTTCCTGGATGGGCCACCGGCTCAGGACGGTGACTCCGCCGTCCTCCGGCGTCGCGCTGGAGTATGAGCCTAAAGTGGCGTCCCAGCCGGACCTCGACCGGCCGAGAACCGGGGTTTGGTAGGGATATTTCGCAGCGAGCTGGTCTTTGAGCTGGTCGGATGCCTCGTTGTCGAATAGTTCCTGCAGGATGACGACATCTCGGCCGGTGATGTAGTCGGCCTCGGCGATCAGGTTGGCGCGGGTGACCTGCCCCCAGTTGGGGAAGAGCGACTGGGGCAGGAACATGACGTTGTGGGTCAGGACCTGCAGCGGTGCCGGGGCGGCGGCGGCCGGGGCCGCGGAGGCGAGTAACCCGGACGCGGTGAGAACTAGGGCGAGCAGCAGACTCAGCGGTCTCTTCATGGCCATCGATGATGGCCGTCATTATCAGCCGACTTCAATTGCTCGGCGGTGTTCGATGGGTGAACGTGTCAATCGTCGTGCAGCTACTGGCCCGGGTTGGGGTCAGCGGTATCCGGTGGTGTCGGCGGGCTTACCGACGTCCTGCACCTCGACCAGGTATCGCCAGGCATCGGGCTGACTCCCATCCAGGTCGGTGAAGCCATAGGTTTTCGCCAACTCCCCGCTGGAGAGCGACCTGCCATGCCACCGAGACACCTCCGGGTCCTGTGCCAGGGCCGCCACGGCGCGGCCGACATAGGCCGGGCTTTCGGAGATCGCGAAGTGCGGCTCAACCGCGAGCGCGTCGCGCCAGTTTTCCTCGGCCACACCGAAGCTGTCCAGCATGTCCTCGGACCGCAACCACCCGGGCGTAAGCAGCACCGACGTCGTGTCATGCGAACGGAGTTCGTGCGCCAGGGCGAACGCCATCCGACTCACGGCGCCCTTCGCGAGATCGTAGAAGAACGAGTTGCGGTAAGTGGCCGCGTTGTACTCGTCAGTCCCGTCGGTCATCTCGACAACCAGCCCGCCCGGGTTCCTGATTAGCAGGGGCAGTGCGAAGTGACTGGTGATGGCGTGGGTTTCCACGGCGAGACGCAGCGTGTGCAGCCCGGCGTCCAGGTCCGACTCCCAGACCGTTTTGTTCCACTCCACCTGGGAGGTGCCCCAAATGTCGTTGACGAGTACGTGGAGGGCGCCCTGCTCGGACTCGATCCGGGCGATCAGCGCGCGTACCTCGGCGGGGACCAGATGGTCGACCCGCACCGCGATGCCGACCCCACCAGCTGCGCTGACCAACTCGGCGGTTTCCTCAATGGTCTCCGGTCGGTTCATCTCCGACCGTTGGGCGCGGGTTGACCTTCCGGTGACGTAGACCGTGGCCCCGGCCGCTCCGAGTTGGATGGCGGTTCCTCGCCCGGCGCCTCTTGTCCCTCCGGCGACGAGCGCCACCTTGCCGGTCAACTGCTTGGCCATGCGCCGTACCCTAGCGGCGAGCCGAGGCTTCCCGCTTGGCCTTTTCCGGCCCAGGTAGTAGGTCCGCTGCTCCTGGTCGAGGGTGTTCGACGGCGTACGCGGGGATCACCGCCAGGTGGTGTGATCCGCGGCGGCGGCTCGGTCGCGCTCGGCGGCGGCACGGCGGCCCTTGTCGACTTCGCGCATTGACCAGCCGATGACTACGGCGGTCACGTAGGCGAGGGTGGCCAGGGCCGCGACGGCGCGGAAGCCGCCGGTGGCCCAGCAGGCGATGATTACGGCCAGGCCACCGACGCCGATGCCGGTGGCCCACCGGTCGGGTACGTGTCGCAGGGCCGAGCCGATCAGGACGGCGAGGGCCAGCGAGGCGATCGGGCTCGGTTCCTGCGGCAGGTCGGCGATCTGGGAGACGATCACGGCGATCAGGGCCAGCGTTACGCCCGCGGCTGTGGTCATCGAGCGGTTCAGCCGGCGGGCCAGGGCTAGGCCGACCAGGATCAGGGCGACGATCGTGTCGAACACCGCGTAGCCGATGCCCCAGCTGTCGGCCAGCAGTTTGATGGTGAAGGCGATACCGGCCAGTGCGATGAGGCCGAACGTCGCGTCGAGCGCGAATTCGACGCGGGCGGTCGGTCGGACTGAATTGGTCATGGGGCTCACGCTAGGAGTCCGGCGGCGGTGGCGAACCGGTCAAAAGTACGGTCGGGGCCGTAGCCAACCCTGCTTCGGACCGATGCTTGCCGTGAGGCGGTTCGGCAGGGTGAGGGACATGCCTACCGACCACATGCAGCCGGCAGTGCACGGCGAGGTGCGGCCATGATCTGGATGAGCTGGCGCCAGTTCCGTTCGCAGGCACTTGCCGGCGCCATCGCCCTGCTGCCGGTGGTGGCGTACCTGATTATCACGAGCATCGACATCCGGCGCTCGCACGACCGGTACGAGGCCCAGTGTGCGTCCATCGGCAACTGTGCCGAGGCCATGCTGCAGTTCCAGAACGACTTCCGGACCCGGTTGCTGTTGTTGGCCATCCTACTCGCCGCGATTCCCGGCATCCTCGGTGTTTTCTGGGGCGCCCCGCTGGTGTCCCGCGAACTGGAGATGGGTACGCACCGGCTGGTCTGGAACCAGAGCGTCACCCGGCGCCGCTGGCTGACCGTCAAGCTGCTGCTCGTCGGGTTCACCTCGATTGCGGTGGCCGGCCTGGCCAGCGCGTTGCTGACGTGGGCGAGCAGCCCGGTCGACGCGGTCTCGCAAGACAGGTTCGGCGCGCTGGAGTTCGATGCCCGTAACATCGCCCCGGTCGCCTACGCGGCCTTCGCGTTCGCCCTCGGCACCGTGATCGGTCTGCTGATGCGCCGGACCATCCCGGCTATGGCGGTGACCCTGCTCGTCTTCGCGGTGATGCAGTTCGTGGTGCCGGCATTCGCCCGGCCGCACCTGATGGCGCCGGAGACCACCACACGGGAGATGACGCTGCAGGCGTTCGGCGAGGTGCGCGGTTTCGGCGACGACCCCGTGGTGAAGGGCGTGGGCGTTCCCGGCGCGTGGGTGACCGACACCAGCGCGCTGCTCACCGCGGACGGCGACCCGCTCGACAAGGCCACGTACCGCAGGTGCGCGACCGATCCGCCGGTGACCGCCGGGGCCGGCGCGGGCACTGGCGGGATCATCGCCTGCCTGGCCGACCTGAAGCTACACGTCGAGATCGCCTATCACCCGAACGACCGCTACTGGACCTTCCAGTGGCTCGAGTCCGCGCTCTACCTGCTGCTCAGTGGCCTGCTGGCCGCCGTCGGTCTCTGGCGCATCCAGCGTCATGCGACCTGACCCCCGTCCGCACCGACATGACAGACACGAGGACTTTCACGATGACGTCTGACGATTCGTATCCGATACTGCACGCGGAGGGTGTGACCAAGCGCTACGGCGCCCGCACCGCCCTCGAGGACTGCAACCTGACGATTCCGCGGGGCCGGGTGATTGGCTTGGTCGGCCCGAACGGCGCGGGCAAGTCGACGCTGCTCCAGCTGGCCTGCGGCCTGGTCACGCCGTCGGAGGGCACCCTGCGGGTGCTCGGCGAGACGCCGGCCGCGAACGCCGCCCACCTCGCCAAGGTGGGCTTCGTCGCGCAGGACACGCCGGTGTACGCAAACTTCTCGGTCGGTGACCACCTGAAGATGGGTGCCAGGCTCAACCCGACCTGGGACCAGGGCCTCGCCGAGCGCCGCATCGCCCAGGTCGGCCTGAACTACAAGCAGAAGGCCGGCCGGCTCTCCGGCGGCCAGCGCGCCCAGCTGGCGCTGACCCTGGCCGCGGCCAAGCGACCGGAGCTGCTGATGTTCGACGAGCCGGCGGCCGCGTTGGACCCGCTGGCCCGGGACGGCTTCCTGCGGAACCTGGTCGAGTTCGTCACCGAGCTCAACGCGAGCGCGATTCTGTCTTCGCGCCTGCTCGGCGACGTCGAACGGGTCTGCAACTACCTCATCGTGCTGTGCGCCTCCCGGGTGCAGGTTGCCGGCGACGTCCCGGACCTGCTCAACACGCACTACCGGATCGTGGCGCCGCGGGGCGAGCTGGACCACCCGCCGGCCGGCATGGAGGTGATCCGAGCGCAGCACACCGACCGATGGACCACCGCGGTCGTCCGTGGTGATGGCAGCCGGCCTGCCACCTGGACGATCAAGCCGATCCATCTGGAGGGGCTGGTGCTCGCGTATATGACCCGGGCCATGGGCGTCGCCGGCCAGCCGCTGATGACCTCGTCCGGGGAGGTCGGCCGTTGATCTGGATGAGCTGGCGGCAGTTCCGCGGCCAGGCGATCGTCGGCGGCGCCGTGGTGGCTGTCCTCGCCGCGTACCTCATCTATCTCGGCCTGGACATCCGCGGTTCCTATCAGACCTATCTGGCGCAGTGCCCGGACGCCGGCGACTGCTCCGGGCCGATGGGGCAGTTCAGCCTTGACTACGAGAACACGCTGCTCCCTCTGGCCGGCGTGCTCGGGTTGGTGCCCGGCGTGCTCGGCATGTTCTGGGGTGCCCCGCTGATCACCCGGGAGCTGGAGAACGGCACGCAACGCCTGGTCTGGAACCAGAGCGTCACCCGCCGGCGCTGGCTCCTGATCAAATTGCTGGTGGTCGGGTTGGCCTGCATGGTCGTGGCCGGGACGGCGAGCATGTTGTTGACCTGGGCTGCCGCACCGGTGGACGACGTCGCCAACAACCGGTTCAGCACGGTCCTGTTCGGCGCCCGGTTCCTTCCGCCTATCGCATACGCGGCGTTCGCGTTCGTGCTGGGCACGGTGATCGGGCTGCTAGTCCGGCGGATGGTGCCGACGATGGCGCTGACCTTGGTCGTGTTCGTCATCTTCCAATTCCTGGTGCCGAACCTGGTTCGGCCGCACCTGTTGCCGCCCGAGCATTTGAGCAAGCAGATGACGGTCAGCGCGATCAACGAGGCCCGCTCGCTGGGCAGCATCACCGGTGCGCCGGTGCTGAACGGGTTGACCATCCCGGAGGGCTGGATCACCGATGTGGGCGCGCTGACGCAGGCGGACGGCAAGCCGCTGAGCGCGAAGACGTTCGACGACTGCTACATGAACGCGCCGAAGACCGGCGCAACCGAAGGCCCGTACGGTGATATCGCGGTCTGTTTGGCCAAGCACGACCTGCATGTGGACATCGCCTACCAGCCCTGGAACCGCTACTGGGCCTTCCAGCTCCTGGAGTCCGGCTGCTACCTGTTGCTGACCGGCCTGCTCGTGCTGTTCGCGCTGCGGCGCATCCAGCGGCGGCCGGCCTGACATGACGGGCGGGCAGCTCGACACGGAACGTCCGGCGGACAACGACGTCCGCCGGACGCGTGCCGGTTGCCCCGTTCGACCGCGGAAGGAACCCGGTTGGACAGCGCCGGTCAGCTGCCTTCGACCAGCCGGTTCTCCCAAGCCCAAGCGGCGATGCCGACCCGATTGCCGACGCCGAGCTTGGACTGGATCGTGGAATTGTGGCTCTTCACCGTGCTCAGCGAGATGAAGAGTTCCGCGGCGATCTGCTGGTTGGTGCGTCCCAGAGCGATGGCCCGGACGACCTCCAGCTCACGGTCCGAGAGCGGGATCTCGCGGGTTCCCGGCGGCGGCGCCGTGGCGTTCAGGTGGTTCAGTAGGCGCAGGGTGATCGACGGGGAGACCATCGCATCGCCGTTGTGCGCGGCTCGGACTGCCTCGACCAGCAGCGTCGGCCCGGCGTCCTTCAGGATGAACCCGACCGCCCCGCCGCGCAGGGCGCCGTAGACGTATTCATCCATGTCGAAGGTAGTGACCACGATGACTCGGAGCGGGTTGACCACGCCCGGTCCGGCCAGCGAACGGGTCACCTCGATGCCGTCGATCCGTGGCATCCGGATGTCCACCAAGCACACGTCCGGCCGCAGCTTACGGGCCTGGTCGACGGCGTCGACGCCGTCGACCGCCTCGGCGATCACCTCGAGGTCCGGCTGGTCCTCCAGGATCAGACGCAGACCGCTACGGATCAAGGCCTGGTCGTCCGCGATCAGCACGCGGATCGTCATCGTTGCTCCCTCGGGCTATAGGGCAGGGTGGCCTTCACCGACCAGCCGCCACTGGGACGCGGTCCGGCCTGCAACGTGCCGCCGAGGCCTTCCACTCGCTCACGCATGCCGACCAGACCGTACCCGCCGCGGGGCATGCGGCGGGTCGGGCTCGTGGGTCCGTCGTTGTCGATCATCACGGTGATCTCGTCGGTCTGTTCGACGGCCACCGAGACCGCCGCGCTCGGCGGGGCGTGCTTCGAGATGTTGGTCAGCGATTCCCGGACGATCCGATAGACGGTGGTGGTGACCGCGGGCGGCCACTCGGCCAGGTTCGCCGGGGTGTGCAACCGTACCGGCCCGCGCTGCCGCCCGAACCGTTCGACCAGCACGCTCAGCTCCTCCGGCTCGGACTCGACCGGTGGGCCGTCCTCGGTGTCGCGCAGCAGGCCCACCACCCGGCGCATGGCGGTGAGGGCCTCGGCCCCCGCTGCCTCGATGACCGCCAGCCGCTCTGGCACCCGCTCCGACCCCCGCCGGGCCAGCAACTGGGTGGCCTGGGTCTGCAGGACCATGCCGGTTATGTGGTGGGCGACCATGTCGTGCAGCTCACGGGCCAGTTCCAGGCGCTCCTCCGCGCGGATCCGCGCGGAGTTCGACCGGGCCCGGCTGTCGGTCAGGCGCAACGCCACGCCGGTGCCGGTACCGGCTATCCAGATGAGAATGTTCAGCCAGGTCACCGGGGCCGGGCCGGCGCCCCACGGCCCGGCCGCGATCTGGCTGCAGATGACCACGGCGAGCCCGCCGCCCGCTACTGCCGCGGCCCGTGCGGTGGTTTCGGACCGCACCGCCGATCCCGTCAGGACGGCCAGGCCGAGCGCCATGGCCGGCCCGGGCTCGGCAGGCAGGTGCAGCACGCCCGACGTGAGGACGGAGCCGGCCGCGATGACCAGGCCGGCCGCGGCGAACCCGGCCCGGCTCCGGCGCCGGGCCAGCGCCAGCACACAGACGATCGTGGCGGCGGCTCCGCCGAGCAGCCAGTACGTCAGGCCCCAGCTCTGCGCGATCGCGATGGCCTCGACCACGGCGGCCGTCAGGAAGAGGGCAGCCAGCCCCGTATCGACCATCGCGGTGCTGGTGCTGACCCCGATGCGCACGAATTCCAGGGTACGGACGGGGGCCTTGGCAGCTGTGGCCGACGGGGTCATGACGGCCAAGGCTAGGCCGGAAAGCTGTCGTCGCAAACCGGCCGAAAGTAGGGTGACGCCCCGACCGCCCCTTTCTTTCTGTGGCGTCAGCTGATGCCCCAGAAATCCCATGAGATGGCCCAATCGCGTTTCGCGCTGCAGTGGCGGTTCGCCTTGGGGCAGGCCGCCAACTCAGTTGCCGAGCACCGAAACAGTGCGTCGTCGCACCCTGGCGTCGAGCCTAGGCTCCCTGCGTGGCTTTCTTCCGGCCCAGGTAGTAGGTCCGCTGCTCCTGGTCGAGGTGTTCGATGGCGGCGCGCAGCAGCGTCCGGGGCATGGTGGCCGCGTGCCGGTCGAGGAGGTCGAGCAGTCGTGCCCGGTCCTGGTCCCCGGCGCTGCGCAGCAGCCAGCCGGTGGCCTTGTGGATCAAATCATGTGGATCAGCGACGAACAGCTCGGCGATCCGAAACGTGTCGTCGAGGTCGCCGGCGCGTACGAACGCCATGGTGCTGACGATCGCGGTGCGTCGCTGCCACGGGTCGTTCGAGCGGGCCAACTCGTACAGCACGTCGCGGGGCTTGTCGACCAGGTGTGCCCCCACCACGTTCGCGGCACCGAGGTCGACCAGGTCCCAGTTGTCGATCCGGTCATGCCGGCGCAGGTAGAGGTCGTACAGCTCCGCCCGGCGGGCGTCGGTGGTTTTCTTCCGCGCGGCCTGCTTGGACATGATGCTTACCGCGCCGGCGCGTACCTCGTGGATCGGGCTGTCGAGTAGCAGTTCGATCTCGCCGGGCGTCAGGTCGATGAATTCTTTGGCCAGCGCGAAGACCTGACCCATTCGGACGCCCAGGAACGTGTCGCCCTCGGCATGCCTGAAGTAGCGCTGGATCTTGCGGAGCTCCTCATCCGACTGGTACGTCTGCAACTTCTCGACGAATTTCTCGGCGCTGACATCCGGCATCGTGGTCCTCCGATCGAGAGGCGATCGTACCGATCCCCTGCGCCGCCCACCGCCGCTCGACTACGCGTGTCCCGGGGAGCCGGACTGCCGCGCGCCGGTAGAACGGGCGCGTAGGGCGGGCGGCCGGTCAGCTCGCGTCACCTCGCCGGAGCGACCTTCACCTGCGAAGACATGCCGGAGACGGGCTTGACAGGGCAACAGTCGAACGATATAACCAACTCGTTATGAAACAAGCTAGTTATGCACTCGATGAGCCCGAGCGTCTCGACGCCACCTTCGCGGCCCTGGCGGACCCGACCCGGCGAGCGATCCTCGCCCGGCTCGCGCAGGGCGACGCGACGGTGAAGGAGATCGCCGCCCCGTTCCCGGTGAGTCAACCGGCGATCTCTCGGCATCTGAAGGTCTTGGAGAGCGCGGGCCTGATTTCTCGCGGACGGGTCGCCCAGCGTCGGCCGTGTCACCTTGAGGGGCGCCAGCTCAGGTTGGTCGTGGACTGGCTGGAGAACTACCGCGGCTACTGGGCGGAGGCGTACGGGCGTTTGGACGAACTGCTCGACGAACTTCAAGCCGGTGACGATGCCCGCCAGTCGAGCGGCGGCCGGGAGGGGCAGGGAACATGACGGCGAAGACGCTGCGGGTGACCACACCGGCACCGACTGACATCGTCCTGACCCGGGTGTTCAACGCGCCACGGCACCTCGTATTCGACACGTTGACCAAGCCCGAGTTACTCAGGCGGTGGTTCGGTGCTCGCGGTTGGCGCCTGGTCGAATGCGAGGTGGAGCTACGGGTCGGTGGGAGCTGGCGCTTCGTCTCGGTGGGGCCGGATGGCCTGAAGATGGGCCAGGGCGGGGTGTACCGCGAGGTCCAGGCGCCGGACCGGCTCGTCTACACCGAGTCCTACGACGACCAGTGGGTGCCGGGCGAGTCCCTCGTCACCGCCGTCCTTTCCGAACGCGCCGGGTTGACCACGCTCCAGACCACGCTGCGCTACTCGTCGCCCGAGGTGCGCGACCTGGTGCTGGCCACGCCGATGGAGCGGGGAGTGGGGGAGAGCTACGACCGGCTCGACGAGGTGTTCGCGTCGCGGTGATCCGGGCCCGGGGGAGCCACCAGGAATATGTCGGCGGCCGGAGAGCATGTCCGCCACCCAAGGAGCAATGCGAGCGAGAGCGGGAGAAATGAACTGGACTCTGGAAGTGGTGCTGGTGCCGGTGGCGGACGTGGACCGCGCCAAGGAATTCTTCACCGAGAAGCTGGGTTTCCACCTGGATTTCGATTCTCGCGGCGACAGCGAGTTCGGTCCGGTGCAGCTGACCCCACCGGGTTCCGGGTGCTCGATCATCATCGGGAAGGGCATCAGTTCGATGGAGCCGGGCTCGCTGAAGGGGGTGCAGTTCGTGGTCGCGGACGTGCGGAAGGCCCGTCAGCAGCTGGTGGAGCGGGGGGTCGGGGTCAGCGAGGTCCGAGTGGCCGGGCCGGAGGGCTTTCGCCCGGCCCGGGACGGCGACAGCCTGGACAATGTCGGCTTCATCGTTTTCGACGATCCGGACGGCAACCACTGGACAGTGCAACAGATCTCGTCCCGCGGATAGTGCGGTGGGGCGTGGGCGGTTCAAGTTGGGGCCCGGGCCTGGCATCGTGGAGCCATGTGTCGCAACATTCGCGTGCTCCACAACTTTGAACCGCCCGCCACCGACGACGAGATCGAGGCCGCCGCAATCCAGTACGTGCGCAAGGTCAGTGGCGCTACCAGACCATCCGCAGCCAACGAGGAGGCGTTCAACGAAGCCGTTCGGGCGGTCACCGCGGCCACCCAGACCCTCCTGGGTGACCTGGTGACCAAGGCACCGCCCCGGGACCGCGCAGTGGAGGCCGCGAAGGCCAAGGCGCGTGCCGCCGAGCGGTACGGGGACCGCGGCGCAGCGGGGCGGGGCTGACCTGACCGCGGTCAGGCCGAGTCGTCACCTGTCTGTTCAGCGGAGAGCCGGTCGAGGATCGGTAGGAGTTGCGCCTCCTCGTAGTCGAGATGCGCCTCGACCGCGGCGGTGAGCCGGTCGACCTCGGTACGCACGCTCGCCCGGTCCACGTCGGCTGACCCGACCACCTGCTGCAGTTGCTGGAGCAACGCGTCCATGGCCGCGTGTTCCTCCCGCAGCCGCCGTACCGTATCGGCGAGCTCGGGATGGTGTTGGGCAACCACCGGGAGCAGTTGGTCGTCCTCGCTGCGATGGTGATGACCGAGGCCGCCGCAGAGGGCGAGACAGTTGATGCGCAGCTGCGCACCGAGGCGGCTCCCCGGCCGTGCCAACTCGCTGCGGATGATCGCCAACTCGCGGCGGAAGGCGTCGTGAATCAGCTTCAGGCCGCTGCTCCAGGTGGCCCCGACCGGCCGGCCGCGCAGCGGGTTCAGCGCCACAACCGGTGGCGGTTCCGGGGCGAGGGAACGCTCCCGCCGCAGTACGGGGTCCAGCTCCGCCGCCCGGTCGAGCGCGGCGTCCCGTTCGCCCTCCTCGAGCAGTACCGCGTGGGCCTCGATCGTGAAGGCGTCGTTCTCCAGGGTCACCTGCGGCTCGGCGAGCAGGTCGTCGTGCCAGTCTGGCTTGGTGCGAGTGCCGTCGGGCAGCGCGACGACCAGGATGCGTCGGTCTTCGCCGAGGAAGAACTCCACCCAGGTGGTACGCGGTGCCCCGGTTTCTCGGTTTGCGGTGGTGAGCAGAATGCGCCGCCGGTCTTCGGGAGTCTTCGAGCTCTGTCCTTGTGGGGTGTGGAAATCCTTGATCTGGGTAGCGTGGTCGGACGGCAAAAGGGTGTACTCCATTCCTTGGGGTGGGTGTCGTTCTTGTCAGCGGCTACCAGCGCAGCCTGAGCCGATGGCGCTCGGCCAGTGAAACGGTGTGGGCACCACAAATCGCCGGCTCGGCCGGATGCGCTTGCGGAAGTAGCGCGGCGAGACATGGGGAAAAGAAAAGCGCAGGCGACAGCAAGCAGAAGTGCGGTTGCTGTGCTGGCAAAATAGCTGATCGCGGAGGGTGGGGCTCGGCCCCGCCGGGCGGTCACGCCCCGGCCGGGAACCCTATTCGCTTCTGGCGTGTAGCCGACCCGGCAGTCATAGCGCGACGATAGCATAGGTGAATATCTGGGTCTCACCCAAAGCTGCCAGCTCTGTCCAGAAATACCGGCACCACCGGGTCGGTCGGCCATATTGGCTCGGTGGGCCACGTGACCGCTGCGGCCACTCGCCGCGGAGGTAGCGGGCCGCGGGCGGTGGCCCGACGTCAGGCCGCTGATCGAGGTGAGGCGCCCGGGGGGCACCCGAGTCAGGGCCCATGCAACATTTCCAGGGGGATGCGGGGTAGTCATAGTGTGAAGGTGCCTGCACTCCCGCCGGACGGGTCCGGGTTCGACGCGTTCGTGCGACAGAGTGCCGCCGGGCTGCTGCGCTTGGGCAACGTTCTGACGCTGGACCGAGCTGCCGCGGAGGATCTCGCCCAGGAGACCCTGATCCGCGTCGGGCTGGCCTGGTCACGGGTGCGCGCGGACGGAAATCCGGTCGGCTACGCCCAGCGCACCATGACCAACCTCTTCCTCAACGAACGCCGACGCCGCCGGCCGACGCCGACCGACACCATTCCGGAAACCGGCTACGAGGACACCGCGCTGGCCGCGGTGGAGTCGACCGCCGCGGTTCGGCGGATCCTCGCGAGCCTGCCACCGAAGCAGCGGGCGGCGATCGCCTTACGTTACGTCGCTGACCTGTCGGACGACGAGATCGGTCGCCTCCTGAACTGCACCCCCGCGACGGTGCGGTCGCAACTCTCCCGAGGCTTGTCCCGCCTCCGCGCGACGTTGTCAGCAGAAGGGTGAATCCGGTGTCCGAGAATCTCGCCGACGAGCTAGCCGAACTAGACAAAGAAGACTTCGCGCTCCCGGTCACGGACGCTTTCGTCACCCGGGTGCATCACGGCGTACGCCGACGTCGAATTCTGCGCGCGGGTGTGGCCGGCGGCGCGGTAGCCGCCACCGCCATCGCCGTCACTGTCACGGTTTCCCTGAGCGGGATCACCCAATCGGCTCCGCTTCCGAACTCGTCCACAGGTCCGTCGGTGGCCGCCCCGCCGACCTTCGTTGCGTACCCGCTCTACCAGCCACTGGACGGCTATCGGGTCACCTCCGTTCCGGAAGGGCTGCGGGCCTATGTTGCGCAGTTCGGACCTGTTAGCTACGCCGTGTCGAAGAACCAACTGCACAACGACAGCGGGGTGCCCACCCCGACCGGTGGCGGAGCGGTCGCCGGCTCCGACCATCCGACCGCCACGACAACTTACCGTAACTATGTGCGGCCCAACGGGGCGAATTGGCTTTGGATTTCGGTGTTGCGCCCGGAACGGACGACGGCGGAGGTTGATCGGGCGCAGGTCACCGAGTGGCTGGTCGGCTGGGCCATCAAAGGCACGGAGGTGATTGACAGCTTCCCGGTTCCGGCTGGTCAGGCCCAGCTCACCAGAACTGGCGGCTCCGAGGTCACCGTCCACGCGGTGGTGATCACGACGCCCAGCGGTACGGTGATCGACGTCAGCGGGAATGGAGCGGTGCCCGTCGCGGACCTGAGGGCGGTGGCCGCCGGAATCTTCCCGCCGTGACGAGTCGTCGCTCGCCGGGAGCGCGGCTGATTACAGAGCGGAGGGTTCATGGTCAACGAGGTGGCGGTACGGATCGCGCGCCCGTGCACGGATCTGGCGGCTGCGGAACGGTTCTACGTCCAGGGTCTCGGCCTGGCCCTGCTGCAGCGGATCGCGGCGAACGGGCCCGGGGAGCACGACCTGTTGATCCTCGGGCGACGGGAGGCGAACTGGCACCTGGAGCTGGTCGGCGGCGCCGACCTTACGGTGCGGCCGGCACCCACCGCCGAGGACCTACTGGTGCTCTACCTGGACCAGCCGATCGATGACGCGATGATCGATGGCCTGAAGCGGGCCGGCGGTCGGGTGGTCTCCCAGGGGCCTTACTGGGATCGTTGGGGCGTCACTGTTGAGGACCCGGATGGCTACCGGGTGGTCCTGTCCAGCCGATCCTGGTCGAACGCGGGCTGACCCAGCGCGCCCAGCGAGACCAGTTCGCCCGTCGCGCTCGGTCGGACCAGTGTGCCCAGTGCACGCCGCCAGTTGACCTCAACCTCACTTCAACTCCTACCGTTCCCGAATGGATCAACTCGACGAGGCACTTCAACGGATCCGGCGCTTCGGACCGGAACGGGATGGGTGGCTCTCCAACCACGCGCCCATGGCCGTTGAGGCGCTGGCCCGGCACGGCCATGCCGCGGTCGTCCACCGGTGGCTGGACGGGTACGGGGACCGGCTGGAGGAGCGACCACGGGGAATCGAGCCGATCACCGCCGACGAGTGGCGAGACCCGCTCGGTGACCCCGTACGCACCGGTGATTGGCTCAACTACTTCGACCGGGAGCTGGCCGACGAGCCGTGGCGGCAGGTGCTTGCTCGCTGGTGGCCCCGCCTACTGCCCGGCATCGCGGCCGGCGCCACCCACGGCGTGATCCGCGTCGGCCACGCTGTTCGCGCCCTGCTGGACGAGGAGACCGTCCCGCGGGTCGGTGAACTCGGGCAAGGGTTGGCCTACTGGGCGGCCCGCTGGCAGCCCCTCGCGCCACCCGGAGCCGGGCCGTACCCCGCCATCGATCCCCGCGCGGCGCTCGACGCGGTGCCCCGCGTACCCGACCAGCGGTTCGGTATCCGGGCCCGGCTCGCTCAACTGGCTGACCTGCCCGGCTGGTCGGCGGTGGCCGGCGCGGTGCCGTGCCGAGTAGCAGACAGCGGGAAGGTCGCCGACGGTCCGGAGGCCGTGCCGGCCCGGCTGGCCGGCATCGTGCACGCGGCGGTTACCCGGCACGGCACCCACGGTTACGCCAAGCCGGTCATGCTGGTGCACGCCGCCACCGCCCCGAACGCGGTCCTGCGTACCCTGCCCGCCCTGCCCCGGGAGATCTGGCCGGCCAGCCTCGCCGCCGGCTGGGCCGCCACCGCGGCCGTCACCGCTGCGTACGCCCCGGCGATCGGAGAACCCCGCCCGCTGCCCGGGGCCGAACGGGATGCAGCCGAGGTCATGCGGCTCGCGGTGGAGTCCGCCGAACCGCACGCCATCAAGTTCGCTGATACCGCGCTCGACGCGTACGCCGGCACCGGTGACGCCGCCCTGCTCGCCGCAGCGGTACGCGCGACAGAACAGATCGGGCCGTGGTGAACCGGAGCGCCCCGGTTCCCGGGTTGTGCGGGACGAAGTTTCACCGCTGATACCCCGAGGTGTCACGAAGCCTTGGCGAGCCGTACGAGTCGGTTGGGCAGGTTGGGGCGGTGGCTGCGCCGGAGAGCGGCGCGAGGCCGTTGATCAGTCTGGTCTCTACCGGGAGTTGCTCGTGCGTACGAAGTGGTTGAGCGGGGTGCTGGCCGTGGTGACGGCGGGCGCGGTGGTTGGTGTGGTGCCGCGGGTGGCGGGGGCGACGGTCTCGGACGCGCCGACCTCGGTTGTCGAGTCGGCGCCCGCGCACACCATCGCGCAGGTGCGGGAGCAGTTCCTGCGGCACGGTCCGGATGCGGAGGTGCTGGTGGCGGCGCACCGTGGGCACTGGCGTGCCGCACCGGAGCTCTCCCTGGAGGCGATCAAGTCCGCGGTGAAGGCGGGCGCGCACGTGGTGGAGATCGATGTCCGGCGTACGGCTGACGGTCATCTGGTGTTGATGCATGACAGCACGGTGGACCGGACCACGGACGGAACCGGTGCGGTGTCGGAGTTGACGCTGGCCGAGGTGAAGCAGCTGCGGTTGAAGGTGGGCCTGGGTGGCGACCAGGCGCCGTTGACCGACGAGCGGGTGCCGACCCTGGCCGAGGCGATGGCGCAGGTGAAGGGCCGCGCTCTGGTCAACCTGGACAAGGCGTGGGAGATTCGGGACGAGGTGTATGACGTCCTGGTCGAGACGGACACGCTCGATCACGGCATCTTCAAGGGGCCGGCGACGCTGGCGGACGCGCAGGAGTTTCTCGATTCCAACCCCGAGATCCTCTACATGCACAAGATCAACGACGACAATGTGGACGAGATCGGTGCGTTCACCGGTCGTGCTCCGCAGGCGTACGAGATCGGCTTCGATCGACTCACCGATCCGCAGGTGCAGCCGGCGGCATTGGCGGCGGTCCAGTCGCATGCCCGGGTGTGGATGAATACCTTGTGGTACGGCCAGGCCGCCGGCTACACCGACGAGTCGTCGTTGCGGGATCCGGCGCAGGGCTGGGGTGCGGTGGTGGACCGGCACCAGGCGGACATGATCCAGACTGACAACCCGGAGCACCTGGTCAGCTGGCTGGCCAGTCGGGACCGGGAGCACGGTGGTCAGGGGGAGTGGCCGTCGTTGCCGAAGGGTTCGGTGCGGGTGCAGGCCGAGGAGTACTCGCCGGCGGGTAAGGGGATCGGCTACCACGACCTAGAGGACGAGAACCAGGGTGGCACGGCGGGCCGCCAGTACGAGGGCGTGGACATCTGCGACAGCAACGGCGCGCTGGTGATGTGTTACATCCGCGGCGGCGAGTGGGTCAGGTACACGGTCGAGGTGCCGAAGTCGGGGAACTACCGGGCGAGCGTGCGCTTGTCGTCGCCGTACTTCCCGGCGGGCCGCCTTACCATCACCTTCGATGACAAGACGGTGTTCGGTCCGATGGAGGCGACCGGTACGACCTCACACCGCGCGCTGGAGTCCCAGGCGATCGCGGAGACCCACTTCCTGCGGAAGGGTACGCACGAGTTCGAGGTGCGGATGGACGACGCGGTGGAGCAGACCTTCAACATCGACTACTTCCAGTTCGACCGGGTCAAGCACTGAGTCGCACCGACGGGACCGCGGTGACCACGATCCTGGCGCCCCCGAACCGCTGATTTCGTCGAGCCGTCGCATGGCTCCGAGCGGCCACCCTTCCGCAAGGGGTGGCCGCTCGCCGTCTTTGGGCGAGGAGGTTCTCGACCTGCGCTGGCCGGTCGGACTTGTCGAAGGCGGCCGGGTCGACCCGCACCCCGCCCGTCGTAAAACTTGATTCATTCCAGAAGACTGGTTATCGTCGTCGCGTGACGCCCGACTTCGAGACGCAGCTGCGGGCGGTCTCGTTGCGCGTGACCCGACCTCGGATGGCGGTGCTCGCCGCGCTGCGGGACCATCCGCACGTCGACACAGATGAGGTTATCGCCCTGGTTCGGGTAGATAATCCCACCGTGTCGCATCAGACGGTGTATGACGTGCTCCGCGCGCTCACCACCGCCGGCCTGGTGCGACGCATTCAACCCACCGGCGCCCCCGCTCGGTATGAGTCCCGGGTGGGGGACAACCATCACCACGTCGTGTGCCGGTCCTGCGGAGCGATCGCCGATGTCGACTGCGCGGTTGGCCGCGCTCCCTGCCTCACCGCCTCCGACGACCACGGTTTCGTGGTGGATGAGGCGGAGGTTATCTACCGGGGCACCTGCCCCAACTGCAAGAAATCGGACGCGACTCCCGCGCTCCACCACGTGAAGGGAAGTAGATGAGCGACACTCAGGACAACGCCCCCGTCAGCGCGCAGGGCGTGGATCAGAAGGCGGCGGCCGGCTGTCCGGTCGCGCACGACTCCGTCACCGCGCACGGCAGCGAGAGCGAGAGCCCGGCGATCGACTCTCCCACCGCGGTCGCTGGTGGCCGTCCGCGTACCAACCGGGACTGGTGGCCCAACCAGCTTGACCTGTCGGTGCTTTCCACCAACTCGGCGAAGGTCAACCCGTTGGGCGAGGACTTCTCCTACGCCAAGGAGTTCGCCAAGCTCGACATCGAGGCTCTGAAGCGGGACGTCACCGAGGTGCTCACCACCTCGCAGGACTGGTGGCCGGCCGACTTCGGCCACTACGGCGGTCTGATGATCCGGCTGAGCTGGCACGCCGCCGGCACCTACCGCATCCATGACGGCCGCGGTGGCGCCGGTGACGGCGGCCAGCGGTTCGCGCCGCTGAACAGCTGGCCGGACAACGTCAACCTGGACAAGGCCCGGCGGCTGCTGTGGCCGGTCAAGCAGAAGTACGGTCAGAAGATCTCCTGGGCCGACCTGCTCGTGCTCGCCGGCAACGTCGCCCTGGAGTCGATGGGCTTCAAGACCTTCGGGTTCGGTTTCGGCCGGGAGGATGTCTGGGAGCCCGAGGAGATCTTCTGGGGCCCGGAGGACACCTGGCTCGGCGACGAGCGCTACGTCTCCGCGCAGGAGCTCTCGGGAGGCGTCGGGGCGACCGAGATGGGTCTGATCTACGTCAACCCGGAGGGGCCGCGGGGCAACGCGGACCCGGCCTCGGCGGCGTACTTCATCCGGGAGACCTTCCGCCGGATGGCGATGAACGACGAGGAGACCGTGGCCCTCATCGCCGGCGGCCACACCTTCGGCAAGACCCACGGTGCCGGCGTCGCCGACGATCACGTGGGCCCCGAGCCCGAGGGTGCCCCCCTGGAGGCGCAGGGTCTGGGTTGGATGAGCAGCCACGCCAGCGGCGTGGGCGCCGACACGATCTCCAGCGGCCTCGAGGTGACCTGGACCGACCGGCCGACGCAGTGGAGTAACCGCTTCTTCGAGATCCTGTTCGGCTACGAGTGGGAACTCACCACCAGCCCCGGTGGCGCGAAGCAGTGGGTCGCCAAGGACGCCGAGGCGATCATCCCCGACGCGTACGACTCGACCAAGAAGCACAAGCCGACGATGCTCACGACCGACCTGTCGCTGCGCGTCGACCCGGCGTACGAGCGGATCTCGCGTCGCTTCCTGGAGAACCCGGACGAGTTCGCGCTGGCCTTCGCCAAGGCCTGGTACAAGTTGCTGCACCGCGACATGGGCCCGGTCAGCCGGTTCCTCGGGCCGTGGGTGCCGCAGCCGCAGCTGTGGCAGGACCCGGTACCCGCCGTTGACCACGAGCTCGTCGGCGCGGCCGACATCGCCGCCCTCAAGGCGAAGGTGCTTGAGTCCGGCCTGACGACCGCCCAGCTGGTCTCCACCGCGTGGTCCTCCGCGGCCAGCTTCCGCCACACCGACAAGCGCGGTGGCGCCAACGGTGCCCGGATCCGCCTCGAGCCGCAGCGCAGCTGGGAGGTCAACCAGCCCGAGCAGCTCGCCACCGTCCTGGCGGCGCTGGAGGAGATCCAGCGGGAGTTCAACGCCGCCGGTGGCGCCAAGATCTCGCTCGCGGACCTGATCGTGCTGGCTGGCTCGGCCGCGGTCGAGAAGGCGGCGCGGGACGCCGGTGTCGAGGTGACCGTGCCGTTCCGGCCGGGTCGTACCGACGCCACCCAGGAGCAGACCGATGTCGAGTCCTTCCAGGTGCTCGAGCCGCGGGCCGACGGGTTCCGCAACTACCTGCGTCCCGGTGAGAAGACCCAGCCGGAGGTGCTGCTCATTGACCGCGCCTACCTGCTTAACCTGACCGCACCCGAGATGACCGTCCTCATCGGCGGCCTGCGGGCGCTCGAGGCCAACGTCGGCGGCGGCCGGCAGGGCGTTCTCACCGACCGTCCCGGTGTGCTCACCAACGACTTCTTCACCAACCTGCTCGCCTCGGGCGCGCGGTGGAAGGCGTCGGAGTCCGCTGAGCACGGGTACGAGATTCGGGATCTCGCCACCGACAAGGTGAAGTGGACCGCCAGCGCGGTCGACCTCATCTTCGGCTCCAACTCGCAGCTGCGGGCCCTCGCCGAGGTGTACGCCAGCGAGGACGCGCGGGAGAAGTTCGTGCAGGACTTCGTCGCGGCCTGGACCAAGGTCATGGAGCTCGACCGGTTCGACCTCGCCTGATCAAACCCCACGACGAGCCCGGTCGACCCGACGAGGGTCGACCGGGCTCGTCGCTGTCCGGCCCAACGTCGGTAGCGGTGTCTGACCACCCAAAGGTCACCATGGACGGCAAGCGCTAGCAGCGGAGCTGACCCAACCGCCACATTTTTATTGTCATCGAAGCCACAGTCGTCACTCTCTGGTGGCGGCGATGCCCGTCTGCGTAGGCTCACCGGTGAGAGTGGAACGAGTTCTCGCACGTTCCTGACTCAGGGCGATCCCGCGCAACGGAGTGTGGAGGTGGCTGATCCGATGGACGAAACCACGTACGAGGTCGTGATTGTCGGAGCCGGACCAACCGGGCTGCTGCTCGCCGGTGATCTCGCGGCGGCCGGGGTGCGGGTCGCTGTTCTGGAGAAGCGCCGCGAGGAGTCGAACCTGACCCGAGCGTTCGGGGTACACGCCCGGACGCTCGAACAGTTCGACGCCCGTGGGCTCGCCGACCAACTGGTCGACACCGGCAAGGCGTTGGGCCGGCTCCGGTTGTTCGGCTCGGTGTCGGTGTCCCTTGCATCGCTGCCGACCCGCTTTCCGTTCCTGCTCGTCACCCCCCAGTACCAGGTGGAGCGCTTGTTGCTGGAGCGTGCCGTCGCGGGTGGGGTCGAGCTGATCCGTGGTGCTCGGGTGATCAAGATCGAGTCAGGTCAGGGTGAGGTGCAGCTGACCGTTGACCGCGACGGGGACGTCCACACGTTGACGGGCCGGTACGTCGTCGGCACCGACGGACGCCACTCCACGGTGCGGGAACAGCTCGGCCTGGACTTCCCGGGTCACGCCGTACTCCGTTCACTGATCTTGGCTGACGTCCAGCTCACCGAGTCGCCGCCGGAGGTGCTGACGGTCCTGGGCAACCAGCATGGCTTCTGCCTGATCGTCCCGTTCGGCGACGGTTGGTACCGGGTGATGGCGTGGGACCCGAACTGGGAACCGCCCGACAGCACGCCGGTCACCCTCGAGGAGATCGCCACGCTGGTGCGCCGGATCGCCGGCACTGACTACGGCATGCACAGTCCCCGCTGGATGTCCCGCTTCCACAGCGACGAGCGACAGGCAACCGCCTACCGGCAGGGGCGGGTGCTGCTCGCCGGTGACGCCGCCCACGTCCACTCGCCGGCCGGTGGTATGGGCATGAACACCGGTCTGCAGGACGCCGCCAACCTGGGGTGGAAGCTCGCTGCCGTGGTGCAGGGGCGGGCTGGTGACAGCCTGCTCGACACGTACGAGGCGGAGCGCCGGCCGGTCGGTCGGATGGTGCTGCGTACCAGTGGCGGGCTGATCCGGGCGGTGATCCTCCGTTCCGCGCTCGCACGGGCGGCCCGCAACGGACTCTTCCGCGCCGGCATCGCCGTGCGTCCCCTGGGCGACCAGCTGCGAATGCGGCTCAGCGGGATCGGCGTACGCTATCCGGCGGCCCGTGGCGCGCATCCGCTGGTCGGCCAGCGCGCCCCCGACCTCGCCGCCCAGGACGGGAGCCGGCTGTACACGGCGCTGCGGGGTGGCGGTTTCGTCCTGGTGGATCCGGCTCCGAGCGGCTCCGGCTACGACCACCTAGTGACGTTCCGGCCGGCGGAGCCGACCACACCCATGTTGGTGCGGCCCGACGGGTATGTCGCCTGGGCCGGTTCCACCGGGCCCGACTTGGACCAGGCCCTGACCGCCTGGGGTACCGCCCGGCCCGCGCCGTGACCTGGTCCAGGTAGTCCCACCCCGCTCAGTCTCCCCAGACCAGGTAGGCCGGGGCCGGTCGACCGGGCAGTAGCCGTAGCGGCGCCTGGTCCAACCCGAGCACCTCCCGTACGGCGACGTTCTCGCCGGGCCACTTCGGGTTGTCCACCTCGTCGAAGGCGACGATGCTACCCCTGGTCAGGCGCGGCAGAATGGCCTCCAGGACCGCCCGCGTCGGTTCGTACAGATCCAGGTCGAGGTAGGCCAGGGCGATGATGGTCTGCGGGTTCTCCTCCAGGTAGCGCGGCACGGTTTCCCGTACGTCGCCCTGGACCAGCACGCTGCGCTGGGTGACGTGACCGAAGAATTCACTCTGTTCGTGTGCGTCCAAGACTTCCCGCAGGTACGTCGGGTAGCCCTGCGGGGTGGCGAAGCGACCCTCGTACGCGGTCGGGCCCACCCGGTCGACGTCGTTGAGGTCGGGGAAGCCGGTGAAGGTGTCGAAGCCAACGATGCGTCGCAGCGGGTTGTACGGCTCGTAGACGCCGCGGAGGGCGGCGAAGGTGGCGAGGTGGCGGCCGTACCGGACCCCGAACTCCATGATCACCCCGGGGACGTCGAGGACCTGCCGGTACAGCGCGTCCATGGAGAGTAGGTCGGTCAGCTGATGTCGGCGGAGGAAGAGCGGCAGATTATTGATCATTTCCTCGGGTGGAATCGGCGCGGTGGCCAAGAGTTTGGTCAGCCGTAGCGCTGTCTCCGTCTCGGTCGGTGAGTCGTGTGCGAATGACCGCAGATCCGGGCTATCACTCTTGTCCATTATCGACCTCCCGCCGTGAGGGGGTGACATGATGGGCGAAAGCGTAGGGGAGGGCTGTCGGTGGCACAACGGCACTGGTGCCGGGCCCGAACAGGAGAAGGGTGGGTTGGTACTGGCCCAGCGGTACTTCCCGAGGTGAGCCGGCATGCGAATGGTGAATTTGCGGGTGTGCGGACTCCGCGCTCTGTTCAACTGCAGCACTTCCGGGTCAGTTGGCCGTTGCCTTCTCGTATGAGGGCAAATTATGCGCTGGCCATCGTGGTGGGCACGGCGGCCAGCGGGGGTGAGTCCGGCCATCGTGGCGGTTCGGAGAGGCAGGCGAACGTCTCGATGACTCGGCCGACCGGGCCGATCGCCAGCACCGGTGGATCGGTGGGCCGTCGCGGTCCGACCCGGATTCGGCCGAATGTCGCGCCGCGCTGGGTCAGCTCCACCTCGGCGGTGCCGACCAGGTAGCTCGCCGGATCCTCGTCGACCAGGGAGCTGATCAGCGTGCGGTGTGCCCGCGCCAGCACGATCTGGGCGTGGTAGGAGCTGGGTCGGGCGACGACCGGAACGGCCGAACCGCCGACGGCCACCGTCCACGCGGTCGGTACGTCGGCGCTCCGCCCTTTCCCGCGCAGGCCCACCAGCACCAGATCGCCGGGTTCGCTGTCGGGCACGAGCAGGGTGAGCCGGGGGCGGGTCACCACTGCGGCCGTACGGTGGAGTTGGTCCGCAAGGATGTGGCAGCAGCGACCATCGAGCAGCCGGGCCACCTGCCGGAAGTAGCCCGGCGTGGTACCGACCAGCCGGGAGAACTGGGTGGTGAAGGTGGCGGTGCTGGTGTAGCCGACGCACCGGCTGATCGCGGTGACGGTCCGATCCGTGTGCAGCAGCAACCGCCGTGCCTCCGCCATGCGTAGCGCGGCGAGGAAACGGGCCGGAGTCATCGTGGTCACGTCTCGGAACAGTCGATGGAAGTAGAAGGGGCTGAACGGCGCTACCCGAGCCAGGTCGGCCAGCTGCAGCGGCTCCGCCAGATGCCGGCGCATGTAGTCGATCGCCTGTGCCGCGGCTGCCTTTCGGGCCTGGTCCGCAAGGTACGGCGAGACGCCTGAGGTTGAATTCATGTGCGCCCCCGGTACGGTTATTCGGGCACCCACCGAAAATTCTGCTGATACCTCCTTGAACAATTCTTGAAGCCGCTACGAGGATTACGTCTGTCCCGGACTCAATCGCCGAGGTGGCAGCGGCAGCTGCACCGCGCTGAGGGCGGTACCCCCGGGCGGCCACCCTCCTGAAACAGCTGCCGCGCCATTGCGTGCACCGTGCCGAGCATGTGGTAGCTCCGGCCGGCGGGACCGTGCCGAACCTCCAGCACCGACTTGTCGACCAATCGGTCCAGGAGCACCTGCACGGCGCGGAGATCACCGATCAGCGCTGCGCCGGCATTCGCGCCCGTGCCGGCATTCGCGCCCGTGCCGGCACCCGTGCCCGCGCTGGTCGCCAGGTCGAAGTCGGCGGGCATCGCCCCGAGCCCGGTGAAGCAGCGCAGCTCCGCCGGGTCGAGCAACTCGACGCTGCGGTGCACAGCAGCGTGTAGCGACCGATGATGACTCGGCACCCCTCGCCGCGGCGGCCGGAGCCAATGCAGTGGATCGGCGACGACCTTAACCAGGGCGTCCAACCGTTGCGTCCGTAGACACGCTGCGGCCAGCTCGATGGCGAGCGGGAGGCCGTCCAGGGCCTGGCACACCGTGGTGACCCCCGGCCTGGTCGACTCGTCGAGTCGGAAGCTCGGCCGGACCTGCGTGGCCCGCCGGGCGAACAACTGTTGCGCGGGTGGGGGCGCCGACGAACCTGGTTCCGGATCGGTGCGCAGCGGCCGGACCGGATACACCGCCTCGTACCGCATCCCGAGCAACTCGCGTGAGGTCAACAGGACGGTGAGGCCGGGACAACCCCGGAGCAGCTCGTCCGCCAGGTCGGCCGTCGCGTCGGTAACCAGCTCGGCGTTGTCGATCACTAGCAGTAGTCGTCGGTCGTTCAGCTGACGTACCAGGGGCACGGGTGGTCCCGTCGTTCGTCGCGGTGGAGCGGCGACCACGGCGATCACCGCCCGCTCGAGCGCGGGACCGGTGCGGACGTTCGTCAAGTCGACCACCGCCACCCCGTCGGCGTGCCGCGCCCGCTGCTGCTCGGCGACGGCCAGGCCGAGCGCGGACTTGCCCACCCCGGCCGGACCGGTGAGGCTCACCAGGCGATACCTGTCGAGCAGGTCGTTGACTGCCGCAAGATCGGCTGATCGTCCGGTCAGCTCGTCGAGCAGGGGCGCCGCCCCGCGCCACGGTGGGGCGTGCGCCGGGATCGAATGGTGGATGGACGACGAGGTCAGCCGGGCCTCCAACACCTCGCGGTACGCCCCGGACAGTTCGGGCCCTGGGTCCACCCCGAGGTCAAGCCGAAGCCGCCCGCGGACCTCGCCGTACCGCTCGATGGCGTGAGCCCGCTGCCCGATTCGGGCCAGCGTCTGCAACAGCCGGGCCTGCACCCGCTCGTTGAGTGGCTCGGTCAGGGCCAGTTGTTCGGCAACGGGCAGGACTGCCTCCGGCCGGTCCAACTCCAGCCCGAGGCCGACATAGTTGAGCGCCGCGGCCAGGAACTCCTGCCGCAGCGGACCGATATCGTCCTGCTCGATCAGGAGTGCGGCCAGCTCGCTGACCTGGGGATCTCGCCACCAGCCAAGGCTGTCGCCGAAGCGGGCGAAGGCGCCCGTCGACTGGCCGCGCTCGTGGAGGGACGCCGCCTCCCGGACTTCGGCACGAAACGCGTGTAGGTCGAGTTGCCCGACGTTGACAGCCAGCCGGTATCCGCCGGGTACCGAGGCGATGACGTTGGTTCGTCGATGGCGTGGTGTGTCCGGTTCCAGCACCTGGCGGAGCCGGGCGACGTAGGTGTGTACGAGGTTGGCGGCCCGGGCCGGTGACGGTCCCGCCCAGAGCGTGGCGATCACCTCTTCGAGTGGTACGTGTCGTCCGGCCCGGAGCGCCAGCAGGGCGAGAATTGCTCGCTGTTTCGGAGGGCCCAGGTCGATCTCAATGCCGCAGCTCGTCGCTTGGATGGGGCCGAGGATCTGAATCTGGGGGTCGATCTCGATCCGCCTCATGTTTCCCCCGAAGCTGTGGTGTCGCCGCGCTCGGTTCGTGCGTTATTTTAATGTGGGTTTCGGGGCACCTGAAGTGGCTGTTCGGTGCCGATCTTCAATTTTGGCTTCCCTGGAATGATCGATTTTGGACCTGTGCCGGTCGTATGGCTGCGAATTTCGATGTCGTTCACGATGTGGACTCCACGCGGAGGACGATCTTCCCCCGCCCGTGCCCGGTCTCGATCGAGCGGTGTGCCGCAGCGGCCTGCGCGAGTGGGAGCGCCTGACGGAGGTGCAGCTTGAGCTTGCCCTGTGCGTGGAGCCCGGCCAGCTCAGCGAGCTGGGCGTTGGACCGTTTTGGTGTTACAGCCGGAACGCCGAGTTCTGCGGCGAGTTCGTCGGAGACCATGGTGCGGACCCGGTTCTTGTCCTTGACCAGTTCCACCGAGGCGCGCAGCGCGTGGTCGCCGGCGATGTCCAGGGCGGCGTCCACCCCGTCAGGTGCCAGGGCGCGTACCCGCTTGACCAGTCCATCGCCGTAGGTCACCGGAATCGCGCCCATCGACCGTAGGTAAGCGTGGTTGGCCTCACTCGCCGTACCGATGACGGTGCTCGCTCCCCGGGCCCGGGCCAGCTGGACCGCGAAGGTGCCCAGGGCGCCCGCCGCAGCGTGGATCAGGACCGTGTCGCCAGGTCCGACCTTCATCTCGCGCAGGCACATGTGCGCGCCGACTCCGTTGGCGGAGAAACCGCCCGCGATGTCCCAGGGCATGCTCTCCGGCTTGGCCGTCACCTGCTCGGGGGAGACCACCACGTACTCGGCGTAGGCACCCAGCGTGCAGTAGCCGAGGACGTTGTCCCCCACCGAGTGCCCGGTGACGCCTCGCCCACCTGGTCGACGACGCCCGCGTACTCGTTGCCGGGTACGACCGGGAAGGAGTTGTCCACCGTCGGCGGTGCCCACCCCTTCCTGATGGCGGTGTCGAAGTGGTTGACCCCGGCCGACCGGATGCGGACGCGCAGTTGGCCGGGGCCGGCCTGCGGGCTGGCGACCTCGGTCAGCGTCAGAACCTCCGGCCCACCGAAGGAGTTCAGGGCGGCAGCTTTCATCAGGGATCACTTCTCTCGTCTCGGTGTCCCTGGATCTGGGGAGCTTCGACTCGGGGTGATGCCGGGTGCTCGGATCCAGGTGCCCCGGCGACCCGGCGGCTGAGGAAAGTATGAAACCTAAAGTCCACTGTAGGTCAAGGGTCAGCATCGCGACCGCTACCGCTGCCCGGGCACGACCAGGCCGGTCTCGTACGCCGCGATCACAGCCTGGACCCGATCGCGTAGACCGAGCTTGGTGAGCACGTTACTGACGTGCGTCTTCGCGGTGTGTGTGCTGACCACCATCGCGGCCGCGATCTCTGGATTCGACTTCCCTTCCGCGAGCATCTGCAGGGTTGTCCGCTCTCGGTTGGTCAACACGGCCAGCCGCTCCATGGGCAGTAGGCCTGTGGAATCCGTTGAGGTGAACTGGTCGATTAGGCGCCGGGTCACTGACGGGGCGAGCAGTGACTCACCCGCTGCCACCACGCGTATGGCGTGCACGAGATCATCGCGCCGCACATCCTTGAGTAGGAAGCCACTGGCACCGGCGCGTAACGCATCGAAGATGTGGTCATCTTGGTCAAAGGTCGTCAGCATAACCATCCGGCAGACGGTTTCGACGCCGATGATCCGGGCTGCTTCGATGCCGTCCAGGCCCGGCATCCGAATGTCGAGTAGCACCACGTCGGGACGGTGCTCTCGGGCAGCGGCGACCGCCTCGAAGCCATTCCCCGCCTCGGCGACCACCTCAATGTCGGCCTGTGCGTCCAGGATCATCGCGAAGCCGACTCGTACCAGTTCCTGGTCGTCGGCGACCACCATCCTGATCACAGCGGTAGCCGCGCACATACCGTGAAGCCCGTGGGACCCGGACCGGCCGATGCGGACCCGCCATGTGCGGCCACACGCTCCCGGATCCCGGCAAGGCCATTGCCGCCGGACGGAAGGCTGACCCCAGTACCCCGCCCGTTGTCTCGAACTTCGATCGTCAGTTCCTGCTTGCGCCAGCTCAGCCGCACGTCGGCGCGGGAAGCCCCAGCGTGTCGGACGATGTTCGTGAGCGCCTCCTGAACGATTCGGTAGGTCGTGATTGCCAGGTCGGGCGCCATCGGTTGGGGGTCGCCCGTGACTTCATAACCCACTGCCAAGCCGGCCCCCGCCGCCTGCCGCACGAGGCTGGGTAGGTCCTCGATGGCCGCGAGCGCAGCATCCGATCCCTGCTTGTCTTGGAGTACTACAAGCATGCGACGCAGCTGATCCATCGCATCCCGGCCAACGTCGGCGATAGCATCGAACGTGGCGACGGCCCGTTTCGGGTCGGTACGCACCACCACTGGGCCCGCCTCTGCTTGCACCACCATGAGACTCACCGTGTGCGCCAGGATGTCGTGTAGATCGCGGGCAATCCGGGTACGCTCCCGCTCCGCGGCGCGTTCGGCCTCGAGGAGCCGCTCCCGCTCGAGCCACGCGGCACGCTCCACCAGGGCAGTGGCGTGCGCCCTGCTTCCCGCCGCCGCCCTGCCCAGGGCGTACGCCGTCAGGGTGACGATGACCCCTCGAAACGCCGTATCCGAGGAGCCGACCGTAAGTAGCCCGCCGCAGAGGATGGCGGCGAGTGCCCCCCACCGCACCCACCACTGGGACTGGATAGCAACTGTGTAGAGGGCGATGAGCGGCCCGTACCAGAGCGGCTGCGGTGCGACTGCGCTCACTAGATCGTACGAGGCGCTAAAGGAGTAACTGACCAGCAGTACGGGTAGCGCGGCTCTCCGCCGCGCTACCAGCGGTAGGGCCGAACCAGCGGCGACGGCATATCCCCACCAGTGCCATGGGCCGTCCCGGGACAGCAACGGCCAGAGCTGAGCCACCATGGCACAAGCTGCCAGCGCGACATCCGAGAACGGCGAACGTATCCGGTCCCACCACACGGTGCGACATGTTTTCATGGGTTGACAGGAACAGGCCGGGCGAGGGGCGCCAGGGCGACCAGAACGAGCAGGCCCGCGATCGGCAGCAGGTCCAGACTGGTTACCGCGACCCCGATTCCGAGAAGTAGGACCACCGGAGTGAACAACGGAATGGTCCGTACCACCGCTAGGTGGATGACCAGCGCAAGCAGTCCGACAAAGAATAACGCTGGTGCCAGTCCGTAGATGGCGACCGCGACACCGGGCACCGCCCGCACCTCACCGAACATCTGCCGCATTGCGGCCGCATCGTCGGCCGCGATCCCCACCACGATGTCGATGCCAATCTGAGCTATCGAACCGGCCAGCCCGGCCAAACCAGCGGCCGCCGCACCCGTGGCCGCCACCCCTCCTCCGGTCATTCGACGCGCAGCCAGTACCACCAACCAGAAGAGGGACAGCGATACCAGGAAGATGAGGTGCCCCAAGGTCCACAAGAATCCGGGACCGCGCTGTCCATCCAGTCCATCCAGGAGCCGGACCAGGCCGTAGACGGCCATGAGCGTGGGGGCGAGGACGGGGGCTCGAAGTGCATTCCGCATGCGGTAGATCGTCATCGGCCGGCGTTGGCGAAACATCGCCGACGCCGGCGATGTTTCGCATCTCCGTGGGGTGTACGGGCCGCTGACCGAGCGGTTGCTGCGCGGTCAGCTGGCGGTGGGCACCTTGTCGAGGAAGCCGTACACCGCGGAGAGCCGTCCCTCGTCGTCGGCCGTGACCATGTCGAAGCCCACGACCACCGGCTCGGCTGCCCCGGCTGGGGCGAGGTGCCAGGTGAAGCGGGCGATGTCGTGGTGGATGTCAACCGGCCCGGCCAGGGTGAAGGTCATTCCCATGAACTGCTCCTGGGCACTCCCGATCAGGGCGTTGATCGCCTCGTGTCCACTGACGTGTGCCATCGGGTCCGTGTACGTCGCATTCTCGGCGCAGATACTGCGCACTTTTTCAGCCCGGCGTGTCGGGTCTGACTCATTCCACATTTCGATGTACCGCCCGATGGTGGTGGCAAGGTCACTCATGACTGCGGCTCCTCCGGTCTCGGAAACCACGCGCTGTTCCCGTGGCCCCTGGAGATTCCCACCCCCGGCGGCGGAGTGTCGATTATGTGCCAGGTAATAACCGGTCCTCGGTGACCTGGGGCGATGCTCGTCGCCGCGACGGACCCGCGTCATCCCGGGTCTGGACCTCCTATCGATCATGGCAGCATCCCGGTAGTCCACGGTCGGCTACTGCTCGTCGAGGAGGGCGCGCAGCTCACGCAATGCCTCGCGGAGCCGGTCGGCGAACGTGTGCATCATCTCCGCGACCGGGCGTGGGGTGCTGAGGTACAGGTGGAACCGGTCCGGTAGCAGTACGTAGGCGATGCCGATGCAACGGCTGCTGGTGGCCCCGAACCCGAAGTAGCGGATGCTCGTTGACGGCGCCGAGCTGGTGCTCAGGTAGTCGTCGCGCATCGTGCGCCACCCCGGCGTCTCGTAGAGCCGAGGCGCCTCCGGCACGCCGAGTTCGGCCCCCCGCCGCTGCTGGATGAGCTGTAGCTCCCAGAGGTGCTGCTCCGGTGCGGCACCGGCCTGGCACTGCTTCGCCCGCTCGACATGTTTGTCGGCCGCGGCACGAAACGCCGCCCGTCGCTCGTCGCCAGCTGCGGCGGGATCGTCCATGACCTCGACGAACCGCAGCACCTCCGGCGTGACGACGCGCATCGCCTCAGTTCGTCCCCGCGAGTACTGGCGGGTGGCGATGGACTCGTACGTGGCACCGGTGAACCCCTTGGCGCGTTTGTGTGCGAGCTGGTACCCCAGCTGCACGAAAGCGTCCGGTGACATCCGGAGCCGCTTGACTTCGTCCACGCCGAATTCGTCGATGGGTAGGGTCACGGTGGCGGTGTCGGCGCCGAACTGGGCGAAGGATTGTGCCGCGGTGCCGATCTCGGCTTGTAGCCCTTCGTCGAGTACGAAGGTGACCGGCTCGAACGCTGGCGCGCCCTGTGTCACCGCACCGGACTGCGCGGCGTGTTCCTCCGGTGTTCCGGCGAGGATGGTGTCGACGAAGCTGAGGATGGTGGTGCCGTCCAGCTCGCAGTGTTCGACGTTGATGCCGGCGGTGCCGTCCGCGAAGACGATCAGCGAAACCGCCTTGTCGAACCACCGGTTGCCGCTGTCGCCGTGCAGCAGTTGGTCGCAGGCCGCCAGGTCGTCGGCGGGGGTCAGGTCCTCCAGGCAGACGCAGAACAGCGCCGTCTCGATGGTCTCCAGCGCCGCGGCGTTGCTGGGGTCGAGCGCGACCAGTCGCTGTCGGGCGGCCGCCCACTCGGCTCGGGCCATGGTGGTGAGATGGCCGGCCGCGGTGGTCATCGCCGCCGGCACGAGGCCGGCCTTCTGCAGCTCCCGCAGGCCCAGGGTCAGGTCATCGAGGGAGTACGGGCGCCCGTCCGGACCGAGTACGTCCATCCGGAAGGCGTTACCGTGGCAGAACACCACGACGTGCCGTGCGGTTGCGGGGCCGGGCATCTCGGCGCTGTACGGTGCTCGGACGCGGTCCTGCACCTGTCCCGGGATGCGGGTGGTGGAGAAGAGAAACTTGTTTTGCTCCATCGACAGCGGCTGCCCGCGGGTCACGGCAGGGGGAATGCGTTCCGCGTCGAGCTGGACCTTGTAGTTGACGGTGGCGGCGATGAGCCGCACAGCGCGCTCCACCTGCGGGTCGGTGAAACCGCGCAGCGGCGGGTCGCGGAACAGGAAGAAGAAGTTGGCGTTCAACGCGATGCGGTCGCGCCGGCCGAGGTAGCGGGCCGGCCAGAAATCGTCCAGCCAGCTGCGGGTGGCGGCATCCTCGTTGTACCGCACCAGGTCGGCGTGGAGCTTCGGACCCGGACCGTCGGCCCGCGCGAACTCCCGCACCGCGGCCTCGGTGTCGGCGAACTCCTGCGCTGTCAGCAGCGGCCCGGACCATTCGAGGAACCGGGCACAGGTCTCCTCCAGCGTGGGTAGCGGTACCGAGGGCAGCTTGTCCTCGTTCTCGAACGTACTCACTCGGCCTCCTGGAATGCGCTGCTCGTCGGACCGTCTGCTGGGCCAGTGGTTGAGGTCAAAGGGTATGCCGTCGGAAGTCCTCCGGGCTGGTGGAAACGCGTCGGGTTGCTTTCGTGAGCCCTAATCCAGCAGCTGGTCAACCCGAATCGCATGACGTTCGGCATCGCGGTGCGTGGGTAGGACCCGGCCGAAAAGCTGCTGCGTACGGGTGACACTACCCATCACGCCGGGGCGCTGGGAGTAGGCGAAGATCGCTGTGTGCCGGGCGGTGTCCCCGTGCACGGCGCTCACCCGGTGTAGCGCGTACCGCCCCTTGAACAGTTGGAGGTCACCGGGGCGCAGAGTCTGGGCTCGTACCGGTGCTCGATCGGCGCCGGTGAGTACCGCACGGACCGCGTCGAAGTTCTCCGCGCCCGCCGAACGGATGTTCGGGCAGTACTCGAACACGCCCCCGTCCTCCGGCTCCTGGGTCAGCAGGCTGACGGTGAATTCGTTGAGGTCAAAGTGCCACGGATGGTCCATGCCGGGCTGCACGACGTTGAGTACCAGGCCGGAGAGTGGGTCGGCGAGCTCGTGGAGCGCGGGGAGTTCGAAGCAGGCGGCGACGAAGCGTACGAATGACGGGTCGCGGTAGAGCCGGTGGATGACACTGTCGGCCGGGATCAGATCGCGCGGGACGAACGCGTTGCCGCGGCGCATGATGATGCGACCCGGGTGCTCCGCCGGCAGACCGGCATCGAGTTTCGTATTGTAGACGTTGGTTTCCGTAACGTCGTAGTGTGCTGACGGGGCAACGGTGGCGCCTTCCCGTCGTAGCGTCTCCCAGCTGGTCGGCCGAATGAACTCCGGTAGCACACTGCACCCGTGGTCGCGCAGGTCGGCGCGGGTTTTTGTGACGACGCGTTCCCATGCGTCGCTTCCTGGGGCGGCCAGTGGATAACGCACGGTGTCCACGTCCTGCATTCAGATGGTTCCCTTCTTCAATGGCGGCGACATGAAGAATTGCGGAATCCTAACAGGATTCACCGGCGTGCAGCGTCATGTAGGTTAGCTTTTTCACAGCCGCATGTGCAGACTTCGACTTGGCGGAGGTCGGCCAGGTTTACTGCCGCCTCCCGCGACGGACTTCGTGGTGTGGTGCTGGCTGTCGAGCTGCCCCGCCGATGATCCCGGCGGCCCGGTGCCGCCCGGGCCTCTGCGGGCTTCACCGGACCCCGGATCCTGGTGCACCGGCGGTCATGAGCTCGTTGCTGGGGCGGGCGAAGGCGCCCGCGCGGGCGGCGACGCTCACCTGGTGGGCCGAGCGTGTGGCGAGGCCGCTGTCGGCGGGAGACCGGAGTAGGACCAGGGTGTGGTAGAGCGGTGCGGTCGCCGCGATGATCACGGCGTGCGGGTCGGTGTCGGCTGGGACCTCGCCGCGGTCAATGGCGCGTCGCACGATGGCGGCACAGCGCGCGTAACGGTCGGCCCAGAAGGTCTGCAGCGCCTCCGCTGCCTGGGGGGAGCGAAACGAGGCGGCGATCAGCGCGGTGCTGACCGACGGGTCGGCGGTTAGTGCCGCGTGGACCTCACAGTTGACTGCAGCGAGGTCTGTTTCCAGCGAACCGGTCTGTGGCGGGCGCCAGTCGTCGCCGGTCGCGTCGGCCAGGACGTCAGCCAGTAGGCCGCCGACGTCCCGCCAGCGCCGGTAGACCGTGGTCCGGTGTACGCCCGACCGATCGGCCACGGCGTCCATGGTCAGTAGGTCGAAGCCGCCGTCTACCAGCTGCGCGCGGACGGCGTCGAGCACCTGGCGGCGGACGCGCGCACTGCGTCCGTTGGGGCGGCGGGGGGTTTTATCGGTTGTCGCCGGGGGCTGGGCCATGTCAGCATCTTATCGCTACATCCATAGCTTTAGGGAGGCGTGATGCTCCGCTGAGTGTTCCCCGTGTCCGACCTCCCGCTCCGGCGGGTTCCCGACCATGACACTTCGGAGTATCCACATGCCTACCCAGATCAGCGTCCATGACGTGACCAAAGCCTACGGCGATCGACTTCTGCTCGACGGCGTCACCTTCGCCATCAGCCCGAACCGGCGTACGGGGATCATCGGCGAGAACGGCTCCGGCAAGTCGACGCTGCTGCGCCTGCTCGCCGGCCGGGAGGATCCGGACGGTGGACAGGTGACCGTCACCGCGGACGGCGGTGTCGGGTACCTCGCCCAGGACACGTACCTGCCGGGGGAGTGGACCGTTCAGCAGGCGATCGATGCCGCCCTGGCCGACCTTCGGGCGATGGAGACGCGGTTACGGGAACTGGAGCCACGGCTCGCCGACGGCAACCAGAACGACCTGACCGAGTACGGGAACCTGGCGACCACCTTCGAGCTGCGGGGAGGGTACGAGGCCGACGCCCGGGTGGAGCAGGCGTTGCACGGGCTGGGGCTGACCGCGGTGGAGCGGAACCGTCCGCTTGGCGGCCTCTCCGGCGGGGAGCAGGCGCGCGTGCACCTGGCCTCGGTGCTGGCCGCCAACAGCGAGGTGCTGCTGCTCGACGAACCGACCAATCACCTCGACGACGCCGCGTTGAGCTGGCTGGAGGGGTACCTCCGCTCCCGGCGTGGTACCACGGTCGTGGTCTCCCATGACCGGGTCTTCCTGGAGCAGGTCGCCACCGGTTTGATCGAGGTGGACGCGGATCGGCGTACCCTGGTCCGCTACGGCACGGGGTACGCCGGCTACCTGGTCGAGCGGGCGGCGGCCCGGCAACGCTGGCAGCAGGCGTACGAACAGTGGCAGGCGGAGTCGGACCGGCTGCGGGAGGTCGCGGCGACCACGGCCCGGCAGGTGGCGCCCGGCCGGGCGATGAAGGATCGCAACAAGATCGCCTATGACCGCAACGCTGGCCGGGTGCAGCAGTCGGTCGCGAGCCGCGTCCGTAACGCGGAGCTACGACTGCGCCGCCTCCAGGAGGATCCGGTGCCGCCGCCGCCCGACCCGCTTCGGTTCGAGCCACCCAGGCATACGACAGCCGCCGCCGGGGTGCTACTGGCCGCCCAGGAGGTGACGTTCGCCGGTCGGCTCAAGCCCACCACACTGACCGTCGCGACGGGACAACGCCTGCTGATCCGGGGGCCGAACGGCGCCGGAAAGAGCACGCTGCTGCGGATCCTCGCCGGCGACCTCGCCCCGGACGGTGGTCAGCTGACCCGTTCTGGCCGGATCGGGTACCTCCCGCAGGAGGTTCCCACCGCCGAGCCGGAGCGGACCCTGCTGGCCGCCTTCGCGCACGGACGGCCCGGTCCGGCTGAGGAACACAGCTCCAGTCTGCTCTCGCTTGGGCTGTTCACCCCGGAGAGCCTCACCGTGCCGATCGGTCGGCTCTCCACCGGGCAACGCCAGCGGCTGGCGGTGGCCCGGCTGTTCAGCGAGCCCGTCGACCTACTGCTGCTGGACGAGCCCACCAACCATCTCTCGCTGGGCCTGGTCGAGGAGTTGGAGGCCGCTCTCGAGGAATACCAGGGCGCCGTGGTGGTGGTCAGCCACGACCGCCGGCTGTGCCGGCGCTGGTCCGGCGAGACCCGGGAGGTGTCCTGAGGGTAGCCCCGGCGGGTAGGGCGAACGCCACGACGGCGACGAGGGCCAAGACGAGGGCGGTGAACGCGAACGCCTGCGCGTAGCCGTTGACGAGCTCGGCTTTGCTGGACGAATGCTGACTGGTCAGCGCGATCAGTGCGGCCAGGCCAAGGGCGCCACCAAACTGTTTGGCGGCGTTAACCAGCCCGGAGACCGCCCCGGCGTCGGGGCCGGAGACGCCAGAGGTCACCACGGCGGTCAGTGGCACGATGAGCAACCCGCCGCCGATCGACATCACGACGGCCGGGCCGAGTACGCCGGACAGGTAGGTGCTGTGGACGGTGATCTGACTCTGCCACCAGAACCCGGCCGCGGCGATGGCGGTGCCGACGACGACCAGACTCCGTGCGGCAAAGTGCCGCATCAACCATGGGGTCACCCGCATTCCGACCAGCATCATCAGCAGGGTGTGTGGTAGGAACCCGGCCCCGGCCTGCAGCGGGGTGAGTTCGAGAACCTGCTGCAGGTACAGGGTCAGGAAATACCACAGCGGAATCTGGAAGCCGGCCCCGACCAGCAGCATCAGCAGGTTGCCCAGCCAGATTGCCCTGCTTCGCAGCAGCCGCAGCGGCAGGAGTCGTGGTTCGGCGCCGCGTGCCTCGACCACGACGAAGGCGGCCAGGCAGGTCAGGCCGACGACCAGCGCGGCTGCGGCGGTCGGCCCTGGCTGGCTGTGCGGGTAGCTGGCCGTGAGGGCGTAGGTCACCGCGATCAGGGCGGTGGTGATCAGGGCGGCACCCTTGACGTCGAGCTGGACCAGCCGGTCACGTGGCCGCCCTCCGGTCAGCGTGACAGCTGCCAGCGCAATGCAGAACGTCCCGATCGGTACGTTGATCAGCAAGGTTGACCGCCAGGTCAGGTACGCGGTGAGGGCGCCACTGAGGAGGTTCCCGGCCGCGCCGCCAGCCAGGCTGACCGCGGTCCAGACCGCCAGTGCGCGGTTGCGCGCGGAACCAGGTGGAAATGTCGTGGTGAGGATTGTCAGGGTGGCGGGTGCCAGCGTGGCGGCACCCAGACCCTGGAACGCGCGGGCGCCGACCAGCGCACCGACGGTGGTGGCGAGCCCGCCGACGAGGCTCGCGGCCGTGAACAGCCCCAGCCCGGAGATCAAGACCAGCTTGCGGCCATACACATCGGCCAACCGGCCACCCAGGAGGAGGAAGCCGCCGAACACCAGCGCGTAGGCGTTGACCACCCAGAGTAGGCCGGACGGCGAGAGGGAGAGGGCCTGTTGGATGGACGGAAGGGCGACGTTGACCACGGATACGTCGAGCACCACCAAGAACTGTGCGGTGCAGGCCAGCAGGAGCACAGCCCGGCCGGAGGTGCGGCGCCGGACGCGCTGCGTGCCCGGCTTGTCCCCGTCCCACCACCTCACGAGTCCCCCAATTAAATCAGTGTAACCACACTGCTATACTGCAGACCGTAGCCACGACGTAGCGTCTGGGCAACCTGGATGGGGAAGGGGAAGGGTTGGCGACCGGTCGAACCCGCGGAGTGGGCTCCGAGCATGAGCATCGGCGCAACGAGATCGCCGATGCGGTACTGGCAGTTGTCGCCGAACGTGGCCTGGCGGCCGTGTCCCTGGTCGCGGTGGCCGCGCAGGCCGGCGTGTCGCCCGGCCGGGTGCAGCACTACTTTCCCACCAAGCGAGAACTGGTCGAGGCCGCCTTCGAACGGGGCAACGCCCGGTCCAGCGAGCGGATCGCCGCCAAGACCAACCCCGATGAGCAGGACCTCAGCCGACGGCGCCTTCTTACCGTGGTGCTCACCGAGCTGATTCCGTACGACGCCGTCACCCGTGCCCACCTGCGGGTACGTCAGTCATTCACCGCAGTGGCGTTGGCCGACGAGGTCATCGCCGCCCGCCTCCGCGGCGACTACGCCACACTCCACGGCCAACTCGCCGATCTGCTCCGCTGCGACCAAGCCGCTGGCCATCTCCGTGCCGGGACTGATCCCGCGGAGGTGGCCGTAACCCTGGTGGCGCTCGCGGAAGGGCTGGCCTACTACGTGCTTATCGGCGTCCGTCCAGCCGCGGCCGCCCGGGATCAGGTGCTCGCTGCGATCTCCGCGGTCTACGCCGTGGGTGAGGCGCGGGCACCAGGTCAGTCCGACTCGGGGTGAATGGAACGTGCGACGCGGAAGCCCACGTCGTCCACGCGAAAGGTCGGATGACTGCGGCGCCGTACGGAGGCCCGGCAACTCCAGTGCTCGTCGAACCAGCCGCCGCCACGGAGGACCCGGTAGCTGCCGTAGACCTCCGGGTCGTACTGATCCCAGCACCAGTCCCAGACGTTGCCCAGCATGTCGTGTAGGCCCCAGGCGTTCGGTTGCCGGTCGCCCACCGGGTGGATTCGTTCCCGCGAGTTGCCGCGGTACCAGGCGATCTCGTCCAGCGGTCCGTAGCGGGGGCCGGTCGTACCGGCACGGCACGCGTGCTCCCACTCGGCTTCGGTCGGCAACCGGTACCCGTCGGCGGAGCGGTCCCACTCGATCTCCTCGTCGCCGGAGATCCGATAGGCCGGCAGCAATCCGTCCCGTCGCGACCAGGCATTGCAGCACCGGACGGCATCCCACCAGGACACCCCCTCGACCGGCAGTTGATCTCCGCGAGCCGTGCTCGGGTTGGTGCCGGTGATCGCGGCGTACTGGGTCTGGGTGACCGGTAAACGGGCGAGCTCGTACGGCTTCAGGTCGACTGACCATCGGCGTTGTGTTCGGCGGTCGGAGAGCGTTACCTGCCCCGCCGGGACAACGATCATCAGTTCCTGCTGGTTCCCGTCCACAAGGCGCCGATCGTACCCGTGGTCAAAGCTTCTGCCATCGGTGTTTCCGGCGCGGCCGGGGCCGATCCCGCTGACGTCGGGTCCCGTCCCGGTGGCAGGGACGCTAGGCTGGGCGGCGCGTGGGACCCTTCCGCGGGTTGCGCGCTTCGGTTGTTGGTGGTTGGTCTTTGTTGGGGGATTGTGGTGGAAAAAGGGACGATTGTTCGGTTCGACGACGTTCGCGGCTACGGGTTTATCGCACCGTTCGGTGGCGGCGACGACGTCTTTGTGCACGCCAATGACTTCGGTGATCAGCGGCATCAGGTCGCAGCCGGCATGCGGGTGAGCTATGAGGTTGTGCAGTCCGAACGGGGCCTGAAGGTCGCGAGCGTGGTGCTGGAGGCGGCCCCGCCGGCGCCGAGCCGCACTGTGCCGAGCCGCCCGCAGCCCCTGTCCGACGAGGACGGTGAGTGCGATGTGTTGGCGGTCGAGCAATTCGACGGCGCCGTGACCGAGCTACTGCTGGCGAACGTGCCCACGATGACCGGTGCGCAGATCGTCGAGGCCCGTCGAGCGCTGGTCGCCATGGCCCGCCAGTACGGCTGGGTCGAGGACTGACTGCTCCGCGCGCTGTGACCTCCCGCGGCCCGCGCTCTCCGGGGGCGGGCCCCGGGGGGTCGCTGCGCTCCCCGGGGGCGGGTAACGGCTCGCCGCGCGCGGCGAGGTAGTCGTCTGGTGATCGATCGGCTGCGACAATCCGGGGATGGATGACAGCGATCAGGGCATCGATCGTGCCGTTGCGGGCGCTGACTTCGTAGAGTGGAACTTCTCGATCATGGCGGATGGTTCGCCGTGGCGCATCGAGGAGGGGATGACGCAGCTGCTCGCCCATCAGGGTGCGGAGGGAATCGGGCCGTCCCTGGCTGTCGCCGCGCGCGAGGATGCCCGGGTCATCCAGGAGTTGGGTCGGCGGGAGACGCCGACGGCGGTGGCGGCGCTGCGGGCGTTCCAGGCGATGAGTCCGGTCGACACACAACGGGAACTGGCTGGGTTGCACGCCGACCGGCTCACTCGGCAGGGCGTTCCCGACGCCCCCTGGGCGGCCACGATCGGCCGGGTGCGGGTGGAGGGCTGCTGGTGGGCACACGACCCCTTCGACGAGACCGCCTTCCTGCTGTGCGTCTTCTCCTACGACGGAGACGATGAGCACGGCATCCTGGCGATGATCGACCTTGCCGTCGATGGTGGCCTGTTTCGGGAGCTGACCCTCGGCATGGACGTGGAGGTGCTGCAGGATGTCCTGCGCCGTGCCGACGGAGTCGATGGTCTGGTCACCGAGCCGGTCGACCCGGCGTATGCCCGGCGGCTGTTCGAGGACGCGGTCGTCACCTCGGACGAGGTGCTGGAAGACCGGGACTACCAGCCGAATCCGGCGCCGGCTGCGTACCGGAAGATGCGGGCGCTGACCCTGGCCCGGGCCCGGGCCCTGAGTGTCGCCGCCGCACCACCGGACCTGCTGCCCGACAGCGTGGATGTCGAACTCATGAAGCGGGCGTTCCTCGCCTCCAGCATCGGCTCCAAGCTTCCCGGGGGCGGCGCGACGAGCCAGGCGGTGGACCTCTTCGTCGAGCAGCTCACCGAGCGGGCCTGCTCCCATCCGATGCGGGTCGGCCCGCGGCGGGTGATGGCTGCCTTGGGGCTGCCAGGTCTGAGCCGGGACGCCATCGGTGATCCGGAGGTGAGTGACGTCCTTCCGGACGTTGTCCATGCCTGGGCGTCCTGGACCGCAGCCGAACGTGGTTTGTCCCGCGACGCCACGGAACGACTTGAGCGGGCGTGCGAGCAGGCGTGCGCCCGTCTGCGCTCCACCGATTCGGGGGGGCCGCCGCCCACCTGACCTGTGCTGGCTGTCCGCGACCGCCGTTTAGCGCTGACGTACGCCGAGGCTGTGTGCTGCCGTCGCGAAGGTCGCGAGGGTCAGCAGGAGTGACGAGTACAGCAGCACAGTCGGGACGGCGCCGAGCCACTGCACCAGTACGCCGGCGAGCGCGGGGGCTATCGGTAGCAGGCTCCCGCCGAGGAGGTGCACGGCGGCACTCACCCGTCCCTGGAGGGCGGGCTCGGCGTGGGTGAGGATGTGGCCGATGATCGCGGCGTTGGCTGCGGGTGCGAGGAGGAAGACCAGCGCGCCGAGGGCACCGATGAGATACGCGGAGTGGGCCACCGCCAACAGCGGCGTCACCGTCGCCGCAACCCACCCGAACGCCATGATCAGCGTCCGGGGCGGAAAGCGCGCGACCAGTCGGGGTGCCGCTAACGCGCCCACCAACCCGCCGATGCTGCTAATCGAGAACAGCAGCCCCGTGGCAACCGGTCCGGCGCCGTGGCGCTCGGCCAGGAAGACGCAGACCAGCCCGATCGACTGAAAGACGAAGGTGACGCCGGCGAACCAGAGCACCGCACCCCGGGCGAACCGCTCCTGCCACAGCCACCGCAGACCCGCGTTGATGAAACCGCGGCCCCGGTGTGGCGGGTGATCCCGAGTGTGGTGGTGCAGGGGGCGTCGGATCAGGGCCAGGCCCATTGCGGAGACGAGGTAGGAGACGGCATCCACCAGGAACGGCACCATCCGGCCGGCGCTGAAGAGTATCCCGCCGAGGGCGGGTCCGACCAGCGTCGCGAGCTGCGTACGGGATTCGTTTCGGGCGGCGGCCTGGGTCACCTGCGTTCGCGCCACGACAAACCGAAGGGCAGCCGTCTCCGCGGGCTGGAAGCAACTGGCCAGGGCTGCTTCCGTGGCCACCACTACAGCAATGTGGACGAATGTGGTTCCGTCGACGATGATGGCGATGACCAGGCTGCCCAGTGCCAGCGCGCGTCCCAGATCTGCCGCGATCATGAGAAGTCGTCGGTCGTGCCGATCCGCCAGCGACCCGGCCGGGAGCCGACACACCACAGTGGTGATGGCGGCGATTGACGCGACGGCTCCCGCGTGTGCTGCTGATCCGGTGATGGCCAGAGTCAGCAGGACGAAGCTGACCGAGGAGACGGCGCTACCCAGCGCGGAAATTGATTGGCTCACCCAGAGGATGACGAAGTCCCGGTTCTGGGAGAGTGGGCGCACCGGCGGCCCGGCGGTCGACGGTTCTTGATTTTCGATCAATGGATCAACCACGTTCCCCGACGCTAGGCATGGTCCTGGTTGGAAGCATGCGTGATCTGCGTCACCGGACCCGGGAATTGGTCCGATGTGGAGCTGCCATAGACTGCGCGCGATGATCAAGACGAGACGATTGGCGGCAGCCCTCGTCGGGCTGCTGGCGACGAGCGTGATGATTGGTCCGGCACCGGCCCTCGCGGATCGGGAGACCCCGGTCGAGCCACCGAAGGTCGAGCTGGTCCTTGATGTCAGCGGGTCGATGCGGGCCACCGATATCGACGGGCGAAGCCGAATCTCGGTTGCCCAGCAGGCGTTCAACGAAGTGGTGGACGCGTTACCGGACGAGACCGAACTGGGCATCCGGGTCCTCGGCGCCACCTATCCCGGTGACGACAAGGAGCAGGGCTGCCAGGACACCCAGCAGATCGTGCCGGTCGGACCGGTCGACCGGGTGCAGGCGAAGGCGGCGGTGGCGACGCTCCGACCGACCGGATACACCCCGGTCGGGCTGGCGTTGCGCTCGGCCGCCGAGGATCTCGGCACCGGTAGCACCGCCCGGCGGATAGTGCTGATCACTGACGGTGAGGACACCTGTGCCCCGCCGGACCCCTGTGAGGTGGCCCGAGAGCTGGCTGCGCAGGGGACGAAGCTGATCGTGGACACCCTCGGTCTGGCGCCAGACGAGAAGGTACGCCAGCAGCTACTCTGCATCGCCGCGGCCACCGGCGGCACGTACACCGCGGCGCAGAGCGCGGACGAGCTGACCGGGCGGATCAAGCAATTGGTCGACCGGGCGCAGGACACGCACACGGTCACGCCGGCCGTGGTCTCCGGCACCTCGGTCTGCGCCGACGCCCCGCTGCTCGGCGCTGGCGTCTACAGCGACCGGGAGAAGTTCTCGGAGCATCGCTGGTATCGGGTGCCGGTGTATCCCGGGCAGGAGCTGCGTGCCTCTGTCAGCGTGGCGTTGGACCGGCCGGTCAACCCCGACCATGCGGTGCTGCTGCGGGCGGTGGCCACCGACGGTCGGGAGCTGGTGCGTGGGGTGGACGCAGGTAGCGGTCGGACCGATGTCGTCTCCGCGGGACTGCGCTGGTCGGCCGGGGAGGAGCCGGAGGATGAGCCCTCCCCAACCCCGTCCACCACGACCGAGGCCGAAGCCACCATCGTCTGTCTCGTGGTGAGTAATGCCTTCGCACCCCAGCCGGGGACCCAGACCTCGCCGGGGATGCCGGTTGAGTTGACCGTGGACATGGTCGCGTCCTCGCCCGCTCCGGCTGCCCCGGATCTCGGTCGGGGCGTGGTGCTGCTCATCCTGTTGACGGTGACTGGTCTGCTGGCCGGACTGGCGTCCGGGGTGCTCACCCGGTGGTGGGTAGCGACCTGGAGGGAGAAGTGATGCGGGTCCGGTCAATGCGGGGTGGAGCCGTCCTGGCCGCTGTCGGTCTGGCCCTGCTGCTCTCGCCCGGGGCGGCCCGGGCCACTCCGACGCCCTCACCGGGGGCGACCCCGGTCACCCGAGCGGGAACCTCCTTCTTGACCGCCACCGATATCACCGCCGGGCAGCCGGTGCAGGTGGACGCCGCAACCGGCGACTACCTGTACTGGTCGTTCCCGGCGGTGGCCGGCGAGCGCCACGAGATCACCGCGACCGTGTCGTTCCCCAAGCGGCGCAGCGGCGAGTCGACGTGGACCGTGGAGGTCTTCGACGGGCTGCGGCGGCGACAGGCCTGCACCGCCGGTGCCCAGACGCCGACGGCCACCGCCGAGGCCGAGAGCGTCTCGCTCGGGTGCACCCTGCGGCAGGTCCGCTCGTGGGCGGAGCCGTGGTCAGCCGATCCGTTGCCGGGGACCTACTACGTCCGGCTCTCCGTGGCCGAACTGCCGGAGGAGGACCTGGGCCTGCCGATCGAGGTTGACCTCCTGGTCGGAGCGCTGGGTGAGGGGTCCCGCGACGACGGCGTGCTGGCGGAGCCGCTGGTGCTGCCGACCGAGGCCGGCACCGTACTCGACGCCGCACCGACGGAGCCAGCCGAGGGCGATGACGACGGCTTCTTCGGTTGGCTGCCCGAGCTCGGTTCGCGCTGGGCCTGGAGCACGGTCGGCGGCATCCTCGCTGCCGTGGCTGGAGTCGTCGGCTTCGGTCTGACCCGGCGCCCCCGTCGTCGGTGACGGTGTAGGTCGGGAGGGCGCCCGCGGCCGCGGGCGCCCTCCCGACCAGTTGGTCACATCAGTCCTGCGGCAGCAGCTCGTTGATCCGCGCGCGGGGTGGGAAGGCCAGCGCCAGGGTCAGGTCGAGCACGGTGGCGGGGTCGGTGAGCCGCTCGCCGTACAGCTGGCGAAGCTGGCCCATGCGGTAGCGCACGGTCTGCGGGTGTACGAAGAGATCGGCGGCGACATCGTCACGGCGGCCGTGGTGCAGCAGCCAGGAGCGCAGCGTCTCGGTCAACCGTTCGGCGGTGGTGGGTGGCAGCGCCGCCAGCGGCGCCAGCACCCGTGCCCGCAGGTCCGCCAGGCCTTCCGGGTCGTGGCTGAGTAGCAGTTCGGCTAGGTGCGCCTCGGTGTCCAGGGGTGCGCCGGCGTCGTCCGGGCGCAGACCCAGGGTGAGCGCCCGGGTAGTCCGCTGCCAGGAGTAGGCGACCTGGGTCCACGGCCGGGCCGGGCCGAGCACCGCCCGCCGGTCGCGTAGCAGTCGGGCAAGCTGCCGTCGCCGGTCGCCGTGGGCGTCCGGGACGAGCAGTCCGGCGGTCTCGTCGCCGGGCGTACCGCCGGGCAGGTCGTCGGCGCTCTCCAGCGTCTGTCCGGGGAGTAGCTTGAGTACCGGGCGTAGGTTCGATCGGGGCAGCAGCACGGCGGTGAGGGTCTGCGGTGTTGGCCAGTCGGCCCGCTCCGCGCTGCGCAGCAGTACTTCTTCGTCGGCTCCGGTTACCAGCTGCTGGGTGAGTCGTTCCAGGTTTCGGCGGCGGATGAGGCCAGTACTGGCCAACTCGTCGGCGTGCCCGGCGACGCTGGCGGCGGAGAGCTCGTCGATGTAGGCGAACATCAGCTCGGCGAACTCGGCCACCGTGGCGGCCGGCAGCTGTCCGCGTACGGCGATAGCGGACATCTCCCGCCACGAAACCCGGGCGCCCACCCGGTACGCGGCGAGTAGCGCGTCCACGCTGCGGCCGGAGCGGGCCTCTCCGCTGCCGAGCGCGTACGCGGCCTCGACGGCGGGGACGAGCGGGGTGCTGGCCCCGTAGGAGCGTTCGACGAGTTGCAGGAAGGTGCCGAGGGCGATCCGTACGGCATTCTCGATCTTGTCCCGCATCTGCCCGGTGAGGGTGCCGGAATAGCTGGGTACCTCGGCGGTGATCGCGGTGACGGTGTGCTCCGCGAGCAGGGCGAGCCCGTTGCGGAGTTCCCCGGCGACCCGGTCATCGAGGTCCAGCCGGGCGGCCCGCCGGGTCGCCTCGGAACGTTCGGCCACAACTTTGTTCCCTTCGTATAAATTACCGGGTCGGGTTCACCTTCCCAGGTCAAGATTTTATGCCAGTGTGCCGCCACCATCGGGAGATGACCACCACCGTCCAGCGCCCGTCCGCACCGGCGTCCCTGCGTCGCGGGCTGCTGCGGCTCGCCGCGGCGGTCACCACCCCGCTGCTGCCCGACGACTACCTTGACCTGGTCGCCCCGCTGCGTGCTGGCGCCGACCTACGGGGCCGGATCCTCGAGGTGCGTCCGGAGACCCAGGACGCCGCCACCGTCGTGATCCAGCCGGGGCGAGACTGGCAGGGGCACCGCCCCGGGCAGTACGTCCGGCTCGGCGTGGATGTCAACGGCGTGCGGCAGTGGCGGGCCTACTCGGTGACCTCCGCTCCCGGCGACCGCCACGACCCGATCACGATCACCGTCAAGGCGATTCCCGGCGGCCTGGTCAGCAACCAGCTGGTGCGGCACGCTCAACCCGGCACGATTGTGCAGCTTGACCAGGCGCAGGGCGACTTCGTGCCACCGGCCACCCCGCCGGCGCGGGTGCTGCTGGTGACCGCGGGCAGCGGCATCACCCCCGTCATGGGGATGCTGCGCAGCGGGGCCCTCACCGGGGCGGACGTCACGCTGGTGCACTCGGCGCCCACCGCAGCGGACGTGATCTTCGGTGCGGCGCTGCGGGACCTCGCCGCCACCGGCTCGCTCCGGCTGGTGGAGCGGCACACCCGGGATGCCGGCCAGCTCAGCCTCGCCGACCTGGCCGCGCTGGTGCCGGACCATCTCGAGCGGGAGACGTGGGCGTGCGGCCCGGCCGGGCTCCTCGACGCCCTGACCGCGCACTGGACCGCCGCCGGCCTCGGCGAACGACTGCACACCGAGCAGTTCCGCCCGACCATCATCGCGCCGGGCGAGGGCGGCACCGTCACCTTCGGTCGCAGCGGGGTGACCGTCGCCGCCGACGGCCGCACCCCGCTGCTGGAGGCGGGGGAGGCGGCCGGTGTGCTGATGCCGTCCGGCTGCCGCATGGGCATCTGTTACGGCTGCGTCCTGCCGCTGCGCCAAGGCGCCGTCCGTGACCTGCGCAACGGGTCGCTGACCACGGCGGTTCCCGGCGACGGCGTCCTCGTCCAAACCTGTGTGTCGGCTGCCGCCGGCCCCTGCGATCTCGAACACTGATTCCGGAGTACCGACGTGACCGTCATGCAACGCAAGCCCGCCAACCCGATCGCTCACCTAAGCTCCGAGGACATTGAGGAAATCGGAAAGGAACTGGACGCGATCCGGGACCGCGTGCTGGCCGACCTGGGGGAACGGGACGCCCGCTACATCCGCCGGCTGATCCGGACGCAGCGGGGCCTGGAGTTGGGCAGTCGGGCGGTGCTGCTCTTCTCGCTGTTCCCGCCGGCGTGGATCATCGGGACGGCCGGTCTGTCGGTCGCCAAGATCCTGGAGAACATGGAGATCGGGCACAACATCCTGCACGGCCAGTGGGACTGGATGCGGGACCCGAAGATCCATTCCACGACCTGGGAGTGGGACCACGTCTCTCCGGCCGAGCAGTGGAAGCACTCCCACAACGAGCTGCACCACCGCTACACCAACGTGATCGGCAAGGACAACGACCTCGGGTACGGCATCATGCGCGTTGACGAGGACCAGCGGTGGCACCCGCTCTACCTGGGGCAGCCGGTGTGGAACCTGATCAACGCCTTCTTCTTCGAGTACGGCATCGCCGCGTACGACCTGGAACTGGGGCGCAACCTGAAGAAGGGCCGGCACCGGGATCCGGCGTTCCGGGCCCGGGCCCGGGCGGTCGGCCGGAAGATCCGCCGTCAGGTCCTGAAGGACTACGTGCTGCACCCATTGCTGTCCGGACCATCGTTTCTGAGCACGCTCGCCGCGACCTTCACCGCGAACCTGGTCCGGAACCTGTGGAGCCACTCGGTGATCATGTGCGGGCACTTCCCGGAGGGCGTGGAGACCTTCGAGAAGACCTCGATCGAGGGGGAGACCCGCGGCGAGTGGTACCTGCGGCAGATGCTCGGCTCGGCGAACATCAGCGGTAGCCGGTTGCTACACATCATGTCCGGCAACCTCTCCCACCAGATCGAGCACCACCTCTTCCCGGACCTGCCGAGCAACCGCTACCGGGAGGTCGTCCCGGAGGTCCGGGCGCTGTTCGACCGGTACGGCCTGAAGTACACCACCGGATCGCTGCCCCGGCAGGTCTTCTCCGCCTGGAAGAAGGTCATCCGGCTGTCGCTGCCCAATCGCCGGCCCCGCGACCGGGCCAGCAACCGGTCGGCGCCGGCGCTGGGCACCTCTGGTGCCTGAGCTGGCGTAGGTCAGTCCGGCCGGGCCGGCTCGGCGGCCCGGCCTCCGGTTAGGTGGCGAGCAGCCGGCCCCCCGGTCAAGTGGCGAGCAGCCGGTCGCGGACCTCCCGGCGCAGCACCTTCCCGATCTGGGAGCGGGGCAGGTCGTCAACCACCACCACCCGGCGCGGCACCTTGTACGCGGTCAACTGCTCCCGGCACCCGGCCCGGATGCCCGCCTCGTCGGTGGTGCAGTCGGCGTGCAGTACCACCACGGCGACAACCTCCTCGCCGCCGCTGGCGCCGGGCAGGCCGACCGCCGCGGCGTCGCGGATCCCCGGGATCTGCCGCAGCGCCTCCTCCACCTCGGACGGGTAGACGTTGAACCCACCAGTAATGATCAGTTCTTTGATCCGGTCAACGACCCGTACGAATCCGTCCGAGTTCATCTCCACGATGTCCCCGGTCCGAAGCCAACCGCCGGGCAGCAGCACCGCCGCGGTCTCCTCCGGCCGGCACCAGTAGCCGGCGAAGACCTGCGGCCCGTTGATCAGCAACTCGCCTGCCTCGCCGGGCGCGCGGTCCCGGGTCGGGTCCTCCGGGTCGACGATGCGGATGTTGGTGGCGGGGAACGGGATGCCCACCGTGCCGGGCTGCCGGGCCGTGGACACCGGATTCCCCAACGCCACCGGGGAGGTCTCGGTCATCCCGTACCCCTCGACAAGCAGCCCGCCGGTCACCGACTCCCACAGGCCCACGGTGGCCGGGGGCAGCGACATCGCACCGGAGATGGCGTACCGGATGGAGGTCAGGTCGACCCCGCGCTCCCGGGCGGCGACGGCGAGCTTCTCGTAGATCGGCGGCACCGCCGGCAGGAATGTGGGCGGGCGGCGACGCATCGCCTGGAGGGTCTCGTCCACGTCGAAGCGGGGCAGCAGCACCAGGGTCGCACCGATGCTGACCGAGAAGGTCAGGCAGAGCGTCAGCCCGTAGGCGTGGAACAGCGGTAGTACGCCGTACACGGTCTCGGCGCCGTCGCGGAGTCCCGGCACCCACGCGCGGCCCTGCGCCGCGTTGGCGCGCAGGTTGCGGTGGGTGAGGATCGCTCCCTTCGGGGTGCCGGTGGTGCCGCCGGTGTACTGCAACAACGCGGTGTCGTCCGGCTCTGGCGCGGGATGGTCGGCGGCCAGCGGCCCGCTGCCGGCCAGCAGGCGTTCCCAGGCCAGGGTGCCCGGTGCGGGGGCGGTGATCGCGGCGCGGGCGGTGCGGGCTCGGGGCACCGGTAGCCGCAGCGCCCAGCGCTTGAGCGGGGGTAGGGCCGCGCTGAGGTCGACTGCGATGACCGTTTCGACCTTGGTGGCGCTGGCGGTGCGTTGCACCAGCGGCGCGACCTTGTTCCAGACCACAGCGACCCGGGCACCGTGGTCGGCGAGCTGGTGGGCGAGTTCCTGCTCGGTGTAGAGCGGGTTGTGCTCGACCACAATCGCACCGAGTCTCAGCACCGCGTAGAAGGCCACCACGTGTTGCGGGCAGTTCGGCAGGATCAGTGCGACCCGGTCGCCTTGGCCGACGCCGAGGCGGCGTAGCGCCTCAGCCGCCCGGTCCACCTGGGCCGCCAGCTCTCGGTAGCTGGTGGTGGCGCCGAAGAAGTCCAGTGCGGTCCGGTCGCCGAACCGGTGAACGGCCACTCGCAGCAGGTCGACCAGGGACTCGTCGGTCGGGGTGATGGTGGTCGGCACCCCCGGTGCGTAGCTACGAAGCCACGGCCGCTCGGCGCTCAGGTTCATGGTGCCATCCTCCCCACGTTCGTCTACCGGACCGTAACCTACGGTCTGGTAGAAAACCCGGCGAGGTGCCTGTCACCGCACCGCCGATCGAGTGCCCCGTGGTCAGTGCCGTCGTTGCGATTGCCGGGTCATCTGGCGCACCTTGACCACCGCCATGATGATCACGATCACCAGCGCGATCGCACCGATAACCATCAGCCATTGGGCCGCCTGCCAGAGCAGTCCCAGCAGGATGAGTGCGGCCGCGACGATGCCGATGACCCACAGTACTACCCGCATGTCGACCTCCGTCCCGCCCCCGTTGGCGGGGGACGCTCCGCCGCCTTCCCGGCCTGGCCGACAACATGCCGGGCCGAAACCGGCGAGTTCCTGCCCGTGCGCTCAGCGCTCCGCCTGGTGATCCGGTGCGCCGCGGTGCGCGGGCCCGGTCGTCCCAGCGGATCTGCGGCGGCGGCCGGCGACCAGCAGTGCCCCCGCCGCGAGGGCGCTGGCGAGGACGGCAACCAGGATCTTGTCCCGGCCGTCCCCGGGCACCTGCTGGACCAGCATGAACACGCCCGCGACCAGTACGAATCCGCCGAAGGTCCGACGGAGCACGACTTCCGGTACCCGGCCGGCCAGTCGGGCGCCGGCGAGGCTGCCGGCGACCGCGGCTGTGGTGACCGCGGCGGCCAGGCCCCAGTCGATGCTGACGCTGGACAGGAAGCCGGCCAGACCCGCGAACGACTTCATCGCTATGACCACCAGTGAGGTGCCGGCGGCGACCGACATCGGCAGGCCACCGAGGAGCGCGAGTGCGGGCACCACCAGGAAGCCGCCACCCGCGCCGACGATGCCGGTGACCAGGCCGACCACAACGCCGTCTAGGAGGACCCGCCGTACCGGGAGCTCTCGTGGCACCCTCGACCGGCCGGTGCCACGGCGACCACGGATCATCGCGGTCGCGGTGGCCAGCATCATCACTCCGAAGCCGGTGAGCAGGACCGCCGCCGGGACGAATGCGGCCAGCCGGCCGCCGACGTAGGCCCCGGCCATGCCGGCGACCCCGAAGAGCAGGCCGGTACGCCAGCGGATCCGTCCGGCGCGGGCGTGCGGTAGCACGCCGACCGCGCTGGTCACGCCGACCACCAGCAGCGAGGTGGCGATCGCCTCCTTCGCCGGCAGGTCGGCGACGTAGACCAGCAGCGGTACGGCGAGGATGGAGCCGCCCCCGCCGAGTAGGCCGAGGCTGAGCCCGATCAGGACGGCCAGCCCGACGGTCAGGATGAGGCTGAGGGTCACGACCGCCGTCCGGTTGGCGCGTTGTCGTGGCGGGTGCGGGTGGCTTCCGCGCCGACCAGGGTGATTCCGGCCGCCTCGGCCGCTGCGAATCGGTCGTCGATGACGACCACGTCGCGGCCGGCGTTGGCCAACAGCGAACCGGCGGCGGTGGCCCGATAGCCGGAGCCGCAGTGCACCCAGACCGCACCGGTGGGCAGGTCGGCGAGACGCCGGGGAAGCTCGGACAGGGGCAGGTGTACGGCGCCAGCGATGTGCCCTGCGGCCCACTCGTTGGCCATTCGCACGTCGAGCACCACGTCGGGGGTGGGCAGCCCGGTGGGGAGCCGCCCGGTACGGGCGGCGGCCAGCGCGGCGAAGTCGGCCAGCGGTAGCTTCCGTAGCTGTTCGCGGTCGGCCGCCCACCGCTCGGCCTCGCCGGTGGCCTGGCCGGCTGGCCGGTCGATGCCGATGCGTACCAGTTCGCGCTGTGCCTCGGCGATCTGCGCGGAGGTCTCGGCGAGCAGGGTGACCGGTGTGCCCCAGCTGATGAGCCAGCCGAGCCAGGTGGACATCGCTCCGTCCAGTCCAAGGCTGACCGTACCGATCAGATGGGCGGCGGCGTACGCCCTGCGGTGCCGTAGGTCAACCACCCATTCCCCGGCGTTGACCCGCCGACGTAGCTCGGCGGCGTCGACGCGGGCAACCGGGGTGAGGTTCACCGGTGCCGGACCGTTGAGGTTGGTAAAGCCCGTATGGGCGTAGTAGGCCGGGTAGGCGTCCAACCCGGTGAGGGTTTCGGTGACGAAGTCGTCGGCGGCCAGCCGGAGCACCGGGTTAACCTCCTTCTCCCGGCCGATGGTCGATTCCGGGGCGTCGGTCTGGCTGGCGGAGCAGAAGCTGCCGAACCCGTGGGTCGGCCACACTTCGGCGCCGTCGGGCAGCAGGTCTGCCAGCCGCCGGGCGGAGCTGTGCTGGTGGTGGGCCAGTTCGTGGGCGTGTTGCTGGCCGAGCAGGTCGGTGCGGCCGGTGGTGCCGAAGAGGAGTGAGCCGCCGGTGAAGGCTCCCACTGGTTGCCAGTCGCCATCGTTCGCGTAGTCCAGGACGTAGGACAGGTGGTGGAAGGTATGGCCGGGGGTGGCGGTAACCCGTAGGCGCATCGTGTCGGAGACCAACAGGGTGTCGCCGTCGGTGACCGGCAGGCGTTCGAATTCGACCCGCTCGGCCGCGGCGACCAGGTAGTGGGCGCCGGTGACGCGAGCCAGATCGAGCCCGCCGGAGACGTAGTCGTTGTGAATGTGCGTCTCGACCACATGGGTGATGCGGACCCCCGCCGCTCCGGCCAGGTACAGGATTCGGTCGATGTCACGCTGTGGGTCAACGACGACCGCCACCTGACCGTCGGTGGCCAGGTAGCTGCGGTCGCCCAGGGATGAGGTCGCGAGGACCGACACGTTGAATGTCACCGTCGTGCTCCTTTCAGGGCAAAACCTATACCCCCGGGGGTATGCAGCGGTCAGGTGGATGTCTTTCGGTTGGCGTGCGGTTACCCCCTCCGATCGCCGGGATGCAGCTGGAGGGTTGGTTCTCGGTTGACTCAGGCCAGGGCGAGGAAGAGCTTCTCCAACTCCTCCTCGGTCATTTCGGGTTCCTCGCCCTGTTTCCGAGCGGTGGTGCAGTGCCGCATGCCCGATGCGATGATTTTGTAGCCAGCCCGGTCGATGGCCTTCGACACCGCGGCGAGCTGGGTCAGCACCTCGCGGCAGTCCTGACCGTCCTCCATCATGTCGATTACCGCGTTGAGTTGGCCTCGGGCTCGCTTGAGCCGGGTCAGCGCATCACCGGTCATCTCGGGTCGAAGCTTCACCTGACACCTCCATCGCCAACAGTACCCCCGGGGGTATGCGCGTGCGGTGGTCCTTCCCATCCGGTACGACGTCTCCAGAGGCCAACTCGGTCCGGCCGACTACCTGGGGTTGGCCCAGCGGGTGCTGGTCGGACTTGCGGGGCTCATCTTGTTGGCCGTCGTGTTGCTGGCCCGTCGCCAGGTCACCCGTAGCCAGGCCACCTGACGATCGGTCGCATGACGATCATCGGGCAGGGCGGCCAGTTGGTCAGCGGTCGCCGCTGCTCGCGCTGTCGAGGAGCTGGCGGAGGTGGGGCGAGTCGATGCTCTTCGCGCGGTACATCGCGGCGTCGGCCTGGTCCAACGCCTCGGAGAGCTGGGCGGGGCAGGTGACCGGCGCCAATCCGACGGAGGCGGTCACCCGCACGCTTGCGGAGTGCAGCCGGATTGGTGCGGCGAGGACATCGTGCAGCCGGCGGGTGGCGTGCTCAAGCCACCGCCGCTCGACCTCAGGGGCGGTGAGCAGCCCGGCGAATTCATCCCCGCCGAGTCGGGCGACCGGGTCGTCTCCCGCGAAGTCGGCGAGCCGCTGGGCGACGTTGACCAGTACCTGGTCGCCGGCGGCGTGTCCGTACCGATCGTTGATCTGTTTGAAGTCGTCGAGATCGAGGACGACGGCGATCAGCGGTCGCCCGTCGGCTCGGGTCAGCAGGGCGGCGGCCAGCCGATGAAAGGCTCGCCGGTTGGGCAGGCCGGTGAGCGGGTCGTGGCTGGCCGCGTGGCGTTCGGCGGCGAGCTCGGCCTGGAGGAGGGCGATCTCCGTCTCGGCCTGCACCGCCCGGCGGTGCAGCTGCCAGGAGGAGATGAGGGCGCCCGCGGCGCAGACGCCGGATGCGATCGTCAGCGGATCCGGCATGAGTCCTCCCGTCATGCCGATGCCCCGGCATTGCCGACGGTCACCGACCCGTGTCTGCCCTGCTAGCCGCCCAGTAAAGGTGACTTACGGTAAGCGGATCGACACCACTCCCGTCGGCTATCATGCTCGTTGTCCGATGCAGATGCAATAGCAGATGCACGTGCAGGAGCCTCTCTGTCCACACGTACCCGTCCGGGCTGCGGTGTGGACGGATGCATGACGAGAAGGGCGCACATGCAGCCGCTATCGAATGGCGTTCCCGCTCCCGAGCTGCCGCCGCTGCGGTGGCAGAAGAGCCGCCGTAGTAACCCCAGTGGCAACTGCGTCGAGCTGGCCGAGCTTCCGGATGGTGCGGGCATCGCCGTGCGCAACTCGCGGCATCCCGACGGCCCCGCTCTGATCTACACCGTGGACGAGATCGCGGCCTTCGTGCTCGGGGCCAGAGATGGTGACTTCGATCACTTGATCCACTGATCGACTGATCCGCGCCGCGCCGCCGGGACCAATTCCCCTCACCGATGGGCCATGGCATGCTGACCCGGCGACCGGGTCAGGTCCGGCCCGGGCGCGTCCAGCAAACGGAGGGGCGGCAGTGGCGACGATACCCGTTGAGGGGGGGTCATCGGCTGGCCCAACCGTCCTACGGATGATGCTCGGCGCGCAGCTGCGCCGGCTCCGCGAGTCCTGCGGGGTTACCCGGGAGGGCGCGGGCTGGGAGATTCGGGCCTCCGAGTCGAAGATCAGTAGAATGGAGCTGGGACGGGTCGGTTTCAAGGAACGCGACGTCGCGGATCTCCTGACCCTCTACGGCATCACCGACCCAACGGAGCGGGACGCCCTGCTCGGCCTGGCCCGGGACGCGAACAGCCCCGGTTGGTGGCACCGGTACGGGGACGTGCTGCCGTCCTGGTTCCAGGCCTACCTCGGGTTGGAGGCAGCGGCGACCCGGATCCGCACGTACGAGCTCCAGTTCGTGCCCGGCCTGCTCCAGACCGAGGAGTACGCCCGGGCGGTCGTGCTTCTCGGGCACAGCCGTGCCTCGTCGGCGGAGATCGACCGTCGGGTCACGCTGCGCATGCGGCGGCAACAGGTGCTGCACGGTGCGGAACCGCCACAGCTGTGGGCCGTGGTGGACGAAGCGGCCCTGCGCCGGCCGATCGGCGGCGCGGCGGTCATGCGGCAGCAGGTCTCGGCGCTGATCGAGGCGACCAGGCTGCCGAACGTGCGGCTCCAGGTCGTACCGTTCGCCGCCGGTGGGCACGCCGCCGCGGGCGGCGCCTTCACCATCTTGCGCTTCAGTGACCAGGAACTGCCCGACGTGGTCTACATTGAGCAGCTCACCAGCGCCCTCTACCTCGACAAGCGGGAAGATCTGGAGTTCTACGCGTTGGCGATGGAGCGGCTCTGCGTGGAGGCGGAGCCGCCAGAGCGTACGCCGGAACTGCTCGACCGGATCCTGGCCGAACTACCCTCGGGCTGACTCGGCGCGGGCCCGCCTGATCTCGTCGTCCGGTCAGCGCCGACCGGCTGAGTGCGCTCTCAGGTGGAGTTCGTACCGTATAGCCCATGCCTCGAACCGTGCACGCCCTCCTCGCCGCCAGTACCAGCGTCAGCCAGGCCGAACCCCCTCAGGACGGCCTGGTCGGGCACGTGATCGGTCTGGTGGAGCGGCTGGGCGGGCCCGGCGCCGGCCTCGCCGTGGCGCTGGAGAACCTGTTCCCGCCGATCCCCAGCGAGGTGATCCTGCCCCTGGCCGGGTTCGTTGCCGGCCAGGGACGGATGAGCGTCATCAGCGCGATCTTCTGGACCACGTTGGGCTCGCTGGTGGGTGCGCTCGCGCTGTACTACATCGGTGCGGCATTGGGGCGGGACCGGATGCGAGCCATCGCCGCCCGGCTTCCGTTGGTGAAGCTGAGCGACGTCGACAAGACCGAAGAGTGGTTTCTCCGGCACGGCGTCAAAGCGGTGTTTTTCGGCCGGATGATTCCGATCTTCCGAAGCATGATCTCGATCCCGGCCGGGGTGGAGCGGATGCCGGTGTGGACCTTCGTCGTCTACACCACAATGGGCAGTCTGATCTGGAATACCACCTTCGTCATGGCCGGTTACCTGCTCGGTGACAACTGGCATCTGGTCGAGGAGTACGCCGGGGTGCTCCAGAACATCGTCATCGTGGCCTGCGTGGCGGGGCTCGGCTGGTTCGTCGTCACCCGGCTCCGCCGGTCCCGGACAGCCGGGGGAGTGCAGCCCAACGGGCCGGAGGACGAGTTCCCCGCGTCGGTGCCGCCCGTCGATGGTGTCCCCGACCCGCAGGGCCGGGGAACCCTCTACCGGAGTAGCTGGTCCGAGGACACCACCGTGCGCTGACGAGTCCGATCGGGACCGGCGGGCTAGCCGAGGTCGATGGCGGGATAGAGGGGGAAACCGGTGAGCAGGTCGCTGGCCTGCTTGCCGACCCGGTCGGCGACGCCCGGGTCCAGCACGTACTTCGCCTTCGACGGGGTGCCGTCGGCGTTCGTCCCGGGTGCGGTCCGGCTCAGGACGGTGTGGATCAGCTCGGCAGTGGCGTCCAGCTCGGCGGTGCCGAAGCCGCGGGTGGTCAACGCCGGCGTACCGACCCGGATCCCGGAGGTGTACCAGGCGCCGTTCGGGTCCTGCGGGATCGCGTTGCGGTTGGTGACGATGCCCGAGTCGAGGAGCGCCTGCTCGGCCTGCCGGCCGGTGAGCCCGTACCCGGTCACGTCGATCAGCGCCAAGTGGTTGTCGGTCCCGCCGGTGACCAGCTTCGCGCCCCGACGCTGCAACCCGTCGGCCAGGGCCTGCGCGTTGGCGACGATCCGCCCGGCGTAGTCGACGAAGTCGGGACGCCGGGCCTCGGCGAGCGCGACCGCCTTGGCGGCCATCACCTGCGGCAGCGGGCCGCCGAGCACCATCGGGCAGCCCCGGTCGACCTGCGCGGCGAGCTCCGGACCGCAGAGCACCAGGCCGCCGCGGGGCCCACGCAGCGACTTGTGCGTGGTGGAGGTCACGATGTGCGCGTGCGGAACCGGGTCGAAGTCACCGGTGAAGACCTTGCCGGCGACCAGCCCGGCGAAGTGGGCCATGTCCACCATGAAGGTGGCACCGACCGAGTCGGCGATCTCCCGCAGGATCCGGAAGTTGACCTTCCGGGGGTACGCCGAGTAGCCGCCGACGAGGATCAGCGGCTTGAACTCACGGGCGGCCTCGGCGACCCGGTCGTAGTCGATCAACCCGGTCTCCGGGTCGGTGCCGTAGCTGCGCTGGTCGAACATCTTGCCGGAGATGTTCGGCCGGAAGCCGTGGGTGAGGTGACCGCCCGCGTCCAGCGACATGCCCAGCATCCGCTGGTCGCCCAATTCCCGGCGCAGGGCGAACCAGTCGGCCTCGGTGAGGTCGTTGACATGTCGGGCCTGGGCGCGCTTGAGCGCGGGCGCCTCGACCCGGTCGGCGAGGACCGCCCAGAAGGCGACAAGGTTGGCGTCGATCCCCGAGTGCGGCTGCACGTAGGCGTACGGCGCTCCGAACAACTCCCGGGCGTGCTCGGCGGCGAGCGCCTCGACGGTGTCGACGTTCTGGCAGCCGGCGTAGAAGCGACGGCCGACCGTACCTTCGGCGTACTTGTCGCTGAACCAGTTGCCCATGGCCAGCAGCGTCGCGGGGGAGGCGTAGTTCTCGCTGGCGATCAGCTTGAGCGACTCACGCTGGTCGGCCAACTCGGCGCGGATGGCGGTGGCGACCCGCGGCTCGACGGCACCGATCACCTCGAGCGCGCTGCGATAGGCGGTGGACTCGGCGTTACCCGACATGTGACCTCCTGGTGAACGTTCCCGGTGGACGTGTGGAGGCCCAGGCGCTCGGCGTGCGTCCGTGTGGTGGGTCGTTCCCCGATGGTGCTCCATCCCAAATCGCGCCAGTCCCGACCCGAGGGGATCCTACCGGGTTCGCGGTGCGGCGCCCGGCCGACGTTCCTCCGCCGTGCTCGGCGGGGCAGCGCCGGATCGAAGATCGACGGCGATGGGCGGCGCGGCTAGGATCGGCACATGGCGGGGCCGGGCGATCGGGCGGACGGTCGGGGAAGTCTGCTCGCAATCAGTGATCTGCACGTGCGGCACGCGGAGAACCGGACGGTCGTTGAGCAGCTCCGCCCGGAGTCGCCAGCGGACTGGCTGCTGGTCGCCGGCGACGTGGGAGACACGGTCGCGCAGGTCGAATGGGCGCTGCGGCTGCTGGCTGCCCGGTTCGCGAAGGTGCTCTGGTCGCCCGGCAACCACGAGCTGTGGAGCCTGCCAGCCGACCCGGTGCCCCTGCGCGGCGCCGCCCGCTACGCCCACCTGGTCGAGCTCTGCCGGGAGCTCGGCGTCGTCACACCGGAGGACCCGTACCCGGTGTGGGAGGGGCCCGGCGGCCCGGTCACCGTGGCACCGCTGTTCCTGCTCTACGACTACAGCTGGCGTCCCGAGGGCCTCGACACGTCGCAGGCGGCGCTCGCCGAGGCGTACCGGACCGGGATCGTCTGCACCGACGAGTACCTGCTGCACCCCGACCCGTACGAGAGCCGGTCGGCCTGGTGCGCCGCCCGGGTCGCCGGGACGGCCCGGCGGCTGGCGGAGCGGGACCCGGCGCTGCCGACGGTCCTGGTGAACCACTGGCCGCTGCGTCGTGAGCCCACCCGCATTCTCCGCTATCCGATCTTCGCGCAGTGGTGCGGCACCGAGGCGACGGCCGACTGGCATCGGCGTTTCGACGCCGTCGCGGTGGTCTACGGCCACCTCCACATCCCGCGCACCACCTGGTACGACGGGGTGCGCTTCGAGGAGGTGTCGGTGGGCTACCCCCGGGAGTGGCGGCGCCGGGGCGGGCCGCCGGGGCAGCCGCGCCGGATCCTGCCGGCGCCGGCGGGGTCGCCACCGACCGCCTGGTAGCCCGTTCCTTCGCCGGGGTTGTCGGATCCGTGCGGCTGGCGATGCGCGTCCGACCCGAGGTGCGCGTCGGATCACGGCTACGGTGTGGACGTGGCGACGCCGGCCGAGCAGATCCGGGTGGGACGGCGGCTGGTCCGCGTCTCCAACCCGGACAAGCCCTACTTCTCCGAGTTGGGGCTGACCAAAATCGATGTGGTGCGTTACTTCCTGGCGGTCGGCGAGGGCATCCTGCGCGCCCTTCGGGACCGGCCGACGATGCTCGAACGGTGGCCGCGCGGCGTCTTCGCCGGTGCCAAGATCGCGACGCGGGCGGACAACCGCGGGGACGCCTTCTTCCAGAAGCGGCTGCCGGCGGGCGCTCCCGACTGGGTTCGCACCGTGCACCTGACGTTCCCGAGCGGTCGGAGCGCGGACGAGCTCGCGCCGAGTGAGCTGGCCGTGGTGGCCTGGGCGGTCAACCTCGGCACGCTCCGGTTCCACCCGTGGCCGGTGTCCCGACCTGATGTCGAGCGACCGGACCAGCTCCGCATCGACCTGGATCCGCTACCCGGGGTCGGGTTCGACCAGGTGGTACCGGTGGCGCACGAGGTCCGCGCATTCCTCGACGAGCTCGGCCTGGTTGGCTACCCGAAGACCACCGGGGGACGAGGGTTGCACGTCTACCTCACCATCGAGCCACGGTGGGGCTTCGGTGACTGCCGCCGGGCGGTGCTGGCGTTGGGTCGGGAGATCCAGCGCCGTCGGCCCGACCTGGTCACCACCACCTGGTGGCGGGAACAACGGGATCGGCCGGTCTTCGTCGACTACAACCAGATGGCCCGGGACCACACGATGGCCTCGGCGTACTCGATCCGGCCCACCCCGGCGGCGCTGGTCTCCGCCCCGGTGGCCTGGACTGAGCTGGACGATGCCCAGCCGGAGGACTTCGACATCACCACGATGCCGGCCCGCTTCGCCGAGCACGGCGATCCACACGCGGGGCTGGACGAACGGGCGTATTCGCTGGAGCCGTTGCTGGAGCTGGCCGACCGGGAGAAGCTGGCGGCGCCGCCCGAGCGTTAGGGTCCCGGGCGCCGGGGGCCGGGAGACGGTGGGGACGCAGCCGGGCCCCAGGGCGACGTCTCGCCGTCGAACTCGTGGAAGACCAGCCAGGTGCGGCTGGAGAGCACCCCGGGGATGCTCTGCACCCGGGTCAGCACCACGTCTCGCAGCGTGGCGTTGTCCGGGGCCCGGACCAGAGCGAGTACGTCGTGCTCGCCGCCGACCAGCGCGGCGTGCTCCAGGTAGCGCACCTGGGCCAGCTCCGCCGAGACCTCCCGCCAGGTGTTCTGTTCGATGGTGATGGCGATGTACGCCGACGTACCCAGGCCGGCGGCCTCCGGCGTCACCCGGGCATGAAAGCCGGTGACCACACCGTCGCGGAGCAACCGCTCCATCCGGGCGTACGCGTTGGTTCGGGAGATGTGCAGGCGTGCGGCGAGCGTCCGCACCGACGTGCGTCCGTCCCGGACCAACTCGGCCAGGATGCGACGGTCCACATCGTCCAGGGGCCGGGCCGATTGTCCCGGCCCGGTCGCCGCGGCCCTACCCGGGTCGGACTCTTGGCTCATTGCGATACCTCCCCTAGGCCAACCATCCTGCGTTTTCACCGGTTCTTGAGTCAACCATCCGACCACAGGAGCATGGGCGCACCAGACGTCCAGGAGGTACCCGCCGTGACAACCACATCCCGGGCGGTTCGCCGAAAGTCTCGGCCGGCCGCGCCGCCGGACCCGGCCCGCCCGTTCCTGCCCACCACCGAGCAGATTCGCCTGCTCGACCCCGCCGGCACCCCGCTGCCGGCGCACCCCGACTACCCGGTGCCCCCCGTTGAGGCGCTGGTCGAGCTGTATCGCCGGATGGTGCTCGGCCGTCGCTTCGACCTGCAGGCCACCGCCCTGACCAAACAGGGTCGGCTCGCCGTCTACCCGTCGGCTCGGGGCCAGGAGGCATGTCAGGTCGGCGCGGTCCTCGCGCTGCGCGACGAGGACTGGGTGTTCCCGACCTATCGCGAGTCGATGGCGTTGACCGCCCGGGGGATCGACCCCGTCGAGGTGCTGACCCTGCTCCGCGGTGACTGGCACTGTGGTTACGATCCGGCCGTCCGGCGTACCGCCCCGCAGTGCACCCCGTTGGCCACCCAGTGTGTGCACGCCGCCGGCCTCGCCTACGGCGAGGCGTACCAGGGTCGGGACACGGTGGCACTGGCCTTTCTCGGCGACGGCGCCACCAGCGAGGGTGATTTCCACGAGGGGGTCAACTTCGCCGCCGTCTTCAAGGCGCCGGTCGTCTACCTCATCCAGAACAACGAGTACGCGATCAGCGTGCCGCTGTCCCGGCAGACCGCCGCACCCAGTCTCGCGTACAAGGGCGTCGGGTACGGCGTGCCCAGCGAGCGGGTCGACGGCAACGACCCGGTCGCCGTCCTTGCGGTGCTCACCCGGGCCGTGGCGCACGCCCGTGCTGGCCACGGCCCCTTCCTGGTCGAGGCGCACACCTACCGGATGGAGCCGCACACCAACGCCGACGACGCCGCCCGCTACCGGGACGCCGATGAGGTGGCGAGCTGGCAGGACCGGGACCCGGTCGTCCGGCTGGAAACCTACCTGCGGGACCGGGGGGCGTTGGACGACACCACCGTGGCGCGGGTGGCCGCGCAGGCCGAGGAGTACGCGGCCGACCTGCGCGAGCGGATGCACGACAAGCCGACCGTTGACCCGTTGACGCTCTTCGACCACGTCTACGCCGAACCAACGCCGCAGCTGGTCGAACAGCGGGCGCAGGTTCGCGCCGAGTTGGCCGCCGACCAGGAGGGAGCCGGGTGATGGCAAGCATGACCATGGCGAAGGCGCTCAACGCCGCGCTCGCCGACGCGATGCTCGACGACGACCGGGTGGTCGTCTTCGGCGAGGATGTCGGCCAACTCGGCGGGGTGTTCCGGATCACTGACGGGCTGGCGGCCCGCTTCGGCGACAAGCGCTGCTTCGACACTCCGCTCGCCGAGGCCGGCATCGTCGGCTTCGCGGTCGGCCTCGCCATGTCCGGGCTCCGCCCGGTGGTGGAGCTGCAGTTCGACGCGTTCGGGTACCCGGCCTTCGAGCAGATCGCCTCGCACGTGGCGAAGCTGCGCAACCGTACCCGGAGCGCGCTGACCGTGCCGATCGTGATCCGGATCCCGTACGCTGGTGGCATCGGCGGGGTGGAGCACCACTGCGACTCCTCGGAGGCGTACTACGCGCACACCCCCGGTTTGAAGGTCGTAACCCCGGCCACCGTGGCCGACGCCTACTCGCTGCTGCGTTCGGCGATCGACGACCCGGACCCGGTCATCTTCTTGGAGCCGAAGAAGCTCTACTTCGCTAGCTCCGAGGCGCAGCTGCCGGTCCGGACCGAGCCGTTCGGCCGCGCCGTCGTACGTCGTCCGGGCACTGACGCCACCCTGGTCGCGTACGGGCCGGCGGTGCCGGTGGCCCTGGCCGCTGCCGAGGCAGCCCAGGCGGAGGGCCGGGACCTTGAAGTCGTTGACGTGCGGACGATCGTGCCGTTCGACGACGGCACGATCGCGGCGTCGGTGCGGAGAACGGGCCGGTGCGTGGTGGTGCACGAGGCCCAGGGCTTTGCCGGGGTCGGTGCGGAGATCGCCGCGCGCGTGCAGGAGCGTTGCTTCCACTCCCTGCTCGCGCCGGTGCTGCGGGTCGCCGGGTTGGACATCCCGTACCCGGCGCCGATGCTGGAGCACACCCATCTGCCGTCGGTGGATCGGGTGCTTGACACGGTGGCCCGCCTCCAGTGGGATGACCAGCCCGACGAGCGGTGGGTGACGGTCGGATGAGTGAGCGAGTCTTCCTCCTGCCGGATCTCGGGGAAGGGCTGAGCGAGGCGGAGATCGTCGAGTGGCGGGTCGCCGTGGGCGACACGGTGACGGTGGACCAGGCCGTCGTGGAGGTGGAGACCGCCAAGGCGGTGGTCGACGTGCCCTGCCCGTACGCCGGACGGGTGGTGGCCCTGCACGGCACGGCGGGCGAGGTGCGGCCGGTCGGCCAGCCCTTGATCACCATTGCGTCGCTGGCGGCGGTCGAGGCGGATGGTGCTCCTGGGGGCTCTGGTGGGCCGGTGGTCAACCGTGAGCCGGAGCAGGATGGCTCCGGGAACGTCTTGATCGGGTATGGGACCGGCCACGGCGGAGCGGCTCGCCGACGCCGGTCCCGGGCCGCCCCGACCGGTGTCGTGTCCAGTGGTGCCGCCCCGACCGGCACTGCCCCGGGTGGTGGCCGGGGGCCAGCCGGCGGGAGCGTTCGGGTCATCTCGCCGATCGTGCGGCGCTTGGCGAAGCAGCGCGGCGTTGACCTGGCCGCCCTGCGTGGTACCGGCCCCGGTGGGGTGATTCGCCGGGCTGATGTGGAGGCCGCCACCCTGGCTCCGGTCACTGCGCCCGCTGTGTCCGCCGCGAACGCCGTGCCGGCGGCGGAAGCCGTGCCCGCCGACGGCGATGTGATCGTGCCGTTGACCGGTATCCGTAAGGTCATCGCCGAGAAGCTCTCCCGCAGCCGGCGGGAGATTCCCGAGGTGACGATCTGGGTGGATGCCGACGCGACCGCCCTGCTGGAGACCCGCGCGGCGATCAACGCGGCCACCCCGGCCGAACCGGTGAGCGTCCTGGCGCTGCTCGCCCGGATCTGCCTCGCTGGGCTGCGGCGATTCCCCCAGCTCAATGCCCGGGTAGACAGTGGGGCGCAGCGGATCGTCCAGTCCGCCGGGGTGCATCTGGGCATCGCGGCCCAGACCGACCGAGGGCTCGTGGTTCCGGTGCTGCGCGACGCGCAGCGGCTCACCACGGCCGGGCTGGCCGCCGCGCTGGCCGAGACCACGGCGGCGGCGCGGGCCGGCACGCTGCCACCGAGCCGGCTCACCGGCGGGACGTTCACGCTGAACAACTACGGCGTGTTCGGGGTGGACGGGTCCACACCGATCATCAACCATCCGGAGGCGGCGCTGCTCGGCGTCGGCCGGATTGTGGACAAGCCGTGGGTGGTGGACGGGCAGCTTGCGGTACGCAAGGTGACGCAGCTCAGCCTCACTTTTGATCATCGGGTCTGCGACGGCGGGGTGGCCGGTGGCTTCCTGCGGCATGTCGCGGACTGTGTCGAGCGGCCAGCGGTGCTGATCGCGAACCTCTGACCAGGACGCGGGGCCCGTAGGCCCCGCGTTCCGGGCTCCACCGCACGTTGGAGAAAATTTCGGACGAACAGCCCCTAATCGGCTCGGATATGAACGGTGAGCCTGATCGGGCAGGCTCGGAACAGAAAGCACGAAGCCGTGAAACAGGGGCGATAATTGCGCCGCCGATTTTATTGAAATTGCGTTACCCGGGTTGCTTGGCGGAGAGAATGTGGCGGAGGAGGCGATCAACGGGGGGTACGCACATGACAATTAGGCGGCGAATGACGCTGCTCACGGTAACCGTCGCGGCCGTGTCGGTGGCGCTCGGCGGGTGCACCGCCGACAAGCGCGAGGAGGCCCAACCGGCTCCGCCGGAATTGACCGTGACGCCGGCCGACCGAGCGAAAGACATCCCGATCAGCGCCGAGGTCGGCACCGCGGTCAAGGACGGGACAATTACGGCGATCCGCGTCACCGACGACACGGGGGCCGAGGTCAAGGGAGAGCCCCGGGAGGATGGCTCGACCTGGGTGCCGAGCGCGCCGCTAACGCCAGAACGGACATACACGGCCGAGGTGACTGCTACCGGTAACTCGGGTAAAACAACTACCACTCGGAAAACCACCTTCACCACCGGGCCGAAGTCCACGAAACCGGCAATTACCAGCACGTTGTATTTCGCGGATGACCGGACGTACGGAACCGCTATGCCGGTGACGGTCGCGTTCGATCCGCCGATTCCGGAGGAGGCCCGGGCGGCCGTTCAGCGGCGCTTGTTTGTGCGGACCAATCCATCCCAGCCCGGGGCGTGGTCCTGGGTATCCGACGGCAGCCAGGTCTACTACCGGGCGCCGGACTTCTGGCAACCGGGTACGACGATCAGTTTCCGCGCCGGTTTGGAGGGCCTGCCGATCGGTGAGGAGTACGTGGGCGACGCCGACCGGCGGGCGACCTCGAAGATCGGTCGTCAGGTCGCCTTGGAGATCGACAACGAGACCAAGCAGATGTCGGTGTTCCAGGACGGAAAGCTGCTGCGGGAGCTACCGGTGAGCCTCGGCAAGCCGAGCACGCCGACCTCCAGTGGGAAGATGGTGATCATGGAGAAGCATGAGTTCACCACCTTCGACACCCGTGGCTCGGCGGACCCGTACGTGGTGGATGTCGAAGATGCGCAGCGGCTGACCTGGCAGGGCGAATTCCTACACGGCGCGCCCTGGTCGGAGGGCGTTCAGGGGTACCGCAACGTCTCCCACGGCTGTACCAACCTCTCGGCCGGCAGCGCCGACTGGCTGATGGGCGTCACCCAGGTCGGCGACCTGGTGACCATCAAGGGCACCGAGGTGACGTTGGGCGAGGGCAACGGCTGGACCGCCTGGAACGTGAGCTGGGAGGAGTACGTCAAGGGCAGCGCCCTGCCCGTGCCGGCAAGTCTGAAACCGAGTCCGGCCGCCCCGAACCCGGGCGCGGTGGCCGGCGGCTCTCCCGCACCGGTGCCGTCCGAGGGCAGCGGTTCCCCTGCTCCAGAGCCCTCCGTGAGCGGCGGCTGACCGCCGGAGCTGAGGTGACGGGTTGTCCCGGGCGTTCCCTCCGGTAAGCCGGAGGGAACGCCCGGGCCCGGTTGGTCGGACCGGTCAGCGGAGGCCGACCAGGTCAACGACGAAGACCAGCGTCTCGCCTGGCCGAATGACGCCACCGGCGCCGCGGTCGCCGTAGGCGAGGTGCGGCGGAATGGTCAGTCGCCGTCGGCCGCCGACCCGCATGCCGACCACACCCTGGTCCCAGCCGGCGATGACCCGCCCGCCACCGAGGGGGAACTCGAGCGGCTCGCCGCGGTTCCACGATGCGTCGAACTCACGGCCCGTGGAGTGGGCGACACCCACGTAGTGGACGCGGGCGACCTGCCCGGCCTTCGCCTCCGCGCCCTCGCCGACAGTGATCTCCTCGACGAGGAGGTCGCTCGGCGGGTCGCCCTCGATCGGTCCCACCTCGGGCTTCGTTGCCTGGTTCACCAGCATCTCCTGTCCTTCGTCGTCCTGCCTGACCTGCCCGATCCTGCCGGATCGCCGCAGGCCGACCGCCAGGGGGCGGTAACCACGCTGGGCGGGCGTCACCAGTGGTGACACCCGCCCAGCGGAGTACCGGGATCGTCAACGGAGCCAGGGCATCCGCCGTACGATCGGGAGTCCGGCCCAGGCTCGACCGAGACCCCAGGTGTCGCCGGCGTTGAGCAGGGCGATGACCGCCAGCACCGCGGCGTAGATCAGGTGGTCGTCCATGAACGGGTTGTTCGACGGCGGCAGGGCGGCCGTCCACATCAGGACCATGAGTAGTCCGCCGGTCGCGGCGGCGACCCGGATGCCGATCCCGAGCAGTAGGGCGGTGCCGATCGCCGCCAGCCCGATCATGAACAGCCAGTCGGCCCAGGCCGCGCCCGCGATGCTGTTGTAGAAGCCCTTGAACGGGCCGGTCGCGCCGAAGCTCAGGAAGCCCTTCGTCGGGCTGCCGCCGTTGATCCAGGCACTGTCGGCTTCGGTCGCCCGCCCCAGCCCGAACAGCTTGTCGAGAAAGGCCCAGAGGAAGATCCAGCCCAGCGCCAGGCGGGTGCCGGCCAGTACGTGGCGGGCGGCTCGCCCCGGCCCGGTTTCGACCTGGTTCAGGTTGCTGGTGGTCTCGGCGGCGTTCCGCTTGGTGGTTGCGGTCATCGTCTCCACGCCCCTTCCTGCTGGTGCCTCGAATCGCACTGTCTGTGGTACTTCAATTGGATCGCAGCGGCAATGAGTGCGAACAGGGTCAAGTGGGGTTCGCCAGCCGGGACCTTGGGCCTGTGGGTCAACCCGCCGGGTGGGTGACCGGTGCCGCCAACTGGGCGGCCAGGACGGCGGGCGCCTCCACCAGGGACGGGCCGTACCACGTCAGGTGCCGACCGGAGACGAGGGCGCACGGTAGCCCGGGGAATGCCTCCGGCCCATCATCCACAGTGAAACGGTATGGCTCGTCGGGCAGCACGACCAGCGCAGGAGCCCGGCCGCGTAGCTCGTCCAGGGACGGCCGAGGATACCGCTCGGCGTGGTCGGCGTACAGATTGGTCAGCCCCAGTCGCCGGAGCACGTCCCCGGCGAACGTGTCCCGGCCCAGCGCCACCCACGGGCGCCGCCAGACCGGCACCACGGCCCGGCGCGGCGACCGGTCCGCGGGCAGGTCCGCCCAGACGCGGCGGGCGGAGACCAACCACTCGGGCTCACCCGGCGAACCCAGCTCGGTGAGGAGCTCGGCCAACTCGGTGAGCGCCCCATCGACGGTACGAGGGTAGGTGACCCGCACCGGCACCCCCGCCGCCACCAGAGCGTCCGCGTCCTCACGCCGGTTCTCCTCGACGTTGAGCAGGACCAGATCCGGCCGGAGCGCGCGGACCCGGTCCAGGTCCGGGTACTTGCTGCCGCCGACCCGGGGCACCTGCAGCCCCACCGGGTGGGTGCACCACTCGGTGGCACCGACCAGCACCCCGGGCAGCGTCAACGCCACGGCCTCGGTCAGCGACGGCACCAGTGAGACCACCCGCATCCGCTCCGCCTCCCGTCGGCCGTTACGTCGATCATGCCGACGCGGGAGTGGCCACCGCCACCCGGGCGGCCGACAATGGCCGGATGTCGCCGAACCGTGCTGAGCAGCCCCCCGCCGTCCGACCACTCTCCGACTACGGCGTGCCGCCCGCGGCGGCGCTGGCTCGGGTACGCGGGTTCGCCGAGGCGATGGTCCGGCGCCGTACCGTGCGGGACTTCAGCGAGATGCCGGTCCCGGAGGGGGTGCTCGAGCACGCCCTGCGGGCGGCGGCCTCGGCGCCGAGCGGCGCGAACCGGCAGCCGTGGCGGTTCGTGGTGGTAACCGAACCGGAGCTCAAGCGGCGGCTGCGTGTCGCAGCGGAGGCCGAGGAGCGGGTGTTCTACGAGCAGCGCGCCCCGCAGGAGTGGCTGTCGGCGCTGGCGCCGCTGGGAACGGACGCGAGCAAGCCGTTCCTGGAGACCGCCCCAGCGGTGATCGTCGTCTTCGAGGTCCACCGCGGCCCACAGAGTCCCCGCCCCTACTACGTCAAGGAGTCGGTGGGGATCGCGGTCGGGCTACTGCTCGCCGCGCTGCACCAGGCTGGCCTCGCCACCCTGACCCACACCCCGAGTCCGATGCGTTTCCTCAACGAGTTGTTGGACCGGCCGGCGGAGGAGCGGGGAAACCTGATTATTCCGGTCGGCTACCCGGCGGAGGGGGCGACCGTGCCGGACATCTCCCGCAAGCCGCTGGACGAGGTGGTCGTCTGGCGCTGATCCGGGGCACGGCCGTCATCGTTGACCGACGGAGCGGTAGGGAACGGCACCCGCGGTGCGGTCCCCCCGCTCGGCAGGCTGGGCCACGGCCGAGGTGGGTAGATCCACTCGCCGACGCAACGGGCTCGCGCCGAGAATCGTCCAACACGACACGTACAGGATCAGCATGGCCCACATCGTGGGGCGAAGGCCGATCACGGAGGCAAGGACGCCACTTAGCAACGCGCCGAGGGGGATCGTGCCGTAGTTGACGAACATGGCGGTGGACACAACACGACTGAGTAGGTGCGGCGGGGGGTAGGTCTGGCGGAAGCTCGCCGAGACCACGCTGCAGACCATTACGCCGGTGGCGAGTAGGAGCGACCCGACGACGAACAGCACGAGCGTCCAGTCATTACCAACTGTCGGTATCAGTAGTCCGAACGGCGCAGCGGCGAGGTGGCTGAGCAGGATGCTGCGTGCGGTGCCCAGTCGCCTGCAGAGTGGTCGGGCGATGATGGCGCCGAGGATGCCGCCGAGGGCGCCCGTGCTGACGAGTAGGCCGGTGAGCCCGGGGGTGACCCCCACCTCCCGGACGAGGAAGAGCACGAGTATGGACTGGTAGCCGATCAGGGTGAGGTTGGCTGCGGACCCAAACGCGGTGAGGGTACGTAGGTAAGGATCTCGCAGCGTGAAGCGGAGACCCTCGCGCACCTCGCGTAGCAGCGACGGGCGGGTGGTCAGCCGCGGTTCCGGGGGCTGCCCAGGGGCCCGGATCAGGGCGAGCATGAGGGTGGCCAGCAGGAAGGTGGCGGCGTTGACCAGCAGACCGGTGACCGCGCCGAGCCACTGGGCGAGCAGACCCCCGACGCCGGGACCGGCGACCTGGGCGGCGGAGGCGCTGCCCTGAAGCTTGGCATTGCCCTCGACAAGGTGACTCGGTTCGACCAGCTCCGGCAGATAAACCTGGTAGGCGGTCGTGAAGAAGACCGAGGCCATCCCGGCAAGCAGCCCGACCGCCAACAGGTGCGCGACGGTCAACACGTCGAGCACCGCCGCGAGGGGGATGCTGGCAAACGCCCCAGCCGACACGACGTTGCAGGCCAGCATGACCGTACGGCGAGGCAGCTGCCCCACCCAGACACCGGCCGGCAGGCCAAGCACCAGCCAGGGCAGCCACACCGAGGCGGTCAGCATAGCGACGGTGAACGCGCTCACCTGCAACTCAACGACGCCGATCAGGGGTAGTGCGACCGTGGTGACGCTACTGCCGAACTTGCTGGCGGTTTCCCCCAGGAACAACAGCCGAAAGTCTCGATCCGCGAGCAGGCCCCAGCGGGCAGGTAGGCGCTCTGGTATGGACCTCACGGAGTCGCAGGGACGGTGTGGGCGACAGCCAACACCGATTCCCGCTGCTGTCCGTCGTCCGGGACCTCTCGGTTCGCCCAACGGGTGAGCACCTCGGTCAGCTCGTTTGCTACCTGGCGGGTCTCGTCGGCGGTCAGCCGTAGCCACGTCTCGGCGGAGACAGCGCACCCCTCGTGCCAGGCGGCGTCATAGGTTCCTCGCTCGGCGAGCCATTGCCGGAAGAACGCCCCCTGACGGTCGAACACCATGGTGCCTACAGCGTGTGCGACCGCTTCGGACAAGGCGTCGGTATCGAAGTCAACCCGGCTCCAGCGCACGTCCGCGGAGACAAGACGCCACCACCGCTCCCGGCGGTTTCTGGCCAACTCCGGTGCTTCCTCGATGAGCTCGGCCGAGGCTAGGACGCGAAGATGGTGGCTCACGTTACCGACCGCCTGGTTGGTCGCCTCAGACAGCGCGCCGACCGTAGCGGGCCCTTCCAGTTTGAGTACGTCGAGCAGGCGCTGTCGTACCGGATGGGCCAGTGCGCCGAGTGCCTGGATGTTTCGGATGTGCCGCGTCGGTCGAGAGTCCACGCCGGGAGACTAGCAAGACAATAGTTCTTGTGAAAGGTGTGTTGTGCAATGACTGTGGTGGAATCTTGGGCCTGCCGGGGCTGCCTCGATGCGCGTGCCAGCTGAACGAAGGAGCGCCGTTCGCCCGGGTTGCTGGTTGGCCTAGCGGACTCGGCCGCCCGCGCGGATCACCTCAACAACTGGCATTGGCCGATGGCTCGGTAGTGACCCTCGCGGGGTGCGACCGGCAGTGCTCCGCCATGTCGTGTCGCCAGATGGTCCTGATCCGGCCGGCGTCGGAGCTATAGACCGCATCAGATGGCTGGCCGCGCGGCCTTCCGCAAACCGCTAACCCCCGTGGCCCAGCAGCGACTTGGTAAACCCGGGGCGATGCGGAGGGCGACGACGAAGGAGGGATTTGGCCGAGATCTGGCGGGGGCCGGTCTGTCCGGAGCGCGATGCGGCAGTCGACATCTATGCTCTCGGGTTGATTGCTGCTCGTGCAGCATTTGGAGCATATCGCCCGACATCGATCGAGTCGGACGGGTGAAGTCGCTGTCTCCATCAACAGGGATCACGCTATCGCCGATGCGGGCAGTCGGCCCGCGCTGACCATCGTGGGGCCCTTAACTGGCTGGCCGGTACCGGCTGTAGCCAAGTCCGATGGTGGTGGACTGGTATGAGCCGAGCCCCGGTCACGGTCGAATGTCGGCGAGCCCGGATCAATTCAGCTACCGGGCGACCGTCGGTGGTCCGGCGATTCCGGTCCCTCGCGGTCGATTCCGAAACGTGTCTGTTCCTGGTGGAGCGGGCCCGGTCGGGCGACCGCCCGCCGGCATGGTGGTGAGTGCGGGGCGCGGCACTGGCGGCGGGCCGTTTGGCCGGCGAAAAGGCAGCGGGGCCGTGCCGGACTCGGCACGGCCCCGCTCGGGCGGGTACCTGGGCGCTCAGCGCTTCTTGTACGCCTCGACCACCTCTACCGGGATGCGACCGCGCTCAGAAATCTTGTAGCCGTTCTGCGCGGCCCATTCCCGGATCGCACGGTTCTGCTCCCGGTCTATTCCAGTGCTGGTGCCCCGTCGCAGCGTCCGTGACGTGTCCACGCCGCCCCGGCCGATCCTGCGGCCGGCGCTCAGATACGGATCCAGCGTCTTCCGGAGGATGCCCGCATTCTCGTCGGACACGTCGATGGTGTACGCCACGCCGTCCAGGCTGAACTCAACGGTCCGATCGGCTTTCCCGCCGTCGAGGTCGTCGGTCAGAACCGTGATTACTTTTCTTGCCATGGCCGATTACTCCCTGTGTGGGGGCGGGGTGTGGGTCAAAGTTTGACCTATCGCCGGGCATTTTCGCAACAAAACGCGTCGACTTCATTTCGGGGGAGGCGAAATCTGGTGCCGAATCGCCATGGTGACAACCGAAACACCTCGGGCGCACCAATGCCGACCACCGTTGGCCGGCTGGTGCGCCCGGAGTTTGGTAGCACGCGGTGGCGAGGAGCCGATCGCCGCCGACGAGGGCCGCTAACACGCCCTCGTCAATGCCAGCGCGTTGGCGACCGCGCGCCCGCTAACGGTGCTGCTGGCGGCGGTCACCCCCGTCGGTGTCCCGGTCGCGGCGAACGGTTGCCCGGCGTCCCTTGATGGTGCTGCCGCGCAGGCCCGAGATCACCTCGTCGGCCAGCCCCGACGGCACCTCCACCAGCGAGAAGCGGTCTGCGATCTCGATCGAGCCGATGTCCCGTCCGTTCATGCCGGTCTCGCCGGTGATCGCGCCGACCAGATCCTGCGGTCGGACCCCGGCCCGCCGGCCCAGCCCGACGAAGACCTGGGTGGTGCCGGCGCTCCGGGGCCGTCCCGGCCGACGCTCCCCCCGGCCCTCCTGTCCCGGTCGGCCGGTCCGGGGTGGGCGAACCGCGATCTGCGGGATCTCCTCTTCCTCCTCCAGCGCGCCCGGCAGGGTGGCCTCGTGGGCCAGGCGTACCGCGGCGAGGGCCACCTCCATCAGGTCGAACTCGTCGCTCAGCGACTCGACGATCACCCGGAACGGCTCCAGGTCGTCTTCCAGCAGGCTCTCCCGCAGCGCCGCCTGGGTGAGTTCCAGGCGACGATTGCGCAGGTCCGCCACGGTGGGGATCTTGTCGATGGTGATCCGTTGACCGGTGACCCGCTCGATGGTCTTGAGCATCCGGTGCGCCCGCGGTTCGGCGAGAGTGATCGCCACTCCCTCCCGGCCGGCTCGCCCCACCCGGCCGATCCGGTGCACGTACGACTCGGGCGCCGAGGGGACGTCGTAGTTGACGACGTGGCTGAGCTGCTCGACGTCCAGGCCCCGCGCTGCCACGTCGGTGGCGACCAGCAGGTCGGCGGTGCCGGCACGCAGTCGACCCATCACCCGGTCTCGCTGCTCCTGACTCATCCCGCCGTGCAGCGCCTCGGCCCGGTAGCCGCGACCGTTCATCGTCTCGGTGAGCCGGTCAACCTCCTCCCGGCTGCGGCAGAAGACGATCGCCGCAGTGGGGGACTCGACGTCCAGCACCCGGCCCAGCGCGGCGGGTTTGTGCGCTCGGGCCACCAGGTACGCGCTCTGCCGTACCCGGGGTGCCTCCCCCGCCACCGGCTTCTCCCGCGCGATGAGGATGCGGATCGGGTCGGTCAGATACGCCCGGGCCATGCCGTCGATGCGGGCCGGCATGGTCGCCGAGAAGAGGACGGTCTGCCGCTGTTCCGGCGCGTGTTCCAGGATCGCCTCGATGTCCTCGGCGAAGCCCATGTCCAGCATCTCGTCGGCCTCGTCCAGCACGACGGTGCCGACGTCACCCAGGCGGAGGGTGCCACGAGCGATGTGGTCGAGCGCTCGGCCGGGCGTGGCCACCACGATGTCCACCCCCGCGTCCAGAGCCCGCAGCTGCCGACCGATCGGCTGGCCGCCGTAGATTGGCAGCACCCGGGTGCCAAGTTCCTTGCCGTACCGATGGAACGCCTCCGAGACCTGCACTGCCAGCTCTCGGGTGGGTACCAGCACCAGCGCCACCGGATCGGCGGTCGACCGGTCGGCGGGCATCCGTTGCAGTAACGGTAGGGCGAATGCGGCCGTCTTGCCGGTGCCCGTGGCAGCCTGGCCGAGTAGGTCCCGTCCGGCGAGCAGGGGAGGGATCGCCTCCCGCTGGATCGGCGTCGGCTCCTCGTAGCCGAGCGCGGCGAGCGCGGCGAGGAGTTCGTCGCGCAGGCCCAGGTCGACGAAGGCGGTCGCCTCGTCGGCAGTGGACGGTTCGGCAGCTGGATCTGGCCTAACGGGTGCGGAGCTCATGCGACAAGCCTTTCATCACGACTCGGGGCCCGCTTCGCCGACCGGCACATCATTGCGTCGGCCGATGTTGCCGCGGGTGGCGGTGCGGTTGCGAACCCGGGTGGCGGGGCTGCGGGCCCCGCCGGATCCCTGGCTAGCTGTCCGCATGCTGGTGCTTAGCTCCCTTCCAAGCTGTTTTAGGTTCTTAACGGGGAAATAGGAGGAATATTCGGCCTAATACCCGCTAGAGGTGATTACGATCTCACGCAGAGTGACGCTTCCTGGCGTGCGAAGACGGGAGAGGGGGCCGACGATGCGTGTGCCCAGCCGAAGCCCGGGCCAGCAGCCCGGCCCGTCCATCCCGGCTTCCGCCCGCCGCGCGGCGGCAGACGTGTCCCGCCGGCTTCCGGCCGGCGAGCCCGACCTGGACGCGTACCGAGCGGCCGTCGCCGATTTGTTGATTGAGGTGGCTGCGCTCGCTGGCGTCGCCAGCACCGTAGCCCGCCAGGTGCTGATCGACCAGCGGTTGCGCGAGCCGGCCATCGCGGCGGTGCTGGATGCCACTCCATCAGGGCTGGTCGGCGCGCGCGAGACGCTGCTGTTGGAGATGGCTCGCTACCAGCCGAGCGAGCGCAGTTCCGCGGCTGACCTTACCGCCCTGGTCCGGATCTACCTGCTCTCGCGCATCGACGTCATGTGGTGGCGCGACGCGCTCACCTACCGCACCGACGAGCAGGTCAACCAGAGCACCGACCTGGTTGACCTGGAGTGGCTGCGCCGCCGGGACCTGCTGCGCTTCCGCTACCAGGAACAGCCGGCCACGATCTTCGAGCGCGGAATGCGGGCACTGCGGCACCGAATCCGCCCCGGCGCTGCTCCACAGACCGCCGGGTTGCTGTTCCGCCGATCCCGCCGGGAGATGGTGGCACTACTCAACGACATCGCCCGCGAGTTCGTCGCCCACGCCCCCGCCGGCACCCCGCCGCTCTGGGTGACCAGCCTGGTACGCAGCGCGGAGCACCAGTACCGGCTGCGCCAGCTCGGGTATGCGGCAGTGCTGCCCAGCGGGCACTGCCTCGGCTGGGCCGCGGATGTGGAGATGAACTGGTTCGACCGCTTCGGAGCCCGGGACGTCCTCGCCGAACTGCTTCTCGCCCGGCAGCGGTCGGGCGAGGTCAACGTGGTTGACGAGGGGCAGGCCTGGCACCTGTGCCTGGCGCCCGGGGCGCGCGGTCGACTGCGTCGGGTATACGAAGCCGAGCTGGGGGTCTGAACGCATGGGTGGGATCGCGGTGAGCCTCGGTCCGGAGGCCGATCCGGCTGTCTTCCGACAGATGCTCGCCATCCTGGCGCCCCGCGGTGAAGTGACCGAGACCCGATCCGAGACGGGCCTGCTCACCGGGGTGCGCCGGCTGCCGGTGGTGGACCGGAAGCGGGCCGTGCAACCCTGGGTCTCCGCCGACGAGCGGTGGGTGCTCTGCTACAACGGCGAGGTCTTCAACCACCATGAGCTGCGCGCGGAGCTGACCGCCCTGGGTCACCGATTCCGTGGGGCGAGCGACACCGAAGTGGTACTCGCGGGGTACCTGCACTGGGGCGAGGCGATGGTCTCCCGGCTGCGCGGTGAGTACGCCTTCGTGATCGTCGAACGGGCCAGCGGACGGGCGTACCTGGTGCGTGATCCGCTCGGGGTCAAGCCGCTGTACTGGACCCAGACCCCGGGGTGTGTGCATGTGGCGAGCGAGGTCAAGGCCCTGGTCGGCTTCGGCGCGCCGGTTACCGAGGTGCCGCCCGGACACCACGGCTGGGTGCAGGCCGACGTCGCAGCCTGCCTGCGTCCGTACGTCAACCTGCTCGCCCTCGGTGCGGGGCTGCCAATCGTGGACGACCCGGACGAGGCCGCCCTGCTCGTCCGGGCCGCCCTCACCGACAGCATCCGGGCACGGCTGGACACCGACCTCACCGTCGGTGTGGTCCTCTCCGGTGGCCTGGACAGTTCCCTCGCGCTGCTACACGCCCGCGAGCTGCACCCGGACTGCGTGGCGGTCACCGTCGGCGTGCCGGAGAGCCCCGACCTGCGTTACGCGCGTCGGTTGGCGAAGGACCTTGGGGTCCCGCACGAGGTGGTGGAGTTGCAGCCGCGAGACATTCGCCTGGCCCAGATCCGGGAGGCGATCCGGATTTCGGAACTCACCGAGTACGGCGACATCATCAACGCGGTGGTCTCGGTGCCGCTCTTCCGACGGCTGCGCGAGTTGGGCGTCAAGGTGGCGCTCACCGGCGACGGCTCGGACGAGTTGTTCGGCGGCTACCCGATGTACCACCGGGTCGGCCCGCAGGATGCCCATCGGCTCTTCCTGCACAAGATCAGCAATCTTGGCCGTACGGAGTTGCAACGCGTGGACCGCACCAGCATGGCGTACGGGGTGGAGGCCCGGGTGCCGTTCCTCGACCCGAGGGTGGTCGAGCTCGCGATGCGGTTGCCGATCGGGCTCAAACTGCGCGCGGGGCAGGAGAAGTGGATCGTCCGGCGCGCCTTCGCCGATCTGTTGCCGGACTACATCCGGCGGCGACCGAAGAACCCGATGTCGTACTCCTCCGGTCTGCACGAGCGGGCCCGGCTCTACAAACCGGTCTTCGCCCGGCTGCACCGCTCCTTCCGCTACGACCTGGCCGAGCCGGTACGCCGGGATTTCGGCCGCGTGCTGACCAGCTGCGGCAACGACTTGGATCGGGCCATCGCCGCCGGCCGAGCCCGCCCGGACTACACGGTGCTGGAGCATGCCCGGGACCTGGTCGGCGCGGCGAAGTGGAACGCACTGCCGGTCGTGCGCCGGCTGGTCGGACCGCGGCGTAGCCCGGGGGACGACGTGCCGTCGCCCGGCTGAGGATGGTCCGGGGGTTGACTCTGACATCGTGTCAGGGCCGACCGTGGAGGGACCATGTTCTCTATCGGAGACTTCGCCAGGCTCGGCCGGGTATCGGTGCGGATGTTGCGACACTATGACCGCATCGGTCTGCTCCGGCCGGTCGCTGTTGACGCCCGCAGCGGCTACCGGTACTACACGGCCGACCAGCTGCGCCGGCTCAACCGGGTGATCGCGTTGAAGGATCTTGGTCTCACGCTGGCCCAGGTGCAGCAGGTCCTCGACGACGCGTTGGATGTCGCGGAGTTGCGCGGCATGCTGCGGCTGCGTCGGGCCCAGCTGGCGGCGCAGCTTGCCGCGGACGCCGCGCGGTTGACCCGGATCGAGGCGAGGCTCCGGGCGATCGAGAGAGAGGGTCGGATGACCACGCAGGATGTCGTGCTCAAGGAGCTACCGACGCTCCGCGTCGCGGAGTTGACCACGACGGCGGCCAGCTACGAGCCCGCTGACATTGGTCGGGCGATTCAGCCGCTCTACCCGGAGTTGTTCCGGCGGCTGGCCGCGGCGGAGATGTCGCCGGCCGGGCCGGGCCTGGCATATTACGAGCCGGCCGGGGACGGGGAGCAGGTTGTCGTGCATGCCGCCATCGAGGTCGCGGTCAGCCCGGATCTGGCGCGGGACTTGGCGGTCGTTGACCTGCCGGCGGTGCCGGCAGCGGCCACGGTGATTCACCGCGGGTCGATGAATGAGGTCGCGGGGACCCTGCAGCTGCTGGCTCAGTGGATCGAGGAGAACGGTTGGCGGGCCGAGGGCTACGCCCGCGAGCTGTACCTGGAGTACTGTGCCGATGATCCCGCGGCCGGGGTGACGGAGCTGCAGCAGCCAGTGACGCGGGCCTGAGTCACGCCGGACCGCCGAGCGAGACGTGGGGCCGGCTTCCGGATGGAAGCCGGCCCCACGATGCGTCCGGTCGGGATCGGGCTGCGCGGTTACCCGTCGGTTACCAGCCGAAGCGACCATTCTGGGTCTGTGCGTTCAGCTCCGGGAAGCGGACGAAGTTGGCCGTCCAGGTGCGCCAGTCGTTGAGCCGGAGAACGTCCAGGCCCTTGGTGATGTCGTTGGAGTAGATGTAGCCGTTGTACCAGTAGGCGGACCAGGAGCCGCCGAGGACCAGGTTTTCCTCGTCCAGCGGGCCCCGCTCCCAGTACGCGATCTCGCGGGGGTTGGCCGAGTTGGTGAAGTCCCAGACCGAGATGCCGCCCTGGTACCACGCCTGGACCATGATGTCCCGCCCGAACACCGGGATCAGCGAGCCGTTGTGTGCCACGCAGTTCTCGGTGTCGGCGTTCTCCCGCGGGATTTTGAAGTAGCTGCCGAAGACCAGGGTGCGGTCGTCGCCGCGACCGACGATGTCGTAGATGGCGTCGGCTCCCCGGTTGGGACCGATGGTGTCGTTGCAGGTGGGGGCACCGCCACCGCCCAGCTCGTCGGTGAAGATCACCTTTGTGCCGGCGTTGTTGAAGGTGGCGGAGTGCCAGAAGGCGAAGTTCTCGGTGTCCCGGACCCGGTTGATGACCTGCGGCGCTTCGCGGTCCGAGATGTCCATCAGGATGCCGTCACCCATGCAGGCACCGGCGGCCAGGTTCTTCGACGGGTAGGCAGTGATGTCGTGGCAACCGCTGGTCGCCGACTTCTGTCCCGGCACGCCCTCGTAGCCGCCGTCGGGGAAGAGGTTCGGGGTGGCCACCACCGCCGCGTCGGTGGGCCGGTGTACCGGCACCTTGACGATGGAGATCGAGTCGTGCGGTGGCGGGCAGCCGACGTACGTGTCCGACGGGCCGTACGACGAGACGTAGATGTACATCGTCGCCTTGTTTCGGCCGGGCACCAGCGTGTGGGTGTGCGAACCGCAGGCGGTCTGCACACTCTTCAGGTAGCGGGGGTTGCCCTTGTCGCTGATGTCGAAGATCTTGATGCCCTCCCACTGAGTCTCGCTTGACGGCACCCTGATGCTGTCGCACGAGTCGTCGCTGCGGGGCGAGTCGGTGGAGAGGAAGAGCAGGTCGCCGTGGACGGAGATGTCATTCTGCGAGCCGGGACAGAGCACGCGGGAGACGACCGTCGGTGCGGCCGGACGCGAGATGTCGTAGATAACGAAGCCGTTGTAGTTGCCGGCGAAGGCGTACCGGCCCTGGAAGGCGAGGTCGCTGTTCGTCGCGTCGAGCGGTGTTTCCAGTGGCAGGTTGGCGACCTGCTTCAGGTTGGGGCTGCTGCGGATCTCGTCAACCCCGGGGATGTCCGCGGTGGTGACGGCGCTGGACTTGGTGGTGGCCGCGCTGGCGCCCTGGGGCGCCAGCGCGGCCACGCTCGTCAGGAGAAGGCCGGCCGCGGCCAGGCTCAGTGTGCCGAGCCAGCGGGACCGCGGCGTGCGGGATCTGCTCATCGGCGGGGCCCTTCGCGAGGTGTGAAGACTGGCCACACCCTACCGCTGCAATGTCGAGTGTCGATAGCTATTGCGATCGATCCGATCCGGTCCGGCCCGCTGGCTCTGGTTGATCTCGGCGCGGCGAGGCTCTTGGGCTGCCGATAGCCGGGCCCGCCGAGGCGAAAGGCGGTGATGTATGTCACATATACTCTCAGTTGTCGATGGCTACGATCATCGTGACCTTGACCGCTAGGGGGTGTCGAATGACCGTGCGGGGTAGGTGGGTGCTGGCCGCTGTGACGACGGTGGCTCTGTTGCTCGGCGTGGTGGTGTGGCAGGGGGTCGCCCAGGACCGGTCACGATCTGCGGTGCCGACGGCAACTGGGGTCGACGACAGCCCCGGTCCGTCGGTCATCGTGCCCGGCCGGCCCGGAGAGCCGGCTCGAATCCGCCCTGCCGACGAGGTGCGGGCGATCGCCACCGGAGCGCACAACTCGCTGGATACCTGGTACGTCCAGATGATGATCCCGCATCATGAGCAGGCGCTGGAGATGTCGGAGTTGGCCCCGGGACGGGCCGCCGATCCACAGGTGGCGGCGCTGGCTGAGCGGATCCGGGCCAGTCAGGCGCCGGAGATCGAGGTGTTGCGGGCCTGGCTCGCCGCCCGCAACCTTCCGGTGGAGGTTCCCGAGCACGACCACAGCACGATGCGTGGCATGCAGTCGCCGGAGGCGATGCGCCGTCTCGCCGAGTCTCAGGGTGCCGAGTTCGACCGACTCTTCGTGGAGATGATGAGCGATCACCACGCCGGGGCTGTCGAAATGTCCATCGGTTTGCTGAAGGTCGGTGCGGAGCCGGTGCTGCTGGAGTTCGCGAACTCGGTCGCCGTCGAACAGAACGTTGAGATCAGCCGGATGCAGGAGCTGCTCGACAGCTGACCAGCCGACACCGCTCCGGCGCTCCGGGTCACGCTCCTGCCCCGGGGGTGGTGGTCGGGGCCGGTGGCGTCGTCGTGGGGGCGTCGCTCGGATCGGACGGCTCGGAGCTTGGCGATGGCGGCGGCTCGGGCGTTTCCGAGGAGTTCGGCGGCTCGCTCGGGCTCGGCGATGGGTCCGCCGAAGCCGACACCGATGCCGATGCCGATGCCGAAAGGGTTGGTGTCGGTGCCGGCGGCGGCTTACTGGTGGACCCGTTCGGTTGATAGGGGCGCTGCGGCGCCGAACTGGTCGTCGCGACGGGCGGCGGGGCTGCCCCGTCGTCGCCCGCCGTTGTCGGCGCCGACGACGGCGTCCCGCCCGGGCGGTCCGCGGCAGCGCCGCCGAGAGCCACCGCCGTGGCCAGGCCGGCGACCGCCACCACCGCGGTGGCCACCGCCCCAACCAGCGGTCCGCGTCGGCCGGGGCGGTACGTGTCGACGACCGGATTATCGGTGAGCGTCTTCGGCTCGGCAGTGCGCAGCGTCGCCGGAACCACCCGAGCCGTCGGTGCGGTTGCCGCGGTGGGATCCGACACCGCGGCGCGGGCGGCCGCTGCCATCGCAGCCCCACTGCTGAACCGGCTCTCGGGGTTCTTCGCCAGAGCTCGGCGGACCAGCGCCCGCACCGCCTCCGGAATGTCGTGGGGTAGCTCGGGGGGCTCTTCGTCGAGGTGCGCGACGGCGACCTGCAGCGGGTTTTCGCCGGTGAATGGCGGGCTGCCGCTGAGGCAGCAGTAGGCCACCGCCCCGAGCGCGTAGATGTCGGTGGCACCGGAGACCGGACGCCCGGCGGCCTGCTCCGGTGCCATGTAGAGCGCGGTTCCCGGTACGGCGTTGGTGCTGGTGATGCTCGTCACGCCAGTCGAACGGGCGACCCCGAAGTCGACCAGCACAACGGCACCGTTCTCCTGCACCACCAGGTTGCTTGGCTTGATATCCCGGTGCACGACGCCACGGCGATGCACAGCTTCCAGCGCTGCTGCGGCCTGCTCGACGATTGACATCGTCTCGGCCACGTCGAGCCCACCGGCGGCCTCGATCCGTCGGGACAGGGGTTCGCCGGTAACAAACTCCATGATCAGGTAGTTGGCCTGGTCGCCGTTGGGGAGCTCGTCCGCGCCGCAGTCGAAGACCTGCACCACCCCCGGGTGCCGCAGGGCGGCCATGATCCGCGCCTCAGAGCGGAACCGGGTGATGAAATCGGGGTCACAGACGAGCGTTGGTAGCAGTACCTTCACCGCCACGGGGCGGTCCAGGATCAGATCGACGCCCCGCCAGACGTCCCCCATGCCGCCGGTGGCGATCCGTTCGTCCAGGCGGTATCGACCGCTGAGCACGACACCCGATGTCAACACGCCAACACCGTACCCACCGCGGGCGGGGGTGCTGCGCCGCGGAGCCCCACCCGCCGCGGGGGCTCCGGTATTCCACCCGGATTTACGGAGTTCGTCTGCTAGACAGAGGGAGGCTGGCTCGCGGGCATCCACCTTCGTGGTGATCCGCGTTACGGTGGCACGGGTTGGACGTCGGCGCGGCGAAAGGGGCCGGACCATGGTGACGTCGCCGGAGGTGGATCACGGCACGGTCCTCACCTCCCCGGCCGCGGCTGCGAGCCACCTGTCGCGGATCTGTTTCAAGACCGGCCCGCCCCGATGGCTCGGCGTCGAGCTTGAATGGACCGTGCACGATGCGGTCGACCCCGCCCGTCCGGTCGGGGCTAACCGCCTACGGGCAGCCCTCGGGCCGCACAGCCCCCGCACCCTGGACACGACGAGCCCCGCCCAGCCGCTGAGGCATGGCGGCTCCGTCACTGTCGAGCCCGGCGGGCAGGTGGAGATCTCCACCGCAACACATACCTCGGTCATGGCCCTCGTCACCGCCACCGAAGCCGAGATCGCCGAACTCACCGCGTTACTCGAGCGAGCCGGGCTGGTCCTCGGTGCCGGTGGGATTGACGCCCACCGATCACCCCGTCCCGTGTTCGAAACCCCGCGGTACCGGGCGATGCGCCAGGTCTTCGATCGCCGTGGCCCGGCCGGGCGCAGGATGATGTACAGCACCGCCAGCCTCCAGGTCTGCCTGGATGTCGGCGAGGCGGATCAGCTCGCCGACCGCTGGGCCACGGCACACGCGATCGGTCCACCCCTGATCGCCGCCTTCGCCACCGCCGGCCGGCATGCCGGGCGAGCGACCGGCTGGGTCTCGGCCCGGATGGCCGCATGGCTGGCCATCGACCCGGCGCGGACCCGGGCGGTGTGGACTCCCGAGCAGGGCACCGCGGATCCGATCGCCAGTTGGACGGCGTACGTCCTCGCTGCCCCGTTGCTCTGCGTGCGGGATGGGCCGGACTGGACGGCTCCGGTCGGCGTCACCTTCGCCGACTGGCTCGCTGGCGCGCTGCCCCGGCCCCCCACAGTCGACGATCTCGACTACCACGTGAGCACGCTCTTTCCGCCGGTGCGTCCCCGCGGCTACCTGGAGCTGCGCTACCTCGACGCCCAACCGGAAGGCAGCTGGTCCGTGCCGGTGGCGGTGGTCGCCGCGTTGCTCTCCGAACCGGCCGTCACCCGGGCCGCCCGCTCGCTCGTCGGGGCACAGGCGCAGCGGTGGATCGCCGCCGCCCGGTACGGCCTGCACGACGACGCTCTCGCGGCGACGGCCGCCGACCTTTTTGATCTGGCGCTGACCGTGCTGCCCCGGCTGGGGCTACCGGCCGCCCTGCACGACGACCTTGACCGAGGCGTACGACGGCGGCGGGAGGCCGCGGGAAGGAGGCGGCGGTGACCGAGACAACCGACCGGCCCGACGGGGTACGACTGCGGGAGCACATCGCGACGGAGCTGGCCCGGGCCCGGGCCCGTACCGAGGTGTTGACCGACGCGGTTGACGACGCCGACCTGGTGCGACAGCATTCACCGCTGATGTCGCCCCTGGTCTGGGACCTCGCCCACGTCGGCAACCAGGAAGAGCTCTGGCTGGTCCGGGACGTTGGCGGCCGGGAGCCGGTCCGCCAGGACATCGACGAGCTCTATGACGCCTTCAAGCAGCCGCGCCGGGACCGGCCGGCGCTGCCGTTGCTGCCGCCGCCGCAGGCGCGGGCATATGTGTCGACGGTCCGGGACAAGGTCTTCGACCTCCTCGACGGGGTGACCTTCACCGATCGGCGGCTGGTCGCCGACGGCTTTGCCTTCGGCATGATCGTCCAGCACGAGCAGCAGCACGACGAGACCATGCTCGCGACCCATCAGCTGCGCTCCGGTCCGGCTGTCTTCGACGCGCCGCCGCCGCCGGAGCCTCGGGTCCGGGTCGGCGGGGAGGTACTGGTTCCGGCCGGTGAGTTCACCATGGGCACCGACACCGATCCCTGGGCGTTGGACAACGAGCGCCCCGCCCACCGGGTGCACCTGCCCGCGTACGTCATCGACGCGGCGCCGGTCACCAACGGTGCGTACGCGGCCTTCATCGCCGAGGGCGGGTACCGCGACCCACGGTGGTGGAGCAGCGCGGGGTGGGCGCACCTGCAGGAGGTGGGCCTGACGGCACCGTTGCACTGGCGCCCGGACGGCGACGGCTGGGCCTACCGCCGCTTCGGCCGATGGGCGCCGGTACGCGACGACGAGCCGGTGGTGCATGTCGGCTGGTACGAGGCGCAGGCCTACGCCACCTGGGCGGGAAAGCGGTTGCCGACCGAGGCGGAGTGGGAGAAGGCGGCCCGCTGGGACCCGGCGACCGGTCGGTCCCGCCGCTACCCGTGGGGCGACGGTGAGCCGACGACCAGCCACGCCAATCTGGGCCAGCAGCACCTCTGGCCGGCGCCGGTCGGGGCCTACCCGGCGGGTGCGTCGCCGCTCGGTGTCCACCAGCTGATCGGCGACGTGTGGGAGTGGACCTCGACCACCTTCCGCGGCCATCCCGGCTTCACGGCCTTTCCGTACCGGGAGTACTCCGAAGTCTTCTTCGGTGATGATTACCGGGTGTTGCGCGGCGGATCGTTCGGTACCGACCGGGCGGCCTGCCGGGGCACCTTCCGAAACTGGGACTATCCCATTCGGCGGCAGATTTTCAGTGGTTTCCGCTGCGCGCGGGACGTCGCCCCCGAAGAAGCACCCGAGTGAGGGCCCGCTGATGTGCCGTCACCTGGTCTATCTCGGGCCGCCGATCACCCTGCGGGAGTTGCTCTTCGATCCGCCGGCGTCGCTGGTCCAACAATCCTGGGCGCCGAAGGACATGCGCCGTGGCGGGTGTATCAATGCCGACGGCTTCGGTGTCGGTTGGTACTCCGACGACGGCGATCCGGTCCGCTACCGGCGGGCGCAGCCGATCTGGACCGACCCGACGATCGCCCAGCTGGCCGGCGTCACCCGGGCGGGCGCGATCCTCGCGGCGGTCCGGTCCGCGACCGTCGGCATGCCGGTGCTCGAGACGGCCGCCGCGCCGTTTCTGGAAGGGCGGTGGCTGTTCAGCCACAACGGGGCGGTTCGCGGCTGGCCGGACAGCCTGGCCTCGCTCGCTGGTGCGTTGCCGGTGCGTGACCTGCTCACCCTCGACGCGCCCACCGATGCAGCGCTGCTCTGGGCGCTGGTCCGGCACCGGCTGCGCGCCGGGGTCGAGCCGGGCCGCGCCGTGGCGGAGACGGTGGTGGCGGTGGCCCGGGCCGCCCCCGGGTCCCGGCTCAACCTGCTGCTCACCGATGGGCACACGGCGGTGGCGAGCGTCGCCGGGCACAGCCTGTCGATCCGTCGGACGCCGGACTCGGTGCTGCTGGCGTCCGAGCCGCACGACGACGACCCCGACTGGCAGGCGGTGCCAGAGGGGCAGCTGGTGGTGGCGACCGCCACCGGGGTGCGGACCAGTGCCCTGCTGGCGGAGTGATCGCCAGGCCGTTGATACCGCCGGAGACGCCAATGAGGAAGGGACAGACATGAGCGCAGAGCCGCTGGAGATCCACCTCGAAGAGCAGGACCTGGGCCGCAACCTGCGGCAGGATGTTCGTGCCGGGTTGACCGCCGAGGAGAAGTGGTTGTCCCCGAAGTGGTTCTACGATGCTCGGGGCAGCCAGCTCTTCGAGGAGATCACCCGGCTGGCGGAGTACTACCAGACCGGGGCCGAACGGGCGGTGTTGCTGGAGCGGGCTGCTGAGATCGCGACGATGAGTGGTGCCAAGACGCTGATCGAGTTGGGCTCCGGTTCCTCGGAGAAGACCCGGCTGTTGCTGGACGCGTTCACCCGCCACGGCGACCTGGGCACCTTTGTGCCGCTGGACGTGTCAGTGAGTGCGCTGCGTGAGTCCACCGCCCGGATCGCCGTGGACTATCCCGGCCTGCGTGTCCGGGGAATCGTTGGCGACTTCACCCGGCATCTTGATCGGCTGCCGGCGGGTGGGCGGCGGCTCGTGGTGTTTCTCGGCGGGACGATCGGCAACCTGCTGCCGGCCGAGCGCGCCGAGTTCCTCGCGGCGATGCGCGTCGCGCTGGAGCCGGGGGACTGGCTGCTGGTCGGCACCGACCTAGTGAAGGATCCGGCCGTCATTGTTCCCGCATACGATGACGCGGCGGGGGTGACCGCCGAGTTCAACCGCAACGTACTGCGGGTGATCAACCGGGAGCTGGGTGCCGATTTCGACCCAGCGGCCTTCGACCACGTCGCGCTCTGGAATCCGGAGCGGGAGTGGATCGAGATGCGGCTGCGGGCCCGGCACCCGATGCGGGTGCAGGTGCTCGACACCGAGGTGACGTTCGCCGCCGGGGAGGAGCTACGGACCGAAGTCTCGGCGAAGTTCCGACCCGAGGGGATCGCGGCGGAGCTGCGCGCGGCGGGCTTCGTCACCAGTGAGTTCTGGACGGATCCGGCCGGCCTGTTCGGCGTCACGCTCGCCCGCGCCGAGTAGGCGGACGCCGCCGGCCCCTCCTCGACTCACCGGCCCGCCCCCTCCTCTACCAACCGGCCTGGCCGGTCCGCCGACATCAGCGTCGTCGGTGGTCGGCTAGGGTGGTCGGCGCGAAGGGGAGTAGCCCCCAACGTCGTGGTCGACACACTGGTGTTCCGGCGCCCGGCCACACGGCCCCGCTCTGCGGGGCGGGCGAGACCTTCGACCCAGGTTGGTAGCCGGGTCGAGGTCCCTCCGTGCCTCTTTCCGGCCGGATCGGAAGGATGTCATGGCGGGTTTCCTCGTTGCGCTGGGAGTGAGCTTCGGCGTCGTCTTTGTCGCCGAGTTGGGGGACAAGTCCCAGCTGATGGCGCTGACCTTTGCCACCCGGTTTCGACCGTTGCCGGTGTTGGTCGGCATCACCGTGGCCACGGCCGTCGTACACCTCGCCTCGGTGGCGATCGGCTACGGGCTCGGTGCGGCGCTGCCTACCGGATGGATCGCGCTCCTCGCCGGCGTGGCGTTTCTCGGTTTCGGCGCCTGGACGCTTCGCGGCGACCGCCTCACCGAGCAGGAGCGCCGCAAGGCGGACCGGTCGGGTCGGCCGGCGGTGGTGGTCGGCGTCGCGTTCCTCCTCGCCGAGCTGGGCGACAAGACCATGCTGGCGACCATCACCCTGGCGACCCAGTACGGCTGGTTCGGTACCTGGGTCGGATCCACGCTCGGCATGGTCGCCGCGGACGCCTTGGCGATCATGGTGGGGCGGGTACTCGGTCGCAGGTTGCCCGAGCGGACCGTGCGCTTCGGTGCGGCGCTGCTCTTCGCCGGGTGTGGCCTCTGGCTGATCCTGGACGCGGCCGGGCAGCTCGGCTGACCTTCCGGGCGGTACGCCCTGCGCCGGCAGCGGGCGAACCGACCGAGTTCGGTTCGCCCGCTGCCGCGCTTTGGCGGTTTCGCCGACGGAAGCGCGGTGGCGTCCGTCGGCGACCGGTCGGCCTGGTCAGTCGTCGCGGTGCTGGTAAACGTCGGGTACCCCGTCGCGGTTGCTGTCCACCCGCTCCTTCACGGCGATACGCCGATAGGCCTTGTTGCGTCGGGTCAGCACGACGGAGGCGAGCAGCGCCGCGATCAGGGACCCACTGAGTACGGCAGCCTTGACGTTGTCATCGGCGGCACTGCTGTCGAAGGCGAGTTCACCGATCAGCAGCGACACGGTGAATCCGATGCCGGCCAGTAGGGAGACCCCGAGCAGGTCGGTCCAGGTGATGTCCCGGTCCAGCTCGGCTCGGGTGAACCGGGCGAGCAGGAACGTCGAGCCGAAGATACCGATTACCTTGCCGAGCACTAGGCCAGCGACGATGCCGACGACGATCGGGTCGGTGATCACGGCGCCGAGGTCGGCACCGCGTAGGGACACTCCGGCGGCGAAGAAGGCGAAGACGGGGACGGCGAAGCCGGCGGAGATCGGCCGCCAGCGGTGCTCGAGGTGCTCGGCGAGCCCGTGCTTGTCCCCTTCCCGGCCGCGCAGGACCGGCACCGTGAAGCCGAGCAGGACGCCGGCCACCGTGGCGTGCACGCCCGACTCGTGCACCAGGGTCCAGGCCACCAGGGCCAGCGGGATCAGCGCCCACCACCAGGTCTTGCGGCGCTGCACGAGCAGGCCGAAGAGGGCGATCGGCAGCAGCGCGAGCAGCAGCGGCATGAGTTTGAAGTCGCCGGTGTAGAAGATGGCGATGACCGTGATCGCGAGCAGGTCGTCCACCACGGCCAGGGTGAGCAGGAAGGCGCGGAGCCCTTGCGGCAGGTGGGATCCGATGACCGCCAGCACGGCGAGCGCGAAGGCGATGTCGGTGGCGGTCGGGATGGCCCAGCCGCGCAGGTTCTCGCCACCGGCGGAGAGGTTGATGCCGACGTAGATCAGGGCCGGAACGATCATGCCGCCGACCGCCGCGACGACCGGCAGGGCGGCACGTCGTGGATCGCGCAGGTCGCCGGCGACGAACTCGCGTTTGAGCTCGAGCCCGACCACGAAGAAGAAGATCGCCAGCAGGCCGTCGGCCGCCCAGGTGGCGAGGTCCAGGTTCAGGTGCAGGTCGGACCCGCCCGGCCAGGGCACCCACGATGCCAGGTTGGTGTAGGAGTCGCCCCAGGGCGAGTTCGCCCAGAGCAGCGCGATCACCGCGCCGAGCAGTAGCAGGCCGCCGCCGAAGGTCTCGGTCCGCAGCACGTCAGCCAGGAAGCGGGCCTCCGGCCAGGAGGTACGCGAAAAGAGGCGGCGGGCGCGGCCCGGGGGCGGGGTGCGGTCGGTCATACGCGCGGTCCATCCAAGCGGTGTCAGAGCAGCAGGAAACGTTCGCCGACCAGGCTTCCCGGCACACCGCTCACCACCCTATCCAGGCGAGTGACGGGACGGCGAGCGGAGACGACGTGACCTTGCCCCCGTCGCACCGTTTCGCCCGGGGGCGGCAGGGCGTCGGGCTTATCGATCGAATGGCGAAACTTCGGATATTTGATGTATGAGGCGTTGTAATGGTTTCACGGTATAAGTTGAGCTTAGGAGCTTTTATGAGTTTCTTTGGGGCTTTCGGCACGGTGCGGCGGCGTACCTGATGGACCGCTGCAGGGCGGACTCGTACATGGACAGCGGCCAGCGGGGCAAAACGGCCGCCCTGCTGGCAACGGGGGAGCAACGATGAAGATCGGCATCCTGGCGTATCACTTTCCACCGGAACCGGCTTTCATCCCGGGCAGCCTCGCGGAGGAGTTGGCCCGCCGTGGGCACGAAGTCCGGGTACTGACCGGATTTCCGGACTATCCGGGCGGGCACCCCTACCCGGGCTGGCGTCAGCGTTGGCGCCACGAGACCCGCAGTGAGCGGCTGACCGTGCGGCGGGTGCCCCGCTATCTTGGCCGGAACGGCCAGGTACGCGGCCGGTGGTCCGGCCCCCGCTCCTTCGCGGGCAGCGTGTCGCTGGTCGGCCGGCGGTTCTTCGCCGGTGTCGACGCCCTCTACGTGCACCAGCCGCCGGCCACCGCCTTCGCCGCCGCCCGCCTGCTGCGCGCGCTTCGACGGGTGCCGGCGGTAGTGCACGTTCAAGACGTGTGGGCGGGCCAGGAGCCGGCTGCCGGCGAGCCCGATCGGTGGACCGCTCGGCTCGCCCGGGCGATGGCCGCCACCTACCGCCGCGCCGACCGGGTCGCGGTCGCGGCCCCCTCGCTGCGGGACCTCGTCGTGACCGAGGGGGCCGACCCGGAGCGGGTCGAGATGGTGCTCAACTGGACCGACGAGCGGATCTTCCAGCCGGCTCCGCCGAGCCCGGCCGCCGGTCAGCTGATCCGTCGCGACGACCGCTGCGTGGTCATGCACGCCGGCACCATCGGCGCCCGACAAGGGCTGGAGACGGCGGTACGGGCGGCGGCGGCCCTCGACCAGCGGATGGATCTGGTGCTGGTCGGGTCGGGCGAGCAAGAGCGGCCGGTGCGGGGGCTCGCCGCCGAGCTGGGCGCCGACAACGTGCGGTTCGTCGACCGGCGCTCGCCGTTGGAGATGCCGGAGCTGTACGCCGCCGCCGACTACCAGTTGGTCATGCTTCGGGATCGGCCCGAACTACGCAGCACCCTGCCCGGCAAGTTGCCCACGGCCCTGTCCTGCGGGGCGCCGGTGATCGCCTCGGCCGGTGGCGACACCGCCGAGGTCGTGGAGAGCGCCCGGGCCGGACTGTCGTGTCCGCCGGAGGAGTGGGACGCCCTCGCCGACCGGTTCTGGTTGGCCACCACCATCCCGCCGACGGCCCGTGCCGAGATGGGGCGGCGGGGCCGGGAGGCGTACCTGCAGCAGATGTCGATGCCCGCCGGAGTGGACCGGATCGAAAGCCTGTTGGACGAGGCCGTCAGCGCACGCCGACAGTGAGGGCGACGCGCGCCGCCAGCGGTGCGGCTGGGGCGTTGGCGAGCCGGGTGGGTGTGTGTGGCAGCGGTGCCGGGCAGCCAGGAGTGGCGCCGGTCGGGGCGGGTAGTCGCCGCCCATGCCGACAATCGAGGACAAGAAGCGCTTGGTCCGCCGGCTCGCCGGGGGCGGGCGCGGCTTCGCTGAGCAGTACGGTTTCCGCACCACCAACAACCCGTCGAGCCTCTTTCAGCTGCTCTGCCTCGCCGTGTTGTTGTCCCGCCGCGGCGACGCCCGGCGAGCGATTGCGGCGGCCCGCGCCCTGCAGGTCCATGGCTGGGACAGTGCCGCCCGGCTGGCCCGCTCCACGCCCGCAGAGCGGGTCGGGCTGCTGCGCGACTGCGGCCTCCGGGCGGAAGCCGAGCAGACCGCCGACACGCTCGGGAAGTTGGCGCAGGCGGTCGTTGACCGGTACCGGGGCGACCTGCGCCGGTTGCGCGTGGTCGCCGCCCGCGATGCCGACCGGGAACGTGACCTGCTCACCGAGCTGCCCGGGGTGGACGACACGGCGGTTGTCCTGTTTCTCCGCGAGGTGCAGGCACTCTGGGCGGAGGTGCCGCCGGTCGCCGATCGGCGGGCGCTGGCCGCGGCCCGGCGGCTGGGCCTTGGGCGTTCCGCCGACGACCTGGCCGGACTGGCGGGTAACGGCCGGTCGGAGCGGCTGGCCTGGCTGGTGGGCGCGCTCGCCCGGGTTGACCTGGAGCAGCGATACCCGGAGGTGATCGGTCAGGCCGTACCAGCGCGGTGAGTGGGCAGACCCTTCTCCGCCGCCGGCAGCCGGCGGTTTCCGCACCCCGCGGGTGGGTATCCGATCGGCCGGACCGAAGGGACAGCATGGATTATCACACCTTTGTTGACCAGGTCGGGCAGCGGACGGGCACCCCTACCGCACAGGCGGTGGAGCTGACCCGGGCGGTCCTGGAGACACTTGCCGAGCGGCTGACCGGCGGGGAGGTGCTGGACCTAGCCGTACAGCTGCCGGCGCAACTGCAGGTGGTGCTGAAGCCGGGGCCCGAGAACGAGGCAGCGCAGCGGCTCGCGGCGGCGGAGTTCGTCACCCGGGTGGCCGCCCGCGCCCACGTTGACGAAGCGACTGCGCACGGGGCGGTCCGAGCGGTCTTCAGCACGCTGCGGGAGGCGATCAGCGGTGGTGAGTTCGACGATGTCGCGGTGCAGCTGCCCCGCGACTACCGGGAATTGGTGGAGCCGGCGCTGGCGCCGGGTTCGGCGCTGCGCCGGCCTTGATGCGCGGTGTTGACTCCCCGCACCCTCGGTGGCTAGGCGACGGCCCCCGCGGCATGCAGATCGGCGATGCGGTCAGCTCCGAAGCCCGCCTCGGCCAGCAGTTCGTCCGTGTGTTCGCCGGGGTGCGGCGGTGGACGGTGCAGGGCTGTCGGGGTACCGGAGAAGCGTGGTGCGGGCGCCGGCTGGGTCACCCCGTGGTGCTCCACAAAGGTGTCCCGCGCCGCCAGGTGCGGGTGGGCTGGTGCCTCCGCCCAATCCAGAACTGGGGCTACGCAGGCGTCCGAGCCGGCGAACAGCGTCGCCCACTCGTCCCGGGTCCGGGTCCGGAACAACCGTGCCCACGCCTCCCGCAACGCCGGCCAGTTCGCCGGGTCGGTGCGGTCCAGCGCGGTATCGCCGGGCAGCGGAAAGCCGGTGCGTTGGACCAGTTCGTCGTAGAACCGGGGCTCCAGCGCGCCCACCGCCAGGTGCTTTCCGTCGGCACACTCGTAGCTGTCGTAGAACGGTGCGCCCCCGTCGAGCAGGTTCACCCCGCGTGGGTCCTGCCACCTGCCGAGGCGGCGTAGGGCGTGGATCTGGGTGCTGAGCACCGAGACGCCGTCCACGATGGCGGCGTCCACCACCTGGCCGGTGGCGCCGCCGCGCACGGCGTACAGGGCGCTGATCAGGCCGAGGGCGAGTAGCATCCCACCGCCACCGAAGTCGCCGAGCAGGTTCAGCGGCGGAACCGGACGTTCGTTGGCCCGCCCGATCCCGTGTAGCGCCCCGGTCAGGGCCAGGTAGGTGATGTCGTGCCCGGCTTCGGGTCTGGCGGGACCGTGCTGCCCCCAGCCGGTCATCCGCCCGTACACGAGGCGTGGGTTCACCGCGTGGCAGTCCGCCGGGCCGAGACCAAGTCGCTCGGTCACGCCGGGCCGGAAACCCTCGATCAGCACATCCGCACCGGCGGTCAGCGCGAGCGCCACGTCGCGGCCGGAGGGTGACTTCAGGTCCACGCCGATTGATCGCCGTCCCCGGTTCAGCAGGTCGGGGTGCGGGGTGCCGAAGGCGGTCGGGTCCACGTCGGCCGCGCGGTCCACCCGGATCACCTCGGCGCCCAGATCGGCCAGCATCATTGCGGCGAATGGCCCCGGCCCGATGCCAGCCAGCTCGATTGCCCGCACCCCGGCGAGGGGGCCGGCCGGTACGTTGTCGGTCATCGGGCCACGATAAGCGCCGATGGGTTCGGGTGGTAGGGGGCTTGGTGCGCTGGTTGGTACTGAGTGCCGTTGCCGGGGTGCCGCGTGGCGGCTTGGACCCGGGCTGCCCTACCCTTGGTCGAGACGAGGGGAGTACTTCCCGCGAGCCATTCCGGTCAGTACGGCGGGCCCCGGAGCCTGCCTCGGATGGTTGCCCACGAAAGTGGGTGAAGGAGACCTCGAGCATGGCATCGTGTTCGAGGAGGCTCCATGACCGATTTGTACCTTTCTGCCGAGCTGCAGTCGGTCGGTACACCGACGCTGTGGGGCGTCACCATCGCCGGTATCGTCGTGCTGCTGGTGCTCGACTTCCTGGTCACCCGGCGGCCGCACGAGGTATCGCTCCGGGAGGCGCTGGCCTGGTCGGCGTTCTACCTCGCGCTGCCGCTGGCGTTCGGCGCCTGGCTCTGGTCCCGCTACGGCTCGCAGCAGGGCGTCGAGTACCTGACCGGCTACCTGGTGGAGAAGTCCCTCTCGGTAGACAACCTCTTCGTCTTCATGCTGCTGCTGGCCGCGTTCGCGGTGCCCCCGGTGCTCGCCCAGCGGGTCCTGCTGTTCGGGATCACCGGTGCCCTGGTGCTGCGCGCGGTGTTCATCGCACTCGGCGCGGCTGCTCTGCAGACACTCGACTTCGCCTTCCTGCTCTTCGCCCTCATCCTGCTCGCCACCGCGGCGAAGCTGCTGCGCGACGCGATCTCCGGCCAGGAGCAGGAGGTCGACATCAACGGAATGCGCTCGGTACGGCTCCTGCGCAGGTTCATGCCGGTCACCCAGGACTACCAGGGTACGAAGATGGTCGTCCGCCTCGCCGGCCGGCGAACCCTCACCCCGCTGGCCCTGGTGGTCGTCGCGGTGCTCGCCACTGATGTGGTCTTCGCCGTCGATTCGGTGCCCGCCGTGTACGGCATCACCGAAGATCCGTACCTGGTCTTCGCCACCAACGCCTTCGCGCTGCTCGGGCTGCGGGCGCTCTACTTCGTCCTGCACGCCGCGCTCAGCCGGCTGGTTCACCTCAACTACGGACTCGCGGTCATCCTCGCCTTCATCGGAGTGAAGCTGGGCCTGCACTGGGCCCACGGGGTCTGGCCGGGGGTGCCGCAGATTCCGACCCTGGCATCACTCGCAGTGATTCTCGTTGTCCTCGTGGCGGTCACCGCCACAAGCCTGTACGCGACCCGTACCAGCAGGTCGGGCGCCAGCACCGTCGGCCGGGGCCCCACCTGACCGAGGGCGTTCACCATCGGTGCGCGGCGCCCGCGGTGCCGCCGGGCAACCGGGAGGTTTGTCCAGCCTTGCCCGGGGAACGGCGGTGGAATGACGAAGCCTCGGGTGGTGATCGTAGGGGCCGGTTTCGCCGGGTACCACGCGGCAAAGACACTCAGCCGGCTGGCCCGGGATCAGGCCGAGATCGTGCTGCTGAACACGACCGACTACTTCCTGTACCTGCCGCTGCTGCCGGAGGTCGCCGCCGGTGTCGTCGAGCCGTCCCGGATCTCGGTGCCGCTGGCGGGGACCCTCGATGGCGTCCGCCTCGTGGTCGGCGAAGCCGACCACGTTGACCTGCGGAACCGCTGGGTCGGTTTCACCCAGCCGGAGGGGGAGCGGAACCGCCTCGCGTACGACCGGCTGGTGCTGGCGGTCGGCAGCGTCAACAAGCTGCTGCCGATCCCGGGGGTGACCGAGTACGCGCACGGCTTTCGCGGCCTGCCAGAGGCGCTCTACCTCCACGACCACGTGGTGCGACAGGTTGAACTCGCGGAACAGGCCACCGACCCGGCCGAACAACGGGCGCGGTCCACCTTCGTGGTGGTGGGAGCCGGCTACACCGGTACGGAGGTGGCCGCCCACGGGCAGCTGTTCACCGACCGGCTCGTCGGGCAGCGGTCCCGGCTGAAGCTTCGGCCCCGGTGGATGCTGGTCGACGTGGCGCCGCGGGTGCTACCCGAGCTGGACCGGCGGATGTCCGACACCGCCCACCGGGTCCTGGACGAGCGGGGCGTGGATGTGCGGATGGGAACCTCGGTTGCGGTCGCGACCGCCGATGGGGTCAAGCTCACCGACGGGGAGTTCATCCAGACCTGCTCCCTCATCTGGTGTGTCGGGGTCCGCCCCGATCCATTTGTGGAGCAGCTCGGTCTGCGGACCGAGAAGGGCCGGCTGGTGACCGATGAGTACCTCAACGTGCCGGGCTTTCCGGAGGTGTACGCCTGTGGCGACGCCGCGGCCGTGCCCGACCTGGCCCAGCCCGGGCAGGTATGCGCGATGACCGCCCAGCACGCCCAGCGGCAGGGCAAGCTGGTCGCCCGCAACATCGCCGCCTCGTACGGGCAGGGCACCCGCAAGCCGTACCACCACCATGACCTGGGCTGGGTGGTTGACCTGGGTGGTCGGGATGCGGCGGCGAACCCGTTGAAGGTGCCGCTGGCCGGACTGCCCGCCAAGGTGGTGACCCGGGGATATCACCTGCTCAACCTGCCCGGTAATCGCGCCCGGGTGGGCGCCGACTGGCTGCTGGACGCTACCCTGCCCCGTCCGGCGGTCCAGTTGAGCCTGGTGCCGGCCAACTCGGTTCCGTTGGAGAGCAGCTCCCCCGAGGTGCCCGCCCCGATGGGATAGGCAGGGGAAGGGGCCCGCCGCGACCAGATGGTGCGACCAGGTTTTGGCGGTGGCCCCTTCCCGTTACGGGGCGCCGGGCTAGCCCGCCATCCCGGCCCCCACCTCGTCGATCGCGTCGTCGACGGCGTGGGCCAGGTCAACGTCCGGTCCGGTCACCTCGGGAGCCCTTCGGGGCCGGGAGGTCGCCACCGTCAACACGGCGGTGGTGCGGTCCGGTTGTCCGATCGAAGGTCCGCGTCCGATCTGCAGTCGGAGCCGGTCGAGTCGGTCCAGCACCCGGCCGAGGTTCTCGGTGGGCAGCTCGACTGTTCGGGACAGCCCGTGCCGATCACCGGACCAGTACGGGAGGCGGGCCAACTCCTCGCGTAGCTGTTCCTCGTCGAGCGGTGGGGTTGCGGCCGTCCCTCCGATCACGCCGCCCCCGGGCTCGGGCGGGGCGAGTAGGTCCCGCAACTCCTCCGGGACGTGCAGCGACTCGACCAGGTCCGCATCCCGGTCGGCCAGCGCGGTGAGGGTGGCCGCCGCCTGGTACCGGGCCTGCTCCGGGGTACGGCCGCTCAGCCGCCCCACCTCGGCGAGGAAGCCGGGTAGGTCGGGGCGGTCCTCGATACCGCCCACCGGGATGATGTCGTGTAGCCGGCTCGGCACGGCCGCGAGTAGCCGGCCGCGTTCGGCCGCACCCAGTGTGCGGGCCAGGGTCAGCACCGTCGCCGTCGCGCCCACCTTCGCGGTGGGGAAGTCGACCCCGGACCGCCGGCCGACATCGGCCACCAGATCCTGGTAGCTGATCGTGGTGGCACTGCTGGGGCCACTGTCCGGGATAGGCCGTGAATGTTCCGCGGTGCCGACCGGAGGTGGGGCGGGACCACCGTTGGTGCTGGTCGGTTTGTGGCGTCCCGCTGGCGCGGGTCCGTTGCGCCGCCGTTGGTCAAGGCTGGTCAACTGCTTGGTGGCGCCCAGGCTGGCCCCGGTCCCGCTGGGCCGCTGTCCCTGGCTCCGGGCCTGACGGGCGAGTGCCCGGCGGCGTTGGTTGTCGCCCTCCATCTGCTTGCGCATGTGGCCTCCTCCAGTGCGGTTCCCGCTGTCATCGATGCCTTCCCACCGCTGGCGAGCAGGAAACGGGCCTGGGCATGGCCGCGGAGTCGGCGCGGGATCCTCATCCGACCGGGGTGATGGTTGCTCACCCGGTTGAGCCGGACGATCGCAGTGGACCGGTGGACTTCCGAGGTATGCGGAAGGGAAGGTCGTGATGAAGCGGATCGTCGAGATCATCCCCGCCCGACCCGGCTGGTACGCACGTTGGCGGCTGGCACCCGGTGGCACCCGGTGCTACCCGGTCAGCCTGTGGGTCCTGCTTGAGGAGAGCGACGGCACGGGCCGGGAGGTGATCGGGGTGGATTGCGTCGGGCAGTGGCCCGGTGCGGACGACAACGAGTCCGGCGGGGAGTTTCTCCGCTACCTCTTCCAGACTCCGGATTCGGGCGCGCCTGGGGATGCCGAACCAGCGACGGTGGTGCCGGGGCGGGTAACCGGCCCTGACCTGCGGGCGGTGTAGGCAGCGGGCGGTGTGAGCAGCGGTATCGACGATGGAGAGCGGCGCGGTGCCGCTCTTCCGCCCGCAGCGTTCGGCCGGACCGACGGTAGCGGTGACCTGAGGTGTCGGAACTCGGCGGGTCGTTCGAATGTTGAATATTTTTCCCGAATGTCCCCGGCGGTGGCCCCGGGCACCGAGGATCGACAGTGGGGATAGACGTACCAGCTGTCTGGGGGCGACAGTATGAGGTTCTCCGTCGTAGACGTCGGTTACGACCAGCGGCAGGTCGATTCCTGCCTGGATGAGCTCGGGGTTCGATTGAGCCGGTTGGCGGCACGTGCAGAGGGCACCGCGCGGGCCGGCCGGGAGTGGGACGAGATTCGCGAGGAGGCGGCGGGTCTCTGTGGGGTGCTTCAGCGGCTCGACCTTGGCGACGTGGCGCGGCGGCCCGTTGACCCACCCGATCGGGAAGCCGCTGAGCGGGAGGTGACCGATTTGCTGCTCCGGGCGCGACTGGAGTTCGACTCCGCCCGGGAGGAGGCTCGACAGGTGCGCGAGCAGGCCTACACCGAGGCGGTGCAGGCCCGTCGGGAGCTTGAGGCGGCGCTACACGCTCGACGGCGCCGGGCGGTCCGGGTTGACGAGATCCTCGGTGGCGCGACGGAGGCGGTGCCGACCGACACGCCGACCGCCGCCTCCGCCGTGGCGCCGAGCCGAGCCGCCCACTGAGGGGTAATTCGCCTACCGGGGACCATGGCCCCGCCGGGGATGGTTCGCCTGGTGGGGATGGACGCACCCGGTTGTGCGGCGCGGGATCCCGTCACACCAACGCGCCGACGATGGTGTTCGCCCGGGTTTCGTGCTGGGCGTACGCGTCGGGGAAAGCCGATACCTGGACAGACTGGGCAGCCCAAGCGACGCTCATCTCCTGCCAGCCGGGGACCTGTAGGAGTGCCTGGTAGAACGCCTCGGCGGCGTAAGTCGGAGTCATCAGCTCGGCGACGCTACCCCAGCCGGTGCTTGCGCGCTGCTGGAACAGGCCGACCGAGTCGTGGTCCCAACCAACCGCCTCATGCGGGTAGTTCTGTGACTCCGGCACGCCCGCGTTGGCGTAGTTGAGCAGGGTGCTCTCCTGCATCGCGGTGGCGATGGCGACGACCAGACCACGATGCGGGATGCTCATCTCGGTCCCGACGTCGACGATCGTCTTTGCGTTGTCCATCTGGGTCTGGGTCAGCCCGGCGACCGGTTGGGGCGGTGCCGGCATGCTGAAGGTCGGCTCCTGCTCGGCCGCAGTGGGGCTGGCGGTTTCGGTCGGGGTGGCGGTCTCGGTCGGGCTGGGGCTGGTCGAGGCGGCGTCGTCGCGAAGGAGGGAGCGCGTAGCGCGCTCTGCCGCTTCGCCCCGTTCCGCTGCCGCCTCGGCGACTGCGGCCTGCTCGGGCTGCTCGGGGGTCTGCCGCGTCCCAATGAAAGTGGCTACGCCGAGGCAGCCGGTGAGGCCGGCGGCGAGCGCGACCCGGGCCGGGGTTGACGCCAGCAGCGTGCGTAGCCCGCTACTGGAGGTGCGGACGGGCTGGGTAGTCCGTTCGGTGGAGGTTTCATCGGTCGACTGGGTAGCCGATCCGTGCTGTGTTGTCTTCTCGGTGAACGCGTCGTCGGGGTGCATCCGCCGAGGCTAGAAAGCAGATCGCTCGCTGCCATCGGTCCGATCCGTGGGGTGCGTCACTAATTGCCGCACAGTTCGGATGGGGTGGATGAGGTCCGGGGAAACCGTACAAACCTCATTTATCGCTAATGTCGGAAATAGGCGTTTAGGGAGCTGGAAAGGTTACAAGGTTCTGATCTTGCCGGGTGGCCTGATCCATGGCTTAACCCCTCCTCCGAACAGCTGGCGACTGATCCGGCGTTCGGTTAAGCAGTGGTCGGTCGGACTGCTGACCCGACAGGTCCGGATCGCCATGGCTCAGTGTCGGCCGTTGTCGGTCAGCGCCACCGTCAGGTGGTGCCGGCTCGCATCCTCGGTGGAGAAGGGCCAGAGCCGATCAGCGTGTTCCACCAGGTCAGCCAACTGTTGGCGGGTCAGTCCGACCGACGAGATGGAGGCGTTCACGTCGGCCCGGTACCGGCCGTCGTCGTCGCGGCCGAGCTTCGCCTCGGCCCGCACTTGGACCGTGTGGGCCTCGTCGGTGATCTCACCGGCCGCTTCCACCGCGGCGTGGTGCAGGCAGGAGGCGAAGGCCGCAGCGAGCAACTGCGACGGGCTCAGCCCGGTGCAGTGCGGAGCCAGTGGGGATGCCAGGGCGGTGGAGAGCCCGCCATCCTCGGTGCGGACGTGCCCGCCCTCCGCCGTCGCGGTGGCTGTCTCGTTCAGCCAGGAGCTGTGCTGGGACATGGTGTTCCTCCCGTCACTCACCCCGGGCTACCCGGCGTTCGGCCGCGCGAAACCGCGCTCCGGGCAGCGAAGAGCAGCTCCGGGGAGCGGAGTCGGCTGGGCCTGTCGTTTCGTTTCGGCCCCGGCCGGGAGCGTCCGAGTAGCCTGCACAGCGGGGGCACAGGAAGCGCACAACCGCCCTACAGCGGGAGCATCCAGGATGAGGGCCATGATGACCAACGAGCAGGTGGGACCAGCCCGGGTTGACCTCCGCCGCCCCGACGGTCAGCCCGTGCGGGTCCTGGTGGTTGACGACGAATCCACCCTGTCCGACCTGCTGTCGATGGCGCTGCGCTACGAGGGTTGGCAGGTGCGTACCGCCGGCAATGGGATGGCGGCGCTGAGCACGGCCCGTCAGTTCCAGCCGGACGCCGTGGTGCTCGACGTGATGCTGCCCGACCTGGACGGCTTCGCGGTGCTGCGTCGCCTACGCGAGGTGGCTCCGACCGTGCCGGTGCTCTTCCTGACCGCGCGGGACGCGGTCGAGGACCGGATTGCCGGGTTGACCGTCGGCGGCGATGACTACGTGACCAAGCCGTTCAGTCTGGAGGAGGTGATCGCCCGCCTGCGAGCGCTGCTGCGCCGCTCCGGCTTCGCGATCGCCGCCCGGCAGGAGGCCGTGCTCACCGTCGGCGACCTCTCCCTCGACGAGGACAGCCACGAGGTGAGCCGGGGCGGAAAGTTGATCGCGTTAACCGCCACCGAGTTTGAGTTGCTGCGTTATCTCATGCGTAACCCGCGCCGGGTGCTCAGCAAGGCGCAGATCCTGGACCGCGTCTGGAACTACGACTTCGGAGGTCAGGCCAACGTGGTCGAGCTGTACATCTCGTACCTGCGCAAGAAGATCGACGTCGGCCGCGCGCCGATGATCCACACCCTGCGCGGGGCGGGCTATGTGCTCAAGCCCGCCGACTGAAGGGGTGGGTTGGCGGCGGTGGGTGGCCGGTCGGTCGCTGCGGACCCGGCTGGTGGTCATCCTGGTCTCCCTGCTGGCCGCGGTTAGCGTCGGCATCGGTGGGATCACCACCGTCGCGTTACGGGACTTCCTAACTGACCGAATCGACCGGCAACTCCAGGCCGATGCCGGACCACAGGGCTTTCCCTCTCCCGAGCGGCGGCGCGAGTGGCAGGAACTCAAGATCCCGGCCGGAATGGGAGTGGGGTCGGTCATCGCGGAACTGCAGGATGGCCGGGTCACCGAGGCCCGCATCCAGACCGAGGCCCGCGAGGACGGTGGGAAGAGCATCGCGTCCGAGGCGGTGGCGGCGTTGGGCGGCCTGGTGCCGGGCGCCGATCCGCGCACGGTGGATCTGGAGCAGGGGGAGTACCGGGCCATAGCCAGGCAGTGGCCGGACGGCCGGGTGACCGCGTTCGCCCTCCCCCTCGCCGAGGTGCAGGAGACGGTGATGTGGATGGTCGTCGCGCAGGCCGGAATCGCGGGCACCGGGCTGATCGTCGCCGGCACCACCGGGGCACTGATGGTCCGGCGCACCCTGCGCCCGCTGCGGCGGGTCGCCGCCACGGCCGCCCAGGTCAGCGAATTGCCGTTGGACCGGGGCGCGGTGACGCTGCCGGTGCGGGTGCCGGGCGCCGACACCGACACCCGCACCGAGGTGGGCCAGGTCGGTGCCGCGCTCAACCGAATGCTCGGGCACGTCGCCGCCGCGCTCGCCGCGCGGCAGGCCAGCGAAACACGGGTGCGTCAGTTCGTCGCCGACGCGAGTCACGAACTGCGGACCCCGCTGGCGGCCATCCGAGGGTACGCGGAGGTGGCCCGGCGAGGCCGGGACCAGGTGCCGCCCGACGTGGCGCACGCCCTGCGCCGCGTCGAGTCCGAGAGCACCCGGATGACCGGCCTGGTGGAGGATCTGTTGCTGCTCGCCCGGCTCGACTCAGGTCGCCCGCTCGCGGTCGCGTCGGTGGACCTCTCCGTGCTGGTCGTGGATGCCGTCAGTGACGCGCACGTCGCCGGATCCGAACACCGCTGGCAGTTGGACCTGCCCGAGGAGCAGATCGCCGTGCCCGGTGACGCGGCCCGGCTGCACCAGGTGGTGGCCAACCTCCTGACCAACGCCCGGGTGCACACGCCGGCCGGTACCACTGTCACCACCAGCCTCGCTGTTGAGCCCGACGCGGCGGTGCTCCGGGTCGCCGACGACGGCCCCGGTATTCCGGCGGAGCTGCAACCAGAGGTCTTCGAGCGCTTCGCGCGCGCGGACAGCTCGCGGTCGCGGTCGCAGGGCAGCACCGGGTTGGGGCTCGCCATCGTCGCCGCGGTGGTCGACGCCCACCACGGGACCGTCTCGGTGCGCAGCCGACCCGGTCGCACCGTGTTCACCGTACGGCTGCCGAATTCCACAGCGGAGGCATAGCGAACCCATGGGGGTCGCGCAGCCCGGCCGGCCAGGCTTCCCGCCATGGACAGATCCGAGACGACCTACGGGTCCCGTGCCGCTCCGTCGGCAGGCTTCGCCCGGCCACCGCTGGCAGAACCGGAGGCGGCGCCGACCTCCAGGCCGCGTCGGACGGCCCGCTGGGAGCGCCCGTGCCTCGGCGGGCTACTGCTAGCTACCGCCGGGCTCTACCTGTGGGGGCTCGACGTCTCCGGCTGGGCGAACGCCTACTACGCGGCGGCGGCGCAGGCCGGCGCGCAGAACTGGACCGCCTTCTTCTACGGCTCGTTCGATGCCGCCAACTCCATCACCGTTGACAAGCCGCCCGCCGCGCTGTGGCTGATGGCGCTGTCGGTACGACTGTTCGGCCTGAGCAGCTGGGCGGTGCTGCTGCCGCAGGCGCTGTGCGGGGTGGCCGCGGTCGCGGTGCTCCACGCCGCGGTACGGCGTTGGCACGGCCCGGCAGCAGGGCTGATCGCTGGCGCGGTCCTCGCCGTCACACCGGTGGCCACGCTGATGTTCCGGTACAACAACCCGGACGCGCTGCTGGTGCTGCTGCTGGTGGCCGCCGCCTACGCCACCGTACGGGCGGTCGAGACGGCCGCGACCCGATGGCTCGTGCTCGCCGGTGTGCTGGTCGGGTTCGCCTTCCTCACCAAGATGTTGCAGGCCTTCCTGGTGGTGCCGGTGCTTGCCGGTGTCTACCTGCTGGCAGCGCCGACCGGGCTCGGCCGGCGGATCCGCCAGACCCTGCTGGCCGGCCTCGCGGTCGTGCTGTCGGCGGGGTGGTGGGTGGCCATCGTCGAGTTGGTCCCTTCCAGCGCTCGCCCGTATGTCGGCGGATCGCAGACCAACAGTGTCCTCGAGCTGACCCTTGGCTACAACGGTCTCGGCCGCATCACCGGCCGCGAGGAAGGCAGCGTGGGGCAGCCCGGCGGAGGGGGCTTGGGTGACGGGGCCGGCCTGCTGCGCATGTTCGACGACCAGGTTGGCGGGCAGATCGCCTGGCTGTTGCCCGCCGCGTTGATCCTGCTCGCCGCCGGTCTACTGGTGGTCGGGCGGGCTCCGCGGACCGACCTGACCCGCGCCGGGCTGCTGATCTGGGGCGGCTGGTTGCTGGTCACCGGGGCGATCTTCAGCTTCATGTCCGGGATCTTCCACGAGTACTACACCGTGGCCCTGGCACCGGCGGTCGGTGCCCTGGTCGGGATCGGTGTCACGCTCCTGTGGCGGGTGCGAACCGCGCCGCCCGGCGCTGTCTGGCGTCGGCAGCCCCATGCCGCCACCGTCATCCTGGCCGGGGCGTTGGCCAGCACCGTGGGATGGTCCTGGCTGCTGCTGGCTCGTAGCCCGGACTGGTATCCGTGGTTGCGTACCACGGTTCTGGTGGGTGGCCTCGCGGCAGCGGCGCTGTTGGTGCTCTCTCCTCGGCTGCCCCGATCAGTTGGGGTGGCGGGGCTTGCGCTGGGTGCCGCGGCGGCCCTCGCCGGGCCGGTGGCGTACTCGTTACATGCCGCCGCGTCGGCGCACAACGGTGGGGTTCCCACGGCGGGACCGGAGCTGGCTCGCGAGGTCAGCGATCGGTCTGACGGCGCCGGCGAGGGCCCCGGCGCCGCCGGTGGCGGGCAGCCTCCCGGCGCCGCGCAGCTGCCGCAGGGTCCGGATCGGCAATCCGGCATGGCATCCGACAACCGCCAGCCGGGTCCGCCCGGTGGGTCTGGTGGGCCGAATGGGTCGGGTCAACCCGGTGGGCCCGATGGCCCGAATGGATCGGGTCAGCCCGGTGGGCCGAACGGGTCGGGTCAACCCGGTGGGCCCGGTGGCCCGAATGGGTCGGGTCAGCCCGGTGGGCCGAACGGGTCGGGTCAACCCGGTGGGCCCGGTGGCCCGAACGGCTCCGGTCAGCCCGGTGGGCCAGACCAGTCCGGCGGGCAGCACCAGCTCGGCCAGCCGGGCGGTGCCGGTGGGCTGCTGGGTGCCCGCGTTCCCAGCGCGCAACTGCGCGAGCTCCTTGAACTCGACAGCGACAGCTACACGTGGGTCGCGGCCACGGTGGGTGCGAACAACGCTGCCGGCTACCAGCTGGCCACCGGCGAGCCGGTGCTGCCCGTGGGTGGTTTCAACGGCACCGATCCCGCCCCGACCGTCGTCGAGTTCCAGCGTTACGTCGCTGCCGGAGAGATCCATTGGTTCATCGACGGGGATGGCTTCCGGGGTGCCAACGGTGGCAGCTCCGCCTCCTCCGAGATCGCCGCCTGGGTGGCGGAGACGTTCGAGGCGCGAACCGTGGACGGAATCACTATCTACGACCTGAGTAGCGAGGGAGAGGAAGCATGATCGATACAACCGAAGTCCGGGTTACCGAGTGGATCCAGCCTGTTGTCACGGCGCCCATCCTGGACGTGGTGATTCCCGTCTACAACGAGGAGACGGACCTCGGGCCGTGCGTGCGGCGGCTGCACGCACATCTACGCGCGAATGTCCCGTACCCATTCCGGATCACGATCGCGGACAACGCCAGTGTCGATGGCACGCTGGACGTAGCCCGGTCGCTCGCCGCCGACCTCGCCGGTGTCGAGGTGCTACATCTGGATGCCAAGGGGCGTGGGCGGGCGCTTCGGGCCGCCTGGTCGGCCTCACCCGCGCAGGTGCTCGTCTACATGGATGTGGACTTGTCTACTGATCTGGCGGCGCTGCTGCCGCTGGTCGCGCCGCTCATCTCTGGTCATTCGGACCTTGCCATCGGCACCCGGCTGGCCCGAACCTCACGGGTGGTTCGGGGTACGAAGCGGGAGGTGATCTCGCGGGGGTACAACCTGTTGCTTCGGGGCACCCTCGCCGTTCGATTCTCCGATGCCCAGTGCGGCTTCAAGGCGATCCGGGCTGACGTGGCGGCCCAGCTGCTGCCGTTGGTCCGGGACACCGGGTGGTTTTTCGACACCGAGTTGCTGGTGCTGGCCCAGCGGGCTGGCCTCCGCATCCACGAGGTTCCGGTGGACTGGGTGGATGATCCGGACAGTCGGGTGGATGTGTTGGCGACCGCGCTGGCCGACCTGCGTGGCATCGGCCGGCTGGGGCGGGCCCTGTTCACCGGGGCGCTGCCGCTGCGGCATCTGCGTGAGCAGTTCGGACGGGCCCCGCTCGCACCGCCGCCGGCGCGAGTGCCGGTGGGGCTGCCCCGGCAGCTGGGCCGGTTCGCCCTGGTCGGGGTGGCCAGCACGGTGGCCTACCTGCTGTTGTACGTCGCCACCCGCGGCGTCCTCGGCGCCCAACCGGCAAATCTGCTGTCGCTGTTGATCACTGCGGTAGCCAACACCGCGGCGAATCGGCGACTGACCTTCGGGATCACCGGTCGGTGGGGCGCCGGTCGGCACCATCTGCAAGGCCTGGTGGCCTTCGGGCTGGGCCTTGCGCTGACCAGTGGTTCGCTCGCGTTGCTACACGCCGTGGTGGCGGCTCCGACGCGGACGGTGGAGTTGGCGGTGCTGGTCGTCGCGAACCTAGCCGCCACGGTGTTGCGGTTCGTGCTGCTCCGCTATGCCATGCACCACCGGCGGGGTGGCTGACGGTTGGGGCTGAATCGCCACCAAATCAGAATGCTGGCGTGGTTATGACCCGCATTGCGCCCTGCATGCGCGTACTGTGTCCGAATACATCCTCAGCGTATTGGAGCACCTCCCGGTGCGCCCGGTTTGGTGGGCCGAGGAGCGAGATCGGAAGGAGTAGCCAGTGGATCATCTGGCCTACCTGGATGCGGGATCGGGCAGCCTGATCGTGCAGGCGGTGGTTGGCGGGGCAGCGGGTGTCGCGGTCGCCGGCAAGCTCTACTGGCGACGCTTGGTGGCCCGGTTCCGTAAGCAGCCCACCGACCGGAACCGACCGGCATGACATCTGCGTATCCCGACCTGCGGGCGGAGCCAGCGTCCTTTCGGGATCCCGCGAATCGGGTCTTCCACCGCGGCGACGACGTGCTGCGTGGGTTGGACGAGCGGGCCGCCACCGACTGGCGGGCCCTCGCCGGCAGCGACTTCTTCGCGGCACTGCTTGCCGAGGGTAAGGTCTGCGACACCGTGGAGACCAGCCCGGCCCCGCCGGGCTGGTCCGCGGTGCTCCGGCACGAACGCATCCCGTTCGTCTCCCACCCGTACGAATGGTCCCACGGCATGCTGCGGGACGCCGCCCTGCTGCACCTGGACATCCTCCAGGCGGCGCTGCCGGAGGGCTTCACCACCAAGGACGGCTCGGCGTACAACCTGCAGTGGCGCGGCGTGGAGCCGGTCTTCATCGATATCGGCTCGTTCGCCCCGGTCCGGGACGGTGAGCCCTGGGCCGGCTACCGCCAGTTCTGCCAGACCCTGCTGTACCCGTTACTCCTCGGTGCCCACCTGGGGCTGGACTTCCAGCCGTTGCTGCGGGCCCAGGTGGACGGCATCGAGGCGGACCAGATTCGTCGGCTGCTCACCGGCCGTCGCCGGTTCCGCCCCGGCGTGCTCACCCACGTTCACCTGCACGACGCGATGCAGCGACGCAACGCCCAATCGAGTACGGCCGAGGTCCGCAACCAGCTGCGCGACGCCGGCTACTCCCGCGACCTCGCCGTCGCCACGGTACGCCGTCTGCAACGCCTCGTCCGCCGGCTGGACCGGTCGCCGCCCGCCAGCCACTGGATTGACTACCAGCGCACCTGCGGTTACACCGCCGAGGACCGGACCGCCAAGGAGCGCTTCGTCGCCGCTTCGCTGACCGCCGGGCCCCCGACGCGGCTGGCGCTCGACCTCGGGACCAACGACGGCCGGTACGCCCGCCTGGCCGCGCGTCACGCCGAGTACGTTGTCGCCGTCGAACAGGATCCTGGGGTGGTTGACCGGCTGTACCGGGAGCTGCGGGCCGAGGGGGAGCAGCGGATCCTGCCGTTGGTGATGGATCTGGCCGACCCGTCACCCGGCGGCGGCTGGCGGGGGATCGAACGGGCCTCCTTCGGTGATCGGGCGCGGGCTGATGTCGTCCTCGCCCTGGCGGTGGTGCACCACCTCGCGGTGGGGCGGAACGTCCCGCTGCCGGAGGTGGTCGCGTGGTTGGCCGGTTTCGGTCGGCCCGGCACCCGGCTGGTGGTGGAGTTCGTACACCCGGAGGATCCGATGGCCCGTCGGCTGCTGGCCAACAAACCGCAGGACACCTTCCCCCACTACCACCGGGACGAGTTCGAGCGGCTGCTCGCTGCCCACGGTCACCTTGAGGAACGCCTTCGGCTGCCCTCGGGTAGCCGGACCCTGTACCGGGTGGTCCTGAGTGGCTGACCCGGACGTCGCGCCCACCCCGGATCGACCCGAGGACGTTGACGGCGCCGCTGATCGACGAGCCGGCGCAGCGGGGGACCCCGACGGTGCGCCGCGGCGTGGCTGGAGAGCGGAGGGGCTCCGGCTACTGGAGCTCACCGCCCTGCTCGGGCTCGCGGTTACTCAGCCGTTGTTGGATGTGCTCGGCCAGAGCCCGGACTTCTTCCTCTTCCACCGGGCCAGCCGTGGCGAGATCGTACAACTGGTCGTGCTGGTCGCGATCGTGCCGACCCTCGCGATCGGCGCGCTCGCGGCGACGTCGCGGCTCGCCGGCCGTGCCACCCGGGAGTGGACCCAGACGCTGCTTGTGGGGGTACTGCTCACCGCGCTGGCCGTGCAGGTTGGACGGCACACCACACCTTTGCGGGGCGTGCCGTTGTTGCTGCTGGCGGTGGTCCTCGCGGCGGCGGCGACGGTGGCCTACCGGCGGTGGCGTGCCCCGGCCCGCGTGCTACGGGTCGCGGCGCTCGGGCCAGTGGTCTTCGTCGCGCTGTTCCTGCTCGTGTCGCCCACTTCGGCGGTGGTGTTGCCGCGCTGGGACGGCGGCACCGTCGGGCTGGCCCGCGCTGGTGGCCACCCGCCGGTGGTTCTCCTGGTCCTGGACGAACTGCCCCTGGTCTCCCTGCTCAACCCGGACGGGCAGGTCGACGCGGACCGGTTTCCGCACTTCGCCGAGCTGGCCGCCGGCTCGACCTGGTACCGGAACGCGACCGGGGTCAGCGGTTGGACGCCGTACGCGTTGCCGGCGATGTTGACCGGCCGCTATCCGGCCACCGGGGCGGCCCCCCACTATTCGCACCATCCGGACAACCTGTTCACCGCCTTCGGTGGCCTTTACGACATCCGCGCCGAGGAGAGCATCGCCCGCCTCTGCCCGCCCAGCCGCTGTGAGACGACGCTGGGTCGGGAGCAGGGGATGGGGGTACTGGCTCGGGAGAGCGCGAAGTTGTTGGCCCGGATATCCGCGCCAACAGAGAGCCGGGTTGACCCGGCGGACTCCTACCGGGAACAGACCGCCGCCGAGGCTGGCCTCGACGCGGCCGAGCCGATCCCGGAGGATCCGACGTTTCGCTGGGACCGGTTGAGTGACAACCAACCGGCCCGATTCAGTAGCTTCCTCGCCGGGCTCCGGCCGTCTGACCGGCCCACCCTGCACTTCCTGCACCTGCTGATGCCGCATTCGCCATGGGCGTATCTGCCCTCGGGGATGCGCTATGCGGCGCCGGAGGACTTCCCGAACGACGGGGAGGGCTGGGCGGAGTTGGCCCGTCAGCGCCACTTGGCCCAGCTCGGTTACACCGACCGGCTGATCGGCGAGACTGTGCGTACGCTGCGCGCCACCGGACTCTACGACGACGCCCTGCTGGTGGTCACCGCCGACCACGGGGTGAGCTTCACCGAGGGGGCGCCGGGGCGGGGGATGGGCGCGATCGAAGCCGCGGCCGACGAGGTGGCCTGGGTGCCGCTGTTTGTCAAGTATCCCGGGCAACGCACCGGCCGGGTCGACGACCGGGACTGGCAGCACGTCGATCTGCTGCCCACCCTCGCCGACGAGGCGGCGATTCGGCTGCCCTGGGAGGTCGACGGGTTGTCGGCGCGGGAGGCGCCCCGGGCGCAGGAAAGTAAGGTCTTCTATGACCGGCCCGCCCAGCCGATCCCGATCGACGGTGGCGTTCCCGCCGTCGTGCCGCCAGCCGCGCCGCACCCGCTGATCGGCAGCACAGCGCCGGATCAGCCGACGGCGGGGGTGGCCCAGGTCGAGAACCTGGCTGCCTTCCGGGAGGTGGATCCGGACCAGGGCCTGTTACCCGCGTTGGTCTGGGGTGACCTGCCCGACGAGGTCCCCGACGGCACCCCGCTGGCGGTGGCCATCAACGACCGGGTTGCCGTCGTGGTTCCGGTGGTTAGCCGGGACGAGGGCGGGCGCCGGTTCGCCGCCCTAATCGATAATGATCAGTTTTTTCGGCCGGGAACCAATCAGCTTGATCTTTTCCTCGTCGCCCCCGATGGCACGCTGACCCGGCTCGCGCTTTCCTGACCCTGGTCGCTGGTCGCTGGTCGCTGGTCGCTGGTCGCTGGTCTCTGGTCCCTGGTCCCTGTTCCCTGTTCCCTGGTCGCTTACCGCCGCTGGCCGCTGGCCTCGGCCTCGTTCTGCTGGCCGCGGTCGCCAGCGCTCGGGTGGTCCAGCCTGTTCCTCCCGGCCTGAACCAGGCAATTTATGGTGTTCTGCCGCGATTGGTGCCGATATTTATGGTCCAGCGGCTTCGTCCTGCCCTGTCCTGCCTCGGCTGACTCCTCGGTCTCGGGCGGTAGACCCGGTCGGCGTTTCTGGGCCGGTCGGCCGGGAAATGGGTGACGCATCCCTCACCGGCGAACCACCGGGGGGCGGTGTCCTGGGAAGCACGAATACGGTAACGCGAAGGAAATTCAACGAAGAAGATCTGTCGGCAAAGCGAGGACGCACATGACGGAAGTCAAGCTCGATCATCCCGGTGGGCAGATGTCGATGCCGGTGAACACGGCGATCGAGGGTCCCGCCGGCATCGGGGTCAGCCAGCTGCTCAAGCAGACTGGGATGACGACCTATGATCCTGGCTTCGTGAACACCGCCGCCTGCTCGTCCGCGATCACCTACATCGACGGCGATGCGGGGATCCTGCGCTACCGTGGCTACCCGATCGAGCAGCTGGCGGAGAAGTCCTCCTTCCTGGAGGTCTCATATTTGCTGACCTACGGCGAACTCCCCACCCAGCAGCAGCTGACCGAGTTCACCGAGCGGATCCGGCGACACTCGTTGCTGCACGAGGAGATGCGTCGGTTCTTCGACGGCTTCCCCCGGGACGCGCACCCGATGGCGGTGCTCTCCTCGGCGGTAAGCGCCATCTCCACCTTCTACCAGGACAGTCTCGACCCGTTCGACGACGAGCATGTGGAGATGTCGACGGTCCGGCTGATGGCGAAGGTGCCGACCATCGCCTCGTACGCCTACAAGAAGTCGATCGGCCAGCCGCTGCTCTACCCGGAGAACTCCCTCGGGTACGTGGAGAACTTCCTCCGGATGACCTTCGGCGTGCCGGCCGAGCCGTACGAGGTTGACCCGGTGATGGCTCGGGTGCTGGACATGCTGTTCATCCTGCACGCCGACCACGAGCAGAACTGCTCCACCTCGACCGTACGGCTGGTGGGTTCCAGCAACGCCAACCTCTTCGCCTCGGTCTCGGCGGGGGTGAACGCCCTCTTCGGTCCGCTGCACGGCGGTGCGAACCAGGCCGTGTTGGAGATGCTGGAGACGATCCGGGCTGACGGTGGCGATGTCCGCTCCTTCGTACGGCGGGTCAAGGACCGGCAGGCCGGTGCGAAACTGATGGGCTTCGGCCACCGGGTCTACAAGAACTACGACCCTCGGGCCGCCATCGTGAAGAAGGCCGCCCAGGACGTGCTCGGTCGGATGTCCATCTCGGACCCGATGCTGGACCTCGCGATGGAGCTGGAGGAGATTGCGCTCGCCGACGACTTCTTCGTCTCCCGCCGGCTCTACCCGAACGTGGACTTCTACACCGGCCTGATCTACAAGGCCATGGGTTTCCCGACGAAGATGTTCACGGTGCTGTTCGCGCTGGGGCGGCTCCCCGGCTGGATCGCCCAGTGGCGTGAGATGATCAAGGACCCGGAGACGAAGATCGGCCGTCCGCGGCAGGTCTACACCGGTGCCATGCAGCGCGACTACGTCAACCTCGAGCAGCGCTGAACGGCGTGAACTCTCGCTAACCTATCCAGCCGGCAGTCGTTGACCCTGTGGTCGGGCTCAGCGACTGCCGGCTGCCTGCGGGTATCGGGACTGCCGGACACCCGTGATCTGGCTGCCGGTCGGCGGACCCCTACCCGAACTGGCGTGACTGCACCGCCATATGCGTTAATTTCGAGATGTCTTACATCGTGCATGGCGCCACTGGCGCTCAGGGGTTCCCGGTGCTGTCCGCTCTCCAGGCGGCGGGGCAGCGCGCGGTCGCGGCGGTCCGGGACACCACCACGGTGCCGGACGGATTCGCCTCGGCCGCGGTCAACCTGGCGGATGCCGACTCGTTGGCGGCGAGCTACACCGGTGCGGATGGTGTGTTCGTCCACCTTCCCTTGGGGGCGCCGGCCGATCTGGAAGTCTACGCCAAAGCGGTCGCGGCGGCGGTCGCCACGGCCCGACCTCGCCGGGTGGTCATCTCCACCAGCGGTCAGGTCGTTGACCAGCCGGGGACGCCGCTTCAGGCTGCGCCGGAGACGCCGGTCGTCCAGCTGATCCGTGGCATCGAGGCGAGTGGTGTCCCGACGGCCGTGGTCGCTCCGCGCCTCTACCTGGAGAATCTGCTACTGCCCGTCGTCATGGGGCCCGTACGTGCGGAGGGGGTCCTGCGCTATCCGCTTCCGGAGAACTTTGCGGTGTCGTGGAGTTCCCACCTGGACGTCGCAGACATCGTCACCCGGCTCCTGACCGATCCGACCGTCACCACCGGTACGGTCGCCGTCGGGCATCGGCCAGGGCTGACGGGGGCGGACCTGGCCGCGGGGTTCTCCGCCTATCTGGGGACGGACGTGCGCTACGAGGCCATCACGCCGGCCGCGTTCGGCGATCTCATCACCCCGCTCTTCGGTGCCGGTGCCAGCGCTGGCGTGGTGGGCCTGTACGAGCTGTTGAACGCCCAGGCCGGGAACACCGTAGCCGAGGAGAACAGCGCCCAGCGGCTGCTTGGTCTCGCTCCACGTTCCGTCACCGACTGGCTCACGCAGGTACGCGCCTGAGTCGAGGCGGTTGGTGGGCCTGCCTTGTCGGCCGTCGCTACGGGCGTGGTGGAGCTACCCCGCCGGCGGCCGACGCCGACCGTTGCCGCGCGGCCTCGTACAACACGACGGTCGCCGCGGCGGCGGCGTTCAGGGAGCTGGCGGCGCCGGTGATCGGGATCTGAACCGTACGGTCGCAGGACTGCCGCCACGCCGTGCTGAGTCCGCGCGTCTCGTTACCCACCGCGATGAGCTTTGGGCCGGTGAGGTCGTGCGCGGCGATCTCCACCTCGCCGTTTTCGTCGGTGCCGACGATCTCGATGGGGACGCCCGCAGCACGCAGCGAGTCGGCCCAGTCCAGCACCGCACGGTGGCTCGGCACGCGCACCACCGGCACGGTGAACATTGACCCGGTACTCGCACGCACGGACTTGGGGTCGTAGGGGTCGGCCGCATGCCCGGTGATGACCACGCCGGCGGCTCCGAAGGCATCCGCGGACCGAACCAGCGAACCAATGTTGCCGGGAGCGGTCGGACGGTCGAAGACCATCACCAGCATGTTGGCCGAGTCGGGTATGCGCTGCAGTCGGTCCTCGGGGAGGCCGACCACCGCGAGTAACTCCGGTGGCTCCTCGTCCTTGCCCCCGAGCTCACCCAACAGCTCCGGCGACACCGAGACCGGGCTGGCTCCGCCGACCCGGTCCAGTAGGTCTCGACTCCATCGGGAGAGGCTCTGCCCGGCGGGAAACAGCAGTGCACGGATCTGCCAACCGTGTTCGACGGCGAGGGTGATTGGCCGGACCCCCTGGACCACGAATTCCCCCGCACGCTGGCGTTTGGTGCGATTGGTCAGCAGGGCCTGCCACTGCTGGAAGGTCGCGTTTCGGGTGCTGACCCGGATTGTTCTCGCCATGTGCTCTCAGTGTCTCCTCACTGCGCCTACCCGCGGCTGGCGCTGCCAGGCGGAATGGCGGGCCGCTGCACTGTCGGCAGCGGCCGGTGATCTTTCTGCTGGCCAGGGCCGTGGCGCGATCGGGCCGCTCACGTGCGGTTGGCGGTCGGCGCCGCGGGGCCGGATTCGTCCGCGCTGATCGAGGCGGTGAACCTGGTCAGGAGCCGGGCCAGGTCGCGTCGGTCCGTGACCGTCCAGCCGGCGAGGAGGCGTTCGTAAAGCGCGTGCCGGGCCCGGTGTGTCTGCTCGAGTGCGGCGGCCCCCTGGTCGGTGATCTCCAGGCAACTCCGTCGGCCGTCGTGCTGGGAGGCGATCCGACGTAGGTAGCCGTTCTGGATGGTCGCCGCTACCACCCGGCTGGCCCGGGACGGGTCGATGCCAAGCCGTTCGGCCACCACGCCAACCGTGACGCCTTCCTGCGTCTCGTCGGGCCCTTCGGCCACGGCGTCTACCGCGGCGATCTGGTTCAGGTCGATGTGTGGCTCGTCCTTTGTGACGATCTGGCCCAGTACTCGTTGCGTCTGCCGGCGACGAATTTTGACCATGGCCCGTTCGATGGCGACCAGCACCGGGTCGGGTTCCTCGACCGCCGGCTGGGGGGTCGGTTCGGTCGCTGACATTTCCACACCCTACTACTTCCGCAGTTGCGGGTGGCAAGTCTATGCTTCGAGCAGTTAGTTGCGTAAGTCATCGTTTTGTCGGGGTGGATCAACGAAGGAAGGAAGGATCGATGGAGACCGGAACCCATCCCCAGCCCGAACCGGAGCCCGCGAGGAACCGTTGGCGACTCGGTGCGGTGGTGGGAATCGTCCTCATCAACCTTGTCATCTGGGCCATCGCGGTCCTGTTCCTGGGCGTGGAGCTCCAGGCCACCAGTGGTCCGGGCAGCACCGAGCTGGAGGCGGTCCCACTCGGCGCCGTCGTCCTCATGTCCCTGTGCACGTCGCTGGCGGGATGGGGTCTCCTGGCGGTGCTGGAGCGACTCATCCGACCGGCCCGTACCGCCTGGACGGTGATCGCCCTGAGTGTATTGATCATCTCCTACGGCGGCCCGCTGCTCGGTACCGGCATTCCCACCGGCTCCCGGATCACCCTGGCGCTGATGCACACCGCTGTCGCGGCGCTCCTCATTCCCGTGTTACGCCGCACCTCTCCGACAGCCGCCGGCCGGTGATCCGAATTTGACCGGGGGTGGGTCAGGGAATGGGCCACTCGTGGGCTGGGCGGTTGCTATGCATCAGGTCCACGTAGTGACGGAGCGTCTCGCGCAGCGCCTCGGGCCGGCCCAGGCGGTCGGCGGACTCCAGCCGGTTCAGGGTGGCTACCTGCCAGCTCGCCCCGTTGCGGCCGGTGAGGCAGCGCTGCTCGATGATGCCGAGCAGCCGATCCCGCTCGGTCGGGTCCATTCCCCAGCGGTCCAGCCCGTGGTGGGCCAGCGGGAGTAGCCGGCGGAGTACCAGCTCGGTGACGGGTAGCTGGCCGAGGCCCGGCCAGAAGACCTGCGCGTCGATGCCGTGTCGGGCGCAAGTGGTGAAGTTCTCCTCGGCCGCGTTGAAGGACATTTGTGACCACAGTGGTCGGTCGCTCTCGGCCAGCGCGCGGACGAGACCGAAGAAGAATGCCCCGTTGGCGATGGTGTCCACCACGGTGGGCCCGGCCGGTAGCACGCGGTTCTCCAGCCGCAGCCGCGGCCGGCCCGCCAGGACGTCATAGCTCGGCCGGTTCCACCGGTAGATGGTGCCGTTGTGCAGGCGTAGCTCGGCCAGCTGCGGCACGGCACCCGCCGCGATCGCGTCGACTGGGTCCTCCGGGTCGCAGACCGGAAGCAGTGCGGGGAAGTAGCGGACGTTTTCGTCGAAGAGGTCGAGGGCAGTGGCGATCCAGCGTTCCCCGAACCACACCCGGGGACGGACGCCCTGTGCCTTGATCTCCTCGGCGCGGGTGTCGGTCGCCTGTTCGAACAGCGGGATCCGCGTCTCCCGCCACAGCTCCCGGCCGAAGAACAGCGGTGCGTTGGCGCCCAGCGCCACCTGAACGCCGGCGATCGCCTGCGCCGCGTTCCAGTAGTCGCCGAACTGGGCGGGGCTGACCTGGAGGTGGAACTGAGCGCTGGTGCAGGCCGCCTCTGGAGTGATGGTGTCCGCGGTGGTCGTCAGTCGCTCTACGCCGTTGATGACGATTCGCAGATCTTCGCCACGAGCGGCGAAGATCTGCTCGTTGAGTAGTGCGAAGCGGGGATTCGCGGAGAGCGCCGCCGAGGTGAGGTGTTCCGACCGTAGCGTCGGCAAGATGCCGATCATGACGAGACGGGCGCCGACGGTGCGTGCCCGGATGTCGGCGGCGTTGAGGCGCTCACGCAGCGTCTTCTCGAACTCCAGTGCCCCGGTGCCGGCGAGCCGCAGGGGAGCTACGTTGATCTCCAGGTTGAACTGACCCAACTCGGTCTGGAAGTCTGGGTCGGCCACCGCGGCCAGCACTGCGGCGTTGCGCATCGTGGGCCGGGACATGTCGTCGACCAGATTGAGCTCGATCTCCACCCCGGTCGCCGGTCGATCCACATCGAACCGGGAGTCTGGTAGCAACTCGGCGAAGGCATGGAGGCAGCGGCGGAGCTTTTCGCGATATCGGGCTCGATCCGCACGGTCGAAGGTCCGCACGTCAACGTTCTCGCCCATGGTTACCGCCCTGTCACCGCTGGCCCGTTACCTGACAGTCGCACAGTGTGTCCAACGGCGGTAGACCTGTTTGTTTCTCCCACCCACCGGTGGGCCACGACAGACTCCCGTCGATCCGGGCCGCGCCCGGGCTACCGCGTGGACCGAGCGGTTACCGGAGCCGGCTCAGAGCAGGCTTGCACCGGCGGCCACCGCGACCAGCAGCAGCAGGCCCAGGCTGGCCTGGAGCAGGAGCGGCGGCCCGAGATGCGACCAGAGGGTCGCCGTACGCGGGGTGAGCGACTGGCCGGTGGTGAGGTTGACGATCCGCTCGATCTTCGGCGGAAGTTCGGAGTCGCGCTGCCGGCGTAGGGTGAGTTGCACGTGGTCGGCCGGGTGCAGGGCACTCTGCGGCAGGTGTCCGTGTAGCTCGACCTCGCACAGCCGTCCGACGGAGTCCCGCAGGCGGACGGGGGTAACCAGGAACTCCGGCCCGTTCCGGAGCTCCTTGAAGGTGCGCCGGCCGCGGCCGGAATCGGCCGCCGCGAGCTGTTGGAGCAGGGCCATCAGCATTCTGACCACGCCGGCTGCCACGAGCACCGCCACCAGCACCGGCTGGCCCACCCGTACCTCACGCGGGTAGCCCTCGAGTAACCGGACGATTCGCCCGGTGACGATGCGCGCCGTCGGATGAGTGATCCGTGGGGCATGTAGGTCGCTGTCCATCGCCACCACCCAGGGTTGATCTGTTCACCGATGGTATCGGCCGGTGTGGGTGAATGGGGGGAATGAACGCTGGTCACGTGGCGCGGGTCAGGTGACAAGTCAGCCGGCACGGGTAACCGCAGGGTCGAGCTGGAAAGGGGTCGCGCATGCAGCTGTCCTTCCTACGCCCGCTCTATGATCGACCGGGCCCGTGGTGTTCGGTTTACCTGGACGCCTCCGCCGACACCGAGGACGCCCACGCCGCGCTGGACCTGCGCTGGCGCGCGCTCCGGGACCGACTTCAGGAGCAAGGGGCCGATCCGGCGTCGATCGAGGCGATCGATCGGGTGGTTCGGGGGCATAATCCGATGCCTGGTGACTACGGCATCGCGGTCTTCGCCAGCCACGGTCGGGTGGCCCTGTCGGAGTACCTGTCCGCCCCGCCGCTGCGAGACGTCGCCGCGTTCGCGTCGCTGCCGCACGTGATGCCGCTGCTGGCCCAGCGGGGCGAGCAGGTGGCCTGGGTGCGGGTGATCGCCGACCGGACCGGAGCGGACGCGATGGCGGTCAGCGCGGGGGGCGTGCCCCGGCACGCCCAGGTGCAGGGCCGGCAGGACTACCAACTACGTCGCGTGCGGCCGGGCGGTTGGTCCCAGTCCCGCTATCAGCGGGCTGCGGTGGAGGCCTGGCACCGCAACGCGGGGGACATCGCCGCCGCCGCCGCGGAGCTGGCGGAGCGGGTGCGTGCCGACGTGGTGGTGGTGTCCGGAGATGTGCGGGCCACCGGTGTGATCGCCGCGCAGTTGCCGGAGCGCTGGCAGGAGGTGCTGGTCCGTACCGATGCCGGCAAACGGGCCGACGGCGCCGACCACACCCAGTTGGATGACCTGACCGTGCAGACCATCGCCGAGGTGGCCGACCAGCGGGTCAGCACTGCCCTGGACCGGTTCGGCCAGCAGGAGGAGGTCGGCTCCGGGCTGGATGCGGTGGTTTCCGCGCTGCAGCGAGACCAGGTCGAGAACCTGCTCCTCGTGGACGACCCGTCGGCGACGGGAGAGCTGTGGGTCGGGTCGGATCCCACGCAGCTCGCCACCGATCCTGAGCAGCTGTCTGCCATGGCGGTCCGGGACCCGGAGCAGGTACGCGTCGATGCCGCCCTGGTACGGGCGTTGGTGGGAACTGACGCGGAGCTGACCGTCCTCGGCCCCGATGAGGCGCCGGAGCTGACCGGTGGGGTGGGTGCGGTGCTCCGGTACGTCGATGCGGCCACGCCGGGGCGGGACGGCGCCTGAGGTCCCGCCGCCCATCCGCCCGGGTTACCGGGTTAATCCCGATGAGTAAGGGATGCCCAGTTTGAACCCCATCGGAGGTGGGAAGCCGGGCTGCGTGGTTAGTGAACGAGGAAGGGCCGGGCCGGCGCACGGGGTGCGCGCAGGGCGCGTTGACGGGCTGACCGGCGACCGCGTCGTGGCAGCCGGCAGCGCAGCCCGGACCCTGGTCGCGGCCACCGCCCGGGCCCTGCGCGGCACCGACTGCGCCGATCTGGGGTACCCCAGAGGGATTTCTCGTCTCAGCGGGGCGCCTGAACCAGTCCGGCGGGCCGCGGCTGCCCGAGCCGCCGGCCGGGTCGCGCTGACCGTGGGGCAGGCCGCCGAGGTGGACGCGGATCAGGTGGCCCGTTGGTTCGCCGACCAGTATCCCCGCCGCCGCTATCCCGGGCTGCTGCTCGGCTCACCACACGGCGCGGCGGCGCACCTCGCGGTCGCGCTCGGCATCCCGTGGCTGCCCACCGGCTTCGAACTTACTGTGCACTGGCCGCAGGGGGCGGTGGACGGGCCGCAGGCCGCGCTCGATCACGGCGCCGCACTGGCCGCCCGGTTGTTGGTGGGCAACCCCGAACTCCACGTCCGGCAGGTGCACTGCCCGGCCAGCCGCGGTGCGCTGGCGGGGGCGACGGTCGCGCTGGCCGCTCGCTGGCGTTGGCTGCCCGCGGCCTACCTCCAGTGGCTGGCGGAGTGCCTGGAGCCCGGAGCGCCGGTGCTGCTGCTCTGTGACGCCCGTACCTGGCCGGTGGTTGACTCCGCCCCCGGGCACAGCTTCCAGGTCGGCTCGCCGCGCAGTGGGCTTGATCCGGTGGATTTCCACCCGGACAGCCCCGCGTTGCGTCAGGTGCTCCACGCGGCCGGAAGCGACGGCGCACGGTGGTGCCCGCCGGTGGTGGCGGAGGCGCCCCGCCTGGCCGAACACGGGGTGGAGCCCGGCTTCGAGCAGTCCGTTCGGGATTGGGGTTCGGTGCACCGGCATCCGTCGCATCAGGTACTCGTGCCCGAGCCGGCGGTGTTGAGCGCGCTGACCGCGGACCTGTACCGGCACTGGTTGCGCGCGGCCGGAAAGACCGGCAACCGTCTCATCGTCGAGTGCGGCCGGCTGCTCGACCCGTGGCAGGTGGTTCGGGCCGGCATGGTGCCCTACTGGTGCGAGAACGCCACCCGGCGCAGCGTGGAGGGGGTGGAGTGGTGGCTCGCCGGCAGCGAGCCGTTCAGCTCCGTGGACGTGCTGCCGGAGCCGCCGGGGCTACGGTCGCCGGCGGTCGCCGGGCTGCCCCAGTGGCTGGCTGTGGCCGGCTTCGGCCATCGTCGGCGGGTTCTGGATCGGTCGGCCGCCCGGGGATATCCGGTCACCTCGGTGCCGACGCGTCGGGCCACCGAGGTGCTGCGGGCGCAGTCGTACGACCTGCCCACGCCGTCGCCGATGACCGTTACAGCAGCCCTTGCGGCACTCCGCGACGGCGGCTCCCCGCAGGGCCTGCTCGTCTCCTGACCCGGACGTGCCGAAACATCCTCGCGAACCCGGGGTCCCGTGATTGAGTACCTACGGAGCGGGAACACCGCTGGCTGCGGCGGCCGGATCCTGCCGGCGCCCACTGGCGTCCCAGCCACGAAACCCACTTCCGACCCGGTGCGTGGGATCACCACGCGCACGACCGGTTTGCCAAATCCGGGCGGGACCTTCCTGAGGGAGGCGCGGATGTTCGGACAGACCACCACAAGTACGCCGTCACCGACCGAGCGAGGCTTGGAGGACCTCGACGCGGCAGCACTGGCGTACGCGGCCCGGATTGAGGGGTTGCCGCCCCAGCGGTGCCAGGAGGCCCGGGACGATCTGGTCCGCTTCGCTCTGCCGTTCGCCGGACGATTGGCCCGTCGGTATCGCGGGCGGGGCGAGCCACTGGAGGACCTGGAACAGGTCGCGCGGCTCGGGCTGGTGAACGCGGTGGATCGGTACGACCCGGAGCGGGGCTCCTTTACCGCGTATGCGGCGATCACCATCGTTGGTGAGATCAAGCGTCACTTCCGGGACCGTACCTGGGGTGTGCACGTGCCCCGCCGGCTGCGTGACCTCATCCTCGAGGTTGGCCAGGCCACGGCGGCGCTGACCAGTGAGCTGTCCCGGGCGCCCACGGTGGCGGAGTTGGCGGTGCGGTTGGAGACGCCGGAGGAGGAGATTCTCGCGGCGCTGGAGTCGGCTGCCGGCTACAGCCCGGCGTCGCTCAACGCCCCGGTCGGCGGCGAGAGCTCGGCCGAGTTCGGTGACCTGGTGGGTGAGTCCGACAACGCGCTGGAGTCGGTGGATGATCGGGTCACCGTGAGCGGTCTGTTGCATCGGCTGCCCTGGCGGGAGCGGCGGATCCTCGCCATGCGTTTCTACGGCAACCAGACCCAGGCGGAGATCGCCGCCCGCTTTGGCATCTCCCAGATGCACGTGTCCCGGCTGCTGTCCCGGGCGCTGACCTGGCTGCGGCAGGCGATGCTCGCCGACGCGCCGCCGCCGTGGCAGAACGGTGTCAGCGAGGCGGAGACCGGCCGTCCCAGAGCTCGGTGAGAGCCGCCCGGCTACGCCAGGCCGTCCGCCCGCCGGGCTGGCTCAGTTCTCGGTGCTGTCGCCGGATCCACGGGGATGGCGCCACCGGTCATTCGGTTCCTGCGGGGTTTCAAGGTCGGTGGTCTCCTCGGGCCCGTCGGTCTCCTCGAAGCTGGGTCGACGCACGTCCTCCGGCTCCGGTACCTCGACCGGCCGCGCCCCGGACTGTGGCGAGGGGTGGTAGGCGACCGCCTCGCGTGCGCCGACCGCGCCCTCGGCGCTGGGTGGCTCGGGCAGGTGTGGCTCCCGGTGCAGCTCGTCGCGGAGCTTCTGCGGTGGCCGGGTAGTGCGTTGCGGCAGATCACGACCGAGGTTGGCGACGAGGGGGCCGTACTTGGCGTCGAAGGCCGGGCGCTCCGAGCGGATCCGGGGTATCTGGTCGAAGTTGCGCAGCGGCGGTGGACAGGTAGTCGCCCACTCCAGGGAGTTACCGAAGCCCCATGGATCGTCCACCTTGACCACGGGTCCGTACCGCCAGGACTTCCAGGCGTTCCAGATGAAGAACAGGGTGGATGCGCCGAGTACGAACGACGATACGGTGGAGATTGTGTTCAGGGTGGTGAACCCATCGCCGGGCAGATAGTCGACGTACCGGCGGGGCATTCCCTCGTTGCCCAGCCAGTGCTGGACCAGGAAGGTGCCGTGGAAGCTGAGGAACATGGTCCAGAAGTGCACCTTGCCGAGTCGTTCGTCGAGTAGCCGCCCGGTCATCTTCGGGAACCAGAAGTAGATTCCGCCGAAGAAGGCGAAGACCACCGTACCGAAGAGCACGTAGTGGAAATGCCCTACCACGAAGTAGCTGTCGGTTACGTGGAAGTCCACCGGTGGGCTGGCAAGCAGCACCCCGGTGAGCCCGCCGAACAGGAAGGTGACTAGGAAACCGATGGAGAAGAGCATCGGTGTCTCGAAGGTGAGCTGCCCCTTCCACATGGAGCCGATCCAGTTGAAGAACTTCACCCCGGTCGGTACGGCGATCAGGTAGCTCAGGATGCTGAAGAACGGCAGTAGCACCTGGCCGGTGCCGAACATGTGGTGTGCCCAGACCGCCATGGACAGCACGGTGATGGCGCCGGTGGCGAACACCAGTCCGGTGTAGCCGAAGACGGGTTTGCGGGAGAACACCGGGATGATCTCGGTGATGATCCCGAAGAAGGGCACCGCGATGATGTAGACCTCGGGGTGGCCCCAGAACCAGAACAGGTGCTGCCAGAGCAGTGGTCCGCCGGTGGCCGGATCGAAGACGTGTGCTCCCAGCAGCCGGTCGGCGAGCAGGGCGAAGAGCGCGGCGGCCAGCAGGGGGAAGACCAGCAGGATCAGGAGGCTGGTGAAGAGCATGTTCCAGGTGAAGATCGGCATTCGGAACATGGTCATGCCGGGGGCGCGGAGAGTGACGATGGTGGTGATCAGGTTGACCGCGGTGAGGATTGTGCCGACGCCGCCGAGGGCGAGTCCGACCAGCACCATGTCGGGGCCGATGCCGGGGGAGTGTTCGGCCTGACTCAAGGGCGTGTAGGCGAACCAGCCGAAGTCGGCGGAGCCGCCCGGGGTCAGGAAACTGCCGAAGAGCAGCAGACCGCCGAAGAGGAAGAGCCAGTAGCCGAAGGCGTTCAGGCGGGGGAACGCGACGTCCGGCGCCCCGACCTGGATCGGGACGATGTAGTTGGCCATCCCCAGCGCCGCCGGGGTGGCGAAGAGCAGCAGCATCGCGAGGGCGTGGGTGGTGAACAACTGGTTGTACTGCTCGGGGGAGAGGAACTGGAGCCCGGGTCGGGCCAGCTCGCCCCGGATCAGCATCGCCTCGATGCCGGCCAGCACGAAGAAGACGAAGGACGTGGTCAGGTAGAGCAGGCCGATCTGCTTGTGGTCGGTGGTGGACAGCCAGCGGGCCAGCGTGCTGCCGGGTAGCGCCGGCCGTCGCGGGCCCGGGTAGCCGCCAAAGCGCGCCGGTGCCAGGATCGCCGGACCCCGGTCCCGTGGTTCCGTGGTGACCCGCTTGGGCATGGACCCTCACCCCGCTACGACAGATGGGACGGGCGCGGCTACCCGCCCCTCTGACCATGAAACCAGGCGAGAGGGATTATTCCGGCTAGAGCGGCATTTTCGTTCCCCGGGGAGCGGTGGTGCTTCTCCCGCCCCCGACCGACTGGTCACCGGTGGCGGTCAGTCACCGGTAGCGGCCAGCGGTGGCGCTCGTGGACGTCGGCGACGGACCGGGTGGGCCGCTCAAGATCGGTCCGGTCGCGTACCGTTGCCGCTCATGGGTGTGTCGCAACGGTTGAAGAGCAGGTTCCGCCGGTTCCTCCAGCGCCCCGGGACAACAGTCGATCTCGCACCGCTGGAGAAACTCCTGCCCGCCATTGAGACCCGGGTCGAGGAACTACGGGCTCTCGACGATGTCGAGCTGACCGAGGTCGCCGGCCGGGCTGAGAACTACGCGGAGATCTGCGCGGTCGGCCGCGAGGCCGCCCACCGCGGACTGGACCAGCGGCCCTACGATGTGCAGCTGCTCGGTGCGATGGCGTTGCTCTCCGGCAAGGTCGCCGAGATGGCCACCGGTGAGGGTAAGACCCTGACCGCGACGGTCGCCGCGTACGGGCATGTCCGCCTCGGCAACGGTCCGGTGCACGTGCTGACCGTCAACGACTATCTGGCCCGCCGGGACGCCCAGTGGATGCAGCCGGTCTATGACCTGCTCGGCCTGACCGTCGGCTGGGTCAACGAGGCGTCCACCCCGGAGCAGCGACGCGCGGCGTACGCCTGCGATGTCACGTACGTGTCGGTCAGCGAGGCGGGCTTCGACTACCTGCGCGACCAGCTGGTCACCGACATTGAGGACCGGGTCCAGCCGGCGCTGCGTACCGCGATCGTGGACGAGGCCGACTCGATCCTGATCGACGAGGCCCGGGTACCGATGGTCCTCGCTGGAGCGGTTCCTGGCGAGCAGGATCCGCTGCACACCGCCGCGGCGTTGATGCGTGGGCTGCGTGAGGGTCGGCACTACACGGTGGCCGAGGACGGTCGCAGCGTCGCCTTCACCACCGACGGCCTCAGCGCCGTCGAGGCCAAGCTCGGCATCGACCTGTACGACGAGGAGCAGGTCGCCCAGCTCTCCGCGGTGAACGTGGCCCTGCACGCGCACGCCCTGCTGCACCGCGATGTGGACTACATCGTGCGGGACGGCACGGTCGAGTTGATCGACGAGATGCGCGGACGGGTGGCGCAGCGTCGCCGTTGGCCGGATGGACTGCAGGCGGCGGTCGAGGCCAAGGAAGGGCTCGACGCCACCGCCGAGGGGGAGGTGCTCGGCACGATCGCCGTGCAGGCGTACATCGGGCTCTACCCGACCGTGTGCGGGATGACGGCGACCGCGGTACTCGTCGGCGAGCAGCTACGCGAGTTCTTTGATCTCGAGGTGGCGGTGGTCCCGCCGAACACGCCGTGTGTCCGCGAGGACGAGCCGGACCGGATCTACGCGACCCAGGCGGAGAAGGAGGAGGCGCTGATCGACGAGATCCGGCGCAACCACGAGCGGGGACGGCCGGTCCTGGTCGGCACCCTCGACGTGAAGGAGTCCGAAAGCCTGGCGGCCGGTCTCGACGCTGCTGACGTTCCCTGCGTCGTGCTGAACGCCAAGAACGACGACGAGGAGGCGGCGATCATCGCCGAGGCCGGTGCCCACGGCGCGGTCACGGTCTCGACCCAGATGGCCGGCCGGGGTGTCGACATCCGACTCGGCGGCAGCGATCAGGCGGACCGGGACCGGGTGGCCGAGCTGGGTGGTCTCTACGTGATCGGCAGCGGCCGGCACGACAGCCGTCGGGTGGACGACCAGCTGCGTGGGCGGGCCGGTCGGCAGGGTGACCCGGGTGGGTCGGTCTTCTTCGTCAGTCTGCAGGACGATCTCGTGGTCCGGCACGCTGGCGACACGGTGCCGCGGTCGCCGCGGATGAACGCCGACGGCCTGGTCACCGACCCGCAGGTGGATTACGCCGTGGAGCACTCCCAGCGGGTCGCGGAGGGGGTCAACCATGAGATCCACCGCAACACCTGGCGCTACAGCGTGGTGGTGGAGCAGCAGCGCAAGGCGTTGGCGGAGCGCCGTGAGCGGCTGCTGACCAGCGATGTCGCCGCACTGATGCTGCTCGACAAGGTCGCGGACCAGGCGGGCGAGATGGACGAGGATCTGCTCGCCCGGGCCGCCCGGTCGATCGCGTTGTTCCATCTGGACCGGCTCTGGGCCGAGCATCTCGCCGAGCTCTCCGAGGTCCGCGAGGGCGTGCACCTGCGGGCGTTGGGCCGGTTGGACCCGCTTGACGAGTTCCACCGTGCCGCGGTGCCCTCCTTCAACGAGTTGGTGCCGGAGATCGAGCGGCGCACCATCGAAACCTTCACCGAGACGGAGTTCGACGAGGACTGGGAGCCGGACGAGGCCAAGCTGGTCCGGCCGAGCGCGACGTGGACGTACCTCGTGCACGACAACCCGTTCGGTTCGGAGCTCGACCGGCTGATTGCCTCGGTGGGGCGGCGGCTCAGCTCGGGATCCCGCTGATTCGTCCGGAGTGTTCCGCTATCCTCCGGCTCCGGAGGCCGCCCACTTTAGGTAGTTTCGACCCCTCCCCGTGGGGTAGTAGGCCGGGGCCGCGGAGTCGGGACGGACGAATGCTTCGGCGGTCCGGTGGGATGGGCAGCGCACGGCGTGACGGAGGTGGGGTCTGGTGGACCTGGAGATGCGGGAGTCGGTCGGGGGGACGCTCGGTGTCCTGGAGACCGCGGGACTGCTCCGGGAGCTGACCGCCGGGCTGATCGGCGCGAGCGACCTCGACGCCGCGCTGACCGTCCTCGTCCGGATCGCCCGGGACGGTGTCCCGGGGGTCAACTGGTGCGGGTTCACCTCCCTGCGCGCGGGGGAGCAGGCCGGGGCGGTGGCCTCCGATCACCGGCTCGCCGAGCTCGACGACCTGCGGCACGGCCCAGACTCGCCGGCCATGGCGGCGATCGGGCGACGGGAGCTGGTGGTCGTGGAGCGACTGAGCGTTGAGACGCGGTGGCCGGACTGGACGTGGCGGGCCCGACGGCTCGGGGTGTCGGCTGTGATCTCCGCGCCGGTCGATATCGACGAGCAGGTGATCGGCGCGCTCAACCTCTATGCGGGAGCCGGGGAGGTGCTTACCCCCCGGCACCAGCTGACCGCGATGCTGGTGGCCGACCACGCCGGTCTTCTGCTCGCCGCGGTACGGGATCGGGCACGGGCGGTGACCGAGGCCGGTCAGGTCGACGTGGCACTGCTCGGCGAGAGCGTTGTCGGGCAGGCGATCGGTGTCGTCATGACCCAGCGGGGGTGCCGGGCGGAGGAGGCAGTGACGGTGCTGCGCAGCGCGGCGTCCTCGCTCGGGATCCCGCTGCGGGAGGTGGCCGAGCGGTTGGTCACCACGGTTTCGCGGCCTCGCGACAACTAGCCCGCCGGAGGAATGGCCGCGCGGTGGGCGGGGCTGTTCCGCTGGACCCGTCGCCGTGGGTCTCAGTGGGCGACCCGGTGGTGGGCAGCCAGCAGGTCGGCGCCGAAATCACTGCTCGGCCGGCGAAGCACGGTGTGGGCGTGGTTGCCGTCGTCCGCGGTGTTGTCGTACTCGATCAGCAGGTCGTCGCCCTGTACGCGGTAGTAGTGGCGCTGCCCCGGCCAACTCGGTCCAGCCCAGGCGAAGTGCATTGGGGACCCGGCGAGCCGACGTGCCTCCCGGTTTGCCAACTCTGGCGGGAGCCGTTCCAGGTAGAGGGCGACGAGTTGGTCCAACAGGGCCCGGCCGGTCGGGTTCAGCCGGTCAGCGGAGACACCGAGGGGAGTCATCGGGGTGTCCACGCGCGGTCGGGTCGCGCTGATGATGTCGGTGGGGGCCGCCTCGGCGATGAGCGCCGTCGCCCGTAGTTGCGGGCTGAGGGCATCCAGCAACGCCCGGCCCAGGTCCTCCTCGGGGCCGAGCGGGCGGGTGACCGGCCGGCCGGCCCACCGGACGGCGGCCGGGTTCGCCCCGAAAAAGACCGGAGCGGGGGAGACCTGGTCGGCGACGATGGTCATGCTGATCGACAGGTGGTGCCCCTCGACCCGCCACCCCCACGCCTCGTCCTGGATCGGGTCACCGAAAACCGCCACCCAGTAGTCGTCGCTGTGTCGGCCGCGGCGCCACCCCTCGGCTCGGTCGAGGACCTCCTCCAGCCCGATAATCGTTACTGCCTGCGCGTACGCCGACGGGCTCAGGGCGCTCGCCAGTAGTCGGTGGGTGGCTTTCCGGGCAGCGCGGGGCAGGTCGGCCAGGCAAACGCCAGGCCGGGGCCGGGGCCGGTACTCGATCCAGCGTCGCGCCCTCAGGTCGTCGAACCGGTGGGTCGCCCGGGTGCTTTCCGGCTCGTCCAGGGCGGCGAGCAGCGCCGCCGCGGCGGCGCGAAGCTGCTGGGAGAGCGAGTCCTCCACCTTTCCTGTATACCCCGCCGGAATGCGGTGACACGGGTAGTGGGGCAACGGAATGGTAAATGTGAACGCGGTGGGGACCCCCGGATCGGGTCCTCGCAGCGGCTCTGCTGTAATCAGTTGACCTCGTACGCAGAGCGAGCATCTCGCTTCGATGTGTAAGCCAATTGTCACATTCATGCAACGCAGCTGCCCCTTGACCGCCGAACGGGTGCCGGGAAGCATCGGTGAAGCGGCGTCCCGGGCCGTTGGGGAGATACCCGGACCAGCCAAGGAGGACCATGTCGGTCAGCCCCGCTTCGTCGCGCGCCGGATGGCATTCGTCCCAACCTGCTGTTCCCGGTCGCCCGCCGGGAGGCCAGCGCCGTCCCACCAACACGGTTCCCCCGGTCCTCACGGTGACCCTGTCGATCCCGTTGGCCAGCGACGAGGCCCTGAATCCAGCGGCCCGGCGGTTGCTGGACGCGGCCCGAGAACTGGTGGAGTGTGGAGACGGCACGGTCACCATGACCGGCAACGGGTTTTCGGACCGCCGGGCGGAGCCGGTCCCGGCCGGCCGTTCGCCAAGCCGGTCGCTCGCCCCCACCATCCCCACCATCCCCACCCTGCACATCCTCGCCTCCTCTCGGTCCGTGCTGCGCGACGGCGAGCCGTTGTCGTTGACCCGGCTGGAGTTCGATCTGTTGTTGCACCTGGTTGCCCACCCCCGCCGGGTCTTTACGCGGCTGCAACTACTCAATGCGGTCTGGGGCTACGAGCACGCCGGGGTACGCACGGTGGACGTGCACGTCCGTCGGCTGCGGGGCAAGGTCGGAGTGGATGTCCCCCTGGTCACCACCGTCTACGGGGTCGGCTACCGGCTCGCTGACGACGCCCGAGTGGCCATCGACCGCAGCGGTTGACGGAGGCCATCACCCGCGCTGGTCTGACGGAGCCGTCACCCGCGCTGGTGCTGCGCGCCATCCATGGGCCCGGGTAGCCGGTCGGGCGGCGGTTTGGTCCGTGGCGGTGCGGGGTATTCGGTCGGCTCACACACGGGTCGTCAACCCGTGTAGCGACGACCAGCACCGGTCCGGTGGACCGGAAGGCCCTCAGGAAGGCAGGCAGAAATGCTCGTCCACGACCCGGTCGACACGCCCCGGCCCCAGGCGGAAGCCGATCAGATCCGGCAGTCCCTGCAGGCCCGCTACGACGAGCTCGCCGCCGAGTACGAGCAGGCTGTGGTGCAGAGTCAGGTGCTGCGCCTGGTCGAGGTCGGGGACACCGCGGGCGATGATCAGGCCGACAGTGGCACGAAGACCGCGGAGCGGGATACCGCGCAGTCCCTGTTGCGCACGATCCTCGACCGCCGGGCACAGTTCGAGCACGCCCTGACCCGGCTGGAAGAGGGCACCTACGGCTTCTGCGAGGGCTGTGGCGCGGCTATTCCGGTGGAGCGGTTGGAGATCTTTCCATCTGCGACGACCTGCGTTAGCTGCAAGCAAACTCGGGAGCGTCGCGCGGCCTGACGCGCCGTCGCCGCCCAGGGTGGCACGGCCGGAGCGGACGGAGGTGGCTGGAAGGTGACGCTGCAGGCGAGAACGGAGCGCTGTCGGGGCGTCGTTGTTCACGTCGTCGGAACGCCCCGCGGTTGGCGACGGGCGCCCCGGCCCGGCCGGGCCAGCCCGCTACGACAACGCCGCGGCCCGGTGGGGCCCCCGCGGCGCGACGACGATGGCCGGTGGGAGCCCGACGCTCGGGGGTGGAGCGACAGCTGAGCAGCCCCACCCACCGACCCACCCACCCGCCTGCCCTTCCGGGTGGCAGGGTTCTTCGGACCCGGGTCCGTTGACCGGCGAACGCCAACGTCGCAGTCCGGCGGCGGCTACCGTGTGGTGGGGAGGGCTGGAGGTGGGGTACACCCGCCGTAGGACGGACCCCGGCGTTCGGACGGGGCACAGCCGAGGAGCACCCATGGCACTCAACGACGACGACATGACGACCTCCGGCGGGGCCGACCGCGCCGAGGGTCCGGCTGATGGTGGGGCGACCCCGGGTCAGCATGATGGTGGTGCCGACGGCAGCGCGGAGGGTCCGGCTGATGGTGGGGCGACCCCGGGTCAGCATGATGGTGGTGCCGACGGCAGCGCCCGCTGAACCACGCGGTGCCGTACCTCGACTCGCCGGGCGGCCCCGGTCGCCCGGCACTCCCGTTCGCCCCCGAGGAGCCCGAGCGAACCGTGGCGTCGGCGTTGACCCGGTGCGTCTCCGTCGAGCCGGCGAGGTTCGCCGCCGTGCACTGGGGACAGGCGCCGCTGCTGTCCCGCGCCGACGAGTTGCCCAACCAGAGCGGCTTCTGCGACCTACTCAGCCCGGCCGACGCGGACGAGTTGCTCAGCCGGCGGGGCTTGCGCACCCCGTTCCTGCGGGTGGCGCAGGACGGCGTGTTGGTGCCGGCGGCGCGGTACACCGGCGGCGGGGGCGCGGGCGCCGAGATCGCCGACCAGGTTCTCGACGAGAAGATCCTCGACCTGTACGTCGGCGGCGCCACCCTGGTGTTGCAGGGCCTGCACCGCACCTGGCCGCCACTCATCGACTTCACCCGGGAGCTCGGCTGGGCGCTCGGGCAGCCGTTGCAGGTCAACGCCTACCTGACTCCTGCCGGCAGCCAGGGATTTGCCACCCATTACGACACGCACGACGTCTTCGTCCTCCAGGTCGACGGTGTGAAGCACTGGCGAATCCACCCGCCGGTGCTTGCCGATCCGCTGGAGCGGCAGCCGTGGGGCGGCCGAGCCGATGAGGTCTCGGCGACCGCGACGGGGGCCCCCAGCCTCGACGTGCTGCTCGCCCCCGGCGACGCGCTGTACCTGCCCCGTGGCTGGTTGCACAGTGCCAAGGCCCAGGAGCGCAGCTCACTTCACCTGACCGTCGGCGTACGGGCGCTGACCAGGTACACGCTGGTCGAGGAGTTGCTCGCGCTCGCCACCGAGGAGCCGCGGCTGCGGGCCACCCTGCCCTTCGGGATTGACATCTCCGACCCGGAGGCGGTGGAGCCCGAGTTGACGAAAACGGTGGAGGTGCTGCAGGACTGGCTGCGCTGCGTCGAACCGGCAGCGCTCGCCGCCCGGCTGCGGCAGCGCGCATGGCCGGCCGCCCGGCCGGCTCCGCTGTCTCCCCTTGCCCAGGCGGCCGCGTTGGACGCGCTCGGCCCTGACAGCCGGGTCACTCCCCGTCCGGGCCTGCGGTGGCAGCTCACCACGGCGGGAGAGCGGGTGACGCTGCGGGTCTTCGACCGTACGATCACCCTGCCGCAGGCGTGTGCCCCGGCCCTGCGCGCGTTGCTCTCCGGGGAGGTCAGCCGGGTCGGGGACCTGCCCGGCCTGACCGACGACCCCGATCGGGTCACCCTCGTGCGTCGCCTGCTCCGGGAGGCGGTCGCCGTACCTGCCCAGGGCGGCTGTCCGAACCGGCCCGATGAGGGCGCGACGGGTGGCTGACGCCGCCACGACTGACCGGCTCAGCGGGCAACGGCCAGGAGGAGCCCCGTCGTCAGCAGTCCGGCGACCACCACCACGGCCACCGGGCGCGGGCCGAGCACCGCGTGTTGCCGGTCAGCGAGAATCTTCGCCGGGATCAGGCCGGCCAGCGGGCCGAGCAAGGTTACGACCAGCGCCAGCACCGGCAGCCCGACCGCGAGGTCGCCGCCGTACCGGTCGCCGGCGGTCCGGGCGACGGTGCCCAGGGCGTACGTGACCAGCGCACCACCGAATCCGCAGCCGACCAGCAGCGGATTGACGGATCCGGGCAGCTCACCGGGTTGACCGGTACGGGCCAGGAGGTCCCGCACCGCGGCCAGCATCGGCAGGGGGTTCCCGGCGACGCCGGTGACCGGGCCGGGGGGCCCGTCCAGCTGGCGGCCCGTCGACCGAAACCGCCCGCGTAGCTCTTGCCACAACAGCCGGACCTCCGCCTCGACCCGCTCCTGCAGCCGGCGAGCTGCCGTCACTTCCCGTTCCGCGTGCCGGACCTGGTCCTCGGCGTTCGCCACGGCACGCCGCGCGGCCGCACATTGCTGCTCGTACCAGGCGTGTGCCTCGGCCCGCTGCGCCGACACCTGCTCGGTCAGGTCGGCCAGTCGTCGCACCTGCGCCGGATACGACTCGCTCGGCACCGGCTGCCTCACCGCTGGTGCCCGTACGGGATGATGGTTTGCCCGGTGCGGTGCACCGCCCGGTCGAAAAAGAGGCCCCGCCATGGGCGGGGGTACCAGTCCGGCCCGCCGGTGCCGGGATAGAGCGAGGCGCCCAGTTCCCCGCCGTGCGTGTCGAGCGCCACCCAGGCACCGATCTGGTCCGTGCGGGCGGCCGGTCCGCCGAGGTCGGCCCGCATCCGCGCGACTCCCCGCCACCAGGCCAGCACATGCGTCCGCCGCTCCGGCCCGTCATGCAGGACGCGGCGTAGCTGCTCCAGCCCGGTCTGGCCGCCAACCCGGGCGGAGAGCGCGCCGGCCGCCGCGTCAACGGCGAACAGCAGTAGGTAGTGGGGAGCACCGACGCCGGGGGCGCCCAGCCCGGCGGTGGTCTCGGCCATCAGCTCGGTGACGGTCTCCTCGTCGTACCAGGCGGCATCGTCGGCGAGGTCGGTGTAGAGGCAACGGGCGGCGGCGTCGGCGTCCGGGTCCAGACAGGCGATGGAGAACCGTGCCGTTCCGGGACTGTGCTGTCGGGCGAGCGACCGCCCAGCCGCGGCGAGTACGGCGCACGCCTCGTCAACGCGGGTGCCCAGCACGGCGAGGTTACGCCCGGGCGCGCGCGGCAGCCGAAGCCCTGCCGAGCGGGCCTGTACGTCGATGATCTCGCCGAGTAGCGCCGTCGGGGCTCGTGGCGTCCCGGCCTCCGGTGCGCAGAGCGCCTGGTAGTCCGGGGCGTCGGTCAACCGGGGGATCGCGTCACCATCGAAGAGCCGCGCCGGGGCGGCGTCCGGCCGGCGCATCCGCCAGAGTCGGTGCTGCAGCTCGCTCCACGTCTCCCAGTCGCTCGCCGACGGTATCCGGGCGACCGCGTTCCCCTCGGCCAATCCCGACTCGGCGTTGATCACGGCGTGGTGGCGGGGTAGTGACTGCGCGGCGTCGTTGCGCTCGGCGAGGATCCGGAGCGCCTTGGGTAGGGCGATGCGGAGGGTGAACTGGGAGACCAGGGCTGGCCGCCCCCACAGCGCCTCGATTCCCCGGACGTCCTGCGAGGCGAGGACCAGGTGGATGCCCTGCGAGCGGCCGCGCCGGGCCAGGTCCTCCAGGAGATCGGCGGCCTCCCGGGCGACCGCATCGCGGCCGGCGAGCAGCATTTGGAATTCGTCGACCACGGCGACGATCCGCGGCCAGCGCCCGGCCGGGTCCACCGCGCGCAGTTCGGCGAGCTTCGTGACCTCGTACTCTTTGGCCGCGTCGGCGCGCCGGCGCAGCTCTTCGGCGAGGAAGCGGAGCAGGGCCAGACCGAACTCCCGGTCCGTGTTGACGTTGATGCCGACCAGCCGAACGTGCGGCAGCCAGCTCGGGTCGCGGCGACCCTGCGCAAACCGGGCGAAAGAGACGCCCTCCTTGAAATCGAGCAGGTAGAGCTCCAACTCGGCCGGGGAGTAGCGGGCGGCGAGCGCACCGATCCAGGCGAAGATCAGGTTTGTCTTGCCGGTGCCCGATGGGCCACCGATCAGCGCGTGCGGCGGATAGTCACCGATAGTGACCAGCACCGGTTGGCCGTCCGTTCCCTCGCCGATCGGCGCGATCAGGCCGGACGCTGAGTCCTCCCGCCACATCTGCTCCAGCGGTGGGAGCAGGTCGCTGAAGGGCGTCGGCTCCGGGCCGGCGTTGACCCGGGCGGCGATGCCCCGGCAGGTCTCGGTAACCAGGGTCGCCGGGGGCGCCGGGTCGAGCGTGACCGGCGGTGCGCCGGCAAGCTCGACCCGGCCCGGTTCGACGCGGATCCGGGCCACGGGGGCGTCCTCCGGCAGGGTCAGGCCGCGTACCACCAGGTGCACGCCGCAGGCCGCGCCGGTGCGGACCACCCGGTCGAGTTGGCCGCGTACGTGCCGGGACGGCTCCTCCCCGCCGAGTAACACCGCCACCCGCCACGGCTCTGGCCGTCGACCGGTGGCAGTGGCCAGCTCACGCAGGGAGCGGTGCTCGCCCGCCAGCACAGTGGAATTGATCCGGTGGATCTCCTCGACGAGGTCGTCCAGGAGCCGGCCCAGCCCGCCCGGTCCGACGAAGGTGAGCAGCCCGGCGGTACCCAGCGGCGCGAAACCCGCCAAGCCGCCCCCGAGATGCTCCGGGTCGTATCCGGTCAACCGGACCGCGCCCGGGTCGGCCCGGCCTACCGCCCGCAGCAGTAGCGCGGCCACCACCGCCTCGCCCGCCACCCGGTCGCTGCCGGTCAGCTCGACGTGCCCGGCGTCGAGTAGCGGCACCAACGCGGGCACCGACTCCCCGCCCGGAACGGCGAGCGTGCCGACCCGTAGTGGGCCGGGCAGGTCCGTCCGGCGGGCGGGGGTTGGGTGCCACTGTGGCCAGTCGGTGGTGGCCGCGCCCGGGGCCTCCCGGTGGGCCGCGTCCGCCGCCCGCCGGGACAGCTCGGCGATCCGGGCCGAGTGTTGGGAGTCGATCTCGGCGAGGCGCCGGTCTCGCTCCGCGCCGACCCGTGCGGGCACTGCGGCGGCGGCCTGGCGGACCCGGTCGAGTCGGCCTTGTTCGGCGGCCAGTTCGGTCTGCGCCGCGGCCAGCCGGGTCCGGGTCGCGCCGAGGGCCTCGCCGAGGGTTTGTCGGACCCGGGCCGCGAGCTGCGCCCGTCGGTCAGCCATCGGCGCCTCGTCGAGACGCGGGCTGTCCCGGGGTGATCGCCCCGCTCCGGCTCTCGGCGGGAAGCCGGTCCCTGGGTAGCTCGCGGCCGAGCCGGGCGAGCAGGACGCCGGTCAGCACCCCGGCGGTGACCGCCGGGTCGGCAGCATGTGGCTGTTCGGCGTCCTCCCGGCGGGGCGGCGGCATCCGGCAGACCCGGGCCAGCAGTGTCTCCACCACCGGCGCGGGCAGGCCCGGCAGTAGGTCGCGGGTCCGGCTGGCCAGGACTTGGCGGAGCCGCGGCAGGTCCTCGGCCCGGGGCGGGTGCCCAAGGAACTCCCCGGCCAGTTCCCGCAGCAGGGGAGGGGCCAGCGCGGCCAACCCCAACCCCACGTCGGCGTGGGCGCGGCCCAGCTCGGCGCGGAGTCGTTCCCGGTCGCCGGCGCGGACCTCGTGGACGACTCGGCGCAGCAGTTCGCCGGAGTCGGCGATCGCCTCATCCGGTGGCTCCGACCCGCTCCTGCCACCGGTCAGCTCGGCGACCCGGACTGCCCACCAGCGCGGTGCGGCGGTCGGGCTCGGCGGGACAGTGGCCGTGGTCGGTGGCGTGGCACCACGGGGAGCATCGTGTGCCGGTTGCCGGTCGGGGGCGGTACGTGTGGCGGGTGAGTCGTCGGCCGCCAGCCCGATCATGGCCAGGTACGCAGTCAGCTGCTCCTGGGCGACGCGCAGCGCGTAGCCGGCGGACTCGGCGTATTCGACGGCGCTGGACAGCTCCGGCACCCCCATCGGGTTGGCGGACTCCTGACGCACCCAGCGCAGCCGCTCGGCGGCCAGCCCGAACCGGTCGAGCGCCTCGGCGAGTTGGCCGAGCGGCAGGTCATCGCTGGCGGCGCGCACCTGCGCGCCGATATCTTCGACGATGGACACGGCGGCGCTCAGAGGGTCGCGACGTACAGCTGGGCCTGCTCGACCGCGACGAGCGTGGCCGCCAGGCACTCCTCCAACTCCTGCCCGGCCTGGGTCAGCGAGGCCTGGGCCGCATCCACCGTCTCGTGTCCGCTGCCCTCCAACGCGCCGGCCAGCGTCTGTTGCGCCTCGGCCAGCTGCTCACCGGCAGCGTGCACAGCCTTCTGACCGTCACCGATCTGTTGGAGCGCGACATCGATGGCTGCCTTGAGCTCGGCGACGCTCGCCACGACGGAACCTCCTGGGGCAAGGGGTGCCTCCATTAGAGCCTATCGGCACCAGGAGAGAACATCCTCCCTGCCAGTATTCAGCCCTCCTGAGTGGTTGTCACCCAGAAGCGCGGGGAGGTCGACCACCCCGGGATGCGTGGCTGGGCTCAGCGGCCGGTCAACCAGCGCGGTCCACGTACCTCGGCGCCCCGCCGGAGCACGCGTTCTCGCAGCTCCCGGTCGGCGGTGATGACGACCCGGCGGCGCTGCGGGTCCGCGGTGACTAGGTCCACCACCGCGTCGTCGCCGGACTGCTGGGCTACCACCACCCGTACCCCCGGCACCGGCGGCACCCCGCGCGCCGCACCCTCAACCACCAGCACCACCTCGACCGGCGGCGGCAGCTCCGGTGGCACCCCGGAATCGGGCAGGCCGGTGAGGCTGTCCCGCAGTCGGGTGGTCGCCCCGACCCGGTCCCGCCACCAGCCGTCCGGCCGGGATCCCACCACATTGGCGGCGTCCACGATCAGCAGCGGTGTCCCGTTCATGCCGCCAGCCTGCCACCCGATCCGCCCGCGCCCGGGCAACCCTGTTGGCCAGCCGGCGGAGTTTGTCCAGACGACGGCCGGGTAGCCCCTGGCGACCGTGCCGCGCCGAGCAGCGGAGGAGACAGATATGGGACCCGGCGACTTCGGCTCCGACCCATGGGACGAGTTCCTGGCCCGGTACTTCGGCCGGAGCGAGGGTGGGCGCCGGCCCGCACACCGGGTCGACATCACCCGGCTGATGACCGCCGACGCCCGGGAGATGCTCGCCGACGCCGCACGTCGGGCGGCTGAGCGGCACAGCACCGACCTGGACACCGACCACCTGCTCTGGGCCGCGCTGCAACGGCAGTCCCTGCGGGAGCTGGTCAAACGAGCCGGCGCCGAACCCGACACCCTGCTCAACGCGCTTGGCGGGCGGGGCGAGGGGGCGCCCGGGGGCGAGGTCCCGCCGAACTTGTCCCTCACCCCCGCCGCCAAGCGGGCGCTGCTCGATGCCCACCAGCTGTCCCGCGCCATGAGCGCCAACTACATCGGGCCGGAGCACATCCTGATGGCGTTGCCGCTGAACCCGGAGTCACCCGCCGGCCGGATGCTCGCCGCCGGCCGGATCCAGCCGGAGTCGTTGCAGGCGGCGAGTGCTGACCGGGGCCCGACCACTGGGCCGCGGCCGGATCGGGGCACCCCCACCCTCGACCAGTACGGGCAGGATCTCACCGAGCTCGCCCAGAACGATCAGATCGACCCGGTCATCGGCCGGGCCGACGAGATCGAGCAGGCAGTCGAGATCCTGTCCCGGCGAACCAAGAACAACCCGGTGCTGATCGGTGAGGCCGGTGTCGGCAAGACCGCCATCGTGGAGGGGCTCGCGGAGCGGATCTGCGACGGCGACGTGCCGCAGACCCTGCTCGGTAAGCGGGTCATCCAACTCGACCTGGCCGGCCTGGTCGCCGGTACCCGCTACCGGGGTGACTTCGAGGAGCGGCTGAAGAAGGTCATTGACGAGATCCGGGCCCATCGCGAAAAGCTGATCGTCTTTCTCGACGAGATTCACACCCTGGTCGGGGCGGGTGGGGCCGGCAGCGAGGGCGGAATGGACGCGTCCAACATGCTCAAGCCGGCGCTGGCCCGCGGCGAGCTGCGGGTGATCGGCGCAACCACGCTGGACGAGTATCGCCGGACCATCGAGAAGGACGCCGCGCTGGCCCGCCGGTTCCAGCCGGTCTTCGTGCCCGAGCCGGGGGTCGACGACACGGTGGCCATCCTGCGTGGCCTTCGCGACCGCTACGAGGCGCACCACCAGGTCCGCTTCACCGACGAGGCGCTGGTCGTCGCGGCGGAGCTCTCCGATCGCTACGTCACCGACCGCTACCTGCCGGACAAGGCGATCGACCTGATTGACCAGGCCGGCGCGCGGGTCCGGCTGCGCACCCGTACCCCGGACTCGGACGTACGCGAGTTGGAGACCCAGCTCGACGAGGTACGCCGCGACAAGGAGCAGGCCGTCGCCGACGAGCAGTACGAGAAGGCCTCCACGTTGCGTGACCAGATCGCCGACCTGGAGGCCCAGATCCGCCGGGTTCGCGGCGACGAGGGTAGCGCTAACCACGTGCCGCAGGTGGGGCCGCACGAGATCGCCGAGGTGGTCTCCCGGGCCACCGGCATCCCCGTTGCGCAGCTCACCGAGGAGGAGCGGGATCGGCTACTGCGGCTGGAGGGGCACCTGCACGAGAAGGTCGTGGGTCAGGACGACGCGGTCAACGCGGTCTCCGAGGCGGTGCGCCGTTCGCGGACCGGGTTGGCGGACCCGGACCGGCCGATGGGTAGCTTCCTCTTCCTCGGCCCCACCGGCGTCGGCAAGACCGAGTTGGCCCGGGCGCTTGCCGAGGCGCTGTTCGGCGAGGCCGACCGGATGGTACGGGTCGACATGAGCGAGTTCCAGGAGCGGCACACGGTCAGCCGGTTGGTCGGCGCGCCGCCCGGCTACGTCGGGTACGAGGAGGCCGGGCAGCTCACCGAGGCGGTGCGGCGCCGCCCGTACGCGGTGGTGCTGCTGGACGAGATCGAGAAGGCGCACCCGGATGTGTTTAACATCCTGCTCCAGGTGCTCGACGACGGCCGGCTCACCGACAGCCAGGGCCGGACGGTGAATTTTAAGAACACCGTTTTGATCATGACGAGTAACCTCGGCTCGGAGCTGATTACCGGCACCCAGCGGGCGGTCGGCTTTGGCACCGGGGCGGCCGGCGGGGAGAACGACGAGCTCCGCGACCGCTTGTTGCGCCGGCTCCAGGAGAACTTCCGTCCAGAGTTCCTGAACCGCATCGATGAGATCATCATCTTCCGCCGCCTGGAGGCGGAGCAACTGCGGCAGATCACCGAGCTGCTGTTGGCGGAGACCCGCCGTCGGTTGCACGCGCAGGATGTCGACGTCGAGATCACCACCGCCGGCATCGACTGGCTCGCCGAGCACGGCTACCAGCCCGAGTTCGGGGCCCGCCCGCTGCGGCGGGTCATTCAGCGCGAGTTGGACAACCAGTTGTCCCGGATGCTGCTGGAGTCCGCGGTGTCGCCGGGCCAACGGGTGGTTGTGGACGCCCGTGACGGCCAGCTCACCATCGATGTCGCCGAGGGCGACGGCTACACCGCGGCCACCACCACGCATCCCCGTTGAGCGCCGGGAGGCGGAGATGACCGAACCCGAGGAGACCCAGGAGAACACCGAACGGACCGAGCCGATCGTCGCCGCACCGACCGCGAACCCCGCCCGGGTGCAGGTGCCACCAGAGGGCCCGGGGCAGGTCGGGACCGGCGAGCCGGACCCGGCGGCGACCGACGGCCGGCGAGAGGAGGGCTGATGGTACGCGAGCAGCGGCTCGATCCGCAGGTGGAGGAGCTCTGGGAGAGCTTCCACGAGCGGGTCAACGTGCCGTCCGAGAAGCTGCGGCAGTGGCTGCTCACCCGGGGCTCCGGTGAGGAGACCTTCGGCCCGGACCCCGACCTCGGCCTGCCCGAGCCGGGCCGGCACATCCTGCGGGTGCTCACCAAACGCAAGGTGGACCTGACCCGGGACGACATCGAGACGATGCGGGACACCGTCGACGAGATCGAGAACCTGCTGGCGGCGAAGCCCTCGCGCGGCAACGCCGATGACCGGTGGCGGCATGCCCTGCTGGATCTGGGCCACGACGTCCTGGTGGAACGCTGACCGCTTCCGATCAGGTCGGGTGGGGTGCCGGCTTCGAGTTCACCAGCACCCACACCGACGGATCACTACGCTCCGGGTTCCAGACTGGTGATCGTCAGTCCCGCCGCGTCGGCGGCGGCCTCCCGGTCGGCGCGGGTCTGCCGTTCCCGAGTGAGCAGGTTGGCGTACTCGGTGATGTCCGCCGGAGCGGGCACCGCCGGTAGCCGGCGCAGGAAGAGCTCCACGTCCCGGGTGGCGGCGGTGTGCGCGGCGGCCGCCTGCCGCAGTGTCTCGCGGTCGTCGGCGGCAGGGTATAGGTCGGTCATGTCCGTCTGTTACCCGGCGGCACGGCGTTCGCACCCCGTGGACCAGATCCGGCGCCACCCCACCCCTGGCCGCTCTCCTGGTATCAAGGAGCGATGAGGAGCGACACCGCCTGCGCCCACCCCGCACCCACCGACGAGGTCATCGGCCTCTGTCAGGATCTGCTGCGCATCGACACCACCAACACCGGTGACAACGACACCAGCGTCGGGGAGCGCCGAGCGGCCGAGTACGTGGCCGAGAAGCTCGCCGAGGTCGGCATCGACTCGGTGCTCCACGAGTCCGCGCCCCGCCGGGCCAACCTCGTCGCCCGGATCCCCGGCACCGACCGGAATCGCCCCGGCCTGCTCGTCCACGGCCACTTGGACGTGGTGCCGGCCGAGGCGGACGAGTGGTCGGTGCATCCGTTCTCGGGTGAGCTGCGGGACGGCTACCTCTGGGGTCGCGGTGCGATCGATATGAAGGACTTCGACGCGATGACGCTCGCGGTGGTACGGCACTGGCAGCGCAGCGGGATCCGGCCGCCCCGGGACGTGGTGCTCGCCTTCACCGCCGATGAGGAGGCCGGCAGTGAGTACGGCGCGCATTTCCTGGTGGAGCATCACCCCGAGCTCTTCGCGGGCTGCGCCGAAGGCATCGGCGAGGTCGGGGGTTTCTCATATTCGGTGAACGAGAACCAGCGGCTGTATCTGATCGAGACCGCCCAGAAGGGCATTGACTGGCTGCGGCTGCACGCCCGGGGGCGGCCGGGGCACGGCTCGATGGTCCACGACGACAACGCAGTCACCGCCCTCGCCGCGGCGGTCGCCCGGATCGGCCAGCACCGCTTCCCGGTCGTCGTTACCGACACCGTACGCGCGTTCCTCCTTGAGGTGTCCGAGGCGCTCGGCATCGAGCTGGACCCGGACGATCCGGAGACAGCCATCGGCAAGCTCGGCCCGATCGCCAACCTCGTTGGGGCGACCATCCGCAACACGGCCAATCCCACCCGGCTCGCCGCGGGCTACAAGGACAACGTCATCCCCGGACGCGCCAGCGCCACCATCGACTGTCGGAGCCTGCCCGGTCAGTCGGAGCTGTTGGAGCGGCAACTGCGCGGGTTGGTCGGCCCGGACATCGAGATCGAGTATCTTCAGCGCCAGCCCGCGCTGGAGACCACCTTCGACGGTGCCCTGGTCGAGGCGATCTCCGCCGCGCTACGTGCCGAGGACCCGGGGGCCCGGCCGGTGCCGTACATGCTCTCCGGTGGCACCGACGCGAAGGCCTTCACCCGGTTGGGTATCCGTTGTTTCGGCTTCGCACCGCTGCGCCTCCCCGCCGACCTGAACTTCTCCGCGCTGTTCCACGGCATCGACGAGCGGGTTCCAGTGGACGGACTACAGTTCGGCGTGCGGGTTCTCGACCGGTTCCTCCGCAACTGCTGAGCCGCTTCCGTACTTCGGCGCGGCGCCTTCCGAACACCGAAGGGACGCCTTACATGATCGACCAGCATGGTGAGCTGGACCCTGCCCTCGAACGCGTCATCGAGGCGGCCCGCCACCACCTGGCCGCCGTGCGCGCCGCGCAGGGCCGAATCGACGACGATGCCGTCTGGCAGGCGTACGTCGCGTTGAACAACGCCTCGTACGCCTACGACGAGCAGCTGATGGATGCCTTCGGCGAGGTTACTCCCTGGGATGTGCAGGCGATCGACCCGGAGGAGGCCGACGAGCGCTTCACCAGCCCAGACGGCTCGCCGGCCATCGACAGCCACCCACACGTCATCTCGGTACGGCAGCGTCGGGACTACCGGGTGCCGAGCGTCTCGGCGCTGATCCGGGCCGCCACGTCGGCCCGGCGGGCGGAGGCCCCCGACGAGGACGAGCCGGCACCTGTCGAGGGGGTCGGCGAGGCGGTCTTGGAGCTGTTGCAGAGCGGGGACGGATCGCTCGCCGCACTGGATGTGCCGGAGCTGGAGCCGATGGACGGCGTTGTCATGGTCAGCGAGGTTGACGCCGCGGTCGATCTCGAGGCCTTCGACGATGACGACCCGGTGGGTCCGTTCCAGCCCGCCGCCGAGGACCGGTTGGTCGGTCGGCTCGACGAGCACCCCTTCCTCGAGCTGGACGACGAGGAGTACGACCGCACCCACTGACTTGATTGCTACCCGGGGTTGGTTGCTATCGACCCTGGCTGGTCATGGCCGTAGCCCCTGGTTGATCGTTCTTCTTCTCGAGGGAAGAAGATCAGGACCAGGGGCTGCGGGGTGATCAGCGATACGCGGGCCGCTGACGGCGGACCGTCCTGGCCGGCCGTACTCGTTCGTGGCCGCCTTGGAGGCCGGGTGTGGTTCGTGGACGAACCAGCCGGCACCCGCCGCGCCCCATGCGTCCAATGACGGGATATTCTTGACTCGATAAGCTGGGCGCATGGCTACGCTTCGTCAGCTCGAGTACTTTGTGACGATCATCGACGAGGGGTCCTTCACCCAGGCCGCCGCCCTGCTCAACATCACCCAGCCCGGGCTGTCGCACCAGTTCCACGCCCTCGAGAAGGAGATGGGCGGCCGCCTCCTGGAACGCCTGCCCCGCGGCCTGCGGTTGACCGCCGCCGGTCGGGCGATGCTGCCGTCCGCCCGAGCCGCCCTAGCCGACGCCCGGCGGGCCGTCACCGCGGCCCGGCGCGCCACCGGAGTCGCCTCGGGTGAGCTTCAGTTGGCCACGCTCTACTCGGTGAGCTACGGCATTCTGCCCACGGCGCTGGCGCTCTGGCGCACCCGCCACCCCGATGTGCGCGTCACCCTGTTCGAGCACCGGCACACCACCGAACTCGCCGCCGCCATGGCGGACGGAGAGGCCGACATCGCCATCGGCCCGCCCCCGCCCAGTGGGGAGGGCACCATCGGGCACCTGGGGGCGGAGGAGTTCTTTCTGGTCACCCACCCCGACGACCCCCTGGCCACGGCCCCGGGCGGCACGGTCCGCCTCGCCGACCTCGCCGAGCGGGAATGGGTGCACTTCACCCCCGACAGCGGCCTGGCGCAGCTCCTCGACCGGGCCTGCGCCGCCGCGGGCTTCGAGCCCCGGATCACCGTGCGCACCCAGCAGGCGCCGTTCGCGGTCAACTTCGCCGCCGCCGGGCTGGGCCTGGCGCTCGTCCCCGGGAACGCCGTTCCTCCCCACTTCGAGGCAGCACTACTCCGCCCGGACCCCGCGCTGCTGCGCCCCCTGACCGCGTACACCCGCAGCGAGCCCGACCCCATCGCCCGCGCCTTCCTCGACATGCTTGCCGAGGAGGTTCCCCTCACCCCCGCCCACGTCCGCAGGCGCTTCCCCGCTCTGACGTCCGCGGACCGTACAACCATCCTCTGAGATCGTCCTGCGGTGTGTGGTGGTAGGTGCTGCCACCGACGAGGCCTGAGCCCCTTCCTCATGCATACCCCATTAATTGTCCTGTGTTGTCAGTAGCCGGTGCATCGATTGGCGACCGGCGCTTGAGCGAGAAGGCGATCAGTCCTGATCTGGAGAGGCGACAAATAATGTAGACTCGTCCTCTTCGGATACAAACGACTAGGCGCTGCCCAAACGCGTGACCCTGGGCGGCCGAGAGTCCGGAGACCGGCGAGATCCGCGGCTTCGCCGCGCTCGATCGTGCCATGCTGAAGCACCTCTACCTGCCGGTCCGACGCACGCCGGCAGGGCATCGGCATTTGTCGGCGGAGCTGCCGACTGCGCTCATCGACCGAACGGTACTCCTGGTCATCGACCGGGACCGTACCTGTCTGATAACTTCGCAGCGGCGGATCGTCACGGTTCGGGTGCGGCGATGACCGCCACGGTGGACCATCGACGCCAATGCGAAATGGTGGGATACGGTGACAGCATCAGTCGAGTTCTCGGTCGATCACGGGCACGTTGAGCTGCTTCCGATCCACTTCGACGACCTCGACTCGATGGGGCTGGTGCACAACTGCCGGTACGGAGTTCTGGTGGAGCGCGCCCTCAACACCTTCTGGACGTCCCACGGCTGGACGTTCGACGGAGGCACCTACAGCCATCCGGACGTGTTTCTGGCGGTGGCCGAGTTCGCCATCTCCTACCGCATGCCGTTCCGGGGCACCGGGGCCATGGCCGTGCACCTGTGGATCGACCGGTTCAGCGGGTCCAGCGCCGCCTACGGGTTCCGCTGCCTGTCCCGGGACGGGCAGACCGTGCACGCCGAGGGTAGGCGGGTACACGTCCGCATCGATCCGAAGACCCTGCGCCCCACCGCCTGGTCGGAGGAGACGCGGTCGGTCATGAAGGGCGTCGCTCGGCCTTCCTGAGGCCGCCACCGGCGTCCGCCGGGCGGGCCGCCCGCTCGCCCCGGCCGGTCCGGCCGGCACCTCCTCCACGACCGAGAGCGCGGATGCGGTCGGGATGATCCGGCCCAGGTGGAAGCCCTCTCCCGCGCGTAGCGCCGCGACGAGCTGTTCGATCCGGCGCGCGCCTTCCGCGCCCGGCATGTCTGCCGTGCCCGACCGGTGCCCGACGAGGTGCTGCGGACCCTCGGCACAGCGAGTTCACCGGCCTGTTGGAGCCATGACCGCCACCGAATCGCCACCGTCTGGGCCGCGGCGGCTAGTAGGAGAGGCCGGGTGGTGGCGGGCTGATCCGGCGACGGCGCAGCACGACCTGCCGGGTCCCATCCCGGAAAAGCCGGACCCGGGCCAGCTCCCAGCCGGAGAACTCCGCCTGGATGGCGAGCTGCGCGGCCGCGGTCAGCCGGTCAACGTTCGGGGGTAACCGTAGCGGCGCGTATTCGTAGTCCATGGCCCCATGCTGCCCATCCGCCCAGCCCGGCGCCACCCCGCAGGCACCCTTCCCGGCCCGGTTAGCCCAGGCCAGGCGGGGTGCGCCCTGGCCCGGAGTCCGCCGTCGCGCCCCGGGCCGGGGTCAGCCGTCGCGCTCCGGGTAGCCGACCGGGACGGCGGAGACGTCGTCGAGGGCTGTTCTGATCTCCTCCGGCAGGGTCATCTCCTCGACCTGGAGGGCGCCGAGTAACTGCCCCACCGTGCGCGCGCCGAGGATCGGCGCGACGACCCCGGGCCGGTCGCGGATCCAGGCCAGCGCGACCTCCAGCGGGGAGACGCCGAGGCCGCCGGCGGCGGTGGCAACCGCTTCCACGATGCTGGAGCAGCGCGGTTCCAGGTAGGTCGCGACGAACCGCTCGAAATGTGGTGAGGCCGCCCGAGAATCCGCTGGTCGGCCGTTTCGGTACTTGCCGGTCAGGACTCCCCGCCCCAGCGGTGACCAGGGCAACACCCCCAGCCCGAGAGCCGCGCAGGCCGGTAGCACCTCCCGCTCGATGCCGCGTTCCAGTAGCGAGTACTCCACCTGGGCGGCGACCACCGGGGAGCGGCCGGGCCAGGCCGCCTGCCAGGCCGCGGCCCGGGCGGTTTGCCAGCCGGAGAAGTTGGCGACGCCGACGTACCGGACCCGCCCGCTTGCGACCGCGTGGTCCAGCGCCGCGAGGGTCTCCTCCAGCGGCGTGTCCGGGTCATACCCGTGCACCTGGAACAGGTCGACGTGGTCGGTGCCGAGGCGCCGCAGGGACGCGTCCAGGGTGCGTAGTAGGTGCCCACGGGAGCCGTCGCGGCGCCGGCCGTGGCCCGGGCGCAGCCCGGCCTTGGTCGCGATCAGCAGCTCCTCGCGGGGGACCAGGGTGCCGAGCAGCGAGCCGATGACCGACTCGGCGTCACCGTCACCGTAGACATCGGCGGTGTCGACCAGGTTGCCGCCGGCGTCGAGATAACCTTTCATCTGGGCCGCCGCATCGTCGGCGTCGGTGTCCCGGCCCCAGGTCATGGTGCCGAGCGCGAGCCGCGAAACCGCCAGCCCGCTTCGGCCGAGCGGTCGCTGTTGCATGGTTGAATCTTATTTCCATCACGGGTCGCACCGATATCCCGCTGCCGTCCAGTCTGCCGCCTGTTCGTCGCCGTGCTCCTCGGGTACCTCGCTGCCGGCGCTGTTTGCGTGAGCCGGTGATCGAGGGCGGCGATGGTATTGCGTAACCTGATGCGACCTGTGGTGTGGATGGGGGAGGACTAGTGCGACTCGGGCTCAGCCTCGGTTACCAGACGGCGTGGAGTACACCTGCCGACCATCTGGCTCTGGCCCAGGAGGCGGACCGGCTCGGCTACACGGTGGTGTGGGCGGCGGAGGCGTACGGCTCCGACTCGCCGAGCATGCTCGCCTGGATGGCCGGCCAGACCAAGCGGATCGAGCTCGGTAGCGCGGTGATGCAGATTCCGGGCCGCACTCCGGCGATGACCGCGATGACCGCCGCGACCATCGACGCGCTCTCCGGTGGCCGGTTCCGGCTCGGCCTAGGGGTGTCCGGTCCGCAGGTCTCCGAGGGCTGGCACGGCGTACGGTTCGCCCGCCCGCTCGCCCGGACCCGGGAGTTCGTCGACATCGTTCGGCTGGCGGTGGCCCGCAAGCAGGTCGCCTACACCGGCGACTTCTACACTCTGCCGCTACCCGACGGACCGGGCAAGGCGCTACGCCTGGGCTTCCACCCGCCCCGGGAGTACATCCCGACCTACCTGGCCGCCGTCGGTCCGAAGAACCTGGAACTCGCCGGCGAGATCGCCGACGGCTGGCTCGCCGTCTTCTACGCGCCGGAGTTCGCCGCGGAGCAGCTTGCTGCGATTCGCGCCGGTCGGGCCCGCGCCGGGAAGGAGCTGTCCGGCTTCGATGTGGTTCCCTCGGTGCCGGTGGTGATCGGTGACGATGTCGCCAGCTGCGCCGAACTGGTCCGCTGGTACGCCGCGCTCTACATCGGTGGCATGGGCAGCCGGCAGCAGAACTTCTACAACCAGCTCGCCACCCGGATGGGGTACGGCGAGGCCGCGCGCGAGGTGCAGGAGCTGTACCTGGCCAAGCGGCACCGCGACGCGGCCGCCGCGGTGCCGCTGGAGTTGATTGACCGCACCTCGCTGCTCGGTTCGAAGGAGCGCATCGCCGAGCGGATGCGGGAGTTCGCCGCTGCCGGCGTCACCACGCTGTCGGTGACCCTCTTCGTGGCCGACCGGGACAGCGGCGTGCAGACCCTACGGACCGTCGCCGAGGCGCTGGATCTCGCAGGAGTCGGCGAGTGACCTGGGTCGAGGCCATTGTCCTGGGCATCGTGCAGGGCCTGACCGAATTCCTGCCGATCAGCTCGTCGGGCCATCTGCGGATCACCTCCGCCATCTTCTTCGAGCAGGACGCCGGTGCGTCGTTCACCGCCGTCACCCAGCTCGGCACCGAGGCGGCGGTGCTGCTCTACTTCGCCAAGGACATCTGGCGAATCACCCGTACCTGGGTCGTTGGAATCTGGGATCGGTCGGTGCGCAGCAGCCTCGACTACCGGATGGGCTGGTACGTCATCGTCGGCTCGATTCCCATCGGCGTCTTCGGCCTCCTGTTCAAGGACCAGATCCGGGAGACCGCGCGGAACCTGTGGCTGGTTGCCAGCACCCTGATCCTGTTCGCCTTCGTGCTGGCGTTCGCCGAGTACTGGGGCCGGCAGACGCGGACGCTACAGAACTTCCGGATGCGCGACGGTGTGGTGATGGGTTTCGCGCAGGCGATGGCGCTGATTCCCGGCGTGTCTCGGTCGGGGGGGACGCTCACCGCCGGCCTGCTGCTCAACCTGACCCGGGAGACCGCGGCCCGATACTCGTTTCTGCTGGCCATTCCCGCGGTGGTGATGTCGGGCGTGCTCAGTCTCGAGGACGTCTTCGCCCCGGCGGCGCCGGGCACCTCGGTGCCGAGCGGGGCGCAGATGATCGTGGCCACGGCGGCCGCCTTCGCCGTGGGTTACGCGGCCATCGCCTGGCTGCTGCGCTACGTGGCGCGCCACACCCTGTACATCTTTGTTCTGTATCGGGTGGCATTGGGAACGCTGGTGCTCGCCCTGCTGCTGACCGGCACCATCAGCGCCACCTGACCCGTTCTCGCCGACGCGCCCGGCACGGACCCCGGCCCAGGGCGCATCGGTGGGCCAGTGCGTGGGGCAGGCTCTAGGGTGGTCACCGTGGCGACGCTACTGCTCTTGCGACACGGCCGGACGACCGCGAACGCGGCCGGTGGGCTGGCCGGTCGGCAGCCGGTCGAGCTGGACGAGACCGGCCGCTCCCAGGCCGCCGCGGTCGGCGAGCGGCTCCGGCTGCTTTCCTGCCCGACCGTGGTGACCAGCCCGTTGGTCCGTTGCCGGCAGACCCTGGAGCGGGCGTTGCCCCAGGCCGTGCCGGTGGTGGAGGAGGGGCTGACCGAGTGCGGGTACGGCAGCTGGGAGGGGCAGCCGCTGAAACAACTCGCGAAGGACGCGCTCTGGCCGGTCGTGCAGCAGCATCCCAGCGCGGCGGTCTTCCCCGGTGGGGAGGCGATGGCGAGCATGGCGGCCCGGGCGGTGGCCGCGGTGCGCAGCTGGGATGCTCGGGTGAGCGCGGAGCACGGGCCGGACGCGGTCTGGCTGGCCTGCACCCACGGCGATGTGATCAAAGCGATCGTGGCGGACGCGCTCGGCCTGCACCTGGACCTCTTCCAGCGGCTCATCGTGGATCCGGCCTCGGTCACGGCGATCCGCTACACCCCGCTGCGTCCGTTCCTGGTGCGGCTCAACGACACCGGCGGAGATCTGACCGCGTTGGTCCCGCCCCCGCCGAAGCGGGGCAGGCGGAAGCGCCGTACCGCGGACTCGGACGCCACGATCGGGGGCGGCGCCGGGGCAGGGGCTTGACCCGTTCCGGCGATTATGTTGGCGCTGGCGAGGGGCAACGCGACCCGGGTGATCCCGGCGGGGCCGAGGGGTCGTAGCGGTGCGGAGGCGCCGCGCGGCGATTCCGGTCGGTGGGGTGCGCGCCCCGCGGGTGCGCCGGATAGGGTCGAGGTATGACCCACCAGGTGCACGCCTTCGAGCCGCCGGAGCGGTTCGTCGCCGGAACCGTCGGGCCGCCCGGGGATCGCACGTTCTTTCTCCAGGCCCGCGGCGGCGGCCGGCTGGTCAGCGTCGCGCTGGAGAAAGTCCAGGTCTCATTGCTGGCGGAGAAGCTTGAGGAGTTGCTCTCCGAGGCGCAACGGCGGTTTGGGGTGAAACTGCCGGAGACCGGCCCGGTCGGTGGGGACAACGATCCGCTGGACGCGCCCGTCGACGAGGAGTTCCGGGTCGGCACCCTGGGTTTGGCCTTTGACGTGGACACCGAGACGGTCGTGATCGAGGCGATCGCGGTCGGCGAGGCCGAGGTCGAGGTTGGGGCCGCCGAGGCTGCGGCTGAGGTCGAGTTGGACGAGTCGGAGGACGAGGAGCCAGACGACGACTTGGACCGGCTGCGGGTGCGGTTGACGCCGGAGGCGACCCGCGAGTTCATCGGACGGGCCCGGCGGGTGGTAAACGCGGGCCGGCCGCCGTGTCCGCTCTGCGGCCAGCCCCTCGACCCGGTCGGTCACCTCTGCCCGCGCCACAACGGCTACCACCGGTGACCTCATCTGAGCTGTACCGGAGCCGGGATTGGCACCAGCCGCGCCAGGACGGTGATCAGGTGCTTCGGCTGCTGCGGGAGGGTGCGCTCGAGTTGGAGGGGCGGCTGGTGGACGCCTCGAACACGACGCTCCGCGCGGCCCTGACCCTGGATGGGATGACCGCGCGTTGTGTCTACAAGCCGGTGCGGGGTGAGCGGCCCCTCTGGGACTTTCCGGATGGCAATCTCGCCGGGCGCGAGGTCGCCGCGTACCTGGTGTCGGCGGCCACCGGATGGGACCTGGTGCCGCCGACGGTGCTGCGCGACGGGCCGCTCGGCCCCGGCTCCTGTCAGCTGTGGATCGACGGGCCGGTGGAGCCGGAGCCACTGGTCGGGTTTGTTCCGACCGACAAACTGCCGTCCCGCTGGTTGGCGGTGGCCGCGGCCCGGGACGAGGAGGGCATCCCGTACGCCCTGGCGCACGCGGACGATCCGCGGCTCGCCCGGCTAGCCGTGCTGGACGCGGTTATCAACAACGCCGACCGCAAGGGCGGACATGTTCTGGTCGGCCCGGAGGGCCGAATCCACGGCGTGGATCACGGGGTCAGCTTCCACGTGGAGGAGAAGCTGCGCACGGTCTTGTGGGGTTGGGCGGGCCGCGAGCTGCCGACGGACGTGGCGGAGGTGCTTGCGACCCTCGCCAGCGCGGTCGCCGGGGAGCTGGGCGGTGCTCTCGCCGAGCACCTTACGGTCAGCGAAGTCGCCGCGGTGGCTTCCCGGATTGAGCGGCTGCGGGCCGCCGGACAATTCCCGTTGCCGTCGCGTCAGTGGCCGGCGATGCCGTGGCCACCCATGTGAGTAGCTGGCACAACCGCCTGGGGATCAACAGATTGCCCTCCTCATCCATGGTCTTCGGCGGGACATCCATCCTGGTCAGCCTGGTCAACACCGGCCAGCCACAACGCGAAGCCCATCCGGCGTGGTTCTCGAGGACGCCACTGCGGCCTGATCCGAGATGTATTCGCGGATCTCGGCGCCGAAGCCGATGTTGGTCACAAAAGTGAATCAGGTCGCTGGTGGTGAAATTTTAAAGTGTTTGCCATAAGATGCGCCTCTCAACGAGAGCCATCCGGGTGCTTTTGGGGGTTTATTTCCGTTTTGACCAACTCGAGGCGTTTGCATGGTGGTGGTCCGGGTGACTAGCCTGGCGACCGTCCGCCCCAATCTCGGAAAGTGGCATCGTGGAATATCAGGAGTGGATTCCCAGCCCCGTCCTGCGTCGCGGAGCGGTAAACCGCCCCGCGACGCTTCGGGTATCGGGAAGGGGGCGACATGCCCACTCGACTTAGCATCGTTGTCCCGTTCTATAACGTTGGTGACTACATCCGGGACTGTCTGGAGTCGTTGGCCCGTCAGACGTTTCAGGACTACGAGGTCGTCATGGTTGACGATGGCTCGCAGGACGGCAGCGCCGCCATCGCACACGCGTACGCCTCGCGTGACTACCGCTTTCGGGTGATTACTCAGGAGAATTTGGGTCTCGGCCCGGCCCGGAACACCGGCACTCGGCACAGCGTGGGAGAATATATTACCTTTGTCGACAGTGACGACCTTGTTCCGCCTTACGCCTACCAGTCGATGGTGAGCTCCCTGGACAGCAGCGGCTCATCCTTCGTCGGGGGCAACGCGTGCCGGTTTAACAACTCCTCCGGGGTGAAAAAGAGTTACTTGCATAATATCGTTTTCACAGGCGACAGAAAGGCTACTCACATCCTGGAGAACTCTGTTCTCGCGCTGGACAGGATGGTGTGGAATAAGGTTTACCGCCGTTCTTTCTGGGATGAGTTCGAGCTGGAGTTCCCGCCGATTCGGTATGAGGATTACCCGGTCACTCTCAAGGCGCATCTGGATGCGGTGACCGTCGACTGCCTCGCTGCTCCAGTCTACTTCTGGCGCGAGCGTGAGTCTGGCGAGTCAATCACCCAGCAGAAGTTCCACTACGACAACCTGGCCGACCGGATCCTGTCGGCCGAGATGGTCCTGGACCTCATTGACACGCGAGCGCCCGAACTCCGTGACCGAGTACACCGGCACTTCGCCCAGATCGACTTGGCAACGGTGGTGCAGGCCTTCGCTACCGCCGAGGAACACGAAGAGCCGTCCCTGGTTGAGCTTGGCCAACGACTGACCCGCCGGCTCGATCTGCGCGCGCTCCGGCGAGCCTCCGCCTACGACCAGTTGCAATACCACGCCTTGGCGGCCGGCGACACCGACCAACTGCGCCGGCTGGCCGAGTTTCGTGCCATGGGCGGACTGGGCGCCGGCGCCCGGGCACGCCGGAGTTCCCTGTTTCCCTGGCGGTTCCAGAACCACTATCCCACCGGCGGGCGCGGTTCGACGGTGCCGCGTCAGCTCTATCGGCTACCTCGACGTGAGCTAAGCCTCCACACCACGGTTACCCGGATGTCCTGGGACGACACCACGCTGACGATCCGGGGTACAGCCGAGATCCGGCACCTCTCGATAGGAGCCAACTCCACGCTACGGTTGACATTGGTTGCCGGCACCCTGCGGATGGAATTGCCGGTCGAGCGGTTCACCGCCCGGGACTCGCACGGCGAGGAGACTCTGGTGGGCTTCCAGACCCGGGTGTCGAAGGCGACACTGACCAAACTACCGGCTGATGTGTCGGGTGCGCGCATCAAGGTGAGCCTGCGCGCTGGCGTTCTCCACCGAGGTAGTCTGCTGCGCAACGTTCAGCCCGGCAACCCGCAGAATGCCACTGGCGCCTGGATCGACGAGGACACCTGGATCCAGCCGGGCAATACCAACGCGGGGGAGATCATGCTGCGGCGGTTGATCCGGCCACTGGAGCTAACCGGTGCCAGCGTCGATGGCGACGGGATCGTCCTCACCGGCCGGATGCCTACGGATCTGAAGGGTGCAGGGCTTCAACTAGCCCGCCACTCCGAGACCGTTCAGGTTCAGTTGGAAACCCAGCTGTCGGGCAAGCAGCTGGTGTACACCGCCCGGGTCCCGTTCAGCAGCCTCGTCGACAGTGCCAGCCCGGACAACCCGTTCACCCTGCGCACCACGCGGGTGGCGAGTATCAGGTGGGCCAACCAGCGCCACCTGATACTCGCAACCGGGCTGGACGCCCCGGTCGCCACCGTGTACAAGGACCGGTTGGTCGCTGTCACCCGGTCGCCCGGCCAGTACCTCAACGTGGTCGAGGGGCCGTTGCAGCTGCAGGCCGACACGGCAAGGGTGACGCCGGCCGGGGCTGGCCATCGGCTCTCCGTGCAGGGCCGGCTCTGGACCGACGCGGACCCTGGCGCAGTCGTGTGGCGGCGGTACGTTGACGCGGCCGACCACCACGTGGACGTGTCCTGCCGGGTCACCCGGTCCGACGGTAGGTGGTCCGCTGACGTGGACCTGACCGAGCTACTGGCGCCGGTGGCGACGGCGCAACCGGGCAGCGACCGGCGCGCTGACTGGATCCTGTGGGTGCTGCCCCCTGACGGCGAGTCACCGTACGCCCTGCAGGTCGACGCCTTCCTGGTCGCTCAGCTGCCGCTGCAGATTGACGCTGGCGGACGACCCGTTGGTCTGTACCCCCGCTCTGGCCGTCTGCATGTTGAGGTTCGGTGAAATGCACCATCACAATCACTATTACGCTCAAGCTCACATCCTTGCTCGATACTGCGGGCTGGACGACGATTTCCCGCCCCGGATCCGGGGCTACCTACAGCACGGCTGGAATGTCGGCTGTGGCTGGAACCCGGTGCACGAGTTCTTTGATGGCGCCTGGCGGTTCGTGTGGAGTGACGCGCCCCGGCGACGCGGCCATGCCCTCGGTCGCCGCAACTACCACGTCGTCGGCGCCCCCTGGCTCTACCTGATGAACCTCGAGCCCGAGTTGGGCGCGGTGCCTGAGCAAGAGCGGGAGGGCACCCTGTGGTTCCTCTTCCACGGCTGGGAGGGTGGCAAGATCAGTGGTAACCATGCCCGGCTGATCGACGAGATCCGAGAGACGGAATCAGGTCCGGTGACGTTCAGCCTCTACTACACCGAGTATGAACGCCCTGAGGTCCGGCGTTACTACGACAAGGCCGGCTTCGACGTGGTGAGTTTCGGCCGACGTGGTTGGAACTATGACGGCACCGATCGGCGTTTCCTCTACAAGCAGCTGGCGGCGCTCCGCAAGCACAAGCGGGTGGCCGCTAACCGGCTGTCCTCGGCGGTCTTCTACGGCGTCGCCGCCGGTTGCCAGCCCGCTGTCTATGGCGATCCCATGGAAATGGCGGGCGAGAACCCGCTGTTTGGCGGCACGGCCCGTATCGCCCGGCTCTGGCCGGAGATGCACGGCAAGGACATCGATGTCGCGGTGGCCCGGGACATTACCAATGAGGAACTCGGCCGGGCATGGATGATGCCACCGGCCGAGATGCGCATGCTATTCGATTGGAATGAACGTGACTGACAACCGATCGACCGGCAATGGATTCGTCCGGGGTGAGATGCAGCCTTGGACCGACTACTCCGACGGCCGGGCTCCGGCGAGTGGCTCGGTGCTCGCCGCCCTACTCGCCGACCTGCTGCCACGGTCCGAACGTGCGCTGATAGTCGGTCCCCACGGCACCGACCTGATCGACGGCGTAGCCGCACGTAGTGCCCAAACGACCGTGTTGGTCCGTTCAGTCAGTGACGCGGAGGCGTTGCGGGCCGCGATAACAAACACGACCGTCACGATAGTCGCCGGCTCGCTGGACGGGCTGATCGACAGCCTCACCGAGGATGAGGCGTACGACCTAGTGCTCGCCGCCGACGGGCTGGACCGGGTGATGGGCTACGACGCGCCGCAGCAGGACTGGCAGACTCGGGCTACCGCACTGGTCCGGGCCGCCGCCGCCGGTGCCGTGGTTGTCGTCGGCATGCAAAACGACTTCGCACTTACGGAGTTGTTCGACTCGCGGCCGTCACACAAGCGGCACGGCGACGATGAGTGGTGGCCACTGCACGATGACCCGACCCGGCCCGCCTCCCCCGCCCAACTGCGCGAAGCTCTGACCGGCCTCGGTCTCGAAACGCCCTTGCTCTGGGCAACAGTTGATGTTGCGGGCGAGACGCATACGTTGATTGAGGCCGACGCGCTCGCCGCCACCCGCCCGGGGCGGCCGGCGGCTCGGATCGCCGTCCGGGCGTTCGAAACCGCAGCGACCGCCGTGCCGCTCCTCGCGTCGCTGGCGGAGGGTCTCAACGCAGCCGCCTGCGCCGGCCAATTGGGCGCCGTCACACCAGGCTGGCTCGTAGTGTGCGGGCCCCGCCCGCCCGCCGTCCACACCATCTACACCCGGGGAGGCAACACCTCATCGGTGCTCGCTGCCGACCTGGCTGACAACCGTTGGAGGCTAGTCACCGTTGCCGGCGCAGGCTCGCCGCCAGCTGGTCTGTCCGCCAACGAAAGCCCGGCCGAAGTGCCCGACACAGAGTCGGTAGAGCGGTTGCTGCTGCGGGCTGCGGCCAAGGAGGATGTACCCGAATTCCGCCGACTCGCCGAACAGTTGGGCGACTGGGTAGGCAAGAGCGCCGCCGAGTTCGGGCCCGGTGCGGTGATCTGCCTGGACGATACCGGCGTGGACGGCGACACCTTCGCCCGGGGCGTGCTGGCATGGCGGACCGTGGACGAGTCCGGCACTGCCGAGTTGCTTGCCGCTGCGTGGCATCGGTTTGCCGACAGGCTGAGCCGTGGGCACCACCGCCACCCATGGCCACCGTGGATGTCTGGCGCCGACCTAGTGCGAACCTGGCTGAGCATGAGTGGCGAGACGCCGACCGACGCCATCCTCGATCGAGGTCGGCAGATCGCCGAGTCGGTGGCCGCAGTAGTGGACGCGCCGCAAACTGCGGCGCCCATCCCGGAATTGCGTACGCAGTTGGTTGAGGCGGAGATGGCAAGGACCCGGGCGGTGGAACTTGCCGGACACGTCTTTGGCCTAGAACGCACCCTGAAAATGCGCGACCAGCAGCTGAAGGTGCGGGAGGGCCGGCTTCGGTCGCTGCGCACGGAGATGAGCAGGTTCAGGGGGTCGCGGGCCGCCCGTCTGGCCGTGGTGATCCGCAAGGTTGCGGTCGTCCGTGACCCGAAGCGGCTCGCCCGCGCGGTCAAGCGTCGCCTTCCGGGCCACTGACGCTGCTGGCGGCCGGCCGGCCGGCCGCCAGCACATCGTGCGGTCCTGGAATTCGCGCCAGCATCTGCCTTTGTCTTAACTTGCGAAGGGCGTACTGGCTAGGCTAGGTCACTCGGTCAGACCGGTACACCCCATGATCGGCAAAGACGACGACCTCTCATGTCGCTCGGTGGTAAGGATTGGCGGCTGGTTAGGCTGGCGGTCATGGACTCTTGGGCGGGACACGAGGTACCGCGGCTGCCGGGCCAGGGCGGGCCGCTGATGTTGTTTGACTCGGCCCGGCGGGGCATGGCCGCCAGCGCGCCGACCGGCACCGGCACCGGCACCATGTATGTCTGCGGCATCACCCCGTATGACGCCACCCACCTGGGGCACGCCGCCACCATGATCACCTTCGACCTGATCCAGCGGGTGTGGCGGGACGCCGGGCGGGACGTGACGTATGTGCAGAACGTGACCGACATCGATGATCCGCTGCTGGAACGCGCCGCCCGGGACGGCGAGGACTGGAAGGTCCTGGCGATGCGGGAGACCGCGCTGTTCCGGGAGGACATGGCGGCGCTGCGGATCATCCCGCCGGAGCACTACGTCGGTGCGGTGGAGTCGATCCCGGACATCGCCGAGCGGGTCCTGACCCTGGTGAAGGAGGGCGCTGCCTACCGGCTCGAGGACGGCACCGGCGATGTCTACTTCGACATCGCGGCCGCGCCCCGGTTCGGGTACGAGTCCCACCTGAGCCGGGAGCAGATGCTGGAGATCTTCCCCGAGCGCGGTGGTGACCCGGATCGGGCCGGTAAGCGCGACCCGCTCGATCCGCTGTTGTGGCGTGGTGCCCGCGTCGACGAGCCGTCGTGGCCCGGCGGGGAACTGGGCCCGGGCCGCCCCGGCTGGCACATCGAGTGCGCCGTGATCGCGCTGGACCTGCTCGGTGCGCAGATCGATGTGCAGGGTGGCGGCAATGATCTGATCTTCCCACACCATGAGTGCTCGGCCGCCCACGCCGAGCTGCTGACCGGGCAGACCCCGTTCGCCGGGCACTACGTGCACGCAGGCATGATCGGCCTGGACGGCGAGAAGATGTCCAAGTCCCGCGGCAACCTGGTCTTCGTCTCTCGGTTGCGAGCCGACCAAGTGGATCCGATGGCGGTCCGGCTGGCCCTGATGAGCGGGCACTACCGCAGCGACCGCTCCTGGAGCGACGAGCTGTTGGCGACCGCGCAGGAGCGGCTGGGCCGATGGCGGCGGGCGGCCGCGTTGCCCTGCGGACCGTCCGCGGAGGTGTTTCTGGCCACGCTTCGGGCGCGCCTCGCCGACGACCTCGACACCCCGGGGGCGCTCGCGCTGGCGGACTCCTGGGCGGAGGCGGCGCTCGTCGGTGCCGGCGACGACTCGGGGGCGCCCGCGCTCTTCACCCGGGCACTGGACGCCCTGCTCGGCGTCCGTCTTGACCTACTGGGCAGTCCGATCGGCCGGTAGGCGGCCCACTCGGCACGGGTGGCCTCGCCATCAGCCCAAGACGAGCCCCGGGCCCGGATCCGGGTCGGTCGCCGGGGCCGGGATCCGGTACGCCTCGGTCAGGGTGGTGACCGGACCGGGCCAGGTGGCTTGGGCGACCTCGATCGGTTTACGGCGCTCGTCGTAGGCGATGTGCAGCAGGTGTAGCACCGGGGTGTCGGGGCGGATCTGGAGGGTCTCCGCCTCGTCTCGGCTGGGCTGCCGGGCACTGATCGTGTCAGTCGCGGTGACGTACCGTCGGCCGGTGGCTTCCTCGGCCTCCTGGTAGAGGGGGCGGCCGAATGCCTCGGCCCGCTCCAGTGAGGTGCCGGCGGTGTCGGTCGGTAGGAACCAGGCGGCACCGACCTCCACCGGGGAGTCCTCGGCCCGGACCAAGTGCCGGCGACAGAGCAACTCGGTGCCGTCGGATACGCCGAACGCGTCGGCGACCTCGGGCGGTGCGGGGGCGGGACCGACGGAGACGAGCTGTTGCCGGTACCGGGCGGCGAGGTCGGTGTGGTAGCCACGGAAGCCGCCGTACCGGCCCCGGGAGAGCCGGTTGAGGCGGCGTCGGGTGCCGCGGACGTACGTACCGGAGCCCGGCTTCGTGATCAGGATGCCCTCGACCCGGAGTTGGTCCACGGCGCGTTGCACCGTCTGCTTGGCGACGCCGAACATTTCGGCGATGGCCGGGATGGAGGGTAGCCGCTCGCCGGGGCCCCAGTCGCCGCGGCGCACCTGTGCCTTGATCTGCGCGGCGATCTGTCGGTGCGGGAACTCGGCCGCTCCCGGGTTGATCTGCATGCCCGCCTCCTCGGTCATCAACTAGGTTCCTAGGATGCCGTAGCGGGTGGGTTCCCGTCCACAACCGACTCGGGACAGACAGACAGTGGCCCGCCACCGGTGAAGGTGGCGGGCCACGGGGATCAGTGCGCTATGGGGTCAGTGCGCTGCGGGTTACCAGGAGCCGGCGGTAGGACCGGCGGAGCCGCCGCGCCGGCGCAGGTACTTCTCAAACTCCTGGGCGATCTCGTCCCCGGTCAGCGGGGTGATGCCGGCGTCGCCGACCCGTTCTTCCAACTCGCGGACGTACTCACCGAGCTCGGCGTCCTGCTCGGCGGCACCCCGTACCCGCTGTTCCCACTCGGCGGCCTCCTCGGCGAGGTCCGCCATCGGCACCGGCAGATCCAGCACCTCCTCAACCCGGTGCAGCAGGGCCAGGGTCGCCTTGGGGCAGGGTGGGTTGTTGGCGTAGTGCGGCACATGCACCCAGAACGACACCGCGTTCACCTCGGCCCGGGTGCAGGCGTCGTGCAGAACCCCGACAATGCCAGTGGGCCCGTCGTAACGGGTGGGGGTGAGCTGGAAGCGCTGTGCCGCGCCCTTGTCGGAGGCGCTTCCGCTGATCGGCAGCGGTCGGGTGTACGGCACGTCAGCCAGGAGTGCGCCGAGCAGCACCACCCGTTCGACCTCCAGACTGTGGCAAATCTCCAGGACCTGCTCGCAGAAGGTGCGCCAGCGCATGCTCGGCTCGATTCCGCGGATCAGCACGACATCCCGCTCGGTACCGGCGGGGCTGGCGGCCATGAACCGGGTGGTGGGCCACTCCACCCGTCGGGTCTCGCCCGCCGACATCGCGATCGTGGGGCGGCTGACCTGGAAGTCGTAGAAGTCCTCCGGATCCAGCTCGGTCACCGGCCGGGCCTGCCATACCTGTTCCAGGTGTTCGACGGCGGCCGTCGAGGCATCGGCGGCGTCGTTCCAACCTTCGAAGGCGGCGATGGCCACGGGGGACCGCAGGACCGGTAGTCCGTCGAACTCGGTCACGCGGTCACCTCGTCCCGCCCGTCGGGGCGGTGCCGGGCAGCTGCCCGATCGGCCGGCCACCAGGTGTCGTGGCGTCGCTGTAGTCCCTCACGTCCGTCAGCCTACGTGCCAAGGGTGGGAACCGGACCGTCGGCCGCGCCGATCTGTCAAGCGACGAAACAAACACTCGGGCGATAAGGGGGTAGCGGGTTTCTGGATACCCCACGTGGGACCCGGCAGTCGGGGGTCGACCACACCCCGTGTCCTCGCAGTAACCTGAAGCTGTGATGATCTCCGTGCTCGACGCGTTGGCCGACCGGATCCTCGTCGCCGACGGAGCGATGGGGACCATGTTGCACGCGGCAGACCTGACTCTCGATGACTTCGACGGGCTGGAGGGCTGCAACGAAATCCTCAACGTGACCCGGCCGGACGCTGTCCGTGACGTGCACGAAGCATATCTGGCCGTGGGTGCAGACTGCGTGGAGACCAACACGTTCGGCGCAAACCTCGCGAATCTGGCCGAGTACGGCATTGAGCGGCGCATCCGTGAGCTGTCCGAGGCTGGCGCCCGGCTGGCCCGCACCGCCGCCGACGCGTACGCGACACCGGAGCAGCCGCGCTTCGTCCTGGGCTCGATCGGGCCGGGCACGAAGCTGCCCACCCTGGGGCACGCCACGTACGCCGCGCTGCGGGACGCGTACCAGGAGAACGCCGTTGGCCTGATCGCCGGCGGATCCGATGCGCTGATCATCGAGACGTGCCAGGACCTGCTCCAGGTGAAGGCGGCGGTAGTCGGCGCGAAGCGGGCGATGGCCGAATTGGGCCGCCCGGTCCCGATCATCTGTCATGTGGCGGTGGAGACCACCGGCACCATGTTGCTGGGCAGCGAGATCGGCGCCGCGCTCACCGCGATCGAGCCACTCGGCATCGACCTGATCGGGCTGAACTGCTCCACCGGGCCGGCGGAGATGGGTGAGCACCTGCGCTACCTGTCCCAGCACTCCCAGACTCCGGTGTCGGTGATGCCGAACGCCGGCCTGCCGGTCCTCACCTCCGACGGTGCGTACTTCCCGCTGACGCCGGACGAGCTGGGCGATGCCCTGGCGCAGTTCGTCACCGACTACGGTGTGGCGCTGGTCGGCGGCTGCTGCGGGACCACGCCGGAGCACATCCGGGTGTTGGCCGGACGGATGCGGGGCCGACCGCCGGTGGTACGCGAGCCACAGCCCGAGCCCGGTGCCTCGTCGATCTACCACCATGTCCCCTTCGCGCAGGACGCGAGCGTGCTGATGGTGGGGGAGCGGACCAACGCCAACGGATCCAGGGCGTTCCGTACGGCCATGCTCGCCGAGGACTGGCAGGCATGCGTCGAGATTGCCCGGGGCCAGGCGCGGGACGGCTCGCACCTGCTGGACCTCTGCGTGGACTACGTGGGCCGCGACGGCACCCAGGACATGCGCGAGCTGGCCAGCCGGTTCGCCACCGCCTCCACGCTCCCGATCATGCTGGATTCGACCGAGCCGGGCGTGATCGAGGCGGGGTTGGAGACGCTCGGTGGACGATGCGTGGTCAACTCGGTCAACTTCGAGGACGGCGACGGCCCCGATTCCCGCTACGCCCGCCTGATGCCCGTGGTCAAGGAACACGGCGCGGCGGTGGTGGCGCTGCTCATCGACGAGGAGGGGCAGGCCCGTACCAAGGACTGGAAGGTACGCGTGGCCACCCGGCTGATCGACGATCTGACCGGCCGGTGGGGGATGGCCCGGTCGGACATCCTGATCGACGCCCTGACCTTCCCGATCGCCACCGGGCAGGAGGAGACCCGGCGGGACGGGATCGAGACCATCGAGGCGATCCGGGAGATCGCCGCCCGCTACCCGGGGGTCAACTTCACCCTGGGTATCTCCAACGTCTCGTTCGGGCTCAATCCGGCGGCCCGGCAGGTGCTCAACTCGGTGTTCCTGCACGAGTGCGTCCAGGCCGGGCTGACCTCGGCGATCGTGCACGCCAGCAAGATCCTGCCGATGTCGAGAATCCCCGACGAGCAACGGGAGATCGCACTCGAGCTGGTCTACGACCGACGCCGCGAAGGGTACGACCCGGTCCAGCGCTTCATCGAAGCCTTCGAGGGGGTGGACGCCGCCTCGGCGCGGGCCAGCCGAGCGGAGGAGCTGGCCGCGCTGCCGCTCAAGGAGCGGCTCAAGCGCCGGATCATCGATGGCGAGGGCAACGGTCTCGAGGCCGATCTGGACGCGGCCCTCGCCACCGGGTTGGCGGCGATGGTCGTTATCAACGACATTCTGCTGGACGGGATGAAGGTGGTCGGCGAGCTGTTCGGGGCCGGCCAGATGCAGCTGCCGTTCGTACTCCAGTCCGCCGAGGTGATGAAGTCCGCGGTGGCGTACCTGGAGCCGCACCTGGAGAAGGCCGATGACGGCGGTAAGGGACGGATCGTGCTCGCCACTGTGAAGGGCGACGTCCACGACATCGGCAAGAACCTCGTCGACATCATTCTGTCGAACAACGGCTACGAGGTGGTGAACATCGGGATCAAGCAGCCGATCAACGCCATCCTCGACGCCGCCGAGCAGAACCGCGCGGACGCGATCGGCATGTCGGGGCTGTTGGTGAAGAGCACCGTCATCATGAAGGAGAACCTGGCCGAGATGGCCACGCGGGGCGTTGCGGAGCGCTGGCCGGTCCTACTCGGGGGTGCGGCGCTGACCCGCGCGTACGTCGAGGACGACCTGCGATCGATGTTCCCCGGCCAGGTGCACTACGCCCGGGACGCCTTCGAAGGGCTCTCCCTGATGGACCGGGTGATGGCCGCCAAGCGCGGCGGTCCACCAGTGGAGGACCCGGAGCGGGAGGCGGCGTTGGCCGCGCGGCGGGCGCGGCGGGCGCGGCAGCGGGCGATCGTCAGCGATTCGTTGCCGGAGCTTAACGACGCATCGGTCCGCTCCGACGTGTCCACCGACGTGGCGGTGCCCACCCCACCGTTCTTCGGCACCCGGGTGGTCAGAGGGCTGCCCCTCGCCGACTACGCGGCCCTGCTCGACGAACGGGCGACGTTCCTCGGGCAGTGGGGGCTACGCGGTACCCGCGGCGGGAAGGGTCCCAGCTACGAGGAGCTGGTGGAGACCGAGGGTCGGCCGCGGCTGCGTTACTGGCTGGACCGGCTCATCGCCGACCAGGTACTGGAGGCAGCTGTGGTGTACGGCTACTTTCCGGTCTACTCCGACGGCAATGACCTGGTCGTGCTCGACGAGAACAGGCACGCGGAGCGGGCCCGGTTCACCTTCCCCCGGCAGCGCCAGGAACGGCGGCTCTGCCTGGCCGACTTCTTCCGTCCTCGCGGCGGCGAGCTGGACGTGGTGGCGTTGCAGCTGGTCACGGTTGGCCAACCGATCAGCGAATATACGGCGAAGTTGTTCGCGCGCAACGAGTACCGCGACTACCTGGAGGTGCACGGGCTGTCGGTGCAGCTCACCGAGGCCCTAGCCGAGTACTGGCACCAGCGGGTCCGCGCCGAGCTGAGCCTGCCCGACGACCGTACGGTGGCCACCACCGACCCGGCTGACCTGGCCGGGTTGCTGCGTAACGACTACCGGGGCTGCCGGTATGCCTTCGGCTACCCGGCCTGCCCGGACCTGGAGGACCGGGCGAAGCTCGTGGACCTGCTGGGTGCGGAACGGATCGGTGTGCAGCTGTCGGAGGAGTTCCAGCTCGTTCCGGAACAGGCCACCGACGCAATTGTCGTGCACCACCCGGAGGCGGGTTACTTCAACGCCAAGTGACACCAGGTCCGTCCGGCCAGGTTCCGGCGAAGTGATCCACCTTACGGCTGCGGTGTAAGCCAGAAGGTGAGAGGGCGCCAGCGGTGTTGTCGGCCGGGTGAAGCTGTTGCGATTGCCGGCGCGGGCCTGCGCCGCGGGCGTAGCGTGTGCCCGACGAGCCTTTGCCACCGGGAACGCTGTTGGCCAATCCGTAGCCCCTGGTCGCTGGCGAACCCTAGGAGGGTAAATGCCGGACATGGAACAAGATTTTGACATGGTTGCTTCGGATTCACTTCTGTTGAATCCGATGTTCGCGCGTCCAGGCCAGTCGACGGAGCGTACCCGGTTTTCGATTCCGGACGCCGCCACTCTGCCCGAGACCGCATACCAGATCGTGCACGACGAGGTGGCCCTCGACGGGAACGCCCGATTGAATTTGGCGACATTTGTTGGCACCTGGATGGATGATCATGCCGAGAAACTGTTCGCGGAAACCTTCGACCGAAACCTTATAGACAAAGATGAGTATCAGGCAACCGGCGCGATAGAGAAGCGATGTTTGGTCATGCTGGCAGATCTCTGGCATGCCCGGGACCCGCGGAGCACTATCGGTGCTTCCACGACCGGTTCCTCGGAAGCCTGCATGCTGGGAGGGTTGGCGCTTAAGCGTCGTTGGCAGCATGCGCGCCGCCGTGCCGGCAAGCCGACCAGTCACCCCAACCTGGTGATGTCGAGCGCGGTGCAGGTGTGTTGGAAGAAGTTTTGCAACTACTGGGATGTGGAGCCCCGCTTCGTTCCAATCTCCGAAGAGCACAAGACCCTGGACGGTCACGACCTTGCGTCATACGTGGACGAGAACACGATCGGGGTCGTCGCGATTCTTGGCGTGACATACACTGGCATGTTCGAGCCGGTCCAGCGCATCGCGGCTGCCCTGGACGAAATTCAGGACTCGACCGGGCTTGATATTGAAATTCATGTGGACGGAGCTACCGGCGCGTTCGTGGCGCCCTTTGTTCAGCCAGACATGGTCTGGGATTTCCGGCTCCGGAGAGTAGCGTCGATCAACGTCTCCGGTCACAAATATGGACTGGTGTACCCCGGGCTGGGATGGGTGGTCTGGCGAGACGAGGCGGCGTTGCCCGAGGACTTGATTTTCTGGGTTAACTACCTGGGTGGCGAAACACCGACGCTCGGGCTGAATTTCACCAGACCGGGAGCGCAGGTGCTCCTGCAGTACTATCTCTTCCTGCGTCTCGGTCGAGAGGGCTATCGGCGGGTGCAGCTCGCCATGCATGATGTCGCGCGGTATCTCTCCCAGGAGATCGAAAAGATACCGCATCTCGAGCTATGGAGCGATGGTAGCGATATTCCGGTGCTGGCCTGGCGCCAGCGGAGTGGGTACACCAAAAATTGGAATCTATATCACCTGTCCGATCGCATGCGTATGAAGGGATGGCAGATCCCCACCTATGCGCTGCCCGAGAATCTCACGGACCACACGGTGCAGCGAATCGTGATTCGCAATGGGCTCAGCCGTGACCTCGCCGAGGTGTTTATTGCTGAACTTCGTGGCGAGATAGCGCACCTTGACTCTCTTGAATCTCCTATACCCGCGGTCGGCCAGCGACCTGGGTTCCATCATTGATCTTTGCGAGAGCGCATGGCTCCGTCAGATAGCCGGCCGGCGGGCAAAAACACGGCGAAGATCAGTGTCCTGGGGCTGGCGATGCTCAACATCGTCGCGGTGGTCAGCCTGAGCGGCCTACCGGCTGAGGCCGAGTACGGGTTGAGTGCCGCATTTTACTATGTCTTCGCTGCGGTCTTCTTCCTCGTGCCAGTCTCGTTGGTCGCCGCTGAACTAGCCACCGGGTGGCCGGAGAAGGGAGGCGTGTTCCGGTGGGTTGGCGAGGCGTTCGGGGCCCGTTGGGGATTCGTGGCCATTTTTCTACTTCTGGCCCAGGTGACGATCTTCTTTCCGGCTCTTCTCACCTTCGGGGCGATCTCGCTCGCCTACACCGGCCCGGAGGCAACGCTGGATGAGAAGTTGTCCGGCAACCGGGTATACATTCTGCTGACTGTGCTCGCGGTCTTCTGGGTCGCCACCGCGGTCGGTGCCCGCGGGATTGCCGCGTTTACCCGTATCGCGAAATGGGGCGGCATCGCCGGCACTATTCTGCCCGCCTTGCTCCTCGTGATCCTCGGTCTCGTCTACCTCAGCTCGGGCGGGCAGTCGCAGACGCCGCTGGGTTGGGACGAGGTGCTCCCGGACTTCACGCAGTTCAGTAACCTGGCGCTGGCCGCGAGTATCTTCCTCTTCTACGCCGGAATGGAGATGAATGCGATCCATGTGCGGGACGTGGAGAACCCGTCCCGGCACTATCCGCTGGCGGTGCTGATCGCGGCGGTGGGAGCGATGAGCATCCTAGTGCTGGGAACACTGACGATTTCCTTCGTGGTGCCGCGGTCCGAGATAGACCTGACGCAGTCGTTACTGATAACTTTCCTTGATGTTTTCCGCTGGCTCGGCCTCGCCTGGGCGGCGCCGATAGTCGCCGTCGCCTTGGTGATCGGCGTTCTGGCCGGCATCGTGACCTGGGTCGTAGGCCCGTCAACCGCGATGTTGGCGGTGGCCAAGGCCGGCTATCTGCCGCGCTTCTTTCAATCGACAAACAAATACGGGATGCCTACCAGAATCTTGCTGTTCCAGGCGATTTCGGTTAGTGTCCTGGCGGTGCTGTTTATTGTTATGCCATCAGTGGAGGCGGCCTTCCAGGTCCTCAGTCAGCTTGCTGGTCTCCTCTATCTATTCATCTATCTAGGAATGTTCGCCGCGGCGATCCACCTACGATATAGCCAACCTGAGCGACGACGACCGTACCGAGTGCCGGGTGGGCTTCCGGGAATGTGGGTCATCGGTGGCATCGGTTTCGTCGCCTCGGCGCTCGCACTCGCCTCCAGCCTTACACCCCCAGATCAGATCGGTGTCGGAAGTCCCATCGTCTATATAGGACTCCTAGTAGGGTTGGCGGCCGTGATCATCGCGGTGCCGCTCAGCGTGTACACACTGCGAAAGCCGGACTGGTGTGATCCTGGTCGTGATGTCGCCCCGTTTAGCTGGGAGACGCAAGGCGATCGCTAACCCGGTCGGTGCGCCGCGGCGCCGGGGCGACGGTTGACCGGCAGCAAGGAGTCACCGGAACCGTCCAATAGCCCACGGGTCGCCGATGGTCCGCCTACCGTGATCTCGTGGGCGCCGGAACGGAAGCTGAGATGGGCGAGGGCCGCCCGTGGACGCGGGCCCAGAAGTGGACGATAGTAGCGGCTGGCCTTGGCGTCTTCATCACCCTGCACGATGTGCTGGTAGCGAATGTGGCGCTGCCCCGAATTCAGGCCTTCTATGATTTGGGGGAGTCGGGGCTGCAGTGGATCGTGGCCACCTACACCATGGGAATGGCTATCGCCATCATGCCCGCGGCCACCGTGGCTGATCGGTTCGGGCGGCGGCGCCTGTACCTGACCGCAGTGGTGGTCTTCATCGTGGCCTCGGTGACGGCCGGACTAACCTCCACCTTCACCGTCATGCTGGTGGCGCGGGGGTTGCAGGGAGTGGCCGCGGCCGTCATCACCGTCACCGCACTGGCCCTGGTCTCGGCGACCTTCCCGCACAAGCGGCAGCGCTTTTTCGCCCTCGGGCTCTTTGCCGCGGTCGCGGACATCGGGCTAGCGCTCGGCCCGCCGCTCGGCGGAATCTTGACCGAGGTTGCGAGCTGGCGGGTCGTCTTCTTCGTCAATGTTCCGGTCGCCGTGCTGGCGGTCGGGCTGACCCTTCGGTACGTCGCCGAGTCGCGCGAGTCCACCCGCCGTGTTGTCGATCTACCCGGGCAGCTGCTGTTTGTGATAACAGTCGGAGCATTTACTTTTGCCGTTATCGATGGCCATGACCTGGGCTGGGGATCGCCGCTAATTCTGGTAGCGTTCGCCGCCTTCGCCGTTGGCCTCATTGCCTTCATCGTCCGTGAGCTCCGCAACCGGTCACCGATGATGGATCTGCGGCTCTTCACTAGCCGCGCCTACCGGCTGGGTAACATGGCAATATTTTTCGGCTTTTTTACAGTGTATGGCGCCTTGTTAATCGTCACCCAGTACTTTCAGAATGTCCGGCTCTATGCCCCGGTGGAGGCGGGTCTGCTCATCTTGCCGTCTTCCCTCGCGTCGGTGGCGGTTTCCCCGGTGGCTGGCTTCATCGCTGCCCGCCGTGGTGCCCGCCTGCCGGCCCTCGTCGGCCAGACTCTGCTCGTTGTCGGACTGGCCATAATGGTGGTCGGGGTGGCGCGGAGTGTCGTCGCCGTCGTGCTGGGCTTCCTGCTCCTGGGCGCCGGTCTCTCCCTGATCATCCCGCCGGTGCAGGGGCTGGCGTTGAATTCGGTGCCGGTCGAGCGGGCCGGCATGGCCTCGGGCATCATAGCCACCCAGCGAGGTCTTGGATCAACCGCCGGCTACGCGGTGCTGGGAACGATCGTTTCGGTATGGGTCGCTTCTTTCTTGGACAGCGACCTCGCCAGCACCATTCCGGACCGTGCCGAACGGACTGCTGTTGTCGAGCAGATCGTTGACGATACCAATCCGAACGCTTTTGAGGCGATAGTCGGGCCTGGTCGGCCAGTTGATCACCCCGAGCCCGATCAGGTGACGGCGATTCGGACGGTGGCAGACCACACCTTTGTGCGGGGTATGCAACTCGGCCTTGGACTCGCGGCCCTGGTCGCCCTGATCGTCCTGGTGATCCTCATCCGAAGTTTTCGTGATTCCCAAGACCGATAGGTTGTGGCCTACGTCGCGAGCTGTGGCGGCTCTTCACGATCGAGGGCGTGGGTGGGGCCTGAGGCGGCCGTCTCGAGCAGGATCTGGCGATGTAGTTGGTCGGGTTCCGGAGCCGAGCGCGGAGCTGCGGAGGTGCTCGAACCGGCCGGGCTCGCCGATCCGGCAGAAGGTGGTCAGATCAGCGCAGGCGAAGCCCGCAGCAGGGACAGCATCGCGCAGGTGTGCCGCAGATACCTGGGAGCGTTCAGCGTCCGCTGCGCAGGTAGGCGCGGAGCGACAGCGGGACGAAGATCACCAGCAGCGCGACCGACCAGAGCAGGGTGGCCGTCACCGGGTGCGCGAGTGGCCAGTCCACGTTTCCGGACGGGACGCCTGGGTTGCCGAACAGCCCCCGGGAGGCAGCGGTGAGCGCGCTGACCGGGTTCCAGTCGGCCAGGAAGCGCAGCCAGCCCGGCATTCCGGCGGTCGGGACGAACGCGTTTGACAGCATCGTGAACGGCAGGCCCAGGGGCACCAGCGCATCGGCGATTTGGTCGTTCTTCACCGCCAGGCCCAGATAGACGCCCACCCAGCTCAGCGCGTACCGCAGCACGATCATCAGCAGGAACGCCTGGGCCGTGGTGATCACGCCGCGGTGCGGCTGCCAGCCCACCAGCAGGCCTGCACCCACCATGATGGCCAGCATCAGCAGGCCGGTCAGCAGGTCGGCGCCGGTCTGCCCGAACGGCACAGCCAAGCGCGCCATCGGCATGGAACGAAACCGGTCCATCACCCCGCGGGAGGCGTCGGTGGCCATCCGCGTCATGACCCCCAACCACGCGGAGAAGGTCACCATCGCGAACAGGCCGGGCATGAGGTACTCGCGGTAGTCGTCGCCGTTCGGCACCTGGATCGCGCTGCCGAAGACGTACCCGAACAGCACCACCATGATGACCGGGAAGACCAGCGCGGCGACAATCTGTCCAGGTTCTTGTCGCAGTCGTCCCAGCTCGCGGCCGACCAGGGTCAGCCCGTCGGTGAGCGTCCAGCCCAGGCGACGCAGTGGTGAGGTGCGGGCAGTCATCGGACGGGCTCCTTGCGGTCGGTGAGGCGCAGGAACACCTCGTCGAGGGTGGGGCGGCGCAGCCGCACGTCAGCCGCGGCGACCCCGGCGTGGTCGAGCTCGCGCACGATGTCGGCGAGCCGGAGGCCGCCGACGGGCAGGACGACGCTGAGCCCGTCGGGGCCCACCGGCGTGGGATCGGTGTTGGCGAGGGTATTCAGGTGGGTCATCGCCGCAGGCAGCGCGGCGGGGTCTTCGAGGGTGACGTCGAGGCGATCCCCGATCGTGGCTTTCAGCTCCTCGGGCGTGCCGGTGGCGATCACCTGCCCGTGGTCGATGACCACGATGTCGTCGGCCAGGTGGTCGGCCTCGTCCAGATACTGCGTGGTGAGCAGCACCGTGGTGCCGTCGGCCACCAGCTCGCGGACACTGTTCCAGATCTCGCCGCGGCTGCGCGGGTCCAGACCGGTGGTGGGTTCGTCCAGGAAGAGCACCTCGGGGCGCCGGATGAGGCTGGTGATCAGGTCGAGGCGACGCCGCATGCCGCCGGAATAGCTTGCGACCGGACGGTCGGCGGCGTCCATCAGGCCGAAGCGCTCCAGTAGCTCGTCGGCCCGCCGGTGCGCCGCACGGCGGGACAGGTGGTACAGGCGCCCGAACATGCGCAGGTTGCCGCGGCCGGTGAGCTTTTCGTCCACGGCGGCGTACTGGCCCGCTAGCCCGATCCGCGCACGCACTTCGCCGGCCTCGCGGACGACGTCGTATCCGGCGACGCGGGCGTGTCCGGCATCGGGATCGGACAGGGTCGCCAGGATGCGCACCGCGGTCGTCTTCCCCGCGCCATTCGCCCCGAGCAGGCCGCAGACCGTTCCTCTCACGACGCTCAGGTCCAGGCCTCGTAGCGCGTGGTGGTCGCCGAAGGACTTGTGCAGCCCTTCGGCGACCACCATTGGATCCGCCATGACCCCACTACTGGGTACGTTGTACGCGGTCATGGCGGCCAGGCTAAGGGACTGGGTACGATGTGCGCAATCAGGAGGGTGGAACGGTGGCCGACGCCGAGTACGTGAACATCTGGATGCGACCCGAGCGCCCGGCCTACGGGCCGACGCCGGGCTACAGCCGTGCGCAGATCACCGAGGCGGCCGTCCGGATCGCCGACGCCGAAGGGCTGGAGGCCACCACCATGCGGCGGATCGCCGCCGAGATCGGCGCCGGCGTGATGTCCCTCTACCGGTACGTCCCGAGCCGCGACAACCTGATCGAGCTCATGGCCGACCGGGTGATGGGCGAGATCGACGTCGTGGGTATGCCCTCGGGCGACTGGCGTACCGACCTGACCCGCTACGCCGACGAACTGCGGGCCATGCGGCTGAGGCACCCGTGGATCGTCACCGTGCAGCGGTCCCTGCCCAGCTTCGGACCCAACCAGATTTTCTTGATCGAACGGCTGATGGGAGTGCTTGACGCCTTCGTCTCCATCGACGAGAATCTCGGCCTCGTAGCCATGCTGAACGGCTATATTGAGGGCACCTCCCGCGAGGAGATCAGCTCCGCCAAGGAATTGCGCCGCAGTGGGCTCAGCGAGTCGGAGTGGATGGCGCGGAGTGCCCCGTACGTTGACCGGCTGGTGAAAAGCGGGGAGTACCCGATCTTCACCAAGATCGTGAAGGAGGCGCGCCAGCCGCACCTGAGCCGCGACGACCAGTTCCGGTATGGGCTAAAGCGCGTCCTCGACTGCATCGCCGCTGCCCTTCCATCAACCGGCCGAGTCTCCCAAGGTCCCCGGGACTGACCTCAAGTCCATGTCGGCAGTGACGATATGAACCCCCCTCGACATCGACGACGTCCCAGGATTGACCGCTCTGCTTGGCGGCGCCTCCGGGATCGAGATGCGCGGTCGACGGCGACTAACCCTCCGACCTAGCCCTCCTCTCAACTGGGAAGAGTCGCTTTCGCCTGTGCTCGGCGTGACGTGGGATGTGGAATGTCGCTGCTTCCGAGGGAGAGGTGGCGCCGGGGCGCCACGCCGATGATGGATTGGTGCGGAATCGAGAAGGCGTTGGCTGCTGCAGGTGGTTAGCTGGAGAAACACGTTGGCCGCCGGACGGACAAAAGGAGCAGTGCGTACGTGAGCGTTACGTCGAAAGCTGGTAAGGACAGCAAGCAGGCAAAGTCGTCCCAGGAGGAAGGGTTCTCCGAGGTCGAGCGGGCCGCCATCAAGGACCGGGCGGCGGAGTTGAAGTCGGAGGCTCGCCGTAGCAAGAGCGCGAACAAGGCGGCAGCCGACGAGAGAGACGTCCTTGAGAAGATCAGCAACATGGCGCAGCCGGACCGCGCGTTGGCTGAACGCCTGCACGCCGTCATTACCGAGACCGCCCCTGAGCTGGCACCGAAGCTGTGGTACGGCCAGCCCGCCTGGGCCAGGAGCGGAAAGGTGATCTGCTTCTTCCGCAGCGGGCAGGGAGACAAACAGCGTTACTCGACTTTCGGGTTCTCGCCGGAGGCGAAGCTCGACGACGAGCAGGGTCTGTGGGCGACATCGTTCGCCCTGACCGAGCTGACCGACAAGGCCGAGGCAATGATCAAGAAGCTACTGCGGACCGCCCTGGGCTGAGGTGGCGGTGCCGTGGCCCCGCCGGGTGTCAAACCTGTCGGCTGAGGCGCTTGGTGTTGCTCCCGGACGCCACCGGCCCATCGGTCCACCGCTGACCATCCTCCGCTCGCGGGCGCTCCCCGGCGATGGGGAGCGCCCGAGGCGACGCTAGTGGATCAGGCGTCGCGGCGATTCAGGAGGAAGGCCGCGAGCGCCAGCAGAGCAGCGGTCCACAGGCCGAACACCCCGAAGCCCTGCCAGGGCGTGAGGAGACTTCCCTCCTGCTGGGTGGCCTGGCCGATCAGGATTCCGGCCTCGGTCGGCAGGTAGGCGTGTGCGTACTCGCCGAACTTGCCGGGCAGCAGCTGCACCAGGGGAGCGAGCACGAGCACGAACATGATCACACCGGTGATCCCCGCCGCGGTGCGCCGCACGATGGCACCGATAGCGAGGGAGAACAGGCTGAGCATGGCCAGGTAGAGGCCGGTACCCACCACTGCCCGCAGCGCACCGGGATCGCTGAGGGACGCCTCAACCCTCTCGCTGAGCATCGCCGCGCCGATGAAGAACGAGACGAACGCCGCAACCAGGCTCACCGCCAGGACTACCAGGCTCAGCACCACGCCCTTGGCCGCGAGCATGGACAGCCGGCCGGGCTTCGCCAGTAGGCTGGCCCGGATCATGCCGGTGGAGTACTCCGACGCGATAACCATGACGCCCAGGACACAGATGGCGGGTTGGCTGATCAGAAAGCCGCTACCGAGGATGACCGTCGTCGGATCACCGGTGATCAGCTCGCGGTCGCTGGCAGCCGTGTCGTCCCACGCGGCGGTGGTCAAGCCGATGAGCAGTGCGGTGAAGGATGGGTACAGCAACGCGAGTAGTCCGAGCGACCAGCCGGTCGACCGGACCGAGCGGAGCTTTGTCCACTCGGAGCGCAGCAGTCCACCAAAGGTGGCGCGGCTGGCCACCGTGCTGGCGGTGGGACGGGCGGCGGTCGCGGTCATCGGGCTTCCCCTCCGGACTTCGGGGCGTCGGCATCGTGGGTTGAGCCAGTGCCGGCGTACTCCACGCTCTCCCGGGTCAGCGTCATGAACGCCTCCTCCAGGGTGCCGCGTTGCGGGACCACCTCGTGGAGGACGTACCCACCGGCCGACGCGATCTCACCGATCCTGGTGGTGTCCATGTCCTCAACGCTCAGCTCGTTGTCGTCGTTGCGGGTCACCGTGCCGCCGGCCCGGGTGAGTGCCTCGGACAACTCGTCGGCGTTCGGGCTGCGGACGAGCACCGTCTGCTTCTTTCCCCGCTCGATGAACTCCTGGGTTGGGCAGTCCGCGATCAGGCTGCCGCGGCCGATGATGATGAGATGCTCGGCAGTCACTGCCATCTCGTTCATCAGGTGGCTGGAGACGAAGACGGTTCGACCCTCGGCTGCCAGCTGCCGCATGAAGGTGCGGACCCAGAGGATGCCCTCCGGGTCAAGCCCGTTGACCGGTTCGTCCAGCACCAACACGGCGGGATCACCGAGCAGGGCGGCGGCGAGCCCGAGTCGTTGCCCCATGCCGAGGGAGAAGTTTCCGGCCCGCTTGTGTGCCACTTCGCGCAGTCCGACTAGGTCGAGTACCTCCGAGACCCGCTTCTTGCCGATGCCTTGCGACTGGGCCAGGCAGAGCAGATGGTTGTAGGCGGTCCGGCCCGGGTGCACCGCCTTGGCCTCTAGGAGCGCGCCGACTGCGGCGAGCGGGGTGGTCAGCTCGCGGTAGCGCTTGCCGTCGATGGTGGCGGTGCCACGATCCGGATGGTCGAGACCGAGCAGTAGGCGCATGGTCGTCGACTTGCCGGCGCCGTTGGGGCCGAGGAACCCGGTTACCTTGCCGGGGCCGACCGTGAAGGAAAGATCCTTCACGGCAACCTTGTCGCCGTAGCGCTTAGTCAGATTCTTGGCTTCGATCATCCGTTCCGTCCTGAATAGGCCGATGGTTGGGAAAATGGGGGCCCCCCGGAGCCGCCACCGTCGCTGGTGTCTTTTCTCCGGCGGCGGACCTGGGAGAACCGCAGCGTGTTGCCGGCCGGGTCGCGGAATGCGCAGTCCCGGACGCCCCAGGGCTGGTCGGTCGGCTCCTGCACCACCGTTGCGCCCTCGGCGCGAAGGTGCTCGAAGGCCGCGTCACAGTCTTCGGTGCGGAAGACCAGACCGGGCAGCAGGCCCTTCACCAGCAGCTCCGCCAGGGCGTGCTGGTCAGCGGGCGAGGTTTCCGGGTAGACGACCAGGGACTGCAGAACGATGTCGGCATCGGACTGCCCAGACGAACCGAGGGCAATCCAGCGCAATCCCTCGAATGTGTGGTCTTGGCGAACCTCAAGGCCGAGAACATCCCGGTAGAAGGTGAGCGCACGTTCATGGTCGTCGACGGCGACGAAGCGCTGCGCAACCTTGACTCCCATGTGCTTCATGCTACGAACGGTGGACCTCCGGGCGCTTCTTGATTCCTGATGGACCTGGGGCGAATTGCGGTTGACCGGTTCGTCAGCCGCCTCCGCTTCGCGCGTGTTCATCCGACAGCTCCTTTCGCGGGCGGTGGAGGTATCAGGTCGTGGCGAACTCGACCAGAACCCGGCCAAGCGCCTCCATCTCGATCCGGTGCCAGGAGCCGGGCAGCTCCCTCCCTAGGGCGTTCGGCAGGGCCGCCGCCGTCGCCTGGGCCGCGGCACGCAGCCAGTCGCTGGTGCCGTCGCTGTTGACGACCAGGGTGGGAGTCCGCAGGGCGGCCAGCCGATCGACCGGGAGGGTGAAATCGCCACACAAAGTGGTGTCATAGGCGAGCGTGTGGGCGTTCGCCTCGTTCGTCGCCCAGAGTGGGCCTTGCCGCCACTGGGCGATTGCCGTTGGGGGTAGGTCCATCAGCACGCTCAGGAAGTACTCCGCAGCCGCGCCACGTTGGCCATCGGCGACCAGCGCGCGTAGCTGGTCGGCGGCATCGAGGGGCGGCCGCGGGTGGTCACCGACCCGGAAGTACGGCTCGTGCAGGGCCAGCTTGGTGATCGGGGTACCCGCCAGGGCCGCCTCCAGCGCGAGATTCGCGCCGCACGACCCGGCGAACACGACCGCGTGGCCACCCGCCTCCTCGATCACGGCGGCGAGGTCCTCAATCTCTCGTTCGATGGCATAGCGGGGGGAATCTGCGCTCTGCCCCCGTCCTCGGCGGTCGTAGACGTAGGTGGTGCAGTGCGCTGTCAGCTCTGGGACGAGTGCGTCAAAAATTGTGTGATCGCGAAATGCGCCGTTCAGAAGTACGATTGGCGGCCCGGCTCCGGCCTGCTGGTAGGCGATCGTGGTGCCGTCCCGCGAAAAAACCTTTTGCATCTAGTTCTCCTCGGTGATGCCACGGCTGGGTGGTAGCCAATTTCTGGCCAGTTGGTTTACCTCCCTCGGGGCAGGCAGGTCTGCCCGGGTCAACCAGCCTGGGATAGCTTGGTAGAAGTGGAATCCACACGGGTGACAGAGTTCCGGTCCAGTCGGCAGACCGGGGTTACGGATGGCGCACCGTGAATTTATTGGGGGGTGATAGCGGTGACGTCTCCTCCAGCCCCGGATCGCCGGCAAGGATGGCTGCCAGGAGCCGCTGTACTCGTGGTCCTGGCTCCACGCCGAGCTCTTCGTTGAGGATGGAACGGAGGCGGTGATAGGCCTGAAGTGAGCGCCCGACGTGACCGGCCCGATACATGGCCATCATTCGTAGCGCGCACAGGTTTTCGTTCATCGGATTCCGTGCCGTGACGAGCGTTAGTTCCGCCAGTAGATCGGAGTGCCGGCCCAGGGCCAGGTCTGTTTCGATCCGCCGTTCCAGCGCGCAGAGCCGGCTTTCCTCAAGTGATGCCGCCTCGATCTCCAGGATCGGACCCATTCGGACGTCGACCAGGGCTGAACCGCGCCAGACCTGAAGTGCGTGACTGAACTCCTGCGAGGCTCGGTGCTGGTTGCCCGCCTCGGCGGCGGTGCGACCGGCGACAAGGTGGCGGTTGTACACTTCGACATCTGTTTCGCACGCGAAGCCCTCGAGTAGATAGCCATTGTGGCGGGTACCGATTATCTGTCGGGCTTCCGGGCTGCCGTACCCGGCCGTGGCGAGTGCGTTTCGTAGCTGCAGAATGTAAGTCTGCAGGGTTGTGGCGTGGCTTCGTGGTGGACGGTCTCCCCACAGTTCCTCGATGAGCATCGGCACGGTGACGACGCGTCCGACATTCAGAGCGAGTAGGGCGAGCACCTGACGTTGTTTGGGTGCGCTGGTCTCCACCGGCGTGCGACCGTAGTGGAGCGAGAGTGGGCCGAGTAGCCCGAAGTTCAGAAGTGTCTGGTCCCTTTCCACCCGATCTCCTCCGTGTAACGGATTATCAACTCCAAGCCTTTCATCATGGCCTGGCGGCAGGCTTGGGTTGACATAGAAATGGAGCCGAATTGTTTGATGAAGCGAGTTCGGCAACACATGCATGCCGGACTGGAAAAACGATTTCAGGGGCGCCGACAGGTAGGCGTTGCCACGTGTTCTATGTTTCTCCCCCCATCGATCAGTCCCTGGGTGTCGCGGGTAATTGCGTAATATTGTGCCATGATCCAGCGATCCAGGGAACTGGTGATTAACTCGATGGTCGCGAGGTGGAAATGTCGGTTCCAGGCGGGAAAAGTGTTTGTAGGGTTCGGTGCAGGTTTGCAGCGGTTTCGGCATGGATTCCTGGGAGTGGTTGACCTACCTGCCTTGGTTGTCGTTTTCAGGCAGACCAAGGCGGGGAGGTGGGTCGCCGTTTCGGGTCGGCTGGCGTTCTGGGCGTGCCGACGCATCGCCAATGTAAATATGTATTTAGCGTCTCGAATCATGCTTTCCCGCCACTTAGGGTGTCGCGTCCGTCTGGAGCGGCTGATCACGCCGACACCGGCCTGCTGTCGGTAACAAATTGTTGCGACCTTTTCGCTGTAGGTGATCGCCGGTTCGGATCCGGTCCCCATTGCTGCTCGAGCTGCTCCCGACGGAGGGCGGTAACCATGGTGGTCGGCGACGATGCAGCGAGGTGCGTATGGACAGTGCAGTCGAACGGGCGATCGAGTACCTCTGGGAGCGTTACGACCGGCCGCTGACGCTGGCCGAGATTGCGGAGAGTGTCGGGTTGAGTAGGTTCTATTTTGCCCGACTTTTTCGCAATATAACCGGAATTACCCCCGGTCGTTTTCTGGCCGCTATTCGGATTCATCAGGCCAAGCGTCTTCTTCTTGAGACCCCGCTGCGGATAACGGATGTCTCCGTGCTGGTGGGGTACAGCAGCCTCGGCTCTTTCAGTAATTGTTTCACTTCCAGTGTCGGGGTCTCGCCCGGCCGGTTCCGTCGCCTTTCGCCTACCGGTGCGACTGAGCTACCTGGTCGGTCTCCGGCCATTCGCCTCGGCGTCGGGGCGATCGCTGGGACGATCAGCCTGCCGGAAGGGCACGGCAACGCCCAGGTTTATTTGGGTGCGTTTTCGACCCGGATCGTGCAGCACCGCGCAGTATCGGCGATGGTCGTTGATGTGCCGGGCGGCCGGCCGTCCTGTTACCACCTGCCGCACGTACCCAACGGCACCTGGTTCGTGCACGCGGTGGCGGTGGCCGACGGTGTCGGCCCCGAAGCCCGCCGTCGCACCGCCCTGATCGGGATGCACCCCCGGGTGACGGTCATTGCGGACGGTGTGACCAGTGCTGCGGTCCGCCTCCGCCGCCGGCGGGTGATCGACCCACCGGTGCTGCTCGCCCTACCGGAACTCACCCCCCGCTCCGTCCCGGTAGCCGGCGGGTGCCCGGCCACCACGGCACGGCAGGAACCCCTCGCGCGCGCCGCGGAGCCACACCGGTCGGTGCTGGCCCGAACGCTGCCCTGACCCGTGGGCCTGCCGCCGGGCAGCCCGTTCGACTGACGTCACCAGTGCGGTTGAACTCTCTTCCCAGTCGGTTGGTGGCCCCGAAGCAGTGCCGCCACCCGCGTCCCCGCCGCCGGACGAACTGATCAGGTTCGGCAGCGTGGCCGTGGCCGGGGCAACGTCGAGGATGCCCGGATGGGCGGTCGCTGAGCACCATGGCGGGACCGGTGCCCCGGGGCGTTTCGGTGCCGCCTAGCGCGCGGCGAGTGCCGCCACCGGTGACCCCTCAACGGCGCGCGCTAGGAAGTGGTGATCGACCGTGACCTCAGCCGTATTGCTCCAACCGCGTAGCGGCACCGAACTCACCGAACGGCTCGCACGCTCGGCAGCGGCTACCGAGGGCGTCGGGATCGCCACCTCCGATGTGCTGGGCTGGCTCGCCGCTGAGCGGGTCGCGTGCCGTACCCGAGTACGGCGGATCCCGTTCGCGGAATTGGACGGCTGGTCGTTCCAGGCGGAGACCGGGAACCTGCGCCACCACAGCGGAGGGTTTTTCACGGTGGAGGGACTGCACGTCGTTCGACCGGATGTGGGCGTCGAGTGGCAACAGCCGATCATTGTGCAACGGGAGATCGGCATCCTCGGGATCCTGGCGAAGGAGTTCGACGGCACGCTGCACTTCCTCATGCAGGCGAAGGTGGAGCCGGGCAATCCCAACCTGGTGCAGCTGTCACCCACCGTGCAGGCCACTCGGAGTAACTACACGAAGGCGCATGGCGGGACGGCGGTGACGTACCTGGAACACTTCGTTGACCCCCCACCGGGCCGGGTACTCACCGATGTCCTGCAGTCCGAGCACGGCGCCTGGTTCTACCGCAAGCGCAATCGCAACATGATCGTCGAAGTGACGGGTGAGGTACCAGCGGACGAGCGCTTTCGCTGGCTCACGCTCGGTCAGCTGGGTCAGCTTCTCCGGCAGGACAACGTGGTCAACATGGACTCGCGTACGGTGCTGGCGAGCGCACCGCTGGCGTACCCCGAGCCCGGTGCCATCTGCTCCGACGCCGAGGTGGCTACCTGGTTCACCGGTCAACGGGCCAGCCACGAGGTACGAACCCACCGTGTTCCGCTGGCGCGGGTAGCGGGCTGGTGCCGCGACGAACACAGCATCTACCGCCCTGATCAGCGGCACTTCCGGGTGCTGGCGGTCGCTGTTGAGGGCGCGAACCGAGAGGTTTCCAGCTGGAGCCAGCCGCTGATCGAGCCGGTGGCCCCGGGTGTGGTGGGTTTTGCGTACCGGACCTTCGGCGGGGTGCCGCACGTTCTCGTGCACGCCCGGGTGGAGGGGGGCTTCCTCGACACAGTGGAACTAGCGCCGACCGTGCAGTGTGTTCCGGCGAGCTACCCCCAGCTGCCAGCGGTGCAACGCCCCCCGTTTCTCGACCTGATGCTGGAGCCGTCCCCGGATCAGGTCCGGTACGCAGCGACGCACTCCGAGGAGGGCGGTCGGTTCCGCAATGCCGAGAGCCGCTACCTGGTGGTCGCCACCGACGAGGCGGCGACGCCGACCGAGGCGCCGCCCGGCTACCACTGGATCACGCCAGGCCAACTCAGCTGGCTGGCCGGGCACAGCCGATACGTCAACGTCCAGGCCCGGACCCTGCTGGCAATCCTGCAGACCCGGGCCGCCGAGGTCGGCCAGGACTCGTGGTGAACCAGGGGTACGGGCCGCTACCCCATGGCCCGTACCCCTGGTTGGCTGGCCCTCGGCCGGATCCGGCTGCCCGCCGCGCTCGCCGATTGGCTCAGGTGTTCGCCACCCCGGCGGCCTCGCCGCCAACGTCTCGGATGACTCGACGCATCGACCCGCTGTCGTTGGCGTGGGGGAAGTCCGCCGCCGGTACCGGGACCCCGAGGAACGTGCACAACGGTTCCCATCCCTGCCGCACGTCATAGGTGAGCAGGTTGTCGGGGGCGACAGAGTTGGCGACCGCCTCGTTGTGCCGGTGAAAGACCCGAATGGCGTGCCCCTTGTCGGCGAAGCGTCCACCGAAGAGACCGTCCCAGACCATGGTGTTGACGAATCGGTATATCCGGGCCGGCATCGTGTCAGGTTCCGGCGGGTTGTCGCGGCTCCGGACGGCGAATTGGTACAAGGTGTCGTACGTGCTTCGGTACCACTCCTCGCCGTCCCGTGTGGTCAGGATGACCTTTGCCTTCGGGAACGCCCGGATGATCTCATTGTGGTAAATGGCGCTGGGCCCGTCCGCGACGGAGACGAAGCCGTTGAACAGCGCCTCCCAGTCGGGCTGCTGCCCGTCGCAGACGACCTTTTCCCACTGCTGGAGTCGCTCCGAATCGTTGACGATATTGAACATGTGCGAGCAGGGTCCGTAGCCGAGGCGCTCCAGCGCCAGCTTCAGTGACGTGGTGCCGGTCCGACCCAAGCCGGTGTTGATGAGCCGTAACATTTGTGAACCCCTCCTGCCGGTGCCGGTGCCGGTGCCGGTGTTGGTGTTGGTGGTCGGGTGGACCGGAATCAGCGCCAGTCCCCTGGATCCTGTCGAGTGGTTAGATTGATGCAGTTCCAGAGGCTCACCAGCCCGATATGCATGATCAAAGCGCTGAGTTCCGGCTCGGTGTAGTGCCGGACCGCCTCCGCCCAGACCTCGTCCGGCACCGGATCCACCCGCTCACCGAGGCGGGCGGCGGCCTCGGCGAGCGCCAGCGCCGCCCGCTCCGCATCGGTGAAACAGTCGGCCTCGCGCCAGGAAGCCACGATGGGCAGGCGGTGGTCGATCCGGGACGCGGCCTCCGGACCGGCCGGCAGGATCCAGACTCGGCCATTGACCTGGCTGACCCGCATCCGGACCAGATCGAGCGTCCGGACCGGCACGCCGACCTGGTTGATCACTTTACCGAGTTCGAGCAGGGGCGGCAGCGCGTCGGGCACGACCAGAGACGGGTTGTTCATCCGCGATGCCATCAGAATCTCCCGGGGTTGGGGGTCGTTGTCTCGCACGTTCGGCGGCGTCGGCGAGCGCGCGGTGCAGTCGGTCGTCGGAGTCCTGTCCGGCCTCCCACTGCACCCCGAGCGCGAACGGGTGCCCGGTCGCCTCGATCGCCTCGACGACCCCGTCCGCCGCCCGGGCGGTCACGGTGAGACCCGCACCGACCCGGTCGACACCCTGGTGGTGGTGGCAGGCGACGGTGGGGACATCGCCGCCGTAGACGGCGGCGGCGAGGCTGCCGGGCTGGAGGTGCAGGCGGTTCCAGCCGAGGGTGAAGGTCGCGGTCTGGGGGCAGTGGCCGTCGTGGTTCACGGCCTCGGGCAGGTGCTGGTGCAGGGTCCCGCCCGACAACACATTGAGCACCTGCATCCCGCGGCAGATGGCCAGGACGGGACGGCCGGCGTCGAGCGCTGCTCGGAGCAGGGCCAGTTCGACCTGGTCCGCCGCGGGGCTGCCGCATCTGGTCCTGGTGTGCTGGGGCTGCCCGTACAGCTTCGGGTCCAGGTCTGGCCCCCCGGGTAGCAGGAGGCCGTCGAGGTGCGGCAGCAGGTCCTCGGCGCCCGGCAGCAGCGGAACCAACAGGGGGGCGCATCCCGCGGTCGCGAGCATGTCCACGTGGGCCTGCAGCGCCAGGCTGACGGTCGTATCGAGCCCCTGCACCGTCACCGGAGTCGTGCGTGCGCAGACCCCGATCACCGGTCGTGCCACATCGTCGTTCCGCACTGATTTCATGCGCACCACCATTTTCGGAGGTCACACCGTCCGGGGCGGCACGCCCCACAGATCGGTGGCAGGACAGTTGATGTGCAGCAAGGGTGGTGTGGTCGATTCCGTCCGCGCCGGACTATTCCACGACCACGGGGTGAACCTATAACGGTGCTCTGACCAATGGCAACGGTCGGATGCGCAGCAGTCGACTGCTCCACTGAAAACGGCCGACGGTATGGCGGATGCCTTCGTTCAACCGCCGGTGAAACGCAGTCGAAACCGCTGACCGTTGCTCGCTGTTTAGGCCTGGAAATTGTGTAGTCGAATCAATCCGTCCTTGACCGGGACTGCAGCGGCTCTCGGCAGACTGCGAGCCGTCCGGCCCGATCGTCGATTCCCTCTCCACGCGGCGGTCGACAGCCGTGGGCCGGCGAGGCCGTGAGCGGGGCCACGTACCCGCCCGGCCGGGCGGTCACCATTCGGAAGGACATCTATGGCAACGATTGAGGTTCCGGTTCTGATCGTGGGCGGCGGTGGATGTGGCCTGGCTGCCTCCGTCTTTCTGTCCGACCACGGTGTACGCCACCTGCTGGTGGAGCGGCACCCGAGTACGTCGAGAATGCCCAAGGCGCACTATCTCAACCAGCGGACGATGGGCATCTTCCGCCAGCACGAGCTCGATGCCGAGGTGGCCCAGCAGGGGGCCTGCCTGGCGGAATTCGGCAAGCTGCGCTGGCTGACCTCGCTCGGTGGGGACGAACCCCTCGACGGTCTGGTCATTCAGGAGATGGACGCGTTCGGCGGCGGCGCGTTGCGGGAGAGCTACGAGGCGGCTGGGCCGGTACTTCCGGTCAAGCTACCCCAGGTCCGGTTGGAGCCGATCCTGCGGCAACACGCCGAGCGGCGCGCCCCGGGAGAGATCCGGTTCGGCCACGAACTGGTTACCTTCGCTGAGGAGGGCGACCGGGTGGTAGCCCAGGTCCGAGCGGTCGGTACGGGCGAGGTCACCACGGTGGTGGCCCGCTACCTCATCGCGGCTGACGGCGGCCGTACCGTCGGCGCGGCGCTCGGCGTACAGATGCGGGGCCTTCCGGGGTTTCTCGACGTCACCACCGCCTACTTCACCGCGGACCTGTCGCCGTGGTGGCGGGAGGGCACCCTACTGACCCACTTCCTCAATCCGCACGACCCCGACCTGTCCAGCAACCTCATCGAGATGGGCCCCACCTGGGGCAAGCACTGCGAGGAGTGGGTCCTGCACTTTCCGCCGGGAGACCCGCAGCGCTACCCCGCGGAGCGCATCGTCCCCAAGATCCGTGAGGTCCTCGGGTTGCCCGACCTGGAGCTCACGCTGCGCCAGGTCACGAACTGGTCGGTGGAATCCCTGGTCGCCGACCAGTACCGGGTCGGTCGAGTGCTCCTTGCCGGTGACGCCGCCCACCGGCAGCCACCCACCGTCGGGCTGGGACTGAACACTGGGATTCAGGACGCACACAACCTCGCGTGGAAGCTCGCCGCGGTACTCACCGGTCGAGCCCCCGACAGCCTGCTCGACACCTACCAGGTCGAGCGGCATCCGATCGGCCGGCACAACGTCGACTGGGCGGTCTCCGCGGCCCTGCACCACCACGCGATCCTCGAGGCCGTCGGGGTAGGTCAGCACACCGCGCCGCAGCGTCGGGAGCGAGCGTTCGCGGCGTTCGTCGACCCATCCCCGATCGCCGCGGCGGCACGGGCACGGGCGGCCGAGCTGTTCGCCACCCACCGGGGTGGATGTCAGGCACACGACGTCGAGCTGGGTTTCGCGTACGAACAGGGTGCGGTCATCCCCGACGGGAGCCCGCCGCCCCCGCGGGAGCCGTTGCGGGACGTCTACCACCCCACCACCCGGCCCGGGCATCTGCTGCCGCATGCCTGGATCACCCGCGCCGGCCGGGTCCTCTCCACCCACGACCTGACCGGTTCCGCCGGCAGCTTCGTGCTGATCATCGGCCCGAAGGCGGAGCGGTGGCGGGCGGCGGCCGCGGCGGTGGCGGAGAAACTCTCGGTGCCGATCAATACCGTCGCCATCGGGATCGGCGCTGACTACACGGCCGTCGATGACCGGTGGTCACGCGTCCGGGAAATCGCCGACGAGGGCGCCATTCTGGTCCGCCCGGACAACCACGTGGCGTGGCGCAGCAGGGGCGCCGGCGCGAACCCGACCGGTGAGCTGGCCGGGGCCCTCGGGCGCATCCTGGAGAACGTGGGGCCGGCCCGAGCCTGACCCCAGGCAACAGCAGATCCCCCGTGCCCGCCCGGCCGGTCAGCCCGGGCGGGCACGGGTATGTCCGCGGCGTACCCCCAGCGGGGTGGGGCGAGGATGCCGACGCGGCCGCGGTCGGACCGCTCGGACGTCGCCGGCGCCACCGGCGGCCGGGGCAGGGAGGGCACCTCAGCTCAAGGTGGCGGGGGTGGTTCTGGGCAGCCCCGTGAGCACCTGGTCAACGGCTTTGTGCGCATCGGCGATACACGTGCCGACCCCCACTCCCTCGTACGCGGCACCGCAGACGGCGAGCCCCGGCGAGCCACCTACCGCCGTTCGGATCCGATGCACCCGATCCAGGTGGCCGACGGTGTACTGGGGCAGCGCGTTCGGCCACCGGGTGACCCGGGTCGCCACCGGGGCACCGACCGCCCCGGTTGCCGCGGCGACCTCGGCCGTCACCAGCCGGACGAGGTCGGCGTCGTCGCGGTGTAGCGCTGCCTCGTCGCCGACCTTCCCGACCGAACAGCGCAGAATCTCCACCTCGCCCGCCAGGTGCGGCCACTTCACCGTGGAGAAGGTCACTTCGTTGACGGCCCGTCCGTCCACCGCCGGAACCCGGTAGCCGCAGAGCCCGCGCGTGGCGAGCCCACCGGCGAATGCCGTACGGGGGTAGGCCAGCGTGATGCTGCCGACACTGGCGTACGGGAGCTGCGCCAGCTCGGCGGCGGCCGGCGCCACTCCGGGTACGCCGGCCAGCAGTCGGCCGGCAGGCCCGGCGGGGACGGCGATGATGACCGCGTCCGCGGTGAGCTGTTCGGTCCCGGCGTCGGCGTTGACGGTCAGCCGCCACCCCCGCCGCTCCGGAGCCAGGCCGGTGACCTCGGCCCCGGTTCGTATCCGTGCGTCGGGCGAGTCGGCGAGAACTGCGTCGACCAACACCTGGGGTAGGTTGCCGAGCCCGCCGGTCAGGGTACCGATCCCGGTCGGCGGTTCCTGCCCGTCCGGTGGCGGTGGGGGGACCAGCGAGCCCGCGGCCTGGACCAGCGACGGGTACCTGCGGGCCGCGTTCGCCAGCGGGGCCAGCATGGCCTCGAAGGACAGCTGGTCGGAGCGGCCAGCACAGACATCGCTGAGGAACGGGTCAACGAGGCGGTCCAACACCTCCTGGCCAAGTCGCTGTGAGACGTAGGCCGCGACGGAGACGTCGCCGTCCCGTTCAGTCGGCGGCAGCCCAAGGTCGCGGCGGGCCGCGGCCACCCCGCCCGGTGAGAGGATGCCGGACTCGGCGAGGGCCTCCAGGTCCGCGGGGATGCCCATGAACTGGCTGGGAGGCAGGGGCCGGAGCGCACCCCTGCTCCAGATCGCCGTCGTGGTGGCGCCAGCCAGGGTGAGCTGATCGCCGAGACCGGCCGCGGTGAGCAACCGGGTGGTCTTGGGCCGCCGGGCATAGAGCCCTTCCGCCCCCTCGTCAACGAGGACGCCCGCCACCTCCGATGTGGACAGCTTCCCCCCGAGTCGCGGTGCGGCCTCGAGGAGGGTGATTCGTACTGACTCGTTCCGGAGGTAGAACGCTGCGGTCACCCCCGTGATGCCGCCCCCGACGATGACCACGTGGGGCGCCGTACCTGCCCGATCCTGTTCGTTGTCCACCATGTCGCCTGCTTTCGTGGGCTGCGATGTCGTAGCAGTCTCGCCGCGCTCCCGCGAATTCCGGTCGAGTAAGAGTTGACCCGGGCAGGTGGCGGCGGTCGGCCGAAGCGGGGCGGGTGGCGTTACGGTCCGTCCTCCTGCTTGCGCTTGAGTTGTTCGGCGAAGAGGCTCCACTCCTCACTGATGCTGTCCGCGAGCGGGGCGATCACGCTCAGCCAGTGCGGCGGGATCGAGCCGGCGACCTCCCGCCAGCGATGTGGGGCACCGGCGTGCCACGCCATCCACCGAATGAACGCCCGGCCACCCTCGGTGTATCGGACGGACGGATCGGTAGCCAGCTTGTTCGCCACCCCGGCCCAGGTCAGTGGCGCGTCCGCCGGCCCCCGGCGCCGGACCGCACCACCGCGGGGTGCCGGCAACGTGGGGGCGGGCGCCGCGGCTCGCCGGGCCGGTCCCACCGGCGGCTCGACCGGGGGAAGGCGGTGCCCGGTGCGCTCCGGACTGATGCCCCGGCGCAGCCGCGCGCTCACGTCGTGGACGGTGCCCAGCGACACGTCGGCCTCGCGGGCGACCTGCCGCAGCGGGGCGTCCGGGTGGGCGCTGAGGTAGGCGGCGGCGCGACGCCGGCCCTCCACGGCGGTGACCGGACGACGCCTTCCGTCCCGGCCGATCCGCTTGCCGGCCTCTGCTGCCCCCGGCGACCGGGTACGCAACGATGCGATCGTCTTCGCGCTCAATCCCGTGATGGCGGCGAGGGCCCGGTCAGACCAGTCCGGATACTCCGACAGCACCCGGTTGGCGCCGGAGAGCCGGTCGACTCGGGACAGTGGTAGCCCGTGGGCGATGTTCGCCTGCATCGCCAGGATCAGCGCCTCGGCGTCGGTGCAGTCCAGGAAGCGTGCGGGGATGACGTGATCGCCGCGGATCCGGGCGGCCTCGAGCCGGTGCAGCCCATCGATAACCCGCCAGCCCTCCTCCTGGACGAGGAGAGGCGGTAGCTGCGTGGTGCCGCCCGCCTCCACGAGTAACTGGACGTGGGCTCCGCTCGTGCCACCCTGCCGCAGCCGCAGGCTGGGTGACAGGGCGTCCAGGGGAACGTCTCGTGCCGGCAGTCGCTCGAAGTTCTTTAGATCGAATTTGTCGTTGCCCGTCGCTTCGTCGCTGCCCGCTCTGGCGAGCCTGAAGCCTTCCGTGGCCCGCGCAGCTTGCCCGTGGTGCCGAGACATCCGGTACGCCCTCCTCGGTCGCCGTTTGGCTGAGGGTGGCAGGGGTGTCTTTAGCCGTAGTCGAGACGGGGTGGACCGGCGGCCGGTGCCGCTCCGCGGCCGGCGCCGACCACGATCACGTCCCGGGTCATCGGGCGGTTCCGTTCTGGGGGGTGCCGAACCAGCGGGTGAGGGCGTGGGTGAGGTTGTGGGTGCTGCCGGGTGCGGTCCAGGCGAGGTAGCCGTCGGGGCGGATGAGGGCGGTGTGGAGGGTGGGGTGGGGTTGGTGGGTCCAGGTGCCGGTGATGATGTCGATGCGGTCGGTCCAGGCGTGGGCGGTGGGGTGTGCGGTGGTGGTGGTGATGAGGAGGGGTCGGGCGGGGTGGAGTAGGTCGGCGATGCGGGTGGTGGTGCCGTTGGGGAGGGTGAGTTGGTGGTGTGGGGGCATGCGTCGGCCGAGGAGGGGGTGCTCGCCCGGGCCGAGGTCGTAGCGGATGCCGAGCCCGCTGAGCATCCCGGCGAGGTGCTCGGCCGCGTCGGGGTAGGTGATCAGGTCGGCGAGGACGCCGCGGAGCGGGTCCAGCTCGGCGCCGGTGAGTCGCAGCTCAATGGCGGCCCGCGCGTTGCGGGCCAACTGTCGCCCGATCGGGTGGCGTTCGGTGTGGTAGGTGTCGAGCAGGTCGGGTGGCGCCCAGCCGTGCACCGCCGCCGCCAGCTTCCAGCCCAGGTTCACCGCATCCTGGACGCCGACGCTCAATCCCTGCGCCATCGCCGGCGGTTGTACGTGGTTGGCGTCCCCGGCCAGGAAGACCCGGCCGCGCCGGTACTCGGAGCTGACCCGGGACGCGTCGGTGAAGCAGCTGATCCAGTGGCAGCGTCCGTGATGGATGGACTCGCCGGTGAGTCGCTGCCAGGAGTCGGCCAGCTCCTGATAGCTCAACGAGCTCCGGTCTCTCGGTGGCATGCCCCGTTCGTGTACGACGACCCGGGTGACACCGTCCTCCAGATCCATCGCCATGACCATGCTGCCGTCGGGCAGATTCTCGCCGATCCGCCGACGCCGGGTGTCGATGCCGGTGACATCGGCGGTGTAGAACCCACGGGTGGGCTCGGAGCCGGTGAAGTCGATCCCGGCCCGCGCGCGGACGGTGCTGCGCCCGCCGTCACAGCCGACCAGAAACCGGGCGGCCGCCCGGCCGGAGCCGGCGGGGCCGTCGACGGTGACGACGACGCGGTCGGGGCCCTCCTCGAAGCCGGTGACCTCGTGGCCGCGGAATACCGGCACCCCCAGTTCGGTCACCCAGCCTTCCAACATCCGTTCGGTCCGGTACTGGGAGATGCCCCGGGCGCCGGCATGGTCCTCCGGTAGCTGGCCGAGGTCGATCGGTACCCCGCCGAAGTGGCTCTCCGCGGGCTCGGTCGGGCCCAGCCGGTCCAGCAGCCCGCGTTGCGCGAAGCACTCGGCGGTACGGCGGGTGAAGCTGGCGCCCCGGGACTCGGTCGGCCGCGCCGACAGTCGCTCGTAGATCGCCACATCGACGCCGCCGAGCCGCAGCTCCCCGGCGAGCATGAGGCCCACCGGGCCGGCGCCGACCACGATCACGTCCCGGGTCATCGGGCGGTTCCGTTCTGGGGGGTGCCGAACCAGCGGGTGAGGGCGTGGGTGAGGTTGTGGGTGCTGCCGGGTGCGGTCCAGGCGAGGTAGCCGTCGGGGCGGATGAGGGCGGTGTGGAGGGTGGGGTGGGGTTGGTGGGTCCAGGTGCCGGTGATGATGTCGATGCGGTCGGTCCAGGCGTGGGCGGTGGGGTGTGCGGTGGTGGTGGTGATGAGGAGGGGTCGGGCGGGGTGGAGTAGGTCGGCGATGCGGGTGGTGGTGCCGTTGGGGAGGGTGAGTTGGTGGTGTGGGGGCATGCGTCGGCCGAGGAGGGGGTGCTCGCCCGGGCCGAGGTCGTAGCGGATGCCGAGCCCACTACCCCGCCCGGCGAGGTGCTCGGCCGCGTCCGGGTAGGTGACCAACTCCGCCAGCACGCTGCGGATCGGTTCCACCGCCTCGTCCCCGAGGTACAGCGACGAGGCGGCCTGTGCGTCGGCGATCAGCTGCCGACCGATCGGGTGGCGTTCGGTGTGGTAGGTGTCGAGCAGGTCGGGTGGCGCCCAGCCGTGCACCGCCGCCGCCAGCTTCCAGCCCAGGTTCACCGCGTCCTGCAGGCCGGCGCTGAGACCCCACGCCGCCAGCGGCGGCATCTCGTGTGCGGCGTCGCCGGCCAGGAAGATCCGGCCGCGCCGGTACTCCTCGGCCACCGCGGCCGCGTTGCCGCAGGCCCACAGCCACGGTGCCGATCCGTGGTGCAGCGACTCGCCGGTGAGGCGTTGCCACGCGTCGGCGACCTCGGCAAACGTCAGTGCGTCCGGATCCGGGTTCGGCGGTAGTCCCCGGTCGTGGATCACGATGCGGTAGCGATCCTCTCCCACCGGCGTGCACACCACCATGCTGCCGCCGGGCCGCCGTTCGCCGATCGGACGGGGGCGCAACTCGACTCCGGTGACCTCGGCGGTGTACATGCCCCGGGTGGCGGCGGGGCCGGATGCCTTGATCCCGGCCAGCGCCCGGACGGTGCTCCGGGCGCCGTCACAGCCGACCAGGTAGTGGGCCCGCACCTCGGTGCCTCCGCCGGGCTCGGCGAAGGCGGCGACGACGCCGTTGCCCGTCTCCCGCACACCGGTGAGCTCGTGCCGTCGGAGCACCGGAACGCCCTGTTCCGCCAGCCAGTCCGTGAGCATCTGCTCGGTGCGGGCCTGCGGCAGGCCCAGAATGCCACTGTGGTCGTCGTCGAGTCGGCTGAGGTCGATGCGTACGCCGCCGAAGTGTCCCATCGGGCCCCAGCGGAGACCCGCCAACCGTGTGAGCAGCCCGCGCTGGTCCAGCGATTCGGCGGCACGCCGGTTGAAGCCGAGAGCACGGGACTCGCCGGTGGCCGCGGCGAGGCGGTCGTAGACCCGTACCCGCGCGCCGCCCAGGTGCAGTTCAACGGCGAGCATCAGGCCGACCGGTCCCGCACCCACCACGATCACATCGGTTTCCATTTCCCGGACCTTTCCGCCTCGCGGCCGGATAATTGCGAGGCCAAAGTATCCGCGGACGCTCCTCGTTTCAATATTGATTGATGCTCTGGGTAATTGTTCGACTGCGGATTTCGCTTCGGTTGAACCCGCGCTGTCGCGTGGCAATTTCAGAGATGCCGGATTCCGGTCGGCCGTTCAGCATGGACGCGACAGGGCGACGGAAAGGAATTTCGGACGTGCCGGTCGAGAAGATCGCGCTGATCACGGGCGCGAACAAGGGAATCGGGTACGAGATCGCGCGCCAGTTGGGGGAGCGAGGGCACATCGTGCTCGTCGGGTCCCGGGACGGGGCCCGGGGCAGGCAGGCGGTGGACTCCCTGGTGGCCCAGGGCGTCCGGGCGGTTCCGGTACGCCTGGACGTGACGGATCCGGCCTCGGTGTCGGCGGCTGCGGCGGAGGTTGAGCAGCGCTTTGGCCGCCTGGACATCCTGGTCAACAACGCCGGCATCGCTGGTGCTGCCACCGGTGCGCCCAGCACGGTGCGCGCCGATGACCTCCGCCAGGTGTACGAGACCAACGTCCTCGGGGTGGTGTCGGTGACCAACGCCGTGCTTCCGTTGCTGCTTCGGGCGGTGGCCGGGCGGGTGGTGAACGTCTCCAGCCACCTGGGCTCCCTGACGCTGAATTCGCAGTCGGACTCGCCGCTGGCCGGGGTGAACCTGTTGGCGTACCAGTCCTCCAAGACCGCCCTGAACGCGATCACCGTCGGGTACGCCAAGGAACTGCGCGACACGCCGATCAAGGTGAACGCGGCGAGCCCTGGAATGGTGGCCACGGACCTCAACGGTCATCGGGGAAACCGGACTCCGGCGGAAGGCGCGGCGATCGCGGTCCGGCTGGCGTTGCTGGACGAGGCGGGGCCCTCCGGCTACTGCCTCTCCGCGGACGGCGTCGTGCCCTGGTGACCAAACCTCCTCGCGGGCACCGCCCTGGTGACCGAATTCCTCGCGGACACCGCCCCGGTGATCCGAACCTCCTCGCGGACACCGCGGGTGTGCGCGCTGCACGAAGGAGCAAACGTGCCGACAGATGCGGCGATTCTGGTGCTGGGCGGTACCGGCCGGCAGGGTGGGGCGACGGCCCGCGAACTACTGCGCCGAGGGTGGACGGTGCACGTCCTGGTCCGGGATCCGGGCAAGCCCGCGGCCCGGGCCCTGGCCGCCGCGGGCGCCGTGCTGGTCCCTGGAGATCTCGACGACGAGGCGTCGTTGGCAGCGGCGATGACCGGTCTGTACGGGGTGTTCAGCGTCCAGACGTTCCGGACCCCGGGCGGTGTGGTCACCGAGGAACGGCAAGGTAAGGCGGTCGCCGACGCCGCCGCCCGCACCGGCGTGGACCACCTGGTCTACAGCTCCGTCGGCGGCGCGGAGCGGGCCAACGGCGTTGACCACTTCGCGAGCAAGTGGCAGGTTGAGCAGCACATCCAGCAGCTGGGCATCCCGGCGACGGTACTGCGGCCCACCATGTTTCACGAGGTCTTTCACGACACCGGTCCGCGGTTGGCCGACGGGGAGCTGGTCCTCGGTCTGTGGCTGCATCCCGACGTGCCGTTGCAGCTGATCGCGACCAGCGACATCGGTGCCTTCGCGGCGGACGCCTTCGATGACCCGGACAGCTGGCTGGGGCGGCAGGTGGAGCTCGCCGGGGACGAACTCACCGGACCCGAGATGGCGGCGGCGTTTGGGCGGGTCGCTGGCCTGCCGGCGCGCTACGAGCAGCTGCCGATCGGTCAGCTTCGCGTCGCCCGTCCGGATCTGGCGGCCATGTTCGATTTCTTCAACGACGGGGGATACCGCGCTGACCTGCCGGCGTTGCGCCGGAATCGGCCGGACCTGGTCAGCTTGGAGGCGTTCCTCCGGTCCACCTGGACGGCGCCGCGGCCGGGTCAGTGACCGACGGCGGGGGCTGCGCTCCGGCCGGGCCGCCGGCATCCGTACCGGTGCCGGCGCCCGCCGTGGTTGTGGTCAACCGACGATCGGCCCCTGGGTACGACTGCGCTTGAGTTCGAAGAACCCCTCGGTCGTGGCCAGCGCCAGCAGGCCGTCCCAGAGCCGGAGTGCGGCGGCGCCCCGTGGTGCCGGCGACACCACCGGACCGAAGAACGCCACGTCCCCCACCGCGATCACCGGCGTGCCGACATCGGCGCCGACGCGGCCGACACCGTCGTCGTGACCGGCGCGGAGCGCCCCGTCGTACTCAGTGGAATTCGCTGCTGCGGCCAGCTCGGGATCCAGGTTCGCGGCGACCAGCGCCGCCGCATAGGTGGAGTGCTGCCGGGGGGCGTTCTCGAGGTGGAACCGGGTGCCCAGCTCGGTGTACAGCCGGCCCAACGCCGGGGCACCGTACTTCTGCTCGGCGGCGACGCAGACCCGCACCGCCTCCAACGCGCCCTGCATCCCGCTCCGGTAGCGCGCTGGCAGGTCGTCGCGTCCTTCGTTGAGCAGCGCCAGGCTCATGACGTGCCAGCACGGCGTGATCGGCCGCTGCTGGGCGACCTCGAGCAGCCACCGGGAGGTGATCCAGGCCCAGGGGCAGGTCGGGTCGAACCAGAAATCTACGGGGGTGCGGATCTCGTCCGACATCGCCGGCCTCCTTTCAGCCGCTGGCGGCCCAGTGATAGAACCGGGTGGCCAGCGCGTCCGTGGGGGAACGCCAGGTCGCGGGGTCATACGGCTGGATGAAGGGCTTCAGATCGTCGCTGATCTGCAGAAAACGGGGATCGGTGCGGGCCTGGGCGATCCGCTCGCCGCCGTTTTCGCCGTCGAAATCCTGCAGGTGAAAGTAGAGCCCTCGGTAATGGAACAGCTCGCGGCGTCGGGTGCCCATGCGGTGCGGCATCTCGGTACCGTCGAACGCATCGAAGAGCTGGGCGACCTCCGCCGACCACTGCGGACGCATTCGACCTACGATCAGGGTGCTGTACATTGTCGCGTCACCGCCCTCAGCTGCGAGATCAGTAGTTTCCGAGGCCACCACAGACATTGATCGCCTGCGCGGTGACCGGAGCGGCCGCATCACTCACCAGGTAACCGACGAGGCCGGCGACCTCCTCGGGGGTGGAGTAGCGGCCCATCGGGATCTTCGTTTGGAATCGCTCCAAGATCTCCGCCTCCGTCGTCTTGAAGTGCGCGGCGTACCCCTGCCGTACCCGCTGCGCCATCGGGGTCTCGACGTAGCCGGGGCAGACGGCGTTGACCGTGACCCCGGTCTTGGCGAGCTCCAGCCCCAGCGCCTTGGTGAAGCCGATCACCCCGTGCTTGGACGCGGAGTAGGGCGCACCGAGCACCACCCCCTGCTTGCCCCCGGTGGACGCGATGCTGATGATCCGGCCCCAGCCGCGCTCCAGCAGCTGTCCCGACCGGAGAACCTCGCGGGTGACCCGGAAGACGCTGTTCAGGTTGGTCTCGATGACGTCGGTCCAGAGCTCGTCCTCGATATTGGCGGTCACCCCGCCGCCGCTGCGCCCGGCGTTGTTCACTAGGACGTCAACGTGTCCGTACCGCGCGACGGCAGCGCCCACGAGGCGCTCGACGTCGGACTGGCGCCGGACATCCGCGTCGACGCCGGCGGCCTGGTGACCGTCGGCCCGCAGCTTGCCGACGGTCTCCTCGACGGCCGCCGGAGTTCGCGCGCAGATGAAGATCCGGAGGCCGCGGCGGGCGAGCGTCTCCGCGACCGCCAAGCCGATTCCACTGGTTCCACCGGTGATCAGCGCTACTCGCTGTTCGTGCTCTGCCATGGGGCCGCCTTTCCCGAATACGGTGTCGCGGCAGTGTGTCAACGAGTGGCGAAATATCGCTCGAGTCTCGGTGGAATGCGCTGTTCCAACCGCGTCGACTCGTCAGTTGAACGACTTGGTCGGGCTTGCCACCAGAAAACGGCCCGGCCTATCGTCTGGCATCTCACTATTGCCTCGGAGGAAAAGGATTATGTCGGCATTTCCTGCTGCTCCCGTGGTGCGGGACAATTCCGCTGCCTACCAGTTACTTGACCTGATTCAGGGCTCGGTGATCACTCAGGCGATCTCTGCCGCGGCCACGCTCGGCGTCGCCGACGTTCTCGCCGCCGGCCCGTTGCCGGCGGAGGAGATCGCCAAACGAGTGGGCTCCGATCCGGAGGCGACCTACCGGCTGCTGCGTACGCTCTCCGGCTGCTCGGTGTTCGCGCTGCGACCGGATGGCTGCTTCGCGCTCACCCCGATGGGCGAGGCGCTGCGCGATGACGCGCCGGACTCCATGCGCGGCATCGCGATGCTCATGGGGCATCCACTGCTCTGGGAGGAGTGGGGGCACCTGATCGAGTCGGTGCGCACCGGCGCGGCCAACCTACCGAAACTGCGGGGCATGGGCGCCTTTGAATTCCTGATGGCGAACCCGGCGTACGCGGCCGAGTTCTTCCAGGGCATGGGAAGCCTCTCCGGCGCGGAGACCGACCCGGTGCTCGCCGCGTACGACTTTTCGCGGTTCCGCACCGTGGTGGATGTAGTCGGCGGGCGCGGCACGCTGCTGGCCGGAATCCTCGCCCAGACCGGGGGCGCCAACGGCATCCTGTTCGACAACGAGGTCGCCACCGCGGACGCGCCGGCGGTCTTCGCCTCGGCCGGCGTCGGTGACCGGGTGACGATCGAGCATGGCGGCCAGTTCGACCCGCTGCCGGCCGGTGCCGACGCGTACGTACTCAAGCACGTCCTGCACGACTTCCCGGAGCCCGCCTGCCGGCAGCTACTGCGCAACGTGCGGGGGGCGATCGCCCCGGGCGGGACCATGCTCGTGATCGAGTATGTGCTCGAGGAGCAGAACGAGCCCCACATTGGCAAGATCATAGATCTGTGGCTGCTGCTGCTGCTCGGCGCCAAGGAGCGCACCCGGCCGCAGTACACCGAGCTGTTCGCCGAGGCCGGCCTGAAGGTAACCCGGGTCATCCCGACCGCCTCGCCGGTCTCGATCATCGAGGCGGTTCCGGTATGAGACTCGCCGTACCGCCGCTCCCACCGCCGCCACCGACGAGCTGAGGTCAGCAGATGGATACGGATGTAATCGTCATCGGCGCCGGACCCACCGGACTGATGCTCGCGGCCGAGCTCCGGCTCGGCGGCGCGAGCGTCACCGTTGTCGAACGGCGTAGCGAGCGGAGCTGGGAGTCCCGTGGCATCGGATTCACGGCGCGCGCGGCGGAGGTCTTCGCGCAGCGAGGCCTGCTGGAGCGGCTGGAGAACGCCGAGATCACCCGGCAGGGGCACTTCGGTGGCATTCCACTCGACTTCGGGGTGCTGGAGGACTCGCACTTCGGAGTCCGCGGCGCGCCGCAGTTCACCGTCGAGGAGATGCTGGAGAACCGAGCGTTGGAGCTCGGGGTGACCCTGTGCCGGGGGCAGGAGCTGATCGCGCTGAGCGATACCGGCGACCACGTCACGGCGACCGTGCAGGGACCGGACGGCCGGATCGAGTACTCGGCCCACTATTTGGTGGGTTGCGACGGCGGCCGGAGCACCGTACGCAAGCTCTCCGGTTTTGACTTCCCCGGCCGGGACGCTACCTGCGAGATGTACCTGGCGGACGTGACCGGCTGTGACATCCGGCCGCGGATGATCGGCGAGCTGCTACCGAACGGCATGGTCATGGCGGGGGCGCTCGGCGAGGGCTACTCCCGCATCATCGTCTGCGAAACCGGCACCCCACCAGATCGGGACCGGCAGGTCACCTTCGCCGACGTGGCCGACGCCTGGCAGCGGCTGACCGGCGAGTCCATCCAGCACGGTACGGCGCGCTGGGTGAGCCGGTTCACCGATGCCACCCGCCAGGTGACCGAGTACCGGCGGGGGCGGGTGCTGCTGGCCGGGGACGCCGCCCACATTCATCTGCCCGCCGGTGGGCAGGGCATGAGCATCGGCGTGCAGGACGCGGTCAACCTCGGTTGGAAGCTGGCGGCCACGGTCCGGGGCACAGCGGACGCCGGGCTGCTCGACACCTATCACCGGGAGCGGCATCCGGTGGGGGCCCGGGTCCTGCGCAATACCCGCGCCCAGGGCATCCTCAACCTCAGCGGGAACTCGGTCGAGCCGCTGCGCGCCGTGGTGGCCGAGCTCATCGCGCTCCCGGTGGTGGCGCGGCACCTCTCCGGCATGGTGAGCGGGCTCGATATTCGACACGAACCGGACCCGGAGGCCGCACCGCTGGTCGGCGCGCGGATTCCGGACCGCGAACTGGAGCTGGTCGGGGGCGGCCGGGACCGGATCGCCCGGCTGCTGCAGTCGGCGCGGGGTGTCCTGATCACCGCTGCGGACTCCGCGGCGACGGAGCGGTCGGCCGCCGCTTGGTCCGACCGGGTCGACCTGGTACGGGTGCGAAGGATGCCCGCCAGCCTGGGTGTAGCCGGCCCGCCCCCGGAATCGGTGCTGGTCCGCCCGGACGGCTACCTCGCCTGGGTGGCGCCGGGCGGGGGCGAGCTGGTTGACACCCTGCGGCGTTGGTTCGGTGCGGCCCGATCCACCGGCGAGCCCTCGGACCCGGACCGCCTCGCACGCGCCCACTAGACAGCCGTAGCCAGGGAAGGGGTGAACGTGACCACCGATACGGTGCACGAGACGGAGCATCAGGTCGTCGTCGACGCGCCCGCCGCGCGGGTGTACGGGTTGATCGAGGAGGTCGGCCGGTGGCCGGAGGTGTTCCCACCGACGGTCCACGCCGAGTGTCTCGAACGTGACGGCGAGGCCGAGCTGATCCGGATTTGGGCGACCGCCAACGGCGCCGCCAAGACGTGGACCTCGCGGCGGCGGCACGACCGGGAGCGGTGGACTGTCTCCTTCCGGCAGGAGCGCTCGCAGCCTCCGGTCGGCGGCATGGGCGGGGCGTGGGTGGTCGAGCCGATCTCCGCCGCCGCCTGCCGGGTGCGGCTGCGGCACGATTTCTTCCCGGCCAGCGAGGACCCCGCCGATCTGGCCTGGATCCGCCGAGCGGTGGACCGCAACAGCACGTCGGAGCTGGCGGCGCTCAAGTCGGCTGCCGAGCTCGCCGCCGACCAGCGCTTCTCCTTCGACGACACGGTGCCGGTCGTCGGTGGTGCCGCGGAGGTCTACGACTTTCTCAACGACGCCCGGCGCTGGCCACTGCGGCTCCCGCACGTCGCCCGGGTGGTGCTGGGGGAGGAGACACCGGGGCTTCAGGTGCTGGAGATGGATACCCGAACCAAGGACGGGTCGGTGCACACGACGCGTTCGGTCCGGGTCTGCGAGCCGCACCGCGGCATCGTCTACAAGCAGATCGTCCCGCCCGCACTGCTGACACTGCACCTCGGTCGCTGGTTGATCGAGGAGCAGGGCCCGGGACGGGTGCTGGTTACCTCCCGGCACACCGTGCGGATCAATACCGCGCGGATCGCCGAGGTCCTCGGGCCGGAGGCCGACCTACCGGCCGCGCGGGAGTTCGTCCGAAATGCCCTCAGTGCCAACAGTCTGACGACCCTACGGGCCGCGAAGGCGTACGCCGAGGGCGCCGGCGGGGGACGGGTAGTGCCGTGACGGTCACCCCGGTCGTCATCGTCGGTGCCGGCCCGGTCGGGCTCCTGCTCGCCGGCGAGCTGGGTCGGGCCGGGGTGCCGGTAGTTGTCGTGGAGCGGCTGGCCGAGGCGATGACCGAGTCCCGGGCGAGTCAGCTCTCCACGCTCACCGCCGAGCTGTTGCACGAGCGGGGCCTCGGTGCGCTGCTCGCCGAGGCCGGGCACGAGTCGCGGGCCCACTTCGCCGGCCTGGGATTCGAGCTGTCCGGCCTGGACAGTGCGTATCCGGGCAACTGGAAGGTGCCCCAGTACCGGACCGAGGCGGTGCTCGGCGAGTACGCCCGGCGCTGGGGCGCGACGGTGCTGCGGGGGCACGAACTGACCGGGCTCACCGCCGGGTCGGACCACGTGGTCTGCCAGCTCCGGGGGCCCGCGGGTCGGCAGCGCCTCGATGCGGGTTTCGTGGTCGGCTGTGACGGGTCGGACAGCACCGTGCGCCGGCTGTGGGACTTCCCGGTGTCGGCGGCGGCGGCGACGAGGGAGCTGTTGCGGGCGGATGTGACCGGGCTCCGGATCCGCGACCGTAGGTTCGAGCGATGGCCCGGCGGGCTCGCGGTGGCGGCGACCCGAGCCGGTGTCACCCGGGTGATGGTGCAGGTGGCCGGCCAGCCGGTGCCCGCCCGGATGGGGCGGCCGGAGTTCGGTGCGGTCGTCCGGGCTTGGGCGGCGGTTACCGGCGAGGACCTCTCTGGTGGGACGCCGGTCTGGCTGGATGCTTTCGACAACTCCCGGGGGCAGGTCGGTACGTATCGACGGGGTCGGGTGTTGCTGGCTGGGGACGCCGCCCACTGGCACCTTCCGATCGGTGGCCAGGCGCTCAACGTCGGACTGCACGACGCGGTGAACCTGGGCTGGAAGCTGGCGGCGACGGTGCGCGGCTGGGCCGCACCCGGGCTCCTGGACAGCTACCACGACGAGCGGCACCCGGTCGCGGCGCGGGTGCTGGAGCACGTCACGGCGCAGGAGACGCTGCTGCTGGGCGGAGCGGAGGTCGAGTCGCTGCGGGCGATCCTGGCGGAGCTCGTCGGCCTGCGGCCGGTCCGTGATCACTTGGCCGAGACCACCGCCAACCTGGGGGACCGGTCTGGCCCACCCGGCCCGTCGCCGATCGGGCGGCGGGCTACGACGCTACGGTTGCGAACCGATTCGGGGCCGCTTCCGTTGGCTGACACCGAGCCCGTCATTGTCCGGCTCGGACCCGACGCGCACGGTCCGCACCACAGCACGGTGCGGACGGTGCGCGCCCGTTGTGACGGTGTTCCTCCCCTGGACGCCACCGCCCTCCTCCTACGCCCGGACGGCTACATCGCCTGGGCCGGCGACGACGAGGAGGGCCTAGAACAGGCAATCGAGAAGCTGCTGTGGGTGGAAGGTAGGAAGGAAAATGCCAGACTTTGACGCAGATGTCATCATTGTTGGGGCCGGCCCCACCGGGCTCATGCTCGCCGGCGAACTGCGCCTCGCCGGGGTCGAGGCGCTCGTCCTGGACCGGCTCACCGAGCCGACGAAGCAGTCTCGCGCACTCGGCTTCTCGGCCCGGACAATCGAGGAGTTCGACCAGCGCGGCCTCCTGCCCCGCTTCGGCGAGCTACAGACCATCCCCTTCGGCCACTTCGGTGGGCTGCCGCTGGACTTTCAGGTGGTGCCCGGCGGCTCGTACGGGGCCCGGGGCAAGCCGCAGTCGCTCACTGAGGGGATCCTGACCGGCTGGGCCACCGAACAGGGCGCTGAAATCCGCCGGGGCCACGAGGTGACCGGGCTGCGGGAGATCGACGGGGGCGTCGAGCTGGAGGTCGACACCCCGACGGGCTCCACGCGTCTGCGGGCCCGGTACATCGCCGGCTGCGACGGCGGCCGCAGCACCGTACGGAAGTTGGTCGGAGTGGACTTCCCCGGCACCGACGCCACCATCGAGATGTGGTTCGCCGACGTGGCGGGCTGTGCGCTGCGGCCCCGATTTTCCGGGGAGCGGGTACCCGGCGGGATGGTCATGGTGCTTCCGCTGGGCCCGGAGGTCAACCGGGTGGTGGTCTACGAACGCGGCATGACCCGGGACGGCGAGGGGGCACCGAGCTTCGAGATGATCGCCGCCGCCTGGAATCGGTTGACCGGTGAGGACATCAGTGGTGGGAAGCCGCTGTGGACCAGCTGGACCACCGACGCCAGCCGGCAGGCCGCGGAGTACCGGCGTGGCCGGGTGTTCCTGCTCGGCGACGCGGCGCACATCCACCTGCCGGTCGGCGCGCAGGGGATGAGCGCGGGCATCGGCGACGCCGTTAACCTCGGCTGGAAGCTCGGCGCGGCGATCAATGGTCATGTTCCGGACGGTTTACTGGACACCTACCACACGGAGCGGCACCCGGTCGCCGCCCGGATCCTGACCAACACCCTCGCACAGCGCATTCTGTATCTGGGCGGCGACGAACTGGATCCGATGCGGGCGGTGATGACCGAGCTGCTCGCCTATGAGGAGGCGCAGCAGCTGCTGGTCGGCATGGTCACCGGGCTGGACATCCGCTACGACGTCGGGGCGGACGGTCCTGCGCTGCTCGGCCGGCGGCTGCCCGACACCGAGCTCACCGGTGACTTCGGGCCGGCCGGCACGGCCCAGGCCTTCAGCTTCCTGCACAGCGGCCGAAGCGTCCTCCTCGACCTAGCCGGCGACGCCGAGCTGCGCGCGGTGGCGGCGCCGTGGAAGGACCGGGTGGACGTGGTCACCACGACCGCGCGGCCCGCCGGTGCGTTGGCGGAGGTCAACGCCGCGCTGGTGCGACCGGACGGCTACGTCGCCTGGCTTGGTGCGAAAGCTGCGGACAGCACCGGCCTGTCGGAGGCCCTCACCCGGTGGTGTGGCCAGCCCTGACCGGCCCGCCCCGGCCCGGAACCCCGCGCGGCGTAGACCCGCCGCGTGTCCCAGCAGAGCGAGGAGACGACGCATGCCCTACATCGACCCCGAGAACGGCTACCTGACCGTCATCAACCTGTTCAAGACCGATACCCCCGAGCGAGTGGATCGACTCGTCGGCGAGATGCGGGCGATCGTCGACACCGCGAACTACCCCGGTTGGATCTCCAGTACGGTGCACCGGGGCCGGGCCGAGCCGGGGACCGCCAACTTCATCCAGTGGCGTGGCAAACAGGATCTGGAGTCGCGGTACGCCGGCGACGAGTTCAAGCACCGTACGGTTCCGGTGTTCCACGAGATCGCCACCTTCATCCGGTTGCTGCAGACCGAGGTGGAGGTGAGCCAGCGCCACCCCACGCTCGGTGCGGTCACCGAGATCTCACCGGCCCGCGACGACTACACGGTGATTGAGATTCTCGGCGTGGCCCCCGCTGATCAGGATGAGCTGATCGGCACCCTGGGCGGGGCCCATCAGTGGCTGGTGGACGTACCGGGCTATCGCTCGCAGAGCCTGCTCCGCGGCATTCGGGCCCGGGGCGTCCAGGGCGGTGGCAGTGGTCTGGCCGCTGTCGGCGAGGAGCGGGACTTCGTGGTGGTCTACTCCCAGTGGGACAGTCCGGAGGCCTTCGACGCGTTTCGCACCCGACCCGCCGCCGACCAGCCCGCGGCCCGCCGTAGGTCGCTGGAGAAGCGGAACTCCCTCACGACCACCACCAGCTGGAACACCTATCGGGTCGTCCACACCCGGTCCAGCGCCCAACCCGCGTCGGCCTGACGTTCCGCCCGGCATCCGGTCGCGGCCCGCGCCCCCGCCACGGGCCGCGACCGGATGCCGCACCGCGCTACTGGCCGGTGATACTCGCCCAGTGCCACTGGCTGTCGAAGGCGGCGACCTCGAGGGCGGTGCCGGCGGCGACCAGCGCGGCCGCCTCGGTCGTGGCGGTGGCGATGAAGTCCGAGGCCCGATGCGCGGCGAGCAGGTCCTGCTCGTCGAAGGGCCGCCCCGCGCAGCGCAGCAGCCGCAGGTCGACGAAGCCGGCGAAGGAGCGGCCCAGCACCACCACCGGCTGCGGGCTGCGGATGCTGAACCGTACCCGGGCGGCGACGTGACCGTGGTGGTGTTGGTCGGAGTGGTATGCGAGATCCGGGATGGTGGGCGGGGCGAAATAGTCGCGGTCCACCACCTCCGGTACGGGCGGCAGGTTGCCGGCGAGGAAGTGCCACGAGTTGTACTGCATGCGCGCGGCCATCGACCAGGCGGCGTCGGCCAGGTGGGCGACGGAGTCCCCGAAGTGCCGCCGGGCCGCTGGCGCCGGCACCACGCAGCAGAAGAAATGCGGGATGTCCCAGGAGACGATCGTGTCCCACCGTTCGTCCCGCAGCGCCTCGACCAGCCGGGTCAACGACCGCGTCCCCCGGCTCATCGCGAAGTCGGCGTCGAAGACCGTGGTCGCCGCAGCGACGGTCTCGTACACCAGGGACTCCAGCCCGGTCCCGAAGTCGCCCCGCGGTTCGGCCAGCCAGCCCGGCGACGCCGCCACCGCGGCACCCAGCTCGCGCAGGGTCTCGCCAGCGATGGGGAGTCGGTCGCGCAGGTGGGCGCTGAGCGTCGCCTCCGCGCGCCGGGCCCGCCCCGGGTCGGGCCCGGCGACCCGCTCGATCTTGTGCATCAGGGGCCCGTGGATGTCCCGGTAGAGCTGCACCCGGGTGCTAATCTCCCGACGGCGGCGAGCGATCGCCACCGCCAGCGCGTCGAGCGCCGTCACCGTGGCCGAGCCGGCCGGCGGCACCGGATCACCCCCGGGGATCTTGTTGTACGCCACCCGGGTCCGTTCCAGGAGATGGGCCACGTGGTCCAGGGTCAGCTGGGTACCGTTCGCCTCCTCGATGCGGGCGTACCCCGCCGACCGGACCAGCAGCGTGAGCGACACCACCAGCAGCACGTCGTCGTCGGCCCACAGGTCGAGTGGGACGGTGACCAGCGCGCTCAGGGCGCAGTCCGGATGTCCCGGCCACAGCGTCTTGCCGGTCAGGGTGTTTCGGTCGCGGAAGTTGGTGTACTGCCGGTCACCGCAGTAGAACACCACCGGAGCTGTGCGGCGAACCGCCTCGATCAGCTCCGCGAGCAGCTTCGCCCGGCCGTCCGGCCCGGCCTCGGCGAGCCAACGGCGACCGTCGGCGACCGAGTCGTGTAGCCGGGTGGTGGCGGCGGTGAGCTCGGCCTGGTAGTCGGCCAGGTCCCGGGCCGACCACGGGACCCGCAGTACCCCGCCGACCAAGTCGTCGGAACTGGTCAACGGTCCCTGGGACGGAACCCGTACGGCGATCCGGCCGCTCCTGGTCAGCCCCACCTCGCCGAGGAAGGCCGTACCGGCGGGGTCTGCCGGTCGGGCCGGCGGATCGTCGCGCCGCCACGATCGTCCGAAGAGCACCCGGACCGCGCACTCCGCCGCGGTGGGCAGCGCCCGTAGTTGGATATCGGCCGGCACGTGCCCGCCGAGGGTCAGCAGCGTCTCCACCGCCACCGCCGGGTCCGGTGCGGCTGTCGCCTGCTGCCAGACCCGGTCCAGCAGGCCGGGGAAGCCGGCATCGTTGCCGACCGGATAGTCGGGTGTGGCGGTGGTGCCGGCCTTGTGGCCGAGTCGGCTCGGCCGTCGGCTCTGCCGCGCCTTCGCCAGGGCAGCTCGGCGGGACAGCCCGCTATCCGGCTCTACTGGCAGTGTCATGCCCATCCTCCGTGGTCAGGCCGATGTGATCCCAGAGCAGGTCGTCGGTTGGTGTCCACTGCGGATCCGGATAGATGCAGTCGACCGGGCAGACCAACACGCACACCGGGCAGCCGGAGCACAGCTCGGGGATGATCACGACGTCGAGTCCCCGATCGAAGATCGCCCCGAACTCGGGCGGGCAGTTGCGCAGGCAGGTGTCGCACGTGATGCACTCGGATTTCTCGATCCGACGCGGTGGCTTCTTCCACGCCTCGTTGCGGGTGCGCTGCGTGATCCGCGCGTCCCGCGCGGCGCCTGCCCGGGCAGCGGCCTCTCGTGTCCACGGCATCCTGCTCACCTCCTACTGGGACGCTCCGGGCCGACCAGCGGCGGCCCGGAGCGAAGTTCCCCTCGGTCAACGGGCGGACCGCCGGAGCTGCGCGGAGATGCCGTCCCACAGCTGGGTCCGCGCGGCCAGGGCGGTGTTGACGGTCTCCTTGCACTGCTCCCACCGGTCTTTGTCGTCCCCGCACAGGTCGGCGAGCATCTGCATCGCCATCGGCGTGTGCTCCTCGCTGTCCACCTGAATGTGCCGCCGGAGGTAGTCGACGAAGGTGGAGAGCACGCCGACCCCGGTGTTGAGCGCGGCGACCTGGTCGAACATCTCCGGGATCAGGTCCTCCCGGCCGAACGCGAACGCCGCGGCCTGGCAGTGCACCGGGGCGTGCTCGATGAACCGCCAGGTGGTGCCGATGAACTCGGCCGCCGGGCCGGGGACGCCGGCCTTGGTGATCGCCGCGGGAACCGGCACGCCGGCGCGCAGCAGGCCGATGAAGGAGTCGATCCCGCGGGTGTCGGCGCCGGCCTGGCGCATGCCGTCCACGTACAGCTCGAAGTGGCTGATGAAGCCGTCGCCCAGCTCGTCGCTCTCCTCGACCAGGGTGATGTCGTTGATCAGCCGGCTGCTGTTGCGCTGCCCGGACGGCACCCAGGGCACCTCGACGCAGGTGAGCTGCCGCTGCAGCGACTTGAGTAGGGACATGAAGTCCCAGACCGCGTAGACGTGGTGTTCCATGAAGGTGACCACCGCGTCGACACTGTCCAGTTGCCCGTACACCGGGTGGCCAAGCACTTTCTGCCGGGCCGGCTCGATGGTGTCCTTGAGCATGTCGATGGCCGGAGTCGATTCGCCCCAGTCGTACCGTGACATTGCCTTTCCTCTCGTCTCGCCGTACGGTCCGGCCCACCGGGCCGGGTGGTCAGAAGACCCCGAAGTACTCGCGGTGCTCCCACTCGGTGACGGAGTCGGTCGCCGGGTGCTCCGTTGCGCACCAGGCGTGGAACCGGGACGCCTCGCTCTCCTTGAGCTTGCGCAGGCAGTTCTTCAGTGGCGCGCCGAGCAGCTCCTCCACCCGGGTGCTCTCGCCGAACGCGGCCAGCGCCGCGTCAAAGGAAGCCGGCAGCGTCGGGGCCGGTGCACCAGCCGGGGCGGCCTCCGCCGAGTCCAGCCCGGCCAGGCCCGCGTGCAACTGCGCGGCGATGACCAGGTACGGGTTCGCGCACGGCTCACCGATCCGGTTCTCGACGTGGGTGGCGCTGCCGGCGTTGAACACCCGGACCATGGCGCCGCGGTCCTCCTCGCGCCAGTCGACGGAGGTGGGGGAGAGCGGGAACCGCGGCGACAGCCGGTGGTAGCCGTTGACGGTCGGGACGGACAGCAGGCAGAACTCGCGGGCATGGGCCAGCAGCCCTCGCACGTAGGCCCCACCCGCGGCGGAGAGCGGGCCCGCGCTGCCGTCGTCCGGCGCGAACAGGTTGCGGTTCGTCGTCGTGTCGACCACCGACTGATGCAGGTGCCAGCCGCTCGGGTCGAACCCTTCCAGCCCGGGGAGGGTCATGAACGACGCGTGGTAGCCGCGGCGCCGGCACTCCTGCTTGACCTGGGTCCGGAACAGCAGCATGGCGTCCGCCGCCGCCAGCGCCAGCATCGGGTCGAAGGTGGTCTCCAACTGCCCGGGCCCGGATTCGTGTTCGATGGTGCGTAGCGGCAGGCCGAGTGCCATGAGCATGGCCGCCAGGGGGTCGGCGAGGTCGGCCACGGCGTCGTAGTAGCTGTCCAGGTTGAACTGGTATCCGGCGTTCATCGCCGCCACCGCCGGGGCGGCCCCCTGCCGGCCGAACCCGTTGCCCGCGTTACCCACCGGCCCGGTGATCAGGCGAGTCAGGTACCACTCGACCTCGAGTCCAATCACGGGTGCCAGGTCGCGTTCGGCGTAGCGGGCACAGACCCGGTGCAGGAGGTGACGGGTCGCCAGCGGGTGTGGCGTGCCGTCCCGGAGGTACTCGTCGCCGACCACCCACGCGGTCCGCCGGTCCCCGCGGGGCAGCACCTGGAATGTGCGTGGATCCGGGACCAGGACGAAGTCGCCAGCGCCAAGCAGCTCCGCCACCCCGAGGCCGGGGTCGGTGCGGAAGTCCACGGCGACGGCGTGCCCGGTGTCGAAGAGGAACGGCCCGGGGCTGAAGTCCAGACCGTTGCGCAGCACGGTACGGAAGACGTGCGCCGGCACGGTTTTGGAGCGGGCCAACCCGTGCGGATCACAGAAGACGACCCGGACCAGGTCGACCTCGTCGAGCGCCGCCTCGACCTTCTCGGCGGCGGCGATCTGCTCGTCGTTCCAGCGGCCGAACTCGGCCACAAACGAGGGCCGGCCGACGCCGCCGTTGTTGTCGGGCACAGACCAGGTCCTGGACATCGTCATCGCTCTCCTTCGAGGTCGCCGCCCGGTCGTGACGTTGGGCGGGCCAGCTCCGCTTCCAGCCGGGTGGCTGCCCGGAGCACCAGGTCGTCGTCGCCGACCCGACCCACGAGCTGAACCCCGACCGGGAGCCCGTGGGGCGTCACCCCGGCGGGCAGGGAGAGGGCCGGCTGGCCGGTGAGGTTGAACGGGTAGGTGGCGGGTGACCACGCCAGCCACCGCAGAGCGTCCGGGTCGGCGGTGGCCGGCGGGGCGACGGCGTCAGCGGCGAAGGGTGTGATCGGGACGGTCGCCATCGCCAGCAGGTCGTAGCGCTGCATCACATGGTGCAGCCGGGCCCGCAGGGCCATCCGGGTCTCTTCGGCGCGGAGGACGGCGGCGCCGGTGAGCGTGCGCCCGTACCGGATGAGCGCGAGCCGGCCTGGGTCGCAGAGCCGCTCCTCCGCCGCCGGAGTCGCTGCAGCGGCCTCGGCGGCGAGGAGGTCCACGAGCGCGCCGTAGGGATCGGTGAACGGCACCGCGATGCGCTCGACCCGGTGTCCCAGCCGGGCCAGTGCCGGTTCCACCATGTCCGTGCCCGCACGGACCTCATCGGTTGTCCCGGGGAACTCGAGCCAGCCGATCCGTAGCGCGGCCGGAGGGGCCGTTGGCGCAATCGTTCCCGGCACCGAGTCCGGATCTTGGCGGTCCGGACCGACCAGCACCGCCATCAGGGCGATGATGTCGGCGACCTCGGTTGCCAGCGGCCCCAGGTGGGACAGGCGCTCGGCGCCGGGTGGCACGTAGGGGACCCGGCCGAAGGAGGGCTTGAACCCGACCACGCCGCAGAACGACGCGGGGATCCGGATCGACCCGGCCCCGTCGGTCCCGATCGCCGCGGTGCTCAGCCCGGCTGCCACCGCGGCGGCCGAGCCGCCGCTCGACCCGCCGGCGGTCCGCTCCGGTGCCCACGGGTTGCGGGTCGGGCCGGCGACCCGGCTCACCGTGCTGGCGCTCCACCCGTGTTCCGAGGTCGCGGTCTTGCCCACCAGGATGGCGCCCGCCGCGCGCAGGCGGGCCACCGCCGGCGCGTCCACCGCCGGACGGCGGTTGGGCAGCAGGGACCCGCGCCGGGTGGGCAGGTCCCGGGTCTGGATGAGGTCCTTAATCGCGATCGGGACTCCGAGCAGTGGCTGGTCTCGGAAGGCGGCCGCACCGAGAGTGGAGAGGAGCTGGTCGGCCGCGTACGCCTCGTCGCGGGCCCGGTCGTCGGCGACCGCGACGAACGCCCCGATCGTCGGATCGGTCTCGCGGATCGCCGCGAGCAGGTTGCCGAGATGCTCGGCAACTGTCGAACCGCCGGTGAGGAACAGTTGTCTAGTCTCCCGGACAGACCGGCAAACCGGCCTTCGAATGGCGGGAAGCGTTAATGCGGGCACCACCCCAATAAAGGCCGTCTTCGCTCGTTGGGCAAGTGTTCGGAAGTGGCGCGGTGATCCGGATGGCAACTCCGAAGAAAAGACCTCCGGTGCTCCTCGGATCGGCCTCGTTCAACTGACGAAAAGCTACGAAAACCTGGAAGGCAAGTATGGATAAGTTTTGGATCAGTGCTGTACTGTGCGCCGGGGGAATCGCTACTCTGCGGCTCGTGGGTCCGGTTCTCGTTAGGGGTTCATGGTCATGATTTCTCGTTATTCTCTGCCGGAGATGGCCGACCTGTGGTCGGACGAGGCGCGCTACGCCACCTGGTCGAGGGTGGAGCTCCTCGCGACCCGGGCGCAGGCGCTGCTGGGCCGGGTCCCCGAGCCGGCCCTGGCCGATATCCAGCAAGCCCGGGTGCCGTCGGTGGCGCGGGTGGCCGAGTTCGAGCGTCAGCGGGACCACGAGATTCTCGCCTTCCTCGCGGCCTTCTGCGAGGACATACCTGCCGACTCGGCCCGCTGGGTCCACCTCGGCATGACCAGTTACGACCTGGTGGACACCGCGCTGGGGGCCACCCTTGCCGGCGCCTGTGACGTGCTGCTCGCGGCGGTGGTGCGGCTGCGCGGTGTGTTGGTGGATCAGGCGCTCGCGCACTGGGAGACGGTCTGTATCGGCCGTACCCATGGCATGCACGCCGAGCCCACCACCCTCGGGCACAAGCTCGCGGGCTTCGCCTTCGCGCTGGACCGGTCCGTGCGGCGGCTACGAGCAGCGCGTGCCGAGGTCGCGGTTGGCACGATCTCCGGATCGGTCGGGACCTATGCGCTTATTGATCCCTTCGTCGAGGAGTACGTCTGCGCCGAGCTCGGCCTCGCGGTGGAGCCCGCGCCGTCCCAGGTGGTGGCCCGGGATCGACACGCGCAACTGCTGCACGCCCTCGCCACACTCGGCGCCTGCGTGGAGCAGGTCGCCACCGAGATCCGGCTGCTCTCGCGCAGCGAGGTACGCGAGGTGGAGGAGCGCCGTACGGTCGGCTACCAGGGCTCCAGCGCCATGCCGCACAAGCGGAATCCGACCTCCAGTGAACGGCTGGTGGGGCTGGCCCGGCTGCTCCGCGGGTACGCGGGTACGACGGTGGAGAACGTGGCGCTGTGGCACGAGCGGGATCTGTCCCACTCCGCGGTGGAACGGGTGGTCCTGCCCGACGCGATGATCGTCGCGCACTTCCAGGCGAGTCGCGCCGCGGATCTGGTGGCGGGGATGGAGGTCTTCCCGGACCGGATGCGGGCCACGGTCGACGGGAACGGCGGTGTGGTCTACAGCTCCGCGGTCCTGGCCGACCTGCTGGCGGGCGGCACCGAGCGGGAACGCGCCTACCGTTCGGTGCAGGCCGCCGCGAACGGCGCCGCCGCCGGCGACGGAGACTTCGCTACCCTGCTGCGAGCCGAGGGCATCGATGTCGCGCCGCTGCGCCCGGAGCGTTTCCTGGTTCACCACAACGTCATTCGCAAGCGATTGGAAGATCTCCGTGACCTGGCACATTGAACGCGAGAACGGCGCCGACCTTGACCTGGTTGCGGTCGAGGCGCTGTACCGGTCGTCGGGGCTCGGTGCGCGGCGGCCGATCGCGGAGGCGGGCCGACTGGCCGCGATGGTGCGAAACGCGAACCTGGTGCTGACCTGTCGGGTCGGGGGTGAGCTGGTGGGAATCGCACGGAGCATTTCCGACTTCTCCTACGTGACGTACCTCTCCGACATCGCCGTGGACCACGCGTACCAGCGGTCCGGCATCGGCAAAGCCCTCATCGCGGCGACTCAGCAGGAGGCGCCGCAGGCGAAGATCGTGTTGCTGTCGGCGCCGGCGGCTGCCGACTACTACCCACACATCGGCTTCACCCCGCACCACTCGGCCTGGGTGCGAAACCCGTAGCGGGCCACGGGCAACTAGCGACGAGCGGCGGTGGGCTGCCCCCGTGGTGCCCAATGTGCGTCGCGCCTAGCGGGCGTCGGCCGGCACCTCGACCTCGCGGTTGACCAGCATCGCGTAGTGCCCCCCCAGCTCCACCAACTCGGCGTGGGTGCCGCGTTCGACGATGGTGCCGGCATCCAGCACGATGATTTCGTCCGCGTCGCGGATCGTCGACAGCCGGTGCGCGATCGTGATCGTGGTACGACCGGCGCTGGCCGCGTCGATGGCCCGCGTGACGGCCTCCTCGGTCTGGTTGTCCAGGGAACTGGTCGCCTCGTCGAGCACCAGGATCGGCGGATCGCGCAGGACCGCCCGGGCGATCGCCAGGCGCTGCCGTTCCCCGCCGGAGAACCGGAAGCCCCGTTCGCCCACCACGGTCTGGTACCCGTTCGGCAGCGACAGCAGGTGCTCGTGGATATGTGCGATCTTGGCGGCCGCCACCAGCTCGTCGTCGGTCGCGTCGGGCCGGGCGAAGCGCAGGTTCTCGGCGACCGAGGTGTGGAACAGGTAGGTCTCCTGGAACACCATGCCGACCGTCGCCGCCAGCGTCTCCGCGGGTAGGTCCCGCACGTCGGTACCGTCGATTGTCACCCGTCCCGACGTCGGGTCGTACAGCCGCGGGATCAGGTAGCTGAGAGTGGTCTTGCCGGACCCGGTCTCACCGACGATCGCCAGGCTACGGCCGGCGGGGACCGCCACGTCGATGTCGCGCAGCGTGGGCTGGTCCGCACCCGGATAGGTGAAGCCGACCTGGTGGAGCCGGAGTTCCCCCCGCGGCTTCGCGAGGGGGGCGGAACCCGCTGACTCGTCGAGGTCGACGGGCAGGTCGAGGTACTCGAAGATCCGGCCGAACAGGACGAGCGAGGTCTGCACCTCCACGGCGACCTCCACCAGGGAGACCGCCGGCCGCAGCAGGGTCTGCTGCAAGGTGGTGAAGGCGACCAGGGTGCCGATGGAGATCGCCGCCTGACCACCGCGGCCGTTCAGTCCCGCCACCCAGTACGTCGCCGCCGGCATCGATGCCAACACGACCCAGGTTGTCGCCTGGGTCCAGCGACCGGCCAGGTGCGAGCGGATCTCCAGGTCGGACAGGAGTCGCGATTCCGCGGTGAAGGTGTCGGTCAGCGAGCGGGAGCGGCCCATCGTCCGGGCCAGCAGCACACCGCTGACGGAGAGCGATTCCTGCACGATCACGGTGATCGCGGCGGCCTGGCGTTGCCGCTCGCGGGTGATGCGGCGGCGCTGGTTGCCGACCCGTCGCCCGACCCAGACGAAGAACGGCACCAGCACCAGCGACACGATGGTGAGACGCCAGTCCAACACCAACATCCCAACAATCGTGGCCACGACCACGGTCACGTCGGAGACCAGCGTCGTCGCGGTGGTGGTCACGGTGGCCTGCATGTCGCCGATGTCGTTGGTGATCCGCGACTGCACCTCGCCGGAGCGGGTTCGGCTGAAGAAGGCCAGCGGCATCCGCTGCAGGCGTCCGTAGACGGCGGCGCGCAGATCATGCATCACCTGCTCGCCGACCTTCGTGGAGAGGTAGGTCTGCCAGACGACGACCGAGCTGTTCGCGATGGACGCGAGGAGCATGCAACCGGCGAGGACGGTGAGTAGACCCGTCCGGCCCTCCGGGAGGGCCACGTCCAGGATCTCTCGGATCAGGAACGGGTTGACCAGGAAGAACAGGGATGAGAGGCCGACCAGGCCGGCGACGATCACCAGGCTCCATCCATATGGGCGGAACAACCGGAGGATGCGCCGTACCGGCACATCAGGGGCGGTGGTGGTCACCCAGCCTCCTCGGTCGGCGCGGGCGGCACGGCGGGTCGTCCCGGTCGGTGGCCGTGGGTCGTCGTCAGGTAGCTGGGGCGCCGGGGCGCCGCGCCGGTCAGGGCCGGGCTCCGCCGGAGGCGACGTAGACGTCCCCGTCCTCGACCCGTACCTGGTAAGTGTCGACTGGTCGGGTAGCCGGGGGATTGGTCGGCTCACCGGTGCGCAGATCGAAGCAGGAGCCGTGCAGCCAGCACTCAATCGTGCCGTCGTACACGTCGCCCTCGGCGAGCGAAACCTCCGCGTGGGAACACCGGTCGTCGATCGCGTACACCCGTCCCCCACTCCGGACCACGGCCACCGCTCGGCCCTCGACCTTCACCTCGATCGCGCCTTCGGCCGGAAGCGCCGTCACCGGGCACACCTTGACGAAATCCATCGACCACTCCTCTCGACCACGTTTCGCTTCTGCCGGATGCCGGATGCCGGATGCCGGATGCCGGATGCCGGATGCCGGATGCCGGATGCCGGATGCCGGATGCCGGATGCCGGATGCCGGATTGCGGGGCTGGTCCGCCGGACGGGAGCCTTCCGCCACCTTGCGCGGCGGTCCTCAGGCCGGGGCCGAGCGGGAGTCGAAACCTGCTGGAGCCGTCGGCTCCCGCCGGTGACCAGGAAGAATGGATCAGGAATCAAGAAGCGTCGGGGTCGGACGGCCGTTAGCGTAGTGCTATGAACATCACCATTCACTCGAGCTTTCTGCCGCACGAGAATGCGGAGGCGTCGATCACCTTCTACCGGGAAGTCCTGGGCTTCGAGATTCGAAACGATGTCGGTTACGACGGGATGCGGTGGGTCACGGTGGGCCCGGCCGACCAGCCGCAGACCTCAATCGTGCTCCAGCCGCCGGCGGCCGACCCCGGGATCACCGACGGCGAGCGGCGCACGATCGAGGAGATGATGGCGAAGGGCACGTACGCCGGTGTTCTCCTCGCCGCCCGCAACCTCGACGAGGTGTTCGAGCGGGTGCAGGCCAGCGGAGCCGAGGTGGTGCAGGAGCCGATCGATCAGGACTACGGGGTCCGGGACTGCGCCTTCCGGGACCCGGCCGGCAATCTGATCCGGATTCAGCAGGCGGGTTGACCGCGGCGCGGAAGCGTCATTTCCCTCGTTGATCGCAAGCCCACTGATGCCAAGGAGGCCATCACCATCATGCTGCTGCCTGACATGATCACGCTCGGGGCAACCGACGCGCAGGCCGCACCCGCCTTTTATCAATCCGTGTTCGCGGCGACCGCCGTCGGCGGTCAGGACGAGCGGGTGGAGTTGGATCTGCACGGCGTGGCCCGGCTCGCCGTGTGCCCGATCGCGGAGCTGGCGGCCTCGGCGCAAGCGGAGCCCGTGGCGCCGAACTATCGCGGTTACGTCCTCAGCTATATCGTCAACCAGCCCGACGAGGTGCGGAGCATCCTGGACGCTGCCGCCCGGCACGGCGCGAGCGTTCTCAAACCGGCGAAGAAGGCCATGTTCGCCGGTTTCTCCGGCGCCTTTCAGGCTCCGGACGGTGCGGTCTGGAAACTGACCTCGGCGAAGGCGAAGGCGACCGGGCCAGCCGAGGAGACGCCAGTGCCGAATGAGGTCGGTATTCTCCTCGGCGTCGCCGCGACGAAGTCTGCCAAGTCCTTCTACGCGGCCCTGGGCATGGTGGTCGATCGGGACTACGGCAGCAAGTACATCGACTTCCAGCCCAGTCCGGCTGGCTGCCGGCTGGGCCTGATGGACGGAAAGGTACTGGCCAAGGACGTCGGCACCAAGGAGGACCGGGCCGACTTCCGGGCAGCGGCCTTCGAACGGATGGTGCCCTCGCCGGACGAGGTCGACTCCCTCCTGTCGGCAGTGACCGCTGCCGGTGGCCGGGTCGTCGCCCCGGCTGCGAAATCCGGGTCGGGAGTCTATGCCGGCTACTTCACCGATCCGGACGGTTTTCTGTGGAAGGTGACCTCCGGGTAGCGGCCGGGCTCGACCGGGCCAGTCCGCGCGGAACCGAGTCCGCCGGCCCGAGGTGTCGGCCGGCGGACTCGTTGCGTGTGCCGGTCAGCCGGCTTCCGGTGCTGGTAACGGATTCGCCTCGCAGTTGGCGTCAACGCCGGTGGTGGCGCTCGGCCGGGTGCCGTCCCGTAGGTAGGCGGTGACGTGGTTGTTGAGGCACTCGTTGGCGTTGGCGGTCAGGGACGCGCCGTGGAAGACGCCGCCGCGCTCTAGGACCAGCCGGGAGTTCGGGAACCGCCGGTGCACCTCGTGGGCGCCGGCCACCGGGGTGAGTGCGTCGTGTTCCGCCTGGATCAGCAGTATGTTCGCGTTCCGGTCGCCGACCTCCGTTGGCCGGCGGGCTGGCACCGGCCAGAACGCACACGGAGCGTTGTACCATGCGCTGTTCCAGGTCATGAAGCGGTCTCCGCGGTCGTACTGGCGGCTCAGGTCGGTGTGCCAGCGGTTCCAGCGCCGGGGCCAGTAGCCGTCGACGCACTGCACGGTGCGGTACGTGGCGTGGGTGTTCTGCGCCGCGAAGCCCGGCTCGCCACCGAAGTTCGCCCGTAGCCCGGCCGGGTCACCCCGCAGCACCCAGTCGGCCAGCACCTGCGCGTGGTAGGTCCAGACGTAGCTGCGATACACGTTCACCGCGAAGATGTCGCTGTACTCCGCCGGGCCGATCTGGCCGTCGATCGGCGCCTCCCGGAGTGCCGCCATGCCCTGGTAGTAGTTCGCCTCGACCGCCGCGGCCGTGTCGCCCAGGTGGTAGTACGAGTCGTGTTCGGCGATCCAGCTGAAGAAGATCTGCGCGCGCTGCTCGAAGGCCGCATTCGTACGGGACAGCGCGGCGTACCCGACTGTGCTTGGCTGCACCACACTGTCCAGGACCATCCGGCGCACCCGGTCCGGGAACAGGGAGGCGTAGACCGAGCCGAGGTAAGTGCCGTAGGAGTAGCCCAGATAGTTGATCTGCTCCTGACCGAGCGCGGCCCGGATGAGATCCATGTCCCGCGCGGTGTCGGTGGTCCGGAAGTGCCGGAGGGTGTCGCCGTACTTCTCGCCGCAGCTCTCCGCGTACGCGCGCGCCCGCTTCGTCCACACCTTTTCCTCAGTGCGACTGTCCGGAACGTAGTCGGGCCGTGCTTCGCCCGGATACAGGTAGGTGGGGTCGCAGGTGATCGACGGCTCGCTTCCCCCGACGCCGCGGGGGTCGAACCCGATCCAGTCGTAGGTCGAACCCACCTCGGTCGGCAGCCCGCTCCAGCCCTTGGCGAACCGGGTGGGCAGGTCCCGTCCGATGGTGCCGGGCCACTGCCCCCGGTTCAGCAGGACAACACCCTGGTACTCGGATTCCGGCGCGGTGTGCTTGGCCCGGGTGAGGGCCAGGGTGATCTTCTGGCCAGTCGGTCGGGAGTGGTCCAGCGGCACATCGAGCGAGCCGCACTCCAGCCCGACCAGGTAATCCTCCATCACCGGGTCGTCGTCCGGGCAGGGGGACCAGGAGATTGTGCCGGCCGACCGGGCGGTGCTGCCCACCGTCGGTGCCGCCCCGGCTGGGGCGACGGCGATGACCTGTGCCGTGAGGCCCAGTACGACTGCCGTCGCACCAGCGAAAAGTCTTTTCACTATTCCCCCAAACTGCTTGTGGGCTTGGTGCCCAACACCTGTTGAGTGCCTTACTCGTCAGCCGGATCATCCGGACTGTCGGGGTTTCATCGGCCGGCGGTCAGCGTTTCCATCCGCCGGACGGTGTCGGCCGGGGTCGGCAGCACGGCCAGCTCGGCGGCGAGGGCCTGCGCCTGCCGGGCATACCGGTGGTCGGCGAGTAGCTCTCGGCTGCGGGCGGCCAGTACGTCCGCCAGGTCGTGATCGGCCTGGGGGGGAGCGTGAACCGTCACGGCGGCCCCGAAGTCGGACAGAGCGTCGGCGATCGCTCTAGTGTGCGTATTCGGGGGAGTGATCACCTGCGGCACTCCCGCGGCGATGACGGCCATCGTGGTGGTGGCGCCGCCGTGGTGGACGGCCAGGTCACAGGTGGGTGCCACGGTGTCCAACGGGATCCAACCGATGCGGATGTCGTCCGCCGTCGCACCGAACTCCTCGGCGACCCGGGTGGGCGCCGCGATCACCACCTCGGCGTCCACGGCGGTGAGCTGTGCGGCGAGCCGCCGTAACGAGCGGCCGGCGAGCATGCGGTGGTGCGTTCCGGAGGTGATCAGCACCCGGGGGCGGCCCGGCGGACGGGTGTATGCCCACCGTTGGAGGCGGCGCTGGGGGTTCGTGGCCACGTAGCGCATGGGGTGTACGTCCGCAGCGGGCGACGACCGCAGCGACGGCGGGCTGACATCAACCACCAGGTCGGGTTTGGGTAGCCCGCTCAGACTCCGGCGGCTCAGCTCCGGCGTAAGCTCCTCCGCCGCCACCGGGTCGATCTCCGCCATCGGAATTCGCAGATACTCGATGTGCCGTACGAAGGGGACGTCCCGTGCCGCGGCGAGCAACCCTGCCGCGTAGCTCATCGAGCTACCGACGATGACGTCCGGCCTCCAGTCCTGTGCCAGCTCGCTCAGGCTCGCCAGCGTGGCGGCGGCCATCCGCCCCAGTCCGCGGCCGGTCACCACCAGCTCGTGCGGCGAGTCGACGGTGGCGAGGAAGCGCCGGATCGACGCCGATGTGATCGACACCCCGGGTAGGCCGACCGTCTCCACCGCGTCGATGAGCGGCTCGTTCGTGGCCACCAGTACTTCGTGCCCCGCGTTGCGTACCGCATGGGCCAGGGCGGCGATCGCGTAGACGGTGACGTGGCTGCCGGTGGTGAGGAAGAGGAACCTCATCGCCGGGTGGTGGTCTTCCGTGCGGTGCTGCCCGCCTCGGGGCGGCATTCGGTGACGAACTGGCCCGACGGGCTGTGGCCGGATGCCGTCACGGCGAGGCCGGCGCGCGCGGCGAGGTCCCGGAACTCGTCCAGGGTCCGGGGTTTGCCACCGGTCTGCACCATCATCAGTAGCCCGGCCGAGGCGGCGGACCGCCCCGGGGAGACCCCGCCGACCACGACCACGCGGCCGTGCGGTGCCGCGGCCTCGGCGCAGCGGGTGAGCAGTGCGACAGCCTGCTCGTCCGGCCAGTCCAGGAGCAGACGCTTGAGCAGATAGACATCGGCTCCGGCGGGCAGCGGGTCGAAGAAGCTCTGCCCCTGGACGGCGACCCGGTCGGCGACCCCCGCGGCCGCGAAGACCTCGGTGGACCGGGCGACCGTTCGGGGCAGGTCAACCAGGGTGCCGCGGACCGTCGGCCGGGCCCGCAGGATTTCGGCGAGCGTCTCGCCGGTCCCACCGCCCACGTCAACGACGTGGCCGACCTGAGCCCAGGTGTCGTCGAGGAGGACAGCCGGATCCGATGCCTCGCCGGCCCGTCGACCCATGTTCGCGTCGTAGCTGGCCGCGAGGTCGGAGTCGGCGTCGAGGTCGGCCCAGTAAGAGCGTCCGAAGACGGTCTGGTAACCGGGTTGTCCGGTCCGCACCGTCGCCAGCAGTCCGTTCCAGGCGGCGGCGCTGCGGCCACCGTGGCCGTCCAGCGCCAGTCCGCGCAGCCGGCCGGACCTCAGCAGGGAACGGGCCGCCTCGTTCAGGGCGAACCCGCCCTCGACCGGCTCTTCGAAGACGCCCTTGCCGACCAGGTGGCGCAGGACCCGGGCCAGGCAGTCCCGGTCACACTCGGTGCGGCGCGCGAGCTCTCCGATCTCGGTGACGCCAGCCGCCAGCTGCTCGGCCACGCCCAGGGTTACCACCACCCGTAGGCTCCACGGGGTCGCCAGGTCGCTGAGTGAGTCGACATCCACCTTTTCTGGCACTGAGTCGTCCCTCCACTGTTGGGGTGGCCCGCGCCGGCCCGCTTCGAGGCCATTATCAACGTGCGGTTGCTCGTTCGAGAACGTGTTCAATTCCGGTTTGTGGGCTCGCCCGCGGAAGCCGTTCGTCTGGGGACCGCGGTCAGTTGAACGTGGAGCACACCGCAACCGTGGAGTTGCGGCGGGTCGGACCGGATGTCAGGCTCCGTCCGAGATCGAGTACGTCCACACCGTCCAGCGGGTAAAAGCGTTTCGATACCCGCCCTGGGTGAAAGACGGTCGAGATGACAGACGTATACCGAGCGAGCCGACAGTGGGAACGCATTACTCGGCACTGGTTCACCGAGGACGCGGCAGGAGATCTCTCGCACTTCAAGTCGGAGCGGCCGAACCACAAGATGTCGTTGTGGGACCCCGAGGTGAACGGCGTGCGGTATCTCAAGACGCTGGTACACAATCTGGCGACCACACTTGATCCGGACGACTGGGCGCGGTTGCGTCGGACGGCCCGGCGTGAGGTGGGTGATCCGGTCGCGGTGCGGTGGCACGGAGTGCCGGTCTGCCTGGACTATCTGCAGGCCACGCTCGAGGTCGGGTTCATCGAGCGGAGCGTCGACCTGCGGGGCGCCCGGGTGCTCGAGATCGGAGCCGGCTACGGGCGGACCTGTCACACCCTGCTGTCGAACCATGACATCGCCGCGTACTGCATCGTGGATCTGCGTAGCACCATGCGGTTCAGCCGGCGCTATCTGCGGGCGGTCCTGGACGACGCTCAGTTCGCGAAGCTCCGTTTCGTCCCGGTGGAGGACGGGGACGTGGGGCTGGCCCTCAGCGAGAGCGATTTCGACCTCGGCATCAACATCAACTCCTTCGCCGAGATGACCCCGGAGACCGTACGCTGCTACCTCGATCTGATCGACCGTCGGTGCGCGGCCCTGTATGTGAAGAACCCTGTCGGCAAGTACCAGGATCGGAGCCTGGACGGGCACGTGGAGGGCGACGAGGCCCGCTGGCGGGCGATGGAGACCGGTCTACTCCGCCAGGTCCTGGATATCCATGACAACCAGGCGGTGCGGGCCGCCGTGCCGGGGTTCCTCGCGGCCTACCGGCCCGGCCCCGACTGGCGCGCCGTCAAGGACGCGTGGGCCGTGCCGTGGAGCTTCTACTGGCAGGCCGTCTACCGCCGGAAACGATCGGACAGCGGCGGCTGACCGGCCGGCCCCGCGATAAAGCCGGAGGGGCGCGACAACCTGCGAACAACCTGCGAACACCGGAGATCGGAGGAGCGGTGAACCGGGAGCCGGCGATGGGCAGTGACCCGCCCGTGGTGAGCGTACTGGGAGCGTCCGGCTACCTGGGCTCGGTCGTCACCGCCCGGTTGGCGCAGCTTCCGATCCGGCTGCGGGCCGCGTCACGTCGTCGTAGCCCGCTACCGGAGCAGATGGCGGCCGAGGTGGAGGTCTGCACCGGGGACCTCACCGAGACCGCATGCCTGGCCGATGCCGTCGCGGGCGCAGACGTCATCCTGCACCTGGGTAAACACAGCGGTGGGTGGCGTGACGCCGACACTCCGGAGGGTGAACGCGTCAACGTCGGCATCGTGCGCGACCTCATCGAGATTCTCCGCCGACGACCGCCGGCCCGGACCGCTCCGTTGGTAGTGTTCGCCGCGACCACGCTGCAGGTGGGACAGCCCCCGAAGTGGCCGATGACCGGCAGTGAACCGGACCACCCGGAGACCGCCTACGGCCGACAGAAACTGACCGCCGAACGGTTACTGAAGGCCGCCAGCGCGGCGTCGGTACTGCGCGGGGTCAGCCTGCGGCTGCCGACCGTGTTCGGGCAGAGCTCGCTGTCCCAGGTAGCTGATCAGGGCGTGGTGGTCACGATGGCCCGCCGGGCCCTCGCCGGTCAGCCGCTGACGATGTGGCATGACGGCACCGTTCGGCGGGACCTGGTGTATGTCGAGGATGCCGCGGACGCCTTCCTGGCCGCCATGCGCTGCCCGGATGCGCTGACCGGTCAACACTGGCTGGTGGGCTCTGGGCGCCCGGACACCCTGGGCGCGGTCTTCCGTACGGTCGCGAGGTCGGTCGCGGCGCAGACCGGCGAGCCGGCCGTACCGGTGGTCTCGGTGCCGGCGCCGGCCCACGCCCCCGTGATCGACTTTCAGAGCATGCAGATCGACCCGACGCCCTTCCAGCGGGTCTCGGGATGGTGCGCGCGCACGGAGCTTGCGGAGGCGGTGCATCGCACCGTTGCGGCCCTGCTCGACGGAAGTGACCGGCTCTAGGGGGATCAGGTGAAGGTCGAGAAGCTCGCGGTCCGGGGTGCGTTCAGGTTTACCCCCGAGGTTTTCGCCGACCGCCGTGGACTGTTCGTGTCACCATTCCAGCGAGCACCGTTCGCCGCGGCGAACGGCGGCCCTCTGTTGCCCGTCGCGCAGACCAATCACAGCGTGTCCCGACGAGGTGTGGTGCGTGGCGTCCACTACACCAGCGCTCCACCGGGTACGGCGAAGTACGTCTACTGTGCGGCCGGTGCGGCGATCGACATCGTCGTGGACGTCCGGGTCGGTTCACCGACATTCGGCCGTTGGGACGCGGTACGGCTGGATTCGCGGGAGTTCCGGGCGGTGTACTTCCCGGTCGGGGTCGGGCACGCCTTCGTGTCGCTCGCCGACGACACCATCATGTCCTACATGCTCACCGGGGCGTATGTCCCGGAGCACGAGCGGGTGGTCTCCGCCTTTGACCCCGCTCTGGGGCTGCCGATCCCCACGGACCTGGAACCGATCGTCTCCGACCGGGACCGGGCCGGTCCGACTCTGGCCGAGACCGTCGAGGCCGGCCTGCTCCCCGACTACCAGCAGTGCCAGGTGCTGGAGCAGCAGCTTTATCAGGTGGCCCAGTGATCGCCGCCGGGCCGGCTACCGGCCGGCTCCAGTGAAGGGAGGTGTCGGATGCCCGCTCTCATCCGGCTGGGAGTTCTGGGGTGTGCAAGCATCGCGCTCCGCCGGTTTCTGCCGGCATTGACCGAAGTGACGGGGATTGAGCTGAGAGCGGTCGCGAGCCGCGACCCCGCCCGGGCCCGTACGGTCGCCGAGCAGTTCGGATGCCGGGCAACCGACGGGTACGACGACTTGCTGGACCGGGCCGACATTGACGCGGTGTACATCCCACTGCCCACCGGGCTGCACGCGTACTGGGTGAGCCGGGCCCTGGCGGCCGGCAAGCATGTGCTCTCCGAAAAGCCGCTCACCAGTGACCATGTCACCGCCCGCAGGCTGGTGAACCAGGCGGAGCAGGCGGGACTCTGGCTACTGGAGAACTACATGTTTCTCCACCACCGTCAGCACGAGGTGGTCCGCGACCTTGTCGCTGCGGGCCGGATCGGCGCGACCCGGCTCCTCACCGCACGTTTCGGGATCCCGCCACTGGCTTCGACGAACTGGCGTTACCGCGGCGAGCTCGGCGGCGGTGCGCTGCTCGACGTCGGCGTCTATCCGCTGCGCGCCGCCACCTACTTCCTCGGCCCGGAGCTCGACGTCGTCGGCTCGGTGCTGCGGACGAGTCCGGTCCGCGGCGTTGACCTCGCCGGCCACGTCCTGCTGGCCACCCCGTCGGGCGTGACGGCCGAACTCTCCTTCGGCTTCGAGCACGCGTACCGATCCTGCTATTCGTTCTGGGGTGAACGGGCGCGACTCACCCTCGACCGGGCTTTCACTCCGCCGGCTACCCGGCAGCCGGTGATCCGGATCGAGGCCGACGGCCATGTCGAGGAGGTGCGGCTGGCCGCAGATCATCAGTTCCGGAACATCGCGGAGTTCTTCGCCCGGTCCGTGCTCGATGGTGCGGACTACCGGCCGCAGGCGAAAGCGATCAACCTGCAGGCGGAACTGATCGACAAGGTGCGCTCGCGCGCCGTGCGCGTCCCCGCGTCACACGCGGACGCCCGGAGCGGGTGGATCGGCTGACGGGCCGTGCACCGGCTGACGGGCCGTGCACCTGGTGCGGTGCTCGGGGAGGTTTTCCCGCATCTACCCCAGGCCTAGGTGGGACTACCGCGGCGGTTGGGCGGTGCTGCCGCGGGCGGCCATGAACTCCGCGACCATCGCCACGAACGCCTTCTTGTCGGTGTCCGGAAGGAAGAAGTACGGCGCGATGACCTCGGAGAGCCCGGGCCGTACGAAGGTCATCGGTTGGTCGCGTCGGTGGAGCGGCTCGATGACGCAGACATCCTCAGGGCGGGTGCCGCAGTAGGCCATGTCGGTGGCGACCGTGTACCACTGCTGTTCGGGCGCGATCAGACCGTACGCCCGGGCGACGGTCTGCTCCCGGAGGCAGCGGGGAGCATGACTGGCGGCAGTGATCTGCAGCACCCGGTGCACGCCGTGCGCGGCGAAGATACCGGCCGCGGTCTCCAACTCGGAGACCGTGTTGCCGGCCCGCGGCATGATGATGATGTCCCGCACCGCCTGCTGGAAGGCGGCCCGTTGCGGGCCGGACAGCTGGGCCAGGAGCGGGCGTAGCCGGGGAAACTCCTCGAGCCGGGCGAGGTTCGCCAGGAAGAATCGTTTCGTGTACGCGCCCTCGCTGATGCCGTCGCGCTGGGACAGGCCGCTGCCGATGACGACACAGCTGAGCGCGTGATCACGGCTTAGGGTCAGGACTTCCCGCGCCAGCGTGGCCGCGTCGCCCAACCTGTCGTCCCGGGGGCGACCAAGGACCAGGTCCTCCCACGCCTCCGTCTCGAGGTGACGACTGTGCAGCAGGACGCCCACCTTCGTGGTCAATACGGAGCTCCTCCGGTGTGGGCCTGCTGGTGTGGTTCAGGATAGCCAGCGTCGATCCCTGGTCGGGGCGGCGGACGGCCGGGGCCAAGGCTCCCCGCCAAGGCCCGGCCCCGGCTATCGGCTGGCGACCAGCTTCTCGACCGTGTGCACGACCTCGGCGGGCGGGGGAAGGTCGGCGACCCCGGCGGCCAGGAACCGCGCGCGTTCGGTGAACCGGGGGTCGGCGAGGATTCGCCGGCAACCCGCGGCGATCGCCTCGACCGCCGCCCGGTCACCGTCCGGGGGCACCGGGGCGGCGGTCAGGCCCGCGCCGACGTCGGTGAGGGCCTTCGCGACGGACCGGGAGTAGTCGTTGTCGGGGACGACCAGCTGCGGTGCGCCGGCGTTCAGCACCGTCATCGTGGTGGCCGCCCCGCCGTGGTGTACCGCCAGATCACAGGTGGGGGCGACGACATCCAACGGTACCCAGCCGACCCGGACATCGCGGAACTGCCCGCCGAACTCCGCGGCGGCGCGCTCCGGAGCCGCGATCACCACCTCGGCGCCGGCCGCGAGGAGCTGGTCCACCAGATGTCGGATAACGCTGCTGCGCGCATGCAGGAAGAGGTTGCGCGTACCTGCGGTAACCAGCACCCGCGGGCGGTCGGCGGGCCGGGTGTACATCCATGGCTGCAGGCAACCCTGCCGGTTCTTCGGAATCCAGCGCATCGGCCGGGCGCCGGGGGTAGGCGACGGCCGGAGGCCCGGCGGGCAGACGTCGATGAACAGGTCGGCCGCCGGTGGCCCGCTCAGGCCCAGCCGCTCCAGGTCGGGGATGATTCCCGGCTCTGGCCGCAGCGGCACGATGTCCCAGTAGTGGCGCACGTACAGCGCCCGGGTCTCCACGGCGACGAGGCCGGGGACGTATGACAGGCCACCGACCACCACATCGGGCGGCCACTGCCCCGCCAACTCCAGCAGGGCCCGCAACCGGGCCGCGGGCTTACCCGGATGGGGCGTCGGGACCGCCGGCAACCCGATCGCCGCCGCGGTCTCCAGTAGCGGTTCGTCGGCGGTCAGCAGGATCTCGTGGCCGGCGTTCCGGGCCGCGGTCGCCAGTGGGGCGATGCAGAACACGGTGGACTGGCTACCCCCGACGGTGAACATGAACTTCATCGATTTGAGGTGCTTTCTAGGAGGTGGCGAAAGGGCGGGTGGGGCTCGGGCGGAGCCGGTTGGTGAGCTCCGGTCCGTGGGAGATCGCGCAGCGCACGATGCTGCAGATTCGGTCGATGTCCGCCGCGCCGACCGCCGGGCCGGTCGGCAGGGCGAGGACCTGCTCCGCGAGGCGTTCGGTGTGCGGCAGGGAGACCGGCCGCTGGGACCGATAGGGCTCCAGCTGGTGACAGCCCGGGGAGAAATAGCGCTGCGCGCCCGCATTCTCCGCTCGGAGAATCCGCATCACCAGGTCGCGATGGATGCCGGTCACCGCTTCGTCGATCCTGAGGATGACGTACTGCCAGTTGGGTTCCTGGGCCTCGTCGAAGTCGACGACAGTCAGGCCGCCCAGTCCGCGCAGCGCAGCACGGTAGCGCGCGTGGTTGGCCCGATTGTGGCGCACCGTGGTGGCCATCGCGTCCAGCGAGGTCAGTCCCATCGCCGCGGATGCCTCGGTCATCTTGGCGTTGGTGCCGACCCCCACGCTACGGCCGTCGGCGGTGATCCCGAAGGTACGCAGCGCGCGAAGCTCCCCGGCGAGAGCGTCGTCGTTGGTTGCCACCGCACCGCCCTCGAAGCAGTTGACCACCTTGGTGGCGTGGAAACTGAACATCTCCGCGCTACCGAAACCACCGATCCGGCGGCCCTGGTGGCTGCACGCCAGTGCGTGCGCCGCGTCGAAGACGAGCGTGAGGCCGTGCGCGGCAGCTACCTTCTCCAGCTCACCCGCCGGGCTGGGCCGTCCCCAGAGATGAACCCCGACGATGCCTGAGGTGCGTGGGGTTAGCACCGTCTCCACCCGCTGCGGGTCGAGGCATCCGGTCTCCGGATCGATGTCGGCGAAGACCGGCGTCAGCCCCAGCATCGAGGCGGCATGTGCGGTGGCCACATAGGTCATCGCGGGCATGATCACCTCGCCGGTGAGCCCGGTGGCGCGGTAGAGCAGTTGCAGCGCCATGGTGCCGCTGCAGGTCGCCACGCAGTGCCGTACGCCCGCCAGCGCCGCGATGCGTTCCTCGAACTCCCGGACCAGGGCGCCATTGGTGAGCCACTTGTTGTCCAACGCGGTGTGCAGCCGCTCGAACAACCGCGACCGCTCTCCCACGCTGGGCGTTCCCACCTGCAGCATCTGCGGGAACGTCGGAGTCCCGCCGAGAATGGCGAGATCAGCGACCGTGTCTTTCACGCGCGGGCCTCCAAAGCCGTACGACCTGTCGGACGAGCACCGTCGCGCACCGTGCTCGTACCCCGGTGGAGCCCGGCTGGTGGCGTGCGGAGGCGGGCGGTGTGGTGGACCCGCTCCACCGCCGTTCCAGTGGAGCTCCACCCGGGGTCGGCCGTCTCCGGCGAGGCTCGCAGACATGAGAATCCTCGTGACCGGGGGAGCCGGCTTCGTCGGCTCGCAGTACGTACGCAACCTCCTCGACGGCGTCTATCCGGGGTACGAGGACGCGGAGATCACCGTCCTGGACCTCCTCACGTACGCGGGGCGCCGGGCGAACCTGCCGGCTGCCGACCGTCGGCTGACCTTCGTCCGGGGCGACATCGGTAACCGGGAACTCCTTCTTGACCTGCTGCCGGGGCAGGACGCGGTCGTCCACTTCGCGGCCGAAAGCCACGTGGACCGGTCACTACAGGACGCGTCGCCGTTCCTGACGACCAACGTGCTGGGTACCCAGACCCTGTTGGAGTGCTGCCTGCGTCTCGGCATCGAACGGATCGTGCAGGTCTCGACGGACGAGGTCTACGGCACCATCGCGGAAGGCGCCTGGACGGAGGAGCATCCGCTCCGGCCGAACTCCCCGTACGCCGCCTCGAAGGCCGCGGCCGATCTGCTCGCCCGTGCCTATCACCGCTCCCACGGGTTGCCGGTGGTGATCACTCGCTGCACCAATAACTATGGGCCGTACCAGCACGTCGAGAAGGTGATCCCGCGGTTCGTCACTAACCTGCTGACCGGCCAGCCGGTGCCGCTCTACGGAGATGGCCAGAATGTCCGGGAGTGGCTGCACGTCGCGGACCACTGCCGCGGGGTGCAGCTGGCGTTGGAGCAGGGGCGCCCGGGTGAGATCTACCACCTCAGTGGTGGAGTCGAGCTGACCAACCGAGAGCTCACCGCACTCCTCGTGGAACTCTGCGGGGCCAGCTGGGACGCGGTCCGGTTCGTCGCCGACCGGTTGGGACACGACCGGCGCTACCGCCTCGACGACGGCAAGGCCCGGCACGAACTCGGCTATGCCCCGCAGGTGTCGTTCGAATCGGGCCTGGCCGCGGTCGTGAACTGGTACCGCGACAACCGCGACTGGTGGGCGGAGCATGCCCGCGGCACACGACCAGACCGGGAGAGTGCCGGCTCGAGCATGGCGGTGCCCCGGTGAGCGCACCAAGGGTGGTGATCACGGGCCTCGGCGTAGTGGCGCCGGGTGGGGTGGGTACGAAGGCGTTCTGGCACCTAATCACCGCCGGCCGGACCGCGACCCGGCCGATCACCGCTTTCGACGCTGCCGCGTTCCGGTCGCGGATCGCCGCCGAGGTGGACTTCGAGCCGGCGCAGGCGGATCTGTCCCACCGAGAGCGTCGCCGACTGGACCGAGCCGCCCAGTTCGCCCTGGTCGCGACGAGGGAGGCGATCGCCGACAGTGGCCTGGAGCCGGACCGGTTCGATCCCACCCGGGTCGGGGTGAGTCTCGGCACCGCCGTCGGCGCCACCTGCAACCTGGAGTCCGAGTATCTCGCCCTCAGCGACACCGGTCGGGACTGGGTCCTGGACCACCGGTATGCCAGCCCACACCTCTACGACTACTTCATGCCCGGCTCGATGGCGGCGGAAATCGCCGCGGAGTGCAACGCCCAGGGGCCGGCAACCGTGGTCTCGGCGGGATGCACCTCCGGCCTGGACGCGGTCGGCCACGCGGCCGATCTGCTCCGGGAGGGCGCTGCCGACGTGATGGTCACCGGCGGTACCGACGCGCCGATCTCGCCGATCACGGTCGCCTGTTTCGACGCCATCCGGGCTACCTCGCCGAGCAACGACGATGCCGCACACGCGTTGCGGCCCTTTGACCGCACCCGGAACGGCTTCGTCCTCGGCGAGGGCGCCGCCACGCTGGTGCTGGAGACCGAGGAGCACGCGCGGGCCCGCGGCGCCCGGATCTATGCCGAGATCGCCGGCTTCGCCTCACGGAGTAACGCCTACCACATGACCGGCCTGCGGCCCGACGGCGCCGAGATGGCCGCCGCCATCACCGCCGCCCTGGCCGAGAGCCGGCGCTCGCCCCAGTCCGTTGACTACGTCAACGCCCACGGCACAGCGACCAAACAAAACGATCGACATGAGACGGCCGCGCTGAAACGGGCGCTCGGTCCGCACGCGTACCGGACCCCGGTCAGCTCGATCAAGTCGATGATCGGTCATTCGCTCGGTGCCATCGGCTCGATCGAGATCGCCGCCTGCACCCTCGCCGTCGACCAGGGTGTTGTCCCACCCACCGCGAACCTGCGCGAGCCGGATCCGGAGCTCGACCTGGACTACGTCCCGCTACACGCCCGGGAGCAGCGGCTCGACACGGTGTTGAGCGTCGGCAGCGGCTTCGGCGGTTTTCAGAGCGCGATCGTCCTCACCCGGTTGGGCACGGGCCCGGCATGACCACCGCGGTGATCACCGGCATCGGCGTCGCGGCGCCGAACGGCGCCGGGACCGAGAACTTCTGGGCCGCGACGCTCCGCGGCGAATCCGGCATCGGCCCCGTCCGCCGCTTTGACGCACGGGGCTATCCGGCTCGACTGGGTGGCGAGATCGACGACTTTGACCCGGCTGAGCACCTGCCCCACCGGCTGCTACCGCAGACCGACCGGATGACCCAGCTCGCCCTCACGGCGTCGGCCTGGGCGTTGGCCGACGCCGGGGTGGAGCCGGGCACCTACGACCCGGGCGAGACCGGGGTGACGATGGCCGGTGCGTTCGGCGGCTTCGAGTACGGCCAGCGGGAGTTGGAGAACCTCTGGCGTTCCGGCCCGGAGCGCGTCAGTGTCTACATGTCGTTTGCCTGGTTCTACGCCGTCAACACTGGGCAGCTGTCCATCCGGCACGCCATGCGTGGCCCGGCCGGCGTCGTCGTCGGTGACCAGGCCGGCGGGCTCGACGCGGTGGCGCAGGCCCGGCGCAACATCCGCAAGGGGGCACGGCTGATGCTCTCCGGCGGCTTCGACAGCTCGTTCTGCCCATACGGGTGGGTCGCCCGGATCAGCGACGGGACGCTGAGCACCGACGAGGATCCGCGTACCGCCTATCTTCCCTTCGACCGCCGTGCCCGGGGTCAGGTCCCCGGTGAGGGGGGTGCGGTCCTGGTGGTCGAGGAGGCCGCCGCGGCCCGCCGTCGCGGTACCCGGATCTACGGGGAGATCGCCGGGTACGCCGCGACGTTCGACGCCGCGGCCCGGTACGGCGGTGAGCGGGGTCTGGGCCGTGCGGTGGAGGCCGCTCTCGCCGATGCGGGGGTGACTGCCCGGGAGGTCGGGGTGGTCTTCGCGGACGGCTCCGGTTGGCCGGCCGACGACCGTGCCGAGGCCGAGACCATCGCGGCTGTCTTCGGTCCGCAGGGGGTGCCGGTCACGGTCCCGAAGACCATGACTGGACGGATGAGCTCCGGCGGCGCCCCGGTCGACCTCGCGGGTGCGCTGCTGGCGATGCGAGATGGGCTCATCCCGCCGACGGTCAATGTGCGAACGGTGGCGCCGGGAGCGCGGCTGGATCTCGTCACCGGTGTGCCCCGGCCATGGCAGCCGGGACCTGCGTTGGTGCTGGCCCGGGGCCGGGGCGGCTTCAACTCCGCCATGGTGCTCCGGCCTGGCACCGCGGCCCCCGGCCGCACCGGAGCAGCCGGAGTCACCGGCCGCGAAATACCCACCCGATCAGGAGGGAAACGGCATGCAGCAGATGACACTGTCGGCCCTGGAGGAGATCATGCATAGGTGCGCGGGGGACGACGAGTCCACGGAATCGTTCCAGCAGGCCCCCGAACGGGCCTTCGCTGACCTCGGCTACGACTCCCTCGCGCTCCTGGAGACCCAGAGCGTGATCCGGCGCGAGTACGGCGTTGACCTCTCCGAGCAGGCGGTGAGCGCGGCGGAGACGCCGCAGCAGCTGGTTGACCTCGTGAACCGATGGCTGTCGGCCGCCTGACCGGCCCGGTGGCCCTGCTGATGCCGGGCCAGAGCGCCCAGTACCAGGGGATGGGTACCGGGCTGTACCGCGACGTACCGGCATTCGCGGGGGTGATGGACGAGCTGTTCCTGCTGATGGGGGCGGCCGGAGACGAGCTCCGCTCGGACTGGCTCGCCGCTTCACCCCGGGTGCCGATCGATCATGCCGATCGCTCCCAGCCGCTGCTTTTCGCGATCGACTATGCGCTGGGCCGGCTCCTGCTGGACTGGGGACTGCGGCCGGCAGTTCTACTCGGGCACAGCATCGGGGAACTGGCCGCGGCGACCCTGGCCGGGATCTTCGACCCGGCCAGCGCGGTCCGGATCGTGCGGCATCGGGTTGGCCGGTTCGCCACGGTGCCGGCGGGCGGGATGGCCGCCGTCGCCGCGTCCCGGGACCAGGTGCAGCCCCATCTCCGGCCGGGGGTCGACATCGGTGCGGTCAACGCGCCCCGACAGACCGTGATCGCGGGTGCGGCCGAGCCACTGCGGACCACCTTGGACGCGCTCCGCCGTGCGGGTTACACCTGGGCGCCGGTGCCGTCAACGGTGCCGTTCCACAGCGAGCTGCTCCGTCCGGTGGCCGTCGCAGCCGGCCCGTTGCTGGCCAGCCTGCCGGCCAGGCCGCCACAGATACCCCTGGTTTCCGGGTACACCGCCGGCTACCTGACCGACGCCGAGGCGCGGGATCCCGGGTACTGGGCGCGTCATCCGGTGGACCCGGTGCTGTTCTGGCCGGCCCTGACGACCCTGGCGGACGCCGGGCCGCAGCTGCTGGTCGAGTGTGGCCCGGGCAACGGCCTGGCGACACTCGCGCGGCGGCTGCCGCAGGTTCGCTCCGGGCACAGCGAGGTGCTTGCGCTGCTCGGCCCGCCGGCGGGCCCGTACCGGGAGGCCGAGCAGCTCGCCGCCGCCGCTGCCCGCCTCGGGCTTTCTCCGCCCTGACCCCGGCTTTCTCCGAACACCAGCCACGGAGGGACACTCCCTCCAGAATTGTGGAGGCGAGATGGTGACCTACCAACCGGCCCCGTTCACCCAGGTCGGTCGCCCGGCGCTGGTTCGCGGCCCGGGCGACTGGTGGGGACGCGTCGAGTTGATCACCCCGGCGATGTGCGGCCCCAACTCGCTCTTCGTCGGGCAGCTCGGGGACTGGACGTGGGACGCGGTGGGCGCCGCCTGCCACCTTGACCCCTACTCCGCGGTGGATCCGGACGGTAACCCGGTCTATCTCTCCTTCGCGTACTTCCGAATTCAGGCCTGCCGGGAACTTTCCGTAGAGCAGTTGACCTTCGGTGATCGACTGCGGGTACGTTCCAAGGTCTTCTCCTGCGGCGGTGATTCGGTACTGACCGTGCATCAGATCAGCCGTTACGAGGGGGAATCCGGCACGGCCCGGAGCGGGGACGCCGCCGGGACGGACGACTTCTTCAACTACGACCGGCCCGGCTGCCTGCATGTCGAGACGTTCAACCGGTGGATTCAGCGCTCCGGTGCGGGAACTAACCACGGGTTGCGGCGGGCCACGCCGGCCGGCTTCCGGGTGGATCACCTGGAGCAGATCGCCGACGAGTACACACCGCGGCGAATCGTGTCGATCGTCCGTCGGGCCGCCGGGTTCCGGTCGGTGGGGGAGCCACCGCCGCAGGCACGTGTGGCGCTGACCTATCAGGTAAGCGCCAGCCGCGATCTGAACGGTGTCGGCCTCCTGTACTTCGCGTCGTACTTCTCGATCGTGGATTGGGCCGTCCTGCAGCTGTGGCGCTCGCTCGGCCGGTCGGTGGCGGGCTTCCTGCGCCGGCGGGTTCTGGACCGGCAGGTCTGTCTGGTGGCCAACGCCAACGCCGACGACGTGCTCGATGTCGACGTCATGATGTACCGAGCTCTTGCGGGGGAGGAGGTGGTCGATGTGAGCCTCCGTCGCCGCCAGGACGGCAGCCTGCTCGCCGTGGCGCGTCAGCGGATCATCCCGCCAGCGGACTGACGGCGGGATGATCCGCCGCTACGACCCGAGGTGGTCATTGATGAAGTCGACCAGTGCCCGGGGGGTGTGGACGCGTTCCAGGTCGTCCTCGGAGATCAGGACGCCGTAGTCGCGTTTGATCCGGCTGTGCGTCTCCAACAGCGCCAGCGAGTCGTAGCCCAACTCGTCAAAGGGCTGTTCTGGGGCGTGCTCGAACGACTGCCAGTCCCCGTCCCAGACGTACTGGCGCATGAGGAGCTCGAGCTCCCGCAACGTGATCGGCGGCACGAACGACTCCTTCGCCCTGCGGTCGATGCGGCTGCCGGCACCCGGTGCCGCATCCGGACCAATGTTGGATCGCATCGTGTTCGATCCTGTGGCCCCGACCTCCGGGTGCGCTCGAGGGCGAATCGAACCTCGTTCCGGCGAGTCGGCGGCGAACGGCTGGACGGGGGCCGGGGAGTCTTTGCAGAATACGTGCGTGCGTGCTCAGCAGCCGAACCCGGACGAGGTCCGATCCCGCCTGCGCCATCTCGCGCGACTGCGGCAGGTTCGGGACCGCATCGACCGGGAGTACGCGCAGCCGCTGGACGTGCAGGCGTTAGCCCGCGGGGTGAACATGTCCGCCGGGCATCTCAGCCGTGAGTTCCGCCTCGCCTACGGGGAGTCGCCGTACGCGTACCTGCTGACCCGGCGGGTGGAGCGGGCGATGGCGCTGCTGCGACGCGGCGACATGACCGTGACGGAGGTCTGCTTCGCGGTCGGCTCCTCCTCGCTGGGGACGTTCAGCACGCGGTTCACCGAACTGGTGGGCGTGCCCCCCAGCACGTACCGACGGATGGCGTCGGAGGCGACGGCGGGGATGCCGTCGTGTGTGTCGAAGCAGGTGACTCGGCCGGTGCGGAGCCGACCGGCGGGGGAGCGGCAGCCGGCCTGAAACCGGGACGACCCGAGCCCGGCTTGAGCGCTGCCGGAGCACCGCCGGCCAGACTTCGGCCGGGTAGCCACCGGTCGGCTGGAAGTCCTGGGTGTGTCCAGCCTCAAGTCGAGGGGTGGCGGCGCCCGCCCGCGGCACTGCCCGGCGGGACGGCACGGAGACATCCCGCGGTGAGGAGGACTCAGGTGAAGGGCATCGTCCTGGCCGGCGGCTCGGGGACGCGGCTGCACCCGGTGACCCTGGCGCTGTCGAAACAGCTCCTGCCGGTCTACAACAAGCCGATGATCTACTACCCCCTCTCGGTGCTCATGCTCACCGGGATCCGGGACATCCTGCTCATTTCCACGCCCCGGGACCTACCGCTGTTCGAGCGGCTCCTCGGCGACGGCTCCCGGTTCGGCCTGTCGATCTCGTACGCCGCCCAGCCGGTTCCGCGGGGCCTAGCCGACGCCTTCATCATCGGTGCGGAGCACGTCGGACCCGACCCGGTCGCCCTCATTCTGGGCGACAACATTTTCCACGGCTACCGGTTCTCGGAGCGGCTTCAGGCGGAGAGCCGGGACATCGACGGGTGTGTGCTGTTCGGTTACCCGGTCACCGATCCGCAGCGGTACGGGGTGGGGGAGACCGACGCGACGGGTCGGCTCATTTCCATCGAGGAGAAGCCACGTGCGCCCCGGTCGAATCGGGCGATCACCGGGTTGTACTTCTACGACAACGACGTGGTGGATATCGCCAAAAATGTTCGTCCGTCGGCGCGTAACGAGGTCGAGATCACCCGAGTCAACCAGGTCTACCTGGAGCGGGGTAAGGCGAGACTGGTCGATCTGGGCCGTGGGCTGGCCTGGCTGGACGCCGGTACCTATGACTCGCTACTTCAGGCCAGTCACTACCTGCAGACGCTGGAGCAGCGGCAGGGCATCCATATCGCCTGCCTCGAGGAGGTGGCCCTGCGGATGGGTTTCATCGACGCCGAGGCCTGTCACGCTCTCGGTGCCGAGTTGGCGCACACCGACTACGGCCGGTACGTCCTGAACGTGGCGGCGGAGGCACGCTGAACTTTCGCTGCTCCCGGCTAGCGGCGAAATGTCACCGGTCCGCGGAATCGGTGTTGGGGCTGGGGCAGCGGGCTGGCAGCATCGGTGGTGTTGCCAACCCGGAGGAGGCCCACCCTGAGCGCCCAACATCCCGCCGCCATCCTTTTCGACATGGACGGCACACTGGTGGACAGCGAGAAACTGTGGGACATCGCGCTGCAGGAGCTAGCGGTCACCTACGGCGGCGTGCTCTCCGAGACCACCCGCCGGGCCATGATCGGAACGAGCATGGCGGCCTCGATGCAACTCCTCCACGCGGATCTGGACCAGCCGGAACGCGACCTGCAGGCCAGCGCCGCGTGGATCAACGCACGGATCCTGGAGCTGTTCCGCGACGGGCTGCAGTGGCGGCCGGGCGCGCTGACCCTGCTGCGCGCCGTCCGTGCCGCGCGGATCCCGACGGCCCTGGTCACCTCCAGCGCTCGGGCGTTGGTGGAGGTCGCCCTCGACACTCTGGGGCGGGACAGCTTCGACGCGGTGGTGTGCGGGGACGAGGTGGATGCGGCCAAACCGCACCCGATGCCGTACCTGACCGCGGCCCGGCTGCTCGGCGTGCCGATCGGCCGCTGCGTGGCGATCGAGGACTCTCCGACCGGGGTGGCGAGTGCCCTCGCCGCGGGTGCGGCGGTCCTCGCGGTACCGGCGGAGGTGCCGGTGGAGCCCTGCGCCGACGTCCACCAACTGGCGAGCCTGGCCGCGGCCGACCTGGAGCTCCTGGCGGCGCTGCTCGGGGACCGAGCGCCGGACGCCGCATCCGGCGCTCGGTAGCGCGCGGCCGCTCCGGCGACGTTCCCTCCGCGTGCGGAAGGGCCCCGGTGTTCGGGGCCCTTCCGGGCTGGCTCAGTCGTGGGCGATAGCGCCCAGGACATCGATGCGCGCGGCGCGGACCGCGGGAATCACCGCGGCGAGGACGCCGACGAGCGCGCCGAGGCCGACCATCGCCCCCATGTCCGCCCAGGGCAACACCAGGTCGGTGATGCCCTCGTCGCGCAACGCCTCGACGACGGCCGCGCCGAGGCCGGAGCCGACGGCGATACCGAGCAGCGCACCGAACACCGAGATCACCACCGCCTCCACCGTGATCATGCCCATGGTCTGCGCCCGGCCGAGGCCGACCGCGCGGAGTAGCCCGAGCTCCCGGGTCCGTTCGAGCACCGACAGGGCCAGGGTGTTGATGATGCCGAGCACCGCGATCACGATGGCCAACATCAGCAGGATCTGGATCATTCGCAACAGGCCGTCGAGCGGTTCGGTCTGCTGCTCGACGAACGCGCCCTGGTCGGCCACCGACACCTCCGGGCTGTCCGCCAGAAGCGTCTCCACCTGCGGCAGCACGTCAGCGGCCTGGGCGCCGGGCGTGAGCTGGATGAAGCCCATCATCGGCTGGGGAATGGTGAATCCCTGCGCCGCGGTGGCCGGCAAAGTGATCGGATCGAGGAACTCAGCGGCTTCGTAGATCCCGCTGACGGTGTAGGTCTTCGCCTCGGCGCGGGCCAACTGCACCGGCACGGTGGAGCCGACGGAGAGTCCGCGCGAGGCCGCCACATCCGAGCTGATCAGCATCTGATCCGGCCCGAGTCGACTGATGTCTCCGGCGGTGGCGCGTGCGCCGAAGATCTGCGTCAGCATCGACACGTTGGTGTTGGCGCCCACCCAGGTGCGCTCGTCGCCAACCTGGGCCAGATCGCCGTATGCTCCGCCGACCAGCGCCACCTCGGGGAGGGCCGCGGTCTGCTCCAGCACCGCCGGGTCGAAGGTCGACGGTCGGGGTCCGGTCTGCGCGCCGGCGATCACCAACTCGGCATTGATCTTCTCCTGGACCAGGCCGCTGATGCTGCTCTTGGCGGAATCCAGGATGACGGTGACCCCGGTGACCAGGGCGATGCCGACCATCAGCGCGGCCGCCGTGATCGCCGTGCGGCGCGGGTTACGTCCGGAGTTGAGCCGGCCCAGCTTGCCCGGCATCCACCAGGAGAAGATACCGCCGAGTAGACCGACCACCGGCCGGCTGATCATCGGGGTCAGGAGCGCCACCCCGATGAAGGCGAAGAGCACGCCGCCGAGGATGGTGATCAGGGCGTTGTCGCCGGCGTGCCCGCCAAGGCCCAGGAAGAGCAGCGTGGCGCCGGTCGAGGTCACCGCCGCGCCGGCCACCGTGATCTTGGTCAGCGGCCGGTCCGGCGTCGCGACATCCTGCATCGCCGCGATCGGGGGGATCCGGGACGCCCGCAGCGCGGGGAGCAGCGCCGCCACCACCGTGATGATCAGGCCGACGCCGAACGCCCCGATAACCGCTGCCGGGGGAACGGCGATCCCCGCCAGGTCCAGCCCGCCGGAGAGGTTGCCGAACAGGTACGCCAACAGCGCGCCGATGCCGACGCCAGCGCCGAGGCCGAGTACGGAGGCGAGTAGGCCGACCGCCACCGATTCCAGGATCACCGAGCCGATGATCTGGCGGCGGCCCGCCCCGACGGCGCGCATCAGCGCCAACTCGCGGGTGCGCTGCGCCACGATGATCGAAAACGTGTTGATGATCAGAAACGTGCCCACCAGTAGTGCCACCGCGGCGAAGCCGAGCAGGATTCGGTTGAAGAAGGACAAGCCCTCTTTCAGCGTCGCCGCGGCGTCGGCGGAGAGCTCGGCACCGGTCTTCACCTCGAAGTCGGCCCCGAGCGCGGCGGCGATGTCGTCGCGCAGTCGATCGTTGGTTACGCCGTCCGCGGCGGTGACCGTGACGTTCGTAAAGGCGTCACCCTGGCCGAGCATCAACTGCTGCGCCACCGGAGTGGTGAACATGATCTCGTTGACGCCGCCGATGGAGTCGCGGCCTCCGCTGTAGCCGAAGACGCCAACGATGGTGAACTCCTGCTTCGGCTCGAGCGTGAGCACGCCCACCCGGTCGCCGACGGCGACCCGGCCGGCTTTGGCCAGGGCGGCGTTGACCAGGATCTCGTCAGCTGCCTGCGGCTCCCGGCCCTCCCGCAGCTGCACGAGATCGCTCACGCCCACCCAGTTCGCACCGATTTGGGGCGGACCGAAGGAGGTGACCACCTTGCCGTTGCTGCCGATCAGGCGCGCACCGTCGGCGGCCACGATGCCGGTGGCGTCGGCCACCCCGGCAAGGCCCCGGATCCGCTCCACCGTCTCAGCCGGCACCGGCGCCGCCACCGCCTCGCCCTCGAAGTCACCCACCTCCAATCTCGGCTTCGCGGAGACGTTGACGTCTACCCCTTCGTACGCGTCGGCGAAGACGGCGTCGAAGGAACGGCCGAGGGTGTCGGTGAGCACGAACGCGCCCGAGACGAACATGACGCCGAGTACCACCGCCAACCCGGACAGGAGCAGCCGGAGCTTGCGTGCCAGCAGGCTTTTGAGGGTCGCCCGGAACATCAGTCGCCCACCTCGACCTGGGTGTCGAGCTTCTTCATCGTGTCCAGCACCGTCTCCGCCGTCGGCTGGATCAGCTCGGAGACGATCTCTCCGTCGGCGAGGAAGACCACCCGGTCGGCGTAGGCGGCAGCGGTCGGGTCATGGGTGACCATGACAATGGTCTGCCCGTGCTCCCGCACCGAGTTGCGGAGGAACTTCAACACCTCCGCGCCGGCCCGGGAGTCGAGGTTGCCGGTCGGCTCGTCCGCGAAGATCACCTGCGGGCGGCTGACCAGTGCTCGCGCGCACGCCACCCGCTGCTGCTGCCCACCGGAGAGCTGTGCCGGCCGGTGACCCAGCCGATCCCGCAGCCCGACGGTCTCGATCACCGTGTCGAACCAGGCCTGGTCCGGCTTGCGCCCGGCGATCGACAGCGGCAGCAGGATGTTCTCCTTCGCGGTCAACGTCGGCAGCAGGTTGAACTGTTGGAAGATGAATCCGACCTGATCGCGCCGCAGCTTGGTCAGCCCGGCATCCCCCAGGCCGGTGACCGTGGTCTCGCCGATCGAGACCGTGCCTCGAGTTACGGAGTCCAGCCCGGCGAGGCAGTGCATCAAGGTCGACTTGCCCGAACCGGATGGACCCATGATCGCGGTGAACCGGCCCTGCTCGAACTCACAGCTGACCCCGCGAAGCGCGATCACCTGTGCCTCCCCGCTGCCGTACACCTTCCACACCTCGCTCGCGCGGGCCGCGGCCTGCGCCTGACGGCCTACCGTCGCGGTCACGTCTTCTCCCTCTCGTCGTTTGGTCCACGCCGTCCCCCTCGGTCGGCGCGGCAGTCCCATCATGGGCGTTCCTCTGCCCGGATCCCTCCGACTTCTGGCGGAGCCGGGGCGGATTTTGTGCTGCGGGTACCCCCGATCGACATTCGGGGTTGTCCCTGAGCGCCCGTGGGGTCGAGCCGCGTCCCGACGGCTCGACCCCGCATGGTGTGGTCCAGTGATGGTCAACCCGTCATGCCCGCTGTTGGTCACGGTAGGTGAGCGGGACAACCCCGCGGCGCGGGGCGGACTGTCAGCGCCGGGGCCGGATCAGCCCGACCGGTATGTCGGCACCACCACCGGCAACCGGTGTCCACTCACTCGTCGGCGCCGGGGGAGATCGGCCGGGGCCGCGAGTCACGGAGCGAGTTGGCCGGGTCCGGGCCGACCGGGAACGGCGGCGGCGTGCCCCCGAAACTCGGACACAACCGCTGGTGGTTGCACCAGTCACAGAGTCGGCTTGGCCGCGGGCGGAAATCCTGGGCGGCGGTGGCCGCCTCGATCGCCCGCCACAGCGCCACCACCGTGCGCTCGAATCGCACCAATTCGTCGGCGTCCGGGGTGTAGTCGCAGACCTCCGCATCTTTGAGGTAGAGCAGCCGCAGTACCCGCGGCACCACGCCGCGGGTACGCCAAAGCACCAGGGCGTAGAACTTGAGCTGGAACAGCGCCCGCGCCTCGAATGCCTCCCGCGGTGCGCCGCCGGTCTTGTAGTCGACCACCCGCAGCGCGCCGTCCGGCGCCACGTCCAACCGGTCCAGGTAGCCCCGGATCAGCAATTCCTCGTCCACCACCGCGGAGACCAGACTCTCCCGCTCGGCCGGCTCCAGGCGGCGTGGATCCTCCACCGCGAAATAGCCCTGAAGCAGCCCCGCGGCCGAGCGCAGGAACGTCGACCGGGCCTCGGTGTCGTCGGTGAACAGGGCAGCCAGCTCCGGCTGCTCGGTGACCAGCCGTTCCCACTGCGGAGCCACCAGGTCGCTGGCCGCCCTCGGGGTACGGTCCGCGGGGGAAAGATCGAACAGGCGTTCCAGTACGGCGTGGACCAGGGTGCCCCGGGCCTGCTCCATGCTGGGCTGCTCGGGCAGCCGGTCGATGCTGCGGAGTCGGTAGAGCAACGGGCAGGTCTTGAAGTCGGCCGCCCGGGAGGGGGACAGCGAAGCCCGTACCGTGGCCGGCACCTCCGCCGTGGGCGAGAGCTGCTGGGCTGCCACCGGATCCGCTGTCATGACCGCAAAGGGTAGGGCACCCGGGTGACAGCCTGACCCGCGCCGTCTGCAGGGCATGATCCGCTCCCGCGTAGCATCGGGCCGGTGGAGTCCAGAAGGCGAGTCCGGCACCGGCCAGCCGGGGTGACCGTCGGCCGGGTGATCGGGGTGCCGCTGCACCTCGAGTGGTCGATGCTGCTGCTCACCCTGGCCGTTACCGTGCTGTACGCCGAGTTCGCCCGTCAGGAGCTCGCGCTCTCTCCGGCCAGTGGCTACCTGATCGGCCTCGGCTTCGTCGTCTCCCTGCTTGGGTCGGTGCTGTTGCACGAGCTCGGCCATGCCCTCACCGCCCGCCGGTTCGGGATCGGGGTCAAGGGCATCACCCTGGAACTGCTCGGTGGCTACACCGAGATGGACCGCGATGCCCCGACGCCCCGGGTTGATCTGCTGGTGTCCCTCGCCGGTCCGGCGGTTTCCGCGGTACTCGGTGCGGCGGCGGTCGCCGTCACCCTGGCGTTACCCGAGCACACCCTGGGTCATCAGCTCGCCTTCCAGCTGGCGGTGAGCAACGTCGTGGTCGCGGTGTTCAACGCGTTGCCCGGGTTGCCGCTCGACGGCGGCCGCGCGCTGCGGGCCGCCGTCTGGGCCGCCACCCGGGACCGGCATCGGGCCACCGAGGTGGCGGGCTGGGTTGGTCGGGTTGTCGCCGTCGGTACGGGCGGGGCCGCCGTCGTGCTAGCCCTGACCGGTCCCTCGACGCCGCTGGTGCTGCTCGCGATGCCGCTGATGTTGCTGGTCGCGTTCACCCTCTGGCGCGGTGCCGGGCAGTCGATTCGGTTGGCCCGGATCACCCGCCGGCTCCCGCTGATCGATCTCCCCCGGCTGGCCCGTCCGGTTTGCGACGTTCCAACCGGCACTCCACTCGCCGAGGCGCAGCGTCGCGCCACCGGAACCGACCGCCCGGCCGCGCTGCTGGTCACCGACTCCGCAGGCTGCCCACATGCCCTGGTCGATCCGGCCGCCGCCGCCGCGGTCCCGGTCAACCGTCGGCCCTGGTTGCCGGTTGACGAGGTGGCTCGGCCGTTGGCCGAGGTGCCGACAGTGCCGGTCGGTCTCGATGGCGAGCAGGTGATGGAGACCGTGCGACAGCACCCGGGCGCACAGTACGTGGTGACCTCAGGCGAAGATGTCGTCGGCATCCTGTACCTCGCGGATCTTGCTCAACTGCTCGAACCCCACCGGAGATGAACACGTGACCGCACCGCCCTCCGACGCGCCCGACCAGCACGTCCCCGCACCGCCTCCAGCGCGCCGGGGGCCGTTTGCGCCCGGTGACCGGGTGCAGTTGACCGACCCGAAGGGTCGAATGCACACCGTCACCCTCGAGCCGGGCAAGGAGTTCCACACCCACCGCGGCATCCTGCACCACGACGCCCTGATCGGTCAGCCCGACGGCAGCGTCGTCAGCACCGCCGGCGGTGGTACGGCGTTCCTGGCTCTGCGCCCGCTGCTCGCCGACTACGTCCTGTCGATGCCGCGCGGCGCCCAGGTGATCTACCCGAAGGACTCGGCCCAGATCGTCGCGATGGGTGACGTCTTCCCCGGCGCGCGGGTGCTGGAGGCGGGGGCCGGGTCCGGCGCGCTGAGCTGCTCCCTCCTGCGGGCCGTCGGCCCCACCGGAGAGCTGCACTCGTGGGAGGTGCGCGACGACTTCGCCCAGATCGCCCGACGGAACGTCGAGGCGTTCTTCGGCGGCCCGCACCCGGCCTGGCGGCTGCGGGTCGGGGACGTGGCGGCGAATCCGGAGACCGGCTTCGACCGGGTCATCCTGGACATGCTCACCCCCTGGGAGAAGCTCGACATGGTCGAGCGGGCCCTGGTGCCCGGCGGGGTGCTGATCGGGTACGTCGCCACCACCCCGCAGCTCTCCGAGCTGGTGGAGGCGCTGCGGGAGCGGGGTGGCTGGACGGAGCCGCGGGCCTGGGAGTCCCTGGTCCGGGACTGGCACGCGGAGGGGTTGGCCGTTCGGCCCGACCACCGCATGATCGCGCACACCGCGTTCCTGGTGTCGGCGCGTAAGCTCGCCCCGGGGGTTACCGCCCCACCTCGCCGGCGCAAGCCCAGCAAGGGGATGGAGGCCTACGCGCAACGCCGTGCGGCGCTGCGGGAGGCGGCGGCCGCCCAGGCCGAGTCGGCGCAGGAGGGATGACGGTCATGACGGTCGAGCAGGACGGCGGGGAATGACGCAACAGCGGCCGACCGGCGTGGACCGGTGGTGCGGGGAGGCGGAATGAAACGGCCGGGCCTGGGCGGCGGTGAGGTGCCAGCGGTGTTTCCGGACTGGTCGCCGTATCGGGACCTCGAGTCCGCGGCACGCGCCTATCTGCGCGACCCGGATGTGGCCCTGGAGGCTCTCGGCGGGGTGCTCCGCGGCGCCTCCGTGCTCGGCTTCACCCTGGAGCGGTTCGTCAACGAGGTCAACGGCGTCTGGCAGGAAGTGGTCATCTGTGATGGCGGCCGCCTGGTCCTGTGGCACGGCGAGGACATCCCGCCCGGAGACGGCCCACCTGGCTCGATGACCTCTTCGCTGCGGGTGGTTCCGGTCTCCTCGGTCACCGAGGTCGGCTGCCGGCGGCGACTCACCCGCGCCGACGACGGGACCGTGCGGGTGGACGGCATCGATGTTTACCTGTTGTTAAGGTCATTGGACGAGGTGCCGTCGGGCGAGGAGGGGGCCGGCGCTCCCCGGCATGACGCGTTGCGCTTCGGCAAGACCCTGGACGACGGCGGCGCCGGGCAGATTGCCCGCCTTGAGGAGTTCGCCCGATTGGTCGCCTCGGCCGTCGGTCGGCCACTGCACTGAGCAGCACCCACTCGGCTGAGGGCCGGACCGCGCCCGCGTGCGGTGGGAGCTACTCGGGTGCGGCAGCACCACCCCCGGCAGCGGCGCCGACCGCGGCGGTGGTGCCGGGCCCGGGGGTGTCGGTCAATCCGCCGGCCTCGGCGATCAGTCTTCGGCTTCCGGGCCGGCGACTGGCGTGCCGTCGCCGGCACGGAGCACGTGGATGCACTCGCCCGGGCATTCCTTCGCCGAGTCGATGACCTCAAGGCGGAGGTGTTCCGGCACCTCCACCCGGCCGCCCGGGGCCTGCACCAGCTCACCGTCCGGCCCTTTGACGTAGGCGAGTCCGTCGATGTCGAACTCGAAGACCTCTGGCGCGTACTGGACGCAGAGCCCATCGCCCGTGCACAGGTCCTGGTCCACCCAGACCTGTAGCTGGTCCGTCGCGACCTCGATCACCGTTCCCCCAGGTTCGTCCGTCGTTCGCCTTGACGGTACCCGAACCGTCGGATGTGTTCCCGGGCCCACCCGGAGCGATCAAGGTTCGGTGACGAGGGTGTCGCATGGGACCGAATCGGCCTCATAGCGGCTAGTGTTAGGGCAGAACGTTCAAGCCCCGGGGAGGTGGGACGTGGCACGCAGCGACGACGTGGACTCGCGCGCCGCACGGTGGGAGAAGGAGGCCCACGATCTCTCCACGCAGGTCGCGTTCCTGCAAGAGGAACTCGCTCTGGTGCGGCGTAAGTTGACCGAAAGCCCCCGACAGGTCCGGCAGCTCGAAGAGCGGCTGGCGGCCGCCCAGGCGCAACTGGCGCGGCTGACCGAGAACAATGAGCGGCTCGTGAGCACTCTCAAGGAGGCACGGGCGCAGATCGTGACGCTCAAGGAGGAGATCGACCGACTCGCCCAGCCGCCGAGCGGCTACGGGGTCTTCCTGGCGCGACACGAAGATGGCACGGTGGATGTGTTCACCGGTGGCCGCAAGCTCCGGGTAGCCGTCTCACCGTCTCTGGAGGTCGCAGAGCTGCGCCGGGGGCAGGAGGTGCTGCTCAACGATGCGCTCAACATCGTTGACGCGTTCGGTTATGAGCGGGCCGGTGAGGTGGTCATGCTCAAGGAGGTGCTCGCCGGGCCGGACGGCGCTCCCGGCGACCGTGCTCTCGTGGTCTCCCACTCAGACGAGGAGCGCGTCGTGCACCTCGCGGAGACGTTGATCGACGCCCCGATTCGGGCGGGTGACTCCCTCATGATCGAGCCGCGCTCGGCGTACGCCTATGAGCGGATTCCGAAGAGTGAGGTCGAGGAGCTGGTCCTGGAGGAGGTGCCGGATGTCGACTACACCGACATCGGCGGCCTGCACGCGCAGATCGAGCAGATTCGCGATGCGGTGGAGCTGCCGTTCCTGCACGCCGACCTGTTCCGTGAGCACCAGCTTCGGCCACCGAAGGGCATCCTGCTCTACGGACCGCCGGGCTGTGGCAAGACGCTGATCGCCAAGGCGGTGGCCAACTCGCTGGCGAAGAAGATCGCCGAGCGACGTGGCGAGGAGAAGCACACCAGCTACTTCCTCAACATCAAGGGCCCGGAGTTGCTCAACAAGTACGTCGGCGAGACCGAGCGGCACATCCGGCTGGTCTTCCAGCGGGCCCGGGAGAAGGCCGGCGAGGGCACACCGGTGATCGTGTTCTTCGACGAGATGGACTCCGTGTTCCGTACCCGGGGTTCCGGTGTCTCGTCGGATGTGGAGAACACCATCGTCCCGCAGCTACTCAGCGAGATCGATGGGGTGGAGGGCCTGGAAAACGTCATCGTCATCGGCGCCTCCAACCGGGAGGACATGATCGATCCGGCGATCCTGCGACCGGGTCGGCTCGACGTCAAGATCAAGATCGAGCGGCCGGATGCCGAGGCGGCGAAGGATATCTTCTCCAAGTACATTCTCCCCGGCCTGCCCCTGCACCCGGACGACCTGGCCGAGCACGGCAGCGATCCGCAGGCCACCGTGGCGGCAATGATCGACGCGGTCGTTCTGCGGATGTACTCGGAGACCGAGGAGAACCGCTTCCTCGAGGTCACCTACGCCAACGGCGACAAGGATGTCCTCTACTTCAAGGACTTCAACTCCGGGGCGATGATCCAGAACATCGTGGACCGGGGCAAGAAGATGGCCATCAAGGAGTTCCTCACCTCGGCCCGAAAGGGCCTGCGACTGCAACACCTCCTCGACGCCTGCGTTGATGAGTTCCGGGAGAACGAGGACCTACCCAACACCACCAACCCCGACGACTGGGCGCGCATCTCCGGGAAGAAGGGCGAGCGGATCGTCTACATCCGTACGCTCGTCTCCGGCGGCAAGGGCGCCGATGCGGGCCGGTCCATCGAGACCGCCAGTAACACCGGCCAGTATCTCTGACGACGAAGGACACGGGCCCGGGTCGTGGTTGGACCCGGGCCCGTAACCTTGCTGGACCCGGGCCCGTAACGTTCGCTGGGTAATTGCTCCGCACCGCCGTGTCACGATCGGGCGCGGTGCCGACTACTCTCGACGAAGGGATCGGTCGGGGCGAGTGAAGCGGGTAGGTTGATGAGCGTTAGACGGATCATGGGCACCGAGGTCGAGTACGGCATCTCCGTTCCCAGTCAGGCCGGGGCCAACCCGATGGTCACCTCCTCGCAGGTGGTCAATGCCTACGGGGCGCGCCCCGAGCTCAACCGCGGGGGACGCGCTCGCTGGGACTACGAGGAGGAGTCGCCGCTGCGCGACGCCCGCGGCTTCACCTATTCCGGTGCCGCGTACGACCCGGCCGAGGCCCTCGCCGACGAGGATCTCGGCCTGGCCAACGTGATCCTCACCAACGGTGCCCGGCTCTACGTGGACCATGCCCATCCGGAGTACTCCACTCCCGAGGTGACCACGCCGCGGGACCTGGTGCGCTGGGACAAGGCGGGAGAGCTGGTGATGGCCGAGGCGGCCCGACGTGCCGCCACCATCCCCGGTACCCACCCCATTCACCTGTACAAGAACAACACCGACAACAAGGGTGCCAGTTACGGCGCCCACGAGAACTACCTGATGCGGCGGCAGACCCCTTTCGCCGACATCGTCACGTATCTGACTCCGTTCTTTGTCACCCGGCAGATCGTCGCCGGGGCCGGGCGGGTCGGCCTCGGCCAGGACGGCGGGCAGAGCGGCTTCCAGATCTCCCAGCGCGCCGACTTCTTCGAGGTCGAGGTGGGGCTGGAGACCACGCTCAAGCGGCCCATCATCAACACGCGGGACGAGCCGCACGCCGATGCCGACAAGTACCGCCGGCTGCACGTCATCATCGGCGACGCCAACCTGTCGGAGATCTCCACGTACCTCAAGGTCGGCACGACCGCGCTGATCCTCACCATGATCGAGGAGAAGGCGCTCGTCCCCGACCTCGGCATCGCGGACCCGGTCAGCGAGCTCCGTGCGGTCAGCCATGACCCCTCCCTCGGCCACCTCATGCGGCTGCGGGACGGGCGGCGGCTCACCGCGTTGGATGTCCAGTGGGCCTACTACGAGCGGGTGCGCTCCTTCGTGGACGACCGGTACGGCAGTGACGTGGACGAGCAGACCGCCGACGTGCTGGACCGCTGGGAGAGCGTGCTGGACCGCCTGGGCCGGGACGTCTTCCTCTGCGCCGACGAGCTCGACTGGGTGGCGAAGCTGCGGTTGCTGGAGGGCTACCGGGAGCGGGAGAAGCTCGGCTGGGGGGCGTCCAAGCTGCAGTTGGTCGACCTGCAGTACTCCGATGTTCGCCCGGAGAAGGGGCTCTACCACCGGTTGGTGTCACGGGGCGCGATGAGGACGCTGCTGCCCCCGGAAACGGCCCAGGTAGCGATGACCGAGCCGCCGGAGGATACCCGGGCCTACTTCCGGGGTCGCTGCCTCGCCCAGTTCGCCTCTGAGGTGGTTGCGGCGAGTTGGGATTCGGTCATCTTCGACGTGGGCCGGGAGTCGCTGGTGCGGGTGCCGATGATGGAGCCGGAGCGCGGCACCCGGGCGCACGTCGGTGCGCTCTTTGACCGCTGCGAGAGCGCCAAGGACCTGCTGGAGACGCTCACCGGTGGTTGAGCCGTCCCACGTGCTGGCCCGGGATCACGTGACTGGCGCGCGACGGGCCATTTCGTCGTCCGCGCGAGGTAAGTTCGTCGCAGACGATCGTGGAGGAGGCAGCCATGGCGAGCCGTGACAGCGGTGGGCAGTCGCAGACCAACCGGTCCCAGCAGAGCGAGGAGATCGAGGACGTCACGACGGAGGCGAGCGCGGAGGCCGCCGAGCGACACGCCGAGATCACCGAGGACGTGGACGACCTACTCGACGAGATCGACTCCGTCCTCGAGGAGAACGCCGAGGAGTTCGTCCGGGGCTACGTGCAGAAGGGTGGCGAATAGGCATCGGGCGGGAGTCGCCACCACCTGGACACGATCACCGCGCCGGAAGGGTGCGGGATACCCTGCCTTAACCGCAACGGTGGTCCTGGCTGGTTCCGGAGAGATCCGGGGCAGACCGACCAGGACGATCACGTACCTGAGAGGAACCACGTGGCAGCGGCTTTCGACCCATCCGGGCGTCTTCCGGATCTCTTCACCAACGCGGGAACGTCCTCCTTCTCCGCGTTCCTGAGCCAGGCGGCGCCGGAGTTGCTGCCCGGACGACGGCCGCTGCCGCCCGGGATGGCCACGGACCTGACGCCGCACGCCACCACCATCATCGCCATCGCCGCCGCCGGTGGGGTCGTGCTGGCGGGTGACCGCCGCGCGACCATGGGCAACCTGATCGCCCAGCGGGACATCGAGAAGGTGTTTCCGGCGGACGCGTACTCCCTGGTGGGCATGGCGGGCGCCGCCGGAATCGGGATCGAGCTGATCCGACTCTTCCGGGTCGAGCTGGAGCACTACGAGAAGATCGAGGGCGCGATGCTCTCGCTCGACGGTAAGGCCAACCGGTTGGCCGCGATGGTGCGGGGCAACCTCGGCGCGGCGATGCAGGGGCTGGCGGTGGTCCCGCTCTTCGCCGGGTTCGACCTGGCCGCGACCGACCCGGCGAAGGCCGGTCGGATCTTCAGCTTCGACGTGACCGGCGGTCCTTACGAGGAGGTCGGTTACGACGCGGTCGGCTCCGGCTCGTTGTTCGCCAAGTCGGCGCTGAAGAAGCGGTTCCGGTACGGGCTCTCCGTTGACGATGCGGTGCGCCTGGCCGTGGAGGCCCTGTACGACGCGGCTGACGACGACACCGCCACTGGCGGGCCGGACCTGACCCGGCGGATCTATCCGGTGGTGATGTCCGCCACGGCGGAGGGCACGCACCGACTCACCGAGGCGGAGACGGCGGCGATCGCCGAGAGTGTGGTCGCCGGCCGGATGGAGAATCCGGGCGGCTGAGTCCGCTACCCGACCCCCATCGACCAGCACAAGGCCGTTAGGAGACTTCTATCGTGGCCATGCAGTTCTACGCCTCGCCCGAGCAGATCATGCGCGACCGCTCCGAGCTGGCCCGCAAGGGCATCGCCCGCGGGCGCAGCGCGGTGGTCCTGAGTTACGCCGGCGGGGTGCTCTTCGTCGCGGAGAACCTCTCCAGCGCCCTGCACAAGGTCGGTGAGATCTACGATCGGATCGGCTTCGCCGCTGTGGGCCGGTACAACGAGTTCGAGAACCTGCGGCGGGCGGGTGTGCGGATGGCTGACCTGAACGGTCTGAGCTACGACCGGCGGGACGTGACCGGGCGGGCGCTCGCCAACGCGTTCGCGCAGACGCTCGGGGCGATTTTCACCGAGCAGTCCAAGCCGTTCGAGGTGGAGATCTGTGTCGCCCAGGTCGGGGCAACGGCGGCGGAGGACGAGCTGTACCGGCTGACCTACGACGGCTCTGTCAACGATGAGCCCGGCCGGATGGCGATGGGTGGTCAGACCGAGGCGATCGCTGGGGTGCTGAAGTCGAACCACCGGCCGGACATGTCGCTGGGGGACGCGGTCAAGGTGGCGGTGCAGGCCCTGGGTAGCGTCGGCGGGGAGGGCGGGGCCGCCCGCACGATCGCGGCCGACCAGTTGGAGGTCGCCATCCTGGACCGCGGCCGGGCCGGACGGACCTTCCGGCGGGTAACCGGCGCGGCGTTGGCCGCGCTGCTCGACGATAGCGAGGCCGCGGCCGCATCGGCGGAAGCCTCGACCGAGGCGGCGGACTCGACCGAGGCGGCGGAACGCCCCGATTCCTAGGCCAGCCAGGGCCACCGACTGCGGCCGTTCACGCCTCGATCAGCGGCTCCCACCAAGCCCGGTTCTCCCGGTACCAGTCGATGGTGGCGGCCAAACCCTGATCGAAGTCGACGGTGGGTTCCCAGCCGAGATCGCGCCTTGTCGTGGTGGTGTCGAGGGCGTACCGGCGGTCGTGGCCCTTTCGGTCGGTTACCGGTGTCACCCGATCCCAGCCGACGTTGAACGTGGTGAGCAGCGCGCCGGTCAGTTCCCGGTTGGTCAGGGCAGTGCCCCCGCCGAGGTGGTACACCATTCCGGCCTGGCCGTCCCGCTGCGCCAGCGCGATGCCGGTGCAGTGGTCCTCCACGTGTAGCCAGTCCCGGATGTCACCGCCGTCACCGTACAGCGGCAGGTTGTGCCCATCGATAAGGTTGGTGACGAAGCGCGGGATCAGCTTCTCGGGGTGCTGAAAAGGGCCGTAGTTGTTGGCGCCCCGGGTGATGACCACGTCCAGCCCGTGGGTGCGGTGGTAGGAGAGGGCGAGCAGGTCGGCGGCGGCTTTGCTGGCCGAGTACGGGGAGCTGGGGTTCAGCGGCGCTGAGGGGGGCCACGAGCCCTGGTCGATGGAGCCGTACACCTCGTCGGTGGAGACGTGGAGAAACCGTCCGGTCCGGTGCCGCAGGGCGGCGTCGAGGAGGACACCGGTGCCGCCCACGTTGGTGCTGACGAACGGGCTGGCGCTGTGGATGGAACGGTCCACGTGGGATTCGGCGGCGAAGTGGACGATGACATCGTGTCCGGCGACGGTGGCGTCCACCAGCTTCACGTCGCGTACGTCGCCGCGGACGACGTGCAGGCGGGGGTCGTCCCAGACGGGGGCGAGGCTGCCTTCGGTTCCGGCGTACGTGAACGAGTCGAGCACGGTTACCCGGTCTGGCCGCGGAACCGGTTCGGTGTCGCGGAGTAGCCGGCGCACATACGCTGAACCGATGAAGCCGGCCCCGCCAGTGACGAGGATCCTCACGGCTTGCACCGTACCCCGGGGTCGGGGCGGCGCGGGCCACAGTCGGCCCCGAGCCGGCGGGGACGGGTGTGGTGAGCACTGCCCAGATGTCGCCTTGTGCGGCTAGTGTCTCATCATGGAGCGGCGAATCTTCGGCCTCGAGACCGAGTACGGCGTCACCTGCACCTATCGTGGGCAGCGCCGGTTGTCCCCCGACGAGGTCGCGCGGTACCTGTTCCGGCGGGTGGTGTCGTGGGGCCGGTCGAGCAATGTCTTCCTGCGCAACGGCGCCCGGCTGTACCTGGATGTCGGCTCGCATCCGGAGTACGCGACGCCGGAGTGCGACTCGGTGGCCGATCTGGTGGCGCACGACCGCGCGGGCGAGCGGATCCTGGAGGGACTGCTCGTCGACGCGGAGAAGCGGCTGCACGACGAGGGCATCGCGGGTGAGATCTACCTGTTCAAGAACAACACCGATTCGGCCGGGAACTCGTACGGGTGCCACGAGAACTTCCTCGTCTCCCGGCACGGCGAGTTCGGCCGGTTGGCGGATGTGTTGATCCCGTTCCTGGTCACCCGGCAGTTGATCTGTGGTGCGGGGAAGGTCCTCCAGACGCCGCGGGGGGCTGTCTACTGCCTGTCGCAGCGGGCCGAGCACATCTGGGAGGGGGTTTCGTCGGCGACCACCCGGAGCCGGCCGATCATCAACACCCGGGACGAGCCGCACGCGGACGCGGAGCGGTACCGCCGACTGCACGTGATCGTCGGCGATTCGAACATGAACGAGGTCACCACCCTGCTGAAGGTGGGCGCCGCGGACATCGTGCTCCGGATGATCGAGTCCGGGGTGGTGATACGGGACCTGACGCTGGAGAATCCGATCCGCGCGATCCGCGAGGTGTCGCACGACATCACCGGGCGGCGGAAGGTCCGGCTGGCTTCCGGGAAGGAGATCAGCGCGCTGGAGATCCAGCAGGAATATCTGGCGAAGGCCACGGAGTTTGTCGAGCGGCGCGGCGGCGATCAGACAGCGAAGCGGGTGGTGGAGCTCTGGGGCCGGGTGCTGCGGGCGGTGGAGACCGGTGATCTGGAGCCGGTGGCCCGGGAGATCGACTGGGTGACCAAGCTACGTCTGATCGAGCGGTATCAACGCAAGCATGACCTGCCGTTGTCGCATCCGCGGGTGGCGCAGATGGATCTCGCCTACCACGACCTCCGTCGCGGCCGGGGCCTGTACGGCTTGCTGGAACGGCGGGGCCAGGTGGACCGGGCGGCGACCGATCCGGAGATCTTCGAGGCGAAGGAGACGCCGCCGCAGACCACCCGGGCGAGACTGCGGGGCGAGTTCATCCGGCACGCCCAGGAGAAGCGGCGGGACTTCACGGTTGACTGGGTGCACCTGAAGCTCAACGACCAGGCGCAGCGCACCGTGTTGTGCAAGGACCCCTTCCGGGCGTACGACGAGCGGGTGGAGCGGCTGATCGCCAGCATGTGAGCGTGGCGGGCGCGGTGAGCCTGCCCGGCGGTTGCGGGGTAGGCTGGCCACGCCATGATGCCAAGTCCTCCGGGCGGCTCCGGCTCCGAGAAGCAGAGCTGGACCGAGCGCCGCCGCCAGAAGATTCGTGCCGAGATCGAGCGAAACCGCCGCGGCGAGTACACGGTGCCCACCTGGGTGCTGGCGCTCGCCCTGGCCGCGATGGTGGCGGGTTTGGCCGCCCTGGTGATGATGGCCTGAGCGGCGGTCAGCGGGCGAGCCGCGCGGCGTACCGTCCGGCCGCCGCGGCGGCGAGGAAGTAAGCGTGGTCCGCATCCAGGCCGCGACCCATCGTCGACAGCGCCACCGGGCTGGCCCGCAGCGCGGCGTCGAGGCCGGTCACCGGCACCCGGCGCACCTGGTGCCGGGCGGTGAGCGGGGCCAGAGCCGCCTCGACCGCTGCGGCCAGCGTCGGGTCGAGTTGGTCCGGCACGACCAACTCGGCGGGGGCCAGGGCTACCCGACCGTACGCGGTCAGGCTGTGGTGCGAGACGCCCTGGTGTCGGGGGCGGGGGTCCGCGGCGGAGATGCGGAGGGACCCGACCGGCCGCCCGCCCAGTGCGGCGATCGCGTTGACCGCCTCGCCGACCGCCACCCCGGAGAAACCCCAGCGGGTACCGGTACCGAGGTTGCCGGGCCCCTGGGCGACGACGGCCAGGTCGGCGTGGAGCACGTGCCGCGCGGCGAGTAGGCCGGAGTGCAGGGTGCTCGCCTCCAGGTCGCCGCCGAATGCCTGCCCCACACTGATCGTGCCGGCGAGGTGTCCGCGGAGCCCGGCCAGGGTGCGGGAGAACCAGGCCGGCAGCGCGCCCCCATCGGTGAGCAGGTACGCCACCCGTGCGTCGGGTGCGTCGGTGCGGATCCCGGCGAGTACCGCCGGGAGAGCGGAGTGCAGGTCGGCGGTGACCACGGGCAGGCCGCCCAGGTCGTCGGCGTCGGCCAGGGCCGCCCGGTGCGGGGACGCCTCCTCGTCAACGCCGAGCAGGATCGGCTGCAACGGGGTGTAGCGGGCTTTGACCAGGTGGCCCCCGGCCCGATTGTCCGCCGCTGCGGGCGGGTCCGGTGGCAGCCGGTCCGGCAGGGCCACGACCAGGGCGTAGCCGCCGGTGCCGAGACCCATCAGCAGGGCGCCGACGTTGAGCAGCACCCGATCGCCGACGCGTGGTTGACCCACCAACTCGGGGTAGGCCAGCGCGCGCATCGTCGAGTCGTCGGGGAGGGTGACGGCCAACTCGACCGCGCCGTTCCATTCCCGTCGGATTTCCGTTACCGTTCCCGACCGCCATCGCACCATGCGCGCGACGCTAGCGGTCGAGCCGGGTGGGCCCGGCGTCCGGGGTGCCCGGGGCCGCCGGACCGGTCCCGGTGACCGGCCGGGGCAAGACGCGCGGCGTGATAGGTACATTTGTTCGCAGCGTTGGCTGCTAGCGTCATAGCGTGTCGCGGACCCGTACCGAACGCCTGGTCAACCTGGTGATCTGTCTTCTGTCCACGCGACGGTTCCTGACCGCCGTGCAGATCGCCGCGACCGTGCCCGGCTACCAGCATGATCCACACGACGTGCGGGACCACGAGGCGTTCCAACGTAAGTTTGAGCGGGACAAGGCCGAGCTGCGCGAGCTCGGTGTCCCGCTGGAGACCGGGACGGCCAGCGCCTTCGACCTCGAGCCGGGCTATCGCATCGCCCGCCGGCAGTATGCGTTGCCCGAGATCCCGCTCGAGCCGGACGAGGCCGCGGCGGTCGGCATCGCCGCCCGGCTGTGGCAGCACGCTGGGCTGGCCGCCGCCGCGTCGTCCGGGTTGGCGAAGCTACGCGCGGCCGGCGTTGACGTGGACCCACAGGCCACGCTCGGCCTGGAGCCGATGGTGACCGTCGATCCGGCCTTCGCGCCGCTGACCGCGGCGGCCCGGGACCGCCGCGAGGTGGCCTTCGACTACCGGGTGCCGGACCGGGACGAGCCGTCTGCCCGCCGACTGCAGCCGTGGGGGGTGGTCTGCTGGCGGGGCCGGTGGTATGTGGTGGGGCACGACCTGGATCGGGCCGCGGCCCGCTGTTTCCGCCTCTCCCGGGTGGTGGGGGCGGTTCGGACGGTGGGCCAGTCGGGGGCGTACGAGCCGCCGGCCGAGGTGGACCTGATCAGCTACGTCGCCCGCTCGTCCGGTCCGGTGGAGCGCACCGGCCGCGCCCGGGTGCTCGTCGCGCCCAACCGGGCTGCCGGGCTGCGCCGGTGGGCGGTGGAGACGACCTCGGGCTCCACCGGTGACCAGCTCGTCCTGCCGTACGCGGATCCGGAGGCGCTCGCCGGTCAGCTCGTCGGCTACGGCCCGGACGTGCGGGTGCTCGATCCACCGGAGGTGCGGGAGGCGGTCATCCAGCGACTCAAGGAAACCGCCGCGCGCCACGACGTCGTTGCGGGGAGTGCTCGATGACCGGGTCGGCCCGGCCCGGGTCCCGTACCTCCGCGGACCGGTTGGCCCGGCTGCTCAACCTGGTGCCCTTCCTGTTGGCCCGGCCCGGCATCGAGATCGCCGAGGCGGCGGGTGACCTGGGGGTGACCGAGCGGCAGCTGCGGGAGGATCTGGAGCTGCTCTGGGTGTGCGGGCTGCCGGGCTACGGCCCGGGGGATCTGATCGACATGGCCTTCGACGGCGACCGGGTGACGATCACCTACGACGCCGGTATTGATCGGCCGTTGCGGCTGACTCCCGACGAGGCCCTCGCGCTGGTCGTGGCGTTGCGCATGCTGGCGGAGACGCCGGGGGTGGCCAACCGGGAAGCGGTGGAGCGGGCTCTGGTCAAAATCGAAAATGCCGCGGGTGACCGGCTGGGCACCCCGGTCGCGGTACGGCTGCCGGCGGACAACCATCGGGTGGCGGAGCTGCGGGCGGCGGTGGAGAGCGGCCGGGCGTTGCGGATCACCTACTACTCGGTGGCCCGGGACGAGACGATCGAGCGGACCGTCGACCCCCTGCGAATGCTCGTCATCGGCGGTCAGGCGTACCTGGAGGCCTGGTGCCGCCGGGCGGAGGGGATGCGGATGTTCCGGGTCGACCGGATCGACGCGGTGACCCGGTCGGACGAGCCGGCGCGGGTGCCGGCGCAGGCGGTGCCGCACGACCTCAGCGGCGGTGCGTTCCGGCCCACGGCGGATCTGCCGCTGGTCACCCTGCGAATCGGTCGGAGCGAGCGGTGGATCACCGAGTACTACCCGTGTGAGCGGGTCGAGCCGGGTGACGGCGAGTGGCTGGTCTCGCTCCGGGTCACCGACCTGGGCTGGGCCCGCCGCTTCGTGTTGGGCCTGGGCCCGGAGGTCACCGTGGTGGCGCCGGCGGAGCTGGCCGCACAGGTGCATGCCGCGGCGACCGCGGCCCTTTCGGCGTACGCGACCCCGCCACCGGGCGCAGTGGCCGACCCGCCACCGGGCGCAGTGGCCGACGCGGCGGCCGCGGGGAAGGGCCAGTAGGCTGGGCGCCGTGGTGATGTGGATCGTGGTCGCGCTGGTGCTGCTCCCGTTCGTGCTGCTCGGGCTGGCCGTGCGTCCGGTGTTGACCCGGTTGCCTCGGCTGCGGCGGGCGGCGGTGGCGTTGCAACGGCACGCGGATGAGGCCGCGGCGCTCCAGACGACCGCGGTGGCGCTGCAGGCACGGGCCGAGGGGCTGCAGGAACAGCTGACGACCGTCCAGCACCGGGCCGCCACGGTCCGGTCCCGCCACGGCAGGTAGCAACCGCGCCGCCCACGGTGGCCCGCGCTGCCCACGGTGGTCCGGGTCGGGACGAAGCAGCGTGCCGGGGACATCCACGGTTGGCCTAGACTTCACCCAGCCGGCATGGTCCCGTAGCACCCAGCGGGTGGCAACGCTGCCGGACGCACGTACGATGGCTGCGACACCACCTGCCCGACACCGAGAGACCGGAGCTTCCCATGGGTGCCCTAAGGCCGTGGCACATCGCCGTACTCGTGGTCGTGCTGATCCTGCTCTTCGGCGCGAAGCGGCTCCCCGACGCGGCCCGCTCGCTGGGCCGTTCGCTGCGGATCATCAAGGCCGAGACGAAGAGCCTGCACGACGACGACCGTGACCTGGCCGAGAAGGCCGACGCCCAGGCTGGCCACCAGCCCCTGCCGCCGCAGGTGCAGCAGGGGCAGCCGTACCCCCAGCAGCCGACCTATCCGGCCCCGCCGCAGCAGCAGCCGGTCGTTGACCCGGTGCAGCGCACCCGCGACAACTGATCGAGGGGCCCGACCACCGTGGCCTTCGCCCTCCGTAAAGGCGGCCCGAGCAGTTTCCAACGGGCCTCGGAAGGCTCGATGACGCTGGTCGAGCACGTCCGTGAGCTGCGTAACCGGCTGTTCAAGGCGTCGCTGGCGATCCTGATTGGCTTCGGCGTCGGCCTTTGGCTCGCCGGGCCGGTGCGCGGCGTCCTGCAGCGGCCCTACTGCGAGCTTCCCCAGGCGCAGACCACCGACGGCACCTGTGACTTCGTGCAGCTCGGTCCCGCCGACCTGTTCCTGCTCAACCTCAAGATCGGTCTGTGGGTGGGGCTGATCCTCGCCGCGCCGGTGTGGTTGTACCAGCTGTGGGCCTTCATCGCCCCCGGCCTGCACAAGCACGAACGGCGCTACGCGTACGCCTTCACCGCGCTCGCCGCGCCGCTGTTCGCCGCTGGCGCGGTGCTGGCGTACTTCGTGACCTCCAAGGGCCTGGAGTTCCTGCTGCAGGTCTCCGGCCCCGAGATCAACACCACCCTCGACATCACCCGGTACATCTCGTTCGTCACCAACCTGATCCTGCTGTTCGGGGTGGCGTTCGAGTTCCCACTGATCGTGTTGATGCTCAACTTCGTCGGTGTGGCCAGCGCGAAGCGGTTGCTGGGCTGGTGGCGAGTGGCGGTGTTCGTGTTCTTCGCCTTCGCGGCGGTGGTCACGCCCACGCCCGACCCGTTCGGTATGACCGCGTTGGCGTTGTGCCTGTGTGCCCTCTACTTCGCGGCCGTCGGTGTCGCGTTCCTCAACGACAAGCGTCGGGGCCGGGGCAAGGAGACCTACGCCGACGTCGCCGACGACGAGGCGTCGCCGCTGGCGGAGGGGACTGACCCGGTCGAGGCGAGCGCCCCAGTTGGGGCGCCGGAGTCCGTCGCGGAGCCGGAGCCGGTCGCCAAGCCTACGCCGATCGAGCGCCGCTACGACGACATGACATGACCTGACGCTGGTGCCCCTGCCCGCCCGCGGCGTCGGGTGGGGGTGCGGCACCGGTCCCGTCCCGGTACGGTGCACGCCGTGACCGCAGTCGATTTTTCCGGTACCGGTCGTCCAGTCGCTGTCCTGGCCAACCCGAGCGCCGGCCGGGGGCGCCATCGCGGGCTGCTGCCCACTGTGGTGCACCGACTGGCGGCCGGCGGTCATCCGGTGCGGGTGCTCGCGGCGGGGACTCCGGCGGAGGCTCAGGCGGCCTGTCGCGCGGCGGTCGCAGACGGCGCGGTAGCGCTGGTCGCGGTCGGCGGTGACGGGACCGCGCACCTGGCGCTACAGGCGGTGGCGGGCACTGCGGTGCCGTTCGGGGTGGTGCCGGCGGGGACCGGGAACGACTTCGCCGGCGACACCGGCTTCCCGGCCGACCCCCTCGCCGCAGCGGACGTGATCGCCGCCGCGCTACGGCACGGCCGCTCCCATCCGATCGACCTGGCTCGTACCACTGCGGCCGATGGCACGCAGCGGTGGTACGGGGCGGTGCTCGCCGCCGGCATCGACGCGATCATCAACGAGCGGGCCAACCGGATGCGGTGGCCCCGTGGCCCGCGCCGCTATGACCTGGCGATCCTGGTGGAGCTGGCCCGGCTGCGGCCCCGCCGTTACACGTTGCGCCTCGATGGGGTGACCCACGAGCTGGACGCCGTGCTGGTGGCGATCGGCAACTGCGCCCGCTACGGCGGTGGGATGCGGATCTGCCCCGCCGCCGACCCGACCGACGGGCTGCTCGACGTCGTGGTCGGCGGGCGGTTCAACCGGCGTACGCTGCTGCGGATCAAACGCCGCATCTACCCGGGGACGCACGTTGACCACCCGCTGGTGCGCAGCTTCCGGGCCCGGACGGTGGAGGTGGCCGCCGCGGGCATCACCGGTTACGCCGACGGGGAGCCGGTGGCCGAACTGCCGGTGACGGTCACCGCGGCCCCGGCGGCGGTACGGCTGCTGCGCTGATCGCCGGTCAGCCCGGCACCGCCAAGTCCAGCACCGCGCCGAGCCCGTTCGGCCGGCCCGCCTCGCCGGGCGGGAGCACCAGCACCGCGCAGCCGGCCGCCACCGCGCCCGCGTCGGCGGGGGTGTCCCCAACCATGAGCACCCGTTCCGGGTCAACGGCCAGCGTCCCGCAGGCGTGCAGGAAGATACCCGGGTCGGGCTTGCAGCGCCCCACCTCGTACGACAGCACGTACCCGTCCACCAGGTCGGCGAGCCCCCAGGCGGCAAAGAGCGGCCGGATGTCGAAACCGATGTTGCTGACCACACCCACCCGTACCCCGGCGGCGCGCAGCGCGGCCAGGGTGGGGGCCGTATCCGGGTACGGCACCCACCCCTGGGGCACCAGCAACCGCTCGTAGAGCGCGTCGGCGAGCCCGTCGATCCCGGCGTCGACCGTCGCCGCGAGTCCGGTGTACGCGCCGCGGTGCGCATGCGGGTACAGGTCCCGGTCGGCCCAGAGCTCGGCCAGCGCGGGCGGGACCCGCGGGGGCAGTGGCCCCCCGGCCCGGCCGGCGGTGACCAGCCGGTCGGCGAGGGCGGTGGCGCGGATTCGGTCCAGCGCGGTTCCACAGCTGGCAGCCGCCGCGGTCACCCAGGCGGTAGCCTCCTCCACCTGCGCGAGCGTCCCGTGGAAATCGAAGAGCACCGCCTCCACGGGACGGCGGGATGCCGTCGGGGAAACAGCACGACCCGGGGCGGTTGTCTGAGCGGGTTCGGTACGGTCCGGCACGCCGTGCACCCTACCGACCGCCCCGGACGGCTCCGGACGGGACGGCCTCGTGGGGCGCACCGGCGCGGCACGCACTAATCTTGGTCCCATGTCGAGCCCCGCCGAGCGGTACGCCGCGGCACGCCGCCGGGCCGCACAGGCCCCCCTGTCCCCGGCGTTGGACGAGTTCGCCCTCGACCTCGGCGTCGACCTCGACGACTTTCAGCGGGAGGCCTGCCAGGCGTTGGAGCGCGGCAGCGGCGTCCTGGTCTGCGCCCCCACCGGCGCCGGCAAGACGGTCGTCGGTGAGTTCGCCGTCCACCTGGCGCTGCGGGGCGGGACCTCGGCTGACGCGGGGCGCCGCAAGTGCTTCTACACCACGCCGATCAAGGCGTTGTCGAATCAGAAGTACCACGATCTCGTTGACCGGCACGGCGCCGACCAGGTCGGGTTGCTCACCGGGGACAACGCCATCAACGGTGATGCGCCGGTGGTGGTGATGACCACCGAGGTACTGCGCAACATGCTCTACGCCGGCTCGGCGACGCTGCAGGGGCTGGCGTACGTGGTGATGGACGAGGTGCACTACCTCGCCGACCGGTTCCGCGGCGGGGTGTGGGAGGAGGTGATCATCCACCTGCCCGCCTCGGTCACGCTGGTGTCGCTGTCGGCGACGGTGTCCAACGCGGAGGAGTTCGCCGACTGGCTGGTCACGGTGCGCGGCGAGACCGAGGTCGTGGTCAGCGAGCACCGGCCGGTGCCGTTGTGGCAACACATGCTGGTTGGCCGGCGGATGTTCGACCTGTTCCACGACGCCGACGCCGCGCGCAAGCACGATGTGCATCCGGAGTTGCTGCGCTACACCCGGGACACGCTGCGCCGCCTCGAGTTGGGGGACGGGCGCGGTGGCGGCCCGGGGGGTCGGCGTGGGCCGCGCTGGCGGGGGCCGATGCGCCCGGACATCGTCGACCGGCTGGACCGCGAGGGGCTGCTGCCGGCGATCCTGTTCATCTTCAGCCGTGCCGGCTGTGACGCGGCGGTGCAGCAGTGTCTCGCCGCCGGGCTGCGGCTCACCGGACCGGAGGAGCGGGCCGAGATCCGTCGGGTGGTGGAGAGTCGGATCACCACCATCCCGGGCGAGGACCTGTCGGTGCTCGGCTACTGGGACTGGCTGGACGGGTTGGAGCGGGGCCTCGCCGCGCACCACGCCGGCATGCTGCCGGCGTTCAAGGAGGTCGTCGAGGAGCTGTTCGTCCGCGGGCTGGTGAAGGCGGTGTTCGCCACCGAGACCCTCGCGCTGGGCATCAACATGCCGGCCCGCTGCGTGGTGTTGGAGCGCCTGGTCAAGTACAACGGCGAGGCGCACGTGGACCTGACGCCCGGCGAGTACACGCAGCTCACCGGCAGGGCGGGCCGCCGTGGTATCGACGTGGAGGGGCACGCGGTGGTGGTCTGGTCCCCGGAGACCGACCCGCGGCACGTGGCTGGCTTGGCATCCACCCGTACGTACCCGCTGCGGTCGAGTTTCCGGCCGTCGTACAACATGGCCGTCAACCTCGTCGGCAGCGTGGGCGCGGAGCCGGCCCGGGCGTTGCTGGAATCCTCGTTCGCGCAGTTCCAGGCGGACCGGTCGGTGGTCGGGCTGGCGCGGCAGGTGCAGCGCAACACCGAGACGGTCCAGGCGTACGGCGTGGAGGCGGCCTGCCAGCACGGTGACTTCGACGCCTACTTCGCGATCCGGGTGGCGATCGCCGACCGGGAGCGGGAGTTGGCCCGGCAGGGGCAGAGCCAGCGGAAGGCGGCGGCGATCGTCTCGCTGGAGCGGCTGCGGGTCGGCGACGTGATCCGGGTGCCGTCCGGCCGGCGCGCTGGCCTTGCGGTGGTGCTGGACCCGGCGGCCGCCGGCTTCGGGGAGCCCCGTCCGTTGGTGCTGACCCAGGACCGTTGGGCGGGCCGGGTGGGCCCGGGTGACTTCACCACCCCGGCGGAGGTGCTCACCCGGATTCGGGTGCCCAAACACTTCAACCACCGCTCCCCGGCCGCGCGCCGGGACCTGGCCGCCGCGGTCAGCGGCACCGGGCTGAACCGGCACGGCAGCCGGCGGGGTGGCCGGTCGCGGCGCGGTGGCGGGGAGGACGACCGGCTGGTGCAGCTCCGCGCCGAGCTGCGCCGCCATCCGTGCCACGCCTGCCCGGAACGGGAGGAGCACGCCCGTTGGGCGGAGCGTCGCCGCCGGCTGGAGAAGGACACCGAGGAGCTGCGGCAGCGGGTGACCGGCCGGACCGGTTCCCTGGCCCGCACCTTCGACCGGATCGTGGCGCTGTTGACGGCCCGCGGCTACCTGGCCGTCGACGGGGGCGTCACCGACGCCGGTCGGATGTTGAGCCGGATCTGGACGGAGGCGGATCTGCTGGTCGCCGAGTGCCTGCGTCGTGGCGTGTGGAATGGGCTCAGCCCGGCCGAGTTGGCGGCGGCGGTGTCGGTGGTGGTCTTCGAGGCCCGCCGGGACGTTGACGAGCGCGCGTCGCTGCCGCGGGGCGCGGTGGCGACGGCGGTTGACGAGACGTTGAAGCTGTGGGGGGAGATCGAGGCCGACGAGGCGGCACAGGGGCTGACCGTGACCCGGGAGCCGGATCTCGGCTTCGCCTGGCCGGTCTACCGCTGGGCCCGTGGTGAGCCACTCGCGAAGGTTCTCGTCAGCGGCCACATCGACGGCGAGATGCCGGCCGGCGACTTCGTCCGCTGGGCCCGGCAGGTGGTGGACCTGCTCGGCCAACTGGCCGAGTCCGGCGGCGCCTCTTCCGAGCTGCGTAGCACCGCGCGGCAGGCCATCGTCGCGGTGAACCGCGGGGTGCTCTCCTACCAGGCCACCGCCTGACGAGTCACCTCTCGTCCGGCACCGCACCCCCCGCACCGCACCCCCCCCGCACCGCACCGCACCGTCCCCGGCACCGCGCGCCGGGGACGGCTGGCGACGGCGGTCAGTCCGCGCGGTGGGCCAGGGCGTCAACCAGGCGCCGGACGGCGCCGGCTAGGTTCCACCGCTCGGCGAGGTCGAGCAGCCGATCGGGGTCAGCCGGTGCGGCCGGCAGGTCGGTGGGCAGGGCGGGCAGCGGCACATCGAGGGCGACCCGGACCACCGTCGGGGCGACGGCCAGGTACTCCCGCGCGGCGCTGAGTTTCGCCCGTAGCCCCGGCGCGAAACCGGCAGCCGGATCGTCCAGGGCGGCGAGCACACCGGCGATGTCGCCGTACCGGTCAACGAGCCGGGCCGCGGTCTTCTCACCGACGCCGGGAACCCCCGGCAGACCGTCGCTGGGGTCACCGCGCAGCGCGGCGAAGTCGGCGTAGCGGGCGGCGGGCACCCCGTATCGGGCCTGGACGGCAGCGTCGTCGCAGTCTGCCAGCTTCGCCACCCCCCGCCCGACATAGAGCAGCCGCACCCGCCGGGCGTCATCGACCAGCTGGAACAGGTCGCGGTCGCCGGAGACCACCTCGACCGGGCCCGGCTGGGTGACCGAGAGGGTGCCGAGCACGTCGTCAGCCTCGTAGCCGGTGGCGCCGACGGTGGTTACGCCGAGCGCGTCGAGCACGTCGAGCATCACCGGGACCTGCGGACCCAGCGTGTCGGGAACCACCTCACCCCCCTCCGGCGCCACCCGGTGCGCCTTGTACGACGGCAGGAGGGCCACCCGCCACTGGGGTCGCCAGTCGTGGTCCATCGCGCACACCATCCGGCCCGGCCGGCGGGTGCGGACCAGGCTCGCCAACATGTCGAGGAAGCCGCGGACCGCGTTGACCGGTTGGCCGTCGGGCCCGACCGCGGCGGACTCCGGAATGCCGAAGTATGCCCGGAAGTAGAGGCTGGGCGCGTCCACGAGCATCAGCGGGGCTGGCATGCGGGACAGCCTGGCACACCGCACCGACATCGGCGTGGATGTGGGCAGCGGGGGACCGGCCGATGACCTCCGCTGCGCGTTCCGGTGCCGCGGCGGTGGGGCGAGCCGAACGACCGTTAAGCTGGTGGGCGCGACGGCTCAACCCCACCCCCCACGGAGCTCATCAACCCATGACTGTCGACCGGATCCTCCCCACCGACGAGGCCCACGACCTGCTGGACCTGGCCACCGAACTCGCCGACCGGGAGCTCGCGCCGAAGGCCGCCGACCACGAGGAGCGCGCCGAGTTCCCCCGGGAGGTGCTGCGCACCCTGGGTCGGTCGGGCCTGCTCGGCCTGCCGTACGCGGAGGAGTACGGCGGCGCCGCCCAGCCGTACGAGGTGTACCTGCAGGTGTTGGAGATCCTGGCCAGCCGCTGGCTCGCGGCCGCCGAGGCGATCAGCGTCCACACCCTGTCCTGCTTCCCACTCGCCGAGTACGGCACGGCGCAGCAGCGGAAGCTGCTGCCCGAGCTGATCGGTGGGGAGTTGCTGGGCGCGTACTGTCTCTCCGAGCCGCAGGGCGGTTCGGATGCCGCGAGTCTGACCACCCGGGCCGTCCTCGACGGCGAGGAGTACGTCGTCTCCGGCACGAAGGCGTGGATCACGCACGCCCACGTGGCGGATTTCTACAACATCTTCTGCCGTACCGGCGGTGCCGGGGCGTCGGGCATCTCCTGCCTGCTCGCGGACCGGAACCTGCCTGGGATCGAGCCGCAGCTGCCGGAGCGCACGATGGGGCTGCACGCTTCTCCGGTGGCGCAGGTCGTCTTCGATGGGACGCGGGTGCCGGCGGAGCGGCTGATCGGCGGGGAGGGCAGGGGCTTCGGCATCGCGATGTCCGCGCTGGACTCGGGCCGGCTGGGGATCGCGGCCTGCGCGGTTGGCCTGGCCCAGGCGGCGCTGGACTACGCGGTCGGCTATGCCCGGGAGCGGCAGCAGTTCGGCCGGGCGATCGTCGACTTCCAGGGGCTGGGATTCCTGCTCGCTGATGCCGCCACCCAGATCTCGGCGGCCCGGGCCCTGATGCTTGCGGCGGCCCGGCTGCGCGACGCCGGTCGGCCGTACTCGATCGAGGCGGCGAAGGCGAAGCTGTTCGCCACCGATATGGCCATGCGGGTGACCACCGACGCGGTGCAGGTGCTGGGCGGTGCGGGCTACGTCGCTGATCACCCCGTGGAGCGGTACATGCGCGAGGCGAAGGTGCTGCAGATTGTTGAGGGGACCAACCAGATCCAGCGTATGGTGATCTCCCGGGCGCTGGCGAAGGGCTGACGGAGGGGGCGGACCCGCGGCCGCCGCGTTGTTCTGGTGACCCAACGTCGCGTGGTGGGCCTTTTCCCGGTAGGTTGCTCGCCGTGGAGGAGATCGACCGGGCCATCGTCGCGGAGCTTGCCGTGGACGGCCGGCTGTCCTATACCGACCTCGCGGAGCGGGTGGGGTTGTCGGTCTCCGCGGTGCATCAGCGGGTCCGCCGGCTGGAGCAGCGTGGGGTCATCGGCGGGTACACGGCTCGGGTGTCCTTCGAGGCGCTGGACCTACCACTGACGGCATTTGTAGCGATTCGGCCGTTTGATCCCTCGCAGCCGGATGACGCGCCGGAGCGGCTGGCCCACCTACCGGAGATCGATTCGTGTTACTCGGTCGCGGGGGAGGACTTCTACCTGCTGTTGCTGCGGGTCGCCGGGCCGACCGACCTGGAGCGGGTGCTGCAGGAGATCCGGATGGCGGCGAGTGTTACCACGCGGACCACGGTGGTGTTGTCGACGCCGTACGAGGGCCGGCCGCCGAAGTTCACTGCCCAGGGGCCCGGGCGGTTGCGGCCGCGGGGGCCGGGGGAGCCGGCTGGTTCCACCGAAGGATGACCGGCCGGCCGTGTTCGTGGCCGAGCACGCTGACGGTCGCGGTTTCCAGCCGGAACAGCGCCCCGGCGGAGGGCGGTAGGTCGAGCCACCGGGCGGTGAGCACCCGGAGGCTGTGCGCGTGTCCGACCACGGCGACGGTGCCGTGGTCGAGGACGGGGCCCAGTCGGGTGAGGAGTCGGTCGAGCCGCGCACCGACCTGGCGGGGAGACTCGCCACCGGGGCAGCCGTCGGTCCAGAGGTTCCAGTCGGGGTCTTCTTCGTGGACCTCGGCGGTGGTGCGGCCCTCGATTTCCCCGTAGTTCCACTCGGCGAGGTCGTTGTCCGTCCCGGTCGGGGTGAGGCCGGCGAGCCGTGCGGTACGCACTGCGCGGGCGCAGGGGCTGGTCAGGACGGTGGCGAAGCGCCGGCCGGTGAGCATCGGGCCGAGTGCGCGGGCTTGTCGTTCGCCGTCGGGGGTCAGCGCGAGGTCGGTGTAGGAGGTGTGTCGTCGACGGGCGCTCCATGTGGTCTCACCGTGTCTGATCAGGAGGAGCTCACCCATGCGTTCAGTCAACCACCGGGCCTGCGTTTCTTCCTGGCTAGCATCCTAGGATGCACTACGCGATGCGCCCTCGCTCACTGACCCAGACGAGTAGCCGCCATCGGCACGGGAAACCCGATGGCGATGGCCGAAACGCCACGAGGGGAGGACGGCGATGGGCTTCGCCACCAAGACGAAGAACCTGGTGGACGAGCTGACCGGCGCCACCAAGGAACGGGTAGGCGATGTCTGCGGCGACGAGCGGCTGCGGGTCGAAGGGGTCCAGCAGCGGGACGACGCCCGTGCTCGCCAGGCCACGGAGGAGCGCGCTGAGCAGTCGGATCAGACTGGGGCGCGGTGACATGACCGCTTGACCACGACGGGCCCGGCAGGAAGTCGCTGCCGGGCCCGTCGTGGTTGCGACTGGTTTTGGCTACGGCCGGATCCCCGTAGCCGGTGCCGCCCACTAGGTCACTTGGGCGGCGGATCGTGGTGGGTCAGTCGTCGCGGTGGGCCGCCCACCAGGCCTGACCGGTCTCGGGCAGGGTGTCGATCGGGTCGTAGTACGCGTACCGCTTGTTGAGCGCCTCCAGGTCAGCGGACTCGATGGAGGTGCGGTAGTTCTTGGTCCAGTACGAGATGCCCCGCTCTCGGTCGTATTCGGTGAGCATGTGCACCCAGCGCTTGCCGACGAAGGGAACATCGCAGACGATTCGCGGAGTGGCGTAGCCGGGCAGGTAGCCCATGATGTCGTGTTGGAGCTGTTGGGCGTGGCTGACCGGGACCCGCCAGTGCTCGGCGTTGGGGATCATGTCGCAGAGGTAGAAGTAGTACGGCAGGATGCCGGCTTCGCCCTGCAACGCGAAGCAGAGATCAAGTAGGTCGGGCGTGGTGGCGTTGACGCCGCGCATGAGTACGCCCTGGTTGCGGACGTCGCGAACCCCGACGTTTAGGGCGGTCTGGGCGGCTTTGGCGACCAGCGGGGTGAGGGACTGGGCGTGGTTGACGTGGGTGTGGATCGCGAGGTTGACGCCGCGGCGGGCGGCGGTACGGGCGACCCGCTCGAGGCCTTCGACAACATCAGCCCGGAGCCAGTGCTGGGGCAGGCCCATCAGGGCTTTGGTGGCGAGCCGGATGTCGCGCACGGTCTCGATGTCGAGCAGGCGCATCAGATACGACTCGAGGTTCTTCCACGGCACGTTGGCCACGTCACCGCCGGAGACGACGACGTCACGGACGCCCGGGTGGGCCCGGAGATAGGTGATGTGGGCGTCGTAGCGGTCGACGGGTTTGAGGGTGAGTTTGAGTTTGTCGATGGCGGGGGTGGAGTTGCCGACCAGGTCCATCCGGGTGCAGTGCCCGCAGTACTGCGGGCAGGTGGAGAGTAGTTCGGCGAGTACTTTGGTGGGGTAGCGGTGGGTGAGGCCCTCGGCGACCCACATGTCGTGTTCGTGGAGGGAGTCGCGGCTGGCGTACGGGTGCGAGGGCCAGTCGGTGCGTCGGTCGGAGGCGACGGGGACCATGTAGCGCCGGATCGGGTCGGCGTAGAGGGCGTCGGTGGTCATCGCCTCGAAGGGCACCATGGTGTTGAGCATCTGGGGTGGCAACAGCATGGACATGGTGGCCAGGGCCTTCTGGTCGGCTTCCAGGTCGGCGTAGAAGGTCTCGCCCACGAGGTCGCCGAGGACGGCGCGGAGTTGCTTGATGTTCTTGATGCAGTTGGTGCGTTGCCATTGGGCGGATTCCCACTGGTCGCGGCTGATGTGGCGCCAGCCGGGGAAGCGGGTCCAGTCGGGTTCGACGAGGGGGGCTCGTCGGTATTCGTAGGGTTGGCCCGTGGTGGGGGCGGCGGATGCAGGCTGGGCTGCGGAGATGGTTTCCGCGGGGTGGGTCTGGGTCACGGCCCCCTCCTTATGGGTGGTGGTGTGGATGATCAGTGGCTCCGTAGGTCTGGAAATTATCCGGTGAAGTAACTATTCTGCCGTAAGTTTTCCCGCTTTGCGAGTCGCGGTCCGGGCTTCAGGCGGCTGGACAGGGAGGTCGGCGTGATTTCACCGGTGGGTTTGCACCGCGTCCTGGAGCCCGCGGGGGTGTTGCCGCAGGGGGCTTGGCGCTTGGACGCGAGCCCGGCGATCGCCCCGAACGAGGTACGGATCCGGGTGGAGCGGCTGAACCTGGACGCGGCGAGCTTCCGGCAGTTGCGGGAGAAGCACGGCGGGGACGGCGCGCGGGTCCGCGCCGAGGTGCTGGAGATCATCGCCGCGCGGGGCAAGATGCAGAACCCGGTGACCGGCTCGGGTGGCATGTTGATCGGCACGGTTGAGGAGGCTGGTCGGCGGTCGCCGCTGGGGCTGCGGGTGGGCGACCGGGTGGCGACTCTGGTGTCGCTGACGCTGACGCCGTTGGCCGTTGCGGATGGGCTGGCCCGGTGGGATGGGCGCAGTGAGCAGGTCCCGTGTGACGGTCATGCGATTCTGTTTGCCCGCTCCATCGCGGCGGTGTTGCCGGCGGATCTGCATCCGGAGTTGTCGCTCGCCGCGCTGGACGTGTGCGGGGCTCCGGCGCTGACCGCGCGGGTGGTGGAGCGGTATGTGGCCGAGCGGGCGCGGGAGGGGGCGGCTGGGCCGGTCAGCGTCGCGGTGATTGGCGGTGCGGGCAAGAGTGGGTCGCTGTCGCTGGCTGCGGCGCGGCGGGCGGGCGCGGCGCGGACCGTCGGGGTGGTGCCGGTGGCGGGGGAGCGGGACGCGTTGGCGGCGGCGGGGTTGGCGGATGCGGTGGTGTTGGCCGATGCGCGGGATCCGGTGGCGCTGTCGACGGCGGTGACGTCGGCGCTGGGGGTGCCGGCGGATGTGACGGTGGTGTGTGTGGATGCGCCGGGTTGTGAGCATGGGGCGGTGTTGGCCACGGCTGACGGCGGCACGGTGGTGTTTTTCTCGATGGCGACGAGTTTCGCGGCGGCGGCGTTGGGTGCGGAGGGCCTGGCGGCGGATGTGACGATGCTGGTGGGTAACGGGTATGCGCCGGGGCACGCGGAGTTCGCGTTGGATCTGGTGCGGGGCGAACCGGGGGTGCGTCGTCTCTTCGAGGCGCGGCTGGCGGCAGACTGATTGCCATGACGAACCCCTCGACGCTGTACCGCGGCGGTGTGCTGCATTGCCCTGCTGACCCGGGTGCGACTGCCTTGTTGGTAGCTGATGGCCGGATTTCCTGGTTGGGCGCGGACGCTGATGCGCCGGTTGCCGATCAGGTGGTGGAGCTGGATGGGGCGTTGGTGACGCCGGCGTTCGTTGACGCGCATGTGCACATGACCGACACCGGGTTGGGGCTGTCGGGGCTGGATGTGTCGGGTGTGCGGTCGGGGCGGGAGTTGTTGGCGGCGGTGGCGGCGTTCGCCGAGGGGTTGCCGCCTGATGGTGTGGTGCTGGGGCATGGCTGGGACGAGTCGGTCTGGCCGGTGCCGGTACCTCCGGGGGCGGAGGAGTTGGGCCGGGCGGCGGCCGGGCGGCAGGTGTATCTGTCGCAGGCGTCGATGCATTCGGCGTTGGTGTCGACGGCGTTGTTGGCTGCGTGCCCGGGGGTGGTTGCCGCGGCTGGTTTCGACGAGTCGGGGTGGTTGCGGCGGGATGCGCATCATGTGGTGCGGGCGGCGGCGTTTGGCACGGTTGGTCGGGTGCAGCGGGCGGCGGCGCAGCGGGCGGCGTTGCGGCATGCGGCGTCGTTGGGGATCGCGGCGGTGCATGAGTGTGGTGGGCCGGAGATTTCCGGCGAGGAGGATTTCACGGAGTTGTTGGGGATCTCCGGGGTGGGGGTGCCGGAGGTGTACGGCTACTGGGGTGAGTTGGGTGGTGCGCAGCGGGCGCGGGAGTTGGGTGCGGTGGGTGCTGGTGGGGATGTCTTCGCTGATGGGGCGTTGGGGGCGCAGACGGCGCAGCTGACGGTGCCGTATGCGGATGGGGGTGGGTGCGGGTACGGGTATCTGTCGACGGAGCAGGTGCGGGATCACTTGTTGGGGTGCGCGAGGTACGGGGTGCAGGGCGGTTTTCACGCGATTGGGGATGCGGCGATCGCGACGGTGTTGGCGGGGTTCGCGGCGGTGGCCCAGCGGCTGGGCACGGATCGGGTGCGGGCGGCTCGGCACCGGGTGGAGCACGCGGAGCTCGTGAACAAGCAGATGATCGCCGGGTTTGTGGAGTATGGCGTGGTGGCGTCGGTGCAGCCGGCGTTTGACCGGTTGTGGGGTGGCGCGGGTCGGATGTATGAGTCGCGGTTGGGGCCGGATCGGTCGTTGGCCGCGAATCCTTTGGGGTCGATGCATTCGGTGGGGGTGTCGTTGGCGTTCGGGTCGGATTCGCCGGTGACTCCGGTGGATCCGTGGGGGTCGGTGCGGGCGGCGGTGGCGCATCACAATCCGGCGCAGCGGATGAGTGTGCGGGCGGCTTTCGCGGCGCATTCGCGGGGTGGCTGGCGTGCGGTGCGGCGGGATGGTGACGGGGTGTTGGCGTTGGGCGCGCCGGCGACGTTCGCGGTGTGGGATACCCCGGCGGGGGTGGAGCGGGGGTTGCCGGTGTTGCAGGCGGAGGATCCGGAGGCGCGGGGTGCTTCGGATCCGACGCCGTTGCCGGTGTGTCGACGTACGGTGCTGCGTGGTGCCGTGATCTATGGGGAGGGCGGCTTGTGACCGGGAAGCTCGATCTGGATCCGGTGCTGGTGGCGCGGGCGCGGGAGTTGGCTGCTCGGGCTGGGGCGCCGGTGGTGGAGTTGGCGCGTAGCCACACGACGGTGTCGGTGGAGCGGGCGGTGCTGCGGCTGGCCGGGGTGCAGGGGGCGGATCCGGATGGGATTCCGTGGGTGAACCGGTTGGTGGATGCGGTGGTCGCGGATGTGGGCTTGGGGCATGGGGTGGCTGCTCCGGTCTTTGATGCTCTCGCGCGGGAGCAGTTGGCGGATGTGACGCTGTTGGCGCAGAAGGCGGCGGCCGGGTCGGTGCGGTTTGAGGTTCCGGCGGGGCGGGCGGCGACGGCGTCGCGGCGGGCGTCGCGGCGGGCGGTCGCGGCGGGGGTGCGGCGGATTGATCGGCGGCGGGCCGAGCGGGAGCGGTTGGTGCGACGGTTCGGGGATCCGCGGCGGCGGCCGTGGATCTATCTGATCGTGGCGACGGGGGATATTTTCGAGGATGTTCCGCAGGCGCAGGCGGCGGCTCGGGCGGGGGCGGATGCGATCGCGGTGATCCGGTCTACGGGGCAGTCGTTGTTGGACTATGTGCCGGAGGGGGCGACTCGGGAGGGTTTTGCCGGTACGTATGCGACGCAGGAGAACTTCCGGCTGATGCGGGCGGCGTTGGACGAGTCGTCGCGGGAGTTGGGCCGGTATGTGCGGTTGACGAATTACGCGTCGGGGCTGTGCATGCCGGAGATGGCGGCGTTGGCGGGCCTTGAGCGGCTGGACATGATGTTGAACGATTCGATGTATGGCATCTTGTTCCGGGATATCAATCCGATCCGTACCTTCGTCGATCAGCGTTTCTCCCGGCAGGTGCACGCTCGGGCGGGGATCATCATCAATACCGGTGAGGACAACTATCTGACGACTGCCGATGCGGTGGACGAGGCGCACACGGTGACGGTGTCGCAGCTGCTCAATGAGTACTTCGCGCATGAGGCGGGGTTGGCGGACTGGCAGTTGGGGTTGGGGCACGCGTTTGAGGTCAACCCGGATGTGCCGGAGTCGTTGCGGTTGGAGTTGGCGCATGCGCTGTTGGCGCGGGAGTTGTTCCCGGATGCGCCGTTGAAGTGGATGCCGCCGACGAAGCACATGACCGGGGATGTGTTTCGGGGCAACCTGCTCGATGGTTTCTTCAACCTGGTGGGGGCGTTGACCGGGCAGGGGATTCTGCTGGTGGGGATGATGACCGAGGCGGTGGTGACGCCGTGGTTGTCGGATCGGGATATCGCCCTGCAGAACGTCCGGTATGTGCTGGGTGCCGCGGGTGGGCTGCACGAGGATTTCGTGCCGGCCTCGGGCGGGTTCATTCAGCAGCGGGCGCACCAGGTGTTGGGTTCGGCGGTGGAGTTGTTGGAGCGGATCGGGGAGCGGTCGTTGCTGACGGCGATCGGCGAGGGCACGTTCGGGATCATGAAGCGGCCGGCGGACCGGGGTAGGGGGCTGGACGGGGTGGCGCGGCATGAGGGCGACTACTACAACCCGGCGGTGGAGATCCTGGAAGGGGCGGGGTCGTGACGGTCGTGCCGGAGAAGCAGGTCGTGCGGCCGTACGGGGACACGACCGGTGACGGCATGGTGCAGGTGTCGTTCACGTTGCCGCTGCCGCATGACAAGCGGGCCGAGGGGGCGGCGATTCAGCTGGCCGGGAAGATGGGCATCGATCCGGCGATGCTGGTGCATGCCCGGCCGATGGGGGACGGGTTCACCTTTTTCGTGGTGTACGGGCGGGTGAACCATCTGGTGGACACCGCGGCGGTGCGGGTGGTGGAGCGGGACTTTCCGTTGCTGTCGGCGAAGGAGGTCAACGCGGTGGTCAAGCGGCAGCTGCGGCGGAAGCTGTCGGTGGTGGGGGCGTGTATCGGCACCGACGCGCACACCGTGGGGATCGACGCGATTCTTAACGTCAAGGGCGTTGCCGGGGAGAAGGGGCTGGAGTACTACCGGGAGTTGCGGGTCAGCAATCTGGGCGCGCAGGTGGGGGTGCCGGATTTGGTGGCGGCGGCTCGGGCGGAGCGGGCGGATGCGGTGTTGGTCTCGCAGGTGGTCACGCAGCGGGATGCGCATCTGCACAACACGCGGGAGCTGTCGGCGGCGGTTCGGGAGGCGTGGCCGGCGGGGAAGCGGCCGTTGTTGATTGTCGGTGGGCCGCGTTTCGACGAGGCGATGACCGCCGAGTTGGGGGTGGACCGGATCTTCGGCCGTGGCACCACCCCGGCTGAGGTGGCCTCCTACCTGGTCCATGCGTTGATCACAAGCCGGAGGGCGGCGACGGTATGAGTGACCCGAGGGTCGGGGTGACGGTGACGCACCGACGGTATGTGCCCTACTCGCATGCGCACTACGCGGGCAGTCTGGTCGATGGGGCGTACGCGTTGGGTCTGTTCGGGGACGTCGCCACGGAGGTCTGCATCCGGACCGACGGGGATGAGGGGTTGTTCGCCGGCTATGCGGAGGTGCGGTTCCTGGCGCCGGTGCGCGCCGGTGACGTGGTGGAGGTGACCGGTCGGGTCATCCGGGTGGGTACGCGCAGCCGCACGCTGGAGTTGAGCTGTGTGGTGGTGTGTCGGGCCTGTCCGGAGCGGGGGGAGTCCGCCGCGCAGGTGTGTGATCCGCCGATCATGGCGGTTTCTGCGACGGGCACGGTGGTCGTGCCGCCGGTGGCGTGAACGTCGCGATCTGCGCGGACGTCGGTTCCACGTTCACGAAGGTGGCGGTGGTCGATCTCGACGGCGCGGGTCTGGTGGCGACGGCGGCGGTGCCCACCACGGTGGGCAGTGACGTGTTGCGGGGGTTGGACGCGGCGGTCGCGGTGGCGACCGACGGCCTGCCGGTGGGGGACGCGCCGTGGTACGTGTGTTCGTCTGCCGGGGGCGGGCTGCGGTTGGCGGTGGTCGGCTACGAACAGTTGGTGACCGCGCAGGCGGGCCGTCGGGTGGGGCTGTCGGCGGGGGCGAACGTGGTGCATGTGGCTGCGGGTCGGCTCGGCGCGGCGGGTCTCGCGGCGGTCCGGGCGGCCCGCCCGGATGTGCTGCTGCTGGTCGGGGGTACCGACGGCGGCGACGCGGAGACGTTGACGCACAACGCGACCCGGCTGGCGCGGGCCCGCTGGCGGGTTCCGGTGGTCCTCGCCGGTAACGCCGAGGTCCGCGACGACCTGGTGTCGATGCTGGTGTCGGCGCGGGTGCCGGTGACGGTGGCGGAGAATGTGCTGCCCCGGATCGGGGCGTTGGCGCCGGCTGGGGCGCGGGCGGCGATCCGCGCGGTGTTCCTGCGGCATGTGATCGGCGGTAAGCGGCTGTCGCGGGGCCCGCGGTTTCCACGGCTGGTGCGCGCGGCCACCCCGGATGCGGTGCTGACCGGTGTGGAGTTGCTCGCGGACACGCTCGACGGTGACCTGGCAGTGGTGGATGTCGGTGGGGCGACCACCGACGTGTACTCGGTGCTGACGCCGGATGAGCGGGAGAGCGGGCCGGGCCGGGAGGTGGCGGGCAGCCTGTGGCGGGCCCGTACCGTCGAGGGGGACCTGGGGGTGCGGTGGAGCGCCCCGGGTGTGGTGCGGGCGGCGGTGGAGGAGCGGCTGCTCGACGCGGCCGACGCCGAGGTGTTGGCGGTGGCGGCGCAGCGGCGCGCCGACGACCCGGCGTATCTTCCGGTGGGTGGGGCACAGCGGGCGGTAGATACGCGGCTGGCTGCCTTGGCGGCCACGGTGGCGTTGCGGCGGCACGCCCGCGGGGCGGCCACCGGTGAACGCGCGGGACGGGATCTGCGGGATGTCCGGTTGCTGGTCGGTTCGGGTGGGGTGCTGCGGCATGCCGGGTCCGCGGACGCTGCGGGGATGCTCGCGGGGGTGCTGGCCGATTACGCCGGCGGGTGGCCGTTGCCGCGTGCCGCCCGGCCGGTCGTTGACGTGGATTATGTGCTGGCCGCCGCCGGGTTACTCGGCGCCGAGCAACCGGTCGCGGCGCGCGCTCTTGTTGACCGGTTGCGCGCGGGGGGCTAGGCGCATGTCCCTGGTTGCCCGATTTGCGGTTGGCTGGGGTGGGCTGGCCGGCGCGGATGGCGCGACACGCCGGGGTGGTGGCGACGACTCGTCGGGGCCGGGTTGACAGCGCCCCGGGGGGAGCACGTACCGTCTTTGAGTCCTACTACGGGAAGCGGCTGTTGTTCGCTTCGTCCCTTCGTCCGCTGGCCGAGCGACACCGAGTGTGGTTGCGGCGGCCAGGTCCAGCGGGCGGGGGTCGGCGGGGCGGCGCGGACCGGCCGCGGTTACCGGTGTACGGGCAGGGTGAGAGGCACGGCCAGTAGACAACGGCCAGGCGGGGGCAGCCAGTCTGCCGTCCGGTCGGTCCGAAGGTCGGCGCGTCCCATTCTCGCCCCACCGGCCGGGAAGGGCCTGGGAGCATCGGGGTGCGGCGGTTGCCGCGCCCCGATTTCCGTTTTCCCCGGGGTGCCGGTCAAAGTGAGGCCGCCGTGGTCTGCACCGGCGGAGCGCTGCGGACCAGGCCGGGTACCCTTCGGCAGGTGATCGTGGACATGCCGGCGAGGGCTGTGGGAATGATGCGGGAACGTCGGCTGCCGCTGCCTGTTGCGATCGTGGCGGCGGTCGGTGGGGGCGTGGCGATGTTGCTGGCGTTTCCGCCGTACGGGGTGTGGCCGCTGGCGGCGGTCGGGGTGGCCCTGCTGGCCGGTGCCACCCACCGTCGGCGTCCGCGTGCCGGCGCTGGCCTCGGGTTCCTGACCGGGCTGGCGTTTTTCGCCCCGCTGCTGGGCTGGACCAACCTGCACACCGGCTCCTTGCCGTGGGTGCTGCTGTCGCTGTTGCAGGCCGGCTATCTGGCGCTGCTCGGGGCGGCCACCGCCTGGGTTTCTCCGCTGGTTGACCGGTTCCGGTGGGGGTGGCCGGTGTTGACCGGGGTGCTGTGGGTGGCGCAGGAGGCGCTGCGTGACCGCACTCCGTTCGGTGGTTTCCCGTGGGGTCGGCTGGCGTTCAGCCAGGACGGGTCGCCGCTGCTGCGCTTTGCTGCCCTGGGCGGGGCGCCGCTGGTGACCTTCGTGGTCGCGGTGATCGGTGGGCTGCTGGTGGCCGCCGCCTGGGCGGGCTGGGCGGCGTACCGGCACCCGGGCCGGCGGTGGACGCCGGTGGCGGGGGCGGTGGTGGCGGCGCTGGCGGTGCCGGCTGTGGGGCTGCTCGTGCCGATCCGCGCCGCCGGTGGTGGGGAGGCGGTGACGGTGGCGATTGTGCAGGGCAATGTGCCGCGGCTGGGATTGGACTTCAACGCCCAACGGCAGGCGGTGCTGAACAACCACGTCCAGGCCACCCTCGAGCTGGCCGACCAGGTGGCTTCCGGCGCCCGACCCCGCCCTGACCTGGTGGTGTGGCCGGAAAATTCCAGCGACATCGATCCGCTGCAGGACGCTTCCGCCGGGGACCGAATCCAGTCTGCCGCCGACGCGGTGGGTGTGCCGATCCTGGTCGGGGCGGTGCTGCGCGGCCCGGGCGAGGGGCAGGTACGCAACGCGGGGCTACTGTGGCGGCCGGGGACCGGCCCGGACCTCGACCAGTTGTACACGAAGCGGCATCCGGTGCCGTTCGCCGAGTATGTGCCGTTTCGTGAGGTGGCCCGCCTGGTCAGCACGCAGGTTGACCGGGTGCGGTCTGATTTCGTGCCGGGTAGCACCCCGGGCGTGCTGACCGCCGGTCCGGTGGTGCTCGGTGATGTGATCTGCTTCGAGGTCGCCTACGACGAGGTGGTCCGGGACACTGTTACCGGTGGGGCGCAGCTGCTGGTGGTGCAGACCAACAACGCCACCTTCGATGTGGCTGAGGCCCGGCAGCAGTTGGCCATGGTGCGGCTGCGGGCGGTCGAGCATGGTCGTCCGGCACTGATGGCCTCGACGGTCGGCGTTTCCGGGTTCGTTTCCCCGGATGGGCGGGTAAGCGACGCCACCGAGTTCAACACCCGCGCGATCGTGGTGCGGCAGCTGTACCTGGCCGACGGCGACACCGTCGCGACCCGGGTCGGGTTGTGGCCGGAGGTGGCGCTGACGGTCCTGGCCGTGGCGGCCTTGGCCGCAGCCGGGGTGCGGCGACGTGCCCGCGGTGCGGCAACGGCCGGTACGCCGGCGTGAGGGAGGCAGGACGGTGCGTGACGAGACCGGTCATCCCGGGGTGGGACGGGTGCTCGTGGTCATCCCGACCTACAACGAGGCCGACAACCTGACCTGGATTGTGGAACGGGTGCGTCGGGCGGTGCCGTCGGTGGACATTCTGGTTGCCGACGACAACAGCCCGGATGGCACCGGTGCCGTCGCTGAGGCCCTCGCCGGGCGGGATCGGCAGGTGCACGTGCTGCACCGGGAGGGTAAGCAGGGGCTCGGTGCCGCCTATCTGGCCGGGTTTGGGTGGGCGCGCCAACGCGGCTACGACGCGGTGGTGGAGATGGACGCCGACGGCTCGCACGCCCCGGAGGACCTGCCGGCGATGCTGGCTGCGGCCCGTGATGCGGACGTGGTGATCGGGTCCCGGTGGACCCGGGGCGCGCAGGTGCTCAACTGGCCGCTGCGGCGGCTGCTGTTGTCGCGCTGCGGCAACCTGTACGCACGGCTGGCCCTGGGAATGCCGGTCTCCGACGCCACCGGCGGCTACCGGGTGTATCGGCTCAGTGCCCTGGACGCGTTGGACTTGGCGTCGGTGTGCTCGCAGGGGTATTCCTTCCAGGTGGAGTTGTCCCGGCTGGCGCACCGGGCCGGTGCGCGGATCGTGGAGGTGCCGATCACGTTCGCCGAGCGCGAACGCGGTAGCAGCAAGATGAGTCCGTTCATCGTCGCCGAGGCGTTGTGGCGGATCACCGGGTGGGCGGTGGCGGACCGGCGGCTGGCCTTGCGCCGAGGGCTACACGGCACACCCACGGGTCAGGTGCGTTGGCCGTAGTGCCACTCTCCCCCTCCCGCTGCCCGGTGGCGCCCGCGCCCCGGCCGCTGGCGGTGGTGTGGGCTGGCGGCGGCGTGGCCGTGTCATGCTGGACGGGCGGGACGACGTACTCCACCCGGGGCACCGGGCAGTGGGGGCGTGGCGGTCGGGTGGTGAGGTGAGGATGCGCCGGGGACTGAGGTTCGTACCGTTGGCGTTGTTGCTGGCGGCGTTGGTGGAGCTGGCGGTGTTCGTGGCCGTCGGCCGGGCTGCCGGGTTCGGGATTGCGGTGCTGGCCGTGTTCGCAGCATCGCTGCTGGGCATGGCGCTGCTGCGCCGGGAGGGGATGCGCGCCTGGCGGGGCTTCCAGACCGCCGCGCGGTCTGGTCAACCGCCGGGCACGCAGGTCACCGATGGTCTGGTGGGGTTGCTCGGCGCGCTGTTGTTGGCCACTCCGGGGCTGCTCAGTGGGGCGCTGGGGCTGGTGCTGCTGGTGCCGCCGGTGCGCCAACTTGCCCGCGCGGGGGTTCGCCGCACGACAGAGCGACGAGTATCGTCGATGGTCGCCGGTGACCTGTTCGGGCCGCGCCGGGTGCGGGTGCACCGGGGTGCCCCGCAGCAGCCGGCGGCGGAGCCGACCGTGGTTGACGGCGGCCAACCCATCGAGGGCGAGATCGTCGAGCCCCGGCAGGGCTGAGCTGCGGACATCCGACCGCACCCGCCGACCGTGACCGGCGCCCCGGGCAGCCGCGCGACCCCGGTGCCCTGCCTGGGCTGACCCGCGAGACCACGGCACCCGCCCCGGGCGGGATGGCCCAGGGCGGGTGTCGGGTCGGATGGCTCAGGCGCGGCCGCGGCGGGTGCGGACCTCCTTGAGCCGTTCGGCAAGAATGTCCTCGAGCTCGGCGATTGATCGCCGCTCCAACAGCATGTCCCAGTGGGTGCGGGGCGGCTTCGCCTTCTTCTGCTCCGGCTCGTTACCGTCAACCAGCCGGGCGACGCTGCCGTCGAATTTGCATTCCCAGGTCATCGGGACCTCGGCGTCAACGGCGAACGGCACCTCGAACTGGTGACCCTTGGCGCACAGGTATTCGCGGGTCTGACGCGGCGCGAGCTCGGTGTTACGGTCGGATTCGTAGCTGACCGCGCCCAGACGGCTTCCGCGCAGCATGCGCTCGCCCATGATCGTCTTCCCCTCGGTTGTGGTGCTGGTCTGTTTCGGTGTAACAGTCGGTGTCCGTCGGGCCATTCCCGCCCGGTGACACGTGACGGGCCGGCAACCAGGGTAGCCGGAAGGTAGCCCGGCCCGGCGGGGGTCGCCCCGACCTGGCCAAAAGTTCGATCGCCCCGACCTGGCCGAAAGCTCGCCAGGTGGCCGAACCTAGGTGATGTCGCCCGCGCGTCAGCGTACGGGCGTGGACGCCTCCCGGTGGGCCAGGGCAGCCGCCAGCTGGGCGACCTGGTCAGCCAGCTGGGCGACCCGCCGATGCGCCTCGTCCCGGTCGCCTTCGGCGGCCCGCAGCCGCGCCGTCAGCTCCGCCAGCTGGCCTTGCACGGTGGTCACGTCCTGCTGGGCGGCGGTCAGCTGCCCGCGTAGTGCTTCGCCCTGCTTGGCGAGGGTCGCCGCGTCCGCGTGCGCCCGCTCCGTGTCGCCCACCGCCTGCTGACGGTGCGCCTCGGCCCGGTCCCGGTCGGCCACCGCCCGGTCCCGCTCCTGCGTCGCCGCCGCGGCCCGCTCCTGCGCCCGTTGCGCGTCCTGGCGGGCCTGTTGCGCGTCGGCGCGGTGTCCGCGGGCCTGTTCGGTCGCCGTGGCCTGCGCCTGTGCGGCCTGTTGGGCGTCAGCGCGGGCGGCGTCGCGTTCCGCGACCAGGTCCGCGGCGTGCTGCCGCTGGGCGGTGAGTTCGGCGTCGGTGCTGCGTAGCTGCGTACGGGCATCGAGTTCCCTGGCCCGCGCGGCGTCGCGGTCCTGCTGGGCCTGCCCCAGTAGCGCCTGTGCCGCGCTCGCCTCCTGGCGGGCCTGGTCTCGAGCCTTACGGGACTGGTCGGCGTGTTCCGCGGCGGCGGTGGCCTCCGCGACGGCGCCGGCCGCTTCGGCGCGGGCGCGCTCCTGCTCGGCGGCGGCGCTGCGGGCCCGCTCCCGGGCCTGCACAGCGGCGGCGGTGGCATCTTCGGCGGCGCGGCGCGCCTCGTCCCGGTCGGTCTGCGCCGCCGCCACCTGGTTGGCCGCGTCGGCGCGCGCCTGGGCCAGTTGCTGTTCCACCCCGACCGGGGACAGCTGTGCGTGCAGCGTCTCGGTGAGCGACACCACGATCTGGTCGAGTCGGTCCACCGCCTCCCAGGTGCGGGCGACCTGCCCGGGTAGCCCGGGGGCGTTGCGGTGTCGCATCCGGCTGCTCCGGGCGGCCTGTTGGCAAGCGCCGTCGTTGTCCCGGCAGTAGCGGAAGGGGCGACCCGCTCCGGCCCGCTGCGGCACCGGGCGTCCGCAGTGGGCACAGGGGCGGGAGTCGGTGGGGGTGGCCTGCTCGTCCATCGGACGCCGAGTCTAGATGCCGTGGCTGCTGCCGGTGGCGTGGCCGGCTGTCACGTGCGGGCCCGCTGTCGTCGCGGCGGCTCACTGTTTTGATGGACGGCGATCCCGGCGATCACCAGACCCACCCCGACGATCTCCGGTGCGGTGGGGACCTGTGCCAGCACGGCGACCCCGACCACGGTCGCGGTCGCCGGGAACAGGCAGACCAGGAGGGCGTAGGTGGCCCGGGGCAGCCGGGCCATGGCGAGCTGGTCGGCGACGTACGGGATGACCGACGAGGTGATGCCGACACCGACCCCGGCCGCCAGGGCGACCACGTCCAAGGCGGCGGGTGCGGCGTCAACGATGCCGACCGGTAACGCGAGGACGGCGGCGATCAGCATGGACAGCGCGAGACCGTCGATGCCGGACAGCTGCTGACCGCGGGCGACGCGGTGCCCGAGCACGATGTAGGCGGCGAACAGCACGGCGTTGGCCGCGGCGAAGGCGATTCCGAGCGGTTCGGCGACCAGGCGGACGTCGGTGAGCAGGTACACCCCGGCAACCGCGCAGACCAACGCGAGCAGGTTTCGGCGGGTTCTGGCCGCGTAGGCCGCCAACACGATGACCGGTAGGAATTCGACTGCCGCGACCGTGCCCAACGGCAGCCGCTCCAGCGCCAGGTAGAAGACGCTGTTCATGGCCGCCAGGACGGCGGCCCAGCCGATCAGTAGCCGGCGGGCGGGCCGGTCCAGGTGCCGCCAGTGTCGCCACGGCCGCCGCCACAACGCGAACACCGCGGCGGCGGCGGCGATTCGCAGCCACGCCACGCCCAGGGCGTCCACACGGACGAAGAGCAGTACCGCGAAGGCTGGACCGAGATAGTGAAACACCGAGCCGACGACAAAGTACGCCTGCGGTGGTATCCGCGATGCGGCCGTCGACGTCCGGGTGTCCGAGCGCAGAACTGATCGTGGCATTGCCCTATCGTCGAAGGTGACAGCGCCTAGCGCCATGCACAATCGAAGGCTTAAGGAGCATGACGATGACGTATCGGGAGCCGAGACCCCCCACTGGCCTTCCAGATAGCAATTCGTTGCTCGACGACACCAATCGCCGCCTGCTCGGCGTACTACACGACGATCCACGCGCCAGCGCCGCCGAGCTGGCGCGCCAGGTCGGCATGTCCGCGCCGGCGGTACGAGAGCGGCTGCACCGACTCGAACACGCCGGGGTTATCCGCGGCTACCGCGTCGATATCGACCCCGCGGCCCTGGGCCTCCCGGTCGCCGCCTGGGTGCGGATCCAACCCGGTCCAGGCCAGCTGTCAAAGATCGCAGACCTGGCCGAACGCGTTCCCGAGGTCAGTGAGTGCCACCGGATCTCCGGCGAGGACTGTTTCCTCCTCAAGGTGCACGTAGCTGCCGTGGATGCCCTGGCGGCGGTCCTCGACCGGTTCCTGCTCCACGGCCAGACCACCAGTTCCTTCATCGTCTCCACCCCGGTGGCACCCCGGACCCCCGGGCGAAGCTAGCTCCCGTCCGAGGAGCTCGAACCCGCGGGCCGTACCGGTGTCCGCGTCGAGTGCTCGCCTTCACCGGGGTGCGGTGGAGTCAGGGCATGCCGTGCCGCCCGCACCGCGTTACGGAACACCATCGCCACCGTCGTCGGGCCGACCCCGCCGACCCGGGGAGTCATCGCCCCCGCCACCGTCGCGCATGCCTCGTCCACGTCCGGCAGCAGCCGCCGCCCCGCGTACCGCACCCCACCACCGACGACAACCGCTCCCGGACGCAGGTGCTCCGGGCGTACGAGACCCGGCACCCCCGCCGCCGCCACCAGGATCTCCGCCCGGCGGGTGTACCGAGGCCAGTCCGTCACCCCGGTGTGCACCACCGTCACCGCGGCGTTCGCCGTCGGCCGCTTCTGCGCCAGCAACATTGCCAGCGGACGCCCCAACGTGGCACCCCGACCCAGCACCACCACCTCCCGGCCGGCCACCGGCACCCTGTGGTACGCCAGCAACGCCTCGATTCCCGCCGGCGTGCACGGTGCCGGTCCCGGCAGCCCCAACGCCAGCCGGCCCAGGTTCACCGGGTGCATCCCGTCCACGTCTTTCTCCGGATCCAGCGCCTGCATCGCCCGGTCGAAGTCCAGGTGCCGGGGAACGGGGTGCTGCACCAACACGCCGTGCACCGCCGGGTCCGCACTCAACCGCGTCACCACCGCCTGTAGGTCCGCCTGCGACGCCGACTCCGGCAGCTGCACGTGTGGGGAGGCGAACCCCAACTGCTCGGCTTGGCGCTGCTTGATCCGGATGTATCCGACGCTCGCGTCGTCGTCGCCCACCAGCACCGTGGCCAGGGCCGGGGTCATCCCGGCCGCTCGTAACTGGGTGACCTCCTGCGCCACCTCGGCCAGGATCTGCTCGGCTACCGGTCCACCCGGCAGTGACCGGGCGACCGACATCGACATTGACGTGGACATGGTTCACCTTGCCCCCACGGAAGGCCCAGGCGGTCGACCCTCCGACGAGCTCCCCGATGGTCATTCCATCCTCGGTGCCGCCAGTCGCGTCGCCTTCAACCTGCCACAATCCACCCAGGATGCGCCAGCCCTGGCGCATCGCCGCCAGGGCACTAGGCTGGCGAGTGTGAATATCCCTCCGATCCCCCTGGTCGATGCGATCGTGATGCGTCTGGTGGAGGAGTCCGATGCGGGGCCGCTGACCGAGGCATACCTTCTCAATCGTGAGTACCTCAAGCCGTGGGAGCCACGGCGGGCGGATGCCTACTTCACGATGGAGGGGCAGCGGAGTCGGGTGCAGGATCAGCTCCGGCTCCTGGATTCGGGCCAGACTCTGCCCTGGGTGTTGGAGGAGGGGGGCCGGGTTGTGGGGACGCTGACGCTGTCCAACGTCTTACTCGGACGGTTCCGAAGCGCCAACCTCGGCTACTGGGTCGACCGTGGCTATGCCGGGCGGGGGCTCGCCACTCGAGTTGTTCAGCACGCCTGCCGCCTCGCCGACGAAGTGGCCGACCTGCACCGGCTTGAGGCCGGCACCCTCGTGCGCAACAGAGGAAGTCAGCGCGTTCTCACCAAAGCGGGGTTCACGCTGATCGGCACCGCCGCCAACTACCTGCATGTCGACGGTGCCTGGCAGGACTATCGGATCTTCCAGCGAATCCTGAACGAACGTCCGCCACGGTGCGGCCGCGTCCAGGAACGTCAAACCGTCGGGGGGCCGTCGGCCCGGCCGGACGGGCCAGGGCGGGTGTAGCGGAGGAACAGGTTGCCCTGCTCGTCGAGGAGGGACCGGTGGAGCTGCCACTGCCCGCCCGCCGGCCGCCCCGCCGGGCCGGCGGTGATCCGCGGGCCCGCCACCGCCAGCAGCTGCGGCGTGATCGTCACGCAGATCTCGTCGAGCAGGTCCGCCTGGGCCAGCTGGCCGGCCAGTGCGGGGCCACCTTCGCAGACGATGCGTCGGTGCCCCCGCTGTCGAAGCAGCTGGATTGCCTGGTTGAGGTCGACGTTGTAGTCGCCGGCGACCAGGAGTTCGGCGGCTTCGGCGACCGCCGTGCTGGCCCCGGCCGCCGCAGCGGCGGGGACGATCAGGATCGGCCGTGGCTGGCCGTGACCTCCGATGCTGGGCTGGAACAACGGGCCGCTCAGGTCGAGGTCGAGGCTGCGGGTGACAACCGCGACGGCCGGATAAGACGGTAGGCCGTTGGCTCGTCGACGGGCGATCTCGGGAGCCGACAGGGCGGTCTGCCCGTACTGCTCGGCGCGGACCGTGTTCGCTCCCAGCAGTAACAGGTCGGCGTCTCTTTTGATCAGGCGATAGACCCGCTGGTCACCGCTGCTGGTCAGGGCGGCGCTGGAACCGTCCACCGCCGCGAGACCGTCGATGCTCGACACCGCGACGAGGCGTACGTGACCCTCGGTGGGGGAGGGCAGTGCGTAGCGTTCGTGGAGTTCGTCCTCGTCCAGGTCGATTAGCCCGGCGGTGGGCCACATGTCGCGGATCCGAGAACCGGCGGCGGGCGGCGGCGGGCCCGCCAGCCGCCAGACCAGCTCGGCGAGCCGCTCGGTGAGAAGGGCAGGAAGGTGGGTGCGGGCCGCGACATCCGTGCCGCTGCTGCGGTGCCGTTCGGTACCGTGTCGTTGGCCCCGCACGAGGTACTCCCGGCCGGTGCGGTCCATGGCGTAGCCGAGGTGCTGGCCGTCGATCTCGCCCGAGACGGCGACCGCGTCAACACCGAGGTCCCGCTGCGTGTTGCCGATGCCACGATGACGGCGGCACTGTTCGAGCCAGTGGGCCAGGAGTTCGAGCGGGCCATCCCCGTCGACGCCGTTGGCGAGGACGGCGGGCACGGTCGGCTTCGGCGGCCGATGGCTGATCGTGAGTAGCGTCGGCGGGCCGCCCCGGCGCCAGGTGACGCTGAGTTCTTCCAACACCGACAAGATCGAACTGCTCGGGTCCCGCTGGGCTGATGTCATACCTGACCGTTTCGCGCTGGTGGTGGCGTGCTGGTCTGACCCGACCAGCACCGGAGCTGCCCCGGTTGACGACTCATCCCTCTGGGCCCGCAGCACTGGCGGGGCGGCGTGGTTCCCGTTTGGGAAACACCGTGTACGCGAGGGGCCAGAAGAGGAGCCAGATCACCATCGCCAGGCTGAGCTTCCCGATCCACCCCCAGAGTTGCTGGGTCCGCTCGGCGTCGCCGACGAAGGCGATACCAGCGAGCAGAAGAGCGCAGGCAACAGCCCAGCCGAGCAGGCCCCGACCCCACTCGCGCCACTCGTGTCGGGTGCGCTCCGGCCCGTACTGGGGCGCCCGAGTCGGTGGTGGCCCGCCGGCAAAACGGTGTGCGAAGCGTACGTCGGCCCAGCGGACCATGCGGTGACCGAACGCCACGGAGAAACCGAGGTACGCCGCGGCGAGGCCGTGCGCGGCGGTGGCGGTCCCGCCGCGGCGGAGGTCGATCGTGGTCGCGGCGAGCAGGACAAGGTCGACCGCCGGGACCGCCAGGAGCAGGACGGCGCCGACGCGGGGAAGGCGAAGCGGGTATCGGGCCAGCAGCCCGGCCGCGATTAGCAGCCAGAAGGCCACTTCACAGGCGACGATCACCGCGATGAGCACCCCAGACCCCCTTTTTGGCACGCTGTACGATCACCGTAGCAGGGGCTGTCATCGACTGCCGGAGGAGCCGTGCCGAAGATCGTTGACCACGACGCGCGCCGCGCCGAGTTGGCCGAGGCGATGTGGCGCGTCGTCTACCGCGATGGCGTCGCCGCGGCCACGGTGCGAAGCATCGCCGCCGAGGCCGGCTGGTCACCCAGTGCGTTGCGGCACTACTTCGCCACCCAGGCCGACTTGTTGACCTTCGCCATGGAACATGTGATCGCGAAGGCGACCGAACGCTTCGCCGCGGAGAGCTGGACCGGGCCGCCCCGCGAGACCGTTCAGCGGGTGCTGGAGGAGTTCCTGCCGCTGGATCGACAGCGCCGCAGAGCGGCTGAGGTGTGGCTGTGGCTGACCTTGCACGCCCAGGTTGACCCGGCCGCCCAGGCGCGGCTCAGCGAGGCCGACGACGGCGTCCGGGGGGTCGTCGATGTCGCTGTCGACGCCCTCGCTGCGGCCGGGCTGGTGGCCCGGGGTGCCGACCTCGGCGCGGAGAAGGCCCGACTGCATGCCCTGCTCGACGGGCTCACCCTGCACGCGCTGGTGCGTACCGAGCTCATGCCGCCCGGCCGCCTCCGCGCGTTGCTCGCCGAGCACCTCGACAGCCTGACGAGTGCCCGGGACGGCCCGTAAGGAAGTGGATACAGTGAGCTCGCGGGTCTGTCGCGGGGTCGAATGGGCCGGCACGTCGGCCGTCCGTCGCCCATCCCGCCGCCAAGATCGAGTATGCCCGGCAACTCAAGACCCAAGGCGTCAGTATCGCATCGCCGAGGGTCGGGACTTGGTCGTGGCCGCCCTGCGCGGGCCTCGCTATGGGCCGTACGCGATACAGGCGGCGATCGCTGCCGTGCACGACGAGGCCGCCGATATCGCTACGACCGACTGGCCGCAGGTCGTGGCGCTCTACGACGTGTTGGCGCGGGTGTCCCCATCGCCGGTGGTCGACCTCAACCGCGCCGTGGCCGTGGCCATGCGCGACGGCCCGGCGGCTGGTCTGGTGGCCCTGGACGCATTGGACGCCGAACCGTTGCGCGGCTATCACCTGTTCCCGGCGGCGCGAGCGGATCTGTTTCGCCGGCTCGGCCGGGCCTCGGAGGCCGCAACGGCCTACCAGACAGCGCTCGAACTCACCGCGAACGAGCGGGAGCGGGCATTCCTGCGCAGACGGCTGGCCGACCTGTGATCACCGAAACGCAAGAGGTGGCCGGCCGCCCTCGAAAGGCCGAGCGTGCCGGGCCTGCCCAGACGCCCGCTTCACCACCGCCTTGGCCGCATTGCGCTCGGCCCTTGCGCTGGTACCTCAGCGCGGCCAGCCTCGGCGCCTTGTCATCGAACTCCTGCGGGCGAGCTCGATCAACCGGCGCGTCGGCACACCCGTGGCGGCCATATCCACCGCACCCAGGTGCAACCCTGCGATCTCCGCCAGCCGGTCCAACGACTTCACCAGGCCCCGGCCCGTCGGGTTGGTCGGGCCACGCCGCCACAGATCCAGCTGCGAACGGCGCTGCCCCTCCGGCACCCGCAGCACGTTCTCCAGTTTGGTGGCCTGCTCGCCGGTGATCGCATGGAACGACCGTCTAGGGTGGGCGCGGTGAACGAACTGCGGACAGCCCGTCTCTGCCTGCGGCCCTTCCGTTTCGAGGACGTCTCGGCCGTCCACGCTTATGCCGGCGATTCCGAGGTGGTCCGCTACATGGACTGGGGCCCGAACAGTCCCGCTGACACGGAGACCTTCGTCTCGTTGGCCGTGAACCCGCCGGACGGCGTCCATCCGTTCGCCGTCGAACGCTCGGGCGCCCTGATCGGCGCCGTCGAGCTCCGGGTCACCGCCGCTGCCCACCGCCGCGGCGAGTTCGGCTACGTCCTGGCTAAATCCGCCTGGGGTCAGGGCTACGCCACCGAGGCAGCCGCAGCTGTGCTCACCTACGCCTTCGAACAGGCAGGACTGCACCGGGTCGCTGCCACGTGCGACCCGGCTAACGTCGCCTCCCGCCGCGTCCTGGAGAAGATCGGAATGAAGTACGAGGGCCACCTCCATGACTACCTGCACATCCGAGGTGAGATGCACGACCGCCTTCTCTTCGCTGCCCTCCACCCATGACCATCTCACTTAGATGGTGCGGCGCCCCTTTCCAGCGAGGCGTCAGACGACTCAACCAGCATCACGGATGGTGATGACTGGCCTGGAACCGGCGACAGTCGAATAGGCGCTCTCACCAATATCAACGTCCGCGATGACGACGACGGGACCCGGTAGTCCGATCACCGGCGTGCGGCGCGGGTAGGCAGTTCGTGACGAGTCCACGGCTGTTGACCTTCAGGTTGGTTGAAGGCTCAGGATGGTCGGCGTGGCAGCACAAGACGATCGGATGACGATCGGGGTTTTCGCGCGGGCTGCGCAGGTCAGCACCAGCGCCCTGCGCTTCTACGACGACTGCGGTCTCGTGCGCCCCCGTACGGTCGATCCGATCACCGGATACCGGTACTACTCGCCGGATCAGCTCGACGAGGTCCACCTGATCCGTCAACTGCGGAAGGTGGGGCTGCCGCTGGGGAAGGTACGGCGGGTGCTTGCCGGCCCCGCCACGGTGGCCGAGCAGCTGTTGGCCGCCCACTTGAGCTCAATGGAGCGCGCTATCGAGGACGCCCGCGTCGCCCGTACCGCCGCACTGAGTCTGATCCGAGATCGGGAAGATGCCGTGCTGGTCCTGCCCGGACAGCTACTTGCCGAGGCGATCGGGCAGGTGGCGTCGGCCGCGGACACCAGCGCCGGCATTCCCGCGCTCGGCGGAGTGCTCGTCGAGATGAGCGAGGATGAGCTGCGGTTGGTGGCGACCGACCGGTATCGGTTGGCGGTCCGGTCGCTGCCGACCGACGGGCGGCGGGTGCCGGCGATGGCCGTTGTGGACGCGGTCCAGCTGGACGGGGCGCGACCGTGGATCGACGACCAGGAGCATCTGCGACTCGAGTACGGCGATTCGGGCGTCCAGCTCACCGGGCCCGGTGGTCAACGGCGGCTGGCGACAGTCGCGGGAGCCTTCCCCGCGTACCGGATCGTCCTGGACGGACTGCCCGAGGTGCGGACCCGGGTGGTCGCGCCGCGGGACCTACTGCTGGCCGCCATCGCCGATGATCGACAGGTACGGCTCGACTGCGTGGTGAACGCCGACCTGACCGTGACGTCGTCGGCGACGCGGGGGAGGCCGAGAGCGGTTCCCGCCGACATCACCGGTGCGCCGGTGGCGATCAGCTTCCGCGCCGCCACGCTGTACCCGGCGCTGACGGCCAGCATCGGGCCGGACGTGATGCTGCAGATCAGCCAACCCCACCTGCCCGCTGTTCTCCGCTGCGCCGATGACGGCGATCTCACCACCGTGGTGATGCCGGTAGCGGCCAGCCCACCATCCGAAACCTGAGGAGAGCCATGGACCAGTCCGCGCGAACCACCCCCGACGAGACGATGGCGAGCATCAGCGCCGCGGTGGAGCTCGGCCGATCCGGGCAGCGGGTCCGAGCCCGCGACGCTCTCACCGCGCTCTGGGAGCAGATCGGCGCCACCGGCGACGCGCTACACCGGTGCACCCTGGCCCACTACCTGGCCGATGTGCAGGACACCACCCAGGCTGAACTCGAGTGGGACGAGCGTGCCCTCGCCGCCGCGGATGACCTTACCGACGACCGCGCCCGGCGGTACGACGATGCGTGGCAGGTGCGGCTTCTCCTGCCCTCACTGCACCTGAACCTCGCCGATGATCACCGACGTCTGGGCAATCCCGCGCGAGCGCGGAAGTACCTGGCGCAGGCCCAGAGTCTGGTTACGCACCTTCCCGACGACCAGTACGGCGGCATGATCCGCAGCGGCCTACAGCACGTTTCTGAGGCGCTGGCGGCGGGTTCGACCCAGCGCCTCGACTCCCATCCGTGAGCACGATAGTCGGGCAGAACCAGGCCACGTTTGTTATAGACAGGTCACGATACAGTTAAGTAGATTAACAAAGCGTGTCACGTGGAGTCCCTGTCCCGACCCAGCCACGGCCGAGCTGATCGGGCGATGTCTCTAGGAGGACCGATGAAGCTGGGCATGAGGACTGTGGCCCTGGCCGGCGTCTTCGCGGTCGTGGCCGCGGGGGCCATGGTGGCCACCACCACCGCCACCGCGGCGGCCGCGCCGAGCGCGACGTTCGTCAAGGTTTCCGACTGGGGTAGTGGTTGGGAAGGCCGATACACCATCACCAACGGGGGAAGCAGCACTCTGAACAGCTGGCAGGTCGATTTCGACCTGCCGGCGGGCACCAGCATCGGCACGTACTGGAACGCGCTGATGGACCGCGACGGGCAGGACTACCGTTTCACCAACCAGCACTGGAACGGCACGGTCGCACCGGGGGCTTCCGTGACGTTCGGCTTCCTCGGCTCCGGCGCCGGCAGTCCGAGCGGCTGTCGACTCAACGGCCAGCCATGCCAGCCGACAGCTCCTCCGACGACCAGTCCACCCTCACCGTCACCGACCACCGCGCCCCCTGGTAGCACGCCGGTTGCGGCGAACGGACAGCTGCGGGTCTGCGGTGAACAGCTCTGTAACGACAACGGCAAGGCGATCCAACTGCGGGGCATGAGCACGCACGGCCTGCAGTGGTACGCCAACTGCGCGACCAACGCCTCCCTTGACGTCCTCGCCCAGCAGTGGGGCGCCGACGTGCTGCGGATCTCGATGTACATCCAGGAAGGTGGCTACGAGACCGACCCGCGTGGCTTCACCGACCTGGTCCATGAGTACATCGAGATGGCTACCGCCCGCGGCCTCTACGCGATCGTCGACTGGCACATGCTCACGCCGGGAGACCCCAACTACAACCTGTCGCGCGCGCAGACCTTCTTCGCCGAGATCGCCGACCGGCACCGGGACAAGGTGAACGTCCTCTACGAGATCGCGAACGAGCCGAATGGGGTCAGCTGGGGCACGGTCAAGAGCTACGCCGACCAGGTCATCCCGGTGATCCGGGAGCGGGACCCGGAGGCTGTGGTGCTGGTCGGCACCCCCGACTGGTCGTCGCTCGGGGTCTCCGGAAGCGGCGGCGGCGTGGACGCCATCACCGCCAACCCGGTGGCGGCCAGCAACCTGATGTACGTCTTTCACTTCTACGCGGCCTCGCACGGCGACCTGTACTACAACACCCTGGCGGCGGCGGCCGACCAAATCCCGATCTTCGTGACCGAGTTCGGCACCCAGCAGTACACCGGCGACGGTCCGAACGACTTCACCATGTCCCAGCGCTACCTCGACCTGATGGCGAGCAAGAAGATCAGTTGGGTCAACTGGAACTATTCCGACGACTTCCGCTCCGGCGCGGTCTTCACCACGGGAACGTGCGCCAGCGGCGACTTCGGCGGCACCGGCCCGCTCAAGCCGGCCGGCAGTTGGATCCGGGACCGGATGCGTACCGCTGACGACTTCTGACCGCCCCTGCACCCGGACCTGAACCGCCGCCCCGGTCAATCAGCTGCCGGGGCGGCGGCTTCCGTACCGGCGTACGCCGCAGGAATGCCCGCCACGTACGGGAAAGCTACCTGCGGGTCTGTCCGTGCACCTGCTCCAGGCCCCGTGCCGTGGCCGCTGGCGTAGCGGGCAACAGCGGTGGGCGGACAGCCGGCGTGGGGATGCGCCCCTGGCCGTGTAGTACCGCTTTGATGACGGACGGGTTGGGTTCGGCAAAGAGCGCTGTGGAAAGGGTGGCGAGACGGTGGCCGAGCGATCGGGCCCGGGTAATGTCTTCGGCCTGCCAGGCCCTGATCAGCGAGGCGTAGTCGGCGGTGGCGACATGTGCAGACGCGAGGATGCCACCGTGCCCACCAAGAGCAAGCAGCGCGGAGACATACACGTCTTCACCGCACAGTACCGAGTGACCCGGTGGTACGTCAGCGAGGAAGGCGATGGTGTCGGCGTCGATGCCGCCGACAGTGTGTTTGATTCCCACCACGCCGGGCAGGCCAGCCAGCCGGCGCAGGGTCCCCGTGGAGAGCGACTGCCCGGTGCGGTACGGGACGTGGTAGGCAACCAGCGGCACGGGGGACTCCTTGGCCAGTCGGGCGAAATGCGCGAGTACGGCATCCTCGCCGGGCCGTAGGAACGGCGGCACCAGGCATAGTGCCGCCGTGACCTCCGGCCGTCCGCCGAGCACCCGTAGTGCCTCGAGGGTCTGCGCGCCGACCAGAAGTTGGGCTGCGCGCTCGCGGCAGACCGCCGCGACGACATCGACCACGCCTTGCTGCTCGGCGTCGGTGAGAGCGTGCGGCTCCGCGGTGGTGCCCAGGGCCACCAGGCCGGCTGCTCCATCTTCCAAGACCTGGTTGGCGAGAGCGGTCAGAGCGTCGAAGGCGACAGCACCCCGATCGTCAAACGGCGTGATCAGCGGTACGTACAGTCCGGTCAGCATCATGCCTTCAGCCTGCCGGTCGCAAGTATGAAGAACCAGTTTTGATTACTGACCAGATACGTAAGATTTGCTGATGCTTGACGTCCGCCGCCTGCGCCTGCTGCGCGACCTGGCCCGCCTGGGCACCATCGCCGCCGTCGCCGAGGCGCACACCTACACGCCATCCGCCGTCTCCCAGCAGCTCGCCGCGCTGCAAAGAGAAGCCGGCGTCGCGCTACTGGAACGCGCCGGCCGCCGAGTCACCCTCACCTCCACCGGGGAGGCGTTGGTCGGACACGCCGAGGCGGTCCTTGCCGCCCTCGAAGCGGCGGACGCCGCGCTGGCCGCCGCCCGCGGGGGACTTTTCGGCACGGTGCGCATCGGCGCGTATCCAAGCGCCGTGCGTACGGTGTTGGCACCGGCCCTGGTCGTGCTGGCCCGCGACCATCCCGCGCTCGATCTGATGGTCACCGAGCTGGACCCGGTCGCCGTGCCCGATGCGCTGCGCGACCGTCGCCTGGATGTGGCCCTCGATCACGACTACGACATCGTGCCGGTTGATCCGGATCCGGCGCTGGACTCGACGCCTCTGCTGGAGGAAACGGTCTTCCTCGCCCTGTCGACCGAAATGGAGCCCGATCTTCGAGGCGACCCGATGCACTCGATGCGCGATGCCGAGTGGATCGTGGGTAGCCAGGGGACGCTGTGCCACTCGGTTGCCCTGCACGCCTGCGAACTGGCCGGCTTCCGCCCCACCGTGCGCCACCACGCCGACGACTTCACCGCCATGCTGGCCCTGGTGGCCGCTGGCCAAGGCGTCGGGCTGGTGCCCCAACTCGCCGTCGGGCAACCGCCCGCGGGGGTCCACCTCGCACCTGTCGCCATCCGACGACGCACCCGGATCGCGTACCGCAAGGGCGCAGGAGGCCACCCGGCAGTGGCCGCCTGCATCGCGGCGCTCCGCGGTGTCGGCCGTGACCATGGCGATGAGCAGGACAGGTAGGCCGGGCTGCGATCGATCTCAGTGTCCATCCGCCTGCACGACCGTGCCTTTCCTCGGCGAACACGGCATCTACTTCGCGGTCAAAGCCCGCGCACCGGGCTGCGCGCCGCACCCCGCGCCACCTTCCTCCGGCGGTCCTCACCGCATGTTTACATGCGGATGGTCTGCGACTGGTAGGGCTCTTCGAGGTAGTCGATCTGCTTCTCGGTCAGCGAAACGTCTACCGCCGCAACAGCATCATCAATGTGCCGCTCCTTGGTGGCCCCGACGATGGGGGCGGTCACCCCAGACTTACTCAGTAGCCAGGCGAGACCGATCTGTGCTGGTGGGAGAGCGCACTCGTTGGCGACCTGGGCCACCCGGTGGAGGATCCGCTCGTCGCCGCGCCCGTACAACGCCTCCCTGCGGTCGGCGTCGCCGCTGGACACGCGAGCGGTGGTGGCTGCCTCGGTCGCTCCGGCGCGGGCGATCAGTCCACGGGCCAGCGGGCTCCACGGGATGACGCCGACTCCCTGGTCGCGGCAGAGCGGGATCATCTCCCGTTCTTCTTCTCGGTAGAGCAAGTTGTAGTGATTCTGCATGGCAACGAATCGGGTCCACCCGGACATCTCGGCAGTGTGTTGCGCCTTGGCGAACTGCCAGGCGGCCATGCTGGAGGCGCCGATGTACCGGGCTTTTCCGGCGCGCACCACCTCGTGCAAGGCCTCCATCGTTTCCTCGATCGGTGTCTGGTCGTCCCAGCGGTGGATCTGGTAAAGGTCCACATGATCGGTGCCGAGCCGGCGCAGTGACTCGTCAATGGCAGTGTGAATGTGCTTGCGGGACAGCCCGCCGTCGTTGGGCCCCCTGCCCATCGGGAAGAAGACCTTGGTGGCGAGGACGTAGTCGTCGCGCCGCGAGAAGATCTTGCCTAGCAGGCGGCCGGTGACCTCCTCACTCGTTCCTGACGAGTAGATGTTGGCGGTGTCGAAAAAGGTGACTCCGGCATGCACCGCCCGCCGGACGATAGGTTCGGCGGCTTCCTCGGTGAGCACCCACTCGTCGCTCTTGCTGCGATCGCCGTAGCTCATCATTCCCAGGCAGATCCGCGAGACCTTCAGCCCTGTCCTGCCCAAACGTACGTACTGCACGTGGCTCGCCCCCAAGCGTCAACCAGATCACCGTGACCCTATGGGTAGGTGTGTGGTAGCACGCAATACCTGAGACCTCCGTCACCGGAAGCTCTCTCGGTTGGTGGTGACGGCGACCGACCGTGCGCGGGGCGGCTGGCCCGGTCGAGGCGGTGGAAGTGTCGCACCCCCTTCCTAGCCTGGCTTCGTTGAACCTTGTGACCCGGTCCGGTTCCGCTGGCCCGGTTTCCCCTGAGGAGTTACGGTGCTCAACCACATTGGCATCCATGTGCGCGACTTCGACGCCAGTCGTGTCTTCTACGACGCCGTCCTGGCCACACTTGGGGGGCGTCGCCTGTTGGAGTCCCCGACCCAGGTCGGCTACGGCACCAGCACTCCTGACTTCTGGCTCTATCCGCTGAGCGGCGCGGACGAGGGAGTCGAGGTGCACATCGCCTTCACCGCGGCTGACCGGGTCACCGTACGGGCGTTCCACGACGCCGCGGTGGCGGCGGGGGCGGAGGTGTTGCATGCGCCCAGAATCTGGCCGGAATACCACCCGAACTACTTCGGTGCTTTTGTCCGCGATCCGGATGGCAACAACGTCGAGGCAGTCTGCCATGAACCGGAGTGATCGCCTCCCCGGCGCCCGGCACGTACCACTGCCGTGCGGCCGGCACCTCCCGAGCCTTGAGCGCCCGTCGAGACCGCGAAGCTCCTCAAGTACTTCCTGAAGGTGTCCTCCTGATCCACCCGAATCCCCGATCGCCCTCCGAAGAGGGCGACCGGGGATTCGGCGGTTCAACGCCCGGCACCTTGGCGACATCGGGGTGGCACTCGTCCGACAGTCCTGACACCCGGGGACCGCCGGAGGCCGCGACCCGCCGGAGCTCAGCGGGTCGGCGGCTCGTCCGCGCCCGCTGTCTCGGCCGCGTCGGCCTCCTCCTTGGTGCGGTGCACCGCCTGGTCGGCGTGCTGCGGTGGGCTGTAGATCGTGTAGAGCACCAACGGGTTTTGCCCGGTGTTGATGAAGTTGTGTCTGGTGCCGGCCGGCACCACGATCTGACTGCTCCGAACGATTTCGCGCTTCTCGCCGGCAACCCGCGCTTCGCCGGCGCCACTGACGAAGGTCAGAATCTGGTCCGCGTGCTCGTGCACCTCGTCGCCGATCTCACCCCCGGGCGGGATCGTCATGACCACCAGTTGGAGGTGCTTACCGGTCCACAGCACCCTTCGGAAATCCGGATTCTTCTCAGCCACCGTCACGATCGTGTTATGAATCATGCTCTGCCCATACCCGTTACGACCGAACACCATGCCGCTGCCGCCGAAGTGCGCCGGCAGCGGCAGCGGGTCAGAGTGGCTCCCCGAGGGGCCCGTACTGTTCGGCCAGGTTTCGGGCCCAGTGGGCGGCGAAGTCCGGTTGGCTGCCGTCGGCGTCGGTGAACCCGTACTCCCGGTAGAGGCCCCAGGTGGCCAGCGCGCGCCCGGTCTTGGCCAGGATGTTGGGGTCCGCTGCCAGCGCGGCGACAGCCCGACCGAGGTAGGCCGGGGTTTCGGAGTGGGCGAAGTTCGGGTCCTGGGCCACCCCGTCGCGCCAGTTGGCCTCGGTGACACCGAAGTGTTCCAGCACGGCCTCCGAACGGAGAAAGCCCGGCGTGATGGCTACGGCCGCCACGTCGTGGGGCTTGAGCTCAGCCGCCTGGGCGACGGCGAGGCGGATGACCGCGGACTTCGCCAGATCGTAGAAGAGGCTGCCGCGGTAGCGGGCGGTGTTGCCGTCGGTCACCTCCACCACCAGGCCGCTGCGGCGGGCGACCAGGAGGGGGAGCGCGTAACGGCTGGTGATGATGTGGGTCTCCACCGCCTGCCGCAGCAGCCGCAGCCCGGTGTCGAGTTCCTGTTCCCACAGTGGATGTTCCCAGTCGGTGAGTGGATCGCCGCCCCATACCGAGTTGACCAGGATGTCGAGTTGGCCGTCCTGTTCGCTGGCGACCTGGCCGATGAGCGCCTGGACCTCGTCGGGACGGCTGTGGTCGGTGCGGACGGCGATGCCCAGTCCGCCGGCGGCGGTGACCCGCTCGGCGGTCTGTTCGATGGTTTCCGGGCGGGCGAGGTCGGAGCGTTCGCCGGTGCTGCTTCGTCCGGTGACGTACACCGTGGCGCCGGCGGCGCCGAGCTCGACGGCGATGCCCCGTCCGCCGCCGCGGGTGCCGCCGGCGACTAGGGCCACCTTTCCGGCCAGCGGGCGTACGTCAATGGTCATGACTCCTCCAGATCAGGGTCGGCGTGCGGCGGCAGGTGGGGCGCGAGTACGGCGTTGAGCTCCTGCCGAAGCCGCTGTTCGAGGCGGCCTTCGCGCTCCAGCGCCCAGTTCAGGCCGGCTCCGGCGGTGACCGCCTGCACCGTGCGGGCCAGTGTCGCGGGGCTACGGTTGGTGCGCAGCTCGCCGGTGCCCACTGCCTCGGTGAGGAGCTGCTCGATCATTCGTTGCTGCGTGTGGTGAATGGCCAGGGCACGTTCGTAGAGCTGCGGATCACCGAGGTCCATGCACAGGAACGCCAGGTGATTGGCGTAGCTCTCCGGGGTGCTCAGCGCCGCTGCGGAGCGCACCATCAGCGTCGTCAGGGCCCCGAGCGCCGAGTCGTGCGTGCGACGCACCTGCCCAACCAGCTCGCTGATGTCCTTCTCCGCCTGGTCGGCGAGGGCGAGGAGCAGGCCATGTTTGGAGCCGAAGCGTTGCGCCAGGGTCGCCGGGGCCAGTCCGACCGCGCGTGCCACGGCGGCCAACGTGAGACCCGCCGGACCCACCTGACCCATGACCTGCGTCGTCGCACGCAGGATCACCGTATCGTCAACTCCGCGCGGACGTCCCACCAGCAGCTCCCCCGACCGCCGGCACCAGCGACACCGACCTACTCCAACATTAGTAAATGATTGTTCGTTCATTAAAGCAGGTGACTGGGCCCCGGGCAAAACCCGCCGCTGCCCAGGGCCCACGTCCGCTGGTCAGGGCCGACCCACCGTCACCGTTGCCGTAGTTCGCGGCGGGCGAAGCCGTAGCCGAACGCCGCCACCAGTGCTGCCGCCGTGCCAAGGAAAATCGCCGTGCTGCCAAAGGCCTCGATCACCAGACCAGCGGCGATCGTGGAGAGCGGAAACAGACTCAACGCAGCGAAGACGATCGCGCTCATCACCCGGCCGAGCAGGTGCGGTGCGGTGCTCTGCTGCACGATCGTGATCACCAGTACGTTTGTGACGGTGCTGGCGAGGCCGGCCACCGAGAGTGCGACGACGGCGCCGAGATAGCCGGCGAAGGGCACCAACGCGACAGCCCCACCCAACACCAGGCCCGAGAGCATCGCCGTCGATCCGCGTCTGGGCAGCCCCGTCAAACCAGCGGAGCAGAGTCCACCCACCAGCGAGCCGGCCGTGAAGGCGGCGAGCAGACCGCCCAGCCCACCCGCGCCAGCGGCGAAGTCGTCGTTGTTCAGCGACGGTAAACCGACCCGGACCATTCCGCCGACGGTGAGGTTGGCGATCGCGGTGACCAGCAGGACGGTACGCAACAGCGCCGACTCACGAAGCAGTCGCCAGAACCCGATCTCGGCACCCGCCAGCGGCGGCGTCCCGTCGGCCGCTGGCGGCGGCGGTGACGTACCGCCACCGGTAGCGGCTGCCACCGGCATCACCGCAACGCGCCCCACGCCGCCGATCATCGCCAGGCAGGCCGCCGAAACGGCGAAGGTCACGGCATCCACACCGAACGCCACCGCTGGCGAGAGGGCGATCACCACGAGTCCGGCCGCACCCGGACCGATCATTCCGGCCGCGAAGGTAGCAGTGCTGTGTAGCCCGTTGCCGGCTTGCAACTGCTCGGCGGGCAGCAGCCGCGGGGTGATCGCGTAGGCAGCGGGCTGGAACAGGCCGGCGCCCAGCCCGGTGCCGGCCACCAGCACCGCAACGGCGAACAGGCCGCCAGCCCCGGTCACGGCAACCACGACGATGCCGGCGGTGAAGAGAACCCGAAGCAGGTCAGAGATCAGCATCACCGGCCACGGGCCGATCCGGTCGGAGAAAATCCCGCCCAGCGGTGTCGTCACCAACCGGCACAGCCCGTAGCCGGCCACCAGTAGGCCGAGATCGCGCGCGCCGCCGCCGAGCTGATAGACCAGAAACGGAAGCGCCACCGCGTGGAAGGCATCACCAAAGACAGAGATCAACTCGGCCGCGAACAGCAGCCGGTAGCCGCGGGTGCGCAGGGGAGCGAAGCTGAGCTGCGGCCGGAACCGGCGAGTGGTGGAGGTGGCCGCCGTCGTAGCCTCAACCATGGAGGGACACCGGAAGTGACTCCAGTCCACGCAACATGATCGTGTCTCGCCATCGGAGTTGACGCACCTCGGCGGCGAGTGCCAGCCTCGGGTACCGCCTCAGCAAGGCACCCAGAGCCACCTCACCTTCGAGTTTGCCGAGAAGCGCGCCGAGGCAACGGTGCAGGCCGTGGCCGAAGGCGAGATGTCCGGTGTCGTGCCGGTTGAGGATCAGACGGTCGGCGTCCGGGAAACGGTCGGGGTCCCGGTTGGCGCCACCGAGCGACACCAACACCAGCTCACCGGCGGGAATCACGACATCGTCAACAGCGACCGGCGTGGTGGTGAACCGTAGCGTTGCCATGGCGACCGGGGACTCGTAGCGGAGGAACTCGTCTATCGCCTCCGGCAGCGCGGGCTGGTTCGCCAGCAGCCATCGGTGCTGGTCGGGGTTGCGCATCAGGGCGAGGGTGGCGGTGCCGAGCAGGTTGACGGTCGTCTCGTGCCCACCAATCAGGAGCAAGAAGACCATGCCGATGATTTCGTCGTCGGTGAGCTGGCCCGCGTCACGCGCGGCCAGCAACTCCGTCAAGAGGTCGTCGCCGGGCCGGGTCTGTCGTATTCGTAGCTGAACCGCGATGTAGTCGGTCATTTCCCGCAGCGCCGTGGCGAAGGCAGTAGGGTCGTCGTCGTGCGTCAGGATCGCTGTTGACCAGGAACGGTAGACGTTTCGCTCCTCGGCTGGGAAGCCAAGCAGTTCACAGATGACCAACATCGGTAGCGGGAAGGCGAAGTCCTGCACCAGGTCCACCGTCGTTCGACCGGCGAGCCCGTCCAGCAACGAGGTGGTGATCCGTTCCACCAGCGGCCGCATCGCCGCCACCCGTCGAGCGGTGAACGCGCCCTGAACGTGGCGCCGTAACCGGGTGTGGTCCGGTGGGTCGCTATTGAGCATGTGGACGATGTCACCGCCGAGGGTAACCCCAGCGACCCGGTTGTCGGCCAGGGCCTGGGCGCGGCGGGAGTCCTGCCCGAATCGTGGGTCGGCCAGCGCCGCCCGCACATCCTGGTAGCGGGCAATGACCCACATCGGGAGGCCCTCGTCGCTGTGCAGGATCGACACCGGGCCGTTGGCGCGGATGCGGGCCAACGTCGGGTACGGATCGGCGATATACGGCACCGGTGGCGGGGCCGACGTGCCGGTCACGGTCTCCACGGCTCTCCTCGCGGTCGGAGCGGTTGGCGGTTGGTGGGAGAAAGGGCCTACCTACACGCTCAGGGCAGGAGACGGCCACCGGTACGCCCAGGTCGGCAGCCACCACAGATACCCGGACTGCTCGGCGACCAGCCGTGCCTCGGTCAGCTCCTGGCGCACCGGAACGGGTAGCTGCCCGGCCGGGACCCCCTCCGTCAACTCGGTGATCGCCGTCAGGTGCGCTGGTTCGTCGATGGTGTACATCTCCAGGGTGCCGAGCCGCCGGTCGCGTACCTCGGTGAACCCCGGGCCCCGCCGGGACACGCACATCCCCAGGAAGAACGACGTCTGCCAGCCCCGTACCGCCGCGTCGTCGCCGACTCCGTCCACTCGAGCCGGCGGATACAGATGGTTGAACAGGCCTCGACCCGCGCAGCCGTCGTGGCAACGGGCGACCCACTCCACCGAGATCGCGTAGGCGGTGAGCTCCCGGATTAAGACCAGGGTGCGGGCGGCGACGACGCCCGCGTCCGGACACAGGTCGACCGGGTCGGCGAGCCGGACCTGCCGGACGCCGAGGCGGTAGAACTCGGCGACGACGGGTTCCCACGCGCCGGTGATCCGTCGGGTACCGAGCGACATCCCCGGGACCCGGACCGTGGTGGGCTCGTAGTCGCGGGACAACTCGAGCTCGACCCCGGTTGCGCTCCACTCGGTCAGCTCGGCGAGCTCAGGCGACGACGGTGGCACGCGATTCCTCCTCATGCCGCCGGGCAACAGCTCGACGGTGGTCGATCCGGGTTAGTACCTGGTTGTGGGACTCCACGGCGAGGTGCACCTGGTAACCGCCGTCGTGAAACAGCAGACCCAGCGCCGTCCACCGGGACAGCAGCGGCTCGACGGCCGCCGCACCGCCGGGCACCTTCGCGACGAGGGTCGCGACGGTACGGGGCTGGCCCAGGAGCCGAAACAGCTCGACCTCGGCCGGCGTGGTCAGCTCCAGCACGGTCCAGTCGTAGCCGGCGCGTCGGCTGACCAACACGATCCGGTCAGCAAGCTCCTGGTACGTGAGCCGGCTGACCGGATACTGCGCCTGCCAGGTGCCGAGTGCCGCCTCGAGCTCGGCGGCCTGGGCTCCGTCGATGCCCTTCGGCGCCGACGTGAAGACGTACGCCAGGTCGGCGAGCTCGGTCTCGGGCAGCCGGTAGATCTCGGTGTACTGGGGGGCCGGCCGTAGGGTGGCGAACCCCAGCTCCGGGCGGTCGAAGTAGGGGCTGTACCGCTCGATGGCGATCCGGGTGGAGCTGATCGGCGGCTCCAGATGGTGCAGGGCCGGCAGCTGCGCGACGACGGTGGTGTAGTCCCGTGCCGTCTCACCGGGGAACCCATACAGGTAGTTCCAGCTCGCCGTCACCCCGGCGCTCTGCGCGTCGCGCAAGGCCCGTACGTTCTGGCAGCCGGTGACGCCCTTGTCCATCAGCCGCAGCACGTTGCTGCTAAGGCTTTCCACCCCGGGCTGGACCTGCACGGCACCGCCGTCGCTCAGCTGCTGGAAGTGATGCCGACGCAGGTTGGCCTTGACTTCGAAGTGGAGGCGCAGATCGTACTCCGATTCTGCCAGCCACCGCAGCACCGTGTCGAAGTAGGTCATGTCCAGGATGTTGTCCACGACGATGAAGTCGAGCAGTTGGTGGCGGCGTGCCAGGTCGAGGAGCTCGTCGAGGAACCGGGCCGGGCTCTTGCTCCGAAACTGCATGAACGAACCGTTGAGCCCGCAGAACGTGCAGTGGTGCTTCTCGCCCCACCAGCAACCGCGGGAGCCTTCGACGACCAGTTTGGGCGCTACCCAGTCCGCCGCCACCGACGCGTCCAGTCGCTCCAGGTAGCCGGTGTAGTCGGGCGCGACGATGTGGGTTGGCGGCAGGGGAGTGGACGACATCGGGTTGGCCTGTCCCGCCCCGTCCCCGTCCCGCCAGCACAGGCCGGCGATTCCCGCCAGCTTCGTCCGGTCAGGTGCGGTGGTCAGCGGATCGAGCGCGTCCAGTAGGTGCGGGAAGGCGACCTCGCCCTCACCCCGCACGACGTAGTCGACATAGGGAAAGTTGCGGTGCAGCGCCGCCCCCTGCGGCCCGTCGCAGTTGGCGCCACCGAACACGATCTGGGCCTGCGGCCGTAGTTGCTTCAGCAGCCGGGCGACGGCCAGGCTGGCGGTGTTCTGCTGGAAAGTGGTGGTGAAACCGACGACGTCGGGCGTCGTCGCCGCCAGTTCGGTCGCGAGCCCGCGGATGAACTCGGGCACCACCCGGTGCAGCGACCCGGTCCGTGCGATCTCGGCATCGGCGGTGCCGTTGCCGGCCAGCAGCCGGGCGTAGGAGTCGAATGACCGGTCTGCGTCGTCGAGCAGGCCGGAGAAGACCCAGTCGCCGGCGCCGAGGAAGTAGGAAGACTCCGAGAAGTACTGATAGTCGGCCAGCGTGAGGTTGGTGACCCGGGCCGCCCAGTCCACGAAGTCGAGGTTCGCGTAGCGGACCTCGACTTCGTGGCCACCCCGGCTGGCTGCCGTACGCAGGATGCCCAGCGCCAGTGACGGAACATCGATCGAACCCCACGGCATGCTGACCAGGACGACCTTCATCGCGGATCCTTCCGTTGGTGGGCTTCGTTCCGGAGCGGGCTGCTCCGGAACGAAGCCGTCGAACTCGCGGTCACCACTGGTGATTACTCGCTGACCGCCACCTTGTCGGCCGCTGGATCGGTCCCGCCGCTCCGTTCGGCCGCAACCGCCCGGTCCATGTCGAGGAACATCTTCACCACGACCGCCCCGCGCTCCCGCTCGTTGGTGGCGATCGGGTCATGCCGTACGCTGCGTCGCTTCATGCGATTCACCTCCCTCCCTGGCTGGTTGGCTGGTACGGGCGGCCGTCCGCTGTGGCCGCCCGGGTTCGGTCCGGTCCTAGTGCCTGACCGGCGTACCGGAGTAACTCGTCGAACGCCCGGGTCTGGCTGTCGGCGTTGCCGAGATGGCCGCCGGACATCCAGTGCAGTTGGTGCGGCACCCGGCGGTGGCGCAGTGCAGCGACGTAGCGCCGCACCTGGCCCGGCGGGCAGCGGTCGTCGTCGCTGGCAGCAGCGATGAACAGGGGGCCACGTACCTGGTCCAGGTAGGTCATCGGATTGGCCGCTCGGTATCGCTGCGGTACGTCGTCGGGCCCGCCGCCGAAGAGCTCGTCGTCCACCTCGCGCAGCGCAATCGTGGTGCCGCGGTAGGCAGCCGGGTAGTCGGCGATGGGGGCGACGGCGAGGCCGACCGACCAAGCGTCCGGGGTGACTCCCATCGCGAGAAGAACCAGGTACCCGCCCCACGAGTATCCGCACAGGCCGACCCGGCCTGGTGTGGCGATGCCGCGGTGGAGCAGGTCTCGCCGTACCGAGGTGAGGTCGTCCAGCTGGGCCAGCCCGACCCGGTGGCCGTATCCTCGTTGCCACTGCGGCCCGTACCCGGTCGACCCCCGGTAGTTGGTACGCACCACCGCGTACCCGGCGCGCACCAGCAGTTCAACCCGAGGGTCGTAGGCGTCGCGGTCGTGCAGGGACGGCCCACCATGGACCAGGAACAGGGTCGGCCATGGCCCGGCACCGGGCGGGGTGGCCAGGAAACTGTGGATCCGACCGTAGGGCTGGGTGGTCCACAGTTCGCTACGCCGGGCTGTTCCGGTCGGCTGCGCCGGGCCAGCCGCCCGCGGTGCCTCCCGGGCCGCTGCGCCGAGTTCGGCGACCCGGCGCTGGGGCGGCACCGAGGCGCCGGTCCAGACGTAGTGGATGTCACCGTCTGGCGCGCACGTCAGATCCAGGATGGTGCCGGGTGGGGTGGCGATGGTCGCGGGTTCACCGCTGGTCAGGTCGGCCAGCAGTAGCCGGCTGCGGCCGGCGTGGTCGTGCTGGATGAGCACCTGCCCGTCCGTGCCGTACCAGTGGGCGGTGACCTCGGTGTCGTAGGAGAGGGCTGCTGCCAGTGCGATACCCCGATCACGCTGCCAGGTGCCGACCCGATACCCCGCTGGTGTCTCGACGATGACCAGCAGCTGCGGGTGGGACCGGTCGCCGGGGCGGAACTCGAGCGCCCAGATTCGCCGATGGTCGCTGCCGGCTACGATGTCGAGCCGACCGTCACTGAGGCGAATGACACTGATCGCCGTGTCGCTGTCGGCCCGCCCGGCCAGTGCGACCGTATCTCCGTCAGCGGTCAGATCGACCAGTGTCGCGTAGCCCGCCGCGGCGGCCACCAGCTGCCCGGCGCCGCCGGGTCTGCCCACGTAGCATCGGGTCTCGGTTTTGGTGCCGATGCCGACCGCGACCCGGCCGCCGGAAGCGTCGAAGGCGATCCCGGCCTGCCGGCCGGGCGGCAGGCCGGTGAGGGCGGCGGGTGGTGTCGTCGGGTCGGTAGGGGTCGGCCGGAACGGTTGCCGTCGCCAGAGCCCGATCCCCGACGGGTCCGCGTCGAACCACCAGAGGTGCCGGCCGTCGGGTTCGATGTCGTAGGCGGCCACGCCGTTCGGGGCCGTGGTGCGGACCTGCCGCTGATCGGTGCGTCGGTCCCAGGTCAGGATCTGGGTCAGACCGTTGTCGACGTAGACCTCGACGGACTTTTCAGGCTGCTGGGCAGCGAAAGCAGGCGCGTAGGGAATGTGCACAGTCACCCCGATCCAGGCCAGGCACCTACCGGATCGTAATTGATCAATTGCTTTCGGTAAATAGACGGTCGCCGTTGGCTGTCGGGGTTTCGGAATAGTTTCTCAAGCCAGAAAAGTCGTTAATTGTCTTATTTTAGGTACTGGAGCTGGGCTTGCCGTTAGCGTCGGCTCATGTGGCTTCGTGCTGTCCTGGGTGCCATCCTCACGGCGATGGGAGCAGGCCAGCTTGTTTCGTGGCCCGTGATGCCGGACATCCTCGCCGCGTACAAGATCGCGCCGGCGGCGGCGTTGCCATGGCTGGCCGCGGTGCTGATTGTGGCGGAGCTGGCCGGTGGGCTCTGGCTACTGACCCGACCGCGGTCGTACGCGCTGACCCCGGTCTGGATCTACACGGGAGTGGCGGCGGCCTGGGCCGGTCTGGCGGCGCCGGCGTTCGTACGTGGGCTGGCGGTCAACAACTGTGGTTGCTTCGGGCGCTTCCTGCCCCAGGGACTCGGCTGGTTCGTGCTGCTTCAGGACGCCCTGCTGCTGCTCTACGCCGGGCTGTTGCTGCGCGCCACCCGCAGGGCTCGGGCTCGGTCGGCAGCAGCCGGCGCGACAGGCTGAGAGAAGGCGGCGCGGCGAAGTCGGGGCCGCCGCCCGAACGGCTCAGGGGAGAAGCCAGCCAGACCCATGGTTGCTCCACCACCAGGAGAGGTACCGCCGCAGTTCCTGCGGCGTGGCGAGCCAGCCCCTGTCCTGGTAGGTGAGGATGCGTTTCACCTCGCCGGGAATCAGGTCCTCGGAGGTGGCGCCGGTCTCCGGGATCGGCGCCTGTGGGGCGACGGCCGCGGGAGCCGGGACGACGGGTATGCGGATGCCACGTCTTTCCAACTCCTTGAGGACGGTGAGATAGAACCGCGGCAAATGGTAGGGGGAGGTGGTGAGTGCGATGCTGGTGATGGCACTCTCCTGCACCTGGTCCGCGATCCAGGAGGCCTGCCGGCCGGTGTTGGGCGACGGGTCGCGCTGTAGCTGGAGCCCTTCCCGGCGGCGGAGGCCGAGACCACGTAGGTAGTCGAGTGTGACCTCGGTGTAGGTCTTCTCCGCCGGGTTCCCGCTCGTGACCAGCAGGTGGCGGAGGCGGGGATCTGCCTCCCAAGCCCGGATCGCGTGGGTGAAGCGCCACTCTTCCCCCTGGCCGGTCGCCACTGCGACGGCGTCGACGTGGCTGGTAGCCGCCGGAGGTATGGACAGGATCAGCGTGGTGGCCTTGGTCACCTCGAGGAGTTGACCGGCCGAGAAGCCATCCAATTCTTCGTCCTGTACAAACCGGGCAATCGCCGACTCGGTGCTCATCTGGGCCTCCAATCGAGGGCTGGGCAGGGCTCCGGGGGCCGGGGCTGGGTTCCAGGGCCCGGGCGCCTGTGCGCTAGGAAGGTCGCCATGGCAGAAGGATCTTCGCTTAGCAGCGCGGGTCGGGCAATGGCGGTGGCGACGTTGGTATCCCGGGCCGTCGGCTTCGTCCGGCTGGTGGTGCTGGCCTCCGCGCTGGGAATGGGAAGTCGTCTGCTGGACAGCTACAACGTGGCGAACACCCTGCCCAACGCCGTCTACGAGCTTGTCCTCGGAGGTGCGATGGCCAGCGTGGTGGTGCCACTGCTGGTGCGTGCCGCACTGACCGAACCCGATGCCGGGGTGCGCTACGCCCAACGGCTGCTGTCTCTGCTGGTCTACGGGCTCGGGGCCGTCACCCTGATGGCGATGATCTTGGCTCCATGGCTGGTCGCCATCTACACGCCGGGATTTTCCACTGAGCAACACGACCTGGCGGTGCTGCTCAGCCGGTTCTTCCTGCCCCAGATTCTGTTCTACGGACTCAGCGCCACCGCCGGTGCTGTGCTAAACACCCGGGGACGGTTCGCCGCGCCGGCGTGGGCGCCGGTTGTCAACAGCCTGATCGTGATCGCTGTCGGGCTGACCTACCTGGCGATCGGCGGCACCACCAGCATCACGTCGATGCCCGCCGGGCAGCTGCTGTTGCTCGCCGTGGGCACCACCGCGGGCGTCTTCGCCCAGATGACTCTGGTGGTGTGGGCGCTGGCCCGCAGCGGCTTCACCTTTCGGCCCCGGCTCAACCCACGGGGTGTCGGGATCCGCCGAATCGGCCGGCTCGGCGGCTGGGTCCTCGTGTCGGTCGTCGCCGCGCAGATCCTGCTCGCGGTAGCCACCCGGGTCGCCTCGATCAGCGAACCGGGCGGGGTCAGCGCCTTCCAGACCGCGCTCGCGGTGTTCCAGATGCCGTTCGGGGTCATCGTCATGTCGGTGATGACCGCCATGCTGCCCCGGCTCAGTCGCCACGCCGCCGGCCGCCAGCACGCCCACATCGTCGAGGACCTGTCCCAGGCGGTACGGCTGGCCGTCGTTGCCGTCGCCCCGATCGCGGTGACCCTGACGGTACTCGGCCCACAGATCGCCACGCTGTTGTTCGCCCACGGCCGCAGTTCACCGGCGGCGATCGCCCTGCTGGGGACGGTGGTGGCTGCCTTCGGGGTGGCCCTGGTGCCGTTCACCGGCTTCATGATCCTGCAACGCGGGTTCTACGCGCTGCAGGACACCAGGACCCCCGCGGTCATCACCGTCGGGGTCACCGCCGTCGGCGTGGCCGGATGTGTCGCCGCGTCGTGGCTACTACCCCGCACCAACGCCGTGGTCGGGGTTCCCCTCGCGTACGCGGTCGCCTACACGGTCGGCCTCACCGCCGCCGCCCTTCTCCTGCGCCGCCGACTGGGCCGGATCGACGGACACCGGCTACTGCGTACGCATGCCCGGGTGGCGGTCGCCGGTGTCCTCTCCGGCAGCTGTGCTGGCCTCACGGTCTACGCCCTCGCCCCGCTGCTCGACTCCCCGAGCAGCGGGGCGCTGATCACCGTGACCACGGCGGGCATCATCGGCTGCGCCGTCTACGTTGCGGTGGCCCGCCTGGTGCACCTCACCGAGCTGCGGCAACTCGTGACAACCGCCCTAGCCGGCAGCAGATTCTGCTGATCCGCTGCGGAAGCGAGCCTGCGCCACCAGCCGGGTCACGTCCGCCACGGTGGCCGGGCCCGGATTGACCACGCTGACCCAACCCCGGGCGGCGTAGACCGGATGGGGCAGCAGGCGGTCCGGCTCCGCGAAGTCGAGCCCGTCGCGGTGTGCGGCGAACTCCTCCGGGCGATAGCCGAACAGGTTCCGGAACTCGGCGCACCCCACCTCGATGTCCAGCCGGTACCGCCCGGGCTCGGACAGGCGGGACCGCTCGTCGGTACCCGGGGTGTCGTTCCCGACGATCGTGGCGAACGGTCGCACCCGATCCGCGCCGGTGAAGAAGAACCGGTCGCCCCAGGTGTGAGGCGGCTGCTCGGAGCCCGGCAGGATCCGGGTCTCGGTCACCCCCGTCAGGCCGGCGATCCGGGCCGCGTCGGCCGCGCCCGGCTCGGAGCCGATGTGCAGGATCGCATCGCAGGTCCCGACCGTCGCCGCTTCCAAAGACGACAGCCCGAGCAGGTCGGCCGTGCGTTCACGTAGCTCGTCGCCCGTGGGCGGCGGAAAGATCCCGGTCTCGGCGCCGAGCTGGTGCTCGTAGGTGCCGGGCTCCGGCGGCCCGAGACCGAGCGGCCCGCTCGCCCCGAGACTGCCGGCCACGTACACGTACCTTCTGCCGAGCGAGGCAGACACGATCGAGCCGGCGCCGTTCCACTGGAAGGCCAGGTCCTGGCCCTCCCAGTGGCTGTCCCACCGGCTCGGGTGCCGTTGCAGGTGGGAGTTGTGGGCGGAGACCAGGACCGGCCCCCGGTCCCGTTCGCGGGTGAGGATGTCCAGCAGACTTTGCGCCATCAGCGCATCCCGGACGGCGAGCAGGCGACGGATGCGTTGCGACTGGGTGCCCGGTACGGCCATCGCGCCGTGGTAGGTGAGCAGGCCGACAACCACGCCGGCGAGGACCGTGGCGCGGTTCCAGGACTCCAGCGATGTCTCCCGGATCAGGCGAGGCGCGTCGGCGTACAGCTGTGTGCGGAAGTCCTCGGCGATCCCGCGTAGCGTCGTCGCCTCCCGTGACCGGCCGGGAGATCGCGTCGCGTCGTACATGATTTCGGGAGCGGTCCAGCGCTCCTCAGCGCCGACGAGGCCGTCCAGGTCGGAGACGGTTTCGCCGAGGTAGTCGCGCAGTTCACGCAGCATCGGCCCGGGATTGGGCGCGCCGGTGATCTCGGTTGGGGCGTCGAAGCCGTGGAAGGTGACGCGCTCGTCGGGCGGCAGCTTCTCGTTGTGGGCGCGCAGCCAGTCGACCAGTTCGCGGCTGGCCGGGTGGGTGCCCCAGCCGTGGCTGATGCCGGTGCTCAGGTCCACCTCGTCGCGGCGGCCCTGCACATAGTCGTTGACGGCGAGCCCGGCGGCCCGGTCCGATTCGATGGCGATGGACCGGAAGCCCTGCCCGACGAGGGTTTCGAGGATCCGATTGCGTAGGTGGGGGAAGGCCGGCTCCCCGTGGTAGGGCTCGCCGATCGCGAGCAGCCGCGGCCGGTGGGCGCGGACAAGGGCCTGCAACTCCATATCGAAAGCCATGACCTTAACCGTATCGTTGAACCTTCGGTTTAAACTGTGGCCATCGTTGAACGGGAGATTGGCTGTTGAAGTCTCAAAGGGCGGTGTACCGTCCGGTTGACCTGGCCCGGGTGCACGGGCTCTCCGCGCAAGCGGTCCGCAACTACGAGGCGGCCGGGGTGATCCCGCCGGCTTCGCGGACGCCGAGCGGCTACCGCAGCTACACCGACAACCATGCCGGCGCGCTGACCGCCTACGTCGCGCTTGTTCGGGGCTACGGCTTCCAACCGGCCGGGGAAATCATGAGGTCGGTCCTCCAGGACGACCTCCCCTCCGCCCTGACCGTCGTCGATGCCGCCCACGTACTGCTGCACCGCGACCGGGAAACCCTGGACCAGGTCGCCGCGGCGGCCGTCGTGCTGGCGTCCGGAGCCACCTCGGCCGCGCCTGGTCCGGCCGTGCCGGTCTCCGTCGGTGTTCTCGCCCGCCGGCTCAGTGTCACCCCAGCGACGCTGCGTAAATGGGAGCGGGCGGGCATCCTGGCCCCAGCTCGGTCCCGGACCGCGCGGGTCTACTCACCCGAGGACGTACGCGACGCCGAGCTCGCCCACCTCCTGCGACGCGGGGGCTACCTGCTGCACCACATCGCCGCGGTGATTGAGCAGGTGCGCGCCGCCGGTGGGGCCGGCCCACTGGCGGCGTCGATCGAACAGTGGCGGGAGCGGATCGCCGCCCGCGGCCGGGCGATGCTCACCGGATCCGCTCGCCTCGCGGACTACCTCTCCTACCTTGAGCTCGCTCGCGGTGACACCGCCACCTCAGCTCTGGACTCACCAGGCCAGCACCCGGCGGGCTGACTCGTACTCCTTGGTCAGCTCGTCGTCGATGCGAGATGAACGCTGCTGGGTGAGCTCCACCGCCGGGTCGTGCCGCTCAACGCCCTCGAGCATCAGGTGGCGCAGACCGGTGGGCGGATGAGAGGAGAACAGCGACGCCTCCTCGCGGCCCGACAGCTGCCGCAACAGCGGCAGCTGGTCGGTACCGGCCGCCCGCGACTCGGCGACCGCCGCCTGCCACCGTTGGGGACCGTGCCCCGCCCTGGACTCCCGGCGTACGGCGAGCGACATTGACTCGACCCGTAGCGCGACGTCCAGCAGGCTCGTCGCAGCGGCGGTTCCCGCGACCTTCGCGGACATCTCGTCAGCCAGGTACTCGGCCCGTTGACTGTCCCGTAGCGCCACGCACACGAGTGCCACATGCAGCACGAACAACAGACGGGACAACGGGTATTGGATGACCCGCCCAAGGGCCGCCCCGATCCACTCGATGAGGCCGGGGGCGGTCGACGGCGCCGGGCGGAGAAGGTCCGCCGCGGAGCCGAGGGTGGTGAACGCCGGCTGGGTGAGCAGCATCCGCCGCGGGTCGCCGTTGACGAAGTGGCCGAGTTCGTGACCGAGCAGGGCGACGCGTTCCTGCGGTGCGAGGGACCCCCAGTACGGCAGTCCGAGGCACAGCACCCGACGGCGGATGCCTATCGTTGCCGCGTACGCGTTGAAATCGGCGTTGACGGCAATCATGTCGGGAGCCGGCGCCCCAACCGCCTGCGCCACCTCGTCAACCAGGGCGAAAAGCTCGGGTGCGCGGTCTCGGCGGAGGACGTCGGCGTCGGGGTCGAGCCGCCCGAAGCGGGGCCGTAGTCCGACGGCGAGGGCGAGCAGGGGAACCGCCAGCAGCAGCGACGGGCTCGGAAAGGAGAAGGCGAGGAGCAGCCAGATCCCGGTGACAGCGAGGGCCACCACGCCGAGGAACAACAAGCAGGATGCGGTGGCGGTGACGACGGCGGCTGCGCCGACGCCACTACTGCCCAGCGATCGCCCGAGTAGCCGGTCGAACTGGCGACGGGTCATCCGGTACCCGATGTCATGGATCCGTCGGTCCAGCCAGCGCCAGCCGAAGAACGGGCCGATGCGCTCCACGTCGTACGCTTCGAGGTTCCACTCGCAGACCGGGCACCACGGCAGGGCCTCGCGCGGAGCGACTGTGGCTGTACCGCATTTCGGGCAGGTGTCACCGACAGCCCTGGTATCGATCATGAGCGCTGATTCTGCCGACCAACGCTGACACCGGGTACCGCCCGTTCGGCCGATCTGTTGGCGGTCAGGTTCCGTCCTTCCCGGATGCAGGCTTTGGTACGACGGCTCGTCGGTTGGCCAGCCAATCCTGGCGGGTGGCCGCGTACTCAACCTCACCGTGCTCGCTGCCGGGCAGCGGGTCGTCGAAGTGCTGGTGGAAGGTGCGTACGTAGTCCAGCCCGACCGCGGCCATGGTCGCGCGGGAGGGCAGGTTCACCGCCATCGTCTCGGCGAAGATGCGGCGCAGGCCCAGGTCGGCGAAGCCGTGCCGGATCAGTTCACGGGCACCCTCGCTGGCCAGACCTTGACGCCAGTACCGGCGCAGTAGCCGGTAGCCCAACTCCGCCTGCCCCTCAACCGGCCCCTGATCCGCGCTTTCCGGCGGCTCTAAAACCCACCATCCGACAAACGAGCCCGCCACCAGCCCGGCCCAGAAACCGAGCCCGGGAACCTTCGACGCGGCGGCGATTCGCTGCCGATGCACCTGCGCCACTTCCGCCCGCTGCCGCGGCCGGCCCAGGTAGCGCATGACTTCCGGATCCGCGTCGAGCTGGACCTCACCCGCCAGGTGATCGTCGCTCAACGGCACGAGTTGGATTCGCGCGGTCCACAAAGTTGCCTGGGTCACGAGCGGCATAATGCCGCGGTCGAGCGGGCCACCTCAATCGATTTTCACCACGTCTGCATCCCGGCGACTCTCGGCCCGGTGCCGCCCCCAACCAGGCACTACGAAGGCTCCTATACTCGACGAAGCCAGGGTCTGCTGCACCGATACCCCGATCGTCGCCGCTGCCACGTTCCACCTGTTGGTCCAGGAGTTGGCATGACGTCACCACCGGCTCCCGTCTTCGACCAGCTCCTGCTTCGCGACCCGCACCGGCGGTACAACGCGCTGCGGGACGAGGCTCCGGTACATCACATCCGAACGCCAGATGGCGCTCCCGCGTGGCTGGTCACCCGCTACGACGACGTACGAGCGGCATTCACCGACCCGCGCCTGTCGGTCGACAAACGCCTCAGCAGCACCGATGGTGAGCACGGTTCTTCGCTGCCTCCCGAGCTGGACGCGCATCTCCTCAACCGCGACCCGCCCGACCACACTCGGCTCCGACGTTTCGCCGCCGCCGCCTTCACCCCTCGCCGCGTCGCCGACCTGCGCCCCGCGGTGGAGCGGATCGTCAGCACGCTGCTGGACGGTCTGGCTGGCAACGACCATGCGGAGCTGATCGGCTCCCTCGCGTCACCGTTGCCCCTGCAGGTCATGCAGGAGCTCCTCGGCCTGCCCACCCAGACCAGCGTCGACTTTCGGACGTGGACGAACACCCTGCTCTCCGCCGACGCCAATCAGCCCGCCCAGTCCCGATCTGCCATGGCCAGCATGCGGCGGTTCCTGATCGAACAGTTGGCACACAAGAGAGCGCGGCCCGGCGATGACCTGCTGACGGGTCTCCTCGCCCCCCATGCGGACGGCGACCGGCTCAGCGACGACGAACTCGTCGCGATGCTCTTCCTGCTGATGTTCGCCGGTTACGACAACACCGCCGCGCTCATCGGAAACGTCGCCCACGCGCTACTCACCAACGCGGAGCTAGCCGAGGCGGTACGCACCGGGTCGCTGGCGGTCGACGAACTCGTCGACGGCGTCCTGCGGTGGAACCCTTCCTTCCCGCTGGCCGTACGACGGTTCGCCCGTGAACCCGTCACCATCGCCGGCCAGCTGATCCCCGCCGGCGATCGCATCTGGCTCTGTCTGGCCAGCGCGAACCGCGACCCCGCGCAGTTCACTGAACCCGACACACTCGGTACGACCGGCATGCGGTGCCCGCACCTGTCCTTCGGGCACGGCATTCACTACTGCCTGGGTGCACCACTCGCCCGCCTCCAGACGACCGTGGCCATCACCAGCCTGCTCGACCGCTTTCCCGGGATCCGGCTGGCCGTGCCTGCCCAGGACATCCGGTGGCGGGAATCGTTCCGACTACGCGGACTGGTCGCCTTACCGGTGTTCCTGTCGGACGGTTGTGGCTCGGGTGGAACCTACGGCTGAGTGACCCGCAGTGTCGGCGCGCTCGATGATGTCTTCGACTTGCTATGTGACCCAGAGCTCATCTGCGCGTTCGGGCCGGCACATCTCGGCCAGCTGTCGGAAAGCCTCGGCGGCTGCTGCCACGGTGGCGGATGGCCGAGAGGGCTCCACGTGATTACCTATCGTGCCACGGTCGACGTCCCGAGGGAACTCGTGCAGTATCTCGGCCGGCTACTCGCCGCGCAACGCCGAGCCAAGGGAACGCGCCGCGGCACCCGCGCCCTGACCTGCTTCTACCAGGCACTGCTGGTGCTGGTGTGGTTCCGCAAGGCCGAGGACCTGACTCTGCTTGCAGCCGGGTTCGGCATCTCCCGGGCCACCGCGTACCGCTACCGCGACGAGGGCATCACGGTTCTCGCCGCCCAGGCGATCGACCTGCATACCGCCCTGCGCCAGACCGCCGCCGATGGCTGGTCCCACGTCATCCTGGACGGCAAACTGTTCGACTGCGACCGGCTGGCCGAGACCACCCTGTCAGTCAAGGGTGAGGTGATCGACGCCTGGTTCGCTCAGCGACCTTCCGCTTCAGCTGCCGGATCTCCTCCAACTCCACACTCGAGGCCGCCGCCATAAACTCGATCCATGGGCAAGGATTTCTCCGCGCGGCGCGAGACAGGCGAGACCGTCATCTCCCTGCCGTTCACCGGCCTGTGGCTGGCGCGTAACAGCCCGGCCCGCCGCGTCCCCAGTCACGGGACAGACCTGCTGGGCACCCGCTACGCGATCGATTTCGTCGGCACCGATGAGCGCCGCCGCGCCGCCCCGGTCCGCGACTGGCGCACGCTCCTGGCCACCGAGGCGCCGGACCGCTACTACGCGTTCGGCCAGCCGCTGCTGGCCCCGGCCGACGGCGTCGTGGTCGACGTTCACGACGGCGAGGCCGATCACGCCGGCCGCCGCTCCCCCCTCGCCCTGGTGCCCTACATGCTGGGCCAGGCGCAGCGCCTGCGGGCAGGCCCGGGGGCCGTGGCCGGCAACTACGTGACGATCGCCCTGCCCGGCAACCGGGCGTTCGTAGCACTGGCACACCTGCGGTCGCAGACGATCCGCCCGGCGATCGGCGACACGGTGCGGTCCGGGGAGCAGATCGCGGAGTGCGGTAACTCCGGCAACTCGACCCAGCCCCACGTGCACATCCAGATCATGGACAGCCCCGACATCTCGGTGGCTCGCGGGCTGCCGATGGCATTCAGCGACTTCCGGGAACGCCGGCGCGGTTCGGCCCACTTCGAGGACCGCGCCGGCGTTCCCGGCGAGGAGTCGATGGTGCAGCCCCTGGCCGGTTGACACCGCGTCGCGGCACGGCGTTGCGCCCCAACCGGCGGGCAGTGGGGCGCAACGCATGCTTCAGGCGGCGGCTTCCTCCAGCACCACCAGCCGGCCGGTGCCACTCAGCGTGGCCACGTCCAGATCTGCCACGCAACGCACTGGCACGAAGTCGAGGGTGAGGGTGCCCTCGACATGCACGCTGCCGGTCCCGGCGACGAAGTCTGCGCCGCTCAGGTCGGTCGCGTCCCGGTCCACCCGGACGCCATGATCGGTTCACTGATGACATCATCGGCTACTGCGGGCTGGTCGACAGCGGACAATGGTCAAAAGGGGAACCGGAACTAGCGTTCGAGCTGCTGCGCCGAGTCTGGCGTCAGGGATACGCGACCGAGGCCGCGTTGGCGGTTCTAGACCGGGCAAGATCGTCCGAACGTCTATGGGCCGCGGTCTGGGATTGGAACACCGCTTCGCGTCGGGTGCTGGCGAAGGTCGGGTTCACCGAGACCGAGCGGAAGGAAGTGGACGCGGTCCACGGGACCACCCTGTTCACCACGATTCGACTCTCACCCATCGGAGGTGTGGCATACCGCGACCCGTGCTTACGCGACCTACGTGGCGATGGCGGTCAGGGCTGATCAGGGAACGGGGCCGGGTGAGGCCGTTGCGGTCCAGGGTCGGCATGCTGATCTCACCGGGTCAGCGGGTGCTGTCTCGTACTGATTGTCGGGGCATCCGGACGACTGGTGCTCCTGGCATGCTGGGTGCGTGATTGACCTTGCAGGACAAGTGGTCCTTGTTACCGGCGCGGGACGTGGCCTGGGCAAGTCCTACGCTCGGCTGCTGGCCGCCAGAGGCGCGCACGTCGCCGTACACGATGGGGGAGTCGATCGCGACGGTAGCGGCAACGATCCTGCTCCCGCCCATGCTGTCGCCGGTGAGATAACCGACGGTGGAGGGCGCGCGTCCGTGCACGTGCAAAACCTGGCGACGCGTCACGGCTGTGCGGAACTGATCGCCGAAGTCCTCGCCGAGCACGGACGTATCGATGCGTTGGTTCATAATGCCGGCATTGTTCGTTACCACGGCATCGGCGAAGCAACTGCGGACGAGTACGACACGACCATGGTGATCAACGCCGACGCGGCATGGTGGCTCTGCTCAGCGGTGTGGCCGCTGATGCGGACTCAGCGCTACGGCAGAATCGTACTGACCACCTCGGACTTCGGACTTCGCACCATCGACGGCGCTGACGTGGCCGCTTACAGCGTCAGCAAGGCGTCCCAGTTTGGTCTTATGAACGCACTCGCCGGCGAAGGCCGAGCACACGGGATCCTGGTTAACGCGATCTGCCCGGTGGCTGCCACCCGCATCTTCCGTCGTGCCGTGCAACCGCACGAACTCCTGCCCGCGTCGGTGGCTCCAGGAGTCGCCGTGCTTGTCTCCCGCGAGTGTCCCTTCACGGGACATGTCCTCCGGGCCGCCGGTGGTGAATGGAAAATTTACCAAGTCACCGTGATGCGGCAAGCCGACCTCGGCTGCGATGCCTCACCGGAAGCCGTGCTGGCGTGGGCGAGCCACGCCACCGGTTGAGCCGGATCAGCTGTGTGCCGTACAGCCGCCGGCCGGACGGCGGGAGGATGTCGACCGTGATCCGGGAAGCGAGGTGCGATCAATGATCGCCGAGCTGGAGTGTGTAGTTCTGGACTGTCCGGATCCGCCCGGGCTGGCCGAGTTCTACCAGGGGCTGCTCGGTGGGGAGGTCAACCAGATCGATCCACGGTGGAACACAGGCGACGACTGGGCCACCCTGCACACCCCCACCGGGTTCGTCCTCGCCTTCCAACGGGTCGCTACCTATCAGCGGCCGCGTTGGCCCGCTCCGGACCATCCGCAGCAGTTCCACTTCGACTTTCGAGTTGTCGACCTCGGTACGGCGGAGCGGCAGGTGCTGACGCTCGGCGGGACCTTGCTGGACCGCGACCGGGGCTGGCGGGTCTATGCCGACCCTGCCGGACACCCGTTCTGCCTCCTGCCAAGCCGATCCACCTGATGCTGCCGAACGACGACCAGCGAATCGACTCTCCCGACTGGTGGCTGGAGTACACCCGCGTCGGTCCCGACAGCACCGTCAGCCCGAGCATGGCGTAGTGCGACGTGAGGGCACATATCGGGTAAGCATGGCGAGTTGGTCGGCTGTCATCGGCGCGGACGCCGATCACCACCGCCGAGCCATCGCGCCGCTGGGCGAAGAAGCCGGGGCATAGCTGACGTACGCCAGCCAGATTGACCACATTGGCCCCCCCCGAGGCACCAGCACTCGACCATGCGGCAGCGACCGTGGACCCCGGTACACCATAACAGTCATTATGATGCATCGGGATTTTGTCCGTTTTGTTCGGTCCCAAGGATTGTCGGATTATCGGTAATAGAAATTCGATAATTAGGGCGGCCTCACAGTCAGGGGCGTCCGCGAGGGCCTTGTCAGTTCTCTGCTGAGCTGGCGGAGTCTCAGGCGACCTGTCGGTACAGGTGGCGGAGTCTCACCGGATCTGGCGGACGCCGTCTGCTCGACGGGTCTGTAGTGTGCGGCAATGGCAAGAAGCGAGCGGCTCGCGGAGCAGTTGGACTGGTACTGGCGCAAGAACCTGCGGCCGCGGCTGGACGGTCTTACTGACGAGGAGTACTTCTGGGAGCCGGTGCGCGGCTGCTGGAGCATCCGCCCGCATGGCACGTCGGCCGCTCCGATGTCGGCAGGTTCGGGGGAATGGACGGTGGACTTCGCGTCCCCTGCCCCGGTGCCGGCCCCGGTGACCACGATTGCCTGGCGGCTGGCGCACATCATCGTCTCGTGCCTTGGCTATCGGGTCGGGTGGTACTTCGGCGGCCAGGAAGTCGACTCCGAGACATTCGCCTACGCGGGGACCGCTGACGAGGCGCTGAAACAGCTCGATGAGATGTATGGGAGATGGAACGCGGGGGTCCTCGAGCTCTCGGACGCTGACCTGGACCATCCGCCCACGGTGGGTCCCGAGCGGTTTCCCATGGAGAACAGGGTCCTGCACGTCAACAGGGAGCTGATCCATCACGGCGCCGAGATTTCCCTGCTGCGCGACCTCTACCGCTGGCAGGACGGAGCCACACCGCACCGAGTATGACTTGCGGTAACCGGCGATCGAACTTCGGAAACCTACGTGGACACAAACACATGTGTCTCACGAGACTTGGCGGCCCTGTGTATTCGTCTCAGTTGATATGGCGGATGATGTTCCGATGATCAGCCAGGGGCGGGTGGCGCTCGCCGATTACGAGGCCGTGTATGTCGGGGCCGACTACGAGTCGGTCCCCAACCCGATCCAGCGGTGGATCAACGAGATCCGCCACAAGCACGCGAAGACCCGCACCGAGTTCTACGAACGCCACGCGGGGTTCACCCGAACCCCGTTCCCCGAAATCCGCCACTTCAAGTGAGAGACGATGACCAGTGACCACACCGAACACGAATGGCGAACCACAGGTCAACCCCACTCAACACCGCCAACTCAAACGAGACGAGACAGGGCTGGCCTGGGTGTCGACCGACGCCCAGGAACCCGCTCGGCAGATCGACGCGCCCAAGGCCGCCTGGCTGCGGCCGGATCTACCTCCGTCGTGCTCGACCTGACCCGGCTGGGCCGCGATACCCGAGAACTGCTGGCCAGCATCGACGATGACCTGCACGCTCACGGCCACCACTTTCGTACTCCGACGGCGTCGTGCTCGACACCAGTGATGACATCTCCGGGGAACTGATCTTCACCGTGTTCGGCGCCATCGCCAAGTTTCAGCGCCAGCAGATCGTCAAGGGCACCCGCGAAGTTCTCGACGCCGCCCGCGCCCGCGGCCGGGTCGGGGGTAGGCCGCAGGCGCTGAGCAGGTCACCGACGCGCGGATCCTGTTAAGCGCTGGTCAGACTCAGGCCGCTGTCGCCGGCAAGCTCGGCGTGTCCCGGTGGACCCTCAAAAACGATCGGACTTCGTCGTGGGGATCTGACGCCTGGACTTATGAGCGCTGGCTCCTGCGATGTTCGCGTTCAGCACTGCGGGTCCGTGCTTGTGTGAGCAGTCGTTCTACCTCGTCCGCGGTGGCCGGGCCTGGGTTGACCACGCTCGCCCAGCCCTGCACGGCATAGGCGGGATGGGGCATCAATCGGTCGATCTGCGCGAAGTTGATCTCGTTACTGTGCACGGCGAATTCCTCCGGGCCGTAGCCGAACAGGCTTCGGAACTCGTCGCGGCCCACTTCGATGTTGAGCCGGTACCGCTCCGGCTCGTACAGGCGGGACTGCTCGTCGAAGCCAGGCACGTCGTGCCCGACGACCGTGGCGAACGGACGTTTCCGGTCCTCGCCGGCGAAGAAGAACCGGTCGCCCCAGGTGTAGGGCGGCATGTCGGAGTCTGCCTGGATCCGAGTCTCGGTCACCCCGGGAAGGCCGGCGATCCGCGCGGCGTCGGCCGCGCCGGGTTCGGAGCCGATGTGCAGGATCGCGTCGCAGGTCTCGATCGTTGCCTTGTCCAGTGGGAAGTGCCCGGGTAGTTCCACCACGCGTTCGCGCAGATCGTCACCGGCCGGGGGCGAGAAGATCCCGGTCTGTGCTCCGAGCCGGTCCTCGTAGGTGCCGGGCTGCGGTTGTCCGAGGCCGGCCGGACCGCTGGCCCCGAGGCTGCCGGCTACATACAGGTACTTGTCCCCGAGCAGCGGCGACACGATCGAACCGGCACCATTCCACTGGGCGGCCAGGTCCTGGCCGTCCCAATGGGCGTCCCATTGAGACGGGGTCCGTTGCAGGTGGGCGTTGTGGGCCCAAACGAGGAGCGGCCCGCGGTCGCGTTCGAGGGCGAGGATGTCGAGCAGATTCTGCGCCATCAGCGCGTCACGAACGGCGAGCAGGCGACCGATCCGCTGTGACTGGGTGCCGGGTTCGGCGATGGCGGCATGGTAGGTGAGCAGGCCGATCACGGTGGTGGCGAGCACCCTGGCACGGTGGAACGCGTACGTGCCGGTCTCGGCGATCAGACGGGGTGCGTCGACGTGCAACTGGGTGCGGAGGTCTTCGGCCAGGCCGCGTAGTGCGTTGGCCCGTGGTGAGCGTCCGGGAGATCGGGTCGCGTCGAACATGATTTCCTGGTCGGTCCAGCGGTTCTCGTCACCGACCAGGCGGTCCAGGTCGGGTGCCGGCACGTCGAGGTAGTCGTACAGCTCGTGCAATAGCGGGCCGGGGCTGGGGGCTGCGGTGATCTCGGTGGGCGCGTCGAAGCCGTGGAAGGTGATGCGCTGCTCGGGCGGCAGCGTTGTGTTGTGCGCGCGCAGCCAGTCGACCAATTCGCGGGTCGCCGGGTGGGCGCCCCAGCCGTGGCTAATGCCGGTGTCCAAGTCCACGTCGTCGCAGCGGCCCTGCACGTAGTCGTCGACGGCGAGGCCGGCGGCGCGGTCCGACTCGATCGCGATCGACCGGAAGCCGTGTCCGGCGAGTGTTTCCAGGATCCGGTTACGCAGACGCGGGAACGCCGGTTCGCCGTGGTACGGCTCACCGATCGCGAGTAGGTGTGGCCGGCGGGTGGCGAGCAAGGACGTCAACTCGGTGTCGAAAACCATGACCTTAACCGTATCGTTGAACCACCCTGTGAACCTTTTCCGTAAATCACCAGGGGAACCGCCGGTTGAAGCCTCAAACCCGGGTATCGGCCAGTGGATCTGGCACGCATGGACTGTCGCCGCAAGCGGTCCGCAACTACGAACAGGTCGGGGTGATCTCGCCCGCCGCCCGGACCGCGACCGGCTACCGGGCTACGCACTCTTGTTGAGATCATGTCAGTGGACCACACGACGGCGGCCGAACCGCCGAACGGGATGATGACGGGATGCCCCACCAACAGAAGATCGTTTACGGCAAGCTCGTGCGTGATCGCATTCCGGAAATCATCACCGCCGATGGTCAGATCCCAAGGGTCCGGGTACTGGACGACCCGGACCTACTTCCTGCGCTGATCGCGAAGTTGCACGAGGAGGCGGAGGAGGTCGCAACCGCCGAGCCGGACGCGCGACTTGGTGAACTTGCCGACGTGCGCGAAGTACTCGCCGCCCTGACGATCGCGTCTGGCTTCACCGAGCTGGAGGTAGAGGAGGCGGCTGCCAGCAAGCGCGCCGAGCGCGGCGGGTTCACCCAACGCCTCTGGCTCGACGAGGTACTCATCCCCTGACGGGCGAAACTCGGCTGCCCGAGTCTCCGGCGAACCAGCGCTGACGGTTCCCGGTGAACCCACCCTTCGGCTCAGCTCAACCCACGGGAAGTCATCAACCAGGTGGCGGATTTTGGATCATCAGAATCCAGGGGCTGATGTGGCCGGCGGACCGATTCGGACGCGGCGCCGGGCGCAGATCCTTGGTGCGTGGCAGTCATCGAAGTCAGGGATCTTCGCAAGCGGTACGCGGATCTGATGGTGCTGGACGGGGTGTCGTTCAGTGTCGAGGAGGGCGAGATCTTCGGCATTCTCGGCCCGAACGGTGCCGGCAAGACCACCGCTGTGGAGTGTGTGGAGGGTCTGCGCCGGCCCGACGGTGGGTCGATCCGGGTGCTCGGTCTGGACCCGATCGAGAACCGGGGCACACTGTGCGAGCAGACCGGCGTCCAACTCCAGGACACGCAGCTACCGGACAACCTGAAGGTGTGGGAGGCGCTGGACCTGTACGCCTCGTTCTACGCGAAACCCTGTGACTGGCGGGAACTACTGCAGCAATGGGGGCTGGAAGACAAACGCGATGCCCGGTTCGGCAAGCTGTCCGGAGGGCAGCGGCAGCGGCTGTTTATCGCGTTGGCGTTGGTGGGCGACCCACGGGTGGTGTTCCTGGACGAGCTGACCACCGGCCTGGACCCGCAGGCCCGCCGCGCCACCTGGTCCCTGATCAAGCAGATTCGCGCGACCGGTGTGACCGTCGTTCTGGTCAGCCACTACATGGACGAGGTCGAGGAGCTGTGCGACCGTGCCGCTATCTTCGACCAGGGCCGCATCGTCACACTGGACACCCCGTCCGGCATTGTGGCCGAGATCGACGCCGAGTACGAGATGCGGTTCACGCTCATCGCCGGTGACCTGGCCGACGTGGCCGGCCTGCCCGGGGTGGTCCGGGTGACCAGGAACGGGGACTACATCGTCGTGACCGGTCGGGGTGACTTCGCCACCGCCGTCACCGCCCAACTCGCCCGTGACCACGTACTGGTCAGCGACCTGCGCATCGACAGGCGCACCCTCGACGACGCGTTCATCGCCCTGACCGGCCAGCCCTTCGACTAGCCCTGTTTCGAACCGACAAAGGAAGGCGATTATGGGCAAGCTTGCCGTCGTCGAAGTGAAGCTGCTGGCCAGGGAGCCTGGGGCGATCTTCACGCTGCTGATTCCGCTGTTCATCCTGCTGGCGTTCGGCAGTTCCATCGAGCCCGGCGACACCGTTCTCCTACCGATGGCGTTGGCGATCGCCGTGGGACTGGTGGGGCTGTACCTACTGCCGACGACCCTGGCCACCTACCGCGAGCGAGGCATCCTACGTCGGATGTCCACCACGCCGGTCCGGCCCGCGAACCTGCTCGCCGTCCAGGTCATTCTGCAGCTGGTCCTGACGCTGACCACGGGTGCGCTACTGATCGCGATCGCCGGTACCGTCCTCAACGCTGACCTGCCCACCGCCGTGGGGCAAATCGCGGTGACGTTCCTGCTCGGCACCGGGGCCATGTTCGCCGTCGGCCTGCTCATCGCCGCACTCGCCCGCAGCGGCCGGACCGCCAACGGCCTCGGTGTGTTGCTGTACTTCCCGATGGCCTACCTCGCCGGGCTCATGCAACCCACCGACCAAATGCCGAAACTACTCGCCCGCGTCGGCGAATACACACCGCTTGGCGCCTTTCGACAGAGCATGCACCAGCTGTGGACGGACACCACGCCCAGCCCGGTCCTGCTCGCGGTCCTCGCTGCCTATGCTGTGGCGATCAGCGCCGCGGCGGCCAGGTTCTTTCGTTGGGAGTGACCATGAGGGAACGGCTGGAACGGCTGGAACGGCTGGAACGGCTGGAACGGCCGGAACGGCTGGAACGGCCGGAACGGTGGGAGCGGCCGGAGCGGCTGGAACGGTGGGAGCGGCTGCAGGAACGACAGCTGGCCGTGGCGCCCTACGTGCTGCTGGCGGTCGCCGTCGCTCTGTGCCTGGTGACAGGGGAACGGCCATGGCCGATGCTCGCGTTGGCCGCGGCCGCGGCCGGCTGGCTGTGGCTGGTGCCGCGTGGCCCCGCGTACGTCGCCGGGCTGGTGGCGTTGATCGGCCTGCTGTGCACACAGGGGACCTGGTTCGCGCCGTTCTTCGGCTTCGTCGGCTACCTACACTCGTGGTGTTACCTACGAGGCCGTTGGCGCTTCGTCGGGGTGAGCGCTACTGCGGCGATCAGCGTCCTGACCTACAGCGGCGGGCCGCCCGAGGCCACCCCGGCCAGCGTCCTCACGTTCCTGTTCTTCACCGCGGCGATCGTGGGTGGGGTCGCGATGTTCAGTTTCATTGGTGACATCACCCGGGAACGCAGCGCCGAGCGCACCCGCATGGTCAAACAGCTCCAAGACACCATGCGAGAGAACGCCGGCCTACAGGCCCAACTGCTGGTCCAGGCTCGTGAGGCGGGCGTCCTGGACGAGCGGCAGCGGATGGCCGCCGAGATTCACGACACGCTCGGCCAGGGCCTGACCGGCATCATCACTCAGCTACAGGCGGCGCGGCGGGCCGAGGACTGGCAGCGACACGTGGACATCGCCGTCCTGCTGGCCCGCGACAGCCTCGCCGAGGCCCGTCGATCTGTGCATGCGGTCGGCCCCGGACATCTGGCGGCGGCGCCGCTGGACCAGGCGCTGCGGGCAGTCATCACCGAGTGGGGGGAGCACAACGAGATGGCCGCCACGTTCACCGTCACTGGTACGGTCCGGCGGATGCATCCGGAGATCGAGGAGACGCTGCTGCGTACCGCGCAGGAGGCGTTGGCCAATGCGGCCAAACATGCCGACGCGTCCCGGGTCTCACTCACCCTCTCGTACATGGAGGATGTCACCATGCTGGATGTGCGTGACGATGGTGCCGGATTCGACCCGACGCAGGTCCGCGACGGTGGTGGTTTCGGCCTCACCTCGATGCGCAGGCGGGTGGACCGCCTCGCGGGCACCCTGGAGATTGAGTCGGCGCTGGGCGCCGGCACAGCGATCTCGGCCAGTGTCCCGGCGGTGGCCCGTGATTGAACCGCCGATCCGGCTACTCATCGTTGATGATCATCCCATCGTCCGGGGTGGCATCCGCGGGATGTTGGACGGCGACCCGCAGTTCGAGGTACTTGGCGAGGCCGCCAACGGCGCGCAGGCCGTGGACCTTGCCCGCGCGTTGGGTCCGGACGTGATCCTCATGGACCTGCGGATGCCCGGAATGGATGGCGTAGCCGCGATCCTGGAGCTGAACAGGGTGGGCGTAACGGCCCGCATCCTCGTCTTGACCACGTACGACACCGACCGTGACGTGCTGCCCGCCATCGAGGCCGGCGCCACGGGCTACCTACTCAAGGACACCGGCCGCGATGAACTCGTGCACGCGATCCACGCGGCCGCGCGCGGCGAGGCGGTGCTGTCCCCGTCCGTCGCCACCCGGCTACTCGGTCAGGTGCGCACCCCGGTCAACGCGCTCAGCGCTCGAGAGCTGGAAGTCCTGACCCTCATCGCGGAGGGCACCACCAACCGTGAAGCTGCCAGGAAGCTGTTCATCAGCGAAGCAACTGTGAAGAGCCACCTGCTGCACGTCTACGCCAAGCTCGACGTCAACGACCGTGCCGCAGCGGTCGGCGAGGCGTTCCGCCGGGGCCTCCTCACTGTGGACAGGGGCTGAGCTCAGCCCCAACGGCCGGTGCCCAGGCCACAGCTGCCACCAACCAAGGAAGCTAACCCTCCGTGATCGCCCAGGCGGCGAGAGCACCCACATAAGCGAGGGGCAGCGCCACCGCCGCGACCCCGACGAGACGCGGTGTACGTCTTTCGCGCTGGGTGTATGACAGCAGTGTCGCAATGGAGATCAGCATGCTGACAAGTGCGACGGTGACGTACCAGGGCATGCATACTCTCCGTTTCACCAACTTGTCGCGCGAAGTGTTACCTTGCGCGGAACCGTCAGCCTCATTCCGGTAGGACCACTTCAGGTGGCTGGACCGCGTAGCCCGGGACCGCGCAGCGCCCGGAGGGCTACGGTCACTTCCGGGGTGCGGTGCGGCTTGCGGGCCCGGTCTCAGTGCCTACCGATGATGGCCGGCCCGATCGCACGTGGTCAACCTGCTGGAGGGCGGTGGTCAGCTGGTCCAGGCCCAGCGAACCCAGCTCCAGCGCGTGCCGGTGGAATGCGCGCCGGTCGCCGGGAAAGGACGAACGGCCAGCCAGCCACACCCGCTCGCCCGCCTTGTAGGCCAGCGCCTGACCGGGCCGGCCTAGGTATCGTCCGAGCTCGGCCAACGCGTACGGCCCCTGGTGACAGTGGTCGCGCAGCAGCGCCAGCGCGGCATCCGGCGTCCACACCGCTCGATCACCGAACGGCGTCGGCAGCCGCAGGTGCAGGCCGATGTCGAGCACCACCCGGGCCGCTCGCAGGAGCTGCATGAACAAATGTCCCAGCCGGGCACCCGGTTGTTCGTAGAGCCCGAGCTCGTCCATGAACCGCTCCGCGTAGAGGGCCCAGCCCTCCTGACTAGCGGAGAGGCCACCAAGCAGGTTCAGCCGTTGCCCGAGACCACCCCGTAACACCTCGGAGCCGAGGTGAAGATGATGGCCGGGAACGCCCTCGTGATAGGCGGTGCTGTAGGCGATCCAGGTCGGGAAAGTCGTCGCGCCCTCCGGTAGGGACCACCAGACCCGGCCAGGCCGCGCCAGGTCCCGCGACGGCCCGATATAGGCGACGCCGGACGACGTGGTCAACCGCGACTCGATGCGACGCAGCGGGGCTGGAATGTCGAAGTGCACGCCGTCCAGCCCCTCCATGGCCGCCTCCAACAGCTCCTGCAGCCACGCGCCGAACGCCTCCCTGCTGTGCAGCGTGCCGGGCGCGTTGGGGCTGGCGAGCTCGGCAAGCACCTCAGGCATACTCCCACCCAGGGTCTTCGCTTCCGCGATCAGCTCTGCCTCTACCGTTCGGAACTCGTCCCAGCCCCAGTCGTACAGCTCACGCAGGTCGGGCTGGGCTGCGAGGAAGGTACGCACCCAGAGCGCGTACCGCTGCTGACCGAACGCCTCCTCGGCAACAGCGCGCGGTGCCAGGTCCGCGGTCAGCATCTCGGCCAGCTTCTGGTACGCCGCCCGCGCGCCCGTCGCTGCGGCCTGCAATGACGCCCGCTGAGGCCCTCCGCCGTAGCGGTCAATCAGGGCAATATCGTGGTCGATCCAGCTGCCGCAGCGTTGAATGACGAGCTCCACCTGACGCCGCGCCGGCAGGTTGCCGCGCTCCGCGGCGAGTAGGAGGCTGCGGGTGTACCCGTCCAGGGCGGCGGGGATCGCGGCCAGGCGCGCGCCGACCCGAGCCCAACCCTCCTCGAAGGCCGCCCCCTCGGTGCCGTGGCCGGGAACCGCGGCCTCGACGGCCTGGCGGATGAGCTGGAGCGGACCGGTGGCCGCCGCGTGCAGTTCGCGCAGGTCCTCCCCGGCATCGTGAAGGGCGACCCGCGTTTGCAGCCGTTCGGCGAGGTGGGCGTGCAGCGGGGCCGCAGTCGGCAGGCCGGAACCCAAGGTCTGGAGCTCGCGCAGGGCGCGGGCTGCGAGGTCGGCGCGGGCCTGGTGCCCCTCCGGGCCGTAGTCGGTGAGCCGGTCGACATCCTGCTCGCCCGCCTCGATGACCGCCGTGCAGGGATCAAGGCCAGACATCTCAGACAGCAGCCGATCCGCGAACTCCTCGATCATGGCGGCAATTCTTTCGTAGCAGCTGGACCACGGATCCGGTGGTAGCCGGCGTCCGCCCGAACCGGTCAGTCCCGCCCGCTGAATCAGAGGGCCAGCGCGACCGCGGCCCCGCTCAGCATGAGAAGCCCGGTCGACAGGCATGTTCGGTGCGCGCCGACGATCGGGCCGGGGCCGCCTTCGCGCTCGGCGCGGTGGCTGACGAGCGCGGCGGCCAGCGCGATCGTAGCCCCCAGCACGAGGTAGAGCGGGGTTCCGTAGAGCCACGAATAGGGCGCGAAGTGCACGACCAGCAGGATGACCAGGCCCAGCGGCACCAAGGTGTACCGCCTACTCAGGACCAGGAAGATGACGACCGGGAGGCCGAGCAGCTGACTAGTGGCCACTGTCACCGAGAGCGATTCGAGGGCGGCATCGTGGGGTGGGGGTGGGCCGGGGGTCAGGAGTGTCAACGCCAGGGCCACCGGCAGCGCGACCATGCCCTGGAAGAGCGTGACGATGGCGGCGGTTCGCGCACCGGCCTTCGCCCACGCCATCGCGGCGACGAGCCAGGTGCTCCCGTACGCGGCCAGGAACGCCCACCCGTATCGGTTCGCCGCGGCCAGCGCTCGCGTGTACTCCTCGACATCCATGGCTGAATGCCTCCGGGCCCGTCGGTCGTCAGAGTGAGGTTGTGCTGTGGTGCCGCAGGAACGGCACGACCGCCTCCAGGAACCTGGCCGGCTGGTCCCGGTGCACGTAATGGCCGGCGGTGATCGTGACCACCCTGGCGTTAAGCATCCGTGCCGCTGCTGCCACCAGCAACGCCTGCCGGTCGTCGCTGCTGGCCCCGTCAACTATCAGCGTCGGTTGCCTGACCGTCTCCGTCCCCTCCCACCAGGCCGGATCCGGATCGGTCAGTTGCGCCCGGATCGCGTTGACCACCGCAATGTCACACGGTATCGGCTCATCCGGTGCGACCAGCGGCGGCCGGTACAGATCTCCGGGCCGGGGCACGGTCGCGTCCTCCAACACCAGCTGCGTAACCCGGTCCGGCGCTGCCTGCGCGACCAACACCGCCACCACCGCCCCCATGGAATGTCCGACCAACGCGACGCGCGTCAACCCCACCGCATCCAGGAAGCCGAGTACGTCGTCGCGCATCAACTCGAACGAGTATGTACCAGGCCGGCTACTGTTCCCGTGCCCCCGCAGATCCAGCACGAACACCTGGAAGGTGGTAGCCAGCTCCGCCAGTACGGGTATCCAGTCCTGCCCACTGTCACCCAGGCCGTGCAGGAGCACCACGGGTTGCCCGGCCGGATTCCCGGCCAGCTGGTAGCTGACGCTGACCTCACCCACATCTATCGAATCGATCATCCGCCCACTGTAGTGAGAGCAGCGCGCGCTCGTGGGGGCTATTGGTCGGGGGACAACCGTCGCATCATCGCACGGGGCCGCCGGTATCGGCTGGGGGCTCTATCTAAGCTGGAGTCGACCAAGGACCTCGCCGGGGCGGCGTTCAACCTTGCCCGTCTACGCCGCGTGCTGGCCCGCTACGGCCCAGACGGCAAGATACTCGCATGACAGCTCTGACCGCTGAACTCGTGGTGGATGGTCGCGCCCCACAGACCCCGGCGCTCGCCCCGAACGGCCGTACGATGTGCTACGTGCTGGCTCCCACCAGCCGAATCGGCGACCACCTCGACACCGAGTTGTGGCTGGTCGAGCTCGACGGTAGCGGTGCGGCACGCCGGGTGACCGCGGACACCGCGACGGAGTCCCAGCCACGCTGGTCCACGGACGCGGGCACGCTGTTCTTTCTGTCCGACCGCGCCGAGCGCGGCGTCCCGCAGTTGTACCGGCTCACTCTCGCTGACGGCACCGTGACCGGGTTGACCGGTTGGCGGGCCGGTATCACCGATCATCTGCCCCTCGCCGACCCCAACCAGGTCGCCCTGCTCGCGCAGGATGAACCCACCGAGGAGGACGAGCGCCGCGCCCGGGACCGCGACGACGCTATCGTCGTCGGGGCGCGGGAGCCACAGACCAGGCTGCGACTGCTCGACCTAGACACGGGCCAGGCCACCACGCCGAACGTGTTCGGCGATCGGCACGTCGTCGAACTGCGACAACGACCGGACGGCGGCCCGCTCGCCGTACTCACGCAGGCCAGTGCCGACAACGACTACGGTCCCAGCACCGCCCGGCTGCACCTGTTCGACTACCGCACCGGGATCGCGGAGGACCTTGGGCCGGTCGCCGCCGACGCGCGCTCGCTGGCCTGGTGGCCGGCGGAGGACGGTTGGCACCTCGGATACCTCGCCCTCACCCCACCGGGCCTACAGGCCGGTCGCGCCGTGTTCGACCTTGCCCTGGGCACTCGAGTCGTGCGGAACCGCACCGCCGGGCTGTCGATGTGCCCCACCGAACTGTGCCAAACCGACGCCGCCGCACTGGTGGTGTTCGCCGACGGCCTGAACACCACCCTGGCCCGGCTCGACCCCAACGAACTCACATCCCTGTCCCAGCACCGGGGACGTCTCGATGGCCTCACCGCCACCCGCACCGGCGCGGAGGTCGCCGCGTTGACCGGCAGCCGGTATCAACTCACCAACGTCTACTTCGGGTCACCGGCCGGACCGCTGCGGAAAGTCACCGACACCCGTCCGGAGTTGGCCGGGATCCCGCTGGGCACGCAGCAACCACTGACTTACCACGCCGCCGACGGTCTCGCCCTGGACGGCCTGCTCGTGCTCCCGGTGGGAAAGACCACGGCCGACGGGCCGTTCCCGCTGGTCACGATCGTGCACGGGGGGCCGTATGACCGGCACGCCGACCGCTGCCAGTTGTTCTGGTTCCCCAGCGGCCAATGGTTGGCCACCGCCGGCTACGCGGTGTTCCTGCCGAACCCGCGTGGTGGGCAGGGCCACGGCCACGAGTTCGCCGCCCGCGTGGCGGGCCGGGTCGGCCGCGAGGAGTGGACCGACATTTTGACCGGCATCGACCTGCTCGTCGACCAGGGCATCGCCGACCCCGATCGGCTGGGCATCGCCGGTACGAGCCACGGCGGCTTCATGTCCGCCTGGGCCGTCGGCCAGACCGACCGGTTCCGTGCCGCACTGGTCGGCGCCGGCGTCACCGACTGGGGCATGCTCGCCGCGACCGGGGAGAACGGCCAGTTCGAGGCCACGCTCGGCGGCAGCACCGGCTGGTCCGGCATCGGACCACACCCACATGACGCGGTCAGCCCAATCTCCTTCGCCAGCCGCATCCGCACCCCGGTGCTGATAATGCACGGCGCCGAGGACACCAACGTCCCGCTCGGCCAGGCCGTGTATCTGCACCGGGCGCTACGCCACTTCGGCGTTGAGCACGAGTTCGTGATCTATCCGAGGGAGGGCCACGCCATCCGCGAGCGCGCCCACCAACTCGACGTCCTACACCGCACGCGCGCCTGGTTCGACCACTGGCTCTGCCCGCAACGGTGACGTGCGCGCCGCGAGTACCGTCCGGGTCGGGGCAGGGCGAGCTGTACGGACTCGGGCGGCACTGGCGGCGTTTCGGAGATCAGGCGTTCAGGATGTGCAGGACGGCCAGCGCGGCGGTGGCGAGCGCGAACACCACGGGGACCAGGACGACCGGGATCGGGTCCTTCGCGCGGGCATGGTAGCCCGCTGCCCCGATCAGCAGCAGGGTCAAACCGACCGCGGCAGCGACGGCGATCGGCCACCAGAGCAGGCCCAGCAGCAGGCCGGCGACCGCGAGGACCTCAAGGTCGCCGATCGTCCGGGTGCGGGCGGGGGAGACCCCCAGGCGGGCCATCCGCTCCCGCATCTGGGCCTGGCCGGCGACCTTCGGTGCGGCCACGGCCAGGATCACCGCGGCGAGAAGCAGGGTTAGGACGACGATCAACGATCTTCCCTTTGGGTAGTGGCGGATGATCTGCCGACCGTAACAGAGACGGAACCGGGTTAAGGCGCCGCCGAGGGGCGCGACGACAGGCATCCACATTGGTATTACCCACGTCATGGTATGACCGGACCAAAGCCCGGCCTGATCCCGCTGATTGCGAGCAGCATATGACGATTCGACAGGACTTCCGCGGCGGAGTGAACGTGGTACGCCGCCGCGGTAACGTCGTCCACCGGCCGGCGTCACCGGCGGCGCCGGCCATCCATCGGCTCCTGCGGCATCTACGCGACCACGGCTTCCACGGCGCGCCGGAGCCACGTGGCTTCGACAGCGACAACAACGAGGTACTCACCTTCATCGACGGCGAGGTTCCCGAGACACTTCCGCCGCACCTGCGTACGCGGACGCTTCTCACCACCGCCGCCGAACTGCTCCGGGGCCTGCACGACGCGAGCGCCTCGTTCCGTCCGCGCCCCGACGACCTCTGGCTGCTCCCAGCCCGGCAGCCGGCCGAGGTTATGTGCCACGGCGACGCCGCCCCGTACAACTGTGTGGTTCGGGACGGCGCTGCCGTGGGCTTCATTGACTTCGACGCGGCTCACCCCGGACCGCGGGTCTGGGACATCGCCTACGCCGCCTACCGGTTCGCGCCGCTACAGGCACCGAGCAACCCGGAGAGCTTCGGCAACCCGACGGAACAGGGGCGTCGAGTCGCCGACTTCTGCCGCGCGTACGGGCCGCAGGTCGGCGCCGAGGTCATCGACGTCGTTCCGGACCGGCTGCAGGCGCTCATCGACGTCATGCGCGAGCAGGCAAGCCGGGGCCACGAGGCGTTCCAGCAGCACATCGCGAACGGGCACACCGACCTCTACGCGGCGGACATCAGCTACGTACGCGCCCACCGCGACACCCTGCGGGCCGCGTTCGACGTGGACTGAAGCTGCCTTCGGGATGGGCTGCCGGCCCTCGGTGGCGGTGTCGAGTGCCGGCGGCGGCCCACAGCGCGAGTTCGGCGTGGCGTCAGCTCGTGTGACGGATGACCAGGTCCGCGATGCGCTCGGTGAGTCCTGGTGCGAAGAACGGGTGGTGGCCCATCCCCGGCACGATCTCCAGCTGCGCCCCCGGAATCTGCGCCGCGAGGGCCACCCCGTGGGCCTGGGGGAAGAGCGGATCATCGCTGCCGTGCAGGACCAGAGTCGCCGCGGTGATGCGGGACAGCGCGGCCCGCCGGTCATCGGCCCAGCGCCGTCCGGCCAGATCGTGGTTCGAGGCGGCAGCGACGTTGGTGGCACGGGAATAGCACTCTTCGACGAACCGCCGCGCGGCCAGCTCATCGAAGGGCAGGACACTACCGTTGAGCACCCGCCACATGTGCAGGTCCGCCTCCATGCGCTGCTGGGCAGTGCCACGAGGAGGCTTCGCCGCTACGGTCAGGTGGCTGAGGAATTCTGCCGTCGGGGGCGGGAGCTCGTCCGCCGCAGCCGGCTGACCGGCCAGTGCCCGCGCCCACGCCGGGCCGGGATTGTTCCCCATGGGTGAAGCGGCCATCGCCGTCAACGTACGGACTCGGGCCGGCTGATGTACGGCGAGCCACTGCCCGATCGCCGCGCCCAGCGATGTTCCGACGACATGTGCGGCCGCGACGCCGTGGCCGTCCAGAACGGCCACCGTGTCGCCGGCCAGGTCGGCCAACGCGTACGGATACCGGGTGAAGTCGACGCAGTCGGAACGACCGGTGTCACGGTGATCGAACCGGATCACCTGTCGGCCGCTGTGCACGAGGGCATCCACGAAGTCGTCGGTCCAGCCGATGGCCGGGGTGGCGGTACCCATGACCAGCAGAACAGTGGGGTCAGCAGGGTGACCGAACCGCTCGGTCCACAGCCGGACCTGCCCGGAATGAACGAACTTCTCCTCAGCAGTAAGCATGCCGGGCACCGTAGCGGTTACCAGGACAGCCAAAAGCCGCTACCCATTGTAGTTGAAATTGATGTCCATGAGATAATGGACTGGTGGCGGCGCCAGACTGACCAACCGCCGGCCGTCCGCCCAATCCGGTCGTTCAAGGGCGGGGGTGAAGGCCATTGAGGGCGGTGGTGACGACGCTGTCGGCGTACTCGGTGGTGAGGGGGCCGCTTCGTTGTAGCCAGCGGTTGAGCACCGGCCCCCAGATGATGTCCACCGCCACGTCGAGATCGAGGTCCGCGGCGAGTTGGCCGGCCTGCTGGGCGCTGCGCAGCCGAGTTCGTTTGGCGTGCCGCATCGGCTTGTCTAGGCGTTCGGCGTAGGCGGCGGCCAGTTCGGGGTCGTGCGTGATCTCGGTGGCCAGCGCGCGCAGTGGCTGGTCGTAGCGCGGGTCGTTGAGCTCCGTGACAGTGGCGCGCAGGACCGCGGTCAGGTCTGCGTGCAGGTCGCCGGTGTCAGGAAGGAGCACCGGCTCACCCGCACTGCCCTCGTTGCGCATGAGGAATGCGTCGAAGATGACGACGCCCTTGGAGGGCCACCAGCGATAGATGGTTTGCTTTCCCACTCCGGCGCGCACGGCGATGCCCTCGATGGTGAGCTTGGCGTAACCGACCTCCTGCAGCAGGTCGAACGCGGCCGTGAGAATGGCTCGCCGGGAGCTCTCCCGTCGACGGATGGGGTTGGGTGCCATCCCGTCATCATAGCTAGCGAGACGGATCGTATCGTCTTGCAGAAGGGGATCACCGTGCGTAAGCTTGCCATCCGAGACGGTACGTCTCGTCTTATGCGTCACTCGTTGGAGGCAGGAGAAGCCCATGCGCGACGACACCGCTGCCCGCACCTGGTTCATCACCGGCGCCAGCCGCGGCCTGGGCCGTGCCTTCACCATGGCCGCGCTCGAACGAGGGGACCGGGTCGTCGCCGCCGCCCGGACCATCGCCGCCGAAGACTTCGATGAGCGGCACAGTGAACGGCTGCTTGCGCTGCCGCTTGACGTGACCGACCGTACGGCGGTCTTCGCCGCCGTAGCCACCGCGATCGAACACTTCGGGCGCCTCGACATCGTCGTCAACAACGCCGGCACCCTGTCCCTGGGCATGATCGAGGAATTCACCGAGGAGCAGGCCCGGGCCCAGTTCGACGTGAACCTCTTCGGCGCGCTCTGGGTCTCCCAGGCGGTCCTGCCACAGCTACGCACCCAGCGGGCCGGCCACATCGTGCAGATCTCCAGCATCGCCGCCCTCGGCGGCTTCCCCAGCACCGGTCTGTACAGCGCGAGCAAATTCGCGCTCGAAGGCATGAGCGAAGCCCTTGCGCTGGAGGCCGCAGCCTTCAACATCAAGGTCAGCATCATGCAGCCCGGCGGTTACTGGACCAACCTCTACCAGGACATGACCACCACCACGGAGCTGGATGCCTACGACCCGCTCCGCGCCCAGGTGCAGGCGCAGTGGGCGCACGGGTCGGTCGACAGCGAGCCCCACCTCGCCGCCGAAGCCCTGCTCACCCTCGTCGACAGCGACGAACCACCGCTGCGGCTGCTGCTCGGCGGCACGGTCTACGATCTGGCCTTCGACCTCTCCCGCCGCCGGATGGACACCTGGGCCAGTTGGGAACAGGTCAGCCGGGCCGCCGAGCATCCCGTCCCAGCACCCGAAGGCGTTCGATAGCGACCGCCCACACCAGCGACCTCCCACACCTGCCCCGGCGCGGCTAGCTGTCGTCCCGGACGTGCAGGACGACCGCCGACACGTCGGGGCCACCGTGCGTGAGCGCAGAAGCAGTCAACCGCTCCACCGCCTGCCGCGGAGTTGCTGCGGCCGCCAGGGTCGCGTGCAGGTGCTCAGGCGACACGTAGGAGCTGAGCCCGTCCGAACAGAGCAGGATCCGATCCCCGGAAGCCAGCGCCAACACGCTGATGTCGGGGGACCGGCCATCAGGATGGCCATCCAGGAAACGCGTCAGCTTGTCGGAAAGATGGGGCACGTCGGCGGCGCCGGCGACCAGGTTCCGGTACAGGTGATCCTCGGTGACCTGGATTGTGCGATCCCGCTGCGGGCCCGTCGCCGACAGGAGATAGGCCCGAGAGTCACCGACATTGGCCAGGGCGGCCGCCGAACCGGCACTGAGCAGGGCGACCAGGGTGGTACCCAGGCCCGCAAGGCTCGGTGCGGCGGCAACCCGGTGCCGCAACGCACTGTTCGCCGCGTGCACCGCCTCTCCCAGCACCACCGGCAGCGCCACCGGGTCCACGTCCCGGTCGTAGCGCCGCACTGCCTCGATCACGGTGGTGCTGGCGACATCGCCGGCACCATGGTTGCCGAGACCATCGGCGACCGCGAACAGACAGCGCCCCACGTGAATGGCGTCCTCGTTGCGTCGTCGACCGAGCCCCACGTGACAGCTCCCCGCAACGTCAAAGCGCAGGCTCACCGTTGCGGGTCACCCTCCGGGCGCGCATTGATCAATTCAGGCCACGGCTCCCGCGCCGACCAACCACGATGCAGCAGATGGATGGTCTCCACCCGGTCACTGGCGACCACGCACTCGGTCACCTCGACCGGCTCACCGTCGCCGCCAGAGACACCCACCCGAATGATCTCCAGCACCGGAAGGCTCACCCCGATCTCCAACAGGGCAGCCTCCCGCGTACTGGGCATCCGCGCGCGGTGGATCTCCATCCAGGTGATCGGCCAGTGACCGCCGGCCTCCAGCCGGTGTTGCCAACCATCCGGCCCGGCGGCAGGGGAGTCCCACCCAGGTCCGTTCGCCGCCCGCGGGTGGATCCAGGAGGTAGTGACCTGGAAGGGCGGCTCCGTCTCGGGGCCGGTGACCCCGAACCGGCGCATCACCCGGGTACCGGGCTCAACCTTGAGCAGCTCGGCGACGCGCCGATCGTTGAGGGGCTCAACCGCCGCCACCGGCGCGATGTGATCCCGCCACACCTCCGGACGGGTAACCGGCGGGAAGCAGTAGCCGGTGGCAGCGAGGTTCCGCTGCACCAGATCCCCCCGGGGCCGGCGTGGGCGGGCCGTTCCGTACCGCACGATGACCCCCCGCTCCGCGACCCCCAAACCTGGCCGTCCCCTACCTCTTCTACACCCAGCAGCCGGCCGAGGCGACCGAACGCGGACTATCCGATGGCCTGACGGAAGCGGTCAGCCAGGCCGGAAAGCCGGTCGACCGGTTCGTTGGCGAACACGATCCGCAGATAGTGCGCCCCGCTGGGGCCCCAGCCATCCATCGCCGTGGCCGCCACCTTCGCCCGGTCGAACAAGAGCCCCGCCAGCGCGGCAGGTGTCAACCCCAGGGGCCGGGTATCCACGAGCAGCGACCAGCCACCGTGTGGCCGAACGACCGGATAGTCCGAAAGCTGCTGCAGGACCATTTCGCAGCGCCGCTGCCACCGTTGGGTGGCAGCGGTGACATCAGCCTCGGCGTCAGGTGCGTCGAGCGCGGCCGCCACCGCCCCCTGCGCCAGCCCCACCTGGCAGACCACATTGGCCATGCCAACGAGCTTGATGTCGGCGAGAATCGCGGCCGGGGCCACGACCCACCCGACCCGCCAGCCGATGAGCCGCAGTTCCTTCGATGCCGAACCGACGGTGATGGTGCGCCCGGCGAGGCCGTCATGAGCGGCTGGATGGCTGGGGCGAAGGCCGTCGAAGCGGATCCGCTCCATCGCCGCGTCGTAGATCAGCCAGGCATCGTGTCGCGCACAGGCAGCAGACAACGCGGCCCAGTGTTCCGCGCTCAGGACCAACCCGGAAGGCATGGCCGGGCCCATCATCAGCACCGCGGCGGTGTTGGCTCCTACCGCGCTGGCGAGGCGCTCCGGGTCCACCACCCAGCCGGCCGCCGTGGGCTTAGCGGGCACGAAGCGCGGCACGCCACCGGCCAGCCGGACCCGATTGACCAGGCCAGCGTAGATGGGGTCAACCAGCACCACCTCCTGACCTGGCTCCACGGTCGCCAGCAGCGTGTTCAGGATGCCGTTCAGTCCACCAGCGACGCTGACGCACTCGGTGTCAGGATCGTATCGCCGGCCAACGATGCGCGACACGTGGGCTGCGGCGGCCGCGCGAAGGGAACGCTGCCCCTGGAAGGGGAGGTAGCTGTTGGCCGCGTCGTCGTCAATCGCGGCCCGGGTCGCGGCGACCGCCACGGCCGGTGGTCTCAGGTCGGTGTCCAGATTCTCCAGGCGAAGGAAGTCCGGGTCGGCTACCGCGTCCGCGGCATCGCCGACCAGATCAACGCCGATGCCCGGAATGTCGCGTAGGCGGCTGACGGTCATGTGACCCTCCTCAACGTCCCGCTCCGTTCGCTTCCCTGGAACGAACGTAACACTATGCTGGTACGCATGGATTTGGCGCGTACGGTCGGCTCGAATGTGCACCGACTGCGAAACACCGCAGGGATGTCCCTGGCCGACCTGGCCGCCGCCGGCGACCTCAGCAAGACCACCCTGCACGGCATCGAGCAGGGGCACGGCAACCCAACCCTCAGCACCCTGTGGGCCCTGGCCACGGCGCTGAGAGTGTCGCTCGGCGAACTGCTGGAGGCACCCACTCCCACCACCGACGTCGTACGTGCCGACGACCCACAACCCCGCGTCAGCGGAGATGCGGTCAGCGCCCGCCTACTCCACCGCATTCCACTGCGCGGCACCGTGGAGGTCTACGACATCGACGTGACCCAGACCATCCAACACTCGCCCGCCCACCTACCCGGCGTGCAGGAGTGCCTCATCCTCACCCACGGAAGCGTCACCACCGGCCCCACCGACGCCCCCGCCACCCTGGCCGAACACGACTCCATCCGGTTCGACGCCAACCGCCCGCACCAGTACCAGGGCCACGAACGGCACAACCGGGCGGTCCTGCTCATGTTGCACCCCGAAACCTGAACCCGCCGATCACGCGGCCGTCCGCCAGCGCTCCGACCACGACACCAACACCCAACGATATCTCTCAATCATGTCACTACTTCGTAAGATTTGCATTAATCAATACGAGTAGTGTCGGCGAGGGGATCGACAAGGGAGGCGGCAATGCGTCGGTACGCGACCGAACTCATCGGAACATACTTCCTGCTCCTGACGATCGGCCTGGCAGTCACCACGATGAACGCCCTGGCGCCAGTGGCAATAGGCGGAATCCTCATGGTCATGATCTACGCCGGAGGGCACATATCCGGCGCCCACTTCAACCCCGCCGTAACACTGGCCGTTCTCATCCGCGGCCGCATCAAAGGAGCCGACGCCGGAGGATACATCCTGGCCCAACTCCTCGGCGGCCTCGCCGGCGCGGTGACCAGCCAACTCATCCTCGACAACGCCAAGCCGACAGCACTGTCACCGGCCGGGCGCGAGATCTGGATGGCACTGGCGGTAGAAGCCCTCTTCACCTTCGCCCTCGCCTACGTGGTGCTCAACGTCGCCACCAGCAGCAGTCACCCAGACAACTCCTTTTACGGCCTCGCAATCGGGGCAACCGTCCTGGTCGGAGTGATCACTGTCGGTGGAATCTCCGGCGCGGCTTTCAACCCGGCAGTCGCCTTCGGCGGCGCCGCCATCGGCCTCTTCGCCTGGTCGGCAATCTGGATCCACCTACTCGCCCAAGCCATCGGAGCGACGCTCGCGGCGATGGCTTTCCTCGCCCTCAGCGAGCAGGACCGCGCACCCGCCTGACCCTGGCGGCGGCTGGCCCGGGCGCTGCCAGGGCCAGCCGCCGCATCACGTCGACAACAATTCCGCCAGCACCCGATGGGTGCGATTCGAGCGCACCGCGGCCCGCTGTTGACCCGCCGTCACCTCGATGTACGCCTGCGAGGACGCCAGCGACACATGCCCCAGTAACCGCATGATCTCCGCCGCGCTCGCACCATCCTCCGCCAGCCGCGTCGCGAACGTGTGCCGCAACGCGTGCAGCCGCGCCCCCGGCGGCACCCGGTCACCAATTCCGGCCCGCCGAAAGCAGGAGTCCACCAGATACTGCAACCCACCCCGGCGCAGCGGCCCACCCCGCCGATCCATCAGCAACGGCGCACCGGGACGCACACTGCGGGCACCAAATCGCCGCCGACAACTGTCCAGGTAGTCCGCCAATACCTGGTCCAGCTCCGGCTCCACTGGCACCACCCGCGGCCGCCCACCCTTACCGGCCACATCAAGCCGCCGCTCGCCGACCCGCCCGGCTAGGGACGCCACCCGAAGTGCCAGCATCTCGGCCAGCCGCAGCCCACCGCACAACGCCAGCGCCAGCACCGCCAGGTCCCGCTGCGGCCAGGGGTCTCGCTGCCGGCCGTCAACCCGGGCCACGGCGGTCAACAGCTGCTCCGGGGTGTCCGCTCCACGTAGTGGCTTGGGCCGGGGTAGGGGGGCTTTCGGGCGGCCGACCGCTGGCATCGGGTTGCCAGCCACGACCCCGTCCGCCACCAGGAACACGAAGAAGCTGTTCCAGGTGGACCAGGCGCGATGCACCGATGCGGCGGAGCGGGCAGCGGCAAAGTGGGCGAACGCCGACCGCAGTGTGCGGGAGTGGAGCGCCGTCAACGGCAGGTCGTCCAGGGGGAGGGGAGGGGCGAGCGCGTCGGCGGCGATGCTCGCCACGGTGCGCAGGTCCCGCCGGTACGCCGCCACGGTGTGCGGAGAGGGTTTGCGGGTGGCGCGATCGGTCAGGAACTCCTCGATCAGCCGCACTACCGGTTCACCCGACCTATCCTGCATAAGGAACATTATGCATGAAACTCATGTTCTGGACAGGGGCTGATGAGTTCCCTGACGGAAGGGGGGTGGGAGCGTCTGGTGCGACGACAGTGCCGGCGCGGATGGGCAGCTGAAACCGCTCAACCAGCGGTGATGCCCGCCGCCGCCAGACTCACGGTGAGCGACAGGAGAATCGCCGCCATCAGGCCAGTTCCGCCACGGGCGGGCGCCCGACCGGTGTGCGGCGGCCACGACCGTGGCCGCCAGAGCGGTTGCGGCTCCATTATCAGGTAGAGCAGGACGCCCGCCTGACCGATGGTGAACAACCAAAACCATGCCCACCGGTTGGCGTATCGATGGCTGGCGCTGCCGAGCATGATCAGGAATGTCCCGAACCAGGCGATCGTCGTCGCCGCTTGTAGCGGATCCCACACAATCTCGGCGGGCCACCACCTTGGCTCGTATCCGGCACGGACTCGGATTGGCACGAGATGGCCGGACGCGTCGACCTGCCCGTCGAGCCACTCAAGTGCCGCGTCGCGCTTCGGATCGACGACGGGCGGTCGCTCGTCGTTTTCCTTTGACACCAACGTGGTCGCGCTCCACCGCCACCACCCGTTCACCCAGCGGACCCTGTGGTCGCTGGGGTCGTAGTCCAGGTAGGTGACCCGACCAACGGTGAGGTCGGCGTTCAAATCCGACTCCAGCCGCTCAGCCGGGCGAGCCGAAGCCGCGACGGTGACCGCGCCGGCAACAAGCACGAGAAGCAAGAGCAACCGGAAACCGGCACTCCACCAATCGCCGTGCCGCCAGCCTGCGTACCCGATGCCCGAAGCTGGTGTGGCTGCGACCATTTTCGACCCCCGACCGCTTGCGGCCAGTCACCCGGTGATCACGAAAGTGTGCCACACGGGAGCCGGGGTTGCCGGCGAGTGCCGGTGTGCTCTGACGAACCCCGGCGGGTCAGGCGCACTAGGCCAAACCGGACCCCGCGAGGGGCCCGGAGGCCACCGGCGACGCGGAGGATGGTGCCGGTGGTGTAGCTGGCGTCGTCGGAGGGGAGCCGTCAAGCTTTCCTACTTTACATAATGTGCATTATCGAATGTTAGTCCGACGGTCGGCGCGCTGAGGCCGACAGCGACGTCAGGTGCGCCAACACCGGCGCACCTGACGAACTGACTGTCGCCGTGCGCTCAGGGGCTGACGTAGGCGGCGAGATGCTCGCCGGTACGGGTACTCCGACTGGCTACCAGGTCGGCCGGCGTACCGTTGAAGACGATCTCGCCGCCGTCGTGGCCGGCGCCGGGTCCGAGGTCGATGATCCAGTCGGCGTGGGCCATCACCGCCTGGTGGTGCTCGATGACGATGACCGACCGGCCGGCGTCCACCAGCCGGTCGAGTAGGCCGAGGAGTTGTTCGACGTCGGCGAGGTGCAGACCGGAGGTCGGCTCGTCCAGGATGTAGATCTCGCCCTTGTCGCCCATCTGGGTGGCGAGTTTCAGCCGCTGTCGTTCGCCGCCGGAGAGGGTGGTGAGAGGCTGGCCGAGGCTGAGATAGCCGAGCCCGACGTCGGCGAGTCGATCGAGTATCCGGTGGGCGGCCGGGGTGCGCGCCTCGCCCGCACCGAAGAACTCTCGGGCCTCGGCGACCGGCATCGCGAGCACTTCGGCGATGTTTCGGCCGCCGAGTGGGTACGCCAGTACCGCGGCCTGGAAGCGTTTGCCCTGGCACTCCTCGCAGGTCGACTCGACGGAGGCCATGACGCCCAGTTCGGTGTAGATGCTGCCGGCACCGTTGCAGGTTGGGCAGGCGCCCTCGGAGTTGGCGCTAAAAAGGGCGGGTTTGACGCCGTTGGCCTTGGCGAACGCCTTGCGGATCGGGTCGAGTAGGCCGGTGTAGGTGGCCGGGTTGCTGCGTCGGGAGCCGCGGATGGCGCCCTGGTCAATCATGATCACACCGTCGCGACCGGCGACGGATCCGTGGATCAGGGAGCTCTTGCCGGAGCCGGCGACGCCGGTGAGGACGCAGAGCACCCCGAGTGGGAGGTCGACGTCGACGTTGCGGAGGTTGTGCGTGGTCGCGCCCCGGATTGGCAGGGTGCCGGTGGGTGTGCGTACCGACGGTTTCAGGGCGGCGCGGTCGTCAAGGTGCCGGCCGGTGGTGGTGGCGCTGTGGCGTAGGCCGTCCAGGGTGCCTTCGAAGCAGACGGTGCCGCCGGTGGCGCCGGCACCGGGGCCGAGGTCGACGATGTGGTCGGCGATGGCGATGGTTTCTGGTTTGTGTTCGACGACGAGGACGGTGTTGCCCTTGTCCCGTAGGCGTAGCAGCAGGTCGTTCATGCGGCGGATGTCGTGCGGGTGCAGGCCGATGGTGGGTTCGTCGAAGACGTAGGTGACGTCGGTGAGTGCGGAGCCGAGGTGGCGGATCATCTTGGTGCGTTGGGCCTCTCCCCCGGACAGGGTTCCGGTGGGCCGGTCGAGGGAGAGGTAGCCGAGGCCGATCTCGGTGAAGGAGTCGAGGAGGTGGCGTATCCCGGTCAGGAGTGGGGCCACGGTCGGTTCGTCGAGCTCTCGCAGCCAGCTGGCTAGGTCGCTGATCTGCATGCGGCACAGGTCGGCGATGCTCCTGCCATTGATCTTGGAGGATCGGGCTTCAATGCCCAGTCGGGTGCCGTCGCACTCGGGGCAGGTGGTGAAGGTGACGGCGCGTTGCACGAAGGCGCGCAGGTGTGGTTGGAGTGAGTCGACGTCCTTGGCGAGCATGGATTTTTGGATGCTCGGGATCAGGCCGGTGTAGGTCAGGTTGATGCCGTCGATCTTGACTTTGGTGGGTTCCCGGTGGAGGAGGTCGTGTAGCTCCTGCTGGGTGTATTTGCCGATGGGCTTGTCGGGGTCGAAGAAACCGCAGGAGCGCAGGATGCGGCCGTACCAGCCCTCCATGCTGTAGCCGGGGATGGTCAGCGCGCCTTCGTTGAGGGTGCGGGTGTCGTCGTAGAGGGCGGCCAGGTTGAAGTCGGTGACCGCACCCATGCCCTCGCAGCGGGGGCACATGCCGCCGACTCGGGTGAAGGTGACCTTTTCGGTTTTCGTGCGGGCCGCCCCGCGCTCGAGGGTGACCGCGCCGCTGGCGGTCACCGAGGGCACGTTGAAGGAGTACGCGTTGGGTGAGCCGAGGTGTGGTTGGCCGAGCCGGCTGAACAGGATGCGCAGCATGGCGTTGGCGTCGGTGGCGGTGCCGACGGTGGAGCGTGGGTTGGCGCCCATCCGTTCTTGGTCGACGATGATGGCGGTGGTCAGGCCTTCGAGGAGGTCGACCTCGGGTCGGGACAGCGATGGCATGAACCCCTGCACGAACGCGCTGTAGGTTTCGTTGATCATCCGCTGGGACTCGGCGGCGATGGTGGCGAAGACCAGGGAGCTTTTGCCGGAGCCGGAGACGCCGGTGAAGACCGTGAGTCGGCGTTTGGGTATGTCGACGCTGATGTCCTTGAGGTTGTTCTCGCGGGCGCCGTGTACGCGGATCAGGTCGTGGCTGTCGGCGACGTGTGGCCCGGGTGGCTGGTGCGCCGGGCTGGTGGCCGTGCTCATCGGGTCTCCTGGGTTGAGTGTGGCGGGCTTGATCTGGGTGTGGCTCCGGTTGCTGACGGTCGGGTTTGGTGGCGGGTCAGAGGCCGCCGGCGACGCGGAGGATGGTGCCGGTGGTGTAGCTGGCTTCGGGTCCGAGGAGCCAGGCGATGGCGGCGGCGACCTCGTCGGGCTCGCCGGCGCGTCCGAGTGGGATGCGGGCGGCGGCCTGGTTGGCTCGGTCGGGCTGGCCGGATTGGATGTGGATGTCGGTGCGGATGATGCCGGGGGCGACGGCGTTGACGCGGATGCCGCGGGGGGCGAGTTCTTTGGCTAGGCCGAGGGTGAGGGTGTCGGTGCCGGCTTTGACGGCGGCGTAGTGGACGTATTCGCCGGGTGAGCCGAGGGTGGCGGCGGCGGAGGAGATGTTGACGATGGCGCCGCCGGTGGGCATCCGTCGGGCGGCCTGTTGGGCGGCGAGGATGTAGCCGATGAGGTTGACGTCGACGACGTGGCGTAGGTCGGTGGGGTCGAGGTCGACGAAGGGGCCGATGGGGCTGGTGACGCCGGCGTTGTTGACCAGGCCGGTCAGGTCGCCGAGGTCGGCGGCGGCGGCGAACAGGTTGGCGAGTTGGTCGGGGTCGCGGGTGTCGGCGGGGACGGCGATGGCGGTGGCGCCGGTGGCGCGTAGCTCGGCGAGGACGGTGTTGGCGGCGGTGTGGTCGCGTTGGTAGGAGAAGGCGATGTGGTGGCCGGCGCGGGCGAGGTGGTGGGCGGTGGCGGCGCCGATTCCGCGGCTACCACCGGTGATGACGGTGACGGGGTTCACTGGGGCCTCTCCTGGTCTGACGAGGGTGTGTGGCGAGGCTACCCCGGGGGTGCGATGGGGTGGCGCACCTTGGGTGGGTGGGCGGCTGGTATCAAGTACTGCTGTCGGACAGGTGTACGGAGGAGGGGGTGTGATGTCGGGGCAGGGTTTGTCCACCGAGGAGGTGGCGGGTATCCGGGAGGCGGTTGCCGCGGGCCGGAAGCCGAAGGTGGTGTTTACCGCGTCGGCGGGGCAGATTGCGGGGCAGGTCGGTCAGGTCGTGGCGTTGACCGACCCGGCGGTTTCCGACGAGTTCGTGGTGGTGCGGTTCGGGCGGGACGAGTTGCCCTTCTCCCCCGTTGATGTGGCGGTGGCGCCGCGGGGGGCGGGGCGGAGGGTGCCGTCGGCGGAGCGGCCGGCTGGGGACCCGGGGGTTGGAGAGCCGGTGGTGTCGCCGGAGCCGGAGTTCGTGTTGGACACGCCGCCGGCGGCGGCGCGGGTGGCCGGGGAGGGTTCCTCGGCCCGGCCGGCGGAGTCGGCGAAGCCGGCGCGGCGGGGGGCGAAGCCGGTGAAGGCGGCGAAGGCGAAGGGGCCGGCGGGGCTGACGGTGACGTTGGCGTACGGCGAGGGTGAGTGGACGGTGGCGGCGCAGCAGGGGGCGAAGGTGCTCGCCAAGCCGTATGTGGTGAAGCCGGCGGAGGCGCTGCGGATGGTCGGGCTGGTGGATGTGTCGGGGGTGCAGGAGGCGGTGGAGCAGATCCTCGCCGCGGAGCGGGCCGAGGCGGAGCAGCAGGCGGAGAAGCTGCGTGCGGAGTTGGCGGAGGTGGAGGCGCGGCTGGCGGAGCTGCGGGAGGCGGGCTGAGCACTACAACGACGGTCGCCCGCCTCCCAGATTTCGGGAGGCGGGCGACCGTCGTTGTAGTGGGGTCAGTGTTGTGGGATGTGGGCCACGCCGATGCGCTTGCGGAAGACCCAGTAGGTCCAGCCTTGGTAGGCGAGCACGATCGGGGTGAAGATCACCGCCACCCAGGTCATGATTTTCAGGGTGTAGGGGGTGGAGGCGGCGTTGGTGGCGGTGAGGGTGCCGGCGACGTCCAGCGTGGACGGCAGCACGTTCGGGAACAGGGCGGTGAACAGTGTTGCCACGGCCAGGCCGATCGCGGCGGCGGTGCCGATGAAGGCCCAGCCTTCCCGGCGGGCGTAGGCGGCGGCGAGGCCGCCGAGCAGGGCCACGGCGGCGGCGACGGCGAGGGCGATGGCGGCCGTGTTGGCGCGGATGGTCAGGCTCCAGGTGAGGAACGCGACGGCGAGTACGGCGGTGGCGACGCCGACGCGGACGGCGAGGGCGGCGGCCCGGTCCCGGATGTCGCCGACGGTTTTGAGGGCGATGAACACGGCGCCGTGAGTGAGGAACAGGGCGCCGGTGGTGGCGCCGCCGAGCAGGGCGTAGGGGTTGAGGAGGTTGAAGAACCCGCCGGCGTATTCGTGGTCGGCGGTGAGGGGTACGCCGCGCAGGATGTTGGCGAATGCGACTCCCCAGAGGATGGCGGGGAGTAGGGATCCGAAGAAGATGGCGTGGTCCCAGCGGCGTTTCCAGGATGCTTCGGGGCGCTTGTTGCGGTATTCGAAGGCGACGCCGCGGGCGATCAGGGCGAGCAGGATGAGTAGTAGCGGGAGGTAGAAGCCGGAGAAGAGGGTGGCGTACCACTCGGGGAAGGCGGCGAACATGGCGCCGCCGGCGGTGAGTAGCCAGACCTCGTTGCCGTCCCAGACCGGGCCGATGGTGTTGATCAGGACGCGGCGTTCGCGGTCGTCGCGGCCGAGGACCGGTAGGAGCATGCCGACGCCGAAGTCGAAGCCCTCGAGGATGAAGTAGCCGGTGAACAGCACGGCGACGAGGAGAAACCAGATGGTGGTGAGTTCCATGTGGGGGCTCCGCAGATCAGTAGGCGAAGGCGAGCGGGCGCTCGGCGTCGTCGGTGTCGTCGGGGTCGGGGTCGGGGGTCAGGTCGGGTACGCCGGCCTTGGCGTAGCGGATGAGGAGTTTGCATTCGATGACGGCGAGGGCGGCGTAGATGAGGGTGAAGGCGGCGAACGAGGTGAGGACTTCACCCATCGACACGCTGCGGGAGACGCCGTCGCGGGTGAGCATTTCGCCGAAGACGATCCAGGGCTGGCGGCCCATCTCGGTGAAGATCCAGCCGAAGGAGTTTGCGGCGAGGGGTAGGAGGGGCATGACCAGGCCGGCGCGGAGTAGCCAGCGGCTGGTGGGGGTGCGGCCCTTGCGTTGGCTCCAGAGCACCAGGAGGGCGATCGCGGCGGCGGCCAGCCCGAAGCCGATCATGAGGCGGAAGCTCCAGTAGGTGATCGGGATGATCGGGGTGTAGCTGCCGGCGCCGTACTGGGCGGCGTATTGGGCTTGGAGGTCGTTGATGCCGTTCACGGTGCCGTTGGGGTCACCGGTGCTCAGGTAGGACAGCAGGTAGGGGATCTTCAGGGCGAAGAGTTCGCGGCTGCCGTCGAGGCTGCCGACGGTGAGTACGGAGAAGGAGGCGGGGCTCTCGGTGTTGTAGAGGCCTTCGGCGGCGGCCATCTTCATGGGTTGCACCTGGGTCATGATCTTGCCCTGGATGTCGCCGGTGATCATGACGGCGGTGGCGGAGATCAGGGTGACCCAGGATCCGAACTTGGCGGCGAACCGGTAGGCCGGGGTGTCCGGGGAGTCGGGCCGGCGGATCAGGTGCCACAGGGCGACGGCGACGAGGAGGGAGCCGGCGACGAGGAAGGCGCCCGCGATGGTGTGCGGGAAGGTGATCAGGGCGACCTTGTTGGTCAGGACGGCGACGAAGTCGGTCAGTTCGGCGCGGCCGGTGTCGGGGTTGATCCGGTAGCCGACGGGGTTTTGCATGAATGAGTTCGCGGCGAGGATGAAGTAGGCCGACAGGTTGGTGCCGATGGCGGCGGCCCAGATGGTGGCCAGGTGTAGCCGTTTGGGTAGCCGGTCCCAGCCGAAGATCCAGAGTCCGATGAAGGTGGATTCGAGGAAGAAGGCGACCAGGGCTTCGATGGCCAGGGGGGCGCCGAAGATGTCGCCGACGAAGCGGGAGTAGTCGCTCCAGTTCATGCCGAACTGGAATTCCTGCACGATGCCGGTGACTACGCCCATCGCGAAGTTGATCAGGAAGAGTTTGCCGTAGAACTTGGTGAGTTTGAGGTATTTCTCGTCGCCGGTTCGGTGCCAGAGGGTTTGCAGGATGGCGACCAGGATGGACAGGCCGATGGTTAGTGGCACGAACAGGAAGTGGTAGACGGTGGTGACACCGAACTGCCAACGGGCGACGTCTAACGCGTCCACCTGTGACCCCCAGATCTACAGACTTACTACGAAGCGTAGTAGATACTACAGCCGGTCGTAGAAGAATTCTCAGGGGCGGGGGGCCCGAGGTCCCAGGACCAATGGCCCCGATCAAGGGGGTCGACGGCCCCACTGGGCGCGTACTCGTGCGATCATGAAGCGCTGATGGAGACTGGTCACCCCGAACGGCGAGCGCCGCTGCTCTGGCGTACCGCACAACCGTTCGCCCGCGTCGTGGTCGGCGCCCTGGCCCGGCTGGAGGTGGCCGACGAGATTCCGGGGCACCTGCGCTCCGGCCCCCTGCTGCTGGCCGCCAACCACATCAGCCCGTTCGACCCGATCGTGCTCGCCGCCGCCTGCCACTCGGTGCGGATCGCGCCGCGGATCATGGCCACCGGCGGGCTGTTCCGTACCCCGCTGTTGGGTGCCGCCATGCGGCACGCCGGGCACATCCGGGTCGACCGGGGCGCCAGCACCGTGGCCGAGGCGATGACGGTGGCCGCCGACGCCCTGGCCGGCGGCGCGGCCATCCTGGTCTATCCGGAAGGCCGCATCGGTCTGGATCCGGGGCTCTGGCCGGAGCGGGGCAAGACCGGCGTCGCCCGGCTCGCCCTGAGCTGCGGGGTGCCCGTGATCCCGGTCGCGCAGTGGGGCGCCCACGAGGTGCTCCCCTACCGGGCCCCGAAAGGGCTGGTACGCGCGCTCGCCCGCACCGTCACCCACCGGCGGGTGGTCCGGGTACGCTTCGGCGCCCCGGTCGACCTCGCCGACCTGACGCCCGGAGCACCCGGCGTGGCCCGCCGCGCCACCGACCGGATCATCGACGCGATCACCGACACCCTGGCCCCGCTTCGGCCCGACGAACCCGACCGGCCCCGCCACGTCGACCCCGGGCGGCCGGTCGACACCAGCCGCTCCCACCGTCGGAGCTGACACCCGCCAGTTTCGGGCTGTCGCCCACTACCTGACGACCGTGTTGGCCGGCATACTTCTCGGCGTGCTGATCGGCCCCTGCCCCTACCTCGACACGCCAGCGCCACTGGCATTCGCCCACCGAGGTGGTGCCGCCGAGGGCGACGAGAACACGGCCGCGGCGTTCGCCCGCGCCATCGACCTGGGCTACCGGTACGTCGAGACCGATGTGCACGCCACCGCCGACGGCGTCGCGGTGGTCTGCCACGACCCCACGCTGCGCCGGGTGACCGGCTCCCCCGGGCGAATCGCCGAGCTGCGGTGGGCCGATCTGGCGGCGGTGCGCGTCGGTGGGGCCTCCGTCGTGCCCCGCCTGGACGAGGTGCTGCACGCCTGGCCGCAGGTTCGGTTCAACGTCGACGTCAAGGCCGGCTCCGGCGTCGAACCGGCGGTGGCCGCCGTCGAGGGCGCCGGCGCCGGCGATCGGGTGCTGTTGGCCTCCTTCAGCGACGCGCGGCTGGCCCGGATGCGGGCGCTGACCCAGGGCCGGATAGCCACCGGTCTCGGCGTACGAGGGGTGGCGCGACTGCGGATGGCGTCGTTGGCCGGCCGGCGGCTGCGGCTGCCGGAGTCGGTGGTCGCCGCGCAGGTGCCGGTGCGGTACGGGCGGCTGCGGGTCACCGACCGCCGGTTTCTGGCCTACTGTCACCGCCTGGGGCTGCAGGTGCATGTCTGGACCATTGACGAACCCGCCGAGATGCACGAGTTACTGGACCTTGGGGTGGATGGCATCATGACCGATCACGTGGGCGTGCTGCGCGACGTCTACCGCAGCCGCGGCCACTGGGCCGTCTGATTCGAGGATAGATCCCGGACATGTCCGCCACCGCCGCCCCCGCCGTTGACGACACTCCCCCCACCCCGCGCAGCAGCCGCCGGGAACGCACTGGTTGGTACTTCTACGACTGGGCGAACTCGGCGTTCCAGACCACCGTCATCACCGTGTTCCTCGGTCCGTTCCTCACCACCGTCGCGGAGCAGGCGGCCGGCTGTGAGCTCGGTGCGGACAGCTGCCTCGGGTACGTGTACCCGTTGGGGATCAAGGTCGCCGTCGGGTCGTACTACCCGTATCTGATTTCCCTGTCGGTGCTGCTCACCGTCTTCGTGTTGCCGGTTGTCGGCGCGGTCGCCGACCGGACGCGGCACAAGAAACGGCTACTCGCCGCCGCGGCCTACGTCGGTGCCGGTGCGACTGTCGCGATGGCCTTCGTCACCGGGGAGCGGTACCTGCTCGGCGGGGCGCTGTTCCTGGTCGCCAACATCGCCTTCGGTGCCGCGATCGTGGTGTACAACTCCTTCCTGCCGCAGCTGGGCGGGCCGGACGACCGGGATGGGATCTCGAGCCGGGGATGGGCGCTGGGGTACCTCGGCGGGGGGCTGTTGCTGGCGCTCAACCTGGCCGTGGTCACCGCGTTCACCGAGGAGGGCAACCCGCAGCGCACCCTGGACCTGGCCCGCTGGTCGATCGTTTCGGCCGGGGTGTGGTGGGCGGCGTTCACCCTGGTGCCGCTGCGCTGGCTTCGCGAGCATCCCACCGCCGCGGCGCTGACCAGCGGCGGCAACGTGCTCACCGACGGTTTCCGGCAGCTCGGGCGTACGCTGCGGCAGCTGCGGGCGTATCCGTTGACGCTGTTCTTCCTGCTGGCGTTCCTGGTCTACAACGACGGCATCGCGACGGTGATCACGCTGTCCTCCCAGTACGGCACCGAAGAGCTACGGCTGACGCAGAGCACCCTGATCATCACCATTTTGTTGGTGCAGTTCCTGGCCTTCGGTGGCGCGCTGCTGCTCGGCGCGCTCGCCCGGCGGATCGGTGCGTGGAAGACCGTCCTGTTGAGCCTGGTGCTGTGGATCGCGGTGGTGATCGCCGCGTTCCGGCTGCCCGCCGAGGCGCCGCTGCCGTTCATGGCGCTCGGCGCGGCCATCGGGCTGGTGCTCGGTGGTAGCCAGGCGTTGAGCCGGTCGTTGTTCAGCCAGCTCATCCCGGCCGGTAAGGAGGGTGAGTACTACGGCTTCTACGAGATCAGCGATCGGGGTACCAGCTGGCTTGGTCCGCTCGCCTTCGGGCTGGTGTTCCAGCTGACCAACTCCTACCGGGTGGGCCTGGTCTCGCTGCTGATCTTCTTCGTGGTCGGGTTTGTGCTGCTGCTGGCGGTACCGATGCGTCGGGCGATCGTGGCCGCGGGGAACCGACCGCCGCGGGTGCTGTGAGCCGGTCGGTTGCGGCCGCCGTCGCCGCGGGGTTGATGGGCTAGGCTGCCGGACCGTGACCGACCGCATCCCCGCCGATTCCACCCACCGCTCCCCCGCGTCCGGGCCGTCCGGGTCCGCCGGCACGCAGGGGCGGCCGTTGCACGCCGCGGCGCTGCGGTTCTACTGGGGTCCGATGGACTGCGGCAAGTCCACCATGGCGTTGCAGATGAACTACAACCACGCCCGGCAGGGGCGGCGGGGCCTGGTCACCACCCGCATCGACCGGTCGTTGGGCCCGCGGGTGACCACCCGCGTCGGGCTGGCGCACGAGGCGGTGGAGGTCACTGCCGAACTGGACCTGCGCGCGCTGGTCCGCAGCCGGCGGGCCGAGGGGGCCGGGGTCGACTACCTGATCTGCGACGAGGCCAGTTTCTACCAGGTCGAGCAGGTGGAGCAGCTGGCCGAGTTGGTTGACGCCGACGATGTTGACGTCTACGCGTTCGGCCTGGCGACCGACTTCCGGTCCCGGATGTTCCCGGCGGCGCGGCGGCTGTTCGAGTTGGCGGACTCGGTGGCCCGGATCCAGGTGGAGGTGCTCTGCTGGTGTGGGCGGGAGGGGCTGCTCAACGCCCGCGTGGTCAACGGTCGGGTGGCGCGGGAGGGCGCGCAGGTGGTTGTCGGCGACACGGCCGAGACCGCCCAGGTGCGTTACCAGGTGCTCTGCCGGCGCCACCACCGTGCCGGCGAGTTGGGGCCGGCCACGTCCGGCTGACCGGATTCGTCCCGGGGGCCGGTGGGTCCTCCCCGGGCCGGTGGGTCAGTACGGGTCGCCGCAGACCCGCCAGCCGCCGTCCTCGGTGATGATGGAGAGATCCCGCTGTTCGGTGGTGCCGCTGTCGCGGGTCAGCCGTACGGTGACGGTGCCCTGTGGTCGACCGCGGCGGCTGGTGACCGCGACGTCGACGATCTCGTAGGTCGCTACGGTCGGCGGGGTTCGTACCCAGCTACTGAAGCCGATCTTGCTCCAGCGGCTGCGGGAGTCGGCGCAGAGCTTCTCGTAGGCGGCGGCGGTGTCCCCGGTGGTGAGCTGTCGCAGGAAGCCGTCGGCGGTGAGCCGTACCGGCCCGGCGGCGCGGGTCACCGCCTGCAGGTTCCAGGCGGCCAGCCCGGCGACACCAACACAGCAGAGCAGGACCATCGTGCCCGCGACGACCAGGCCGGTCCGGAGCGGCCGTCGCGGCTGCGACGGCCGAATCCACGGCGGCTCGGCGTTCACACCCTGCGACGGTAGCGACCTGCCGCCGGGCGATGGTGCGGAATACCGCGACGCACAGCGGAAGTATTTCCATAATTACGGTATGCGTATTGCCGTTGTCGGGGTGGGCCGGATGGGTGCCATCCACGCCGCCAATCTTCGCCGCCACGCCGACGTCACCTCGTTGGTGGTCGCCGACGCCGACCGGCAGCGTGCCCAGGAGTTGGCGCGCCGCCTCGATGCCAGCGCGGCGGACTCGGTTGACGAGGTCTTCACCTCCTCGACGGAGGCGGTCGTCATCGCCGCCAACACCGCCGCGCACGCCGAGTTGATCCGGCAGGCGGCCCGGGCGGGTCTGCCCATTTTTTGCGAGAAGCCCGTCGCGGCGGACCTGTCCGAGTCGATACAGACCGTGCACGAGGTGCAGGCCGAGGGCGTGACGTTGCAGATCGGCCTGATGCGCCGGTTCGACGCGGGCTTTCAAGCCGGCCGGGCGTTGGTACGGTCCGGACGACTCGGTCGGTTGCACACCATTCGGTCTATTGGCGCGGAGCCCGATCCTCCACCGGCCACCTACCTGTCGGCCTCGGGTGGCATCTTCTGGGACGCGCTGATCCACGACTTCGACCTGCTGCGGTGGATCACCGGCCGGGAGGTCGCCGAGGTGTACGCGTGTGGCTCGGACGCCGGGCCGCAGATCTTCGCCGAGTTGGGGGAACTCGACACCGCGATGGCGCTGCTGACGATGGACGACGGGACGCTCGCCGCCGCCACCGCGGGCCGGTGCAACGGGGCCGGCTACGACGTGCGGATGGAGGTGTGCGGGGATGCGGACACCATCGCTATCGGGCTCGACCGGCACACCCCATTGACCTCCGTCGAGCCGGAGGCCACGTTCCCGTCGGCGGATCCCGTACAGAATTTCCTGGACCGTTTCGCGCCAGCGTTCGAGGCGGAGATCGATGCCTTTCTCCAGGTTGCCCGTGGGGATCTGGAGAACCCGTGTGACGGGCAGGAGGCGGTGGAGGCGCTACGGGTAGCGGAGGCGTGCTGGCGGTCGCAGCGAGAGCGGCGACCGGTTCGGATGACGGAGATCGGCGGTTTCTGAGGCGGTCACGGTCGGCGTGGCCTGTCGGCCCCGGGGTGCCGCTGCGGGCGGGTGGCATGGTTTGGGGCCCGGCGGGAACCAGGGTTCATGCCCCGATCCTGGAAGTGGGAGGCGCAGGTTACCCGGCCCGTCGAGTGGCGGACCGCACTGCACGACGGGTTGCTGGAGCTCACGCCGCGCAGCGACCCGGAGCTCTTCGGTGATCTGAACCACTCCCGGCGACGCTTCGTGGCCGTCGACGAGAATGCGTGGGGGTTGTACCAGAAGGAGATCATCTCGCTGCTGGACCGCTATCGACTCGAGTGGAACAATCCGCCCAGCCTGTTGCCGGGGGGTGAGGACGCCAAAACCCGCGACAGCGCGAACCGGATCTCCGATGAGATGAACGCCTTCGGCGTCGCCCGATTCGGCGAACCGCCGATCGCAATCGGCGGCGGTGTGCTGCACGACGTGTTCGGTCTGGTGGCGGGCGAATACCGGCGGGGCGTGTCGTGGGACTTCATCGGCACGACGCTCGTGTCCGCCATCGATTCGATGTTCGCCCTGAAGTGTGGCGTGAGCGCGGGATGGAAGAACCGGGCCGGTCTGTACCATCCCGCGCGGTCCTCGATGACCGATGCCCGTTTCTTCCAGACGTTGCCGCCGCACCAGATCCGGGATGGCTTCGCGGAGATCATCAAGATCGCTGTCGCTGGAGACTGTGCCCTGTTCCGGCTCCTCGAGGAGCATGGACCGCGGGTCGCCGAGGAGCGCTTCCGCAGTTACGACGGCCCTTCCGAGGAGATCCTCCGCCGGTCGATCTCGTGGATGCTGCGGGAGTTGAAACGCAACCCGTTCGAGCGCGAGACGGCCCGGGCCAGCTACCTCGGGCACAACATCTCGCCAGGGCTTGAGCCCACCGTGACCCACGGCCACGCGGTGGCGTTGGACATCGCCTGGACCAGCATGATCGGCTGGCGGCGGGGGCTGATCGGGCGTTTTGTCCGCGACCGGATCCTGCGCCTGATCCGCTCATTCGGCCTGGACGTGTGGCATCCCGCGATGGCCGACACGGACCTGCTGGTGGCCGCTCTGTCCGACGCCGTCCGACACCGTGGTGGCCAGCAGCTCATCCCGACGCCGGACCGCGTGGGCCGGGTGACATACCTGGGGGATGTCACGACCGACGAACTGCGGCGCGCCGTCGAGGACCAACACCAGTGGGAATCCGGCGACCTGCGGTCGGATGCCGCGAAGGACGGTGGTCGGCGATGAGTCCATCGGACCGTCTGGACCACCGGATCCGGGTTGGTTCGTCCCCAGACTCCTGGGGGGTGTGGTACGCGAACGACCCACGGCAGGTTCCCTGGCCACGTTTCCTGGACGAGGTGGCCCGGGCCGGATTCGAGTGGATCGAACTCGGCCCGTACGGGTATCTGCCGACCGACCCGACCCGGCTCGCCGGCGAAACCGCCCTCCGTGGCCTGCGGGTCGCTGCGGCGACCCTCTCGACGTCCCTGCACCGGGGTCACAGCGGCTGGCAGGAGACCTGGCCCCGGGTGGCGATGACCGCAGCGCTCGTACGGGCGGTGGGCGGGACCTGCATCGTGATCATGCCGGGCTACTGGCGAGACCCGTGGACTGGCGAGCCGACCGAGGAGCCGCACCTCACGGCGGCACAGTGGCGGGACCTCACCGTGTTGACCAACCGACTAGCCCGACAGGTCCGTGACTCCTTCGGGTTACGCGTCATGCTCCACCCGCACGCCTACACCCACATCGACAACGAGCCGGCGGTTACCCGTTTCCTCGACGCGACGGACCCGGACCTGGTCTCCCTCTGCCTGGACGTGGGGCACTACACCTATTGCGGCGGAGACAGCGTGAAGCTGCTCGACACCTGTGGCGAGCGCGTCGGCCACCTGCACCTCAAGCAGGTCGACCCCGCGGTGCTCGCCGACGTTGTCGCCAAGGACGAGCCGTTCGGTACCGCGGTGACCCGGGGGGTGTGGTGCGAGCCGCCGAACGGGCTCCCCGCGCTGGAGCCGGTGTTGGCCGCCGCGCGACGACTCGACACCGACATGTTCGCCATCGTCGAGCAGGACCTGTACCCCTGCCCCGCCGACAAGCCGTTCCCGATCGCGGAACGAACCCGCCGACTCCTGCGCTCCTACGGGGTGTGATGGGATCAACACATGCAGTGCCATGTGTTCACCAATCCGCAGCAGGGGGCGAGCTACGACGAGATCGCCGCCACCGCCAGGGCGGTGGAGCAGCTCGGGCTCGACGGTTTCTTCCGCTCGGATCACTTCCTGGCGATGGAAGGTGCCGCGGGACTGCCCGGTCCCACGGACACCTGGGTGACCCTGGGCGCGCTGGCCCGGGAGACCCGACGCATCCGACTCGGGTCGTTGATGACCTCGGCGACGTTCCGGCAGCCGGGGTTGTTGGCGGTCACGGTCGCCCAGGTCGACCAGATGAGCAACGGGCGGGTCGACTTCGGTTTCGGAACCGGATGGCACGAGCCGGAACACCGCGCCTATGGTGTCCCCTACCCCGCCCTCGGCGAACGGTTCGACCGCTTCGAGGAGCAGTTGGACATCGTCACCGGCCTGTGGGGCACCCCGCCGGGCGAGCTGTTCACCCATCCCGGGCGGTACTACCAGTTGACCGACGCGCCGGGGTTGCCGAAGCCTGCCCAGCAGCGCCCTCCGATCATCATCGGCGGCACCGGACCGACGAGGACACCGCGCCTGGCGGCCCGCTACGCCGACGAGTTCAACTTTGCCTTCCCGACCCTGACGGAGATCGCGGAGCAGGGCGCGCGGGTGGACGCGGCCTGCGAGCAGGCCGGTCGGGTGCCGTCGAGTCTTCGCCGCTCGGCTGTTGTCCTGCTCGTCTGCGGCCGGGACTCCGCCGAGGTGGCTCGGCGCGCGGAACCGGTCGGTGGGCTGTTCACCGCGCAGATGATGGAGCACGGGCTGGTCGGTTCCCCGACGCAGGTGGTCGACCGGATCGGGGAGTTGGCCGCGGCGGGCATCAGTCGGCTCTATCTGCAGACCCCACACCAGTTCGACGTTGATCACCTGGCGTACTTCAGCCACCACATCCTGCCGCAGCTGGACTGACCGGTGCCGCCGGCCCCGGAGGGTCAGCCGCGGCGCCGGGACCGGGCCGCCCAGATCGCGTACGCCGGGTCCCGGTCGAGGTTGTGCCGGTCGCGGTCATAGCGGCGGGTGGTACGCGGGTCGGCGTGCCCCATCGCGTCCTGCACGTCTTCCAACGGCACGCCCTCGGCGCGGGCGGTGGTGGCGAAGGAGTGCCGCAGCGAGTGCGGTGACAGCCGCGCCCACCCCGGGATGCCGGCCGCCCGGGCGAGCCGGCGGACCAGCCGGAACACGGAGTGCCGGTCCAGCCGGGCTCCGGTCGAGGTCACCAGCAGCGCACCGGTCAAGAGGTGCACCGGCACACCGGCGGCGCTGGCGCGCAGCGCCAGGTAGTCGTGCACCGCCGCCGAGGCGCTGGGGGTGAGGGCCCGCCGCCGGGCCTGGCCGCCCTTACCGGTGAAGCGGACACTGTGGTGGCCACGCTCGGCGCCCAGGTCCCCGACGTCCAACGACACCAGTTCGCCGACCCGCAGCCCGAGGTCGACTAGGAGCGCCACGGCGACCCGGTTACGGGCAGCGGTCGGGCCGGTGGCGCGGTCGGCGACGGTGAGTAGCGCGTTGACCTCCTCGGGGGTAAGCCCGATGGTCGCCGAGTGGTCGCGGTCAACGTGGGGACGATCCGCTCCGGTCACCGGGTTGGTCTCGACGGCCCGCAGCTTGACCAGGAAGTCGTACCAGCTGGACAGGGCGGAGAGTTTACGGGCGACCGTGGCGGGCGTGAGGGGCTTGCCGCTGCGGGCGTTCGGCGTCGATTCCAACCACCGCGCGTACGCGTTGACATGCAGGAATTGTGCCCGCAGCGGGTCGGCGGCGACGTCGGCGCACCAGCCGAGCCAGCCGGCGACGTCCCGCCGGTAGGCGGCCCGGGTGTGTGCGCTGAGCCGGCGGTTGGCCAGCCACGCCTCGGTGAAGTCAGCCGCGCCGGCCGGCAGCGCCGGCGTTGGTATCGCGCGGCGCCGCACCGGGACCTCGGAGGAGAGCATGTCCGAAAGGTTCTCAGGATGGGATGGCTAACGGTCGGAGGCGCGCCCGCAGGAGCGCTGCGGTCACCGCCGCGAGGGTGAGCGCGGCGACCGCGGCGAACGCGGTCATGCTCGCCAGGTCGGGGTGCAGGACTGACTGGCCCCGGCTGGCCTGCCAGCTGAGCACCGCGAACACCCCGGTACCGCCGACGGCGGCCGCGCCGACGAGGTCGGCGCGGGTCCGCTCGTCGCGCAACCAGGGACGGCGGGCCGCTGCGGCGCCCAGGGCCACGGTGAGCAACAGCAGCCCCTGGATGGCGTGCATTCCCACGAAGTGCGGAACCCGCAGATCCCCACCGGTCGTACTCCACCGGGTGACCGGCATGCCGTTGCCGTCGGGGTCGCCGATGCCGTGCGCGCCGATCAGGGACACCTGCTGCCCGTTGGCGTCGGCCACCACCCGCGGGGCCTGCCCCGAGCTGCTCAGCCACAGGGCCACGACCATGCTGGCGACCGCCAGGCCCAGCCCGGCGCGCAGCGCCCGGGTCAGCGCGCGGTCACCGACGCGCTGGACCAACAGCAGGATCGCCACGAAGAAGGTGGTCAGCAGCAGCGGCATGATGCCGACGGAGAACAACGCCTGTACCGTGCGGGCCACCGGGTCGGTGTTGTCGTTGAAGTGGCTGAAGGTGCCGTTGGCGGCGGCGTAGACGATGGCCCCGACATCCAGCACCCCGGCGAACGCGAAGATCGTACCGAGCCACCAGCCGAGGCGTCGGCCCCGGCGGAGCTTGCCGAGCAGCCACGCCAACACGAGGGCGTGCACGCCCATGGCGAACCCGAACTTCAACGGTTTCAGCCAGACCGGCTCACCGACGAGCTGCCGGTCGTCAAGCAGCAGGCCCCCGACGGAGACCAGGGCGACGGTGAACATGAAGACCGCGTTCGCGAGCAGCGGCCGGTGCCACTCGGTCTGCACACGGTGCGGTGCGGTGATCGTACTCATGCCTCGCTCCGTCCGCCGGTGCGCACCCGGCCCGATGCCGGATGCGCTTTTGAGCGTCCTCGAACGCGAAGCGCCGCACCATCCCGCAGGCCACCAGCCGGGCCGGGGGTTAACCCCCCCTTCTGCGGACCCGGTCCTGGCGTGGTCACCGCGGCTGGTTTGACCGGGGCCGGCGGGGAGCCGGTTCGGGCGGCAGCGTCACCGAGGGCGGGTACGGGTCAACACGCGGACCAGGATCAGCATCGCGGTGGCCTGCGCGGCGGCGACCGCGGCGAAGAGCCCGCCCCGAGCAGAGTCGTACAGGGCGCCGGCGGCGACACCGCCGACGAGCGCACCGGCGGCCTGGATGGCGGCGAAAATGCCGTACGCGGTGGCCCGGCGGGTCCGGGGCACAAGGTCGGCCACGAAGGCCTTGACCGTCGAGTCCTGCACCCCCAGCGCGGCGCCCCACACCAGGACCCCGCCAGCGGCCACCGCCAGGCCGGACGTGAACGCCAACGGGGGCACCAGGGCTACCAGAATGGGCAGGACCAGCAGGACCCGGGCTCCGATGCGGTCGTAGGCCGCACCGGTGGCCAGCGCGGCCACGGCCGCCGCTGCCATCGCCGCCGCGTACAGCAGCGGCACCCCCGCCGCCGGCACCAGACCGGTCTGTGCCAGGTGGAACCCGATCAACCCGAAGGTCATCAGCCCCGCGGTGCACAGGGCGCAGGCCACCGCGAACCATCCGAAGGACGCTGGCAGCGAGGCATGCTGGGCGGGGTCATCGCGTTCGTCCCGGGCGCCGACGGCAGCGTCACGCGGGTGCGCGATACCGGCGCGGCGGTGCAGGAGCAGCAGCAGGACCATCGCCAGCGCTCCCGGCACCGCCAACCCGGCCAGCCCCGGCCACAGGAGTCCACCGGCGGCGGTGGTGAGTGCCGCCAGCAGCAGCGGGCCGGCGAACGCCCCGACCTGGTCCAGGGCCTTGTGTACGCCCATCCCGCGGCCCATCCCCACCGCGCCGGCGGCGTCGGCCAGCAGCACCGACTTCGCCGGTGACCGCACGGCCTTTCCCAGCCGTTCCACCACGATCAGCACCGCGGCCGCCACCAGCCCCGCGGCACCCAACCGCGGGGTCACCGCCAGCAGCGGCACGCACACCGCCGTCAACGCGTACCCGACGGTGGTCAACGTCCAGTAGCGGCGGGTCCGGTCGGCCAGCGGCCCCGACACCAGCCGCAGCGCCAGCGCGGCCGCCTCACCGGCACCAGTGATCACACCGACGATCAGTGCGGAGGCACCCAACGAGGCCAGGAGCGGCCCATACACCGACCGGGCGCCCTCGTACACCATGTCGGCGGCCAGGCTCACCACTCCGAAGCCGACCACCGCCCGCCACGGCGACCATCGCAACGCCCGTCGATCGTCGGAGTCTGCCGGAGCGCGCGGCGTCGACCCGGAGTCCGTGGTTAGCACAGCCTCACCTAATCGGAGTTCGGGCTATGCGGTCAAACCGAGATCGCATGGACGCCTGGGTGGGGTCACCGACCGATTGTCACGTCACCGGGCGGTCTTCGCTGGCCTGGGGCTCTTCCAACCTGCGGGCGATCTGTTCGATAGCGATGAGGTCTGCGGGGGTGAGCCGGTCGATGAAGTGGCGTCGTACCGACTCGACGTGGGCCGGTGCGGCGTCTTCGAGCACCGCTAGCCCCTGTGCGGTGAGCACCAGGAAGCAGCCTCGGCCGTCGTTCGGGTCGGGTGTGCGTTTCAGGAGACCACGCGCCGCCATCCGGGTGGCGTGCCGGGATAGCCGGCTGCGTGACCAGCCCATCTTGTCGGCCTGCTCCCCCAGGGTGCTGGTGTGGCCGGGTCGTTCCGACAGGGTGCTCAGTACTTCGTAGTCAGGTTCGGAGAGCCCGATCGCGGCTAGGTCGCGCGCCGTGCCGGCTTGGACGGCGACCGTGATGCGCAGGAACGCCCGCCAGGCGCGTTCCTGGTCCGGGTTCAACCAGCGTACGGCGTCGATCGACGGATTCGTTGACATGTAATCAATCTAGCATCTACACTTCGTTTCCATGTTAACTAAATCGGTTCGTGTTCTTCTGCTGATCTGCAGCACCCGCCCAGGTGCTCTCGGTCCCCACGTGGGCCAGTGGCTGGCCGAAACGATCTCCCCACGCGCCGCGGAGCTCGGCGTCGAGCTGATGCCGGTGGCCCTCGGCGATTTGAACCTGCCGTTTCTTGACGAGGAGGAACACCCCTCGTCGGGCATCTACCAGCATGAGCACACGCGGCGGTGGAGCTCGATCGTTGACCATGCGGATGGATTCATCGCGATCACGCCGGAGTACAACTACGGGATGCCGGCGACCCTGAAGAACGCGCTGGACTATCTTCGCCGCGAGTGGGCGTGGAAGCCGATCGGTTTCGTCAGCTACGGCAACACGTCGGCGGGCACCCGATCGGTTCAGCACGCCAAGCAGGTGGTGACCACGCTGCGTCTGGTTCCGTTGGGTGCCACGGTCGCGATCCGTCTCACTGACGCAATGACGGATGGACGACTACTACCCGACGCGGCTCGCGACCGGGCGGGCCTCGGCCTACTGGACGAACTGGTCCGGGTCGCAAACGCCCTGCGGCCGCTGCGTGAACACGCACGAGTCGACAGCCGATCCGGACCGCTGCCAGGGTCCTACGTCAGACGGCTGAGCGGCGACGACGCACCTGAGGCGACGGTACTGCAGCGCTGCTGCTGGGTGGACGAGGCCCTCACCAACGAGACCATGGACATACCCGCCTTACACGAGTCGCCAGCACAGGTACGCGAATGGCTCGCGGCGTGGCACACCACAGGTCTGTGGCGTGACGGCCGCCTCCTGGGGATGGTGCGCGCCCGCAGCCTCGACACCGACTGGCACGTAGGCCGGCTCGCCGTCGTGCCCGACCTACGCGGCCAAGGGCTGGGCCGGTGGCTGCTGCGTACCGCCGAGGCCGACGCCGCCTCCGATTGCAATCGCATCCTCCTAGCGACCGGAGCCAAGAGCCTGCGGAATATCGACTTTTACCGCAGCGAGGGGTACCACTCGGAAACGCTCGCCAGCCCAGACGGAACCACCGGTCTCAGCAAGGACCTGACCCACCCGCGCGCACGCCGCACCTGAGGTCAGGGCGGGTTCCCGCGTTGGTCAACCAGGTAGCTGCTGCCACCACCACCTTCGCCAGCGGAGCCGGGGGGGCGAGGCCGGGTGTGCTGCCCGGCCTCACTCCGACCGGCCGGGCGCCTGGTAGGTGACCGGGAGCCTCACTGCCTCGTCGATTTCCTCCGGAGTCAACAGCGGCACCATGATGGTCTCCCCGCCGCCGGCCGCGCGGACGGCGATGCTGAGCGCGGCCGCGACCACGTTGTCCCGCAGGTCACACAAGATGTACAGGTCGTGCTCGCCGTACGAGAAGTACAGCGACTCCATCTGTCCGCCGGAGTTCTCGATAAGTGCCCGGACCACCTCAGCCCGCCGCGTCCCTCCTTCCTTGCCCAGTCCGCTGACGCCCTGGGTGGTGTAGGTCGCTATCGCCAAAAACTTCACTACGCTGGCACCACCTTTCACCGTCGCTGCTACTCGCGCTGCCTTCGCCCTGTACCCGCAATCCGTCCGGCCACGCCTCGCCGCCACGCGGCGAGACCGCATGGCCGGACGGCGCGGGCGTCGGGAGGTCAACCGGTGTGCACAGCACCCGGGTTGTTACCGTGGTGAACATGTATGTACCCGAGGATCGCACCGCGAAGGCGATCATTCGGGATGCCGCCCTGGAGCTGTTCGGCGGGCAGTGGCCGGCGGCGGCCTCGCTCAAGCAGGTGGCGGAGCGGGCACAGGTCTCCCAGTCGCTGATCATCAAACACTACGGGTCCCGCGACGGCCTAGTCGCCGCGGTGGACACCCACGTGCTGGGCCTGCTGGGCAACGCGTTGGAGGCGCTCGCCGACACCGACGGAGCCGGTACGCCCCACCGCTTCCTCGCCTCGGCCGACACGCTCCGGGCGCCGGCCACCACCCGCTACCTCGCGCACCTGCTCATCGGCGACACCGCCCGCTCGGTTGAGGCGTACCGCCGGGTGCAGGAGTTCACCGACTCGCTGGTACGCCGCATGGCCGAGGCGGGTGCCGTCGCCGGGGACACCGACCGGGCGCAGCTGTCGGTCGTACTCCTGGCCCACGAGCTGTCGATCATTTTGTTGCGGGACCGCATCGCCGACGTGCTCGGCGCGGACCCGGTGGGCCGCGACGGCCTCCGGCGCTGGTGGGACACGATCGACCAGCTCTACTCGGGTACGGCGGTCCGGAAGCCGTCCGGCCAACCCGGGGCGTAACGCCGGCTGGGCTCACGGCGTGCGGCGTTCCGCCGGAGCAGCCAACCGGCGAGCAGGACCAGCCCGGCGAGCGCGATCAACACGTACAGGTTGCTGTACACCAGGCCGAGGCCGGTGAAGTGCAGGTCCCAGCCGCCCGGCGCGGCCAGCACCCAGCTGGTACTGGCCACCAGCGCGAGCCAGACCGCGCCGAGCGCGGCGGCCCCGAGACGGTGACCGTGCCGGCGGCAGCGGTCGGCGAGCAGCACCAGCGCGGGCACCCACCAAACCCAGTGGTGGTGCCAGGAGACCGGGGAGACCAGCAGCCCGGTGCCGGCGCACGCCAGCACCGCGACCAGCTGATCCGCGACGCGCGCACACCGGACGGCGAGGGCCGTACCTGCTGCGGCGACCACCGCCGCGGTCACCGCCCACACCCAGGCCAGGTCGGGCGTGTCGGCAATTCGGGCGAGAGCGCCGGCCAGCGATTGGTTCAGGATCGTACGGGGATCACCGGTGACCCGGGCCGTGTCGAGCAGGCCACCGCCGAAGAACCAGGCCGAGTCCGTTGGTCGCCAGGCGAACCCGACGCCGATGGTTGCCACGAACACTGCCGTGGCCGTGGCCGCCGCCCGTATCCGGCCGGTGAACAGCAGGAAACCCACGAAGATCAGCGGGGTGAGTTTGAGTCCGGCTGCCACCCCGATGCCGATCCCGCACCACCGGCTGGTGCGGCCCGGTACCAGGTCGTAGAGCACCATCCACATGAGGAAGAGGCCGACCTGCCCTGCCTGCAGATGACCGGTGACGGGGAAGAGCGGCAGCACGGCGAGCACCGCCAGTAGCGTCGCAACTGGCCGGCGACCGGGTGCGACGCTACTGGCGTCGAGGGTCAGCCGGACGACCGCCACCAGCGCGGCCACCGACGCGGCCGTCCAGAGCCCCACGGCCACATCGGCGGGGACGGCGGCCAGTGGTCGCAGCAGCAGGGCGGCGAACGGCGGATAGGTGAACCCCAGCTCGATGCCGTCCGCGCCCCGGTAGGAGACCTGGTACAGGTTGCCGTCCCCAGCGGCCACGGCGGCGGCGCCGGTGCGATAGGCGGCCAGGTCTCCCCAGAACCGCCCGGTGCTGCGGTGCACCAGCGCCGCCGCCGCGGCCAGCAGGGCGACGATTCCCACCAGCGTCGCCCTCGACGCCAGCGCGACCACCGGCGGGGTGGCCTGCGGCGACCGGGAGAGCTCGGAACCGGCGGTCGGGGCGTTGCTCACCGCCGTTCCCCCGCCGGCGACCCGGTGGCCTCGCCCGCCGTGCGCGACCCGCTGGCCTCGCCCGCCTGCTGGCCCGCTGGCGCCGGGCCGAGCACGAACGTGCCCCCGGCCGGCGCTCCGTCGCGGAGCTGGGTTTTCTCCTCGTGCACGGTCAGCCCGCAGCCCCGGATCCGGTCGGCCAGGGCGGCGTGCGCGCCGCCGCTGTCGTACAGCCAGACGATGAGGACACCACCGGGGGCGAGCGCGCGGGCCATCCGGTGCAGCAGCGCGATGGCCTGCTCGGCCGGAAAGTAGTAGAGCACCTCCCGCAGCAGGATCACGTCGTACGCCTCGGTGGCCTGGTAGGTGAGCACGTCGGCGACCTGGAACGAGCTGCGCGGGCGGCGCAGCGACCGGGCGCGACGCAGGGCGGTCCGGCTGATGTCGACGCCGTGGTAGTGCCGGTAGCCGGCCGGTGGCAGCGCCAGATTCACTGTGGAGCCGCAGCCGAGGTCGAGGATCCGGGGTCGCGGCACCCACCGGTGGATGAGCTGCACGGTGGCGTGGTCGCCGGCCCGGTCCAGGTAGTTCCACCGGCCCAGGGCGTACTGCGTCTCCCAGAGCAGCGCGTTGAGCCGCGGGTATGGGCGGATCAGCACCGCCAGCGGCCAGTGCAGTACGCGGGCGACGGCCCGCACCACGGCGCTGCCCATCAGCTTCGCCCCGGGTAGCTCGGGCGCCCCGGACCCGGTGCGGCCGGCACCGGGACGAAGCGTAGCCCGCGTCGCTGTAGCCGGGGGATCACCGCCGCTAGCGCGATCACGGTCTGCTGGCGGTCGCCGCCGCCGTCGTGGCACAGCAGGACATGGCCGGAGCGGCTGCGTGTCAACGTACGGGTGATGTGCGCTACACCCGGCTGCTTCCAGTCGCTGGAGTTGACCGTCCAGTCCACGGGGGTGAGCCCGGCCTGCGCCACCGTGTCGAGGACCCGGGGCGACCACCCGCCGCTGGGTGCCCGGAACAGGCGCGGCGCCTGGCCGACGGCGTCGGTGATCTGCTGCTGCGCCCGCTGGACCTCATCGTGTAGCCGCGCGGTGGGGAGCGCGGCGAAGGGCATCGGGTGATGCATCGAATGGTTGCCGATCTCGTGTCCGGCCGCGGCGATCCGCCGGGCCAGCCGGGGGTGCTGCGCCACCCGTGCGCCGATGAGGAAGAAGGTCGCCGGCACGCCGTACGCGTCCAGCAGGTCCAGCAGGGCCGGGGTCCAGCGGGGGTCGGGTCCGTCGTCCACGGTCAGGGCCACCGCGCCGGGTGCGACCCGGAACATCGGCCACCGCGGGCGGGCCCTCGCGCTGCTCGGCCAGAGCCGGTGGTAGGTCCGTACGCCGAGGAAGACCGCTTCCCAGGCCCGGCCCGGCAGTGCCGGGGTCACGAGTCGGCCCGCGCCGCCGCGGGACGGGACGGGCCGAAATCCCGATCGGTCAGGAACCGCACCCCACCCAGCGCCGCCCCGGCGATGATCGCCAGGTGCACCAGCAGGTGAGTGGCGAGGAAGAAGGCGAGAAACGCCGGACCGCGCCGGCGTAGCACGAACCGCGCCAGACCCGGGTCGGCCACGGCGAAGCCGAGCAGCGCGGCGGCGGGCAGGGCGAACAGGGCGGGCGCGAAGAGACCCGCCGGGAGGGTGCCGACGGCCAGCGCCGCGGCCAGCACGCCGGAGCCCCGGTTGGCCCGCAGGCCCGCCGGGCCGCGTTCCCGAACGGCCACCGGCACGAGCAGCTGGGAGCGGCCGAACTGTTTGCGCAGCATCGGCCACAACCGACTGTCGTCGTCGTGCCGACACGTCACCTCGGCGCTGAGCCAGATGCCGTGCCGGTCGGCCATCCGGTCGCTGAGTTCGACGTCCTCGGAGGCGCGCAGGTTCTCGTCGAAGCCGCCGACGTCGTCGAAGACCGTCCGGCGTACGGCGCAGAGCGCGAAGATGGCGGTACGGACCCGACCGGTGTTGCGGATGCGCCAGTAGTGGGCGTGCAGCAGGCGGTACGCCTCCACCGGACCGTCGTCGAACAGCGGCTCGGTCAGGTAGATGCCGTGTACGCAGTCGACGCCGGGAGTCTCGGTGAGCACCCGCAGCGCGTTGGCGAGCGCGTCCGGTGCCGGCGCGCAGTCGGCGTCCACGAAGAACACCACCTCGCCCCGGCTCGCCCGGATGCCCTGGTTTCGGGCCGCGGCTGGACCGCGGTTGACCGGGTTGGGCAGCAGCACAACGGCCGGGAACTCGCGGGCGATCCGCGGCGTCCAATCGGTGCTGGCATCGTCGACGACGATCACCTCGTGTGGCGGGTGGGACTGGGCGAAGACCGCGGACAGGCAGGCGCGCAGGGTCCGCTCGCTGTTGTAGGCGGGAATGACGACCGAGACGTTCGCAGGCACGAACACCACCTATGTCAAATGGCCAGGCGCCCGCCGGGACTCGTACGCGGACGCGGTGATGTTTTCGTGCACGGTAACGACGGGGCGAGTTTCGTACAAGCGCCCCAACGGGGTGCGCAGTCGGCCTGTGGTGTGGTTCCAGTCGTCGTCCAGTCGCAGTTCAGTGCCGCTCGAAATAATGTCCGGTGTCGCCGGGAGTGGTCGTTGTTGACGTGCCCCCAGGCCCGCGCCAGAACTGAAGAAGGGGGGGCGCATGACGGGGTTACTCAGCGTCGAGGACTGTGAGCGGCTTTCGGTGAAAGACGTACACGGTCTGTACCGTCGTTTTGTCAACCGAAGTCAGGTCGGCCTGATGACGTCGTTCGGCTTTGGCCGGGAACTGGTCGACCACGCCGAGGGCGCGTACCTGTATCTGCGCGACGGTCGCCGGGTGCTCGACCTCACCGGCGGGGTGGGCGTGCTCAACCACGGCCACAACCACCCGCGCCTGCTGGCGACCCGTCGCCAGTTCGCGCAGCGGCGCCGGATGGAGGTGCACAAGACCTATTTCTCCCCGTACGTGGCGGGGTTGGCGCACAACCTGGCCCAGGTGCTGCCGGGCGACCTGAACATGTCCTTCCTGCCGAACTCCGGGGCGGAGGCCGTCGAGGGCGCGGTGAAGCTGGCCTACAAATACCACGGCGGCCGGCGTAACACGATCCTGCACGCCGATATCAGCTTCCACGGCAAACTGCTGGGCTCCGGCAGCCTGACCGGCGCCGCGCAGAACCACTTCGCGTTTCCGGGGATTCCCGGGGTGGTCTCGTACACCTATGACGACCTGGAGTCGGTGCGCGCCGCTGTGGCGGCGCACCCCGATGACGTGTACGCCATTCTCGTCGAGCCGTTCAGCGCCTCCACCATGCGTTCGTGTTCCGCCGACTTCCTGCACGGGCTACGCGCGTTATGCAGCGAGCAGGACATCGTGCTGGTGTTCGACGAGATCTACACCGGCTGGGGAAAGACCGGCAGCATGTTCTACTTCATGCGCCATGCGGGGCTGTTACCGGATGTGGTGACCACGTCAAAGTCCTTCGGTGGCGGCAAGTCGTCGATATCCGCATATGTGGCCCGGGAGCCGGTGTTCCGGCAGGCCTACGACAACCCGGTCGACGCGCTCATGCACTCGACGTCGACCACCTACTACGGCTTCGGCGAGGAGTGCGCCACCGCCATCGAGGCGATCGCCATCGCCGTCGAGGACGACTACCCGGCCCGGGCGCGACGCATCGAGCAACTCCTCGGACCGGGCCTGCGGCGGATCGCCAAGCAGCACCCCGAGGCGGTGGCCGAGGTCACCGGTGCGGGGGCGCTGTGGGGGGTCTTCCTCGACGGCGGACCGAAGGTGCTGGACCTAGCCGCGAAGATCGCGCCAGCCGGCCTGGCCCGAGATCCGCGACTCCGCACCAAGGTGATCACCGCATCGGTGATCAACGCACTTTACCGGGAGCACGACATCTACACGTACTACACCCTCAACGGCGCCAGCCCGCTGGTGGTCGGACCGCCGCTGGTTGCCACCGACGACGACATCGAACACTTCCTCAACGCCCTCGACGCGGTCCTAGACCAGGGGCTCAACCGCCTCCTGCGCCGGTTTGTCGCGCAGAAGTTCGGCTCGCTGTGGTGATCGCGGTGACCGGCGCCGCCGGGATGCTCGGCTCGACCGTGGTGCAGCGGCTGACCGGCGCCGGATCCGCGGTGACCGGCGTGGACCTACGGGCGGCCCCCGACACACCGGGCTACCGGCACCTGGTCGGGGACATCCGCGACCCGGCGGTGCTGCGGGCCGCCTTCGACGACGCCGACGCGGTCGTGCACTGCGCCGCCGCGCTCCCCAGCTACCCGCCGGAGCAGATCCGGGCCATCGTGGTCGACGGCAGCCGGGCCGTGCTGGACGCCGCCCGGGCCGCCCGGGTGCCCCGGTTGGTCTACATCTCCTCCACCGCCGTGTACGGGCTGCCCACCCAGGTGCCGACACCGGAGCAGCACCCCTACGCGCCGGTTGACGCGTACAGCACCGCCAAGGCCGACGCGGAGCGACTCGCGGTGGGCTACCGCGAGCACGGACTGATCCTGCCGGTACTGCGACCGAAAACCTTCCTGGGCCCCGGCCGGATGGGACTGTTCGCAATGCTGTTCCAGTGGGCGCACGAGGGGCGCAACTTCCCGGTGCTCGGCGACGGCTCAGTGCGCATCCAGATGCTGCACGTCGCGGACCTCGTGGACGCCGTCGAAACGGTGCTGCGGGTGCCCGCCGAGGCCGCCAACGACACGTACAACATCGCGGCGGCGACGTTCGGCACGCTCCGCGAGGACTTCCAGGCGGTGCTCGACGCCGCCGGACACGGCAAACGGGTGATCGGTCTGCCAGCCCGTCCGGCCCGGGCCGCGCTCGCGCTCCTCGAACGCAGCGGCCTCTCGCCGGTCTACGGGCGGCTGCTGCACAAGCTCATGGCCGACTCCTACGTCGACATCGACCGGGCCCGGCAACGCCTCGGCTTCCACCCGCGACACAGCAACCAGGACGCGGTACTGGAGACCTTCCGGTGGTGGCGCGGCCAGCAAGCCACCACCACCGCCACGACGGCCAGCGGACCGACCAGCCGTGACCCGTGGCGGCAGGGCGTACTCGCCGCCGCCCGGGTCTTCTTCTAACGCAGGAGGTCAGCCATGACCCCGGTCGAGGTGACGGCAGAGTCGGTTCCGGCCGAGACCCCCAACGCCGCCGGCAGGCGTAACCCGACGCAGCCGGCGACCGCGGCCGGACGGCTCGACCTGCGCCTGGTCCGCCACGCCAGCGACCTAGCCCAGCTGGCGCGGCCCCGCCAATGGGCCAAGACGGTGCTGGCCGTGCCGCTGGCCCTGCTCGACACCCCGGCCTGGACCGTCGGCGCGCTCGCCCGCACCGGCTGGGCGGTGCTGCTGTTCACCCTCGCCTCGTCGCTGGTGTACGTCGTCAACGACATCGCCGACCGTGACCTGGACCGGAGGCACCCGGTGAAACGGACCCGGCCGGTGGCCAGCGGCCGGATCTCGGTGGCCACCGCCGTCGGGTTCGCCGGCGTCCTCGCCGGACTGCTGGGCCTGGCGTTCGCCGTCGGCCCCGCGCTGCCCGGGTGGCCGCTGGCCGCCTACCTGGTGCTGAACGTGGCCTACAGCCGCTGGCTCAAACACATCCCGCTGGTGGACATCAGTGTGGTGGCCACCGGCTTCGGGCTGCGGGTGGTGCTCGGCTACGCCGCGACCGGCGCGACCGTGTCGGTCTGGCTGCTCACGACCGTCTTCACCGCCTGCCTGGTGCTGATCCTCGGCAAGCGCCGCAGGGAACTCGCCGCCCAGGGCACCGGGTACCGGCCCGCGCTGCGCGGCTACACCCTGAACCTGGCCGACCACCTGATCAGCGTCAACGCCACCCTCACCGTCGCGGCGTTCCTGATGTACCTGCACACCGACGCCCCGATCGGCGCGCACCGCCAGGCCATCGTGCTCGCCGCCGTACCCCTGACCCTCCTGGCCATCTCCCGCTACCTGCAGGCCGTCCTGGTACACCACGGCGGCGCGGATCCGGTCCGCACCCTGCTGCGGGACCGGCTGATCGTCGGCTCCGCCGCCCTGCTGGCGGCGGCCGTCGGCGCCGGTCTGCTCGCCGCCTCCCTGCCAACCTCCTGAAAGCGGTCTGCCTCATGCCCGAACCCCTGGTCTCGGTCGTCGTACCGAACTACAACTACGCCCGCGCGATCGGGCTGTGCCTGGCCGCGCTCCAGGCCCAGACCTACCCGAACCTGGAGATCATCGTCGTGGACGACTGCAGCACCGACGACTCGGTCGCCGTGGCCCGCTCGTACGGCGTGCGGGTTGTGCGCACCCCGGCCAACGGCGGCCCGTCGGTGGCCCGCAACCTGGGCGCGGCACACGCCCGAGGTGAGATCCTCTTCTTCGTCGACTCCGACGTCGCGGCCAAACCCGATGCGGTGGCGAACGCGGTGGCGCTGCTGACCGAACGCCCGCAGATCGGGGCGGTCTGCGGCAACTACGACCCGCAACCGTTGATCCGCGACAGCCTGCTGGAGGAGTACCGCTGCCTGCAGCAGTCCTACTGGCTGATCGCCGACGAGGGCCGCATCTACACCCTGTACACCGCGCTGCTGGCCATCCGCGCCGACGTGTTCGCCGAGATCGGGCCCTTCGACCCCCGGCTGCGCGAGACCGAGAACGCCGACTACGGCCTGCGGCTGGCCCGCGCGTACGAGATCTGGCTGACCCCGGCCGTCCGCGGTGTCCACGACCACGACCACGACCTGCGTGTCCTGGTCCGCAAGGTTTTCACCCGCACCATGCTGCACATTCCGATGTTCGCCCGGGCGTCCCGCTTCCCCGGTGGGCTGCGCAGCGGCCCGCGCGCCTGGAGCAGCGTTGCCGCCCCGGTCGTGCTCCTGACCGCGGTGGCGCCGGTGCTGCTCGGCGCGGTCTGGGCGGTGCTTCCCGCGCTCGCGTTCGCCGGCTACCTGCGCCTCGACTGGCCGATGTACCGCTTCGTCGCTGCCCGCCGCGGCCCGGTGTTCGTCGCCTACTTCGTCGTCATGCACTTCCTGCTCAACCTGGTGATCGCGGTCGCGGCCGGCGTCGGGGTGCTCGGGCTGCTGACCTCCAGGACGTTCCGGCGGCTGTACGACAAGCCCGCGGAGGCGCTGTGAACCCCACCCCGTTGGTCTCGGTCATCGTGCCGAGCTACAACTACGCCGCCTCGCTCGAGGTCTGCCTGCAGGCTGTGCTCGACCAGACGTACCCGGCCATCGAGGTGCTCGTCGTGGACGACCACAGCACCGACGACTCGGCCGCCGTGGCCCGTTCCCTCGGCGTACGCGTGATCGCCCTGCCGGACAACGGTGGCTGCGGCCGGGCCCGCAACGTTGGGGTCGCCAACAGCGCCGGCGAGATCCTGTTTTTCGTCGACGCGGACGTGGCGATGGCCCCCGACGCGGTCGCCGAGGCCGTCGCCGTGCTCGCCGCCGATCCGCAGGTCGGTGCGGTGTGCGGGATCGAGGACCCGGAGCCGCTGCTGCACGACACGCCGGTCGCGCGCTACCGGGGGTTGCAGTACCACCACTGGTCGGCCAGCGGGGAGGGGGAGGTCACCTTCCTCTTCCCGGCCATGTGCGCGATCCGACGGTCCGTCTACGACCAGGTCGGCCCCTTCAACCCAGCGCTGAAGCAGACCGAGGAGGTGGACTACGGCTACCGGCTGTCCCGCCGGCACCGCCTCCTGCTCACCTCCCGGGTACGCGGCCGCCACGACCACGACCACGAGCTGCTGCCGCTGCTGCGCAAACTGTTCCACCGGGCCCGGCTGCGGATCCCGCTGTACGCCCGGGCCCGGCGGTTCGCCACCGGGTTCGAGACGGCCGCGCGGGCGTGGGGGTCGCTGCTGGCGGCGGCCAGCCTGCCGGCGCTGCTGCTCGCCGCGCTGGCCGGGCCGGCGTGGCTGCTCGCCCCCGCCGCCCTGTTCGGCGCCTCGATCACCGTCGACCGCGGGATGTACGCGCTGGTGCTGCGGCGGCGCGGACCACGCTTCCTGCTGTTCTTCGTGGCCGTGCACTTCACGGTCAACGTCACCATCACCACCGGAGTGGGCGTCGGGGTACTGCAGTGGCTGACGTCCCGCCCGTTCCGCCGGTTGTACGACGGCACCTTCCCGGCCGAGGCCCCGGCGTGACGGCACCGCCCCACGCCTCCGCCGCGACGGTTCCCGCCGTGTCGGTCGCGGTGGAGGCCGCGACTAATCCCGCCGTGTCGGTCACGGCCTCCGCCGCGGCGGTGGCCGACGATGAGCCGATGCGGGTGGGGCAGGTCGGGCCGACGGTCGCCGAGGGGCCCACCGGTCGGTGGTGGCGGCGCTGGCCGCGCCGGGCCCTACTCGCGGCCGCGGCGCTGTGGCTGGGCTTCACCACCGCGCACCTGCTGCTCAGCGGCCGACTCTGGTGGTGGCGGTTGGCCGACCTGCTACCGCCGATCGCCTTCCTCGCGATCCCGGTGCTGCTCGCGGTGGTCGCGGCCGGGAGCCGGCGGGCCCGCCGGCCGGTGGCGTTGCTGTCGCTCGCGGCCCTGCTGCTCGGCGCCGGTCTGACCGGGGTGAACCTGCCGGGCCCGCTGCGCCCGGCGCCGCCGGTGCCGGCGGACGCGCTGCGGGTGGTGTCCTGGAACACCGAGTACTGGCATCCGGCGGACCGGGCCACCGAGTTCTACGACCTCCTGCGCGCCCAACGCGCGGACGTGTACCTGTTGCAGGAGTACCTCGACGAGGTGGACGGGGAGGTGGTCCGCGCCGACGAACTCGACCAGGTTCGCCAGCAGTTTCCCGGCTACCACCTCGCGGTGGTGGGTGAACTGCTCACCCTCTCCCGGTACCCGATTGTGGCCGCCACGCCGCTGTCCGCCACCGGCCTACCGCCCGCGCCGACCGACTTCACCGACTTCTGGAACCACCAGGTGCTGCGTACCGACCTGCTGATCGACGGCCGGGTCGTGTCCGCCTACAACGCGCACCTGCCGGTGCCGCTCTGGGCCGGCGGTCCGAGCCTGTTCAGCGGCGCCTTCCACGAGGCGATCCGCACCCAGCACGAGCGCCGGGTGCCACAGTTTCGGGCATTGGCCGCCGACGTGGCGGACAACCCCCACCCGATCCTGGTCGCCGGGGACCTGAATACCTCACCGGCGATGGGCGACACCCACCGGTTCCCCCCACAGCTGCGCGACGCCGGCTACGCCAGCCGCTCCGCGTACCCCGTCTCCTGGTCCGCCGGGGGCCCGAACCTGCTGCTGTGGCGGCTGGACTGGGCGCTGGTCTCCGGCGACGTCGAGGTGCATCGCTACGAGTTCCGGGACCCCGCCGGCCACTCCGACCACCGGCTCCAGTTCCTGTCGATCTCGGTCTGAACCCGGGGAGGAGTGCCATGACCTCGACGACCGGCGCGGCCCGGACCGTGGCGTCCGGAGCCGGCAGCATCCCCGACCGGTCCGAGCCGCCCCCGCCGACGGTGTCGGTGATCGTGCCCAACTACAACAAGGCCGCCAGCCTCGCCGACTGCCTGCGGTCCATCCAGGAGCAGACCCGCCCGCCCGTCGAGATCATCGTGGTGGATGACGCGAGCACCGACCGGTCCCGGCAGATCACGGCCGGATTCGACTGCCAGCTGATCGCGCTGCCCACCAACCGGGGCGTCTCGGCCGCCCGCAACGTCGGTGCCGCCGCGGCCAGCGGCGACGTGCTGTTCTTTCTCGACTCCGACATCGCCCTCGCGCCGGAGGCGATCGCCACCGCGGTGCGAACCCTGCGCGCGCATCCGAACTGCGGCGTCGTCCAGGGCATCTACGATGCCCAGCCGCTGCACGACGGCGGCCCGGTGGAGGTCTACAAGACCCTGTTCGAGCACTACTGGCGCCGGCGGGGCGCCGGGGTGACCGATGCCACGCTGTTCGCGCTGACGGCCATTCCCCGACCGGTGTTCGAGGAAGTTGGCGGCTTCGACGAAACGCTGCGCGACGCCGAGGACATCGAGTTCGGCACCCGGCTACCGGCCCGCTACGAGATCCGGATGAACGCGGACGTACTCGGCCGGCACGACGACGTGGACCGGTTCTGGCCGTACCTGTCCGAGCACGTGCGCCGCGCCGTGGGCTACGGCCGGCTGCTCGCCGACCTGCTGGCCGGGCACCGGCATGCGGCCACCGGTACCGCGGGCACCCGACCGGACGGGGGTCGGGCCGGGAAAACGGTGGACCGGGCCGCCGTCGCCGCCATGCTCTGTTGCGCCGGGGTGCCGCTGACCCTGCCGCTCGCGGCGGTCGCCGTCGAACTGATCGCCGTTCCCCTGCTGCTGGCGGCCGGTTTCGCCGTGGTCGACCGGGGCTTGCTCGGCTTCGTCCGGCGCCGTAAGGGGCACCTGTTCCTGGCGTACTTCGTCGGTATGCACATGCTCATGCACGCCACCCAACTCGTCGGGATGGCCGTCGGCGCCACTGTCGCCACCGTGGACTCCCGCCGACGACGCGGTGGCACGGCAGGCCGGCAGCTCCCGGACGGTCCGGAACCGTCCGGGAGCGCCGGGGGGAAGTGGCGGCGGCTACTGCACCGGGCCGTCACCGTGCTGTTCGCGGCGCTGTTGACCGTTGGTCTGGTCACCGTGCTGCGCGGGCAGGACTGGCGCCCCGTCCGGGAGCTGGCAGCGAGCCTGGACCTGGCCACGGTCTATCTCGCACTCGGCGCGGCCTTCGCCATCAACTGCGTCGGTCTGGTTTTCGGGGTGCTCTCCTGGCGGGCGCTCTTTGCTGACCTCGGGGCCCGAGTGGACCCGTGGACCGCCTCCCGGATCTTCTTCGTCGGGTTCCTGGTGAAATTCGTACCCGGCCGGTTCGTCGCCCTGCCGGTGCTACTTCGACTGGGCAAGGCCGTTGACGTGGGGCCGGTCCGGCTCGCCTCGGTGTTCATGGTGAGCTGGGGCATCGTGGCGTTGACCGGGGTGACCGTCGGACTCGGCGCCGCGCCGGCCGTCGCCGGCACGCAGACGTGGTGGCTGCTCGGGCTGGCGGCGGTGCCGGTGCTCGCGCTGCTGATCCGGCCGGACCTGCTCAACCTGGGCATCCGTACCGCCGCGCGGGTCCTCCGTCGGCCCGCCCCGACGTTCGCCGCGTCCCGGTCGGGGTTGCGGCGGGCCATCGTCACCCAGTCCCTGTCCTGGATCATCTCCGGGCACCACCTGTGGCTGCTCGCCGTGGTCGTGGGTGCGCCACCAGGGCGCGCCTACCTGCTCTGCGTGGCCGGGTTCGCCCTGGCCACCGTGGCCGGGCTGGTGGTGATGGTGGCCCCGGACGGGATCGGAGTCCGGGAGGGGGTGCTCGCCCTGGCGCTGGCGACCATCCTGCCGCTGCCCCTGGCCGGCACGGTGGTGTTGGCCAGCCGAATAGTCTCGGTGCTCAGCGACGTCGTCGTCGGAGCGGGCGGGCTGCTGCTCGCCCAATACCTACACCGACGCCGGCCCCGCGGTGATCGCCTTTCCCGGCAACCGCTGGCACCCTGAAAGAATGCCGCAGCAGCATCCGCGACGGCGGTTCGGCGGGGAGCAGCTGTTCCTGCTGTACCTCGCGCTCGGCAGCGTCGCTGCGGTGGTCGGCGTGGTCACCGGCGCGGTTGGGCTGTCGGTGATGTCCGCCCTGAAAATCGGGTGCCGCCCAGCGGGCGGGGATGTGCTGCCCGGCACGGAGAATTTGTATTGCTCCGACGGCACCGGCAAGGCGCTTCCCGCGCTGCTGCTCGTGGGCCTCGGCGGTCTGGCCGTACTCGCGGTGGCGACAGCGTTGATCATCCGGCGGGCGGATGCCGCGACGACCATCCGGATCGCCCGGCATGCCCTGTGGCTGGCCACCGGTCTGGTGGCGGTACCCGGCGTGCTCCTGATGAGCTGGGTGCTCACCCCGCCCACCACTATGAGAGGTTGGGGCGCCGCGGCGCTCATGCTGGCGGCGATCGCGTTCGTCACGCTCCCGCTGATCACCTCGTACGTGTGGCCGGCACGCACGAGCGCCGTGTTGGTCAGCTGTCTGGCGGTCCCCGTCGCCGTCCTGCTGGCCGGCCAGTGGCTGGTGCTGCTTGTGCCCATCGCCCTACCGCTGGCCGGCATCTGGCTGCTCGCCCGGTGGCTGTGGCGAACCGGCTAGGCCGGCGGTCAGCCGGGCACACCGATCGCGGCCGGCTGGTCGGTGTGCGCGTGCTCGGTCTCCACCAGGTGGCCGGCGTAGGCCCGCAGTAGCGCATGCATGCCGTAGCGGCAACCCGGGCCGCGTTGTACGAGGTGGGCGCGGGCCAGCAGGTCCAGCAGTCGCCACGCCTCCGCGACGGTGGTGCCGAGGATTCCGGCCGCGGCTTGCGGCTCCACGCCGGGGTCGCAGTGCCGGCCGAGTAGCCGGAACGCGCGGGCGGCATCCGCCGGCAGCCGCCGGTAGGACCAGGAGAGCACCGCGCGTACGCCGGTGCGCCGGTCCCCACCTGCGTCGAGCAGGTCCAGCCGGTGGCGTTGGTCGGCCAGTTCCTGGACCAGTTGGGCCAGCGGTGTGCCCGGCCGGCTGTCGGTCATCTCGGCCGCCAGTCGCAGCGCCAACGGCAGCCGGGCGCACTGGGTGGCCAGCGCCGCCGTCGCGCCCGGTTCGTCGGTGAGCCGCGGGTCGGTCAACCGACGGATCAGTACCACGGCGTCGTCCTGCGGCAGCAGGTCCAACTCGATGCGTCGGGCACCGTGCCGCGCCACCAGGGCGGCGAGTGAGTCTCGGCTGGTCACCAGGACGAAGCAGGATGGCGAGCCCGGTAGCAGCGGACGGATCTGCTCGGCGGAGACGGCGTTGTCGAGCAGCACGAGCATCCGCCGGCCATCCATGCGGCTGCGGTATGCCGCGGCCCGCTCCTCCGTACTCGGTGGAAGGTCGGTACCGGTGACACCGAGCCCGCGGAGGAACCCGGCGAGGGCCTGCCGGGCCGTCACCGGCGGGTCCGCGTCGTGCCCCCGCAGATCCACATAGAGCTGGCCGTCGGGGAACCAGCTGCGTACCCGGTGGGACCAGCGTACGGCCAGGGCGGTCTTGCCCACCCCGGCCGTACCGGACACGGCGACGAGGGCGGCCCCAGCCGCACCGGCGGAGGTCGGGCCCGGCCGTGCGGGCCGTTCGGCTCGTTCGGCGAGGAGTCGGTCCAGGTGATGTAGTTCGGCACCGCGCCCGGTGAAGTCGGGAATGTCGGCGGGTAACTGGGCTGGGACCACGAAGACCCCGCCGGTGGCTTTCGTGGGTGTTGCCGGGACGGTTGCGGGACCCGGCTCGGCTGGTGGCGCCTCGTCGTGCAGCAGCGCGGTGTGCGCGGTGGCCAGCTGCGGTCCCGGCCCCACCCCGAGTTCTTCGGTCAACAACCGCCGCACCTGGTGATACCGGCTGAAGGCGCGGGAACGCCGTCCAGCCGCGTGGTAGGCCCGGATCAGGCGGGCCTGGGCTGACTCGTCCAGTGGCTGGGCCGCGGCTGCCTCCTCCAACACGGGCAGGGCCTCCCCCGCCCGGCCAGCGGCGATCATAATGTCGCCGTAGCGGTCGAGCGCGGCCTGCCGCTCCGCGGCCAGCGCGACCACCTTGGGGTGGGCGGTCAGCGCCGGGATGTCGGCCAGCGGCGAACCGTTCCACAGCGCGAGGGACTGCCCGAGCAGGTCGGCCGCGCCGTTGATCTCGCCCCGCTGGGCGAAGCCGGTCGCCGTGGTGACCTGGTGCCGGAACCGCGCCACGTCGACCGCGCTGGCCGGCACGTGCAGGGCGTAGCCGTCACCGACCTGGCGCAGAATCTGGCTCGGCGCCCGTCGTCGCCGGTCCGGCTCGAGGATGGAGCGCAGGTGCTTGACGTGCGTCTGGATCACGTTTCGGGCGGTGGGCGGCGGTAGTCGGTCGGGCCACACCGCCGCCATGATCTCGGCGTGCGACACCGGTTGTCCGCAGACGATCGTCAGCAGTCCCAGCATGGCCCGTTGGGCCGCGGGGCCAAGATTCAGGGGTTCGTGGTCGCGCCAGGCAGAAACCGGGCCGAGGATCTGAATTCGCACAGTCGCCACCGTCTCCAGTTGTGCCGACGTCGCCGCCCGCAACGGTTAACTGTATTTAGCGTTCGCCTAGTTCAAGCTAATCAATGCCGGCGAACACTGCAACGGGCAAGAACGTTGCACCAGCAAATGGCATGGCATCCATTGGTACATCTTCATTGCAGCACTTCCGGGCGACTAGCGGCGTTTTTCCGATACGACCCAGTGGGTGAGCTAACCCCGATCTGCCGTGCCACTTAACCTCGGCGAAACGTTGGATCGAAAATGGTACGTTCATCGCCCGACTAATGGGAAAACGGCCCTTTACTGCCGGGTGAGGACTCCCCAGCCCGGACGGGAGCGCTACACCCCGACTCTCGTCGATCTTCGAAGCGGCAGGGATATGGTGGCCAGTTGGATGGGGTGAATGAACCCGGTCGGCCGCCGAAGCGCGTCGAATGGTCGGCCCGCCGACCTCAGCCAGCGTTCATTCACGTCAGTCCGGGGATCCCTCATCCATCGATTATGGTGGAGGCGGGTAGTCGGTTTTGGTGATCGGATTGCCCGCCACTGGCGCCTCGTGCTGGAATTCGCCGTGCGAAATCCAGCCCCACCGATGCAATCCAGATCGACGGAGTCGGAAGCCACCTCGGAGCATAGCGGTCGATTCAAATCGGCCCTGCGGTCCACGCCGACGCCCGCCAAGATCGTGGGCCGTGTTCGTGTTCATGCGCCGACCATCAGGGTGTGGATGCCACTGAAACCCCGACCAATCGACGGGACTGATACTGCATCTGTCGTAGACGCACTCGACAGGTGTCTAGATGTTTACTAAGGTAAACGAACATGCACAGGCTTGGGTGAAGGATGGAGATGCCATGACAGCTCCCATACCCCTGTCACGACGCACCACCTCGCGGCTCAACGACTTGCTCATCGCCCCCGGTGCCACCCGAATGGAGCGGTGGCTCAGCTACCTCACCGCGGTCGTCGGTGCCGGTGTCGCCTCCGCCACCGGCGTCGCAGCGGGCTACCCGCCCCCGGTCGTGGTGGTACTGGCGGTCCTCGGCTTCGACATCTTCGGGGGGGCCGTGGTCAACGCGACCGCGTCGGTGTCGCGCCGGTTCCACACTGGCGCGACCGCCGTCCGCCGGCAGGTGATCTTCGTGGCGGCCCACGTCCACCTGCCGGTCCTGGCGCTGATCCTGCCCGCGTACCCGTGGTCGACCGCGATCACGCTCTACGCCGGCACCCTCGCCGCCGCCGTGTTAGTCGCCACCGCCGCTCCGATGTCGAAGCGCCCGTTGGCGTTCGCCGCCGCGGCCGGGCTACTGGTCGCGGCGGTCACACTCCTGCCTGCCCCACCAGCACTCGCCTGGCTGGCGCCGCTGCTGATCCTCAAACTCCTCCTCGGGCACCTGCTGCCCGGCCCGCGGGCGACGTGAGCCCGACACCACGCCAGCCTCGCCGGTCAACCGAGGTCAACCACGAGGGGCCGGTGGTCGGAGATCACCGACAGTGGGGTTCGCACGGCCGTCACCGGTGGGAGCCGGTGCTGGTCCTGCCGGTCGGCCAGGACGTGGTCGAGTTGGATGCGGGGCTGTTCCGCCGGATACGTGGGTCGGCAGCCGAGGGGACGCCATCCAGTCAGGAGTCGGGCCGCACCGGCGGGCAGGTTGAGGTCGCCGAGCAGGATCCGTGGTGCGGGCAGGGCCCGCAGCGCGCGGACGGCCTGGCGTAGCTGGCGGGCATTCCAACCGGGAACGAACGACAGGTGGGTGGTGGCCACCGTCAACGGACCGAGCGGGGTGCGCAGGACCGCCGCGAGTACGACGCGGGGCTCGTCCCGGAGCAGCACGAGGCCACCGCGGGATCCCGGTATGTAGATCGGCGCCCGGACCGGGGCCGGCTTCAGCCGGACGACCTGCCAGGAGATGACCGGGTGGCGGCTGACCAGGCCGACGCCGTAGCAGGGTTCATCCTGGCCGTCATCGTCGTGGGTCAAAGGGCGGACCCGGCCGCCGGGTTCACCAACGACGGCGGCGGCGAAGCGGTGCTCGCCGGCGGCTAGGGCGTCCGCGGCGAGAGCGGTCTGGTCCAGGTTGCCGCTGCGGCCCTGACCCCGGTCGACCTCCTGGAGGGCGAGCACATCGGCGTCAAGAGCGGCGACGGCAGCCGTGAGCCGCGGCGACTCGACCAGCCCGTCGGTGAGTGACCGCCCGTGCAGCAGGTTGAAGGTGGCCAGGCGCACCAGGTCAGCCTAGGGCCGTGGCATGGTGGGCCGGTGGTGAAAGTGTTCCTGTGCTCAGTGCTGGTGTTCGTGGCGGTCGGGTCGCTCGGCCTGTGGCTGCGGCAACGTCGGGGGCGATGAGGTGAGCGCGGCCGACCGGTAGGTGCCCCCGGCGAAGGGGGCGGTCACCGGCTACGCGGTGCGTAACGGCCGGCGCGGATCTCCCGCAGGGCCCGGCGGCGGGTCTCCCCGCGCAACGTGTCCACGTAGAGACGACCGGCTAGGTGGTCGGTCTCGTGTTGCAGAGCGCGGGCGAGGAAACCGGTGCCGGTGATGGTCAACGGTTGCCCGTACTGGTCCACCCCGTGCGCGGTGGCGCGCATGGCGCGCGGAGTCGGGAAGTACCGGCCGGGAATCGACAGGCAGCCCTCATCGTCGTCCTGGCGGCCCTCGCCGAGTTCCAGCCTGGGGTTGATTAGGTGGCCGCGGTGGCCGTCGGCATCGTAGACGAACACCTGGGCGGAGACGCCGATCTGCGGGGCGGCCACCCCGGCGCGGCCAGGAGCACCGAGCAGCGTGTCCATCAGGTCGGTGACCAGCGCGTGCAGTTCGGCGTCGAAGCTGGTGACCGGTGCGGCAGGAGTGCGAAGCACCGGGTCGCCGATGATCCGGATCGGGCGCATCGTCATGGCCCAGAGACTATCGCCCGGCGCCGGGCGGTGACGCCGGCCCGTCGCGCAGCGAGGTGCCCCGGCGGTAGCCGCCGGGGCACCTCGAGCAGGTCGGTCAGCCGAAGCAGGTTGGTACGGGGTTGGGGCTGCCGGTGCAGTTGGTGGGTCGGTTGTTGATGATGGTGACCTTGCCGAAGACGTCGATCACGCCGCCGTTGTAGACGCCGCCGGGTTCGTTCTGGGCGAGGTTGTCGGTGACGCGGACGTCGGTGAGGGTGAGGACGGTGGTCGGGTCGGACGGGTCGAAGAAGATGCCACCGGCGAATCCCCCGGCCTGGTTGCCGGAGACGGTGGTACGGCGCAGGGCCACCACGGGATCGCCGACGATGGCGATGCCGCCGCCGTCGCCGCTGGTGGCAGTGTTGTACACGATCTTGCTGCCCTCAACGGTGACACCGAGATCGGTGGTGAGGTAGAGCCCACCACCGGAGATGGCGGTGTTCTCGGCGACCTTGACGTGCTGGAGCAGGAGGGCCTCGTCGCCGTTGTCGTAGATGCCGCCGCCGAGGCCGCTGGCGGTGTTGCGGGTGATGGTGCTGTGGACGATCTCGGAGAGGTCGCCGTCGTTGTCCACACCCCCACCGTTGGCGGCGGTGTTGTCGCTGATCAGCGTGTGACTGATGGTGGCGTAGCCCTCGTCGTTGGAGAACCCGCCGCCGGTGGTGCCGGAGGTGTTGTGGGTCAGCTTCGACTTGCTGATCGTGAAGGTGCCGTTGTCGCTGGAGACGCCGCCGCCCTCGTCGGTGGCGGTGTTGCGGGTGATGGTGCTCTTGGTGATGGTGACCTTGCTCCGGTCACCGGAGATGCCGCCGCCGTCGCCGTTGTTGCCGAGGGTCATGTTGTCCCGGACGGTCACGCGTTCGAGGGTCAGCCGGGTGCCTTCGCCGGCGAAGATGCCGCCGCCGTCGTCGTTGCCGCCCTCGAGCCTTCCGCCGGCGACGGTGAGGTCTTTGAGGGTGAGGTCTCCGCCGGTGACGACCTCGAAGATGCGGAAGTTGTCGGCGGAGGCGGCCCGGACGATGGTGGCGCCCTGGCCATAGATCGTGATGGGCTGGAAGACCGGGGGTAGCCCGTTGTCGTCCTGGTTGACGGTGAGGGTGTAGGTGCACTTCTCGGCTAGGCGGAGCGTGCCGCCGCCGGCCTGGTTCGCCGCGGTGATCGCGGCGATCAGCGCGTTGGGGTCGCAGGGCACCGGGGTGCCCTTGTCCTTCCTGTCACCATGGCTTTCACCCTTCCAGCCCGAGTGGCCGGCCTTTCCCCAGTCACCACCCCACTCACCGTCAACCTTCGACCATTCCCGGTGTGGTTGGCCGTCAGTGACGGCGCGGTCGGGCGAGGACTGGTACGCGGTGGCCGGTCCGGCGCCGGCCAGGCCAGCGACTCCGGTGAGGGCCACGGCGCCGATCGCCGCGACGGTCCGGGGGGCGCGGTGCCGACCGCGCCCCCCGGACGGGCGAGGGAGTCTCCTGCTCTGCAACATCGTTCATCGCTTTCTGTGCGGTCGGTCCGGGTGCGGTGGCAGCGAGATGACGCCACAACAGGAGTCAAGTGCACAAACGCCAGCTAATTGCCCAGTAGCGACGAACATGAACCTAAAGCATGAAAACACCATATATTGGGCGATTCCGGTCGCCCGGTGGCGCTGGCCGGAACCGACCGCTGGCGGGCTCGCCGCAGCCGGCACCGGGTCTCGCGCAGGTCGGCTGCGGTGCCGCTGCTCTTGCTGCCGCATGACAGGCTCGTGCACCATGATTGATGACCCGGTGAAGGACTGCCTTCATGGCCAGCTCAAGCGGACCCGTGCGGCCCTGGTCTGGAAGCTCGATGGCCTGTCCGAGTACGACCTCCGACGCCCCTTGACAGCGACCGGGACCAACCTTCTTGGCTTGGTCAAACACTTGGCGACCTGCGAGGCCTGGTACTTCGGTGAGATCTTTGGCCGCCCGTTTCCGGAGCCGCTGCGGCACTGGCGCGACGCCGACGGCAGCGACCTGTGGGTTTCCCAGGACGAGACCCGACAGCAGATCATCGGTTTCTACCAGCGCGCATCGGAGCATGCGGAGGCCACGATCGAGGAGCTACCCATCGACGCTGCCGGCTGTGTGCCGTGGTGGCCGCGCCCCGAGGTCACGCTGCTCAACGTCGTGGTCCACGTCCTCACCGACACCGCCCGGCATGCCGGACACGCCGACATCCTGCGCGAACAGCTCGACGGCCGGACCGGGCTCAGAGCCGAGCACGAGGAGCAGATCGACACAGGAGCCCGCGAGAGTTACCGCGCGAAGATCGAGCAAGCTGCCCGGACCGCGGCCGGCAGCACGGTTCAGTTCGGCTGACTTGCTACCTGCCGCCATGACAGCGCTTGTCACGACGCGCACCAGGTCGTCCTCCTCGACCTAGTGCGCGTGGGCCCGCCCAGGGGGTAGCGGCGAGCGCGTCGAGCCGGCCCAGCGGAGGCCTCTGATCAGCCGAGGTGGGCAATGTCGGTCCTCCGGGGTGCAGCGGAGGGCTAGCGGTGAACCGATACCGGCCCGCACCAGTCGGGCGGGCCGTCTCAGGGCCCGGCGGCCAATGCGGCGCGGACCGGGGCCGACTTCGCCGCCGCCTCTGCGACCTCGGCCTCCGGGTCACTGCCCCAGGTGATCCCACCGCCGGCCCACACGTGCAGGTGATCGGCGTCAGCCGCGGCCGTGCGAATAGTCAAACCAAGGTCGACCCGGCCGGAAGTGACCCAACCCAGCGCGCCCATGCTGGCCCCCCGACCAACCGGCTCCAACGCGGCGATGTGCTCCAGGGCGGCGAGCTTCGGGGCCCCGGTGACCGACCCGCCAGGGCAGACGGCACGCAGCAGCTCCGCCAGGCCGATCCCATCGGCGACCGCCGCGGAGACGGTCGACTCGGCCTGCCACAGGTCGCACCACCGTCGTACGGCGAACAGCTCGTCCACCGCCACGGTGCCGGTACGGGCAAGCCGAGCCAGATCATTACGCTGCAAATCGACGATCATGACGTGTTCTGCGCGCTCCTTCGCGCTGGACAACAGCGCCGCCCGGCCGGCGGGGGTGGCCGGGCGGGTGCCCTTGATCGGCCGGGTGATCATCCGCCCGGCCGTGACCTCCACGAGGGTCTCCGGGGAGGCGCAGCCAATCGCCCACCCGGCGCCGGTGAGCACGCCCGCATACCGCGCACCCGGCAGCGCACCGAGGCGGGCCAGGGCGGGCAGCGGATCACCGGCGTAGCGGGCGGCGGCGTGTCCCACCAGGTTGGCCTGGTAAACATCCCCGCGGCCGATTGCCGCCCGGACGGCACGCACCGCGTCGGCGTGCTGCTGTGGGGTCCAACCCTCCGCCCAGGTACCGAGCCACCAGCCCGACGGCCGGCGGCGGGCCGGGCGGCTCCCGGACGTGGCGGCGTGGCCGTAGACGACGACAGCCACGTCGGGCAGGGCGGGGGCCGGTGTGGCCGGGCCAGGGCCGCGGCCGACCCCCAGCGCGCCGGCCGCGGCCGAGACGTAGAGGGCAGCCCCACAGACCAGTTCCGGGGTTCGTCCCGCCGGCCGAGCAAGGTCGTCCAGGGCGAGACCGTGGGCAGCGAGGAATTCCTGCACGAGCGGTGCCGGGTCACCGCCGTCGCCGATGCGCCACTCCCACCGGGCGCGTTCGACGTGGGCGCGCCGGCAGTCCGGCGGCGCCGCCGGCGGAGCAGCCGTCACCCTCGCTGGAAGCGTTTCCACGCTATCCGGTCCATTCCGCCTCAACCGTTCAGTGGATTTTCCACGCGGCACGCGCACACCCGCTCGATGCTGGTCCCTTGAACTTGGTACTGTGCGTCACTGGCCATGTGAACCATCACACAGTTCCCCCACCCTCCGGAGAACCCCGATGTGCCAGCACCAGCCCACCTGCCCCTCCGCCGACGCCACCGACCGGGACGCCGCCAAAGTCATCGCTTGCTTCCCTGAACAGGGCTGGAGCCTGCTCTGCAACGGCGTCATCAGGTTCGAGGACACCGGCGAGATACTCCCCGACGGACGCAGCATCGCCCCGCACCGCGGCCCAGCCCGGCACGCTCTCGTCGCCTGATGACAACTGACAGTAATTATTTGGTTCCGTTGCCCCCAGGCTAGCCGTCCGCACAGGTCACCGGCCCGGGAGTGTCGACACCAACCGGCCGGGCGGAAACCCCGCCCGGCCCGCCGGCCGCGTATCACTCCTCAAACGCCTGCGGTGCGGGACAGGAACACACCAGGTTCCGGTCACCGTACGCACCGTCAATCCGCCGCACCGGCGGCCAGTACTTCCCCAGCCGATTCCCCGCCGGGTAGGCCCCAACCGACCGCGAATACGGATGCGACCACTGGTCCGCCGAGACCATCGCCGCCGTGTGCGGGGCGTTCACCAACGGGTTGTCCTCCGCCGGCCACTCCCCCGACCCCACCTTGTCGATCTCGGCTCGGATCGCGATCAGCGCGTCACAGAACCGATCCAACTCGGTGAGATCTTCGCTCTCCGTCGGCTCCACCATCAACGTCCCCGCCACCGGGAACGACATCGTCGGCGCGTGGAAACCGTAGTCGATCAGCCGCTTGGCCACATCATCGACGCTGACTCCCGTCGCCTTCGTCACCGGCCGCAGATCCAGAATGCACTCGTGCGCCACCAGGCCCTTGTTACCCGCGTACAACACTGGGAAAGCGCCCCGCAGCCGCGCCGCCACATAGTTGGCCGCCAGCACCGCCACCCCGGTGGCCCGGGTCAGCCCAGCCGCGCCCATCATCCGCAGATACATCCACGGAATCGGCAGGATCCCCGCCGATCCGTACCGGGCCGCCGACACCGCCGGCCGAGGCGAATCCACCGCGAGCGGGTCACCGGGCAGGAACGGCGTCAGATGCGAGCGCACCGCCACCGGCCCCACCCCCGGCCCGCCACCACCATGCGGGATACAGAACGTCTTGTGCAGATTCAGGTGCGACACATCCGCACCAAACCGTCCCGGCTTCGCGAACCCGACCAGGGCGTTGAGGTTCGCCCCATCGACATACACCTGCCCGCCCGCGTCGTGCACCTTCGCACACACCTGAGCGATACCCGTCTCATACACGCCATGCGTTGACGGATACGTCACCATGATCGCGGCGAGCGTCTCCCGATGCGCATCGATCTTGGTGTCGAGGTCGATCAGGTCAATGTTGCCGTCGGCATCGCAGCCGACCACCACCACCCGCATCCCCGCCATCACCGCCGACGCGGCATTCGTGCCGTGCGCCGACGACGGAATCAGACACACATTCCGGTGCCCCGCACCCCGCGACCGGTGATACGCGCGGATCGCCAACAGCCCCGCCAGCTCCCCCTGCGAACCCGCGTTGGGCTGCACACTGACCGCGTCGTACCCGGTCACCTCCGCCAGCCAGCCCTCCAGCTGAGCGATCAGCTCCCGGTAACCAGCGGTCTGCGACTCGGGCGCCAACGGATGCACCTGCGCGAACTCCGCCCAGCTCACCGGCTCCATCTCGGTGGTCGCGTTCAGCTTCATCGTGCACGACCCCAACGGGATCATGCCCCGATCCAAGGCATAGTCAAGGTCCGCCAGCCGACGCAGGTACCGCAGCATCGCCGTCTCCGACCGATGCGCGCTGAAAACCGGGTGGGTGAGGAAATCCGACGTACGCGCCAACGCCGCCGGCAACGCCGTATCCACCGCACCGGTGAAGACCGGCACCCCGAACGCCGCCCACACCGCCGCGAGATGCGCCTCCGTCGTGGTCTCGTCGCAGGAAACACCCACCCGGTCGGCGTCCACCAGCCGCAGACTCACCCCCCGCTGCGCGGCAGCCGCCACCACCTCGGCCGCCCGGCCCGGCACCACCGCCGAGACAGTGTCAAAGAACAGAACATCCGCAACATCCACCCCACCCGCGCGCAACCCGGCCGCCAGCCGCGCCGCCATCGCATGGGTCCGCGCCCCGATCGCCCGCAACCCGTCCGGGCCGTGGTACACCGCATACATCCCGGCCATCACCGCAAGCAGAACCTGCGCGGTGCAGATGTTGCTCGTCGCCTTCTCCCGACGGATGTGCTGCTCCCGGGTCTGCAACGCCAACCGGTACGCCGACTCCCCGTCCGCGTCCCGCGACACACCGACCAACCGTCCCGGCAGCATCCGCTGCAGGCCCGCGCGGACCGCCAGGTAGCCGGCGTGCGGGCCACCGAAGCCCATCGGCACCCCGAACCGTTGGGTGGTTCCCACCGCGATATCAACACCGATCTCCCCCGGCGGACGCAGCAGCGTCAACGCCAACAGGTCGGCGGCCACGGTCACCAACGCGCCCACGGCATGCGCGGCGCCCACCACCGAAGCGTGGTCCCGCACCGCCCCGGACGCCCCCGGATACTGCACGTGCAAGCCGAAGAACTCCGCCGGCAGCTCCCCACGATCAAGGTCAACCACCTGCACGTCAATGCCGAGCGGCTCGGCCCGACCCGCGATCACCGCCACCGTCTGCGGCAACGTGTCCGCATCCACCACATACACCTGGCTCCGGCTGCGGCTCGCCCGCCGCGCCAGCGTCATCGCCTCGGCCGCCGCCGTGCCCTCATCGAGCATCGAAGCGTTCGCGGTCGCCAACCCGGTCAGATCCGTGACCATGGTCTGGAAGTTCAGCAACGCCTCCAGCCGGCCCTGGCTGATCTCCGGCTGGTACGGCGTGTACGCGGTGTACCAGCCGGGATTCTCCAACACGTTACGCCGGATCACCGCTGGCGTGTGCGTGCCGTAGTAGCCCAGACCGATCATCGACACCGCAGCAGTGTTGCGCTCAGCCAGCGACCGCAGCTGCGCCAACGCCTCCGACTCACTGGCCGGCGCCGGTAGGTCCAGGGTGCCCGACCACCGGATCGCCTCCGGGATCGCCGCGTCCATCAACTCGTCAACAGAGTCGTAGCCGACGACCTCCAACATCCGGCGTTCGTCCTGTGGATCCGGACCGATATGACGGGCGGCGAACTGCTCAAGGGACATGGGGCGCTCCCCGGGGATGAGGTCGACAGGTCGGCCTCCCCCTCTGTCGCGCCCACAGACGCTCCACAGTGCCTACCCGTGAGGTCCTTTTGCCTGAGAGGTTCCGGGGAGGATTTGCCCCTTCGGCGCCGCGCCGGGTGGTTTCCGGGCGGTCTCTCCCACACGGGTGCGACCGGCACGACCAACGCTACCAGCGGCCATCCCCACCCGGGCGTCCCCACCCGGGCCACTACCGACCGCAGAACAGCCCACCACGGTCAGCCCACCGCCACCGTTCCCCCCGCGCCGCCCGGGAGGACACCCGGCTGGTCCGCGTCGTCGGGGACGACGGCACCCGGCTGACCTGCGCCTTCTGTGACGGCACTCAAACGATCAGCCAGCATCGGCAACACCTGGCCCAGCGGGGCATCCACCGTCACCGCCGCATACGCATCGCCGCGAGTCGCGCCCTGGTTAACAATCGCCACCGGAATCCCCAAACCTGCCGCCCGCACCACAAACCGCCGCCCCGACATAACCGTCAGCGACGAACCAAGCACCAGCAGCAGCCGCGCGGACTCCACCATGGCGAAACACCGGGCCACCCGCGCCGCCGGCACCGACTCCCCGAAGAACACCACATCCGGTTTCAGCACTCCCGTGTCGCACTGGGCGCAATCGACCATGCGGAACCCCGCCACCGCCGAATCAGCGAGATCCCCATCACCATCCGGATTGACCGCCGACCCCCACGCCGCAAAACCGGGGTTCGCCTCCGCCAGCCGCTGATGCAGCTCTGACCGCGACACCCCAACCCCACACCCCAGGCACACCACCTCGGCCAGGCGCCCATGCAACTCCACCACCCCGCGGCTACCCGCCGCCGTGTGCAACCCGTCCACGTTCTGCGTGACAACCCCGTCCACCAAACCGGCCTGCTGCAGGCGAGCCACCGCCCGATGCCCGGCGTTGGGGACCGCCCGGGCGATCGTTCGCCACCCCAGATGACTCCGCGCCCAATACCGCCGCCGCGCCAACGGATCCCGCGTAAACACCTGATACGTCATCGGAGAATGCCGCCGGGCCGCCCCACTGGCCCCCCGGTAGTCGGGAATACCCGATTCGGTGGACAGGCCGGCGCCGCTGAGCACCACCACCCCACCACCCGAGACCAACCCCGCCAACACGTCAACCTGTTCGCTCACCAGAACCATGCTGCCGCGTCCGCGACCAACCGCCCACCACCGCCGCTCAACTCACCCGCCGCCGCGCCCGCCGCGCCGCCAACTCGTCCGCCACCACCTCCACCGCAGCCGGCGCCGGCGCCGGCGCCGGCTGCGGTACCACCGACTCCGCCGGCAGATGCGACAACGAACCCTGGACCTCCTTGAACGCCCCACCGATCGCGATCCCAAACACGCCCTGGCCACCCTGCAACAGGTCAACCACCTCCTCCGGCGACCGGCACTCGTACACCGTCGTCCCATCGGAAATCAACGTGATGCCCGCGAGGTCCGCCACCCCCCGTGACCGCAACGCCTCAATCGCCTTCCGGATGTTCTGCAACGACACCCCAGCGTCCAGCAGCCGCTTGACCACCTTCAACACCACCAGGTCCCGGAACGAGTACAACCGCTGCGTACCCGAACCAGACGCGTCCCGCACCCCCGGTACGACCAGACCCGTCCGCGCCCAATAGTCCAACTGCCGGTAACTGATACCCACCGCGTGGCAGGCCGTCACACCCCGGTAGCCGACCTCGCTGTCACCGTCAATCGCCGCCGCACCTGGCCCCGAACCCACATCGGAATCCCACGGCTCCTGCATCCGGACAACCTCCCCGCCGTGCGGTGCCACGCCCACGCCGAGACGAGCACCCCTCGATACGGTCACCCTAACGCCGCACCCAACGGTTACCAGGCAACAACAACACGACACGCCGCACCCGCAACACGCCCACAGAGAGCGTCACCAACCGTGACGACACCGCAACCAGGGCCCGGATCAACCGGTCAACCGGCAAAGTCCTCCGGACTCACCTGGTCCAAGAACTCCCGGAACTTCTCCACCTCGTCCTCCTGCTCATCCGGAATCACAATCCCGGCCTCACTGAGAACCTCGTCGGCACACCGAATGGGCGCCCCCACCCGCAACGCCAACGCGATGGAATCACTCGGCCGCGCCGACACCCGCACCCCGTCACCGAGCAACAGATCAGCGAAGAAGACATTCTCCTTCAACTCGGTGATCTCCACCGCCTGCAACGGCGCCTCCAACGCCGCCAACACATCCCGCAGCAGATCGTGCGTCAACGGCCGCGTCGGCTTGACCCCCTGCTGCTCGTAGGCGATCGCCGTCGCCTCGACCGCGCCGATCCAGATCGGCAGATAGCGGTCCCCCTCGACCTCCCGGAGTAAGACGATCGGCTGGTTGCCCGGCAGCTCCACCCGAACTCCGACCACACTCAGCTCGCGCACCGCCGCCTCCGTGTCGTTGTCACCTACGCCGCACCGCACCCCTTCTGCACGGTACACGGACCGCGACCCGGCCGTCGCACGCGCGGCACGCGCCGCAGAAGGGGTTACCCCGGCAAGCCTACGGCACGCGCCACCGGGCAGATCTTTCCGCACACACCCGCCTCACCGCCCCAACGTCGAACGCAACCCCACCCGCACCAACGCCGCGTGCAGCCGCTGCGACAACGCCACCAACTCCCGCGCCGTCTCCGCCGCCCGCGCCCGTGCCGCCGGATCACTCTGCCGCGCCAACGGCGTCACCAACTGCGCAAACAACCCCACCTCACGGTCTGCCGCCAACCGATACCCCCGCAGATGCCGCGGCTCCAACCCGTACGCCGCCAGACCCGCCACCGCCTCAGCGATGATCAACGCATCTCCGTCGTACCAGCCCGGCGGATCCGACACCACCACACCAAGGCGCTCCAGCTCCGCCAGCGTCGCCTTATCCACACCGCTGCGGGCAATCAACTCGGCCCGGTCCAACCGCGCCGACTCGGCCTCCGCTTGCTGCCCCGGCACCTCCCCACCCGGGCCCACCGCCACCAATGCAGGCCGAGAACGACCCGGCGGCTCACCCATGGCATCCCAGCCCGCCAACTGCTCACGGATCACCCGCAGTGGCAGATACTGATCCCGCTGCGCGGTCAATACAAACCGCAACCGCGCCACATCATCCCAGCTGTACTTCCGGTACCCCGCCGCCGTCCGCTGCGGCTCCACCAAGCCTTCAGCCTCGAGGAACCGCAACTTCGACAACGTGGCATCCGGAAAATCCACCCGCAACTGGGCCAGCACCTCACCGATGCTCATCAACGGCTGCGGACGGGATGAGCCCGCCGCAGCGGACGCCGCCGGCTCACTCACCCCCGGCCGGCCCCCTCCTCGGGCCGCGGACCAGCAAGGAACACCAACCGGAACTTACCGATCTGCACCTCGTCGCCATTGCTCAACGTAGCCGCCTCGACCCGCTCCCGGTTCACATACGTCCCGTTCAGGCTCCCCACATCCCGCACCGTGAACGTCCCACCATCCCGGTGGAACTCCGCATGCCGCCGCGACACCGTCACGTCATCCAAGAAAATGTCACTGTCCGGATGCCGCCCACTGGTCGTCACATCGTGGTCCAGCAAGAAGCGGGCGCCCGCGTTCGGCCCCCGCCGCACCACCAGCAGAGCCATCCCTGGCGGCAACGAACCGGACATCCGGTTCGGCATCACATCGGTAACCGGCCCCTCCAGGGCCTCTTCGAGCGAGCCGAGATTGAGCGTCGAAGTGACGTCGAGTGGGGGGAACTCGTCGTCTGGGCGCGTCATCGGGACCACCTCACGGATCTATTCGGTCAGCGTCGGGTAGGAGCGGGTTTGGCCGCCGGGCATTCTCGCACCCGGCGGCTGGCTCCCCGTGCCAGGAAGGCACCTACACAACGCTCAACTATCGGATTCTCGGTCGACTGGGCGAGCCTAGCCAGCGCCGAAAAGCAGGGCAACCGGACGCGCGGAACCAACCCCCGCGCCGGCAGAAGGGCACCACTCAGCCCTCGGTGAGCTCGCGATACGCACCCGCCGACAGCAGGCCGTCCAGCCCGCCCTGGTCAGCCACGGTGACCTCGAACAGCCAACCCGCAGCATACGGATCACTATTGATCAACTCGGGAGTATCGCCCAGCGCCTCATTGCACGCCGACACCGTCCCGCCGACCGGCGCGTAGATCTCCGACACACTCTTCGTCGACTCGATCTCACCTACCGAATCGCCGGCGGACACCGCCGACCCAACCTCGGGCAGTTGGACGAAGACGATGTCACCCAGCGCGTCCTGCGCGAAGTGCGTGATACCAACCCGCAGCACACCGTCGCCACCACCCGCAACCCACTCGTGCTCGGCGGTATACCGTAGATCCTCAGGAATCACCAGATGCGTCCTTCATCCATCGTGCGCCAGTCCCCCACGTGACGGCGCAGCCGCGCCGCCAGTCACGGAATCGGACGGGCGTGTTCCAGCTCGATCGGGGCGTGCAGCGCCGAAACCTCGGCCACCTCACGATCCTCGACGATCACCGTACCGCCGTCGCCGTCGACCGTCGCCACCACCCCGCCCGGAATGTTCAACGCCGTACGCATCGTCGGCGGATCCCCGATCACCGTGATCGTGTACGGCCCGGTCAACAACCGCCCATCCACGAAAAGGGAGCCGTTCTCCCCATCCAGGAAATATGTCGAAGCAACGATCCGTACCGTCACTTGGTCGCCGCCGGAAATCTGCATCGCCTCAGCGTCCGCGCCCCGCAACTCCTGCACCGCGTCCAACACCCGCATCGCCGAAATCGCCGCCCCACCACCGGGCTCGAACCGCACCACCAACCCCGGCCCCTGCGCCGGCAGCGTCCCCGCCAGAATCCCCAACTCATCCGCCCGCCGCGCCGCCTCCTCCAACGCGGCCTGCCGGCCCTGCTCCCCCGACGCCAGCTGCCGCTGGCTGTCCTCCAACGCCGCGATGTCCTGCCGCAGCCGGTCCTCCCGAGCATTCAGGTCGGAGAGAATCTGCACCAGATCTTCCTGTCGCATGGCTGAGGTATACGGATCCGTTGACGTCGTCCGCAACTGCTCCACCAGCGTGAACCCCAGCAACGCCAGCAAAACAAAGATCATCACGGTGGCCGGACTCGTCCGCCGCCAGCCACCGATGAGGGCAAGGGCGGACGTGAACGGACGCCGCGCTGAACGTTCCAGCGTCGCCTCACCCGTCCCGGCTGGCTGGGTTGGCTCACCCGACTCGGCTGGCTCGGCCTCCGGTGCCAGCGGACTCAACTCGTCCGGTTCCGGCGCGTCCGGACGAGGGTCCGGCTCCCTCGCCGGACCCGCCGACGGCAGCGGACCCGGCTGACCCGGCCAACCCGTACCCGTCTCGTTGTGCTCGTCACCACTCATCACGACAAACCTACGCCCGGAACAGGTGCCGGCGGATCGCCGCCACATTCCCGAAGATTCGAACCCCCAGCACCACCACCACACCGGTGGAGAGCTGGCTACCCACCCCCAACTGATCCCCCAAATATACGATCAGGCCAGCCACCAACACGTTGGAGATGAACGACACTACGAACTGCTTGTCGTCGAAGATCCGGTCCAGCTTCGCCCGCACCCCACCAAACACCGCGTCCAACGCCGCCACTACGGCGATCGGTAGATACGGCTGCAACGCCCCCGGCACCGTTGGATCGAGCCACAACCCGAGCAGCACGCCCGCGAGCAACGCCAACGCCGCAATCATCGACCACCTCCGAAGTCGGGAGCCGTCGGCGAACCAGACGCCCCGGGACTGACCGACCGGGCCGACGGCGTCGGACTGGCCGGTGACTGCGCGTACTGTAGCCGGGGATCCGGCGCGGCAGGCAGGGTCAGGCCATCGGCGTCCCGCACCTCGAACGCCACCCCGGTATCCGCCGCTACCTGCTTCATGGTCGCCGCGATCCGGGTCTGTGCGAACCGCTCCCGCAACTCATCCGGGCCGATCGCCGATACCTCGTACGGTCCGATCACCCGGCGCAAATCGACCAGAATCGCCTGCCCCGCCGACCGAATCGTGGACGTTGCCGTCAACCGCTGCCCGTTGATCGAGATCGCCTCCGCCCCCGCCGCCCACAGCCCGTTCGCGACCCCCTGGAGATCGAGGTAAATCACCCGCGGCGGCCCGGAGACCGGATCCGGCACCATCTGCTGATCCGGCGGAGCATCGGCCAACCGCACCACCACACCGTCCCCCTTCACCCGGCCCAAACCGGTGCCCGCCTCCAGCTCGTGCAGCTGCGCCGCCTCCGTCCCCAGCGCGGCGGCCCGCTGCTGGGCCACCTCCGCCCGCAACGCGTCGGCCGACTCCGACAGCTGGTCGGTCTCCTCCTCCCGCTGCTCGATCTGCGCCACCAGACCCTCCCGGGCCTGCTGGCGCCCCGGCGCCGCCGCCACCGTCTGGCGGTACGCCACCGCGAACAGAAAGCCGAGCACCACGACGACGACGAGGCTCACGGCCCGGACCGACCGGTGCCACCGCACCGTGGCCCCCTGCCGCCGGCGGGCCGCCGCGTCGGCGTACCCCGGATCGAGCGGATTGCGGAACAGCTCGGTGAGGAAATCCGGCGCGTACGCCCGCCCGGTCGGCTCCCGGTTCTCCGGTCGAAGCTGCGAGTCGGTCATCGTGCCCTCGCTGCCCGCACCAGCCGCCTGGCCTGCACCACATACATCGCGCCAGCGACCCAGTACAGGCTCAGACCCCACCAGGCCAGGCTCCAGCCAACCGCGCCGGCGGCTGCTCCCGGTGCCGCCTTCGCCAGCAGCAGAACCGGGAACGCGGCCAACAACAGAAACGTCGCCGTCTTGCCCACATAGTGCACCGGCGGTGGCCCGTATCCGTAGCGACGTAGCGCGCCGAGGGAACCCACCAGCAGCAGTTCACGGGCGAGCAGCGCCACCGTGAACTGCCACGGCACCACCTCACGGACGGTGAACGCGACCAGTGTGGCCAGGATGTAGAGGCGATCCACGAACGGATCGAGGAGCTCGCCCAGTCGACTCACCTGCCCGAGCCGCCGGGCGACCCAGCCGTCCACCCAGTCGGTGGTGCCACCGACCGCCAGCACCACGATCGCGGCCACATCGGCATGGGCTACCAGGAGTAGGTAGAGGAAGACCGGAACACCGAGGAGCCGGACGAAGCTGATCAGGTTCGGCAGCGTGAAGACCTGGTCGGTGAGGTGGCCGGAGGCCTGCGGAGTGCCAACTCGAGCCGGCCGCTGCGACACCGAACCTCCTCCACTGTGCGCCTCGGCGCCCGACCCACGTCTGCCAGCTGTGCTGCCGGGTCGGTAGGCATCGGCACGGTTACTCCAGCGCGGGACCGACCCGTTGGACCCGCCCTCCGATCGAAATGATCGTGGTCGGGTCAGTTGCGCTGCCACTATATCCGCCCGTTCACAGCATGGATGCGCTGACTCAGCGCGGATACGTGTGGTGTCCGGGTGTGGGGTGGCGCACGTATCCTAGAGCAGCCTAGGATACTAGGGTTAAACTCTGACACCACCTCCCAAGCGGCAACTCCAACTGGGGGCTAACCCGCCAGTTTGCGGCTCCGCGCCACCCCGTGGCCGCGATACTGACCGTGGGGGTGAAGGGGTGAACTCGTCGAACGGCGCCGCGGTGGTAGTCGGCGTGGACGGCTCCGAGCAGGCGCGACGGGCCGTACGCCTCGCAGCCGGCGAGGCCGCCCGCCGCAACCGGATGCTGCGGATCATCCACGGCTTCATCTGGCCACTCCTCCACGTCCCGGTGGGAGCACCACCCGGCGGACCGCCCGGATCGGGCCTCCGCAACCAGGCGGAGCAGCTCGTCGCCGACGCGGTCGCCGAAGCCGAAGCGACCGCGCCCGGCCTCCGCGTCTCCGGCGAGATCATCGACGGCGAGGCTGCCGCCGTGCTGGTCGGCGAAGCACCAAACGCCGTGCTGATCGTGTTGGGTGACCGGGGTATGGGCGGCTTCGCGGCCCTCGTCGTCGGCTCGGTCGCGGTACAGGTCGCCACCCACGCCGACTGCCCGGTCCTGGTCGCCCGCGGCACGGACCGCACCGAAGGGCCGGTGATCGTCGGCGTGGACGGATCCGCGGTATCCCCTCCCGCCGTCGAATTCGCTGCCGAACAGGCGTCGCTGCGCGGCAGCGACCTCGTCGCCGTACACACCTACCTACACCCGGTCGCCAGGGAACCTGGCGACATGCAGCCTCTCGTCTACGACGAAGAGAACCTGCGCCACGAGGAACGCCAGCTCCTCGCCGAATCCGTCGCCGGGCTGGCCGAGCGGTGGCCGGATCTCACCGTCCACCACCAGACCATCCGTGGCCGGCCCGCGCCAATCCTCAACGAGGCCTCCCAGCAGGCCCAACTACTGGTCGTCGGCGGGCACGGACGCGGTGCGCTCACCGGCCTGCTGTTGGGCTCGGTCAGCCAGTCCGCACTGCACCACGCCGACTGCCCGGTCGCCGTGGTCCGCGCTCCCGGCTGAACCGCCCGACGCGGTTGGTCACCAACTCAGACGGGTAGACGCCCGGCAGACACCACCGATGAGCCCGACCGAGGAGGCACCCGGATGCCCGCACCACAACCAGGGAACGACGCGTACGGCCAGCACGGCGGCGGCCCGCAATGAGAGCCGGATTCCTGGCCGACGGAGCGATCGCCGGCGCGGCCGGCACCACCGCCCTCAACATCGTCACCTACCTGGACATGACGCTACGAGCCCGGCCGGCGAGTAACACCCCGGAGCGCAGCGCCGGCCGGGTCGCCGAGGTGACCCACCTCAACCTCGGCCCCGAACCCCAGGCGACCAACCGCCGCTCAGGACTCGGCCCGCTACTCGGTTACGGCATCGGGATCGCGGCCGGAGTCGGCTTCGCCCTGCTGACCCGGGGCCGACCAATGCCGCCGGCTCTGGCCAGTGGGCTGCTCGGCGGCGGAGTGATGACCGCCTCCGGCGGCTCGTACGCCGTCTTCGGAGTCAGCGACCCACGAACCTGGAGCCGTGGGGACTGGCTGTCCGACCTCATCCCGCACTTGGCGTACGGCCTAGTCGCCGCGACGACCTGGAACCGACTCCGGATGCCACCCGCTTAAGGTCTAACCACCCCACCGCCCGCCCTGCGAACGCGGGGCGGGCGGTGGGGATCAGCTGTCGTCCTCAGCAACCGGTTCGCCCGGGGGTCCATGGCCGGAGACCTGGCCCCGAGGCACCGGACGCCCCCGGTCCCCCTGGGACGATCCCCGGTGACGTGGGTGACCCGTCGGACCGGGCCCCTTGGTGTTCTGCACGTTCGAGCCCCGGGCGCTACGCCGGGCCTCCTGCTGCTGCGGGTTCGTCACCGCTGTCTCCTTCCCGCTGGACGGCGGCGCCCGTGGCGGCCGCTCCGCCCCGAATACCCACCGACGTCATCGGACATGCCGCGGGCTAACCGGGCCACCGGCGGGTACCCCCCGCCGGTGGGAGACAGTCACGAGACAGCGCGGGTGCTGCTGGAACGACGCGGACAGACCTACACCGAGGAAGCCGGGATCCGGCTGGCCGACCGGCCCGGCCCGCTCTATCAGCTGTTGGTGCTCGCCACCCTGCTGAGCGCACGGATTCGCGCCAGCGTCGCGGTGGCCGCCGCCCGGGAGCTCTTCGCCGCCGGCTACCGCACCCCGTCGGCGATGGAGGCGGCGACCTGGCAGGACCGGGTTGACGCGCTGGGTCGCGGGCACTATCGGCGCTACGACGAGCGGACCGCCACGCTGCTCGGCACGGGCGCACGACTCTGCCTGGACCGCTGGCAGGGTGACCTGCGCCGACTACACCAGACCGCGCAGGGCCAGCCGGCGCAGCTACGCCGGCTGCTCACCGCGTTTCCGGGCATCGGGCCCGCCGGTGCGAACATCTTCCTCCGCGAGGCCCAGGCGGTCTGGCCGGACCTGCGTCCCTTCGCCGACCGACGCACCCTCAGCGGCGCGGAGCGGTTGGGCCTGCCGCAAACCCCGCGGCGGCTCGCCGACCTGGTGGCGGAGGCGGAGTTCGGCCGCTTCGCCGCCGCCCTGGTGCGGGTCGCGCTCGGCGAGGAATCCGCTGGCGCGGTGACCCGGGCGGCACGCCGGTGACCGGTCACTTCGTCGCGTCGCCGCGGGGCCGGGTGAGGTGCCACACCAGCAGCGCCGCGAGCACGGCAAGCACGATCAGGCCGGTGGTGACGCCCTCGCCGTCCGGTTGATCCCGGCCAGTCGTTCCGAAGTAGATGACTGCCAGCCCGGTCAGCACCGCCACGGCGGTGCGTACTCCTCGGTCCCTCACACTCGGTGACCCTAGCCACCGCTAGCCGCGAAGGGTGGCAAACTACTTTTTTCCCCCGAACAGGGTCAGTCGACCTCCAGGTCGTCGAGTGAAATCTTGTGGCTCATCAGCCAACGCGCCAACGCCGACATTCCGAACAACCACAGCGGCGCCGACTCGGTCGTCCCGCTGGTGGCAAAAATCGCGAACCGGAGGTCGGGCGCCCGGTACGCCTCGATCCGCCACCGGTGTTGCCGGTCCCGCCAGATCGCTGAAGGGTCCATGCTCAGACGCTACCGAGCTGGCCCCGCGTGCGGGGCCAGCTCGGGGACCCGGAGCCGGTGGCCGGCACTGCTTCGGCTTCGGCGGGAGAAGGGCACCGCCCCCCGAGACCTAAGCCTCGGAGGGCGGTGCTGAGGTAGCCGGTGTGCAGGTCGCCTCTCGGCGCGTGGCGCGTGGCGGCTCCAGCCGAACGGTATTCCGCGACGGCTTATTGGTGAGGCCCGGGGACACTGGACACACCGACACCCGTGTCAACAGCGTACCCGCCCCGGCCCTTCCTACCGGCCCGGTGGCGACGGTCACCGGGCCATACCGGTCAATCAGCTGCTACCAGTGGCGGACAACAGGTTGGACTGCTCCCCCGGTGGTCCCGGTGATGGGGGCAACACCACCGCTAGAGCATCCTAGGATCCTGGATGGATGTGGGAGTCCCGCAGTTGATGCCGGCCGCGAGCCGCGGAGACCAACAGCGTCAGCGCGGGCGGGGGGTTCTCCGCCCGCGCAGCCCCGCCAGCACTCCGAACGCCAGCCGCACCGGCACCCGGGAGAGCAGGTCATCGAAGCCAGCCCGGCCCTGGCAAAAGGCGACAAAGGCCCGCCAGCCCGGCGGCGTCGCCAACAGCCCGTGGAACAGCCCCGGCCGACGCGAGAAGGTTTCCAGCAGCTGTCGGCCCGCCCGCATCGACGGGACCAACTCCCCCGCGACTGCCGACTCGTACTGGCCGAGGTTGTCAGCGGCGGCCGCCGCCCCCGCCAGCGTGCCGGAACGCAGGGCGTAGCTGATCCCCTCCCGGCTCCACGGCTCCAGCAGCCCCGCCGCGTCCCCCACCACCAGAACCCTCCCCCGGCGCAGCGGCGAGCCCTCCTGCCGACACCGGGTCAGGTGCCCGGAATCGTGCGCCGGCTCGACCCCGGCCAGGCCCAGCCGGTCCACGAACGAGCGCAGGTACGCCCGGGTCTGCTCCCCTGTCCCCCGCGCCGCGATCACCCCCACCGTCAGCAGGTCGTCCTTCGGAAACACCCAGGCGTACGAGCCGGGTAGCGGGCCCCAGTCCAGCAGCACCCGACCTCGCCAGCGGGCCCGTTGGGCCGGTGTCACCGGCAGCTCCAACTCCAACCCCAGGTCGACCTGCCGGTGTCGCACCCCCACGTGCCGTGCGGTCACCCCCGACGACCCATCGGCGCCGATCACCGCCCGCGCGGTCACCGTCGCCCCGTCGGCCAGCCGCAGGCGGACCCGGTCCGGCTCCGACTCCACCGCCCGGACCGCGACCCGCTGACGCAGCTTGGCCCCGGCGGCGACCGCTGCGGCCCGTAGCCGGTCATCAAACTCGTCCCGGCACACCATCGTCACCAGCGGACCGACCGCGCTCTGCCGGGTGAACGCCCGCCGCCCGTCCAGGGTGAAGGTCACTCGCTCCGCCCGATCCTGCGCGGGCACCTCGATCCGGTCCGCCAGTGCGGCCAGCGAGGTGCCGATCAGGCCGCCACCACAGGTCTTGTAACGCGGATGTACAGCCCGCTCCAGAACGAGGGTCGTCAGACCCGCCTGTGCCGCGACGTGGGCGGCGGACAGGCCTGCCGGGCCCGCACCCACCACCGCAAGATCCCAGACCGTCACCGTTGCCAGCCTAGAGCCCACGTCAACGTTCCTGGTCGAGGCGGGCGGGTGCCGGCACGGTCACCGCCCGGCGCACCCTCGGCACCCAGCCCTGCCCCAGCCGACGGCCGGGGCAGGGCGACATACCCGATCGGGGGAGCATCTTCGGTGGCCAGCCGGGTAACCACCGGACAGGCCGACCGCCCGTCCGGCGGTATCCGAAGGAGGACGACATGCGGCAGGTGCAACTGTCGGAGCTCGAGGAACGGGTGTACGACGCGGTCGCGGTCCTGGAGGCCCGCGGCCAGGTGCCGTACCCAGACCTGATCGCCGAGGAGACCGGGTTGACCGAGGAACAACTGATCGCTCCCCTACACCAACTCACCGAGAAGAACCTGCTGCACCGCGAGGACTCACCGATGGCCGGTCTGGACTTCGGCCCGCGGTTCTGCGCCCAACAGCTGACGTGAGGCCGCGACACCCAGAAGTGGGTGGGTAGCCGGGCGGATGGGTAGCCGCCCGTCCCCCGGTTCGCGGACCGCACCACCCGGTGGTGACCTGGCCCAGCCACAACGCCGAGGGGCGGCGCTCGGCGTTGGTCTGGTCGCCGTCTTCATGACGGTGCTTGACGTGAGCATCGTCAACGTCGCCATCCCGTCGATGGACCGGGCACTCGATGTTGCCCCCAGTGACGTGCAGTGGGTGCTCGCCGGTTACACGTTGACCTTCGGGTTGATGCTGGTGCCCGGCGGCCGGTTCGGCGACGGGCATGGGCGGCGGACCGTCTTCGTCGTCGGTGTCGCGCTGTTCACCATCACCAGCGTGGCGGCCGGGCTGGCTCCTACCGCCCCCTGGCTCATCGCTTCCCGCCTGCTCCAGGGTGCCGCCGCCGGACTGATCAACCCACAGGTGACCGGGTTGATCCAGGAACTCTTTCCGAATTCTGAGCGGGGCCGCCCGTTCGGGCTGCTCGGGGCGGCGATAAGCATCTCCACCGCCGTCGGGCCGCTGCTCGGCGGCCTCCTCATCCAGATCGGCGGCACCGAGCACGGGTGGCGGTGGGTCTTCTTCGTCAACGCGCCGCTCGGTGTTTTCGCCGCCGTCCTCGGCTGGCGCCTTCTCCCGCACCGCGCCCAGGGAACCCCCGACCGGCACCGGTTTGATCTGGTCGGGCTGCTCCTGCTCGGCGGTGGTGTCCTGCTTGTCCTGCTGCCCCTAGTCCAACAGCACTGGCAGGGTCCGGCAAGGTGGCTGACGCTCCCGGCCGGTCTGCTGACACTGGCCGCCTTCGCCGGTTGGGAGCGGTGGTACGCCCGCCGCCGCGAGCCCCTGTTCGACCCGCGCCTACTCAGCATCCGCTCGTACCGGTTCGGTGTCCTGATCGCCCTGCTGTACTTCGGCGGGTTCACCGCCATCTTCTTCGTTCTCACGGTGTACCTGCAGAACGGTCTCGGGCACAGCGCACTCGCCGCCGGGCTGGCCAGCACCCCGTTCACGGTTGGCTTCGCCATCGCCTCCGTGGTGGGCGGCCGGATCGTCAGCCGGGTCGGTCGACCACTGGTAGCCCTCGGTCTGGCCACCGTCGCCGTCAGCCTCGTCGTCGTGGTCCTCGTCGTCAACCGGGTCCCCCCGGGCGCCACCGTGTCCTGGTGGACCGCCACACCGTTGCTGGTGGCGGGGCTCGGCAGCGGCCTAGTGGTCACCCCGAATCAGGCCCTCACCCTCGCCCAGGTGCCGGTATCGCGGGCCGGCAGCGGCGCGGGAATGCTGCAGACCGGCCAGCGCATCGGCTCTGCCGCCGGTATCGCCACGGTCGGCAGTGTCATCTTCGCGGCGCAGGGGGCCACCGGGGACTGGTCGGTCGCCTTCCACCACGCGATGCTCCTGATCAGCGGAATCAGCATGCTCGCGCTCTGCCTGGCGCTGACCGACATCATCCGCGACCGCCGCTGAGCGGAAGACTCGACGACGCTTAACTGAAAGAACGGCGAACACGCCGATACGGGGGCAGCGGCCGGACCCTACCTGCCGGTAGAAACAGTGCCCATGACGAACTCCCTCGACCGTCGGACCCTCCTGCGCATCGCCGGCGCCTCGGCCGGCACCGCCGTTCTCGCCAGCGCCGCCCTCGCCGGCCCGGCCGGGGCCACCGGTAGCGCCTTCCGGCACGGCGTCGCCTCCGGTGACCCGTTGCCCGACGGAATCCTGCTCTGGACCCGCCTCACCCCCACCGAGGACTCCCAGCCAGGCTCGGGCGTCGGCCCGGAGGTGACGGTGACCTGGCAGGTGGCCGCCGACCCGGACTTCGCCACTGTGGCGGCGCAGGGCACCGTCGCTACCGGCCCGGCTCGGGACCACACGGTCAAAGTTCCCGTCAGCGGGCTCGCGCCGGCCACCACGTACTGGTTCCGCTTCGGCTACGCCGGCGCCTGGTCGCCCACAGCCCGAACGATGACCGCGCCGGAGACGGACGCCAACATCGACCGGATCCGGCTGGGTGTGGTGTCGTGTTCGAACTGGGAGGCGGGCTACTTCGCCGCCTACCGGCACCTCGCCGAGCGGGGTGACCTGAACCTCGTGGTGCACCTCGGCGACTACCTGTACGAGTACGGCACCGGGGAGTTCGCCGCCGGGGACACCGTGGTGCGGTCCGTCCAACCGGCGCACGAAACGCTGACGCTGCAGGACTACCGCATCCGGCACGCGCTCTACAAGAGCGACCCCGACCTTCAGGCCCTGCACGCGTCGGTGCCGTGGGCGATCACCTGGGACGACCACGAGGTCGCCAACGACCAGTGGTCGGGCGGCGCGGAGAACCACACCCCCGGCGACGAGGGCAGCTTCACCGATCGGGTGGCGGCAGCGCGCCAGGCGTACGCGGAGTGGATGCCGGTGCGCACCGGGACGGACGGTGCGATCTATCGGCGGTTGCGCTTCGGCCGGCTCGCCGACCTGTCCATGCTGGACCTGCGGACGTACCGGTCCGAGCCGGCGTCGGGTCTGGCAATCGACGACCCGGAGCGGACGATCACCGGCGAGGCGCAGATGGCCTGGCTGAAGGCCGGCCTGGCCACCTCGGACGCCCAGTGGAAGCTGGTCGGCAACCCGGTCATGATCTCCCGCCTGGACGTGGGCGCCCTTCCCTCCTGGCTGCTCGGGCCGCTGGGCACGTTGCTCGGCATCCCGCAGAACGGCGCGGTGCTCAACCCCGACCAGTGGGACGGCTACAACGCCGACCGCAACGAGCTGATCGACCACCTGTTGGCGACCGACACCCGGGACGTGGTCTTCCTGACCGGTGACATCCACACCTCGTGGGCGAACGAACTGACCACGCAGTCGACCGGGCTGACCGACCCGGCTGCCGCCGAGTTCGTGGTGCCGTCGGTGACCAGTGACAACATCAACGACTTCCTGGGGATGCGGGAGGGCAACGTGCTCAGCGATCTGGCGTCGGGCCTGATCCGCTCGACCAACCCGCACGTACGCTGGACCGAGCTGGACGGGCACGGCTACGGGGTGCTGGAGGTGACACCGCAGCAGTGCCGGATGGACTGGTTCCACCTGGTTGACCGGACCCAGAGCAGCAGCGGTAGCCGCTTTGTGACGGGCTGGTCGGTTACCGCCGGTTCGTCGCGGCTGCACCGGGAGAGCGCGCCGCTGAGCTGACCGGAGAGCCGGCCGTTGCCCAGCTGGGCAACGGCCGGCCGCTGGTCACCAGAGCTCGGCGACGAGCTCCGCTGCCTGCTCTTCCCACTGCGCGTAGTGGAACGGGTACGCGGACACCTGTACCGTCTGCGCCGCGGTCGTCAGCGGCAGCTCCTGCCAGCCGTTGACGTTCTTGAGCGCCTCGAAGAACGCCGTCGCGGCGTACTGCGGGTCGGTGATCTGCTGCGGCGTGCCCCACCCGGTCGACGGGCGCTGCTGGAACAGGCCCTGCGAGTCGTGGTCGTTGTAGCTGCCCAGGTGGCCGAGGTTGTACAGCTTCGACTCCTGCAGCGCGGTCGCCACGCCGATGACCGCACCCCGCTCGCCGACTCCGGTCGCCTTGGCGACCTCGATGATCTCCTTGGCGTTCGCGCGCTGGGCGTCGTCAACCTGGATGTAGGACTGGGCGCCCTGCACACCGTGGGGGATCAGTTGTTCCCGGCTGGGCGAGTCGGTGCTGTCGGTGTCGCTCGCCGCCGTCTCGGGGCTCCGGTCCGGGTCCGGAGTCGACTCGGTCGGGTCCGGCTCGAGGTCGGGGTCGGTGGTCGCCCCGGACGGGTCCGGCTCGAGGTCCGGGTCGGTGGTCGACTCCGTCGGGTCCGGCTCGAGGTCCGGGTCCGGGTCACCGTCTGCGGCCTGCTTGCCGGTGGCCAGCTCAATGGCGGCTACGGCGCCCGGGTCTGGGCCATTGGTCACCGATGCCGCGGCGGTGGTCGGCGCGAGCGCGAGACCTCCGATCGCCGCGACGCCAGCCACGCTCAGAACGAGCTTGCGGTTCGGCTCGGTCGAGAGCCATTGGTACGGGGTCTTCGCGATGGCCGGGAGCCATCGGGTGAAGTCATCCTTCACGATGTGCCCTTTCGGTCAGGCGAAGCGCTCCGGGTGAGCACTCCTCGGGGAACCGCCACACGGGGTTTGGGTTCCGGCGGTACCGGGGACACAACCCGATCGCCATGTCCGACATTCCGGGATCGCCCCGGATGGGAGTAGCTGCGGCGCAGGTCACAGGCAGATGGCGACCTCCAGCAGCAAACCGGATAGAGAACGCAAAAGCATGTTGTGGACGACGGATCGTTCGCACCGGGCGTTCTGGGTACGGAAGGCCGGGCCAGACCGCGCTACGGCCCTCTGCGGCGGACTCGGAGGCTGCACCGGTCTAGACGGCGCGAACCGGCTGGATCGCGGTCAGCGCTCCGCCAACGCCCCCGCCCCCGCCCTCGGCTGCGGCTGCGGTGGAAGCGGCGCGGCGGCGCGCAGGTCGTCCTGCCGAACCGCCGGCCGCCAGTCAAACGGATCCCTGCTGACCGCCAACAACAGCGCGCAGAGGCCGGCCAGCAGGCCCGCGGCGAGCAGGATCCAGCGCACACCGGCCTGCGCGATCAGGAACCCGGAGGCCATGGTCATCACGATCATCAGGGTGTCCTGCCCGCTGCGCGTCGCGGCGATCAATCGACCACGCAGCGCGGCGGGCGCCCCCTCGTGCAGATTCGCCATCAGCAGGATGAAGACGACGTTTACCGACCACCCGCTGGCGACACGAAGCACGGCCGCCGCCGGAAGCCACGTAACGAACGGAAGTGCGGCCAGTGCGGCCCCGGCGACCGCGACCGCGGTCCCGACTGCCGGTTTCGTCGGGAGCAGCCGACCCACCAGCGAGGCGGTGAGGGTGCCCAGCACGGCTCCGACCGCAGCAAACGCCGCCAATGCCGCGTACTCCGCCGCGCCGCCCCCCAGCACCGACCCGGTGTAGACAACGATCGAGACGCTACTGACCCCCACGATGACCCCAGTGACGGAGTTGACCGCGAAGGCGGACCACACCGCGGGAGCGTGCCAGCTGTCACGGATCCGGCTGCCACGCTCCATGCGGGGCAACCGGGACACCCGGCCGCCCGGTGGCAGGGCAACGAACATCATCAGACCGGCGATGCAGAACGTCCCGGCGTTGACCACGTAGACCCAGTCCAGTCGCCCGGCGGCCACCAGGCCGCCAGCGAGCGCCGGGCTGGCGAGCTGGCCGATGCGACGGCTCACCATGACCACCGAGTTGGCCCGTACGAGATCGTCCGGCTCCACCAGGGGCAGGACCGTCTGCTGCCCGACGAGCATCGCCCGCGAGGCACAGCTGACCGCCCCGGCGAAGGCGACGACCGCGACGAGCGTCGTGGCGACGGTGTTGACGAGCACGAGGCCGCCGGCGAGCAGGTTCCCGGTGACGATCCAGCGACGCGCGGGCAGTACGTCGACCAGGGCACCACCCAGCCACGAACCGGCCAGACTTCCCACTCCATAGGCGGCCATGGCGAAACTGAGGTGGATCGCGGAGCGGGATCCCGACAGGTACAGGGAGGCGGCCAGGCTGACGACATAGGCGACGTCCCCGAACTCAGCGATTCCCATGCCCAGCGAGGTAAGCGCCAACCGGTAGTGCTTCCTCATCACCAGACCGGCACCCGGAGGAACCCGTTGTACTTCCCGATCAGTCCTATCAGGAGTAACGACTGACCAGGCCAGACGTCGGCGGTCACACCAGGTCGTCCGCCGGGAGTGACGGCGACGCCGGCGGCTGGTCGGCCGGCTGCGGTGCCGGCGCGGCCCCCGTGGTCAGCCGACGAGTCGGCGCACCGGTGGTCTGGTTGAGCCCGACCCGCAGCAGCCGCCCGTACCAGCCCGGTGCGATCCGGGCGATCAGGTCGGGCAGCTTCGCCGACCAGCCGATCAGCACCCGGGGCCGGCGGCGTTCCACGCCGTGCAGGATCACCTCGGCGGCGCGGGCGGGTGGGATGCGGAGCAGGCGACGGAACTGGCGCCGGCCCGCCTCGTGGTCGTCCCGGTCGACGCCGCTGCCGAACCGCGCGTTCTCGGTGATCCGGGTGGCGATTCCACCGGGGTGCACGGCGGTGACGCCGACGCCGTCGGCGATCAATTCGTGCCGCAGCGCCTCGGTGAAGCCGCGGACGGCGAACTTGGTCGCCGAGTAGGCGGCCTGCCCGGGCGGGGCGATCAGCCCGAACAGGCTGGAGACGTTTACCAGGTGCGCGCCGGGCTCCGCCTTCAGGGCGGGCAGCAACGCGTGCGTGAGCTGCACGACCGCACGGAAGTTGATGTCGACCACCCACTGGAACTCGTCCAGGGTCACCTGGTCGAACCGACCGCCCAGTGCCACACCGGCGTTGTTGACCAGCAGCCGGATTCGGGGATGGCGGACGAGGATCTGCTCGGCCACCCCCGCCGTGGCCACCGCGTCGGCGAGGTCCACGACGACCGGGTCCACCCGCCGGTCGGGGTACGCGGCGCGGACCGCGCCCACCACGGTGGCCAGGCGTTCCGCGTCGCGATCGAGCAGGACCAGGTCACTGCCGCGCGCCGCCAGACCATGGGCGAGGGCGGCGCCGATCCCGCTGGCGGCACCGGTGACCACAGCGGTCGCGCGGTGATAGTCAAACCTACGCACGCGCGGGACTCCGCTCCGGCTTGCCCGCCTGAGAGAACCGGACTCCCGCGTCGGTGAGCCGGCCGTACCGCATCAGCAACAGGTCCCGCGGGTAGTTCTGGGGCAGCCGCCAGGGCGCGCGAGCCCCCTGCCGAGGCAGGGCGGCGAGGCCGCGCAGCACGTAGCCGGCGGTCAGGTCAAGGAGAGGGCGCCGCTCGTCGTCGGGCGGCGGCAACGGGGTGACGACCTGCTGTCCGGAGCGGTCGAGGTGGGTGAGGAGCCGACACACGTACCTCGCGATCAGGTCAGCCCGGAGCGTCCAGGAGGCGTTGACGTAGCCGACGGTCATCGCGAAGTTCGGGACGCCCGAGAGCATCATCCCCTTGTAGGCGACCGTATTGGCCAGATCGACCGGCGCACCGTCCACGGTAAGCCGGGCGTCGCCGAGCGCAAGCAGCTCCAGGCCGGTGGCGGTGACGACCACATCGGCCGCCAGCTCCTCGCCGGAGGCCAGCCGGAGCCCGGACTCGGTGAAGGTGTCGATGGTGTCGGTGACGACCGAGGCCCGGCCCGCCGCGATCGCCTGGAACAGGTCGCCGTCGGGAACAACGCAGAGGCGCTGGTCCCACGGGTTGTAGCGGGGCGAGAAGTGCCGGTCGAGGTCGTAGCCGGCCGGAAGTCGGCCTCGCGCGGCCCGCCGCAGCAGCCGCCGGACCAGGTTGGGGGCCCGCCGGCTGAGCTGGTAGTTCGCCGTGAGCAGCAGGATATTCTTCCAGCGGACCACCGGGTAGACCACCCCCTTCGGCAGCACCCGGCGCAGCGCGGCGGCGGCTGAGTCCCGCGCCGGCAGCGCCAGGATGTAGGTGGGTGAGCGTTGCAGCATCGTCACGTGGGCGGCCTGCTCGGCCAACGCGGGTACCAGGGTCACCGCGGTCGCGCCGCTGCCGATCACCACCACCCGCTGGCCGGTGTGGTCGAGGTCGGCGGGCCAGTGCTGCGGGTGCACGATTCGGCCGGCGAACCGTTCCGCCCCGGGCAATTGGGGGGTGTAACCCCGGTCGTAGCGGTAGTAGCCAGCACAGGTGTGCAGGAACGAGCAGGTGACGACGACCTCCTCGCCGCCCTCCTGGCGGGCGTACACCGTCCAGCGGGCGGTACGGCTGTCCCAGTCGGCGCGGACGACCCGATGCTGGAAGCGGATGTGCTCGGTGACGCCGTACTCACGGGCGGTGTCCCGGACGTAGTCCCGAATGGACGGGCCGTCGGCGAGGGCCCTGGAGTCGCTCCAGGGCCGGAACGAGTAGCCGAGAGTGAACATATCCGAGTCCGACCGGACGCCCGGATAGCGGAACAGATCCCAGGTGCCGCCGATCGCGCCCCGCGCCTCGAATACGGCGTACGTCTTCTCGGGACAGTGCCGGACCAGGTGGCAGGCCGCGCCGATGCCGGAGAGACCAGCACCAACAATGAGCACGTCAACATGGTCGGTCGTCGCCATGGTGTCTCCCGTAAACGAGCCTGTGCACTGAACCCTATCGAGGACCGTCAACGCGTTCAACAGGGCCCGGCGGCCCACTGCGGCGAACCGGGCCCAGAGCAGGCGATCGTAGCGGATGATCGGGGGCGTGGAACCACGACCCGAACGCGGCCACCACTGCCTGCCGCACACCGCTGACGTACGGATCGAGGCGTGGGCGCCGACGCGGGCGGAGTGCTTGGCCGAGGCGGTCACCGCCCTGGTCGACACCTTCGTCGACCCGGGCCCGGCGCAGCCCACCGCCGAACGGGCGTACCACGCCCCCGCCGACGAGGACGCAGACCTGCTGGTGAACATCCTCGAGGAGGTGATCTTCCGGATGGAGACCAGGGGCGAGCTGCCGCTGCGTACCGAGGTTCGCGACGGCGGCGCGGACGGGCTCCACGTACGCTGGCAGACCATCGACGCCGACGCGGTGGAGCTGATCGGCGCCGTACCGAAGGCCATCTCCCTGCACGAGCTGCGCTTCGGCCCCGACGGCCCCCGCTGGTGCTGCGCGCTCACCGTGGACGTGTGAGCCGGCACCCGTCGAGGCACGCACGTCGCGCCCACCGACGGGCCGCTGCTGCGCTGCACCGTCAGCTCCGCGCGACCAGCCCGGAGGGATCAGCCCTTGACGACGCCGATCGGCGCCAACCGGGCGACCTTGCGGCACAGCCCGGCGCCCTCGGTCGCCTCGACCACGGCGTCGATGTCCTTGTACGCCGCCGGCATCTCCTCGGCCAGACCACGCCGGGAAGCACCGCGTACGGCGATGTCCCGCGCGACGAGCTGCTCGCGCGGATCCTGGCCGCGCTCGTCCCGCACCGCCTGCTTCCGGCTGCGCACCCGCCCGGCCCCGTGACAGCTAGAGGCGAAGGCCGGGGCACCGGAGACCCCGGTCAGCACGTAGGACGCGGTGCCCATCGACCCGGGGATGAGTACCGGCTGCCCGACCTCAGCCAGCTCCGCCGGCAGGTCCGGATGCCCAGGAGGCAGCGCTCGGGTGGCACCCTTGCGGTGCACGCAGAGCGAACGCCGCTCGCCATCCACCCCGTGATTCTCGATCTTCGCCTGGTTGTGTGAGACGTCGTAGACCAGGTCGAGGTTTGCGCCGGTGACCCGACGAAAGACCAGCCGGCTCACGTGGGTGAGCAGCTGCCGATTCGCCCGGGCGTAGTTGGCGGCGGCGGCCATCGCGCCGAGATAGGCGTGCCCCTCCGGAGACGAGACCGGGGCGCAGGCGAGCTGCCGGTCCGGCACCTCGATGCCGTAGCGGGGCATCGCCTTCTCCATCCGACGCACGTAGTCGGCGCAGATCTGGTGCCCCAGCCCGCGCGAGCCACAATGGATCATCACGCAGACCTGGCCGGGCCAGAGCCCGAACACCTCCGCGACGCGCTGGTCGTACACCTCCGTAACGGCCTGCACCTCGAGGAAGTGGTTGCCCGAACCGAGACTGCCCACCTGCTTCGCGCCGCGCTCGATTGCCCGTGCACCGACCGCCTCCGGGTCGGCGTCACCCAGCGCACCCTGGTCCTCGCAGCGTTCCAGGTCCCGCTCGACGCCGAAGCCACGCTGCACCGCGTACCGCGACCCGTCGCGCAGCACCCCGTCCACGTCCGCGCGGCCCGCCAAGTGCCACGCCGCGCCGCGCCCCGCCCCCCGCGGCGTCCCCTCAGCCAGCCCATCCATGACCGCGTCGAGCCGGGGACGAAGCCCCGCCAGATCGAGGTCGGCCGCGAGCAGCCGCACACCGCAGGAGATGTCGAACCCCACCCCGCCCGGGGACACCACCCCGCCCGCCGCCACATCGGTGGCGGCCACCCCGCCGATCGGAAAGCCGTAGCCCAGGTGCACGTCCGGCATGGCGAATGAGGCGTCGACGATGCCGGGCAGGGTGGCAACGGCCGCGACCTGCTCCAACGACCCGTCCGCCCCGATCCCCGGCAGCAGCGCCTCGGCCGCGAAGACCACTCCGGGAACCCGCATCGGGTCCCGCCGATCGATCCGGAAACGGTACGGCGACTCCTCGACCAGCTCCACCCGCGCGACCTACCCGGTCCGGTCCGGCTTACACGCGGGCCGGAGGGCGACGCATCGCCCACACCCGCGGTCCCCCGCCCGGCACGGTCACCTCCCCGGTCACCTCGAACCCACACCGTCGGTAGAACCGCAGATTCGCCGAAGCGCTCGTCTCCAGCGTCGCGGGCAGGCCGGCCCGGTCCGCCTCGACCAGGCCGGGACGCAGCAGCCGCGAGCCGACTCCCCCGCCCTGGCCCGCGGGCCGCACCCCCACCGTGGCCAGCAGGAACGCCGGTTCCGCGGCCCGCAGCGGGGCACAGGCCGCCTCCGCGGCGAGCATCGCCGCATGACGGTCCCCGGCATGCTCCGCGTTCCCGGCAGCCACCTCGGCCCAGACCTCGTCGGGCACCGACCGGTCCGACCGCAGCCACACCGCCACCGCCTGCGGGTGGCCGTGGGTGTCCAGCGCCGCCCAGACATCCCCGTACGGCAGACCAACCCTGGTCAGGGTCATCGCGAAGAGGTGTGCCAGCCGTTCCCGATGCCGATCCGCGCCGACGGTCCACGCAGTCCAGGAGTAGCCGTCAAACGCCTCGGCCAGTACCCCGGCCGCCGCCTCGACCAGCTCCGGCCCGATCCGCCGTACCTCCACGAACGTCCTCCCATTCGTCCCGAACGGCGATCCTCCCAGCACCGCAGCATCCGCCGCCGGGAATATTCGCGTCTCCCGGAAGCTGGCCAGCCACAGACCCCCGAGCCGCGCAGCCAGAGCGGGAGGTCAGGGGCCGGGGTGGCCGATGGTCCCGGCGGCTCCGGTGAGCAGCAGTGTCACGGCCGGCGTTGAAGCATCGACACCACGCCCGCATCACTGCTCTCATAGGCGACGCCGCGCAGGACGGCGACCGGGGCCCCACGACCCCGCTGCCCGAGGATGATCCCGGCCGCCGCGGCGATCAGGTCGGTGAAGGTCTCCTCCTGCCGCTTACCGCCGTACTCCGTCACACGCAGCGGCCCCACACCCGCCGCGCCGATCGAAATGACGGTCGCCCCACGCCGGTCGGCACGACCGTCGGAGTCCGCGACCACCACCGCCACCTCCGCGCCCGCGTGAGCGATCAACGCATCCCGCAGGGCGCGGGCGGAGGCGTCCGGATCCACCGGCAACAGCCACGCACCCTGCGGGCCAGCCCGGTCAATCCCGGCGGAGGTCAGCTGGAAGCCGAGCGTATGCCGCGCGATGATCGGGCCCCTGTCGGTGACCAGGAAATAGCTGTCACTGGAATCCAAGATCAGCTGCACGACCTCGGCAGGCTTGCCCGTGCGAGCGGACAACTCCAGCGCCTCCGGGCCAACCACGACACTGGCCAGGTCGACGTACCGCTTCTCCGCGACACTCACGGCCTTGGAAGCCACCACCACCACATCCCCGTCCTGCAACTCGGTGCCAGTAGAGGCCAAGACGCTGGTGATAGCGCCCGCCAGGTCCGCACCCGGCTCGAGCTCGGGAAAGGGTTCCAGCGCGAAAGCGGAGAAACCAAAGGTCGGGATGGCGGTCATCGTCGGGCTCCTGCGAAAGTGAGGACGACAGGTGCATATGCGGATGGGTCCGGCGGCAAGCCTCGCTGAACGGCGAAACCCTTGGCCGGCGGGGCTATGGGAATGGAGCGTGTGGAAGCAGGTCGTCGTCGCGTCCGGTCTGGGGAAGACCGGCGGCAGCCGCGATGGCCTCGACGGCATCGTTCAGTCCCGTGGTTTCGGGCAGGACGAGTTCGCCGGGCCAGCCCAGGACGTCATGGGCGACGTACCAGCCGCTCATCTGCTCGGCGGTGAACTCGCTGACCTGCGGGCGCGTGAGGTGTCGGAGCAGAGTCTCGGGCAGGGACACGTCGAGGTAGCAGAACAGCGATCGCGCGCGGTGGTCGTCCCGCAGGGCCGTCAGCATGCTGCGGTATCGGCTGGTGTGCAGGGTGCCCTCCAGCACCACGTGATAGCCGTGGTCAAGAGCGAACCGAACGGTCTGCGCGATCAAGGCCGGTGCCACTCCCCCGGGCTTGTCCCGCTCGCGTAGCAGGATGCGGCGCAGGTAGTCCTGCTCGACCAGGGCGCAACCCCGGCCGTGCCGGCGTCGCAGCTCACCGGCGATGCTGCTCTTACCCGAGCCGGAGTTACCCCGCACGCAAACAAGGATCGTGTCCGGCCTACCCGTGATTTCAGCGGGCACGATGCCTCCTCGGCTTCAGTCGATTCGGATGGTCAGGTAGAGAGCGGCGACAGTCAGCTGCGTAAAGTCAGGAAGTTGATCCTCGCCAAGGGTGACCCCGCGCAGATTGTCCAACGGCGTCCTGAGCCCTGGAGGCGGCTTCCGCGAAGATCGGCACCGTCGAGGTGGCAGGAGTCCAACTCCAGACCGGCGAGGTCACAAGAGCGCAGCGCGATACGCGGCAGCCGACAGGAAGACCACTCGCCGTTGCTGAGAGTGCAGTCGGTGAACGCGACCGAGCGGGCGGCGACGACGCGTTGGAGGGTGGCGTAGTCGAGGCGGCAGCCGTCGAACAGGACATCCTTGAGGCGTACGTCGGTGAACCTGGTGCCGGTGAACCGGGAGCCGGTGATCGCGCACCGTTCGATGGTGATGCCGGTTGGGTGGCTCCGGAGAAGTCGGTACGGGTGACCTCGCAGCCGAGACGGCTCCCCGCCTCCCAGGTGCACTCGCCCAGGTCCACACCGGTGATCAGGCTGCTGCGGATGCTGACATCCGCAAGCTGCGCACCGCGCCACGCCGCACCCTCGACCAAGGTTTCGGTCAGATCGCCGGCCAGGTCCGTCATAGCATCAAGGTCATCCGGATCGAGGCCCGGCAGCAGGACCCGCACCTCGCCGACCGTGGTGGTACGCATATGTCCTCAACCTGTGCAGGCGCGGGATGGGCACGCCGCCCCGCGCGGGGCCGATGCCGCTCACAAGAAGCCCTCCTCGAGGCTGACGGGTCGACCGGCATCACCGACGACTCTGAAGCACCCTCTTCTTTTCTCTTCCGAGAGGCCGCTGCGTTCGGTGGGGTTGACGGAGTATCAACTCCACCGGCAAGCTCTCGCTTACGGCTGGAAGTACTCCGACATCAGCTGGCTGACCCATTCCGGCTGCCGGACGTTTACCGGCAGGAACTCGTTCATCGTTGGCTTCAGGTCGATTACGGGGGTACCCGAGACCGCGTCAAGGCCGACCACCGTCAGTTCGCGGCCGCGCACGGATTCGATCGCGCAGCACGTCACCCCAATGCGGTTCGGTCGGCGGGGACCGCGACCGGCGAAGATTCCGACGGACGGGAGGTCAGCACGGCCGCGGTTCGGGCGAGGCTCGCGGTAGTCGTCGCGTTCCGGGATCTGATCGAAATAAAAAGCACGTCGACGTGGGTGAAGCCCTCCAACCCTTGCAGACACGCCTCGCCGAAGCGCTCGTCGATGGTGATCGTGCTGTGGACAGCACCCCAGTTGTCCGTGTGCTGGACATCTGTCCGGTCATTGCGCACCGTACCGATCGGATTGATCTCGAAGCTGAGCATGGAGAGGCTGTTTCCCTTCAGTGAACGCAATCTTCGGCCGAAGCGGCGTGACGCGTGGTCACGCGACGAGGAGGAGCACGCTGATCACCACCATCACCACGGCAGTGGCAGCATGCACGCCGTACGCAACTGCCTTGGGGCCGTTACTGCGCAACACGATCATTGCGTCGCCGGCGGGCATGCCGGAGGCGGCCAGCATGTACCAGCCCAGCAGGTGGGGCGTGGCGCCGGCCAGCACGATGAAGATCAAGATGCCCGAGGCGATGTCGCGCACGGCCTTAACCCTCAGCCAGGCATGGAAGGCGGGGTCCTCGGTCGGCGTGCCGGGGATGCCGAAGCCGGCTGCGGCGTGCGGCGCCCGGAAGGCGTTCAGGCCGATGACGATGATGCCTGCGCCGATCAGCCCGGCGAGGACATTGGCGACGGTGGTAAGCACGGCGGTCTCCTCCTTGGCGACAGCAGCGAAAACCCTAGCGACGCTAGATGTGGTAGCAACGCTAAACTGCCTTCGGCAGGATGTCTAGCGTTGCTAGGATTTAGTCATGTCCACCATCAGCGAGCGTCGCGAGCGTGAACGTGCTCACCGCCACCAGCTGATCATCACAGCCGCCCGCGAACTCGCGGAGGCCGAAGGCTGGGAAGCGGTCACGACACGACGGCTGGCCGAACGCGTCGAGTACAGCCAGCCGGTGCTGTACAGCCACTTCAATGGCAAAGACGCCATCGTCAGCGCCGTCGCCCTGGACGGATTCAACCAACTCGCCGCCCACCTAAGCCACGCACGGCAGGCAGCCGCTGAGCCCGGACAGGCCGCCTTGCGCGCCGTCAGCCACGCCTACCTGGCGTTCGCGACCGAGCGACCCGCCCTGTACCAGGCCATGTTCATCCTGCCCACCGACCTGAAGTTCGCGAGCGCCGAGACACCGGCCCCGCTGCGGGCTTCGTTCGACGAGTTCGTGAACTGTCTCCACCCGGACAACGAACGGCGCGAACTGTTCGCCGAAGTCATCTGGAGCGCCTTACACGGCATCGCCGTCCTGTCGGGCAGCGGCCGCATCCCCCCTGACGGGCAGGAGGAGCGGGTCGACCTGATCATCGCCCAGATCGCTGACACCCGACAGGACCGACAACGCCACAAGAGAGGACCGAGGTCAAGAACCTGAGCAGCGACCGAACGCACGCTCGTCGGCTACGTGTTCACCAATGATCCGCACCGCACGGTCTGCCATGAGCGGATCGCTCGTCGCGTGCTTCGACAGGAGCCTGATCGTCGGTGCCGGTCAAGGTTCGGACGCGCGGGGTGGGCACGGCGCCCCACGGGCGCCCGTAGCGGGCGTTGCCTTCTCTTGTTCTAGTCGACGAGAGCACCGGGCTAACGTCCTGCCACACCCGCAGATCGTCACCGACCACCTCGACCTCTGGGCCCGGATCATGCCCCAACCATGGCGAACCGCCGGTGGACAGCTGCGCCCATTCCCGCCAGTCCGCCAACCCACTGCAACAACCCGGCACTACGGTCGTCCCGGTCCGGGTGTCACCCACCTGCACACCACCGGCAACGATCAGCAACTCCTCGGCCAGCAGTGCGTCCACGACCTGCCAGACGCGGCTCAGATCAGCCGGCTCGTGTAACCGGCCGCCACCAGGCGCTCGAACGCCGCCCGTACCTCGTCCGGCATCTCCTGCGGGATCGCGAACCCGCGCTCGGCGTACACCTCGATCCGCTGCGTGTCGCCGACCAGCATCTCCACCACCCGCCCCGGGACTGCGTAGATTTCCGTGTTTGACCTGGGTGTGGTCCGTTGGACAGGACGTTGATCCTGTCCAGGAAGGACCACGTCATGGCAGACAAGAAGAGCGTTGTTCAGCTTCCGCAGCCGTCGGCGGCGGAGGTGGAGTTCGCGCAGCAGCTGGTTGAGCGGGCCAAGGCCGATGGAGTGTCGTTGGTCGGTCCGGGTGGGCTCCTCGCGGGGATCACCCGCACCGTCCTTGAATCAGCGCTCGACGCCGAACTGGATGCCCACCTCGACGAGGTCGGCGTCGACGAGGCGTCGGGCCGGCGGGCCAACGTGCGTAACGGGCATGGGGCGAAGACGGTGCGGACCGAGGTCGGGCCGGTACGGATCCAGGTCCCTCGGGACCGGGCGGGGTCGTTCGCCCCGCGGATCGTCCCGAAGCACGTCCGCAGGTTGGACGGGTTCAACGAGGCGATCCTGTCGCTGTATGCCAAAGGCCTGACGACCGGGGAGATCTCCGCGCATCTGGCGGATGTGTATGACGCCGACGTGTCCCGGGAGTTGATCAGCCGGGTCACCGACAGCGTGCTGGAGGAGATGGAAGCGTGGCGGCAACGGCCCCTGGACCGGGTCTATCCGGTGGTGTTCATCGACGCCCTCGTGATGAAGATTCGCCAGGGGCAGGTCGCGAACCGGCCCGTCTACGTCGTGGTCGGAATCAGCCTCGACGGGGAACGCGACGTTCTGGGTATGTGGGCCGGCACCGGCGGTGAGGGCGCCAAGCAGTGGGCCGGCTACCTCACCGAGCTACGTAACCGGGGTGTCGCCGACGTGTTCATGGTCTGCTCCGACGGCCTCAAGGGCATGACCGACGCCATTGAGCAGGTCTGGCCGCAGGCGGTGCACCAGCAATGCGTCGTGCACCTCGTACGGGCGTCACTGCGGTACACGAATCGAAAGGACTGGCAGAAGATCACCCCGGCGTTGCGGGAGATCTACACCGCCCCGACCGTCGCGGCCGCTGAGGCCCGGTTCGAGGCGTTCGCCGTCGAGTTCGGCGACCGCTACCCGGCCGTGATCCGGCTCTGGCGCACCTCCTGGCCGCAGTTCGTGCCGTTCTTGGACTACGACCACGAGGTCCGCAAGGTCCTCTACACCACCAACATCATCGAGAGCCTGAACGCCCGGTTCCGGCAGGCCGCCCGCCGGCGGGGGCACTTCCCGACCGAGCAGGCCGCGATGAAGGTGCTCTATCTCGTCGTCCAGCAGAAACGTAAGGGCGGCGGCAGTATCACCGGCCGGGTCTACGGTTGGGCCAAGGCCCTCAACGCCCTGATCCTCGCCTACGGCGACCGGATCACCATCTAACAACCTCGATCACACCCAACGGCCAAACACGGAAAACGCCACACTCCCCGCCCACATCCAACGCCTGACCGACCACCACACCCCCGGTCTGGAACGCGCTACCGCCTACCTCACCGCCAAACAGCCCTACCTCAACTACCACATCGCCCTTGCCCTGGGCTGGCCGATCGCCACCGGCGTGATCGAAGGATCCTGCCGCTACCTGGTCAAAGACCGCCTCGACATCACCGGCGCCCGCTGGAGCCTGACCAGCGGCGAAGCCGTCCTCCTGCTCCGCGCTGTCATCGCCAACGGCGACTTCGACCAGTACTGGCGCTACCACCTCCAACGCGAGCACCAACGCACCCACACCAGCCGCTACAAAGACCAACTCGCCCTGGCCGCATGAACCAGACAACAACCTCACTCAAAAAGAAACGCACCCCGACAATTCCGTGTCGTCGACCCTGGTCAGCAGCCGCCACAGCGTCGAAGGGACCGGCAGCTTGCCGGTGAACCCGAGCTTGACCCACGCGGGTGGGTCCAGGTCACGGACCCAGTCGGCCATCGCGGCGAAGGTACACGCGCCACCCATCACCGCGCACACGGCGGCGGCGAGCATGCTCGCCAAGAGGTACCGGACTCCGCGCGGGTCCCGGGGATCGGCAACCACGGCCAAGGCCGCCAGCAACCCCTGTCGTTCACAATCGGTAACGGCTGTCAGTGATGTGGTGCCAGTGGGCCGGGGCCCGGCGATCGCGGCGATCGGCGATGATGACATGAGCGAGTGCGGCCCTTCGGAGTCGTGTTGTCTCAGCAACTCCATGATCACTGATGTGGTCGCACCCGCCCCAAACAGCTCCAGGGCTCGCATCGTCACCCATATACGCCCAGGTCAGCAGCCCTTCAACCGACTACGCAATGCCCCTGTGTCATGAAGCGTCAAGAACTCCATGATCACCGATACGGCCTCACCCGCTTCTTGCGCCTCAACCCAGGCCGCGCACCACGCGGACACACTGGTCAGAGCCCTACTACCCGACTATGCAATCGCCCTGATAGACAACCACAGCGCCACTCAGGTAAAGACAACGGGATCACGAGACACTAGGTATCAATGGTAAACCCCACTTCAAACAGAAAGACCTACCGGACATCCGCTTAGATGACTTCCCTGGACCAGGTCGACCGGCCGTTCGCGCCCCCGGACCCCGGGCAAGACTTAAACACCTTGCTGTGGCATGGTTACGAGATGACGATCAGTGAAGTCGACTGGGAGAACCGTGTCGCGACTCTCTGGCAGAAGCTCGATGAGCATGATCCTGCCGAATTCCGCTCCAAGGTAGAGGAGCTGGCCGCTGAGCGGGACCCCGGTGATGCGAAGGCATTGTTCGAGCGGGCGTGCGCGAACGATTCCACCGGACTCGGTGAGCGGGCCGCGCCGCTCTACCGTCAGGCGCTGGCCGCCGGACTCGAGGGAATCCGAAGGCGGCGCGCGGTCATTCAGCTCGCCAGCACTCTGCGCAACCTCGGTCATCCGGAGGAAAGTGTGAGCATGCTGAGCGCGGAGATCGAGAAAGGCTCCGACGAGCTAGACGATGCGGTAGCGGCGTTCCTCGCCTTGGCGTTGACCGACGTCGGCCGCGAACGTGAGGCTGTGAGTCTCGCGCTCGGTGCCCTCGCCAAACACTTGCCCCGATACAATCGCTCCCTAGCGTACTACTCGAAGGCTGTCATCTCAAGTGAGTAGCGTCCCATCTGTCGACGAAAGGCTCCACCCTTTTGCGGGGTGGGGCCTTTCTCGCGTTGTGTTCAACTGCTGCCTGTGCGCAGTTGAACGATGTCGCCGGTCAACCGGAGGTCGTCGCCAGCATTGACGTCCTTAGCCGCCTGAGCCAAGCTTCTACCAGTTCTCGCCGAGCAGGTGGGAACAGTAGATAAAAGTCGCCGGGAGGGGGTGAGACAAATGGAGATCGTTACCGCTGAGGTGGAGTTCGATGTCGATGACATCGAGTTCATTGAGACCGCCGCCGAGCTGCTGGCTACCTCGTACTACGTGAACATCCAGCGATGGGTGGATTCGCAACGAGTGGCCTCGCAGTCGAGGTGCAAGAAACGGAAGTCGCCGGGAGGGGGTGAGACAAATGGAGATCGTTACCGCTGAGGAGCCCAACACCGCAGCGTCCACATCGACATCATCATCGACTTCATCCACGTACTCGAATACCTGTGGAAAGCCACCGAAGACCTACATCCCTCCCACCAGGCCCGCGCCGCCTTCGTCCACCACACCGCCCGCGACCTCCTACAAGGCCACGCACCCCGCGTGATCGCCGACCTGCGCGCCCACATCCAACGCCTGACCGACCACCACACCCCCGGTCTGGAACGCGCTACCGCCTACCTCACCGCCAAACAGCCCTACCTCAACTACCACATCGCCCTTGCCCTGGGCTGGCCGATCGCCACCGGCGTGATCGAAGGATCCTGCCGCTACCTGGTCAAAGACCGCCTCGACATCACCGGCGCCCGCTGGAGCCTGACCAGCGGCGAAGCCGTCCTCCTGCTCCGCGCTGTCATCGCCAACGGCGACTTCGACCAGTACTGGCGCTACCACCTCCAACGCGAGCACCAACGCACCCACACCAGCCGCTACAAAGACCAACTCGCCCTGGCCGCATGAACCAGACAACAACCTCACTCAAAAAGAAACGCACCCCGTCGCCGATGCTACGCACGTAGTCGTCCAGTTCGAGTGGGTTCGACGCGCACACCACCTCGACCTCCGGCCACATCAGCCGACACGTCGCGTAGGCCCGACGCTGCTGGTAAGGCCGCGACATAATCAGCACCGACTCCACCGGGATCCGGCGTTCGGCCAGCAGCGCACGGGAGAACTCCAGATTCTCGGCGGTGTTCGTGGCACGCGGCTCCACCAAAATCGCTCCCGCCGGTACGCCCTGCTCGACGGCGTACTCGCGGTAGTGCACCGCCTCCCCACGCGGGAACCGCCCAACCGTCGTCGGAGCATTCGCGCCGGTAAACACGATCCTTGGGAACAGGCCCTCGTGGAACAGACGCGTCGCGACGACCGCCACCCCAAGATCATGACTACCCAGCCCGATCCCCACATCACACGAACGCAACTCGTGCCGCAGATCGTGGTAGCGCCACAGCGTCACCACGTCCGCCCGAACAGCGTCGGGAATCACCTCGGCAGCAGCTGCCGCACGCCGGCTCATCAGCACCTACCAATCCGGTCCGCGCTGGATCCCCTCATGCCGCCAGCGTAGGGGTAGCGGCGCAGCACCGCTGACTCCAGCACCACGCCCGCCGGCCACCTCCAGTCCAGGAGGTTGGCGACGGCCAGGACGATCGTGAGGTCCAACGGCTCCCGTGCAACCACCGAGCGACCAGCCACCATCGCCGTACGCGAAAAGGTGACGGCCGGCAGGTGACCACTGCGCAAGTCACCCGCCGACCGTCCCGGTCATTCGTGGGCTACGGAGGGGACCCGACGCAGCGCACTGTGTTCCTTCCACGGTGCGCTACCGAGCAACACGAGGATCCCCGGCAGCAGCAGCGCCCGGATGATCGTGATGTCCACCAGGATGGCGACGGCCAAGCCCACGCCCAACTGCTTCATTTCCAGCGTGGAGAGCGTCGCGAACACCGCGAACACCGCCACCATCACCATCGCGGCGCTGGTCACCACGCCGGCCGACGAGGCGATGCCGTGCCGGACCGAGTCGCGCAGGTCGCCGCCGTGGTGCAACGGCTCCCGGACCCGACTGAGGATGAACACGTTGTAGTCCATTGACAGACCGATCAGCACGACGAACAGGATGACCGGAATCCATGCGACCACGAACCCGCTGGAGTCGAACCCGAGCAGACCCTCGGCCCAGGTGTTCTGGAATACCAGCGTCAGAATGCCGAAGGACGCCGTGACCGACAGGATGTTCAGCACCGTGATCACAGCCGCGATGATGATTGATCGGAACGCCAGCAGCATCACGACCAGACTGAGCAGCAGCACGAAGCCGGCGATGAGTGGCAGACGCTCGCGCAGCACCGAGGAGACGTCGGAGCTGAACGCGGTGGAGCCGCCGACCGCCCAGGTCGCCCCGGGAATCCCGCCCAGCGCAGCCGGAGCCAGCTCGGTCCGCAGCAACTGCAGCGTCTGTTCCGCCTCGGGGCTGTCGACCCGCTGCGGGAACGGCACGAACATCCGGGTGGTCTTTCCGTCGACCGAGGTCGTGATGCGCGGATCGTCCACCATGGAAAACTGGCCGGTTGCGCCGGCCCGGGCCATCAGGTCGGCCATGGCCGTACGGACTCGCTCGGCGCTGGCTGGATCGGCCTCGACAACGACCGTGTGGCTGGAGCCCTCGCCCGGGAACGCCGCCACCAGCCGGTCGCGGGTCTGCACGATCGGGTAGCTCTTGGGCAGGTGGTCGTCGGTGGGCATCTGCAGCTTCATGCCGGCCACCGGTGCGGTCATGAGTCCGATCAGCACCAGTCCCAGCAGCACGGTCAGGCCGGGTGCCTTGAGCGCGGGGCGCAGGATCGTGTTCCAGGTCCGACTCTCACCGGCCGCCTTCGATCGCCGCCACAGCAGCGGGATCCGCGGCGAGTTCACCTTGTCGCCGAGCAGCGCCAGCATCGCCGGGACCACGGTGAGCGAGCCGAGGATGGCCATCAGGACGACCAGGATCGTGCCGGTCGCAAGCGAGTCGAATAGGGCACTGTTGGTGAAGTACATGCCTGCCGCCGCGATTGCGACCGCGACGCCGGAGACGATGACGGCCCGGCCGGACGTGGCCGCGGTGCGCAGCAGCGCCTCGTGCAGGCTTCGTCCGGCAGCCCGCTCCTCACGCTGCCGGCGCACGTAGAACAGCGAATAGTCGACGCCGACCGCTAGGCCGAGCAGCATCACCAGACTCGACTGGAAGGGGCTGATCGGTACGAGTGCCGATACCAGCCCGCTGATCCCAAGGGCGGCCCCGACGGCCGTGAGGCCGAGCAGCAGCGGGATCCCGGCCGCGGCGAGCGCACCGAACGCAATCAGCAGGATGACCAGGGTGATCGGAATGCTGATCAGCTCGGCACGACGGAAGTCCTTTGCGTCCTGGATGGAGAACTCCTTGCGGATCGAGCCGGCGCCGATCTGCTCGATCCGCAGGTCGCCATGCGCTTGCTGCACGGATGCGGTGGCCTCGAGCATCGGCTCAACAACCTCGATGGGCTCCTTGCGGTCCTCCCCGCGCCCGCGGTCGAGCTCCACCGAGAGCATCGCCGAGCGGTTGTCCGTCGAGAAGTTCGGCCCACGGACGATCAGGACGCCGATGCCGTCGTACGCACGCTTCAGCTCCTCGGCGACAGCGGTGCCCGTCGCCCGGTCGAGCGTGCCACCGCGGCTCTGGATCAGGACGGTCTCCATGGCGCCCTCGTCGAACTCGGCGGTGTCCACGGCGCGCTCGGCGACGGCGGACTCGCCATCGAGGTAGTCGGCGTCCTGGATCGCCGTACCCGGCACCAGGAACGAGGAGGCGTATGCCGACAGGGTCAGCAGCAGCCAGAGGGCGAGGACGAGGCCTCGCCTCCGAGCGCTCCACATCGTGAGACGTTCGGCAAGACCACGGGGGGCCCTGGGACCGCCGTCTCCCACTGGTCCAGGTGGTTGCGGCAGTGACTGGTTGATTTCCGTGACACCCAAAGGGTCCTCCCGTTGGCCGAGGTCCTGTCCTAACGGCCGTTTGACGCTATCGACCAGGCGAATGCGCGCGCTGGCACGTCAGCCCGCCCTCGGGGGTGTGGCTAGCACTACCTCTTTGACGGGTCCGGGGCCACGCGGCAGCGCCGAGCGCGCCGGTAGCGTCCTGAACATCGCCCTACACGAAGCTGGAGTGGACGATGAACAGTTGGTTCGGAGAGCGAAAACCGATTCTGCTCCGCAAGGACGGGTGGCGGGCGAGCGCCTATCTGCTGGTCTCCCTCTCGCTGGTACCGCTCTATCTCGTGCCTTTCCTGCTGATGGTCACCGGCGTGGTCGGCATCGCTGTATTCCTGATCGGCCTCCCGCTCATCCCGTCGGCGACATTCGCCGCGCGGTGGGTGGTCCGGCTGGACCGGGCCGCCCTGCTGATCGCCGGCGTCCAAACCCCCGACCCGGCGCCCACGCCCGGTCTCCGAGGCTTCATCGACGGGCGAGCCTGGCGCATTTTCGCGCACAGCATCGCCATCGCGTTCTGGTCCCTCGGCATGGGTGCCCTCGTCACCGCGCTGCTCCTCATCGCCTTCACGCTGGTCAACATGCCGTGGATCGCCACGATGATCCCGATCGACTATGCCAACATCAAGGGCTTCCCGATCAGCTACGGCGCGTCCGTGATCGGCATCCCGCTCGGTCTCCTGCTGGCCACCGGCACCCTGCATCTGACCCGCTGGGCGGTCCGGGTGCAGACCACGTTCGGCCGGTGGATTCAGGGTGAGGACGAGACCCTGCGGCTGCAGCGCCGCGTCGCCACCCTGGAGTCCACCCGCACGGCGATGGTCGACGCGGCGGCCGGGGAACGCGCACGGATCGAACGCAACCTGCACGACGGCGCGCAGCAACGTCTGCTCGCGGTGGCGCTGGCGGTCAGCCGGGCCAAGCGGCTGGGTGGCACCGACATGGAGAAGACCCACCAACTACTCGACACCGCACAGGCGGAGGCGAAGGCGGCGGTGCAGGAACTGCGGGCCATCGCCCGCGGCGCGCACCCGCCGATCCTGACCGAGCGCGGGCTCGTCGCGGCGACCGTCTCGGCGGCCGGGCGGCACCCCTCGCCGGTCGAACTGGACATCGATCTCCCGGAGCGTCCGTCCCGCCGGATCGAGGCGCTGGGCTATTATGTCGCCTCAGAGGCGCTGGCGAACGCGGCCAAGCACGCCGGCGCGGCGCCAATCACGATCAAGCTCTCCCGGACGACGGATGCGTCCGGTGACCAGCTCGAGGTGCGGATCATCGACGAGGGCAAGGGCGGCGCCGAGCTCACCCCCAACGGTGGGCTCACCGGGCTAGCGGACCGGGTGCACGCGGTGGACGGAACCTTCCACGTGGAGAGTCCGCCGGGTGGGCCCACTGAGGTGAAGGCGATTCTTCCTTGGGAACCGTAGAGAGACACCCCCGAGTTGTCATCGCCGACGACGCAGTGCTGTTGCGTACCGGCATCGCACGGCTGCTCGAGGACGAGGGGATCGAGGTGGTGGCCGAGGTCGGCGATGTGGATGCCCTCTTCGCCGCGATCGAGGAGCAGAAGCCGCATCTGGCCATCATCGACGTCCGGATGCCGCCCACCTTCAGTGACGAGGGCATTCACGCGGCGCTGCGCATCCGGGCGGAGCATCCGCACGTCGGGGTGCTGGTGCTTTCGCAGTATGTGGACGAGGGGTACGCGACCGAGCTGCTCAGCCGGGGCACCCACGGCATCGGTTACCTGCTCAAGGACCGAGTTCCCGACATCGACGACTTCGTCGAGGCGGTGCACCGGGTGCTGGCCGGGGGCAGCGCCCTCGATCCGGAAGTTGTCGGGCAGCTCGTCGCCCGGACGAAGATGCGCAACAGCTCGGTGGTCGACCGCCTCTCCGGCCGGGAATACGAAGTGCTCGCCCAGATGGCGCAGGGATTGACGAACACGGCCATCGCCGAACGGCTGTTCGTGGCCCCACGGTCGGTCGAGAAACACATTCGGAGCATCTTCACCAAATTCGACCTCTCCCACGACGAGCAGGACCACAACCGCCGGGTGCTCGCGGTTCTGCGCTATCTCGAATCGCTTGCACCCGGCGGTTCATGAGGTCAGCCCGGCGCCACCTGCCAATTGAATTCGCTCGGGATCAGGTCCGGTGCCAGCCAGGGCCGCAGATAGGCGGCCAGTTCATCGGACGACGGCGGTCCGGAGGCATCCGGTTGGGCAGCGGACCGTTCGTCGGGCCGGCCGACACGGCGACCATCCACAGTGTTGGGCTGGGATCGCGCACCCACCCCGCGTCCAGTGCACCATCGGTGCGGCCCGCCGTCAGGCCCAGCCGCAGCCGGTACGGCAGGCCCTCTGCCAGACGGGTGAGCCGGTGGGCGGTCGCGTCCGCCGGGCAGGGCCCGTGCGCCACGGCCAGGTCGGCGTCCCGCGCCGGATCGCCTCCCAGTCGGCCACCGCTGGCGCCACCAAGGCGTCGGGGATGCCGGTCACCGCCAGTACGTCGGGTCGGTCGGCCGAGGCGGCTCGGCTTCCGTCGGACGACGATTCCCCCCTCCGCTGAGTCGAACCCGACCTGCGGCAGTGTGGGCGTCTCGTAAGCTTCGCTCATGGTACAAATAGGAGCAATTGTTTTGAAGATGTCCGATACCCGCCGGGCGGCGACGTTCTGGAGCGAGGCGTTGGGCTACCACTCCGCCGTCAACCCGGACTTCCTTGTGCCGAACAAGGCTGGCGCGCCGAGATTGCACCTGGATGAAACCGACCGCACGCACCTCGACCTTTGGGCTGCTGATGAGCATGAGCAGCTTGCCGAGGTTGAGCGGTTGCTGGCGCTCGGTGCCACACGAGTCGACTGGGACTATCCCGCGGGAGCTGATTTCGTGGTTCTGGCCGACCCAGACGGCAACCTGTTCTGCGTGATCAACACCAGCGCCTGAGGGCACCGGGGCGTCGAGCTCGCGATGGCGGGCCGCGTCCGATCATCGGCATGTCCGTGCACCGTTGACGGCTTTACCAGGTACGAGGTGCCCTGCTCGCGGTATGGGCTGGGTCGGATGCAGTTGGTGGAGACGCTGCGGTTCCGGCCGGGCCGCGCTTGTGGGCCGTCGCGGGCACAATTGTGCTGCGACCTGCTGCGCTAGCGCAAGCACATCAACGTCCATGGCCACTACTCATTCCAGTTGCCCGAACTCGGCGGCGCCAGGCGTATGCTGCGCGACCCGGACGCGGGCGACGAGGACTGACTGCGTGCTGCATCCGACGATGTCTGATCATGGGGTCGTCGTGTTCGAAGCAGTCAGGTCGAGCCAGTGCGCCCAACGGTCGAGCTGTTGCGGAGAGGTCCATAGCTCGGTGAGGAACTCCAGCATGTGATCGTGCACTGCGGCTCGCTCGGCCGCGGTAACGGGGCGGTATCCAAGGCTCGCCACGGCAGGAGGGCGGCGGCGCCGAGTTGCAGCGCTGGTTCTGTCCGTGAGTCCGAGAGCCGGTAGTCTGTCCCTCTCGCAACCGCCCGCTACGGGCCCAAGCCACCGCGGTGATCGTCCCAGCCTGCTGACACCCGCGGTTGGTGCAGGTCGGCCTCCGATCCTCCTGCCAGCCGCCTTGAAAACCGTTACGCGGCGGCGCACCCCCTCACTAGGCTGCGGCGGTGAACGCACCCGTGGAGATTCGTGAGTTGCACGCCGACGACATGCCGGCGGCGTGGGAGCTGGGCCGGCTCGCGTTCGGTCTGTCGTCGCCGACACCGCAGTCCCCTGTCGCCGTGCCGGGCATCACCCGTTACGGTGCCTTCGACCCTGGTGGGCGGCTGGTGGGCAGAGCCACCGATCTGCACCACGAGCAGTGGTGGGCCGGGCGCCCGGTGACCGCGGCGGACATCGCCTCAGTTGCGGTGTTGCCAGAGGCGCGCGGACGCGGCGTGGCGCGGTCGCTGCTGGGCGCCGTGCTGCGGGGGGCCCGGGAACGCGGCGCGGCGATCAGCGCGCTGTTTCCGACCGTGGCGGCACCGTACCGGAGCTGCGGCTGGGAAACCGGTGGCACGCTGCGCACTGTCGACCTGGCCACCATGGCGCTGCCCCGGCACCGGCCGTCACCCCACCTCTCGGTCAGCCCGGGCACCGCCGCGGACCTGCCCGCCGTCGCGGAACTGTACGAGCGGGTGGCCCGGCACCGGTGTGGTCTGCTGACCCGGCGAGGACCACTGTTCGATGACACCGGCGAGACGGCCGCCCTACCGCCCGGCGTGGACGGGCTAACCCTGGTGCACGACGGGGACCAGCTCGTCGGGTACGCAAGCTGGGAGCGCGGCCAGGGGTACGACGCGACAGCCGTGCTGAGCGTGTTCGACCTGTTCGCCGTTACGGCGGAGGCGGCCCGAGAGCTCGTCGGTGTGCTTGCCGGCTGGCAGAGCGTCACGCCGACACTGCGCCTGTGCCTGCTGGGCCACGACGCGGTGAGCGCGCAACTGCCCCTGGAGATCGCCCGCGAGCACCAACAACAGATGTGGATGCACCGGCCGGTCGACGTCGTCCGAGCGGTGCAGAGCCGTGGCTGGCCGCAACATGTACGGGGCCAGGTCGATTTCGCGCTCGACGACGTCCTGGCACCGTGGAACACCGGTTCCTGGCGCCTAGAGGTCGCCGACGGCTCAGCCAGTTTGCAGCGTACGGACTCTGAACCCACGCTGCGCCTGGCCGTACAGGGCTTCGGGTTGCTCTATCTCGGCGCCACGACAGCGCAGGCCGTCGCGGAGGCCGGCCTGCTGCGCTGCGTCCCGGGGACAGACCCCGGGGCGCTGGACCTGCTCGGCGCCGGACAGCAGGCGGAACTGCTCGACTATTTCTAGGGCGTCGCAGGTCAGTCGGCTCCGCGCTTCGGTAGCTGGCCTGAGGGACTGAGTTACCGGCTAGTGTCCCGTGATCCTGTTGGGTTTACTTAGCGTTGTTGTCGACAAGTTGTTTGATGCTGGTCTGTACAAATTGGACCGTGGCGACGATTTCGCCGGCCTTCGCTGTCCACTGGAATGGGCGGGGGTTGACGTTCCAGGGGGCCGACTCTGGCAGAGACCGGTATTCAAGTGGTCTGTGTTCGATGCCGTCTCGTCGATCGTGTCACGCGTGTGAGCGTCGAATGTGCTGCCAATGGGGTTCGCGGCGAGGGTGTCGGCCCCGTTCGGCCGGTTGACTGGCCGAGTCGTGTAATCCAACCGTCTGGTATTCCGATCAACGAGCCAAGGCTTGGTGACTCTTCGTGCTGGGCTGCGGGTGGCGAGGAGCCGGGGAGCTCGTCGAGGTTAGATGTGCCGGTGACGGTTCATGACGTGGCGCGTGCCCTGCCGGACATCCTGACGCTTCGCGAACGGTGTCGAGCGCTCGCGATGCTGGACGCGATCATGAGCCCTGAGTGGGAGTCGCGGTACTACTCGTTCAATACGCGCTGGGCGCCGGATGAGCAGATGGCCTCCATGAGGAACGGATCCGGCGACGAGTGGTCGATCGTCTTCGCGTCGGCTGGTGCGTTCGTCCGGGGTTTCGACCACGAGTCGCCGATGAGCCCGGCCAACAACGATGAGGAGCTGTGGCCGGGACTGGTCGATACCGTGCCGCAGATCTTCTCAAGCTATGTCGACGAGCCGGCGTTCAGTTACGAAGGCACGTTGGAAGCAACGGTGTGCCTATGGCGTCAGCACGGCGACGACCGGTGGCACGCCGGAGAACTCGCTCTTCCTGGCGGTGATGATCCGGATGGTGCTGACAAGCTGTTCCGCGTGCTCGCTGACGGCGCTCCGGTGGCGTACCAGCGTTTCGCCGAGGACTACTACGGAAGAGCCGTGAACCTTGAGGCCGTCAGCGAGGTGTTCGCCGGACACCCGTTAACCGACGAGTTGGTGCGTCGCCTGAACGGTGACCTTCTGGTGGCCGATCTCGCCGAGGACCTCGCTGAGATCGGTTACCCGTCCCGGCCGGTGTAGCGGTTCCAGGTTCCGCCAGCAGCGGCGTGATGGCGGTGGGTGATGGTGTGGTGGAAGCCGAGGGCTTGGGCGACGACCCGAGGGCGTCGCGGTAGGCCGACAACCGCGCGTTGAGCTGGGCAAGCCCGACCCGCGGCGCCCGTTCCGAAGGCCACAGCGCCGCCTGCAACCAGCAACGGGGCACGAGGTGTCCAGGTAACAACATTAGCGAACTTTGCCCTGTTCGACCTGGTCGGCAAGCAGCTCTCGCCGCGGATCCGGGACCTCGGGAAGATCACCCTGTACCGACCAGACCCCGCGCCGACTTCCTGGACCGGTACCCGTGCGCCGGGGCGCTGCTGACCCGGCGGCTGAACCTGGACTTGATCACGGACATGTGGGACGACCTGCGGCGCGTCGCCGCATCGGTGCAGGGCGGGCACGCCACCGCGGCGCTGGTGGTCGGGAAGTTGTGCTCCTCGAAGCGTCAGCAGAACGCGCTGACCAGCGCGATCAAGGAGTACGGGGCGTTGCGCCGTACGGTCTACGCGGCCCGGTACCTGGCGGACGAGACGTACCGGCGGCGGATCTCCCGGCAGCTGAACAAGGGCGAGAACCTGCACGCCCTACGCCGCAGCCTCGTGTACGCCGGCGAGGGGGCGCTGCGGCGCCGGCACCACGAGCAGCAGACCGAGCAGATGTGGTGCCTGACCCTCGCTACCAACGCGATCGTCTGCTGGTCCACGGAGTACCACGGTCTTGGCGTGGCCGCCCTACGCAGAGACGGCCGCGAGGTCGACGACGAGGTCCTGGCGCACATCTGGCCCACCCACCACGAGAACGTGCACTTCTACGGCACCCACTCGGTCGACATCGACGACGAACTCGCCCAGCTCGACACCGACGGCTACCGGCCGCTACGGCTGGCCGAGCCTGCCTCGGTAAGCATCTGACCGACGGCCCTCCGTAAGCGGCGGCTCTGTCATGCGCTGCCGTTCACGGAGGTCGTCTGTCGGCGCTTGTCACCGCGTCGGGAAGCGGATACGCAGGTAGGCACGGTCATCGAAGCTGTCTTGCCCAGGCAGGACCCCTTTGGTTCCTGCCAGTTCGGCCACGCACCAAGGGTCCTTCTCCAGGAGTAAGGCAAGCTTCGACTCGGAGTCGGCCAAGGTCTCGCCGATGACCGGATAGCCGTCGCTGGCGATCACCAGTTCGTCGATGTCATCGGGGACCGGATGCACTACCACCAACGACGGAGGAATCGGCCGTCCGTCAATGGCGGCATACCCATACGGTCCGATCCTGTTACGCAAGGCGCCCTGCCGCCGGGTTAGAGCTCGCGCCGCGAGTCGACCCGGATCCACTTCCGATACCCGATCCATACTGATCGTTCCGGCGGCGGCCTCCGCGGCGAGAACGGCGGCGCGGAAGGACGCCGCGACCTCGTCGACCAGTTTGCGCGGCTGACCGACCGACGCGGGCAGCCCTCGATACGCGAATCCGGCGTCACCGACCTGCCAGACCTCACGACGCGCTCGCGAATAGACGGTAACCGCCGCGCTCGGCCGTTCGGATGCGATCAACTCCGAGTCGATGCGGGCCGCCAGTTCCGCGGTCATGGCCGCAGCAGCCGTGTGCGCGTCGACGTCACGCGGAAGCCGCCGCACGGCATCCCGGCAAGCCGCCATGGCCCACCACCCGCCCGCCATGTTCCCGTAACGCCGGCCACTCACATCTGTAGCGCCGTCGATAACCGCCGCGTGCTCAGCGGTCACGACGATCGCGTCCTCGCACACTTCCGGATCCCCGTACTTACCCAGTACGAACTGCTCCACGATCTCCACAGATTCGATGCTCGCTCACAAGACGTTTGAACACTGGACCGGGAGTAGCGCTGATAATGATCTTGACCGTGTCCGTCGGCGATGGCCTCCTTCCGGATGGTGGCTCTAGAGCACATCGGCTCTGTGACACAGAATCCCGTACTCTCTGTCACAGAGCCATTGATCCAGCCGTTGCCACCTGCGGGACGCTGTCACTGTGGCGAGGGCGACTCGGCCACATTCTGTGTCACATCACCGGAAGAGGTCGCTGAGGTGTCCGTGATCCCGCTACCGACCGCCCGGCGCCCGGTGGCGCTCGTGGTCGCCGTCGACGCGTTCCTCGACCGGTTCCGTGACGACCCGGCCACCCGCGCCACCTACACCGAGCCCCTGCGTCGGCTGCGCGAGACCGCCGGGGATCAGATGCCGGTCACCGGGCTCACCCCGCAGCTCTACGAGCAGACGATGGCGCGCTGGGACCAGGGCGCGGCGAACACCTGGAACAAGCACCTGTCCGTGCTGACCTCGTTCACCGCCTACTGCCGCCGCCAGGACTGGCTGACCACCGACCCCGGCCGGCGCCTGGAACGCCGCAAGGTCACCAGGACCCGCGACAAAGCCATCCCCCGCGCCCGCCTGGAGCGGCTGTTCACCGACGACCGCCACCCGCTACGCGAACGGGTCCTCTGGCGGATGCTCTACGAGACCTGCGCCTGCGCCGAGGAAGTCCTCAGCCTCGACGTACCCGGATGGAATTTCGCACAACGCGTCACGTTGTGGGCCGCCAGGGACTCGAACCCCGAACCCGCGGATTAAGAGTCCGACGGAAGCCACGGAACCGACAGGCCCTGAGTGATCACAGTCGATAGAAGGCCCGGTAGCGGCGGAACAGCCGCCACTGCACCACCACTGCCACCACCGTCAGCAGCATCATCACCAACGTAGCGGCGGCGGCATAGCCGTAGCGCAGGTACTCGAAGCCGGTGCGGTAGATGAACAACGACAGGTAGGTGGTGGCATACGGCGGTGGACCGCCATCGGTCACCACGAACGCCGGCACAAAGGAGAAGTGCAGGCTGGCGATCAGATCCCGCACCACCAGCAGCGCCAACACCGGCGCCATCAGCGGCAGGGTGACGCGGCGGAAGACGTCCCAACCGGTGGCATCCTCCAGGGCCGCCACCTCATAGACGTCCGCTGGCAGGGCCCGCCGGGCGGCGAGCAGCACCACGAAGGTCTCGGCCATGGTGAAGACGCTCATCAGGATGATCGCGGCGCGGGCGTCAGTGGGGTCGGTGAGCCACTGCGGCGGGGTACGACCGAGCATGGTCAACCCGTTCTCGCCACCGACCCGCAACAGCTGGTTGATCGGGCCGTACAAGGGGTTGAACAGCCAGAGCCAGAGCAGGCCATAGGCGATCTCGGGTACCGCGGTCGGCAGCAGCGCCGCGACCCGTGCGGGACGGCTCCCGAACGACCGGCGATGCAGCAGCAGCGCCAGGCCCAGTGCGAGCAGCACCCGAAGCGGCACGGCCACCAACGCGAACACCAGCGAGTTGGTCAGCGCGACCCGGAACACCGGGTCCGTCACCAACTCGGAGACGTTCGCCAACCCGGCCCAGCTCGGCGGATTGACCAGGTCGTACTCGGTGAAGGCCAGGGCGAGCGTGACCGCGGCGGGGAACAACACCAGACCGACCAGGCCGACCAGATACGGCGCCAGCATCACCGCCACCTGCCGGTGCCCGCGCGCCGCCGGCCCCACCCCGGCGCGCGACCGCTCCCTGCTCGCCCTCAAGAGGCACACCGGAGCCCGGTGGTGGCGTCGAAGACGTGCGTATCGGCCCAGCGAACCCCGACTCGAACCGCGTCGCCGCGCGCGGGCCGGTGGGCGGCCGGCACCCGGGCCACCACCGGGTTGCCGGCGCGGAGGGTGAGGTAGGCGTAGGCGTCCGTGCCGACCACCTCAACCCGGTCAACGGTCGCCGCCGCGCCGTCGGGCTCCCCCAACACCACCGCCTCCGGGCGGAATCCGATCTCGCGGTCGCCGGCCATCCCCGCCGGCGGGGCACCGGACGGGTGGATCGGGCCGGAGCCGGGAAGCACGTTCATCGCCGGGGAGCCGACAAACCCCGCCACGAACCGGCTCGCCGGGGTGTGCCAGATCTCGTCCGGCGTACCGACCTGCTCCACCCGGCCGTCGCGCAGCACCGCGATCCGGTCGGCCAGCACCAGCGCCTCGGTTTGATCGTGGGTGACGTGCAGCATCGTGGCGCCGAGCCGGTCGTGCAGGGCCCGCAACTCGGCCCGCATCTGCACCCGCAGCGCAAGGTCGAGGTTGGACAGCGGCTCGTCGAGGAGGAAAACGTCCGGCTCCCGCACCAACGCCCGGGCCAACGCGACGCGCTGTCGCTCACCGCCGGAGAGCTGCCCGGGTCGCCGGCCGAGCAGGTGCGCCGCGCCGACCTGCTCGGCGGCGGCCCGGGCCCGCTCCCGGGCCGCCGCCTTCGGGACATCCCGCACCACCAGGCCGAACTCGATGTTCTCGGCGACGGTCAGGTGGGGAAAGAGCGCGTACGACTGGAAGACCATCGACACGTTGCGCCGGCCGGGACGGTCGGCGGTGACATCCCGGCCGGCGATCCAGACCTGCCCGGTGGTGACCGGTTCCAGGCCGGCCACCACCCGCAACAGCGTCGACTTGCCGGCGCCGGAGGGGCCGAGTACCACCAGGAGTTCTCCCCGGGCCACGGTCAGCTGCAGCTGCTGCAGAACGGTGACGCCCCGGTAGGCGGCACTCACTCCGTCCAGAGTCAGTCCGGCGTCGTGGGTCAGATCGGCATCGCTCACCCGTGCTCACCACGGGCGAACAGCGGGCGGGTCTGCTCATCGAGGGCGCGGATGACCTCGTCCAACCGGTCGCCCCGGTACAGCGCGTTCTCCAGGATCCCGGCGGTCACGTCCTCGACCTCCGGCCAGGTGGAGATGGTCGGCAACGTCCGGAGAGTGGGAACCGTGTCGAGGAAGACCGTCGCGTTGCGCGGTGGCTGGGACGAGTCGAGGAACACCGGGGACTGCGAGACACCGATATGGGACGGCACCGTCCGCCCGGTGGCGGCGATGATCTCCTGCCCCTCGGCGGAGATGGCGAACTCCAGGAACCGCCACGCCGCGTCCTTCCGCTTGGCACCCCGGGTCATGCAGTACGCGTCCGAGTGCAGCACCCCGACCTGGTCCTGGTAGACCGGCAGCGGGGCGACGTCCCACTCGAAGTCGGTGATTGAGCGAAAAGTGGTGGTGGAGCGCCGCGAGGACATCAGCATCGCGAGTCGACCGTTGGCGAAGCGGGACTCGTCATCCTCCGCCTCGACCTCCTCGTCGGTGGGCACCACCCCGTACGCCTGGCGGAGGTCAACCAGGTTCTTCAGCGCCTCCCGGCCGGGCGGGGTGTCCAGGGTGAGCCGCGTCGGTCGGTCCGGATCATCGACGATCTCACCTCCGGCGGACCAGGTGAACGGGGCTACCCGGATGATCGACGGCTCGATGCCGAGCCCGTGCACGGCCGGGCGGGCAGCGGCTCCCTCGCTCTCGGTGCCCTTGACCACCACCCCACGGTCGTCCCGGGTCATCGCGATGGCGGTCCCGACCATGTCGTTCCAGTTCCAGCCCGCCTTCGGCTCGGGGACCTGGTATTTGGCGAAGAGGGTGCGGTTGTAGTAGACGGCGAGACTGGAGACGTTCTGCGGCAGGCAGAGCTGCTTGCCGCCCCAGCTGAAGGCCTCCATCGCCACCGGATAGTAGTCAGCGGGATCCACCTTCTCGGAGGCGGCGATCCGCTCGTCCAAGGGCTCCACCACGTTCTTCGCGGCGAACTGGCCGTAGAAGCGGTAGTTCATCAGGAACAGGTCCGGTGGGGCGCCCCCGGCGACCGAGGTGGCGAGCCGGGCCAGTAGGTCCTTGCGGTCGCTGGCCTCGATCAGCTGTACCTCGTTACCGGGTCGCGCCTGACCGTACGCCTCGATCAGCGTGCGATACGCGGCCAACTCCTCTGGCGCGCCGAAGACCAGCAGCCGCACCGGCCCGTCGGCGGCGGCCCCGGATCCGGCCCCGCAGCCGGACCCGAGGAGCACAGTCGCGAGCAGCGCCGCCAGCAGCGCCTTGGGTCTTCTCATGGCCGGTTCCGTCCTGTCTGGTCATCGTGGTGGAAAAATCGGCGCTGGGCTAATCCGAAGACCAGCACGGCGGGGCCGGTTGCCAGGACCGCCCCGGCCAGGAACACCGGGAAGTTCGTCGGGTCCAGCACCGACAGCGAGCGCAGCGCCAAGGGCAGGGTGAACAGGTCACGGTCGTACACGTAGATCAGTGGATCGAGGAAGTTCGACCAGGTGAACACGAAGGTCAGGGCGGTGATCGCGGCGGTGACCGGACGCACCATCGGGAGTGCGACGCGCCACCAGATGCCCATCGGCGTCATGTCCTCCACCAGACAGGCGTCGTAGAGGTCCCGCGGCAACGCCCGGAAGGCCAGGTAGTAGACCAGGACGTAGAGCGGGGAGGTGCCCAACAGCGCCGGAGCGATCAAGGGCACCAGCGTATCGGTCAGCCCGAGCACGCGGAAGATCGCGAACCGGGGTACCAGCAGTGCGGTGGCCGGCACCATCAGGGCTACCAGGGAGGCCATGACGACGAGCGCGGCCCGCCGGGGTGCGAGCCGGGCCAGCGCGAAGCCGGCCAGCGCGGCGACCAGCACACTCAGCGGCACGGCGACGACCGCGACCAGCAGCGAGTTGAGTGCGGCCCGCAGCACCCCGCCGACCGCCAGGGCCTGCCGGTAGCCGGCGGTGGAGACGGGGTCGGGGATCAACTGCGGGGTGGGGGACGGTGGCAGGCCGGGCTCGGTGAGCGAGCCCGAAACCAGTAGCAGGAGCGGCGGGACGAAGACGAGCAGGACGAAGAGCGAGCCCAGTGCGCGCCAGATCCGGCCGATCTGCCCGGACAGCGGTGGGGGGCCGCTGGCGCGGCCCCCCACCCGGTTGGTGGTGTGAATAGTCGACCTACTTCAGGTTGAGCTGCCAGGCGCCGAGGCCGTGCGAGGCCGCGTAGAGGACCCGCTCGCCCGGCACGATGGTGAGCCCGGCGACCTCCACATTCGGCATGCCACCGCCGGCCTTGGTCCAGCTGGTCCGCCCGTCGGCCAGCCGCAACACGCCGAAGTCGGTCGAGGCGTACAGGTCACCGGTGACGTCGTCCCGAACCAGGTCGGTGATCGGCTGATCACCGAAGTCGTACGAGCGGTCGGTCCAGGTCGCCGTCGTGCCGGCGGTCGTCACCTCGAAGGCGTGCCCGAGCGTCTCCGGCGTGTTCGAGTTGAAGCCGCTGTAGGAGACCCATGCCCGGTTCGGGTCAGCCGGGTCGATGTGGACACTGGTGACGAAGCGGTTCGGAGTCTCCGAGTTGTCGATCCGGGTCCAGGTCACCTCGGCGGCCGACTCGGCGTCAACGTTGTGGCTGACGAAGACCCGACCGGTGCTGGTGGCCGCGTAGGCGGTGGCGGAGTCGGTGTCGACCCGCTGAACCACCGAGACCGCGCCGCCGGCCCGGTCCCCCCACGCCCCGTCGGTGAGCGGCGTGGAACCCAGCTCCTCCCAGTCCCCGCACTGCTCCTCGAAGGTGCCGGTCCAGGTGTTGCAGATCCGGTTGGCCTCCTCGATGCTGCGGTCGCCCAGACCGAAGGTCTTCGTCCGGTACACCGAGCGACCGGTGCCGGCGAACATCGTGCCGCTGACCACCGGGTCGCTGATCACCGGCGCGTAGAAGAGGGTGCCGGGCTGGCCGTAGATCGGATCCGCGGTCCAGATCCACTCGGCGATGTCGCCGCCGGCGAAGTTCACCTCCGGTGACGCGTCGAAGAAGGTGTGGAAGCGGAACTCGGGCTTGCCGACGTCGAAGCCGGAGGCGCCGCCGTCACCGATCATCGTGTTCGACCAGCGCCGCCGCTCGCCGTTGTTCTCCCAGGTCCCGTTGTCCTGGGTGCCGCCCTGCAGCAGGTTCACGTCGTGCGGGCTGACCGACAGGCTGATGAACTGCAGCGTGTTCATGCCCTTGTTGACGCTCTCCAGCTTGCTCGGAATCCGGGAGAGCATCTGCTTGCAGCGATCCTGCTGGGCCGCCGTGGTCAGGTTCCGGTCCGGGTTGTCACACCAGGAGGATCGATCGACGAATTCCCCGCTGGAGCGCATGATCCCGCCGTCGTTGGCCTCGAAGAACTGATACGGGTCCCGCGGGTGGGTCACGATCGCGTGCTGGTCCGGGTGCAGACCGTTCGGGTGCAGCTCGTCGGTGCCGTCGAAGGTCATGTCGGTGCCGCTGACCCCGGCGTCGGTGGAGAGGACGACGGCCCGCTTGTGCGCGACCGTCTCACCGTAGACGTAGGAGCCACCGGTGTAGACGATGTCCGGATGCCCCGGCGGGGTGTGCACGAACATGTCGTACCAGCACTGGCCGGTGCACTGGTTGTAGGTGGCGTACCCCGGGTCTGCCGGGTTCGAGCTACTCAGGTCGGTGAACGTGGGGGTTCCGCCGGCCACGTCGTCGCTGCGCAGCAACCGCGAGTACGGGTTACCGAAGTTGCCCTCGTAGACGTACATCCGGGTCTTGCCGTTGGGCAGGGCGGTGACGTCGATGGCGGCCCGGGTCTGGAACAGGTCCGGGTTGAGCGACGGCTTGATCTGCGTCCAGCTGGCTCCGGCGTCCGGGGAGCGCCAGACACCGCGGGCGTACGACGACGCGTACACGATGTCGGAGTTCTCCGGGTCGAGCTTGACGTAGCGGACGCCACGCGGCGAGCAGATCGCGTTGTTGTCGAACTCCTCGGCGTCGCCGGTGCAGTCGGTGGCGGCGGCCGAACCGTTGTGGATGAAGTTCCAGTTCTCGCCACCGTCGGTGGTCTTGTAGAGGCCCCACTTCTCGGCGTCGGGCACCGGTCGGGTCACGCCCGTGCAGCAGGCGCTGGACATGCCGCGCAGCGCGGTGGTGGTGGCGACGTAGATGGTCTTGGGGTCGTCCGGCTCGATGGTGATCTCGGCGATGCCCTTGCCGGCGAGTACCTCCTTACCGAGCGGGCCCTGCCAGGTCAGTCCGCCGTTGGTGGACCGGTAGAGACCGACGCCGGCGACACATCCGGAGCCGCAGATGTTGGCCTCACCGGTACCGACGTAGATGGTGAGCCCGTGCCGGTCGTTGCGGTCGATCTTGACCGAGCCGGCCGCGTTGATGCCGAGCGGCCCACCCAGGTAGAACCACTTCGGCTCGGCGGCGAGGATGTTGAGCGTGCCCCAGACGCCACCACCGGCGGGCGTGGCGTACGCCCGGCAGAGCCACCGGTTGCAGTCGGGGCTGATGTCGAGGGAGGTCACCCGGCCACCGGCGACGTACTCGTTGGGAACGTAGTTGAAGGCGTTGCGGTACTCGGTGAACGGGTAAACCGCCTCGCTCGGCCCGACGTTGGTCCACCGTTGGCCGCCCCGGAACCGGCGCTCCGCCGCTGCGAAGTCCGCCTTCGCGCGGTCGACCTCGGCGAGGCTCACCTCGTTGGCCGGGTAGGCCCGCTTGAGGAACTCCTGCTGCGCGGCGCCGCCCGGGCCGTCCAGCGACATGCCGTCGTTGCCCGGTATTGACCGGCGCATCTGCTCCAGGTGGGCCCCGAGGGCGTTCGGTAACTCGCCGTCCCCGGTCGCCGCGGCGGCGGCCGGCACTTCGGTGCCGGCAAGGTGGATTCCGGCAACACCCGTCGTCGCGGCGAGGGCAACGATCGCTAGTCCGGCGAGTAGCTGGCGACGTCTGCGCTTCACAAGGTTCCTCCCGAAGAAGGCGTCGCCGCAGCGCGGCCTCCGGGATTGGCAACCGTCACTGGCAGCGTCCATCCAGGAGGATGTCAGAGGAGACGCGGCAGGCACAATCCCCTGCCGCAACTCAGTCGACGAATCTGGGTGAACCCTGGTCCCAGCGGAAGGTGCGGACCGCCAGCCACACCACCACGGCCGTGGTGGCGAGCACCACCAGGATCGAGAGCCACACCGGGTGCTGGGGTGAGCCGTCCGGCATCTGGGTGAGCATGAGGTCCGCGAAGAAGGTACTCGGGAGCAGACCCAGGGTGGTACGGACGGCGTCCGGCAAAAGCTCCATGGGGAAGGCGAGGCCGCTGAGGAAGAGGGCGGAGAGCTGGACCAGCGTGCCCACGTTGGTGGCGGCGTCCGGCGAGGCCAGGCGGCCGCCGATGAGGTAGCCGACGCCGCCGAACATGGCCAGGCCCAGGAGGGCGATGCCGAACAGCGCGGGCAGCCGGGCTGGTTCCACTTTGCCCAAGCCGCCGGCCACCGCGAGCAGGGCGACCGTCTGGGCGGTCACCATGAGGACCCGCGGGAACATGTGGGTGCGGATGAGACGGGCTCGACCCACGGGGGTGGTGCCTAGGAGGCGCAGGGTCCCGTTGGTCCGCAGGGTGGCCAGCGGGCCAGCCGTGACGGTGAGCGCGGAGCTGGTGACGGCCAGGAAGATGGCCATCGGGATGACCAGCTGGATGAAGTCCGGGGCGCCGCTCTCCGGTGGGACGACCGCGCCGATGCCGAGAAAGATGGCCAGCATTCCGAAGGGGAAGAAGAGCGCGAAGTAGAAGTACCGGGGCTCGCGGAGGAGTTCGCGGGCGTGGAGCATGGCCAGTTCGCGGGTGGCAGTGGTGATCACGCCGTGGCCCCTTCCGGGTGGCTGTCCGCAGGTGCGCCTTCGGCGGCGTGCTGGAACGGCACGCCCGTGAGGTGGCGGAAGACCGCCTCCAGGCCTGCTTCCCTGAGCTGGATCCGGGTGGCCGCGAGGGGGCCGGTGAGCTGGCTGAGTACGAGGTCGGAGTCGCGGGTGCGAACGGTGACGCGGGTGCCGTCAGCGGTGTCGTGGGATTCCACGTGGGTAACGCCGTCGGCGGCGCGCAGGCCGGTGAGGTCGGTGCCGGCGGCGACGGTGAAGCGGACCTCGCGTTCCGGTGCGTGGTGGGCGATGAGCTCCTGGGGCGCTCCGGCGACGGTGACCTTGCCCTGGTGGAGGATGGCCACCCGGTCGCAGAGCGTCTCGGCCTCCGCCATGGAGTGGGTCGAGAGCAGAACCGTGCCGCCGCCGACGCGGTGGCCACGGATCGCGGACCAGAGTTCCTGGCGGGCGTTGGGATCGAGGCCGGTGGAAGGCTCGTCGAGAATCAGGACCCGGGGGCGGGAGATGAGGGCGGTGCCGACGAGCAGGCGTTGGCGTTGTCCGGCCGAGAGCTTGGCCACCCGGACATCCCGGGATTCGGTGAGGCCGATGCGCTCGATGATGGCCTCGGGGGCTTCGGGCGCCGGGTAAAAGGAGGCCCAGACCCGCAGGAGTTCGGCGACAGTCTGCTGCGGGAAGAGCGCTGCCTGCTGGGGCTGGATGGCGACCTGGCGGCGCACCTCGTCGCGTTCGGTCGTGGGGTCAAGTCCCAGAATGCGCACGGTCCCGGAGGTGGGGCGGCGCAGGCCGGCCAGCAGCTCGATCGTGGTGGTCTTCCCGGCTCCGTTCGGGCCGAGGAGGCCAAAGATCTCGCCGTGGTGGACCGTCAAATCGACCCCGTCCGTCGCGGTCTTCGTAGTGCCGTGGGGGCCGGGGTAACGCTTGGTGACGGCGGTGAGCCGGATCGCCGCCTCCCGTGGTGAGTCGGCCTCGGGACCGGGTGCGGTGGCGTCGACGTCCAGTTCGCGCATTTCCGAGTCAGCCTCTCGTGGTTACTGCTAAGAACCCGCCGAGTCGCACATGGTTCCGTGCCATGACAACCCCCTTCCCGACCCTTGCCTCAACCCAGTCCATAATTACGGGCGAGGTCAACATCGCAGCCGCCGCACATCGGGCCACACCTCCGACGCCGGGGCAAAGTCGGAGGGTTCGCATCGAGCGCCCCGCGCAGGAGAGTCGGTCAGCATGACAGCGGTCGGCCCGGAGGAGCTGCGCGCCGACTGCTCCCGATGCGTAGGGATCTGCTGCGTGGCGCCCGCCTTCGCCGCCTCGGCCGACTTCGCGATCGACAAGCCGGCCGGACGACCCTGCCCGAACCTGCGCCCGGACCTCCGCTGCGGGATCCACTCCGAGCTGCGCAGCCGCGGCTTCCCCGGCTGCACCGTCTTCGACTGCTTCGGCGCCGGCCAGCGGGTGACCCAGGTGACCTTCGGGGGGCGGGACTGGCGGGACGACCAGCCCACCGCCCGGGCGATGTTCGACACCTTCACCGTGGTACGGCCGCTCCACGAACTGCTCTGGCATCTGACCGAGGCACTGACGATGGAGCTGCCCGCACCACTGCGGGCCGCGCTGGCCGAGGCGCTGGCCACCACCGACCGGCTGGCCGGCGGCGACCCGGAGTCGCTGCGGTCGCTGGCCGTTGACACGCATCGGAGCGGAGTCGTTCCGCTGCTGGCCCAGGCCGCTGACCATGTCCGGGCCCGGGGTGGCCGGCCTGGCGTCGACCGACGCGGTGCCGCCCTGCTCGGTGCCGACCTGCGCCGAGTCGACCTGCGTCGGGCGAGTCTGCGCGGCGCCCAGCTGGTCGGTGCCGACCTGCGCGGGGCCGACCTGACCGGCGCGGACCTCACCGGTGCGGACCTACGCGGGGCCGACCTGCGTGGCGCGGATCTGTCGGGCGCTCTCTTCGTGCACCAGTCTCAGCTGGATGCGGCCCGCGGCGACCGGGCCACCGGTCTTCCGCCGCAGCGCAGCCGACCCGCGCACTGGGCAGCCCCGCCGCGCGCTCGGGGCGGCTCCCCGCGTTTCTCCGGGCGGCGTCCGGGTAGGTGAAGCCGGGTAAGCCGACTTCGGTCGCCGCGGCAGGTGCGGGGGCCGGGCGGTCACCGGGAGCCGACGGGCGGGAGTGCGCCATGACCGAGCAACACCGCTTCGACCTGGCCGATACGGACGAACCGGACGGCGTCACGGCGATGGAGGCGTCGCTTCGGCCGCCGGGCGAGTCGCTGCCGCAGACCGAGGACGTCGGTGACGACTTCGCCGACCTACCCGCCGAAGACCGGCGATCGGCGCGGGAGATCAGTCGGGCCGGTTACGACGTGGCGGACGTGTCCGGGGCCGTCGACCCGAACCGGGAGTGAGCCCGGCACGGCGGCACTCGTACAGCAGGGTAGGTCACTCGTCCGGCTGGGGGCGTCGCCTCGCACCGGTGACCGGCGGCGGGACCTGCCCGGCGACGGGACGCCGCCACGGCAGGAGCCGGTCCCGCAGCCGGGCGGCGGCGTCACCGGCGGTGGCGGTGAGCATCGGTGCCACCGGGGTAGTGCCCATCAGCGCGACCTCCTCGGCCGGGCTGGTGGTCCCGTCCAGGAAGCGCAGCACCCGCTCGGCCGGGTTGCGGTCGAAGAGCCGGTCGAAGAAGGCGGGACCGCCCACCCCACCGCGGTCCAATGCCCGCAGCGCGACCGCGTCCAGCCACCGGTGCCGGCGGGGGTACGCGGGTGCCGGCACCGGCGCCCGCCCGTCGGCGAGGGCCGCGGCGATCTGCCCCGCCTGCCGGTGCATGGCGGCGAACGTGAAGCCGGTGGAGGGTCGGGTGGCGCCACCGCCGGTGCCGAGGCGGACCACCCGGGGCGAGGGCCGCGGGTCGAACGGACCGTCGGTCATCGGGATAACCCCGTTCTCCACCTCCCGCACTCGCAGCCGGGCCGGGTCCAGCCCGAGCCGGTCCCGGTACCCGGCCAGCGCCGCGTCGTAGCCGGCGTCGGTGAGTAGGCCGGGGGTGAACTCGGTGTACTCGACCAACGCGTACCGGTCGTTGACCGGCAGCACGTACCCGAACGAGACCCCCCGGATCGGCTGCGGGGTGCGGAAGTCCATCAACACCGCCCGACCCGGGTCGAAGAGCGGCCGGTCGGCCTCGAGCCACCAACCACGGAAGTGCTGCAACCAGTTGGTACGCCCGGCTCGCCGGGGTGGGCGCGGCCGGGAGTCGAGGACCCAGGATGCCCGTAGCGTCGATCCGCCGGCGTGGACGGTGACCCGGTCGCCGTCGTCCTCGACCGCCTCGGCCCGGGCGCCGACGCGGACCGCGCCGAGCCGCCGCTCGGCGCGGGCGGCCCGCTCGTAGACGGGGGCCGAGCGCAGCATCGCGTACCGCAGCGGGGCGAGGTCGAGCACGCGGTGCCGCTCGGGGGTCGTCACCTCCACCCGGGACCAGCTCGCCGTCAGCAGCGGGTCGAGCCCGTCGTCGGGTCGGCCCCAGAAGGCCCAGGTCCGGTCCGCCCCGCGACGGTGCACCGGATCGATCACCGCCACCCGTAGGCCACGCACGTCCCGCCGGTCTAGGGCGGCGAGCACGAGAGATCCCGCGCCGCCCCCTCCGACCAGGGCGAGGTCAACGTCGACGGTGGGCACCCTCACACGCTGCCACACTCACGGTCGGGGCCACCGGCCGGACCGGCCGCCCCGCATTCACCGGCGTCACCGGGTCAGCCGAGCGGTTCTCGCATCCACCCGATCGCGGCTATCCTGGCCGTGATCGACAGTTAGGAGTTGGCATGCGCCAGGGCAAGGTCACGGTCACCGCTTCGCCGCGAGAGCACACCGCGCGCTAGCCGGTTCCACCGTCGGGCTCGGACCCGACGGTGTAGCGCTCCTCGCCGCGAAGCGGTCGCTCCCAAAGACGACCGTTTCCCTTGCTCGAGGAGCTGTTTTGCGTGCCCTTGTATCCGCGCGTCTCGGCGCGGACTTCACCAAGCTGTGGACCGCCTCGGCCGTGTCCAACATCGGTGACGGAGTCACCATGGCGGCCGGTCCACTGCTGGTCGCCGCCATCACCACCAATCCGGCGCTCATCGGTGGCGCCGTCTTCGTCCAACAACTGCCCTGGCTGCTGTTCGCCCTGATCAGCGGCGCCTACGTGGACCGGCTGGACCGCCGCAAGCTGGTGGTGGCCGTCAACGCGCTGCGCGCCGCGGCACTCACCGCGCTGACCCTCGCCGTCGCCACCGACACCGCCACGGTCGCGCTGGTCTACGCGGTGTTCTTCCTCCTCGGCACCGGGGAGACCCTGGCCGACACCGCCGCTGGCGCGTTCCTGCCCGCCATCGTGGCACCGGACCAGCTGGCCAGCGCCAACGCCCGGCTGATGGCGACCTTCACCATCGCCAACCAGTTCGTCGCCAAGCCCCTGGGGGCGTGGCTGTTCGTCATCGCCGCCGCCGCGCCGTTCGGCGTCAACGCCCTGACCTTCGCCGTGGCCGCGGCGCTGGTGGCGACGATCCGGCCGATCCCCGCCCTTCCGCCGGTGGCACCGCGCCGGAGCCTGCGGGAGGAGATCACCGACGGGGTCCGCTGGCTGTTCGGACATCGACTGCTGCGTACGCTCGCGGTCAGTATGGGGCTGGCGAACCTCGCGTTCTGCGCCGCCTTCGCCACCCTGATCCTCTACGCCCGGCAGCGACTGGGCCTGTCCGACCTCGGCTTCGGCTTCCTCCTGACCACCTTCGCCGTCGGCGGGTTGGTCGGTACCGTCCTCGCGCCACGGCTACAACGGATCGTCGGGGCCGGCACCCTGCTCCGCGCGGGCCTCGTCGTCGAGTTCGTCACCCACGTCGCCCTGGCGATCACCACAACCCCACTCGTCGCCGCCGCCATTCTGATCGTCTTCGGGATCCACACCATGGTGTGGGGCGTCATCGTGGTAACGCTGCGCCAACGCGTCGTGCCCGCGCACCTGCTCGGCCGGGTCGGCAGCGTCTACTCACTACTCGATCTCGGTGGAGCGGCCCTCGGTTCGCTCCTCGGCGGCCTGCTCGCCGGGGCGTGGGGACTCACCACACCGTTCTGGGCCGCCGCCGTCGTGTTGGCGCTCATCGCTGTCATCGCCTGGCGACCGCTGCGTACGGCATCGGCCGTCTGACGCGTACGTGGCGCCCCGCTCCGCCCGGACCTCGTCCTGGTCGGAGCGGGGCGCCCGCGCGCGTACGCTGTCACATCCACGGCCTGGATCATCGGCGGACCGGTCGTACGGCGGCCACCAGCAGCGCCACGACGAGGTAGGGCGCCACCGCCACCGCGAACGCGACCCGGTTGCCGGCGACGGTGGCGAGCAGGCCGTACCCGACGTAGCACGCGATGATCGTCGTGTCGGTCGCCATCCCGGCGAGCGAGGTGACGGTGGCGCGGGCCGGACCGACGATCCGCGCCTGGAGCCGGACGTCGGCGAGCACAGTGGCCAGTTGGAAACCGCAGAAGGCGACGCCCACCAGCAGGAACCCGACCGGGTGACCGATCAGCGCGCCCACGGCGAGCGCCCCGGCGGCCCCACCGATCAGGCCGGCGTACCCGCGGCGGCCCAGCCGCTCCCCCGCCGGGGCGAGCAGGCCGCCGACGGCGACACCGACCCAGGTGAGTACGAGCAGCAACGGCACGGCCGGCCCGCTCGCCCCGACGTCTCGGGCCAACAGCGGAAGGTACTCGTCGAGCGCCCCCCATCCGGCCGCGACGGCGGCGACCAGCAGCACCGCCGCGCGCACCGCCCGGTCGGCGTGCGCCTCGGCCAGCCCGCCCCGCAGGGAGGCCCACCAGCCGGGTTCACCGTCGTCGGGGTCGGCGTCCGGTCCGGGGGCCGGCTCGCGGTGCTCCGGTAGGCGGGTGGCGACGGCGGCAGCCCCCAGGCAGGCCAGGACGCTCGTTACGCCGAGAGCGGGGTAGCCGCCGAGGGCGAGTACCGGCGCCGCCAACACGAGGGAGGCCAACACGCCGAGGGTTTCCGCGGTGCGGGCCCGGCCGATGACACGGGCGTACCGGCTGGCCGCGCCGAGCCCGTCCAGGCCGGTGTAGACCAGGGCCTCCAACGCACCGGAGGCGAGCGCGCCGCCGACGCCCCAGAGCAGGAAACCCACCGCGAAGGCCGGGTACGAGGGCACGAGTGTCCAGAGCGCGAAGCCGGCGGCGGTCACCAGCGGCGCGAGGCAGAGCAGCAGCCGCCGGGAGACGGCGTCGGCCAACGCCCCGGAGGGGACCTCCAGCACGATCGAACTGGCCGACCAGATGACGAACAGGGTCGAGATCTGCCACACCGTCAGACCGGTGTCGGTGAACAGCAGCGGGTAGACGGGGTACAGCAGGACGAGGTCGCGCAGGAACGCGTACCCGTAGAGGGTTGCCGCGAGTGACCGGACCTGCCGGTCGGGCGCGGCGATCGGGCCCGGGCGCGGGCCACCTCTCGGTGCGGTCGGGTCGGAGATCATCGTTTCTTCCCGTGGGTTGGGTGCGGACGCCGGAGGTACGGCGACCGCGGTGGCCCACGGGAAGGGCACTCAGCGGTGGATCAATGTCGCCAGGTCATGCGGCCGATGGTAGCCGTTCACCGGGCCGGGCGCAGCCCGTCGTCGCGGCGGTGCCCGTCACCGGCCACCGCCGCTGCCTGCTCCGCCACCGTCTCGTCCTGGTCGGTCGGGGCGCCGCGCGCGTACTTGTCGAAGAAGCGCAGCAGCTCCACCGGGAACGGCATCACCAGGGTGCTGTTCTTCTCCGCCGCCACATCCGACACGGTCTGGAGCAGCCGCAGTTGGTAGGCCCCCGGGGTGTTGGCCATGGTCTGGGAGGCGTCGGCGAGCCGCCGGGACGCCTGGTACTCACCGTCGGCGGCGATGACCCGGGCCCGCCGGTCCCGCTCGGCCTCGGCCTGCCGGGACATCGACCGCTTCATCCCCTCCGGCAGCGAGACATCCTTGACCTCGACCCGCTCGATGTTCAGCCCCCACGGCCCCTCGGTCGGGTCGTCGATCACCGACTTGAGGTCGGCGTTGACCTTGTCCCGGTCGGCGAGGAGGGTGTCCAGGTCCACCTTGCCGATCACCGAGCGCAGCGCGGTCTGCGAGATCTGGAGCACCGCTGCCGGATACTTCTCCACGTTCACCAGGGCCTTCACCGGGTCCACGACCCGGAAGTAGACCACCGCATCGACCTTGAGGGTCACGTTGTCCCGCGTGATCGCCCCCTGTGCCGGCACGTCGATCACCGTGGTCTGCATGCTCACCCGGACCATGCGGTCCACGATCGGAATGATCAGCCGCAGGCCGGGTTCCCGGACGGGCAGCACCACCCGCCCGAAGCGGAAGACCACCCCGCGTTCGTACTGCTGCACGATCCGCAGGCTCAGGGCGCCGAGCAGCGCCAGAACGACCAGCACGATCACCACGCCGATGAAGCCGGCTGCCATGGCACCCCTTCCGGTACGCCCGCCCAGCTCAATGGCCCTGGTACAGGGCGTTGACGTCGTCGCTGAAGTGTTCCTCGACCACACTTTTTTTGATCTTGAGAATGGGGGTGAGTTCGCCATCGGCCTCGGTGAGATCCCGGGGCAGGATGCGGAAGGTCTTGACCTGCTCGGCCCGGGAGACGGTCGCGTTCGCCCGGTCAACGGCCGCCTGGATCTCGCCACACAGCTCCGGGTCGTCCCGCAGCTCGGCCACGGTCGCGTCGTCCGAACGGCCATGCTCGGAACGCCACCGATCCCAGGCCGACTGATCGATGGTGATCAGCGCTACGACGTAGGGGCGACCGTCGCCGATCAGCATGCACTGGCTGACCAACGGGTGCGCGCGGATCGCCTCCTCGATCGGCGCGGGCGCGAGATTCTGCCCCGAGGCGGTAACGATGATCTCCTTCTGCCGCCCGGTGATCCGCAGAAAGCCGTCCGAGTCAAGCTCTCCCAGGTCACCGGTCCGCATCCACCCGTCCTGGGTGAACACCGCCCGGGTTGCTTCCGCGTTGTTCCAGTACCCCGGGAAGACCGGGTCGCCGCGGGCGAGGATCTCACCATCGTCGGCGATCTGGATCCGCACCCCCGGCAAAGGTCGACCGACCGTGCCGACCCGCTGTGTGGTCGGCGTGTTCACCGTCAACGCCGGGGACGCCTCGGTGAGTCCGTACCCCTCCAACACCAGCAGGCCCGCGCCCCGGAAGAAATGTCCCAGCCATTCGCCGAGCGGCGCCCCGCCGACAATCGCCGCGGAGCACCGACCGCCCAGGGCGGCCCGCAGCTTCCGGTACACCAGCAGGTCGAACCCGCCTCTGGCGAGCCGGAGCAGGGGGTTCGGGCCCCAGGAGCGATCGAGGCCGTGGCTGTACCGCACCGCCACCCGCTCGGCGAGCCGGAACAACCAGCCCCGCTGGCTCTCCTCGGCCTTCTGCCGGGCCCGACTGTGCAGCTTCTCGAAGACCCGGGGCACCGCCAGGACGAACGTCGGCCGGTGCCGGCGCAGCTGCTCCAGCACACCCGCGATGTCGGCGCTGTGCACCATCGTGCTGCGGGTCTGCACCACCCCGACCTGGATCATCCGGGCGAACGCGTGGGCCAGCGGCAGGAACAACACCGTGGTCGCCCCGGCGTGGAGCAGCTGCGGCAGCACCGAGACCGCGGCGCTCACATCGCAGTGAATGGAACGGTGGGTCAGCACACAGCCCTTTGGCCGGCCGGTCGTTCCGCTGGTGTAGACGATCGTGGCCATGTCACCGCCGGTCACCCGACGACGCCGGCCGTCCACCACCGCGTCCTCAACCGCACGGCCCTGGCCAGCCAGATCGATCAGATCGCCGGCGTCGATCTGCCACACGTCGCGCAGCGCCGGCAGGTCTGAACGTTGGCTGGCGACCAACTCGGCCTGACCGGCGGTCTCCACCACGCAGCCCACCACGCCCGCGTCTGACAGGACCCACCCGAGCTGGTCCGCGCTGGCCGTCTCGAAGACCGGCACCGACACCGCCCCGATCGCCCAGAGGGCGTAGTCGACCAGGGTCCACTCGTACCGGGTGCGGCTGACCAGCCCGACCCGGTCACCGTGCCCCACCCCGGCCGCGACGAAGCCGCGGGCGAGGCTGAGTACGTCGTCCCGGAACTGGGCGCACGTCACCGGCACATCCCCACCGCGCACCGAGCGCCGCGCGAACCAGGCGCGGGACACCGGTGCGGGCCGGACGAACTGCACCGCCTCCGGTTCCTCCCGGGCGTTGGTCCACACCTGCTCGGCCAGCCCCGGCAGCACCCCGCCGATCTCCTCCACCGGCGAGGCCACGACCTCCTGCACCTTGCTACCCCCGGTAGCCTCACCACCGGCACCTGGCGTGCCGGCGCTCGTACCACCCATCGTGCGACCGGCGGCGGCACCGGCGGCGGAACTACCGGCAAACCGGCCCGGGTGCCGCGCCGACGTGGTACGACAGCGGTCGAGATCCACGCCGCCTACGGGCTGGGGCATGACCCGTCGCGTACGCCGGGCAGTTGGCGGCAGGACGACTGACGACGGTGCGGCTAGCGGACCGGAGGGCGCCGCGACAACCCACGCTCCGCTGGCCCTGGCTGGCCCCCGCCGGTGGTCAAACCCACTCGGACCACCTGGCGGATCACCATGATCGCCACTACGTAGAGCAGGTTCTCCCCCACCGGCGCCGGGGCGAGCCGCAGCAGACTGGCGGCCAACCACAGGTCAAGGCCGACGTGCAGGGCCAGGCGCCCATCCCGGGACACCAGTAGGACCACCGCGGCCGAGCCGATGCCCGCGGCGATGCAGGCCAGGGTGGCGTACTCGACCAGGGTGTTCACGGGGTGTGCTCCTTACCCGCCCGCTTCGGGTCGGTGGACCGGGGCGAGCCGAACTCGGCGATCTCGCGGCGCTCCTGCTTGAGCTCACGGGCGAGGAAGAAGTTCAGGGCGGTTCGGATCGCCGCCACGGCGGCCAGCTCGGAGATGTCCAGCAGGGTGGGGGCGACCGAGGTGCGCATGATGTCCGAGGCGAGTTGAAACTCCAGCCCGAGGGTCAGGAACCGGCCGAGAGTCAGCCGGATCGGTACGAACGCCCGGCTCCGCCGGTGCCACAACCCCGCGAGCAGGAACCGGACGAACGCCATCATCGCCCCGACGAAGATGATGAGGATGCCGGCGGCCTCTACCACTCGCACCAGGAGGTCCACCGCTTCCAAGAACCAATGCTGGTCGGCCATGCCATCCATACCAGCGGCTCCACGCCGCCGCGAGCGCCGGCACGCCGGGACAACACCCGATCGCGTCGCCGTCGGCCGGTCCCGCCCCGCGCGGCGGTGGCATCCGCCGCTGGTCCCCCCGTCAGGGGTGGGTCGTGCGAGCCGGCTGCACCGGCGGGGCCAGCGGGTCGGCGGATCCGGCGCCGGCCGACGGGTCGAGCTGCTGGCGCAACGCCGCGATCTCCTGGCGCAGCGCCGCGACGTCCTCGGCGGTCGCTGCCGGGTGCCGGTCCCGACCGGCCACCCGGTCAACGATCCAAGTGGCGAGCGAGCCGGTCACGAAACCGATCAGCCCGATGCCGCCGATCATCAGGCCGACCGCCACCAGCCGCCCCTCCGGGGTGACCGGATAGAAGTCGCCGTAGCCGACAGTCGTGATGGTCACGGCCGCCCACCAGAGGGCATCGCCGTAGTTGGTGATGGACGGGTCGGGCGCTGCCCGCTCGGCGTCCAGGACCGCCAGGGAGGCCACCCCCACCAGTAACACGGTCGTCGCGGCCACATAGATGCCGAGCCGGCCGCGAACCCAGGCCTCGGTCCGCCGGCTGAGCGAGAGCACCACCGTCACCAGCCGCAGCGACCGCAGCGGACGGAGCATCGGCAGGAGCAGAACGACGAGGTCGAACAGGTGCTCCCGGAGGAAGCGTCGCCGCTGCGTATGCAGGATGAATCGGACAGCCATGTCGAGCCAGAACACCAGCCACGTGGTGAACGTGGTCACCTGACAGACCGTGGTCCATGTCGAGCTGAGCTGCGGATCCAGGATCGGCGCAGCGTATGCGGCCAGGAACACCAGGGAGAAAACGGTCAGCGGCAGCTCAGTCAGGCGCTCCCAGCTCGCGGCACGCTGCTCCCGCCGGCTGATGGAGCCGGTGTTTTCCATGATCACCCCCCGACTGTGGTACGAGTGCCGTGCAACTATGGGCCGATGCGACTCTACGTGGAGCCAACGGGGTCGTCGACGGTAGTGGACGAGCCTCAGGTAGACGAACCCCTGGTAGACGCGCTGGCAGCGCTGTGCCGCTCGCTGGTCGGCGTCACCGTCCGCACCCTCGACGCCCTCGATGTCGACCTCACGATGTCGCAGTACCGAATCCTGGTCCTCCTCGTCTCCCAGGGGCCGGTCCGGGTCGTTGACCTCGCCACGAGCCTGCACGTCCATCCCTCCACCGTCACCCGCGCCTGTGATCGTCTGGTCAGACGAGGGCTGGTGGCCCGACGGACCGGCGAGAGCGACCGCCGGGTGTCCTGGCTCAGCCTGACCGTCGCCGGTCGAGACCTGGTCGGCGAGGTCGTTCGACGCCGTAGCGCCGAGATCCGGCGGCTGGTCGCGGTGACCGGCACCGCGCCCGACGTCGGGCTGATCGGCGTGCTGGAGGCGCTGGTGGCCGCCGCTGGCGAACCGGATGAACGGCAGTGGCGGCAGGCCTGGGAACGGTGTGGCGGAGCAGTGCGATGAGCTCACCGGCGTGATGCAGCCGTCGTCGGGGACCCGCACGAGCAGGGCATCGACAGCCGGGCTGACGTACGAAAGATGCGAATGGAGTCGGACGGCCAGTTCAGCGTGATCACCCGCGACTCCGGCGCCCGGCCCTGACCGCAGCCATCGGTCTTGGTCACGGTGACTGCGGCATTTCTCCACGAACAGGATGGATCTCTGGTCGACAATAGCGCCTGTCCTGTTAGCGACTCTTGTCCATTTGAAGGTGGGAGCGATGCGGAAGCTCGGCCAGCGGTCAGTCCAGGACGCCGGCGCGCGGTGGACGCGATGGGCCAGCGCCGGGTGGTGTCTGCTCACGGCGGCGGTAGCAGTGACGCAGGCGATCGCCGTGTCGCCCACGATCGCCCAGAACACGCTGTCACCGTCCCCCGCCGCGTCGGACACCATCCTCGCCTGGGGTGACAATCTGTACGGTCAGCTGGGGGACGGGACTCGCGCCGACCATGGCACACCCATGCCCGTGAGTCTTCCCCCCGGCACCACCGTCACCGGCATCGCCACTGGCGACAATCACAGCCTGGCGTTGACGTCCACCGGCACCGTCCTCGGCTGGGGCAGAAACCGCTTCGGCCAGCTGGGCGACGAGACCAAAACCAGCCGCACCGCACCCGTGGCGGTGAACCTCCCCCCGAGCACCACGGTTACCGCCATCGCCGCCGGCCGCTCCCACAGCCTGGCGATCACCTCCGCCGGCACCGTCCTCGCCTGGGGCGACAACTTCCGTGGTCAGCTCGGCGACGGCACCACCGACGACAGCACCAAGCCGGTGGCGGTGAAGCTGCCCCCGGGAACCACCGTCACCGCCATCGCCGCCGGCGAGGACCACAGCTTGGCGATCACCTCCGCCGGCACCGCCCTCAGCTGGGGCAGCAACAGCGTCGGTCAGCTGGGCGACGGCACCACCAACGACAGCACCACACCCGTGGCCGTGAGCCTCTCCCCGGGCACGACAGTTACCGACCTCGCCGCCGGCCGCTTCCACAGCCTGGCAGTCACCTCCGCCGGCACCGCTCTCGGCTGGGGCGACAACGTCCACGGTCAGCTCGGCGACGGCACCAACACCAGCAGCAACACACCCGTGACCGTAAGTCCGCCCACGGGCGCGGCGTTCACCGCCGTCGCCGCCGGCCGCTTCCACAGCCTGGCAGTCACCTCCGCCGGCACCGCCCTCGCCGCCGGTGACAACCTCTACGGTCAGCTCGGCGACGGCACCAACACCAGCAGCAACACATTCGTGACCGTCAACCTTCCCCCCGGCACCACGATCACCGCCATCGCCGTTGGCCGCTCACACAGTCTGGGGGTCACCGCCACCGGCGCCGCCCTTGCGTGGGGCATCAATGACGATCGCCAGCTGGGCGACGGGAGCACCACCAACCGCAACACTCCCCAGGCGGTTGACCTGCCGGTGAGCACCACCGTCGTCGGCGGTTTCGGCCACAGCCTGGCCCTGGCCGCGCCACCGACGTCCACCACCGCGCTGCAGGTGACGCCACCGAGCCCGACGGCGGGTCAGGAGGTCACCCTCACCGCCACCGTCACCTGCACCGGCGAGCCCCCCACCGGCACCGTCACCTTCCGCACCGGCACCACCGCCCTCGCCACCGAGCCACTGACCACCGGGGCCACCGCCACCCACACCACCGCTCTGCCCGCCGGCACCCACACCCTCACCGCCGGCTACACCAGCACCAGCACCTGCCCCGACAGCGAGTCCAGCTCCACCAGCATCACCATCCACCCACCACCCGACGATCCCGACCTCCCCATCACCGGCCCCGACCTACCCACCACCATCGGCGCCGCCGGCCTGCTCATCGTCACCGGCGCCGTCCTCATCCAGCTAACCCACCGACGCCGATCCGCACCCCACCCACGCTGACGTGGGTTGCTGGTCAGCCGGTGGCGAGCAGCGGTCGGGCCGCAGCCACCAGGGCCGTCACACCGGTCGGCAGCGCCAGCTCGAGGCTGGGAGCGAAGGCCGGGCTGTGATTCGTCGGCAGGTTGCCCAGCTTCTCGGCCGCGTTGGCCCCGGGCGCCCTCCGCCACTGTCGTGGCCCCACCGTGCCGAGCATCCAGTAGCTACTCCGTATCCCCCCGGCGGCCAGCAGCGGAAAATCCTCCGCCGCCAGGGACGGTGGCCACCAACCCACCCGCTCCGACCCGAACACGCCCACGTGAGCGTCCCGCACCCGGGCGGTCACCGCCGGATCCCCCACATAGGCGGGGGTGCGCGAGACGACCTGTACCGTCGGCTCGCGCGGGCTGCCGGCGGCCACACAGGCGGCCCGCACGATTCGGGTCACGCTGTCCAGCACCCGGTCCAGGGTCTGCGCACGCAATGCCCGAATCGTCAGCCCGAGGGCGGCCTCATCGGCGATGACTCCCGCATGGTGCCCGGCGCGCAGCGTTCCGACGGTGAGCGCCACCTGATCAGCCGGGTTGACCTGGCGGGCCACCAGCGCCTGCAACTGCACGACGATGTTCGCGGCGAGCACCACCGGGTCCACGCAAAGATGCGGGGTCGCAGCGTGCCCGCCCTGTCCGGGTACGGTGACGTCCACAGTGGCACAGCCCGCTGTCATCGCACCGGCGCCGTGGGCGACCATGCCCGCCGGTAGCGGTGCGGCATGCTGGGCCAGGAGCAGGTCGGGGCGGCCGAACCGCTCGTAGAGGCCGTCGGCGATCAGGGCAGCCGCCCCGTGCAGGGTCTCCTCGGCCGGCTGCCCCAGGATCAGCAGCGTCCCCCGCCAGCCGTCCCGGCCCTGGGCCAGGTGGGCGGCGGCGCCGGCCGCCGCGGCCAGGTGCAGGTCGTGTCCGCAGGCGTGCATGACCGGTACGGTCCGGCCGTCGGCGGCTACGCCGGTAGCGGTGCTGGCGTACGGCAGGCCGGTTTCCTCGGCGACCGGAAGCGCGTCGAGCTCTGCCCGGATCAGGACGGTCGGGCCGGCCCCGTTGCGCAGGACGCCGACCACGCCGTGCCCACCGACTCCGGTCGTGACCTGGTATCCCACCCCGCGTAGCGCAGCCGCGAAGCGGGCCGCGGTGCGCTCCTCCGCCCCGGAGAGCTCCGGATTCGCGTGCAGGTCGCGGTAGAGCCGGGCTGCGGCGGCAACGATCTCCCGACCGACCGGCGGGCCGGCCAGATCGGCGGCATCGGCTGCTAGGAACGCCATGGGGTCAGCCAAGCCGACGCCGCTGTCATTCCACTGACATCGAATGACAGAGATGTGTGACAGCGGCACCACGCGATCAGTAAGCGCCCTGGGGTGTGCTTGCGGTGGGCCGACCGGACAAGCCGGCCGGCCCACCGACCGGGAGGAGTCACCATGGAGCACGACACCGACCTCAACGCCCTCGCCGAGGAGATCATGGAGCTGGAGTCGGAGACCTTCGCTATCTCCGACTACGCCGACGCGTCCGAGGCGATCCTCGCCTCCTGCTCCTCGTCGGCCACCACCTCGACCTGCAGCAGCACCACCTCCACCACCAGTTGCTCGGCCTGAGCAACAGCAGTACGACGTCGGGCCATCCGAAAGGGTGGCCCGACGTCGCATGCTGGGGCGGGCATGTCGCGCAGTCGTTCATGGGTGATCGACATTGGCCAGCCGGGCGAGAAGCTCACGCTGGGCGTCGTTGAAAGCCATTTCCTGGTACGACATGAGCAACGCACGGGTCCGCGGATCCAACTCCGTCCACCCGTCGACGCTCAGCTGGCCCAAGGCGAGGTGGTAGTCGACGACCAGCCGGTCGATCTCCTCATCGCTGGTGTCCGGCCCGAGCGCGGCGAACCGGGCGGCCAGCGCGGTGGTGGCCGCCAGCACGTCCGGAGCCGTGGCCTGACGGAGGAGCCCGATCAACTCGGCCCGGCCCTTGTTGTCCAGGAGGTGGTGCAGCAACAAGATCACTTCGCGGTCGTGTTTGAGTAGCTCTGGCGGCAGGTCCGGACCGCTGCTGCTGCCGATGCTCGCGAGCAGGCCGGCCAGTTCCGACGGCGTGTCCGCGGCGGCTCCGGCGGCGCGAAGCTGGGCGATCACCTCGCGGCGGGCGGTGAGCCGATCGATCTGGTCGGCCAGTGCGCAGTCGAGCTCGTCGAGGACAGCGTGGGACCGGCCGCTGGCCTCCAGTATCGGCGGAATTTCGTCGAGGGGGATGCCGACCTCGGCCAGCCGCCGGATGCGCAGCAGCAGCACCAGGTCGCGCACCGTGTACTCGCGATAGCCGTTCGCCCGCCGTGCCGGCTCGGGAAGGACCCCAACCTGGTGATAGTGCCGCAGGGTGCGGACGCTGACTCCGGCCAGCCGGGCGATCTCGCCGCTATTCATCGTTCCTCCAGGTCAACATACTAGTTCGGCCTCGGGTGCCGGCCTTGGTTCCAGGTCGCGCAGTGCCCGTGCGCCGATCGCGGCGACGCCGGTGATGAGCCAGATGAGGGCGAGGACAATCGCGCCGGTGCGAGCGCTGAACTCCGCGACCAGCAGTGCGGCACCGCCCATGCCGAGTGCCGGGGCAAGGGTGAGCAGCGAGTTCTGGAGGCTCATCACCCGACCCCGCATCGCGTCCGGAATTCGCTCGACCATGAGCACGCCGATCAGGCTGCCGAACAGCCCGTTGCCGAGCCCGACCAGGGCCGCAGCGCCGAGCACGATCCACGGGCTCGCCAGCGTCGCCATAGCGCTGAAGCCGGCAATCATGATCAGCAATCCGGTCCGGAACCAGGTACGCCGCCGGCCCCGGCTGCCCGCCGTGGCGTACGTCCCGCCGCCGATCAGCAGTCCGACAGCGAGCGAGCTGAGCACCAGTCCGAGCAGCTCAGGCCGTTGCTGCAGAGTGAAGTAGACCGGCAGGACCAACGCCTGGAAGCCGGCCAGAACCACCACCACACCGACACTGATCAGGGTGGTGGCCAGCAGGAACGGCGAACGGCGCAGGGTATGCCAGCCGTCGCGCAGCACCACCCGCTGCGGCGCGGCCCCGTCTGCCGGGATCACCGCAGCCGGGACCACGCCGGCCCCGCGCGGGATGAGCATCGTGACCGCCGCGGCCGAGGCCGAGGTCGCCGCGGTCACCCACAGCACGGCGACCCCGTCGAACGCCGCGATCAGCACCGCCCCGACCGCCGGCCCGATCAGCATGACCATTGCGCCGAGCGCCTCGCGTAGTCCCAGCAACCGCTCGGCGCTCGTCCGCCCGGTCCGGATGATGCCCGGGATCATCGCTTCCCGGGCGGTCAGTCCCGGCACGTCGCCGAACGAGCCAAGCACCGCGAACAGCACGAACCAGCCGAGCGCGAGCCCGACGGCGGCGTCGACCAAGGGCAGCGCGGCAATCGAGAGCGCGGAGATCACATCGGTGAGCACGGCGGCCGTACGCCGGTTGATCCGGTCGATCACCACGCCCATGACCAGCCCCGCGACGGCTGCGGGCAGCGCCGAGGCAACGGCGACCGCACCGGTGGCGAGCACACTGCCGGTGGTCTGCAGGACCAGCAACGGCAGGACCACCCCGGCAATGGAGTTACCCAGCATGGATAGAACGTAGGAGGCCAAATAGGCCCACGACACCTTGCTCATACGACCATCGCAAACCATGACGCTGCGTCGGGGTCAACTCCACAGCGTCCATCGGGGAGGTGTGGCGCTGCCCCGATCAACCAATTCCCCTCCGAACGGGGAGGCAAGCGCTCGTCCAGCTCATCGACAGGCACGGGTCGACTGCGCTGGGCCACCAAGCCAGGGCCAGAGCACGTACTGTCCATCGACATCACGCGGGAGGGGTTTGAGTGGGCGCTGGCGCGAGCCTGCCTGAGTCGCTATGACCGAGACCTGCACCGCGACAAGGCGACCTGGTCGCGGCAGCTGAAGACCAGCCCCGTACGAGTGCAGTGGGATCCAGAGCGATCGCTGCAGCTGAAGGCGCTGCCGTACCGGTCGCTGCAGGTTGGGCTCTCCGGTGACGCTGTCGACCGGTACGTCGATGACTGGACGGTGGCCATCACGGACATCACCGCGACTGTTCAACGCATACGGCAACTACTGCGCTGCGGCGACGACTCGGCGGCAGCAGCTCACCTGCCGGTCGAACGTGCCTACCCGCTGCCGGCCCAGATCGCCACCGGCCTCGACGCCAGTCCAGACATCACCGCCGACGAAGTTCCTGAGTAGCAGCATGGACGGTGACGGCCGCTGGACAGGGCGGTCCGCAGACGTGTGAGATTATCTATTACCTGCGCCGGTTGAAGCTCTTTCGGCCCGCGCGAATTCAAACGCATGGTCAACCGTCACGCCCTAGCCGAAGACGGACCCCGGAATGTTCACCCTCGCCCTGAAACGGACCGATCACCCCAGGCCGCCCTCTCCCGGAGGAGCGCGTCGCCAGTCCGATACAGCTCGATCAGGAGTGGCTTGAGGGTCCGGCCGACTGGGGTGAGTTGGTAGCTGACATGAGAGGGGAAGCCCTTTTGGCGCTCGCACTCGACCAGGTCGGCCCGCGTCAGCGTGGCGAGCCGCTCACTCAAGACCTTTGCGCTCAGCCTGGGCAGTGCGACCCGAAGCTGACTGAAGGAACGGGGCCCGTGCATCAGTTCTCGTAGGAGCAGCGTCGTCCATCGGCCGGCGATGGCAGCGAGGGCCACCTCCACCGGGCAGGTCGGCTCCGGATGTCTTGTTTCACCTCGGGTGTCTAGAACGAGGTCGCGATCCCAGCCGTTGCTCACCGTTTGGTTACCTGCGACGGGCTCGGTTTGACTGACCGTATGCCAACTGACTCCACCAACCACCCTGGCATTGTCGCTCTCACCGACAATGCCAGCCAACACCCGCTGGTCTTCGCTCGAGCCTTCAACTCCGGGGACGTCGGTGCTGTTGAACAGGTTTACGAACCGGACGGCGTCTTTGTCGCCGCGCCGGGCCAACCTGTCACCGGCGCCGCCCGGGCTGCGGCCAATCAACAATTCCTCGGCCTGGGGCTACCAATCGACGTTCGCCCACGGCATGTTTACGTAGCCGACGACATCGCCCTGTTGATCGTCGACTGGACCATAGACGGCCAGGGCCCCGACGGGAAGCATGTGCACCTGGAGGGCACGGCTACCGACGTGGCACGGCGAGGGCCGGACGGCTGCTGGCGGTACGTCATCGACAACCCGTTCGGCACCGATAGGTCGAATGATCCACAATAGTTGTGGCAGTGAAACGTCGAAAGGTCGGCACGAGCGGTCGCTTTCTGACGGGTGCGCCGGGGCCGTTAGGGGAAGGGGTGCGGCACGAGGCGGAGGTCGGTGTCGGTCAGTTCGGCGTCGGTGAGGCCCGCCACCGCCGGTGCGGTCCGTAGCCGCGGCAGGTGCGGAGCCCGCTGCCGGATCCAGCCGAAGTCGATCGGAAGCATGCCGGGCACGATCGTGCAGACCGAGCGGAGTCCGACCGCCTCCTGCTCTGGTGTGGTCTGATCCACCATGATCGCTTCAAGCCCGCGCGCAGCCAGCAGGTCGAGCACCCGGCGCAGGTCGTCGCGGAGATCCGGCGTGCCGGGGGGTCGGTAGCCGGCGAAGAGCTGCGCGATGGGGAGCGCGCCCCGGTCGTCGAGGTAGCTTCCGGCGTGCACCGCCATCCGGGGTAGGCCGAAGAGTGCCGCGTGGTCGGGCAGCCGGCGGACGAGCGTGTAGTCGTCGGCCATCCGTTCCAGCTCGGCCCGGCGTCGGCGCACGGTGGTGGGCTGGTGCGGGATGTAGGTGAGCGCCTCAGCGAGCGCGCCGGTGACCGCCTGCCGCGGGTCGAGGTGGGCGGCGGCGGCGAAGGACAGCAGGCCGGGGCCGCCGTCGTGGCGGACGGCGAGGCTGGTGACCACGGGTACGTCGAGGTCGATCCGGTTGTCGAAGGCGTAGAGCCGGTAGCCCTGCAGCTCCGCCCGGTCGGCCATCGCACGCACAACCGGCGGGCAGGTGTCGAGGTCGATCCGGGGCAGAGTCAGGTTGCCGTACCAGGCGAGCAGGAACGCGTCCCGCTCGATCAGCTCCAACAGGCCGAACAGGACGGCCTCCGCCAGGCAGCTGCCGGTCGCGCAGCCGCTGGAGGAGGAGAGGACGAAGGTGTCGCCGGCGGCGGGCGAGCTGTAGAAGCACAGCCGACGCGGCACCAGTACGGGCCTGCCGGTGTGCAGGTTCTGGCCCCACACCCAGGGGATCGGTCGCTCAGGGTCGAACCGGCGCAGGATCGGGTCGGTGTCGTACACCTCGTCGGGGTGCCGGCCGCAGCGGTCCGGGTGCAGCGCCTCCGGGCCGAGATCGGCGTAGGCGGCGAGGACCGGGGTGACGTTGCGTCGTCGGTGGGTCCCGGCGTAGCGCTCCAGCCCTTCGAGGTGGGCCAGCGCGCGGCTCGCGTCGTAGCCGCTGGACTGGCCGCTCCAGGAGACGTCGAGCAGCCCACCGTAGCCGCGGATGAAGACGCTGCCGGTCACCGGTGCGGTGGTCGGTGACGTGATGGTGAGGGCGGTACCCGCACCGAGTACGCCGCAGACCGGGTTGACCAGCGCGGCCGCTGGCAGTGGATAGTCGTCGGGGGGACGCAGCCGGTACGTGTCGGGTCGCGGCTTGGGCCGGGGTTGGTGCGCGAGCACCAGCGGGTCAGGTGTGTCGGGGCTATCGGGGCGTTGCCGGGTGCAGCTGGGGCAGCACGGCTCGGCCAGCAGCGGGTGGGTGCGGACCCGCAGGCCGGCCAGGTCGAGCTGGCTGACCCGGGGCAGCGGGGTGCTGTGCCGGTCCCAGCTCGGTGGCGGCGGCAGTGGTGGGCCGGTGTGGCTGGCGCGGTAGAGCTCCCAGACGGCGTCGAGCTGGTAGGCGGTCAGCTGCGGCCACGGGCCGACCGCGGTCGTCCGGTCACCGACCTCCAGAGCGTCGCGTTGGCTGCGGCTGCGTAGCCGCTGCCAACGGATGGCCAGGCAGTGCCCGCAGGCCCGGCCAGCGGCGCCACCGAAGGGTCCGATCAGCACGGTGGCAGCGGTGAGGTGCACGGTGGCGGCGCACCGGTCCGGGTCGGCCACGGCGGGCGCGGGAGCGTCGCCCAGCGTCACCACCCTCGGTGCCGCTCCGGCTCGCCGGGCCCGCCGGTCTTCGGTGGCGCCGGTCGGCTGGGCCAGCCATCGGCGGCGCAGGTGCTGTCGGAGTTGGGCCGCGGCGGCGGCGAGGGGGGTGGGGTGCGCTGCCGCCGCGGTGTCGGTCATGAGTCGTTGCTCCAGCGGAAGGTCCGCACTCCGACGACCGCGAACACGGCGGTGAAGGCGACCAGCGCGGCGCACGAGACCAGGTAGTCGGTCATGGTGCCGAAGCCGGTGAAGGCGTACGTGATGCCGTCGTTGACGTAGCGCATCGGCAGCACCCGGGAGACCTCCTGTAGCCAGTCCGGCATCAGTTCGAGGGGGTAGAACGAGCCGGAGAGGAAGGCCATCGGCACCACGACGCAGTTGGCGATCGCGGCGACGGCCTCCGGGGTGTTGGCTGCGGATCCGACGATCAGGCCGAGGGCGAGGAAGGCGGTCACCGCGAGCAGCATGATCGGGATGGCGAGCGGCCAGGTCGGGTCCGGGCGCATGCCGAAGACCGGCAGCATGGCGACGCCGACGAAGAGCACGCACTGCGCCGCCCCGATGCCCAGTGCGACCACGTAGCGGGAGCCGATCACCGACCAGATGCTGGTTGGGGAGAGTCGGATGATCCGCAGCAGGTCGTCGTTGCGCCACTGCATCAGGGTGAAGGCCACGCCGAAGAGGGCGGCGTTGGCCAGGCCCCAGGAGAGCACGCCCGGGGCGATGTAGTCGACGTATCCGCGGCCGGTGTCGGCGACCTCCTGGTTGCGGAAGATCAGCGCGAAGATGACCAGGAAGATCAGCGGAAAGGCGAAGGTGAAGAAGACCGTCGTGGCATCCCGTACGGCCGCCTTGTAGACGGCTCGGGAGAGTGCGGCGTATGCGCTCATGCCTGCGGCGCTCCGATCAGCTCGAGGTAGACGTCTTCCAAGGTGGCCGGCCGGGTCTCCACATCGTCCAGGTCGGCTTCCCCGTCGAGGGCGGCGAGTACCCGGGCCGTGTGTGCAGTCCGCAGCACGAGCATGCCGTCCTCAACGGCGACCCCGTTGACGCCGTCGAGGGTGCCGGCCTGTTCCGGGCTGAGCCGGCCGGCGGGGACCACCAGTCGGGTACCGATGCCGGAGCGGGCGATCAGCTCGCGGGGGCTGTCGAGCGCGAGGACGCGCCCGGCGGAGAGGATCGCGACCCGGTCGCAGAGGGTCTGCGCCTCGTCCAGGTGGTGGGTGGTGTAGACGATGGTCTTGCCGATCGCCTTCAGGTTGCGCAGCATCTGGCCGAGGTCGCGGCGGGCCTCCGGGTCCAGCGCGGCGGTGGGTTCGTCCAGGAAGACCACCTCGGGGTCGTGGACGAGGGTGGAGGCGATGGCGAGGCGCTGGCGCTGACCGCCGGAGATCTTGGTGACCCGGACGTCCCCGGAATCGGTCAGCCCGACCAGGTCCAGCGCCTTCTCGGCGGTGGCTGGCGGGAGGCCGTAGAGGGCGGCGACGGTCACCAGATGCTCGCGGGCGGTCAGCCGGGTGAAGAAGGCCGAACGCTGGGTCTGCACGCCGATCCGGGGCAGCAGGTCGAGGTTGCGTGGCGCTGGTGCCATGCCCAGCACCGTGATGGTGCCGGTGTCGGGAAGGCGCAGCCCTTCGATCATCTCGATAAGGGTGGTCTTGCCAGCGCCGTTGGGGCCGAGGAGGCCGAAGAACTCGCCGCGGCCGATCGAGATGGAGACCTCATCGGCCGCCCGCACCTCGCCATACGATTTACTCACGGCGTCCAGCACGATCGCCGGACTGTCGATGGATGACATCGGCTCGCCTTTCACTGGTTGTTCTCACTGGTTGGTGGTGCGGGAATCCGGTCCGCCGGGCGGGGCCGACCGGGTCGGGCCAGCCAGCCGGCGACGGTCAGACCGACGATGGCGGCCGGCAGCACGTAGGCGAGCGCGCCGAGGGAAGGTCGAAGCAGGCCGCCCAGATAGACGATCACGAAACTGGCGGCGGCAACGCTCGCCAGCAACCACCCGGCGCCGAAGAGCCCGAGGCAGACCGCGGTCCGTCGTGGGTAGCGGCGGCCGGGCCGGCGCAGCAGGCGCCGGGGAAGGGTCGCCAGGTAGCGGCGGCTCTCCGGGGCCAGGTCCAGCTGGTCCAGCAGGTGACTGAGGACTTTGTAGCCGTCCAGTGGGGGCAGGGCGATGACGTTGACCAACGTCTGGGCCGCCCCGACCAGCACGAACGCGCTGAGTAGCCGGTCGGCGAAGGCGCCGGGCAGCACGATGAGGGCGGCGCCGGCGAGCAGCAGGACCAGCCCGTTGGCTACCGCACCGGCCGACGCGATCAGCACCTGCTGGGACCGACGCGGTAGGTAGAGGTAGTCCTCGACCCGGCAGGTGAGGGTGACCAGGTTGATCCGGTTGACGTTGGCACCGAAGTGGACGGCCACCACCCCGTGCGCGAACTCGTGCAAGGCTGCGCTCGACCAGGCGAGCAACACCAGCGCCACCAAGCTGACCGGGTCGGTGAAGGCCGGGCGGGCGGTCTGCCAGAGCGGGCCGAGCCGCAGCCCGACCAGCACGAGCAGCGCGACGACGAGGACGGCGACCAGCGCGAAGACCGCCGGGCGCAGCAGGAATCGCAGCCGGTGCGCCCACCATCCCAGCGCGCCGGAGCGTCCCGGGTCGGCCGTCGCCCGCTCGCCGTCGCCCGTCGCCGGGGCGGGCCCGGCGGGGTGTACGGCCAGCAGGTCCCGCTCGTGTAGGAGCCACAGCAGCCGGGTCCAGTGCGCGTCGCCGAGGCGACGACCGTACTCGTCGGCGTACTCGGCGCCGACCTCACCGAGGGATCGGACGCCGTCGAGGCGGCGGAGCAGGAACTGCTCCTTCGGCGGGATTTCGAACGCTCGGCCGGTGCGCCGGTCCTTGAGCAGGTAGACCGTGTCGGGGCCGCGCTGCAACGGCCGCGAGAAGATCAGGTCTTCGCGCAGCCGGGGGCGTTTGGCCAGCAGGCCCGGGCGCGTCACGACGACACCGCCGACTCCCGCAGCACCCGGGCGAGCAGATAGGAGAGGTACGCCTCGTCGCGGATGGTGGCGTGCAGCCGATTGTTGGTCATGTGCAGGTACGGCGAGAGCAGGAACGGGAGGGCCTCCCCCGGGTCGGTGATGACCCGGTCGTCGCCGCTCCACGCGCTGACCGTCAGCTCGCCGGAGGCGGTCAGGGCGAGCACCTTCTCGCGGAGTTGGGCCGTGTGCTCGGCCCACCCGCGGAGGAAGCCGGGGAGCCGCTGCACCTCCCCGCGCCCAACGAGGGTGAGAATCTGCCGTACGCGACGGCCGAGCTCACCGGCGACGCTGTCATACATTCGCGTGTACTCGTCGATGCCGATGAGGTTGGTGCCGGCGAAGGCCTGGTGCCAGTAGTGGTGGTACCGGTCGAGGAAGTCCACCAGCTGCTCCCGGTCGGGCAGGAAGGTGCCGGCGTGCACCGTCATCAGCTGCGCGGCGGTGCCCAGCAGCACCGGGCGCAGGTGCAGGTTCATCGACGAGATGGCGTGCAGCACGGTGTCGCTGGAGTGCTGGAAGTGCCACTCGGCCACCTCGATGCCGGCCGGCCCGCCGTACTTGCCGTACTCCGGTGCATACGGCCGGTAGCTGTATGAGTTGTTGGGGCTGAGCAGCATCTGTCCGGCGGCATCTACCAGCTCCGCCGGCCGCCCGTCGGGGAACTCCAGCGCGAAGAGGATGTCGTAGAGCTCCCGCAGGTAGCCGGTGCCCATCGCGTACAGCGCGGGGCGGGTGGTGAGGAAGCGGCTGACCACCGCCTCGGCCCGCGCCCGCACCGCCGGCTCGTCGGCGGGAGTACGCGGGCGCAGCCGCAGCCGCACGTGTGGCCCCTCCAGCCAGTAGTTGATGAAGAAGTGGCCGGCGAGCAGCTCCGCTTCGGTGAGTTCCCGGATGAGCGGGGCCACGCAGTCCACCAGCAACGGTTGCGGGTTGGCCGCGTAGAAGACGTGCAGCGAGATCCACTCTCCTCGCCGGGCGGCGGTCTCCTCGGCGTCGGTGGGCGCGGCGGCGGACGCGGTCATCGGCTGCTACCTCCGGATCGTGGTGCGGCGACGGTCTGCCGCGCGTGGACGCGGAAGGTCTCCACGGCCAGCTCGCTGACGTGTCCACCGAGCGCGCTGTGGGCAGCCAGTTCGCTCGCGGCGGGCAGCAACTCGCGCAGGACGACCTGGTCGTCCGGGTCAGTCAGCGCGGCACGTAGGGCCTGCAGCGACAGCGCGCTTGCGAAGTCGACGTACTGCGGCTTCGGGTTGGCCGTGCGCGGACCGGATTGGGCCGGGTAGATGGTGGCGAACGCTTGCTCGGGCAGGCCGTGCCGGGCCCGCCACCGACGCCAGGCCAGGAACGCCGCCGGGTCGGTGCCGGGGTCCCCCGAGTCGGGAAGCCCGCGGACCGGCGCCGACCAGCTTCGGCGGCTGAGCACGATGTTGCCGAGGCGCAGCCGGGGCCGGACGGTAACACCGTCGCTGGTGGCCGCCGGCACCCCGCGCCACACGTCGAGCCGCACCAGCGACGCCGGCGAGAGCAGCAGCAGGGTACGCGGGATCTGCGGCAGCGCCATCGGCACCAGGTAGCCCAGATACACGGCGACGACCTCCTTGTCGAGGCGGGTCGAGCGCAGGACCACCCGGTCGGTTTCCGGATCGTGGGCCAGGTAGAGGTCGTCGAGGGTGAGCTGCCGGTCGGCCGGGACGGTGCTGGTTTCGCCGGGACACACGATCACGTGGTCGGTGAGCCGGGCGTGCAGGTTCAGGTTGGTGGTGGCCGCTCCCCCGGTCAGCTCGGCGAAGACCACGCCCGGTGGGGTGAGCTCCGCCGTCTGGGCCCGTAACCGTTCGGCGAGGGTGGGGGTGTCGGCGTCGAAGCAGTGGGTGAACCGGCTGAACGGGAAGGAGAGCCCGCCGAAGGACTGGTTGAGCACCAGCAGCGGGTCGGGCTCGCGGAGGGCCAGCTGGACGAAGTGCCCCATCGGGTGGACCTGGTGGGCGTTGGCGCCGAGCAGCGCGCCCACCTCGTCGAACAGCTCGACGGGCAGAGACAGCTCGGGGCACCGGGGATCGGCGTCGGCGAGCGCTGCCACCCGCTTGGCGAAGAGCTGTCGGGCCTGGTCGAGCGCGGACATCTCGGGCCGACCCAGCCAGTTCTCCTCCGGCGTGTAGCTACCGTCCGCGGCGAACGGGCGGCGCCCCGCCGTGTACGAGGAGTACTGGTCGTAGAGGTCGTCGTGGAAGTCCTCGACGAGCCGCAGCAGGTCGTCGCAGCGGCCGCCGACGCCGAACCGGGCCAGGAAGAAACCGTGGAACATGATCCGGTGTGGCAGGTTCTGGTCGAAGGCGGGCAGGATCCGTTCCACGGTGGCGAGGTCCGCGCCGACCAACCGCTGCCAGGGCGGGGCCGCGATGGTCACCGGTTCACCGGCCACCCGGCTGTCCTCGTACAGCAGCGTCTGCGGCAGGGTCGGGTTCTCCTCACCGAGGGAGCGCATCACCGCGCGTACCGCGTCCCGCAGTCGGTGCCGCAGGTCGCGACGCCGGCCGAGGTCGCCCTGCCGGTAGGCGTCAACCAGCCGCATGATCTCGTGGAGTTGGTTGACGAGCTGTCCGGCCCACGGCCGGTCCAGCTGCCCCAGCGTGTCGGCGAGGGCGCGGATCGGGTCGGTGGCGTGCACCTCGGTGTCCAGGCCGACCAGCCGTAGCATTCCCAACTCCAGCAGCGTCGACAGGTAGGTCTCGCCATCGGGCCGGTCGGCCCCGGTGTCCCGGCAGAGCCGGTCCACCAGCTCGGCACAGCGCATCGTGCCGCGCTGCTGCAACAGGGCGGTGAGCCCGTCCAGGATGCCGCTGCGGCGGAGGAAGAAGAGGCCGTCGCGGACCGAGTCGAAGCTGACCGTGGCGCTGTCGTCGCCGGCGGTGACCCAGTGCCGCACGTAGCGGATCCGGTCCGCGTCGCGGCGCCACCCCGGGCTCAACTCCACCATCAGGTCGCCGCGCCGCCGCGGGTCGGCGGTGACCAGCTCGGCGAGCCGGGCGACCAGGACGACGTTGAGGCGTACGTGCTGGTGCCACTGCTCGTTGACGGGGAACTCGAGCTGGGAGCCGGTGTCGGTGAAGCGGCCGAGGGCGACCGCGGTGAAGGTACTGAACGGGCTGGTCTTGCCAGCGGTGCGATACAGGTAGGACAGCAGTGAGCGCTCGACGCGGCGGGTCCGTTTGTTCGCCGGCCGGGTCAGCTCCGGTGTGCTCCCGGCGGCGAGCTGTTCGTCGAGGGTCGGTGAGGCGAGTTGGAGCCCGCCGCGCAGGCGTGGCTCGTCGGCCAGCCGCCACAGCTCGGCGCGGGCCTGGGCGACGTCGGCGGCGAGGATCGCGAAGCCCTCGTCCTGGTGCCGGGCGAGCTGCGTGCGTCGCCGGAGCCAGCGCTGGACGACCGGCAGGGCCGCCGGTCGGGTCTGCTCGACCGCAGCGAGCGCCGGCCCGGGCGCGGCCGGCAGGGCGTTGTTGAAGACCTGTCGGCGCAGCGTCAGCAGCCGTCGGCGGACCGACTCGTCCTCATTGTCGTTGACCAGCTCGTACAGGAGTTGGCTGAGCTGCGCCCCGTCGGTGCGCAGCTGACGCTCCAGGGCCAGCGCCTCGTCGGCCCAGGTGCGGGCTGTCGGGGAACGGAGCAGGTCGACCGTCGAGAGGGGAAGACCGGCGATCCGGGCGGTGAAGTACGCACCGGTACGCCAGCCGGCGGGGGCGGCCACGGCCGGTAGCGGGCCCGGCGCTGGCACGGCCTGCCTCATCGCAGCTCGTATCGGTAGTTGCCGAGCTGCCCGCGCTCCTCGCCGGCGAGCATGATGAGCAGCGGGAACTCGTCACTGCCGGTGAGTCCCAGCTCCTTGACGTAGGAGACGCCGTCGAAGCCCAGCGCGACCCCCGCCCCGAGACCAAGCGCGGCGGCGACGGTGTAGAAGGTCTGGGCCATCGCGCCGATGGTGGCGTTGGCGAGGTTGTAGCCGCGGTCACCGGTGGCGTCGAGCACCGCGTGCGTGCGCACCGTCGCGACGAGGACGACCGCTGCCTGCTCCAGGTTGTAGTTGGCCAGGGTGTAGTTGCGTTGCAGGAACGCCCCGGGTGGGCCACTGGTGATGGCGACGAGGCTGTGCTCCTGCGGGTCGTACGCGTATCCTCCGGCGGGCACGGCGGCCACGGCGTTGACGAAGGCGTAGATCCGGGCCAGCGGACGGTCGGCCGGACCGTCGATCTCGGATGGCACGGTGCTGGCTGCGGTGGCCTTCAACAGTGCGGCGAGGTGCGCCGCCGCCAGGGGGCGGTTCCGCAGAAACCGGCCGAAGCTACTGCGGCGGGCGGTGAGGGCGGCCGCCACGGGCAGCGTCAGCGGCGCGGCGGCGGGCAATCGCCGGCGGGTTCCGCCCGGCGGCACCGGGTGGGCGGCGGCGGATGCCAACGCCCCGGTGGCGGGCCGGTCGACCGACGCGGCGGTGCTGCGGCTTACCCGCCGTAGGGCGTCGAAGTGGAGTAGCGTCCGCGACCGCTCCTGGTCGTGGTGCCGTACCCGGACCGCGGGGGGCTCCCCACGACCGGCGGAAGCGACGGGCGTGGAGGCCGGAGGCGAGGGCAAGGCGGGCGAGGGCACGGCGGGCGAGGGCACGGCGGGCTGGGGCGCGGTCCAGGTCAGGGGGACGGCGGCGAAGAGCGTCTCGTCGTCGGGGGTGAGTCCGAGCAAGTCGGCGACGGCCGCCTGGTCGAACCAGAGCACGGGTCGGATCTGCCGGCCCTGGGCGCCGGCCCAGAGTCGCCACGACTGCAGTAGGGTACCCAGGTCCATCGACACCACGTGGTACGAGAAGTTGTTGTACTTGAAGGCGTTCTGCCAGTACTTCACACCGACGATCAGGAACTGGCTGGCAGGGCGGGGTGGGGCCACCGCCGCGTTCACCCGGGCGCTGACGTCACCGCCGAGCAGCCGCTGCATCGCGTGCCGGGCGTGCGCGTAGTAGTAGACACCCGGGGTGACTCCGGCTCCGGGCCCGGCGACCCAGTAGACGCTGCACGGGTAGAGACCTCCACCGGAGGCGGCGCCGCGGTGCCAGTTGGCGTACGCGTACGACGGCAGCACCCCCAGATCGGAATTGGCCTGGATGCCGAGCCGCCGTCCGAGCAGCCCGTACGAGTGGTGGAGCAGGCCGGCCAGCAACGGCAGCGTGAACGGCTCGTCGGCGTCGCCGGGGCCCCGCAGCGCGGTGTCCAGGTCGGCGTCGACGCTGGCCGGGGCGGGCAGCCCGAAGGCGGTCGCCTGCGGGTAGTACTTACCGCGGCGGGGTGCGTCGGCCCAGTTCGGCGCGAAGTCGGCCGGCGGCATCGGTTCACGGCTGCGATGCAGGATCGCGTACGCGTACGCGTGGGCGAGGCCGGGGTTCTCGGACGTCATGGCGGCACCTCACGGAAACGGGTGGGGAACGGAGTGGATTTCGTCGTCGCGCAGGTCGCGGTCGAGAAGCCCGGCGGCGCGGAAGGCGGTCCGCAGCCGCCGCGCGTGCGGGGCACGCTGGCGCAGCCAGCCGAAGTCGATCGGCAGGAGTCCCGGGACGAGCACACTCACCGTCCTCAGGCCCAGCTCGCGCTGCTCGGGGGTGCTCTGGTCCACGGCGATCACGTCGAAGCCCTGCGCGGTCACCTGCTTCAGGCAGTGTTCGAGGTCGTCGCGGAGATCGGGGGTAACCGGTGGGGCGGGCCGATCCCGCTCGTACAGCCGGGGCATCGGGACCGGTGCGGTGCCGTGATCGAGCAGGAAGGCGGCGTGTCGCGCCATCTCCGGCAGGCCGTAGAGCAGCGGGTGGTCGTGCAGGCCCTGCACCCGGGAGAAGTCGGTCGTCATCGGACGCAACCGGGCCTCGTCGGCGCGGGCGCGAACTCGCACCATCACCGAGTCGGTGGCGATTTCGCAGAGCGCCGCGGTGATCGCGGCCTGCGGGTCGAGGCTCGCCCCGCCACCGAAGGCGAGGGTACCGAGACCGCCGTCCTCGCGAACGGCCACCGCGGTCACCACCGGGATGTCGAAGGTGATCCGGGTGTCGAAGAACCGGGCCCGATAGCCGTACATCGCCAGCCGGTCAACCATCATCCGGGCCCGTGGTCGGTCGATGCTGGCCGGGTCGAGCTCCGGTAGGGACCGGCCGCCGTACCAGGCCAGCAGGAAGGCGTCGCGCTCGATCGCCTCCATCAGGCCGTGGTAGATCGCCTCCACCATGGATCCGCCGGAGGCGCAGCCGTTCGAGGTCTCCTGGACGAAACGCTCCTCGACACTTGCCGCGTGGTAGTAGGCGAGCACCTCCGGCACTAGCAGCGTGCGCTGGTCCCGCAGGGACCAGCCCCAGACCCACGTGATCGGCCGGTCCACGTCGAACCGGTGCAGGTACGGATTGGCCTGGTATACGGCGTCGGGGTAGAGCCCGCACTCGCGTGGGTCCAGGGCGTCGTCGCCCAACTCCCGCAGGGTCGCGGTGACCGCGGTGCGCTTGCCCCGCGGGCGCAGGCCGGCGGCGCGTTCCATCCCTTCCAACACCGCGATCCGGGCGCTGCGTCGGTAGCCGTCGGCGTGCCCACCGTAGAGCGTCTCCCGTAGGAAGCGGCCACAACGCAGGGTGAACGAGCCGACCGCCGGTGAGGTGGAAAGCGAGGTCACGTCCTGCCACAGGCCGCCGCCGAGCGCCCCGCACACCGGGTTGGCGAAAGCCGCGACGTTCAGCGGGTAGTCATCCAGGTCCCGGCCACGAAACGGGTCCGACTCCGACTTCGGGGTGGCGGGCAGCTCGATCGCCGCCAGCTCCGGCGCGTCGGCGACCATGGTGCCGCAGCCCGGGCACTCGGGGTCGGGCAGCAGTGGCACCTGCTGCACCCGCAGGGTCGACAGGTCGACCTGAAACACCGTGCTCGGCGTACCCGCCCCGGTGCTGGCCGGTCCGGTCCCGGCGGTCCCCCGCGCCGCGATCAGCGCGTGCAGGAAGTCCGCGACGAGCGGGGTCGCGTACGGCCAGGGCCCCACCGCGGCCGTGTCACCGCCCAGCTCCACCGCGTCGCGCAGGTCGCGGTGGCGCACCGCCTGCCAGCGCCGCGCGAGGCAGGTCGCACAGGCCGCTGCCGGCGGCACCGGTGCGATGAGCGCCAGCTGCCCGTAGAGCAGCACCCGCGGTCCGCGCTCCGGGCGGACGGTCGCGCGGAGCTCGTCCCGCACCCCCAGCGCGACCACCTCCGCGGCGCAGCCCCGCTCGGCGAGCAGCCGGGTCAGCTCGGCACAGACCAGATCATCGGTCGCGGCCGCACCGACGCTCATCGGTCGCCTCCGGCGGCCAGCAGCACCCGGACCGCCACCAGCCCACCCGCGGCCAGGTCGGCGCCACCGACGGGTGCCACCAGCACGTCGTAGCCGAGGTCCGGTAGCCGCTGGAGCACGTCAGCCCAGCGGTAACCAAACCCGGCGGCGTCCACCTCACCGTGCACCGGCACCGTGCCGGCGTCGAAGTCCACCAGCACCGGGTCGCCGGTGTCCGGTACCACCTCGGGGTCCTGCAACCGCAGTTGGGCCTGACCGAGCACGTCGCGTAGCGCCGCCGCGGCCGCCGTCGTCCAGTCCGGGTCGGCGGTGAGTGCGTACGTCCACTGGCCGCGGTCGGCGTCGAAGGAGCGGGCCAGCAGCACCGCCACTCCGGTGTCGCGCTGTCCGCCGAGGTCGAGTAGTTCCATGGTGAGGCCCAGATTCGCCGTCGACCTGGTGAGGAAGAGCAGCTCGGGGGTGACGCCGACAGTGGCTAGCCGAACCTTGTGGATGGTCTCCTGCCCGGCGACGACCTGTCGTAGCCGCTGCCCGGCGAGCGCGGAGGCGAGGCCCGCCCGGACGGCCTCGGTGAGGTCCTCGCCCGCTCCCCCGCCGGCGTTGGTGGGTTCTGCGCCGTGCCGACGGTTGGCCGCCCCAAAAGGTTCCAGCACCGACGTCGGGACGGCCACCGCCTCGCGGGTGAACAGTGACCGGGCGGTGGCCCAGGCATCCGGCCCGGCGGGATCCCATCCCGAGGCCAGGCCGAGTCGGGTGGCGTCGACCCGCGGGAGGTCGCGGGAGGCGGGGACGGCGGCCGCGATCCTGCTGGTGGTGACGACGGCCGCGATCCGCAGTGCCCGCAGCCGGGCGGCCGCGACATGGTGGACATCAAAGGCAGTCACCGTACGGCGCTGGCCACCGCCCTCGGTGAACGCGACCCCGCCGACCTTGACCGGGGTCTGGTCCCAACGCTCGTCGTCGTAGCGGCGGAACACCCCCAGATGCGGCTGAAGTAACGGCTGGTGGGCCTGGAGCCGGGCAAGCGCCTCCTGCGCCTCGGCGGCCGGGTCGGCCGCGGTTTCGGCCTCAACCGGAGTGTCGTCCAGCCCACCGGTGACCCAGGCCGGTTCGGGCGGGGCCGGCCGGCAGAAGGCGCACCGAGGGTGCGGAAGCAGTTGCTCGGTCAGCACGTCGAGGGCGGCGAGGTGCTGCACGATCACGCTCCCGTCGGTTTCGGCGGGCAGCGCGCCGGTGGTCAGCCGGAACACCTCGTACGCCAGCAGGTTGCCGATCATCGCCGCGAGGGGTCCGTCCGGCTCGGCGGCGGCTGGCGCGGCCCCGGACGGCAACGCCGCCGCTTGCCACACCCGCCCGGCGCCACCGGTCTCGTCGTTGTCGGCGAGCCGCAGCATGACGCAGCACCAGCATCCGGTCCGGCCGGCACCCTGGACCGGGCCGACCAGCATCCGCCCACCCGCGACCCACGCGGGCAGCAGGAGCCGGCCGGGGGGAATTCCGGCCGCGAGTAGCCGCAGGGTGTCGCGGGGAGCGTCGGCACCGGCGGCCACCACCACGATCTCCGCCGCGGCCAGCTCGGACCAGCCGACCTCGGCCCCCACGTCGGGTAGCGGCACGGCTGTCGCCGCGCAGCCCGCGGCGCTCAGCTCAGCCAACTCCGGGGTGAGCCGCCGTACGACCGCCGGCGAGCTGGTCACCGTGGCGGCGCCGTTGCGCAGGAGCCCGGTGGCGCAGGCGGTGGCGACCGGACCGGCGCCCACTACCGCGACCGAGGTGTTCCGGAAGGTGGCGAAGCGCTGCGGTGCCCGGTCGGCGTAGTGGTCGAGATAGGCGACCTGGGCTGCGAAGTGCCGGGCCACCGCCGGGCCCAGAATCGTGGTCGGGTCGACCTCGGCCTCGGGGACGTCCCGGGCGAAGCCGCGCGCGTAGAGAGCGGTCACCAGCTCACCGATCATGGCCCGCTGCCCGGCCGGCAGCCGGGCACAGATGTCCGCGACCTGATGACGCCCGTTCAGATGCGGGACGAGCAACGATGCCAGCCGGTAAGCGGTCGCGGAGGAGAGCCGGAAGCCGCTGGTGGCGTTGTGGAACACCACTCCGTCGTCGGTCCGGGTGAACAGCACATCGTGACGCACCCGCGGCCGGGTCTGCGCCACCGTGTCGTAGGCAGTGCTCATCGCAGGGGTCCCTTCGCTCGGTGCGGTGGGCCGGAGTGGGGGGCGTGCCGTTGGGCCACCAGCTGGGCATGTCGCCGCAGCAGGGCTCGTATCCAGTAGTGCTCCGCGGCCTCCTCGACCAGACTGTGGTCAACCAGCCCGTCGAGCAGGTCGTGAGCCGTGGCCGGGTCAACGTCGAGCAGCTCTGCGGCCGCTGCGGCGGTGTTGGCGGTGGGGGCCGCGGTGGCCAGCCGAACGAAGGCCGCCGCCAGTGTTTCGCCGGCTCGGGACAGGGCCTCGTCGAAGCGGTGGCCAAGTGACATGTCTGGTTCGCCGGGCAGACTCAGCCGGCTCAGCGGGTCCACCCGCAGCCACTCCACCGCCGCCGAGAGCCCGGTCCGGGTGCGCAGCAGGATGCGGGTGGCGGCGATGCGCAGCGCGAGTGGCAGGTGGTCGCAGAGCGCCGCGATCTCGGCGGCGCTCTGCGGGTCGGCATCGACCTGCTCGGGTCCCAGCACGGAACGGAGCAGCTGGAGCGAGTCACCGGGGTCGAGCGGCTCCACCCGGTGCAGCCAGCCGCCAAGGCGGGTAACGGGACCAGAAAGGCTCTGCCGACTGGTCAGCAGCAGCGCGTCGCCCGGTGCCAGCAGGGCCGGCATGGCTCGTAGGTGACTGCCGTTGATCACGTCGTCGGCGATCAGCAGTCGTCTGCCCACCTGGGCACCGTGACCATGGTCGAGCGGGGTGAGGGCCTGTCCCTGGGCGTCCTGCAGCGATGCGGGGGCCGCCGCCACCCGGAGTTGGCCGCCGGGGAACTGGGGGGCTACGAGCTGCCCAACGTGCTGCGCCAGCGCGGTTTTGCCGACGCCGGGTGGGCCGGTGAGCACCACGATCGGGCAGTCCGCGCGGAGGCGGTCGGCGATGGTCTCGCCGAGCGCGTCTCGACCGATGAGGCTGGATACGACCGGGCGCCGGGGCACCGCGATGGCGGATCGGCCCGCCGGGGCGACCGGAGTGGACGCTTCGCCCCGCAAAATGGTCAGCTCCAGCGCACGCAGGGTCGGGCCCGGAGCGATGCCGAGTTCGTGGCGAAGATGTTCCCGGATCCGACGCAGTTCGGCCAAGGCGTCCGCCTGCCGGCCGGTGCGGTAGAGCACCGAGGCGAGTTGCGCGGAGAAACGCTCGTTCGCCGGGTACGCGCGGTTGGCGGTCCAGAGGTCCACGAGCGCGGAACGGTCCCGACCGAGGCTGATCTTCAGATCGCACACCCGCTCGATCGCCCGAACCCGCTCCTCGCTGATCCGGGGTACGACGTCCCGGTGCAGCGTCTCTGATGGCACGTTGGCCAGCATTGGGTCACTCCACAGCGCGAGTGCCTCCTCCAGCCTCGCCAGTTCGGCCTCTGGCTCGGTGGCCTCGCGGGTGTGGCCGATCAGTTCGCGGAAGCGCATCAGGTCGACGGTGGTGGCGCTGGCGGTGATCCGGTAGCCACCCGGCACCGTCTTGATCACGCTGCCGGTTATGCCGTGGCGGTGGAAGAGTTGCCGCAGCCGCAGCGTGCAGGTCTGCAACGCGGCCTTGGCCGAGGCGGGCTGCGCGTCGCCCCACACCGCCTGCTGCAGCGTGCTGACGGAGATCACCTCGTCGGGGTGCAACAACAGCGCGGCGAGCAACGAGGTCACCTTCGACGGTGGCAGAACCAGCGTGTCCCCACCGCTGCTGAGGGTCAACGGGCCGAGCACCCGGAACACCGCCGGTCGGGCTGGCGGGTCATCGCCGGATGGGCGCACCGCGACAGGCTCCATCGCCATCTCCCGTCCACATGGACGCCCGGTACTCGTTGACCCCTGCGGCGGCACGATGTGCTGTGTTCGATCGCTCCCCGCTGCCCGATGTAGTCTGATACCATCCGGCTTTTGCGGCGATACCGCGAGATCTGGAGCAAATTCGGGAATTCGGGTGGGCAGGGCGATGTAGTGGCCTCGCGGCTCGTTCCCCTAATCGGATTCGAGATTCGAGCACCGCTGTTTTCACGATTGTGTCGACTATCCACATCTGCCCGGTACGCATCGGGCACCTCCCCTCAGCTGCCACCTGTCCCCTGGCAGCGCCGCTGCGATCATCGTGCGGTTCCGGCGTCGCCCGCGTCAGCACCCCGGGCGTTGCCGGAACCGGCCGTGGCCGGTTCCGGCAACGCCCGGGGCAGCCAGGGCCGATGGGCTGGCCCGGTCGACCGTGACGCCCGGGCACGGGGAGGGAGGACGGCACCGAGCCGGGTCTCCGGAGAGACCCGGGACGCCGGACGCCGACCGGCCTGGGCACGGGTCGCACCGCGAAGGTCGCTCGATACCAACCAAAGGCGAGCCTCAATATCTAAACCTTGCGGAGGGGGCAGATTTCACTAATGTGAACACCCGGTAGAACTGGTGGAGGCAACCTTGCTCGACAGGCTAGGCATATCGGCGGGAATCGAAGCCGTCTACTGGGCGATGGTGGAGCACCCGACCTGGAACGTCGATGAACTCGCAACCACCCTGGACGTACCGGAGGCGGTCATCCGTGATGCCTTCTCCGCCCTAGCCGACCAGGCCATCGTCCCACCGTCCCCCAACCAGGAAGGCAGTCTGCGCTCGGTGAGCCTGCGGCTCGGCCTGCTCGCCCTGCTGCACCAAGCCGAACAGCAGACGATCACCCAGCAGGCGAAGCTCCTGGCGGCCCGGGCCTCGGTGCTCGCCAACGCCGCCAGCCACGACACCCACCGCGGGCGGGAGGAAATCGTGCGGCTGGAAGGGGCCGACACCGTGTGGGAACGCCTGACCGAGCACGCCTGCACCGCATCCGAGAGCATCATGACGCTGACCACCGGCCGGGCGATGCCACCGGGAAGCATCGAGACCGCCAAGACGCTGACCCGGATCGCCCTCTCCCGCGGGGTGACGATCCGCCACATATACCAGGAAAGCACACTGGACGATGCCGGGTCCCGAGCGTACGCCGAGCTAATGGCGGAGCAAGGCGAGGAGAGTCGGGTGATGTCCGAGGCCCCGATTCGGATGACCCTGGTCGACCGGCAGTTCGCCCTCATCCCGATCGGGCCACGACCGCGCCGGGGCGCGTTGGAGATCCGCGGTAGCTCCCTGGTCTCCACGCTGTGCCTCCTCTTCGACCTACTCTGGGAGAAGAGCAGAGAATTCCCGAGGTCAGCCACGGCCGACAGAGACGGCCTGACTGACCAAACCGTTGCCATCCTCCGGCTACTCCGGCAGGGGCGTACCGACGAGGCCATCGGCCGCCAACTCCAACTTTCCGAGCGGACTGTCCGTCGCACCGTCCACGACCTGATGCGACGCCTCGACGCGAAGAGTCGATTCCAGGCCGGCGTGGAGGTGGCACTGCGCCGCTGGATCTGACCCCACCCGGGATGGACCGCATCCATTACCGGCTCGTGACACATCGCGGACCTTCCGCTGATATCCGGATGACAGCGTCAGCCGCATGATCAAAGACGGGGTGCGCGCGCTGGCCGAGGCCGTCGTCGACCTAGCAGCGGTCGCCAGCAACGTACGGGCGATCGCAGACGTTACGCGTACCCCGTTGATGGCGGTGGTGAAGGCGGACGCCTTCGGCCACGGCGCGACGATGGTGGCCCGGGCGGCGTTGGACGCCGGCGCCGCATGGCTCGGAGTGACCTCGGCGTCCGAGGCGCTGGCCCTGCGCCGGGCCGGCATCAGCGCCCCCACGCTCAGCTGGTTGCACCGGCCCGACGACGAGTTCGACGCGTTGGTCGCCGCCGACGTCGACGTGGGCGTGTCGACACCGACCCACCTACACGCGACCGCCGAGGCGGCGCGCCGGTTGGGCGTGCCGGCGATGGTGCAGCTGAAGGCGGACACGGGCCTGTCCCGCAACGGGGCCGGCGGGGAGCACTGGGCGGAGTTGGTCGCCCGGGCCCGCAGCTACGAGGTGGAGGGCAGCGTCCGGGTCCGCGGAGTGTGGTCCCACCTCGCCGACGCGGACATTCCGGGGAGTCCGGTGCTACGGCGGCAGGTGGCACGGTTCGAGGAGGCACTCGGAATCGCCCGGGACGCCGGCCTCCAGCCCGACCTGGCGCACCTGGCGAACTCGGCGGCCGCGCTGTCCGCCCCGACGTCCCGCTTCGACCTCTGCCGGATCGGGCTGGCCCTGTACGGTGTCGATCCATTCGGTGGGCGGGGGCCCGACAAGTTCGGGCTACACCCCGCGATGACGCTGCGCACGAACGTCGTCAACGTGAAGCGGGTGCCCGCCGGCACCGGCGTCTCTTATGGACTGAGTCATGTGACCACGAAGCAGACCACGCTGGCACTGGTGCCGCTCGGCTATGCCGACGGCCTGCCCCGGACCGCCGAGGGCCGCGCCGCGGTCTGGCTCGCCGGCCAGCGCTGCCCGGTCGTCGGTCGCATCGCCATGGACCAGTGCGTGGTTGACGTCGGCGACCTTCCCGTGGCGATCGGTGACCCGGTCGTGATCTTCGGCCCCGAGCAGGGCGACCAACCGACGGCCGCCGAGTGGGCGAGATGGGCGGGCACCAACCCCAACGAGATCCTGACCGGAATCGGGGCCCGGGTGGCCCGCGAGTACCTTCACGAGATGGTGATGGCCTGATGAGTACGCGACTGGCGGTCCTCTACGGTGGGCAGAGCAACGAACACGAGGTGTCCTGCCACTCGGCGGAAAGTATCCTCGCCGCGCTGGACCGGGACCAATACCAGGTGACCGAGGTGTTCATCGGCCGGGACGGCGAGTGGCGGGTCGACGGCCAGGCCGTGCCGCTCACCACGGCCCTGTGCGCGTTGGACGTCCAGGACGTGGTGTTCCCTGCCCTGCACGGTCCGTACGGTGAGGACGGCACCGTCGCGTCACTGCTGGAGTGGCTCGGCACCCCGTACGTCGGCAACGGGGTCTTCGCCAGCGCCGCCGGCATGGACAAGGCCACCACCAAAAAGCTGCTCAGCGCCGAGGGCCTGCGGGTCAGCCCGGGCGTAACCCTGCGCCCCGGTGACAGTCTCGCCCCGGCCGACCGGCAGCGGCTGGGCCTGCCGGTCTTCGTGAAGCCGGCCCGCTCCGGGTCCAGCCTTGGCGTCACGAAGGTGGACGACTGGGCGCGCCTTCCCGCCGCACTGGCCTGGGCACGGGCAGCCGATCCGAAGGTCATGGTCGAGCAGGCGGCCGGTGGACGCGAGATCGACGTGGCCGTGCTGCAGCATCCCGACGGCCGGGTGGAGGCCGGTCCCCCTTTGGAGATAAACGTGACCGACGCCGATTTCTTCGACTACGGCGCGAAATACGAGGAAGGTGCGGTCTTCGACATTCCCGCCCGGCTCGACCCCGCCACCACCGAGCTACTCCAGCGCCAGGCGGTACGCGCCTTCCACGCCCTCGACTGCCGTGGGCTCCTCCGGGTCGATCTCTTCCTGCCGACGAGCGGATCCACCGAGCCCATCGTCAACGAGGTCAACACCTTCCCCGGGTTCACCCACATGTCGCAGTACCCACAGATCTGGCAGCGGGCCGGAATCGAGTTCCCGGCCCTGCTCGACCTCCTGATCCGCGGCGCGTTGACCGACTACGGTCGGTCAACACCAGCCGGGATGACCCGCCGCACGCCCACCCCACGGCCCGGTCCCCTCGGCGTCACCACCTAGCCGGTCCGGGCCGGCTAGGACCCGGCCGGGCTGGGGTACCGGTCAGCCAGCCCGGCTAGTTGGGACATGACTGGGGGCTCAGGTGGCCGTCGGAGCCATGCAGGGTGACCGTGACGACCTGGCCGGCACTGGCTGCCGCACGGTCCACAGTGCAGAGGATCTGCCGGACGGCGTGCACTGACAACGTGGTAACCGGGCTCGACAATGTCACCACGAGGTGGGCACCGTCGGCACTCGGGGCAACCTCGGTCGGAACGGCGTCGGCGGGTACCTCGCTCGTGAACCCCTCGCGACGTTCGTGCACCGTTGGGCCCGCTGCCAGGAGCCGAAGCACTTCGGTGGGGGGTAGGTCCGGGGCGACCGGGCGGATCACCAATGCGAGAGTTCCGTTCCGGACCAGGTAGAGGCTGACGCCCTCGGCCGGTCCACGCACGGCAGGACCTCCCCAGATCACCCCGCTGGGCTGGACCCCGCACCCCGCGGCGAGCAGGGTGACCAGCACCAGGAGCACCGCGGCTCGACTCCGGGCCGCCGGGCGTCTCCGGGCCGCCGGGCGGCCGATCACCGTCCGGCTCCGTCGCCGGGCTCCTCCGCCACCCGCGGCAGGCGGAGCGTGAACACGGCTCCGCCGGTCGACACGGTGCCGGCCGTCGACGCGCTGCCGGCGGTCGACACGTTGCCGGCGATCGACACGTTGCCGGCGATCGACACGTTGGCGGCGGTCGAGACGTTGGCGGCGGTGAGGCTGCCCGGCTGCCCGGTGTGCCGGTGCAGCCGGGTGTTCTCCCACGCAATCGCCAGCCCCAGGCCGCTGCCCTCGGACCGGGTCCGGGCCGAGTCCGCCTTGTAGAACCGCTCGAACACGTGTGGCAGCACCTCCGGGTCCAGGCCAGGTCCGTGGTCGGCGACCTCGACAGTGAACCAGTCCGGTTCGGCATGCAGCCGCAGTGACACCGGTTCGGCACCATGTCGGAAGGCGTTACCGACCAGGTTGGCGACGATAACGTCCAACCGGCGCGGGTCCAGGCGGGCCTGGATCCCCTCCGGTAGCTCCATCCGGACCCGGCCGGCCCAGCCCCGCGCTCGCAGCGTCGCGGTCAGGGCCGCGGCCACGTCCACGTCATCCAGGGCAAGTCGCGCCGTACCCGAGTCGAACCTGCTGACCTCAATGAGATCGTCCACCAGCCGGGCCAGGTTCTGCGTCTCTGTACTGATGAGTCGGGCAGCCCGGCCGGCGTCACCGGTCAACCCGCCCACCTCCTCGTCTAGGACGTCGGTGACCGCTGACATCGCGGCCAGCGGCGTACGAAGCTCATGCGAGACGTCGGCCACGAAGCGTCGCGCGTCGGACTCCATTCGGCGCAGCTCAATGAACTGCCGTTCCAGCGTCTGAGCGGTGCCGTTGAAGGTCCTCGCCACCTCGGCCAGTTCGTCGGCACCTCGGACGCGCAGCCGGGTCGTCAGATCACCCTCGCCAAGCCGCTGCGCGGCCCGACCCAGTTCGCGTACGGGGGTCAGCACCCCGGCCGCCGCGACTAGGGCCAGCAGGACCGCGAGGACCAGCGACAGCCCACCGGCTGTCCAGGCCAGGGCGGCGAGCCGGTCGATGCTCTGCTGCTCCGACAAGAGGCTCCGACCGGCGTAGACCTCCAGCCCGGACGGTCTGGACCGCCCATCCGGATGTTCCAGCAGGAGCTGGGTCCCGACGAGAAGAACGGGAGAGCCGTCCTGCGAGACGCGTTGCCAGGCCACGACGCGCCCCCCGACCGCCTGCTGCAACTCTGGGGTGAGCAATGGCGACACCTGGTTGCTCCACGTCCGCATCTCGTGGTACTGAAGCACCGCGGGCCAGCCCTCATTGGACAGTAGCTCGGCCATCTCGTCGAGCTGCTCCTGGGTCGGCGGGAGCTGGCCCAACGGGTACAGCTTGCTGAGTTGCTTGGTCAGCGACACCGCTGCGTCGTCCTGCGCCTGCTGGAGGATGACTCTCCGCGCCTGGAAGTAGCTACCGCTGGCCACCACCGCCGTGGTCGTCAGACCCAGCAGAATGAAGGCCAGCAACAGCCGGACCCGGAGACTCCAGGCGCGACCCACCACCCGGCGCCAACGCCTCACAGCGGCCCGAACCGGTACCCGAACCCGCGTACCGTCTGCACGAGGACCGGCTTCGACGAGTCGTCCTCGATCTTGGCCCGCAGGCGCTGGACGCAGGCGTCCACGAGTCGCGAGTCGCCGAGATAGCCGTGCTCCCACACGGCCTTCAGCAGCTGCTGCCGGCTCAGCACCTGGCCCGGCGCGCGGGAGAGCTCGAGCAGCAGGCGCAGCTCGGTCGGCGCGAGACCGACCGGCACGCCGTTCCTACGGACCACCAGCGCGGCGCGGTCGATCGTCAGAGCGCCGTGCTGCTCCACCGGCTCGCCGCCGCTCCGCCGGATCTCGCCCCCGGCCCGCCGGAGGACCGCACGGATTCGCGCCTCCAGCACCCGGGCCCGCACCGGCTTCACCACGTAGTCGTCGGCGCCCGCCTCCAGGCCCGCCACGATGTCGATGTCGTCATTGCGGGCGGTGAGGATGATAATCGGGAGGTCGCCCAGGCTCCGGATCCGCTGACAGACCTCGAACCCGTCCATCCCCGGCAGCATAAGGTCGAGGAGGACGACATCGCAGGCGTCCTCGTGCAGGTAGGCCAGCCCTTGCTCGCCGGTCGCCACCGCGTCCACCGTGTGGCCCTGCCGGGTCAACGCCATCTGCAGTCCATCGCGCACCGTTTGATGGTCTTCGATCAGCAGAACACGGAGCATGTCGCCTAGTGTCGCACCCTCGACCGAATTTGATTCGCGTGTGGGGCGACCTGATCCAACACGCAACGACCGATATCGCTATCCCACCTGAGTCGGATGGTCGACTTCAAACCGGCCTCGGGTCAGGAAAGCCAATTGGGCCCGCTTGTCAGGCATGTCGATCTCCGCGGCGAAGGTGAACCCTTCGATCCGTAGCCGGCGCAGCGCGGTCTCGTTGCGCACGTCCGGCTCCACCACGATGCGTTGGATGGTCGGATCCCGCAGCAGAAACCGGGCCAGCGCGGGGCCGACCGCCGCGGTGAGTCCGCGGAGATAGCGCCGGGGCGGGTTAAGCAGCAGGTGCATCCCCATGTCCCCCGCCTGCACCGGATAGCGCTCCCCCACCGGATCGGCCGCCGGCTGGTAGCTCTGGAACAGTCCGACCGGCTCGCCGTTCAGCAGAATCAGGTACGCGTGGTGGGTGTCCAACCCGTCGAGGAAGGCATAGGTCTCCCGCACCTGTTCGAGCGGGTGCGACCCCATGCCCCAGAAACGGTTCCGGGGCAAGGTCACCCAGCCGTGCAACAGTTCGGCGTGCCGGTCGGGGCAGACCGGCTCCAGCGTCAGTTCGCCGAGGTCGGGGATTTGCTCCTGATAAATCACGCAATATCGCCTTTCATTCGGCGCCCGGGCGGGAATCGGGTCAGCAGCTTGGAGTCCGTCGGGCAGGGAGCGGTACCATCAGAGCTTCGGCTTAGGTTAACCTCTCCTAACTTAGGCTTACCTTAGCTGGAGGCGCTGTGAAACGGAACTGGGAGGGCCTGGTCCTCCGTGCCATGGGCGGTCGGGACTTCCGGCTCACCGTGTTGAGCACCGAGTCGGTGGCCGGGCGCTACCAGCGGCTACTCCTCGACGACGGTGGGCTCCTGGCAGCGTGCGGCGCACACCCGACGATGTGGATCCGGCTCTGGTTCGATATCAACGGCCGGGCACACCAGCGGGCGTACACGCTGGTCGACCCAGACCCCGCAACCGGGCGACTCACCCTGGAGTTCGCTATCCACGACGGTTACGCCGCCCGCTGGGCCACCAACGCACAGGTTGGCGACACCATCGACGCGACCGTGCAGGGCAGCGCCTTCCAGCTGCCCGACCCGGCGCCGGAACACCTCTACCTGGTCGGGGACGCGGCGTCACTACCGGCGGTCAACAGCCTCCTCGACGCGGGCGCCGACATCCCCGCGACGGTGTGGCTGGAGTTCGCCCATGAAGACGAGAAGGCGTTGACTCCACGTGCCCGGGCGCACCACGACGTGACGTGGGTGCCGCGCCGCGACGACGGGCAGCACCTGGTCGACACCGTCTGCGCCGCGCTACCGTCCGGCGAGACCGCACACTACTGGGTGGGGTGCGAGGCGGCCAGCACCCGCCGCATCACCCGGCACGCACGGCGAACGCTCGGCGTCGGCAAACACCAGCTGACCTCGCTCGGCTACTGGCGGGCCGCCTGATGAACCGACTCGACAGCCGGACCACGAACGACGAAACCACGACGCGATGAGCGGCGCTTCGGCGACCGCGACCGCGCCGGTCGACCCCTCCGTCGCGGGCGGCAAGGTACCGCACCGCTGGCTGATCCTCGCGATCCTCTGCCTGACCCAACTCGTCGTCGTACTGGACAACACCGTACTGACAGTGGCGGTTCCGGTACTCACGGTGGAACTTGGCGCCGGCACCGCCGACGTGCAGTGGATGATCAACGCGTACGCGTTGGTGCTGTCCGGACTGCTGCTCAGCGCGGGCAGTGCCGTGGACCGGTACGGACGGCGGCGGATGCTGCTGGTCGGGCTGGTGCTGTTCGGCGTGGGCTCGCTGGCGGCCGGCCTCGCCGGTACCTCCGAACAGTTGATCGCCGCGCGGGCCGGAATGGGCGTGGGGGGCGCGCTGCTGGTCACCGCCACCCTCGCCATCGCCATGCAGGTCTTCGACTCCGCCGAGCGGTCCCGGGCAATCGGCATCTGGGCGGCGACCAGCGCGCTCGGTTTCGCCGCCGGGCCACCGATCGGTGGGATCGTCCTCGCCCACCTGCCCTGGGGCGCGATCTTCCTGATGAACATCCCGATCGTGCTGGTCTGTCTGCTCGCCGGCCGGGCGCTGATCCCGGAATCACGCAATCCTGCCAGCGGCCGCCTCGACCTGGTCGGCGTGGCACTCTCCACCGTCGGCCTGACCGCGATCGTCTGGGCGATCATCTCCGGTCCGGAGCTCGGGTGGGCCTCGACGAAGGTACTCGGCGCGGGCAGCGCCGGCGTGCTGCTGCTGGTGCTCTTCGTCCGCTGGGAGCAGCGGGTCGCCCACCCGATGCTGGACATGCACTTCTTCCGGAACCGCCGCTTCGTCGGCGCGGTCTGCGGCGTGGTGCTGATCACGTTCGGCGCCACCGGTGCGCTCTTCCTGCTCACCCAGCACCTGCAGTTCGTCCGCGGCTACCCGGCCTGGGAGGCGGGGCTACGGATGGTGCCGTTCGCACTCTCCATCGTGGTGCTAAACGTTGGCGGTATCGCCACCCTGGCGATCCGCCGGCTCGGGCTACCGGCCGCCATCGCCACCGGAATGACCCTGCTCGCCGGCGGGCTGGCGTTGGTTACCCACGTTCCCGCTGAGGGCTACGGCACGCTGCTGGCCGGGTTACTCATCATGGGTACGGGCTGCGCGCTGGCGAACCCGGCCATCGTTGAGGCGGTGATGAGCGCGATCCCCACGGACAAGGCGGGCGCCGGAGCCGGCGTCGACGGCACCATGACCGAGGTTGGCAGCAGCCTTGGCATCGCCGTGCTGGGCGCGGTGCTCAACGCCCGCTTCGCCGCGCTGTTGCCCGCCGCGCTGGCCGGCGCCGGCTCCTTCCCCGCGGCCCTGGCCGCGGCGGGTCCGGACCGGGCGGCGGTCACCGCCGCCTTCGCCGACGCGTTGCGTACCGGCCAGACGGTGGGAGCGGTGGCCGTCCTGGTCGGCGGCCTCGTCGCCGCCGCGCTGCTGCACCGCGCCGACCGTATCGCCGCCCGCGGCTGAGCCTCCGCCGACGACGTGAACAGGCTCCCGGTTCCCGCAGCACTCCCGATAGATCCACTGTGATCGGCGTCGCAGGTCGTCGGCACCCGGCCGGAGCCGATCGACCCTAGATTCAGTGCATGGCTCCCCAGGAGGTCACCCTCACCCGCACGGTCGCCGGGGTGAGCCGCTGGCCGGGGAGCTCGCCGATCCCGCCACCCGGGCCGCTGCGGACCCTGGCCTGGGCCACGCTGACGAACACGATGGGGATGGGGCTCTGGGTTGCCGGTTCGGCGCTGTTCCTCACCCGGAGCGTCGGGCTGTCCACCCGCTCGGTCGGAGTGGGTCTCACGATCGCCGCGCTGGTCGGGCTGGTCGCCAGCGTGCCGTTCGGCCGGCTCGCCGACCGGCGCGACCCGCGTACGCTGCGGGCGGTCCTGCAGCTGCTGCAGGCCGTTGTCGCCGCGTCCTATCTGCTGATCGACTCGGTCGCATCGTTCGTCGTGGTCGCGGTGCTCAGTGCGCTGCTCGCTACCGGCAACCTCGCGGTTCGCGCCGCCCTGGTCGCGGCCGTCGGCGGCCCGCAGGGACGGGTACGTGCCTTCGCAACCCTGCGCGCGGTGGCGAACCTCGGCACCGGTGTCGGCGCGGTCCTGGCGGGGCTCGCCCTAGTGGCCGACACCCGGGCGGCGTACCAGCTGCTGGTGCTCGGCAATGCCGCGACGTTCGCGCTCTCCGCGATGCTGGTCATGCGACTGCCTCCGTTTCCGCCCGAATCGGTGCCGGCCGCCCCGAAAGGTGGTCTCGGGCCAGCACTGCGGGACGCCCCCTTCATCGCCGTCAGCGCCACCTCAGCGGTGCTCTCGCTGCACTCCGTCGTCCTCACCTTGATCATTCCCCTCTGGGTGGTGTCCCACACGGCGGCACCGACCGTCATGGTGGCGGCGATCCTGGTGACCAACACCGTGCTGACGGTGCTGCTGGCCGTGCGCCTGAGCCGCGGCGCGCAGACCGCCACTCCGGCTGCGCGAACGATGCGCCGGGCTGGCCTGACGCTGGCCGCGGCGATGCTGCTCCTCGCCGGCACCAGCGCGCTGCCCACCGGCCCGACGATCGCGCTGCTGCTCGTCGCGACCACGGTCTACACCATCGGCGACCTGTGGCACGCGGTCGGCGGCACCGGGTTGGCCTACGACCTCGCCACACCGGAGTTCGTCGGCGAGTACCAGGGCGTCGCCGGGCTGCTCAACGGCCTCGCCGGGGCGGTGGGGCCCGCTCTGCTGACCCTGCTGATCCTCGACGGGGGGCGCCTGGGTTGGGTCGCGCTGGCGCTGCTGTTCGCGGTCACCGGCCTGTTCGCCCCGCGACTGACCCAATGGGCGGTTTCGACCCGGCACCCAACCGCACCGACGCCGGAGCACCCTCCCGTTCCGGCTGGCGGCGGGTAGGCCCGCCGGACACCGAACCGCAATAGCAGGCTCTTAGTTAGGGGATAACGGGTGACGCCCGGCACGCTACGAGTGAGTGATCAATAGTTTGTACATGCTCACCTGCCCGTAGTTGGAGCTACTACACGGAGAGGAGTTGCCGCAGTTGGCCAGGGTGTAGGCCCCGGCCTTGAAATAGTTGCTGGGTCCCGTGTGTCCGATGGTCGCTTGGAGGTCACCGTTGTAGTAGGCGCGAATCTGCCCCCCGCTGACGACGAACTTTCCCTCGAAGACCGTGTGCAGTTGATACCCGCTGGCGATCAGCTTGTAGTCGCTGTCGTTTCCCTTGGTGAGGTAGAGGTTGCTGCCCTGGAGGCGGAAGGTGGTCACATCGTCGTCGCCGTCATGGATCTGGGCACCGACGGCGTGCGGTTTGCCGTTGGGGAGCCGGTTGAACGCCAACCGGAACGTCAGGGTGTGGGTGCCCACGATGGCCGACCAGGCAGCCTGCCGCGTCCCGTTGTCGGTCATTTCGCGCAGCTCTGAGCGCGAATAGCTGGAGCCGGACGTGGTCACCCCGTTGACCGGGGCGCGAAACTGCACTCCCCGGCAGCTGTGGTTCACCTGAAACCAGGGGTTCACCGCATAGGTGGCGAGGACCGGCTGTTTGACCTCCGTCGGCGAGCCGGGCGATCCGGTCGGCAGGGTGACCTTCCAATTGGTGAGGTCCAGCTTCTGAGCGGGGTAGTCGCAGGGGGCGGCAGCAGCGGCGGTGCCGGTGGTTACGACGAGGGCAGCCGTGATTGCCAATGTGGCCACGATGGTGGTGACGAGTCGGTACGCAGACACGATCTTCATCACTGGGACACCTCCTGATGGAGCACCGACAGTGCGGGCACCCGGTGCAAACAGGCACGAACAAACGGGGGCGCGCCCAGTATTTCCAGATCAATGGCGTCGCTTTACATGTGTTAACTGAACGCGCCAGTTACAAAAAGATTAATGGCATACAGGTTGTGGGTCAATTAACAACACAATCTCCGCAGCACCCCCGCTGCGACGCCGGCCGGACGGGCGCCGTGGGGCTACGACGGGGTCTGTGCGAGGCGCCCACCCCCGCTACCACTCGTTACGCACCTGTTACTTCCTCAAAACGGCGCGGGCCAATATGTTGTAGCTTACAACAATCGATGGGAGCGTTCCCGACCCCATCCACAGGAGGCACTGTGCATCCAAGATCTGATCGCAGGCGGGGCGGCATGCGTACCCGAACCGCCGCCCTGCTCACCCTCACCCTCACCGGATCCCTGCTGGTCCTGCCCGGGGCCGCGCAGGCCCTGCCCGACCCGGCCCCCGCCGCCAACACCGCCGTCGCGCCAGCGCCGGCCGGCGCCGTGCAGACCGTCGAGGACTACGAGGACGGCGTACCCCCCGAGGTCCTACTCTTCGCCTCCAGCGATCCCGAGCGGCCCGAGGTGGGCACCGTCGCCAGCGATGACCGTCCCGGCGCGGGCAGCGACAACGATGCCTTCTCCGTCCGGTACGACATCGAGGGCTGGGGTGGCTTCACCCACAACTTCATCGCGCCGGACGGCCACCAGGACTGGCGGGCGTACGACGGGTTCTCGTTCTGGGTGAAGGGGGACGGCAGCGGCCGGCAGGTCCAGTTCGAGATCAAGGACGGCGGCGAGCACGGTGAGGCGTCGGAGCTGTGGGAGTCGTTCTTCATCGACGACTCCACCGGCTGGAAGCAGGTCCGGACGACCTTCCCCGACTTTGCCTGGCGCACCAGCTACCAGCCAGCGGACGGCCCGAAGGACAAGGAGCTGCAGCTCGACCGGATGTGGGGGTTCGCGGTCAACCTGCCGCAGGGCGCCGGTGAACTGCACTTCGACCAGGTGGAGCTCTTCACCAACGTGGCGACGGTCGCCGACTTCGAGGCCCCGCAGCCGCAGCTCAACCCGCCCGCCGGGGAGCCCGGCATCATCACCTTCAGCGGCGACGACTCCCGCATCCCGCAGCTGAGCTACGTTGACGCCGCCCGGGACGGCACACCCGCCGACAACCAGGCCCTCTCCGTGGCGATCGACACCACCACCAGCTGGGCCGGCTTCGGGCAGAACCTGAGCTTCAACACCGAACCGCAGGACTGGAGCAGCTTCGGCGGATTCCGGTTCTGGTACTTCAGCCCGCTGACCGTGCCACCGGCCGCGCCCGGCGCCGGGCGCCGCATCGACGTGGAGATCAAAGACGGCGGGGCGGACGCCGAACACAGCGAGCTCTGGATCACCAGCTTCACCGAGGACTGGGTCGGCTGGCGCCTGGTCGAGCTCCCGTTCTCGCAGTTCAAGTACCGCACCGACTATCAACCCATCGGCGGCATCAACCAGGAGCTGGACCTCGACCAGATGTGGGGCTACGCGATGCAGCCCCGCTCCGGGTACGCCGACACCTTCCGCATCGACGACGTTGAGGTCTACGGCGTTCCGCGGGTCGGTCCCACAGTGCGGGTGGCGGCCGACCCAGCGGTCAGCCTCCTCGACGAGGGCGAGTCGACCACCGTCACGATCCGGCTCACCAACACCGATGACGCGCCGCTGGACGACGAGGTGACCCTGCGGTACGCCACCGGCGCCGGCACGGCCACCCCCGGCGAGGACTACGAGCCGGTCGAGGGAGAGTTCGTCTTCCCCGCCGGCACCGCCTCCGGAACCACCCGGCAAGTCACCGTCCACACCCGCTCCGACGAGCAGGCGGAGCTGGCGGAGACCATCCCGCTGACCCTCTCCGGCAACGGCATCGCCGTACCCGAAAACCCACCGAACATCGTGCTCAACGCACACGACCTGCCGTACCTGGACGCCTCCCGGCCGGTTGCGGAGCGGGTCGCCGACCTGCTCGGGCGGATGTCGGTCGAGGAGAAGGTCGGCCAGATGACCCAGGCCGAGCGGAACGCCCTCGACTCGCCGAACGACCTGGCCGCCTGGCGACTCGGCTCGCTGCTCTCCGGTGGCGGCTCGACGCCCACCCCGAACACCCCCGAGGCCTGGGCGGACATGGTCGACGGCTACCAGACGTACACGTTGCAGACCCGACTGCAGATTCCGCTGCTCTACGGCGTTGACGCGGTGCACGGCCACAGCAACGTCCAGGGCACCACGATCTTCCCGCACAACATCGGGCTCGGCGCGGCCCGCGACCCGGAGCTGGTCGAACGGGTCGGGCACGTCACCGCCGAGGAGACCCGAGCGACCGGTCCGCAGTGGTCGTTCGCACCCTGCGCCTGCGTGGCCCGCGACGACCGATGGGGGCGCACCTATGAGGCGTACGGGGAGGACCCGGCGCTGGTGATCGCCAACGAAACGGTGATCGACGGGCTCCAGGGCCACGAGCTGGCCGACCGGAAGGACGCCGACCGCGTGCTCGCCTCGGTGAAGCACTACGCCGGCGACGGCGGGACCGAGTACCGGCCGGGCGACGGGGGGTACCCGATCGACCAGGGCGTCGTCGTCATGAGCCGGGAAGAGTTCGACCGGGTCCACCTGGACCCATACATTCCGGCGGTGCGGAAGCACAACGCGGGAACGATCATGCCGTCGTACTCCAGCGTCGACTTCACCGAGGACGGGGTCGGCAACCCGGTCAAGATGCACGCCCACAAGGAGCTGCTCACCGACGTCCTGAAGGAGGAGATCGGCTTCGACGGCTTCCTGATCAGCGACTACGCCGCGATCGACCAGATCCCCGGGGACTACGACAGCGACGTACGCATCTCGATCAACGCCGGGCTGGACATGATCATGGTGCCGAACGAGTACCAGCGCTTCGAGGAGACGCTGCTCGGCGAGATCGAGGCCGGGAACATCCCGATGTCCCGCATCGACGACGCGGTCAGCCGGATCCTCACCCAGAAGTTCCACCTCGGACTCTTCGAGCAGCCGTTCACCGACCGGACCAACCTGGCCGATGTGGGCTCGCCCGAGAACCGGGCGGTGGCCCGCGAGGCCGCCGCGAAGTCCCAGGTGCTGCTCCGCAACACCGATCAGGTGCTGCCGCTGGCCAACACCGGCAAGCTCTACGTCGCCGGCGCCAACGCCGACGACATCGGCGCGCAGGCCGGCGGCTGGACCATCACCTGGCAGGGCGGCAACGGCGACATCACCCCCGGCACCAGCATCCTCGACGGCATCCAACAGGTCGCGCCGGACACCGAGGTCACCTACAGCGCCGACGCCTCCGCCCCGCTGGACGGGCACGACCGGGCCGTCGTCGTGGTGGGCGAGCAGCCGTACGCGGAGGGCATCGGCGACGTCGGCAACAACGGCTTCACCATGACGTTGAGCGCCGCTGAGCAGGACACCGTCAACACGGTCTGCTCAGCGGTGGACGAGTGCGTCGTACTGGTGATCTCCGGTCGTCCGCTCGTGCTCGACGACGCGCTCGCCTCCGCCGATGCCGTGGTGGCCTCCTGGCTGCCCGGCACCGAGGGGGCCGGCGTCGCCGACGTACTCTTCGGCGAGCAGCCCTTCACCGGTCAACTGCCGGTCTCCTGGCCGCGTTCGTTGGACCAGGAGCCGATCAACGTCGGTGACGCCAGCTACGACCCGCTCTACCCGTACGGCTGGGGCCTGCGCACCGACGCGACCCAGGACCGGCTGCACGAGCTGCGGGCCGAGCTGGCCGCGATCGAGCAGGACGGCTGGACCCAGGCCGCGGTGCAGGTGCTGGACCTGTCGCTGCGCAACGACAGCTCCTGGCAGGACGACGGCTCGGTCCGCGACGAGCGGCGGGTGGTCACCGAACTGACGGTGGTCTCCACCCTGCTGGCCTTCAGCAGCCAGGACATCGCGGCACAGCACGAACTGCTGGTGTCGACGCTTCGAGATGTCACGCAGGCGGCGATCGTACGGGAGGGTGTCACCGCCCCCTCGGCGACGCAGACCTCCACCCTGACCGCGGACGCGGAGCACGCGCTCCTGACTGGCAAGCCGACCACGGCGACGTGGAAGCTCGCCGCGGCCTGGCGGATCGCGGCCGGCTGACCGCAACCAGCTGGGCGGCGCCCGGGGTCAACCGAACCCGGACGCCGCCCAGCACGACACGAAGGCCCGGCCGCCGAGTGGGCCGGGCCTTCCGCTGCCGTCAGATTCCCCGGAAGCCATGCTTCCTGGGGCTGCTCAGTGCTGCTTGACGTGGCGCACGAAGACCCGCCACGCCACCGGACCGAACACCAGGGCCGGCCCGGTCGGATCCTTGGAGTCCCGAACACCCACGAGGTCAGGAAGGTTGTCCGCGACCTCAACGCAGTCGCCATTCGCGCCGCTGCGGGTGGACTTGCGCCAGACAGCGCCGACTAGGTTACTCACGGTTATCCATCTCCTCGATCAGTGTGGTTACAAACTTGGCCGTCTCGTTCGGGTCACCGCCATCGTGATCGGGGCATTCCGGTGAACCGACCGAGCCGCATCTGCCGCGACGCGCCTCTGTGGGGCTGCGAGACCTGTCGGGCGAGTGGCCATGCCCGCCGGCCTGAGTCGCTCTCCTGACCGGGTTTCGCGACCACCGCGTCACGCTCCGGCTCCACCTGGGCGCACTCTTGACTGAGGTGGACACCCAACTCTCTCAGGTCCACAAGACATCCGGCCTCTATCAGCGCTTCCTGGCGTGGACCCAGCCACAGTGGCACAGCCACCGCCGCTAGCCGCTCCGCGCCTCGCACCAGGGGCCATCCGGCTGCAACGCGCGAAGCACGGTCACCAGCTCCGGCGGCTCGACTGGATCTGGAAGCGAGGTCAGATCCGTCCAGGAAACCCACGCATGCGAATGCAGTTCGAACTGCTCGTTCGGGAGAAGACCGGTCCGGGTCAGCGCGGGCCGGTCCGCAGCGAAGTGCGCCACGAAGAAGTCCTCCGGACCGACATACCGCTTGCCCTTCCAGCGCACAGTCCGCTCGACCGGCAGCGCCCGGTCAAGGACCGCCCCGGGGTCCAGTCCGGTCTCCTCCATCAGCTCCCGTCGTGCCGCCGCCAGCGGCGTCTCGCCTGGCTCGATGCCGCCGCCGGGCGGTTCCCACAGCCATACCCCGTCAACTGGATCATGCCAACGCAGCAGAAGCACACGGCACGCGGCGTCCAGGCAGATCACCCGCGCTGCCGGCCGATAGATTGCCTTCATCACCGCGACCCTAGCTCGTCTCGCCCGGACTGTACGTGACGGTGGTCATGGACAGTCAGACCCTGCCACTCCGGAGTGTCACATGATCACCATCGACAAGATCGCCTGGATACACCTTGAGAACGGTACGATCCTCAGCTCCCGATCACGTGGTAAGGACGTTTACTACATCCCGGGCGGCAAACGAGAACCCGGCGAAGGCGACCTTGACACGCTCGTCCGCGAGATTCAGGAAGAACTCAGCGTGACCATCACCCCCGACACCGCCACGCATGTCGGAACCTTCCGCGCCCAGGCCCACGGACACCCAGACGGAATCACGGTCCAGATGACCTGCTACACCGCCGGCTACCAGGGCCTCCTGCAACCCAGCAGCGAGATCGAGGAGATCGTCTGGCTCACCCACGCCGACCGTCACCGGGTCTCCCCAGTCGATCAAATCATTTTCGATCATCTACACGAGATCGCCCAGCTGCGCTAGCCACGGGTGCGGATCCTTTCAAGAGCCCACCCCTGGCTGGTTGCGGTAGCTCTTGGGCTGGAGATCCGCCGCTCGCCGGGCAGGACTGTGGTCGCCCGCTGGCCGCTGTCAGGCGATGAAGTCGCGGACCTTGGTGTAGTTACTGGCGTCCTCGTTCATCTCGGTATGCTCTACGCAGCCCACCGACATATTTGCCGCACCATCGAGTTTTGCGGAAATGTCAGGATCGATGACTGCGTCGCAGGTGGACCAGAGAGTGGCGTAGCTCACGCTTCCCGGCGTCTCGTCTCCCGAGTTCAGGGAACGGAGGAAGCTACTCCCCCAGAACATTTCCCTGCAGGACTTGTAGACGGGACAGAGCACGGACGCCTCGGTTCCGTCACCTCCATTGACCACGGGGAGGAATACGGCCACATTGGTTCCGTGGTTCACGCCAGCTATGGAAACGAAGTCGTCCACGGTTTCCGTCCCGCCTATGTACTTGATGTACCAGCGGGAGCTGAGGGCACCCATGGAGTGGGCGACGATGTCAACCTTCGTGGCACCGGTCGCGGCGAGCACCTCCTGCACCTTGGTCTGGAGTTGCGCAGCGGTGGTCGCGTTGGACTGTTTCCAGTCGTAGGACCAGGTGTATAGCTCGGAACTCTGGTAGCCGTCCGCCCTGAACCTATCGATCCATGCGTTCCAATCGCTGGCATCGGTGGTCATTCCATGGACGAAGACGACGGGGTTCCGAGCGGCGGCGGCTACGGACGACGGAGCAACCAGTGATGCCGTCACTACCAGCGCGGCGACGACGGCGGTATGGATAGAGCGTCGCACAGGGTTCCTTTCCCACTGTAGTTGGCAGGAGAGCCCACGCCGGGCTGAAGCCCACCGATGGTCATGTTGAGGACGCCCGCATCGTGATGACCGCGGGATCGAAACGTGCACGGTGTCCGTGCCTGATCGACGCTAGTGGCGAATATCGTTCAGGCCATCGGATGGCGACCATGAATTTCGTCAGGGTTCACCCCGAGGGACCCCGGGAACCCACTCGCTCCAGCAGGCCCCGTCGTGGTATCAGCTACCCTCACCCGGCTCGGTGCCAGCAATCACCGGCCTCGCGGTCCTGCTACCCACCGCTCCGGGTACGCCGAGGCGGATCGAGCAGCTGTCCACAGTAGTGCCGTGGCGGTTGTGACGGAGTCGAACTACCGTCAAGTCACGGACAGACGTTCCTCCGTGAGGAGTTGGTCGTGGCCACAGCTCACACCACCGCCGGGCAGTTCCCCGTCCGCGTCCTCGGCGGCCCGACCGCCCTCTTCGAGTACGGCGGGTTGAAGTTCATCACCGATCCGACCTTCGACGCTCCGGGCGACTACTACGCGGCAGGCCAAAAGATCCTCACCAAAACCGCTCCCCCTTCCGGCGGTGTCGTCGACCTCGGCCACGTCGACGTGGTCCTGCTCTCGCACGACGAACATCCCGACAACCTCGACAACTCTGGCCGAGCCCTGCTCGCAGACGTCCCCCTCACGCTCACCACGCCCGAAGGCGCGCGACGCCTGGGCGACAGGGCCATAGGGTTGGCCGACTGGCAGCCAATCAAGCTGGATCGCCCCGGCAGTGGCACGATCACCGTGACCGGCGTGCCCGCCATCCACGGACCCGGCGCGCGCGAGGATGTTGAACGGGTCACCGGCCAGGTCGTGGGCTTCGTCTTGACCGGCGAGGACCTGCCGACCTACTACGTCAGCGGCGACAACGCCTCGCTCGACCCCGTGCAGGAGATCGCGGAACGCTTCGGACCAATAGACACAGCCATCCTCTTCGCCGGTGCCCCGTGCTTCCCTGGCCTACTCTTCGACGGTGCGCCCATCGTCCTTACCAGCGCCCAGGCCGCTGAGGCAGCCAGAATCCTCGGCGCTCGCCGGGTGGTTCCCGCCCACTACGACAGTTGGGCCCATTTCACCGAGGGCCGCAACGAACTCGTCACCGCTTTCACCATCGCCGAGCTGGCCGACCGTCTGGACCTGGAGAGTCGACGCTGAACGGGGCAGCCCACAACGACGACCCGAAGCCCGTCGTTTGGACCGCTACCGTCGAGTCGATCCTTATCAGAGTCCGAGGTGGACGCGCACTCCAGCAAGTGGCTAACCAAAGCTGAGACAGGACACTAGCTTCGCTCGGGAGGACAATTCGGTGCCGGTCGCAGCACGGCGGCGGACCCGCCGCCGCGACGGGTCGGCTCCGCCACGGCCACCAGCCGGTGCCGGTCCTGGAACTCGATCGCGGTCGCCGCACCCAACTCGGCGACCGGGAGGAAGGATGGCTGACCGAGCGCGACGAGCTCCGGCTCATAGTCGGCGATGAATGCTGGCTCCGCCGTCGGTGTGTTGCTGTTGCGCTGCGACGCGCGGGGAGCCGCGATCGCCTCGGGCAACGACATACCCCGATCGATACGGTTGAGGAGGATCTGAAGCACCGTTGTGATGATCGTGGAGCCACCTGGGCTACCCACCGCCAGGAACGGCTTTCCGTCGTCGAGCACAATCGTGGGCGACATGGAGCTACGGGGCCGCTTCCCCGGCGCGGGCAGATTCGGGTCCGGCGGCGCTCCGGCCTGCTGAGCGAACGAGAAGTCGGTCAGCTCGTTGTTCAGGAGGAAGCCACGATCCGACACCACCATGGCGTTTCCGCCGGTCTGCTCGAGCGTGAAGGTGTATTCAACGACGTTGCCCCAGCGGTCAGCGACCGTCAGGTTCGTGGTGCTCTTTCCCTGCTCGCCACCGGTGGACGCCGTGGCCGGGTGGAGGCTGCCGTACGGTTCGGGTAGCTGCCCGGGTGCCGTTGGTTTCGGCAGTGCCGAATCAGGCGCAAACCCGCCCCGGGTGGCCGCGAACCGGTCGGAGAGCAGCGTGCGCAGCACCCGCCGGTCGGTGTCGTCGCCGACGTAGGCGTTCCGGTCGGCGAAGGCCAGCGCGCTGGCGTCGAGGTAGACGCTGAGCAGCTCGGCCGTGGACAAGTCGCCCAGGTCGAACCGCTCCATGATGTTGAGTGCTTCACCAACAGCGGTGCCTCCGCTGGATGGCGTCGACATTCCGTAGATGTCGTAGCCCCGGTAGTCGGAGTGGGTCGGTGCGGGGAAGCGCAGCTCGTAGCGGGCGAGATCCGCAGTGGTCAGCCCACCCGGACGGATCGGGTATGGCCAGGGCCGCGTCGGAGAGTCAGCGACCGGTGGGCGCTGCACGGTCGCTGCGATGTCGGCGCCGATCGGCCCCTCGTAGAACGCTTCGACGCCACGCCGCGAGATTAGGCGGTAGGTGTCGGCGAGGTCCGGATTGCGGTGGGTGCTACCGACCTCCGGGGCCTGCCCGCCGGGCAGGTAAAGCTGTGCCGAGGAGGTGAACTGCGCGAACATCTCCGTGTTCGCCACCACGTGTTGGCGGAAGGTGGCATCGACGGCGAACCCCCGCTCGGCGACCCCGATCGCGGGAGCCAGCGACTCGGCGAGACTGCGAGTGCCCCACTTACGCAGGGCCGCGTCCCAGGTCAGCGGGGTACCCGGCACCCCGACGGAGAGGCCGCTGACTCTGGCCTCCCCGAATGGGAATGGTTGGCCGGTTGCCGGGTCGACGAACGTGTCCTCCCGGATCGACGCCGGCGCGTCCTCCCGGCCGTCGATGGTGTGTACCCGCCCGGACCGGGCGTCGTAGTAGACGAAGAAGCCACCGCCACCAATGCCTGCCGAGAAGGGCTCCGTTACTCCGAGGGTCGCGGCAGCAGCCACCGCCGCGTCGACGGCGTTACCCCCGCGACGCAGTACGTCGCGCCCGACGGCCGTCGCGGTGGCATCAACAGTCGCCACCGCTCCGCCGTAACCGACAGCCGTGGAGCTGGAACTGACCGGTGGTGGCACCGCAGGCCCGGCCGCCACCACCGGTGTCGCCGATGCCACCAGCCCCGCGGTGACGGCCACAGCGGTCAGCCCTACTCGAAAGGCCCTCATTCTGTCCCCTCACGTCGATGACGTTCTCGGTCGTCGCCAGCCGCTGGCCCGAATTGGGTGCCGGATATCGGACATTGACAGAGGTAGAGGCAGATCGTCCAAAGTCATGACCGACTTGGGTCGCTGCTGAACGCTAAGAGCAGCTCTAGTGACTCGAACGTGCTGACGGCGGTTTGACGGCTGTGACGATGGTAGATGGTAGCTAGTGCCGTGTCACCACGTATGGCCATTCTGTCCTGCTGGGTGTCGGGGCCGTGCGGGCCGCGTCGCCGGTGCGGCACGCTGGTTTGCGACGCCTGCCGTCCGCCACCCCACATCGGAGCTTCAGGAACGGCAGACAATCTCGCCATGCAGAACGGCGAACCAGGCATCCGCTGCCGCAGCCCGCTCCCGCCACCCGTCAGAAATGCGGCGCAGGTCCCCAGCCGTGGCAGCGCCCGAGGTCAGCAACTGTCGGGCCAGATCCGAACTCCGGATCCGCTCGGCCCACATCTCCCCCCACCATCGCGTCTCCGTCGGCGTGGCGAAACACCACGTGCTCGCCGACGCTCGTACGTCAGTGAAGCCGGCGGCGTGGGCCCAGGAAAGTAGGCGTCGGCCGGCGTCCGGCTCGCCTGCGTTGGCGCGGGCGGCCTGCTGGTACAGGCCAAGCCACTCATCCAGCGCAGGAACCCGAGGAAACCAGGTGAACGCCGCATAGTCGCTGTCCCGCACGGCGACGATTCCGCCGGGACGGGAAACCCGGCGCATCTCACGCAGCGCCCGGACCGGATCAGCGACGTGCTGAAGCACCTGGTGGGCGTGGACGACATCGAACGTGCTGTCGGGGAAGTCGAGTGCGTGGACGTCGGACACCACGAAGTCGATGTTGCGTTGACCCCGTGAGTCGGCGGGCGAGTTGGAGTGCATCACCGCTGATCTCCACCGCGGTGACGGGTCCGGGTGCAACGCAGGTCGCCAAGTCGACGGTGATAGTGCCCGGCCCGCAACCGATGTCGAGCACCGACGTACCCGACACGAGGTGCGGAAGTAGGTAGGCCGCCGAGTTCTCGGCAGTACGCCACCGGTGCGAGCGCAGCACCGACTCGTGGGACGGAATCGGCAGGACCATCGGTGCGAGTGTGCTTTTTGTCAGTAGTGCGACCGCAGCAAGAGCAAGGACGAACGCGACAGCACTGGCGATGGATGCCACGCAATCCGCACCGGGTACGGTCGCGGCTGAGCCCGAGCACCCGTTCTCACAGTGCCGCCGCAGGTGCCGGGCCACCCGGCCTGGGTACCGCGCTCGTGATGCGGGCGACGGTGGTCAACGTCAGGTCGCCCTCGGGTGCGCGAACGGATGCCAGCACCCGCGCCGCGTCGGCGGTCGCCGCGTCGAGCCGATCGGCCGGCAGGTGTTGTAGCAGTGCCCGCCCACCGTGCGACCACATCCACCGCATCCAGTGGTCCACGTCCTGGAACCTGCTCTCAACCCGGTGCTCGCTGATCGCGGCGACGTCGAGGCCGGCCGCCGCCATCGTCGCCGTGATCGTCTGTTCATCGTCGAACGGGCCAGCGGTCGACGCGGGCGGCGGCTGCTCCGCCGGTAGGTGCGCGGCCAGGGCATCCATCGCGGCGAGGAAGGCCGGGTCGTACGTGCGGGGGGTGCTCACCACCAACCGGCCCGTGGGGCGCAGCAATCGCGCGTACGCCCGCAGGGCCTGCTCTGGCTCCGGCAGCAGAAAGACGACCATCCCGGCCAGCACCACGTCGAAGCTGTGGGGCGGGAAACTCGGCTGTTGGGCGTCGCCAACCCGGACCTCGACCTGAGTCAGGCCGGCCCGGGTGGCGTCGTCGGCAGTGAGCTTCACCATCGTCGGGGCGAGATCGATGCCAGTGACGTGGCCGGTCGGCCCGGTGGCCGCGGCGGCGGGAAGGAGAACAGCTCCGCGACCACAGCCAACATCGAGGACCCGCTCACCCGGCAGAATGCCGGCACAACCGACGAGAGCCGTACCGAAAGGCTCGAAGTAGGACACTCCGGTGCGGTCGTAGCTGGCGGCGGCCTGCTCGAACACCTCAACGATCGAGTTCGGGTGCGTACTGCTCGTCATTGACACTCCTCCTCACCCGGTCCGGTGGGCTACGAGGGCAGAGTAGAACACCCCGTCAGCAGCTCCGTTCGCCGATCGCGTCGGCGGGCGCGGCTCGCATCGCGAAACGGGTAGCCACCGTGATCGCTCCCCAGGAGAGCGCGACGGTCAGCGCGACAATCGCGATCGCCCCCAAGAGGGAGAAGCTCGGTGCGGCCGACTGGGTCAGCCCGAGGCTGAAGCCCACCAGCGGTGGAATCATGGCAAGTGAACCGAACAGCAGCGCCATGACGACAACGACCCGCGCCTCGCCGCTCACCATCTTGCGGACCTGGTCGCGGCTGGCACCGATGAGTCGCAGCATCGCGAACTCACGCACCCGGGCCGTCGTCGCCATCACCAACGTGTTCACGACGGCGATCGCGATGTAACCCAGCAACAGGGTCTGGAACAGCAGGTTGAGCGCCCAGTCACCGGTGCCGCCAACCCCGGGTGCCGCCAGGAACCGCTCCCGGTCACCGACCTGGACCGTCGGAAAGCGCTCGACCGCGCCGCGGAGCGCCTGCTGGAGTGCCGTTGGGTCAGCCCCGTCCGCGGCGCTGACCAGCACCGCACTGTTGACCTGCGCGGTGGTGTGCGCAACCACGAGCTCGTTGGGGAGGGTCACGTCGCCGAAACCCAACCCGTTCTCGTAGATCGCCACCACCCGCGGGTTGAGCAGATGGCTGTCGCCGAGGCGCAGCTCGATCGTCTCGCCGACGGTCCCACGGACGGTTTCCGCGGCGATCCGACTCAACGCCACCGTCTCGCCTCGTAGCTCCGCGATGTCACCCTGGGTCACCGCGAGGTCGATGGTCTCGGAGAGCCGGTCGGGTGTGACGCCCTGGGCGGCGAAAACCCTGGTCGCGGTGCTGTCCTCGGACGGGAAAGTCAACAGCGCCTGACTCCGTGCGACGGGTGTGACCACCGCTACCCCCGACGTCTGCCGAACCGCGTCCACGACCTCTGGCGAGATCCCGGCGGCGGACGGAGCAGTCAGGGCATAGTCGGCCCGCAGTCCTTCCGCAAGCTGGCGTTGTGCCCCGCCGAGCGTGGTGGAAGCCCCAAAGACCTGCACGGCGGCGAGCGTCACCCCCATCGCCAGCGGCGTGGCGGCCGCGCTGAGCTGCCGCCAGTTGGCCCGCGTGTTGGACCGGGCGAGGAAGGAACTGGCGGTGGTGCGTGGGTTCACCAACCGGCCGAACAACCGGAGCGCACCGTTGAACAGCAACGGTCCAAGACAGCCGAGGGCCACGACGAACAGCAGGACGGCGCTCGCGGCGGTATCGGCGGCCGAGTCCCCCGGCGACGCCACGTTCCCAAGCGTGAGCAGCAGCCCGAGGGGGATAAGCAGGACGCCGATGATCAGCCGGATCTTCCCGAGCCGCTTGGGCTCGATCGCGGCGTCGCCGAGCGCCTCAACCGGGCTGACCCTGGCCGCCCGGCGGACGACCAGCCAGCCGGCCAGGCGGGCACTGATCACGCAGAGCACCAGCGCGGCGAGAAGTGGCAGCACTCCCACCTGAAGCGCGAAGTCCGGGGGCGCCGCGCCGACGAGCACGAACACACCGCGCATGGCGTAGGCGAGTGCGATGCCGGGGAGGACACCGACCAACGCGCCGACGAGCGACACTAGGGTCATCTCGGCGCTGACCATTCCGTGAATCTGTCGGGGCGTCGTGCCGATGGCGCGCAGCAGGGCCAGCTCGCGCCGGCGTTGCCGCACTGAGAGCGCGAGGGTGCTCGCCACCACGAACACTACGATCAGCACCATGGTGCCGCCGAATGACGCGGCGGACTCCACCACCAGGCTGCGAGCATCGCCGACATCCAGGAACTCGACATCGCCGCGGTCGGCGCCGGTATGCACCACGACTTCGGGCACGGCGGCCCGGATGCGCTCGGCCAGTTCCTCCGCGGCGACCCCGGGTGCGGCCGACACGCCGATCGCGTCCACCCGGTCTGGGCGGCCGGAGAGCCGGGTCGCCTGGTCGTCGCTGAAGAAGAGGGCGGACTGCCGGTCAAGCGTGGCTGGCGCTCTGGCGATGCCCACCACCTGGTAGGCCGCCGGGGTGGAGCCGACCACGATCTGCGCGGTCGAGTCGATCGACAGCCCGGCTCGAGCGGCCAGGTCCGCGTCGAGCACGACCTCACCGGGCTCGGTCGGTGCCCGCCCCTGGTCCACCGTGAAGGGTGCGAGCGCCGCCGCAGACCAGCCGTGCCCGAGCACCGGGAAGTCGTGCGGTCCGGTCACCACATCGCCATCGGCGGACAGAAGGCTGACCTGGATACTGACATCTCCAACGGCGGAGGCGACACCGGGGACAGCGGCGACCGCGGCGACCGCGTCAGCGGGCAGCGTCACCCGCTCGCGGTAGCGAACCTCCGCACTCTCGTCCAACCAGAAGGACTGCGGTGCGCCGATCGTCACGGCCGCGCCCGCGTACCGCTCGGGGGTGACGCCGTTGCTGAGCCCGGACTGCAATAGAATCCCGCACGCGGCAATCACGGCGGAGCCGACGACGATCGCGACGAAGGACCCGGCGAAGCCCCCCTTGTTTCCCCGGATCGTGCTCCAGGCCAGCGCCAGGTCTCGGGGAAGCGGAATCATGATGCCGATGAGCCGCCGGACGGCGCGGATCACCACTCGCCCAGGTACGTCCGCTGCGACGCGGCCTGCTCCGGGGCGGGCTGGGACAGGCCGGCACCGGAAGGTCCTATAGACACCAATGTTGGGCGAATCGTTTGGTCAGCTGAGGTGACGTGTTGGGAAGCTTGGTGCATATCGGCCAGCATGACAGCCTTTGGCAAGACCGCAAGACCGCAAGACCGCGTGACCGCAAGGCGGCGGGCCGTGCGGGACCTGGCTGAAGGCCCGCGCCGTCGCAGTCGCATATCAACGGTCAACGTCAAGCAGCGTCCAGCAGCGCCGGGAGTTTGCGCATGTCGTCGAAGACCACCGTGCCCGGGCCCTCCAGTCGGTGCGCAGGGGTCAAACCGCCCGCGTAGCCGAAGCAGCGCATCCCGGCAGCGCGGGCCGCCTGGACTCCGTAGTGGCTGTCCTCGACCACGACACACGCCCCGGGCGGCACACCCATCGCCGCCGCCGCGTGCAGGAACAGGTCGGGGGCGGGCTTGCCGTGGGCGACCTCGGTGGCGCTGAAGATGCGGCCCGCGAAGCGCGGATAGAGGTTGGTGCGGCCCAGGGTGTGGCGCATCTTCTCGTGCGTACCGCTGGAAGCCACGCACGTCGGCAGGTTGATCTCGTCGAGCGCCTCGTTGACTCCGTCCACCGCGGTTAGTCCGGCGTCCACCGCCTGACGGTGCGCCAGGTCGAACCGGCGGGCCCACTGGGCAGCCACGTGGTGTCCGAGGCGGGCCGCGATCTGCTCACCGATGGACGTGCTGGACCGGCCGATGAACCGCTCGATGACCTCTGCCTCGGTCAGCGGCCAACCCAGTTCCGCACCGAGCGCGATGTTGAGGCGGACCGCGATGCGCTCGCTGTCGACCAGCACCCCGTCGCAGTCGAAGATGACAAGCCCGACCGGAGTGGTCATCCGTTGCTCCTATCTCGGTCCGCGGTGCGGGGTAGGTCCGGCAACACGGGATCGTTGCGAGGTTTGGGGTCTCCCCGACTGCTGCTGCATGGTAGCGAACCAAGCCGCCACCACCATCCGGTCGAGTACCTCGTCGTGGCTCCCACCGACCGGCAAGGGGTCGTCGACAACGAGTTGGCCGACCTGACATGTTGACCTTGACCGCCCCTGAGCCGAGGCACTCGATTCGGATATTGTCCCCCATCTCACCGAATTTCCATGAATTGATCAATAGCACGGACGGCGTCCACCAGTAGACAGATTAGATTGCCGATCATCGACTTTAGCCGCCCCATATTGACCCTTGCCTAAACTGATCAACGAGCGGCGCCAACTGTTCGGAGTCATACGAGCAACTACCTGCCCATTGATCAAATCCGTACCTCCTAGACACGCGCAGCCGATTTTGGTGGGTTGGTTCCGGGACGGATGTACGCACCGTCCCGGCCCGGTACCGGATTGATAACACGCCTTCTCGCCATCGCGATTCTGGTGTCACAGTGGCAGACAATTCAGAACCCTCGTGAGCCGAGCGCCCTGAGGAGGCACTCCTATGCGCGGGAAACTCCTGAAAGTGGTAGTAACGGCGACCGCTACCGCCATGCTGGCCACCGCCTGCACCGGTAGCAGCGACGACCCAGCGGAAGGAGATGAGCAAACCGGCGGCAAGTTGCGGGTCTACGTCGCAGAGCCGAAGCATCTGCTGCCGTCCGCTGCCAGTGACGAGCCAGCGATCTATGTGATCCGTCAGCTCTACCGCGGTCTGGTCAGGTACAACGCCGAGACCGGTGATGCAGAGATGGATCTGGCCGAGTCGATCGAATCGGACGACCAGAAGCTCTGGACGATCAAGCTGAAGGACGGCTACACCTTCGACAACGGTGAGCCGGTCAACGCCGACGCCTTCATCCGCTCGTGGAACTTCGCCGCCTACGGGCCGAACGGCCAGGGCAACGGCTACTTCATGAAGCGGATCGCCGGTATCGACGCGGTCCTGCCCAAGGACCCGGACGATGACGGCCCGAAGGAGGCCCCGGAGCCGACGGCCGAGACGCTGTCCGGCCTGAAGAAGGTCGACGACCTGACCTTCACCGTCGAACTCAAGGAGCCCTTCAGCGGCTTCCCAACGGTGGTTGGATATTCGGGATTCTTCCCGATGGCCCAGGCCTGCATTGACGACACCGACGCCTGCAACGAGACGCCGATCGGCAACGGCCCCTACAAGATCGACGGAAGCTGGAAACACGAAGTCGAGATCAACCTGGTCCGCAGCGACACCTGGAAGGGCGAGCCGGGCGGAGCCGACGAGATCTACTACCGGATCTTCGCCGACATCAACGCCGCCTACTCCTCCTTCCAGGCCGGCGAGCTGGACGTGATGTACGCGATCCCGCCGGAGCGTTTCAAGGATGCCAAGGAAAGCTACGGCGACCGCCTGTACGAGCAGGAAGGCGACGGCTTCAACTACGTCGGCCTGCCGCTGTACGACGACGCCTTCAAGGACAAGCGGATCCGCCAGGCATTCTCGATGGCGATCGACCGCCAGTCCATCATCGACGCCGTCTTCGACGGCCGGTACACCCCCGCCACCGGCTTCGTCGCGCCAATCTTCGACGGCGCCCGCGAGGGTGTCTGCACCTACTGCAAGCAGGACGTCGAGATGGCCAAGAAGCTGCTCGAGGAAGCCGGCGGCTGGCCGGAGGGCAAGAAACTGATCCTGTGGGCCAACTCGGGCTCTGGCCACGACGCCTGGCTGCAGGCAGTCGGCGACCAGATCAAGTCCGCGCTGGGCATCGACTACGAACTGAAGGTCAACCTGCTGTTCGCCGAGTACCTGGAGGTTGCGGACAACCGGGAGTTCACCGGCCCGTTCCGGCTCGGCTGGGGCCCGGACTACCCGTTCATGGAAACCTACCTGGCTCCGGTCTTCGGCACCGGCGCCGACAGCAACGCCAGCACCTTCAGCAACGCCGGGTTCGACAACCTGATGAAGCAGGGCGACTCCGCCCCGAGCATCGCCGAGGCCATCCCCTACTACCAGCAGGCCGAGGACATCCTGGCCGAGGAACTACCGGTAATCCCAATGTTCTGGCGCAAGGAAGCCGCGCTCTACAGCGCAAACGTCGACACCTTCGTCTGGAACCAGGTATCCGGCGCCGCCTATGGTGAGATCACCCTCAAGTAGCACCACGCCTCGACACCCTGCTCCAACCGGTGAGACTTTCCGAGTAACGGTCCAGAGCGGGTTGGGTACTCGTTCCCTGCGTGAGTACGGACGCACCCGAACCTGTTGTGGTGCAACGAAAAGGCGCAGGACCCCGGTATGAAGTGGTCCTCTCACAGATCAACTTCGACCGGGGTCCTGCGCCGCTATAGGTGGCACCTACACCGCCACTTTGCCCGTTCGCAAGGAGCGTGTTGTTCGGGTCCAGTCTGCTGCACGCCGAACGGTAACGCCTCAGGACCAGGGCCGAAAACCGGGCGTTGCGCCCTATAACCACAAACACCGACATTCCGGGATCGGCTGGCACATCCAGCGTCGGCGTACTGCCAACCCAGCAGGAACAGACCGTCTCAGTTTGAACTGACAACTACCGATATGTCCACGATCGGTCGAACTGCTTCCGGGCTGGTGTACACATCGTCCCGGCCGAGTATCGGGTTGATAACACGTCTTCTCGCCATCGCGTGTCTGGTGTCACAGTGGCAGGCACCTCACACCCCCTCGTGAGCCGAGCGCCCTGAGGAGGCACTCCCATGCGCGGGAAATTCCTGAAGGTGGCGGTCGTAGCGACCGCCACCGCTATGTTGGCCACCGCCTGTGGCAACAGCAACGACGAGTCAGAGGAGGCGACCGACAAGTCCGGCGGCAAGCTACGGGTCTACGCCGCGGAGCCGGCGTACCTGCTGCCGTCCGCAGCCAGTGACGAGCCAGCGATCTATGTGATCCGTCAGCTCTACCGCGGTCTGGTCAGGTACAACGCCGAGACCGGTGATGCAGAGATGGATCTGGCCGAGTCGATCGAATCGGACGACCAGAAGCTCTGGACGATCAAGCTGAAGGACGGCTACACCTTCGACAACGGTGAGCCGGTCAACGCCGACGCCTTCATCCGCTCGTGGAACTTCGCCGCCTACGGGCCGAACGGCCAGGGCAACGGCTACTTCATGAAGCGGATCGCCGGTATCGACGCGGTCCTGCCCAAGGACCCGGACGATGACGGCCCGAAGGAGGCCCCGGAGCCGACGGCCGAGACGCTGTCCGGCCTGAAGAAGGTCGACGACCTGACCTTCACCGTCGAACTCAAGGAACCCTTCAGCGGCTTCCCAACGGTAGTCGGGTACTCGGGATTCTTCCCGATGGCCCAGGCCTGCATTGACGACACCGACGCCTGCAACGAGACGCCGATCGGCAACGGCCCCTACAAGATCGACGGAAGCTGGAAACACGAAGTCGAGATCAACCTGGTCCGCAGCGACACCTGGAAGGGCGAGCCGGGCGGAGCCGACGAGATCTACTACCGGATCTTCGCCGACATCAACGCCGCCTACTCCTCCTTCCAGGCCGGCGAGCTGGACGTGATGTACACGATCCCGCCGGAGCGCTTCAAAGATGCCAAGGAAAGCTACGGCGACCGGCTCTACGAGCAGGAAGGCGACGGCTTCAACTACGTCGGCCTGCCGCTGTACGACGACGCCTTCAAGGACAAGCGGATCCGCCAGGCATTCTCGATGGCGATCGACCGCCAGTCCATCATCGACGCCGTCTTCGACGGCCGGTACACCCCCGCCACCGGCTTCGTCGCGCCAATCTTCGACGGCGCCCGCGAGGGTGTCTGCACCTACTGCAAGCAGGACGTCGAGATGGCCAAGAAGCTGCTCGAGGAAGCCGGCGGCTGGCCGGAGGGCAAGAAACTGATCCTGTGGGCCAACTCGGGCTCTGGCCACGACGCCTGGCTGCAGGCAGTCGGCGACCAGATCAAGTCCGCGCTGGGCATCGACTACGAACTGAAGGTCAACCTGCTGTTCGCCGAGTACCTGGAGGTTGCGGACGACCGGGAGTTCACCGGCCCGTTCCGGCTCGGCTGGGGCCCGGACTACCCGTTCATGGAAACCTACCTGACTCCGGTCTACGGCACCGGCGCCGACAGCAACGCCAGCACCTTCAGCAACGCCAATTTCGACAGCCTGCTGAAGCAGGGCGACTCCGCCCCGAGCATCGCCGAGGCCATCCCCTACTACCAGCAGGCCGAGGACATCCTGGCCGAGGAACTACCGGTAATCCCGATGTTCTGGCGCAAGGAAGCCGCGCTCTACAGCGCAAACGTCGACACCTTCGTCTGGAACCAGGTATCCGGCGCCGCCTACGGTGACATCACCATGAAGTAGCACCACGCCTCGACACCCTGCTCCAACCAGTGGGAAGGGGTAGGCGGCAGCCACGGATCGGTCCCGACAACCTCCGGGCCCAGACCCAACGACTGCCGCCACCCCGACCCAGTCAGGCGACAACGGCGAGAAGGCCCTGGTCGGTGAAGTTCACCGACCAGGGCCTTGGTGGTAGCGATTACGGATGACCCCACCCCCTCCGGCGACGATGCGAAATTCACCGGTCCCGAGCGCGCCCTGGACCGTCGGGTACACGGGTGGCTCGAGCACGCTCCGCGTACCGGATGGAAAGCCTGGACGGTTGAACTCGCCGCCTTCACCGCCAAGCAGGCGTGGGCCTGCGTATTCGGCGCCGCGATGCTTGCGGTGGTTGTCGCGGCCCGACTGTGGTGGCCCGACGACGCCGCGCTGGCGCGCAACGACGCGCTGACGCTCGCGGCGCTCGCGATCCAGGTCGTCATGGTCACCACGCGGCTGGAAACACTGCGGGAACTCCGGGTGGTGGTCCTGTTCCACCTCGCGGGTACCACCATGGAGATATTCAAGACCGAGGTCGGCTCGTGGGCCTATGCCGACGATGGTGTCCTCCGGCTCGGGCAGGTGCCGCTCTTCTCCGGCTTCATGTACGCCGCGGTCGGCTCCTACCTGGTGCGCGTGTATCGCCTGTTCGACTTACGCTTCGACCGCTATCCACGGCAGTGGCTGACCGCCGCGATGGCGGCGACGATCTACGTCAACTTCTTCACCCACCACTACCTCGCTGACCTGCGCTGGCTGATCATGGCCGGGGTTGTCGTGGTCTTCGGCCGGTGCGTCATGCATTTCCGGGTCTTCCGGCGCCGCCTGCGGATGCCGGTGCTCTGCGCGTTCGGGCTCGTCGCAGTCTTCATCTGGCTCGCCGAGAACATCTCCACCTGGTCACACGCGTGGACCTACCCCAACCAGGCCGAGGGCTGGCATCCGGTTTCCGCGAGCAAACTCGGGTCGTGGTTCCTACTAATGATCATCTCGGTGGTGTTGGTGGCGTGGGTGTATCCGCCACGACCCGTCTCCGGTTTGCCAGGTGCTGCCACGGGGGAACGGAGAGAGCGGGAGGCGGCAGTGCCTGGCCATCCGGGCTCCCGCCCAATCTCTCCGGAGACGCCCAGCGCGACCAAACCGCGCTGATCAGTCGAGATCAACCCAGTCGAAGGTACGCTGCACCGCCCACTTCCAGCGGTCGTACCCGGCCTCGCGCTGCTCCGACGACCAAGTGGGCTGCCAGCACCGGCTCTCGTTCCAATTCTCGCGCAGCTCGTCGGTACTGCGCCAGAAGCCAACAGCCAGGCCCGCCGCGTAGGCAGCGCCGAGCGCGGTGGTCTCGGCGACCGTCGGGCGACTCACCGGGACACCGAGGATGTCGGCCTGCAACTGCATGCACAGGTCGTTCTCCGTGACGCCCCCGTCAACCTTGAGGCGCCCCAGCGCTACCCCGGAGTCCTTCGCCATAGCCTCGGCGACGTCTCGGCTCTGGTAGCAGATCGACTCGAGGGTGGCTCGGGCGATGTGGGCGTCGGTGTTGAACCGGGAGAGGCCGACGATCACGCCGCGGGCGTCGGAGCGCCAGTACGGGGCGAAGAGGCCGGAGAACGCGGGCACGAAGTACACGCCACCGTTGTCGTCCACCTGGCGGGCCAGGGTCTCACTCTGCGCCGCCGATTTGATGATCTTCAACTGGTCGCGCAACCACTGCACGGCCGACCCGGTCACGGCGATCGAGCCCTCCAGCGCGTACACCGGCGGCTGGTCGCCGAACTGGTAGCAGACGGTGGTGAGCAGGCCGGCCTGGGAGCGTACCGGCTCCGTACCGGTGTTGAGCAGCATGAAGTTGCCCGTACCGTAGGTGTTCTTGGCCTCTCCCGGGGCAAAACAGACCTGGCCGACGGTCGCGGCCTGCTGGTCACCGAGATCCCCGGTGAGCGGGACCTCGCCGGTGAACGGGCCGTGGGCGGCGGTGACACCGTAGGAATCCGGATCAGACGACGGTCGGATCCGCGGCAGCATCGCCCGCGGAATGCCGAAGAAGGACAACAGTTCATCATCCCAGTCCAGCGTCGCCAGATTCATCAGCATGGTGCGACTGGCGTTGGTCGGATCGGTTACGTGCACGCCGCCCGCGGTGCCGCCGGTCAGATTCCACAACAGCCAGGTGTCGGTGTTGCCGAAGATGGCCTCCCCGCGCTCGGCCGCCTCCCGCACCCCGTCCACATTCTCCAGGATCCACTGAATCTTGCCGCCGGAGAAATACGTCGCCGGTGGCAGGCCCGCCTTACGCCGGATCACCTCCCCCCTACCCGAACGCTCCAAGGCGGCGGCGATCCGATCGGTCCGGGTGTCCTGCCACACGATGGCGTTGTGGTAGGGCCGACCGGTCCGGCGATTCCACACCACGGTCGTCTCACGCTGGTTGGTGATCCCGAGCGCGGCGAGGTCGCTGGCGGTGAGGCGGTGCTCGTACAGGACGGTCTGGATGACCGTCTGGGTGCGCTCCCAAATCTCCACCGGGTTGTGTTCGACCCAGCCAGGCCGCGGCAGGATCTGCTGATGCTCGAGCTGGTGGCGACCCAGGTCGGTACCAGCGTGGTCAAAAATCATGAAACGGGTGCTGGTGGTGCCCTGGTCCACCGCGGCAACGAGATCGGCCATTCAGGGGCTCTCCTTCGCAGATCGTCCGGATGAGTCGATCAGACGTGGAGCGGGTGGGGTACCGCAAATCGGACGACAAAACGGACAGGAAACCGCTCTAGTTCTGGTGGAAATGATGCATAGACGCTCCCGGAGCGGAGGAACGGCACGCCCGACATGAATTCCGAACAGGCGGGCGCCCCAGCGCGCATCGTTCTCCCCGACGTCGATACACCGTGCTTCTCCCAACCGCCGCGGGGCCGCCCGCGCCCCCACTACCGTGCCTCATGTGACTATCCGTCGAATTGCCGCGCCAGCCGTCGTCGTGGCGGTAGCCGCCATCGTCGTATCGCCCGCCGCACCGGTCACGGCCCGAAACCGGACAGCCAGCACCGGAGCACAGCCGTGCCCCACTGTGGAGGTGTCGACCCGACCGGCCGGCACACCCTCGCCGCCTCCGGTCGGCAAGACCGAAGCAGCCGTCGGCGGTGCCGCGCTGGCCACCACCGGGCTGGTCGTGCCGGCCGGAACCCCGACAGCTCCGGCCGTCACCGCGACCTCCTGGATCGTCGCCGACCTCGGCAGCGGCCAGGTCCTGGGAGGCTGCGGCCCACACGAGCACCGCACCCCCGCGAGTGTGCAGAAGCTTCTGCTCGCCGCGGCCCTGCTGCCTCGGCTCGACCCGACGACGGTGGTCGAGGTAACCCGCGACGACCTGGACGACCTCGACCCGGCGAGCTCGCTGATGGGGGTGGTCGCGGGCGGCCGGTACACGGTTGAGGAGCTGTGGCTGGGGTTGCTCCTACAGTCCGGCAACGATGCGGCCAACGTACTGGCCCGGCACGGTGGTGGTGCCGCCGGTCGACCGGGTGGGGTAAAGATGATGAACGAGGAGGCAGCGCGACTCCAGGCCAACCAGACCCACGCGGCGACACCGTCCGGCCTGGACGGCACTGACCAGTACACCAGCGCCTACGATCTGGCGCTGATCGCGCGGGCCACTTTCGGACGTGAGGACTTCCGCCGTTACATCGCCACCCGCGCGGCGAACCTACCGTCCGCGCCGGGCCGCTCCGCGCTCGCCCTCACCGGCGACAACACCCTGCTGGGCAGCTATCCGGGGATGCTCGGCGGTAAGACGGGCTTCACCGACCTGGCCCGGCAGACCTACGTCGGCGTGGCCGAACGCGACGGCCGTACGCTCGCGGTGACCCTGCTCGGTGCGGAGAACGCACCACTGGGCAGCCTGGGTGAGGCGACGGCGTTGCTGGACTGGGGTTTCGCTCTCGCCCCCGACGAGACGGTCGGCGAGTTGGTCAGCCCGGGCCAGGCGAAGAAGGACGAGAACAAGGACAAGCTGGTCGCCGCTGTCGGCGACGAGGGCGAAACTGGTGCCGGACCCGGGGCGCTGGTGTCGGTCGTGATCGGCGGCGTGGCTGCCCTGGGGACCATCCTGGTTGGCGTCTTCGCCGGATGGCGCCGGGCAAGCCGACGCATGGCCGACTGATGACGCTCCGGTCACCGCGACAGCGCCGCGAAGAGCTCCAGGTGGTTGGCGGCGTCGCGCGCGAGGAGAAAACCGATGATGCCCACGATCCAGCCGGTGGTCCCGGCCGCGTTGCGGACCATCCACCGGTTGACCGCCGCAAGCACCGGCTGCACCCGCCCGGCCGCGACCAGGCGTGCCGCCAGCAACACCAGTGCGGGCAGCACCATGACGACGCAGTAGCCGGCGAGCACGGCGACGCTCCCGGCTAGCGTCAGCGCGGAAGCGCCGAGCAGCCCGATAGCCGCGAGGTAGGGAAGCATCGTGGTGGCCTCCAACGTCACGGCGGCTAGGGCCAGGCCGACCAACGCCGCGGCTGATTCGCCCCCGGTCATCGCCCGCTCGCGCCAGCGCAGCAGGCGGCCTGGCTGGGAGTCAGCCGACGCTCGCTTCCGGCCGATGATCAGGCCGAGACCGAGCAGGCCGATCCCCACCACGAGTTGCACCACCCGGAACGGCGTAGTTTCCAGCACGGGACGCACCCGGTCGAGCAGGGCCGCCGCACCGACGAGCAACACCACGCCGAGCACGAGATAGCAGGCGGCGACCGTGGCGAGGAAGACCAGCAGCCGGCTCGGGCGCAGTCGACCCGGCGCCAGCATCATCCAGATCGGGATGAGCAACGTTCCGAAGCTGGTGCTGTCGACTAGGGCTAGGACGACGAGCGATCCGATCAGGGCCAGGTCCACGGTGCGCTCCCCCTCCGAGTCACGGGTGCGATGCTAGGGCAAGGTCGCAACAGGGCTGTTCTGGGCTCACGCCCTGGGTGCGGCCGGTCTTACCGACCCATGTTGCACCACCGCAGAATTCCTACCCGGATCAGATCCAAGTCCTCGTGCTCGCCCATGAGCAGGACCCGCAGCTCCCCCACCTCGGGATGCGTGGCAGGGATGAAGAAATTGGACCCCTGGAAGGCCGGCCAGCCGATCGGGTGGTCCTCCATTACTGGAATATCCACATAGTGACGTGCCGCCCTTTCCGCCAACCCTGACGACCCGAGGGCATAGCCGTCACCTTGATGCGCCATCACATACATGAACCCAGAGTGAGTCACATAGACAATGAAGTCACAGTCGGTGGCTGGCCATCGGGTCCGCTGCTCGTCGGTCCATTCGGCGACCACCAGCAGCTTCTCTCCTGGCGGAAGTCCCGTAGACGGGAGCGAGTGTAGCTCGGCCCACGCCTGCTGGGCCTCGTCGGCATTCAGCACACGAGCTGAATAGGCACCCTGAATTCGAACGTCAATGGTGGACCAAGCACCGACCCATCCAACCACCGCGACGACAGAGGCGACAACCAGCGTGGCGATCACTGTTACCCAGCATCGTCGCGCACGCACGGCGGAAGTCCGTTCCCTGAGGTTCCCATGGCTCGCGTTTGGGACCCTACATTGATCTACACACGCAGACCACCCCGGCACATAGCCGACCGATCGCACAGATCATGGCCGCCGGTGCGGCCACCCAGCTACTCGAAGCGGGACGGGTCGCCCGCGCCACGACGTAGCACCTCGGGCTCATCGCCCGACAGGTCAACCACCGTGGTCGGCTCCTTGCCGCAGTCGCCGGCGTCCACCACGCCGTCGAGCACGTGGTCCAGTCGCTCCTTGATCTCCCACCCCTGGGTCAACGGCTCCTCCTCCCCGGGCAGGATCAGGGTGCTGGAGACCAACGGCTCATCGAGCTCGGCCAGCAACGCCTGGGCGACGGCGTGGGCGGGCACCCGCACTCCAACGGTGCGCTTCCGTGGATGCAGCATCCGGCGCGGCACCTCGCGGGTGGCCGGCAGAATGAAGGTGTAGCTACCGGGGATGCAGGACTTGACCAATCGGAACACCGCGTTGCTGATCTGCACGAACTGCCCCAGCTGCGCGAAATCCCGACAGACCAACGTGAAGTGGTGCCGCTCGTCGAGCCGGCGAATGTCCCGGATCCGGTCCAGCCCCTGGCGATCGCCCAGCTGGCAGCCGAACGCGAAGCAGGAGTCCGTGGGGTAGGCGATCAGGCCACCGTTCCGGACCAGCCCGACGACCTGCCGCAGGGTCCGGGGCTGCGGGTTGTCCGGGTGCACGTCGTAGTACCTCGCCATGGGCCGAGCTTAGTAGTGACCCGAGCGGGCCGCCGCTGCCACCCGCTCGTGCAGGCCGGCCAACTCGGGGCTGATCGTCACGGCGGGCGGAACCGGTGCGATCAGCCGTCGGGCCGGCTCGGGCAGCCACGCCAGGTCCGCCTCGAATCGGTCCCGCGCGGCCCGTACCGCCTCGGCCGCAGCAGGGGTGTCCAGCCGCCGTCCGGCGCGCATGACCGGTACGAGCAACGACTCCCAACCGGGCGGCGACGCTTCGGTATGCAGCGCGAGGAGGTCGCCGTCGGTGCCGGTGGGGTCCCGGAAGACCTGCTTCGCGCCGGGCAGGGTGGCCTTGCCCGACGACAGCTTCACCACCGGTCGGTCGCCGTAGCTGACCAGCTTGTACGCGCTGTCCAGGGACGGCGCGTCAGCGGACACCCCCATCCGGGTGCCGACGCCGTACCCGTCGATCGGGGTGCCGGCTGCGACCAGCCCCGCGATGATCTCCTCGTCTAGGCCCCCACTGGCCATGATCTTGACCTCGGTCAGGCCCGCCCTGTCGAGGATCTCGCGGGCCTGCCGGGCCAACGGGGCAAGGTCCCCGGAGTCCAGCCGGATCCCCGCCGGGCCGTTCCATCCCAGCTCGGTGAGGACATCAACAGCGGCCCGTACGCCGGCGGGCGTGTCGTAGGTGTCCACCAGGAAGATCGGATTGACCGGGAAGTCGCTCGCGAAGGCGCGGAAGGCGGCCCGCTCGTCCGGGAACGCCTCCACGTACGAGTGGGCCATCGTGCCGGACGGTCGCAGCCCGTACCGACGGGCTGCCTCCACGTGACTGGTCGCGGCGAAGCCCACGATCGCGGACGCCCGGGCCACGCCGGCACCCGCCGCCAGCCCATGGGTACGGCGGAACGAGAAGTCGACCAGCTCCGCGCCACCTGCGGCGAGTCGACACCGGGCCGCCTTGCTGGCGATCGTGGTCTGGAAGGTGATCAGGTTCAGCAGACCGGTCTCGACCAGCTGCGCCTCGGCGAGCGGCGCCGTGACCTCGAGCAACGGCTCGTCGGCGAAGACGAGCCGCCCCTCCGGCACCGCCCGCACGTCTCCGGTGAACCGGAGCGGGGCCAGCGCCGCCAGGGCCGACTCCTCGAATCCCTGGACATCCCGCAGGTACGCCAGCTCGTCGTCAGCGAACGAGAAGGTCTCCAGAAACGTCAACGCCTCGTCGAGTCCGGCGGCCACCAGGAAGCCACGGCGATCCGGCAGCCGGCGGGAGAAGAGGCTGAAAGTGGCGGGTGCGGTGAGGCCGTGGCGCTGGTAGCTGATGGCCATCCGAAGCTCGTAAAGGTCGATCCGGAGACCGGTCATGTCGCCTCCTCCTCCACGGGGTGTCCGGACCGTCCGGCGCTGGGCGGTCCGGACACCACCAACTCTGGTCGAAGGAGGGGCGGCGGGTGCCGGGAACGGAACATGCACCGCCAACGGGTCGAGTAGCTCCGGATCAGCGCAGTCGGCGGGCGGTGAAGCCCGGCGGCGGGCTGGCGATCGACTCCTGGGCCGCGATCAACTGAAGCTCCCGGGTACCCGCCGCCAACGTGGCCTCGAAGATCCGGAAGATGCTGGCGCTGGTGCGCTCCAGCGCGGTCGCGGGCGAATCGGTGGTCCACAGGTGCGCGAGATAGAGCGCGGCTGTGACGTCACCGCCACCATTCGGCGTGATCGGCAGCATCGGTGTGGTCACCGCCCAGGCGCCCTCCTCCGAGACGGCCACCAGCTCCAGCTGCTGCTCCGGCAGGTCCCGGTGGAGCACGCTGGTGACCAGCACATGCCGTGGACCGGTCGCCCGTACCCTGTCCACCGCCGCGAGTAGCTCCGCCAGCGTCTCGGTCCGACCGCCGGCAAGGTACTCCAGCTCGAACTGGTTGGGGGTGATGATGTCCGCGTTCGGCACGACCGCGTCCCGCAGATACTCCGGGATGCCGGGACGAGCGAACATCCCCCGCCCCACGTCCCCCATCACCGGATCGCAGCAGTAGACGGCGGCGGGGTTCGCTGCTTTCACCCGGCGGACCGCATCGATGATCACTTCACCCATCGCCGGGTCGCCCTGGTATCCGGAGAGCACCGCATCGGCCTGGGCGAGCACTCCTCGGTCGCCGATGCCCGCGATGACCTCGGCGACATCCGCGGGTGCCAGCAGCGGCCCACGCCACGACCCGTAGCCGGTGTGGTTGGAGAAGTGGACCGTCAGTACCGGCCACACCTCGTGCCCGAGGCGTTGCAGGGGAAAGACGGCGGCTGAGTTACCGACGTGACCGTAGGCAACCGACGACTGGATAGACAGGATTCGCACCCGACCATCATCGCGGTTGGGGTCGCGGAAATTCCCACTACCCCCGCCCCGGCGTGCCCGTTCAGCAGGATCGGCGCGGAGTGGAGGTAGTATCGCGGCAGCTCAGAAGGGGGACCCGACATGTCCGATACTACCCACGACCGGCCCACACCCGGCGCCGGCCGTCCGGACGACGTGAGCGACCCGCTGCTGTGGGGGCTGGCTCTCGGCGTGGCGGACGCGCACCAGCCGGACGCCACGGGCACCGACTGTGTGAACCTGCTCTGCGCCGGCCAGAGCTGGCCCTGCACCGCCTGGCAGGCTGCTCAACGCGCGCTCCGCATGGCCCAGACCCCACCCGGGCAACGACCCGCCGACGGGTCGGAAGGGCGGGCGGACGAGTGGAACGCGCCCCACCCCCGCCCGCCGTGGCACACCGCGCCAGAGCAGCAACAGCACCGCGGCGACATCGCCGCCTGAGCACCGGCCACCGCGCCGCCACCGCGCGAACCGCCACCGGGAGGGCGTCGGGAGCACCGACGCCCTCCCGCCGGATCAGAGGGTACGAGCGAGACGCTCGGCGAGGATCCGAGTGAAGCGGGACGGGTCGGCCAGTTCGCCCCCCTCAGCGAGCAACGCCATTCCGTACAGCAGCTCGGCGGTCTCCTTCAGCGACTCCTCGGTGACACCCTGTTCCTGAGCCTTGCGCAACCCACTGACCAGCGGGTGCGTCGGGTTCAGCTCGAGGATCCGCTTGACCTGCGGCACCTCGTGCCCCATGGCGCGGTACATCTTCTCCAGCGTCGGCGTGATGTCCTGCGCGTCACCGACCACGCAGGCCGGTGAGGTGGTCAGCCGGGCTGAGAGGCGGACCTCCCGGACCTGGTCGGCGAGGGTACTGCCCAGCCAGGTGAGCAGGTCGGCGTACTCGGTGCGCTGGCGCTCCCGTTCGGCCTCGGCCGCCGAGCGCTCCTCCTCGGTGTCCAGGTCAACCTGACCCTTGGCGACCGAACGCAGCGTCTTGCCCTCGTACTCACCGACCCGCTCGACCCACACCTCGTCGACCGGGTCGGTGAGCAGCAGCACCTCGAAGCCCTTGGCCCGGAACGCCTCCATGTGCGGCGAGTTCTCGATAGTGGTGCGGTTCTCGCCGGTGGCGTAGTAGATGTCGGTCTGGCCGTCCTTCATCCGCGTTACGTAACCGCCGAGGTCGGTCGGCTCGGCCGAATCGTGGGTGGAGGCGATGGAGAGGAGCTCCAGGAGCGAGTCCCGGTTCTCCGTGTCGTCGATCAGCCCCTCCTTGACCACCGCGCCGAACTCGGTCCAGAAGGTGCGGTACTTCTCCGGCTGGTTGGCCTTGAGGTCCTTGACGGTGGCGAGGATCTTCTTTACCAGGCGGCGACGGACCACCTGAATCTGCCGGTCCTGCTGGAGTAGCTCGCGGGAGATGTTGAGCGACAGGTCGTGCGCGTCCACCACGCCCTTGACGAAGCGCAGATACCCCGGCATCAGCGCCTCGCAGTCATCCATGATGAAGACGCGCTTGACGTAGAGCTGCACGCCACGTCGCCCCTGCGGGGAGAAGAGGTCCAGCGGTGCGTGCGTGGGCAGGAAGAGCAGCGCCTCGTACTCGAAGGTGCCCTCCCCGCGCATGTGCACGACCTCGAGCGGGTCGGCCCAGTCATGGCTGACGTGCTTGTAGAACTCGTGGTACTCGGCCGGCTCCACCTCGTCGCGGGACCGCGCCCAAAGCGCCTTCATCGAGTTGAGCGTCTGCACCTCGGTGGTCGGCTCGCCCCCGTCGGTGCCGGGCTGCTCGACCGCCATCCGGATCGGGTGGGCGATGAAGTCGGAGTACCGCTTGACGATCTGCCGAATTGTCCACTCGGCGGCGTAGTCGTGCAGGTTGTCCTCGGAGTCGACCGGCTTGAGGTGCAGCGTGACCGCCGTTCCCTGCGGAACGTCCGCGGCGGAGGCGATCGTGTACGTGCCCTCGCCGCTCGACTCCCAGCGGGTGCCGTCGGTGGCTCCCGCCTCGCGGGTCACCAGGACAACGCGGTCGGCGACCATGAACGCCGCGTAGAAGCCGACCCCGAACTGGCCAATCAGCTCCTGCGACGCCTCCGCGTCCGCTGACTCGCGCAGCTTGCGGAGCAGCTCGGCGGTGCCGGACTTGGCGATCGTGCCGATCACCTGGACGACCTCGTCCCGGGACATCCCGATCCCGTTGTCCCGCACGGTCAGTGTCCGCGCGTCCGGGTCGACCTCGATCGCGATGTGCAGATCGGCGGTGTCGACGTCGAGGTCCTTGTCCCGCAGCGACGCCAGGCGCAACTTGTCCAACGCGTCGGAGGCGTTAGAGATCAACTCGCGTAGGAAGACATCCTTGTTCGAGTAGATCGAGTGAACCATCAGCTGGAGCAGCTGGCGTGCCTCAGCCTGGAACTCCAACGTCTCACTACTCACGCCGTGTCCTTTCGTCCGCATATCCGAATCGCCGACGGACGGTGACGCCCCCGACGACGTGTGTCGCCCGAAAGGATACGAGCACCTCCGGCGGGACAGGGCGGCGACGCCCCGTCCCGCCCGTCGGGCCGGATCAGGCCCGGCGGCGGCCCCGCCCACGACGACGCCGCCCCGGCCCACGACGCGGCCGAGTGGCCAGGCGCACGATCAGCGCCGCCAACCCACCCACCCCGACCACGGCCCCGACCAGCAGCGGCCCGGGGCCGGTCAGCCCTTCCGGGAGCGAATCGTCGGCGGCGGGCCGGGCATCGGCTGCCGAGGGGACGTCGGCCGGCACGGCAGTCAGCTCGCCCGGCTCGACGAGTCGGCCGACCGACGTCTCTCGCGGCAGCGCGAAGCCCCAGTCGAGCAGAGTGGCGCCCTGCTCCCAGCCACGCAACGGCCGCGCCTCGGCGCCCAGCAACGTGACCACCAGGCGTCGGCCATCACGCTCGGCCGCGCCGACGTACGTGTGCCGGGCCAACGTGGTGAAGCCGGTCTTGCCACCCAGCGCCCCTGGGTAGTGGTCGATGAGGGAGTTCCCGTTCTGGATCTGAAAGCCCTTCCTACCGAGCGCCTCCTGATCCGGGATCTGGTGGGTTTCGGTCAGCGCGTACCGCTGGAAGGCCGGCTCGGCGAAGCAGGCCCGGGCGATCAGCGCGAGATCGTACGCACTCGTGAACTGGCCGGGCCCGTCCAACCCGGACGGGGTAACCGCGTGCGTCTGCCGGGCACCCAGCTCCGCGGCGAACTCGTTCATCGCGCGGACGCCCCCGGCACGGCCCTCGGCACCGCCGCCGAGGCGGGCGAGGACATTCGCCGCGTCGTTGCCGGATTGCATCAGCAGGCCAAGCCAGAGCGTCTCGACCGGGTACTGCCCGCCGACGAGCAGGCCGACCGCCGACGAGCCGGGCTCGATGTCCAGATCCTCCTTCGTCACCGTGGCCACCTGCTGCGGGTCAAGGTCCGGCAGCAGGGCGGCGGTCAGCAGCAACTTCTGCACACTGGCCGGGGTGGCGTACTCGTGCGGGCCACAGGCACCCAGCACCTCACCGGTGTCCAGGTCCGCGACCAGCCACGAGCTCGCGCTCACCTCGGGCGGCTGGGCCGCACCATCCGGGACCACCAGGCCAGCGGTGGCCAGTGCCGCCCCGCCGACCTCCTGGTCCTCAGCGACCGTCGGCGGCGGGGAGGGGCGGGACGGCGTCGATGTCGACACGCTGGCCCGCGGGCACGGCACCAACGCTGGCGTGGGTGCGGCGGCGGCCGGCGCGGGCACCACGACGGGAAGCAGCAGGACGCTTGAGGCAGCGGCCAGTAGCCGATTTCTCACGTCCGGGATCCTAGCTAATAAAGATCAGCAAACCAGGCACGGGCACCGCACCGCCATCGGGAGGTGCGCCGCCCGTGCCCGACCTTAGGCCAACGGCCGCTTGAGGTGATAGCGGTGCACCTCAGTGCTGCCCTGGACGTTGTTCACGTCCTCGGCGGCGGCGACCAGCTCCCACCCCTCGCGCCCGACCCGGTTGAGGTGGGCGATCGCGGTGTCGCCGTAGCTGGTGACATCTCGACGGGATCCGTCTGGGCCGTACCAGACGAAACTGACGTGAAAGCTGCGGCCCTGCCCTTGGTAGCGGCGGACCAGAAGTGCGTATTCCCAAGCGACCATGGACTCCATTATGGGTGTCCATCGAGGACCACCAGCAAGGGGGTGGTCACTCCCTGCCATTCCATGAACGCGAAGAGTCAAGCTACCCTGATCCTGCGCCCCGCCGCGTCACCTCGCCCGCCACGAGCTCGGCGAGCCGATCCAGCCCGCGGTCGATGTCGTCCCGGGTGACCGCACTGACCGACAACCGCAACGCGTGCACCGGCACACCGTCGCCGTAAAAATGCGCCATCGGAGTCCAGAGCACCCCATATTCCCGGGCGGAGCGGTGCAGCAACGCGTCGTCCACCGGAAACGGCACGGTGACCACCACGAAAAAACCGCCAGCGGGCACCGTCCACCGCACCGGCGAACCGGACGGGAACCGGTGACCCAGGCCGTGAACCAGGTGGCGCAGGTTGTCGGCGTAAACGCTGCGCTGGCGGACCGTGGCCGCCAACAGGCTGCAGTCGTGGGCGAGGAGCACGCCGCCGACCACCGCCTGGGCCACCGGAGAGGTGTTCACCGAAACCATGCTCTTGACCTTGGCCAACTGGTCGGCGAAGAGACCGCTCCCCCCATCGACGTCCGGCACCGACTGGTCGGCCACCACGTAGCCGACCCGGGCACCGGGTAGCACCGTTTTCGCGAACGACCCCAGGTAAACCACCCGACGACTGGTGTCCAGGGCCTTCAACGTGGGCAGCCGCCGGCTCTCCGTGACCGGGAAGAGTCCGTACGGGTTGTCCTCGATCAGCAGCAGCTCTTCCTCGGCGGCTAGGTCCAGCAGGGCCCGGCGGTCGGACAACGAGATGCTGGTACCCGACGGATTGGCAAAGTCGGGCATCAGATAGCAGGCGCGCGGGCGCAGCCCTTCGGCCCGGGCCTGGTTCACCTGACCGCGTAGGTCCGCCAGGTCCACGCCGGAGTCCGTCGTCGCCACCGGGCGAACCGGAAAATCCAGCAGCCGCGCTGCGCCGGTGAGCCCCACATAGGTCGGCGCCGCCGCAAGCAGGACGTCCCGGGGACCGGCGCGTAGCGCCCGCAACACCAGGAACATCGCCTCCTGGCACCCGACGGTCACCACGACCGCCTCCGGGTCGACCGTTATCCCCTCGTCCACGGCGAGGTTCCGGGCAACCAGGTGGTGCACGATTCCTTTGGTCCGCCCGTACTGGAACAGGGTACGACGCACCTGCCCCGAGTCCTGCCCGAGGTCATCGACCAGGTACTGCCGAAAGATGTCCAGATACCGGTGCAGCGCCGAGAACTCAAAGAACTCCTCGTACGGCCGGCCAGCGGCAAGCGACACCGCGTCCGGGTAGTCCTGCGCCACCTCGTTGAGAAAGTTCATCGAGTTCAGGGCCGGATCCCCGAGCGCCGGATGCAGATCGGCCAGGTGCAGCTCCATGATCACTGCACCGTCGTCGTCCGCAGTTGCCGTACCGCCGCCACGTCGGCGCACCCCGCCAACGTGAGCGCGTCCCTAAACTCGTCAGCCAGGAGTGCCAGGGCCCTCTCGGCGCCGGCCCGGCCACCGGCCGCCAACGCCCAGAGCAGCGGGCGGCCCACCAGGACTCCCTGTGCGCCGAGGGCGAGGGCCCGCAACACGTCCACTCCGCCCCGAACCCCGCTGTCCAACAGCACCTCGCACCGGTCGCCCACCGCGTCAACGACCGCGGGCAGCGCGGTGACGGTGGCCGGTGCGCCGTCCAGCTGGCGTCCCCCGTGGTTGGAGACCACCACCGCGTCCGCTCCGGCCGCCACCGCGCGGGCGGCATCACGCGGATCGAGCACCCCTTTGACGACCAGCGGGACCGCGGTCCGCTCCCGCAGCCACTCCAGGTCGTCCCAGCTCACCGCCGGCGCGAAGACCGCACCGGTGTGCGCGGCCACCGCGGATGTACCCGGGGTAGCACGGTGGGCGAGACTTTCCCGGCCGGTCGGTAGGTTCGCGGCGACCACATCCGCCGGAATGGCGAACGAGTTGCGCAGGTCCCGCAGCCGACGGCCGAGAATCGGCACGTCCACGGTGAGCACCAGTGCCGTGCAACCCGCCGCTTCGGCCCGATCCAGCAGGTCGGCGACGAGCCCCCGGTCCCGCAGCCAGTAAAGCTGAAACCACACGTCGCCGCCGGCCCGCGCGACCTGTTCGATCGGGATGCTGCCGAGCGTGCTGGCCACATATGGGATGCCGGCCGCGCCAGCCGCCGCGGCAAGGGCCACCTCCCCGTCGGGGTGCACCAGCCGCTGGTATGCCATCGGCGCGACCGCCACCGGCAGCGCATGGGCCGCCCCCAACAGCGGGGCGTTGGTCGGGGGCGTCGACGAACCACACAGGACGCGGGGTAGCACGCCGGTCCGGTCCAGAGCCCGTCGATTCGCCGCCAGCGTCGTCTCGGCGCCGCTGCCGCCGGCGACGAAGTCCCACACCTCCGGCGGTAGTACCGCGCGGGCGAGGTCGGCGAAGTCGGCTAGGGCCACCGGCGGCTCGCCGGGCAGCGCTACCGGCGGCTCAGCCATCGTCGGCCGCTGTCCGACGGAGGCGGCGACGCAGGAAGGTCGCGGCCGCGGCCTGCGCCTGCCGGCCCGCCTCGAAGACGCCGGGCATGGTGAAGAAGCCGTGGACCATGCCCGCGTACCGGGTACGGACGGTCTGCACGCCAGCGAGGCGAAGCCGGTCGGCGTACCGTTCCCCCTCGGCACAAAGCGGGTCGTACTCGGCGGTGACCACGAAGGCCGGCGGCAGCCCGGTCAGGTCATCGGCGAGTAGCGGCGACGCAAGTGGATCTTGGGCGTCGGTCGGGTCGGCCAGGTAGTGGGACCGGTACCAGGCGACCGAGCGGCGGTTGAACAACAGCGGATCCTCGTCGCCGGGCGGCTCGATCGTCTGGTCGGTGTTCGGGTAGACCAACAACTGCGCTACCAGCCGGGGACCGTCCTGCTGGGCCAGCAGCGTGACCGCGGCGGCCAGGTTGCCACCCGCGCTGTCCCCGCCCACCGCGAGCCGCTCCGGGTCCGCGTCGAACTCCGCCGGATGTGCCGCGACGTGGCGCAGGGCAGCGTGACAGTCGTGCACGGCCGCCGGGAACGGGTGCTCGGGAGCCAGCCGATAGCCAACGGTGATCACCTGGCAGGGCACCGCGTTGGCCAACCGCCGACAGACCCCGTCCGCGGTGTCGATGCTGCCCAGCGTCCACCCACCGCCGAAGAAGTAAAGCAGTGTCGGCAGCGGCCCGGTACCAGCGGGACGGTACACCCGGACCGGGAGGTCACCGGCCGGCCCGGGGACGCACGCGTCGCGTACCTCGTGGACCGGCTCGACCGGGCCGGAGCCGGCCCGGATCGCGGCGAGGTCGGCCGCGCGGGCCTCGGCGAGGGTTTGCGTGTACAGCGGTGGGGTGCCGGCGGCCGCGCGGCCCGCCCGGTACGCCTCCGCCTCAGGATGCAGGTTCACGCCACCCACCCCGTACCGACTGGTCGCTCACTCACGGATGCTCCTTCCCCCCGGGCTGACCGAGAGTCTGTCGATTCCACGCAGGAAGAGGCTGCCGCTGTACACCGGCTGTTCCAGGATTCGCAGCCGCGGGAAACGGGACAGCAGCCGAGGCAGCGCCAGCCGGCCCTCCAGCCGGGAGACGGCGGCGCCGAGGCAGTAGTGCAGGCCGAGGCCGAACGCCAGCGAAGGCGGACCCGACCGCCGGGGGTCGAACCGGTCCGGGTCTGGGAAGTGGGCCGGATCGCGATTGGCGGCGGCGATCAGCAGCAGCACGTTCTGGCCCTGCGGGATCGACACCCCACCGAGCACCGTGTCCCGGGGCGCGGCGCGGGCCAGCAGGTGCACCGGCGTCTGCAGCCGTAGGATCTCGTCAACGGCACCCGCGGTCAGCTCCGGGTCATCGGCCAGCGCAGCCGCCACCTCCGGCTCCGCCAGCAGCACCGGCAAACCGTTACTGAGCAGGTAAACGGTGGTGACGAAGCTGGCATTGAAGAGCACGATCAGGTTGCTGATCAACTCTTCCTCGGTCAACTCGACCCCGCCCGCGTCGACCGCCTCCACCAACCCGCTGATCAGGTCCTCGCCCGGCATCCGGCGCCGGTGCACGAGCAGTTCCCGGTAGAAGGCTCGCAGTTCGGCCCCGGCGGCGTTCGCCGCTGCCAGCCGCTCCGGTGTCTTGCCGGCCACGTCCAGGAAGGCGTCGATCCGGTCCACCCGCTCCCGGTACCAGGTCAGCTCCGTCGCGGGAATACCGATGAACTCGGCCATCACCCGAGCGGGCAGTGGATACGCGAACTCGGTGACGAAGTCCACCTCGCCCGGCCCGGCGTCGGCCATCCGGTCCAGCAGTTCGTCGGTCACCCGGTTGATCACCGGTGCCAGGGCGCCGAGCCGACGCGGGGTGAAGGTGCCGGCGAACACGTGCCGCATCCGGCCGTGATCGGGTGGATTGATGAACATCATGGAGGACTGGAGAGTCCGGAGGATCTCCTGGTCCGTCCAGCCCGGCGGCGGCTGCTTGCCCCACTCCGGATCCCGCAGCACCGCAGCGACCAGGTCGTAGCCGACCGCCACCGCGGCGACCCGCTGCCGCTCCGGCCGCGGCGCCAGAGCGGCGATCGCTGCCTGCGCGTGGAGGTCGGCGTAGACGGGGTAGGGATCCTGCCGGCCCGGTGCGCTGTAGAGACGGGTTAGTAGCCCCTCGATGTCCGGCACGGCGCCTCCCCACGATACGGCGGTCCGGGCGGCGGAATTATCCGCCGCCCGAACCGAGGTCACAGACCGAGCAGGCGCAGCGACACGGCGCCGGCCATCGCCTGGTTACCGGCGTCGTTCGGGTGAATGTGGTCCCCCGAGTCGTACGCCGGCAACAGTCGGCCGGGCTGCTCCGGGTCGCGCAGCACCCGATCGAAGTCAATAACCCCGTCGAACTCCTTACTGCTGCGCAGGTACTCGTTCACCGCCTGCCGGGTCGCCTCCTTCTCCGGCGTCCACACACCTGGCTCGCCGTGCCCCTCGTACGGCGTCAACGTGCCGACCAGGCTCCGCAGGCCACGTGCCTTGACCTGCTGGTTGATCTGTCGGAGTGCGGCAATAATCGCCTCGGCGGAGTCATCGGACATCCAGATGTCGTTGATGCCCAGGTGGGTGATCACGGCCTGCGCACCGTTCTGAGCGAAGATGTCCTCGTCGAGCCGGGCGAGCGCATTCGGCCCCAGCTCGTTGTAGCCGGGGAAGCCGCCCGCTCCCGGCTCCGCACCCTCGTGGTTGAGCCGGTTCCCGGCGAGACTCATGTTGAGCACGGCCGGGGTCCGGGAATCCGGACGGGCATCGATAAACCGATCGGCCAGCAGGTCCGGCCAGCGCTTGTTGGCGTTGAGCGTGCTGCCGTTGCCGTCGGCGATCGAGTCACCGAAAACCACCACTGAACCGGGACTCTTGCGACGCTGCACATCGACGCCGGACAGAAAGAACCAGCAGCAGTCCGCAAGCCTCGACAAACCGGCGCCGACATCCGAGGTTAGATCATCATCGCCGATGAAGCTCGTCTGGCGGGACGTGCCGTGGAAGGTCACCGGGCCGGTCAGGACCGGGTAGTAGACCGTGACCACTAGGTCCTGCTGGTCGCCGATCGGGAAGGCGATCGGATCACTGATCAGCTCGGCACCCTGGTTCATCGTCGCCGAGGTTGACCCACCGAACGTCAATTCTCGGACCGAATTCGGATCGATGTCGGACAGATCATCGGGAGTCGTCTGGTCCGGTCGGGCAATCGTTGCCCGACCGACCTGGACGGGCTGCTCGCCGTACATATTGCTGAGCCGGACCCGCAGCACCGACCCACCCACCGTGGTGTGCACGATGTTCCGGATGGTCTGGTCCTCAAGGCCCCGGTTGGTCAGGCCGCCCGAATTGCCCCGGGCCACCGCGGTCGCCCAACTCGCGGCCCAGGTTTTCTTGCCCTGCTTCGCCACCTCGACCGACGAATCCGCGTTCGCCACCAGGCCGGGGGTGGCCACCATCAGCAGTGCGGCGGCGGCCGCCACGAAATGCCATTTCTTCGGAGTCGACATTGAACCTCCATTGTTGGCAAACCCAGCGTCCATCCCGGCCACTGCCGGCGCTCAACTGGGCATGCTGCGGAACGTATCCGGCACCGCGCGGAGGCGTCAATCAACCTGATCGACGTGATCGCGTGTCCTGCTGGACTGGCCGAAGGCCCCCTTCGGCTCGTGTTCAGTTCCGTTGTCTGCCCTAGGCTCGCAGGTGGTGGCGCGGTCACCCGCGGCCCGCACCGATGCCCCGGGCACCCACCCTGGGCACATCGCTGCCATAGATGGGAGCGTCCGGATGGCCAACCGACCGCAGCCGGGCTACGTACACCAGGCATTGGCACTTTTCGCCGAATTCGGTGAACGCGACGCAATCGTTGCCGGCGCACGCCGGCTGACCTATGCCGACGTACACGCCCAGGTTTACGGATTCGCCACCGCACTACTCCGCCGCGGAATCCGACCCGGCGCGGCGGTGCTGGTGTCGCTCGGGAATCCGCTGGAAGGGCCGCTGCTACAGCTCGCGTTACACCTACTTGGCTGCCGTACGATGTGGATCGCTCCGGTGACCTCCCGTCGGGAGATCAAGGAATTCGTCGAACTCGCCCGGCCCGACGCCCTGCTGTACGACACCCGCGATCCGGCCAACATCGGGGCAGAGCTGGCCGCCGGCCTGAGCGACCGGCCGGTGCTCCGCCTCGGCGTGGACCTGGTCGCCGTACCGGCCGCCGCCGACCTGCCCACCCAGGTATCGGCAGCGGAGTCTCTCCTGCAGACCTCCGGCACCACCGGCAACCCGAAGCTGGTGCGGCACGAGGAGAGCTTCTACGCCCAGATCCTCGCCCTGGCTGCCGGCTTCCGCACCGCCGGGATGCCGCGGCTGCGGCACCTGTCCTACTCCCCCATGTGGCTGGCCAGCGGCCAGATCACCACCCTGTTCAATCTCTTCACCGGCGGCGTGCTGTTTCCCCGGGAGGGCTGGGACGCGGCGGAGTTCACCCGGACCGTGCCGGCCGAGCGGATCACCTCCACCTTCCTGACCCCGCCGATGCTCTACGAGGTACTCGATCACCCCGCCCTACCCGGGGCCGACTTCTCCTCGATGTTCATGTTCAACGTGGGCGCCGGCCCCGCCGCGCCCGCCCGACTGCGCCAGGCGATCGCCCGGTTCGGCCCGGTGCTGCGCATCGTGTACGGGCTCAGCGAGGCGGTGGTGGTCACCGCGCAACCGGGCCTGACCGAGGACCCGGCACACCCGGAGCGACTGCGCTCCTGCGGGGAACCGTACGGCGACGTGCGAATCGAGATCCGCGGCCCGGACGGCGCCGTCCTTCCACCTGATGTGGACGGTGAGGTGTGGGTACGGACGGCGCTGCGCTTCGCCGGCTACCACGGCGACCCGGACCTGACCGCGGACACCCTGGTGGACGGTTGGGTCCGCACCCGGGATATCGGCCACCTCGACGCGGATGGCTACCTGTACCTGGTCGACCGGTTGCAGGACCGGATCCTCACCCGCCGGCGGAGCTGGCCGATCTACTCCCGACCGATCGAGGACGCGCTGGCGGGGCATCCGGAGGTCCGGGCGGCGGCGGTAATCGGCGTGCCCGACGAGGTAGCCGGCGAACTGCCGTACGCCTACGTGGTGTCGCAGCCCGGTGCGGCGGTGACCGGTGGGGAACTGATCGACGTGGTGACCGCCGAACTCAGCGACACCTGGGCGCCCGGCGGGGTGGAGTTCGTCGCCGCACTGCCCCTGAACCGCGCCAACAAGATCGACAAACGGGCCCTGCGGGCGCGGTACGCGGCCAGCCACCCGTCGGCCGTCGAGCACCCGGAGGCATCGATCGGCCGTCGCGCGTGACCCCACGGCGCGAGCTGGTCGCGCTCGTCGGCGCCGACCTGCTCTCCAACCTCGGTAGCCGAATCTCGATCCTCGCCATTCCCTGGCTGGTGCTGGAGACAACCGGTAGCCCGGCGAAGATGGGGCTGGTCGCCGCCGCCGAGACCCTGCCCTACCTACTCTCCAGCGGCCTCGGTCCCCCGCTGGCCGACCGGATCGGTCTGCGCCGCACCTCGATCCTCGCCGACCTGGGTAGCGCCGCACTGATGGTGGCGGTGGCCCTCACCCCGTGGCTCGGCTTCGGCGCGCTGCTGATCCTGGTGGCCCTGGTGGGCACGCTGCGCGGAGTCGGCGACCGGGTCAAGCACGTGATGTTCCGCCCGGCCGCGGAGGCTGCCGGGGTCCGGTTGATCCGGCTCACCTCGGTCTACGACGGGCTGTCCCGGCTGACGACCTTACTCGGGGCGAGCGTCGGCGGCCTGCTCATCTGGTGGCTCGGAGCCACCCTGGCGATTCTCGTCGACGCGGTGACCTTCGCGGTCTGCGCGCTCCTGATCTCCACCCTGGTGCGTCGCAGCACCGGTAGGCCGGCCAGTTCAACGCCGGAGCGCTATTCGCGGGCACTCGCCGACGGCCTCCGGTATCTCCGGCAGGACCGGGCGGTGCTCACCATGCTGCTGGTGATCTCCGCACTGAACATGGTGGTGAACGCGAGTGTCGCGGTCTACATCCCGCTCTGGGTGGCCGAGGTGTGGGGTAACCCGGCCGGGCTGGGGCTGGTGCTCGGTGCTTTCACGGCCGGATCCCTGCTGGGCAACGTGCTGTTCACCAGTTTCGGCTCCCGGCTACGTCGGGACCTGACCTTCGCGATCGGCGCCGCGGTCAGCGGCCCACCCCGGCTGCTGGTCCTGGCCCTCAGCGACAACATCACCGTGGTGGTCGTGGTGACCTTCGTTTCTGGAATCGGCATCGCCGTGGTCAATCCGCTGCTCGGGGTCGCGCTGTACGAACGTCCCCCGGCCGAGCTCCAGGCCCGGGTGATCGGGCTGGCCGGTGCGCTCGCCTTCGCCGGCCTACCCCTGGGTGCGCTGCTCGGTGGCGCCTCCGCCACCACCCTCGGCCTCGAGTCCGCGCTGCTGACCGCGGCCCTGTTCATCTTCACCGCCACCGCTGTTCCCCTCGCCGCCGTCCTCCGCCGGATGCGGGCCGAACCGCCCGACCCCGTGGTCAGGACGACGGTGGATCCGTCACCAGCAGGCCGGAGATCAGCACCCCGCGGGCCAGGTTGAGCACTCCCTCGCTACCGGGAAAGCCGATGCGGACGCAGGCACCCGCCGGCTGCCGGCCGAAGAGATACGGGGCGACGCTGTACGGCACCTCCGCGGTGACCAGTTCCCCGGTCGCCATCTGCACGAACTCCACCGGTACGTCGTCGGCGCGCACATAGCGTTGCAGGATGAAGCCGCCCTGCCGGGCGAACCGGCCCACCGCCTCCCGCCAGACGTCCGCGTCGGTTTCCCGGCCGATCAGCACGTCCACCCCGGCGGACCCACCGGACGGCTTGACCACCAGGTCGCGCCGGTCCGCCACCGCCTGCTCGACCAGGTCCGGAGTGAACAGCCAGGTCTGCGGCACGTATCGGTGAATCAGATCCCGGTCGGCGGTCGGTAACGCATCAGCGTCCGCCCAGAGCCAGGCGAGCACCTGCTTGTTTCCGAGCAGCCACGCTGCCGCCGACACCCACATCGGGACGGATCCGGCCCGTACCGCCGCTTCCAGTGCCTCCACCCCGGCGCTGGGCGTGACCCGGTTCGGCACGAAGAGCCGGAACAACCCGTCAACGGGGCCACCGCGGATGACAAGCCGCCCCTCGGTGTCCTGGGTGGCCTCGGTAATCGGCGCGACGATCAGATCCAGGCCGGCGACGGCGGCGCGGTCGACCACCGGTGCCAGCTTCCGGTAGAAGACCTCCGGGTCCTCCAGCCCCGGGTACTCGGCGTCAAAGTCGATCAACAGTGCGAGCCGAGCCCCGACCGCCAACCCAAGACCGTCTCGAATCGCCGCAAACCGCAGGTCCACCGCGGAGGGCGCCGGTTCCATCCGGACCCCCCGGTCGAGGCCCCGCCGCCGGTAGAGCTCAGCGAAACGGCGCACCGTCGTGTCCGCGTCGAGCGCCCCACCGAGGCTACTGTCGATGTTGTACTCCACCACCCGTGGCACCCCGTCGCTCAACAGCACGTCCGGGCGGAACCCGGCGAGCAACGCCTCCGTGAGCGGCTCGGCCTCGTCGAGCAACCGGTTCTGCCCCGCCGGCATCCCGAGCAGGTGGCGCAGTTCCCCCGCGGTCCTGGCCCGCCGTCGACACGACTCGAAGATCAGCTGGGCGAGCCGGTCACAGACGGAGTTGAGCACCCGCAGCGAGATCCGATCCATCACCGGTGGTCGGGCCAACCGCCACTGCTGATTGTACGAAGCCCGGCCGTCGAAGATCTCGCGCCAAGACTCCACCCCGGCAGCGACCAGGTCGGCGCGAAGGTCAGCGGGCAGGTCCAGCCAGGCCTGCGCGGCGGACGGCCAGTGGTAGTCAACGTCGGTCATGTGTCATCCATCCTTGCTGACGTGGGTGATGGCCTGCCGCAGCAGCTCACGGCCCGGTTGTACGGCTCGGTCCAGGGCCGGGGCGAACGGCAACACCGCGCCGTCCGGACGGGTGACCCGACGCGGCAGCGCCTGCAGTCGTACCTGTTCGACCACGGTGGCGATGACCTCGCCGGCGATGCCGCAGGAACGGTTGGAGTCGTCCACCACCACCAGCCGCCCGGTCCGGGCGACCGAGCCGAGCAGCCCGTCCCAGTCGAACGGGTACAGGGTGCGTGGGTCGAACACCTCCACCGAGACCTCGCCGGCTAGCTCGTCGGCGACGGCGAGCGCATCGTGCACCAGATGCCCGACCGCGACCACCGTCACATCGTCCCCGGTTCGATGCACCCGCCCCCGCCCCAACGGCACCGGCACCGGGTCACCGACCTCGGCACGAAGCTCCATCGCCGCGGCCGGGGCGAACACCACCACCGGGTCGTCGCAGCGGATCGCCGACACCAGCAGTCCGTACGCGTCCGCCGGGGTGGCCGGCACCACGGTGGTCACCCCAGCGTGGGCGAAGAGGCTGTACGGATGGTCGGAGTGCTGCCCCGCCCACCCGGTACGCGACCCGGACCCGGGCACCAGGTAGGTGACCGGCACCGCGCACTGGCCACCGGTCATCAACGGAAACTTGTGCGCGTGGTTGACGATCTGTTCGAAGACCAGAAACAGCAGTGCCGGGATCTGGAACTCCACCACCGGCCGCGCCCCGACCAACGCCGCACCGGTGGCGAAGCTGGTGAACGCCTGCTCCGAGAGCGGGGTGTCGCGGACCCGCTCGGGGCCGAACCGCTTCAGTAGCCCGGCGGTGACCGCCGACGCGGCGACCCGGATGTCCTCCCCGAGCAGGAACACCTCCTCGTCCCGGGCCAACTCGTCGGCGAGCGCCCGGTTGAGCGCCTTGCGGTAGGACAGCCGCGGCATCTATCCACCTCCGGTGCGGGCGGTCAGCCCACTGGCGTACAGGTACTCCAGCGCGGTGGCGGGGTCGGGCTCGGCGGCGGCGAGCGCCTGCGCCACCGCCGTCTCGAGCACCGCCTCCACATCGGCGTCGACCGCCGCCCGCTCGGCGGCCGACAGCCGGGAGCCGGCGATCCGCACCGGGTCCCGGGACCGCCCCCGAGTGACCTCCGCCGGCGAGCGATAGTCGAGGCGGACCGCGTGTTCGAAGGTGTGGTGGACGTCAAACCGGAACGTGCGGGCCTCCAGGAACTCGGGAGCACCGTCCGACCGCATCCGGGCGAGGGCGGCAGCGGTGCCGGCGTGCACGGCGGCCGGGTCCTGCCCGTCCACCGTGCTCGCCCGGATACCGAACGCCTCTGCTCGCGCCGGGATGCTGCCCGCCACCGCGTCCGCCACCGGCATCGTGGTGGCGTAGCCGTTGTTCTCGCAGACGAAGAGCACCGGCACCCGCCAGAGTGCGGCCAGGTTGAACGCCTCCAGCAGCATCCCCTCGTTGACCGCGCCGTCGCCGAGGAAGCTGACCCCCACCAGGTCCTCGCCGCGCCGACGTCGAGCCCAGACAGCGCCGGTCACGATCGCACCGCCCGCACCGACGATGGCGTTGGCACCGAGAACCCCGACGGCGAAGTCAGCGGCGTGCATCGACCCACCCCGGCCTCGGTTCAGGCCCGTCACCCGACCACACAGCTCCGCCATCATCCGGGCCGGGTCAGCGCCCTTCGCGAGGACGTGCCCGTGCCCCCGATGGGTGCCGGCGACCACGTCGCCGGGGCGCAGCGCCGCGCACACCCCGGCCGCGACCCCCTCCTGGCCCAGGTACGGATGGATGCCGCCGACGATGTGGCCGGAGCGGACGAGTCCGATCGCCCGCTCCTCGAACCGGCGGATCAGCCGCACCGTACGGTAGAGCCGGGTCGGGTCGGCTCCGCTCACCCGCGCCCCGATGCCGCTGCCGGGGCCCCCTGGACCGCGGCGTGGATGTCGTCCCACAACTGGGCGCGGGCGGTGAGCGCGGTGTTGACCGTGTCCGCGCACTCCTGCCACCGGGTGTCGTCGTCGCCACAGAGGTCGGCGAGCATCTGCATGGCCATCGGGGTGTGCTGCTCGCCGTCGACCTCGATGTGTCGCTCCAGGTAGTCAACGAACCGGGTCAGTCGACCGGACTGGTGGTTGACCGCGACCACCTGGGTGAACATCTCCGGGATCAGATCTTCCCGACCGAACGCGAACGCGGCGGCCTGGCAGTGCACCGGGGTGGTTTCGATGATCCGCCAGGTGGTGCTGGCGAACGCCACAGACGGGGCGGGCACCCCGGCCGTGGCCAGCGACTCGGCTACCGGACCGCCGGCCCGCAGCAATTCGATCAACTTCTCCACCGGCTTGGTGTCGGCGCCGGCCTCGGTCATGCCCTGCACGTACAACTCGAAGTGGCTGAGGTAGCCCGCACCCAGCTCGTCACTCTCCTCCACCATCACGATGTCGTTGATCAGGCGGCGGCTGCCGGTCGGGCCGGTCGGGATCCAGGGCACCGTCACGCAGGTGAGCTGCCGTTGCAGCGACTTGAGCAGGGACATGAAGTCCCAGACCGCGAAGACGTGGTGCTCCATGAAGGTGACCAGCGCCGAATGGTTGTCCAGGCTGGCGTACAGCGGGTGCTGGACCACCCGGTCCCGACGGTCTTTGACCGCCTTTTCCAACCGTTCGATCCCCGGGTGTGTGTCTCCCCAGTCGTACCGTGACATGACTCAGCCTCCCTGCTTGGCGTGGTGACGCCAGATGACCGGGCAGTATTCGGGGTCCGCGTAGTCCGGCCGCCCGTCGTGGGTACGGCGAACCAGCACGTCGTGGTTGTACGCGGCGTTCTCGCCGGTGGAGAGCGGATACGCCCGCCACCGGTTGTCGCCGTCCTGCAGGTGCAGTGAGATCGCCTGGCGGGGCCGTCCGCTGACGTTCGCACCGCTGCCGTGGTAGGTCCGGCAGTGGTGGAAGCTCATGTGCCCCTTCGGGATCACCATCGGGATCTTCCGGACCTCGGCGTCGTTGTGTCCCGCGTTGCGGGCCAGCATGTCGTCGAGTTGGTCGCGGTCGCGGTCGGCGAAGTGCCGCACCACGGTGTCGTCGGCGCCGACCTCGGCCCACCGGTGTGAGCCGTCGACCATGACGATGGTGCCCAGTTCCTCCCCGCAGTCGTGGAACGGAATGAAGGCGGTCAGCATCCGCTCCGACGACGAGGACGCCCAGTAGTGCTTGTCGAAGTGCCAGGGCACGATGTTCGACGGCTCCCCGTCGATCGGGGGCTTGAGGATCAGCGTGGACTGGAAGATCCGGATCTCGTCGGCCTGCGCCAGCCGGGCGGCGACCGCCCCGATCAGCCGCTTACGCAGGATCGCCCCGAGCCCGTCGTGCTCGTGGTGGACGTAGTCGTTGTGCCGCTGCACCGCACCCCTGGCCGGTTCCCAGTAGGCGAGCTTCGGGGGCCGTACCGGTAGCCGACGGTGCCGTTCCCCGGCGTAGTACCGGTCGGTAGCCGCGGCGAGGGCGTCCACCTCGTCGTCGGTGAGCAGCTTCTTCGACAGATACCAGCCGTGCTCGGCGTAGAACGCCACGTCCTCGTCGGACGGAAGCAGCGCCTTCTCCTCATCGGTCAGACATGGATCGAAATCAGTAAGGGTCATCCGGTCACCTCCTGGGTGGCGGCCAGCCCTCTGGCGGCGGCCGCCACCGCCAATTCCCGCTCCTTGGCCTCGTAGAGCGCCCTGATGTTGCCGCTGCCGAAGGTCCGCGCCCCGCGCCGCTCGATCAGCTCCAGGAAGAGCGTGCGACGCACGTGCATCGACTCCGTGAAGATCTGCAGCAGTTGGCCGTCGTGGTCCCGGTCAACCAGCACCCCGAATTCCCGCAACTGCGCCACGGACCCGTCGATCTGGCCGACCCGGGTCTCCAGGTCGTCGTAGTAGGCCGCCGGGGTGCGCGCGAATCGCACCCCACGCTGGCGCAGCGCACCGATCGCCCCGATGATGTCGTCGGTCCGCAGCCCGAGGTGCTGCACGCCCGCGCCGGAGTGCTGGGCGAGAAAAGCATCGATCTGCCCGGCCCGTCGGCGAGTATCCGGTTCGAGCAGCACCAACGTCACCCGCCCGGACCGGCTCTGCACCACGGTGGAGTTCATCGCCTGGCCATCAACCTCCACGTACTCGTGGAAGATCTCGTCGAAGCCAAAAACCTCTCGGTAGCCGCGAACCGTCTCGGCGAGCTGGCCGGGCGGCACGCAGACCGCCAGATGGTCGATCTCGGCGAGCAGGTTCTTGGCAGACGCGGCTACCGGCGGCAGCTCCACCAGGCCCGGCAGGAAGTCACCACCGCCGCGACGGCGCTCGACCAACCGGTGCCGTACATCGGCGAAACCCGCCACCTCGGCGATGACGACCTCGGCGTCCGCGCTGGTGATGGTGGTCGGCGGCAGCTCAGCGACCGCTCCCCGGGCCAGCAGTTCGGCGTACGCCCCGGCGGCGTCGGCAACGGCGAGGGCGACCACGGCGATGCCGTCGCCGTGCCGCCGCACATACGTCGCCGCCGGATGATCAGCGGTCAGCCCGGAGGTGAGCAGGAGCCGGATGTCGGCGTGCCGGAGCAGCAGCGACCGCTGCCCGGTAAGCCCGGTCTCCGGGCCGCCCTGGCCGCGTGGCCACAACCCCACCGCGTTCCCGAAATACGCGGCGGACTCGCGGGTGTCACCTACGTAGAGTTCGATGTGGTCTATTCCACGGATGTCCATGTCTCAGCCTTCCCACAGATCCCCCGCGCTGGTCGTGCGGGCGCTCTGCCCGCGAAGGTCGTACCGTCAGGTCCTCGGCCGGGTGGCCCGGCCGAGCAGCAGGCTCACGTTCTGCCCCCCGAAACCGAAGGAGTTGGTCAGCGCATAGCCGGTCTCGGACGCCCGGGGTTCCTTACGGATGTGATCAGCCGGGCACGCCGGGTCCGGGTCGTCGAGGTTCCACGTCGGCGGAAGCAGGCCCCGCCCGAGTGCCAGGGCGGTCGCCGCCGTCTCCAGCACCCCGGAGGCCCCGAGTAGGTGGCCGGTGAGCGCCTTGGTGGAGCTGACCGGAACCCCGTTCGCGCCGAAGACCTCGGTGAGTGCCGTGGTCTCGGCGATGTCGCCGAGGGTGGTCCCGGTGCCGTGTGCGTTGACGTAGCCGACTTCGGCCGCCGGCACTCGGCCACCGGCGAGCGCCCGCCGGATGGACTCCGCCGCGCCGGTGCCGTCCGGCCGGGGCGCCGTCGGATGGTAGGCGTCGGTCGTCACGCCGTACCCGGCTATCTCCGCGTACCCGGTAGCGCCCCGGGCCACGGCGTGCGCGGCGTTCTCCAGCACCAACAGCGCCGCTCCTTCGGCGAGTACGAAACCGTTGCGGCGAAGGTCGAACGGTCGGCTGGCCGCCGCCGGGTCGGCCCACCCACGGGCGAGGGCCCGGGCGTTGCCGAAGGTGTCGGCGAAGGTGGGAAAGAGCGGCGCCTCGCTGGCCCCGCAGAGCACCACGTCGGCCTCACCGGTCTGGAGCAACCGAACGGCGTCGGCGACCGCCTGGACACCGGAGGCGCAGGCGGTGCCGACCGAGGAGCTGTAACCCCGGATGCCGTGCCGGATCGCGATCCGGGCCGACGGCATGTTCGGCAGTACCCCGGTGAGCAGGTACGGGCTGACTCCGGCTCGCCCGCGGGCCGCCCGGGTGAGCACCTGCGTCTCCAGGGTGGCCAGCCCGCCGACCCCGCCGACGATGACCGCCGCCCGCTCCGCGGCAACGTCCCGGCCCACCTCGAGACCGGCGTCGGCGAGGGCATCCGCGGCGGTGAGGAGGGCGAGCAGCACGATCCGGTCCAACACCCTGGTGTCCGGACCGGACGAGACCGACCGCGGGTCGATCGCCGGCAGCAGCCCGGCCACCTCCAGACTGCCGGCGGCGGGATGTTCGGCCGGCGGGCGGGCCAGCCCGGAGCGGCCGGTGCAGAGCGCCGCGAAGGTGGCCTCCACCCCCCGGCCCACCGGGGTGTACAAACCCATCCCGGTGATGACCGCGGTCATCGGGACGCCTCGCTCAGGTAGCGTTCCCGCAGCGCAACCTTGCGGACCTTCCCCGTCACCGTGACCGGGAGGTCGGCGGAACGGACCGGAACCACCCGCCGTAGGGTCGCCCCGACCTCCCCGCCCAGCGCCTCCCGAACCGCCGCGGTGCGGTCCGTGGTCTCGTCCGCGCCGGTGGCCAGTTCCAGCAGCACGTCGGTGACGACACCGGCCGGCTGGCGCACCATGACCACCGTGCAGTCGGTGACGTCGGGGCAGGCGGCGAGGATCCGCTCCTCGGAGAGCGCGGTGTAGAAGCGCTTTCCGCCGACCGAGTCGACCGAGTCGACCGCGCGGTCCAGGTGGTAGTACCAGCCGTCGGCGTCGGCGTACACCAAGTCCCCGGTCAGGTACCAGCCGCGCTGACGGTAGCGGTGGGTGGTGACCGAGTCGTTCCAGTAGCCGCGGAACAGCGACGGCGAGTCGATGCCCAGCCAGCCGGCCTCGCCCGTGGGCACCGGCTCGCCCGCCGCGTCCAGCACGGCGACCTTCGTGAACTGGTACGGCCGGCCGATGCACCGTCCGTACCGGTCGGTCTCCCGGGTGTGGGTGATGTGGAACATGGAGTGTCCCATCTCGGAGGAGCCGAGACCGTCGATGAACACCGATCCCGGTACCCGGCTGACGCCCGTGCGGGTCATCACGTCCCGGGAGCCGACCGCCACCAGATGCCGGATGTGTGGCTCGTGCGACGAGTCGCCGGTGTTGAACCACAGCCGTACCGAGTCCAGGTCGTACCCGGCCAGGTCGCACCGGGCCAGCTCGGCCCAGGTGACCGAGAAGCCGAACACCCCGTCCGGGCGCCAACGCTGGATGGCGTCGAGAACCCGCTCTCCCCCCTGCTCGGAGAGGAGGAGCATCTCGGAACGGTTACCCAGCACCTGGTTGACCATGAGCACGGTGGCGGTGTGCGGGGCGGGCAGGGCGCTCAGGATCCGGCTGGTGCCCTGCGCCTGCGGCATGCTCAGCAGGTGCCGGGTCGCCGCGAAGAGGCTGGCGTGCGAGTGCAGCACCGCCTTCGGCACTCCGGTGGTGCCGGAGGTGTGGGTGATCACGATCGGGTCGTCCGGGTGGTGCCGGTAGTGGGCGGGCGCCGCCTCCGGGTCACCGCTGCCGGCCTCGGCCGGGGTGCCCAGCACCGGGACCCCGAGGTCGTGTTCGGCGAGCAGCATGCGGTGTGCCTCGTCGGCGAGCACCGCGACGCCCCGCAACCGCCGGATGTACTCGGCGGCGACGGTCGGCGGCAGCTGCCCGTTCATCAGCGCCGGGATCGCACCGAGCCGGGTCAGCGCGAGGTAGCTCAGCACCATGTCCGCGACCGGGGTGGCCCAGACCGCCACCGGGTCACGGGGGCCGATGCCCCGTTCGTGCAGCCAGCCGGCCCGGGCTGCCACCCGGCGGTCGAGCTGTCCCAGCGTGAGCGCCGTCTCGGCGGGGTGCCCGTCCACCGGTGTGTCGAACGTCAGGCAGGGCGTGTCCGGGTCGGCACCGTGCGCCAGCACCCGCTCGAGCACATTCCCGGCGCCAATGTGGTTGTCGGCGGCGAGCAGCCCCCGGATTCCCCTGGGTTTCATGGTCGCTCCTCCTCCAGCAGCACGGCGACGGCCGACTCCGCATCACCGTCGTCCGGTGCCGTGTCGATCAGGATCAGCAACACCGCGTCGGCGTCGCCGTCGTACAGCAACAGGTCGGCCTCGGCGAACCCGGCCGCCCGCGGGTCGCCGGTCGGCGCGAGGCAGACCACCGGTCCACCCAGCCCCCAGCGGGCGGCTACGTGGCCGGCCACGCTGTTCGGCACCGACTGGAAGAAGAACAGCGGTCCCGGTCGACGGTCAGCGGCCACCGCGGCCCGCACGTACGCCGCACTGGCCTCGTCACCGGTCGGGCTGACCAGCACGATCGCGGTGCGCTCCCCGTCGACGGCCGGTGCCGCCCGGTACGCCCGGCGCAGGCACCGATTCGCTACCGCCGCCACCAGCGGGTTGAACGCCGAGTGGACGAATCCTGGTAGCGGCGGCAACGCGTGGTCACCCGGTTCCGGCCAGGCCGCCCGGGCCCGAACGGTCGGTCCACCCGGGCCGGTCACGTCACACCCAGCAACAGGGCGGTGCTCGCGCCCCCGAAGGCGGCGTTGAGGGTGAGTGCGTAGCCGGTGACCGCCGGTCGGGGCACGTCCCGGATGACATCGAGCGGGCAGTCCGGGTCCGGCCCGAGCCAGCCGGCGTTCGCCGGCAGCCTGCCGCGCCGCAGCGCGAGCACCGTCACCACCAGTTCCAGCAGGCCGGACGCCTCCAGGGCATGCCCGTGCAGAGCCTTGGTGGAGCTCACCGGTACCCGCTCGGCCAGCGGGCCCAGGGCGGTCCGCAGCGCCGCCGTCTCGGCCGCGTCGCCCGGCCCGGACCCGGTGGCATTGGCGTTGACGTAGCCAATCTCCACTGGATCACGACCAGCGCGGGCCAGCGCGGCGGTGATCGCCCGGGCCAGGCCGCGACCCTTCGGCTCTGGCTGGCAGGGGTGGAAGGCGTCACCGGCCCGCCCCCAGCCGAGCAGGCCGGCGATCGGTTGCCGGGCGGTGTCGGCACGTTCCAACACCACCGCCGCCACTCCGTCGCCGAGCAGCAGGCCGGTCCGACCGGCGCTGAACGGGCGCACCGCCGCATCGGTGGCGAGCGCCCGGCCGACGTCGAAGAGGGCGTACTGGTCGGGCTCGACCAGGTAGCCGGCGGCGACCACGGCCCGGTTGACCTCGCCGCGACGCAGCAACACCGCCGCGTCGGCGACCGCGTTGGTTCCCGAGACACACGCCGTGGTGTACGTGCGTACGGCGGGGAAGCCCGTGGCCGCGGCGAGCTCGGCGCCCAAGGCCGGTACGGACCTCCCGCCGTGCACCGCGAGCAGCAGTGCCGCCTCAGCCCGGTGCAATGCGGTGAGCCCTGCCGACCGGCACGCCGCGGTCACCGCCTCGGTCAGTTCGTCGGCGAGGGGGCCGGCGTCCGGCAGGGTGGCCGCCGCGTTGACCCGCCGGGGGCCGGTGTGGAACCGGCCGACCGGCCGGAACGCCGGGACTCCGGCAAGTACCCCGGTCAACTGCGCCTCGGCACCCCGACCGAGGGCACTGGTCGCGTGGACACCAGTGAGGAGAACATCGGCCGGCTCAGCCATTGGCGACGGCCAGGGCGGTCTGGAATACCACCAGTGCGTCGTCAATGGTGCGAATCCCGGCGAGTTGGTCGTCGGTGAAGTCGAGTCGCCGGTCATAGCGCTGCTCGACCAGGTGCACAAGCCAGGCCAGCTCCATCGAGCCGATCCGCTCGGGCTGCTCGGTCGGTCGGTCGGTGAGCTGGGCGAGCATGGCCACCAGGTCGACTCGCGCCAGGTCGGGCTGACCGGCCATCAGGATCGGTCGTTCCGCGTCCGGGCGACCCGGTTGGCGACCATCGTGGTGAACTCGCCCACCGTCATCAGAGCCAGTTGCTCCGACTCCTCCTCGGCGAACGTCAGTCCGTACTGGTCCTCAACCCGGACCGCCAGGTCGGCGAGGGCTAGGGACTCCAGGTCCACCCCGGCGGGCCCGAGAGTGGCATCGTCGTCGATCCCATCCACGTCGTAGTTCATGTCGGAAAGTTGCTCGATGACGAAGGCGCGGACCTCGGCTCTCATGGCTAACCTCTCTCCGTGAACCTGTCACCGGTGTCGGGTCGGGACACCGTTTACGTCTGGATCGGTCGGGGTGCCGGCGGTCAGCCGGCCTCAGCCGAGCTGCTGCTGCGACAGGCGGCTGCCGGGGTGCTGGGCTGCCCGGAGGCGGACCTCGTGGTGACCCATCGGCCCGGCGCGGCTGCGCTGGTCACCCGGGACACCGGCCGGGGCCAGGTCGCCGTGCCGGCGAGTGTGAGCCGCGGCGGTGGCGTGACGGTGGTCGCCGTCCGAAGCGGCGGGCCGGTGGGGGTGGACGTCGAGCGGTGCCGCCAGTTGCCCGCGCTGGGCCTGGCCCGCCGCTGGTACAGCCCGGCCGAGGTGGCCTGGCTCGCCGCCCGCCCCGAAGCGGTCCGAAGTCGGGACTTCCTGCGGTTGTGGACCGCGAAGGAGGCCGTCGGCAAGGCGCTCGGCCTCGGTCTGCGCGCCGGCGGTCTGCGTCGGCGGATGCCGGTCCCCGGCCCGGGACGGATGCGCCCGGTGCCAGCTGTCGCCGATGTCTGGGTCGGCCATCCCCACCGCCCCGGGGCGCTGCTCCTAGCGGTGGCGGTGGTCGGCGGCGAAGCTGAGATGGTGGTCGTCGGGGAGGCGGAGCGACGGCGGTAGCCCCCTCGCCGGGGCGGAGTCGCTGGCCCGGTCACGATGTCCCCGCTGTCCGCAGCGTCTCCACCGAGCGGACCAGCTTGCCGGTGGTCGTGCGGGGCAGCTGGTCGAGCAGCCGCAGGGTGCGGGGCCGCTTGTAGCTGGCCAGCCGCTCGGCGAGCTGCTGGTCCAGGGTCTCCTCGGCGAGAGTGCCCACCGGCTGCACGTACGCGGTGATGCCGTCATCCCAGACCACCACCGCGGCGGCGACCCCCGGTAGCTCGGCGACTGTCTTCTCCACCTCGGTCAGGTCGACCTTCATCCCGCCGACCGAGACCTGAGAGTCGAGCCGGCCGTGGATGGTCACCAGGCCGCTGTCCGGGTCCACGGTGCCCGCGTCCCGGGTGTGTAGCCAACCCTCGGACCACCGGGACGGGTCGGTGTGGCCGAGGTACGGGGAGTCGGGGCAGCTCACCCACAGCTCGCCGGCGACCTCGCGAACGTCGATGCCGGGCACGGGGAGGATCCCGGGCCGGTGTTGTCCGTGCAGGTCGGTGCCGATGACCCCCACCTCGGTCATCCCATACATGTTGCCCAGTGGTACGCCGAACCGCTCGGTGAAGGAGCGGACCGTGGTGGCCGAAACCAGTTCCCCACCGGTGATCATCCGGGTGAACATCGGTAGTGGCCGGTCTGACTGGGTCGCGGCCAGGAGCCCGATATGGAATGGCACGCCGAGGACGGTGGCCGGGCTGTCGGCGGCGCCGATCGCATCGAGCACCGCCCCGCCGCTGAGTCGTTCCGGTGGGACCAGTTCGACGCCGGCGTGCAGCCCGTAGAGCAGGCCACCGACGAGGCCGAGCACGTGCACCATGGACGGAAGCAGGATGAGTCGTTCGCCGGGTAGGGCCACGCCGTCGAGCTGGGTGTAGCGACGTACCTCAGCGACCAGGTCAGCGGCGTTCCGACCAATGACTTTGGCGGGTCCGGTGGAGCCGGAGCTGAGTTGGATCACCGCGTGGTCGGTGGGGGCCGGGCGGTCGCCGTACCGGGTAACCCCCTCGGTGACCTCGACGAAGACTCGTAGTGCGCCGCCACCGGTACGGACCGGTGCCACGACCACCTGCGGGGTTAGCCGCCGCAGTGCACGGTCGACCTCGTGGTCGGTGAGCCGATGGTCCAGCAGGATGGCCTGGGCACCGCTCCGCCAGGTGGCGAGCAGGTTCACCACGTACGCCAGGGACGGCGGCAGCCGTAGCGCGACGGCCCCCCCGGGCCGCAGTCCAGCGGCGTCGAGGCGGGTCTGTGCCGCGGTGACCAGCCGGTGTAACGTGCCCCGGTCAACCGGGTCGGGGAGTCGGAGGCAGACGTCGGCCGGTTTGCCGGTAAACAGAAAATCGTCTACCCAGTCGGGATCGGTCGCATCGGAATCGCGGGACGAGGGGTTCCCATTCACTGCCGTTCACCGCCCAGCACAAATAAGGGCATTCCTGCCCTTGAGGGGGTTCCACCGAGATGCTGCGGCCGACCCTACGGCAGGCTCCAGATCCGCTAACAGGTGCGAAAGGATAGATCAAAAAAGGCGGCTGGCCGGATTGCCGGTAACCACTTCGCCGTGCAGGATCGCGCGCGTGCACCCGCACCAAAACCAACGGGTGAGCCTGAATGCGTTAGGAGGACCTTCAATACCCGAACGCATGATGCGCCTGCCCCCACGACCGCCTTCCCCGCCGATCGCATCCGTGTGCGGGGCATCCCATCCCAAATATGACATTCATTCTTTCACACCTATTGCCCAAATACGCCGGGTAATAGGGCAGCCGCACTTCGCGACCTTGCTGTCGGAATACCCTTGTGGGTAGGCATGCTGGTGCGTAGTTGCGGGGCGGCTGCTTGCTGTTCCCGCATGAGCAACGACCGCCAGATGGGTTGCCGTAGGGTCGGGGCCATGTCGCTGCCCGTACCCGATGATGTCCTGGCCGCGGTGCAAGACTTCGTGGCTCGGATCGACGCGCTGGATCCGGGCGCGCCGCCTCTGGGGGACTTGACGATATGCCTGGGCGGGCGGGAGTCGCGGCTGGCGCTGCGCGCCCCGGTCGCCTGGGCATTGGTGGAGGCGTTGCGGGGATACCACGACCCGCGGGATCGGGGTCGCTGCGGCCATTGTGGTAGCCCGCGGCTTGACGACAACTTCCTGTGTCGGGACTGTGGACGACCCGACGGGCTGTTCGGGCAGCTGCTCGCGGAGCGGGCAGCGCGGCACGCCGAGCCGGCAGCGATTTCGGCCACGCCGGTCGACGAGAGCCGGCAGGCGCAAGCCGAGGGCTAACGGCTTAGACGTGGACTCCAGCCGGCGTACCTGGTGTGTGGGAGCGAGTAGTACCGCACCGCCAACGGCCGGGGTGCCACGTTGCCGATACCGGCCAGGCACCCCGCACCAGCCGGGGTGCGGGATGCCCGGTGTCGTCAGGGCAGGGTCGGAGTCTGGGCATGAATGTGGAAGCGCAGGGAGCGGGCATCGGTGAAGCACTCCCGCATCGGGCGGACCAGATCACGGTGCTCCGGGCTCCGTTCCCACGCCTCGAAATCCGCCAGACTCGCCCACTCGCTGGTGATCAACCACTGCTCCGGGTCCACCGCCGACCGGCACACCTGATCAACCCGGTGTCCCGGCACCCCGTCCGCGACGAGGTGCCGTACCGCCTCGTACGCGGCCAGGAACGCCTCCGTCCGTTCCGTTGGCACCCGCACCAGAAACACCACCCGTCCCCCGGCCATACCGGCGCCAGGCCGGGCCGCCGCATTCCGTGCGTCCAGTTCGGTCACTGCTCACCACCGTCGCTCGGCGCCGCCCCCAGCAGGACCAACGCGCTGTTGAACCCGTCGAAACCGCGGGCGCAGACCAGCGACAACCGGTTCACCGGCTGTCGCTGCTCCCGCAGGAAATCCAACTCGCACCCCGGCGCGACCTCCTCCGGTCCCGCGGACGCCGGCAGCGTGTCATGGGCGAAGGCGAGCAACGCGGTCGCCACGTCCAGAGCGGCTCCCCCCTGGTGGGCCCGCCCAGTCAGCGACTTCTGCGTGGTGACCGGGGGTAGCCGGTCGCCGAAGACAGCACGCAACGCGATCGCCTCGCTGCGGTCGTAACGCGGTACCCCCAACGCGTCGGGTACCACCACGTCGACCGCATCCGCGCCGACCCCGGCCCGGTCCAGCGCCAGCCGCATCGCCCGGGCGTACTGCACCGGGTCGCCCGCTGTGTCCGCGGTGGTGTGGGCGCCGTCGTGGGTGGCGCCCCACCCCATCACCTCACCGTAGATCCGGGCCCCGCGGGCCAGAGCATGGCCCAACTCCTCCACCACGAAGACCGCACCCCCCTCGGCCGGCAGGTAGCCACTCGCCGCCGCGTCGAAGGGCCGGTACGCCCGCTCCGGATCCGCCCCCTCGCTGAGCATCCCGGAAGCGAGCTGACAGGCGAGCGCGTACGGGCTCAACGGGCACTCGGTCGCCCCCGCAATCACCACCGGGGTCCCCCGACGGACGGCCCGGGCGGCGTGCGCCAGGCTGTCCAGCCCACCGGCGGTCTCGGACACCAACACCCCGCACGGCCCCTTGAACTGGTGGTGGATCGAGAGCTGACCGACGCTGGCGGCGTAGAACCAGGCGATCGACTGGTACGCCCCGACCGTCCGGGTGGACCCGCCCCACAGCCGTTGCAGCTCCCGCTGCCCGAACAGGTTCCCCCCGGACGAACTGGCCAGGGCGACCGCGTAGCCGTACGGGTCCGGAGCGCGCAGCGGTAGGCCCGCGTCGGCCAGGGCCAGCCGGGTGGCGGCGAACCCGAGGTGCGTCCACCGGTCGGTCTGCACCAACCGGCGGTTGTCGGCGTAGGCGCCGGCGTCGAACCCCGACACCTCACCGCCGAAACGGGTCGGGTAGCTGGATGGGTCGAAAAGGGTGATCGGCCCGGTGCGGCGGGTTCCGGTGAGGACCGTCTGCCAGTGTGCGTCCGCGCCGACACCGCTCGGCGCGACCACCCCGATCCCGGTCACCACCGCCCGCGCGGTCACGACGTCACCGCCGACAACCGCCGAAACACCATCGCCGACTGGAATCCGCCGAATCCACTGCCGACCGACAAGGCCACGTCCACCGGCAGTTCCCGCGCCTCGTTCGGCACGTAGTCCAGGTCGCACTCCGGGTCGCGAGTCGCCCAGTTGGCCGTCGGCGGTACCACCCCGAACTCGATGGCCAGCGCGCAGGCGGCCATCTCGATCGAGCCGATCGCACCGAGCGAGTGCCCCACCATCGACTTGATCGAACTGATCGGCACCCGGTACGCGACCTCGCCGAGCGCCCGTTTGAACGCGGCGGTCTCATGCCGGTCGTTCTGCCGGGTTCCGGAGCCGTGCGCGCTGATGTAGGAGACCTGGTCGGCCCGGATCCGCCCCTGGCCCAGCGCGTCGGTGATGGCGAGCCCCATCTCCAGCCCATCCGGACGGAGCCCGGTCATGTGGTAGCCGTTGCTGCGGCTGGCGTACCCGGCGACCTCGCAGTAGATGTGCGCGCCCCGCCGCCGGGCCCGCTCCTCCTCCTCCAGCACCAGCACCGCGGCGCCCTCGGCGAGGACGAAGCCGTGCCGGTCGGCGTCGAACGGGCGGGAGGCGTGCGCCGGATCATCGTTGTCGGGGCTGGTCGCCTGGATCGCGTCGAACGAGGCGACGGTGACCGGGGAGATCGGCGAGTCGGCGGCACCGGTGAGCACCACGTCGGCCTCGCCGTCAACGATGAGCTGATGGGCGTAGCCGATCGCGTCGATGCCGGACGTACAGCCGGTGGAGACCACCTGCACCGGGCCGTGCAGCCCGTACCGGCAGGCCACGTCGGCGGCGAGGCTGCTCGGCACCAACGCCTGATACAGGTACGGGCCGCCGAGGGCGGCGTCAACCAGCCAGTTCCGGCCGCCGTCGCTGACCGTGACGTACTCCTGTTCCAGCGCCATCGTCCCGCCGACGGCGGTGCCTAGGACCACGCCGGTGTGTTCCCGGAGCGCATCGGTGAATTCCAGGCCGGCGTCAACGACGGCCTCGGCCGCGCAGGCGAGCGCGAACTGCACGTACCGGTCAGCACGCCGCTGTTCGGGAATGCTGAGGCCGGCGGCAACCGGCTCGAAGTCGCACTCGGCGGCGATTCGCGACCGGAACGGCGACGGATCGAAGAAGGAGATCCGCCGGGTCGCCGTCCGCCCCTCGGTGATCGTCTTCCAGAACCTGTCCCGAGTGGCGCCACCCGGCGCGACCACCCCGACGCCGGTCACCACCGAGCGGCGCCCGGTCACGGTGCCACTCCGATCTTCACGCTCATGACCCACCTCGTTGCGCGACGAGTTCGGTGTCGACGTGGCCCAGTTCGGGGCGCGGGGCGAGCGGACCGAGGTGGAACACGACCTCGGCGTCCACGGTGCCGGTGTTGCGCAGCCGATGCCGGACATTGATCGGGACGAAGAGCGCCTCGCCGGTTGTTACCGAGACCGGCGCGTCGTCCAGGTCCACGGTGATCGCACCCCGGGCAACGTAGAGGAACTCCTCGCTGTAGGGGTGGTAGTGCTCGGCGATGCGCTCCCCCGGTCGCAGCGTCGCCACGCCCATGAACCCCGAGGTGCTGCCGACGGTACGCGGACCGAGCAGTACCCGCAGCTCGCCGCCGCGGCGGGTGTCGGCGGCCACGTCCGCCGCGGCCACCACCCCGGGCTCCCGCTCACTCATCCCCGGCTCCCGCTCACTCATGCCCGGCTCCCGTCTCCTGCGCGGCCCGCCGCTCGACCTTTTCCTTGATCACCGCGAGCTGCACCGCGCTGTTGGTGTTGATCCGGTCGGTCATCTCGGCGTTGTTCAACGGGGCGGTGGGCTTCATGGCGAAGTCCTGCGTCCAGATCATCCGGGTACCGCCGGGCTCCTCGACGTAACGCCAGTGGATCCGCATGTACTCGAATGGCCCCGGCTCCACCCGCTGCGCGTGGACCTCCCGCCCCTCCGGGTCGGCCGTGCGCTCGCTGACCCAACTCCAGGCGATCCCGTTCTCGTCGGGGTGCATGGTGAGCCGGAACCGGACGGTGTTCCCCTCCTGCCGCAGGATCTCGGCCACCGCGTACTCGGTGAACAGGTCGGGCCAGCCGGCGACGTCGTTGGTGACCTTCCAGACCAGCGGTAGGGGGGCGGCGATCAGGATCTCGTTCTCGGTGTGCCCGGCCGGCTCGACGCGGCGGGCGACCAGATCCGCGACGCCCGCGATGCTGAGCTGCCCGGTCTCCTCGGGGATGCGCACCTGCCAACGGTCGGCGACCACGGCGGAGAGCTCGAGCAGGGCGAGCGAGTCCATGCCCAGCTCCTCCAGCGAGGCGGCCGGGGTGCGGGCGGCGTCGTCGGGGTTGAGCCCGCAGTGGGCTACCAGGATGTCGGTGATGTCGGCGGCCAGTGGGCGGCCGTCGGTGACGGTCATGCGTTCCTCCTCGATTGGGTGGGCAGGTCAGCGAGTAGCGTCTCGACCAGACCGGTGCAGTGGCGGCCCTTGCGGAAGCCGGCGTCGTCGAGCACCCGCCGGACGAACGGGATGGTGGTGTGGACGCCGGGGCCGGCGATGTCGAATTCGCCGAGCGCACGTTCCAGCCGGTTCAGGGCCAGCTCCCGGTCCGGAGCCCAGACCGCCACCTTGGCCAGGAGCGAGTCGTAGTGGGGGCCGACGACGTAGCCGGGATACCCGTGGGTGTCGACCCGGGTGAAGGGGCCTCCCGGCGGGACGAACCGCTCCAGCCGGCCGGGGGTCGGTACGAAGTCCCGGTCGGGGTCCTCGACGTTGACCCGGCACTCGACCGCCACCCCGTGCGTCACGATCTCCTCCTGCCGCCACCGCAGCGTTCCGCCGGCGGCCAAGTGCAGCTGCTCGTGCACCAGGTCGATTCCGGTGACCATCTCGGTGACCGGGTGCTCCACCTGGATCCGACAATTGATCTCCAGGAAGTGGAACTGTTCCGCCGGGTCGACCAGGAACTCCACCGTCCCGGCACCGGTGAAGCCGACCTCCAGCGCGCCGCGTAGCGCGCTGTCGGCGATCGCGTCCAGGGCGGTCGTGGACAGGGCGGGGGCGGGGGCCTCCTCGACGAGTTTCTGGTGTCGGCGCTGCACCGAGCAGTCCCGGGTCCCCAGGTGCACTCCGTTGCCGTGGGTGTCGCAGAGCACCTGCACCTCCACGTGCCGGGCGTTGCCGAGGTACCGCTCGACGTACACCCGGTCGTCGCCGAAGGCCACCTGGGCGGCGGCCCGGGTTCGGGCGTACGCCCGCGGCAGCTCGGCCGGCGTGGAGACGACGGTCATCCCCCGGCCACCACCCCCGGCGGCGGCTTTCACGATCACCGGATAACCCACCTCGGCGGCGACCCGGGCGGCGTCGGCGGCGGTCGGCACCGGTGCGATGCTGCCCGGTGGCAGCGGTAGGCCGGCGCGGCTCATCAGCGCCCGCGCGGACGACTTGTCGGCCAGCGCGGCCATCACCTGCGGCGGCGGACCCACGAAGGCGAGACCGTTGTCGGCGCAGATCTCGGCGAAGTCGGCATCCTCGGAGAGGAAGCCGTAGCCGGGGTGCACCGCCTGCGCCCCCACCAGGCGGGCGGCCTCGACGATGGCCGCGGGGTTCAGGTAACTGCGGCGACTCGCCGCCGGTCCGATCAGGACCGCTTCGTCGGCGAGCCGCACCGCGGTCGAGTCGGCGTCCGCCGTGGAGTAGACCACCGCGGTACGGATGCCCAATTCGCGGCAGGCGCGCAGCACCCGCAGCGCGATCTCGCCCCGGTTGGCGATGAGTACCTTGCCGAACATCAGCCCACCCGCCTCAGATCGGATCCACCGCGAGCAGCGGCTGGTCGTACTCCACCGGTTGGCCGTCATCGGCGAGGACCTCGGCGATCCGCCCGGCCCGGTCGGCGGTCACCTCATTCATCAGCTTCATCGCCTCGACGATGCCGACGACCTGGCCGGGGTGGACCCGGTCGCCGACGGCGACGAACGGCGCCGCGCCGGGCTCCGGCGCCCGGTAGAAGGTGCCGACGATCGGTGACCGCACCGCGTGCCGAGCGGCGGCGGCGGGCACGGCTGCTGGTTGCGCGGGGACGACCGGTTGCGCGGCGAGTACCGGTTGCGCGGGCGGTTGTCCGGCGTCAACCTCCGCGTGCCACTCCACCTCCAGGACCGCGTCGCCGCTGCCCAGCCGGATCCGCCGGATCGGCCCGGCCAGCTCGGCGAGGAGTTCCCGGGCCTGACGGCGCAGGTCGGTCAGCGCGAGGTCCGCCGGAACGTTGGCTACCCCGGCCGCAGTCGCGTCGAAGGCCCCGCCAGACCGTGGTTCCGGTTCCGCCGTCGCGTCACCGTTGAGCGTCGTGACGCCGGTCGGCGCCAGTTCGGCGCTCATCGGGCACCCGCCTTGGCTCCGAGGCCGGCGGCACCGAACCGACGGAACCGCCGCCTTCGGCGGCGAACCAGGGTCGCGGTGGGCACGTCGAGCAACGGCACCAGGTGCGCCAGCACCGCCTCCCGCACCGCCTGCATGGCGGCCGGTGGGTCGTGATGCGCGGCCGGCGCCGGTTCCGGTACCACCGCGTCCACCACCCCGAGCCGACAGAGGTCGGCGCTGGTCAGCCGCAGCGCGCGGGCCGCCTGCGGAGCAGCGGACCGGTCGGGCCAGAGAATCGCGGCGCACCCCTCCGGGCTGATTACCGAATAGACGGCGTGTTCCAGCATCAGCACCCGGTCGGCGACCGCGAGCGCCAGCGCACCGCCGCTGCCACCCTCGCCGGTGATCACCGCGACGACCGGCGTCGGCAACATCGTCAGGGTCAGGATGTTCTCCGCGATCGCGGCAGCCTGGCCCTGCTCCTCCGCGCCCACTCCCGGGTCAGCGCCCGGGGTGTCCACGAGGGTGACGACGGGCAGCCCCCACCGCGCGGCCAGCCGGACCAGCCGAAGCGCCTTCCGGTGCCCGGCGGGGCTCGCCATTCCGAAGTTGCGGGACATCAGGTCGGCGGTCGTGTGGCCCTTCTGGTGGCCGACCACCAAGACCGGCCGGCCAGCCAGCTCGGCCAGCCCGCCGACGACCGCCGGGCAGTCCGCACCCAGCCGGTCACCGTGCAGCTCGACGAAGCTGTCGAAGGCCGTCTCCAGATAGTCCAGGGTGGTCGGCCGGCCCGGGTGCCGGGCCAGCCGGACCGTCGCCCAGGCGTCCCGCTCGTCCGCACCCTGCGCCGGCGGGCTGCTCCTGCCTGGGCCCTCCGGTTCGAATCCGACACCCACCGGTTCGCGCCCGCCGGATGCGGCAGCGAGCAGCGTGGCGAGGCAACCGCGCAGGGCGTGCCGGGGCACCACCAGATCAACCTGGCCGTGCCGCAGCAGAAACTCGGCGGTCTGGAACCCTTCGGGCAACTCCCGGCCGGTCACCTGGCGAATCACCCGAGGACCGGCGAAGCCCATCCGGGCACCACTCTCGGCGACCACCACGTCGGTGTTGGTGGCGAACGAGGCGGCCACCCCGCCGTACGTGGGGTCGGTGAGGATGCTGACGCTCGGCACCCCGGACTCACGCAACGCGGCGACGGCCTGGCTGACCGTCGCCATCTGCATCAGCGACAGCACCCCTTCCTGCATCCGCGCTCCGCCGGAGGCGGTTACCACCACCAGCGGTACCCGGTCGGCGAGGGCGCGCTCGGCGGCCCGGGTGATCAGCTCCCCGACCGCGCACCCGAGGCTGCCACCGAGGAAGCGGAAGTCCATCACAGCGATCACACAACGGCTCCCGGCCACCGTGGCGGTGCCGCAGACAACCGCCTCGGCCAGCCCGGTGCCACTGCGCGCGGCGGTGAGCCGATGGGGGTAGGGGAGCACGTCGACGAAGCCGATCGGATCCACCTCCGGCGCCTGGTCGGCGAGCGCGGTAAACGACCCGGGGTCCACCAGCTGCGCCAGGCGGGCCGACGCGTCGAGCCGGGAGTGCGCGCCGCACTCCGGGCACACGTCCAGGTTCCGCCGGAGCCGCTTGCGATACAGCAGGCTGGCGCAGCCGCCGCAGCGGGACCAGAGCTGCCCGCCCCGGGGCGTGGTCGGGTTCACGGCCGGTCTCCGGGAGCGTCGAACCGGTACACGCACCGGGCCATCGCGTCTCGCGGTTCCCGCCAGGTCGGCAGGTACGGCGAGACGTACGGACGCAGCCGCTCACTGACCCGGACGAACTCCGGGTGCTGCCGGGCCCCGGCGACCGCGTCCTCCCCCGGCAACTCCGTCTCCAGGAGGTGCAGGTACAGGTCTTGTAGCCGGTACAGCGACCGGTGCTGGACCCCGGCCAGGCGAGGCAACTCGGTCGCGTCGGACTCGGCGAAGATCTCGGCGATCCGCTCCTCCGCGCCCGGGTCGACCTTCGCGACGATCAACGAACGCTCCATCGATGAACCTCCCCTAACGGCTGCGGACGCCGGCGGCGCCGTACGCCGAAAAGCCGGATGACTATGCGCACCATGGCCGCACCACCGTCACCGGGGCGTCACCGGAGCCGTCCCCGGCCCAGACTTTGGTGACGGTGCGTTGACGCTGACTGTGTAGGAGCTGTGACATGCAACCTGCACATAGTTGCCTATCCCCAGTTCAGAGCGGGTTTCATAGCAGTTACACACCGATCGGAATGTTGACGGTGCGTGACTAGATTGATAATCTCCGTCACGGTGAACCCGGTGGGCCGTGACCCGACGCCGTGCCGCGGGACCAGCTACCCGACCCGTGTGGTCACGGGAAGCCGCGCCGGGGGACACAACCGAGGAACATTCCGCAGGGGGTCCGCCATGGCCGCTGGTCCGTCCATGCCGACCGCCGGGGACCGCCCGGGTACACCGATCCGGCTGCACCTGCTGGGCGGGTTCCGGCTGTTGCACAGCAACGCCCCGGTGGTCGTACCGCGCGGGCTCCAACGCGTACTCGCGCTGGTCGGCCTGCGCCCCGGCACCACCCGCAGCCACCTCGCCGGGCTGCTCTGGCCAGACACCCCGGAGGAGCGTGCCCTCTCCTCACTCCGCACCGCCCTGTGGCGGCTACGGCAGGACCCTTACTGCCCGCTGCGCACCAGTGGGGACACCCTCCGGCTGGGGCCCACCGTCCAGGTTGACGTGGATGCCCTGGTCGGGATGGCCGCCCGGGTCCGGGACGGGGACGACCCGAACACCGCCGCGGCCGTACTCGCGAAGGGCCGCCACGACCTGCTGCCCGGCTGGTACGACGACTGGGTGTTGGCCGAACGGGAGCGGCTACGCCAGCTGCGGCTACACATGCTCGAGGAGCTGGCCGACCACTATCTGACAGCGGGCCGGCACGGTGAGGCGCTCGAAGCGGCGTTGGAAGCGCTGGCCGCCGAGCCGCTCCGCGAAACACCCCACCGCCTGGTGGTCCGCATCCACCTCGCCGAGGGCAACGCATTCGAGGCGGTACACGCGTTCTACGTCTACCGCGACCTGCTGCGTCGGGAGCTACGGCTGGAGCCGTCCGCCGCGATGACCGCCCTACTCGACGAGACGCTCCGGCCGATCCGGCAGGCCAGCCGTGACCCCCACGGACGCCGGCAGCCGCCGACCCCCCGCGTCACCAGAACGGACATGGATGTGACGGGCAGGTGACAGGGGGCTCGGCAGCGTGGAGAACGGCACGCGCCCCGGACCGGCCGCACGGGGCACCATGGCGGAAGGAATCCCAAAATGAGCCGACTACTGATCGTCAGCAGGATCGCCCCCGGCGCGGAGGGACGGGTGGCCCAGATCTTCGCCGAGTCCGACGCCACCGAACTACCCAGCCTCACCGGCGTCCGGCACCGCTCCCTGTACTGCCTGCACGACCTGTGCATCCACCTGATGGAGACCGCCGACGTAGACCCGGACACCCTGGCCGGTGCCCGGAACCATCCGCTCTACCGACAGGTCAACGAGCGACTCTCCGCGCACACCTCCCCGTACCTGCCGACCTGGCGCTCACCGCGCGACGCCATCGCCGGCTGCTTTTACCGTTGGGACTCCACGGCTGCCGCCGCGCCCCACGTGGCGGGCTGACGCACACGTGTCCCGCGACCAACCGCACGTTCTGATCATCGGGGCGGGGACCGGTGGGCTCTGCCTGGCGCAGGGACTGCGCCAGGCCGGAATCGCCGTGAGCGTCTATGAGCGGTACCGCACCCGAGGCGATGGCCTACTCGGCTACCGGGTCGGCATCGGACCAACCGGCAGCCGGGCACTGCGCGAGTGCCTGCCGTCCGAACTTTTCCGCACCTACCTGGCCACCTGCGCCAAGTCCCCCCGCTACTTCAACGTCATCACCCAACGACTCCGGCAGACCGCGTCCTTTCCGCTACGACCGGAGACCGACGTGGTGAACACCGAGCGATCCGTCGCCCGGATGACCCTGCGCCAGGTCCTGCTCACCGGGCTGGAGGACGTGGTCCACTTCGACAAGGCCCTCACCCACTTCGAGCAGCGCGATGACGGCAGCGTCACCGCGTACTTCGCGGACGGGGACAGCGCCACCGGCGACCTGTTGGTGGGCGCCGACGGCACCCACTCGGCGGTCCGGCGCCAATATCTGCCGCACGCCGTCACCCGAAATGCGGGCACCATCAACATCGCCACCCGGATCCCGTTCACCGAGGAGGTACGGGCACTGCTGCCGGAGCGGATCGAGAAGGGCATCTCGCTCATCTTCGGCAACGGTGGGGTGATGGGGGTCCTGCACGTCATGGAGTTTCCGTGGGACCGCTCGGGCGCCCTCAAGGACGGCCTCGATCCGGCCGACGTGGCGCTGTTGAACCGCTGGCCCGGCCGGGCGCACGACACCACCCGCGACAACGTGAACCTGGTGGTCTGGAGTACCGCCCGGCGGTTCCCGCCGGACATCATGCGCCAACGCGACGAGGAGCTAATCCGGACCGCGCTCGGCCTGACCCGCAACTGGCACCCGCATCTGCGCCAGCTGCTGGACCTCGCCGACCCGGCCAGTGCCCTGCCGGTCAAGGTCTCCACCAGCGAGCCGGTTCCACCCTGGAAGAGCAGCACCGTCACCCTGCTCGGCGACGCCATTCACACGATGACGCCGGGGCGCGGGGTGGGCGCGAACACCGCCCTGCGGGATGCTGCCCTACTGACCCGGCAGTTGTGCCACAGCGCCGCCGGGGAGAAGACGCTGTTGCAGGCGGTAGCCGACTACGAGGCGGCCATGCTGCCGTACGGCTTCGCGCGGGTGGCGGACTCGTTGAACCGCAGCGGCACCAGCGGCGACGACCCCATGTACAAGCCGGTCGTCGGGCGGCTCGCCCTGCTCGGAGCCCGTGGCTACTTCGGCATCACCAGCCGGGTGCCGCGCCTCGCCCGTCGGTTTGTCGATGACTTCTACAGCTATCGGGGCGAGGAGGAGGACTGACCACAACGGCCGGACCTCAACCCCGGGGTCCGGCCACACCCCCCACCGACCCTTCCGGCGACGTTGAGTCGCGCCACGAGCACCGTGGGTGCGATCCGGTCCGGCTGCGAGCTGTGTTACCAGGCCATGCTGTCCTACCGCACCGGGAGTGTGGCAAGCTGCGGCGAGCTTTCTCGACTAACTCGCTAATCGAAAAGGGGAGGTCTGCCGTGGCGTGGTCGGACTGGCCGTTGATTGTCGTGGCCCTGCTAGTGGGCGCCGCCGCCGGCTGGGCGGTCCGTGGCCGGCGTAGAGCCGCGCGGGGTGGTGGCACCACTGGGGATGGTACGCCGGCACCCACGACGAGGACCAGCGGAGGAGTGCCCGCCCCCACCTCCACCGACCGCGACCCCAACACTCCCAGCGCGACCGAACCGGCTCCGACCTCGGATCCTGCGGCCTCCGAGCCCACGTCGGAGCCCGCGTCAACGTCAGCGCCAGAGCCGGCCTCGGTGCCGGAGCCGAGGCCGGCCTCGGTATCGGAGCAGGTCGACCCGGCACCAGCGACCCGGGAGCACGCCCCGGCAGCCGACAGCAGCCAGGCCGAGGAGCCAGCCGACGCCGATCCGACGGCGCCCCCGGCGGTCGTCCCACACCCGGCGGCGCCCGAAGCCGATCCGGTGGACCAGGCCCCGGTTGCCGCCGAGTCCGGACCGGAGCCGGAGGCCGAGGACGACTTCCGGCGAATCCAGGGGGTCGGGCCGAAAATGGCCGCGGCGCTCCACGCCGCCGGCATCCGCACCTACCGGCAACTCGCCGAGTTGGACGAGCCGGCGCTGCGGGAGATGATTCGCGCCGCCGGCCTGCGTGGCACGGCGAGCCTGCCGACCTGGCCACAGCAGGCGATGGCGCTGGCAAAGGCGCCCGAGCCAGCGGGTGTGCTGCCGACCGAGAGCGGCTCGGGCACCTGACGTCGCGGGTCGCGGCAGACGGGTATCCGACCGCACCGGGGACGGCAGCGCCGTCCCCGGTGCGGTCGGATACCCACCTGGTCGCGAGTGGTGTTACCGGAAGCAGTTCAGCACCGGGCCGGTGCTACCCAGACAGTTGGTCTGCTGGTTCTCCCCGACCACAGTCTGCGAGTCCAGCGTCGCCTGTGCCCTGTCCACCAGCAGGCCACCGGCCGGCAGCGTGGACTGATTCCCGGTTACCTGGCTGCGGTAAAGCGCGACCCGGCCCATGCTGACCGTGATCCCGCCGCCGGTGGACTTCGCTTCGACGGCGCGGTTGCCCTGGACCGTACTGCCCCGGACCAACAGGTTCGACTTGGCTGCGTGAATGCCACCGCCCGAGCCGTGTGCCGTGTTGCCCGCCACCACGCTGTCGTCCAGCGGCACGAGGCCCTGGGAGGTGGAGAGGCCGCCGCCGTTGCCGGTGGCGACGTTGTCCCGAATCTCCATTCCGCGCAGGAAGATCAGCGCGTCCGAGTTCGCGATCCCGCCCCCGGTTCCCGCCTGGTTGCCGACGACGGTCGAGTCGGAGACGCGGGTACGGGCCGAGAAGCTGGCCAGCCCTCCACCCTGCGCCGCCGAGTTCTGCTCGAAGGTGCTCGTGTGCACCTCCGCCGCGGCCTGGTAGTTGCCCAGCCCGCCGCCGTAGGCGGTGGCGCTGTTACCCGTGAAGGTCGACGAGTGCAGGGCCAACACCCCGTTGTTGAGCAGGCCCCCGCCCTTGCCCGCCGCTCCGAGGGCGTGGTTGTTGATGAGCGTGCTGTCCCGAACGACCATGTTGCCGTCGTTGAACAGGGCTCCCCCACCGCCTTCCGCCGAGGACGAGGTGTTGTTCATCGCCGTCACCTGCTCGATCAACGCCGATGCGCCATGCACCACGTGAACGGCGCCCCCCTCGGCGTCGGAGTGACCGCCGACGAGCCGGACGTTACGCAGAGTTAGCTCACCGGCGTCACGGACAGTGAAGAAGCGGAACACTTCGGCATCCTGCGCACGCTCGATCGTGGCCTGCTCACCTTCGATGGTGACCGGGTGGTAGATGACCGGCAGTCCCGCCTTGTCATCGGCCGGGTCACGCGGCGGCTTCTCGGCCGCACCGGGGTTCTCGGCCGCGTCCGCCGCCTCCCGCGCGTCCCGGATCCCGCCGTCGTACAGGTCGGGCTGCTGGAAGGCGTCGGTGAGCGTGTAGGTGCATCTCGGGGCGAGCCGCAGCACCCCGCCGCCCTCGGCGTTGACCCGGACCAACGCGGCGACCAGCTGGGCGCTGTCACAGGGCACCGGCGTCCCGAGGAACTCTCCGCCGACCTCACCGGCGGAGTCACCTTGGGTCACGGAGGCGTTCTCGCTGCCGTGCGGTCGCTCATGAGCCGCGGCCGTGCCGGCCAACCCCGCCGCTCCGACGACCAGGCCGCTGGCCACCAGCCCGCCGGCGAGCAGCCGTCGGGGCCGGCGCCGGCCCCGCGGCGGTCGCTGGCTGTCGTGATACGTGGACATCGTGCTCTCCTGCCTTCCCCTCACACCTGAGCCGACCGGACGATTCCGGACGGTAGGGCACCGACCACGTGGCCGTCACCGAACGTCACGCTACGGACCCAAGAGAGGGCAGGCGCGTCAACGTGAATAAATCACCTCTTTACCTCACATTCTGGAAAACAGCGCCGATGACGCTGCCGGGCGTTCGCACCTCGCCGCCCCAATGACTCAACGGCAGCTAGGACGGCAGGCACTGCTACCCCGTTTAGGGAGATCTTCTCGTATTCATACCCGTTTGAGAATTATGTCGGTTTAGCTCGAGGGGATTGCTACCGCCTACCTGGTAGTCGAGGAACAGCACCCGGCCCTACCACCCGGGTGACCTGCCGCTCGTCCGCGACGGGAAGGACACCGAGACCACGATGAACGATTCGCACCACGACCACGACCACGAACCGAACCAGCCAGGTGGAGGCCGGACGAGGGGACGATGGTGGACCCTCGGGCTCGCCGGGGTAGCGGGCCTGGCCCTGACCGCCGCCGCCACCACCCCGGCCGCCGACGCCGTCGGGCGCCCTCTCACCGCCGACGACCGGTCCTCCGCCGACGGGCATCGCGAGGCGGGTAAGGGCGACGGCAAGACAGGCAAGGAGGACAAAGCCAAGGGCACCCCCGTGCCCTGCAGCGCGGACAAACTCATCGCCGCGATCACCCTCGCCAACGCCCGCGGCGGCGGCATCCTCGACCTCGCCAAGGACTGCACCTACCTGCTCACCACCGACATCGAAGGCAGCGGCCTTCCCGCGATCACCACCCCAATCACCCTCAACGGCAGCAAGCACACCACCATCGAACGCTCCACCGCCGCCGATCCATTCAGAATCCTCAGCGTCGACACCGGCGGCAACCTCACCCTCAACAAACTGAAGATCACTGGCGGTGTCGCCGAGGAGGACGGCGGGGGCATCCTCGTCAACCAGGGCGGAGAGTTGACCGTCAAACACAGCACCATCACCCGCAACATCGCCGAGGACAACGGCGGCGGCATCGCCAACAACGGCACCACCAGGGTCAAGAGCTCCACTCTCACCCTCAATCGAGCCCAGGTGGGTGGTGGCATCCAGAGCAACGGCCACCTCAGTGTGATCGAAACAGAGATCAACCTCAACGCTGCCGGTGATATCGGTGGCGGCATTGACGTAGGCGAGGATGGCACCGTACTGATACACAAGAGCATGGTGAACGACAACACGGCGGAAGTGGCCGGCGGGCTGAACATCGATTCCGGGATCCTCCAGCTCACCCACTCGGAGGTCGTCGGCAACTCCGGCGCCGATGACGGTGGCGGAATCGTCCTCGGCGAGGCGCAAGCCACGCTCCAGCAGGTGAAGATCGTGAAGAACACCTCCTTCGAGGGCGCGGGAGTAGCCATCTTCTCCGATTCCACGCTGGTGGCCGAAAAGACTCTGATCAAGAACAACATCTCCCTTGGGGAGGGTGGCGGAATTTACAACGACGGCCAGGTCGTGCTGCGCAAGAACGAAATCGTCAGCAATCTTGCGGACGAGGCGGGGGGCGGAATCTTCAACGACAGCGACGGCACCATCAGCCTGTTCACCACCAAGGTCATCAAGAACATCTCCGCCGAGGACGGTGGCGGGATCTTCAACGAAGCCGGCGGCACGGTGAACCTCAACACCGCCACCGGCACGGTGGTGGCCAAGAACCGGCCGAACAACTGCTCCGGCGACGTGCCTGACTGCGCCGGCTAACAGCATCCGAACACCTCGGACTCGAGGGGTTTCGTTCCCGCCGGCTGTCGGTGGGAGCGGAACCCCTCAGCCGCGCCGCCGCCCCGTGCCGCTCAGTCCCCGTTCAGGACTCGGCTACGACCACGGAACTCGGCGATCACCACACCGTCGGCTCGGGTGACCGTGACGTCGTAAATCCCGCTGCGGCCGTAGCGGAGGCGTTCGGCGGCGTGGGCGAGCAGCAGATCCCCCTCGCGCGCCGGCCGGACGAAGATGATGTCACCGCCGGCCGCCACCGTCACCGGTCCGTGGCTGTTACCGGCCAACGCGAACGCGGTGTCGGCGAGCAGGAACAGATAGCCGCCGTGGGCGATGCCGTGACCGTTGACCATCGCCCCGGTCACCCGCATCCGGGCCACCGCCGCCCCCGCCGCCGCCTCCACCAGCTCGATACCGAGCGCACGCGAGGCGACGTCGGCAGCGAACATGTCGTACGCGGCGTTGCGCTGCTGCAGGTCCGGGTCCGGATGATCCGGGTCGGGCGGACGATCCGACATCGCCGCTCTCCTCACTGCGCCGGACGGACAGTTCGTCGATCTTGCCACCGTACGCCACCGCCGCGGGTCCGGCTCCACCCGCCACCCGAGCACACCCCGCTACCGCGTGGCCATGCTGCCCCGCCGTTAGGGTGGGCTCGGTCAACGGCGGGATGGATGGGGGGGACGGGTGTCCGGAGCGGAGCAGCGACGCGTTGACCCCGACGTCGATCTTGCCGTGCCCGCCGATCGAGCCGAGCTGCCCGCCCATCCGGCCGCGGTGCTCGCCGCCGTCTCCGCCGGCGGTGCGCTGGGCGCGCTGGCCCGCGCCGGCCTCTCGGCCGCACTGCCGCACGATCCCGCGGGCTTCCCGTGGCCGACGTTCGCGGTCAACCTGAGCGGCTGTCTGCTGATCGGCGTGCTGATGGCGGTGCTCGCCAAGCGGGCCAACCCACCGGTGCTGGCCCGGCCGTTTCTCGGGGTCGGGGTGCTCGGTGGCTACACCACCTTCGCCACCCACGCCGTGGAGGCACGGCAGCTGGCCGCCGACGGCGCGGCGGCCACCGCCCTGACCTACCTCGTGGCGACCCTGGTTGGCGCACTGCTCGCCGTCTGGGTCGGCTACGCGGCCACCGACCGGCTCACACCGTCGGCCGGCGGGACCGGGGCGGGACAGCGGGCGGTACGCGGATGACCGCGCTGCTCGTCGCGCTCGGCGCGGCCGTCGGGGCGCCGCTGCGCTACCTCGCCGACCGCGCGGTACAGGACCGCTTCGGTGCCCGCTTCCCCTGGGGCACGATGACCGTCAACGTGGCCGGCTCGCTGCTGCTCGGGTTCCTGCTGGGACTCCCGCTCCCGCCGGCGGCCGGCGTGTTGCTCGGCACCGGGCTCTGCGGCGCCCTCACCACATACTCGACGGCCAGCTACGAGACCCTGCGCCTGGCCACCGCCGGTCGGTTTCGTCCGGCGGTGGCCAACGCGGTACTCAGCGTCGCCGCCGCGGTGGCCGCGGCGGCGCTCGGCCACCTCGCGGCGACCGCCCTACCCTGGCCGTGAGCCGGGCCCGCCGCGCTCCCCACCACCGGAGTGGATCACCTGCGCGGCGGACGACATCCGGGAGTCAGCTCACTGGCCCGACGTGGCGAGAGCGGGCTCCGCGGCGAACGCCGCGACCGGGCCGACCACGAAGACCGCCGGGGGACACACGCCCGCCCGAGCCGCCACCGCAGCGATCTCGTCCAGGCGCGCCGGCAACGAACGCTGCCCCGGGTGGCCGGCGTCCTGTACCACGAGGGCGGGGGTGTCCGGGGCACGCCCGTGCGCGATCAGCTTCGCGGCGACAGCACCGATCGTCTCGACCCCCATCAACACCACCAGGGTGCCCCGGGTCCGGCCCAGCGCCACCCAGTCGACCAGCGAGTCCGGATGCCCCGGCGGCAGGTGCCCGGAGACGACGGTGAACTCGTGCGCCGCCCCGCGGTGGGTGACCGGCACCCCGGCCAGGGCCGCCGCGGCCACCGCGCTGGTCACCCCCGGCACCACGGTCACCGGGACTCCGGCCGCCGCGCAGGCCAACACCTCCTCGTGCCCGCGTCCGAAGACGTACGGGTCACCGCCCTTGAGCCGGACCACCCGCCGCCCGGCGCGGGCGTGCCGGACCAGTGCGGTGTTGATGGCGTCCTGCCCGACGGACGGCCCTCGGGGTGACTTCGCCGCGTCCACCACCTGCACCCCCGGGCGGAGTCCGGCGAGCAGTTCCTGCGGGGCGAGCCGGTCCACCACCACCACGTCGGCGACTGCCAGCAACGCCCGACCCCGGACTGTGATCAGGTCTGCCGGGCCCGGTCCGCCGCCGACGATCGCCACCGCACCCGGCCGCAGCACGGGCTCGGGGTGCTGGTGCTGGTGCTGGTGACCGTGCCCGCCCACCGGGTCGTCCGGGTGGTCGTGCGGGGTCTGCGGCCGACCCACCTTGTCGACGAAGCCCGGCATCGACACCCGGTACGCACAGGTGTCGCAGTTCATCCGGATGTCGCCCCGCAACGCCTCGGCGTGGCGTTCCAGCACCAGGTCGGCGAGGGCGTCGCAGTCACCGATCAGGTCCGCCACCCGCAGGTCCAGCCCGGGATGCGCGGCGGCGTACTCCTGGGTCTGGGCCCGAATGCGATCCGGTAGCACCCCGGCGAACAGGAAGTACGGGGCGACGACGATCCGCCGCGCCCCCAACCGGCGCAGCCGGTCCAGGACCGCCGGCACGGACGGCTCGGCGAGCGAGATGAAGCCCGGCTCAACACCCGCGTAGCCCCGGCCCTCCCACAACAACCGGGCCACCTTGGCAACCTCGGCGTTCGCGTCCGGGTCGGTGGAGCCACGCCCGATCAACGCCACCCACGTGTCGGCCCGCTCGGCGCCGGCCAGCGCGGCGTCAATCCGCTCCTGGAGAGCCGTGTGCAGCAACGGGTGCGGGCCAAGCGGTCGGCCGTAGGCGTAGGACAGGCCGGGGTGGCGCTGTTGTTCCCGGGCCAGCGCCGCCGGGATGTCGCCCTTGCCGTGCCCGGCCGCGGTCAACACCAGCGGCAGCGCCACCAGCGCCCGGTGCCCCCGGCCGGCGAGCGCGCCGACCGCATCGGCCAGGGGCGGACGGGACAACTCGATGAAGCCGCCCTCGACGTCGCCGACCGTACCGCCGGCCCGGGTACGGACCCGCTCGACCAGCGCTGCGAACTGCGCCACCCCCTCTGCGCTGCGGGTACCGTGCCCGACGATGACCAATGCGGTCACTCTTCCCCCTCCACATAGAGCAGGGCGTTGAGGGCGGCGGCGGCCACCGCCGACCCGCCCTTCTCGCCCCGGTTCGAGATTCCCGGCAGACCGCTGACCCGGAGCGCGGCCTTCGACTCCGCGGCGCCGACGAAGCCCACCGGCAGGCCGACTACCAGGGCCGGCCGGGCGTCCAGGGCGAGCAGTTCGGTCAGCGCGGTGGGCGCGCAGCCGACCACCCACACCGCACCGGGCCCCACCCGGTCCAGGGCGATCCGCACCGCGGCGGCCGAGCGGGTGATTCCGGCCTGTCGGGCCAGCGCGGCGGTGCCCGCCTCGGCGACCGGGCAGACCGTTTCCCGGCCGGTGATCCCGGCGGCGACCATCGCCACATCGGCCACGACCGGCGCACCGGACCGGAGCGCGGCCAGCCCACCGGCCAGCGCGGTCTCGGCACAGACCAGATCCGTCGCGTAGCTCAGGTCCGCGCTCGCGTGTACCACCCGCTCGGTAACCGCGCGGGTCAGCGGCGACAGGTGCCGAAGGTCCACCCGCTCCCGCAGAATCCGGTACGACTCGACCTCGATCGGATGCACCGGCCGGCTCACCCGTCCTCCCGCACCGCTGCGGCGTCGTCCGGGGTGATGAACATCGGCTCCTCCTGTCGCAGGCCGGTGGTGCGGATGGCACCGACCGGGCAGATCTCCAGACACTCCAGGCAACCGGTGCAGCGGTCGGCCCGGATGACGAGGCCGCCGGGCACCGGCCGGATGGCGTGCGTGGGGCAGGTCAGCAGGCAGGCCCCGCAGCCCTGGCAGGCGTCAACCCGCACCGGAGCGGGGCCGGTCACGTCCGCCACCGGTAGCCACGCGGGGTGACCATCCGGCCCGCGACCCGGCGCGTCTGGCTACTGCCCACGACCACGACGCTGTACATGTCGACAATCGCCGGGTCGAGCGTCGCCAGGGTGGCCAGGTGCACCCGCTGCCCGGCTCGGCTGGCGTTGCGGACCACACCGGCGGGTGTATCCGGCGGTCGGTGCGCCGCGAGGAGCCGCAGCGCCGCCGGCAACTGCCAGTCCCGGTTCCGGCTACGCGGGTTGTAGAGCACCGTGACGAAGTCCCCCTGCGCCGCGGCGGTAACCCGACGGGCGATGACCTCCCACGGGGTGTGCAGGTCGGAGAGGCTCAGGTAGGCGTGGTCGTGCCCCAGCGGCGCCCCGAGCAGGGCCGCCGCCGCGAGGGCGGCGGTCACCCCGGGCACGCCGACCACATCGACCCGCTCGTCGGCGTACTCCAGGGCAGGGCTCGCCATCGCGTACACCCCGGCGTCGCCGGATCCGACCAGGGCGACGGCCTGGCCGGCGGTGGCCGCGGCGACGGCGGAGCGGGCCCGCTCCTCCTCGGCGCCGAGCCCGCTGGCGAGCACCCGGGTCCCCGGGCGCAACAGGTCACGGACCTGGTCCAGGTACTGGTCCAAACCGACCACGACGGCGGCCCGCCGTAACTCGGTCACCGCCCGCGGGGTACGCAGTTCGGCCGCACCGGGACCGAGGCCGACCAGGGCGAGCCGGCCGCGCGGCGCATGCCGGGCGACCGCGACGGTCGCCATCGCGGTCGCGGTCTTGGGCACCAGCAGTTCGGCGTCCCCGCCGAGCAGCGCCGCGGCCTCCGCGACGCTCGGCGTGCCGACCGCGGCGCGAACCACCTCGCTGGGGTTGGGCACCGCAACCGCCGCCAACTCCGCGGCGGACCACGTTGTCAGGGGTATCCGCAGCGCCTCGGCGGTGCTGCGGATACCGTCCTCATCGGCCTTGATGTCGGCGCTGGCCAGACAGCGCAGGCTCGCCGCGCTGAGGCCCGCGGTGGCGAGCACCCGGTACAGCAGGGCACGTACCTCCGCGGCCGGCACGCCGCGGCTCGCCCCGACCCCGGCGACCAGGGAGGGGGGCCGGAGCACGGCGGTCCGCCCGTCCACGGGCACGATCCGGTCGGTGACCAGCACCCGAAAGCCCACCCCGGGAGCACCGGCGGGACCGGCCGGGGCGAACTGGACGTTGGTTGGCAGTGCCGGCAGTGGCCAGGGCGCGTCGGCGACCACCGTGACCGGCTCGCCGTCCAGGATCGCCCGGCTCACCGCGGCGACCGCCCCCTCGACCGGCCAGCCCAGGGTATCCAGGCCGGGCAGGTCGACCGCGTCGGTGGCGGTGGTGACCACCGGTGCGGCGTCGAGTAGCGCCCCGACCTCGGCCGCGAGGGCGTTGGCACCGCCGACGTGCCCACCGAGCAGGGCCACCGCGTGCCGGGCCGCCTCGTCCACTGTCACCACCGCCGGATCGCTGCGCTTGTCGTCGAGCAGCGGCGCCAGGAGGCGGACCACCGCGCCGGTGGCCAGGAACGCCACGATCTGGTCGCATTCCGACCAGGCGGCACGGAGTCCGGCGGCGGCGCTCTCCGCCTCCAGCAGCCGGGCCTGCGGCCAGGCCTCGGCGAGGACCCGGGCGTGCCGGCGTCCCGCCGCGGTGACCGCGACCAGCCCGATCCGGCCCGACCGCGCCTCGGTGCATTCGACGTGCTTCACAGGAGCTCCCCGGTGAGGACGACCACCGGATTGGTGGCCGCGAGACGGATCGACCCGCCGGGCAGGTCGGCGAGGCGGGCGGCGGAGAGTTGGACACCGTTGACGGTGTAGCCGGCGGCGCGCAGCACGTCCCGGGCCGGGGCGACCCGGTCCAGCGCGGCGAGCGCGACGAGTACCCGCGCCGGTCGGCGGGCCGCCACCGCGGCGAGCACCCCGGTGCCGCCCCCGCCGACGAAGACCGCGTCGGCGTCGGGGAGCCCGGCCAGGGCGGCCGGGGCGGCACCGGGAACCACCCGTACGTCCACGCCGTGCCGAGCGGCGTTGTCGTGCACCAGGCCCACGGCGGCCGGGTCCCGCTCCACCGCGACGACCGCCGCGCCGAGCAGGGCACACTCGATGCCCACCGAACCGCTGCCGGCACCCACGTCCCACACCAGCCGGCCGAGCCGGGGCCGCAGCCCGGCCACGACCAGCGCCCGTACCTCCGCCTTGGTGATCATCGAATCGCGGTGCCGGTACGCCCCCTCGGGCAGCGCCCACCCGGCGGCCGGGGCGGCGGCCGGTTGGTTGTCCACCCGGGCCGCCCCGCCCGGGCCAGGACCGAGGCTCAGCAGCACATGCGGATCGGTCCAGCTACCAGCCGCCGCCTCCGCCGGGGTCGTCCAGGTGATCCGTTCGGCGTCGGTACCGAGGTGCTCGGCCACCACCAGCCGACGGGACCAACCCGCCAAGCCGGCGCCGAGCTCCGCGGCCCCCGCACCCGGCGCGGTGAGCACCGCGACCCGGGGCAGCGCCCGGCAGGCGTTGAGCGCCTCCCGGGCGTCCCGGCCGTGGGCGCTGACCACGGCCGCGCCGTCCCAGGAGAGCCCGGCCCGGGCGAACGCGGCGGCGACGCTGGACACCGCCGGTAACACCCGCACCGGCAGCCCGGCAGCCCGCAGCCGCCGCACGATCCCGAAGCAACCCGGATCACCGCTGGCGAGGACGACGGCCGGGGTGCCCGTGGCAACCGCGGCGGTGAGCCGTTCCAGGGCCGGCGGCAACGGACCGAGCACGACCGTCTCCACGCCGGCCGGCACCGCCGCGGCCGCCAAGTGCCGGGCCGCACCGACCACGAGCCCCGCCCGCACCAGCTCGGCGGCGAGGGCGGGGTGCGCCGGGTTGCCGGCGGCATCCACACCGGCCACCGTCACCACGGTCGCTCCGGCTCCGGCTCCAACTCCGGCTCCGGCTCCGGCTCCGGCTCCGGCTCCATTGATGACGGAGTCACCGGCGACCCGCCGATCCACCCCCGGCGTACCGGTCACCGGGCCCACCGCCCACTGGCGGCCACGCATCGCCGGCCGGTGAAGTCCACCATCGCCACGTCGACGGCGACGGCGTCCCCGGCGAAGCGGCGCAGCACCGCGCGGACCCGACCGCAGAGCAGGTCACCGGCGGGACCGAGCAGGCCGGCGGCCTCCCACAACTCGTACGCGTGCCGACCGGTGTTGGCGGCGGTGACGGCGGCGGCCAGCTCGGCGGTGCCGCCCGCCTCGACGGTCACCGCGCCGAGGAGCGACAGATCCACCTTGGAGCGGGTGTAGTGGGTCATCAGCACCCCGGCGGCGAGCTTGGCCAGCTTCCCGGCCATGCCGACGAAGGCCACCCCGGACAGACCGTGGGTGACGGCGGCGGTGACCGCCGCGCCGGTGAAGTCACCCACCTCCACGAAGCAGACCTCGGGCAGCTCCGGCAGCAGCTCCCGGGCGGCCCGCTCGGTCCGCCCACCCGTACACAGCACCACCGTCGACTCTCCCTGCGCGGCCGCCACCTGTACGGCCTGCACGACGCTGGCCCGCCAGGACGCGGTGGAGAAGGGTCTGACCACGCCGGTCGTACCGAGGATCGAGATGCCGCCGAGGATGCCGAGCCGGCGGTTCGTGGTCTTCCGGGCCATGATCTCGCCCCGTGGGACGCTGATCACCACCCGGACGCCGAGGACAGCCAGATCGACCAGCTCGGCGACCGCCGCACCGATCATCTGACGTGGGGTGTCGTTGATCGCCGGCCCGCCGACCGGCAGTCCCAACCCCGGCTTGGTCACCGTGCCCACCCCGGACCCACCCGCTAGGGCCAGTCCGGGGATCTGCCGCCAGCCGACCGTGGCGGTCAGCTCGGCGCCGTGGGTGACGTCCGGGTCGTCGCCGGCGTCCTTGACCACCACCGCCTCGGCGCCGCCGGCCGTACGGTCGCAGCGAGCCACCGGGAATCGCACCCGCCGCCCGGCCGGCAGTCCAATCTCGACCTGCTCCGGTGACGTCCCGGTGACCAGGGCGGTCAGCGCGGCCTTCGTCGCGGCCGTCGCGCAGGCGCCGGTGGTCCAGCCGGTGCGCAGCGCCACGGGCCGGACCTTCGCGGTACGCGGCAGGTCCGGCTCGCGCAACGGCGGCGGGTCGTAGGCCATCAGGTCGGCCGATCCGCCCGGGTGGTGACCTCCCGGCGAAGGGCGGCCCGCGCGGCCGGCTCCGCCCGCCGGTGACCGTGGAAGTGCCCCGGATGGTAAAGATGCGACCGGGTACCGGCGGCCGCCAGCGCCGGCCCGACCAGGATGAGGGTGTGCTTCCAGAGCCGGTGTTCCTTGACCGTCGCCGCGAGGGTGCCGACGGTACAGTGCGCAACCAGTTCGTCCGGCCAGGTCACCTGATACGCCACGACCGCCGGGGTGTCGGCCGGGTAACCCCCGGCGAGTAGCTCGGTCTGCACCTGACCGGAGCGGGCCGCGGAGAGGAACAACGCCATGGTGGTGCCGTGCCGGGCGAACTCGCGGACCCGCTCCCCCGGCGGCATCGGCGTCTTCCCACCCTCCAGGCGGGTGAGGATCACCGACTGCGCGACCTCGGGAACGGTCAGCTCCCGACCGATCCGGGCGGCGACCGCGGAAAACGAGGAGACCCCCGGCACGATCTCCACAGTCAGCCCGAGCGCCCGACACAGGTCGAGCTGCTCCTGCACCGCGCCCCACAACGCCGGATCGCCCGAGTGGATCCGGGCCACGGTCAACCCGTCGGCGGCGGCCCGCCGATACAGGGGCAGCACCCCCTCCATCGGCAACCGCGACGAGTCGACGATCTCGGCGTCCGGTCGGGCGTGTGCCAGCACGTCGGCGTGGACCAGACTGGCCGCCCAGACCACCACGTCGGCGGCGGCGATCACCCGGGCCGCGCGCAGGGTCAGCAGATCCGCCGCGCCGGGTCCCGCACCTACGAACCAGACGGTGCCGCTCACAGTTTCCCCCCTCGGCGCTCCCGGCGGGCCGGGACCAGCAGTGTCGACAGGTACGGCGGGGCGTCGCCGGCCTCGGCAGCCGGACCGACGTGGTCGCCGGCCAGGCCCAACCCGCTGCCCAGCACCGCGTCGGTGAGCCGACCCTGCCGGCGGAGCTCGGCCAGCAACTCCGGGTGCCGCCGCCACCCCTTGTAGGCGACGACCGTGCCCGGCCCGGCGAGCGCGTCGGCGAAGAGCGCCAGCCCGGCGGTTGCCGGCAGCAGGGTCAGCGGCTCTCGCCCCTCGCAGAGCGGAACTCCGCTTCTGGCGGCGAGTTCCTGCATAGCCGTGATGCCGGGGACGGTGTACACGGCGACCGCCGGCCGCAACTCGCGGAGGGTCTGCGCCAGGTAGCCGAAGGTGGAGTAGACGTTGGGGTCGCCGATGGTGGCGAAGGCCAGATCCCGAGCCCCGTCGTCAACCGCGGTGGCGACCGCCTCCGCGGCGGCGTTCCACGCGCTCTCCCGCCGTCGGGTCACCCCGCCCCGGTCGTCCAGGGCGAACGGCAGCCGGCGCAGCCGCTCCGGCGGGAGGTACGGGGCGATCGTGGTCTCGGCCCGGCCGGGGGCCGCGGCACCCGCCGGTCGGTCCAGCACGGGTACGAAGACCACGTCAGCCGCGCGCAGCACCCGTACCGCGCGGACGGTGAGTAGCTCGGGGTCGCCGGGGCCCACCCCGACCCCGGTCAGCGTCACGGTCATCGGCTCGCCGCCGTTACCAGCCGCTGCGCTGCTCGGGGCTGGCCCGCCCAGTGGGTGTGCAAGTAGGAGGCGTGGATCCGGCCGGTGACGAAGCCGTGCGCGGCACCGTCCCAGCACCACGCCGCCCGCTCACCGTGACCGGGATCGGTGCCGGTGCGGTGGAACTCGTGCCCGCGGACCAGCTCACCGGCGGCGTGCGGCACCGAGTCGACGGCGGCGACCGCCGCCCGGTAGCCGAGGGTGAGCCGTCCGGTCATTCGGGCGGTCAGGTCGAGTCGGCCGCACATCGGTACCCCGTCCAATTCGCGTCCCAGGTAGAGCAGACCCGCGCACTCGGCCATCACCGGTCCGTCGAAGGCGGCCAGATCGGCGCGCAGCCCGGTGTTGGCGGCGAGCGCCTCCACGTACACCTCGGGAAAGCCGCCGCCGAGAACCACGGCCCGGGTACCGGCGGGCAGCGCCTCATCGCGCAGCGGATCGAACGGCACCACGGTCGCACCGGCGGCGGTGAGCAGCTCGGTCGTCTCGGCGTAGCCGAAGGTGAAGGCCGGGCCACCGGCGACGGCGACGACCGGCCGGTCGGTTCCGGCCGGTGCACCGACGGCGGCGACCGGGTCCCAGGGCGGCGCGGTCAGTGGCGGCGCGCTTCGGGCCAACTCCAACACCGCGTCGAGGTCCACGGTGGCTGCCACTAGGTCGGCCAGCGCGTCAACCACGGCGGTCGACTCGGCGGCCCGCTCCGCGACCGGCACCAGGCCGAGGTGGCGGGCGGGGGCGGCGACCTCGGCGGCCCGGGTGACCGCGCCCAGCACCGGTACGCCGACCTCGGCCAGGGCCTCGCGCAGCAACGACTCGTGCCGGGGCGAGCCGACCCGGTTGAGCACCACCCCGCCGATTCGCACCGCCGGGTCGAAGGCGCCCATTCCGAGGGCCAGGGCGGCGGCGCTGCGCCCCTGGGCGGTGGTGTCGAGCACCAGCAGCACGGGCGCGGCGACGAGCCGGGCGACGTGGGCGGTGGAGGCGTACCCGCGGTGACCGACGGCACCGTCGTGCAGCCCCATCACCCCCTCGATCACCGCGATGTCGGCGGGGCGGGGCACGGCCGCGCCGTGCCGCAGCAGACCGGCGATCCGCTCCTCCCCCACCAGCCACGGGTCGAGGTTTCGGCCGGGCCGGCCGGCGGCGAGGGCGTGGTAGCCGGGGTCGATGTAGTCCGGGCCGACCTTGTGTGGACTGACCAGGTGGCCCTGGCGGCGCAGCGCGGCGAGCAGCCCGGTGGCGATCGTGGTCTTGCCGTGGCCGCTGGCCGGTGCGGCGACCACGACCCGCGGCAGGGACCAGGGGGCGCTCACCATTCGATGCCCTTCTGGCCCTTTTGGCCGGCGTCCATCGGATGCTTCACCTTGGTCAGCTCGGCAACCAGGTCGGCGGCGGCCACCAGGCGCGGGTCGGCGTCCCGGCCGGTGATGACGACGTGTTGAAAGCCGGGTCGGGTGGTGAGGGTGTCGACCACCTCGGCGACGTCCACCCAGCCCCACTTCATCGGGTAGGTGAACTCGTCGAGCACGTAGAGGCCGTACCGCTGGGCGGTCAGGTCCCGCTGGATCTGCCGCCACCCCTCGCGGGCGTCGGCGGCGTGGTCGGCCGTACCGTCGCGCTGGATCCAGGACCAGCCCTCACCCATCTTGTGCCAGCTCACCGGAGCGCCCTGACCGGTCTGCTCGTGTACCTCACCGAGGGCCCGGAATGCGCTCTCCTCGCCCACCCGCCACTTGGCGCTCTTGACGAACTGGAACACCCCGATCGGCAGCCCCGCGGTCCAGGCCCGCAGCGCGAGACCGAAGGCGGCGGTGGACTTCCCCTTCATCGATCCGGTGTGGACGATCAGCAGCGGGCGGTTCCGCCGCTGCCGGGTCGTGAGCCCGTCGGCCGGCACGTGAGTCGGTTTACCCTGGGGCATCAGCGCACGCTCCGCTCCGCGGCGACACCGGCGGTCGCCAGGGCCGCCAACGGGGCAGTCGTCACGGTGGGCAGGGGGTGGTGGGCGGCGGCCAGCTGGGTGGCCAGGCGGCGGGCCAGGGCGAGGCGGACAGGGCCGGACTCGCAGTCCACGACGACGCAGGGGGCGCCGGTCGCGCGCAGCACCGCCGCCGCCCGCGCCGCGCGGGGCAACGGGTCGGCGCCGGCGGTGGCCCGACCGTCCGTCAGGACCAGGGTCAACGGTTGCCGGCGGGGATCCCGCAGCCGCTCCACCCGCAGCAGCTCGGCGGCGGCGAGCAGGCCCTCCGCGAGCGGGGTACGCCCACCGGTGGGCAGCTCGGCCAGCCGGGTGGAGGCGGCGAGCACCGAGGCGGTGGCGGGCAGCAGGACCTGCGCGCCAGCACCGCGGAAGGCGACCACCGCCACCTTGTCCCGGCGCTGGTAGGCGTCGGTGAGCAGGGCGAGCACCGCACCCTTGACGGCACTCATCCGCTGCCGGGCACCCATCGAGCCGCTGGCGTCCACCACGAAGAGCACCAGGTTGCCCGCCCGCCCCTCCCGAACGGCCTCCCGTACGTCGGCCGGGCGGATCCGCAGCGGTCCACCGGCCCGTCCCCGGGCGACCTGGTGCCCGGCGGCGGTCCGGATCGTCGCCGGCAGGTGCAGCGCGCCGGGTCGCCCGGCCGGTACCCGGGCCCCGGTGGTACGACCGCGCCCGGTCCGTGCCCGCGACCGCCGGCCCGGCACCCCCTCGCCGACGCCCGGCGCGGTGAACAACCGCGCCCGGAGCCCGAGCTGCGGCGCGGCCACCGGGTGCGGGACCCCACTCGGGTGCCCGTCCCGGCCCGGGTGCGCGGACCGGGGGGAACCGTCCTCGGAGACCGCCGGTCGGTCCGGACCGGACGGATCAGCCGCGGAGCCGGTACTGCCATCGGGGCGGATGTCCGCCGTGGAGCCGGGGTCCGGCTCGGGCCCGGTGTCGCCGGCCGGGCCGCCCGTACCACCGGGACCGGTTTCCCCGCCCGGACCGCCGTCGGGTGTGGTGCCGCCCCGGGGACCGCCGTCGGGTGTGGTGCCACCCCCGGGGCCGCCGTCGGGACCGGCGTCATCCCCCGGACCGCGGCCGGGACCGGCACCGTCGTCCGGGTCGTCGGGATGCGACTCCTGTGCCCGGTTCAGCGCCTCGTCCAGGCGTTGTTCGTCCAGTCCCGGCGGGTCGAACGGGTCCCGGCGGCGACGGTGCGGCAGGGCGAGTCGGGCGGCCACCCGAACGTCTTCCGCGCTCACCCGGTCCCGGCGCTGCCAGGCGGCGTGCGCCACGGCCGTCCGGGCGGTGACGATGTCGGCCCGCATTCCGTCCACGTCGAACGCCGCGCAGACCTCGGCGATCTGCCGCAGGGCCGCGTCGGTCAACACCACCCGGTCCAGCCGGGCGCGGGCCTCGGCCACCCGCCCGGCGACCGCCGCGTCCTCCCCCGCCCAGCGGGCGGCGAAGCCGGCCGGGTCCGCGTCGGCGTCGAGCCGGCGCCGCACCACCTCCACCCGGACGGCCGGGTCGCGGCTGGCCGTCACCTCCACGGTCAGCCCGAACCGGTCGAGGAACTGTGGACGTAGCTCCCCCTCCTCCGGGTTCATCGTGCCGACCAGCAGGAACCGGGCCGCGTGGCGGACCGACACGCCCTCCCGCTCGACGTGGCAGCGCCCCATCGCGGCGGCGTCCAACAGCAGGTCGACCAGATGGTCGTGGAGCAGGTTCACCTCGTCGACATAGAGCAGACCCCGGTGGGCGGCGGCGAGCAGGCCCGGCTCGTAGGCGCGGACCCCCTCGGCGAGCACCCGCTCCAGGTCGAGCGAGCCGACCACCCGGTCCTCGGCGGCGCCGACCGGCAGTTCGACCAACGCGGCCGGGCGATGTTCGGTCGCCGGCGCCACCGGGTGGGGCCCGTCCGGGCAGCCGGGGTCGGGCATCTGCGGATCACAGGCGAACCGGCAGCCGGCGACCCGGACCACCGGCGGCAGCAGAGCGGCGAGGGCGCGCACCGCGGTCGACTTGGCGGTACCCTTCTCGCCCCGTACCAGCACCCCACCGATCGTCGGGTTGACCGCGTTCAGCAGCAGCGCCAGGCGCATGTCGGCCATGCCGAGTACGGCCGAGAACGGGTAGTTCGCCCCGGGCGCCTCCGGGCGCGGCGGCCGTGGAACCCGCAGGCCCGGTTCACTCGTCGTGCTCATCCGCGGTCCTCCAGATCGCCCTCGCTGGCCAGATACGTCTCCCGGAGCCGGTCCAGGGTGCTCGGCTCCGGCTTTGCCCACAGCCCTCGGTCGGCGGCCTCCAGCAGCCGTTCGGTCATGCCGCGCAGCGCCCACGGGTTGGACCGCTCCAGGAACTCCCGGGTCTCTTCGTCAAACAGGTACGCCTCGGCGAGCCGCTCGTACATCCAGTCGTCGACCACGCCCGCGGTGGCGTCGTAGCCGAACAGGTAGTCGACGGTGGCCGCCAGCTCGAAGGCGCCCTTGTAGCCGTGCCGGCGCATCGCCGCGATCCACCTCGGGTTGACCACCCGGGCTCGGAACACCCGGCGGGTCTCCTCGCTGAGGGTGCGGGTCCGCACGTCGTGCGGCATCGCCGAGTCGCCGACGTACGCGGCCGGTGCGGCACCGGTGAGGTGCCGGACCATCGCCACCATCCCGCCGTGGTACTGGAAGTAGTCGTCGGAGTCGACGATGTCGTGCTCCCGGGTGTCCTGGTTCTTCACCGCCACGGCGATCCGCGCGAAGGCGCGTTCCATGTCGGTGCGGGCCTCCCGGCCGTCCAGCCCCCGCCCGTACGCGTAGCCGCCCCACACCGCGTACACCTCGGCTAGGTCGGCGTCGCTGCGCCAGTTCCGGGCGTCGATCAGCGGTAGCAGCCCGGCCCCGTAGGCGCCCGGCTTCGATCCGAAGATCCGCGCGGTGGCCCGGCGCTCGTCGCCGTGCCCGGCCAGGTCCTCGGCCACGTGCGCGCGGAGGTGGTTGTCCGAGGTCGACTCGTCCAGCGCGGCCACCTGTCGTACCGCGTCGTCCATGAGCGCCACGACGTGCGGAAAGGCGTCCCGGAAGAAGCCGGAGATGCGGACGGTCACATCGATGCGGGGGCGGCCCAACTCGGCCAGGGGCACCACCTCGACCCCGGTCACCCGTCGGGACCGGTCGTCCCAGGTGGGTCGACAGCCGAGTAGTGCGAGCACCTCGGCGATGTCGTCGCCCTGCGTGCGCATGGCGCTGGTGCCCCAGACGGTGAGCCCAACCGAGCGCGGGTACGCCCCGGTGTCGGCGAGGTGCCGGGCCAGCAGCGAGTCGGCCAGGGCCACGCCGACGTCCCACGCGTTGCGGCTGGGGATCGCCTTCGGGTCGACCGAGTAGAAGTTACGGCCGGTGGGCAGCACGTTGACCAGGCCCCGGGTGGGTGATCCGGACGGGCCGGGCGGCACGAACCGCCCGTTGAGGGCGGCGAGCGTGTGCGCCAGCTCGTCGGTGGTGCGCTCCAATCTCGGCACCAGTTCGGTGGCGCCGAAGCGCAGCACCGCGGCGGCCTCCGGAATCGCCCGGCCGGTGACCTCGACGACGACCTCCTCCACCCGGTCGGGGGGCCAGCCGAGCGTCTCCATCCCGAGGGCGAGGCGCCGGGCCAGGCCCTCGATCAGGTCGACGGCGTCGGCTGCGGTGCCGGCCGGCCCACCGGCCGCGTCGGTCAACGCGGCCGGCACCCGCACCCGGGCTCCGGGCGCGGCGAGGAGTACGGACTCGTCCAGGCCGTAGCTGGCGGCGATGGCCTGCCGCAGGCCGGGCAGGGCCCGGGTCCCGCCCCACACCTGTGGGGCACGCAGCACGGCGAGCACCAGGTTGACCCGTGCCTCGCCGGCGGGTGCTTCGGCCAGCACGTGCAGGCCGTCGCGGATCTGCACGTCCTTGACCTCGCAGAGGTAGCCGTCGAGGTGCAGCACGAAGTCGTCGAAGTCGTCGGCGGTCGGCATCTCCGACTGGTGCAGGTCGTGGTGCAGCTCCGCGGCGCGTACCAGCTCCCAGATCTGTCCCCGTACGACGGGCACCTTCGCCGGGTCGAGCGCCTGCACGGTGGCGTACTCGTCGAGTAGCTGCTCCAGCTTCGCCAGGTCCCCGTAGGTCTCGGCGCGGGCCATCGGCGGCACCAGGTGGTCGACGACGACCGCGTGCGCGCGGCGCTTGGCCTGCGTCCCCTCCCCCGGATCGTTGACGATGAACGGGTACACCAGCGGCAGGTCGCCGAGGACCGCGTCCGGGGCGCAGTCGGCGGCCAGCCCGAGGCCCTTGCCCGGTAGCCACTCCAGAGTGCCGTGCTTGCCCAGGTGCACCACGGCGTCCGCGCCGAAGCCGCCCGCCGTGTCGGGGGCGGCCAGCCACCGGTACGCGGCCAGGTAGTGGTGACTCGGGGGCAGGTCCGGGTCGTGGTAGATGGCGATCGGGTTCTCCCCGAAGCCGCGGGGCGGCTGGATCAGCAGGACCACGTTGCCGAACCGCAGGCCGGCCAGGACGAGGTCACCGCCGTCGGTGTACAGCTCGCCCGGCGGCTCCCCCCAGTGACGGACCATGTCGGCGCGCAGTTGCGCCGGCACCTGGTCGAACCACCGCCGGTACGTCTCCTGCGGTATCCGCGCGCTGGCGGTGGCGAGCTGCTCGGGGGTGAGCCACTCGACGTCGTGGCCGCCGGCGGCGATGAGCGCGTGGATGAGGGCGTCCCCGTCATCCGGCAGGGGCGCCGCGCCGAGGTCGTAGCCGGCGGCGGCGAGCGCGGCGAGCAGCCGCACCGCGCTGGCTGGGGTGTCCAGGCCGACGGCGTTGCCGACCCGGGCGTGCTTCGTCGGGTACGAGCTGAGCACCACCGCCACCCGTTTGTCGGCGTTCGGCAGTTGCCACAGCCGGGCGTGCCGGACGGCGATTCCGGCTACCCGGGCGGCGCGCTCCGGGTCCGGCGCGTAGACCGACAGCCCGTCCGCGTCGAGCTGTTTGAACGAGAACGGCACGGTGACGATCCGCCCGTCGAACTCCGGGATCGCCACCTGCATCGCCGCGTCCAACGGGGACAATCCGGCGTCGCTGCCGGCCCACTGCTCCCGCGTGCTGGTGAGGCAGAGCGCCTGGATGACCGGCACGTCGAGGGCGGCGAGCGCGCCCACGTCCCAGGCGTCCTCGTCGCCACCGCCGGCCGCGTCGGCGGCCACGGTGCCCCCGGCGGCGAGTACGGTGACCAGCAGCGCGTCGCAGCGGGCGAAGAGTTCCAGCGGGCCCGCGCCAGCGGTCAGCCCGCGCAGCGAGCCGCAGAAGATCGGCGCCGCGTTGCCTCCCGCGGCCTCCACGGCGTCGGCGAGCGTGTCCACGAAGGCGGTGTTGCCGGCGAGCGCGTGCGCCCGGTAGAAGACGATTCCGACGGTCGGCCGGCCCGGGCTGGTCGACCGTGCTCCGTGCATCCCGTACGCCGGGGTCGGTGCGGGGGGCGCGAACCCCTCCCCGGTGAGCAGCACCGTGTCGGAGAGGAACCGGGCCAGCTGTGCCAGGTTCTCCGGTCCCCCTTCGACCAGGTAGGACAGGGCCTGGGTGGTGACACCGGCGGACACGGTGGAGGTGGCGGTCAGCTCGGCGTCGGGGACGCTCTCCCCGCCCAGCACCACCGTCGGCACGTCCGAGGCGAGGACCGCGGCCAGTCCGTCGGGCCAGGCGGCTCGACCGCCGAGCAGGCGTACGACGGCTAGGTCCACGTCGTCGAGCAGGGCCGGGACCTCGTCGACGGCCACCCGGTTCGGGTTGGCCAGGCGGTAGTCGGCCCCGCTGGCCCGCGCGGCGAGCAGGTCGGTGTCGGCGGTGGAGAGCAGCAGGATGCGCACAGCAAGCTCCGGAGAGTGACGCCCGCGCGGCGGGGCGGGCGATCAGTGAAACGGGGAGTGATTCGGCTTCGCGGGCGCCGTCTCGGGCCACCCGAGCGGGCGGGCCGACCGGGTGCGCGTCAGGCGGCGATCAACCGCGGGCAGCAGGGCCGAGAACGGCGGGACCCGTCGCGGCCGCGAAACCAATCGCGGTGGCGGGACCAATCGCGGCGTCGCCGGGCCGCTGACCGGTGGCGGGCATACCGCCACCCGCCAGGCTGATGCGACAACTGTCGATGGATAGGACGCTACACATCATCGGGTCCTCCTCGGGTATCCACGCCCTGGGGTGCACCGACGGCCGAAGTATCCTGGCTCCCGGATCGACGCTCACCCCCGGCCTTCCAACCGCGCGACGCACGGTCGTGGCTCCACAAGGGGGATCACTCCCCGGTGACAGTGGCGGGACCGCGCCGGATTCACACCGGCTTCCTTCACTGCCGTCCGGCCGCGAACTCTGCCACACCAATACGTCCCGGTCAACGAAACGATGGCAGACCAGCGGTCGACCAGTCCCGGAGCCATCGCCCCGGGGGGGTGTCCGGGACTGCGTAGATTTCCGTGTTTGACCTGGGTGTGGTCCGTTGGACAGGACGTTGATCCTGTCCAGGAAGGACCACGTCATGGCAGACAAGAAGAGCGTTGTTCAGCTTCCGCAGCCGTCGGCGGCGGAGGTGGAGTTCGCGCAGCAGCTGGTTGAGCGGGCCAAGGCCGATGGAGTGTCGTTGGTCGGTCCGGGTGGGCTCCTCGCGGGGATCACCCGCACCGTCCTTGAATCAGCGCTCGACGCCGAACTGGATGCCCACCTCGACGAGGTCGGCGTCGACGAGGCGTCGGGCCGGCGGGCCAACGTGCGTAACGGGCATGGGGCGAAGACGGTGCGGACCGAGGTCGGGCCGGTACGGATCCAGGTCCCTCGGGACCGGGCGGGGTCGTTCGCCCCGCGGATCGTCCCGAAGCACGTCCGCAGGTTGGACGGGTTCAACGAGGCGATCCTGTCGCTGTATGCCAAAGGCCTGACGACCGGGGAGATCTCCGCGCATCTGGCGGATGTGTATGACGCCGACGTGTCCCGGGAGTTGATCAGCCGGGTCACCGACAGCGTGCTGGAGGAGATGGAAGCGTGGCGGCAACGGCCCCTGGACCGGGTCTATCCGGTGGTGTTCATCGACGCCCTCGTGATGAAGATTCGCCAGGGGCAGGTCGCGAACCGGCCCGTCTACGTCGTGGTCGGAATCAGCCTCGACGGGGAACGCGACGTTCTGGGTATGTGGGCCGGCACCGGCGGTGAGGGCGCCAAGCAGTGGGCCGGCTACCTCACCGAGCTACGTAACCGGGGTGTCGCCGACGTGTTCATGGTCTGCTCCGACGGCCTCAAGGGCATGACCGACGCCATTGAGCAGGTCTGGCCGCAGGCGGTGCACCAGCAATGCGTCGTGCACCTCGTACGGGCGTCACTGCGGTACACGAATCGAAAGGACTGGCAGAAGATCACCCCGGCGTTGCGGGAGATCTACACCGCCCCGACCGTCGCGGCCGCTGAGGCCCGGTTCGAGGCGTTCGCCGTCGAGTTCGGCGACCGCTACCCGGCCGTGATCCGGCTCTGGCGCACCTCCTGGCCGCAGTTCGTGCCGTTCTTGGACTACGACCACGAGGTCCGCAAGGTCCTCTACACCACCAACATCATCGAGAGCCTGAACGCCCGGTTCCGGCAGGCCGCCCGCCGGCGGGGGCACTTCCCGACCGAGCAGGCCGCGATGAAGGTGCTCTATCTCGTCGTCCAGCAGAAACGTAAGGGCGGCGGCAGTATCACCGGCCGGGTCTACGGTTGGGCCAAGGCCCTCAACGCCCTGATCCTCGCCTACGGCGACCGGATCACCATCTAACAACCTCGATCACACCCAACGGCCAAACACGGAAAACGCCACACTCCCGGGTGTCCCTAATGGGTTTGTCAACGCGCATCGAGGGCTTTGGCCCAGACGATGATGTGGTCGATGGCGTCACGGGTCAGGCCAATCGTTGGGTCGGGGGTGATCAGCAGGGTGGGGCTGGTGCGGGTCGCGGCCCAGGCGTGGGCTTGGGGGGTGTGGAGGTCGTCGATCCATGCCGCGGGCCGTTGCTGGGCGTAGGCGGCGATGAGCGGGATTTTGTCGCTGGGGTGGAACGGTGCGGCTGGCATGGTGATCACGGGCAGGGAGGTGATGTGCAGTAGCGGTGCGAGGAGCTGGTTGGCTTCGTCGTTCCAGGCCGTGGCCCAGGCGACGTCCAGGACGGTGCTCGCTTCGGTGATCCAGGCGCCATGTGCGGAGTTGACACGGACGGGTTCCTCGCCGTGGAACAGGTGGTGCTCGGTGTAGCCGGCCGGTGGTCGAACAGTTCCGTAGGGATTGAGGACACCGTCGACGTCGAGCAGGAGCAGGGGTCGGGTCATCTGCGGATTTTGCCTGATGTGGTCAGCCGGGGGTGACCGCGACGATTGGTCTTGGCTGGTAGGGGATCTTGTCGCGGAGCATGGCGAACAGGACGTCGCAGCGGCGTCGGGCGAGGCAGATGAGGGCGGCGTCGTGGCGTTTGCCTTCGGCGCGTTTGCGGTCGTAGTAGGCGCGGCTGACGGATCGTCATACCGGGCCGGGTGACCGAGGGTCCCCGGGTGGGGACGATCAAAAAGGTAACGGTCACGGCGGCTACCGGAGGCGCCGCTCCGGGTGGGCCCGGTTCCAGGCGCGCATCCGCTCCGGATAGCCCATCTTGGCTGCCTCGTACAGCGGCAGGGCCAGCCGGCGGGCGAGTGACGCGGCAACCCGCGGCGACCCGGTACGGCGGCGGATCCACTCACCGTCGTGCGCGATCGCCACCACCGTCGTGTCCGTCGCCGTCGTCTCCGGCTCCAGGTAGAACTCGACCCCGGTCCGGCTGGCGACGAACTGCTCCAGCGCCACCAGGTCCGCGCGGGTGCCCTCCCGGTCGAGCTTCGTCGGCACCCCGTCAGACTCCCAGGTACGCGACCGCTTCCGACTGAACCAGCCCATGCCGCTCCTCCTCGCATCTTCGGTGCCGCCGGCCTCCAGTGCACCACCCTTGGCTGAGCGCCGCCTGTACGCCCCCTGATGACGCGCTGAGGCGCCCACCCGCCGACGGGTGGGCGCCAAGCCCGCGGGGGAGGCATCGTTCGGCTCACCGTCCCGGGGGCGGGAGTGAGGCGTGCGTCACCGCGAGCACGAGCCGGTCCCAGGAGTGGGTCAGGCTGCGACCGGTGAGCTCGGTGAGCCGGCGGAGCCGGTGGCGCATGGTCTGCGGGTGCAGTCCGACCGCGGTCGCGGCCTCGATCGCCGACCCGTGGGTGAGGTACGCGTCGAGCCCTTCGAGCAGGTGGGCGTTGGCAGGGGTGAGCACCGGCCCGAGAACCGCGGCGTGCAGTGCGGCACGGTCAACGGGAGGCGTGCCGTGCAGTACCGCGACGGTGAGCGCGTCGCCGCGGTCGAGCACGGTCCGGCGGGCGAACGCCGCCACGGGTGCGTGCTCGAGCGCGGCTACCGCAGCCCGGTAGTCCTGGGGCAGGGTCGCCGGGGAGGCGCCGCTGATCAGACAGGCCCGCCAACCGCCCGCGGCCACCGCCGCCACGACCTCGGACTGCTCGGGCCCGTCCGGGAGCAGCAGGACACCCGCACCGGCCCGCACCGTGCTCAACAGCGCACCGGTGCTCAGGTCCGCCGGGCCGCGGTCCGCGCCGACGGCCGGCGACGCGGCGAGGGCGGCCACCCGGGCCGGGTGGGTCTCCGGACTCGTCGGGTCGCCGACGGCGAGGAGGAGGCCGAAGCTGGCGGGAACGCGGACGTTGAGCTGCTCGGTACGGTCGGCGAGGGCGCCGGGCGAGGTCTGGCGACCGGCGAGCAGATCGTGCAGAAACTCGTCGATCAGGCGGCGCCGGTCAGTGATCAACTCGGCGGCCTTGTGCTGGTAGCCGTTGGCCAGCGCCTCGGACAGCTCGTCGAGCGCGGCGACGAGGGCCTGCACCAGTGCGGCGAGGTCGGCGACGGTCAGCCCCGGCGGGGCGTACTCGGCGACAGCGTCGGTGATGATGGCCGCCGCGACCCGATAGGCGCGCAGCACCGCCAGCAGTGGTCGACCGTCGGTGGCACGGGTGGCACCGATGCCCCGAAAGCGGCTGATGTCCCGGGTGGTCAGCCGGGTGCCGTCCACCCACATCTCGCTGAGCCGGGTGACGGCCCACTGGGCGATGGCGGTGACCTCCCGCAGTTGGGTGTCGCTGAGTTCGCGGTAGATCGGGACCTGGTCAACGACCGCGCCGACCATCTCGCCCACCAAGGGCGAGTTACGCTCGGTGAGCAGCCGATGTACGACCAGGCGTTCCGCGAGGCCCACCCCGGTCACCGCCCCTCGCACTGCCAGCCGGCCCGACCTCCCCGGACCGCGCGGATTGACAATACTCATGCTCACCAGGCGCGGAAGTGGTGGCGTCACCCGGTTGGCTGCGGCACGGTGGGGCAACCCCCGGCGCCGCCCCGCTCCCCGCGATCGGCCCGGAAGCGGGGTCAATGCCCGCCCGCACCGATAGGAGGCAGCCGTGGAAGCTGACATCGTCGTGGTCGGAGCCGGTCTGGCCGGGCTGGTCGCCGCCGCCGAGGCGGCAGACCTCGGCCGCAGCGTGCTCCTCGTTGACCAGGAGGGGGAGCAGAACCTGGGCGGGCAGGCCTTCTGGAGCCTGGGCGGACTGTTCCTGGTTGACAGCCCCGAGCAGCGGCGGATGGGAGTCCGGGACTCCCTCGAGCTGGCCCGACAGGACTGGTTCGGCAGCGCCCAGTTCGATCGGGACGAGGACCGGTGGCCGCGCGCCTGGGCCGAGGCGTACCTGGAGTTCGCCGCCGGAGAGAAGCGGTCCTGGCTGCGGCAGTACGGGCATCGCGTCTTCCCGGTGGTCGGCTGGGCCGAACGCGGCGACGGCCGGCCCGGTGGGCACGGCAACTCGGTTCCGCGCTTCCACATCACCTGGGGCACCGGTCCCGGCGTGGTGGAGCCGTTCGAGCGACGGGTACGGGCGCACGTCGACACCGGGCGGATCCGGTTCGCGTTCCGCCACCAGGTTGACGGGCTACTCGTGGAAGCCGGTGCGGTGGTCGGGGTGCAGGGCCGCCGGCTGGAGCCGACCACGGCCGAACGGGGCCGGCCGAGCAGCCGCACCGTGGTCGGCGAGTTCCAGGCCCGGGCCCAAGCCGTCATCGTGACCAGCGGCGGCATTGGCGGCAACCACGACCTGATCCGCCGGGCGTGGCCGGCACGGCTCGGCAGCCCGCCGAAGCGGATGGTGGCCGGAGTGCCGGCCCACGTGGACGGCCGGATGCTGGGCATCGCCGAGGAGGCCGGCGCCAACATCATCAACCCGGACCGGATGTGGCACTACGTCGAAGGGCTACGGAACTGGGATCCGATCTGGGAAAACCACGGAATTCGCATCCTGCCCGGCCCCTCCTCGCTCTGGCTGGACGCCGCCGGCAACCGGCTGCCGGCTCCGTACTTCCCCGGCTTCGACACCCTCGGCACCCTGCGCCACCTGCGCCACAGCGGCTACGACTACTCCTGGTTCCTACTCACCCAGAAGATCATCGAGAAGGAGTTCGCGCTCTCCGGCTCCGAGCAGAACCCGGACCTGACCGGCAAGGACCTCAAACTGCTGCTGTCCCGGGTACGGGCCGGCGCTCCCGGGCCGGTCGAGGCGTTCAAGCGGCACGGCGAGGACTTCGTCGTCGCGGACACCCTCGACGACCTCGTCACCGGGATGAACCGCATCGCCGACCCGGACGTGCCGGCGATCGAAGTCGGCCGGATCCGTACGCTCGTCACCGAACGGGACCGGCAGCTCACCAACACCTTCTGCAAGGATGCCCAGGTCAAGGCGATCCGCTCCGCCCGCAACTACCGCGGTGACCGGCTCCTGCGGGTCGCCGCGCCGCATCGCCTCCTGGACCCGAAGGCCGGGCCTTTGATCGCCGTACGGCTCAACATCCTCTCCCGCAAGACCCTCGGGGGGCTGGAGACAGACCTGGACGGCCGCTGCCGGACCCGCGACGGCGACGCCTTTCCCGGCCTCTACGCGGCCGGCGAGGTGGCCGGGTTCGGTGGTGGCGGCATGATGGGCTACAACGCCCTGGAGGGCTCCTTCCTCGGCGGCTGCCTCTTCTCCGGCCGGGTCGCCGGCCGCGCCGCCGCCCGCCAGCTCAGCTGACCGGCTGGGCCGGGCGGGCCGGGCGGGGCCGCCGTTCCGAGGTGTAGCTCCACAGGCCGTGGGCGACGCCAACCTGCACCGCGGTCGGGCCGAGCACCGCGAACGCGGCGACCAGGCACGTCAGCAGGGTGCCGCCCGGTCGGGAGGGTCAGCGGGGAGGGCGGGTCACCGGCAGCAACGCCAGCGACGGCAGCAGCAAAACCGGTACGACCAGCAGGGCCTGCAGCGTCCCGACCCGGTCCCCGATCAGGCCCAGCAGCGGTGGTCCGGCGAGGAACGCGGTGTAGCCGATCACGGCCACCACGCTGACCCGGGCCGCGGCGTGCTCCTCCGCGTTGGCCGCAGCGCTCATCCCCACCGGGAAGCTGAGGGAAATGCCGAGGCCCCACAGCGCCACACCGGCGACCGCAACCGTTCCGGAACCGGCCAGCACCGCCACGATCACGCCGACCACGGCGAGCAGGATCGTGGTGCCGAGCACGGGCACCCGGCCCCAGCGGTCCAGGGCGAGGGTGCCGACGGTCCGTCCCACGGTCATGCCGATCACGAACACGCCGTAGACGGCGGCTCCGGCCGCCTCGGTGACGCCGTAGCCATCAACGAACGCGACCGCGACCCAGTCGGTGGCGACCCCCTCACTGAACGCTGCTACCAGCACAAAAAGGCCGATCAGCAGGGTTCGTGGCTCCCGCCAGGCGGCCAGCACGGCCCGACGGCGGGACGCCGGGGAGCCCTCGTCGGCGTCCGGCGCCGGCTCGGGGACCGGCAGGAACGCCCGGGTGCCGGACACCGTGCCGAGCAGCACCGCCGCGCCAACGAGCGGCAGGTGGACCGCCAGCGCCAGCCCCACCTCAGCCGCCACCGCACCGAGGCCAGCCCCGGCCACCGAGCCCAGGCTCCACGCCGCGTGGAACCGCGGCATCACGGTACGACCGAGCCGCCGCTCAACCGCGGCACCCTCAATGTTCATCGCGACGTCACAGGTACCGGTGCCGTAGCCAAGGACAACCAGGCCCACCGCCACCCCGGGCAGCCAGCCCGCCGCGCTCGCGCTGACGCCGGCGATCCCCAAGCCCACGGCGACCAACAGGGTCGCCGCCGCCACCGTCCGGGCAGTGCCCAGTCGCTGGGCGACCAGACCGGAGGTGGGCATCGCCAGCACCGCTCCCGCCGACATCGCGAGCAACAGCAGCCCGAGCCCACCGGCGGTGAGGTCAAGCGCCTCCCGGACCGCCGGCACCCGGGCGAACCAGGACCCGATGGCGAGGCCGTTGAGGGCGAACACCACCGCGACACCGGTACGGGCGGTGCGCACCAACCGGTGTGCGGCAGCAGGCGCGGCCGGGGTTGTGACGCTGCTCACCACAAGTTCCTTTCGCTTGGGTATTGGTCCTGGCTGCACGAGCACACCCCTGAGAACGTTCTCATTGCAAACCGAAAAGTAATCACAGGTCACCGCCGTTGGGCCGAGCAATAATGTCCTGACGACAAGCGTCGCCCCGGCGACGGAGAACGGGGGGACCACGATGCCGGCACCGCAGCGCGCGCCGACCCTGGCGGATGTGGCTCGGGTGGCCGACGTCTCCCGCGCCACCGCCTCCCGAGTACTAGCCAACAACGGGTACGCCGCGGCCCATACCCGCGACCGGGTCACCGCCGCCGCCGAAAAGCTCGGCTACCAGCCAGACCCGGCCGCCCGCGCCCTGGTCCGGGGCACCGGTGTGCGCCTGGTCACGGTGGTCCACGGCACCTCACCCCGGGTGCTCGAGGACCCGTACGTCGACCAGGTTGTCGGCGCCGCCGCCCGGGTGTGCGCTCCGCACGGCGTCGGGGTGGCCCTGCACTGGCTGCCGACCCGGGACCTGGCCCAGCTGCGCCAGCTCGGCGAACAGCGCGGGGTGAGCGGGCTGATCCTGGTCAACACCACCCCCGCGGTCCTGGCCGCCGTGCCGCCCACGTTGCGCGGTCGGGTCGCCTCGCTCGGCGTCGGCTCCCCCGTGGTGGCCTCCTTCGACATCGACAACGGTGGCGGCACCACCGCGCTGGTGGAGCACCTGTACGCGACGGGCCGCCGCCGCATCGCCATGATCAGTGGCTCTAGCTGGCTACCTTGCGCCGGCCGCTCGGTACGCGCCTACCGGGGAGTGCTACGCGCGGCGGGGCTGCCGCCTCGGCTGGTTCGAGGTGATTTCACCGCGGGCCGAGGGCGTGCCGCAGCCCGGGAGGTGCTGGCCCGCTGGCCAGACACCGACGCGATCGTCGGCGCCAGCGACGTGACCTCGTTCGGCGTGCTCAGCGGACTCCTCCGAGATGGCGTCCAGGTCCCCGGGGACATCGCGGTGACCGGCTTCGACGACACCCCGCTGGCCGCGATGACCAACCCCTCGCTCACCACGTCCACCCACCCGGTGGCCGGAATCGCGACAGCGGCCGTGACCGCCGTACTCAACGGCAACGCGATTCTGCCGCAAACGCTCTTTCCGTCCCGCCCGGTGCACCGGATGAGCGGCTGACGCAACGCGCTACTCCCGCAGAATGGGCACGGTTTTCACCTTTCACCCCACAAGGACCTTGCGATGACAGGTACTCCAGCCGACCCAGGTGTTTTACATCCGATGCCCGAACAGCCACGTCTGGTGCTGCTGAAGCCACTGATCACCTCGCCACTGATCGAAGTCGGGGAGTTCAGCTACTACGACGACCCGGACGATCCGACGGCTTTCGAGGTTCGCAACGTTCTCTATCACTACGGGCCGGAGCGGCTGGTAATCGGGAAGTTCTGCGCGTTGGGCGAGGGCGTACGGTTCATCATGAACGGCGCCAATCACCGTATGGACGGTCCCTCGACCTTCCCGTTCCCGATTATGGGTGGCTCCTGGAGCGAACACTTTGACCTCATCACCAACCTGCCCGGGCGAGGAGACACGGTGGTGGGTAACGACGTGTGGTTCGGTTACCGCACCACGGTAATGCCCGGCGTCCGCATCGGCAGCGGGGCGATCGTTGCCTCTGGATCTGTCGTCGTGGACGATGTTCCCGAATACAGCATCGTCGGCGGCAATCCGGCCCGGGTAATCCGCCGCCGCTTCCCCGACGAAGAGGTTGCCCGCCTGATGGCGCTTGCCTGGTGGGACTGGCCGTTACCACTCATCACCGATCACATTCGCACGATCATGTCCGGCAGCATTGACGCCCTGGAGACCGTGGCGCCGCCAGGGAGCTGATGGCTCTGGTCGACCCCCGCAACAGCAGCGCGAGGCCGCTGCGGGGGTGAGGCTCATTCGTCGTTCGCGATGGGTCGGGTACTTCCGGTTTCCTCGCTGTCGAGCTGCCCCATGAAGAGGGGCGTGGCACGGCACGGGGACGGCACGGGGACGGCACAGGACTCTTTCGGTCCACCGCGCCGGCCCCCGCGCGGTCAGCCGAGCGCCGATCGGCACGCCGCGCCGCTGCCGCCCCACCGGCCCGGTCCTTGTTAACGTGAGTACGCGGCGACACCGCACCTGCCGGCACCCCCCCTCGTACCTGGCGCCGACCGCACCACCCTTCGACCCGGCGGACCGGTTGACGGACGAGGGAGGCGACATGGCCGACGGCCCGGCCGCGGAGACGCCCCAGCCGCCCGTAGCCCCCGATCCGGATCAGCATCGCCCGGCCGCTCCGGACGCCACGCGACCTGGCCGCTGGGCCCGGCCGGTTCGGGCTTGCCGACGGAGCGCGACCCGGCTGGCAGCCGGAACGCGGCGAGTAACCGCCCGGCTGGCACCAGCGACCCGTCGCTTCGCTGCCCAGCTGACCTGGGCGGCCCGGCAACTCGCCGCGCGGCTGGCACCGGCTGCCGGGCGGCTGTGGCGGTGGCTGCTCACGCTGGCCCGTACGGTCGACACGGCCGCCAAGCAGGGGCCAGCCCCACCCCCACCACAGGAGCCGATCGAGCGGCGTGAGCCGGCCGGTCCGATCACCGTCTTCGCCCGGGGTTACGTCTTCACCTTCACCATCCGTGCCGATCTCACCTGGCGTTCGCAGGGACTGCGACCGGATCAGCTGGCCTGGTACGCCCACTACTTTCTGCCACCGGCCACCCAGCGGCTGACCAGCATCGCCGCCGATCTCGCCCGCACCGTCGCACCGCACCGGGCCGGTGAGCTGGAAGCGCAGCTGCAACGGAAGCTCGCCCAACAGGAACCGTGGTCGTTCGAGCGCGGCGGTCAGACGGTCACCTGCCGGCCCGAGGCGTGGGTGCAACTCGACGAGCGGGTCCGCCAAGCCCTTCAGCCCTACTGGGAACGGGTGATCGCGCTGGACTGCCGACACGAGGAGTTGCTACGGCGCGCCCGCTACGCCGAGCAGCTCAACCGACGCTGGTCGGCGATCCTCGACGACCTGCCCGACGCCGACGTCCCGGAGGCGGTCCGTGAGGGGCTGGCCCGCGCCCGGGAGCGAACCCTCTCCGAGCAGCGGGCCGCCGCGCGGTGGAGCGGTGAACTGCTACGCCAACGCCACACCGGCTCGGAGTCCGAAACGGAGCCGGAGGTATCCGGCTAACGTCCCGGAATCGAGCTACGGCCACTCAGCTGGGGACGTCGCGGCGGCGGAAGCCAGCCAGCCCGGCGGCGAGCAGCGCACCGGCCACCGCGGTGAGCAGCACCAGCGGCAGCACGGTCACCTCGACCGCCGGCACCGCCGGGACATGGGTGTACGGCGAGAGGTTGAGCACCGCCTGCGGCAGGTCGAGCGCCGCGCCGAGCTGCCCCAACAGCAGGAATCCGATCAGCACCGCCCAGGACAGCGACACCGACCACCGGGGAACCAACCCGAGTAGCGCGGTCACCAAGCCCGCCACCACCAGCAACGCCGGTAGCTGCAGCAGCCCGGCCCCGCCCAGGTGGAGCGCCCACCGGCCCGGATCACCGGCCGCGAGTCCGTAGCCGAGGCCGGTCGCGAGCCCGGCCAGCAGCACGAGGACCGCCGCGCCCAGGACGGCGCCCACCACCTGGGTGGCCAGCCAGCGAACCCGGCCCACCGCGGTCGCGAGTACCGCCTCCAGGACGCCGCCCGACTCGTCGGCGCGGGTACGCAGCAACGCCTGCACCACGTACGCGCCGATGACCAACGCGAACATCCCCAGCATCGCGGCGAGGAACGCGTCAACCAGGTCGTCGACCCCGCCGCCCATCGCGGCGATCAGGTCGGCGGCGGCCGGATTCTCGGCGATCACGTCGTTGACCTCGTCCGCGGCGAAGCCCATCGAGATCCCGAGGATCACCACCGCCACCGACCAACCGACCAGGGAGCCGCGGTGCAGCCGCCAGAGCAGTCCGCTCGGGCTGAGCAGGCCGGCGGCGGCACGGGCCGGCCCCCGCCGGTCACTGAGTAACCCGGCGCCGAGGTCCCGCCGACGGGCGAGGCCGAACGCGGCCAGGGTGGCGCCGACCAGCAACACGATCGGCAGGCCCAGAACCCACCACCGCTCGGCGCCGAACGCGCGTACCTGGTTGCCCCAGCCAAGCGGGGAGAGCCAGGATGGCCAGGCGCTCACCAGTTGCAGGCCGTTCCGCTCACCGAGGACGTCCCCGGCGGCGCGGAGCAGAAACGCCACCCCGATGGTGGCCGCGGCAAGCGCGTTCGCACCACGGGAGGTAACCGTGAGCTGGGCGGTCACGGCGGCGACCGCGGTGAAGGCGACGCCGACCCCGCCGACCGCACCGGCGGCGGCGAGGGATCCGGCCAGCGGCAGGCCGGCGGCCGCGAAGGCCAGCCCGAGGAGGAGGGCGGCGGCGACGTTCGCCCCGACGACAACAAGCAACGGGGCGGTGAGCAACGCGTGCCGACCGACGACGGCCGCACCGAGCAACTCCGCCCGGCCGGTCTCCTCGTTCTGTCGGGTGTGCCGGACGACGGCGAACGTGCTGACCAGGGCGGCGAGCAGGGTTAACGTCAGGTACGCCTCGGCGACGACGATCGAGCCCAGCTCGGCGTTGAAGATCGGCCCGTTGAAGGCCCGCGCCACCACGCTGGTCAGCGCGGTGTCGGCATAGCTGAGGCGAGCGGCCTCGTCGGGGTAGAACTCGATGACGCTGCTGGCGAGGGCGAGCCCGAGCAGCGGCGTGCCGAGCAGCCAGGCCGTGAGCTTGATCCGGTCGCGGCGCAGGGCGAGCCGGGCCAGTCGGCCGGTGCCGGTGAATGCGCTCACCGGGCCGACTCCGCGCCGCTGTCCGCGACCGCGGCCCGACCGTCGTCGGCCCCGTCGTAGTGCCGCAGGAACAGCTCCTCCAGGGTAGGCGGTGCGCTCACCAGCGCCCGGACCTCGAAGCGGATCAGGTGGGCGAGCAACGCGTCGAGGTGCTCCGGCTCAACCTCCAACCGGACCCGCCCGTCAACGTCGCGGACCTCGTGCACGCCGGGTAGCTCCGCGACACCGGTCAACGGGCGCACCGTCTCGACGGTGACCGTGGTGCGGGCGAGGTGCCGCAGCTCACTCAGGGAGCCGGACTCGACGGTACGGCCGGCACGGATGATGCTGACCCGGTCGCAGAGCGCCTCCACCTCGGCGAGCACATGGCTGGAGAGCAGCACCGTGGCGCCGTTGCCGGTGAGCCGCCGCACCTCTTCCTGGAACACCGCCTCCATCAACGGGTCAAGCCCGGAGGTCGGCTCGTCGAGCACGTACAGCTCGACATCGGAGGCGAAGGCGGCGACGATCGCCACCTTCTGCCGGTTGCCCTTGGAGTAAGCCCGGCACTTCTTGGTCGGGTCGAGGTCGAACCGCTCCAGCAGCTCGTCGCGGCGGCGCCGGTCCAAGCCACCGCGCAGGGCCCCGAACAGGTCGATCGCCTCCCCGCCGGAGAGGTTGGGCCACAGGTTCACGTCGCCCGGTACGTAGGCGAGTCGGCGGTGCAGCGCCACCGCGTCGCGCCACGGGTCACCGTCGAGCAGTCGCACCTTGCCGGCGTCACCGCGCAGCAGCCCGAGCAGGACGCGGATAGTGGTGGACTTCCCGGAGCCGTTGGGCCCGAGGAAGCCGTGCACCTCCCCCGTCTCCACCTGCAGGTTGAGCCCGTCGAGCGCGCGGACCGCGCCGAAGCTCTTCACCAGGCCGTCAATCGCGATAACGGGCATGGGATCTCCTGTCGCCGTCGGTTCGCGCCGGGTACGCGCGTCGGTACCCGCTCGGGTGAACCGATCGCCACCACCCTAGGGGCCCCGCGCCACGCTATACCTGTGTCGAATCCGGCTCGAAACTCGGTCCGGACGGTGACGGGCACCGGGCCGGGTTTGAGCGGCCCGAGCACGGGTACCCGGCGCACCCGTCCGCGGGACGGGACCCGGGCCATGCCCGGTGGCCAGATAAACGGTGCGACGGGACGGTGGCCATGGATTCGACGCTCGGCCATCGGCCCTCCCGGACCGCCGGACAGCGGCCAGAGGGGCACTGAGCGTGTGCGGCATCAGCGGGGAAGCGCGTTTTGACGGCTCGAGGCCGGACACCGACGCGGTGAACCGGATGACCCAGGCGATGGAGTCCCGCGGCCCGGACGACACCGGCCACTGGACGGACGGCTGGGTGGCCCTCGGGCACCGCCGGCTCACCATCATCGACCTCTCCGACACCGGCGCTCAGCCGATGGTGCGCGAGGACCTCGGATCAGCGCTGGTCTTCAACGGATGCATTTACAACTATCCGCAGCTGCGCGCGGAGCTCCGGGCCGCCGGGCACACCTTCCGTTCCACCAGTGACACCGAGGTCATCCTGGTGGCGTACGCCGAGTGGGGGGAGGCCTTCGTCGACCACCTGGTCGGCATGTTCGCGATCGGGCTGTTCGATCGGACCCGCCAGCGGCTGCTGCTGGCCCGCGACCGGCTCGGCATCAAGCCGCTCTACCTGGCGGAGTCCCCCGGTCGCCTGCGCTTCGCCTCAACTCTGCCCGCGCTACTGCACGCCGGCGAGGTGGACACCGAGATCGACCCGGTCGCCCTGCACCACTACCTCTCCTGGCACTCGATCGTGCCGGCGCCGCGGACCGTACTGCGGGGCGTCCGAAAGCTGCCCCCGGCGACACTGCGGGTGGTCGAGGCGGACGGGCGCAGCCGCGAACACGTCTACTGGCAGCCGGAGTACGCCCGTGACCCCGCCCACGACGGTCGGGATGCCCGGGACTGGCAGGCGGCGGTCGGGGACGCCCTGCGCGCGGCGGTTCGCCGGCGGCTGGTGGCGGACGTCCCGGTCGGGGTGCTGCTCTCCGGCGGCCTGGACTCCAGTCTCATCGTGGCCCTGCTCGCCGAGGCGGGCCAACACCACCTGCAGACGTTCAGCATCGGATTCGACAGCCGGGGCGACGAGGCCGGCGACGAGTTCCACTACTCCGACCAGGTGGCCCGGGCCTTCGGCACCGACCACCGGCGGATCCGGCTCGCCGACAACGACCTCGTGCCGGCGGTACAGGCCACCATCGCCGCGATGACCGAGCCGATGGGCAGCCACGACGTGGTGGCCTTCCACCTGCTCAGCGAGCAGGTGGCCCAGCACGTCAAGGTGGCCCAGTCGGGGCAGGGCGCCGACGAGGTGTTCGCCGGGTACGGCTACCACCAGCCGCTCGCGAGGGCGCACCGGGACGGGGCGGCGGAGGTCTTCGCCGCCTCCTTCTTCGACCGTGACCACGCCGAGTTGTCCCGGGTTGTCAGTCCGGCGTACGCCCACGACCGGGACGCCAGCCGGGAGCTGCTCGTCGCCGAACTTGCCGCGCCCGGTGCGGAGACCGCGCTGGACGCGGTGCTGCGCCTGGATACGCACCGGATGCTCCCCGATGACCCGGTCAAGCGGGTGGACAGCATGTCCATGGCGTGGGGGCTGGAGGTCCGCACCCCCTTCCTGGACCAGGATCTGGTCGCGCTCGCGGCGGCCTGTCCGCCGGAGCACAAGGTGGCGCAGGGCGGCAAGGGCGTACTCAAGGAGATCGCTCGGGAGGTGCTGCCGGCGGAGGTGATCGACCGGCCGAAGGGGTACTTTCCGGTGCCGGCGCTGCGCAACGTCTCCGGGCGGGTGCGGGAGCTGGTGCTGGACGCGCTACGGGCACCGGCCGCCCAGGAACGGGGGCTGTTCCAGCCCGAGTACGTTGACGAACTGCTCGCCGATCCGGCGGCGACGCAGGCCGCGGCCGGCAGCAACAAACTGTGGCAGCTCGGGCTGCTGGAGCTGTGGCTGCAGACGCACCAGCGGTAGGACGGACGGCCGCACCACCACCAGCGGTAGGACGGGGCGGTTCGGCTCACGATGGGACGGCGGTCCGGGCCGGCTCAGGCCGGGGTGGGGCGGGTCTGCGCCGCCAGGTGGGCCAGCACGGCGCGGACATCGCAGTCGGTCCGCTCCAGAATCCGACGCTGCCGGGCCGCGCCGGTGCCCTCGTCCCGGAGCCGAGTTAGCTGGTCGAGCACGTACCCCCGGTCGCCCTGTCGCTCCAGGGCGGGCGTGACGAGGGCGAACATCTCGTCCACCAGGTCCCAGGCCGGCCGGGCGTGCCCGGTACGAAGGTCGACAAGGTCACCGTCGAGCCCGTCGTGAGCGGCTCGCCAGTGCGCGGCGGAGACCAGGCAGCCTCGGGTCCGGGTCGCCCGGGCACCGCCCCGGACCTCCGCCGCGAGGGTCGCGACGAGGGCACGTACCAGCGCGGCCACCAGCACCGTGTCGTCAACCGTGGGACAGACGTCGCCAACCCGGACCTCGACCGTGGGGTACGCGACGGAGGGCCGGACATACCAGTAGACCATCCCGGCATCGAGCATGATCCCCGCCTTGATCAGGTCCGCCACCGTGGCGTCGTAGTCGGCGGCCGAGTCGAAGTACGGGGTGGGGCCGATGCTCGGCCAACGCTCCAGCTGCATCCCTCGCCAGCTCGCGTGCCCGGTGTCCTGGCCGTCGTGCAGCGGGGAGTTGACGGTGAGGGCCTGCACGACCGGCAGCCACGGGCGCAGGTGATTGCAGACCTGGACCGCCAGTTCCCGGTCGGGCAGGCCGACGTGCACGTGGCAGCCGCAGACCGCCGGGTCGTGCGCGACCGGTCCGAACCGCTGGGACATCGCGTGGTAGCGAGGTTCGTCCGGTACGGTCCGGTGCGCCTCGTTCACCGGAGTCGCTCCCACGGCCACGAGACGGGCGCCAGCGGCCTCGGCCGCGTCAATGGCGGCGGTGCGCAGCGCCACCAAGTGCCGCCGCAGCTCCGTCAGGTCGGATACGACCGGCGTGACCATCTCGACCATGCTGTGTCGAAACTCCTGCCGGCTCTGCTCGTAGGCGGTGCCGGACAACCCGCCGAGTACCTGGGCGGCGACCGGCATGCTCTCCCCCGTGTTGGAGTCCAGCAGCAGAAACTCTTCTTCCACCCCGAGGGTGAGGGTGTCCAGGTCGGGGCGGTCGGTGGCCGGACGGTACGTCATGGCGATCGGCGTCCGTTCGTCGGGCGGCGCGCGACGCCGCGTTGCCGGGGTGCCGTGGTGCTGATTTCCCGAGCGACGGGGCGGGAAACACCCCGGCTGGTGACAACCGGGGTGGTCCGGATGCGGCGCAGCCGGCGGGGGTCAGGACGCGGCGCAGCCGGCGCAGTTGCCGAAGATCTCCAGGGTGTGCCCGACCTCGGTGAAGCCGTGCTCGGCCGCCACCTGGTCGGCCCAGCGTTCGACTGCCGGGCCGGCCACCTCCACGGTCCGTCCGCAGGACCGGCAGACCAGGTGGTGGTGGTGACGACTCTGGCTGCACTGGCGGAAGAGCTGTTCGCCGCCGGGCAGCCGGGTGGAGTCGATCTCACCGGCGTCCACCAGAAGCTGCAGAGTCCGGTAGACGGTGGTCAGACCCACCCGCGCGTCGCGGTCGCAGAGCATCCGGTGCAGTTGCTGCGCCGTGTGGAACCCGTCGACCTCCCCGAGCAACGCGAGCACCTCGGCTCGCTGCCGGGTGTTCCGGGTTGCGTTCGGAATCGTCTGCGGCACCGTACTCCCCACCATCTCACGTGTGCTGACCGCCGGGGCAGCTCCGGCGTACCCACATTATGCGCGGTCGGGTCGGACCAACCCGAGCCGTACACCGTGGCACCGGCCGCCCCGTCGATCCTGGCGCTGGCGGGTCGGCTGACCGCCGGGTCAGGTCGGTACGCGGGTACCCGACCCGGCCGGACCTCGCGATTGCGAGGAAATACGACTCCAGCACCTTGCAACCGCCGGAGATGAGCGGTGAAACACCTCTCGGATGCGGGCGCTAAGGTGACCGGGTGACGAGGTTCCGGATCGGGGAGGCGGCCGAGCTGCTCGGGGTGAGCGCCGACACCGTCCGCCGCTGGATCGACGCCGGGCGCATTCGGGCAGAACGCGACGAGCACGGACACCGTGCTGTGGATGGGGTGGATCTGGCGGCGTTCGCCCGCGCGCAGGCGGCCGAACGCGACGAGCGGTCCGACGCCTCGTCGGCCCGCAACCGCCTACGCGGCATCGTCGTCGGCGTGGTCCGGGACACCGTGATGGCCCAGGTCGACATCCAGGCCGGCCCGTTCCGCATCGTCTCCCTGATGAGCCGGGAGGCCGTCGACGAACTGGACCTGCGGGTCGGCTCGCTGGCCGTCGCCGTGATCAAGTCGACGAACGTACTGGTCGAGCGGGCTACGCCGCCGGCCGGCACCCGGGGAAGGCCGGCGCCGTGAGGCCGCGTACCTCGGTCCTGGCCGGCGCCGTCACGCTGGTCCTGGCCGGCTGCGGCACCCCGGGTGGTGAAGCCGTCGGCGGTGGCGTGACCGGCACGGTGACCGTCTTCGCCGCCGCGTCGCTCGCCGCGACGTTCGACCGGATCGGGCGCGACTTCGAGGCAGCCCATCCGGGCAGCACCGTCGTGTTCAACTTCGCCGGCAGTTCCGCCCTCGCCACCCAGCTCACCGCGGGCGCCCCGGCGGATGTCTTCGCCTCCGCCGCCCCGCAGCACCTGACCGCCGTCACCACCGCCGACGGCACAGACGGCACACCGGCCGTCTTCGTCCGCAACCAGCTCGTCATCGCGGTCGCCGCCGGCAACCCCGAGGGGGTACGGAGCCTGAGTGACCTGACCCGGCCCGGGCTGAAGGTGGCCCTCTGCGCCGAGCAGGTGCCGTGCGGATCGGCGGCCCGCCGGGCGCTCGACACCGCCGGCGTCGCGCTGACCCCGGTCACCCTGGAGGCGGACGTGCGGGGGGCCCTGGCGAAGGTACGGCTCGGCGAGGTGGACGCCGCCCTCGTCTACCGCACCGACACCCGCGCCGCGGCGCCGGAGGTGGCGGCGGTGGAGTTCCCCGAGTCCGACCAGGCCGTCAACGACTACCCGATCGCGGTGTTGGCCGACGCGCCGAACCCGACCGCGGCCCACGCCTTCGTGGCCCACGTCCGCTCCGCCCAGTCGCAGGCGGTGCTCACCGAGGCCGGGTTCCAGGCGCCATGACGCTCACCGAGCATCCGGTCCGCCGGCCGACGGGCTTCCGCCGGCTGCGCGGCGCGCGGCGGCGAGGCGGTGGCGTCCCGGTCGCGTTGCTGCTGCCGGCGCTGCTCGGTCTGGCCTTCCTGACCCTGCCGCTGATCGGTCTGCTGGCCCGCACCCCGTGGAGCACCCTGCCGCAGCGGCTCGCCGAGCCCGGGGTGCTCGCCGCGCTGCGGCTGTCGCTCCTCACCGCCACCCTGGCGACCCTGCTCTGCCTGCTGCTCGGGGTGCCGCTGGCGTGGCTGCTCGCCCGGGTGGAATTCCCCGGCCGGCGGCTGGTGCGCGCCCTGGTTACCGTGCCCCTGGTGCTCCCGCCGGTGGTGGGCGGGGTGGCCCTGCTGCTGGTCTTCGGTCGGCGCGGGCTGATCGGCGGCTGGCTCGACCAGACCTTCGGATTCACGTTGCCGTTCACCACCACCGGCGTGGTGTTCGCCGAGGCGTTCGTGGCGATGCCGTTCCTGGTCCTCGCCGTGGAGGGGGCACTACGGGGTGCCGACCGCCGTTACGAGGAGGCCGCGGCCACCCTCGGCGCCGGCCGGTGGGTCACCTTCACGCACGTCACCGTGCCACTGGTCGGCCCGGGCCTGGCCGCCGGCGCGGTGCTGTGCTGGGCCCGCGCGCTGGGCGAGTTCGGTGCCACGATCACCTTCGCCGGTAACTACCCGGGCCGGACCCAGACCATGCCGCTCGCGGTCTACCTGGCCTTGGAGACCGACGTCGAGGCCGCGATCGTACTCAGCCTGATCCTGCTCGTCGTCTCGGTCGTGATCCTGGCGGGGCTGCGCGACCGCTGGATCAGCACGCCGTGACCGGGCACCTCCTGGACGCGCGCCTCGCGGTGGAGCGGGGTGACTTCCGGCTGGACGTACCGCTGCGGGTCGCCGCCGGTGAGGTGGTGGCGCTGCTGGGTCCGAACGGCGCCGGCAAGACGACCGCCCTACGGGCGCTTGCCGGCCTACAGCCCCTGACCGCCGGCCACCTCACGGTGGCGGGCAGCGACCTGGACCGCCCGGACCGTCACACGTTCGTCCCCGCCGAGCGCCGTTCGGTCGGCGTGGTCTTCCAGGACTATCTGCTCTTCCCGCACCTGAACGCGCTCGACAACGTGGCCTTCGGCCCGCGCCGGCACGGCGCCACCCGGCGGACCGCCCGGCGCAGCGCCGGCGACTGGCTGGCCCGGGTGGGGCTGGTCGAGCACGCCCGCCGGCGACCCGGGCAGCTCTCGGGCGGGCAGGCGCAGCGGGTGGCGCTGGCCCGGGCGCTCGCGGTGCGGCCGGCCGTGCTGCTGCTCGACGAGCCGCTGGCCGCCCTGGACGCCCGTACCCGCCTGGACACCCGCGCCGAGCTGCACCGGCACCTGGTCGCCCACCCCGGCGCCACCGTACTGGTCACGCACGACCCGCTCGACGCGCTGGTGCTGGCCGACCGGCTGGTGATCGTGGAGGAGGGCCGGGTGGTCCAGGAGGGGGATGCGGCCGCCGTCACCGCCCGGCCCCGTACCGACTACGTCGCCCAGCTGGTCGGGCTGAACCTGCACCGGGGCCAGGCCGAGAACAACCACATCCGGGTCGCCGACGACCTCCTGCTCACCGTCCCGGAACGCCTCGACGGGGACGCCTTCGTCGCGTTCCGCCCCTCGGCGGTGGCGCTGCACGACGACCAGCCCGCCGGTAGCCCACCCAACACCTGGCCGGCCACGGTCGCCGGGGTGCAACGCCACGGCGACAACCTGCGGGTGCAGTTGGACGGGCCGGTCCGGGTGGCGGCCGACGTAACGCCCGCCTCCGCGGCGACCCTGCGCCTGGTTCCAGGCCAACGGGTCTGGGCTGCGGTCGGGGTGACGGAGACGCACGCCTACCCGGCGGGGTAGCGGACGCGCCTACCCGGCCGGGTAGGCGCTCTGCGGGCCGGGTAGGCGCTGCGGGTCGGGCCGTCAGGTCCCGGGGCGGTACGGGGCGAGCGGATTGGCCAGAGTCCCCACGAGTTGCAACGCCCCCGCTGGGTCGGCCAAGTCAACCATCTGCTGGTTGTCCCGCAGCTGGAGCCGGTTGAGGCAGGAGAGCGTGAACTCGGGCGCGAAGAGGTCGTACCGGCGGGCCCGCTCGGCCAGGTGCGGCACCCGGTCCAGGTATCCGGCGGCGGACTCGGCGACCGTCCGCCAGAAGGTCTCCTCCGGGCAGACTCCCGCCTCGACCAGCACGGCGTTGAGGTGCCGCAGGAAGCAGTCGATGACGTCGGTGAAGATCGACAGCAGCCGCATCTCTTCCGGTACGTCGGCTCGGATCCGCTCCACCGCCGGGGGTAGCGGCGCGTCGGCGCTCATCACCACGATCTCCTCGGCGATGTCCTTGAAGATCACCCGCTCGACCGCGCCCTCGTGCAGGACCAGGATGACGTTCTCGCCGTGCGGCATGAACGCAAGGTCGTGCGCGTAGAAGGCGTGCAGCAACGGCACCAGGTAGGCGTCGAGGTAGCGGCGGAGCCAGGCCGCCGGGGTGAGCCCCGAAGCGGCGATCAGCGCGGCGGTGTGGGACCGGCCATCCGGGTCAAGGTGTAGGAGCGAGGCCATGGTGGCCAGCCGCCGGCCCGGCGCCAACCCCTGCACCGGGCTCTCCCGCCACAGCGCCGCCAGCATCTTCCGGTACGGGGAGTAGCGATCCGTCGCCGCCTCGTACTGCCGATGCCGGTAGCCGACGGCGGCCCGCTCGCGCAGGATGGTCAACCCGGTGCCGCGGAACACCTCGTCGCCGTCGATCAGGTCGGCGAGCCAGTCGTTGATAGCCGGGGTGGCCGCCATGTAGGCGGCCGACAGGCCCCGCATGAAGCCCATGTTCAGCACGGACAGCGCGGTCTTCACATAGTGCCGGCTGGGTTCGGTGAGGTTGAAGAAGGTCCGGATTGACTGCTGGGCCCGGTACTCGTCCGGCCCCGCACCGAGGTAGACCAGGTGCCGGCGGGCCACCTCCCCGGCGAAGGTCACCGAGAGCTTGTGCTGCCACTGCCAGGGATGCACCGGGATCAGGTGATGGTCGGCGAGGTCCAGGCCCAGCCCGGCCAGGGTGGCGGCGAACCGGGCCCGGGTCTGCTCATCCAACTCGGAGCGGATCAGGGTGTCGTAGTCCAGCTCGGCCGAGCAGCTGAAGGTCGAGTGGTCCCGGTGCGCGGCGAGCCAGATGAGCTGTACCGGCGCGGCGGCCTCCGGCGCGTACCGGTGGTACTCGTCGGAGCTGAACCCGAGCCGGCCGTTGTTGGCCACGAAGCAGGGGTGCCCCTCGGTCATCGCCGACTCCACGGTCTGGAAGTCGGCGTTGACCAGCTTCTCCGCCGCCGGCCCACCTCGGGCTAGCTTGTACGCGGTCCCGGCGAGGGTCGCGGTGATCTCCTCCAGGTAGACCGGTAGGACCCGGTCGGAGAGACCGAGTGCGCCGCGCAGTTCCAGGAAGAAGTCGCCGGCATCAACGGGCAGCGGCCCGGACTCCCCGTGCCGGGTGATGCGGTCCGGGTCGATCTGCCAGTGGTCCAGGGCGAGCAGCCGGGCGGCGAAACGGTACTCGACCGTGCCGTCGTCGCTGCGGACGCGGTAGCGCCCCGGCTCGGCCGGCATCGGCTCCGGGGTGAGCAGCCGTTCGTGGGCGAACTCGGCGAGGGCCTTGCGCACCAGCAGCCGGTTGGCCTGCTCCCAGCGTGCCGGGGTGAGGTGCGTGACGGCGTCGCCGGGGGTCATGCGGGCGCTCCTTCGGTGGCGGCGCGGAAGGCCGTACGGGTGCAGATGCTCAGGAGGGCGGTCTTCGCCGGTAGCTCCACCGGGCCGACGACCTGGAAGCCCACGGCGGCGTTCCGGGCCTGGACGGCGGTGTTGCGGATGTCCGGCTCGACCACGACCCGCTGGGTGGCGGGGTCGGCGAAGAGCCAGTCCAGCACCGTCGTGAGGACGGCATGGGTGAACCCGGGCACGGGCGTCTCGGTGGGAGCACAGAGGAAGTGCATGCCGACATCGCCGGGGTGCGCGTCGTACCGGCCCACGAGCTCCACGTGGGCCGGGTCGTAGCGTTCGGCGAGGAACACCGGCGCCCCCTGGTGCCACCCGAGGTACGCGTCGTGGTGCGGGTGGTCGGCGATGCGCCGGTACTCGGCGGCGACCTGCGCCACGTCGGCGTCCTGCATCAGCCAGAAGGCCGCCTTCGGGTGCGTCACCCAGCGGTGCAGCAGCGGGGCGTCACCCTCCGGGTCGAGAGCGCGCAGCGTGAACTCGCCCAGCAGCGGGTCCCGGCGGGTGTGCACGGTCACGCGTCCACCGCCGCCGGGGCCCCGAACTCCTGGAAGGTGACGCTCTTCTCCACCGGGTAGTACTCCCGGCCGAGCAGCTCCCGGATGAGGTACGAGTTCCGGTACGGTCCCATGCCCAGGTCGGGGGAGGTGACGCTGTGGGCGTGGGTGCCGCCGTTCTGTAGGAAGACCTCCCGTCCGGTGTGGTCGACGCTGTAGTTACGGGCGATGTCGAACCGGCCGTGGCTGTCCCAGCGGAGCCGGTCCCGGATCCCGTCCACGAACGCCGGCACCTGGAACCGGTAGCCGGTGGCCAGCACCAGGCCCTCGGTGTCGAGGGTGAAGTCGCGGCCCTGCTCGTGGTGGCGCAGACCCAACGTGTACGTACCGGCGTCGTGGGCGGCGCTGACCAGCTCGGTGTTGGTGATCAGCCGGGTACGGACCGGGCCGTCGACGCTGCGCGCGTACAACAGGTCGAAGATGCTGTTGATGAGGTCGGAGTTGATCCCCTTGAGTAGCCCGACCTGCTCGGATTCCAGCCGGTAGCGGGTCTCTTCCGGCAGCGCGTGGAAGTAGTCCACGTAGTCCGGTGACGTCATCTCCAGCGTCAGCTTCGTGTACTCGAGCGGGAAGTAGCGGGGCGACCGCGTCACCCAGTTGAGCTGGTAGCCGTAGCTGTCGATGTCGGTGAGCAGTTCGTGGTAGATCTCGGCGGCACTCTGCCCACTACCGACGATGGTGATGCTCCGCTTGCTCCGCAGCGCGTCGCGGTGCTCCATGTAGCTGGAGTTGTGGAACGCGTCCCCACCCAGCCCCTGGCAGACGGCGGGCACCTCCGGCGAGGTGCCGGTACCGAGCACCAGGCGCCGGGCCCGGTGGGTGACCGGACCGTCGGCGGTCTCCGCCTGCACCACGTACTCGCCGTTGGCCTCGTCGTAGGACACCGCGGTGACGGTGTGCCCGAAGCGCAGGTTCGACAACCGGTCCGCCGCCCACCGGCAGTACGCGTCGTACTCCGCCCGCAGTGGGAAGAAGCTCTCCCGGATGTAGAAGGGGTAGAGCCGGCCGGTCTCCTTCAGGAAATTCACGAAGGAGAACGGTGAGGTGGGGTCGGCGAAGGTCACCAGGTCGGCGAGGAACGGCGTCTGCAGTCGGGTGGACTCCAGCAGCATCCCGGGGTGCCAGGAGACATCGGCCCGGGCCTCCAGGAAGAGCCCGTCCAGCTCGGAGATCGGCTCGGTCAGGCAGGCCAGGCCCAGGTTGTACGGGCCGAGTCCGACCGCGATGAAGTCGTGGGTGGTCATGTGCTTCTCCAGACGGTGTTGCAAAGGTGAGGTAGTCAGGCGACCGAGCAGGACAGGTCAGCGGGACGGCCACTGAGCCCGGGGGCGTGGTCGTGCGCGTACCGGCCGGCGTGTTCGGCGATCAGGTCCAGCACGAGCGTCAGGTCCGCGCTCGTGGTCGCGGGGTTGAGCAGGGTGAACTTGAGGTGCGCCCGGCCGTCCACCATGGTGCCGGCCACCATGGCGGCACCGGAGGCGGCGAGCTGGGCCCGGGCGTGCCGGTTGGCCTCGTCGGCCAGCTCGGCGTCGGTGCCGGCGGGGCACCAGCGGAAGACGACGGTGCTCAGCGGTGAGCGGGCGACCACCTCGAAGCGGGGGTCGGCGTCGGCGAGGGCCCAGGCCTCGACGGCGCGGCGGCAGACCTCGTCGAAGAGCGCGCCGATGGCGTCCGGGCCCATCACCCGCAGGGTCAACCACAGCTTCAGCGCGTCGAACCGGCGGGTGGTCTGCAGGCTCTTGTCCACCTGGTTCGGGATGCGCTCGGCGACCGCCCGGGCCGGGTTGAGGTAGTCGGCGTGGTAGGTGGCGTGCCGCAGCACCTGGCGGTCCCGGACCAGCAACGCGCTGGAGCTGACCGGCTGGAAGAAGGACTTGTGGTAGTCGACGGTCACCGAGTTGGCCTGCTCGATGCCGTCGAGTAGGTGCCGGCGGGTCGGCGAGACCAGCAGGCCGCAGCCGTACGCGGCGTCGACGTGCAGCCAGACGCCCGCGGTGGCGCAGCGCCCGACGAGCTCCGGCAGCGGGTCAATGGTGCCGAAGTCGGTGGTACCGGCGGTGGCGACCACCGCCATCACCGGCAGGTCGGCCTGCTGGCAACGCTCCAGTTCCCGGTCCAGCGCCTGCGGGCACATCCGCCGGGCCGCGTCGGTCTCGACGGTGATCACCGCGTCCGGCGCCAGGCCGAGCAGCTTCGCGGCCTTCTGGACGCTGAAGTGCCCGGCGGCGGAGGTGAGGATCCGCAGCCGGGGCAGGAGCGCGGCCCGGGCGTCGGCATCGGCGGCGTGCGCGACGGCCTCCTCCCGGGCCAGCAGTAGGGCGTGCAGGTTGGACTGGGTTCCCCCGCTGGTGAAGATCCCGTCGGCGGCCGTTCCGAGGCCGATCCGGGCGGCCGTCCACTCGATCAACCGGCGTTCGATGAGGGTGGCGCCGGCGCTCTGGTCCCAGGTGTCCAGCGACGGGTTGACCGCGGTGAGCATCGCCTCGCCGAGCAGCGCGGGGATCGCCACCGGGCAGTTGAGGTGGGCCAGGGAACGGGGGTGGTGGAACCAGACCGCGTCGCGCAGCCACAGCTCGTCCAGCTCGTCCAAGGCGCTGGTGTGGTCGCCGAGCGGCCGGTCGAGCTCGATGCCGCCGACGAGCGGGGCCAGCTCGTCCGGGGTGATCCCGGTGAAGGGTCTCTCGACCGTCGCGACCCGCTGGGCCACCCGCTCCACCCCGTCGGCGAGCGCCTGTCGATAGTGGTCGACCGAACCATTGCCGAGCAGGTACGCCTGGGCGGCCTCGACAGTGCCCGGCGCTGCGGACTCCGGGTCGGGTCGGGCCGAGGTGGGCCCCGGGTCGAGTGGTACGGCGTCAACGCGGCCTGCGGACGGGTTCATGGGTGATCCTCATGTTCATGGCGCCCGGATTAGGGCAGCCGCCATCGTCCGCCGTGCGCTGACGGCGGTTGCGGTGAGTTGGTTCGGGGGTCCCGGCCGGCGTCGCCGGCCGGGACGCGACGGTCAGCTGACCTTCTTCGCACCCTTGATCGCGGTGGCCAGGTTCTCCAGCAGCGGAGCGGCGCCGGCGTACGAGAAGCGGGGCACGGAGTCCCAGGCGGTGACCTGGTTGGCCGCCACGGCCGGCAGCTGCGCCCAGGTCGGCTTGGTGGCGAGGTCGTCGGCCTGCAGCGCGGTGCCGCGGTTGTCGAGCAGCAGCAGGTCGGCCGGGAACTTGCCGGCGTTTTCCCAGCTGAGTGCCTCGAAGTAGTCGCCCGCCTCCAGCTTGGTGGGCACCACGAGGTCAACGCCGAGCTCGGCGAAGTACATCAGGTCGGTGCTGACCTGCGGGTTGGAGACGTAGAACAGGTCGGGGCTGCCGGAGCAGGCCATCACCTTGATGCCGGGGTTGGCCTTGACGGCTTCGCGGACCGACTCCGCGGCGGCGTCGAAGCGGGCCTTCGCCTTGGTGACCGCCGACGCGGACAGGTCCGCGCCGAGGGACTCGGCGAGCTGCGCGTATCGTTCGATGGGCTCGGTCATGGGCACCCGGGCGGTGGTGATCGCCGCGACCTGGGCGAGGGATACGATCTTGTCCTTGCTCTCGTCCGGCACGTACCAGAGCGCATCGGGGTCGTACATGTGGGTGACCAGCAGTTCGGGCTGCAGGCCGGCGTACTTCTCGAGGTTGAACTCGCCCCAGGTGTTGCCGAGGATCTCCACGCTCTCCACGTTCAGCTCCCCGGCCTGCGGGTCCTTGCTGCCGTCGGCGCGGGTGGTCTCGCCGAACACGCCGACGACCTGCTTGTCGACGCCGAAGTCGACCAGCGCCGCAGCCACTCCGGTGAAGGCGACGACGCGGGTCGGAGGCGCGTCGGCGGAGAGCTTCTCGCCGCGGTCGTCGGTGAAGGACCAGGGGCCGGAGTCAGTGTCGGCGGCGGGGGTGTCGGTGTCCTCGCTGCCGCAGCCGGCGAGGAGGGCGGCCAGGCTGACACCGCCGGCGGCAGCGAGCAGGCCGCGACGGGAAAGTCGGCGGGCGGACGCGGGGTGCGACATGTTAGATCTTTCGGTCGGGGTCGCGGGCGACCATGGACAGCGGGGTTAGGCTAACCTAACCTAAGATGCTGTCAAGTCCCGCCCCCGGCGATTCGCACCAACTCGGAGCCCACCCTGTCCCTCACTCATGCACCGCCGTCCGCTGCGCAAACGGCTTCGGCGCACCCCATCCGAGGCGGTCGCACCGCACCCCGCGCCAGCGGCCTCGCCGCCGCCGTGCTCCTGCTCGCCGTCGTCGCGGTGCTCAGCATCGCCGTCGGGGCGAAGGCCCTCCCCCTCGCCGACATCTGGCCCGCCCTGCTCGACCCCGGCGCGGACGAATACACCGTGGTACACCAGATGCGACTGCCCCGCACGCTGCTCGGCCTGCTCGCCGGAGCCGCCCTCGGAGTGGCCGGGGCGGTCATGCAGGCGCTCACCCGCAACCCGCTGGCCGACCCCGGGCTACTCGGCATCAACGCCGGCGCCTCCGCGGCGGTAGCCACCGGCACTGCCCTCGTCGGAGTCGCGGGACTGAACGGACAGGTCTGGTTCGCGCTGATCGGCGCTGCCGTCGTCACCGCCGCCGGCTACGTCGTGGGCGGCGGGCGCGGCGCCACCCCCGCGCGGCTGGCCCTCGCCGGGGCCGCGCTCAACGCCACCCTCTACTCGTATGTGAGCGCGATCATGCTGCTCGACACCGCCTCCCTAGAACGATTGCGGTTCTGGACCGTGGGCTCGCTGGCCAGCGCCGAACTGGCCCTCGTCGGCACGGTGGCGCCGTTCATCGCGGCGGGGCTGCTGCTCGCCCTCGCCGTGGCCCGCCCGCTGAACGCCCTCGCCCTCGGCGACGACACCGCACGGGCGCTCGGCGCGCGGCCGGCGCTGATCCGGGCGGCGGTCATCGCGGCGGTCACCCTGCTCTGCGGCGCCGCCACCGCCGCCTGTGGGCCGATCGTCTTCGTCGGGCTACTGGTCCCGCACCTGGTACGCGCGCTGACCGGGCCGGACCTGCGGTGGCTGCTGCCGTACTGCGCCGTGCTCGCACCCGTGCTCCTGCTCGGCGCCGACGTGCTCGGCCGGATCCTCAGCCGCCCCGGCGAACTCCAGGTCGGCATGGTCACCGCCGTGCTGGGGGGACCGCTCTTCCTCTGGCTGGTACTTCGGGGGCGGGTGGGGCAGCCATGATCGTCTTGCGTACTCCTGGCGGTGTCTCGCTGCGCCTGCACCCGCGCGCCCTCACCGTCGGCCTGACCTGCGCGCTGCTCACCCTCGCCGCGGGCGTGCTGGCACTGGGCAGCGGCGACTACCCGATGAGCGCCGCCGACGTGCTCCGCACCCTGGCCGGCGACGGCACCCCGGCCCAGGAGTTCATCGTCCACGAGCTACGGCTCCCCCGCCTCGCCACCGCCATCGCGGTCGGCGCCGCGCTGGCGCTGGCCGGCGCCGTCTTCCAGACCCTGGTCCGCAACCCCCTCGGCAGTCCCGACCTGCTCGGCTTCACCCAGGGCGCGGCGACCGGCGCGCTGGTGGTGATCGTCGTGGGCGGCACCAGCACGATGCTTTCCGGCGCCGCCGCCATCAGCGGATTCGCCACCGGCCTCCTGGTCTACGTGATCGCCTGGCGACGCGGGGTGCACGGCTACCGACTCGTGCTGGCCGGGATCGGGATCGCCGCGATCCTCACCGGGATCAACGGGTGGCTGCTCACCCGCGCCCCACTGATGGACGCCGCCCGGGCCGTACTCTGGCTCACCGGCAGCCTCGACGGCCGGGGCTGGATCCACGCCCTGCCGGTCCTGATCGCCCTCGCCCTACTCGGGCCGGCGGTGCTGGCCGGCGCCGGACCCGCCCTGCGGCTGATGGAGATGGGCGACGACTCCGCCAACGCCCTCGGCGTGCCGGTCGAGCGCCTGCGGCTGGCCCTGCTCGGCGCGGCCGTGCTGCTGGTCTCCCTCGCCTCGGCAGCGGCCGGCCCGGTCAACTTCGTGGCGCTTACCGCGCCGCACCTAGCCCGACGACTCACCCGCGCGCCCGGGCCCAACCTGTTGCCCTCCGCGCTGCTCGGGGCGCTACTCCTGGTCGTTGCCGACCAGCTCGCTCAGCGCGCCGTACCCGGCCACCAACTTCCGGTAGGCGTGGTGACCGGCTTGATCGGCGGCGCATACCTGATCTGGCTACTGGCAGCCGAGCGCCGGGCGGGCCGGCTGTGATCCCGACGGAGAACGGAGCACCGAAGATGCGGTCCCGGCTACGCGGTAGCGCGATGACCCTGGCGTACGAACGGCGGACCATCTCCCGCGAGTTGACCGTTGACGTTCCGGACCAGTCGTTCACCGTGGTCATCGGCCCGAACGCCTGCGGCAAGTCCACCCTGCTGCGCGCCCTGTCCCGGCTGCTGCGGCCGAGCGCCGGCGCGGTCCTGCTGGACGGGGCGGACATCCACCGACGCCCCGCCCGGGAGATCGCGAAGACTCTCGGCCTGCTGCCCCAGTCGTCGATCGCCCCGGACGGCATCGCGGTGGCCGAACTCGTCTCTCGGGGACGGTACCCGCACCAGGGGCTGCTGCGGCAGTGGTCCCGCGAGGACGAGGCGGTGGTCGCCGAGTCGATGGCGGCCACCGGCGTCGCCGACCTCGCCGACCGTCCGGTGGCCGAACTCTCCGGCGGGCAACGACAGCGGGTCTGGCTCGCCATGGCCCTCGCCCAGCAGACCCCCCTGCTGCTGCTCGACGAACCCACCACGTACCTGGATATCGCCCACCAGATCGAGATCCTCGACCTCTGCGCCCGGCTACACGAGGAGGAGGGCCGTACGCTGGTCGCCGTACTCCACGACCTGAACCAGGCCGCCCGCTACGCCACCCACCTGATCGCGATGCGCGACGGGCAGGTGGTGGCGACGGGCCCGCCTCAGACGGTGGTTACCGCCGCGCTCGTCGAGGAGGTCTTCGGCCTCCCCTGCCGGGTCATCGACGATCCGGAGACCGGCACCCCGCTGGTGATACCGACGGCCCGGCGCCGGAGCCCGATCGGAGTCACGACGTGAGACTCTTCCGAGACCGGTGGGGTGTGCCGCACCTGCGGGCCGCCGACCCCGACGAGCTGGCCTACGCCCAGGGCCGGGTCACCGCATACGACCGGGCCTGGCAGATCGAGGTGGAGCGGCACCGATCGCTGGGGGCGAGCGCCGCGTTCCTCGGACCCGAGGCGGTGCCGTGGGACCGGCTCGCCCGCCAGGCCCGCCTCGCCGACACCGCCCGGCGCTGCCACGCCCGCCTTGACCCGGCGACCGCCTCCTGGGTGGGCCGGTACGTGGCCGGAGTCAACGCCGGCCTGGCCGCGGGGGCGGCCCGCGACCCGCGCTTCGCCACCGCGGGGCTCGACGCCAGTCGGTGGGAGCCGTGGACCCCGCTGGCGATCTGGCTGGCCCACCACGTCCTCTTCGCCGGCTTCCCGAGCAAGCTCTGGCGCGAACACATCGCCCGGCGACTCGGCCCGGACGCCGTCGCGCTCTTCCAGGCGGACGCGCCGGTCAGCTCCGGCAGTAACGGCTGGCTGCTGGCCGGCGAACGTACCGCCACCGGTGCCGCCCTACTCGCCGGCGACCCACACCGGTATATCGAGGACCCGGGCATCTACCAGCAGATCCGCCTCGCCTGCCCGGCGTACGACGTGGTCGGCCTGGCAGTGCCGGGGGTTCCCGGCATCGCCCACTTCGGGCACACCGGCGAGGTCGCCTGGGCGATCACCAACGCGATGGCCGACTACCAGGACCTGTACGCCGAGCGGCTACGTCGACGGGGCGGCGGCGTGGAGGCGTACGGGCCGGACGGCTGGCAGCCGACCCGCACCCACGTAGAGACGATCACGGTGGCCGGCGGCGAGCCGGTCGAGGTGGAGGTGGTGGAGACCGACCGGGGGCCGGTGGTCGTCGGCGGCCCGGAGTCGGCCGAGGCGATCAGCCTCCGCTACCCGCCGCGGGTCACCGGTGAGCTGGGCTTCGCCGCGTTGCCCGCGCTACTGCGGGCGCGCACCGTCGCCGACGTTGACGCCGCCGTGGAGCACTGGGTGGAGCCGGTCAACGTGGTGCTCGCCGCCGACACCCACGGTGGACTGCTGCACCGGGTCGCCGGTGCGGTGCCGGCCCGCCCGGCGGCCAACGGCGTACGGGTCGTACCGGCGTGGGAGCCCCGCTACGCCTGGTCTGGTTGGTGCGCAATGCCCCGGGCCACCGTCACCGAGGTCGCCGTGATGGCCAACGAGCGGGCTGTCTCCGCTCCGCTGGGGGTCGAGTTCGCACCCCCGCACCGGGCGCGGCGCATCCGCGAGCTGCTCGACGCGACCGCCGGTTGGACGGCGGAGCGGATGGCCGACGTGCACACCGACACGTACACGGCCGCCGCCGGGCCGCTGCTCGCCCTCCTGGCGGGCCTGGCGGAGCTGCCGACGCCGGCCGCCGCGCTGCGGGACCGGCTGCTGCGCTGGGATCGACGGATGGCCGCCGACAGCGCCGACGCGGGTGCCTTCGCCGCCGTCCGGGCCGCCCTGGTCCGGCGGATCGCCGCGCATCCGGCGCTGGCGTCGCTCGCTGACCCACCGGCGTACCCGGAGGTCTTCGCGCCCTGGTTGGCGCTGGCCCCGCGGGTGGGGACGGCGCTGGGCGCGCTGCTCGCTCCCGACGCGCTCCCCGGGCTGGACGCGCCGGCTCTGGTCCGGGCCGCGCTGCTGGAGGTCGCGGGCAGTGACCTCGACCCGGCCGTCGGCGGCGAGGCGGCCCGGTGGGGCGCCCGCCACCGGCTCACGCCCTGGCGGGCGGTGCCGGTCACCGTGGTGGCGGAGCACGGGCTCGCGGACAATCGGATGCCGGGCTACCCGGAGGTGGATGCCGGACCGGAACTCGGCGGCGAGCACGACTGTGTACTCTCCACCTCCAGCGTGCCCGGGGTAACCGACCTGTGCCGGCGCGGGCCGGCCGCCCGGTACGCCTGGGACCTCGCGCGACGCGAGAACAGCCGCTGGGTGGTGCCCCTCGGCGCGGATGGGGTGCCCGGCTCGGCGCACGACGACGACCAACTGGCCGCCTGGCAACGCGGGGAGCTGCTGCCGGTGGTCACCGACTGGGACAAGCTGACTGAGGAGCGAGATGGGTGACCGGGTGGTCTTCGGGCGGGTGGTCGCGGGCTTCGGCGAGGTGCAGCTGCGGCCGGTGGATCCGGAGAGTGACCTGGACCTCATCCACGGCTGGGTCAGCCAGGAGCGGGCCCGGTTCTGGGGGATGCGCGACGCCGGTCGCGACCGGGTGGCTGAGATCTATCGCTACCTGGACTCACTCCTCACTCACCAGGCCTGGCTGGCGCTACGCGACGGGGTTCCGGCGGCGCTGTTCCAGACGTACCAGCCGGACGCCGATCCGGTCGGTGAGGTGTACCCGGTCCAGCCCGGCGACCACGGCATCCATTTTCTGATCGGCCCGCCGGCCCGCCCCGCCCGCCCCGAGCCGGGTTTCACCGGCCACCTCTTCGGGCTCCTGGTCGACTTCGTCTTCGCCGACCCCACCCACCAGCGGATCGTCGCTGAGCCAGACGCCCGCAACGAGCGGGCACACGCTCGACTGCGCCGTACCGGCTTCGTCGATGGGCCGCTGGTCGACCTGCCGGGCAAGCAGGCCCGGCTGATGTTCCTGGATCGCGCCGCCGCTGGCCGCTGACCGGTTGGCGCAGCCCGGTTGCGCCCAAGGGCGACTCAGGTGGCGAACGGGCCTCGGACCGTCACGCCCCCGTCGACGGCAACGCTTTGCCCGGTCACGTAGGACGAAAGCGGTGAGGCCAGGTAGACGGCGGCTGCAGCGGCATCATCCGGAGCGCCAAGTCGGCGCATCGGGATCTCGGGCACCTCGCCGGCAGGCTGCGTGGAATTCGCTACCGCCGTAGCGATGGCACCGCAGGAGACGACATTCATCCGGATACCGTCGGCGGAGTATTCGGCAGCGACGGTCCTGGCAAGACTTACGAGGCCGGCCTTGGCGGCACCATAGCTGGCTTGCCTGGGCGCGGCCATTACCCCGGCGACCGAACCGACACTTACGATGGAACCGCCCTGCCCCTGGGCCAGGAAGGCACGGATCGCAGCGCGGACCGCACGGACGGCATAGCCGAGGTTCATTTCGTACGCGAGATCCCAGTCGTCGTCGCTCATCTCGTGCAGCCGCACCGCGGGCACGAACGCGACCTGCCCGCCCACGACAGTTACGAGCGTGTCAAGCCGGCCAAACTCGGCGATGGTGGTGGCAACAAAGTCGTCCACAGTTGATCGAGACCGCACGTCGCCGACGAGGGGAAGGGCGTGGGCGCCTGATCCGATCAACTCCTCGACGGCATCCCGCGCACGCCCTTCGTCGACGTCAGCGACGGCGACGGCAGCGCCGGCCGAGGCGAACGCCCGCGAGATCGCCCGTCCGATTCCTCTGCCTCCGCCACCGATAACCAACGCGTTCATGCCGTCGAGTGGTTGAGCCGGGCTACGCATCGCTAAATTCTTTCATGGCGGTGGGTATCGTCGGTGACCCGACAGGACGACGGCCCGGTCGCATTCGATCTGGCCCGAGCTCCTTGCGCCGCGCCGACCGCGCCCCACCCCCGCCCGACACTCAGGCCGGGTCGGCGCGACCGAGGCGCCAATAGCCCATGAAGGCCACCGCCCGACGATCCAGGCCGCGTTCGGTGACAAGGTGGCGACGGAGGGTACGGATGACGCCCGCCTCGCCCGCCAGCCACGCGTACAGCGGGGTCGGGAGAACGGAGATGGGCACCTCCCAGAGAAGCTCCACGTCCAGGTTCAGCTCGGTGACCGGCACCCCGACCGACGGACCGGACATCAACTCCGCCGCCGCGGCCGACACGGCCGGCACCAGCCGGGTGCCGGATGGGTGTCCGCCTCGGGCCAGCCAGTGCACCGCCACCCCGGGTGGCGCCGCCACCGGCTGCGCGTCGTCGGCCTCCGGCACTTCCAGCAGCACCCGGCCACGGGCGGTGACGGGAAGCCGCTCCAGAATGGAACAGATCGCCGGCACCGCCGTCTCGTCACCGGCGAGCAGGAGCTTCGCGGCGGCCGGTGGCCGAAACTCGACCCCGCCGTGTTCGCCGCCGTAACCCGCATCCGGGCCGACAATCACGATCTGGTCTCCGGGCCGCACTCGACGCGCCCAGCGGGTCGCCGGCCCACCGTCACCGTGCAGAACGAGGTCAACATCGACCTCGGCGAGCTCGGGACGCGCGGCGCGGACGGTGTAGGTGCGGATCGGATTGCGCTTACGCTCCGGCAGGACCCGCCAGCGGGCGTACCAGTCCGGACCCTCCGGCAACCTGGCCTCCCGTTGGCCCGGCAGCGGGAATGCCAGCTTGACGCGCTGGTCGTAGCCGTTGTCGGCGAACCGGTCCAGGTCCGGGCCGGTGAAGGTAACCCGCACGAACGACGGGCTGAGCCGACGTACGGCGCGAACCTCGACGGTGAACAGCCGCCAGGGCGCAACGGGCAGGGTCTGGGTCATGATGCCTTCCGGGGTCGGACGTGGGAACCGGTCCCGCGCCGCACTCGACCCAGTTAGGTTAGCCTTACCTTGACCGCTGTCAAGTGGAGATCGACACAGTCGAACGACTCGACCGGCCGACAGCTCGCCACCACGGCTCCCAAGGGCGGGGCAGGTCTTCAGCCCACATCACGACGGCGGTAGCGTGTCGCCACACCGTTGCCCGTGGGGTGGTACCCGCCCCGGCGTGGCGCTAGCGATCGTACGGAGGATGCAGCCATGTCCCACGGCGACGAGTCGTTCGCGGTCAGCGATCACAAGGTGTCGCGGCCGGCTTTCGACGTCACCATGCGAGGCTTCGACAAGCGGCAGGTGGAGCGGCACCTTGACCAGCTCGACGGCGAGCTGCTCCAGACCGTGACCGACCGCAACCAGGCACACGCCCGAGCCGAGGCACTGACCACCCAGCTCGCCACCCTCGAGGCGGAGGTCGCCGAGCTGCGCGAGCGGCCAGCCCGGGTCGACCGTGCCGCGTTCCGCGATCTGGGACCGATAGTCGAGGAGATCCTGGTGCTGGCCGAACGGCAGGCCGCCATGATCGGCGAGGCGGCCGGACAGCAGGCCGCCGAGCTCACGGCGGAGGCGGAGCGGACGCTCACTGAGGCCCAGGAACACGCGGCCAGAACGATGCGCGACTTCGAGGAGGAGTTGGCTACCCGGCGTACCGACCAGGAGCAGGCGGACGAGGAGCGGCGGGCCGCCGCCCAGGCGGAGTTGGCCGAGATCCGCGCCGCCGCCGACCAGCTGCGGGAGGCGGGTGAGGCCGCCCATGAGCGGGCCCGGCAGGAGGCGATCCAGGTCGAAGAGCAGAGCGCCCAGCGGATCGAGCAGGCCCGGGCCGAGGCCGAGGCGTTCCTCAGCTCCGCCCGCACCCAGATCCAACAGGAGGTGCAGGCGGCCCGGACCCGAACCCAGGAGGAGCTGGCCCGCTGGCAATCCACCGTGGAGCGGGAGCTGGCCGACCGGCGTACCGCTGTCGAACAGGAGATAGCCGAGCAGCGGACCACGGCCGAGGGGGAGCTCGCGACCCAACGTACCGCCGCCGAGCAGGAGATCGCCGCGCTCATCGCCGAGGCCCAGGAGTACGCCGCGAAGGTTCGCCAGCGCATCGACGAGCAGGCCGCCAGCCACCAGCAGCAGCTCGCCGCGGTGCAGCAGGACATCCGAGACCGTCGGGAGGGGCTCGGCCGGCTCCAGTCCGAGCTGGAGGCCGGCCAGCAGCAGCTCGCTCAGGTCCGCCAGGACGGCAACACCATTGACCAGGAACTGGCCAGGCAGCAGCAGCGACTCGGCACCACCCGTCGGGAGCTCGCCGACGAGCTGCACCGGCTGGAGGAGGCCCGACGCGCTGCCGACTACGCCGACCAACACGCCAAGGAAGTCAGGTCGCGAGTAAAGCGCGAGGCGAAGCGGGTGGCCGACCTGGCCGCGGCAGCGGTGATGGCAGCCGCTACCGGCGGTGCCGCGACCGCGGAGTATCCGCAGGTGGTCGCCCGCAACGTCCCCACCGGTGGCGATGCGCCCGCACCCGGCCAGCCGAATCACTCGGGCAGCGGCCAGCCGGCACAGCAACCGGACGAGGGCGCCGGCGGCGACAACGGGCACAGCGACGAGGCATCGGAGCTGCCCGGCACCGCCCCGGCGCACCCCGACGAGCCGACCCTACCGGGCGAGACGGTACCGGTCGCCGGCTGACCACACCGCCGCGCCAGCACCGGACCGGCTGACCACCGCCGCTGCGCCGGAGCCCAGACAGCTCGACCGCTACGGCTCAGTCCGCGCCGGACAGCTCGACGTAGTCGGCGGCGGTGAGTGGCCCCTGCGACAGCGACCCGTCCGCCCGAGGGACGCCCAGCGGCGCACCGTCGCGCAGGAAGGACACCGCGTCAACCTCGGGGCGGGCGGTGAGGGTGCAGACGATCTGGCCGAAGGCGAAGACCTCGTCGCTCCGGCCGGCGCCGTCCGCCACCGACGGTACGTCCACCTCGGCCCGCGTCCCGGTGAGGCGGATGCCGGCCACGGTGACCGCGCCGAAGAGCGCGGTGGCCAGCCCATCGGCCCGCTCGGCCTCGTTTGGCCCGGCCAGCAGGTGCTCCAGGTGCTGTTCAACCGTGGGCAGGACGTCGAGGCGACGGCGGACCAGGACGAGACGGTCATCCCGAACGAAGTAGAGCGCTTCGGTGAACCGCCCGGCCGGGTCGGAGACCGCCGTACTCGGGGTCGGGAACGGCCCGTACGGCGCCTCTACCGCCCGTGGCTGGTCGTCGGTAGGCACGCCGCAACCTGCCAGCAGCACAAGCAGCATGGCCACCGCTAGGCGGGCCTTCACTCCACGCTCCCCGGCAGTTCCACCCGAAACCGCGCCCCGCCCCCGGGCCGGTCGACGACCACGGCGTGCCCGCCGTGCGCGGTCGCGTGCTGTGCGACGATCGCCAAGCCGAGCCCGGTGCCGTCAGTACCCCCGCGGGCACGGGCGGCACGACTGCGAACAAAGCGGTCAAAAATGACACCCCGATCGGCCACCGGTACGCCCGGACCGGCGTCATCCACCTCGACGATGCCCGTGGCGTCGACGGCTGACAGCCGGACCGCGACCGGGCCCCCGCCGTAGCGGACAGCGTTCTCGAGCAGGTTGACCAACAGTTGCTCGGTGCGCCGCCGGTCCACCCGCCACTCCGTGGGCATACCGGAGTCGGGTTGCACCAGCTTCTTCGGCAGTTCCCGGCTCTGGCACACCTCGCTGGCGAGCGCGACGATGTCCACCGACTCCCGCTGGGCGGGCTGGTCGGTACGGGCCAGCTCCAAGAGATCGTTGACCAGCTGCTGGAACCGGCCGATCTCGTCGGCCACCAGCCCCGCCGCGGTCGCGGTCCGTTCGTCGTGGTGTCCCCGCCGACGGGTCAGCACGCTCGCGGCGGCGTAGAGGGTCTGCAACGGCGAACGCAGCTCGTGACTCACGTCGGCGGCGAAGCGTCGGTCCCGTTCGTTCCGTCGGGCCAGCTGGTCAACCATGTCGTTGAAGGAGGTCGACAGGCGGGTCAGATCCGGGTCCGTGGCCGGGGCCAGCCGGGTCGTGAAGTCGCCGGCGGAGATCCGCTCGGCGGCGTCCGCGACGGCGGTCAGCGGGCGCAGACTGTGCCGGGTCGCGTACCAGCCGAAGGCGGCTCCGGCACCGGCCACCATGATCGCCACGGCGGTCAACGCCAACGCGAGAACCTGGAAGGTCTCCTCCAACTCCCGCAGGGAGGTCAGTTCGTAGTAGCTGGCGCCGTCGGGCAGTGGCACCCCAACCAACAGGGTCGTCTGCCCGGCCAGCTGGACCCGCTGTACCCCGGGCTGTCCGGCCCGGACCTGCTGCTGCAAGGCCGCCGGCACGCTCGTCGCCGCGGTCTCGGCGGTACGCCCGTACCAGGAGCCGTCGAGGTGGAGCAGGGGTCGCCGGGAGCTGCCGGTGTCCAACGAACGGAGCACTTCGACGACGTCGGGGTCGTCGGTGTTCAACCCGATGCGTACGACGCCGGCGTCGAAGTAAGCGGCCCGTACGGCCGTGCGTTCCCGCTCGTCGAGCAGGCTGCGCCGGGTCAGGTCATAGGAGATCAACGCCATCGAGGAGGCCAGCAACGCGGCGCCGACCGCGAATCCGGCCGTCACCCGCGCGCGGAGCCCGAGATGTCTCATCGCTGCAGCTTGTAGCCAAGGCCACGGAGCGTGACCAGATGGCGCGGATTACCCGGTTCCGCCTCGATCTTCTGGCGCAGGCGCCCGACGTGCACGTCCACTAGGCGCTCGTCGCCGCTGTCGTACCCCCATACCCGCTGCAGCAACTGCTGCCGGGACAACACCCGGCCGGCATGCTCGGCCAGCTCGCAGAGAAGCCGGAACTCGGTGCGGGTCAACGCTACCGGCGCTCCGGCACGACGCACTTCCCCCGCCTCCGGGCTGATTTCCAGGTCCCCGATGACCTGCACCGCGACCGGGGTAGCCACCGCCCGGGCCCGCCGTCGCAGCGCCCGCAGCCGGGCGGACAGCTCCTTGATGGCGACCGGTTTGACCACGTAGTCGTCGGCACCGGCCTCCAGCGCGGCGACGATGTCGTGGGTGTCGTCCCGGGCGCTGACGACCACGATCGGGACATCGTCGTCGCGGCGCAGCTGACGGATCCCCTCAAATCCATCGATACCGGGCAGCATCAGGTCAAACAACACGTTATCGGCCGGGTCAGACCGCTGCATCCGCAGCCCCTCCTCGGCACTGGCCGCCCCCCGCGCGGTGTAGCCCTCCTCCTCCAAGGCGAGCAGCAGTGCCAACCGGATCCGGTCGTCGTCCTCGATCACCAGTACCGCGGTCATTACGGCATCATCCCCGGCGCCCCGGCAACCACCCACTCCGGGGCAGCCGCCACACTTTTTGTCATGTGACTGTCATCCAACCGCACCGACCGCTACACGACCCACTTAGAGGGTGAGAGGCGTGTCGGGCCGCCCGTCACGCCAACGCCGGCCCCATCCCGCTGAGAGGAGGCAGCAGTGACCGGCAACGCCCTCATTTACGCCCTCGTCGTCGGCGTTTTCGTCGGCGTTTTCGTCGGCATACTCGGGCGATTCGTTCTCCCGGGCCGCGACGCTGCCCCGGTGTGGCTGGCCATCTCCGTGGGTCTCGGTGCCGCCCTGCTCGGCACCATCACCGCCCGAGTCGCTGGCGTCGATGTCGCTGCTCCCTCCGGGCTGCGGCTGGCCGTGCAGGTCGGCTTCGCCGGCGCCGCGGTTACCCTCGCGGTCGTAACGGCGAGGCGCACGCCGGGGCCGACGAGGCGGTCCATCCGCCGGTGGCGTACCGCCGCTGACCCCTCGGCACCGACGGACCAGGAAGGGAACCAACCATGACGGTCGTGCCAGACGACAACATGATGACCCTGATCTGCGATGGTTGCGGAGAGACCGCCGCCAGCACTTCCGTCGTGCTACCCGACGACGAGGTGGTCTGGACGCTCGTGTCCGAGCATGGCTGGAGCGGGTCTCCGTTCGCCACCGGTCCACACCGGTGCGCCGGGTGCACCCCACCCCCATCCCCGCCCGGCCGGGCCGCCCCCGCCCAGCCGCTCGGGGGCGCCGACCACGATGAGGTCGTCGAGTCCACCGCGACGACGGAACCGTTACGCACCGCGCTGAGCAAGGCCACCGAGCACGAGGGACGCGTGGTCGTCGACCTCTCCGCCGTCGAGCAGATCGACTCCGTCGGCCTCGGCCTACTCGTCCGGGCCCGACAGGAGGCTCGTCAGCGCGGCGCGGAGCTGTGCCTCCGCGCGCCCTCCCGGTTCGTGTTGACCGTGCTACACACGATGCGCCTGGACACCGCCTTCCCCGTCGTGACCGACCAACCAAACCCCACGAACGAACCCAAGGTGCTGGTGTGAACAACGGACCGGCGTGTCGCGACCCGCGACCGGCCGCACCCCGCTGCCACCTCCAGCGATGAGGACTGCCATATGGTGCCCTGGCCCACGCCCGACGACGACCCGTTCCACCCGGCCTGGGACCCGTCAGCGCACCACGACGAGGACGCCCGGCTCGCCTCGATAGCCGCCCAACGGCTCCGATCTGATTGGACGACGCGTCGCCAGCAGATCACCGTTACCGCGCAGAACCGGGTGATCATCCTGACCGGTATCACCGCCGACCTCGAAACCCGGCAGGTCGCGGGCGAACTCGCGTGGGACATCCCGGGCGTGGCCGACGTGTGTAACACCCTGCGAGTAGCGCAGCATGGACGCCGACAGCGCTGAGGTTGATCGACGAAGGCAAACTGGGCCTGTCGCCGCCGAGCGTGATACCGGGGGAATCATGGAGCCATCGACCACTCAGTACGCCGCAGCGAAAAGTGCTGAGGTGGATGGGGGCCGGCCAGCGGCGTTGCGGCTGTCCGGCCTGCACAAGGAGTTCGGCGCGAACACCGCGGTCGACCACGTCGACCTGGTGGTGCCGCGGGGCTCCTTCTTCGGACTCGTTGGCCCGAACGGGGCGGGTAAGACGACGTCGTTGTCCATGGCGGTCGGGCTGCTCCGCCCGGATGAGGGCACCTCCCAGGTGTTCGGTGTGGACGTGTGGTCCGATCCGGTCGCGGCGAAGACGCTGATGGGTGTGTTGCCCGACGGGCTGTCCATGCCGGAGCGGCTGACCGGACGCGAGCTGCTGACGTACCTCGGGCAGTTGCGCGGCATCGAGGCCGGCGTGCTGGCCGGCCGGGTTCAGGAGCTGCTCGACGTGATGGAGCTCCGCTCGGCGGAGCGCACCCTGGTGGTCGACTACTCGACCGGCATGCGCAAGAAGATCGGGCTGGCGACCGCGCTGCTGCACGGGCCCCGGCTGCTGGTGCTGGACGAGCCGTTCGAGGCCGTGGACCCGGTGTCCGCGGCGGCGCTCAAGGCGATCCTGATCGGGTTCGTGGCCAGCGGCGGCTCGGTGGTGCTCTCCAGCCATGTGATGCCGCTGGTCGAGCAGCTCTGCGACACCGTGGCCGTCATGGCCGCGGGGAAGGTCGTGGCGGCCGGTCCGCTGGCCGAGGTACGCGGCGACACGAGCCTGGAGCAGACGTTTGTGCGGCTGGTCGGCGGCGACGAGCACACCCGGAAGGGGCTGTCGTGGCTGGCGTCCTGATCCGGATGAAGCTGTCGGTCATCAAGAATGCGATGACCGGTGGCCGGGCCGCCTGGATGCTGGTCGGCGCGGTCTTCGGCCTGCTGTTCGCCGCCGCCACCATCTGGCTCTCCCTGGTCGACCTGCCCAACCAGAGCGTGCTGGGCGACCTGCTTGCCGGCGTCTTCGGCATGTGGACGCTCGGCTGGCTGATCGGCCCGCTGTGGGGCGGCTCGGCGGTGCTGCGTGCCGACCACTTCACGCTGCTGCCGGTGCCGCGCCGCCGGCTCGCGGTGGGACTGTTGGGTGCGGCGTTCGTCGGCATCACCACCGCGGTCACCGCGCTCGGCTTCCTCGCCCTCATCACGTACGGTGCCCGGCAGGGTCTCGGCCCGGCGTTGCTGGCGGTGCCGGTCGCCGCCCTGCAACTGGTCTTCGTGGTGCTGCTGTCCCGGGTGGTCTACGCGCTGTTCGGCGTGGTCGCGGCGTCCCGGGCGGGCGCGGCGATCACCGGTGTGCTGTTCGCGGCGATGCTCGTGCTCACCCAGTCCGGCTGGATGATCGTCGTGGCGGTGATGTACTCCGACATCCTCGAGACCGGGTTCTCCCACACCACCACCGTCACGCTGCGGTCGATTCCGTCGAGTTGGGGCGTGGTGGCGGTGGACGCCGCCGGCCGTGGGGACTGGCTGCTCGCGATCGCCGCGCCGGCCGGCCTGGCCGTGCTCTGCCTGCTGCTGCTGCTCGTCTGGTCGGTCGAGCTGGGCAACCCGCGCCGGGGGCGGGTCACCATCCGGGGCAGCGCCGGCCGCGCCCCGGCCGGTGGTGGCCTGCTCGGCGGCCCGGGTGGCGCGATCGTCTCCAAGGAGCTGCGCACCTGGTGGCGTGACCCGCTGCGGACCACCACCGCGGTGGTGCCGATCGTCTGGGCACTGGGCACCGTGCTGCTGCCGCTGACCTTCGACGCCCGGCTCCTGCTGCCCTGGGCCGGACCGGCACTCGCGCTCTTCGCCATCACCTCGGCCTGCAACCTCTACAGCCAGGACGGCACCGCACTCTGGCAAACCCTGACCACCGGCACCCAGCGCGTCGACGTGCGGGGCCGGCAGTGGGCGTACCTGCTCGTCTTCACGCCGCCGGCCGTCGTGGCGAGCATCGCGTTCGTCTGGTGGAGCGGTCTGACCTGGACCTGGCCATGGGTCGCCGCCGCGGTGCCCGCGCTGCTCGGCGGCGGCGCCGGCCTGATCGCCTACTCGTCGGTGTTCGGCATGGTCCCGGGTCCCGACGCGCACAAGCGGCCGAGCAACCCACTCGAACGCGCCGACACCACTGGTCAGTCCAACGTGCTGTTCTGGGTCGGGCTGCTGCCACCGGCGCCCGCGCTCGCCCTGGTCTATCTCGGCACCCGGACCGACCAGCCGTGGCTGACCTGGGCCGGGGCCCCGGTCAGCGTACTCACCGGCGTCGCCGTCGCCTGGGTGCTGGGCGGACTGGCGATCCGCAAGCTCAGCGCGGACGGGCCGGACCTGTTACACACCATGCGGACCGGCCGCCCCACCGTGGCCCGGAACGCCGTCGGTACCACCGTGGCCCGGAACGCCGGCGGTACCGACGTGGCCAAGAAGGGCAGCGCAGTCGAGGGACTGAGCTGGGGCCTCGGGTCGATCCTGCTGATCCCGCAGGGGGTCATCCCGCTGGTGTTCATCCTGGCCGACATCAACGTCAAGTCGTGGTTCCTGGCGATGTACGTGCGGCCCCTCTACGGCGTACCGATCGCCGTGGTCAGCATCCTGGCCGGCGTCGCCCTGTACGGCCGGGCCATCATGACCAAGGTCGACAACCGGGCCAAATCGCCACTACACCCCTCCTGACCTGCAGGTTTGTCGGATCTCAGCATCTTTTGGGCGACAGCTCCGCCGGGTGATATGACTGAGTTATCGGCAATCAATGACGCTCGTCGTCATCCCCTCCTCGCGCAGCGCCGGTCCGAGCGTGTCCCCTGAGACCGGCTCGGCGAGTGACCACTTGAGGAGCTGCGGTGCGGAAACGGCTGATCTGGCGAAATCGACGGCCCTTCGAGAACGCCGTCGTCTTCACCTCGCCCATGTGCGGCACGCTGATGCTCGTCCTGGGGGCACCACCTTCGTTGGGGGTCGCCATGCCGGAGCCGATCCGCATCGGCTGGCAGCTGGGGCTGATCGTCGCCGGCCTGATCGGCATCGCCGGGCTGTTGTGGCCAGGCCGGTATGCCACCGGGCTCGGGCTGGAACTGGCGTCCATGCTGATGCTCGGCACTGTCACCAGCATGTACGCGATCACGATGGGGGTGGGCGGCGGTCTGGCGGCCGTCACCTCCGTCTCCTTCATCACCGCGGTGGCGCTCGCTTCATGGTGGCGGGGCGGGGAGCTCCTACACGATCTGTACCGGCTGGTCGAGCCGCAGCGCCCAGCCCCGGACCTGGCTGGTGAGTTCCCATGACAGCCCCACCCCCACCCCCACCCCCACCCCCGCCCCCACCTCTACCCGCGACCGACGCAGCAGCTGCCGCCCCACAGTGGCTCCAGGTCGTGCTGTCGATACTCGGCGTCCTGGGCGGCGCTGGCGGATTCGCGACCATCGCCGCGGTGGTGGTGAAGCGGGGAAAGTTCCGCGCCGAGGCGGCTGGTGTGATCACTGATACCGCCCTGACCCTGGTGCAGCCGATGCGAATCCGGATGGCCGAGTTGGAGGCCGAGGCGCAGACGATCCGGGAGCAGCTACGCGCCTCGAATGAGCGAAGCCGTCGACTCCAGGCCAGCATCGCCCAGCTTCGCACCACGCTGGACAGCTGGTACGCACTGATCTTCGCGCCGGACGCCTCCCTCCAGTCGATCCGGCACGTAGTCCGCGAGGACCGCCGACGCATCCGGACGTCGGGCGAGGTCCGGGCCGAACCGACCGGTGACCGGTAGGCGTTCCGGACTAGGCAGCGAGCCGGCGTACGTCACCGGGTCTCGGCGAGCTCAAGGACCTCACCCGCCACCGGCAGCGCCGCGTCCCGGTAGGCAGGAACAAGACCGAGGCGGGTTCGCCGCTCCAACAGATCGTCAACGGTACGGGCGAGTTCATGCCGGGCGGCCCAAAGTAGCTCGGCGCCGGTGACCGGGATCTCTGGGCCGATCGGCCGGTGCAGATGCGCCGGCGCCTCGGCCAGGACATTGACCGCCTCGACACCGTAGCGGGCGACCAGCCGCCGGGGGGCCGGGACCCGGGCGAGGTGTGCGGGGCTCGCGGCACCTGGAAGCGGGAGACGGCGGGTACGGCAAACACCGGCGGTCAGGTTCCGACGATGCACCGCGGTGTCCACCGCGTCCTCGGCCATCCGCCGATAGGTGGTGAGCTTTCCGCCGACAACACTGATCACCCCGTCCGGGTCGTCGATGACGGCGTGCTGCCGGGAAAGATCGGCGGTACGGTCGGCGGCGTCGGCGAGCAGCGGCCGGAGCCCGGCGTAGGCACCGAGGACGTCGCCGCGGTGTAGTGGCCGGTCGAGGACGCCGTTGAGCACGTCTAGCAGGAACGCGATGTCGGCCTCGGTGGGCTCCGGTACGTCCGGGATGGGTCCGGCCAGCGGCTCGTCGGTCAGCCCGACGTAGACCAGGCCATCGGGCTGGGGCAGCACGAGAACATAGCGGCTGAACTCGCCGGGGACCGGGATGGTCAGACCGGCCCAGAGCCCATCCAGCGCCGCGGCGGGCAGCACGAGGTGGGTGCCGCGGGAGGGCCGCAGGCGCACGTGTGGGGTCAGGCTGCTTGCCCAGACCCCGGTGGCGTTGATCACGGCGCGGGCGGCGATGTACAGCGTCTCCCCGGTGCGGGTGTCCTCGACGGTGGCGCCGTCGCCGTGCAGGGCGACCACCCGGGCGCGGGGAAGGATGCGGGCGGAACGCGCCGCCGCCGCACGGGCCAGGCCGACCACGAGCCGGGCATCGTCGCAGAGCTGGCCGTCCCAGGACAACCGGGCGCCGCGGAGGCCGACCCGGCGCAACCCTGGTGCCATCGCGCCCGCCTCGGCCGGGCCGAGCCGTCGGGTTCCCGGCAGGGTCCGGCGGTTGGTTCCCGCGCTGACGCGGAGCAGGTCGCCGACGCGGAGCCCAACCGTCGCGGCCCGGTCCCGCCAACCGGCGGTGTAGTCGGTGGTGGGTAGCAACATCGGCAGTGCCCGGATCAGGTGCGGGGCGGTGCGGGTCATCAGGACGTGACGTTCGACCGCACTCTCGTACGCGATGCGAACCTGGCCGTGGGCGAGGTAACGCAGTCCACCGTGGACCAGCTTGGAGCTCCAGCGGGACGTGCCGTGGGCCAGGTCCTGGGCTTCGACGGCCGCCACGGAGAGGCCGCGGCTGGCCGCGTCCAGCGCCACGCCCGCGCCGGTGACGCCGAGCCCGACGACGAGGAGGTCGACGGCGGCACCATCGGCCAGTTCGGCGAGTTCCCGGTCCCGGCGCGCCCCGGTCAGCGTGGCGTCCATGCCTGCACCCCTTGCACGAAAGTGACACTGAATGTCACTGTGTCACACATGAATGAAGTTGGGGAAGACGCCGACCGATGGACCCGCTGGGGGCCGGCCTCAAGAGCACAACCCCTGCCGGAATCCGCGTCGGAGCTCCTGGCGCAGCTACTGGAGTTGACCCCCGCACCCCCAGCCGTACCCCTACCCGACGTCGCGATGCCCGCGGCCGAACCCAGCGGCGCGGTCCTGGCCGCACTCCGGGAAGCCGTCGGTACCGAGCACGTGCTGACCTCCCAGCCGGTCCGGGCCCGCCACGCCACCGGTCTATCCACACCCGACCTACTGCGACGACGTCGGGGCCGGCTCCACCACGCCCCGCAGGCGGTGGTCCGCCCGGCCGACCACGCCGAGGTCCTCGCCCTACTCGAACTCTGCTCCCAGCACCAGGTCGCCGTGGTCCCCTTCGGTGGTGGCACCTCGGTCGTCGGCGGACTGACACCTACCGCGCCGGCCCACGTCACCATCGACCTGAGCCGGTTGGACCGGGTCCTCGCCGTGGACGCTGTCTCCCGCACCGCCACCCTCCAGGCAGGACTCCCCACCCCCCGCGCCGCGGAGCTACTCGCCGAACACGGGCTCACCCTCGGCCACGTTCCCCAGTCCTACGAATACGCCACCATCGGTGGCTTCGCCGCCACCCGCTCCTGCGGGCAGGCGTCATCCGGGTATGGCCGCTTCGACGACCTGGTGACCGCCCTGACCGTCGCCACCCCCCGCGGCACCATCCGGGTGGGACGTGCCCCCGCCTCCGCCGCCGGCCCCGACCTGCGCCAGCTCTTCCTGGGCAGTGAAGGAACCCTGGGCGTCATCACCGACGTCACCGTGCGGGTACGACCGATCCCGGCGCAGACCCACTACGAGGGCTGGCGCTTCGACTCCTTCCCCGCCGGGCTGCACGCCATCCGGAGGCTCGCGCAGGAGGGGCCGCAGGCCACGGTGTTGCGGCTCTCCGACGAGGTCGAAACCCTGGTCGGGGCGAGCGGCCAGGGCCAGTCCGACGGGGGCTGCCTACTGGTCATCGGGTACGAGGGCGAGCAGGTTCACGCCACCGCCGCGGCGGCCGCCGCGGTGCTGACCGCGCAGGGGGGCCAACCGCTGGGCGCCGAGCCGGGACGGCAGTGGCTGCGGCACCGGTTCGACGCCCCGTACCTGCGCGACGCGCTGCTGGACGCGGGTGCCTTCGCGGAGACCCTGGAGACCGCGGCGTACTGGTCTCGGCTGCCCGAGGTGCACGAGCAGGTCCGGGCGGCGATCCTGGACGCGCTGCCGGAGGGCGCGCTGGTGCTGGCGCACGTCTCCCACGTCTACGAGACCGGCGCCTCGCTGTACTTCACCGTGATCTGCTCCCCCGGCTCCGATCCGATCGACCGGTGGCGCACCGCGAAGGCGGCGGCCAGCGAGGCGATCGCCCGCGCCGGGGGCACCATCACCCACCATCACGGAGTCGGCACCGATCACCGCGACTGGTACGCGGCCGAGATCGGGGAGCTCGCCGTTGACCTGCTCCGCACGGTCAAGGGACAGTTGGATCCGGCCGGCATCCTCAACCCCGGCATCCTGGTGCCGTAGCCGCACCAGCGCGGTGCTGGGCCACACCGAGCCGGCTAATGGCGATGACGAAGACCGCGACTTGGATTCGAGGGGTGACGTGCGACGGCGAGGCCTCCTACGCGGAGCAGCGATCGGCGTCGCTGCCACGCCCAACCACAACGTCGCTCCGTGAACGGCGGCCACCTTCAGATCGTCGTCTGCGGCGCCGGCCCGGCGACCAACGCAGCCCAGCTGGTCAAGGCCGCACAGGGCCGATCCTGGACAGCCACGGTCACCGCCACACCGAGCGCGATGAACTTCATCGATTCGCAGCCACTCGAAAGCCTCACCGGCCATCCGGTCCGGTCGACCTACCACTCGTCACCCGGCACTCGCCGGTCGCCTCCCGCCACCGACGCCCTGGTCATCGCCCCTGCGACCTACAACTCGATCAACAAGATCGCCCTCGGTCTAGCGGACAACTACGCCATGACCTCAGTCGCCGAGCTGATCGGCAGGCAGGTACCGACCGTCATCGTCCCGTTCGTCAACGCCGCCCTCGCCGCGCGGGCGCCGTTCCAGCACGCCGTGGCCAGCCTCCGCGACGAGGGGGTACACGTCCTACTCGGCCTCGACGACCAATGGGAACCGCACCCGCCCGGCAGCGGCAACGAGCGGCAGAAAGCCTTCCCCTGGACTACAGCGTTCACGACAGCGGTCCGGCTCGCCCACGAACCTCATCCACCTGCTACCGGCCACCTCTGACCATGCGGGAGATCAGCGGGGATGAGTGCTAGTCCGGCCGCAGGTAGCCGTCCACCAACCGGGCCAGTTCCCGGTCCAGGCCGGTGGTGGAGAGACCGTCGGCGACGATCCGAGCGGAGAGCACGAAGGACTGCGTGGTCAGCAGGACAACCCGGGCCATGGTCTCGGCCTCCCCGGGCCGGACCGAGCCGTCGGCCTGGCCGTGGGCGACCGCGTCCACCAGGAACCGCAGCATCTCCTCCTGGCCCGCGCCGCGCCGGTCGAGGAGGTACGGGATCAGCACCTCCGGATCGACATCGCGGATCTTGCACAGCAACGGGTGCTCCCGCATCACCCGTGCTCCCGCCACCACCCGCTCGACCAGGCGGGATCGAGCGTGTCCCGTACCCTCGTCGGTCGTCGTGGCCAGCAGCACCCGCTGCCACTCCCGGGTCATCAGATCGCCGATCAGCGACTGCGCGTCCGGCCAGCGCCGGTAGACGGTCATCCGGGAGACCCCGGCCCGACGCGCCACGTCGGTCACGGTCGTGCGACGTACGCCGTAGGCGAGGACGCAGTCACGGGCGGCGTCCAGAATCGCGTCCTCGACGCCACGCTCGCCGGTCCTACTCCGCTCCACCACGCCGCATGTCTACCATCCCCCGCTGCTACGGATTCCGGCCAACCGGCCCCTCCGACCGGGACCCGGCACGGGTCACCAGAAAGCCGAAGGCCGCGGCGGTGAAGAACATGACGATGCCGTAGACCGCACCGGGGACGGCCATCCGGGTGTTGTCGAGCAACGCCGGGCTGAGCGCGACGGTGATCGCCAGGGTGCTGTTGTGGATGCCGATCTCGAATCCGGACGCGGTCGCGGCGCCCCGATCAACCCCGGCCAGCCGGGGCACTCCGTACCCCACAGCGAGGCTGAGCACGTTGAACGCCAACACCACCAGGCCGACCGAGACGAAGTAGTCGGCGAGGTTCTCTCGTTCGTTAAGCACCGTGCCGACGACCACCGCGACGAGCACCGCGACCGACAGGACCCGGACCGGCCGGTCCAGGCGTACGGCGGCGTGGGGCGCCCGGGCCCGGATCAGCATGCCGATCGCGACCGGGATGAGCACGATGGCGAAGACCTGCAGCACCTTGTCGAACTGCAGACCCAGGCCCCCGCTGTCGGCGAGGAAGTACGCCGCCGAGAGGTTGACCACGATCGGCAGGGTGACCACGGCCAGCACCGAGTTGATGGCGGTCAGGGTGATGTTGAGGGCGACGTGCCCGCCGAACAGGTGGCTGAAGAGGTTGGCCGTGGTGCCCCCGGGGGACGCGGCCAGCAGCATCATCCCGAGGGCAAGCTCCGGGGCCAGGTCGAAGGCGAGCACCAGCCCGAAGCAGAGCGCCGGCAGCACCAGCACCTGACACACCAGGGCGATGAGGGCAGCTTTCGGGTAGCGGGCCACCCGCCGAAAGTCCGCCACGGTCAGCCCGAGGCCCAGACCGAGCATGATGATGCCGAGCGCGACGGGCAATCCGATCAGGGTCAATGCCGAGTCCATGGCAGCACATGATCAACCCTCGCGTTCGGCGCCGCAATCCCCCGGGTGGCTCGCGCTGCCCGGCCTGGGCCCGCGTCAGCCGTTGGCCACGAGATCCCCGCAGCTCGTCTCATCCGGCAGCAACGGTCGCAGCTGCACCGTCCAGCTCTTGCCGTCCGAGGTCCACGGCGCCGCCGCGGTGGTCTCCGCCGCCGTCGCGAGCAGCGTCTGCAGCTCAGCTCCGGTTACGGTCACACAGCCCGGCCCGGTGTCGGCACCGAGGGGGTCGCCGGGCAGCGTCGGCCCGGGCCAGGCTACCTCGGGCTGGCCGAGGCCCTCGGGGTCGGTGAACGGTTCCGCGACGCCCGCGACCACGGTGGGCACGTAGGGTTTCGCGCTGTTCGCCTTGGTCGGCGCCAGCAGACCCGACTCGCTGGTGAGTGACGCGACGAACGCCCGCAGCTGCGTTCGGGCCGCCCGCTGGTCGGCGGTGAGGCCGGGCGCGTCGTCGCTCGCCTCGGTGAGGGCCGGGACGTCGATCTGCTCGGTGCCGTTCGCGCCGCGTACGGTGAATCGGGTTGTCGGGGCGTCGGCGATCGCCGGAGTGCCGAAGTCCACCGCGCCGTCCAGGCCGGCGGCCCGCGCCGATTCCAGCAGCGTCGACACGTCCTCGGGGGCGATCGGGTGGACCTGGAGGTTGGGCAGCGCGGGCCCCGGGTAGATCAGGATCGTGGGGCCCTCACTGATCACCCGTCCGTCACCGTAGACGCTGAGGGACGGGATGCGGCTGGACAGCTCGGACGGCATCCCGAACCCACCGATGGCGGCCATCTGGAACACCACCGCGTCAGCGGGGTGCGACGCCTCCGGCTGGCCGGGATCGTCCGCGTTGGCCGCCTCGCCCTGCGGGCCGCAGGCGGTGACGAGCAGGAGCAGCGACACGGCGGGCGCCGTCCAACGGAGTCGACTATTGGTCATGTCGGATCAGACGTGGCCGGGCGCCGGAAGGTTCCCGTGGGACGACGATCCCTCGCCGCCCCACAGAAACGCGGTCAGGCTCGACAGTCCGGTCAGGTTCGACCGACCACGTCCCGCCGGAACACCAGGCGAGCCACCTGGGCGGTCACCGCGGCAAGCCCGGTCAGTACCAGGACCGCGACCACACTGACCTCCTCCAACGGATGTTCGCCGACGTGCGCGAAGGGGGACAGCCGCGCGGCGCTGGCGGGAATCTCGAGGATCGGGGCGAAGTACCCGACGATCAGCCCGTAGCCGAGCACCACCCAGATCAGCGGCAGCACCCGCGGCGCCACCGCATAGAGCAGCGCGGCGGCGGCAAGGAGCAGCCAGACCGCCGGAGTGTGCGCCACGTGGCCGAGCAGCAGGCCACCGAGGGACCCGGCGTCGCCGGTGCTCACCGCCGCCCCGACCCCCATACCGGCGCCCGCCACCAGCAACAGCCACGGTACGCCCACTGCCGTCACCACGAGGTGGCTGCCGATCCAGGCTGACCGGCTGACGGCCGTCGCGAGGACCGACTCGGCCCGCCCCTCGCTCTCCTCGGAACGCAGGGTCTGCACGGCGAGCACCACGTAGACCCCGACGACGAGGGCCATGGTGAGCCCCATGGTGCCGAGGTAGCCATCCAGCAGGTTCTCCGTACCGCCCATGATGGCGACCATGTCCTCGGGTGCGTCGGTGAACCCGTCGAGCAGTGGCTGGGTGAACGAGCCGTAGGCGAGACCGGCGGCGAGCAGTCCCACGCTCCACCCGATCAGGCTGGCCCGGTGCAGCCGGAACGCGAGGGCGAGCGGCCCGTCCAGCCAGGCCGCCGCCCGGGCCGGTCCCGGGCGGGGCGGCACGAGCCCGGCGCCGAAGTCCCGGCGGGCGGAGAGCGCGTAGCCGGCGGCCGCGGCCGTCACCGCGAAGGCCAGCGAGATCGCCAGTGGCCACCAGCGGTCGTGCACGTACGGCGCGGTCTGCTGGGACCAACCGACCGGTGACAGCCAGGACAGCCAGGACGCGCCGCTGCCCTGCACCGCCGCCATGTCACCCAGCCCGCGCAGCACGAACGCGGCTCCGAGCAGGGCACCGGCGGCGCCGGAGGCGGCCCGCGGATACTCCGACAGTTGGGCGGTGACCGCCGCGACTCCGGCGAATACCAGCGCCACCGCACCAACCGAGGCCCCGAACAGCAACGCCCCCCCGAGGTCGTACCCCCGGCTGGCCATCAGGCCACCGATCAGGATGGCGACGACCGCGGCCATCATGGCGACGAGCACCAGCACGGCGGTGAGCTGGGCGTGCCGGCCGACCACGCTGGCGCGGACCAGCTCGGCCCGACCGGAGCGCTCCTCGGCGCGGGTGTGCCGGACAACGGTCAAGAGCCCCATCAGGCCCGCGCCGAGGGCCACGTAGAGGCCGTACTGCCCGGCGAGGAAACGCTCGATGGTCAGGTCGTCGAAGCCGAATCCCGGGCCGCCGAAGAGCGCACCGGCCGGGCTGCCGGAGAAGGCGGTCAGCCCTTCCAGATCCGCCGGGCTCTCGACGAAGGTCTCCAGCGCGGTGGCGAAGTACCCCATCAGCAGCGCCAGGCCGAGGGTCCACGCCGGGAGGCGGATCCGGTCCCGGCGCAGCATGAACCGCAGCAGCGTGCCGGTCCCGGTGACCCGGCCGCCGCCCTGACCGGGCGTGGCGAGCACCGGACGGTTCACCGTCACGGTGGCCATCACGCCACCGCCCCGTGGCGGGCCGACTCATCGCCGTAGTGCCGCAGCAGCAGCTGTTCCAGGGTTGGCGGCCGGACGGTCAGCCCGCGTACGCCGAGGTCGCCCAACCGCCGGACGACGACGGCGAGGTGCTCGCCGTCAACCTCGAAGCGGACGTGGCCGTCGATGTCCTGCAGCCCGTGTACGCCGGCCAGGGTGGCGAGCGCGGCGGCCGGACTGTCGACGATCGCGTCCACGGAGGTCCGGGTCAGGTGACGCAGGTCGGTCAGGGAGCCGGTCTCGACGATCCGCCCCTGCCGGATGATCGAGATCTGGTCGGCCAGCACCTCGACCTGGGCGAGGACGTGGCTGGAGAGCAGGACGGTCCGGCCGGCCGCGCGGGCCTCCCGGATGCACTCCTGAAACACCGCCTCCATCAGCGGGTCCAGCCCGGCGGTCGGCTCGTCGAGCAGCAGCAGGTCCACGTCGCTGGCCAGCGCCGCGATCAGGGCGACCTTCTGCCGGTTGCCCTTCGAGTAGGTCCGTCCCTTCTTGCGCGGATCGAGGTCGAAGCGTTGGCACAGCTCGTCGCGGCGAACCGGGTCGGTCCCACCGCGCAGGCGAGCGAAGAGGTCGATCGCTTCGCCGCCGGTCAGGTTGGGCCAGAGCTCCACGTCGCCGGGGACGTAGGCGAGCCGGCGGTGCAGTCGCACCGCGTCGGCCCACGGGTCGCCGCCGAGTAGCCGGACCCGGCCCCGGTCGGCGCGGAGCAGCCCCAGCAGGATCCGGATGGTGGTGGACTTGCCGGCACCGTTGGGGCCGAGGAAGCCGTGCACGGTACCGGTCTCGACCCGCAGGTCGAGACCGTCCAGTGCCTTGATGCGGCCGAAGTGCTTGTCGATGTGCTGAATATCGATTGCCGTGGTCATGGTCGTAGACCTCGTTCGAGGGAGGGCCCCGGGCAGGGTTGAGCCCCGGGGTTGGTCCGATGTCGTCGGTCACGCGGAGCCACAGAGAGTCGGTGAGCCGCCGCGGAGAGAATTCACGCCGGGGGGCGTGACAGCCGGTACGCAGTGCCTGCTGCGTCGCCCGCCGCGGGCGGGTCCGGGACGTACATCAGATAGTCATCCAGCATTGAGCGATCGACGTGCAGCCCCTGGGTGAAACGCTCGAGGACCGGCGCCGTGATACCGGCGGCGACCCGGCGCCCGAGGAATCGAAGACGCACCGGACCGCATGGACCCGATGCGGTCCCGGCGGCACCGCGGCGTGGACCCGTGGTGCCGAAGCCACCAACCCGAGTCTCGACAACGCCGCCGTCGGATGCCACCCCGTTAGATTAAACAGTCGTTCAATGCCGGGCAAGCACGTACCGGGCCGAGGCGCGCGGTCCGGCGCCGACGACCAGTGCCGCGAGTCCGGCCGCCGCCGGACGCCCTAGGGTGGGCGGATGTCCCGCTCCACACCCGCCGACGAGCACCCCACCGCCGCACCGAACCCACTCACCCAGCTCACGCTGGAACAGCTCCGGCGACGTACCAGTGTGAAGTGGGGCAGGTACGGCCCGGACGTGCTTCCGCTCTGGGTGGCGGAGATGGACGTCCCTCTCGCCCCCGCCGTCGCCGACGCGCTACAGCGCGCCATCGCGCTCGGCGACACCGGCTACGCCCACCCCACGGGATACGCGGAGGCGTTCGGCGAATTCGCCGCCGAACGCTGGGGCTGGACCGACTTCTCCCCCGGCCGAACCGCGGTGGTAGCCGACGTGATGCTGGGCATCGTCGAGGTGCTCCGGCTGGTGACCGACCCCGGCGACACCGTGGTGGTCTGCTCCCCCGTCTACCCGCCCTTCTACGCGTTCACCCGGCACGCCGGGCGGCAGGTCGTCGAGGCCCCGCTCGGGGCCGACCTACGGATCGATCTCGCCGCCCTCGACGAGGCCTTCCGGCGGGCCAGGGCCCGCAGCAAGCGGCCGGCCTTCCTGCTATGCAACCCACACAACCCCACCGGGGTGGTACATCACCGGGCGGAACTCGAGGCCGTCGCCGAGCTGGCCGACCGGCACGGCGTACGGGTGATCTCCGACGAGATCCACGCTCCGCTGGCGCTGCCGGGGGCAGACGTCACCCCGTACCTGACCGTGACCGGCGCCGAGGATGCCTTCGCGGTGACCTCCGCCTCCAAGGCGTGGAACCTCGCCGGTTTGAAGGCGGCACTCGCGATCGCGGGACCACGCGCCGGGGCTGAGCTGGCCCGGATGCCGGAAGAGGTCAGCCACGGGCCGAGCCACCTGGGTGTGGTCGCGCAGACGGCCGCCCTGCGGGCCGGCGGGGAGTGGCTCGACCACCTCCTCCACGGACTCCACGCCAACCGCGCCCGGTTGGAGGCGCTGCTGGCCGAGCAGCTGCCCACCGTCGGCTACCACCGCCCCGAAGGCACCTACCTGGCCTGGCTGGACTGCCGGCGTCTCGCCCCGCACAGTGCCCAACCCGACAGCGCACCCGGCGAGGAGAGCGCCGGGCCGGCCGAGCTGTTCCTGGAACGTGCGCGGGTGGCCCTCAGCTCCGGGTACGCCTTCGGCACCGGTGGCGCGGGCTGGGTCCGGCTGAACTTCGCCACCTCCCCCGCCATCCTCACCGACGCCGTCACCCGGATGGGCCGAGCTGCCCAGGAGGTGGGAACCACGGCCACGAAGTGATCCACAACGGTTGGCGACCCCGAACCGGCGAGATAGCGGCGCGCCGGGAAGGTCGTACGCTACCGTTCAGCACGATGCTCACCCCGGAGGTACCCACCGTGACCGACGACACCGATGTCACCTCGTGGGCTCTGCAGGCCGGACGCGGTGACCAGACGGCCGCCGCCGCCTTCATCCGGGGGACCCAACAACAGGTACGGCGCTTCCTGGCCGCCTTGATCTCCCCCGCCGAGGCGGATGACCTGACGCAGGAGACCTACCTGCGCGCGCTGCGGTCGCTTCCCTCATTCGCCGGCCGATCCTCCGCGCGTACCTGGTTGTTCAGCATCGCCCGGCGGGTCGCGGTGGACCACGTGCGGACCGCCACGTCCCGTCCGCGGACGGTTCCGATGACCGACTCCCACGACATCACCGACGCCGACGAGAGCAGCTTCGACCGGCAGGTCGCCCTGGAGCAGATCATCGCGGCGCTGCCGACCGACCGTCGGGAGGCATTCGTCGTCACCCAGGTTCTCGGCCTCTCCTACGCCGAGGCCGCGCAGGTGTGCGGCTGCCCGGTCGGGACGATCAGGTCAAGGGTGTCCCGGGCCCGGGAGGAGCTGGTTGTCGCCCTACAGGCCCGCTCCAGCAGGTCGGCCGGGCACACCGCAACCGGTTGAAGACCTTCCCGTCCCGCACGGGAACCAACGCCGGCACCGGTCCGACTACCGGTACATGGGGTGTGAGCAGTGGCGCGAGGTGTTGTCGGCGCAGTTGGACGGGGAGGAGACCCCGGCTGAGCGGGCGGCAGCCGACTCCCACCTGGCCAGCTGCGGTGGGTGCCGCACATGGTTCGACCAGGCGGCGGCGATCACCCGCCGGGCCCGGCTGTCGGTCAGCGTAATCGGCCCCGACCTCACCGATGCGGTCCTGGCCGCACTTCCCGCAACGGCCCCGGCGGCCCCGGCGGCCCCGGCGGCCCCGGCGGCCCCGGCGGCCCCGGCGGCCCCGGCGGGGTCAACGACGCGGCCGCCGTGGCGACAGCGGCTGGTGATCGCCCTGCGCGCAGCACTCGGGCTGACCGGGGCGCTGCAGGTCCTGCTGGGTCTGACCCAGGTCGGTCAGGCGGCGGCAGGCCCACACATCCACGCCGGCGGACCGCTGGCCTCGGGCCACCTGTGGCACGAGGCAGCGGCGTGGAACATCGCGGTCGGCGCCGGGTTCCTGTTCGTGGCCGCCCGCCGCACCCCACCAACCGGGCTACTGCCCATGTTGAGCGCCTTCGTCGGCACGCTGGTGCTCCTGTCGGTCAACGACCTGATGACCGGCCGGGTGGAGACCGCCCGGCTGGTCAGTCACGGATTCCTCTTCGTTGGCTATGCGATCGTCGTGGCCATGTCCCGGCCGGGCCTACACCCGGACGGCCCGCCCACCGGCCTTCGCACTGATCGTCCCCGCTGGCGCATCCGGGCCGAGGACGAGCCGCCCCCGCCTGGTCTACGGCTCGTGTCCCCGCCGGTTCCGGGTTCGGCGTGCCATCGGGACAACGCGGCGGCCTGAGCGCCCCGGTAGCGGGCGGCGGCCTGAGCGTCCCGATACCGGTGATGTTGCTAACCGAATCACCGGGAACTGTCCCACCCTGCCGAACCGACCAACAGTCGACACCGAACTCAGAGAGGCCCTACATGCCAAGCAACGTCACCGGTCGGCGCCTACGCCCGGCCGCCCTGGTCGCCGCTGCCCTGCTGACCGCCGCCATGGCCGGTTGTGGCTCATCCGGCGACTCGTCGGCGACCAACCCAACCCCGTCGGGGACGACCGCTCCGGCGGCGGATGCCCCCGCCGACGTGGTCGGGATCAACGACCCGTGGGTGAAGGCCGCCGACAAGGGGATGACCGCGGCGTTCGCCACCCTGGTGAACGAGAGCGACGCCGACGTGACCCTGACCGGCGTCAGCACCGAGGTGTCGCCGATGGAGCTGCATGAGATGACCATGAAGGATGGGGAGATGGTCATGCAGGCCAAGGAGGGCGGCATCGTGATCAAGGCGAAGAGCAGCCACATGCTCGAGCCCGGCGGCGACCACCTGATGATGCTGGATCTGCAGCAGCCGGTGCGGGCCGGGGATGAGCTGACCTTCACCCTCGCCTTCGCCGACGGTCGGACCCAGTCCTTTACGGCAGTGGCGAAGCCGTTCACCGGCGCGGAGGAGAGCTACGACCCCGAGCACAGCATGCCGGATATGTCCATGAGCCCCAGCGCAGCGTCGTGACTGGGAGCGGCCCCCGCGCGGTGAGCCGGCGCGGTCTACTCGCGGGCGGTGCCCTGGCCGCCGGTGGCGCGCTCGGCGCCACCGTGGCGGTCACCGCCGTCGGCTCCTCGGACGACCCCGCGACCCGCCCCGCCGAGCTGGCGCCGGTGGCGGAGATCGGGCTCGCCGTCGAACCGTTCCACGGGACCCGACAGGCGGGGGTCGCCACCGAACCGCAGGCACACGCGGCGTTCGTCGCGCTCGTCCTCCGGCCGGAGACGGACCGGGAGGCGCTGGGACGGATGCTGCGACTGCTCTCCGACGACGCCGCCCGCCTCACCCAGGGCCGTCCCGCCCTAGCCGACACCGAGCCGGAGCTCGGACTGCTGCCGGCCCGGCTGACGGTGACCTTCGGCTTCGGCCCCGGCTTCTACCAAGCGGCCAACGTCGACGAGCGGCGGCCACCATCGGTGGCCGCCCTCCCGGCGTTCCGCATCGACCGGCTCTCCCCCCACTGGTCCGGCGGAGACCTGCTGCTGCAGATCTGCGCCGACGACCCGCTGACCGTCGCGCATGCCCAGCGGGTGCTGGTAAAAGACAGCCGCCCTTTCGCCACCGTCGCCTGGGTGCAGCAAGGCTTCCGGCGCGCGGCCGGGGCCGAGCCGGGGCGCACCCAGCGCAACCTCTTCGGCCAACTCGACGGCACCGCCAACCCGAAGCCGGGCGCTCCCCTGGAGACCGCGGTGTGGGTACCGGACGGGCCGGCCTGGCTGCGCGACAGCACCACCCTGGTCGTCCGGCGGATCAGCATGAACCTGGAGTCGTGGGACCTCCTCGGCCGCACCGACCGGGAGTTGTCCGTCGGCCGCCGGCTCGACACCGGCGCGCCGCTGACCGGCACGGACGAACACGACGAGCCCGACTTCGACGCCCTCGGGTCGGGCGGGCTCACCGTCATCCCGGACTTCTCGCACCTGACCCGCTCCCACGTCACCGAGGACCGGCTCCGGATTCTGCGCCGCCCCTACAATTACGACGGCGTGCCCAGCGCCGACGGCACTGCGGACAGCGGCCTGATCTTCGCCTCGTACCAGGCCGACATCACCCAGCAGTTCCTACCCATCCAACGACGGCTGGCCGAGCGGGACCTACTCAACGAGTGGACCACCCCGATCGGCTCCGCCGTCTTCGCGATCCCACCCGGCTGCCCCGAAGGCAGCTGGGTCGGCCAGCAACTGCTCGGCTGACCTCGACAGGAGAACCATGCGGACCAACACCCGCCCGAGACCCGCCGGCTTCCTCGCCGCAGTCCTCGCCGCCGCCGCGCTGCTGCTCGTACCGGCCGCGCCGGCTGCTGCGCACAATTCCCTGAAGACCACCACACCGGCCAAGAACGCCGAGCTGGACAAGGCGCCGGCCGAGATCACCCTGGAATTCCTCCAGAAGCTGGATCCGGCGTTCACCACCATCGTCCTCTCCGACGCCGCGGAGCAGAAGGTCGCCACCGGTGAACCCGTGGTCACCGGGGCAAAGGGCACGATAAGCATCGACGGAGCTCTGGCGAACGGCACCTACACCGTGGCGTACCGGGTCGTCTCCGCCGACGGGCACCCGGTCCAGGGCTCGTACACGTTCACCGTCGCCGACCCCGCTGGCGCCGAGGCGCCGGCTCCGACGCCGGCGAAGTCGTCCTCCGCGGCCGAGCCCACCACACCGTCGGGGGAGCCCGCGGCGGCCAGCCCGGTGGCGGCGACCGACGACGACGGCGGCAGCGGGATCGGCACGGCGGCGGCGATCGGCGGCGGGATCCTGTTGGTCCTGGTGGCCGGCGGCCTGGTGCTCTTGCGCCGCCGACGCGGCACAGCCTGACCAACGGGTGCCGGGCAGTGCTCGGCACTGCCCGGCACCCGTTGGCGCCGCTGTCCCAGCGGAATCAGCGCCGTTGGCGCGGCTGCATGGCGTGACCGCCGCCCCGGCCACGCCACGCAGCCGGTTGCGGCGATCACCGGTCGTCCGGCACAACCTCGTTGAACAACGCAGCCTCGTTGAGCAGCTCGGCATCGTTGAGCAGCTCGGCGAGTTCGCTCACCGCTCGCGGACGGGCCCCCGCCAGCTCCGGAATCCGGTCCAGGAGTCGGTGCACCAGCGGTGCCCACGCCGGCACCAGGTGTGCCGCCGCGAGCAGGCCCCCATCGGCAAGGCCGTCCGCCATGGCTACGGTCCGCACGCCACCGCCGGAGACCAACGCAACCGCGTCCGCCCAGCGGAAGGCGAGGTCGACGTCATGGGTGGAGAGCACCACCGTCGTACCCGCGGTGTGCAGGTCGTCCAGGGTGCGCAGCAGTGCTTCCACCCCGGACGGGTCGAGCCCGGCGGTCGGTTCGTCGAGAATCAGCAGCCGCGGGTGCATCGCGACCGCGCCGGCGATGGCCACCCGCTTGCGCTGGCCGTAGGAGAGCAGATGGGTGGGTCGCTCGGCGATCTCCGCCACACCGAGCGCCGCCAGCGCCGCGTCACAGCGCCGCCGCACCTGCTCGGCCGGGAGCCCCAGGTTGACCGGCCCGAAGGAGACATCCTGCCGGACATTGGCGGAGAAGAGCTGGTCGTCCGGGTCCTGCACCACCAGCTGCACCTGCTGCCGCAGCTCCCGTAGGCCGGCCCGCGTGTACCGCGCCCGGGTGCCGGCGACGGCGATCTGGCCCGTGGCGGGCCGCAGCGCGCCGGCCGCCAGCCGGAACAGCGTGGTCTTGCCGCCACCGTTCGGGCCCAGCACGGCCAGCCGCTGACCCGAGTCGATCCGAAGGTTGACCCCGGCCAGGATCGGCCGACCGGGCTGGTAGGCGAAGCCCACCTCGTCGAACTCCAGCAGCGAGGCGTTCACCAAGGGGACACCAACCCGGTGCTGACCGTGACAATCGCGCCGAGCAACACCGTGGTCGCCGCGACGAACGGCACCGACACCCGGTGTGCCGCCACCTGTACGGCGAGTGAACCGGTGTAGCCCCGCACCGCCAGTCCTTCCTCCAGCCGCCGCGCCCGGTGCAACGCCCGGACGAACACCGCCCCCGCTTGTCCGGCCAGCGACCGGTAGGCGGTCCGCCAGGTACGGAAGCCAAGCCGGGCCGCCTGCGCCTGTCGGACCGCACGCACGCTCTCCACCAGGAGAAAGAGCATCCGGTACGTCAGCGCGGCAACCTCGGTGACCGCCGGGGGGATCCCCAGCCGGTGCAGTCGTGGCAGGACATCCGACAACGGTGTGGTGGCGGTGAACAGCAGCAGGCAGGTCAACGCCGCCACGGACCGGCCCGCGGTCTGTGCCGCCAGCGGCAGGCCGGCGGGGTCGATCGCCAGTCGGGCCGGAGCCGGCATCGACACCAGCAACGGAATAGTTGACGTGGCCACGAAGAGCAACGGCACCCGGGCCGCCCGCAGCACCACGACCAGTGGCACCCGTGCGGCGGCCAGCAGCACTGCCGCCGCGCCACCGGACAGGAGCGCGGCGGGCCAGGTGGGCAGGGCCACCGCGCAGACCAGCAGCCCGAGCGCGAGCAGCGCCTTCTCGGCGGGGTGCCGATCTCGCCAGGGACCGGTGTGCGCGGCGATGTCGAGGGCGAACACGCTAACCGCGCTGTCGATCGACAGCGTCGCGCTGCCGCTGCCGGGTCCGGGCAACACCGAAGTAGTAGCCGAGCAGGCCGGCGCCGAGCGCGGCCTGAAGGGCGAAGAACGCCGACTCCAGTTCGGCCGACGGCGGCTCGTAGATCGGCGAGAACCACGGCTGGTAGTCCGGGTGATCGTCGACGATGGCCTGTTCGGCGAGGGCGTCCGCGCCGGAGAAGGGTTCCTCCCCCGACCCGAGGCCGAACGCCAGCGGCACCACCGCCAGGAGCAGCACCGCGAGCAGCAACAGCAGGTTGACCCAGGAGAAGCGCCTCATGCCCGTACCTCCGCCGCCGGGCGCAGCAGGCCGAGCCGACGCAGGTCGTCCCCGCTGGTCCGACTCAGCAGGCGGACCACCAGCACGGTCAGCAGTCCCTCGCTGATCGCCAACGGAATCTGGGTCACGGCGAAGATCCCGCCAAACTTCGCCAGCGCACCGCCGACGCCGGAGACCGGGTCGGGGAACGCCAGGGCCAGCTGGGCAACGGTGACACCGTACGTCGCCAGGCTGCCCAGGGCCGCGGCGGCGAAGACCGCCGGGCCCAGTCCACCGCCAGCACGACGGACCATGGTGTAGCTCCCATACGCCACCCATGGGCCGACGATCGCCATCGAGAAGATGTTCGCGCCCAGCGTGCTCAGCCCGCCGTGGGCCAGCAGCAGCGCCTGAAACAGCAGCACGATGCCGCCGAGGACGCTCATCACCGGCGGTCGGAACAGCACCGCCCCCAGCCCGGTGCCGGTCGGGTGGGAACTCGACCCGGTCACCGACGGGATCTTCAATGCGGACAGCGCGAAGGTGAAGGCACCGGCCGCACCGAGCAGCAGTTTCGAGTCTGGATCTGCACGGACCTGCCGGACCAGGGCCCGGCTCCCGTGGACGACGAAGGGCGCGGACACGACGAACCACGCCGCCGCCTGTTCCGGAGGGAGATACCCCTCGGCGATATGCATCGAATGACCTTCCCTTCCAGCACCTCGTGGATGAGATCCGTGTCAAGGCCGGTCTCCTGGCTTCCGGATCGACGTTCACTCCAGCCTTCCCAGGCCTGGTTAGGCCCAGTGGCACAGTCAGAGATCACTACCCGGTCACAGTGGCGAGGGCCGCGCCGGTCTTCCACCGGCTTCCCGTGCACCTTGACGGCGAGAGGCTATCGGGCGCCCGCCCGGACGGCAAGCGGTCGATTCACGCCAATCGCTACCCGCCTCCGTCGGCTGCGGCGAACCGAACGCCACGCTGCGCCACGGGCCGAGAGCTTCAGCCCGGGCTAGTTCCCGGCTTCCTGGCCGTCAGGATGGCGTAGCCGAGCACACCGTCGGCGACTGCGGCCCGGGCCGCGGCCAAGACCGCCGGGGCCCGGTCGAAGTCCAGGCCGAGCGCCACCGCCTGATCCGCGGCAGTCATCCGCAGCACGGTCAGGCGCGCCTCGATCCGGTCGATCATCTCGGTGACCGCGGAGTCATTCCGTTCGGTGTGGGTTGTCGTCAACCCCGCACCGGCCAGCAGGGCGACGTACTCATCGAGGGGACGCGCATCGGCAACGCAGGCGATCCACGCTCCCAACCCGGTCAGTTCGGGGGGCAGCCGGTCGGGGACGGCGACCACATCGGCCAGCCCGAGCTGACCGCCCGGGACCAGCACCCGGGCCAGCTCCCCCGCTGCGGTGGGCTTGTCAGGGAAGGTGCAGAAGGCGCATTCGCAGACCACCACCTCCACCGAGTGCGAGTCGACAGCCAGCCGCTCGGCGTCTCCCCGCCGGAACCGCACCTGGTCGGCGAGCCCAACGGACCGGGCCACCCGGGTGGCCGCCTCGACGTTGGGACCGGCGAGGTCCACACCGGTCACCGTGCAGCCGTACTCGGACGCCAGCAGCAGCGCGCTGGTACCCCGTCCGCTCGCCACATCGAGCACGCGTTCCCCGCCGGTCAACGCCAGTCGGGCGGCGAGCCGGCGGGTCAGCGACGAACCACCGGGATGGTATGCATCCCCGAGTAGCAGGGCGACCAGGTCCGAACCGTAGACCGCGGCGCAGCAGCCCTTCGGGTCCGCTGCGGGCTTGCTCCTCGTCACCGGATCCGCCGCCCGACGTTGGTGGCGTCCGATGCCACCCGCCGCTCGGCGGCGACGCCGTCGGAACGCTGGGCGACCTTCGACCCGTACGGGCTATCGGTGATCATCGAGCGCAGCGCGAGTGCGTTGGGCACCACGTCGGCGACCGGCACCCCGGACATCTGCTCGCGGACCTGTTCCCGGTAGCCGACCGAGTTGTAGGCGCAGAACGGGATCAGTCTGCCGTCCGGGGTGATCTCCTCGACGCAACACTTCATCAGCTGCCGCACGTTGAGGGTGTACGGGTCCTGGAAGTCCTGGATCACGATCATGAAGGCCCGGTCGGTCAGGTTCGCCACCGCCTCGGGTAGGTTGACGCCGCAGGCGTCGGCACAGTCCAGCGCCGCGGCGGTCTGGGCGAGGCGCACGTTGGTCGTGTCGGTGCCCATGAATGCCGACGCCGACCACAGCTTCTCCAGCGCTTCCCGAACAGCGGGGTCCGGCACCACCCGGTTGGTGACGTAGTCGAGGTGGTCCGCCACGTCGAGCAGCCGGGGAATCGGCACCACCGCGAAGTCCTCGGCGCCGGGCGTGCCCGAGGTGAGTAGATAGGTGATCGACCGGCAGGTCGGGAAGCAGCACGGCACCGGGAAGAAGTCCTCGGCCCGGAACCAGTCGGGCCGCTGCCGCGCGACAAGGTGAATGATGTCGGAGTTGGTCAGCCGGGTCAGCGGGTCGAAGGGCGTGTGTCGGCCGGAGTGGGTGACCGGCTGGAACGAGACACTGCGCACGGCAGGGTGCGCTAGGCCGTGGCTGATGATGGCGCCGAGTTCATGCTCGTTGAGCCCCCGTTCGACCGCGGCCACCAGGGTGACGGTGAGGCCGACCTCGGCGCAGTTGTCCAACGCGCGCTGCTTGATCTCACGCAGGTCCCGACCCCGGATCTCCCGGTGTGTCCGCTCGTCGAACCCGTCGAACTGCAGGTAGATGTTGACCGCCCGGCCGGGACGGTTCCGCTCGCCGAGCGCTGCGACGAACCCCCGGTCGCTGGCGAGCCGGATTCCGTTGGTGTTCAGGTTGACGGCCCGAATCGGGCGGGCCTGGGCGGCGTCCACGAAGTCCAGGATCTGCCGATGGATGGTGGGCTCCCCGCCGGAGAACATCACCACCTCGGCCTCGCCCTCACTCGCCACGAAGACGTCGAGCATCCGCTCACACTGCGCGAGGCTGATGGCGTACCCGTCGGGCTGGTGACCGGAGTCGGCGAAGCAGATCGGGCAGTCGAGGTTACAGCCGGTGTTGACCTCGATTATGCCCAGACAGGCGTGCTGTTTGTGCTCCGGACACAGCCCACAGTCCGACGGGCAGCCGTCGCGCACCTCGGTCTGGAAGGTCAGCGGGATCGTGCCGGGCTTGTTGAATCGGGCGCTATCGAGATACATCCGCGCGTCGCCGTACACCAACGCCTCGAACTGGCCGTGCTCCGGACAGCGCTTCCGCAGGTAGACCTTGTCGTCGCGGAGGTTGACCTGTCCGTCGACAACGACCTTGCAGACCGGGCAGATCGACTTTGTGTACTCGACGAACACCTCATCCCGGTCCCGCTTCATGGCTCTCACCATTCCACGCCGCACTGCCCCGGCACGCCGGCTTGGTCGAATACCGCCCGGCGTGGCTGACCGACCGGCGGTGCCCCCGCCCGTGCTGGCTGCCGAGCGCAGGTCAGCCCGGCACCGGCAGGGTCAGCGTGACACCGGAGCACGAGCGCGGAGCAGGGCAGCGACCTGCACACACCACTCGCGATTCTCCTGCTCGAAGCGACGCCCCCGCAGGCAGGTGAGGTACGGCCCGACCCGGTTACTCTCGTGCAGGAACGTCTCCTCGGTCAGGTCACCGCGCAACTGCCGAAGCATCCGGTCGAAGAGTTCCACCTTGGCGGCGGCGATGACCGCCCGCTCCTCGAGCTGGGCGATGACCGGCGCCGGGTCGAGTCGGTCCACGGCCTGGACCATGACGAGCAGGTCCTCCCGGGTCGACGACGGCTTCGACGGCACGGCGGCGAAGGCGGCCAGTTCGGCGAGGCCGGCGGGGGTGACCGTGAACAGCCGCTTGTTGGGACGGTCGTGCTGGATGACCTGGCGACCGGTGATCAACCCCGCCCGCTCCAGCTTGGTCAACTCTGCGTAGAGCTGCTGGGGTACCGCGTACCAGAAGTTGGAGCAGGAAACATCGAAGATTTTGGCCAGCTGGTAGCCGCTGTACTCCCCATCGAGCAGCGCCGCCAACACCGCGTGCCGCAGTGCCATGGCCACACCTCCCGCTCCGGGTGAGGACGGAGTTCGGTGGGCCGGCACCGCGTCGCCGACCCTTCCCCCGAACCATACTCAATGATATGACTATCCCTGTTGTGGAATACCGGCGGCAGTTCTCCCGACCGTCGAACCTGCCCACCGGCACCCTGCCCACCGTCACCACGCGGAGCGAGCCGGCCCCCACCGGCTTCCCCCGCACCCGGGACTCCCGGGGACCTGGAAGGACACCCCCATGAAGCTTGGCTACACGACCGGCTACTGGTCCTCCGGGCCACCCGAGGGCGTCACGGCGGCCATCGCCGAGGCCGACCGACTCGGCTTCGACTCCGTCTGGGCCGCCGAGGCGTACGGATCGGACTGCCTCACCCCACTCGCGTGGTGGGGAGCGAGCACCTCCACCGTCCGGCTGGGCACCAACATCATGCAGATGTCGGCCCGCACTCCGACCGCTGCGGCGATGGCCGCGCTCACCCTCGACCACCTCTCCGGCGGCCGGTTCGTCCTCGGGCTCGGCGTGTCCGGCCCGCAGGTCGTGGAGGGGTGGTACGGCCAGCCCTATCCGCGACCGCTGGCCCGGACCCGGGAGTACATCGAAATCATCCGCGCCGTCCTCGCCCGCTCCGAGCCGGTCACCTACGACGGCGACTTCTTCCAACTACCGCATCGCGGCGGCACCGGGCTGGGTAAGCCGCTGAAGTCCACCGTCCACCCGCTGCGCGCCGACATCCCGATCTTCCTCGGCGCTGAGGGGCCGAAGAACGTCGCCCTAGCCGCGGAGATCGCCGATGGCTGGCTACCGATCTTCTTCTCCCCCAAGGCGGACAGCTTCTACCGGGCCGCGCTGGCCGAGGGCTTCGCCCGCCCCGGCGCCCGCCGCGACCTGGACAGTTTCGAGGTCGCCGCGACCGTACCGATCGTCGTCCACGACGACATCGAGCGGGCGGCGGATCGGCTCCGACCCTTCGTCGCGCTATACGTGGGCGGCATGGGAGCCAAGTCAGTCAACTTCCACCGGGACGTCTTCGCCCGCCTCGGCTACGAGAAGGAGTGCGACGTGATCACCGAGGCGTACCTGGCGGGCGACAAGAAGCGAGCCACCGCCGCCGTGCCGACGGCGCTGGTGGAGGACATCGCCCTGATCGGCCCGGTCGCCAAGGTCCGCGACGAGCTGCAGCGGTGGCGCGAGACCGTGGTCACGACGCTGCTGGTTCAGGGCAACGCCCAGCAGCTACGCCAGGTCGCTGAAGTGGTGGGCTGAGCACCCGTCCAGCCGATCGCCCGACCCCGGTTGGCCCACCTGACTGCGGCCCGCGCTGCCGCGGCGGTGGGCCACCGGAGTCGCCGAGTCAATCACACCGGCGGGTCAATCGCCGTCGTAACAGATGACCTGCCGGATCACGTCGCCGCGACCGAGAGCGGCGAGGGCGTCCCCGACCTCCTCCAGCCGCAGCCGGTGCGTAATCATCGCACTCAGGTCGAGTCGGCCAGCCCGCCAGAGGTTGAACATCCGGTCAAAGTCTCGCGGCGCCTGCGACGCACCGTAGAGCGAGGAAGTGATGCTCTTCCCCTCGAACAACAGCTCGAAGGGACTGAACGTGACCTGCTGATCGGAGCGACCGGCACCCACGACCACCACCGCCCCACCCCGACGTGCCGCAGTCCACGCCGTACGCAGCGTCTGCGGCGCAGCCACCACGTCGAAGACGGTGTCGAAGCCCTCGCCGTCGGTGAGCTGAGCTGACAGCTCACCCAAAGCCTCCGGGCCACACCCGTGGGTTGCACCGAACCGCAGCGCGGTCTGCTGCTTGGCCTCGACCGTGTCGACCGCGACGATGACGGCGGCACCGGCGAGCCGCGCGCCCTGGATCGCCGCAATACCCACGCCGCCGCAACCGATCACCGCGACGGCGGCACCGGGCTCGACCTGGGCGGTGTTGATCACGGCCCCGACGCCGGTCATCACGCCACAGCCGACCAGCGCGGCCACCTCGTACGGCACGTCGGGGGCCACCTTCACCGCGCCGGCACGGGGAATAACGATCTCCTCGGCGAAGGCACCACACCCGGCCATCGCGAAGACCGGGGTCTCGCCAGCCAGGAACCGCGGCTGGGCGTAGCCGGCCAGCACACTGGTCAAACACAGGTACGGCTCCCCGCGCGCGCAGGAGGCGCAGGACCCACACGCGGGCAGCCAGTTGACCACGACCCGGTCCCCCTCGGCCAGGTCCTCCACGCCATCGCCGACCGCGATGACATCGCCGGATGCCTCGTGCCCCAGCACCACGGGCATCGGGTGTGGCAGCACCCCCTCGCGCGTTGAGCGATCGGAGTGACACACCCCGGCCGCTCGAACCCGGATCCGGACCTCCCCCGCGCCCGGCCCGAGCACCGTCACGTCATCGCGAATCTCGACCTTGTCGTCACCCACCGTGTGAAAGATCGCCGCCCGCACGAAATCACCTCCAAAAGTGAAACCTGTTCTAGCCTAGGGGTTGACAGGGGCCCGGGCAAGCGGCTGGGGCACAGCCGGGGTGACCGGCATAATTCGACCCGTGAACACAAAGAAAGCCAGCAGCGCGGGCCTGCCGTCAGAGCGTCGCACCCATCTCGTACGCCTGGCCGGGGAACTGTTCGCCGAGAAGGGCTTCCGAGCCACCACCGTGCGGGAGATCGCCGACGCGGCCGGAATCCTCTCCGGCAGCCTCTACCACCACTTCGACTCCAAGGAATCGATCGGGGACGAGCTCCTCTCGGGTTTCCTCAACGAGGTGCTCACCGGCTACCGCGAGGCGGTCGCCGACACGGACGACCCACGCCGCACGATCGAGCAGTTCGTGCGCTCCAGCACGGCGACGCTGGCCCGACATCGAGCCGCCCTGACCATGCTGCAGAACGACTGGAACCACTTCCGCGCCGTACCCCGCTTCGACTATCTGCGCGACGCCACCCGGGAGATCGAACGCCTCTGGGTAGACCAGTTGGAACGGGGGAAGCAGAGTGGACTTTTCCGCTCCGATCTGGACACCAAGCTGACCTACCGGCTGCTGCGGGACGTGTTGTGGATACCGACGCGGTGGGGGCAGAACGGCAGCAACGGCTGGAATGCCGACCAGATTGCCGACGCGGTCCTGCGCCTGATATTCGACGGAATTCTCGCTCCGGAGAGCAGGTTGACCGGGGGGTCACCGACGGATCGCTCTCCCCGGGCGAAGCCTACGCGAAGCTGATACGCTCCCAAGCAAGCGATTGGTCAACCAATGTGCCCGGCGGAGCTACGACTGCCCGCGGACGAGGGAGCACCAATGACAGATCAGCAGTTCACACTGGACGGCACGGTCGCGATCGTGACCGGGGCCGGTAACGGTTTGGGGCGCGCAGAAGCCCTCGAGCTGGCGGCAGGCGGAGCCCGGCTCATCCTCAACGACCTCCCCGGCGACGCCGTCACGGCGGTGGCCGCCGAGATCACCGCGGCGGGCGGCGAGGCGACGGTGTGCACCGGTGACATCGGCGACTGGTCCACCGGTGAGTCCCTCCTGAAAGCCGCCCTAGACACGTACGGCCGGCTGGACATCCTGGTCAACAACGCCGGCGTCCTCCGCGATCGGATGGTCTTCACGATGTCGGCGCAGGAGTGGGACCTTGTCCTGCGGGTGCACCTGCGGGGCCACTTCGTCACCACCCGCTTCGCCACCGCCTACTGGCGCGAACGCAGCAAGGCACTCGGCACCCCGGTGTACGGCCGGATCATCAACACCTCCTCGGAGGCGTTTCTGCTCGGCTCGCCCGGCCAGCCGAACTACGCCGCGGCGAAAGCCGGTGTGGTGGCGCTCACCGTCGCGACAGCGCGGAGCTGCGCCCGGTACGGCGTCCGGGCCAACGCCATCTGCCCACGAGCGCGCACGGCGATGACCAGCGAGCTCATGGGACCCTCCCCCGAGGATGCGACCGATCCGTTGTCCCCAACGCACGTCGCACCGCTCGTGCGGTACCTCGCGAGCCCGGCCGGAGCTCCGATCAACGGCGAGGTCTTCGTGATCCACGGGGGCGTGGCCGCGGTGCTGGCCCCACCCACCGTGCGCGCAAGTTTCCACACCGATGGCGAGTCCTGGTCGCCCATCGCCCTCCACGACGCCCTGGGGCCCCTCTTCGGCGAGCAGGCAGCCGGAACGGGCTACGCCTGCGAGGCCACCCTGCCGCTGGCGGCGACCACGTTCGGCGAGAGCCGGTAGCCAACCGCGGGGGCGCCAGGTGGCGGCGATCATCGATCGCCGCCACCTGGCGCTCTGCCGCTCTGCCGCCGGTCGCCGGTCGCCGGTCGCCGGTGGCCGACCAGACACCACCTCGGGTCGGCGACGACGCCCGCCACCTACATGAGCTCATCCGTGGTGGGCAGGAGGACGGCCTTCACCTCGGTGAATGACTCCGCCGAGCCGCGCCCGCCCTCCCGCCCGAGGCCGGACTGGCCGAACCCACCAAAGGCCGCATGGGGCTCTACCTGGTAGCCATTGACGCCGACGGTTCCGGCCCGCACGGCTCGGGTAAGCCGCATGGCCCGCTTCACATCGCTGGTCCACACCGTGGCGGCGAGTCCGTACTCGGTGTCGTTCGCCAGGCGTACCGCCTCCTGCTCGTCGGTGAACGGCGTCACCCCGAGCACCGGGCCGAAGATCTCCTCCCGGGCGATGGTCATGTCGCTGGCCACGTCGGCGAAGAGCGCCGGCGTCACGAAGTTGCCGGCAGCCAGCTCTCCACCAACCCGTTCACCACCACAGACCAGCCGGGCCCCCTCCTCCTGCCCCTTCCCGACATAGCCGAGCACGCGGTCCAGCTGCCGTGTGTTGATCAGCGGAGAGGCGGTGGTCTCGGCGTCGAAGGGATCTCCGTAATTCACCAGGGCGGTCGCACCAGCGGCGATTGAGAGGAAGTCGTCGTAGACCTCCCGCTGGACCAGCGCTCGGGTGTGGGCCACACAGACCTGGCCCGACAGTCCCACCGTGACTGTTCCCATCGTCAGTGCCGCCGCGGCGTAGATGTCGGCATCGGCGAAGACGATCGATGGGCTTTTTCCCCCGAGCTCCAAACTCACCCTGGTGATTCTGTCCGCCGCGGCATGCAGAATGCGCCGGCCCACACCACGGCTGCCGGTGAAGGTGATCTTGTCTACCAGCGGGTGGGTGACCAGCGCCTCGCCGGTGGTCTCCCCGGGCCCGGTCACCACGTTGAGCACGCCCGGCGGAACGCCGGCCTCCTCGAGAATCCGCACCAGTCGCAGTACGGCGAAGGTGGCGTACTCCGACGGCTTCAGCACCACGGTGCATCCGGTGGCCAACGCCGGCGCGAGCTTCTGCGCCGCCAGCAGGAGGGGCGCATTCCACGGGATGACCGCCGCCACCACCCCGATCGGCTCGCGCAGGGTGAAAACCATGTGGTCACCCCCCTGGTAGGGCGACAGCGTCTCGCCAGCGAGCTTGTCGACCCAGCCAGCGTGATGATCAAAAATGTCGGCCGCACACTCGGCCGACACCGCATAGGCGTCACCAAAGCTCAACGGAACACTGTTGTCGAGCGCCTGGAGCGCAAGCAGTTCATCGGCGTGCTCCCGGATGAGGTCAGCGGTCCGCCGCAGCACCCGGATGCGCTCCTTCGCCCGACTGTGGGGCCAGGGCCCCTCGTCGAACGCAGTTCGGGCGGCTCGGACGGCAATGTCCACGTCGGCGGCGTCCGCGACCGCGAACTTCCCCACCTCCTCACCCGTCGCCGGATGCAGGTGCACCCACGTCCGGTCGTCCCGCGACGGCCGCCAGTCACCGGCGAGGAGCAGTTCCCCCCGGGTCAGCCCCACCGCGTCCCGTCGTGACTTAATCGAGAGAACCATGCCCACCCTCCACAGCAGCCAGGTGTAACCTGTTCTATTTCTCGGCAGGATACGCCGAACCCGCGGGCGCTGCCAGGCTCCGGGTTAGGCATCGATGCACAGCTCGGCTTCGTGATAGATTTCCGCCAAGCAAGCGCTAGGTTCGTCGCAGCTGTCTGGGCGGCGTTCGGGGCTGGCCATGTGTGTCGCTATCCGTTCGGAGCAGACGGGTGGATTCCGTTCCGGAGCAGCCGGTGGAGCTGGAGGCATCAACGATGGGCATCGACATTCGCGGCGACGAACGGATCAGCGAGGTGATCATCGCCATCCCCCCGGTCAACGCCCTGGCGAGCGACGACTGGTTCGCACTGGCCGACGCCATCCACACCGCTGCGGCCAGCCCCACTGTGGCGGCCGTGATCCTCAGCGCCGAGGGGCGAGGATTCTGTGCCGGCGTGGACCTCAAGGAGCTCCAGCACAGCACCGACCACGCGGCGCTGATCGGCGTCAACCGGGGCTGCTATGCCGCCTTCGCCGCCGTCTACGAGTGTCCGGTGCCGGTCGTGGCAGCCGTCCACGGCTTCTGCCTCGGTGGTGGTGTCGGCCTCGCCGGCACCGCCGACATCGTGGTGGCCGCCGATGATGCCACCTTCGGTCTACCAGAGGTGGACCGGGGTGCGTTGGGCGCAGCGACGCACCTGTCCCGGCTGGTGCCGCAGCAACTCATGCGGGCGATGGTCTACACCTGCCGACAGATCACCGCACCGGAGCTGCGGGACTTCGGGTCGGTGCTCGACGTGGTGCCACGGGAGCAACTGGCGGCCACGGCTCGCCGGGTGGCCGAGGAGATCGCGGCCAAGGACCCAGTCATCATTCGTCGGGCAAAGGAGTCACTCAACGGGATCGACCCCATCGACCTCCGCCGGTCCTACCGCTACGAGCAGGGCTTTACCTACGAGCTGAACCTCGCGGGCGTTTCCGACCGGGCGCGACAGAGCTTCTTCGACCGAGGCAAGCACTGACCGATCGACGAGGGAGGGTGGCCTGACCCATGGCCGACAAGGTAATGAGCATCGCGGAGGCAGTCGGCGAGCTGCGCTCCGGCATGACGATCGGCATCGGGGGTTGGGGGTCACGACGGAAGCCGATGGCGCTGGTCCGCGCCATCGCCCGGTCCGCCCTCACCGATCTCACCGTCGTGTCCTACGGCGGACCCGACATCGGCCTGTTAGTGGCGGCGGGGCGGGTGCGGCGAGTGGTGACCGGGTTCGTCTCTCTCGACAGCATTCCCCTCGAGCCCCACTTTCGACGAGCCCGGCAGCTGGGTGCCGTCGAGCTGACCGAGCTGGACGAGGGGATGCTGCACTGGGGGCTGCTCGCCGCCGCACGGCGACTTCCCTACCTGCCGATCCGCGCCGGGCTGGGCTCCGATGTCCTGCGGATAAACCCCGAACTCCGTACGGTGCGGTCCCCCTACTCCGACGGCGAGGAGCTGGTGGCGATGCCGGCCCTCACCCTGGATGTCGCGTTCGTACACCTGAACCGGGCCGACCGCCAGGGCAATGGGCAGTACCTGGGCCCGGACCCGTACTTCGACGATCTCTTCTGCCTCGCCGCTGCCCGGAGCTTCATCTCCTGCGAGCGGTTGGTCGACCCGGCCGAGCTGCGCTCCGGCGGCCCAGCGCAGAGCCTCCTAATCAGCCGCATGATGGTCAACGGCGTCCTCGAGACCCCGCACGGCGCGCACTTCACCAGCTGCGTGCCGGACTACGACCGCGACGAGGCGTTCCAGCGTGAGTACGCGGAATCCGCTGCCAGCCCGCAGGCATGGGACCGATTCCGGGCTCGTTATCTCGAGGCGGATGAGGCCCACTACCAGCGAGCCGTGTCGTGACCGGGGCCAGCCGGGTCGAGGTCTGCATCGTCGCCTGCGCCGAGGCGTGGCGGGGCGATGGCGAGATCCTGGCCAGCTCCATCGGACTGATCCCCCGTCTGGCCGCCCAGCTGGCCCGCCGGACCTTCGCTCCCGACCTGGTGCTCAGCGACGGCGAGGCCGGGCTGGTCGGTGACGACGGGGCCGAGGGGTGGCTGCCCTACCGTGCGGTGCTCGGCATCGCCGCTACCGGTCGTCGCCACATGATGATGGGGGCCAGCCAGCTGGACCGATATGGCAACCAGAACATCTCCTGCATCGGCTCCTGGGCACAGCCCACCACCCAGCTGCTCGGGGTGCGCGGCGCCCCGGGGAACACCATCAACCATCCCACCAGCTACTGGGTGCCCCGCCACACCCGCCGGGTCTTCGTGGAGCGGGTCGACGTGGTCTGCGGCATCGGCTACGACCGGGCCGCCGCCCTCGGTCCCCCGGGCAACCGGTTCCACGAGATCCGGATGGTGGTGACGGACAAGGCGGTCCTCGACTTCCAGTCACCAGATCGGGGGATGCGGTTGCGCTCGGTACACCCCGGCGTCAGCGTGGACGAGGTCGTGGCCGCGACCGGCTTCCCGTTGCAGCTGCCGGATCACGTACCGGAGACCAGGAGCCCCAGCGATCGCGAGCTGCGACTCATCCGCGATCAACTGGATCCGGCCGGGTTACGAGATCACGAGTTGGGTCGGTGAATCCCCGACGCCCGTCCGGCTGTTCCTGCCCAGTGACGACAGGGAGACCACCATGCACCCGGCACTGCGCACCCAGTTGACCGAGTTGGTCGGCGTCCGGTACCCCATCGTGCAGACCGGGATGGGCTATGTCTCCGGTGCCCGGTTAACCGCGGCGACAGCCCAGGCTGGCGGCCTCGGCATCATCGCTTCGGCCACAATGAACCTCGGCGAGTTGCGCTCCGCGATCCACGAGGTACGTCGGTGTACCTCCGCGCCATTCGGGGTCAACCTGCGCGCAGACGCAACGGACGTGCGGGAGCGGGTCGAGTTGGTCATCGCGGAGTCGGTCCGGGTCGTCTCGTTCGCGCTCGCGCCGCGCCGCGACCTCATCAGCCGGCTCCGCGACGCCGGGGTGATCACGATCCCGTCCGTCGGCGCCCTCCGGCACGCGGAGAAGGTGGCCGGTTGGGGGGCGGACGCCGTCCTGGTCCAGGGGGGCGAGGGTGGTGGGCACACGGGGCCGGTGCCCACCAGCCTGCTCCTACCCCAGGTGGTGGACGCGGTCGACATCCCGGTGGTCGCGGCGGGCGGCTTCTTCGACGGCCGCGGCCTGGTCTCCGCCCTCGCCTACGGCGCGGCGGGAATCGCCATGGGTACCCGGTTCCTGTTGACCACAGACAGCCCGGTCGGCTCAGCGGTGAAACAGACCTATCTCGACAGCGGCCCTACTGACACGGTGGTCACCACGCAGGTCGACGGGGTACCACACCGGGTCCTGCGGACCCGGTTCGTGGACCGGCTCGAACGATCGGGACGGATCAGCACGCTGGCCAGCGCGCTCGGGCGGGCCCTCGCGCTGCGCCGACGCACCGCGATGCCGTGGTCGACGCTGATTCGGGACGGCTTCGCCGCCCGACGAAGCCGTGAACTCTCCTGGTCCCAGACGCTGATGGCCGCCAACACCCCGGTGCTACTTCGCGCGGCAATGGTGGACGGCCGAGCCGACCTCGGGGTGATGTCCGCCGGGCAGGTGGTGGGGCTCATCGACGACCTGCCCTCGTGCGCGGAGCTCATCGACCGGATCATGACCGAGGCCGATGGCTGCCTGTCCCGGCTTACAACCGCTCAATGACGGTGACGTTCGCCTGGCCACCCCCCTCGCACATCGTCTGCAACCCATACCGGCCGCCGGAGCGGTCCAGCTCGTGCAGCAGAGTGGTCATCAGCCGCGCGCCGGTCGCACCGAGCGGATGCCCAAGGGCGATCGCGCCACCGTTGACATTAACCCGATCCAGCTCCGCACCGGTTTCGCGCAGCCAGGCGAGCACCACGCTGGCGAACGCCTCGTTGATCTCGATCAGGTCAATCTGGTCGAGCGTCATCCCGGCCCGCCGCAACGCGACCTCGGTTGCCCGGATCGGCGCGGTCAGCATCAGCACCGGGTCGTCGCCCCGGGCGCTGAGATGGTGGACGCGGGCCCGAGGCGACAGCCCGTGCACCCGAAGTCCCCGCTCGGAGGCGACCAGCACGACGCTGGCCGCGTCGGCGAGTTGGCTGGCCAGAGCCGCGGTCGTCGTCCCGTCGGGACGTAGCGGGGCAAGGGTGGCCATCGCCGCCAGGGAGGTATCCGGTCGCGGGCACTCGTCGACCGTACAGCCGGCGCAGGGCACGATCTCAGCGGCGAATCGTCCCGACTCCCGGGCGCGGACCGCCCGCTGGTGACTGAGCAACGCGTACTGTTCCAGCTCGGGACGGGTGATCCCCCACCGGGCGGCGATGAGGTCTGCGCTGCGGAACTGGGAGATCTCTTCCTCCCCATAGCGAGCCGCCCACCCGACGGAGCCGGCGTACGGGCCGTGCGGGGCCATCGCACTCGCGATCGGCACCTGACTCATGCTCTGCACCCCACCGGCGACCACCAAGTCCGCGCTGCCGGCCTGAACGGCCTGGGCGGCGAAGTGCACCGCCTGTTGGGACGAGCCGCACTGTCGGTCGACGGTCACCCCCGGTACCTCATCCGGTAGGCCGGCCGCCAGCCAAGCCGTCCGGGCAATGTCACCGGACTGGGGCCCAAGGGTGTCCACGCAGCCGAACACGACGTCATCAATCGCGGCCGGGTCAACTCCCACCCGGTCCAGTAGGGACGCGATGACCTGACCACCGAGGTCCGCGGGGTGCACGCCGGCCAGCCCACCACCGCGCCGCCCCACCGGGCTACGCACCGCGTCGACAAGGTATGCCTCGCTCATCCGAGCCTCCTCCGTTATGCTAGAACGCGTTCTAAATCTAGCCGAATGGGGCAGCGCTATGCACCTCTCCTACTCGGTCGAACAACAACAACTCCGTTCCCGCCTGCGCGCGTACTTCGCCGAGCTGATGAGCCCCGAAGTCCGCGAGGCACTCGCCATGACCGATGGCGAGTACGGAGACGGCAAGGTCTACCGCGACATCGTGCGACGCCTGGGCCAGGATGGCTGGCTGACGCTCGGCTGGCCCCGGGAGTACGGCGGTGGTGACCGGTCCATGCTGGATCAACTCATCTTCACCGACGAAGCCGCGGTCGCAGGCGTGCCGGTTCCGTTCCTGACCATCAACACCATCGGACCGACGCTGATGCGCTTCGGCACCGATCAGCAACGCGCCGAGTACCTGCCCCGGATCGCCGCTGGCGAGCTGCACTTCTCGATCGGCTACTCCGAGCCGGAGGCGGGCACCGACCTGGCCGCCCTGCGCACCACCGCGGTCCGCGACGGTGAGACCTATCTGGTCAACGGCCAGAAGATGTGGACCAGCCTCATCCAGTACGCGGACTACATCTGGATGGCCTGCCGCACGGCACCGGAGGCCCCCCAGCACAAGGGTCTGTCGATCCTTATCGTGCCGACCGACTCTCCGGGCTTCTCGTGGACTCCGGTGCGCACCGTCGCCGGGCCGACCACCAGCGCCACCTACTACACCGACGTCCGGGTACCGCGCTCCGCACTGGTGGGGGCGGAGAACCAGGGCTGGCCGCTGATCACCAACCAGCTCAACCACGAGCGGGTCGCGCTCACCTCGGCCGCCCCGATCCGACACGCGTTACGTGAGGTGCGGGACTGGGCTCTCGCCACCACCCTGCCGGGCGGGAAACGGGTCATCGACCAGGAGTGGGTCCAGCTGCACCTGGCCCGGGTGCACGCCAAGGCGGAGTTCCTCAAGGTCTACAACTGGCGACTCGCCGCCGAGTCAGCCAGCGGCCTCGATCCGGCCGCCGCCTCGGCTACCAAGGTCTACGGGACCGAATTCGCCATCGAAGCGTACCGGCTGCTCATGGAGGTGCTCGGCACGAACGCGGCGGTTCGGCAGGGGTCCCGCGGTGCCTTGCTGCGTGGGCGGGTGGAGGGGTTGCATCGCTCCGCCCTGATCCTCACCTTCGGCGGCGGCACGAACGAGGTGCAGCGAGACATCATCGCCACCGTCGGCCTGGGTCTGCCAGCGGCCCGTCGGCGCACCCAACGGCAGGAGTAGTCATGAGATTCGCCCCAAGCGAGAGCCACCGCGACCTCGCCCGGCTGACCCGGCAGATCCTCACCGACCAGGTCACCACGGACCGGCTCCGGGACCTCGAGGCGAAGGACACCTACCTGGACCGATCACTCTGGCGTGAGCTCGCCACGGCGGGGGTACTCGCCGCCGCACTGCCCCACCGGGCGGGCGGTGACGGCCTCGGCCTGATGGAGCAGTGCGGCGTTCTGGTCGAGGTGGGCCGGAGCGTCGCCCCCGTGCCCTACCTGTCCAGCATCGTGACGGCGGCGGCCGGGCTGGCCACCTTCGGTGACGACCAGCAGATCACTCGGTGGGTCACTCCAGCCCGGGAGGGGGCCATGGTCCTGACCGCCGCCCTCACGGAGGGTGAGGTAGGCGCCGAACGCGTCGCCGGCCGTTGGGTGCTGACCGGGACGAAGACGACCGTGCCGGCCGCACCGGACGCTGATCTGGTGCTGGTCCCGGCCAAGTTCGGCCGTACGACCGTGGTCTTCCTCGTCTGCCCCGATGACCCGGGGGTTACCGTGGAGCCGCAGCAGCTGGCGGGGGGCGAGGGGGCTGGCTGGCTGGACCTGGCCCGGGTGGCTCTTCCCGACGACCGACTGCTCGGCACCGTTGCGGACGGCAGCGCCATCGCCGCCTGGCTCACCACCCGGGCCACCATCGGATCCTGCGCCCTCCAACTCGGGGTGACCGAGCGGGCGCTGGAGTTGACCGCGGAGTACGTCCGTAACCGGATCCAGTTCGGTCGCCCGATCGGCACCTTCCAGGCGGTGGCGCAGCGGCTCGCCGACGCCTACATCGATGTCGAGGCGATCCGGCTCACGCTCTGGCAGGCGGCTTGGCGGCTCGCCGAAGGGTTACCTTGCCCCACCGAGGTGGCGACGGCCAAGTTCTGGGCCGCCGACGCCGGACACCGGGTCGCGCACACCGCCGTTCACCTACACGGCGGCGTAGGAATCGACCTTGACCACCAACTCCACCGCTACTTTCTTGCCGCGAAGCACCAGGAGTTCCGGTTGGGCGGCGCCACCGCCCAACTACGGGCGATCGGCACCGCCCTCACCTCGACCGACCTGGGAGACCACGATGGCTCGGCCGGTGAGTCAACCTCCGCCGCCTGAACCGGGAGGGCAGCGCGGCGGGCCGCAACCAACCGCCTCGCGGGTCCGACCCCGAGACGTTGACGGCGCGGAGAGTACACCATAGATTGACATGCATGTATTTAATGGGAGTTGGCGCACGGGGCCTTCGACGCAACCCCGAGAACCACTCCCCCTCCGACCTGATTGGTGGTGACCGCCGCGACCGGGTCAACCCCGGCAGCGTTCGCCACGGATCCGGTCGGCCGCCAGCCACCGGCGATTCTGTCACCTATCCAGTGGTCAGTTTCGATTGATACTGCGAACCAGCCACCACCAGGCGGGAGACCTGAGCCGAAGGACGGTCGGCGCGCGCCCGAGGCAACCAACGGGCATCGGACACCGATCACGACCAACGATTGAAGGGGCCGAGCATGACAGGTACGAGCCTTTCCCGACGTGGCCTACTCCGGGCCACCACGCTCGGCGCCGGCGCCGCCGTCGCCGGAGCCGCTTTAGGGCACCAGGCGGCCCAGGCGGGTGGTCCGGTACCCGCGCTGGCCGGAAAGACCGCCGTGGTCATTGGTAGTGGCTTCGGCGGGGCGGTCGCCGCCTACCGACTCGGCCAGGCCGGAGTGGTCACCACCGTGCTGGAGCGGGGTCGCCGCTGGGACGTGGACGGCTCCGGCACCACGTTCTGCAGCATCAATGAGCCGGACTGGCGGTGTGGCTGGTTCCTGGACCGCCCACCACTGGGTATCAACCTCGGCTCGGCGATCGAGAAACGGGCTGGGTTGATCGCCCGCCACGACGGCGATGGAATCTCGGTGCTGAGCGGAACCGGAGTAGGCGGCGGCTCCCTCGCCATCGGGATGTTCCTACCGCAGCCGCGGCGCAGCGAGTGGGAGCAGGCGTACCCGGCCGAGATCGGCTTCGACGAGATGAACGATGTCTACTGGCCCCGGGCTCGGCAACGCCTCGGCGCCGCGCCGATCCCCGAGGACGTGCAGAACAGCGGCCCCTACCGGGGAGCCCGCGCCTGGCTCGACTACCTGTCGGAGTTCAAGCAGACCCCTCTCCCCATCCCGTTCGCCGTGGACTGGGACGTGGTCCGCGCCGAACTCGCCGGTGACACCGTGCCCTGCCACACGATCGGCGAGGGCCCGTACGGCAGCAACTCCGGGGCGAAGAACAGCGTCGACCGCAACTACCTCGCCTGGGCCGCTGCGACCGGTAACGTGACAACCCTGGCGTTGCACGAGGTCACCGAAATCCATGAGGTGTCCGGTCAGGACAAGTTCGAGATCAGGTGCCGACAGATCGACGAGCACGGCACCGTCCTCTCCACCAAGACCTTCGTCTGTGACTACCTGTTCATGGCGGCCGGCTCCGTCTACACCACCTCGCTGCTGCTCACCTCCCGGGCCAAGGGCGGGCTTCCCCGCCTGGTCAACCAGGAGGTGGGTAAGGGCTGGGGCAACAACGGCGACTTCCTGGTGACCCGGATCAATCTACGAAAGGACGTCGGCCACGCCCAGGGCGGTCCGGGTAACGTCAAGTACATCGACGAGGACAACCCGTACGCACCCACCTCGATGGCGTGGGAGGCGGCACCGGTTCCCCGTTGGATGCCGCGTACCACGGCGCACCTGGTGACCAGCATGGCTCCGGAGCGAGGCGAGATTCGCTACGACCCGGATACCGGGACCGGCAAGGTGCACTGGCCGTACGGCGTGCTGGAGACCACCTCCGAGAAGGCGGCGGTTGACCTGGTTACCCGGTTGTGGTGGGAGACCGAGGGCCGCAAGGGATACCTCCTGAACGGGCTGCCGACCTACGCCCGGGGCGTCGGCACCGGGCTCGGCGCGGCGAACACCTGGCACCCGTTGGGCGGCATGGTCATGGGCAAGGCGACCGACTTCGGCGGTCGTTGCCTCGACTACCCCAACCTCTTCTGCATCGATGGCTCAATCCTGCCGGGTACGGCCTGCCTGGCCAATCCTTCCCTGACCATCACCGCGAACGCCGAACGCTGCATGGACCGGTTCCTCGCTGAGCACTCCTAACCCGTACGGGGGCCCGGCCGCGAGCCGGGCCCCACGTTCAGTGGTACTGCACCGGCAGCTCTCGGATCCCGTTGATCCAGCCCGACCGCAGTCGCTGCGGATCGGCCAGCTGGCGGATGTCCGGCATATGGTCGGCGATCGAATTGAAGATCAGTTCGATCTCCAGGCGGGCGAGGTTCGCGCCCAGACAGAAGTGCACCCCACTACCGCCGAACCCCAGGTGGGGATTGGGGCTACGGGTGATGTCGAACCGTTCCGGCTCCTCGAACACCGACTCGTCGAAGTTGGCCGACCCGTAGAAGAGCGCTACCCGTTGGCCGGCGGAAATCGCTTGTCCGGCCAGGGTGGTGTCGACCAACGCGGTGCGTTGGAAGACGTTCACCGGGGTCGCCCAGCGGATGATCTCTTCGACCGCACTCCGGGGGCGCTCGGCCTTGAACAGTTCCCACTGTTCTGGGTTCTCGAGGAAGGCCAGCATGCCGTGGGTGATCGCGTTCCGGGTCGTCTCGTTGCCCGCCACCGCCAAGAGCATCACGAAGAAGCCGAACTCGTCGGCGGTCAGGTGCTCCCCGTCGATCTGCGCGTTGACCAGCTGGGTCACCAGATCGTCGCTCGGGTTGCGCTGTCGCTCGTGGGCCATCTCCATCGCGTACGCGAGCAGCTCGGCTGAGGCGGCCATCGGATCCACGCCGTACGCCGGATCGTCGTAGCCGATCAGCTGGTTCGACCAGTCGAAGACCTTGCGACGGTGATGCTGCGGCACCCCGATGAGCTCTGCGATCGCCTGCAGCGGCAGTTCGCAGGCGACATCGGTGACGAAGTCACCCGTGTCACGCGCGGCCGCGTCCCGCACGATGCGCTCGGCCCGCTCCGCCAGCGACCCACGCAACGCGTTGATCGCTCTGGGAGTGAAGCCGCGGGACACGATGGCCCGTAGCTTGGTGTGCTCCGGCGGGTCGACGTTGATCATGATGACCCGCTGCATCTCTCGATCCGCCTGGGTGGTGCCCGGCTGGAAACGGGCGATCGCCGTGTTCTCCCGGGTCGAGTAGGTTTCGCTGTCCCGGGAAACCGCCATGACATCGGCGTACCGGGTGACCACCCAGTACCCGTCGTCGTCGAAACCGGCCGATCCCTTCGGTTGGGCGTTCCACCAGACCGGGGCCGTCCGGCGCAACTCGGCGAACTCCTCCCGAGGCACACGGCGCTCCAGGACGGCCGGGTCGGTGAAGTCAAATCCCTTTGGAATACGCGGCTCAGTCATCGAACCTCCTACTGTAACCTGTTCTAATATTCAAACAGATCAAATGTTGTTTCGACAACGTAGCGTGAGCTCCGGCACGGAGCACGTTCGCTCTCCGAAGGGAAGGTGCCATGGGCACTCCGGTGATCGTTGACGCGGTTCGCACGCCGATCGGCAAGCGGGGCGGCTGGCTGGCGGGGCTACACGCCGCCGAGTTGCTCGGCGCGGCACAACGCGCCCTCGTCACCCATGCAGACCTCGACCCGGGCACCGTCGAGCAGGTCATCGGCGGGTGCGTCACCCAGGGCGGCGAGCAGTCCAACAACATCACCCGCACCGCCTGGCTACACGCCGGCCTGCCGTACCAGACGGGCTGTCTCACCATCGACGCCCAGTGCGGTTCATCCCAGCACGCCGCCCATCTGGTCGCCGGTCTCATCGCCACTGACGCCATCGAGGTCGGCATCGCCTGTGGTGTCGAGGCGATGAGCCGGGTACCGCTACGCGCGAATCTCGGCGTTGACGCCGGCACACCCCGGCCGGCCTCGTGGGAGATCGACCTACCCAACCAGTACGTCGCCGCCGAACGAATCGCCGTCCGGCGAGGACTGTCCCGCACGGCGGTGGACGAGTTCGGCGTCCGCTCGCAGGCCAACGCCGCACGGGCCTGGGCGCAGCGGCATTACGACCGCGAGGTCGTTCCGGTGACCGCGCCGGTCCTCGACAGCGAGGGACAGCCGACCGGAGAAACCCACACGGTGGAGCGGGACCAGGGCCTGCGGGACACCACGCTGGCGGCGCTGAACCGACTGCGACCGGTGGTCGAGGGCGGGCTGCACACTGCCGGCACCTCGTCGCAGATCTCCGACGGCGCCGCGTCGGTACTGCTGATGGAGGCGGACCGGGCCCGCGCGCTCGGCCTCCGCCCCCGGGCCAGGATCGTCGCCCAGTGCCTGGTCGGCGCCGAGCCCTACTACCACCTAGACGGCCCCGTGCAGGCGACCGAACGCGTACTGGCCCGCGCCGGCATGAAGATCGAGGATATCGATCGGTTCGAGGTTAACGAGGCGTTCGCCGCCGTGGTGCTGTCCTGGCTGTCGGCCCACCGCGCCGACCCGGAGAAGGTGAACGTCAACGGTGGCGCCATCGCCCTCGGGCATCCGGTGGGCAGCACCGGGGCCCGACTGCTCACCACCGCCCTACACGAGTTGGAGCGAACCGCCACCCGCACAGCATTGATCACGATGTGCGCGGGCGGCGCCATGTCCACCGCGACCATTCTCGAGCGCCTCTGACCCGCCGGCGGCGCTGCCCGCCGTTGGGTACGGCGGCAGTCAGGGATGCTGGCTACTGACCGACACCACCTCACCGGTGAGATAGGAGGCGTAGTCACTGGCGAGGAAGGCCATGACGGCCGCTACCTCCCAGGGCTGCGCCGCCCGGCCGAACGCCTCCTGGCCGGTAAGCTCGGCGAGCAGGTCCGCACTGGTCACCTTCGACAGGTTGGGGTGCATGGCGAGGCTGGGCGCCACGGCGTTGACGCGGATGCCGTGGGGCGCCACGTCCAGCGCCGCGCACCGGGTGAACGCCATCACCCCCGCCTTAGCCGCCGCATAGTGCGCCTGACCGGCCTGGGCCCGCCAACCCAGCACCGACGCATTGTTGACCACCACACCACCGTGGCCCTGCGCCAGCATCTGCCGTACCGCCGCCCGCGTACAGCGAAAGGTGCCGGTCAGAGTCACGTCCAGCACCCTCGACCACTCGTCGTCGGTCATCTCCATGACCGACGCGGTGCCGCCGAGCCCGGCATTGTTAATCATCACGTCCAGCCGTCCGAAACCTGCCACGGCGGCGTTGACCAACTCCTCGACTGCCTGCTCGTCGGTCACGTCGCAGGGCACCGACCGGACCCGGCCCGGGTGTGCCGCCGAGAGCCGTTCGTGGCTCTCGGCGAGCCGCCGGACATGCCGGTCGCTGAGCACCACGAGCGCCCCCTCGTCCAGGCAGCGCTCCACCACTGCCGTCCCGATCCCGGATCCCGCCGCCGCAGTCACCACCACCACCTTCTCCGCGAGCAGTTCCCGACCGGCGGGGCGGAGCGGCGGCGTCGGGCCCGGGGGCCTCATCCGCGGGCCTGTCGCGGTAGACCGAGAACCCGCTCGGCGATGATGCCCCGTTGGATCTCGTCCGACCCGCCGTAGATCGTTTCCGCGCGACCGAACAGGAAGAGGCGCTGCCAGTCATCCAGGTCGTAGGGGGCATCCTGGGCAACCGTTCCGGCGGCACCGCGCACCTGCATCGCCAACTCGCCGAGCTGCTGATGCCACCGCGACCAGAGCAGCTTCACCGCGGACGCTCCCCGCCCCGGACCCGACTGGTCAGCCTCAGCCATCGTCCGTAGGGTGTGCGCGCGCAGCGCCCAGAGTCCGACAGCGGCGCGGGCAAGCCCGTCGCGCAGCGCCGGCTCACCGGCGACACCGGTTTCCCGGGCAAGCGCCACCAGGCGGTCCAGCTCCCGCTGGAACCCAACCTGCTGGCCGAGCGTCGCCGCCCCCCGCTCGAACGCTAGGGTGCCCATCGCCACCCGCCACCCCTGGCCCACCTCGCCGACAACCATGTCCCGCGAGGTGCGGGCGCCGTCGAAGAAGACCTCGTTGAACTCCGAGGTACCGGTCAGCTGACGGATGGGCCGCACCGTAATGCCGGGTTGCCGCATCGGCACCAGCAGATAGGAGAGCCCGGCCTGGCGCGGCCCGGTGCCGGCGGGCTCGGTCCGGGCCAGGAGGAAGCACCAGTGCGCCACGTGCGCCAGCGAGGTCCACACCTTCTGCCCATCGATAATCCACTCGTCGCCGACGAGTCGGGCTCGGGTCGCGACGGCGGCGAGATCAGACCCCGCCCCCGGTTCGGAGTACCCCTGGCACCACAGCTGTTCGACAGCGCGAATCCCGGGTAGGAAGCGCCGGCGTTGCTCCGGCGTGCCGTAGGCGATCAACGTCGGGCCGAGTAGCTCCTCACCCAGGTGGCTGACGCGCGCCGGGGCACCGGCCCGGGCGTACTCCTCGTGGAAGGCGACCTGTTGGGCGAGCGTCGCGCCCCGACCGCCGTGCTCGACCGGCCAGCCGAGGCAGGTCCAGCCGGCGGCGGCGAGCCGGCGGTCGAAAGCCAGCCGTTCTGGGTACGCCTCGTGCTCCCGGCCCGGTCCACCCGCCCCCCGCAGCTCAGCGCTGACATTCTCCGCCAGCCAGGCGCGCACCGCCCGCCGGAACTCGTCGTCGTGCACTGGTGTCACCTCCCGAAACGCGCGTAGGCTCACCCTACCAAGCACTTGCTTGTGTTTGGAGGTGTCGATGGAACGCCGAGCAGAGCGGAAACCACGCCACCCAGCCCGACCGACAAACCACTGGAGCAGGTGCTTCGGCAGGAGGTAGCACAGTGACCGAGGACGAGCTGGTACGACTCGAACGCCAGGGCGCCACCGCGGTGCTCACGATGAACCGGCCCCGCTACCGAAACGCCCAGAACTCGGCGATGACCTACGCCCTCGACTCCGCCTTCGCCACGGCCGTGAATGACGACTCAGTCGCGGTCATCGTGCTCGCCGGCGCCGGTGAGCACTTCTCCGCCGGCCACGACATCGGCTCACCCGGCCGGGACGTCGAGAAGAGCTTCGAGCGCCGGGCGGTGCTCTGGTGGGACCACGTCGGCCGGTCCGGCGCCGATCAGCGGTACGCCCGGGAGATGGAGGTCTACCTTGGCATGTGCCGCCGTTGGCGGGAGCTTCCGAAGCCGACCATCGCGATGGTGCAGGGGGCCTGCCTCGCTGGTGGGCTCATGCTCGCCTGGGTCTGCGACCTGATCGTCGCGGCCGAGGACGCGTACTTCGCCGACCCCGTGGTCCGGATGGGCATCCCCGGTGTGGAGTACTTCGCCCACCCGTGGACGTTGGGCCCCCGCTTCGCCAAGGAGATCCTCTTCACCGGAGACCGGTTCGATGCCCGGCGCGCGTACGAGGTCGGCATGGTCAACCGGGTAGTCCCCCGTGCGGAACTGCACTCCCACACCCTCGGTCTCGCGCAGCGGATCGCCGAGATGCCCCGCTTTGGACTGGCCCTGACCAAGCGGGCCGTCAACCAGGCCGAGGATCTGATGGGGATGCGTTCGGCGATGGACGCCGCCTTCGGTCTGCACCACCTCGCGCACGCGCACAACGCGGAGGTGGCCGGCGACGCGCTGGCCGGAATGGACGCCGCAAGCATGAAGGCGAGGTCCAGTTCGTGAGCCCGGTCGGCACGATGAACCTCGACCTCGACCACGAGACCCGCGCGTTCCGGGCGGAGGTCCGGTCGTGGCTGGCCGCAAACGTGCCCACCGCGCCGTTGCCGCCCGTGGACACCCCCGAGGGGGACCGGGCCCACCGGGCGTGGGAACGGCGCCTCGCCGCGGCCGGGCTGTCGGTGGTGTCCTGGCCCACCGCCTACGGTGGACGCGACGTATCGCCCCTGCAGTGGCTGATCTTCGAGGAGGAGTACCACCGCGCCCGGGCTCCAGTCCGGATCAACCAGAACGGCCTCTTCCTCCTGGCACCAACCCTGTTCACCCACGGTACGGCCGAGCAGCGGGCCCGCCTGCTGCCACGGATGGCGCGGGCCGACGACGTGTGGGCGCAGGCCTGGTCGGAGCCGGAGGCCGGCAGCGACCTGGCCGGAATCCGCTCCCGTGCGGTACGCACCGACGGCGGCTGGCTCCTGTCCGGGCAGAAGACCTGGAGCACCCGGGCGGCACAGGCCGATCACGCGTTCGGGCTCTTCCGCACCGGGGTGGACCGCCACCGTGGCCTGACGTACCTGATGTTCGACCTCCGCGCCGCGGGCGTCACGGTCCGGCCGATCCAACAGGTAGGCGGTGCGACCGGCTTCGCCGAGATCTTCCTCGACCAGGTGTTCGTGCCCGACGCCGACGTACTCGGTGCCGTAGACCAGGGTTGGACCGTCGCGATGAGCACCGCGGGCCACGAGCGCGGGCTGTCGCTGCGCAGCCCGGGACGCTTCACCGCCGCCGCCCAGCGACTCGTACGGCTGTGGTGTCAGGCCGGTACGCACACCGACCCGGCGCTGTCCGACCGCGTCGTTGCCGGCTGGATCGCCGCCCGGGCGTACCAGCTGCACAGCTACGGTACGGCCACCCAGGAGGCCGCCGACCGGACGCCCGAGCCGCCGCCACCGCCCGGCCGGGCCGATCGACCAGCGCAAGCCGGTGCGACGGCATTGCGGGGCAGCGGCCACGCCGCCAGCATGACCAAGGTTTTCTGGTCCGAACTGGACGTCGCCCTACACGAGGTGGCGCTCGACCTGCTCGGGCCGCACGCCGAGACGGGCGGGCTCCGGGCGGATTCGGCGGGCCGGGCCGGCGATGCCGGCGGCGCGGACGCCTGGCTGGACGGCTACCTGTTCTCCCTGGCCGGTCCGATCTATGCCGGCACCAACGAGATCCAGCGCACGGTGATCGCCGAACGGGTACTCGGCCTCCCCCGAGGTCGACGATGAAGCTGACCCCCTCCGCGGAGCAGGAGCAGTTCGCCGCCGCCCTCCACGCGATGTTGACCGAGGCGGACATTCCCACCGTAGCCCGCCAGTGGGCCGCCGACGACCCGGCGCCAGGGCAGGTGCTCTGGCGCCGGCTGGCCGAGCTCGGCGTGACGGGTCTGGCGGTGCCGGCGCGGTGGGGCGGCCTGGCCGCGCACCCGGCGGACCTCGTCGTCGCGTGCGAGGAACTCGGGCACCACGCCCTGCCCGGTCCGGCCGCCGAGTCCATCGCCGCCCTGCCCATGTTGCTCACGACGCTCGGCGACGACGCACTCTGCGAGACCTGGCTGCCCCGGCTCGCCAACGGGGAGGTGATCGGTACGCTCGCCGTGCCGCCGCACGTGCCGTATGCGACGGACGCCGATGTCGTGTCCCTGGTTCTCCGGGCGGACGAGCAGACGCTACGCCTCGGGGTGCCGGGGCCACGACGGCGCTCGGTGGACGACACCCGACGACTGGTCGAGGTGGCCGACGGAGCGCTGCTGGCGACCGGCCCGGCCGTCGGCCCGGCCGTCGGCCACGCCCTCAACGCCGGCGCGCTGGCCTGCGCGGCGCAGCTCCTCGGAGCGGGCCACGCACTGCTGGAGACGACCCTCCGGTACGCCGGCCAACGCACCCAGTTCGGCCAACCGATCGGGCAGTTCCAGGCGGTCAAGCACCAGCTCGCCGACGTGGCGATCGGCCTCGAATTCGCCCGGCCGCTGCTGTACGCCGCCGCCGTCGCCCTCGCCGACCACCCGACCACGACTGCCCGCGACGTCTCCGCCGCGAAGGTGGCCTGTGCCGACGCCGCTCAGCGAGCGGCCCGCACCGCACTACAGGTACACGGGGCGATCGGGTACGCCCGGGAGTCCGGCCTCGGCTCCTGGCTGACCAGAATCTGGGCGCTGGCCCGGACCTGGGGCACCCAGTCCTGGCACCGCGAACGGATCCGGACCGCACTAGCCACTGGAGCTCTGACATGACCGCGGAGCAGGAAGCCCTTCGGATGAGCGTCCGCGGTGTGCTGTCCCGGCACACCGCCGACCGGTCCATCGCCGAGATGACCGAGTCGACGGCGGGCGACGACGCCAAGCTCTGGCAGGTGCTGTGTGGCCAGATCGGAGTGGCGGGACTCGCCGTACCCGAACGGTTCGGTGGGCTCGGCGCCGGCCTGGGCGAGGCCCATGTCGTGTTGGACGAGTTGGGCCGCACCCTGACCCCCGCGCCGATGCTCGGCTGCGCGGTCCTCGCCGGCCAGGCCCTGCTGCACAGCGGGGACGAGGCGGCCTGTCGCCGGATCCTGCCCGACCTGGTCGGTGGAGAACGGCTGGCCGCGCTCGCCTGGACCGATCAGCACGGTGACTGGGATCCACACCGACCCGCGTTCATCGCGACGAGGGACGGCCGGCTCACCGGCGAGGCGCACCACGTGCTCGACGCCTCCTTGGCCGACGTGCTGCTGGTCGCCGCGAGCACCCCCGCGGGGGTCCGACTCTTCGAGGTGGACCCGCACGCTGTCGGCGTCCGACGACGCCCGGTCACCACCGTGGACCTGACCCGCCGACTGGGGGTGGTCGTGCTCGACGGGGCACCCGGTCGTCAGCTGGGCGAGGTGAACCCGCTGGAGCGGGTCCGGGACATCGCCTGCGTCGCGCTCAGCGCCGAGCAGGTCGGTGCGGCTACGCGGGCGGTGGAGCTGACCGTGGCGTACGCGCTGAGCCGGGTGCAGTTCGGCCGGCCGATCGGCGCCTTCCAGGTGATCGCACACCGGCTAGCCGACCTGCACGTCGTGGTGGAGAGCGCCCGCTCCCTGTCGTACGCGGCGGTGTCGAGCCTCGACTCCGCCGCACCCGACGCCCGCCTGCTCGCCGCCGGGGCCGCGGTCCACTGCGCCGAGGCGCTGGAGCAGGCCGCGTCGCAGATGATCCAGCTACACGGCGGCATCGGCATCACCTGGGAGCACGACGCGCACCGCTACTTCAAACGGGCCCACGGGGCAGCTCACCTCTTCGGTCACCCGCGGGCACATCTCGCCCGTCTCGCGGAGGCGGTCATCAACGAAGGTCCCAGCATCGCCTTGCCGCCAGCCCTTGATGCTAATGTCGCGTAGTTCCCACCAAAATCCGATGTAGTGACATTGATCATTGACAATGATGAGCCAATGGCGCGCACGGCATGTCACTTAAAGGGAGATGTGGGCTACCTCACGCAGCGGCTGCAGGAACGGGGCCTCCTGCCAATAAGCTGGGCCGTAACGGGCATAGGCAAACATTATGGCGTGGTGCCAGACCGATGGGCCGGCGAGCCGAAGCGGTTCCACCTCGGCGAAGGTCAGGACACAGTTCGGGCCATCGAGGGTGTACTCCATTACCCCGTGGTGGTCGAACGGCAGCCATCGACCACCGAGAGAGCACCAGGTGGTCGTTGGCGTGACGATGATCCTCGCATAGGTGAACTCCCGCCACTGTGGCTGCGCCAGCTGGGCAGCCCGCGACCGGGCAACGCTATTGCCGATCATGTTGCCGACGAGCGCGCCGGCGACGACTACGGGCGAGCCGACAGCTACGGCGCTGCTCTGTCCGTAGGTGACTGTGGTGCCGTAGAAGCGGGCGTAGCTAAACACGGCATCGAGGTAAACCACACCAGGTCCGATGAAGCCAGGTGCAACCACAGTAGGCGGTGACTCACCTCGGGCGAGTCGCTGATAGAGGTGAACCGCCTCGACCCAGCCCTGCTGTAGCACTATTGAGGCGGGATCTGGCCGGAATTCGGGCAGTTGGTGGCGGGGAAGCAGCCGACCCAGCCCATAGGCGAGCGCGTAGGCAGCCAACGCATGCGTTCCGGTCAGACCGACGACCACAACGCACACCCAACGGCCGTATGCAAAGCGGCGCCTCCGCCGTCCATCGATTACTCCTAGGACGAAGCCCACGATGAGGGTCACCACGAGTGCGGCCAAGTAGCCGAGGCTGAGGAATCCCGCCCACATCGTAACGGAGTAGCACGGCCCAGAGACGCCGTCGACCCGATCGGCGGAGGCCAGCCCACGTTCGGTAACGCAAGTTTCGTATTGGCTATTCAGCCGGATAACCAGCAATCCCCATCCGAGCAAGATAGGCATACCGACTGCCGCGACTACCCAATGTCGCCCGCCTCGACCCCGTGTGTGCCGTTGCACGTGGCCAGGAGCTGGTCTCCCCATTCGACTACCCTCCAGCGTGCTCGGCCCAGAGTTGAGGTATGCACAGCCGCGCTGCCTTGCCGAACCAGTTGACGCCAGCCCTCGATTCCGTAGCCCACCGGGGCCGATCCTGCCCGGTGTCAATAGCGTTAGCGGAGACGGTACCGGATCATGTACGTTCCGTCAGCCCCGTAGTCGCCTGGTGGTCTACGGCGCTGGACTACCCAACGAATGGAAGGGTCTTCGGGCCCGCGGGCACATCTCGCCCGGCTAGCGGAGGCGGTTATCGGCACTCAGCGGTAGGAAGCGCCGAAGCGGTCCAAGGCGCTGAGGACCGCGTCTCCGACACCGTGTCCGGCGCCGTGACCGGCCTCGTCAACCAACTCCAACCGCGCCGCGGGCCAGGCCTTGGACAGGTGCCACGGGACGTCCACCGGGCTGCCCAGGTCGAGCCGGCCGTGAACCAGCACACCGGGAATTCCGGCGAGCCGGTGCGCACCGGCCAGCAACTCGCCGTCGGCGAACCAACCGTCGTGTGCCCAGTAGTGGGTGACGAGGCGGGCGAAGGTCATCCGGAACGCCGGGTCCTCGAACCGGGGGTCGGGTTCACTGCCGGGTAGGTTCGAGACGAGTGCGTCCTCCCAGGCGCACCAGGCGCGGGCGGCCCGGTCCCGTACCGCCTCGTCCGGATCGGCCAACAACCGGGCGTAGGCGGCGGGAAGGTTGCCGTCGCGTTCGGCGGCCGGTACCGCATCCAAGAACCTGTCCCACTGTTCGGGGAAGATCCGTCCGAGGTCGCGGGTGAGCCACCGATGCTCGGCCGGGGTGCTGGTGACGACGCTGAACAACACCATCTCGGTGACCCGGTCGGGGTGCCGCTGGGCATAGCCAAGGCCGAGCGCGCTGCCCCACGATCCGCCGAGCAGCAGCCACCGGTCGATGTTCAGGTGGGTCCGCAGCTTCTCGATGTCGGCCAGCAGGTGCGGCATGGTGTTGGTCGACAGGTCGGTTCGCACGTCGCCCGCGTCCGGTGTGCTGCGCCCGCACCCCCGCTGGTCGAACAGGACTATCCGGTAGACGGCCGGATCGAAGAACCGCCGCCAGCCGGCGCTGGCGCCGGAACCGGGGCCACCGTGCAACACCAGCGCCGGCTTGCCGAGTGGGTTGCCGCAGCTCTCCCAATAGACGAGGTGACCGTCTCCGGCATCGAGCAGGCCAGTCGCGAAGGGTTCGATCTCGGGATACACACGCGTCATCCGCGTGATTCAACCAGTTGAGCGCCGACCCCGCGCGGGGCAACCGCTGCCGGCGGAGGGCTCAGGGCCAACCACAGCCGGCACCGGAGGGCTCAGGGCCCGACGTCGCCAAGGTCCGGAGGCCCGAGCAGCAGGCCACTGGTGGGTACGCCGGTGCCGGCGGTGACCAGCACCGGGCCGGCTCCGGCGACCTGGTTGACCGAGCTTCCCCGGACCTGCCGGACCGCCTCCACGATGCCGTTCATCCCATGGATATAGGCCTCGCCGAGCTGTCCACCGTGCGGGTTGACCGGGAGCCGACCGCCCAGTTCGATCGCGCCGTCGGCGATGAAGTGCCGTGCCTCGCCCGGCGGGCAGAACCCCAACTCCTCCAACTGCATCAGGACGTACGGCGTGAAGTGGTCATACAGCACCGCGACCCGCACCTCGTCGGGGCCGAGACCGGACTGCTCCCAGAGTTGCCGCCCGACCACGCCGAGCTCCGGTAGCCCGGTCAGGTTGTCGCGGTAGTAGCTGGTCATGATGTACTGGTCCGCTCCGCTGCCCTGTGCGGCAGCGGTAATCACCGCGGGGGGCTGCCGCAGGTCTGCCGCCTGCTCGACGCCGGCCACCACCACGGCGACCGCTCCATCACTTTCCTGGCAGCAGTCCAGGAGCCGGAGCGGTTCGGCGATCCACCGGGACGCCTGGTGGTCGGCGAGGGTGATCGGTCGTTCGAAGAACCAGGCTCGCGGATTGGTCGCGGCATGCCGGCGAGCAGCAACCGCCACCCGGCCGAAGTCCTCCCCGGTGGCCCCGAAAGCGTGCTGGTAGCGCCGGGCGACCATAGCCACGGTGGCGGCCGGGGTACCCAACCCCATCGGGTAGTGCCAGCCATTGTCGACGCCGGAGCTGGTCGGTGCGCTCGAGACGTCCCGAGACACTCGGCCGAAGCGGCGGCCGGAGCGCTCGTTGAGCGCGCGGTAACACACCACGACCCGCGCCATCCCGGCGCTGATCGCCAGGGCCGCCTGCTGCACCGTGGCACAGGCCGCGCCGCCGCCGTAGCCGACCTGACTGAAAAAGCGTAGCTCCCCGGCACCGATCTCCCGAGCCAGGGCGACCTCGGCGGTGCTGTCCATGGAGAAGGTCACCAGCCCGTCGACATCGGTCGGTGCCAGCCCGGCGTCGGCGAGTGCGGCACGGACCGCCTCCACCGCCAGTCGGAGCTCGCTGCGGCCGGAGTCCTTGGAGAACTCCGTCTCACCGACCCCGACGATCGCCGCTCTTCCCGAGATCACGGAAGCCTCCCGACCTCAACCTGCCCGGTGACGTGATCGCCCCCGGGAACCCGCCCCACCACGGCCACCACGCATCCGGTGGACGACACCTGCGTCACCTGACCCGTCAGGACGAGCGTGTCGTACGCGTAGCAGGGCGCCCCGAGCCGGATAGCGACGCGGTGCACCATCGCTTCCGCTCCCGCCCAGTCGGTCACGTACCGCTGCACCAGTCCGGTCGTGGTCAGAATGTTGAGGAAGATGTCCTTCGAGCCCCGCCGAACGGCCTGGTCCCGATCGTGGTGCACATCCTGGAAGTCCCGGGTGGCCACTGCGGTACTGACCACGAAGGTCGGGGTGACCGGGATCCGCAGTTCCGGCAGGACGACGCCGACCGCCACCTTCATGGCAACAACCGCCATGCCGGCAGGGTCAGCTCGGCGTCCACCGGTACGAAGTCGACCTGGACCGCGGCACCGATCCGCACCTGCGCCGGTTCCGCTCCGAGCAACTCGCCTACCATCCGTACCCCCTCGGTCAGCTCCACCAACGCGATCACGATCGGCAACCGCCGCCCCGGCACCGGCGGGTGCCGGTGCACCACGAAACTGAAGACCTCACCCGTACCGCGGGCGACCAGGTGGTCCTGGCGGTCGGCGCCGCACTGTCGGCAGACCGGCCCCGGTGGATGTCGCAGCTGACCACAACCGCCGCACCGCTGGATGCGCAGCTCGCCAGCGGCGGTGCCGGCCCAGAAGAAGGCGGTGTCCCGGGTGACGACCGGCCGGAGCACGTCAGCTGCCGCCGGTGCCGCTTCCGGAGCCGGGGCCCGCTCGGAGGTAGCCGCCGGTGCCGGAGCCGGTGCCGCCGCCGGTGCCGGAGCCGGTGCCCGCTCGGATGCCGCTGCCGGAGCCGGCTCGGATGCCGGAGGGGCCGGGGTGGAGCCTGGCGGCCGGAACTTGAGCACCCGGAAGGTCATCGACGCCACGGCCTCCGTACCGACGTACCAGGTGCTGTCGGTGGTGACAAACCAGCCCTCGCCGAGCGCCGTGCGTTTTGGTCCGCTCACGTCTACCAGCCGGCTGCGCACCTCAACCCGTTCGCCGTCGCGCAGATACCGGTGGTACGTCTGCTCGCAGTTCGTCGCCACCACGGAGGTGAACCCGGCCTGATCGAGTACGGCGGACATGGCCGACAGCGGATCGGCGGGATCCGCGGCCGGATGCAGGCCGCGCATCGTCCACACCTGCGTCATCGCTGGTGGTGCCAGACCCTCCTGCTCGTAGCGGGGATTGCGGTCGCCGATCGCCTCCAGCCAGTTCCGGATCATCGGTAGATTGACCGGATCGCGTGCCGGCCGGGCCGGCCCCGCACCGGCGGCCCGGATCCGCTCCACGGCGGCGTGGATAGTGCCCTCCATCGGTTCCTCCCTCGTCCCCCGTTGACTGGCCTGTTCCACAGTCAGCCCGCGGTTGCCCGGGGCAGGCCGAGAACCCGTTCGGCCACCAGGGAAAGCAGGATCTGGGTGGTTCCGCCGGCGATACTGAGGCATCGGGTGAGGAGGAAGTGGTGGACCGGATCCACACTCGCGCCGTCGGCTGCCGCACCGTCCGGACCGCAGAGCGTCAGCGCGGTCTCGGCCACCGCTTGTCGATGGCTGACACCGATCAACTTGGCGACCGCGGACTCTGGCCCACCTCCACCAGCACCGAGCTGCCGTAGCGTGGCCCGGCACTCCACCAGGGAGACCGCGAGACCGTCCGCGATGTGGCCACCCAGCCGTTCCCGCATGCCCGGCTCACTGGCGACTCCACCCGCTCCCACCATCCGGACCAGTCGGTCCACGTCGGCACCGAATCCGGGGCCGCGCCCCATCGCGACCCGCTCGTAGGAGAGCGTCGCCCGGGCCAGCCGCCAGCCCTGCCCTGGTTCGCCCACCACATCCTCGTCGGGGACGAAGACGTCGTCCAGGAAGACCTCGTTGAAGACCGACCGCCCGGTGATCTCACGCAGCGGGCGGATCTCGATGCCGGTGCTGCGCATATCAACCAGGAAGTAGGTCAGACCACGATGCTTGCTCGCCGTGGGATCGGTGCGAGCCAGGCAGATCGCCCAGTCCGCCTCGGCCGCCAGCGACGTCCAGACCTTCTGGCCGGACAACCGCCAACCACCCGGCACCCGGTCCGCCCGGGTGCGCAGCGAGGCCAGGTCCGACCCGGCCTCCGGCTCGCTGAAGAGCTGACACCAGGTGAGCTCCCCACGCAGGGACGGGCCGGCGAACCGATCTCGCTGGGCGGCACTGCCGTAGCGCAGAATCGTCGGGACGGCCCAGCCGGCGATCGCCAGGTCCGGGCGGATGACGCCGGCCCGGTCCAGCTCCTCGTCGATGAGGAGTTGCCGGGCGGGTGCGGCGTCGAGCCCGTACGGCGCGGGCCAGTGTGGCGTGAGGTATCCCACGGCCGCCAGCCGGGCCCGCCGCTCGGCCTCCGGAAGCTGCGCGATCGCCCGGAGCTGGGCTCGCACCGCCAACCGGTCCGCGGAGTCGGCGTCCCGCTCCGCTCCGGACGCCGGTGCCGATTCCGTCGCGGCCCGGGACTCCTCACCAACCGCCCACACCTGCCGACGTGCCCCGGCCAACGTCAACTCCGCGCAGCGCTGCCGCCATCGGGTACCACCGCCGAGCAACTGCCGTAGGGCAAGTGCTCGACGCAGGTAGAGGTGGGCGTCGTGCTCCCAGGTGAACCCGATCCCGCCGAGTACCTGAATGCAGTCCTTGGCGTTGTCGACCGCGGCGTCCAGAGCGATCGCGGCGGCGGTGGCGGCGGCCAGGGGAAGCTCCTCCGGCGCCTGGTCGTAGGCGCGGGCCGCGTCCCAAGCCACCGCGTTGGCCCGCTCCGCTCGGCAGAGCATCCCGGCGCAGAGGTGTCCGACCGCCTGGAACGACCCGATCGCCTGATCGAACTGGCGCCGCACCTTGGCATGCTCGGTGGCGGTGTGCAGGCACCAGGAGGCCACCGCTGCCGCCTCCACCGCGGCCAGCAGCGCCGCGCAGTCGCGGAGCCGGTCCGGCCCGGGTGTTGGCAGGAGCTGATCGGGCTCGACGAGCACTTCCGTCAACCGCACGTCGGCCAAGGGCCGGGAGAAGTCCACCGGCGTACGTGGGGTGAGGTGAACCCCCGCATGCTCCGGATCGAGCACGAACGACAACGTTTCGGTTTCGGTGCCAGCGGTCAACATCAGGTGGGTGGTGCTCCCCGCACCGAGTACGGCGTTGACCTGCCCGGTCACCCGGTAGGCTCCCCCGGCGGCCGGCACGGCCGTCAACGCTCCTGGAGCGAGCGCCACCCCGACCGAGATCTTGCCGGCCGCAAGGTCTGGCAGCAGGCTTTTCGCGACGGGCGTCGGCCCGGTGGACGCGAGGGTCAGGGCCGCGAGCAGGGTGGGCATGACCGGGCCGGGGACCAGGGTGGTGGTGAGCTGTTCCAGCACCGCGGCCAGCTCGCCGGCCCGGCCACCGTCACCACCGAGTTGCTCCGGCACGGCCAGGGCGAAACAGCCAAGGCCGGTGAGGCCGGCCCAGTGCCGGTCGGCCGCTGCGGGTGGCCCGTTCTCCAGCGCGCGTACGGTGGCCAGGACATCAGCGCCGGCAGCCCACTGCCGGATCGCGTCCTGGAGCGCCAACTGGTCGGTGGTCATCGCGATCGGCATCGACCCTCCCCACTCAAACACCTCAAGCCAGTAGAACATGTTCTACTGACACCCGCCAGCCACCCTACGCGCACGATGCTCGCCCGTTGCTAGACTTGGGATGGCATGGCCGCTGCCAATTCGACCAAGATCACGGAAGGCAAGATGGTGGCGTCGAGAACACATACCAGAAGCCCGGGTGCGGGCAGCCTGACCGACACCGAGCAGGGGTCGGCGGCGCAGCGGGAACGCCGACGGCGCATCCTGGACGCCACCCTCGTCCTGGCCTCCAGGGGTGGATACGACGCGGTGCAGATGCGCACCGTCGCCGAACACGCCAATGTCGCCCTCGGCACGCTGTACCGCTACTTCCCCTCCAAAATCCACCTATTGGTTTCCGCCCTGGCTCGAGAGTTCGAGCGGACGCAGGACCGGCTCCGTCGCACCGCCATTCCGGGCGAGACGGCACACGAGCGGACCGCGTTCGTCCTCGGCCGGGTCACCCGCGCCATGCAGCGCGACCCCATGCTCACCGAAGCGATGACCCGGGCGTTCATGTTCGCCGACCCAACCGCCGCCACCGAGGTCAACGCCGTCGCCCGACTCATGGAAGACATGTTCATCCTGGCCATGCAGGACGGCAAGCCATCGGCGGACGACCGGGCCAAGGCCCGCGTCATCGGCGATGTCTGGCTCTCCAGCCTGGTCGCCTGGGTCACCCGCCGCGCCTCGGCCAACGACGTGCACGAGCACCTCGAACTCGCCGCCCGCCTGTTGCTGCGTTGACGGATAGGGCGCATAGCCGGGTAGCCCGCCGCCACCGGGCCCCGAACGACACCGGCCCCGGTCCACAGAGATGACCGGGGGCCAGTTCCCGGTATTCGATAGATACTCACCTTAGGTGGTGGCGCAGTCACGCAGCTTGTCCTACGGTGCTGGGGGCGAAGGTCGGCGGCGCACCAAGGGCTCCACGCGGGCCCTGATCCCGGCTGGGTCATCGATGTGGCCTGGGAGGGGACTACCCGATGGCGCGATCGTTGCCCACGAGGGTGAGCCCGTTGCTCTCGTCCACGACGCTGCCGTTGGCCACGGAGCGCCGGGCGGGCTGAGCTCTCCGCTGGTGGGCCTGCCGCGTCGGATCCGCTGACCGGAAGCCGGTCCAGCGTTGCCGATGCAGGGCTATCCGTCGGGAAGGACAGGAGAGCAGCCACGATGACCTACCAGCACGACCGGGACCTGCATCTCACCCACAGCCCGGAGCGGGGCTACTGGCACTTCATGCTCTACATCGAACCACCGGCGTACACCGGCGGCGCCATCAACGCCGGCCGGCAGCTCGATACCTATGCCAGCCGATATGCGGCCGAGTGGCGGGACCGACTCACGCCCTGCACTCCAGATGCCCTGCACGTCACCCTCGTCGCCCCGGACGAGGCGCCCCAGCTCTGGCATCCCTGCGTCTACGACGACCCCGACTCCCCCTCCGCGGTCGCCGGTGACGGCTGCCTCTGCTGGCGCGCCTTTCGTGATCCGATCACCTGGCTGCCCGTCGCCGTGCACCACTATCGGACAGTCTCCGGCAACCACGAGCACTGGGACCATCACACCTACGCTCCCCTCGCGCTTCCCGACGGGGAGCAGCTGACCGCTTTGATCATCGACCGCGAGGCCGACATGGTCTGGGCCCGCACCGACCGCGGCACCCTGCACATCCTGCCCGAGAAGCAGACCGCCGGCTACAGCACCGGCTACCCGGGCAGTGGGCCGGCAGAACTCGCCAGGATGATCGAGAAGATCGTCGCCTCCGACGGCTACGACGTGACCCCGGGCACGCCCAACCAACAACCGGCCGAGACCGTGTTCGGCTGGGCCAGCAGCCACGCTGCCGCCCACACGCAGGAGCTCACCCTCCAGCAGCTCATGCTCCTCTGCCGCACCGGCGTCGTGGCCTAGCCAGCACTCCACGGCTGCCTCCGTCAGCGGCTCCGCGGGCCACGGCGACTCCGCGGGCCACGGCGACTCCGCGGGCCACGGCGGCTCCGCGGGCCACGGCGGCTCAGTCGTACTCGGCGGAGGGGTTGCCGGCCTCCCAGTACGGTGCCGCGCCGAAAAGCTGCCAGGACTGTTCCGGTCGGGGCGCGACGAACACCCCGGTCGCCTCGACCAAGAGGTCGTCGGGGTGGGCGGCGGTCGCGATGCCGCCGTGGGCGGTGGTCTTCCGGCCGTTCACGGCGGTAACCCGGGCCGTCAGGTGCAGCGGCGTACACAACGGGATGGGTGCCCGGTACCGGGTGTCGAGCCGGACGGTCATCCCCGCGTTGCCGGTGGCACTCGCCACATAGCCGAGTAGCTGGTCCAGCAGTTGGGCACTGACTCCACCATGGGCGTACCGGGGCGGGCCCTCGAAGGCCGGCCCAAGGGTGCACGCGCCGACCGCGACCCCATCAACCAGGTCGATGCGCAGCGGCGGAGCCAGGGCACTGCCGACCCCGGTCACCGGGTTGTACATCCGGACTCCGCCCAACAGGTCGTCGGCGCTCGGTATCCGCGTCACCTCCCGCTCACGGGTGGCCAACGGACGAGCCGCTCGGCGCAGGTCGGCGGTGACCTGACGGAGCTGCTCTGCCGGAACCTCCGTGGTAACCGCCTGCTCGACCAGGTCGCGTAAGGCATCTCCCAACTCTGCAATCGCCTCCCGCCGGTCCAGCAGGGCGGGACTAGCGTCCCGCTGCTCCCGCATGGGGTGGTGGCTGCGCCAACGCTCGTGGTTCGACCTACTCATCGTCACCGTCGTGCACCTCGTTCTCGACCGGTTAACGGCCATCATGACACCGTTGCGGTGCCGGCTCGATCGCGTCCCCGTCGCTCGCGGCGCTCCGGGCCGGGCAGCACCGCGATCGACGGTTGACGCAAAGCAAGATCACCTTCAGATTGAAGTATGTGCATGCGGCACCTCCCGGCGCCCATCTAAATACAGTAACGTGTTCTACCATCTGTTTCCGCTGGACTGGGGGTCCGATGACGACGGTGGTCGAGTACGACGTAGTGGTGGTGGGTGCCGGCGCGGCCGGCATGGTGGGTGCGCTTACCGCGGCGAAACGCGGCCTGCAGACCGTTGTGGTGGAGAAAGCCAATGTCTACGGCGGCACCACCGCCCGCTCCGGGGCGGGAATCTGGATACCCAACAACGAGGTGCTCCTCGATGCCGGAGTGCCCGACACTCCGACCAAGGCCGCCGAGTACCTGGCCGCGGTCGTCGGGGACGAGGTCCCCGCCGCCCGCCTGCAGGCGTACCTGTCGGCCGGGCCAGCCATGATCTCCTTCCTGTTGGAACACACACCGCTGCGGTTCGCCTGGATGGAGGGCTACCCCGACTACTACCCCGAGTTGCCCGGTGGCTTGGTCGGTGGTCGGTCGATCGAGCCGCAACCGCTCGACGCCAATGTCCTCGGCGCCGAGTACGCTGCCCTGAACGCGCCCTACATGGACATTCCGCCCGGCACGGTGGTCATGGACGTCGACTACAAGTGGCTGGCCCTCATCGCCCGCCACCCCCGCGGGCTGACGACGGCCACCGAGATTGTCCAGCGCTACCTGGCGGCATGGGCCAAGGGAGAAAAGCCAATCACCATGGGCCAGGCGCTCGCGGGCGGGCTGCGCGCCGGCCTGCTCGCCGCCGACGTACCGGTCTGGTTGAACACCCCCCTGACCGAGTTGGTCGTCAGCGAGGGGCGAGTCACCGGGGTACGGGTGGTTCGGGACGGCGAGGAGATCCTCCTCACCGCCCGGCGCGGAGTCATCGTCGGGTCCGGCGGCTTCGAGCACAACGAGGCGATGCGCAACCAGTACCAGGAGGCTCCCACCGGCACTGACTGGACTGTCGGCGCCTCATCGAACACCGGGGATGGCATCCGGGCCTGCGCCGAGGCCGGCGCCGCTCTGGACCTCATGGACAGCGCCTGGTGGGGGCCGATGATCCCGTTGCCAACCGGACCCTACTTCTGCCTCTCCGAACGCACGCTGCCGGGAAACATCTTCGTCAACCCGGCCGGCGAACGGTTCGTCAACGAGGCCGCCCCCTACGGCGATGTGGTCCGCACCATGTACGCGCAGGACGCCTTCCCGGCCTGGATGATCACGGATCAGCGGTACCGCAACCGCTACCTGTTCCGTGACCTCCCACCGCTGCTGCCCTATCCCAGCGAGTGGTATGACTCCGGCGCCCTGGTCCGGGACTGGAGCATCAAGGGCCTAGCCGACAAGATCGGCGTCCCCTCGGCGACCCTGAGCGCCACCGTCAACCGCTTCAACACCCTCGCGAAGGCCGGTCGCGACACCGATTTCCATCGGGGCGAGAGTAGCTACGACCACTACTACGCCGACCCCACCAACGATCCGAACCCCTGCCTGGCAGCGCTGGTGCTGCCGCCGTTCTACGCGATGCGGATCGTTCCCGGCGACCTCGGCACCAACGGCGGCATCCGAACCGACGAGCGGGGCCGGGCGTTGCGGGAGGACGGCACGGCCATTCCCGGTCTCTACGCCGCCGGCAACGCGAGCGCGGCCGTCATGGGAAAGGGCTACGCCGGAGCAGGGTCGACGCTCGGTCCAGCGATGACCTTCGGCTACCTGGCCGCCCTGGATATCGCCGAGGCGTCCCACGGCTGACGGCAACCGTCTCGGGCCCACCAACACCCCTTACGCTGGCCGTTAGCGGTCACCGCCTCGCCCGGGTAGCCCATGCGGCCAACACCCGGGCGAGCGGATGACCGCCGGCGGAGTAGTCGGCATAAAACGTTGGAGGTCGAGGAATCGATGCGCGCTGTCTGGATCACCAAGGCGGGTGGGCCCGAGGTTCTTGCAGTACGGGAAACCCCAGATCCGCAACCGGGTCGCGGTGAGGTGCGTATCGCGGTCCGCGCCTGCGGGTTGAACTTCGCCGAGGTCATGGCCCGGCAGGGGCTGTATCCGGACGCTCCGAAGCCGCCGTCCGTGGTGGGCTACGAGGTGGCCGGGGTCGTGGACGCCGTTGACGCCGAGGTCACCGGCCTCGAGGTGGGGCAACGGGTGCTGGCCCTGGTGCGCTTCGGCGGCCACGCCGACACCGTTTGCGTGCCCGCCGTGCGGGTCCTGCCGATGCCCGACGGCCTCGACTTCATCGAGGGAGCCGCGATCCCGGTCAACTACCTGACCGCCTACCACATGCTCTTTCGGGTGGCGAACCTCCGCCCCGACGCCCGCGTCCTGATACACATGGCCGCAGGCGGGGTCGGCACCGCGGTGCTGCAGCTGTGCCGCACCGTACCGGGAGTTGTCACCTTCGGTACCGCCTCGGCGGCCAAGCACGCCGTGCTCCGCGAGGAGGGCTGCACCCATCCCATCGACTACCGCACCGAGGACTACGTCGCCCGGGTACGGGAGCTCACCGGCGGCGAGGGCCTCGACCTGGTGCTGGACTCCCTGGGTGGTCGCGACTGGAAGCGCGGGATAAGCCTGCTCCGGCCGGTTGGGCAGCTCATCGCGTACGGCTTCGCCAACCTGTCCACCGGTGAGCGACGCAGCTATCGCCGGCTCCTCGGCCAGCTCACCGGCGTGCCGCTGCTGACGCCGTACGGGATGATGGACCGCAACCACACTGTCAGTGGCGTCAATCTGGGGCATCTGTGGGAGCGAACCGACCTGCTGCGTGAGGAGCTGAGCGCGCTGCTGGACCTGTGGCGCGAGGGTGCGATCAAGCCCCGGATCGACCAGGTGTTTTCGTTCGAGGAGGCCGCGGCGGCGCACCGCCGGATCGGCGAGCGTCGCAACATCGGCAAGGTGGTCCTCGTCCCCTGACGAGTCTCACCAGATCGGGCGACAACTCGATTGTCCAGGGCCGCCGCGGCTGCAGCCGCGGCGGCCGATTTTGTGGCGGCGCTGGTGACTTGCCGATGCTATGCTCCCAAGCAAGCGCTTGGCAGGAGGGCTGATGGGGCGACTGGACGGCAAGGTGGCGCTCATTACCGGCGGCGCGCGCGGCATGGGCAAGGCACATGCCCGGCAGTTCGTCGCCGAGGGGGCCCGGGTGGTCATCGGCGACATCCTCGACGACCGCGGCACAGCCCTCGCCGACAGCCTCGGTGCTGATCGTTGCCGCTACGTGCACCACGACGTCACCAGCGAAGACGAGTGGGCTGCCGCGGTCGCCACCGCGCTGGCGGCATTCGACCGACTCGACGTGCTAATCAACAACGCCGGCGTCTTCCGACACGCACCGATCGCCACGATGGACCCGGCCGAGTTCCGCCACGTGATCGACGTCAACCTCACCGGCTGCTGGCTCGGCATCCACACCGTGGCGCCGGCAATGACGAGGGCCGGCGGCGGATCGATTGTGAACGTGTCGTCGATCGAGGGCTTCGTCGGCGCGGCCGGCCTCTCGGCCTATAGCGCCAGCAAGTTCGGGATCCGCGGCATCACCCGGTCTGCGGCCCAGGAGCTCGGGTCGGCCGGCATCCGGGTCAACTCGGTCCACCCCGGCGGCGTGCTGACCCCGATGGCGCTGGCCGCCGCCGAGACCATGCCCGCCAGCGACCCGGGCGCCTTCCTCACGTCGCTGCCGATCGCCCGACTCGCCGAGCCGGTGGAGATCTCCCGGCTGGTGGCGTTCCTCGCTTCCGATGAATCGTCATACACCACGGGCGCCGAGTTCGTGGCCGACGGCGGGCTACTGTCCGGACCGGGATACTGAGATGACATCGCTGGATCGAGCGCCGGCCGCACCCGGCCCGGGTAGCGACGCGGAGGGCGAGGAGTCGTGAACCAGCGTGCCACGGTGGCGATGCCACCCGCGGACGTCGAGGAACACTTGGCCCAGGGCCGGAAGCTCCAGCTCGCGACCGTCAACCGGGACGGCACACCGCACCTGGTCAGCATGTTCTACGCGATGCACGGCGGGCGCATCGCCTTCTGGACCTACCGCGTTTCACAGAAGGCCCAGAACCTGGCCCGCGACCCACGGGTGACCTGCCTGGTCGAGGAGGGCGACGGCTACTTCGAGCTGCGCGGCGTCCAGGTGACCGGCGAGGTCACCCGGATCGACGATCTGGCGGGGGTCACCGCGGTCGGCCGCCTGATCGCCGCGCGGATGCCCAGCCCGCTGGCGGCAGGCGATCTGCCGCCCGATGAGGTGGCAGCGGCGCTCGACGGCTATGTCGCGCACGCGGCGGCCAAGCGGGCGGCCTATCTGGTGGAGCCGCGACGGGTGGTCAGCTGGGACCACCGCCGCCTGGCGACCTGAGGGCCGCCCCGGCACCGGTTATCCCCCGGTGCCAAAGTTGCCCGGCCAGCCGGTTCACCCGCCTCCTCGCGTATCGTCGGCACGGCGGCGTGGTGACAACTCATGTCGACGCAGAACCTCGGTGAAGGATCTGCGGAAGGACCGCCTCCTACCGAGGTTCTGCGTCTCCACTTCATACCGGCCCGAGCTGGCGCGTCCGGAGCCTCTCAGGCATTCAACCAAGTCTTTGATCGCCGAGTCCAGGATCCGCAATCGCATCTTGCTGGGGATCGGAGATACAACGTAGTCGAAACTGATCGTTACCCAAGTTTCTGAACTGGTCGTGCTGAACTCATGACACCGCCGCCCACCCGCAGCCCGACCCGCCCAGACCGAGCTGATCCGCGAACGGCCATCCCGATCGTCCAGGCCCCCCTCATCCCGGAGGCCGCCGAGAAAGCTCGCTACCTACGAAGACTGATCAGCAGTAGGGCCGCGCAGGTCCTCGAGATAACCCGGCCACTCGCCACCGCCGTGCACCGCCACCGCCGCCCCGGTCACATAGGAGGCCAGCGGGGAGGCCAACAGCAGACAGACGCCGGCGACCTCGGCCGGCGTCGCGGGTCGCCCCAGGGGCACCGTGCGCGCCACCGCCGCCGAATCCAGCCGGAGGCTCCCTTCGCCGGCCACCGGACCGGGGACGACACTGTTCACCCGCACCGTCGGCGCCCACTCGGCGGCCAGACTCGTCGCCAAGTGGTGTAGTCCGGCCTTGGCGGCGCCGTACGCGGCGGAGCCAGGGGATGGACGCGTGCCGCTGACACTCCCCACCATGATGATGACCCCGCCACCGGGCTGCTGTTGCATGACCGCATTGGCCGCCTGCGCGACATGCAACGGCGCAACCAGGTTGAGCTCCACAATCTTGGCGTGCAGCCGGGGTGAGGCGCTGGCCGCCGCCGCCGGGGGCGCCCCACCGGCGTTGTTCACCACCACGTCGAGGCGACCGAACCGGTCGGTCGCCGCCGCCACCACGGCGGCGGCCTGCGCGGGGTCACGGACGTCAGCAGGCACGAAGTCGGGCACCACCGAGGACGGCGGGGTCCGGCCACAGACCAGCACCCGGGCGCCCGCCTCGAGGAAGGCCGCGGCGATCGCGGCACCGATCCCCCGCGTCCCCCCGGTGACGACCACACCGCGACCGGTGAAATCGAGAGGTTCCATTGATGGATATTAACCCTCAAGCATTCACCGGTCGACCCGAGGATGCGACGCGACCAGACCACCCAGGGCCCTCCCACGATGGTGTAGAACACGTTACAGTTCATAGATGAAGTTCAGCCTCGGAATCGTGTTCAGCCCGCTTGACCAACTCACCGACCTGGCGCAAACCGCTGAGGAGTGCGGCTTCTCGGCCATCGCCCTCCCCGACTCGCTCTTCTACTCCGAAGAGGTCAGCGCCAAGTACCCGTACACGCCGGACGGCAGCCGGTTCTGGGATGCCCAGACGCCCTGGGCCGACCCACTGGTGACCGCCGCCGCGCTCGGCGCCGCCACCACCCGGATCCGGTTCTACACCCAGGTGCTCAAACTCGGGCCCCGCAACCCGGTCCTGTTGGCACGGCAGGTCGGGTCGGTGGCGAACCTGACCGGTAACCGGTTCGGGCTCGGCGTCGGGCTGGGCTGGTCGCCGGAGGAGTCACTCTGGTGCGGCTCACCGTTCGCCGCCCGGGGCGCCCGGGGCGACGAGGCGATTGAGGTGCTGCGGCTAATCCTGGGCGGTGGCATGGTGGAGCACCACGGCAAGCACTTCGACTTCGGCCGGCTACAGATGAGCCCGGCCCCGACCGAGCAGGTCCCGATCTACGTGGGCGGTCACACCGACGCTGCGTTGCGCCGTGCGGCCCGGCTGGGCGACGGCTGGTCCTCCGCCATGATGCGCTTCGACGAGCTGCGCGCGACGATCGACCGGCTTGCCCGGCTGCGCGTCGAGTACGACCGGGCCGACCAGCCGTTCGAGATCCAGGCGGTCTGCATTGACCGATTCGGCCTAGCGGGCTTCCAACAACAGGCCGAGGCCGGCGTCACCGACGCGATCGTGGTGCCCTGGCGCTACTACGGCGTCGGCTTCGACGGCGACCTCGCCGCCAAGCGGGACGGCATCCGCCGCTTCGCCGACGAGGTGATCAGCAAGATCGACTAGGCGAAGATGGCGTCCACCGCAGCCGGGGTCAGGCCGAAATCAGCGAGATCGTAGCGGTGTGCGGGGCGCGTGCGCCGCTGGTGCAGCGAGCTCATCGCGGCTCGCGCGGCAGTGGTCAACCGGGCCCCCAACCGGTCGTAGATCACCTCAACCACCCGGAGCGGGTCGGCTACAAAGTCGTCGTAGGAGACGTCGATGAAGTGCGCCGGGTCGTGTCGCTCGCGGTCGGCCATGAACCGCCGCAGCCCACGCGACCAGAGCTGCGCCTGCGCCCCACCGAGCACCTCCCCGCGGAACAGCTCCGACCAGCCCTCGCACGCCTGCCCGTTGAGGCTGCAGACCGAGGCGACCACCTCCCGCGGCGCGCGGTGCGTCTGGATCACCACGGCGTCGGGGTAGACGGCGAGCAGCGCATCGAGGGCGAACAGGTGGCTCGGGTTCTTCAACACCCAGCGACGATCTCGGTCGTGCAGGCCGATGAGCTGGAGGTTACGCCGGTGCCGCCGATAGGCAGCGGTCCAGTCCTGCTCACTCAGCCACCGCGAGTAGCTCGGCAGGTAGGCCAGGCATTCGAAGGACACCGACATCATGGACTGCCGCAGCAACCGCCAGCACTCCTCCACCTGGTCGGCCGCGGTGTAGTGCGCACCCCGCAGGCCCGGGTTGGTCTCGTGGTACTCCTCGTAGCCGGCCTGCAGACTCGCGTAGCCGGGGTTCGACTCCCAGGTGGCCCGCGGCGGACGGGGTTGGGGGACCTCGGTCAGCCACAGCTCGAGCCCCTGGTGTGCGGGGTCGGCGGTGAGCAACCGGTGCAGGGCGGTGGTGCCGGTGCGGGGCAGGCCGGTCACGAAGATCGGCCGGGCGACCGGGACCTCGGCGTACTCCGGGAACTGCCGCCACGCGGCCTCGCTGAGCAGTCGGGACACCAGTGCCGCGCGGAGAAGCGCCCGGGAGACCTTGCTGCCGGTGGGCGTGAGGGCCGCCTCATTTCGGTACGCGGCGAGCAGCTCGCCCATCCCCTCGCGGTAGTCGTCGTCGCCGAAGTCGTCGAGCCCGGTGAGCCGGGTCGCCGAGGCGTGGAGGTCCTCGATCGTGCCGACGTCCGTACGGGTGCTGCTCATGCTCGCTCCCGGGGTCAGTGATGGAACTCGCCACAGTTGACATCGAGGCACTGGCCGGTGATGCCCCGCGCCAGGCCGGAGCCGAGGAACAGTACGGCGTCGGCGACCTCGTCCGGCACCGGCAGCCGGCGGAGGTCGGTGGTGGCGGCGACCTCGTCGTAGAGCTGCTGGGGCGGCACGCCCCGCTGGTTCGCCTGGTAGTCGAACCAGAGGCGCAGGCTGTCGGCCCAGATCCAGCCGGGTGCCACCGAGTTGACCCGCACGCCCTTCGGCCCGAGCTCACTGGCGAGGTTCTGCGCGGCGGCGAGGAGCGCGGCCTTGGCCAGCTTGTAGGGGCCGAACGCCCGCCGGGAGTGGCGCAGCACGGCAGAATTGATCATGACCACAGCGCCGCCGGACTCCACCAACGCGGGCGCCAGCAGCCGAGTCAGGCGCAGCGCTGCCAGCACGTTGACCTCGAAGCTCGACCGCAGGTCGGCCAACTCGACCTTCCCGAGACCGCGCATCGGCGGCATCTCGAAGGCGTTACTGACCAACACGTCAACGCGGCCGAACTCGGCGAGGGCGGCCCGCACGAGCGCGGCGCTCGACTCACCGTCGGTGAGGTCGGTGGGTACCGTCAGGGCCCGCTGACCCGCCGCCCGTACCTTGCCGGCGACCTCGGTGAGGAAGGACTCGGTGCGGGCGGCGAGCACCACGTCGGCGCCGGCCTGCGCGGCACGCACCGCGATGGCCTGACCCAGCCCGGGGCCGACCCCGGCCACCACAACGATCTTCTCCGCGAGCAACACGGCTCAGCCCAGCATCCGGGCCGCGGTCGCGGCCTGCCGGGCGGCGATGCGTTCCTGCCATGCCGCCTGCCCGATCGGTTGGTAGTACGGCACCTGTTTGGGTAGGTCGTCCACCGCGACCACCTCCACCTGCGGCCCGTCCGCGGCGGTCAACGCGTGTGAGAGCCGCTGCCAACGCAGCTGCACGTAGCCGCGATCGTGGCCGGTGCACTCCAGCCAGTTCGCCACCCCCGGGTCGCGTTCGCTGATCACGTATCGGATCATGCCGTCCGGATCGATCCGGGCTTGGGGCACGGTGAGGCTCGTCTGGTGGTTGCTGTAGTCCATCGAGATGTACCACATGCTGCCTAGCTGGATGCCCTGGTAGGGCGCGTCGGAGACCGGCACGGTGATCACCATGGCCTGGTCCTCGGCGAGTTGGTAGTGCCCCACCGAGGAGTATTGGGTGGCCAGCCCGCCGGGGGTGAGCCGGGGCGGGGTCAGGGTGTTCACCGGCAGGTTCAGGTAAAAGCGCTCGGCGAACGCGAGGAAGGTGTGAATCCGACCGGTGAGGATCTTGCCGGCCACCGCGTAGCGTTTGGCCAGGGTCTCCTCGGTCGGCGGCGGCGGTGTCCCGCCGATGGTGTCGGGGCGGTGAATGCGCAGCATCCCGGGGCGTTCGGCCGCCCAGTCGCTGAACACCTCGCGCACCACGAGCATGGCCGAGCCGGGGGCGAGCGGGAACGCGTTCGGGCCGGAGAGCCCCGGCCCGAACCGAATCTCAAAGGTGCCGTCGGCAGCGATTTCGATCTCGCGGTCGTCGAAGGCGGTGAGGCTGCCCGGGACGTTGACCGGGGAGTAGGAGCCGTCGAGGATCTGGAAGCTCAGATCGGCGGTGCTGCCCCGGCGGCCGGTCACCACGTACTCCGCGTCGTCGTGGAGCCACGCGTGAAAGTAGAGGGTGTCCGGATTGTCGAGGCCCATCTTCGTGTACGGGCCGGTGGAGCGGACGAAGTAGGGGAATTCGCGGTCGTAGGACCAGGCCATCTGGATCGAGCTCCGGATGCCACCAGCCAGGTAGTCGTAGCCCTCGAGCAGATCCTGTTGGCCGCGGACGTGAGCCGCCTCGGTGATGACCCGCTCGGCTTCCGCGATGGCGTGGGAAAACGGCTGAGTAAGCACGAGACCAATAATAGAACGCGTTCTACTTTGGGGTCAATGTGGTGCCGAAAACGGAACGTCCTCGGCACCACACGGTGCAGTTTCCACGACCACTTGCCCATCCCCCGCTTGACCAAGCCCGTAAGGACCACCCCTAGCGCAGCCCTCCGAGGTGGACCAACCTCTCCTCCGCCTCGGCGACCAGATCCGCCACCACATCGGCGACCGGGCGCACCTCATTCATCCGGCCCACAATCTGCCCCACCGGCATCGGAACGACAGTCGGGTCATCCGAATCCATCAGCCGGCTGTGCGCCGACGCCACCAGCAGGTTCTGGAGTGGCATCGGCAGCGGCCGGGGCGCCCCCTCATCGCTCCACGCCTCGGTCCACCGATTGCGCAGCAGCCGGGCCGGCTTGCCGGTGTAGATCCGGCTGCGGACCGTGTCCGCCGACCCGGCCTGGAGCAGCGCCGTACGCAGCGCGGAGCTGCTCTGGTATTCGGCCGTGCCGAGCCAGACCGAGCCCATCCAGACACCGCCCGCGCCGAGCGCGAGCGCCGCCGCGATCTGGCGGCCACTCCCGATGCCGCCGGCCGCCAACACCGGCACCTGCTCACCGACCGCGTCCACCACCTCCGGCACCAGCACCATGCTGGCGATCTCACCGGTGTGGCCGCCGGCCTCGTACCCCTGCGCGACCACCAGATCGACCCCGCTCGCCACATGCGCGCGGGCATGGTCGGCCCGGCCGGCCAACGCGGCCACCAGCACCCCCCGCCCGTGCGCCTGGGCGATCACGTCGGACGGCGGCGAACCGAGAGCGTTGGCGATCAGTCGGACCGGGTGCGTCAACGCCACCTCGACGTGACTGCGGGCCACCGAGTGCAGCCAACCGAGCACGCCGGCCTGGTGCTCGCCGTTGCCGCCGAGCGGCGGCACCCCGAGGCGCAGCAGGGTTCGCTCCACAAAGTCGCGATGCCCCGCCGGAATCAGCTGGTCCAGATCAGCCGCAGCACCCTCGGTCGGCTCGGTGCTGGGCATCACCACGTCCACCCCGTACGGCCGGCCTTCGGTCTCCTCATCGAGCCAGGTGAGGACCGCGTCGAGCTCCTCCGGGTCGTTGAATCGCACGCAGCCCAACACGCCCAGGCCGCCGGCTCGGCTGATCGCCGCTACCACCTGCTCGGAAGGGCTGAAGCCGACGATCGGATGCGCGATGCCGAGCCGGTCACACAGCTCAGTCCGCATGGCTGACCTCCTCGGGCGGGTGTTGTTCCGCGTGCCGCTGCGCCCACTTGTAGTCAGCCTTGCCGCTGATCGTGCGGGAGATCTCGGGCACCAGCCAGATCGACCGCGGCACCTTGTAGCCGGCAATCCGCTCCCGTAGGTGCGTTCGCACCGCCGCCAGGTCGAGCGCGACGCCGGCCCGGGGCTGGATCACCGCCGCCACCCGCTGCCCGAGCCGCTCGTCGGGCACCCCGACGACCAGTGCGTCGAAGATGTCGGGGTGCGTCTTCAACGCCCCCTCGACCTCCTCCGGGAAGACCTTCTCACCGCCGGTGTTGACACAGGTGCTACCCCGACCGAGCAACGTGATGGTGCCGTCGACCTCAAGCCGGGCGAGGTCACCGGGGAGCGCGTACCGCACGCCCTCCACCTCGATCAGCAGGGCGGCGGTCTTGACCGGATCCTTGAAGTAGCCGAGGGGGAGGAAGCCGCTCTTCGCCAGGCGCCCCTCCCCGCCCGGCGACACCGGCCGCCCGTCCGGGCCGAGCACCACCGTGGTCGGCCCGGGGGTGACCCGCGGGTCCTGCAGCGCGCCGCCGGGCACCTCGGCGACTACGCCCAGCCCGATGAGACCGGTCTCCGACGCCCCGATCGCGTCGGTGACCAGCACGTCGGGCAGCAACTCCAGGTACTGCCGCTTGACCCCCGGGGAGAAGAGAGCACCGCTGGACGAGACCGCGGCCACCGACGAGCCGTCGTAGCCACCCGCGGCGTAAGCCTCGATGATCGGACGGGCCATCGCGTCGCCGACCAGCACCAGCACGTTCACCTGGCGTCGCTCGATCGTCCGCCAGACCTCCTCCGGGTCGAAGCGCGACAGCAGCACCACGGTGTCACCGGCGAAGAGCGCGGCGAGCACCGCCCACTGCGCGTTGCCGTGAATCAGGGGGGCCACGCAGAGGCGTACCATCGCGGTCCCGCTGGCGCCGCGGGCTGACTGGGCCCACTCGTCCTCGAGCGGAATGCCGGTCATGAAGTCGACGCCACCGCCGAGCGCGCGCCACACGTCCTCCTGCCGCCAGAGCACCCCCTTCGGGTAGCCGGTGGTGCCACCGGTGTACAGCAGATAGAGGTCGTCCGCCGAGCGCTCGCCGAAATCCCGAGCCGAGTCGCCGGCGGCGAGCGCGTCCGCGTACGGCACGCCGCCGTACCCGCCGATCTCCTCCGCCGAGCCGTCGGGTAGAGCCACCACGGTGTGCGGACCGGCGGCGCCGGCCAGCACGGTAGCGACGCGGGGCGCGAAGCGACGGTCGTGGATCAACGCCGACAACTCCGCGTCGGCGAAGAGGAAGCGCAGTTCGTTCTCGACGTACCGGTAGTTGATGTTGACGACCGCGGCGCGCACCTTGAAGACGGCGATCATGGCCACCACGGCCTCGATCGAGTTACCGGCGTAGAGGCCGACGTGGTCACCGGGGCGCACGCCGCGGTCACGTAGGAAGTGGGCCAGCCGGTTGGCGCGCTCCTCCAGCTCCGGGTAGCTGATCGCCTGGTCGCCGAGGAACACGGCGGGACGGTCACCGAAGGCGTCAACCGCATGCTCAAACAGGTCTGCGATATTTGCCACCATCGCTTAAAAGTAGAACCTGTTATCGTCGCTGACAAGCCTTGGAAATCATCGAAGGAGGCGCCCGTGGAATCGGCAGCCGACCAGCCGCACGCACTCGTGGAGCAACGTGGACAAATCCTGATCGTGACGATGAACCGGCCACGGGTCCGCAACGCCCTCTCCCCCGAGATGCTCGCGATCATGCGGGACGCGTGGGACCGCGCGGACAACGATCCGGAGATCCGGGCCTGCATCCTCACCGGGGCCGGGGGCGCCTTCTGCGCCGGCGCCGACCTCCGCGCGATGAACCAGTCCCACCCCGGTGACCGGTTCAACGGCGCTGACCTCTCCCGGATCGACGCGCTACTCAAAGGTCGGCGGCTGACCAAACCGCTGATCGCCGCGGTGGAGGGGCCGGCGGTGGCGGGCGGCACCGAGATCCTTCAGGCAACGGATCTCCGCGTGGCCGGGGCGAGTGCCCGCTTCGCGGTCTCCGAGGTTTGCTGGGGCCTGTTCCCCCTCGGCGGCTCCGCCGTCCGGCTGGTCCGACAGATCCCGTACGCCGTCGCGGCGGAGCTACTGCTGACCGGACGCCAGTTGGGTGCCGACGAGGCCCGGGACGTCGGCCTGATCGGACATGTGGTGCCGGACGGGCAGGCCCTGAACAAGGCCCTCGAGCTGGCCGGGATGATCGCGGCGAACGGCCCGCTGGCGGTGCGGGCGATCCTGCGCACGATGCGGGAGACTGAGGGCCTAGCCGAGAACGAGGCGTTTGCTCTGGAGGCTCCGATCGGCACGGCGGTGTTCCGCAGCACCGACGCCAAGGAGGGCCCGCGCGCCTTCATCGAGAAGCGCACCCCCCAGTTCCACGGGAAGTAGCCAGGTCAGATCGAGCGTTGCTGCGCGGCCCAGTACGGGTCGCGCAGTATTCGCTTGTAGAGCTTGCCGTTCGGGTCGCGGGGCAACTCCTCGACGTAGTCCACGCTTCGGGGCAGCTTGAAGCGGGCCAGCCGGCCGGTCAGGAACTCCAGCAGCTCGCCGGTCAACTCCGGGCCCGCCGTCACCCCCAGCTCCGGCTGCACCACGGCCTTGATCTCCTCACCCCACTCGTCGTGCGGGATGCCGAAGACCGCCACGTCCGCCACCGCCGGATGAGCGGCGAGCTCCCCCTCGATCTCCGCCGGATAGACGTTCACACCACCGGTAATGATCATGTCGCTCTTCCGGTCACACAGGTAGAGGTAGCCATCGTCGTCGAGGTAACCGATGTCGCCGACGGTGAACATGCGGCCGCGCCAGGACTGCCGGGTCTTCTCGGCGTCGCCGAGGTATTCGAAGGTCGTCTCGCCCATCTGCAGATACACCGTCCCGGGCTCGCCGGTTGGCGCGTCGTTGCCGTCCGGGCCTAGCACCCGCACCTGCGAGCCCGGCCAGGCCTGCCCGACCGAGCCGGGCCGGGCCAGCCAGTCCTCGGCGGTGATCAGGGTGCCACCGCCCTCACTGGCGGCGTAGTACTCCACCACCACCGGCCCCCACCAGTCGAGCATCCGCCGCTTCACCTCGTGTGGACACGGCGCCGCGCCGTGGATCATCACCCGCATCGACGACAGGTCGTACGCCGTCCGAACCTTCTCCGGCAGAGCGAGCAGGCGACGGAACTGGGTCGGCACCATGTGACTGTGGGTGACCCGGTGCCGTTCGATCAGCCGCAGCATCTCGTGCGGGTCCCACCGGTCCATCAGCACCACCGGATGGCCGAGTTGCAGCGAGATGACCGCGAAGTTCATCACCGCGGTGTGGTAGAGCGGCGAACAGCACAGGTGCACGTGGGAGTCGAAGGGTTCGAGGCCGAACAGCCCGAAGAACCATTGTGACACCGGCGGAACGATGTCCGGGTCGGCGCCGGTCAGCGGACGACGTACGCCCTTGGGCCGGCCGGACGTTCCGGAGGTGTAGACCATCAGCGCACCGAGGGTGCGCGGCGTGGGACGGTCGGAGGTGCCGGCGCCGAGGTCGGCGAGCGGCCGGAATCCGGGAACCCCACCCGCCACCGCGAAGCATCCGTCGGCGGGGACGCCGGCCTCGGCGGCGGCGGCCGCGGCCACCTCGGCGAACCGGCCGTGCGCGACGAACGCGCGGGCACCGCTGTCGCGCAGAATGTAGGCGATCTCGGCGGCGGTCAGATGCCAGTTCAGCGGCACCGAGTACAGCCCCGTCTCCAGGGTGGCGAACTCGGCCGCGAGCAGGTCGGCGCTGTTGGGCAGCAGCATCGCCACGGTGTCCCCGGGTGCCAGCCCGAGCGCCTGGAGGCCGCGCCCGATTCGGTCGGCCTCGGCGGCCAACTCGCCATAGGTGACGACCCGGCCATCCGGGTCAACGACGGCGATCCCATCCGGATCCTGACTCGCGATGTTCCACAGCCCGATGCCAGTCATGGACCAGACTCTATAACGTGTTCCACTTCCTGAACAGCGGACAGGGAGCAACCTTGATTCATCTCGCTAGAACATGTTTCACTGACCCTCGTGGATACCGCTTCGGCGCCCCCGCTCGCCGCCCCGCTGGACATCGCCTTCGACTACACCCGCTCCCTCGGTCCGGTCCTGGGGCGATTCATGACCGGCCTCCGCGACCGTCGAGTGCTCGGCGCCCGCACCGCCGACGGCCGCGTCCACGTTCCCCCCCTCGAATACGATCCGGCGACCCACACCCCGATCACCGAGCTCGTTCCCGTCTCACCAACCGGCACCGTGACCAGCTGGACCTGGACCGACCGACCGCTCGACGGGCAGCCCCTCGACCGACCGTTCGGCTGGGCACTGATCCGGCTCGACGGAGCCGACACGGCGCTACTGCACGCCGTCGATGCCGGCGCCCGGGAGTCGATGCGGACCGGCATGCGGGTCCGCGTCCGCTGGGCCGCGGAGCGATCCGGAGACATCCGCGACATCGCCTGCTTCGAGCCCGACTCGGGCCCGCCCCACTCGCCCGACGGCACCACCAGCGGTGCACCCGGCACCAACGGCGCGCCCGCTGCCGGCGCCGACCCCGCCACCAGCGTTGATCCCGTGATCGGCATTGTGACTCCGATTCGGCTCTCCTACACGCACACCGCCTCCGCCGAGGAGAGTCGATACCTGCACGCACTCTCCGAAGGGCGGCTGCTCGGCCAGCGCTGCCCGGCCTGCCGCAAGGTCTACGTACCGCCCCGGGTCTGCCCGGCCGACGGGGTGCCGACCGAGGAGGAGGTGCCGGTCCGCGATCACGGCACGGTCACCACTTTCTGCGTGGTCAACGTTCCCTTCGCCGGGCAGCGACTGGAACCGCCGTACGTGGTCGCCCAGGTCCTCCTCGACGGTGCCGACATCCCGATCCCCCACCTGATCATCGGCCAGGCTGGTGACGTCCGGATGGGCATGCGGGTGGCCGCGGTCTGGCGGGACCGTGCGACCTGGACCACCACTCCGGAGAACATCGCGCATTTCCGCCCCACCGGCGAACCGGATGCGCCGTACGAGTCCTACCAGGAGCACCTGTGAATCCTGCCGTCGCCGTCATCGGCTTCGCCCAGGCACCCTGCCGACCCTCCGCGGGGACCACCAGTGGCGTCGAAACCCTCGTCCCGCTCTTCCACCAGGCCCTGTCGGCGGCCCACCTCGACCGCCGCGAGGTGGACTTCTGGTGCTCCGGCTCCTCGGACTACCTCGCCGGCCGGGCGTTCTCCTTCGTCAACGCGATCGACGCGATCGGGGCGTACCCACCGATCTGCGAGTCGCACGTGGAGATGGACGCGGCCTGGGCGTTCTACGAGGCCTACGTCAAGATTCTGGCCGGTGAGGCGGAGACCGCGCTGGTCTACGGCTTCGGCAAGTCCTCGGCTGGCCTGCTGCGCCGGGTGCTGGCGCTCCAACTTGACCCGTACGTGACCGCGCCGCTCTGGCCCGACTCGGTGAGTGTCGCCGCGCTCCAGGCCCGGCTCGCCATCGACGCCGGGGTCGTCACCGAGCAGGCCATGGCCGAGGTGGCGGCCCGCAGCCGGGCCGACGCCACCACCAACCCCTACGCCCAGGTGTCCGGGCAGCCCACCGTGGACGAGCTGGTCGCCACCCCCTACCTCGCCGATCCACTCCGGGCGCATGACTGCGCTCCCGTCTCCGACGGCGCCGCCGCGCTGGTGCTGGCCGCCGGCGAGCGCGCCCGCCGGCACCGGGAGCAGCCGGCCTGGATCAGCGGCGTGGCGCACCGGGTCGACCCGCAGGGCCTCGGCGAGCGGGACCTGACCACGGTGCCGTCCGCGACCGCCGCGGCCGAGGCGGTGGCCCTACCGGCGGACCTCGACGTGGCCGAGTTGCACGCCCCCTTCACCCACCAGGAGCTACTGCTACGCACGGCGCTCGGCCTCGGCGACCGGGTCCGGATCAACCCGTCCGGGGGTGCGCTCTGCGGCAACCCCATGTTCTCGGCCGGGCTGGCGCGCATCGGCGCCGCAGCCGAACAGGTCATGACCGGCCAGGCCCGGCGGGCCGCCGGACACGCCACCAGCGGGCCGGCGTTGCAGCAAAACCTCATCTGTGTGCTGGAGGCAAGGTCATGAGACGAGCAGCCGTGCTGGGTACCGGGCAGACGCAGCACCAGACGCGCCGTACCGACGTGTCGATGGCCGGGCTGTGCCGGGAGGCGATCGACCGCGCACTGGCCGACGCGGGCGTCGACTGGCCGCAGATCGACGCGGTCGTGCTCGGCAAGGCGCCGGACCTGTTCGAGGGCGTGATGATGCCGGAGCTGTTCCTCGCCGACGCGCTGGGAGCCGCCGGGCGCCCGCTGCTGCGGGTGCACACGGCGGGTTCGGTCGGCGGTGCCACCGGGGTCGTGGCGACCAGCCTGGTCCGGGCCGGTGTGCACCAACGCGTACTCGCGGTCGCGTTCGAGAAGCAGTCGGAGTCCAACGCGATGTGGGCGCTCTCCATCCAACCGCCCTTCACCGCGCCCATCGGGGCCGGGGCCGGTGGCTACTTCGCGCCGCACGTCCGCGCCTACATTCGACGCTCGAACGCACCCGAGCACGTCGGGGCGATGGTCGCGGTGAAGGACCGGCGCAACGGTGCGCTCAACCCCAACGCGCACCTGCGCCAGCCGGAGATCACGCTGGAGTCGGTGCAGGCCTCGCCGATGTTGTGGGACCCGATCCGGTACGACGAGACCTGCCCCTCCTCCGACGGCGCCTGCGCGATCGTGATCGGCGACCAGGCGGCAGCCGAGGCGAGCGAGCGGCCGGTGGCCTGGATCCGGGCGACGGCGATGCGCACCGAGCCGACCTACTTCGCCGGCAAGGACCACGTGAACCCGAGGGCCGGTGCCGAGGCCGCCCAGGCGCTGTGGCAGGCGGCCGGGATCACTGACCCCCTCGCCGAGGTCGACGTGGCGGAGATCTACGTACCGTTCTCCTGGTTCGAGCCGATGTGGCTGGAAAACCTGGGCTTTGCCGAAGCCGGACACGGCTGGAAGCTCACCGAGTCGGGCGAGACCCGGATCGGTGGGCGCCTGCCCGTCAACCCGTCCGGTGGGGTGCTCTGTTCCAACCCGATCGGCGCCTCCGGCATGCTCCGCTTCGCCGAAGCGGCTAAGCAGGTGATGGGACGGGCCGGCGAGCACCAGGTGGCCGGAGCGAAAACGGCGCTGGGTCACGCGTACGGCGGCGGGTCGCAGTTCTTCTCGATGTGGGTCGTCAGCGAGACCCCGGACTCCTAACGACAGGAACAGGTTCTAGTTTTTACTACTTCCATGATTCTCCACAGCATGCATTGTGTGCTTCAATAGATGTAACAGGTTCTACTTTGAACGAAGCCGGTACCGATCGCCCGGCACGAACAGAGGACGCCCGGGTGGCGGGAGACGGTCAACCATCGCCGAATCCCGGCGCTTCACGGGAGACAACCCCGATGGGGAGGTCCAGATGAACACCTTCAAGATCCTGTTCCTCAGTGCGGCGATCGGCGTGGCGATCGCCGCCCTCGGCATCGCGGCCACCATGGCAGCCCTCAGCCCAACCGCCGCCGAGGTCGCGAGGGAGATGGCCAGCGAGGAAGACTCCGACCCCGCCGCCCCACCCGCCTTCTACGGCACCCGCTGACAACTGCCCGCCACCGTCAACCCAGCCACTGTGGCCTACCCGCCGAAACGCGTCCAGCACCTCGACGAACGCTATGACCACATACCCCGACGGAACCGGTGGCCACTACGGGGCGCCGGACTCACGAGGCCGCAGTCATACGCGGTAATCACAAGTTGCACCCGGTCCCGAGCGCCAAGTTTGCTCAGCAGATGCGACACGTGCGACTTGACAGTCTTGACGGCGATGGTGAGATGCCGGGCAATCTCGTCGTTAGACAGCCCCTGCCCGATGAGGCCCAGCACCTCCACCTCCCGGGACGTCAGCTGTTCGAGCCGGGACCGCACTTGGCCGGCGGGGCCGTGGGCCGAACGCCAACGTAGTGCTCGACCAGACGCGCCAGGATCGATGGAGCAAAGAGCGATTCGCCGTCACGCGTACGCCTGATTGCATCCAGTAGATCCTCGGGCCGGCTGTCCTTCAGCAAGAAGCCAGCTGCTCCGGCGCGGAGCGCATGAAAGACGTACTCGTCAAGGTCGAACATGCTCAGGACCAACACCCGGGTGTGCCCGAGCTCGGGTAGTCGGCAGATATCTCGCGTTGCGTCAATGCCGTCGAGCCGCGGCATCCTGACGTCCATCAACACGATGTCGGGGGCCAAGGTCTCGGCGGCGGCGATCGCCTCCATCCCGTCGCCGGCTTCTCCAACCACAGTGAGATCGGGTTCGGCATCGATGATCATTGCGAGGCTCCGTCTGAGTAAGAGCTCGTCATCAACGACAACGACCCGTAGCGGTGGCGCTGACGCAGTCATACCATCCCCTCGGGCAGGGTGACCGCCAAGCGAAACCCCGCGACTTCCCCACGCTCCTTCGCGCGCGGCCCTGCCGTCAGGGTTCCCCCCAGGCTGCTGACCCTCTCCCGCAGACCGACGAGACCAAGGCCGGCGCCGGGTCGGACGACCCAGGCTCGGCTCGGCCCTCCGTCGTCAACCGTCACGCACACCGCGGCTGGAGTCCGCTTCAAACCGATTTCTACAGTAGTTGATCCGCCGTATCGTGCGCTGTTGGCCAATCCTTCGCGAACGACCCGACAGATCGCCACCTGGATGCCCGGCGACACCACGCCGAGATCCTCCTGGGCCAAGGTGACATCTAGACCAGCCCGCCGGCCGCCCTCAATGATCGCGGGTAGGGACGCCAGTGTCTCAGTCGGTTGACGGACGGGCAGGCTGTCAACCTCCCGAAGCGCATCCATCATTCGACGAAGCTCCACCGTCGCCGTCCTACTGATGGCCTCCACATCCGCAATGGCCGTCAGCAACACCTGATCGTCCGGCTTGCGCCTATGCAGGTGAGCGGCGGCGGCTACTCGTACAGTGATCATGCCCAGGCCGTGGGAAACGATATCGTGCAGGTCCCGGGCCAGGTGCAGACGCTCGGCGAGTACTGCCTCCGCGACATCCCGACGCGCCATCGCCGATTCATGCTCACGCCGCTCGACCAGCAGGCGGACTATCGCCCAGGCGGAGATCGCCGCAAATATTGACAGCAGGACAGCCACGAACGGCCAGGTAAGTCCGAGCACGAGAACGGCCGCCAGCACGACAAGCAGCGTGCCGGGCGGCAGCAGCAGCCATGACCGTCGGAGGCGATACCAACTCTCGGTCATGCGGCGCAGCCTACCGTTCCGGGCCCGGTCCCCGCCCGTGCTCGACGGGCGAATGCGAGCCTTCCGGGTAGCGGATGTCGGACCATGGTCCGACGGACTCAGGGCCGAATTGCGTCCCTCCAGGCCGACCACGGCCCGATGCGCGCCGGCGAACACCTTGATTCAGTGGATTCGGCGAGCGTCACCGTGCTCGCCGTAATGTCCATGGATCGCTCGGGAGGGTCGTTGTACAAGCGCGTGGTAGTCGCGGTCTCGGGTGCGCTGTTCTCCCTGATGGCTGTGGTGGCGGTGATAGTCACCGATCTACACGACCGCGACTTTCCACAAGCCATAACTGCCCAGAGCAGGCTGGGCCTGGACTTCGGAGAGTCGCAGTTCAGCGACAGGGAGGCGTTTTCGGTACTGACGCAGTTGGACGCCGACTTGAGCCTGGGCCTGCTACGGATCGCACCGGACCTGATCGGTGACGGTGACGGTGACGGTGACAAGCAGATCTTCGTAGCACTCAACGACGGAAATCTGCCCGCGACGTTTCACTCGTTCAGCGGCGCCGGCACGGCACGGATTGTCGACCGGGACCGGCTGGCTAACTCTTCACCGGACGGTTCGTACCTGGTCACCGGTTCTCTCTCGGGGCTGACAGAGTTAGAGAGCGGGCTGGCCGGCAAAGGCGTACGGGTGACGCGCAACGACGCCTCCGTGGTCGGCAGCCTCGGATTCGTCATGCAGGAGGGCGGCTTCGCCGTACCCGTCCTGGCCGCCTTCGCCCTAATCGCGGCGCTGGCGCTGTTCTGGTTGTCGATGAAGGCGCACAGCCGCGCACTCAGGGTGCTCGCTGGATGCCCCACACTGCGCATTCAGGCACAGGATCTGGGCGGGTTTGCGGTCGCACTCCTCCTCCCAGCAGCCGCTGTCACCATCGCTGCCACCAGCTACGTTGGCCTCGCTCGTGGTTGGCTCTACATCGACGTCTTCGTCAAGGTGCTGGCGGCCGTGGAGGGCACGGTCATCGCGGTAGCGCTGTTCGTTGCCCTAGTCATGTCGGCCTCCGCCTGGCCGAGCACGGCAATGCTGGCGACCCGGCAGCCCGCGGTGAAGAGCCTTCGTTTTGCGGCCGTGGTCCTCCAGGCACTGACCTTCCTACTGGTGGTGGGCACCGCCGACCCGGCCTGGTCGGCATATCGCAACTCCTCCGCTCAAGCCGCGGAGATGGCGCAGTGGAAGAACCTCGCGAACCAGGTCACGATACAGCTCGGGATGAGCGACGACGAAATGTCCAGCCTCGAACCGTTGATCGGCAACCTTGTTGAAGACGGCGAAAAGGCCGGAATGATCTCCTCCTCATACACCTTCCACAACGAGACATGGGGCAGCGGTTTCGGTGACTACTCAGCAGTTTCCTTCGTAAACCAGCAATGGCTCGACCTGATGACCATCAACACACCGACAGGGGCGCTGACGCCGGTGCCGTACCAGGACGTGAGCGGCATGCTCTCCCGGGAGTTCACCGATACGTTCTCCCTGCTGTCGAGAGGGAAACGACCTGGCACGGAGGTCCTGTCGGGATTCGAATATCTACAGCCCGCCAGCGGATTCCGGTTACCAGTCGCCCAAGGCGGAGGTGGAGGTATCCACTTCTTGGGCAATGTTCTCGTCGCCATCGTGCCCTCCCTGCACCAAACCTTCAACGACCGAAATCTAACTTCCATGCTCTCGACGAGAAACGTTCTGTTCACCGGCGTGGCGGCAACCCAGGATTTGCTGGAGCGCAACCGCCTCTCTGCCGGGGCACTGGTCGGCCAAGGGGTCGAGGGCGACCTGAGTATCGTCTACGCCGCGGAGCAAGGGATCCTCCGAGCACAGTTCATGGGATATGTGGCCTGGCTGATGAACCTCGCGCTCGCCGCCCTGGCCATCGCCTTCACGGTTGCGACCCTGATCAGCGCGCTGATCACCGCCCTACTACACGCAAAGCGCGACTTTCCCTTGCGGCTGTCCGGCCGCTCGTGGGCGCAGATCCTACAAAGCCGGGTGATGAGGGAGTCGCTGGCCGGATCGGCACTCATCGGTCTCGTCGCGCTGTCTCAGAGGCCGGACAACATCGCGGCACTGCTGGTAGCCGCGCTGTGCGGGATGCTTGTTGTGCCGCTGGGGCACGTGTGGGCCGCGAGTTGGTGCTTCTCCGGCGTCAGCAGGCGGCGAATCTGATGGGAACTCCGATGCAAATTGAAACCCAAGGTGTCTCCGTGGTGATAGGTGGACGTTCGGTACTCAATAATGAGTCCGTGCGCTGCACGCCCGCGACGATGACCGCCCTCGTGGGTCCGAGCGGGTCAGGAAAAACTACTCTGCTGCACTGCCTCGGGCTGCTACTCCCGGTCAGCCAGGGCCAAATTTTAATCAATGGCAAAGAGGTCACAAAGTGCGGTTCGGCGGCGCGGCGTCGATTCTGGCGGGACCACGCAGCATTCGTACTGCAAGACTACGGCATCATGGAATCAGAATCTGTTGCCTTCAACGTAACGATGCAGTCGAGCCCGCTGGGCAAGCGAACCTCCGAGCGGCTGGCGCAGATTCTCGATCGGATTGGGCTGGCCGACCGGCCGGAGGAGGCGGCCAGCCACCTTAGTGGCGGCGAAAAGCAACGACTCGCCATAGCTCGGGCCATCTACAAACGAGCCGCAGTAGTATTCGTCGATGAACCCACTGCCTCGCTGGACGCCATAAACCGACGGAAGGTCATCGATTTGTTAACGGATTTTGCCACCAACGGCTGCACAGTCGTCGCGTCCACACACGACCCGGAAATGATCGAAGCATGCGACAAGCATCACGAAATTGGGAGCGGACCGGCTGTCGCGTAACCCTACCGCCAGGCCATGCGGCTTCTCACCCTCATGACCGCCACCACCAATACCGGCGCTGCCGTACCCATAGCCGGCCAAACCCTCGCTGAGCGCGTCGCGCAGGCGCTCGGCGACGGCCCGACGACTCGTCAGCTGGCGGGCCGGGCGGCTGTTCGCCGATGTATGCCGGGGTTGAGTCCAACGCGGTCTCCCACGCACCGTGGGACACCATGGCTGCGATGGGCACGGTCCGGGACTTCGTCGCGCAGCACCTGGACGGCGCCACCGGCCGACCTCAGGCTGATCCCACTCACCGCGGTCGAGATCAAGAAGCTCTTCAATCTGGCCACCGAGTCTGGCGATCCACCAGCCACTACCTGCACTGGTCAAGGTAGCGCCGCCAGCACCAAGCCCGCGCCCGCTGGTACCACCACCGAGCCCGACTCACATGATCAAGTCACGAAGTACGACTGCCCTGGTAATGGCTGCCGGAGCACGGTGCGTGCTGCGTGCTGCCAACTCCCCCGCGCCAATCCCACAGCAGAGGCTGGGTAGACCTCGTCGTAGAGGCGAACCCCGGCGTCGGTCTCCCCGGTGGGGCAGCTCGACAGTCAGCAGCACGCCACCACCACCGCCGCCGTCGCCACCGCCGCCCGAACAGGTGACGCTCCGGGCGTGGCCCCCGGCGGTTTGCCGATTCCGGTTGCCGGCCCGCAAGCGGTGTTCGACACTTTCCTCACGTATCCGATTTGAGGGGTTTGACATGGCTAGGTGTGATGTCTGCGGTAACGACTACAAGATGCCATTTCAGGTGCACATGGCGAACGGCGACGTGCACACCTTCGACAGCCTCGAGTGCGCGAACCACAAGCTCGCCATGAACTGCGAGCACTGCCAGGTCCGGATCGTGGGCCATGGCATCGAGGTCTCTGGCCGCTTCTACTGCGGCACCCACTGCGCCCGAACCGAGGAAGGGTCCCTGGCCGCCGACCTGCGCGGCACGTTGACTGCCCAGCCGGTCTGAGTGGGGCGGAAGGGGGCGGCAGTGCCTCAGTAGCGAATCCGCCTGTGCCGCCGCCCCCACCACCGCCGACAACCACGACTGCCAATCTGCCCACCGACCTCGCCGGCTGGCGAACTCTGCGTCCGTGTCGGCCGTGCAGCGGGACACCGCTATCCGGTAACCCCGGTCGGCCCGGTCGATCTTGAAACCGGTGACTGGAGTCCGCCGGCATGCTCGGACAAGCTGCTGCCACGAAACCAGGCGGTAAGGATGTCACGGTGGGAAGCGCCGGTAGGGATCGCGCACACCCGACCCTGGCGAGTCCTCAACATCGCGCTGGTCGTCTCGTTCATCAGCTGGATCGACATCGGCGCCATCACCGTGATGTTGCCCTCCATCGACGAGGCGCTCGACACCGACGACAACGTTCTCCAGTGGGTCGTCTCCGGCTACTCACTGATGTTCGCGCTCGCCCTCGTCCCCGCTGGGAGACTCGGCGACGCCAAAGGCCGCCGTCAGGCCATGCTCATCGGCCTGGCCATGTTCGTCGGAGCCAGCACGTTGGCAGGACTGGCCAACTCCGGCACGGTGCTGGTGATCGCCCGGCTCCTCCAGGGCGCGGCGGCGGGCGTCCTCGCACCCCAGATCACCGCCCTCGTGGAGCGACTGTTCCGCCCCAGAGAGCGCGGACGCCCCTTCGGCGCGGTCGGTGCCACCTCCAACGCGGCCACCGCCATCGGACCACTGATTGGCGGCCTGGTCATCGCCGAGGGCGGAGCGGACCACGGCTGGCGGCTCGTCTTTCTGATCAACGTCCCGATCGGGATCCTGGCGGCGATACTCATCTGGCGCTTCTTTCCGAAGAAACCGCTTCGTCGTCAGGCCGATCATCGCCACGACCTGGTCGGGACGCTGCTGCTCGCCCTCGGGATCATGTTGGTGATCCTGCCCGCGCTGCAGTGGCAACAGTGGATGGGGTGGTTACCGTGGCTGTTGGTGCCAGCCGGGATCGGTGTCCTCGTCGTCTTCCGATCCTGGGAAACCTCCACCATCCGGCGCCACCCGCCGGTCTTTGACTTTCGCCTGTTCACCCACCGGCCGTACCGCCTGGGGCTGCTGCTCGGATTCCTCTTCTACGCCGGTTTCATCTCCCTACCCCTGATCTTCAGCTTCCACCTGCAGTACGGGCTCGGCACCAGTCCACTGAACACCGGCCTGACGCTCGCACCGCTCGCGGTGGGCTCCACCCTCGGCGCCGTGCTCGGCGGACGCTACGTCGGCCGGCTTGGCCGCGCCCTGCTGGTCCTCGGACTCATCATCGTCCTGGCGAGCCTCGCCATCATGACCGCTCTCACCGGCTTGCAGGGGGGCGCCTTCTCGGCCGCGACGGTGTTCCCGCTCTTCCTCGCCGGAGTCGGCAGCGGCCTCGTCATCACACCGAACAACACCCTGGCGCTGGCCCAGGTACCCAAGCCCGACGCCGGCAGCGCCGCCGGCATGTATCGCACGACGCGACAAATGGGGGCCGCGGTGGGGCTGGCGATGATCACCGCGACCCTGCTCGCGGCCGTGGACGCCAACGACGGACGCTGGTCGACCGCGCTTCGGTACGCGCTCGCCGTGGAGATCGGCATCATCGTCGCCGCCCTCCTCATCTGCCTCGTCGACATCGTCGGCGACCGCCGCGACGAACGGAAGCGCGCAGCCTAGACCAACCGGTGGCGCAGAACGTGGAGCTTGTTCGGTTGCTGCCGTCGCGACCTCAGGAGTCCGCCTGGGCGGCGGTTGCGGGTCCCGGCCCCCGGGACCGCCCCAGACGCACGAGCACGAACCCGGCCCCGGCGGCGAGGAACCCCACCACCAGGATGCCGATCGGCAGGTAGCGACCGAACAGCAGCAACTGCGCCCGACCATCTCTGGACTGTTCGATCACCGCGTCGGCGGTGGCGTCGTCGTACTGGAAGGTGGCGCTGAAGATGACCACCGGCGGCCCGACGTCTGGGACCAGCTCGTGGTGCTGCTGGTCGCGGTAGCCCAGAATGCCACCGGTCATCGGCTCCACCCAGAGCGTGCGAGAGGCGCGGTAGCTCATCGTTGCGGTTGTCGCCTCCGGTGCCAGGAAGCCAAGCAGCTGGGCGACCGTCTCCTCGTCCATGTCGAGGCCCCGCTGCGGGATGGTCTGCTCGAAGCGGTACGTCTCCAGGCCAGCAACCTCCTCCGCACCCTGGTACAGCATCGGCAACGACTGCTGCAGGGTGCTGTCGAAGTACTGGTAGGTCTGCTTCTTCGTATCGAAGGGGAACAGGTACAGCTGCCCGGTGTACGCGATGTTCCCCGCTTTACACCCGGTGGCACCCAGTTCCTCGGCCGCTACGTCGTTGTAGCACTGGCCCTTCCACTCGGCGGCGGCGCCGGACACCCGGTCGAGGGCGATACGGCTCTCGGACCGCTCGACCGGTAGGTCACGATCGACCCAGTCGGTCGCTTGATACACGTTCCAGATTAGGGTTTCGCCCGCGAGGCTTCCGGTGAGCTCTGCAGCGGTCTCGTTATCTGGTTTGATGCCGGTGGCCGAACGCAGAGTGCCGGTCTCGACGGTCACCGCGGGGTCACCGTTGGACAGCGTCCGGGCGCTGACGAAGGTGGCTGATGGCGCGACCACCACGATGTCTGGTGGCGTCACATCGTATGGCACCTGCTTGAGCGCCGGCACGATCAGCCATACCAGGCCCACGGCTGCGACAACACAGAGTAGCCCCAGACCGAAAAGAGCCGCGCCGATTTTCTGTCGCATCAGCACACCCTCCCTAGGTGAAACTTGTTCTAAATCTACTGCCACTTACCCAGCAAGGAAACCCCTTGGCAACACGTCTTTCGCCGTACCGTCATCCACTGGCGCCAATGCCCACCCCCGCGTAGGCTGACCAAGCACTTGCTTGGCCACATCGTGCCGGGAGGTCCCGATGATGCCGTCGATCCCAGCGGCCCTACACCGGGCGGCGCGTGAGTTCGGCTCGGCGCCGGCCCTGGTGGAGCCGGGCGTAGCGCAGCTGAGCTACGCGGAGCTCCTCGCCGAGGTGCGCCGCGTGGCACAGGCCCTGATCGCCGCGGGGCTACGCCCGGGCGACCGGCTCGCGCTCTGGGCACCAAACTCGACGCAGTGGGTGCTGGCCGCCCTCGGCGCGAGCTACGCGGGCCTCACCCTGGTGCCGGTCAACACCCGGTTCACCGGGATCGAGGCGCTCGACGTGATCCATCGAAGCGGTGCCAGCGGACTCGTCGTGGTGGACCCGTTCCTCGGCGCCGACCGACTCGCCACGCTGCGAGCCGCCGCGACGGCGGAGGGCAAACAGCTCCCCCGCCTGGTCGTGCGGGTGCCCTCCGGTTGGGAGGAGTTCGTGTCCCGGAGCCCGTCGGTTCCCGAACTGGAGGCCGACGCCCGCGCCGCCGCGGTCAACCCCGACGACCTGAGCGACATCCTGTTCACCTCGGGCACCACCGGGCGCAGCAAGGGAGTGATGAGCGCGCACCGGCAGTCGATGGCCGTGGCTACCGCCTGGGCCGACATCGCCCGGCTGACCCCCGACGACCGCTACCTCGTGATCAACCCGTTCTTCCACAGCTTCGGCCTGAAGGCCGGCATCCTCGCCTGTCTGGCCAGCGGGACCGCCATCGTGCCGCAGGCGGTCTTCGACGTACCCCAGGCGATGGCCCTGATCGCAGACCAGCGGATCACCGTCCTACCCGGGCCACCCACCCTCTACACCAGCCTGATCGGTCATCCCGACGCCCGGCGATTCGACTTGTCGAGCCTGCGCCTGGCCGTGACCGGAGCGGCCACCGTGCCACCGGCGCTCGTCGATCAGATCCGCACGGAGCTCGGTGCGGACGTGCTCACCGCGTACGGGCTGACCGAGGCGGTGGTCGCCACGATGTGCCGGCCGGGCGACGACGCGCAGACCGTGGCGCAGACCTCCGGACGGGCAGCGGCCGGATTTGAGATCCGCATCGCTGACCCGGGTGGCGAGGTGCTGCTGCGGGGACCGAACACGATGCTCGGCTACCTTGACGACCCGGCCGCCACCGCGGCCGCGATCGACGGCGAGGGGTGGCTGCACACCGGCGACATCGGGCACCTTGACGAGCGCGGCTACCTGACCATCACCGACCGACTCAAGGACATGTACGTCTGTGGCGGCTTCAACGTGTACCCGGCTGAGGTCGAACGGGCGCTCGCGCAGCTTCCGGGAGTGGCCGAGTCCGCGGTGATCGGCGTGCCCGACCCACGGCTCGGCGAGGTCGGGAAGGTCTACCTGACCTGCCACCCGGGTCACTCACTCAGCGCAGCTGAGGTGATCGAGTTCTGCCGGAGCCGACTCGCCAACTACAAGGTGCCGCGGTCGGTGGAGGTCCGGTCCGAACTACCGCACAACGCCTCCGGCAAGGTCCTCAAGTATCTGCTCCGCGCGGAGAGTTGACAGCTGCCGAGGTGCGCTAGATCCAGTCGGTGTGCCGGGGCCACGCCAGCAGCGTGTCGACCACCTCCGGCGGCTCACCAGTCGGCATCGGCGCGACGGCGCGGTAGCGGCCCTTGAAAAACAGCAGCGGACTGTCGTCGCGGCACTCGCCGAGCGCGGTCACCCGGCCCACCACAATCGCGTGGTCGCCGCCGGGGTGCACGGCCTCGATCCGGCAGTCGGCCCAGGTCAACGCTCCGGTAAGGATCGGCATACCGGTCGGGGAGGGAGCCCAGCCGACCTCGGCGAACTTGTCCGCGCCCGATGCGCCGAAGACCCGGGACAGCGGCCCGTGCGCCTCCGCCAACACGTTGACACCGAACACCCCGGCGTTGTGGATCCGACGCCAGGTGGCGGAGCTTGCCTGGGGGCAGAACAGCAGGAGTGGTGGGTCCAGCGACAGGGGGGCGAAGGCCTGGCAGGCGAACCCCGCCGGGCCTTCGTCGTCGAGCGTCGTGATGACGGTCACGCCGGTGCAGAAGTGGCCGAACACCCGCCGGAACTGCTGGGTGTCCACCACCGCTGCAGTAGTCACCCGACCCGCCGGAACTGGTGGCCCCACACACTGTGCGCGGTCGTCTGCCGAGCGATCCAGGTGCGGTCGTCCACGGTGTCACCGTCGGTGCCGTACTCGATGTCGAACCCACTCGGTGTGCGCAGGTAGAACGAGATCATGCCGTCGTTGGCGTGCCGACCCAGGGTCGCGACCATCGGGGTCTTGTTTCGGGTGCCACGGTCCAGGGCCCGGCCGACGTCATCGATGGTCTCGGTCTCGATCATCAGGTGGATCAGGCCACTGGGGGCTGGTAGCGGAGCCAGGGCGACGCTGTGGTGTCGCGGGTTGCAGCCGAGGAAACGCATCCAGAGTGGGGTGTCGCTGGGCGGCAGGCCGATGGCCTCCGGATGCAGTCGCATCGAGTCGCGCAGCCGGAAGCCGAGCACCTCGGTCCAGAAGCGTAACCCGGCGGCGTCGTCGAAGGTCGGCAGCACCACGTGCCCCATGCCCTGCGCGCCGGTGACGAAGCGGGTGCCGTACGGGCTGTGCGCCGGGCGGCTGTCGAGCTCGGCCCCGCAGTAGAACTCCAGGCGGTTCCCGGAGGGGTCGTCAACGCTGATCATCTGCGCCACCCGGCGGTTGGCCAGCTCGTCCGCCTCCGCCGTCTTGATCACGGTGCCGGCCCCCTCGAGGACGCCGGTCAACTGGTCGAGCGCGGCGGGGTCAGCCAGCTCCCAACCACTGGCGGCCAACCGGTCCCGCTCGCCGGGTACCACCACGATCCGCGCGGGCAGGTCGTCCATGCGGAGATAGGCGGCTTCCGGCTCGGGGCCGCGGCCCTCGGTCATGCCGAGCACCTTGACGCCGAACTCCCGCCAGGCGGGGACGTCGGTGGCTTCGACCCGGAGGTAGCCGAGGGATCGAATGAGACTCACGGGCGGTTTCCTTCCAGGAAATCGAAGGCGAGGCGATTGAACTCGTCGAACTTCTCCAGGTGTGCCCAGTGTCCGCAGCCACCGAAGACGTGCAGCCGGCAGCGGCGGATCAGCTTGAGCGCGACCAGCGCTCCATCGAGGGGGTTGACCCGGTCTTCCCGACCCCAGACCAACAGGACCTCGTTGCGCAGCCGGTGCGCGTCGCGCCAGAGCAGACCCTCCTCGTAGAGGTCCGGGTCGGCGAACGAGGCGCCCAGCGCACGCATGCCGCGCATGGTGTCCCGGTCGGTCGCGGCACGCATCCGTTCATCGATCAGCTCGTCGGTGACGAAGGACTGGTCGAAGACGAGCGTGCGCAGGAACTCCGCCAGCTTCTCCCGGCTGGGGCCGGGTGGGGCGCCGAACGCGGTCAGCCGCTTGACCCCCTCGGTCGGGTCGGAGGCGAAGACGTTGAGGCTGAGCCCGCCGGGGCCCATCAGCAGCAGCCGGCCAGCCCGCTCCGGATAGCGCAGGGCGAACCGGACCGCGGTGCCACCGCCGAGCGAGTTGCCGATGAAGTCGACCCGGTCCAGGCCCACCTCGTCGAGCAGGGCCGCGAGCCGGTCGGCCGAGTGCGTGAAGTACTGGCGGCCACTCGGGCAACTCTCGGACCCGCCGTATCCCGGTTGGTCAACGGCGAGGGTGTCGAACCGCTCGGCGAAGACCGGGACGGTCCGCCCGAAGTTGCTCCAGGCCGAGGCGCCGGGCCCGCCGCCGTGCAGCAGCACGACCGGGTGTACGCCCGCCGGCCCGGCCCGGTGATAGTGCAGCCCGGCGGCGGTGGCTTCGATGATTGTGCTGGTCGTCATGGCGTCCTCACACCATCGCGTCCGCGACGGAAAGGCCGAACTCGCCGCTGCCGTACATGGACAGGGCGCGTTCGGGATCGTTGATGGCGTGTACCCGGCCGGCATGTGCGTCGCGCCAGAAGCGCTGGATCGGGTGGCTCGTGTAGATCGCCCGACCACCGGAGTTCTCGAAGAGCCGGTCCGCGGCCTGGATCGCCAGTTCGGTGCCCCGGACCTGGTTGCGACGCGCCCGGAGGCGCAGCCGCATCGGCAGCTTCTCCCCCGCCGTGACCAGCCCCATCAGCTCGCTCATGTCGGCGGTGAGGGTGAGCCAGGCCGTATCCACGTCGGCAGCGGCCCGGGCGACCCGCACCTGCGAGTACGGGTCCTCGGCGGCCCGTACCCCGGCGTAGGCGGCGCGGACCCGCTCCCGCATGTGGTTCACGTGCGCCTCGTACATCCCGGTCGCCATCCCGATGATCGGGGCGGTGATCGTGTACGGGAAGATCGAGCCGTACGGGATGCGGTAGAGCGGCCCGGAGTTGCGCTCCTGGCCGGGGCAGACGCACCGAGCCGTGTCGCCGAAGCTGAGCGACCGATACGCCGGGACGAACGCGTCGGAGACGACGATGTCGTTACTACCGGTGCCCCGCAGACCGATCGTGTGCCAGACATCCTCGATCCGGTAGTCGGCCGCGGGGAGCAGGAACGTGCGGAAGTCGGCGGGGTTGTCGTCCTGACCGGGCACAATGCCACCGAGCAGGACCCAGGTGGCGTGGTCGCATCCGGACGAGAAGCTCCACCGTCCACTCACCCGGTATCCCCCGTCGACTTCTTGGATCTTCCCGGTCGGGGCGTAGGAGGAGGACATCAGGGTGCTGGGGTCAGCACCCCAGACGTCCTGCTGGGCCCGTTCGGGGAAGAGGGCCAGCTGCCAGTTGTGCACCCCGATCACCGATGCGACCCAGCCGGTCGATCCGCAGGCGCTGGCGATGTCGCGAACGCAGCTGAAGAAGGCCGTCGGGTCGGCCTCAAGCCCGCCACACCAGGCCGGCTGCAGCAGCCGGAAGAAGCCGGTGGAGGCCAGTGATTTGAGGTGCTCGGTGGAGAGCGATCGGCGGTCCTCTGTCTCCTGGGCCGCCTCCCGCAGAACGGGTAACAGCTCCCGCACCCCCCGTGCGACCAGTTCGGCGCCCTCCATGAGATCCCCTCCGGTGGCTTGGCTGAGGAACGTGACGATCCCTATAATAGAACACGTTCTACTTCTCGGCTACTATACGAACAGCAGGACCTGTAACACGTTCCATCACAACTGAGGAGCGACATGACCAACGTCGAGGCAGTACGCACTATCGACAGCGGGGTTCTGCCCACCAGATTTGCCCGCGGCTGGCACTGCCTGGGACTCGCCGACTCGTTCCGCGACGGCAAACCGCACGCCGTCGAGGCGTTCGGTACCAAACTCGTGGTTTTCGCCGACTCGACCGGCACCCTGCACGTGCTCGACGGGTACTGCCGCCACATGGGCGGCGATCTGACGATGGGCACCATCAAGGGCGACGAGATCGCCTGCCCGTTCCACGACTGGCGCTGGCGCGGGGACGGTCGCTGCACCGCGGTGCCGTACGCCCATCGGGTTCCGCCCCGCGCCCGGACCCGCTCCTGGCCCACCTGCGAGGAGAACCGCCAGCTGTTCATCTGGAACGACCCACAGGGCGCTCCGCCACCGTCGTCCGCGGCGATCCCCCGCATCGACGCCGCCTTCTCCTCCGAGTGGACCAGCTGGACCTGGGACTCCATCCGGATCGACGGCGCCAACTGCCGCGAGGTTATCGACAATGTGGTCGACATGGCGCACTTTTTCTACATCCACTTCGCGTTCCCGACGTTCTTCAAGAACGTGTTCGAGGGCCAGGTGGCCGCACAGTACTTGCAGACCCGGCCGCGGCCGGACGTACCGACCGCCACGCGACAGTCCGGGGATGCGACGCTCCGCTCGGAAGCCGCCTACTACGGCCCCTCCTACATGATCGACTACCTCTTCAACGACTACCACGGCATCGAGGTGGAGTCCGTACTGATCAACTGCCACTACCCCATCTCGGCCAACTCGTTCATGCTGCAGTGGGGCATCATCGTCAAACAACTACCCGGCCTCACCGCCGCGCAGGCCGACAAGGCGGCGGCGAAGTTCGCGGCCGGAATCGGGGTCGGCTTCCAGCAGGACGTCGAGATCTGGAAGCACAAGAGCCGGGTCGACAATCCGCTTCTGTGCGCCGAGGACGGCCCGGTGTACCAGCTCCGCCGCTGGTACGAACAGTTCTACGTGGACGTCGAAGAGGTCACCGAGGACATGGTGGCCCGCTACGAGTTCGAGGTCGACACCAGCAGAGCTGTCGAAACCTGGACCGCCGAAGTGGCAGCTAACCTCGATCGACAAGGCGATTCCGCATCATGAACCGCACGGACCCGCCCACCGAGCGGCAGGAGTATCTGATCGGCGGCTATGTGGAGCTGTCCTGCTCCCGCTGCGCCGCCCAGGTCCGGGTACGCAAGTCGAGCCCGCAGCAGACCAGCGTGCAGTGGAGCACCCAGGCCGCCCGCCGATGCCCCGCGTTGACCACCGGCGAACAGCGGCACGCACCGGTGCCCACCTGCCCCGACCTGCGCACGAGCATTCAGTACGCGGTGCGTACCGGAAGCCTGGGGGTGGCCTGATGTACCACCGGCTGCGCGTCACCGACGTGATCGAAGAGACGCCCGATGCGCACTCCCTGGTCCTGCGCGTGCCACCGGAGCTGGCCACCGAGTTCGCCTACCGCCCCGGCCAGTACCTCACCGTCCGCGTGCCGCACGGCCAGGGAATCCTGGCCCGCTGCTACTCGCTGTCCAGCTCTCCGTACACCGAGACGGATCTGAAAATAACCGTCAAACGCGTACCCGACGGACCGGCGTCGAACTGGATCTGCGACGACATCCGCGTCGGAGCCAGCCTGGAGCTCATACCGCCGGCCGGTTCGTTCACCCCCGACTCGCTCGACGGCGACCTACTTCTGCTCGCTGGCGGCAGCGGCATCACCCCGGCGATGTCCATCATCAAGTCCGTACTCGCGGCCGGTCGCGGTCGCCTTGCCCTGGTGTACGCGAACCGCGACCAGCACTCGATCATCTTTGCCACCGAGCTGGCCACGCTGAGCGAGCTACACGGCGACCGACTGAGCGTGACCCACTGGCTGGACAGCGAACGCGGCACCCCGGATCCCGCCACGTTGGCAACCCTGATCAGCCCGTACGCCGGATGGGAGACCTACGTCTGCGGTCCGGTGCCCTTCGTCGTGGTTGCCCAGGACACGCTACAGCGCGCCGGCGTGCCGGCAGACCGCATCCAGGTCGAACGCTTCGAAGTCGCGCAGCGTACGGCTGACGACCGCGACGCCACCCTCGAAGTTGAAATCGACGGCCAGACCCACCGACTACCCTGGCCGGCCGGAGCCCGCCTGCTGGACGTGCTGATCGCGGCCGGGCTGAACGCACCGTTCTCCTGCCGCCAGGGCCAATGCGGCGCCTGCGCCTGCCGACTGCTGGACGGTCAGGTCGACCTCGCGCACAACGAGATCCTGGATGAGGAAGACTTCGCCGCGGGCTACATCCTCACCTGCCAGGCCTTCGCCCGGAGCGACGAGGTGTCGGTGACCTACTACTGACCGGCGGCCAACCGCCGCCGTGCTCCCGAGCGGCGGTTGGCGTGCCCGGCCGTCAGCCGCCGCTCTCCTGGCCGCGGATCGCGGCGCTTCGGCCCGCCCGCCGGCCCGAGAAGACACAGTCGGCCAACGACAGCCCACTGACGTAGCTACGGGAGCAGATACCGACCGCGGTACGGCCGGCGGCGTACAGGCCGGGTACACCGGCGCCGTCGGCGCCGAGGGCCTGCCCGGTCTCCTCGTCCACCCGGAGGCCACCGAGGGTGAGCATGGGTGCGGGCGCGAAGAGCCGGGCCCGCACCGAGAAATCGACCAGCGAGTACGGCGGAACGGCCAGGGGCCGAACCTGGTCGGCGGGTTTGCCGGCCGGATCGGGGCCAGCCGACTGATAGGCCGTGAGGGTGTCGACCAGCTGCTCGGGATTCACTCCGGCCCGGCGGGCGACCGCCGCTGGTGTCGCCGCGGTGACCCGGCCGAACGTCAGCAGCCACCGTGCCTGCACGCGCTGGAACCACAGCGTCTGGGCCCGCAGCTGCCGGCGGCACTCAGCGCGCAGGGCGCCGTCGAGCAGCAGCCAGGCCCGCGCACCCGGCGCGCGCACGATCGCCTCGCCGACGGCCGCGCCATAGCGGGACTCGTCGCAGATCCGTCGGCCATCCCGGTCAACGAGCAGGCCGCCGAGCATCGCCGCGGGCGGGGCCAGGAATCGCCAGATGCTCACCCGGTCGAGGTGGGCGGTGGTTGCGCCGGCCGCCACGCCGAGCCGGATCCCGGAGCCGTCGTCGCCGGGCGTGCCCAGGCGCATCCCACCGCGGTACTCCGGCGCGTGGGTACGAAGCAGTTCACGGTCGAAGACGAAGCCGCCGGCGGAGAGCACGACACCGCCGCCCGCCCGGACCCGCAGCCGACGGCCGTACCGCCGCTCCAGCCAGGCGACTGGCCGGCGCAGCGCGCTCCCCAGGGCCGGCAGGTAGACACCGGGCCGGACCGCACAACGGTGCAGAAGGCGGTGGGCGAGCCGGACCCAGCGGGGGGCACCGTGCAGGGTCCGGCACTCGACTCCGGTGATTCGGCCGTCGGGGCCGGTGACGAGCCGCTCGGCGCGGGTCTGCGCGAGCAACTCGACACCGCGGGCACGGGTGGCAGCGGCGAGCCGGGCCGCGAGCACCCGGCCGGAGGTGCCGCGGGCGTGCACCCGGTGACCGCGTGGCGCCGGTGGCGCCCGATGGGCGAAGGAGGGCTCACTTCCGGAGTAGTACAGGTAGTGGCGATCGGTCGGGTACGAGGTCTTGTATGGACAGAGACTGCCCTCGAAGGGCACGCCGAGGCCGGCCAACCAGTCGATCGCGTCAGCGCTCTGCTCGCAGAACCGGCGCAGGGTCGCGGGCGAGACGGTGTCGCCGACCTCCTCGCGCAGGTAGTCCAGCATCGCCTGGGGGGTGTCGGTAACCCCGGCCGCACGCTGCTGCCGGGTCCCGCCGCCCGCATAGATCACCCCACCGGACATCGCGGTGGTGCCGCCGCCGGAGAAACGGTCGAGCACCAGGACGTGCGCTCCCGCGTCGGCCGCCTCGACCGCGGCACAGGCCCCGGCCGCGCCGAAGCCGACCACCACGACGTCGGCTGTCTGGTCCCACTCCTCGGTCACCGCGCCTCCGTAGTGTTCCGCAGGTCAATGTGGTCGGCAGCGCCGACCACGAGGCAGACAGCGTCCCCGACCGGTGGTGGCGAGCCGGATAAAACTATAACCTGTTCTCGTGTCGATACCGGAGCAAGAATTCGATGTTGTCGTCGTCGGCAGCGGCGGTGCCGGCATGGTCACGGCACTCACCGCGGCGCACCGGGGACTGAGCGCGGTCGTGCTGGAAAAGGCCGAGACATACGGCGGTTCCACCGCCCGCTCCGGCGGCGGGCTCTGGCTTCCCGGCAACGAGGTGCTGGCCCGGGCCGGGGTCGCCGACCGAGCCGAAGATGCGCGCACCTACCTGGCGTACGTCGCCGGCGCCGACGCCACCGCGGCCCGGCAGGACGCGTTCCTCGCCGCCGCACCGGAGGTGGTCAGCTTCGTCCGCGACCACACCCCACTCGACTTCGCCTGGGTGCCCGGCTATCCGGACTACTACCCCGAGGCTCCCGGTGGGCTTCCGGGCGGGCGCAGCATCGAGCCGCTCCTGCTCGACACCCGGTTGGTCCGAGCTGATCTCGCGACACTGGCCGCGCCTTACCAGGCAGTGCCGGAGGGGGTGGCGGTCACCCAGGTCGACTACCGATGGCTGTCGCTGGGCCTCCGACATCCGCGGGCGATCCGGACCGGGGTTCGGCTCGCCGCCCGCGGCCTGGCCGCCCGGATCCGGCGCCGGCAGCTGCTCACCATGGGCCAGGCGCTCGCCGCCGGGCTCCGCGCCGGCCTGCGCAACGCCGGCGTCCCGGTCCGGCTCAACACGCCGATGACCGACCTGCTCCTTGAACGGGGCCGGGTCACCGGGGTTACCGCCCAGCAGGCCGGCGCCCCGGTGCTGTTCCACGCCCGACGAGGTGTGGTGCTGGCAAGCGGCGGGTTTGAGCGCAACCAGTCGATGCGCCAGAAGTACCAGGCGGGGATCGGCACGGAGTGGACCACTGGCGCGGCCGGCAACACGGGTGACGGCATCGAGGCGGGCGGACGGCTCGGGGCCGCCCTCGACCTGATGGACGAGGCCTGGTGGGGGCCGTCGATTCCGCTCCCCGGCGGGCCCTTTTTCTGCCTCGCCGAGCGCAACCAGCCCGGCTGCCTCATGGTTGATGCCAACGGCCGGCGCTTCGTCAACGAAGCGGCCCCCTACGTTGACGCGGTGCACGCCATGCTCAGCCCGGGGGTCGACCAACCGGCGTGGCTGGTGGCCGACCAAACCTACCGGGACCGCTACCTCTTCGGCGGCCGGGCCCCACGCTCCGCGCTACCACGGCGCTGGTTCACCTCGGGGGCGGCGTACCGCGCCGACACCCTGGACGACCTGGCCAACCAGATCGGAGTGCCCGCCACTGCGTTGACCGGTACCGTGCGCCGGTTCAACGAGTTCGCGCAGCGCGGTCGGGACGACGACTTCCACCGCGGGGACTCGGCCTACGACCGCTACTACGGCGACCCGCGGCACCGGCCCAACCCGTGCCTGGGCGCCGTGGCCCGGCCCCCGTTCTACGCGTTCCGCATGGTCCCCGGTGACCTGGGCACCAAGGGCGGCCTCCGGACCGATGAACGGGCCCGGGTGCTGCGCCCGGATGGCACGGTCGTACCCGCGCTGTACGCGGCGGGCAACGTCAGCGCCTCGGTGATGGGGCGCAGCTACGCCGGCGCCGGTGCGACCCTCGGCCCGGCCCTCGTCTTCGGCTACCTGGCCGCACTCGACTTGGCCGCGACGGCCACCACCCCCACTACCCTCCTGGAGGACTGATGCCCATCGACCCCGCCGTCGCCGTCGGCGCCGAACTTCCCGGTCGGGACCTGAGCTGGGACAGCACCGACGTGCTGCTGTACCACCTGGCCGTCGGCGCTGGCCCCGACGAGCTGTCCTACGTCTACGAGGGCGCGCTGCGTGGGGTCCTGCCCACCTTCGCCACGGTGGCCGCCACCCTGCGGGACACCGAGCCACCCACACTGACCATGCCCGGCATCGACATCGATCTAGCCCAGGTCGTCCACGGTCGGCAGGAGCTCGAACTACACCAGCCGATCCCGGCGAAGGGCAGCTGTGCGGCCCGCTCGCGGGTCGCCGCCGTGTATGACAAGGGCAGTGCGGCGGTCATCGTCACCGAGACCAGCACCGAGCTGTTCACCAGTCGGATCAGCATCTTCGTCAAGGGTGCGGGCGGATTCGGCGGGGAACGGGGGCCGACCACACGGGTGCCAGTGCCGGACCGGGCACCCGACGCGGTGGTGCTCTCCCCCACCGATGCGCGGCAGGCCCTCTGGTACCGACTCTGCGGCGATCGCAACCCGCTGCACGTCGACCCGACCTTCGCCGCCCACGCCGGTTTCCCCCGGCCGATCCTGCACGGGCTCTGCACGTACGGAATCGTGGCGAAGGCGGCGGTCGACACCCTGCTCGACGGCGACCCGGAACGGGTGGCCGGCTACCAGGCCCGCTTCGCTGGGGTCGTCTTTCCTGGTGAAACCCTGCGCACCGAAATCTGGCGGGAAGACGGTCAGCTGGTGCTGCGCGCCTCGGTTGCCGACCGGGACAACGCCCCGGCCCTCTCCGACGTGAGCATCACCCTCCGCTGAGTACTAACGCGGCACGCGAGGCAACCCGAGCCCCGCGGACGCGATCAGTTCCCGCTGAATCTCGTTGACCCCACCGCCGAAGGTGAGCACGAGGTTCCGCTTGGTCTGAACGTCAAGCCAGGTCAACAGCTCTGCCGTCGCCGGGTCGGCGGGGTCGCCGCGGCGCCACACGGCCTCCTCCAGCTCCTGGCTGAGCCGAAGCAGCCACTCCGACGAGAAGACCTTGGTGACCGAGGCGTCCGCCGCATTGGGTTCGTCCCCGGTCGCCGACCAGTTGAGCAGTTCGTTGATGCGCTGGCAGGCGGCGACGCGAGCGAGGACGCGTCGCACATCCGGGGCTTCGAGCAGGCCCCTCGCGTACGCCCAGTCGTGTACCCGTTCGCCGAGGGCACCGAGCCGCCCGGCCGGTCCCAGCATCACCCGCTCGTGATTGAGCTGCGTGGTCAGCAGTCGCCAGCCGTCGTTCTCGGTACCCACTCGCCGGGCCACCGGCACCCGGACGTCAGTCAGATAGACCGCGTTGACGTGGTGCGCCCCATCGCACGTCATAATCGGCGTCCACGAATAGCCGGGATGTGTCGTATCCACGATGAGGATGGAGAGGCCGTGGTGCCGGGACGCGCCCGGGTCGGTGCGACAGGCGAGCCAGAGGTAGTCCGCCTCGTGCGCCCCGGTGGTGAAGGTCTTCTGACCGTTCACGACGTACGTGTCCCCGTCGCGTACCGCCCGGGTGCGCAGCGCGGCGAGGTCGGTGCCGGCCTCGGGCTCGGTGTAGCCGATCGCGAAGTGCAGCTCCCCGGCCAGAATGCGGGGCAGGAAGAACTCCTGCTGTTCGGACGAGCCGTGGGCGAGCAGCGTCGGCGCCACGGTCTGCAGGGTGACCGCGGGCAGCGGAACGTCGGCGCGGGCTGCTTCGTTGACGAGAATCTGCTGCTCCACCGGGCCAAGCCCACCGCCGCCGAATCGGGTCGGGAAACCCAGGCCCAGCCAGCCGTCCCGGCCGAGTCGACGGATCAGTTCGCGGTAGACCACGCCGTGCCGCTCGCGCAGCAGGACGGCGCGCTCCGCTGGTGGCAACACCTCGGCGAGGTAGGTGCGCAGCCGCGCCCGCAGGGCGTGCTGTTCCTCAGTCAAGTCGATGAACACCTTGGGCTCCCAGTTGGTGCAGGCAGTACTCGGTGCCGCCAAGGTGCCGGACCAGGTCCCGGACCAGGGCGGTATGTCGGTGTAGCGGGTAGTCGGCGACCAGCCCCATCCCCCCGTGCAGGTGATGGCAGGTGCGTAGCGCCGGCTGGGCAACGCTGCTCAGCCAGTACGCTCCGGTCCACCCGTCGGCGTCCTGGCCCGCCTCGGCACTCCAACTGGCGGCGAGCGCGGCCAGATGCATCGTGCGAGCGGCGACGTACACATCGGCGATCTGCTGGGAGACCGCCTGGAACGTGGCCAGCGGGCGGCCGAACTGCTGCCGGTCTCGCACGTGGTCGGCGGTCAGCTGTAAGGCACCGGCCAGCGCGCCGTCGCCCAGCGCGCAGGCTCCGGCAACTGCGAACCGGCGCAGCTCGACCTCGGCGTCGCCCAGTGGCTCCGCCGCGGCGCCCTCGAGCCGCAACATGAACTCGTCCGCCCCGGCCGAGGTCGGGGTGCGCAGCAGCGTCACCCCCGGTGCGGTGGGATCGATCAAGGCGACTGTCGGCCCGCCCCCGCGTACTCGCACCGGGACCAGAACCCGGTAGGCCGCGTCAGCATCCGGAACCGGACCGCAGGACCCGGTGATCCGCCAGCCGTCGGTCACCGGCAGCGGCGTCCCCAGGGCAGCCGTCAGAACCCGTCCCTCGAGCACGCCCGACAGCAGCTCGCGTTGCTGCTCGGGAGTGCCCGCTCGGGCCACCGGGAGGACACCGAGCGACAGCGTGGACCAGGCGGGAACCCGGGCAGCGCGCCGCCCGATCTCGGTGAGCAGCACGCCAATCGCCATCGCGCCCAGTCCAGCGCCGCCCAACCGCTCCGGCACAGCGAGGCCGAGCAGGCCGGACTGACCGAGGGCCTTCCACAGGCGCTCCGGCGTGCCCTCGCTGTCGCTCAGCACCTCGTCGGCGAGATGAACGATCGACTGCTGGGCATCGTCGAGCTCGAAGTTCGGTCCCATTTTGCTATTAGAACACGTTCCAGTTCAGGTCGACACCCGCCCTTTATCGATCACCAGGGGCTGGCCGTGAACACCAAAACCAGCCACGCCGCGAACCATTACCCAGAAATCACGGAAACGACGGCGTGGCTGACCCCGGAATCGACCTCAGTCCAGCAGCGCGACGAGCTTCGCCAACGCCTGTTGACACGCCGTGGTGGCCTGCTTCTGCAACATGCCGTCCATCGCGCCTTTCAACGCCGGGCCGGCAAACTCCATCCCGTAGGTGATGTGCGAGCCCCCGCCGCTCGACTCGACCGCGATCACCATCTTCGCCTTGACGCCCATCGGGCCGTCGCCCGCCTGCTCCAGGCGCCCCGGCGCCTCTGCCTTCGTCACCCGCCAGGCCATCTCGGCCGGCATGCCCATCAGCTTTACCCGCTGCTGATACGTGGTCCCCTCGCCGAGGGTTTCCGGCACCTCGCCGGCGAAGCCCTCGTGCATCGTGTTCCACTCGGGAACCCTCGGCAGGGCCACCACGAGCTTCCAGACCTGCGTCGGATCCGCCTTCGCGTCGGCCTCGACCGTCACTGCAGCCATCGTGACCTCCTCTTCGAGATAAATCTAGAACAGGTTATAACAGGGAAATTGATTCCACCAGCTTTGATCATGGCGGCACCCAAAACCGAGTGCGCCGACTCCGTTACCGGCCGCCGTCACCACCACCGACCACCACCGGCCACCGTCACCACCACCACCGCCACCACCACCACCGCCGCCGCCGACCATCGCCGCGATTGGGAGCCGCCCGACCAGGACACACCCTCCCGCCAACTTGACGCATGCCGTTATAGGAATACTATGGCCGTCATGGCGCGAGCAGCGACGACATCGGATGCGTTCAACGCGATCGCGGAGCCGCAGCGTCGAGACATCCTCGGGCTGCTGCGGGCCGGTGAATGGCCAGTGACCGATCTGGCCCAGGAACTGGGGATGAGCCAGCCGCAGGCCTCCAAGCATCTGCGGGTGCTCCGGGAGGTGGGGTTGGTGCGGGTCCGTGGGGTGGGCAGGCAGCGCCGCTACAGCCTGGACGCGGAAGGGCTGCGGCCGGTCCACGAGTGGATCGGCGGATTCGAACAGTTCTGGAACGAGAGTTTCGACCGACTGAACAGCTACGTCCAAGACCTCAAGCACGACAGGAGAAACAGCCAGTGACAGGAACAAGGCAAGACGCGCAGCCGGCGACGGACCGGGAGATTGTCGTCTCCCGGCTCGTCGACGCCCGGCAGGAGCTGGTATTTGAGGCGTTCACCGAGGTTGAGCACCTGTCCCGGTGGTGGGGCCCGGAGGGGTTCACCACCACCACGTACGCCTTCGAGTTCCACGAGGGTGGAGCCTGGGACTTCGTGATGCACGGACCGGACGGGACCGACTACCCACAGTGGATTAAGTGGACCGAGATCGTCACACCGAAGCGGATCACGCTGCTGCACGGTGCGTACCGCGACGACCCGGACACCTTCGAATCAATCCTGGACTTCACGCCCCACGGCGCCACGACCCGGATCGTCATGCGCAGCATCTTCCCCACCCGACAGCTAAGAGACCGCGTTGTGCTGGAGTACCACGCGATCGAGCGCGGCGAGCAAACGCTGGGCAAGCTGGCCTCCTACGTCGCCGAGGTCGCCCGGAAGGGGGCCCGCTGATGCCAAGCAAGGTGTTCATCAGCCTATCCATGTCGCTCGACGGCTTCAGCGCGCCCGAGTCGATGGAAGGTCTGCACGCCACGCCCGAGCAGCGAGAGCGGGACCCGCGGCTCGACTACTGGATGGCCCAGTGGATGGAGCTTCAGGGGTGGCTCTTCCCCCAGCGGTACTTCCGGGAACGGCTCCACCTGGGGGAGGGCGGCGAGGAGGGGAGCGACAACGACTTCGTCCGAGAGACGTTCGAACGTACCGGCGCCAACATCATGGGCAAGCGCATGTTCGAACTCGGCGAGCACGCGTGGCCGGAGGAGCCGCCTTTCCACGTCCCCGTGTACGTCCTCACCCACGAGCGGCGCTCCCCCTGGGAGCGGCCCGGCGGGACCACATTCTACTTCGTCAACGACGGCATTCAGCACGCACTGGATCAGGCCCGCGAGGCCGCCGGCGAGCGGGATATCCGCATCTCCGGCGGCAGCGAGACGGCCCTGGCGTACCTCAACGCGGGCCTAGTCGACGAATTGTCGATCTCGGTCGCACCGGTGCTCTTCGGCGCCGGCACCCGCCTCTTCGAGGGCGTGGACGCGTCCCGGATCGCGCTGAAGCCAGCCCATTCGAAGTCGTCGGCACGGGTGACCCACCTGACCTACACGGTGCACCCCCGATAGCCGCGCGCAACCTCCTTCTGGCCACCCGGTTCACCCGGGAGTCAGCGGGCGGAACAGGTCGGCGCGGTCGGCGCGGTGCCCGGACCAGTGCCGGTGAAGCCAAACGTGGTGCTGCTCCCAGCCGCCAGCTGACCGTTGTACGACTCGTTGAGCACCACATTCACGCCATCGGTGACCGTCCACCCGCCGTTCCACAGCGAGGTGATCGCGGTCCCGCCCGGGTCGGTCCAGGTGACCTGCCAGCCGGGGATGGCTACGGTGTCGGTGTTTTCCACGGTGATCTCACCCTGGAAGCCTCCCGGCCAGGTACTCGTCAGCAGGTACGTGGCGGTACAGCCGCTCTCTCCACCACCACCGCCGGGTGGGGTGGTGACGGTACGGGCCGGGGAGTCGGCGGAGACGTTTCCCGCCGCATCCCTGGCCCGCACGGTGAAGGTGTACTCGGTTTCGGCCGCGAGGTCGGTCACCTGATAAGTGGTGCCGGCGACCGTGGCGACTGTGCTCGGCGGACCACCGGCGGTCGCGCTCCGTACCTCATAGCCGACGACGCCGACGTTGTCCGTGGATCCATCCCAGTTCAGCGTGACCGTGGTGGAGGTCAGGTCACTGGCCATGGGACGCCCCGGTGCGGTCGGCGCGACGGTGTCGTTCCCGCCGCCGGCGTAGCGCTCAGTGAGGCTGATGCCGGTGGTCGAGGCTTCGCCACCGAGGCGTACCTGATGGTCCAGGCTGACGAACTTGCCGTTGTACTGCCAGAGCGCCGGCTTGAGCACCTCTTCGTATTTGACCTCGTCCCAGGTCTGCCAGTCGTGTTGCAGCAGGCCGCCGGTGTCGCCGGAGTTCGGGTTCAGGCACCAGAAGGTGTGGTGGATCCCCTCCTCGGCCATCAGGTCCCGCAGGGCCTTCAGCCACCTGTCTTGCCGTTCGTCCTGCCCGAACCGGCCACCCCACTCACCGACCAGCAGCGGCGCGGTGTCCTCCTCGTGGAGGTAGAGCCAGTTCGGTCGCCACACGTCGTTGGTCAACGTGGTCTTGTCGAAGTCCTTCTGGAACCACGGCTGCTCGTGCACCAACGGCCCGTAGTCGTGCGGCGAATAGACCAACTGGTCCTGGTGGGCACCCAGATTGATCGGGTGGTCCTTCGCCCCCCGAAGGTTGCCGCCCCACCAGTTGTAGTGGTAGTTGGGGCTCTGGTCCGGGTCGGTGTTGGGTGAGTCCCAGCTCTCCCCCGGGCGTGGGTAGACCTCGATGCCCTCGCAGAGAATCAGCACGTTCGGATTGATCGCGAGGATTCGATTGCCCGCCGTCTCGCAGGCGTGTTTGAAGTTGTCGGTGTCGCTGGTGTCGTCCCACTTGGCCCGGGGCGGGCTGTCCGGGGTGCCGTGCGGCTCGTTCTGGATGTCCATCGCGACGACGGTGTCGTTGTGCTGGTACCGAGTGGCGACCCACTCCCAGCCCTGGTAGAACAGCTCCGGGGTAATCTCCCCCTTGTACCACATCGGGTAGAAGTGGCCGGAGTTATCCGCCTCAGCACTGTGCACATCGAGCATGACCTTCAGCCCGTACTCCTCGCAGAGGGCCAGCCAGTAGTCGAAGATCTGCAGGTTGTCCAAGCCGGTCAACTCCGGGTTGACCGACAGGTTCACGTTCGGCAGCACCGTCTGGCCGGCCTTCCACTCCAGCAGCAGCTCCGTGGAGATCGGCACCCGGACAATATTGATTCCGCGCTCGGCCATCTGCCGCGTGATCGTCTCGATGTTGCCGGCCCAGAGCCCGTGGAAGACCCGTTCGGTGGCGTTGTAGCCGAACCAGTTCGCGCCGGTCAACCACACCTGGTTGCCCGCCTCGTCCACGATCTTGTTGCCGTCGGTGTGCAGCCAGTCGGCCGCCGGAGCCGAGACGAGCTGCACCTCCGACTGGGGTGCGGTGGTGGCGAACGCGGCCGGGGCGGCGGCCGTCAGCCCGAGAGCTACGCAGGCCGCCAATGCGGCAGCCGGCAATCTTGACATCACAGACACGGGAAGCTCCTGGTGGCGATGGTGGTGGTGGACGCTTGGGAGCGTTTCCAGCCATAGATTAAGCTGACTGTCGACGTAACGGAAGAGCAAACTTTCCGTAATCGCCGCTTAACGGCTTAAGGCCTATCGGCCCGATCGCCAGACCGGGATGCGGGGCGTAGGGCACGCCGGCACCGGGTAGCCGAGGGCATGGCGCGGTACACCGATCCGAAGCTACGAAGAAAAATCAAAGACGAGATCAAGGCCTCCGACAAGGGTGCCCGGCCCGGACAGTGGTCGGCCCGAAAGTCGCAGCTACTGGTCAAGGAGTACGAGAAGCAGGGCGGGGGCTACCAGGGACCACGAGACGAACGGCAGCGATCCCTGCGACAGTGGGGCCGGGAGAAGTGGCAAACCCGAGAGGGCGACACCCGGGCGCGCCAGGACGGCGAGACGAAGCGCTACCTGCCCGAACGCGTGTGGAAGGAACTCCCCGAAAAGGAACGCCGCGCCACCGACACCAAGAAACGTAAGGCGTCGAGGAGCGGCCGGCAGTACGTGGCCAACACCGGGCCAGCCAGCCGCACCCGCCGCGACACCACGTCGGTCGACCGGCTACTCGACCTGCGGGTCCCCGACGCGGCGAAACGGCTGACCCGGCTCGACACCCCCCAACTCCGGTCGGCGCTACGGCGCGAACGCGCCGGCAAGAGCCGAAAAACGCTGGTCCGCCGAATCGAGGCGGAACTCGCGCGCCGGTAGGGCACCCACCGCAGGTGGCCGGGTCGGCGCGGCGAGACACCACCGCATACCGCGGCTGCGCCCACCACTAGGGCCCACCCGCGGAGGTAATCCCGAGGGTGGGCCCGGGGAGCGGCTAGCGCCAGGTGTCGGTGTTGGTGCGGGTCCCGGTGGCCGGGGTGGTGAAGCTCCGGTTCGACTGGGACTCCCAGGTCACCGAACCATCCGGATTCTTCTTCACGTACTTGTACTCGATGTGGGTGTTCGGCGGCAGGTCGACCGTCGCCCGCCAGACCGGGTAGTCGGCCGCGGAGAGCGCGATGGCGTTGTCCGGATTCCAGCTGCCCAGTTCCGCGACATTACCGACCACAAAGACGTTCTGCCCGAAGTAGGTGTAGACGGTGGCGTGGAACGAGCTGGCGATCGCCGGGGCGGGGATCGAGTCGCCTCGGAAGGTCTCGGTCAGCGCGTACGTCCCCGAGGCGGGGGTGGTGAAGCTCCGGTTCTCGCCGGACTCCCAGGTCACGTCTCCCCCGCTGGTCACCTTGATGAACTTGTACTCGACCGCGGTGGACGGGGGCAGGTCGATCGTGCCGCGGTAGGTGTTCCCACCCTGCGGGGTCAGCCGCACCGCAGCGGTCGGGGACCAGGAGCCGAGCTCGGAGATGTTACCGACGGCGTAGACGTCCTGGTCGGCGCTGGGGGTAGCGCTGACCGTGAAGGTCGTGGCGACCTCGTCGGTGGGGTCACCGGTGGGGCTGACCGTCGGCGACGGCGTCGCACCGGGGCGGGCGTTGACGTGGATGGCGACAGCGTTGTTCGCCGGGATACTCACAGTGGCCTGACCGCCGGTGACGGTCACCGTAGCGCCGGTGCAACCGCTACCGTCGGCCGCGCCGGAGATGACGTCGCAGTAGTCACCGTCGGCGAGGCCGGTGGTGAAGGTGGCGGTGGTGGTGCCACCGGAGTCGTTGATGCCGATCCAGGCCCGGTCGCCCCGGTGGAAGCCGATCACGTTGTCGTTGACCGCGGTGAAGTCGGTGACGCTCTGGACCGAACGCGCCGCGTTGGCCCAGCCCACCATCCCCTTGATGCCGGTGCTCTGGCTCAGGCAGTTCCAGGCGCCACCGCAGACCGTGTCGGTGACGTACCCGCCACCGTCGTGTGGTGGGGACTGATTCCGATTCGACCAGGTAAAGCTGTCGAAGACCGACGGCTTGCCGTGCGGGTAGGCCAGCGCGAAGTAGTTGGCGAGCACGTAGTCGGTGCCGTCCTTGTACGACAGCACCACCCCGTCGCGCTCCAGGTCGTGATTGGTGACCATCGAAAAGACGTTGGCACTCGGTGCGTCGAGGTTCCAGTTCGGAATGTCGCCCAACGTCGCGATCGAGCCCTGGAAGGCGGAGCGAATACCCTTGGCGTACGCGAAGTCGAGCACGTCGCCGTTGCCGATGAACGCCCGGGCCTGGAGCTCAGGGTTGTTGGCGCCGTCGAAGATCTCCTGGGCGACGTAGGGGCGCCGCCCCTCCGCGACGGTGTCGTCCAGCCGGCTGAGGATCGCCGCGAAGTCGTCCTTGCGGATGTGCTTGACCGCATCCACCCGGAAACCGTCGACGCCGAGGCCGATCAGGTCGTTCAGGTACCCCGCGATCGTGTCTCGGACGTACTCCTTCTCGGTGTAGAGATCGGCCAGGGAGAGCAGCTCGCAGCTGGTCACCTGAGCTACGTTGTCCCAGTCGTTGATGGAGCCGTCGGTCGGGCAGTTGTCGCCCGGACGGTGGAAGTCGCCCCCGCCGTAGGGCACCGCGGGGTAGTCGTAGCCGGAGAACTCGGTGCCGGCGTAGCCGCGGGTGCCGGGCGGGTTGTTGGTACCCGCCATGTGGTTGACGATCGCGTCCACATAGACGCGTACGCCCGCATCGTGGCAGGTGGTGACCATGCTGGCGAACTGCTCCCGGTTACCGAACCGGCTCTCCAGCTGGTACGAGACGGGCTGGTAGACCTCGTACCAGGGGTGCACCCCGTCGGCACTGTTCGGTAGGTACACCGACTCCTGTGGCGGGGCCACCTGCACCGCGCCGTAGCCGGCGGGGCCGAGGTGGTCGGTGCAGGCGGTGGCGACCGAGTTCCAGTTCCACTGCCACAGGTTGGCGGTCACCTCGCTGTCGTTGAGGACGACGGCGGCGCGGGCGGAGCTGGCGGTGGTCGCGGCGGCGACGACCGCGGTGCCGCCCACCGCGACCAGCGCGGCGGCGAGCACCAGACGGCCGGCGCGGCCAACTGGATGTGGTCTCGCGGTTTCCATGACGGGGACCTCTCGTGCGAAGGGGCGCTCGGCAAGGGCGGACGGCCATCCGGTTGCGAACACGATGCGGCATCTATGAAAGAAGTTGCAAGAGTTTTCGGAAACATTCTCGAAACTTCACTGCTCGCCGTCACTCGACCACCAGAGCCACGCACCGGCGGCACGCTAGGGTGGGCGGCATGACCCAAGTGGACATAGTGGTGCGACAGGGCGACGAGGTCGTCGTCGCCGACTCCACCGAGTCGCGCTTCCAGCTGGCCTCGGTCAGCAAGCAGTTCACTGCCGCTGCCGCGCTCCTGCTGGTGGAAGAGGGCACGCTCCTCCTCGAGGATTCCCTCAGCCGCTGGATCGACGGCTGCCCGGAACAGTGGCGGGACATCACCCTGCACCACCTGCTCAGCCACACCTCCGGCCTCGGCCACTGGGACGACTACCCCATGATCGATTTGGGGCAGTGGGTCGAGCCGAGCGAACTACTGAAAACCTTTCACTCCGTACCGCTGCAATTCCCACCCGGCGCGGGCTGGAGCTACAGCAGCCCGGGGTACGTGCTGGTGGCGCAGATCGTCCAACGATCCGCCGACACGCCCTACCGGGCCTTCCTGGCAGACCGCATCTTCGACCGCCTCGGATTGACCCAGACCTTCGCCGGAATGCCCACCGCACGGCCGAACCTGGCACTCGGCCACGACGCGGACGGCCAGCCGTTGCGGACCTGGGAGCTGGACGTGGTCGGCATGGGAACCGGCGACGTGTGGTCGACCGCCAACGACATGCTGACCTGGCTCGACGCCCTCCAGGGTGGCCGGCTGTTGAGCGAGCCCTACCGCACGCTGATGCTGACCGAGCAGGCCCGGACCGGCAAGGGTCCGGAGGAGAGCGGCTACGGCTACGGCGTCTTCCTGGGCGAGCTCAACAACCGGCGGTGGTGGCACCACAGCGGCCACAACGCGGGCTACAAGACGTTCGTCGGGCACATTCCGGAACTGGACCGCCGGTTCGTGGTGCTCAGCAATACCGAGGCGACCACCCCCAGCATCCTGGAGCCGCTGCTCGCCTAACGGCGGGCCGGCGAGAGACTCGGCCCTGCGAGGGGCGGGCCCGTGCGTACGGCTCACGGGTTGCCGCCTGTCCGATTCGTTCAAGACGGAGACGCGGGCCGCCCCTACCGTCGAGGTCATGGCACCCACCTTCAACGCGATCGGCCTCGCGGTGGCCGACATGGCAGCATCTCTCTCCTTCTACCGCCGACTCGGCCTGCCGTTTCCGGCCGGCGCGGAGGATGAACCGCACGTCGAGGTGACCGTCTCCGGCGGCATCCGTCTCATGTGGGACACCCACGCCTCATTGCGGTCGTTCGATCCCGACTACGAACCCGGGCCGCCCTCCGGCGGTTGGGCCTTTCGCTGCACGGACGCGGCCGAGGTGGAGAAGCTCCACGCCGACCTCGTCGCCGCCGGCTACCCGTCGGTCCAGGAGCCCTGGGACGCACCGTGGGGACAACGCTATGCACAGGTGCGTGACCCGGACGGCAACGTCGTGGACCTCTTCGCCCAGCTCACGTCACCGCAGTAGCGCGGTGAGCGGCACCCCGGCCAACGCCCGCACCTCGCGGGCGAGGTGGGCCTGGTCGGCGTAGCCCGCCGCAATCGCTACCGACGCGAAGGGCTGACCGGTCCGCGCCAGCGCGACGGCCCGCTGCATCCGCAGGATCCGGTGCAGGGTCTTCGGCCCGTAACCGAACGCGGCGTTGCTACGTCGCTGCAGCTGCCGGGAGCTGAGTCCGCAGCGCGCCGCGACCAGGCCAACGGACAGTCCGGCCCGCGCGGCACCGGCCAGGGCGACCATCGCACAGTCGGTGCCGCGCCAGCGACGGCGCGCCGCGGCCGTCAAGGCGGCGAGCGGATCCGCCGCCTCGGTGATGGCGCGGACGGACGCCGCCGGCCACACCGCTTCCAACGGCACCTGCCGATCGACCACCTCACTGGCGGGTATGCCGAGCACGCCGGGCCCGGTCCCGGCGCCGAACCGCAGCGCGGCGTAGCGACTGCCCGGCGCGGAGGGCGCCACCCGAGCGGAGGTGTCCGGCCCGGCGACAAAGACCGCACCGTCCCGCCAGATCAGGTCGAGGCAGCCGTCGGGCAGCACCCGCGCCGAAGCGCCATCCGGTGCCGTGACGCTACGCCACGCGACGACGTACGGCAGCGGCGAAGCCCATTCTTCGTACCCGCCCACGATCCTCCTCCGGAGGGGTACCGACCCGACGCGGCGGCCTCCGCTCCCCCGGCAACAACCCTATTCCAGCCGGAAGTCAGCGAAGTCGAACCCGGGCGCCACCACACAGCTGACCAGGACCGGTTGGTCACCGGCGGGGATCGCGGCCTGCCACACCCCACCCGGAATCAGCACCTGCGGACGCTGACCGACGGAGACATCCGAACCGAGAGTTACGTCGCTGGATTCGCCCGCCGGCTGCTGGCCAGAACCGCCGAACCGGAGCGTCAGCGGACCGCCCGAGTGCCACAACCACAGCTCGTCCGAGCGCACCACATGCCAACGGGAGCGCTCACCGGGATGCAGCAGGAAGTAGATGGCCGTGGCCGCGCTACGGCTGCCGTCGTACCCGGTGGGGTGCAGCGTCTGCGTGGAGCGCCACGTCTCGCGGAACCAGCCGCCCTCGGGGTGGGGCGCGAGGTCAAGCAGCGCAACCAGCTCTGACCGCTGCACATCCGGCACGCGAAACTCCTCTCGCTCAGGTGTCGCCCAGGGCGAAACCGCCTGGACCTAGTACGAAGGCGACGGCCTGACGGTAACAGGGACGGCATCGATTTCCGGTAGTCTCCCAGTGCCGTTGAGTTCACCGATTGGCAGGGCGACACCGCCATCACAACCGGGGAGCCATCATGAGTGTCAACACCGTCATCGGTGTAGCGATAGCACTGTGCGCCACCGTGGCGATAATTCTCAATCTGAGCCGTCACCATGATGCTGGGCAGACTTTCGGCCGGTCGTTGCGGCTACTCGCCTTCGGCGGCGCACTGGGAGTCGCCGTCCCCCTGCTGCCCGACACCGCGTCGGACGGTGGTGCCGCCGTCGGCTACCTGTTGGGCGTACCGGTGGTCGCGGCTGGACTGCCCCTCGTCGCTGACCTGACGCGCCGCGCCGTCCGGGCCACGACGGCGCTGGGCGCGCTGGTGATGCTGTCCTGGGGCCTGCTGCCCGGTTTCGAAAACGGGATATACCTGATGATCCCGGCGCTCGTCCTCGGCGTGGCGGCGATCGCGTCGATCGCTCCAAGCCATGGACTGCCGCCCGAGCCCACGGAACGACCCAGCGGAGCGTGACCGGGCGACACAGCACAGTGCCGGGCCGGCTTCCGAAGACGCACCACCAAGATCCGCGAGACAACCTAACGCGTCCAGCTCAGCGCCGGGGAGATCCGCGTCGCCCGCCGCGCCGGTACGACGCTGGCCAGCACCCCGGTCGCCACCGCTGCGACCAGCAGCAGAGCCAACTGCCACCAGGGCAGTGCGATGACCGGGGTGGCCGTCGCGCCCACGGCGGCGGTCGCGCCGACCAGGCCCACCGGCACGCCGATCAGCAGGCCGGTGCCGGCGCCGATCACGGTGATGGTCACCGCCTCGATGGCGAGCATCGCCCGTAGTCGCCCGCGCCGAGTGCCGAGCGCCCGCAACAACGCCAGCTCCGGCGTACGCTCGATGACCGACAGGCCCAGCAGGTTCGCCACGCCGAGCAACGAGATGATCACGGTTACGCCGAGCATCGCGAGTGCCAGCCCGAGCAGGATGGCGAGCACCTCGGCGAGGTCGCCCCCCTCGGTGATGCCGCCGCCCAGCTCCACCGCCAGATCACCGGCGGTCACCGCATGCACCTGTTCGGCCAGGGCAGCCCGGTCGAAGTCGGGATTCGCCACCGCCCAGATCGTGGTGGGAGTCGTCGGGACGCCCTGGGCTGCGAGCGCGTCGGCGGAGGCCACCCCGAGGAGTTGCCCCGTGGTGTCGGCCAGCCGGGAGGTGCGGGCGACAAAGCTCAGGCTCCGGTCACCGACACCGACGCGCACCGGGCTCCCCTCCGGCAGGCCGCGAGCGGCCAGGTACGCCTCGGGCACGAGGACGACCGGCACTTCAGTGGGGGTGGCGAGCTCGGGTGCCAGCCGGTCGACCAGGCTGACGGGCAGGGCCGCGATTCGAGTCGGCGTGGCCTTGCCGGCGTCGGAGAACCGGGCGTTCACCGTACCCACGGTGGCCGCGGCAGCCAGCTCGGGTACAGCGGCGAGAGCCCGAACCGTGGCACCGTCGACGGGGCTACCTTCAGTGTGGGCGCTGACGGCGACCGGATAGCGGGCCGCCAGGTCCGCCTCCACCGTGGCCTGCCCAGTTCTGGCCGCCACGGTCAGGCAGGCGATCAGGGCCGAGCCGACCACCACGGCCATCGCCGCCGTGGCGGTCCGCCGGGCGTTCTGACTCAGGCTGCTCCCGGCCAGGCCAGCGGCGACGCCGAGTCGCTCCGACACCCGGGCGATCGGCGGCAGCAGCATCGCAATCAGCCGGGGCAGGACGAGCAGCAGGCCGGCCGCCAGCAACAGGCCACCGGCGAGGGCCAGCGGCAGCGAGCCACCGACCCCCGCCACGGCCAGCACCGCGACCGCACCGAGCGTGACCACCGCGCCGGCGACCAGGCGGCGCGAAACGCGGGCCGCGGCGAGCGGCACCTCGGGAAGCTCCCCGAGTGCCCGGACCGGTGCGACGCCCGCGGCGCGTCGGGTTGGCAACCCGACGGCGAACAGTGTGGCCAGGATCCCGACCAACACGCTGCCGGTCAGGGCTAACGGGTTCACCCGCAGGCCACCACCGCTGATGCCGAGCAGGTCGGCGCCGAGGAAGCCGACCACGAGCCCCGCCGCCGCACCCACGACAGCGCCGGCCGTGCCCACGATGGCGGCCTCAGCCAGCAGGATCCCGCTGACCTGACTTCGGTGCCCGCCGACGAGCCGCAGCAGCGCGGTCTGACGAACCCGTTGGGCGACCACCACCTGGAAGGTGTTGGCGATGACCAGGATCGCAGCCAGCAGGGCCACCGCGACGAGGGCCAGCGTCAACACGATCAGCTGGGTACTCCCCCCGACGAGGCGTGCGGCGGCCTCGTCCGCTGCGACGGAAGCACGCACCGCCGACGCGCCCGCCGGCAGTAGGCGATCGATCCGGTCGACGGTGGCCTCGAGCCGATTCGGGTCGTCAATCGTGACCAGGGCGGCGTGCGGCACATCGTCGGCGAAGTAGGCCGGGTCGGCGTAGAAGCGGAACGACGCACCGGCCAACGGACGGAACCCCAGGTCGGTCGAGCCGGTCACGGTGACGGTTTCCGGCCTCCCGTCGCCCGGCCGGAAGGTCAACCGCTCGCCGACGCCCACCCCCAGCTCGTCTAGGGTCCGCTGGTCCGCGACGACCTGCTCCGGGCCGGTGGGCCACGTGCCACGGTCCAGGTCGAACCAGCGGACCGCGGTGGTGGCGGCAATGCTCTGCACGGTTGCGGAACCGCGCCGCTCGCCACTGACGACACCGACGGTCCGCACGAACTCCGGGTCGACCGTTCGGACGTGCGGGACCTCCGCCACCGTCCGGTACCAACCCGGGTCGGAGGTCGAGTCCGCCGCGGCGACGACGATGTCGGCCGTGGTGAGCGGCGCCGCCGCGGTGCGGCGTAGCCCCTCGCCGGCGGTGGCGACGAAGGTGGCGGTGGCGACGAGGAACCCCGTCGCCAGCAGAACCGCGACGATGATTGCCAGGAACCGGGTCGGATAGGTACGGACCTGCGCCCAGGCCAGTGCGACGATCACCCTCATCCCGTCACCGCGGCCAGCGAGGCGAGGATGGTGTCCCGAGTGGGCTGCCGCAGTTCGGCACGGATCCGGCCGTCGGCCATCACCAGGGCCCGGTCGGCGTGCGCCGCGGCGCCGGGGTCGTGGGTCACCATGATGATCGTCTGCCCGTACCGCCGCGCCGCGTCCCGCAGGTCGGCCAGCAGGGCCCGCCCGGTGGCGATATCCAGCGCACCGGTCGGTTCGTCGGCGAACACGACACTGGGCTGGGCCAACAGGGCCCGGGCTACCGCGACGCGTTGCTGCTCGCCCCCGGACAGCTCGGTCGGGTGGTGCTCCATCCGGTCGCCGATCCGCAGCCGGTCCACGATGATCCGCAGCCGCGCCGGGTCAACCGGCCGGCCGGCGAGCCGCAGCGGAAGCGTGATGTTCTGCCGAGCGGTCAGCGTGGGCAGCAGGTTGAACGCCTGGAAGATGAAGCCGATCCGATCTCGCCGCAGATCGGTCAGCGCGCGGTCGTCCAGCCCCGCCACCAGCGTGCCAGCCACCCGGACCGAGCCCGCGGTGGGAGTGTCCAATCCCGCCAGCAGCTGCATCAACGTGGTCTTTCCGGAGCCGGAGGGACCCATGATGGCGGTGAACTCGCCGACGGCGAAATCGGCGGAGACCCCGTCCACCGCCCGAATCGCGGACTCTCCGGCACCGTACGTCTTGTAGACGTCTCGGCAGCTAACCATGTCGGCACTCGCCGTCTGCATCACCATCTCACCGACGGTAGGCAGGCTCCCGGCCGGGCACATCCGTCCGGGGCATCGCCTTTCGCCCCTGGCCCGATACCCTGGTATCGAGGCTTCGGTATCGTCCGGGGCAGCGGCAATTCCCCAGCAGCAGTTCCCTGAATACCCTGAACGAGTGCGGGTCGAAACGAAGCGGGTGCTGGTGGTGGACGCCGGCATCGCACTCGCCGCCGTGGCCGGCTGTTTGGGGCTCGGCCTCATCGGACTACCGGCCTGGTACTGGTCGGCGGCGCTGGCCTCGTTGCTGGCGATCCGCCGGGTCGCACCGCTAACCATGCTCGGGCTCGCGGCGCTCAGCTCGGGCACGCAGGTGCTGGTGACGCAGAGCGTCGTCTTCCCCGGCGACCTCGTCGGCTTGGTCGCCATGCACGCAGTCGCCGCATACGCCACCGAGCGGATGCGGCACGCCGGCCTCCTGCTTGGCCTGACCGGCGCCCTGGCGGTGACCGGCTACGCCCTGCACACCGTGCCGAGTTGGCCGGGCGGCGCCGGGCTGCTCGGCAGCGTGATCGTGGCTACGTCGCTCGCCGCCTGGTCAACCGGGTTGCGGCACCGCCAGCAGCGCAATGCCGTGGCGCATGCCGAGCATCGCCGGCGGCTCGCCGAAGCGGAGAGCGCCGTCCGCTCCCAACTCGCGGTGCACGAGGAGCGGACCCGGATCAACCGCGAGATGCACGACATCATCGCGCACTCGCTGGCCTCGATCATCGCTCAGGCCGAGGGTGGGCGGGTCGCCGCCCGGGCCGACGCCGTCGTCGCCGGTCCACTGTTCGACCAGATCGCGAGCACCGGCCGGGAAGCACTCACCGACGTCAAACGCCTGCTCACCACCGTCGCCGAAGCGGACGACGAGCTGGACGCCAAGGGGCTACCCGCGCTACCCACGCTCCTGACCAGCGTCGCCGCCGCTGGTCTCCCGGTGACCCTGACAACGGAGGGAGTCGAGCAGCCCCTCGGGCCCGGGATGGATCTCGCCGTCTACCGGGTGATCCAGGAATCGCTCACCAACGTCATCAAGCACGCACCCCGGCAACAGGCGCAGCTGCGGATGCACTGGCAGCCTGGGCTACTCACCGTCGCCGTGACCAGCCCACTGTTGGGGCACGATGGCAGTGCGCCGGTTCCGGGGCAGGGCCTGGCCGGCATTCGGCAGCGTTGCGCGCTGTTCGACGGAGGCTGCACGGTGACCACCGGGGCAGAGTTCACGGTCACCACCCGGTGGCCGCTGGTCCAGGAGGGAACGCTGTCGTGACCGAGCCGCCCATCACGGTGCTCATCGCCGACGACCAGGACCTCGTCCGCACGGGATTCACGCTCGTCGTCAACTCCGCCACCGACCTGCGGGTGGTCGCCACCGCCGCCACCGGCGCGGAGGCGGTAGACCTCGCCGCTGCGCACCAGCCGGACGTCATTCTGATGGACATTCGGATGCCCCACACCGACGGTATTACCGCCACCCGAACCATCCTCGCCGCCCCCGGGCCCCGCCCGAAGATCATCGCGCTGACCACGTACGACAGCGACGACTACGCGACCCGGATCCTCAACGCCGGCGCCAGCGGCTACCTACTCAAGGACTCGACCGCCGAGGCGCTCACCGCGGCCATTCGCACCGTGCACCGGGGAGAGGTCGTCCTCGCACCCGCAACCACCCGGCGCCTAGCCGCCGGTCAGGACCGGCCGAGCCCGGCTCAGCGGGGCACAGTCATCGATGACTTCACCGACCGGGAACGTGACGTCTTCCACCTGATCGTGGCGGGAGCGAGCAACGCCGAGATCGCCCAACGGCTACACCTCGCCGAGGTCACGGTGAAGACCCACGTCGGCCGGGTGCTGGCGAAGCTCGGCGTACGGGACCGCGTCAACATCGTGATCTGGGCATACCGCAACGGCGTCGTCCACTGAGCCTTTCCGCGTAGCGGGTCGGGACGTTGGGTGATCAGGCGGCTCTACACCCCAGCTATGAGGGCAGCTCGACAGCGGACGGCACAGCACCGCCTGGTCACGGCAGGACGACGCCCGGTCGCCCCGGCGTCCCCGTTCCAGGCTGAGCAGGTCGGCCAGGCACCGCACGCTCTCCCGTCGGATCCCGCAACCCGGCGGCCTCGGCTAGGCCCACCGCGTACTGTCTTCCTGAACAGACGCGCATGGCAGGCGCGGAGCGTTTGTCGAGCAACCGGAAGCCCCATTCCGACTGGGAGTACGACATTGAGTACGGGTACGAATCGCTGCGTCCTGATCACTGGAACGTCCTCCGGCATCGGACTGGCCACCGCCATCGCCTGCGCCCGAGCGGGCTGGACGACCGTGGCCACGATGCGGGACACCACAAAGGCGGAGGCGCTGAACGCCGCCGCGGCGGCCGCCGGGGTGTCCCTGGACATCCGGGCCCTCGACGTCACCGGCGAGTCGGTCCGGGAGAGTATCGACTCGGTGGCGGCTGAGCACGGCCGGCTCGACGCCGTGATCAACAACGCTGGCGCCGCGTTCCTCGGCACCGTCGAGAACGACGACCTCGCCGACATCCGTGCCTGCGTAGAGGTGAACTTCTTCGGCGTGATCCAGGTGTCCCAGGCGGCGATGCCGCACCTGCGGGCCAACGGCGGCCGCCTCCTGACCATCAGCAGCGTCGGTGGCAGCGTCGGGCAGCCCTTCAACGAGGCGTATTGTGCCGCGAAATTCGCCGTCGAGGGCTTCATGCAATCGCTGGCGCCGGTCGCCCGCACGGTCGGCGTGCAGGTCGGTGTCGTCGAGCCGGCCGCAGTGACCAGCGAGTTCGTGGCCAACGCCAACGTGGACATCCCAGCAATGGTGGCGCAGGCCGGGCCGTACGCGCCGGCGCTGACCGCGTACGTGCAGCGGGTCCAGTCGATGTACGAGGCGGACACCGGCAAGCCCCAGACGTCCGACGAGGTCGCAGCTGTGGTCATGGAGGTGCTGACCGCGCCGGAGCTACCCTTCCGGACGCAGACCTCGAACGAGGCTCGGGACTTTGTGGGCCGGTCGCTGTCGGACCTCAATGGTTCGGCCGTCCTCGGGGAGACCCGGGGCTGGGTCGGCCAGTAGGGCCGACGGCCTCCCGACCGAGGTGCGGTGGGGACGAGCCGGCGGAAGCCGGCCGCTCCGCCGTCGGGCGAACCCGGCGCAGCAGCGACGCCGACAGCACGGCGAGGAGCACTGCCAGCCCGGCGCTCACCCCGCCAGCGGTGTTGAAGCCACTGGTGAACGCGGCCCGCGCCGCCTCCAGCAGTGCCGCGCCGGCCGGTTCGGGCAGCTGCTCGGCGACGACGGTGGCGCCAGTGAGGGATTCCGCAGCCGCCTCGGCGGCATCTCCCGGCAGGCCCACCGGGACGGCGGGGGTGACCGCACTGCGGTAGACCGCGGTGCCGATGCTGCCCAGCAGCGCGACGCCGAGCGCGACACCGAGTTCGGTGCTGGTCTCGGAGATCGACGATGCGGACCCGGCCCGCTGTGGTGGAGCGGCCCCGATGATCAGGTCGGTACCCAACACGGCTCCGGGGCCGAAACCGAGGTAGACGAGCACCAGGCCGAGCACTGCCAGGCCGAGCCCCCCGGCACTGCCCACTAGGCCGATCAGCGAGTAGCCGACCGCCGCGACCGCCATGCCCCCGGCCACCACGTAACCCGGGGTGACGCGCCGCGCGAGCAGCGGCGCCAGCATCGACCCGAGCAGCATGGCGATCGCGTACGGCACCATCCACAGGCCGGCCCGCAGCGGGGAGAGACCCGCGACGAGTTGGGCGTACTGCGCGAAGAGCAGCGCGATGCCGCCGATGGTGGTCCCACCGACCAGCATGATGAGCAGCGCCGCGCTGAAGGTGCGGTTGGCGAAGAGGCGGATCTCCAGCAGCGGGTGGGCGAGCCGGCGCTGCCGGCGGACGAAGACCGCACCGACCACGAGGCCGACGATCATGGCCAACAGCGGCACCACGCCGAGGCCGTCCTTGGCCAACTCCTTGAGGCCCCAGACGACCGGTAGGACGGTGACCAGGGAGAGCGCGACGCTCACCAGGTCCAGTCGACCGGCGTCGGGATTTCGGTACTCCGGCAACAGGACCGGAGCGGCGATCAGCAGTACGGCCATCACGGGTACGGCGAGCAGGAACACCGAGCCCCACCAGAAGGACTCGAGCAGGGCCCCACCGATCAGTGGGCCGAGGATCGAGCCGATCATGAAACAGCTCATCCAGATGCCGATGGCCACGGTACGCTGCTGCGGATCGCGGAACATGTTGCTGATCAGCGACAGGGTTGACGGCATCAGCGTCGCGCCGGCGACCCCCAGCAGTGCCCGCGTGCCGATCAGCATCTCGGCGCTGTTCGAGTACGCGGCGACGATCGAGGCCACGCCGAAGGCAGCGGCGCCGATCATCAGGAGGCGCCGTCGGCCGATCCGGTCACCGAGGGTACCCATCGTGACCAGGAATCCGGCGATCATGAACCCGTAGCTGTCCATAATCCACAGCAGTTGCGCGGCATCCGGCGCCAGGTCGGCGCTCAACTGCGGTAACGCCAGGTAGAGCACGTTTAGGTCAAGTGCCAGCAGCAGCGTGGGCAGGGCGAGCACCGCGAGCCCCACCCAGTCCCGCCGGCCGGCCCGACTCTCGTCGATGTCCATGAAGAGTTCTCCGTCGGGTACGCGCACGGTTCCGGATCTACCTGTCGTAGTCGTCGTGCAGCCGCCACCAGCTGTACGGCGTACCCTGTGGCCGCCCGCCCGGAGTGTCCTCCCAGTTCTCCTGCCGGCCCAGCGGGGTCAGGTCGAGCAGGGTCCAGTTACTGCCGAGGGCCTCAACGCCACGCCCGGTGGTGAAGTACGTGCGGTACACCTCGTCGCCGTCGCGCAGGAAGACACTCAGGCCAAAGGACTCCCCCGCCTCCGACGTCAGCCCGAAGTCGGGGTTGAAGTCGGTGCCGTAGGAGGAGTACCAGGGCAACGTCCAGCCCATCCGCTCCTGGAACGGGGTGATCTCAGCCCGGGGCGCCCGCGAGATCAACGCGAGTGTGGTGTCCCGCGCGTTCAGGTGGGCCGAGTGCCCGAGGTTGTCCACGAACATGGAGCAGCCCTCGCACACGTGCGACGAGCCGGGGGTGAACATGAAGTGGTAGACGATCAGCTGCCGCCGCCCCTCGAACAGGTCGGCCAGGCCGACCCGGCCGGCGGGCCCGTCGAAGACGTACTTCTGCTCGATGCGGGTCATCGGCAGCCGGCGGCGCTCGGCGGCGAGCGCGTCCCGGGCTCGGGTCGCCTCCTTCTCCTTGACCAGCAGCCGCTCCCGCGCGGACTGCCACTCCTGCGCGGACACAACCGGTGGCAGATTCACGATCTTTCTCCGTTCCTGGATACGGCCGGTGGGTTCCAGCTTCCTGGTCCACCCTGTCCGGCCGCGCTCTCGGTCCACTCCCAGTCCGCTCCCGGCGAAATCACGCCCGTTGTCGGGGCCCTGGGCTACGGTGCCCCCATGCGTTTCGGGCTCCTCGGTCCGCTGGGCGTCTGGACGGCGGACGGCACCCCGGTCACCGTGCCCGATGCGAAGGTCCGTCTCCTGCTCGCCGTTCTGCTGGCCCACGAAGGGCAGCCGGTGTCGATCGACCGGCTCCTCGAACACCTCTGGGCGGACCTTCCACCGGGCAACCCGACCGGGGCACTGCAGACGAAGGTCTGGCGACTACGCCGTGCCCTGAACTCCGCGACTCCCGGCGCCCGCGACCACGTGGTCTCCCACCCACCGGGGTACCTGCTCCGCACCGGCCCGGAACCGACCGACGCCGAACGGTTCACGGCCTTGCTGGCACAGGCCGCCAACACCACCGCCGCACCCAACCGGGCCGCGCTCCTCGACGAGGCGCTCGGGCTGTGGCGTGGCCCGGTGCTGGCCGATTTCCCCGAGGCCCCGTTCGCCACGGCACTGGCGGCGCGGCTGGCGGAGCAGCGGTTGACCGCCATCGAGGATCGGGCCGAGGCCCGGCTCGCCCTCGGCGAGCACCACCCGCACAGCGGGGAGCTCGCCGACCTGATGACCCGCCACCCGTACCGGGAGCGCCTGCGTGCCCTGCACCTGCGGGTGCTGTACCGCGCGGGCCGACAGGGTGAGGCGCTGGACTGCTACGACCGGTTCCGCCGGCAGCTCGCCGACGAGCTGGGCGTGGACCCGGGTCCCGAGCTGGTCGCCCTCCACCGGGCGATCCTGGCCCAGGACCCGGCGCTGCTCGCCCCACCGGCGACGAGCAGCCCGGCCACCATCGCGCCACCTCCGTCGGGCGCGGTGCCGCCGGCACGGGTACCGGGAAACCTTCCCGTAGCACTGACCGAGCTGATCGGCCGGGAGGAGGCGGTACGCGACCTCCACCGCCTCCTCGACGCCGGCCGGCTGGTAACCCTGGTGGGCTCCGGTGGGGTGGGCAAGACCCGCATGGCGGTCGAGGCGGCCCACCAGGCAGCCGGGGCGTACCCGGACGGGGTGTGGCTGGTGGAGCTCGCGGCCCTGGAAGCTGACCCGGCGGTCCTGGCCGGGGCGATCCTCGCGGTGCTCGGCGTCCGCGAACACGCGGAGCGCCCACCCGCCGCACCGCCCGCCACGCCGGCCGAACGGCTGCTGGCGGCGCTGCGCGGTCGCCGGCTCCTGCTGCTCTTGGACAACTGCGAACACGTCGTCGATCCCGTCGCCGAGCTGGCCGACCGGATACTGCGACACGCGCCGGGCGTCCGTCTGTTGGCCAGCAGCCAGGAGCCGCTGGGCGTCGCCGGCGAGCAGGTCTGCGCCGTACCCCCACTGGCCCTGCCGGATCCCACGGTCGGCGACCCGGTGCTGCTCGCCCGGGCGAGCGCGGTCCGGCTCTTCGTCACCCGGGCGAGAGCCGCCGCGCCCGCGTTCACGCTCGACGAGACGAACGCCCGGGAGGTCGCCGAGCTGTGCCATCGGCTCGACGGCATCCCGCTGGCGCTGGAGCTGGCCGCCACCCGGGTCCGCGCACTGGGAGTCCGCGGTCTGCTGACCCGGATCGACGATCGATTCCGGGTACTGACCCGCGGGCACCGGGGCGCACCACCCCGCCAGCAGACCCTCCGCGCGATGATCGACTGGAGCTGGGAGCTGCTCGGCGAGCCCGAACAGCTCGTCCTGCGGCGGCTCGCGGTGCACGCGGACGGTTGCACGCTGGAGGCCGCCGAGGTGGTGTGTGCCGATGATGATCTCCCTGCCGACCAGATTCTCGACCTGGTGGCCCGCCTGGTCGACCGCTCGCTGGTGGTCCTGGCCGAGACGCCGGTCGGGCCGCGGCACCGGCTGCTGGAATCCGTGGCGGCCTACTGCGCCGAGCGGTTGCGGGAGGCGAACGAGGCGGCAACGGTCCGCCGCCGTCACCGGCGGTACTACACCGCGCTGGCCCGGCGGGCCGACGAGGAGCTGCGCGGCCCGAAGCAGCGGCAGTGGCTGGCCCGGCTCGACCAGGAGACCGCCAACCTGCGGCAGGCGCTGGACGACGCGGTCGCCGACGGCGATGCGGCGGGGGCACTCGACCTGAGCACCGCGCTGGCCTGGTACGGCTACCTGCGGGGCCGGCTGCGGGAGACGCGCCGCTCAATCGAGGCCGCGCTCGCTGTCGCCGGTCCCGCGCCGGCGACGCCACGGGCCGCCGCCGCCTGCTGGCGCGCCGGCTTCGCGTTGCTGGAGCGCGGTGGGGAACACGCGCCGCTGGTTGCCCCCGCGCTGAACGGCTGGCCGGCCGGGGAGGGGTTGGTGGCGCGGGCGCGGGCCGTGGCCTTCCTCGGGCTCGCCCTGCTCAACACCGGCGATGTGGCCGGCAGCACGGCCCTCGTCCAGGAGGTGTTGCCGGAGTTCGAGCGGCTCGGCGACCGATGGGGCGTCGCCGCCGCGCTGAGCCTGCGTGCGAGTCAGGCACTGGCTCAGGGCGACCTGGCGGCGGTACGCCGGGACGGCGAACGTGCCGTCGTCCTCTTCCGCGAACTGGGCGACCGGTGGGGCCAGTTGCAGGCGTCCTTCCCGCTCACCAACCGGGCTGAGGCCACCGGGGACTATCCGGAAGCGGCCCGGCTGCACCGGGAAGGCTTGGAGCTGGCCGAGGGTCTGGGGCTGTGGCTGGAGGCCGCGGACCGGCTCTCCGGCCTGGGCCGCATCGCGCTCCTCGCCGGCGACTACGACCGGGCCCGCGAGTTCCACGAGCGCGCGCTGCGGCTGGCCGCCGAGCAGAGCTGCAAACCGGCGGAGCTGTACGCGCAGATCGGGCTGGGGCTCGGTGCCCGCCGCGAGGGCCGCCTCGCCGATGCGGAGCGGCTGCTGCGCGGCGTCCTGGACTGGACCCGGCAGCCAGGCCTGGACGCCGACGTGGTGCGGGCCCTGCTCCTGGCGGAGCTGGGTTTCATCGCCGAGCTACAGGGAGCCGCCACCGACGCGGACACCCTGCACGCCGAGTCGTTCGCCCTGGCGAGTGCCGTCGGCGACCCGCGGGCGCAGGCGCTGGCGCTGGAGGGGCTGGCCGGCGCGGCGGTTATCGACGGCCGCGCCGAGCAGGCGGCCCGCCTGCTCGGCGCAGCGGCGATGGCGCGCGACTCGGTGGGCGCGCCACTGCCGGCCGGGGAGCGGGGAGACGTGGACCGAATCACCGCCGCCGCCCGCGCCGCGCTGGGTGCCCCGAATTTCGCCACGGAGTTCGACCGGGGTACGGGGCTGCGCCCCGAACAGGCGTATGACCTCTCCGGGACGCACGGAGCTCATGCTGTGCATGGGGCCGGTGCAACTCGGCCATCGGTGGACGTGGGGTGACTCAGGCCGGCTCCTTCCAGGCTTTGACGACCGAACGACAGAGTCGGCACGAGGCGAACCGAGATGCCGTCCGGTTTGGCAATGACCCGTTCGTACGTGTATTGCTCAATTTGAGCCGAGGCCGGTCACAAGCTCCCGCAAAGCGCTAGTTCCGTCTGATATGGAAATGAGCCGGGCTGATAGCCGCACGATGGTTCCTCGGCCCAGATGTCGCCGGTCACCGCGTACGCCCGGGCCCGTGATCCGCCGCAGACGGAGCGAAACTCGCAGACACCGCAGCGACCCTTCAACCGCTCTGGATCACGCAGCGCGGTGAGCAGCGTCGAATCCCGGTAGATGTCGCGGAGCGATCGCTGCCGCACGTTGCCCGCCGCTACCGGCAGGAAGCCGCTGGGGTGCACGTCGCCGCGGTGGGACACGAAGGCGAACCCGTTGCCGGCACTCACCCGTAGCGGCGCACGCCGGACCCGGCCGGCGGTACCGATCAAGCCGCGCGATTCGAGGTCGTCGCGCAGGCGCCGGTACAGCGGCCCGAGGCCGAGGAGGCGGACGTGGTCGTCGCCCCGCCGGGCCAGCACCTCGCGTTGTAGGCAGACCCGACGGAAGTGGTGCGCCTCGGTGGTCTTGACCGCGATGGTTTCACCGAGGTCGTACAGCACGTTGAGCACGTCCTCGGTCTGGGCAGCGTCCAGGCTCCGCAGTGCCTGACCCCGTCCGGTCGGGACGAGGAAGAAGACGCTCCAGAGCTGGGCGCCGGAGTCGCGCACCTGGGCGGCCAGCTCCGCCAGATCGTGCACGTTATCCCGGGTCACGGTGCTGTTGATCTGCACCTTGAGGCCAAGGTCGGCGGCGTCCCGCCAGGCCCGCATGGTCAAGTCCCACACTCCGGGGACACCCCGGAAGCCGTCGTGTCCGGCGGCGGTGGCCGCGTCTAGGCTCAGCGAAACCGCTCGTGCCCCGGCAGCGTGCAGGGCGGCCAGCGCCGGGCGGGTGAGGGTGGGTGTGCCGGACGGTGAGACGGACACCGGCAGGCCGAGCTCGGTGCCGCGCCGGACCAACAGCTCCAGGTCGGGGCGCTGGAACGGGTCCCCACCCGTAACCACGAACAGCGGCGCGGGACGTCCGAACTCGGCCACCTGCATCATCAGTGCGGTGGCCTGTTCGGTGTTCAGCTCGGCTCGGTCCCGGTCGGGGCGGGCGGAGGCCCGGCAGTGCAGGCAGGCGAGCGGGCACGCCTGGGTGGCCTCCCAGATCACGATGAAGGGACGTTCCCCCACGTTCTGCTTCGGGGCTCGCACCGGCGCCCCCGGTCTCCGGCGCGCTACCTGCTGCCGGTTCGTCCCGATCGGGCGCTGCCGCTCGGTCCGCGGTGGCATCATGCCTGTTGGCCCGCGGTGTCCGACTGTGGTGGGGTCAGCCGGTCCCAGGCAGACATCGGCAGCGCGATGACCGCGGCTGGGAACAGCCCGTGTTCCTCGTTGTCGATGTGCCGGTGCAGCCGATCCAGGGCACCCAGCACCGCTGGCCAGTCCGGTGCCGCACGGTCGACGGTACTGAGGACCCCGTGGATGTCGTCGTGCTCGTCGCAGAGCTGCTCCACCGCTTCGGTGAGGCTGCCCTCGGCGCGCAGCTCGAGAAAGAGGCCGCGTTCCTCGGTCTCGGTGTGCGGCATCAGCAACGTAAGCAGGTCGTCGAGGAGGTCAACCCGGTTGTCCGCGCCCGCCGTGATCGCCGTACGCAGCCGTCCGGCGGCGTTGGCGATCGCCTCGTGTTCGGCGGTCAGTTGCCCGATCAGCGGGAACTCCCGACAACCGCAGTAGTTACACATGATCCGACCTCCCGACCGTGATGTGGGGAATACATCTATCTTGCCCGGATAAACCCGGAGCGCCTAGGGCCGTTTGACCTGTCCCGCCGGAGACAGGTCCCGGACACCCGGACTCGACGGCCGGCCTGCCCCGGACGAGCGCCGCAGCCAGGCCATCTCCGCCACGATCACACTCATCGACGCTGGCTCCCGCGCCTCTCCGCTCCCGCGCCTCTCGGCTCCCACGTCGGTGGCCCTAGGAAGCCTGACCCGACGACCGCCCAACTCGCCAGGGTCGATCGCCCTAGTGGACCGACGGGATCGCCGTTGCGACCCGTACGCTGCGCGATTGAACATCGATGCTGGACGAAGTTCCGGGCCAAGCTCAACGCCGCCCGCCGCCAGCCCGAGGGTAGAGTGCAGCCCCGTGGCGGTCCGAATTGATGTTCAGGCGTTCCATGACTCCGTTCCCTCCGCCGTACGCGAGGCGTCGGCCCGACTACTCTCCACCGATGGTGTCGGAGACCTGGAACTGACCGGTGGCGGCATCCAGGCCGTGGTCCATGACCGCGGTAACGCCGTGCAACCATGGGTGGGCATCGTTGCCGGCAACTTCACCGGTGAGTGCGACTGCGGCATAGCCGGCGAACACCTCTGCGCGCATGCGGTCGCAGTCGCGTTAACCGCCTTCGACAACGACGTCGCCTTCTCCGGTGCTGCCACCCCACCCAGCGCCGTCCCGGTGCCACCCGACCACGAGGACTACCTGCGGGCGGCGCAACGGCTGGCGCCCCGCCAGCTGGCCAACCTCGTCGCGGGGCACGCGGTCCGCGACCGCCTCTTCGCCACCCGGCTGCTGACCGAGGCCAACATGCTGCACGGCGCGGATCACACGGGGCTGCAGGACTTCCAGGCCGTCCTCCGTGACGCCTCGAACGCAACCACCGGCAGGTGGGAGATCTCCGACGTGGAGGCCGCTGGTCACCGCCTGGCCGCCGAGGTCGAGATCTTGTGCGCTCGGCCTGCCAGTCTTGCCATCCTCGACCTGGTCGAGGAGGCCATCCTCGTCTGGGATGACCTCTCCGGACACCTCCGCGACGCCTACCACATCGCCCGGACCGAACCGGAGGAGATCACCGATCCGCTCCTATGTGCCCACCGCGACCTGTGCGACAGCCTCGACCTCGACCCGGAGGAAATTACCGACCGGCTGAACCGGCTCGTCGAACGCTGCCACTACGAACTGGACATCAGCGGGTACCTCGGCCTCCCCCGCGGGTAGGCCCCGCCAGGTCACCACGCTGGGGCTCGTCGGGAGTCAAGCTTCAGGTGGGGCTGCGCCAACCGCCGCGCGGCGGAACCGCGTCGCGAGGCGCTCGAACGCCGCCGCGAGTTCGGCTCCGTCGATCACCTCGAGGTCGAGGTCGAGCTGTGTCAGCCACAGCGCGAGCCGATCGGGACGGTCGGCACCCAGCTCGACCTGGCAGGTGAAGTCGTCAACCACCTCGATGCCGACCGGGATGCGGAGCTTCGCGGCGACGGTGGCGGCGGGAGCATGTACGAGCACTCGGGCGCGGTACGTCCAGGCCGCCTTGCTGACCCGCCCGACGACGTACTCGACGACGTTGTCCGTCGGGATCACACGCGGTCGAAACCGTACCCCCGTCGGTGTGTGCACAGTCATGCGGTCAACCCGGAAGACCCGCCAGTCGTCCCGGTCGAGATCCCAGGCGAGTAGGTACCAGAGCGACCCCCAGCTCACCAGCCGTTGCGGCTCGGCATGGCGAACCCCTTCGTTGCCGCCCGGCTTGGTGTAGCCGAAGCGAAGCCGTTCCTGGCCGCGGATCGCGGCAGCGACCGCGCCGAGAACCGACAGATCCAGCGGCGGCCGTGCCCCCGGAACAACGCTCGTCGCCTCCCGCACCGCCGCAACGCGCCGACGGAGGCGCGCGGGCAGCACCTGCTCCAGCTTCGCGAGCGCGGTAAGCGATGTCTCCTCGACACCGAGCCGTTGGGTCGCGACCGCACCCAGCCCGACCGCGACCGCCACCGCCTCGTCGTCGTCAAGCAGCAGTGGGGGCATCGCCGTACCGGCGGCCAGTCGGTACCCACCCGCGATGCCCGGGCGCGCGACCACGGGATAGCCGAGCGACCGCAGTTTGGCGACGTCGGCGCGGACCGTCCTCGTACTCACTTTCAACCGGCCGGCGAGCTCGGCGCTCGTCCAGTCACGCTTGAGCTGAAGCAGGGACAGCAGTTCGAGCAGGCGGGCCGAGGTCTCCAACACGTCCCCGATCATGTCAGCGATCGCGGAAACCATCCTGCCGCATTAGGAGAACACCCCCTCGGTCAGTGCGCCCGGATCTCCCAGGCCGGTAGCCGAGGCTCATCGTTGTACACAATGATATCGACATGATCGATCGGATGAACCGTGGCGAAGTAGAGCTCCTGAGAAGGAAGGTAACGTTCCCGCCAGCGTCGTTCGATATCAGCCCGGGATGACACCCCGCCCGCGCGGATCACGGCACGATCCATGGTCTTGTCGCGGGCTGTCGACACGAAGACGCGCAGGTCCCACCGGTCGATCAATTCTGGGCGCAGGAGGAAGATGCCGTCGAAGAGCAGCACGGCGTCGACGGGGGCGGTCATGACCGGCGGGGACAGCACCACAGGTCGAGTAGATGTCGCCGGGTCGGATCAGCTAGTGCGAAGAGAACGCTGTCGACGACATCGGGTTCGCCACGACGTTCTGTCGTCACACAGATGCCTCAGCGCGCTTCTTGAACGCGTCGAAGACCTGAGGCCAACCATTGTCTTTGTTCTTCAGGGCCTCACTGCGCTGCTCCTCGGCGGCGGCCAGCGCGGCGAAGCCGCTCGCCACCACACGGAGTCGGGTCTTGTCACCCTCGGCGGACAGGGTGAACTCGACCAGGGTGCTGTTGTCCTCGCGTAGATCCGCGCCGGGGAACGCACTCGCCCACCGGTACGCCACGTAGGTCGGTGGCTGCACCAGCACGGTCCACGCCACTCGATGGGCTGCCGTCACCGCAGACGTGGACCACCCGTTACGCCATAGAACCAATGCTGATCGGTCGAGGGCACCGCTGGTAGCTGATCCTGGATCAAACTCTCGATCGCCTCGGCGAGATCGGCGACCACCTCGCCGGCTATCTGCTCATGCCCCCGCAGGAAGTAGGGCTCACCGTCGATCAGATAGCGCTGAGCGGCCTCCGCAGCGGTGACGACCCCACACCCGCGAAGCCGGCGTCCTGCCGTCGCGACAATCGAACGAACGTGGTCCCGCTGCTCGGTGTCCCACTCCTCAAAATCTAAGGCGAAGAACTGGTTGGAGCCGACCCGTACCTGGATGCGGAGGTCTTCCACCGCCGCATCGGCCCGTGCTGGGCGCTGTCCGGGCGCGAGCTCCCCATGCACCAGAGTGGCTTCCAAGAGCAAAATCGCAAGGCTGACGTCGTAGGCCCAGAACCATCGGCCCCCAAATCCAACCGGCACTGTCCTGCTCACTCCATGCCCTTTCGTTCGTGTCGCCATTCTTCGCGAGCCTGGTGAACCAGGATCGCCACCTGCACGCGATTCGCGCAATCCAGCTTCGCCATGATCCGGGAGACGTACACCTTGACCGTTGCCACGCTCAAGAACAGGTCGCCACTGATCTCAGCGTTCGACTTGCCCGCGGCCACCCCCTCGGCGACCTCCCGTTCCCGCTCGGTCAGGTGCGCCAACGCGGCCCGGGCGATAATCAACTGATCACAGCGCTCGTCGTTGCCCACCCCCTGAACCACGTAGTCGATCAGTCGCTCGACCACGGCCGGAGCGAGCATCGACTCCCCCGCCGCCACAGCACGCACCGAATCCTGGATCTGCCGCGGTGGCATGTCCTTGAGCAGGAACCCATTGGCACCAGCCCGCAGCGCCCGCAGGATGTGTTCGTCGGTGTTAAAAGTGGTCAGCACGATCACCGCTGGCGGCTCGTCGAACGATCGCACCGCCGCGGTGGCGGACAGACCGTCCAGACCCGGCATCCGAATGTCCATCAGCACCACGTCCGGGCGTAGCCGCTGGGCGACAGCGACCGCATCGGTGCCGTCCGCCGCCTCGGCCACCACCTCGATGTCCTCGGCCGCGCTGAGCACCGCCGACAGTCCGACCCGAACCAGCGCGTCGTCGTCCACCACCAGCACCTTGATCACGCCGGCCACGGTAGCCACGCCTCCAGCTGGAACACGACTCGCCCTTCCGGAACACGCCGCATGCCGTACGACAATCGGCCACCGGCCAGCGCGACCCGCTCCGCCAGCCCGAGAAGACCGGTGTGGCTGCCGGGAACTGGTGCGCCACCCCGGCTGGCCAGGGCGTTGCGCAGCCGTACCCGGACCTCCCGCGCGCCGGCGCGCTCCAGCAGAATCTCAACGGGCCGACCCGGCGCGTGCTTGCGCGCATTCGTCAAGCCCTCCTGAACCAACCGATAGATCGTCCTGCCGACAAGTTCGGATGGATCGCCGGTAGCTCGAAAATCGACCCGGATCTCGGTGCCGGTGGCCCGCGCCTCGGCGACGAGCCGGGCGAGATCGGCAATTCCCGGCTGCGGGCGCAGTCCGTCGGTGTCGGTGCCGGCACGCAGCACGCCGAGGATCTCCCGGAGATCCTCGAGCGCTCGATGCGACTGCAGCCGAATGCCCGTCACGGACTCCGCGACGCCGGGCGGCAGATCGGAACGGACCTCCAGCGCGCCGGCCTGCAGGCTCACCAGCGAGATGCGGTGCGCCAGTACGTCGTGCATCTCCCCGGCGATCCGCTGCCGTTCCTGCCCGCGCAACCGCTCGGCCCGCTCCTGCGCCTCGTCTTCGGCCCGCTCGGCCCGCTCGTACAACCCCGCGATCGCCTCGTACCGGGCCCGGGTGATGCTGCCCGCCGCCAGCACGAGCGACATCAACGCCACGTAGAGGATATTGGTGTTGAAGGCGCTCAGCGCGGGAGCCGGAAGCAGTACCGAGTAGGGGACGTAGATCAACAGGCTGGCCCCGAACGTCGCCGCCCTAGTGGACCAGCTGCGGAGCGCGCTGACCGTGTAGACGGCGATCAACACCGCGACGATCACCAGATCGGTGACGGTGAGCAGCAGGGCGAGCAGCACCGTGACGGCGACCGGATACCGCCGCCGGAACCACAGTGCGACGGTGCCGAGCACCGCCAGGCCAAATGCCGCGTTCAACGCATCCCCGGTGAGCTGGCCACCTTGCTCGGCCGAACCGGCGATGGCCAGCGCGCCCAACGCCGAGACCGCCATCAGAGCGAGGTCGGTGAGGCGGTCCCGGACCGGAGTGGCCGGACGGGGAACGGTCACGACTGGACGAGCGGGCGCCAGAACTGATGCACACCCTCGTCCCGAATGACGTAACCCATCTTTTCCAGCGCCGCGCTGAGGGCGTGGATCTCGCGGTGCGCCTTGCTCTTCAGCGCCGACTGCCGGGCCGCGAGCACGTCGTTGGCGACGGCCGGCAGTTCCGGGGTGGCGGCCGTCCAGGATCGGAAGAGGTCGGCGTACGGATCGTTGTCGTGCCAGGGGTAGCCGTGCCGGCGGAACCCAGCGGCGATTGCCGCCTGCGGCGCCTGGTGTCGGTCCCGGACCAGCTGGCACGACCGCTGGTCGAGGACCACGAGCTTCTTGCCGTCCAGGAACACCGCCGACACCCGGTCGCGGGCGAAGGTACGGGTGTGGTCGCCCTTCGTAACCCGCAGCTCGGCATCGTTGATCGTCACCCGCAGCGACTCACTCATCGCGACAAACGCCGTCACCAACGCGAGCACGAGCCAGATGGCGAGGTTCACGGCAACCTTCCACGGCTTGTCGATCCCGCCAACGAGCCAAAAGATCGGCTTGAGCGGCAGTGCCCTCTCCCAGCTCAACATCCACCGAGCCAGCGGCGGAAGTGAGAGGCCGACCAGGAGCACCAACCCGGGCAGGCCCAGGAACAGGGCAAGCCGGTCGGACAGGGGAGCCATCAGAACCGTCTGTCCACCGCCACTACCGGGACTGGCACGAGGACCGTCACGGAACTCGTTGATGGCCATTTCGCACGCCTTCCGACTCATCGGGCACCTCAGATACGACCCGGCTCGACCTTCACGCTAATCGGCGATCGGCGGGCCGCACCAGTAGCCGATGGTTGAGATCGCGTCTGCTCGTCAAGACCATCGACAACTACCGGATCAAGCCTTTGACCTGCAGTTTTCCGAGAACCGGCGAACCGGGCCGCGCCCCCAGCCGGCCTGTTTACCTTCGTCTAAATGTTTGCCGCCTTCGGGCAGAGCAGCACCACCGTCACATCGCCCCTTATCACCGTGCGGAGCCGATCCGGGGAGTAGGCCACTGGGTTGCTGCGGTAGGGCGGTGCCCAGCCCGTCGCTTACGGAGATTCCGCCTGAGATTTGAAGCAGCACGGTTCGTGCTCTAGCCGCATCGAGTATGGCCAGCGTGGTCGAGTCGCCCAGGCCGGCAACCCAGGCTCGTCATTGTGTACAACGACATCGGCGTGGTCAGTCGGACGAACCGCGGCGAAGTAGAGCTGTTGCGAGGGGATGTAACGCTCCCGCCAGCGTCGTTCGACATCGGCCCGGGACGACACCCGGCCTTCTCGGATCACGGCACGATCCAGGGTTTTGTCGGGGGCTGTCGACACGAAGACGCGCAGGTCCCACCGGTCGATCAATTCTGGGCGCAGGAGGAAGACGCCGTCGAAGAGCAGCACGGCGTCGACGGGGGCGGTCATGACCGGCGGGGACAGCACAGTATCGGCGATGCGGTCGTAGACCGCGGGTTGGAAACGTCGGTCTCCGTCCGGACCGAGCGGATCGAGCAGGACCCGGGTCAGCGCGTCGCGGTCATGGGCGTCGAAGTAGCAGCCCTCGGCCGAGTACTCGCCCCGTCGATAGCGCTGCGCCCGAGGAACGACGAAGTCGTCGATCGACGCGCGAATGACAAACCGACCCTGGTCGCGCAAGACGACGGCCAGCTCATCGGCGAGAGTGGTCTTGCCGGCAGCCGGCGGTCCGTCGACAGCTACCCGCGTGGGGTGCCCGAGTGCGACGGACCCGACCGCCTCAGCCAGACGGCCAAGTAACTCGTCCCGGGTGCCACGCTCCATAGTGTGCTCCGCCCTGCTCTCGCGACAGTGGGCCTCGAACCGACTCTGCGCCCGTCCGCCACTCTCGCACGTCATCATCGCCGCCATCACCGCTAACCCGGCCGCCCAGGCCATGTTCGACGTACTCACCAGGACCAACCGGTTCGCTCTCATCCAACGCCTTGCTGCCGTCAAACGGATACAGAACCGCGAGCGCAAGATCGGCGAGTTCGTCGCCATGCTGGCCCGCCACGAGACGATCTACCCACAGAAGGCCGAGCCGCCGGCCTCGCCGCAATCGGCGGCCTCATGATCCAATGCACTGGTCCGTTCCGTTGCCGTTAGCGCTAGTCGCCGGGCCGGGTTTCGGGCCGCGCCGGCGAAAGTGCGTTGCTGAAGCGGGCCGCGACTGCGGCCACAGCAGCACGTAGTTCGGGGCCTGCCGCCACCGAAAAGTCAAAGGGGACAGCAGCCAGCCACTCCTGGACGTACATCGTGGGGTTTCGGGTGCTGCCGACCAGGACACAGCGGTCGCCGTCCGGCTCGAGGCGGCCCATCGGCGGCCAGATCCACGGTGCCACCTTCTCCCGTGACGCGTGGAACACCACGCGGGTGGGGTACCCCCAGCCTGCGCCGAGCTTCTCCGCAAGCGCGGCAACCGGATCCAGATCATCGGGCGGCATAAAGCTGTGCGGCAACTGCCGCACCGCCCGAATCCGATCGATACGGTACGTGCGGATCGCGTCCGCGCGGTGCGAGTGGCACAGCAGGTACCAGCGTCCGTACCGCACGACGACTGCCCACGGGTCGACCTCGGCGTGCCGTTCCTCGCCGCTCTCGCCGCTGTGGGTTACCAGGACGCGGCGCCGGTCGGCGACGGCGGTGACCAGGGCGCTTGTGGTGGCGGGATCCGGGCGGGCCACTCGCCGGTCCGGGGTGGCCGAGACGTACGCCCGCAGCGCCGCCGCCTGCCGTCCCACACTCTCGGGAAGAGCCCGGATGACCTTGCTTAGCGCCGAGCCGATCGGGTCGTCGGCGTCGATCGCCGCAGGCTGCCCGTCGAGCACGGCCATGACCAGGCTGAGTGCTTGTTCCTGGGTGAAGACGACCGGCGGTAGCCGGGTGCCGCGGCCCAGTCGGTAGCCGCCATGCGGCCCGCGGACCGACTCGACCAGGATCCCGGCCTCCCGAAGGATCCCGACGTAGCGTCGTGCGGCCCGCTCCGTCACCCCTAGCCGGGAGGCGAGCTGATCGGCAGTAACGCCGGGACGTGCCTGCAGGATCTCGAGCGTGCGCAGGGCCCGGGCGGTAGGGCTCGGACCGGTTCGCACTGCGGGAACATTACCGGAAGTAGAACGTCCGGAATCACCGCTAGGTTGCTTCCATGACTGCAGAACAGATCGTGCTCCTGGGGGGCCTATGGCTCGACGGGTCGGTGTGGAACACCGTCGAGTGCGAGTTAGAGAAGGCAGGCCGCCGCGCCGTACCGGTGACCCTGCCGGGACAGGGCGACGGGAACAGCTCGGCGACGCTGGCCGACCAGTTGGCTGCGGTGCTGGCCGTCGTCGACAGTGGTCCTGGCAGGTCCGTAGTGGTGGGACACTCCGCCGCCTGCACCCTGGCTTGGATGGCGGCTGACGCCCGGCCCGAACGCGTGGCTACGGTTGTGTTGATCGGCGGGTTCCCCTGCACTGGTAGGCAGCCGTACGCCGACTTCTTCGAATTCAGCGACGGTGCCATGCCGTTCCCGGGTTGGGAACCGTTCGACGGGGCAGACGCGGCCGACCTGGATGCGCAGGCCCGGCAGGACTTCTTGGCGGCGGCGATCCCGGTTCCCGAGGATGTGGCCAAGGGCGTCGTGCGGCTAACGGACGAGCGACGATTCGAGGTCCCGGTCGTGGTGGTGTGCCCCGAGTTCACGCCCGACGCAGCGCGGGAGTCAATTGCTGCGGGAGACGTACCCGAGCTGGCCCGGGCCAAGCACGTCGATCTGATCGACATCGATTCTGGACATTGGCCGATGCTGACTCGTCCGACCCAGCTGGCCCGGATCCTCGCCGCGGTCTAGCCAACACGGCGGCCACGCAGCAACACTTTCCCACGCCCTGTGGTGGCGTATCGCCGGATGAGCAACGATCCTCGACGGCGCTACCAACAACCGTTGGGCTGCCCCCACCGCACACACGGACCACCCGCTAGGCCGTAGAACCAATGCCGATCGCAGCCGCCGCATCACGCCTTTGACCTGCAGTTCTTCCGATGTCTGGCGAAACCGTGGCAGCGACTCTCCAGCCGGCCTGTTTCTTTTCGGCTAAACGCATCGGTACGACGTTGCCCGGCGGCGAGCGCGGCCCGGCGCAGTGCCGGGCTCGAGAGAGCAACGAGCCCGGCAGTTCCCGCGAGCGCAGCCCCGCCCAGGAACGCCGCCTCCGGCCCCCATAACCCGGCGACCAGGCCGGTGAGCGCATAGCTGACCGGAATGCCACCGAAGCCGGCCAGGCTGCTCAGACTCATCACTCGGCCCAGATAATGCGGCGGTGTGTGCGCCTGCAGCAGGGCTGTCCCGAGCGTGCCGGCCAGACCGACGCTGACGCCGAGCAGTGACGACGCGGCGACCGCCCACAGCCGGGTGGGGGCAGAACCGACAGCGACCAGCGCACCACCGGTCAGCACGGCGAGCGGGCCAACGAGCAGGCCAGCTCGGGGAAGGTGGCCGAGCACCGAAACCACCACCGCTGCCGTTGCGGCACCGATACCGAAACCGCCGACGATCAGACCGACCCCCGCGGCGCCCCAACCGCGTTCCTGGGCCAGCAGCGCGATGCCCACATTGAACGGGCCGGTGAAGCCCAACTCGGCGACTGCCGAGACGAGCAGAATCGTACGCAGCAGCGGTGACCGCGCGGCCACAGCCAGCCCGGCCCGGACCTCCCTCCCCATCCCCTCTGCTCGGCCGGCTCCCTCGGTGGGCCTGGTTTCTGCCCCCGGGCGGAGCCGGACCGCGGCGAGGGCGAGCACCGAAACGGCGAAAGTGAACGCGTTGAGCGCGAACGCCGCCGCGATCCCGGCTGCGGCCACGACCGCCCCGCCGAGCGGCGCCCCAGCCACGATCGCGCCCCGTGCCAGCGCCATCCGCATGCCTTGCAGGCGGGCGAGGTGCTCCGCTGCCACCAGGTACGGCGGCAGCGCCCCGACGGCGGGCAGGAACACCGCGTCCACCGCCCCGAACACCAGCGCCACCACGATCAGCACCGCGAGGGCCGGTTCGGTGGCGGCCGTGGCCACCGCCGCAGCGGCCATCACAGCGCAGCGCAGCGCGTCGCTGCCGAGCATCAGCCGCCGCGCACCCCATCGGTCCACCACCGCCCCACCCAGCAGGAGTAGCACCAGCCGGGACACCGACGCGGTGGCCAGGACCAATCCGGCCCCACCGGCGCCGGCAACCTGGGCAGCGGTCCAGGCCAGCGCCACGAAATAGACCTGATCACCCACCAGCGACACGCCGAAACCAGCGAGCCAGCGCAGGACGTTCCCGTCCCGGTAGGGAGGCGGTTGTCGGACCGCGACCGCCTGCGGCGTCACGGCTGGAACGGGAAGGCGTGCATGAACATCAGAACGTGCTCCCGGGCGGGCGCGTCGGGTCGGTCCTCGGCACCGACCCGACCGCGCTCAGCCCACTTCTGCGCCACCGCCGTCAGCTCCGCGCTCAGCTCGGCCAGCTCTGGCGCCGTGAGCCGGAGCAACGATTCGCTGGCGAGCGAGGCGTCGGTCCACTCCTCCCCCCAGGCGTGATCCTCGTCGATCCAGCGTTCGAGCCGGCTGATCTGGTGGGCCAGCAGCTGGCGTTTGGCGGCGACCGCCACGCCGCGGGCCTGTGGATCCCCGGCGAACTCCGACCCCGCGAAGCTGAAGCCCTCGTGGGTCTTGCGCCACCAACGCTCCCGCCGATCACCGGAGCGACGCGGCACCTCCTCGATGAATCCGTGCGCGGCCAATTCCCGCAGGTGATAGCTGACCAGTGAGAGCGACTCGTCAACCAACTCGGCGAGCCGGGAGGCGGTCGCCTCCTCCGCTGCGGTCAGCGCGTAGAACAACCGCAGCCGCAACGGATGGGTGAGCATCCGTAGCTCGGCTACGTTCTTGAGTCGTCGGCTCGATCCAGGTGCCATGCATCGACTGTAGTAGCTCAAAGGATTTTGTGTAAATCTTTTGTCCTAGTTGATCTACTGGGCGACGGCCGCAGTCCAGCGGGCGCGGTTACTGCCGAAGGGCGACCGGCCAGAGCCGCGGTCTGGGCCGCACCTGCACCAGGGCAGCCGTCAACCACCCCGTCGGCTCACCGACGGCGCCGGAACGCCCAGACGACCTCCATCAGCAGGCCGGCGGCGACCGCGATCGCGGCACCGGCCAGCGGCGCCTCGAGGCCGACCAGCCGCAGCTGGAAGAACGTCTGCAGGAACGGCAGCACCAACACCGTCGCGAACGACAGGCCCATCCCCAGCACCAGCAGGATCCGCCACCACGTGTACGGACGGGCGATGATGGCCAGCGCCCACAGCGCGACGAGGAACAGGGTCAGCGTGGCAACCGACGTCTCCGCTGGCAGGTCGCCCCCGTAGTGCGACCGCGCAAACGCGTACGACGCGGTCGTGGCGGCCGCTGCCAGCACCCCGCCCGGGATCGCGAAGCGCAGCACCCGACCGACGAAGTCCGGCCGGGCCCGCTCGGCGTTGGGCGCCAATGCCAGGACGAACGCCGGGATCCCGATGGTGAGGGATCCGATCAGCGTCAGGTGCCGGGGCAGGAACGGGTACGGCACCTGCCAGCTCACCACGATGATCGCGAGCAGCACCGAGTAGACCGTCTTGGTCAGGAAGAGATTGGCGACCCGTTCGATGTTGCCGATCACCCGCCGCCCCTCGGCGACCACCGAGGGCAGCGCCGAGAAGTTGTTGTTCAGCAGCACGATCTGGGACACGCCGCGCGCTGCGGCGCTTCCGGAGCCCATGGAGATCCCGATGTCGGCGTCCTTCAACGCGAGTACGTCGTTGACACCGTCGCCCGTCATCGCCACCGTGTGCCCGCGTGACTGCAGGGCACCCACCATCGCCCGTTTCTGTTGCGGACCGACCCGGCCGAAGACGGAGTGCCGCTCGACCGGGTCCGCCAGCGCCTCGGGGTCGGCGGGCAGGGTTCGGGCATCCACTGCTTCAGCGGCGCCGGGCAGACCAACGCCGCGGGCCACCGCACCGACGGAGACGGCGTTGTCGCCCGAGATCACCTTCGCCCCGACGCCCTGGTCGGCGAAGTAACGCAGGGTGTCGGGCGCCTCCGGGCGGACCCGCTGTTCGAGCACGACGAGGGCGACCGGCGTGGTGGAAGCCGACACCGCCGAGGGGTTCGCCAGCGCCTCCGCCAGCGGACGGGAGAACTCGGCGAGCAGCAACACGCGCCGGCCCTGGCGACCGTACGCGTCCGCCTCCGCCAGCGCCGGATGGTCCGTGAGCAGCAGTTCGGGGGCGCCCAGCAGCCAGGTCGCGGCTTGACCGGACGGTGCCACGAGCGTCGCACCGCTCCACTTGCGCGCCGAGGAGAACGGCGCGGTCTGCTGGACCCGCCACCCCGCTGGACCGGGGTAGCGGTCAACAATGGCCTGCATGCTGGCGTTCGGCCGCTCGTCGCTGGCGCCGAGGGCGCCCAGCACCGCGTCCACCGGCACGCCGGGTGCCAGCGACCGGACCTCCGTAACGTCCATCGTCGCCTCGGTGAGCGTGCCCGTCTTGTCCAGGCACACCACGTCGACCCGGGCCAGACCCTCGATGGCGGGTAGCTCCTGGACCAGGCACTGCCGCTGCCCCAACCGGATCACGCCGATCGCGAAGGCGACCGAGGTCAGCAGGACCAGACCCTCGGGCACCATCGGCACGAGACCGGCGACCATCCGACGCGCCGCCTCGGGCAGGTCATCGCGGTTGACCAGCAGCTGACTGATGATCAGAGCGATGCCGGCCGGAACGATCGCCCACGTCACGAACCGCAGGATCCAGTCGATGCCGTTGCGCAGCTCGGAGTTGACCAGGGTGAAGCGTTTCGCCTCCTCGGCGAGTTGAGCCGCGTACGCGTCCCGGCCGACCCGGGTGGCGGTGCAGACCCCGCTGCCGGCCACCACGAAACTGCCGGAGAGCACATTGTCACCGGGCGCCTTGACCACCGGGTCGGCCTCGCCGGTCAACAAAGACTCGTCGATCTCCAGCCCGTCGGCGGTGACGAGCCGGCCGTCCACCACGACCTTGTCACCGGGGCCCAACTCGATGACGTCATCCAGCACAAGCTCCGCGGAGGCCAACTCGACGGTGTCGCCACCGCGGCGCACCCGCGGGCGGGCGTCGCCGACGATCGCCAAGCGGTCGAGCGTACGCTTCGCGCGCACCTCCTGGATGATCCCGATCAGGGTGTTCGCGAGGATGACGCCGCCGAAGAGGCCGTCCTGGATCGGCCCCACCACCACGATGATGGCGAACAGCACGCCGATGATGGCGTTGATCCGGGTGAAAAGGTTCGCCCGGACGATCTGCCAGACGCTGCGGCTGGTGCTGGAGGGTAAGTCATTGACCTGGCCGGCTGCTACCCGTTCGGCCACCTCGGCCACCGAAAGGCCGGACCGGGCACGCTCGGTGGTGACGGGCGCGACGGCCGGCGTGGAGGGTGCCTCCGCCTCCTCTGCGACCGGCGTCCGCTGCACCGCACCGACGTTCTCCACGTTGCTACTCCCCCGACGACCGACAAGGACGCGCCTGTGCTGCGCATCGCGCCGACGCTAACCGAGGGCCGTCCGCTGGCGCCATCCACGAAGGACACCAGTCAACCCTGACTTCTGTCAGGGTAGCCGGCTGCCCTTCGGCGCACCGCAGCCCGGTTGGCTGGCGCCGGGCCGACCATGGAGGAATTCGATTCGCCTACGCCGGTGGCGAGCGCGTCCGCCGGCCTCCGCGGTCGAAAATGCGGCGAAGTTCGGCAACCAGCAACAGCTCCGGGTAGCGGGTCAGTTTGGATTCCAGCTCAGCGCGGGGCAGGGGCGTCACGACCCGCGGCTGTCCACACCCTGACGACAGCGTCGTACTCACTCCATCGGAGCTGACGTATGTGAACTGTCACAGTCGGTCTCCTTGTCACAGGCACCATTGCCGCGGTTTGCTCATCGATATGACTCGCATCGCATACGACCACACGGAGGCGGGTGCATTCGCCTCGACCCGGCACCTCGGCGACCAGGAGGCCGGTGACTGGCGGGCAGCTGTGGCCCGGCACCTGGACCCGCGACCGGGCCTGCGGCTGGTGGACCTGGGCGCCGGCACAGGCAGCTGGGCGCAGGCGTTCTCCTCCTGGTTCCCCGGCATCCAGGTGACCGCAGTCGAGCCGTCAGCGGCGATGCGCGAACGGTCGGTGTACCAACCCGTCCTCACTGGCGACGCCGCCAACATCCCGCTCACTGACGCGAGTGCCGACGCCGCTTGGATCTCCACTGTCATCCACCACGTGCCCGACCTGAATGCCGCAGCTCGCGAGCTACACCGCGTCCTACGCCCCGGTGCACTCGTTTTGATCCGGTCCGCGTTCGCCGGCCGGCACGAGGCGATCACGTTGTTCCGCTACTTTCCCGAGGCGCTCCGGGTCCTCGACACCTACCCGAGCATCGCCCAGGTCGAAGCTGCCTTCGCCGGTGAACGCTTCTCCACCGTCAGCCTGGAGCAGGTCCCGCAGATCACCGCCGCATCGCTGCACGAAGCGGCAAGCACCCTGCGCCGAGCGGCACACACCCCGCTGCAACTGATCACCGACGAGGAGTACGACACCGGCGTACGTCGCCTGCGTCAGGCAGCGCTCACCGACACCGGACCGGTGATCGACGCCCTGGACCTGCTCGTACTGCGTAGAGCATGATCGGGAGGGTCGGTCCGGCCGGTGGGTACGGCCGACCCCGGACCGCTGTCTGTCCAGTCGAGTTCCGCCGCGAGCGCGCCGATCAGCGGAGCGTATCTTGTCCAGAGTCACCAACGCTCCACGAGGTGCTCCCGGCCCAGCGGCGGATCGTATGGTTCAGGCCAGTAATCGATAATCTTATCGATTAGGCCATCCGCGGACACCTCGAGCCAGACGCAGGCGTCCTGCCGCTCGACCCCGGCCCGAACGTCCAGCCACAGAGCAGCAAAGCCGCCATCGGCGACAAGCCGTCGGATGCGCAAATGCCAATCGCCCGGATACTCAATGTTGAACCGCAGAAACGCATCCGTACCGTGGATACGCTCACGGGTCTGCGGCATCTCGTACACCAAACGGTCGGAAAGCAGACCGGCCAGCCCCGGCCAGTCACGGCGCTCCAAATGATCAACGTAACTGTGCGCAGCGTGCCGGGCCATCGAGGTGCGGTCCACGGCGTGGAACGTAGCATCCGGCAGCGACATCTCCGGCAGGCCGCCGTACGAGCGTCAGCGAACCAACCCAGCGGCCTGGAAACCGACACCCGCTCTCGCTCCGAACAGAAAGGCACTCGATGTCGGCGTGACCTTGGTGGCTGGATTCAGATCCAGGTCCAAGGACGGAGGGCCCGCCAAGGCGCCCCCGCCACCGGACACGCCGAGGGATGGAGGGCACGTCCGAGGTCGCGCGGCTATTCACGGGTCAGGTTCGGAGGAATCTCGCTACGTCGCCGAAGTATGCCCATCTGGCCGACGGAGCCTGGCCAGGACGGCGGGGCAGCAACCTCGTCGCCCGGTTCACCGCCGATCGTCACGAAGTACTCCAGGCGACACGGGACGTAGCCATGCGCTCAGCTTATCGAGTCAAGAATATCCTGTCATTGGACGCATGGGGTGTGGTGGGTGCAGGCTGGGTTCCACCGCGAGGAACACCGGTCCTCCCGGTTCTCATGACACCCGACGCGAAAGGCAGGGAATTGCTCATGGACACGGGTATTCGCCGGCCGGCGCTCACGGTAGGGAACATCTCGCTGTCGTTCCACCGCGCCGCGGCCGCGGTCACCCGCCGCGTCCTGGAGGACTCCGGGCACGAAGTACGGACCATCGAGTCACCGCACCAGCGGCTCTTCGAGTTGCAGGCCGCGGGAGAGGTCGATGTGCTCGTCTCCGCCTGGCTGCCTTCCAGCCACGGGAAGTACCTGTCCCCGTACCGCGACCAAGTGCAGGTCCTGCCCGCGCACTACGAGCCGTACTGCGTCTGGGCGGTACCCCCGTACGTGCCGGCCGAAGTCGTCGGCGAGGTCGCCGACCTGGCCCGCCCCGACGTGGTCGACCGGATGTCCGGGACCATCGACGGAATCAACCCCGGAGCCGGCATCAGCCGCTTCTCCGCCCAGATGGTCCGTGAATACGGTCTCGACCGGCACGGCTACGCATTCCGGCCGGGAACCGAAGCTTCCTTCATCAGCCGGGTGGAGCGCGGAATCGCCGAGCGCGAATGGTTCGTGATTCCGCTCTGGCGGCCACAGTATCTGAATCTGCTCCACGGCCTGCGGCCGCTGTCCGAGCCCAAGGGCCTGCTGGGCGGAGTGGACTCGGCGAGCCCGGTCATCACCAACCGCGCCATGGACGTCATCGCCCCCGAGGCGCTGGACCGTCTAGCCGGCCTCCACCTCGGCAACGAGGGGGTGGAGGCGATCGACAAGCTCATCAACGTCGACGGCCTGGCACCGCCGGACGCCGCCGACCGCTACCTGGGCCGCGGGGCCGCCGCCACTGGCTGACCCCGCCCCTTGTTCCATCCCGCACCAACGCACGAATCCCCAAGGAGAGAACCAGCATGACCGCCCCCGTTTCCAACCTGGGCCTGGACCACATCGCCCTGCGTACCTACGACATCGACGCCAGCGTCCGCTTCTACACCGAGGCACTGGGCTTCCGGATCGCGCACGAGTGGAGCGCGCCCGAGGCCGGTGTCAACCGCTGCGTCTTCCTCGACGCCGGCGACGACCGAGTTATCGAGCTCTTCGATGCCGCCTCCACCCCGCCCGGCGGCTCCGCGCGGGAATTCGACGCCGAGCCCCGTCCGAACGACGAGGAGCGGGCGCACGCCGCCACCCTGGTGCACTTCGCGATCCGCACCGAGGAGCCGGCCGTACTCTTCGAGCGAGCCGTCGCGGCCGGCGCCCGTCCGCTGATGGCGCCCGCGCGGATCGAGACCAAGGGGGCCACCGCCATGACCCTCGAGGTCAGCTTCGTTTACGGCCCCAACGGCGAGGTCATCGAGTTCATCAAGCGGCCGCGCCCGCAGCAGTCCTGACCGCTGGGCGGCGTTGATCTGGCCAGACCTGGCAACGACGTGCGGATACTCCCGGTCCGGGCCGCCTCGGACCGGACCGGGAATTCGTCGAGAGCGCCAATCGGAGCCGGCCAGGCGCCAGCCTGCGCCGGGTGAGGCGCCGGGGCATCACCTTTGACTCATGGTGGTACCACCGAGCGCCACCCGGCGTACCGCCTCGATAAACGAGCAAACGGTTCTCGCGCTTACAGGTCACGCCGGTTCCAGGGCAGCACGACCAACCCGGTGGCGACGGCAGCCCAGGTGGCGAGCACCGACCAGGCACCGGTGGTCGTCCACGGCCAGGGCGTGCCCTCGGTGTCGACAAAGGTCAGGCGCTGCCAGGCCGGAAGCACCATCATGTGCAAGATGGTGGCCCCCAAGTGCTGCCGGCCGCTGAGCAGCGACGGCAGCATGAACAGCAGCGTGATGGTGGCCACGATGGTCAGCGCGCTGTTCCGGAAGACCGCGGCCATGCCCATTCCGACCAGGGCGGACAACGGGGCCAGGAGGGCCGTCGCGGCCAGCAGCCGCAACGCTGCGGGATCACCGAACCCAACCGCGGAGTCCCGGCCGGACAGGATTCCCTGGGTCAGCCCGAACGAGGCAACGGCCACGACCGCGCCGAACGCAGCGGTGCTCCCCGCGATCACCACGGCCTTGGCCGCCAGCACCGCCCGGCGGGCTGGAACGGCGGTGAACGTCGTCCGGATCATGCCGGTGGTGTATTCACCGAGGAGGGCGATCGCACCGATCGCACCGGCACCGAGCGCCAGGACCGTGGCCGCACCCATGGGGAACGACAACCGCCGCCAGGGCCCATAGAGTGGACCGCAGCGACCACAACCTGATCCATTCTGAGGCGAGCAGGTCGGTGAATCGCTCTTTGCGTTCCGGCGCCCGTAGCTCCGGCTTCAGGGCGTCCTCGCGTGACACGGTCACCGGTCTCCCCCGGCCTGATACTCGACACTTCCGGAAGTCAACTCCATAAACGCCTCCTCGAGCGTGGCTGGGTGCTCGGCCAGCTCGTAGAGCATGATGCGATGCGCGAAGGCGATCTCGGCGATCCGATCCGCGCCAAGCCCCGTCACCGTGAACGAGGCGCCCGCGGTCTCAACCGACGCACCCTCCGCGGTCTCAACCGAAGCACCCTCGGCGCTCAGCAGCGACGTGAGCCGCGCGTTGTCCGGGGTGCGCACCGTGACCCGCCGGCCAGCGCCACGCGCTGCGAACTCGTCCACGCTCTCAGCGGCCAGCAGCTCGCCCCGCCCGACGACGATCAAATGGGTGGCGGTGAGCTCCATCTCACTCATCAGGTGGCTCGACACAAGGACTGTGCGCCCCTCGGCGGCCAGCCGCTGGAACAGGCCCCGCACCCACAACACGCCCTCCGGGTCGAGCCCGTTGAGCGGCTCGTCGAACAGCAGCACCGGCGGGTCTCCCAGCAGCGCGGTGGCGATGCCAAGCCGCTGGCGCATGCCGAGCGAGTAGCCGCCGATCCGCCGGCCCGCCGCCTGCCCAAGGCCGACGATGTCGAGCACGTCGTTGACACGGGACCGTGGGATCGCGTTGCTGCGAGCCAGCGCCCGTAGGTGGGCCTCGGCCGTCCGGCCGCCGTGCACGTCCCCGGCGTCGATCAGGGCGCCCACGTGGCGCAGGCCGCGCGGCAGGTCACGGTAGGCGCGGCCACCGATGGTGGCCTGCCCGCTGGTGGCCCGGTGCAGGCCCAGGATGATGCGCAGGGTGGTCGTCTTGCCGGCCCCGTTGGGGCCGAGGAAGCCGGTCACCTGGCCGGGGTGAACAGTGAAGCTGAGATTGTTGACCGCTCGCTTTTTACCGTACTGCTTCGTCAGCTCGCACACTTCGATCATGTGTTGATCGTGCCGCCGCGGGGTGTCCCGCAAATCGGTCCACGGGTGACAGTTTCTGGTGGCCGGCTGCCACCCAGAGTTGTACAACCGGCTGGCGGAGGAAACCACCATTGCCCACCAGTAAGGCCCGGGAGCGGCTCCGTGTCCTCTCTGGTTGTACGACCGCGGGTGGACGCGACGCATCTGTCCCCTCGATAGCATCGCCCCATGTCCGTGATTCCGGCCCTGTCGTTATCCAAACGCGTACCCCCGGCCGCGTGGATCGGCCTGGCCTGGTGCCTTCTGGTCGCCGATCTGGGGTTCGGGGCCGGGCAGTCGGGCTTCGGTCCGGATTGGGCGCTCATCGGGGCGTGCTCCGCGATCGCCCTGGCCGGCATTCTGCTGGAGCGGCGGCGGCCGTTGATCTCGATTGCCGCGCTGACACTCGCCTCGTTCGCGACGACCGATGTGACGGATCCCCGCGTCCAACTACCCCTGTCGGCCCTTCTTCCGGTCTGCGTCGCGCTCTTCTTCGTCACGGTCACCCGTCCGGCCCGCACCTCCCGGTTCGCGCTGGCCTTCGTACTGGGCGTACTGGTCGTGCTGGTCGTCTACCTGGGCCAGCGCTCATACAGCGCGCTGGGTCTGACCACGGCGACCTATGACGGCTGGCCGGCTCGCACCCTGTTCGAGATCGGGCGCTATCACGTCACGACGACCCTGCCGCAGGTCGGAGCCCCCGACAAGGGCCTGCTGCTGGTGGTGATCGCCTGGCTGGCCGGCCTCTCGCTGCGGCGTTCCCGGGAGCACGCCGACGCCATGAGCGTCCAAGTGGTCCGGCGCGAGGTCGTCGCGGAGCGACTGCGGATCGCACGCGAGATGCACGACACGGTCGCGCACAGCATCGGCATCATCGCCCTGCAGGCGGGCGCGGCGCGGCGGGTCATCGACAACCGGCCGGATCGTGCCCGCGAGGCACTGACCGAGATCGAAACCGCCGGACGGCAGACCCTGTCCAGCCTGCGCCGAGTGCTCGGCGCGCTGCGGGAGGCCGACGAGGAGGTGGACCGGCCAGGCACCCCGGCGCACCCGCTCCCCGGACTGGTCGACCTCGACCGGCTGGCCGCCGCCACCACGGCAGCCGGGGTGCAGGTGGACATCCGATGGGAGGGCGAGCGCCGCCGGTTGCCGACCGAGGTCGATCTGGCCGCGCTACGCATCGCGCAAGAATCGATCGCCAACGTGGTGCGCCATGCCGACGCCACCTCGTGCGAGGTGATCATCGACTATCGCAAGGACGACGAGGTCACGGTCGAGATCACCGACGCCGGCCGCGGCCACCACCGGGGCGCGGACAGCGGGTTCGGGCTGACCGGGCTGCGCGAGCGCGTGGCGTTGCTACATGGCGAGTTCTGGGCCGGTCCGCGTGCGGACGGCGGGTTCCAGGTAGTCGCGCGCCTGCCGGTTCCGGCGGCGGCCCGGTGAGCGTCCGGGTCGTCCTGGCCGACGACCAGCCGCTGGTCCGGGCCGCGCTCGAGATGGTCATCGCCGAGACCGACGACGTCGAGGTCGTGGGCGAGGCGGGCACCGGCGAGGAGGCCGTACGGTTGGCCGAGGAGTTGCGCCCCGACGTTGTCGTGATGGACATCCGGATGCCCGGCATGGACGGCATTGAAGCCACCCGCCTGGTCACCACGGGTCCGTGCGGGTCAAACGTGGTCGTGCTGACCACGTTCGACGACGACGCCTACGTCTACGGCGCGCTGCGGGCCGGCGCCTCGGGCTTCCTGGTCAAGGACATGGCCCTCGACGACATCCTGGCCGCGGTACGGGTGGTCGCGGCTGGTGACGCCCTGATCGCGCCGAGCGTGACCCGGCGTCTGATCGCGGACTTCACCGCGCACCCGGAACCCGCGTGCCCGGATACCGCGCACCCGGGATCCACGCGCCCGGAATCCACGCGGCGGGGACCTCCGCTTCGGGAATCCGCGCGCCCGCGACCCCCGCACGCGGAGCCCGCCCGGCCGCGGCGGTCGCTCGAAGGCATCACCGACCGCGAGCGGGAGCTGCTCACGCTGGTCGGTCGCGGATTGTCCAATGCCGAAATCGCCGCCGACATGTCGATCAGCACCGCCACGGTCAAGACCTACGTGACGCGGCTGCTGGCCAAGCTCGACGCCCGCAACCGAGTGCACCTCGTCATCCTCGCGTACGAGGAGGGCCTGGTGCGGACATCGGGGCCCCGTCGGAGTAGCTGCCGCCTCGCCCCCGACAGGTGGCCTGAGGAATAGACGTGAAACAGTCCTGTCCTTCTGACTCGTTATGTGGCGCCGGTGGCCGCCACGCTGATCAGTGAGGACGCCGTGCTGCTGGCGCAGATCTGCGCCGACAAACGGCTGGACGAGCTCAACCTGCGTCTCCTCGCCCCGACCGTGCTGGCCAGCCAAGCCACCACGGCCGACACGATGGCCGCCCTACACAGAGCCGGCTACGCGCCGCGCCGGCAGGACGCCGACGGCCGCGACGTCATCGAACGAACCCGCTGCCATCGTGCCGGACGGGCTGCGGGGCCTGTGGTAGGCGAACTCGGCCTGTCCAGCGCGGACTACTCAGGCCCAGGTCTCACCCCCACGTGGGACACTCGTCTACATGGGCGAGTTGACCAGCGACGCGGTAGCCGAGCCGGGGTCAGAACTCCGCCCAGGCGATCCGGAACGCGTCGGGCCCCGCTGGCTGCGCCGCTTGCTCGGCTTGGACGCCATCACCATCGCGCACCTCCGGCCGGTCCTGTCGCGAGCCCTGCGGGCTACCGGCCGGGGCGTGCTGATCGTGGCCACCGCCGTACTCAGTCTGGTTCTCTTCGTCGCCACCGCCCTCGCCACGGCGTTCATCCTGCTCGGCGTCGGGATGCTGCTGCTGCCACTGCTCACTCCGCTGGTTCGCCGGCTGACCGGGCTGTGCCGGGAACTCGCCGCCCGCTCCGGGGTAGCCATCGCCACGCCGTACCTTCCCGGGCGGCCGTCGGAGCCGGGGGTGGTCGGCTGGGTGCAGCGCTGCCGACTCATCCTCACCGACCCGGCAAGCTGGCGTGACCTACTATTCCTGCTGCTCAACGTCGTGGTCGGCTTCGCCCTCGGGCTGCTGCCGGCCACCCTGCTGGCGTATGCGGTGGAGGGGTTGTTGCTCTCCTCCGGGTTCTGGATGCTGATACGGGAGTCCGGGGTGGACTTCTGGTACGGCTTCACCCCGATGGACAGCTGGCCACGGGCGGCGCTCGGGGCCCTGGTCAGCCTGACGGTGTTCGTCGTCTGGCTGGCCGCGGCCCCGCGGCTGGTCGCCGGGCACGCACACTTCGCCAAGGCACTGCTCGGGCCGAGCGAGCGGGCGTTGACCGCCTCCCGCATGCGGCACCTCTCGGAGACCCGGTCCGACGTCATCAACATCCAGGCCACCGAGCTACGCCGGATCGAGCGCGACCTACATGACGGCGCGCAGGCACGGCTGGTGGCGATCGGCATGAAGCTCGGCGCGGCCACCCGCCAGCTGCGTACCAATCCGGATGCCGCGGAGATACTGCTGGTCGATGCCCGCAACGCTACCGCCAGCGCGCTGGAGGAGTTGCGCTGCCTGATTCGCGGCATCCACCCGCCGGTGCTCGCCGAACGCGGCCTGGCGGACGCCGTCCAGGCGATCGCGTTGGAGAGCCCGATCGATGTCGACGTCACCGCCGACGTGCCCGGTCGGTTGGCCGCACCGGCGGAGTCCGCCGCCTATTTCGCCATCTCCGAACTGCTGACCAATATTGTCAAGCACGCCAACGCCGACCGGGCAAGTATCGACCTGCGCCATCAGGACGGCGCTCTGCGCGCGGTGGTGGTCGACAACGGCCAGGGCGGCGTGGACGCCGGCGCCGGCACCGGCATCCGAGGCATCGAACGGCGTTGTGCTACGTTCGATGGAACGTTTGTCCTCAGCAGTCCCGAAGGTGGGCCGACCATCGCAACCCTGGAGTTGCCGTGCGCGTTGTACTCGCCGAGGATCTCTTCCTGCTGAGACAGGGCATGGTCCAGCTCCTCGAATCGTACGACTTCGAAATTGTCGCGGCGGTTGACAGTGGTCCGGCCCTGCTCGATGCGCTGGTGACCCTGCGCCCGGAGGTGGCGGTGGTTGACGTGCGGCTACCGCCGACGTTCACCGACGAGGGTCTCCAGGCTGCGCTGGAGGCGCGGCGCCGCTGCCCCGGGTTCCCCGTCCTGGTGCTCTCCCAGCACGTCGAGCAGCTGTACGCCAAGGAGCTACTCGCCGACGCCAGCGGCGGCATCGGCTACCTGCTGAAGGACCGGGTACTCAACTGCGACCAGTTCGTGGACGCCATTCGACGGGTCGCCGACGGTGGCACCGCGATGGACCCGCAGGTGATCTCGCAGCTGCTGGCCGTACGGTCCCGCCGGGAACCGCTGTCGATGCTGACCCCGCGCGAACGGGAGGTATTGGAGCTGATGGCCGAGGGATGCTCCAACACGGCCATCGCCCAGCGCCTCGTCGTCAGTCAGGGCGCGGTCGCCAAATACACGACCAGCCTCTTCGCGAAGCTCGATCTGGCACCGGCGGACGACAGCAACCGCCGCGTGCTGGCCGTGCTGGCCTACCTCAACAACACCCGCGTCGACGTCTCCTGACGGCGCGCCGGACCGAGCCTCGGGCGACCTTGCCGACAACTGCAGGCAGTGGTGCCCGGTCGGGCTATCGGGGCACCACTGGTCGTCGTGCTGCTCGCTACTCCACGGCGACGGCGGCTTCCGCGGGCCGGGCGAGCATCACCCGGCGTCCGGGCAGCAGGGTGGCGGCGAAGGCGAGCACCGCCGCGCCCGCCACCACGGCCAGGTAGATCCAGAATGGCCCCGAGGGTACCGGTCGCCCCAGCACCACGATGCTGAACGGCAGCAGGGTGGCGATGGAGGCGATAGTGCCGAGCACCACCCCGATGACGGTGATCGTGCCCGCCTCCACGCCAAGCATCAGCAGGGACTGCCGCCGGGTGGCGCCGATGAGTCGCTGCATGCCCAGTTCCCGGCGGCGACCGGCGGTCGCCACGATCAGGGTGTTCGCCACCGAGATCAAGGTGTAGCCGGCGACCAACGCGACGAGCAGGTAGTTGACCCACGCCAGGGTCTTGGTGCGTTCGGCGAAGGTGGTGATCGCCTCGCGTCCCTCGATCATGGTGCCGGGGTTGCCGGCGACCTCCTCCCACAGATTAGCCACCAACGTGTCCCGGTCGGTGCCGGGCTCGGCGGTGACGAGGATCTGTCGGGACAGTCCGGTGGTGCTGTGCGCGGCGAGCAGGTCGGCGGGGAGCAGGATCGTCTCGTAGCCCTCCTTGGCCGGGTAGAGCGCCACCACCCGCAGGTCCACCGCCGACCGGTCGCCGAGCCGTAGGGTGATCTGGTCGCCGACGCCGATGTTGAGGTTCTTCCCGGCGACCTCGGGCAGCGCCACCGCGTCGCCGGTGAGGTCACCCAGGTTTCCGGCGCTGGTCCGTACGCCGGTGATGGTGGCGGCGCTGGCCCCGCTCACGCCCTGCAACGGCCAGGGTGACTCGACGTGCGACCCGTCGTACGGCTTGTTGATCCAGCCGGCGCTGGTGACGTACGCCGACGCCGCCTCGACGCCCGGCGCGGAGCGGATCGCCTCGACGGCGTCGGCGGGGAACCCGCCGGTGGTGGAGCTGAGCACCACGTCGGCACGGAGATTCTCGGAGTAGTAACGCTCGGCGGCCTCGTTCTGGGTGGTCTGGAGGTAGAAGTTGGCCACCGCCAGCGCCACCGCCAGCATGATCGGGGTGACCGCAGCGGCCACCCGGACCGCCCGCGTCCGCACGTTGATCGTGCCGAGGTAGCCGGCGAGCCCGAAGAACGCCCGCACCGGCAGGCTCAGTACGGCCGCGAGGAGCCGGGTCAGCCCCGGGCTGATCAATGCGATTGAGATCGCCCAGCACATCACCGCCGGCCCGGCGGTGGCCGAGGCCACCGGCCCCTCCATCACGATCGCCGTCACCAGGATCAACGCGAATCCGCCGGCGAAGAAGAGGAGGGAGAACAGCACCCGGGGCCAACTGACCCACTTGCGCTGCAGGGCCGCCTCAGCGATGCCAGCAGTCGGGCGGATCTTGGAGGGGCGTCGACCGGCGACGGAGGCGGCCACCAGAGCGGCGAAGATCCCGATGGCGGGCGCGGCAAGGTAGGGAATGAAGCCCTGGTGGAACTCGACCACCGGCGAGATGACCCCGGCCGCCGAGACCAGGCGGTAGAGCAACGGACCCAGGAACACCCCCGGGACGCAGCCGAGGATCGCCGCGCCGACCGCGACCACGAGCGCCTCGCGACGCACCATTGTGCGGATCTGCCGCGGCGTCGCGCCGATGGAGCGCAGCAGGGCGACTTCCTGCTGCCGCTGCTGCACTGACAGGCCCAGAGTGCTGGCGATCACGAAGATCGCCACGAAGACCGTCATCCCGCCGAAGACGCCGGCGAGCGGGATGAGCTGCGCCTGCCCGCCGACCGCCTCGGGGAACTCGGCCACCCCGCGGTCGTCGCCGGTGAGGACCACCAGCTTACGGTCGGCGAGGGTCTGTTCGATCCGGTCGCGCAGATCCGCCATGTCGGCGCCGGGCTTCGCCAGCACACCGATCGCGTCGGCGCTACCGGCGTGCGGGTTGAGCCGCCGCTCGTCGTCGCCGGAGAAGAAGAGCGCGGACTGGCTCGGCTCGCCTGGCGGCGCGGCGATGCCGGTCACCTGGAAGGAGGAGGTGGCGCCGCCGACCACGATGTCAACCCGGTCACCGACTCCCACCTGCGCCAGCCGCGCCACCCTCCGGTCCAGGACAACCTGACCAGCCTGGGTGGGTGGCCTCCCGTCCAGGGTGTACGGCCCGAGCTCGGCCGACTCCCAGGTGTGGCCCAGCGATCCGGACCCGACGATCACCGGTGCCCCATCGCGGACAACGGTGGCGGTGAAGGACGCCTCAGCGATGGCCCGTTCGACCCCGGGCACCTCCTGGATCTTGCTGACCAACGCCGGATCGATCCAGTACCGCTCGGCCAGCGGGACCGACTTGAGGTTCTTGGTGTCCTGTGGGTCCTCCTTGGGCACGCCATAGGTCTGCTTGCCGCTGACCACCACGTCTGCCGCCGCGAGCCGCTGCGGCGGGACCGCCAACCGAACGCCGGTCTCCATCAACCCGCCACTGGCGACAATCAGCGCCACGCCGAAGAAGACCGCGAGGAAGGTCGCCATGAACGCGAGCCTGCGGTAGCGCAGGGTGCGCCACGCGAGGTGCATCATCTGAACCCGCCCCGGCCGGTGGACTGCGGCGCGCGGCCCTGCTGCCATGCGGTCAGGTGCGTCATCCGCTCCGCCACCACCTCGGCGGTCGGGTCCTCCAGCTCACCGACGAACTGCCCGTCGGCAAGGAACAACACCCGATCCGCAGCGGAGGCGGCGACCGGATCGTGGGTCACCATAATGATCGTCTGACCGCTCGCCGCCGTCTCCCGGAGCAACTGCAGCACCTCACTGCTGGTCTGAGTGTCCAGCGCGCCGGTCGGCTCGTCGGCGAAGATAACCGCCGGCCGCATGATGAGCGCACGCGCGATCGCAACCCGCTGCTGCTGACCACCGGAGAGCTCACTCGGAAGGTGCTTGCGTCGCTCGGCCAGCCCCACCCGACCCAGCACCTCCACCACGGAGGAGCGATCCGGCCGCCGGCCGGCCAGCCGAAACGGCAAACCCACGTTCTGCTCGACGTTCAGCGCCGGCATCAGGTTGAACGCCTGAAAAATGAAACCAACCCGGTCCCGGCGCAGCCGAGTGAGCTGGTTCTCATCCATCCCGTTGAGTTCCTTGCCGTCCAGCACCACCGAGCCGGACGAGGGCACGTCAAGCCCCGCCGCACAGTGCAGGAAGGTGCTCTTACCAGAGCCCGAGGGCCCCATCACCGCCGTGAAGCTACCCCGCGAAAAGCTCATCGTCACGCCCCGCAGTGCCTCGACCCGGTTCCCGCCACGCCCGTACGCCTTACGCACGTCGTCCAGCCACACAGCGTTCGCGTCGTCAACCGAGGTACGCCGGTCCTTGTTCCTGTTCACCTCATGCTCCCCGCAGAAGAAGTCGCCGAACGGCGTGGGTACATATTCACGGTATGAATCGAGCAGGCGCCATTCTATGGAGCTAATGACCCGAATTAGTGGGCCTAGGCCCACCTCCGGACCGACCGCACCGGGCCAGCTCGCCTGGGTAGACCCGGTTGAGGTGCTGCTCGACGGTGCTCACCGATTACGGACGTCACCCTGCCACCGTCGTCCCGGCTACCCGGTCGGCTAGCTGGGCAACAGCCGCTCCAGCTCGGCGCGGATCAGCCGGATCACTTCGCTGGCATGGTCGTTGAGATAGAAGTGCCCGCCGGGGTACACCTGGACATCGCACTCAGCGGTGGTGTGCCGACACCAGTCGTGCGCCTCGTCCAGGGTGGTCATCGGGTCGGCGTCGCCGGTGAGCACGGTGATCGGGGCGTCCAGCCGTTGGTCCGGGTCAGCCCGGTAGGTCTCCACCGCCTTGTAGTCCCCCCGCACCGCGGGCAGGATCATCGGCAGCAGGTCCGGATCGCCCAACACCCGCGGATCCGAGCCGCTCAGCCTGCCCAGCTCCCGCAGCACCCCGGCATCATCCCGGGTGTGCACGTACCGCTCATCACGAGCCCGGGACGGGGCCCGACGACCGGAGACGAACAGTCGCAGCGGCGGTCGGCTCGTCCGCAGTTGCAGCCGCAGTCCCACCTCGTAGGCGAGCACCGCACCCATGCTGTGGCCAAAGAGCGCAAGCGGCCGGTCCAGCCACGGCCGCAGCGCGTTGAACACCCCGTCAGCCAGGTCGGTAACCGAATCCAGCACCGGCTCATGCCGGCGGTCCTGCCGGCCCGGGTACTGGATCGCCAGCACGTCAACGGTGGGCGACAGGGCCTTGGAGACCGGAAACAGGTAACTGGCCGAACCACCAGCATGCGGCAGTGCCACCAGCCGGATCGCGCTGGACGGCGCCGGATGAAACCGCCGCACCCAGGGGTCGTTCTCGAGGGTTGCCGTCATCACTGGCCCCTTACGGATCGACGCTGCGGATATCCCCGCAGCGGGAGGTCTGGAGCGGGATACTTCCGTGCCGACGCGACCGCCGAGTCGGCATCCAGCAGAGCGCCTCTGCGTACCGTGGGCGGGCGCGAGGCGAGGTCAACCGGGCCGATGCCCTCCGGCCACGGGTCGCTCGACCCGTCGAGCGGGCTCTGCCCGGGCACCGACACACCCACGTTGCGTAACAGCACGGCCGCCAGGAGCGCCGTCACCAGCAAGATGCCGGCCGAGACGATCGCGGCGACCCGCAACTCGTCGGTGAAGGCCGCCCGCGCTAGCGTCACCAGGGTGTCCGCTGCGGTGGTGGAGAGCGTCCGGCTCTGCACCAGCGCGCCGCCCAGAGTCTCCCGGGCGCCGGCCCATGCCTCCGATGGCACCCCGTCCGGTGCTTCGCCGGAGAGTTCCCGCCGGTAGACGTACGCGCCGATGCTGCCGAGGATCGCGACGCCGAGCGCCGCACCGAACTGGCTGCCGGTCTCGGAGAGTCCGGCAGCGGCACCGGCCCGCTCCGGGGGCGCGGTAGAGACGATCAGCTCCGCGCTCAGCGTCAGCACCATGGCGACACCACCCGCCATCAACGCCTGGCCGAGCACCGCGGGGGCCAGGCCCGACTCGTCGCCGACCTGGGCGAGCACCACGCAACCGGCGGTCGCCACCAGCAGGCCACCGGCGGCGACGTAGGCGCGCTTGAAGCGCTGGGCGAGCATCGGGGCCAGCACGGCTGCGCCGATGCCCGCCGCACCGGCGGCCGGCAGTGACCATAGGCCGGCGGTGAACGGGCGCAGCCCGAGCACCAACTGGAGGTACTGGCTGATGAAGAACATGAACCCGACCAGCGCGAAGTTGGCGAGCACATTCATCACCACCGCCGCGCTGAACGGCGGGGCCCGGAACAGCCGGACATCGATCACCGGGTCGTCGAGGCGCCGCTGCCGCAACACGAAGACGGCCAGGAAGGTCAGTCCGGCGACCACGCCGGCCACCGGCGGCCAGCCGATGCCGTCCTCGGCGAACTGTTTGACACCCCAGATCATGGGTAGCACCGCGACGAACGCCAGTACTGTGCTCAGCAGGTCGGGCCGCCCGGCGGCCGCGTTGCGGAACTCGGGCAGCAGCAACGGCGCCAGGATCAGCAGGAGCAGCATGATCGGCACGTTGATCTCGAAGACGGCGCCCCAGGAGAAGTACTGGAGCAGCGCGCCGCCGGCAACCAGGCCGATGACCCCACCGGCGGAGAAGCCGGCCGCCCACACCCCGATCGCGGCCCGTCGCTCGTTCTCGTCGTGGAACATGTTGCGGATCAACGACATGGTGGACGGCATGAGCGTCGCACCGGCGGCGCCCATCACCGCCCGGGTGCCGATCAGCATGCCGGGGCTGGTGGAGAGGGCCGTCGCCACGGACGCCACACCAAACACCGCGGCGCCGATCATCAGCAGTCGCCGGCGCCCGATCCGGTCCCCCAGCGTCCCCATCGGAATCAGCAGGCCGGCCAGCACAAAAGCGTAGACGTCGGTGATCCAGAGGAGTTGGCTACTGGTCGGCTCAAGGTCCGCCGTGATGAACGGCAGCGCGTACGACAGCACGGTCATATCCATGCTGATGATCAGTGTCACCATGACGAGTACCGCGAGACCGCTCCACTCGCGGCGGCCGGCCTTTGCCTGCCCTGTAACCATGAACGAAAGCTACCCCGATTTTTATCCACGCGGATAGATCTGGTGGGTGAATAAGGGGGTGGTTCCGAGTAGGGTGGACGCCCGTGGCGTCATCGGAAACGCCTGCTGGTAGGGCCAGGAACTGCCTCTACAAGCGCGGCTACACGCACACCACCGCCCGCGACATCGTCGCCGCCTCGGACACCAACCTGGCGTCGATCGGCTACCACTTCGGCTCCAAGGAGGCGCTGCTAACCGCAGCGCTGATGCAGGCCTTCGAGGAGTGGGGCGACGAGATTGACCGGGTGCTGCACGACGGCACCCAGCCCGACCTGATGGACCGACTGGAATCGATGTGGACCGGCCTGGTCGAGTCGTTCGCCACGCAACGGCCGCTCTGGGTCGCCGAAATCGAGGCATTCGAGCTGGCCGAGCGCCTTCCGGAGTTGCGGGAGCAACTGGCGGAAAGCTACGCCCGTGCCCGCCCCGCGGTACCCGGCCAGTCCTCTCTCAGAAAAGAGTGGGTGTAGCACCCGTTTCAACCGAGTACCACCCAAAAAAATACCTGGAACGATACGCTCGCGCTTTGCACACGAGACGTGACCACACCCGATGGATCGATCAACTTTGGAGGTAAGTCCGTGTCGTGGATCACCGGCGTCTTGGACACCCTGTCCGGCCTTCCGACGCCGGTGGTCCTGCTGGCCGCCGCCGCGTTCAGCACCGCCGAGTCGGGGCTGGGCGTCGGAATCGTCGTCCCCGGGGAGACCGTCGTCCTGGTACTCGGTGCCGCGATGGACAGCCCGGTCGCCCTCATCTGCCTCTTCCTGGTCGTGGGCGTGGCGAACTCCGCCGGCGACCACATCGGCTATCTCCTCGGCCGCCGCTACGGCCAACGCCTACGCGACACCTACCCCGGCCGCCAGATCAGTGCCGCGAACTGGGACCGCGCGATGGGGGCACTACAACGCTACGGCGCGTGGGCGGTGTTCCTGACCCGGCTGCTGCCCATCGTCCGTACCCTCACCCCGGCCACCGCCGGGATGGCGAAGGTGCCGTACCAGCGCTTCCTTCCCGCCTCCCTCGCCGGGGCCTACCTGTGGTCGGCGCTGTACGTGTTTGCCGGCGCGCTGGCCGGCGCCTCCGTGGAACGCATCGAAACGGTCATCGGCAACACCGGCACAGCCCTCCTGGTGGTCCTGGTGGTCCTGGCGCTGGTGGTGTTCCGGCAACGGCGCCGGCGGGCTGCGGCGGTGGCGTCGTCCACCGTCCCGCTCGTTCGGCGGTCCGCGGTGCCCGCGCACGGCGACGAGACCGGCGTAGACTGCGGGCCCCCGGCTGGTGGTGAGCGGGGATAGGCCATGTTCGACAGGGCTTTCCAGTTGGGCAGCAGCGGCGGCTGCGACGGATCCCGCAGCCCGGCGCTGGCCGTGACCAATACTTTCTCGACCCCGCCGGTCGGTGCGCGACACCTCGATGACTCCGAGCCCCGCCCATCGGCCGACGGAGGTGAGTCCGGCGCCGTCGGAGCCGGTGCCCTACGCCTCCTGGCACCATCTCGGCGACACCGGCCCGGCTCATCAGACCAGCCCGGCCACGAGCCACGCCAACACTCCGAGGACCAGAAGTCGGATCGACCACGTCACGTAGGCGAACTTTCGACTCGCCACCAGGTGCGCCGCCCAGACGTGTCCCGCCAGCATCCGGGCGGTGGCCTCATCATCCACGGTGGTCGCCAACCAAGCATCAACGAATCCCTGGCTGTTGCGTCCGTAGCGCTCGGCTACGTACGCGAAGTGGTGTAGCGGCTCCGACGCCGCCGCCTGTCGTCTCGGCATCAGCGTGTGCAACGCGAGGAGCGCACTCGTCGCGGCCGCAACCGCGGAAAACACCGGGAGCATCGGCGACCAGGACGGACCCGTCCCGGTCAGGAAGCCCTGGCCGGACCAGAGGCTGCCACCCAGGAGCCCGGCCGCGGCCAGGACCGCAGCCGCCTTAACATCGGCGAACCGAATCGACTCGTGCAGCTGCTGGAGGGCGTTCCATCCCGCTTCGCTCTGCAAGCCGGAGGAGCGGAGTCCCCCCGTCACGAGCCGACCCGGTCGCTCGGGTCCCCCAGCTGGCTGGCGAGGTCGGTGCGGTCGAAGCTACGGAATACCCGATCGAGCTGGCCGATCAGGTGCCGACGCTCGTCCGCACTGAGACCGGCGACAAACTTTCCGATAAGCACACTGATCGGGTCGTCCTCGACCTGCGGGGACTCAGGCACCCGCTCACCACCGCCGAGTTGGGCGGCGATCGTATCGAAGACCGGGTCCGCCATGCTCCGAAGATCCGCCGGGTGGTGGAGATGCCAGTACATCCGCGCTATGTCCGGCCTACCGAAGATCTCGTCCCGCAGCCACCGAAGCTGACGCAGTTCGTCTCCGCGACGCTGCTTTTCCAGGGTCGCACGTCGTTCGGCCTCCTCCCAGGCGGCGGTCACAGCGAGCGCCTCGGCCGGCACGGCGATCCGGACCCGCAGCTGGGTGAGGACCAGACTGGTCTGCGGCACGGCGATCTCGGCCGCGCCCCTGGCATTGATGAGGTCAGCCAGGTGGCCCGCATCAGTGACGCGCCGGGAGGCAGCCCACCGGGCGAGGTGGTCCCAGGCAAAGGCACGAACCTTGGCCTCGGCCTCCGGCTCCCGTCCCCGCCACCCAACGGTCGCCTCCACCTGAAAGTTCGCGCCGGGCAGCGAGCTGGCCAGGGTGGCCGGAAACGCGTGTGACAAGTACGGGATGGGAGAGTGCTTGTCGTTCCCGGCCATCCACTCCCGGGAGACGCCCCGCAACAGATTACGCATCTCATGCTCCTACGGTGAGTGGATCGACCTGGTGCAGGCTCTCGACAACGTGGTCACGCACGGCACGCCGATCCGGGCTGGTCCCGTCGCGATCGACTGGCTGCCACGCGAACGTCAGCTTGGCCAGGCGCACGAGACGGCGGGTTCCGCCGTCCCCACGACGCACCACGTCCCCGAGTAACTCAACAATCCGGTTCCGATCAGCCTCGGACCGGAGCGCCGCATCGAGCAAACTCTCGCCGAACTCCGTACGGGCTTGATCGACCTCGGCCTGGTCGAAGAGTCGGGCCACGGCCCCGACGAGCCCGCTGCGCGACGACTCGTCATGCCAGGTCACCAAGACGGGATGAGCGGCACTACGGGCGAGCGCCGCGAACACCGCCCAGGCCGTTTCCGTGCGACCGCCCGGTTCACCTTCGCACCAGTTGGTGACCACCTCGACGATCCGAGGGCGGAGCCGGGGTATCTCCCAGAGCCGACCCACCGCCGTCACGATGGCTTCCCGGACCACCAGAGAGTCACGGTGGGCAATGTGACTCAGACGAGTCAGCGACACCCGGGGATAAAGCCGGGCGAGCTCACCTGAGCAGACCTCGGCGACGGTGCAGAGAGACTGGTCACTCGCGCGCTCCAAACGCGACCAGCGATAGAGCAGGCTCCGCACGTCAGCCCCCACCTCATCGCTGATGGCGGTGGCCGTCAGGGCCTGCACCACGTGCGGCCGCAGATTCGGCCGTCCGGCCCAGCGATTCAGCCACACCAGGGGGCGGGTGTCTCGGCTCCGCAACACGATAGTCACCAGATTCCCGACTATCCGTTCCGCCAACCGGGTCTGCCGATGGTCGTTCCGTCGTAGGGGCAGTTCCATGGCCCACTCCCACAGCTTCCTGTGAAACCAGGCAGAACGGTCACCATGCACAAAGGTCAGCACCGCCGCGCCGTAGTTCGCCCGCTCGAACCGGAGCCCACCGTCCACCACCCCAGCTTTGATCTCGCTCATCAGTGCTCGAAGTCCTACTTCCGCGAGCCCGTCCGAGCGGGCGGAGGGCAGATCACCGAGCGTCTGCCCGAGCGAGTTGACCGCGTCCAGTACCTCTGCCGGTGGTTCTCCCTCGAGCAGGGCGGCTGCGACGAGGAACAGCCGATGCCGGACACTCCTGGCTGCGCCGAACCAGTCGGCCAGGACGTCGTCCCAGTCACCGTAGGCCCCGCACACCTCCTCGACGAGCCTTGTCACGTCCTGCTCGGGATAGTTGCGGAGGGCGGTCACGATGATCCCGGTCAGCCGCATGGCGTCCCGCACCGTGGCTCGGGTCAGCAAGTCGCCTATGGTGGGATTCCCGACGATGGAGGAAGCGTCGACAGCGTGCACCGCGCACTCGCGACGGACCACCTCCGCCAGGTCCGGGGGCGGGACCTGAAAGATGGCGACGGTCCCGACGCCGCCGGCGGCGGCCCAGACGGCCGGGGTCGCCACGACCACCAGATTCGCGTCCACGGCCGCCAGGTGCGCGGCGTGGGCCTGCAACCGGCGGCCCAGGTCAGGACTCACCCGTTCCCGCTGGTACGGCAGACACAACAGGTACGTCACGCCCCGCTCCACCGGAAGCTCCGCCGCACCGAACGGGCTCCCCCGCTCCTCGTCGATCAGAATTTCCTCCAGTCGCCGCCCCGCCTGGCTCGACTCGTACAGCAGCGCGACCGCGGCGGTCCGCAGCCCGGAGTTCACCGGGCCCAGCATCACCGCCCATGGCTGGTCGGCGACGAGGCGGGCTGCGGCGGCCCGGTCGAGCGTGAGATCCTGGTCCTGGCTGGTGAGTCGGTAGCGGCGTGGCGCGAGTGACCGCACGACCTGCTCGACATAAGCCCGCAACAGCTGGTGCCGGCGAATGGCCTCATTGATCAGCTTGTTCTCGACGAAGGTCTGGTGCACTCCGCCGTTCACGGTGCCGCCGGTGACCAACTGACCGACGTTGCTGCCGCTGACCACCTCCGGGTAAAGGTACTCCTCGAGCCCGTCGTCCTCGGCGGGAGCCACGGTCTCCTCGGGGCTCACGACCGGCTCCCGAGGGGGTTGCCGCCGAAGGACTGGTGCATTCCGCCGTGCACTGTCCCACCCCCGACCACCTGCCCGTAGTTGGTGCCCACCGGCTGCCGCGACGGCTGGTGGGCAGGCCCCGACGGGGACGGAGACTCCGAAACGGTTTCCGCTTCGCTCGTCCGGCCCGCCGGCCAGGCGCCCGACGGCGTGGGTAGGTGCAGCCACGCCCGCTGCGCGAACGCCTTGCCCTCCACCCGGGCCTGCACGTCGACGAAGTGGTCCGGGTGCAGACCGGAGTAACCGGCACTGACCACGTCATGGAAGACCCGGTCCGAGACGATCACGGCAACCAGGGTGATGCGCGGTTTGGCGTCCGCCAGCGCGCTCCTGACCACCCCGGAGTCCAGCAGTCGGTGCGTCTCGTTACGTGCTGTCCCGTTTCCCCCCTGCCCCACTGCCGCCGGGTCAGTCGGCAGGGGACCTACGTGCAGGCTCACCCGCAACCGCAGCGGCTCCTCGCCCCGGTGTTGGCGCCGGTGGTCGTCCAGACGACGCTGAAGCATGGCCGGGAAAGGATCGATGAGATACGGGAGTATCCGGGTGGGCAAGCCCACGGCCAGGCCGTCCCCGGTTGGGCCGTAAAAGTCGGGACTCGACCACTCCGCGTCCAGCCCCGCATCCCGCATCGCGTCCCCGACGAGCCGATGAATGGTGCGGGAGACGTTTTCGTGCGTACAGCCGGGCAGGTCGGTGAAGCCCTTCGCGTCGACCGCCAGCACCGCGCGGTACGGCGGTAGCGGGCGGGACTGCTCGAACGGGGATGACTGCTCCATGTCGCGTTCCCTTCGCAGGCGGTCGGACGAAGGCAATCGTGTCCAGCCCACTCGGGTAGCGCTGCCCACCACTGTGCACAGCAGAGGTGACGTGGTTATCAATCACGAGTGTCATCCGGCCAGCCGGTGCAGTGCATCGACGTCGAGGATCGATACCCGCATGCGGTGGGTGTCCAGCACGCCTTCGGCGCGAAGAACCCCGAGCGCGAGTACGACGGCGTTCCGGGACGCGCCGATCAGCTCTGCCAGGTCCTGTTGCGGCAGCTCGAAGGCGCGTTGGCCGCCGGCGGTGTCAGCCGTCACATAGAGCCGGAGCAGTGCCCGGGCCAGGCGCTGCCGTACCGGAAGGACAGCGATCTCGGTCCGCTGGACGTCCGACTGTCGGAGCCGGTTGACGGTATACCGGGCGTAGGTGGCGGTGACGGAGGGGCGTCCGATGAACCGTTTGAAGCTCGCCCCCGGTACCACCCGGACCACCATGGGGGTCAGCGTCGACACCGTGCCGGAGCGGCGGCCACCATCCATCACCGCCAGATCGCCGACGACGTCGCCAGCCCCACGAATCGTCAGGATCGCGCTCTTGCCCGCTGCTTCGCCCCGAACTACCTTGACCGCACCGCTGAGGATCACGTAAACGTGCTCCCCCTCGTCGCCCTGTCGGAATAACGGGTAGTCGGCAGCCATGCGGCACCGGGAGCCGAGCGAGCACATCGCGGCCCAGTCGGTCGGCGAAAGGAGGGAAGCGAGACCGCCACTGCCGGCGAACAGGTCGTCAACGTCCACGCACAGAAGGTAACGAGTGGATTCTCTCCGGCCCACCCTCAAGCCGACCCCTCCCCCGGAACTACGGCCTCACGGTAAGGCGGCGCCGAAGCTCCGGCGGACTGGTCGGGGGTGGTCAGTCGCTGGCGCCGAGGGCGCAGCTGCAGGGAGCACCCTATCTCCGTCCCACTCGAGCCGTTTGCGATCCGCGCCCAGCGCGGAGGCCGGGCGCAGCTCAACGGCGATGGGGCATGCCCCCGGGAGACATAGGTTGCGATCCTCGCCCAGCGCGGAGGCCGGGCACAGCAGGGCCTTGGCCTGCGCAATCACCGCCCGCTTTGTACTGTTGCGATCCTCGCCCAGCGCGGAGGCCGGGCGCAGCGCCCGTCGCGGCCGATTGCACACGTCATTGGAGCAGGTGTTGCGATCCTCGCCCAGCGCGGAGGCCGGGCGCAGCCGTGGAGGGCACGCTCCGGCGCACGATCGACTGCCTGTTGCGATCCTCGCCCAGCGCGGAGGCCGGGCGCAGCCGGTATCAGCCCGTCACTGGTACCCGGGATCTCCGGGTGGTTGCGATCCTCGCCCAGCGCGGAGGCCGGGCGCAGCTACTGGATCTTTGGCCGGATGCACACCGACGCAAGGTTGCGATCCTCGCCCAGCGCGGAGGCCGGGCGCAGCCAGTCCCGCCTGCTCATGTGTCCTCCGTCCCCTCGAAGGGTTGCGATCCTCGCCCAGCGCGGAGGCCGGGCGCAGCCCCAGTTTCTTGACGCCTTCGCGCTGATTCTCGTCCCCCGGGTTGCGATCCTCGCCCAGCGCGGAGGCCGGGCGCAGCTTCGCGGAAACCCTGGCCCAAGCCCGCTCCATTGTCGTTGCGATCCTCGCCCAGCGCGGAGGCCGGGCGCAGCGCCCGCACCATCGCCGCAACCACGCCGAAGCCCCGCAGGTTGCGATCCTCGCCCAGCGCGGAGGCCGGGCGCAGCCGCCGCGCAGCCCGGTCCCACCCCCCACGGCCGACATTGTTGCGATCCTCGCCCAGCGCGGAGGCCGGGCGCAGCCTGCGTTGTACGACACCGACGGGACACCGCCGGCGCAGTTGCGATCCTCGCCCAGCGCGGAGGCCGGGCGCAGCTGGCACGCTCAAGGCCCGCGCCGCCGCGCTTGTCCGCGTTGCGATCCTCGCCCAGCGCGGAGGCCGGGCGCAGCGCCGCGCCGTACCGTCTCTCTCCATCACCCAGGCGATGTGTTGCGATCCTCGCCCAGCGCGGAGGCCGGGCGCAGCACGTCCTCGCCCGGCTACTCGCCCCAGGGCCCTACCCGTTGCGATCCTCGCCCAGCGCGGAGGCCGGGCGCAGCTGTTGCGTAACGCCGGTTGTCACACCGGCCGCCTAAGACGTTGCGATCCTCGCCCAGCGCGGAGGCCGGGCGCAGCCGGGCAGGGCAACTGGGCACCCCCGCAACGCGCCGGGTTGCGATCCTCGCCCAGCGCGGAGGCCGGGCGCAGCGGCGGAGTCGTCTAGTAATCCGATGCCAGGCGACACGGTTGCGATCCTCGCCCAGCGCGGAGGCCGGGCGCAGCTGCTGACCCTGCTGGGCTACATCGACTCTGACCTCCGGTTGCGATCCTCGCCCAGCGCGGAGGCCGGGCGCAGCGGCCGGCACCGCCAGGTCCGCGGCGACCAGCCACTTGTTGCGATCCTCGCCCAGCGCGGAGGCCGGGCGCAGCACCCGGTGCCATAGGCCGCCGAAAACTCAGCGGATAAGTTGCGATCCTCGCCCAGCGCGGAGGCCGGGCGCAGCGAGAGTGAGCCTGTAGTGGGTTGGAGTGGTTCTCCTAGTTGCGATCCTCGCCCAGCGCGGAGGCCGGGCGCAGCACGTTGGGGTGTTTCGGCGACCCTCTCAGCGAGATGACCCGTTGCGATCCTCGCCCAGCGCGGAGGCCGGGCGCAGCAAGGGCGAGGGGGGCGTCATCTGGGAGATGGCGCTGTTGCGATCCTCGCCCAGCGCGGAGGCCGGGCGCAGCACGTTGGGGTGTTTCGGCGACCCTCTCAGCGAGATGACCCGTTGCGATCCTCGCCCAGCGCGGAGGCCGGGCGCAGCAAGGGCGAGGGGGGCGTCATCTGGGAGATGGCGCTGTTGCGATCCTCGCCCAGCGCGGAGGCCGGGCGCAGCGCCAGGCCGGCGCCGAGCAGCACTCCGGCGACCTGCAGTTGCGATCCTCGCCCAGCGCGGAGGCCGGGCGCAGCTGGGGTCGGCGCGGGGTGACCCGATCAGGGCCCCGATCCGGTTGCGATCCTCGCCCAGCGCGGAGGCCGGGCGCAGCCCGAACCTCTTCGGGCATGTCCTCCCGGCGCGCGGTGTTGTTGCGATCCTCGCCCAGCGCGGAGGCCGGGCGCAGCCCGGCGAGCAGGCGCCGGGTTTCGCGGACCTCGTCGTTGCGATCCTCGCCCAGCGCGGAGGCCGGGCGCAGCACCAACCCAGACGCCCCCAGTCACTGGCTGCGCAAGTTGCGATCCTCGCCCAGCGCGGAGGCCGGGCGCAGCGCACGACGCGGGTTGCGGTGGTGCCGGCGTCGGTGTGGTTGCGATCCTCGCCCAGCGCGGAGGCCGGGCGCAGCGCGCGCGGTCCGCCACTCCGCCGTGGAGTGGTCGAGGTTGCGATCCTCGCCCAGCGCGGAGGCCGGGCGCAGCGGTTCGTGAGCAGCAAGAATAGAAGTTTAGTGATGTAAAGTTGATTGACCGCAGTCCGATTTGTCCAATTCGTCATTTTTTTGGGTTCGGAACCTCCTAGGCTTCTCGCGTCAGCTTGGGGTTCCTAGATCACCAACGCCCCCCGTGGATCGGTCTGGCGCGGCCTGCCGAGGTGTTCGACGTCGTCGAGGGCGTGGGCTGGTAGCCGGTAGATGCGGATGCTGTCCTGGGCTGGGTTGATGGCTTCCTGGAGGGCTCCAACGAGGCGCACTTTGTCGGTTTCGCGGCAGACAACCTCGAATACAGATTTCTGTACGCGATGACCGTATGCTTCGCAGATTTTGGCGACCTTGCGTAGTCGGCGTTGCCCTTCGGGGTGGCTGTTTCGACGTCGTAGGTGACGAGAAGGTCCATGGGTCAGTTCACCGTCCATGGCTGGTACGAGGGCAGGTCTCCACGAAGGTGGCGTGCGAGCAGTCGGGCCTGCACGAGTGGCAGCAGCGCGGCGGGCACCTCCCGGCGGAGTTGCGCGTGGGGCCAGTTGCGCTGTCTGCTTTGCTGCCACGCGGTCAGTACGGTTTTTCGTCCGCGGTCGGTGAGACGATAGGCCTTGTTTGGTAGCTCTTCGAAGTCGTTCGGGGTCAGCTCTCGCCGGTTGAGCATGGTGAGTGCGAGCCGGTCTGCCAGGAGGGGCCGGAACTCTTCCATCAGGTCGAGGGCAAGAGCTGGTTTGCCTGGCCGGACGGCGTGTAGGAAGCCGATGTAGGGGTCGAGTCCGACTTGGTCGAGTGCGCCCTGTACGGCAACGCGAAGCATGCCGTACAGGAAGGAGAGCAGGCAGTTCAGCGGGTCGGTGGGTGGTCGTTTGTTTCGCCCGGAGGCTTTCCAGTCCTTGCTTTCGGTGAGTAGGTAGGGCATGGCGGCGAAGTAGTCACGGGCGGCGATGCCTTCGACGCCGAGTACCTCGTTGGTGTTGGCTGCCGTGGCGAGCAGTGCGAGTCGTGTGGCCAGCAGTTCGGCGCTTGCCCGCAGCGCGGTCTGGCGGTGGCCGCTGGTGTCCCGGGCGGCGCGGAGCAGCACTTGTCGCGCGTTGTGTATTTTGCCGACGACGGTGGCGATTGCGATTGACAGTTGTTGTTCCGGTGTGTCGGCAGCCCGGTGTTGGGCTTGGCGGAGTAGTGGGTTGCCGTGGGTGGGGCCGACGAGGCTGGCCCGAAACCGTCCGCTTCCGGTGAGCCAGCTGACGGGGCGGCCGTCGTCAGCGCACCGCAGCAGCAGGTCGTCGCTGGGTGTGACGCCGGTGAACAGGACTAGGTGGTCGAGGCGGACGAGTGGTAGCAGCCGACGTCCGGGCTGGTCGGGGTGGTACACCCGGACGGTATCGCCGTCGAGGTGCAGGCTGGTGCCAGGGGTCTGCACGTAGAGGGTATTGAGCAACTCAGTCACGCCACTGTCCCAATGGTCGTGGGGCCAACAAGTCGGGTGTTGTTTGCTGCCGGCCGTCGGTCAACTCGGGTAGACAGTCCTCCCGGAGCGAGCATCGTCGGCAGCGGGCATCGTTGCGCGCTATCGGCAAGGCCGGGGTGTCCAGCAGCCGGCGCACCGCGTCGGCCGCGGCCATGACCCGGTCGAGCAGGTCGACATCGATGGATACGGCGTGTCGGCGCCGTTCAGCGACCGAATAGATGTAGCCGGTGGGCACGTCGAAGCCGGATTCGAGGAGGCAGAGTGCCTGCCCCCCAAGCTGCAGTTCGGCCGGCCCGTCGGCCTTGTATCGTCCGACCTTGTACTCGACGGGGGTGGCCGCGCCCTTCTCGAACTCGACGATGTCGCATATGCCGCGCAGGCCGTAGGTGTGGCTCCATACGGGTAGCGAACGGATTACGGTGAGACCCCGGCGGCGTTGGAGGCCGGGCAGGTCGACGGTGGTGTGGCTGAGGTCGCCGCGTACCGTCTCGACGTTTTCCGACCAGACGCCCTCGACGTGAATCAGCGCGGTTTGCCGGTGGCAGTAGGCGTAGTGCTCCAGCGCGGACAGCGGCACCTCCCGCTGGTCGGTGTCGCTGTCCACCTGGTGGCCGCCGGTCACGGCCAGAGGTCAACCAGCTTGGTCAGCTCAACACCGTCAGGTAGGCCCGACCCGTCAACGACTCGGGTGTAGTCGCTGTGGGCGCGCGGTGCCTTGTCAACGTTGTGCCGCTCAAGCGTGATGCGCTGGGTGAGCGCCGCCGCGGGCGCGGCCCCAAGGCCGTCTGGATGGCTGAACACGTAGAGCCCGCACAGCTTCATCTCGCCCCGGGTGGCAGCCCGGTCATGATCGAACATGACCGTGATGGCCTGCCACAACGCGGCTAGGTCGTCACTGGTCACGCCGGTCTTCGCGGCGCGGGGCGCGGAGTAGAACGCGTGCGCCCGATATAGGCCGTACGGGACGGTCCACTTGGAGCCGATCTCAGTGCGTTCTCCCTTGTCGATGTCCTCCTGTCGGGTCTGGGTAACCCGGGTGATGGTGTGGTCGGTGGGCAGGATCGGGTCGATGCTGCGGGCGAAGGTGAGCTGGAGCGGGCCGCGCACCTGGCCGGCGCCGCCACCCTTGCCGGTGCTGAGCACACCACCGAACATCCGGATGTCGAAGTAGTGGTCGCACATCCACCGTTGCGCCTCGTTGGCCTTGCCCGGGTTGGCCTTCAACGCCGCCTCGATCCGGGTGTTCAGGGCGAAGCCGGCCTCGACGAAGATGCCGTAGCGCGGGTCGTCGCCCCGTACCAGCGACACCGTGTCACGGATCTTGCGCTTGATCGCGACGTCGGTGATCAGGCCCTGCCCGCTCTCGTCGTCGGTACGCGGCTGGTTACCGGCGTCCGGGTCACCGTTGGGGTTGCCGTCGCTGACGTCGAACAGCAGGACGGCGTCGTGGCGGCGGGTCGGGTCGAGGTGTGCGGCGGTCATGCGTCATCTCCTTCGTCGGCGGTCGGCGCCGCGTCGTTGCTGCCCGGGGGCAGGTCGGTCTTCTTCTTGTTCGCCGCTGCCGCCATTCGTTCGGCCCGCATCTCGGCGCGCTGCTGGTGGTAGCCGAGAATGAACTGGGCCTTGTCGGTCAGCACGGCACCGTGCGGGATCGCGTCGAGCTGGACGAACAGGTCGTCGAATCGACGTTCGTACGCCTCGGACCAGTTCGGCCGGTGCAGGGGGCCACGGAGCCGTTTGAGCCACGCCTGCACGCTGCGGCGGCCGGCGACGATGACGACCTGCGGGTTGTCGATTGCCCGGCCGAAATAGCGCTCGGCGAAGGTGGTGTTCAGCTTCTGGTCGGCGACCCGGAACACGGTCCGTTGCAGGTCGTCCATGACAGCAAAGATGCGGCCAGACACGTACGCCGGCTGCTTGTACTCCACATTCAAGGTTGGGGTCAGCCTCTCTCGGTCATGCTCGGGCAAGCTCGGATGACGGCGCAGGGCGAGCCGGATCAGTGCTGCTCGAGCCGCGTCGAGCCGGCCATCGATCCGGATCCGGTGGATGACATGGTTGAGCAGCTTCGGCGGCAACGGCCGCTTGAGCAGCGCGGCGCCGAGCAGGCGGTGAAACACGTCAGGCGGTCGATGCTCGCCGGACGCACCGAACTTCGTCCAGGTCCCGGGGCCGCCGTTGCGCCCGGCCTCGAACCGTCCGGCCACTCGCGCCAACTGAGAAACCTTGGCCGTCACCACCTCACCGGTCCAGGCGTCGACGATCCGGTGGTCGTCGAACCAGGCCCGGATGTTGTTCTTCACCTGGCGGACGGGCTGGTCCACCCAGTCCCGGACGACCACCCGGGCGACGTTGCCACCCACCGTCACCGAGCAGTACCGAGACACGTCCTCGACCGTCGCCTCCCTGCGGTCGGCGGGAGCCGCGATCAGGTTCCGAATCTGGGTCGGGTCCAGCTGTTCAACCGTCGCCCACGGGTCGAAGGTCGACCCACCCAGCACCCACCAGGCGAGCCGAGCGTTCTGCCCGGACACGGCGGTGCTGTGCAGCGGGTCGGAGAGCAGATCGGTCAGCGCGGTCATGAACTTGAGGCCGCAGTCGGCACAGATCGGGGTGTTGGTGAGAAACTTCTGCAACTCGTAGCCGTGCACAGCCTCGTTCATGCTGACCAGCGACGCACTCTGGGTAGCGCCGGGCAACCACCGCCGAGGGATCTGCTGTGGCACCGTCTTGAGCAACGGCTGCACCTGCCCGCAGACCAGACACAGGCCGGACCGCCCCGATCCCTTCCGGTCACCGGCTACCCCGGCCCAGAACCGCTTCGCCGGGTCGGTGTCCGCCGCATAGGCTCCGTCGACCTGGAAACTGATCAGGTCACCCCTGCTCCAATCCACGGGCGCCTGAAGCCTGCCAGCATGCCCGTTCCGGTAGAAGGCGACGATGGCCGGCCCCAGACCCTCCGGCTCAGCAGCGGCCCACTCGGTGATCAGAGCACGGAAAGCGTCGTGCTGCTTCACCACCCGCTCCGGCTTGGCCCCCTCCGACAGCCAGCCGAAGACGTACTCGCCGTTGTCGACCGCCAGCGCGGGCGAGATCCCGACGGTTCGGGTCACCGCCGGCACCAACCGGGGCACGCCGAAGCGCCGATGCGGGTCGTCCTTGTCGGCCGTGCTGACAAGGTCCCCAAGGGGGACGCCCCTGCCGTCGATCGCCAGGCTCCACCGGACGGGCTTGCGGGCATAGAACGCCGGGATGGCGTCTTTGCTGGTGTCGGCGTACTCCACCAGCCGTTGCAGGAGCACTACGTCACCGGGCCTTCCACCGGCAACGCCAGCTCGATGCCACACTCGGGCACGTAGAGCACACCGGCGACGACCCGGGCGGCGAACCATTCCATCCGAGGCTGACCCGGCTTGCCGTCACGGTGGATGGAGTGCAGCATGATGCCGATCTCCTCGTTGACGTCGGCCCGCGGGGTGTCATCCGGCCAACCGAACTCGGCGCTGAACTCCCGGGTGCCAAGGTACGGCCGCTGGAAACAAGCTCCCTTACGGACACGGCGCCGAAGCTGATCCCGGTACGCCGCGACCGGCTTGTCCGCATGCCCTGCCACCTCGACGTGAGCATGAATCCGATACGCCACATCACGCAGGCAGACGGCGTTGCGCTGATCGCGATGAGCCGCGGTGTCCACCCTGCGGGTGCCCTTGATCGCCTCGGACAGCGGCGCAACATCGGACGTCTCGTTACGCCGGACCGAAAACTGCTTCACCGGCTTGAGTACCTCGATCGCCACGATCCGGTACCGCATCTCCGGCTTCCAAAAGATCGATTCGAGTACTCCCACCGCAGCCGACGGGGTCATCACCGGATAGCTGACCCGCTCCACCTTTAACTCCGGCCGCGAAAACAACGCCGCTTCACCACTGACCTGCACCACCACCGGAAGGTCACCCTCCGCGCTCCGCCGCAGCGTCAGCCCATTGACCACATCCCTCGTCACAGCACAAGCCCTCCCAAGATCAGATCTAGTCGAACACACGATCTAGGACTCACCGAAGCAGCGGATCAGCGAATCCCTCGTATGACAGGTGCGACGATCCATGATGGGTATGACAAAGTCCGCCGTTGCGGCCGGCGGGCTACACAAGATCATGAGCTGAGATCGGGTCCACCAGGTGAACGCACTACACCTTTCGTCCACCTAGTCTCTCGGCCACGCTTCAGAGAACAAACTGCTCTAGACGTGGGTCGAGGGTGATGCCGGTGGCGTCGTCGTACTCGCCGACCCATTCGACGAGAACGCCCTTCCGCACCTCGTTTCCACCCAGGATCGGCCGCAGTAGCGCCGTCACGCCGGGCTGGTGCAGGGCGCTGGGGTGCAGGTTCGTCGTGTACGCCTGCAACCGGCGAAGCTTCGTCAGGCCCGGGACCGGCGCCTGGCGCAGTTCCTCGATCAGTTGCTGCAACTCGCGCCGCAGTTCGGGTGTTTCGGCCCCTTGTGGCGTGACCACGCTGATCCCGTCGTCGCTGATCATCCGGAACGCCAGCGTCCGATCCCGCCGTTTGTCGCTCGCGTTGATCGGCCCATCGGACACGGTCTCGAACTCCCACCGCCGCCGGGCCTGCTGAATGAGCTGCCCGACGTGCTGATCATCCTGAAGATTGAGCAGTTCGTACACGTTGCGGTAGTAGCGTTCCAGCGCCATCAGGTCATCCGGGTCGGCCTTTTCTGGTCCGAACTGGCGTCCGGTGCATCCGACCAGTGTCTTGTATGTGGGCGGCTGCCCGCCGTCCGCCGGAGCGAACACGACCACCCGTCCGCCATCGGTCATCCGCCCCTCACGGTTGGCCCGCCCGGCTGCCTGAAGTAGCGAGTCGGCCGGCGCCATCGCACGGAATACCACCGGGAAGTCGATGTCCACGCCGGCCTCGATCAGCTGGGTGGCCACAAGCAGCACGCGCTCACGTCGGCACAGGCGCGCCCGTACGGTTTCCAGCACTCGCCGCCGGTGGTCCGGGCACATCCGGGTGGACAGGTGCCACGCCCCACTGTGCGCACCGGCCTCACGCCACCGGTCATGCACCGTCTTCGCGTCCGCGGTGGTGTTGACCACCACCAGCGCGGCCTGCTCAGACGCAGCCTGGTCGGCGATACCGGCCAGCGCGGGCTTCGGGTCGAGCTGCCATTCGTACCGCACTCTCCGCAGATCACTGACCAGCTTCGACGTGTCGTGGATCAGGTCGGTGCAGGGCACGTCCTTGAACTCGTCCAGCGCCCAGAAGCTCGGCTGGGTCGCCGAGGACAGCAACACTGTCACGCCGAAGTGGCGCACGAGCAGCCGAAGTCCGTCGAGGATCGGGGCGAGCATCGCGTGCGGTAGTGCCTGCACCTCGTCCAGCACGATCACCGAGTTGGCCAGCCGGTGCACTCGACGCATGGCTGACGCCTTGCGGGCAAACAGCGACTCGAAGAGCCGGACGAAGGTGGTGACCACAAACGGCGCGTCCCAGTTCTCGGCCGCCAGCCGCGCCCACCGGCCGGCTCCCGGGGCATCGAGGTCAACCTGGCTGTGATGTTCGAGAACGACCGGGTCGGCGCCGTCCTGGTCGAGCAGCCGACGGTAGACAGCCGCGTTCTGCTCGGTGATGGTGAGGAACGGAACCGCTACGATCACCCGACGCAGGCCGTGCTTCTCCGCGTGTCGCAGTGCGAACCCGCCGCTCGCGATCGTCTTCCCAGCACCGGTCGGCGCACCGAGACGGAATACACCACGCTCTCGCTCCGCTGCCGCCAGGCAGTCGGCGTAGACCCGCTCCCGCAGACTCCCGACCGGAGTACCACCGCGGCCCGCGAGCTCGTCGCCCCTCCGTTGCTCGAACACCTTGTAGAGGTGCTCGAAGTCGGCACCGGGACGCACCCGCGGACCGGACAATCCCTGAAAGTGCGCGCTGGTGTCCAGGCTGTCCGCGTCAACCAACGCGCTGTAGCACAATCGCAACGCCATCTCCCCGACTAGCAGATCCCGCCACGGAACCGGCACCAGATGATCGAGCCGCTCGGGCAGGTCCGGCAGCAGGCCCGGCAACTCGAGCTCAGCAGACGCCGCGTTGCCGGGTGCTTCGGCGAGTCGACTCCGATATTTGTCGCGCAAGTTGGGCGTGTCGATCAGCCCCCCGTGATGGCCGAAGATCGCACTGGCGAACCCAGCGAGTCCGCGCTCGTACGCAATTCGGGTGCCGAACGACTTGTGATCGATGCCCACCCGGCCACCGGTGGAGGCGACGACCGCGAGTCTGTCCTGCCAGGTGCAGGACGCCTTGCCCACGTCATGCAACGCCCCCAGCCAGTACGCCACCTCACCCCCGCCGAACGGAGCGCTGAACTCCCGCGCCAACTCCGCCGTGCCACGAAGGTGATCGCCAAGAGAATGCCACTGGCCGCCGGCATGGCCAGGGCTGTGCGCCCGGAGAGAAGTCACACCGGACCGTATCGGAATTCACGAAGATTGTTGAGTCCTCTCGCCGACGCCCGCATCCGGTTTCTACCAGAACCGGAGCGTTGCCAGCGGTGTACGGGTGTGCTGCCTGCCGAGCGGCCGCACGATGCGCGGCTTTGGCGGATCGGCGAGGAAACCGACTGTCGTACCCCTGCGTCAGGATCCCGGCGTGGTGAATGTAGAGCTGCTGCGGCCCGTGTTCCAGACTGCTTGGGGACCCGACACATGCGACCCGCATGACCTGGCGGAGTGGTGTCCCGGAAACCCAGCCCGGGGCCAGTGCGGAACAACCACCCTGGTAGCCCAGGAGTTGCTGGGTGGCGAGCTGATCCTCGGCGAGGTCCACGTCGAGGGTGTGAAGACCGGCTACCACTGGTGGAACAGGCTTCCCGACGGCACAGACATCGACCTGACCGCCGAGCAGTTCCACCCCGGTGAGATCGTCACCGGCGGTACGGTCCGCCACCGCCCACCTGGAGCACCGCTCACGCGCTGCCGCGGCCAATACGAGCTACTCCGGCACCGAGTGCTCAGCACCCTGGCCGACAAAGACCCGAGGCTGAGTGTCGACCATCCCGATCTCGCAGGCCCGGCACGCAGCCACCCACCCGCCGATGATTCGCCCACTTGGCCGGACGGACCGCCGACCCGGATCGCCGTCGTCGCGCTGACTGACCCGACCGGTGCGGTACTGCTTCAACTCCGCGACCCGCACGCGGCGGCCGAGCCCGGTCAGTGGGCGCTCCCCGGCGGGCACGTCGAGGCCGGCGAAAGTCCGGCGCAGGCCGCGATCCGTGAGCTGGCCGAGGAAACCGCCCGGACAGCGAGCCTTCGCTCAGTGTGGCAGGGCCTGCGCCCGGACCTGACCGGCTCGGCTACGGCGGTTGAACTGCATGCCTTCGCTGGCGCGACCACCGAGACGACGATTGGGCTCGGCGAGGGCCGTGCAGCGCGGTTCGTACCGACCGGGGAGTTGCCCGACGTGGACCTGAGCCCGACGGCAGCAGCCGTACTGCACCGGCTTCTCAAGTGCCTTGCCGAAGCGACATCAAATACCGATCGGTCATAGCGCTCGCTCGGCCCAGCGGGGCACCTTGCGCGGCTAGGAAAGACACCGGGCCGATCGCGCCGGTCTTGCTGGTACCTGGGCGTCGCATGCGGCGCCGGCAGGCACAATGGGGGCCGTGAGATGGACATGACCGCAGGCCTTATCGGGCGGGAGCGCCAGCTGCGTTCGCTCCGCGGCATGATCGACGGCGTTTGCGGTGGCCGCGGCGGCCTGATCCTGGTGACCGGCGAACCGGGCGTGGGTAAGACGGCGCTGGTCACCCAGGCCGTGCAGGAGGCACGAGACACCGACCTGCTGGTGCTGATCGCGTCTTGCTGGGAATCCGAGACCGCCCCGGGATACTGGCCCTGGACCCAGGTTCTGCGCCAACTGCGCCGCCGCCTCGCCGCCGAGGTGTGGGCTGCGATCGACCAGCCGAGCACCGCGTCCATCAATGCCCTGCTCGGTGAGACGCGGGCGCGACCGGCGGCCGACGGCGACTTCGCCGTCTACGACGCGGTCGCTACCGCATTGGTGGCCGCCGCCCAGACGCGTCCTGTCATCATCGTAATCGACGATCTTCACTGGTGTGACGTGGCATCCCTGCGGCTGCTCGATTTCGTGGCTCGACACACCTGGCACGAGCGGATCCTGACGATCGGCACCTACCGTGACGACGAGGTGGATGCTCGGACGGCACCGGCGCAGCACCTCGTCGGGCAGTTGACCGGCCGATCCAAGGTGATCGCCCTCACCGGATTACCACCGCCGCAGGTCGGCGAGCTCATCAGTCGCCTGACCGGGGTCGACGTAACCGCGGACGTGGCCGACCGAGTATCCCGGCAGACCGGCGGCAATCCGTTCTTTATTGAACAGGCCGCGCGTCTGTGGAGCGGCGACGACATCCTCGAGGTGCCGCTCGGTGTCCGGTACGCCATCCGTGCCCGGCTGGACAAGCTTCCGAGCACCACGCAGCGAACCCTGGCCACCGCCGCCATCTTCGGACCCAGCTTCAACCGCACGTTGCTGGCGGCCGTGTGCGGTCTGACAACAGCAGATCTGGACGGCACTCTGCAGCAGGCCGTTTCCGCGCGTCTGATCGTCGGCGCCGGGCCGAGCCGGATGAGGTTTGTCCACGACCTGATCAGAGAGACCCTGTACCTGGCGTGGGAGGATGACGCCCGCGCCGAGCGGCACGCGGCGGTCATTGGCACCGTTGACCAGAACCCCTCCCTGACAGCAATGATCTCGCCGAGTGACCTGGCCCGACACGCCTTCCTGGGCCTGCCACACCTGGCGGCGGACACGACCGTCCGCTACCTGCGCGCGGCGGCACGTGATGCCGCGAGCAGGCTGGCCTTCGCTGAGGCCGCCGAATGTCAGCGGCAGGCGCTCACGATCGCCGCCGACCCCCGGCTCGAGGTCTGCATCGCCCTCGACCTAGCGACGGCGCTGTACTACGACGGTGACCGGTCGGCGTCGGCGCGGTCCTTCGACAACGCCTGCACCCTCGCCCGGGTCGCCGCCGACGCTGAGTCGCTGGCCCGTGTCGCGTTGACCGCATATCGCACCGGCGAGCCGTTCGCTGGTGGCGCGGCGGCCCGCTCGACGGTGCTGCGTGCGGCCTACCGCCGGGTCGGCGGGCCGGGGAACGACGCCGATCAGGACCCACACCGGCAGGCAGCGGTCCTGGTTGACTACCTCGAGACCCGCGCCCGGGCCCGGAACGACGACGAGTCGCTGACCTTTTGCCTCTGGGTCCGTTACGAGAGTGGGCTCGGTGTCGGCAACGTCCACGAGCGGGCGGCGTTGATGCGAGAGATCACCACCTTGTCGCAACGTTCTGCGGACCCGGACAGCCAATCGGCAGCGGCATCCCTGCGGTGGGTGGCGTTGATCGAGCAGGGTGACGCCGACTACGTGGCGCATTTCGAGGCGCACCTGGCTGCGGCTGCGGGCTCCGACACGCCACGTGACCGTCTTACCGTCCATGTCGACCGGGCGATTGTGGCTACCTTGACCGGACACTTCGGCGAGGCGGAAGAGCATGTGGCGCATCTGGAACCCACCGGCAAGGCGGTCCGCTCCGACTGGGACATGATGGGTTATCACCTCCGCTGGGCGTCGTGTCTGCTGCAGGGCCGATTTCCCGAGGCGGAGAAGGTGCTGCGGGAACTTGGCGGCGGTGACGACCCATACCGTCAGGTTCTGGCGGCTGTCACCGCCTTGGAGCAGGGCGATCCCGATCACGCGGTGCAGTACCTCGCACAGGCAGGCGGACCCGAGTCCCACCCACGGTACTTGGCACCTTTGGTTCTCCGGCTGCAGGCCCAGGCCGGCGCGGCTCGCACCGACGCGTCGTTGATGGAGCAGGCGTGGGCTGCGCTTGTTCCGTTGCGGGGCTCCTGGCTCGTTTCGCTCTTCGGCTGCGACGTCAGCGGTCCGGCCGACCTGTGGCTCGCGACGATCGATCTCGCCCAACGGCGGTGGGACGACGCCATCGATCGTTTCCGCGAAGCCCGTGAGCAGGCGCAGCGGTTGCGTGCGCGACCATGGTCGACGTTGGCGGGCGTCGGCCTGGTAAAGGCGCACCTCGGCAGAGGCTCCGAGGTGGATGCGGCCGCGGTTGTGGAGCAGGTGCGTCGCGATGCGACCGGCCTGGGGATGATCCATGTCCTGCGCCGCATTCAGCGATTGCTTCCGGCCGCACCGACCGTCAGCATCGACGGCGGCGAGCGGACGCCGTACGAGTTCCGGTGGAACGGCACCACCTGGTGCCTGACCTACGATTCCCACACCGTGCATCTTCCCGACGCGAAGGGCCTACGAGACCTGCATCTACTCCTCAGCCGGCCCCATACGGCCGTGCCGGTTGCCACCATGCTGAACCCGGCTGGCGGGCCTGAGGTGGTCGCTGCGGTCGAGCTGGGCGGCGACCTGGTCCTCGATGCCGCGGCCGCGCGGGCGTACCGCAAACGCCTCGGCGACCTCGACGACCTCATCGACCAGGCGATACTCGATGACCACCGCGCTCGGGTGGCCGGGTTGGAGAAGGAACGCGCGGCGTTGCTCGAGGAGCTTCGGACCGCGGGAGGGCTGGCCGGGCGTACGCGTCGGCTTGGTGTCGGCACCGAACGCGCCCGCAAGACCGTCGGTGCCCGTATTCGAGACGCCCTTCGCCGGATGGAGCACCAGCATCCGCCGCTGGCGGCGCACTTCCGCGGCGCCGTCTCGACCGGCGTGACCTGCTGCTACCGCCCTCGAAGTCCGGTGCCTTGGCGGCTGTGAGCCACCAGGGCACCGGGAACCGGCGTCGGCACGGGGGCCGACGCCAGCATCAACGGCGATCGTAGCGCCGCATCGTGAGGGACCCGAAGACGATCGTCAACACCGCACTTGCGATCAGGACCCGCCAGATCTCCCCAGGGTTCGACTCGCCGGACATCACCGACCGGACCGCCGCGACCAGATGCGTTATCGGATTGACGTTAATGACGGCTTGTAGCCAACCCGGCATAGTATCGGGATTGACATATACGTTGCTGACGAAGGTTAGCGGGAACAGCAGCAGCATGCTGACGTTGGTGACGCCCTTCTCATCACGCATCACCAGCCCCAGCAGATTCCACACCCAGGAGAACGCGAAAGCGAAGAGCACCAGCAGCCCGATCCCGGCCACGACACCCGCCACGCCGCCACCCGGCCGGTAGCCCAGCGCGAGTCCCGCCGCAACGATCACCAGGCTCGCCATGAGGTACCGCAGAATGTCGCCGTACAGTGCGCCCACCAGGGCGGCAGGCCGCCAGATCGGTAGCGTGCGGAACCGGTCGAAGATGCCCTTCCCGATGTCGGCGTTAAGCCCCACACCGGTGTACATCGTGATCATAACGACACTGGTGACCAGGATGCCGGGCAGCAGGAACTGCAGGTACTCCCGCGGTGAGCCCGCCAGCGCCCCGCCGAACAGGTACGTGAACATCAGCGTCATCACCAGGGGAAACGCTGTCACGTCGAACAGTTGCTCGGGCATGTGCTTGAACCGGAGTAGCGCACGCCAGCCGAAGGCGACGGACGCCGCGAGCGCCCCGGGGGCGGGTGGGCGTGACGTCGGGTCCAACACCGCCCCGATGGCTTCCCGGGACGGAGCCGCCAAGACGTCCGACGAGGTCGACACGGTGGTGGTCATGCTGGCACCTCCTGGTGGCTGCGCGCATCTGTCGCGCGGGTGACCGGTCGGTCGGTGAGCGCGAGGAACACCTCGTCGAGGCTGGGCTGTCCCAGCGAAAAGGCGTCAACGGCGATACCGGCGCGGGCCAACTCGCTGAGGGTGTGCGCGGCGCGCTCGGCAGCCGCCTGGCTGCCCGCCTCTTCGACGGCGGCCGGGTCGCAGCCGGCATCGGCACCGACGTCGGCATCGGCACCGACCCGGGCCCTCAGCGCGGCCTTGTCGCCGTCGTCTTCGATGACGTCGCCTAGGACGCGTGAGACGACGGTCTCGGCCTGTGCACGCTGCCCGGGGTCACGCAGGCGCAGGTGCACGGTGCCACCGCCGACAGCGGATTTCAGTTCGCCCGGGGTTCCTTCCGCAATGACCCGACCGTGGTCGATCACCGCGATCCGTGCCGCCAGCCTGTCCGCTTCATCCAGGTACTGCGTCGTCAGCAGGACCGTGGTGCCGTACGCGACCACCGCCCGCACAATCTCCCACACCTGGCTGCGGCTGCGAGGGTCGAGTCCGGTGGTCGGTTCGTCGAGGAACAGCACCTCGGGGGTGTTGAGGATGCTCGCGGCAATGTCGAGGCGCCGCCGCATCCCGCCGGAGTACTTTTTGACCTGCCGTCCTGCTGCTTCGGTGAGTCCGAACGCCGCGAGAAGCTGGTCGGCGCGCTTGCGGGCCTCCGCTCGCCGATGCCCCAACAGCCGGCCGAGGAGGACGAGATTCTCCATCCCGGTCAGCGTTTCGTCGACCGAGGCGTACTGTCCGGTCAGACTCAACTTGCCTCGGACCTGCTGTGCCTCGCGCACGATGTCGTATCCCAGCACCGTTGCCTGGCCGGCGTCCGGGCGAAGCAGCGTCGCCAACATGCGTACCGCTGTCGTCTTCCCCGCACCATTGGGCCCGAGAATGCCGTACACCGCCCCTTTCGGGATTCTGAGATCGAGCCCGTCCACGGCGCGAGTGTTGCCGAATGTCTTTACCAAGCCGGACGTCTCTATCGCCAGCCCTTGGCTTGCCTCGTCCACCAATACCCCTTCCACAAGTGATGCCGCCGCCGGGCAAGCCGCCCGCCCCGGTTGAGCGGAGCGTGTTCTTGAACAGCGCCGGCTCCCGCCGTCATTTACCAGGCGCGAGATCGCAACCAGCACCCGCTAGACCTGGTCTAGCGAGGAAGAGACGTGCCAACGATCTACCGCGGAATGACGGTGTGCAGGTGGGGCAGGTCCGTGGCCTGGACCGCGGCGACCCACGCGAGGAGACAGTCGTCGTTACCGCGTACGCGTCGGCTGGTGTTCTTTGAGCTGGTCGGGCATTGCCCTCATCAGGCATCGCCCAGGTCCGGCCACTCGTGCCGCTGCCCGAACCATCACCGAGCCGGACAGCTCCCCCGCGGTCAACGGCCGCTACGGCCGCGTCGATCCGGAAACCTCGGACGTCGACGAGCGAGTCGGGCCCGCCAACCTGGCCTGCTGTGCCTCGATCGCCCGGATGTGCCGGTACGCGAACCACAACGGTGGGAACGCTCCGACAGCAAAGGACAGGTCCACCAAGGTCCAGAACCACGGGATCTGCCGGAGCGGGCCGCAGATCAGCGCCAGCGGAATAATCCCGGCGCAGGCGATCATGCCGAGTTGGACCACCCAGACGTTTCGCACCGGGTCGCGTAGCGGCCCCCAGAACGCCACCGCGAGCACCAGATGGGCGAACGCGAGCCAATCCGTCCCGTACCGCATGAACGGGTGGTGGTCCCCGGTTTCCACCAGCCCGACGTGCACCCGCTCAATCCAACTGACCAGGGCCGGCAACTGGTCGGCGAACGGGTCCACCGCCCGCAGCAGCCAACGCACCTCAATCTCGAGCGGGAACGCGGTGACCCCGCTCAGGAAGAGTCCCACCACCACGACCCACAACCAGCCGCGAGTTCGCCGCAGGCGCTCCTCGACAGTCATGCCGTCAGGGTAGCGATGAACTTCGAGGTGCCCGGGCCTGGGAGCGCCCGGGTCCTTGCCGACATCGCCGACGAAGTCGTCCATTGCGGTCAGTAGAACCTCGGTTCCATCGCCGCGATCCTGCCAGAGATCGACTCGTCCCACGGTCCTCGTAGGCTGGGCTACCGGCTGCGCTCCTCAGAACCGCGGCACCGAAGCTCAGCCACGGTGGCGCAGAGAGCGCCAGGTCGGCAGTGCGCTCGCCAGCACCGCCAGGAGCAGGCAGAACCCCACCACCGCGCCGACCACCGACCACGGCACCACCAGGTCGACCGGTACGCCGGCCTGCTCGGCGTTGCGGCCGGTCTCCTCGATCACCCCGCAGGGCGGCCCCGCCTCGCGGGGTCAGGGTCGAGGTGACCGACGACGGCTCCGGCGACGACGTGATTGGCGACGGCCGCCTTCACCACGATGAGGCGGTGACGGCCAGCCTGCCCTGCCGGGTAGCCCCGTGATCCGGGTACTGATCGCCGACGACCAGGCGCTGCTGCGTGGCAGTTTCCGGCTACTGGTCGATTCGGACCCAGACTTCACCAGGGTCGGTGAGGCGGGCACCGGGATGGAGGCTAAGGCGCTGACCGCCGAGCACCGGCCGGACGTGGTGCTGATGGACGTACGGACGCCAGAGCTGGACGGTATCGAGGCGACCCGACGGATCTGTGGCGACCCCGCCACTGCCGCGACGGCTGGAGGGGGTGACCGAGCGGGAACGGGAAGTGCTCACGCTGATCGGCCGGGGCCTGTCCAACGCGGAGTTGGCCGGGCACCTCGGTCTCAGCCTGGCCACCGTAAAGACGCACGTGGGGCGATTGTTGACCGGGTATCTCCGCCTCGGCTGTTTCGCATCGGAACTCGACCCGACACCCTGCGCTCGATCGCCCGCCGGTGGCAGCATCTCAACGACGAGATCAAGACCCACGAGGAAGGTGCTCAGAACAGGCAGGGGAAAAGGAACGCCATGGCGGCAGCGCCGACGGTGGCACCGGCGATGACTTGGCCGAGGGTGTGGTCGCGAAGGACGACCCGGGACCAGCAAACCGCTGCGGCGACGGGGGCGGTGGCGAGTGCGAGAGGGCCGAAGGTCACAGCGAGGGCGGCGGTCGTGCCAGCGGCGACAAGTGCGTGGATGGAGATCTTCCAGCGCAGCAGCAGGGTCACTGGCCAGGCGACCAGGAGAGCGGCAACCATGGCGACGACCAGGGCGATGAGTTGTCGAGGCGCCCCGATGGTGATGAGCACAGCAGCACCGACAGCGGTGGAGAGTACACAGATAAGAATCGGGAGTTTGCGTTGTTCGCGGACACCGACGTGGTGGTCTGTCCATCTGCCGTGTCGCACGCCGCGCAGGATGTAGGTGATCGGGATGAAGCTTCCGGCCGCGGCGGCGACCAGTCCGACGGCAAGGGCTTGGGCAGTGTTTGCCGCCGAGTGCCAGGCCACCACGAGTGTGAGGGTGGCGACGAGGACGGCAGGGGAGAGCCCGTCAGTGATGAGCCTGGCGAGTCGGATGGTCGGGGCGGCGGCAGGCATTCGGTTTGCTCCCAAGGCAGCGTTGTTATTGGCGCGCTGGCGGTGTCCGTAAGGGTGTTGACCGCGCCGGGGCCAGGGGTTTGGGTGGCCGGATGCCTTTCGACGCTCCAGCTCTCGTGTGTGCTCCGGCGTGCTGTCGATGTGCGGACGGGTGCGTGGAGCGCGTCCGGCTGGATGGGACTCTCTAGTGCCTCGAAGGGCAGCGAGAGCCTCCACACACTAGTTGGTCGGTTTCGTTCGTTCTCCGGGTGGAACGCATGGAGTTAGCTGACGGAGCTGTCTCCGCCAGCACGCCGAACAGCCTAACCACCTCACCCTTGGTAAATAACCCAGCGCGCTCTGTCGTCAGGTTGTTGCGGTACGGGTAGGCGAATTGTCGGCCCAGACAGTGTTCGGGGGCGCGTAATACCCTGGGGGCGCGGTTGACCATGAGGGCCTTGAGGTATGCAATGGGACATACTTGGTTGTTATCGGTTGACAACACCGCGTGCACACCCCTTATCCTCGATCGCGCCCACTCGAGTGGACGCGATCGAGGATGGGGATGGCTGTCGAAGCCTGTCGGGAATCCATCCGGACGCCAGGGGCAAAGGGAAGTTGATAGAACTAGCGGCGCTTTCGACTTGCTTACCTGAATGTTCAAGATCACTGTCCGGCATGGAGGTTTCCGACAGTCAGCTATCCCGCGGCAATGCACAGGCCGTTTCCTGGTTAGGGTGCCGTATGGTGCCATCGTGGACGACGGTGCACCGCGAGGCAGGTGATGGTAGGTGAGCCTCGCCCGCCCTTTTTGGCGACGCCGACAAACCCAAAGGTCGACGGTCGATGCCGCCCTACCGGTTGGTAACTCAATCGAGCGTCTGCGACGTGACATCGCGTCCCTGATAGCCGCGCACCCTCCGCCCGTCCCGTGGGATGTACGCCGCTATGTGGCAACCATTGCGGAGTCTCGGCAGCGACCGATCATCTTGTTGCCCATCGACACCACTGCTACCGGCGTCTGTGGGCTCTGGGTCACCACCGCCACCAAGGATTACATCGCCTTTGAGCGGCAGACGAGCCCCGCGCACCAAGACCACATTGTGCTGCACGAGCTTGGCCACATCCTCTGTGGCCACACCGGCGACCTCGTTGATTCCTGGGCGGAGGGGCGTACATCGTCCAACGACTGGCATGAGCAACAAGCTGAGGCGTTCGCGGTCGAGATGATGCTGCGCCTCAAGCATGACCCCGTCGCATCCTATGACCCTGCGGTGGATCGTGTCCTGACCGCGCTCGACCCCGGAGGTACTCATGCTGATGCGGATCGTTCTCTTCCTTGTGGCCGCCGCTGGCCTCTACATCTTCTACGGCTTGGTTACACGCCGTGAAGGCCGCACACCGGGGAGGGCTTGGCTGGCCACCGCATTGGTTCTCGTAGGCGGCAGTGTGTTGATCGGGGACCTGTACTACCACGAGCTGACTCGCCTCACCGGAATCCCGAACGTCGCACGGCTGATGTACCACTTGTTCGGGGGCGTTGCGGCCGCCTACGCGGCCCAGTGCATGGTCGCCTACTGGGTTTACCCCACTACGCAGGCCCGCCAGCAGGCCCTGCGTAGGACAGCGGTTTCGGCGACCATTGCCCTTGCGATGACCGTTCTGTTCTTCAGTGTCGAAACCGGGCAGGAAACAGAGCGATGGCAGGAACGACACGGTCACATCCCCCAAATCGCCGCCTATATTGTTTTGTTTAACATTGCCATCGGGTGGATGTTGCATGACGTGCGGCGTGCGTCTTGGCGCTACTCCTCGCATATTCGTGACCGCCCTCGCGTTCGGCTCAGCCTTCGGCTGTTCTCCATCGGCGCCTTCATCGGTTTGATCTACTCGGCAACTCACATTGCAAACGTCATTGCCATCGCTACCGAAAAGCCGATCCCAACAGCAATATTCCTTACACTAGTCAATGGCGCCCAGAATTTCTGCCTGCTGTTCATCGCAGCTGCTGCAGTAGTCCCTGGCATTGGCGCCGCCGCTGCCAGGTCCCGCCGGGCGCTACTCACCGCCCGGCTGCAACCACTATGGTCCGCGGTCCGCGATGGGTTCCCGACTCCGCGAAGTGTAGATCGAGATGGACCCGACAGTACCGCTCAAGCGATTATGGCCGGGCTCACGGCGAAGAATGATGAGCCCGTTCACCGGATGGTTATCGATATTCGAGACGGCTATTTGGAAATGCGACCCTGGGTCGACGCAGATGTCGCAGAGGCGGCCCGCCGGCTCGCTGCCGAACAAACCCAACTGCACGGAGACGATGTCGACGCGACCATCGAAGCCACCACAGTCGCCTGCGCCCTGCGGGACAAGGCAGCCGATCGGCGCCCCGTAAATCAGGGCGAACTCCCCCGCGGGGCCGACGACATGTCTATGGAAGCACGGTGGCTTGTCCGAGTCTCCACCGCGATGCGCCAGTCTAGAATCGTCCAACTTGTCCTGCAGGACGATGACTCATCCGTCCCCGTAACCAATCCTGGACTGCGGTAGTAGCGGAAGCCCGGTGAAGCTCCCGACCAGTCACCCTACCGGCTGTAACGGATTCCCATGCCTTGGCACGAGGTTCCACTGGCCCTCGGGGCGGAGGCGTTCGTGGAGTTGCCAGACGTAGAACCCGACAGCGAGGAGATGTTCGTTTTCCTGGAGAACTGCGAGGACGACTGGGGCTACGGGGCACCTTCCTATCTGACACCGTTCCAGGTAGGGGCTGCGGCAGCGGGACTGGCCGCGCTCACGGAAGACGACCTTGTCCGCGGCGTCGACCCGCAGGAGTTGAACCGGGCCGAGATCTACCCCGAGGCTTGGGAAAGACCCGGCGAGTTGGCATGGGTGGCTCTTGACTGATCGGTGGCCGGCCTCCCGCCGGAGCATCCCGGTTGGGTGGACCGCTTCACGTACGGCTCAGGAGAGGTGTCGAGCCAGGTCCCGCGCAGCCTCCTCGCCGTATCCCTGGCGCATGCGATCGAGAAGCACGGTCGGGTCGACCTGGTACTCCTGGGCGCCGATTCTCTCCAAGCAAAGGCCGGCGACCAGCGAGCCCAGCTGGCCGGCCCGGACCAACGACAGATCCCAGGAGATTGCGGCGAAGAAGCCCGTACGGAATGCGTCACCGCCACCGGTCGGATCCGGGGTCTCGAAAGTGGCCGGCACCGCAACATGAAAGGTGGCACCGTCTCGTTCGGCGATCTCCACGCCGTCCTTGCCCAGAGTGGTAACGCGAACTCGGACCAGGTCCAATAGTTGCTCGTCCGTCAGGCCCGCCTTGCTCTGCAGCAGCGACTTCTCGTACTCGTTGGTCAGCAGGTAGTCGGCTCCGGTGATCAGTTCCAGGACCTGCTCGCCGTTCATCCGCGGCAGCTGCTGCGAGGGGTCAGCGGCGAAGGGGTAGCCATTCGCCCGGCACTCGGCGGCCTGCGCGAGCATCGCGCCGGGGTCGCTGGCACCGATGACGACCAGGTCCAGACCGCCGATCTGCTCGGCCACCGGGACCAGCCGGATGGCTCCGGTCTCGGCCATCGCGCCAGCGTAGAAGCTGGCTATCTGGTTGTCATCACGATCGGTGGCGCAGATGAAGCGCGCAGTGTGCGCCTTGTCGCTGACGTGGATGAAGTCGCACTCGACGCCGAGTCCACGCAGAGAGGCCCGGTGCTCCTCGAAGTCCTTCCCGACCGCACCCAGGAGCACCGGTCGCATGCCCAACTGCGCCAGGCCAAAGGCGATGTTGGCCGCGACGCCGCCGCGCCGGATCACCAACTCGTCCGCGAGGAACGATACGAACACCTGCGGCAGTGCCTCACGAAACAGCTCGCCGAAGTGTCCGTCGAAGGTCATCAGCTGGTCCGTGGCGATGGAGCCGGCCACAGCGATCTTCATCTCGACCTCGCGGAGTCGTCGGGATCGGGCGCGGCCAGAGTACCGGAGTAGCTACTGGACCCTCCCGGTGAAGGGACATCGATCGACTGCCATCCGGTACCGACGATAGTTTCCGGCAGGTACGGCGCTTCCCGGGCCGACGGCCCGCTGGTCCGCCGACAGGCTGAGCGCCAGAAAGCGGCGGGTCGAGCTGAGCCCGCCACACGTCCGATTTATGATCATGCAGCTCCAGCCGTCGTGCTCAGCCAGGTTGAAAAAGCTAGATGTACTCCCAGACGTGATCTTCCAGCCGGAGCTGGACGACGTGCAGGTGCAACGGGTCAACGGCCGACGCTCGCGACATCCTCTTGGCCGACCTGTTGGTCGGACGCCGGATGGTCAGTGAGGTCACGCAGGTGGCGGATCGGTGAGCGCAGCAACACCAGTGGGGCGCAGACCACGGCGACGACCGAGACCAGCAGGGCGACCCGGCTGCCGTAGAACCCGGCGAGGGCGCCGGCCGCCAGGCCACCGACCGGGATGGCCCCCCAGGTGACGAAGCGAACCGTCGCCATTACCCGGGAGAGCAGGTCGGGCGGGCTGGCCATCTGTCGGTATGTCCGGGTGATAACGCTGAGCAGCACTACCCCGGCAGCGAAGACCGCGCTACCGATGGCGAAGCAGAGATAGCCCGTCAGACCGCTGCCCAATGGAACCAGGATCGCGCCGGCCACCGAAACCGCACCGGACAGCAGGAGCGCCCGGGCCGAACCGAGCCACGCCGTGAGCCGGGGCGTCAGAGCTGCGCCGACCAGCGAACCAACGCCCTCGACAGCGAGCAGCAAGCCTACGAGGCCAGGCGGAGCGTGCAGGGTACGAACCAGGTGTAGCGGGTAGAGCGCTATCTGGGCACCGCAGGCGACACACAAGGCTGTGGCGGCCCAGGTGCAAGGGGCCATCACAGGATGCCGAGAGACGAAATGCCAGCCTTCCTGGATCATGGCGCGAACCGGTGGCCACCGGTCGGGTGCTTCCGTGGCTCGTGCCGGCAGGGACCGGAGCAGCAACGCCGAGATCAAGTAGCTCGCCGCGTCAACCAGCAGGGTCGGCACCGCACCGAGCAGCTGCACGATCAGACCGCCGATTGGTGGCCCGCCGACCTGGGTGACCGCGTGAGTGCCGGAATTGAGGCTGTTGCGGGACTGTAACCGTTCGCGCGGAACGATCCTGGGCAGGAACGTGGCATTCGCGACGTCGAAGAGCACGTTGCTGAAACTGATCACCAGTGCGACGACCACGAGCTGGGCGGTGCTCAGTACCCCCCACCACCAGGCGAGTGGGATGGAGGCCACCGCGAGGGCCCGGGCGAGGTCTGTACCCACCTGCATGCCACGAAGCGGTAGCCGCTGCACGATCACCCCAGCGGGAAGGCCGATCACCAGCCATGCGACATAGCCGGCGGCGGCGATCAGGCTCACCTCGAAAGCACTCGCGTCGAGCACGAGCAGAGCGGTCAGCGGCAGGGCTACTGCTGTGACCGCCGAGCCGACTGCGCTGAGCGTGCCAGCGGCCCACCATCTCCAGAAGACACTGGCACCCTGCTCGACCCCCATGCGCTCGACCCCGCCCCGAAAGAGTGAGTCCACTTTGGCGTTGGACTCTACTTGGCAGCGAGGTAACGGAACAGGGACGGTGAGACGCGCGTAGATCGGAGTTGAAGATCTCGGGACCCCAACTTTGACGCCTCCACCCAGGCTAGCGCCACCGACGACACAAGCTCGAAGTCGAGCAGATCTTCGATGGCCTGCTCGTAGACTGCCGTGAGTCACGCCAAGAGCCGCATTTCGGGGTAAAAATCATGAACGTTGTTACTGTCGAAGGGTTCGGTTTCGCCTACGGGCGACACTGCGTCTTCGATTCCGTCGACTTACGGATACCTCCGGGTGTGACCGGGCTGCTGGGCCCGAACGGGGCGGGTAAGACAACGCTGTTGTCGGTGCTAGCGACACTCGCGCCCGTTCGGGTCGGCAGGATCAACGTGTTGGGCCTGGATGTCGCTGACCGCGGGCAGCGGCGACAGTTACGCGCCCGGATCGGGTTCGTGCCGCAACGGTTCGGCGTTGTTGGGTCGTTTACGGTCCTGGAGAGCGTCTCCTACGCCGCGTGGCTGCACGGGGTGCCTAGCCCGCGGTGTGACACGGCCGCTCGGAAGGTTATTGAGCAGGTTGACCTCACCTCACAGGCCGACCGGAAGGTGAGAAAGCTCTCCGGCGGGATGCGTCAGCGACTGGGGATCGCGCAGGCGCTGGCCCACGAACCTGAGCTGTTGTTGCTCGACGAGCCAACGGTCGGCCTGGACCCTGGTCAACGGCTGCGACTGCGAGAGCTACTGCGCCAGATCGGCCAGGCGCGGTCGGTCGTGGTGAGTACGCACATGGTGGATGACGTCGAGCAGGCATGCGGACGGGTTGTTGTCCTGGACCGCCGGGTGGTGTTCAACGGAACCCCGGCCGCGCTGGCTGAACGTGGGGCGGCCGGGCACGCGCCGGGGACAGCTTTGGAACGTGGTTACACCAGTCTGGTGGACGACGTACCGGCCGGGAGGTCCACGTGACTCGCCTGCTCTGGACCCTGGCGCGGAGGGTCTACCTGTGGCCGGCGCTGGTGGTCCTGGTGGTCACTCTCGCCTACCAGGTCGACCTTCTCGGCTTCAGGTACGCGCTGTGGATCCACACCTCGGAGGTCGCGCACAGCGCCCTACAGTTGGCCGGGCCGGTCATGGTCGGAGCGGGCGGATACGCGGCACTGCGGCTGACCCGCAACACCGGCCTGCTGGGGCAGTCGTCGGCGGTGCGGCACGGACGCGGCATGATCGGCCTGCACCTCGCGGCGGGCGTGCTCGCGTTGGGTGGTGCCTACGCGTTGGGGCTGGCTCCCCTGTTCGTCTGGACGATGGCCACGGCCACTTCAGGACATCCACTGGTCCTGCCCTTGATCAATGCGGCGGTCAGCTCGATCGCTTGCCTGTGCATCGGCTACGGCGTGTGTCGGCTGGTTCCGTCACCGGCGCTGCCGCCGATCCTCGCGGTGGCCGCCTTCTGGATCCTCGGCGGTGCCGCGGCCGCCGACGGCGACGGCTGGAACATGCTCACCCCCGTGCGCTTTCGTCAGTACCGGCTGGGCAGCCACAACAACCTTGAAGCGATGGGGCTCCAGGTCCTGCTCTACGGACTACTCGCCGCCGCGGCAGTCACCGCCGTCGTGCTACTCGGGTACTGGGCGCACAGATCATTGCTCGTGCGGCAAGGCGTTCCCACCCTGGTCCTCGTGGCGCCACTACTGCTCATTCCGGTTGGACTCGCGACACGACCGCCGTTGTTCGAACGGGGCAGTTCGTCTCCCGCGCCCGTCTGCACGCAGGCGCCCGATGTGTCAGTGCCGGTGTGCAGTCACCCAGCGCTACGCCGGGACCTGCCACAGGCCGCCCTGGCTGCCAGCCGCGTTATCGCTCTCTACGGTGGCCAGCCTCCCACCGGCACACAACGCATCGTCGCGACCGGCGACCGGCGCCTACAGCAACCAGGTGACCTTCACATCACCGTGGCTCCGAGCGCACCGCTGCGGTTCTACGTAACCATCAGCCTCACCCAGCAGCTCGCCGGCTGGGCAGAATGCGAGGCGAAGTTCCCAAAACGTGTCGACGATTTTGGCAACCCACTGCGGTCCGAGCAAGCCGACCTGGCACAAGCAATCTCAGGCTGGCTCAACCACCACACCGGCTACGAGTACGACCACGCCAACATCGTCGGCGAACGAGCCCACACCCTACTCGAACGCCTCAACTCACTACCCGAAGCTACGGTCACCGACTGGCTCCGAACCAATCGTGAACGGGTCGCACATTGCGATCTCCCGATCAGCGAGGTGCCGTGAGGCAACTTCTACTATTCGCCCGCGCCAGACAGCTACACGCCGCACTACCGCTCGCGCTGGCCGTGCTCGTGGTGACCCAGCTCGCCGCCGATCAAGTAATTCCACTCCAGATCGTGTCCGGCAGCCCAGCCCGCCCCGTACCCGCTGCCGAAGCCATTCCCGCCATATCAGCCAGCCTCGCCGGATGGGCATGCCGCCCCACCCTATGGCAACACGAACGGATCTCCGTTCGTCACCTTTCCTGGCTGACCGCCGGGGTCGCGGTCATCCTCATGGCGATCCCTACTCTCGCCGTACTCCTCGCCGCACCCCGCTACCCACAATTCGGACACTGGCCCGCCTACACGCAAAACGTCCTCATCCTCGCCGCGGTCGGGCTACTCGCTGGCGTGCATCTGTCCCCGACCGCGAGCTGGCTACCACCACTCGCCCTCTACCTCGCGACGATCGGCGCCCAACAGTACTGGGGTCACCAGATGTCCGCCTGGTGGCCACTCGCCGACCCACGCTCCACCACAGCTGACCGCCTGCACCTCGCCATCGCCCTCGCGCTCGCCGCCGCGGCGATCCAAGCCACCACCCGCGGCGCCACCATCGCCTCAAGCCAGAGAGCTACCGTCGAAAACTAGTGCGGCAGCCGCCGTTAGCCTACGCGTGCCGAGACCACATCCGTGCTGGTCAAAGCCATCTCAACAGCTGGGGTCTGCTGCACCGGTCGGGACGGCACCCATGAGGTAGGAGCCGAGTTCAACCGCCATGGCGGATCGGCTTACGCGACCGTCCTGCTCTTCAACGTCGAGGATGGCTGCGACGGAACGATCGACCGGCGACTGGGCGACTGACCTGCGCCGGTGGCGCTCACCCGGCTCGACCTCGTACCCCATCCGCCCATTCTCGCGCCGCAAACCCTGACGGTCTTGGAGAACCCGTCGGTCGTGGAAATCGCCTCCATGGCCGGAGTGTGGCAGCCGATCGCCTGCGCAAGCGGCCAGTTGCGAGGCAGGGCTCGCGGTGCGGCAACCACGCACTGCGCGGTGATCGTCGTGCTTAGCACAACTCCTACAGCATCCTAGGAAGATGCACCGCCGAGGTGACGTTCGGCACGTACACGACACCGGCAAACGCCCGCGGCGCGCTGGTGCCACCGCAGCGGCATGCAGGACGGCACCTGACAAGCAGCTGCCCGTCGGGCCTTTGGAGGCACTATCGTTCTGGCGTGCACATCCGTTTTGACGTCCCGGCCGATCCCGCCTACCCGAGCCGCGTGGCCGCTGCGCTCACCACTGATCAGCTACGCAAATACTTATACGTCGGCGCGGCGCTGGCAGCGGCGGGGGCGGCGGGCCTCACCGTATCGCGGAGCCTCGGGTGGGGCGACCAGATCCAACCGCTGTGGCTGACGATGCTCATGGGTGGTCTGCTGGCGATGCTTTACTGGCCATGGGTCCGGCTGCGAGCCCGGCGTCGATCCAGTGACTACGCTGTCGAGGGCGCCTATGAGATTACTGACGACAATATTCTGATGCGCAGCGGCTCACAGTCCAGCGGCATCGCCTGGGACGGGGTCGATCAGGTTAAGGCCACCCCCGAGTTCTGGATCCTGTACGTCGGTCAGATGCCGGCGACCGTAATCCCCCGTCGGTTGCTGTCTGCCGAGGACGCCGAGACGCTGCGCGCCTACCTGGCCGAACGCGGACTGCTTCAGGTCCGATGAGATCGCCTTCGGGGACGAAGCCGTCGGGCCGATCGTGTCACACCCGACAACACGAACTATTACCCCATGTCCAACGGTGGTGGACCTGGATCTTGTACTCGCATAGCCCCGGAACCACCATCCGCGAACAGCGCCCGACTGATTCGGCGGACCGCGTTCGGCGACTCGCTGACTGGCATCGGCTCGGGCAGGCGACCGCCGGTGAATGGCTCCCAGTTCTCGTACGGGTCGTCGACCAGCCGGCCGGCGAGCATCACCGGCGCGGAAGCGGGGAGGGAACCGGGGAAGAACCGGTCGCCGCTGGCCACCAGGTCGTCGACGGTCCACCATCGCATGCCGAGGATCGCGTTCCATTCGGCCACGGTGCGCCGGTGTGAGCCCTCGCCCGCGCTGGCTTCGCCACAGAGCACGACGTGCAGCGTCTCGCGCTGATGATAGTCCCGGCCACACCAGGAGAAGTGCGTCTCCCGGTGCCACAGCGGCGGACCGACCCGGTCGGTGGACACCTCGATGCCCGTTTCCTCGGCGAGTTCGCGGACGAGTGCGGTGGGGGCGTCCTCGCCGGGTTCGAGGCCGCCGCCAGGCATTTCCCACCAGGGGTCGGTGCCGGGCCGAGCCGGGTCTCGCGTCCACAGCAACAGGATCCGACCTGTGGCGTCAACTACAAGGGCTCGCGCTGCCTGCCTCATCGCTACCCGTTCTCCCATCAGCGAGCATTGGCGTTCTCGGTGCGACGGCGAGGCGCCGGCCGTGTGACGATCGAACGATGCACAACTTCTCTGTGATTCGAATTGATTTGGCTACGTTATCCGGCCGCCGGATTCTATTCGGCACCGGTATGGGGCGTTCATCCGTCGGTCGAGCGGCGGTACCAGCCGCGTCGGCGCGACATCCGCGCCGCGCTTGCCGACGTCGGACGGTCCATCAACGACGTTGACATGTCGTCAACTGCCACCTTCACTATGACCACTGCGGCGGAAACCCCGCGTTGCCGGGGCGCCCAATCTTCACCCAGCGCGCCGAACTGGAAGCGGCGCAGAACATGCCGGATTACACCCTTCCCGAGCTGGTCGACGCGCCCGGCCTGACCTACGAGCTGCCGGTCGAACATCTCCGGTCCCAAGGTTTACGCTATTCACGCCAGCGGCGGAGCGAGGGCATGCTGTTCGGCCTTCGCCAGCTCGCGGTCGCCCACCATCGAGAACACCACCTCGACGACGAGGCCGCCGTGCGGCTGCGGGTGCGCGGTGAGCTCCGCGCCGTGCGCTCGGGCGATCGCACGGACGATGGACAGCCCGAGGCCGTGATGCCCGTCGTCAGTCGTGCGGTGCAGCCGCTGGAACGGCTCGAAGAGACGGTCCACCTGATCCGCGGAAATGACCTCGCCGGTGTTGGCCACGGTGAGCACCACCCGGCCGATCTTCCGGTGCACGCTGACCTCGACCGTGCCGCCGGGCACGTTGTGGTGGATGGCGTTGTCGCAGAGGTTGACCAGCAACCGGCCGAGCAGCACCGGATCGCCCGGCACCGACGCCGGCCGCAGCGAGGTCACCACCTGCACCCCGCGCCGTTCGGCCTCCGGCGCCCGCTCGCGCAGCGCCAGCTCGACCAGCCCGGTCAGGTCGACCATCTCGTCCGCGGCCCGGCACTGCTCGCTGCTGGAGAGGGTGAGCAGCGACTCCAGGAGCTGGCTGCGCTGTTCGCTGATCACCAGGAGCCGCTCGAAGTTGTGCCGGAACGATTCCAGGCTGGCGCCCGGATCGATCAGCGGCTCCTCGAGCAGCGCCCGCTCCGCGGTCAGCGGGGTGCGCATCTCATGGGCGGCGTTGGCGACGAATCCCCGATGGGCGTCGAGCGCGGTCTCCAACCGGCCGAGCAGGCCGTCGACGGTGTCGGCCAGATCCTTCAGCTCGTTGCGGCGGCCGGGCAGGGCCAGCCGCTCGTACACGTTGCGATCGGAGATCTGGCGCAGGCGCTCGGTCATCGTCAGCACCGGGCGCAGCACGCGGCCGGCGATCAGCCAGCCGAGGAACAGCGAGATCAAAGCCATGATGGCCAGCGCGATCAGCGGCTGGAGCAGCCCGCTTCCGGCCGTGTCGGTGGCGTCGATAGCAGGCAGTGTGTCGTCGTCGGCGGGGCCGGGCGACGGCGGGCCGGACATCGGGCCGGACGAAAGCGGTGGTGGCGTCACGGGATTGAGGCTCTTGGCCAGCGCCCACATGATCAGCAGCAGGACCGTGCTCGACAACACGGAGACCAGGACGTAAAGCAGCGTCAGCCGCAGGCGGAGAGGGTGTTGTCCGAGTCTCATGATCAGATCCGGTATCCGGCGCAGGGCACCGTCTCGATCAGCGGCGGGTCGCCGAGCTTGGACCGCAGCCGGTTCACGGTGGCCTTCACCGTGGTGGTGAAGGGGTCGGTCGCCTCGTCCCAGACGCGGTCGAGCAGTTCCTCGGCGGACACCACCCGGCTGCCACAGGTCAGCAGATATTCCAGCACAGCAAACTCCTTGGGGCTCAAGTTGAGCCGGGCCCCGGCCCGGGTTGCGGTGCGCTGCGCCGGGTCGAGGCGCAGGTCACCGTGCTCCAGCACAGGCGGCGTCGCGGGCTGCGAGCGCCGGGCCACCGCCCGGATCCGGGCCACCAGTTCCGCGTATGCGAAAGGTTTGGGAAGATAGTCGTCGGCGCCGATGCCCAGCCCCTCCACCCGGTTCGCGATGGTGCCCGAGGCGGTCAGCATCAGCACCCGGCTCAGCGATCCCTGGCTGACCAGCGTGCGGCACACGTCGTCGCCGTGCACCACGGGCAGGTCGCGGTCGAGGACGATCACGTCGTACGGGACCACCGTCGCCCGCTCCAACGCCGACCCGCCGTCGGATGCGACATCGACGGCCATGCCCTCGCGCCGCAGCACCCGAGCGACCGAGTCGGCCAGGTCCGGCTGATCTTCAACCACGAGTACCCGCATCACACGCCTTCCTGTCTGTGTGACTTAACTGTCGACGACGGTTCCGGACTGACGCTAATAAGACTCCTGTCACAAGCCGGTCACAACGGCACGGACCGTGCTGTGACCGTCCGCTGTCTACAAATTCTTACTGACAGCAAGAATCCCGGAAAGACGGCAGGAGGACGTGATGACCCTGGCCATCCATACTGACTCTCTCAGTAAGCGCTACCGCCGGCACCTCGCGCTCGACGACTGCACGCTGGCGATCCCGGACGGACGGATCGTCGGTCTGGTCGGTCCCAACGGCGCCGGCAAATCGACCCTTCTCGGGTTGGTGTCCGGCATGATCGCGCCGACCAGCGGAAGCATCGAGGTGCTCGGTCACCGGCCGGCAGTCAGCCCGGAACAGTTGGCCCGGGTCGGATTCGTCGCTCAGGACGCGCCGGTCTACAGCCGGCTGACCGTCGCCGACCACCTCAAGCTCGGCGCCCGGCTGAACCCGAAGTGGGATCAAGCGTTCGCCGAGCGGCGAATCCGCGAGCGTGGCCTCGACCTCAAGCAGAAGGCCGGTTCGCTCTCCGGCGGTCAGCGGGCCCAGCTCGCGCTGACCGTCGCCGCGGCCAAGCGGGGTCAACTGCTCGTCCTCGACGAGCCGGTGGCGGCGCTCGACCCACTGGCCCGGCGCGGGTTCATGCGGGACCTGCTCGACTTCGTCGACGAACTCGAGGTGAGCGTGACTCTCTCATCGCACCTGCTCGGCGACCTAGAGCAGGTCTGCGATCACCTGATCGTGCTGGCCAACGGCCGGGTACTCATCTCCGGCGACGTGTCGGACCTGCTCGCCGTCCACCACCGGATCACCAGCCGTGCGGGCGACCCCAACCGGCTGCCGGCCGACGCCGAGCTGATTCACGCCGAGAACAGCCGTGGCGAGTCGTCGGTGATCGTACGGTCCACCTCGCCGGTTCCCGGGGCGGAGGCCGTGGACCTCGAGGACATGACCCTCGCCTATCTGACCCGGGCCACCACCACCGGACCGGTCGGACCGACCCGAGCAATGACGGAAGCAGACCGATGATCTGGCTGACCTGGAGGCAGTTCCGCGCCCAGACACTGGTGGCCGCGGGGGCGCTCGCGCTCCTCGCGATCTACCTGATCTACCTGGGCAGCGAGATCCGCAGCTTCTACGACACGAGGATCGCCAACTGCGCGGAGCAGGCGTGCTACCTCGCCCGGCTGGACCTGCGGGCCACCTACGACGACGCGATCTCAATCATGGTGGTGCTGCTCATCGCCGTACCCGGCCTGATCGGGGTCTTCTGGGGCGCCCCGCTGGTGACCCAGGAACTGGAGCAGCGCACCGATCGGCTGGTGTGGAATCAGAGCGTTACCCGCACCAAGTGGTTGGCAGTCAAGCTCACCGTCATCGGACTGGCCAGCATGGCGGTGGCCGGCCTGTTCAGCCTACTGCTGACGTGGAGCGCAAGCCGGTACGACCAGGTGATCGGTGAACGGTTCGCGGCGCTGAGCTTCGGCTCCCGCAACATCGTACCGATCGGCTACGCGCTGTTCGCCTTCGTACTCGGCACCGTGGTCGGCATGATCGTCAAGCGCACGCTGCCGGCCATGGCGATCACCCTGATCATCTTCGCCGGGCTCCAGCTGCTGATCCCGACGGCCATCCGGCAGAACTTGATGCCCCCGATCACCGACACCGTGGCCGTCGACACCAACGTGCTCAACAGCGGCGTCGGGATGAATCTGAAGGAGGACAACACCTTCGACATCCAGGGATACACGGCCAACGGGAGTTGGGCTCTCCAGTTCTCGTCACCGCTGTACAAGGCGGACGGTACGCCGTACCGCGGCGAGGACGCGAAGCCCTGCCTCATACCGGACGACCGGGAAGCCAGCGACGCCTGCACGGCCGCGCAGAACCTGCACTTCGACTACACCTACCAGCCGGGCTACCGATACTGGACGTTCCAGTGGATCGAACTGTCAATGTTCTTCGGGCTGTCTCTTCTGCTGACCGCATTCGGATTCTTCTGGCTCCGGCGCCGCTCCTAGCGGTGAACCCGGGCATGAGTACGGCACCGCACCAACGCGGTGCCGTAGCCATGCCGGTCGAGTCGGCCTGAGGCGTGGTGCCGGAATTGCTCCCGGTCCGTTCCCCAGGCCGCTCGCCGAACCGTAGGTGCGAGTTGCCCCGCGTATGGCTCTCCACGGTGTCGCCGTCAGGCTGTGGTGGTTGCAGGGATCGAGCCAGCGCGCTGAGTACCTTGGCCGACGGGTGGGTGTCCGGCCCCTGCTCCAGCCGGGCCAGATACTCGACACTGACCCCGGCGAGGGTGGCAAGCTCGGCCCGGCGTAGCCCGGGGGTGCACCGACCGGAACGGAACGGTAGCCCGACCTGAGCCGGGGTCACGGCCTCCCGTCGGCTGCGCAGGAAGGCCCCCGGTTCTCCAGCTGCCATGCGAGCGAGCATGCCAGTGGAGGGTGGCACCACGGGGAATACGCTCAGCCCGGCCTCCCGGCCAGCAGGAGCAAGTTACGGGGGAGGGTGGCAAGGATGCGCAGAAATGGTGCCCCGGTCAAGCCGCGTCCGGTGGACGACATTCATGACGCCGTCGCCAACGGCGAGGAACAGTATTCAATCTGGCCGATCGGCAGGACTGCACCAGCCGGCTGGGCAGTGCCGGATTCCGCGGCGCCGAGACGGAGTGCCTGGCCCACATCGCCGAGGTCTGGATGGACATGCGACCACGGTCGCTGCGCGAGGCGATGCGCGACAGCGAGGCCACGCGGTAACCGATGACCACCGAAACGAAAATCGCTGCGCTCAGCGCAGCCGAACGCCGGGCCCTCGAGACAGAACTGCTGCTGAAGGCCACGCGTCGCCAGCGCAGCGGCGAACTCGCTCCGCGACCGGAGGGCACCGTCGTCCCGCTCCCCTTGTCCCAGCGCCGCGTGTACGTGCTGGACGGGGCCGGCGCTCCGGTGGGGCCCGGGGTGGCGGGCCAGTTGTACCAGCCGGCGCTGCCCGCCACGCCCGGCGCCGGTGAAGCGCCCCGGGACGCGATCGAGCTGGGGCTGCTGGAGATCTGGCGCCTGCTCCTCGGCGTGCCCGACGTCGGTGTGCACGACGACTTCTTCGCGCTCGGCGGTCACTCGCTGCTCGCCGTCCAACTGGTCAACCGCATCGAGTCGGAGTTCGGCCGCTCGGAGCCGGTCGCAGCCCTCTGCCCAACCTCCACGGTGAACCGGCTGGCCGGCATCGTCCGCGGCGGCCGGCTCGAGCACGACGACGAGCTGTATCGGCTACGGGGTGGCGACACCACCGGGCCGGTCCTCGCGCTGGACACCGGCTTCGGGCACGAGGGCGGCTTCGACCCCGCGACCTGGCAGCAGGTGGCCGGCGACGGCTTGACGGTGCACACCGTCGAGGCCGACCACTACCGCATGGTCACCGGTCCGGCCGTGCGTCTCGTGGCCCGCCTCGCCGGCGAGCCCGCATGAGGTTCCCCATGCTGACCGTGCTGCGCCATCGGGAGCTCCGCCTCCTGATCTCGGCCCGGTTCGCCTCCCAGCTGGGCAACCAGGCGACCACCGTGGCGCTGGGTTTCGCGGTGCTCGCACTCACCGGGCGTGCCGGTGACGTCGGCCTCGTCCTGGCAGTGGAAGGGTTCGCGATCGGCGGCTTCCTGCTGCTCGGTGCTACCGGGTCTGGACCGGTTTCGGGCACATCCGCCGACTGATCCCGCCTGGCCGGGGTAGTTCTGACCCCGGCCAGGCAGGCGCGGCCTCAGGCGGGGTTCGCCGCGGTGAGGACGTCGAAGGACCACAGCTCCCACTTGTTGGCGTAGGTCACCGATTCGGGGGCGCGATGCGGGCGGGTGGCGTACCAGGCGTCGTACGCCTCGGTGTCACGCCACTGGGTGACCACCAACCAGGTCGTGCGGTCGTCGGTGGGACGCAGCACCTGAAAGCCCTCGAAACCGTCCGCATCTTCGATCTTGCCTGGGCGTGCCGAGAACCGTTTGATGAATTCGTCACCGTGACCCTCCACGATGTCTATCGCATTAATTTTGACGATGCTCATGTGTCGCTCCTTAGCCTCGATCCACCGACGCGGTTGCCGCTGAACGGTAGTTGATCGTTTTGGTTGTTGCTGATTCGGCGGGTGCGTGGGGCGGCCGATTACGTGATCGGCTTGCTCCGGTTGCGTGGTTCGGGCTGGAACGGGGTTGTGGCCTGTGGTCGGGCCGCCTGGTTTTCGGCTGGTGGGCCGTGGTCAGCCGGGTGCCGGCTGCACGGCGGTGTAGAGGTTGTCGAACGCCGCTTGCCAGGGCCAGTGCTCGGGTAGGTGCAGGCGGATGGTGCGGGCCCGGTGCGCGAGGCGGGCGGCGACGTTGATGATCCGGGTGCGGATGGTGGCGGGCCGGGCGGTCTTTCAGGCCCCGGCGGCCAGGTGTCCGGCGGCGCGGGTGAGGTTGTGCGCGATGCCGGCGCACGCGAGCCAGGCGTCGTTGGCGGCGAACCGTCCGGAGGGCAGGTGCGCCAGGGGTCCGGCGATCAGGTCGGCGTTGATCTGCTCGATGATCGCGTGGCCGCGGTGTTGGGCCTCGGCCTGCACCAGGGTGTAGGGGCTGTCGGTGAATACCGCGTGGTAGCGGTAGGCCGGCATGAGTTCTTCCTGGCCGGGGGCCTGGGCGGGGTCGTCGCGGCGGATGCGGCGCACGATCAGCCGGGCGGTCACCTGGTGGCGGGTGCCGGCGAACGCGGTGTAGGTGGTTTCGGCGATCTGGGCGTCGGAGATCCACCGCCCGGCGTCGTCGTCCCACACGGCCTGCGGGTACTTGATGTCGACCCACTGCTCGTCGCCGATGCCCTCGCACGCGGCGCGGATCTTTGCGTCGATCCGGGCGGTGAGCGAGAACCGCACGCCGCGGCGGCGGCACGCGGCGATGACGGTCTTGGCGTAGAACGCCGAGTCCGCGCGCACCACGATCTCGCCCGTCGCGCCGCACGTGCGGGCAGTGGTGATCGCTTCAGTGATCATGCTCGCGGCGCCGCGGGCGGAGCCGGCGTTGCCGGCGCGCAACCTCGTGGCGGCGATCACCGGCGCCGACAACGGCGTGGACAACGTGGCAACCAGGGGGTTGTAGCCGCGCAGCCAGACGTTGTAGCCGCCGACCTTGGCGTGGCCGAACCCAATACCCTGCTTCTGCTTGCCGTAGACCCGACGCAACATCGAGTCGATGTCCACAAAGCACAGCGTGTCGGCGCCGGCCAGCAGCGGCGTCCGCCGAGCCAGGCCGATCAGGGCGTCGCGGGCGGCGGCCTGCAACTGGCGCACGTGTCCGTGGGTGAAGGTGCGCAGGAACGAGCCGAGTGTCGACGGCGCATACACGCTGGTGAACAGCGACCGCATGCCGCCGTGGCGGGCCACGTCGAGGTCGTCGATACTGTCCGCGCCCGCGAGCATCCCCGCCACGATCGTGGCGACCTTCCCGGCAGGGTTCGCGCCCGTGTCCGTGGGCAGCCGCACCCGGTCGGTGACCGCGTCGTGCAGACCGGCCTGCTCGGCCAGGCGCATCACCGGCACCAAGCCGGCACACGACACCAGATTCGGGTCGTCAAACGTCGCGCGCACCACCGGCGCGTCATGGCGTAATCTCACCTGCGAGGTGCCCTTTCGAGCCGAACGATAGAAGCGTCGCAACTCCTATCCTTCCAGCTCAGAGGGCACCTTCTATCTTCGGACTCCCGCCGACCCGGCCTTCATCGGTGGATCGAGGCTGAGCCGGTTGCCTGGAAATCGGGCACGGCCGGTTCTGAGGGGGCCCCGGCACAGCAATGCGCCGGGGCTACCCGACGAAGCCGAGTTCGCCGCCGTGCGTTACTTCGCCCTGCGCGGCACCGACCACCGCACCCACACCGAGCAGGACACCGCGATCGGCGCCTACATCCGCTGGCGCAACCACCACGCGAAACCGAAAACCTCATTCGCCACCGGCTCCAAGATCGCCACCCGGATTACCCGTTCAAGGCTGCATGACGAGGCACTACTAGTCAGAATTCGTGAACAACAACCCCAAGAACTTGGTCAATCGGGCATGCCCCGAACTGCCTTGAGTCCGCGCTGGGCAAGTTGTCTCCAAAGACGACCACATGGTTCGCCGGAACGACCGAACGTCCACTCATCGGTGGCGGCATCAGGTCACCTGCCATTGCCGCAAGTCTCTTAATGTACCAATCAGATGCTCCGACATCGGGGCTTACAGGCGGTGCGCCGCGCCAGCCAGTGACGGGATTGGGACGAGCGACCACCACGATACAACCACGTCGGATACCACGAGCTCCTCGTCGCACAAGAACACGATCACCAGGAAGAAGAGCTGGCTTCATGCTTTCACCTTTTACTGTGATCAGAACGAACGTCCTGCCGATCCAACGATGCAGGAAGTAGAGCAATGCTATCGCTACGGGTGCACCGATCCAGAACATCGGCAGCCTTCCGACTCAAGTTCAACGAAGGTGCGGGAGCTCAGCGCCCGCAGGAATCAAGCCAAGGACGATACAAAGGCGGCAACCCCGGCATCAGGCCGGCACCTCGCGAGACCTTTCGACCAACCTACCGTCTCGGATGTAGATGATTCGGTCACAACGACTAGCAAGGCTGGAATCGTGGGTAGCGATGAGCAACGTCGTCCCGGACTCTTCCCGTAACCTAATCAGCAGGTCGACAATTTCTCGACCAGTTTGGGTATCTAGATTCCCAGTTGGTTCATCAGCTAGTATGAGCGTTGGATCATTAATAAGGGCGCGCGCGATCGCTACTCGCTGCTGTTGCCCGCCGGACAACTTCGAGGGCAACGCGTCCTCTCTACCCTCAAGCCCGACCAACTTCAACAACTCGCGACCTCGAGCACGTTTATCAAAGGGCGTCTTGTATGGCAAGACCGGCGCTATCACGTTGTCCGTCGCTGTTAACGTCGGCAGCAAATGAAAACGTTGGAACACGAAGCCGACCGTGCGACGGTAAGAAACAAGCTCTCGTCGCCTTAAACCAGAAAGGGAAAGCCCGTTCACCTCAATACTGCCAGCGTCGGCCACATCCAGGGCCCCAATCAAGTGAAGCAACGTCGATTTCCCGGATCCCGACGGTCCGGATATTGCAACCATCTCACCTCGATCTACTCGAATGCCAACGTGATCACATGCAGAGATCGAATTCGCCTTACCGGAGTGAAAACTCTTGCAAAGCCCTTTGACCGAAACCATTGGTCCGTCTTTTTTCACCAAGAGACGGGAGCTCGGCTCGCCATCCCCCCTTGGGTTCTCGCCGTCGAGAATGTTGTCGTCTAGATCAGCCATGGAAGGAGGCGCCTTCGACTCGAGGAATACCACTATCAGTTTGCAAATAGCCGGATGCTTGAGCCGCAAAAAGTCTAGCGTATTCACCGGCGTGTGCTATCAGCTTCTCGTGCGAGCCCTCCTCAAGGATGCGCCCATCCTGCAATACAGCAATGTGCTGCGCGTGCCGCACGGCACCCAGCCGATGCGAGATAAGGATACTGGTCGACCCTAAACGGTGATGCCGCAGCTTCTCGTGAACCGCTTGTTCAGCTGCCGGGTCCAAGCCAGCACTTGGCTCGTCCAGGATCAGTAGATCCCTACTCGAGCGCATCAGCCCTCGCGCTAGAGCCACTCGTTGCCACTGACCACCAGATAGCGCTTTGCCATGTTGAGAATCCTCGCCATCACCCTGAAAAAAGACTCTCGATAGCATCGAGTCATAGCCCTCCGGCAGCTGACTAATAAATTCGTCGGCTCCAGCCCTAGTTGAGGCTAAAACAACGCGGGAACGATCATGGCGATCCTTGACATCACCAATTCCAATATTCTCCGACGCCGACAGATCATATGCCATGTAGTCTTGAAAAATTGCTCCAATTCGTTCTCGCAGGACTGAAATATCAACATCCGCGATATCTACACCATCCCAGGTGATGCGACCCTTCGTCGGATCGTACAACCGACAGAGCAGTTTAACCAAAGTGCTTTTGCCAGCACCATTAAGCCCTACCACGGCTAGCGACTGCCCATGCGGGATATATAAATTAACTCCGCGTAGGATCCACGGACCCTCTGCCGTGTATCTAAACCAAACGTCCTCGACTCGAATTCCATTGGACAGCTTCGGCAGAAGAGAAGGAGTCTGCGGTGACGGTAAGTCCGACTTTAGGTTCAGAACACCCAGATAGTGACCAAACGCAAGAAGCGATGCGTATCCACTGGAGATTGAGGAGACCAGTGCAGTCACAGCGGCTTGCGTGCCTGCGACTGCCGCAATGAAGGCCGTCAGATCGCCGATCCTGGCAGTACCATCTCTAACCAGCCCCACCATCCAGACCAAACCCACCCCAGCCGTAACTGCGCTCAAGAGGGCCAGAGGTGCCTGCGCTACCAAAACTCGCCGGTCATGCAAATTCTCCTCAAAGTTGATTGACCGTGTCTCCTGCTGCATTCGTTCGAGCAGGAACGGCCCCAGCCCGAACAGCCGCACCTCTTTGACTGCGGCAAGATCAAGCATTAGGGTATGATAAAACATCTCACGGCGATTACGTCGACTGAGCCGCCACATCATCGAAGCCTGCCTGCGGCTAACCGACATCTGCACGAAGAGCGCCGGGATAGCCGCTACTAAGGTGATCAGCATGACGATGGGGCTTACCACGTAAAGAATAGCCAGGAAGCCTACCAGGGTTATGACTGCTTGTACACCTGCCAATAGCTGCGTGAACACCTGGTCGGGGGCAGTCGATGCAGCCCGATCCGCAAGCCGGAGCCGATCAAGGAACGCCGGGTCTTCAAACCGCTGAAGCCCTTTGAAACGATTAACTGCCAGAAATAGTCGCTCTTGAACCTGAACACCGATACTTCGCCGAAGCTTGCCTCGGGCGTAGTCCACTGCATAAGGAAGCAGAGCAGCAGCGACTCCAAAACCCGTTATAGCACCGACCACTACGAATGCATTTAATGACTCCTCAGGAAATTGGAAGCCATCGATTAAAATTTTGGTGAGCCATGCAATCGCTACTGGGATCGTTCCCTGCATAAGCGTAAACAGGCAGCATAAAAAAAAGAGTAGCCGTCCGGCACACCATGCGATGGCGATAGCATGCGCGGATCGTCTCAGACCACCCCACATCCCACCCACACGGGTGATAGGACCTGTCGAGTCCACGATTAGACGTTCTCCAGCAACGACCGCGCTCCAGCACTTGTCCGCACGACCTTGCCGTCCTGGTCCACCATAACGAAGGTTGGAAATGCGGGAATCCCGAATTCCTTGGTGATCGGACCATCCTTAGGTTCGGAAACAACCATGGCGATCCCGCCAAGATCCGCGCGGAAGTCCTGGGCCTTACCGGTTTCACCGCTGACGACAGCTATCACCTGCGCCCGATTCAGGCCGACTTCGGCGACATAGTCCCGCAAATAGGGTATTGATGGCTTACAGGCCGAGCAGTCCGTCGAAAAGAACGCTAACACGCCAGGTGCACCTGACATTGTGTCCCTGCTTACCCAATCGCTGTCAACAGTCTCCGCTTCGAAGGAAGGGATGGTCGACCCAACACTAGGCAGGTCACCAAATCCTTGCACAATCTGGACCGACCCCTGCTTCCGCAGTCGACGAATCACAGCCATCGTTAGTGCCAGGTTCAGTACGGTTACTGAACCGACGAGAACCAATGCGGCCACCACAAAAGGCATCAATTTATCCTAACTAGATTGGACAACGCCTGCACATCCTTCGCCTAACCGTCCACAAATATTTCTACAATGTCATCAAAGTGAACCGCAAGAAGCGTAATTAAGCAAGCGACACCTACACTGATAACAATACCAGCCAGGGCTAGCGACTGATAGGCCAGTTGGAAATGCATCAGAAGCCCTGCAATGCCAAGTGCCAGTAGTGAAGTATTGCGGGAGACGTGGCGTAGACTAAGCGCCGTTACATTCCCACCAAAGCATGCGCACGGGATCTTGTCGCCCTTCCGAACTGAAACGACAGCCAGCCCAGTGAAGATCCCTAGCATCACTATAGCGGCTAGATATCCAAACGGAATCAACGGGCCGGGAATGACGAGCAATATTCCAGAGCCCCCCTCAGCCACAATCACGAGGAATATGCCGGAACGAGCCAAGTATTGCGACTGGAAGCGAAGTACATCCTTCAGGACGACTGCCACCATGTACCTGGACTCGGACAGGGTCCGCGCTTTCGCGAAGCTAGCCAGCAACAAGACGCCGGCGAGGCTAAGTCGACATGCCAGCTCAACGTACAGCACCGAGCACCCTCAGTCTCCGCTCAAGAAAGTGGCAATCGTATTCCTCCGGATAGCCTGGGCGGGTAGAAGCGATGCCGCAGCAGAAAGAGCGATGCCGATTGCTCCGACTGCAACGCTTACACCAGCTAGGCGCCCGATAGCCTCGCCGCCGGCCAAGCCCATTGAAAGCGTCATCCCGACTACAACACCTACCACTGCCCCAATGAGGCCTAGTATTGCCCCTTCCGAAATAACAAGCGTAGTCAGAGAACGTCTACTCCAGCCCGTCGCCTCTAGGACCGCGAACTCGGACACCCGGTCCTGCACATTTAAATATGTGACATCCATAACTGCTACCGCGGCGAGGGTCAGCATGGCGGCGACTGCGACAATGTCCGGCGTTCGAACCTGAACAGCAACAGCTTCCCCTAACAAGCTACCCACCAGTGCACCCTCAAAAGCCCAGGTTATGGACAGCAGGAGAACGAGAGACGCGATCGCCACAGCGAGTGCGCCGGCACCAAGGAACGTACGCCCAGGAACGCGTCGAATGTTGGTAACTACAAGGCCGAGGATCCCAAAGCGGAGATGGCCACGCGGGCCATCGGACACCGGGGGGCGTAGCGCCGCCAACGGGTCGGCACGGGCTGCGGCCCTAGCCGGTATGAGGCCGGAGAGCACTGACACAGTCACCGCGACCGGGACCGCCAAGAGCGCCCTAGACCAAGAGACATCGAGATCAAGCGCGACACCCGCGAGCCGAGATGCCACTGCTCCAATCGAGCCTGCGAGAAGTCCCAAGACGGCGAGTTCGCCCAGTACTACCCCGAAGAGCGCCCTTCGGCTCCACCCCACGCAAGCGAGTACGCCCAACTCGGCTCGTCGCGCTCGGACCGCCGCCGCCGACGCATTCCAGATGAACAGCCCACAGACCGCGAGTACGAGCACAAAGATGATCAGCGACTTCCGTTCAACGGCGTCCTTGATGACTACAGCAACACCCTTCTTCGTCCACCACTCCTTTAGCTTCAACTCCGGGCGACCAAGCTCGCCTGCGGGGAGAAGAACTGTTTGTCCAGACGGTGACGAGCCTAGGGTCACGTCGACTGTCAACCCGGTAGTCTCGAAAATTCTTTCCGCCACGACCCTTACTCGTTCACGCGAGACGTCGTCAATTCCGTTGACGCCTGCCACTTTGATACGGATAGCGGAGACGGGTCCGTTTTCTGGCGTACTCCCGTAAGCTCCCTGGAATGCGGTAGCCGCATCAAGCGTGGTCAGCAGTAGGGGTGGTTGTTGTAGATAGCCGGCCGGATTACCGGACGGAAGCAGCACCTGATTCTGAAGTAGCTGTTGTGTTTGTTCGTCGGCCCCGAGGAGACTCGGGACCTGATAGGCGGCGAGTGGCACCTCCGACAAAGCCGAGAACGAGTCGATTTTGGTCGGATCGAATCGTCCCATAAGGACAAGATTCGCCGCGTCAGATGGGCCCTTACCTGGTTGAAGGCGATGACTTTCCACGGACCGGAAACTCACATCACCCGCAGTGGCGGGCGCCTTACCGAGATCACCGATTTGGGAGGTCCGCCATACGTCGAGTGGTACATCCTGTTCCTGCGGTACGAGGGCACCGCCCGATGAGATGGAGTATTCGGTCGGACTTGCCGTCCAGTATGAGAGGAGTTGAGTATTGCCTCCGGTACTGCCCAAATCCCGTAGTAGATAGTTCGTGGCATCCGCGCTGGTCAGGTTCACGGTCGCAACTGTCTCTCCCGGCGCCGCGTCCGCAAAGCTGCCGCGGGCGGCCGGATTCTCGAGGCTGCCGGGAAACTGCTCGGCCGTTGCGTCCGGTAGTCGCTCGACCGTCGCCATGACCTCTTGATCAACAAAAGGTTGATTTGCGGCAATCACCGGGACCGGGTGACCGAGTTGTTCGCCCTGATCTCCCACATCAATCGAGGACAGGTAGTCACCGGACACCATCGCCTGGTCCAGTCCAACGAGGTCGGCTTCTGCCTGGGGGTCGATTGCCGCCATGACATACGGAACCCGCCATTCAAGAAAGAACGCCTTCTTCCCGGCCACGTAGCCCCTGCTGTCGTCTGTCAGTGAATAGCACTGTGCCCGTTCCACCAACTGCATTGGCGACGTCCGCGGTAACGGGGGGACCTTCCCGACCTGTTGGCCACAAAGCCCCATCCGCGCACCCGAGGACGTAATCTCATCCAGAGCACTTTTGGGACCGTCACCCCTGGAGAAGGTGATTACGTCCTTGTGCGCCACGGGATTAGGCGTGAAGTAGACGTACGACGGTTCGCCCTGACTGAATTGACTCATCTCCCTGTCGGTACGCCAGTTCAGCGTAATCCGATAAGCCGACCGCTCATCATCAGGAACCACCTGACTAAGGTCGATGGGGACTCGCAGATCAGGCATACCGATCCCAAGCACTGCGACAGGTGCGGCGACTTCGACACCGGGAATCTGTCGTATAGCATCAACCTCAGCCAGACTTATACCCGGTTCGGTTTCCGAAATGAAGTTCGGACGCACGAGGCCGGCCGAACTTTCGATATCAGTACCCGCATCCGCTGGCCGAACAAGGATGTCGAAGGCGGCACGCGCATTTGCGGCCACTGTGTTCGTCACGTCAAGGCGGGAAGTTTCAGCCGTCCCGGTGAGTACGATGAAGCTCGTCACCGCGACCACTAATCCTGCCCCCAGCGCGACTGACCTGGCCCAACGCCTCACAATCTGAGCCCAAATGACGCGAGCCATTTGTTTCCAATCTATCTAAAACGCAGGTGAAGCATCCCACTCGGCTAAATGGCCGGACCCGAGGTCCTAGGCCCAGCCACCTCGGACCTCGGGCCACTTCGCCCCACTGGTCGGCTAGCATTTAATTACTAAACCGAGGATGGGCGACCTGGAGCGCAGGGTCTAGGCGACCTCGGCCAGGTCCCGGATGTTATGGGCAGGGAGAGTCCCGATAGCACGTCCAAGAAGTACAGGAAGGGCTGGCCGTGTAGCACCACATGCCACCCGAACAGAACCAACATGGAGGTGAACAAGGGCAGGGGGCAGCTTCAGCCGTACCCTGTGGCACTAGACGCTGCAGCATTCGGTCACCGATGTCGCGGAATACCTTCACTCGTTTCCCCTTCATCCGGACGGGGTCCAACTAGACCCAACTGGACACTCTGACAACCAGTCGACTGGCCACGTGCCACCCTACGTTACGTCAGAGAAAGATGGAAGCGTTGGCGTGACTCGATTTGGTTCCTGCCCCATGCTTCAGTTAGCCTCGGGCCTTCGCTACGAGCTATCCATAGAGCGTACCGAGAATGAAGAAGTGCCTTTGATCAGGGAAAATAGGGCTTGTCGAAGGTCCCCTAGTCCCGTTCACGGAACGCACTTGCAGGGTGCAAGTTACCGCAACACCTCCGATGATCATCGTGACCGGGAACGGGCGGAGCGTGGTCGGTCATGCCGGTGCCCGGCTGCTCGCTGATCTCGCCGTTGCCACCGGGTCGACCAACGCGTTCAGTGAGGCCATGGCGGGTCTGCGGCAGCGCCGCAGACCCGCCATGATCCGGTCCGTGTCGCGGTTGATTTGGCGGTGATGCTCGCCGACGGCGGTGAGGCCATCGCCGATTTGTCCGTGCTGCGTGACCAGACGGCCCCCTGTTCGGGACGGTCGCCTCCGACCCCACGGCCTGGCGACTGTTGTCGCGACTCGACGAGACGCTGCTGGCCGAGCTGCGTGCCGCGCGGGCCCAAGCTCGGGAGGTCGCCTGGGCCCAGCACGCCGACCCAGCGGCGGTGTCGGGCCGGGCCGACCTCGAAAGCGACCCCGGAATCTGTATCTCTATATGTCAGCGCTCATCGGCGGACACGGCCCACACGCCCCATGCCGCAAACCCAACCCACACACACCACACCCCCCACACCCGCCCTCCGGCACCCGTCGCCTTATTGCTCACCCCCACCCACACCAGCCGACCCACCAAACCCGGCGGGCGTCCGCTACCCGACTGGTACGGCATCCACCCCGACCACGTCGCCCACCTGCTCGCCCGCTACACCCGCCACGGCGACACCATCCTCGACACCGACGGCCACCCAACCGTTACCGCCGCCGCCGAACACCTACACCGCCGACCCGACCCTCGCCGTCACCAACGGTGAGCACCCGCACGTGCGGCCCGAAAGCCCCGACGGACACCCGGCCCGTAATGCCCGACACGGAGCCGGACTCGTCCTGGCAACGCTGCCACGCCTGAGCATCGACAGCCGCGACCCGTACGAAAGCCAGGCCATCGGCGCCTGGCAAGACTGCTGTGCCCCGGCGGGCTTGCTCCTCGTCTTGGTCACAACCGAACCGAACGCCTCCGGGCACCGCTCGACGGTCATCGCCGCCGCCCGCACCGCCGGGCTGCTCTACCACCAACACATCCCGACCCTGCTCGTCCCGCTACCCGAAGCCGAGCCTCGAACGACACCCGCTCGACCGCGACCCGCGCGCCGAATCTCTTCGTCACCTCACGCAGGACTATCATCACGCGTTCCCTTCCCCGCCTGGCACGTCCGCCCAGCTGTGGCACAGCGAGGATAGGGGCGCCCGCAACCGCGAGGGGCCTGCCGAACGTCGATCGTCAACCCCGAGTTCCGCCGGGGGATGCGCCCGTCGGGTCGGCTCAATCCGCAGGTCACGACGGCATCTGTCCATCGCAACCGGACGTGCGCTTTGACCACGTTCGATCGACTTCTGTAGCATCGCGGCCGTGGACGAGCCACGCCCGCGCCGCACCCAAGCGCCGAGCCGGATCCGCGCTGTCGCGCACCGTCTCCGCAGCAGTCCACGGCTCGTCGACGCCGTGCTCTACGTCTGCCTGCTCGGTGTGCTGGCCGCCGACGCGGAGAGCCTGGCCTCCCGCCCCTGGGAGTACGTGACGGCGCCGGTCCTCATCGTCGGTGCGGTCACCCTCTCCCGGGTCCGGCCGGCCTGCTCGCTTACCCTCGCCGCCCTGTCCGGTACGTCGTACCTCGTGAACGTCGGCGGCTCGCCGGAGTGGCCGATCGCCCTCATGATCATCATCGGCTACTTGGCCGGACGGCGGTCGGCCGACCATCGCAGCGCCCTGGTCGGGCTGAGCGGCGCACTGGCCGTCGGTCTGCTGATCGCTCTCCTGACCGGGACGCCCAGCCGCTGGCTGAGCATGGCGCTCACCGTGCTCGGCGCCGCCGCCGGGCCGTGGCTGGCTGGGCGCTACCGGCGGTTGCGGGCCGACCTCGGGTACGCCGGTTGGGAACGCGCCCGCCAGCTGCGCCGTGAGCAGCGGATCCGCACGTCCGAGGCGCGTACCGCGAGCGGGCCCGGATCGCCCGGGAGATGCACGACTCGCTCGGCCACGAGCTGAGTCTCATCGCGCTGCGAGCGGGCGCGTTCGAACTCGACGACGGCTTGGACGAGAGGCAACGCCGTGCCGCCAGCGAGCTGCGGGCAACAGCCGTGGCCGCCACCGAGCACCTGCAGGAGATCACCACCATGCTTCGTGACGGGGACGGGGTGGCCATCGACGGCGCCGTCGCGGACCTCGTCGGCCGAGCGCGTGACCTCGGAGTCCCGATCTCGCTCAGCGAATTCGACGAGACCGCGGAGGCGGTCGGCGATGCCACCACCCCCATCGCGAGCGACCCGAGAGCCTCCGGCCTCACGCCGATGGCTGCGCACGCGCTGCACCGCGTCGTGCAGGAGGCGGTCACGAACGCTACCCGCCACGCAGCCGGGCTCCCGGTGTCCGTCCGGCTCCACCGCACGGCCGACGAGTTGACGGTGACGGTTACCAATCCACTGCCGGCGACCTCGGCGCGGGTCGCCGGTCCGCAGTCCGGCCAGGGCCTGCTCGGCCTGCACGAGCGGCTCCGCCTGGCTGGCGGTACGGTGAGCGCCGGGCCCCGCGACGGCGTCTTCGAGGTCAGCGCCCAGCTGCCGATCGGAGCGCGGCCCGCGCCGGCCCGCCGGATCGCACCCGAGCCGACCGGCGACGGGATACTTCCGGACCAGGCGGACCCGCCCGCCGGACCCCCGCTCGGGCTGCCCCAGGCGGAGCGGCGGATGCGGCGGAGGCTGATGGCCACCGCCGGGCTGCCCGTCGCCGCGTTCGGTGCGCTCGGGGCCGTCCTGCTCGGCTACCACCTGCTCACGGTCGTCAACACCGCGCTCAACCCAGCGGACTTCGACCGACTACGGGTGGGGCAGCACCGCGACGATTTCGCCGGATCACTCCCCCGGCGCAGCATCAGCAGCGCCCCACCGGTGCTGATCGAGCCACCGGCGCCGGCCGACGCGCACTGTGAGTACTATCTGACCAACCGCAATCCCCTAGTCATCTCCACTGACATGTTCCGGCTCTGCTACGCGGGCGACACCCTGGTGACCCTGGACCGGCTCACCCGGCCGTGACTCCGGTGGTGGATCCTCGGGAGACGAGCGAGGCGCCGCTGTGATCACCGTCCTGCTGGCCGACGACGAGTTGATGCTCCGGTCCGGCGTCAAGGCGATCCTGTCCACGCAGGACGACATCCAGGTCGTGGCCGAGGCGCAGAACGGGCAGGACGCCGTCGAGCTCACCCGTCTCCACCGCTCCACAGTGGCCCTGCCGGACATCCAGATGCCCTATCTCGACGGGCTGGCCGCGGCTGCCCTGCTGCGTGACGAAGTGCCGGAGACCAGGGTGGGCCTGCTGACCACGTTCTCCGAGGACGACCTCGTCGCCCGGGCGTTGGACGAGGATGTCCCGGGCTTCCTGCTCAAAGCCGCCGACCCCCGTGACCTCATCGCCGGGGTCCGCGCGCTGGCCAAGGGTCAGACGCACCTCGCCCCGAAGGTGGTGGAACGGCTGATCAGCGAGGTCGCGGGCGGGCGGATGGCCCGCGGGATCGCCGCCCGCGAGCGGATCGGCAGCCTCACCCAGCGCGAGGCTCAGATCCTCACCCTGCTTGTCAAGGGGTTGTCCAACAGCGAGATTGCCGACCGGATCCGGCTCGCCGAGGGCACGGTCAAGACCTACGTCAGCACGATCCTGCTCCGCCTGAACGTCAAGAACCGCGTGCAGGTGGCGATTCTCGCCTACGAGGCGGGGTTGGTCGACAACGAGGACTGATCCGCGCAGGACCCGAACGGGGGCGTAAGTGGATCAACCAGCGGCGTTTCGGATGAACCGCGCGAGCTTGCCGATCCCGAGCTCGGTCCGCTCGGGGTGAGGTAACTGCAGAACAGCCGAATCATTCGATCGCCGCGACCGTCCAGGTAGAAGTCCCGTATCGGCGTCCAGATCGCCTCATACTCCCGCGCTGCGAAGTCGATCGCGTCGAACACTCGATGCTTGGCCAGCACGGCCAGCCGAGCACCGCCACCCGCGCACCGTCGAGCTGCTTGCCGCTCGCATCGAGCTCGGCGCGGATCAGGTCGGTGGTGTATCGGGGCATGTCGTCATTGACGCCACTCGCGGCCGGAATTGTCGGCAGGTCGATTCCACGGTTACGGGCGGATCGCCACACCATCCACGGGTCCTTGGTGAGGCAGGAACCGCCGACACCGACGCTGGGGGTCAGGATGTTCACGTTTCCGTTGCCCTTGGGAATCGAGTTCGCCGCGGAGATGACGTCCAGCACGTCCACTCCGATCGCCCCGCAGACCTTTGCCAGGTCGTTCGCGAGCGCGATGTTGTGATCGATCCACCAGTTGTCGGCGAGCTTGACCATCTCGGCGGCTTCCATCGAACTGCACTGGATGATGTCGACTCCGACACCGCGGCGCCAGAACGCCTCGGCAGCGGCAGCGCTGTCGGCGCACCAGCCACCGACGACAATGGGGAAACTGCGCAGTTCCCGCAGCGCCGCTCCCTCGGACAACCGCTCCGGGCAGAACGCGAGCCCGAAGTCGACGCCGCACGTCAGGCCGCTGCGTTCGAGCAGCGGAACGACCAGCTCGCGGTTCATGCCCGGCTCACTGAATCGGCAGTGCCGCTCGGCGAGCTCGCGGGTGAGTCTCGCGTCGGTGTCCACACCGACCACGCGTACGCCGCGCTCGGCGAGCGCCCCGGCGACACACGAACCCACGTTTCCGAGCCCGATTACGGCCGCGCTGACGTCTTCGCTTTCCGGCAGGAATCGCATTCTCGCTCCATTCGGCGTCCAGCCCCGACCATCCGGCGACAAACATTGCGAAGAGTCAACATCTGCGCAGCACAGTAGACCGGAAATGCGTTGGAAGACGAGATGCACGCGATTCCCGATCGGCCCGCCGCGTCTTCAACAGCGTTTGTGCCGCGACACTATGGCGGCCGGGACGGCAGCGAAAACCCCTACGGGCCCCCTAGCTCCCCTGAGCGGCGATGCCCACCCCGACGTCCGTGGTGCCGCTGTCGAGGCCTTGCAGAATGGTCCGGATCGCATCGCCGAGGTCCGCACCGGTCGGCGCACGGTCGGGGTCCAGCAGCCACTGCAGCGCGAGCCCGGGCAGGAGTCCGAGCACGAGCGAGCCGATGTTGCGCGCGGACCTCTCGTCGATATTCTCGGCGACGCTCATGATCATCGCGGCCATGCCGACCCGGGTCTCCTCGAAGCTCGCCGAGAGTTGCTCGCGGAGCTCGGGGATGTGCTCCGCCTGGGCGAACGCCTCGACACTCGACACCCACAGCGGACGGTGGGTGACGAACGAGTCGATCAGCCGGGTCCAGGCCATCTCGAACTTCTCGATCGGTTCCGCCGTGGTGTTCCACGACAGCGACTGCATGACGGCGTCCAGCTCGACACCCCACTCCGCGAACGACTCGATGATCGCCGTCGTGAGCAGCGCTTCCTTCGAGCCGAAGTGGTACCCGATGGAGGCGAGGTTGGCGCCGGAGGCGGCAACGATGTCGCGGGCGGTCGTGCGCCCGTAGCCACGCTCGTAGAGGCAGATCTTGGCGCCTACCAGCAGGGCTTCCCGGTGTCCCATGGTCGCCATCTTACGGTTCGAGAATCTATACAAACATATAATACAAATGTATAGTAGCCGCCATGGCTGACACGACGATGGCAGGCAAGCGCGAATGGATCGGCCTCGCAGTGCTGGTCATACCCACGCTGCTGATCTCCATGGACATGACAGCGCTGTTCTTCGCGCTGCCCAACCTGAGCGCGGACCTTGCACCGAGCAGTGCGCAGCTCCTGTGGATCATGGACATCTACGCTTTCCTGCTGGCCGGCTCCATGATCACGATGGGTAGCCTGGGCGATCGGCTCGGCAGGCGAAAGATTCTCCTCTTCGGTGCCGGGGCGTTCGGTGTCGCCTCGGCGCTCGCGGCGTACTCGGACAGCGCGGAGATGCTGATCGCGAGCCGCGCCGTGCTCGGCCTCGCCGGCGCCACGCTGGCACCATCTACTCTGTCGTTGATTCGCAACATGTTCCACAACGACCGGCAGCGTCGCACGGCGATCGCCGTGTGGACCGCCGGTTTCTCGGGCGGCGCCGGCTTGGGCCCGCTGCTCGGCGGCCTGCTGCTGGAATACTTCTGGTGGGGCTCCGTCTTCCTCATCAACGTGCCGGTGATGCTGGTGCTGCTGATCCTCGGCCCCCTGCTGCTGCCGGAGTTCAAGGCGCCGAATCCGGGCCGGTTCGACCTGCTCAGCGCGGCGCTGTCACTCGCCGCCGTCCTGCCGGTCGTCTACGGCGTGAAGATCCTCGCCGAGGACGGTTTCGCGCCGCTGCCGGTGCTGACGGCGTTGTTCGGCCTCGTGGTGGGCACGATCTTCGTACGCCGCCAGCGCCGCCTGACCGATCCGCTGATCGACGTACGGCTGTTCGCCGGGCGCGCGTTCAGCATGTCGGTCCTGGCGAACGTGTTCAGCATCTTCGCCCTGGTGGGCTTCGGCTTCTTCGGCACCCAGTACATGCAGCTGGTGGTGGGCATGCGTCCGCTGACTGCCGCGCTGTGGACGTTGCTGATCGCCCCCGCGATGGTCCTGTCCGTGACGACGGGCACGCTGCTGGTCCGCCGAGTGCGCCCCGGGTACGTGGTCGCGGGCGCGATCGGGGTGATGGCGGCGGGCTTCGCCGTCCTGACCCAGGTGTACGTGGAGGACTCCCTCCTCGCCCTCGGCGTGGGCTTCATCCTGCTGGTGGGCGGGTCGGGCGCGGTCGGCGCGCTGGCCGTGGACATGATCGTCGCAGCGGCCCCGCCCGAGTCGGCGGGCGCGGCATCGGCGTTGTCGGAGACTGGCTCCGAGTTCGGTGGCGCCATGGGCATCGCCGTGCTGGGCAGCATCGGCGCGGCCGTGTACCACTCCCGCATGGACACAGCCGTCCCCACGGGCCTTCCCTCCGACGCCGCGGAAGCCGCCCGGGACACCCTCGGTGGCGCCATGGAAGTGGCGATGCACCTGCCGGCACAGCTCAGCGGCCCGCTCCTGCAGGAAGCGCGGGAGGCGTTCACCGAGGGCATGCGCCTGGCCGCCGGGGCGGGAGCGGTGATCATGGTGATCATGGCCGTGCTGGCCGCGATCATGTTGCGGCACCTGCGCCCGGACACCGGCACGGACACCGACGCGGACACGAGCACCGCAACCGGCGCTGACACCAGCACTGCGACCAGCGCTGACGCCGGCGTTCATCCTCAGGACCGTCCGGCGGAGATCGTCAAGGAACACCGACCCTGAGCTGTGCACACCCCCGAGCGCAGAGGTAGGCAGGCGGCCCCTCACCTGCCTACCTCTGTTTCACTCTGCCTGCCGGCGTACTCCATGTGGTGCCGAAGTCAGTAAGGCTTTTGCCTGCCGAGGTCCGCGCATGATCCGCAAAGGTCAGCCGGACACCGATGGCAGCGCGCGTAGCGATCAGCGTTCGAGGCGCCGGACGGCCGCAGGCTGACGACGGGCCCGGCGCGCGGCGATTTCCTGACCCGACCGGTTGGCTGCGTTCGCGGGCATGGACAGAAGCGCCAGCACCCCCTCGAGATGAGCAAGCGCTGGCGCCGCCGTCGCACGTCCGCTGTCCGCGGCTCCGCCTTTCAGCCGGCCGCCGGCACCGTCGCACGCAGCCAGTCGTCGACGGCGCGTGCCGTCGTGGCGATGTGCTCCTCCATCATGGTGAAGTGGTCACCCGGCACGTCCGCTGTCGTGTGCGCCGTGGGAAACACCGCCCGCCAGTCGTCGGACGCGGGTTCGGCTTCGGCGATCGACGCCTGTGCCCGCAGGAACAGGACGGGCGCCTCGACGTCCTTCAGGTCGCCCTCACTGATCAGCCGGATGTAGCGGCCCATGGAGGACAGGCGAGCGGTGGTGAACGGACCGATCTCCGGCTCGCGCTCGAGCAGGCCGTAGAGCATCTGGTCCCAGATCTTCCTGTTGGACTCGTGACGGACCAGGTAGGTGTCCAGCATGATCACCGCACTCGGACCGCAGCCGAGCTCCTCCAGCCTGCGCGCGGTGGCGTGGGCGAGAATGCCGCCGGAGGACAGGCCGATGAGCGCGACCGGGCGTCCTTGCGCAGCACCGAGCACACCGTCGGCGAACACCTCAACCGCGGCTTCCATCGAGGTGGGCAGGCTGTCGCCGTGAGAGGTGCCGAGCGCACGGAGGACCGACACCTCGCGCTGACCGCGCAGCTCCGCGGCCAACCGGCGTGGTGCCGGGACGGTCAGCCCTCCACAACCGCGCGGGGCGTCCCTTCCGCCGTCGGCGGGTGGGCCCCGTCGAGCTCCGCGCGTAGCGCCGCGACCGGTCGTACCCCGGAGAACGCGGGGCGGCCATCGATGCTCAACGACGGCACGCCCCGGACGCCCAGTGCCGCGGCCCGCTGCCGGTCACCGGCCACCCGGCCGGCGTACGCATCCGTCTCCAGCGCTGTGCCTACCTCCGTCTGTTCCAGCCCGGCCGCAGCGGCCAACTCGGTGAGCGTCCCAGGATCGGCGATGTTACGACCCTCGACGTGGTAGGCCCGGTACAAATGCTCCAGCAGTGCGTCTGCACGGCCCCCGCGATCAGCGAGGTGGATCAATCGGTGCGCGTCGAAGGTGTTCACCGGGCGCACCTTCGTGAGGTTCAGCGGGAGGCCGACCGCGGCGCCTTCCCGCTGGATCAGCGCGATCCGAGCCTGCACCGCGGCGGAGTCCATCCACTCGGTCATCGCCTCCGCCGCGGTGGGCCCGGGTTCACGCCCCTCGTCGGGAGCCAGCTCCAGACTCCGCCAGACAATGTGCGTCCCCTCCCGATGCGTGAAGCCCTCGAGGGCGGCATCGAGGCGTCGCTTGCCGATGTAGCACCAAGGACACAGGATGTCGAAGAAAATCTCCAGCTGCACGGGGCGGCCTCCGGGTCGCGGTTGGGAGTTCAGTTCGGATTGATGACGATCTTGCCGCGGACATGGCCGCCCTCCATCTCGCGGTGGGCGTCGGCCGCCCGGTGCAGCGGATAGCGGCCGGAGACCTCGATGCGAAGCTCACCCCGGTCGTACAATTCCACGAGCTCCGCGAGCCGGTCACGCCTGCGTTGACTGAAGATGGCCCGGACGCCGAACTGCTCCACCCGGTCGAAGTCCACGAGCGTGCCGATCCGGTCAGGGTCGGCGACCAGCTTCACCGAGGCGTCGAGGGCCGCACCGCCGATGGCGTCCAGAGCGGCCGTGACCCCGCCGGGAGCCAGTGCCTGCACCCGCTCGACCAGCCCGTCGCCATACTCGGCGGGTACGGCGCCCAGGGACCGCAGATAGTCGTGGTTGCGCAGGCTGGCCGTGCCGACCACCGTGGCACCCCACAGCCGGGCGAGCTGGACCGCCACCGTACCGACTCCGCCGGCCGCCGCGTGGATCAGCACCGTGTCGCCTGCACCCACCCTCAGCGCCTGCAACGCCGTGTGTGCGGTCTGGGCGGACGCCGAGAACGCACCGGCCGCTTCCCACGACATCGCCGTGGGCTTGGCCACGATCTGGTCTACGGCGACCACGAGCTGCTCGGCGTAGCAGGACAGCAGCGCCCAGCCCAACACCTCATCCCCCACTGCGATGCCCGTGACTTCGGCGCCGACCTGGTCGACGACCCCGGCGAAGTCATTTCCCACGGTCTGCGGGAAGGTGAGTGCCGCGCCGGGCGGCGTCCACCCGGCGCGCACCGCGCAGTCGTACGCCTGCACACCGGCGGCGGCGACACGCACCCGCACCTGTCCGGGCCCCGCCTCGGGCGTGGCCACCTCCACCATCTTCAGCACCTCCGGCCCACCGAAGGAGTGGAAAGCCGCTGTCTTCATGAGAGTCCCTTCTCCGACTGCGAGTTACGGCCGGCGAATCTGCCGATCCTCGATCCTTCAACCTCAAGTGCGGTTGAGGTCAATGCCCCGAGAACGGCGAGTCCGATCACCGGTGCCGTGCCGAAGCACGCCGGCCGGCAGCCGGGTCCGTCGTGCAACCAGCACACCGAGCAGCGCCAGTGCCTGAGCCGGCACGAAGCCAGCCAGATAGGCGGTGCCCGCGGAACGGGACAGCCAGGCGGCGAAGAGCACGCCGGTGAAGGCGAGTGTCGCGGTGACGAACAGCGACTCGCTGAGCTGGAGTGCCGAAGTGTTGGTGCCCTGCTCGTGCGGAGCCGACAGGGACAGGGTCACCACCGGCAGAACCGGGTAGATCACGCCCATACCGACACCGAGCAGCACCAGGCCCATCACACAGACGGCGATCGGGGTGGCGGACGCTACGGTCGTCGTGGTCGCCGCGACCCCCAGCACCATGATCGTCATTCCGGTGATCAGCCATCGGGTGGGCGGCCATCGGTCCGCGGTGCGGCCCTGCACCCACGACCCGGTGAACCAGCCGATCGCACCGGTGGCCAGGATGAGGCCCACCACCGAGGGGGTCAAACCGCGCTCACGCACCAACAGCAACGGCACGAAGATCTCGGTGGCGGCCATCGCCGCGCCGGCAACTCCGCGTAGGGCGATGACGCTGGGCAGGCCGGGTCGAGCGGCGAAGGTACCCGGCGGCAGCAGGCGCGGCGTGAATCCGACGAGGCAGACCGTCCCGGTGACGATCAGCAGCACCGCGACGAGTCCCTCGCGCTGGCCGCCGTACTGCACTAGGACCGCGGCAGCGGCGACGCCGATCGCCCACCACAAACGGCTCCACGTGGGCACCGGACGGTCGTTCCGGGCTGGCTCGCCGCGTCGCCGTACCCGTGGCAGGACCAGCGCGGCGGCCGGCACCGCCAGCAGTGCCACGCCGAAGAAGACCCAGCGCCAGCCGGCGTGCTGCACGATGCCGCCGGCGAATGCCGGGCCGACGATGGAAGGCACCAACCAGGCGCCGGCGAGAAGGGCGAACACCCGCGGCCGGAGCGCCGCGGAAATCTCCCTGCCGACGACCACGTAGAGGGCCACCGACATCAGGCCACCACCGAGCCCCTGGGTGATCCGGCCCAGCACCAAGAGCCACATGGTGGGCGCCGCACCGGCGACGAGCAGCCCCGCGACGAACACCGCCACCCCCGCGCGCAGTGGCGCGGATGGACCCGCGAGGTCGCACCACCGCCCGGACAGAACCATGCTCACCACGCCCGCGGCCAACGTGCCACCGAAGGCCAGGGGGTACAGGGAAAGGCCATCGAGTGCCTGCGCCACCGTGGGCATGGCGGTCGTGACCGCGAAGGACTCGAACGCGACCAACGACGTCAAGGCGACCATGCCGATCGCCAGTACGCGGAACCGCTGCGCGGACGAGCGCCCGTCCACGCGGTTCCCCGGACCCTTCAGGTCTGCCCAGACCTCCGCCCCTGCCATGAGATGCACCGTTCCACCTCAACCGTGGTTGAGGTCAAGGCCACCTCCGGCGCGGATACGCCCGGATCGGCCCTGGTCCACCAGCAGCTTCCACCACTGTGGGTTGTTCCGGTACCAAGCGACCACCTCGCCAAAGTCCGTCGTCAAGTCACCCAGCGCGGGGCGTGACCGAGCTCCACGCGGATCTTGCTGTCGTCGATCGCCTACCTCAGGTCGTGGCCCTTACGGTCGGTCACGTGCTGCACCCGCGACCAATCGGCGTCGCAGAGGGTGAGCAACCGGTCGACTATCTCCCGATTGCCGAGCGCATGCGCGCACCGACGTTGTAGATCTCGCCGGCCTGTCCCCGGCTCAACACGAGCTGGATCGCACAGCAGTGGCCATCGACGTACATCCACTCCCCCACGTTGCGGCCGTCGCCGCGGACGAAGGTGAGCCGCGGATGTTCCAGCGGGAGATCGTCGGTGTTGCCGGCGTAGGTCACCGGCATCATCTACTGCGCCGCCTGCAACCGACGCATGCAGGGCCAGTACGACCACGGCGACGCCTACTACCGCTGCCGATTCCCACCGGAGTACGCCCTCGCCAACCATCTCCCACACCCCCGAGCAGAAATCACCGCCCTGGTGACCGCACTCGGGATATCGCCGCCGTGCTCCGCGACGCCGACCCAACCGACAAGCAAGGTCTACCGGCAACTCGGCCTCCGGCTGAACTACCAGCCCGAACGCAAACGGTGCGCGCTGAAGTGGATCTCAACGCGCACCGTGGGGAAGTTGTTACCGGTAGAACTCCAGCCTGTACAGGTCGAGATCGACCGAATGCAGTGCGATACGCGTCGCCGAAGCGCCGACCGCACGCCCGTGTCAGCCCCGTTCTGAGCGGCCTCTACGCCGCTGGCCTCTACCGTGCCAACCCACCCGCGCCGACCTCACCGACGCAGTCGAGACCTGCGGCCGGCTGGAGTCGTTGTACAGGCCGTGGTCGGACACGGCCGGTGGCGGGGGAGACAGAGGGGTAGGGGTAGGTGGAGAGTTTCTGGACCGGCGCGGTCGCGGACGTGAGAGGAAGCTGGGTCCGGCCCGCGAGTCTGCGGGGGCTGTTCGCGGTGCCGCTGATGGTGGCGATCGTGCTGGGCATAACCTCAGTAGGCGCGGCACCCGTACTCGCGCAGAGCGCACCGTCGGCGGCAGCAAGCCCTCCCGGTACCGGCCTGGCCTGGGGCGACAACGCCGACGACCAGTTAGGCGACGGGACCACCACCAACAGCAGCACCCCCGTGCCAGTGGACCTGCCAGCCGGCACCACGATCACCGCCGTCGCCGCCGGCCAGGGCCACAGTCTGGCAGTGACCTCCACCGGCACCATGCTGGCCTGGGGCGCCAACAGTTCCGGCCAGCTGGGCGACGGCACCACCACCACCAGCAACACCCCCGTGGCGGTAGACCTGCCGGCCGACACCACAATCACCGCGGTCGCCGCCGGCGACCGCCACAGTCTGGCGCTGACCTCCACCGGCACCGTACTGGCCTGGGGCCTCAACCTCACCGGCCAGCTGGGCGACGGGACCACCACCAGCAGCAACACCCCCGTTTCGGTGAACCTGCCGGCCAGCACCACAATCACCGCCGTCGCCGCCGGCAACGTCCACAGTCTGGCGCTGACCTCCACCGGCACCATGCTGGCCTGGGGCGCCAATCTCACCGGCCAGCTGGGCGACGGGACCACCACCAACAGCAGCACCCCTGTTGCCGTGGACTTGCCGGCCAACACCACGATCACCGCCGTCGCCGCCAGCAGTAGCGGCCACAGTCTGGCAGTGACCTCCACCGGCACCATGCTGGCCTGGGGCGCTAATTTCACCGGCCAATTGGGCGACGGGACCACCACCAACAGCAGCATCCCTGTTGCCGTGGACCTGCCGGCCAACACCACGATCACCGCCGTCGCCGCCGGGGCCGGCCACAGTCTGGCGGTGACCTCCACCGGCACCATGCTGGCCTGGGGCGGCAACGGTTCCGGCCAGCTGGGCGACGGGAGCACCACTACCAGCAGCACCCCTGTTGCGGTGAGCCTGCCGGCCGACACCACGATCACTGCCGTCGCCGCCGGGGCCGGCCATAGCCTGGCGGTGACCTCCACCGGCACCATGCTGGCCTGGGGCTTCAACGCCTCGGGCCAGCTGGGCGACGGGACCACCACCAACAGCAACACCCCCATAGCGGTGAACCTGCCAGCCGACACCACAATCACCGCCATCACCGGCGGCAGCTTCCACAGTCTGGCTATCGTCCCGTCGGAATCAACCACGACCCTGCAGGTGTCCGCACCGAACCCGACACCGGATCAACCCGTCACACTCACCGCTACCGTGACCTGCACCAGCAGCGCCCCCACCGGGACCGTGACCTTCCTCGACGGCACAACGACCCTGGACACGAAACCCCTGTCCGGCAACCCCACCGCCACCGCAACCCTCACGGTCACCCACCTGACCGCCGGCACCCACCCCATCCAGGCGCGCTACAACGGCGACAGCAACTGCCCAGCCTCAACATCCAACTCCACGACAGTCACCGTCCCAGCGCCCACCGCCGCAGAGCCCACCATCCCAGTAACCGGCACCAGTCTGCCCACCATCCTCACCGCCGGAATCCTGCTCACCCTCACCGGCGCGGCCCTGACCCTTGCCACCCACCGACGCCGACCAACACACCGGACCTGAGGACCATCCATGCCGGCCCGACCGCCGCGGCGGGATCGCGTTCCATCAGCGCCTCCAGCCGTAGCGCGCCAGCGTCTTCAAGCAGCCGGATGTCGGCGTCGAGGTAGCGGCCGTCACGGTCGAGCAGCCGTGGCCGACCACGTCTACGGCGACATCCTCGTTCCCTGCAGGCACGACGTTCGCCAGCGGGCAGCATCGACATGGAACCGACGGCACGGAGTCGATTAATCTCCGGCGGCTTCGTTGTTGCGACGACTACGGTAACGAGCTCCCGTGATTCGCCGTCCTACGTACGATTGATCCAGTTCTTGATCTTCTGGGTGATATGGCCGCACATCAGATCAGCTGGGGGAGTACCTGGAATCAGCTCGTCGAAACATTCGCCCGGGTGCTTGGCGAGCAGCGGCATGATGTTGCTACCTCCGGGTGCGGGGAAGGCGAGTGTGCACTTACTCGGTCCCATCTCGGAGGCAAGGCCGATGAATTCCCTGCCAACTCGCAGCCTCGGCGATGCCGAGTAGTGTTTTGCCTCCACCGCCGCAACGAGGTTACTACTTCGCGGGTGCACAGATCCGACGCGGCTACGTTCAGCTTCTTTCTGATCCAGAACCGCCACGTCGCACTCATGCAGGACGCCGGATTTCCCGGCGACATAGACGCCCAGGTGAATTTCCACCTGCCGTCCTCCGAAGAACGACGCCAGGACGTACGTGAAATTTCCGACATACAGGTTGCCGGGCTGCGTACGGAAGACGGCGCTGCTGGCCGCCGAGACGCCGTCGTTGGTGATCAGGCAGTCACCTCCAGCAGCCTCAGCGGCCTCCGTTGCGACGGTGAGCAGAGCTGCCTCATACAGGTCAGCTTCCCTCGCCGCGTCCGTGTATACCGTACGCAGCGCGCCTATCGCCTCCTCGATTGCGGCGATCAGCTCCCCTTTGGTCAGTGCCATGAACCGACCTCCTCACGAGCCGGTCCGAGGAGGCCCTTTACTCGGCCGAACATCACCTCTGCTCGTCCGGTTTCCCCCTCGACTTGCAGACTGGTTGGTTCAGCAGTTTGCGTCTCATCCGGTTGAGCGAACGTGACGTGACCGCTCTGGATGCCGTGATCGACAAGCAAGTTGAGCAACGCCCGCCGGTTCGCTGCCAAGCTGCGCGCCAGCGTAAGGAGTGTGTCGCAAAGTATGGCAAGGCTCTCGTCGTCGGTGTACGGCACTTCTGCAAGCTCGTTCTCGCCGATGCGCCCGAGGCGCTGCGCCGTGAGGGCACCTTGCCGATCCTGCCGGACACGCTCGGGCAGCTTCGATCCCTTCACCATGCGCCCTCGGGCGATCTCCTCCCGGATCTGCGCTGCGATGTCCGGTAGTTCTCGGTCAAGGTTCCTCAAAATCTCGTCGACGACCTCGGCACTCCCCTGCACCACGACCTCGCTCCCTTCCGCCCGCCAGTCCGGCTCCGCCGGCGCTCGACCTTACCGATATCGCGTGTTGCTCGGGGGGCGTGCCGCAAGCTGAGCCCTCTGATCCTCGGCCTCCGGCCCAGCCAATTGTTAAAATGAGGTGAAGAGCCTGGTGGCCATGACTGCCGCGCTGCTCCGACATTGACGGCCTGCCTGAATTGCTACTTGGCCCCCATCTGAAGCTCGGAACCGACGGCGCATGGGCGCTCACTTCAGGTTCCTCGATCAACTGCGAGGTGCTCACAGAAAGCGAGCGCGCGTTTGTGAAGTTGTCAAGGTTCGAGCCCCGGGCCAGGCCGATTGTGATTCACGAGCTGCCATTGAGCTAATCTCAGCAAGGAACGGACGCTGAGTCCATAGCCCCGGCACCGCGTCGGGCCTGCGCGGGAGGTCGCGGTACTAGCTACGGCCGCGGTGCCGGCCAGCAGGACGGTGGCGGAAGCGACCAGGGCCGCCGGAGCGCCGAACAGGACGGCGAGCCACCCGGCGACCAGGTATCCGACGGGACCCACGGCATAGGTGGCGAGCCAGTCGTAGGACGACACCCGGGAGAGCACCGAGGACGGCACGTTCTCCTGCACCGCGGTCTGCCAGAAGGTCCAGTACACCGACTGCTCCAGGGCCGACGAGGAAGCCGGTGACGATCAGCACGATCAACGGGGCCCGGCCTGCGAGGGCGAGCAGTAGTGGCACGAACAACGCCGCCCCGGCGACGACCAGACCAGCGGCCGCGACGGGTGCAACAACGAGACGGCCAGCCCGCCGACGAGGGCGCACACCCACAGCCCCCATCGTGATGGCCCAGGTCTGCGGCCCGTCGAGGAAATTCTCGGCGATGACCGGGCCGAGAACCGCCATCGGCGAGCCACGCCGGAGATCAGCAGCACCGCCATGATGCCCTGCGAGACCAAACGGACCAGGTCAGCGGAGATCATCAATCGCCGGCGGGAGAACCGGTCACCCAGCATGCCACCGAGCAGCAGGAAGCCGCCGATCGCGAACCCTTCCACTGCCAGGACGAGGCCGACGTCACCGGCACGCCCGGTGAGTGCGAGCACCGCGAAACCCAGCGCCACGGTGGTCGCCTGGTTGCCCAGCCGGGAGGCGAACCGGGCCAAGATCAGGAGGCGGAACTCCCGATGGCGCAGCACGGTCAGCATCGGGAACCTCATGCGGGCTCGCTGGCGAGGCGGGCCACGAGGCGCACGGCCGGGTCGGTGACCAGGCTGTGGTGGCCGGCGGCGAGCAACAGCGTCACCGGTCCGGACTACGGCCACGGCCGGTACGTGACGGAGGCCCGGATGTTGGTGCGGAAGGTGTCGAACCGGTGCCGCAGCCACTCCGGCACCGCTCCCTCGGGCAGCAGGCCCGCGTCCCGTAGATCGTCGTAGAGTGCCGACACCGGGTCGGTTCCGGCGGCCAGCGCCTCGCCGGCCGCACCACTACCGTCGGCCACCTGGAGCACCCCGCGCGCCCGTCACCCCGCGGCTGCGCGTCACCTCGCGGCCGTACCAGCTCAGCAGGGTCTCCTCGTTCAGGATCGCGGCTTGTGCTTGCCAGAGTAGTAGGGCCGCTGATCGGCGTCCCGGTCGATCGGGATCAGCGTGCCGTCAAGGACGGCGTACGGCCCTGGCCAATCACATCCAGCGCCCCCGCAACGTCTACGTCGCAGAACGAGACATCGTCCCCCGCACTCGACAACTGGCTCCGCACCGTGTTCGCCCCGCAACGGTTCTCCGACACGATCCGCCGGCTCCACGCCGCCCAGCCCCACACCGAACCCGACTCCGCCACCCCGAACATCACCGCCGCCCAACAAGATCATCGCTGCGTGCGACGCGAAACTCCTCCAGGACCGCGCCATCGCAGACGCCGGAGGCGAGGCCACCGCCATCGCCACCTGGATCGGGGGCACCCGGCTGCGTCTAACGGGAGGTCGCAGCCGAGCGGATGTCACTTCTGGGCAGAACCAGCTCCGTCGCCGAGGGACGCCTGGAAGACGTCCGCATAGGTACGCGAGTCCTGGAGCAGGCCGTCGCAGAACGCGGCGACGTCGGTTCCGATGAGTTCCAGCACTCCCTTACCGGACGCCGCGCCCTGCTCGAAGAAGTCGACGATCCCGGGGAGCAGCAGCCCGTCCGGCAGGCCGATCGGGCCGACCTTGAACAGGTACTTCTGCATCTCCTTGTAGACAATCCGGTAGTCCGGCGGGAGCGCCTTCACCCGGGCCACGTGTGCCCGCCACTGCTTTTTACCCTCAATGATGTCCTGGATACCCACGTCAGCCTCCCAGCTGGCTTAGTTTCCTCGCCACGTTCTCGTTCAGTTGCTGACGCCACCGATCGCGGTACGTCCAAGCACCCTGACCACCGGCCAGCGCCGCGCAGAAACCGGGAATGTCGTCGCCGAGCACCTCCCGGACGTTCTGCCCCTCGGCCGAGGCCTCCTCGAGCAGCCCCAAGGCGGCGTCGAGGATAGGCGTCAGATTGCGGCCGCTGAAGCCCGCGTACGGAAACAGATTGATCTTGATCTGTTCCCACGCGGCCCGGTAGTCCGCCGGCAACCTCCCGGCCCGAGCCTCGTACTCCTTGGCCTCCCTGGTGAGATCGCTGCCGGTGATCCTCTCCCAGAAGTTCACGCCGCCTCCTCCTTGAGCTTGTTGATGCGGGCTGAGATGTACTGCCATTTCGCCCAGAATCTCGCGAGTTCCTCGCGACCCGCTTTGTTCAGTGAGTAGAACTTGCGGGGCGGACCCACCTCGGACGGTCGTTTCGTCACTTCGACCAACCCGTTCCGTTCCAGGCGCAACAAAATGGTGTAGACCGTCCCCTCGATGACGTCGACGAAGCCGAGCTCGTTCAGCCGGCGCGTGATGGCGTAGCCGTAGGTCTCCTCGCCGCCGATAACTTCGAGCACACAGCCCTCCAGCGTTCCCTTCAACATCTCCGTCAGGTCCTCCATCGCGACCTCCCGCCCCCCGCTACCTCATGTCACTTAGTACTGGTACATGGTAACACCGAGTACCAGTACGTGGTATCACTCAGTACCGGTTCGAGATGGCGATCGGGCCCACATGTCGCACGGCGTGGAACCCGCCTCGAACGGCGCCAAACCCCGCAACCCCGACTGGTACGCCAACCTCATCGCCACGCCCGGAGCGACGGGACCCGGCCACAAACCCACCGACGACGAACACACCGATCTCGCCGACGCCCGCCGCCGCTGCCCGGACCTCGACACCGCCGCCCGACCTCACCCGCGGGTTCGCCGCCCTGGTCCGCCACCAAGGCATCGGGCAGCACCTCGACGCCTGGATCGACCACGCCCGCCACACCGGAAACCCCGAGATCCGCGGCTTCGCCACCGGTCTTGTCGGCGACCGCGACGCCGTCGTCGCCGGCCTCACCCAACCAGCAGCACTCCACCTCGACTCTCTCCACCCGGTCGGTACAGTTCGCCGATTACGCCATCGTCATCGAGGCGCCGAGTCGTATGGCTGGCGCCGGAAACCGGACCGCCTCAGATCCGAGACCGAACGGCTGTTGCCACCCCGTCCGGAGCACCGGAACCTGCTCCCCCGGACAGTTGATCCTTGACCAGGTTTCAGCGAATGCGGACGATCACGGCGAGACACCGGTGGTCGTCCGGCCGCGGGACACCCGGCCGAGAATCAGCAACGCCACCAGGGTCGCGCCGAGCAGGATGAGCGTGGCCGCCGCTGCGTCGAACGTCCGACCCCGGTCTGTCAATGTAAAAACGGTGACCGGCAACGTGCGCCAATCTGGCGGATACACCATGATCGTGGCACCGACCTCGCCCATCGACAACGCGACCGCGAGTGCGGCAGCCGCCGACATTGCCGGCAGCAGCATCGGCAGGCGGACCCGCCAAAGCACCAGCGCGGGCCGCGCCCCCAGCGACGCGGCGACCTGGGCGTACGAGTCGTCGATGCGGGTCAGCGCGCTGGACACGGTGGCGTAGGAAAAGGACAGGACGAGCACCAGGTGGGCGATCAACACGATCCAGCGCGTGCCGTTGAGCAGCAGCGGCGGTCGACTGTACGCGACCAGGAGCCCGAGCCCAACCACCACCGATGGAATGGCAACCGGTAGGTGTAGGAGCCCGTCGGCGCCTTTGCGCAGCCAGCGGGGTGCCGCGGCGAGCGCGAGCGCCGCCCAGGTGCCGACGGCCACCGCGGCCAGCCCGGCGACGGCCGCGGTCTGCAGGCTGACGAGGAGGCTAGCCTGGTTCTCGCCGGTCAGGGCGGAACCCAGGTGGGCGACGGTAAAGCCGCCGGGCAGGACGTCGTTCCACTCCGTAGCCAGTGCGGCAGCCACCAACACCGCCAGCGGCGCTGCCACGATCACCAGGAAGACGGCGGCGAACAGCGCCCAGATGGGCCAGCGGGCGCTACGGGACCAGATCAGCACCACGGGCCCCCTTACGTCTGAAGATCCGGCGATAGAGCAGGTAGAGCAGGACGGACAGGGCGACCTCGACGACGGCAACCACGCAGGCGCTCGGATAGTCGAACGTGACCACCCCCTTGGAGTGCACCAACATCGGCAACGTGATGACGTCCTTGGCGCCGATGAAAAGCACAATGCCAAACTCGTTGAGGGTCAACAGCAGGGTCAGCGCACCACCGGCGGCAACCGCCGGGGCTATTTCCGGCAGCACGACGCGGCGCAGGACCTGGCCTGGCCGAGCACCGAGGGAGGCGGCGACCGCGAGGCGTTCCGCCGGCAGGTGGGTGAGGGCGGCGAGGGCCGGCCGCATCACGAACGGCGTGTAGAAGGTGATCTCCGCGAGGATGACGCACCACCGTGAGTAGAGGAAGTCGCCGAGTTGAAGCACACCGGCGGCACCGTAGAGAAACGTGAAACTGAGCGCGATCAAGAAGGAGGGGAAAGCGAGTACGGTGTCGATCGCCCGGGCAGCCGCACCGGAACCAGGGAACGGGACCAGCGCCAGTACCACAGCGAAGAAGGTGCCGAGCACGATGCAACCAGCGGTAGCGGCGCCCGCGATAAGCACGGTGTTGCCGATCGCCCGGTGAAACTCACCTGCAGCCAGCACGGAGCGCCATGTCTCCAATGTTCTTACACCGTCCTCGTTGGTCACCGATTGGACGCCGACGAGCACGAGCGGGTAGATCAGGAAGCCGGCCAGCACCACCAATGGGGGAAGCGCCCAGAGCAGCGGCGAGACCCGGGTGGCGCGAGCGGGCCTTTCGACGGCGAGGGCCGCGGTGGTCACGCCACACCTGCCAAATTCTGCGGAGAGCTCTCGCCGGCGTCTCCGGCGGTTGACGCGGCACCCGCCCTGGCTACCACTGCGGCACCATGTTCCGGCAACCGAACCCGTACCGGGGAGCCGACCCGCGGTAGCCCGTCGACGCTGGGCACATCGGCATGCACGCTGACTCCGCCCGGCTCGTCGAGCCCGGCGATAAGACAGGTCAGGCGATAGTTTGCACCCCGCCACTGCAAGCCGGTGAGGACAGCTGCCAGGCCAGGCCCATCACGACGTACCCCGATAGTGTGTGGCCTTACCGCAAGCCGCACGTGGGCACCGGGAACGAGCGGTCCAGGCGCCATAGCGTTGACGGTGACCGCGCCCACGTCGACTGTGCCGTTGGCATCGCGAACCGTGGCTGGCAAGAGGTTAGCCCCGCCCAGGAAGGCAGCCGTGAACTCGCTGGGTGGCTGTCGGTAGAGACCCTGGGCGGTATCCAGATCGAGTAGTTCGGCCTCGCGCATGACGGCGATCCGGTGTGCCAGAGTGAGCGCCTCGGTCTGATCGTGGGTGACATAGAGGATCGCGATGTCCGGGAGTTCGTCCCGAAGCTGACGCAGCTCGTCGAGCATGTCGGCGCGCAGCTGCGCGTCGAGGGCGGAGAGCGGTTCGTCGAGCAGTAGCACCGGCGGCCGGATCGCCAACGCGCGGGCGATCGCCACCCGCTGCTGCTGTCCGCCGGAAAGCTCTCGCGGGTAGCGGCGGCCATAGCGCTCCATACCGACGAGCTCCAGCATCTCCTCGACCCGTCGGGCTGACTCAGCGCGCCGCATCCGCCGAGCACGCAAGCCGAACCCGATGTTGTCGGCGACGGTGAGGTGCGGAAAGAGGGCATACTGCTGCACCACGACGCCGAGGCCACGCTTGTGTGGTGGCACCCCGGTGACGTCTTGGCCGGCGAGCAGGACCCGACCGGACGTCGGCCGGACGAATCCGGCCAGCGCTTTCAGGGCGGTTGACTTGCCCGACCCGGAGGGGCCGAGCAAGGCCACCGTCTCGCCGGTGGCTACGTCGAGCGAGAAATCCCGCAGCGCCGTGACCTGCCCGTAGCGGACGCTGACGCGGTCAAACTGGACCGCCGACGACTCGGTCATACCGTGATCCTCCTTGGATCCGCTTTCCGGCCCGCACTGGCGAGGACCGGAGACAGCGGTGGGACTGGGTGCGGTCGATCAGGCCAGACCGAGGGCCGTGTTGTAGGCAGCGATGTCCGCGTCCATTTCCGTCAGGATCTTGGCCCAGTCGGCTGGCCAAACCTCCACGCCCTGCAGCACCTGCTCAACCTGCTGGAATTGGGCGTCGGTGGGCTTGACATCGGCGCGCACCGGAACCCCGTACGCCTGCTGGGACACCTGCTCCTGGGCGGACGCGGAGAGCAGGAAGTCGGCCAGCTCGCGACCAGCATCGGCGTGTGGGGCATCGGCCGCTAGGCCCATGGTGTAGGGGATGGACAAGGTAGAGGCTTTGCCGTCCGGACCGGTCGGAAAGAAGATCTCGAAGTTGGACCTGTCGTTGTTGATCGACGCGAGATTCATCTGGACGTCACCGTTGGCCACGTAGATCTCGCCCTTGCTGACTTTGGGCTGCAACTTGCCCGTGGACGACGACGGCCCGACGTTGTTGGCCTCGAGCTTCGCCAGGAACTCTAGGGCCTTGTCCTTGCCGAGGAGGTGCTGCAGGTGCAGCAGCACGGCGGTACCGTCGCCGGCCTGGCCGGGCGTCGAGTACTGCAACTTTTGGGCGAAGGTGGGGCTGAGTAGCTCGTCGAACGTCTTCGGGGCGGCGTCAAGCTTGTCCGGGTTGTAAATGAAGCAAAGGTAGTTGTTTACCAACGGCACGTAGGTGTCGGTCGCGCCGGTCACCTGGTCGGCGCCGGCCGGCGTGTAGGGCTGCAGCAGACCGTCGGCGTCGGCCTTCTGGATGTACGGCGGCAACGTGACGACGAGGTCCGCCTGGACGTTCGCCTTCTCCTTCTGCAGCCGGGAGACGACCTCACCGGAGCCGGCCTCGATCATCTGCACCGTGATGCCGGTCTGCTTTTCGAACTCGACGAACTGCTTGCTGTACCAGTCGCCGAGGCCATCAGCGGAGTAGACGGTTACGGTTGTGTCACTGTCGGCCCCACCGGAGGCGGAGGTGCCTGATCCACATGCGGCGAGGGCGAGTGAGGCCGCCGCGGCGGTAGCGAGGGCTAGCGGGAGGCGTCGCATGGCCATTACTCCTCAGGGGTGTCGGTGGGAAGAAGCAGGGTCTCGAGATCGCCGACGGAGTGGAGAACGTGGGTAGCTCCGGCAGCACGCAGTGTGGCGGCATCGTGCGCGCCGGTGCGTACTCCGGCGACGATGGCGGCACCGGCGCGACGGCCGGCGAGCACGTCCGAGGCGGTGTCACCGACGGTGGCAACCTGTCGGACGTCGTCGACCCCCAGCCGCAACAGAGCGGTGAGCACCAAGTCGGGATAGGGACGCCCTCGGCCGGCCTCGGCGGGCACCAGGGTCAGATCAGTTAGGTCCTGCCAGCCCAGGGCGGAGAGGATGCGGTCGGCGGTAGCCCGGGAGAAGCCGGTGGTGAGCGCGGTACGCACCCCAGCAGCACGGAGCTTGGTGATCAATTGCTCGGCCCCGGCGATCGGTGCGCAGAGTCCGGCGTCCACGAGAAGCTCGTATGCCCGCTCAAACGCACCATTGAGACTCCGGGCCGCCGCCTCATCGCCCCCGCTGAGGTGCCGGAATACAGTGATTTTTGATTCGCCCATGGTGTCGCGCACGTAGCGCAGCGCAGTGTCCCGGCCGATGGCGATCGAGTCGACCTCATCAAGTGCACGAGTGAATGCCTGCTCGACGAGGCCGTCGTCGGCGACCGTGGTGCCGGCCATGTCGAAACAGACGAGTCGCGTCGTACCCATCAGGGCGCTCACCAGTTCAGCTCTTCCGCGGTCTGCTCGGCAATCGCCGGCGCGCAGGTCATACCCCGTCCGCCCGGCCCGGTGACCACGACGCCGTTGGCGCCGACCCGCTGGCGTTGCACGATCTCGTTCGGGTCGAGGCACTGGGCGTAGACGCCGTGCCAACGGCGCCGGATCGCCGGCAGCGGCCGGCCAAGCAATGCCGAGGCGACCTCGACGAGGTGTTCGTAGGGCTCCTCGACCTGGTCGAAGGCGAACGGCTCGGCGTAGGCGTGGGTGTCGCCGATGGTCAGGCCACCGTCTAGGCGTTGCACCATCAACAGCTGCATGGCATGTTCGGCGGCGACCGGCGGTTGCGGCTGGACGGAGTTCATCTCGTCGAGCTGCGGCCCCCGGTAACCGGGGTAGTAGCGGAAGGTGTCCCCGTCGGCGACCGAGGTGGTTAGCGGCACATCGAGCGGCGCGGTCTGGGCCATCTGCAACCAGACTCGGCGCACCGGCAGGTTGGGGGCGAGTTCGCGGACCAGGCCGGTGAGTACCGCGCCGGTGGCCAGGATGACCTGGTCACCAACGTGCACGTCGCCGTGGTCGTCCCGGACTCCGCGATCGTTGAGGTCACGCACCTCCCGGCCCGGCAACCACTGGTAGCGGTGGCTGGCGGCGAGCGCCGCACGCAGTGCCGGCAACGCCACCCGGGATTCCACGGCGGCGTCGCGCTCGCACCAGAGGGCGGCGGCGAAGTCGCCGCCAAGGGCCGGGTTGACCACCCGCGTCTCGTCCCGGTCGAGCAGCTTGAAGCCACGGGCCGGGGCGTCGGGAGCCGCCGCGGCGGCTTCGGCGACGGCGACTTCCTCGGGGGTTCGACAGACGGCGAGTGACCCGTTGGCTCGGAAGCCAATGCCGGCCACCTCGGTGCCGATCTCCTCCCAGAGTTCGCGAGCCCGCAGGGCGGTCTCCAACTCGGCACCGCTGGCGCGTCCAGAAACCCAGACCAGGCCGAAGTTGCGGACGGTCGCGCCGCGCGCTTCCTGTTCCCGTTCCAGATGCAGCACCTCGTGGCCGCGTCGGATGGCCTGCCAGGCGTGCATGGTGCCGAGCACTCCGCCGCCCACGATGATCATTCGCATGTTCTCTCCCTTGCTCAGCGAGCAGCTTTGGGGAGAGCCTTGACCTCCAGGTGCAGGAAGGATGACGCGCCGGTGAATGAGCCCGAAAGGTTCGTACCTTTAGCAGCAATCGATGCGCGTGCCCGGTCGGTCGAACGAAACCCAGGTCAGCCGAGAAGTCGGGTGGCGAACCCGATCCGGTCACCGCGATACAGGGAACGAACTCGCTCAATCGGCACCCGGTCCTGGTCCGCCGAGACCCGCTGCATGAGCAGCATCGGCTGGGCCGGGTTCGTGCCCAGCAGCATCGCCTCTCGCGGGTTGGCCAGCACGGTCTCGATGCGCTCGGTAGCCTCGGCATAGCGAATGCCGTACCGGTCGATCATGTGCTGGTAGAGCGAGCCGGTCCCGTCGAAATCAGTCATCAGGTCGGCGAACCGGCGCACCGGCAGGTAGGTGCTCTCCAGCCCCAACGGCTCGCCATCAGCAAGCAGTACCCGCTCCAGGTGCACCACCTCGTCAGTGGCAGCTACGCCCAGATCCGCCGCGAGCGAGTCACCGGCGGGCTGACGGTCGATCATGACCACACGACGGCTCGGCTGGTGGCCCATCGTGTGTAGCGCCTCGGTGTAGCTGTGCAGGCCAAGCGGCTGGAACAGCTTGGGAGCGGCGACGAACGTGCCGCGTCCACGGTACGCGCGCAGGCGTCCCTCCATGGTCAGCTCGGAGATCGCCTGCCGTAACGTGGAGCGAGCCACCCCGTATGTCGCAGCGAGCTGGCGTTCCGGCGGCAGCAGGGCACCCTCCCCCAGTTCGGCCAGGAGATCAACCAGTCGGTTTTTGACCACGAAATACTTGGGAACCCGACCATGCTCGGGCACTCCCTCACGAACCGCCTCGACAAACACCGGCTGACCCTAACCCCGCAGAGGCGCACCGCCCACCCTGGAAGCCGGCCGGGTAAGGCAGGCCGCACGACCCGGTTTCGCCGTCATCGCCGGCACCTTGGACGCTCGTCCCACGGCGACCCAGACTCTCGCCCATCCGGCAGCGGCCGACGCGGTGACGTTGCGTCGCGCCGACGAAGCAGCCAAGATCGTCGGGCATCAGGTTCCCGGTCTCGACGTGTGGGCACCGCGCCTACTCACGTACGCCAGTGGTGTGTGACGGCCACCGACCCGGCCCGTAAACAGACGCCGCGTGAGCGGCTCGCTGATCCGCTCGGCTCACTGGCAGCGTTCGTGGTGGATAGGAATGTGGCGGCCAAGGGCTTGGCCGCATGCACGGTCGGTGTCATAGAGCATCGCCTGGAGCGCCGCCCGTTCTGCCGCGGCCCAGTCGACCTCCTGGGCCTCGTACTCCTCCGGTTCCGCCCAGCGGAACGCCCGCCATCACGTCCGAAAGAAGGACCCACGCGTTGCGGGTCCGTACCGCCAGGTGGAGATGCCCCTGGTTCGTCCTCGAAGCCCGGCGCACGGACCCGGTGCGGCCCGTGAGAATTCCGCTCGGTGCGCTATCGGGGCGCATTCACGGCGACATCGTGCTGCCGATACCGCGCTCGTCGGGCACGCCCGACGCGCCTGGTCAGTGCGGAAGGGCGGACTCGGCGACGGTCGCGCCCCGGGCGTCGGGCACCCGGGGAGTGGGCGTCAGCCGTAGGTAGGCCACGCTCGCGAGCGCGACGACCGCGGCGGCGCACAGCCAGACCGTGGCGACGCCGACGCTGTCCACGATCGCGCCGAACCCGAAGGAGGCGATGACCGCACCGGCGTTGGTGCTCATCGAGTACGCCGACAGGACGCTGGCCCGCCGGCCGGCGGGACTGGCGCGATGCAGCAGTGTCTGGTTGAGGGGGGCGCGCAACTCCAGCAGAAGGTACACGAACAGGAAGGCGGTCGCGGCGACGGCGAAGGTGGGAGCGACGGCCAGCGCGACGATCGCGGCGGCGAGGAGCGTGAAGAGCGCCCCGCAGACGATCCGCGCGTGGCGGGCGGCGGCGGCCGGTAGCCGGGCGGCGATGAGCGAGCCGATGGCGCCGACCAGTGTGGAGCCGGCGACGAGCAGGCCGGCCATGGTGGTGGTGGCCGACGGATCGGCCAGGAGATCGGCAAGGGCTGGCTGCCAGAACGCTTCCACCGCACCGATACCGACACCGACCGCGAGGCCCGTGATGAGGATCAGGCGCAGGCTCCCCCGCTGGACCGAGAAGGTCACGCTCTCGCGGATGACGCCGGGAACGTTCCTCAGCTCGGCCAGTCCGGCCCGGGCACTCTTGCTGCCCTCGCCACCGCGCACCAGCGCGAGCAGTGCGACGATCTGGAGCAGACCGCAGAGCACCGCCAGGGCGAACGGCAACGCCGAGGTCGGGAGGTCGACGGGGAGTTGCTCCTTCGGCAGGAGGGACACGCCGACGGCGGCACCGGATCCGATGAGCACGGCCACGTTGGTGAGGAACATGGCGCCACCGATGGCGGGACGGACGTCGGCGGCCGGCTCCCGGGCGTAGACACGGTCGACGTACCACGCCTCGAGCGCGCCGGAGGCGAGCGCACGGCCGATGCCGCCCAGGATCATCGCGACCGTGAGGGCCACCATCGTCGGAGCCAGCGCGAACCCCAGATAGAAGGCCGTCTCGAGGAGCGCGGCGATGATCAGCACCGGCCGGTTGCCCAACACGTCCGCCAACGTGCCGGTCGGCAGCTCGAGGAGCGCCGACGTGGCGTTGTAGACCCCGAACAGCACGCCGATCTGACCGAGGCCCAGGCCCCGGTCCAGCGGCAGCAGGGCCAGCACGGGCAGGGCCAAACCGAGGGGCAGCCAGCGGAGGAAATGGCAGGTCCAGTACGTCCATCGCAGGCCGGCGATGTCGCCGCCAACTCGGGTGCGAGGGATACGGTCAGTCATCGGACGGTTCGCCTCGGGGCGTGACGGTCGGCTGCTCCTCGTCGGCGACGGGTGGCGGCTCGTCCGGCACCCCGAAGGCGAAGAGTCGCACCGGTCGGACCGCGGCGCCCGCCCGCTCACCGCCGTGACGTCGCTGTGCCCGGGCCACCACCTGCCTGACTTCCTCCGCGACCTCGGTCAATTCCTCGGAGGTGAGCAGAACGGTGTCCGTGATGACGAAGGCCGCCTCCCGCCAGGAGCCGGGGTACCGCTCCTGCGCTGTCTCGTATTCGGAGAGCGCGGCCAGACCGTGCGCGGTCAGTTGGCGCCGCAGGGCCGCTGCCGCCGCGGCGGTCTTAGGGGCGGAATTGGCACCCGATGCCCAGCGGAAGCCACGCGCGACTGCCTGCCAGGGCCGGTCGCGTCCTCCGCCCGGTCGGGGCGCGTCGACGACGAAGCCGAACTTGGCGAGCTGGCTCAGGTGGTAGCTGGCCGAGGGTGCGGAGACTCCGAGCTGCCCGGCGAGTTCGGTCGCGGTGGCGGCGCCCTGCTGCGCCAGCAGGCGGAGCAGGGCCAGGCGCAGCGGATGCGCCAGCCCCCGCATGACGCGTGGATCGGTCAGATCCAGGTGATCGGGAATGTCCGCCATCTTTTCAAGATATCTTAAAAAAGAATCTGTTCCAGGATCCGCCCCGCTCGTTCCGTGTCGAACCGCCGGCCGGCGAGTTTGAGCGGCAGCACGACGTTCTCCAGCACGGTCAGCGTGGGCAGGAGGTTGTACTGCTGGAACACGAACCCGATCCGTTCCTCCACCAGTCGCAAAGCCTCCGCACTCGGCACGGCCTCACCGGCACGCCGACGACCGAACATGGCACCCTCCGTCTTCTCGGGATCGGGTCTTGCTCCGATGCTCCGAGTCAAGGTCATGCGGGCGGGCGGGTCAGGAGTGCAGGGGCCCGAACCGGGGTGGTGCTACCACCACGTTCGCGCGGCGGGGCCGGACAACCTGCCGGTCAGGCCCGCAGGTAGGCGAGGACCGCCATCACCCGGCGGTTGTCGTCGTTCGACGGCGGCAGGCCGAGCTTGGCGAAGACGCTGTTGATGTGCTTGCTGACCGCCTTCTCGGTGACGACGATGCGGCTCGCGATCGCGGCGTTGGACCGGCCCTCCGCCATGAGGCCGAGCACTTCGCGTTCCCGTGGGGTGAGCGCGGCGAGCGGCTGGTCGGCGCGTCGGCGGGCCAGCAGCTGGGCGATGACGTCGGGGTCCATCACAGTGCCGCCGCTGGCCACCTGGCGTACCGCGTCGACGAACTGTCCGACGTGCGCCACGCGGTCCTTGAGCAGGTAGCCGACGCCACCACTGCGGTCCTTCGGACGATCGAGGCTTCGACACCCTGATGATCATCTGAACCGGCCATGCCCGCCTTGCTCCCCGCAACTCCGGCGCTCCTCAGCCGAATGCCTCATCCCGGACACGTCCACGACTTTGCCGAGGCCCTGCCAGAGCACCGCGGACAGCGGTCACGGGAATGAGCTGGTCCAAATTTGCTCTACATAATAAAGCGGCCCGGCCGAAGCCGGGCCGCGCTATCGGATTTCAGTCCGCCAAGGTGTTACCAAATAGCCGACAGTAATCGCCGAGCCGCTCCAGGTCCCGAGCTAGCTGACGCTGCATGGAGCGATCTTGCACCGCTAGAAATGCATGCGCGTCTTCGGCGACTTCACGCAATTCCTCTATCATTTCACCCTCAACTTCATCCGCGCCACCGAGAATGTTGGACACCAATTCTGTTGACAGGCTAGAAGCCGACAATTCACTGTGGAATCGAATCCTTGCGATGATTGACTCTAAGTCATCCAGCCCTTGCTCTTCGGCAATCATGTACTGGTCACAGAAGACCCGGACAAGCCAGAGGTGCCGCGCCTTGCTGTCGCTTTCAGTTATTAGTCGATTTTCGAGACTCCAGTCCGATCGAGTCAAGTACCGGTGATCCGCTGCGCCGTTCCCGTTCGTAAGGGCAGGACATATCCAGTTCGGGCCTGACCTGCCCAGATTCCAGGCAGAGGCCTCGGCCGCTACGACGGAACCGGGACTGGGAAGCGGCAGTAAATTGGAAGCGAAGGCGCCGATATCGTCCACCTGTACGGGGCAGTAAAACTCGTCCAACGCAGCGATTATTACCGCCCGCTGTGGTTCATCCAGCACGGTTTCCGACGTCATCAGCCCAGATCCTGAGTGGTCAAATCAGGGGTCTTCACACCGTGATCAGCGTGCTGCACCGGACCGACACCACCGCCAGGCCCTAGAGACCGATCGGCCGCGACCCCGATCGACCACGACAGCTATTCGGACTCACCGGCAACAGGGACGGACCTGCCTGGCTGGACCCTGCGGGCGACTTGCCGTGTGTGGCCGTCACCATCGGAGTCACTGATGCCGATCCTGCGGTGCAGAGCACGCAAGGGTCCGGGGGCCCACCAGTTGAACCGACCGGCCAGTCGCATGAAGGCGGGCACGAGTGCCCCCCGGACCAGGAACGCATCCATGAGGATCGCCAACGCCAGACCGACACCGATAGCCTTCAGATAGACGATGCCGGAGATAATGAACCCGAGGAAGACCACGGCCATGAGGATCGCGGCTGCGGTCACCAGACGGCCAGTCCGTTCCAGTCCACGGGCCACCGCGAGAGTGTTGTCGCCGGTGCGGTCGTACTCCTCCTTGATCCTGGAAAGAATGAATACCTCGTAGTCCATGGACAGACCGAACGCGATGCAGAAGAGCAGGATCGGCACCGTCCAGGTGATGGCGCCCGTGGCCTCGAACTCGCCGACGATCCCCTCGAGGTGACCGTCCTGAAAACCCCAGACGAGTGCGCCGAAGGTAGCACTGAGACTCAGGCAGTTGAGCACAATGGCCTTGAGCGGAATCAACACGCTGCCGGTGAAGAGGTAAAGCACCACGAGCGAGCTGGCCGCGATGAGCGCCAGTGCCAGCGGCATCCGGGAATACAGGGAGTCGAGCGAGTCGACCAGTTCGGCCGCTGGTCCGCTCACTTGCGCGTCGTATGGCGCGGACAGTGACCGGATTTGTTTGACCAGTTGCTCACCCTCGGTCGACCTGCTGTCCACCGACGGCGTGACGGCCAGGTAGACGCTGCTGTCGGTCGCGAAGCGCGTCGCCTGGACGGTCGCCTCGGTCATCCGCGTACCGTCCACGAAGCTCCCGGTCACCGTGTCGACACGGGCCACGTCGGGCAGCTGCGACACGCTCGTGGCATAGCTGGTCACTGCGGAGGCGCGATTGGCACTCGCGGGGGCGTCGGGCAGCACCACGTTGAGTGGCTGTGAATCCATCGACGAGAAGTCCTCGCGCAGGGTTGCCCCGACCTGGCTCGCGCTGGCGTCCTGGGGCAGAACCCGCTCGTCGGCCAATCCCATCCGCAGCCCGAGGAACGGGGCACCGAGGAAGAGCATCACGACGATGACAACGGCGGCCACCGGGATGGGAAACCGCATTACCGACGTAGCCAGTCGATGCCAGAAGCCCTGCTCGGGATCCGGTTCGCTGCGACGCGGGAAGATCTGGAACTTGTCCACGCGGGGGCCCAGCACGGCCAGCAACGCCGGCAGAGTCGTGATGGTGATCAGCGCTGCGATCAATGCCGTCGGGATGCCGGCGTAGGCGAAGGAGCGTAGGAAGGCGAACGGGAAGATCAGCAGTGCGCTCAGCGAAAGGGCGACGGTGATGGCGGAGAACACCACGGTGCGTCCCGCACTGGCCAGCGTCGCCGAAATGGCCCGGTCCATCGCCGCACCCTGACGTAGCTCCTCGCGGTAGCGGGTGAGGATGAACAGGCTGTAGTCGATCGCTAGCCCCAGGCCCAGGCCGGTCGCGACGTTGGTGGCCAGCACCGAGACATCGGTGAACGTGGTCAACAGTCGGATCACCAGAAGCACCGACACGATGGTCAGGCCACTCACCAGCAGTGGAAGGAAAGCCGCCACGAGGCCCCGGAACACGAAGATGAGAATGACAAAGACGATCGGGAAGGTGATTGCTTCAATCTTGATCAGGTCGCGCTCGGTGTTCTCGATGATCTCACGGTTCGCCTCGGCGGCGCCGCCGAGTTGCACCCGAAGCCCGTCCACCTCGCCGCTGTAGCGCTCGCCCAGCGCCTCCATCCGACTGTCAACCTCGTCCTCGTCGCCCTCGATCCGGGCCAGAACGAGGGCTTGGTCGCCGTCCTTACTGCGCAGGGCGGCGGGGCGTTGCTGCGTCCAGTAGGACGTCGCCTCGGCGACGCCCGGCTCAGCCGCCAACCGGCTGGTCAGCTCCGTGCCGGCCCGCGTCGCAGCGGAATCGTCCACGCCCTGGTCGGCAACAACGAGCAGGATCAGGTTGGGTGCGCCGGTGCCGAACTCCCGCTGGATGAACTCGCTCGCGCGCGCAGACTCCGTCCGGGAGTCGGTGAAGCCGCCGGCGGAAAGCATCGGAATTACTCCGCCACCGACGGCACCAGCAACTACGAACAAAGCGGCCGATATGTAGAGAATGGCCTTCCTCTTGCTGTAAGCGAGTGCGGCCAGCGTTCTCATCCTCGCCACCTTCCAGGTCTTACGTGAAGTTCCCGCGAATATCGAGCCCCGCACCAGCCAGCGCGTATCACATCGGCCGTCGAGCCATCGGCAGCATATGATGTCCGACATCTGCGGGACAACGCGACACCCGTCGCCGCGGCGGCCCTCGCGACGCCGCGCAGGCGGCCGGCGTCCAGCGACTGGCGGCTACCGGAAGAGTACCTACCGCAAATCCACGTTCTCCGATCAATATCGGACATTTTGCGGCCCGGTTGCGGCGACTGATCGACCGACTCGCCCACCGCGGCCGGGGTGGCGTCGGCCGTGAAGGAACCGGACGGTGAGCGGGAATCTGCCCAAGAGAAGCAAACATCGATAGCATCGGGAAGTCGGCAGCACGTTACACGACGGCACCGTCGGAGCCAGGACGACAACGACAGCGGAGGAACGGGGATGCCTCAGCAAGCCGTTACGCGCAACCGCAGATGGTCGCCCACCGTCTCGGACAATCGCTGGTTGTTCGCAGCCTTCCTACTCACGATGACGGTGAGCGCCGCGCTGCTGTTCCTACCGCTGGTCGCGAGCGCCGAGAGCACCGTCGTCGGCACGCCCATGGAGGCAGGCCAGCAGGCCGGGACGGTGGAAACTACGGACCGAGAGAGCTTGCTAGAGGTCGCCGATTGGGATGCGGCCGCCCTGCTCCTGATCCCGGTGGCGGTGGCCGCCGCCCCGCTGGTCACGCCAAGGCGCGCGCGGCGGCCGATGGCGATCGCCTCGGCCTCGGTGCTCGGCATCAGCGTCATCCTCGGTGCGGCCTCGGTGGGCCTTTTCTATCTGCCCAGCGCGATCTTGTTGGTGGTTGGTGCGATTCGACAGCGCGCCTGAGCCATCAGGTCGGCGCTATCGGACTCTTCCCTTCACCAACCTCGTTGAGCGCTGGCGCGCGCGGGCCGATATCACCTGCTGCGACCTACGGCGCGCGGCGCCACGCCGTGAAGGACCCGCCGGCCGAAGGGCCGCGGCGCGTCAGCACCGCGCTGGGGTTTCGCGTATCGAAGTCCTTAACCTCGGTCCCCGTACGGTCGCGACCGCCGGTAGCCTCTCAGCCGGAAGGGGTGTCGTGGCCTAGTCACAGCAGCGCTCGCAGGCAGCCGTCGAGGGTCGGGTAGCGGAATTGAAACCCCGCCGACAGCAATCGCCGTGGCAGGACCTTCGCGCTCTGCAGCAGCAGCTCGTCGGCCACACCGGGCAGCGCGATCCGCGGCAACAGCGGGGGTACGGGAATGACCGGGCGCCGCATGATCCGCCCCAACGTCGCCGCGTACGCCGCATTCGTGATCGGGTTGGGGCTGGTGACGTTGAGCGGGCCGGCCAGCGCTGGAGTAGCGAGCGCGAACGTGATGGCGCGCGTGACGTCCTCGAGTGCCACCCAGCTTTGGTGACGCCGCCCGTGCCCGAAGCGGACCACCGGTCCGACGAGCGCGGAGCGCCGCATGGCCACCAACATGCCGGCGTCGCGGGCCTGGATGACCCCGAGCCGGGCCTGCACCACCCGACAACCGTGCTCGGTGGCCCGCGCCGCAGCGGCCTCCCAGTCTTGGCAGAGCCGGGCCAGGAATCCGTCCCCCGGCCGACTCTCCTCGGTCAACTCTTCGTCCCCGCGATCGCCGTAGTAGCCGATCGCCGACGCGGTGACCAGGACCGGTGCCGACCGCGCCCCGGCGAGAGCCGCCACCAACAGGTTGGTGCCGTCGATGCGGGAGCGATAGATCCGGTCCCGGTTCTTGGCGGTCCACAGCGTACCGATATTCGCTCCGGCCAGATGCACCACCGCGTCGAGGTCGGCGAGGTCGGCCCGGGCCAGCCGTCCCTCGGCCGGATCCCACTGGATGTCGCTGGGATGCGTCGGCAGCCGCCGCGAGACGCGCCGGACCTCGTGGCCTTCGGCGCGGAGGTGCTGAACGAGTGCCGTGCCGACCATACCGCTGGCACCAGTGACCGCTACCCGCAACGAGCCCCCTCTCGGGTGACAGTCCCGCCATCATATCGGCCACTCCCGACAGTTTGAGGGGGCGGACTACGAACTTGATCTTTAACCTGTGTGGTTTTCCCCCGCCGGTCGACGGTATGACCTGGTGGCGGTGCGGTCGGGTCTCCGGGTTGCCGGCCCAGGATCAAAGCCACCCGTTGTCTCGCGCCGTACGGAAAGCCTCCGCCCGGTTGGCCACCTTGAGCTTGCTGACTGCCGCGGAGAGGTGGTTGCGGACTGAGCCGATCGACAGATTGGTGCGGCGCGACACCTCGGAGACCGGCGTGGCCAACTCAGCCAGCCGCAGGACGTCCAGCTCGCGAGGGGTCAGCGGGCACTCGGGGGCGGTCAGCGCGTCGGCCGCGAGCGCCGGATCGACGTAGCGCCCACCGCCGTGCACGCGGCGGATCACCTCCGCCAGTGTGCCGCCCGGAGCACCCTTGGGCAGGAAGCCCTTGGCACCCGCGGTCAGCGCCCGATGCAGATGCGGCGGACGGCCGTGTCCGGTGAGGATCACCGCCTTGCAACCCGGCAGGACGCGGGCCAGCTCGGCGCACACCTCCATGCCGTTCAGGGCCGGCATCTGCAGGTCGATCACGGCGACGTCGGGCCGGTGGGCGCGGGCGGCGGTCAGCGCGCCACGCCCATCGAATGCCTCAGCCACCACCTCGATGTCGGGCTCCAAACCGAGCAGGGCGGCGAGCCCCGCCCGGATCAGATCCTCGTCGTCGGCCAGCAGCGCCCGGATCATCGGCCCGGCGCCGTCGCCACTCATGACCATCCGCACCTTCACCTCGTCTGGAACTCCCATGGTGCACCATGGGTCGGCGGCGGATCAGACCTGCCGGGGCTCCCACCGGAAGAACCGGCGGGTCAGCCAGGCGCTGATGACCAGCCACACCAGCAGCACACCGGCCGAGGGCAGCGCGATCAGGTGACTGTCCCAGAAGCCGAGCGCCCGGCCCCCGTCGGTCTGTCCCAGCCACCCGACGCGCAGCATTTCGGTGAACGGGCCGGTCGGCAGGAACCACAGCACCCGCTCAATCGGCGCCGGCAGCGCGCCCAGCGGAAGCAGGGCACCCGGGGCGGCCAGGAAAGTCACCATGGACGGCAGGGTGGTCAGCATCGCGGCCTCGGAGCTGCGGGTGACCGCGGACAGTACCGCGGCGAAGGCGGCCATCACGGCGGCTCCCAGCAGCAGTGCAAGCAGGATCACCAGCGGGTGCCGCGGCACCGGCAGGTCGAGCACCAGGATGGCATAGAGCACCAGTACGGCGGTCTGCGCCAAGAAGGTGAGCACGGTGCTGCTGGCGGTGCCGAGTAGGATGGTGCTGTCGGACGGCAGACCCACACGCATCCGCTTGAGCACGTTCTCCTGCCGGCGCGAGGCGTAAACGGTGGTCAAGTGATGGTGCACCACGAAGACCACGATCAGCGCGGTCACGCTGACCACCCGGCGCACCCCGGAGACCGCTTGGCCGCCGTATCCGCTGGTCAATAGCAGCCCGATGAGCAGCGGAGTGACCACGGAGAGGGCAGTGGCGGTCCAGTTGCGCCGCAGCGCCAGCAGCTCCATGCGCAGCAAGGCGAGCATCTGCCAGGACGGCCGCGCCGCCCGATCTGTCGTGACGGTGGTCATCGAACTTCCTCACGTTCCAGTCGGTGACCGGCGTGAGCGTGCTCGCCGGCGATGTCCAGGAAGACGTCCTCGAGGGTGGCCGGGCGCGCGGAGAGCCCGTACAGCCGCACTCCGGCGGCTTTGGCCCAGTCCAGCAGCCGACAGAGGTCGCCCTGCAGGTCGCGGGTCTCGTAGGCGACGCGGTCGCCGTCTACCGAGAGCGTGCCGTGCGGCAGGTCGGGCAGGTCGGACCGCTCCGGTAAGCGGAACGTGATCCGCGCCGGCAGCGTGTGCACCACCTCCTCGGGCGTTCCGTGAGACACGATGTGCCCGCCCTGCATGATCGCCACTCGGTCGGCGAGCACCTCCGCCTCTTCGAGGTAGTGCGTGGTGAGCAGGATGGTGGTCCCGCCCGCCTGCAGCTCGCGGATGACATCCCACGTGCGGCGCCGCGAGGCCGGGTCCATGCCGGCGGTCGGCTCGTCGAGGAAGAGCACCTCCGGACGGCCCATCACGGCCAGCGCCAGCTCCAGCCGCCGGCCCTCGCCGCCGGAGAGCTGCTCGACGGCGACGTCGGCCCGGTCGGCCAGCTCCATCGTCTCGAGCATGTCGCGGGTGGTGCGCGGACGGACGGTGAGCGCACGCCAGGACTCGATGGTCTCGCGTACGGTCAGGGCGCCGGTGAAACCGCCGTGCTGGAGCAGCACGCCGGTCCGCGGACGCACCGCGGAGCGGTCGGCGATCGGGTCCAGGCCGAGCACCCGCACCTCGCCGGAGGTCGGCCGCTGCAACCCCTCGAGCGCCTCGATCGTGGTCGTCTTGCCGGCGCCGTTGGTGCCCAGCAGCGTGAACAGCTCGCCGCGACGGATGGCCAAAGACACCCCCCGGACCGCCTCGAACTTCCCATAGCTGCGACGCAGCTGGTTCACCTCAATGACAACGTCCTTCATGACATCAGCCTGTCCATCCGGGAACACAATGCCAATCCCCGTGTTGTCATGACTCGACCGTGTCGTTTGCACGGTTGACCCCTGCACTGAACCCGCCCCGGACGTGATCCTTTCCCACGCGGTCATTCGGGCCAGGACCGGCCCGGCCGGTCGGCGATGGCGAACAGGCGTCGGCGGACATCGCGCAGCAGGCCGTTGCGAACACCGTGGTGTCCAGCATGGTGCGGGCGACGTCGTCGGGGTGGAAGGCGCCGACCGCGGTGAACCCGACTCTCCGCGGCCGGCGCGGACCAAAGCGGTAAGCGACGCAGTCGCCGTACTCGGCGCGAAGGTGCGCTCCAGGGTGCCGAGCATGTCGGCTTCGAAGGCCGGCACCACCCCCATCACACGTTGCTCCGGATCCACGTCGCCGCGGGATTCCGACGGGTGCGGCCACCATTCCCTCCAGCCAGGGAGACTTCTTCCAGCGAAATTAGCCCGGCCGCGCACACTTGGGCAATCGCGCCCGGCGCCGATTCGACCGATTCATTCCGCACAATTACCGGTCTATTGGCAAAGCAAGTTCGCGGCAGTTCCCGCAAACCTGGCAGCCCGGCCCGCATTCTGTCGCGTAATCTGTATCGGTGATCGGATCGATGCTCGTCGCACGCCCGGATCCGCGCACCGTCCGAGCCCGGTGGGTCACCTTCGCCGGCATCGCCAGCGCCGGCGCGGCATGCGTGGTCCTCGCCATGTCGGGCGTCCGCTGGGAGGACGACCCGGTTGTCATCGCCCTCGGTGCCGTCGGCCTGCTGGTGTTCGCGGCCGGGGTGGCCGGCGTGGCCTACCTCGCCGTGACGCCCGGTCTGCCGGCCCGCACGACCCGTCTGCTGCTGGCCGGATTCACCGTCACCTCGGCGCTGTCCGTACCGATGTCCGCCCCGCTGGGCGCGCCGCAGTGGCCGACGTGGGCGTTCGTCGGTGCCACCATCGGCGGCACCGCGCCCCTGCTGCCCCGGCGGTTCGCCTGGGCTGCGGCCGTCGCCGCGCCGGTGACGGCGGCGCTGGCCGCGGCCTGGACCGGCTCGTCACCGCGCGGCACGCTCACCATCACCGGGGTGCTCGGTCTCTCGATCGCGGTGTGGAACCTGGTGCACCAGTGGTTCTGGACCTTCCTGGTGCAGGCCCAGCAGGCCCGTGACGCGGCGAGCCGGGTCGCCGCCGGAGAGGAGCGGCTGCGGCTCGCCCGCGAGGTGCACGACTCGCTCGGGCACAGCCTGTCGGTGATCGCGCTGAAGACCGAGCTGGCCTCGCGCCTGGTGCATACCGACCCGGACCGTGCCGGCCGGGAGGCCGAGGATGCCCGGGCGCTGGCCGCCGCCGCGCTCACCGAGATGCGCGCGGTCGTGCACGGCTATCGCCGGGTCGACCTGCGCGAGCAGGTCCTCGCGGTGGCCCAGGTGCTGACCTCGTCCGGCGTACGGTGCGACGTGCGCCAGCCTGCCGACGACCTGCCGCCCGCCCTGGCCGGCGCCCTGCTGCCGGTGCTGCGCGAGGCGGTCACCAACGTGATGCGGCACAGCCGAGCGCAGACCTGCTCAATCACCGTCGCCCGCGCCGGGCCGGGCGCCCGACTGACCGTGATCAACGACGGGGCACGCGACGCCGGAGCGGCCACCGCCGATCCGCACAGCGGTGGACTGGATGGCCTGGCGGACCGACTGCGGGAGACCGGGGGCGTGCTGCACACCGAGCACCGCGACGGCGTCTTCAAGCTCAAGGCCACCGTCGGCGCCGCCTGACGGCCCGCTGCCGGCGGATCAGGAGCGGCCCATCAAGGGGTTTCCGGGCAGCGGGCGCTCGTCGGCGGCCGGCCACCGGGTCGGGTCGTCGCCCAGCGCCGCCAGTGGTTACGACGGTCCGGTGTCGGTTCTGAGAGCTCGGGATTCCGATCCCCACCTGATGTCATGGGAGGGACTCGCCACCGACGTCCGGGAGGAGATCATACCCGGTGACCATTATCCGATGTGGAGGGGCGACGGACTGGTGGCGTTGAGTCGCGCGGTCCGGCACACTCTGGCGAACACCTGACCAACCCGAAGGGAACGACCGACGGATGTCGTTTGACGTCGGACGCCGCGTGAGCGTCCTGCTGGCCATCGCCCTCTCCGCCTTCATCTTCAACACCACGGAGAATCTGCCGATCGGCCTGCTCAATCTGATGTCGTCCGACCTTGGCGTATCCCTGCCGGCCGCCGGTTTCCTGGTCACCGGATACGGCCTCGCCGTCGCTGCCGTGTCGCTGCCGATGGCGCAGCTCACCCGGCGCATGCCCCGCCGTTTCGTGCTCTCCGGTGTCATGGTCGTGCTGGCCGTGGCGACCATCGGATCGGTGCTGACCACCTCGTACGGCGTCCTGTTGGGCACTCGCATCGTCGTAGCCGTGGCGCAGGCCGTGTTCTGGGCCGTCATGGGTTCGGTCGCGGTCGGACTGTTCTCGCCGGAGATACGCGGCCGGGTCCTCGCCGTGACATCAGTGTGCGGCTCACTGGCCACCCTGCTTGGTGTTCCCGCCGGCACCTGGCTGGGTCAGCACACCCGGTGGCAGCTGCCCTTCATCATTCTCAGCGTCCTCGCGCTCATCATCGCCGCCCTCATCGCCGCGCTGCTGCCGACCACCCGACCGGAGGAGAGCCACGCCGCGTACGGCTCGGCCCCGGACCGCCGACACTTCTTCGTGGTGCTATTCACCACGGCGGTGGCGATGACCGGTCTGTACACCGGCTTCACCTACATCGGCGAGTTCATCACCCAGAACGCCGGCTTCCCGGAAAGCATGGTGGGTCCACTCCTGTTCGTCTACGGCGGCGCGGGAATCATCGGCGTCGCGCTATTGGGCCACCTGCTCGACCGACACCCGCGCAATTGCCTGGTGATCGCGGTCGGCGTGCAGACAGCCGCGATGCTGGTGCTGTTCCAGTACGCGGGCAACCAGGCCGTGGTCATCGCCGCCCTCGCTCTGCTCGGGCTTTCCGCCGCACCCATCTTCACGGCCACCCAGGCGCGCATCCTGCACGTGAGTCCCGGGCGTACGGAGATCGGGTTCGCCGCGAATTCGGCCGCCTTCAACGTCGGCGTCGCAGCCGGCGCATTCGTCGGCGGTGCCGTGCTGTCGGCATTCGAGGTCCGCGGTGCGTTCCTCGTTGGCGCATTGCTGACCCTCGCCACCGTGGCCCTCCTGCTGAGCGAGCCGTTGCTGAGCACGAAACGGCACCGCGGTCGCGCCGGACAGGAGTCCGCCGACGTCGCACGAACCTGCACCGCGCCCCGACCGAAGGCAGCCGCGGGACGGCGGGCGACCCGTTGACCTGGGGCCACCCCGTACCTAATGAGTCCCGAACGGCCTGCCGGGGTCCGCGGGATGCCTGCCCGTTACCTGGCTCTTGAGGTCTCCAAAAAGATCGGCGGCGCGGGCTTGGCAAGCCGTTCGTGTGGTGGTAACAAGCGCTGCGGTCCTGGCCGACAAGGCGTACACGTCCCCGGGCGAACCGCCGCTACCTACGCCGACGCGGTATCCGGGCCACAATCCCGTCCAAGGCATCAACCGACTCAAAGGCCACCGCGCCGTCGCGACCCGGTTCGACATACTCGCCGTGCACGCCGACCGCAGCGCGCCATCCCCGGCCGTTCTCCGTTGGTCACCCACCGCAGCGCCCACTCCGCCGGCCCGTACCGCTGCCGTCGCAGCCACCACGCGCTCACCGCGAGTTGCACCGCGAAGATCAGCAATGCCAGCCCGGTCGTCCCCATTGGCGACACACTCCCGGCCAAGCCAAGCCCGACACCGCTGAAGATGAGCAGCCCAAGAAGCGATTGCCCCAGGTAGTTGGTGAGCGCGATCCGCCCCGCCGGTGCCAGGGCCGGCTGCACGAACGCCAGCCGCGGGCTGTGCATCATCCGCAGCAGCGTGGCCACGTACGCGGCCGTCAGCAGCGGCGCGGTCACCGCGCTCACCGCCACGGCCAGCGTCTCGCCGTTGCCGCCACCCAGCGTGTACACCACACCGCCCGCGATCCCTACGGGGAAGCCGATCCGCTGGATCCGCCGCAGCACCGGCTCGTGACCGCGCACGCCCGCGAGGAGCCGTCGCCGGCCGGCGACCATGCCGAGCAGGAACATCGCCAGCGCCGTTGGCCCCTGGAACGTCGCGGACTGGAGCATCAGGAGGGGGAGCCCGGAGAGGTTGTGGCCGATGACGTCGCCCCATCCGCCGAGCATCGCGGCCGTTGCGTTCTCGGCGTTGGCCAGTGCCTCAGCTTCGGTCGGCAGGAACGCGGAGGAGTCCACGAGGAGCCCGCTGGTCAGCAGGCTCAGCAGCACGATCCCGTAGAGCAAGCCGGCGACGCGCAGCGCCGTCCGGTCGCGGACCCGCCGCATCCCGAGGAGGATCAGGCAGACCACCGCGTAGGTCATCAGGATGTCGCCGCCGTACAGGAGCACCGTGTGCAGGGCGCCGAGGATGAACAGGCCGGCGATCCGGCGCAGCATCCGCGGCCCGAACGCCGCGCCCGCGCGCTCCGCCGACTCCATCTGCAGGGTGAAGCTGTACCCGAACAGGAACGAGAAGAGGATGTAGAACTTCATGTCGACGAACACCGCGGACACGTCCCGCGCTAGGTCGTCGAAGAGCGAGGAGAACGCCGGGTCCGGAACGAGGTTGCCGGGGTAACCGGAGGCCATGAAGGTGATGTTCACGACGAAGATGCCGAGCAGCGCGAAGCCTCGCACGGCATCGACGTCGTGGAGGCGCTGCCCGGCGGGCGCCCGGTTCGCCGTGGCGCCTAACGCGCTCGCTGATCCGTCCATATGCTTCTTCTTCCACTCGCCCCAACCGCACAGTTAGTGTACCGGAGATACTATCCATGGGACACAATAAACCGTCCACCGCCGGAGAGGTGCCCGCCGACTTGGCGCGGCTCTGGCGGCTCTCGGCGTCCGCACGACGCGGCCGGCCCGCCGAACTCGACGTCGACCGGGTCGTCGGCGCCGCTGTCGACCTAGCCGACCGGGAGGGCCTGGACGGGGTGACCCTCCAGAAGGTCGCGCAGGCGCTCGGCTTCACCAAGATGTCGCTGTACCGGCACGTGGGCTCGAAAGAAGAACTCGTCGAGCTGATGGCCGACCACGCCACCGGGTCCGCCCCCGGGCTCGACGCGGACAGCTGGCGCGACGGCGTGCACTGGTGGGCGGCGGCGATCCGCGCCCGGTACGCCGAGCACCCGTGGCTCGTGGAGGTTCCGGTCGTGGGCCCGCCCCGAGGGCCGAACGCCATCGGCTGGATGGACGCGTTCCTGCGGGTCCTGCGCGACACCGGCCTGGATCCGGGGACGAAGGCAGGCGTCCTCGTCGTCGTCAGCGGATACGTGCGCAACGCGATCCAGCAAGGCCGGCAGATGGCGGAGGGCCGCCGCGGCACCGGGCTTAGCCAGGCGGATGCTGAACAGAACTACGGCCGGGCCCTCGCCGCGCTCGTCCACCCCGAGCGCTTCCCGGAGGCCGCACTGCTGTTCAAAGCAGGCGCCTTCGAGACGGAACCAGGCGAAAACCCAGAGGACCAAGACTTCGTTTTCGGCCTCGACCTGATCCTCGACGGCGTCGAGGCAGCCATCGCGCGACTCAATCGATGACGGGCGCCAAGTAGCCGCCGGGGTTCTGGTCACAGCTCGCCGACCCGCATCGGACCCCGGTCCGGCGCCGGACCGGCGTGTCACCAACTCGGCAAACCTCTGTGATCAGCGCACTTGCCGTCGGCTGCCCGGCGCAAAAGGCGATTTGAGTGCCACTTCAGGCGGCCAGCCTCGGTCGGATAGGTGTTGGTGGCCGAGGAACACGATCCGGTGACTACCGCGAGCTGCCTTGCCCGACCGGTCCACCGTCGGCGAGGATCTCAACTGGTCGGCCCCCGCCTGGATTTGTGCGCGCTGCCGGACGCCAGCCCCGACGGTCCACCGTCGGCGAGGATCTCAACGGTGACGTAGTCGATGATCTGCCACCGCCACAGCCTGACCGCCACGACGCCGCCCGGCCGGCAGGCCAGACGGCGTGTCAACCAACACCGTGAACGTTCGTGGTCACGGCACTCGCCTCGCTATCTACTTCTGTGACCCCGCACAGCCCTGGCAGCGCGGCACGAACGAGAACAGCAACAGGTTCCCTCGCGGCCCGCGTCTTGGCGGCCGAGCCCTAGTAGTAGAAGCTCGAGCGAGACACCCCGATAACCTTGCACAACCGCTTCACGCCGTAGCGCTGCTGATGGTCGGCGACGAACCGGGGAGCGGTTCACCAGCGCGTCCCGGCGAAATACCGGGCCGCCTTCCGCAGAATGTCCCGTTCTTCCTCCAGTTCGCGGACCCTGCGTCGCAACGCGGCGTTCTCGTCCTCCACCGAGCCAGCCGCCGGCGGCGCCGCCGGCCCGCCCGACGCTCCCCGACGCTGATCATCGGCGCGGACCCAACTGCGCAACGTCTCCCGGTTGCCCCCGAGATCGTCAGCGATCTGCGCGATCGTCGCCCCCGGCCGAGACCGCTACAACGCCACCGCGTCGGCCTTGAACTCGGCGGGGTAGTGCTTCATCACAATCTGTCAGGGACGCCTGATCTCCCCGGACCATCACGATCCAAGGCTCAAGTGTCCAGGACCAGGGGGCAACTCCCGTGAACCACCTACGCAAGATCATGCGCAAGTTGGGTCGCTCCTCCCCGGGTGCAGGTCGCCGGGTGGATCAGGCAACAGGAGCAGGGCACACGCGAGGGCGCAGAAGCCAGCTGAGCCTTTCTCCGGCTACGAGCGGCGGCCACAGTGTCACCGGCAGGGCAGGTGCTCCTGCGGCTCCTGTCCCCGGCCAGTCTGGAGTTGCGCGGCGAATTCTTCCGTACCGAGACTGTCACGCACCGCCGCGGTGATCCGCTCGACGTCGGGACGCGCCGGTGCCGGTACCGGCGCGCCGAGCCGTTCCCGCAGCGCGGCGGCCGTCCCGAGTAGCCGGGCCGCACGGACCGGGCGGCCCGCGACGACCTGCGTGCCGGCGAGCCCTTCGAGCGCGAGTGCCGCGCTCCGCTGATCGCCGAGCTTTCGGGCGCGCGTGTAGCTCGCGATGTGACAGGCGAACGCCTCGGAGGCGTCGCACCGGAGTTCCGCGACGAACCCCAACTCGGCCAGCGTGTTGACAACACCGGGCTCGTGCCCGATCCGCTGATAGGACTTCAGGGCGTTGCGGAGGTGGGCTTCCGCCGTGTCGAGGTCGCCCGCGCGACGCGAACAGCCGCCGAGGTTCGCGTCCGCCACGATCTCCCAGAAACGGTTCGACTGTTCGGCCGCGAGCCGCGCCGCTCGTTCCAAGGGCTTCCTGGCGCCCGAGTAGTCCCCGGTGAACATGGCGACCCGGCCCAGGCCGACCAGCTTCACCGGGACGTCGGCCCAGAGGCCGAGGTCCTCTGCGGTGCGAAGCCCCTCCCGGTGCCAGCGCTCCGCCTGCGCGTAGTCGCCGGCCAACTCGGCGAGTTCGGCGAGGCTTCCGGTGGCCTGCAACTGGCCCCAGCGGTCGCCGAGCTCGTTGAACAGCTCGACGCTGCGCTCGCAGTCCCGGCGCAGGGTGGTGAGGTCGTCGCGCAGCATGGTGAAGAACCCCCGCGTCCACAGCGCGGCGGCGATCCCCCACTGGTCCTCGAGCGCGCGGAAGGTCGTCAGTGCCCAGCGCACTTCGGCCTCGCTGGCAGCGAGGTCACCGAAGCTGTACAGCGCGGCCCCCCGGAACCACCGCGCTCTGGCCAGGCCCACATCAGCGCCGGCTCCCACGATCTCATCGTCGCCGACGTCGGGCCGCTCGCCCAGCATCAGGCGGATGCCCGCCGACCAGGCCAACGCTGCAGCCCTCAGGTTGTCCGGAGCCGGGCCGGGGTGCGCGTGCGCGGCGGCCAGCCAGTCCTGACCCTCTCGCAGCCTGCCGCGGAGCACCCAATACCACCCCAACGCGGTAACCAGTCGTAACGCCTCCTCAGGCCGATTTTCTCGCAGAAAGGTATCCAGCGCGACGCGGAGGTTGGCGTTCTCCCGGTCGAGGATGGACAGCCAGCTTCGTTGCCCGTGACTGCGCAGCTGCGGCTCGGCCTCTTCCGCGAACGCGAGATAGTGCCGACTGTGCCTGCGGCGGACCTCGTCGAACTCGCCCGCCTCGCGCAACCGCTCGACGCAGTAGGCCATGACGGGGGCGAGCAGCCGGTAACGGCGGTCGTCGGTGACGGTCACCAACGACCGGTCGACCAGGCTGGCCAGGAAGTGGACCACCACGGCGGGCGCCACGTCCTCGCCCGCGCAGGTCGCCACCGCGCCGTCGAGGGTGCACCCACTGACATGCACTGCCAGCCTGCGTAGAACCGCACGCTCCGCGACGGACAACAGCTCCCAGCTCCAGTCGATCGTTGCCCGTAGGGTCTGGTGGCGTTTCGGCTCACCGCGTTTACCCGCGGCGAGCAGGTGAAACCGGTTGTCAAGCGCGCGGGCCTGCTCGTGCACCCCCATGCCACGCACCTGCGTGGCAGCCAGTTCCAGCGCCAGCGGGATGCCCTCCAGGCGACGACAGATGCTCACCACCGCGGCGGCGTCATCGGGGGTGATGGCGAACCCCGGCGAGGCGGCCGCAGCACGGGCGGCGAAGAGTTTCACCGCGCTCGACCGGGCCGGATCGGTGTCGGTATCAGTGTCGGGCACCCCGAGCGGCGCTACGACGTGCACCTGCTCACCGGTGAGCCGTAGGGGCTCCTGGCTGGTCGGCAGCACGTGCAGGCCGGGGGCCGCGCGGAGCAGTGCGTCGATCAGTTCGGCGGTGGCATCGATGACGTGCTCACAGTTGTCGAAGACCAGCAGCGCGCGGTTGGCGCGCAGCATCTCGACCAGCCGGTTGGTAGGCGATGCGAACCACGTGGCACGCGACCGACTGGAGGCGATCCCGTCCCGGACGTCCAGAATCCTGGCCACGAGCGCAGCCACGGTGGCGGTATCAGCGCCAGGTGGCAGGTTCACCAACGGAATGAGGAATGTGCCGCCCGGAAAAGAGTCCCGCAGGCGCTCGGCCGTGGCGAGCGCGAGCCTTGTCTTGCCCACGCCACCGATCCCGGTGAGGGTGACGACACGCCCGGTCAACAACAGCGAGCAGACCGTCTCGAGGTCTCCGTCCCGGCCGATCAGGTCGGTGAGCGGCGCGGGCAGGTTGGTCGGCGGACCGACATCCGCAGGGACGGGGTCGAGCGCGGGACTCTGGTCGAGCATCGCGCGGTGCAGCTCGACCAGTTCGCGGCCCGGGTCGGTTCCCAGTTCGCTGCGCAGCCGTTCACGCAGTTCGGCGTATCCGTGCAGTGCCTCTCCCTGCCGTCCGGCCCGGTAGAGCGTGAGCAGGTAGGTGGCCTGCAGGCGTTCCCGGAGCGGGTACTGGGCGACGACCTCGGCCAGCTCTGCCACCAGCTGCGCTTGCTCGCCCAGTTCCAGGCGGGCCCGTGCGTGGTCCTCGATCACCCGCACGCGCTGGTTGTCCAGCACCGCGATCGCCGGACGGGCGAACTCCAGGTCGGCGACATCGGCGTACGGCTCGCCCCGCCACAACGTCATCGCCTCGGCGAACAGGGCCGCACGTGCCCGCGGGTCCTCGGTGGCCCTCGCCTGCCCGACTATCCTGGTGAATCGCTCGGCGTCCACCGCGCCGGGCTCGGTGCGCAGGAGGTAGCCGCTCTGCTGGTGCACGACAGCGTTCCCGGCGCCCGGTTCGGCGGCCTCAAGCGACCGGCGGAGCTGCCAGATCTTATTCTGCAGCGTCGCGAGTGGTTTGGCGGGCAGGTCACCACCCCACAGGTCCTCGATCAGTCGATCGGTGGACACGATCCTGCCCTCCCGCACCAGGAGCGCGACCAGGAGGGCCCGCAGCTTCGTCCCGGACACCGACACCGGAACGCCCGCAGACGACCAGACCGCCACTGGACCAAGGACCCCGAAACGCATGATCCAACAGTAGTACGGCAGCCGCCATTCAAGATCTCGGCTGGAGTCCTGAATTGAGGCGGCGCGGGAAGATCATTGGGTTGGTGCAACGCCCTTCAACGGCTTCCACCACCACTCGTTCTCCCGATACCACTCGATGGTCGTAGCCAACCCGGCGCGGAGGTCGTCGCAGCGTGGCCGCCAGCCCAGCTCGGTGCGGAGCTTGGTGGTGTCATTGGCGTAGCGCAGCTCCCCTCCCCCGACCCGATCAGGTACGTCTCGCCGATGCGCCCCGCCCGTAAGATCGCGTGTACCGCCGAGCTGTGATCGTCGACGTGTGTCCACTCCCGCACGTGCCCGCCGGAGCCGTACGATTTCGGGCGATCGCCGCAGATAATGTTGGTGACCTGTCGGGAAATGAACTTTTCGACGTGTTGGTAGGGCCCGTAGTTGTTGGCGCAGTTGGATTGGGTGGCCGCCAGACCGTACGACCTCACCCAGGCCCGCACCAGCAGGTCCGAGCCGGCCTTCGTGGCCGAATACGGGCTGGAGGGGCCATACGGTGTGGTCTCCGTGAATTTCCCGGCCTCCATCGGCAGGTCTCCGCAGACCTCGTCCGTCGAGATGGTGGAACCGACGGTCGTGCCGGCGAGCGGCCTCCAGCAGGGTGTACGTACCGATCACGTTACTACGAACGAACGGCCAGGGGTCCTGTAGGAAACTGTCTACATATGACTCGGCTGCGAAGCCGACGAGGACGTCGACGTCGGCCACCAGTCGGTCGACGAGGGCGGAGTCACAGATGTCCCCCTGGTGGAACGTGACCGCCTCGGCGACCGGTGCGAGGCCTGCGCGGTTGCCGGCATAGGTCAATGCGTTGAGAACGACGACGTCACATTCCGGATGATTTCTGATCGTACATCCAGTGAAATTTGCTCCGATGAATCAAGCACCACCAGTGACAAGCATCCTGGGCATGCCCGGCACGGTCCTCCAGAACCGGGTTACTTTCTCCCCGCAAATTATTGCGTACCTGACCTGCCCCGCCGGTCGCGGCGCCTCTGCTATGCCGAACCCGGGCCCCCGCGCGGTACATCCGCGAGTTGGACACCAGACCGCGCGAGACGGCACGAGTGCGCGACGAAAGCGAGGCGAGAGCGGAACTTGCCAGCCTCACGGATGCAGGCCGAGGGGGTTCGACACCAGTGGCGGACCCCGTGACAGGTAGCGCCAGGAGCACAATCCGCCGAGGAGAACACCATGACAAAGCCCGAGCCTGAAATCGGCCGGGGCGACTCGTCCGCGACGGAGGATGAGGCACGCGCCGACCCGCGGGCGTGGATCGGACTCGCCGTGATGACCGCGGCCAGCATGCTGATCGCAATGGACAACACCGTGTTGTTCCTCAGCCTGCCGCAGATCACCGCCGACCTCAATGCCAGTGGGCCACAGATGCTCTGGATCCAGGACATCTACGGCTTCCTCGTCGCTGGGCTGCTGATCACCATGGGTACCGTCGGCGACCGGATCGGACGCAAACGGCTGCTGATGATCGGTGCCGCGGCGTTCGGCGCGGCGTCATTGATGGCCGCGTACTCCACAAGCGCCGAGATACTGATCGCCGCCCGCGGCATCCTCGGCATCGCCGGCGCCGCGCTGGTGCCGACGATCCTGGGCCTGGTAAGCGGCCTCTTCGTCAATCCGAAGGAGCGCACCCGGGCCATCGCGGTGCTGATGACCTGCTTCACCCTCGGCGGCGCGATCGGGCCGCTCGTGGGCGGCGCCTTGCTCGAGAACTACTGGTGGGGTGCGGTATTCATCATCGCCGTGCCGATGATGGCATTGGTGCTGCTGGTCACGCCGCTGCTGCTCGACGGCCCTACGACAACCCTGCCCGGCAAGCTCGACCTGCCCAGCGTCGGCCTTTCCCTGGTCTCCATTCTGCCGATCACCTTCGGCTTCAAGGAACTGGCCAGCGACGGCCTGTCGTGGCCGGTCGTGGTCGGCACCGTTGCCGGCACCGGCTTCACCGTACTGTTCCTCCGGAGGCAGTACCGCCTCGAGAGCCCCCTGCTGGACCTGCGCCTGTTCCGCAACCGCGCGTTCAGCGTGTCACTGGGCGCGCTGCTGCTCGGGCAGTTCGCGATCGGCGGCATGCTGCTCCTACTGCCCCAGTACTTCCAGCTGGTGCTTGGCGAAACCCCGCTGCGGGCGGGCTTGTGGCTGCTTCCGGGCACCGTGGTCTTCGCGCTGACGGCCATGCTCATCCCCACCATCGCGGCCAAGGTTCGGCGCGACCGGCTGCTCGCGGGCACCCTGTTCGTCGCGGCCGCGGGATACGTCCAACTCGCCCTGGTGGGCCCCGGGTCGGGCCACTGGAGGCTGGTGATCGGCATGGTGGTCGTCCTCGCCGGGATGGCGCCGCTGGTGCTCCTGGTCACCGACCTGGCGGTGTCCAGCGCTCCGCCGGAGCGGGCCGGGGCCGCCGCCGCGATGTCCACTACCAGCACGGAGTTCGGTATCGCACTCGGCGTCGCCGCGCTCGGCAGTGTCCTCACCGCCGTGTACACCAGAGTGCTGAGTCCCATGCCAGCGGGCGTGCCGGAGGCAGACGCCGCCGCGGCCCGCGAAAGCCTCGCCCGGGCGAGCAACGTCGCTGGTGCGCTGCCCGATCCGGCCAGTGGCGAGCTGTTGACCGTGGCCAGGGAAGCGTTCGTAACCGGATTCAACGCCGTAGGTGTCATCAGCGCGGTGGTGGCGGTCGGCGCGGCGATCACCGTGAAGGTGCTGCTGCGCAATGGGTCCGAGCGGACCGATCACGCCGACTCGCCACGCGGAGAAAGGAATCGCTGACATGACCAAAATGACCAAGGAGGACCGGGAGCAGTTCCTGGCCGCGGTGCACATCGGTGTGCTGACGGTTGCCGGCGTCGGTGGCAGCGCGCCGTTGTCGGTTCCGCTCGGTTACCTATACGAATCGAGTGATGAAATCAGATTCGTCACTGTCTAACCAGGAGGGACGTCTGCGGGCGGGGTGGGTGAGGTGGGTGCAGCCGCCCTGGTGATCATGTATGTCTGAGGACAACCCCACGGCCGCATGACCGCCCCACCGCCGCCGGTCCTCGTCGTCGGATACGGGCCGGTCGGTCAGGTGCGGGCGCTGCTGCTGGCCCGGCATGGGCATCCGGTCACGGTGGTCGAACGCTGGGCCGAGCCGTACCCGATGCCCCGGGCCACCGTCTTCGACGGCGAGACGGCTCGGACCCTGGCGGCGCTCGGCCTCGGCCCGGCGTTCGACGCGATCGGGGTGGCGGTGGACGCGTACGACTGGCGCAACGCCGACGGCAAGCCGTTGATGCGGGTGGCCTTTGCGTCCCCCGGGGCGTACGGGTGGCCGGACGCCACCGCGTTCGACCAGCCCGCCCTGGAAGCGGCGCTGGCCGAGCGGGCCGCCGAGCCCGGGATCCGCGACCTCATCACGGTCCTGCGCGGGCACACGGCGGCCGGGATCGAACAGAACGCTGACGCCGTCAGTCTGACCGCGCAGAGACCGGACGGCGGCGCCCGGACACTGGCCGGCTCGCGGCTGATCGGCTGCGACGGCGCCAACAGCTTCGTCCGTACGGCGATCGGCGCCTCCGTCACCGACCTCGGGTTCTCCTACGACTGGCTGCTCTGCGATGTAGTGCCGCGCGAGGAGAACGCCTTCGGCACCGCCAACGCCGGCCGGCCGCTGACCGGGGTGGGCGTGGCGATGCTAGCCACACTGGATGGTCGCAGCCGGGCCATCGCACCACCTGCACGCCACCGCCGCCGCCTGGTCCATCCACACCGCCGGCAGCGCCTAGACGTGCTCGCCTCCGCCGAGGCCGAGCGGCGAGGCGACGCCCTCACCGCCGCCGCGATCCTGCGTAGCCCCATTCACGGCACCATCCACACCATCGGCGGACACGCCGACCCGGTGGCCACGCTGACCGCCGACCGGCCCCCACCGCGCACCCAGACGTGGGCGGAGCGCATCCAACGCCTAGACGGCCGGCTGACGTGGCTCGCCGGCATGTACCGACTCCCGGCCGGGCGCGACCCGATCCGGCGCATCCTCCACGCCCTACCCGCCCTCACCCTGCCGCCCCGCGCCCTCGCCCTTCTTGTCCTGCATCTCGCTGATGAGGACGAACTGGTCCGCGGCTGGCTCAACCAGCCGCCCTACCGCACGCGGATACCGGGCGACTGCCCCGGATGCCAGCGCTGTTCCCTCGAGGTGACCGTCGGGCCCGCCGCCGCCCGCACCGTCGTATGCCCCGCCGACTGCCGACACACCCCCGACTGCCGGTGCCCCGGCGGCGTGGACGGTGTACGGCACATCTGGCCCCGACATGCTGTCGTCACTGCACCACCGTGACCGCAGCCTAGGCGGCGACTACCCTCTGACACAGCTTGACGTTATATACCGTCCAACGTAATCTGCTCTACATGGCATCAATGCAGGAACCAACGTTCCTGATCCTCACCGCACTCGCGACAGGACCCAAACACGGCTACGGAATCACCCGGGAAGTCACCGAACTCTCCGAAGGAACAGTCACCCTACGAGCCGGCACCCTCTACGGAGCCCTCGACCGTCTCGTCGAACAAGAACTCGTCGCAGTCGACCGGCAAGAGGTCGTCGACGGGCGGCTACGCCGCTACTACCGCCTCACTGACACCGGCGCCGCCCGACTCGCCGAACAAGCCCGCCGACTCCGCACACACGCCGCGGCAGCCGAAAGCCGACTACAAAACCGACCCGACTCGGCACTCGGACTCCCCAACGCCTTCGGTGCTCCCGCATGACCGCCTCGGGGGAGGTCATGCCAGAACAGCGGGCACACATCGAATTAGAACGCTGGCACCGGCGACTCTTGTGGGCATACCCGATCGGCTACCGCCGGACCCACGGCCAGGAAATCCTCACTACGCTGATGGACTCCGCCGAACCGGGCCAACGAAAGCCCCACCGGGCCGACGTAGCGGACCTGCTACGCGGAGCACTACGGCAGTGGTTCCGACTACCAACCGGCAAGTCGGCCGTCATAGCAGCCGTACTAACGGCCATGACCCTCGGCGCCGTGGGGGCAGCCTCGGCCTCCTGGCTGGCGTGGCACATGAACGCCGATCTCCCGTCGGATACGGCAGCCGTGCAGACCGTCGAAATCGCCAGCGGAGCCCCACTGACCACACCGGAAGTCCGCCGGTATGACCGTCCACGGACGGTCTGGCGCAAGGTGACCGTGTCTGCCGCGCAAGGGATCTCAGTACCGGGTTGGTCGGTCGATGAAGCGCAGGCACGGCTGCGGGCCGACGGCTGGACGAGCAGGCCCGCCGAAACCATTTCCGCCTCGAGCCAAGGAGACGCGCGACTGGAAAAGATCGTCCAAAGGTTTCAGGCAACCCGGGACGGCCTTGTGCTCACCGTCACCACGGACACCACCCCTTCCGGTACGGTCCTGTCAACCGGAGAGATCTTCCCAGCGCAGCCGAAGTGGGAACCGGGAGCTATCTTGCTGGGCTGGTCCGTCGGAGCGGGCACCGGCTGGGTCCTCACCGGCTGGACGATGTACCACCTCCGACGCCGGTCGCTACCGCGCCGGCTGGCCGCTTTCGCGCTCGGCATCACCGCACTCAACTTCGCCGCCACATCCACCGTCAGCCTGTACGGGACGCTGGCCGAGCCCGTATTCACTGATCCCCCTGGCATCTACCCCTTCGCTCCAGCATATCGATGGATATTGATTAGTCCTGCCGCTGAATATGTCGGCGTAGCACTGGTCATCGGACTCACGATCCTCGTCCTAGCGGCCACGGGCCGCAACCAGACCAGCACAGCCCACGGCAACGACAACCTAGAGCGGCCCCGGGTTCAGCCCGCCGCACTCGCCGGCTGAACCCGGGGCCACCTCCACTGCTAGAGGAGAGGCTCCTACCCGTCCTCACCGAGCCGCCCTATGCACGGGGACATACGCTCGAATCATGGTCACTCTTGTCGGTCACCGCTACGGCACCGCCGCGCAGATCGCCCACGCCCTCGGCCCCGACATCACCGCCGCACGCGTCCGTGACTGGGCCCGCCGCTCCCGCCGCACCGGCGACAAGCTGCACGGCCTCCTGCCCGCCCGCCACCTACCCGGGCAGGGGCGCGGCACCACCTGGTACCGCTACGACTAGGGCGCCCACGTGGAGATGCTCACCCGCGTCGCCGGCCGCGGCCGGGCGCGTGTCGAGTTGACGGCAGCCGCCTGACCGAGCAATCGTGTTTTCACACATCCATCGCATAGGCGGAGTGCGCCCAAAGCCCCGATACCATGCACTTGTGTGGAACTTTCGTCGGCCGCCGACCGGTTTGAGTAGACGTGCTCGCTCGTTCGTCGGCGTTCACGGAGTGTGGCTCGATGCGCCGCCGGTGAGCCAGTTTCGAGGCGCATGGCAGAAGGCGCAGGTTCCTGACGAGGTCATCGACCGCGCCGAGGCGTATCGGGCCCGGTGGGGTGGTCTTGTCCTGCCGTCCGCGCCGGGCATGCCCGAAGATGCGGCGGGCCCACGGATGCTCAGCGTGGACACGCCGGAGTGGGAAGACACCTTTGCTCCCAAGGGGTGGTTTTTCGAGGCCGGTCCACAACGCACCGCTGTGCCGTATTCATTCCTGATCGGACCGGACGGCACATTCGGAATCGCCGGTGGCGACGATGGGCAGTGGATCCCGTTGTATTACAGCATCGACGGGTGGGTTGAGGCCCTGGCTCTGGCATGGGCGGCCATGGACATCGCGGACACGGTCACCAGGCTGACCGGTTCGGCCGTCGACCAGCTCGACCTGAACACCATGCAACCGGTCGCAGAGGTTGGTGGCATCACCAACGGCTGGTGGTATCGGCCGGGTCTGCTCGCTGCCGTGTACTCGGGCGAGTCAGCGCTGTTCGCGAGGCCGGACTACCGCACCGCCTACCTGTACGCCGGCAACATCGACGAGCAGTGGTTGTAACGCCGCTACGACATCGGCACGTGGAGGCGGGCAGGTCACAGGCTGGGACGGCCTGCCCGCACACCACATACCAGCACAGGGGGCGGTCGTGACGTATCCGGCTAGTCTCAGCATCCGCACCATCACCGGTGTCATCCTCACCGCCGACGGCGCCCCCGCTTCTGGCACGATCCGGCTGACCCGGGCCATCCCCCTACAGGGCCCCGGCGACGACATCACCATCCAGCCCGGCGCGCACACCGCCACACTCGACACCACCGGTGCGTACATTGTGCCCGTCTCGGACGACGTCGAGGCGACATCGGGTGCCGGCGCGCTGAACGCCCGCTTACCAGGTCTGGGGCGGCTGGACCTTTGCCCTGGCGGGTCAGGTTCCGCCGGCGGCGTCTGACCCGGGCGGTCAGGCCGGAGGCGGCCATAAGCTGCGCGATCGTGTTGTCCGACACCTGCCAGCCCTGCTCGCGCAACTCGATCCCGACGCGAGGGCTGCCGTAGGTGCCGCCTGAGTCGTCGAACACCTTCCTGACCGCAGCCGACAACCGAGCACACCGGCCATCGCGGCGCGTTGACGGCCGGTCACGCCACTTGTAGAACCATGACTCGGACACCCCCAACGCTCGGCAGGCGATCACGTGCGGCACGGAATGCTCGGTCCTCTGGGAAGCGATGAAGGCGGCCACGCTCACCGGCCCGTCGCCTCTTTGACCCACAGGACCACGGATCGCTTGAGAACATCACGCTCCATCGCCAGCTCGGCGTTCTCCCGCCGCAACCGGGCCAGCTCCGCCCGCTCGTCCTCAGTAAGCTGCCCGGCAGCGGCCTCACCGCGCGTCTCACGGTCCCTCTTCACCCAGTTGGCCAGGGTCCCGCTGTTAATCCCCAGATCACGGGCGACCTGTGCGATCGACTTACCCGTCTCCCGCACGATGCGCACCGCGCCCGCGCGGAACTCCGGATCGAACTGGCGTCTCGTCTCAGCCATGAACCTCTATCCCTCAAGCTCTGGCCTCCACGCTACGAGGGGAAGGGCATTCCCGGTTACGCGGCCGCAATGGAGACCGACCGCTACGGGCCGGTGAAGGTGCCATCACAACCTCCTCAGCCCGTCCAGCACGGACCGCCGCAATGGAGACCGACCGCTACGGGCCGGTGAAGGGCAGTGCTTGACATCGTGTTGTGGGGTTGCCAGCCTGCCGCAATGGAGACCGACCGCTACGGGCCGGTGAAGGCGCCTACGCTCGCGACAACCAGCCCGATACTGCCGCCGCCGCAATGGAGACCGACCGCTACGGGCCGGTGAAGGTCGCCGCGGATACACGCACCTACCGGGCCTTCGCGCCTGCCGCAATGGAGACCGACCGCTACGGGCCGGTGAAGGGGACAGCAGGCGGCAGAGATCTTCCAGCAAGTCGCGGCCGCAATGGAGACCGACCGCTACGGGCCGGTGAAGGAGGTGCCGCAGCGCCGAACGGATCCGCGACCGAGACCGGCCGCAATGGAGACCGACCGCTACGGGCCGGTGAAGGCACGTGCCCTGCCCTAGTGGTGCGCCCTGGGCGGCCATGCCGCAATGGAGACCGACCGCTACGGGCCGGTGAAGGGGCGATCTACTGTGAGTGACCCGGCCACTACCCGGGCCGCAATGGAGACCGACCGCTACGGGCCGGTGAAGGGTCGAGCTCGGCGACCTGGTCGGCCTGGCGCCGGTCAACGCCGCAATGGAGACCGACCGCTACGGGCCGGTGAAGGGGCTCGCGAGCAGCGAGGATAGCCACCCATCATTGGCTAAACACTGACCGCCTGCCTGAAATGCTCCTTTGGCCCCCATTCTGAAGCTCGGAACCTACGGCGCATGGAGCACCCACTTCAGGTTCCTAGATCAACTGCAAGGTGCTCACAGAAAGCGAGCGCACGTTTGTGAAGTTCTCAAGGTTCGAGCCCCGGGCCAGACCGATTGTGATTCACGAGCTGCCATTGAACTGATCTCAGCAAGGAACGGACGCTGAGTCCATAGCCCCGACACCGCGTCAGGCCTGCGCGGGAGGTCGCGGCACAGAACTTCTGGGTTGGCCGACGCAACCGCCTTCTTCGCCCCGCCCTTGGACGCCACCCTCGCCCCTTCCCCCGGTTGCCGTCCGAAAATTCTATTGGTGGGCCGGGTAGGCGACAGACTATGCCCCGCCTGGCTCGTGGGCCTGACGTATCCGATCTTCGTCCCGATGGTTGACCGCAGAATATGGTTGGGCCCCGCCAGCTCCCCAGGAATTCGTAGGACAGCCAATGGCAGGTGTCCGGACGAGTAGCTGCGGGCAGTCGCCGTAGCCCGTAGCCCGTAGCCGTTGAGGATGTGCGCTGGCGCGGAACGCGGCAGGGCGGACTGTCATGGTTGGTCGTTGCGATCGTCGGGGACGAAGATTCCGTATCCGAAGTGGCTGAGTTGTCCGAGCAGCAGCGGCCCGGCGACCTCGTCGGGGAACTCCAGCCGCAGGCCGAGCCCCCTGCGTGCTTTGCCGAGATTCTCGGTCATGCGGTAGCGGCGGAACTCCAGCGCCCATCGGTTGGACAGTCCCTCGTCCGGTTCGGTCTGGGTGACCTCGGCCGCGCCGAGTCCTCGGTAGCCCAGCTCACGATGCACATCGGTGGTGAGGTACGTGTCGAGTGCCTCCCGTTTGCGGTACCGCACTGGCAGGTATGGGGTGAGGCTGCGCCACCGTCGCGCCGGCCCGCACAGCTCTGGCGCGACCTGGGCGACCGGTCCGGCGGCTTGCAGCAGCAGATCCGTGGCGGGGAAGCCCTTGACCTCGTACTCGTTCTCGGTGCGGCGGCTGCGCCGCCCGGAGACGCTGCGCACCCCGAGGATTGTCGCTACCTCGGTCGGTGTCAGCCCCGCGGGTACCCACACGAGCAGGGCGCCGACGGTGGCGCCCCGGTGATGGCCATCAGGGATGGGCAGCCAGTGGGCATGCTGGTGATCGGTGGCGGCTCCGCCGTGGCCGAGCACGGCCTCACGGCCACCGTCCAGTCTGCGTGTGACCTGACGGTGCACTTCGTCGGCGAGCAGCACTGCGTGGGTGGCCTTGAACGGGGCCCGTGGCAGTACGGCGAACCGAAGCGCGTGCACGCCGCCGATCGGCTGTCGTGGTGGGGCCGTTGCCGTGTGGGTGGAGGTACGGGCGTAGCTCAGCCACGTCGTCTCCGGTGGCATGGTACGCCGCTGTTTGCGGATGCCTACGGTGGTCAGTTCGAGGATCGGCCGGCGGATCGGACGAGCGGGGGCGAGCAGGCGTATCCGTTGCAGGCCGTTGGCTGCCGGGCGCCACCACGTGTCGTCTGGCGTCGGGGCGCTTTCGAGCAGCCGGGCCTCGCAAACCGAGTCGGCCCGGCCGAGGTATGGCAGCAGTTCGGCCAGCTTGGCCAGCACTTGGCGCTGCTCGCCGGTCAGGTCCGTATCCCAGTGCACCAGCAGGTCCTCGTCTGGCGACACTGACAGGTACGGATCGAGTGTCAGGTCCGTCCCGCCTGTCTCGCCCTTCTTGTGGTCAAGGTCAGGCAGGTAGTGGCGGGTGTGTGCGGCGCGCGTGGGTGGCGTCCAGTACGACGGAGAGTCACCGAGGGCTTCGAGCAGCCCGTCCAGTACCGGAGCCGGTAGGTCCGGCCAGCGTGTGTACCAGGTCGCGACCAGGGCGCGCATGAGCCGCCACGGGGACGGCGGCCACTCCACTGCACCTTCGTTGACGCTCCGGTCCCATGGTGTGGCGTGGTATCGGCCCAGCGGGAAGCGGACCGCGAGGGTGATGCTCATCCCTTGGCCCGTCCGGTCCAGGTGACCGTGGTGACCGGGGCAAGTTCGTCACCGCACTCCCCGAGGAGCTTGGCGACCCGACCGGCGGCGTCAGCGGTGTCCGGGCGCTCGCCCAACACCGCGACGATGTCAAGGTCGCAGGCGGTGCGCAGCCGCAACCCGCCGTCCAGCAGGCTGCCGATCTCGTAGTCGATCAACGCCGTCAGCAGGGCGGTGCCCGCCTTCGACAACCCGTACGAGCGCACCTGGGAGTGGTCGATGGCGAAGTAGGCGGTGATCCGGCCCGCGGTGTACTCTACCCGGTGGTGCGGCACCGTTCCGTAGCCCTCGGCGGTCGCACCGTCCTTGGCCTCGTTGATGACGACGTCGCGTTTGACGCCGCCGCTGACGGCTGGGCGCACGTCGTACGCCTCGATGAAACTGGTCACCGCGCGGGCGATCTTCGGCTGCCAGGGCCACGCCTTGCGGGCGAAGAAGACACCGTGCACCAGCGATACCGGGTCGAGCGCGAAGCAGGCACGCGCCACCGCGCGGTGGTCCAGTGGCCGTCCGGCCTGCAGGCCCAGGCGGCCACGCATCCAGTCCTCGCCCTTGACACCGTCGATCGTGCCGGACATGACGTACGCGGAGGCGAGCCGGTGGGCTTCCAGACGACTCGACGACAGAAACGCGCCGGATCCGTCGACGACCTTGACGTATGGCAGGCCGGCCAGCGCCTCGGCTTGGTCCGCGCGGGCGTCGTCCCAGGTGGCGGCTTCCAGCCGGTTGGCCATTGACTGGGCCGACTCGACGAGCAGCGCGCGGCCGTCGCCCGAGTCGAACTCGGCGGCCCCGAGGTCGGGAAAGCCGGTCGGCTGGAATCGGGAGCCGACCAGCGGGCGCAGTTCGACCTTGAGCACCGTACGGGCGTTGGTGGTCACGAACTCTCCTCTACCAGTTGCGGGACGCTGTCGTCCGGGTTGTCGGGCATATGGGTGTCGGCGGCTTCTTCGGCGCGGATCGGTGTGGCGAGGTGGCATGCCAGCACCCGTTGCGGCTGCCGGCACCGGGGTACGAGCGCGGCGGCGATGGCGACGCCGTCGGCGTGGATCTGCTCCGGTCGGGGTACGGCCCGCCAACCGGCCTGCCGTAGCCGGCGGACCGCGTCGTCGTGCACGGTGGTGAGCTGACCGGCGGCCAGCCGCGCCGCCCAGTCGGGGCCAAGCCCCAATCGAGGTGTGTCCCGTTCTCGGTCCAGCTTGGGGGCGAGACCGGCGGCGAACGGGTGTAACAGGCCGAGGGTGGGCATGGGCACCGGGGGCCGACCGGGGTCTGCCCATTCGTGGCGGACACCGTCCCAGCGCAGGGCGAGGCAGGCGCGCAGCCACAGGTCGAGCAGGTCATCGTTGAGTTGACCCGGCGTGGCGAAGGCGTGCAGATCCGCGTCGGGGACCGCGATCCCGGTGCGGAAGGTCGGCGTGCCCCGAAACGCGTCACTGTGGTGCCTCTCCTGGGTGGCGGTACGGCTGCGCCAGGTCAGCACGTCGGCCAACACCGTGCGCAGCGGCCGCAGGCCGTAGCCGGCGATGACCGGGGTGTCCCGCCACCGCAGATCCGGGTCGATGGGCAACAGGATCTGTCGCATGCTCCGGGCCGGCTGGCGATCCGCGTCCGGGCCGGGACGGGTGGTGCAGGAGGCGATACCGACGGCGACCCGCAGTTCCGGGCATTCGGCCTCGCCGAGCACAGGAAGGAAATCGTGTGCCCACGGCGGCTTGCGTACCCTGGCGTTGTCCCGTGCCCGTCCGCTGCGCCCAACGGCCAGTTCCAGGTTGGTCACTGCCGCCAGCAGGCGAGCCAGCGACAGCGGACCGCCGTCGCGGGCGAAGGCCAGGTGCGCAGCGTCGAAGCCGCGCACGGCCCGGCCGACCGCCGTGGATGCCGCACCCCGGCGTAACCAGGACGCCCAGTCCTCCAGCCGCGCGGCGAGCCGCACCTCGGGACTGCTACGCACGGTGAGATGCTCGACCGGTACGGCCACGTAGGCCAGGCCGTTGCGCTGGTGCAGGCCGTATCGGACGAAGCCGGTCACCCCTCGGGCGACGCCCAGGGTTCGGGTGGCCGCGTAGAACTCGACGGCCTGCCGGGCTGGCCGTCCGCGCCAGGACGCCCTCGCCTCGGCGAAGAGCTGGCGGACCTCCGCAAGGGTGAATGGTTCCTCCCACACCGGCGCCCACACCTCGCCGCGAGATGTCTCCCCTGCGGCGCCGCTGGCCGAGCCGTCCGGCGCCGCGAATACCGTGAACGGCATCGCCGCCCGCCCGGCCGCGTGCTGGTGGCGACGAGTGGCGCTGGAGGCGAAGAGCAAGGCACCCTCGACCAGCAGGATGAACTGCCACGGGTTCACGACCGAATCGGCTCCGCCGAACGGCGAGGAGCTGCGGCCGCCCGCCGCCGCCGGGTCGAACTGTCCCACCGGTGCGGGGTGCAACCGTTGCGTCTGTGTCCCGGCGACAAGGTCACGGGCCTGGCCGAGGGAACGCGCACGATCCCTGATCGCCGGATCGAGCACGTCCAGCAGGCGTTGGTGGAAGGTGGTGGAGAAGTCCAACCGGCCGTCGTTGCCCCCCGTGCCGAGCAGCGGCGGGAAGTGCACCTGGTCAGCGGCGAGTACCACGGCGGCATCGATCCACGGCAGCAACTCGTCGGGGCAGCGGTTGCGGAACTCGCGGACGGCCCGTTCTTTCGTCCAGCCCGCCGACGATCGGTACTTCTCGCCGACAGAGGTGGCCGCCGGCAGCGCGCGGCGAAACACGTCCAGCCGCGGAGAGGGATGCGCGGCTAACGCGGCGAGGGTCTGCTTCGGGGTTCTGTCTTTGGCACCGAATCCGCTGCCCTCGTTCCAAGGGCTGAGCACCGGCGTGGGCACATACTGGTCAACCAACCACGCCGCGGTGTCCTCCACCGTCGTGGTCAGGACCAGCCCGCCGTCGGTCCACCGGGCGGTGAGATTCGGGTCGGCCTGCTCACCAAGCATGCGGATCAGGCCCAGCCCGGCGAGGTAGGAGGCCAGCGGAGCCGGACGCAACCCGGGTAGGACATGGCGGGCCATCAAGCTGCCTCCCCCATACCGGCGCTGGCCCGCCAGTCAGCGACCCTTACCAGAGTCTCCAAATACGCGAGGACGAACGGGCCGTACCGGTCGCGCAGCTCGAGGGCCGTGCGGGTCCAGGAACTGTCGCCGCCGAAGCTGAACTGGTCGAGGTCGACGGTCAACTCCCCGGCCGGCTGGCCGAGCAGGTCGGGGACCTGTACGGTTTCGCCGTTCTTGAGACCGAGCAGCGTCTCGGCGTCGGTGTCATCGGGTCCACGTACCTGAAGTCGCAGCTTGCCGTGGTGCGCAAGCACGAGGTAGCGAACCAGGTCCGGGACGTCGGCGCTCTCCAGCAGAGCGCGCAGCGGCCCGTCCAGCAGGAGAAGGGAGACCAGTTCGTGTCGAAAACTGCCGTCCCGGGGAAAGTTCAGCCGTCCGTTGACGGCCGATTTCGCCCACGGCCGGCCCAACTCGACCCGTTCCCGCTCCTCCCTCGGCGCGAGCGCGCACAACGCCTCCTGCCAGGCATCGTGGCACTTGCCGGCATCGTGCGCGTACCCGGCGGCTACCACCGCCCGCTTCACCGCGGCCGGCAGTGACGGCTGGAGCGCGGCGAGCAGCGCCTCGCACTGCCCACGCACGTCGTCGCTGTGCTGATCCAGCGGCAGCCACTCCCGCTGGGCGACACTCGCGTCGTCCTGCTGGTAGGCATCCTCGCCGCCCGAGGCCGGATCGGTGCCGGCGGCGGGATTCGGCCTGGCGTCCAGCGACGGGCAGTCGGCCACGGGCTTCTTGACCGACGAGTCGAGGCCGACCTGCGGGTCGTACCCGCCGTACTTGGCCGACACGACCAGCACCTCGCCTGGCCTGGCCGGCTGGCCTTCGGTGACCTGCGCCCACTGGCCGGCAGCCTGGTCGAAGCGCCACACGACCGCGCCCCGGTTACGCAGCGCCTTCAGCTCGCCGAGCGGCACCCGGCAACGCCACTCGGCCGGTGGCGCTTTCGCCTCAGCCGGCGGCCGGCCGGTGGTGTCGGTCGGCGTCCAGTCCCCCCAGGCGAGCTGCACATCCAGGTCGTCGGCGTCACGCACGTAAGGTGCGACGTCCAGATCGGCACCGGCGAGGTCGGGGGCCGTGTCGAATAAACTGAGCAGGTCCCCTCGGCGGATGACCGAGATCTCCGGTTCAGTGACCGCCACCTGTCGGGCCAGCAGCTCCTCCCCCGTGACACCGACCCCCTCCAGCCCGGCCAACTCGTCGACCGCCGCCTCAATGTCAGCCCGTTCATACGGGCTATGCTTCGCCGGCGGCAGCCACCACAGCTCGGCGTAAGCCACCCGCCCCGTCCGGTTACACCGCCCAGCGCGCTGCACCACAGACGGCCACGGCGCCGCCTCGGTGACCAGCACCGCCGCGCTGATGTCCACACCCGCTTCGACAACCTGCGTGGAGACGACGATTCGGCCGAGCTCGCCAGGCTCGGCGACTACCTGCCCAACCAGCCGCTCACGCTCGACACCACGGAACCGGGAATGCAGTAACGTACGGGGCGCTGCGCTATCGCGAAGCGCGGTGTAAACGCCTCTGGCGGTGGCCACCGTGTTGACCACGACGAGGGTCAACGTGCCCGGCCGGTGTCGATCCCGCACCGCCCCAGCAATCGCCTTGTGATCACCTGGCTCGGCCGGCAACCGGCGGATCGTCCGCTTAGCGTTCAGCCTCGTCGCCAGCTCACCAACCCGTTCCTCCGGAACGATACGCAAAACATCGCCGATGCCGGGCAGCGGATTGTCCACCGTGTCCAACAGCGATTCGGAAACTGTGGCCGACATGCACGTCAACGCCAACGGCTCCGCCGTCGGCCATCCACTCCCCGCTGCCGCCACAAACCCAGCGAGCTGACGCAACGTCGTCGTCGACTCCCGGCAAAGCTGAACCTCATCGATGATCCACTGCGCACCGTTGGTCACCAACGCGAAGTCGATCGGATACACGGCCCGACTGATGCCATAGCCCCGGTTGAGCGCCTTACTGACCAACGAGTCGACCGTACCCACCACAATCGCGGGACGGTGCATGTCCAACCGCCACTGACGCTGGGTGCGCCCTTCACCCCCCATCACCACATGCAGGGCAACTTCATCGGAAAGGCCGAGACTGGTTAACCATCTGCGAACCTCAGCAGCCACCTGCTCGACCAACGTGCGCTGCGGCAGAGCGAAGACCAGCCGTCGCGGCGTGCCTTCCCGCACAGGGCCGTGCAGCCGCCGCCACAACCACGCCAAAATGACAGCCGTCTTACCCGAACCGGTCGGCGCCTGAACCACCGCCGGTAGACCATCGCGCGCTAGCCGAGCCTGATAACCGTACGGAGGCACACCGGTCGCTTGCTCGAAAAAGGCCTCAAAAGAGGGCATCGACACTCCCTGCAAGGGGGCGGAGTTCGGTGGAGGTCACCCGCATCGCTACTTACCCGAGGACCTTGACGAACGGTCAATCTACTCTGAATTTCCTGCATACCTGTCGCGCGACCTGCATCTAATCTACGTCCGATTGCCGACAGAAAGATCGGAGCCCTGACCTAGGGCCAGGGACATGCATCCGATCCACAAGAGGTCGCACGACCTGCATCGCCCCAACGGAGCACGGCACCGTCACAAACAGAGCCGGGACTGAGCGACACCGGAAGAAGGTAGCAGCACTGGACCGACCTTCGCTTGACGCGCGACTCTACTCGCCCACACCTCCCCCGCGAGTACGAGCGGCGGCGACACACAGACCAACAGCTACCCATCCACTCCCCGAAAGGACCAGCCGCAATGGACACCGACCGCTACCGACCGGTAAAGGCATGGCATGCCGGGGAGGACGCAGACCACATCGCTCGTCGCCGCAATGGAGAGCAACCACTATGGGCCGATGGAGAGACCTGGACGCCCACACCCACCGGCTGGAACACCACAAGGCCGCAATGGAGACCGGCCGCTACGAGCCAGTGAAGGCCGAAGCCGACCGCGGTCACGGAGGCCGTACCGTTGGGCTTGCCGCAATGGAGACCGACCGCTACGGGCCAGTGAAGGGCAGGGCAGCATCCTCGTCCCCGTTGGGGTCTTCGCAGCCGCAATGGAGACCGACCGCTACGGGCGGTGAAGGCGTACTCGGCGAGCCCGGAACCGTGGCGCCGGTAACGCCGCAATGGAAACCGACCGCTACGGGCCGGTGAAGGTGCCACGGCTGGCTACCCCGTGGCAGGACACCGTCTCGCCGCAATGGAGACCGACCGCTACGGGCCGGTGAAGGCCCGTTTCGAGGTCGTGCACATAGCTCTTGCCGCAGCCGCAATGGAGACCGACCGCTACGGGCCGGTGAAGGGCGGTCGGCAGCGTCGGGTTGTCGGCGAGCCGGAAACTGCCGCAATGGAGACCGACCGCTACGGGCCGGTGAAGGACGACCTGGTCGGATCCGGCCGTTGAGCCGGAGGTCGGGCCGCAATGGAGACCGACCGCTACGGGCCGGTGAAGGCTGTTCGACGCCGAAACCACCATCGACCTGGACTGGCCGCAATGGAGACCGACCGCTACGGGCCGGTGAAGGAACGGTGGTGGTGCACGTGGCAGGGAGCGTCACAGCGGCCGCAATGGAGACCGACCGCTACGGGCCGGTGAAGGGGCTCGGGAGCAGCGAGGATAGCCACCCATCATTGGCTAGACACTGACCGCCTGCCCGAATTGCTACTTTGGCCCCCATTCTGAAGCTCGGAACCTACGGCGCATGGAGCACCCACTTCAGGTTCCTAGATCAACTGCAAGGTACTTACAGAAAGCGAGCGCGCGTTTTGTGAAGTTGTCAAGGTTCGAGCCCCGGGCCAGACCGATTGTGATTCACGAGCTGCCATTGAACTGATCCCAGCAAGGAACGGACGCTGAATCCATAGCCCCGACACCGCGTCAGGCCTGCACGGGAGGTCGCGACACAGAACTTCTGGGTTGGCCGCCGCAACCGCCTTCTTCGCCCCGCCCTTGGACGCCACCCTCGCCCCTTCTCCCGGTTGCCGTCCGAAAATTCTATTGGTGGGCCGGGTAGGCGACAGACCAGGGTCATTGCGTTGTCGGGTAGCTGCTGGTCACGACGGTGATCCGGTTCTGTGATCGGCGGTTGGCTTGGCGGGTGGCGCGGGCGATGTTGGCGGTGGCGGTCTGCGCCGTCATGGCCGGGGCGTCGTCGTTCGCCGCAGTCACGGACTGGCTGCACGACCTGGACGAACAGGCCCAGCGTCGGCTCGGGTTCACTGCAGGAGTGCCGGTCGGCAGCACTGTCTGGCGGCTGCTGACGCGCCTGGACGACGTGCTGCTCGGCACCGTCCTGGTCAGCTGGCTGCGTACCCGCACTCCCGTCGAGGTGACCACACCGCGGCGGTACCGCACGGTGGTCGCCATCGACGGCAAGACGCTACGCGGCGCCCGCACCGGCGGCGGCCGTCAGGTGCATCTGCTGTCCGCCCTGGACACCACCACCGGGATCGTGCTCGCCCAGGTCACCGTGGACACGAAGAGCGATGAGATCACGTCGTTCGCCCCGCTGCTCAACGCCGTCGAACAGGTTCTCGGCTCCCTGGCCGGGGTGCTGTTCATCGCCGACGCCCTGCACACCCAGACCGGACACGCCGACGAGGTCACCGCCCGCCGAGCGCACCTGCTCGTGCAGGTAAAGGCCAACCAGCCGACTCTGTTCAAGCAGCTCAAACGACTGCCTTGGGCGCAGATCCCGGCCGGTGACCGCACCCACGACCGCGGTCACGGCCGCCGTGAGACCCGCACCGTCAAAGCCGTCACCGTCGCCACCCCCGGCGGCATCACCTTCCCACACGCCCAACAGGCCGTCCGGATCACCCGCACCCGTATCGCCGCTGGTAAGACCAGCCGCGATACCGCCTACCTGACCGTGTCACTCCCCGCAGGCCAAGCCCTACCCCGCGGCCTGCAGAGCTGGATCCGCCGCCACTGGCACATCGAGAACAAGATCCACCACGTCCGCGACGTGACGTTCCGTTAAGACCTCCCCCAAGCCCGGACAGGCACCGGACCCGCCGTCATCGCGATCCTGCGTAACACCGCGATCGGCCGGCACCGCACCGCCGGCGCGACCAACATCGCCCGCGCCACCCGCCAAGCCAACCGCCGATCACACGATCTGGTTTGCGCAGCTCATCGACAGTCACGACTTCGGTCACGCGCCCAGGTTGGGGCGCCGACGCGGTTGGCCTAGGCGGTGTCTTCAAAGGATCTTGGTGTCGGATGATGTAGCGCGTGGGTCGTCGCTACGAGTTGTCTGACGTCGAGTGGGAAGCGCTGTCGAGGTACCTGCCGTCGGCGGTGACGGGTGGTCGGCCTCGGGTCGATGACCGGAGAGTGCTCAACGGGATCGTGTGGAAGATCCGAGCCGGGGCGGCGTGGCGGGACGTGCCCGCCCGCTACGGATCCTGGCAATCGATCTACACCCGTTTCCGCAGGTGGGCCCTGGACGGGACATTCGAGCGGATGCTGTCCGGGGTCCAGGTCGACGCGGACGCTGCCGGTGACATCGACTGGCTGGTCTCGGTCGACTCGACCATCGTGCGAGCCCACCAGCACGCCGCCGGCGCTAAAGGGGGCGGCGAGAAACGGACGAACCACAAGATCACGCCCTCGGTCGATCTCGAGGTGGACTGACCACCAAGATTCACCTCGCCTGCGACGGCCTGGGCCGAACCCTGGCGTTCGTGCTCTCCGGCGGCAACGTCAACGACTGCACCCGCTTCACTCAGGTCCTCGCCGACATCCGTGTCGAGCGGTCGGGTCCCGGCCGGCCTCGCGTGCGCCCGGACCACGTCATCGCCGACAAGACATCCCACGCAATTTGGTGTCAAGCTGCGGTGGGTAGCTGTTGTGGTTGGGGTGGGGTGAAGGCGGTTGTCTCCTGGTAGAGCTGTCGGGTTTGCAGGCAGTGGTGAAGGCAGCCAAGGAGCCGGTTGGACAGGTGGCGCAGGGCGGCGGTGTGGCCGTCGCCGGCGGTTCGTCGGCGTTGGTAGTGAGCGTGGGCGCCGGGGGAGGCGGTGAGGGCGGAGAAGGCCCAGAGATGGCTGGCGTGGGCGAGGCGCTGGTTTTTCACTCGTCGGTGCATGACGATCAGGCTCTTGCCGGAGGCGCGGGTGATCGGGGCGGAACCGGCATACGATTTCAGTGCTCGTGTATCAGCGAAGCGGGATCGGTCGTCTCCGATTTCGGCGAGTACCCGGGCGCCGATGAGTCGACCGAGGCCTGCGAAGCTGGTGATGATCTCGGCGTCCGGGTGTTGATCAAAAGACTGTTCTGCGGCCGTGGCCAGGTCTTCGGCGTTGAGGCAGGCGGTGTCCAACGCGCGCAGTAGGGCTAGGGCTTGTCGTCCCATGGCCTGTTCGACCAGGGGTGGCTGGTGCAGGGTTGCGGTGGCCAGGGCTTGGTGCAGTCGGTCAGCTTCGGCGGTGACGCCTCGTTGCCGGCCGGCTCGTCGTAGGGCGTCGGCGAGGTCGTCTGGGGTCAGTGTCGCTGCCTGGGTGGGGGTGGGCGCTGCGGCGAGTACGGCGCGCGCTTCGGGGCGGGTGATCCCGCCGCGGGCGTCGCGGAAGGCCAGCAGGAACGTCGGGTAGTACTCGCGCAGCAGTGAGCGCAGTTTGTTGTGGGCTTGGGTTCGATCCCATACGGCGTCTTGTTGCGCACGGGCGAGAACTGCGATCGCCTGGACGAGTTCGGAGTCGTTGGGCAGCGGCCGGTGCACGGCCATGTCGGTGCGCAGAATGTTGGCCAGGACCACCGCGTCGACATGGTCGGACTTGGTGCGTGAGACGGTGTATCGGTCTCAGTAACGAGCGACCGCGACCGGGTTGATCGCGTAGATCTGCCGGCCGGTTGCCCGCAGGCAAGCCACCAGCAAACCCCGGGAGGTCTCGATCGCCACGGGGATCGGCTGTTGCGGGTTGTCACCGGCGTCGGCGAGCAGGTCGATCAGCTGCCGGTAACCGGCCGCGTCATCACCGATTTTCAGCCGTGCGATCAACCCGCCGCTGTCGTTGACGATCGCGACGTCGTGGTGTTCCTCGGCCCAGTCAATTCCGCAATAAACAGTCATAGGCATCAACCCCTCGTAGGTGATATCTGAGATTCGGGCGGGCCTGCCACGATCACGCCGCGACCTAATGAAAGGACTCTCGGTCCACCATCCCACCAGCGTTGAAGTAACCGTGGACGCCCGCGTGGCCCTCCATCGTTGTCGAAGGATTCGATGATCCAGGCCTGTCCAGAGGTGGCCCACGCGAACGGCTCAAGCCAGTGACTACCACTGCGCAAGGGCCGGTCCTGCCAGGACCCGCCGTGTCGGATCGGTCTTGTCGAAGCGCTCACCGCGCGGGCTACAACGCGAGATCTCCGAACGAGCCCCGGGCAAGACCAGCCCTTGCATGCTCATTAGGGCTACAGCTCCAAAGCCATCCGCGTCGACCTACGCCGACGCGGCATCGGGCACACCATCCCAGAACGCGCTGACCAGCAGGCCAACCGCCGCCGACGAGGCAGCCGAGGCGGCCGGCCACCAGCGTTCGACAAGCAGCTTTACAAACGGCGCAACGTCGTCGAACGCTGCTTCAACCGGCTCAAGCAGTGCCGCAGCCTCGCGACGCGCTACGACAAGACAGCGACCTCATACCGGGCCACCGTCACCATCGCCGCGCTACTCCAATGGTTATGAACCTTTGAAGACACGGCCTAAGGCCCATCGAGCCGCTCTGGGGAAGCGAATCCGATCTCTAGGGGGCACTAGGGGCCCCACGCTCCGTCCGGTCATGGCGGATGTAGCGATGGCGGATGCTGCGACACTGAAACTGACACCGATGCAGGGTGCGATGCGGAGGTAAGCGTGCGGCAACGGCTGATGGCATTGGTGCGCGGGCTTGCGCTCACCGCGCTGGCGGTCGTGGGTGTCGTCGTGTTGATCCTGTCCTGGACCCTGACTCTGCTCGGCGTGCTGTCTGCGACCACGGCGGCTCGGCGCTTCACCGGCCTGATACGGCGGCTGGTGCGACGCTGGTGCGGGCCCACGATCGAAAGTCCGTACCGGCCAGCTCCCCCGCCGCCACAACCGGATGCGCGCGGCCGCTACCGGCTGGGCAACCAGCTGTTCCGCTCGCCCGCCCTGCCCTCCTACCAACACCGGAGCCGGTGGCTCGCGACCGATTCCGCCACCCACCGCGACAACGCCTTCCTACTGCTCGCTCCCGTCGTCGCCGCCGTCACCGCGTTGCTCCCCACCGCGCTCGTCGGCGGTGGCGCCCTGCTGGCCGCGGTCCGCGTCCCGGGGTCGTCCGGGTGGGCGGCTGTTTCGGCGGGAGCGACGCTAGCCGTGCTCGGCGTCGCGATCGCCCCCGGTGCGACGGCGGCGTACGGGCACTTCGCCGCTCGCCTGCTGGGGCCGACGGGGCGGACCCAGGCGCGGTCGGGGGCGCACCGGGCGATGACCGCGGTGCTGCGGGGACTCACGGCGCTGGGCGGGGTCACAGTCGCGACGCTGCTCGCCGGTCCCAACCTCCTTCTCGCCGTGCTCGTCACGGCGACTCTGCCGCTCGGCGGGGGCTGGCTGCTACCGGCGGCCCAGCGGGTCGCCCGGCCCGCGGTCTCTGCGCAGAGGCGGCTGCTGAGTCGGTGGGCGGGTCACCCAGTCGTCGATCCCTACCTCCCCGCGCCCGCCCCCCCGACGCCACGCCGCGACGGGCTCTACGAGGGCGGTCGTACCCTCTATGACTCGCCGCACCCGGTCGAGCGGTTGGCACGCTACGCGTGGGTGATGCGGGATCCGGCGACGTGGCGTGACCTGGCCTGGACCGCCGTGCAACCACTCACCGCCGTGGTCACCGGCACGATCGTCGCCGCCACCGGCTACGCAGCAGTGGCGCTGGTGTGGCCGTGGGTGTGGTACCTCCCGACCCGCCCGTGGCTGGATTACGACCCCGCCGAAGCGTGGAACGGGCTCCTCAGGGCCGTGGGTCTGCCGGCGGGCACTTCCGCGGTCATCGGTCTCGTCGTCGGGCTGGCCGTGGTCGCGGCCGGGTTGCTGGTTGCACCCGCTGTGCTGCGGAATATCGGGTGGGTCGGCGTCAAGCTGCTCTCCCCCACCGCCTCCGCGGTCCTCGCTCGGCGGGTGCAGGAGCTCTCCCACTCCCGATCGACCGTCAACCGTTCGCAGGTGGCCGAACTGCGCCGCATCGAGCAGGACCTGCACGACGGCGTGCAGGCAGGCCTCGTGTCGATCGGCATGCAGCTCGACACCGTCGAGCTGCTGCTCGACACCGACCCCGTTCGGGCTCGCGAGGTGATCGGCGACGCCCGTCGCGGGCTGCGCCGAACCCTGTCGGACCTCCGTGCCGTCGTCCGCGACATCCTGCCGCCGGTACTGGCCGAGCGCGGGCTCGGCGAGGCGGTTCGAGCGCTGGCGCTGGACACCCCGCTCGATGTCGACGTCGACGTCGACGTGCCGGGCCGCGCCGAGGCAGCGGTGGAGTCAGCGGTCTACTTCGCACTGCGGGAGCTGCTGACCAATGTCGCCAAACACGCCGCAACCGACCAGGTGCGGCTCACGCTGCGGTTCAAGGGTGGACATCTTGAGGGCTCGGTTCGCGACGATGGCGCGGGCGGTGCCGACCCGGCGCGCGGTACGGGCATGCAGGGGCTGCGCCGGAGGCTCGCGGCGTTCGACGGCGAGCTGACCGTGATCAGCCCTCTGGGCGGCCCCACCGAGGTGACGCTGCGCGTGCCGTGCGAGAGCTGGGAGCAGGATCCGTACTGCCGGAACGGGTAATCGGCGGCGGCACTAGGATTGGTGTCCGGCCCCTCACCCCCGGAGTGCTTGTGCGTATCGTCTTGGCGGAGGATCTCGCCCTGCTCCGCGAGGGCCTCACGCACATGCTGGCCGCGCGCGGCATCACAGTCGTCTCCGCCGTGGACACCGGGCCGCTGCTGCAGGAAGCAGTCCGGGAGCACCGTCCCGACCTCGCCGTCGTCGACGTCCGGCTTCCCCCCACGTTCACCGACGAGGGTGTGCGCGCCGCCCTGGCGGTGCGCCAGGAGCACCCGGGGTTTCCGGTGCTTGTGCTCTCCCAGCACGTCGAGCAGCTTTACGCCCGGGAGCTGCTCGCTGACGGTGCGGGTGGTGTCGGCTATCTGTTGAAGGACCGAGTCCTGGGCGGCGACCAGTTCGTCGATGCCCTGCGGCGGGTGTCCGAAGGCGGCACGGCGCTCGACCCGGACGTGATCTCGTCGTTGTTCGCGGCAAGCAGGAGGCGAGGTCCCCTCGCCTCCCTCACGCCTCGGGAGCGCGAGGTGCTGGAACTGATGACCGAGGGTCGTTCCAACGGCGGGATCGCTCAGCGGCTTCACTTGAGTGAGGGCGCGATCAGCAAGTACACCACCAGTATCTTCGCCAAGCTCGGCATCACGGAGTCGGTGGAGGACAACCGCCGCGTGCTGGCCGTCCTTGCTTACCTCGACCATTCCCGAAGGTCTTGAGGCGCTCCGACCGGCCTTTCGCCTGATCGCCGGATCGCCGGATCGCGGATCGCCGGATCGCCGGATCGCCGGATCGCCGAAGCACTGTCATCCGGTGCACCGACACCGCTGGCGCTTCGGTGGCCTATCTGTGTTCCTCCGCCTGTCGGCCGGGGCACGAACACGGGTTCTGTCCACTCGACCCGGAGCTCGGCATTGCCTGGCCGGTGGCTGAACCCGTACTTTCCGGCGCCGCCGAGATCCTCGTGCCGTCGCCGACGATCTCCTCGAAAGGACGACAGTCCAGCGTTACCGTGAGCCGTCACGGTTCACCGTCACGGCGGTGACGATCAGCCGTGCCCAGTGGTGAACCGGCCGCCGAACGTGCGGATCGGCGTGTCCGGTAGCAGCACGGTGGCCCTGAAGCTGCCGGTTGACGGGCTCACCGCCAGCCGCGCTTCGTCGAAGTCGAGCCGCCGGCGGGTCAGCGGAACCACGCCATCTACACCGACTCCTTGGCGCGAAACAGCAGGCGGTCCCAGTGGACCCCCGGGTGGGCTCGGGCAAGTGAGGCGCGCATCTCACGCTCGGCAGGGACGGTAACCGATTCCTCCACGCCGGCGGGGAGCGGACCGTTGGGTTCGGCGTCGATGCCCACGGAGGCCAACACGGTCGCCGGGACGACCGCGGCGGCACGGTGACCGGCGCAGTGGGTGATCGCGCCGGCTACGCCGGGCGGCCACTGCGGTTCCTGCTTGGGACCGGGTCGACTCAGCGCGGGTGGACAGCCGAGCTTGGCCAGGGCATCACGCGTGCAGCGCCGCCCGGTGATGAACTCTCGGCGACGGCTCTCGACCGCGTTCGCCACCAGGTCCTCCTTCCCAGAAGGGCAGATGGGAAGTGCCGCCTCGTCACAGCGATACAGACAGACCTGCAACGCACGGACGAGCCGTCGCCGCCGCAGAGCGGGGCCTCTACCCGTACACGCTGTTGCGGCCGAGGCGCACGGCGGTGCCGCTCATTCCGCAATGCGGGTGCGCTGGGTCCAGCGGAACACTACCGGCGTCCGCCCGTAGGCTTCTGTCCGCTCGAAGTGTTCGTAGCCACCGTTGTGGGCGATTTTTACCTTGTAGTCACCGGGCGCCACACGCTGCTCTCGCCATTCGCCGGGAAGGTCGGGGCCACCTTCCAGGATGACGTCGACGAAATCCGAGGGCTCTTCCGTGGTTGACTTGGTCTCGGCCATGAGCCACCTCCATTGAGCTTGTCGAAAAGACGGAATCTCCGGGAGATTCACGGACTGCACGAATGACTATGAAGATCGACTCGACCGCGACGAACGGCCGATCCGGGTTCTCTGGCTGTGCAGTTCCGGCAGCGAGTGGGGGGAGTGCCAGGGCGACGACGGCGTCCCGCGTCTTCAGGCTAGCCAGCTCCCCCGCCCGTCACCGAACCCCTATTCGTGGCGACGAGACTCGATCACACTCGATCTTGACCATTCGGGAAGGATAGGGGTTGCTCGATGACATACATGTGCGGGCGGGCGCTCGTCTCGACAGCCACCGACGAGGAAGGAGATACCCGTGATGAAAGGCCAACACGACGTGGAGTGCACCACCGGCGGCGCACCTCCACGCTCCAGCGGACTCCCGCCACTCGGATGAGCTGGAATCCACGTCGAAGAACGCCACCCACTGTCGACCCAGTCTCTGGCCGCCGAGGTCGCAATGTCCGTGCACGCAGCAAAGACATCCGCGACTGGATCAGGACCTGGAACGACGGCCCCATGCCGTACGTAGGCACCAAGGCCGCCGCCGACCAGATCCTCGACTCCGTCGCCCGCTACTCACCCGCATGAACGCCTCACGACCTACCTGTCCTGTCTCAATGAATGTGGTCCGGGGGCTGCGGGCGGGGCTGTCTCGCTAGCGGTGTTTCCGGCGATCTTGGTTAGTAGGTTTCAGCGGCTGGGAAGCGGTCGCTGAAGGTGATGGCGAAGGCGTTCAACGCGGGTTTCCAGCGCATCGTCCATCGGGTTCTGCCTGCTCCGGTGGGGTCCAGGGAGCGAGTCACCAGGTACAGACACTTCAACGCGGCCTGCTCGTTGGGGAAGTGGCCGCGGGCCTTGACCGCCCGCCGGTAGCGGGCGTTGAGCGACTCGATCGCGTTGGTCGAGCAGATGACCTTGCGGATCTCCAGGTCGTAGTCGAGGAACGGGATGAACTCCGCCCAGGCGTTGTCCCACAAGCGGATCACCGCCGGATACCGGCCGCGCCACTTGTCGGCCAGGTCGTCGAACGCCGCTCGGGCGGCGTCGGCGTTGACGGCGGTGTAGATCGGCTTGATGTCGCGTTTGATCTCGTCCCAGTACTTGCGGGAGGTGAGCCGGAAGGTGTTGCGGATCAGATGGATCACGCAGGTCTGCACCACCGTGCGGGGCCACACGTTCGTCACGACCTCGGGCAGGCCCTTCAACCCGTCGCAGACGAGGAAGAACACGTCCTTGACGCCGCGGTTGCGTAGGTCGGTGAGCACGCTCATCCAGAACTTCGCGCCCTCACCACCTGTGCCGGCCCACAGACCGAGGATGTCCTTGTCGCCGTCGAGGGTGACGCCGATCGCGGCATAGAACGGCCGGTTGGCGACCTGCCCGTCACGGACCTTGACCACGATGGCGTCGATGAACACCGCGGCGTACATCTCGTCCAAGGGCCGGTGCGACCAATCCGCCATCTCCTCGAGCACCTTGTCGGTGATCCGGGAGATCGTCTCCTTCGACACCGAAGCCCCGTAAATCTCGGCGAAGTGCGCGCTGATCTCCCCGGTTGTGAGGCCTTTGGCATACAGCGACAACACGACCTCGTCGACCCCCGACAAGCGCCGCTGCCGCTTACGGACGATCTGCGGCTCGAACGTGCCCGCCCGGTCCCGCGGCACATCGATCTGCACCGGGCCGTTGCCGTCGGTCAAGACGGTCTTCGACCGAGTGCCGTTACGGATGTTGCCCGACCCGGCACCGGCCTGGTCGTGCTTTTCGTAGCCGAGGTGCTCAGTCATCTCCTCGTTCAACGCGGTCTCCAGGACCGTCTTGGTCAGCTGCTTGAGCAGCCCGTCCGGGCCCGTCAACGACAGCCCTTGTTCCTTGGCGGCTCGGACCAACTCGACGGCGGCTTTCGCCTCCGCTGTCGACTCGGGCCGCTTCTTACGTCCGGTCTGATCGTTCAGCGTCGCGGTCATCACGGCACCCTCCTCACCAGGCACAACGCCTGGCAGGTCAGGCCGGAAACACCGTTAGATCCACACTCCCCTGCGGGCCGCTGAGCAGGGCGAGACCAGATCCAGTGAGACGCTGCTATCCGGCTGGGTCTCGTCGAATCTGGTCTGTGAAAACGGTTTGCGCCAGGTTGTCTCGCTGAATCTGGTCTAGTAGTTGCGGAAGTGTCCCTGTCGGATCAGAGTCTTTGGAACCAGTCACGTGCGGCTTTGACTCCGCCGTTTGGGCCGAGGGCGACCATCAGGGCGCTGCGTGCCTTTCCGGGGGCGAGGCTGCGGGCTCCGATCGCACCGACTTTGGCGGCAAGGCCGCTGCCCAGGGGCAGCTCCGCCAGGTCGATGTCGCGGGTGCGGCATCGGGAGGCGATGACCACGGGGACGTCCCATTCGGTCAGGTCGCTGATGGCTGCGAGGAGACTGACCGGGACGTTGAACATGCCGGTGCCCTCCAGCACGATCCCGCGCGCACCCGCGTCCACTACTGCGGTGAGTAGGACTGGATCGATGCCGGGGTAGGTCTTGATGAGGGCGACGTCGGATTCTGGCTCGCCCCGCGGCTCGGGTGGCCGCGGTGGCGGGGGTGCCAGCATCTCGACCCCGGTGCCGATCACACGGCCGACCGGCGGGTGTGGCGCCGAGGAGAATGCGGTCACGCTGGTGGCGTCGACCTTGGCGACCCAGCGGGCGGCGTGCAGTTCGTCGTTGAGGCAGGCCACGACGCCGACCCCGGCGAGGGCGGGGTCTGCCGCGGCGGTGATGGCTGAGGCGAGGTTGCGTGGGCCGTCGGTGGACAGGTCGTCCAGGTGGCGCATCGCCCCGGTCAGAACGATCCCGCCGTGCAGGGCGGCCGGTCCGGCTTGTAGGTCGATGAGGAAGGCCGTGTCCTCCAGAGTGTCGGTGCCGTGGATGATCACGACGCCGTCGAAGCTGTCGTCAAGGATGGCGGCGCGGGCCCGGCGGGCCAGTGTCAGCATCGTGGCTGGTGACATGTCCCAGCTCGGTTCGGCGAGTACGTCCTCGACGGTCACGTCGGCGGTCAGCAGGTCCGCGGGGATGGTCTTGAGGAGATCCGCACCGGATGCGATGGCCTCGTGACCGGGTCGGCGGGAGTAGGCGATGGTGTCCTTGGTCGCCAGGAGCAGCACACGTTTGGTCACGTACGGTTCCTTCACCTGTCCGGTCGGGGCGTTACGGGGTTTCGGCCAGCAATGGCAGCAGAAGCAGCAGGAACATTGCCGTCGCGGCGATTGCGGCCAGGACAGCACGCGCGTTTGGGCGCGGTCCCCGCGTGCGGGTCGGACCGGCGTCCGGCGGGTTACCGGGCCACTGCTGCGACGAGCCGGGTGAGTGGTCGAGGCCGGTTTCAGCTCTCGGTGACCACACCTGCCCGCTCCTCCAGCCGTTCGATTCGGCGCACGATGGGCTGCAGTTCCTGACGGACCGCGGCGGCCAACGCCGCCGCCGTCTCCGTCGTCCCGCTGTCGGCGGCTTGCGGTGTCTGGGCCCGCAGGTGCACGTAGCCGGCGAGGGCTGCCGCCACCGCGCGGCGGGTCAATCGCAGTTCCGCACCCAACGAGCGCAGGACCTGCCCGGCGGTGCCGTCGGGCTCGGCGATCAGCCCCAGCAGCAGGTGTTCGCAACCGACGTAGTTGTGTCCGAACGCGGTCGCTTCCGTGACGGCCAACTCCAGCGCGTTGGACGCCGGACCGCTGAAGCGCTGCGATGCGTCCGCGGCGACGCCGGCTTCTGTCAACGGCTGGCGGGCAAGCTCGCGGCCGACTCGGTCGGGTTCGATCTCCACCGCCCGTAGGACGTGTAGGGCCAGGTTGCCGCCTTCGGTCAGCAGGCCACCGAGCAGATGCCCACTGCCCACCGCCGGCGCCTCGGCCGCTTGCGCTTGCTCGATGCCGAGTTTGAGTGCCGCACGGGTCCGCGCCGTGAAGTGCGGCAGCCTCACGGCCAGGTCCGCGTCGTCCAGATCACTCAGAGCCGTTTCCCGAATCGCGGTGACCCGTCGCACGGCCTGTTCCAGCGCCCGTTGGCAGACGGCGGAGACGGGCACCCCGGCTTCCTTCACCGCTTCGGCCAGCTCGTCGGGCAGGTAAACGTTGATCTTCGGCATTACTGGAACCCCTCTCGCGCACGCCCTCAGGAAGAGCATAACCCTTGTGTAACCCCCAGGGGGTTATCTGTCTAGGATGCGGTTTGAAGCGCCGCGCGGCGGCGACCACTTCGGCGTACTCGTCGTCAGTTTGTCGGACACTGATCCGGGTAACGCGGCCGGGAAAGACGTGCCGGCGGTGCCGTGTGCCGGCGGGCTGCGGCGGTGCGGTGATGGTGGGATCTGCCGACTTCGTGTTGATGGTCATGGGTGGTCGGGCTCCGTGTTGAGGATTGGTGGCAGCCAGCCGGCCTGTTGCGCGGTGTGGCGAAGCACGCTGCGTAGGTTGTGCAGACGGGGCTGGTCGAGGGGGTAGCCGGGCGGAAGGCGCCGCCACAGCTCGGCGTGGAACCCGTCTCGGTCGGTGTCGTCGTCGGAAACGGCGAGTTCACGCCAGCAGGGGCGGGCGATCAGCACGGCAAGGGTGATCGTCTCGGGGTAGTTGGCGGCCTGGTAAGTGGAGCATGGGCGCCAGCCTCGCGTTCGAGATTGCTCAACTGATGGAGCCCGTTGCCCCGGCGACGCACCTGTTCGTCTCTGGCCGGCGGGCCCCCTCGGTGACGCGAAACGAGACCGTGCATCGTCGTGATGACGCGGGTCTGCTCGCTGAGGTGCGTGCCCTGGCCGGCACGAATCAGAAGCTGCTGCAGGACGACGAAGTCATGCGGATGGCCCTTCCCGCGATCCGGGGCGACTACACGGCGGCGGAAACCTACAAGTGGGTACCCGACGAGCCGATCAGCTGCCCGGTGACGGCCCTCACCGGCGCCGCAGACCCGAAGGTCACTCCCGATGAGGTGAGGGCATGGGAACGGCACACGACGGGCCCGTTCGCGTGCCACGTGCTGCCCGGGGGCCACTTCTTCCTCACCGATCATGCCGCGTTCGTGATTGCGAAGCTCCAGGCCGCACTCAGCTGAGCGTCAGAGGTGGGGGAAGCCCCACCAAAGACGGGGCCTTGGGGAATATCTCCGCAGTGAGTGCCGAGCCTAGGTTCGATGTGGACTAACAACCGGCCGGCCGAAAAGGGAGGAAACATGCCGATCATCGAAGTCGAGGGCCTAACCAAGCGCTACGGAGACCACACAGCGCTGAGAGATGTCAGCTTCTCCGTGGAGGAAGGCCAGATCTTTGGTGTCCTGGGACGTAACGGGGCGGGCAAAACCACCACAGTCGAGTGTATTGAAGGGCTGCGCCGGGCCGACTCGGGCCGCATCTCAGTAAACGGGCTGGACCCGACCCGCCACTCGGCCGAGCTGAGTTCTACCCTCGGAGTGCAGCTGCAGGACGGGGCGCTGCCGGACAACATGAAGGTCTGGGAGGCGCTGGACCTGTACAGCTCGCTGTATCCCACCCCTTTGAACTGGCGCGAGCTCCTTGAGGAGTGGGGTCTGGCGGAGAAGCGGAACGCGCGGTTCGGCAAGCTGTCGGGCGGCCAGAAGCAGCGGCTGTTCATCGCGCTCGCACTGGTGGGCGACCCGCGGGTCGCGATCCTCGACGAGCTGACCACGGGACTCGACCCGCAGGCGCGGCGCGACACCTGGTCGCTGGTGGAGCGGATCCGGGACCGCGGGGTCACCGTCCTGCTCATCACGCATTTCATGGACGAGGCCGAGCGGCTCTGCGACCGGATCGCCGTGTTCGACAAGGGCACCGTCGCCGCCGTCGGCTCGCCCGACGAGCTGATGGGCCGCGCCGGTCCCAGGCAGCGAGTGTCGTTCGTGCCGTCGCTACCGATCAGCGACGAGGACCTGAACGGGCTGCTGGGCGTGGAGGCGGTCGTGCGCGACGGCGACCAGGTGACTTTGCACGGTTCGAGTGACCTGTTGCAGGCCGTGACGACGAGCTTGGCCCGGCGGGAAATCGTTCCCGTCGGTTTGAGCGTGGAGAACACCGGGCTTGAGGAAGCCTTTCTCGCGCTGACCGGCGAGGAGCGGAGCCGGTGAGCGTTGAGGAGGACACCGGCCACCCGACGACGAAGCAGCGAGGACGAGGAGGCAGCCCCGTGGGCGCACTGCTGAAGATGACACAGATTGAGACGAAGCTGCTGCTGCGCGACCCGGCAACCGCGATCATGGTGGTCGCACTGCCGCTGTTCCTGATGACAATCTTCTCGCTGATGCCGGGGTTCAACGAGCCCTTCGACGGCTTCGGCGGCGAGTCCGTGGTGGACACCTTCATCCCCGGCGTGACTACCGTGGTCGTGCTGTCCGTGCTGGGCCTGAGCGTAATGCCAGTTTACCTGGCGACCTACCGCGAGCGGGGCGTGCTGCGCCGTCTAGCGGTCAGCCCCGCGTCGCCGTGGCTGCTGCTCGCGGCGCAACTGCTGGTCAACGCCATGCTTGCGATCGCGGGAGTGGCGCTGATGACCCTGTTCGCCGCGCTCTTCTTGGACGTGTCGCCGCCGGGCAACCCCGGCGGGTTCGCCCTGGCATTCCTGCTGGCGACGTCGACCGCGCTGGCCATCGGTACGCTCATCGGCTCGCTCGCCTCGAACAGCAAGTCAGCCACCGCCATCGGACTGGCTGTGCTGTTTCCGCTGCTGTTCCTCGCCGGCGTGTGGTCACCGGTGGATATGCTGCCCGGCACCCTGTCCACCATCGGCGCGGCCACCCCGCTGGGTGCCGGCCTGGCGGCCATCCGTGCCACGTGGGCGGGGGCGCCCCGGAGCCAATACACCTGCTGCTGATGGTCGGCTACACGACCGTCTTCGGCGCCATCGGCACGCGTTTGTTCCGTTGGAGCTGAGCGAGGTGTGGTGCGGGATCCTTTTCGCGCCCTACACCGCGATCCCGCGGGAGTACCTGCCCCAAGAACTCAGGTTCGGGTCGGGGATGACCTGCTGGCGCAAGTTGCGGGACTGGAAGGGAGTGTGGCGTTTTCCGTGTTTGGCCATTGGGTGTGATCGAGGTTGTTAGATGGTGATCCGGTCGCCGTAGGCGAGGATCAGGGCGTTGAGGGCCTTGGCCCAACCGTAGACCCGGCCGGTGATACTGCCGCCGCCCTTACGTTTCTGCTGGACGACGAGGTAGAGCACCTTCATCGCGGCCTGCTCGGTCGGGAAGTGCCCCCGCCGGCGGGCGGCCTGCCGGAACCGGGCGTTGAGGCTCTCGACGATGTTGGTGGCGTACGGCACCGAATCGCCGGACGCGGACATGAACCACTGCACGCCGTATCTACGCACGGTGGTGGAGAAGGTGCTCGGCTATGACACACGGTTCATCGTGGCCGAGCACACAGTCATGCCGTACACCTCGCAGGATCCGGCCGAGCTGGCCAAGGCGGCGGACTCGCTGCAACAGGCCGTCCGGGCCGCCGGGGACCGAGCCCGCGAGGTGGCCGGTAGCTTCGTGCGGGCCTGATCAGGAGTTCGTCGCGGACCCCGCCGCCCGCTGCATGCGGGCGGCGAGGGTCCGCATGTGCTCGGCCAGCTCGGGTGGCTCATGGATGTCGAAGTCAAAGCCGAAGGCGGCGATCCACACCGCGAGGTGATCGAGGTCGTCGGAGCCGATCCGCAGGGTGCAGGTGCGCTCGTCGACGGGTTCCACGACGCCGATACTGGGCGGCACCTCGGCGCTGACCTGCGCTGCGGAGCCGTGCATGGTCAGCCGGGCCTGATAGCGGTACGGGCTGCGGCTCAGGTTCTGGACCAGGTAGGCGGCGAGATCGTCGGCGGGCATCTCCCGTGCGGTGAAGCGCGGGCCGCCGGGGGTCCGCAGCCTCAGCCGGTCGACCCGGAAGGTGCGCCAGTCCTCGCGGTGTACGTCCCAGCAGAACAGGTACCAGCGGCGGCCGTTGTTGACCAGCCGGTACGGTTCGGCCTCCCGTGCGCTGTCGCGGCCGTCGCCGGCGACGTAGTCGAAGCGCAGCCGGCGGCTGTCGCGGATCGCCGTGGCTATCTCGGTGAGGGTGCTCGAGTCCAGGGTGGGCCCCGCGTGGGGCATGCTCAGAACCGCGGAGCTGATGGTGTTGACCTGGTAGCGCAGCCGTGAGGGCAGGACCTGGTCGAGTTTGGCCAGGGCGCGCACGGACGTCTCGGCGATGCCGGTGATTGTTCCGGAGGTCGCGGTGCGCAATTCGACCGCAACCGCCACCGCCTCGTCGTCGTCCAGCAGCAGCGGCGGTAACGATGCGCCGGCGGCCAGTTGATAGCCGCCGCCGACCCCGCCGATGGCGGTGATGGGGTAGCCGAGCAGCCGGAGCTTGTCCACGTCGCGGCGCACGGTGCGGCAGCTGACAGCCGAGTTCGTCGGCCAGTCCCGTGCCGGACCATTCCCGGTGCGCCTGCAGGAGTCCCAGCAGACGGAGCAGACGCGCGGAGGTGTCGAGCACGGTTCTCATTCTCCCACCGATCGCGGACAGAACCTGGCCGCGATCGCCGATACGGTTGTTTCATGACGGAAGGGAACCCCATGACCATTCTTGTTGCCGGTGCCACCGGCAACGTCGGCCGGCCCCTGGTCGCTCAGCTGCTCGCCGCGGGGCACCAGGTCCGAGGACTGACGCGTAATCCTGCTAAGGCGAATCTGCCGGAAGGCACCGAGGTTGTCGCCGGCAATCTGTCCGACACTGACAGTCTCGCCAAAGCCTTCGAGGGGGTGACCGCTGCCCACCTAATCACCTTCGGCGACGATTTCGCGCCGCTGACCAACGCCGAGGAGATCGTAGCGTTGGCCAAGAAGGCCGGCGTGCGGAAGGTGACCGTCCTCAAGGGTGATGTCACCAAGAGCCCGCTGGAGGAGGCTGTCGAGGCCGGCGGTCTGGCTTGGACCTATCTGTCCCCTGTGGAGTTCATGTCCAACGTGCTGGAGTGGGCCGACTCGGTCAAGGACGAGGGCGTGATCCGGGAGGGCTTCGCCACCTCCAAGAGCGCGATGGTCCACGACGCTGACATCGCCGCTGTCGCCGCGGCCGCGCTCACCGCCGACGGCCACAACGGCAAGGAGTACTGGATCACCGGGCCCGAGGCGCTCACCCCGCCGGAGAAGGTCAAGGTGATCAGCGAGGTCCTGGGCCGCGACATTAAGTTCATCGAGCTGTCCCGGGACGAGATCGTCAGTCAGTGGCGCGAGCAGGGCTTCGGCGACGAAGACGTCGAGTTCTTCCTGACGATGCGGACCAACCCGCCGGAAGCGGGCTACACCGTGCTGCCCACCGTCCAGGAGGTCACCGGTAAGCCGGCGCGCACCTTCAAGCAGTGGGTGACCGAGAACGCCGCAGCCTTCGGCGGCTGAGCATCGTAGCAGCGAACCGGCCGCCCCGGGGTTTCCCGGGGCGGCCGGTCGGTGTCCGGCACCGGGCTCAGGCAGCGCAGTGCGGTGCGGCGCCGTGGAACGCCACCATTTCGCGGAAGGACCCGGCAACGTCGATGCGGCCGCCCGGCGGCAGGCCCTGCAGCTCGGCGTACGACCGGTGCAGGTTGCTGACCAGGCGCTCACACTCGGGCAGCGCGCCGAACGGGCCCGGGTCCGCGGCCTGAGCCACCTGCGGCACGCTGAGGCCCTCGCGCAGGCCTGTTCGTGCCAGATCCTGCACCCGGCGCAAGTAGGCCTCGGTGAAGTCGAGCACCTCGCTGCCGCCGACGCGGCCGTGGCCGGCGACGACCACTGCCGGGCGCAGCCGTCGCATCAGTTCCAGCGCCTGAAGCGATCCGTCGACCGAGCCCATCAGCACATAGGGCGTCACTGCGGACCAGGCGACGTCACCGGTGAACAGCACCCGCCGCTGGGGCACCCAGACCACCACGTCGCTCGCCGTGTGCGCCGGGCCGACGTGGATCAGCTCCGCAGTCAACCGGCCCGCCGTCAGCGTCATCCGGTCGGTGAAGGTCACCTCCGGCGGGGCCAGCCGGATATCGCCCCACTGCACGTCGGGCCACAGCCGGCACAGGCTCAGCCCCGCCTCCATCATGTCGCTGCCGGTCTGGTGATGAGCCACCACCGTCGCCGGGGCGAAGTCGGCGTTGCCGAACACGTGGTCGCCGTGAAGTGGGTGTTGACCACGTAGCGGGGACCGGCCGGCGCCACCCGCAGCACCTCGGCACGCAGGTGCGCCGCCCGGGCCCTGTGGGATTCCAGAACCCGGTAACCGTGGTTGACGTGGGCAGATGTAGCGCTCGGCCATGCTGTTAGGCATCGTCATGACCTGTGTCGCTGCGCCTGCTCTACCTCGTGTTCTGCCGCATCGCCGGATGGCTCGCCCTCCTGGCCAGCACCGGTACGGCCAAAGACGTGGAGATCTTGGTGCTCCGTCACGAGAACGCGGTCTTACGCCGGCAGAATCCGACACCGCACCTGGACTGGGCAGACCGAGCGGTGCTCGCCGCCCTGATCAAATTCCTGCCCCGGGCATTGGCGGCGCACCGGCTCGTCACTCCGACCACGGTCATGCGCTGGCATCGGCGGCTGGTCGCCCGCCACTGGACATATCCCAACCGGTCCGACCGGCCGCCGACCGACCCAGCCATCACCGCCCTGGTCGAGCGGACGTCCCGGGACAACCCCGACTGGGGCTACCAACGCATCCACGGCGAACTGCTCGGCCTCGGCCACCGTGTCAGCGCGTCCACGATCCAGCGGACCCTCAAACGATTGGGCATCCCACCGGCGCCCGTGCGCCGTGACCACACCACCTGGCGACGGTTCCTCCGCGCCCAGTCATCGACCATGTTGGCCTGCGATTTCATCCACCTGGACTGCACGCTCACCCTCAAGCGCCGGTACGTGTTCTTCGTGATCGAGGTTGGCAGCCGCTACATGCACATCCTCGGCATCACTGCCAACCCGGACGGAGCATGGACCACCCAGCAGGCCCGCAACCTGCTCATGAACCTCGGTGACCGCGCCGACCAATTCAGATTCCTTATCCAGGACCGGGCCGGGCAGTCCACCGCAGCCTTCGACGCGGTGCCGGCCCATGCCGGCGTCACCGTATACAAGATCCCGCCGCGAAGCCCGCGAGCAAATGCCCACGCGCAACGGCTCGTCCTCACCGTCCGCAGCGAGCTCACCGACCGCATACTCATCATCAACGAACGACATCTACGCCTGACGCTCGCCGAATATGCCAGTCACTACAACGGCCGACGACCACACAGGTCGCAGCAGTGGCAGCCTCCACGACCCGACCGGCCCGTCGTCGACCTGACCCACGAGCGGGTCAGACGTCGCCCAGTCCTCGGCGGGCTAATCAACGAGTACGAACGAGCCGCGTAGACGGCCCTGCTCAGAGTCGGTGACAGGGTTATGAAACCCCACAGGCCGTGGAGTACCTGTCCGCCGCCCAGGCAGTGGACCTGCGGGGCGTCGTGGACCGGCTCGGGCCGGCCGGGCGGGCCACCTACGACCGGATCCGGTCCCTGGTGCCCACCCTGGACCGGGACCGCTATATGAGCGACGACATCGAGACGATCGCGGCCGCGCTGGCCCGGGGCGAGTTCGTCGACGCCCTGCCCGACCACGGCGAGAGCCTGCGGTGACCGGCCGAGGCCGCGACGGGAGGAGAAAGTAATGACGGACGCCAAGATCGTCGACCGGGCGGACTGGTACGCGGCGCGGCGGGCCTTCCTGGAGCGCGAAAAGGAGGTGACCCGGGCGCGGGACGCGCTCAACGCGGAACGGCGCGAGCTGCCAATGATGGTAGTGGACAAGGGGTACGTCTTCGAGGGCCCGGACGGCGAGCGGACACTGCCGGAGCTGTTCGAGGGCCGGCGGCAGCTGCTCACCTACCACTTCATGTGGCCGCTGGAGGGGCACGACTGGTGCCCGGTCTGCTCGCTGTTCATCGACAACATCGGTCACCTGGCGCACCTGCACGCCCGGGACACCTCGCTGGCCATCGTCTGCGCCGCGCCGCAGTCGGACATCGTGCCGTTCAAGCGCCGGATGGGCTGGGACATCCCCTGGTACACCACCCGGGGCGACGACTTCTACCAGGACTTCACCCTCGACGTCGGCACGGACGAGCCGGAGCTGCCCGGGGTCAGCGCGTTCCTGCGCGACGACGACGGCCGGGTGCTCTACGCGTACTCCACGCACGGGCGCGGCAGCGACATCCTGAACAACACCTACAACTACCTCGACCTGACCCCGCTGGGCCGGCAGGAGAAGGGCATGGCGGACACCATGGGGTGGTTCCGCCACCACGACCGCTACGGCGACGCCACGGCGGGCTCCTGCCACGGCTGACCGTCGCTCCCGCCCACGGCCACGCCGGATCGACCGGCGTGGCCGTCGGGCGTGTGCGCTTGACCTGTTCCGTCCAATATTGACAGTCTGCTACGACCGGCCCACGTCCCGTGGGCCGGGTCAGCGACCCAGAGGAGACCGGATCTGATGGATCCCGAAACCTTCCGTACGCGGACCACCCGGCACCCCGGCCCCGGCGGAAAGCCGCTGCTGCGCTTCACGCACGACTACCCGGACCCGCCCGAGCGCGTCTGGCGGGCGATCACCGACAGCGAGGAGCACTCCTCCTGGTTCGGCTTCCCGGTCGTCGTGGAGCCGGTCGAGGGCGGGAACGTCACCGTGACGTTCTCCCCGGAGATGGTGGAGCGGGCCCGGGTCGTCGAGGTCGACGAGCCGCTCCGGTTCGTGTACGCCGGCGACGGCGACGCCTACCGCTGGCTGCTGAGCCCGCACGGGGACGGCTGCCGGCTGGTGCTGGAGAACGTGGTCGGCGACCCGCGGCACCTGCCGCAGAGCGCCGCCGGCTTCCACCTGGCCCTAGACAAGATGGGCGAGCTGCTCGACCGGGAGGCCGGCCGCCCGGCGCCGCACGGCGGGCCGCTGTCCTTCGACGACCTCGTGAAGCACTACTCGGAGCTGCCCGAGCAAGCGAACTGACCCTCGTCGACCGCGGCGGGATGACCGAAGGGAGTCCCACCAGCCTGCGGCCCGACGCCCGGCCTCCTGGCTCCGGGCCACCCGCCGCCACGCACCCCCGCCCGGACCCGGGCGCGGCGGTGGGACGGCCAGCCGGCGGGAGGAGGCCACAGTGACAGGTGGAACGGGCGAACCGGAGCCGAGCCGGACGGGCCTGGTGCCCTGGCCGCCGGAGTCCGTGGCCCGGTACGTCGCCGCGGGATACTGGGAGGGGCGGCCGCTGGGCGCGCGCATCCTGGCCGTGGCCGATGCCCTGCCCGACGCCGAGGCGCTGGTCGGCGGCGACGTCCGGCTGACCTACCGGGAGCTGGTGGAGCGGGCCGACGGCGCGGCGCTGCGAATGCACGTGTACCTGCGCGAGGACGCCCTCACCGACCCACTCGACACCTGGCTCGCCTCCGCCTTCGCCCCCCAACGCCTCGAACACACCATCACCACGCTCGCCGACGCCCAACCAGTAGCCCATACGCCCGCAACCGGCACACCAGCCCAGACCATCATCACCGAGTGCGACGCCAAGCTAGAGCGCTACCGCGCCGCCCTCGACGCTGGCGCAGACCCGACGGTAGTTACCGCCTGGATCACCCAGACCCAGGCCGACCGCGCCCGCGCCGAAGCAGAACTACACGCACTCGCGGGCACCACCCCACACCGGCTGACCCGAGCAGAAATCACCGCCCTGGTGACCGCACTCGGGGACATCACCGCCGTGCTCCGCGACGCCGACCCAGCCGACAAGGCCAAGGTCTACCGGCAACTCGGCCTCCGGCTGAACTACCAGCCCGAAACGCAAACGGTGCGCGCTGAAGTGGATCTCAGCGCGCACCGTGGGGAAATGGTTTGTGTCCGAGGGGCCACACGAACCGTTACCCCACCACCGATGACAATCGTCAAGACCTTGAAGCCAACCTAAGCCTAGGAACCCCGCTGACCTGCACGGCGGCCTCGCACACACCGGCTCCGGCTCCGGCTCCGGCTCCGGCGGACTATCCGCCGTCCTGGTTGAACCGACCGATCCAGCGTCCACCTCATCCCACACCAACCCGCCATGGGCCTGCACGGTTTCAGCTTCGGCGAGATCACCTTCAACAACGGCCGCATTCCCGTGACCAAACCGACGCCACCCGGATCACGGCAGAAGCGTACGTCGATATGGTGCCGATCGAGGCGGTGCTCGGCTTCGCCCGCTGGAGGGCGCCCTCCGCGCCGGCCAGTCCCGCCAGCAAGCCAAGCGCCCACCACGGTCCGGCGAGCGAGCCGGTGGCCTGCAGCGCGACCAGGGTAATGACGAGCCACACGCCGGCGGCAACGGTGGGGACCCGAGCCGCTGAGCGGTCGCCCGGCGGCCCAGGGCGCCGAATAGCCGCAACATCGCCGAGTTCGAGGCGTCGCCGTGGGTGGACTCCGCGGTGAGTACGGCGGAGGCCAGCGCGCCGATCAGGACCACGCCGAAAAGGAGCCAGGCGGGGCCGTCGGCGATGTTAGATCGGGACGGCGGCCGCGCCAACCGGCCACCGGAGTCACACGGCCTTGCGGCGCAGCAGCCAGCGGCTGCCCTCGTGCAGGGTCCGACCTCGGCTTTTTCGGCAAGAGCGTCCTGCTGGCCGTGCTCGGGTTCCGGACCCCGCAGTACGTGCGGTACGTCTTCGAGGACCGCATCTTCAGCAACGTTCCGCCCGCGAAGGTCTCCATGCCGATCAACCTGCGTCGGAAAGCTTCCTGCTCACAGCGGAGTGGCTGCTGATCCTCACGGTGGCGGCCTTCTTCGGCTGGGCGGTGACGCAGGGCTGAGCTATCCGGGGCCGGGCGTCCCGGGCAGCTCACACCGAGACGGTCTCCGTCCGGGGTAGGTCGGCGGAGAGGGCCAGCACGGTGATCCGTTCCGCGTGTGGGTTGACCAGTTCCACAAGCAGGTCCTGCGCGGCGGTCATGGCCTCGTCGGGGACCGCCGACGCGCTGACCCGCTCCAGGATGAAGACGACCCGTCGGGTGGCGGGCGTAACCTTGCAGCGGTCACAGTCGCGGTGGTTCCAGTGCCGGGTCAGCACCTCCGAACCGGCCGTATACACCACCTCACCGGGGGCCGGCTCCTCCCGCCGGTCCGTCTCGTTGAGCGGGGTGAATCCATCGCCCGGTTGGGCCGGGCGCACGACCACCGGCTCGTCGATGCTGGCGACGTCGAAGGCGCCGGCCGGAATCCCGTGCCGCACCGACACCAGGTTGTACGCGTCGACCACGGGATTCACCCTGGGTAGCCGTCCCACCTTGGCCAGGCGGCGGCTCAACGCGTCCACGCTGGGCCGCGTCCGTCGGGGGTTGGTGCCGAACCGTCGGTACGCCTCGTGCCACGAGGCGATCGTGGGCTGGGACTCGTCGTGCGGCTGCCACCTGCCCGCTGCCAGGTCTGCCGTCAACTCGTCAATCAGTCGATCGGTGAGCGGCCACGACCCGTCGTTACGGACGCCGTCGGCTAGGACCAGTCGCACCTGGCTCTCGGGAAAGTCCGCCAGCACCGCGTCGTCGAGTCCGAAGGAAAGCGCCAAGTCGTCCTCCCGGGTGGGCCCATGGCGGGCGAGTCGGTCCAGTCTACGGGTGGATCGGCGGCCGCCGGTGCCATCGACGCCGAGGACGGTGCCGTCCGGGCGAACGCTTAAAGCAGGCGCTGGTGCGCCCCGGCTACGGTACCGAGCGTCACCAGCTCGTGGGCGAGGAGTTGGATCATGCGGGCACCTGCCGACCGTCGCGGCGCATAACTTGGCCGAGAACCTCATGCAGATCGGCTTCTACCAGGTCCAGCAGGTCGCCGCCGAACACGCACAGCGACGGCTCCCACGGGTCGCCAAACGTACTGCTCGTTAAGGACCGGATAGAAAATCGGCTGGTCGGGCAACCGCGGCGGCCACGCCGTCCAGCCGGAGGCGCGCTTGAGGTCCAACTCCTCTGAAGGATAAGGGCCTGGGCGGAGCTATCGGCGCTGGACCACCAAAAGCTCATCGCGAGCACGGGTAGCAGCCACGTACATCAATGACCGAGCCCGCAGCTCAGCATCGTGCCGCTCGATAGCATCCAGGTCGTCGAGTCTGGCCTTCTCGGCAGCCGACTGAAACCCGATATCGGCGAGTACGACCTTGGCGAACTCCATGCCCTTCGCCCTGTGCATGGTCATCACAAGCACCCGGCCCGCACCCAGACGGTCGCGGTCGACTGCCCGTGCGGGCACGCTGCGCTCGTTGAGTGCGTTGACGACCCGTTCCCGCTGAAACTTGTCGGGTACGAGGACGGCGATTGTCTCCAGAGAAGCCCCGGCGTCACGCCAGGAGCGGATCCGGTCGGCGATCATGTCGAGTTCGGCGACGAGGGATTCCACCGTCTCCACCGCTGGTGCCGGCCCCGATCGCGCCGAACGATAGCCGGTGACCTCCTCCTGATCTTCGAGGTCGACGTAGTCGCCGCCGTCGAGCATGGACATCGCGTAGCGCAGGTTCTGGGCCGTGGTGCGGTAGTTGAGGCTGAGCCGCTGCGACCGGCCGACGATCCTGATGCCGTACCGACCGAGAACAGTCCGGCTACCGTAGATGCGTTGGTGGGAGTCCTCCGCGATGAACAGGTCGTCCTCGCCCTCGGCGACCAGGGCACGCAGCATCTGCCAGTGCGTCGGCGACAGGTCCTGACCTTCGTCGACGAGCACGTGGTCGGCCTGGCCACCAGTGGCCGTCAGGTGGGCGGCGGCAATGGCGGCTGCCTCGGCGAAGTCGAGTGTGCCGTCGATGCGACACTGCGCCCGGTAGGCGGCGATCAGCGCCCACACGCTGTCCCGCTTGGCACGGTCGAGGGCTACCCCGCGGCCGGGCCGGCGTACTCGGCGGTACTCGCTCCCGCTTTTGACCTTGTTGGGCAGGACGACGAGCGCATACTCGGCGCTGAGGAACGTCTCGTTGACGATCTCCGGTGGCAGTGCGGTCGCCGATGCTTCGATGACTTCCCGCCAGCGGCCGGTCGGGGTCCGGCCGGTCGGAGTGGATCGGGCGTCGCCCAGGACGGCCTGGACGGCGTCGGCGATGCCGGCGCCGGCGGAGCGAATGACCGTGGCGGCCAGCGCGTCGACGCCCGTGACGTACACACCGGGCACCTCGAGCGCGGTAGCCTGCGGAACCGTCGGGTCGAGTTGCCCGAGACCGTCACGCAGCGCTTCTGCCAGGTTCTTGGTGAAGGTCGTCAGCACGATCCGCGCGTCGGGCCGTTCGCGGGCCAGCGCTCGGGCCCGATGGAGGAGAACGACCGTCTTGCCGGTGCCGGCGCCCCCGGAGAGCCGGAAGGGACCCCGGTAGCGACGCACGGCGTAGTGGCGCTGCTCGGGGTGCAGGAACACTCGCCACGAACCGAAGTCGCCGTTCTCGATGACCCGGCGGAGTTCCTCCTGGCCGTCGATGAAGGCGAATTGAGCCTTCGCGGCGGGTTGCTGGAGTGAGCGCAGCAAATCGGCGTCGTCGTCACCGGTTTGGTCGGGTGCTTCGAGGTGCAACCGCTCGGCGATGGCGTCGATCGAGTCCTGGGTGGCCAGGTCCACCAGGAGCATGCCCAGCCAACCTTCATGGCGTTGAGCGAGCTCCAGGATGGCGTCCTCGTGAGATGCGGCCAGCGCGCGGTCGGCGACGTCGGAGGGGACGCCGAGCCGGTCTACGAGGTCCTCGCGGGTGCGCCCGAGCTGCACCAGGAGCGGCTCCACTGGGGCAGCGTGAGATTCCGCCGGCCGGGACGGAGCGAGGGAGCCGGCGGGTGGCGGCGCGACGGGTTCGGCCTCCTCGATCTGGGGCAGTCCGTTGATCGGGTTGACCTTGAGGCTGACCCGCTCGGCCACAGCGATGGCATCGTCGTGGGGCCATACGCCGTGGATGACGTAGTGGCTCTCCCCCGCCCCGTCGAGCCGGAACATCACGGCGCGCCAGAACTGATCCACGCGGCCGGTGCGTACGCGGGAGTCCGCAGCGCCAATAATCGGTTCGACGTGCAGGCCGGGAACGGTGTCGTCAGCGGAGAGCTTCTGCAGGAAGGTCATCGCTTTGGCCTTGACCGAGCCGTCAATCTTGACGGGCCACTTGGTCATGATGATCGTCGGCATTAGCGCTCCCCGCGGTCGGTGGTGCCGGTCAGTGCCGCGACGATGACCTCCGGGTCCGGCTGCACCACGCGCCAGCCGGCAGAACTGAGGTCGACGCGGTCCTCGTCGGGCATGTCGTAGAGGTCTACGGCGATGTGCAGTTGTGGCCAACAGATGTCGATCGGAATGCCCTGTGGGCCCTCCACGCCGATCAATGGCGCTTCGAGCCCACCATGGACGGCTAGTTGCCGAATCAGGTCGCGCTCGGCGCCCGGTGCGGCTGACTCGTAGGCGGATGCCCAGTTCCCGTCCACGCCGTCGGGAAGCCCATCCGAACCTGCCGGCGCCGGCGTGCCAAGTGCCCGGACCGGGCTGTCGACACGGCTGGAGGTCGTGATGACGGTGGGCCAGTCACGCAGCGACATCGCGTTGGAAAGCTGCAACCACAGCCGCCACGCGTCGGCGTGTGCCGCGTCGAGGGCCTCTTCCCGGTCGTCGAGCACCAACGCGGCGTGCACCATCGTCTTCATCGGTTCGACGACGACTGCCAGGGCGCCGAACTGCCGCACGAGGACGGTCCGCTCGCCGGGTGGCAGGTCCTCGGCGAGTAGTGCGGCCCGCCCGATCGAGGCGAGGCTGACCCCGTCGCCGCAGGTACGCCGGGACCGGCCGTCGACGAGGAACATCGGCACGGCCCGCGCGACGATCCCCAGGTCGACGGGCTTGGGCGCGGACACCCAGGCCAGCAGCCAGGAGATCGGGCCGGAGCGCAGCCCTTCGTACGCGCTCGGCGCGGCCTGGAACGGGGCCTCCTTGATCAGTTTCGCCACCGTCGCATCGGCGAACCAGGCCGGGGTGGCGCTGGTCTCCTGCTCGGCTGCGGCCAGGTCGGCTGCGGTGACGGCCAGGACGACGCGGCCGGTATCGCGCAGGATCTTTCGTTTCTCCGCGTCCGCTGCGAGCCGGTTGTGGGACGCTACGGCATGGAAGGCATGGCCGTCGGTAAAGACAGCGACTGCCGGCACGGAGGGATCGTTGGACTCCAGCAGGAAGTCGGGGCGGGAGTTCTCGACGTTGACCTGCGGGGTGAGAGTCCAATGACGCTGGCCACCGGGCAAGGTGAAACGAAGGGCATTGCCCCACGGCTTCGGCACCTCGGCGATGGCCGCCCCGATCGCTCTCAACCGCCGGGTGACCAGCTTGCGGAAGCGCTGTTCCAGGTGCGATTCGGGGCTCTCCTGCGGCGGAATCCGCACGATAATCCATGGTGGGCTGTCGGCGATGTCGGCATCCTCGGGCAGGCCCAACAGGTGGGCGAGGTGCCGCTCGGCGGAGGCACGGGACGTACGACGCAGCGCGGAGGGCGGGGTGAAGGGCAACAGACAGCGGTGGCAGGCGAGGCGTTCCTCGTGACGGCATTCGCAGTCGTGCACTCGCCGCCAGGCCAGTGCCAGCAGGTCGCGCAGCTCTTCCGCCTTGGCCAGGTCGGCCAGGTATCCGGTGCCGCCGGGAACCACGTCGTGGAGCAGCAGCGCGTCGTGGTTGTCGGTGCCGTCGCTGGCGGTGGGGTCGATGACATGCTCGACCCGTAGGTGGTCGGGGTGCCCGCCGATCTGCTCACGCAGCCCAAGCAGGACCGCGGCGGCCAGGCTCGGCACGGCGAAGTCGTCGCCGAGGGTGACCGCGTACGGCAGGCGCAGCAGTAACCCCTGGGTACGCAAAGTACGGGAAAGGGCGACGGCGACCGTGTTCTCCACAGCCGACCGCCGGTACGGGCACCAGGCGCGGTGTTCGTGCGGGCGGTTGCGACCGGAGTCGGTGTCGAGCTTGCCGCATCCGCTGCACACCCGGAACAACGCCCCGGTACGTTCGTCGGCCGAGATGATCCGCGGCTTGCCGTGGCCGGGCACGCCGACGTTGAGCCAGCGCAGGTCCATGCTGCGCAGGTAGGTGCAGCCCAGCCCGGTGTTCTCGGCGAACCACTTCGACTCGATGCCGGCCGGGTCGATGTCGGCGGCCGTGATGAGCTGAAAAGGAATCTGGTCACGCTGGTCGCGCCGGTCGGAGATCTTCACTTCGTCTCGGCGTACCTCGGCGGAGACGTGGGACAGTTCGACCACGTCGAGGCGTTGGCCGGTGTCGGCGATGCCGGTGCTGCCACACCTCGGACACTTCGCGATCTGCTGTTCCGGCCCGCTTACGGCGATGTCGACGGCATAGCCACAGGCGGGGCAGAACACCCAGGGGCGAACGGACTCTCCATCGATGCCGAGGTCGATCGCGTCAACGGCGATCTCCCAGCCCCGGGCGTAGAAGGTGGCGCCGGGTGCGAACTCGCGAATGGCCTGTGCCGATCCGCGCCGAAACTGGGCGCTGTCACTCTCGAACTCGCCGGAGTCGGGGTTGGTCCAGCTGATGCCGACGGCGAGGGTGACCGTGTCGTCGAGCAGCGTGTAGTTGGGCAGCAGACCGTGTTCCTCCAGGACACTGATCCAGTATTCGCCGCGCAGGCGCCCGAGTTGCCCACCGATCAGCTTGCGGGTGGTCCTGGCAGACCGTAGGGCTCGCTTGTCGTCGTCGGTGGCGGCCGGGGAGGCAGCCCCTTCCTCCAGCTCAGGCAGCACCCTATTGATGTCGGTCTGGCGACGTTTGAGCGTCTCGACGGTCTGTTGCCAGCGCCGGCTGGCCGCGTGGACGTGCCCGGCGAACAGACTGGTGCCAGCTCCGGCTACCGGGGCGACCCACGCGACGAGCGCGTCAATCGTGGGCTTCCGCAACGACCCGACAGTGTTGGTGAATCGGCGCACCGCGTCGGCACCGCCCGCCTCAGCCACCGCGATGAGTTGGCCGAGAAACGAATCTGAATCGCTGGATCCGATGGCCTGCTGTGCGTTTCTCGGGTGGGTGTGCCGGCCGGCGCGGGCCATGTCGTCGACGAGGCAGGCGGTGAACTGTCGGCGCAGGATCTCCTCGGCGCTGAGGTAGGTGGCGGGCGGACGGACTTCGCCGTTGATGACCGACAACGGATCACCGAGCTTGGGGAGCTGCTCGCCACGCCCGGTCAGGTAGGCCAGGTTGAGGGCGTTGCCGGTGAGACGCCCGGCCCGCCCGACCCGTTGCAGATAGGACGCGACAGTACGGGGCAGCGACGAGAGCAGGACCGCGGACAGGTCCCCGATGTCGATGCCCATTTCCAGGGTAGGCGTGGCGACCAGCACGTTGGGCGCGTTCGGCTGGGTTGAGGACCGCTTGAAGCCGTCCTCATAACTCAGTCGGATGGCGTCGTCCAGCAGGCTGGTGTGCTCGCGCGCGACAATCCGGCGCATGTCCGCGGATGCGTACAGCCGGCGATAGAAGTTGTCGGCCAGGGCTTCCCGGGTCAACCGGCCATGGCAGCGCACCAGCATGCACGGCGCCCCTTCGAGCTGGTCGACCATGGTGCGGCTGCCCGGCACGAGTGCTCGGCAGGTGTCACAGGCCAGCAGGTGACGTCCGGCGGTGAGGTCGTCGAGTCGGGCCGGGGCGACCACGACACCAGACGGTGGAATCGCGTAGACAGTGGCGCCACTCTGGCTGGTGACGGTAGTGAGGACACCGTCGCGGGCGAGCCGGTCGAGCAGCAGGCGGGTGAGTCGCCCGCCGTCGGCCGGGCTGACCGACAGCGCCCGCGAGGTCCAGCGCGCGTACCAGGACTGGGCCGAGGTGACGGCGTCCAGGTCGCTGTCGCGGACCGGATTGGCGGAGCCGCCGACACGCGGGTAGCTGGGGGCCGGTCGGGTGTTGGGAAAGGCGGGCATGCCCTGGCCCCGAGGCCGGCCGCCCCAGATGGACCAGCGGTTGCCGTCCTCCTGGCGGAAGATTGTGAACCAGGGATGGTCGATGGCGCCTTGCACCCGCATCCGGTCCAGTACGCCCCGCACCCACCGCACGAGTGTCTCGTCGGCCGGCTCGGCGTCGCCCGTACCGAGTGGGCTCTGTACCGCGAACCCGGTCAGCACGGTCCGGGCGGCGGCGGCCATCCGGGTCGGTGGCCCGGCCTCCACCTCGACGGTGGCAGCGCCGGTCAGCTCGAGGGTCCGGCCGGTGCGGGAGTTGAGTCCGAACTCCAGGGCCACGTCGAGCGCGAGCCGCTTCCGGACCCGGGACATCACCCGGTTGGGCACTCCCCGCACCGTCTTGGACTTCCAGAACGGGGCGAACGACTCTCGGTCGACACAGTCTGGACCGAGCAGACGGTAACGCTGGAAGTGGTCCTCGCCGGTGCGCCGGATCATGTCCTCGACCAGTGCGTCCAGGGTGAGGGCGCCGGGGATGATCGCCGCGTTGAGCGCGCCGCGCAGGGTCAAGGTGTGCGAGCGTGCCTCCACGAAGCCTGCCCGGTGCGCGGCGTCCTGCACCGAGTCGGTGAAGACCAGGGCCTTTTTCTCCCGTACGTCCAGAGCCGCCGAGCCGAACAGGGTGGACAGGGACACCGACAGCAGGGTGGCGATGGCGCTGCCGAGAAACCGGATGCCGTTCGGCTGGGAGCAGGAGGGGCAGGTGTCGTCGCGCGCATGCTCGTCGGCGTCGCGGCCGGCGGTGGTGAGCACCGGCAGGATCCAACCGTCGCGTAGCTCGGGGTCGTCGTCGGACGGGGTGACGGCAAGTAGTTCCCGGCCGCGTACCGAGAACCAGGCAAGCCCGTCTGGCCGTTCGGCCCCGTCGTAGGCGGCGTTGGCTTCGGCCGGCGCGTACAGCAGGGCCCGGAACCGCCCTTCCCGAGTGGCGTGGTTCCGTCGGATGGTCTCGTCGTCCGCGGCGAGGCCGGTGCCGACCGGGGCGAGCGCGACGCCCCAACCGGACCGGCCGCAGAAGCGGCAGTAGACGGCCGGGAACGACGGCCGGATGTCCTCGGTGTCGCCGCCAGCCACGGGCGGCCCGTCGTCGCCCCAGCGGAACCGGGCGGTCGTGTCGGCAGCTCGGTCGATGCGGGTGAGTTCGCGTACCCACAGGTGCACGTCGACGGCGAGCGCGTCCCGTCCGGCCACCGCGCGAATGTGTCCGAGGGCGGCCACTACGGCCGATATCGCGTGCGACCAGTCGGTGTCGTAGCCGCCCGCCGCGAGGCGGGAGGTACGCCGGTCGGCCTGGCCCGCGATGGTGCGTACCAGGTCGTCCACGCTGACCGCGGCAACGGTCTCATAGGTGAGTTCCTGCACCAACGGGTGCGCCTTCGCCAGGGCGAGCAGCAGGTCCGGCCCGGCCGCCGCGAGCCGGTCGCGGTCACCGGACCAGAGCAGACCGAGGACGGTACGGGCGAGCGCCGCGCCATCCGGGTCGGCGCCGAGCGCTTCGACGTCCGCGCGTACTTCATGGGCACGGAACCCGTCGGCGACGGTGAAACCGGCCTCGGCGACGACGGTATCCGCGTCACCGACCCATTCGGCGAGGTCCTTGCGGGACTCGGTGACCACCGCGTCGGCGGGGAACGGCTCACCGAACACGGTCTCGGCGAAGCCGAGCATGGCGGCAGGATCGCCCTTGTCCCCCAGGGTCGCCGACGTCGCCACCGGAGTGATCAGCCCCAACGGGCGGGCGCGGGCGACCTCGGTGAGGGCCGGGTCGTCGGCCCGCCAATGGCTCTTCAGCGCGAGGCCGAGACGGCGCAGCAGCATGGCCACGTCGGTACCCTGCGCGCCGTCGTAGGTGTGGAACTCGTCGAGCACCAGGTAGCGCAGGCTGGTCGCGGACTGCCACCACAGGCTCTGGTCCTCGTGGCGCAACAGCAACTGGTCAAGCATCTTGTAGTTGGTGAGCAGGATGTCGGGCGCGGTGTCCCGGATGACTCCCCGATCGGTGATCAGCCCGTCGGCGGTGACCGTCGTGCGCGGTCTGCTCTTCTCCCCGGTGTAGAGCGCCGCGGTGATCGACGCCAGCTCCGGGTGACCTGCCAGCAACCCGGCGAGGCGGCCGGCCTGGTCGTTGGCGAGCGCGTTCATCGGATACAGGATCAGCGCCTTGGTCCCGGCGACGCCCTCCAACCGAGCCCGGCGCACATGATCCAGGATCGGGTACAGGAATGCCTCGGTCTTGCCCGAACCGGTGCCGGTGGTGACCAGAGTCGGCTGTGGACATCGCCCGCCCAGGGAGGTCAGCCGGGCGAAGGCGGCGGCCTGATGGCCGTACGGCTCGGGGCCCGCATACCAGTCGAGGTGCTGCCGCCAGCCCTCCTCGGCCGTTCGGAACGGCAACCGCAGGCGCACGTACGGGCCCTTGAACACGCCGGTTACCGGGTCGGACAAGAACGTGTCGAGGCCGTCGCGGGCATCAGCGTCGGTCAACGCGAACGTCGTGGTCAGATAGTCGACGAGACTGTCCCGGACGTTGGCCGCCTGGACGGTGGGTAGCAGCTCGGTCATGAACGCTCCCGCAGGCGCTGTGCGAAGACCCGGTACGCCTGGCGCATGTCCGCCTCCCGGTCCAGGGTTTCGAACCGCAGCTCATAGGTGTACGTATTGCCGGCCTGGTTGGTGGCGGTACGCTCTTCGACGGTGATCCGATCACCCTTCCTGCGCCAGGCGGTGAGCACCGAGTTGGGCACCAGCCGGCCGTTCGCGTCATAGCGGTAGACGTTGCGGTCGTAGCCGCGCAGCACCGCGAACTGGGTCCGGTAGATCGAACAGAGCTCATCGGCGGTCAGCCCGAGGGCCAGCGCGACCAGCGCGTCGATCTCCACAAGCGCCTGCCGTCGGTCGGCCGCGATCCGCAACGGCGTCTCCGGAGTCCACTCCGGCCCGACCTGCCCAAGTGGCGTACGTCGCTTGTGGTTGAACCCGCCTGTCCACTCGTCATGGCTGAATGAGGAGGCAAAGGCGTTCGACCACAACGTGGCGTATGCACCCGTGACGCAGTTCAGCCTCAGAGCACGAAGGGCCAGCGCATGGTGAGTCATCCCGTCGTCGGCAACCCAGGGCAGCCGGATGATCGCGGGCGCTCGGATGTCGCCCTTTGGCGCGACCCTGGTCAAGAAGTCACACAGAAGCGAACCGAGAGCAGCTTGTAGAACGGCACACGTCAGTGCGGGTGCACCAGGATCAGCGGCGGAGAAGACTCCGTCAACGTGGGCGGCGCCAGGTGGGATGATCGCGGGGACCAGAGTGCGCTCTCCCTGGTTGGCGGCCATGCGTCGCCAGGCGATGCGGAAGTGGTCACGGGCGGGGTCGGGGGCGTCCTCGTCGCCCCAGTCGGTGTAGGCGCAGTCGTAGTCGTAGCGGTCGCCCCGGGGCTGGTAGGCGGTGGCCGGTATGGCGTCGGCCGCCAACACCTCGAAGTCCGTTACCGACCAGTCCTGGTTGTTACGTAGCGACTCGTTCGGCACCTTGTAGAGCGGCGTCGAGACGAACAGGTGCGGCCCCTGCAGGATCACGTCATCCCAGGAGCCTGGTACACCCCACTCCAGCTCGAAATGCCCCTTGGTGCGGTCGTTTTTCTCGTGCCAACCAGGTGAGAAGCGCAGGCCGAGATCGCCGATTCGTCCTGCATGGGAGAGCTTTTCCAGGACCGCGGCGCTGGACTGATTGACCGCATACACCATGCGGGTCTGCCGAACCGGAATCTCGTCGGTCTCAATTGTGGCGTGCCACGCGCGCAGCGTCTCCTCGTTCACCAACGTGATCCTTGAGGCGTGCGGGCGCAGGTCCCAATGACCCTCATCGTCCTTGAGCCCGGGTTCTGGGCCTGAGTCATCGTGCACCGAGGAACGCTCCGCAGTGTCAGGGTGGTAGAGCCAACTCGCCTGCATAAAAGTCGGTTCAGACCGCCGCGACCCGTGGACCGTCACACCGAAGTGAATTTTGTGGAGAATTTCGAAAAGCGCGAGCTCATTGACAAAATGCCAGTGTCGCCGAAGGCGCAGATACAATTCGGCACGAAGAAGGCCGGCCTTCTCGTCGGTAAAGTGCGAGTTCGAGTGGATCATGCCGATTGTGCCGCGGGCTGATCCGTGCCGCCACATCACCTGCATGAAGCAGCGGTAGAGGTCGGGTTGGAGGCCTTGCAGGTGTGGGTACTGCCCCGCCGAGCCGACGAACGCCGCGATCGACAACACCTCCGCCGTGCCGTCGACGACCAGGACGGTCATGCCTGGCAGCGCCAGGGTCGTCTCCCGTCGGGCAGCGACCTGCGCCTGGGTCGGCTTAAGCGCCAACTGCCACCACGGATCGCCCTCGGCCAGCAGGGCGTCCACGTCCGAGCGGGGCCGCACCCACGGCGGGTTGCCGATCTGGAGGTCGAAGCCGCCGCGGGCGAACACCGTGGCGAAGTCCAGCTGCCAGTGGAAGAAGCCCTGCCGCGCGGCGATGCGCTCGCACACCACCAGCCACGGGTGCTCCCGGCGTACTTCCTCGATCGGCTTAGCGTTGGCGAAGCCGACTTCTACTTGCTCGGCCTGATTGAGTTCGTCCCAGCTCATTCCGGCGCTCAGGGTCGGTCCGGACGCCTTGCGCTTGCGCAGCTCCGGGTTACGGCCCAGCAGCGCCTGCAACCCGGCCACCCACTGCGCGACGCTCGGCGGGGCGATCACCTCGCCGTCGACCGTGACGGACTCCTCGGTGAGCGGCCAGAACCAGAGCGCCGTCCACGCGTCCATCGCCCGACGCAGCCGCCGGTAGGCGCCCTCCTCGTCGGCGAGCGCCGCCTCGATCTCCTCGCGCTGCACCGCCCCGCCGGCCGGCAGGTCGCCCGCCTCCCACACCGGAATGCGTCGGCGGATCTGCTGCTCCGCGAGGTCCAGCCGGCGGTAGGCGATCTGCCACAACGACTCGACACGGTGCGCCAGTTCGGCGTACGCGTCGATGGTTTGTTTGGTGGGTTTGGTCTTGGCGCTTCCCCGCCATGCCTTGAGTTTCTTCGCGGCGGTGGGGGCGAGCGCGGCGGCCTCCTTGGCGTCGGCGGCCGAACCCCAGCCGTCGGCCGGCAGCAGAAAGTGATGGATGCCGTCGGCACCGATCCGTCCGGCGGCCACGTCGTCAACCAGCGAGGTCAGCGGCACCTCCTCAGGCACGGCGCCTAACCACGACTTGTCGACGACCTGGTTACGGCGGTAGACGGCTCGGCGGGCGCCGATCAGCGAGTTGCCGCGCTTCAGGTGCAGGCCGAACCAGGGTGCCGGCAGGCCCGGGACCATCGTGTCCAGCCACAGGGTGATCTCGGCGAGCTCGACGGCGGTGGCGTTCAGGTCGACGCCGTAGACGTTGTGCAGGGCGAGGTACGCCTTCACCTCTTGCAGGCGTTTCGGATAGTCATCCGGGTCGATGGTTTTGCCCTCGTCGGCCAGTTCCTCCTTTCGGCGCTTGAGATACTGCTCGGCGAGCTGCCGCACCGCCTCGATGGCGAACGCACCCGAGCCGAGCGCCGGTTCGCAGATGGTCATGCCGAGGATGTCGACCGCCGGGGTGCGTACGCCGTTCTGGTCGAGCAGTTCCTCCAGCGCCTGCCCGACGGTGAACCTCGTCAGCACCTCGGGGGTGTAGTAGGACGCCGACTGTTGGCGTTCCCGACCAGCCAGCCGGAACACGAACGAGCCCTGCCGGTGCACCATCGGTTGCAGCTCGCCGGTCGTCTGGTGAGCCTGCTTGACGAAGTCCCCGGCAGCGATGCCGGCGGCTCGGTCCACCGGCACCACCCAGGAGCCCTTGCTGCTATCGCCGCCCTTGGCGACCTCGTACAGGTCCTTCTCCGCGAAGAAACCGGTGTACGACATCAGCCCCTCGTAAACCGCACCGAGCTGATTGATACCCAGTTCGGCGTACGAGATGAAGCCACGGTCCCGACCGCGCCTTTCCTTGCTCAGCAGCAGGTGGGTGAGGACCTCCTGCAGTGCGGCGTTACCGAGGCCGACCGCGTCGATGTGCGCGGTGGCGCTGGCCCGGAACAGGTCGGCGCGCAGCGGGTTGAAGGTGAGCCCGAGCGCGGAGACCGCCTCGTCGTCGTCCGGTCCAGGGGCCGGGTGACCACCGTCAACCAGGCGGAACAACACGCCCAGCGACTCGTAGAGGTGGGTGCCCGTACGGGCACGCGGGGTGGCCAGCTCAACCTGCACGAGTTCCCGCAACCGGTCCAGGCTGTAGCCCCGGTCGTACTCGGGTGCGCCGACCGGCAGGACGCCCACCTCGGGCGAGGCCTCCGCGTACAACAGGAAGAGGATGCGGTATAGAAAACGCAGCGCCTGCTTGGCCAGCGGTTGTGCCTCGGCGGCGGGCAGCGGGTCAAGGCCCCGGGCGCGGCGACGGGCCACCACCTCGTTGGCGATGATCTCGATGGAGAGACGTACGCCCTCGCGGAGGTCCTTGGACACGCCCGCGGTGTGTTTGATCGACTCGTCGAGGACACCGCTCCACCACAGGTTGCCGTCCGCATCCGGAGCGATCGACGCGGCAGACAGGCAGGTGAGGGCGCGGTCGATCTCGCCACCGCGCCTCGTGTCGTTGCGTTCGCAGATCAGTTGCAGGTCAACGGCGAGGTAGCGGCCCTCGGCCCAGCGGTCCCGTTCGGCCAACACCGCCCAGCGGCCGGCCAGGATGAGGACCAGGTCGGGGGCGTCGTCCTCGCCGAACAGGGCGGAGGTAAGCCGCGCGGCCGAGGTGAGCTCGTCACCGTCGTCGTGCAGGCGAACCGGCGCGGCCAGCGTCGGGCCATCCTTGGCGAGGACGTCCTCGACCGTGGCCGCCGGCTGGGCGAGCACGACGACCAGTGGCGCCCGCTCGGTGATGCCCCGCGCCGAGATGCGAAGGATCGGCCCAGCCCCGCCGGCGACCACGAGGCCGTGCCCACGCAGCTCCAGGATTCCGACGATGCGTTGCTGGATCGACGCGACCGCGGCGGCAACGGTCTGCGGATCGGTGGCCCCGAAGGCGGCCTCCACGTCGGTCAGCTCGGCGAGCTTGGCGAGGTCGGCTTCCAGCTCCGGCCGGGCCTCGACAAAGCGGCTGCGCGGGGTGGACCGGCACCCGTCGGCCTCTGAATCCCATTCCTTACGGCGTTCCAGCACCCGGGCGCGGAACGACTCCTTTGTCGCGTCGGTGGTGAAGTAGTGCTCGGAGATCCAGCCCTCACCGACCAGGATCGCGTCCGACCCGCTCACGCGTTGCCTACCTTTCGCCTGCCTTCTCGGCCCTCGGTCCGCTCGCTCATGCGGTGTCTCCCGTCTGCGGCACGACGACCAGCAGCGGGCGGACCAGTTGCCGGTCCGGGTTCATGTCGGCGACCAGCCTCTGTTCCTGAGCGATACTCACCCGGCGTTGCTTCAGATCGCGGCGCTGGACCAACGCATCCGCCTCGTCCTGCCACTGGGCGAGCCGGTGGGACCACTGTTCGACCCGGTGCGCGACGTCCTTTTCGGCCGCCGCGAACAGGTCGCGCATCTGCGCGCGGGCGTGGTGCACGGCCGGGGCGATGAACCGGTCCAGGGCCTCCGCGCCCGGCACCGGACCGGGGTTGACTCGTACGGTGTCAAAGCCCAACGCGGCCAGTGCCACAGCGGCTGACGAATGCGGGGTCACCGGGGCGAACGACAGAGTGTCGGGTGCCGGGAACCCGACGGTCAGCCAGGCTGCCGAGACGACCTGCCCCCGGCGGTTGGTAAGCGTGCCCAGCAGCAGCACGGTAGGGTCGTCGACGTCGCCACGAACGGCGAACACCTGGTTGCGGCCCAATCCCGCCAGAGCGCGGTCCGAAGCCCAGTCCAGCACCGGATGCAGCGGACTCAGGTAATGCGCGTCTGGCCAGCTGGAACCCGTGTCGTCGCGAAGCGCCTGTTCCAGCCGATCCTTGCCCCGGGCGAGGGTGGTGGCCAGGACGAGCCGATCGGTGACCCGCCGGTCGGCCAGGTAGCTCTGCGGCAGGACGTCGAGGCGTTGCACCAGGTCAGGTGGCGGGGTCAGCTCGGCGGTGCCGAAGGCGGGATCGCGGCGCCAGGCGACACCGTTGTTGCTCGGCGGCCCGGCCGGGTCGACAAAGGCGGCTTGCAAGGCCTCTTCCAGGTATGAGACCTCGTCGGGATAGAGCCCGGAGCCTGTGGCCCCGGTCGTCTCGGGCAGCGGCACCGTATCGGCGTCATCGGCGTCCACGATGCCGAAGAACACCGCCGACAGGTCGTCACCGCCAAGCACCTCGTCCGGCGTGCGTACCACGTCGTCTAAGTCACGCTGCCCGGCCAGAACGGCACGGATGGCGTCCTCCTCGCCCTTCACGTCGTACTGGCCCATCAACGAGGCGACGTCGCCGAGCGCCCGGTGTGCCTCGTTCTCCTTGTCGACCAACTTCGCCAGGATGCGGACGTCGCCGGCGAACCGGCCGCCGTCCGGCTCCAACAGCAGAGCGGTGATCCGGGGTGAGTGTTGCTGCCCGTATCGGTCGATGCGGCCGTTACGCTGCTCGATGCGGATCAGGCTCCACGGGATGTCATAGTGGATCAGCTCGTGGCACTGGGCGTGCAGGTTGACTCCTTCGGACGCGACGTCACCGGTGACCAGGACACGCACTGCGGCATGCTCCTGCTTGAAGGCGTCCACGATCTGCTGCTGCTCGTCGTCGGGCAGGCCACCGTGCATGATCCCGACGGCCCCGGCGGGCAGGCCGAGTTCGGCCGGCAGATGCTCGTGCAGCCAGGTGAGCGTGGCTACCCGTTCGGCGAACACCACCGCCCGCGCCGGCGAACCCGGCGCGACGCCGATCTCTCGAAGCCGCTGGACCAGCTCGGCGTACTTGGCCGATCCCGCCACCAGCGCCGCCGTGTTGAGGCCGGCCAGCCTCTCCAAGGCCGTGCGCTCCCGGTCTGCGGCGACGTCGTGCCCGAGGCGACCCAGCCGCTGCCGGATCGTTTCCGCCAGCGCGGCCGGCGACGACAGGAACGCCTTGGCCAGCGTCCACGGGAACAGCGACGCGTTCTGCCCGGAGTACGGAGTCCGCCGGTCCGGTGGCCACAGCCACACGTCCTCCAGCTCGTGAGCGACTGCGTTCTCCGCCGGGCTCGCGGTCACCAGCACGTTCTCCGGCTCCTGGCGTTCCGCCCAATCGGCGCCGACGACGCTGGCCACCTCATCGCTGTGCCGGTGGCGACGGATCACCAACCGCTCGATCTCGGCGGCCACCAGCTCGCCGCCCGGCGGGGTGGCGGACGGGTCGAGCAACCGGACCAACTCGGCGAAAGACTCCTTGCGTCCGTTGTGCGGAGTCGCCGACGCCAAAACCAGCGTCTCGGCATTGCGGGACAACGTGCGGGCCAGCCTGTTGTTCTGCGTGGCCGAATTGGCGAGGTTGTGCGACTCGTCAATGACGACAGCATCCCAGCGCTGCTTCTTCAGGCTGGCCGCGTACCGCTCCGACTTCAGCGTGTCGATCGAGATGATCGCGCGCCGGAAGTAGGTGAACGGGTTCCGGTTGGCCGGAAGCTTCTGCCGAACCCGTTGAATGCCGGCCGTGTCCAGCCGGACGAACGGCAGCGCGAAACGCGACCACAGCTCCTGCTGCATCTGTTCGAGTACATGCCGGGGCGTCACGACAAGGATCCGCTCACCACGGCCCCGGCGCACCAGCTCCGACAGGATCATGCCGATTTCCAGGGTCTTACCGAGCCCGACCGCATCGGCCAAAAGGATCCGGGGGCGCAGGTTGTCCGGGTCGAGCGCCTTGCGCACGGCGGTCTGCTGGTAGCTCAACGGAGTGGCGAGGGCCTGCGTGGCAACGGTGAGCGAACGATCGGCGAGCGGAACGGCGGTCTTGCGGTAGGTGGATTCCAACCAGAGACGGGCCTTGCGGTAACGGGGGCTGTCGTCCGCCACGACGGTCGCGGCTGCCGGGTCGAGTGGCGCGATCCGGTCGAGGGAAGCATAGAAGCTGGCCGTGACGTCCCGAACCAGTTCGCTCAGTCCCCGGACGTGCACGAGAAGCCCGTCGGCCGTTTCCTCCGCTGTCCGCACCAGCCATTCCTCGTCGCGAATGACCACCACCGACCCCGGCGCCACGTCGAGTGCCGCCCCGGAACGGGCATCGTCCACAGTAATTCCTCCCCCATCGAGCCGCCGGCGCCGGTAATCCTATGTAGAAAGTGGTCAACTGGAGACCCGTCGTCCGGGCCTGCTGACCGGATCAAGAGCGCTCCCGGTGGTACGAGTGGTGGAATCACCGCAGGCTGAGCCGGTCAAGGCACGGTGATACCCCCGAGAACCTCGACCCGGGAAGCCCGCTCGATACGCCCACGTATCGCGATCCCCGTGACTCGCACCTGTAGCCGGCGCCCGTGCGCCTCGACGAGCCGCTGATAGAGCACATCCGGCAGAAGTACCCGGACGGACCGCTCCGAGGAGCCGTACACGGTGCGGATCGGGCCCCGCACAGTCGCCTGACCGCCCTCGCCGAGGTCCCGCCGGAGCTTGCTGACCTGACCCTCGACCGTGACCTCGCCGTCCGGAACGGCCACCTTGAGCTGCTCTGCCGCCGTGTGCAGCACCTCGATCCGGCGGGTACTGAAGCGGAACGAACGAGCCGGCACCGAGGAGGGGAGCTGAGCAGCCCAGTTGAACCTGACGTCGTAGGGGACACCGTCGCGGCCGAGTTTGGCCAGTGCGTCGCAGACGTTCGCCGACACGCCCTCACCGGTACGACGCAGGAAGAGCCCGAGATCGAAGTCACGCTGCGCCTCACCCGAGGCGGCGAAGCACGCCCTTACCGCGCGGTGCATCTGCAACGACACCCGTCGGGCGAGCGGCGGATCGGAAGTTGCGTCGGCCCGTGGAACGGCGAGCTGCGCCGCGATCGCCCAGCTCCCGGCACGTGGCGTTCCCAGCCGCACGGTGCGGGCGAAGTCGAGCGCACTCTCCGGCCTGCGCCCCTGCACCAGCATCGGCTGCTCGCTCAGCAGGGAGTAGGTGGAGGAGACGACCAACTCCCGCACACCCGCCAACGCATCCACCGCGTTGAACAGGGGAATCGTCCCGGATGGGCCGCCGGGCAGTAGCCGGAAGGAGAGCGTGTCCGCGCCGGTGGTCTCCAGATCATCGAGGAGCAGCCGGATCGGGCGCTCCTCGACGGCGGCCACGGTGGTGAGGAAGTCGGAAACGCGACTCGCGTAGTCGCGCAGGTCCCGATCGCCGGGAACGAGCACCTGGAAGTCTCCGTCGGCCTCGTGCCGTGACCAGAGGGTCGCCCGCTCGAGATGCTGTTCCGGTGTCCAGCCGGTCGACGACAGATAGCGGCTCAATGTCTCGGGGGCCAGTCCCGACACGGTGTTCAGCTCGTCAGGACTCATGGCGGCATACGGCATCACGACGCCGACACCCGTTGCGTAGGAAGGGGTTCGAGAAGCGCCCGCAGGCCATCGACGGTCAGCAGGTTCCGCTTCGGCACGGAAACCGTGACTTTGCGCTGCGCGGCTTGGTCGATCAACGGCCGCTCCCGCAGCGACGCCCAGTATCCGCAGTGACTGAGTCGCAGGGATGTCTCGTCCGCCTGCGCGTACTGACCGGCGTCCGGAGGAATGATGATCAAGAAGAGATAGCGCGACACCGCGAACCCCTCACCGGCGAGGTTGTTGTAATGACGCACGTTCATGGGGTAGAGCCAGTCAAGGTCGGTCCCTGTGGGGCAGGACCAGGACTTGACCTGCGCCTCGATCTTCGGAAAGCGGACTGTGCCCCGCGTACCGGGAAAGTCGATGGAAAAGTCCACTCCGGTGTGGTCGACGTCCTGTTGACCGGCGATCAGGCCGGCGGCGCTGGCCAGGACACGCACGAAGCTCTCGCCGAAATAACCCTGATGGTTGTGCTTGTCGTAACTCATCCACCTTGCCCCAGGCCCACACCAGACGCGTTCCAAGGGCGTAAACATACTTCTGGTTACCGTTGTTGAGAAGCCCTCACGCTGCCGCCACAGATCCGGTCGGTGCTCTGGGCTGCCACCGGTCAGGGAACTGCCCGAGGTGGACCTGGGCCCGACGCCAGCGGCGGTACTGCACCGGCTTCTCAACGGCTTTGCCGAAGCGCCATCACACCGATCGGTCATAGCGCTCGCTCAGCCGAGCGGGGTGCCCTACGTGGCCATGGGGTCAGTTCTCGGCACGGGTGCCGGTCGGCAGACGAGTCCGCAGGGTAGCGCCCCGCTCGGCCTCAACCCGTCTTGCCGTACTCGGCGGTCTCCTCGGGCGCGATGAACCCGGACTCCGCGAGGACGGCGTACAAGGGCGGAGTTCGCGCGCCCTTGCTGAGGACGAACCAGTCGCGGGCCGATGAGGCACTATCGTTCTGGCGTGCACATCCGTTTGAGGTCCCGGCCGATCCCGCCTACCCGAGCCGCGTGGCCGCTGCGCTCACCATTGATCAGCTACGCAAATATTTATACCTCGGCGCGGCGCTGGCAGCGGCGGGGACGGTCGGCCTCGCCGTATCGCGCAGCCTCGGGTGGGGCGACCAGATCCAACCGCTGTGGCTGACGATGCTCATGGGCGGCCTGCTGGCGATGCTGTACTGGCCATGGGTCCGGCTGCGCGCCCGGCGTCGGTCCAGTGACTACGTTGTCGAGGGCGCCTATGAGATCACTGACGACAACATTCTGATGCGCAGCGGCTCGCAGACCAGCGGCATCGCCTGGGACGGGGTCGATCAGGTTAAGGCCACCCCCGAGTTCTGGATCCTGTACGTCGGTCAGATGCCGGCGACCGTAATCCCCCGTCGGTTGCTGTCTGCCGAGGACGCCGAGACGCTGCGCGCCTACCTGGCCGAACGCGGACTGCTTAGGAAAACGTGAGCTGCCCCCGGCGGTTCAGCGCCGGGGAGCTTCGCGAGCAGCACGAACCGGTGGTCGACGGCAACGGCCGCGGCGGCCCCGTCGTAGAAGGCCACCTCGACGCCAGAAACGGCAGCTACCCGGTACTGCGCCGCTTGTGCCGTCCGCGCGCTGGCTTGACCTCAACCTCACGCGAGGTTCTAGCCTGCTTCCGGAGGTACGGCATGAGCATGGAAGTGACCGCGTGGATGTCGCTGCACCACGCGATGAACGTGCAGGACGAAGGGCCTGCTGCACCGATGGGTGACAGTTCCAGTTACGCGGCCTGACTGGCCGGTCGGGTCATGATGGTCTCGTACTCGATAGGGGTCAACCGGGACAGGGATCGTTGCCGTCGGCGACGGTGGTAGGTCCGTTCGATCCAGGTCACGATCGCGGTCCTCAGCTGCTGGCGGGTGGTCCAGGTCCGCCGGTCGAGGACGTTGTTCTGCAGCAGGCCGAAGAAGGACTCCATGGCGGCGTTGTCGCCGGCGGCGCCGACTCTGCCCATCGACCCGGTCACGTGGTGCTGGTGCAGGGCACGGACGAATTTCCGGCTGCGGAATTGCGACCCGCGGTCGGTGTGCAGCACGCAGCCGGCCACCTCACCACGGCGGGCTACGGCGTTGTGCAGGGCGTTGACGGCCAGCCTCGATGTCATGTGTGAGTCGATGGAGTAGCCGACGATCCGGTGGGACCACACGTCCTTGATCGCGCACAGATACAGCTTGCCCTCACCGGTGCGGTGTTCGGTGATGTCGGCCAGCCACAACCGATTCGGGCCGTTCGCGGTGAAGTCGCGGCACACCAGATCGTCGTGCACCGGCGGACCGATCTTGCCGCCCTTGCCCCGACGCTTGCGCTTGCTGAACGCACTCCACCAGCCCATGCCGGAGCATTTCTTCCAGGCGGTGCGCTCGACCATCGACTGGCCGGCAGCGCGGGCCTCATCGGCCAGGAACCGGTAGCCGAACTCCGGGTCGTCGCGATGGGCGTCGAACAACGCGTCCGCCCGATACGCCCACGCCAGTTCGGCGTCAGTAACACGGCGGACACGCCACCGGTAGTAAGGCTGACGAGCGATGTTCAGTACCCGACACGTCACCGCCACAGGGATCCCGTCGGCGGACAGCTCGCTCACGAGCGGGTAGAGCCCTTTCCCGGCAGATGCGCCTGCGACAGATACGCCGCGGCCCGGCGCAGGACCTCGTTCTCCTGCTCGAGCAGCCTGATCCGCTTGCGGGCCTCCCGCAACTCGACCGACTCGCTGCCACTGACGCCAGGCTTGGTCCCGGCGTCGATGTCGGCTTGGCGCAGCCACGTGAACAACGTCATCGGGTGGACCCCGAAGTCCTTGGCGATCTGCTCGACCGTGACGCCAGGCTCCCGGTCATGAGCGATTCGCACCACGTCAGGGAGTGTGGATCTAGAGATCCACACTCCCGCAGAAGGGTGCGGACGGGGTACGACGATTCTCTGCACTTTGTTTGTGCGGTTAGTCGGCGCCCGATGCTGTCGGGGCGGCGTAGCCGAGCAGTTGCATGGCAGCGCGGTTGTCGGCGCGGGACCAGAACAGCTCATGGAGGTCCTCAGGCAGTTCGTCGCGGTGGCTGCCGGTATGGCCACGGCGAAAGAACTGGTGGTCGGTTCGGCGCAGTTCGGCGAGGGACGGGATCGAAGCGCCCGCTAGCGGTGTGAGTTCGGGGGCCATAGCGGCAACGACGGCTTGCACGGTCGCGGCTGGTGCACGGGTCAGGTCCTCGTAGCGCAGAACGCGTCGGTGCGCGACCGGTGGCTGGAGCCAGCTAAGGACGTTGCTGCCCCAACTACCGGTACCAGCCGGGCTCTGGCGAAGGATCTTTGCGCGGAGTTCAACCTCGTAACGGCTCGAATCGTCTTCACTAGCCTGGCGCGCCCAGGAGACCAGAGCATCGCGACCGTCACGGATCAGACAGATGGCGCGGTCATCGTCATGAACGTCCGCGTCACGCTGCCGGTGGGTCTTGATGAAGTACGCATCGGGCGCCGCCCGCAGCTCGTCGAGAGGTGCAGAGCGCTCGGTGAAGCCGATCAGATCCGGCCCCAGACGGGCGGCCACGCCATCAACATGGTAAATCGTTGACGTACGGAGGCCGTACAAGCGGCGCAGGACGATCCGCAGGAACGTGTTGCCCGAGCGGGGGAACGACGCGACCCACACAATCATCCACGAACTGTAACGATCTGATGCGCAGGGCGTGTGGACGCCAGTGCCTGCCAACTCACCCGATGGTGGGCAACCGCCCACGGCCCAACCCTCTACCACCGGCACCGCGGCGAGGAACCGACGCAGCCACGACCACACGGTACGGAGGTGGCCCTGGGTAGCCAGGACCACCTTGGGTGTGGAGCCCGGGCCGCGACTGCGCCGCCTGGAGTTGGCGATTCTCGGCCAGGACCACCGTATCGGCGGCGCGCGGCGGCCCGAGCGGGTCGACCGGCTGCCCCGGCGCACCGTACGACTGCTTGGCCGTGACGCTGCCCTCGACCTCGTCGGCCGGTCGTTGGTCGAGAGCCCGGTGGTCACCCTGGTCGGGCCGGGCGGTATCGGCAAGACCGCGCTCGCCGTCGCGGCCGCCCAACGGGCCCGGCTGGAGCACGGCGCCTGGCTGGTCGACCTGACCGAGATCACGACGGACCAGGACGTTCCCCAAGCTGTCGCCGCGGCGGTACGCGTCGAGGAGGGCCCAGGCCGGTCGCTGAGTGAGTCCATTGTGTTGGCCTTGAGTTCCCTCCGGGCGCTGCTGGTGCTCGACAACTGCGAACACGTCGTGGACGGCGCAGCCCGCCTAGCCCAGGCCGTCGCGGACGGCTGCCCGCAGGTGCGGGTGCTGGCCACCGCCCGGGAACCGCTCGGCCTCAACCACGGTCACGAACGGCTGGTCGCCGTGCCACCCTTACCCGCGGCCGGGGCCGGCGCCGACCTGTTCGCCGAACGTGCGAACGCGCTGACCGGCGCGGCGGGCACGACGGACGCCGTACGGGAGGTGATCGAGGAGATCTGCCGCTGCCTCGACGGGCTTCCCCTCGCCATCGAGCTGGCCGCCGCCCAAACCGTCAGTCACACCCCGCAGGAGATCCGGGAGCGTCTCGACGATCAGCTCGGGCTGCTGGTCGGCGGGCGGCGGACCGGTGCGGACCGGCACCGCACCATGCGCGCCACGATCGAATGGTCCTACCGGCTGCTCACCGCGGCCGAACAGGACCTGCTGCAACGGCTGTCGGTGTGCACCGGCCCAGTCGACCGGGCCGGAGCCGCGGCCGTTGCCGCCGGCAGCGGCCTGAAGGTCAACGATGTGCTGCACCGCCTCGTACAGCGCTCGATGGTGGCCGCCGAACCCGGCCCGTTCGGCCAGCGGTTCCGGTTGCTGGAGCCAGTACGCCAGTTCGCCGCCGAGCACCTCGCCGCCGGACCGACGGCCGCATCCGCCCGGGCCGCACACACCCGATACGTACGGGAACGGGTGGTCTCGCTGCACGACCAGCTCACCGGCCTGGCGGAAGCCCAGGGGGTCGCCCGGCTGGACGAGCTCTGGCCCAACCTGCGCGTAGCGGTTGACCGGGCTTTTGCCTGCGGCGACTACCGCCTCGCCCATGACCTGTTCCGGCCGGTCTGCACCGAGGCCGCCCGGCGGCACCGGCACGAGATCGGGCAGTGGGCGCAACGCCTCCTCGAACAGGCACCGGCCGAGGAACGGACGCCGGCCGAGGACCGGACGCCGGCCGAGGACCGGCTGCGGGTCGAGGACCGGCCGCGGGTTGTGGCCGGCCTGATCGCCGCCGCGTCCCGCTATCACGTCCGTCAGGAGCCGGCCGGGTTCGACACCCTGGTCCGGCAGCACTGCGATCCGGACGACCCGGTAGCCCGGCACCTACGGGCCAACGTCCACGACGACTACGCCGCGCAGATCCACACGGCGCCCCCGGCGCTGGCCGAGCTGCGCCGGCTCGGCGCCGAGGATCTCGCCGCGCAGGTCGAGGTCGACCTCGGCGTAGCGTTGGTTTTTCAGGGGCAGTACGCACGCGGCGAAGCCCAGCTCACCCCGCTCATCGACCGGTTCCGCAGCCACGGCCCGCCGACCCTGCTGCACTGGACGCTGATGCTGCTCGGATTCTCCGCCGCCTTCCAGGGGCGACGGGCTGCCGCGGACCAGCTGTTCGACCAGGCGCTCGACGTGCCGCTGCCGGCACGCACCCACTCGCCGAACCAGTCGGTGCGCGCCCAGGCGTTGTTCCGGCGCGGCGACCGCAGAGCCGCCTATCAGCTCCTCCGTGCCCACGTCGAAGAACTGCTCGAGGCCGACAACATGCACGCCGCCTGCGTGGTCATGATCAGCTTCGTCGCGATGATGACGGCAGTGGCACGCTTCGCCGACGGGGCCCGGATCCTGGCCTTCCTCGACACCACCGGCACGCTCGACAACGCAGCCTGGGCGGCCATGGTCGCCGACGCCAGGGACAAACTCGCCACCTTCGCCCCCATCCCGAACGGATCCATGATCCTCGACCAGCGGCAGGCCCTCGCCACGATCGGCAACACTCTCGACGACCTTCTTGTCGAACAGGCCAGCCCGGTCAGATGCTAAGGGCTGTCTCGTGACGGTGAAGGCCGTTGCCCGGCACCGGGTTGGCGTCTGCTGCTGCCTGCACCGCGACGACGAATGTGCGCCAGACAGGGCTCGGCTTCCCTCAACGCTTGATCTTGGTTGTGGCTCAGCGGCGAGCAGGGTCCTCCTCGGGCCGGATCCAATCGAAGGTGCGCTCCACCGCCCGTCGCCAGTTTTCCCGTTCCCGTGTCCGGACTGCGGCATCCATCTCCGGCACCCATCGGGCAGCCGGATGCCAGTTGCTGCGCAGGCCCTCCAGGTCTGGCCAGTACTCGACCGCAAGCCCGGCTGCGTATGCGGCCCCGAGGGAGACCGTCTCGGCCGCCATCGGGCGCACCACCGGCACTGCAAGTACGTCCGCGACGAACTGCATCAGCAAATTGTTCGCGGTCATCCCGCCGTCCACCCGCAAGGCGGTCAGCTCCAGCCCGGAGTCGGCGTTCATGGCGTCGACCACCTCACGGGTCTGCCACCCGGTCGCCTCCAGCACGGCCCGGGCCAGGTGCCCCTTGGTGATGTATGAGGTGAGTCCGACGATCGTGCCGCGCGCCTCGCTGCGCCAGTGTGGGGCGAAAAGCCCGGAGAAGGCGGGCACAATGTAGCAGCCGCCGTTGTCGTCGACCGTTCGGGCGAGGGTCTCGATTTCCGGTGCGGTGCTGATCAACTCCAGCCGGTCGCGGAACCACTGCACCAGGGATCCTGTGATCGCGATGGACCCCTCCAGGGCGTACAGGGCGGGCTTGTCGCCGATCCGGTAGCCGACGGTGGTGAGCAGGCCGTGCCGCGAAGGCACCGGCTCGGTACCGGTGTTCAGCAGCAGGAAGCTGCCGGTGCCATAGGTGCACTTGGCGTCGCCTGGGTCGAAGCAGGTCTGACCGAACAGGGCGGCCTGCTGGTCACCCAGGGCCGCCGCGATCCGGACGCCGGGCAGGACGGCTGTGGCGGTGCCGTACACCTCCGACGAGGAGCGGATCTGCGGCAGCATGGCCGCCGGCACGCCGAAGAAGCTCAGCAGTCTGGGATGCCAGTCGAGAGTGCGCAGATCCATCAACATGGTACGGCTGGCGTTGGTGACGTCGGTCAGGTGTAGGCCGCCGTCCGGGCCGCCGGTGAGGTTCCAGATCAGCCAGCTATCCATGGTCCCGAAGAGCACCTCGCCGCGTTCGGCGCGTTCGGCGAGGCCGGGGATGTGGTCGAGCAGCCAGCGCAGCTTCGGGCCGGAGAAGTACGTGGTCAGCGGCAGCCCGCACAGCTCCTGGATGTGCTCGGCGCCGCTGGCGCGGGAAAGGGCTTCCACCACCAGGTCGGTGCGGGTGTCCTGCCAGATGAGCGCGGGAGCCACCGGGACACCGGTGCGCCGGTCCCAGACGACCGTGGTTTCGCGCTGGTTGGCGATCCCGATCGCGGCGATCTGGTCGATGCTGAGGCCGGCCTGGTTGAGGGCGCGGGGAACGACCTTGCCGACGTTGCGCCAGATCTCCATAGCGTCGTGCTCTACCCAGCCCGGCCGGGGAAAGTGCTGCCGGTGTTCCCGCTGGGCAACTGAGACGAGATTGCCACGGCGGTCGAAGACGATGCATCGGGTGGACGTGGTTCCCTGATCGATGGCGACGACAAAGCGCTCGGTCATTACTCGTCCTTCGTGAAGCCGGGTGGTGGGTGACGGATCACCAGCGCGTGGCGCCGAGATCGCGGGACACCGCGCGGGCGGCGTCGCGGACGTACGTGACGAGGGCTGGGCGGGGGTTGCCGGACCCGTCGCAGGTGCGGTCCACCGGACCGGAGAGCCCGATCGCGCCCACGACCAGGCCGCCATAGCCACGGATCGGCGCGGCGATGCCGGCCTCGCCAGGGGTCATCTCACCGATTTCGGCCCCCCAGCCATTGTCCCGGATTTCGCTGAGGGCCCGGGTGAGTGCTCGTGCTTTGACCAGGGTGCGTCGGGTGTAGGGCTCGGGTTCGCGTTGCGTAACCGCGTTGGCGGCGCCCACGTCGTAGGCGAGCAGGACTTTGCCGAGCGCGGTGGCGTGCGGGGGAAGAAGGGACCCGACGTCCAGCGTCTGAAGGATGTCGTCGGGCCGGAACACGTGGTGGACCACAAGTACCTTGCCGTCCAGCAGAGTGCCGATACGGACCGCCTCGCCGCTGCGCGCGGCGAGTGGGTCCGCCCAGTTGATGGAACGGGAACGGAGCTCGTTGACGTCGAGGTAGCTCGTGCCGAGGTGCAGCAGCGTGGCACCGAGTTGGTACTTGCCGGAGGTCTTGTCTTGTTCCACGAATCCGACGTCTTGCAGGGTACGTATGATGCCGTGCGCCGTGCCCTTGGGCAGATTGAGAGAACGAGCGATCTCCCCGATGCCGAGCCGGCCGGAACTGCTGGCCAGCAGGCGGAGGATCGCCGCGGCACGCGCGATGGACTGCACCTGACCCGGCATGGGGCGGATGCTAGAGCGTTCGGGGCCAACGCAACAGTGTTCGGCATTGTCGACCGGGGTTCGTTGACCTGCCTCCTCATGTTTCCTACGGTTCACCGCACGGCGACGTCCGACACCTCGCCGACATCGCACGGCCCTCCGTCCCCCGGTCGCGGAGGTCCGCCACCCCCACCTGGAGACACCATGACACAGCGTGTGAGAGCGCCCGGACTCCTTGGCGAGTTGGCCGCCGAGTTCGCCGGCACCGCGATCCTGATTCTCTTCGGCGTGGGCGTCGTCGCCCAGGTCACTGCCGGTGGCACCGGTGAGTTCGACAGCATTGCCTGGGCCTGGGGCCTTGGCGTCGCGCTGGGCATCTACGTCGCTGGCCGGATCAGTGGCGCCCACCTCAATCCGGCGGTAACGCTCGCCCTCGCGGTGTTCAAGGGCTTCTCGTGGCGCAAGGTGATGCCCTATGCCCTCGCACAGACCGCCGGGGCGTTCGTCGCGGCCCTGATCATTCGCTGGAACTACAGCGAGGTGCTGCAGCGGTTTGACCCGGGCTTGACCAGCAAGAGCCAGGGCGTCTTCTCGACCCTGCCGGGTGCTGGCATCACCGAGTGGGGCGCCCTGCGTGACCAGATCATCGGCACGGCGATCCTGCTGTTTCTGATCCTTGCCGTAACCGACGCCCGCAACTCTCTGCCCGGTGCCAACCTTGCCCCACTGATCGTCGGCCTGATCGTGGTCGCGATTGGCATGGCGTTCGCCGTCAACGCCGGCTACGCGATCAACCCGGCCCGTGACTTCGGCCCCCGCCTCGCGTCCTTCCTCACCGGGTACGAGACGGCCTTCCTGGACCCGAGCGGATATCCGTATTTTTGGGTGCCCATCGTCGGACCGCTGGTCGGTGGTGTCATCGGCGCCGGCCTCTATCAATTGTTCGTCGGCCGATTCCTGCCGAGCGATGAGCCGCAGCCGGGCGCGAACAGCGCCGAGACTGCGACCGAAACGGCTGCGATGTCCGAGCGCGCCCGCGTCTGATCGACATATCCCGACGACCCGTAGAGGTGACATCCCGCATGGCTGACTTCGTTGGTGCGGTGGACCAGGGCACCACCAGTACCCGTTTCATGGTTTTTGATCACGGTGGTAACGACGTCGGTCGCCACCAGCTCGAGCATCAGCAGATCCTGCCGCGGCCCGGTTGGGTCGAACACAATCCGGTGGAGATCTGGGAGCGGACCCAGACCGTCATCCAGACCGTGCTCTACGAGCACCGCCTGACCGTCACCGACCTCGCCGCGCTCGGGATCACCAACCAGCGTGAGACCACCGTGGTATGGAACAGGCGCACCGGTCGGCCCTACCACAACGCCATCGTGTGGCAGGACACCCGCACCGACCGGATCGCCTCGGCACTGGAGCGCTCGGGGCGGGGCGACATCATCCGCCGTAAGGCCGGCCTACCACCGGCCACATACTTCTCCGCCGGCAAGATCCAGTGGATCCTCGACAACGTCGATGGGGTCCGGGAAGCAGCCGAGCGTGGAGAGGCCGTCTTCGGCAACACCGACACCTGGCTGCTGTGGAACCTGACCGGCGGCACCGACGGCGGCGTGCACGTCACCGATCCGACCAACGCCAGCCGCACCATGCTGATGAACCTGGACACGCTGGACTGGGACGACGAACTACTGTCGTTCTTCGACATCCCGCGCGCCATGTTGCCCCGGATCCGACCATCGTCCGACCCGGACTCCTACGGTGCCACCACGGCGCGTGGTCCGTTCACCGGATCAGTCCCGCTCACCGCGGACCTCGGCGACCAGCAGGCAGCCACCGTCGGTCAGGTCTGCTTCGCCCCGGGCGAGGCCAAGAACACCTACGGTACGGGCAACTTCATGCTCCTCAACACCGGCACGGAGATCGTCCGCTCCCAGGCCGGCCTACTCACCACCGTCTGCTACCAGTTCAGCGGCCAGGCGCCGGTATACGCCCTGGAAGGCTCCATCGCGGTCACCGGATCAGCCGTGCAGTGGCTACGCGACCAGTTGAAAATCATCAACACCGCAGGGCAGAGCGAGATCCTGGCCCGCCAGGTGCCCGACAACGGCGGAGTGTACTTCGTACCCGCCTTCTCCGGCCTGTTCGCCCCGTACTGGCGCTCCGACGCCCGCGGCGCGATCGTCGGCCTGTCCCGGTTCAACACCGACGCCCACATCGCCCGGGCCACCCTCGAGTCGATCTGCTACCAGAGCCGAGACGTCGCCGAGGCCATGGCCAAAGACTCCGGCGTACCGCTGGAATGTCTCAAGGTCGACGGCGGCGTCACCGACAACGACCTGTGCATGCAACTGCAAGCCGACATCCTCGGCGTACCGGTAAGCCGGCCCGTGGTCACCGAGACCACCGCGCTCGGCGCCGCGTACGCCGCCGGCCTCGCCGTCGGATTCTGGCGCAGCACCGACGAACTACGCGAGAACTGGAACGAAAGCCACCGCTGGCAGCCCACCTGGCCACCAGAACAACGCCAAGCCGAGTACGAACGCTGGAAGCAGGCCGTCCAACGCACCCTCAACTGGGTCGACGTCGACTGACCACCACCGGATCCGAGAAACCCGGGAGGCCGGCGTCCCCGCTGGCCTCCCAGACACAGGAGAGAGAACGCATGCACTCCTCGACACTGTCACTGGCCGCCCGCGAGCGGTCGCTGGCCGCGCTAAGCAGCGGCCCGGAACTGGACGTCCTGGTGGTCGGTGGCGGCGTCACCGGCGCCGGCTGCGCCCTGGACGTCGTCACCCGGGGCCTGTCGGTCGGTCTCGTCGAGGCCCGCGACTGGGCCAGCGGCACGTCGAGCCGCTCCAGTAAACTCATCCACGGTGGTCTGCGCTACCTGGAGATGCTCGACTTCGGGCTGGTCCGCGAGGCGCTGCGCGAGCGGGGCCTACTACTGCAGCGACTCGCCCCGCACCTGGTCCGGCCGGTGCCGTTTCTCTACCCGCTGCGGCACCGCGGCTGGGAACGGCTGTACGCGGGCGCCGGTGTCCTGCTCTACGACACGATGAGCCTTTCCGGCAGCAACTCCCGCGGGGTACCGGCCCACCGGCACCTGACCCGACGTGGCGCGGTCCGCGCTTGCCCGTCCCTGCGTCCGGAGTCGCTGGTGGGCGCGTTGCAGTACTACGACGCTCAGGTCGATGACGCCCGGCTGGTGACGTGTCTCGTCCGTACCGCCGCAGCCCACGGCGCGTACCCCGTTTCCCGAGCCCGGGTCGTGGGCCTCCTGCGCGACGGAGACCGCATCACCGGGGCGCGGGTCCACGACCTGGAGACCGACCAGGTCCTCGAGGTCCGCGCCCGGCAGGTCATCAACGCCACCGGCGTCTGGACCGACGAAATCCAGTCTCTCGTTGGGGAGCGTGGGCCGGTGCAGGTTCGCGCGTCGAAAGGTATCCACCTCGTCGTGCCTCGCGACCGGATCCGCTCCACCACCGGCCTGATCCTGCGAACCGAATCCAGCGTGCTGTTCGTGATCCCGTGGGGTCGGCACTGGCTGATCGGCACCACCGACACCGACTGGGATCTGGACAAGGCGCACCCGGCAGCGACCAGCCGCGACATCGACTACCTGCTGGAACGGGTCAACGAGGTACTGGCCAGTCCGCTGACCCGCGACGACGTCGAGGGCGTATACGCGGGCCTGCGGCCGCTGCTGTCCGGGCATTCGGATGCGACCGCCAAGCTGTCCCGTGAGCACACCGTGGCGAACCCGGCGCCGGGTCTGGTGATGGTCGCCGGCGGGAAGTACACAACGTACCGGGTGATGGCCCGCGACGCTGTCGACGAGGCCGTGCGGGGACTCGGCGGTGGGGTGCCGCGGTCCTGCACCGACCGGGTTCCCCTGCTCGGCGCCGAGGGCTATGTCGCCCGATGGAACCAGCGCCGTCGCATCGCGCGACAGTACAACCTGACCGTGGAGCGGGTTGAGCATCTGTTGCGCCGCTACGGCGCCGCCGTCGACGAGGTGTTGGACCTGCTGGGAGAGGATCCGACCCTCGTTGAGCCGCTCGACGGCGCCGACGACTATCTGCGTGTGGAGGTCGTCCACGCGGCGTCAGCCGAGGGTGCCCTGCACCTGGAGGACGTGCTTACCCGGCGTACACACATATCGATCGAGACGTTCGACCGGGGCCTGGCAGCCGCCCGACCGGCGGCGCAGTTGATGGCGTCGGTGCTCGGCTGGGACGCCGAGCGTGTGGACCGCGAGGTGGCGCACTACGTCGCACAGGTGGACGCCGAACGGATGGCGCACGACCAGATCGAGGACCAGGCCGCCGACGCGGCCCGGCTGGTCGTGCCGGATGTGGTGCCGCAGGTAGCACTCGCGGCCTGACCTGGCGCGCGCGCCGCATGCGTTCCGCCACGTCCCGCCCGACAGGCCGGAGTCAGCTACGGCCGACCCTGTGGGATTCCAAAGCCCGGTAACCGTGGTTGACGTGGGCAGATGTAGCGCTCGGCCATGCTGTTAGGCATCGTCATGACCTGTGTCGCTGCGCCTGCTCTACCTCGTGTTCTGCCGCATCGCCGGATGGCTCGCCCTCCTGGCCAGCACCGGTACGGCCAAAGACGTGGAGATCTTGGTGCTCCGTCACGAGAACGCGGTCTTACGCCGGCAGAATCCGACACCGCACCTGGACTGGGCAAACCGAGCGGTGCTCGCCGCCCTGATCAAATTCCTGCCCCGGGCATTGGCGGCGCACCGGCTCGTCACTCCGACCACGGTCATGCGCTGGCATCGGCGGCTGGTCGCCCGCCACTGGACATATCCCAACCGGTCCGACCGGCCGCCGACCGACCCAGCCATCACCGCCCTGGTCGAGCGGACGTCCCGGGACAACCCCGACTGGGGCTACCAACGCATCCACGGCGAACTGCTCGGCCTCGGCCACCGTGTCAGCGCGTCCACGATCCAGCGGACCCTCAAACGATTGGGCATCCCACCGGCGCCCGTGCACCGTGACCACACCACCTGGCGACGGTTCCTCCGCGCCCAGTCATCGACCATGTTGGCCTGCGATTTCATCCACCTGGACTGCACGCTCACCCTCAAGCGCCGGTACGTGTTCTTCGTGATCGAGGTTGGCAGCCGCTACATGCACATCCTCGGCATCACTGCCAACCCGGACGGAGCATGGACCACCCAGCAGGCCCGCAACCTGCTCATGAACCTCGGTGACCGCGCCGACCAATTCAGATTCCTTATCCAGGACCGGGCCGGGCAGTCCACCGCAGCCTTCGACGCGGTGCCGGCCCATGCCGGCGTCACCGTATACAAGATCCCGCCGCGAAGCCCGCGAGCAAATGCCCACGCGCAACGGCTCGTCCTCACCGTCCGCAGCGAGCTCACCGACCGCATACTCATCATCAACGAACGACATCTACGCCTGACGCTCGCCGAATATGCCAGTCACTACAACGGCCGACGACCACACAGGTCGCAGCAGTGGCAGCCTCCACGACCCGACCGGCCCGTCGTCGACCTGACCCACGAGCGGGTCAGACGTCGCCCAGTCCTCGGCGGGCTAATCAACGAGTACGAACGAGCCGCGTAGACGGCCCTGCTCAGAGTCGGTGACAGGGTTATGAAACCCCACAGGTTGCCGGAGGCGATGCTGCCGAAGGCGTACCGGCATCTGGCCGAGTTCCCGCTGAACGCGAACCACAAGATCGACCGCCGCAAACTGGCCGGCGACGCCGCTCGCAACGGGTAAGGGGTCGTACCGCGATCATCCGATTGATTGATTCTGCGTCGAGCGCGATGGGCGATGCGGGACGGGTGGTACGAACAGGAAGCTTCTCCCATGACCACAACGAGAATCCCCCGAACCACCCGCGGGCCGGTCATCGAAGTCAGCGAGCTCCACAAGGCGTACGGCGGCCGGACCGTGGTCGACGACGTCTCCTTCACTGTCGAGGAGGGCGAGGTCTTCGGGATTCTCGGCCCCAACGGCGCCGGTAAGACCACCACCGTCGAGTGCATCGAGGGCCTGCGGGTCCCCGACTCCGGCCGGATCCGGGTCGCCGGGCTCGACCCGGTCGCCGACCAGACCGAGGTCACCCACGTGCTGGGCGTCCAGCTGCAGGAGAGTGCCCTGCAGGCCAAGCTCACCGTACGCGAGGCGCTGGAGCTGTACTCCTCCTTCTACACCCGCCCGCTCGACTGGCGGCCGCTGGCCGAGCGGCTCGGCCTCACCGCCAAGCTCACCACCCGGTTCGGCAAGCTCTCCGGCGGGCAGAAGCAGCGGCTGTTCATCGCGCTCGCGCTGATCGGCTCGCCGCGCGTCGTGGTGCTGGACGAGCTGACCACCGGGCTCGACCCGCGGGCCCGGCGCGACACCTGGTCGCTGATCGAAGACGTCCGCGACAGCGGCGTCGCCGTCCTCCTGGTCACCCACTTCATGGAGGAGGCGCAACGGCTGTGCAACCGGATCGCCCTGATCGACAAGGGGAAGATCAGCGCGCTGGACACCCCGGCCGGCCTGATCGGCAAGTCGTCGACCTCCACGGTCATCTCGTTCACGCCGTCCCAGCCGATCGACCAGGAGATCCTGGCCGCGCTGCCCGGCTTGGCGACGATCGAACGCCAGGACGCCCGGATCACGCTGCGCGGCACCGAGGAGACCGTCAACGCGGTCATCTCGCTGCTCGCCCAGGCCCACATCCTGACCCACCAGTTCCGGGTCACCGACGCCACGTTGGACGACGCCTTCCTGGATCTGACCGAGGCGTCCTGACCACCCGCTGGAGAATGACATGACTGACCAGGTGACCACCATCGCGCCGCCCGCCCCGGCCGGCGGCCCGTCCGCCCGCTCCGCTGTCCTGCGCTCGGAGATCCGCCTCTACGGCCGGGACATCTCCAATGTGCTGCTGTCCATCGTCTTTCCGCCGCTGCTGCTGGTGATCCTCGGCCTGGTGCCGTCGTTCCGCGAGGTCAACCCGGACCTCGACGGCCTGCGAGTGATCGACCTGTACGTGCCCGTGGTGGTGCTGATCTCGCTGATCACGGCGGCACTGCTGATCTTTCCGCCGATCCTGACCAGCTACCGCGAGCTCGGCATCCTGCGACGCATGTCGACCACCCCGGTCCGGCCGTCCACCCTGCTGTTCACGCAGATGTGGCTGAATGGCGTGATGGCCCTGGTCTCCGCGGCGCTGTGCCTGTTCGTGGGCTGGCTCGCGTTCGACGTGGCCCTGCCCCGCCAGGTCTTCGGCTACGTGCTGGCGCTGCTGCTGGCCGGCGCGGCCAGTCTCGCCATCGGTGCCCTGGTAGCCGCCGTGGCCAAGGCCGCCCGGCACGCGACCGGCATCGGCGTGGCGGTGTACTTCCCGGCTCTGTTCTGCACCGGCCTGTGGATCCCGGTCCGGTCCATGCCGGAGGCGCTCGGCGACGTGGTCGAGTTCACCCCGTTCGGTGCCGCGGCCAACGCGCTCGGTCAGGCCGCGGCGGGCGACTGGCCGGACTGGAGGTTTCTGGTCGTGCTGGCAGCGTGGGCCGTGGTCACCTCGGCCGCCGCCATCCGCTGGTTTCGATGGGAGTAGGACGACCGTGATGCAGACTGAGGGCGTGACGATCGCAGGCACCACGCTCGACCGCCGGTGGGAGCTCGTCCTCAGGTGGCACCCCTACTACCTGCTGGCCACCAGCGTCCTGCTGGTGTCGTCACAGCTTGACCTGACCCCCGGCACGGACCAGCGCCTAATCACCGTTGCGGTGATCGTCGCGGCCGTCGTCCTGCAACTGTGGTGGGACCGGGCCCGTCGCTCGCGGACGGGCCCGGACGCCACCTCGGCCACGTATTTCGCGCTGCGCTGGCTGGTCAGCGCGGTGCTCGTCGGGCTGAACCCGTTCTTCGCGTTCTACGTGGCCACCGGCTACGTCGACAACACCGTGCTGATCCGCAGCCGGCGCTGGCAGGCGGTCGGCACCTTCGCGCACTCGCTGCCGATGGCGGCGGCGCAAGCCGGCGGGCTGCCCTTCGAGGACGCGGGGCAGTGGATCATCTTCTTCGGGTTGCTGCTGGCCAACAACGTGCTGCTGGGAATGATCGGCCACTTCGTCCGCAAAGAGGAGGAGCGCTCCGAGGCCCGCGCCGCCACCATCGCCGCGCTGGAACGCACCAACACCGCTCTGGAGGCGGCGATCGAGGAGAACGCCAGCCTGCACGCCCAACTGTTGCTGCAGGCCCGGGAGGTGGGCGTCGTCGAGGAACGCCGGCGGCTGGCGGCGGAGATCCACGACACCATCGCCCAGGACCTGATCGGCATCATCACCCAGCTGCAGGCGGTGTCTGGGACGAGCGACCCGCCCGCGGCACGGGAACACCTTGACCGCGCCGCCGATCTGGCCCGGCACAGCCTCGGCGAGGCCCGCCGGTCGGTGCACAATCTGGCCCCGCTGAGCCTGGCCCACGACACACTCCCGCAGGCGCTGCGCAACACGGTCGTCCAGTGGGCCGAGCGGCATCACACTCGCGCCGAGTTCACCCTTACCGGCACGGTCGTGGACCTGCACGACGAGACCGCCGCCGCCATTCTGCGGATCACCGAGGAGGCGTTGACGAATGCGGCCAAGCACGCCGGTGCCTGCCGGGTCGGAGTCACCCTGAGCTACATGGACGACGAGGTCACCCTCGATATCCGGGACGACGGCCCGGGTTTCGACCCGCACCGGCTGCCCCGGCGCGACAGGAACGGCGGCTTCGGGCTGGGCGGGATGCGGGCGCGCGCCGAGCGCAACTCCGGCACCCTCACCGTCGAATCCGAGCCCGGCTACGGCACAGCGATCTCCACCCGGCTACCGGTGCACTGGAAAGAGTAGGGCGAGTAGGGGGTGCCTCACCCGGCACCCCGGCGCGACGATCTCAATCTATACGGAACGGTCGTCGGCCCGACAAAGAGCAGCCTGCCATGGGACACCACTTCTCACTGATCCTGCAAAGGGTTATCACCGAGCAGGAAAGCGTCACGCTGAAGGAGAAGAGCGCCGCGAACGTCTCCTTCGCCAGCGCCGCCCTCCCCACCGATGCCACCGTCTCCGTCACCCGGGTCACCTTCGAGGACGACGTCACGCCGACCCTCGCCGAGGCCATCGAGGCGGGCTTCGAGGCGGTCAAGAGCATCCCCGACATCTCCATCCCCGGTCTCAGCGTGCCGGCGCAGCCCTCGGCGGCCGAGGCCGACGAGGTGCCCGCCGAGGTCACCGAGGCGTCGCGCTCATGAGCCCGCGCCGCGAAGAACTCTCCATCGACGACCTCAAGCCCATCCCGGACGAGGTCTTGGTCGCCAACTACTCGCCGGAGATGCCGTCCGGCTACGAGGATCCCGCCGAGGAGCGCCGCTACCGCAAGGAACGGCTCGTCGGCGCCCTGCGCCTGTTCGCCGAGTACGGCTTCGACGAGGGGGTGGCCGGCCACATCAGCGCCCGCGACCCGGAGTTCCCGCACCTGTTCTGGGTCAACCCTTTTCTCATCCCGTTCGCCCACGTCAAGGTCAGTGACCTCTCGCTGATGGACGAGGACGGCAACGTGCTCAAGGGCAAGTACCCGATCGCCCGGGCCGCCTTCGTCATCCACGCCTGCATCCACAAGCACCGACCGGACGTCGTCGGGGCAGCGCACGCGCACTCCATCTACGGCAAGGCGCTTTCCGCGACGGACCAGTTCATCGAGCCGCTCACGCAGGACGCCGCGGTCTTCTACCACGACCAGGCGTCCTTCGACGACTACACCGGCGTCGTGGTCGACCTCGACGAGGGAAACCGGCTGGCCACCACCCTCGGCGACAAGAAGGCCATCATCCTCGGATACCGGCAGCATACTGAACCGTCCTCCGGTCCTGCCCTGGCTGCGACTCCGGCCGCCCGACGCGAGGGCCAGCCACCGCCGGTAGGGGTGGGACGACGCCGCACCGGGGTCCTAGCACCACCGACCGGAGCGGGTCGCGGCCCCAGAATGGAGGAGTGAACAGAGCCTCCACGTCCCGGTTGCGGGCAGCAGCGCGGCAGGTCGCACCCCGGCTCCTCGCCGCGGGCCACGGCCTGGCCACGGCCGCGCTCTCGCTCACCGTCAACACGACCCTCTTCGCTCTCATGGCCACCGCGGTCGCGCTCGTGCCGGTGCTCGGCATCGGCGTCGTTCTCGTACCCCTCGCCGCTGAGGCCGTCCGTTGGCGCGCCGATCTGGAGCGACGGCTGGCCCGCTGGTACGGCGTCGACATCCCGTCGCCCTACCGGCCCGTCCCGGCCGCCGCCCCGCTCGGTTCCTGGCAGCGCTTCCGTCACGTGGCGGCGGATCCGGCGACGTGGCGGGACTTCGCCTGGCTGCTGCCCGGCGCGATCGTCAGCGGGTTGCTCGGCATCGTGGCGATCAGCCTGACCGTGTACGGCCTGGAAGGCACCCTGTTCGTTCCGGTGCTCCTCTACCACGTCCTAGACTGGTACGGCTACGGCGTCACCTGGCCGCTGGACAACCTGACCGAGGCCCTGCTGACGGCTCCGCAGGGCGTCTTCCTCCTCGTCCTCGGCCTGGTGGTCGCCCCGGCGCTGGTACGCACCACGTTCCGGTTCTCCCGGCTCCTGCTGGCCCCGACCGCGAGCGCCCTGCTGCAGCAACGGGTCGAACGGCTCACCACCACCCGGGAGGCGACCGTTGACGCACAGGCCGCAGAGCTGCGCCGCATCGAGCGCGACCTGCACGACGGTACCCAGGCGCGGCTCGTGTCGCTCGGCATCAACATCGGCCTCGCGGAGGAACTGCTGCACCGCAACCCGCAGAAGGCACAGCAACTGCTCGTCGAAGCCCGCGAGGCGAGCGGCCAGGCGCTGGGCGAACTCCGCGAGGTCGTGCGTGGCATCCATCCGCCGGTGCTCGCCGAGCGGGGTCTCGAGGGGGCCGTCGTGGCACTGGCGCTGACCCTGCCCATCCCGGTGCGCGCCGAGGTGGCCCTTGCGGGGAAGGTGGAAGCGCCCGTGGAATCCGCGGCGTACTTCGCGATCGCCGAGGCACTGGCCAACGTGGTCAAGCACAGTCGCGCCACGTCGGCGGCGATCGATGTCATGCACCACGCCGGCCTGTTGACGATGCGCGTGACCGACGACGGCGTCGGCGGTGCGGACCCGACCGGAGGCAGCGGACTGCGCGGGATCGAGCGGAGGTTGGCGGCGTTCGATGGGAGAATGATGCTGTCCAGCCCGGTGGGCGGACCAACCATCGTGACCATGGAGCTGCCGTGCGTGTTGTCATCGCCGAGGACCTCGCCCTCCTCCGGGACGGCCTGACCCGACTCTTGACCGCGTTCGACCTCGAGGTCGTGGACGCGGTCGACAACGGGCCCGCGCTGCTGCCTGCGTTGCTGAAGCACAAGCCGGACGTCGCCATCGCGGACGTCCGGCTCCCGCCCACGTTCACCGACGAGGGGTTGCAGGCCGCCATCGCCGCCCGCGCCCAGATCCCCGGCCTGCCCATCCTGGTGCTGTCGCAACACGTCGAGCAGATGTACGCGCGGGAGCTGCTGTCCGACCGCAGCGGTGGCGTCGGCTACCTGCTCAAGGACCGCGTGGCGCACGTCGGGCAGTTCGTCGACGCGGTACGCCAGGTGGCCGGCGGCGGCACTGTGATGGACCCCGACGTCATCGCGCAGCTGCTGGCCCGCCGCGGCAGCGACCAGCCGCTCGCCGCGCTCACCCCACGGGAACGCGAGGTGCTCGGCCTCATGGCGGAGGGCCGGTCCAACGCCGCGATCGCGAGCCGCATCGTCGTCACCGAGAAGGCGGTCAGCAAGCACATCAACAGCGTCTTCGCCAAGCTGGGCCTGCCGCCGTCGGACGACGACAACCGCCGGGTGATGGCGGTCCTCGCCTACCTGCGGGCCTGACCGGCAGGTTGTCCGGCCCCGCCGCGCGGACAGTGGTGGTAGCACCACCCCGGTTCGGGACCCTGCACTCCTGACCCGCCCGCCCGCATGACCTTGACTCGGAGCATCGGAGCAAGACCCGATCCCGAGAAGACGGAGGGTGCCATGTTCGGTCGTCGGCGTGTCGGTGAGGCCGTGCTGAGTGCGGAGGCGTTGCGACTGGTGGAGGTGCGGAAGACGTACGGGACGGCGGGCAACGTCGTGACGGCGTTGGACGGGGTGTCGCTGAGCCTCGCGACCGGTTCGTTCACCGCGGTGATGGGACCGTCGGGTTCAGGGAAGTCGACGCTGCTGCAGTGCGCGGCGGGATTGGAGCCCCTCGACAGCGGGACGGTTGTGGTGGACGGCCAACCGCTGGTCGGGCGGGGAGAGGCGCAGCTGACCCGGTTCCGGCGTGAACGGATCGGGTTCGTGTTCCAGCAGTACAACCTCCTGCCCACGCTGACCGTGCTGGAGAATGTCGTGCTGCCGCTCAAACTCGCCGGCCGGCGTGTCGACACGGAACGGGCTGGGCGGATCCTGGCACAGATGGGTCTCGCCGACCGCCTCCGGCACCGGCCGGACGAGCTGTCCGGTGGGCAGCGGCAACGCGTGGCGATCGCCCGGGCGCTGCTGGTCGAGCCGCGGGTGGTGTTCGCCGACGAGCCGACCGGCGCCCTGGACTCCCGGACGGCCCGCGAGATCCTGGCACTGGTGCGGGAGGTGGTGCAGGTGCACGGCCGTACCGTGGTCATGGTGACCCACGACCCGGTGGCCGCCGCCGCCGCCGACACGGTGCTGTTCCTGGCCGACGGACGGCTGGCCGGGCACCTCGCGAGGCCGACGCCGGAGGCCGTCGCCGAACGACTCACCCACCTCGGGAACGCCGCCCGCGACGACGTCACGCTGGAGGTGTGAGGTGCTCATCCTGGCTTGGCGCTCGGTACGGCAGCGCCCCGGACAGTTCACTGCCACCCTGCTCGCCGCCTGGCTCGGCGCCGTCATCATCATGCTCTTCAACTCGCTGCACGACACCGCCGCCAGCGCCGGGGTGGATGCCGCCAGCGCCGAATCGCTGCACCTGACCGGCGGGGTGGTCGGCGGCTACGGCACCCTGCTGGTGTTCCTCGCGATCGCCTCCACACTGACTGTCACCGTCCGGCAGCGCGGCGAGGAGCTGAGTCTGCTGCGGCACATCGGGGCCACCCCCGGTCAAATCCGCACCATGGTGATCGGCGAGGCCAGCCTAATCGGGCTGGCCGGCACGCTGCTCGCCGTCTGGCCCGCCATCCTCGGCGGTCGGCTCCTGCTCGACCGCTTCCAAGAGACCGGGCAGGTCGCGGACGGGGTCGACCACACCTTCGGGCCGATCGTGGCCGGCGCAGGGTCCGCCGTCATGCTGCTCGCCTGCACCGGTGCCGCTGCCGTGGCGGTACGCCGGGCCGGCCGTGCCCCCGGTCGCCGACCCCGTCAGCGCGGCCGGCTAGCCGCAGGTGCTCTCTCGCTCGCCGCCGGCATCGCGGGGGTGGGTGCCACGTTCGGTATGCAGGCCACCGACAGCGCCCTGATGGCGGCCCCCGCGTACGGCTCCATCCTGCTCGCTGCCGGTTTGGCCGTCTTCTCGCCCTACCTGTTACGCGCCCTGCTGCGCCCGATGGGGCCGGTGCTGATCCGCGTCTTCGGGGGCGGCGGGCACCTCGCCGTCCTGAACACCCGCGAACGCGCCGCCGAGCTGTCCGCGGTGCTGATGCCGCTGGTGCTGTTCACCGGTTTGGCGACGGCCACGCTCTACCTGCAGGCCGTGGAGAGCGACGCCATCCGCGCCGCAGGGATCCGCCGTTCTGTCGAGGACACGAACCTGGAGACCCTGAATTTCACCGTGGTCGGCATCATCGCCGGCTTCGCCTGCCTGATGCTCATCAACAGTCTCTACTCCGCGACCACCTACCGGCGTCGCGAGTTCGGTCAGCAACGACTCGCCGGCGCCACCCCCGCACAGGTGCTGAGCATGGTCGGCTGTGAGACCGTGCTCGTCACCGTCACCGGCGTCGTGTTCGGCACCCTCGCCGGGGCAGCCGGCGTCGTCGCCTTCGCCGCGGTCCGCACAGACGATCCCGACCCCGGGCAGGGTCCGTGGATCTGGCTCGGCGTCGTCGCCCTCTGCACCGCGGCAACCGCGACCACGACCCTCGTCACCGCCCGCCGCGTCAGCGGCGTCCCCGCTGTCCACGCCGTGGCAGCCGCCTAGGGCCTGTCCTGTCGATCATGGAAGCCAGATGATGGCGGCGATGAGGACGAGGCTTGCCTGGTAGAGCGACGCCCGTTTCGCGTAGCGGGTGGCCAGATCGCGCCATTGCTTGAGGCGGTTGAAGCAGCGTTCCACGACGTTGCGCTTGCGGTAGACCTGCTTGTCGAAGGCGGGTGGTCTCCCGCCGGCGCTGCCCTTGGCGGCACGGCGGGCGATCTGGTCCGACCGTTCGGGGATGACGTGTCGGATCCCGCGTTGCCGTAGGGCGCGTCTGGTGGAGTCGTGGGCGTAGCCCTTGTCCGCGATCAGCACGTCGGGGCGCTTGCGGGGTCGTCCGGGTCCGGGCCCGTTGACGCGGATCGCGTCGAGCAGCGCGAGAAGCTGGGGGTTGTCGCCGGCCTGGCCCGGGGTCAGCAGGATCGACAGCGGCCGTGTCGGCCTGGTAGGAGGCGAAGATCAGGCCGCTGTCGGCGGTGCCGTCGGCGGCCGGTACGCCGTCGTAGTTGTAGGGGCGGCGGAGGATCTTGAGCCGGTCGTCGGTGACGTGGGCGCGGGTGAGGTGGCTGAAGTCGGGGATGACGGTGAGTCCGTCGGGGCCGAGGGCGGCGAAGTCGGGTTCGTCGTGTTCGGCGGTGCCGGTCAGCGGGGCGCCGGTGTCGAGGCGGCGGCCGATGGACAATTCCCGGTCGGTGCGGCCGAGCAGGTCCCAGGTCTCCAGGTTCATGCTGATCCGCCGGACGACGAGGGTGGTGCTGTCGCGCAGCCAGGCGGGGCCGTCGGTTACCCACACGGCGGCCTCCAGCGGGCGGCCAGGTTTGGGGTTGGCGGTGCCGTCGAGTTGGCCGAACAGGTTGCGTTGGGTGCGTCCGGGTTCGGTGCCGGCGGCCCGGCGGAATCCCTGCTGCACCCAGGCGATGGTGGCGAACGGGCGGCTGTCCTTGACCAGCACGCGTTGAGCGTGGGCGACGGTGAGCGGGTCGTCGGCGCAGATCTGCAGCAGCAGGTCCCCGCCCGACCAGCGCGGTTGCAGCCGGTCGATGCGGAATGACGGCAGGTCGGCCACCGACGGCGGTCGCCGGTCGTCGCGTCCGGCGGTGCGGTAGAGGCCGGGGCCGAAGCCGAAGGTGACGGTCAGCCGGGCGGGCAATACACCCAGTTCGGGTTCGGTGTCGGCCAGGGCGGGCCGGCCCTGGGTGAGGCGGGCGGCGTCGTCGGAGAGCAGCCGTAGCATCCGGCCGAGCGCGGCCCGGTCGGTGCCGGGCTTGAGGGTGAACGCGACGAAGGACGCGTGGGCCTGCGGTTCGGTGGTGACGCCGGCCTGCCGGTGCCCGTGGAACGGTTCGATCGCGGTGCCGACCTGCGCCACCGGCACCGGGTCGCCCGCGCGTACCGCCGGGGTGTCGGAACGGGCGGCGGTGACGGCGGCGGCGCCGGCGAGCGCGCCCCCGGCGGCCAGGGCCCCGCCGGTGAGCAGGCCGCGCCTGCTCACCGGCCGGACGGAGGGACCGGTCACGACGCCGGGCTCATGCTCATTCCCGGGTTGGCCGACATGTCGGGCATCGGCTCACCGTGGCCGGGGGGCGTGTAGTCACCCGGCAGCCCTGGGCGGCCGCAGCCGGACCGGTGAGCAGGGCTGTTCCGGTCGCGGTCACGGCGGCCAGCGCGGCGACGACCGCGAGGGTCGAGGCGGGGCGGCACGGAGGATCGGCATGGAGGGTCTTTCTGCCATCGAGCTGGGACCCGGCTCGGGCCGGCCGAGCCAGGCGGCCGTGGCGGCCGGGGAGGCGCCCACCGCCCCGCTCGCCGAGGGACGGAGGCGGCGCGGCGGCGCGCCACAGCAGCTGGTCGGTGCGTACGACCGACGTGCACGGCTCGGGATGGACCCGTCAGCCGCCGACGGCCCGGTAGCCCGGACCTCGGCGGCGCTCACCCTTGGAGCGTAACGCCGACCAGGTGGGTCACCACTCCGACGACGTCCTGCTGCCCCTCCTGCCGTTCTCCCACCAGTACGGCCTGTCCATGGTCCTGATCGCCTGGTTGCGCAGGTGTTCCCTGGTGGTGGCGCCGTATCGGCGACTGGATCGCTCTCTGCTGTTGGCCGGCATCTCCGGCAGCACCGTCATCGACGCCACACCGGCGAGCTACCGCAGCATGCTGAACATCGTGCACCGCAACCCGAAGCTGCGCTCCTGTCTCGACTCGGTGCGGATGTTCTGCGTCGGCGCCGCCCCGCTCGACAGCAACCTCGTCGATCGATACGTGGCCGAGTTCAACCTGCCGCTGCTGGACAGCTACGGCAGCACCGAGCTGGGCAACATCTCGTTTGCCACCCTGAACAACCCGGTGGCCTGCGGTAAGGCGATGGAGGGCATTCGGCTGCGGGTGACCGACGACGATGGGCGGGAGGTCGCTCCGGGCGAGGCCGGGGAGATCGAGGTCGACACCCCGGACGCGATGGAGGGGCACCTGAGCGAGGACGGTGCCCTGGTCCCGCTCCCGGGCGGCTGGCAGTCGACCGGCGACCTCGGTCACCTCGACCAGCACGGCAACCTCACCGTCCTCGGCCGCAAGTTTGCCGTCCACCGGATGGGCTACACGCTGTATCCCGAATTGATCGAGCGCAAGGCCGCCGCCGTCGGGTGTTCGGTGCGGGTGGTGGCGCTGGAGGACGAACGCCTCGACGCCCGGCTGGTCTTCGTCGTCGAGGACGAGCAGAAGCGTGACCCGTCCTACTGGTGGGGTCGACTGACCGAAGCGCTGCCGCAGTTCGAGCGCCCGAACCGGGTGCTGGTCGTCGGCGAGTTCCCGCTCAACCGCAATGGCAAGCCGGACAAGCAGCAGATGGCTCAGCTCGCCCGGGCAGACGCGGAACCATGACCAGAATCGCCTGTTGGCAGGCCGGATGCAGGCCCGGCGGGGTTGCGGACTTCCTGCGCCGACTTGAGGTCGCGGCCCGGCAGGCAGCGGCCGACAGGGCTCGGCTGCTGGTGGCGCCGGAGATGTCGCTCGCCGGCTATCCGTTGCGGCCGGCCACTCTCGCCGAGGCGGCAGAGCCGGTCGACGGTCCGTGGCGGGAGGCCGTGCGCGCCATAGCCCGCACAACCGGCGTCGCCATCGTCTACGGCTGGCCGGAGCGGGACGGCACGACGGTCTACAACTCCGTCGCCCTCGTCACCGCTCAGGGTCGCACAGCGGCGGTCTACCGCAAGACACACCTGTTTGGCGAGATGGACAGAGTCTGGTTCGCCGCCGGTTCGGTTCCGGTCGTGCAGACGTCCCTGGACGGTCTGACCGTGGGCCTGCTCGTCTGCTACGACGTCGAGTTCCCCGAGCTCGTCCGGGCACACGCGTTGGCCGGGACCGAGTTGCTGGTGGTGCCCACCGCGCTCATGGAACCCTGGCAGATCGTCGCCCGCACGCTCGTGCCAGCACGTGCCTTCGAGAGCCAGCTGTACATCGCCTACACCAACTGGACCGGCGAGCGGTCGCCGTTGCGCTTCTGCGGAATGACCACGATCGCCGCGCCGGACGGCACCTCGGTGGTTGCGGCGCCCGATCGGGAGACGTTGCTGACCGGCGAGATCGATCCGGCGGTCATCGCGGCGGCTCGCCGCGACACCACTTACCTGGCTGGCCTGCGTCAAGATCTTTACTCTGGACCGCGTTCCGAGGCCGCGACCAGCTCGTCCAGGTGATGGTGCAGGACCTCACGCAGCAGATCCGACGTGAAGCGTCGCGGGAACAACGCGGCCTGCAGGCCCAGTCCGTCGAGCAGGGCCCGCAGGCGGATGGTCTCCACCTCCACGCCGAGGTCAGCAGGCAGGCCGCCGGACGCCTGCGCACCCTGCAGTGTGCGAAGAACCAGTTCGTGCAGGGTCTGCTGCATCGCCTCGGTGTGTTTGAGCAGCGAAGGACGAGTCCGGGCCGCCGTGCTGAACGTGAGCCGGAGGACCACCTCGTCGCGTCGTACGTCGTCGAGCGGCAGGAACTCGGCGAGGAGTTCCTCGGTGCGGCGGCGTCGGTCCTCGCGGCTGCCGGTGGACCCGCTGAGCAGGCGCTCGGCGTGCGCCCAGACCCGCTCGCCGACGCGGCGCCCCAACTCCTGCACCGCGAAGATCATCAGCTCGTCGTGGTCGGTGAAGTAGTGCCGAACCGATCCGACGGCCAGCCCCGCCTCGCTGGCCACGTTGCGCAGCGTGGCCCCTTCCAGGCCGCAGCGTGCGACGACGGCGTACACGGCATCGGCCACCGCACGGCGGCGTTGCTGGGGATCGACGATCTTTGGCATCACGCCTTTATAGCACGACGGTGCCATGATAATTTGACACCGCAATGCCAAAACGGGGGAGGTACCGCAGTGAACGGCTGGGTCCTGGCGGCGATCATCGCCATCGCACTGATCGTCGTCGTGGTAAAGCGGCTGATCGGCGAGCCACTGAACAGGCGCGACCTGTGGGCGCCACCGGTGATCCTCACCGCCATCGGCCTCTACACCCTGCTCAAGACCGACGGCCTCCACGCCGACGACTACGCCTGGCTGGTCGGCGGCTCCGCCCTGGGTCTCGCCCTCGGCTATCTGCGCGGCTCGCTCGTCGTGGTCTACGAGAAGCGCGGCTTCCTGTGGCAGCGCTACCGCGGTCGGACCTTCGCGGCCATCGTCGGCACCCTGGTCGTGATGTTCGGCTACAGCCTGCTCGCCGACAAGTTCGGCATGCAGGCAGCCGCCCGCCCGATCCAACTCTCCATCGGCATCAGCTTCATCGGCGAGGCCCTGGCCGTGACCCGCCAGGGCATCGCCAAGCGGGTGCCGTTCGCACCTGAACGCCGATGACGACGGCACGGCGCCCATCGCCGGAAAGGGCCACCTCATCGCGCCCGGAGGACGCGACGAGGTGGCCCGTAGAACGGCCGCAGGCTCAGCTCTCGACCCAGCCGTGCGATCGGGCGTGGTCGACCAGCGACTGCCGGATCGTGGAAACCTGTGCCGCGGTCAACGTCGGCACCCGCTCGATCAGCAACTCGGTCACCTCAAACGTGAACTCGCGCGGCGACAGGACGTCGCACATCCCGTCGTCATCACCGGCCTGGGCGGTCCTGCATTTCGAGACGATGGAGCGCGTCGGTTTCCCGAGCGACTTCATCGACCGGCTGCCGCGCGGCCGGCGGGGCGTGATGGTGCTCGACAATGCCGAGGAAATCCTGAGGCGGACCTTCGGCTCCGTCGAGGAGAAGCCGTACGTCGACTCGCTGCGGTTCGACAGGTCGGAACAGTTCATGAACTTCTACGGCAATGGGCACAGACTGCTCGGCGTGAAGGCCCACGCCGGCGACACCATCTCCCAGTCGATGATTGACGATCTCTACACAGCCGTGGAAGAGGCGGTTGCGAAGCAGATCTCGAATGTCGGATACTTCGAGATCAGCAAGCAGGTTTCGGTCTTCGTCTGCGAAAAGTAAGCGAGACGACCGTGACACTCATTGAGGGCGCCCCATCACGGGTCGCGCTGTTCGGGCTGCCGGGTGCGGGGAAGTCGACAACCGTCTCCCTCCTCACTCCCGAACTGGAGGCGGCCGGCCTGCGCGTCTCGGTCGTGAAGCTCGCCCAGCCGCTCTACGATGTCCAGCACGCCTTCTACGAGCGGCTCGGCGAGAGTCTCACCCCCGGTCAGCAGGACGGTGCCCTGTTGAATTTCCTGGGTTCCCACTTCCGACGCGTCTCCCCCGACTTCCTGGTGGCGGATTTTGCCCGCAGGTGCGAGAGCGCGGCTCGTTCGGGAGCGGATGTCCTGCTGTGCGACGACGCCCGGCCGGTGGATCTCGGTCCGCTGGCCGCGTCGGGGTTCAGGCTGGTGAAGGTCTCCGCCCCCGACGCGCTGCGCCGCTCGCGGAAGGCGCAGCGCGGCGACCAGTCGGCGGGCCGGGACGACCACCCCACCGAACTCGGCGGCGAGTCGGTGGTCCCCGATTTCGAACTGGTCAATGAGGGCAGTCTGACGGACCTCACCCGGCAGGTGGTCGCCCTCGGTGAGGTGCTGGCCGTTCGCTGGCGCCACCCGGAGGCGAGATCGTCGGGCGGCGCGGCCTGACCCTCCGCCACTACCTTGTGGAGTGCCGACGCCGAGCGTCGTCGGTCGGAGGGCTCCGCCGTCAGGGCCGCAGCGAGACATTGAGGCAAGAACGGGGGTTCAGGTGACTGCATTTCGGACGTTCCTCAGGAACGCATACCCTGACGCGCAGATCACGCAGCTCAGCGACACGAACAACGTCGTCTTCCAGGTGTCCTCCCCGGGGGCCGGCCGTGTCGTCGCGAAGTACGTGACCGACACGGACATCCCGCTGAGCTATCTGGCCCGGGCGAACAGGGCGCTCGTGGACCACGTCCCGGTGCAGCGGATCCTGAGGGTCCTGGAGACCGAGCGGGGAGACCCGTTCGACGCGACGTTCTCCGAGTTCGTCGAGGGGCAGAACCTGGCCGACCTGATCAAAGCCGGCGACGCGCCGCCCGACGACGAGATCGTCGACAACCTCTGTCGCTACGTCGGCGCCTGCGCCCACCTGCCCCGGATGTACGAGGGCTTCGGTCTCTACAAGCGGTCCGCCACCCCCTGGCCCACTCACCGCGAGTTCGTCGAGTACTACGGTCGTAGGTACTGGGACCGGGCGCGTCCGTTCTACCGGGACACCGACGTGGCGGTTGCGGTGGACCGCTGGCTGGACGGTGGATTCGCGGCGGCGGCCGAGCGCAACCCCGCACCCGCCAGGGTGATCTCCGCCGACGCCAACCTGAAGAACTGGGTCGTGGAGCCGAACGGCCGGCTCCGCGTACTGAATGTGCCGATCGCCGGGATGTCCACCCCGGCCCACGCGGTCGGTGCGGTCAGCCTGCACCTGCGCGGCGGTGAGCTGCACAAGAAGTTCCTCGACGCCGCGTCCGCGACGCTGTGCGAGGGCGATGCCGAGATGGTCCCGCACTTCGAGCTGTGGGGACTCCTCGGCATCCTCTCCTTCTACGCGGTCCGCGAGCCCGACCGGCAGGACCGATGGGAGAAGTGGGGGTCGGACGTCCTGCTCGACGCGGACTTCAGGCACCTGGTCGAGTCCGAGATCATGCCCGCGGTCATGTAATGATCCTTACCGGACAGGCCATCGCGGAAGCCGTCTCCCGGGGCGAGATCGTCATCGATCCCTTCGACAAGGCGCGAATCAACCCCAACAGCTACAACTACCGGCTGGGCGAAGAGATCTATCAAGTCAGCGCGACCCCCGGCCGCGACGGGTTCCGACACGATCTGGTGGCGCCGGTCGACGGTCGGGTGCTGCTGCGCAAGGGCCAGCTCTACCTGGGGCACACGGTCGAGCGGATCGGCAGCGGCCGCTACGTCACCTCGTTGATCGGCCGCAGCTCCGTGGGCCGGCTGGGCCTGTTCGTCCAACTGTCGGCGGATCTGGGCCACCAGGGGGCGGTCCACCGCTGGACGTTGGAACTGCTGGCGGCGCTCGACATATACGTCTACCCCGGTCAGATCATCGGACAGGTGTCGTTCTGGAACACCCAGGGCACTCCTGCCCCCTACCTCGGCTGGTACGGGCGGCACAACCGCCCCATGCCGTCCAAACTCCACGAGGTCCCGTCGGCGATGCAGGAGTTCCAGTGATCCTCAGCGGCCCAGAGATCAGACGGCAGGTCGAACGAGACGGCATCACCGTCACCCCGTTCGATCCCGAGCACCTCAACCCGAACAGCATCGATCTCACCCTCGGTGACACCATCCTGCGTTACCGCGACGAGATCATCGATCCGAGGCAGGAGCAGGACGTCGAAGAGATCACCATTCCCCGCACCGGCCTGCTGCTCGAACCGCTCGGCTTCTGCCTCGGGTCCTCGCGCGAGATCGTCGGCAGCACCCAGTTCGTGCCGGTGGTGCACGCGAAGTCCAGCACGGCGCGCGCCGGTCTCTTCGTTCACGTCACCGCCGACCTCATCGACATCAGGTCGATCGGCAACGTGACGTTCCAGCTCTTCTCCACGCTGCCACTCAGGATCTTCCCGGGGATGCGGCTCGCCCAGATGACCTTCTGGAAACCGCAGGGCGACATCGTCCTGTACCGCGGGAAGTACCAGGGCTCCAGGGGTCCGCGAAAGTCGATGATCTCCCAGGATCCGTTCTGGCAGTCCCTGTTTCCCGTCGGATGACCACCTCGCACCGCGGTTCACAGGAAGGGAACTCCGCGATGGCCGGCGACGGACAGGTGGTTGCCTCCGCCTACGGCGCCTCCGTGCGCGTGAGTGCGCCCGCCGGCGTCCTCGCCGGCCTCACGGGGCTCGCCTCGCCGTACATCGAGGTGACGTCCGCCGAGGCGCCACGGACCGCCCCGCACGTCCTGGTCCGGGCTACCCCGCCGTCGGGGGACGCCTGGCGACGCGTCGTGCTGGAGTCGGAGTACGAGCCGGACCGCGTCGTGTGGGTCAACGACGCGCGGCGACGACTGGCGCTGGTGAACGAGGACGACAGCTGGGCCGTCCAGCAGCTCCTCCGCTCGGTGCGGTACCTGCTGCGCTGGCAGGCGTACGAACGCGGAGACCTCTTCCTGCACGGCGGACTGGTCCGGGCGCAGGGCACCGGGATCGCGTTCCTCGGGCACAAGCGGTCCGGCAAGACCTCGAGCATCCTGAGCGCCCTCCTCAACGGAGGCGCCGACTTCGTCTCCAACGACGACCTGGTCATCACCGACGCCCTCACCGGGCACGGCTCTCCGCGCACCGTCAATGTCCGCTCCTCGACCAGGCCCACACCGACATGCCAGCCCAGGCCGCAGTCGTACCGGAAGGACCCACCCTTGCCGAATGCGACGCAAAGCTCTCTCGCTACCGCGCGGCACTCGACGCTGGTGCTGACCCGGCCGTGGTCGCCGGCTGGATCGCCGAAACCCAGGCAGAACGGCAACGCGCCGAGCAACGCCACCAAGCGCCAGCCGAAGAAGAACCCCGCATACCCGCTCGCCTCAACGAGGATCAGATCATCGCCATTGTCGAGGAGCTCGGAGACCTCGTGGACGCCCTGCGGGACGCCGAGCCGGAACACAAGCTGGAGGTCTACCGCAGCCTCGGGTTGCACCTGACCTACGACCCGGAATCACAAACGGTGCGGGCAAATGTCGATCTTGCCACGCACCGTTGGGATTCGGTTCGTGTCCGAGGGGGGATCGATACCACAACCCCACCATCGCGATGCGTCGGCGATGACATAACAATTGAATGTCGATGGTAACAGCCTGCCAACAGCGAGCTTTGCCGAGTGCTGCGACACGACACCGCCCCTGGCAAGGCCGCGGCCAGAGTACCGGGGTAGCTACTGGACCGTCACGGTGAGAGACATCGATCGGTTGCCATCCGGGCCGACGGGAACGGAGCACACTTGTGTTCCTACTTCCTCATCGTGATCGTCTAATTCCTGCCGACACCTCGGCGCACCGAGACAGGTTTCGTTCATCGCCGAAGGGGAGGCACCCCGCTACCCACTTGTGGGATCCACTTCAGGCAGGGGCCCGGTGACCTGATGTCCATCAACATACACAGCCTGCGCTACATTCGTGCACCCTCATCGCCTTGGCGCCACGACCCCCGCTCCAACGACACCGGCCCTGTAATGCGCCTATAGCCGGAGCATGCGAAGGGGGACGCGCAAGCGCCCATGCCCCTGGTATACCAACCACCCCACACCCAGGGCTCCGGCAAGGTAGCGATATGACCGTTGTGGCCGGTTGGATGGGGACGCTCCGGATCATGGTGGTATAGAGACGGGCGCGGCCTTTCGATGATCATCCAAGTGTCGAGTCTGGGAAGATCAAAGAGGACCACGCCCGTTGGGATCAACATCGCTGATTGATGTGTTGGCCGTGCACGCGGACCACCTGGATGAGTCGTTGCCGGTCCAACGCCGGTCGAGCCTGGTCACGGCGTTGGCGGCAGTGCCGGACCGGCGAGACCCCCGCGGTGTCGTCCATGCGCTGCCCGCGGTCCTGGCCACTGCCGTCGCGACGGTGCTGACCGGTGCCCGCTCCGCGGCGGCGGTCGCGGAATGGGCCGCTGATGCGCCGCAGCAGGTCCTCGCTGAACTGGGCGTGTTCCGGGATCCGTTCACCGGGGTGCATCGAGCTCCAGACGAGTCCACGTTCCGGCGAATCCTGGCCGGTGTCGACGCCGACGCCCTGGACGACACGGTCGGTCGGTGGGTCCTCGCGTGCCAGCCGGCGGCGACCACCGGGCGACGGGTGTACAGCGTGGACGGCAAAACCTTGCGGGGCAGCGGCCCGGCCGGTGAACAGGTGCATCTCCTCGCAGTGCTCGACCAGCACACCGGGACGGTCCTGGGCCAGGTCGACGTCGACGGCAAGACCAACGAGCTGACCCGCTTCCAGCCGCTGCTGGGCCCTCTCGACCTGACCGCGGTGGTCGTCACCTCCGACGCGTTACACACCCAGCGCGAGCATGCCCGCTGGCTGGTCGACACCAAGAAGGCCGCCTACGTCTTCACCGTGAAGAAGAACCAGCCGCGTCTGTATCGGCAGCTCAAGACCCTGCCCTGGACGAAGATCCCGATCCAGGACGAGACCAGCACCCGCGGGCACGGCCGCTACGACATCCGCCGCCTGCAAGCAGTCACCTGCACCGGGCCACTCGCCCTGGACTTTCCCCACGCCGTACAAGCACTACGGATCCGCCGCCGACGGCTGAACCTGGCCACTGGCCGCTGGTCCACCGTCACCGTCTACGCGATCACCAACCTGAGCGCAGCCCAGGCCGGCCCTGCCGAACTGGCCGACTGGCTGCGCGGGCACTGGGCCATCGAAACTCTGCACCACATCCGCGACACCACCTACGCCGAGGACGCCAGCCGCCTACGCACCGGCAACGCACCCCGCGCCATGGCCACTCTGCGCAACACGGCGATCAACCTGCTCCGGCTAACCGGCATCACCACCATCGCTGCAGCCCTACGCCACAACAGCCGAAACCCATACCGGCCACTCCAACTACTCGGACTCGACTGAAACGGCCATATCGTCACCTTGCCGGAACCCTGGCGAGGCAGCCAACCGGGGCGCGTCACTTCGTAAAAACCCGGGCTAATGTGCAGATATGATCGACCAAAGAATGCTCACAAGCATCGCCAGCAAAATCATCCAGACCAAGGCTTTGGTCGCGAGTCGTGCACGAGGTGTACGGGCCTCGGCTAGCCGGCCAAGCATCTCGACCTTCGACTCAAACAGGTACGGGCTGGGACTGTCGGCGGTCCTGAACTTCAGTGGGTCGGTGGGTGGTCCGGTGTCTGGCCTGTTGGGTTTGTCCGGATCTGAACTTGCCATCGTCACAGTATTTCCTCCCAAAGATGCCACGCACAACCGGCCAACGAGGTGACAAGCCTATGTAGGGTTCTGCCGCTGCTCGAACACGGCAGCGGCAGACCCGTTTTCTTCTTAAACAGGATGGGCGACAGGAGGCGGCGGTGTGTTCATTGGCATCCGGATGCCGGTCGATGGATCACACATCACAACTATCCGGTAGATCAACGGCTGCCCCTGGCATGCTGGACTGGAATTCCATTCCCAATTTCCGGGTAGCGTGCAAATGAGTCCGGGTGAAGCGCATTTTCTTGCTCTGTAATAATTCGCGCCAGCTACGAATGTTTGGTACCTCGCGCCGTCGGTGCCTACCTGCCAATAGTACTCGCCACCCGTCGACCTGAATTGCATCTCTTCCACGCAGAGGTCGTTACCTGGCAGCCCGCCACAGTTGTACGTCTGTCGCATAATAAGCCATTTGGACGTCCGCTCCCATAGGAACGTTTTCCTCGGTGAGTACCTAGCCCATTCGAAAGTCGGCTCCCATGGTGTCGCCGTGGCAATGTTGGAGAAATCGCTGTCACCCGCCAGGTTGTTTGCTTGCACTCTGAACGAGTATGTGCGATCTGCGGGGAGTCGAAGGACGGTTGAAGTTCCAGATACTGGAAAGGCGAACCGCGTCCAGGAACCCAGCCCTTCTCGCTTCCACACCCAGTAGTAGACGTTTGGGGTTGCACTCGGCGTCCAGCGCAGGGTGACCTGGCTATTGCCGGCTGTGGCCTGCAGGTTAGTGGGTGCCGCTGGCTTGGGCGGCAGTGGCCTTGCGCTAGCCGTATTGGTAGCAGTTGCCGTGCCCGACAGGTTTGTAGCCAACACCCGGAAGTAGTAGGTGGTGCCGTTGTTCAACAGCTTCACCTCGAAGCTGCAGCATCCGACGGCATAGGGCAGACGCTGCCAGCTTCCGCCGCTGGCGCGATTCTCAATCCAGTACGACACGCCGCTGGTGGGACTAGCGGTCCACTTCAGCGTGACCTTTCCATCGCCCGCAGTGGCCGTCAGGTTCGTCGCCGCCTGCGGGAACGGAGGCATGGGCCGCGCCGAGGCGACATTGGACGCGGCGCTGTCGCCGGAGGCGTTAGAGGCGGTCACCTTGAACTCGAACGTGTCGCCGTTGGTGAGGTAAGCCGCAGTCATGGATGTACCCGAGACCGGTAGCGACAGCTTCTGCCACGACTGGCCCCTGGTCGCGTTCCGCTGGTACACGTTGTAGGTCACGTTGGGCGTCGTGCTGGCGGTACACCGCAGGGTCGCCTGCCCGTCGCCGGCGGTCGCAGTAAGGCCGGTCGGCGCCGCTGGGAGCCCACCCTTCGACGTCACCTGAATTGCTGACGATGCTGGGCCCTCCCCGCCCTGGTTCGACGCCGCGACCTTGTACTCGTAGACGTGGTTGTGCCGGAGGAACCCAAGGTCGGCCTCCGTCCGCTCGGTCGGTAGCGACCCCTTGGTGAAGCTCGTCTCCCCCGCCGTGACGTCCCGGAAGTAGATCCAGTAGAGGAAACTACCCGGCCCCGGGGCGTCCCAGTCGAGGTGGATGGTGCCGTCACCGCCGCTCTTGCCGCGCAGGTTCTTCGGCGCCGCCGGCGGGCTGTAGCGGGCGGTCGCCCTGACCACAGCACTGGCAGGGCCTGCACCAGCTGCATTGGTCGCCACCACCTTGAACTCGTACGCGTTGTTGAGCCCCAACGCGCCTTCTACGGCAACCAGTACAGCCTGACCATGCCCGTCTTCTCGCACTACGGCGTCGGCCTCTGGATGCCGGAAGTCGGCGGCGCGATCGACCCCGAGTCCGAAGCCCACTACCTGATCATGAGCGTCTTCGGCGGTATGTCCAAAGGCGAACGAACTCGGGTGAAAGTCCGCGTCCGCACCGCAATGACCTCCCAGGCAAAAATCGAAGGCAGGTTCCTCGGCGGACGCCCACCCTACGGATACCGCCTCGCCGACGCCGGACCACAGCCCAACCCAAGCAAAGCCGCCGACGGCCGCCGCCTACACAAGCTCGAACCCGACCCGACAACCGCACCCGTCGTACGGCGAATCTTCGCCATGTACCTCGCCAACAACGGCTACTTCGCCATCGCCGAGGCACTCACCCGCGACGGCATCGCCTCACCATCAGCCGCCGACCCCGCCCGCAACCCCCACCGCACCGGCGAAGGCTGGGCCAAAAGCGCCGTCAAAAACATCCTGTCCAACCCCCGCTACACCGGCCGCCAGGTATGGAACAAACAACGCAAGGACGAGGTACTCCTCGACGTCAACGACGTCGCCCTCGGCTACGAAACCCGCATGCGCTGGAACGACAAAAACTCGTGGGTATGGTCCGACACGATCGCCCACCCACCACTCGTCACCGTCAACGACTTCGAACTAGCCCAAACGATCATGAACGCCAGCGGCAGCGGCCGCATCAGCGCCCAACCGCGTAAAGCGCGCTACCCCTACATCCTTCGCGGACTCATGCTCTGCGGGCTGTGCGGACGCAAGATGCAGAGCCACCAGGCACACGAGACCGCCTACTACCGATGCCGCTACCCCAACGAGTACGCCCTGGCCAACCACATCCAGCACCCCCGCAACATCTACGTCGCAGAACGAGACATCGTCCCCGCACTCGACAACTGGCTCCTCACCGTCTTCGCCCCGCACCGACTCACCGACACGATCCGCCGACTCCACGCCGCCCAACCCCACACCGAACCCAACACCGCCACCCCGAACATCACCGCCGCCAACAAGATCATCGCTGCGTGCGACGCCAAACTCCTCCAGTACCGAGCCATCGCAGACGCCGGAGGCGACGCCACCACCATCGCCACCTGGATCGCCGAGGTCAACGCCCAGCGCGCCGCTGCCCTCGCCCAACGCGACACCGCAACCGCACAGAAACAGGCGCCTGACCGCCTCACCGAGAACGACATCCGACGCCTCGTTGGCAGCTTCGACAACATCCGCAACACCCTGCGCGACGCCCGCAGCGAGGACAAACGCACGGTCTACCGCGAGCTACGGCTCACCCTCACCTACAACCCCGGCCAAAACAAAATCAGCGTCGAGGCCAAGCCCGACGCTGATTACTGTGGGGTAACTGTACGTGTCCGAGGGGGGACTTGAACCCCCACGCCCTATACGGGCACTAGCACCTCAAGCTAGCGCGTCTGCCATTCCGCCACCCGGACTTGCTCTGTTCAGCCTACCGCGATGACCGAAGTGATCTTCTCACCTGTCGGCTACCCGGCGGGCCGCACGAGGAGTTACTGTACACCGCCCGGATGGATCATGCACATCGGCTCTCGGCGAGTGGCAATACCGGACAGGAGTGCTGTTGCAGTAGCGTCGGGGCACGTCGGGCCGGCAGCATGACCACGTGTCGTATCCCTCGCCCTCTCCCTTGGCCGCGGTGCAGCATCGGGCTCTCGCTCTGCGTCACGCCGGCGACCTGGCCGGCGCCCGCCAACTCCTCACCGACGCCGTGGAGTCAGCCCATCCGCCACCGTACGGCCCGGATCATCCCGAGGTGCTGGACACCGCGCACCTCCTGGCGCGGCTGCATCGGGAGGCTGGCGACCCAAGCGCCGCCCGCCGGGTGTTGGAGGAGGCGCTCGCGGCGGGTGAGCGCCTCCGGTCGGACGCCGATCCCCTGTTACTGGCGCTCGTCTTCGAGCTGGCGAGCGTGGCGGACGAACTCGGCAACCGACACGAGGCCCGCCGCAACTTCCATCGGATCCTGAACGCCGGTCCGGACGCGCTCGGGGCCGACCATTCGTCGGTCCGCGCGGCGCGGGCCTACTTCAACGAGGGTCTGGCTGACAGCTCGTCCGGCACGCCGAGCCCACCGAGCCCAGAGCAGCCCAATCCGGGCCGCCCGGGGACCGGGGCGGTCGCGGCGCCGTCCTCGAACGTTCGACGGGCCCAGCCGCCGGTTCCGCCGCAGGCCGCGCCGGCTCCATCGAATCCGTCTCCCGGCCATGCCGACCGTCCGGCACCACATCCGCCAGCGGTCGGACCGAGACCGGACGGGGACGGCGACAGGCGACGGCTAGAGCAGTCCTGGGGGCCGCAGTCCACGTACGGCTCTTTCGGCGCCCGCCCCGCACCTGGGGTTCCAGCCACTGACCCCGCGCCGGGCCCATCCCGGATGGTGGACGACACCGTTGTCGGTCTGGTGCCGGCCGCGCACCCGGCCCGGGAGCCGCAGCGGCGCGACCGGAACTGGACCGTGGTGGCCACGGTGCTCGCCGCGGCGGGGGTGGCCGCGGTGGCGATCGTCGGCACGGGCCTGGTGGTGCTTCTTCGGAGCGATCCGACGGCCGCTCCACTGCCGGAGACACCGCGGGCGTCGGCGGCGGAGACGCCGAGCGGGGTACCGAGTGCGCCGCCGCCGACGGACCTGAGTTTGCGGGACGATCGGAGCTCGGTCACGCTTACGTGGACGGATCCGTCCGATGGCACCGTTCCGTTCGTGGTGGCGGCCGGCCAGGCGGGGCAGCAGCTGGGGATGAACGGCCGGGTGGAGCCGGGGCGGACCAGCTACACGATCAACGGTTTGAGTGCCGGGGTGGACTACTGTTTCACGGTGCTAGCGGTGTATTCGACGGAGACGTTCACCACGTCCGGGCAGGTGTGCACCAATCGCGAGCGATAGCTTGTCGGGCAGTACGCTGCGTGTACGTCGGTGGACGGTACGGGTTCCCTTGCCGGTGCAGAGCCAAATATGATGACGGCCGACTTCTGGGAGGGCCGCCGTCTTCGGACCCGCCACCTGCTCAAACGATACGGGGAGGCAATTAGTTGTGGCCACCGTCGATGATGGCGTGACTCCGCGTCGCCGATTTCGTGGTGGGCTGGTCACCATCGCCACTGTGACGGCGCTACTGGCCGCGATGGGGCTGACTGTGCTCGGGGTGGGCGCCGCCGACAACGCGGTGGCCACCTTCGACGCCAGTTCCTGGTTGTGGAGCAGTGCTCGGGGTGAGTTGGCTCGGGTCAACGGGGTGACGGCGCGGGTGGACACCCGGCTGGAGGTTCCGGGTGCGCAGCAGCATCCGGTGCAGGTCACTCAGACCGACCGGCTACTCGTCCTGCGGGATCTGAGCACGGGCCAGGTCAGCTCGCTGGACCTGGCCACGTTGCGGATCCTCGCGACCTCCCCCACCACGCCTGGTCTCGGGGTGAATGTCGTGCTGCACGAGGACGCGGCGTTCGTGGTGGACGCGGTGCAGGGCATCGTCCGGCAGCTCGATCCGCGTTCGCTGTCGCCGGTCGGCGAGTCGGTCCGCTTTCCGCCGGGCATCACCGGTGGTTCTTTTGACGGTAAGGGCCAATTGTGGATCGCCGTGCCGAGCGAGGGGACCGTCTCGGCGATCAGCGCCGCGCCGCTGCCGTCAGCGTCGGCCGGCACCGAGGAGGGTCTGAGTCCGGAGCTGATTGAGACGTACGACGTGACCGAGCCCCATCACGAGCTGATGGTGTCCACTCTCGATGAGGGGGTGGCGGTGCTCGACCGGACGGCCGGCTCACTGATCATGGTGCGTGCGGGGGATGTCACGCGGACCCCCCTGGCGACCACCGCGCCGGCGGCGCTGCCCGCCCGGACCAACGGGTCGGCGGTGCCGGTGACGGTGCCGTCGCAGCGGCAGGTGCACGTGGTCGCCGACGGGGTGGTCACGAACTTCACGGTGCCCGGTGACGGGGGCGACCTCAGCCCGGCGGTGTCGTGGGCGGGCCGTTTCTACTGCGCCGACGAGGCCACCGGCACCGTGTACGTGCTCGACGAGGCCGGCCGGCTGGTTGATTCGATGTCCGGGGCACCGGCTGGTCCGCTCGAACTGGAGGTTCGGGAGAACCACCTGTTCATTAACGCCCCGGAAGCGTCGATCGCCCGGGTGGTGGACGACCGGCACCGGATGCGGGAGGTCGACAAGTACGCCAACGACGTGCTGGGTGGGGACCCGCCGCCCGCTCCCCCACCGCCGCCCCCGCCGCCGAAGCCGAAGGAGAGCCGACCGGGTCCACCGCAGGCGGTCACCGCGGCGGCCGGGGACGCCCAGGCCCGGGTGAGCTGGCGGGCCGCCGCCGCCAATGGCGCAGAGATCATCAAGTACGTGGTGTCTGGCGGTGGGCAGCGCGTCGAGGTCGGCACCAACCAGCGGGCGGTGGAGATCAAGGGGCTGACCAACGGGGAGACGTACGCCTTCTCGGTGTTCGCGGTCAACGCCAAGGGGGACGGCCCGGCCCGGACCAGTAACCCGGTGACGCCGACGGCGGAGGTGCCGGATCCGCCGGCGAGCGCGACCGCCGAGGCGCGCCCGGACGGGACGGTCGCGGTGCGCTGGCCGGCGGCGAACGGGCAGGGCAACACGATCGACCGGTACGTGGTGACGGCCACCTCGGCCGGCACAAACTCCCTGGCCGGGGAGGCGACCGGGACGGAGCTGGTGGTGCCGGCGGGCGAGTTGGAGTTCGGCCGGCAGTACGCGTTCTCGGTCGTCGCGGTCAATGACAAGGGTGCGGGTTCAGCGGCCTCGCCGGTGAGTAACACGGTGGTGCCGTACGCGCCGCCGGGGGAGCCGGTGGAGCTACAGGCCACGACGGTGGCGGAGCAGCCGGGGACGGTCGCGGTGCAGTGGGGGCCGGCGGCGGCGAACGGCCGGCCGGTAACGGCGTACCGGGTGGACGCGGGTGGTCAGCAGAGCCAGGTGACCGACACTCGGACGACGGTCAGCGGGCTGGGCGACGGGAAGCAGGTCACGGTCAAGGTGCGGGCGGTCAACGAGGCCGGGCCGGGGCCGGAGGCTACGGTGACCGCGCGGACCGTGGCCGCGCCGAAGGTGACGGTGACCGGTTCCTCGGCGACGGCCACGTCGGTGACGGTGAATTTTACTGTGGACGCGGGCGGCGGTAAGGCGACCTGCACGTTGGGCACCAGCGGCAAGCCGGCGAAGTCCGGGCCGTGTTCCCGGATCACGTTGTCCGGGCTAACTGCCAGCACGGCGTACACGTTCACGGTGACGGCGACGAACGCGGCCGGCCCGGGCAGCGCGACCCGGGCGCAGTCGACCGCGGTGCTGTACGGGACGGCGACCTGCGAGAACGGCGACTCCGGGGACCAGGCGACCTACTGTGACGCCGACGTGGACGGCCGCAACGGTAACGAGATCTTCTCGGTGCCGCGGCAGGATGACCCCCGGCAGGTCGGGTGGGCCAAGCCGGGCACGCGGTTGAAGGCGTACTGCCGGCAGGCGGGCGAGGAAGTGTATGCCTACGTCTACAACGGGCACAAGAAGAGCACCTGGTGGGTGCAGGTCGACTACCAGGGGCGCAACTACATTCCGTGGGCCTGGCTGAACCTCGACGGCGGTGACGACATCAACGCTCTGCCAACCTGCTGACCGACGCCACGCAAGGAGCACCAGCGTGAGTTCCCCCGAGTTACTCAATCAGTCGGAGGTGCAGGGCTTCGCCGCCCTCGCCGCCCGGCTGGCCGAGAACATCAACGCGGTCGTCCTGGGCAAACCGGGGGTGGTCCGGTTGGCCCTGACCGCGCTCTTCGCGCAGGGTCACGTGCTGCTGGAGGATGTGCCGGGGGTCGGCAAGACGACGCTGGCCCGGGCGGTCGCCGCCACGGTGCAGGGGCAGTGGCGGCGGATCCAGTTCACCCCGGACCTGCTGCCGTCGGATGTGTCCGGGGTGACGATCTACAACCAGGCCAGCCGGGAGTTCGAGTTTCATCCGGGGCCGGTCTTCGCCAACATCGTCATCGCCGACGAGATCAACCGGGCGTCGCCGAAGACCCAGTCGGCGCTGCTGGAGGTGATGGAGGAGCGCACGGTGACGGTGGACGGGGTGCGCCATCCGGTTCCGCAGCCGTTCCTGGTGGTGGCGACGCAGAACCCGGTGGAGATGGATGGCACGTACCGGCTGCCGGAGGCGCAGCTGGACCGGTTCCTGGTGAAGTTGTCGGTCGGCTATCCGGACGAGGCGGTTGAGGTGGAGGTGCTGCGGGGTGCGACGGCGCGTTCTCCGGAGGCGCTGACCCCGGTCACCGACACCGCGACGGTCGAGGAGATGGTACGGATGGCGCGCCGGGTGCACATCGCCGAGCCGTTGTACGCGTACGCGGTGCGGATCGCCGCGGCGACCCGGAACCATCGGCAGGTCCGGGTGGGGGTGAGCCCGCGTGGGGTGATCGCGTTGACCCGGGCGGCCTGCGCGTACGCGTTGATCGACGGCCGGGGTTGGATCATGCCGGAGGATCTGAAGCTGCTCGCTGAGCCCGTGTTCGCGCATCGACTGCTCCTCACCCCGGAGGCGCAGGTGCGGGGAGTGACCCCGACGGAGGTGCTGCGTCAGGCCATCGCCTCGGTGCCGGTGCCGCTGCCGTCCGGGCAGGCCGCCACGGTCCGCGGTTGAGTTGTGGGGGTTACTGCCCGGGGGATCGGGTTGTTTGTCGCTGCCGCCGCCCTGCTGGTGGCGGGCTTCCGGTTCGCGTACCCGGAGTTGGCGTTGCTGGGCGTGGCGGGGGCGACCGCGGGCGGCTACGCGTTGGCCGTGGCCGCGTGGCGGCCCCGGTTGGCGGTGGTCCGCCGGGCCGAGCCGGACCGGGTGGGGCGCGGTGAGCCGGCGACGATGACGGTGACCGTCCAGAACAGCGGCCGGCTCCGGTCGGCGAACCTGGTCGCCGAGGACCGCTGTGGTGGGGTGCCGGTGCCGGTGCCGGTGTTGCGGCTGCGGCCGGGGAAGGACACCACGGCCCGGTACGACGTGCCGACGACCCGCCGGGGCGTGGTGCCGGTGGGGCCGCTGCGGGTGACCCGGCGGGACCCGCTGGGTCTGGTGTCGTTGTCGCGCCCGTACGGCGAGACGGTGCCGGTGTGGGTGCACCCGCGGGTCCATCCGCTGAACGTGATGCCCACCGGTGCGGGCCGTAGCCTGGACGGCCGGGTGGATTCCGTCCCGCACGGTTCGATTACCTTCGACTCGTTGCGGGAGTACGTGGTCGGGGACGAGCTGCGTCGGGTGCACTGGCGGACCAGCGCGCGGGTGGGTGAACTGATGGTCCGGGAGAACGTGGACACCAGCCTGCCTCGCCTGGTGGTGTTGCTGGACAACCGGGCGGTGGCTCATCCGCAGCGGTCGGCTGGGGTGGCGGAGTCGTTCGAGTCGGCGTGTGAGGCGGCGGCGTCGGTGCTGACCGCCGCCTACCGGGCCGACCTGCCGGTGGTGCTGGTGCTGGTGGCCCCGGCGGAGGAGGTCAGCGCGCCGGCTGCCGGGGGAATCGGCCCGGAGCAGGAGGTCGGCGCGGCGGGTACGCCGGATGCCGGGGTGCTGGGCCCGCTGGATCGGCTGGCGGCGGCGGGACTCGGTGCCGACACCCTGGACGCCACGCTGACGCGGCTGCGGGGGGATCGACTCGGCGACACCCTGATCGCGCTCACCGGCCCGGGCGGGCGGGAGACGCTCGGCCGGTTCGGTGCGCTCCGCGGCGCGTACCCGTCGGTGGTTGTCGGGGTTTTCGGGGCGGCGGAGCCGGCGCAGTCGCCGACGACCGGCCTGGTGGTGATCGACGCGGTGGACGGGGCTGCCTTCGCCGCCGAGTGGGATCGGGTGCGACGGTGGTGAGGACTACCGAACGTGGTACCGGCCGCCCCGCGGGGAGGAGGTCGCTCCTGACCTCGGAGCTGCCGTTGGCGGTGGTGTTGGTCGTGCTGGTGGCGCTGCCCGGGGTCGTCCTCGGGCGGATGTACTCCGGTGCTCTGCTCCCGCTGCTGGTTGCCGGTGCCGCTGTCGGCTCGGTGCTGGTGGGGGTGCTGTGTCGGCGGCTGCCCTCGTGGCTGGTGGCGCCGCTGTCGGTTCTCGGGCTGGCGGCGTGGACACTGTGGTCGTTGCGGCTCACCGCCGATCGTGCCGACCTGCCCGGCCCGCTCGTGGAGATCGCCGGTGAGGCCGCCCGCAACGGCATTCCCCGACTGTTGACCGCCATGATTCCGGTGGAGCCGACGCCGGACACGGTCCTCGTTCCGGTGGTGGCCGCCTGGTTGGCCGGGCTGGCCGCCAGTGAGGTGACGTTGCGGGCGGGTCGGGTGCTGCTCGGGTACCTGCCGCCGGTGCTGCTCTTCGCGGGCGCCGTCTACTTGGTCGGGCCGAACGCCGCGCCGGCGGTCGGGCCGACGCTGGTCTTCGTGGCGGTGGCGGTGCTCGGGCTCGCGTTGCCGGGGCGGGGCCGGCCGGCCGCCGCGGACCGGATGGCGGGGCTGCCGCCGAAGGCCCGCGCGGCGACACGGATCCGGCTCGTCGGGGCGTCCACGGCCGGTACGGCGGTCGTGGTGGCACTGGCGGTCCTGCTCGGTCCCGCGCTCGTCGGCGTGATCGGCGGCCGGCCGGTTGACCCGCGCCGGTACGTGGAGCCGCCCCGCGTGGACTCGCTGGACGAGAATCCGTTGATCCGCATCTCGGGTTGGGCGCTGCAACCGGAGCAGAAGCTGCTGGACGTGACGACCCTCGCCACCGACGAGGCCGACCCGGACGGTGTCGGGGCAGACCCGGACGGTGTCGGGGCAGACCCGGACGGTGTCAAGGCGCGGATCCGGCTGGCGGTACTCAGTGACTACGACGGGGTTACCTGGCAGGTCGGCGCGACGTACCGCAACGCCGGCCGGGTCCTCCCGGCGACGGATACCGCACCGGGGAGCATCGTCGAGACGGTCCGCCAGGAGCTCACGGTCGCCGGGTTGACCGGGCGGTTGTTGCCGGCGGTCGCCACCCCGCGGGAGGTGACCGGGGCGCGGGTGGCGTACGACCCGGCGACCGGGACCCTGATTCACCCGGAAGGGCTGGCCCCCGGGCTGCGGTACACCGTGACGTCCGCCCGGGAACGGCCGGAGGTCAACCTGCTGGCCACGGCGGAGGTGCCGGCCGGGGCGGAGGTGGCGCGGGTGCTGCGGGTCGCCGACGGGGTGCCGGAGTCGCTGCGCCAGCTGGCGGAGCAGCTCGGCGAGTCGGCCGGCGCCCCGTACCAACGGGCTGCCGCGGTGGAGCAGTTCCTCGCCGAGCACTACCGACTGGTTCCGGACGCCCCGAGTGGGCACGCGTACCCGAATCTGGAGTTCTTCCTCTTCGGCCCGAGCAACGCGGGCGGGCAGCGGGGAACGTCGGAGCAGTTCGCGGCGGCGTTCGCGGTGCTGGGCCGACTGGTGGGGCTGCCGACCCGGGTGGTGGTCGGGTTCCGGCCGTCGGGCGACGGGCCGGTGCGGGCCGGGGACGCGTACGCCTGGCCGGAGGTGTTGTTCGACGGGCTGGGCTGGGTACCGTTCGACCCGCTGCCCCAGCCGGACACCGAGCCGCGGCCGGTCGAGGAGGGGCTGCGTCCCCCGCCGGAGGAGCCGCCGACGCCGACGCCGGAGCCGAGCACGGAGTCGCCGGTCACCCCGCAGGCCTCCGGCGCACCGGTGGGGCCGGTAGACGCCCCCCGCGGGTCACCGTCGGTGCTGCTGGTCGGGGGTGTTGCGGTCGGGGGTGGGCTGGCCCTGGCGGCACTGCTGCTGCTGACGCTGCTGTGGCTACGCCGGGCGCTGAGCCGGGGCCGGCTGGAGCGCGGCTCTCCCGGCGAGCGGGTGGGCGGTGCCTGGCGGGAGGTGACCGACGCGCTGCGACTCGCCGGGCAGCCGGCAACCGGTGATCTGGCCGCCACCGAGGTCGCCGTGGCGGCGCGCGAGGTGTTGGCGCAGGCCCGCGGGGCCGACGGTGAGCCGCCACCGGTCGCGGCGGTGGGGGTCACCGAGTTGGCGGACCTGCTCAACCGGGTGGCCTTCGCCCCGGGCACGCTCACCGAGCAGCAGGCGGAGCGGGCCGCGGTGATCGCCCGGGCGTATGTCACGGCGCTGCGGGTGGCCCGTCCCTGGTGGCGCCGTCTGCTGTGGCCGGTCCACCCTGGTCCGCTGGTTCGGGACCGGGCGGATCGGCGTCGGCGGAGCGACCGGACCTGATTGTCGACCCGGTCAGCCGGCGAACGAGTTTACGCAGCCCGGCCTGCCAGCCGTCGGGATCCTCCGCGCGGCGGCGGGCGTACTCGGCGACCTGAGGGTGCGGCAGGATCAGGAACCGTTCCTCGGCGAGCCCGGTGATCACCACGTCGGCCACCTGGTCCGGGGTGAGTACCGTGCCGGAGGCGGCGACGACCCGCGCGGCCAGGTGCCCCGCGGCCAGTCCCTCGGTGAGCATCGGGGTGGCGACGCCCTGCGGGCACAGCGCACTGACCCGGATGCCCTGGTCTCGGTAGGTGATGGCCAGCCACTCGGCGAAGGCGACCGCGGCATGCTTCGTGGCCGCGTAGGGCGCGTCCCCCACCGCGGTCAGCACACCCGCGGCCGAACAGGTCATGAGCAGGTGCCCACCGCCGCGGGCGAGCATCGCCGGCAGCACCGCCCGGGCGGTGTAGACGTGGGAGAGCACGTTGACCCGCCAGGCCCGATCCCAGTCGGCGTCCGGGGCGGCCACTCCCCCGCCGGTAGCCACGCCAGCGTTGGCGCAGAACAGGTCGATCCGCCCGTAGCGTCGCTCGGTCTCGGTGACCAGCGCGTGGACCTGCTCCTCGTCGGTGACGTCCACCTCGACGGGCCGGGCGACGGGCCCGACCGCGGCGGCGACCGCGCGGGCGGCCGTGGGGTCCAGATCCGCGACCACCACGGCCGCCGCTCCCTCCGCCGCGAACCGCCGGGCCAGCGCGGACCCGATCCCCCCGGCCCCGCCGGTGATCACCGCGACCCGGTCGGTGAGGTTCATCGGGGCTCACCCCCGCCCAGCCCGGCGAGCACGTCGAGGAGTGCCGCTGCGGCGCCGGCTGCCAGCTCGGGCGTTGGCAGCAGCGCCAGTACCGGAACGTCCACCCCAGCCGCGGCGTACCGCTGCACCTGGGCCCGGCACTCCTGGGGGCTGCCGTGCAGGACGAGCGCGTCCACCACCTCGTCCGGCACCACCGCCCCGGCGCCCCGGCGGTCTCCCGCGGCCCAGGCCGTCCACATCGGGTCGAAGACCTCGGAGCGCCCCAGCCAGCGGTGGAACTCCGCGTACGCCGGGACGGTCAGGTAGCTGGTGATGAGCCGGCGGCCCAGCGCGCGGGCGTACCCGGCGTCCGTGGTGGGGCAGACGAAGATCCGCGCGACGACCTCGAAGCCGGGGCGAGCCCGGCCGAGCGCGCCCAGCACCTGCGGTAGGTCGGTGGCGGCGAGCCAGTTGAGGATCACGCCGTCGGCTTCGGCGGCGGCGAGCCGCAGCATGCCGGGGCGCAGCGCGGCGAGCAGCAGTGACGGGGGTACGGCCGGCGGGCGTTCCAGCGTGAAGCGCCGGACGGCGAAGGTGTCGTACGCTCCGTCGACTGTCTCTCCGGCTAGGGCGGCGCGCAGGAAGCGGAGCACATCGCGGGTGCGCCGGTACGGCTCGCTGAACTCGCCGGCGTTCCAGTCCCGGACGATCACCGGCGACGAGGCGCCGATGCCGAGGGCGAACCGATCGGGGGCGGTCTCGGCGAGGGCGGCGGCGCTCATCGCGAGTAGCCCCGGCCCGCGGGTGAAGACCGGTGTTACCGCGGTGCCCAGCCGCAGCCGCGGCGCCCAGGCGGCGGCCAGCGCCAGCGGTGTGAAGGCGTCCGCCCCGGTCACCTCGGCCGACCAGACGTCGGTGAATCCGACCTGGTCGAGTGTGCGGTAGACCGTGGCGTGGTCGGCCAGCGGGATGCCGCTCAACGGTACCGTCATGCCCCATCGCGTCGTCATCGGTCGATGATGTCGGGCCGGCGGGCGGTCGGCAAGATCTGGTCTGGCCGCCCGGCCGGGTCACCGCGCTACGCTGCGGCTCGTGACTTTCTCCCTCGTCGCCCGCTCCGCCGACGGCCGGCTGCACGGAGTGGTCGTGGCCAGCAGGTTCCTCGCCGCCGGGGCGCTGGTGCCGGCCGCGGAGGCCGAGGTGGGCGCGATCGCCACCCAGGGGCACGTGAACCTGGCCTACCGGCCGCAGGGCCTGGCGTTGCTGCGGACCGGGGTTGGGGCGGCGGGCGTGGTCGCCGGGCTGGTCGCCGCCGACGACGAGCGCGACCACCGCCAGCTCGGTGTGGTGGGTGCGACCGGCGCGGGTGCCGGTTGGACCGGGCCGGCATGCCGCCCCTGGGCGGGCGGGCAGTCCGGGGATGGCTGGGCTGCACAGGGCAACATCCTCGCCGGTCCGCAGGTGATCGACGAGGTCCGCGACGGCTGGCTCGGTGGCGGAGGGCTGCCGTTCCCGCAGCGCCTGCTGGCCGCGTTGCGCGCCGGGGACGAGGCGGGTGGGGACCGGCGCGGGCGGCAGAGCGCCGGGCTGCTGGTCGTCGAGCGCGGCGCCGGGTACGCCGGCACCGGCGACGTCCTGGTCGACCTGCGAGTTGATGACCACCCGGATCCGGTAGCCGAGCTGGGCCGGCTGCTCGCCGCGCACACTCGACTGTTCAGCCGTCCGGACCCGGGCACCTTGCTGGATCTCACCGGGGCGCTCGCGGTCGAGGTGGCCGGCCTGCTCACCGCGCTCGGGCACCCCGCCGATCCGGGGGCTCCGCAGGAGGCCCTGGTCGCCTGGGCGGGGCTGGAGAACCTGGAGCGGCGGCTGGTGCCGGGCCGGATCGACCCGGTCGTGCTGGAGCAGCTACGCCGGACCGCCCCGCAGGTTCCCGCGCCCCGCGCTGTCCGCGCCCGGCGCGCGTCCTGAGCGAGCTGACGCCGAGCCGGGCGGCACGGCGGCCTCGGGGCGGGCCCGCGTTCAGCTCCACCGGGGGAGGTCTCGGCGCCGCACCGGAAGCGCTCAGGGCGCGAAGCTCAGCCAGCGGAAGTCGACGGCGGCAACGGTCGCCTGCTCGGCGGAGGTCAGCGGCAACCGGCCGGTCGTCTTACGGATCAAGGTCAGCCGGTCCCAGCCCAGGGCGGCCGGCACCGGATGGCCACCGGTGAGCAGGTCGGCCAGCACGGTGGCGGCGGCCGGGGTCAGCCACGGCCTCCGGTCGAGCGCCGCGGCTAGGTCCAGGCCGTGCACCCCGACCTCGACCACCCGGGTACGCAGGAACTCCAGCATTGTCATCGCATCGCCGTGCCGGGTGCGGACCAGCCGGCCGGGGGGCTGCGCGTCGACCGCGTCGAGGGTGGCCCGCCGGACCCGCTCCAGGTCGGCGGCGAGCGTCGCGGCGTCCAGGAACCGTCCCGCTCGGTGGCCACCTTCGATGCGGTCGGCGTCCACCGGCGGGGCGAATTTGGCGGCGCCGAAGTAGCCGGCGGCGTCCACCTGCGCCCGGGGCGGGGCGGGGGCGGCGAGCATCCCGGCGAGCCGGCCGACACCGGTGTGCACGTGGGCAAGCAGCTCGCGGACGGTCCACGGCGGGCAGTTGGTGGCCCGGTCCAGGTCGGTCTCGGTCAGGTCCCGCAGCTCAGCAGTGAGCCGGACGCATTCGTCCCGAAACGCCCCCCGCACCGGTGTGAGCTCCGGTGGGCTACCAACGGCTGGTTCCATCATGGCCGGTTCCAGCATGGCTCAGCCCGCGTTTCGGGGGATGAGGCGGTGCGCACTGACCAGAACCAGGGCCATCACGATTGCCATCGTACCGGCGATTCCGGCGGCACCGCCCGCGTAGCCGGCGAGGAGAGGCCGACGGCCCAACGCGCTCGGGGCGATCCGGGGGCCGTCGGCGAGCCAGGCCAGGGCGAGACCGCCGGCGACGACCGCGAGCAGGCCGCCCGTGCCGAGTAGCACGGCGGCGAGCCGGTGCGCGTCGCCGGGGTCGACCTTCGCCCGCTCGCGCTGCATGGTCAACAACGCCAGTCCGCCGAGCGCCGCCCAGACCCCGACCACCAGGTACGCGGCGATGGCGTCGCTGGGTCGGTGCCATCCGGCGGAGAGGGTGGCCACCCCGACGGCGGCGGCGTAGCCGGTGCCGAGCAACGCGCCCAGGACTCGGACCGTCGGTGGCAGGACGAGGACCAGCGCCACCGCGAACGAGGCGGCGACGGTGGCGTGGCCACTCGGCAGGCTGTTGCCGGCGAAGATCCGTTGCGGGTCGATGCCGAGGTCAGGCCGGGCGAGGCCGTACTTGAGCGCCTGGGTGGTGAGGTTGGCGCCGACGACGAGCAGGGTTGCGGTGACCGCGAGCGCGACCCGGCCCCGGATCAGCGCGATGAACCCGATGACGGCGGTGGCGGCCAGCAGCGCCACCAGTGACATGGCGTTGAGGATGTGGTTGACCGGTCCGTCGATGCGGTCCTGGCCGATCCGGTTACCGGTGAGGGCGACCGTGTCGAGCCACTGGCCGAGCTCGGTGTGCACCGCGGTGCGCCACACCACGATGAGGGCGACGGTCTGTGCCAGCGCCAGCACGGCCAGCCAGACCGCCGTCCCACGCCTTGCCGTGTCACGCACCCGCACAACCTAACGGCAGGTGACATCGACTGTCCGCTTGAACCACACCGTTCCGACTTTCACCTGTTCAGCGGAGAACGGCGGGAAGTCGGAGTGTCAGCAGCCGCTACCCCAGATAGTTGACCCATGTCAGATCCGGCCGTGCGCTCGCGCCCGAGTGAACGGAGGGCACTGCTGTCGGGGCCAGGCCCGCTGCTGGTCGCGGGGCCGCACGGCAGGTCGGGCCACCGGTACCAGCAAGCCGAACGTTGACGGGGGCCGCGATGCGTGCGCGCCACGTCGGCACCCTGATCGCGGTGGTGGTGACCGTCGGGTGGCTCGTGATCGGCGGGGTGGCCCACTCGTTCCCAGGACGCCTGGACCAGGTCGAGATCGACAACTTCCAAACGTTTCTTCCCGCTGATGCGGAGTCGCAGCAGGCGCAGCAGGACAGCCGGGACATCACCGGTGCGGACACCACGCCCGCCCTGGTGGTCTACGAGCGTTCGGCGGGGATAACCGTTGCCGACCAGGAACGGGCGGACTCAGACCTGACCCGCTTCGGCCAGGTGCGGTGGGTTGTCGGGCCCGTCGCGCCCCCCGTCCAGAGCCAGGACGGGCAGGCCCTGCTGGTGGTTGTCCCGATCGACAACGCCGTGGGGCAGGCGGAGAACGACGTCATCGATCAGCTGCGCGCGATCACCGGCGGCGACCAGGGCGGACTGACCATCGAGGTCACCGGCCCGGCCGCCTTACGGGGCGATCTGATCACGGTATTGGCCGGGGTGGGCGGCGAGCTGCTGGTCGTCACCCTGGGCGCGGTGCTGGTGGTCCTGCTGATCATCTACCGTAGTCCGGTCTTGTGGGCGCTTCCGCTGATCGCCGCCGGGCTCTCGTACGTGTTGGCCACGGTCTTCGTGTACTGGCTGGCCGATGCGAATGTGATCAAGCTGAGTGGGGAGTCGCGGGGGATCCTCACCGTGCTCGTCTTCGGTGCGGGCACCGACTACGCGCTGCTGCTCATTGCGCGCTATCGGGAGGAGCTTACCCGGAGGGAACGCCCTGTTGACGCGATGAAGGTGGCGTGGCGCGGCGCCGCTCCGGCGATCATCGCCTCCGGCTCGACGGTGATCCTCGGTTTACTCGCGCTGCTGTTGTCGGTGCTCAGCTCCACCCGCTCCCTCGGACCGGTCTCCGCCATCGGCATCGCCTGCACGCTGCTGGTGATGCTCACCTTCCTCCCCGCCCTGCTCGTCCTGGGTGGGCGGCGGGTGTTCTGGCCGCGGACTCCGCGCCCGGAGCAGCGGGCCGCAACCACCTCGCACCGCTTCTGGACGCCGGTCGCCCGCCTCGTCGGCCGGCGAGACCGACTCGTGTGGGTGATCGCCGCCGTCTGCCTCGGCGTGGCCGCGATCGGGGTCACCCAGCTCGGAAAGCAGGCAATCAACCAGGATGACCTGCTCTTCTCCGGGAACCGGTCATCGGTCAGCGGTCAGCGCCTGCTTGATCAGCACTATCCCGGCGGCACCGGCAGTCCGGCCATCATCGTGACCAACGCGGAGACCGTTGACCAGGTAGCCGCCGCGGCCCGTCAGGTGTCGGGAGTCGCCTCCGTGGCACCGGTCACCGCGGCGGGTGGGGCCTCGACCACGGCTGAGCAACCAGGGGCCGCACCGAAGGTCGTGAACGGGCGGGCGCAGCTGAACGCGACCATGAGCGACGCACCGGACGGTGACAGCGCCGAGCAGACCCTGCGGCGGCTCCGCACCGCCGTTCACGCGGTGCCCGGCTCCGACTCCGTGGTCGGTGGCTTCACGGCAACAAATGTGGACACGGCCAACGCCGCCGACCGGGATCAGCAGGTCATCTTTCCGGTCGTCCTGGCCGTGATCCTGCTCTGCCTGGCGGTGTTGTTGCGCGCCCTGCTGGCGCCGATACTCCTGGTCCTGACCGTGGTGCTCTCCTTTACCGCCACCGTCGGAATCTGCGTGCTGATCTTCCGGTACCTGCTCAACGTCCCCAAGGTGGATCCGGAGTTCCTCCTGTTCGCGTTCGTCTTTCTGGTCGCTCTAGGGGTGGACTACAACGTCTTTCTAATGAGCCGGGTCCGGCAGGAGTCAGAGCGGCTGGGCACCCGACGCGGCGTGCTGTCCGCACTCACCGTAACCGGTGGGGTGATCACCTCTGCCGGTGTCGTGCTCGCGGCGACCTTCGCGGCACTGACCGTGCTCCCGGTTCGAATCCTGGTGGAGCTGGGCATCGCCCTTCCCGTCGGGCTTCTCATCGACACCATCGTCGTGCGCTCCCTGCTGGTGCCGGCCCTCACCCACGACCTTGGTCGCCGAATCTGGTGGCCGAGCCGGCTTGAGCGAAGCGACGGTAGTCCGCCGGGCACCGGTTGACCGACACCCACGAGGGTGTCCTCGTCGCAGCGGTCGGCGTACCCGCCGAACGGGACTGCCTCCTCCTGATCCCGCACTCCGAACGGGGCCATCGAGTCGCCCGGATTCAACAAAATCTGACTGCAGCCCGACGAAGTGGGGGTAAGACCGGGCTATCTCTCTCACCGTCCAGATAGCGGGCATCGATGCACCCACCGGCGGTGACCACGGCTGGTCAATTGGCACTCGGCTATGGACGGACTCCACCCTAGAATCACGATCATGGAGATCCTACGGTTCGCCGCGTTCACCACCGATCCCGCCGGTGGCAATCCGGCTGGGGTGGTGTTGGACGCCACCGGCGCGGACGATGCGGAGATGCAGCGGGTCGCGGCCGAGGTCGGGTATTCCGAAACGGCGTTTCTCGTGCCCGGCGACGCGGGGCACTTCACGGTTCGCTACTTCAGTCCGAAAGCGGAGGTCCCGTTCTGTGGCCACGCGACCATCGCGTCGGCCGCGGCGTACGCCGAGCGACACGGCCCTGGGGTGTTGTATCTGAGCACCCCTGCCGGCCCGGTCGAGGTCTCCACCACCGTACGGGCGGACGGCGCCATCACCGCGACGCTGGTCAGCGTCGAACCACGCACCCAGCCGATCGCCGCGGAGGACTTCGCGGGCCTACTCGATGCGTTGCGCTGGAAGTCGGCGGATCTGGCGACGGCACTGCCACCACGGGTCGCCTTCGCCGGGGCATGGCACCCGATCATCGCCGCTGGAAGCCGAGCCCGCCTGGCTGAGCTGGACTACGACATGGCCGCGCTGACCAGCCTGATGGCCGAGCGCGACTGGACCACCATCAACCTGGTGTACCGAGAGTCCGCACAGGTCTTTCATGCCCGGAACCCGTTTCCCCCCGGCGGCGTCGTGGAGGACCCCGCCACTGGTGCGGCCGCCGCGGCGCTCGGTGGCTACCTACGTGAGCTCGGCCTGGTCGCGCCGCCCACGACGGTTACCGTGCACCAGGGTCAGGAGATGGGCCGCCCGAGCCTGCTCACCCTCGACATCCCGGCCCAGTCCGGAACTGGGATCGCGGTGAGCGGCGCCGCGGTTTCCCTCGCCCCACTCGGCGCCACCGGTGCGGGTGCAGCTCCCGGTGCGGGCGCAGCCACTCGGGGTCGGGCCTCAGCATGACCGGAGCCGCAGACAGCCGCGATGTGAGCACGCCAACGCCGTACTCGTCCCGGAGTCGGTAGGCAACCGAGTTCGCCTGGACTCCAACTCGTCGTGGCCTCGGTGCATCGACGGGACCCCTCCGATGTCACCGTCACCGAGAAACCGCGGGCTCGACGGCGGACGCGCCGCGATCGTCTGGTCTTCCGAGGGTGGGGGTCAGGCGCAGGTAGGCCACGCTTGCGCCGGCGACCACTGCGGCGGCGCAGAGCCAGACGGCGGTCACGCCGATCCGGTCAACTACCGCACCGAGGCCGACCGAGGCGATTACCGCGCCGGTGCTGGTGCTCATCGAGTACGTCGAGAGAATGCTGGCCCGGCGACCGGTGGGACTTGCGGAGTGCAAGAGAGTCTGGCTCAGGGGTGCGCGCAACTCCAGGCAGAGGTAGATGAAGAGAAAGCCCCCGACGGCGACTGCGAAGGTGGTGGCGGCCGACGGATCGGGCAGGAGCGCGGCCAGGGCGGGCTGCCAGAACGCCTCCACAGCACCGATTCCGACGCCGATCGCAAGGCCGGTGACGAGGATCAGACGGAGATTTCCGGGGCGCACCAAGCGCAGCACACTCTCGCGGACGACCCCGGGAAGGTACTTCAGCTCCGCCAGCCCGCTCCGGCACACCGATCTGACCGAGGCTGAGCCCGCGGTCGAAGGGGAGCAGGGCCAGCACGGGCAGGGCTAGGCCAACCCGCAGCCACCGAAGAAAGTGGCAGGTCCAGTACGTCCACAGGAGGCCGGCCCGATGCTGTCGCTCCGGTTGGTCTGCGTCGTCAGCCATCTGCCCCGATCCCGGTGAATGTGGGTGACCTGCAGTCGGCGTCCCTACCCAAACCCCCTGGCCCGCAGGGGTGTGGTGAGCTCGCATTTACTGGCTGATCTGCGAGCCTCGGGGCGGCCTGGAACCCGACAACGGCGATCATCGCCGCCGGAACGCTGCTGGTCGTCGTTGGTGCGGCGGTCGCCGCGGGATGCATCCCCCCGTTGCGCTCCGAATGGAGCTGATCCATCCCGCTGGCAATCGCCGCCCGGGTCAGCGACCCGCCGCCTGAATCCTCGGAAACGTGCGTTCGGTGTGCGGTGCTGCCGCTAAACACACGTTTCTCAGCGCAGAGTCGATCTTACGCTCACGTTCGGTGTCCCTGTCAACACCTGTGTCGCGGCATCCGTGGCCGCGACGCTGTCGTTTACGTCACCGTCCGGTCGGGGTTGACAGCCCTCCGGCCACGCTGCCGACCTGTGACCGGAGCCGCTACGGATTCAGGAGCAGCGCTTCGGCGCCGACCGGCCGGAACCCCGCCGCCTGGAATGCACGCACACTGCGGGCGTTGCCCGCGGCCTGCTGCGCCCAGACCGGCTGTCCGGTCGGCACCAGGTGCCGAGCGGCCCTCGCCAACGCCCGGCCGAGGCCCGCCTCGCGCCGCCCCTCGTCAACCTCGATCGCCGCTTCCCACCGGCCGGCCACGCCCCGGCCGAGGATGACCACTCCCCCATCGGCCGCCCAGACCCGGACGTCGTCGCGGCGCTGCCGCGCCCGGGCTTCCCGGGGATGGACGAAGTCGGTGAGCTCGGTGAGCCGCAACGGGGGTGCCCCAGCCAGCGGGCTCGCGACCGTCAGTAGGTCGATCGTGTCCATGGAACGTCCGGTGCGCTCGAGTAACGCACCCAGGAAGCGTGGATGCATTGTGGCTGCCAGTCCGTCACAATCGAGAGTGGCCAGAATTCCCCGGACCCAACGCGGATCCTCGTCGGTGAAGACCACGGAGTGAGCGGTGAAGGCGATCACCCCGGCGTCGCGGTCGCCGGGCTGCGGCAGCACGGTCGTCCCGCCATCCGGCGACGGGAAGCGCCCGGCGGCCGCCGCTTCCAGGAGCTCGGCCAATTCACTTCCCATGGCCTTTTCCTCTCTGCGCTAAGGAAGCCCAGGGCTGGGCTCGGACCACACCTCCCGCACCGACGGCCAGCATGTCCCAGCCGGAGACGCCGACCGCCGGGGGAGCCGCTCCCGGCGGGAACCAGCTTCGCATCCCGGGCCAAGGCGGGGCGGGACACAGCGAAGGGCCCCGCCCGGGGCCCTTCGTGCTGCGTCGGTTAGCTCGACCGTGGCCATTGCTGGCGGACCGGCCGCCAGCCATTCACCGCTTGTCGTACGCCTCCATCACGCCAACCGGGATGCGTCCGCGGTCCGACACCTGATATCCGTTGGCCCGCGCCCACTCCCGGATCTCCTCGTTGCGGGCGCGGGTGGAACGCTGCGCGGTCGCGGCTGCCCCCCGCACCGCCCTCGTGATCCCACCGTGGCCGCTGGCCCTGCCAACCCGCTGACCGACGGCGATATAGGGGGCGAGCGCCTGCCGGAGCGTGGATGCGTTCTCGTCCGAGAGTTCGATGGTGTAGGCCCTGCCGTCGAGACCGAACTCAATCGTCTGGTCGGCCTCACCACCGGTTAGGTCATCAATCAGTTGGGTGATTACCTGTCGCGCCATGCTCGGGTTAACTCCATTTCACGAGTGCGAAGAGGAGGACATTAGCATCTAGACAGGGTGGTTGCTTAAGGACCCACAGTCGGGTTTCGCTCCACCACCAAACCTCCCTCATGGGTAGCGGTTACCACACCCGCCGTGGCTGTTCCTCCGGCCCCAATTGCGAGCCGCGACCGCTCTTGTCATCGAGGCGGCTGAGCTCGCATTCCCGCCGGCCGCGCCGCCGCCGCAGGATCCCGAGCGCAGCGGTTCGGCGTCCAGAAGCGCCATCCGCACCGGCCACCGACGCGACCCCCACCCGTCCGGACCGATCCGGCCTTACGTAGCTTCAGACCACATATCGCCGAAATTTCCTATATCGTCCGTTCATGCACTCCCGGTCCCGCGGGTCGCCTCCGTCCCGACGGGTCGCCCTGATCAGCCTCTGCACCGCAGCCATGCTGGTGTGGCTCGCGTTCTCCAACCTCGGGGTGGCGTTGCCGACCATCGCCAACGAGCTGAACGTCAACCTGACCGATATGCAGTGGGCGAACAACGCCCTGAGCATCGCCTGCGGAACCCTCCTGCTGGCCGGCGGTCGGCTCACCGACCTGCACGGCCATCGAAAGATGCTGCTACTCGGCCTGCTGATCTTCGGTGTCGCCGCCCTGGCGACCGCCTTCACGCCCAACCTAGCCGGCCTCATCGCCGGCCGCGCCTTAATGGGCGCCGGTAGCGCACTCATCCTGCCCGCCACACTGGCGATGATCCCGGCGCTCTTCAAACGGACCGAGCAGCCGCCGGCCTTCGCCGCTTGGGCGGCGGCGACCTGGGCCGGCCAGGCGGTCGGGCCAGCAATCGGCGGAACCCTGACCACTCTGCTGGGCTGGCGGTCACTCTTCTGGTTAACCGCGCCGGTGGTACTCGTCTTGTACGTCCTGACCACCAGAAACGCACCCGCCGCACAGAAGGGCCGGGGCAGGGTCGACCTGATCGGTCTGTTGACCGGGGCCGGGGCCGCACTGTGCCTGCTCTTCGCACTGACCGAGGGACAACAGGTCGGCTTCAACAATCCGCTGATCATCGCGCTCTTCGTCGCCGCCGTGGTGCTCACCCTGGCGTTCGTGTTCGTCGAGTTGAGGGTCACCGACCCACTGGTGGATCTACGGCTGTTCCGCGCCCGCGGCTTTGACGGCGCTCTTCTCGTCAACCTGACGATGAACATGTCCTTCGCCGGCACCCTCTTCGTACTCTCCCTCTACCTGCAGGACGCCCGGGGCTACAGCGCGTTCGCGGCCGGTCTACTCCTGGTTCCGGCCGCCGGAACGATCCTGATTTTCAACGCCGTCGGCGCACGGATCGTCACCCGACACGACGCCCGCTCCCCCTCGGTCTGGGGCCTGTTCCTGGTCGGCGTCGGCTGCTTCGCCATCAGCGCCCTGCTGCCCTCCCTGTCGGTGCTCGCGGTGATCCTGGGCCTGCTCATCATCGGTGTCGGGCTGGGCGTGCTCTCCGTGCCGGTGGCCGACACCATCGTCGGCGGCCCACCGGTCGCCCTCGCCGGCGCCGCGTCCGGGCTCTACAAGACCAGCAGCATGCTGGGGGGCGCGCTCGGCGTCGTCCTGCTGACCGCCGCGACCACCCGCTTCGGTCGGGCCGACGCCGCCCCGGTGAGCACCGCGGCCGGGCTCACCGAAGCCGAATCCAACCAGGTCGTCAACGCGCTGACCAACTCCCAGACGGCCCTCGCCGTCCTCGACAAGCTGCCGCCGGGCGAGCGGAGCCTCGTGATGGCGGCCTATCATCAGGCATTCTCGGACGGAGTGTCGACAGCCCTCGTGCTCGGTGGGGTAATCGCGGTGGTCGGCGCGGTGCTGGCCGCCTGGATCTGGCCCCGCCAGCGAAAGGGCCGTAGCCCGCAACAACCCCCGCAGACCTGACCGCCCAGCCCAGGTCGTGTCGTCGTGTGTCAGCCCAGGTCGTGTCGTCGGACGCTGAGCCCCTTGCCCCCGAACTCCGTACAGACGAAAGCGGGCTGGCGGGGTTTGCTGAGAGCCGGCTCGTAGCGGTAGCCGATCTCGGCGAAGTCGACGATATCCGCCGGGTCCTCGACCTGAGCGGTCAGTAGCCATCGGGCGAACGCACCACGGGCGATCTTGGCGTGTACGACAACGAACCGCGGCTCACCCGTCTTCGGATTGATCGTCAGAAAGCGGGGGCTGACGAACCGGTCGCGGGCCAGAAACCGGGTGACGATCCGGTTGTACTCGATGGCGGCCAGATCAATGATGACGCCGGTCGGCGGCAGGCACCGGGCAACGGCATCACCCCAGAACTGGTAGAGGTTGGCATACGGTGGGTCCGGCAGGCGATACCCCAGCTCCAGCCGGTACGGCTGGATGCCATCATCCGGACGCAGAATGCCGTACAGCCCGGAGAGGATCCGCAACCGACCATCGGCGTACGCCCGGTCGGCGGGGGTGAGGTCGCCGGCGCGGAGCCCGCTGTAGATGTCACCGGCAAAGCTGTCGATCGCCGGTGACTGCCGCTCCGGATCGGTGCCCCAATCGGCGAAGAGCCCGTGCGTTCGGGCGGCCAGCTCCGGAGAGAGCTTCATGACGGTGCCGAGCTGCTCCACCGAGAGGGTCTTGAGGTACGCCGCCAACTCCTCGGCCCGGTCCCGAAGGGCGGGCACGGTGAGGGTCGCGCCACCCTGGGGCGCCGGTCGCATCGCCTTGGAGGTGTGAATCAAAATGTTCATTTTCGCCTCGTGCCGAGATCAAGATCTCCTGAGCATAGCGGCCCGACCGGTGGCTGCGCGGCGGCGAACCGAGAGTGCCAAGCCGACCGGCGCGCCCCTCCCCGGCCGCCTCGCCCCCACCCACCTCGACGTCAACCCCGGCACCCGATGACGGAGATTCGCTAACGACAATCCAGACACTCCGGGACCCAGCTGCGGGACATTGCACCAGTGCATCCGGGTCACTTCCAGGTGATGTCAAGCCCTCTCGGCGGGATCTTTTTCGCTGTTCGGGTTGTAATGTGGTTTCGCCACCTGCCACATTCGGCAGTAGGCTTCACCTCCTGGAGGAAGCGGTATGCCGAGAACGACCCTTCAGGAGCGTACGACGACCACCGCCGCGCCGCCGCAGATCGTGCAGGCCGCGAATATCGTGACAGCGGTACGCACGATCGGCGCGGTCGCGGTCGCGATCGGCGCGATCATCACCCGGGATCCGATCCTGGCGGTAACCGCCTATCTAATCTACTGGGTCGGCGACATCCTGGATGGTTGGACAGCCCGCCGGCTGAACCAGGAGACCCGCTTCGGTGCGGTCTTCGACATCCTGGCCGACCGACTCTGCTGCGTCCTCTGCATCATCCCGCTGCTTCAGGCACGACCACAGATGGTGGCGCCTATCGCGGTCTTTCTGCTGCAGTTCGTCGTCGTCGATCTGGTGCTCAGCCTGTCGTTTCTCCGTTTCGGGCTGCTCAGTCCAAACTATTTCTTCCACGTGCACCATGGTGTCTTCCGGTGGAACTGGTCCCCGCCGGCCAAGGCTGCCAACACCAGCGCGCTGGTGCTGCTCGTACTCTTCGTGCCGAGCCCCTGGCCAGCGCTCGCGCTGGCCCTGGCGGTGACCGTGATCAAGGTGGTCTCCCTGGTGGTGGTACGGCGACTACCCAGCAGTCCACCGCAGCGCGGCCAAGCGCCCGAGCGCGGCTGGCCCCCGTCCGCATGAACCGGGCCGCGTCATGATCGAGGCGGGGATCGCGACCTTCCTGATGGCGTTCGCCTCGGCCTTCATCCCGGTGGTGCCGGTGGAGCCGTACCTCATCGGTGCGGCCACCGTAACGGGGCAGGGTGCCCTCCTGCTGGGGGTCACCGCTGGCGCCGGGCAGACCGCCGGCAAGGCGCTGATGCTACTGGGCCTACGCGGCACCCTCCGCTCCACCCGGCTGCGCCGCTGGTTGGAGCGGCACACCGTCCGCTTCGCGCCGGAGCCGGCGGTGGAAACCGTGGCGGTAACGCCGAGCGGGACGGCGCCGAGCGGGGCAGTGCCGAGCGGGTCGGCATCGCACGGTCCGGGTCCCGGCGCTGCGGCGCCGACGGCCGTGCCGCCCCGGGCGACCGTCCGGACGGTCCTCCGCCGGTCGATCGCCGCCGTCGTCGCGGTGACCCGCCGCTGGAACAGCCGCCTCATCACCCTGCTCGACCGGCCGTTCGTGGCGGTACCGGTGGTGTTGCTGAGCGCGGCGGTCGGCCTGCCCCCACTCCTGCTGGTCGTCTTCTGCATCAGCTCGACCCGGATGTCGGTGGGCATGTTCGCGGTCACGTGTTTCGTCGGCCGCACGTTTCGATTCGCCGCGGTCAGCGTGTTGCCGGAACTCGCCCACCTCCTCGGATAGGCCCGTGGGGGCATCCGCCGGACGGCGGATGCCCCCACGGGCCGCGCTGGTCAGGGTCGACGCCACGCCCGAGCCACAGCTACCCACCCGGCCCCTCGGCGCTGGCGGCGACGCTCAGTCCCGGGCCATCATGGCGGCCGCCTCCCGCTCGACGTCAACGTAGGCCTCACCGGAGACATCCGCGATGACCTGCTTGATCGTGGCGCCGGTCAGCTTCCAGGGACGGGCGCCGGAGTAGTCATAGGTGACGGGTGCGCCGCGGTCCTGGCCGACGTTGAAGCCTTCCCCGGCGAGTGCGAACTTGCCGAGTTGGGTCTGCATTCCCTTGCACTCACCCACCTTCTTCTTGCCGATGAACAGCGAGGCGTTGCCGACGCAGGCACTGGGCTGGTCGGAGCCAGGTGGAGAGATCAACTTCTCCTTCTCGAAGGCGACACCGAGCACCACCTTTCCCTTCGGCACATCGATGTTCGAGGAGATGACCTGCTCCTTCTCCCCCAGGTAGTTGTAGACGTACTTCAGTCTGCCGTCCTTGAGGTAGAGGGCGTGCCCGCCGAAGTTGGAGCCCTGCGCGAAGAGAACGCCTTCCGCGTCGGGACCATCGATGACCACGTCGGCTGCCAGGATGTAGGACCGCCCCCGGATGTTGACCGCTACCGCCTCGGGAACCTCCAGCGTGTTCGGATAGTAGACGTAGTGATCTCGCGGTGGCGCCACCTGCGGTCGCGGCGTGCTGAGCAACTCGGCGATGGGCCGGTCGTCCACCGGGAGACCAAAGAACATGCCGGCCTGGTGATACCAGAGCGCCGCCAACTCCGCGGCCAGCTCGGGGTGTTGGTCGGCCACGTTATGGATCTCGGCACGGTCGACATCGGTGTGGTAGAGCGCCCACTGGTCCAGACCGAAATGACCCCAGTCCGCCGGTGAGCTCGGGTGCAGGGCATCGACCTTCCAGCCGTCCCGCCACAGCGCCCGGGTACCCAGCATCTGATAGAACTGGCTTTGCTTCGCGGTCTTGGCCTTCGGCTTTTCGAAGGTGTGTTTGAAGCTGGAGCCCTCCAGTGGCCACTGGTTGAAGCCCTTGACCGTCTCCGGCAACTCGATGCCGAGGCAGTCGTACACCGTGGGCACGATGTCGGTGACGTGCGCGTACTGGTCGCGGAGCTCGCCTTTTGCCTTGATCCCCGCCGGCCAGTGCACGATCATCGGGTCGCAGATTCCACCCTCCCACGCGTCCTGCTTGAACAGCTTGAACGGGGTGTTGAACGCGAAGGCCCAACCGGTCGAATAGTGGTTGTAGGTGCCGGGCGAGCCAAGAATATCGAGCATCTTGATATTCTCGTCGATATTGCTCGGGACACCGTTGAAGAACGTGTTCTCATTGACGGCACCGTCTGCCCCTCCCTCACCTGACGCTCCGTTGTCGGAGATCACGAAGATGAGGGTGTTGTCCAGCTCTCCGGTCTCCTCGAGGTAGGCGATCAGTCGGCCGATCTCGTGGTCGGCGTAGCTGGAGAAGCCGGCGAAGACCTCCGCCATCCGGATCTGCAGCTTCTTCTCGTCGGCACTGAGCGAATCCCACGGCCGTACGTCGCTCTGGGCGGGCGAGGGTTTGCCATCCGCGCTGCGTACGTCGCTGAGCGGGTTGATCGGTGAGAGCTCGGTGCCCTTCGGGAGGATCCCCAGCTTGATCTGCTTCGCCAGGATCTTCTCGCGGATCGCCTCGTACCCCATGTCGAACTTGCCCTTGTACTTGTCGGCCCAGGCCTTCGGTACGTGGTGCGGGGCGTGGTTCGCCCCGGGGCAGAAGTACATGAAGAAGGGGCGCTCCGGTGCGACCTGCTTGGCGTCACCGATCATGCCGATCGCCCGGTCGACGAGGTCGGCGGTGAGCAGGTATCCGTCCTTGCCCTCCTTCCAGTCGTCCACGCTGACCGGGTCGGCGGGCTGGTCGATGAACTGCTGGTCCTGAACGAGGTTCGGGTAGTACTGGTTGGCCTCTCCGCCGAGGAAGCCGTAGAAGCGTTCGAAGCCCCGGTGGGTGGGCCAGTTCCGCTTGGAGGAGGCCATGTTGGTCTCATCCTCGGCGACACAGTGCCACTTGCCCAGCGCGTAGGTGTTGTAGCCCCGGTCGCTGAGGATCTCCCCGATGAGCGCCGCCTCCCCGGGGATATGCCCGTTCATCCCCGGGAATCCCTGGGTCGCCTCTGCGACGCAGGACATGCCGACGGTGGTGTGGTTGCGTCCGCTCAGCAGCGCGGCCCGGGTGGGTGAGCAGAGCGCGGTGGTGTGGAACTGGGTGTACTTCAGTCCGTTGTTGGCGAGCTTGCTCATGTTCGGCATCTCGATGGGCCCACCGAAGAAGTCCCAGGAGCCGAAGCCCGTGTCGTCCCAGACCAGGAACAACACGTTCGGCGCGCCTTTCGGGGCCTGGGGTTGGGCGTAGGGGTCCCAGTCCGGCGTCGAGTCTTTGGCGCCCAGGTTGATAACACCCTTGAACGTTTTACTCATGAACGGCTTCTCCTTCTCCCGCGTCAGGGGCGGGAAACGCGACCTGTCCGTACTTTCCCGATCAACTCTTCGCGGTGTCGGATGGCGCCACCTGGCCGGTGACCAACATTCGGATGCTCACCAGGAGAACCCAGGCCGGGAAGATGAGCGTGAACCAGAGGTTCTGGTTGGTAAAGATCAAGAGCAGCACGGCCAGAATGTAGGTCAGGATCCAGAGCCACTTCGGCATCAGGCGGGTCTTCATCCCCACCGTTCCGAGCGCGATCATGAACACCGCCGCCATGCGTACCGCGTAGATCCCACTCGCCTCGAGCATGATCGAGCGACCAAACCCGACCGTCTCGGCACCCAAAGACTGGGACCCACCTTCGGGAACTCCATCCACAATGGCGCCCGCTACCACGACGGCGACGAATATCATGGCCAGGAAGAGAACCCCGCTACCGATGAGCAGGGTGGAGAAGAACCAGTCCCCCAAGTTGCCCATGTACTCGCGCACCACGCCCATGAACCAGAGAAAGAAGATTCCGGCGAACGGGATCAGGAACAACGCCACCCGCATCCGGCCAGCTTCTTGCCGCACCCACTCCACATCGGCGAAAGGCTCCTTCGGGAGCGCCGACCGAAGGAGGATGATACTGATGGCGAAGACCACAGCGAAAAGTATGCCCGCGATCGCGACCCCGCGCGGATTTCGGAGCGCCCGAAACGTTTCTTGATCAGAACTCTTGCCCATCGGCGACACCCTTCACCAGCCGTTTCAACGGTCCTATGGAATGCACACCCCTCCTTTTCTCGTTCTACCAGAGAACGGGGCACCCAGTGGCCGGAATGCGTCCGGCCCCGAGCTGGGCTCGGGACCGCAGCCTCAGCCCCGACCCGGACCGCCGATTCCCTGCCGGTCCGGCACCACGGCCCGGTCGTGGTCGACCTTGCCCCCGAAGCTCGCGGCCAGGGTCTGATCAAGCCGGTCAAGCTCGGCGTCCACCGCCGGTCGCCGGTCGGCCGGAAGCACCTCGCGAAGGTCTTCGAGCATGGCGCGGAGCCGCCGCATCACCTGGACGGAGCTGGCCCCGTACTCGCGGATCTCGGTGACCGCGAGAGTGAGGTAGTCCTCCCACGTCCGGCCGGGCACAGTCAGCCGTGGCTGGCCGGATTCGTCGCAATACCGCATCGTGCCGAGGGGCTGCGCCCCGATCATCCGGAGCAGCTCCTCCAAGTAGTCCATCATCTGCACCGCTGTTGTCGGATCGTTGATGGCCGAGGAGAGCGCCCGCGCCGCGCTGTCCACCAGAATCCGTACCGGAAAGGCCGGATCACGCTCGATGGTCCGCTCGATCCCCAGGGCCACCATGGCGTGGATCTGCTTGGTGGAGTCGCCCGACGGCTTCGCTCCGAATATCTCCATCACGGGTTGTCCGGCGATGATGTAGTCCCCGGCCGCCACCTTTGACCGAAGCTGACAGCCGTGCTGGCTGGCCCAACGAACCAGGGCCGCCTCATTCAGCGCCTGCACCGACCCGGATCGTTGGGCCCCGAGCACCACGGTTGGTTCCCCGGCCGACTCCTCCTGGGTCACCACCGACCCGCCCGACTGGTCGCGCGCCGCCATCAGCTTCCGGGCGGTTTTGGTCACGTCGGCGGCGACCGCCACCGGTCGTAGTTGATGCACCAGATGGTTGAGGAAGACCACGAAGAGCACGAAGCTAACGATGAGGAAAATCCCCGAAATGCCGACACCGAGCGGCGGAATCTCCGCTGACCCACCAAGAGCCAGGAGCGTGAAAGCGAAGGAGACGGTCCCGAGGATAAACGTCACGACGGCTAGGTGGAATCGGTCCCGGTACAACAACCGCAGGTAGCGCGGAAAACTGTCGGCGTGGAGTTCGAGTACGACCACGCTCACGGCCACCACAAATCCGGCCAACACCCCGGCGACCTCGACCACGATCGTGAGGAGTTCCTGCGCCGCGGACGGCTCGAACTCCCACGCCGACGGCAGGGTGATGACGGCGTCGACCTCGCGGACCACGAGGGCGAGCAGCCCTCCCACCACCAGCCCCAGCAGCGGGAAGAACCACATGCTCCCCACCAGGTTCTGGCGGATTCGGAAGAACTTCGCCCACAGCATCATCGAACTCCTCACCGCTTCGGGTAGGGACCCGACCGGAGCGTGCTGACGACCCGCCGCCGCGTTGCCTCCGGGCAGCCACGGCGGCCCGCAGCGGGCCGGCACCGCCCTGGGGCCAAGCGGCTAACTGTGAGCCTTCCACACGTATCGACTGAGCTTGGGTGGAACCAGCATTTCGGCTGCGGCGGACCGCTCGTCCCCGCGCTACCGCACGCAGGCGTAGCGGACGGTGTCCAGCCGGTGGCCGCTGATCTCGTAGCTGCCGGTCGACCCGTCTAGGACGAATCCCCGGCGCTCGTAGAACCTTCGGGAGCCGTGGTTCGCCGCGGCGCACCAGAGCCGGACAACCGCTGCGTCGAGTTGGGCGATGGCGGCGTCCAGCAGGACCGCGCCGATCCCCTGCCCCTGAACGTCCGGCAGCACGTAGATCGCGTAGATCTCGGCGAGTAGCGGATCCTGCCGGTCCGGTCCGGCCATCACCACGCCGACGACGCGGCCCGGGGTGAACGCCAGCAGCATGGTCGGGGCCCGGTCCCGCCGGCTGCGGAAGCGCCGAGCCCAGTCCGCCTCGTCCAGGGACGCCAGTACCTCGGTGGGCAGGAGTTCCGCGTAGGCGGCACGCCAACTCCGCACGTAGACCGCCGCGATCGCCGCCGCGTCCTCGGCGGTGGCCGGCCGGATCGCGACGCCGCCGGCCGATGCTGAGCCATTCATGGTCACGATCGTGCCCCATCCGAGATCACCCCCCGAGTAGGGCCCCGTACCACCGGTGTCGGTGCGTTGGGCGATTCCCGCGGCGAGGTAACGCATCGGTGCCAGACTGTGAAGCACGGAGGGGAAGGAGGGTCCCTCCCTCCCGGCCCGGACCACACCGATTGCGGAGGCAGGGTGGCGGAGGAGACGGAGACCCGCTGGCGGCGCCGGTACGCCGAGCTGTTGCAGGAGCTGCGGATCGCACAGACTGGGGTGCAGATCCTCTTCGCGTTCCTGCTCGCCCTCCCGTTCAGCTCCGCGTTCGGCGAGACCAACACCTTCCAACGGACGCTCTACATCATCTCGTTCCTCGCCACCGCCGCCGCGGCGGTGGCGACCATCGCCCCGGTGGCGTTCCACCGGGCGCTGTTCCGGCAGGGGCGTGATCCGGAACTGGCGCGCTTCACCCACTGGATGACCACCACCGGCTTGTTGCTGATGGTCCTGGCCGTGATCGTCGCGGTGCTCCTGGTCACGGACTTCGTCCTCGAGCGGCCGATCGCGCTCGGGCTGACCGGCCTGACCCTGCTCTGGCTGCTGCTGCTCTGGGTGCTCGTGCCGATCGGCCGCAGCCGGACCGGCAGCGACTCCGGTCCTACCGGGTGACGCACCGGAAGCCGAGGTGGCAGGTGGAGGTGTCGATCGCTTCGCCCTGCCGGGCCGCCGGCCGGTACCGCATGCAGTAGTTGGGGGCGCACAGGTGGGATCCGCCCTTGATGACGTGGCGAGGAATGCCCGCGCCCGGCCCGTCGGCGGTGACCGGCGTCGTACAGCAGGGCTTCGCCGACTGGTCGCTGGGGTACGTGAAGACGTCCCGGGTCCACTCCCAGACGTTGCCGGCCATGTCGTAGAGGCGGTGACCGTTGGGCGGGAAGGCTCCCACCGGCGAGGTTCCCGCGTACCCGTCCAGGAGGAGGTTCTGCCAGGGAAACTCCCCCTGCCAGGTGTTGGCCATCATCTCGCCCTCGGGGGCGAACTCGTTGCCCCAGGTGAAGGCGGCACCGTCGAGCCCGCCACGGGCGGCGAGCTCCCACTCGGACTCGGTCGGGAGTTCCTTGCCGGCCCAGGTCGCGAAGGCCACCGCGTCGGCGTACGCGACGTGGGTGACCGGGTGCAGGTCTCTGCCGTCGATGGTGCTGCCCGGTCCCTCGGGGTGCCGCCAAGTCGCGCCGGGGGTCCACGACCACCAGTTGCGGTAGTCGGCGAGGCTGACCGGCCCGGAGGCCTGGCGAAACACGAGGGAGCCGGGGACGAGCAGCTCCGGGTCGGCGTCGGGGTAGTCCGCCGCGGTCGGCGCCACCTCGGCCATCGTCACGTGGCCGGTCTCCCGGACGAATCGCTCGAAATCCCGGACCGTCACCGGGTACTGATCGATCCAGAACCCGTCGACCTCGGCCCATCGCACGGGCCCCTCTTCGGGATAGAAATTAGTTGATCCCATCCGGAACCGGCCGCCCGGGATCCAGACCATCTCCGACCCCGGACGGGTCGTCGCCGGGGAGCTCAGCGCCTCGTGCACCACACCCAAACCCTAAACCACCCAAAGCGCAACAACTCGGTGATTACCCGATCAGCTGGCGGGAGCACGGTGACACCGGGCGGGCGAATCCACCAGCGCCACCGAGATAGGCGACCGCGCCGATTTAAGCCTGCTTTGTCCGGCTATCTGCGCCAAGCTGGGGGACGAGTCATCCCATCGGGTGTTCTCGCGGTCACCGGTGAGGAATGAGGCGTATGACGGGCACAACGGAGCACGCGAGCCGGGCGTTGCTGGCCGTGGGCGGCCTGGTACGCCGAGCCGAGGTCGCCCCCGACGGCCGGGCGCTCTACCAGGTCGGCGGGCGCCAAGCGGATGCCTTCTACCGAGACCGATGGTCCTACGACAAGGTGGTGCGCTCCACCCACGGCGTGAACTGCACCGGATCCTGTTCCTGGAAGGTGTACGTCCGCGACGGCATCATCACCTGGGAACAGCAGCAGACCGACTATCCGAGTGTCGGGCCGGATCGGCCGGAGTACGAGCCGCGGGGCTGCCCCCGAGGGGCGGCGTTCTCCTGGTACACCTACTCGCCGACCCGGGTGCGCTACCCGTACGCCCGGGGTGTGCTGATGGAGATGTACCGCGAGGCCCGGCAGCGGCTGGGTGATCCACTGGCCGCGTGGGCCGAGATTCAGGCCGACCCGCAGCGGCGACGCCGCTACCAGCAGGCACGGGGCAAGGGCGGCCTGGTCCGGGTCTCCTGGGACGAGGCGCTGGAGCTGGTCGCCGCGGCCCATGTGCACACCATCGCCGAGTACGGACCGGATCGGGTCGCCGGCTTCTCCCCCATCCCGGCGATGTCGATGGTGTCGCACGCGGTGGGGGCGCGGTTCCTGTCGCTGATCGGCGGATCGATGCTGTCGTTCTACGACTGGTACGCGGACCTGCCGGTGGCGTCCCCGCAGATGTTCGGCGACCAGACCGACGTGCCGGAGTCCGGGGACTGGTGGGACGCCTCCTACTTCATCATGTGGGGCTCCAACGTGCCGGTGACCCGCACCCCGGATGCGCACTGGATGGCCGAGGCGCGGTACCGGGGCCAGAAGGTCGTGGTGGTCAGCCCGGACTTCGCCGACAACGTCAAGTTCGCCGACGAGTGGATGCCCGCCCAGCCCGGCACCGACGGGGCGCTGGCCATGGCGATGGGGCACGTCATCCTCAAGGAGTTCTTCGTCGACTGGAACACGCCCCGGTTCTTCGACTACGTGCGCCGCTTCACCGACCTGCCGTACCTGGTCAGCCTGGAGCCGGCCGCCGACGGCGGCTACCGCCCGGGGAAGTTCGTCACCGCCGCCGACCTGGGGGAAGACGACAAGGAGGCGGCCTTCCGCCCGGTGCTGTGGGATTCCGTCGCGGACCGGCCGGCGGTGCCGAACGGGTCGCTCGGGGACCGCTACCGCGAGGCCGGCGTCGGCCGGTGGAACCTGGAGCTGGGCGAGATCGTGCCCCGGCTGAGCTGTGCCGGCGGCGAGGCGGTGGAGGTGCTGCTGCCCCGGTTCGACACCGACCAACCGGCGGTGCTGCGACGCGGCGTGCCCACCGCCCGGGTTGGCGAACGGCTGGTCACCACCGTGTTCGACCTGATGCTCGCCCAGTACGGCGTCGCCCGTCCCGGCCTACCCGGTAGCTGGCCGACCGGGTTCGACGACGCGGCCGAGCCGTACACGCCAGCGTGGCAGGAGCCGATCACGGGCGTACCGGCGGCGCAGGTGGCCCGGGTGGCCCGGGAGTTCGCGGACAACGCCGAACGCTCCGGTGGCCGCTCGATGATCGTGATGGGGGCCGGCACGAACCACTGGTTCCACTCCGACACCACCTACCGGGCGATGCTGGCGCTGACCACGCTGACCGGCTGCCAGGGGGTCAACGGCGGCGGGTGGGCGCACTACGTGGGGCAGGAGAAGTGCCGACCGGTGACCGGCTGGCAGCAGCTAGCGTTCGCGCTGGACTGGGTCCGCCCGCCCCGGCAGATGATCGGCACCGCCTTCTGGTACGTCCACACCGACCAGTGGCGCTACGACACGTACGCCGCCGACGCCCTCGCCGCCCCCACCGGCGCCGGCGCCTTCGCCGGCAAGCACACCATCGACCTGTTGGCGCAGTCGACCCGGCTGGGCTGGATGCCGTCGATGCCCACCTTCGACCGTAACCCGCTTGATCTGGCCGACGAGGCGCTGGCCGCGAACCCGGACGACCCGGCGCGCTACGTCGCCGACGCACTGGTCGACGGCCGACTCGGCTTCGCCGGCACCGACCCGGACGCCCCGCAGAACTGGCCCCGGGTATTGACGGTGTGGCGGGCGAACCTGCTCGGCTCCTCCAGCAAGGGCAACGAGTACTTCCTGCGTCACCTGCTCGGCACCGAGTCGAACCTGCGGGCGGAACAGGCTCCGGCCGACAATCGCCCGGCCGATGTCGTGTGGCGCGACGAGGCCCCGGAGGGCAAGCTCGACCTGCTGCTGAGCTTGGACTTCCGGATGACCTCGACCACGCTCTTCTCCGACGTGGTGCTACCGGCGGCCACCTGGTACGAGAAGCATGATCTCAGCACCACCGACATGCACCCGTTCGTGAACGCCTTCACCCCGGCGATCAACCCACCGTGGCAGACCCGCACCGACTTCACCGCCTTCCACGGGATCGCCAAGGCCTTCTCCGCCCTGGCCCGCCGGCATCTCGGGGTGCGCCGGGATCTGGTGGCGACGTCCCTGCTGCACGACACCCCGGATGCGATGGCTACCCCGGGCGGGGTGGTGCGCGACTGGAAAACCGGCGACGCGCCCGCGGTGCCGGGCCGGACGATGCCGAAGTTCGTGGTCGTGGAGCGGGACTACGGCGCGGTCGCCGACCAGATGGCCGCTCTCGGCCCCCTCCTGGACCGGCTGGGCACCACGAACAAGGCGGTCACCGTCGATGTGAACCGCGAGATCGACTACCTGCGGGGGGTCAACGGCGTGGTGCGGGGTGGCGCAGCCGACGGCCGGCCCCGGCTGGACACCGACATCCGGGCGTGTGAGGCCATCCTGGCGCTCTCGGGCACCACGAACGGCCGTATCGCCACCGAGGGCTTCCGGTTCCTGGAGCGACGGACCGGTCAACGCCTGGCGGACCTCGCCGCCGAGGCGGAGGGGAAACAGATCACCTTCGCGGACACCCAGGCTCGCCCGGTTCCGGTGATCACGAGTCCGGAGTGGTCGGGCAGTGAGCACGGTGGTCGCCGGTACTCGGCGTTCACGATCAACACGGAGCGGCTGAAGCCGTGGCACACGTTGACCGGGCGGCAGCACTTCTTCCTGGACCACGACTGGATCCACGAGACGGGCGAGGCGCTGCCGATCTTCCGACCGCCGCTGGACATCCACCGGCTCTTCGGCGAGCCGCGGCTCGGCGCCAACGGAGAGTTGGAGATCACCGTACGGTATCTGACCCCGCACTCAAAGTGGGCTATCCACTCGGAGTACCAGGACAACCTGCTCATGCTGACGCTGTCCCGCGGTGGGCCGACGATGTGGATGAGTGAGGCGGACGCGGCGAAGATCGGGGTGCGGGACAACGAGTGGATCGAGGCGGTCAACCGCAACGGTGTGCTGGTCTGCCGGGCGGTGGTCAGCTACAAGATGCCCGAGGGCACCGTCTACGTCTATCACGCGCAGGAACGGGTGATAGACGTGCCGAAGGCAGAGCTCAACGGCCGCCGTGGCGGGATACACAACTCGCTGACCCGGCTGCTGGTCAAACCCACCCACCTGATCGGCGGGTACGCGCAGTTCGCCTTCGCGTTCAACTATCTCGGGCCGACCGGCAACCAGCGCGACGAGGTGACGGTGGTCCGCCGCCGTTCGCAGGAGGTGCGGTACTGATGCGGGTGATGGCGCAGATGGCGATGGTGATGAACCTGGACAAGTGCATCGGGTGTCACACCTGCTCGGTGACCTGCAAACAGGCATGGACCAACCGCTCCGGGGTGGAGTACGTCTGGTTCAACAACGTGGAGACCCGCCCCGGCCAGGGCTACCCGCGCACCTACGAAAACCAGCAGCGTTGGCAGGGCGGCTGGGTGCGGACCCGCTCCGGGCGGCTCAAGCCCCGATCGGGCGGGCGGCTGAAGCGGATGTTCACCATCTTCGCTAACCCGAAGCTGCCCTCCATGCAGGACTACTACGAGCCCTGGACCTACGACTACGAGCACCTGATCACCGCGCCGTCCAGCGACGACATCCCGGTCGCCCGGCCGAAGTCCCTGCTCACCGGCGAGGACATGAAGATCACCTGGAGTGCGAACTGGGACGACTCCCTGGCCGGCGGGAACGAGATCACGGCGGGCGACCCGGTGCTGGCGAAGGTGTCCGAGCAGGTACGACAGGAGTACGAGAAGACCTTCATGTTCTTCCTGCCCCGAATCTGCGAACACTGCCTCAACCCGTCCTGCGCCGCGTCCTGCCCCTCCGGGGCGATCTACAAGCGCAGCGAGGACGGCATCGTGCTGGTCGATCAGGACCGCTGCCGCGGCTGGCGGATGTGCATCACCGGCTGCCCGTACAAGAAGGTGTACTTCAACCACCGCACCGGCAAGGCGGAGAAGTGCACGTTCTGTTTTCCCCGCATCGAGATCGGCCAGCCGACCATCTGCTCCGAGACCTGCGTCGGCCGGCTGCGGTACCTCGGCCTCCTGCTCTACGACAGCGACCGGGTGGCCGAGGCCGCCGCCACCGAATCCGAACAGGATCTCTACGCGGCGCAACGCTCGGTCTTCCTCGACCCCCATGACCCCACCGTCGTGGCCGCCGCGCGGGCGGGTGGGATCCCCGACGACTGGATCGAGGCCGCCCAGCAGTCCCCGATCTGGGACCTGATCATGAAGTACGAGGTGGCGCTGCCGCTGCACCCGGAGTACCGGACCATGCCGATGGTCTGGTACATCCCACCCCTGTCCCCCGTCGTGGACGTGCTGCGCGACACCGGCCACGACGGGGAGGAGGCCGGCAACCTCTTCGGCGCGATCGACGCCCTCCGCATCCCCATCGACTACCTCGCGGAGCTCTTCACCGCCGGCGACCCCGCACCCGTACGCGCGGCGCTCGACCGGCTCGCCGCCATGCGCGCCTACCAACGCCGCGGCAACCTCGGCGAGACACCGGACGACGACATCCCGGCCAGCGTCGGCATGACCAGCGACGAGATGGACGACATGTACCGCCTCCTGGCGGTCGCCAAGTACGAACAGCGCTACGTCATCCCCGCCGCCCACGCCGAGGACGCCCACCGGCTGGAAAAGATCGCCACCGAGTGCTCCCTGGACTACGAGGGCGGCCCCGGGATGGGCGGCGGCGGACCCTACGGACAGGGCCCCTTCGGGGAAGCCTCCGGCACCCCCGTACCGATCCAGGTGGAGACCTTCGACGCGCAACGCAGCCGGCAGCGAGCCGACTCCCTGACCGAGGCCGGCGACCCCGCCCAGCGGGCCAACCTGATCGACGCCGGTGGTGCGGGCAGCCGGACCGGCGCCCGGCCGCAGAAGGACCCGGCCGGCGAGGGCGGCGACGTGACCGGCCCCGGCGTCCTCGACATCAACCGGGACCAGCCATGACGACCGAAACGACGAGCTGGCGGCCCGTCGCCGCCCGCGCCGCCTCACTGCTGCTGCGCTACCCCGACGAGGAGGTTCTCGCCGCGCTGCCGATCATCCGGGCCGCCCTCGAGGCGCTCCCCGACGCCGTGGCGAAGCCGCTCCGGCAGGTGCTGACCCATCGGGAAGCAACCGCCCCCGGCGAGCTGCGCGCCGCGTACGTGCAGCTGTTCGACTTCCGCCGCCGGTGCTGCCTGCACCTGAGCTACTACACCTGCGGCGACACCCGCCGCCGCGGCGAGGCGCTCGTCGGCTTCGCCGCCGCGTACAAGGCCGCCGGCCTGGTGGTGGTTGACGGCGAGTTGCCCGACTACCTGCCGGCGCTGCTCGACCTCGCCGCCGAGGACGACATTGGCTGGCGGCTGCTGCACGACAACCGGGTCGGGCTCGACCTACTCGCCGAGTCGCTGGGCAAGGAGGAGTCCCCGTACCGGCAGGCGGTCGAGGCGATCCGGGCCATGCTGCCCGCCCCGCGCCCCGCCGACGTCGCCGCCGCGCTCCGGCTGGCCCGCACCGGCCCGCCGGCCGAAGAGGTTGGCCTCGAACCGTACGGACTCGTCGACACCACCGGGGGGCGCAGATGAACACGGTGCACGTGCTGCTCTGGGTGGTCTACCCGTACCTGGCCATCACGATCCTGATCGGAGGGCTGATCTGGCGTTATCGCTACGACAAGTTCGGCTGGACCACCCGCTCCACCCAGCTGTACGAGACCGCCCTGTTGCGCTGGGGCAGCCCCCTGTTCCACTTCGGCGTACTCATGGTGTTGATCGGGCATGTGGTCGGCCTCCTCATCCCCAAGTCCTGGACCGAGGCGGTCGGCATCACCGAGCACAACTACCACTTCATGGCCGTATTCATCGGCACCGTCGCCGGCTTTTGCACCCTCGCCGGAATGGTCATCCTGATCGCCCGCCGCCGCTTCACCGGACCCGTCTTCGCCGCCACCACCCGCAACGACAAAGCGATGTACGTGTTTCTCGCGGCCGTCATCGTACTGGGACTCTGGAACACGGTGCGGGGCAACATCACCGAAGGGGGTTACGACTACCGCGCGGACCTCTCGCCCTGGTTTCGGTCGCTGTTCTATTTCAGGCCCGATCCCGAGCTCATGACCAGCGTGCCGATCGGTTTCCAACTCCACGTCGTGGCCGCCTTCGCCCTCTTCGCGTTCTGGCCGTTCACCCGGCTGGTGCACGCCTTCAGCGCGCCGATCGGCTACGTCACCCGGCCGTACGTCGTCTACCGCAGCTACGGGACCCGACCGCGCCCGTCCCGGCCGGGTTGGGAAGGACCGCCGACGCTGCCAACCCGTTCCTCGTCCCGAGGTAGGAAGTGACGGGCTCGCAGGCGAGCCCGTCGGCTGCCGGCGCGACGCGCAACCTGGTACTGGCCACGGTCGGGTTCGCGCTGAACTTCTGGGCCTGGGCGCTGCTGGGCCCGCTCGCTCCGGGCATCAAGGAGCGCCTCGGGTTGAGCTTCACCGCCCAGTCACTGCTGGTGGCGGTGCCCGTCGTGGTCGGCTCGATCGGCCGGATCCCGGTCGGCGCGCTCACCGACCGGTTCGGCGCACGGACCATGTTCCCGCTGGTCTCGCTGGCCACCGTGGTGCCCGTGCTGGCCTTGTCGGTGGTGTCGTCCTACCCCGCCCTGATCATCACCGGCTTCTTCCTCGGCATCGGCGGTACCGCCTTCGCCGTCGGCGTACCGCTCGTCTCGGCCTGGTACCCGCCCGCCCGCCGGGGTTTCGCCATCGGCGTGTTCGGCGTCGGCATGGGCGGCACCGCGATCGCCAACTTCACCACCATCCGCCTAGGCGACACCTACGGCGAGGCCACCCCGTTCCTGCTCGTCGCCGCCGTCCTCGCCGGTTATGCGGTCGTGGCGTTCCTACTTCTCCGCGACGAGCCGAATCGACCGCGGGCCACCGTCTCCGCGTGGACGCGTACCGCCGATGTCAGCCGGCTCGCCGTGACCTGGCAGCTGTGTTTCCTCTACGCGGTCAGCTTCGGCGGCTTCGTGGCGTTCAGCGTCTACCTGCCGGCCTACCTGCGCATCGCCTACGAACTACCCGAGCACGACGCCGCGTTACGCACCGCCGGCTTCGTCGTACTCGCCGTCATCGCCCGACCGGTCGGGGGCTGGCTGTCCGACCGCTTCCAGCCGGTCTCCGTGCTGGTCTGGTGTTTTGCCGGGACCGCCGGGTTCGCTCTCGTGCAGGCGTTCCAGCCGCCGCTGATGCCGGTAGCCACCATCACCTTCCTCGGCATGGCGGCTCTGCTCGGCGCCGCCAGTGGTGGCGTTTTCGCCCTGGTGGGCAAGGTGGCGCCCGGGGACAAGGTCGGTACCGTCACCGGCGTCGTCGGCGCCGCCGGTGGACTCGGCGGCTTCGTCCCCCCACTCATCATGGGATGGGTCTTCGACCTTGAGGGCTCCTACGCCATCGGCCTGATGCTGCTGTCCAACATCGCCCTCGCCGCTGCCGTCTACACCGCGGTGCGGATGGGTGGACAGCCCAGACAGGACGGGTCCCCGCCCCGGTAGGTCAGCACGGACATCCCGCCGGAGGCCCGGCCCGTGCCGCCCGGATGTCCAAGCCGGCCGGATCCCCGAGCCGGGCCGCCGTTCCTCCGGGCCGGGCTTTCCGGGACCTTCGGCCCTGACCTGGGCTGTTGTCTGCCTGTTCGATGGAACCAGGTTACGTTTCCACAGACTCACTCGGGGGCGAGCCGCGGAAACCACGACCTTCACGCCGATCGATGCTCAAAGGAGTGGTCTTGCTATCGCAATCCTCAGCAGCAGTGGTAACGGCGACCCTGCCCGCTGTGCAGGCGCACGGCGAAGCGATCACCAGCCGGTTCTACCAGCGAATGTTCGAGGCCCACCCGGAGCTACTGAACATCTTCAACAAGGGCCACCAGGCCACCGGGGAGCAGCCGGCCGCGCTCGCCGCCTCCGTGGTCGCCTACGCCGAGCACCTGATCAACGGCGGTGACGAGAATTCGTGGGAGCTGATCCTGAGCCGGATCGCCCACAAACACGCCTCGCTCGGCATCACCGCCACCCAGTACACGATCGTCGGCCGCCACCTGCTCGCCGCGGTCGGCGAGGTGCTCGGCGAGGCCGTGACCGACAAGGTAGCAGCGGCCTGGGACGAGGTGTACTGGCTGCTCGCCTGCGAGCTGATCGCCCGGGAGGCGCGGCTCTACACCCAGGCCGGGGTCGGCGAGGACGGGTCGGTGTGGCGGCACTGGCAGGTCGTGGAGTGCATCCAGGAGACCGCGGATGTCGTCTCCTTCCGCCTTGTCCCGGCCGACGGCGGCCCGCTTCCCACCTTCACGCCCGGGCAGTACGTCTCCGTCGCGGTCGACCTGGACGGCGGGGGGCAGCAGATCCGGCAGTACAGCCTCTCCGGCCGGCCCGGCGCAACCCACTGGCAGATCACCGTCAAGCGGGTACGCGCCACCGGCGACGCCCCCGAAGGCGTGATCTCGACCCTCCTGCACGAGCGGGTGACCGCCGGTGACACGCTCCGCCTCAGCCCGCCGTTCGGCGAGGTCAGCGCGGTCGGGGACACGGGTCCGCTGGTGCTGGTCAGCGCCGGGATCGGCCTCACCCCGGCGATGTCGGCCCTGCACCACCTGGCCGCTACCAAGAGCGACCGGGAGGTGGTGCTGGCGCACGCCGACCGCAGCGCCGCCGCGCACGCCCGCCGCCACGAACTGCCGGAGCTGGCGGAGCAGTTGCCGAACCTGTCGGTGCTGCTGTGGTACGAGGACGCCGCCGACGGGGAGTTGGACCGGATGAAGGCGGCGGTCAACGCCGGCCGGCTGGACCCGAACCGGATCCCGCTACCGGCCGGAGCCGACTTCCACCTCTGCGGGCCGGTGCCGTTCATGTACCAGGTCCGCGCCGAACTCCTCCGCCGAGGCGTGTCGAAGGACCGGATCGGCTACGACGTGTTCGGCCCGGGAATGCTGCGCGACTGAATCCTTCGGCTGACCCCATGGTTGGGTCCTTCGACTGACCCCACGGCCGGGTGGCCGTGGGGTCAGCCCGTCAGGAGATCAGCACCAGCGTGCCGAGCACCAGGACCGAGCAGGCGATCTCGATCATGCCGACCGGGGCGGGGCGCAGCGCCCGGCCGGGCAGCAGCCACGCCCGGACCAACAGCACCAGGAAGATCGGGGCGAGCCCGACGTCGAGCAGGGTCGCCACCACCAGCGCCGCCAGGTGGAAACCGATGGACAGGCGCCGGTAGGAGGTGCTGCCGCGCTCCCGGATCATGGTCTTGACGTAGCAGACGGTGCCGGTCAGGTAGAGCAACAGCACCACGAAGGCCGGGACGACCCGCTCCGGCGGCACCCCCGCGACCGTGGCCACGACAAAGATCAGTAGGCAGCTCTGCACCACCGAGGCGAGGTCGTTGAGCAGGGCCCGCTCGCGCCGGCGCCAGGCGTACCCGGCGTTGACCGCCAGCAGTGCCGCAAAGGCCGGGGCGTACCAGAGCACAGCCGGCCGGACGACCACCACCGCCAGCGCCAACGGCGCCGCGACCAGGGCGTAGAGCCGGAGCTGGGCAAGGAAACGGCGCGGTCGACGACTCTTGACGGCCTGGAAGACGTAGTAGGACAGCAGGTAACCGGCCAGCCAGGCACCGAGCAGTGGCAGCTGCGGCCACCCCGGCCCGACCACGGCGACCCCGACCAGGTACGGCAGGAGCAGCATCGCCCAGGCGCCGTGCTGCGGCGGCAGATAGCGGCGGAGCAGCCGCTGGCGGTTGGCGGGCCGGCGGGCGGTCTCGGGGCCGGTGGTCTTGGGTACCGCCGGCGACCGGGTGCTCATACCGGTCGGGTGGCGTCCGGCGGGAGAGAGATCCGCACCACACAGGCGGTGGGCGCGCCGAACGGCTCCAGCACGGCGTCGCTCGCCGGGGCGCCCGCCTGCTCCAGCGCGCCCCGGACGACGCCGACGTGCAGCCCGCAGATGGCGTCCGGATTCTGACTCACCAGTTCGAGGAAGGGGCAGGTGTGCAGGTGGATCTCGGTGTGCCCGTCCGCCGTCTGTTTCAGCTCCGGGGCGAAGCCCAGGCCGCGCAGGACCGCTACCGCGGTGTCGACCGGTTTCTCCCCTCGGGGGGTCGCCGCCGCGAGATGCCGCCCCCAGTCGTGGCCGGCGCGGGCGGCCTCGGCCCGCGCGTCGCCCCGGCTCTGCCGGGCCAGGTGATCGAGCAGAGCCGCGGTGAGGGCACGGTACGGCGCCGGCGCCGGGGCCTCCTCGGGCACCGTCCGGTAGCGCCAGGCCGGCCGGCCCGGCTGGCCCCCGCTGGCGCGGGCCTTGACCAGCAGCCCGGCGTTTACGAGCCGGTCGAGATGGCTGCGGGCGGTGGAGGGGTGCAGGCCGGTCTGCGCACTGATCTCGGCGATGGTGAGGCCACCCTGTGCAGTGCGGGCCAGTTCCAGGATTGACGCCCGGCTGAGGGTGCCGAGCGCCCGATGCCGGGTGGTGTCGATGGACTGCCCGGTCGGCCCGATGTTCACGGTTGTCACGCTTGACAATGTTACAACGTCAAACACCGTCAAAACCCGGAGGTGAATCCGCCTCGGATTCCACCGCACCCCCGCTGCGCTGCACCGACCTGGCCGAGGGCGGCCGCACCGGGATGTTCGGGCCGGACCGGGGTGGGGTCGGCCCGGTGGGCCGGAGCCGGGTAGGGCGAGGCGGATCCGGGTGGGCCGGGGGCAGGGCCGGGTGGGCCGGGGGCAGGGCCGGGTGGGCCGGAGCGGCGGGCCGCGGCTACGGTCGGAGAATCCGACGCGCGGAGAGGTGGGCCGGTGCGGCTACTCAGCTGGTTGTCCGAGTCCGTTGACGAGCGGTCGGACGCGGTCCAGATCAACGACCGGGGCGTGTCCTGGGGAGAGCTACGGCGGCTCGCCACGGCCGTCGCCGACGACCTGCACGGCCTGGACCGGGTGGCCGTCGAGGCCAGCACGGATCTGGCGACGGTCGTCGGTGTCGCCGGGGCGCTGCTGGCCGGCACGGCAGTCGTGCCGGTGCCACCCGATGCCGGGCCGCGGGAGCGGGACCACATCCTGCGCGACTCGGGCGCCGAAGCGGTACTCGTACCGGCGCACGGGAAACGTCGGGGCGACCAACCCGGGCGACCCCTCATCCCGGTCGACCTCACCCGCCGGGCGGACAGCATCCGTCCGGAGCCCGACCCCGCCGGCCCGGCGCTGATCCTCTACACCAGCGGCACCACGGGGGCACCGAAGGGGGTGGTGCTCTCCCGCCGAGCCGTCGCCGCCTGCCTGGACGGGCTCGCCGACGCCTGGGGCTGGACCCCGGACGATCTGCTGGTGCACGGGCTGCCCCTGTTCCACGTGCACGGCCTGGTCCTCGGTGTGCTCGGTCCACTGCGGCTGGGCAGCCGACTGCATCACGTGGGCCGGCCCACCCCGGAGCGGTACGCGGGCGCGGCCGGCTCGCTCTACTTCGGGGTGCCGACCATCTGGTCCCGGATCGCCGCCGCGCCGACGGCCGCCCGGGCTCTGCGCTCGGCCCGGCTGCTGGTTTCGGGCAGCGCCGCCCTGCCCACGGCGGTCGCCACCGGTCTCGCCGCGCTGACCGGCCGCCGAGTCGTGCAGCGGTACGGCATGACCGAAACGTTGATCACGGTCAGCGCCCGCGCCGACGGTCCGCACCGGCCGGACGCGGTGGGGCTGCCGCTGCCGGGGGTGCGTACCCGCCTGGTTGGCGACGGCGACGCTCCGTTGCCCGCCGATGGGGAGACCATGGGTGAGTTGCAGGTGCGCGGTCCCACCCTCTTCGACGGGTACCTGCGCCGACCGGAGGCCGATGCGGCCAGCCGCACGTCCGACGGGTGGTTCCGCACCGGCGACGTGGCCACGATCGGTCCGGACGGTTGGCATCGGATCGTCGGTCGGGCCGCCACCGACCTGATCAAGAGTGGCGGCTATCGGATCGGCGCTGGCGAGGTGGAGGACGCGCTGCTGGCCCATCCGGGGGTCCGGGAGGCTGCCGTGGTCGGCACCCCCGACTCTGACCTCGGCCAGCAGGTGACGGCGTTCGTGGTGAGCGACGGGGTAGCGGAGTCGGAGTTGATCGACTTCGTGGCCCGGCAGTTGTCGGTACACAAGCGCCCGCGGCAGGTACGGCGGGTCGAGGCCCTACCCCGCAACGCCCTGGGCAAAGTGCAGAAGTCTCGCCTGACCACGGAGTGACCGGCCGCGCCCGTGGGGCCGTGGAATTGGATCTGGCCGGGGGTGCGGAAACCGCCCTGGACGCCGCCCAGGTCCGGCACCCGACAATTAAGATCCCTAACCTTGGGGAGATAAATAAAATTGACACGTATCTTAACAATAAGTTAACTTAACTGTGAGAGCGCTCTCGTGATCCGACCGCCACCACCCCCTGGAGGTCACGCGAATGAGCCACAAGCTGAGCGCACTGATGGGTCTCACCCTCGGCACCTGTCTCGCGGTCACTGCCACCCCCGCCGCTGCCAGCCAGGCCGCTGTCAGCCCGGCCGCCGTCCCACCCGCGGTCGCGTCCGCCACCGCGACGGCACCCGCCACGACGGCCGCGGGCACACCGGCGATGCTGCCGGCCAGCCAACTCGACGCACTGCGCCGAGACCTCGGCCTGACCGCCGAGGAACTGGCCACCCGACTCGCCGTTGATGCCACCGCGTCTTCGATCGAGCCGCGGATCCGGGCCGAGTTGTCCGAGGCGTACGCCGGAACCTGGGTCGCCCCCGACGGGCGCACCACGGTGGTCGGGTTGACCGACCCCGCGCTCGCCGACAAGGTACGCGCGGCCGGGGCGGAGCCCCGGATCGTCACCCGCAGCCTCGCCGAGCTGCGAGGGCTCACCACCAAGCTGGACCGGCGGGCGGCGGCCGCCGGTTCCGCGGTACATGCCTGGCACATCGCTCTGCCCAGCAACACGGTGTCGATCGAGGCCAGCAGCGCCGCGGCGGCCACCACGTTCGCCCGCGCGGCCGGGCTGCCCGACGACGCGCTGTCGGTGGTGGCCAGCACCGAGGCGTACCGCCCGCTCTACGACATCCGCGGCGGCGACCAGTACGTCATCAACAGCCGCCTCATCTGCTCGATCGGCTTCGCGGTCGCTGGCGGGTTCGTCACCGCCGGACACTGCGGCAACGCCGGCGAGCCCACCACCGGCTCCGGGGCCGCGCAGGGGGTCATCCGGGGCTCCTCGTTCCCCGGTGACGACCTCGGCTGGGTCGAAACCAACGCCAACTGGACCCCCCGGCCGTGGGTGTCCACCTACAACGGCAATGTGGTCACGGTGACCGGATCGCAGGAAGCCGCCGTCGGTGCCGCGGTCTGTCGGTCCGGCCGGACCACCGGTTGGCAGTGCGGCACCATCACCGCCAAGAACGTCACCGTCAACTACGCCGCCGGGCCCGTCTACGGGATGGTCCGCAGCACCGCCTGCGCCCAACCCGGCGACTCCGGCGGGTCCTTCGTCGCCGGCTCGCAGGCACAGGGCGTTACCTCGGGTGGCTCGGGCAACTGCACCACCGGTGGCAGCACCGTCTACCAGCCGGTCAACGAGATCCTGTCCCGCTACGGACTGTCACTGACAACGTCGGGCGGCGGATCAACACACCGAATCATCGGGCTCGCCAACAAGTGCGTTGACGTGCCGGGCGCCAACGGGGCCGACGGCCAGTACCTGAACCTGTGGCGCTGCAACGGCACCAACGCCCAGGACTGGACCTTCCCGGGCGATGGCACGATCCGGGCGTTCGGCCTCTGCATGGACGTGGCCTGGGGGTCGGTCCAGAACGGCGCAGTGGTGCAACTGGCCTACTGCAGCGGCAACCCGGCCCAACAGTGGGTGCTCACCGGCGCGGGAGAGCTCGTCAACCCCCAGGCGAACAAGTGCCTTGATGTCGAGAACGGAAACAGCGCCGACGGTGCGCGGCTGCAGACCTACCAGTGCCATGGCGGCGCCAATCAACGGTGGCGCCTCGGGTGAGCAAATCCGCAGTCCGGCTCGCCGAGATGGCGACCGGTTGGCGATAGGAGCGCGGAACTGCGGTGAACGCGGACACGTTCACCGCAGTTCCGCATGGGGAAATCACCACGGTGATGCCCCGGCTACTTGGCCGAGATCTGTCCCAGTCGATCGATGTCGCCCCGCAGCGCGGCACGTACCGTCGCCCACGTGTCGTCGCCGGGATAGAGCGCGCTGCGCAGGTAGGCCGTGGTGAGCCGCTGGACTAGGGCGACTCGCTCAGGGCTTTCGTCGGTCGTTTCCGTGACGGTGTAACCGGCGATTCCACCCAGGGAGTGCTCCGCCCCGTACAGGGTGAGCAGGCTCTTGGGGCCCGGGCTCAGGTGGTACGGATCGGTGAACCAGTCCGGTCCGCGTACGGAGAGCGGCGACTGGTCCTTGTCCCCCGCGACCACGAGCGCCGGTGTTGTCATCTCCGCGAAGCTCGGGCTCATGAAGGGGAAGTGCTCGGCCGCGAAAGGAGTCAGCTCGGCCCCGCCGGTGCCGGTCGTGGCGAGCAGCACACCGGCGGTGACTCGCGGGTCGGACATGTTCTCGCCGGGAAGGCCATCAGCGCCGAGGACCCGCGCGCCCAGCAGCATGCCCACCGTCTGGCCACCCCAGGAGTGTCCAGCCGCGGCGACCCTGCCGCGGTCGAGTCGTCCGGCGAGACCGGGAACGGCGGCTTCGATGAGGTCGAGGTGGTCGAGCGTGCGCTTCAGGTCGGCGACGCGGAAGCGCCAGATCTCCGGGTGCCGGGGGTCGTCGGGCGCGATGTTCAGCGTGCGGGAGTCAAGATGGGTGGGCTGGGCCACCACAAAACCGTGGGCTGCCCAGTAGTCGACCAGCGGGGCGTATGCCCGCATCGACTTGCCGAAGCCGTGCGAGAAGATGAGGATTGGTAGTTCGCGTCCCGCCACGGGGGCTGAGATCCGGATCCGCAGGTCCTCGCCACGGTCCGCGGCCGGCAGGGTCACCGGGCTGACCGAGACGATCGGGGTGGGCGCACCTGCCGCTACGTCGCTGTTGAACATGGATGGAAGCTCCTTGAAAGTGCTGGGTGAGGCGCATACGTGGACCTGAGCGGCCGGTCCGACGCCAAAACAAGCGGAACACCGTTCCGCTTGACCCACAATACGGAACGTGGCTCCGCATGCCATTGATTGTGATGGAGGTAACAGCATCGTGGGCGCATCCGACCACGGGCCGCAGCCGCCCGCGCGGAAGCGGGCCGATGCCCGACGCAACGAGCAGAGCCTGCTCGACGCGGCCGCCGCCGCCTTTCTCACCGCCGGCGTGGACGCGCCGGTACGCGACATCGCCGCCCGGGCGGGGGTGGGTGTCGGCACGATCTACCGCCACTTCCCGACGCGCGCCGACCTCGTCATCGCCGTCTACCGACACCAGGTCGACGCCGCCGCCGAGGCCGGCCCGACGCTGCTGGCGTCGAGCGACACCCCATCCGCCGCCCTCGCGCAGTGGATCGACCTCTTCGTCGACTTCCTAGTCACCAAACACGGCCTCGCCGAAGCGCTCCAGTCCGACGACACCACCTTCGAGGCGCTGCACGCCTACTTTCTCGACCGCCTCGTCCCCGTCTGCACCCGGTTACTCGACGCCGCGGCCACCGCGGGTGAGGTACGCCCCGACGTGGCGGCCTACGAACTCCTGCGCGGCGTGGGCAACCTGTGCATCGGCGCCGGTCGGGACCCCCGCTACGACGCACGCCACCTGATTGAGCTCCTCATCGCCGGGCTGCGCGTCCACCCCTGAACGACCGGACCGCCAGCCTGGCCTCGATCGGTTGAGACCGCCGCTCCGCCCGTCAGGCCCTACACGATGCTGCATTCGTGTCTTTCGGTGCCTATATTGGCCAGCAACGCACCGGACAACGACGGGATGGTGATCATGGCGCAGGTGGCCCAGCCCAGGGCGGCGGACGGGGTGAAGGGGTGGACCTTCCTGACCAATCACGCGCATGTGCTGCTGGCCATCGCCCGAGAACCGACGACGCGACTGCGCGATGTGGCCACCGCTGTCGGCATCACCGAACGCGCCGCCCAGGCCATCGTCGCCGACCTGGAAGCCGCCGGCTACCTGCACCGACAGCGGGTTGGCCGGCGCAATGCGTACACCGTCAACCCGGCCGGACGGTTCCGGCACCCGGCCGAGGCCGACCACCACATCGGCGAACTGATCGACCTGTTCAGCGACGCACCGAACCCCTGACCTCTCGCCCCCCACACCGGCCCGCTTCACCCCTCGCCCACCGTCCGGCCCAGAACCGAGGAGCACGTACGCATGAGGATCGGGGTCTCCGGGACGCACGGGACCGGAAAGACGACACTGGTCGAGGCGCTGTGCGCCCGGTTGCCGGGCCATGTGGCGGTGGACGAGCCGTACTACCTGCTCGAGGAGGAGGGGTACGAGTTCCAGAATCCACCGTCGCCAGCGGACCACCGGATGCTGATGGCACGCTCGGCCCGAAGTCTCTGCTCGCCGCCGTCGCCGTCCGCCACGATCTTCGACCGCACCCCGTTGGACTACCTGGCGTACCTGGTGGCGACCGGGGCGGACCCGTCGGAGGAGGCCGGTCGTACGCCCCTCCGGGCCGCCTTCGCCCACCTCGACCTGCTGGTCATCACGGTGATCACACCCGAGACGGAACGACTGCTCCCCGGAACGGAATGGCCGGGCCTCCGGGCACGAATGAACGACGCGCTGCTGGAGCTCGTCTATGCCGACCCGCTCGACGCCTGGCCGGACACGCCGGTGCTGGAGCTCAACGGCCCGCTGGACGGCAGGACCGACCTGGTCTTTAACGCCGTCGCGCAGCTCGGCTGACCGGGATCGGGAGCGGCGCCGACCGGGCCGGCGAGGGAGACCAGCTTCCGCACCGTGTTCCAACTGCGCATCGTCATGTTCGCGCCGAGCTTGTGGGCGCGGATCGCCTTGCCGAGGGGGGAGTTCTGGGGCCCGTCAGCGAACCACAGGTAACACGTACCGCCGCGGACCATGATGCGATCCGCGCCGAGCTTCGTGGCGTCGATCGATTCCAGGCGTTCCTGCGGTGGGGCGGGATCACAGAATCCCACGTGGAAATAGCTCGGCGCGCGCTCCGCCTCCTCGGGCATGGGATTGCGCTCGATGACCGACTCGACCTGAGCGCGACTACGCACCATGACGGCGATCGACAGACCGAACGAGTCGCTGATCGCCTTCTGGATCCGGTGCGCCACTGCGGCCGAGTCCGCGTCCGGCGTCGTAACCACGGCGTTCCCGCTGTTGAGCAAGGTCCGCACCTCCGTGTAGCCGAGGTCGATCAACAGTGCCGTGAACTCGGCCATCACGATCCGGTTGTGCCTACCGACATTGATGCCCCGCAGCAGGACGATGTGCCTGGCCATAACCCCCCTCGGCTGGTCAGATGATAGCCAGGCTGCGGCGCTCCAACAGCACCACGTCGCGCCACCGGCCGTGCTGACGGCCGACTCGCTCCCGGGTGCCGACGACCCGGAAACCCATTCCGGTGTGCAGGGCCAGGCTGGCGACGTTCTCCGGGAAGACGCCGGACTGGATGGTCCAGATCCCGGCCGCCTCGGTGGCGGCAATCAGCGTGGTGAGCAGTAGCCGGGCGATACCGCGCCCCTGTCGCGCCGGGTCGACGTAGACGGAATGTTCCACCACTCCGGCATACACGCGGCGGGTGGAGACCGCCGAGACGGCGATCCAGCCGAGGACCGTGCCGCTGTCGTCAACTGCGACGTAGCGGTGCTCGGGCAGCCGGCCGGCATCAAATTCCGTCCAGGCCGGGGCCGTGGTTTCGAAGCTGGCGTCGCCGGAGTCGAGGCCCGCCTGGTAGATCGCCAGGATGGCCTCCGCGTCATCGCGGCGCATGGGCCGGACAGCGGTATCGTCCATCAGCACACTCCTCGGTTTGGTCCGCCCGAAGGCCCGGATCACGCCTCGAATTACGGATCGTCCCAGCTGACCCACTTGCAGGCTGATTCGAAAAGTGTCAAACTAGACGGATGCCGAAGCAAGCGACACCACTCCCCCACACCGTCCTCGGCGGCGACACTCCCTGCTGCCCACCCCTGGCGCAGCAGCGCCTTCCCGCGGACGTCGCCACCGCACTCGCTCCGGCGTTCAAGGCACTCGGGGATCCGGTGCGGCTACAGCTTATGTCGATGATCGCTTCGGCGGAGAACGGCGAGGCGTGCGTGTGCGACCTGACCCCCGCGTTCGATCTGAGCGGGCCGACGATCTCGCACCACCTCCGGACCCTGCGCGAAGCGGGGCTCGTGGACGCCGAACGGCGGGGCACCTGGGTGTACTACCGGGCCCGGAAGGCCGTCCTCAGCCAGCTCGCGGCGCTACTCGCCAACACCGGGCAGTCTCCCCAGTAGCTGCCGGCCCAGGCCACTCAGCCGAGGCTGGTGCGATAAGTCGCGAAGGTCCACACCTGCCCCTGCGGGTCACGACAGGTGAACTCGTAGGAATCGTGCGGCTTCACCTCCGGTTCAAGCAGGATCTCCGCACCGGCGGCCACCGCCCTGCGGTGCAGCTCGTTCACCTCCGTGTCAGTCTCCCGACGGACGAAGGTGCCGGCCGAAGCGGCACCGAGCGTCGACGGCTCGCCGATCCGCAGGGCCGAATTGGCGCCGTTAATCATGATCAGCGCCTGGTGGCCGACCTGGAGCTCGGCATGGTAGACGTTGCCCTGCCCGTCGTCGAAGACGGCCAACTCGGTAAAACCGAACGTGTTGATCAGCCACTCGATGGCCTTCGCCGGATCCTCGTAGGCGAGGTAGGGAGCAATTGTCGGAGCGACGGAACCATCGACCATGAGACTTTCCTCCGATTGGTCCTCAATAGTAATTAGGTTGATCATCTGCGGGGTGAGCCGGTACGACATCGAGCCCCTGATCGCCGACCAACGCCTCGACAGCGGCCTGCTCAGCCCCGATTCCCGCCCAATGCGGGTCAACATCACTGGCTAGACACCAGCGGCGATCCGCGGGCCAGACAAACGCCGGCGGTGCGATGTTGCCCCCACTCCCAAGCTCGGCTGCCCAGACATCGATATCGTCGAGGGAACCGCGAAACAGGGCGTAAGCACGGTGGGGCAACTCAAGCAGTGGGCCGTGCCGCGCCGGCGGCGGCAACGGGGCGTCCGAGTATCCATCCCACAGACAGAAATAGCACTCCTGCGGAGTGGACGTGAACGCCCCGAGGAGACGTAGGGCGCGCCGGGTCTGCTCAAGTTCCGACGGGTGGCCATCCGGAACAGCAACACCCGCCTCCGACTCGCCCGGGCCCACGGGGTCCCGGATGAAGCGAAGCCGGGCGTATGCCGGAAAGCCGGCCGGGCCGAATGTGATCAATTGCCCCGGGGAGGCACCCGAGTGCGTGAACCAGTCACCGGCGCTGGTCTCCGGGCAGTAGCTGAGTCGTCGCACGACCACCCCTCCCCGCAAACTTCCACCCGGAACGAAGGTCTAGCAGGAACCCGGCCCGTTGGGAAGCCCACCCGCTGTCGCCGCCCAGGAGACCGCTATAACCGTACGGTGACTTCCCGCCCCACCCTGGTCGTCGTGAGCGGACCTCCCGGCTCGGGGAAGACCGCCCTCGCGCACACACTTGCCCGCACGATCGGCGCTCCGGCGATCTGCCGGGACGAGATCAAGGAAGGAATGGTGCACGCGTCGACGTCCACCTCCGGCCTGTTTACGGCTGGAGCGGCCGACGAGTTGGCTTTGCGGACCCTACCGACGTTCTTCGGCGTGTTGGAGTTGCTGCTTCGCGCCGGGGTGACGACCGTTGCGGAGGCCGCGTTCCAGGACCGGCTCTGGCGGCCGGGCCTGCAACCGTTGGGGGAGGTTGCGGAGCTTCGGGTCGTGCACTGCGTTGTTGACGCGAACACGGCGTGGACCCGGATTCAACGGCGATGGGAGTCGAATCCGCTCCGCCGCGCCCACGCCGACCTGCAGAACCCCACTGACCACCCGCTTCGGCACGCGAGTTTTGATCGGGTCGCGCTGGACGCCCCACTCCTGGAGGTCGACACCACGGACGGCTACCAACCGTCCCTCCCGGAGATCGTCTCGTTTGTGGACAAAACGAGGTAGGTCGACGGGGACAGCAGAAATAGGGACCGCAGCACGTGCGCGCCGTGAGCAGGTCAGACGCGGAAGGGCGGCGCACTCCGGCGTGTTGCCGGAGCGCGCCGCCCGGGGGGCTTCAGGTGGGTTCGGCGAAACTGTCCTGACCAGGTTGTCCAAGGGGCCGGGGGAAAGGGCTTCGGCCGGGTTGGTCGCGGCACTCCGGTGGTCAGCCCGCCGGTCGCAGGTCTGGCCGGTACGGCCCGGTGGTAGTTGGGCTAGGCATGGTGGATGCTCCTCAGCGGCTGGTGGCGGTGATGTCGCCGTGAGCGGTGGTGGCGTGGATCTTGAGGCTGGCGGCAGCGCCGTCGGTGTTGCGCAGCGCGTTGTGGACTCGGCCTGAGTTGGTGCCGGCGTCAAGGGTCGCGGATGAGTCGCGGGCGGCTGCGACGGTGATGTCGCCCCGGTCGGTGCGCAGCGTGACGGTGCCGTCGGTGGCCTCGGCGATCCGAAGGTCACCCTTGTGGGTGCTGATCTGCGCCGAGCCGTTCAGCCGCCCAACCGTGATGTCACCGCTGGCGAGGGTCAGCCGGGCGGTCGCGGTCTCGTCGACCTTGATCGAGCCGGCCGCGCCCTCGAAGGTGACGTCGCCGAGGCGGCCGACGCCGCGGAGGTCGGCGCTGGCCGTCTTGCCCTCGATGTCCGACCCGGCCGGTAGCTGGACGGTCACCTCCACCGAGCCGGACGAACCGCGGAGCGGGTTGCTGGGCTTCGCGGCCTCGATGCGCAGCACGCCGTCGACGTAGCTGACCTGGACCCGTTCGGCCGCCGTCACGTCGCGGTTCTTGGCGGCGTCCGTGGGCCGAACCTCGACCGTGGTGTCGGCCCGGTCGGCGGCGATGATCTGAATGCGTCCGGCGGGGATCGCGAACGTCGCCGAGACGGGGGTGGGGGTGTCGAACTTCGGCATGACCAGCTCCTTAAGCGCTTGTTTCTGACACCAGAAACGCTACGTTGCCTTTACGGATGTAGCAACAAGAAAGTTGCAACAGTAGGAAATAACCACAGGTCAGAGCCATGAAAAGATTGCAATGAGGGCTGGAGGCAACGCAACACCCGAGCGATCATCGTTGCAATGAGTGTGGAGTGAACGCTATCGTGGCGGCATCGACGACGAAGGGGGCCACGATGCCGGGGGGCAGGCTCACGCAGCAGGACCGCCAGCAGATCGCCGCCGGTTTGGCCGACGGCCTCACCTACGCGGAGATCGCCCGGCGTCTCGACCGGCCGACCTCGACCATCACCCGGGAGGTCATGCGTAACGGCGGCGCGACGGCCTACCGAGGCGACCTCGCCCACCACGCCACCGAGCGTCGCGCGCGCCGACGCCGGACGGCCGCACCGATTCGCCCGGGCACACCGCCGGCAGCGCACGGGCGCGACACCGAGGCGGTACGGGAGTACGAGGAGACCTTCGCCGGCGTGTTCATAGCGTCCGGGCTGCCGACGATGACCGCGCGGACGCTGGCCTGCCTCTTCACCACCGATGCCGGCAGCCTCACCGCCGCCGAGATCGCCGGACGGCTGCAGGTCAGCCCAGCTTCGGTCTCCAAGGCAATCGCGTTCCTGGAGAGCCAGGGGCTGGTCCGGCGGGAGCGCGACGAGCGGCGGCGGGAACGCTACGTGGTCGACAACGACGTGATGTACGAGTCCACGATGGCCAGCGCGAGGGCCACCGCCCACCTGGGCCAGATCGCCCGGCAGGGGGCGAGCATCCTGGGCCCGGGCAGCCCGGCCGCCGTCCGGCTGGAGAACATCGCCCGCTTCGTCGACTTCGTCTCGGAGAGCATCACCCGCGCCGCCGAACAGGCACGCGAGATCTTGCACACCAAGATCGAGGCCGCTCCGTCGGAAGAGACGCGCTGAGCCACCCGCACGGCTACACCCACGCCAGGAACCGGCGATACAGGAGGCCCGAATCCGCGCCAGCGCGGTCACCGCAGCGCCCCGATCACGATGGCGGCGACGACGATCACCACGATCAGGATCGCCACCGCCTTCTGCCTGGTCGTCGGTGGCAGGGTGGGCACCGTTGGGGCGGCTCGCCGTACTCGATCACCATCGGGCAACGGCGGCGCCCCGTGCGGATCATGGTTGGCCCGCACCTCGGCAGCTTGTTGTCGTCGGCCATCACAGCCTCCGTAGCCCCGCCAGCACGGCCGCAAGCACGTCGTCGACCAGACGCACACAGCCGACACCAGCGCAGCCGACACCTCTGCCGGCGAGTAGCCGCTGCTCCGAATTGACTCTGGTCACGACCGCGAGCTGATCGCCACTGATCGAGTCAGGCGGCGCGGTTCGGCGGGCGCGCTGCGGCAGTCGGTCGAGGAATTGACTCGCTCCTGGCGGAGTTCCTCACCCGTCAACCTGGGCGGCGCGGCGTGCTGCTCGACGTGCCCGCCACCGCGGATCGGGCACTGGCCAACCTGGAGAAGGCGGGCGTCGCCGACTAGGCGGAGAGGTCGTCGCGGGCGGCTTCTTCGCGGAGCGGCCTGTCGGCGGAACGTTGTACGTGTTGTGCCATGTGCTGCACGACTGGAGTGACGACCAGGCGGTGGCGATCCTGCGGGCGGGCCGACGTGCACTGGCGGGCGGGGCCGAACTGGCAGTGCTCGACCTCACCGCACCCGCACCCGCACCCGGTGAGACCGGACGCGCGGCTCGGGCTGCGGCTTCGATGGATCTCTACATGATGTCGCTGTTCGGTGGGTCTGGCGGAAGGGAGCGGACTGTCGAGCACGTGGAGCGGGGTTGATAAGTAAATGCACGTTCATTTACCCTCGGTAGGGACTGCGACGCACCCCATGGAGTAGACCGAACGTGACCGAACTGAACCAGAAGCCAGAGGCGACAAGCCAGCCACCTTTCGCTGCCATCGCAACGTTGTGCCTGGTCCAGATGCTGCTGATCCTCGATATGACGGTGCTCGGCGTCGCAGTGCCCGTCATCCAGGTGGACCTGAAGATAGACGCTGCGGACACGCAGTGGGTGGCCAGCGCCTACATGCTGACATTCGGCAGTCTGCTCGCCCTGTCCGGGCGACTCGGCGACCTGTTCGGACCGCGGCGGTTGCTGCTGGTCGGCCTCGGGGTGTTCGTGGCCGCGTCGGTGTGGTGCGGCTTTGCGACGAGCGGTACCGAGTTGTTCGCGGCCAGGGCTGTTCAGGGCGTGGGCGCGGCGATGGTCTCCCCCACCGCCCTGGCCCTGCTCAACCTCGTCAGCACCACCGGCTCCGGGCGCAACCGGGCGGTCGCGTGGTGGAGCTTCACCGGTCTCGCGGGGGCGGCGCTCGGCCAGGTCGTGGGCGGACTCGTGACCGATGCATTCGGGTGGCGCTGGATCTTCTTACTCAACCTGCCGATCGGGCTCGTGGCCGGACTCGCCGTGGCATCGCTTTTGCCGCGCACCCGGCCGGAGCAGCGGGTGTCGCCGGACGTGCTCGGTGCGCTCACGCTCACCGGCTGGCTCGGGATGCTCGTGTTCACGCTGACGAGGGTCGAGCACGGGTCAAGCGCCCTGGTGATGACGATGAGCGCGGCCGCGACGGTGGTGTTGCTGGCAGCCTTCGTGGCCGTGGAGCGCAGGCACAGCGACCCGCTCGTGCCGTTGGCGGTATTCGCCGAACCTGGGGTTCGGGCGGGCAACGTGATCAACCTGCTGTCCACCGCCGCCAACCTCGGCGTCATGTTCTACGTGACCTTCTACATGATGCGTGTGCTCGGCTACTCAGCCACGGACGCCGGCCTGGCCTACCTGCCGATCACGCTGGTGATGGCGGTGATCGCGACCAGGGTGGCGTGGTTGATGGAGAAGGTGGGTACGCGAGCACTGCTTCTGATGGGCACAGCAGGTGGCGCGGCCGGTTCGCTGTGGTTCGTGTTCGCGCCCAGCGACGGGTCCTACCTGGCGTGGATCTTCCCACCCCTGCTGCTGATCGGCGTCGGCGCGGCGTTCATCGAGGCTCCCGCGATCATCGTGGCGACGCGCGGGCTGCCGGAACGAAAGCAGGGCCTCGCGGCCGGCCTGATCAATACCTCCGAACAGGTGGGCCCGGTGCTGGGTCTCACGGTGGCGGTCACCATGGCAGCGGCGATCGTTCCGGTGACCGCCGACGACACACCCGTGCGGCTGCTCGACCACTACCATGTCGCCTTCGTCGCCGCGGTGCTCATGTACGTGCTGGCAGGCCTTGCCACGTTCCTCGTACCGCGGCGCAGCTACATCGGATCGGCTCAAGGTGGCCGAAGCGGCGGTGACGTTGCGCGGCAAGGACCTCGGGGCCCACGTGAACCCGGTGCTCGCCGAGGAGGAGATCCAGGCCCATCTGTCGGCATCGTTGCCCAGGCAGTTCGTGCCGTGGTTTCTCGTGTTCCTCGACCACTTGCCACACGCAGTCAACGGCAAGATCGATCGCAACGAGCTGCCCGCCCACGTCACCGCGGCGAGCCGGAGCAGCACTCCGCCGCGCACCGAGGGAGGTCAGATGATCACGCGACGCGGCGTTAGTAAACGCCAATTCACTTATCGGGTACTATCCGTGCCATGAGCCCGCGACCGATGTCCGTCACCAACGAGCAGATCTTCGTCAGCGCGTCCCGCACGCTGGCCCGCATCGGCCCGCTCCGCGTCACGCTCAACGACGTGGCATCCGACCTCGGAATCTCGGCGGCCACGCTGGTCAAGCGGTTCGGGTCCAAGCACAACCTGCTGGTCGCGATCAACGAGTACGAGGCGTCCAAGGTCGACGAGTTCTTCACCGAGATCGTCGCCAAGTACGAGTCGCCGCTCGAAGCCCTCTACGCATTCATCGCGGCGCTCAGCAGCGACGTGGACAGCCCCGCGGAGATGGCCAACCACGTGGCGTTCCTGCACCTAGACCTCAGCGACGACGCACTGCACTACCACGCCGTGAGGTTCGCCCAATCGATGCGCACGGGCATCGCATCGCTGCTGAAGCGGGCCGTTGAGCAGGGTGAGCTCGTTGAGTGCGATGTGGACGGTCTTGCCAGGGCGGTGCAGACGACGTACAACGGCGCACTGATCATGTGGGCGATCCTCGGTGACGGCGAGCTCTCGGAGTGGGTGCGGCGCGATGTCGCGTTCCTGCTCAACCCTTTCTTGGTAGCGAAGTGAACAGAGCGAACGACGTGCGGCGTCACGACGACCACGGCTGGATCGAAGTCACCGGTGCCCGGACCCACAACCTGCGCGACATCAGCGTGCGAATCCCGCGCGGAAAGTTGGTGGCGTTCACCGGCGTCAGCGGCAGCGGGAAGACCTCGCTGGCGGTCGACACAGTGCACGCCGAGGCACAACTGCGCTACCTCGAGGGCATCTCGCCGTTCGTGCGGCGCTACCTCGGCCAGCGCGACCGGCCCGAGGTCGACCGCATCACCGGCCTCGGCGCGACGCTCGCGGTGGACCAGCGCCGACTCAACAACAATCCTCGTTCCACCATGGCCACCGTCACCGGCATGGAGGCGTACCTGGGCCTGATCTACTCACGCCTGCCCGCGCTCCGCACCGGCGCCGAGCTCGCGACGACCAGCTTCGACAGGTTCAGCCCCGAGGGAGCCTGCCCGGGGTGCCACGGAGCGGGCGGTACCGTGCGCGCCGACGCGGAGCGGATCATCGACAATCCTGAACTTCCCCTGTTCTCAGGGGGTTCGCATTGGTTCGCGAAGTGGCGCTCCGGCGAGCACTCGTTCATTCCCGCCCTCGCCGAGTTGCACCGCGTGGATCTGTCCGTGCCTTGGCGCGACCTGCCAGCGACTTTCCAGCACGCGGTCCTGCACGGCACCGGTGAGCAGGCCATCGACGCCAGCGTCACCATTCCGAGCCGGGCCACCGGCACCGAGTGGACCTACAGCAGCAGCCAGCCGATGCGCGGCGCCCTCGCCGAGGTGGAGCGCGTGTTCGCCAACGCGGGCAGCGAAACGAGCAAGCAGCGCTACCAGCGGTACATGCGCATGACGCCCTGCCAGGAATGCGCTGGCAGTGGGTTCGGCGAGGCGGCCCGCACCGTCACCGTCGGCGGTCGCACCTATCCGGAACTGATCACACTCACCGGCACCGACCTCATCGACTGGGTGCACCAGGCCGAAGCCGAACTCGGCGACCAGGATCGCGCGGTCGGCCTCCCGCTGCTGCGCGAACTGGGCGCCCGCCTGACCGTCCTGCACCGCACCGGCCTGTCCCACCTGCAACTGAGCCGCGAGGCCTCGACCCTCTCCGGCGGCGAGCTGCAACGCTCACGCCTCGCAGCCCAGCTCAGCACTCCGCTTGAAGGCATCACGTTCGTCCTGGACGAACCCACCTCCGGCCTGCACCCCGCAGACAAGGCAGATGTCCTCGACATGCTGAAGGCGCTGCGGGACAACGGCAATAGCGTGCTGCTCGTCGAACACGACCCGGAGATCGTCAAGGCCTGCGACTGGGTCGTCGACATCGGACCGGGAGCCGGCCGCGACGGTGGTCACCTCCTCATCTCCGCACCACCGGCCGAAGCGGCCCACCACGAGACCTCACCGACCGCGGCCTACCTCTCCGGCCGCAAACAACGCGTCGAACGCAAGACCCGAGACGCCGATCCAGCCCGTTGGCTCACCGTCCGCGACATCAGCAACCACAACGTCGACGTCGCGGAAGTACGGGTGCCCCAGGGCAGACTCACCTGCCTGACAGGCCCGAGCGGCAGCGGCAAGAGCAGCCTGCTGCACGCGTTCGCCTCCGCCGTCGAAGCCGACGACACAGCACCCGTCGCCTGGGTGGCCGTCGTCGACCAGGACCCCATCGGCCGCACCCCGAGGTCGAACCCCGCCACCTACAGCAAGGCCTTCGACGCGATCCGCACCTTGTTCGCCTCCACAGACCACGCCCGCAAAGCCGAGCTGAATGCTTCCACATTCTCCTTCAACACCGCCGGTGGCCGCTGCGTGGACTGCTCCGGCCACGGCCGCAAACTCGTCGACATGCACTTCCTGCCAGACGTCTGGGTCACCTGCACCACCTGCGCGGGCCGCCGCTTCACCCAGCAGGTCCTGGACGTCGAGTACCAAGGCCTCTCCATCGACGCGGTACTCGACCTGACCGTCGACGAAGCCGCGGAGTTCTTCACCGACCCCGACTCCCTGGTCGCCACACTCCACGCCCTGCGCCAGGTGGACCTCGGCTACGTCACCCTCGGCCAGAGCGCGACCGACCTCTCCGGCGGCGAAGCACAGCGCCTCAAACTAGCTACCACGATCCAACGAGGCAACCGGGGCCACAAACGCGGCCTGGTCGTCCTGGACGAGCCGGTGACGGGCCTACACCCCGCCGATGTCCAGCGCCTCGTCGAAGCCCTCGACGTCCTCATCGACGCCGGCAACACCGTGGTTGTGGCGGAGCACGACCTCCACCTCGCTGCACGCGCCGATTGGATCATCGACCTGGGCCCGGGAGCCGGCCCTGCCGGTGGCCGAGTGGTCGCCACCGGCACACCAGCAGACCTGGTCACTGCCGACACCAAGACAGCACACTACCTCCAGCACGTCCTGAGCTGAGCAGCCACGATGACCGCGACACTCCTGCCGCCGTGGGGTCGGGCCTGGTGACCGAGGTGACCATGGGCCGGGTCGGGCTGGTGCTGGGGGTGGAGATGTCCCGGCTGGCCCGCACCGGCCGCGACTGGCACCAGTTGATCGAATTGTGCTCGCTGTCCGGTGCACTGCTGGCCGACCCCGATGGCGTCTACGACCCCTAAAAATGATCAAGGAAGCGGCGGATCAATGGACCTAACTTCGGTCCGGCGGCATGGCGCCGGTTCGTCACCTACACCAAACAGCACTGACCAGCAGCCAAAGAGAAGGCCCGGTCTCCCCTGGGGAAACCGGGCCTTCTGCCGCATTACCTGTTCTGAGCTGCTGATCGTCGGCTGCAGCGGTTCACCGGATGGCGTCCGGTGACCCGCCGCAGTCGGTTGGATCAGTAGACGTTGACCCCGTAGACGTTCAGGGCTTCAACGACCGGCTGGAAGAAGGTCGTGCCACCGAAGAAGCAGTTGCCGCTACCGCCGGAGGTGAGGCCCAGCGCGGTCGAGCCGCTGAACAACGAGCCGCCGCTGTCGCCCCGCTCCGCGCAGACGTTGGTGCGGATCAGGCCACGAACCGTGCCCTCGGCGTAGTTCACGGTGGCGTTGAGGCCGGTGACCGAGCCGCTGTGCAGACCGGTGGTCCGGCCGGAACGCTGCACGGACTGGCCGACGAAGGCGTTACCGGCGGAGGTGATGTCCTGGTAGTTGCCGTTGTAGAGGTAGACGTAGCCCGGCTCGTAGCCGCTGAGGCTCACGATGCCGTAGTCGTTGCCGGGGAAGCTGGACCCGGCGGTGGAGCCGAGGTAGTTGGTCTGCGAGCTGTTGGAGTACCAGTTCGAGATGACGTCGGTGCAGTGCCCGGCGGTCAGGAAGTAGTAGTTGTTGCCGCTGCGGACGTTGAAGCCGAGCGAGCACACACCGCCGCCGCCGTAGATCGCCTCGCCTCCGGTGATCTGGGTGCTGTAGACACCCGCCTCCTGCTCGATGCGCACCGCGCCGCCGCTGCGGGCCACCACGTCCTCGACCTGCGCCAGCTTGGCACCGGTCACCGTGCTGTCGACGGAGACGACGACCTGGTTGGTCGCGGGGTCCGTCCACCAGGCGGTGCCGGGGATGTTGGCTGAGCGTTCCAGCTCCGCGGTGGCACGCTGCAGCTCGGCGGCACCACGCTCGACGATCTTCGGGGTGGCGCCGGCGGTGCTGACCTGCCGGGCGGCAGCAGCGTCGGTCACCGCGACGACGACGGTGCCGTCGGCCTCGGCGTAGACGCCAGCGGCCCGGTCGCCAAGCTGCTCGGCCAGGTTGGCGGCGGTTTCCGGAGACGCGTCGGGGGCTGCCGCCTGCGCCGGGCTGCCGACGAGTACTCCGACGACCAGGGTCCCGGCCGCGGCCACCGCAGCGGCACGACGTAACGTAAATCTCGTGGGTCGCATGTGACACCTCCGTTGGGGGTTGGGAGGAAGGGCCCGCGCCGATGGCGGCGGGGCCGGTGGAACACACCCGGGCCGAACGGGGGAAACGGCCAGGGTGTAACGAAGTATTCACATGTTTCGATTGTTTGGCAAGGCGCACGGGGCTTGACTTGCTCGACCTAAAGCTCCTTTTTGTCCGATTGCTAGCTGACGTGTGGCCAAAATCACCACGATGCACACCGTTGCACCGACACCCGCTTGTGGCCTGAAAACGGAACTCCACCCCAGTGTGGGTAATAGGTGACAAGAGAGCAGTCACCACCTGGTCGCCCAATGCTGGAGCCGTACTAAGTTGGAGGTCGGTCCACCGATTCGCCACCGAAACCCGGTCGACCGCGCTGGTCCCGCGACGGGAGGGAAGTAAGTGGGCAGCACTGCGGAGCACCAGACGCCGACGCCAGAGCCGGAGTCCCTCACCGACCTACTCGGCGGGCGACGTGGCGCGATCGACGCCACCGTGCCGCCGGTGGCGTTCGCGGCCGGCTGGCTCCTCGGCGGCGAGTCGCTGCAGATCGGGGTCGGCGCGGCACTGGTGACCGGCGCGGCCGTGGCGGGCTGGCGCTGGCGCCGCGGGCATCGACCCAGGTCCGTGCTGGTGGGTCTGCTCGCCGTCTGCGTCGGCGCGCTGGTCGCGCTCCGGACCGGACGGGCCGAGGACTTCTTCCTGATACAGCTTCTCGCGAATGCGGCGAGCGCACTCGCCTGGATGGTCAGCATCGTGATCCGCTGGCCACTTCTGGGAGTGGTCGTCGGCGGTGTGTTGCGACAGCGGACCCGCTGGCGCCGGGACCCGGCGCTCCTGCGCGCCTACGGGCGCGGCAGTTGGGTCTGGACCGCCAGCTTCCTGCTGCGGGTTTCGGTCTTCCTGCCGTTGTGGCTCGGCGGCCAGGTGGTCGCGTTGAGCGTGGCCCGAGTAGCGCTGAGCTGGCCGTTGGTGGCTGCCGTCCTCGGGGTGAGTTGGGTGGTGGTGCGCCGCTCACTGCCGGCCGGTCATCCGGGGCTACGGCATCCGACACTCCCGGGCGAGGCATCGACGCAGGACGAACAGGCGCCAAAGCGCGAGTCGGCGGGCAGCCCGGGCTAGATAGAAAGGGAGAGGCCGCCACGGGGGGAGCGGCCTCTCCGGTGACGTACATTACCCCGTCGGGATCAGCTCCGCGCTCCCGGGGCACACGATTTTTGGCCAGTTTGCATATTGCGCACACTCCGGCCAATCGGGCGTACCGGAACCGGGCCGAGGCGGGGCCTCGAATCGCCCCGCCTCCGCTCGTAACCGTCCAGCAACCCTAGGGGAAATGTCCATTTACGTCGCTAAGCCGGGGACTCAGTCGTTCGGAAAGAGCCGCCCAAAGTCGGCGTACGCCATCGCGACATCGGCCTGGGCCCAGAACCGGTGGTAGCGGAACGTCGGCTCCGCGCCGCCGTCCAGATAAGCCTGGACCTTCGGCCAGTCCGGATCGTTGAGATAGAACGACCGGATCTCGACGAAGCTCCTACCCTCCTCGATCACGTCGCCGTTGGGCATCGCGCCCGTCCAGCCCGGCGGCAGGTAGAGACCCTGCCCGGTGCTGGCGTCGTAGACATCGTCGAAGCGCTCGTAGTCGCCCCGCGCCTCCACCGTCGACACACCCAGGGCGTCGCTGGCGGCGTGTAGCGCGTCCAGCAGCCCCTTGGCCGTGTTCTTCGCGGCCACGTTCCCCGACCGCGCCGCGTACGCGGTCAGGGTCCGGGCGTAGGCCGCGGCGGCACCGACGTCCTGGCCGGTGTCGGTCACCTCGACGTGCAGGTCGGTGTTCGGCTCCGGGTTGGTCGGGTTCCAGGTGTTCGGCTGGCCCGTCCAGGTGAGCTCGGCCGGGATCGACCAGTCGGCGCCCAGCGTGGTGTTGGCGATCGCCCAGGGCACCCACCGGTCCAGCAACGCCTCGGCCCGGGCATCACCGGTCTCCAGGTACAACTCGGCGATCCGGTGCATCGACCAGACCTGCATGCCGAACCACTGGTTCGACGGCGGGTCGTGGTAGACCGGCTTCTCGTCGTAGAACATGCCGTAGAAGGTCGGCGTTCCCGCGGGTGGCTGGCCGTACCGGCCGCCCCAGCTGTTGGTCGCACCACCGGCGATCGCACCCTCGGCGGACTGGAGCCAGGTATACAGCTCCAGCTGCCGCTCCAGACTCTGGGCCCAGTCGGTGGTCGCGCTCGGCGACCTCGGCTCCAGCTCCGGCACGGTGGTCAGGGCCCAGGCCGCGAAGGGGTTCTGGTAGCCGAAGTGGTTGTGGCTGGAGCCGATCCGCCACGACCAGTTCTGACCCTGCTCGTACGCGCCACCCCAGGCGTAGTACCAGGACAGGAGGTAGTGCGCGGACTCCCGGCCACTGCCGGCAGGGCAGGTGGACGCCCCGACACAGTTGCCGATCTGCTTGAAGTACTTGTCGAACATCGCGTACCGCAGGTAGTCACCCATTTTGGCGGCCTTGGCCACCGTGTCCGCCACCTCCGCGGCCCGGCCCTGCTGGGTGGCCCAGGTCAGCGCCCAGTAGGCGGCCTGCACCGCCCGCGCGTCGGCGTCCGGCGCGTTCGTGTACTTCCACTGCTTCGCCGGTGCGTTCTGCTCCTGGACGGCGATGTCCAGGAAGCCGTACTGCCCGCCGTGGGTGAAGGTCTCGCAGGACGGCTGCGGGACGGTCTCCCAGACCGACTCCTGCTGCCCGCGCTGGAACGTGTTGATGTACGCCGGCCGGGTGGTGCCGTCGCCGCACCGGCCGAAGCCGTAGGTGTTGTCCACGTCGAGCAACCAGTGCATGCCGTAGATGTCACCGGTGCCGTAGGTGGACTGGAGTTCGGCCCGCAACGGGTCCTGGCCGACCGGGACATTCGGTTGCAGCTGCGCCGGGTACTGGCTGGGCAGGTCGTACTCGGCGGCGTACTGCGCGGTGCCGGGAGCGCCCGCGGTCGGCTGATCGGCGGAGGAGGGGATGATGTAGTTCTCCAGCACCGTCCAGGCGTTGTTGAACGGCGCCCAGTCCTCGGTCACCCGGCCGTACTGCGCCTCCAACCAGAGCCAGAAGCTGAACGCCTCACTCGTGGTCTCGTGGCCGTGGTCCGGCGCCTCGACGATCAGGGTCTCGATGGAGTGGTACGGCACCCCCTCGGGGCTGAAGTACCCCGAATTCTTGATCTTGCCGTACTGGGTGAGGAACCGTGCGATGTACTCGTTGTCGCCGCCGGGAACGTCGTTGTCAATCTCCGTCGCGGTAATCGTCAGGGTGGCGAGGCCGGCGGCGGACGCGGTGATCGTCGCACTCCCCCCGGCGGTGTCGGCGTCCTCGGCCGCCGACACGGTCACGTCGACACCGGTGTTCCAGTTCCCGGTGGTCAGCGTCAGCGAGGTGGGGGCGACGGTGAGGTCGGAGTCACCGGTACGGCCGAGGCTCACCGGGACGTTCGCGGCCGGCGCCGCACTCAACGTCAGGGTCACGGTGGCGCTGCCGCCCTCCGGTACGCCCACCGTGGCAGGAGTGGCGACCAGTTGCGGACCGGTGGCGGGCGCGACGGTGAAGGACTGCTCCGCGATCGCGCTGAGCCCGGTGTCGTCGTACGCCCGGGCCTGCACGGTGTAGGAGCCGGCCGGCAGCCCCGGCAGGGTGTACCCGTACGGCGCGGTGGTGTCGGTGTTGACCAGCAGACCGTTGCGGTAGAACTCGACCTTGCTGATGCTCCCGTCCGGGTCGCTGGCGGTGGCCGTCAGCGGCACGTCGGCCGGCGCCTCGAAGGGCCCCGCCGGCACGTTCAGCGTCACCGTCGGCGGCTGCTGCGCACCGCCGCAGGGAACGCCGTTGACGGAGAACGAGGTCGGGTCGGCGTTGGTACCGCTGTACGCGGCGTTGAAGCCGATCTGCGCGGTGCCGCCGGTGCCGAGACCGCCGTTCCACGACTCGTTGGTGGCGGTGACGTCGCTGCCGCTCTGGCTCCACCGCGCCGACCAGCCGTGGGTGATGGTCTGGTTGCCGGCGAAGGCAAACCGCAGGGTCCAGCCCGTGATCGGGTCGCCGAGATTGGTGAGGGTGATGTTCGCGGTGAAGCCGCTGCCCCAGTCGTTGGTGGTGTAGCTGACGTCGCACGTCGGCGCGGCCGACGCGGCCGGCGCGGGTAGGGCCGCCCCGCCGGCTACCACCAGTACCGCCGCGGTGACTATCGCCCAGCCGCGGCGTCGGTTCATGGGTCTCATGCGCGGTGCCTCCTCGGGCCAGGCCGGAGCCGAGACTCCGGCGGGGCGCCTGGCCGTTCTTCCTGCGGCGGGCGAGGCACCCGGGGTGAAGGACCTCCGGCCAAGGCCGGGGCCGGTGACGTGGCGTGGACGGGCACCCGTCCACCTCGGGTGCCGCACCGGACGTCCCCGGCTGCCCTCGGCCCCGCGCTCCCGCGACGGCGGCTCACCCATCAGCTTGCCACGCCTGGAAACGCTCCCACAAGGAGAGATTGAATCAATGCAGTTGGATGTTTCAATTTTGTTACGACGCTTTCACAAAGCAGTTACGAGACGTTACAGTCGCACCAGAACATTGGGAGCGCTTCCACCTCGCCTCCCACTTCCATAGTGGAAGGAGGTGAATCCACAAGCCACTCGCGTGACCCGGCTCCCAGGTGACACGCACGGGCCAGACGCCACCGTCCGACCCGGCGTGTCCAGCACCGATGGGGGCGGGGGCTGCCCTCCCCCGCCCCCATCTCGCACCCCGGCGACAGTGCGACCGGGGCGCACCGCCCCCCGCCCTGCCTAGAATCCCCGCACCTCCGGGCTCCCGCCGGGAGGACCGAAGGCGTACTCTGTCCTTGGGAGCGCTCCCGGTCCGATTCAGAACTAGCAGAGGAGACTCCCCCGATGTCTACCCTCCCCCACCCCGCGCAGCCCGACAGCTCGGAGTCCCGGCCGGCGGGCACGCTGCGCTTCCCACCGAACTTTGGCTGGGGAGCCGCCACCTCCGCCTACCAGATCGAGGGCGCGGCCAAGGAGGACGGCCGGGGCGAGTCGATCTGGGACACCTTCAGCCACACCCCGGGACGAATCCGGAACGGCGACACCGGTGACATCGCCGCCAACCACTACCACCGCTACGACGCGGACCTCGACCTCATGGCCGAGCTGGGCCTGCGCAGCTACCGGTTCTCCATCGCCTGGCCCCGCATCCAGCCCGATGGCACCGGTGCGCCCAACCAGCGCGGGCTGGACTTCTACCGGCGGCTGCTCGACGGACTACACGACCGCGGCATCCAGCCGGTGGCGACGTTGTTCCACTGGGACCTCCCCCAGGCCCTCCAGGACCGGGGCGGCTGGGAATCCCGGGAAGTCGCCTACCGCTTCGCCGACTACGCCGAACACGTCTTCCAGGCCCTCGGAGACCGGGTGCCGACCTGGCTCACCATCAACGAACCGAAGACCGTGGTGCAGAACGGCTACCTCTCCGGCCATCACGCCCCCGGTCACCAGGACCAGCAGGCCGCATATCTGGTCGCGCACCACCTGCAGCTCGCGCACGGACTCGCCGTCCGGGCGTACCGGGCCGTCGATGGCATCGGGCGCATCGGCCCGGCGTTCAACCTGCACCCGTGCTACCCGGCCGACTCCTCCCCCGACGCGACCGAGGCGGCGTGGCGCTACGACGGCTACGAGAACCGGCTCTACCTCGACTCGACGCTCACCGGCCAATACCCCCAGGACGTGCTCGACGACCTCGGCCCGGGCCACCGGATGATCCGCGGCATCCACGACGGCGACCTCGGCATCATCTGCGCTCCCGTGGACCTACTGGCCGTGCAGTACTACACCCCGTACTACGTCACGGCCGCCGGCACCACCGTGCGACGCTGGCCCACCTCCGAGGCGTCCTGGCAGCAGATCTACCCCGAAGGCATGTACGACATCCTCACCCGGATCACCCGGGACTACGGCCCGATCCCGCTGACCGTGACCGAGAACGGCCTACCCACCCCCGACACCCTCGGCGCTGACGGGACGGTTGACGACGGCCGGCGGATCCAGTTCCTCCACGATCACCTGGCCGCCGCACACCGCGCCATCGCCGCCGGCGTACCACTGGAGAGCTTCCACGTCTGGTCCCTGCTGGACAACTTCGAGTGGGCCGAGGGCTACGACCAGCGCTGGGGGCTGGTCTACGTGGACTACCCCACCCAACGCCGAGTGCCCAAGCGCAGCGCACACTGGTACCGCGAGGTGATCGCGGCGGGCGGGTTCTGACCGCGAAGCGCAACCCACACCCCACACGGGAGCGGTGCAACAGCGACGGTGGCGCGGAAGTCCGGTGGCGCGGAGGTCAGGAAGGAGCGGTCAACTCGCCGGTCCGGTCCAGATCGGCAACCCCGGCCGCGTCGCCGATCCGGCCGAGTGCCACCAGCGCCGCGCCGGCCGCGCCGATCTCCGGGTTCCGCTGGTGCCAGACCGGCCGGGGAGCGAGGGCCACGGCGAAGGCCCGACGCCACCACTCGGACGCCGCCATCGCTCCGCCGCCCAGGACCACCTCGACCGGCCGCGGGCCCAGCTCCGACTCCAGGGCGGCCAGGTCCACCGCGACCAGCTCACACAGACCCCGCATCAGGCCAGCCAGGATCTCCACGGCAGTGGTGCCGAAGCCGAGCCCGGCCAACACCCCGGAACCCGCCGGAGCCAGCCCGGGCGGCCGGTCGCCCCCGAAACGGACGTTCACCGCCGGCCCACCGCCGACGACCGGCACCCGGGCCAGGGCCGCGCTCAGCGCGGCCCCGGCGGGGAGCCGCAGCTCCCGGTTGGCCCAGGCGAAGAGGTTGCCGCCCGCGGAGTACGCGTTCCCGGTCACGATGTGCCGCTGATCAACCCGATACCGCCAGAGGCTCGGTGCCAGCCGGGGCAACGGCTCCCCCGGTGCGACTGCCCGCACCACCCGGACCGCCGCCGAGGTGCCCACCGTCACCGCCGCCCGTCCCGGATCAACGCAGCCCGAGCCGATATTCGAGGCGGCCCCGTCCCCGATCGGGGCCGTCCACCGCGCCCCGGCCAACGACGGCCAGCGGCGCGCGTACTCCGCGCGCAGCCGACCATGCCAGTCCACCGGCGCCAACTCCGGCAACTCCCCCGGGCCGGTGCCGGCCAGCGCACACGCCTCCGGGTCCCAGTCCATCGTGCCGAGGTCGAGCAGGCCGGTGCCGGAGGCCTGCGACACCGACATCGGGACCGGGTCCAGCAGCACGCCGAGGGCGTACTCGGCCAGCCCGGCGAAGCGGGTGGCGGGACCACCGGCTCTTGCCCGCAGCCAGGGCAGCCGGACCGACCAGTAACAGCGATGCCACCAGGTGCCGGTGCGCTGGTGGAAAGCCTCCGGGTCACGCGGGCCGGGTTGCCCGGGCGGCGGCACCGGTCGGGTGTCCAGCCAGGTGAGCGCCGGGCCGATCGGATTGCCGTCGGCGTCGAGCGCGACCACCGAGTGCCACTGCGCGGACGTAGCCACCAGGTTGACACCGTCCAGGTGCCCGCCGGCGGCCAACTCGTCCAGGCACTGCCCCAGGCAGGCCAGGTAGCTCTGCGCGTCCAGCGTGCCGGCGCCGTCCCCGCCGATGACAGGGCTCACCCGCCGCCGGGCCAACGCCCCGGGCAGCAGCCGGACGGCCTCGTCGAGCACCATGCCCCGTACCGATGAGGTGCCCAGGTCCAACGCGAGTGTGGTCATCGTCGGTCACGCTATCCGGCCCGGGCGGGGTGAGGCTCCCGCTTCCGCGCTGTCGTCATCGTCGGTCACGCTTTCTCCGCCCGGCGCGGTGGAGCTCTCGCTACCGCCCTCGGCGACGACCGCGTAGGGTGGTGCACATGCTCGCGCACCTGCACCGCTGGTGGCCCGCCGACCCGGCGGCCACTCTTCGCGCGTAGCTTCACGCGGCCGCCCGTCGAGGCGGCCGTCGGTCTCGGACCGGCACCGGACCGCCCATCGGGTGGCACCGGACCGAGGAGACCCGATGACCCACCTTCCCCCGCTACTCGCCGCCGTCGCAGCCGGCACCGACCCCGGCCCGTTCGCGCTCGTCCGCCGCGAAGGCGCCGACCACCTCGACCTCTACACCGGGTCGGTACGGGTGGTGGAACGACTCGCCGACATCCCGCTGCCGACCGGAGCAGCGGGGCCCGCCACCCTCGCGCTGGTGCCCTACCGGCAGGTGATCGAACGGGGCTTCGACTGCGTTGACGACGGCGCCCCGCTGGAGTGCCTGGTGATCGACCGGCACGAGGAGATTGACCTCCCGGCGGCGCTGGCGGCACTGCCGGACGGCGCGGTGGTCACCCAGAACGCGGGCTTCGACAGCTCCGACGAGGAGTACGCGGCCACCGTTGACCGGGTGCTGGCCGACGAGATCGGCCAGGGAGCAGGTGCCAACTTCGTCATCCACCGCACCCTGCACGCCACCGTGCAGGGTGCGCCGCTGCGGGCGGCGCTGGCGGCGCTGCGCTCGCTGTTGCTGCGCGAACGCGGCGCCTACTGGACGTTCGTCGTGCACACCGGCACCCGGACGCTGGTGGGGGCGAGCCCGGAGCGGCACGTCAGCGTGACCGACGGGCTGGTCCTGATGAACCCGATCAGCGGCACCTTCCGCCACACCGGCGCCGCTGCCGACCGGGCTGACCTGCTGCGCTTCCTCGCCGACCCGAAGGAGACCGAGGAGCTGTACATGGTCCTCGACGAGGAGCTGAAGATGATGGCCTCGGTCGCCGAGCGGGGAGGCCAGGTGGTCGGCCCGTACCTGAAGGAGATGTCCCACCTCGCCCACACCGAGTACCTGCTGGCGGGGCGGGGCTCCAAGGACGTCCGCGACGTGCTGCGGGAGACGATGTTCGCCCCCACGGTGACCGGCAGCCCGATGGAGAACGCGTGCCGGGTCATCGCGCGGCACGAGCGCACCGGGCGCGGCTACTACGCGGGGGTGCTGGCGCTGCTCGGTCGGGACGAGAGCGGCCGGCAGACCCTCGACGCCCCGATCCTGATCCGTACCGCCGAGCTCTCCCCCACCGGTGAGCTGCGGGTGTCGGTCGGGGCGACCCTGGTCCGGCACTCGGTCGCCGCCGGCGAGGTCGCGGAGACCCACGCCAAGGCCGCCGGGGTGCTCGCCGCGCTGGGCCTCGGCCCGCAGGCGCCCGCGGCAGCCGCGGGGGCGGTGCCCCGGCTCGCCGACGACCCGGAGGTACGCGCGGCATTGGCCGCCCGCAACGCGCCGCTGGCCCGGTTCTGGCTGGATCAGCGGCCGGCGGACGCCCCCGGCCGTCCCGGGCTCACCGGCCGCCGGGCGTTGATCGTGGACGGGGAGGACACCTTCACCGGCATGCTTGCCCATCAGCTACGGGCACTCGGCCTCAGCGTTACCGTGCGGCCGTGGGACGCGCCCGGCCCGCGGGACGGATACGACCTGGTGGTGGTCGGACCGGGGCCCGGCGACCCGGCAGCGCTGACCCAGCCGAAGATGGCGGCGCTACGCCGGCTGCTCACCGAACTCCTCGCCACCGGCCAGCCGACCCTCGCGGTCTGCCTCGGCCACCAGCTGCTCTGCGGGCTACTCGGGCTGCCCCTGCACCGCCGGGACGCCCCGTACCAGGGGCTGCAGCGGGAGGTGGAGATCTTCGGCGTCCAGCGGCGGGTCGGCTTCTACTCGACCTTCACCGCCCGAGCGGACACCGATCGCCTGCCCACCCCGTACGGCCCGGTGGAGGTGGCCCGGGACGACACGAGCGGTGCGGTACACGCGCTGCGCGGCGCCAGCGTGGCCGGGGTGCAGTTCCACCCCGAGTCGGTGCTCAGCCCGGACGGCGTGGATGTTCTCGCCGACCTGTTGGACGACCTGCTGCCCGCGGCGGGCCGTGTTGGTCGACCCGGCGGCGTCCGGATCTGCCGATGAGCGGGTGCCGCTGACGATGTGGGAGTGCTTGCCGGCGCGGGTGACGGTAGGGTCGTGCCCGTGCTCGAGTCACAGCGCGAACCTGTGCCGTTCAACGACGACAGCGAAACGGATACGGCACTGGCGTTTCTGTCCTTCAGCCGGTCCTGCGTCCTGAAAAAGCTGGAAGGGCTGGACGAGGAGAAGTTGCGACGCCGCTTGGTGGTGTCCGATACGACGTTGCTCGGGCTGGTCCAGCACCTGACCGGCGCCGAGCGGTACTGGTTCGGATACACAGTGGCCGGCGACCCCCGGTACGCCGAAGCCAACATGGACATGGTTGTCGCGGATGATCAGCCTGCCGAACAGGTCATTGCCGACTACCGCGCCGCGGTGGCCGACAGCGACGTGCACATCCGCGCGGCTGGTGACCTCGACGTCCGTACGGCCCAGTCCGTGAACGAGGAGCCCCGTACGCTTCGCTGGGTAATGGCTCACATGACCAGCGAAACCACCCGGCACGCCGGGCACGCCGACGTCCTTCGCGAACTCATCGACGGCGCCACCGGCCGTTGATCGTGTGGCGGCTACCAGCTGCCACAACCGCTGGTCAGCCGGAACGGCTAGCCCCGAGGCGCACCCCGCCTTCAGCGAGTCAGTCCGCCTCGAACCTCACCTGATCGGCGGCGGAGCGGTCAGGACGGGCGCGGCTGCACCAGTTCGGCGCTCTGCACGTAGCGCATCGCGTCGGCGTACTCGGGCTGCTGAGCACGCCGATTCATCTCCTCGAGGTCCAGCTCCTCCATCCGTTCCTGGATCCACCACACGTTGCCGAGGGGGTCCCGGACCCGCCCGATCCGGTCCCCGAACGCGAGGTAGGTGATGTCCGTGACGGGAGTGGCGCCGGCGTGCAGCGCCCGGGCGAAAGCCGCGTCCGCATCGGCAACGTAGAGCCGCAGAAAGGCGGGGGTTTCGGGCCAGTGCGGCCGGGCGTCGAACATGAGCAGGACGGAGCCCTCGACGCGTACCTCGGCGTGCGAGACGCTGCCGTCCTCGTTGTGCAGCCGCGCCAGCTCCTGGCCGTCGAACGCCCCGACGAGGAAGTCGATGAGGCGGGCGGTGTCGCTTGAGATAAGCCAGGGCATGACGGCGTGGTAGCCCTCGGGCACGGGCCGGATAACGGTCTTCTCGATCATCGGATCTCCCCTCCGGTGCGGCACGAGAGGACCTTAACCTGAATCCGTCAATGAGTGATCGGCGTCGTCTTTGGCCCGAATGCGTTGATCTTGCTGGTTTGGGGGTGGGGATGTTCTGCTGGCGTCTGGATTCAGAGTGCTCGGGTGCTGTCGGCGGGGCAGCCGCGGAGTCACCCTTGGCCACCCGGGCAGCGGCGTAGCCCGGTCGGGCGGGTCAGGGGATCCGGACCAGCAGCAGCGCGGCCACGGCGCTACCGGCCGCGACTACCAGGAGAACTCGCATGATGCCGGCAGCGAGGTCGCCCTGCTCGATCAGCGTGCCGACCGTCGCGATCGCGATGCCCGAGCCGGCGGAGAGGATCGAGAGCGTGGTCCCGGATGCCTCGCCGGCCCGCTCGGCCGGGACCATGGCCTGCGTGCCCAGGTTGGTCAGGGTGAGCCCGGTCCGGTAGCCGAACCCGGCGATGGCCAGACCGATCAGGTACGGCACGATCTCACCGCCGAAGGCCACCACGACCAGGCCGACCGCGCCGACCAGGGTGGCCGCGGCGATCAACCGACGCACCGCGACCCGTTGGCTGAGCCGACCCGCGAACGGACCGGCGAGGCCACCGCTGATCGAGGCGGCGAGGACCGCCAGGCCCGCGACGAACGGCGAGTAGCCCTGGACCTGTTGTAGATGGATCGTGGTGGCGAAGATCGTGACCACGAAGGCGATGTTGGCGACCAGCCCCATCAGGGTCACGGCCACGAACCTGACGTCGTGGAAGAGATCCAGCCGGACCAGTGGACTTTTGGCGGCCCGTTCCCGGAGCACGAACGCGGCCAGCAGCACCAGCCCACCGACGGCGAGGGCGGTGGCCACCACCGGTCGCCAGGCGTTCATCCGGTCTGCCGCGACGGTGACCGCGAGGATCCCGAGCACCACCACGACCAGACCAGCCAGGTCAATCGCCCGCGACACCGTGGGGTCCCGCGACTCCGGCAGCCAGGCGACGCTGGCGACGATGGCGACAACGCAGAGCGGCACGTTAACCAGGAGCACGCTGCGCCAGCTGAGCCACTCGGTGACCCCGCCGCCGAGCAGCGGCCCCAGCGCCAGCGCCACCGCCCCGATGCCGTAGGCGTTGCCGATCGCCCGCTTCGCCCGCTTCCCCGGGTATGCCTCGGTGATCACCGCGAAGGCGAGGGGGAACACGATGCCCGATCCCATCCCCTGCACGGCCCGGAAAGCGATCACGATCGCCGGGTCGGAGCCCAGACCGGCACCGAGCGAAGCGGCCCCGAAGATCATCAGGCCGACCAGCAGCATGCGGCGGCGCCCGAGGATGTCGCCGAGCTTGCCACCGGGGAGGAGGAACGCCGCCTGGGCCAGGATGTAGCCGCTGACCACCCAGTGCAGATCGGTGGTGGTCGTCCCCAACTCCGCCGCCATGGTCGGCAGGGCGAGATTCAACGCGTAGAAGTCCAGCTGCACGAGGAAGATGCAGGCAGCGGCCGCGATCATGGTCAGCTCGCGCCGCGGCCGGTCCGCCTCCCCCGCCGATGCGTCACCCTGGCTGCGGGACCAGGGCAGACGCGGACGGAACGACACACCGAACCGTACCATTTATACGAAATGTCTTCCTTGTTCCGCGGCGGCGCACCTCACCTGCAGCTAGCGCGACACGGCCACCCCTAGACATAAATAGTTAACAGTCTTAATAATAGGACGGTGTGACGACGTAGCTACCGGCAGCTGCCTGTCCAGGCGTGGAGGCTCCCATGAAGCGTCCCAGTTCCCTGATCCTGGTCACCGTCCTGACCGTCGCGCTCGGCGCGGCCTGGCTGGCGAAACCGGCGTACGCCGCCGGCCCCACCGCTTCCTTCGCCAAGGTCTCCGACTGGGGCACCGGGTGGGAGGGCAGATACACGATCACCAACGGCGGCAGCAGCAGCGTGACCGGCTGGAGCGTCGCCTTCGACCTGCCCGCCGGCACGACGGTCGGCACCTACTGGGAAGCGCTGCTGCACTCCGCCGGCCAGCGGTACACCTTCAGCAACCGGTCCTGGAACGGCACCATCGCGCCGGGCGCTTCGGTCTCCTTCGGCTTCATCGGCAGCGGACCCGGCTCGCCGACCAACTGCCAGCTCAACGGCGCGGAGTGCGGCGGTGCACCGCCGCCCACCACGCCACCACCACCAACGACCGCGCCGCCCACCACCAGCCCACCGACCAGCCCGCCGCCCACCACCACTCCCCCGGATGACGACCTGCCCGCGCACATCCTCACCGGCTACTGGCACAACTTCGACAACCCGGCGGTCGAGCTGCGCCTGCGGGAGGTCCCCGCCGAGTACGACGTGGTCGCCGTCGCCTTCGCCGAGGCGACCGCCACCCCCGGCGAGGTGACCTTCGCCGTTGATCCGGGCCTCTCCGCCGCCCTTGGCGGCTACACCGACGCGGACTTCTCGGCCGACGTACAGACCTCAGGAGCCAGGGCAGGAAGGTCATCATCTCGGTCGGCGGCGAGACCGGACGGGTTACCGTCAACGACGCGGCCTCCGCGGTCGCCTTCGCCGACTCCGTGTACGCCCTCATCCAGCAGTACGGCTTCGACGGGGTGGACATCGATCTGGAGAACGGCCTCAATCCCACCTACATGGCGCAGGCCCTCCGGTCCCTGCGGGCCCAAGTCGGGGCTGGGTTGATCATCGCGATGGCGCCCCAAACCATCGACATGCAGAACCCAGCCAGCAGCTACTTCAAACTGGCGCTCGACATCCAGGACATCCTGACGGTGGTAAATACCCAGTTCTACAACTCCGGCGCAATGCTCGGCTGCGACCAGCGGTTCGCCTACAGCCAGGGAACGGTGAACTTCATCGTCGCGTTGGCCTGCATCCAGTTGGAGGCGGGGCTGCGGCCGGACCAGGTCGGGCTGGGCCTGCCCGCCGGCCCGGGCGCGGCCGGTGGGGGGATCGTCGCACCCAGTGTGGTCAACGCCGCGTTGGATTGCCTGACCAGGGGTACGAGTTGCGGCAGCTTCCAGCCGCCCCGCACCTACCCGGGGCTGCGGGGCGCGATGACCTGGTCGGTGAACTGGGACGTGACCAACGGCGACAGCTTCGCGCAGACGGTTGGCCCGCACCTGGACACCCTGCCCTGACGTACGGAGTGGTGCCGCCAGATTGGGCGGCACCGACCCAACACGCTTCCCGTACTGGTTCAGCCGAAGAAACTGAGGTAGCCCAGGAGCGCGCCGTAGCCGATGAAGCCGACCCCCATCACCCGAAGCCCCTGGGCTGACCCGCGCCCTTGTTCCGCCGACCGCAGCACCAGCTGAGGGATCCAGTAGTAGCTGATACCGCGCAGGGTGAAGAAGACTCCCAGCAGGGTCACCAGCACCTCCGGCACGCCACCCCACTCGAAGTGGGTGACCAGTACGCCGAAGCCGACGAAGAGGTGCATCATGCCGGAGATGTTCACCGCCATCAGATCCGACCGGTCGGCCCGTTGGGTGAGTCGCAGATAGAACTGGGTGGCCACGATAAACGCGACTCCGGAGGTCAACAGATACAGCGAGAGGATTTTGCCGAGCGTCTGGGTCAGGTCCATGTTCGCCGCCTCAGGGGTGTGAGCATCGATTGATCAGGTGCGAAAGATTCCTTTACCGAGTAGCTCCGACGCCATCTGCCCGTAGGCTGACTCCACCGCCGCCCCACCATCGAGGTTGGTCAGGTCGACCCCGAGCAGCCGCTGCACATGTTCGTGGAGTGCGAGTGCCCCCAGGGACCAGATCGCGAGGAGCGCCGCCCGCTCGTAGGGATAATCCGTCGGTCGGATCAAGCCCGACGCGACTCCTTCGGCGAGGTAGTCGACCGCGTCCTTGACCATCTCGTCTACCAGCGCGGCCGTGTGCGGGGAGCCGTCGGCCAGCGCCCGGGCCAGGTATCGCAGTAGCGGCGGCCCGTCACTCAGATCCCGCAGCTCCGCCGGGTCGATTCTGCCGGCCCGCATCACCTGCTGCTTGTGCTCCCGCACGAAGGCCGCGACATGCTTGTCGCAGGCCACCCGCAGCCCGTCCTTCGTACCAAAGTAATGAATGATCAGTGAGGGGTGGACGTCGGCTGCCGCCGCAATGGCACGGACCCCGGTGCCCGCTACACCCTGATCGGCGAAGAGCGTGATTGCGGCAGCAAGGATACGGCTCTTCGTGGCGGACTTGTCGCCTCTCGGCGGCGATTCATCGGACACGCTACCCAGACTAAACGAACGTTCGATTAATGTCCAGCTATCGCGATGATCACCATGCTCGTATTAACTACTCACACCGGCTGCGGCCAGCGTGTGTGATTGACGTCGATCGTCACCCGGTGGGTGTGCACCCACGCCACTCCATTCCACTCGGCGTCGACCAGGTGCGCGCGATCAGCGTTCACGCCATGCTGGTGCCGGAGAACGTCGGGAAGGCCAGCGGGCCAGAGCCGGCCGGCGGCGAGTCCCGCCACTAGCACCAAGCCCGCCAGGAGCGCCCACGCCGTGGGCAAGCCGGCCCCCGCGCCGACCCAGCCGACGAGCGGGTAGGTGAGCAGCCAGCAGAGGTGAGACAGGGAGAACTGGGCGGCGAACAACGCTGGCCGGTCGGCGGCAGCCGAGGAGGCACGCAACACCCGGTTGACCGTGACGACAATCAGGCCACCGGCGAAACCGATGAGTAGCCAGACACCCATCGCCAACGGCCAGGACGGCACCGTCGGCAGCAGCAGCGCCCCGGAGAGGGCGAGCAGAGCCGTGCCAGTGCCGATGAGCAGCACACCTCGATCCTCGCGTCGGCGCAACAGCAGCGGCGCGCCGAGCGCCGCCGCGATGCTGCCGAGGCCGGAGACGGTGAGCAGGAGTGGAACCTGCGCCTCGGTGGCGTTCAGCAGGTCGCGCACCACGTTGACCGTACTGACCAGGGTGATGGCACCAGAGCCGGCGACGACCATGTTCAGCGCCAGCACCGCCCGCAATCGCGGCGCGGCCGCGAACATCCGCACCCCGGCGAAGAGGCGCTCGGAGAACCGGACCCGGCTGCTACGTTGCGCCCTGGGCACCGTTGCCGCGCCGACAAACAGCGCGGAGACGAGGAATCCCACGGCCGTCCCCACAAACAGAAGATTGAACTTCAGAACGAGCAGCAACGCGACGGCGACAACCGGGCTGGCGATATTCTCCAGGGAGACGGCAAGCTGCGACGCGGCGAGCGCCTTCGTGTAGTGCTCCTCATCCGGAATGATATCCGGGAGCACGGACTGGAAGGTGGGCGTGAAAGTGGCCGACGCGGCCTGCAGCACCGCGATGATCAGATAGATCTGCCAGACCGCGTCGACCCACGGCAGCAGCAGGACGGCTCCGCACCGGACCAGGTCTGCGCCCACCATCACCACGCCCCGCGGCACCCGGTCCAGAACCGCTCCCACCAGCGGCGACACGCACACGTACGCGACCATCTTGATCGTCAATGCGGTCCCGAGGACCGCTCCGGCCCGCGCGCCCGCAAGGTCATAGGCGAGCAGCCCGAGCGCCACTGTCGCCAAACCACTGCCGAGGAGCGCGACTATCTGGGCAGCGAAAAGCCTCCGATAGGCGCGATTACCCAGCAGCGCACGCACGATTAATCGATCCCCTTCCGGAATTTCCGCCGCCGAGGAGATTACCGGCGAAAGTTGAATGCGACAATGCCGCTAATGCCAAGGGAGTGCAACAGACAGCCCTTAACAAGTACGTTCAGCGGGCGATTGCGTCGTGGCTGTCCCGCTGTCGAACCTGCGGTGCGCCGACCGCGCGGTATGTGCTCCCGCCCCGCCGCTCGCCGCGCCCCTCGCCCGCCCGTCACACCTCAGCCAAGATGGACCAAGTCTGACGCGGAGCCGAGGGCGCGCGGCGGATAGGCTGCGGCATGCTTATCAACAAGGCGCCCGAACCGATCAAGGGGGTCATCTTTGACTTCCACTCCACGCTGGTCCAGGGCGGCGACGCCAGTCGTTGGGTCGAGGCCGCTCTCCGCCATCTGGCGGAGGAGGGAAACGCGGCGCCGGATCTGAGCGCCAGCCAGATCACGGGCCTGTGTGCGCATCTTGACCAGCTTTGGCAGCATGCCCACACGATCGACCCGGGAAGCGAACGCGATCTCAGCCGGGAGCGCCATTGGGACGTCTTCAACCGGACGGTCTCGCTGTATCCCGGCATTAAGCCCGATCTGATCGCCGCACTGTACGCAGTGATGACGGATCAGTGGGTGCCGTTCGCCGACACCCTCCCCGTACTTCAAGAACTTAGGTCGCGCGGCATCAGAACCGTGGTGCTATCCAACATTGGGCTGGACATTCATTCGTTCCTCGACCGGGCTGGCGTGAGTGGCCTACTCGACGGCGTGGTGCTGTCCTTCGAGGTGGGCCTGGTGAAGCCCGACCCGGCGATCTTTGCCCGCGCGCTGGAACTGCTCAACGTTCCAGGCAGCCAAACCTTGATGGTCGGCGACAGCCCCAGGGACGACGTCGGCGGAGTTTCCCTGAACATTCGCACGTTGATCCTGCCGCAGACCAAAGGCCCGGTTCACGGCCTGGGAACAGTCCTCCAGATGGTCGGGAACGGCGGACTCTCATGACATCCCCAGGGGTCGCCGGGGCGGTACGCCACGTAGCACGTGACCGTTGACCGGGCTAGGCCAGGCCCCGCCACGAAATGGTGAGTAGTCCCGGACCTGCTGCAGACCGGTCGGCGGCGACTCTTCGTAGCGAACTTGTCGCCTCTCGAGATCGGAAGTAGTGTTCCGGAACATGTCTTCCACAACACGATCGGTGGCCACGCTCGAGGGATTGCGGGCGTTGGCACATCCGACCCGTCTGGCTCTCCTCGACCTGCTTCGGGTACGGGACACGCTGACGGCGAGTGAAAGTGCCACGCTGCTCGGCCTCACCCCGAAGACCTGCTCCTACCACCTGCGCATCCTCGCCGCGCAGGGCCTGGTCGAGCCGGCCGTGGTGGAGGGCGCCAGCCTTCGGGAGCGCCCCTGGCGACGGGCAACCGGGGAGACCGACGTGCCCTTGGCGGACGTGCCGACGGATGACCCGGAAATGGAGACGGCGCAGGAGCAGTTCATGCGCGTCCGGCTGCACCGGGACCAGGCCCTGTTACAGGAGTTCGTGGCCGGGCACGACGAGCGTCACGCCGGGTGGAACTCGTCGGTGACGATGCACAGCCGCACCGCGCTGATGTCGCCCGCCGAACTGCACGCCTGGGGGCTGGCAGTGGAGTCGATCACCCGGGAGCATGTGCGCCGCGCCGAACTCGCGTCCTCGGAGGCGCAGGAGCCCGTCCGACTGATCCTCTACGGGTTCCCGCAAACCATGCCCGGAGGAAGGCAGGCGTGAGTCCCGCCCCGGACCAGACCGCCGCCCCGGACCAGACCGGCGCGCCGGACCAGACCGTCGCGCCGCCGGTGGCCGGCCCCGTCGGAATGCGTCGGTACCTCGTGGTGGTCTCGCACCGCACGGTTCGGTGGGCGTTCCTCGGCTCGCTGATCGCACGCCTCACCCAGACCATGGTCCCGCTCGCGTTGCTCCTGTTCGCCCAACACCACCTCGGCGGATTGGGGGCAGCGGGCGCGGTGGTGGCCAGCTATGCGGTTGCCGCGAGTTTCGGCTTCGTCGTCATCGGCCGGATGGTCGACCGCCGGGGGCCGTCCGTGCTGGTCATCGCGGCGGCGATCAATGCGGCGGGCATCATCGCCCTCGTCGTGCTGCCCGCGCCGTTCATCTGGCTGCTCGCAGCGGTCGCTGGCGGGTCGACCCCGCCGCTGGGCGCGGCTATCCGCTCCGTGTTCATCCGCAGCTTCGGCAAGCCGAGCGAGCGGACCAGCGCCCTGAGCCTGGACACGATCGGCGCGGAGGTCATGTTCATCGGGGGTCCCGCGCTCGTCGCCGCACTGGTGGTAGTGGCTTCGCCCGGGACCGCGCTGCTTATCGCTGCCGTCGTGAGTCTGGTCGGCACCGGGCTCTTCACCGCCAAGGCGGGTTGGTCGAAGGGTGAGCACAATCGGGCGACCACCCGAAGCCACGGGTTGTTGGACCGCGGGTTGTTGGCACTCGCTCCCCTCCTGCCCATCGTGGCGATGCAGATGGCGGCGATCGGGTTCATCGAGGTCGGGGTCATCGCCCGGGCAACCGAAGTCGGGTCGGCGTCCGCAGCGGGAGTGCTGTTGGCGGTCTGGGCGGCCGGGAGCGTGGTGGGAGGGCTCGCGTTCGGCGCGCGGGACTGGCCCGGAGGTATCCGGCGCCAGTGCGCAGTCCTACTGGGCCTGACCGGCCTCGGATTCTGCACCCTGTTGACCGGTCAGAACCTCGCGGTCCTCTATCCTCTGATGTTCCTGGCCGGACTCGCGATCTCCCCGGCAGCGACCACGCTGGCCACGATCTGCGGTCTTCTCGCGCCCGCGCGCTCCCGGACCGAGGCGTTCACGTGGCTCGCTTCCGCGACCGGTCTCGGCGGCGCCGGCGGCTACGCTCTCGGCGGCGTGCTGGTCAGCCACACCAACGCCGGCACGGCCTTTCTCATCGCTGCGGCGATTCCGGTGCTCGCGGTCGTGCTGGTCCTGACCCTGCCGGCCCGGCGCCTGTCGGGCGGGACCGGCGACGGCACCGAAGCCAGCGCGTTACTACATCGATCCCCTGCCTCGACGTAAAGCCCGCTGCGCGCAGTAGCCTCGGCGCGCTATCCCCGCGCCGCCAGCGGAACGGCCGCGATCTGCCGCCAGAGGTAGGTGTGCCCGTCCCGCCGCAGCTCGACCAGGCTGACGGTCTCGACCTGGACCGTTACCGGCGGGATCGACCGCATGGTCGCCACCTGCTCGATGACCGGTTTCGCGACGGTGGGTCGACGGTTGTAGGCGATGCTGACGTGTGGATCGAAGCTCGTGGGTTGGGCAGGTACGGCCTCGGCTCCTCGCACGTGCGCGGTCGCGGCGACCACGGCGTGCCGGAGGAGGTGGAAGGGCCGGTGCGGGCCCACGCTCAGGAAGACTGAGTTCGCCGATCCGGTGAGGGGGCCGACAGTCGCGGCGAAAGGCCGGATGGACGCACACCGCTCGCTGGCCGCGGCGGCCACCGCGAGCGCCTGCGAGCTGGTGATCTCGTCGGTGAAGGAGACCCGTTGCACGGTCAGGTGCAGACTCGCGACGGGAACCAGATCCAGGGTTTCCAGGTGCCCCAGCCGGGCCTGACAGCGCTCGGCGAGCCGCTGGACCGCCGGGCGCTCGTCAAACCGAACAATCCAGTGGTAGGAGCGGCGGCCCGCCTCCCAGCCGGGCCGCTCCCAGTGGTTGACGAGCCGGTCCAGCCGTCGATAGCGGTGCCAATCCGACCGGATGTACTCGTACTCGTCCGGGCGGTCCTCGGCGCCCTCAACCGGTCTCATCGGTGGGCCTCCCGGGCCGGTCGCGCCACGCCCCGAGCACCGCATCGACCACGGCGCTGGTATCTCGGAGGTCGGGAAGAACCGCGTCGGCTCCGCTGGCGGCCAGTGCTTCGACACCGTACTCGCCGGTGGCCACCGCCACCGTGAATGCGCCGCTGGAGCGGCCAGCCCTGACGTCACGTGGGGTGTCCCCGATCAGCACCGTGGGGGCCGGCGGGAACGGGATCCCGTACTTCGCCGTGGCCTTCCTTCGCGCGACCGGCACCAGGTCGGCACGCACCTCGGTGTCCGAGCCGTACGCGCCCACCTCGTAGTCGAGGGCGCCGGCCAACCCGAATACGGAAACCTTGATCTGGGCGTTGTGCCGCGTGTTTCCCGTCAGCACGGACTGGACGACGTCACCCCGCCCGGCCAACGCCGCGATGGCCGCCTGTGCCCCCATCTTGGCGTGTCCCCGTTCGGCCAGCCGCGACGTGAACGATTCGAAGACCCTGTTCATGACGTCAACCGCCTGTTCCATCACGTCCGGCGTGGCGTCGATGCCGTGCTGTCGCAGCACGAGCCGCAGGACCGCGGGATCGGTCCTGCCCGCGGGAACAATCGGGTGCTCCGGGGGCCGGCCGGTCAGCCGGGTGAAGGTCAACGCGTACGCCTCCCTACTCACCCCACCGTTGTCGATCAGGGTGCCGTCGATGTCCCAGAGCACCAGCAGCGAGCCAGCGGCACCGGGCGCACCGTGAGCAGACTCCGGTCCGGTGTGGTTACCGTGCTCGACGGAGGGTGTTCGCTCGCCGCTGGCTGTCACGTAAGTCGTTGTAGCACCTGTCCTGCCAGTTACCGACCGACTTGCCGCCTACGCGGTCACCGGAGCGGCAGGTCACGCTACCGACAACCCACCTTTGTACGAATAAGTCTTCTTTATTCCGTATAGTGCCGCAAATCCCAGTCGACTACCCGCTGTAAGCGGCGAACCAGGCAAGTCGTACGGTGGTCACCGGAGGTTCCACATGCGCGTATCGGTATTTAGCACGAAACCATACGATCGGGAATTCCTGTCGGCGGCTAACCCGGCCGGCGACCACGAACTGGAATTCCTCGAGCCCCGGCTGACCCCGCAAACCGCCAAGCTCGCCAGCGGCGCAGCAGCGGTCTGCGCGTTCGTCAACGACGACCTCGGCACCGAGGTACTGGAGCGGCTGGCCGCGGACGGCGTCCGCCTGATCGCACTCCGCTCCGCCGGCTTCAACCACGTGGATCTGGCCACCGCCCGCCGGCTCGGCCTCACCGTGGTCCGGGTGCCGGAGTACTCCCCGTACGCCGTAGCCGAGCACACGGTCGCCCTGATCCTCGCCCTCAATCGCAAGGTCTACCGGGCCTACAACCGGGTCCGGGAGCACAACTTCGCGCTCACCGGACTGCTCGGCTTCGACCTGCACGGCCGGACCGTCGGCGTCGTCGGCACCGGGAAGATCGGGTTCTGCGTGGCCCGCATCCTGTCCGGCTTCGGCTGCCGGGTCATCGCCAGCGACCCGTACCCGGACGACGCGGTGGCGGCGGCCGGGATCGAGTACGTGCCGCTGCCGCGCCTGCTGAGCGACTCGGACGTGATCACCCTGCACTGCCCGTTGACCCCGGACACCGAACACCTGATCAACCCCGAACGGATCGCCCAGATGCGCCGCGGGGCAATGTTGATCAATACCAGCCGTGGGGCGCTGGTGGACACCCGGGCGGTGATCGACGGGCTCAAGAACGGCCAGATCGGCTATCTCGGTCTCGACGTGTACGAGGAGGAGACCGACCTGTTCTTTGAGGACCTCTCCGACCGGGTCCTCGATGACGACGACTTCTCCCGGCTCAACACCTTCCCCAACGTGCTGATCACCGGTCACCAGGCCTTCTTTACCGAGGACGCGATGCGCAACATCGCCGCCACCACGATCAACAGCCTCACCACCATCGAGCGGGAGGGAGCGGACGCCGTCTCCCAGTCGGCCCGGGTCTGCTGAGCGCGCTAACCGCACACCGGCGCACTGTGCGATATTGACTGGCATGTCTGCACTGCGCACTCCGGACAGCCGGTTCACCAACCTGCCCGATTTTCCCTACGAGCCCCACTACGTCGACCTGGACGGCCTACGGATGGCCTACGTCACGGCCGGCCCGGCCGACGGGGAACCGGTGCTGCTGCTGCACGGGGAACCCAGCTGGTCATTCCTGTACCGGAAGGTCATCCCGGTGCTCGCCGAGGCCGGATTGCGGGCCATCGCACCGGATCTCATCGGATTCGGCCGGTCCGACAAGCCGGCCGAGCGCAGCGAGCACAGCTACGCCCGACACGTCGAGTGGATCCGCAGCTTCGCCTTCGACAAGTTGGACCTGACCGGGGTGACGCTGGTCGGGCAGGACTGGGGCGGCCTGATCGGGCTCCGCCTAGTCGCCGAGCACCCGGACCGCTTCGCCCGGGTGGTGGCCGCCAACACCGGGCTGCCCACCGGTGACCAGCCGATGCCGGAGCTCTGGTGGCAGTTCCGGCGAATGGTCGAGACGGCCCCTGAGCTGACGGTGTCCCGGTTGGTGCAGTCGGGCTGCCAGAGCGAGCTAACCGAGGCGGAGCTGGCGGCCTACGACGCGCCGTTCCCGGACGAGTCCTACCTCGCCGGCGCCCGCACCATGCCCACCCTGGTGCCGACCGCACCGGACGATCCGGCCAGCACCGCCAACCGCGCCGCCTGGACCGAACTCTCCCGTTGGGAGCGCCCGTTCCTGGTGGCGTTCAGCGACCAGGATCCGATCACCGGGGGGATGGCGCCCGTGCTGCGCCGCACCGTGCCGGGTGCTGCCGGGCCCGACCACCCGGTGATCAAGGGAGCCGGGCACTTCCTCCAGGAGGACGCGGGAGAGCAGCTCGGCCAGGTGATCGCGGAGTTCGTTCGGTCCGCCGCGACCGAATCCTAGCCGGGCGCTATCTCATCGAGTGAGCGAACAGTTACCCAGAGCGCACCAGGTGGACTAGCCTTACCTGCGCGTTCGCCAGCGACGTCGACACGCCTCGGCCAACCCTGCCCGCCCGATCGGCCGGTTTTCCAGCGAACCCACACCGCTACGTCGCTGATTGGGCAGGATCATCCGCAACAAGGAGGTGCCGTTGTGCAGGACACCCGCGCTGTCGCCCTGACCGTCAAGGTGAACGGCCTGCCACCGGTCAAAACTGAAGCGCTGTCCATCTTCGCCGCCGGGCATCGACAGGCGACGAGGGTACGCGCCCTACTTCAAGCGACCTGTGCGGCGGCCCAGCGCACCGGCTGGACCCCGTTGTCCGGGCCGATCGAAGTGGACCTCGTGCTGCGCTGCCCGCCGGGGCACCGCACATCCGACGCCAGCACGCTACTCGGCGGGGTATGTGCGGTGCTCCAGGACAAGAAGCGGGTGGCCAGCATCGGTCTGGCCCACCTCGGCGTCCTGGTGGACGTCGCACTCTACGACGATGACCGGCAGATCAGAACGATGACGTACCGGGAGGAGCCGGCGGAAGACTACTCGTACGAGGTGCGGGTCGCCGCCGTGCCGACCGCGGTGTAACCGACGCCGACGGCGGGGTACCCGGTCGCCGAGGAAGGGAGCGCCGATGTCCGAGCCACACGTCACGCTGGAGCCCCGGGACCCGGTACAGAAGAAACTGCGTGGCCCGCTGGAGGAGCAGCTGACCTCGGCGCTGCAGGCCGCTACCGACGGGGTCCGGGAAAGCTACGCCGGCGAGCCGGTCGAGCAGGTCTGCCAACGGCTGCTGGACGAGACCCGCTCCGGTCTGCACCCGGACATCGCGGCCGGGTTCCAGCCCGACATGGACGAGTTCTGTCGGGTGGCGGTGGCGATCGTCCGCGGCACGGACGTGTGAGCGCTCCGCCGACCAGAAGCGGCGGAGCGCTCAGGCGTCAGAAGTGGTGTAGCAGGTCGGGGAAGGCGGCGAGGTGTAGCACCGCCGCGTCGTCGTGGTCCAGGGCGTCGTGCTCCAACACCCAGGTGTTCTCGTTCGGGAGGTAAACCGCGTTCATCCCCGCCGCGCGGGCCGGCAGAATGTCCGACTTCGGCGAGTTCCCGATCATCCAGGCACGAGACGGTGCGAAGTCGTGCTCATTGGCCAGCCACCGGTAGGTGGTGACGTCCTTCTCCGGCACGATGTGCGCGGCCCGGAAGTGGTGCAGCAGGTCCGAGGCGTCCAGCTTCCGCTGCTGCTCCTCCTGGTCTCCCTTGGTCAGCAGAAACAGCTCGTGCCGGCCGGCCAACTCATCCAGCGCCGCCGCCACCCCCGGCATCAGCTCCACCCGGTGCTCGACCAGGGCGACGGCCAGCTCCTCGATTGCCCGCCGCTCGGCGGCCGTGGAAGGCCGCTCCCGCAGCCGCTCGAAACACTCACCGAGACTGCGCAGGAAGACCTTGCTGCCATAGCCGTGCACGACCGCGTTGGCCCGCTCGATGTCGTCGAGGATCGTACGGATCTCGGTGCGCTCCAGGGTCGGGTGAGCCACCCAGGTCAGAAAGTCCTCGATGACCCGCTCGAAGACGATGTTGTTCTCCCAGAGCGTGTCGTCGGCATCAAAGATGAGCACCTGCCCGTGTCGGCGTGCACCTGCCATGTCGCCCTCCCGTCAACAGCTGGCGCCACCGTAACGGCCCCCACCGACCTGGTCACCTGGTTTCGCACCCAGCGCCGGGCGGGTAGCGGCCGGATCCGAGCTCCTCCGGGCCGTACCGTCCCGTTCGGAGGCCGGGTGCGCTCCCGAGTGGTACCCGCACTGCACTACAGTGACGTAGCTTCTGGGCGTCCGGGATCCGGGGAGGGTGAGCGGGCATGATGGGACCGTCGCACGCGCTGTCTGGCGCGACGGTGTGGCTGGCCGGCTCCTTGGCGCTGGACCACTTCGCCGGCTACGAGCAGTCGCCGCTCGCACTCGCCGTCGGCACCGCGGTCTGCGCGGGGGGTGCGCTCTTTCCCGACCTCGACCTCTCCGGCAAGGTCACCCGAAACCAGGGCGGCGCCACGGTCGCCCGCACCTTCGGCGTCTTCTCCCTCTTCGTCGCCGAGGTGACCGAGAAGGTGTCGCTCGGCGTCTACTATGCGACGAAGTTGAGTCGGGACCCGCGCCGCACCAACGGGCACCGCACCCTGACCCACACCATCCCCTTCACCGTGCTGGTCGGCTGGGGCACCACCGCGCTCTGCGCCGCGTACGGCAAGTGGGCGGTGATCGGCATCCTCTTCTTCATGTTCGGTCTCGCCCTGCGCGGCCTCTTCGACGATTGGGCCGAACGCGCCGGCTGGCTTGTGGTGACCCTCGCCTCGCTCGCCGCGGCGTGGTTCACCTTCGTCACCCTGCCCGGGGACCGCGGCTATCCGATGATCGGGCTGGCTGTCGGCGTCGGCTGCTTCGTCCATATCCTCGGCGACATGATCACCCGGGCCGGGGTACCCATCCTCTGGCCAATCCCGATCAAACGTCGAATGTGGCGGATGATCAGTCTGCCGGACTCGATCGCACTCCGGGCGGGCGGCAAGACCGAGGTGGTCTTCGTCCGGACCGCGCTCACCATCGTCGCGGTGCTCTCCGCGATCGGGCTGATCGCCCCGCACCTACTCGATCGCTTCAACATCGGGGCCTGACGGCCATGCCGGTGGCCACCGACGACGCCGACGACGCCGACGTCCCGGCGTTCTGGCAGGGGCTTGGCCTACCCGGCCTCGCCGACGTACACGTGCACTTCCTCCCGCCCCGGCTGCTGCGTCGGGTGTGGGCGTACTTCGACGCGGCCGGTCCGCTCCTCGGTACCACCTGGCCCATCCGCTACCGGTGGAGCGACGCGGAGCGGCTGGCGCACCTGCGCCGGATGGGCGTACGGGCATTCAGTGCCCTGGCGTACGCGCACCGCCCCGCGATGGCCGCCGACCTGAACTCCTGGACCCTCGACTTCGCCCGCGCGAACCCGGACTGTCTCCCCTCGGCCACGTTCTTCCCCGAGCCGGCGGCGCCCCGGTACGTCACCGAGGCGCTCACCGCCGGTGCCCGGGTGTTCAAGGTGCACGTGCAGGTCGGCGGGTTCGCCCCGACCGATCCGCTGCTCGATCCGGTGTGGGGGCTGCTCGCCGACGCCGGGGTGCCGGTGGTGGTGCACGCCGGACACGCGCCGGCTGGTACCGCACACACCGGCCCCGGTCCCTTCGCCGCCCTACTCGCCCGGCACCCGCGACTCGCCGCGGTGGTGGCGCACCTCGGCGCACCGGACTATTCGGCCTTCCTCGACCTCACCGACCGGTACGAGAACGTGCGGCTGGACACCACCATGGCCTTCACCCCGTTCTTCGACCAGGCCGTGCCCTTCCCCGCCGTGGAGCTGCCCCGGCTACGCGAGCTGGGCCTGGCCGGCAAGGTGCTGCACGGCAGTGACTTTCCCAACCTGCCCTACGCGTACGCCGCGCAGCTCACCGCGCTGGCCCGACTCGACCTCGGCGACGCCTGGTTGCGGGCGGTGTGCTGGACCAACGCCGCCGACCTGTTCGATCTGCCGGGCTGACTACGCGCCGACCCGCTGCGGTGGGACGGTCAACCCGTACAGGGCCATCAACTCCGGGCTGTCGACCCGACTTCCGTCGGCGACGGTGTCACAGGAGATGTCGACGATCTGGTCCTTGTGCGCCAGCAGGTATGGACGGGCGCCGACGTCCGCGCTGGCCAGCGTGGCGATGCCGGACCAGTGCCGGCGGCCGAACAACATCGGGTAGCCGCGCAGCCCGCCGTAGGTGGCGCAGACCAGCACGTCCGGGTACGGCAGTGCGGCGACCCGCTGGACCGCCGCGGCGGTCAGGCCCGGCATGTCCACCGGAACGACGACCACCGCCTCTATGGTGTCGTCGTCGATAGCCGCGAGGCCGGCCTTGATTGAGGAGCCCACCCCGGTGCCCCAGGCCCGGTTCACCACGACGGTGGCCTGGGTGAGGTCAGCGGTTTCCTGTACCTGGTCGGCGGCGGCGCCGAGGACGACCACGATCTGCTCGCAGCCTGCCGCCGTCATCGTGTCGACCATCGTGCTCACCAGCGGCTTCTCGCCCTGGCACAGCAGCGCCTCGGGGCCACCGATCCGGCGTCCGCCACCCGCGGCGATGATCATTCCTGCGGTCCGGTTCAGCGGTGCCACCTCCGTCTTGGTTACGGACCGGGCAGGCCACCTGCCCGGTCCGGGACGCACAACGGACCCAACGAGCAGTCAGCGTTCAGGTTCCGGGCACGAATCGGATATTCCGACCATCAGCGACAAAAGGAAATAGTCAGACGGGTAGCCAGGACTGACGGCGCCCCCGGGACTAACGGCGTCCGTCCCCCGGGTGCGGGTCGAAACAGCAGCTCCGGCCGCCAGCCCGCGCACACATCGGCGAGGACCGGTGTCAGTAGGCGTCGGCGTAGCACGCAACGGTGGCGAGATCGAGCGGGAAACGCACCGGCGTCCGCCCGAAGAGCAACGCGCTCGCCCGCTCCCCGCACCGGGTCACCGCCGCGGCCACCGCCGCGGCCCTCTCGGCGCGACAGTGCACGATCACCTCGTCGTGCTGGAAGAAGACCAGCTCGGCGTCGCCGCCGGTCAACTCCACGTCGTCACCGGCCAGCCTGGCGTCGCCGCCGGCCAGCTCCCCGCGGAGCGTGGCCAGCAGCGTTGCGGCCCACTCGGCGGCGGTGGCCTGGATGACGAAGTTCCGGGTAAACCGGCCCCGTGCCCGCGCCCGCGCCGATCGGCCCCCCGCTCCCCCGGCCGAGGCCGGATCCACCTCGGCAAGCTCGACCGAGCCGGGTGGGCAGGTACGGCCAAGCCAGGAGCGCACCAACTCGCCGGACTCCCCGCTGCGCGCCGCCGTCTCCACATAGCCGAAGGCCGCCGGATAGTTACGCCGCAGCACCTCCAACGCGGGTGCCGCCGAACCGCCGGTCTGCCCGTACATGGCGCCGAGCAGGGCCACCTTGGCCCGCGCCCGGTCCCCGCCGAATGCATCGGCGGCCAGAGCGGCGTACAGGTCGCCCGCGCGGGCTGCGGCGGCGAGCCGCGCGTCGCCGGAGACCGCCGCCAGGATCCGCGGCTCGAGCTGCCCCGCGTCGGCGACCACGAACGTCCACCCCGGCTCCGCCACCACCGCCCGCCGGATCACCTTCGGGATCTGTAGCGCCCCACCACCCCGGGTCGCCCACCGGCCGGAGACCACGCCGCCGGGTACGTACTCCGGACGGAACCGACCCTCCCGCACCCAGGCGTCCTGCCAGGCCCAACCATGCGCCGTCCAGATTCGATAAAGCTCCTTGTACGCCAGGACCAGCGGCGCCGCCGGGTGGTCAACGCCACGCAGCACCCAGGACCGGGTGTTCGGCACCTCCACCCCCGCCCGAGCGAACGCCCGCACCAGCTCCAGCGGCGAATCGACGTGCAGCTGCGGCACGTTGAAGGCGGCCGCGATCCGGGCGGCCAGCTCCGCCAGCCGACGTGGCGGCCCACCCACCGGGGAGGGGGCACCGAGCAGCTCGTCGAGAAGGGCGTCGTGCACATCCACCCGCCATGGCAGCCCCGTCGCCCCCAACTCGACGGCGATCAGCGCCCCCGCTGACTCGGCCGCCACCAGCAGCCGGAATCGGCCCGGGTGCGCGGTGGCGGCGATCCGGGCGAGCTGGTCGGCGTAGACCCGGGTCAGGGCCGTGATGCCGGGGCCCGGCGGAGCCGGCGGCGACTCGAAGAGCGCACCCTGGCCGTGGCCCGGGGGCTCGGCCAATCGCGGCGGCGGATCGGGCGGCACCGGCGCGCCGGTCAGGCGCGCCCAGGCGGCGGCGAAGGAGCGTGGCTCACCCCACCGGCCCGCGTGACCGAGGAGCAACGCCTCGGTCAGCTCGATGTCGTGGCAACGGTCAACCCGCACCCCGGCCCGCAGCAACACGGGGTAGAGCGCCGCGCCGGACGCCCAGACCCAGCGGGGGCGCTCCCTTCGCTCGCGGTCGGCCACCGCGACAGCCAGGTCGGCGACCTGCTCCGGGGGCCCGATCGGCGCTCCGGCAGCGTCGAGCGGTTGCAGCACTCCCCCGCCGACCCCGGAGCCCACCCCCGGAGCAGCGGGGAGTCGATGGTCCGCACCCGCCACCACCGCCACCACCGCCGCCACGATCGCGATTCTGCCCGCCCGGTACGACAGCGCCCGGCGGCGGGCTACTTGCTGATGCCCGCGGTCAAGCCCGACTGCACCTGACGCTGGAAGACGATGTACACGATCAACACCGGCAACATCGCCATGGTGACCCCGGCGAAGAGGCCGGACCAGTCGGACCGGTACCCCTGATTGACGGACAGCTCGATCAGGCCCTGGGCGATGACCTGGTTCTTCGGCTCACCGTCTGCGGACTGCATCAGCAGCGTCGGCAGATACCACTGGTTCCACTGCCCGAGCACGTTGAAGATACCGATGCTGATCAGGCCGGGCTTCGCCATCGGCAGCATCACGCTGAAGAAGAGCCGGGTGTGTGAGGCCCCGTCCACCAGGCCCGCCTCGGCGATCGCGTTCGGCAGCGTCCGGAAGAAGGAGTGCATGAAGAAGACCGTGAAGGCCAATGACCATGCCGCGTACACCAGGATCAGCATCAGGTGCTTGTTCGGCCCGAGCGGCGGGAAGAGCACCCCGGTGTTGTAGACACCCTTGAACAGCGGTACGGCAGCGAGGTAGATCGGCAGCGTGAGGCCGGACAGGAACATGTAGTAGATCAGTCGGTTACCGCGGAACTCGTAGCGCGCCAACACGTACGCGGCCATCGAGCCGAGCAGCATGGTCAGCGTGACGCTGCCGGCCAGCACGAGCACGGTGTTGAGGAAGAAGTCGCCGAGCTGCCCCTCAGTCCAGGCTCGGCCGAAGTTCTCCCAACGCAGCGTCTCCGGGATCAGCGACAGCGGCTGCCGGATAACCTCCGCGTCGCTCTTCAGCGCCGACATGACTACCCAGATCAGCGGGTAGACGACCATGATCGCCCAGACCAGCAGGAACAGGTGGGAGAAGCCGTTGAAGAACTGCGCGCCGGGCCGCCGGCCGCCGGACCCGAAGTGGCGTGCCGACGTGGGGCGGGCCGGCGGAGCGAGATCCGGCCCGGCGGGACCGGGGTCGTGGGTCACCGTACTCATCGTCGACTCTCCTCAGTACTCAATCCGCTCGCGGCGGGTGATTTTCAGCTGCGCCGCGGCCAGCAGGATCGTGAAGATCGCCAAAGCCACACCCATCGCGCAGGCGTAGCCGAACTGGCCCTTCTGGAAGGCGGTGAAGTTGAGCACCGACGCGAAAATCTCGCTGGCGTGGTTCGGGCCGCCCTGGCTGGGTGTCATCACGAAGACCAGGGCGTACATGTCCAGGGCGATGAAGCCCAGATAGATCCAGGCGACCGATACGGTGTCCCGCAGCAGCGGCAGCGTGATCCGGAAGAAGGTGTGGAACCGACCGGCACCATCGAGGATGGCCGCCTCGTAGACGTCCTTCGGAATCGACTGCATCGCTGCCGAGAAGAGCACCATGTAGAACCCGGCGCCGCTCCAGACCGCGATCAGCAGCAGCCACCAGAGCACCGCGGGGACGCCGAGAAAGGGCTCCGGGTCGAACGTGAACAGGATCGGGTCCTCCGGGTCGACCAGCCCGACCTTCATCAACACGCCGTTGATCAGGCCCTGCCCGTCGGCCCGGTAGATCTGCTGCCACATGACGGCGACGACGACCAGGGACAGCACCTGCGGGAAGAAGAAAATGACCTTGTAAAGGCCGGAACCGAAGACACCCCGGATGCCCGCCCTGTCCTCGCGCCCGCCCACGTTGAGCAGGAACGCGAGGAACAGGGCCAGCGCGATCGTGAACAGCGGCACGGTGATCAGGAAGAAGACGTTGTGCCAGAAGGCCTTCCTGATCAGCTCGTCGGAGAAGAGCCGGACGTAGTTGTCCAGCCCGACGAACTGCTGCCGGTCGGAGTAGCCACCCCAGTCGGTCAGCGAATAGCCGGCCGCCTGGGCGAAGGGCCAGACCACGTAGAAGAGGTAGAGCGCGACCGGCAGGGCCAGGAAGCCCATGACGAAACGCGCGACACCATGCCGCATGGGACTCACTCTTTCCGTTCGGCTCAGGCGGAGCGGGTCTGCTTCTTGATCGACGAGTCGCTGGCGACCTTGTCAGCGGCGCCCTGCATCCCGTCAACGAACTGCTGGGCGGTCAGCCGGCCGGCCATCAGCTCCGCGGAGAGGTTCTGGCTCTCCTTGTCCAGGTCGGCGTAGAAGTCCCAGAACTTGACCAAAATGAGGTCCTCCGGAGCGTTGCTCATCAGCTCGTTGGCGCTGGTCAACGCCGAGTCCTGGACGTTGTCCCCGGAGCCCTTGGTGGAGGCGAGGGATTTGGTCAACTCGGCGAACTTCGCCGAGCCCTCCTTGGAGAGCACCGCCCGCAGGAACTCCTTGGCGGCGGCCTTGTTCGGTGCCCTCGACGGCACGACGATGCCCTCGCCCGCGCCGGCGTAGACGTCGTTCGGCGCCTTGTCGCCCGCCCCCAGGCTCCAGTAGTCCGACAGCTTCATCTCGAAGCCGGGGGGAATGGTCTCCGCCATCTCGTTCTTGAGCCAGGTGCCGACCTGGACGAAGGCGGCCTTGCCGTCGAGCCACGCCTGCTGCGACTGGGTGTGGTCGAGCTGGCCGGGGAGCAGCAGCTTGTCCTTGACCAGCTTCTCCCACGCCTCCAGGGCCGGCAGCACCCCATCGGCCTTCCAGGCGTTCTCCTTGAGGTTGTCGATGTCGATCACCGCCTGCTTGCCGGCGGACTTCCAGATCGTCGCCATCAGCGCCCAACGCGGGTAGTAGCCGTGCACCGCGTCGTAGACGTACGGGGCCATGCCCTTCGCCTTGATCTTCGGCGCGAGGGCGAAGAACTCGTCGAAGGTCTTCGGCGGCTGCCAACCCTCCTTCTCGAAGAGGGCGGCGTTGTACCAGTTGCCCCAGACCGTGTACGCGACGTGGACCACGTAGAACTTGCCCTGGAAGGTGCCCTTCTCGATGGTCCCCGGCAGCAGGGTGTCCGCCACCGCGCCCTCGCTGTCCCACGCCGGGGCGGCGAGCAGATCCTCCAGCGGCTCGATCGCGCCCTCGTTGACCAGGGTGCTGATGTCCATAATGTCGGCACCGGAGTTCATGACGACGTCGCTGGGCTGGGTCGCCATCTTCGGCTGCTCTTCGGTCTTGATCTTTTGGGTCGAAGAGAGGTTGACCGTGACGTTCGGGCGCTTGGCCTTGAAGACGGCCTCGTCCTCCTTGGCCCACTGGTCGCCCAGCCCACCGTTGAAGATGACCACCTTCACGGAGCTGCCGTCCTGGACGCCGAACGGGTTGTCCTTGCTCTTCGCGGCACCGGAGTTGTCGTCCTGGGCCGGCTCGCTGCCGGCGCAGGCGCTGAGCAGGCCGGCAGCCGGGACGGTCAGCAGACCCGCGGCGGCGGCGCGCCGCAGCAGGGTCCGACGGTTGAGGTCGGGGGTAACGGACATGCGACTCTCCTTAGCGGTAGATCGGGGGTACGGTCATGAGCTGGCCGCTTTCGCCGCCTTGTGCCCCTCAACGGCCTGGGCGGTACGCCGCAGGGCCGCGTGGGCTCGGTCGTGGGTGCGCTGGGCGACGGCGATGTAGAGCAGGTCGAGCACGACCAGTTGGGGGTGCCGGGCGGACAGCGCGTCGGGGCGGAAGGTGGTGGCACCGCTGGCGGTGAGCAGCACGATCTCCGCCAGCTCGGCGAGCGGCGAGCGGGCGAAGCCGGTCACCGCGACGGTGGTCGCGCCCCGGCTGCCGGCCTCCGCCAGCATCTCGATGGTTTCCCGGGTCCGGCCGCCGTGCGAGACGCCGAGGGCGACGTCGCCGGCCCCCAACAGGGCCGCCGAGGCCAGCCCTTCGTGCACGTCGTTCCAGGCCCAGGCGGCGATTCCGATGCGGTGCAGCATGAACTGCATCTCCTCGCCGACTAGGCCGCTACCGCTGGCGCCGAAGATGTTCACCCGGCCCGCCGCGGCGATCGCCGCGGCGGCCCGCTCCACCTCGGCGAGGTCGAGCAGGGCAGCGGTGTCGTGCATCGCCCGGGTGTCCGCGGCGATGATCTGTTCGAGCACCCGGCGCGGCGGATCGCCGGGCTGAATCTCGCGGCCGATGTCGACGGCCCAACCGGCCAGGCGGGCCCGACCGCTCTCGGCGGCGATGCCGAGCCGAAGGTCCGCGTAGCCCTCGAAGCCCATTGCCCGACAGAAGCGCGTGATGGTGGCCGGGGAGGTGCCACTGCCCTCGGCCAGCTCGACGATGGTGGCGCGGGTGACGGCCTCCGGGTCGCTGAGCACGTGTTCGGCGACCCGGCGCAGGGCCCCGGTCAGGTCGCCCACCCCGGCCCGGACCCGGGCCAGCACGCCGTCGGCCGCATCAGCACGGACGCCACGGCGGTCGAACCCGTCGGCGTCGGCCACCGCGGTCTCCGCGCTGGTGCCCACCTCGTGATCAACCATCCGAGACTCTTTCCGCAAGGAAACTTTACTGTTGGTAAAATTTCTTACTGGAGCCCGCTTCATGTCAAGACCATGGATGAAGTTTTCAAAACGTTATCTTTGGCACCGACCCGGCAGACCGGCCTGCACTCTCCCCGGACCGCACCGACCGGGCGTGATCACTTCCGGACAACTCGGCCGGCCTCCGTGGGGATTCGACCCGTTCCGGGCCCGACAGACGGTACACGTGATTCATTCCCGTTTGGGGGGTGACCGGGGTCACGGTGGTGGCGGAATCCCGGCGGGCGTCGCGGCGTTACACCTTGCGTACGGCCGTGGAGGTGTCCCGCTCGGGCGGGTGACGCCGGGTGCGGGTCGCCGGGAATGGTGGTGGCCGGGCGGTCGTTACATCTGGACCCGGCGCCGTGTGTGCCCCCTGTGAGGCCCTGCGGTCGCCGACCCCCTCTTCTTTCTTTCTTTGAGCGCCGGACGGTGCTTGCACCCCTCTTTTGCCGCCTGATCCCCCCTTTTTCGGGCGTGTGGGGTGTCGACCCCCGAATGGAGCAACCCCCATGAACACGATTCTGCGTCGTAGTGTCCTTGGTATCGCTGGTCTGGCCCTGTCCACCGGTGTCGTCGCCGGCCCCCTGGCCACCCTGACCGACACCACCCCCGCAGCGGCTGCCGCTGCGGTGCGGGCCGACAAGCCCGACATGGACACGCTGATCCCGCACGGCACCCAGGGTGAGCAGTCGCGCATCGACCTGGGTGACGAGCAGACCGGCAACGTGAAGGCCATCATCGAGGCCACCAAGAAGGCCGGCATGGACGAGCGCGCCGCCGTCGTGGCCATCGGTACCAGCTTGCAGGAGTCGAAGCTGGAGAACCTGGGACACCTGGGTGACCGTAACGACCACGACTCGCAGGGCCTGTTCCAGCAGCGCCCCTCCTCCGGTTGGGGCAGCGTGGAGCAGATCACCGACCCCGAGTACTCCACCACCGCCTTCCTCAAGGGTTTGAAGCAGGTCGAGGGCTGGCAGGAACTGCCCCTGACCGAAGCCGCCCAGAAGGTCCAGGTGTCGGCGTACCCGTTCCACTACGCCCAGTGGGAAACCCAGGCCGCCGACCTGGTGGCCGAGCACTGGACCAGCTGACCCCACCGCACACCACAAACCCCCACCCGAAGACCTGATCCACACCAAGGGGGAAAGAAACTGTTGGCCGGCACCCGAACCAGGGTGCCGGCCAACAGCCGTCTCTGGGCGAACAGCGACCGGTGACCAGCACCGTCCCCTACGCTTGCGCTCATGGGCCGCCTGCGCCGACTCGCCGAGGCGACACCGGCGAGCCGGAACCGCTACCTCGACCTGCTCCGGGCCCTCGCCATCATCATGGTCGTTCTCGGTCACTGGAGCGTCGTGGACATCGGGCACGACGCCTCCGGGCAGCCCACCGCGCGCTCCGCGCTGCCCGACCTGCCCTGGGCCTACCCACTGACCTGGGCGGTCCAGGTCATGCCGATCTTCTTCCTGGTCGGCGGGTACGCCAACGCCGCGTCCCTGGCCTCGCACCGCCGTCGCGGCGGGGACGCCACCGGCTGGCTGCTCGGCCGCAGCGCCCGCCTGCTCCGACCCACCAGCATGCTGATCCTCATCCTCGCCGCCGCCGGCCTCACCGCCCGGCTCGCCGGGGCCGACCCGTCGTTGGTCCGGACCGTGGTCTACTTCGCCACCATCCCGCTGTGGTTCCTCGCCGCGTACCTCCTCGTGGTGCCGCTGACCCCGGTGATGTACGCGCTGCACCGGCGATACGGGCTCCTCGTACCGGTGGCGCTGGCCGCCCTGGTCGCGGCGGGGGACCTGACCCGCGAGCTCGGTCTGCACGACGCCGCCCTGCCGAACTACCTCTTCGGCTGGCTGGCCATCCACCAGCTCGGCTTCGCCTGGTACGACGCGGACAAGAAAGACGCTGACACCGCGGCACCGCGCGGTCGCTCGACGGGGCTCCGCACCCGGCGGCTACCGCTGTCCCGGCGGGCCGGTTGGACGGCGCTGCTCGGCGGGCTGGCGGTGGCGGTGCTGCTGACCGGCCCCGGCCCGTACCCGGTCAGCATGATCAACATTCCGGGTGAGCGGCTGAACAACGCCGCCCCGCCCAGCCTCGCGCTACTGGCGGTGAGCACCGCACAGCTCGGGCTCCTCCTGCTGCTGCACCGGCCGGCGCAGCGCTGGCTACGCCGCGACCGCCCCTGGATGGCGGTGATCGCGGTGAACAGCGTCGTCCTGACGGTCTTCCTGTGGCACCTGAGCGCGGCGATCCTGGCGATCGGCGCCCTGGACGCGGTGGGACTGCTGCCGACCCCGACCGCCGGCACGGCCGCCTGGCTGGCCTGGCGGATCCCCTGGGTCCTGATCCTCGGTGTGTTCCTGGCCGTCCTAGTCGCCATCTTCGGTCCGATCGAGGCACGCACCGGCCGCCCCCCGGCCGCCCGGGGGCCCGCCGCGCCATCGGACGACCGGGCGGAGCACCACTGGCGGGTCACGGGCCGCGGCGTGCTCGCCGTCGCCGCCTTCGTCGCCGTCGTCGCCGCGCTCGTCATCAACGCGACCGCCCCACGGGACGCCCCGCTGCTGCTCGGGCTGCCCGTCCCGGCGCTGGTGGCCTACCTGGCCGGGGCGGGCACCCTGCGGCTACTCAGGTCTGGGTGGGGAACCCCAGGTTGACCCCACCATGTCGGGGGTCCAGCCAACGGCTGGTGACCACCTTGCCCCGGGTGAAGAAACGCACCCCGTCCTCCCCGTGCGCGTGCAGGTCGCCGAAGAGCGAGGCCTTCCAGCCGCCGAAGGAGTAGTACGCCATCGGCACCGGGATCGGCACGTTGATCCCCACCATGCCCACCTCCACCTCGTGCTGGTAGCGCCGGGCGGCGCCGCCGTCGTTGGTGAAGATGGCCGTCCCGTTGCCGTACGGGTTGGTGTTGACCAGGTGGACGGCCTCCTCGTACGAACCGACCCGGACCACCGACAGCACCGGGCCGAAGATCTCGTCGGTGTAGACCGACATCTCCGGGGTGACCCGGTCGAACAGGGTCGGCCCCAACCAGTAGCCGTTCGGGTCCCCGTCCGGACGCACGTCCCGCCCGTCCACCACCGGCACCGCGCCCGCCGCCACGCCCGCCTCGACGTACGAGCGCACCCGCTCGGCGTGCGCGGCGGTGACCAGCGGGCCCATGTCGCAGCCGCGCCGGCCGTCGCCGGTGCGCAGCCCCGCCATCCGCTCGGCGATCTTCGCGACCAGCGCGTCCGCGACCGGCTCCACCGCGACCAGGGCCGAGATCGCCATACAGCGCTCCCCCGCCGACCCGAACCCCGCGTTCACGGCGGCGTCGGCGGCCAGGTCCAGATCCGCGTCGGGGAGCACCACCATGTGGTTCTTCGCCCCGCCGAGGGCCTGCACCCGCTTGCCTGCCAGCGACGCCCGCTGGTGCACGTGCCGGGCGACCGGCGTGGAGCCGACGAACGACACCGCCCGCACCGCCGGATGATCCAACAGGGCGTCCACGGCCTCCTTGTCCCCGTTAACCACGTTGAGCACCCCCGGCGGCAGGCCCGCCTCGGCGAACCACTCCGCCAGCAGCAGCGCCGCGCTCGGGTCCTTCTCGCTGGGCTTGAGCACCACCGCGTTGCCAGTGGCCACCGCGACCGGCACGAACCAGAGCGGCACCATCACCGGGAAGTTGAACGGGCTGATCACCGCCACCACCCCGAGGGGCTGGCGCAGGTTGTAGGAGTCCACCTCGGTCGAGACGTTCTCGCTGAACCCGCCGCGCATCGCCGCGGGGATGCCGCAGGCGTACTCGATCACCTCCAGCCCGCGCTGCACCTCACCGGCGGCGTCGGCGAGCACCTTGCCGTGCTCCGCGGTGATCACCTCGGCGAGCCGCTCGCGCCGGGCGTGGACCAGCTCCCGGAAGGCGAAGAGCACCGCCGTGCGCCGCGACAGGGAGGCGTCCCGCCAGCTCCGCGCGGCCCGGTCGGCGGCCTCGACCGCTGCCGCCACCTCCGCGGCGGAGGCCAGCTCGACCTCCGCGGTACGCGCGCCGGTGGCCGGGTCGAAGACGTCGCCGCGACGCACCGCCGTGCCGGTGAGCAGCTTGCCGTCCACGAAGTGCCCGATGAGATTCATGCCGCCACCTCCGCCGCGGTCCCGCCGACCCGGATCGCGTCCACCAGAATTGCCAGGCCCTCCCGGGCCTCCTCCTCGGTCAGGGTCAACGGCGGGCCCATCCGCACCACGTTCCCGTACAGGCCGCCCTTGCCGACGAGCAGGCCACCGGCCCGGCACGCCTCGAACACCTGGATCGCGCGCCCGGGGTCCGGGTCGGCGGTGCCCGGAAGGACGAACTCGACACCGAGCATCAGCCCCTTGCCGCGTACCTCGGCGACCCCGGGGAGCCCGCCGACCGCTGCGCGCAGCCCCTCGTTGAGGATCGTGCCGACCCGGTCCGCGTTGGCCTGCAGATCGTTGTCGAGCACGTAGTCGAGCACGGCGTTGCCGGCGGCGGCGGAGATCGGGTTGCCGCCATAGGTGGAGAAGCTGATCGCCGGCACCGACTCGACCACCTCGGCCCGCCCGACCACGCCGGCGAGCGCGAACCCGTTGCCGACGCCCTTGGCAAAAGTGATCATGTCTGGGGTCACGCCGTGGGCCTGGTAGCCCCAGAAGTGCGTGCCGGTCCGCCCCCAACCGGTCTGCACCTCGTCCGAGATGAGCAGGATGCCGTGCTCGTCGAGCACCTTGCGCCAGCCGGCGAGCAGCCCGTCCGGGCCGTGCACGAATCCGCCGACGCCCTGAATCGGCTCGGCGATCAGGCAGGCGACATCACCCGAGGTCTGGGTAGCCAACACCTCCCGCAGATCCTCCACCGCCGCGTCGATCCGGTCCGCCTCGGGCAGCCGGGCCAGCAGGCCCCGCAGCCGCTCCCCCGAGTGCAGCCAGGCCACCTGCAACGGGTTCAGCGGGCTCGCCGACCAGCCCCGGTTGCCGGTGACCCCGATGGTCGCGTACGACCGGCCGTGATAGCTGTTGCGTACGGCGAGGATCTGGTGCGAGCGCCGATAGTTGGTGGCCATCAGCAGCGCGGCCTCGTTGGCCTCGGTGCCGGAGTTGGTGAAGAAGACCCGCGCGTCCGGGATGCCGGACAGCCGGGCCACCTTCTCGGCCAGCTCCACCTGCTGCCGGATCAGGTAGAGCGTCGAGGTGTGCACGATCCCGGTAGCCAGCTGGCCCTCCACCGCCGCGCGGATCTCCGGAATGTCGTAGCCGATGCTGTTGGTCAGCACGCCGCCGAAGAAATCCAGGTACGTGCGGCCCTGCGCGTCGGTGACCCGGCGCCCCTGCCCGGCGACGAGTTCGAGCGGTTCGTCGTAGTAGAGCGGCATCCAGGACGGGAGCACCGCCCGGTGCCGGGCCAGCAGATCGTCGGTGATCATAGTGACACCTCTCAACGAAGCGGGTGATGACGGCACGCTCTCACCACCGTGCACCGCGAACAACTGGCACCGTGTAGCGTCACCGCACCGTCCACCTGACACCACGTCAACGAGATGCTCCGATGGATTGATCAAGCAGCTTCATCGAGGACCTGCGTCACCATTAGTTCCACAAACACCGTGGTGCCGTGGGTACGCGAGAGAGGCCGTGCGGTACCTGGCCGACCCGCTCAGCGTTGAACGGGCTCGCCGGGGCACCCGGGCGGGCGACCGCCCGGGTCGAGCCTTGGTGCCGGTCCCGCTGGCGGGGCAGCTCGACAGCGAAACTAACCCTGGTTCCACTGGCGGCCAGCAGCATTGGCACCCGCCGCCCTGGCCGCTGCCCGGCCCACGCTTCCGACCGCTCCCCTTTAGAGCACCTGCTAGCCTGTGCCGATGATCATGCGGAGCGAAATGCCGTGAGCAGGAAGCGGGTACACCTGTCGGCGGGCACGTCACCGGGATGCAGCCTCGCCCTACCCGGAGGAATCGTCATGGCACCGATCACCGCAATGGTGATGGTGGGTATGGTCAATGGGGTACGGGAGTTTTTCACCAATGGCGACTTCAGCCTGGGAAACATCCTCCTCCACGTCGTTTACATCATCATCCTGGGCGCCCTGCTCTACATGACGGGTGCCATGACCTGGTTATTCCTCCGCGTAGGCAGATACAAGATCTGGCTCAGGGGCACGATCCTCATCGAGCGACGCATCCTGTTACGCCGCCGTATCGATCTACGTAGCGCCAAGGTGGAGTTGCGCCCCAGGACCGAGAACCAAAACCAGCTCTTTTTGGTGGCCATCGACCAACAGTCGAGCAAAAGCCTTGATCTCCTGATTCAGGATAGCCACATATCGTTACCCGCGTCCGAGCTCACCGCTCTAGCGCAGGCAATCCTCGCCGATCCCGACCACAGGCCACGCGCAAGCCACGACCAGGCAGCAGCCAGGACTGTAGCGGACAAGCTCCGTGAGCTCGCGACCGCCGACACGGCAGATCGGGTAGGGGCGGTTGCAGCCGAAAGGGCGGAGGCCTCACCCACCGTCGAGGGTGAGGGAACACGCGCATGATCCGGCTATTCCGCCGACTCCGCCGCCGCCGGCCCGCACGGTTGGACGCCGTCGGTCCTGCTGCCCGGTAACGCGACGCGGGCCGGCGCCTACTCAGCTGCACAACCAGCCATACGCCGGGCTGCTCACCCACGACCTACTCGGAGCACCACGAATCGCAAGGTAAACCCCGCAATGATGGAGGCCCCTACCTGCCTGGTCAACCCGGAGGTAGGGACCTCCTGATGGGAGATTTTTATCGCTCCCGCCGCTTTTTCAGTTCTCCATCGACAACCATGAGAACCCCACCGATTACGACTACTCCACTCGAAGCAACGAAAAGCCAGGTTATCCCACCTCCATTTAAAACCAGATGGACGGTCCCGAAGGCACCCCCGGCCAATGCGAGGGTCCTGGCAACGTGGTTCAGTCGTCCCATTACACGCTCCTCTTCGGTCGTGCGGACTACCCTCAATAGAAGTATGCGGAGTTTAGACCCGGGGCAATGCCGAGCGGTGTGCACGGGGGCTCACGCCACGGCGACGCTTGAAGGCGGTGCTGAGCGCGAAGGAACTGCCGTAGCCGACCCGACGGGCGACCGCGCCGACGGTGGCGTTCGGCTCGCGAAGCAGGTCGGCGGCGAGGCTCAACCGCCAGCCGGTCAGATAGGACATGGGCGGTTCACCAACCAGTGCGGTGAACCGCCGGGCAAACGCCGCCCGGGAGACTCCGGTTTCGGCGGCCAGGGACGCCACGGTCCACGGCCGGGCCGGGTCGTGGTGCAGCATTCGCAGGGCGGGGCCGACGACCGGGTCGCTGTTCGCCTGGTACCAGCCGGGGGCCTCGGCACCAGGACGGGTGAACCACTCCCGCAGCACCGCGATGAGCAGCAGGTCGAGCAGCCGGTCCAGGACCGCCTCCTGACCGGGGTCGTCCTTGACGATCTCGGCGGCCAGCAGTGGGATCAATGGAGAGTCCCAGGAGTCGCCGGGCACGACGAGCAGCGGCGGTAGTGCGGTCAGCAGCCGTTGGCCGACCTCACCCCGCATCGGGTACGCACCGGTCAGCAGCATCGTCGGGCCGTCCGCGCTGTTGCCCCAGGTCCGCACCCCCCACTCGCTCATTCCGCAGAGTTCCCCGCCATCCGGGCCGGTGCAGCGTTGACCGGGATGGATGACGGCCTGCGGTGCCGTGGAGAGGTCGTCGGCGACCCGGTACGGGGCGGGGCCGCGGACGATCGCGGTGTCCCCCGGGTTCAGCCGGACCGCCGTACCCTCCTCCGGCGCGACCCAAGCGCCACCTCGGACCAGGGCCACCAGGGTGAGGGGCGCCTCGTCCCGGATCGCCAGGGACCACGGCGGGGTCAGGACCGAGCGCAACAGGAAGGCCCCCTGGGCTCGGGGCCCATCAAGGAGAGATACCACCGCATCCACGTAGACGATTGAACACAAGCGTGCGCGGAATAGCTATGTCCCGTCTCGGGCTGGCGCACTTCACTGGGCGTATGACAGACCAACGAAAGCAGCAGCGCACCCTGGTCCTCGGCGGTACCGGCAAGACCGGTCGACGCATCGTGGCCCGGCTGCGGGGTCAGGGCGTACCGGTGCGGGTTGGTTCCCGCACCGCCCGACAGCCCTTCGACTGGACCGACCCGGCGACCTGGGCACCGACCCTGCGGGACGTGAACGCCGTCTACCTCTCCTACCACCCGGACCTCGCCGAGCCGGGCGCGCTGAAGACGGTCGCCGCGTTCACCGATCTCGCGGTGTCGGCCGGGGTCTCCCGGCTGGTGCTGCTCTCCGGGCGCGGGGAGGAGATTGCCCGGTCCGCCGAGGAGCACGTCCAGGCCGCCGGGGTGGAGTGGACGGTCCTGCGGTCGAGCTGGTTCAACCAGAACTTCAGCGAGGACTACCTCCTGGAGCCGGTCCGCGGCGGTGAGGTCGTTCTCCCGGTCGGGGCCGTACCCGAGCCGTTCGTGGACGCCGATGACATCGCCGAGGTGGCCGTGGCGGCACTCACCGGCCACGGGCACGCCGGGCAGCTCTACGAGCTGACCGGGCCCCGGCTGCTCACCTTCGGCGCGGCGGTCGCCGACATCGCCGCCAGCACGGGTCGGACGATCAACCTCGTGCAGGTCTCCCCGGAGGAGTACGCGGACGGCCTCGCCGCCGCCGGCGTCCCGGCCGGCACGATCGAGTTGTTGACGTACCTCTTCACGACCCTGCTGGACGGGCGCAATGCCCGGCTGAGCGACGGTGTTACGCGGGCCCTCGGCCGGCCGCCCCGCGACTTCACCGACTACGCCACGAGCACCGCGGCCACCGGCGTCTGGGGCGGGGCGTAACCTGCGGTGCCATGCGGATCGACTCGGGCCACGCCGCTGAGGACAGCGGCCCTGAGTCGATCCGCGTGGATCCAGCGGCGGAGTCGCCGCCAGGGTCAAGCGGCGAAGCCACCGTCCACAGCGATGGCGGCACCAGTGACATAGCGACCAGCGTCACCCGCGAGGTGGGCGACGGTCGCGGCGACGTCCGACGACTGGCCGAAACGACCGAGTGCGGTGAAGCTCTGCTGCACATCGGCGCCCTCGGCGTCGGCGGGGTTCATGTCGGTCTCCGTCGGCCCGGGATGGACCAGGTTGGCGGTTATCCCCCTGGCACCCAGCTCGCGGGCCAACGACCTGGTCAGGCCGATCAACGCGGTCTTACTCGTCGAATAAAGCGAGACACCGGGGAGCGGCACCCGCTCGGCCAGGCAACTGCCGATATTGATGATCCTTCCGCCTTCGGTCATGTGCCGTACCGCCGCCTGGGACGCCACGAAGGGTGCCCGAACATTGACGCTCAACACGCGGTCGATGTCCTCCAGTGACATGTCTTCGACCAGACCACGCACCAGAATCCCCGCGTTGTTGACCACGATGTCGAGCCGCCCGAACTCCGCGACGGCCTGATCCACGGCCGTGCGCACAGCAGTCGGGTCTGCACTGTCAGCCTGGACCGCCCAGGCCCGGCGCCCCAGCGCCTTGATCCGGTCGACGACATCCGCCGCGCGCTCCGCACTGTCCCGGTAGGTCAACGCGACGTCGGCGCCATCCGCTGCCAGCCTCAGCGCCACGGCCTCGCCGATGCCACGGCTGCCGCCGGTCACGAATGCCACCTTGCCGCCAAGTACCGCACTCATGTTCGCTCATCTCTCCTGTCGTGTTCGTGAACAAAGTTAGGTTCACATGCTGCGGGCAGGGAGTCTGGCGGCAATCCGACGTCGCGTTTCGGCCGAGAAGTGCCGAGCACCACCCCTTAACGCGACGTGGCGTCTTCGTCTTCCAGATAGGCCGCGGCGGTCCATGCCACCACCGGGTCGCCGTCGCGGGACAACCGTCGTAGCACGGGCTGCGCGACGGTGCGGGGCAGCTCCAAGATGGCCTGGGTGAGGCGGCTGCGGGCGGCGGAGTCCGCGGTGGGGGCGGCGAGTTGGTCGACGAGCGCACTCACGATCCGGTCAGCGCGGGCTGGTTCCGTGGCCAGGGCACCCAGGTGCTCGGCCGCCTCGACGTCGTGCCCGCCCTCGACCACCAGGTCAACGAGGGCGGGCACGGCCGCCACCTCGCCGTGGGCGCCCAGTGCCAGGGCCGCGTGTCGGCGGACCGTCGGGTCCGGGTCGTCGAGGGCGTCCACGAGCACCGCGGTCGCCTCGTCACCGGTCAACTCGGCGATCGCCTGAATCGCGCGGCGGCGGATGTCCACGTTCTCGGAGCGGGCGCCGGATGTCAGGGTTGCCAGGGCGTCGCCGTCCGCCCGTCCGAGCGCCCAGCGCAGCGCGCCGGCCACATTCGGGTCGGCTTCGGCGAGGACCGCGCCGGCCAGCAGCTCGGCGGGGACCCGCACCTCCGCGGCGGGGGCCAGCGCGCTCCGCTGGCGCAGAGCGGCGCTGGGTGAGTCGAGCCCGGTGATGAGTTCGGTGATACGCAGGACGTCCGCCCATCCGGTGGGCGACGTGTCGGCGACCATACGCAGCCGGTCGAGTAGCTCCCGTTCCCGGTCCAGCCGTTCTTCGGTCCGGCGGATGAGGTCGTGGACCAGACCGGCGGGCGTGCAGGCGGGGTCCTGGAGCGCCCGGGCGATCTGGCGCAGCGACAGCCCCAGTGATCGCAGGCCCTCCACGTGGAACAGCCGCCGTACGTCCTCGTCGGAGTATTCGCGGTAGCCACCCGAGGTGCGACCGGTCGGTCGTACCAGCCCCAGCGAGTCGTAGTGCCGAAGCATGCGGGTGCTCACTCCGGAGCGGCGGGCCACGTCGCCGATCAGCATGGCGGTGCCTTCTCCCTCCCCACCGGGTCCAGCTTGTCGGCGGCGAGCCGTCGCGCCTCCTCGGCGAGTTCGTCGTAGTCGGCCTCCGGGTCGCGTAGCAGCAGCAGCGTGGCGTGGGCGTGTTCCCGCGTCGTCGGCTCCGGGCTGTCGACGCTGGCGGCGAGGGCCGACAGGGCCGCCGTACCGAGGCCGACCAGTGCCTGACTGAGGCTCAGCCGCACGTCCCGGCCCCCGCGACCAAGCTGGCTGACCAGCTCCGCGGCCAACGCCTCCTCCTGCTCTTCGGGGACGAGAGCGACAGCGGCCCGCCAGGCGGTCCGCGCGACCTCGTCGTCGGGGTCGCGCAGCAGGGTCCCGGTGATCAAGGGGTACACGCTCGAGTTGTTGATCTTGGATAGTGAGTGCAGGGCCTGACTACGAGCCTGGGCCTGCTCAGACGTCAGCTCGGCGCGGAGCCTGGGTAGCGTGAACGCCTCCGGCAGGCGGGTGAGTGCCCAGGTGAGCATGTCCCGCACATAGAAGTCCGGCTCGACCGCGCACCGCCGCACCAGCGCGGTGACAACACTCGGGTCGGGGTGCCTGCCGAGCAGCATGGCCGCCCGCAGCCGGGTTGACGACGCCTCGGCGCTCAGGGCCGCCACCGCGCGGCGGGTGTTCTGGACCGGGTTCATGGGTAGTACCACCTCCCGGCACAGTCAAGACCTTGTCACGGTGTCAAGGTCAAACGGATCGGTCGAGCCGCCTCGGCTTCACCTGGAAACTGTGACAGGCTGCCGCCGGCACACCCGGACGAGGAGGTGCGGTGACGAAGCAGCCGAGATCGGTGCTGATGCTCTCCCTCGGCGGCACGATCGCCATGACCGGCGGCGCTGGCGGCGTCGTGCCGACCCTCACCGCCGAAGACCTCATCGCCGCCGTCCCCGGTGCCGCCGACACCGACATCGACGTACAGGTCCAGACCTTCTGCCAGCTGCCGAGCGCCTCCCTGCGCCTCGACGAACTCACCGCGCTCGCCGCCCTGATCGCCGAACGCACCACCACCGGCGACGTGGACGGCGTCGTGGTCACCCAGGGCACCGACACCATCGAGGAGACCGCCTACCTGCTCGACCTGCTGCACGGTGGCGACGCGCCCATCGTGGTGACCGGGGCGATGCGCAACCCGACCCAGGCCGGTGCCGACGGGCCGGCCAACGTCCTCGCCGCGATCCACACCGCCGCCAGCCCCACCGCCCGCGGCCTCGGCGCGCTGGTGGTCTTCGTCGACGAGATCCACGCCGCGCGGTACGTCCGCAAGACGCACTCCACCAGCGGCGGCACCTTCCGCTCGCCGAACGCCGGCCCGCTCGGCCGCGTCGTCGAAGGCGCGGTTCGGCTGCTCGCCTACCCGCCCCACCGGCTGACCGTGCCGCTGGCTGCGGTCACCCGAACACCCCGGGTCGGGCTGCACACCGTCACCGTCGGCGACGACGGAGCCCTGCTGGCCGGCGCCGAGCGCCTGGACGGTCTCGTCGTGGCCGGCTTCGGTGTCGGCCACGTACCCCAACTGCTCATCAACCAGCTCACCGCCCTCGCGGCGACGATCCCGGTCGTGCTCACCTCCCGCATCGGCGCCGGCCCGGTCCTGGAAGCCACCTACGCCTTCCCCGGCTCGGAGAGCGACCTGCGGCAGCGGGGACTGATCGGCGCGGGCTTCCTCGACAGCTACAAGGCCCGTATCCTGCTGCACACCCTGCTCGCCGCCGGCGCCGACCACGACATCATCGCCGCCGGATTCGCCGCCGCCGGTGGCACCGGAGAGCCCGCCCACTGGCCCTGGGCCCAGCACCCCTGACGTCGGGCGGATGCGATAAAGGGATGGCTCACCGCTTACTCCTTTATGGAATGAGCAGACGCTGATCAACCTTGGTATGATCATCTGGATGAGCCCCGTACGACTCGAAACCCCCAGGTTCCGATCCGGAAACCAGCCGGCAGGCACTACCGGAAAGACATCGGTCCGATGACGACCGACTCCCGAGTGCACGTCGAGCCTGGCACAGACGTGCACTCACCGGATCACACAATTCGGATCATCGCCTCGCCCGACGGGCAGGTGGATGTGCGGGTACGGAGTCTGCACCGCCACACCGAGGAGTCGCTGGCCCGGCAGGTACGGGCAGCGGCCCGGTTGGCCTTGGCCCACCTGCAACAGCCGGCCCAGGATGACCAGTCTGGTCAGGACCTGCGCCGCCCTGGCTGGAGGTGAGTAGCCGGTGGGAAGAAAGCGGCTGATAGCAGTTACCACGGTCGCTGCCCTGGGTCTGGGAGTCATCGGATTGTGGCAGTGGGCACCGTGGAGCGAGCGAGCCGCGTTGCCGTCCTGCGACGAAGTGGCCGCGATGCTGCCGGACACGGTACCCGGATCGTGGACGGTGACGCACACCCAGCCGGACCCGAGCCATCTCCTGGTTTGCGAGTTCGACTTAGCCTCCGCCGACCAGGCGTACACCGGCGAGGTTCGGATAAGCATTATTGATGGTGGCGATGCCGCAACGCTACAAAAAATGGTCATGGGCAGCCCCTGCTATGGCAGAGAGATCCCTTTTCCGGGTGCCGAGCGGTACCGGATAGCGAGATCCTGCTTGGATCTGATTAACGACAAGGTGTTCGCCACTGTCTACGCAGTCTCGGAGTGGCGCTACACCCACGTCAGCGCCTCGTTTGCCGGCCCTGACCGGCCGGAAGAACAGACCGTCTCCTACACCAACGCCACCGTGCAGCGGATCGCCAACCTCACGATGACCCTGACGACTACGGACGAGGGAACCCGGTGAACAGTCTGACCCGATACTTCGCTGATGTGGGTCGCATCCGGGCCGTCGGTCTCTCCACCAACCAATGGGTGGAAGTTGTCCGCCATCACGATGGAGATCTTGACGTGCGCATCCGCCCCGGCCTGCTGCGCCGCTGCACCGAAGAGGAGGTCGCCGCCGAGATCCGCACCGCGCTGATAGCTGCGGTCGCCGACCATCGACGGCAGTACCAACAACTCCGGATCGACTACTTCGGCTCGTCGCTGGGCGTCGAGGAGTTCACGCCGCCCCAGCCCTCGGATAGCCAGGAGCAGACGCGGTGAATACCGACATCTCCGCCCTTACCGTTGAGACGCAGGCCCTGGTGGCCTTCGGTCGGGAACGCTACGAGGATGGCACCACCTACAGCGCCATCCGCCGCTATCTCACCGACATCGGATCCGTGCCCCGCTCGGCGTGGGGCACTCTCGAGGGCATCTCCGACCGGCTCCACCGAGACTGGGCTGACGCACTCAGCTACCGGACCGCCGAGGCTGATCAGGCCCGTGACGAGATGGAACGAATGGCCGACGGGCTACTCCAGATCGCGGCGGACTACGAAGGCACCGACCTACAGGTGGCAACCACTTTCGACGTAGTCAACCGGGACCTGCAGCCCTACCTGCCCCTCGGTGCCGGCTACGGCAACCCGATCCGTGTCCGCGCCGGCGGAGCCGGGATCATCGCACCGCCACCAAGTCGGCCGCAGCCGGGCGACACCCCCATCCTGGCGATCCCCGACGACAACGAACGGCTTGCCGCCACCCGCGCCGAGACGCTGCCCCACACCCGGGTCGTCGAAGAACCGCTGACGATCTATAGCGACTTCAGCTTCGAGGGCGGGCGCACCACCTACTACGAGAACGGCAGTGGCGACCAACTCGACACCTTCATCAAGGAACATCGGAGCACGCTGCTGCAACTCGAGGGTCTCCTGATCCGGCTGGGCACCGGTGACCTACTTCCGCTGACCGATCTCATGATCCATGCCTGGCGATCGGTGCCTCCGATCATTCACAACCGTGCCGACCTGATCCACTCTGTCGCCAACACCTACAGCGAACTGTCCGCCGAGATGGCCGGCGAGGCGGCCAACCTCAAGCTCTACTGGGAAGGCAGCGCTTCCCAAGCCTTCACCCAGTACGCCGGCCGCGCGACGACCTACCTCACCCAACTCGAGGCGCAGGCCCGCTGGCTGGCCGACGAAGGCACACGCGCCGCCACCATGCTCGAGGGCCTCCGCAACGCCTACGCCGCCCTCGGCTACGAACACATCAGCACCCTCATCACTGCCCTGGACAGCTACCTCGATGCCGTCAACAGTCCCTTCTCCGCCTGCACCAACCCGGAGGAGGCATTTCTCAATGTCGTGCGGGGCTTCACCGACTTTCTAATCAACGCGGAAGCCCGGCATGCAGACGCCATGGCCAACCTCATCCGGGTTGAGGAGCAGGAACGCAAGGAACGCCCAAACCTCGGCACCCGCAGCCACGATGCGACGCCGTTCCCGGCCACCGAGGTCGGTGCCAGCGCGTGGACCGACCGCATCACCTGGACACCCCGACCGGACCGGCCCACCGTCTGACCAACCAGCACTCAGCTCGAATTCGCCACGCAACCCCGTCCAACCCCCTGAGGGCTTCCGCATCGCCGCCGCTCCGGTCGCCGTGGCGGGCATATGAACCTCCTCAGTCCAGCCGTACGCACTGGTCGACCCGACCTGAACCCAGGCTGGGTCAAGAGGTCCGCCGCCTGGCGGGGCAGCCGGTTACGTGATTCCTTTGTCAGATTTTTGACAACTGAAACCGGGGGTAACACTATCAAGTAGAGTGTGACGCCTGACATAAGACGTCGGGCGTCCACCAGAGATAGTTCGCTGGTCTTTGTCATCTAAAGACGTGGCTAGCCGGAGCATTCGGACGTTACATCCTCAGAAGGGTGTAGGCGATTTGGTTGCGAAGCAGGTCTACGGCCGCCTAGATGCTGTGACATTGGTTCGGGCCCTGATGGAACGACCTCTCAACGAAGGCGGTCGCCCCACCACCACAAGGTCTCCGGTAATTGTCCTCGAAGCCCCGGCCGGTGGCGGCAAAACAGCCCTACTGGAGGCGATGGCTGAACTACTTCATCAGCGCGTACCCTACGCTTTTGTTGATCTGGCCACGGTTACCACCCGAGCCGACCGCGACGCCACTGTCACCAATCTCCTGTCCGCGCTCGCCTTCGAACTGTCACGCAGGTGCAACAAATACGGAACACTTCGCTTTCCTCGGTTCGTTGTCGGTCAACTCGTGATGAGACTCGACCTGTCCCGCGACGATCCTGGCTTGGCCCGTAAGCAGGCAACCGACGCGCTGAAGGCGCACCGCCGCCTCGACCAGATGCTCGATATTTTGGAGGAGGCGGCTGGCACGGCAACCGGCCTCACACCGATTCAGCCCCAAATACCGAGCAGCATGGTGCGTGGAACCCTTTCACTGCTGGTGGACGGCATGACCCGATGGCTCCCCCGGCTCACCCTCGGCCGCTTCCAGGACTGGTACGGCCACCGTGACCGTGGGCTCCAGGATGACCCGATCAGCACACTGGTTGGGCTGAATCGCTGGGCTCACTCCCACGCCATTGGGGGTGCTCAACAGCGCATCGACAACCTGATGTCAGCGGCCTTTCTCGCCGACCTTCGACATGGGTTCGCCAGTAGCCGGCGAAGTGTGGGGTGGTCGCTCAACTGTGTCGCCCTGCTGGACAATGCCGACTCTGACCTGGCCCGCGACCTTCTCGAAACACTGGTTCGGGTACGCAGCGACGACCTCGATCACGGCTACGCCGTTCCCGACCCACTCACGGTCGTCGCCACGAGTAGGGGACGCCTCCTCGCCAAGGTCAACCGCGCCGACCAGGTAGCGCTGTCCATACCATTGGTCGATAGCTACAAGGCCCTCGACCGGCGGGTACAGCCGTGGTGGCTGCGGTGCCGGCTAGACGATCTCACCGTCGACGAGGTCAACCTCATGGTGACGGATCTGTCGCTGGACCGCGACGATGATCATCAACTCGCGGCCCTGATCCACCAGTTCACCGGGGGTCACCCAGGGGCGACCCGGATCATGCTTGAGGCGATCACCGCCATCACTACCCGGTGGCGGTCGCTGGCCGAGGTACTCGACGGCGATTCCGGCGGGGTAACAGTGGAGGAACGGCTACTACAGCTCTTCCTGGACGGGGTCCCCGACGAGGCGAGAGAGGATCTCATCACCTGCTCGGCGGCGCGCAGCCGGCACCACGCCATCGAACTGGCGGTCAGACGGCGGGACCTTTTCACCGCGCCGGATCTGGTCATCGGCGAGTTGCGGGAGTCACCGATGTGGCTCCTTCGGGACGAGTGGGGTCCCACCGTACTGCGCCGGCTGCTGCTGCGCCGGCTGGCCGGGCGGCGGGATGGGGCAGCGACCTGGTCGGTGGTCCACCGCTGGCTACGAGAGGCAAGCCCGCTCGAGCACCGGGACGAGCGGGACACCCGTACCGCTCTCACAGCCGAGCTCGCCTACGCCCTCGCGGACGGCGACATCGAATTCGTGACTCGCAAACTCGATCAACACGCGGTGGGTCGTGCCACGACCTGGCTGGCAATGGTGGAGGCCGTGACGTCGGTACCCGGTCGGTTGGACCCGTACGTCGAGCACACCGTGCAGGCGCGTGGCTTGACCAGCTGGCTCGGGTCCGGCGACGAACGGCAGGTGGCCTGCATCGCCGGGCTGGTGGCCCGGTTGTGGATCGCCGCCGACCCGTTCCGCGACACCGGCCGCCGCGGATTACACCGGCAGATAGCCCGGGACTATGACGAGTTAGCGCTCTATCACCCGGAATGGGACGACGAGCTGTACGCGCAGAAAAACTGCCACCAGCAGTTGGCTCGGGTCTGGAGCGCCGGGCTGCACCAGAAGGAGACACCGTGACCAGGTCGCCCATCGCGCGTGTCCGGCCGGACATCTTCGAGCCACCCACCACGCCGCTGGAGAGAAGGCGGCGCAGTCGCAGGCGTATCGCCGCTGTCCTGGCCCTGGTGATCGTCGCGCCGAGTCTGCTGTGGGGCGGAACCCTCGCGTACCGGGATCTGTCCTGCGGACCAATCGGTAATGGGATTTCCCGAGTCGACGGGCAGTGCGTCGGAGTAACCGACGGATCCTTTGTCTTCCATCCGTACATCGAACAGATACAACAGAAAATCAGGAAGGAAAACGAGAAGGTACGCAATGGCGGGTACGGCAATCTGCCCTACGTGCGAATTGCCGTACTGATGCCCATGACGTCGGACGACCGCAGCGCGCTGACAATGGCCCGGATTCGGTACAGCCTGCAGGGGGCGTACGCGGCGCAGCGGCGGGCCAACGGCGGGGCGGACGACGGGTTCGGCGACCCGACACCGCTGATCCAGTTGTTGCTAGCCAACGAGGGCAGCAACCAGCAACAGTGGCGTCCGCCGGTCAGCCGGTTGATCAGCATGACCACGGGGGCGCACCCGCTGGTTGCGGTGGTCGGTCTGGGAGTGAGCGTTCCCGCGACGCAACTCGCGGCCGAGGAGCTGTCGAGACATCAGGTGGCCACGGTCGGTGCGGTACTCACCGCGGACACGTTGCGGGCGGACAGCTTTGTTCAGGTTTCGCCGCCTAACGGCCAATACGCACTGGCGTTGAGAAATTATCTCGACCAGGAGTACCCCGAGGGTCACAGCGATCGTCGCCGAGGAATCGTGGTCTACGACCAGAACTCCGACATGTACACCCGGACGCTCCGGGAGGCGTACGAGCAACACCTGGAAGACTTCATGGTCGAAGGTCCCGCACAGCAGTTCAACGGAATTCTGAACGAGGAGGAGCCCGTTCCACTATTCGACCACGTCAGCACGCAGGTCTGTGCAGCGAAAGCAGTCCGGATCTTCTACGCCGGTCGAGCGAAGGAACTAAAGAATCACTTTATTCCCAGCCTCGCCAGGAAACACTGCGCCGACCGTGAGGAAAATAATGAACAACTAACCATCATGCTCGGCAGCACCGGCCTGTCCTCACTCCGGGACGAAGAGACCGTGGACCTGCTCAAGCGGCACCGAATTCGAGTTGTCTACGCATCATCAATCGACTCTGACGGCTGGAACGGACGCGCCGACGAAGTGTTGGGAAACGAGCAGGAGGATGGGTTACCAGATGTGCTTACTGGTATGCCGGTCGGGTACCCGAGCTTCTACCAGAAGCTGCACGCACTGTTTTCCATCCAGGAGGCCGACGACGCGCTCGTCGACGGCTACGCGGCGATGCACCATGATGCGGTCGCCACGGCTGTCCTCGCGACCCGGCAGGCAGCTCGAGAACGGAAGGAATCCGTCCCCACCCACAAGCATGTCGCGTCGGCACTGTGGAAACTCAACATCCTCGGCGAGGTTCCAGCGGCTGGCGGGACCCTGAGCTTCAGCCCGGAAGGGCTGGGCTGGCCCAGCGGCAAACCCATTCCGATCCTTTCGATCCCACCAGACGCACAGCCACCCCTGCCAACATCGGAGCCCTACATCACCTGAGGTGTCGAACTCGACCCCGTTCCTCGACAGCGGGTGGTCCGGCAGCACCGGGCCGAGCCACGACGGTAGAGCTCCTCGGCCTCAGTCGGCGGTGTCGCGGACCGCCTGGGCGAAGACCTCGGAGCGGTGCTCGAAGTTCCGGAACCGCCCGTAGCTCGGCGCCGCCGGTGACAGCAGCACCACCCCGCCGGCCGGTGTGACCCGGCGGGCCCGCCGAACCGCCTCGACCAGATCGCCGGTGACCTCGCACCGGACCTTCGGCAACCCGTCCAGCGCGGCGACGATCCGCGCCCCGCTGTCCGGTACGCCGATCACGGTGATCTCCCGCTCGGCGAGGTGATCGCGCAGCGGCGTGTAGTCCAGGCCCCGGTCGGCACCGCCGACGATCACGGTGAGCGCCCGCCCGTCGTACGCGTCGATCGCGTGCATGGCCGCGTACGGGCTGGTGGCGAGGGTGTCGTCGACGAAGGTGAGACCGGACGGGTCAACGATCTCGGTGAGCCGGTGGGCGAGCCCCTGGAACCCGGCGACGGCCGCCGCCAGGGTGTCCCGGCGGGCGAGCAGGTCGACGCCGAGCACGTCGAGTACGGCCAGCGCCACGCAGAGGTTGCCCTCGTTGTGCCGTCCGACCAGCGGCAGTACCGCCCGGGGGAAGAGCGGCTGGTCACCGAGGTGGAACCAGGGCGTACCGTCGGGGCCGCCCGCCACCTGGGTGGTGTCGGGGGTGCCGGCTCGCACCACGGGCCGGTCACCGAGTTCGGCGGCGAGCCGGGGGTCGGCGCCGTTGACCACGACGGTTTCCGGGCCGTGGGCCAGCAGGTTGAGCTTGTCGCGGTAGTACTCCCGTTCGCCGCCGTGGGCGTCCAGGTGTTCGGGGAAGAGCGCGGTCACCACGGCGACGCGGGGTGAGTCGGTCAGGTCGCTGCACTGGTAGCTGGAGAGCTCCAGGACGTAGAGGTCGGCCGCGGGCAGGTCCAGCGTCGGCACCCCGATGTTGCCGCCGAAGACGTTGGGCTGGTCCACCGCGGCGAGCAGGTGGCTGATCAGGCTGGAGGTGGTGCTCTTGCCCTTGCTGCCGGTGACGCCGACGGTGCGGGCGGCGTGGTCGGCCATCCAGAGCGCGGTGCCCTGGGTGACCGGCACCTGGCGCCGCCGCAGCTCGGCCAGCCACGGGTGGGTGTTCGGCACGCCCGGCGAGCGGACCACCACGTCGGCGGCGGCCAGCCGTTGCGCCCCCGCGTCGCCAGTGACCAACGGTGCCGCCGTCGCCAGGAATCCGTCCCAGGGCGGGCTGACCGTCGAGCCGCCGTCGTCCACGGCGACTAGGTCCGCCGGGCCGTGCGCGGCGATCGCGGTCACCGCCGCTCGTCCCTCCCGGCCGGTCCCCCAGACCGCGACTTTGCGTCCGCGCAGGTCAGACAGGCGCACTGGCTCTCCCTCGGAATATCGACGACGTCGGTGGGCGGTCCGGGCGCACTCGGGCACGGCGGACGAACCAGGGCCTAGTATGGCGTGTGCCCAACGAGCAGCTGCGGCGGATGGACGCCTTCACCTTCCCGTCCTACTCCTTCGACCTGTCCACCGGGGAGGCGTTGTTCGACTACGCCCTCACCGGGCCGGACGGCGAGCAACGTTTCACGGAGGTGATCACCCTCCCGCTGCCCGCGTCACCTCCCTCGGATGAGCGGGTAGCCACCCTGGGACGGGTCCTGGAGCTGCTGCACGTGATCGCCGGGGTCAGCTACTACAAGACCGCTGCCCCGCACCGGCTGGTGCTGCCGGCTCCGCTGGGGCCGGCCGCCGTCGCGCTGGTCACCGCCGTCTACACCAAGGGCCTCGCGGAGTACGCGTACCGCAACGCGCTGCCGCACGTGCTGCGGCTGCGCCCCGAGGTGCCCGCCGGTGAGCTCACCCCACCGGTCGGGTACGACACCGGCGACCGGCGACCACTGTCGGCGGTGGGGGGCGGCAAGGACTCGATCGTCAGCCTGGAGGCGCTGCGCCGGGACGGGCTGGACCCGTTGCCGTTCTCGGTCAACCCCAACCGGGTGATCGAGGCGGTGAACGTCGCCTCCGGGTTGCCGGCGCTGGCCGCCCGGCGGCGCATCGACCCGGTGCTGTTCGACCTGAACGCCGCTGGCGCGTTGAACGGCCACATCCCGGTGACCGCGATCAACTCGCTGATCGCGGTGGCCACCTCGGTGCTGAACGGGCTGGGCCCGGTGGTGATGTCCAATGAGCGCTCGGCCTCGGACCCGAACCTGGTCTGGGAGGGGCACCAGATCAATCACCAGTGGTCCAAGGGCGTCGAGGCGGAGGGGCTGCTGCGCGGGGCGCTGGCGGAGCACGCCGGTCTCACCGACCCGTACTTCTCCCTGCTGCGCCAGCTCTCGGAGCTGCACATCGCCCGGACCTTCGCCCAGATCGACGGCTACGACGCCGTGGTGACCAGCTGCAACGCCGCGTTCAAGCTGCGCGGTGCGAGTGACCGCTGGTGCCGGGACTGCCCTAAGTGCCGGTTCGTCTTCCTCGCCCTGGCGCCGTTCATGCCGCGCGAGCGGATCACCGGGGTCTTCGGCGGTGACCTGCTGGCCGACCCGGCGCAGCTACCCGGCTACCGGGAGCTGCTGGGCGTGGACGGGCACAAGCCGTTCGAGTGTGTCGGCGAGGTCGAGGAGTCGGTGGTCGCGCTGAGCCTGCTCGCGGAGCAGCCGGAGTGGCGCGAGGCACCGGTGGTACGCGCGCTGGTCGAGGCGGTCCCGGAGTCGGCCTGGAAGACGGCGGCCAGCTCGGCCGTGTTCACCCCGGGGGGTCCCAGCTTCATCCCCGCCCGGTACGCCGAGGCCCTCGAATCCCTTACCGAACGGGTTCGGCACCTGCCCGGGTGACGTTGGCTGCCACGGGCCGGCGGATCGCGTCCAGCGCCAGCAGGGCCACGTGCAGCCCAAGGCAGGCGTCAACCGAGTCGAGGTCCACGTCGAGGATTCGACCGATCCGGGCCAGGCGTTCGTAGAACGCCGGGCGGGACAGGTGCGCGGCGACGGCGCCGGCCGACTTGTTGCGGCCCTGTTCCAGGTACGCGCGCAGGGTGCCGAGTAGCTGCTCCCGGGGGTGCTGCGCGTCGTAGGAGAGCAGGGCGCCCAACTCCCGCTCGACGAAGGTCTGTAGGGACGGCTCGTCGCGCAGCAGGTGGAGCAGGCCGGCGAGCCCGACGTGCGGCAGCCGGTAGATCGGCAGGTCCCGCCGGTCCCGGCGGGCCGCCTCGGCCACCTGCCGCGCCTCGACCAGGGAGCGGCGTGCCTCCCGCAGACTGCCCACGCCGGAGCCGGCGCCGATCACGGCGGTGCCGGCCGGGTCGGGGCGGCCCGGGCTCCGCCCGCTGCCCCGTCGCCCGTTGACGTCGGTGGGGAATACGTCCGGGTGGGCCCGGGCCAGGGCGGTGACGAAGGCCGTGAGCGCCCGTTCCTCGCCGGAGCGGTCCGGCAACGCGAGCAGCACGCCGACCGTCTGGTCGTCGAGTGCGCTGGTCAACGCGGTCAGCTGCGCCTCGTGTACGGCGTGGCCGACCGCCTCGGCGAGCTCCCGCAGCCGGGCCGAGCCAGCCCGCGGGCCTCCCCCGGTGCGGTGACCGCCCTCGTCGGACCGGGCCGGCGCCGGGTCGTCGGCGCGGTACCGGACCATCACGCCCACCAGGTGCCGCCCCGCCAGCGGCACGCCGAGGGCGCGGGCCCGTAGCGCCACCTCGTCCACCGGCCGGGAGTGGTCGAGCAGGGCCGCCAGCAGGGTGCGGTGCAACTGCCGTTCCAGGCCCTCGGCGTCGCGCCGGATCAGCCGGCCCAGGGCGAGGCTGGACGCCGCCCGTTCCACCAGGATCGTCAGTCGGGTGGGCGGGGTGTCCGGCCGGTCCCCGGGGGGCGCCGCGCCGGCACCGAGCCACCGCACCAGCAGCCGCCCCCAGTCCTGCCCCCGGGCACCGACCATGGTCACCAGCCAGCCGTTGTCCCCGTCGTACGCGGTCCGGCCCGCTGGCGCTATCCGCCGGGAGAGCTGCTCCCAGCCGTCGAGCAGCAGGGCGGCGCTGCCCCCCGCCGGGTCGTACGCGAGCACCTGCCGGGACAGGTTCTCCAGCACCACCGCGCAGCCGGAGAGTTCGGCCGCCTGCTGGACCACCTCCCCCGGTCCCGCGCCCTCCATCGAGAGCTCGGTGAAGCGCTGATGGATCTCCTCGGTGGCACGTAGCTCGGTCAGCTGGGCGTCCACGATCAGCGCGTGCACCGCCTCGGTGACCCGCACGAACGGGGTGGCCCGGCGCAGCTCGACCAGGGGCAGCCCGTGCCGGGCGGCGGCGGCGACCATCGCCCGGGGCACCCCGCCGAAGTAGCGGCGGCCCAGCTCGACGACGAGGCCGGCGACGCCGACGGCCGCCAGGTCGGCGATGAACGCCCGCAGCCCGGCGTTGTCGGCGGGCAGCCCGATCCCGGTGGTGAGGACCAGTTCCGAGCCGCCGAGCAGGGAGGCGATGTCGGGCACCTCGGCCACGTGCACCCAGCGGACCCGTCGGTCCAACGCGGCTTCGCCGGCGACGAGGCGGGGCGCGCCGGAGCGCACCGGCTCCAGCGCGAGCACTTCCCGAATGGTGGGGAACACGGGCGACACGCTACCTCGTATGACGTTGGTCACTCAGCTCCCGTCAGAGCGGATCGTCCCGGCCGAGTTCCCAGCAGGCGACGGCGGTGGCTGCGGCGACGTTGAGGGAGTCGACACCGCGGCGCATCGGGATCACCACGCGGACGTCGCTGCCGTCCATCGCCTCCCGGGTCAGGCCGGCGCCCTCCGCGCCGAGCAGCAGCGCCGCCCGGGCCCGCTGGTCCGGTTCGAGGTGCTGGATCGGCACCGCGTCGGGGGCGGGGGTCAGGGCGAGCACGGAGAAGCCGGCGGCGCGGACCTCGGCGAGCGCGTCGGGCCAGGGGCCGAGCGTCGCGTAGGGCACGGCGAAGACCTCCCCCATGCTGACCCGGACGCTGCGGCGGTAGAGGGGGTCGGCGCAGGTCGGGGAGAGCAGCACCGCGTCCACGCCGAGCCCGGCGACGGCCCGAAAGATCGACCCGAGGTTGGTGTGGTTGTTCACGTCTTCGAGGATCACCACCCGGCGGGCGGTGGCGAGCACGTCGGCCGCCGTCGGCTGCGGCCGGCGACGAAACGACGCCAGCACTCCCCGGTGTACGTGGAAGCCGGTCACCTGGCGCAGCACGTCCGGGGTGGCGGCGTAGACCGGGGCGTCCCCGTTGTCCAGGTCGGCGATCTGCTCCACCCGCTTGGCGTCCACCAGGTAGGACCGCGCCGGATATCCGGCGCGCAGCGCACGCCGCAGCACCAGCTCGCCCTCGGCGATGAAGAGTCCGTGCGGTGGTTCCCAGCGGGTCCGCAGCTCTACGTCGGTGAGGGCGCGGTAGTCGGCGATCCGGTCGTCGTCGGGGTCGGTGATCTGGTGGACGGGCACCGGACGATTCTGCCGGACGCCGCGGACGACGCCCCGTCCACCCGCCCCGGCGGTGCCGACCTCGCCGGATGCCGTCGCGCGGATCGGGCGTCGCGCGGATCGGGCGTCGCGGATGGTGACATCCGCCTGGGTTCCGCGACAGGCCATCGCACCGGCCATCGGTGACCGGAGTTCCCGTTACGCTGATCGATAGCCGCGCCTGGGGAGGAGCTGCGAGGTGACGGATCAACTCGGACCGCTCTTGCGCCAACTGCGGAATCAGGCCGGGTTGACGCAGGAGGCGGTGGCGGAACGGTCCGGCGTGAGTGTCCGCACGATTCGCCGCCTGGAGTCGGCGACAAGCATTGATCACCGCTTGGGAACGCTGAACCTGTTGGCTGACGCCCTTGAGCTCGGGTCCGCGGACCGCGAGCACCTGGCGACGATGTTGGCGAGAGCCGGCACCCCGTCCGCGGCCATGACTCAGGCCGCCCCCGCGGCTCTTGGCCCAACCGGGTCGGCGAGCGAGCCGTCCCGGGCACCGTCGGATCGGGTTCCCGTGTCGGCACCGCCGGCCGCCGTGCTGGCGGCTGCGGGCGCGTTGGCGAGGGAAGCCCGGCGGGGGTGGCAACGTGAGGAGGAGCAGCGCCAGGTCCACGACCCGTTTCCGTTGCCGTTGCGCTGGCGGTCGGCCCCCGCACCGCTGATGGACTACGCGGCGAACGTCCAGCGCCTGCCACCGGGAGCTACGGCACGGCTGGACCTCGATGGTGAGCTGCGCAGTATCGCCGAGGTCTACCGGAGGATCCGGTCCGGACGGTTGGTGATCCTGGGCCGGGCGGGTTCGGGAAAGTCGATCCTGTTGATCCGGCTTGTCCTGGATTCCCTTGCGACCCTCACCCTGCCCGATCGAGTGCCGCTGATCTTCAACATCGGCACCTGGGACGCGACGGCCACCACCTTGCGGGACTGGCTGATCGGTCAGCTGTTGCGGGACCACCCACATCTGGCCCGCCGGACTCCGGGCGGGCCGACGCTGGCCGCCGCACTGGTCGACGCGGACCTCATCCTGCCCGTCCTGGACGGGTTTGACGAAATCGCCGAAGGCCTACGGCGGGACGCGCTGGAAGCCCTCAACGCGACCTCACTGCCGCTGGTGCTGACCAGCCGCCGGGACGAGTACGCCGACGCGGTGCGGGGAGCCGGGGCGCCGCTGAACTGGGCAGCGGGCATCGAACTTGTTGACCTCACCCTCGACGATCTCACGGCCTACCTACCCCGAACCGCTCGGCCGGCGGGCCGCGACGAGACCGGGGCGGGGTGGGATCCCGTACTGGAACAGCTGCAGACCCGGCAGTCCGCGGCGGCCACCGTCCTCACGACGGTACTGACCACCCCCCTGATGGTCGCCCTGGCCCGGGCGATGTACAGCGAGGCACCGCACCGCGATCCGGTCGAACTGCTGGACAGCGCCCGTTTCCCCAGCGCGGAGTCCGTCGAGAAGCACCTGCTGACCGGCTTCGTCTCGACGGTGTACCGACCGTCGTTGCCTGGGCGCAACGCCGGTGGCCGCTGGCGACAGAGCTGGGACCCGCAGCGCGCCGCGCACTGGCTCGGCTACCTCGCCCACCAGTTGGTGCGGCCCCACCAACTCCGGCGAGACCTCGCGTGGTGGCAGCTCGGTGACTCCCTTCGTCGTTCGACGCGGATCGGAGTCGCCACCGTCGTCTCCGCGCTGTGTGTCGCCGGATCAACCTGGACTGTCGGACTGGTCGCGGCCCAGGCCAGCCGTGGGCAGATCCTGATGGAAGGGGCCATGCTGGGGCTGTCGGCCGGCCTCGCGTTCGGGACTGTCTACGCGGCGATCATCGCCTTCGGCGGCACCTTCCAACCGGCCCACGTGCGGCTCCGGTTGCGTCGGGGCCGCAGCGGCAGCGCGCGCCCGCCAGCCCGGGCGTTCACACTCCGGTTCGCGGTTGTCCTGCTGGGTGGATTCGTGATGGGCGTCGGCTGTGCCTGCGCCGTAGCCGTCGTACGGGCGCGGTACTGGGAAACCCCGCTCACGAGTCCCGAAGCGATCCGGGCCACCCTCATCAACATGGCCGTCTTCGGGCTGATCTTCGGCTTGGCGGTCGGGCTGGTGTTCGGGCTCCTGGCCGCGCTGGAGGTGCCGGTGGACGTGTCCTTCGTCGCCACTCCGGTCCACTTCCTGTCCGCGAACCGGGCGACCGTGGGCCAACAGGCTCTCATCCTCGCCCCCGCGCTCGCGCTGACCATCGCCTTCGGTGGACGGCTGGTCGTCAACCTGCTCCAGGGGCCTCTCGGGCCACTGAACTGGGAGCTGCCCGACGCGCTGCTCATCGGTGCCGCCGGTGGCCTGGGCAGCGCTTTGTCGTACGCGTTCTGCTTCACCGCCTGGGGGCAGTGGGTGATCCTGTGCCGGGTGTGGCTGCCGCTGACCGGCCGGCTGCCGTGGAACACGATTGCCTTTCTGGAACACGCTTACCACCGAGGCGTACTCCGGCAGAGCGGTGCGGTCTATCAGTTCCGCCATTTCCGGCTTCAGGAGCACCTCAACCACTCCTACCGCAAGCGGTAGGCACTACCATCCACATTCACCCGCGCCCTACACCGCGCCGGCATAACTGGCCAGCCAATCGTCAGCAATCTTGCAATTAATTTCCACAAACAGCATTTGTCGTACGGTGGAATGGCACTCGACACAAGGAGGTCCACATGAGAGCCAAACCATTCCGCCACCGAATGCGAGTTCGATTGCTGGGTGCAGTTTCCGTGGGACTGCTACTCGGCAGCACTCTCGGTGTTGGCACCGCCAGTGCGGTACCAGAAAAGCGCGTCCACAATGCGATGCAGATCATCTTCAGCCCAACTGCGCCCGACGACTTTTGCACGATCGGCGCGGTGGGCACCGACGACTACGGCCGAAAGATCGCAATCTCGGCCGGTCACTGCATTAACGACCCGGATTACGCCGATCGGGAGATCCACGAGAACATCGCTCCCGTCTACCATCGACAGGATCCGGAATTCGGCCCGATTGGCCACATTCGCTACTTCAAAGACCCAGAGGGGTCGGGTACGGGCCACCTGACCAAGGACTACATGATCATCGAACTAATCCCGGAGGTGACCCTCTCCGCGCAGGGCCCGTACCTGAAACAGACCGGTGAAGTGGAGGTCCCGGGCGGCACGCCGAGCCCGAACGCGTTGAGTCCCGCGCTGGATAACGAACGGCTCCTCGGCGCCGGGTGGCTCAGCAGCAATGAAATCATCGTCATGGGCCAGCTTGGCATCTGGTATGCCGGCATAACTCACAACACGAATGGTATCTACCGGTCCTGGGCCCAACACTGGCCAGGCGACTCGGGGGGTCCGACGATCTGGCACGTGCCGGGCAGCGCCTACCCGTCCGAGGAGAACGGATTCCAGGCCGAAGGGCCGTGGGCTGGCATCACCAAGGGGATTGGTCTGCAACTTCCGCCGTACCAATACACCAGCTCCGCCAACATCCTCGCCGACCTTCGCGCGCGAGACGCCGCCGACCCCGCTGACATCTACGGTGCGGGCTTCGAGGTGACCCGCAACCCGTGACCCCCATCGACCGGTGACACCGGTTCCAGAAACGACGCGCCCGCCCCGAGGGGCGGGCGCGTCGGCGTCGGATTGGTCAGCTGCCGTCGGGGAGTCGGGTGACGAAGGCCCGCCACGCCGCCGGGCCGAAGGCCAGCGCCGGCCCGGCCGGGTCCTTGGAGTCCCGGACGCCGACGACGCCGGGGAGATTGTCGGCGACCTCAACGCACGAGCCACCGTTGTTGCCGCTCTTGCTGCTTTTGCGCCATCGCGCACCGGTCAAGTCCATGATCCCGCCGCTTCTCTGATCAGCTCCAAGGAGGAAGCTCGGGGGAGGGATTCGCCCCTGATGCGCTCCCACCTTCGGCTCAGGGTAGCAACGTCGGCGGCCTGTCGGAGGATCTGCGCGGGCGCCTGACTGTCGACGTGGGCGACGTGCTCGACCTCGGGCAGTTCGGCGAGGATGAAGCCGCCGCCGAGCCCCGGATACATCCCGATGTCCTTGGGCACCAGGTGGACCTGCACCGTGTCGTCGGTGGCGCGCTCGGCGAGAAACTCAAGCTGTTCGCGCATCAGCCGACGGTCGCCGTAGGCCGACTGGTAGAGCACCCCCTCGAAGATGACGGCGGTCAGCAGCGGGGGGCGGTCGGTGCGGAGGATGGCCTGTCGACTGATCCGGGAGGCGACGAGCTCGTCGACCTCGCCCGGGGTCAGCGCCTCGCCGGCGAGGGTCGCGCGGGCGTAGTCCTCCGTCTGGAGCAGGCCGGGAATCCAGGTGTGCTCGAACCAACGTAGTGCGACCGCTTCACGCTCCCAGTCAACCCATTCCCGCAACCACTCCGGCTCGCGACGTTTGACGACATCGGGCCAGAGCTCCTCAACCTCCCGACCGAGGATAGTGGCCACCTGCAGGCGGCGACGGGGCCGCGGAATCCGCCCCGGCGTAATCCAACGCGCCGCAGTTTTCGGGTCGACACCGGTCTGGGCAGCCAGGCTCTCCGCGGTCTCCCCCGCCTCCACCATGGCCCGCTGCAATGCATAGTTCATCCTGCCTCCATTCAAGGATGTTCTCGGACGTCCCAACAACGTGCACAAATGCTGTGTCTTCATCCCATGGGGTGTTGACAGAGTGTGCGTCATGGAGGCGCGTTGGGGGAAGACCTAAATTTCGGCGGAGGCACGGGCGGGGCATCCGTACCGGGAATGAGTGTTGACAGTTCGATCTAGAACGCGAAGGCGAGGATGACCGATGAGAGCAGAACCGTCGGCCGGTCAGCCGAGACTGTCGAGACTGTCGAGCGCTGCGCGCAGCTGGCGAAGCCAATTCGCGCCAAGCTGGCGTCCATTGGGAAGTCGATCCGCTCGATCCCAACGCCATGCTGTGATCATCGCCAGCACCAGGATCCGGCACTCGCGGAGCAAACCTTTGTCGACACCGGGATAATGCTTGCCGACTTCCTCGGGCGCATGGGCGAGGTCGAATTCGACCGGCCCCCGGCAGCACGTCTCCAAGTCAATAAACAGCACCCCACCCTTTGTCGCCAGCACGTTACCCGGGTGCGGCTCGCCGTGCAGTAACTGCTCGGCGCTGCCATGCTCGCGGACGGCCCGGCTCAAGCCGCGTAATGCGCTGCCGAGAAGTTCCCGGTCCGCGTCGGTGAGCATCGGCGTGCGATGGCGGCTCGCCACGAGTTCCTGGGCCTGCCGGACGCGGTCCGTGAAGTGCGGCGTGGGGACCTCGAGCGTACGCATGCCGGCGTGCAGCCGGTGCAGCGCACTCGCATAGTCCACCGGGGAGACCACTGCGGATGCCACCGGCTCGTAGTAGGTCCAGAACGTCACCGCGTAGCCATTCTGCGGGTAGACGCGCGGCTCGACCCGAGGGTCAGGAAAAGCCACCGGGCTCCCGAAATCCGCGAGCCGTTGCGCGAGCTCGATTTCGCGCCGCGCCTCCTGGTGCCCCCCAGGACCCACTCGGGCCAGGACATCGCAGGGCAGCAGGCGCAGCGTGAGCCGGTTCGAAGCCTGCAGCACGACCGCTTCGTCGGCTCTCAACCCCAGCGCTGAGGCGACCGACCTGGCCGCCACCACCGCAGGTGGGACCGCTGACACCGACATCGTCGCGTAGCCTCGCCGCCGACCTCGTCATTCGGAGGACGGCTCGTGCGACCACGCGCAACCGCACCGAACGGGCCGTCCCAACAGGGGGTCTAACGTGAACGGCCTAACACGTCAACGGCTAGGGTGGGGCATGACCTGGCAGACACCTGACCACATAATACGCAAGCGCATAGTCGCTGCCGAGGCGATTTTGAATGGCCAAGTCGATCTTCGTGGATACCCCTACCGGCTAATATCCATCTCGTCTACACGCGGGATGGGTACTGACAAGATCACGCGCCTCCTAGCAGCCGCGGAGGTGCTCGAGGCGTTCGGCTGGAAGCTCCTCACCGTCAACAATTCTGAAGGAGCCTGGTTCTACGCCGTGCTTCGTAGATGACGGGTTACGAGCGCTTGACCTCCGCGCGGGGTGGATCATCCGAATCAAGCGTGGGACACTCGCCCCATGAAGCCCCCAGACTGCTTCGTCTGTCGCTCAGAGACCGGCCCAGTTGACCATTTCACCCTCATCTACTTCGGCCCCCGCGAACAGGAAGAAGTAGGACGCGCGGTAGCCCGAGACCGAGGATGGGTCGGACATCCGCACAACGCCTTTTGGTTCTGCGCCGACCACGTCCATCTCGGCCAGGAACGCCAGTCGATGCATTGGCGCGAAGCCATCGCCGAGATCAACGCCACGGTCGGCCGGTAGAACCGCTACGTCGAGCCGTCATCACCACGGAACTTCTTCCCGAGCGCGCTATCTCAGCCACGACTCTCAAGCCAACGACGCAGGTCGGCGAAGGGACCACGGTCATCGCCGGGCTCCGGCTGCCCACGGTCCGGCTCAGGCCGTTCGACCGGGCGGCGCGGATCGCCGACCAGCTCCGGGCTGGGCGCGACGAATGCCTGCTCCGGCTGCCCCTGCACCGCGGTGGAGATCACCTCGGCGACCGCGTCGATCACCTGCACCTGCACCGCACTGCCGACCGCGTCGGTGGTGTCGTCGGGGTTCGCGGCGATGCCGGCGACCGCGACCTGCGGGGTGAAGCCGACGAAGCTCTCCGTGGCGTTCCCCTCTGAGCTGCCGGTCTTGCCGGCGACCGGCCGGCCATCCAGGATCCGGTCCACCGCGGTGGCGGTGCCGCCGTTGCACTGGTTGGTCGAGGACTGCTGGCCGACCGGGCAGCGGGCGGCATCGGTGGCGGCCCGCGCCACCTCCGCGTCGAGCACCCGCTCGCAGGAGGGTGCGACCGGCACCACCGAGCCGTCCGGCGCGGTCACCGAGACCACCGGCAGCGGCTCGCAGTGCGTCCCCTCGGCCGCGACCGTGGCGTACGCGTTGGCCAGGTCCAGCGGGGTGGTAGCGGCCACACCGAGGGTGAACGAACCCCAGTTCTCGGCGTCGTTCTCGGCGAACGCCGCGTCCGCCTCGGACCGGAAGGTGATGCCGAGGCGCTGCGCCATCTCCACCACCTTCTCCGGGCCGACCTGCTCGGAGAGCCAGACAAAGTACGTGTTCACCGAACGGCCGAAGCCGTCCCACATCGTCCGGTAGCCGTCCATCCACTCCGGGTTGGCGTTGCCCGGGCACCAGCTCCCGTCGCAGCTCGCGTCGCCCTCGGCCGGGTACCGGGTGGGCAGCTGGCTGGGCGCGTCGAAGCCGGTGGCGAGGGGCATCCCCGCCTCTAGGGCGGCGAGCATGGTGAACAGCTTGAAGGTCGAACCGGCCTGGTAGCCGGCGATGCTGTCACCGCCGGAGATGAGCGGGTTCACCGTGTTCGGGTAGTTCGGCTGCCCGGCCGGGTTCTCCGCCAGGCTGTAGTGCCGGTTCACCACCATGGCGAGCACCCGGCCGGTGCCGGGCTCCACCGCCGCGAGCGGCAGCGCGCGCTCGTTGTCGTACCCGTAGACGCTGGTGACCTGCTGCTGCGCCGTCGCCTGCAGCTCCGGGTCCAGCGAGGTGACCACCGTGTAGCCGCCCCGGCGCAGCGCCTGCTCCCGCTCCTCGACGGTCTCCCCGAAGGCGGGCTGGGTGAGCCACCACTGGCGTACGTAGTCGCAGAAGAAACCCCAGTCGTCCTCGCCGCCGGACGCGGCGGTGCAGCCGTTGGGCTGGGAGGTGGGGCGCAACGTCAGCGGCTCCACCTTCGCGGTGTCGGCCTCGGCAGCGGTGATCTCGCCGGTGGCGACCATCGCGTCGAGCACGTACGACCGCCGGTCCAGCGCCGCCTCCTGGTCGCCGTCGATCGGGTTGTACGCCTCGGGCGACTGCACCAGGCCGGCGAGCAACGCCGACTCGCTGAGGGTCAGCTCCGCCGGGGTCTTGGCGAAGTACCGCTGGCTGGCCGCCGAGACGCCGTACGCGCCGGAGCCGAAGTAGGCGATGTTCAGGTAGCGGTTGAGGATCTCGTCCTTGCTGAGCTGCTGCTCGAGCGCGTTGGCGTACCGGATCTCCTGGAGCTTGCGCTCGACGGTCTGCTCGGTGGCCGCGGCGCGCTCCTCGGCCGTCAGCCCGGGATCGGTCTTGAGTACGTTGCGGACGTACTGCATGGTCAGGGTCGAGCCGCCCTGCGAGGTCTCGCCGCCGGTCACGTTGGCGACCAGGGCCCGGAGCATCCCTCGCAGGTCCACGCCACCGTGGTCGTAGAAGCGGCGGTCCTCGGCCGCCACGATCGCCGCCTGCAGCGACGGCGCGATCTCGTCCAGCCCCACGTCGGTGCGGTTGACGTCGTAGAAGCTCGCGATCAGCGTCGTGCCGTCGTTGGCGTAGAGGTAGGAGCGCTGCGGGGTGGCGGGGGTCCGCAGCACGTCCGGCAGCGACGAGTAGCTCCCGAGCGCCGACCGGGCCGCGAACCCGAGCACCAGGTTGCCCGGCAGCACGGCGACCGCCAGGACAAGGCCAGCGAGCAGGCCGGCGAGCAGCACGGTGAACAGCCGAGACAACGGCGAACGGGGCAGGGCCATGGCGTCCAGGATTGCCAGGAAATGCGCAGAACGGCCAGCCTGGACGACGACTGTCAGCCAATTCACCGGCTACTGCCAGCTATTTCCCCGATTTAACCGCCCGCGAGGCCGCTCCGATGGACAAACCGGGCAGGCGGGCAATACCTCACCCTGTTCACCACGTTTTACCGGCTTGCTCCCGAATAGTGTGGTTAATGCGATTAAAGAAGTTGGCCAGGGCGATCTGGAGGGTTATCGCACCCAGTTGCTCCTCGGTGAAGTGTTCGGCGGCGTCGTCCCAAATCTGGTCGGTCACGCCCGGCGCCCCGTCCTGGATACGGGTGGCCGCCTCCGCTAGGGCGAAGGCCGCCCGCTCCGCCTCGGTGTAGAAGGGCGTGTCCCGCCAGGTGGTCAGGTTGTGCAGCCGCTCCTCGGCCTCCCCCGCCTCCTTCGCCGACCGAACCGCGCCGAAGACACACGGGCTGCAACTATTGATTTGGCTGATCCGCAGGTGAATCAGGGACAGCAGGCCCGGGGCGACGCCCCCGGCGTGGATCGCCTTACCGAGATGCTGGACCGCTGTCATCACGTCGGGACCGGTCAGACTTGGCATGCGCGCTTCCATCGGTGTGCTCCCTCATCGCTGTCAACAGTGACGTGGGTCCCTTCGGACCCAGGGGACTGTCACCAACCATGCGGGAGCAGAACCGGGGAGGGTACCGACGTGTCTGAAACTAGCCCGACGATGGACCTGCCCGCCCCACGGTGATCCGGGCGGAGCCCGGTCAGCCCGCGGCCAACGGTCCGCCGGTCCCGGCCGGGCCACCGGCGGACGGCGCCGGCTGCGCCGCCGGCGCCGTCGTCGGAAGGCTGGCATTGGTGACGTCGCGAATGATGTCCCGTGGCAGCAGGCGGCCGGAGCGGTAGCCGATACCGATGCCGGCGATCAGTGCGAAGATCGCGCCGAAGGTCTGCAACGAACCAAACAACGAACCCGCCAGGCCGAGCAGCGGCGCCGCGATCATCAACATCACGCCGTCGCCCATGCTGAACATGCCGGAACGGGCGACCGCCCATCCGGTAGCCAGCCAACCCAGGCTGTAGCAGCCGGAGCCGACCAGAACCAGGACCCGGGCGGTGGTGCCGAAGACCGGCGTCTGCGCGGCCAAGCCGGCGAACGGCAACATCAACACCAGGCCCGCGATACTGAACAAGAGCCCGGTAACAGCGGCCCGTCGACTCCGGGTCGCTGCCAGCAGACCAGTCAGCGCGAGTACCGCGAGCAGCCCCAACCAGGTCGCCAGCAGCCAGCTGACCAGGAAGAGCGGGCGGCCATCCGTCGGGTACGGCGCGTTGCCGATGCCCCGGTCGCTCGCCATCGCGACGATCCCGTACAGAATCGCGTACGCGGGTAGCAGCCACACCGCCGCGCGGGCCAGCCGACGGATCGACCATGCCCAGGTCGCGTCGGTAGCCGGGAACCTCGGCGTCGGTTCCCCGATGAACGGCAACACCGCGAACCCCCCACCGGTACGGCGGGTACCCAGTGGCGCGACCGGATCATGCGTCCCGGCTTCCGACGCCGAGGAGCGGCGTCGCCTGTCCGCCTTCTTCATCTGTCACCTCGCTCCGCCCGAGCGGTGCGGGACGCGCCGAGGCGCCCCGAAACCTGGTCACCACCCGCCCTATGACCGATGGTGGCAGGCACCGGAGCGCCTCATGAGGTGTTCTCGTGTTATCGCTTGCGCTGGTGGTCAGCCCTGCTTGCGCTGGTCGGCGGCATCGTCGGGTGAGCCCTCCGCCGGGACCGGCTCGGGTGCGGGCAACTCCGTCGGAGCTTCGCCCCCGGATGCCTGCGCCTCAGCGACGCGAACCTCGTCGTGGATCTGCCGCGCGGTGTCCGCGGCGACCCGCGCGGCCTCCTCGGCCTCCCGCTCAACCTGGCTGACCCCGTCGGACGCCTCCGGCAACGGCGAGTCGCCGGCCATCTGGCTCAGGCCCCCCAGCGCGCCTCCCATGCCCTCCAGCGCCTTGGTCAGCTCCGCCGGGACGATCCAGACCTTGTTGGCGGAGCCGTTGGCGATCTGCGGCAGGGCCTGCAGGTACTGGTAGGCGAGCACTTTCTGGCTCGGATTCGCCTGGTGGATGGCGTCAAAGACGGTACGAACCGCTTTTGCCTGCCCCTCGGCCTCAAGGATGCGGGCCTGCCGGTTACCGTCGGCGCGCAGCACCGCCGCCTGCTTCTCACCCTCGGCGGTGAGGATCTGCGACTCCTTGTGCCCCTCCGCGTTGAGGATCGCGGCCCGCCGGTCCCGCTCGGCGCGCATCTGCTTCTCCATCGAGTCCCGGATGCTCGGCGGCGGCTCGATCGCCTTTATCTCCACCCGGGTTACCTTGATTCCCCACCGACCAGTGGTCTCATCCAGCACGCCGGAGAGGTGCCGGTTGACCTCCTCCCGGCTGGTCAGAGCCCGCTCCAGGTCGAGGGAGCCGATAACATTACGCACCGTCGTCACGGTGATCTCTTCAATGGCGTGCAGGAAGTCCTCAATCTCATAGGTGGCCCGAACCGAGTCGACCACCTTGAAGTAGAGCACCGTGTCGATCGAAACAACCAGGTTGTCCGAGGTAATGACTGGCTGCGGCGGGAAGACAACCACCTGTTCCCGCATGTCGACCTTGGTGCGCACCGAGTCAATGAAGGGCAACAGCAGATTGGGCCCCGGCTTCAGCGTACGCCGGTATCGACCGAGCCGCTCCACCACGTCCTCACGCTGCTGCGGCACGATCCGCACCGCCTGGAACAGGGTCACCACGGCGATAACCGCCAGGGCTATCAGGAGGATTGGCACAATAGTGTCCATATTCACCTTTTCACTTCAGGTAGTTCACCGGGCCGGGAAACGTCATCACGCCACACCTGGACCGTGGCGCCGCGCACCTGGATCACCTGCACCCGGTCGCCCGGCGCGAAGACTTGGGTCGCATCATATGAGCGGGCCTGCCACAACTCGCCGTCGATCTTTACCAGACCGTTCTCGGCGTCAACCCGCTCCAGCACAAGAGCTGCGCTCCCTTCGATCGCTCCAACCCCGAACGATGAGCCGTCTTTCGGGGCCAGGTTAAACCGTCGCCGCAACATCGGTCGCGCACCCAGCACGGTCAACGCCGAGACCACAGCGAAGACGACCGCCTGAATCTCCACGGGAGCCCCGAGTGCCGCCGCGCCGGCCGCCGCGAAGGCCCCGACCGAAAACATAATCAGGAAGAGCGTCGTCGTAAAAATCTCGGCGATGGCGAGCACCGCCCCGACCACAATCCACAGCACCGCGTCCACCCCACGATCGTGACATGCCGGTGCACGTGTCATCGAATCGACATCTGGTGCGGTAGGTTCACACGCTCCCCTGGTCGGGGTCGACGCCGACCAGGGCTCAACGACACCCAGACTCAGCGCCTGGGCCCGAGCTCAACCCGCCGGTTCGGTGACGAAATCGATCAACCGCTCCATTGAGTTAATCAACGGCGTCTCGACATCGGCGAAGGAGTTCACCCGGGACAGAATCCGCCGCCACAGCTCGGCCGGTTCGGCCACACCGAGCGCCGCACAGACCCCCTCCTTCCAGGGCTGCCCGGGCGGCACCACCGGCCAAGCCGAGATTTTCAGTACGGCCGGCCGTACCGCCTGCCACACGTCTACGTAGGGATGCCCGGTCACCAGCACATGCGGCGAGGTCACCCGGGCCACCATCCGGCTCTCCTTGGAACCGGGGACGAGGTGATCAACAAGTACGCCGAGCCGCCGGCCCGGACCGGGGGCGAAATCGCGTACCCGGGCGTCGAGATCGTCGATCCCGTCCAGCGACTCCACCACCACACCCTCGATGCGCAGATCGTCGCCCCAGATCCGCTCCACCAACGCGGCGTCGTGCACCCCCTCCACCCAGATCCGGCTCGCCTTCGCCACCTTGGCACGGACGTTGTCGACGGCGATCGAGCCCGAGGCGGTCCGCCGCCGCGCCGCCGGCACCGTTGGCCGGGAAGGGCGACGCAGCGTCACCGGCTCCCCATCAAGCAGGAACGCCGCCGGTAGCAGCGGAAAGGTACGCCGCCGCCGGTGCCGGTCCTCGAGCAGCACCGCGCCGGCCTCAAACCCGACCACCGCGCCGCAGAACCCCGAGTCGGCGTCCTCGACCACCAGGTCGAGCTCCGCGGTCACCTCCGGGGTGACCCGGCGCCGCCGCCAGTCCCCCGCCAACACGTCATGGTCGTAACGCCCTGCCATGCCGATCAAGCTAGCCCCAGCGGACCCCCACCGCCGACCCGGCACGCCGGCCCACCGTAGGGGGACGCAACGGGTTCAGCGAGGGGTCGGTACGGAAACCCCGGCCGGTGGAATCGGGCCGGGCGGATCGACGTTGTCGCGGTCGCCCGGCCCGTTGTGGGGCGGCGCCCCCGGCACCGCCCGACTCGTCCCGTTCGCGTCCTTGATCTCCACCGCCACGCCAGCAACCGCATCGATCTCGACCGGGCCCTGGTAGCGCGAATCCCGCGCCGCGGCACGATTGTCGCCGAGCAGAAACACCGTCTCCGCCGGCACCGCCTTCGTGGGGAAGGGAGCAATCGCCGCCGGCTCCAGGTGCGGCTCGGGCACCGGCGCCCCGTTGCGTACGAGAGCCTCGCAGCGGCCACTCGGGCCGGGCGGACAGCCGATGCGGTCGCCGGGCAGGGCGACGACCCGGAAGGTGGCGGTGACGTCGCCCCCCGTGTCAACGTCGCTGAGCTGCACGTACACGACATCGCCCCGGGCTGGTGCGAGCTCTCTGTTGAAAACCACCCGTTCACCCACCATGATCGTGGGCTCCATGGCGATGCTGGGCTCGATCACCGTAAAGTGATCGCCCCGGCCGAGCAGCGTGGCCGCGGCGACGGTACCCACCACCGCGAGCCCGGCGCCAACCCCGAACGCGGCGCGACCCAGGCGCCGTACCCGCTGCCGCCGTCGTACCCGATCCAGGAGCACGCGCGCCAGGTCGGGCCGAACCTGCGTGCTGGGCGCCGCCACCGCGGCGAGCGTACGGAGCTGCTCGGCCGCCTCGCCGGAGACCTTCGGGGTGTCGTTCATCGCGCGAGCTCCTCCACGGAAGTATTCGTGCTCGTCAGGGTGGCGCTGACCCGTTTCAATCCACGCGCCAGGTTGCTCTTGACAGTGCCGGTCGAGCACCGCATGACCGCCGCCGTCTCGCTCTCGCTGAGGTCGTAGATGACCCGCAACACCACCGTCACCCGCTGCCGGGGTGGCAGCACCGCAAGGATCTGATCGAGCTGTGCGCGGGCCGCGATCGCCTCGGCGTGATCCGCTCCCGAGGGCCCCCAATCCGCCACCGCCGGCACGGGGACCGGGACGGGGACCAGATGGCTACGCCGACCGCGGTCCCGCACCAGGTTGACCAAGACGGTGCGCGCGTACCCCTCGGGTGAGTCGAGCCGCCGGGACCAGTGCCGGGCCAGCCGGAGTAAGGCCGTCTGGAGCAGATCTTCGGCCTCAGCCGCATCCGGCACCAACAGCCGCGCGAGGCGGAGCAGCCCGTCAGCGTGGTTCCGCACGAACTGGGTGAACGACTCTTCTTCTGAGGGGGTCACAGTCAACAGGACGAGACCGGGCTCCGGGAGGTTGCACGCCGGCAACCACCCCGTCGGCGAAGTCGCGCCACGTGGCACCGACGGAGGGCGCCAAGGTCCGTACCGGCCTGCCCCACCGGGGGCGGGACGGCTGGTGCGGCAGCCGAGACAGAGGCGGGCAGGAGGACGTACCCTTTCGGCATGTCCACCCCCGCCGCTGGCGCAACCACCCTCGCGCCACGCCGGTCCAGCCGGTTCGTTGCCTGGGTACGCGCGTGGCGTGCCGGGCTGGTGCCGTTCGACGAGGTCGCCGACGCCATCGCCGGTGACGAGGAGCACCTGGTCGCCGACGCACCCGGGACCTGGACCGATGTCCCCCTGCCCGCGGCCCTGCCCACGCTCGCCAAGCTCTCGCCCGATGTGATCCGCCTGGTGCTGCCCGCGCCCGGTGACCCGCGCGGGCTGCCCGGCCCGGGCGACTTCGCCGGCGCCGCCCTGCTCGCTGGCGAGGGCGTGGTCGCCGGTTCACTTGGCCTGGTCCCGCAGCTGCGCACCCACACCTCCGGCTCCGGCGACGTCTTCGAGACCGTGCTGTGGCGGAGCTACCCGCTACCGGCCGACGCGGCGGCCGCATCGCTCGCCCTCCCCGGGGCGGCAGAGGCCGAGGCGGAGCTGGCCGCCGCTCTCGCCGAGACCACCGCCACCCTGACCCGGCTCGACGTAGCCCAGTGGCGGCCGGAGCTGGCCGGGGCGCTGGAGGCGCTGCGCCGGCCCGACGGCACCACCGACCTGCCACCTGGCTTCGACCCCCGCGCCCGCCGGCTCTTCGCCCGGGCCGCCGTGCTGGACCAGGTGCTCGCCCTGGCGGGGCAGGCCGCCCCCGGGGGCGCAGTCAACAACTACGAGGCCCAGCAGCGCGACGCGGCGCTGCGCCCGTTGACCAGCGCCTGTCGGCAGGCGCTGGCCGCCGCCTGCAACGCCCCGCTCCGCCCGTAGCGACCCCGGCAGCCGGGCGTTAGATCTCGTCGATCAGGTCGGCCACCGAGCTCACGATCCGCGACGGCCGGTACGGGTAGCGCTCGGCCTCCGTCCGGCTGCTGATGCCGGTGAGGACCAGGATCGTCTCCAACCCCGCCTCAAGCCCGCAGAGGATGTCGGTGTCCATCCGGTCGCCGATCATCGCCGTTGACTCGGAGTGCGCGTCAATCGTGTTCAACGCCGACCGCATCATCATCGGGTTCGGCTTACCGACGAAGTACGGCTCCACACCCGTCGCCTTCGACACCATCGCGGCGACCGAACCGGCGGCGGGCAACGCGCCCTCCATCGACGGCCCGGTCACGTCGGGGTTCGTGCAGATGAAGCGGGCCCCGTCATTGATCAGCCGGATCGCCTTGGTGATCGCCTCGAAGCTGTAGGTACGGGTCTCCCCCAGGACCACGTAGTCGGGCGCGAAGTCGCTGAGCACGTAGCCGACCGCGTGCAGCGCCGTGGTCAGCCCGGCCTCCCCGATCACGTACGCGGTGCCGCCCGGCCGCTGATCGGCCAGGAACTGGGCGGTGGCCAACGCGGACGACCAGATCGCGGACTCCGGCACGTCCAGCCCCATCCGGACCAACCGGGCCTGCAGATCGCGCGGAGTGTAGATGGAGTTGTTGGTCAACACCAGGAACGGCCGGCCGGAGGAGCGCAGTCGGGCGATGAACTCCGGCGCGCCGGGCACCGGCTGCCCCTCGTGCACCAGCACCCCGTCCATGTCGGTGAGCCAGCTCTGGACAGGCTTACGATCATTCATCTCTCGGATCCCTGATGTCGGGCCGCCGAAGCGGTCAGGAGGGGCGGCGGGCCGGAACGCAGCAGGCTGTCGGGCAGGTGTCCCACATCGGCAGGCCACCGAGGCGCCGGCGCAACGTCGCGCCAGCCGGATCGGTGCGCTCCCGGACCAGTTCGCGCACCATCGCCACGAACCGGGAGTCGGTGCCCGGCGTGGCGGCCCGGACGAAGTCCAGACCGAGCTGCTTGGCGGTCTCCCGGGCTTCGGTGTCCAGATCCCACACCACCTCAAGGTGGTCGGAAACGAACCCGATCGGGCTGACCACCACCCCGGTGACGCCCTGCCCGGGCAGCTCGGCGAGGTGGTCGTTGACGTCCGGCTCCAGCCAGGGTACCTGCGGGGGCCCGGAGCGACTCTGCCACACCAGGTCATAGGCCAGGTCGGGGGCGGCGGCGGCGTGCACCAGCCGAGCGGTCTCCGCCAGCTGTGCCTCGTACCGGCCGCCATGCGGGCCGGCCGCTGCCGCCGCGGCGGTGGGGACCGAGTGGGCGGTGAAGACGATCCGGGTGCTGTCCCGCCGGGCCGGGTCCAGCTGGGCCAACGCCGTGCGCACCGCATCGACGTGCGGCTCGACGAACCCGGGGTGGTCCCAGAACTGACGGAGCTTCTCGATCACCGGAGCATCCGCGCCGACCGCCGCGCGGGCCGCGGCGATGTCCTCCTGGTACTGCCGGCAGGAGGAGTAGCCGCCGAGAGCGCTGGTCACGAAGGCCAGGGCCCGTTCGACCCCGTCGTCGCGCATCTGCGCCACTGTGTCGGCGAGCATCGGATCCCAGTTCCGGTTGCCCCAGTAGACCGGCAGGTCAACGCCGTTGGCGGCGAAGTCGTCCCGAATCGCGGCGAGTAGTTCCCGACACTGCTGGTTGATCGGTGACACCCCACCGAAGTGCTGGTAGTGCTCGGCCACCTCGGCCAGCCGCTCCGGCGGCACGCCCCGGCCCCGGGTCACGTTCTGCAGGAACGGCATCACGTCCTCGGGCCGTTCCGGCCCGCCGAAAGAAACCAGCACCACCGCGTCGTACGCCATGGCCTCATTCTTCCCCGGTGGCTCGGTGACCGGACGACGGCCCCTGCGGCGCAGCACGGCAGGGGCCGTCGGCCAAGTCAGGCGCCGATGGCGTGGTAGCCGCCATCGACGTGGACGATCTCGCCGGTGGTCGCCGGGAACCAGTCGGAGAGCAGCGCCAGGCAGGCCCGGGCGGCCGGCTCACAGTCGGTGAGGTTCCAGCCCAGCGGGGCCCGCGCCGACCAGGCGTCCTCGAACTGCTCGAAGCCGGGGATCGACTTCGCGGCGACGGTACGCAGCGGCCCGGCCGCGACCAGGTTGCTGCGGATGCCCTTCGGGCCCAGGTGCAGCGCCAGGTAGCGGCTGGCGGACTCCAGGCCGGCCTTGGCCACGCCCATCCAGTCGTAGACCGGCCACGCCTTGGTGGCGTCGAAGGTGAGCCCGACCACCGAGCTTCCCGATGCCATCAGCGGCAGCGCCGCGGTGGCGAGGGCCTGGTACGAGTAGGTCGAGACGTGCACGGCCGTCGCGACGTCCTCCCAGGGCGCGTCGAGGAAGCCGCCGCCGAGGCAGCTCTGCGGGGCGAAGCCGATGGAGTGGACGATCCCGTCGAGGCCGTCGACGTGTTCCCGGACCCGGTCGCCGAGCGCGGCGAGGTGGTCGCGGTTGGTCACGTCCAGTTCGATTACCGGAGCTGGCTCGGGCAGCCGCTTGGCGATCCGCTCGACCAGGGAGAGCCGACCGTAGCCGGTGAGTATCACCTGTGCGCCGTTCTCCTGCGCGAGTCGCGCCACCGAGAAGGCGATCGAGGCGTCGGTGATGACGCCGGTGACCAGCAGCCGTTTACCGGCGAGCAGTCCTGACATGTCGATGTCTCCTCTCAGTGCCCCATGCCGAGGCCACCGTCGACCGGGATGACCGCACCGCTGATGTAGCCGGCGGAGTCCCCCGCCAGCCAGGTGACGGCGCTGGCCACCTCGTCCGTGGCGGCGAAGCGGCCCGCCGGGATGGCCTTGCGGTATTCGGTCTTGCGGTCCTCGGGTAGCGCGGCGGTCATGTCGGTCTCGACATAGCCAGGTGCCACCACGTTCGCGGTGATGTTGCGGCTCCCCAGCTCTCGCGTGATGGAGCGGGCGACGCCGACCAGGCCGGCCTTACTGGCGGCGTAGTTGACCTGGCCCGGGCTGCCGTAGAGCCCGACCACCGACGAGATGAAGATCATCCGCCCCCAGCGTGCCCGGAGCATCTTGGTCGAGGCGCGCTTGGCGCAGCGGAACGCGCCGGTCAGGTTGGTGTCAAGCACCCCGGTGAACTGCTCTTCGGACATCCGCAGCAGCAGCGTGTCATCGGTGATGCCGGCGTTGGCCACCAGCACCTCGACCGGGCCGAGCTCCGCCTCGATGGCGGTGAACGCCGCGTCCACCGAGTCAGAATCCGTCACGTCACAGCGAACGCCGAAGAGGCGGCCGGCGCCGGTCCCCGAGTCGGCCGCGTCGGCGCCGGGCGCCGCCCCACTCCGGTAGGTCACCGCCACCCGGTCACCCTGCTTGACGAAGGCCTGAGCGATCGCCAGACCGATACCGCGGTTACCCCCGGTCACCAGCACGGTACGGGCCACGATTCCCCCTCAGCTCAGAAGATCTCCACGTCGCGTCGGAGCCTAGGGGTTACCGGCAGGTAAGCGCTAACGCGCCACGGCACCGACAAGCGAAACCCACCGCAATCACCCGGCGACCGTCACCCCCGCCCCAGCCCGCTTCGATGCCCCACCGACCAGGGTGTACGATGGCGCCGTTTTGCGAGCCCGCCTCACGACTCGCAGCCCCGGGCCCCGCCGACCGCAGGAGGTGATCGCTGTGCGAGATAGCGATCCTCCGAGTCGTGGCCGGGCCGACCGTCAGCCCCGCTGAGTCCCGAAAGCACGGCTGACAAACCCGCTCCCTCGCACCCCTGCCGGCCCACACCGGACCGAGCACCGGTGGACGGTCGGAGCTGCCGGCCACGACTTTGTGTGCGCGTTCTGACCACCCACCCGCGGGCCCTCGACGCCCGCGCCCAGTCGCCACCGGAGCCAACCCCCATGAGCCGTTACGTCGCCCCCCTGGGCTTCACCCTGGCCGCGGTCTGGGTGGCCGTCCTCTTCGTCCTGGCCGGCGGCGGTCACTGACCGCCGCCGCGCCCGCGAAGTGGACTGGCATGATCCGGACGTGCGGAAGATGTTTGTCCTAGGCGGACTCGTCATCTCGCTGACCGCCTGCGGGGCGCTCGGCGATATTGACCGGAGCAAGCGCTACAAAGTTAACTCTCCCTCCATGGAGCCAACGATCGCGGAAGGTTCGGTTGTCACCGCCAAGGTGGTTAAGCCGGGCGACTACCAGCCGCGCGTCGGCGACATTGTGGTGTTCGATCCACCAGACAGCTACGGCTGGAACCCCGACGGAGCGCCACGGATCTCACGAGTGGTGGCCGTCGCCGGGGATACCGTCGCTTGCTGCGACGCTCAGGGGCGGATCTTCCGGAATGGCACTGTCCAAGACGAGCCCTATGTGAAGGAGCCAGCCTTCTCGACGGCGTTCGAGCACCTCACCGTGCCCGCGGGCAAGCTCTACCTCCTCGGCGACCTCCGAGGGGCGGCCAACGACTCCTCGCACAACGGCCCGGTGGCGGCAGGAAATGTGATCGGCATTATCAAACGCTGAGCACGCAGCCGGGGCATGTGTCGCACATCAGCCGACGGAGGACGGCTGGCTGCCACCGGTGCCCGGTCTTGGAAGCTGCGTGACAGATCGAGGATCAGACGATCCGGGACGACCACAGCAGACTCGTCGCCCCGGCGCAGAGCGCCAGCAGCAGCGCCACCCCGGCGTACCACTGGGTGATCTCGCGCGGTTCGGTCCGGAACCCGATCGACGAACCCATGTCCTGGTAGACCTGCTTCAGCTCGCGCACCGAGGCCGCCTCGTAGAAGTACCCGTCGGTCGTCTCCGCCAGATCCGCCAGGGCGAGCCGGTCCACCGGCACCCGTTGGCGTTGGCCACCGATGTCGACCTGACCGCCATCGGTCCCGAAGGCGATCGTGGAGACGGCGACATTAGCGGCCTGCGCCGCCGCGGCGGCCTCCTCCACCGACCGACCCGACGTGCGATAGCCGTCGGAGAGCAACACGATCCGGGCCGGCGGAACCCCGGCCGCGCCGTCGGCCGGCACCGACCGGATCGCCTCCAGACAGGTGAAGACCGCCTCCCCGGTCGCCGTCGACTCGGCCAGTGCCAGGCCGTTGATGGCGGTGACCACGGCCTGCCGGTCCTTGGTCGGCGGCACCAGCAGGTTGGCCGCCTTCGCGAACGAGACCAGCCCGAGGTTGTAGCTGGCCGGCAGCTCGGCGATGAACTGCTGGGCCGCCTCCTGGGCCGCCGCCAGCCGGTTCGGGGCCACATCGTCGGCCTGCATGGACAGGGAGACGTCGACAGCGAGCATGATGGTGGCCCGTTCCAGGGGCTGCCGAGTGTCGATCGACGGCCGGGCCAGCGCCGTGGCGAGCACCAGCAGACAGAGGAGGAACGCGGTCGCCGGTACGTGCCGACGCCACCCCAGGCCCTTCGGCGCGATCGTACGCAGCAGCTCCACATTCGTGAACCGCAGCGCGTACGCCCGGCGGTGCAGCTGCCGCCACACGTACAGCCCGGCGAGGACGAACACCGGCAGTACGGCCAGGAGCCACCACGGTTGTAGAAAACGAATCATCGTGTCGTCCCCCGGGTGCGGGTGTGCCGCTGCGCGGCGACGAAACGCACCATGTCCAGCAGCCAGTCTCGGTCAGTACGCAGTCTCAGGTGGGCAGCGCCCCCGGCGCGGAGCGCCGCGGCGATCTCGGCGCGCTGGGCGGCAGCGGCCTCGGCGTAGCGGTGGCGCAGCCGCGGGTCGCCCGTCCGTACCTCGTGCAGTTCGCCGGTCTCCGGGTCAACCACCGGCAGGACACCCACGTCGGGCAGTTCCAGCTCCCGCGGATCGAGTACCTCGATGGCCAGCACGTCGTGGCGTACCCGCAGCTTGCGCAGCGGCCGGGCCCACTGGGCCGGTGGCGCCAGGAAGTCGGAGATGACGACCGCCACCCCACGTCGGCGCGGCGGCCGGTTCAACCGGTCGACCAGGGCGCCGAGGTCGCCACGGCCCGGCCGGATCTCGGTACCGGCGACGGCCCGGACCAGCGCCTGCACCTCCCGGCGACCGGAGCGCGCGGGCAGCCGGGTGAACCGGCCGGTGGCAGTCGGCGTGCCCCGGCCGGCGGCGGCCGGCTCACCCCCGGTGCCGATCACCGCGCCGATCCGGTTGCCGCCCCGGCTGGTCAGGTGTGCCAGCGCCGCGGCGGCGGCCACCACCACGTCCCGCTTGAGCCAGCGGCCGGTGCCGAAATCGAGGCTGGCCGAGAGGTCCACCGCAAGCCACGTCTCCAACTCCCGGTCCGCCACCGTGCGCCGCACGTGCGGCATCGTGGTACGCGCCGTGACCGGCCAGTCCATCCGCCGCACGTCGTCGCCCGGGCGGTATTCGCGCGTGTCCCCCGCCTCGCTCCCAGGACCGGGTAGCAGGCCGACGTAGTCGCCTTGGAGCAGACCGTCGAGCTTACGGGTGACGAGCAGGTGCAGCCGGGACAACGCGGCCTCGGTGCGCCGACCGGCGGTGGGATCGACGGAGTCGCGACCGGTGGCGTCGGTTGGCCGACCGGCGGGTGGGATCACGGCTGCTGCCCGTGCCACCCGGCGCCGGGTGGCACGGCCGGGGCCGGGGTGGCCTGTTGGCGCGGCGCCACCGTGGGTAGTGGGATCGTCGCCATCACCCGGCCGACGACGTGGTCGGCTGGCACCTCATCGGCCAGCGCGTCGTAGCTCAGCACCAGCCGGTGCCGCAGGATGTCCGGCGCGATGTCCTGCACGTCCTGGGGCAACGCGTAGTCCCGGCCGCGCAGCAGCGCCAGGGCCCGGGTCGCGCGGACCAGGCCGAGCGAGGCTCGCGGGCTCGCACCGTACTGGATGTGCTGGGCGACGTCGGGCATGCCGTGCTCGGCGGGGGTCCGGGTGGCCAGCACCAACCGGACCGCGTAGTCGACCAGGGCATTGTGCACGAAGACCTGGTCCGCCTTACGTTGTAGCGCGACCAGGTCGGCGGTGGCGAACACCGGGGCGGCTTCCGGCGGCGCCACGCCCATCCGGTACACGATCTCCCGCTCCTCGGCGGCTGTCGGGTAACCGACGACGATCTTCATGAGGAACCGGTCCCGCTGCGCCTCCGGCAGCGGGTAGACACCCTCCTGCTCGATCGGGTTCTGGGTGGCCATCACGAGGAACGGGTCCGGCACCCGGTGCGTCTCGCCACCGATCGAGACCTGCCGCTCACTCATCACTTCCAGGAGCGCCGACTGCACCTTCGCGGGCGCCCGATTGATCTCGTCGGCGAGCAGGAAGTTGACGAACACCGGCCCAAGTTCGACATCGAACTTCTCGCTCGACTGCCGGTAGATCCGGGTGCCCATGATGTCCGCCGGCACCAGGTCCGGCGTGAACTGCACCCGGCCGAACGACCCGCCGACCACCGTGGCGAGAGTGTCCACGGCGAGCGTCTTCGCCACCCCCGGCACCCCCTCCAGCAGGCAGTGCCCCCGCGCCAGCAGCGCGACGAGCATCCGCTCCACCATCCGGTCCTGCCCGACGATCACCCGCTTGACCTCGAACAGCGCCTTTTCCAGCAGGGTGGCGTCCGCGGCCGGAGTGCTCTGCGCGGCCGGCGGGGTCGACCCGCCGGAGGTCCAGGTATCGGGCGTGCTCGGCTGGGCCACCGGTCCTCCACAGCATGATCGGTACTCGGGCGTGGTGCGGTACAAGACTGACATGATCGGTGGTGGTACGCCGCAGCGCGGACCCCGGGCCCGGCCCGCGGTCCGATCCACCGAACTTGCCAGCAGCGGGGTGGACAGCGATCGGTACGGGACGTGTACGATTCATCCCGTCGCCGGGCGGCTCCCCCCGTGGCCGCCCGGCGCTCAAACTCCTCCGCGCCGCCCGGCGCTCAAACTCCTCCGCGAGCCCGCCTAGAGTGGCGGGAATGGATGACCCCGCAATCCCCGCCCTGGTCTGCTCAGCGCGTGGCTGTGCAGCCCCCGCCCAGTGGGCGCTGCGGTGGAACAACCCCCGGCTACACGACGCGGCGCGACGGAAGACCTGGCTCGCCTGCCCCGAGCACCGGGTGACGCTCGGCGACTTCCTCGGCGCCCGGGGCTTCCTCCGCGAGGTTGTTCCGACGGCCGAATCGCCTACTCTCGACTCGTGAGCACGTACAACGGAACCGCACGGTGACCGGCGACGACCCGGCCGGGCTGCCACCCGCTGCCCCACCCCCGACCGGCCCGCCCCCCGGTCCGCTGGAACCGTGGCCAGAAACCGTCCGCTGGCAGGCTGTCTCCACCGACCTGATCTGGGTTGAGCTGCTGCGGCTGGCCGTGCTGATCGTCATCCTGCTGGCCGGGCTGACAGTGGGGTGGGCAGTCACCGGCCAAGGGGCGTTCGGGGTGGCCCTCGCCGGGGTTCTCCTCCTGACCGCGCTACGGACGGTCACCGTCGTACGGGCCGTACGGGCGTGGGGATACGCCGAACGCGAGGATGACCTTCTGGTGCGACACGGTCTGCTGGTGCGCCGGCTCTCCATCGTCCCGTACTCGCGGATGCAGTTCGTCGACGTCAGCGCCGGCCCGCTGGAGCGGGCCTTCAGCCTGGCTACCGTCCAGCTGCACACGGCGGCGGCGGCCACCGACGCCCGAGTGCCGGGGCTACGCCCGGCTGAGGCGTCCCGCCTCCGCGACCGCCTCACCGCGCTCGGCCGCGACCGGGCGGAGGGCCTGTGAGCGAGCCGGCCGCACGAGATCCAGAGGAGACCCGGCCACCCGCCACACCGCCGCACCCCGGCGGATTTCCCCCCGCCCCACCACCGCACCCCGGCTGGTACCCACCGGCCGCCGCGGCGTCCCCGCCGCACCCGGATGGATATCCCCCCGCCGTACCGCCGCACCCCGGCTGGTACCCACCGGCCGGCGTGCCCACCCCACCGGTGCCGCCGCACGGCGCCGAACGCCGGCAGCGGCTACATCCGCTCTCCCCCGCACTGCATGGCGCCAAGTCGCTGGTCGTGGTGATCGCTGGGCTCTCCTGGTCCACGTTGTCCCGGGTCGGCGTCGGCTGGTTCGTGGTGCTGGCGGTGGTGCTGGCGCTCGGCGCCACCGTGCTCGCGGTGGTCAGCTGGTACAACACCGGCTATCAGGTCGTGGACCGCGAGCTCCGGGTGCACGAGGGACTGCTCTGGCGACGTACCCGGGCGATCCCGCTGGAGCGGCTCCAGGCCGTGGAGGTGGTCCGACCGTTACTCGCCCAGCTCACCGGATTGGCGGAGCTGCGCCTCGAGGTGGTCGGGGGCGGCAAGACCGAGGCGCCACTGGCGTATCTGAGCGTGGCGGACGCCGCCGCCCTGCGACAGCGGCTGCTCGCCCTAGCCGGTCCGCAACCGGAGGCGGCCGCCCCGGCACCGGACACTTCGCCGGTCGGGCCGGAGGCGGCCCCGCCCGACCGACCACTGCACACCGTCCGGAACGCGGACCTGCTCCTGAGCCAGCTACTCACCCCACAGGCCTTCATGATCCCGTTCGGGGTGGCCTTCGTGGCGACGCAGTTCCTCTCCGGCGACTCCTGGTCGTTCGTCGCGGTGGCGAGCACGTTGACCGCGATGGCCGGGGTGCTGCTCCAGCCCATCCGCCGGGTGCTCGACGACTGGAACTTCCAGCTGGCTCGCGCTGCCGACACCCTGCGGATCCGCAACGGTCTGCTGGAGACCCGGGCGCAGACCGTGCCGCTACACCGGGTTCAGTCGGTCGGTGCGACCTGGCCGCTGCTCTGGCGGGCGAAGGGCTGGCTGCGGCTGCGGCTGGAGGTGGCCGGCTACTCGACGGGGGAAGCCGACGGGCGCAACCGGCCGGACCAGCTTCTCCCGGTCGGTCAGCAACCGGTCGCCGAGGCGATCCTCGCCGAGGTGTTGCCCGGGGTGCGCCTCGACGACCTGCCGCTGACCGCACCCCCAACCCGGGCTCGCTGGCTCAACCCGTTGGGTCAGCCGGTGCTCGGCGCCGGCCTGCACGAGCGGGTGTTCGCGGTCCGCTCCGGCTTGCTCACCCGCCACATCGTGGTCGTGCCGTACGCGAGGATCCAGAGCGTACGGGTGGTGCAGGGGCCGGTGCAGCGACGGTTGGGGTTGGCGACGGTGCACGCGGACACCGCCGGCGGCGCCGGGGCCGCCGCCCGCGACCGAGCGGTCGCCGAGGCGTGGGCCCTGGCCGCCGAGCTGACGGCCCGGGCGCACCAGGCCCGCCGCGCCACCCGGCCGCAGTAGGCCGCGCCACCCGGCCGACGGCAGTAGCGAGCCGCCGCCGCAACCGGCTGGTCCGGAGCACGCCGGGCACGTCGGGCCGCCCACCACCGCTCGGCCAGCCCCACCACCAGGAAGGCCATCCCCACGTACGCCCAACTGACCAGAATGTCGATCACGTAGTGCTCCCCGGAGTAAACCAGGGTGAAGGTCATGGCCAGCGGGTACGCGAGCAGCAGCGGACGCAGGAGGCCCTGCGGACGCTTCCGGGCGGTTCGGCTCAAGCGTGACCGGCCCGCCATCCGACGCCTAGGCTGGTGACCATGCAGGAGCCGTTCTCCCCGGGCGCAACCGCCTCGGTGGAGCTGATCGTCACCGAGGCCGACACCGCCCAGGCCATTGGCTCCGGCGACGTGCCGGTCCTGGGTACGCCGCGAATTCTCGCCCTGGCCGAGGCGGCGACCGTCGCGGCGATCGCCCGCCAACTGCCCGAGGGCACCACGACCGTGGGAGTCCGGATCGAGTTGGACCACCGCGCTGCCACCCCGGTCGGCCGGACCGTGGTGGCGCGGGCCCGACTGACGAAGGTCGACGGTCGGCGGCTGGTTTTTGCCATCTCCGTCACCGAGGGTGAATTTACCGTCGCCGAGGGGCGGGTGGAGCGGCTCCTGGTTGACCGGCAGCGCTTCATCGAGCGAGCCGGGCGGTCGTCATGAGCCTCCACTTCGTCGAGGTGGCCGACCAGGTCTATGTGCTTCGCGAGCCGCTGCTGCAGGTCAACGTGACACTGCTCGTCGGCGACGGTGCGGCCCTGCTGGTGGACACCCTCTCCACGGCGGGCCAGGCGGCGGAGTTGGCCCGGGCGGCGCGGGCCGTCACCCCGCACCCGTGGATGCTGGTGAACACCCACCACCACTTCGACCACTGTTTCGGCAACGCCACGCTGGTCGGCGATCCCCCCTGCCCGGTGTACGCGCACCAGCTGGCCGCCGCCGCCCTGCGTGACCCGGACCGGTTACGCCGGGAAGCGTACGAGGAGATGCACGGCGAGCAGCCCGGCCTCGCCGCGGAGCTACTCAACACTGCCGTACTGGCGCCGACCCATCTGGTGGGCGAGCGGGAGGTGCTCGATGTGGGTGGCCGACAGGTCGTCCTGCGCCACCTGGGGCGGGCACACACCGCGGCGGATCTGGTGGTGCACATACCCGATACGGAGGTGCTCGTCGTCGGTGACCTCGTGGAGCAGAGCGGCCCGCCGGCGTTCGAGGATTCGTACCCGTTGCGGTGGCCGGAGGCGGTGGCCGAGCTCTTGCGGATGACGACCCCGACCACGGTGGTGGTACCGGGGCACGGCGACCCGGTTGACCACGATTTCGTACACGCCCAGCACGGCCTGCTCAGCGACCTGGCCTGGCAGATCCGGGCTGGCCATGCCGGTCGGACACCAGCGGAGCGGGTGGCCGCCGAAGCACCCTTCGGTGCCCGCCCCGCGCTGATCGCCACCCGCCGCGGCTACGCCGAACTCAACGGCGAACTCTGACCCCACGCCGGCCGGCCGCACTGCCACCAACACACCGCGCCGGGAAGCCCGGCCCGCCGCCTGGTCCGCCGCCGGGCCCGGGCGCTGCCCGCCGGGTCAGGGGTTCAGCAGGTCTGCCAGGCGGGCCAGGTGCGGGGTGGCCGCCAGGACCGCCGCGCGCGCCTCGGGGGACAGACGGGACACCGCGGCGGCGAGCAGGGCGGCGCGCTGCTGCTCGTGATCGGCGATCCGGGCGTGGGCGTCGTCGGTGAGGCGCAGCCGGGCGGTACGGCGGTCGGCCGGGGCGCACTCGCGGTGCAGGAGTCCGGCGGCCACCAGGTCCCGGACGAGGGTGCTCACCGTGTTGGGTGCCGCGTGCAGGAGGCAGGCGGCATCCTTCACGCTGACGTCCGGGTGGGCCCGGACCAGCAGGAGCAGCTCGACCTGGGCTTCCGGCAACGGGAGGCAGTTGGCCTGCCGAGCCGCCGCGCGCCGCAGCCGGCGGTGCAGCTCGCCGACGACGGCGCCCAGCGCCGCCGTCGAAGCCGGGTCGAGGCACGGCACCGGGCGCGCCGGCACGTCATCGGTCGCCACCGTGTCGCCCACCTCACCTCAAAAGACTCTGGATACAGAGCTAAGGTTACCCGGTTGGCAGGCGACCCCCGGGGGAACTCAGTGACGCAGACCGCACCACCGACCGCACCCGCCGTAGCCCCGCCCGCCGGCCAGCCGCGGCCAGCCGGGGTCGGTGGTGGGCTTGGTCTGCTGCTCCTCCTCGGGGCGATCACCGCGATCGGCCCGCTCTCCCTGGACATGTACCTGCCGGCGCTCCCCGCCATGGCCCGGGACCTGGACGCGAGCCAGGCCCAGATTCAGCTCTCGCTCACCACCTGCCTGGTTGGGCTCGCGCTCGGGCAGTTCGTCACCGGCCCGCTCAGCGATCGCTGGGGCCGGCGCCGGCCGGCGCTGATCGGCCTCGTGGCGTACACCGTGCTCGCCCTGGCCTGCGCCGCGGCGCCCAGCGCACCGATGTTCACCGCCCTGCGGTTCGTCCAGGGCTTCGCCGGCGGGATGGCCGCCGTGGTGACCCGTGCCGTCGTGCGCGACCTGTACTCAGGTCGGGCCGCGGCGAAGTACTTCTCCCGGCTCACCCTGGTCTTCGGTCTCGCCCCGATCGCCGCGCCGACCGTCGGCAGTCTGGTGTTGCGGTTCGGGTCGTGGCGGACCCTGTTCGTCCTCCTCGCGGTCGTCGGCGCACTGCTCACCGCTGTGGTGGCGGCCTGGTTGCCGGAGACCCTGCCCGCGCACCGGCGCAACCGCGACGGCCTCAGCGGCATCGTCCGGTCGCTTCGCGAGCTGCTCACCGACCGGGCCTACCTGGGGTACACGCTGACCCAGGGGCTCGCCTTCGCCGGGCTGTTCGCGTACATCTCCGGTTCGTCGTTCGTCTTCCAGGACGTGTTCCACCTCTCGGCGAGCACCTTCGGTCTGCTGTTCGGCCTCAACGCGTTGGCGTTCGTGGCGGTCGGGCAGGCCAACGTCCGCCTGCTGGACCGGTTCCCGCCCCGTACCCTGCTGGTCAGCACCCTCGGGGTGAGTGCGGTGGCGGCCACTGGGGTGCTGGCCGGCGCGATCGCCGCCAGCCAGCTACTGCTCACGGGCGCGCTGCTGGCCTTCATCGCGTCGCTGGGCATGGTGATGCCGAACGGCACGAGCCTCGCCCTCGACCGACACGCACACCACGCCGGGACCGCGGCAGCGCTGATGGGCGCCCTCCAGTCGGTGATCGGGTCGCTCGCCGCGCCCCTGGTCGGGCTGGGCGGGGAGGGCAGTGCCGTACCGATGGCGGCGGTACTCGCGGCCTCAGCCGCACTGTCGCTCACCGCCGCACTCACCCTGGCCCGTCCCCCGCGCCCCTGATCGACCACGCGCACCTGGGTGGTTTCGCGCCCACCGATCCCGTGAACTGCGCCAACTGAAAAGGACATTGGCTGCTGGCTATTGCCGTCGAATACTTCACCGTGTTGCGATAACAGCACCGGACGACGCAGGGCACTCGTCGTCCGCTCGGGCATCCACGCGAGGGCACCGGTCCCACGACGGACCGCCGGCACGCGTGCCCACCACTCCTGCGCACGCCGCCTACCACCGTGACCGCTCGTCGCCGCGGGCCGGCCGGGTGCCGCCCCGCGCCCGTCCCCCGCGCGGGGTGATAGGCGCCCCGCGAGTCAGGAGATCCCGTGTCCTCCTACCGAACCCGAACAACCGTGCTCCTCACCGCGGCCATGACTCTCCTCGCGGCCGTCGTGGTGCTCATCACCAGGTCGGAGCCGGCGGCGGCGCACGGCGCCGCCATGGTCCCCGGCAGCCGTACCTTCCTCTGCTGGCGGGACGGACTGAGCCCCACCGGCGAAATCCAGCCGTACAACCCCGCCTGCTCGGCGGCCGTGGACCAGAGTGGGGCCAACTCGCTCTACAACTGGTTCAGCGTGCTGCGCTCCGACGCCGCCGGTCGTACCGTCGGCTTCATTCCCGACGGCCAGCTGTGCAGCGGAGGAAACTCCGGCTTCCTCGGCTACGACCTGGCCCGCACCGACTGGCCCCTGACGCACCTGACCGCTGGCCAGAGCATCGAGTTCCGCTACAGCAACTGGGCACACCACCCCGGAACGTTCTACTTCTACATCACCAAGGACAGCTGGAGCCCAACCCGCCCGCTGGCCTGGAACGACCTGGAGGAGCAACCGTTCCTGACCGTCACCAACCCACCCCAGCGTGGTGGTCCGGGCACCAACGACGGGCACTACTACTTCACCGGAACGCTGCCGGCCGACAAGAGCGGCCGACACCTGATCTACTCCCGCTGGGTCCGTTCGGACAGCCCGGAGAACTTCTTCGGCTGCTCGGACGTCACGTTCGACGGAGGCAATGGTGAGGTGACCGGCATCGGCCCCGGTGGCACCCTCCCGCCACCGAGTCCCACCACCGCACCACCGAGCCCGACCACACCGCCGCCCAGCGGCGACTGCATGGCGGTCTACAAGGTGATCAACGCGTGGCCGGACGGCTTCCAGGGGGAGGTGGAGATCATGAACCACACCGCCACCACCTGGAGCGGATGGACGGCGAGCTGGACCTGGCCCAGCGGTCAGGCAATAACCCAGCTCTGGAACGGCACGCACACCAGCTCGGGATCGGCGGTAACGGTGACCAACGCGTCGTACAACGGCACGGTGGTCCCGGAAGGCAGGACCACGTTCGGCTTCCTCGCCAGCCTCGCCGGCCCGAACACATCACCGACCGTGACCTGCAGCGGGAGCTGAACCGCGGGTCAGACCCGGCTGTCAACGGCGACGGTCGGCACCGCCCTGCTCCGCGGAGCAGGGCGGTGCCGACATCGCTACGACCGGGCCACCCGGATCACAGGGTGGTCCACTCGGTGCAGATCGGACCGGAGTCAGCCAGGGTGCAGACCAACCGAGCCGGCCCCGGTGCGGTGTCGTCCAGCATGAAACGTCCCAGACCGTCCGCGTCGGTGCCGACGGTCGAGTCGGAACCCGGCTGCTCTACCTGCACCCGCGCCGGTTGGGGCGGCACCAGCTGACCGACGATCCGGAGCCGATCACGAACGGGGATTACCTCCACCTCGATAGTGATCGAATCCGCGCGAAAGGTCAGCAGCCGCGCCTCATCGCCACGGACCTCGGCTGCCCCGGACATGCTCTCCACCAACTGGGCGAGCTCGGAGTCGGGCGAACGCCAGCTGTAGCTGGCGACCGCGGCGGCACGTACCGACTCCGGAACCGAATCGACCTCAGCCAGCAGGCTCCCCAGTCGGACAAGCAGCTCCTCGTCTGATGTGGTTAATCGGTCGTCACTCATGCGTACGCACGCTCCCCTAGGTACGTCGCTGCGGTGCCGGCTGATTCAGCAGTGCCCGAAGCGTCGCCAGGCACCGGGCACGAGAAGGGCCAAGGCTGCCGATGGGCACCGAGAGTGCCGCAGCAGCGATCGCATAGCTGCCCACCGGCTCGAACACCAGCAACCGCAGTAGCTCCTGACAGCGTATCGGCAACTGCCGGTAGGCATGCCACAGCTCCGCATCAGTTTCCTCGGCGACCAGCCGCTGCCAAGGCTCCGGCTGTGACTCGTCAATCGGCTCTGACCTCGCGAAATCCGGTGACGGCACCTCCCACCGGTTGCGCAGTAGGGCAAGGGCCTCTCGACGCGCGGTGGTGGCAAGCCACGCCCCCACCGATCCAGGATCACGTAGCTTGTCCAGATTTTCCACGAGCCGCAACCAGGTCGCCTGGCTAACGTCCGCGACGTCAGCGTCGTCGAGCCGGAATCCTCGCGCCACCGTGTAGACCAGGCGCGCGTACCGGTCGACCAGTGCCTCCCACGCCGCCTGATCACCGTTGGCAGCGGCACGCACCAGCTGACCTGCGTCGTCGTCGCTCATAGACAGACATCGTACAGCGCTACCTGAGCGCATCAGATCAGCCCGAGGTGGCCTCCAAACCGCTGGTCGGCCGTCCTCAGGTCGGCCATTAGCTGGTTGGCAGCGGTCACCGCGCCGACTTCCGAGTCGATCCGCGCGGAGAGTTCGGCAGCCACCCGCGGCGCGGCGAAGGAGGTTCCGCTCCATTGTGCCCACCCCTCCGGGAACAGCGCGTGGTCGATGTATGTGCTTCGCACGTCCTCGCCGGGCGCGACGATGCTGACCCACGGTCCGGCGTTACTCCAGGAGCAGAGGCTGGTGCCGTCGTGCGCGGCGACCGCCAGGACCTGCCCACTCCACGACTCGTCGGCATCGGCGAACGCCGCGGGCCAGAACGGGTCGCTGCGGTTGCCGTCGTTGCCGGCGGCGGCGACCACCACCCGGTCGATCCCGGACAGGGCCTGCTCCAACGCCGCGCGTACGCCGAGCGGTGCGGATCCGTCGGCGGTGAAGCCGCCGAGGGAAAGGTTGATCACCTTGGTGTCCGGGTGCAGCCGACCAAGGCCGGCGATCAGCTCGTCCTCCGTGCAGACACCAAAGGTGTCCAAGGTACGGATCACCCGTAATACTGCCCGGTCCGTGTGGTTCGCGATAACACCACCGATGAAGTTGGCGTGCCCCACGTCGCCGTCGAGCAGCCCATCCTCATCGACATCGGTTTCCGTCTCCACCTCGACACCGTCTGCGGCGAGGTAGCCGGCCGGGAGCGGGGTCTCGGTCCAGAACCCGGTATCGACGATGGATACCGCGACTCGGCCGGTTTCGGCCGGCATCTTCAACGTCGACGCGGCGACGGGCGCCGGCGGCCCGAACGGACCTCCATGGTTGAACGGACTGGCCAGGAAGACGTGGTTGGGGCTGACCACCTGGCGGCGGGTTGGACGGTCCGCACGCAGCGCGCGGACCGCAGCCGGTACGTCCAGCCCCGGCGCCCGATAGCGCCGCAGGCCCGGCAGTAGCTCCTCGTCGCCGGAGCCAGGCTGCGCGGCCCGAGCACGTCCGAGATAGCGTTCGGCATCCCGCCGACTGTCTTCAACGACCAACAGCTCGTCGGCGACGAACCACGCCCGGGCGCTACCGCCGACGGCGGTGTGCGCGAGCTTGGGAAGGCGCTCCAGCCGCGCCCGACGGCGGGCAGCGAATCGGTTGACGCGTTCTGAGGACGGTGGCATCCATCTCTCCTTCGGTAGGGAATCGACCACACCCACCTGCCGGCGACCGACTGGCGGGCGTTCGCACAAGAGAGGGCGGTGGACCGCTCGTTGATACAAGGTGTGAACAGTGGTTTGAGTCAGGTATCTGACTAATCCTCATCCGACCTGCGGCTAGCCACAGTGGATGGACGAGAAGCTTTGTCGGACTGCTTCTCGGTCGTTCACCGCTGTGCCAAAATCCATAGGTGATGGACAGCGCCGAACAGATGGACGACAGTCCAGCAGGCAAGGCGCTCCACCTCGTCACCGCCGACCCGGCTCGCGCCGCCGAGCTGGCGGCTGCCGCGCTCGCCGCTGCCCGTGCGGGCGCGGATCCCGACCAGGAGACCGTGGCGCTGCGGGCACTCGGACTCGCCGCGCGGGAACAACACAACGCAGATCACGGGCTCCGCCACCTACGCCGGGCCCGCCGCGTGGCCGAGGCCGCCCAACTCCCGGTCCGCGCCGCCGAAGCCCGGATGAGCCTCGCGCTGGTCCTGGCCGAGGCGGGCCAACCGCAGCAGGCACTGCGCGAGATCGACGCCGCGTCACCGATCCTCCGTGGGCTGCCCGCCGCCCGCCTACAGATGCAGCGGTCACTGATCCTCGACCGCCTCGGCCGCTTCGACGAGGCGATGGCCGGCTACACCGATGCGCTGGCCGCCTTCCGACGCAGCGGCGACCGGTTGTGGCAAGCCCGTGCACTCACCAACAGAGGAGTGCTGCACACCTACCGGGGCAGCCTGCGCCAGGCTGAGGCTGACCTGCGGTCCGCCGAGCGCGGCTACGCGAAGCTCGACCAAGAGCTGGCACTGGCCCAGGTCCGCCACAACCTCGGCTTCGTCCTGTCCCGCGCGGGTGACATACCGGGCGCACTGCGCTGGTATGACCTGGCCGACCAGTACTTCGCCAGGACCACCCGCCCGGCGATCGCCCTGATGGATCGAGGCGAACTGCTACTGGGGGCCCGGCTACTGCCGGAGGCTCGCGCGGCGGCCGAGGCCGCCCTGGACGCGGCCCGGGCAAGCCGGATGGGGCTCTACGAGGCACAAGCCCGGCTGATGCTGGCCGAGGTCGCGCTGGCCGAGGCCGACCTGCCGACCGCCTCGAAGCAGGCACAGGCCGCGTACCGCCTGTTCAGTCGACAGAACCGACCGGCCTGGGCGGCGCTCTCCCGATACGTCAAGCTACGGGCCAGCTCACCAGACGAGCCGGCGCACCTGCGGCAGTCTCGCTCCGTCGCACGTGCGCTGGCGACGAGCAGCTGGCCGATACCGGCACTCGACGCCCGCCTCTATGCCGCCCGGGTCGCCCTCGACCGGGCGCTGTGCACCGGGCAACGCGCGAAGGTCGCCGCCATCGCCGGAGAGTTGAGTGCCATCCGCGCCGCCAGCCGTGGTGGGCCGGCCCAGCTCCGGGCCCGCGCCTGGCACGCCGAGGCACTCCGCCGAATCGCCACCGGCGACACCGCCGGGGCACGCCGGGCGCTCAACGCGGGAATGGCACTGCTGGACCGCTACCAGGCAGCCCTCGGCGCCACCGAGCTGCGGGTGATGGCCGGGGTGTACGCCCTGGACCTGGCCAGCACCGGCCTTCGACTAGCGGTTCGGGGCGGGCAGGCTCGGGCGATCCTACGCTGGAGTGAGCGGTGGCGAGCCGCCACACTGCGGCTACCCCCCGCCCGGCCTCCGGACGAAGCCGGGCTCGCGGCCGACCTGGCCGAGCTGCGCCGGACCGTCGACGAAGCCGCCCACACGAGTGCCGCGTTGGGATCGACCCTGCTGCGTCAACAGCGGCTGATCGAGGAACGGATCCGGACCCGCAGCTGGCAGGCCAGCGGCACCGAGTCTGGTGCGGCGAGCGGGATTCCACTGGACCGGATCGCGGTGGAGCTGGCCGACCAGACCCTGGTCGAGCTGATCGACATAGACGGCACGCTCCACATCGTCGTCGTGCACGGCGGCCGGTTTCACACCCGGGCGCTGGGTGCGCTCGCCACCGTCACCGACGAGCTTCAGGCCCTGCGTTTCGCGCTGCGACGCATCCTGACCAGCCGGGGCTCCGACGACTCCCGGGCGGCGGCAGCGACCGCGGCCCGGTTCGCGGTGCACCAGCTGGACAACCTGATCTTCGGCGCGATACAGCCGTGGCTCGGCGCCGGCGGACTGGTCCTGGTGCCGGTCGGCGCCCTGCACGCCATGCCGTGGGCCCTGCTACCGACCTGTGCCGGGCGACCGGTGACGGTGGTGCCGTCAGCATCGGAGTGGCTCACCGCGTCAGCCCGCCGCCAAGCCGCCCACCCGGCGACGACCACTCCGCCCCACCAGCGGAACCCAGTGCTGGTCGCCGGCCCCGGCCTCGCCTATGCCGAGGCGGAGGTGCAGCGGCTGGCGGGCACACTCGCGCCCGTAAAGGTGCTCCTCGGCCCCGACGCGACCGCAGAGGCAGCGCTCGCGGCGCTGGACGGCGCCCCCCTTGCCCACCTCGCCGCACACGGCACCTTCCGCACCGACAACCCCATGTTCTCGCACGTACGCCTCGCCGATGGTCCACTGACCGTCTACGACCTGGAGCGGCTCGCCTGCGCGCCCGGGACGGTGGTGCTCTCCGCCTGCGACGTGGGGCTGTCCGCGGTGCACCCGGGCGAGGAGCTGATGGGGTTGTCCACCGCGCTGCTCCAGCTGGGAACGGCGACGGTACTGGCCAGTGTCCTGCCGGCGCTGGACTCCGCGGCGCAGGAGCTGATGGTGGAGATGCATCGACGGCTGGCCGCCGGCGACACACCGCGGCTCGCCCTCGCCGGCGCCCAGGCGGAATTCGGTGCCGGCCTGGACGCCAGCACCGCCACCGCCGCCTCTTTCGTCTGCTTCGGCGCCGGTTGACCGACCTCACCAGCCCCGGCCGCGCCAACCAGCCCGCCCTGCTGGCCGGCCGTCGACTACCGGGCTGACCCCCCGCGAACACTCTCCGTCGATCCACAACGGAGCGAGCAGTCCCGCGTCGATCTGATACGTCGCCTTCGCGACATGGACCGCATGCATCACACGCGCCCCGGGCCCTCTCTTATGGGGGAACCGCACGGGGGACGACGAACGAAACACATCCCATCGCGCCGGACAGCTCACAACCTCGAGTCCACGCGCGACGAAGGAGAGGTGTGCACGTGCTCCAGCTAACCAACACCAGCAATGGTACGAGCCGGGTCCGGAGCCGCACCGGCCCCCTCATCGTCGGCATCGGCGGCACCATGCGCCCCGGGTCCTCCACCGAACAGGCCGTCCGGGCCGCGTTGTCCGCCGCCGAGCAGGCCGGAGCCCGTACGCACCTGCTCGGCGCCACCGAGCTGCAGCTGCCGCTGTACCTGCCCGGCGAAGGCCGACGGACGGCGGCAGCCCGACAGTTCGTCAACGCCGTACGGATGGCCGACGGGATCGTGATCGGGACGCCGGCGTACCACGGAGGTATCTCCGGCCTGGTCAAGAATGCCCTCGACTACATCGAGGACCTGAGGGACGCGCCCCACCCCTATCTGCACGGTCGGGCCGTCGGCTGCCTGGTCACCGCTCGTGGATCCCAAGCCGCCACCACCCTCACCAGCCTCCGCGCGGTCGTACACGCACTCCGGGGTTGGCCGACGCCGCTCGGCGTCGCGGTCAACACGGAGCACGTCACGTTCACCGCCGACGGCACCAGCACCGACTCGCACGTCTCCTCCCAGCTGTCCCTGATGGGAGAGCAGGTCGTCGAGTTCGCCCTCGCCCGAGCCACCGCAGCCTGACTGCCGCACGCAGCCTGACTACCGGCCCGATCTGAAGTGGAGTACGACATGTTGGACAACCACCGCTCCGCCGCAACCGCGGACGTAGCCGACGGCACCGTCGACAACCCGACGCTGGCGGCTGCCACCGCGACAGCCGTAGCCGTCGACAGCCAGAGCAGCGCCCAACCTTTCGGATCCGACGTGGAGGGGCTCGACGACCTGGACAACGTCGACTTCGACCTGGACGAGGTGGAAAACAAGATCGCACCGCTCGCCCTCGCGTCGAATGAGGCGATCCAGTGGCGCCGGTGACCGTGGCCGCCGGTGCCGCCGTCCGGGTGGATATCAACACCGGCCCCGCCAGCTCCTACGTCGGGCTGCGCGAATGTATCGCCGCGCTCCGTGCGGCCGGTGCCAGCTTTGGTGACCTGCCCCACCGCCACACCGCCGAGTGGGCGGAACTGGCCCCCGACGACAAGCCACAGGACAACCCGCTGCCGCTCGGCGAGATCGCCCTCGCCGCCTCCGAGCGACGACTGCACCGGGAGAGCGAGCAGGTGTACCGGGTCCTCTCGGTCGCTGCCGCCGCGCTCTGCGCCGGCACCGCGGAGTTAGGTCGTCCACTGCTCGTCAGCGGTGTCGGCGGCACCGACCTGTCGTCCCTGCGCGGGCTGATGCGGGCCGTGGAGCACTCACGGGTACACCCCGGCGCGGCGCTGCTGCTGGATCGACCGGAGTCGGTCCGTGCGCCGCTCGGACCGCACGCCGACTATCGCGCCGAGCGGGCTCGCTGCCTCCGTCGCATGGACCTGCCCATCACGGTCGACGATCTCGTGCCGGACCTACCGTCGGTCGCGGCCACCGCGGTGGCGCCCGCCTCCGAGGAGGGCAAGCTCTACCAGCGGGCACGCGACCAGGACAGCACCGCCGTCGACCGGGTCGCCGCCGCCATGGCCTACTGCCGGCGGGCCTTCTTCTCCGCGAACTGGGAAGGGATGGCGCTCGTCGCCACCGAGGCGATCGAGCTTCTGCCCGGGGTACCCACGCCGGCCCTTCCCGAGCTACTGGCCAAGGCGGAACGCGAGGACAGCCTGGTCCACGCCATCGAGTTCGAAACCACAATCCTGCGCAGCACCGCTGATATCCGTGGCTTCCTCCTCAAGGTAATCGGGATCCAGGCCGGCTTCCGCGGGGACCAGGACGCGGCGGTCACCGCCTTCCGTGCCATTCGCGAGCACGACCACGGCCTCTCGCCGGAGATCCGCGCCCAGTCCCACCTGTACACCGCCCTCACCCTCTCCAAGCGCAAAGGCCGCCTGGGCGAGGCGGTGGCCGAGGTCGAGCAGGGGTTCGAGGTCGTCCGGGAGCGCCCGAACGAGGCCGACAGCGTCCGCCGGGAACGGGGCTGGCTGCACAACCTGCGCGGGCTTACCCTCTTCGCCGAGCGACGACTCGGCCCGGCGTTCGAGCACGAGAAGAAGGCCCTCGCCTGCCTCGCCGGCCTCAACGATGCCAGCTCCGCTCACCTGCGCATCAATCTGTACTCCAACATCAGCGTGTTGCAGGAGAAGGCCGGCAAGTACTCGTCCGCGCTGGCGACCTGGGACAAGTTCCGGCAGGCCACCGGCTCCTCGACGGCGGGCTTCGCCAAGCACCACTCGTATCGCAGCGCCGGACTGCGGCTGCTGGTCGGTGACCGGGAAGCCGCGATCGAGGAGATCGACACGACCCTCACCAACGCCGCCGGACTCAACGACATCTTCCACCAGACCGAGGTCCGCCTCGAGCTGGGCATGCTGCACGCGTCCGCGGGTCACCGCGAGGCCGCCGTCGCAGAGTACGAGCTGGCCGAGCAGGATGCGCGACGGCTCGGCGACCCGTACCGGATCGCCCTCGCCCAGGCCGGACAGGTGATGACGGGTGGGGCCGGCGCGGACGTTCCGGCCACCGTGGCGAGCGCGGAACTGAGCCTGACCCGTCCGGTCGAGGCGACGGCCCTCGCGAAGGCGGTGTCCGGCGCGGCGGAGCTCGCCGAACTCCTGCCGAAGCCCCGCACGAAGCTCAACCGTCCCTTCGACCTGATCAACTTTCAGGACTGACGATGACTGAGCAACCAACCCCCTGGCAGCTCTACCCCCGGCTGCTCCTCCGTCGGGCGGGCTTCGGCATCGACCTGTTGACCGCCCTGGCCGACGAACCGACGCGAGAAGATGCCGCGCAGTACCGGACGGCGGCGAAACAGTTCGGGCAGTGCCGCACCGATTTGATCGAGGGCATCGCCCGGGTCGTCGCCCGAACCGATCGGCAGTCGGACCGGTCCCGGCTTCGGGCGCTGTCCCGGGCCCGCAGCCGGGCGGGACGCGGCCTGTCGGTGAACCCCGAACAGCTGGACCCGGATCTCGTTTGCGCGGCGGCGGCCTACGGCACGGCGCAGGCCGAACTGGAGCAGGCGGGCCAACGGCTGACCGACGTCCTCGCCCAGGAGGCGTTGCGCCGACCGGAGCGGGTGCGCGCGCTGCTGACCGACGATCGGGTCTGCGACGCGTTGCTTCAGCTCTCACCCTCGTTCTACGGCGAGGTCCTACGCTGGCGGCAGGGGTGGGCCACCCGGGGCGCCGGTGCGAACCGGAACCGGGCCAAGGACCGCGCCTTCTACCGCCGCGCCTACCTCTACGGCCAGCGCCTAGCCGCGAAGAACGAGACGACAAGTTTCTTCGGCCCGCTGGTGCACGGACGGATCGACGACACGGCCGATGGGATCGGGTTGGGCCCCGAGACCGGGTCCGGGGTCCACACCACGGAGGCGCAGACCGCGTTCTGGGCCGTGTGCGAGCTGGCCCGCAACCTCGGCGCCGATCCCGCCGTCCGCGACCAGCTGCCGGTGACTTGGGTGCCGGCGTGCCGCCGACGGGCGGAGGCCGAAGCCGGAACCGGCACCGTGCAGACCAGTGCCGGGCGGCGGATCCGGCTCTCCGGCACCCACTGGCGACTCGTTCGCGACGTCAACGACCACCGTTCGGTACGGGACCTCGCGGACCTCGCCGGGATGAAGGTCGCCGAGGCACGCGCGGTCCTGGATCGGCTGCGGCAGGTCGGCGCGGTACGGCTGTGGCCCGAACCGCCGTCCACCACCGCCCGTCCGCTGGACTGGCTGGTGGGCTTCGCGCAGCAGCATGCCGCCGGCACCGAGTGGCCGGCGCGGCTGCGCGAACTCGCCGCCCTGGCGGACCGGTACGCAGCCGCTGCCGGACACCACCGACGGGCGGCCGTGCTGGCCGAAGTGGAGGCGGGTTTCTCGGCGCTGACGGCGACCGACGCCCGTCGGGCCGGTGGGCAGATGTACGCCGACCGGTTGGTGGTGTCGCTGGACGCCAAGGGCGACCAGTCTCCGGTGGTGGTCGGCGGCGACGTCGCCCGGCGCTGGGAGGAGCAGCTCACCCCGGTGCTGGATGTCGCGGCCCGGTACGGCGAGCTCCAGCAACAGGTCGCCGCGCAGCTGTGCGCCAGGGTCATCAGCGAGACGGGGACCGGTTCGTTGCCCTATGACGAGCTGATCCGCCGGGTGCTACCAGCGGTTGAGGCGGGGGAGCTGACGGCGCTCGCCGGCCCGGTACGCGAGTTCACCCAGACCTACACCGAGCTGGTGCGCACCGCCCTGCGCGGGCAGGAGGCCCGGTTGTCCACCGCCGCCCTGGCGACCCTGGCGCCCAGCCCGGGTCGGGACCGGTTCGTCAGCCCGGACCTGATGCTGGAGCGGCAGCCGGACGGTACCGACCTGCTGGTCCTAGGCGAGCTGCACCCGTACGTCTTCGCCTGGGGTTCGCAGGGGCTCTTCTGCGACGACCAGGAGCGGATGCTGGCCGACTTCACCGCGGGGCTCGAGCCGTGGGGCGGCCCCGACCAACTCGCCACGGTCATCCGTCGACGGCGGCACAAGGGCCTGGTCGCCGACTGGTTCCCGGGACGCTTCGTCGAGGTCACCTCCGTGGCCACCGACGACCGGAAGCGCACCGTGGCGCTGGCCGACCTGACCGCCGTACTGGTCGACGGGGTGCCGCGGCTACACGCACCCGACGGTGAGCTGACCCTCTACGCCGGCGAGGACGACCACGTCCACCTCCGGGCCTTCGCCGCACCGGGCGTGGCCCTGCCCCTGATCCGATTCGGTGACTTCGCGCCGCGGATCCGCGTGGGTGAGGTCATCATGCAGCGGGCCCGCTGGTGGTTCAGCGCCGCTGACCTCGGCGTCGCCGAGGTCCGGGACACCGCCACCGCGTTCCTCGCGGTGCAGTCCCTACGCGCCCGGCACGGACTGCCCCGCTTCTGCTTCGTCTCGGCGGCGCACGAGCCCAAGCCGGTCGGTGTTGACCTCGACAATCCGCTGGCCGTGGACGCGCTGCTGGCGTTGACCCTGGCCGGCGACGGGAAGGTCTCGCTGGCCGAGATGCGGCCCGCGCCGGACGCCCTGTGGCTACGCCACGGCGACAGACCCGTGACCGCCGAGTTCCGGATCGCTATGAGAAGGGCTTCGTCGTGACCGTCCCCACCAGCGCCGGCCCGGCCGACCCCAGCTGGGAGCTGCTGCCAACCCTCGTACTGCGCAGCGCCGGCTTCCCCTGGCAACTGATCGAGTCCCTGACCTATCGACAGACCGCAGCGCTGCTCGGCGAGTTGGCCGTCCTGGAACGTAGGGCCGCCGAGGTGGCCGCCCGGATGCGAGCTTCGGCTCGCCTCACCCGGGGCCAGCAGAGCAAGCTACGCAACGTCCGCCCACTGCCCCCGTCGGACATCTTCGACCCCGACTGGCTCGCCGAGTGGAACGAGATCGCCGAGCAGGCGACGCGGACCCGGGAGCAGCTGGAGCCGACCGTCGCGGCGGACGCGGCGACGGTCAATGCCGCGCTCACGGAGATCCGGACCGACCCGCGGATCAACGACGCCATCGTCTGCTCCTCCCCCGCCGTCCACCGCGATCTGGTCCGGGGGGCGACCGGGGGTCGGATCCGCCGCCAGCTCGCCGCGTACGCGCAGCGGCTGGCGGCGAAGAGCGAGACGATGAGCTTCTTCGGGCCGATCAACTACGGCCGGGTGGACGCCGACTCGGAGGCGGCGACGACGCTGTCCTGGGCGGGCCACCGGGAGATCCGGGTTCGGCAGGCGCACTGCGCCGCCCGGGTCAACGACGCCGTCCAGACGATGATCGTCGACGATGACTCGTTGGTGACGCACCTGGTGCCCATCCGCAAGACCACGGCACGTCCGCCACGCCGAGACGACCCGGCGGCCGAGCTGATCCGGGCGGTGGACGGCGACCGTACGCTCGCTGAGCTCGCCGCGGCCGGCGGCGCGGAGTTGACCCGTACGGTGGGGCTGTTCCGCGCGGCCGTAGCCAAGGGGGTGCTGACGCACTCCTGGTGCCCGCCGGCGACGACGGTGGATCCGTTGCGCTGGACCCTGGAGCGGATCGACGAGGCCGGCGCCGAGACCGCCAGCCGCGCGGCGGCCGTCCGGTCGCTGCTGGTCAAGGTGCTCGACCTCCTCGACAGCTACCCCTGGACCGCGCCGGAGCGCAAGCTGGCCATCCAGGCCGAGGTGGAGTCCCTGCTCCCCACCGGTGGACCGACGAACCGCAGCCGCTTCTACAACGACCGGGTGATCATCCACGAGGCCGCGGTGGGTACCGCCCAGCTGGAGCTCCGTGGCCGGCTCGCCCACGACCTGCGGGCGGCGGCCGCCCCCGTACTCGACCTGCTCGCACATGAGGCGGAGCTGACCCGGGTGCAGACCAACCGGGCGGTGGCGCGGCGGCTCGGCCCGGGCCGCACTCCGCTGCTGCGAGCGCTGAGCGCCTGCGCGGACATGTCCATCGAGTACGGCGGTCAGCTCAGCACGGAGCTGGCCCGCGTCGTCGGCGAGGCCGGACCGGAGGCGAGCGAGCTCGACGTCGCCGGTCTGCTGCCCCCGGTGCCCGCACCCACCGCACCGGTTCTGTGCTCCATCGACGTCCTGATCGGCACCGCCAACCTGGCCGACTACGACCCGGGTACGACTCCGTTGGTGCTCGGCGACATCCACGACGCGGCGCTGCTCACCCCGTGGGCCCTTCAGTTTCATCCGGATGCGGCGGCGCTGCTGGACGAGCGGGACGCCGCCGTCCGGCGGGCCCTCGGTGACCAGACAGCCGTCAACGTGATCTCTCGACGGACGACCGGACTGCCGCCGCTGGAGTTCCCCGGCGTCGTACTCGAACTGGGCGGCTCCGCCACCGCCGGTCGAGACCGGATCGGTCTGGACGAACTCTGGCTCGACAGTGACGGGGAGCAGGTGGTGCTCCGGGGAGCCAGCTTCCCCGGGCAGAGCCTGCTGTTGCACAACGGCGAACTCGACACCGCGGTGCACACCGCGCTCGCGCTGCCCCGCATTCGGCGCGCTGTCCTCCCGACGCTGCCGTACCTGCCCCGACTGCGCTGGGGCAACGCGGTCTTCTCCCGGCGCCGCTGGCTGGTGCCGAGCGCCGAGGTACAGCCGTTGCTCCGCGGCCAGCGGGACCTGGACCTGCTGCTCGGTGCCGCCCGGTTGGTCACCGAACGCGCCCTGCCGAACCGTTTCTTCGTCAAGTCGCCCGCCGAACGCAAGCCGGTGTATGTCGACATCGCGAGTCCCGACCTGTTGAAGGGGATGGCACGGCTGGCGGCCACCGCCGACCACCTCGCCGTCACCGAGGCCCTGCCCGCGCCGACCGACGCCTGGCTTCGCGACGGTGAGCTGCGGTTCGCCTCGGAGCTGCGCTGCGTCTACCTGCGGGGTGGTGGACAGTGACGCGCCGGGTGCTCCTGCCGCCCCTGTACGACCTGAGCCTCGAACCGATCCTGGGGCCCGGAGACGAGCTGTTCGACGCCAACGCCGAATTCCTCGACCGGCTCTGCGCTCCGGTGGGCCTGCGCGCGTTGGCCGAGTCCGCGGCGCGGCCGACGTCTGGTGTGGCCACCGCCGAGACGGCCACCAGGGCACTCTTCGCGGCGGGCGCCGCGACGATCCTGGACCGTGGGCGCTACGACTGGGGCCGGCTGCGGGCGATGGGGCTGGCCCTGCGGCTGACCGCCGAAGCAGATCCGACGATCCGGTTGGCCGTGGACGATGTCGAGCTGGTCAACGGCACCACCGAGTCGGGCGCCGACGTGGTGTCCGCCGCGGCCGGGACCGCCCTGTTCGCGCCGGAGTCCGACCGGGCCCAAGCCTGGGCACCGGGTGCTCGGGTGCACCTGCTGGTCGAAACCGACCAGCAGCTTCCGGCCGCCGCCGCGCTGACGGTGGCGCTGGGTTCGCACCGGGTCACGCTCTGCGGGCGGTTCGCCGCCGCGCACCGGAAGGCGCTCCGCGCACTCGCACCGTTCGCCGGCGCCGAGTTCGAGGACTGGACGCCGTCCTGGCGCCTGCGGCGGGAGTGGGCCCCGGCGGGCGAGGACATCCGCTGGGTACGCGACGCCCACCAGTGGCACCCCGGGCGGCCCTGGGCGGGTTGGCTCGCCCCCGAGCAGGCCGTGCTGCTGCCGGCCCGCGCCTGGCGGGACTGCCGCGGGGTGGCGCTGACCGTGGCCCGCTTCTCCGCCTGGTCAGCGGTGACGGGGGTGAGTGGCGTCGACACCGACCTGGAGACGGTACGCCGGCTCGTCGGCGACGACCGGCTGGCCGTCGAGTTGCTGGTCGGCGCCCCCGGGCTGGACGCCGAGGCGACCACGACCGCCGCCCGGCGGCTGCGTTCCGGGCCCGGACCCCGGTTGGCGGGTCTGAGCCCGTTCCGGCTGACCAGCCGGAACGGTCCCCGCAGCTCGACGAGGTGGGGCGGGGTTCCGCTGACCCGACAGGACTCGCCGCGACACGATCTTCCGCGCTGGGACCGTTTTCACGGGCCGGGGTCGCTCGACGACGCCGACCGGCAGCGCATCACCAGCGCCCTGACCGCCGAGCTCGGCGCCGACACCGAGCTGTATCCGGGTCGGCTCGCCTGCTGCGCGCTCGCGTCCGGAGGCCCGCCCCCCGCCACGTGGGAACCCTCCGCCACGGTCGTCGAGGCCAGCGGGGCCGGGCCAGATGGGCGCGGACCCGGATCCTTCGTGGTGAACCTACGCACGGGTAGCGCCTTTCGGCTGCACCCGAGACTGACGCCGGTCGTACGGCGGTTGGCGAGCGGCGACGCCGCCGTCTGGCAGCACCTCAGTGACACGGTCCGTACAAAACTGTCCGGTCAGCTGGTCCGGGCCGGGGCGATCCGGAGTCCACAATGACTAGAAACTGGCGTATTGGCCGCGAGTTCCTCGTGCGCCACGCGGGAATGCCGTTCGACTGGCTGGAGGAGTTGGGCGCCCCCGGCGACCTGCTGGAACTGGCCGACGAGGTGGTTCGGCGGGAGGATGTCCTGCTGGCCAGCGTCTCGACGCACTTCACTGGCGATCGAGCCGCCGGGATCCGAGCCGACGTGCTGCACGGCCGGATCGACCAGCTGCCCCGGTCCGCCGGGCCGGACTGGCGGACGGCGGTCGACGCCTGGGGGGAGGCACTGGCCCAGTACGTCCGCGCCTACCAGGCAGCGGACGAGCAGGTCGGCAAGGAACTCCGGGAACTGCTGGCGACGTCCCAGGTGTCCGAGGCGGTCTTCCTGTCCAACCCGGACGTCCACCGCAACATGCTGCAACCCTTCTTGGCGTACCAGGGTGCCCTGAACTCACGCTGGCGGCGGGTACGCCGACAGATGTACACCTACGTGCAACGGTTCTGCGCCAAGAACGAAACCGTCAGCTTCTTCGGCCCGATGGCGTACGGCACGGTGGGCGCCGGAGGCGACGCCCAGCTCCGCCGAGACGTTCCCCGTACCCGCCGGGTGTTTCTGTCCCACTGGGCGGCGCGGGCCCTGGCGTTGGCCATCGCCCGGGACTCCGCGATCCTGCCGCACCTCCGCTTCCACCGCACCGGCCGCGGCGCCGACCCGGGCGAGCCGATCCTGGCCCAGGTACTCCCGGGCGGCACGACCGTGCGGCAGCTGATCCAGCACTCGGGCCGCCCCGCCGTCGAGGTGGTCCGGATCCTGATGAAGCTGGTGGCGACCGAGCACCTCACCATCGGGCTCGGTGGCGGCGACTACGACCTGGACCCGCTCACGACGCTGCGCGAACAACTCGCCGCGCTGCCGGCCACTCCCGCCCGCGACCAATGGCTCGACCGGCTCGGCGATCTCGCCGCGCTCCTGGCGGAGCTGGGCGAACAGCCGCTGGAGCGCAAGGTCACCACGGTTGCCACAGTGGAGGCTCGATTTACCGAGATCACCGGCAAACCGGCCCGCCGGGGCGCGGGCGCCGCCTACGCCGACCGGGCGGTCTTCTTCGAGGAGTGCGCGTCCCCCTTCTCCCTCACCATCGGGGCCGACCTGATCCGACGCTGGGAGGAGCAGCTCACCCCGCTCCTAGAGGCCTGCGTCACGCACGGTCACGCCACCCAGGCCGCGGCCGCCGGGGCCGTCCGGGAGAGCTTCGCCGGCAACGGCCAGGACCTCGAACTGAACCTCCTCGAGTACGCGACCCGGGCCGCCGCGGACCAGTCCGACTCCACCAGCACCTACCAGGCGACCTACGCGCCCAGCTACCCGGGTGAGGACTGGCGGTCCGAGCTGGCCCAGCTCATCGACCAGGCCAACGCCCTCACCGGCGGGCGGTACGCCGTCATCGACCTCTGCCCGGCGGCGGCGGACGTGGCGGGGCTGGACGGGGCGCCGTTGGTGCTGTCCCGCGCCCACCACCACCTGCTGGTCGACAGCTGGCTCGCCACCATGCACCCGGATCCGCGACGGTTCGGCGCGGCCGCCGCCGAATGGGTCGCCCGACAGGCTGACGACCTGGTCGGCCTCGACCTCGGTCGCCGGAACAAGGGCTACTACCGATTCCCGGGCCGGGAGGTCGCGATGCGTCCGCTCTCCTGGACCGACGAGGGCCGAGCGGACCTGCTCAAACCCGAAGACCTCCGGGTCTCCATCACCGCCGACACGGTCACCCTCCGGGACCCGGACGGTCGCACCGTCATGGCGTACGTGCCGCTCAGCGACTTCGTCAAGTACGCGCCGCTCGCCGCACTGTCACACCCGCAGGTCCTGCACCCCACTTTCCGCGCCGCCACCGGCGGTGCGCTGCCCGAGGTCGTACTGGGGGCGGTGACCCTGCAACGCGCCCGTTGGCGGGTACCGACCCAGACGTTGGCCGCAGCGGAGCCGCACACCCGGTTCCTCGGGCTGCGTCGGCTGGCCCGCGATACCAACGTCCGGTTCCTCTTCGGCCGCAGCGCCCACGAACGCAAGCCGTACCTGATCGACCTCGCCTCCCCACTCGCCGCCGACCTGGTCAACCACATCACCCGCGGCTGCGACGAGATCGACGTGGAGCGGATGGCACCGGGACCGGAAGGGCTGTGGCTCCGCGACGCCGAAGGACGGCGCTACACCAGCGAGCTGCGGATGCAGGTCGTCGGCGAAGGCGGGCCAGCATGACGCCGACGATCTGGTTCAGCGAACACTCGCTGCGGCTGCGGGTCGACGTCCGACCGGACGGCTCGTTCCCGACCCAACGCTCCACCGCCCGCGGGATGAGTGTGGAGCGGCACCTCGGGGACGGCTGCACCGACCACCGGTTCACCGACGGCGACGCGCTGCTCGGGACTGGTTACGCCGGGCTGGCCGCGCCGGCCGCCGACGCCCTGCGCGAGGTACAGGGCCGACCGGTGTTCGAGGTGACGGCGCAGCACCGCGCCCTGCTCACCGCGATCGCCGCCGAGACCGGCGCCGAACTCGTTCTCGGCGTCGCGGAGCAGCACGTCGCCGCCGGCGACCCGGAGCAGGTCCGCTCCACGCACCGCTTCGTCGCGACACTGCTGCTCACCCTGACCGGCGACGACGGCACCCGGCACACGCAGTCGGTTCGGTGGAATCCGACCGACGACCCCGGCACGCTGGCGCTGGCAGCGCGGCAGACCGCCACCCAGATGCGCGGCCGGCTCGGTCTGCCGCTGGCCGAGGAGCTACCCGCGAACGCCGACCTCGTCCTGCTGCCGGGGTTCGCCGGCGCGTTCTTCCACGAGCTCGTCGGGCACCCGATGGAGGCCGACGTCGTCGCCTCCGGCACCAGCTACCTGGGGCAGCAGCTCGGGCACCGGGTCGCCCCACCCTGGCTGTCCATCTTCGACGGCGGTCACCTCGCTGGCGGCGGCTACCGGAGCGCCTTCGACGACGAGGGCGCCGACTCGGTGACCAGCCGGCTGATCGACCGGGGGGTGGTTGGCCGGCCAATGAACGATCTGGCCCTGGCCCAGCGCCTGAACACCACCAGAACCGGTCACGGACGCCGACAGAACTACCGCCACCCGGCGATCCCCCGCATGACGCACACCGCGGCGGTACTGGAGCCCGGCGTCGAGGTCGAGGAGCCGGCCGGGGACTGGATCGCTCCCCGCGGGCTGCGACTGGAGATGATGAACATCGCCTCGGGGGCGTTCGTCTTCCACGCGCCGATCTCCGTACTGCACCGGGCCGACGGCACCACCGCCCGGCTCGGCCCCCTCCGCATCGCCGGCGACGGCGCGCGGGCGCTGGCGCGGCTACGGCCGTACGCACACCAGGTCGCCGGATACCTCCGGGCCACCGGTGGCTGCGGCAAACTTGGCCAGTACCCGGTCCTGGTGTCCTTCGCCAACGCCGGCCTCCGGCTCCCCGCAGGATCGGTCGGGATCCGGGCGGTGCGTCATGCCTGAGCTTCGACTGCGCGCCTCCGGGCTGCTCACCCCCACCTCCGCCGGCCCCCGGCTGACCGTGTCGCTGGATCTCGTGCAACTACGCCGGGACGCCTCCGGACGGGTGCTCGGATCGGTTCGGGTGGACGGACCCGCCGCCGACGCGGCAGCCAAGAACGTGGCGCTGCTGCTCACCGACGCCACCGCCCGGATCGGCGGCGCCCTCGACGGGCTACAGAGCGCGGTCGCCACGATCCACGAGTGGCGAGCCGATGCCGACCTGCCGGTCTCGGGCCGCAGCGACCTGCTGGCCCGGGTCGAGACGGCGGCCGGGCCGGTCGTACTCGGCACCGCAGGTCCCGGCACACCGTTCGAGTTGGTGTCGGCCGTCGCCGGGCAGGACCTGGCGGCGCTGGCACACCCACCGGCCGCCGAACCACCGGCGGGCTGGCGGGAGCGCCCGCTCATCCTGCGCCCCGCTCCCGCGGCCGTACTCGTGGCCGGCGCGGCATTCTCCCTCTCGTCGCGCAAGGGCCGACGGAGCGCGGCGCAACTCGCCGGGCGCCGGGTACTCCCCGCGCTGACCATCCGGGATCTCCCCGCGGTGCCCGCCGGGTACGACCGGGACGACCTCGGTGACCCCGCCGAGACCAGCACGCTGGTGGACGCCGGCCGAATCTGTCCCCCCGGGCGGTGGCGCGACGGGGTGCCGCCGGGCCGGGCGGTCTGGGATCACGACGCCGCCGCCTGCGGTCCACCTCCGGTCGTCCGGCTCGAGCTCGACGGGCCCGATGCGGTCACCCCGCCGAACGCGATCGAGCTGCAGTGGTGTGTCGAAGGGCTCCAGCGTTACCACGGCGACGGCACGATCCGAGTCCACTGTGTAGCCCGACCTCTGGACCACCCCGAGGAGAGCTTCGTGGTCGTGCTGCACGGCAAACCCATCCACCTACTCCGTCACACCCACGGTCTGACGGGCCCCCGAACGGCTGTCTACGGCGACAGCGACGTGACCACCCGCTCGCTGGTACTAGCCAGCGCAGCCGAACTGGAAGGTGCCGGACATGCAGTCGTTACCGTCAACTCCTGACGTCGCCATCGTCGGCGGCGGCATAGTCGGTGCGTGCCTGGCGGAGGAGTTGAGCAGCCAGGGCGCCTCGGTCCTGGTGCTGGACGCCGGCACGGAGCCCGGACACGCGACCCATCGCGCGGCCGGCGTGGCGGTGCCCTCCCTTCGCTACCTGGACGACCGGGAGTTCTACTCCTGGCTGCGGAACGCGAAGCGGGACCTGGACGCGGACGTGGCCCGCCTGGAGCCGGAGTTCGGCACCTTCAGCGTGGCACGGCCGATTCTGCGCGCCCTGCGCCCGCAGGACATCGACACCTACGGCCACCTGTTGGCGGAGGCGGGGTCCGGGGTGCAGGTCAGCGGCGACGACCTCGCCGCTGTCGCGACCGGCCTGAAGCTCCCCACCAGCCGGCACTACCTGTACGCCGAGAGTGGGCTCATGATCGACGGAAGACGGTACCTGGCCGCGGTCCGCGGCCGCTGCCAAGAGCAGGGGGTCGACTGGCGACAGGGGTGCCAGGTACGCGAGGTACGCGAGGACGGGCACCGGGTGGTGCTCCGTACGGACCAGGGGGCGCTGCACGCCGACCGGGTGGTGATCGCCGCCGGCGCGTGGAGTTCCGGCACCGGGCTGGCCGAGTCCACCGGGATCCGGCCGCAACGCGGTCAGATGGTGGTGTTGCGCACCGACGAGAAGCTGACCAGCATCCTCTCCTCCGCCTACTACCTCGCCCCGGGGGTCGGCGACGACATCCTCGTCGGCGCCACCGAGGAGGACGCCGGCTTCGCCGACCACGTCACCACGCAGGGCGTCGGAGCGCTGCTGCGGTTCGCCACCGCCGCCATGCCCAGCCTCGCCGCCGCCGTACCGCTGGAGCTGCGGGCGGGACTGCGGCCGGTCTCCGACACAGGTCGGCCGCTGGCCGGGGCGCTGCCGGGTCAGGACCGGATCTTCATCTCGGCCGGACACGCCGGTCACGGGCTGCTCTCGGCCCGTACCACCGCGAAGGGGATGGCGGCCGGGCTGCTCGGCGACGACTGGGACGCGCTGCCGTACCGGATGTGCCCGACACACGCCCAGGGAGGCACCGCGTGATGCGCATCGACCACGTGATTCTCGGCGCCCGCACGATCGCCCCGCTCCGGGAGTTGCTCTGGGAACGGCACGGCTTCGGGATCACCGACGGCAGCCCCAACCCGGACGGCACCGCGAGCTGGGTCGTGCCGTTCGACACCCCCGACGTCCAGTATCTGGAGCTTCTCGTCACCCACGACGAGCGGGAACTGGGTAGCACCGACTTCGGCCGGGCCTTCCTGGAGCGGACCGCGGACGGGCCGGCCTTCCTCAACTGGGCGGTACTCACCGACGACATCGCCGGCACCGCGCAGCGGGTGGAGCAGGTCACTGGCGCCGACCCCGGCCTGCTGCGGGGCGAGTCGGTACGCGCCGACGGCCAGCGGGTGCCGTGGGCGGAGGCCGCCTTCGACCTGTCCTGGCGCAGCCGGGTGCTGCCGTTCTTCCTGAGCTACGGCAATCCCGCCGACCGGGCGGATCGGGTGGCGGGTGACCTACGGGCAGCCGGGCACCGGGTGCGGCCGACCGCACTCGCGGGGCTGGTGACGGGCCCGGCCCGAGAGCGGGGCTGGGCCACGGAGTGGCCCGGCCTGGCGGGGCTCGCGGTGACGGTCCACGACGACGCGGGCCCCGAGATCACCGCGGTCCGGGTCGAGACCGGCGCGGGCGACACGGTGGTGCGACTGCCATGAGCCGAAGCCGATCCGCTCGTGGCCGCCCACCGCTACCGTGGGCTCGCCGTCGACGTACCGCGCGCCCGGTGCAGGTCCAACAGCCGCTGGCGGGCCGAGGGGTCCTGGGCGGCCTGGGCGGCGGTCCAGGCCAGCGCGACCGCGCCCTGCAGCAGTGCCCGATCAGCACCGGGGGCCACACAGGCCGCGGCGAACTCAGGCTGGTGGTTCACCGCGTCACCGCTGTCGATCCCGATGCTCGGATGCAGGCTGGGCAGGGCGCGGCTCACGTTGCCCATGTCGGTGCTGCCGGTGGGCAGCTCCCGCTCCTGCACAGGGGAGACCAGCGGGCGGCCCAACTCGGTAGCCGCCGAGCGGTAGGCCTCGGACAGGAAGGGGTCGTGCACCAGTTCCGCGTAGGCGGGGGTGGCGCTGACCTCGTGCGTGCAGCCGCTGCCGACGGCGCCCGCGGCGAAGCAGGCCCGGATCCGCGACTCCAGCCGGCTCAGAGACTCCATGTCGGCCGCCCGGAGGTTGTAGCGGGCCCGGGTGTGCGCCGGGACCACGTTCGGCACGTCACCGCCACGGGTGACGATGCCGTGCACCAGCTGGCGCGGCTCGAAGTGCTGGCGACCGACCCCCACCGCGACCTCGGCGATGGTCAACGCGTCCGCGGCGTTGACGCCCAGCTGCGGTGCGAGCGCGGAGTGGGACTCCCGCCCGGTGTAGGTGACCTCCAACTCGACCAGTGCCAGCGGGCGAGGGGTGCAGTTGTCCTCCGGCGCGGGGTGGACCAGCATGGCCATCGAGACCTCGTCGAAGACCCCGGCCTCCAGCAGAGTGATCTTGCCGCCCCCGTCCTCCTCAGCGGGCGTGCCGACCACCACAACCGTGAGGTCGAGCTCCGCCGCGACCTCCCGCAACGCCAGGGCCGCGCCGACCGAGGACGCGGCGATGATGTTGTGCCCGCAGGCGTGACCGAGCCCCGGCAGCGCGTCGTACTCGGCGCAGAGCCCGACCACCAGCGGACCGTCGCCGAAGCGGGCGGTGAAGGCGGTGTCGAGGCCGCCGACGCCGAGCTCCACCTCGAAGCCCTCGTCGCGCAGCAGACCGCTCACCTTGGCCGCGCTGCGATGCTCCCGGAACGCCGTCTCCGGCTCCGCGTGCAAGCTACGCGACAGGGCGAGCAGGCGGTCCTCGGCTTGGTCAACAGCGTCGGCACACCGACGCCGGACCTCGGGGCTGAGCCTCATCCGCGGCATGTTCCCTCCCGTCGCACCGGCCGGGCCGCGGTGCCGTACCCGGCTCCTTCCGTTCCTACCCGAGCCGGCAGCCGAAAGCGAGACCAGTCAGGAGGCTCGAGATGGCAGCACTGACCTGGACGGTGCCGGCCGGGCGGGGAGAGTTGACCGTCGAGACCGTACCGTCGGCGCTGCTCCGCAGCACCGGCTTTCCGGTCCAGCTGGTGGCGGGGCTCGCCACCACGCCCCTCATCCCCGCGGCCGACCGGGTGTTCGCCGCGGAGCAGGAGATCGAGGCGGCCCGGGTCCACTTTCTGCACGAACACTGGCCCGCCGCGCGCGAGGCCGTCCGGGAGCTCGAGCCCCGCCAGCGATCCCTGCGCGCGTTGCAGAGCTGTCGCCGGCGGATCGAGGCGGGGGCGCGGCTGGACGAGCGGGGCAGCGAGATCCTCGCGGCCACCGGAGTGCCAGGGTGGGCTTCGCGGTGGAACACCCTGGTCGACACGCACGCCGCGCACCTGGCAACGGCCCGCGCGGAGTTCGACGCCGCGCTGCGCCAGGCCCGGCTGCGCACCGCGCAGGCCGCCAGCTCCGATGCCTTCCGGCACGCCGTGTTCGTGTCGAACCCGGGCTTCTTCCACGCCGCGCTGCGGACGCCGCCGCTGGAGCACCCCGGCTGGGACAACTCGGCGGCGGGTGCCGACCTCCCGCGGGCGCTGCGCCGCCGGCTGGACACCCTGCATCGCTACCTTCGCCGCTTCGCCACCAAGTGCGAGACCGTCTCCTTCTTCGGCCCGGTGCTGTTCAGCAACCTGCGCCCGGAACAGGACCAGGCAATCCGGGTCGGGACCCCCGGGCCCGAGCGCGTCGTGGTGGAGGCCAGCGCCTGGCTGGTCGAACAGCTCCGCGAGCAGGCCGCCGGCGAGACTCCACTGCGTACCCAGCGGGCCTGGCCCAGTCCCCTGTTCCGCCAACCGGGTCCGGAGCACGTCCTGGAACGGGTTATGGACGGCCGCCGCTTCACGGTCGCCGCCGCCGCGCTGGCACTGTGGCAGGCGGCGGCGGCCAGCCCCGGAGCCCGCCTGGCCGACCTACTGGCCGCCACCGGCACGACAGACCAGTCCGACGAACGCCTGGCACGGTTGGTACGGGCGCTGGGGCCGGCGCTGACCGTCTCGCCCTGGCGCCTCCCGGCCACCGAACTCCACGCATTGACCCGGCTTGCCGACGAGCACCCCACCCCCACGGTTGTCGAACTCGCCGACTGCCGGAACAGGTACGCCCAGGCGGGGTGGCCGGACCGCGTACCGCAGCTCGCCGCGGCGCAGCAGGCCAGTGCCCGGGCCGGTGGGGACGCCTCCCGCAACAGTGGACAGCACTACGCTGATCGGGAACTGTTCCACGAGGACAGATCCAGTCCACTGAGCGAGAAGGTCAGCCTCGGCGCGCCCGTCGTCGACCGCATCCGTCAGGTTACCGAGGCCGCCTTCCCGCTGACCTTCCTGGCCGCCCTGCTCGCCCGCGAGGACGCCCGGGACGCGCTGTGTACCGCACTGCGAGGCACGTCGGCCCCGCTCGCGGCCCTCGCCGCCCGGGAGATCCCCGCCCGAACCGATCGGCGGGACCAGCTGGATGCCATCCTGCACGAGCTGATCACGAAGGCCGTCGGAGACCTGACGGTGGTCGCCGACCGTCCACCGGTCGTCGATCTCGACCCACACGTACTCGCCGACGCCCTCGCCCCGTTGTGGGACCTGGTCTCCCTCGACCCGGACGACGCCTGCCTGCCCAGCCCCGACCTGATGGTCGTCGGCCCGGACCCCGCCACCGCCACCTGGGTGCTCTCGGAGCTGCACGACGACTGCAGCTCCATCTTCGGCGGGCTGGAGCGACCTCTGCACAGCGATCCGGACGGGCTCTGGGCGGACTTCGTGGCCCGGGTCGAGCAGGCGGTGTCGCCGCGGACGGCCGCGACCATCGTCTCCCGCCGCCGCAGCGCCCACGTCACCCCGGAGCTGCCGGGGGTGGCGATCGAACTCAGTGGCCTGTCGGGCAAGGACCGCACCGAGGTGGTACCGATCGCCGAGGCCCACGTCCCCGCCGCGGCAGACGCCGTCCTGATCGAGGGCGAACGTCGGCTGCTGTGGCCGGGAGACCTCTCCTCCACCCTGCACCGGGCGCTCTCCCGCCCGGCGCTCGGCCCGGTCCCGATCGACCTCGGCAGCTACACGCCACGCATCGTCGTCGGCGGTGTCGTGCTGCAACGCGCCCGGTGGCGGGTACGGCTCCCGGAACGCGCCGACGACGCGTACGGGCAGTGGTTGGCGCTCCACCGCATCCGGGCGCAGCACCGGCTGCCGCGCCACGTCTATGTCCGACATCCCGCCGAACCGAAGCCGCTGTACGTCGACTTCGCTGACCCGATGGCGGTGCTCGACCTCGCCCGTCTCACCTCGGCCGACGTCGTGGTCTCCGAGATGCTGCCCACGCCGGAGCAGCTGTGGTGGCGCCCCAACGACCAGCCGCACTGCGCCGAGCTCCGCCTCGGTGCGGTGGTACGACCGACGGCCTCGACCGGCGCGGACGAGGACGATGCCGTCCCCCACCACCCGTAACCACCACAACCAGAGAGAAGATCATGACCGAGAAGAGCAGCCTTACCGCGCAGGTCCGGGACGCCTACGACAAGTCCGCCGACCAGTACGACTCCGCCGGCCAACTCGTCTTCCACCCACTGGGCAAGATGGTCGCCGACCGGCTGGAGCTCGCCCCGGGTGAGCGGGTGCTCGACCTCGGCTGCGGCCGGGGCGCCTGCCTGTTTCCCATCGCCGCCCAGGTCGGCCCCGAGGGTTTCGTGCTCGGCATCGACCAGGCGCCCGGCATGGTGGAGGCGTGTGGGGCCGACCTGGCGGCCCGCGGGCTGGCCGACCGGGCCCAGGTCCGGCTCGGTGATATCCAGAGCTTCACCGTTGACCAGCCCTTCGACGCGATCAGCGCCGGTATGGTGCTGTTCCTGCTACCGGCGCCGCAGCAGGCGTTGGCCGCTGCCGCGGCGGCGCTACGCAGCGGTGGACGGCTGGTCGCGACGACCTTTCCCACGGAGAACGGCCGACTCGCCGCCGGCTGGGAATCGGCGGAGATTCTGGCCGAGGTGCTGTCCGCCCATCTCCCGGAGGGCGTGGACGATCCGTGGCGGCTGGTGCTCGGTCTCGGCGGGCCGCTGGTCTCCGAGGAGTCGACCGCCGCAGCGGTGCTGGCGGCGGGCTTCTCCGATGTCGAGATTCAGCACGTACCAGCGAGGTCCCGATTCGAGTCGATCGACGACTACCTCGCCTGGACCTGGACGGTCACCCCGCGCATGCAGTGGGAACTGGTACCGCCGGAGCGGCGGACCGAGGCGACCGATGCGGCCCGGACCGCGTTGCGGAGCCTGGCGGGCTCCGACGGTTCGCTGGAGTTCTCCTGCCCGACCCGGACGATCCGCGCACTTCGTTGACCGGCGACCTCCCCTGACCGGCGCCCTCCGGTAACCGGCATCGTCCGCACACACCCACCCCAGAGTACGAAGCCGAAAGGTACGAAGACATGCGTAGCGAGTTGATCCGACCGCTGTCCGAGCTACTCGGCGGACACGCCACCCAGCGCGGAGACAAGATCGCCTTCGCCGACGGTAAGCGTGGCGTCAGCTATGCCGACCTCGATCGGCGGACCGCTCGACTGGCCGGACACCTGGCCGCCCTGGGGTTGGCGACCGGTGGGCGAGCCGTGATCCTGATGGGTAACAGCGTCGAGGCGGTGGAGAGCTGCCTCGCGGTGATCCGGGCCGGCGGCATCGCGGTACCGCTCAACCCACAGGCATCCCCAGCGGAGATCGACTATCTCCTCGCCGACGCCGAACCGACGGTCGTCGTGTGCGACCCGGCCCGCTTCGACCAGGTGGGCCGGCGGCACCGCCCGGGTCAAGCAGCACGGATTATCTGCACCGGCGAGGCCGCGGCGGTGGATCACACCGCAGCAGCGCCGGTGAGTTACGAAGAGCTGATGGGCACCGAGCCGAGCGGACCGGTCCCGGACGAGGCCCCGCTGGACGACCCGGCGTGGATGCTCTACACGTCCGGGACCACCGGCCAACCCAAAGGGGTGCTGTACTCGCTGCGCAGTTCGCTGTGGCTGGTGGCGGCGGGCCATGCACCGGTGCTGGGGCTGTCGGAGCAGGACCGTCTGTTGTGGCCGATGCCGCTGTTTCATGGGCTCGGGCAGAACCTCTGCGTACTCGGGGTTACCGCGGTCGGCGCGAGTGCGCGGCTGATGAGCGGCTTCGCGCCGTCCGAGGTCCGCGACCTCCTGCGCGCCGAGGCCATCACGTTCCTGGCCGGGGTGCCGACCACCTACCACTACCTGCTGGACCAGGGCGTCGACGCCAGCACCGACCTCTCCGCACTACGACTCGGTTTCGTGGCGGGATCGGCGAGCGGCGCCGCGCTGGGCAGCCGCTTCGAGGAGGCATTCGGTGTCCCCCTGGTGGACCAGTACGGGTCCTCCGAGACCGGCGCCATCACCTCGAACCGGCCGTACGGGGAGCGGGTCCCCGGTTCGGTCGGGCCGCCGCTGCCCGGCGTGGACATCCGACTGGTCGACCCGGACACCGGTCAGGACGTGCCGCCCGGAAAGGAGGGCGAGGTTTGGGTCGCTGGACCGAACCTCATGCTCGGCTACCACCGGCAGCCCGATGCCACCGCCGCGGTCCTGCGCGACGGCTGGTACCGCACCGGGGACCTTGGGCGATGGGACGCACTGGGACACCTGAGCCTGACCGGCCGGCGCAAGGAGCTGATCATCCGTGGGGGCGAGAACATTCACCCCGTCGAGGTGGAGGAGGTGCTGCGTACCGCCGCCGGGGTCGCCGACGTGGCGGTGGGCGCCGAGCCACACGATGTGCTCGGTGAGGTCCCGGTGGCCTATCTGGTGCCGGGCCTTAAGGGGGTGGACGCGGCGGCGGTCCTCGCGCACTGCCGGCGACTGCTCTCCTTCTTCAAGGTTCCGGAGAAGCTCTACACCATCGAACGCGTTCCACGGACCAGCACCGGCAAGATCACCCGACACCTGCTGGCGGCGGCGAGTCCCCAGCTGCTGGCGATCGCCTCCCCGGGTGGCGAGCCCGACGAGGCCGGGCCGACCGACGGTACGGAGTGGGCGGCACAGTTGCGGGAGATGCCGCCGAGCGAGCGAACCCGGAACGTCCTGGAGCTGGTTCGCGCCGAGGTGGCCCGCACCGTGGGGCTGGACGCCGCCGGTGAGATCCGACCGGACCAGCCCTTCGTCGACCTCGGGCTCGGCTCCCTCGCCGTCGTCGGGGTTGGTCAGCGGCTCTGCGCGCTAGTCGGGCTGCGGCTGCCGGCGACCATCGTCTTCGACCATCCGACGCCCACCGCCTTGACGGCCCGGCTGGTCGCCGAGGTGAGCGGAACGAGCGCACCGGCCACACCCACCGCTGCCCCGGAGCGGGCCGGCTGGGCCAACGCCGACGAGCCGATCGCCATCGTCGCGATGGCCTGCCGCTTCCCGGGCGAAGTCGAGGATCCAGACCAGCTCTGGACGCTGATCGCCGAAGGACGGGACGCCACCTCGGAACTCCCGGAGGACCGGAACTGGCCACTGGACACCCTCATCGACCCGGACCCGGACCACCTCGGCACCAGCTATGTGACCCGGGGCGGGTTTCTCGCCGACCCCGCCGGCTTCGACGCCGCCTTCTTCGGGATCAGCCCGCGGGAGGCCACCGCGATGGACCCACAGCAGCGGATCCTCCTGGAAATCGCCTGGGAGGCGTTCGAGCGCGCCGGAATCGATCCCACCCAGATGGCCGGCTCGCCGACCGGGCTCTTCATCGGCACGAAGGGGCAGACGTACAGTTCCCTGGCCACCGCGGCCTCGGAGTACGAGGGCTACCTGGGCTTCGCCACCTCGGGCAGTGTGCTGTCCGGACGCGTCGCGTACACCCTCGGGTTGGAGGGTCCGGCCATCACCGTGGACACCGCCTGCTCGGCGTCGTTGGTGGCGCTTCACCTGGCCTGTCAGTCGCTGCTCTCCGGGGAGTCCCGCCTCGCCCTCGCCGGCGGCGTCACGGTGATGGCCACCCCCGACGATCTGATCACGTTCAGCCGGCAGCGCGGCCTGGCCGCGGACGGCCGGGTCAAGGCGTTCGCCGCGGCCTCGGACGGCACCGCCTTCGGCGAGGGTGCGGGGGTCGTGCTGCTGGAACGCCTCTCGGACGCGCGCCGGGCGGGACGGAAGGTACTCGCGGTCATCCGGGGCAGCGCGGTCAACCAGGACGGCACGTCGAACGGACTCACCGCCCCCAACGGCCAGGCCCAGCAGCGGTTGATCCGGCAGGCCCTCGCCGCCGCCCGGCTCGGCCCCGCCGACATCGACCTGGTCGAGGCGCACGGCACGGGAACCGCGCTCGGTGACCCCATCGAAGCCGAGGCGATTCTCGCCACCTACGGGCAGGGGCGGGCACCGGAGCAGCCGGTCTGGCTCGGATCCGTCAAATCCAACATCACCCACACCCAGGCGGCCGCCGGTGCTGCCGGCCTCATCAAGGTCGTACAGGCGATGCGCCACCAGACCCTCCCGGCCACGCTCAACGTCGACCAACCATCGCCGCACGTCGACTGGACCTCCGGCCAGGTACGCCTGGCGACCGAGCCCCGACCCTGGGCGGTGACCGGCCGGCCCCGGCGGGCCGGGGTCTCCGCCTTCGGGATCAGCGGCACCAACGCCCACGTGATCGTGGAGGAGAGCCCGATTGAGCCGCCGGTGTCGGCGAACGTTGCCGAGCACCGGAGCCCCGCCGTCGTGCCCTGGCTGCTCTCCGCCAAGTCGCCGGCGGCGCTGCGGACGCAGGCGGCCCGGCTGGCCTCGATGACGCGCTCCGCGCCGGAGCTCAGCCCGGTGGCCGTGGGCCGCGCGCTGGCCCGCTCGCGCGCCAGTCTGGACCATCGGGCGACCGTGGTGGGTACGGAGACCAAGCAACTCCTGGCCGGCCTGGAGGCCCTCGCCTCGGGTACGCCGTCAGCCGCGCTGACGATGGCACGGGCGGTGCCCGGTCGGGTCGTGGCCGCGCTCTTCACCGGCCAGGGCGCGCAGTACCAGGGCATGGGCCGGCACCTCTACGACAGCTTCGACGTCTTCGCCGACACGCTGGACGAGGTCTGCCGTCATCTGACACCGGAGGTACGGTCGGCCCTGCTGACGCCCGCCGAGGCGACGGACGACGAGTCGATCCACCAAACCGGTCTCGCCCAGCCGGCCCTCTTCGCGCTGGAGGTCGCCCAGTTCGCCCTGCTGCGTTCTTGGGGGGTGCACCCGAGCGTGCTCGCCGGGCACTCCATCGGCGAGCTCACCGCGGCGCACGTGGCCGGGGTGCTCTCGCTGCCGGACGCGGCCCGCCTGGTCAACGCCCGGGGCGCCCTGATGCAGGCACTGCCCCCGGGCGGGGCGATGCTCGCGGTCAAAGCCACCGAGGAGGAGCTCCTGCCCCTGCTCGCCGGGGAGGAGGGGCGGATCGGAATCGCCGCGATCAACGCCCCCCGGTCGGTCGTCGTCTCGGGCGACGAGGAGGCTGTGACCGCGCTCGCCGCCCGGTTGGCCGAGCACGGCCGTCGGGCCACCCGCCTCCGGGTGAGCCACGCTTTCCACTCTGCGCACATGGATCCCGTCCTGGACGACTTCCGTGTCGTCGCCGAGTCGCTGACCTACCGGCGACCGACCATTCCCATCGTCTCCACCGTCACCGGCGCGGCCGCAGGTGCGGAACTACTCACCCCGGACTACTGGGTCGGGCAACTCCGCCAGCCGGTTCGCTTCGCACCAGCGGTGGACGCGATCCGTAGGCAGGGGACCGACACCTTCGTCGAGCTCGGTCCGGACGGGGTACTGACCGCGCTGGTGCGGGAGACCCTCGGTGCGGACGAGCACCACGCGGTGTCGTTGGGCCGTCGCGGCCGGTCCGGCGCCGAGGTCGCTGCGCTGGGCGCCCTGCACGCCCTCGGCCTCCCGGTGGAGTGGGAGGGTTTCTTCCCACCAACCGGCGGACCCGAGGTCGACCTGCCCACCTACCCGTTCCAACGACGGCGCTACTGGCTCCCCCCGGCCGCCGTACCGTCGCCCGCCAGCGCGAGCCCGGCCCCCCGCGAGTTGCTCAATGGGGCTGACTCGCCCCGCCTCCCAGGGGTCACCCGGCGGTCAACCGACACCATGCCGTCCGCTGGTGCCACACCGGCGGCGGGCGGCACGCAGTCGGCGGGCGCCATGCTCGCGGCTCGACTCGGCGCGCTGGACGAGGAGGAGCAGTTCCTGGAGCTGGTCCAGACCGTCAAGACTCTGGTCGCCGCCGTACTCGGTCACGCCGACCCGGACGAGCTCGACCCGGACGAGTCCCTGCTGGATCTGGGCTTCGACTCCCTCACGGCGGTGGAGCTGCGCAACCAGATCCGCGACCTCAGTGGGGTCAACCTCCCTGCCTCGCTGGTCTTCGAATACCCCACCGTGGCAGTCCTCGCCGATCACCTGCTGGGCCGGGTGCTCCGCGCAGCCGACGACGACGAGGAGCGGGTGGACTTCGCCGCCGAGGTAACCCTGGCCGCGGACATCGTCTGCGCGGATGAGGTGCTCACCGCCGCCGCTGAGCCCCGCGAGGTCCTCCTCACCGGTGCGACCGGCTTCCTCGGCGCGTTCCTGCTCCGCGACCTGATGCGGAGCACGAACGCCGTGGTGCACTGCCTCGTTCGGTCCACCGACGAGAAGCCGGCACTGGACCGGCTGCGGGACAACCTCGAGTGGTATCAACTCTGGGACGAGATCGATCCGAGCAGGTTGTCCGTGGTGGTCGGCGACCTGGCCGCCCCTGGGTTCGGCCTGTCGACGCAGCGGTACGACGAGCTGTCCCGCCGGGTCGACGCGGTCTACCACGCGGCTGCCACCGTCAACAGTCTCTACCCCTACGCCTCGCTGAAGGCGGCGAACGTGACCGGCACCGAGGAGATACTGCGGCTGGCCGCCCGGCATCGCAGCGTTCCGGTCCACCATGTGTCGTCAACGGGTGTCTTCTCCGCCGAGGTCGTACCCGGGGTCGCCCTGAAATCGTCCGACCCGCCGGGGCCCGCCGCCGCTCTCTCCTCCGGGTACCGACAGACCAAGCTGGTCGCGGAGCAGATCATCGAGATCGCCCGGGAACGCGGGCTACCGGTGTCGATCTACCGGGTCGATGAGATCTCCGGCGACTCGGAGCTGGGCCGCTGCCAACGGCACGACTTCGTGTGGCTCAGCATGAAGGGCATCCTGCAGGCGGAGGCGGTTCCGGCCGACCCGGCCGGCATCTTCCACCTCGTGCCCGTCGACTACGTCAGCTCGGCGATCCTGGGGTTGTCCCGGAACCCGGCCGCCGTCAACCACAACCACCACCTCGCCAACCACACGCATCTGCCGTTCGCCGAGATGATGGGCGCGCTGCGGGCGCGCGGCTACCGCCTTGACGAGTTGGGCTGGGACCCCTGGGTCAGGCGGGTGCGATCCAACCCCGAGAACACCATGGTGGCGATGATCGACGGCTTCGAGTCCACCATCTACAGCGGACGTAACCATTACCTGACGGTCGACACCGCCGAGACCCGCGCCCTGCTGGCCGGGACCGGCATCGACTGCCCGCCCATGACCCAGGACCTGTTCGAGAAGTACGTCGACTTCTTCGTCCGGGTGGGCTACTTCCCGCAGCCGGGCGCACACCCGGCGGCGGCTTCCGCTGGCGGTCGCCTCCACATCCGCCCGGCGACCACCGCCGACCTGCCGCGGTTGGCCCAGATCTGCTATCAGGCATTCGAGGACACCAACGCCGCGCTGGGGCTACCACCGGAATGGTCCTCCGAGCAGGCGGTGCTGGAGATGCTCCAGGGACGACTCGCCGCACCGAGCTGCGTGTCTGAGGTCGCGGTCGATGCGACGGGCTCGGTGGTGGGCTCCAACTTCCTGGTGCTGGGTGAGGAGGTGGCCGCCATCGGACCGTTGAGCGTCGCCCCTGACACGCAGGGAGGCGGGGTGGGCCGGAAGCTGATGGAGTCGATGATCGCCGCCAGTGACCGGCTTGGCTGGCCCTCCGTGCGTGGCGTCCAGGTTACCAACAACACGTGGGGCTACCGGCTGTACTCATCGCTCGGCTTTGTGCCGCAGGAACAGCTCTCCCTGATGGTGGGGTACGCCCCGCCGACCCCCGGCAACATGGCGGGCTTCGAGGTGCGTCCCATGACCGAGGCGGATGTTCCGGGCTGCCAAACGCTGTACCGCAAAATCAACGGACATTCCCGGGACAGTGAGATCCACATGGCAGCCAAGCGGGCCTTCGAATGGTCGATGCCGTACGTGGTGCTGGACAAGTCCACCGGTGAGCTCTCCGGCTACACCACCGGCCTGGCCGACCTGGGCCACCTGATCGCCACGTCGGAGGCGGCGGCGCGGGCGCTGTACGCCGGGGCAGGTGAGCTGATGCGCCGCCAGGACCCCAACGGCCTGGCCCCCCGGCTGCGCATCCCGGGCCGGCTGGCACCGGGCCTACTCAGCTGGGCCGCCCGCACCCGAGGGGTCTCGCTGCTCCGCCTGGAGACCCTGATCTCGCTGGGCAGCTACACCACACCGGAGGGCGGGGTGTACTGCCCCGGGCTGTCCTACTGAGATCTCACTGGGGTCAGCTCGGCCCGGGAGGGGCGTCGGGGCGGCTCGTGAAGCCGCCCCGACGAGCCCGGAGAATCCGGGCCCGCACGGGGCTAAGCCCGGGCGGTCGGCCCGACACTCCGCGGTCCGCTCAGCGGACCATGCTGCCGACAACCGGCTTCGTCAGCAGGGCCGAAGGGTTGCGCTGGATGCCCGGGTCCAGCGTCTTGGCGACGAAAATCGCGTGCCAGATGCAGAAGATCAGCACCGTCCAGACCTTGCGGGAGTTGTCGGCCTCCTCCCGCTTGTGCTCATCGAGCAGCCGCAGCGCGTACGGCAGGTCGATCAGGTCACCGGCGCCGGAGGTGGCCAGCATGTGCCGGGCCCACTCGTACATCTCCCCCCGCAGCCACACCCGGGTCGGAGTCGGGAAGCCCAGCTTCCGACGGTTCACGATGGCCGGCGGGACCACCCCCTGCAGCGCCTGGCGCATCGCGTACTTGGTGGCGTCGGAGCGTGGGGGCAGCCGCAGTTCGACCGGGATCTTCGACGCCACGTCGAAGACCGCCCGGTCCAGGAAGGGCACCCGTACCTCCAGCGAATTCGCCATCGAGATCCGGTCGGCCTTGACCAGGATGTCGCCGCGCAGCCAGGTGTAGAGGTCCACGTACTGCATCTTGGTGACGTCGTCGAGTTCGGTGCACTCGGCGTAGATCGGGGCGGTGATGTCGGTGTAGCGCACCGAGGGGTCATAGCGGCGTAGCAGGTGCTGCTTCTCCTCCTCGGTGAACATCCGGGCGTTGCCGTAGTAGCGTTCCTCGATCGGGGTGGTGCCGCGTTCCAGGAAGCTCTTGCCCTTGACCCCCTGCGGGATCGCCTTCGACACCGCCCGCAGCCCCTTCTGCACGCCGTCGGGCAACCCGTTGACCGAGCTCAGCGAGAGCGGTTCCCGGTAGATGGTGTAGCCGCCGAAGAACTCGTCGGCGCCCTCACCGGAGAGCACCACCGTGACGTGTTCGGCGGCCTTACGCGCCACGAAGTAGAGCGGCACCAGGGCCGGGTCGGCGACCGGGTCGTCCAGGTGCCAGACGATCTTCGGCAGCGCCGCCATCATGTCCTGCGGCCCGATCTTGGTGGGAATGGTGGTGACATCGAGGTGGCGGGCCGACTCCTGGGCCACGTCAATCTCCGAGTAGCCGGGCACGTCGTAGCCGACCGTGAAGGTCAGAATGTTCGGGTTGAACTCCCGGGCCAGCGCCACCACCGCGGTGGAGTCGATCCCGCTGGAGAGGAACGAACCGACCGGGACATCCGACCGCATGTGAATCCGGACGCTGTCCCGCAACGTCTCCCGGATCTCGTGGTAGAGCTTCTGCTCGTCCGGCACCGGAGCCGGCCGGAACATCGGCTGATACCACCGGCGGACGTCGATTCGACCGCCCGGCGACCAGGTCAGGTACTCCCCCGAGCCGATTCGGCGGATTCCCTGGTGCAGGGTGCCGGGCTCCGGCACGTACTGCAACGTCAGATAGTGGCTGAGGCTGGCCGTGTCGATGCCGGCGTCACCCTGGTAGTTGGCCGGCGCGAACGGCAGCAGGGCTTTCTTCTCCGAGGCGAGGTAGAGGCCGTCGGCCGTCTCCAGGTAGTGCAGCGGCTTGATCCCGAAGTAGTCGCGCGCACCGAAGGCACGCCGCTCCTGCCGGTCCCAGATCACGAAGGCGAACATTCCCCGCAGCCGGGTGAGCACCTGCTCACCCCAGTGGTGGTAGCCGGCGACGATCACCTCCCCATCACCGGAGGTGGCGAACTGCGTCCCGAAGTCGCGGGCCAGCTCCTCCCGCAGCTCGATGTAGTTGTAGATCTCGCCGTTGAAGGTCAGCAGGTAGCGCCCGTTCGCGTAGGGCAGCGGCTCCTGACTGGACGCCACATCGATAATCGCCAGCCGCTTGTGGGCGAAGACGCCGTCCACGTACTGGCCGGATGCGTCGCCGACCACTTCCACCCCGGTCTCGTCCGGGCCGCGATGGTGCAGGCACTCCAACGCGTTGGCGATGTGGTCGCGGTGAGCCGCGGCATCCCCGCGCGCGCTGAAGAAGGCCAGGAGTCCGCACATGGTCTTCATCTTTCCACGCCCCTGTCACTGCCGTAGCGGCCGTCTACGCAACCGGCCTCAGCCGCTGGCCCAGCCACGTCGGATACCGTCGGGACCAGCGACAACGCGAAGGGAGCGGAGATGACCGAGGAACGTATTCACCGCGATCCAGGGGGCACGGAGTCGCATGATCCAAAATTCCCGGCGGCGCTCCTGGCGTTCATGCGGCAGGGCTGGCGGGACAGCGCGCTACCGGTCGTACCGCGCCCGGCGGCGCCCAACCACGCCAAGCGCCGGGCGGCCCTCTCCGCGGCCTTCCCGGGCGAGACCCTGGTAATCCCCACGGGCGGCGAGCAGGTACGCGCCAACGACACCGCCCACCGGTTCCGTCCCGGCAGCGACTTCGCATACCTAACCGGCGACTACGAACCGGACAGCGTGCTCGTACTCCGTCCGACCGGCTCCGGACATGAGCCCCTCCTCTACCTGCGGCCCCACGCGTCCCGGCAGACCGACGAATTCTTCCGGAGTCGGCACGGCGAGCTGTGGCTCGGCCGGCGACCGACCCTTGCGGAGAAGTCGAGTGAGTTGGGCATGCCCACCGCCGACCTCGCGGACCTGGACGCCGCCCTGGCCGACCTCGCCCCGGCCCGAACCCGAGTGCTGCGCGGCTTCGACGCCCGGGTCGACGCGGCCCTGCGCCCGTACGACGGCCGGCGGGAGCGGGGACAGCCGCCCCGCGACCAGGAGCTGGCCAGCGCGATCTCCGAGCTACGGCTGGTCAAGGACGAGTGGGAGATCGCTCAGCTCCAGGACGCGGTGGATGCCACGGTTCGCGGTTTCGAGGATGCGGCCCGGGCGCTCCCGGCCGACCGGGGAGTTTCCGAGCGGCTGCTCGAGGGCATCTTCGCGCTGCGGGCCCGACATGACGGGAACGACATCGGTTACGGCTCGATTGTCGGCGCCAGCGAGCACGCCACGATCCTGCACTGGGTGCACAACCACGGCACCACCCGCCCGGGTGACCTGCTGCTGATGGACATGGGGGTGGAGAACAACCACCTCTACACCGCCGACGTGACCCGGGTGCTCCCGGTTAGTGGCCGGTTCACCGCGCTACAGCGTCAGATCTACGACATCGTGTACGCCGCGCAGCAGGCCGGCATCGAGTTCATCCGGCCGGGCGTGGCGTTCAAGGAGGTGCACCTAACCTGCATGCGGGTTCTCGCCGAAGGTCTGGCTGAACTGGGCCTACTACCGGTCAGCGTGGACGAGGCGATGGACGAGAGGTCGGCGGTTTACCGACGGTGGACCCTGCACGGCTTCGGGCACATGCTCGGCATCGATGTACACGACTGCGCGAACTCGCGCAGTGAGGCGTACCGCGACGGCGCCCTAGGCGAGGGTTATGTGCTCACCGTCGAGCCGGGCCTGTACTTCCAGCCCGAGGACGAGTTGGTGCCGGAGGAGCTGCGCGGCATCGGCATCCGGATCGAGGACGATGTCCTGGTCACGGCGAACGGCACGGTAAACCTCTCCGCCGGACTCCCCCGGACCGCTGGCGACGTGGAAGCCTGGCTGGCTGAGCAGCGGGAGGCAGGTCCGCGACTGCCGGGCTAACCCCTCGACGACCAAGCTTCGGCCCCGCCGCTGGGCCGGTGACCGGACGGTCACCGGCCCAGCGGCGGGGCCCTTCGTTTAGGTGACCCCTTTTGGAGCCGACCGGCGCCAGCTGCGCTAGCCGCCCCAAGATGAGCCAAATGCGGGGATTTTTCGGATACATCCCCTCCATGAAACATCTTCCCATACGGTGGTCATCGGAGGCTGCAACCGTTTTGTAGCAGTTCGCGCCACCTTCGTTCGGTGCGGACCGTCTGGTAGTCGAAAGGGCGGAATGCTCTGATGTCCATTGACGTATCAACTCCTTACGGCGGGAACAACGCCGACCCCCCGAACCGGGGACGGCGGCCACTGTGGGTCGCCGCCGGTGTCGTTGGCCTGACCGGTGTCGTCGGGTTGGCCGCCCTCGGTGGGGTCGCCGCCCGAGACAACGACACGGCCGAAGACGCCAGCCGGGCGGAGACGCAGGCCAACATCCAACAGAAGGTCAACGATGCCGACCCCGCTGAGACCATTCCCGCCGAGGGCGGCGCGGTCAGCGACAGCCAAGGCCAGGGCCAGTGGGGCGACGACAGCAGCGGCCAAGGCCAGTGGGGCGGCGACAGCCAAGGCCAGGGCCAGTGGGGCGGCGGCGACAGCAGCGGCCAAAAGGAGCACCGGAAGCCTGCGGACCACGCGAAAGCTGTCCCGTGCAACAGCGACAAGCTGATCCAAGCAATCGTCCACGCCAACCAGAACCGCGGCGGCGTGCTGACGCTCGCCAAGGGTTGCACCTACGAGCTGACCCGAAGCGAGCACGGTAACGGACTGCCGGTTATCAAGGAACCGATCGTTCTCGACGGCTACGACACGACGATCGCGCGGGCCGCCAACGCCGCGCACTTCCGGATCTTCAACGTCGGGCAGGACGGCCACCTGACCCTCAAGGGCATTACCGTCAAGGGCGGACAGACCACGCCCCGCTGGGCTTACTCAACGCCCGAGGCGCTGCCACCGCTCGACCTCTCCATGACGCCAGACGCTACTCAGGCAACCGAGCAGGCGGTAGCTGGATCAACCACCACCAGCACGGCGGTCAGCCGCTACGGCGACGACGACGGCGCGGGAATCCTGGTCCAACGTGGCGGCAAGGCCGACATCGAGAAGAGCTCGATCGTGCTGAACCACGGCCGCAACGGCGGTGGTGTCGCCAACTACGGCACGACCACCATCCGGGACTCCGCGGTCGAACACAACAGCGCCACCGAGTTCGGCGGCGGCGTCTTCAGCACCGGCATCCTACGGATCGAACGGTCGAAGATCGAACAGAACAACGCTCGCCATGGTGGCGGCGGCTTCGCCAACGGCTCGTTCAAGCCCGGCGCCAAGGGAGGCACCGTCTGGGTATGGAGTAGCACGATCAGCCACAACCAGACCCGGGGTCTGGCCGGCGGCATCCTCGACCGCTCCGGCAACACGAGTGTTACCCGTAGCGAGGTCACGGACAACACCGCAGGGCGGGATGCCGGCGGCGTGCTCGGTGTCGACAAGTCCAGGTTGTACCTGGAGCAGGTAAAGATCGAGCGGAATGTCGCCACGGACGTTGGGGGCGGCCTCGCGGTAGCCAACAACTCCACCGCGGTGGTGGAGGAGAGCGTACTCAAGGAGAACGTGGCTGAAGGCGCGGGCGGCGCTGGCCTGTTCAACGTAAATGCCTCCGTGACCCTGCGGAAGAGCGAAGTCGTCGGCAACCGGGCGGTCGGCCCCTTCGCGGTAGGCGGTGGCGTCGTCAACGCCTACGGCCAGGTCTCCCTGATCCAGAGCATGGTGACCGAGAACTTCGCCACCACACCGCCGGGCGGCATCTTCACGACGAACAACGGTGTCAAGATCGACGAGAAGTCCGCGGTCAAGAAGAACCGGCCGACGAACTGCATTGGCAGCCCGGTCGTTCCGAAACGCTGCTTCGGATGAGTCACCCCTGAGTGCACCACCACATAGATCGGGCTCCTCCGGCCGGGTGCGGCCGGAGGAGCCCCGCATCTGACCGACCGCGCCGGATCGCACCGCCCGGGCGGTATATCCACTCGCACGTTCTAGATCACATAGAGCGGCTCACGGTGTGTCTGCACGTAATCGCTACTGACGTCCCGATCCGTCCTGCCGCAAGCCGAATGTGGGCTTCTTTCATAAAAGCCCTCGAGGTGAGAATCATTCCCATACGGTGTTTCTGGGAGCTACAACCGATTTGTAGTAGGGACACTCGCCCTCGAGCGAGGCGCCCCTGTCTGGTATGAGGAGAGGGTAGAGAGCTCCAATGTCCAACTACCAAGATCCAAACAACGCCACCGGCCCGGAGGCCGCGTCGAAACGACGACGCAAACTCTGGCTCGCCAGCGGCGTCGCCGGCCTCACCGGCGTGGTCAGCATCGCCGCAGTTGGGTTCACCGGGGCCGGAGCTGGCGCCCGGGACCTGGCCTGGAACACCACTCAGATCACCACAAACGAGCAGGCAGCCGACGACCGAGGCGCGGGCGGCGAGGGCGACTGGGAAGCCAACCACAGGGGAAACTGGGACAGCAGCAAGAACAAGGAGAACACCGGGAAGAAGCACGGGAAGGAGGTGCCCTGCAAGACCGACAAGCTGATCCAGGCGATCATTCACGCCAACAGTAACCAGGGTGGCGTACTCAAGCTGGCGAAGGACTGCACCTACACGCTGACCCGTTCCGACGGCTATGGCAACGGCCTGCCGATCATCAAGGAACCGATCACGCTTATCGGGCAGAACACCGAGATCGCCCGGGACAGCCAGGCCGACTTCTTCCGAATCCTCAACGTCGGCCGGGGCGGACACCTGAAGGCCCAGGGCCTGACCATCAAGGGCGGTAAAACCCTTGCGGAAGAACGGGGTGCAAACAGCCCCGAGGCGGTGTGGTCACGCTTCTCGAACTCGGTCGCGGCGGGAGAGGCTGCAAAGGCAGGCCAGCCGTACCTACCGCTGTTCCAGGGCGAGCCGCAGGCGGCGGGAGCCGACACCACGACCCCGGCGGCCACGGCCAACCCCACGGCGAACACGGAGACCCCCGTCGACGCAGCAGGACCAGCACAGTGGTCAGGCGACGCGATGACCGGAGACGCCAGCGCTAACGGGGACGCCACCACGGACGAGGCCGTCGTCACCGACGAGGCCGTCGTCACCGAGGCCACCGCCACGGACGAGGCCGCCGTCACCGACGACGCCACCGTCACGGACGAGACCGTCGCCACCGACGACGCCACCGCCACGGACGAGACCGTCGCCACCGACGACGCCACCGCCACGGACGAGACCGTCGCCACCGACGACGCCACCGCCACGGACGAGACCGTCGCCACCGACGACGCCACCGCCACGGACGAGACCGTCGCCACCGACGACGCCACCGCCACGGACGAGACCGCCGTCACCGACGACGCCACCGCCACGGACGAGACCGCCGTCACCGACGACGCCACCGCCACGGACGAGACCGTCGCCACCGACGACGCCACCGCCACGGACGAGACCGCCGTCACCGACGACGCCACCGCCACGGACGAGACCGCCGTCACCGACGACGCCACCGCCACGGACGAGACCGTCGCCACCGACGACGCCACCGCCACGGACGAGACCGTCGCCACCGACGACGCCACCGCCACGGACGAGACCGTCGCCACCGACGACGCCACCGCCACGGACGAGACCGTCGCCACCGACGACGCCACCGCCACGGACGAGACCGTCGCCACCGACGACGCCACCGCCACGGACGAGACCGTCGCCACCGACGACGCCACCGCCACGGACGAGACCGTCGCCACCGACGACGCCACCGCCACGGACGAGACCGTCGCCACCGACGACGCCCCCGCCACGGACGAGACCGTCGCCACCGACGACGCCACCGCCACGGACGAGACCGTCGCCACCGACGACGCCACCGCCACGGACGAGACCGTCGCCACCGACGACGCCACCGCCACGGACGAGACCGTCGCCACGGACGACGCCACCGCCACGGACGAGACCGTCGCCACCGACGACGCCACCGCCACGGACGAGACCGTCGCCACCGACGACGCCACCGCCACGGACGAGACCGTCGCCACCGACGACGCCACCGCCACGGACGAGACCGTCGCCACCGACGACGCCACCGCCACGGACGAGACCGTCGCCACCGACGACGCCACCGCCACGGACGAGACCGTCGCCACCGACGACGCCACCGCCACGGACGAGACCGTCGCCACCGACGACGCCACCGCCACGGACGAGACCGTCGCCACCGACGACGCAAGCATGGACGTCGCCGTCACCAACGAAAACGGCGCCGCCAGCTGGAACCAGAACGGCGCCGCCAGCGACAACACCACCAACGACGACGCCGCCAGCTGGAACCAGAACGGCGCCGCCAGCGACAACACCACCAACGACGACGCCGCCAGCTGGAACCAGAACGGCGCCGCCAGCGACAACACCACCAACGACGACGCCGCCAGCTGGAACCAGAACGGCGCCGCCAGCGACAACACCACCAACGACGACGCCGCCAGCTGGAACCAGAACGGCGCCGCCAGCGACAACACCACCAACGACGACGCCGCCAGCTGGAACCAGAGCGGCGCCGCCAGTGGGGACGCCACCGTCGGCGCACCAGCCGCCGAGTGGA
>NZ_KB900388.1:1836022-2216954 GCF_000378825.1 Salinispora vitiensis
GAGACTGTCGCCACCGACGACGCCACCGCCACGGACGAGACCGTCGCCACCGACGACGCAAGCATGGACGTCGCCGTCACCAACGAAAAACGGCGCCGCCAGCTGGAACCAGAACGGCGCCGCCAGCGACAACACCACCAACGACGACGCCGCCAGCTGGAACCAGAACGGCGCGCCAGCGACAACACCACCAACGACGACGCCGCCAGCTGGAACCAGAACGGCGCCGCCAGCGACAACACCACCACGACGACGCCGCCAGCTGGAACCAGAACGGCGCCGCCAGCGACAACACCACCAACGACGACGCCGCCAGCTGGAACCAGAACGGCGCCGCCAGCGACAACACCACCAACGACGACGCCGCCAGCTGGAACCAGAGCGGCGCCGCCAGTGGGGACGCCACCGTCGGCGCACCAGCCGCCGAGTGGACGGCCCCTGCCGCTGAAGGGGCGGAGCACAAGTCCTTCCCGCACCACAACACCACGGACGGCGCTGGCGTCCTGGTACAGGCAGGCGGCACCGCTGATTTTGAGAAGTCCTACCTGGAGCACAACCTCGCCGGTGGCGTCGGAGGTGGGATCGCCAACTTCGGCAAGACCAGCCTCTACCACACGACACTGTTCAAGAATGACGCCTTCCACTACGGTGGCGGCATCTTCAACGGCGGTGTCCTGCGGGTCTCCTCGTCCCGGGTGATGCAAAACGGCGCTACAGTCGGCGGCGGCGGTATCGCCAACGGGGCAGCGTTCCTGGACCGCGAGGACATCAAGGCCGGGATGGTCTCGGTCGAAAAGGCCGAGGTCACCGGTAACGACACACTCGGCTTCGGCGGTGGCCTGTTCGACCTCGGCGGCGACATGACGGTCAAGCAGTCGATTGTTGCCCGAAACCTGGCGCTGCTCGCCGGCGGAGGAATCGGCGCGGCCGAGCGAGGCAGCCTCTACCTGCAGGAGGCGCAGCTCGTTGACAACGGCACCGTCGGTGACGGTGGAGGCATGGCGCTGGCACTTGGCGTGATTGCCAACGTCGACAAGAGCCACATCACGGACAGCAAGGCCGGCGTCTTCGGGGGCGGTGTGTTCAACCTCCTCAGCGCGGTCACCTTCCGGGACAGCTCGATTTCCGGAAACATCGCCGGCTTCTCCGGCGCCGGGATCTTCAACGTCCTGGGCGACGTCGATCTGACTGCTTCCAAGGTGACGGAGAACCGCTCGACCTTCAAGCCGGGTGGCGTGTTCAGCGCACTGGGGAAGGTCACGGTCGACAACAAGTCCGCGATCAAGGGCAATGACCCGACCAACTGTCAGGGCAGCCCCGAGCCGATCGAGAACTGCTTCGGCTGATCGACCAGCTAGTCAGTCCGGCCCCCTCCGCGTCAGCGGAGGGGGCCGGACCATTTGTGTGTCACCGCTGCACGAAGACCGCCACGCTGCGGGCCGGAACCGTGAACGTGCCACTGTCGGCCGCGAACGAGGACGTTCGCAGGACTTCATCAGCGGAGGTACGCAGCACCGGGTGCAGTGCTATGTCTGCTCCGCGCAGGTCGGTGAGCTGTTGGGTAGCCGCCTGAGGGGTGGCGTTGAAGACCACCGTCACAGACTTCCACGGACCACCCAGCCCTCGGCTGTCCAGCGTCATCGTCAGCACACCCGGCTGCTCCGCGGGGCCCGACAACGGGAACGCCACCCGTTGCTGCACCTGCTCTGCCGTCCGTAACCCGAACACCGGCGACGATGAGCGGATCCGAAGCAACTCGGTGTGCCGGGTCCCGGCCAGGTCGATCGTTTCGCAGTCCGGCACCAACCCCGGATCGGCAAGCAGGGGGCGAGCGTACGGCCACTTGTCCTTGTTGTCCTGCTCGGACGGGAGTCCGATGCCAAACCCGTTTCCCTGGGCGCAGTCCCATCGAATCTGGTTGAACCAGTCACCAGAGTTGTACGAGTTGCGGTCCAGCGACTTCGACCGCAACCGCTCGCTGCCGGCGGTGGCGAAACCGGTGCCCTGCCCCAGCAGGGCGGTGCCGAGCGCGAGGACCTGCATCCGGGCTCGGTCTACCGCCGTGGTGTCTTCCGGCAGCTTGTACGCCAACGCGTCGTACAGGATCTCGTTGTCGTGCGCGTCCACGTAGGTGACCGACTCCCCCGGTGCGGCCGTGTAGCCGGCTGGCGACCCGTTGTAGTCCACCTGCGCCCCGGTGACCTGCTCGCCGGCGGTGTTGGTGAATCGGTAGTCACGGAGGTTGCCGGTGAGCCCAACTTTGATCAGGTCGTGCTGGTGCAGCAGGTGGGCGCGTTGCTGCGCCGCTGACCCGTTCACCGGGTCGTGGTTGGGGTCGGTGTACAGCCCGGAGGCGAAGCCCTGTCGACGCGGGTTGGCGTCGAAGGGGCCGCCTCCGCGCACGGCGTCGCGGAGTCGGTCGTTGAAGGTGCCGATCCCAGTGCCGGCCAGGTTGGCCTGGGTTGCCTGAACGAACCGGGCGTCGTCGGCTACCTCGCCGAAGTTCCAGCCCTCGCCGTACAGCAGGATGCCCCGGCCGTCCACTCCGTCGCGGGCGAGGGTCAGCTTGTCGAGGGCGGCGCGGACGGCCAGCATGTTCGCCTTCGGGTGGTGCCCCATCAGGTCGAACCGGAAGCCGTCTACCTTGTACTCCTTCGCCCAGGTGACCACCGAGTCGACCACGAGCTTGCCCATCATGGCGTGCTCGGGGGCGGTGTTGGCGCAGCAGGTTGAGGTGGCGACCGAACCATCTGCCAGCAGCCGGTGGTAGTAGCCGGGAACCACTTGGTCCAGCACCGAGTTCGGGTCGGTGCCCGCAGCCGAGGTGTGGTTGTAGACGACGTCGAGCACCACCCGCAGCCCCGCGCCGTTGACCCCGGCGACCATCCGCCGGAACTCGGTGGTCCGCGCCGCACCGGTCGGGTCAACGGCGTAGCCGCCCTCCGGCACGGTGTAGTGCAGCGGGTCATACCCCCAGTTGTAGCCGTCGGTGTCGGCGACTGCGGCGACGCATCGCTGCTGTTCGTCCGAGTCTGGCGGGAGCGCCGCCAGGTCGCATGGGGGTTGCTGCTGGTCGGCGCGGCGTTCGGGGATCGTGGCGAAGTCGAATGCCGGGAGCAGGTGTAGGTGGGTCGTCCCGGCGTCGCCGAGCGCCTTCAGGTGTCGCATTCCCGCGGTGGCGGGGTCGGTAAAGGCACGGAACGTGCCGCGTTGCCCGGCCGGCACGGTGCGGTCCGCGATCGAGAAGTCCCGTACCGACAGCTCGGAGATCTGCGCCTGCGTCGCCGGTACCGCCGCCGGCTTTGGCAGCTGCGTCCAGCCCGGTGGCGCGAGTCTCGGGTCGGCGAGATCGACGATCTGGCTGTGGGTGGAGTCGGGGGCGAGCGCCAGCGAGTACGGGTCGGTCACCGCCGCGGTGACCAGCTGCTGCTCGGCCGGCTGCCACACCTCGACCTGGTAGCGGTAGTACTTCCCGGTCCAGGAGGGGGTTCCCCGCACCGACCACACGCCGGTGCGGTCGTCCCGTTGCATCGGGACTGGCCGCGGTCGCGACGTCGGTGTGTCGAACAACTGCAGTGCCACCGTACGGGCGGTGGGGGCCCAGACCGCGAGGGTCGGCGCCGCACCGGTGAAGGTCGGGCCGAGCCGCGCCCGGGTCGCTGGGGCGTAGACATCGTCGAGCACACCTGGGAGCTGGACGCCGGTGGCGGCGCGCAGGGCACCTCCGGCGTCCCGCTCGGTCACCACGAGTTGTCCACGCAGCGCCGCCGGCACCCCGGCCAGGTGCTTTCGGTCCAGAGCGAGGGCCTGGTACGCCGCCAGGTGCGGGAACCGCTCGCGTTGCGCCGCGGTCAGGCCATGCCGCCGGGCCTGCAGCGGGATCGCCCGGTACGTCCCGGCGAGTTCGCCGTCGACCAGGGTCACCCCGCCGGCCGCGGCTGTCACCAGCGCGTACGTCGTGCCGTCCGGGATTTCGGTCGGCCAGGCGACAGTGCCGCGGTCAATCCAGTGCGCCTTCTGCGTGGTCAGGTCGAGGCCGGTGGTGGTCCCAGATTCGGGTTGGTGGCCACCGGCGGCGAGCAGCGTGGTGGCGAGGTGGTCGGCGGCCCACGGCTCGGCGCCGGCCACGGCCGGCGCATCGGCGTCGCCGGGTGGTTGGAGGTGAACGAGGGTGTTGGTGCCGGCGAGGGTGAGGGTCGCCAGCGAGGCGAGAGTGAGCAGCGCCTTGCGCGGGATCGGCGGGGGTTTCATCGACGGCCTTCCTCTGGTCGCTGATGAGCCGCACGCTAGCCGCCGTCGAAACTTTCTGCAATCCCTTGCAAGTTAAGTCGAAATTCTGCAGGCACCTTTCACACCGGGAACCTGGGCCGCCCTCACTCGGTAGCGCCGCCTGATCTCGCCCCAGCGTCCCAGAACGCCAGCGAATGGAAGATCTCGTAGCGGTCGGGGTCAGGCGGCAGGAACCAGTGGAAGCCCGCCTGGAGGAACACCACCACCATGTTCGCCGCCACGATCACCAGGAACAGCCCGCAGACCACCTTTGACGGCCAACCGAACCGCACCCCCCGCGGCACCAGCGCGCGGGCGAAGATCAGACTCACCCCGCAGAACACCACTACCACGCAGAACGTGATAAATGCCCAGGTGTACAGGTGCAGCCCCAAAATGGGTGACCCGTAGCCGGGGTCGGGCGGCACGATGTGCAGCAGGATCTGGCGGACCGCGACGGCGGCACCGACGACGGCGGCGACGATACTCATCCCGTACCCCATGGCGTAGTCGGCGAGCCGCACATCGCCGCGGCGGGTCCGCACGATGATGTAGAGCGGCCCGAAGGCCACCAGCATCATCGCCATCCGCTGCAGGATGCAGAGCGGGCACGGGAGGTCGCCGGTCACGAACTGCACCGCGAACCCGCCGATCAGCACCCCGCAGTAGGCGAGGACGAAGAGGTGCGCGAGCCAGAAGCCCAGACGGCCGGTCATAACATCCTCACTCAAATCAGAAGTTCAACGGCAGCTTCGCGCCCACGTGATAGTTGAAGAGCAGCAGGATGGCGACGAGCGAAACCGTCCACGCGGCGAGGACGGTCCCGCGTCCACTGCCCCGCACGACGAGCCAGCCGGCGACGAGGAGCACCGCGAAGAGAATTGTTGCCATTTGCTCAAAATAGTGGCCAAAACGGGAGCTCCGAGCCGGAATCAAGAACCAACTCGACCGTCGCCCAAACATCAACCCGAACCGGCTACGCCCACGCCGCCGCAACGGGGCGAGGTCGCAGCCGGCGACGCACCGGCGCGCACTCGCCACCGCCGTACCCACTCGACACAAGCGGCGAAGCCGCTGGCCCCGCCCCGCGCCGGGTCAGGGTTGCATGAATAGCAAGACGGACGTACGGTTTGTACCCGCAGTTAATACAGGTAAGGGCCACCTAAGCACCGCACCACCCCCGTCGGTGCGACAGACTGCTCAGGACTGCTCACGGCCACTGGTGTGAAGGAGTACGACGTGGCGAGCCTCGACACCTTCGGTGCGAAGACCCAGCTACGCGTCGGCGACGCGAGCTACGAGATTTTCAAAATTAACAAGGTGGAGGGGCACGACCGACTCCCCTACAGCCTGAAAATCCTCCTGGAGAACCTGCTCCGGACCGAGGATGGCGCGAACATCACCGCCGACCACATCCGGCAGCTCGGCGCCTGGGAGCCGGCCGCCGACCCGAGCGTGGAGATCCAGTTCACCCCGGCGCGGGTGCTGATGCAGGACTTCACCGGCGTACCCTGCGTGGTTGACCTGGCCACCATGCGTGAGGCCGTACGGGACCTGGGTGGCGACCCGACCAGGGTCAACCCGCTCGCCCCGGCCGAATTGGTCATCGACCACTCCGTCATCGCCGACCTGTTCGGCCGCGAGGACGCCTTCCAACGCAACGTGGAGCTGGAGTACGAGCGCAACAAGGAGCGCTACCAGTTCCTGCGCTGGGGCCAGACCGCCCTCAACGAGTTCAAGGTCGTCCCGCCGGGCACCGGCATCGTGCACCAGGTCAACATCGAATACCTCGCCCGTACGGTGATGGAGCGCAACGGCCAGGCCTACCCGGACACGGTGGTCGGCACCGACTCGCACACCACGATGGTCAACGGCCTCGGCGTGCTCGGCTGGGGCGTCGGCGGCATCGAGGCCGAGGCGGCGATGCTCGGCCAGCCGGTCAGCATGCTCATCCCGCGGGTCGTCGGATTCAAGCTCTCCGGGGAGATGCCGGCCGGCACCACCGCCACCGACCTGGTCCTGACCATCACCGAAATGCTGCGCAAGCACGGTGTGGTCGGCAAGTTCGTCGAGTTCTACGGCCCCGGCGTCAGCGCGGTGCCGCTGGCCAACCGGGCCACCATCGGCAACATGTCCCCGGAGTACGGCTCCACCGTCGCGATCTTCCCGATCGACGCCGAAACCGTGCGCTACCTGGAGCTGACCGGGCGCGACCCGCAGCAGGTCGCGCTCGTCGAGGCGTACGCGAAGGAGCAGGGCCTCTGGCACGACCCGGCCGCGGAGCCGGACTACTCGGAGCGGCTGGAGCTGGACCTCAGCAGCATCGAGCCGTCGCTCGCCGGCCCGAAGCGGCCCCAGGACCGGGTGCCGCTGGGCAACGCCAAGACCTTGTTCCGGGCCGCCCTCACCGACTACGTCGCCGTGGACACGGCCAACGGCGAGCCGGAACAGGGCATCAGCGGCCCCGCCGACGAGGCCAGCGCCGAGTCCTTCCCAGCCAGCGATGCCCCCGCCAACGAGGTCACCGACCCCGCTGACGCCCCGCGCGACCTAGTCACCGCGGCGGTGGGCTCCGGCGGCCGGGCCACCGACCCGATCCGGGTCACCGGCGCCGACGGCACCGAGTTCGAGCTGGACCACGGCGCGGTGGTGATCGCTGCCATCACCTCCTGCACCAACACCTCCAACCCGCAGGTGATGATCGGCGCCGCGCTGCTCGCTCGCAACGCCGTGGAGCGGGGCCTGGCCCGCAAGCCGTGGGTGAAGACCACCCTCGCCCCGGGCTCGAAGGTCGTCATGGACTACTACGAGCGGGCCGGCCTCACCCCGTACCTGGAGAAGCTCGGCTTCCACCTGGTCGGCTACGGCTGCACCACCTGCATCGGCAACTCCGGCCCGCTGCCGGAGGAGATCTCCGCGGCGGTGAACGAGAAGGACCTCTCGGTCGTCTCGGTGCTCTCCGGCAACCGTAACTTCGAGGGCCGGATCAACCCGGACGTCAAGATGAACTACCTGGCGTCCCCGCCGCTGGTGGTCGCGTACGCGCTCGCCGGCACCATGGACATCGACCTGGCCAACGAGCCGATCGGCGAGGACGCCCAGGGGAACCCGGTGTTCCTGCGCGACATCTGGCCGAGCAGCACCGAGATCCAGGAGGTCATCGCCGCCGCGATCGGCGCCGGCGGCTTCAGCTCGGCGTACGCGGACGTCTTCGCCGGTGACGAGCGGTGGCAGTCGCTGCCGACGCCGACCGGCGACACCTTCGCCTGGGAGGGCGAGTCGACCTACGTCCGCAAGCCCCCGTACTTCGAGGGCATGCAGCGCGAGCCGGCGCCGGTGGGCGACATCGGGGCGGCACGGGTCCTGGCCAAGCTCGGCGACTCGGTAACCACCGACCACATCTCGCCCGCCGGTGCGATCAAGGCCGACTCCCCCGCGGGTCGGTACCTCGCCGAGCACGGCGTGCCGCGGCACGAGTTCAACTCGTACGGCTCCCGCCGGGGTAACCACGAGGTGATGATTCGGGGCACCTTCGCCAACATCCGGCTGCGTAACCAGCTTCGGGTGCCCGGTGCCGACTCCGCTGCCGGGGCCGCGCTTCCGGAGGGCGGCTTCACGGTCAACCACCTGACCGGCGCGCAGAGCACCATCTACGACGCCGCCGTGGCCTACCAGGAGGCGGGAATCCCGCTGATCGTCCTCGCCGGCAAGGAGTACGGTTCGGGCTCGTCCCGGGACTGGGCCGCCAAGGGCACGATGCTGCTGGGCGTCAAGGCGGTCATCGCCGAGTCGTACGAGCGGATCCACCGCTCCAACCTGATCGGCATGGGCGTCCTGCCGCTGCAGTTCCCGGCCGGCGAGACCGCCGAGTCGCTGGGCCTGTGCGGCACCGAGTCCTTCACTATCAGTGGAGTCACCGCCCTCAACGAGGGCAACACCCCGCGGACCGTCCAGGTGACCACCGACACCGGGGTCGAGTTCGACGCGGTGGTCCGCATCGACACGCCAGGAGAGGCGGACTACTTCCGGCACGGTGGCATCCTGCAGTACGTGCTGCGCCGGATGATCGGCTAAGGCGGTAACCCGACGGGGCCCCCACACACCGGTGGGGGCCCCGTCGCGTTTCCAGCTGGCGGGGTCGGGCCGGGTTACCGACCCGGCCCGGCCCCGGTCGGCCCGGGTTGCCGACCCGAAGCGGCTGACCGGGCGTTGCCCCGAGACAGCAGCCCGATCCCGGGTGTGATCTCGCCATGCTGTGCCAGGCTCGTGGTCATGGACGACAAGACCATCCTGAAGCGCATCTCCGAGCTGGTCGACGAGGAACACCAGCTCCGCGCCGCGGCCCAGGCCAACGAGGAGGGCACCGACGACGAGAGCCGGGACCGGCTCCGGGATCTGTCGGCGTCGTTGGACCAGTGCTGGGACCTGCTGCGCCGGCGGCGCGCCGCCCGCTCCACCCACGGCGACCCGGACGCCCAGGGTGTACGTCCGGCGCCGGAGGTGGCGCGCTACCTCCAGTAGGGCCCGGCTGGAGCAACGCCGGCCGCACCACGGGGCGCGCACCGTGGTCAGGGCCGGCCCGCCGCTCGGGGCAGCGTTTCACCGCAGGCCCGCCTCCCGGAGCAGGTGTTCGGTGAGGGCGAGCGGTTCTGCCTGCTCCGCCGGCAGGCCGCGGGCGACGAACCAGGTGGCAACCACCCGTACGTCTCGGGCCAGGTACTCCGGCCCCTGCGGATTGGCGACCAGATCCACGACCTGAGGCAGGTCGATGAGCACCAGCCGCCCCTCGTGCACCAGCAGGTTGTAGGGCGACAGGTCACCGTGGGCGTAGCCAGCCCGAGCGAGTACCACCAGCGCCTCGACGAGCTGTCCCCACAGGTCGCGCAGGTCGGCCTCCGCCGGCCGTAGCTGCGCCAGCCGTGGGGCGGCCTGCCCCTTGTCGCCGTCGCCGAGAAACTCCAGCATCAACTCGGTGCCGCGGAGCTGGACCGGGTAGGGCACGGCGATCGTGCCGTACTGGGCACCGATCTCCCACAGGCGGCCGAGCACGGCGAACTCCGCCGCCGCCCACTGCCCGGCGATCATCTGCCGGCCGAACGCGGTTCGCCGGGTGATCGCCCGCATCTCCCGGGAGCGTCGCATCCGCCGCCCCTCCAGATATCCCGCGTCCCGGTGGAAGAGCCGGTGGTCGGCAGCTCGATATCGTTTGGCCGCGAGTAGGCAGGACCGATCGGTGTCGGGCACGGCGCGGCGGACGAGATGGACGTCTGCCTCCTTGCCGGTCTTGAGTACGCCCAGTTCGGTGTCCTTGGCGGCCAGCTCCGTTACCAGCCAGGCGGGGTACGGCTCTGGGCCGTGGACGGCGTCGTCCCAGGACGACCAGGTCTGGGCGTCCGGCACCGGGTCGGAGTCAGCGGGCTGCGGCCCGGTTCTCCGCCCGCGCTTGCTGAAAGGTGGTTCGTCATCGTCGAAGCGGCGTCTGCCGCGGGTCCGGCGTTCCGGCACCGGAGAGTCGTGATCGCGCACTGCGGTGAGATCCCTCGGTCGAGGTCAATGAAGACAGTGGAAAGTGACCTGTGTAGATAGCCATGACCGACCTCCTCTCCTCGACCGGGCCATTCGCCCGGGGTGCGCCGTGCGGCCCCATGCTCGCTGTCGAATCGCGGCGCGGCAACCGGTATTACGCCGCGAGCACCGCGGCGAGGGCGGCGATCAGACCGTCGACCGTGAAGGTGGGGGCGAACCGTCCGTCGGTCCAGGTGCGCCCTCGGTGCAGCCAGACGCTGGGCAGCCCCATGGCCGCGGCACCGCCGATGTCCGCCTCCGGGCCGTCGCCGACCACCCAGGCCCCGCGCAGCGGCATCCGAACCCGCTGGGCGGCCAGTGCGAAGATTCGCGGGTTCGGCTTGCTGACCCCGGCCGCCTCGGAGATCACCCAGTCGGCTAGGTAGCGGTCCAGCCCGGTCCGCCGGATCTTCTCCTCCTGCTGCCGTACCGCCCCGTTGCAGACCACCACCGGTATCCACCCGGCATCGCCGACGATCTGCAGCGCGCACGCCACCAGTGGATCAAGTCGGGTGCCGGCGAGCACGCCGTCGTGCAGCTCCTCCACTAGGTCGACCGAACGGACCGCCAGCGAGTAGCGGTTTCGAATCGCGTCGGCCACATCCCACCGATCGGTAAGCCCGTCCGCGTCAACGGAGAGCAGCCAATCGAGGTCACCTGGCGGTGCGCCGATCTTGACCAGGAAGCGCTCGCCCCAGGATCGGAACAAATTTTCTCGATCGAGCAGGGTGTTATCCAGGTCAAGAAGGAGCAGCGGCACTCCGGCACCTTACGGGACTGAGGCGTCTGTCCGACAGACCCAGGCAGCCAAATGGCCAGGAATTTGTGACAAACGGATGAATAACCTGGTAGGGGAATTCGCCGAAGAGAGCGGACGCGGGCCGCCAGCCGACGGGTCAGACCGCAAGCCGTACGTACGGTTTGCGGGACGCCGGGGGGTTTGACACGATCGACCCGTGCCCAGAGTAAGTCAGGACCAACTCGACGCGCGCCGGCAGGAGATTCTCACCGCCGCCCGGGTCTGCTTCGCCCGACACGGGTACGAGGGCGCCACCGTGCGCCGGCTGGAGGAGGCGACCGGGCTGTCCCGCGGAGCGATCTTCCACCATTTCCGCGACAAGGACTCCCTCTTCCTCGCCGTGGCCGAGGACGATGCGGCGGCGATGGTGGAAACTGTCGCCCGCAATGGCCTGGTGCAGGTGATGCGCGATCTGCTGGCCCGGGCCGCCTCCCCCGACACGACGGGCTGGCTGGGCAGCCAGCTGGAGGTCTCGCGCCGCCTCCGCACCGATCCCGCGTTCGCCCGGCGGTGGACCGAACGGTCCGCGGCGATCGCCGAAGCGACCCGCGACCGCCTACTCCGCCAGCGCGAGGCGGGCGTCCTACGCGACGACGTCCCCGTCGATGTGCTCGCCCAGTTCCTGAAGCTGGCGTACGACGGTCTGGTCCTGCACCTGGCGATGGGACGCCCCGCCGACGACCTCGGACCGGTACTCAACCTGGTCGAGGAGGCCGTCCGTCGGCGTTGACCGTCCCCCGCTGGTAGCCGATGCGGCAGGATCAGGGCATGGAGCTCGGCCTGACTGACCGCGTGTACGTGCTCACCGGCGCTTCCCGGGGCCTCGGCTACGCGACGGCCGAGGCGCTCGTCGCCGACGGGGCGCGCGTCGTCCTCGCCGCCCGGGACGCCGAGGCGGTGAGCGCCGCCGCCCACCGCCTCGGTGGCCCCGCGTGCGCCGTCGGCGTGCCCGCCGACCTGGCCGACCCGGAGCTGCCCGAACGGCTGACGGCGACCGCCCGGGAGGCGTTCGGGCGGCTGGATGGCGCGCTGGTGTCGGTCGGCGGCCCACCGCCGGGTAGCGCGGCCACCCTGAGCGACGAGCAGTGGCGCAACTCCTTCGAAACGATCTTCCTCGGCACCGTCCGAATGGCCCGGACCGTCGCCGCCGCGCTGCCCGACGGCGGGGCGATCGGGCTGGTGCTGTCCATCACGGCGCGGACGCCGCTGGCCGGCCTGGGCATCTCCAACGGCCTCCGGCCCGGCCTAGCCGGGGTCGCCAAGGACATGGCCGACGAGTACGGCCCCCAGGGCGTCCGGGTGGTGGGGCTGCTGCCGGGGCGGATGCTGACCGACCGGAACGCGCAGCTCCTCGCCACCGCCGGGGATCCCGAACAGGCCCGCGCCACGGCAGAGGCGGAGATCCCGCTCCGCCGGCTGGGCGATCCGGCGGAGTTCGGCCGGGTGGCGGCGTTCGTGCTCTCCCCCGCCGCCAGCTACCTGACCGGAATCACGCTACCGGTGGACGGCGGCACGCTGCGCGGGCTGTAGTCGCCCAAGCCGGACAGCAGGCATCGGTCGGGGATCAGCGCTGGCTAGTTGGCGGCGGCCGGCGGCAGCGCCTCCTCGGCGACGTAGGAGCGCATCGGCAGCGTAACCGGCTCCGGCCCGGTCGCGTCCTGGTACGGCGTCGGCGAGTCAGCGACCGCGAACTGCGTCCGGTACAGCTCGGCGTAGAGCCCGCCCAGAACGACCAGCTCCTCATGTCGTCCCCGCTCGACGATCCGCCCCTGATCGAGTACGAGAATCTGGTCGGCCTCTCGCACCGTGGAGAGCCGGTGCGCGATGACCAGCGCGGTCCGCCCCGTCAACGCCACCGAGAGCGCCTGCTGCACCGCTGCCTCGCTTTCCGAGTCCAGATGCGCGGTGGCCTCGTCGAGAATCACGATCGAGGGTGCCTTGAGCAGCACCCGGGCGATCGCGATGCGTTGTTTCTCCCCGCCGGAGAAGCGGTAGCCGCGCTCACCCACCACCGTGTCCAGGCCGTCGGGCAACGCCCGCACGAGGTCCGCCACCTGCGCACCGGCGAGGGCAGCCCAGAGTTCGTCGTCGGTGGCCGCCGGTTTGGCGTACCGCAGGTTCTCGGCGATGGTCTCGTGGAACAGGTGTGAGTCCTGAGTGACGACACCGATCTCGTCGCGCAGGGAGTCCAGGCTGGCGTCCCGGACATCAACCCCGCCGACGAGTACCTGACCGTCGGTAACGTCGTAGAGCCGAGAGATCAACATGGACAGCGTCGACTTGCCCGCGCCGGAGGGCCCGACCAGGGCGACCATCTGCCCCGGCTCGACGGTGAACGACACGCCCCGGAGCACCGGCTCGGTGGCCGTCCGATCGAGCGCGGCGACCTCCTCCAGGGAGGCCAGCGAGATCTCGGCGGCGCTCGGGTAGCGGAAACGCACCGACCGGAACTCGACCCGACCGTCGCCCCGCGGCACGGTGACGGCAGCGGCCTTCTCGGTGAGGGCGGGTTGCAGGTCGAGCACCTCGTAGACCCGGTCAAACGAGACCAACGCGCTCATCACGTCAACCCGTACGTTGGAGAGCGCGGTGAGTGGGCCGTAAAGCCGGGTGAGTAGTAGCGCGAGCGTGACGACGGTGCCGGCGCTGACGCTGCCGGTGACTGCCAGCCACCCGCCCAGCCCGTAGGTGAGCGCCTGCGCGAGCGAGGCGACCAGCAGCATCGCCACGAAGAAGGTCCGCGAGTACATCGCGGATTGGATGCCGATGTCCCGGACCCGCTCGGCCCGCGCGGCGAACCGGCGTGCCTCGTTGTCGGGCTGGCCGAAGAGCTTGACCAGCAGTGCTCCGGAGACGCCGAAGCGCTCGGTCATCGTCGCGTTCATCTTCGCGTCGAGGTTGTAGGACTCGCGGGTGATCTCGGCGAGGCGCCGCCCGACCCGGCGGGCCGGAATGATGAACACCGGCAGTAGCACCAGCGACAGTGCGGTGATCTGCCACGAAAGGGTGAACATCACCGCCGCGGTGAGCACCAGCTGGATGACGTTGCTCACCACCCCGGACAGGGTCGAGGTGAACGCCCGCTGGGCCCCGAGCACGTCGTTGTTGAGTCGACTGACCAGGGCACCGGTCTGGGTCCGGCTGAAGAACTGCAACGGCATCCGCTGGACATGGTCGTAGACCCGGGTTCGCAGGTCGAGGATGATGCCCTCACCGATGCGGGCCGAGTACCACCGCTGGGCGAGCGAGAGCAGCGCGTCTGCCACCGCGAGCGCGGCGATCACCAGCGCCAGCCGAACGATCAGGGTGGATGCCTCGCTGCCGCCCCGCGTGATGGCGTCGATCACTTTGCCGGCGAGCACCGGGGTGGCGACCCCGATCATCGCGGCCAGCACGACGGTGGCCAGGAAGACGACGATGTCCCGCCGGTAGGGCTGGGCGAAGCCGACGATCCGACGCGCCACCCCGCGCTGGAGCCGGTGCGCCGAGATCTCGTCGTGGCTCCGCATCGACCGGAGCATGCTCCAGCCGCCTATGCCGCCGCCGGACATCGGATTGGACACGGTCACCTCCGGGTCATCGGGCCGACCACCACCTCCGGGTCGATTCTCCCGACGCCTGTGACAACCCGGTCAGTAACCCAAATCTTCCCGTACGGCCCTTACGGGCGCTGAAGGTGCCAGCGCCCCGCCCGGCTATTCTCCCCGGCCGGCGAGTTCCCGCAGCCGCCGGGTCTGTGCCTCCCGCTCCGCCCGCTCCTGCTCGGCCGGGGTCCGGCCGGACGCACCGGCGAGCAACGCCTTGATCTCCACGACCGCGTCCCGGTCATTGGCGAGCAGCCCCGCCGTCAGGTCGCTGACCGCGCCGGCCAGCTCCCCGGTCGGCACGACCAGAGTTGCCAGCCCGATCCGGTCCGCCTCGGCGGCGTCCAACCGCCGCCCGGTGGCGCAGAGCTCCAGCGCGCGCGAGTAGCCCACAAGCTCGACCAGGCGCTTGGTGCCGGCCAGGTCTGGGACCAGGCCGAGTGTCACCTCCGCCATGGAAAACCGGGCATCCTCGGCGAGAACCCGCAGGTCGCAGGCGAGCGCCAGCTGAAACCCGGCGCCGATCGCGTGCCCCTGCACCGCCGCGATCGACACCAGGTCGGGGCGATGCAACCAGGTGAAGGCATCCTGCAGCTCGGCGATCCGGTCCGCGCACTCCTGCTCGGGCAGGGTGGACAGCTCGGCGAAGGAACCCGGCCCGGAAGCACCCGCCACCGACAGGTCGAGGCCGGCGGAGAAGGCCCGGCCTTCACCGCGGACAACCACGACGCGTACGTCGCCGGGGAGCTTCCGGGAGAAGTCGCGCATCGCCTGCCACATCGCCGGAGTCTGCGCGTTGAGCACGTCGGGCCGGGTCAGGGTGACCGTGGCCACCGCACCGTCGCACTCCAGCCGGACCCCGGTCGCCGCGGCAGTCACCGGGCGGCCCGGGGAACGGTGCTGATGGGTGGCGCCGCTCGGCGGGTCACGCCTTCTTGCGACGCCGGGCGCCGCCGCGCTGCCGCAGCTGCACCCCGGACTCGGTGAGCACCCGGTGGATGAATCCGTAGGAGCGGCCGGTCGAGGCCGCGAGCGCACGGATGCTCTCCCCCGAGGTGTACCGCTTGACCAGGTCCTTGGCGAGCGTCTGACGCTCGGCCCCGACGATCCGGCGACCCTTCTCAGTGCTGGTGGCTGTGCCAGTGGCTGCCATGCTGTGTCCTCACGTCCCAGACTGTGCGGTTCGGATACGGTCCCACCTATTAGACCGTCTCGAACGATCATGCGCCAGATATCAACTATTCGCCAACCGACACGCTATGTAATGTCGGCTTCCCGATAGGCGAAGTCAGGGCCCGGGGGTCGGTCAGGCCAGCTCAACCAACTCCAGGAGGTCGTCACTCCAGGCGTCCTCGTCCCCGTCGGGCAGCAGGATGGCCCGATCCGGTTTGAGCGCGGTCACCGCACCCGGATCGTGCGTGACCAGCACGATCGCACCGGGGTAGCGGGCGATGGCGTCCAGCACCTGCTCCCGGCTGACCGGGTCGAGGTTGTTCGTCGGCTCGTCCAGCAGCAGCACGTTCGCACCGGAGCAGACCAGCGTAGCCAGAGCGAGCCGGGTCTTCTCCCCGCCGGAGAGCACCCCGGCGGGCTTCTCCACATCCTCCCCGGAGAAGAGGAACGCACCGAGGATCCGGCGCAGCTCGGTGTCACTCTGCTCCGGCGCGGCGCTGCGCATGTGCTCCAGGATCGTCCGCTGGACGTCCAGGGTCTCGTGCTCCTGGGCGTAGTAGCCCAGCCGGAGGCCGTGCCCGGGCCGCACCTCGCCGGTGTCCGGTTCCAGCAGGCCACCGAGGATCCGCAGCAGGGTGGTCTTGCCGGCGCCGTTGAGGCCGAGGATCGCCACCCGGGAGCCGCGGTCCACCGCGACATCCACATCGGTAAAGATCTCCAACGAACCGTACGACTTCGACAGTCCACTCGCGGTCAGCGGGGTACGACCACACGCCGCGGGGGTGGGGAAGCGCACCTTCGCCACCTTGTCGGAGGCCCGCACCTCCTCCAAACCGGAGAGCAGCCGCTGGGCCCGCCGGGCCATGTTCTGGGCGGCCACGGTCTTGGTGGCCTTGGCCCGCATCTTGTCCGCCTGCGCCATCAGCGCGCCGGCCTTCTTCTCCGCGTTGGCCCGCTCCCGGCGGCGACGCCGCTCGTCGGTCTCCCGCGCCTCCAGGTATGCCTTCCACCCCAGGTTGTAGACGTCCACCACCGAACGGGTGGCGTCCAGGAACCAGACCTTGTTGACCACCGCCTCCAGCAGAGCGGCGTCGTGGGAGATCACGATCAGGCCGCCCTTGTGGTTGGCGAGGAACCCGCGCAGCCAGGTGATCGAGTCGGCGTCCAGGTGGTTGGTCGGCTCGTCGAGCAGCAGGATGCCGCCGCCGTTCTCGCCCGCGTCGCGGAACAGGATCCGCGCCAGTTCGATCCGGCGGCGCTGGCCACCGGAGAGGGTGCCGATGGTCTGGGCCAGCGCCCGGTCGGGGAGCCCGAGGTTGGCGCAGATCCGGGCCGCCTCCGCCTCGGCCGCGTACCCGCCGAGCGAGGCGAACTGGTCCTCCAGCGCGCCGTAGCGGCGGACCAACTTGTCTTCCGGCGCCTCGGCGAGCTTCGCCTCCAGCTCCGCCATCCGGGCCATCAGCTGGTCGAGCCCGCGGGCGGAGAGGACCCGGTCGCGTCCGGTCACGTCGAGATCCCCGGTACGCGGATCCTGCGGCAGGTAGCCGATGTTGCTGCGGCGGTCGAGCTGACCGGCGTACGGCTGCCCCTCGCCGGCCAGCACCTTCAGCGTCGTGGTCTTGCCGGCGCCGTTGCGGCCGACTAGGCCGATCCGGTCCCCCGGCTGCACCCGCAGCGTGGTGTCGGAGAGCAGGATTCGGGAGCCGGCGCGAAGTTCCAGGCCGGTGGCAGTGATCATGTCGGAAGACTCGCTCTCGGGGTGGAGGGCTGACTCAGGGCACGCGAAAGCACCGGCGGGCCGGAGGACCGTCGGTGCGGGGCGGTTCAGCCTTCGCAGAGCAGCACGCGTCAATTGTACCGGGACACCCCCCACCCGGTCCTGCGGATTACCCCGCCAAGATCACTGACCGGACCCGAGCCGCCCGCCGTGGGCCGGCACCGACCAACCGGTCAGGTGGCGGACCCGGCACTGCCCGCGGCCCCCACCTCGGGATCACGAACGAGGATGTGGACGGCCCGGGCAGCGGGAATGGCGTCGAGCAGCACGGCACGCCGGGGCTCCGGCACGGTCAGCAGGCGCTCGGCACGCAGCCCGACCAGCGGAGCCAGCCGACGATCCGCGAGCACCGCGTCGACAGTCCGGCGGTCCCCACCACAAACCAGGGCGGCCAGCGTCGGAGCCGCCGGCAGCAGCAGGCGCACGGCCAGCTCGACCGCGTCCGACACCGCCGCCTTCGCCTGGTTCTCCCGCCGCCGGGCGAACCGCTGCTGCGACCAGCCGCCGGCAGCCGTCCGGCCCTGGACGTAGTGCGTGTCGACCTTCGACACGACCAGCTCCGCTCCCTCGGCGACGCCGAGGGCCACCGCACCCTTGCGGGCGAGCAGCAGGCCGATCCGCCGGGGCCGGGACACGGCCGCCAGGAACCCATCCAGGTCGACCGCGCCGGATACGCCGGGCGGGGTATGCACCTCGGCGGTCGTACCGTCCGGGGCGGTCAACAGCAGCCCGTACTCCTGCGGGGTGGAGATCGACGGACCGTGCCGGTCGGTGAAGCCGGCAACCCAGCGCGGGACCCGGCCCGGGTCCACCTCAACCCACCGGCCGCCTCCCGCTGCGGGCCTACTACGCACACCCCGAACCTACCCCCGCGGTCCGGCTGCCCTTCGTCGGGTCAGGCCGCCACAAGCATGACGACGGCGAGGGCAGCGATAATGGCGCTGGACACCAGAGCCGTGCCGAGCCGGCCACGGGGACCGGCGAGGACCCGGCCGACCATCGTGCCGCCCCCGGCGACCAGTAGCTGCCAGCTCGCCGAGGCGACGAACGCCCCGAGCACGAACGCCCCGGCGGCCGGCAGAGCCGGGGCGGCGGAGTCCTGACGGCCGAGCACCAGCGCCGCGAAATAGACGACGGTGGCGGGGTTCAACAGGGTCAACGCCAGCACCCCGGTGAACGCCCGTGGCGGCGTCTCCAGGCCCCAGCGGCCCGCGAACGGTCGGCTGCCGGCATCCGGTCCGCCAGATCCGGATGTGGTGTCGGAGCCGGGGCCAGCAACCGAACCCGACCGGACGGAGCGTAGGGCCCGCACCGCGGTGTGGGTCGCCAAGGCGAGCAGGATCACCGCGGCGACCACCCGCAGCGGACCTGCGACCGGGGTGAGCACCGTGACCAGGGCCGCCCCGCCAAGGGCGGCGACGGCCGCATACAGTCCATCGGCCGTGGCGACCCCGAGGGCCGCGGCGGCCCCCACCCGGAACGAGGTCCGCGCGGCCAGCCCCATGACGAGTACCGCGATGGCGCCGACTGGGATGGCCACCCCGAATCCGGCGACCAGCCCAGCCAGAAACACCCCGGTCATGGTCGTGGGCAACAGGCCGGGCCGGCGCCGGGCAGCCGAGTTTGCTGTCGGCACCCGGCCTCGGCTACGCGGACCGGAAACGGCAACAGGTACGGCTCGATCATGCCGTCATCCTGCGCCGTCCCCAGGCCCGCGGCTACCGGTTTTACCCGGCGGACGCCCGTGGCGTCAGACGTTGAAGCCCAGCGCCCGAAGCTGCTCGCGCCCCTCGTCGGTGATCTTGTCTGGGCCCCATGGCGGAAGCCACACCCAGTTGATCCGCATCTCGTTGACCAGGCCGCCCCCCGGACCGGTGGTCAGGGCCGACCGCGCCTGGTCCTCGATGACGTCGGTCAGCGGGCAGGCCGCCGAGGTGAGCGTCATGTCCAGCGTGGCGACGTTGTCGTCGTCAACGTGGACGCCGTACAGCAGGCCCAGGTCGACAACGTTGATGCCCAGCTCGGGGTCGACGACATCCTTCATCGCCTCCTCGACATCGGCGACGGCGGCCTTGCCGGCCGGCACGCCCTCCGGAGCCGCCGCACCGGTCGCGCCATCACCAGGGGCCGGCGTGGCCTCGGTGGCAGTGTCCTCGCTCATCCCTGAACCTCCGTCGGGCTCGTGTCCACACCGGCGCGTGCCGCGGCGTCCTTGAACGCCATCCACGGCAACAGCGCGCACTTCACCCGGGCGGGGTAGCGGGCGACGCCCGCGAAAGCCACCCCGTCCCCGAGTACCTCCTCGTCCGGCGTGACCTCGCCCCGGCCGGACATCAACTCCACGAACGCCGCGTGCACCGCGAACGCCTCGGCGGCCGGACGGCCGGCGAGTAGCTCGTGCAGCACACTCGCCGAGGCCTGGCTGATAGAGCAGCCGTACCCGTCGTACGAGACATCGTGCAGCACCGCACCGTCGGTGGCGACCCGGACGGTGACCTCGTCCCCGCAGGTCGGGTTGACGTGGTGCGCCTCGGCGACGGATGCCGCCGGGTCGTCCGCGTCGCGCAGCCCCCGGCCGTGCGGGTGCTTGTAGTGGTCCAGGATGATCTCCTGGTAGAGCTGGTCAACCTGCATCAGGCGAACACCTTCCGCACCTGCTCCAGCCCCGCCACCAGGGCGTCGATCTCCTCCGTGGTGGTGTAGAGGTAGAACGAGGCCCGGGTCGTGGCCGGCACCCCGAACCGGGTGCAGACCGGGCGGGCGCAGTGGTGACCGACCCGCACCTGCACGCCCAGCGAGTCGAGCACCTGCCCGACGTCGTGCGGGTGAATGTCACCCAGCGCGAACGAGATCGTGCCGCCGCGGCCCACCGGAACGTTCGGCCCGAAGATCCGCAGCTCGGGCACCGTCGCCAGGGCGTCCAGGGCGTACGCGGTGAGTTGCTTCTCGTGCCACTGGATGGCCCGCATGCCGACACCGGAGAGGTAGTCCACCGCCGCACCCAGCGCGACCGCCTCGGCGATCGGCGGGGTACCCGCCTCGAACCGGATCGGCGGCGGGGCGAAGGTCGACCCCGACATCGCCACCGTTTCGATCATCGACCCACCGCCGAGCACCGGCGGCATCGCCGCGAGCAGCTCGGTGCGGCCCCAGAGCACCCCGATGCCACTCGGGGCACACATCTTGTGCCCGGTGAAGACGATGAAGTCCGGGTCGTAGTCGACCACGTCCATCGGCATGTGCGGCACCGACTGCGAGCAGTCGAGCAGCAGCAGCGCGCCGACCTCCCGGACCCGCTGCGTGATCCGGGACGTCGCGTTGACGGTGCCGAGAATGTTGGACATGTGCACCAGCGAGACGATCTTCGTCCGCTCGTTGACCAGGTCCGTCAAGCCCGACTCGTCCAGCCGGCCGTGGTCGGTGACCGGGAACCAACGCAGGGTGGCGCCGGTGCGCTCGCAGAGCAACTGCCACGGAACGATGTTCGAGTGGTGCTCCATCTCGGAGATCACCACCTCGTCTCCCGGGCCCAGCCGGAACCGCGGGTCGGCGTCGGGACGCAGCGACGCGTTCGAGAAGGCGTACGCCACGATGTTGATCGCCTCGGTGGAGTTCTTGGTGAACACCACCTCGTCCGGGCTCGGGGCGTTGATGAAGGCGGCGACCTTGGCGCGCGCGCCCTCGTACGCCTCGGTCGCCTCGGTGCCCAGCGTGTGCACCGAACGCGACACGTTCGCGTTCCGCCACTCGTAGTGCTCCCGCAGCACGTCGAGCACCTGCCGTGGCTTGTGTGACGTGTTCGCGCTGTCCAGGTAGACCAGCGGGTGCCCGTTGACCTTCCGGTCCAGGATCGGGAAGTCGGCGCGCACCGCCGCCACGTCGTAGCTTGGCACGTCGCCGTACTGCGGCATACCCGGTGGTATCGCGATGGTGGTCATCGTGACCGGCCTTTCCTTGAGGTCGTCAGGCCCGCGCCGAGCCGGCCCCGGCGACGTACCGCTCGTAACCCTCGTCCTCGAGCTTGTCGGCCAGCTCCGGGCCGCCCTCCTCGACGATCCGGCCGGCGACGAAGACGTGCACGTGGTCCGGCTTGATGTACCGCAGGATCCGGGTGTAGTGGGTGATCAGCAGCAGGCCGGTGTCGCCGGTCTCCCGGACCCGGTTGACGCCCTGGCTGACCACGCGGAGCGCGTCCACGTCGAGGCCGGAGTCGGTCTCGTCGAGGATCGCCACCTTCGGCTTGAGCAGCTCCAGCTGCACGATCTCGTGCCGCTTCTTCTCACCGCCGGAGAAGCCCTCGTTGACGTTGCGCTGGGCGAACGCCGGGTCCATCTGCAGGCGCTCCATCGAGCCCCGCAGCTCACCCGCCCAGGTGCGCAGCTTCGGCGCCGTGCCGTCGATCGCGGTCTTCGCGGTGCGCAGGAAGTTCGCCACCGACACCCCGGGCACCTCGACCGGGTACTGCATGGCCAGGAAGAGGCCGGCGCGGGCCCGCTCGTCCACGGACATCTCCAGGACGTCCGCGCCGTCGAGGGTCACCGAACCACCGGTGATCTCGTACTTCGGATGCCCGGCGACCGAGTAGGCCAGGGTGGACTTGCCGGAGCCGTTCGGGCCCATGATGGCGTGCGTCTCCCCCGACCGGACGGTCAGGTCGACACCGTGCAGGATCGGCTTGAGCTCACCCTCGGGCAGCTTGACCGACACCTGCAGGTCACGGATCTCAAGGGTGCTCATTATCGGGTCACTCCATTGCTTGGCATCGGGCGGCCGTCGGCGCCCACTGGGATGTAGATGTCGCCGTCGCGGATCTCGACGGGGTAGACGGGAACGGGTTCGGTGGCGGGTAGCCCGGTCGGCTCGCCGGTGCGCAGGTCGAACCGCGAACCGTGCAGCCAGCACTCCAGGGTGCAGCCCTCGACCTCCCCCTCGGAGAGGGCCACCGCGGCGTGCGAGCACTCGTCGTAGACGGCGTAGAAGGCGCCGTCCTCGCCGTGCACGATCGCGATCTTCAGACCGTCAATGTCCGCACTGACCACGCTGCCCTTCGGCACGTCCTCGGCGGAGCAGATGCGGATCATCACGCACCGGCCTTCGCGGCGATGTCCCCGCTCGCGTGCGTCGGTTCGGCGAACTCGCTCCCCCCGCTGGCCAGCCGGGCCTCGATCGCCGCGCCGAGACGCTCCCGCAGGGACTCGACCGGGATCTTATTCAACAGCTCGGCGAAGAAGCCGCGGACCACGAGCCGCCGCGCCTCGGCCTCCGGGATGCCCCGGGCCATCAGGTAGAACAGCTGCTCATCGTCGAAGCGACCGGTCGCGCTCGCGTGGCCGGCACCGGCGATCTCCCCGGTCTCGATCTCCAGATTGGGTACGGAGTCCGCCCGCGCACCCTCGGTGAGCAGCAGGTTCCGGTTGATCTCGTAAGTGTCGGTGCCGGTCGCCTCGGCCCGGATCAGCACGTCGCCGACCCAGACGGTACGGGCGCTCTCGCCCTGCAGGGCACCGCGGTAACCCACGTAGCTGCGACAGTCCGGGACCGAGTGGTCCACCAGCTGCCGGTGCTCCAGGTGCTGCCCCTCGTCGGCGAAGTAGACACCGTACAGCTCGGCCTCGCCGCCCCGCTCGGTGTACTCCACGGTGGTGTACTGCCGGACCAGGTCGCCGCCGAGGCTGACCTGGACGTGCAGTACCCGGGCGGAGCGCCCCAGCCGCACCTTCAGGTGCTGCGCCTGCACCGCGTCGTCGGCCCAGTCGGCGACGGTGACCAGGGTCAGCTTCGCGCCGTCGGCGACCGAGACCTCGACGTTGTCGGCGAGCGTCGCCGAACCGACGTGCTCGAGCACCAGCGTCGCCTCGGCGAACCGGCCCACCTCGACGAAGGTGTGCCCGAAGGCGAGCTCGTCGGCGCCCTCGCCGACCACCCGCAGGGTCACCGGCTCGGCCAGCACGGCCTCATCGGCGAAGCGCACCAGCTGCGCCTGCGCCGCACCGCGGTACGCGAGCGCACTGATCCGGTCCACCGGCACGAGTACGCTGCCGATCCGCGGATCGTCCTTCGCGACCGGCTCGACGGTGACGCCCGCGGGCAGATCGCCGTACTCGTGCCGGACCGCGCCCGCGCTGGCCGGCACCTCGCCGGTCAGGCCCCGCAGTCGGTTGAGTGGGGTGAAGCGCCACTCCTCCTCCAGGCCGGTGAGGGCCGAGAAGTCGGTGACATCGTATGAGCGCAGCGCCTGCGACTTGGTGCTGGGCGGCGCGGAAGCCTGGGTAGTCATCTCTTCCTTGGTTCTGTTCTGCGACGACGGTGTCAGTAACAGGGGACGGGTCGGGTCCGCCACGGCCTCAGCCGACCGCGCCCTCCATCTGCAGCTCGATCAGGCGGTTGAGCTCCAGCGCGTACTCCATTGGGAGCTCCTTGGCGATCGGCTCGATGAAGCCACGGACGATCATCGCCATCGCCTCGTCCTCGCTCAGCCCTCGGCTCATCAGGTAGAAGAGCTGGTCCTCGCTGACCTTCGAGACGGTCGCCTCGTGCCCCATCGACACGTCGTCCTCGCGGATGTCGACGTACGGGTAGGTGTCCGAGCGGGAGATCGTGTCGACCAGCAGCGCGTCGCATTTCACGGTGCTCTTGCTGCTGTGCGAACCCTCCAACACCTGCACCAGACCGCGGTACGAGGTGCGACCGCCACCGCGGGCGATCGACTTCGAGACGATGGTGCTGCTGGTGCGCGGCGCGGCGTGCACCATCTTGGCACCGGCGTCCTGGTGCTGGCCTTCACCGGCCATGGCCACCGAGAGCACCTCGCCCTTGGCGTGCTCGCCGGTCATGAAGACCGCCGGGTACTTCATCGTGACCTTGGAGCCGATGTTGCCGTCGATCCACTCCATGGTCGCGCCCTCGTGGCACACCGCGCGCTTGGTGACCAGGTTGTAGACGTTGTTCGACCAGTTCTGGATGGTGGTGTAGCGGCAGCGGGCGTTCTTCTTGACGATGATCTCCACGACGGCGCTGTGTAGCGAGTCCGAGGAGTAGATGGGGGCGGTGCAGCCCTCGACGTAGTGCACGTACGCACCCTCGTCAACAATGATTAAGGTCCGCTCGAACTGGCCCATGTTCTCGGTGTTGATCCGGAAGTAGGCCTGGAGCGGGATCTCCACGTGCACGCCCTTCGGCACGTAGATGAAGGAGCCACCGGACCAGACCGCGGTGTTCAGGGCGGCGAACTTGTTGTCGCCGACCGGAATCACCGTCCCGAAGTACTCCTTGAAGAGGTCCTCGTGCTCCTTGAGCGCGGTGTCCGTGTCGAGGAAGACGACGCCCTGCTCCTCCAGGTCATCACGGATCTTGTGGTAGACGACCTCGGACTCGTACTGCGCCGCCACCCCCGCGACCAGCCGCTGCTTCTCCGCCTCGGGGATGCCCAGCTTGTCGTAGGTGTTCTTGATGTCCTCCGGCAGCTCCTCCCAGCTCGTCGCCTGCTTCTCGGTGGAGCGCACGAAGTACTTGATGTTGTCGAAGTCGATCCCGGTGAGGTCGGCACCCCAGGCCGGCATGGGCTTGCGATCGAACAACCGCAGCCCCTTGCGCCGCAGGTCGAGCATCCAGGCCGGCTCAGCCTTCTTGGCCGAGATGTCCCGCACGACCGCCTCGTTGAGGCCACGCTGCGCGACGGCCCCGGCCGCGTCGGGGTCGGCCCAGCCGTACTCGTAGCGACCGAGGGCGGCGAGCTGCTCCTCCTGGGTCAGGGGCTGAACGGTCTGCTCGGTCATCTATCTGTCCTCACAGTGGTGACGGTCTTACTGGACTGAACATGCCCCGGTTGGGCCGGAATGTGCGTCGTGCACACCCCATCGCCGTGCGCGATGGTCGCGAGGCGCTGAACGTGGGTGCCGACCAGACGGGAGATCACCGCGGTCTCGGCCTCGCACAGCTGGGGGAACTCGGCGGCCACATGCGCCACCGGGCAGTGATGTTGGCACAGCTGCCCCCCCGAGGCGATCGTGGAGGCGTTGGCAGCGTAGCCCTCCGCGGTCAGGGCGGCGGCGAGTGCCTCCGCGCGGGCGAGCGGGTCGTCGCCGGCGTCTTCCATGGCTGCCAGGCAGCGGGTCTCCAGGGCGGAGACCTGCTCGGCGGCGAAGGCCGCCACCGCCGCCGATCCCCCGCCCCGGGCGATCCAGCGCAGCGCGGCGGTGGCCATGTTGTCGTAGTGGTGGGTGCCGCAGCGACCGCGGGCCGCCTCAGTCAGCAGGAAGACCTTGGCCGGACGGCCACGCCCGCGGTGACCTCGGACCGCCGGATCGCGGGCGAGGACATCTCCCTCGACGAGCATCGCGTCCAGGTGCCGCCGAATCGCGGCGGGGCTGAGCCCAAGCTCGCGCCCCAGCTGCGCGGCGGTGGTGGCACCCCGCTCGAGCAGGAGCTGGGTAACCCGGTCGCGGGTTGACGGGTCGGCGACGACCGACCCGCCGGCGAGCCCGACAGGCGCCGGCTGGCGCCCCGAGAGCCCCGCCGCGTTTTTCACAACGTCAACGTTACGTAATTCGCCGAAGGCCTGCAAACTCGGGGTCCGGTGATCAAAAACACCGTTGTGGCGAAGCCGCCCGAGGAGGCACCACTACGATGCGTAGGATTTGCGCCGTGACTGTCGCCGCCCGGTTCCCGGTCTCCACCACCTTGCTTCGCCGGCTGGCGTTCGCCAACATTCTCGCGAACGTACTGATCGTCGTTACCGGCGGGGCCGTCCGGCTGACCGCCTCCGGCCTCGGCTGCCCCACCTGGCCCCGATGTACCGACACGTCGTACACCGCGACGCCGGAGATGGGCGTACACGGGATGATCGAGTACGGCAACCGACTACTCACCTTCGCGGTCGGCATCGTCGCCATCGCCGTGGTGGTGGCCGTCCTGCTACACCGACCACGGCGACGCGGCCTGCTGCCGCTCGCGGTCGCGGTCCTGCTCGGCATCCCGGCGCAGGCCGTGATCGGTGGGATCACCGTCCTCACCAAGCTCAACCCGTGGGTGGTCGGGCTGCACTTCCTCGCCTCGATGGTCGTGATCGCCCTCGCGTACGCCCTCTGGCGACGGATCGCGGAACCGGACGGCCCGACCGTGCCGGTGGTGCCCGGACCGCTGCGCACCCTCGCTGTGATCACCACCGTGGTCTGCGTGGCGGTACTCGTGGTCGGTACCTGGGTCACCGGCAGCGGCCCACACGCCGGTGACGGTGGGGCGGCCCGCAACGGCCTCGACCCCGAGCAGCTCTCCCAGGTCCACGCCGATGGCGTGTTCCTGCTGATCGGCCTCTCGGTGGCCCTGGTCTTCGCGTTCCGGGCGGTCGGCGCCGCCGGCCCCGCCCGGGCCGCGCTGGTGTTGGTCGGGGTGGAGGCGGGGCAGGGCGTGATCGGCTACGTCCAGTACTTCACCAACCTGCCAGCGCTGCTCGTCGGTGCCCACATGCTCGGCTCCTGCCTGGTGCTGCTGGCCACCCTCGCGGTGCTCCGGTCGACCCGGGAGCGCCGGCCGGCCACCGACCCCACCCCGAGCGCCACCACCACCGCCGGCGACACCACGACCGAGCCCTCGGTCCCGGTTCCCGCCTGAGCCGTCGCCCCGGCCGAGCCTGAGCCGTCGCCCCGGCCGAGCCTGGGCCGGCGGCCCCGTTCGGACCGCACTGGCACGCCAACGCCAACGCCAACGTCGTCGGACGCGAAACCGCGTCCGACGACGTTTGGGCGAAGACGTTTCAGGATTGGTTTTGCAGGTGGGTCAAAATGGCGTCCGCGAGGCGGTCCGGGGCGCCGTCGGCGTACCCGAGGAAGAGTGACGGCTCGGTCAGTTCCAGCTCGACCAGGAGCGGCACGTCGCCCTCGCCCGGGATCAGGTCGACCCGGGCGTAGAGCAGCCGCTCCGGTCCGCCCGGAACCTCGGCGAGGATCTTCTCCGCCACCGCCACCTGCTCCGGGGTCGCGGCGCGGGGGGTGATCCGCTCGGTTTTCCGGGGCTCCTCCGGCCCCAGATCCGGGCCGGTCAGCATCGCGCCCTTCCGGATCGCGTGGCTGAAACGCAGGCCGTCGGGGCCGGCGAGGAAGAGCAACGCGGTCTCCCCATCGGTGTCGACGGCGGAGAGGTACGGCTGCACCATGGTCACCCGCCCGGCGCCGCCGATGCGCCGTACGTGCGCCTGGGCTAGGGCCCGGTGCTCGGGGTCGGCCAGGTCGTACCGGCCGGTGTCCCGGCTGTCCGCACTGACCGAGGGCTTGATGACGAACTCCCCACGCTCCGCGGGCAGCGACCACCGCTGCCCCGGCTCGATCCAGGAGGTGGGGACGGTGGCCACTCCCGCGGCGGAGAGCTGCTCGAGGTAGCGCTTGTCGGTGTTCCAGCGGACGATGTCCGCCGGGTTGGCCAGGGCCGGCACCGTCGCCGCCCAGGCGATGAAGGCGTCCCGACGGGCGGTGTAGTCCCACGGCGAGCGGAGGACCACCAGGTCATAACCCGCCCAGTTGACACCGGGATCATCCCAGATCACCACCTCGGCGGTGATGCCGCGAGCCGCGAGCGGCGCGTGGACAAGGCGGTCGTCACTCTCAAGGTCAGGAAAGGCCGCGCAGGTCACGATGGCGACCCGGGGCTCCTGACGGGCCGACTCGGACGACGTGATCATCATAGCCGGGAGCCTAACGAGCCATCGTGCGTCGGGCCATCGACCGCCAGAGATCGTTACTCGGACGCATCTGGTCCATCAGTTCCCGCTCCCACGCGTTCTCGACGGTGACGCCCGCCTTGGCGCACGCCTGCCGCGCGACGACGGTGTCGTCGGCGAACTGGTCGCCCCAGACTCCGTCGGAGCCGACGAGGACAATGCGCGCACCACGCTTGCCGACATACTCGATGACCGCCTTCGCCCCACCATGCCCGGCGGCGAACGACTTGATGCCGGCCACCAGGCCACTGGGGGCCGGAGCGTTGGCGGCCTGCTCGGCCGTCAGCGTCGTATCGGAACGATCTGCCATGACGCGAAGCCTAAGCAGAGTTCCCCCCATGCGGGCGAGTTCGGTGAACCTTTTGTGATGCCAGTTACCCCGAAAGCGTGACCCGAGATGCCCCTTTTGGCCCGATTTACCTGCATAGTTTTCGCATTAGCGGCCAGGGGATTTCCAAAACATAAACCAGGGTGACAGATTTCCGACCAACCAGGGATTCCCGCGGATCAATGACGAAAGCCAACAAAACCCACTATCTTCGCCCCGGCCAGGGGCAGGACGGTCAGATCACCGCGTCCAGCGCAACCGCCGCGAAGACGACGGTCAGGTAGGTGGTGGACCAGTGGAACAGCCGCATTGGCTTGACCGCCTCCCCCCGCGCCGCCCGACGGCACAGCCGGTGCGCCTCGACCAGGAAGATGACCCCCACAACGAGGGTCGGCAGCCCGTAGACCGGCCCGATCCCAGCCCCGAGCGGCCAGGCCACCAGCGACACCAGCACCGTCAGCCAGGCGAAGACGAGAATCTCGGCGTTGACCCGCCGGGTGGACGCCACCACCGGCAGCATCGGGATGCCCGCCCGGGCGTAGTCGTCCTTGTACTTCATCGCCAGCGGATAGAAGTGCGGCATCTGCCAGAAGAAGACGACCCCGAAGAGCGCCCAGGCAGCCGGCGCGAGGGAACCGGTCACCGCGGCCCAGCCGATCAACACCGGCGCCGCCCCACAGGCCCCACCCCAGAAGGTGTTCGCCGTGGTGGTGCGCTTGAGCCAGGCGGTGTAGACCAGGTCGTAATAGAGAATCGCGGCCAGCGTCAACCCGGCGGCCAACGCGTTGGTGAAGACAGCCAGCAGAGTGACCGAGACCACTGCCAGCACCAGACCGAAGATCAATGCGTTCCGCGGTGCGACGGTATGCGCCGGCAGCGGGCGACGCTTGGTGCGCCGCATCACCTGATCGATATCCCGGTCGATGTAGCAGTTCAGGACGCTGGCCGCGCCGGCCGCCAGCGACCCGCCGACCAGCACCACCGCCATCAGCCAGAGCGACGGTAGACCGCCGTGCGCGAGCATCATCGCCGGCACGGTGGTAACCAGCAGCAGCTCCACGATCCGCGGCTTGGTCAACGCCACGTACGCCGCGACCACCGCCCGCGGGTCCCGTCGCGAGCCGACCGCCCCATCCCCCGTCGTGCTGACCGACTGCCCGGCGGTGTCGCTGACGGGGCGCTCGGTGATCATGCTCACGGATGCCACCTTCCGGCATGGGCGGGGGGAGGTCGGATTGATCGGGCCCCACTCCGGGACCACCACCGCCCCACCCTACGCGCCGCCATTATGGCTGCCCTGCTGACCCAGCAACGGTGCGGGGCGTCACACCCGTACGCGACTAAGCGGCCGGAACCGGGAGAACAGCATGCACGGATCCCCGGGCGGACGTTTAGGACCGCTCGATAGGGTCACCGGTGAGGGTTCCGCCCATCTGCCAAGGAGCACACCGAACGTGGCTGACAACCGACCCGAGCTTTCTGCACTTAACTGGTCCGACCTCGACCGTCGGGCGGTCGACACGGTCCGCGTGCTGGCCATGGATGCCGTCGAGAAATCCGGCAACGGCCATCCCGGCACCGCGATGAGCCTCGCGCCCGCGGCCTACCTACTCTTCAACCGGGTCATGCGCCACAACCCCGCCGACCCGACCTGGCCCGGCCGGGACCGCTTCGTCCTCTCCGCCGGGCACTCCAGCCTCAGCCTCTACATCCAGCTCTACTTCTCCGGCTACCCGATGAGCCTCGCCGACCTTGAAGGGCTGCGGCAGTGGGGCTCCCTCACCCCCGGCCACCCCGAGTACGGGCATACCCCGGGAGTGGAGACCACCACCGGCCCGCTCGGGCAGGGCCTGGGCAACGCGGTCGGAATGGCGATGGCCGCCCGCCGGGAACGCGGATTGTTCGACCCCGAGCCGGAGCGCGGCACCTCGCTCTTCGACCACGACATCTGGTGCATCGCCTCCGACGGCGACATCGAGGAGGGGATCAGCCACGAGGTCAGCGCCCTCGCCGCGCACCAGCAGCTGGGCAACCTCTGCGTGATCTACGACGACAACGAGATCTCGATCGAGGACGACACCCGGATCGCCAAGAGCGAGGACGTCGTGGCCCGCTACCAGGCGTACGGGTGGCACGTGCAGACCGTCGACTGGCGACGCGGCGACGCCGACGAGGGCGACTACCACGAGGATGTGGCCACGCTGTACCGGGCGCTCCTGGCGGCCAGGGCGGAGACCGGCCGGCCGTCGTTCATCGCGCTGCGCACCATCATCGGCTGGCCGGCACCGAACAAGCGGAACACCGGCAAAATCCACGGTGCGGCGCTCGGCGCCGACGAGGTCGCGGCGACCAAGGAACTCCTCGGCTTCGACCCGGAGCGCACGTTCGAGGTCGACGAGGACGTCCTCAAGCACGCCCGCCAGGCACTGGAACGCGGGATCGCCGCCCAACGCGAATGGACCGAGACCTTCGCGGCCTGGGGGCGGGCGAACCCGCAGCGCCGGGCGCTCTGGGACCGGCTGGCCACCCGGACCCTGCCGGCGGACTGGACGGACGCTCTACCCACGTTCCCCGCCGACGCCAAGGGCCTCGCGACCCGCGCGGCCTCCGGCAAGGTCCTCGCCGCGCTCGCACCGGTGCTGCCGGAGCTGTGGGGCGGCTCGGCCGACCTGGCGGACAGCAACAACACCACCATGAAGGGCGAGCCGTCCTTCATCCCGGCCGAGCACGCCACCAAGGACTTCCCGGGCAACGAGTACGGCCGCACGCTGCACTTCGGCATCCGTGAGCACGCGATGGCCGCCATCCTCAACGGAATCGCCCTGCACGGCGGCACCCGCCCGTACGGCGGCACCTTCCTCGTCTTCAGCGACTACATGCGCCCGTCGGTGCGGCTCGCGGCGATGATGAAGCTGCCGGTGACCTACGTCTGGACGCACGACTCGATCGGCCTCGGTGAGGACGGTCCGACCCACCAGCCGGTGGAGCACCTCACCTCGCTGCGGGCGGTTCCCGGACTGGACGTGGTACGCCCCGCCGACGCGAACGAGACCGCCTGGGCGTGGCGGCAGATCCTGACGCACACCGACCGACCGGCCGCGTTGGCACTGAGCCGCCAGCCGTTGCCGACCCTGGATCGGTCCGTGCTCAACAGCGCGGAGGGGGCGGCCCGCGGCGGGTACGTGCTGGCCGAGGCCGGCGGCGGCAAGCCGCAGGTGATCCTCATCGGCACCGGCTCGGAGGTGCAGCTCTGCCTCACCGCCCGGGAGCGGCTGGAGGCCGACGGCACCCCCACCCGAGTCGTCTCCATGCCCTGCCAGGAGTGGTTCCGGGCCCAGGACGAGGCGTACCGGGAGTCGGTCCTACCCCGTGGGGTGCGGGCACGGGTGAGCGTGGAGGCGGGTGTCGCGATGTCCTGGCGGGCCCTCGTCGGTGACTGCGGCGAGACCGTCAGCCTGGAGCATTTCGGGGCGAGTGCCCCGCACACCGTGCTCTTCGAGGAGTTCGGTTTCACCCCGGACCGGATCGTGGGTGCGGCACACGCCGCACTGACCCGGGTCGGCGACATCACCGGTAATCCGACCGGCAACTGAGGGGAGCGCGACGGCATGACGGACAGGCTGGGTGAGCTCACCGCCGCGGGTGTGGCGGTCTGGCTCGATGACCTTTCGCGGACGCGACTCAGCTCCGGCGGGCTGGACCGGCTGCGCCGGGAAAAGCACCTGGTCGGGGTGACCACCAACCCGACGATCTTCGCCAAGGCCCTGGGCGACGCCAAGGAGTACGACTGGCAGCTACACGACCTCGCGACGCGCGGGGTGAGCGTCGAGGAGGCGGTCCGCACCCTCACCGCGTACGACGTGCGCTGGGCCTGTGACGTGATGCGACCGGCGTACGAGGCATCGGCGGGAGTGGACGGACGGGTCTCGCTGGAGGTGGACCCGCGGCTGGCGTACGAGACCGACCAGACCATCGCCGAGGCGCGGGCGCTCTGGTGGCTGGTGGACCGGCCGAACCTGTTCATCAAGATCCCGGCCACCGAGGCCGGGTTGCCGGCGATCACCGCCGCCCTGGCCGAGGGGATCAGCGTGAACGTCACCCTGATCTTCGGGCTGGACCGTTACTCGGCGGTCATGGAGGCGTTCCTGACCGGCCTGGAGCAGGCGAAGGCGAACGGCCACGACCTGTCCAGGATCGGCTCGGTGGCGTCGTTCTTCGTCTCCCGGGTCGACACCGAGGTCGACCAGCGGCTGGAGAAGATCGGCTCGGAGCAGGCCAGCGCGCTGCGCGGTCGGGCCGCGATCGCCAACGCCCGACTGGCCTACGAGCGCTACAGCGAGGTCTTCGCCTCCGACCGGTGGCAGGCCCTCGCCGACGCCGGGGCACATCCGCAGCGACCGCTCTGGGCCTCCACCTCGACAAAGAACCCGGACTACCGGGACGTGATCTACGTCGAGGAGCTGATCGCCCCCGGCACCGTCAACACGATGCCGGAACCGGTGATCAACGCCTATGCCGAGCACGGCGAGACCAGCGGCGACACCGTCACCGGCGGCTACGACGAGGCACGGAAGGTCTTCGCGGGCCTGGCGGCGGCCGGGGTTGACCTGACCGACGTGATCGACACCCTGGAGCGCGAGGGGGTGGAGAAGTTCGCGACGAGCTGGAACGAGCTACTCGAAGGGGTCCGCCGTTCCCTCGCCGCCGCGAACCGGGGCGTCGACCACCCCGGCGACGCCGCCACCAAGAACTCGCGGGCCGCCAAGCAGGCGGGAGGCAACGCGTGAGCGAGCTTCTCGGACCGCCCGTCGAGGCCGCTGCCGGCCTCTCGGTACGCGGGGCAGACGCGGTTGACCAGGCCGCGGCCGCCTCCACCCGGGCCGCGGTAACCACGGCCGGTGTTCCCGGCAAACTCGCGGCGAAGGACCACACGCTCTGGGGGCCGGAGGCGGAGGCCGAGGCGCGGATCCGGCTGGGTTGGGTCGACACCCACACCCGCAGCCGGGATCTGCTTCCGCAACTCGCCGAGCTGACCTCGGAGCTGGCCGACCTGGATCACGTGGTGCTCTGCGGGATGGGCGGTTCGTCGCTGGCTCCCGAGGTGATCTCCCGGACGCTCGGCCGGCCGCTGACCATCCTGGACACCACCGATCCGGGCCAGATCCGGGCGGCGCTCGCCGACCGTCTGGAGCGGACCGTCGTCGTGGTGGCCAGCAAGTCCGGTTCGACGGTCGAGACCGACAGCCAGCGACGCGCGTACTGGCAGGCGTTCCTCGACGCGGGGATGTCCGAGGCGGAGGCCGGGCGGCACTTCGTGATCGTCACCGACCCGGGTTCGCCGCTGGCGGCGACCGCTGCCGAGATGGGCGCGTTCACCGTGCTGGCCGATCCGAATGTCGGCGGGCGCTTCGCCGCACTGACCGCGTTCGGACTCGTTCCGACGGCGCTGGCCGGCGTCGAGGTGGCCGAACTGCTGGACCAGGCCGAGGCGTTCTCCGGGTCGTTGGCCGGCGAGCGGGAGAACCCGGCGTTGGCGCTGGGCGCCGCGCTGGGTGCGGCGGCCACCGCCGGCCGCGACAAAGTGGCGCTGGTCTCGGACGGCAGCGGAATCGACGGGCTCGGTGACTGGGCCGAGCAGTTGATCGCCGAGTCGACCGGAAAGTCCGGGAGCGGCATCCTGCCGGTCGTCGTCGAGTCGCCGACCAGCCCGGGCGCCACCGGCGAGGGCATCCTCACCGTCAGCTACGGCGGGGCGCTGACCGCCGGGGAACTCAGCGGCGGGGAAGGGCCCGGAGGCACGCCGGACGTGGCGGTCAACGGGCCGTTGGGGGCCCAGTTCCTCGCTTGGGAGTATGCGGTCGCGGTTGCCGGCGTGGTGCTCGGCATCGACGCGTTCAACCAACCGAACGTCACCGAGAGCAAGGAGAACACCAACCGGATCCTGGCCTCGGGCCCGCCGTCGGAGCAGCCGTCCTGCACTGAGGGCGCGATCGAGGTGTACGCCCCGGCGGGGGTACCGAACGACCTGGCCGGCGCGCTGCGCTGGCTGATCGACGGCGTGGATGAGGACGGCTACCTCGCGGTCATGGCGTACCTCGACCGCGGGTCTGATGCCGCGGCGGCCCGGCTCCGCCCCGCGTTGGCCGAGGCTCTCAGCCCGCCGGTGACCTTCGGCTGGGGCCCCCGGTTCCTGCATTCCACCGGGCAATATCACAAGGGCGGCCCACAGGTGGGTAGCTTCCTCCAGCTAACCGGTACGGTCGACGTTGATCTGCCGGTGCCGGGGAAGCCGTACAGCTTCGGGGAGTTGCAGGCGGCGCAGGCCGCTGGCGACCGGCAGGCCCTGGCTGACCGGAAGCGTCCGTTGCTGCGGCTACACCTGACCGATCGGTCGGCGGGGGTGACGCAGCTGTTGGAGGCGGCTGGCGCGCTAACCAGGCGACGATGACGGACGAAACAAGGCGGAGCGAGGAGACGGCGTGACCAACCCGTTACGCGACCCGCAGGACCGACGGCTGCCCCGCATCCCGGAACCCTGCGCTCTGGTCATTTTCGGCGTTACCGGGGACCTGGCCCGCAAAAAGTTACTCCCCGCGGTGTACGACCTTGCGAACCGAGGGCTGCTGCCACCGAGCTTCGTCGTGCTCGGCTTCGCCCGCCGGGACTGGGATGACAGCGACTTCGAGTCCGTCGCCCAGGCCGCGGCGAAGGAGCATGCCCGCACTCCTTGGCGAGAGGAGGTGTGGGCGCGGCTGGCCGGCAACATCAAGTTCGTCGGCGGGTCATTCGACGAGGACGCCGCGTTCGACCAGTTGGCGGGCACGTTGGACGGGCTACGCCAGTCGCACGGCATTCCCGGCAACGCCGCCTTCTACTTCGCCATCCCCCCGGCGGCCTTCCCGGTGGTACTCAAGCAGCTCGCCCGCACCGGAATATCGGATAACGCCAGCTCCGGCGGGTGGCGCCGAGTCGTGGTCGAGAAGCCGTTCGGGCACGATCTGCCCTCGGCGAAGGAACTCAACGACCTGGTGGACGATGTCTTCACCCGTCGGGACGTCTTCCGCATCGACCACTACCTGGGCAAGGAGACAGTCCAGAACATCCTGGCCCTGCGGTTCGCCAACAACCTGTTCGAGCCGTTGTGGAACTCGAGATACGTCGACTCGGTGCAGATCACCATGGCCGAGGATGTGGGGATCGGCACCCGGGCCGGGTTCTACGACACCGCTGGCGCCGCCCGGGACGTGCTCCAGAACCACCTCCTTCAGCTGCTCGCGCTGGTGGCGATGGAGGAGCCCACCAGCTTTGCCGCCGACGAGATCCGCGCCGAGAAACTCAAGGTGCTCAAGGCCATCACCCTGCCACCGGATGTGCACCAGGGGACCGTACGCGGCCAGTACCTGCCCGGCTGGGTCGGCGGCGAGCGTGCCCTCGGCTACCTGGACGAGGAGGGAGTCCCGGCCGACTCGACCACCGAGACCTACGTCGCGGTGCAGCTTGGCATCCAGAACCGCCGGTGGGCGGGGGTGCCCTTCTACATCCGCGCCGGCAAACGGATGCCCCGCCAGGTGACCGAGGTCGCGGTCATGTTCAAGAAGGCCCCACACCTGCCGTTCAACGACGCCGATGTGAAGTCGCTGGGCAACAACCAGCTCGTCATCCGGGTCCAGCCGGACGAGGGCGTGGTCCTCAAGTTCGGCTCCAAGGTGCCCGGGACCGCGATGGAGGTCCGCGACATCGCGATGGACTTCCAGTACGGCGAAGCGTTCACCGAGGCCAGCCCAAAGGCGTACGAGCGGCTGGTGCTGGACGTCCTGATCGGCGACCGCACCCTCTTCCCGGACGCCGCCGAGGTCGAGCAGAGCTGGCGGGTGGTGGACCCGCTGGAACAGGCCTGGGCGGACACGAAACCGGAGCCCTACCGATCCGGTGAGTGGGGTCCCCGCCGCACCGACGAGATGCTGGCCCGGACGGGCCGCGCCTGGCGGCGGGCGTGACGACCGGGCGACGCGAGCGGACTGGGAGGCAGCGATGATCGGCCTGTGGGACACCACCGGCAACGAGGTGGTCAGGGCGCTCGCTGCCGAACGGCGCAGCGCCGGCGGGGTGGCCAGTGGCATGGCACTCACCCTGATCGTGGTGGTGGACGAGAAGCGGGTCCGCGAGGCGGAGGCGGCGGCGACGATCGCCTCCGCCGCCCACCCGTGCCGGCTGCTGATCGTGGTTCGTTCCGATGTAGACCGAGATCGAAGCCGGCTGGACGCGGAGATCGTCGTGGGGGGCCGGCTCGGCCCCGGTGAGGCGGTGGTGGCCCGGATGCACGGGCGGCTGGCCCTGCACGCCGAGTCGGTGGTGATGCCGCTGCTGGTGCCGGACGTACCGGTGGTGACCTGGTGGCACGCGGATCCGCCAGCCGAGATCGCCACCGACTTCCTAGGCGTGGTGGCGGACCGGCGCATCACCGACGCCGCGCAGGCCGACAACCCGATCGAGGCGCTGCGGCAGCGGGCGCACGACTACGCGCCCGGTGACACCGACCTGGCCTGGACCCGCGTCACGTTGTGGCGCACCCTGGTGGCGGGCGCCTTCGACACCACCGAGGCACGGGTCACCGCGGCGACCGTGGTGGCGCCACCGACCGACCCGACGGCCGCGCTGATGCGCGGCTGGCTCGCCGCCCGACTGGGGATCGATCCCGAGTGGCGGCACACCGACCAGCACTCCCGAATGCATGAGGTGCAATTGCGCTGCGCCAACGGCGACGAGCTGACGCTGACCCGCAACGACAGCATGGCGGTGTTCCGCCGCAGCGACCAGGAGGACCGCCTCCTGCCGCTGGTACGCCGGCCGCTCGGCGACGAGTTGGCCGAGGAGTTACGCCGACTCGACGCCGACCAGGTGTACGCGGAGGCACTCGGTGCCGCGGCCGGGATCTCCGGGCTGGAACGCCGTCCCGCCCAACGGGTACACATCTGGAAAGACCCGGCCCAGGCCCGGCAGGCCGAGGCGGGGATCACTGCGCACGCGGGGGTCGCGCGGGCATGAGCGAGGCGAGTATCGCGGTCCACGCCGACGCCGAGCTGCTGGCGCAGGCGGCGGCCGCCCGGTTACTGGTCCGCATCCTCGATGCGCAGGCCGGGCGCGGTCAGGCGTCGGTGGTGTTGACCGGCGGGCGGATCGCCGCCGCCGTCTACCGTGCCTTGGCGGCGCTGCCCGCCCGCGAGGCGGTCGACTGGTCCCGGGTGGACGTCTGGTGGGGCGACGAGCGGTTCCTGCCCGAGGGTGACCCGCAGCGCAACGCGACGCAGGCCCAGGCGGCGTTCCTGGACGCGGTGCCGCTGAACCCGGCCCGGGTGCACCCGATGCCGGCTTCGGACGACCCGGCCGGCAGCGACCCGGAGGAGGCAGCCGCCCGGTACGCGGCGGAGCTGGCCCAGGCGGCCCGCCCCGGCACCGCCGTCCTCCCCCACTTCGACGTGCTCCTGCTGGGGGTGGGCGAGGACGGACACGTGGCCTCGGTCTTCCCGGAGCATCCGGTGCACTACGAGAGCCGGCCGGTCAGTGCGGTCCGGGGCAGCCCGAAGCCGCCGCCGGTCCGGACCACCCTGACCCTGCCGACGATCAACACCGCGGAGGAGGTGTGGCTGGTCGCCAGCGGGGCGGACAAAGCCCGCGCGGTCGGCCTGGCGCTGGCTGGTGCGGGGCCGGTGCAGCTCCCGGCCGCCGGTGTGCGGGGCACCAACCGCACCCTCTGGCTGCTCGATCGCAGCGCCGCCGCCGACCTACCCGCCCGTTTCCGCAGCCTTCGCTGAGCTGCCGCTTGTGGCGGCACCGCGGACGGGGCGGCACCGGCGGCGGGATGGGGAAAACGAACCGCGCGCGGCTCGTCCGAAGACGAACCGCGCGCGGTGGTGACTCGAGGTGCTGGGCTCAGCCGACGCTAGCCTGCTGAAGCCGCAGCCAAAGCCCAAGACCGACGATGCAAGCGAACCAGACAATGCCCACCAGAACGGTGTAGCGGTCCAGGTTCTTCTCGGCGACCGACGACCCAGCCAGGCTGGAGCTGACCCCGCCGCCGAACATGCTGGACATCCCACCGCCCTTACCCCGGTGTAGCAGGATCAGCAGGGTGAGCATGACGCTCGTAATGACCAGCAACACGATCAACGTGTACGCGAACCAGATCGGCATGGCGGGGGACAGTCCTCTCGTTGCGATCCTCGCCCGAGCAGAACGGGCACGGTGGCACCGACCGACGGACGGGCGGAGTCAAGGATAGCGAAGCGGTCAGCCGGTGGTGTGCTCCGGGAACCGGCAGATCTTCGCGAACTCCTCAGCGTCCAGGCTGGCGCCACCGACAAGGGCGCCATCCACGTCCGGCTGAGCCATGATGGCGGCCACGTTCGACGACTTGACCGACCCGCCGTACAGGATCCGCACCTGGTCGGCCGTCTCCTGGCCGAACTGCCCGGCGAGGCGCTGACGGAGCGCCCCGCAGACCTCCTGGGCGTCCTCCGGGGTGGCCGTCTTGCCGGTGCCGATCGCCCAGACCGGCTCGTACGCGACGACAACCTGGGTCACCTGCTCGGCGGAGAGCCCCTTGAGGGCGGCGTCGAGCTGGTCGTTGCAGTGCGCCACCTGGCCGCCCTGCTCCCGAACGTCCAGCCCTTCCCCCACGCAGAGGATCGGGGCGAGACCATGGGTGAGCGCCGCCTGCACCTTCGCGTTGACGACCGCGTCATCCTCGTGGTGGTTCGCCCGCCGCTCGGAGTGGCCGACGGCCACGTAGGTGCAGCCCAGCTTCGTCAGCATCGGCCCGGCGATGTCACCGGTGTGCGCTCCCGATGCGTGCGGCGAGAGGTCCTGCGCGCCGTAACCAACGAGCAGCTTGTCCCCGTCCACGGCGGTCTGCACCGTCCGCAGGTCGGTGAACGGCGGTAGCACCACCGTCTCGACCTCGGTGAGCTGCTCCGCGGTGAGGCTCGCGGCGAGCTTCTGCACCAGCAGGTTCGCCTCGAGATGGTTGAGGTTCATCTTCCAGTTGCCGGCCATCAGCGGCCGGCGGGTGGGGTTGGCCATTCAGCTCTCCAAGGCCGCGATGCCGGGGAGGGTCTTGCCCTCCAGGTACTCAAGACTGGCGCCGCCACCGGTGGAGATGTGGCTGAACGCCTGCTCGTCGAGGCCGAGCGCCCGCACCGCGGCGGCGGAGTCACCGCCACCGACCACGGTGAACGCGTCCGACTTCGCGATCGCCTCGGCGACACCGCGGGTGCCGTGCGCGAAGGCCGCCATCTCGAACACGCCCATCGGGCCGTTCCAGAAGATCGTCCGAGCGTCCCGCAGCGCGGCGGCGAAACCAGCCACCGTCTCCGGGCCGATGTCGAGCCCGACCCGCTTGCTGGGGATCCCGTCGGCCCGCACCGTGTCGTGCGGGGCGTCCGGGGCGAACGCGTCCGCCGCCACCACGTCAACCGGCAGCATGATCTTGCCGTCGGCGCGCTCCAGCAGGCTTCGGCAGGTCTCGACCATCTCCTCCTCCAGCAGCGAGGAGCCCACCTCGTGGCCCTGCGCCTTCAGGAAGGTGAAGCACATGCCGCCGCCGACCAGCAGCCGGTCGACCTTCGGCAGCAACGCCTCGATCACCGCCAGCTTGTCGGAGACCTTCGACCCACCGAGCACCACCACGTACGGGCGGTCCGGCTCCCCGGCGAGGGTGCCGAGCACCTCCACCTCGCGCAGCACCAGCCGGCCCGCCACGTGCGGCAGCCGGGCCGGTACGTCGTACACGCTGGCGTGCCGACGGTGCACCGCGCCGAACGCGTCGTCCACGTACGCGTCGGCGAGCGCGGCGAGCTGGTCGGCGAAGGCGCCCCGCTCCACCTCGTCCTTGCTGGTCTCACCCGGGTTGAACCGAAGGTTCTCCAGCAGGGCGACCTGGCCGTCGGCGAGGCCCGCCACCGTGGACCGGGCCGAGTCGCCCACCGTGTCCTCGGCGAAGTGCACCGGCGCGCCGAGCAGCTCACCGAGCCGCCCGGCGACCGCGCGCAGGCTGAACGCCGGGTCGGGGCTGCCCTTCGGCCGCCCCAGGTGGGAGCAGACGACCACCTTCGCGCCGGCCTGGACCAGCGCGCCCAGGGTCGGCAGCACGGCCCGGATCCGACCGTCGTCGGTGATCTGACCAGTCTGCTTGTCGAGCGGGACGTTCAGGTCCGCGCGGACCAACACCCGCCGACCCGTTACCTCCTCGGCGAGCAGGTCGTCGAGGGTGCGGATAGTCACCGGACCGACCTTCCCTTCGTCACCAGGCCCCCCGCGAGCTGCCTACGCGCACTCACAGCGACTGACCAACCAGCTTCACGAGGTCCACCAGGCGGTTCGAGTAGCCCCACTCGTTGTCGTACCAGCCGACGATCTTGACCTGGTTGCCGATCACCTTGGTCAGCGGGGCGTCGAAGATGCAGGACGCCGGGTCGGTGACGATGTCGGCCGAGACGATCGGGTCCTCGTTGTAGGACAGGACGCCGTTGAGCGGGCCGTTGGCGGCCGCCTTCATCGCGGCGTTGACCTCGTCCACCGTGGTCTCCCGGCCGACGGTGACGGTCAGGTCGGTGGCGGACCCGGTCGGGATCGGCACCCGCAGCGCGTAGCCGTCCAGCCGGCCCTTGAGCTCCGGCAGCACCAGGCCGATCGCCTTCGCCGCACCGGTGGAGGTCGGCACGATGTTCAGCGCGGCGGCACGGGCGCGACGCAGGTCCTTGTGCGGAGCGTCCTGGAGGTTCTGGTCCTGGGTGTAGGCGTGGATGGTGGTCATCAGACCCTGCTCGATGCCGAACGTGTCCTGCAGGACCTTCACCATCGGCGCCAGGCAGTTGGTGGTGCAGGAGGCGTTGGAGATGACGGTGTGCTTGGCCGGGTCGTACTCCGCGTGGTTGACGCCCATCACCACGGTGACGTCCTCGTTCTTCGCCGGCGCGGAGATGATCACCTTCTTGGCGCCGCCGTCGACGTGTGCCTTCGCCTTGGTGGCGTCGGTGAACAGGCCGGTGGACTCGATGACCACGTCCACGCCCAGCTCGCCCCAGGGCAGGTTCGCCGGGTCCTTCTCGGCGTACACCTTGACGGTCTTGCCGCCCACGGTGATCTCGTCCGCGCTGGCCTTCACCTCGTGCGGCAGCCGGCCGAGGATGCTGTCGTACTTGACAAGGTGGGCGAGCGTCGCGTTGTCGGTCAGGTCGTTGACCGCCATGATCTCGATGTCAGCGCCGGACGCCAGCACTGCCCGGAAGAAGTTACGGCCGATCCGGCCGAAGCCGTTGATGCCAACCCGGATGGTCACAGGTCCCATCTCCTCGCGTTCTAGTCCGCCGGCGTGTGACCCACGGGCCGGCGACGAGTCTGCGCCAGCCGGTGGAACCGGCCGTTTGACGGTTCATCTCGGCCGCCCCGCCGCGGTCCGAGGGACCGACCGCCCGAGGCGGTGCGCACGGCGAGGAATGCCGAGTGCCGGCTCCCTTGCCGTACGCAGCGACCCTATCCGAGCATGGGGGGTCTTGCTCCGGCGGGTGGTTCCCGCCGCCGTCCTATCAGACCACGAGCATGTCCGGCGTGACTGCCGCTTCGGTATCCGGGATGCCGAGATCGCGGGCCCGCTTGTCGGCGAGCGCGAGCAGCCGCCGGATCCGTCCAGCGATCGCATCCTTGGTCAACGGCGGGTCGGCCAGCGCGCCCAGCTCCTCCAGCGATGCCTGGCGGTGCTCCAGCCGCAGCCGCCCGGCCGAGGTCAGGTGGTGTGGCGCGTCGTCGGCGAGGATCTCCAGGGCACGGGTGACCCGGGCGGCGGCGGCGACCGCCGCGCGCGCCGACCGACGCAGGTTCGCGTCGTCGAAGTTCGCCAACCGGTTCGCGGTGGCCCGCACCTCCCGCCGGACCCGACGTTCCTCCCAGGCCAGCACGCTGGAGTGGGCACCGATCCGGGTGAGTAGGGCGGCGATGGCGTCGCCGTCCTTGACGACCACCCGGTCCACCCCGCGCACCTCGCGGTTCTTCGCGGCGATGCCGATCCGGCGGGCCGCGCCGACCAGGGCGAGTGCCGACTCCGGGCCGGGGCAGGTGATCTCCATCGCACTGGAGCGACCCGGCTCGGTCAGCGAACCGTGTGCCATGAACGCGCCACGCCACGCCGAGACCGCGCAGCAGACGCTGGCGGCCACCACATGCGGTGGCAGGCCCCGCACCGGACGACCGCGGACATCGAGCAGGCCGGTCTGCCGGGCCAGGAACTCCCCGTCCTTGACCACCCGCACGATGAAGTGGCTGCCCTTGCGCAGGCCGCCGGAGGCGAGGACGTGGATCTCGCTGGGGTAGCCGTAGACATCGGCGATCTCCCGCCGCAGCCGCCGGGCCACCGCCCCGGTGTCCAGCTCGGCCTCCACGACCACCCGGCCGGAGACGATGTGCAACCCACCGGCGAAGCGCAGCAGCGCCGCCATCTCCGCCCGCCGGCAGCAGGGCTTGGGCACGTCAACCCGGCTCAGCTCGTCCTTGACCGCCGCCGTCATCGCCATTGTGCGTCCTCTCACGGACCGGTTCCGGCGTGTCGCCGGAGATTACGTACGTGTCTAACGAGCGGCGCCCAGGACCGGCACCAAAGCAGCGGCGAGAGCCGCCGAATCATGACAGGGCGTGCCGTCGTTGACCGCAACCGGGGCGAGGATCAGCCGAGCGCCCAGCGATTCTGCCGCACGCTCGACCGGCTCGGGGTCACCCACCGCCTTGACGTCTCCGAGTACGCAGTCGACCCGCAGCTTCGGCAGGTACCACCGCAGCTCGGCCAGGTGATCAGCGACAGAGAGCCCGAACGTCTCCTTCTCGGCGGCCAGGTTGAGGGTGACCAGCCGGCGGGCGGGGCTTTCGGCGATGGCCGCGGCCAGCTCCGGCACCAACAGGTGCGGCAGTACGCTGGTATACCAGCTACCCGGGCCGAAGAGGAGCCAGTCGGCGGCGCCGATGGCGGCCAACGCCTCGGGGCAGGCCTCCGGCGCCTCCGGATTCAGCCGCAGCGACTCGACCCGACCGGCGGTGACGGCCACCTGATGCTGGCCGCTGACGATGCTGACCTCCGCCGGCCGGCCGGGGTCAGCGCCCCGGACCCGTGCCTCGATCCCGACCGGCTCGCAGGACATCGGCAGCACCCGCCCCACCGTGCCCAACATCGCGCCGGCATGCTCCAGCGCCGCCACCGGGTCGCCGAGCAGGTCCATCAGCCCGCAGAGCACGAGATTGCCGACGGCGTGCCCGGTCAGTCCGCCCGCGGTGCCCGACCGGTCGCCGGGCGCCGGCGTCGGGACCGCGGCGAAGCGGTGTTGGAAGAGCCCGGCGCTGCGCTGTGTGGCGGGATGATCTCCGGCCAGCGCGACGAGTGCCTGCCGCAGGTCCCCCGGCGGCAGCCCGCCCCGCTCCGCCCGCAGCCGGCCGCTGGACCCGCCGTCGTCGCCGACCGTCACCACCGCGGTCAGATCAAGGTCGAGTTCGGGAGCGCAGCGCCGCAGTGCCCGCAGCGAAGCGGATAGTCCGTGCCCACCGCCGAAGGTGACCACCCGGATAGCCGTCACTCGCGCCCCAGGTCCCGGTGCTGCGCGTTGACGGCGAGGCCGGTCTGACGCAGCCGCACGGCCAGCTCCTCGGCGATGGCGACACTGCGGTGCTTGCCACCGGTACAGCCGACGGCGGCGGTCAGATACCGCTTTCCCTCCCGCTCGAAACCAGCGGTGGTGGCATTGAGCAGGTCGGCGTAGGTCGCCACGAAGTCCTCGGCGCCCTCCTGGCCCAACACGTACGAGCTGACCGCCGCCACCTGCCCGGTGTGCTCGCGCAGCTCCGGAACCCAGTACGGGTTCGGCAGAAACCGGGCGTCGCAGACGAAGTCGGCATCCGGCGGTACGCCGTACTTGAAACCGAAGGAGACCACGGTAACTCGCAGCCGGCGGGCGTCCTCGGCGCCGAAGAGCTCCTCGATCCGCCGACGCAGCTGGTTGACGTTGAGGTGGCTGGTGTCGACGAACACATCGGCCTGGTCGCGAGCCCCCTCCAGCAGCCCGCGCTCAACCGCGATGCCGTCGGCGAGCCGCCCCTCCCCCTGCATGGGGTGCGAGCGCCGGACGCTCTCAAAGCGCCGGATCAACACCTCGTCGTCGGCGTCAACGAAGACCACCCGCGGGGCGAAGCCCCGCTCCTTGAGCTCCCGGATCGCCCCGGCTAGGTCGGTGGAGAACGCCCGGGAGCGCACATCCAGCACCATCGCCGTACGGCGGGCGGCGCCACCGGCCTTCATCGCCAGCTCGGCCATGTCCAGCATCAGCGCCTGGGGCAGGTTGTCGACCACGTAGTAGCCGACGTTCTCCAGCGCGCGGGCAACAGTGCTGCGCCCACCGCCGGAGACCCCGGTCACCACCACGAGCGTGGTGTCGGCGCCCGACGGATCGGGCCCGTCCGGCACGCTCGGCTGCCCCTCGATCACCTGGTACCCCCAACCTGTGACACCGCGCCCCGAACTGGGCCACGGGTTCGAACAGCGACTCTAACCCGCCGAACCACCCAGATCTCCCGCGTCACATTCCCGACACCGAGACAGCTCGCCCCGCATCGGCCACCAGACTTCTGCGCCCGCGACAATCTCAGGTCGCCCCGGCAGGTGGGTTGACGTACCGCCGTCGGGGAATCAGCTGGCCGGCCAGGGCTACCACCAGTCCGAACGGCCGATTCAGCCGATCCATTTCCACAGCTCGAAGTGAGCCACGAAGCTGAGCAACAGCAGCGCTCCGGCAGCACTGAGAATCGACGACCACAGCTCGGCGGCCTGCCGCATCAACCACCCGCCGGCGGCCTCCAACAGTTGCCGGATCCGGTCGCCCAGCACCCGGTAGGCCACCAGCATCAGTAGGGGTGGCAGCACCATGACCCCGTTGTACGCGGTCAGCAGCGCCACCGCCTCCGGCACTGATGTGTCCGCGCCGACCAGGATTCCGATCGCCCCGAGGTAGGGCAGCGCGGTGCCGAACTCGGCCACCGTCACCACCACGCCCAGGAGCGCGATCGCCCGATAGGAGTGGGAGCGGGGCCGCTGCGGTGTGGGGCTGGCCCGGCGGCGGCGACGTTCGGTCAGCCAGCCGTAGATCAGCAGAGCCGCTCCCACCGCACCCTGCAGCACATAGCCGGCATCACTGCCGAGGAAACCGCTCACCCGATGGAAGGTGGACTCCGCGCCCAGGAAGAGCAGCAGGCCCAGGGTGAGATAGGCGGAGAAGATCGCGCCCACATACACCAGGACCCGTGGGACGTACGGCTTCGTCGACAGCAGCAGATAGACGGTTACCGCGAGAGCCGACGGGTTAAGGCTGTCCAGTAGCGCGAGGCCGAAGAGACCAGTGATCATCAAGATCTCCACGTCATGGCGCGTGCCTCCCTAGTGGAGGAAGTAAGGGCCGGAAGACGGCCATTGTAGGACCGTGCCCCAACCCGACACCGGCTTCCTCGCGCACCCCCGTCAATGGCGCAACACCATGCCGCTGGGGCGACGGCGACTACGGGTGCGGCCGGTGAGCGCGTCGACCTACCGCGTGGGCCGGCGCGTCAGAGGCCACTCGTAGACTGCGCCCCATGCCCTCCGCCACCGACCAGCAGCCCGCCGCGCTGGAAACACTGCGGCGTGTCTTCGGCTACGACGCCTTCCGGGGCTTCCAGCAGGAGGTCATCGAACACCTGGCGGCCGGCGGGGACGCCCTGGTGCTGATGCCCACCGGCGGCGGCAAGTCGCTCTGCTACCAGATCCCGGCGCTGCTGCGGGACGGCGTCGCGGTGGTCGTGTCACCGTTGATCGCGCTGATGCAGGACCAGGTCGACGCGCTGACCGCGGTCGGGGTCCGGGCCGGCTTCCTCAACTCGACGCTGGACCTCGACGCCCGCCGCGCAGTCGAGCGAGCCTTCGTCGCCGGGGAGCTGGATCTGCTCTACCTCGCCCCGGAGGCCCTGGGCACCCGGAGCGTGCAGCACCTGCTCGACCAGGGGCGGATCAGCCTCTTCGCGATCGACGAGGCGCACTGCGTGTCGCAGTGGGGGCACGACTTCCGCCCGGACTACCTGGCCCTGTCAATGCTGCACGAACGCTGGCCGGGGGTGCCCCGGGTGGCGTTGACCGCCACCGCGACCAGCGCCACCCGGGCCGAGATCGCCACCCGGCTTCAGCTCACCTCGGCCCGGCACTTCGTCGCGAGCTTCGACCGGCCCAACATCCAGTACCGCATCGCGGCGAAGCGGGAGCCGAAGCGGCAGCTGCTGGCCCTGCTCCGGGACGAGCACCCGGGGGACGCCGGCATCATCTACTGCCTCTCCCGGGCCAGCGTGGAGAAGACCGCGGAGTTCCTGGTCGACAACGGTGTTGCCGCGTTGCCGTACCACGCCGGCCTGGACGCGGTCACCCGCGCCCGGCACCAGCAGCGTTTCCTGCGCGAGGACGGCCTGGTCATGGTCGCGACGATCGCGTTCGGGATGGGCATCGACAAGCCGGACGTACGGTTCGTCGCCCACCTGGACCTACCGAAGTCGGTGGAGGGCTACTACCAGGAGACCGGCCGCGCCGGACGGGACGGCCTGCCGGCAACAGCCTGGCTCGCCTACGGCCTGACCGATGTGGTGCAGCAGCGCCGGCTGATCGACACCTCGGAGGGGGACCTGGCGCACCGGCGTAACCTCGCCGCCCATCTGGAGGCGATGCTCGCGCTCTGCGAGACGGTCCGCTGCCGCCGGGTGCAGCTGCTGGACTACTTCGGCGAGACCGCCGCCGCCTGCGGCAACTGCGACACCTGCCTGCAGCCGCCCGAGTCGTGGGACGGCACGGTCGCCGCGCAGAAGTTGCTCTCCACGGTCTACCGGCTTGACCGGGAACGGAACCAACGCTTCGGCTCCGGGCACTGCGTCGACATCCTGCTCGGCCGCGCCACCGACAAGGTCCAGCAGCACCGGCACGACTCCCTGACGGTCTTCGGCATCGGCACCGAGCTGAGCGAGGCGGAGTGGCGGGGAGTGGTCCGGCAGCTGCTCGCCGAGGGGCTGCTGGCGGTCGAGGGAGACTACGGCACCCTGGCCCTCACCGACACCAGCGCGGAGGTGCTGGGTCGGCGCCGCACCGTCATGCTCCGCCGCGAACCGGCCCGGAAGGCCCGACCGGCGAAGCCGCGCGGCGCGGCCACCGTGGTCGCCGAGCTGGCGCCGACCGCCGCCGAGGCCTTCGAGCGGCTACGCGCCTGGCGGGCCACCACCGCCAAGGAGCAGGGCGTGCCGGCGTACGTGATCTTCCACGACGACACGCTGCGGCAGATCGCCACCGACGCACCGGCCGTCCTGGCCGACCTGGCCCAGGTCAGTGGCGTCGGAGAGGCGAAGCTGGCGAAGTACGGCGAGCAGGTGCTGGCCGTACTCGCCGACACCCCACACCCTGCTTAATCGATCAAGGCGAGTCGATCAGCCACCCAACAGGTCCGCGCTGGCGTCATCGGCGGTTCAGCCTCGGGCGATGAAGTCCGTCAGCACCGGGGCGAGGGTCTGCGGCGACGGTACGTGCCCCTCGCCGGGCAGCACCCGGTGCGTGCCCCGCGGCAGCGCCGCGGCGGCGGCGCGGGCCACCTCGATCATCCAGTCCGGGCTGTCGCCGCCGCTGAGCACCAGCGCGGGCACGGAAACCCGGGCGGCGACCTCCACCGGCAGGACGCCACCACGGCTGCGGTCACCCATGACCGCCGAGTCGTAGGCGAGCGTCGGCGCGAGCGCCACCACGTCGGCCCACCACGGCTCGTGGCGCAGCTCGGCCACCGCCTCCGCCGGCACCCCGGTGGTCTGGAAGAACAGCGCCACAGCGTCGTCGCGTCGACCCTCCGCCAGCAGCGTGGTCAGGGCCTCGGCGTAGTCGCGGGCCTCTTGGCGGTCCTCGTCGGTGTCCGCGCCGAAGGGTGGTTCGTGGAGCACGACCGCCCGGGCCGGCACCCCGGCCGCGGCCGCGTGCAGCACCAGGGCGGCACCGGACGAGTGCCCGTACAGGATGACATCGGCACCGAGGTCGTTGACGAGGGCGGCGATATCCTCAACCTCCCGCTCGACGGCGTACGGGCTGACGTCGCCGCTGTCGCCGCGACCACGGCGGTCGTAGTTGACGACCGGCAGGTGGGCGCCGAGTCCTTCGGCCAGTTCGCGGGTCTTCGCCCGGTCGCAGGTGGCGCCGCCGACCACGATCAGCGGATCTGCGCCGTGGTCCCCGCAGCGTTCGTACGCGATCACCGTGCCGTCTACCGATGTCACCTTCAGCATGCCCGTGCCGGACCCTTCTGTCAGAAACGCTCCGATTGACAGGTACTACGTGCGTGGTTTATCTGGCTCCGTCGAGTCGCCGAGTGCGGCGAGGATCGCCTCGGCGGTCCGCTTGCCGACCCCGGGGACCTCGGTGATCTCCTCCACCGAGGCGGCGGAGAGTCGCTTCAGCGAGCCGAAGTGGCGCAGCAGCGCCGTGCGCCGCACCTCGCCGAGCCCGGGCACCCGGTCCAGCGCCGACTCGGTCATCCGCCGGGAACGCCGCTGCCGGTGGAACGTGATGGCGAACCGGTGCGCCTCGTCTCGCACCCGCTGCAGCAGGTAGAGGCCCTCGGAGGTGCGCGGCAGGATGGCCGGGAAGTCGTCGTCGGGCAGCCACACCTCCTCCAGCCGCTTCGCCAGCCCGCAGAGTGCCACGTCATCGACGCCCAACTCGGCGAGGGCCTGCGCCGCCGCCGCTACCTGCGGCGCGCCCCCGTCCACCACCACCAGCTGTGGTGGGTAGGCGAACCTGCGTGGCCGGCCGGTGGTCGGATCGACCAGGGTGCCGACCCGTGGCTCGTCGGCCGCACCCGTACCGGTCGAAGCCGGCCCGGCCGGGGCGACCGGTTCACCGGCCGACTCGACACCGGCCTCCCCCGTCTCGGCCCGGGCGTCCAGGTAACGGGCGAACCGCCGCCGCAGCACCTCCGACATCGCCGAGAGGTCGTCGGTGGCGCCCCGGATGATGAACCGCCGATACTCGCTCTTGCGCGGCAACCCGTCCTCGAAGACCACCATGCTGGCCACCACGTCGGTGCCCTGGATCTGGGAGATGTCGTAACACTCGATGCGCAGCGGCGCCGTCTGCAGGCCCAGCGTCTCGGCGATCTCGTCGAGGGCCTTACTCCGGGTGGTCAGATCACCGGCGCGTTTGAGCTTGTGCCGGGCCAGGGCGTCGGTGGCGTTGCGCGCGACCGTCTCCAGCAGGGCCCGCTTGTCGCCGCGCTGCGGAACCCGCAGCGTCACCCGGCTGCCGCGATGGTCGGAGAGCCAGTCGGCGAGCGCCTCGACGTCGGTGGGAAGCTCGGGCACGAGGAGTTCCCGGGGGACATCGGCCTCACCCTGCTCCCCGCCATACACCTGGGTGCAGAAGTGGTGGACCAGATCACCGATGGTCAGCTCCTCGGTCTTCTCGACCACCCAGCCGCGCTGGCCACGGATGCGCCCGTCCCGCACGTGAAACACCTGCACGGCCGCCTCCAGCGGGTCATCGGCGAAGGCGACCACGTCGGCGTCGGTGCCGTCGCCGAAGACCACGGTCTGCTTCTCCATCGCCCGGCGCAGGGCGGCCAGGTCGTCGCGGAGCCGGGCGGCCCGCTCGAACTCCAGCGCCGCACTGGCGTCGGCCATCTCCCGCTCCAACCGGCGGACCATGAGGTCGGTCCGGCCGCCCATGAAGTCGCAGAAGCCGTCCACGATCGCCCGGTGCTCCTCGGCGGAGACGCTGCCGACGCAGGGCGCGGAGCACTTGTCGATGTAGCCCAGCAGGCAGGGACGGCCGACCTGACCGGCCCGCTTGAAAACCCCCGACGAGCAGGTGCGCGCCGGAAAGACCCGAAGCAGCAGGTCGAGCGTCTCGCGGATCGCCCAGGCGTGCGAGTACGGCCCGAAGTAGCGCACCCCCTTGCGCTTCGTCCCCCGCATGACCTGGAGCCGGGGGAACTCCTCGGCGACCGTGACCGCCAGGTACGGGTAGGACTTGTCGTCCCGGTAGCGGACGTTGAACCGCGGATCGTACTGCTTGATCTCGGTGAACTCCTGCTGGAGCGCCTCGACCTCGGTGGCGACGGAGATCCAGTCCACCGATTCGGCGGTGAAGACCATCTGCCGGGTGCGCTGGTGCAGATTGACCGGGTCGGCGAAGTAGGAATTGAGCCGGTTGCGCAGGTTGCGCGCCTTGCCAACGTAGATGACCCGGCCGGTTCCATCGCGGAACCGGTAGACCCCCGGTGACTCCGGGATCGTGCCGGACGCGGGACGGTAGGACGAGGGATCAGCCACGTTCCGAGCCTAGTCGCCGGCTCCGACAGCCTCCGAGCGCCAACGGGTGCGGTCAAGCGCCAACGGGGCGGTCGGCCTAGTCGGCTGTGGTCGGGCCGACCAGGCCCACCACAGCCGACTACCGTCAGTCAGGCGAGCGAGATCTGGTCGCCGTTGACTGAGACATCCCGCGGGGCGAGGGGCTTGGTGGACGGGCCGGTCAGCACCGAACCGTCCTCGATCGAGAACTTGCTCCCGTGACAGGTGCAGTTGATCGTGCCACCGTCCACGTTCCCCACCGGACAGTTCTGGTGCGGGCAGATCGGGTCGAAGCCCTTGAACTCCCCCGCTGACGGTTGGGTGATGACAACACCCTGCGCGGCGTAGACGACACCACCCCCGACCGGGATGTCACTGGTCCGGGCCAGCGACTGGGCTCCCTCCCGATCGCCGCCGCCCGGGTCGCCGCTCTCGCTCAACGCCGGGCCGGGGCTGGCCTCGGCTTCGCCGGTGGAGCTGTCGCCGCAGGCGGCCAGGGCCATCGCGGCGCCGACCGCACCTGCGCCGGCCAGCACGGCTCGCCGGGTCCGTACGCCGTCGCCGGTGCCGACCTCCGCACCGGTCCCCGTCTGCTCGTCACTCATTCCGCAATCTCCTCGGCCAACGACCGCTGCCATGATGGTGTGCCCAGTCGGTCCCCCGAGACCAACGCGCCCGGTCGGTTCACCCGGTCCGCGTCCCGGTGCCACCCGTGCGACCCTACCCGGCCGGCGAGGGTCACCGGCCCGGTCACCTTGCCGCCCTGATCATTCACCGGTCCGTGTCGCCTCGGGCGCCCCGGACCGGTGACGCCGGCCGGTCACCGAGCCTTGCTGGCGGTCTTCCGGGCGGCACGGGTCTTCGCCCCCGCCGCACGGGTCTTCGCCCCGTTGGCCTTGGCCGCCCGGGAGGTGGCCTGTGCCGCGCCCTGCGCCGTACCGTCGAGCTTGAGCACCTGGCGCACAAACTGGCCGGTGTGACTCTCGGGCACCTCCGCGACCTCCTCCGGGGTGCCGGCGGCGAGGACCGTGCCGCCGCGGTGGCCGCCCTCCGGCCCCATGTCGATGATCCAGTCAGCGGTCTTGATCACGTCGAGGTTGTGCTCGATGGTGATCACGGTGTTGCCCTTGTCGACCAACCCCTCCAGCACCATCAGCAGCTTCCGGATGTCCTCGAAGTGCAGCCCGGTGGTCGGCTCGTCGAGCACGTAGACTGTTCGCCCGGTAGAGCGCTTCTGCAGCTCAGAGGCGAGCTTGACCCGCTGCGCCTCGCCACCGGAGAGGGTGGGCGCGGGCTGGCCCAGCCGGACGTAGCCGAGCCCCACGTCCACCAGCGTCCGAAGGTGCCGGTGGATGGCCGGAATGGCGGAGAAGAACTCCGCCGCCTCCTCGATCGGCATCTCCAGCACATCCGAGACGGTCTTGCCCTTGTAGCGCACCTCCAGGGTCTCCCGGTTGTACCGAGCGCCCTTGCAGACCTCGCACGGCACGTAGACGTCGGGCAGGAAGTTCATCTCGATCTTGAGAGTGCCGTCGCCGGAACAGGCCTCACACCGGCCCCCCTTGACGTTGAACGAGAACCGGCCCGGCCCGTACCCCCGGACTTTGGCCTCGACCGTCTCGGCGAACAGCTTGCGAACGTGATCCCAGACGCCGGTGTAGGTGGCCGGGTTGGATCGCGGGGTACGCCCGATCGGCGACTGATCCACCCCGACGACCTTGTCCACGTGTTCCAGACCGGCGACCCGGGTGTGCCGGCCCGGCACCAGCCGCGCCCCGTTGATCTGATTGGCCAGCACCGCGTACAGGATGTCGTTGACCAGGGTCGACTTGCCGGAGCCGCTGACCCCGGTGACGGCGATCAGTTGACCGAGCGGGAACGTCACAGTCAGGTTCCGCAGGTTGTGTTCGCGGGCCCCCCGCACCGTCAGCTCCCGGCCCGGCGTCTGCGGACGGCGCCGCTGCGGCGTCGGGATCTCCTTCCGGCCGGCCAGGTACGCCCCGGTCACCGACTCCGGGTTCTCCAACAGCGCCGGGACCGACCCGCTGTGCACGATCCGGCCGCCGTGCTCGCCGGCCCCCGGACCGATGTCGACGATCCAGTCCGCCGTCCGGATGGTGTCCTCGTCATGCTCGACGACGATCAACGTGTTGCCAAGCCCACGCAGGCGCAGCAGCGTCTCGATCAGGCGGTGGTTGTCGCGCTGGTGCAGACCGATTGACGGCTCGTCCAGCACGTAGAGGACGCCGACCAGGCCGGAACCGATCTGGGTGGCCAGCCGGATGCGCTGTGCCTCGCCCCCGGAGAGGGTGCCGGCCGGGCGGTCCAGGGAGAGGTAGTCCAGCCCGACGTCGAGCAGGAACCGCAGCCGAGCGTTGATCTCCTTAAGGACCCGCTCGGCGATCAGCCGCTGCCGATCGGTCAATTCGACGCCGGCGAGCAGCTCGGCGCACTCCCCGATGGACATCCCGCACACTTCGGCGATACTCCGGCCGGCGACGGTGACCGCCAACACCTCCGGCTTGAGCCGGGCGCCGCCGCAGGCGGCACAGGGCACGTCCCGCATGTAGCCCTCGTACTTCTCCCGGGACCACTCCGACTCGGTATCCGAGTGCCGGCGCTCGATCCACTGCATCACACCCTCGAAACCGGTGTAGTACGAGCGTTCCCGGCCGTACTTGTTGCGGTACCGCACGTGCACCTGGTCGTCGGCGCCGTGCAGGATCGTCTTCTGGATCCGGGCCGGCAGCGCCCGCCACGGCGTGTCGAGATCGAAGTGCTCCGCCTCGCCCAGCGCTTCCAGCAGGCGCAGGAAGTATTCCAGGGTGTGTCCGCCGGACCAGGGCTGGATCGCCCCCTCCCGCAGGGTGCGCTCCGGGTCGGGGATCACCAGCTCCGGGTCGACCTCCTTCTTCGTGCCCAGGCCGGTGCACTCCGGGCACGCGCCGTAGGGGGCGTTGAAGGAGAAGACCCGGGGCTCCAGGTCCTCGATCGCGAGCTGGTGGTCGTTGGGGCAGGCCAGATGCTCCGAGTAGCGGCGCTCCCGCTCCGGGTCGTCCTCGGGCAGGTCGACGAAGTCCAGCAGCACCAGACCGCTGGAGAGCCCGAGCGCCGCCTCGACCGAGTCCGTCAGCCGCTGCTTGGCCGACGGCTTCACGGTGAGCCGGTCGATGACCACCTCGATAGTGTGCTTCTCCTGCTTCTTGAGCTTCGGTGGCTCGGTCAGCGGGTGCACCACCCCGTCCACCCGGGCGCGGGCGTAACCCTTCGCCTGCAACTCGGCGAAGAGGTCTACATATTCGCCCTTACGGCCCCGCACGACCGGCGCGAGCACCATGAACCGGGTGCCCTCAGCCATGGCCAGGACCCGGTCGACGATCTGCTGCGGGGTCTGCCGGGAGATCCGCTCGCCGCAGACCGGGCAGTGCGGCTGGCCGATCCGGGCGAAGAGCAGGCGCAGGTAGTCGTAGACCTCAGTGATCGTGCCCACGGTCGACCGGGGGTTACGCGAGGTCGACTTCTGGTCGATGGAGACGGCCGGGCTGAGCCCTTCGATGAAGTCCACATCCGGCTTGTCCATCTGGCCGAGGAACTGCCGCGCGTACGACGACAACGACTCGACGTAGCGCCGCTGCCCCTCGGCGAAGATGGTGTCGAAGGCCAGGCTCGACTTGCCGGAACCGGACAGCCCGGTGAACACGATGAGCGCGTCCCGCGGCAGGTCGAGACTGACGTCACGCAAGTTGTGCTCGCGCGCGCCACGGATGATGAGTCGGTCAACCACGGTGCGTGTACTCCCGGGGTGCGGATTGATGGCAGCTGTCGCCCGACGGCACTATCCGGAAGATTTGCCCCGGATGACGGCCAAGCGGTCGCGCTGTGCGGTTGTGTCGCCCATTGGGCAGGGTGGCTACCTAGCCACTTGGTCACCTTTGTTACCTGGTTGCCTTTGTCACCTGGTTCCCTTTGTTTCCTGGTCACCAACGCGCCCAAAGAGCGCCTCGGCAAGCCTAGCCCTGGGGTGTGACACTTCCCTTCTTCCGCGCATTCCCCCAGCTCAGGTCGGTCAGCCGGGCACCACCCGTACCCCCGGGGTCTTCACCACCGCGCCACCGCCCGGCACCGCCACCAGCGCCCGCCCAGCGGAGTGGGGTCGGCCCGCGCCGTCCCCCCGCCCGCTCGTCGACGTCGGCAGCGCCACCGCGCCGGCCAGCACGTTCACCAGACTCGACCGGCCTGACCGGGACGGGCCGAGCAGGCCAAGGGTCCGACCGGACGCCACCTCCGCGCGTAGCGGGTCGAGCCCCGCACCCCGCCGCGCACTGACCGGCAGCACCGGCACCCCCGGCGCCGCCGCCGCAACCCGCCGCACCACCGCAGCCGGATCGGCGACCAGGTCGGACTTGGTCAGCACCACCAACGGCCGGGCCCCCGACTCCTGCGCGAGCGCCAGCAGGCGCCCAACCCGCCCAAAGTCGGGCTCGGGACGCATCGGCTCGACCACCGCCGTGGCGGTCAGGTTGGCCGCCAGGATCTGCCCGCCCGTCCCGGTGCGGGACGACCGGCCGCCGACCCTGCCGGCGGGCGAGCCCAGCAACGCGGTCCGCCGGGGCAGCACCACCTCGACCGTCACGTGCCGGTCGGGCCAGGTGGCGAGCAGCACCCAGTCCCCCACGCACGGCAGGTAAGTCCGGTCCCGGGCGGCCATGGCCAGCACCGCCCCGCCGAGGGTGGCGCGGAGTGGGCCGGCGGCCGTCAGGACGGTGCAGACCCCCCGCTCCACCCAGGCCACCCGGCCCGGCTGACAGTCGGCGCGCCGTCGCGCGTCGGACACCCGGTCGGCGTCCCAACCCAGGGCCGCCAGATCGATGGTCACGAAATCCATTACCTCCTCCGACCTCCCGGCCTCGCGTTGTCGCCGACCGTAGGGCGCACCGCCGGGCACCCGAAACCAATTTCCCCGGCGACGAACGGACGGCCCGACCGCTAGGGTCGAGAAGTGACCTCCGATCCACTGCGGCTGACCGGCGAGGTGGACGACGCCACGGCCCGTCTCCTGCGCACCACGGCGGACCTCGACGAGACGAGCCTGGCCACCGCGTCCCTGCTGCCCGGTTGGACCCGGGGACATGTGCTGGCCCACCTTGCCCGCAACGCCGACGGGTTCGTCAACCTGCTCACCGCCGCCCGCACCGGGGACCCCATCCCGATGTACGCGAGCCCCGCCGCCCGCTCCGCGGACATCGAGGCCGGCGCCGCCCGCCCACCCGCCGCGCACCGGGACGACCTGCGCCGCAGCGCGGAGCGGTTCGCCGAGGCGGTGGCGGCGATGCCGACCGAGGCGTGGGGCGCCACCGTCGCCACCCGACGCGGGCCGTGGTCCGCGGCGAACCTCGTCTGGGGCCGACTCCGCGAAGTCGAGGTGCACCACGTGGACCTGGCCGTCGACTACCAGCCCGCCGACTGGCCGGAAGCGTTCGGCCACCGGCTCCTGCGCGAGGTCGCCACCGACCTGGCCGGGCGCTCCGACGCGCCGCCGATGGTGCTGCGCTGCGACGGCAGAGCGCACGAACTGGTGGTCGGCGACCGTACCGCCGCCCCCACCGTGAGCGGCGCCGCGCCCCACCTCGCCGCCTGGCTGATCGGCCGCAGCCCCGGCACCCTGCTCACCGTCGCCCCCGACGGCCCGCTACCGACCCCACCCGAATGGATCTGACCGACCAATGACCTACACCGGAGACGTCACCCCCGGCGGCCCGCCAGCCACCCGCGAGTTGGACCGGCTCACCATCACCAAGATGTCGGTGGGCCCGATGGACAACAACGCCTACCTGCTGCGCTGCCGGAGCAACGGCGAGCAGGTCTTGGTGGACGCGGCCAACGAGGCGCCCCGGCTACTCGACCTGATCGGCGACGCCGGCCTCGCCACGGTGGTCACCACCCACCAGCACATGGACCACTGGCTGGCACTCGAAGAGGTGGTGGCCGATACCGGGGCCCGGCCGTTGGCGCACGCCGAGGACGCGCCCGGGCTGCCGATCAAGGTGGAGCCCCTCGCCGACGGCGACCGAATCCCGGTCGGCGACTGCACGCTGGAGGTGATTCACCTGCGCGGGCACACCCCGGGCTCGATCGCCCTGCTCTACCAGGACCCATCCGGCACACCGCACCTGTTCACCGGGGACAGCCTCTTTCCGGGCGGGGTGGGCAACACCGAGCAGGACCCGCAACGCTTCGCTCAGCTCATCGACGATGTCGAGCAGCGCCTCTTCGACCGGCTACCCGACAACACCTGGTTCTACCCAGGCCACGGCAGGGACAGCACCCTCGGCGCCGAACGGCCCGCCCTGCCCCGGTGGCGAGCCCGCGGCTGGTAACCGTCACGGCTGGGAGGCGGCTCGGTCCCGGGGTGACCGCCTGGGGTTGCGGTAGCCCAACGGTGGTTTGCCGACAACCCGAACAGTACGGCGCCGAACACGGTCCTGCTGCCTGAGTCGGCCCCGTGTGTGGGCCTCGGGGCAACTGTGCCGGATGTTGCAGGTTCAGGCCATATTGACGCTGGTATCCGTAACAGTTTGACAAGCGTAACTTCGAGGGCTTCCGGGACCGTTTGTCGGCCCAGTACGCTCCGCCATCACGAGCCGTGGCAGGTGTGCGGGCTCACATCGAGGTGGGGAGGCTGACGTACTGGTGCGGTCGCCTGCCTCGGGTGCGCTCGGGCCCCTGCAACTGGAGGAGGTCAATAGCCGTGAGGCGTAAATACGTACGGGCGCTCGGCGCCATTGGGTTGTCAGCAGCCCTCCTTGGCGTGGCGGGCTGTCAGGCGGAGAAGGACGACACCGCCGGCGGCAGTGACTGCGGTGGCAAGATCGCCATGTTCGGTGCCTACACCGGACCGAACTCGGGTCTGGCGATTCCGGCGCTCAAGAGTGCCCAACTTGCGGTGAAGCAGCACAACGAGGCGAACCCGGACTGTGAGGTGACGCTGCAGGAGTTCGACACCAAGGGTGACCCGACCGAAGCCACACCGGTCGCGAACAGGGTGGCCGGCGACGCGTCCTTCCTGGGCGTCATCGGCGGTGGGTTCTCCGGTGAGAGCAAGGCGACGATGGCGGTCTACGAGGCGGCCGAGATGGTGATGGTCAGCCCGTCGGCGACCGCGATCGAGCTGACCGCGGGCGGTAACGAGGTGTTCCACCGGGTGGTCGGTAACGACGCCGTCCAGGGTGCCGCCGCCGCCGTCTACCTTCGAGACGTCGTGCAGGCCAAGAAGGTCTTCGTGATCAATGACGGCACCACCTACGGCGCCGGCATCACCGACCAACTCACCGAGGCCCTCGGTGAGTTGGCGGGCGGCACCGACCAGGTGCAGGAGAAGCAGGTCAACTTCGCCGCCACCATCTCGAAGATCAAGGCTGCCGCCCCGGACGCGATCGCCTACGGCGGCTACACGAACGAGGCCGCTCCGCTGGTGAAGCAGCTGCGGGAGGCCGGCATCACGACCCCCTTCCTCGGCCTCGACGGGATCTACGACCCGTCCTTCCCGAAGGGTGCCGGAGCCAGCGCCGAAGGTGCGATCATCACCTGCCTGTGTCTGCCGTCGGAAAAGGCAGGCGGCACCTTCGCGGCTGACTTCGAAGCGGAGTACGGCGCTCCTCCGGGGCCCTTCGGTGCCGAGGGTTTCGACGCCGCGAACGTGTTGATCGAGGGCCTGGCCGAGGGCAACACCACGCGTGCCGATCTGCTGGCGTGGGTCGACTCGTACGACAAGGAGGGGGTCTCGAAGTCCCTCAAGTTCGATGAGAACGGTGACGTGGACGAGTCCCGGGTGGTGACGTGGGCCTACGAGATCAAGGGCGGTGAGCTCACGGCCCAACAGGAGATCAAGCTCAGCTGAGCTGAGCTGAGCCAGGATGACTGATCGCGCGGCCGGGGCTTCCCCGGCCGCGCGATCCGGTCGGCCCTGACGGCCGGCCAGCACCGCGGCGACGCGGGTGGGGCAAACAAACAATGCAGCTTCTCGAGCCGTTGCGGCACAAGGAATTTCGGGCGGCGTGGCTGGGACAGACGATCAACATTTTCGGCGACGCGGTCTTCGGGGTCGCTATCGCGCTGTTCCTGCTACCGCGACCCGATGCCGCCCGCGCCATCAGTTTGGTGCTGGCGATGGTCGCCCTGGGCGGCGTGGTGTCTGTTCTCGTCGGCGGCGTCCTCGCGGACCGCCGCCGCCGTACCGTCATGATCATAATCTCTGATCTGATCCGGCTTGTGGCCCTCGCGGCGATCCTGCTTGCCGGCCCAGCGGCTCCGCTGCCCACCTTACTCACCGCGGCGCTCGTCATGGGTCTTGGTCTCGGGCTGTATCGGCCCGCTTATGGGGCGCTGCTCCCGTCACTACTCCCGCCCGCGCTCATCGCACCGGGCAACGCGTTGCGGGCGATGTCGAATCGCATCGCTGCAGTAGCCGGTGCCGCCGCCGCAGGGGTCATGGTGGCTGCAACCTCAGCGCAGACCACGCTCCTCATTGACATGGCAACGTTCTTAATCAGCATCAGCACGTTGCTGGTGATTCGCGATGTCGCGCCTCAGCTGGGTCAGCCGCAGACGAGCGTCTGGCAAGACTTCCGCGAAGGACTGCACCATGTGCGGGCCAGACCATGGATGTCGTCCATCATGGTTCAGGGCACAGTGCAGTTAGCGCTGGTCAATGGACCACTGTACGTGCTGCTACCGCTGGTACTCGGCACCGAAAGTGAACGGATATACGGTCTGGTGGTGGCGGCCGAAGCCACTGGTTCGCTGGCCGGAGCCGCTTTCGCCGGTACCCGGCACCCACGCCGTCCCGGCTACGCGGCGATGTTCTGCCTGCTGGCTCAGCTGCCCCAACTCGCGAGTTTGGCGTTGGGCGCCACCGGCCTCCTCCTGGCGCCGCTCTCCTTTGTCGCCGGCGCTGGTCTCGGCGGGTTCGCGGTGCTGTGGCTCAGCGCGCTGCAAGCCTCGACGCCGAAGGAAAAACTCGGCCGGGTTATGTCGGTCGACTCCCTGGCCAACACCGCATTCACGCCCATCGGCCTCGCCCTCGCCGGATGGCTCTTCACCATCGCGGGTCCCACCACACTCGCCACCATCGCCGCCGGCGTTCTCGTGCTCTCCGTCGTCATTGTCCTGCCCATTCCGGGGATCGCGAATTTGGGTAGCCCAGCCACGCCCCGCCCGAGGGACGGCGCCACCGTCAACACGCCGGTCGCCTCCTGACCATCGGCCACCTCGTACACGGCCAGAACACGTGGTGACAGCGGTCTGCTACGCGACCCGCTCCGCCCTACCGCTCGACCGGCTCGCCGCCGCACCGCCGACGCCCGGAGCGTCCAGGAGGACGCCGGGGTTGAGCACCCAGGATGGATCGAGGGTGGCTTTCGCGGCGCGCAGCGCCAGCGCCACCGGCTCGGGGCGCTGCTGGTCGTACCAGGGTCGGTGGTCGCGACCGACGGCGTGGTGGTGGGTGATGGTGCCCCCGGCGGCGAGCAGCGCCGCGGAGACGGCGGACTTGATCTGATCCCACTGGGCGACGGTGCTGCCCCACCGGCCGGCGGCGTAGACGCCGAAGTAGGGGGCCGGCCCGTCCGGGTAGATGTGGGTGAACCGACAGGTGACCACCCCGGTCGCGCCGACCTCCCGCAGCGCCGCGCCGACTGTGTCGAGCACCGCGGCGCGCAGCGCCGGATAGCGGTCCCAGGTGCAGGCGGTCTCGAAGGTCTCCACGATCATCGACCGGGCCGCGAGGGCGTCCCGCTGGTACGGCATCCGCAGGAACGACGACCGCCAGGTGTCGGTGGCGCCACTCCCCCGGGGCGCTGGCGCGTCACGCTCCCGGGGTGGCTCGGGCAGTGTCCCGCCGTGGTCCCGGCACAATTCGATGGCCCGGTCCAGCACGGGCCCGACCGGGTGGTCCGCGGACTCGAAGCCCAGCACGAGCACCCCGCCGCCGGTCGCCACGCCAGCGTTCAGCAGCGCCTCCGCCGGGTCGAGCAGCCGGCAGTTGCTCGGGTGCAACCCGGACTGGGCGATCGCCCGGGTCGCCGCGACGGCGGCGTCGTGGTCGTCGAAGTGCACTGCCGCGTCCGCCCGCCACCGCGGCCGGTCCTGCACCCGGAGCCACGCCTCGGTGATGACGCCGAGCGTGCCCTCCGAACCGAGGAACAGCCGGTCGGGTGACGGCCCCGCGCCGGAGGCCGGCAACCGTCGGGACTGGCTGGTGCCGGCGGGGGTGACCACCCGCAGCGCCTCCACCAGGTCGTCGATGTGGGTCAGGACCGTCGCGTAGTGCCCGCCCGCCCGGGTCGCGAGCCAGCCCCCGAGCGTGGAGAACTCGAACGACTGCGGGAAGTGCCGCAGGGTGAGGTGCTGCGGGCGAAGGTGCTCCTCCAGCGCCGGCCCGAACACGCCGGCCTGGACCCGCGCCGCCCGGCTGGTCCGGTCGACCTCCAGCACCCGGTCGAGCCGGCCGAGGTCGAGGCTGACCGCGCCCGGGTAGCCGTCGCCCACCCGGGGCTCCACCCCGCCGACCACAGAGGAGCCGCCACCGTACGGGACGACCGCCAGGCCGGAGCGCGAGCACCAGTCCAGCAGGTCGGCCACGTCCTGCTCGGAGGTGGGGCGGGCGACCAGGTCCGGCGGGTGCCGTACGTCGCCGTGCAGGTTCCGGACCACGTCCCGGAACGCCTTTCCGTGCGCGTGCGCCGCCCGGTCGGCCGGCTCAGCTGAGCAGAGGTGTGACAGCGCCGTTGGCGGAGTGACCCGCGCCGGCGGCAGGTCCAACTCGGCCACCGGCGGCGGTTCGTGCGGGGTCAGGTCAACGTCGGGTAGCAGGGCCCGCACCCGGTCGGCGAGCCGCCCGGCTTCAGCACCGGTTACCGCGTCCTCGACGTAGCCCCAGCCCCACCATGAACGACGCTTCCCGGGCATCCAGTCTCCCCACCTTCACATCACCGTCACCGATGTCGATGCACCGAACCTAGTCGACTGGTGTCGTGACCGGTATCCCGCCGCCCGGCGCCGGTGACACGTCAGCCACGGTCGAGGCCGGACGCCTGCTCCGACGCCGTGGCCGGGTGGCGGACCCGTCGGGGGCCGGGTACCCGTCGTCGGGCAGTTCCGGCAACACCCGACGCCGAGCCACCGCCAACACCCCGGTGGCGAGCAGCAGACCGACCACCATCGTCACCACCATCGGGCTGGGTGCGCCGGGCAGTAGCCCGGTGATCGACCGGGCCGCCGCACCCAGCGCCAGATAGAGCCCGCCCCACGCCGCCGCACCGAGCGCCGCACAGCCCAGAAACCGCCGGTACGACATCCGCAGGCCACCGGCGACCAGCGGCAGGAGCGCGTTGAGGACCGGCAGGAAGGGCGCCACCAGCACCATCTTGCCGCCGCTGCGGCGCAACAAGTGCTCCGCCGCCGCCCACCGCTGTTCGCCGATCCGGTCACCAACCCACCCGCGCCGCAGCCGATCAGCGAGGTGACGGCCGACCAGGAAGCTCAGTGACCAGCCGGCCAGGCAGCCGGCGACCACGGTGCCGAGCACGGCGAGGCAGGCGGTGCGGCCCGGCACCCCCACCGCCGCGAGGATCGCCACGTCTCCGGGCACCAGCACCCCGAGCAGCGGCACGGCATCAAAGACCATCACCACACCGAGTGCCCCCAATAGCGGGAGAGTGGGGAGCTCTCCAATCTGGGCCAGCCAATCCATGCCCAACACGTTAGGACCAGGTGGCCTCGCCGGGGTATCCGGAGAGGCCCCCAGCTGTCCCTGATGCCCCGCTCAGGGCCGGCGTCAGCGTGGCCGCAGCACCTGCACCCGCCGCACCGGGGAGTCGGCGGTCGGCTCGGTGGTCGGCACCAGATACTCGGCGACGACCGCCATCCCGTGTGCCGGCACATGCCCGCGGCCCGGCTCGCCCACCAGTACGTCGACCTCGGCGAACACAGCGCGGCGGAGGAAGGGCAGCATCCGCGCCGCCGTCGCACCGTCGTACAGGACGTCGCCGGCCACCAACAAATCCAGCTCGGCGGGGGTGTCGTCCAGCAGGTCCCGGTCGGTGGCCGCGATCCGCACGCCGTTGGCCCGCGCGTTGACGGTGACGGCGGCGACCGAGTACGGGTCGGTGTCGGCGGCCACGACCTGCGCGGCGCCGGCCAGCGCGGCGGCGACCGCGACCACGCCCGAGCCGGCGGCCAGATCGAGTACTCGGCGACCCGTGACCAGGTCGGGGTGGTCGAGCAGGTGCCGGGCGAGGGCCTGACCGCCGGGCCACACCGACGCCCAGTACGGCGGGGGCAGCGGGTGCCCGGCTCGGGCTTCCATCCGCGCCCACCAGACGATCGGGTCCTCCGCGAGATGCAGGCGCAGTTCAGGCACGAACGGCACGGGTAACAGTCGCAGCCGGTCCAGGCCGTGGCCGGGCGCAGCGATCTCCCGTTCCAGGTCGACCAAGGCGGTCGCGGCTACGCCCACCGGGGCAGCATGCCCCAGTCCGGTAGGCCACCGTGCGATGTTTGGCAGGTCCGCCCCGGACCGGTCATTTCGTTGCCTACGGCACTTCGTCCAGCGGATTGGCGCGCGGCCCGCTACTGTCGGGAAGGTACCGGGCGATCATCGGCCGCCGGCCGGGGTTCGCCCGCTTGGAACAGGGAGAGATGCATGGCAACCGGCACCGTCAAGTGGTTCAACGCAGAAAAGGGCTTCGGCTTCATCGAGCAGGATGGCGGGGGGCCGGACGTCTTCGTCCACTACTCGTCGATCTCGATGAGCGGTTACCGGGAGCTGAGCGAGGGCCAGAAGGTCGACTTCGATGTAACCCAGGGCCAGAAGGGCCCGCAGGCGGATAACGTCCGCCCGGCGTGACCCGGCGCGGTGACGGCGGTCGGACCAACCGGCCGCCGTCACCGTAGCGTGCTACCCACGCCACGCTTGCCGCTGCGCCAGAGCGGGTAAACCGCCGATGACCAGCGGTTCCGATTGCGGCTCACCCCGCTACTGCGCTGACGGGTATCGATACTCCACGGTGGGTAGGACCACCGCTGACGGGTGCTGCGGATCGTGCAGGATCTCCCGCCATCCGGCCTGCAGCGTGGTCGCGGTACCGAGCGGCTCGCCGGTGCCGGGGTTGCGGGCGTACCGGGGATGGGCCCCGCCACAGATCTGCACCCGCAGTCGGTGACCGACGGCGAACCGGTGGGCCACCGGCCACAACGGCACCGCGACGCGGACCGCGCCCGTCGGGTCGGCCGCGAAGGCGGTTGGGCTGACTCGGACCAGCCCATCGCAGATGTTCCAGGAGCGACCCCGACGGTCCACGTCGCAGAGTCGCACGAAGACGTCGAGGTGAGGAAGCTCACTTCGGACGAAGATCTCCGCCTGGACCGGTCCGATGATCTCCATCGCCACCGGCAGTGCCGCGCTGGTCCAGGTCAGTACATCCGGGCGAGCCTCGACTCGTCGGTTGTCGACCGGGCCGGCCTGCTGCGCCACCAGCAGCGGGCCCCCCACCGAGGGGGTGGGGTCGGCCGGGTCGTACCAGAAACCGTCCGGGGCCGAGGCCGGCGACGGCGCGGCACGCAACGCGCCCTCCGGCTGCAGGTACCAGGGAGTCGGCGTGGCTGGGGGCGGCCAGGCCGGCAGCTCCCGCCAACCGCCGCCGGACCCGCCGACGTGTAGGCGAACCGGGGCCCGAGCGCGCCCCGGGTAGCCACCCAGGTGTTCGTCGAGCCAGTCCAGTCCGTCGCGGAGCGCGGCGACGAAGAGCCCCGGGCTGCCGTGCGTCCACGGCCCGACGATGAGCCGGGGCTCGGCACCGGCGTCTCGCAGGGCCGCGTAGTCGCGCAGCTGGGCGGGGAGAAAGATGTCGTGCCAGCCACCGATCATGGACACCGGGGCGCGCACCTCGGCGAGCCGGTCGCCGAAGAACCGGGCCCGCCAGTAGGCCGCGTCGGGGTTGTGGTGGCGCAGCCACTCCTGGAAGAAGGGCACGGTCACCCCGGTGGCCACCCGGTCCGCCTCGACCAACGGCAGGTGGGACAGGCCGGCGGCGAGCCGGGGCTGGCCGCGCCGGAGTTCCCACTGCCGGGCGAGCCACCCGACGGTCTGCGCCTCGAGCAGCTCGACCCAGGTGAGCACGGTGTCCAGGGCGAAGGACTCCCCCGGGTACGTCGAGTCGCGGGTGCCGGACGCGGCCACCACCGCGACCATCGCCCGGAGGTCCGCCCCGGCGTCGGCGGCGACGGCCCACTGGACGAAGCCCTGGTAGCTGACGCCGAACATGCCGAACTCGCCGTTCCACCAGGGTTGCCGCCGTAGCCAGTCGAGGGTGTCGAGGCCGTCCTCGCGTTCGTGGACCAGCGGGTCGAACCGGCTTCCGGAGCCACCGGTGCCCCGGCAGGACTGGATCACCACGTGGTAGCCCCGCTCGCCGATGAGCCGGCCGAGCAGCCGGACCGGTCCGCCCCGCCCGTACGGGGTGCGGATCAGCACCGTGGGCGCGGTCGGGCGGTCCGGGGCGTAGTGGTCGGTGCGCAGCGACACGCCGTCGCGAACCCGGACCGGGATGTCCCGGGTCAGCCTGACCTGGCGGGTCCGCGACGGCGGCAGGCGCAACAAGGCCGTCGCGGCCCGGGTTGCCAGCGCCGCGAACACGGCCTCAGCCGTTCGCCCGGCGGGGCTCGGGCCGGGCGGCCCGGACCGCGTCACGGTGTTCGCGGAGCGTGGCCCGGACGGCCGTGACGAAACGGTGGACGGTCTCCAACTCGTCGTCGGTGAAGTCGAGCATCACCGCGTCGGTCCGGCGGCCGAGCGGTCGAAAGAACTCCCTCGCCACCTCGGCACCGCGGTCGGCGTAGTGCACCAGGACCTTGCGCCGGTCGGTGGAGGTGCGGTCGCGGCGGACGTGGCCGGCGCGTTCCAGCCGGTCGAGTAGGGCGGTGACCGACCCGGAGGAGAGGTCGAGTTGTTCGCCGAGGCGACCCGGGGTGATCGGGTCACCGTGCAGTTCGGCGTCCATGACGGCGATCAGGGCCTGCAGGTCGGTGGCGCCCAAGCCGTGCAGGTTGGCGAAGGCGTGGCCGACGTGTTGGGCGTCCACCGCGTACCGCCGGAGCTCGTTGGTGATCTCCGCGATGAGTTGCCCGCGTCGGGTGTCGCGTCGCCGGTAGCTGCTCTGACCTGCCACGTCCCGATTTTCTCCTCGCCAAGGTGGTGTGGTTGCAGCATAGCGGAGAGACCGATAATCTCGTCCGTCGAGATACTTGGCAATCGCGTATTCCCCCGATGTGAGTAGTACCCGAGCCGTCATTCCGTCAAGCCCACGAGGAAACGATGTCCGTCTTCACCCACGTCGCGCGGGGCAGGTGGGCCGCGTGGCTCACCGTGCTCGCCGCGATCGTCCTCGGCGCCGCCGTCTTCGGGCTGCCGAAGCCCGACAACCCTGCCCCCGTCTCCGCCACCGGCCTCTCCGACCAGTGGCAGTCCACCCAGGTCGAACGGCTCCAGGAACAGCTGCCCGCCAGCGAGGTCCAGCCGGCTCTCATCGTCGTCAGCCGCACCGACGGCGGCGCGCTAACCGCCGCCGACCAGGAGACCCTCACCGGGCAGAGCAACGAACTTCGCCGGTTCGCGGTCAATGGGCAGGTGCCGCCACCGCAGGTCGCCCCGGACGGCTCAGTCGCCCTGATCGCCGTGCCGCTGTCCACCACCGAGGGGCAGGAGCGAACCGTCGAGACCATCGACGAGCTGCGGGCCGTACTGGCCGACACTCCGGGCGACCTCACCATCGACGTCACCGGGACGCCGGCCTTCGCCACCGACCTGACCCGGGTCTTCGACGGCGCTGACACCACCCTGCTGGCGGTGACCGCCGCCGTGGTGGCGCTGCTGCTGCTGGTCACCTACCGCAGCCCGGTCCTCTGGATGGTGCCGCTGGCGGTCGTCGCCGCCACCGAGCAGCTCACCCTGCGCGCGATCGAGACGATCGTCCCGGCGGTCGGGATCAACCTGCAGACGGGGGCCGTCACCGGCATCGCCAGCGTCCTCGTCTTCGGCGCCGCCACCAACTACGCGCTGCTGCTGATCGCCCGCTACCGGGAGGAGTTGCGCCGCGAGGCGGACCGCTTCACGGCCATGCGAACCGCCCTGCGTCGCACCGCGGAACCCATCCTGGCCAGCGGCTCCACCGTCGTACTCGGCGTTCTCACCCTGCTGCTGTCCGAGCAGGAGAACAACCGGGCGCTCGCCGTGGCCTGCGCCCTCGGCGTCGTGTTCGCCATGTTCTCCGCGCTCTTCGTACTCCCGGCCGCCCTGGTGATCTTCGGCCGTGGCCTGTTCTGGCCGTTCGTCCCGCGCCTCGGCAGCGCGGTCACCGAGGGACGCCTGTGGGGCCGGCTCGGCGCCGTGGTTCTGCGCCGCCCGGCCTCCGTCGCGGTCCTGGCGACGCTGCTGCTGGCCGGTCTCGCCCTCGGCGGCCTGGGCATCCGCACCGGGCTGTCGGAGACCGAGCAGTTCCGGGTCGAACCGGAGGCGGTCGCCGGAGCGCAGACCCTGGCCACCGCGTTCCCCGCCGGGACCACCCAGCCGGTCGCGGTGCTCACCAACCCGACCGCCGTCGCTGCGGTCACCGCGGCCGCCGCCACAGTGCCCGGCGTCGCCTCAGCCCAACCGGGTAACACCGGCACCACCGTCGCCCAGGTCGACGTGGTGCTGACCGCCGAGCCCGGCACCGCCGCCTCCGACGAGACGGTACGGGGGCTGCGCACGGCGGTCGCCGCAGTACCCGACTCCGCCCCACCCGCGGTTGCCGGCACCGGCCCCTTCGACGGAGCCCTGGTCGGCGGCGCCGTCGCCGCCGGCTACGACACCGCCGAGGCCAACACGCTGGACCTGCGGCTGATCCTGCCGATCATCCTGCTGCTGGTCGCCGCCGTCCTGGTGCTGCTGCTGCGCGGCTTGCTGGCCCCGGTGCTACTGGTGCTCACCGTGATCGTGTCGTTCTTCGCCAGTCTCGGGGCGGCGTGGCTGCTCTTCGACCACGTCCTGGGCTTCCCCGCGCTGGACAGCGGCGTGCTCCTGCTCGCGTTCGTGTTCCTCGTCGCCCTCGGGGTGGACTACAACATCTTCCTGGTCACCCGGGCCCGGGAAGACGCTCGCCGCACCGGGACCCGGGACGGGATGCTCTCGGCTCTCCGGGTCACCGGTGGCGTCATCACCAGCGCCGGGGTGCTGCTCGCCGCGGTCTTCGCCGTCCTCGGCGTACTCCCGCTGATCCTGCTCACCCAGATCGGAGTCATCGTCTGCATCGGTGTCCTGCTCGACACCCTGCTCGTCCGGACGGTGCTGGTCCCCGCCCTGGTGTTCCTGTTCGGCGACCGGTTCTGGTGGCCCGGCCGCCCGCCGGCCGTGGCCCACGGGCAGACCCCGGCCGCCCCGGCGCCGGTCCCCGCCCACGACTGACGGCCCTCGTTCGGGCGCCACGGCGGGGCGTGGCGCCCGAACCGTCAGTAGGCGAGGCAGACGCACTCGGTCATCAGCGCGCGGACGTTGCCCACATACCGCGGATTCGGGATGGTGATCGGACCCTCCCCGCTCGCCACCGCGGCGTGGCCGTAGTTGTAACTGGCGATCACCGCGTTCAGCAGGCACGAGTTCAGCTCGGCCGAGCACAGCGACGCGTCCAGCCGGTAGTCGCCGTCGAAGTACAGGTCGCCGATGTACTTGGTCAGCCAGGCCAGGTAGTTCACGCCAAGATAGGCGTTGTCGCGGTAGTCCCAGACGTCGTAGCTCTGCCCGAACCGTTGGTTCATCCAGTCGGCGGTCGCGGGCATCACCTGCATCAACCCGATGCCACCGTCACAGGCGACGATCGTGGACTGCCAGCCACTCTCCTGCCACGCGGTCGCCTTCACCAGGGCCGCCGGAATCCGGATGTCCGGTGCGGAGGTCGGCCAGTAGGTCTTCGCCGCGGCGTTGGTAAGCGCCGACCGCACCTGCGTGCGGGAAGCCGGCGTGCCCTCGTGGCTGGGTGGGCAGCCGGTCGGCTCCGACTCCGACGGCGGAGGTGGGGCCGGCGTCTCCGGGGCGGGTTTCGCCGGCGCCCGAGACGACGCGGTGGCGGTGGGCTTCGCTGCGGGCCCACCGCTGGGTGAACTGCTGGGTGTGGCGCTGGGGCTCGGTGCGTCACCCAACTCCGTCCGCGCGAACGAGGTGGCTGTCGGCGCGGGCTCCGTGGTGCTGACCTCCACTGTCGGTTCGGCCGTCGCCTGCCCCCGCTCCCCCGCGCACCCCACCGTGAGCAGCACAACAGCGAGCCAACCCACGCCGATCCGGAGCACCTTCATGTCTCCCCCTCCGACCGACGCAAGGTAGCAGTTGTCGATGCCTACCGCCGTCCCGTCACCCGCCGGAGACCCCCTGCGGTGGGCGCGACTCGGCTGCCGCCGGGCCCGGCTCGTCGCCGACGTCCGAGGCCACCCGGACCGCCCGGTCCCGGGTCGCCCACGCCACCATGAACACGGCCGTCCACGCCACCCCCAGCAGCACCCCGGAAAGCGCGCTGCTGGCGGTGCTCAGGCCGAGGTACAGCCGGGCGCCACCGACCCCCACCACCCCGGCGGCAGCGCCGGTCCAGGCGGCGACCGCGACCGGCCAACGGGCACCCCGGGACAGCAGCCAGGCGAGGGTGCACAGGCTCGCGGCGACCACGGCGGTCTGGGTCGGAAACAACACCGGCGGGCCGGACCGGTCGGGTTGGACCACGTCGGCGGCGACCGCCAGCACCACCAACGGCATGCACGCGCCGACAGTGCCCACCACGCTGAGCAGGTCCGCCCGCCAGGGTCGCTGCCGCCAGGCGACCCCCGCCGCCACCACCGACACGAACAGGATCACCACCGGGCCACGCAGCGCCGAAACCGCGGCCAGCGCCACCTCCACCGCCTCCGGCGTACGACGGGCGGCGAACCAGTCGGCGACGGCGCCGTCCACCACCGTCAGCCCGCTCCGCCGGATCACCGCGCCGAGCACCCAGGCGACGGCGAGCCCGGCCAGGAACAGCAGCAGCAGGCCGGCAACCAGGTTCAGCAGCAACGTCCGCCCCGGGCCGAGGGAGCGGGCGAGCAGACCGAAGAGTGCCCCGTAGCGACGGGTCAGCCCGCGTACCGGGGGTAGACCGCCAGCGCGGGCCAGCAGCGCCCGTACCGGGTCCGGGTTTCGACCCAGCCAGCGCCCGGCCAGCAGCACCGCCAGCACCGCCCCGAGCAGCACCAGGACCGCGCCCGTGGCACGGCCGAGCAGGTGCGAGACCGTCTCGTACGACTCGCCGGCCAGGTTCCCGGCGAGCACCGAGCCCCCCACCCAGGTCACCACCCCACCCAGATTCCAGGGCGCGAACCGTCGGTACGGCATCTGCCCGGCCCCGGCCAGCCGCGGCACCAGGGTCCGGGCGAAGGCCACCCAGCGGCCGGTGAAGACCCCCCGGCCCCCCAGTCTTCCGAGCATCGCGTCCGCGCGGCGCCACCGGTGCGGCCCGATGCGGGCACCGAACCGGCTGGCGCGCAGCCGGGGCCCGTACCGGCGACCGGCCCGGAACGCCACCGCGTCTCCCAGCACACCCGCGGCGATCATCACCAGCAGCGCCGGCCCCAGCGGCAGGGTTCCGGTGTAGGTGAGGAATCCGACCAGCAGCAGAGTGGCCTCCCCGGGCATCAACAACCCGAAGATGAGCGCCGTCTCGGCGGCCACGATCAACGCCGCTACCAGCAGGATCAGCCCAGGTGGCAGCTCCTGCAGCCGGCTCAGTAACTCATTCACCCGGCCCCCTGGTCACGAGGGTCAGCTTGCCAGCGGTCGAGCGCGAGTTACAGGCGTTTCGGTAGAGATCCGGGATACCCCGGGGAAGACCCCGGATGACCCCGACGCCGCGCCGGATCCGCGCAGGCGGAAGGATGGAGGCATGCAGCTTCGCACCGACCTCCGCAACGTCGCCATCATCGCCCACGTCGACCACGGCAAGACCACCCTGGTTGACGCCATGTTGCGGCAGGCTGGCGCCTACGGCGCCCGGGGTGAGGTGACCGAACGGGTGATGGACTCGATGGACCTCGAACGCGAGAAGGGCATCACCATTCTCGCGAAGAACACCGGCGTGCGGTACCTGCCGGCCGACGGCTCCGACCCGGTGACCATCAACATCATCGACACTCCGGGGCACGCCGACTTCGGCGGCGAGGTGGAGCGCGGTCTCACCATGGTCGACGGCGTCGTACTGCTGGTGGACGCCAGTGAGGGCCCGCTACCGCAGACCCGGTTCGTGCTCCGCAAGGCCCTCCGGGCGCGGATGCCGATCATCCTGGTCATCAACAAGGTGGACCGTCCCGACGCTCGGATCAAGGAGGTCGTGGACGACACCTACGAGCTCTTCCTCGATCTGGACGCCGACGACGCACAGATCGACTTCCCGATCGTCTACGCCTGCGCCCGGGACGGAATCGCCTCCCTCACCCAGCCCGCCGACGGCGCGGTCCCACAGGACAGCCACAACCTCGAACCGTTGTTCCGCACCCTGCTCGACACCATCCCGCCGCCCACCTACGACGAGCAGGCCCCGCTCCAGGCACACGTCACCAACCTGGACGCCTCCCCGTTCCTCGGCCGGCTCGCCCTCTGCCGGGTCCGGCAGGGCACGATCACCAAGGGCCAGACCGTCGCCTGGTGCCGCACCGACGGCAGCAGCCAGCGGGTGCGCATCTCCGAGATGCTGATGACCGAGGGCCTGGAGAGCAAGCCGGCCGAATCCGCCGGGCCGGGTGACATCATCGCCGTCGCCGGCATCCCGGAGATCATGATCGGGGAGACGCTCGCCGACGCGGAGGACCCGCGGCCACTGCCGCTGATCACCGTTGACGAGCCGGCCATCTCCATGACCATCGGCACCAACACCTCCCCGCTGGTGGGCCGGGCCAAGGGCGCCAAGGTCACCGCGCGGATGGTCAAGGACCGGCTGGACCGGGAGCTGATCGGCAACGTCTCGCTGCGGGTCCTGCCGACCGAACGGCCCGACGCCTGGGAGGTACAGGGCCGCGGCGAGCTGGCTCTGGCCATCCTGGTCGAGCAGATGCGCCGCGAGTCCTACGAGTTGACCGTCGGCAAGCCGCAGGTCGTCACCAAGGAGATCGACGGGAAGACCTGCGAGCCGGTGGAGCGGCTGACCATCGACGCGCCCGAGGAGTACCTGGGCGCGATCACCCAGCTGCTGGCCACCCGGAAGGGTCGGATGGAGCAGTTGGTCAACCACGGCACCGGCTGGATCCGGATGGAGTGGCTGGTCCCGGCCCGGGGTCTGATCGGGTTCCGCACCCAGTTCCTCACCGAGACCCGGGGCACCGGCATCCTGCACCACGTCTTCGAGTCGTACGAGCCCTGGTTCGGCGAGCTCCGGACCCGCAACAACGGCTCGTTGGTCGCCGACCGGACCGGCACCGCCACCTCGTTCGCGATGATGAACCTGCAGGAACGCGGCACCCTCTTCGTCGAGCCGAGCACCGAGGTGTACGAGGGCATGATCGTCGGGGAGAACTCCCGCTCCGACGACATGGATGTCAACATCACCAAGGAGAAGAAGCTCACCAACATGCGCTCGTCAACGGCCGACGAGACGGAGAAGCTGATCCCGCCCCGCAAGCTCTCCCTGGAGCAGGCCCTGGAGTTCTGCCGCGAGGACGAGTGCGTCGAGGTGACCCCGGCCGCGGTGCGGATCCGCAAGGTACTGCTCGACCAGACGCAGCGGGCCCGGGCGGCGGCCCGCCGTAAGCACGCCAGCTGAGGCCACGCCGGGGCGCCGACACCGCGAGACGCGCGGAGGCGCCCCGGCATACCCTCGGTAGGTGATCTTCGATGGTGTCGACGCGCACCTCGACCGGATGCCGGGCACCGTCTCGGCCTACCTGGCTCGCCTCGACGCGGCCCCCACCTGGACCCGGCACCCGGACACCACCCACTACGCGGCCAGCACGATGAAGGTGGCCGTGCTGGTGGCGCTCTACCGCGACCTAGCGGCCGGGCGTCTCACCCCGGACACCGCCGTACCGGTCCGCAACGAATTCGACTCGGCCCGGCCCGGAGCCGCTCGGTTCGCCTGCACCCGCCCCGCCCGAAACGACGACGACGTCTGGGACCGGCTCGGCGGTACCGCCCCGCTACGTTGGCTGGCCGAACGCATGATTGTCCGATCCAGCAACCTCGCCACCAACCTGCTCCTGAACCAGGTCGGCCTGCCGGCCGTCGCCGACGTCTGGGCCCGGGCCGGAGCCCGGCACAGCGTCACCGGCCGCGGCATCGAGGATTTCGCCGCTCGCGCGGCCGGCATCACCAACCTGGTCACCGCCGCCGACCTCGCCACCCTCCTGCGCGGCCTGGCGCTCGGCGCCACCCGGCCCGGCCCGCTGGCGACACCCGAAAGCTGCGCCGCCATGCTCGACCTCCTCGTCGCGCAAGAACACCGCGAGGATCTCGCCGCCGGCCTGCCCGCCGGCACCCGGATCGCCCACAAGAACGGCTGGGTACGTGGGGTGCGGCACAGCGTTGGGGTCGTCTACCCCGACGACGCGCCCCCGTACGTCCTCGCCGTCTGCAGCACCGACGACCGCAGCCCGGACGAGGTTGCCTGCCAACTCCTCGCCGACATCTCCGCCCGCGCCTTCGCCCACCGCCACCGGCTCGCCTGAGCCGGGCCGCCACCGGCTCGGCTCAGCCGAGCCGCCACCTCTTCGGCCCGCCGAGCTCACCCCGCCACGGTGGAGGTCACTCCAGCAGCCGCGCCCGCAAGGTCGCCACCAGTTCGTCGTCCACCCCGAGCCCGTCGCGCAGGTACGACCCGAACGACCCGTACACCCGCCGCGCCTCGTCGTACCCGGCGTCCAGGTACTCGTCGCGTACCTCCAGCACGGGCCGCACCACGGTGACGTCCAGCTCCGGGCTCCGCCGACGCATCCCGGCGAGGAGCACCTCCCGCAGGCTCTCGGTGAGGACGTTGTTGGCGAGGTAGTCCGCCCGGATCGTCGCCTCGTCCACCCCGAGGGCGTGCAGCAATACCGCCGTCAACCAGCCGGTCCGGTCCTTACCCGCCGAGCAGTGGTAGAGCAGGGGCAGGTTCACCGCCTCCGCCGCCAACCGCACCGCCGCACCGTAGCCGGCCCGCGCCGACTTCCCGGTCACGAACCAGCGGTAGATGGATCGCATCGCCGCCGGCGTGCCCTCCTGCGCCAGTTCCGCGTACGCGCTGAGGTCGTGACCGAGCAGCACCGCTGACACATAGGTGAAGACCGGATGCGTTACGTCGTACACCGGCAGGTGGATCACCCGGGGGTCCCCCGGCAGCCGGTCCGGTGGGGCCACCGCCGCCTCCGTGGCGTCCCGCAGGTCCACCACACAGGCCGGCGACAGCTTCGCCAGCACCGGTAGGTCCTCGTCAGCCAGCCGCCCCAACGCCGGGGTACGCAGCAACACCCCGCCGCGGACCCGACGGCCCCCCGCACCGACCAGCCCGCCGAGGTCACGCGCGTTCGGCGCCCCCACCAAGGCCAGCTCCCGGCCGGTCACGCCGGTGCTCCACTCCGTTGGCGGACACCACTCGCCCGCACCACACGCGCCGCAATGGTCCACTTGTCCACGCAGTCCCCAATCACCCGCCGGTCCCCTCCAGGGTGCCCGATGACGATCACGGCGGTGTTCCGGCGTGGCTCTCAGTCGCGGACCTGAACCAGGTTCCGACGTCGGTCCCGGGACGACTTCACCAGGCTCGCCACCGTCGCCAGCGTCAAGGTACCCAGGATGACCGTCAACGAGAGCCAGATCGGGATGTGCGGGGCCCAGCCGACGTGCTCGCCTCCGTTGACGAACGGCAGGCTGTTGTCGGCCAGGGCTTCCAGCACCAACTTGACGCCGATGAAGCCGAGTACCACCGCGAGGCCGTAGCTCAGGTAGATCAGCCGGTCCAGCAGGCCGCCGAGCAGGAAGTAGAGCTGCCGCAGGCCCATCAGGGCGAAGACGTTCGCGGTGAACACCAGGTACGCCTCCTGGGTGATACCGAAGATCGCCGGAATAGAGTCGAGCGCGAAGATTAGATCTGTGGTGCCGATCGCGATCATCACGACCAGCATCGGGGTGAACATCCTTCGCCCGTGCTCGTACGTGGTGAGCTTCGCGCCGTCGTAGTCCCGCGAGATCGGCAGCGCCCGACGGCTCCACCGGATCAGCAGGTTCTCGCTGAAGTCGTCCTCATCCGGATCGCCCTGCCGAGCGAGGTTGATCGCCGTGTAGATGAGGAACGCGCCGAAGATGTAGAAGACCCACGAGAACTGGGAGATCAACGCGGCGCCGGCGGCGATGAAGCCACCGCGCATCAACAACGCGAGCACGATGCCGATGAGCAGGACCTTCTGCTGGTAGATCCGGGGCACACCGAAACGGGCCATGATGATCACGAAGACGAAGAGGTTGTCCACCGAGAGGCTGTACTCGGTGAGCCAACCGGTGTAGAACTCCCCCGCCGCGCGCGACCCGGAGACGAGCCAGATTCCCGCACCGAAGATCAGCGCGAGGGCGACGTAGAAGCCGACCCAGAGACTCGACTCCCGCATGCTGGGTTCGTGCGGGCGACGACCGATGATCAACAAGTCGATGATGAGAATCGCGGTCAGTGCGACGAGCGTCCCCGCCCACACCAGTCCGGACACGTCCAAGGCTCAATCCTCCGGCAGACACGCAACAATCGGCGCACCGTACGCCCAGGGAGGGCGGGGTGTGCCGATAACACCGACTATGGTGACTGTCGGAGGTCTCTTCCGCCGCCACCCCTGCTGGAGCGACGACCGATGGGGCCGGGTCAAGTCACCAGGTTCGCACTCGACCGTGCTGACGACTCCATCGCGGGGGAATACTCCCCTCCGCCGTTCATTGTCGCCCACCTCGCGGAGCCACCGAACAGTGGGCGGCCAGTGTCCCCCGCACGCTCACCAAATCCCTGGTCACGGCGAACTCAGCTGGCGCGGCGGGGGCACAGCGGGGCGCGGCAGGGCGCGGGGCGGGGCGGGGCGCGGGGCGGGGCGGGGCGCGGGGCGCGGCAGGGCGCGGGGCGGCGGGTACCGCGCCGGAGCCTGTCGAGCTGCCCCAGCGAGAAGACCGAGGAGCCGGGCTGCTGGCCGGCGGCCCGGTTCGCCCTCGGCCGAGCTCGGTCACCCCGGACGGTGAACTGGCTCAACCATCGTGCGATGCTGCACACATGGTGCTCGAAGTCGCGTTGATCGACGTACTGCCCGGACACGAGGAGGCCTTCGCAGCCGCCTACGCCAAAGGACACGCGGTGCTCGCTGACACACCCGGCTGCCGCTCGGTACGAATGACCCGCGGAGTCGAGTCCCCGTCCCGGTTCGTACTGCTGGTCGAGTGGGACTCGGTCGAGGCGCACAACCAGAACTTTCGCGCCTCCGACCGGTTTGTCCGGTGGCGGGAGCTGATCGGCCCGCACTTCGCCAACCCGCCGCGGGTCGAACACTTCACCGATGTGCCGGGCGGGCGATGAGTGCTCCGACGACCGCTACGTCAGGCGGCCGGACAGATCGACAGGTCGACAGGTGACCAAACAGTGACCCGATGTGGGCCAGGGCTGTCACACCCAGCGCTTACGGTATCCCCACGCGCGCCGACCGCTGGCCCCGATGCGCTCGGGGGCACCGGGTCCGGTTGGTCGTGCCGCGCCACCCGGTGCACGCCGCTGGCCTGGTAGCCGGCGGCATGCGCCCGCCACCTCAGACCTGGGTCACGACACTCCCGCCGCATCCATCCCGCGCAGCTCCTTCTTCAACTCCGAGATCTCGTCACGAATTCGGGCCGCCAACTCGAACTGCAGCTCCCGGGCAGCGGCCAGCATCTGGCCATTCAGCTCCTGAATGAGCTCCGCCAGCTCCGCACGCGCCATTCCCTCCCGGGCCGGTCCAGCGGCGGCTCGGCTGCGACTACGAGTCTCCTTCACCGGCGCCTTGCCGCGGGAGAGCTGCCGGGCCGCTCCACCAACCCGGTTGTCGGTCTCCTCTGCCTCCCGGTAAATGTCGTCGAGAATGTCGTGAATCTTCTTGCGGAGCGGCTCCGGACTGATGCCGTGCGCCTCGTTGTGGGCGATCTGCTTGGCCCGGCGCCGGTTGGTCTCCCCGACCGCCTCCGCCATCGATGGCGTGATCTTGTCGGCGTACATGTGCACCTGGCCGGAGACGTTCCGCGCCGCCCGCCCGATCGTCTGGATCAATGACCGGCCGCTGCGCAGGAAGCCCTCCTTGTCCGCGTCGAGGATGGCGACCAGCGACACCTCCGGCAGATCGAGCCCCTCCCGCAGCAGGTTGATACCGACCAGCACGTCGTAGTCACCCTTACGGAGTTCCCGCAGCAGCTCCACGCGGCGCAGCGTGTCCACCTCGGAGTGCAGATAACGCACCCGAATGCCGTTCTCCAGGAGGTAGTCGGACAGGTCCTCGGCCATCTTCTTCGTCAACGTCGTGACCAGCACCCGCTCGTCGCGCTCGGTACGCAACTTGATCTCGTGCATGAGGTCATCGATCTGGCCCTTGGTCGGCTTGATCACCACCTCCGGGTCAACCAGGCCGGTCGGTCGGATGACCTGCTCCACATACTCGCCCTGCGCGTGCTCCAACTCCCAGGAGCCGGGGGTGGCCGAGAGGAAGACCAGCTGGCCGACCCGCTCCAGGAACTCGTCAAACCGCAGCGGCCGGTTGTCGGCGGCGCTGGGCAGTCGGAAGCCGTGGTCGATCAGCATCCGCTTACGGGACGCGTCGCCCTCGTACATCCCGCCGATCTGCGGGATGGTCACGTGCGACTCGTCAACCACGGTGAGGAAGTCGTCCGGGAAGTAGTCGAGCAGGCAGTGCGGCGGGCTGCCGGGCAGTCGGCCGTCGATGTGCATCGAGTAGTTCTCGATGCCCGAGCAGAAGCCGACCTGCCGCATCATCTCGATGTCGTACGTCGTCCGCATCCGCAGCCGCTGCGCCTCCAGCAGGCTGCCCCGCTGCTCCAGCTCGGCCAGCCGCTCGCCCAGCTCGGCCTCGATGTCGCGGATCGCCCGCTCCATCCGCGCCGGCCCGGCCGCGTAGTGCGTGGCGGGGAAGATCAGTAGATGGTCGACCTCTCGGACCACATCACCGGTGAGCGGGTTGAGGTAGTAGAGCCGTTCCACCTCGTCCCCGAACAGCTCGATCCGGATCGCCAGCTCCTCGTAGGCGGGAATGATCTCCAAGGTGTCGCCCCGCACCCGGAAGGTGCCCCGTTGGAAGGCCATGTCGTTGCGGGCGTACTGAATGTCGACCAGCCGGCGCAGGAGCTGGTCGCGATCCAGCTCCTGACCGGTCACCACCCGGACGGCCCGGTCCAGGTACTCCTCCGGGGTACCCAGGCCGTAGATCGCCGAGACGGTGGCGACCACCACCACATCCCGGCGGGTGAGCAGCGACATCGTCGCCGAGTGGCGCAGCCGCTCCACCTCCTCGTTGACCGAGGAGTCCTTCTCGATGTAGGTATCAGTCTGCGGGATATACGCCTCGGGCTGGTAGTAGTCGTAGTACGAGACGAAATACTCCACCGCGTTGTTGGGCAGCAGCTCGCTGAACTCCTTGGCCAGCTGGGCGCAGAGGGTCTTGTTCGGCGCCAACACGAGCGTCGGGCGCTGCAACCGCTCAATCAACCACGCGGTGGTGGCGCTCTTGCCGGTGCCGGTCGCGCCGAGCAGCACCGTGTGCCGGTCGCCACGCCGGACCCGCTGCTCCAGGTCGTCGATCGCGGCCGGCTGATCACCGGCCGGCTGGAAATCACTGACGACCTGGAAACGGCCATCCAGCCGGGGAATGTCGAGCGCCATGGCCCCACCGTACGCTCGATGGCTGACACTTCGGGACGACTACCACCTCCGGTGATCACCCTCGATATTTCCGTTGTCGGCCCCCACCCGGCGAGCTAGGCTTCTCGGGAGGCCGCTCGCGGCGGCCGACCGGGCCGGCAACGGGCCTAAGACGGCCCCCCACCCCCGGCACAGGGTCGCAGCACCCGCATTCCGGCGTGCGCACCCGACGTGGTCGCGCTGACCGCGCTGACCGGCCGCCGCGAGCGCACATCCGCGTCACCGGGGACCGGTCGACGCCGTTCAACATCCCGTGGAGTCCTCCGCCCGCACCCGCCGTACCCCCCGTCCCCGCCGTACCCCCCGGCATCGGCCCACGCCCGATACCCAACCCACCTCGACCGCCTCCGACGATGCCCAGACCGGCCAGCTTCCCCGGATCACCGGCCGCCGTCGGACCATCCTCCGTACGCTCGCCGCGGTGGCCCTGCTCGCCGCCACCGCGCTGGTTCTCGGCCTGAGCTGGATACCCGACCCAGCCGAGCCATCCCGCCGGCCAACCGCCGACGAGCGAACCCGACTCGCCGCGGTACGGGTCACCAACTACCGCGATCTGCGGGCCGGTGTACACCTGACGGCCGGGACCGGAGCCGGCCGAATCGACCTGGTCGGCTGGGTCGACTGGTCCCGACCGCTGCTCTACCTCGATCTCGGTGGCCCCGGCCTCGGCGCCCAACGGGGTCTGCTCCAGGCGACGCCCGCAGTGCTGCTACTCCGCCCGGACTCCACCACCCCGACATCCCCGTCACCGGCGCCCCCGCCCCTGGTACCCCCGGCTGATGGTTGGCGGCTAGCCGCCCCGCCGACCGCCGACCGCCTCCGGCCGCTGCTCGAGCTGCTCTTCGCCCTCTCCACCGACCGGGCCGACCCACCGGTCGGGGAGACGGCACGGTGGATCGCCGGCGCCGACGGGACCGACGTCCTCACCGCCCAGCTGCCGCCGGCCCAACCCGGCGCACCAACACCCCCGCCCGCCACCGGGGTTCACTGGTGGGTGGATCGGGAGGCGCGGCTACACCGGCTGGAGGCCCAGCTCCCCGACCTCGGCCCGGTCACCGTACGACTGAACCGCGCCGACCGACCATCGCTACGTCCGGTGGCGGCCCTCGGTGGGCAGGCCGGTACCCCCCGGCCGCTCAACGCTGCCGAACGCCGCCGCCTGACGTCCCTCCCCACCCAACTCCGCGCCGCGGGCGAGGCGCGCGCCACGCTCACGGCACTGCTCGGCTCAGCAGCCAACCTTCGGGGGACGGGATGGATCAACTGGAGCCAACGCAGCGCGTACCTCGCGGTGGATGACCCTGACGCCCCACGTCGGCGTACCCTGCTTCGGCACGAACAGGGCCGCACCACCCAGACCGAGCTGCCAGTAACCGTCAACGCCGGGGTGGACCCGGTGCCGCCACCGCTGCCCGTCCCCACCAACGGCTGGGAGCCCGCTCCCGACGCTGGGCTCGCGGCCCTGCTCGACGCCGCGCTACGCGCCGCGATCCCCACCGAGGCGGGCACGGCGCACCGGATCCGGGGCGACCGGCTGACCGGAGCCGAGCTCGATGTGGTCGAGGTGGTGGCGGCCGTGGGCGAACCGGTTCGCTACTGGCTCGACCAGTCCGGCCTCCCTCACCGGCTCCAGTTCCCGACGGCGGCCGGTACCTGGGCACAGGTGGACCTCACGTTCGAGGACGGTGCCACGGGCTGACCCTCTCGACACGCGCCGGCCGGGCGGGACGTTACGCGGGTCCGGGCCGCCGGCCCGTCACAGCCGCCCGCCGGGCCAGCCCGCCTCCCGGACGTAGAGGCGCACCGGCCGCGCCGGGTCAGCACTGCCGTGCACCCGTTCCGGCCAGCGTGCCGCATTCCGTCCCGAGTCGGGCAGCCGGGGAAACCCGGCGTCCGCGAGTTGCTCGGCCAGCGCTCCGTCCGCGTCGTCCAGGCAGAGCACGGTGAGCTGGATGACGATCACATCCACCGAGTCCAATTCTGGAATCGCCATCGAGCCGATGTAGTCGATCGGCAGGTCCGCGGGGGCGACAGCGCGGTGGATCCGGGCGACCAGCCGAGCGTACTGCTCGGGCTGGGCCGGGCCGGCCTCCACGCGCTCGGGCCGGGGCAGGCCGGCCTCGACCCGCTCGGGCCGGGGCGGGTCAGCCTCGATGCCTCCGGGGCGGGGCGGGTCGGCCGCCCGCCGGTCGCGGAGGTTGACCGCGTAGGGCAGCAGCCGGTCGGCCCAGAGCGCGTCAACCGCGCGGTGCAACTCGTCTCGGGTCCCGTCGTTGGTCAGCACCACGTCCGCTGCTGCTCGACGGCGAGCGTCGTCGGCCTGTGCGGCGATCCGCCGCCGCGCCTCGGCCGGCGCCATTCCCCGGTCGCGGGTCAACCGCTCCAATCGGATCGACAGGGCCGTCTGCACCACAACCACCAGGTGGTACGTGGGGCCGAGCCCCGACTCGACCAACAGCGGTACGTCATTGACGACGACCGCGCCGGGTTGCGCCGCGGCCACCAGTTCGGCCGTGCGAGTCCGGACCCGCGGATGGATGATCGCCTCCAGGGCGCGGCGACCCGCTTCGTCGGTGAAGACCAAGGCGCCGAGCGCCGCCCGGTCGAGCGCCCCGTCCGGGCCGAGCACCCGATCACCAAAGGTGGCGACGACCTCCGCGAGCCCTTCGGTGCCCGGCGCCACCACCTCGCGGGAGAGTTGGTCGGCGTCCACAACCACCGCGCCCAGCCCCGCCAGTCGGGCCGCGACGGCGCTCTTGCCCGAGCCGATCCCACCGGTCAGTCCCACCATCAACACCGGACCAGTCAACCGGATCAGCCGGCAGCACGCCACACCGGCGCCCCGGCTCACCCCGGTCGGCAGAAACGGCGGAGCCCCGCCCCGGCGATCTTTCGATCACCGAGACGGGGCCCGTCGTCAGTACCGGCTCCGGTGCGCCGCAGGGCGCCCAGAGCCCTCGGATCACTTGCCGCCGGCGAGCTTCTCCCGCAGGGCGGCGAGCGCCTCGTCGGTGGCGAGGGTGCCGGCCGGCTCCTCCGCCTGCCGGCTCGGAGCCGCGGTCGTCGTGGTGGTCGGGCTGGCGGCCGGCGGGTTGGCCGCAGCCTCGGCGTCGGCGGCGCGGGATGCCTGCACCTGCTTCTGGTGGGCCTCCCAACGCTGACGCGCCTCGGCGTACTGCTGCTCCCAGGTCTCGCGCTGCTTCTCGTAGCCCTCGAGCCACTCGCCCGTCTCCGGGTCGAAGCCCTCGGGGTAGATGTAGTTGCCCTCGGCGTCGTAGGTCGCCGCCATGCCGTAGAGGGTCGGGTCGAAGTGCTCCTCGCCCTCGACGAAGCCCTCGTTGGCCTGCTTGAGCGACAGCGAGATCCGGCGACGCTCCAGGTCGATGTCGATGACCTTGACCATGACCTCGGAGCCGACCTGGACGACCTGCTCCGGGATCTCCACGTGGCGCTCGGCCAGCTCGGAGATGTGGACCAGACCCTCGATACCGTCGTCCACCCGGACGAACGCGCCGAACGGCACCAACTTGGTGACCTTACCGGGCACGATCTGCTGGATCGCGTGGGTGCGGGCGAACTGACGCCACGGGTCCTCCTGGGTCGCCTTCAGCGACAGCGAGACCCGCTCGCGGTCCAGGTCGACGTCGAGGACCTCGACCTCGACCTCCTGGCCCACCTCGACCACCTCGGACGGGTGATCGATGTGCTTCCAGGAGAGCTCGGAGACGTGCACCAGGCCGTCCACGCCGCCCAGGTCGACGAAGGCGCCGAAGTTGACGATCGAGGAGACAACGCCCTTCCGGACCTGCCCCTTCTGCAGCTTGTTGAGGAACTCGGTGCGCACCTCGGACTGCGTCTGCTCGAGCCAGGCCCGGCGGGACAGGACCACGTTGTTGCGGTTCTTGTCCAGCTCAATGATCTTGGCCTCGAGCTCGCGGCCGACGTACGGCTGGAGGTCCCGCACCCGACGCATCTCGACCAGGGAGGCCGGCAGGAAGCCGCGCAGCCCGATGTCGAGGATCAGGCCGCCCTTGACCACCTCGATGACCGAGCCACGGACCACGCCGTCCTCGTCCTTGATCTTCTCGATCGTGCCCCAGGCGCGCTCGTACTGCGCCCGCTTCTTCGAGAGGATCAGCCGCCCCTCCTTGTCCTCCTTCTGGAGAACAAGGGCCTCAATGTGGTCACCGACCGAGACGACCTCGGCGGGGTCCACGTCGTGCTTGATCGACAGCTCCCGAGAGGGGATGACGCCCTCGGTCTTGTAGCCGATGTCGAGCAGGACCTCGTCCCGATCGACCTTGACGACGGTGCCTTCGACAATGTCGCCGTCATTGAAGTACTTGATGGTCTCGTCGATCGCGGCGAGGAAAGCCTCTTCGCTTCCGAGATCGTCGACGGTGACCTTGGTGGCGCTCGAGGGGGCCTCGATGCTGCTCGTCATGTGGGCGGTTGCTCCGGTCGGATGGTTGTCATCACGGATGTGAGCCGCGGTGACCTGTTCGCGCAAACGGACCCGCCGCCGGACACACCGAACGATCACTGCGCGGGATCATGATGTGGCTCCGTCGACCGCGCACCTGCTCCCTACCGAGGCACACAATCCGCGAGCGCGTCGTCTAGCCTACCCTCTGCATTACCACAGCGTGCAAGGCCTCCCACCCACTCACCATCGCGCCACCTGCGAAAGCGGATTTTCGTCGAATAACACGCCCGGCCTGTCACCCGAATCACACCGCCCCCACCGGCACCACGCCAGCCATCAGGTGGCGGGCCGCTCGGCGACGAAGATGGCGGTGCCCGGGATCAGCCGGCCCCGCAACGGGCTCCACTGACCCCAGGTTTCTTCGTGCCCCGGCGGCCATTCCGGTTCCACCAGGTCGCGAAGAACAAAGCCGGCGGCGGTCAGGTCCCGGATCCGATCACCGATGGTACGGTGCGCCTCGATGTAGGTGGGCGCCCCCGACGAGTCCTCTTCCACGTAAGGGCGGCGGTCGAAGTAGGAGTGCACCGCGACCAGGCCGCCCTCGCCAGCGTCATCCAGAAAGACCCAGCGCAGTGGATGGGTAACCGCGAAAACCCAGGCTCCGCCGGGTCGCAGCACCCGAAACACCGCACGCATCAGCGCCGCCGAGTCCGCGACAAACGGAACCGCACCAAACGCGGAATGTACGGTGTCGAAGACGCCCGCCCCGAACGGCAACGCCAGGGCGTCGGCCTGCACGAGCGGCACCCGCACGCCTGAGCGCTCGGCGGCCAGCCGGGCCTGCCGCAACATTCCGGCGGACAGGTCGAGGGCCGTCACCTCTGCCCCCTGCCCGTCCAGCCAGCGGGAACCCGCGGCCGCGCCACACCCCAACTCCAGGACCCGAGTCCCGGCGACGGCACCGAGTAGCCGCGCCTCCGCCTCCCGCAGCCCCTCGGGACCCCACACGAGATCAACATCCCCGAGGAACGCACCGTGCTCCGCCTGATAGCTGTCGGCGTCCTGGTCCCACCACCGTCGGCTCGCCGCCCGCCCCTCAGCCGCTGACACCACCCGACGGGTGACCGCCGGCTCGGACTGCTGCATGCTGTCAACGGTACGGATCACGGAAACCCGGGTACGCAGCGGCCGTCGTTTTCGTCCAAGACTCCACCGGTGGCGGTTGCCTACAATCGGCGACGCGCTCCACCACGGTGCGCCGGCCGGGCGCCACGGCTCCTCGATGGGTTCATCCCACGCGAGCAGGGCGACGGCCGCTCGATCGACATGGTGACGCTGGTCGCCTACTCCTGGGAGCACGAGACATGCGTGAGCTGGTCTACACCGGGTTCATCTCGCTCGACGGCGTCTTGGACTCCCCCGGCGGCGGGCCGGGTGAGGAGCACCGCAGCGGGGGTTGGGTCTTCAAGGACATCGAATTCCTACCCGAGGTCTTCTCACTCAAGGGCGAGGAGCTCCAGGAGACCTCGGCGCTGATGTTCGGCCGCCGAAGCTACGAGGCGTTCGCCCCGACCTGGCGCGACTCGGACGACCACGCCGACTACCGGGAACTACCCAAGTACGTCGTCTCGACCACGCTGCCCGACGACGCCCTCGTCCCGGGGTGGGGATCGACGACGATCCTGCGATCGACCGACGAGGTTGCCAAGCTCAAGCAGAGCGAGGGCGGCGCGATATTCATCCACGGCAGCGCGGAGCTCGCCCGACGGCTCTCCGACGCCGGGTTGATCGACCGGTACCACCTGCTCAGCTTCCCGCTCCTACTCGGTGCCGGGAAGAGTCTGTTCAGCACGGCGGACCGGGCCAAGCAGGTACTGCACCTCCGGGACAGCGAGGCCTACCCGAACGGTGTCGTCAAACTGCTCTACGACGTCGTCCGCTAGTCCAGGGCGATCGGGCCGCCCGCGCCCGCACGGAGTTGCCGCGCCGTACGGCCCACGTACCGGCGCAGCGCTCGGGCCAGGTGCGGCTCGTCAACGTACTCGAGCCGGGAGACGACATCGGCGACGGGGGTGGCGGCGGCCAAGAGCGCCGCCGCTTCGCGTACCCGTTCGACCTGCCGCACCGCGCCTTGGGTGAGCCCGGTTGCCGCTCGGAATCGACGCTCGACGGTCCGCTGCGAGACGGACGGCCGGTAGCCTCGGCGGACCGCGGTGACGATCGGGTCACGGACTACGGCTCCGCTTTGGACCAGGCGGTCCACCAGGGCCTCGGCGTCGTCCGGGCCGGGGGTCTCCCAGCAGGCGCCCGCCAGCCGGAAGGTCCGCCGGGTGGTGTCGGGAAGCTCGGCGCCGCCGTCCACCAGAGCCGGCATCGAGACGGCCCGCAGCGACGTACCGACGGCGAAGTCGATCCCGACGAAGCTCGCGCCCTCCGGCACCGGTGCGGCGCTGGTCCTCGTCTCGGGTCCGGTGATGGCCGCGTACGCGGTACCCAGCCGCTCCCAGAACACCAGGCCCCAACAGACCGTCGCTACCGAAGTCATCTCCGCGACCCCCGTACTCGTGCCGGTCCAGACGGCGTTGATCCAGGACGAGTCGGATGCGCGGGTCTGGAGTCGTAGGGCCACCTGAGGAGGATAAGGGCGGTCACCGTACCCGCGCTGGTTCACCGGGCCGGAACGAGGCGAACCGGGGGCACCGTCGTCGGGCCCGTTTCCGCAGTTCCGGCCCGGGTACTCCAAGTCGGACCGGATGGGAGGTGCTACGCCGTGAGCCGTCGCAACGACCCGCAGCAGACCTACCAAGAGTTCACCGCGGCGGTGAACATGCGCCCCGGTGAACTGTCGAAATGGCTGGAGACCGAGAAGTCCAAGCAGGTGGGCTGGCGAAGACGGGGCGACCAGGGCGGCGAGACGGTTGGCCACCGCTCCGGCCGACGGATCCTCGACCTGCTCCGGCGTCGACGGGGCGATCTCTCCGAGGACGACTACCGGCACATGCGGAAAGTTGTCGGCTATGTCCGCCGACATATGGCACAACGGCCCAGTGGCGACGTTCGGGACACCCGATGGCGATACTCCCTGATGAACTGGGGGCACGACCCGGCCAAGGGCCCGCTGCCGCCACCGGGGGGCCCGTCCCGGAAGGCGCTCCGACGGCACGGCACCCCGCCCAAGGAACGCCGGGGGCCCGGCCGGTAGCGGGCCGGTCAGTGGTCGGCGCTGTTCCAGTCCCGCCCGTCGCCGACCGACACCTCCAGCGGCACGGACAGCGGGTACGCCCCGCCCATCTCCCGCCGGACCAGCGTCTCCAGCACCTCCCGCTCCCCGGGGGCCACCTCGAAGACCAGTTCGTCGTGCACCTGGAGCAGCATCCGGGAACGCAGCCCGGCGTCCCGGACTGCCGCGTCCACGTTCATCATCGCCACCTTGATGATGTCGGCGGCAGAGCCCTGGATCGGAGCGTTCAGCGCCATCCGCTCGGCCATCTCCCGCCGCTGCCGGTTGTCGCTGACCAGGTCGGGCAGGTAGCGGCGACGGCCGAGGACGCTCTCGGTGTAGCCGTCGCGCCGGGCCCGGGCCACCACCTCCTGCAGGTAGTCGCGCACCCCACCGAAACCGGCGAAGTAGGTCTCCATCAGCCCGCGCGCCTCCTCAGCGGAGACCCCGAGCTGCTGGGAGAGGCCGAACGCGCTCAGCCCGTAGGCCAGGCCGTAGTTCATCGCCTTGATCTTGCGCCGCTGGTCGGGGGTGACCGCCTCCACCGGCACCTGGAAGACCGACGAGGCGGTGGCGGCATGGAAGTCCCGGCCCGAGTTGAAGGCGTCGATCAGGGCCTCGTCCGCCGAGAGGTGGGCCATGATCCGCATCTCGATCTGGCTGTAGTCGGCGGTGAGCAGGCTCTCATACCCGGCGCCGACCACGAAGGCCCGACGGATCCGCCGCCCCTCCTCGGTACGGATCGGAATGTTCTGCAGGTTCGGCTCGGTGGAGGAGAGCCGACCGGTGGCCGCCACGGTCTGGTTGAAGGTGGTGTGGATTCGACCGTCGTCGGAGACCGACTTGAGCAGCCCGTCAACCGTGGTCTTCAGCTTCGCCACGTCCCGGTGCCGTAGCAGGTGCCCGAGCACCGGGTGCGGGTTCTGCCCGTGTAGCCACTGCAGGGCGTCCGCATCGGTGGTGTAACCGGTCTTGATCCGCTTGGTCTTGGGTAGCCCCAGCTCGCCGAAGAGGATCTCCTGCAGCTGCTTCGGGGAACCCAGGTTGAACTCCCGCCCGACCGCCTCGTACGCGCCCTGCGCGGCGGCCTTCACCTCTGCGGCGAAGTGCGCCTCCAGCTCGGACAGGTACTGCGTGTCGGCGGCGATGCCGGTGCGCTCCATACCGGCGAGCACCCGCATCAGCGGCAGCTCCACCTCAGCCATCAGCCGGGCCGACTGCTCCCCGTCCCGCGACAGCTCCGCGTCGATGGCGTCGGCAAGGTCGAGGGTGGCCCGAGCCCGCAGCATCAGGTTCTGCTCGGCCGCGCCGTCATCACCCAGGCCGTCGAGGGTGAGCTGGCCGGTCTCCGGCAGGTCAACCCGCAGCTCCCGGTGCAGATACCGCAGGGCCAGGTCAGTCAGGTCGTAGGAACGCTGGTCGGGCCGGGCCAGGTAGGCGGCGATCTGCGTGTCTCTGGTGATGCCCCGGATCGGCCACCCGCGGGCGGCGAACGCGAGCACCGCCGGCTTGCTGTCGTGCAGCACCTTCGGACGGCTCACATCCGCCAGCCACCCCGCTAGGGCGGCCTCGTCGGCGGCGTCGAGTCGACCGGGGTCGAACCAGGCCCCGGCCCCGGCGGCGGTCGCCAGCGCCATGCCGGTCACGTCGGCGAGGTGCCGCCGGTTGGGCCCGGTGTCGAGCGTGACGGCGAGGCCGACCGGCGTGTTCGGTGCCGCGTGTTCCCCCAGCCACGTGGCGAGCGCCCCCGGCTCGACGAGGAGCTCACCCGCCAGGTCAAAACCCGCCTCGGCTTCCGGCTCAACCGCGTCCAGGTACTGGTAGAGCCGATCCCGAAGGATGCGGAACTCCAGCGTGTCGAAGACCTGGTGCACCGCCTCCCGGTCCCAGCCCGCCCAGCGGGTCTCCGCCAGCGGCAGGGGCAGATCCAGGTCGGTGACCAGGCAGTTGAGCTCGTGATTGCGAATCACGTCGGCGAGTCGCTCGCGCAGATTCGCCCCGGCCTTGCCCTTGATCTCGTCGGCCCGGGCGACGACACCCTCGACCCCGCCGTAGGCGGTGATCCATTTGGCGGCGGTCTTCGGACCGACGCCCGGGACGCCGGGCAGGTTGTCGCTGGTCTCGCCCACCAACGCGGCGAGGTCCCGATAGTGCTGCGGCGGCACCCCGTATTTCGCCGTCACCGCAGCCGGGTCCATCCGGGCCAGGTCAGAGACGCCCTTGCGGGGGTAGAGCACCGTGACGTCGTCGTCAACGAGTTGGAATGCGTCCCGGTCTCCGGTCGTGATCAGGACCGACATCCCCTGCTCGCGGGCCTGCCGGGTGAGCGTGGCGATCACGTCGTCCGCCTCGTAGCCCGCCATCTCCACCGCCGGGACGCGCAACGCCGCCAGGATCTCCTTGACCAGGCTGACCTGGCCCTTGAAGTCGGTCGGGGTCTCGCTGCGGCCAGCTTTGTACGCCGCGTACTTCTCGGTGCGGAAGGAGTGCCGGGAGACGTCGAAGGCCACGGCGATGTGCGTCGGCTGCTCATCCCGGAGAACGTTGATCAACATGGAGGTGAAGCCGTAGACCGCGTTGGTCGGTTGCCCCGTCGTGGTGGAGAAGTTCTCGACCGGCAGGGCGAAGAACGCCCGGTAGGCCAGGGAGTGTCCGTCGACGAGGAGCAGGCGCGGCTTCGTGGCTGTCACGGTGGCGACTCTAGTCCGTGCCGCCGACAGGGCCGGGCGGCGGCACCGGGGCGCCGGCGCGGAAAGTCACGCCGGGCCCGGCCACCCGCTGCGTGGAGCTGAGCCGGACCCGCACGCGGCGGGCGGCCGGCCGTCCCGGTGCGGGACGACCGGCCGCGTGGGCAGCGCCGCCGATCAGGCGACGCCCAGATACGCCTCCTTGACCGATGGGTCGTGCAGCAGGTCCTGGCCGGACCCCTCCTTGACGATCCGGCCGGTCTCCAACACGTACCCCCGGTGTGCCCGGGAAAGCGCCTGCTGGGCGTTCTGCTCCACCAGCAGGACCGTGGTGCCCTGCTGGTTGATCTCCACGATGATGTCGAAGATCTGTTGAATGATCATCGGGGCGAGCCCCATCGACGGCTCATCCAACAGCAGCAACTTCGGCCGAGCCATCAAGGCCCGACCGACCGCGAGCATCTGCTGTTCGCCACCGGAGAGCGTTCCCCCCAGCTGACGACGCCGCTCCGCCAACCGCGGAAACAGCTCGAACACCCGCTCCAGGTCGGCGGCGATCCCCGCACTGTCCCGACGGGTGTACGCCCCCATGTCGAGGTTGTCCAGGACCGTCATACCCGGGAAGATGCCCCGCCCCTCGGGCGCCTGGCAGACCCCCCGCCGTACCCGCAGGTCGGCTCGGAGGTTGGTGATGTCCTCCCCGTTGAAGCGGATCGCTCCCCGGCTCACCGGCCGGAGTCCGGAGATCGCCCGCATGGTGGTGGTCTTACCCGCGCCGTTCGCGCCGATGAGGGCTACCACCTCACCCTCGTTCACATGCAGGCTGATCCCGTGCAGCGCCTCGATCCGGCCGTACCGGAGGGTCAGATCGTCAATCTCAAGCAGCATCTGCGGGCTCCCCCAGGTACGCCGCGATCACCTTCGGGTTGTCCCGCACCTCGGCGGGCGCCCCCTCGGCGATCTTCTTACCGAACTCCAGCACCACGATCCGGTCGGTGACCCCCATGACGAGGCGCATGTCGTGCTCAATGAGCAGCACCGTGAAACCGCGATCCCGGATCTTGCGGATCAGTTCGAGGAGTTCCTCCTTCTCCGCCGGGTTGAATCCGGCGGCCGGCTCGTCCAGGCAGAGCAACTTCGGCTCGGTGGCCAGCGCCCGCGCGATCTCCAACCGGCGTTGGTAGCCGTACGGGAGGTTGCGGGCCAGGTCATTGGCGCGGTCGTCAATGCCGACGAAGCTCAGCAGCTCGTACGCCTTACGCTCGCCGGCCCGTTCCTCGAGCGTGTGCCGCGAGATGCCGAACACCTGGGCCGAGGAGCGGCGAACCTGCTGCCACAGCCGCACCAGGCCGTTGGCCGAATCGACCGTGGGCAGCTCCTCCGGCTTCGGCTTGACCCGGTACAGCCGGAACAACGCACCGACCACACTGGTGCGGTGCTGGGAGTCCGCACCGACGAGCACGTTCTCCAGCGCGGTCATCTCCGGGAAGAGCCGGATGTTCTGGAACGTCCGGGCGATTCCCATCTGGTTGATCCGGTGCGGCTTCCGTCCGCTGACCTGCTGTCCGTCGAACCGGACCGCACCAGAGGTCGGCCGGTAGACGCCGGTCATCGCGTTGAAGCAGGTGGTCTTGCCGGCCCCGTTCGGACCGATGAGCCCGAGGATCTCACCCTTGTACAGGTTGAAACTCAGATCGTCGAGCGCCACCACACCGCCGAAGCGGAGGGTCACCCCGTCCACCTCGAGCAGCACCTCGGGCTTGGCGGCGTCCTCGGGCGATGTCTTCTGCTTAGGCAACATTTGCCGGCTCCTTCGCCCTGTCCTGCAACTCGCGTGTTCGTCGCCGACTCGGCAACAGACCCTGCGGGCGCAGCAGCATGATGAGTACCAATGCTAGGCCGAAGGCGAGGACCCGGTACTCCGAGAAGTCGCGGAACCGCTCCGGCAGGTACGCGAGCAGGAAGGCACCGACCGCGACACCCGCCATGTTGCCGGAGCCACCGACCACCACCATCGCGACGAACAGGATGGAGAGCTGGACGTTGAAGGTCTCGGGTTGAATGAAGGCCGACCGGCTGGCGAAGAGCAGGCCGGAGAACCCACCCAGGGCGGCACCGATGGCGAACGCCCACAGCTTGAACTTGAACGGGTAGACGCCCATCACCGCGGCGGCGTCCTCGTCCTCCCGGATGGCCAGCCACGACCGCCCCACCCGGCTGTGCTCCAGCCGCCGCACCAGCAGGACCATCACCAGCACCACGCTCAACGCCAGCCAGTACCAGGGCTTGATGTCGAGCAGTCCGAAGACCTTGTTGTCGGGCGACGGTGGGCCCTCCGGGCCGGGAATGCCGGGCACGCCCTGCGCCTCGCCGGCCCACCCCGAGTTCTTCGCGACGATCCGAATGATCTCGCCGAAGCCCAACGTCACGATGGCCAGGTAGTCGCCCCGAAGCCGCAGCGTCGGCCAGCCGAGCAGAACTCCCGCGACCAACGAGAAGGCCAACGCGATCGGGATGCAGATCGCCCACGCGATCGCCCAGTCCGAGGAGAGGCCGAACTGCTCCTGCAACGCCCCGACCACCGGCGACTCGGCCGACCCGAACAGCGCCACGCTGTAGGCGCCCACCGCGTAGAAGCCGACGTAGCCGAGGTCGAGCAGACCAGCCAGCCCGATCACGACGTTAAGCCCGACAGCCACCAGGACGTACAGGGCGCAGACGAAGAGCACCCCAGCCCAGTTGGCGCCGCCGTCGATGGAGTCGGTCCGGAACCAGTCCAGCCCCGGGATGATCAGGTTCGTTCCCGGGATGTCGCCGAGGAACGGCAGGTAGTAGAGGAAGGCAACGCCCGCGAGCAGGGTCAGCCAACGCTGCCAACGAGGCAGCGCCCGCCACCGGTCCCCCATACCCCCCAGGACGTGTCGGCGCCGCTCGTTGATTTGTCGTAGTGCCTCTGTCATGCCCTCGCCTTTCCGAGAGACTCACCGAGCAGGCCGGTCGGGCGGAAGATCAGCACCACCACGAGCACCACAAAGGCGGCCACGTCCTCCCAGGTGGATCGGGTCAACGTCGCCGCGTACACCTCGATGACCCCGAGTAGTAGGCCACCGAGCAGCGCGCCGCGGAGGTTACCGATACCACCGAGCACCGCCGCGGTGAACGCCTTCAGCCCGACCACGAAGCCGATGTCGAACTTGGTGATCCCGTACCGCATGTTCCACAACAGGGCCGCAGCGCCCGCCATCAAACCACCCAGGACGAAGACCAGCATGATCACTCGGTCCTGGTGCACCCCCATCAGCGCGGCGGTGTCTGGGCTCTGTGCCACGGCCCGTACGCCACGGCCGTACCGCGTCCGATTGATGAACTGGTCCAACCCGTAGAGCATCACGAGGGCGGCGACCACCATGATGATCTGCACGTTGGTGATGTCGGCACCCGCCACCGAGAGCACTGTCTCCTGCTTCAGCAGCGGCGGAATCCCGATCACGAGTCGGTTCTCGGTGAATCCGCGCCCCGAGAAGAACCCGGCCATCCACAGCGCGAAGAGCTCCACCAGGACGAGCGAGAGCCCGATGGCGGTGATCAGGAAGATCAGCGGCGGCGCGTTCATCCGGCGTAGTCGCCGGTAGGCGACGCGTTCGACGGTGAGCGCGGTGGCACCCGAGGCCAGCGCACCGACCACCAGGCCGATGAGCAGGTAGACGATCGCCATCCCGATCGGCGGGTTGTCGGCCACCCCGAGCAACGACCAGGTACCGAGGATCGCGAAGGTGCCCACCATGAAGATCTCAGAGTGCGCGAAGTTGATCAAACGGAGCACACCATAGACGAGCGTGTACCCCAAGGCGACGAGGGCATAGATCGCCCCCTTGGACAAGCCATCAACAGTGTGCTGGGCTAGGTCGCCGAATAAGGCATCGAAATTCACGGGTTTCTCCCCTTTGGCACCGTTGCGCGGCCGGGGAAAGCCCCGGCCGCGCAACGGTCAATCCTGGCTCAGCTGAGCTTGATCTCCTGCTGGGCCGTGATCTCACCGCCCTTGATCTCGTAGGCCCAGATCACCACCCGGGACTCGTCCACGTCGCCGCTGTCGGCGAACTTGAGGGACTTCGAGACCCCCTCCTTGTCGTACGAGTCGACCCACGCCAGCAGATCCGCACGCGTGGTGTTGCCCTCGGCCAGGCCCTCGATCAACACGTTCGCGGCGTCGAAACCCTCGGCACCGTAGGAACCCGGAGGTCCGCCGTACTCCGCCTCGAAGTCAGCCGCGAAGGTGCCACCGGCCTGGTCCGGCGGCAGGCACGGGCAGGTCACGATCACACCCTCGGCGCTGGCTCCGGCACCCTTCGGGAAGGACGGGTCGTAGAGACCGTCGAAGCCGAGGAAGGGCGTCGCGATGCCGGCCTCCCGCAGCTGCTTCACCAGCGGAGCCGCCTCGTTCGTGTAGCCGCCGTAGGCGATCGCGTCCGGGGCGGCAGCCTTGATCTTCGAGATGGTGGCGGCGAAGTTGACCTGCTTCTCCTGCACCTGGTCGGTGCCGCCCGCCAACTCACCGAGCGACTTGGTCAGCTCGTCGGCGATGCCGGCGCCGTAGGTGGTGCCGTCATTGATCACGAAGACCTTCTTGGCCTGCACGACATCTCGAAGGTAGACGGCGGCGGCGGCACCCTGGACGGCGTCGTTACCGACCACCCGGTGGAACACCTCGTTACCGCCCGCGGTCAACTCGATCGCGGTCGCCGACGGGCTGACCATCACCATCCCGGCCGCCTCGTAGACCGCCATCGTCGCCTTGCTCTCACCGGAGAACGCGCCACCGATGACGCCCAGGAAGGACTCGTCGCCGGTGACCTGGTTCGCGACCGGCGTGGCCTGCGTCGGGTCGCCCTGGGTGTCGAACTCCTGCAGCTCCACCTCGCAGTCCGGGTTCGCCTCGTTGTGCTTCTTCACCGCAAGCAGTGCGCCGTCACGCGACGGGATCACCAGACCCGAGTTCGGGCCACTGAAGGCACCGAAGATGGCGATCTTGCCACCGCAGTCATTGCCGCCGGCGGAGTTTTCCTCCTCCGCCTGACAGCCCGCAGCGCCGATGAGGGCTGCGGACAACCCAATGGCGCCGAGCGCCCGTACGTACTTACGCCTCACGGCTATAGACCTCCTCCAGTTGCAGGAGCTCGAGCACGCCCGAGGCAGGCGACCGCATCGGTACGGCAGCCTCCCCACCTCGATGTGAGCCCGCACACCTGCTACGGCTCGTGATGGCGGAGCGTACTGGGTCGAGAAACGGTCCCGGAAGCCCTCGAAGCCACGCTTGTCAAACCGTTACGAATACAAACGCCAATACGACCCCAACCCGCAACATCCTTCACAGCTGACCCGAGGCCGCGCGCACACCCGCGATGACCAGCGCAGCCGGCCACGACCAGCAACACCGGCATCAATCGACCCGATGGGAGGAAAAGATCAACCGCGGCGCCGATCCGCGCCGGGGTGCATACCCCGAGCGGACGGAACGCCACGGCGGCGCCAGCCCTGGCCGCAGCGACCGCCGGGGAGGGAGGGAGGAGAAGGAGAAGGACCGGACCTACTGCGCCGGACGGGGCACCTCGCCGCCGGCGGTCTCCTGGAGAATCCGCTCGGCGACCTCTTTCATGGTCATCCGGTGGTCCATCGCGGTGCGCTGGATCCACTTGAAGGCCTGCGGCTCGGTCATCCCGTACGTGGTCATCAACGCACCCTTGGCGCGCTCGATGACCTTACGTACCTCCAGCCGGTCGGTGAGGCCAGCAACCTCCGCCTCCAGGGCGGCGACCTCCGAGTAGCGCGACAACGCGATCTCCACCGCCGGGACCAGGTCACTCTTTTGGAAGGGCTTGACCAGGTACGCCATCGCACCGGCCGCCCGTGCCCGCTCCACCAGATCCCGCTGGCTGAAGGCGGTCAGGATGATGACCGGAGCAATCCGCTCGCCGGCGATCCGCTCGGCAGCGGCGAGCCCATCCATAATGGGCATCTTGATGTCGAGGATGACCAGGTCCGGCTTGAGCTCCTGGGCGAGCCGGACGGCCGTCTCACCGTCACCGGCCTCGCCGACGACCTCGTAGCCTTCCTCGACGAGCATCTCGGCGAGATCCAGCCGGATGAGCGCCTCGTCCTCGGCGATCAGTACCCGCCGACGCTCGGCGTCCGTCTGCGTCTCGGCCACGAGCAACTCCCACCAGTCCGTACCGACACCCGACCGGGTGCCGCGCCCCTTAGCGTAGTGGGTACTCTATGACCCGACACCGAGGCTGTCGGCGCCGCTGTCCCCGTATTCCAACCGGTAGAGAAACGGAGCTCAAACCTCCGACAGTGTGGGTTCGAATCCCACCGGGGACACCACCAACCGTCGCGTGGGTGACGGTTGGCGAATCGCGAGCGGTGTCAAGCTGTGGCCCGTAACCCCGGCAGTGGTACCCGCAGCCGCGGCAGGGCGATGCAGCCAGGCGGCACGCCCGCTCCGGCTCAGCGCGAAGGCCACCTGCGGGCCAGAGCCGTCGTCGGCACAGCCACCGCATCCCGGACAACCGACAGCCGCACCAGTCCACCGCCGGGTGCGCTCGCTCACCCAGCACCGCGACCCTCGAATATTTGGCCATGCAGAAGTATTACGCTCGAACAAAATTCGGCAACGGTACGTTGAAACTCGCATAGATTCCCGGAAGGATGGCGCTATGTCCTCTTCCCCGAATCCGACACCGCCCTACGCGAGCCTTGATGACACCGACCGCGCGATCCTGGCGGAGTTGGCCGCGGACGGCCGCCTCCCCAACAACGCCCTCGCCGAGCGGGTAGGGGTGGCGCCGTCGACCTGCCTCGCGCGGACCCGGGCGCTACACGGATGCGGGGCGATCCGCGGCTTCCACGCCGAGGTGGATCCGGCGGCGATTGGCCTGCCGGTACAGGCGCTGATCTCGGTACGGCTCGCCGCCCACGACCGGGCCGTGGTAGACGCCTTCCGAGCCCGATCAGTACGCCTACCGGGGATGGTGGCGGTGTTCCACGTGGCGGGCGCGGACGACTACGTGCTGCATGTCCGGGCGGCATCGGCGGAAGCGCTGCGGGACTTCGTGCTCGACCACCTGGCAGTCGATCCGGCGGTGCAGCACACCCAGACCAGCCTGATCTTCGAACAGGCGCGGGGCCTGGGGTAAGACGGATCACAGCCCTGGCTACACGCCGAAACAGGATCTTCACCTCCCTGTCACGCCGGGGACGCGGACCCCGCCTAGTTTTAGTTCCGGTGGTGGTTGGCACTCCCGGTCGGGACGGGTCGGGAGCTGCCAAGTTGTGGTGCACCGGGCCGGCGTCGACGGATTCCGCGAAGCTGGTCCGGTGCCTCACTCCCTCCCACGCCCCACGAGCGCTACCGGACCGGCTCAGAGCCGGCCACCGTCCCCTCGCGGGACGCTTCGGTGGCGACGTCACCGCCGGGCGGCTCAGCGGTGTCCGCACCCCCGGACGGCGTGGCGCTGCGGGCAACAGCGACGACGGTCCGGGCCCGACGGGCGCGTAGCAAGGCCCGGAGCGCGAACGCGAACGCGACCCCCCAGGCGAGCGCCAGCAGGGCGTACCCCACAGGTCGCACCCCCGCACTGAGATCGAGGGCGCGCATCAGGGTACGAGCGTTGGTTAGCACAATCACACCTCCGACCGCCGCACCGAGCAGTTGGGCCGGGACGAGGCGCACCAGCCAGGCGGCCACCGGTGCTGCGATCAGACCACCGGCCAGTAGGGCGAGCACCATCGGTAGCAGAAAGCCCTCCGAACCGAGCCCGATCAGGAAGCCGACGCTGGCCGCACCGGCGACGAGAAACTCGGCGGTGTCCACCGATCCGATCACCCTGCGAGGTTCCAGTCGCCCGCTGACCAGCAGCGCGGGGGTTGCCACCGGACCCCATCCCCCGCCGCCGGTGGCATCAACGAAGCCGGCGACCAGCCCTAGGGGGCTGAGGAAGCGGCTGCGCAGCCGGCCCGCCCGTCGCTCGGTGCGCAGCGGTCGGGCGAACCGCACCAGCAGGTATGCGCCGAGGGTGAACAAGATTGCCGCCATCCAGGGCGCGGCGGCAGCGGTGGAGAGAGCAGACAGAAAAGTAGCCCCGGCAAACGCGCCGAGGGCACCGGGCACGGCGATACGCCCAACGACGCGCCAGTCGACGTTGCCGAACCGCCAGTGCGCCACGCCCGCCGCGAACGTGGTACCCACCTCGGCGAGGTGCACCGATGCGGAGGCGGCCGCCGGTGCGATTCCGGCGAGTAACAGCAGCGTCGAGGAGGTCAGCCCATATGCCATGCCAAGGGCACCGTCCACGAGCTGCGCGGCCAACCCTACGAACGCGAGGACCAGCAGCTTACGCACCACGCCTCCCTAGTTTTCTGATATCTCCTATCGACTTGGTCGACAATGCGGGATGAGTGGGGCCTGGGTCAACATTGTTCAACGGCGAATCAGGACTCAGCTCCAGGCGCGGGTCAGGTTCAGGTGCGGGTCAGGTCCGGCACGGGGTCAGGTCCAGGCGCGCGGATCGGCGACCAGGTCGGTAACCCGCTCGGGAAGGGCACCGTCGGCCACGTCGGCTACGGTGACCAGCTCAAGGATCTGGCGTTCGCTTGCCCGCAGGGCGATCCAGACATCCTGCAAGGCGCGCGCGGCACCGTGGTAACCGAGTTGCTCCGGGCGCTGCCCACGGACGTGGGCCAGCGGACCATCGATCACCCGAATCACCTCGGCGAGGGAGATCTCGCCCGCCGGCCGCGCCAGCCAGTAGCCTCCCTCCGGGCCCCGCTGGGCCTGCACCACACCGCCCCGACGCAGCTGCAACAGGATGCTCTCCAGGAACTTCGGCGGGATCTCCTGGGCTCGGGCGATCTGTTCGGCGGTCACGAACCGCCCTCGGTCGGTCGAGGCACCGCCGGTCGCGGAGGCGAGCTCGGCGACCGCGCGAAGGGCGTAGTCGACCCGGGCGGAGAGACGCATGGCTGACAGGCTAGCCGGCTCTGCCACGAACAACCGACCATCCTCGGGCCCCACCGAGCCGAAAGCCGGCGCCGTGAGGCCCGGACATGGCTGTTGGCCGGCACCCGGTTTCGGGTGCCGGCGAACAGTTTCTTTCCCCCTTGTGTGGGTCAGGTCTGCGGGTGGGGGTTTGTGGTGTGCGGTGGGGTCAGCTGGTCCAGTGCTCGGCGACGAGGTCGGCGGCCTGGGTTTCCCACTGGGCGTAGTGGAACGGGTACGCCGACACCTGGACCTTCTGGGCGGCTTCGGTCAGGGGCAGTTCCTGCCAGCCCTCGACCTGCTTCAAACCCTTGAGGAAGGCGGTGGTGGAGTACTCGGGGTCGGTGATCTGCTCCACGCTGCCCCAACCGGAGGAGGGGCGCTGCTGGAACAGGCCCTGCGAGTCGTGGTCGTTACGGTCACCCAGGTGTCCCAGGTTCTCCAGCTTCGACTCCTGCAAGCTGGTACCGATGGCCACGACGGCGGCNCGCTCGTCCATGCCGGCCTTCTTCGTGGCCTCGATGATGGCCTTCACGTTGCCGGTCTGCTCGTCGCCCAGGTCGATGCGCGACTGCTCACCCTGGGTGCCGTGCGGGATCAGCGTGTCCATGTCGGGCTTGTCGGCCCGCACCGCAGCGGCAGCCGCTGCGGGGGTGGTGTCGGTCAGGGTGGCCAGGGGGCCGGCGACGACACCGGTGGACAGGGCCAGACCAGCGATACCAAGGACACTACGACGCAGAATCGTGTTCATGGGGGTTGCTCCATTCGGGGGTCGACACCCCACACGCCCGAAAAAGGGGGGATCAGGCGGCAAAAGAGGGGTGCAAGCACCGTCCGGCGCTCAAAGAAAAGAAAGAAGAGGGGGTCGGCGACCGCAGGGCCTCACAGGGGGCACACACGGCGCCGGGTCCAGATGTAACGACCGCCCGGCCACCAACATTCCCGGCGACCCGCACCCGGTGTCACCCGCCCGAGCGGGCCACCTCCACGGCCGTACGCAAGATGTAACGCCCCCACGCCCGCCGAGATTCCGCCACCATCGCGCTCCCGACCACACCCCAAACCGGCATAAACCCACCGAGTCGGCGTCATCGTGGTGAACGGTCGGGCCGGCCCTTTCCACCGATCGATCGGTGGAAAGGGCCGGCCCTCCCCCGGGAAGCAAACGCGTCAGGCCCCGACCTTACGCAGCAGGCCCTCCTGCACCGAGCTGGCGATCTGCCGGCCGTCCCGGGTGAACATCCGACCGGTCGCCAACCCGCGCGCTCCGGACGCCGACGGGCTCCAGCAGTCGTAGAGGAACCACTCGTCGGCGCGGAACGACCGATGGAACCAGAGGGCGTGATCGAGACTTGCGCCCACCACCCCGCCGGGCCCCCACACCTCTCCGTGCACCGAAAGCACCGAGTCCAGCAGGGTGAGGTCAGAGGCATACGTCAGCGCACAGGCGTGCAGCAGCGGATCATCCGGGAGTTTGCCGTCGATCCGCATCCACACCCGCTGGTTCGGCTCGGCCGGACGGTCACCAGGGCGCACCCAGCCGGGCTCGCCGACATAGCGGACATCGATCGGCCGGGGGATCAGCGCCCAGATGCCCAGCCGTTCCGGGTAGCGGGCGAGCCGGTCGCTCATCGTCGGTACCTCGTCCGGGCCGGGCACGTCCGGCGGGGCGGGCGCGTGGTGGTCCAGCCCCTCCTCCTGACGCTGGAAGGACGCCGACATGAAGAAGATCGGTTTGTCGTGCTGCAGCGCCACTGACCGGCGGACGGAGAAGGAACGACCGTCACGGACGCACTCGACCTGATAGTCGATGGGCTCACTCGGATCCCCGGGTCGCACGAAGTAGCCGTGCAGGGAGTGCACGGAGCGCTCCGAATCGACCGTCCGCCCGGCGGCGACCAACGCCTGACCGGCGACCTGCCCCCCGTACACCCGCTGCGGGCCGACCTGCGGGCTCATCCCCCGGAAGCTTCGCTCGCCGGTCGGGCTGAGGTCCAGCACCTCCAGCAGCTGATCGACCGCGGCCTGACCGACCACCGCACCGGACTCGCTCACCGGACCTCCCGTCGCGACCGCGGGGATCGCGAGCCCGGCTCGCTCCGGAGGCTCACTGGAGCGCCCGGGCCGCAGCGAGATCAACCAGCGACCCGAGCTGGTGCACACGCAGGGTGTTGGTCGAGCCGGGGGTTCCGGGCGGGCTACCGGCGACGATCACGACGTATTCGCCGGGGTTGGCTAGGCCGAGGCCGAGCAGCGCCTCGTCAACCTGCCGGAACATGGCGTCGGTGTGCTCAACGAAGGGCATCAGGAACGTCTGTACACCCCAGGAGAGAGCGAGCTGGTTGCGTACCTCTGACACCGGGGTGAAGGCGAGCAACGGCAGGTCGCAGTGCAGCCGGGAGAGCCGCCGGACGGTGTCGCCGGTCTGCGAGAACGCCACCAGGGCCTTGGCGTCGATCGCCCGGGCGATCGACGACGCGGCGACGGTGAGCGCGCCCCCATGGGTACGCGGGTCGTGCTGGAGCCGGGGCACCGAGATCGAGCCCGCTTCCGTCGTCGCCACGATCTTTGCCATGGTGCTCACGGTGAGCACCGGGTACTTTCCTACGCTGGTCTCACCGGAGAGCATCACCGCGTCCGCACCATCCAGCACGGCATTGGCCACATCGGAGGCCTCGGCACGGGTGGGCCGGGAGTTCTCAATCATGGAGTCAAGCATCTGGGTGGCGACGATCACCGGCTTGGCGTTCTCCCGGCAGAGCTGCACCGCGCGCTTCTGGACCAGGGGCACCTGGTCCAGCGGCATCTCCACGCCGAGGTCACCCCGGGCCACCATGATCCCGTCGAAGGCCAGGACGATCGCCCCGAGCTGCTCCACAGCCTCCGGCTTCTCCACCTTGGCCAGCACCGGCCGGTGCACGCCCTCCTCGGCCATGATGGCGTGGACCAGCTTGATGTCGTCGGCGGAGCGGACGAAGGAGAGCGCCACCAGGTCGACACCGAGGCCGAGGGCGAACCGCAGGTCCGCGGTGTCTTTCTCCGAGAGCGCCGGGACGCTGACCGCCACGTTCGGCAGCGACACGCCCTTGTTGTTGGAGACCGGCCCGCCCTCGGTGACCAGGCAACGGATGTCGCTGCCGGAGACGTCGGTGACCTCGACCGCGACCCGGCCGTCGTCGATCAGCAGCCGGTCGCCGGGCTTCACCTCCTCGGGCAGTTTCCGGTAGGTGCAGGCGACCCGGTCCCGGGTGCCGAGGATGTCATCGCTGGTGATGACCACCGAGTCACCGGTGCGCCACTCGTGCGGTCCGTCGGCGAACCGGCCGAGCCGGATCTTGGGACCCTGGAGATCGGCGAGAACCGCGACCGGCCTCCCCGCTGCCTCGGCCGCCTCCCGAACCAGCCGGCAAACCGCCTCGTGATCGGCATGGCTGCCGTGGCTAAAGTTGAGCCTCGCCACATCCATTCCGGCCTCAACCAGGCCACGAATGCGCTCCGGCGAGGAGACGGCAGGGCCAAGTGTGCAAACAATCTTTGCGCGGCGTGTCACGCCCATCAGGCTAATCTCTCCTCCGGGCCGGTCCGCGGGCCGACCCCTTTCGCAATGCGAACACGTTCTCCGACGTTGCGCGGCTGCACGGCCGGCAGTGGATAACCGCCGGGAACGTCGTGGGGGGGCGGGCGTCGGCGACCGCGCGCCCCGAGATCGTACCGCCCGCGGTAAGCCCGACCGAAAGGCATGGGTGAACAGCGCGGAGACATTCGACCTCGATCGCTGGTTTTTCCGTTCTCCACCCCACTGCGACCGGGGAAACGCACGCCTCGGGAGGGCCGAAGCAGCTTGGTGCGGGGCCGGGAGGCAACACGCGCCGGGGAGACAACCGGGCCAGCCGGCACAGCCCGGCGGGGCGGTCGGCGAACCGACCGCCCCACCGGGAGTTGTTCCTAGACAGCCCAGCAGTTGGGGCGAGTCGACTGGTCGCGCAGCGCCTGCCGAATCACCGTGTAGGTGGTCCCGTCCAGCGCCAGCCCGAGGTGCCCGACCAGCCGCAGCGGACACCAGGACTGGATCAGTACGTTGTTCGCCCCGTCAGCCAGCGCGGCGTTGCCCACCGGCCGCACCAACTCGTCCTGCCACGTACGGATCGTGGTGTAGCTGACCGAGCCGGGGGTGTCGTCGCCGGCGTTGAGGTCGGCGAGGAAGTCCGAACCGATCGTCATCTGCTGACAGGCCACCACTCCGGCGCAGTCGCCAAGCCCGAGGAAGGCGGCGATGTTGGCCAGGTACGTCCCGTAGTGGGGGCTGCCGAGACTGACGTACCGGTCGACGGCTCCGGTGCCACCGAGCCGCTTCAGGTAGTAGCGGGCCACAATGCCCCCCTCGGAGTGCCCCACCAGATCCACCCGGCTGGCACCGGTGGTGGCGCGAACCTGATCGACGTAGTCGGCAAAGGCACGGGCCGAGGTCGGGATGTCGCCGAAGCCCAGCCCCGGCAGTTCATAGATAAACGGTCGGAACCCGTCGGCGCCCAGACGCGCGGCGAGCGGCTCGTACGCGAAGGCGAAACCGCTCAACCCACCGACGATGATCACCGGGTTGCCGGTCGCCGTGGTCGGGTCAGCTGCGGCGGCACCGGAACTGCTCTCCGGTGCGGTGTGGGTGGACGTTTGCTCCGCCGCAGCACCGGCGGGTGCCGCACTGGCGGCGCCGTTCGGGACGGCGGGTGCCGCGCTGGCGGCGACACCAGGGACGGTGAGCGTGGCACCGAGCGCGAACGCGAGCACGACAGCGGTCTTTCGAAGCAACATGGCTGCACCTCCATGAGGGTGGTGGGTGCGGTACGAGTCCGATCGACCGGTGCGAACGATGATGCGGGCAGAAATTCTCATTCGTCAATGGCTAGCTACCTCCCGGTAACCTGTTGTTCCATCAACGGCACACTCCGGCCACTTAGGCATAGGCCCCATAAGGGAGACAACCCACGGAGCCACCCGCGCCACGGCGAGGACACAGCCCTTCCAGGGGAGAGTTTTTATACCTAGACCTGTAGTACAGGTGCTATCTTCAAGAGCATGACTACAGTCGAACGGCCGGAGGCTGTCGCGGCCCCCCGAAACCCCGACGACCAGCTGGTCCTCGACGTTCGAGACCTGCGCATGCGCTACGGCACCGTGGACGTACTGAACGGGATCGACCTCACCGCCCAGCGAGGGGAGGTAATCGCGCTGCTCGGGCCGAACGGCGCCGGCAAGACCACCACCATCGAGATCCTGGAGGGGTTCCGGCTCCCCTCAGCCGGCTCGGTCCGGGTGCTCGGCGTTGACCCCGCCCACGGCGACGAGCGGTGGCGCGCCCAGATCGGCGTGGTGCTCCAGTCCTGGCGGGACCACGGCCGGTGGCGGGTCCGGGACCTCCTCTCCCACCTCGGCGACTACTACACGCCGTACGCGACCGACCAGATCCAACGCCCGTGGCCGGTGGACGACCTGCTGGCGGCCGTCGGGCTGACCGCACACGCCAACGCTCGGGTGTCCCGGCTCTCCGGCGGGCAACGGCGGCGGCTCGACGTGGCGGTCGGCATCGTGGGCCGGCCAGAGCTGCTCTTCCTGGACGAGCCGACGGTCGGCCTCGACCCAGCGGCGCGACGCGAGTTCCACGAGCTCGTGCACCGCCTCGCCGACCTGGACCACACCACCATCCTGCTGACCACCCACGACCTGGCCGAGGCGGAGAAGCTCGCCGACCTGATCGTCATCCTGGCCAACGGGCGGATCATCGCCCAAGGCTCGCCGGACCAGCTCTCCCGCCGACTGACCACCGATGCGGAGATCCGCTGGACCTGCGACGGTCAACGCCACGTACACGCCACCATGGACGCCACCGGCTTCCTGCGGGACCTGCTCCGCGAGCACGGCGACCGGGTACAGGAACTGGAGGTACGCCGAGCCAACCTGGAGGACGCGTACCTGGCCCTGGTGCACGAGGAGGAGACCGGGATCCGTACCGGCTGGGCCGAACGGGTGTGGCAGCAGCAGGAGGAGACCCGATGAACCCGAAGACCACCGCACTCCGGGTCGGCCTGCGGCGCGGGGCCATCGAGTTGCGCAGCACCTTCACCAACGCCCAGGATCTGTGGAGCTACTTCTTCCCCACGCTGGTGCTGCTGGTCGCCGTCTTCTTCATGCGCGGGGCGACCGTGCCCGGCACCGACTTCTCCCTCGGCGCGCGCACGCTGCCCAGCGCGCTCGGCATGGGCCTGCTCTTCCTCGGGCTGCTCGGGCTGGCCCAGCATCTCGTCGTGGACCGGGAGGACGGCACCCTGCTGCGGGCCAAGGCCATTCCGAACGGGATGCTCGGCTACCTGGTCGGCAAGCTGGTGCTGGTCTCGTCGGTCGCGATGATCGGTCTGATCATCCAACTGGCCCCCGGGGTGTTCTTCCTGGACGGACTCCGGCTGGGCGACGCCAGTGCCTGGCTCACCCTGGCCTGGCTGGTGCCGCTCGGGCTGGCGGCGACGCTCCCGCTGGGCGCGATGATCGGCTCCCTGATCGAGAACCCGCGCAACACGGGGCTGGTGGTGCTACCGATGATGGGTCTCATCGGCGTCTCCGGCATCTTCTACCCGATCGACGGCCTGCCCGGCTGGCTCCAGGGCACCGCCCAGGTCTTCCCGCTCTACTGGCTAGGCTTGGGCATGCGTTCCGCGCTGCTTCCGGCCGACCTGGCGGCGGTCGAGATCGGCGCGTCCTGGCGCCATCTGGAGATGGTCGCCGTCCTCGGGGCGTGGGCGGTGCTCGGATTCGTGCTGGCGCCGGTGCTGCTGCGACGGATGGCCCGCCGGGAGTCCGGCTCGCGGGTCGCGGCCCGACGGGAGCAGGCCATGCAGCGGGTCGGATGAGAGGGCATTGATGAGCGAGACCGTGCACAACCGAATCGCGGTGCTGCGCGCCGAACGGGGCATCTCCCGGCGGCAGCTCGCCGACGCGCTCGGAGTGCACTACCAGACCATCGGCTACCTGGAGCGGGGGGAGTTTCGACCCAGCCTGCACCTGGCGCTGCGGATCGCCGCCTACTTCGAGGTGCCGGTCGAGGTGGTCTTCTCGATCGAACCGTTTCCCCGCATCGGCGGTGCCGCTGTCGAAAACCGCCGTTCAGCGTGAACCAGGGGCAGCCGCCAGCGCCGCCGGCGTCCGTACCTGCCGGCACTGCCGGCCGGCAGTGCACCAGCAACTGCCGACCGGCGAGCCGGTTCAGCCGGTGACGGCGTTCAGCGCCGGCAGGTAGCCGTCGCGGTAGCCCTCGTCGTTGGGGTGGTACGCCTCGATGATCCCGGTGACGTCGTTGATCCAGGGCTCGTCGCCGCAGACACCATGGCCGGCGAAGTAGGAACGGGGGTCGGCGAAGGTGGCACCGGCCGCGGCGGCGCGGCCGGCGGTGATGCTGTTGAGGAGGTCAGCGGCGTCGTTGAGCTGCTGCCGCTTGGTGGTGCTCATCCCGAACAGGCCACACCAGCCGGTCTCGAAGAGGCGCGGGTAGCCGAGCACGATCAGCTGGGCGCCCGGCGCCCGGTCCCGGATCGCCGCGTAGGTGGCGTCCAGCCGGCCGGGCAGGGTGGTCTGGGCGAAGTCCCGGGCCTCGCCGATGGCCTCCGTGCAGGCCGAGGTGCTGCCGAACCGGCAGGTGAGCATCACGCTGGCGAAGCCGGCGTCATTACCACCGATGGTGACCGTCACCATCGTGGTGCTGGCACTGAGCGAGTCGACCTGGCTGTTGATGACGTCGGCGGTGACCGCGCCACCACAGGCCGGGAACTGGAAGCTGGTCACCGCGTTCGCCGCGGCCCAGCGCGGGGCGTAGGACTTCTGACTGCGCAGGCAGGTGGTCCCGTCGTACGGGCCGGCGCCGACGCCGGAGGAGTACGAGTCGCCGAGCGCGACGTAGTTGATGGTCGCGGCCTGCGCGGGGCTGGGAACCAGCACTGCGCCGACGACGGCGACGCAGAGGGCGACCAGCGCCGCCAGGGCGCGGGCGGGTGCACGGGGTGGCATGTGGACCTCCACAGGGCCGGGGGTGGGGAGCCCAAAGACCGCGCGCGTGGCCAGGGTAGAGCTTGTTACTAGCTGGTAATGCTACCGAAACGATTCACCAAAGTGAATATGTTGCGACCCCTGGCCAACCGCAACCCCGGCCGCCCGCCCCTCAGCCGGCCAGCGGCCGAGCGTCCGATCCCACCGGCGCCGGCAGCGAACCCCGCCCGTCCAGGTACGAATGGATGGCGGCAGCGGCGGCCCGGCCCTCGGCGATCGCCCACACGATCAGCGACGCGCCCCGGTGCATGTCCCCGGCGACGAAGACGCCGTCCACGTCGGTCTGCCAGTCCGAACCGGCCGCTACCGCGCCCCGTTCGTTGCGGGACACCCCGAGCTGCTCAAGCAGCGGCTGCGGCTCGGTGCCATCGAAACCGATCGCCAGCAGTACCAGGTCGGCCGGCAGCTCCCGCTCGGTGCCCGGCACCGGGGTGACGGTCCGCCGGCCAGCACTCTTCTCCACCGTCACCTCGGCGATCCGGACCGCCCGCACCGCTCCACTGCCGTCGTCCACGAACTCCTGCACGGCGACGGCGAAGACCCGCTCCCCGCCCTCCTCGTGCGCCGGGTACTCGCGCAGGATCCACGGCCAGGTCGGCCACGGATCCCGTGCCTCGTCCCGCTCCCGGGACGGCTGCGGGTAGAGGTCGAGCTGGTACACCGCGGCGGCGCCCTGACGGTGGGCGACGCCGAGACAGTCCGCGCCGGTGTCTCCACCACCGATGATGACGACGTTCCGGCCAGCCGCATCGATCGGCGTGCCATCCGGTAGCACCGCGGTAGCCGGCGGGTTGGCCCCCGCGGCGGCCACCACCCGGTTGGCCGCGACGAGGTGCCCCATCGCCTGGTGCACCCCGCGCAGCGAACGCCCCGGGGTCGCCGGGGTATCCCGGCTGGCCAGGGCACCGCACGCCAGCAGCACCGCGTCGTGCTCGGCCCGCAGCTGCTCGGCGGTCACGTCGACACCGACCTCCACCCCGGTCCGGAAGCGCACCCCCTCGGCGGCGAGCTGCGCCAGTCGCCGGTCGATGTGGCGCTTCTCCAGCTTGAAGTCCGGGATGCCGTACCGCAGCAGGCCGCCGAGGGCGTCGTCCCGCTCGTACACGGTGACCGCGTGCCCGGCCCGGGCCAGCTGCTGCGCGGCGGCGAGCCCGGCGGGCCCGGAGCCGACCACCGCCACCGAACGGCCACTGGCCGGCGGCACCGACCAGGGCCGTAGCCCGCCGCGGGCCACGGCGGCGTCGGCGATCTCCACCTCGACCTGTTTGATCGTGACCGGCTGCTGGCCGCCGAGGCCGAGTACGCAGGCCGCCTCGCAGGGGGCCGGGCAGAGCCGGCCGGTGAACTCCGGAAAGTTGTTGGTGGCGTGCAGCGTCTCCACCGCGGCATCCCAGCCACCGGTGCGGACCAGGTCATTCCAGTCCGGGATGCGATTGCCCAGCGGACAGCCGTCGTGGCAGAACGGAATGCCGCAGTCCATGCAGCGGGTGGCCTGCTCCCGGATCAGCTCTTCACCTGCCGGTGGGTAAACCTCCCGCCAGTCGGTGATCCGCACCGGAACGGGCCGTCGGGCGGGAAGCTGCCGGTCGTACCGCAGGAAACCAGACGAATCAGGCACGAGCTACCTCCTGGACGGCCACCCGCGCGACGGGCGACACCGGCGTGGACGGTGCGGAGGACGTGGGCTGCGCTGCCGGCGCCGCCAGGGCGCTCATCACCGCGTCGTCCACGTCGTAGCCGGCGGCTTCGGCGGCCCGCATGATCTCCCGCACCCGGCGATAGTCCCGGGGCACCACGGCGGTGAACTCCTCCACCGCCTCCGACCAGCGCTTGAGCAAGTCCTCGGCGACCGCGGAGTCGGTCTCGGTGTAATGCCGCTGGACCAAGTCGTAGAGGGTTGCCTGCTCCTGCTCGCTCAGCGGCGTCAGGTCCACCAGCTCCGTGTTGACCCGCCGACGATCCAGCCGCCAAACGAACGCGGTCCCACCGGACATCCCGGCCGCGAAGTTCCGCCCCGTCGGCCCCAACACCACGACGGTGCCGCCGGTCATGTACTCGCAGCCGTGGTCACCGACGCCCTCGACGACAGCAGCCGCCCCGGAGTTGCGTACCGCGAACCGCTCCCCCGCCCGACCGCGGAGGAAGACCTCACCTGCGGTGGCGCCGTAGAGGATGGTGTTGCCGGCGATGATCTGATCCTCCGCCCGCCGGCCCGCAATGGCCTCCGCGCTGACGAAGGGCGCGGCTCGGTCCGGACGGAGTACCAGCCGCCCACCGGAGAGGCCCTTGCCGACGTAGTCGTTGGCATCGCCGTGCAGGCGCAGGGTGACCCCGGACGGTAGGAACGCACCGAACGACTGCCCGACGGTGCCGTGCAGGTCGAACTCGATCGTGTCGGTGGGCAGGCCGGCCCCGCCGTGGCGGCGGACCACCTCGCCACCGAGCATCGCGCCGACGCTGCGGTGCTCGTTACGTACCGGCACCCGCGTCCGCACCCGGGTGCCGGTATGCAGCGCCGGCTCGGCGAGCGCGATCAGCTCGTTGTCCAACGCCAGCCCGAGACCGTGGTCCTGGGCACGGACACCCCGTCGAGCGGTCTCCTCGGGTAGCTCCGGCAGGCGCAGGACGGGGCTCAGGTCGATACCGGCCGCCTTCCAATGATCAACTGCGGGGGCGACATCGAGCAGTTCGGTCCGGCCGATCGCCTCGTCGATCGAGCGCAGACCCAGCTCGGCGAGGTACCCACGGACCTCCTCGGCGAGGAAGAGGAAGAAGTTCTCCACGAACTCCGGCTGACCGGTGAACCGCTCGCGCAGCACCGGGTTCTGGGTAGCGATGCCGACCGGGCAGGTGTCCAGATGACACACGCGCATCATCACGCAGCCCTCGACGATCAGCGGGGCGGTGGCGAAGCCGAACTCCTCCGCCCCGAGCAGGGCGGCTACCAGCACGTCCCGACCGGTCTTGAGCTGGCCGTCGACCTGCACGGTGACCCGGTCGCGGAGCTTGTTGAGCAGCAGGGTCTGCTGCGCCTCGGCCAGGCCCAGCTCCCACGGCGTACCCGCGTGCTTGAGCGAGTTCAGCGGGGACGCACCGGTGCCGCCGTCGTGCCCGGAGATGAGGATGACATCGGCCTTCAGCTTCGCCACACCCGCCGCCACCGTACCCACCCCGACCTCACTGACCAGCTTGACGTGCACCCGCGCCGCCGGGTTGACGCACTTGAGGTCGTGCACGAGCTGGGCCAGGTCCTCGATGGAGTAGATGTCGTGGTGTGGTGGCGGAGAGATCAGGCCGACTCCCGGCGTGGCGTGGCGGGTCCGGGCGATCCACGGCCAGACCTTGTTGCCGGGAAGTTGGCCACCCTCGCCGGGCTTGGCGCCCTGCGCCATCTTGATCTGCAGGTCATCGGCGTTTACCAGGTACTCGGTGGTGACCCCGAACCGACCGCTGGCGATCTGCTTGACCGCGGAGCGGCGGGTCGGATCGTGTAGTCGCTCGACATCTTCACCGCCCTCGCCGGTGTTGGACTTGCCGCCGAGCCGGTTCATCGCGATCGCGAGGGTTTCGTGCGCCTCCACCGAGATCGACCCGTAGGACATGGCGCCGGTGGCGAAGCGCCGGACAATCTCGCTGGCCGGCTCGACCTCCTCGATCGGCACCGGCGGGCGCACTCCGGTACGGAGCGTGAACCGGCCCCGCAGCGCACCTCCCTGCGCGGCCAGCGCGTCAACCTTCGAGGTGTATTCCCGGAACACGTCGTACTGCCGGCTGCGGGTGGCGTGCTGGAGCAGGAAGACGGTCTCCGGGTTGAACAGGTGCAGCTCGCCCGCACGCCGCCACTGGTACTCGCCGCCGACATCCAGCCGGTCGGTCGTCGCCGCCCCCGGCTCCGGCCAGGCATGGGCGTGTCGAGCGGCGACCTCAACGTGGATCCCGTCCAGGTCAACCCCGCCGATCTTGCTGGGAGTGCCCCGGAAGTACCGCTCGATCAGCTGGCTGTCCAGCCCAACCGCCTCGAAGACCTGGGCGCCGCAGTACGACGACACGGTCGAGATGCCCATCTTGGACATGATCTTCAGAACGCCCTTGCCGAGCGCCTTGACGTAGTTGCGAACCGCGGTGCCCGGCTCGACGCCGACCAGCGCCCCGGTCGAGATCATGTCTTCCACCGACTCGAACGCCAGGTACGGGTTGACCGCCGCCGCGCCGTACCCGACCAGCACGGCCGCGTGGTGCACCTCCCGGCAGTCGCCGGACTCCACGATCAGCTCCACCTGGGTCCGGGTCTGCTCCCGAACCAGATGCTGATGCACCGCCGCGGTGAGCAGCAACGACGGGATCGGGGCGAGGTTGGCGTTGGAGTCCCGGTCGGAGAGGACGAGGATGCGCACGCCGTCCTCGATGGCCTCGGAGACGTGCCGACAGATCTCGGTCAGCCGCGCCCGGATGCCCGCGCCGCCCTCCCGGATCCGGTACAGGCCGGAGACCCGGACCGCCTTGAATCCGGGGAGGTCCCCGTCCTCGTCGATGGAGAGAATCTTGGCCAGCTCGTCGTTGTCGATCACCGGATAGGGGAGCACGAGCTGCCGGCAGCTCGCCGGCCCCGGATCGAGCAGGTTACCCTCCGGCCCGATCGTGGACTGAAGGCTGGTCACCAACTCCTCCCGGATGGCGTCCAGCGGCGGGTTCGTAACCTGGGCGAAGAGCTGGTGGAAGTAGTCGTAGAGCAGCCGGGGTCGGGTGGACAGCGGCGAGATCGGAGTATCCGTTCCCATCGAGCCGATCGGCTCGGCACCGACCCGCGCCATCGGCGCGAGGAGAATCTTCAGCTCCTCGTCGGTGTAGCCGAACGCCTGTTGCCGGCGACGGACCGAGTCGTGGGTGTAGACGATGTGTTCCCGGGCCGGCAGGTCGGTCAGCTCGATCAGACCGGCGTGGAGCCACTCCTCGTACGGCTGGGCCGCCGCCAGCTCGGCCTTGATCTCGTCGTCGTGCACGATCCGGCCACCCACGGTGTCCACCAGGAACATCCGACCGGGCTGCAGGCGGCCCTTGGCGACCACGGTGGCCGGATCCAGGTCCAGCACGCCCGCCTCGCTGCCGAGCACGACCAGCCCGTCGGAGGTCTGCCACCACCGGCCGGGACGGAGGCCGTTGCGGTCCAGCACCGCCCCGACGATCTCGCCGTCGGTGAACGCCACCGACGCCGGCCCGTCCCAGGGCTCCATCAGGCTGGCGTGGAACCGGTAGAAGGCCCGCTGGTCAGCGGGCATGTCCGGGTCGTTCTCCCAGGCCTCCGGAATCATCATCAACACCGCGTGCGGCAGGCTTCGTCCCGCCAGGTGCAGCAGCTCCAGGACCTCGTCAAAGTTGGCCGAGTCGGACGCCCCCGACGTGCAGACCGGGAAGATCCGACGAATGTTGCCGGGTAGCGCCGCGCCGGCTCCGCCGGCGAGCATCGACTCTCTCGCCTGCATCCAGTTCCGGTTGCCCCGGATGGTGTTGATCTCGCCGTTGTGGGCGATGAACCGGAACGGGTGCGCCAGGGGCCAGGACGGGAAGGTATTGGTGGAGAAGCGGGAGTGCACCAGCGCGATGGCGCTGCACATCCGCTCATCGGTCAGCTCCGGGTAGAACTCCGGCAGCTGGTCCGGGGTGAGCATGCCCTTCCAGACCATCGTGCGGCCGGAGAGCGACGGAAAGTACGCCGGTACGCCGCGCTCCGCCGACTCCCGCTCGGCCTGCCTGCGGACGCAGTACGCCACCCGCTCCAGCTCGAGGCCGGTCAACCGGGACCCAGCCGGGCCCATCGCCGAGTCGGTGAGCCGGTGTGCGGTGACGAAGAGCTGCCGGACCCGGGGCATCGCCGCGAGCGCCGTCGCGCCCAGGCCCGCCGGATCCACCGGCACGTCCCGCCACCCAAGCAGGTCGGCGCCCTCGACCAACGCGTACTTCTCCACCACCCGGCGGGCCCGCAGCTCGGCCTCGTCGTCGTCGGGCAGGAAGACCAGGCCGGTCGCGTACTCACCGAGCGGGGGCAGCGGGAAGCCCACCACCGCGCGCAGCAGCGCATCCGGCACCTGGATCAGGATGCCCGCGCCGTCGCCGGTGTTCGGCTCCGCACCCCGGGCTCCCCGATGGTCCAGCCGGCGCAGCGCGGCGAGCCCATTCGCGACCACCTCGTGCGACCGCCGGCCGCGCAGGTCCGCCACGAACGCCACTCCGCACGCGTCGCGTTCGTACGCGGGGTCGTAGAGCCCGGCGGTGGACCCGTTCGGGCCGGAGTGCGGGACCTGCTGCGGGATGCGGTGCGGGTACGGAGCGGCCACCCGGGCCTCCTGTCGTCACTCAGGCTGAATCTTGGTCGGGACGACGTCGGCCCTCAAGGGTCATTTGAGTCTACGTTAGGGGGGGCCACACAAGGCCAGTGCAGATTGATCACACCTTCCAGAGTGTGAGAAAAATACTCCCATCACTACACCACCCCTCGGCCGTCCTCCCGCCGTTCCGGAGCTGGTCAGGACGGAGGTTGCCACTGGTCGGCGGTCGTGCCGGCGCTGCCCAGCAGCCGGGGGGTGAGGGCGCCGAGGACCGCGTCGCGGGCCCGAAGCGCAAGCCGGCCCCGGGCCTGGAGCACCGCCGACATCCGTCGGGTCTGCCGGACCGTCGCCGCCACCCGGGGCCGGCGGGTCCGGTCGTAGGCGACGACCGCGTCCGGCAACCGCGACTCCCGGAGCAACGCGGCCAGGGTGGCGGCGTCCTCGAAGGCGAGGCAGGCCCCCTGCCCCAGGTGCGGGGGCATGCCGTGCGCGGCGTCACCGAGCAGCACCGCCCCACCCGGACCGGTGGGGAAGCCGTACGTGCGGGGCAGCGGGCGCAGCTCGCGGATCTCCCGCTGGACCAGGTCGGCCGGGTCGGTGGCATCGAGCAGCTCGGCGATGGGAGCGGGCCAGCCGGCGTACCAGCGACGCAGCAGGGCGAGCTGGGTCTCCGGCGACTCCGGCCGGGGCGCACCGGCGGCGGTGGCCACCCAGTAGATCCCGCCGCGGCTGGAGGCCCCGGACGCGCCCCGTTCGCCCAGCGACACGTAGATGAAGCGGTACCCCGCACCGAGGATCTCCCCGGTCGGCGGCAGGTCGGCGGGGAGTTGGGGCGCCCGGTACCACGGGATCACCGCTCGCCATGCGGCCGAGCCACAACTGACCACCGCCGCCTCCGGTGCGAGCTGCGCCCGTGCCACGCTGTCGAGGCCGTCGGCGGCGACCACCAGGTCCGCCTCGTAGGTGTGCCGGCCGTCACCGACCGACGGACGGGCGCCCGACTCCGCGCGAACCGAACGGAGGGTCACGCCGGTCCGCAGCTCCACACCGTCACCCAGACCGGCGATGAGCGCGTCGTGCAGGTCCTCCTGGTGCACCACCACCGGGCTTCGGTCCGCCGGGACCGGACGGGGCCGCACCAACTGGTGGCCGTCCGGTCGGCGCACCCCACCGCTCGACAGCGGGGTGGCGATCGCGTCGAGCCCGGCCCCGAGACCGAGGGCACGCAGTGCGCGTACCCCGTTGGGCCAGAGCATCACCGCGGTGGGTTCCGGACGGATCCGGTCGGCTCGCTCGACCAGCGTGACCTGCCAGCCGGAGCGCGCCAACGCGCCCGCGACAGCAAGGCCACCGACACCGGCGCCGACCACGACCGCGCTACGCATGCGGCCCTCCTCGCTCAGCTGTCGCGCTGGTCGGCGGGCCGGGCGGCATCCGCCGGCTGGTCGGTGGGCGGATCGTCACCGGAGCCCCCGGCCTCCGGCCCCGACGGCGTCTCCCCCGTCTCCTGCCAGTGCCGGAACTGCTCCTCGTCAACCACCTGGTAACCCTCCGGGGCCGCCGGCCGAGCACTCGCCTCGCGAGCGGAGAGGTCGACCTGCGACACGTCCGACTCGGGGGCGGACGCCGGCACCTCGCGGACCGGAATCAGGTACTCGCGCGGTCCGCGCACCCGCAGGAAATAGATCAACGCACCGAGGAAGACCACCGCCGCGGTCCAGACGTTCAGCCGTACGCCGAGGATCGTGTTCGCCTCGTCGGTGCGGATCATCTCGATCCAGAACCGGCCAGCCGTGTAGCCCAGCACGTAGAGCGCGAAGGCCCGGCCGCGGCCCAGCTTCAGTCGCCGGTCGAGGAAGAGGACGAGGGCGACCACACCCAGGTTCCACAGCGCCTCATAGGCGAAGGTCGGATGGTAGAGCCCCGCCTCGAGGATGGGTGTCCCGGCGTCGTCGCGCAGGGCCTGGCCCGTCTCCGGGTCCATCCGGTGGATCTCCAGGCCCCAGGGCAGCGTGGTGGGCCCACCGTAGAGCTCGTTGTTGAACCAGTTGCCGAGCCGCCCGATCGCCTGGGCCAGCGGCAGCCCCGGGGCGAGGGCATCGGCCACCACCGCGAGCGGAATACCGAGCTGACGGGCGGCATACCACGCACCGAGCGCGCCACCGGCCACGGCACCCCAAATGCCGAGACCTCCCTCCCAGATGGCGAAGACCTTGAGCGGATCGCCACCGGTGCCGAAGTACTTCTCCGGTGAGGAGATCACGTGGTAGATCCGGGCGCCGATGATGCCGGCCGGCACCGCCCAGACGGCGATGTCGAGCACTGCCCCCGGCGCCACCCCGCGCTGACGCAGCCGCCGCTCGGTGAGCCAACAGGCCACCACGATGCCGAGGAGGATGCAAAGCGCGTACGCACGGATCGGCACCGGGCCCAGCTGCCACACCGTGGTGGTCGGACTGGGCAGGGCCGCCAAAGGGGTCTGCGAGGCGAGGGTCACGAGTGCACAGGCTACCGCCGTTCGGCCCCGCCGTGGCACCCCGGCCCGCGCGACCCGTGGCGCTCATCTCCGAAGGGCCGGGCCGGCGTTCCCGGGGCGGGCGTCTCCGAAGGGCCGGCCGGTGACCCGGGACGGGCGTCAGGCGGTCGGGGTCCGGACGCCCGCGGCGAGTTCGGTGCTCAGCTCACGCAGGGCGGTCAGCCCCGCCGGCAGGCTCGCGGCATCGAGCAGGCAGCGGATCAGGGCACTGCCGACGATGACCCCGTCGGCGAACCCGGCCGCCATACCGGCCTGCTCCCCGGTGCCGATCCCGAGGCCGACCCCGACCGGCAGGTCGGTGACCGCCCGAACCCGGGACACCAGCACCGGGGCCGCCGCCGAAGCCCGCGCACGGGCCCCGGTGACCCCCATGATCGCGGTCGCGTACACGAATCCCCGGCAGTGCTCGACGGTCATCTGCAGCCGGGCGTCAGTCGAGGAGGGCGAGACGAGGAAGGTCCGGTCCAGCCCGTACGCGTCGGAGGCGGCCAGCCACTCCTGCGCCTCGTCCGGAATCAGGTCGGGCGTGATCAGCCCGGTGCCGCCCGCTGCGGCGAGGTCCCGGGCGAAGGCGTCAACGCCGTACTGCTCGATCGGGTTCCAGTAGGTCATCGTGACCACGGGCGCGCCGGTGGCGGCGACCGCGTCGATGATGCGTAGCGTGTCGGCGACCCGGACCCCGCCGGCCAGGGCGATGTCACTGGCCCGTTGGATCACCGGACCGTCCATCACCGGGTCGGAGTACGGGATCTCCACCTCGATGACGTCCACGCCCGCCTCGACCATGGCGGTCATCGCGGCGATGCTGCCCTCGACGGTCGGGAACCCGGCGGGCATACAGCCGACCAGGACGGCCCGGCCCTCGGCCCGAGCCCGGTCGAACGCAACCCCGATGCGACTCACGCTGTCACTCCTTGTCGAGGACGCCGAAGTACTCCCCGGCGGTGTGCACGTCCTTGTCACCACGGCCGGAGAGGTTGACCACCACGACCGGCTCCCGGCCCAACTCGGCGGCGAGTTCCGGGGCGATCGCGGCCGTGCCGGCCAGCGCGTGGGAACTCTCGATCGCGGGGATGATGCCCTCGGTACGGCAGAGCAACTCGAAGGCGGCCATCGCGTCGGCGTCGGTCACCGGCCGGTACGTCGCCCGGCCGGTGTCGTGCAGCCAGGCGTGCTCCGGCCCGACGCCCGGGTAGTCCAACCCGGCCGAGATCGAGTGCGACTCGACGGTCTGACCATCGGCGTCCTGCAGCACGTAGGTCCGGGTCCCGTGCAGCACGCCCGACGAGCCACCGGTGATGCTGGCCGCGTGCCGGCCGGTCGCCGGCCCGTCCCCGCCGGCTTCGAAGCCGTACAGGCGCACGCCCGGGTCGTCGACGAAGGCGTGGAAGACACCGAGCGCGTTGGAGCCGCCGCCGACGCAGGCGGTGACCGCGTCGGGCAGCGCACCGACCAGGTCAAGGCACTGCTGGCGGGCCTCGTCGCCGATGCCGCGGACGAAATCGCGGACCAGGGCGGGGAAGGGGTGCGGGCCGGCCGCCGTACCGATCAGGTAGTGGGTGCTGTCGACGTTGGCGACCCAGTCCCGCATCGCCTCGTTCATCGCGTCCTTGAGCGTGCGGGAACCGGTGGTGACCGGCACCACGGTGGCGCCCAGCATCCGCATGCGCGCCACGTTCAGCGCCTGTCGTTGGGTGTCCACCGCCCCCATGTAGACCACGCACTCGAGATCGAACAGGGCGGCAGCGGTGGCGGTGGCCACCCCGTGCTGGCCGGCGCCGGTCTCGGCGATGACGCGCCGCTTGCCCATCCGCTTCGTCAGCAGCGCCTGGCCGAGCACGTTGCGCACCTTGTGCGCCCCGGTGTGGTTGAGGTCCTCCCGCTTCAACAGCACCTGTGCGCCGATCTTGGCGGAGAGTCGCCGGGCGGGGTAGAGCAACGAGGGGGCGCCGGCGTAGTCGCGGAGCAGGGCGGCGAATTCGGTCTGGAACGACTCGTCCCCCATCGCGGTACGCCAGGCGTCGTCGAGCTCGTCCAACGCGGCCACCAGGGCCTCGGGGACGAACCGGCCGCCGAACCGGCCGAAGTGACCGGCGGCGTCCGGGTATCGGCCGGTCGCGGCGGGTGTGTCGACGCTCATCGCGGCTTCCTTCGTTCTGACCAGCGCGCGCTCAGCGCACCGGACGGGGCGTGGCCGGGTGGTTACCGGCGTTGACCAGCTCGGCCACCGCCTCCTGGGGGCTCTTCTGGGTAACCAGGCCCTCGCCGACCAAGACCGCGTCGGCACCGGCCGACGCGTACCGGATGAGGTCGTGCGGCCCGCGCACCCCCGACTCAGCGATCTTGACAACGCTGCTGGGCAGGCCGGGCGCGATCCGCTCGAAAACCGAACGGTCGACCTCCAACGTACGCAGGTCGCGCGCGTTCACTCCGATCACCTGGGCGCCGGCCTCCAACGCCCGGTCCGCCTCCTCCTCGTCGTGCACCTCGACCAGGGCGGTCATGCCCAGCGACTCGATCCGCTCCAGCAGGCCGACCAGCACCTTCTGCTCCAACGCCGCCACGATCAGCAGCACCAGGTCGGCGCCGTGCGCCCGCGCCTCGTGCACCTGGTAGCTGGAGACCACGAAGTCCTTCCGCAGCACCGGAACGTCAACCGCGGCCCGGACGGCGGCGAGGTCATCCAGCGAACCACCGAACCAGCGCCCCTCGGTGAGCACGCTGATCGCCCGGGCACCACCGGCGGCGTAGTCGCTGGCCAGGTCGGACGGGTCAGCGATCTCCGCCAGCCGTCCCTTGGACGGCGAGGAACGCTTCACCTCGGCGACCACCGCCACGCCGGGCCGACGCAGGGCCGCGTACGCATCCAGCGGCGGCGGGGCCGCGGCGGCCAGCTCTCGAATGCGCTCCAGCGGGACCTGGTCCTGCCGCCGAGCCACGTCCTCGCGTACTCCGGCCAGAATCTCATCGAGCACGCTGGGCTTCGCCGAACTGGCGTCGCTCCCTCCCGCGTGCGCATGCTCCGCAGTCACCAACGCTCCCCTCTCCGGGCGTCATGGACCGATGCTAGGCGGCCTAACCGATGCCGGCCGCCGGGGGTATGGCGCTCCTCACGAATCGGCTTGCGGCATAATGCCCAACCTCCAGTGAAGGCGAGCTCACACACAGCCATCACCTCCCGGTCGTCGGTCGTGGCCGACGATCGTCATCCTGAGCATTGATGTAATGCTATCCGGCAGGCGAACCGCCGGTCGGAAGCCCGGAGGCAGGGCTGTGAGCAAGCTCAAGGCCAGCGGACTCCTCCCAGGTCAGCGCCGCGGAGTCAGAGTTGACCCGGCGGCTACCCCCACGAAACGTGAGTCGCTGAGGATTCCTCTCGGGCAGACTCGGTTCGGCATCCGCCCGCGCCACCCCACAATCTCCGGGATTGATCATGAGCACTGAGAGCATCGGCCTCACCACCATCTCCCGTACGGTCGCCTCGCTCGCCGTCGGCGTGGTGCACACGCTCGAACGCGCCGTGGTCGGCGAGGCGCAGACGCGCACCGCACGGGGCAACGCGTGGGAAGCCGTCTGCGCCGACCAGGCCCGCGCCGACCAGCGGGCCGAATTGGACCGGATCGTCGCCGAGTTCACCACGAACCGCGACCCGCGACCCGCGACCGATGAGCTGAGTCGGTAGGGCAACCGGACCGGCGGCGGGCGGCGTCAGTCGTCCGTCGGATCCGCACCCCGATCCAGGGCGTCCCACGCGTCCCTGGCGCTCCGACCCGACACCGGGCCGGTCGCAGCCCCCGCCGACCGCTCGTATCGCGCACCCATCACCGACCACCGGTCCCCCCGGAGAGCGGTCAGCACGCCGGCGGCCGCGGCGCACCCGCCACCGAGCAGGCAGAGTAGCGGCCACTGCCGACTGATCTCGCCGTTGAACCCCGCGACCAGGCCATACCCACCACCGGCGGCCACCGCCACCGCGAGCCCGGTCAGCACACCGCCTAGGAGCCGCCGTACCCGCCCGCGGGTGGCCAGCACCGCGCCCCACCCGGCGAGGGTGACCAAGGCCAGTGCGGGCAGCCAGGGCAGCAGCTGCGCGCCGGTGCGGGCGACGCGGACCGGCGGCAACGGGGCCGGGCGGGGTGCCAGCTCGACCACCCAGGACCGGCTCACCGCCCAGATCGAGAGGCCGGCTCCGGCCACCCCGAGGAGTACCGCGTAGCGCAGTTCCCGCCGGCCGCTCCGGGGCCGCCCCGGACCGGCGTCGTCCCCGGCACTCACCGGACCCGCCTCGTCCCCGGCGCTCACCGGACCCGCCTCGTCCCCGGCACTCACCGGGCCGCACGCAGGGTCTCGGCCGCGGCGATGGCGGCCAGCACGGCGGCCGCCTTGTTCCGCGTCTCCTGCTCCTCGGCGGCCGGGTCCGAATCCGCCACCACGCCCGCACCGGCCTGCACGTGGGCGCGCCCACCGTGGATCAGCGCGGTCCGGATCGCGATCGCCATGTCGAGGTCACCGCCGAAGCCGAGGTAGCCGACGGTGCCGCCGTAGAGCCCACGCCGTACCGGCTCCAACTCCTCGATCAACTCCATCGCCCGCACCTTGGGGGCACCGGAGAGGGTGCCCGCCGGGAAGGTCGCGACGAGCGCGTCGAAGGCGGTGCGGTCCTCGGCGAGTACACCAACCACAGTGGAGACAATGTGCATCACGTGGCTGTACCGCTCGATCGTGGCGAACTCGGGCACCTCGACCGTGCCGGGCCGGCAGACCCGTCCCAGGTCGTTGCGACCCAGATCCACCAGCATCACGTGCTCCGAGCGCTCCTTGGGGTCAGCGAGGAGTTCGGCGGCGAGCTGGGCGTCGGCCTCTGGCGAGCTACCACGCGGCCGGGTGCCGGCGATCGGATGCAGCAGGGCGCGCCGCTCTCCGTCCAACTCGGCGGCCACCTTCAGGTGCGCCTCGGGAGACGAACCGACGATGTCGAAGCCATCAAAGCGCAGCAGGTACATGTACGGGCTGGGGTTGGTGGTCCGCAGCACCCGGTACACGTCGAGCGGGTCGGCGTCGGTCTCCCGTTCGAAGCGCTGCGACAGCACGATCTGGAAGCACTCGCCGGCGCTAATCGCCTCCTTGGCCGCCACCACCGCCTTCTGGTAACTGCCCTTGGGCGTACGGCAGCTAACGTCCCCGACGGGCGCTGCGCCAACGGTGGAGGCCATCGGCGGGATCGGCCGGGACAGCGCGGCGGTCATCGCGTCCAGCCGCCCGACCGCGTGGTGGTACGCGGCGGTTACCGCCGCCGCCCGATCCGGTGCCTCAGTCGGTGGCAGGACGGCGTTGGCCACCAGGAGCGCCGAGCCGTCGTAGTGGTCGAGCACCACCAGATCAGTGGCGAGCATCATGCCCAGCGCGGGCAGGCCGAGGTCGTCTTCGGTGCGCTCGGGCAGCCGCTCGAATTGCCGGACCAGGTCGTACCCGAGGTAGCCGACCATGCCGCCGGTCAGCGGCGGCAGCCCGACGGTGCCATCGGGAGGGGACCCGGCGAGGGCGGCGACGGTGTCCCGAAGCACCGCGACCGGGTCGCCGCCCGTGGGTAGCCCTGCCGGCGGCTGCCCCATCCACACGGCGACGCCGTCGCGTTCGGTCAGGGTGGCCGCGCTGCGGACCCCGATGAAGGAGTACCGGGACCAGGTCATGCCGGTTGAACCGACACCCTGCTCGGCGGATTCGAGGAGGAAGGTGCCCGGACCGCCGGCCAGCTTGCGGTAGACGCCGACCGGCGTCTCCGCGTCGGCGAGCAGCCGCCGGGTGACCGGCACGACCCGCCTCCCGGCGGCCTGCTCGGCGAAGCTCGTCTCGTCCGGACGGACGGTGCCGTCGGTCATGACCGGGCCCGCCCTTCGCCGGACCCGCCGGTGACCGGCAGGTCGTTGTGGAAGCAGCTCCGCTGACCCGTGTGACACGCGGGGCCGACCTGATCGACATCGACCAGCAGGGCGTCTCCGTCACAGTCGAGGGCGACGGCGCGGACGTACTGGTGATGTCCGGAGGTAGCGCCCTTGACCCAGTACTCGCCGCGGCTACGGGACCAGTAGGTGGCCCGGCCGGTGGTCAGCGTCTGATGTAGTGCCTCGTCGTCCATCCAGGCGAGCATCAGCACCTCAGCGGAGCCGTACTGGCGGACCACCGCGGCGAGGAGCCCGTCCGACGTACGGCGCAGGCGCGCGGCGATGGCCGGGTCCAGGTGGGACGGCCGGGCCGGACCACCACTGGGGTCCGAGCCGGGCAGGGCGCCGGGCGACGGCGCGTCAGGTACGGGCATAGTCACCCATTCTCCGGTACCCGACCGGCGGGTGGTACGGCACCCGTGCGCCTTGCTCACCCCGCATAATTCAACTACCGTTGAGTTTAACCAGTCGAGCTTCTAACCGGAGGTGCGCGATGCGGGACGCCATCGCCCTTCGTGACCTGGTTGTCGACCGAGGCGGGCGACGGGTGCTGTCCGGAATCAACGCCACCGTGCCGTGCGGGACGGTGACCGGCCTGCTCGGGCCGAGCGGCAGCGGAAAGACCACGCTCCTGCGGGCACTGGTCGGGGTGCAGGTCATCACCGCTGGCGCGGTCACCGTCCTGGGCCACCCGGCCGGCGCCGCACAGCTACGCCGCCGAGTCGGCTACCTGACCCAGACGCCCAGCGTCTACGCGGACCTGACCGTCCGGGAAAACGCCCGCTACTTCGCCGCCCTACAGGGGCGCGGCGCCGCCCAGGCCGACCAGGCCGTGGCCGACGTCGGGCTGCGGGCAGCCGCCGGCCAGCTGGTCGCCACCCTCTCCGGCGGCCAGCGCAGCCGCGCCGCCCTGGCCTGCACGCTGGTCGGCGACCCCGAGCTACTCGTACTGGACGAGCCGACCGTCGGTCAGGATCCGGTGCTACGAGCGGAGCTCTGGGCCCGATTCCACGCGCTGGCCGCAGCCGGCACCACCCTGCTCATCTCCAGCCACGTGATGGACGAGGCCGCCCGCTGCGACCGACTCCTGCTAATCCGCGAAGGGCGGCTGATCGCGAACGACACACCTGCGGCGGTACGCGCGGCGACCGGCGTGCACGACCTGGAGGAGGCGTTCCTACGAATGATCCAGGCAGGCGAGGCCGGCACGGCCGGGCAGGAGGCATCGTGAATCCCCGGATCCTCGCCGCCACCACCGGTCGCATCCTGCGCCAACTGCGTCACGACCGGCGCACGGTCGCGCTGCTCGTAGTCGTACCCGCGGCGCTTCTCACCGTGGTCTATTACATGTACGTCGACCAGCCGACACCGCCGGGCCAGCCGGCGCCGTTCGATCGGATCGCGCTGGTGCTGCTGGGGTTCTTCCCCTTCATCATCATGTTCCTGGTGACCAGCATCGCCATGCTGCGCGAACGCACCAGCGGCACGCTGGAACGACTACTCACCACCCCATTGGGCAAACTCGACCTGCTCTTCGGGTACGGCATCGCGTTCGGCCTGGCCGCCGTGGTGCAGGCGGCGGTCGCCGCCGCGGTGGCCTACTGGCTATTCGACCTCGACACCGCCGGTAGCAGCGGGCTGGTCATCCTGATCGCGGCGGTCAACGCCGTGCTCGCCGTCGCGCTCGGGCTCCTCTGCAGCGCCTTCGCCCGAACCGAGTTCCAGGCCGTACAGTTCATGCCGGTCGTGGTCGCCCCACAGCTACTGCTCTGCGGGCTCTTCGTCCCCCGCACCGAGATGGCCGGCTGGCTCCAGGCGGTCAGCGACGTCCTGCCCCTGTCGTACTCGGTCGAGGCGTTGCAGGAAGTCGGCTCGCACGCCGAACCGACCGCAACGATGTGGCGCGACCTTGCGATCGTGGGCGGCGCCGCGGTGCTGGCACTGGTACTCGCCGCCGCCACCCTGCGACGACGCAGCGGCTGACCCGGCGACGACGCAGCGGCTACCCGGCGACGGCGACGAACGAAGGGCGACGATGGCACGACGGATCGGACGGCGACCCGGCAACCCGGACACCCGGGCGACGATCCTGGCGGCGGCCCGAACCACCTTCGCCGAACGGGGCTTCGACCATGCCTCCATCCGTGCCATCGCCGCCACCGCCGGCGTGGACCCGGCGCTGGTGCACCACTACTTCGGCAGTAAGGACAAGCTCTTCCTCGCCGCGATGAACGCCCCCGCCGACCCGGCCGAGGTGGTGCCGACCGTACTCGCCGGGGACCCGGACCAGATCGGGGAACGGCTGGTCCGCGCCTTCCTCGGCATCTGGGACTCCCCCGCCGGTACCCCCGCGGTGGCGCTGCTGCGCTCGGCGGTCAGCAACGAGTGGACCGCTCGGCTGCTGCGCGAATTCCTCACCACGCAGGTACTGCGCCCGGTCCTCGACCACCTCGACGTGGACCCGGCGCAGGCACCACTACGCGGCTCGCTGGTGGCCAGCCAACTCTTCGGCCTGGCGATGGCGCGCCACGTGCTCCGGCTCGAGCCGATCGCCAGCGCTGCCCCCAAAACGCTCATCAGCTCCGTCGGCCCCACCATGCAGCGCTATCTCACCGCGCCGCTGGAGGGCTGAGGGTCGACTCGCCCCGCCGCAGTCACCGGGTCTGCTCCAGCCAGGAGGCGTAGAGCTGCCCGTAGACCGACTCGACGTCGCGGACCAGCTCCTCGTGCGCACCCCGCTGCACGATCCGCCCGTGATCCACCACGATCACCTCGTCGGCGGCCTGTGCCGTGGAGAGCCGGTGCGCGATGGCGAGCGTGGTCCGGCCCCGGGTCACCGCGTCCAGGGTGCGCTGCAGACGCACCTCGGTCGCCGGATCCACCGCGCTGGTGGCCTCGTCGAGCACCAACAGATCCGGGTCGGCGACGTACGCGCGGGCGAGCGCGACCAGCTGCCGCTCGCCCACACTCAACGCCTCACCGCGCTCCCCCACCGGGGTGTCCAGGCCCGCCGGGAGACTGTCCAGCCAGTCCGCCAGCCCCAACTCCCCGAAGGTGGCCGTGAGCTGCTCCGCGGTGAGGTCCGGCCGGGCGAAACGGATGTTCTCGGCGACCGTGGCGTCGAAGAGGAACCCGTCCTGCGGGACCATCACCACCCGCGAACGCAGCGAGCCGAACCGCACCTGCCGCAACGGCATCCCGGAGAGCAGCACGTCCCCCTCGGTCGGATCCATCAGCCGGGTGAGCAGCTTCGCGAACGTCGTCTTCCCGCTGCCGGTCTCGCCGACCACCGCCACCCGGCTCTTCGCCGGAATCTCCACCGAGATGTCGTGCAGCACCGGCGCACCGCCCGGATAGGCGAAGTCCACCCCGACGAAGCGGATATCCAGCGGACCCGGTGGAAGCTCCCGCCCCGACTCGCCAGGGTCCGCGACATCCGGCTCGACATCCAACACATCGAGGACCCGTCGCCAGCCGGCGATGGCGTTCTGCGCCTCGTTGAGTACCTCGGTGGCGATCTGCACCGGCTGCACGAAGAGGGTCACCAGGAACAGGAAGGCGGTCACCTCACCGACACTCAACGTACGGTCAGCGCCGAGGAGCACTCCCAGCACCACCACGCCGGCCAACGCCAACCCGGCCGCGATCTCCCCGACCGAGCTACCCAGGATGCTGATCCGGATTGCCCGCTGCTGGGCCCGCCGCTGGTTGTCGATCGCCTCGTCCAGCCGGCGCGCGGTACGCCCGGAAATACCGTACGACCGGATCACCGACGCACCCACCACGCTCTCGGCGATCGCGCCGAGCAGCGCGCCGGTGCGCTGCCGCACTACCCCGTACGCGCCGGCGAGCCGCCGCTGGATCAGCCGGATCGCGAACACCGCCGGGCCGAACGCCGCGTACACCACCAGGGTCAGCTGCCAGGAGTACGCGAGCATGACCCCGGTGGTGACCACCAGCTGACCGAGGTTGATCAGCAGGATCACGCCGCCCCACTGGAGGAACTGGGTGATCTGATCGACGTCGCTAGTCACCCGGGACACCAACGAACCACGCCGCTCGGACTGCTGGTGCAGCATCGACAGGTCGTGGACGTGTCGGAAGGCCCGAACCCGCACGTTGGACAGGGCGGTCTCGCTGACCGTGAACAACCGCCGCATCATGAGATAGCCACAGGTCGTGGTCACCACGAGCACCGCCGTGGTGACGGTCACCACCGTCCAGACCACATCCAGGCGGAGACCACCGGCAATACCGTTGTCGATGCCCTGCTGCACCGCCACCGGCACGGCCGCCCGACCGACCATGTAGACCAGCGCCAGGCCGAGCGTGCCCGCCAACCCGACCCGCAGCTCCGGGGAGAGCGCCAAGCCGCGCCGCAGCGTCCGCCAAGTCGACTCAGCCGCCGCCTCCGGCGCCATGGTGCTACTACTCACCGGTCCACCCTTCCCTTCGCGACCGACTTCACCGGTCCACCTCCAGTTCGAGGCCGGTTGTCAGCGGCGGCGGAACCTCGTCGTACCCCTGCTGCTTGGCCTGCTCCTCATCGGCCTGCTCATAGGCGGTGACCAGGTCGGCGTAGCCGGGCACGGTGGCGAGCAGGTCGGTGTGCGTGCCCCGGGCCACCACCCGCCCGTGCTCCAGGTAGACCACCTCGTCGGCGAGGGCGATGGTGGCGCGCCGGTAGGCGACCACGAGGATCGACGTCGCCGCGCTCCCCGGCTCCGCGGCGCGCAGCCCGGCCAGGATCGCCGCCTCCACCCGGGGATCGACCGCGCTGGTGGCGTCATCCAGCACCAACAGACGCGGCCGGCCGACGAGGGCTCGGGCCAGGGTAAGCCGCTGTCGCTGGCCCCCGGACAGCGATGTGCCCCGTTCGCCGACCCGGGTATCCAGGCCCTCCGGGAGAGCGGCGACGAAGCCATCCGCCCCCGCCAACCGCAACGCCGCCCAGACGTGGTCATCACCGAGCCCGGGCCGGTCCAGGGTGATGTTCGCCCGCACCGTGTCGTCAAAGACGAAGGGCACCTGCGCGACGAGCGCGACGGTACGGGACAGCGACTCCGCGGTGAGGTCGCGTACGTCCATCCCGTCGATCTCGACGGCGCCCGCCCGCGGGTCGACCAACCGAACAGCGAGCGAGGTGATGGTGGACTTCCCCGCGCCGGTCGGCCCGACCAGGGCGACCGTCCGCCCCGCCGGCACGGTGAAGCCGACCTCACCCAGCACCTCGGCGCCGGGCAGGTGCGCCTCGGCCGGCTCGTACGCGAAGTGGACGTCGCGGAAGGTGAGCGTTGCCGGGCCGGCGTCGGCGGAGTCGAACCTCATCGGGCCGTACGGCATCCGGCCGGTGGCGTCGAGTACCCGCCGGACCCGTTCCCAGCCGGCGACGCTGCGCGGCAGCTCGGCCAGGACCCAGCCGATCGCCCGGACCGGGAACGCCAGCACGGTGAAGAGGAAGGCGACGCTGACCAGCTCGGCGACGCTGATCGCGCCCTGCCGCAACCGGAGGGTGCCGACCACCAGCACGGCGAGCGTCCCGAGGCCGGGCAGGGTCTCCAGCATGGGATCGAAGACGCCGCGCAGCCGCCCCACGGACACCAGCGCGTCCCGCAGGTCGCGGGCCCGCGCGGCGAACCGCTCGGTCTCCTGCGCCTCCCGGCCCATCGTCTTGACCACCAACGCGCCGTCGAAGCTCTCGTGGGCGATGGCGCTGACCTCGGCCCGCAGCCGCTGGGCCCGGGCCTGCCGGGGGGCCATCCGGCGGGAGTAGACGACATTGAGCGCGAAGAGCGCCGGGAAAACCCCCAATCCGACCAGGGCGAGCGCCCAGTCGGTGACGAAGAGCGAGATCACCGCACCGACCAGCATCACCAGGGTGCCCACGGCGAAGGGCAGCGGGGCCACCGGGTGCCAGGCGGCCTCGACGTCGGAGTTCGCGTTGGACAGCAGCGTGCCGGTGGCGTTGCGCTGGTGCCAGGAGAGCGGTAGGTCGAGATAGCGGCGGGTGACCCGACGGCGGTAGGCGGCCTGGAGCCGAAACTGCATGTAGCCGGCCCCGAGCCGGCGGCCGAGGATGGCGACCACCCGCAGCACGCTGAGCCCGAACAGCGCGGCGGCGGCCAGGCCGAGCGCAGCGGTGGGCACCGAGCCCTCGGCGATCGCCGGTACGACCACGTCGCCGACCACCGCGCCCACCACGAATGCGCTGGTGACGACCAGCAGCCCGAAGAGCACACTGGAGCTCGCCGCGACCGCGAAGATCCTGGGTTGCTCCCGAATCGCCCGGCCGAGGACGACCAGCCCTTGCCAGAGCACGTCCCGACTCGTCCCGCTCGCCACGTTCTCCCCCGCCGTAAGTCGCCGCTATCTCCCCCATCCTTACCTGCCGGAAGCAGGTCCGACGACTCGGAGGCCATTCTCATGCAGCGCGACCGAGGCATCCGGAGGTGATGGGCCTACCATCAAGGGATGCCGCAGTACGCCCGATCGGAGCGGAAGACGCTCGCCGACCTAATGCAGACGCTGGGACCGGACGCACCGACGCTCAACGCGGGTTGGACCACCCGGGATCTCGCCGCCCACCTGGTGCTGCGGGAACGCCGCCCAGACGCGGCCGGCGGCATCCTGTTGCCGCCGCTGCGCAGGTACGCCGAACAGGTCCGCCAGAAGCTCGCCGCCCGCCCTTGGGAGAGCCTGGTTGACCAGGTACGCCGGCCGCCGGTGTGGAGCCCGATCAGCAATCCGCTGCTCGACGAGGCGGTCAACACGATGGAATTCTTCATCCACCATGAGGACGTTCGCCGGGCACAAGCCGACTGGCAGCCCCGCGACCTGCCGGCGGGGCTGCAACAGGCGCTGTGGAAGCGGGCAGCGGGGCTGGCCCGGCTGACGCTGCGCCGCTTTCCAGCCGAGGTGCGGGTCCAGGCTCCGGGGTACGGGCAACGAGCCGCCGGTCGGGGTGGCGAGCAGCTCCGGCTGGTGGGTGCCCCCGGTGAGCTGGTGCTCTTCCTGAGCGGACGGCAACGGGCGGCGCGGGTGCAGCTCGACGGCCCGGCGGGCCCGGCTGACCGGCTGCGCGACGCCCGGTTGGGGCTCTGACCGCCTCCGCGCGGGCCGAGAATTCCACCAACCAGCCGTACCTGACCGCACCGAGGCCGGGACGCGTTCGCGCGGGCGCTGCGCGGGTTCAGGCGATGACCGCCGGCTCCGACCACTGCGGCCGGCCGCCGCGGTCCAGGTCGTAGCGGACGGCGGCGATCCGGTTAACCGCCTCCACCAACTCCGCGCCGGGCAGGGTGAACGGCAACCGCAGGAAGCGCTCCAGCGTCCCGTCCAGGCCGAACCGGGGGCCGGGGGCGAGGCGTACGCCCGCCTGCTCGGCGGCGCGGGCGAGTGCGCTGGACACCGGACCGTCGAGCTCCGCCCAGAGGGTGACTCCGCCGTGCGGTACGGTCACCCGCCACTCGGGCAGGCGCTCGGCGAGGGCACCGAGCAGGACGTCCCGCTGGGCGGTGAGCTGGGCTCGCCGGGCCGCCACGATCGCCGGCCGCTGCGCCAGTAGGTGGACGGCGACCAACTGGTCCAGTACCGGACTCGCCATGTCCACCCCGACTCGCACGGCGGCGAGCCGCTGCACCTGTGGCGCGGAGGCACGGATCCAGCCGATCCGCAGCCCGCCCCAGTACGCCTTGCTCATCCCCCCGACGGTGAGCACCCGGGAGTGTCGGTCGAAGCTGGCCGTGGGCGGAGGCATCACCCCACCGGCCAGAGATAAGTCCACGAAGGACTCATCGATCACCAGTTCGGAACCGACGGCGTGAGCGGTGGCGACCACGCGCTCCCGCAGCTGGGCCGACATCAGGTGGCCGGTCGGGTTCTGGAAGTCGGGGATCAGGTAGGCCAGCTTGGGTCGCCCCTGCCGGAGAGCGCCGAGCAGGAGCTCAGCGTCCCAGCCGGGGGAATCCGGGGCGAGTCCGTGGGTGTTGATGCGGGCCCGGCGGGCGTGCAGCGCGGCCAGGGCGTTCGGGTAGCTGGGCGCCTCCACCAGGACGCTGCCGCCCGGACCGTGGGTGAGACGAAGCACCAGGTCCAGGGCGTGCTGCGTGCCGTTGGTGACCATGACCTGCTCGGGTGAGGTGGGTAGGCCCCGTTCGTCGTACGTGCGGGCGATGGCCTCCCGCAGTTCGCTGATACCGGTCGGGTGGTAGCCCGCCCCACCCAGATAGCGGGGCAGGTCCGCGGCGGCGGCTTGGGCGGCGGGCAGCAGCTCAGGCGGGGCGGCCAGGGCCGCAACGCCAAGATCGAGCATTTCGCGGTCGTCGAGCGGGGTCCAGAGGCCGCTCCCCGCCATCCGATGGTTACCGGGGAGCATGGTCCAGCTGCCGGCACCTCGCCGGCTGGCGAGGTGGCCGCTGTCCCGGAGTTCCCGATACGCCGCGGTGACCGTGGTGCGGCTGATCTGGAGGGCCTCGGCCAACTCGCGCTCGGCCGGCAGGCGGGAGCCCAGCGGAAGCCGCCCGTCGGCAAGCAGCCCCCGGACGGCGGCGGCCAGTGCCGCGTAGTCGGGGCTGCGCCGGCGACCGGGGAGCGCATGCCACTGGCCGAGCAGCCGGGTTAATTGGTTTCCGCGGATCTGACTCGCCATGGGGCCACTCCACCAAAATTGGCTCTACTGGTTGCCTGACTGGTTACTAGATTGGCATCCGTGCAACAGATTGGCAATCTCAGCTACCGGCCCGCGCGACGGCTGACCCAGCTCTACGCTGGGCTCGGCCTCTATGGCGTGAGCATGGCCCTGTTGATCCGCTCCGGCCTCGGCCTGGACCCCTGGGACGTCTTCCACCAAGGGATCGCCGGGCACACCGGGCTCTCCTTCGGCACGGTGACCATCGCGGTCGGGGCGCTGGTGCTGCTGCTGTGGATCCCGCTACGGCAGCGGCCGGGCCTCGGCACGGTCAGCAATGTGGTGGTGGTCGGGCTCGTGGTGGACGCCACCCTCGCCCTACTACCGGCGGACCTGCCACTCGCCACCCGAACCGCCCTACTCGTCGGCGGGATCGTCGCCAACGGCACGGCGAGCGGACTCTATCTCGGCACCCGGCTCGGACCCGGCCCCCGCGACGGCCTGATGACCGGCTTCGTCGCCCGCCGGCCACGATTCTCGATCCGGCTGGTCCGCACCACCATCGAGGTCGCCGTACTGGGGCTGGGCTGGCTGCTCGGCGGCGCGGTCGGCCCCGGCACGGTGGCGTATGCCCTGACCATCGGCCCGCTGACCCAGTTCGTGCTGCCCCGCGTGACGGTCCCTCCTCCGCCCAACCCCGCCCCAGTCCCGGCTCCCGGTTGAGCCGTGTGCTCCCGCGCACCGTTCCCGTCCCGCCCGACCCCCAGCGGCTGTCCGGCTCACCGCTAGCGACGCAAAGGAGGACCCGTTGTAGCCCAATGGGAGGAGGTGTTTCCTTTCCAGCGCGGGGTCGGCACAATCTGGCCATGGGGGAGAAGCAATGGCAGTGGACGGACGCTTGGATCTTCGTTTCGTTGGTGATCGCACACGGTGCCGGCCGGCACCGTCGCGCAGCATCCAGCCGGCGGCCGTTAGGGGTCCGGCTCACCGATGTTCTCTCCACCGCCGACCACCTCAACCGCGCGATCCCCGACCGGCAGGAGGTCGAGGTGGCGGTCCGCCGGTTGGTCGGCACCGGCCTGGTCAGTGTCACCGACGGCTGGTTCCGGATCACACCGGCGGGGGAACAGCTCTGGCGCACCCGTCCCCACGCCGGCCTGGCCACCACGGTCGACACGGTGCAGGGCGTGTTGAGCCGCCGGCACACCCCGGGTGACGCGGACTGGCAGCTGGACGAAGCCGAGCACGCGGCGGCGGTCCAGGAGTACGCGGTACGTTCCATGCCGACGCGGCGAGAATCTCCCAAGGACCACGCCCGCCGGGACTGACCGGCACCGCCCGCCCACTGACCAACGCAGCCCGCCCACTGACCGACCGTGGCCCGCCCGCTGACCGACCGTGGCCCGCCCGCTGACCGGCGCCAGCACCCAGCCCGATTCGGTGGCCGCGCAGCCCGCGCACCTGCCGGCGAGGCGGGTCAGCAGACCGGGTGACCGCCCTCGCGCAGCGCGTCCTTGACTTCACCTACGGTGAGTTGGCCGAAGTGGAACACACTCGCGGCGAGCACTGCGTCGGCCCCGGCGTCGATCGCCGGCGGGAAGTGACCCGCCTCCCCCGCGCCCCCGCTGGCGACCACCGGCACGTTGACCACCGCCCGCACCGCGCGAATCAGCTCCAGGTCAAACCCGGTCTTGGTGCCGTCGGCATCCATCGAGTTGAGCAGGATCTCACCCGCGCCCAGCTCGGCGCCGCGCCGCGCCCAGTCGATGGCATCGATGCCGGTGCCACGCCGGCCGCCGTGCGTGGTCACCTCGAACCCGCTGGTGGTGGCGTCGGCGGAGGCGCGCCGCACGTCGAGGGAGAGCACCAGCACCTGCCGGCCGAACCGCTCCGCGACCTCAGCGATCAGCTCGGGGCGGGCGATCGCGGCGGTGTTCACGCCGACCTTGTCCGCGCCCGCGCGCAGCAGCGCGTCAACGTCGCTGACCTGCCGCACCCCACCACCGACGGTGAGCGGCACAAAGACTGACTCCGCGGTACGGCGGACCACATCCAGCATCGTGCCGCGGTCGCTCACCGAGGCGGTGACATCCAGAAACGTCAGCTCGTCCGCGCCGGCCCGGTGGTACGCCGCGGCCCGCTCCACCGGGTCACCCGCGTCCCGCAGGTCGCGGAAGTTGACGCCCTTGACCACCCGCCCGGCGTCCACGTCAAGGCAGGGAATCACGCGTACGGCCAGGGACATGTCGCCAGCCTAGCCAACCCAATCCGCCGGTGGTCGTCGTGTGCGGCCGGCCACCGGCGGATCGCATTGCCGAAGGTCTGCCCTACCGCCGAGCCGCGGCGGGACGCCGGCTCACACCCGGACCAGCATCTTGCCGAGGTTCTCACCGCGGAGCATGCCCAGGAAGGCGGCCGGGGCGTTCTCGATGCCGTCAATGATCGTCTCGTCGTAGCTGAGCTTGCCGTCGCGCAGCCAACCGCCGACCTCCTCGGCGAACTGCTTGCCCAACTGCCCGTAGTCGGAGACGATGAAACCGCGCAGGGTGAGCCGCTTGCTGATGATCATCGTCAGGTTTCGCGGGGCTGCCGGCGGCTCGGCCGCGTTGTACTGCGCGATCATCCCGCAGATCGCGGCCCGGCCGTTCGGCCGCATCGCACCGATCGCCGCCTCCAGGTGCTCGCCACCCACGTTGTCGAAGTAGACGTCGATCCCATCCGGCGCGGCGGTGCGCAGCGACTCCAGTACCGGGCCGTCGTGGTAGTCGAAGGCGGCGTCGAAGCCGAGCGCCCGCAGCCGCTCGACCTTGGCCGGCGAGCCGGCGCTGCCGACCACCCGGCCGGCGCCGCGAAGTTTGGCGATCTGGCCAACCATGCTCCCCACCGCACCGGCCGCACCGGAGACGAAGACGGTCTCCCCCGGCTGCATCGCGGCGACCTCGAGGAGTCCGGCGTACGCGGTGAGCCCGGTCATTCCCAGCACCCCGAGGTAGGTGCTGACCGGGGCGAGGGCCGGGTCGACCTTCCGGACGGTCGCTGCGTCCAGCAGCGCGTACTCCCGCCAGCCGAGCGAGTGGAACACCGTGTCGCCGGGGGCGAAGCCGTCGGCCTCGCTCGCCACCACCTCGCCGACCGCCCCACCCTCGAGCGGCGCGTCCAGCGCGAACGGCGGTACGTAGGAGGCGACATCATTCATCCGCCCCCGCATGTACGGGTCGACGGAGATAAAGGTATTCCGCACCACGAGCTGGCCCGGGCCCGGGGTGGGGATCTCGGTGGAGACCAACCGGAAGTTCTCCTCGGTCGGCCACCCCTGCGGCCGCGAGGCCAGCTGAATCTCACGGTTGGCGGTCTTACTCATGGTCGCTACTGCTCCTTGTGTTGGTGGATCGCGCTGGTGATCCGGGTGAGGGTGTCGCGCAGGACGACGAGATCGTCCGCGCTGAGCCCGGTCGCCTGGGCCAGCTGGCGGGGAACGTCGGCCAACCGCCCACGCAGGGCCCGCCCCGCCGGGGTCAGCTCCACCGCCACCCGTCGTTCATCGGCCGGCGACCGCCGCCGGATTACCAGGCCCGCCGCCTCCAGCCGCTTGAGCAGTGGGGAGAGCGTTCCGGAGTCCAGCTGCAGCCGGGCGCCGAGGCCGGAGACCGTCGGCGGCTGCTCCTGCTCGCCCTCCCAGAGCACCAGCAGCACGAGATACTGCGGATAGGTCAGCCCGAACTCGGCGAGGATGGGCCGGTAGACATCGACCATGGCCCGTGAGGCGGTGTAGAGCGCGAAGCACACCTGCCGCCGCAGCACCAGATCATCGGTCACCGCAAAAGCGTAGCCCGCAGTTTAGTTGTGCACAACTAAACTGCGGGCTACGCACCCTGCTGGCTCCGCAACCACCGGTTCGAGGGTCGACACACCAAGCCGCCGGGCCAACGAAGCCGGCGGGCCGCTGCGCGGCAGGGGCGCCGGGATGAGATCAGGCGTCGGCCAAGGTCCGCAACGCCTCGGCCACCGTGAAGGCACCCGCATACAGCGCCTTACCGGCGATGACCCCCTCCACCCCGACCGGCTCCAGGGCGGCCAGCGCACGCAGGTCGGCCAGGGTCGAGACGCCACCGGACGCGATCACCGGAGCGCTGGTGCGGGCGCAGACCTCCCGAAGCAGCTCCAGGTTCGGCCCGCGCATCGTGCCGTCCTTGGTGATGTCGGTAACCACGTACCGGGACGCGCCGGCCCGGTCCAGCCGCGCCAGCACCTCCCACAGGTCGCCGCCGTCCCGGGTCCAGCCCCGGGCCGAGAGGGTCTGCCCGCGCACGTCGAGGCCGATCGCCACCCGGTCGCCGTACTCGCCGCAGATCCGATCGCACCACTCGGGATCCTCCAGCGCGGCGGTACCGATATTGATCCGAGCGGCCCCGGTGGCCAGCGCGGCCCGCAACGACGCGTCGTCCCGGACTCCACCGGAGAGCTCCACCCGCACGTCCAGGCGACGCACCACCTCGGCGAGCAGCTCCGCGTTTGAGCCCCGACCGAAGGCCGCATCCAGGTCAACCAGGTGAATCCACTCCGCCCCGTCCCGCTGCCAGGCCAACGCGGCGTCGAAGGGATCACCGTAGCTGGTCTCGCTACCGGCGGCGCCCTGCACCAACCGGACCGCTTGCCCGTCAGCGACATCAACGGCGGGCAACAGGGTGAGGCTCACAGCACATCTCCTCGGATCAGGAACGACGGTCCAGGGCGATCACCACGATCGCCGGCAGTACGAGCAGCAGGAGCACGACCAGCCCGAACCGCAACGCAATATCATCTACTAGGGTCCAGATCATCAGGATCACGGCCACCGTCGACAGCACGATCGCGGCGCGTTCACCCCGGGTTCGCCGGGGCAGCCGGCCGATCCGCCCCCGGCGTACCGTCGGAGTCAGCCGACGAAGCAGCGCCCGCCGCCGGGCTTGCCGGGCGAGCCGCCGCTCCCGCACCGCCCGCCGCTGCGCTGCCTCCGCCTCCCGAGCAGCCCGACGCCGCGCCCGCTCCTTACTCACCGACGCCCCCCAGCAGCAGGGCCGGTCGCCGGCTGGACGCTCGACGAAAGCGTGCTCAACCAGTTGCGCAGCAGCGCGGCACCAGCATCGGCGGACTTCTCCGGATGGAACTGGACGGCGCTGAGTGGACCCCGTTCCACGGCCGCCACGAACTCCGCCCCGTGGTGGGCGGTAGTCACGGTGACACCGGCAGCGGCCAACGCGGCCACCCCGGCCGCCGCGTATGAGTGCACAAAATAGAACCGGCTCTCGGCCAGGCCGGCGAAGAGCACCGAATCGGCCGGCGGAGCGACCGTGTTCCAGCCCATGTGCGGCAGCCGCGCGGCGGGGAGTTGCCCCACCTGCCCGGGCAGCAACCCAAGACCATCGGTCACCACACCGTGCTCGGCACCGCGCTCGAAGAGCACCTGCATCCCGACGCAGATGCCGAGCACCGGACGGCCGGTGGCGACCCGCTCGACAATCACCGGACCGGCGCCCAACGCCGCTATTCCCGCCATGCACGCGGCGAAAGCCCCGACCCCGGGGACCACCAGGCCGTCCGCCTCGGCAGCGGCGGCCAGATCGTCGGTCACCGTCACCTCCGCGCCGGCCGCCGCGAGGGCACGCTCCGCGGAGCGAAGATTCCCCGACCCGTGGTCCAACACCACGACCCTGCTCACGCGCCCTCCCCCGGCAGCAACCACAGGCCCCCGGCGACCGCCGCCAACATGGCCAGCGCCGCGGTGGTCAGCACCGCACCACGCGGCGCCCCCTGCCGGTGCAACGAGACCACCCCGCCGACCAGTACCCCGGCCAGAATCAGCAACAGAGTCGGTAGCACCCCACCCATCAGCGCCACCCTCCACTCACGACCACGGTCCTCACAGTCTCCCCTTCGTGCTGGGTACCACGCCGGCAGTCCGCGGGTCCACGGCCGTCGCCTCGCGCAACGCCCGGGACACCGCCTTGAACTGGGCCTCCACCACGTGGTGGGCGTCCGGATGTCCGCCCGGCCGGGCCGCCCGCAGCACGTCGACATGCAGCGTGACCCGGGCCGACTGACCGAACGACTCCCAGATGTGTCGGGTCATGCTGGTCGGGTAGACCGGCCCGATGTACGGGGCGAGCGCCGGCTCGTCGTGCACGACGTACGGCCGACCCGAAAGGTCAACGGCGGCCCGCACCAACACCTCGTCCATCGGGACGGTCGCCGAGCCGTACCGCCGGATGCCGGCCCGGTCCCCCAGCGCGCGATCAACCGCGACGCCCAACGCCAACGCGGTGTCCTCCATCGTGTGGTGCGCGTCGATGTGGAGGTCGCCGACGGTGTGCACGGTGAGATCAAACCCGCCGTGCCGGGCGACCTGGTGCAGCATGTGGTCATAGAAGCCAACGCCGGTCTCGATGTCGGCCTTGCCGCTACCGTCGAGGTCGATCTCGACGAGGACCTTGGTTTCCTGGGTGACCCGCTCGACCCGGGCGGTGCGACTCATGACGAAAGCTTCTCCACAGCGATCAGGAAGGCATCGGTCTCGGCGGGGGTGCCGGCGGTGACCCGTAACCAGCCGGGCAGGCCGACATCGCGAACCAGTACCCCGGCGTCGAGCAGGACCTGCCATGCGGCCCGCTGGTCCCCGCCGACCTCGAACAACACAAAGTTGGCGTCGCTGTCGGCGACCCGGTGACCGCGGGCCCGCAGCTCCATCACGATCCGGTCCCGCTGCACCCTGATCGCCGAGACGGTACTCAGCAACTCGTCGCGATGCGCCAGGACGGCCCGCGCCGCCGCCTGGGTCAGCGCCGACAGGTGGTAAGGCAACCGGACGAGTTGCACGGCCTCCACCACCGCCGGGTCGGCGGCCAGGTAGCCCAGCCGGCCGCCGGCGAAACCGAACGCCTTACTCATGGTACGGGTCACCACCAGCCGCGGATGGTCACCCAACAGCGACAGGGCGCTGACCGTGCCGGCCCGGGCGAACTCCGCGTACGCCTCGTCGACCACCACCATCCCCGGCGCTTCGGCCAGCACCGCGGTGACCACGGCCAAGTCCAGGACGGTGCCGGTGGGATTGTTCGGTGAGCAGAGAAAGACCACGTCCGGGCGGTACTCACGGACCTGCGCCACCGCCTCGGCGACGGTCAGCCCGAAGTCGACGCCGCGCCGGGCCGGCGCCCACCGGGTGCCGGTGCCGAGCGCCAGCAGCGGATGCATCGAATATGCCGGCAGGAAACCGAGCGCGGTCCGTCCCGGCCCGCCGAAGACCTGGAGCAGCTGCTGGTGGACCTCGTTGGAGCCGTTGGCCGCCCAGATGTGATCCAGGTTGAACCCGGCGCCCAGGTACGCCGCCAAGTCGCCACGGAGCGCCACCGCGTCCCGGTCCGGGTACCGGTTGAGGTCCCGCAGCTCAGCGGCGATCGCCCGGCCGATCGTCTCGGCCACCGCATCCGGCACCGGGTACGAGTTCTCGTTCGTGTTCAACCGAACCGGCGCATCCAGCTGCGGCGCCCCGTACGGGGTCAGCCCGCGCAGGTCCGCCCGGATCGGCAGGTCGTCCCGGCCGGTCACGACGCTCCCTCCGGCAGCCGGGCGGTGACCGCCTGGCCGTGCGCCGGCAGGTCTTCCGCCGTCGCCAGGGTGACCACGTGCGGCGTCACGTCCCGCAGCGCGTCCCGCGTGTATTCCACCAGGTGGATACCGCGCAGAAAGGACTGCACCGACAGGCCCGACGAGTGCCGGGCACAGCCCCCGGTGGGCAGCACGTGGTTGGAGCCGGCGCAGTAGTCGCCGAGCGACACCGGCGACCAGGCCCCGACGAAGATCGCTCCGGCGTTACGCACCCGCAGCGCCCACTCGCGGGCATTCTCGGTCTGGATCTCCAGATGCTCGGCCGCATAGGCGTCCACCACCCGCAGCCCCGTCACCAGGTCCACAACGAGGACGACGCCGCTCTGCTCTCCGGTGAGCGCGGTGCTCACCCGCTCGGTGTGCCGGGTCGCCGGTACCTGCCGGGCCAACTCCCGGTCCACCGCGTCGGCCAGCTCCACCGACGGGGTGACCAGCACACTCGCCGCGAGCGGGTCGTGCTCGGCCTGGCTGATCAAATCGGCGGCCACGTGCACCGGATCGGCGGTGTGGTCGGCCAAAATCGCGATCTCGGTGGGGCCGGCCTCGGCGTCGATGCCGACCACGCCCCGCAGCAACCGCTTGGCGGCGGTGACCCAGATGTTGCCGGGGCCGGTGATCAGATCAACCGGCGGACAGAAGGCGGTGCCATCCGGGTCAACCGCACTGCCGTACGCGAGCATCGCCACCGCCTGCGCGCCGCCGACGGCGTACACCTCGGTCACCCCGAGCAGGGCGCAGGCGGCGAGTACCCGCGGGTCGGGCAACCCGCCGTTGTCTTTCTGCGGTGGACTGGCCACGACCAGCGAACGCACCCCGGCCTCCTGCGCGGGCACCACGTTCATGACCACTGTTGACGGGTACATCGCCAAACCACCGGGCACATAGAGCCCGACCCGGTCGACCGGCACCCAGCGCTCGGTAACCGTGCCACCCGGTACGACCTGCGTGGTGTGGTCGCTGCGACGCTGCGCGGCGTGCACCCGGCGGGCCCGGTTGATCGACTCCAACAACGCGGCGCGGACCTGCGGATCGAGCGTGCCCTCGGCCTCGGCTATCGCCTCCGCCGGGACCCGCAGCACCTCCGGCGAGACCCCGTCGAACCGCTCGCTCGCCGCCCGGATCGCCGAGTAGCCATGCTCCCGCACCGCCGCCACGAGCGGACGGATCTGCTCGACCGCCGCGGAGACATCGAGCCGGGCACGGGGCAGCAGGCGGCGCGGGTCACGAACCCCGCCACGTAGGTCGATCCGGTGCAACACCCCTGCGAGTCTAGGCGGCTCGGGTCCAGGCTTACCGGCACCGCCCACACGACGAGACAATGAGCCGAGACACACCTCCCGGAGCCGGATCGGGCTACCCTCGACCCGTGACTGCGCGGCTGCCGGTGTTCCCGCTCGGGACCGTTCTCTTCCCCGGCCTGGTGCTGCCGCTACACATCTTCGAAGACCGATACCGGGCGCTGGTGCGCCACCTACTCACCCTGCCGGAGCAGCCCCCACGCGAGTTCGGCGTAGTGGCGATCCGTACCGGTTGGGAGGTCGCCCCCACCGCGCCGGACGGCCGCCCGTTGCCCGAGGGCGACGTCACGCTGCACGAGGTGGGCTGCACCGCCGAGCTGCGCCAGGTGACCGAGCTCCCGGACGGCGGCTACGACATCGTCACCGTGGGTCGGCAGCGGTTTCGGATTGACAGCATCAACCGGGCCAGCGCGCCCTACCTGACCGCCGAGGTCGAGTGGTTGCCCGACCCGGACCCCCCGGACCAGGCCGGGGAGCTGTCCGCCCGGGTGACCGCGGTCTTCCGGCAGTACCTGGGCCTGATCCGCGCCGACCCGGAGGATGCCTCGGAGCAGCTCCCCGAGGATCCGACGGTCCTGTCGCACCTGGTCGCCGCGACGGCCGCGCTGACCCTCGCCGACCGACAGCGGTTACTCGCCATCGACGACACCGCTGACCGGCTCCGCGCCGAGCTGCGACTGCTCAGCCGCGAGGCGGCTCTGCTGCGCCGGGTCCGGGCGGTTCCGGTGCCGCTGAAGGAGCTGGCGTCTCCGCCGACGCCCAACTGACGCCCGGCCCGGTCGACCACTCCGGTGTCGGCTCCGGACGCAACGACGGCCAACGGGACCAGCCCGCCAGCAGGGTGTAACCGACCGCCGCGCCAAACGCGGGCAACAGCACGTTGCCGTACGGCACCGGCAGTGGACCCCACCACCCCACGCCCCCGGCCCGCAGTTGCGCGGGTTGGCCGAAGGTCTGCCCCTCCGGCGCGGTCGCCAACAGGTGCTCGAAGGTGGCCAGCCCCACCTGCTGGCCGACCTGCCAGGCGACCAGCGCCGCGCCCAGCGACCCAAGCACGGCGGCAGCCAGTCCGATCGGGCCCCGGTAACGGCGCAGCAGGAACCAGAGGCCGACCGCGACCAAGACGCCGAAGCCGAGACCGAGCAGGCTGAACCAACCGTCGGCAGCGATCGGCTGTTCCGGCTGCGACTCGCCGTAGACAGCGCCCGACTCGGTCTGCAGCACCGGGGTGTCGGGGGCCAGCGTGGCCCAGAGTAACCCCAGCGGGACCCCGAGGATCATCACCCCGAACGCTCCCACCACCGCCCACCCGAGCTGCGGCCGAAGCCGGGTCCGCGGCGCCTCGGCAACGGGCGGCGCCTCGTACCAGGTCAACGAGGCGGGCGGTACCGGCCCGACGGCCGAAGCACGATCTGGGTACGGCGACGTGCGGCCGTCGCCCGGCGACTCGACGTACGGCGGCACGGCCCCGGAATTGGGCCGGTCGGGGTCGGGGGTGTCCGCGCTCACCCGGTGATCCTCTCAGGAGTGGCGGCGCCATGGGGCGCCGGTGGACGACACGCCACTCAGCGGGCGAATGACTCCAGCATCACCGCGGCGGCGCTCAACCACGCCTCCCGGGTCGCCGGCTGGAGCTGGTGGTACTCGATGGACGAGCCGGACTCCAGGATCGGGTCATAAGGCACCACAGTCACCGCCCGAGTCCGGGTGGCGAAGTGTCGTTCCAGGTCGGCCCGGAGCTCACTGTGCCCCGGGGTCGGGCACGAGATCAGGGTCACCGCGTTGTCGGCCAACTCCCCCATGCCCACCTCGTGTAGCAGGTCGAGCATCCAGTCCGCGCTGAACGCGGCATCTTCTCGTGGCACCGTGGTGACCACGAGTTGGTCGGCGGCCTGCATGACCGTACGCCAGTTGGGGCTCTCCACGTTGTTGCCGGTGTCCACACAGATCACGTCGTGGGTGCGGCGGAGCAGCTCCAGCACCCGCCGGACGGTGAACTGGTCCAGCCGTTGGGCGAACCGGGGACTCTCCTCACCCGCCAGCACGTCGTACGAGCCGTCTGAGGCGTGCCGGAGATAGTCGTCGAGCTGCTCCAGCAGCTCCGGGCCATCCTTGATCTCGATGTGCGCGAGGTCGCTGATCAGGTGCCGAATGGTACGGGCGTGCCGGGCACTGCCCGCACGCAACCCGAGCGTGCCCCGTAGCTCGTTGTCGTCCCAGGCCAGCACGCCCCGGCCGCGCACGCTGCCGACGGTCGCGGCGGCCAGCACGGTCGCAGTGGTTTTGTGCACGCCACCCTTGGGATTCGCGAAGGCCAGCACCCGGGGGCCGCCGAGCTCCCTCCGGAGTACGTTTGCCGCGCGCTCCGAACCACTCGGGGCTGACGGCGGCCGCCACTCCAGCCGGGCGTAGCCGCGGCCTGCCGCGGGCTGGTACGCCGGCTCAGGCGGATTGGCCGGCTCAGGCCGATGGACCGGCTCAGACCGATGGACCGGCTCAGGCCGGTAGTCGGTCCCCGATCTACTCCCGGGATCAGCCTGATGCGCCGGCTGAGTCCGATAGCCGTTCTCTGCCGGCGGCGCATGCCGGTAGCCATTGTCCAGCAAGGCATAGCGCGACGGCGCCGGCGGTGCCGGCGGTGCTGGCGGTTCGGAGTAGCGGGGCTCCGGAACCGGCGCCAACGGGGCCCGGTAGCCCGGATCCGCCCCATACGCCAGCTCGGCTGGCGATCCCCGCTCGGCCCGGTATGCCGGCTCACCCCGGTGCCCCGCGTCCCACGGGTCAGCCCTGTAGGTTCGCGCCTCCGCGCCATACGACACTGCGGCGGGTGGCAAGCCGGAGCCTGGCACGTGCGGCGACCCAACTGCCGGCACGCGGGCCGCGTAGCCGTTGCCCTCGGCCCGTCGGGGCAACGGCTCGGCCTGGACCGCTTGCCCCGACCCCTCCGGCCCGGCCGGCTCAGCCGCGCGGCTACCGAGCCGCGCCCGGTCGAGCAACGCCCGCCACCGCGGTGCCGGTTCGGCCGGCTGACCCCAGCCGGTCTCGCTGCCCTCCACGGCTTGCCCTCCCAGCTCCATGCTGCTGCCCCGTCTGACAGGCTACGAACGAAAGCCTATTAGGGCTATACCGATCCGCCTGCCACCGGGCCGACCTCAGCTTCCGAAACCGGCTCGGAGGCACCGCTGCCGACCATGTTCGCCAAGGTGGCTGGCGTGGGCGGCGCTTCGGACGCAAGGTCGGGGGTCGGTGAAATTGATAGTGGCTTCTTCGCCTCCGAGGCTGGGCCGGGAACTGGTTCCTCCGTCGGCGGCGGGCTGGGAGTGACCGGTTCGGGGCTCGGGGTGGGGGTGACCGGGTCCGGGACCACCGGGGTGGGGCGCACCGGCGTGGGGGTGGTGACCGGATCCGGGACCACCGGATCGGGAACAACCGGATCGGAAACCGCTGGATCCGGGACCACCGGGTCAGGAACGTCCGGGTCAGGGAACACCGGATCGGGGGTGGTCAGATCGGAGTCCGCAAGGGGGTGCGCCACCACATCCTGCTCTGGCAGGGGCGGGGTGAAGACGGTGCGGTCCAGCCGACGCACCTCCGGCGCGGGATCAACGACCCGCACGTCCGGCTGGGACGCCACTTGGCGCAACTCGACCGGCTCCGCCCGAACCACCGCCGCGTAGACGCAGGCACACCCGCCACGGTATGCCGTTGCCTCGGCGTCCGCCATCTGTGCTGCGCTGAGGTACAACTCGCGCTGCTCGCGCTGCTCCGGTCTCCCATCAGTGACCGCAGCGGCCCGGGCCCGATAGGCACCCGCCTCCCGTTCCTTGCGGGCCGCCAGGTCAGCTATGGCGGTGATCACGTCTTCGTGCAGGCCTGGCACGTCGATCCGGACAACCTCCGTCTGCCGCTCCGGTAACGGCACCCGGCCGATGACAGCGGCGACCGGCACGTCACCGAAGACGTTGGCTGCCTGATCCGGCGTCAGATACGCCGACAGCGAGACCAGCGCGAAGGTGCCGTCCTCCGGAGACGGGACCGCCGTCGGCAGCGCTGCCAGGTCGTCCGTGGCATCCCGTAGATAGCCAGGAATTGACTCCCCGGCGGCCACCCCGACCCGGGTCACCTCGTCTGCAGTGGGGGCACCGGCCGGCGGAGCGCCGGTACCCCACACCGCAGTGACCGTCACCGCAAGGCAGGAAAGCAGCACAGCCCCGAGGAGGAGCCCGGATTGAGCAGAACCCTGGGCCAGCCGGTTCGCCACGCCCACGAGGTGGGGTAACAGCCGCTGGTCCAGCTGGCGCAGCAGGTCACCGGAGCGCACGGACGGAGACCCCCTCGTCGCGTTGGATCGGTCAGGTCATGGCCGCGCTCAGTCCCGCAGGATTCCCAGAGCGCGGTCCAGATCGTCAGGGTAGTCGCTGACGAAGCAGACCTCCTCCCCTGTTCGGGGATGGCGGAAGCCCAACTCCCGGGCATGTAGCCACTGCCGATCCAGGCCGAGCCGCTTGGCGAGGGTGGGATCGGCCCCATAAGTGAGGTCGCCCACACAGGGGTGGCGCAGCGTCGAAAAATGTACTCGGATCTGGTGGGTCCGGCCTGTCTCCAGCCGTACGTCCACCAGACTGGCCGCCGGAAACGCCTCAAGGGTGTCGTAGTGGGTGATACTGGGCTTACCGCCCGAGACCACCGCCCAGCGGTAGTCGTGGTGTGGGTGCCGATCGATCGGAGCATCGATGGTGCCCCGCAACGGATCGAGGTGCCCCTGCACCACGGCGTGGTAACGCTTCTCCACCTCGCGGTACTTGAACGCCCGCTTCAGGAAGGTATAGGCCTGCTCACTCTTGGCCACCACCATGATCCCGGTCGTGCCGACATCGAGCCGGTGCACCACGCCCTGCCGCTCGGCCGCGCCGCTGGTGGCGATCCGGTGGCCGATCGCGGCAAGCCCGCCGATGACCGTCGGTCCGGTCCAACCGGGACTGGGGTGAGCGGCCACGCCGACCGGCTTGTCCACCACCACGATGTCGTCGTCGGCATACACGACGCCAAGGCCGGACACCGCCTGCGGCACGACGGCTGCCGGCGCTGCCGGCGCCGGCAGCGTGACCTCCAGCCAGGACCCGGCACGGATCTTGTAGGAGTTGGCCCGCACCGTGCCATCGACCAGTGCGGCGCCTGCGTCAACCAGGGCCGCCGCAGTCGTCCGGGAGAGCCCGAAGAGCCGCGCCACAGCCTGGTCGAGGCGAAGCCCGTCGAGCCCGTCCGGGACTGGCAGCGATCGTTGGTCACCGCTGGCCGCGTACGCCGCCGTCATGCCCGCTCCCGCGGCGCGGTCGGGGTCACCGGTCGTCCGTCCCGACCGAGCCGGCTGCCGTCGCGCTGCCGGCCGGTCAGTTCCAGGAACACCGCGAGGAAGACGCCGCAGACCAAGGCGCTATCGGCCACGTTGAACACCGGAAACGCCCGGCCGTACGGCTCCAGGACACTGATCATGTCGACCACGTGACCGACGAACCAGCCCGGAGCACGGAAGACTCGGTCCATCAGGTTTCCGAGTGCCCCGCCGAGTACCAGCCCCAACGACACCGCCCAGGGCAGGGAGCGCAGGCGCAGCGCCGTCCAGAGGATCCAGCCGATCACGAGCATGGTGATCAGCGAGAAGATCCAGGTGTGGTCGGCGCCGATACTCCACGCCGCGCCGCTGTTGCGGGTGAGGCTGAAATAGACCAGGCCACCCAGGAGCTTGGCCGGCTCCCGGCCCTCCAGGGCCTGAAGTGCCAGATGCTTGGTCCCGAAGTCGAGCGCCAGCACGGCGAGGCCGATGCCGAACAGGACCGACGCGGCGCGGCGCCGGGTGGTCGCGCCGTCGATAGCGCCCTGCGACTCCACGGCGCCCTGCGGCCCGTCCGCCTCGACAGCGCCATCCGGCCCGGGGCCTGGAGGACCCTCGACGGGCCCGGTTGGCCCGGTCGCCTCGGCACGGCCGGGCCCCGGGGTCGGTCCTGCGGTCATCTACTCCCCATCGACGCTCGCGGCGGCGGATGCCGCCTCACCGGGCTGCTGGAGAGCGAGGTCTCAGCGCCGCTCCGCCAACTGCTTACAGGTCACGCAGAGGGTCGCCGATGGGAAGGCAGCCAGCCGCTCCACCGGGATCGGGGTGCCGCACCGCTCGCACCAGCCGTAGCCACCCTCATCGAGCCGTTCCAGTGCCCGCTCGACCTGCGTGATCCGTTCCAGGATGCTGTTCGCGAGGGAAATCTCCTGCTCCCGCTCGAACGTCTTGGTGCCGGTGTCGGCCTGGTCATCCCCGGCCGAGTCGGTCAGCCGGTCGCGCTGCAGCTCGGTGATCTCGCTCAACGTCTGATCATACTCGGCACGTAGCTCGTCCCGCCGTGCTGCCAGGGCTGCCCGGATCTTCTCGGTCTCCGCCGCGCTGCGGGTGGACTTGGTCGCCGGCTTACGGCCGGCGGTCCTGGTGTCGGCTGGCTTCGCCATCGTCGCTCCCTTAGCCGCGGAGCCGCGGAGGGCCGCGGCACCTGGACAGAGGCCGCCGCGTTCGGCGCCCCCAGGTACAAAACGGGCGCGCAGCCACATGGCCGCGCACTCCGGAGGTTCGCAAGGATACGGAACGTACAGGCGTCGGACAATGTGGCGCACCGACCCCCTGACGCCCACCCCGAATTAACACATCTCGGGCAAAAGGAACGCTAGCAGACTGATCGCTCCGGCCCTCGCCGTAATCGCCAAACCCGCACGCCATCCGCCGCTGCCAGACGGGCCGCAGCCACCGCTGCACCTCGGTCCACCGCCGCGGAAGTGTCCCGCCGCGGCGGACGGGGAGCAGGCTGCTGCCGGCCCGGGTGGAAAGTAGCCACCGCACCCAACCAGCAGCACCCGCGGCCCAGAGCCCAGCAGGTCTGGCCGGGCAGGGCGATGGCTCAGAAACGAGGCCGGGGCAGGTACCAGGGGGCCGGGGCAACGCCAGCGGGCCGGGGCAGGTGCCCCGGTGCAGGGCATGGGCGCGTGGTGGCCGGCCCGCCTTATCCGTCGCGGAGCTGGCGCAGCATCTGGGTGATCTCGGCGCTGACCCCACCGACATAAAAGATCTTGTTTCGGCTGGCCGCCCCAGCGCCCAGCAAGACCGCTCCTCGCCGGACACCGAGCGCTTCGGCGAGGGCACGGCGCGCCGCCTCGGTGGCCCGCCCGTCCACAGGTGGTGCCGTTACCGCGATGATCAGAGCAGGGCCATACGGGCCCGGGTAGCGACCCCCTACTCGGGACCGAGACGATCCCGGCTTAATCCGGACCGCGACAGTCAACGAGTCACCGCCGTGGGCGGCTGGTGCCTCAGGCACCGGCACCGCCGCTACCGATCCGCCCTTCCGCAGTCAACAGGGCGGCGACCGGGGCGCAGTGGGCACAAGGGGTAAAGCCGAGGTCTATCGCCTCGGCGACCGGAAGCGGCTCGGGCTCGCCGAGTAGTTCCCCGCAGCCGGCAAGGTGGTAGCGGGGGTGGGCGTCGACCACCCACACCTCCCGGTCGAGTCGGGCCAGCCGGGCCGCGTCCGCCGGGGAAACCGCCGCTGGAGTTGGCTCCCCGTCCGCAACCGGTGTGGGGCCTACGACCGGCGGCCCGGGTGGTTGCCGCCACCCGGTGCCGCCATGGTCGATCGGCGGGGGAACCTGCTGACCGGGAAGCAGGTGGCCGTCCGGCTGCCGGTCGACTCTCCCCTCACCGCCCTGATCCGCCGCGGACAGGTTCTGCTCCGCCGCTGCCCGGGCCGCGGCTGCCTGGCGGGCACCCATGACAAGCGCTACGGCAGCCAGCAGGCTGGCCACGATGGAGACGACCAGCAGGCTGCTGGATCCATCAGCGAGGCCCGCCACCAGCAGCACCACTGCAACGAGAATGAGCAGGATACTGGCGACTATCAAAGCCCACCCCCGCGTCTCGTTCCGATTCTGAGCGAGACCGGGCAACCGTCAGGGCGACGACCGCCGGCCGGTGTGGTCAGCGACCGGCTTCCAGCGCACCGGAGCGGCCGCCGCCGTAGGAGCCGGCGAGGCCGGCTGCGGCAAGTCCGTTGCCGCCACCGGCGCGTCCCCCACCGTCGGTCCGGTCAAGCTCGACATCTGGGCCCTGCCCACGGCTGTCAAGGTCACGCAGCTGACTCTCGAGGTACGCCTTGAGGCGGGTGCGGTATTCGCGCTCAAACTGCTTGAGCCCCTCGATGTGCTCCTGCAACGCGGTGCGCTTGGTGTCCAGGCCACCCATGGCCTCCTGGTGTCGCTGACGGGCATCCCGCTCCAGGGCGTCGGCCTTGGCCCGCGCCTCGAGGGTGACCTCCTCGGCCTTGGACCGAGCCTCGGAGAGCACCTGGTCGGCTTCGCGGCGGGCGTCGGTGACGTGTTCGTCGGCGGTCCGCTGGGCCATCATCAGCACCCGGAGCGCCTGCTGCTCGCCGTCGCCGCCAGCGGGCACGGCACCAGCGCCACGGACCTGCTCCAGCTCCGCCTGCATCGCACGGGCGGCCTGCTCGGCTCCGGCCTTGTCCCGCTGGACCCGGTCGAGCTGGGCCTTCACGTCGTTGAGCTCGGCGGCGAGCCGCGCGTCACCGCCGGGGCCGACCGGACCGGCGGGGCCACCGCCACGGCCACCGCGCTCCACCTGAGCGCGCAGCTCGTTGTTTTCCTCGATCAGACGGGCCAGCTCACGCTCGACCTCGTCCAGGAAGGCATCGACCTCCTCCTCGTCGTACCCCCGCTTGCCGATCGGCGGCTTTTTGAAGGCGACGTTGTGGACGTCGGCCGGGGTCAGCGGCATCGAAACTCCTCGGGTCAGTTGCGGCCGCGAAAGCGCATCGGTCATCCAGCGGTCCTGATGATCGACGGCCCTAACACGAACTCCATCAGCACGAACAGGATAACCAGGAGCACAAGGGAGGCCAGGTCGATGCTCACGGTACCAATTCGCAGCGGAGGGATCACACGCCTCAACGCGTGGAGCGGGGGATCAGTGACGCTCCACACGGTTTCCAGCCCTGCCGAAGCCCCACGCCCTGGTTGCCAACGCCGACCGTACTGGAGCACAGCACTCAACACAAATCGGGACAACAGGATGAGAAGAAAGACAAACAAGACCAGATATAGAACCTGGAGCAGGATTGACAACACGGCTGGCGACGTCCCTTGCACTCGGGCTGATCAACTGAGGCTGAAGAAACCGCCCTCAGCGATCTTGGCTTTGTCCTCCGCGGTGACCTGGACATTGGCCGGCGAAAGCAGGAACACCCGATTGGTCACGCGCTCGAACCCACCACGCAGCCCAAACGCGAGCCCAGCGGCGAAGTCAACCAGTCGCCGCGCATCCGCCTCGTCCATCTCCGTCAGGTTGATGATAACCGGGACCCCGTCTCGGAAGTGCTCGCCGATGGTCCGCGCCTCCCGGTAGGTGGTCGGGTGCAGGGTGGTGATCTGGTAGCGCTGCTCCTCCTCCACCGAGACCCGCTCCCGAACCGCCGCCTGCGGCGCCAGGGCCAGGTTGTCGCGGGTGTGGTAGGTCAGGGCACCAGACGACTCGGGAACGGACCGAGTGATCGACCGGACACTGGAACGCTCCACCCGCTCCGGCTGCTCGCTCTCCTCGTCCTGGTCCGCATCACCAGCCCGCGCCGCAGCCCGCTCCAGACGCCCCCGGTCGCCAAGCCGCGAACGGGGCGGAGCGGTCTCCTCATCGTCGTCGTCTCCGAAGTCCTCGGAGTATCGGCTCGACCGATACCGCGACTCGCGGTAGTCACCCTTGTCGTAGCCACCGTCGTCGTAAGCCCGCTCGTCGTCCTCCTCGACCAGACCGAGCCAGACCCCCGCCTTGCGCAGCGCACCCATCCCGCGCCCTTCCCGTCCGCCCTGCGGCATCCACCCGTGCCGTGTCGCCTGTCGCAGGTGGATCAAATCTGCCCGCCAGGTCGGCATCCCCCTGGTGCGCGTTTCGCGCCACGCACCACAACCCGACGAGTGGAATGCCACTCCTACCAAACAACACCGATGTAATTTGCTCCTGTCGGCAGGCTACCGCAGCGTGGGGCGCATTCCGAGTAACGCGCTGCCGACCCGGACATGTGTCGCACCGTGCCGGATCGCCGATTCCAGGTCCCCACTCATGCCAGCCGACAACGACGTCGCCTGCGGATGCTGGGCCCGGAACCCGGCTGCCACCTCCGCCAACCGGGCAAACGCCCGGTCCGGTTCCCAGCCCAGCGGCGCCACCGCCATCAACCCGCCAAGCCGCAGCCCGTCCGCACCCGCCACCACCTCGGCCACCGGATCGAGCCCCGCGTCCGGGTCGGCGGAGCCGGGCAACGCACCACCGCGGCCCAGCGCCCCGTCAATGCTTACCTGAAGGAGAACCTCCAACGGGTGGTCCCGTTCGGCCGCCGAAGCCCGATCCAGCGCCCGGGCCAACCGGACACTGTCGACCGACTGCACCACGTCGGCGTACCGGACCACCGACTTCGCCTTGTTCCGCTGCAGCTGGCCGACGAAGTGCCACCGGGGCGCCACCCCCGCCGCGGCTACCTCGGCCGCCTTCGCTGCGGCCTCCTGGTCCCGGTTCTCCCCGACCTCGGTGGCCCCGAGCCCCACTAGGGCGACCACGTCACTCGCCGGGTACGTCTTGGTCACTGCGATCATGGTCACCTCCCCGGGCTCCCGACCGGCCGCCGCACAGGCGTCGGCGATTCGGGTACGGACTCGGGCAAGGCCAGCTGCGAGATCGACGCTCCGGTCGGTGGGCGCCGCGGCGGGGGTGTTGGTCATCGGCAGGACTCAGGAACCGTTCTTGAGGAAGTCGGGAACATCGACGTCGTCGAAGAGAACCCGACGCGGCGACTGCTGCGGTGCGGGGGTGGTTGGCGGCGCCGGTGCCGCGGGCGTCGCCGGCGCCGGCTGATTCTGATTCGTCTTGCGGGCCGGCTCGGCCGCCTTGTACGCAGGCGCACCTCCGTCGAAGCCCGCGGCGATGACGGTGACCCGCACCTCGTCACCGAGAGCGTCGTCGATCACCGCACCGAAGATGATGTTTGCCTCCGGGTGGGCCGCGTCGGTGACCAGTTGCGCCGCATCGTTGATCTCGAACAGCCCCAGGTCAGAACCGCCAGCGATCGAGAGCAGCACGCCGCGCGCACCGTCCATGCTCTGCTCCAGCAACGGACTGGAGATGGCCGCCTCGGCCGCCTCCACCGCCCGGTTCTCACCCCGGGCGCTACCGATTCCCATCAGCGCGCTGCCGGCACCGCTCATCACGCTCTTGACGTCGGCGAAGTCCAGATTGATCAGACCGGGAGTGGTGATCAGGTCGGTGATCCCCTGGACACCGGAGAGAAGCACCTGATCCGCGGTGCGGAAGGCGTCCATCATGGAGATGTTCCGGTCACCGAGCGCAAGGAGCCGGTCGTTCGGGATCACGATCAGCGTGTCGCACTGGTTCCGCAACTCGTCAATGCCGGCCTCTGCCTGCACCTGGCGGCGCTTACCCTCGAACGAGAACGGCCGGGTGACCACGCCGATGGTCAGCGCGCCGAGCTTACGGGCGATGTTCGCCACCACCGGAGCGCCGCCGGTGCCGGTGCCACCGCCCTCACCGCAGGTCACGAAGACCATGTCGGCGCCCTTCAGGACTTCCTCGATCTCGTCGCGGTGGTCCTCGGCCGCGTTCTTACCGACATCTGGGTTGGCACCAGCGCCCAGACCACGGGTCAGTTCCCGCCCCACGTCGAGCTTGACGTCGGCGTCACTCATCAGCAGTGCCTGCGCATCGGTGTTGATCGCGATGAACTCGACGCCCTTGAGCCCAACCTCGATCATTCGGTTGACGGCGTTCACGCCGCCGCCACCGATACCGACGACCTTGATGACCGCCAGGTAGTTGTGCGGAGGTGTCATCTGAAGGTCCTTTCCCCCTCGAGATTGGCATGGGCCGCGCCACTCGGCTTGCCCAGGATCAACGGTTGACGACGCGGCCATCACCAGGGCTCGGGTGTAAACCCTCACCCTCTACTAGAGGGTTACATTTATGTCAACCACTGATCCTCTTCGGGGCAACGTAAGCGCCTCCGCCCAATGTGCCAAGCAACCCGGCGGCGTGTCGCCCCGGCGGGCAGATCACACATCACCGAACGGTCACCACGTCCGGAGCGCTGACATCGATCGTGGCCGCCGCCCCTTTCAGCAACGCGGTGGCGACCCGTGCCTTGTCTGCCCCCCGGGTCGCGTCGCCCCACACCACCCGCCGCTCATCGCGCAGGTGAAGGGTGAGTCGGGCCAGCCCCTCCACCGTGACGTCCACGAGTTCGGCCCGCAGCTGCGGGGTGAGCTCGGCGAGCACCGCCAGGGCGGCCTGGGTCTCCGGATCGGCCGGGCCCGGCGTCGCCAGCCGAATCACCGGTAAGCCGTCGGGAGGAGCCGACAGCCGACGGAAGACGACCCCAGCAGCATCCACCACGAGAAACTGGCCCTCCTGCGGCACCACCGCCGCACCGGTCCGCTCCGTCAGCCGGACCACAAGGACATCCGGCCAGTCCCGCGTCACGTCAACCTGCTCCACTGCCGGCAGGCCACCGATGCGCTCCGCGGTGGCTGCAAGGTCCACCTGGGCCAGCGGCGTGCCGTCGGGCACACCAGCGACAGCACGCACCTCGACCGCGGTCACCAACTCGGCCCCCTCCACCCGCACCTCACGCACCCCGAACAGGCCAGTGCCGACCAGCACCCAGCCGACCAGCCCCGCCAGCGCCAGCCCGCCAGCCATGAGCGCCCAGGGCAGAACCGCGCGCATTCGACGCCGCCGAGCCCGGGCCATGAACCGTCGGGTTGAGGCGGGCACCGCGTCCCGGCCGGCCTGAACCAGCTGCCAGCGGCGGGCCGGCCCTCGGCGGCCGGCTCCCCCCTCCACCCCGGAGGTACGCCGACGCCTAGGCCGCGAGGTCATCCGGCGGTAGCACCGGGAGTGGAGCTACCCGGGAGGTCGGGGACCGTGCCCCCAATCGTCGTCGCACCCCCGACGTCACCGCCGGGAACGGCGCCGGCGGCACCCGCCGCACCCCGCTGCGACAGCGCGTCGAGTAGCTGGTCGCCCAGGAGCGAGCTGGGTGGCGCGCCCATCGTCACCACGACATCGCCCGACCTGGCCCGGCGGGCCACCTCGACCGGCGCCGCCTCCCAGGAGTCCACGAAGATCTTCCGGTCGGCCGGCAGCGGCACCGCCTCGATCAGCTCCGCCGAGCCCTCCCCCGGCCCCCGGAGCTCCCCCGGCCCGAAGACCTCCAACAGCACCAACTCGTCGGCGATGGCGAGGGCCTCGGCGATCTCCGCCTGCAGGTCGCGGGTGCGGTAAAGCCGATAGGGCTGGAACACCACGAGCAACCGTCCGTCGCCGGCCACCTCCCGCAACGTCCGCAGCGCCAGCTCAATAGGTGTCGGGTGATACGCGTACTCGTCATAGACCAGCACGTCGTCCGCGATGCCCTTCCGCTCGAAGCGCCGCCGAACACCAGGAAAGGCCGCCAGCGCGGCCTGCGCCGCCTCCACTGGCAGGTCCAACAGGTACTCGGCGAGCACCGCCGAGGCGCTGTTGAGCCCCATGTGCCGCCCCGGCACCGGCAGTCGGAACTCGCCCAGCGACCGGCCGTCGATCTCGGCGAGGTAACGGATGCCGCGGGTGGAGGAGGCCATCTCGGTCAGCTGTAGATCCGCGTCGGCCGAGGTGCCGTACGTGTACACCGGCCGTCCCTCGGCGCGGAGCGTCTCGGCCAGTCGCCGGCTACCCGCGTCGTCAGCGCAGGTGATGATGAAGCCGTCCGGGTCGGTGAGGCGGGCGAAGTCAGCGAAGGTCGCTTCCAGATTGGCCAGGTCACCGTAGGTGTTCAGGTGGTCGGCCTCAATATTGGTGATGATCGAGACAAACGGTCGATAGTTCAGAAATGAACGGTCACTCTCATCCGCCTCCACCACGAAGTACTCACCCGTGCCATGGTGCGCACCGGAACCGACCTCGGAAATCTCCCCGCCGATCACGAAGGACGGATCCACCCCGGCCTGCTGAAGCACCATGGTCACCATTGAGGTGGTGGTGGTCTTACCGTGGGTGCCCGCCACCGCGACCGTCCGGCGGCCGGTCATCGCCGCGGCGAGCGCCTCGGAACGGTGCAGCACCCGCAGGCCACGCCGACGCGCCTCCACCAGCTCCAGGTGGTCGGGCGGGATCGCAGAGGAGTAGACAACCGTGTCCGCACCGTCGAGGTTGGCCGCCTCGTGAGTCATGTAGATCGTGCCACCCAGCGCCCGCAGCCCCGCCAGGGATGGCCACTCGCGCAGTTCGCTGCCGGAGACCGAGATTCCGCGGGTGAGGAAGAGCCGGGCCAGGCCGCTCATCCCGATGCCACCGGCCCCGATCAAATGGATGGCGCCGAGATCCTCCGCCGTCAGCTGACCGGCCGGAGAGGACTTCGCCGTACTGTTCCCGCTCACCGGGCCACCGCCTCGTAAACAAAGTTGAGTAACGCCTCATCGCCGTCCCGATGCCCGTAAGCGGCCGCGGCACTCCCCATCGTGGCCAGCCGCTGCGGGTCGCGGATCAGCGGGATCACCGTACTCTCCACCCAGGCCGGTGTCAGCTCGGCGTCGTCAACGAGTAGTCCGCCCCCGGCCTCCACCACCGGCACCGCGTTTCGTCGCTGCTCCTGATTGCTGTGTGGGTACGGCACGTAGACCGTCGGCAGCCCGACCGCCGCTACCTCGGCACAGGTCATCGCCCCGCCCCGGCCGAGCATCAGATCGGCCGCGGCGTACCCCAGCTCCATCTGCGACAGGTACGGCACCGTCACGTACGGTGCGGGCAGGTCGGTCGGCACCGACACCGCCTCGTTCCGGGCACCGACCACGTGCAGCACCTGCACTCCGTTCCGGGCCAATTCCTTGGCCGCCCCGACAACCGCCAGGTTGATCGAGCGGGCGCCCTGCGATCCGCCAGCGACGAAAAGTACCGGCAGGTCCGGCCGGAGCCCGAAGTGGGCGCGGGCGGCGGTACGCATGGCGGCTCGGTCCAGACCGGCAATACCCCGGCGTAGCGGCACTCCCACCACCCGTGCCCGGCGCAGCGACTCGGCCTGCGCCGGCTGGTGCGGGAAGCCCACCGCGACGTGCTTGGTGAACTTCATGCCCAGCCGGTTGGCCACCCCCGGCGGCACATTGACCTCGTGGATGACGATCGGCAGCTCACGTCGCCAGGCGGCGAGGTACGCCGGAACCGAGACGTACCCGCCGAACCCCACCACCGCGTCGGCCTGCACCTCATCAATGACCTTGCCAGCCGCCCGGGCCGCGGTCCACATCCGGCCCGGGGTCTTCACCAGGTCCAGGTTGATCGAGCGGGGCAGCTGGTGCGCGGGGATCTGACGTAGGTCGTACCCGGCGGGTGGAATCAGCTCGTTCTCCAGCCCTTTGGGGGTGCCCAGGCAGGTGATCCGGACACCGGAGTCGTGCCGGCGCAGGCAGTCGGCGAAGGCGAGTAGCGGGTAGATGTGCCCCCCGGTGCCACCTCCCGCAAGCACCACCGAACGCAGCGGACCCATCACCGTCTCCTCTCCTCGGCCGACCCACGCCGGGCCCGGTTCGCCCGGACGGCACGCGGTGCGGCCTGGTCGTCTTCATTCCGCCCCCGGGGCACCCGGGCCCGGGGAGCTGGTGGGGAACCCGGGCGGCGCCGGCCGGGGAGCGGCGGCAACGGGGCCCAGACTAGTCGGACCCATCGGGCCGGCGGACGGGCATGCAGGGCTCTCGCCGCATCAGGTTCGGCCCGGGCGAACGAGGCGAGCATGCCGACCGCGGCGAGCGTGACGACCAGAGCGGACCCGCCCTCGGAGATGAATGGCAGCGGCACGCCGGTCAGCGGCAGCAACCCGATCACGCCCCCAATGTTGATCACCGCCTGGCCGATCAGCCAGGCGGTCGCCCCGGCGGCGGCGAGCTGCCGGAACCGACCGGACACCCGGCGGGCGATCCGCAGCCCGGTGTACGCGAGCACCGCGAAGAGCGCCACGACCACGCCGGACCCGACAACACCCAACTCCTCAGCGATGATCACGAAGATGAAGTCGTTCTCCGCCGCCGGGAGCGCGCCCCACTTCAGGGAACCCTTGCCCAACCCGGTGCCGAACCAGCCCCCGTGCTCGATCGCGTACCGAGCTTGGAGCATCTGGTAACACTCGTCGATCTTGCACTTGTCGAGCGGTGGCGGGTCAAAGAAATTCGTCAGCCGCTCCAGCCGGAAATTTCCCTCGCCCTTCTCGCCCGACCCCTTCGACCCGGCGCCGTACGAGGCGACCGCCACCAGCAGACCGACACCAAGCAGGCCGATCGCGCCCAACACCGCGAAGACCCGCAGCCGCACCCCAGCCGCCCAGAGCAGCCCGATGACCAGGGCCAGCAGACAGAGCAGCGTGCCGAGGTCGTTGTAGCCGACCAGCACGAACAGCAGCCCCAGCACCGGGAAGAGCGGCGTGGCCAACTCTCGCCACCAGCCGAGCCGGGCGCCCTTTCGGGCGAGCACGTCCGCCCCCCACAGGACGAGGGCGAACTTCGCCAGCTCGGAGGGTTGGAGCTGGAACGGCCCGAGGTACAACCAGTTCCGGTCCGCGGCGAACGGGCCGATCTGGTTGACGCCGGCCAGCGAGCCGAGCACCAGCACCAGATTCAGCAACAGCAACAACCCCACCGCGCCCCCGAGGGCCGGCCAGGCGACCGCCTGGAAGGTACGGACCGGCAGCCGCTGGCACGCCCAGAAGGCCACGATCCCGAACACCGCGAAGATGGCCTGCTCGGTCAGGGAGGCGGTGGCATCGCCGCGTTCGGCGAAGTCCTCCACGCTGGTCACCGAGAAGACCATGGTGAGACCGATCAGCAGCAGCAGGCCGACGCTGAACATCAGAAGGTAGTAGGAGGCCAGCGGCCGGTCCAGCAGGCCACGCAGCGCGGCCAACCCGCCGGCGGCGCTCAGACCGCGCAGGGGCGGAGCGTCCGGTGGCGCCTCCGGTGCCCGCGCCACCGGCGGGGCCTCGGCGGTACGCGTACCCCCCGACGGCCGGCGCCGCCCCGCCCCCGGGCTGTCCTCTTGATCTGGTCCCTCCCCCACCCGCACATCATCGCGGGTGGGGGACGCGTGGCCCTCGCAACCGTCTCCTCGGCGTGTCGAAACGCTGGGTCCGGTCAACCGACGCTGGCGAGGAACTCGCTGTAGAACAGGCCCAGGGCGATCGCCACCCCGATGCCGGCGATGATCCAGAACCGCACCACAATGTTGACCTCGCTCCAGCCGGCGAGCTCGAAGTGGTGCTGCAGCGGTGACATCCGGAAGACCCGCTTACCGGTGGTCCGGAACGAGATGATTTGGATCACCACGGACATCGTGATGATGACGAAGAGTCCGCCGATGATCGGCAGCAGCAGGATCGTTCGGGTGGACATCGCCATCCCGGCGATCAGACCACCCAGGCCCAGCGCCCCGGTGTCTCCCATGAAGATCCGGGCCGGCGAGGTGTTCCACCAGAGGAAGCCGACGCAGGCGCCGGCCGCCGCGCCAGCGATCAACGCGATCTCCAGCGGGTCCCGGACCGCGTAGCAGTACTCCTGGGTGTAGTTCGGGTCCGCGCACCAGTGCCGGTACTGCCAGAAGGCGATCAGCGCGTACGCCGCGAGCACCATCACCGAGGCGCCGGTGGCCAGACCGTCCAGACCATCGGTGAGGTTGACGCCGTTGGTGGCGGCCATCACCACGAAGATGAAGAGGATGACCGCACCGACCTTGGTGAGCTCCAGCGCCGGGATGTCCCGGATGAAACTCAACGTCGTGCTGCCAACCGTCTCGGTGTTGGTCGACGTGCCCTGAGAGTCGGTCATGGTGCTCGGGAAGTAGAGCGCGATCACCCCGAACACCGCGCCGACCAGGATCTGGCCGAGCAGCTTGCCGCGCTTGTTGAGGCCACCACTGTGCCGCTTGCGGACCTTCAGGAAGTCGTCAATGAAACCCACCGCGCCGGAGAACACCATCAGCCCCAGCAGCACCAGCGCCGTGATGGTCGGTTCGACCTGAGCGATCTGCGCGTCCGGCAGCGTGGTCAGGGCCAGGTGGCCGGCGACGTACGCGATGACGGTGGCCAGGATGAAGACCACCCCACCCATCGTCGGCGTGCCCTTCTTGCCCTGGTGCATCACCGGCCCCTCGGCCCGAATGGGCTGGCCGGCCTTCAACCGGGTGAAGACCTTGATCGCGATCGGGGTGCAGAACAGCGAGACCAGGAAGGCCACCCCGACCGCGACGATGACTGACCTCATGCCAGGTCACCGTCCGCTCCCGCGCCCCGATCGGTCCCAGCGTCGGCGCGCAGCGCGTCCGCCACCTCCCAGGTGCGGTACCGCGAGCCCTTCACCAGGACGACGTCACCGGGCCGCAGGTCTCCCCGCAGCACCTCGACGGCGTCCGCCTGATCGGTGAGCTGCACCGATTCTCCTTCCCAATCACGTACCGATGTTGCGCCCTGATGGATCGGGGCCGCCGCCTCGCCCACCACGAGCAACCGGTCCACCCCGAGGTCGGCGGCGAGTCGCCCGACCTCGGCATGCCCCTCCTGCTCGTACGGCCCCAGTTCGGCCATGTAGCCGAGCACCGCAATGGTGCGCCGCCGCTCGAACCCGGCCAGCGCCCGCAGGGCGGCGGCCATGGAGGCGGGGTTGGCGTTGTACGAGTCGTCGATGACGGTGACCCCGTCCACCCGCTCGAAGACGTCCATCCGACGACTCGAGACCAACCCGAGCTCACCCAGGGCGGTCGCCAGCTCAGAAACCGGCATTCCCAGTTCCCGGGCGACCGCGGCGGCGGCGAGCGAGTTGGACACCTGGTGCCGGCCGGTCAGCCCGAGCCGCACCGGCGCGCGCCCCTCCGGAGTCACCAGCGTGAACGAGGGCCGGCCCCGCTCGTCCAGCACCACGTCAACGGCGCGCACCTCCGCATCAGCGGCCTCGCCGAAGCGGACCACCCGGGCCCGGGTTCGCGACGCCATCGCGGCGACGAGGTCGTCGTCGGCGTTGAGTACGGCCAGCCCCTCCGCCGGCAGCGCCGCCACCAGCTCCCCCTTCGCCAGGGCAATGGTCTCTCGGGAACCGAACTCACCGATGTGGGCCACCCCCACGTTGAGTACCACGGAGATCTGCGGCGGCACCACCTCGCAGAGGTAGCTGACGTGCCCCACCCCGCGGGCCCCCTTCTCCAACACGAGGTAACGCGTGCCCGGGTCGGCCTGGAGTGCCGTGTAGGGGTGCCCCAGCTCGTTGTTGAACGAGCCGGGCGGGGCGACCGTCGGCCCGAGTCGAGCGGTGAGGGCAGCGATCAGATCTTTGGTGCTGGTCTTACCCGAGGAGCCGGTGAGGCCGACGACGGTCAGCTCGGGCAGCCGATCCGTCACCGCGCGGGCCAGTCGCCCCAGCGCCAGCTGGGCGTCGGCTACCAGCACCATCGGCACGCCGGGCAGCACCCGGGTGCCGAGCACCGCCACCGCGCCCGCCCGGATCGCCCCGTCGGCGTAGTCGTGCCCGTCCACCCGTTCCCCGGGGAAGGCGACGAAGAGCCCGCCTGGGCCTACCTTGCGGGAATCGAACTCGACCGAGCCGGTGACCAGCACGCCCGGGTCGGCGGCGACCAACCGGCCATCAACCGCTACCGCCACCTCGGCCAGGCTCAGCCGGATCACGACTGCCCCGGCCGGTCGCCGAAGCGGGCCCGCAGTGCGGCGGCCAGCTCCGTGCGGTCGTCGAAGGGATGCATCTGCCCGCCAACCTCCTGCCCCTGCTCGTGCCCCTTGCCCAACAGCGCCACCACGTCCCCGGGCTCGGCGAGCTCGACCGCCTCCGTGATCGCCGTACGCCGACCGGGCACCTCCAGGACCTGCACCTCGGTGTCGGCCCGCCGCACGCCGGCGAGCACCTCGGCCCGGATCTCGGCGGGATCCTCGGTCCGCGGGTTGTCGTCGGTCACCAGCACCACATCCGCTCCCTGGGCGGCGGCGAGGCCCATCAGGGGCCGCTTGCCCCGGTCCCGGTCGCCGCCGGCGCCGAGTAGGCAGATCAGCCGCCCGGTGCTGAACTCCCGCAGGGCGGCCAGCGCGGCGACGATCGCATCGGTCTTGTGCGCGTAGTCGACGACGCCGCGCACCGGGCCGGGGGACGGCACCAGCTCCAGCCGACCGGGAACGCCGCCGCAGTCGGCCACCCCCGCGACGGCGGCCCGTGGCGCCACCCCGGCCGCCACCAGCACGGCGACGGCGAGCAGCGCGTTGGCGACGTTGTGTCGACCGGGCAGGGCCACCCCGGCGGGCAGGGTCAGCCCGTCCGGGCCGTGCAGGGTGAAGCGCTGCGCGTACCCCTCGCCACCGACCTCGTCGGCCCACCAGGTGGCGCAGCGGTCACCCGCCGCGGAGTAGGTCACGGTGGCGGGTCGACGCAGTGGCATCAGCGCCGGGTCGTCGTGGTTGAGCACCTCCACCGCGCAGCGGCCGTCGAAGAGCTTCGCCTTGGCGGCGAAGTAGTCCGCGGAGTCGGCGTGGAAGTCGAGGTGGTCGGAGCCGAAGTTGGTATAGCCGCCGACGGTGAACCGGACGCCGCCGACCCGCCCCATGGCCAGGGCGTGGCTGGACACCTCCATGACCACGGCGGTGACGCCGCGCTCCCGGGCAGCGGCGAGCATGGCGTGCAGGTCGGTCGCCTCGGGCGTGGTCCGGACGCTGTCGATCACCAGATCGCCGATGCGGGTCTCCACGGTGCCGATCAGGCCGGTGGTGTGCCCGGCCGCCCGCAGCCCCGACTCGACCAGGTACGCCGTGGAGGTCTTGCCCGCGGTCCCGGTCACCCCGATCACCGTCAACCCGGCGGTCGGATCGCCGTACACCACACTGGCCAGGTCCCCCAGCACGGCCCGCGGGTCCGGCACCACCAACATGGGTAGCCCGGCCTCCGCGGTCGCTGCCGCGCCGTCCGGGTCGGTCAACACGGCCACCGCACCAGCCTGGGCCGCGGCCGAGACGAACTCGGCACCATGCCGCCGGGCACCGGGCAGGGCCGCGTACAGGTCGCCGGGGCGGACCTCCTGGCTGGCGTGCGTCACCCCGGTGACCGTCGGTTCCGTTGAACCGGACCGGAGCTCAACGGCGTCCGCGCCGGACTCGGCGGCGAGCCGAGCGGCGAGGTTACCGAGCCGGATTCCGGTCACGCTACGAGGGCGAGGTTTGCCGGACACGGCGTCAGACCCTACCCGGTCGTCCGGTTCCGGCCGAACAGCCGCCCCGGTGGTTCGTCGGCACGCACCGATGATGTCCCGTCTACGCTGCTCACCGGGGAAAGACGTCAAAGTTGGGCGGTGGGACCTGCGACGGCGGCACCCGATAGTGCTGCAGGGTGAACCGCATCAGGTCGGCGAACACCGGCGCGGCGATGTCGCCACCCCCGCCATTTGGGGTGTGGGCGAAGACAGCGATCACGAAGCGGGGCTTTTCGGCCGGGGCCATCCCGATGAACGACGCCACGTCACCGGGCTGCCGCTGCCCGTCTACCAGCCGCCAGCCCGTGCCAGTCTTACCCGCCACCCGGTAGCCGGAGACCGCCGCGGCCCGGCCGGTCGCGCCGTCAACGGTGGTCACCGCCTCCATGAGGGTACGCAGCTCGGCGGCGGTCTCCGGGGTCAGCACCTCCCGGGTCGTCGGCGCCTCCGGCGTCGTCCGCTCTCCCCCCGGCCCGACGATCTCCTTCACCAGCCGTGGCGCGACGTACGTGCCGTCGTTGGCGATGGTCGCGTACACGGCAGCCATCTGGATCGCGGTGGCGTCCACGCTGTGCCCGATCGGCACCGACCCGTACGACGAGTCACTCCATTCGTCGGCGGGCAGCAGCGCGCCGCTCGCCTCGCCGAGCAGCCCGACACCGGTCGGCTCACCCAGCCCGAAGCGCTTCTGGTAATCGATGAGCCGGTCCGGACCGAGCTGGTCGGCGATGGCGATGGTGCCGACGTTGGAGGAGTGCGCCATCATCCCCGCCAGGCTCATCCGTTGACCGTCCGCCTTGGTGGTGTCGGTGAACGGGACGCCGCCGAGGCGAACGACGTTGGGGACGGGCAGCGTGGTGTCCGGGCTGATGACGCCTTCCTGGAGGGCGGCGCCGAACGTGATCGCCTTGTGCACCGACCCCGGTTCGACCACGAACGTGGTCGCCACGTCGTCCCGGTCGGCCGGGTCGCTCTCCCCCCAGTTCGCGACGTCGTAGGTGGGGTAGGAGGCCTGGGCCAGAACCTCGCTGGTGCCCACCTCTAGGACGACCGCGGTGGCGGTCGAGCCGTTGACCGCTTCCATCGCCTCGGCCAGCTTGGCCTGGACCATGTACTGCAGGTCCCGGTCGAGGGTGAGGCACAGCGAGCTGCCCGGTTTCGCCTCGGTCGTCTCGCTGAAGCCCCCGGGGATCTGCACACCCCACCCCGCCTCGTAGCGTTCCAGGCCGTCCTTGCCAGCGAGCACCTTGTCATAGCCGGCCTCGAGCCCTTCCAGCCCGTTCATCTCCTGGTTGGTGATGCCGATCAGGTTGGCGGCCAGGTCCCCACCGGGGACCTCCCGTCGCTCATCTCGGTGGTTTCCGATGCCCTTCAGCTCAAGGTCCTCGATCTGCTCAGCCAGGTCAATGTCCACCCCCCGTTTGAGGTATACGAACTGCAGTGCGTTGCCGTTGGGCCCGTCGCGTTTCCGCATCCGATCGGCCAGCTCCGACGCCGGGATACCGAGCGGCTCGGAGAGCGCCTGCGCGGTGGCCACCGGATCGTCGATCTGGGTCGGGTCGGCGAAGATGTACCGAGCCTCGACACTGTGCGCCAGCACCTCCCCGTTCCGGTCCTGGATCGAACCACGAGGCGCCGGCAGAACCACGACTTTCAGCCGGTCGTCGATTCCGGCACCGGCGTAGTCCGGATTCTCCACGACCTGCAGCACGACGAGCCGGATACCGATGACGGTGAAAAGGGTCAGCACCAGCGCGGTGCCGAGCCGCAGCCGACGGCCGGGGTCGGCCAGGCGGGGTGGCCTCAGTCGGCGGCGTCGCTTCGGTCGAGCTGAGGTCGGCCGCGGCGGGCGTCGCCGTGGCGGTGGCTCCTCCGCCGGTGGACGCCGGGGCACGGTGCGCACCACCGAGGTGCGACGCGGCGGGTTCGCCCGCCGGGCAGCGCCGGCCCGCCCACCGCTGAGCACCTGGAGTGCCGGACGGAACGGGTCACCGGAGCGACCGCGACCTCCCTGCGGTGCCCGGCGGGGCTCGGCGCTACCGGCGCGGGCCTCCCCCAGCCGCTGCTCGCCGATGCTACGGCCGCGGGGGGTGTAGGCCCGGGCACCAGAGATGCCACCACCCGACTCCGCCGGGCGGGGGTCGGCTGAACTGTCGGCGCGGGACGGGCCGCGCCGGGACCCTTTGGCGTCCCGGCGCGGCTCCTCCGATCTAGGCGGCACGATTACCCCCCGCTACCCGGCTGGCCGGCCCCCGACGCGGGCCCGCTGCCCGGCTGCGGCACATGGATGGCCGCGCCGCCGTCGGGGAGCTGGATGTAACCCGGCTTGAGCTCGACGAGGCCAAGCTTGCGAGCGGCTTCGAACAGATTGCCCGGTGCCTCCGCCTCGGTGATCTTCTGGTTCAGCTGCTGCTGCTGCAGGTTGAGGGTGGTCTGCTCCTGCCGGAGCTCATTGAGCCGAATCGCGTTCTCGTTAATCTTGGTGTTCACCAACAGGATGCCGAGCACCCCACCGACCACCAGTGCCACGACCAACGTGGCAAACGGTGCGCGCGGCACCGACACCGGAGCCGGTGGCGCCACCCGCAGTCGGGTCGTTCGGGTGCTGGCAGTCCGCGCGCTCGGGCGCAGCGCCGCGGTGCCTTGGGTCGGGAACGCACGCGTGCCCCGCGCGCGGGTCGCCCCCGGCCGCGGCTGGGTGCCGGTGCGCGTGGCCCGCTCCGCCGCGATCCGGCCCCCCGACCGCGGTGCGCGCTGCCCGCCGCCGGCCCCGTTCCGGCGGTCGCGCTTGTCAATCGTCATGTCCCTCCCCCTCGTCATCCGCCCCTGTCCCGTCATCCCCCGAGGCCGACCGCCGCACGGCCGACCCCGTCCCCGGTTGGTGCATCGCCCGGACCCGCCCCCGGTACCGTTCGCGGTCGGTACGCTGGCGCTGCTGCGTGGTCGGATCGAGCCGTTCGGCGGCCCGCAGCCGCACCGAGGCGGCCCGTGGGTTCACTGCGACCTCCGCCTCGCCGGGCAGCTCCGCCCCACGGCTGAGCAGCCGGAAGGTCGGGCCGGTCCCCGGTAGCTCGACCGGAAGGTCGATCGGGCCCTTGCTACGAACCCGGTCCGCGAGCGCCACCTTGGTGAGCCGGTCCTCCAACGAGTGGTAGGACAGGACCACCATCCGGCCCTCGACCGTGAGCCGGTCGAGCGCCGCCGGCAGTGCCGTCTCCAGCGCCGCCAGCTCTCGGTTCACTTCAATCCGTAGCGCCTGAAAAGTTCGCTTTGCCGGATGCCCACCGGTACGCCGGGCTGGCGCGGGGATGGTCTGCCGGACCAACTCGGCCAGCCGCGCCGACGAGGTGATCGGGGCCCGGTCCCGCTCCCGAATGATCGCCGAGGCGATCCGCGGCGCGAACTTCTCCTCGCCGTAGACCCGCAGCACCCGGGCCAGGTCCGGATGCGAATAGGTGTTGACCACCTCTTCGGCGGTCACTCCCCGACTCTGGTCCATCCGCATGTCCAACGGGGCGTCCTGCGCATAGGCGAACCCGCGGTCGGGCGCGTCAAGCTGCAACGAGGAGACCCCGAGGTCGAAGAGGATCCCATCCACCACCGGACGGCCGAGCCGATCGAGCACCTCGGGCAACTCGTCGTATACGGCGTGCTCCAGGTGAACCCGGTCAGCGAAGCGGGCCAGTCGTACGCGGGCGTGCGCCAGCGCCTCGGTGTCCCGGTCCAGCCCCACCAGCACGGTCCGCGGATGCGCCGTCAGGATCGCCTCGGCGTGCCCACCCAGCCCCAGCGTGGCGTCAACGTAGACCGTCTGCCCCGGCCGGTCCAGCGCGGGAGACAGCAGCTCGAGACAACGCTCCAGCAGCACCGGCACGTGCGCGCCGCGCAACTCCCCCATGTCGCCCCCCACTGATCCCGTCCCGTCTGTCGTGCCGTGCCTGTCCTCGGACGGCGCCCCGTCGTCGTACCGCCAGATCCCCATCCGCTCCCGCCCGCCTTCGGGCAACGGCCCCCGATCGGATCGTGCGCCTGGCACCGGGGAAGGGATGCCAGGAACTCGAAAGCGGCTGGAGATCTCGCGGTACGCCAGGCGCCGTCGCGCCTACAGGCCGGGCAGCACCCCCTCCTCAATGTCCGCGAATTCGTCTTCACTCTCGGCAAGGTAGCTCTCCCATGCGACCCGGTCCCAGATCTCCACCCGGGTGTGCGCACCGATCACCACCAGATCCCGGTCGAGCGCGGCGTACTCCCGCAGATGGCCCGGGATGGTCACCCGCCCCTGTTTGTCAGGGACCTCGTCGTGCGCGCTGGCGAAGAAGACCCGGCTGTAGGCCCGGGCCGCCTTGTGCGTCATCGGCTGCGCGCGTAACTGATCCGCGATGTGCTGGAACTCCGGCGTCGGAAATACGTAGAGGCAACGCTCCTGCCCTTTGGTGATCACGACACCCCCCGCCAGCTCATCCCGGAACTTCGCCGGAAGGATCAGCCGACCCTTGTCGTCCAGGCGCGGAGTGTGGGTGCCGAGGAACACGGCCCTAACCCCCTCGCCCCTTCAAGCGGCGTTCGCGGCGCCGCTGACCCCCGGGCCGGTGGGCCCTCCCGGCCGCACCATCGGGCCCCACTCTACTCCACTTCCCTCCACCTGCAACCAGAATCGCCCGCGCGGCGCGGCGACCGTCCCACCAAAACCGCACGTCAAAGCGGGTGGAGCGGAGTGGAGGGCAGTACCACGCCGGGAGCCGCCAACCGTCCGACATAGATCGACTCAACTCCCAGCCCCGATCGGCTCGGCCGCGTCGGGCAACGAGTCGAAGCGTTCCGCGCCAGCAGCGATCTGGGGAGCCCGGGCGTGGAGTAACCTCGCTCGCGTGACGGACGCGAGAATGCCCCTACGGGCGAAGGTGGCCAGCTCTGTGTCGCGGACCGCCGCGGCCCTGTCGCGGGCCGCGGGCCGCGGGGACGGCTCGGTTATCGGTGGTTGGATTGGCCTGAAGATCGACCCGGAGCTACTCGCGCACCTCGCCGCGGGCCGCGCCATCGCCCTGGTGTCCGGCACCAATGGCAAGACCACGACCACCCGCCTCGCCACCGCCGCGGTCGGCGTACTCGGCAAGGTCGCCACCAACTCGTTCGGCGCGAACATGCCCACCGGGCACACCTCGGCGCTCGCCAAGGCCGGCAGCACCCCGTACGCGGTGCTCGAGGTGGACGAGCACTACCTCGCGCAGGTGCTGGACGCCACCGATGCCCACGTGGTGGCGCTGCTCAACCTCTCCCGCGACCAGCTGGACCGGGCCCGGGAGGTCGCCATGATGGCGCAGCTCTGGCGGGCGGCGCTGATCCGCCACCCCGAGCTACGGGTCATCGCCAACGCGGACGACCCGATGGTGGTCTGGGCCGCCACCCCGCCGGCCAATCACGATCAGCGCCTCACCCCGCCCCGGGTCACCTGGTTCAGCGCGGGCCAACGCTGGCACGACGACTCCTGGGTCTGCCCCGAGTGCGGCTCGACCATCGCCCGGCAGAACAACCAGTGGTGGTGCACCGGCTGCCCGCTGCGCCGGCCACAGCCGCAGTGGTCCGTCGAGGACGACGGCGTGATCGATCCGACCGGTGCCTGGCACAAGGTCCAGCTCCAACTCCCGGGCACGGTCAATCTCGGCAACGCCGCCACCGCCCTCGCCGTCGCGGCCGAGTTCGGCGTACGACCGGTTGACGCCGTACTCAAGCTCGGCTCGGTCACCTCGATCGCCGGCCGGTACGCGCAGGTCGAGCGAGACGGTCGGCTGATCCGCCTGCTGCTGGCGAAGAACCCGGCCAGCTGGCTGGAGGCGTTCGACATGGCCGACGAGGCGCCGACCCTGCTGTCCATCAACGCCCGCGATCCCGACGGGCTGGACACCTCCTGGCTCTTTGACGTCGACTTCAGTCCACTGCGGGGCCGGCAGGTGCTCATCACCGGCGACCGAGCGTTCGACCTGGCCGTCCGACTCGACGTGAACGGCGTGCCGTTCCAGCACGTACGCACCTTCACCGAGGCGATCCAGTCGGTCCCACCAGGCCGACTGGAGGTCATCGCGAACTACACCGCGTTCCAGGACATTCGAGCGGAGTTGGACCGTGTTCTCTGACAGCCTGCGCATCGTCTGGGTCTACCCGGATCTGCTCTCCACCTACGGTGACCGGGGCAACGCCCTCATTCTGGCCAGCCGCGCCCAGCGGCGCGGCTACCCGGTCGAGGTGCTGGAGGTCCGCTCCGACCAACCGCTGCCTGCCACCGCCGACATCTACCTGGTCGGTGGCGGCGAGGACGGACCGCAGGCGCTCGGGGCACAGCGGCTCATCGCCGACGGCGGCCTACACCGTGCCGCCGCGCAGGGCGCGGTGGTGTTCGGTGTCTGCGCCGGCTACCAGCTCCTCGGCTCCTCCTTCTTCGCCAAGGGCACCGAGTACGCCGGCCTGGAACTACTGGACCTCTCCTCCGACCGAGGCCCCACCCGCGCCATCGGCGAACTGGCCGGCAACATCGACCCGCGGCTGGGCCTGCCACCGCTGTCCGGCTTCGAAAACCACGGTGGGCGTACCCGCCTCGGCCCGGAGGTGTCACCGCTGGCCCAGGTGACCGCCGGGATCGGCAACGACACCCGGACCGAAGGGGCCTGGCGGGGCAAACTGCTCGGCACCTACTCGCACGGACCGGCCCTGGCTCGTAACCCGGCCCTGGCCGACCTGCTGCTGCGCTGGGCAGTCGGTGTCAACCAGCTCCCCCCGCTGGACGACACCTGGTCGAACCGACTCCGCGCCGAACGCCACGCCGCAGTGGCTGCCGCCGCCCGACCATGACCCACGACGGCCGCCGCGACCTCACCCCCCGCGGCGGCCACCACGATCCGAGCACCCCCCACCGCTGGGACCCCCCCGCTGTCCAGCCCCGCTGGTGGCGGGGGAAAGACCCGGCGGCCGGCCGGTTTGGCCTGCTACTGCTCCTGCTCGCCGGGTTCGGAGTGGCGCTGCTGGTGGTTCCCCGCCCGGACCCGGCGACCCTGCCCCACCTAGCCGACCAGTTGGGCGGGTACGCCCCGATCACCGCGATCGGCGGCGGCGCGCTCCTGCTCGTCGCGCTGGTCCCCCGTACCTTCATCACCCTGGCCGCCGGTGCGCTCTTCGGCGCCGTGGAGGGGGCCGCGTACGCGCTCGGCGCGGCACTGCTGGCAGCCGCCATCGGCTTCACCATCGGCCGGTTCCTCGGTCGGGAGTTCGTCGCCGACCGGATTCGTGGTCGCCTCGCCCGGTTGGACGGCTGGTTCACCCGGCAGAACGTGCTCGGTGTCGTTACCGTACGGCTGCTGCCAATCGCCGGCTTCGGCCTGGTCAGCTACGGCTACGGCACCACCGGGGCGCGGGTGTTGCCGTTCCTGGTCGGCAGCGTCGTCGCCTCCGCGCCGACCGCCTTCGGATACGCCGCCGTCGGCGCCGCGGTCACCTCCCCCGGCGAGGTCAACTGGTTCGCCGCCGCCCCGGCCGGGCTCGGCCTGATCGCCAGCGCGGTGCTCCTCCACCGCTGGTGGCGCGCCGAGCGGGGCAGGCAGCCCAGGACGGACTCGTAGCCGGCGCTGACCAGATCGACCAGCAGGACTGCCCAATGCACATCGAGCACGGAGTTGTGGTGGGGCGGCGCTCTCCCGGGCCGGCACCTACCCGGCACCACAACTCCGTGATCGGCGGTGTGGGCTGAGGAGTGGACCTCAGACCACGACGGAGACCATTCGACCCCGGACCACGATGACCTTGCGGGGTTCCTTGCCGGCCAGCGAGGCGGTGACCGCCTCCAGCGCCGCCGCCCGGACGGTCTCCTCCGCCGCGTCGGCCGGCACCTCGATCCGACCCCGCACCTTGCCGTTGACCTGCACCGGGTACGTAACCGACTCGGCCACCAGCAGGGCCGGATCGGCCACCGGGAAGTCAACGTAGGTCAACGAGGTCTCGTGACCCAGCCGGCGCCACAGCTCCTCGGCGATGTGCGGAGCAAACGGCGCCAGCATCAGCACCAGCGGTTCGGCCACCTCGCGCGGCGTCGCCGGTAGCCGGGTCACCGCGTTGGTCAGCTCGATCAGCTTCGCGATCGTGGTGTTGAACCGCATCGCGTCCATGTCGCCCCGGACCCCGTCCACGATTCGGTGCAGCAGTCGACGGGTCGCCTCGTCGGCCGGGGTGTCCACCACCCGGGACGCGCCGCTGCGCTCATCCACGATCGCCCGCCAGGCTCGCTGCAGGAACCGGAACGACCCCACCACAGCCCGCGTCTCCCAGGGGCGCGAGACCTCCAGCGGGCCCATCGACATCTCGTACACCCGGAACGTGTCCGCCCCGTAAGCGGCACACATCTCGTCCGGTGTCACCACATTCCGTAGGGACTTGCCCATCTTGCCGTACTCGCGGTTGACCTGGTCGTCGCCCAGGTAGTACGCACCGGAGCGCTCGACCACCTCCTCCGCCGGCACGTACGCCCCGCGCGCGTCGGTGTACGCGTACGCCTGGATGTAGCCCTGGTTGAACAGCTTGCGGAACGGCTCGAAGCTCGACACGTGCCCCAGGTCGTACAGCACCTTGTGCCAGAACCGGGCGTAGAGCAGGTGCAGTACGGCATGCTCGGCGCCGCCGACGTACAGGTCGGTGCCCCCGCAGTCGCCCTCGCCGCGCGGACCCATCCAGTACCGCTCGGTCTCCGGGTCGACGAAGCGGTCGGCGTTGGTCGGATCCAGGTAGCGCAGCTCGTACCAGCAGGAGCCGGCCCACTGCGGCATCACGTTGGTCTCCCGGGTGTAGCGCTTCGGACCATCGCCCAGGTCCAGCTCCACCTCGACCCAGTCCCGACGTCGCGACAGCGGCGTCTCCGGGTTCGAATCCGCGTCCGCCGGATCGAAGGTGCGGGGCGAGAAGTCGTCCACCTCGGGCAGCTCGACCGGCAGCAGCTCCTCCGGCAGGGCGATGGCGGCGCCGGTCTCGTCGTACACGATCGGGAACGGCTCACCCCAGTAGCGCTGCCGGCTGAACAGCCAGTCCCGCAGCCGGTAGGTCACCGCACCCGAGCCGTGGCCCTCCGCCTCCAGCCAGGCGATGGTCCGGGCCTTGGCCTCGACGACGCCCAGGCCGTTCAAGTCCAGGCCGCGTTCGGGCACGGCGCTGTTGATGGCCGGGCCCTCACCGGTGTACGCCTTGCCGGCAAAACCCTCGGCCGGCTGGACGGTACGGACGATGGGCAGGTCGAACACCTCGGCGAAGGCCCAGTCCCGCTCGTCCTGACCGGGCACCGCCATGATCGCGCCGGTGCCGTAGCCGGCCAGCACGTAGTCGGCAATGAAGATCGGAATCTGGGCCCCGGTGACCGGGTTGGTGGCGTACGCCCCGGTGAAGACGCCGGTCTTCTCCTTCGTCTCGGCCTGCCGCTCTAGGTCCGTCTTTGCCGCGGCCACCTTGCGATAGCCCGCCACCGCCGCCCGTGGGCTGGCCTGCCCGCCGGTCCAGGCCTGCGGAACCCCCGCCGGCCAGGCCGTCGGTACCAGTTCGTCCACCAGGTCGTGCTCGGGCGCCAGCACCAGGTAGGTGGCGCCGAAGATCGTGTCTGGCCGGGTGGTGAAGACGCTGATCCGCTGCTCGCCGCCCGGGTGAGAATCCGAGGCCGAGGTGGGGAACTCGATGTGCGCGCCGATGGAGCGGCCGATCCAGTTCCGCTGCATCAGCTTGATCGGCTCGGGCCAGTCCAGCTGCTCCAGGTCGTCCAGGAGCCGGTCACCGTACGCGGTGATCCGCATCATCCACTGCTTCAGGTTCCGCTTGAAGACCGGGAAGTTCCCCCGCTCGGAGCGGCCGTCGGCGGTGACCTCCTCGTTGGCCAGCACGGTACCCAGCCCCGGGCACCAGTTGACCGGTGCCTGCGAGACGTACGCCAGCCGGTGTTGGTCGACGACGGCCCGCCGCTCGGCGGCGGTCAGCTCACCCCACGGTCGCCCGTCGGGGGTACGCCGGGAACCGCCGGAGAACTCGGCGATCAGCTCGGTGATCGGGCGGGCCCGCTTCGCCTCGCTGTCATACCAGGCGTTGTAGATCTGCAGGAAGACCCACTGGGTCCAGCGGTAGAAGTCGGCCTCGATGGTGGCCACCGAGCGGCGCTCGTCGTGCGCCAGCCCCAGCCGGCGCAGCTGCGCCTTGTACCGGGCGATGTTCGCCTCGGTGGTGGTACGCGGGTGGGTGCCGGTCTGCACCGCGTACTGCTCGGCGGGGAGCCCGAAGGCGTCGAAGCCCATCGCGTGCAGCACGTTGCGCCCGGCCATCCGCTGGTAGCGGGCGAAGCAGTCGGTGCCGATGTAGCCCAGCGGGTGGCCGACGTGCAGCCCGGCACCCGACGGGTACGGGAACATGTCCAGTACGTACAGCTTCTCCGCTCCCGCCCGCGGATGCTCGGGGTCGGCCAGCGGGCCGGTCGGGTTGGGAGCGTGGAAGGTGCCCTCGCGTTCCCAGGTGTCCTGCCAACGGCGCTCGATCTCGTCGGCCAGGGCCGCCGTGTAGCGGAAGGGGGGGATCTCGCTGGCCGGTGCGGCTGCCTCAGTCATGGCTCTCCTCGCTTCAGTCGGCGCGGATGGTCTCGTGCGTGTCGGTTGGTGCTCGCCACCCGCCGGCGGGACCGGGCCGGCGACGGGCACAAAAAAGCCCCTCACACAGGAGGGGCCGCCGTGCTGTCGCGCGTTCAGCGCATCAGCACGGCCCGGTAAGAAGCACGAAGACTCCGGCCATGCCCCGGAGTGTACCCCGCCGACACCCGGGAGCGCGCCCGCGGCCACCCGAGCTGGTCATCCCCCCGGGCCCGTCGGCCAGACCGGTCATCCCGGACCCCGGTCGTCGGCGTGCCGCTGGACCCGTCCGCCGAGTTCGTCGTAGCGCGTGCTGTCAGCCAGCGGGCTACCCGCCCGGTAGGCGGCGCGGGCCAGGGCGTACCCGCCGACCGGCGCCGAGACGAGCTGCAGTCCGATGGCGACCAGACCCACCAGCACCGTCCGGGGGTCGGGCAGCAACACCAACACCGCCAGCAGGACGCAGATCAGGCCCAGGCTGCCGGACTTCGCGACGGCGTTCATCCGGTTGTAAACATCGGGCAGTCGGATCAGCCCGATGGAGCTGATCACGATCAGGCCGGCGCCGATGACCAGCAGCGCGGAGGCGACCAGCATTCGAATCATGGCCGCCGCCGATGCACCAGACGGGCCAACGCGACCGTGGCCAAGAAGCTGACCAGGGTTCCGGTGAGGACCAGGTCCAGCAGTCCGGGCGCGTCCAACCGCACCGCCAATACCGCCACCGCCGCCAGGAACACGAAGAAGCCGTGGTCGAGCGCGGCCGCACGGTCGGCGTCCGTGGGGCCGACGATCAACCGGCCGAGCACCACGGTCATCGACAGGGCGAGCACCACCAGCACCACGTCGAGCAGGAGCATCCGTCACCCACCTCCCTCACCACCGGTCCGGCCGCCGCCGACCGGTCGGACGGCAGCCAACAGCCGCCCTTCCAACTCCGCCACGGCGCGGCGAAACACCGTCGCGTCGTCGGCGTACATGCCGTGCACCCACATCACCCGCGGGTCCCGCCGCACCGCCAGCGCGAGGGTGCCCGGGGTCAGGGTGACGAAGAGCGTGAGCAGGGCCACCTCGGAGTCGGTCCGGGCGCGCAGCGGAACCCGGACCACCGCGGGCCGCAACCCCAGGCCCGGAGTGACGATCTCGCGGGCCACCACCAGGTTCGCCTGTACCAGCCGGCCCGTGAACCAGGCCAGGAACCCCACGATCCGCGCCACCCGGACCACGGCCCGCCGCACCACGTCACCCACTGCCCGGCCCACCCCACCGCTCACCGGCCGCTCACCGCCCGCACATACCCGGCCGGCTCCAGCAGCCCCGCCGCGGCGTCGTCGGCCACCTGCAGCAGCGGCCCGCCCAACGGCCCGAGCAGCAGCGCGCACCCGCCGAGCGCCAACGGCGGTCCCAGCAGCGCCAGACCGGTGCGGGCGGTTCGCTCCCGGGCCGCTCGCGGCACCTCACCCCAGAACGCGACGCCCCAGATCTTCAGCATCGACAGCAGCGTCACCAGGCTGACCAACACCGCCACCGTCAGCACGAGCCAGTCCCCAACCTCATTGGCGGCGCGCAGCACCAGAAACTTGGCGAGAAACCCGCCGAACGGGGGCAGACCGGCCAGGGAGAGGGCGGCGACGCCGAAGGCCAACGCGAGCAGCGGGCTGGACGAGGCCAACCCACCCAGCCGACTCAATCGGTCGGTACCGCGGGTGGCCGCCACCACCGCCGCGCACAGGAACAATGCCGCCTTCACCAGCACGTACTGGGCCAGGTAGAAGATGGCGGCGGCGAGACTCGCGGCGGTGAACAGGGCCAGCCCGAGCAGCACGTACCCGATCTGACTCACCATGTGAAAGGCCAGCACCTTCCGCATCGAACCGACGCCGATCGCGCCGAGCACCCCGATCACCATGGACGCCAGCGCCACCGCCACCAGCAACGGGTGGTAGGCCGGGTCGCCGCCGTACAACACCGCGTAGATCCGGATGATCGCGTACAGCCCCACCTTGGTGAGCAGACCGGAGAAGAGCGCGACGACCACCGGTGACGCGACCGGGTAGGCGCGGGGCAGCCAGTCGTGCAGCGGCACGAGCGCGCCCTTGAGCGCGAATGCCAGCAGCACGACACCGCCGGCGGCCGCGGCGGCGGGGACCTCCCGGGCCCTACCGGCGAGGTCCGCGAGCCCGACCGTACCGGTGACCCCGTAGAGCAGTCCGACGCCGGCCAGCAGGATCGTGGAGCCGAGCAGGCTGGTAGCGATGTACACCCGGCCCGCACCGGCCCGGCCCGGGCCACCGGAGAGCGCCAGCAGCACGTAGGACGGAACGAGCATGACCTCGACCAGCACGAACAGGTTGAACAGATCGGTGGTGAGGTAGGCGCCATACGCCCCTGCCGACAGCACCATCGACAGTGGCAGGAAGGCCCGCTTGCGGTCATCCCCGGTCCCCGCGGCGGCCACCAGGCAGGCCAGCACCACCATCGCCGAGACCGTGACCAGCAACGCGCTCAGGGGATCGGCCGCCAGGGTGATCGCGACAACCGGCGGCCAGTCGCCGACCCTGAGCACCGGAACCTCGCCGTCGGAGGTCGCCACCAGCAGGACGACACCCACCGCGATGACGGCCGCCGTGGCGAGCAGCGCCACCACCCGGCGCAGCAGCAGCCGGTCGGGAAGAGCGAGCAGCACGGCGGCGGCGAGGAGCGGACCCGCCACCGGAACAATCAACAGGATGCTCACCGCGGCCCCCCGTCCCACGTCTCCGGTGGGCGACTCCCCCGCCGGGCGGCACGGCGCAGCAGCCGCAGCAGGTAGACGGTGATGCCGAAGGTGATCACAATCGCGGTCAGGATGAAGGCCTGGGGCAGCGGGTCGGCACTCTCCGCGCCCCCGCCGTCAACCGGCGGCTCCCGCCGGTGCAGGCCGCCGGCGGCCAGCAGGAGCACGTTCACCGCGTGCCCGAGCAGCACGAAGCCGAGCACCAGCCGCAGCTGCCCGGGGCGGAGCAGGAGGAAGACGCCGGCCGCCACCAGCACCCCGACGATCAGCGGCCCGCTCATCGGACCCGCTCCCGAACCGGCCCGGGCGCAGGACCGGCGGGCGCGCTGTCCAGTCGGCGGACCGCCGCCACGACCAGGGCCAGCACCATCAGGTACACACCCAGGTCGAACAGGAGAGCCGACGACACCGAACCGACGCCGGGCAGGGGGAACTTGACCGGGGCCAGGAAGGCAATGCCCCCGGCCAGCGGCACCAAGCCCGCGACGAGCGCCAGTAGCAGACCGACGGTGAGCAGCGGCGCTCCCCGGAGCCGGCCCAGCAGCGGCGCTCCCGCCGGGTGCGCCAGGTGACCGAGTCCGACCGCGGTACCGGCGAGCAGAGCGGCGATGAACCCGCCCCCGAGCTCCTGGTGGCCGCGGAGGAACAACACCGCGGACGCGACGAGCATGACCGGAGCCAGCACGCGGTACGCCAGCTCGAGCACCGGATCGACGGCATGCCGTACCGCGTCGGGAGGATTCCGTACGGCCTCGGCCGGCCGGGCGAGGCCGATCAGCCCCACCGCGACCACCGCGAGTACGACCGCCTCACCGAGGGTGTCCAGGGCCCGAATGTCGACGAGGATGGTGTTGACCAGGTTCTGCCCCCCGGTCGCCGAGGACGCCTCCCGCAGGTACCAGTCGCCGACGGGCGACAGGTCGCGGCGGCCGGTCAACGCCGCGGTCGCCACCGCCGCCGCCACCCCGGCGAGCACCGCCAGCCCGATGCCGGCGACTATCCCCACCCGACGGCCCGGCGCGACCAACCGGCCGGGCCGGCCCCGCAGGGCGAGCATGACCACCACCGTGGTGAGCACCTCGACCAGCATCAGGGTGAGCGCCACGTCCGGGGCGCCCACGGTGAGGAACCAGGCGGCCAGGATCAGGCCGACCGCACCGGTCAGCGCGACCGCCGCGAGCGCCGAACGGGTGGTGACCAGGCCGGCGAGGGTGACCAGGAGCAGCCCGAGCACCAGCCAGTCCCCCGGCCGGGTGGCGTCCGGGTGCCGGGTGGGTAGCGGGCCGAGGAGCAGCGCGGCGACCGCCGCCAGCGCCACCACGGCGAGCAGTGGCCGGGCCAGGTAGGGGGCGGGAGCCGTGACCTGGGCGGGCCGGGCCACGACCGCCCCGAAGCGCACCAACGCACGCCGCCACCGCTCGAGGTAGCCGGTGAACGGTGGGGTGGTTGGTATCGCCGCGAGCACCGGATCGGCCCGGCGCCGGTACCAGAACAGCAGCGTCCCGAGCAGGACGGTGAGCGCGGAGAGCCCGAGCGCCGGGGTAAAGCCATGCCAGAAGGCCAGGTAGGGCGCCGGTCCCTGGGGCCGGGCATCGCTGGCGGCCCGCTCCACCATCGGGCTGAGGAGCGCGACGGCCGGGCCGAGAGCGGTGGCGAGGACCGCCGCGACAGCCGCCGGTGCCAGGAACGACCAGGCCGGTTCGTGCAGCTCACGCTGCCGGGTCGGGCCGGAGAGGACACCATGGACCAGCCGCGCGGCGTACGCGAAGGTGAGCGTCGCGGCGAGCACCGCCAGGCCGGCGGCGATCCACCCGAGCCAGGGCACCTCGTCCACCGTAATGAGCGCCTCGAAGATCGCCTCTTTGCCGACGAAGCCGATCGTCGGCGGCAGACCGGCCAGCGACATGGCCGCCAACACGGTAAGCGTCACGGTGATCGGCATCGCCCGCCGCAACCCGGACAGGGCCCGGATGTCCCGGCTGCCCGCCTGCCGGTCGATGATTCCCACCAGCATGAACAGCGTCGCCTTGAACAGGGCGTGCGCGATCGTGTACAGGATCGCCGCCGCGTCCGAGGCGGGCGTGCCGACGCCGATCACGCTGACCAGCAGGCCGAGCTGGCTCACCGTGGAGTACGCGAGCAGGGCCTTGAGATCGTGTTGGCGGAGCGCCAACACCGCGCCGACGATCGCGGTGAGCAGCCCGAGGCCGATCAACGTCAGGTCCCACGGCCACTGTCCGCCAAACAGCGCCGAGAAGCGCATCAACAGGTAGATGCCCGCCTTCACCAGCGTGGCGGCGTGCAGATAGGCGCTGACCGGGGTGAGGGCGACCATGGCACCGGGCAGCCAGAAGTGGAACGGCACCTGCGCCGACTTCGTGATCGCCGCGAAGATCACCAGCGCGCCCGCGGCCCAGGCGGGTCCGGTCGCCAGCCGGCCCGGATCAGCCAGGATCAGATGGAGGTCGCTGGTGCCGAGGCTCGCAGTCAGCACGACCACCGCCACCAGCAGCGCCACCCCACCGGTGGTGGTGACGACGAGGGCCTGGATCGCCGGCCCTCGGGCCTGCGGGCGACCGTCCTGCCCGATGAGAACGAACGACAGGATGCTGGCCAGCTCCCAGAAGGCGAACAGCAGCAGCAGATCGTCGGCGAGCACCAGACCCAGCATCGCCGCGGCGAACAGGGTCATCGTCACGTACACCCGGGTATGCCGGCTGTCCGGGCCCAGGTAGCGCGGACAGTACGCCATGACGAACGCGCCCACTCCCAACACCAGCAGGGCGAAGATGAGACTGAGTGCGTCCATCCGCAGCTCCGCGTAGACCCCGAGCGACGGTAGCCACGGCCAGGAGAGGGTGACGGCCTGGTCGGCGAGCAGGAGCGGACGCTGGGAGAAGAGCAGGCCCGCCCCGGCCAGGTAGCCGACGGCGAGCAGGTAGCCGGCGTTGCGCCCCAACCACCAGGTCAGCACCGGCGCTACGGCAGCGAGGAGGAACTGCCCGCCGAGGACGACCGCGAGAATCATGTCGGCCCGCAGCAGCCGGACCGGTGTCGCCCACGAACCCCCGGCACCGCCACGGCTGCCATCGCCTTCTCCCTACTCCACCGACCGGGTCGGGGCTGCGGACTACTACCCGTCCGTTGCCCCGTCGACACCTCCCCCCGACGGACGAATAATCCGGACGAATGCGATGGAACACCGGTGGTGGTCGGCTGTGGTGTCAAACCTCGCTAGCCTGAGAGGCCAGTGAGATTTCTGCGGCAGACGAGGCATGCGCGCGACCGCGCAAGCCCAACGGCGGGGCCAGCCGCTCCGGACGAGCTGCCGTCGAGGCGACGAGGAGGACGTCCGTGACCCAACAGACCTGGGACGAGGTGGGCGGTCTGCTGCCACACGATGAGTTCTGCGCCGTCGGTGACGCGATCGTGGCGAACATCGAACAGGTCATTGAGGGTAAAACCGCCACCGTGCAACTCGCCCTCGCGGTTCTGCTCGCCGAGGGCCATCTGCTCATCGAGGACGTCCCCGGGGTTGGCAAGACCAAGCTGGCCAAGGCACTGGCGCGTTCGATCGACTGCTCGGTACGCCGTATCCAGTTCACCCCCGACCTGCTACCCAGCGACGTCACCGGGGTCAGCGTCTACAACCAGGAGACGCACGACTTCGAGTTCCGTCCCGGCGCTGTCTTCGCCAACCTGGTGGTCGGCGACGAGATCAACCGGGCCTCACCGAAGACCCAGTCCGCGCTGCTGGAGTGCATGGAGGAGCGGCAGGTCACCGTGGACGGCGTGACCTACCCGCTGCAGACACCGTTCATGGTGGTCGCTACCCAGAACCCGATCGAGATGGAGGGCACCTACCCGCTGCCGGAAGCCCAGCGCGACCGCTTCACCGCCCGGATCGCGATGGGGTACCCGGACGCCGGGGCCGAGTTGGCGATGCTCGACGGGCACGGCGCCACCGACCCGCTGGAGTCGCTGCGGCCGGTCTCCGACGCCAGCACCGTGCGCCGACTCATCACCCACGTCCGGCAGGTGCACGTCGCCGACGCCGTCAAGCGCTACGCGGTGGAGTTGGTCACCGCCACCCGCGAGGCTGCCGACCTCCGCCTCGGCGCGTCGCCCCGAGCGACCCTCCAGTTGCTGCGCACCGCCCGCGCGGTCGCCGCGCTCGAGGGGCGCGACTACGTCCTCCCCGACGATCTGCAGGTGCTGGCCGTACCGGTGCTGGCGCACCGAATCATTCCGACCGCCGACGCCCAGCTGGCCCGACGCACCACCGACACGATCGTCTCCGATCTGGTGCACCGGCTGCCGGTGCCGCAGGAACGCCGGCGTTCGTCGTACGACACCCGGCCCGCCACCGACGGCGGCCGCGTCCCGTACGAGCCGCGGAGGGCGTGAAGTGCGCGACGGGCTGCGCGGGCTGACCACGCGGGGCCGGTCGTTCCTCGCCGCGGCGGTCGCGGCGGGGATCTCGGCCGCCATCCTCGGTGAACGGGACCTGCTCCGGGTAGCGGCGCTGCTCGCATTCCTGCCGCTGCTGGCCGCACTCTACGTCGGCCGTAGCCGGTACAAGTTGGCCTGCAACCGGTCGCTGGAACCAGGGCGGGTACCGGTCAGCACCAGCTCCCGGGTGGTGCTGCGCCTCCAGAACCTGTCCCGCCTGCCCACCGGTACGCTCCTGCTGGAGGACCGACTTCCGTACGCGCTGGGCAGCCGGCCTCGGGTCGTGTTGGACCGGCTCGACGCACAGCAGGCCAGCTCGGTGGCGTACACGGTGCGGGCCGACGTCCGTGGCCGATACAAGATCGGCCCACTGGTGGTCCGGATGACCGACCCGTTCGGGCTGTGCGAGGTGACCCGTGCCTTCCCCAGCACTGACCAGCTGACGGTGGTCCCGCAGGCCACGCCCCTGCCCACAGTCCGACTTCCCAGCGAGTACGCGGGTAGCGGCGACAGCCGGGCCCGGTCGGTCGCGGTGCACGGCGAGGACGATGCGGCGACCCGGGAGTACCGGTTGGGCGACGACCTACGGCGGGTGCACTGGAAGTCCACCGCGCGCACCGGTGAGCTGATGGTCCGCCGCGAGGAGCAACCCTGGGAAAGCCGCGCCACCGTGCTGCTGGACACCCGGGCGTACGGGCACTGTGGTGACGGGCCGACGGCCAGCTTCGAGTGGGCGGTCTCCGCCGCCGCGAGCATCGCCGTGCACCTGCGGCAGAGCGGCTACCGGCTACGACTGCTCACCGGCTCCGGTACGGACATCGACGCGACGGAGGCGAGCGGGCACGGGCTCCTCCTGGACAACCTCGCCGACGCCCGCCTCGACCAGCGAACCGAGATCGCCACCCTGGTCCGGGAGGTTCGACAACACGTCGGCGGTGGTCTGATCATCGGCCTGTTCGGGACGCTCAGCACCGTTGAGGCCGAGCTACTGGCCGCGCTACGCGGCAACGGCGCCACCTGCGTGGCGTTTCTGCAGAACAGCTCCACCTGGCTGACCCTGCCGGCCAGTGCCCGGGCCGAGGCCGACGACGCGCACGCCACCGCCGCGCTTGCGCTGGTCCGAAGCGGCTGGCGGGTGATCGGCGTGGACCATGGCTCCCGGTTACCGGCTCTGTGGCCGCAGGCCGGCCGGGGCGCACAGGGCTTCGCTGTCCGGGCCACGTCGGCCGAGACCGTGGCGGGCAGACGATGAACCGGAGGCCGCGCACATGAAATCCCACCGGAACCTGGGCTTGGTCGCCGCGGCCGCGACGCTGCTCGCCGCGGCGCCGTTGTCGGCCATCTTCGACCGCTGGACCTGGCTGGTCCAGTCGACCATCGCCGTCGCCGCGGTGGCCGTGGTGGCCGCCCTGGCCCGGCTGGGTCGGGCCCCGCTGTGGGGGCAGGTGCTGGCCATGCTCGGTGGCCTGTTGCTAACCCTGACCTGGCTGTTTCCCGCCGGCACCGAGTTGCTGGGCGTGGTGCCGACCCCGGCCACCATCGGGCACTTCGGGGCGCTGGCGGAGGCGTCGCTGGTAGACATGCGCAGCTATCAGGTAAAGGTGCCTGACACCGACCCGCTGCTGTTCGTCACCGTACTCGGCATCGGCGGTGTCGCCGTGCTGGTTGACCTGTTGGCGGTCGGGCTGCGCCGGCCCGCACTCGCCGGTCTTCCGATGCTGGCCATCTACTCGGTCCCGGTGGCCGTCTATGTGAACAGCGTCCCTCCGGTGCCGTTCGCCGTCGGCGCGGCCGGTTACCTCTGGCTGTTGGCCGCCGACAACGTCGACCGGGTTCGCCGGTTCGGCCGGCGATTCAGCGGCGACGGCCGGGGGGTCGACGTGTGGGAGGCATCCCCGCTTGCGGCCGCCGGTCGCCGGCTGGCGGCGGTGGGGGTCGCGGTCGCGGTCCTGCTGCCGTTGGCGGTGCCGGGGATGACCAGTGGCCTACTCAGCACGCTCGGCTCCGGCGCCGGGGACGGCACGGGAGGATCGGGCCGGGGCACAACCGGCCAGGTCGACCTTTTCTCGGCCCTCCAAGGCCAGCTCAGCCAGGGCGAAACCACCGACATGGTGAAGGTGACCACCAATGAGCCGTCCCCGCCCTACCTACGGTTCGGCACGGCCGACCAGTTGCGAAGTGGTGGCTTCCAGGCCCGGTCTCCCAGTGGTGTCCCGATCAACCGGGATTTCCGCCCGACCGTGCCGGACCGGGCGGAAATCACTCGTGCCCGCTACCAAGCGACGGTCGAGGTGATGGAGGGTTTCGACATGCCGCTGCTGCCGGTGTACCCCGAGCCGGTCCAGTTCAAGCTGAGCGGCGGCTGGTCCTTCGACCCGAGCCAGCAGGTCCTCTTCTCCAATCGGGAGCGTTCGTCGGGCAAGCGCTACGAGTTCGAGTACGTGCGGTCGACCTACTCGCCGGCCGCCCTGCGGCAGGCCCGCCCACTCCCGGCCGAGCACAGCCTCCGCCGACAGACGGTCACGCCAGCGGTGCCCGAGGTGGAGGCGTTGGTGGACGAGCTGACCCAAGACCAAGGCACCGAGTACGACAAGGTGCGGGCCATCTATGACCACTTCGCCACGGAGAACGGGTTCAGCTACGCCCTCAGTACCGAGGGAGGCACCAGCGGTGAGGAGATCGTTGATTTCCTCACCAACAAGGTCGGGTTCTGTCAGCAGTACGCCGCCGCGATGGCGTGGTTGGTCCGGGCCGCCGACATTCCGGCACGGGTCGCCTTCGGGTTCACCACCGGCAGCAACTCCGACGGGGACACGTACGTGTTGACCAACCGCAACCTGCACGCCTGGACCGAGGTCTACTTCGACGGGTTTGGCTGGGTTCCGTTCGACGCTACTCCCGCATATGGCGTACCGGGGGCTGTCCGCTCCGACTGGGCCCCCGATCTGGAGGTGAAGGAGGAGGTCGCCCCGGGGCCGAGCGCGTCAGCGGGTCCGGCGGGCTCCGGTTCCGGGACGAGTCAGAACCAGCTGCAGGAAGGGCTGGAGGGGGAGTTGTCGGGGCTGCCGAACGGCACCAGCACCCCCACCCGGCCCGAATCCTCCTGGCTCTGGTGGGCTGTCGGGGCGGTGGCCCTGCTCATGCTGCTCACCGCACCGGCGTTACAGCGGTCCGCCCTACGCCGACGACGCGGTGGCAGACGGACGCCGTCGGCCACGCCGGCCGGGGTCGCCGCGGGCGGGACACCCTCGGGCGAGCACCACATGGTGGTGCTGGCTGACGCGGACCGGGCACGGGCCGACGCGCACGCGGCCTGGGACGAGTTGCTGGACACGTTGGTCGACTTCCGGCAACGGATCAACGGGGCGGAGACGCCGCGCGCCACCGCCAGCCGGCTCGCCCGCGACACCTTCCGTGCGGACAGCGACGCCAGATCGGCGGTACGGCTGCTGGGCCGGGCAGAGGAGCTCGCCCGCTACGCCCGCGATCCGCACCCCGGGGAGCCGCTGCTGCCAGCTCTGCGTCGGGTTCGGGCCGCGCTCGTGGCAGGATCCGACCGCCGCACGCGCCTGCTGGCGGCGACCCTGCCCGCGTCGGTGTTGCTGCGTTGGCGGGTGGCCGCCGCTGCCGCCCTCACCCGCCTGACGTCTTCCTACGGTCGGTTCCGGGCCGTGACCCTACGCTGGAGCCCGCGCCGGCTGCTGGCCGACCGCCGCCCCCGTTGACACACCCGCCCCAACCGGGAGCACCGGTTGGGGCGGGACGGTCAAGGGCTCAACGGCGCCCCTCCGGGCGCTGCCGCCACCGGTCCTCCATCCGGTCCAGGATTGACGGTCGACGCCCCGACCGCCCACGGGACCGGCGGCGCTTTGTCGTCGTCCCACCCACGACATGCAGGTCGGGGGACTGCGACCGCCGGTGCGACTGCGCCCCGAAGCCCAACGCGGCCAGCATGACGACGAAACCCGCCACCGCCAGCGGCGGGGTCTTGATCACCGCGCCGTAAACCAGCAGGGACAGGCCGACGACGACCACGCCGGCAGCGATGAACAGACGACGCCGCGCGTGGAAACGCGGGTCGCTGGCGCGCACGGCCGAGGCGAACTTGGGGTCCTCGGCAAGCGACCGCTCGATCTGATCGAACAGCCGCTGCTCGTGCTCCGAGAGCGGCACGGCACTCCTCCCCGGTCACGTTGGTCGGCCCGGGCGGCCGACAGACCGTGGCAGCCAACCAGCTGCTTACCCACAAGTCTACGAGGGCCCTCGCGCGTCGGAAAGCGGGACGACCTATGGCCGGCGCTGATTTTCCCTCAGCCGCTGGTCACGGGGGCTCAACAGACTGGCTGGGCCGACGACGGAACGTCCGAAACGGGCAGCGGCGGCGTCAACGGCGCGTTCGGCCTCCCGCCACCCCCGCGCCGGCTCACCAAGGGCGAGTTGCCGGGGTGCGTCCCGGACGGGCACGATCTGCTCGGCCCGGACGCCGACCAGCCGGATCGGTTCCTCGGGGTCGAGAAGGGTGTAAAGCGCCCAGACAGTGTCGAACATCTCCCGGCCGACATCGGTCGGGACGTCGAGGCTGCGGGAGCGGCTGACCGTACGAAAATCGGCCAGCCGCACCTTCAACGTCACCGTCCGCCCCACCTGGCCACCGCGGCGCAGCCGGGCACCGACCTTCTCGGCGAGGCCGAGCAGCGCCCGACGGATCTCCCGCCGATCGGTCACGTCAACGTCGAACGTCACCTCCGCACCGACCGACTTCTCCCCCCGCTCCGGGGTGACCCGCCGCGGGTCCCGCCCCCACGCCAGCTCGTGCAGGTGCCGGGCCGCGGCGGTACCGAGCGCCCGACGGAGCATCCCGTCCGGCGCCTGCGCCAGCTCACCGACGGTGACCAGGCCGAGCCGACGCAGCGTCTCGGCCGACCGCTCCCCGACCCCCCAGAGTGCCTCCACCGGCAGCGGGTGCAAAAACTCAAGCACCCGCGCGGTCGGAACCACCAGCAGCCCGTCCGGCTTGGCCCGCGTCGAGCCAAGCTTCGCGACGAACTTGCTCGACGCCACCCCGACCGAGCAGGTGATTCCCACCTCGGTCGCCACCCGCTCGCGAATCAGCCGGGCGATCGCCGACGGCGGGCCGAACAGCCGCTGGGCGCCGGCCACGTCGAGGAACGCCTCGTCCAGGGAGAGGGGCTCGACCAGCGGGGTGATCTCCCGGAAGATCTGCATGACCCGACGCGAGGCGGTCGTGTAGGCGGTGAAGTCGGGCGGCAGGAAGACCGCATGCGGGCAGAGTGCCCGGGCCCGCGCGGTCGGCATCGCGCTGCGGACGCCGTACCGTCGGGCCGGGTAGCTCGCCGAGCTGACCACCCCCCGCGGCCCAAGCCCGCCGACCACGACCGGCTGGCTGCGCAGCTCCGGCCGGCGGCAGACCTCGACAGCGGCGAAGAACGCGTCCATGTCGACGTGCAGGACACGGCATCCGGAGTCGTCAGCGTCCGGCCCGAAACGTGAGTCGCCGCCGCGCGGCAACGACTGGCTGCGGCCCATACCCGCAAAGGCTAGTGCGGTTATCCCCGCCCCGACCAGCGGCGCGGCAGCGGAACCGCAGCTCAGCCCCGGACCACCAGCAGTGGGATCGTCATCTCCGCCGCGGTGTCCGAACCGTGGTAGGCCACCAGCCGACTCGCCATCGGCGGCTCGGACCGGGTGGCCAGCACGGCGTAGTCGCCGTTGCAGAGCACCACCACGTCCCCGATTCGACCCAGGTGCTCCTCGGGCACCGGGCCGAACCAGCCGGCCGCCACCAGCTCCGCCCGGGTGGTGACCCGGGCGGCGGCACCGAGCACGGCCGACCAGGCGGCCACCACGTCGTCCCGGGCGCCGGGCCGTACGTGCAGGTAGCGAACTCGGGGCTCGCCGGCCACCACCATCACGCCGGCGCGCAGGCGCGGGTCGGCGTCCAGGTCGAACCGGTGCTCGAGGGGAATGTTGAGCTGACCGTGGTCGGCGGTAACCAGCAACGCCGCGTCCGGCGGCAGCCCCTCCACAAGACGAGCCAGCAGCCGGTCAACATCGGCCGCGGCGGCGCGCCACGGCGCCGAATCAACCCCGCTGAGATGGCCGTGCCGATCGAGGTCGGGGTGGTAGCCAGAGACCAGGGTGGGCCCGGAGCCAGCCGCCAGCGCGGCCAGCATCTCCCGACCCAGTTCGTCGACGTCCGCCGCACCCCGGTAGTCGCCACCCCGGTTGGCCGCCAGCGTGAGGCCGCTCCCGCCGAACTCGGGCCGGCTCACCACCGTCACCCGGACCCCGGCGGCCCGGGCCCGTTCCAGCTGGGTGGGGACGGGTTGCCAGCGCAGCGGCTCCGGGTCGCCGGCCCAGTCGATGTGGTTGAGCACTCGGTCGGTGCCGGGGACCCGCAGGGTGAACCCGAGCACGCCGTGCGCACCGGGAGCAGTGCCCGTACCGAGGGTCACCAGGCTGGTCGGGGTCGTCGACGGAAAGCCGGAGGTGAGCGGCCGGCCGGTGGTTGCGGTCAGTTCAGCCAGAACCGGTGCGTACGGCGTGGCGGTGGGGATCTGCTGCCAGCCGAGCCCATCCACCAACAGCACGGCGATCCGGCGCACCCCGTCAAGCATGGTGGTCAGGCCGAGCACGTCGGTCGCGCCGGGCACTCCCAGTGCCGCGAGCGCGGCGGGCAGGATGTCCGCGAGGCTCGCCACGCCGTACCGGGGTGCGAGGATCCCGTAGGGATCGCTCGCCCCGGAGTCAGCCCCGGCAGCCGAACCGGAACCGGCCCACGCCGGCGGGATGCCCGGCAGGCGGATGTGCTCCGGCGGGCCGGTCATGCCTGCCGGCGGGCGAACAGGTGCAGCTGGGCGGCGAGGTCCCGCCAGGGCGGTTGGGCGGCGAGCGCCAGCTCCAGCTCCAGCAGAGCGGCGGGCTGGCCGTCGGCGACCGCGGCGGGCAGCAGGTCGGTGAGGACGCGTACGCCGTGGATCTCCTCGACCGTCAGCCCGGCGGCGGTGAGCAACGCGGCCGCCTCATCGGCGGCGAAGCGCCGCCGCAGCGTGTCCCGGGGGCCGGCGGCTCCGGAGGAGTCGGCGGCGAGGAGCGCGGCGACATCGAGTTGGCCGGTCATGGCCCGGCCGAGCACGGCGGCGGCCCGCCCGGCGACCAGGGCGCTCGCGGCCCCGCCGGGGCGCAGCGCACCGGCCAGCGCCGCGACCACCGCCGCCGGGTCGTCAACCACTTCCAGAACGGCATGACAGAGCACCAGATCCACGCTGGCCGGCGCCACGAGCCCGGCGAGCGCGTCACCGTCGCCCTGCACCGCATGCACCCGGTCGGCAACCCCGGCCTCAGCAGCGCGGCGGGTCAGCGCGGCGAGCGCGTCGGGGTTGGCATCCACGACGGTCACCCGGTGCCCCGCCAGGGCCAGCGGGACCGCGAAGCCGCCGGTGCCCCCACCCACGTCGAGTACGGTCAGGTCAGTGCCGGCACGGCGGTCAAGCTCGGCGCGCAGCACCGACCAGATGACAGCGGTACGCGGGGTCAGCGGCGGGCCAGCGAGCCGCCCTCGGGTCTGCTCCACCTCGACCAGCCTAGTCACCACGTCCAGTCCCGTCCGGAACGGCCGGCCGGCCAGGACCCGGGACGGGTCAGGACTTGAGCCGAGTCAGGACTCGCCGCCGGTGACGGCCTCCTCCTCGTGCTGCGAACGCACCGAATTGGCCACCGGCCCCTCGGTGATCTCGTACTCCCGGGCCTCGGCGTGATGGGTGGGCACCCATCCGGCGCCGAGCCGGGTCCGGCTCGTGTTGGCCACCCCACCGTGGTAGGCGCGATTCCCCGTCATCGGTTCGTCCCCTCGTACCGCGCGGGCCACGTTGCCGGCGCGGACAGGGAGTCTCCCGCCGCCCAGAGCGAAAAACCGTAACCTGAATCACTTGACGATCACCGAAAATCGCGGGCGGTCGGGCGAACCTGGAGCTCAATCGGGTCCAGTCGATCAGCGGTGAGATTGATCACCCCCTCGTGCCGGCGGAGAAGACCCCGGACCACCAGCCCTCCGCTGTTCTTCGCCACCTGCCGATAGCGCTGCCACAGCCCGGGGGAACAGGTGACGTTGAGCATCCCCGTCTCGTCCTCCAGGTTGAGGAAGGTGACCCCGCCCGCGGTCGCCGGACGCTGCCGGTGGGTGACGATCCCACCAACCCGAATCCGCCGACCCGGCTCCACCAGCGCAAGCCGGGCGATCGGCACCGCCCCCAGAGCGTCGAGCTGGTCCCGGACGAACCGGGCCGGATGGCTCTCCGGCGACAGCCCGGTCGCCCAGACATCCGCGACGAGACGATCGACCGCCGCCATCCCGGGCAACATCGGCGCGACCGTGCCGGGCACGGTACCGGGCAGGCGGTCGGGATGCTCCTGCGCTGCCGCCCCGGCGCTCCAGAGCGCCTGCCGTCTGGTCACGCCGAAACACGCGAAGGCGTCCGCGGTGGCGAGCGCCTCCAGCTGCGTGGCGGTCAGACCCGCCCGCCGGACTAGGTCCGACATATCTTGATACGGCCCGCGCGCTGCCCGCTCGGTCTCGATCCGCTCGGCCACCTCCACACCGAGCGTACGCACGCTGCCCAGCCCGAGCCGGACCGCCGGACCACCCAGCCCCCACTCCTGCAGTGGCTCCCCCGGCTGGCTTCCCCACCGGGTGTTCGGGGTGGACTCCAGGACCGCCCCGGCACCGCTGGCATTAACATCCGGCCGACGGACCTCCACCCCGTGCCGACGGGCGTCATCCACCAGGGTCTGCGGCGAGTAGAACCCCATCGGTTGGGCGTTGAGCAGCGCGACCAGGAACGGTGCCGGGTGATACCGCTTGAGCCAGGAGCTGGCGTAGACCAGGTAGGCGAAACTCATCGCGTGGCTCTCCGGGAAGCCGTAGCTGGCGAACGCGGTGAGCTTGCGGAAGACATCGTCGGCCAGCTCACCGGTGATGCCCCGCTCGGCCATCCCGGCGTAGAGCCGATCGGCGATCCGGGCCATCCGCTCCGCCGACCGCTTGGCCCCCATCGCCCGGCGCAGCTGGTCTGCCTCGGCCGCGTCGAAGCCGGCCAGGTCGATGGCGAGCTGCATGAGCTGCTCCTGGAACAGCGGCACGCCCAAGGTCTTCTCCAGCGCGTTACGCATCAGCGGATGCGGGAAGGTGACCGGTTCCTGTCCGTTCTTACGCCGGATGTACGGGTGCACCGAGCCGCCCTGGATCGGACCCGGCCGGATCAGCGCCACCTCCACCACCAGGTCGTAGAAGCAGCGGGGCTTGAGCCGGGGCAGGGTGGCCATCTGGGCGCGGCTCTCCACCTGGAACACCCCGACCGAGTCGGCCCGACAGAGCATGTCGTAGACCTCGGCGTCGTCCAGGGACATGTCGCCCAGCTCGAGCCGCGCCCCGATCAGGTCGTAACCGTGGTGCAACGCGGCGAGCATGCCGAGGCCGAGCAGGTCGAACTTGACCAAACCGACGGCGGCGCAGTCGTCCTTGTCCCACTGAAGCACGCTCCGGCCGGGCATCCGCCCCCACTCCACCGGACACACCTCGATCACCGGCCGGTCGCAGATCACCATGCCGCCGGAGTGAATGCCCAGATGCCGGGGAAAGGTCTGCACCGCGTCGGCGTACGCCACCACCGGCTCGGGGATGCCCTCGACATCGGCCGCGGCGACCGAACCCCACCGATCTATCTGTTTACTCCAGGCATCCTGCTGGCCGGGGGAGAACCCGAACGCCTTCGCCACGTCCCGCACCGCCGACCGGGGCCGGTACGAGATGACATTGGCCACCTGAGCGGTGTGCTCCCGCCCGTACCGGGCGTAGACGTGTTGGATCACCTCCTCTCGACGGGAGGACTCGATGTCCACGTCAATGTCCGGTGGCCCATCCCGCTCCGGAGCGAGAAAACGCTCGAAGAGCAGCCGGTGGCGGACCGCGTCAACGTTGGTGATCCGTAACGCGTAGCAGACCGCCGAGTTCGCCGCCGACCCGCGGCCCTGACAGTAGATGTCCTGCTCCCGGCAGAACGTGACGATGTCGTAGACCACCAGGAAGTAGCCGGGAAAGCCCAGCTCCTCGATCATGTTCAGCTCATGTTCAAGCTGCGCGTACGCCTCGGGGTGCGCCTCCGGCGGGCCGTAGCGCTCGCGTGCCCCCCGCGCCGTGAGATGACGCAGCCAGCTCATCTCGGTGTGCCCAGAACCCACCGGATACGCCGGTAGCGCCGGGGCGACGAGCTGTAGGTCGAAGGCGAGTTCCGCGCCGAAATCGGCGGCTCGGGCCACCGCCCCCGGATAGGCGGCGAACCGGGCCGCCATCTCGGCGCCGCTGCGCAGGTGGGCGGTGCCGGCAGCGGGTAGCCAGCCGTCGATCTCGTCCAGGCTACGGCGGGCGCGGACCGCGGCGAGGGTGGTGGCCAGCCGACGCCGCCCCGGAGTGGCGTAGTGCACGTTGTTGGTGGCCACCGTCGGTAGCCCGGCGGCCGCCGCCAGCTCGGCGAGGGCATCGTTGCGGTCGGTGTCGACCGGGTGGCCGTGGTCGGTCAACTCCACCGCGACCATCTCCGCGCCGAACAGCGCGGTCAGCCGGTCCAGTTCCCGGGCCGCCGCGTCAACTCCCTCGGTGAGCAGCGCAGCCGGTACGTGACCCTTGCGGCAGCCGGTGAGCACCAGCACGTGGTCCCGCAACTCGGCCGCGACCTCCGCCAACTCCCCGTAGACCGGACGGCCCTTCTCACCACCGCGTAGCTGGGCTCGGGAGATGGTGGCGGCCAACCGGGCGTACCCCTCGTGGCCGTGGGCGAGCAGCAACAGGTGCCGCCCGGGCGGGTCCGGCTCGCCGTCGGGCACGCCCGGCAGGTCGAGGGAGAGCTCCGCGCCGAAGACCGTCGGCAGGTGCAGGGCACGGGCCGCCTCGGCGAAACGCACCACGCCGTAAAAACCGTCGTGGTCGGTCACCGCGAGCGCGGTGAGCCCCAGTCGGGCAGCCTCCTCGGCCAACTCCTCCGGGTGGCTGGCACCGTCGAGGAAGCTGAAGTTGGTGTGCGTGTGCAGCTCGGCGTACGGCACCACATCGTCCGGGCGGGCTGTCGCGGGCGGCGGATGGTACGGACGCCTACCGGCCCGCGCGGGAGCATCGCCGCCGTCGGCCTCCACCGCCAGCGGGTCCACCACGTGCAGATGCCGCTCGCGGTCGCGGGTACGACGTTGCCCCCGAGTGGATTCGCCGCTGAGCACCCGCTCCAGCTCCGACCACGGCAAATCCGGGTTGTGGAAGCTCATCGGTGCCCGCCGACGCCACCGGGATCAGTCATAGCTCGCCTCCACCAGCCACCGGCCCCCCTCGACCGCGAGCAGCAGGGCGGCACCATCAGCGAGGCAGACCTGGAACCGGGCCCGCCGCCGGGCCGCCGCCGGTTCCCACCACCGCTCGTCAACCGGCCATGGACCAGCCCATCCGATGATCGCCACCGGCCGGCCGGCCCCGATGGTGAGCCACACCGGTGCCGCACTCACCGCCAGACGTGCGCTGATCACGACGGGCTCCTCGACGGCGTCCTGCACGGTAGCGGCCAGCGGCTCGGGGAGCACCACCGCTGGCGCCGGCGGTGGCAGCCGGCCCGGCCACGGCGGCTCCCCCGGCCGGCCCGGCAACCACCCCGACGTGGGGGACCCGGGGCGGGCCGACCGGCGTTCATCGCCCCACGGCACCAGGCGTACCTGGTCGGCCGGGGAGCGCCCACCGCCGAGTACCGCGGTGACCACCGCCTCAGGGCCCAGGAGACCCTGGATCCGGCTCAACGCCCGGTGCGCCCGGTCCCGCTCCTCCCCCGCCTCCCCCCACAGGCCGGGTTGGAGGGCCCCCAGCGCGACCACCCCGTCGGGCACCAGCCGTAGCCGGACGATGCCGGCGGTGGGCCGCACCGGTTCGGCACCCGACCGGCCACCGGAGAGCCACCCGTCGAGCTGCCACCGCGTCCGGTCGGCGATGGCGGCGGCGGTGAGCAGACCGTCGTGCCGCCAGGTTCGGTGCAGTTCCTGACCGTGCGCGGTCACCGCCTCGATACCGAGGCGGGTGCAGGCCAGCCCGTACGCGGCGAGACGGTCGTGCAGCCGCTCGGCCAGTGCGCGGGCGACGAAGGCCGCCGCGTCAATCCGGTCGAGCGGTTCGTCCTGGTCCACGGTGACCGTCAGGTCCACCGGGGGCTGCCGAACCGCGAGCGGGCGGTGGTCCCGGCCCATGGCCAGCCGGTGGGCCAGCGCACCATCGGCGCCGAATCGGGCCAGCACGTCGCCGGGGGGCAGCGCGGCGAAGTCGCCGAGGGCGCAGATACCGAGCCGACGCAGCAGGTCGGCCAGGGCCGGTCGACCGAGCGCCTCGACCGGCTGGTCGGCGAGGAACCGGGGCGTCCCGTCCGGGGGAACCACCCGGCCGCTGCGGGCGGCCAGCCCGGCGGCGAACTCCCCGTCGGCGATGCCGACCTGGCTCTCCACCGCACAGGCCTGGGCGACGTGCTCAATGATTCGCTCCGCCGCCGCCTCCTCACCGCCGAGGTGGCGGGCCGGGCCCCGGGCCGGTACCGCGCACATCCCGGGACGGACCACCGCCACCCCGGCCACCAACTCCTCGATTGCGGCCACCACCGGCTCGAACGCTCGGGCGTCCCGGGCGGGATCGTGGGCGACGACGGTGAGTCGGGGGCAGCGACTCTGCGCCTCCCGCCGCCGTAGTCCCCGACGCACTCCCTCGGCCCGGGCCGGCTCGGAGCAGACGACCACCCGGTTGGCGTGCAGTACCGCGACCGGGTCGGTGCTGGGCACCCCCTCCACCAGCTCAGCGGCGACCACCGGCCAGTCCGGGCACCAGAGCACCATCGTGCGGAGCCCGGTCATGCCGAACCAGCCAGGGTGAGCGGCCCGGGCGCGTCGGTGGCCGGTGGCACCGCCCGGAGTCGCCCGGCACCGGATCGCCCAGTGGGCGGAGCCGCCCGGGTACCACGGGTCGAGTCCGGAACCATCTGGGTCGAACCAGTACCGGGCAGCCAGATCGTCACCTCCCGGGGACGGGTGGCGGCGCCCCGGCCCCGCGCCGCCACGGTGACCTCCCGCCGCCGCAGCCGGCCCCGGCCGACACCGACTCCCTGCCAGACTCCCCGGGTCACCCGAAGGGTCAGGTCGGCGCCGTCCCACCGTCCGTACGGGACGAGGACGCTGCCCCGCTGCCGGGCCCGAGCCGCCAGCCGGCTGGCGACCGATGCGGACACTGCGGCCGGGACGGCGGCGACCACCACGTCCACCCCATCGATCAGCGTGGCGACGACGGTGGCCCACTCGGGTCCTGGATGCGGCACGAGGGCGAGCCGGTCCAGGGCGATCCCGAGCTCGGCGGCGGCGACCGCCCCGAGGGTCGGCACCCCGACCACGGCGCACCACGAGCCGGCCCGGGACGCCTCGGCGAGCAGCGCCAGGACCAGGGAGGTGGCGCCGCTGTGCCGGGGCTGGCCAGCGGCGATCGAAATCGTGCTGCCGCGGCGTAGCCCCCGGTTGGGCAGCAGGCCGGTCAGCTCGGGGGCTACCGGCAGCACCCGCTGCCCCCCGATCGGGTCCGGTGCACTCGCCGGACGCACCAGACCCGCCAACGCGGCGGAACCGACCACCATGCGGCCCGCCATCGACCTACCCCCTGTCGTGCTGTTGTACTGATGAACCAGCGCATTACAAATAGCTCAAGAACTCACAAAACGGGCCTATTGAAAGAACCCCTCTGCTGCGACCAGCACCCTCGGCGTCGCCGCGACTCAGGCCGCCCGGCCCGCCGGGGGTGGCGCTTGCACCACCCCCAACGCGGCCTCCACCACCAGCACGAACTCCTCGGCGGCACGCAGCAGGTCGTCGGCCTCCCGGGCGGTGACGACCCGCGGGATGCCGGCCTCGGCAGCTGCGCGCTTACTGGCGGCTAGGGCAAAGAACCGGGCCCACTCGTCGAGCTCGGGGGCGACACCGGAGAGCAGGGCCCAGACACTGGTAACCCGGCTACGCCGAGTCGGCACGGGGCGAGCGTGGACGGCGAGCAGCGCCGCGGCGGCCCGCAGAGCCGCCAGGTGGGCCGCCGCGTAGCGAAGACCGTCGGGGCCGGTACGGGCAGCTTCGACGAGCCCGCAACGGGCCACCGTGACGAGCTGGACAGGGGTGCGCTGCGGCAGTACGTGAGCCGGCACCGTCGGCACGGGAGCTGGGTTGATCGGCATGCGCTGTCTCCTCCAGGGGCCGAGGCGCCACCCGACGGACCTGATCCGTCGGCGGACCGCCGGGTCGAGTGGTGCGGAGGAAGACGCACCGGCGGGGCCGGCCGGGCATGGACGCTTCCCCACACCACACCCGGCCGGCATGACCAGCAGGTTCGTCGCCCGCCGCCCGGGGGTCGAGGGCGGCGGGCGACGCTCCCGCCTGATGGGTCGGGGCTCGCGACCGCCCACGGCCCTGGGGCGCGACCCGCGGCGCCGCACCCGCCCGGAGCGGCGCCGCGAAACACCACTCCGACCGTCGGAACGAGCATGCGAAGCAAACCTCGTATCGAACACCCGTTCTAACTACTGCTGACAGTACACCCTCCCGCCGACAAAAACACAACGTGTGCCACACGTCGCCGCACGTCGGACGGGTCACCGGCCACCGCACCCCGCCGCACCCACCGCAGTCACCCTGGCGGCCGGACCGCCCGTGGTCGCCACCTCGGGCTCGCCGCCCACCGGCCACCACCGCTGGCGTGGTCAACGAAGGCGCCCGGGACTCACCGGGAAGAATGGCCGGATGCACCCACACCCGAAAGTACGAGCGACGCAGGAGACGCTGGACGCCGCTGGCGCACTCGACGGTGCTGGCGCACCCAGCCTGGTTCGCCTGTTGCCCGATGCCGTCCACACCGCCGCGGCAGCCGCCACCGCCCTCGATGTCGAGATCGGGCAGATCGCCAACTCCCTGGTCTTCGAGACAGCCGACGGGCCACTGCTGGTGCTGACCTCCGGAGCGCACCGGGTGGACACCGTCGGCCTCGCCGCGGCGATCGGCGTCACCCGACTCCGGCGGGCCACGCCGGAGTTCGTCCGCGAACACACCGGACAGGTCATCGGTGGAGTCGCCCCGGTCGGTCACCCCCGGCCGCTGCGCACCCTGGTGGACACCACCCTCGACAAATACGACGAGATCTGGGCCGCTGGCGGCGTACCCCGCGCGGTCTTCCCCACCACCTATCCGGAGCTGCTGCGGGTAACCGGCGGCACACCGGCCGAGGTGGCGTGAGCGGGCTTGTCGAACGAGCCACGCCCGGTCAGCCGCCGGGCGCCGGTCCCCGAGTTGGTCACCCTGCATGTGTGGCGGACCAGCCGAGCCGGGCTGCCCCGGGCGCTGACCCGGATGGCAGCCGACCCGCGCCGGCTCCGCGCGCTGCCCGGCGTCCGCTTCGCCAAACTGCTCGGCACCGGGACCGGCACCGGCTTCGGTCCACGCGACGCGGACCTGACCCGGTGGGCGGCGCTGACCGTGTGGGACTCTCCCGCCGCGGCCACCGGCTTCGCCGCCTCCCCGGTGGGACGGGCCTGGGCACGTATCGCCCGCGCCGCCGTCCGAATCGACCTACGCCCGCTCACCAGCCGGGGCGAGTGGTCCGGCCGGCGGCCCTTCGGCGACCCACCAGGCGGGCGACCCAACGGCCCGGTGCTGGCACTGACCCGGGCCCGGCTCCGCCCCGCCCGGGCGGTCACCTTCTGGCAGGCGGTACCCCCGGTGGCCCGCGCGTTGCACACCGCACCCGGCCTACTCGCCCGCTTCGGCGTCGGCGAGGCGCCGCTGGGCTGGCAGGGCACGGTCAGCGTGTGGCGCACCCCGGCGGAGCTGGTCGCATTCGCGTACCGTCACCCCGAGCATCGTGCCGCGATCAGGCGAACCACCACCGAGGGGTGGTACGCGGAGGAGCTCTTCGCCCGGTTCGAGGTACGCGACGTGGTCGGTGACCGGACGGTGCTGGGCTGGACCACGGACGGCGGAACGAAGGTGGGGACGGCATGAGGCTGGTGCGGTGGACACCGGACGACCTCGTTCGGCGGCTGGACGACGTGGTGGCCGTCTACGGCGAGGCGATGGGGTACCGCGCCGATCTACTCAGGGCGCGGCGCGGCTACATCGCCTCCCACGTCCGCCGCCCCGGCTTCCGCGCCGTCGCCAGCCTCACCTCCGAGGGCCACCTGGCCGGATTCGGCTACGGGTACCACGGGAAGCCCGGCCAGTGGTGGCACGACCAGGTGGGGCGGACGCTGGACCCGGCCACCCGCCGCCGCTGGCTGGCCAGCTGCTTCGAGGTGGTCGAGCTGCACGTCCGACCGCCCGCGCAGGGGCACGGGCTGGGCGCCAGCCAGCTGCGCGCCCTGCTCGGGATAGCGGAGGGGAGCACCACGCTGTTGTCCACCCCGGAGGCAGACGAGCAGCACTCCCGGGCCTGGCGACTGTACCGACGCTTCGGCTTCGTCGACGTCCTGCGCGACTTCCGCTTCCCCGGTGACGAACGCCTGTTCGGGGTACTCGGTCGAGACCTGCCGCTCCCCTCCCCCACCGCCGCCGGGAGAGCACCCGCATGACCCGGCCCACCGCCCTGCCGGGGCCGGCCCTCCGGACCGTCTGGGCGCTGTTGGCGGTGCTGGTGCTGGTGCAGATCTGCTACCCCCTGACCACGGGGCAGACCCGGGCCCGGCTGACCGTCGCCACAGTCCTGCTCGGCTACCTGCTCTCGGTCGGCCACGCGCTGCTTAGCCGGGGTCCCCGGACGGCGGCGGCGTTGCTCGCCGTGGTCACCGGCGGTGGCTTCGCCATCGAGGCGCTCGGGGTGGCCACCGGGTTCCCGTTCGGCAGCTACGTCTACGCGGAGCAGCTCGGGCCGAAGCTGGCCGGAGTACCGCTGATCATCCCCCTCGCCTGGACCTGGATGGCCTGGCCCGCCTGGCTGACCGCGGTCCGCCTCACCGGGGGTGGGCCGGCCGGGGGCACCGGGCCAGCTGTCCGCCGAATCGCGCTGGCAGCGGTCGGGCTGGCCGCCTGGGATCTCTTCCTCGACCCGCAGATGGTCGCCGAGGGGCACTGGGTCTGGCGGAACGCCACCCCCGCGCTGCCCGGCCTGCCCGGCATCCCCATCAGCAACTACCTGGGCTGGCTGCTCTTCGCGGTGCTGGTGATGGCCGCCCTGCGGCCCCTGGCCGGCACCGCCGTCGCCACCACCGACAGCCGCGACGCCCCGATGCTCGCGCTCTATCTGTGGACGTACGGCTCCAGCGTGCTGGCCCACGCCGTCTTCCTCGGCCTACCCGCCTCGGCCGGGTGGGGCGCCGCGGTTATGGCGCTGACCGCGGTGCCGCTGGCGGTGACGCTGCTGCCCCGACGCGGCCGGCCGACGCTGCTGCACCGACGCGGCCGGAGGACACCAGCGGACCGGCGGCGACGCGCCGACACGTCGGTATGAGCGATCCGGCCCGGTGTCGCACCGCCGGCCCCCACCGAGGTGGGGTGCCGGCATGATCCTGTTGCTGGCGGTCCTGGCCGGCGTGGCCACGCTGACCACACACACCCTGGTCAACGCGGGCCGTTGGCTGCGCCGCCCGGTCGGGACGCCGGCGACGGTGACCGAACCGGTGGCGGTGCTGCTGCCGCTGCGCAACGAGGCCGCCCGAGTCACCCCCTGCCTGCGCGCGCTGCTGGCCCAGCGCGGTGTGCCGCAGCTACAGATCGTGGTGCTCGACGACGGGTCGACCGACGGCACCCACGAGGTCGTCCGCAGGGTCGCCGGCGACGACCCCCGGGTCACCCTGCTCGACGGCGACGCTCCACCGCCGGGTTGGCTGGGCAAGCCGCACGCCTGCTGGCAACTCGCCGCCCGGGCCGACCCGGCGGCCACCGTGCTGGTCTTCGTCGACGCCGACGTGGTGCTCGCCCCCCACGCCGTGGCCGCGGCGGTCGGCGAGCTACGGGCCGCGCGGGTGGCGCTGCTGTCGCCGTACCCCCGGATCCTGGTCACGACGGTGGCCGACCGACTGGTTCAGCCGCTGTTGCAGTGGCTGTGGCTGACGTTCCTGCCGCTGGCCGCGATGGAGCGGTCGGCCCGGCCGTCCCTGGCCGCGGCCGGTGGGCAGTTCCTGGTCGTGGACCGGGCCGGATACACCGCCGCCGGTGGCCACGCGGCGGTGTCCGACCGGGTTCTGGAGGATGTCGAGTTGGCCCGGGCGGTCAAGCGGTCCGGCGGCCAGATCGCCCTCGCCGACGGCTCACAACTGGCCACCTGCCGGATGTACGACGACTGGCCACAGCTGCGCGACGGCTACTCGAAGTCGCTGTGGGCCTCGTTCGGTCATCCCTCGGCGGCAGCCGCGGTGGTCGCGCTGCTGCTACTGCTCTACACCGCCCCGGCGCTGGTCGTCGTGGCCGCGCTGGTCGGCGGTGCGCCGGGGACGGCCGCCGTCGCCGCCGGGGCCTACCTGCTCGGGGTCGGTGGGCGGGTGGTCAGCGCCCGGGCGACCGGCGGCCGGTGGTGGCCGGACGCGTTGGGGCACCCCGCGTCGGTAGCGGTCCTCGGTTGGCTGACCCTGCGGTCGTACCATCTGCGGAAGCGACGGCGCCTGAGCTGGCGGGGCCGTCCGGTCGGCTAGGAGGCACCCATGGCGCGGATCGTGATCGTCGGTGCCGGGGTGGGTGGCCTGGCCACCGCCGCCCGGCTGGCCGCCACCGGGCACCAGGTCACCCTCCTGGAGCAGGGTGACACGGTGGGCGGCAAGCTCGGCCGGTACGTACATGACACACCCGCCGGCCCCTTCCACTTCGACACCGGGCCCAGCCTGCTGACTCTGCCCCAGGTGTTCCACGACCTGTTCGAGGTGACCGGGGCGAAGCTCGACGAATACCTGGACCTGGTCCCGCTCGACCCGATCGTGCGACACGTCTTCCCCCGGGGTGGACCAACGCTCGATTCGTGCGCCGACTCCGACGAGTTCGCCGCCCGCGTCGGCGCGGCCTTCGGTGAGCGGGCCGCCGCCCAGTGGCGGCGCCTCTGGCGACGTGCCGAGCGGGTCTGGACGGCCTCGGAACGCGATGTCCTACGCCGCCGGGTCGACTCACCCCGGGACCTGGCGATGCTGGCCTGGCGGCTGGGTGACCTGGCCGCTATCGGCCCGGGCCGGACGCTACGGGGACTGGGCCGCGCCCACCTGTCCGACCCCCGGCTCCGGATGCTGCTCGACCGGTACGCGACGTACGCCGGAACTGACCCGCGCCGGGCGCCGGCGGCCCTCGTCGCCGTCCCGTACGCCGAGCTGGCCTTCGGCGGCTGGTACCTCCGCGGTGGCCTGGGCACCCTCGCCGACGCCCTGCTGACCCGCTGCCGGGAGCTCGGGGTGGTGGTACGGACCGGCGTCCGGGTCACCCGGATCGACGCGGCGGGCGGACGGGTGCACGGCGTACGCCTCGCCGGCGCGAGCGCCCCGGTGCCGGCCGATGTGGTGGTGTCCAACGTTGACGCGCTCACCCTCTACCGGGACCTGCTGCCCACCCCGCGACGGCTGGCCACGCTGACCGACCGCAGCCTCGCCGGCTTCGTGCTGTTGCTCGGCGTACGCGGGGACTCCGGGCTGGCCCACCACAACGTCTTCTTCCCCGACGCCTACGACAGCGAGTTCGACGCGGTCTTCGGGGCGCCCGGGCGGGGGGTTCGGGCGCGCCCGGCCCCGGACCCGGCGGTCTTCGTCACCGTGGCCGCCGACGAGACGGTCCGCCCGGCTGGGCACGAGGCATGGTTCGTGCTGGTCAACGCCGCTCGGCAGGGCACCGCCGCCGGTGCTGTCGACTGGCGGCGCCCCGGCCTCGCCGAGGCGTACGCGGACCGGATCCTGGACGTGTTGGCCGCGCGGGGGGTGGACGTACGGGACCGGCTGCTGTTCCGGGAGATTCGTACCCCGGCCGATCTGGGCAGGGCGACGGGCACACCGGGCGGAGCCATCTACGGCACCACGGGCGGCCTGCTCCGCCCGCCCAACCGGGGGCCGGTCCGCGGGCTGTGGCTGGTCGGTGGCTCCTGCCACCCGGGCGGCGGGCTGCCGATGGTCGCCCTCTCCGCCCAGATCGTCGCCGACTCCATCGGCCCTGCCTGGTAGCGGGCCGGCCCGAGCCGCCAACGCCCACCCACAGGGTCCCGGCCTCGCCGGCGCCTACCCGCGGGGTTCCCGGCCTCGCCGGCGCCCACCCGCGCGGGTCCCGGCCTCACCGGCGCCTCCGGTGGGGCGCGAGCGTCAGCTGGCGTTGATCAGTGCGCCCCGGACGGCGGCCAGTAGCTGTCCGAGGCCGAAGCCGGCCAGCAACGCCCAGACCGCGGTCGCCATGGTGATGGTGCCCGCGGTCAGGTCCGGCGCGATCAACCCCGCCAGCCCGGCCAACAGCAGGCCGACGAGGGCCACCACGACCCGGGTCGGCCGCTCCCCCACGGTCACCGCACCGACCTCTCGCATTCCGGCGGAGGTCGCCCGGGCCCGCACGTACTCGTGCAGCCAGGAGAGCGCGCCACCGGCGACCACCAGCACGCCCGGCGCGCCGAGCAGCCAGAACGCGACCAGCCAGGCCGCCTCGCCGAGCCGGTCGGCCACCGAGTCGTAGACGTACCCGAGCCGGGTGGTGCGGTTACTCGCCACCGCGACCGCGCCGTCGAGGCTGTCCGCCACTGAGGCGAGCAGCACCAGCAACGCGCCGAGAAACGGCCCGTCCTGCGGGCGTACCGCGACCAGCGGCACGCCGAGGCAGAGCAGCACCCCGGCGACGGTCACCGCGGTCGGGGTGACCCGTAGCCGACCCAGCACGTAGCCCCCGTGGTACGCGAGGCGCAGCCAGGCCCGGACGGGCGGGGCTGCGGTGCGCGGATCGAACCCACCGTGCAGTCGCGCCCAGGCCGTGGCGTACTGGTCCCAGTTCAGCTGTCTGCCCACCACGGATCAACCGTCGCACCGATCGCGCGGTGTCGTGGCGCGTCTGCTCACCCGGGGGTACTGACTCGCAGATTCCGCCAGATCTCCCGGGTCGCGGTGGACCGGTTGAAGGTGATGAAGTGGATGCCGGGAACACCCTCGTCCAGCAGCCGCTGACTCATCTCGCTGGCCTGCTCGACGCCGAGCTGGCGGACTGCCTCCGGGTCGTCCGCGACCCGCTCGAAGCGTGCGGCCAGAGCCGGCGGGAAAGGCGCGCCGGAAAGCTGCTCCGACCGCTCGATAGTGCTGATCTTCGTTACCGGCATCACACCGGGGATGATCGGCGTGTCGCAGCCCGCCGCTACCACCCGGTCCCGCAGCCGAAGGTACTCGTCCGCGTCGAAGAACATCTGAGTGATCGCAAAATCGGCTCCCGCCCGACACTTGCGGATGAAGTACGCCGTGTCGGAGTCGATGTCGGGCGAGCGGGGGTGCTTGTACGGGAAGGCGGCAACGCCGACGCTGAAGTCACCCGCGTCACGGACCAGGCGGACCAGGTCTTCCGCGTAGTCCACACCATCCGGGTGGGGGATCCACTCGCCGGTGGGGTCGCCGGGCGGGTCGCCGCGCACGGCGAGCACGTTACGCACGCCCGCAGCCGCCAACCGTCCGATCACGTGCCGCAGCTCGGCCACCGAGTGGTTGACCGCGGTCAGGTGTGCCATCGGCAGCAACGTGGTCTCGGTGGCGACCCGTTCGGTAACCGCTACGGTCGTGTCCCGAGTTGAGCCACCGGCGCCGTAGGTGATCGAGACGAACGACGGGCGCAGCGACTCCAGCTCCCGGATGGCCTGCCAGAGCAGCCGCTCGCCCTGCGCTGTCTTCGGTGGCATGAACTCGAAGGAGAAGGTCGGCCGGCGGTCGCGGATCAGCTCCCCGATCGCCGACTGCGGATTGGGGAGAACCGATGGAAGACCAAGCGCCACGCCATGACTCTAGCGGCGCCGGGCCGCGATCCCTAGACCTTCCCCCGTCGCAAACGATGACAAGGGGTACGGCGCGGCCGACACCCCGCAACACGGCACAGTCGACACCGCCCGACCGGGACCGGCGCGTCGCCAGGCCGCCGGTGGGTAACCAGCCGTCGCGACCGGCTAGCGTCAGGGCGTGACCTACGCTGCTCCTGTCTCCCCGGTGGACCGTGCCGGGCTTCGGCAACGCGTCAACAAGGCACTGGCCGACTTCCTGGTGACCCGACGTGCCTGGATGACCGATGTTGACGCCTCCCTCGCCCCGTTGGCCGACGCGGTCGAGGCATTCGTCCTCGGCGGCGGCAAGCGGCTACGGCCCGCCTTCGCCTACTGGGGCTACCGGGGCGCCGGTGGAATCGACACCGAACAGGTGACAACCGCCCTAGCCGCGTTGGAGTTCGTGCAGGCCAGCGCCTTGATTCACGACGATCTGATCGATCGTTCGGACACCCGGCGAGGTGAGCCGGCGGTGCACCTGCGGTTCGCCGCCCGGCACCGGTCGGCGGACTGGGACGGAGACGCGGACGGCTTCGGTGACGCGGCGGCCATTCTCCTGGGCGACCTGTGCCTGGTCTGGTCCGACGAGCTGCTGCACTCCGCCGGACTGGACCCGCGCACCATCGCCCGGGCACGGCCGGTATTCGACCAGATGCGGACCGAGGTCACCGTGGGTCAGTACCTCGACGTACTGACCCAGGTCACCGGGGACACGTCGGTCGAACGGGCCGGGAAGGTCGCCCGCTACAAGTCGGCGAAGTACACCGTCGAACGCCCGTTGTTACTCGGCGCCGCACTGGCCGACGCCGCCCCCGAGGTCCACGCGGCGTACTCGGCGTACGGGCTGCCGCTGGGTGAGGCCTTCCAGCTGCGCGACGATGTGCTGGGGATCTTTGGTGACCCGGCGCAGACCGGTAAACCAGCCGGCGACGACCTCCGCGAGGGAAAGCGGACCTACCTGGTGGCGGCGGCGTTGGAGATGGTCGGCACCGCCGACCGGGAGGTGCTGCTCGAGGGTCTCGGCGACGCCGACCTCGACGACGCCGGGGTGGCCCGGCTGCGGCAGCTGATCGGAGCCAGCGGCGCGCTCGGCCGCGCCGAGCAGCGGATCCAGGAGCTCACCGACACCGCGCTCGCCGCACTGTCCACCGTTGACCTCGACACCGAGGCGCACCAAGCCCTGGCCGACCTCGCGATCGCCGCCACCCGCCGCCCTGCCTGACCCCCGCCCCGTCCGGACCTCGACCGGACCGGGCGGGGAACCCCGAGTCAGAAACCGAGGGCTTGGGCGCGACGTTTGACCTCGCGGGCCTGATCGCCGGCCAGCGCCACGGCGGCGGTGCCGCCGGGCAGGGTGCCATCGGGCTGGTAGAGCCAGCGCAGGATCTCTTCATCGTCGTAGCCGGCGTCGGCGAGGAGGTTCAGCACCCCGGGTAGATGCTTGAGCACCCCTCGGGTCGCCACCAGGTCCGCCGGCACCCGACGGGCACCGTCTCGGCGGACCGCGATCAGCTCCCGGTCCCGGATCATCTGATGGACCTTGCTGATCGTCAGGTCGAGGCGCTCGGCGACAGCCGGCAGGGTCAGCCACGCGGTCGGTTCGGCAGCAGGGCTCACGGCGGGCTCGCCAGCGGGTACGGAGTCGGTCACCCGACCACCCTGCCACGCCGCCCCGGCATCGGGCGAACGCCCCCACGCCCCAGATCAGGGCCGTCGCGCACCGACCGGAGCTGCAGAAACGGCCATCCGGCGGGTCACCGGACTCAAACGTCACTGCCGGCCTGTAGCATCGGTGTCCAACCACCTACCCCTGGACGCATAGACTTCCTGCCGATGGACACACAGGTCGCCGACACGTTGCTGGGCTCACTGATCGACGGGCGCTACCGCATCCGCGGTCGGGTCGCCCGGGGTGGCATGGCGACTGTATACACAGCAACCGACGAGCGCCTCGATCGCACCGTCGCAGTTAAGATCATCCATCCCACGCCGGGTCCGGAGGCCCAGGGGCGGACAGCGGGATTCGTGGACCGTTTCGCCGACGAGGCGAAGACCATCGCGCGGCTGACCCATCCCAACGTCGTCGCGGTCTACGACCAGGGCATCCACGCCGACCGGCCATACCTGGTCATGGAGTACGTGCGCGGGCGCACGCTGCGCGATGTGCTCGCCGAACGGCACCGACTCAACCCCGACGAGGCGCTCGCGATCACCGAACAGATGCTCGCCGCGATCGCCGCCGCACACCGGGCCGGGCTCGTCCACCGGGATGTCAAACCGGAAAACGTGCTGGTCGCCGAGGCACCGACCGGAGGTGCGGCCAACCTGGTCGACAGCGTGGTGAAGGTCGCCGATTTCGGATTGGCCCAGGCGGTGGAGGCGAGCGCCGACGACGCACAGGCCAACCAGCTGATGGCCACGATCGCCTATGTGGCACCGGAATTGGTGACCGACGGGCACGCCGACCCGCGCACCGACGTCTATTCCGCGGGCATCGTGCTGTTCGAGATGCTCACCGGCCGCGTGCCCTATGACGGCCATCGCCCGGTCGAGGTGGCCTGGCAGCATGTCCGACAGGATGTGCCGGCACCGTCGACCCTGGTGCCGGGGCTACCGAAGGCCCTCGATGACCTGGTCGTCCGCGCCACCCGGCGCGATCCCGGTGCCCGCCCGGCCGACGCCGGTGCGCTGCTCACCCAGGTACAGGCGGCTCGGGAAGGGTTGGGCAACCCGAATACCCACACCACGGTGCTGCGCCGGGTGACCGAGCAGCCCCCGGTGAGTGACCCGACCATGGTGGTCGCGGCCGTACGGCCGGCGCAGCGCCCCGCCTGGGCCCGGTTACCCGAGGAGGCCCCGCGGGGTGGCCGACGACGGGCGGTCGAAAACGAGAGTGTCTGGTCCCGGTTGGCCCCGCTGCCCGGTCGGCTGATGGGTGAGCAGCGCGGCCGGCTTGCGGTGGCCGCTGTCGTCGTGATGCTGGGGCTGATTGCCGCGGTGGGTGGCTGGTGGGTCGGCGTCGGCCGATTCACCCAGGCCCCAGAGTTGGTGAGCCTGGACCAGGCCGCCGCGGAGGCACAGGCGAAGCGGGCCGGTCTGGTCCTCCAGTACGCCGACCCGCGCCACGACGACCAGGTGCCGAAGGACGCCGTACTGTCCCAGGATCCGGCCTCCGCCTCCCGCATCGTGAAGGGCGGCACGATCACCCTCACCCTCTCGCTGGGTCCCGAGCAGTTCGCGGTGCCCGATGTCGTCGGCAAAGAATTCGAATTGGCCGCGACTGACCTGACCGAGGCCGGCCTGGAAGTGATCAAGGGTTCCACCAGCTACCACAACAGCCTGCCGGAGGGCATGGTGGTCGCCACCGACCCGGAGGCGGGCACCGAGGTCAAGCCCGGACACGAGGTCACGGTGACTCTGAGCAAGGGCAGGGCGCCCATCTCGGTGCCGAACCTGGTCGGCAAGCCCCTGGACGAGGCCCGTTCGATCCTGAATCAGCTCGGGCTGGTACTCGTGGAACCGCCGACGGTGAAGGAGTCCGACAAGCCCCAAAACGAGGTCATCGGGCAGAGTCCAGCCGACGGCGCTGGCGTGGAGAAGGGGGCGGAGGTCAGCCTGGAGATCAGCCAGGGCCCACCGCAGGTTGTCGTCCCCCGCGTGATCGGCATGCCGTGCCAACAGGCCAAACAGGTGTTGGAGGGGCAGCCCTTCCCCGTCGCGGTGCAGTTCAACGAGAACGGCACCGTCCGATTCCAGACACCCGGTGAGAATTCGCAGGTACCACCCGGTACCCAGATCACCATCGGCTGCCTGTGACGACGACAGTGCGGCCGGTCGGCGCGCACACACCGACCGGGGGCGGGCTGGCGAAAGCCGCCCTGCCCTACCTGGACGCGACGGGCGCCGAGGTCGCCCAGGTCTACGTGTCCAATTCGCGGGGCTGGGCACTGCCGCCCGGCAACCCGACGCAAGACGCACTGTTTCGCGCCGGCTGCGCCGAGCGTGGCGTGCCGGTATTCATCCACGCGTCCCTGCTGGTCAACCTCGGCTCGCCCACCGCGGCGACGGTGGAGCGGTCAGCGCTGACCCTGGCGCACGCGCTACGCCGAGGGACAGCGATCGGCGCCCAGGGAGTGGTCTTCCACGCCGGCAGCGCGGTGGACGCCGGGTACGCCGACACGGCGATGCGCCAGGTCCGGGAAATGCTGCTGCCACTGCTGGACACCGCCGGTGACACGGACGGGCCGATGCTGCTGGTCGAGCCGAGCGCCGGTGGCGGGCGCTCGCTCGCCGCCCGGGTAGAACAGCTCGGCCCCTACCTGGATGCGGTGGACCGGCACCCATGGCTCGGTGTCTGCTTCGACACCTGCCATGCCTGGGCCGCCGGGCACGACCTGTCCGTCGAAGGTGGCATGACCGCCACCCTCGACACGCTGGTGCACACCGTGGGGGCGGACCGGCTACGGCTGGTACACGCCAACGACTCGAAGGACCTCTGCGGCTCCACCCGGGACCGCCACGAGAACATCGGCAAGGGCACCATCGGGGAGCCAGCCTTCGCCGAGCTGATGCACCACCCAGCGACCTCCGGGGTGCCGATGGTGGTGGAAACGCCCACCGAGAAACACGTGGGCCACGCCAGCGACGTAGCCGTTCTCAAGCGACTGCGTACCTGACCCCCGACCCGCGGTACGGATCAGGTACGCAGGGCACGGGTGAGGACGTCGATCGCGCGGTTGATCGCCGCATCGTCCACACCCAGGTGGGTGACCAGGCGGGCGGTACCCGGGCCGAGCACACTGACCAGCACCCCTTCCGCACGGACCGCTGCGGCGAAGGTGTGCGCGTTCATCGGTGTCTTGGTGAGATCCAACGGGACCAGGTTGGTACGCACCTCGGCCGCCAAGACCCCGAACGGGGCGACCGCGTCGGCGAGCCGGGTCGCCTTCGCGTGATCCTCGGCGAGCCGCTGCACCTGGTTCGCCAGGGCGTACCGGCCGGCAGCCGCGAGGATCCCGGCCTGCCGCATGCCACCGCCCATCCGCTTCCGGATGAACCGAGCCCGTTCGATCTTGTCGGCACTGCCGACCACCAGCGAGCCGACCGGCGCGCCAAGCCCCTTGGAGAGGCAGACGGACAGGGTGTCGAAGAGCACGCCGTAGGTGGCCAGCGGTACCCCGTCGGCGATGTGCGCGTGCCAGATTCGAGCACCGTCACAGTGCACCGCGACCTGAGCCGCGTCGGCGACCCGACGCAGCTCATTCAGAGCCGCCAGCGGGATCACCCCACCGCCGCCCCGGTTGTGGGTCTGCTCCACCGCGACCGCCCGAGTGGGCACCGCAAAGTAGCCGTCGGGCCGGATCATGCCAGCGACCACGTCCGGGTCAACCGCCGCGCCGACCGCCGGCCAGGTCCGCGACGAAATGCCGCCGTACGCGGCAGCCGCACCGATCTCGTACGTCACCACGTGCGCGTCCGCGTCGCAGAGCAGTTCGCCGCCGGGTGGCACCAACAGCTGCAGCGAAATCTGGTTGGCCATCGTCCCGGTCGGGCAGAACAGCGCCGCCTCATGGCCGAAGAGCGCCGCGACCTCGGTTTCCAGGGCGTTGACCGTAGGGTCCTCGCCGTACACGTCGTCGCCCACCTCGGCGACGGCCATCGCCTCCCGCATTCCCTCGGTCGGGCGGGTGACAGTGTCCGAACGCAGATCGATCATGACGTCCTCACTCCTCGCGTCAGCCACGGAGCCTCCACCGGCCGCCGACTGCGGGGCTCGCAAGCTCACTCCTCGCGTCAGCCACCATCATCCCCACCGGCCGCCGACTCCGGGGCTCGCAAGCTCACTCCTCGCGTCAGCCACGGAGCATCTCGGCTACCAGGAACGCCAACTCCAGCGATTGTTGGGTGTTCAGCCGCGGGTCACAGGCGGTCTCGTACCGATCGGGCAGATCGACATCGCCGATGCCCTGGGCACCACCGAGGCACTCGGTGACATCCTCACCGGTCAGCTCGACGTGCAGCCCGCCGGGATGGGTTTCCAGGCCACGGTGCACCTCGAAGTAGCCCAGCACCTCGTCTACGATCCGGTCGAAGTGCCGGGTCTTGTAGCCGTTGGACGATTCATGGGTGTTGCCGTGCATCGGGTCGCACTGCCACACCACCTTGGCGCCAGCGGCGGTGACCTTGGCGACGAGCGACGGCAGGACTTCACGGACCCGGTGATTGCCCATTCTGCTGATCAGGGTCAGCCGGCCCGGAACATTGTCCGGGTTGAGCTTCTCGCACAGCTCGATGACGTCGTCCGGCTTCGTCGTCGGGCCGAGCTTCACCCCGATCGGGTTCGCGATCCGGGAGATGAAGTCAATATGCGCCCCGTCGAGCTGCCGGGTACGCTCACCCACCCAGAGCAGGTGCCCGGAGAGCCCGTACGCCCGACTGTCGGAGACACGGGTCAACGCCCGGTCATACTCCAGGGCCAACGCCTCGTGGGAGCAGTAGAGGGTGACGGTCCGCAACGCCTCGTCCTCGGTCATCCCACATGCCTGGATGAAGGCCAGCGCCCGGTCGATCTCCCGGGCGATCGCCTCGTACCGCTCGCCGGCCGGCGAGTTCCGCACGAAGCCCTTGTTCCAGTCGTGCACCGCGTGCAGGTCCGCCAGCCCGCCAGCAAGGTAGGCACGGAGCATGTTCATCGCGGCGGCGGAGTTCGCGTACGCCCGGATCATGCGTTGCGGGTCGGCAACCCGCGCCTCCGGCGTCGCGTCCAAGGAGTTGATCATGTCGCCCCGGTAGGCCGGTAGGCCGCGGGCGTCGGTCGGCAGCGACCGGGGTTTGGTGTACTGACCGGCCGCCCGGGCGACCTTGACCACCGGCAACGAGGCGCCGTAGGTCAGCACGATCGCCATCTGCAGCAAGGTACGGGCGTTGGCGAGCAGGTGGCTCTCGGTGTTGTCGGCGAAGGTCTCCGCGCAGTCCCCACCCTGGAGCAGGAACGCCTTACCCTCGCAGACCAGTGCGAGTTGGCGCCGCAGCTGATCAACCTCGTACGGGGCCACGACCGACGGGACGTCCTCCAACACCTTGCAGACCTCAGCGACCTGCGCAGCGTCCGACCAGGGCGGGGTCTGGGCCCGCGGCAGGTCCCGCCAACGGTCCAGGCCGAGGGCAGCGTCCTCGGCGGAATCGATGGTCGGCCGGCTGGTCTGCAGCACCGGACTACCGACAGCGGGATGGCTCAGCTGATGCCACTCTTGGCGCATGCTAGAAAGCCTACGGCGACGGATCCGGCACCGAACCCGCGAGGGGGGCCGTTCCGCCAGGTGAGAGATCCGTCACCGAACTCGAACCGGGTCGGGCGCCGGCAGTGGGAACAGCCACATCAGGGGGTTTCGGTCGGCTCAGGAGTCCCGGCCGAGGCGGACTCCGTGCTGCCGGATGTCTCACTCGCGATACACCAGTCAGCCCCGTCCCGGGTGACCGTGAACAGCAGCGGGCGGACCAGCTCGTCCGCACCCGCGGTCACCGACACCGTCGCACTGACCTCCTCACCCCGCGGACCGGGCCCGACCTCGGTGATCTGTGCCTGCGACACCTCAAAGTGGTCAGCGAAGTCACCGCTCGGTCCGGTGGCGACGGCGTCGAACGCCGGATGCATCACGGCGCAGAACTGGCTACGCCCGGCAGCCACGTCCTTGGCCGCTACCGCATCCAGGTACGCCTGCACCCGCTCCCGCGCCTTGGTCGCACTCTCGACCGCGGGCGCCTCCTCGGCGGACTCCGTCGGCCCGTCCGCGCTGCAACCGAGGAGGGTCACCAGCAAACTCCCGCCGAGCACGCCGAGCACCAGCCTCCGGTACGCCGTACGCATGCCACCTCCGAACGCCATGGATTCCGACCATCGACCGGCGAGTCTGTCACACCGGCCGGAGCGCCGGTCCAACCGACACGGGCGGGGAAGGGCGCGATCCGTCGCCCCTCCCCCACCCGGGTCGATCGGGCATCACCGAGCTAGCCGAGACCGCCCTCAATGGCGCTGATCAGCTCACCGTTGGTCGTGTCACCGGAGAGTTCCCAGAAGAACGCTCCGCCGAGACCCTCGTTCTTCGCGTAGGTCATCTTGCCGCCGATGGTGGACGGGGTGTCGTAGCTCCACCAGTTGTTGCCGCACTTGGCGTACGCCGTGCCACCGACCGTTCCGGTTACCGGACAGGTGTTCTTCAGAACCTTGTAGTCATCAAAGCCCGCCTCGTAGGTGCCGGAAGCGGGTCCGGTCGCGGTGCCACCTGGCGCCGTCTGGGTGACACCGGTCCAACCTCGACCGTAGAAGCCGATGCCGAGCAGCAGTTTGTCGGCCGAGACCCCCTTACTCTTCAGCTTCTGGATCGCCGCGTCGGACCAGAAGCCCTGCTGCGGGATACCGGAGTACGAGTAGAGCGGCGAGTGCGGGGCGGTCGGACCCTGCGGGCTGAAGGCGCCGAAGTAGTCGTAGGTCATCGCCATGATCCAGTTAAGGTTGGGCGCAGCGCCGGCGTAGTCGGCAGCGTCGATCCGGCCACCGTTGCTGGCGTCACCGGTGATCGCGGCGGTGACCAGGGCCGACGGGCCGAACCGGGCACGCAGCGCGTCCACCACGTTCTTGAACGCGGCTGGTCCGCTGGAGTCACAGGTGAGGCCGCAGGCGTTCGGGTACTCCCAGTCGATGTCGATGCCGTCGAAGACGTCCGCCCAGCGGGGGTCCTCAACCAGGTTGTAACAGCTCTCGGCGAAGGCCGTCGGGTTCTGCGCTGCCTGGGTGAACCCGCCGGACCAGGTCCAGCCGCCGAAGGACCAGATCACCTTGAGGTGCGGGTACATCGCTTTGAGCTTGCGCAGCTGGTTGAAGTTCCCCCGCAACGGCTGATCCCACGTGTCGGCGACGCCGTCCACGCTGCCCGCCGCGGTGTACGCCTTCTCGTAGTCGGCGTAGCTGTCGCCGATCCCGCAGCGCCCACCTTCCGTTTTACCGAAGGCGTACATGATGTGGGTCAGCTTCGATGCTGAGCCACTGGTGTGGATGTTCTTGACGTGGTAGTCACGGTCGTAGACACCCCACTGGGTGAAGTAGCCGACAATCTTGTGGTCACCACTGGGGGGTGCGGTGGTCGGGGGCGGCGTGGTTGGGGGCGGTGTGGTCGGCGGCGCGGTCGTCGGAGGTGATGTGGTCGGGGGTGACGTGGTCGGTGGGGCAGACCCGCCGGAACAGGCAACACCGTTGATCGTGCAGTTCAGGGGCGCTCGATAGGGGCCGGTCCCGTTGTACCCCCAACTGAAGCTGGCACCCGGGGCGAGCGGCCCGGCCCAACTCTTCTTGACCGCGACGTAGTGGTTCCCGGTGCGGGTGACGTCGGCGTCCCAGAACACGCCGATGCTGGTCCCGGCAGGAAGGTCGAACTCGATCCGCCAGGTGCTCACCGACTCGTTTGAGCCGTTGGTGACCGTCACCCTCGCCGAGTGGCCGCTCCCCCAGTCCTGCACCTGGTTGAAGGTGGCGGTGACGCTGCCGGCTCCGTACGCGGAGGCCATCGGAACAGCCGCGACCGCCAGCACGACTACGGCGCCGGCCCAGAGAGCCCGGCGAAGTGATCTCTTCATGTAACACCCCTCAAATAGTTAGGAAACTTTTCTAATGATTATGAGACGTTACTCACAGACCACAAATTCGTCAAGAAGTTCACACACGTCGCAATCGAACGCCCCGGATAACGCCGGCTTAACCGTCCGTACATCTGCTGGACGCAGCCCCGACACAAACCGAGCGACCCATAAAGTTTGAAATGCCACGCATGACGGAAAATTCGCTTTTGCTTCAGAAGCCCGGTCCGAAACAGTTCCCCGGAAATGCACACCCGGAAGGGAGCCCCTCCCGCACCCGCGGAGCGGCTCTTTCGCACATCCGCTGAAGCGGTTTGGTTCGCAGTAGAGCGATTGGTAAAGTCCAGCTATCTTTCGGTCCATCCCATCGAGCCGGCGACCCGGACCGACAAGGACGGCACATGCTGCATCACCCGGCCAAACCGCCCCAGCCTCGACGGCCCACGATGGTGGACGTCGCGCGATGTGCCGGTGTGAGTCTGAAGACCGTCTCCCGCGTAGTCAACAACGAACCAACCGTCGGCCCCGAACTTGCCGAACGAGTGCTGACTGCCATCTCCGACTTGGGCTTCCGGCCCAACGGCATCGCCCGTAATCTCCGATCCCGGCAGCTCAGCGCGACGATCGGCCTACTCATCGAAGAAATCGCCAACCCGTTCTACGCGACGGTCGCGGGTGTCGCGGCGGAGATCGCGGCGGCACACCAGACGCTGCTGATCACCGCCTCCTCCGAGGAGGATCCGGACCGCGAGCGCACGCTGTTGCTGGAGCTGGTCCAACGCCGGGTGGACGGCCTGCTCGTGGTTCCCGCCGGAACAGACCACTCCTTTCTGCGCCGGGAGGTGGAGCTGGGCCTTCCGGCGGTGTTTATCGACCGACCGCCCGGACAGCTCCTCGCCGATGTGGTCCTCCTAGACAACCAGGGCGGAAGTCGCGCCGGAATCCGCTCACTACTCGACGCCGGACACCGACGGATCGGCCTATTGCTGGGTTCCTTGAACGTCTACACAATGCGTGAGCGACTGGCCGGCGTGCAGGCCGAGTTGTCGGGCTCCGGAATCCCGTACGACGAGGCGTTGGTGCGGAGTGGAATAGCGGGTCCCGAACAGGCCAGCCGGGCGGTGGCAGACATGCTCGGCCTCGCCGACCAGCCCACCGCCTTCTTCTGCGCCAACAACCGCCTCACCCTCGGCGCACTCCAGGAACTTCATGGCCGAGGCAGCGACGCGGCGTTGGTTGGCTTCGACGATTTTGAACTGTCCCATCTGATGCCGCGACCGTTGACCGTCATCGCCCACGACCAACGTGAACTGGCACGGATCGCGACGGAGCAACTGTTCGAACGCATCGGTGGAGACCGGTCGTGGCCGTCGACCTCGGTCCTGCCGACGCAGCTGGTTCACCGCGGCCGGCGCTGACGTCACCCCCGAGCACCAACGGGCCCGGCCGACGCTCCCGCCGGCCGGGCCCAGATCGCTACGCTGGCCCCGGGGAGAACGCCGCGACAGCATCGGCAAACGTGGGTGGGTCAGCCCCCCGCCGGCCGCAGGTGAGCGCGGCGACGGTGCTGGCCTGGTGCAGCCCCTGGCGCCACTGGTTCGGGGTGACGGCCGCGAGACGGGCACCGGGCTGGTCGCCGAGCGCACCGAAGTCCGCGAGGGCGGCGAGCAGGCCGCCGGTGAACGAATCGCCCGCACCGACGGTATCGACCACCTCACCCCGCCGGGCTGGCTGTCGGTACATCGCCCCGTCCGGTGCCAGCAGAAGACTGCCGGCAGCGCCGCGCGTCACCACCGCGCAGGCCACCCCGGCGGCCCGCCACTCGGCCATGACCTGCTCGATGGTGCGGTCCGGGTAGAGCCAGTCAAGGTCCTCCTCGCTCGCCTTGACCAGGTGCGCGGAGCGGACCTGTCGCTCCACCCGGCGCTGCTCCCCGACGCGGTCGGGGACGATGGTGGGACGCAGGTTGAGGTCGATCGAGAGGGTGAGCGCCCCGCGGTCCCGTTCCCGGGCGAAGAGATCTTCCACCACCGCCGCACCCGGCGCCAGGGCCAGGGCCAGGGAGCCGGAGTGCAGGGCGGTAAGCCCGGTGTCTTCGAAGCTCGGTAGCTCGGCCGTGGTCCACTGCCAGTCGGCGGTCCCGGTCAGGTAGCACTGGTAGGTGGCCTGGCCGGAGTCGTCGAGCGTGGCGACCACCAGTGAGGTTGACTCGACCGCGGAAACCGCCCAGGTCAGATCGACTCCGTTGGCGTGCAGGTGGTCCCGGATCCGCTGGCCGAAGCCGTCGCTACCGAGCCGGGCGAGCAGCCGGACCGGCTGCTCGAGCCGGGCCAGGGTGAGTGCGACATTGGCCGGTGAGCCGCCGGGTACGGCTCGGTAGCTCCCGGCCGTGTCCTCGGCGACCAGGTCGACCAGCGCCTCACCAACAACCGCGATCACCGGTCTACCTCCACCTGATCGGTCCCCATCGGGTCGAACAGACCCGCGAGGCTGGGCTTTATCGGGGCCTGGGACAGCAGGACAGCCTGGTACGCGTGGTAAACGTCGGGACGGCCGTGCCAGACCTGGTTCGCCGGCTGGTTCAGCTCGTCCAGCTCGTGGTGCCACTCTCCGGTCTTCGCATCAATGAGATGGCGTACGGCGTAGTCCCAGAAGGTCTGGTACCAGTGCTCGTAGTAGTGGTCGCCGGTGCGCCGCCAGAGGGTCGCCGCCGACCCGATCGCCTCGGCCAGCACCCAGTGCATCCGGGACCGAACCACCGGCCGGTCCGACCAGTCGAGGGTGTAGACAAATCCGTCCGTCCCATCAACCGACCAGCCCCGGGTGACCGCCGCGGTGAAGAGCGCGCGCGCGTCTTCGAGCAGCCAGTGCGGTGGTGCGACGAGCGCGGTCTCGAGGTGTAGCAGCAGTCGCGCCCACTCCAGCCAGTGGCCCACCGTGGACCCGTACGGCCGGAAGGGGTCCGCGGGCTGGTCCAGGTTGTAGTCCAGCTGCGGTTCCCAGTCGGCGGTGAAGTGCTCGGGCAGCCGCCAGTCGTGTCGGGCGGCCACCCCGTGCACCAGGTGCTCGCAGATCGCCAGCGCGCGTTGCGCCCAGCGGCGGTCCCCGGTGACCTCCCCGACGGCCAGGAACGCCTCGACCATGTGCATGCTGCTGTTCGCACCCCGGTAGGGCTCCAGCTCGGAGAAGTCCCGGCTCCACGACTCCCGGGTCCGACCGGCGGTCTCGTCCCAGAACCGCTCGCCCACCACCGCGATCGCCTCGGCCAGGAGCTGGTCGGCGCCGGGCCGGCCGGCGCGGGTCGCGCTGCTCGCGGCGAGCAGGACAAAGGCGTGCTCGTACGCGGACTTCCGGTCCGTGACCGGTTCCCCGCCCAATTCCACGGCGCTGAACCAACCGCCGTGCCGCGCGTCCCGCAGGGTACTGCGCAGCGTGGCGACGCCGTGGTCGACCGCGTCGGCGGTGTCCGGGGTCTGTTGTAGGTGTGCCAGGGCGAAGACGTGGGTCATCCGACAGGCGATCCAGGTGTGCAGCGGCTGGCGCGGGTCAGGTTCGCCATGCTCGCCCAACCACCAGAACCCTCCCTCGGGCCGAACCGAGGCGCGCGCGGCGCGCAGCAGCGCGGCGCGCTGGTTGGCGAGGAGCTGCTGATGGGCGGGGTCCGGGGCCGGGCCGGTTAGCGTCGGCCCCCGGCCGGAGAGATGTTCGGTCATGTCAGCTCTTCACCGATCCTGCCATCAGGCCACCGATAAACCAGCGACCCAGGAATACATAGACAACCAGAGTGGGCAGCGAGGTGATCAGCGCCCCGGCCATCGAGGCCGCGTAGTCGGGGGACTGAGCTCCCGCGAGTGCATTGAGCGCGATCGTGATCGGCCCGTTACGGGTGTTGGAGAGGAAGATCGCAAACAGGTAGTCGTTCCACGCCGAGGTGAACTGCCAGATCACGGCGACCACGAAGCCCGGAATGGACACCGGCAGGATGATCGACCGGAAGGTACGGATGAGGCCCGCACCGTCGACCCACGCGGCTTCGACCATCTCCACCGGCACCGTGGTGGCGTAGTAGTTACGGAAGATGAGCGTGCAGATCGGGATGCCGTAGACGCAGTGCACGAAGATCAACGTCGGAATACCCGGCGCGATACCGAGGGTGCTGACCACATCCCGCAGCGGGATCATCACCGCCTGGTAGGGGATGAACATCCCGAACAGGATCAGGGTGAACACGACGTCCGCACCGGGAAACCGCCACCGGGACAGGACGAAGCCGTTCGCCGCACCGAGCAGCGAAGAGATCAACGCGACCGGAACGGCGAGCTGGAAGGTCCGGACGAACGACGGGCCCAGGGCCTCCCACGCCTTGGCCCACGATTCGGTGCTCCACTGCTCGGGCAGATTCCACTGCCCGTTCACGCCGATATCAGAGCCCGACTTGAAGCTGGTCACGACGAGGACGTACGCCGGCATCAGCACGATGAGCAGGAAGAGCAGCAGCACGCCGTACCGGAGGGTGCGCCCGACTACGCCGGCGGCGGGACGGCGACGCGGTGGGGGCGGCGCCGCGACGGCCGGTGGGGACGTCCGCTGAGTGGTTGTGGTGGTCACGAACGTCGCTCCGTTCTCATCGTCTGCACCAGGTAGGGCACGATGACCAGCGCGACCAGCAGCAACAGAATCACCGAGATCGCCGAGGCCTTGGCGTAGTCACTGGTCAACAGGGTCTGCCAGACGTAGACGGCCGGCACCTCGGTCAACCACTGGGCGCCGGAGACAGACATGATCAGGTCGAACATCTTCATGGACATGTGTCCGACGATGATCAAGGCGGAGAGTGCCACCGGGGTCAGCTGCGGAAAGAGAACCCGCCGGTAGAGCTGGAAGGTGCTGGCCCCGTCGACCGCGGCCGCCTCGCGTAGCTCCGCCGGGATACCGCGGAACCCAGCGAGGAACAGCGCCATGACGTAGCCGGAGAGCTGCCAGACCGCCGGGACCGCCATGGCGACCATGCCCCATTCCGGGTCGGTCCACCAAGGGTTTTGCAGGAAGTCAAGATTCAGCTGCCCGAAGATCGCGTTCAGACCGCCAGCGTCGTCGCCCTGCCCGGAGTTCATCAGCCAGCGCCAGACCACACCGGAGGCGACGAACGAGACGGCCATGGGGAACAGGTAGACCGTCCGGAACAGCCCCTCTGCCCGTACCCCGCGCTCCAGGAGGAACGCCCAGAGCAGGCCCAACAGCATCGTGCCGAGCAGGAAGACGACGGTAAAAATCAGCAGATTCCGTAGGGAGTGCAGGAACCGGCCATTGATGTCGTTGGTGAACAGATCGACATAGTTACTCAGTCCGACGAATCCGTCCGACTCAGCGGCAGTGTGCCGATCGGACATCGATACCTTTATCGTCCAACCAATGAGGCCGTAGACGAAGACTCCAAGCAGGAGTAACGAAGGGGATATCAGCAGAAGGCCGGGTCCCCATCGCCGGACGCGAGTAAGCATGGCAGATTCCTGGGTGGGTTCGGACGGACGAGGGTCAACCGGGACCGGTAACCGCACGACCGCGCGAGAGCGCCAGCCGTGCGGTTACCGGAACTGCGAGCCGTTCTAGTTCTTGCCGAGCGCGGCGGCGGCGGACATCGCCTGCTGCAGCCCCGCCAGATCCTGGTCGCTGGAGAACTTGCCGATCGCGGAGTTCGCCGCCTCGATGGCGCCCTGCGAGCAGGCGGCACCGTGGGCGCAGGACGGGACCTGCGTGCCGGTCTTCCAGTCCTGGATGGCCGACTGCTGGTAGGCGGGGTAGTCGGCCTCGTTGACATCGGTACGGGCGGGGATCGAGCCCTTCTTGATGTTGAACGCCTGCTGCCCCTCGGCGCTGCCGACCGTCTTCAGCCAGCACTTGGTGCCCTCGGGGTTGTTCGCCCCCTGCGGCAACACGAAGGAGTCGGCCAGCCACTGGAAGGTGCCCCCGTTACCCGGGAACGCGAGGTGGCCGAAGTCGGTGAAGCCCTTGGTCTCGAAGTCGCTCGGCGCCCAGTCCCCCATCAGGAAGAAGCCGGCCTTGCCGTCCATCAGGAGCTTGCCGGCGTCGGTCCAGTCGTAGGTGTCCCGGTCCGTGTTGGTGTAGCTGAGCAGCCGGCTGTAGTTCTCCAGACCCTGGGTGACCTCGGGGCTGTTCCAGTCGGTCGCACCGGTCCAGAGGCCGGTGAAGCTCTCCGGGCCGAGGTCACTGATCAGGGCCGCCTCCAGCAGCATCAGCTGGGACCAGTCCTTGCCGATCGCGAGGGGCGCGCTGACGCCCGCGGCTTTCAACGTGTCGAGCGCGGTGAAGAGCTCGGCCAGCGTCGTCGGCTCGGCCGTGATACCGGCATCGGCCAGGACCGACTTGTTCGTCCAGAGCACGTTCGAGCGGTGGATGTTCACCGGAACCGAGTAGACCTTGCCGTCCACGCTGAGGTTGTCCATCAGGCCCGGCGGCAGCGCCTCGGTTAGGCCCCACTCCTCGTACAGGGCGCTGAGATCCTCGATCTGACCGGCCGCGATGTAGTCCGACAGCTCGGTACCGGCGTGGGCCTGGAAGGTGTCCGGCGCATCGCCCTGCTGGAGCCGGGAGGCCAACACCTGCTTGGCGTTCGAACCGGCGCCGCCGGCCACCGCCCCGTTCACGAATGAGTAGTCGCACTGCTCGTCGAAGGCAGCGACCAGACCGTCGAGGCCGGCTTTCTCGCCTCCGTCAGCCCACCAGGTGAAGACCTCCACCTCCTGGTCGGCCCCGCTGTCGGCACCACCGCAAGCGGCGGGCGACAGCAACGCGAGCGCCCCAACCGCGGCGACGGCCGCCCTACGCATCCTGCCCATGCTTCCTCCCGCTACGGGTGACATCGTTGTCTGAGGGCCACAACACTTTCGCTGCGGCCAGCCCTCGTCAACATCGACCCAGCTACGAAAAAGTAACGATGACATCACGAGGCGACCCGCCAAAAACCACTTAACTCCCCTATTGCCGCCACCCTGGCCCGGCGATCATGAATTGCGCCAACCGAGTCGCACCCGAGACGGTCACCAACCTATTGACAACGTTGTCTACGGCCGACACGCTTTCTCCGACCCTCAAGCGTGACCCCCGCACGCTTGACGACCCCCTGGAGGATCACGTGGGCAGACACCGGAGGGCGATCGCCACCGTGCTCGCGGTTGGCCTGGCAATACCGGGCACCCAACTGCCAGCAGCGGCGGCACCGTCGCTCGACACCGACTTCTTCTCCTCGTTCGATTCCGACGATTCGCAGCCGACGTGGACCAACACCGTGGAAACCGACGCAGCCGGAAAACCCAAGATGTCCGGCGTAACCGGGAATCCAGATTCCGGCGGAATCCCCGGCAACATCAATGACACGATTGCCGAGGTAACCGCCAACGGCGACAACCCGCCCAACGAAACCGTCCGGCGGGTCATCGACAATGACGCGTCCACCAAGTGGCTGGTCTTCGAGCCCACCGGCTGGGTACAGGCCCAGCTCGAGACGCCGGCGACGGTGGTGCACTACGCGCTCACCGCCGCCAACGACGTACCGGAGCGGGACCCGCAGGACTGGGAGCTACAGGGGTCGACCGACGGCGACACCTGGGTCACCCTCGACGCCCAGACCGGGCAGGACTTCCCCGAACGATTCCAGACCAAGGAGTACCGGTTCAACAACGACACCGAGTACTCGCACTACCGCCTAGACATCACGGCCAACCACGGCGCAGACATCGTCCAGCTGGCGGATCTCCAGCTCTCCAACGGCGACACCACCCCAAAGCCGCCGACCCCGATGTACAGCGTCGTTGACAACGGACCCGCGGGAAGCCCCACCGCCAAGGCCAACGCTGGCTGGAGCGGCGAACACGCGCTGCGTTACTCGGGGGGACAGACCGTTGACGGACGCGGCTACGCCTACAACAAGATCTTCGATGTTGCCATCGACGTCACCCCGACAAGCGAACTGTCGTACCTGATCTTCCCCGAGCTGACCCAGGGCGATCTCGACTATCCGAGCACCTACGCCGCGGTCGACCTGGCCTTCGACGACGGCACCTACCTCAGCGACCTGAACCCGGTTGACCAGTACGGCTTCGGTCTACACCCGTCGAAGCAGGGGACCACCAAGTCGCTCTACGCCGACCAGTGGAACAGCAAACGATCGTCGCTCGGTGAGGTGGCCGCGGGGAAGCGGATCGATCGGATTCTGATCGGGTACGACAGCAGCATCGGCCCCGCCACCTTCCGGGGCTGGGTGGACGACATCCGCGTGACCGGGAGCCCCGAGCGCCCCGCCTACGACCGGCTCTCCGACTACGCGTTGACCACCCGCGGGACGAACTCCACCGGTGACTTCTCCCGGGGGAACACCTTCCCGGCGACCGCGGTGCCGCACGGCTTCAACTTCTGGACGCCGATGACCGACGCCGGCTCGAACAGCTGGGTCTACCAATACCAGCGGGACAACAACGCGGACAACCGGCCGACGATCCAGGCGTTCACCGCCAGCCACGAGCCCAGCCCGTGGATCGGTGACCGGCAGACCTTCCAGATCATGCCCGCGGCAAGCAGCGACAAACCGAACGCCAACAGAACCGCGCGGGCACTGGCCTTCCACCATGACAACGAGACCGCCAGGCCCCACTACTACGGCGTGACCTTCGACAACGGACTCAAGACGGAGATCACTCCCACCGACCACGCGGCGATGTTCCGATTCACCTTCACCGGGGACCGCGGCAACCTGATCTTCGACAACCTCAACAACCAGGGCGGCCTGAACCTCAACCCCGACGGAACCGTGACCGGCTACTCCGACACCCGGCTGGGCAGCGGCGCCACCCGGATGTTCGTCTACGGCACGGTGGACCACCCCGTCGTCGCCCACGGCGGGCTGACCGGTGGCGGTGGCGACGACGTGACCGGCTACCTGGCCTTCGACACCTCAACGTCGAAGGTCGTAACACTCCGGATCGCCACCTCGCTGATCTCCCTCGACCAGGCTCGGAAAAACCTGGCGCTGGAGATCGCTGAGGACGACACCTTCGACACCGTCCGCGCCCGGGCCCAGGACCTCTGGGATGACAAGCTCGAGGTCATCGAGGTCGAAGGTGCCACCGACGAGCAACTCGTGACCCTGTATTCCAACCTCTACCGGCTCTTCCTCTACCCAAACTCCGCACATGAGAACGTCGGAACGGCAACCGCCCCGGTGTGGAAGCACGCGGTGCAGTCGTCCACCTCGAGCACCCTGCCACCGGGGACCACACCCACCGAGACCGGCGCGGACGTGGTAGCGGGAAAGGTGTACGTCAACAACGGCTTCTGGGACACCTACCGCACCGCCTGGCCGGCGTACGCGCTGTTCAGCCCCACCACCGCCGGTGAGCTCGTTGACGGCTTCGTCCAGCAGTACCGGGACGGTGGTTGGGTGTCGCGGTGGTCGGCTCCCGGCTACCGGAACCTGATGACCGGCACCAGCTCGGACGTCTCGTTCGCCGACGCGTACGTCAAGGGGGTACGCAACTTCGACGTCCGGGCCGCGTACGACGCGGCGGTGCGCAACGCCACCGTCGTGCCACCCGGGAACGCCAACAACAGCAGCGTCGGCCGGAAGGGCCTACCGGAGTCGATCTTCCACGGATACACCTCGACCGCGGTCTCCGAAGGCGTCTCCTGGGGGCTGGAGGGCTACATCAACGACTTCGGCATCGCGAACATGGCCGCCGAGCTGGCCGAGGACCCGGAGACCCCGGAAGCCGACCGGTCCCGCTACCGGGAGGAGGCGGAGTATTTCCGCAGCCGCGCACTCAACTACGTGCACACCTTCGACCCGGCGATCGAGTTCTTCCAGGGGCGCGACGCGTCCGGGCAGTGGAAGTCGACGCCAGAAACGTACGAGCCGCACGTGTGGGGGCACGAGCACGACTACACCGAGACCAACGGGTGGAACTTCGCCTTCCACGTCCCGCACGACGGCGAAGGCCTCGCCAGCCTGTACGGGGGGCGGGAGGCGCTGGCCGAGAAGCTGGACGAATTCTTTGCCACGCCGGAGACGGGGACCTTCCCCGGCTCGTACGGCCGGATCATCCACGAGATGCGGGAGGCCCGGGACGTCCGGATGGGCATGTGGGGCTTCAGTAACCAGGTGTCGCACCACATTCCCTGGATGTACAACTACGCCGGCCAGCCGGCAAAGACGCAGAAGATCGTACGAGAGGTGCTGTCCCGGCTGTACATCGGCAGTGAGATCGGCCAGGGGTACGCCGGCGACGAGGACAACGGCGAGACCTCGGCGTGGTACCTGTTCAGCGCGCTGGGCTTCTACCCGCTCCAGGTGGGTAGCGAGAACTACGTGATCGGCTCACCGCTGTTCACGAAGGCCACCGTGCACCTAGACAACGGTAAGAAGATCGTCGTCAACGCGCCGAACAACAGCGCCGACAACGTCTACGTACAGGGCCTCAAGGTCAACGGGAAGCCGTACCACCAGACCTCGATCTCACACGAGGTGTTGGCCGGTGGCGCGGTGCTGGACTTCAGCATGGGCTCGCAACCGTCTTCCTGGGGCAGCGGCGAAGCGGACCTCCCCCCGTCCCTCACTCCCTCCGGTGCGACCCCCCGACCAATGTCCGACATCGCGGTGACCGGCGGTCCCGCGGCGCTGGCCGACAACACCTCCACCACCTCGGCTTCGGTGGCGGCGCCGGTGCAGTGGGCGGTAGCGGGTGCCCCGGAGCGGGTCACGCACTACACCCTCACGTCGGGGCCGGACACCGGGACCGACCCGGTGGGCTGGCAGCTGCAGGGCTCCTACGACGGAGACACCTGGACCACCATCGACAGTCGTGTCGCTGAGGAGTTCACCTGGCGACTGCAGACCCGGTCCTTCGCCGTAGACCGACCCGGGCGGTACCTGCACTACCGGCTCACGCCCGAGAGCGGTGACTCCGTCCCCGTCCTCGCCGAGGTCGAGTTACTCGCCACGCCCTCCCCCTCGTGTACGAAGACGGTGAACGGCACCATCACGGGGCCGCTGAAGGTCGACTCCGGGGTGACGTGCCTGTCCGAGGCGACTGTCAACGGGCCGGTGACGGTGCGATCCGGTGCCGCGCTCCACGCGGTTGCCTCGACCATCTCCGGTCCAATCGCCGCCAACGGGGCCGAGGCGGTGGTGCTCCGAGAGGTCCAGCTCGGAGGGGCGCTGGCGGTGTCCCAGGTGACCGGCGAGGTGAGCATCGAACGCACCACCGTCGGCGGATCGGCGGTCCTGACGCAGAACCAGGCGCCGGTGATCGCGGCGGCGTCGGTGGGCGGACCCCTGTCCTGCTCCCGCAACACCGTCGCGCCCACGGACAACGGGGTGCCGAACTCGGTGCGGGGACCTACCTCCGGGCAGTGTGGGGACCTGTAACGATTCCGGGGCCGGCCGCTGGCACAGTGGCCGGCCCTGCTGCCGGCCACGAGGGTGCCCCTCGGGGCCCGCTGCCGGCCCGGCGGTGGTCAGCGCGGCCGGCCTACTCCCGGTGCGGCGTACCGCGCGGCCAGGGTGGCGGTCTCCTCGCCACCGGTGTCCGTTGCCGCTCAGTCGACGTTGGCGGCCAGTTCCCCGGCCCGGTCCCGGGCCGCCTCCAAGGCGGCCAACAGCGCCGCCCGCACCCCGTGCTTCTCCAACTCGCGGACGGCGGAGATGGTGGTGCCGGCGGGCGAGGTCACCGCCTCCCGCAGCTTGACCGGGTGCTCGCCGGAGTCGCGCAGCATGACCGCCGACCCGATCGCGGTCTGCACGATCAACTCATGGGCGACCTGCCGGGGCAGGCCAAGCAGGATGCCCGCGTCAACCATCGCCTCCACCAGCAGGTAGAAGTACGCCGGCCCGGAACCCGACAACGCGGTCACCGCGTCCTGCTGCGACTCGGGGACCCGCAGGGTCCCGCCGAGCGGGGTGAACATCTCCTCGGCCAGGGCCAGGTGCGCGGCGGTGGCGTGCTCTCCGGCGGAGATCGCCGACATCGCCTCGTCAACCAGGGCCGGCGTGTTGGTCATCACCCGCACCACCGGGGTGCCGGCGGCCAACCGCCGGCTGAAGAAGCTGGTGGGCAGGCCGGCGCAGAGCGAGATGACCAGCTTGTCGGCCGGAATCTTCGGGCCGATCTCGTCCAGCAGCGCCGCCGCGTCCTGCGGTTTGACCGCGATCGCGAGCACCTCGGCCTCGGCCACCGCGGTGTGGTTGTCAACCACCCGTACGCCGTAGCGGAGAGCCAGCTCCTCGGCCCGCGCCTGCCGCCGGGTGGTGGCCAGCAGCCGCTCCGCCGGCCAGCCCGAGCGCAGCAGGCCGGAGAGCACCAGCTCACCGATCTTGCCAGCCCCGATGACCGCGACCGGGCGCACGGTTTCCGCCACCGGCCTCACCTCTTCCCGCGTAGGCCGGTGCGCGGTGGGGCCGTGGACCCCACCGCGCACCGGTTGACGATCAGCTACCGAAGAAGACCTCGGCCTCGGCGTACCGCTCCAGCGGCACGGTCTTCAGCTCGCGGGTGGCCTCGGCCAGCGGCACGCGAACGATGTCCGTGCTCTGCATCGCCACCATCTTGCCCCAGTCGCCCTCGTGCGCGGCGTCGATCGCCTGGAGGCCGAGCCGGGTAGCGAGCACCCGGTCGAAGGCGGTCGGGGTGCCCCCACGCTGGATGTGGCCGAGCACGACGGTACGGGCTTCCTTGCCGGTCTTGGCTTCGAGCTGCTCGGCGAGCCACTGGCCGACGCCACCGAGGCGGACGTGGCCGAAGGCGTCCAGCTCCTGGTTGTGTAGGACCATCTGCCCCTCGAGCGGGTGGGCGCCCTCGGCGACCACGACGATCGGGGCGTACTGGTGCTGGAAACGCTTCTCGACGTAGTCGGCAACCTGGTTCACGTCGAACTGCCGCTCCGGCAGCAGGATCACGTTGGCGCCACCGGCGAGACCGGCGTGCAGGGCGATCCAGCCAGCGTGCCGACCCATCACCTCAACCACCAGGGTGCGGTGGTGGCTCTCGGCGGTGGTGTGCAGCCGGTCGATCGCCTCCATCGCGATGTTGACCGCGGTGTCGAAGCCGAAGGTGTAGTCGGTGGCGCCGAGGTCGTTGTCGATCGTCTTCGGCACGCCGATGACGTTGACGCCGAGTTCGTGCAGCTTGGTGGCGACACCGAGGGTGTCCTCGCCGCCGATCGCGATCAGCGCGTCAACGCCCTGCGCGGCGAGGTTCTCCTTGATCCGCTCAACGCCGTTCTCAATCTTGAACGGGTTGGTCCGGGAGGAGCCCAGGATCGTACCGCCACGCGGCAGGATGCCCCGCACCTCGGCGATCCCCAGCGGGCGAGAAAGCCCCTCGAGCGGGCCCTTCCAGCCATCCCGGAAGCCCACAAACTCGTGACCGTAGTTGGCCACGCCCTTCCGAACCACCGCCCGGATGACCGCGTTGAGACCGGGGCAGTCGCCGCCGCCGGTGAGCACGCCGATACGCATGATCTGCTCATCCTCCTGGGAACAATTGGGTAAAGCCCGGTTAAGCCCCAGGATATGTGTCGAAACAGACCATCGGCGCCATTGCCGGCCCGGGGCGGGCCGTCATTGCGAACTGTAGTCCCGTCCGGTGCGCGCCGACACCGCGCCCCTGGGAACCAGGCGGTAGACCAGCCCCGGAGCGAGATCTGATCAACGGTGACCCGGTCCCGTCCGACCCGATCCGGTCATGGCCTGCCACCGAGCCAGGTTGTGTCGCGCGTCCACCAGCGCATCATGCCGAGCCGCCTCCGCGTCCGGCAACGGCGGACGACCCCGGTCGTCCCAGAGCTGGCGCAGGTCCTTGGTAAAGCGCGGGATCTGCCGAGGCAGTGCTGGCATCGCCCCCCACAGCTGCGCCAGCGACACGTGGTCGTATGCCGCGTACCACGCCCACAGCTCCAGCTGCTCGCCCGGACGGCCCCGGACCGGCTCCAACAGGAACTCCTCCAGCTCGTCCCGGATTCGGGCGCGGGACCGCCAGGCCCGATCCGCCGGCGACGGCAGCTGACTCAGCACGTTACGACGTACCCAGGGCACCGCCCGGGAGTCGTCGAACTCGGTCGAGACGGCGTAGAAGTCACGGCCGTACTCATCGACGACGCCGATCGACACCAGATCGATGGTGCGGCCATCCTCGATGAACTCGCAGTCATAAAAGTAGCGATAAACCATCGACGCCATCTTGGCGTACGCCGCCACGACCGGGCCGGGGTGGGTGCCACCGGCCCGAATGCTCCGCGTCCTCGCAGGTCAGGACTGGTATCGGATAGGTCTCGAAGGTCACGCAAACGAATTGAGGGGTGTACAGCAAGCAACCAGGCCGTCATGATCTGATGTGTACCGCTACCGGAGGCGTCGGAGTACCCTGGCAGCCCCTGTCAGGTTCACCCGGGAGCGAGTCAAGGGTCCTTGACCGGGGAGGGGTTGGGCCGTGGAGGTGCGCCTACCGGAGCCAGGTGACGCGCTCACGGGCGTCGAGATGTTCGCCGGCCTCGAGCCAGAAGCCCGGCAACGGGTAATCTCGGCGGCGGTGCCACGCACCTACCGCAAGGGGCAGCTACTCTTCGTCGAAAACGACCCGGGCGAGTCCCTGATCGTGCTACGCCGCGGCGCGGTAGCCGTCTTCCGCACGGCTCCCACCGGCGAGCGGGCGGTGCTGTCGGTGATCCGGCCGCCGGAAGTGCTGGGCGAGGTCTCATTACTCGACGCCTCCACCCGATCTGCGTCCGCCGAGGCGATCGAGGACTGCGCGGCCCTCGCCCTGTCCCGGGGGGCGTTCATGGAGTTGGTGCACTCAAATCCGCGCATCCTCGACGCGGTGATGCGCTCCCTCGGCAGCCTGATCCGCCGGCTGACCGAGCAGAACGCCGACCACGTCTTCCTCGATCTGCCCGGACGGGTGGCAAAGACACTGGTCCGCCTCGCTGGTGAGAGCCAGGCCCCGATGATCACCATCGAGCTCAACCAGAGCCAGCTCGCCGAGATGGCCGGCGGCTCCCGGCAAAGCGTCAACCAGGCGATCGGCTCCTTCGCCAACCGGGGCTGGCTGCGCACCGAGGGCCGCCGGATCGTGGTGACCGACGTGGCCTCGCTGCGCCGCCGCGCCGGCATGAGCGAGCGCTGACGGCACGTACAATCGGGGTCGGGGTGGGCGACGGCCCCGGCCGGGCCCCACCCACGACTGCTCCGATCGCAAGACGCGAGCGAACGCACTCCCGCAACCGGCCCCCGGCGTGTCACGATTCAAGGCACGGCGGGCACAGACGCCGAGAGGGCTTCGGGAGCGCGCCCCCGGCGCGCGAAGAGGAGGTTGTCCGGTGTCAGCGGGTGGGGCCCGCCGGGGACGGCGGGACAACGGGATCGACGCAAGTGACTACGCGGTCGCTGGCGACGTGGATCCCCGGGTCGGTGAGCATCTTCTGGACGTCCTCGCCGCCGGGGGCATCGCCGCCTATCTACAACCCTCGGCCGACCTCAACCCCGTCACCCGCACCACCACCGTCCCACCCCGGCCGATCGACCGGCTGTACGTGGACCGCTCCCACCTGCGAACCGCCCGGGACTACCTCACCCAGCTCGCCGACGAAGGTGCCACCGACCGGACCCGGGACAACGAGCCCGACATCGAGGCCGAATGGGCACGGATAGTCGCCGGGTTCCACACCACCTCCGCCAGCGGCGGTGACAACCGGTGGCCCGCTGCCGAGGACGTGGACGACGACCGGGCCGGCCGGACCTCCACCGACACGCGGCGCCTGCCGTACGCGGCGGACGTCTCCGGCGTCACCGTCAGCCAAGGGCGGGAGGAGGAGCCCTCGCTCCTCGACGGGCTGGACACCTTCGGCGCGGGCCTGCCCGACGACGAGCAGGAGGAGGCAGAGCGGTACACGCCGCCCCCACCCCCACCACTGCCCCGCATCTCCAAGTACGCCGCGCTCGGCGTCCTGGCCATCGTGGTCGGCTTCCTACTCTTCCTCTACCCGGAGCTGCTCCCGGTAGACCCGGGGATTGTCACCCTGCTCGGTTTCACCGGCATCCTCGCCGGCTTCGTCACCCTGATCTGCCGGCTCCGCCCCGGCGACCGGGACGAACACGACCCGGACGACGGCGCCGTCGTCTGAGCTGGGCCTACTGGCCCGAATCAGGCAACCCCACCCGCTCCGGCAGCCCACCCGCCGTGGTCCCCCGCATCGATTACGAGCCGCCCATCATCGTCGGCCCACCGCAGCGATTGCGGGCCGACCGAGCACCCACTCCAAAGCTGGGACGTAACAGTGGTGTAACTTACGGTTAGTAGGAATACTGCTGTCCGTCATTCCCCCTCCGCCGGCTGCCGGCCCTACCCCCCTGTTGCGGCGGTCTCCGGCAGATCGGAAACGTCCGAGGTGCGACAGAGTTCCCTGGTGGTGGTCGCCAACCGCCTCCCCATCGACGACAGTACGGCGCCGGACGGTGCCTGCGAGTGGCGCCGCCGCCCCGGTGGCCTGGTGAGCGCCCTGCACTCGCCACTACGGCAGACCCCCGCCACCTGGGTGGGGTGGGCGGGTGGCACCGGACCGGCACCGGCGCTGCCCGACGTCGACGGTGTCCGGATGCGCCCGGTGCCGCTCACCGCCGAAGATCTGCGTGACCACTACGAGGGCTTCGTCAACGCCACGCTCTGGCCGCTCTACCATGACGCCGTTGAACAGCCGGAGCACCACCGCCGCTGGTGGGAGGCGTACCAGCGAGTCAACCAACGGTTCGCGGCGGCCGTCGCCGAGGTGGCCGAGCCCGGCGCCGTGGTCTGGGTGCAGGACTACCACCTACAGCTCGTACCCGGTCTGCTCCGGGCACTCCGCCCGGACCTGCGAATCGGCTTCTTCCTCCACGTGGCGTTCCCACCGCCGGAGCTGTTCATGCAGCTCCCCCGGCGGGCCGAGTTACTGCGGGGAATGCTCGGCGCCGACCTCGTCGGCTTCCAGCGCGCCCAAGCGGCACACAACTTCGCCCAGCTCGCCGACCGGGTACTCGGGCTGCCGGCCACCGACCGTCGAATCGCCGTTGACGGCCGGATCGTCCGCGTCGGCTCGTTCCCGGTCTCCATCGACACCGCTGAGATGGCCGCCCTGGCCGACCGACCCGACGTCGCCGACCGCGCCAAGCGGCTCCGCCGTGACCTGGGCAGCCCGGAGCGCGTAATCCTCAGCGTGGACCGGATGGACTACACCAAGGGCATCGAGCAGCGACTGAAGGCGTACAGCGAGCTGATCGCCGACGGGCACATCAAGGTACAGGACACTGTCCTGGTTCAGGTGGCGGTGCCCAGCCGGGAACGAGTGGGGCAGTACCAGATCCTCCGCGAACGGGTAGAGCGCGAGGTCGGCCGGATCAACGGCGAATTCGGCCGCGTCGGCGAGCCGGCCATCCACTACCTGACCCAGCCCTTCGGCCGTGCCGAGTTGGCCGCGCTCTACCGGATCGCAGATGTGATGGCGGTGACCCCGCTCCGGGACGGCATGAACCTGGTCGCCAAAGAATACGTAGCCGCCCGGGTAGACGACACCGGCGCGCTGCTGCTCAGTGAGTTCGCCGGCGCCGCCGCCGAGCTGGCCCAGGCGTACCTGGTGAACCCACACGACCTGGAAGGCCTCAAGCAGGGCCTGCTCGCGGCGCTGCGGGCCCAACCGGAGCAGGTCCGCGGGCGGATGCGAGCGATGCGGACACACCTGCGCCAGCACGACATCCACGCCTGGGCTCGCTCCTACCTCGCCGCGCTGGACCAGGACAGCGCCCTACTCAGCCGACTCGGTACCACCCGCTGACCCACCCGGGCTCAGCCGGCGGACGGCTCCTTCTCCAGCCAGTCGAGGATCCCGTCGATCGGTTCCCGCCACCGAGCGTCCAGCATCAGGTCGTGGCTCATGCCGGGGAAGAGCAGCGGGGCCGAGCCGTACCGTCTCGCCGCCCGGGTGAGCACCGGGTGCGGCACGACCCGGTCCTCCGGGCTGCCGAGCACCAACACCGGTGGGTCGCCCACAGCCGGCTCGGGCTCTCGCCCGAGCAGTAGCTGCCACTGGGCACGCCGGGCGGGGCGGCCCAGCCGGGACAGGTGCCGCCGCGCCTCGTCCCGGGGAAGTTCCCGACCGAACAGCTGGGCGCGGCTGCACCGCAGCCGGCCGCCAACGAGCGCGGGCAGCGTACCCAGGGGGTTACGGCGCAGCGCCGTGAACGCCGTCGCCCAACCACCGAAGACCGGGGCCACCATCACGGCGGCCCGGGCCGGGTAGCGGGCCAGGGCGTGCGCCACCACCAGCGCCCCGGCCCCATGCCCGACCAGCACCGCCCGGCGGGACAAGCCCGCGGCCACCTGCACCACATCGTGGGCGTACGCCCGCAGCGTGGCTTCCGGCGCCGGTCCACTGCCAGCCTGCCCACGCAGACTCAACGCGTACCCAGAGAAACCGCGCTCGGCGGCGTGCCCCAACCAGTGCTCGGCGAACGCCCACGCACCGTGCCCGAAGCCGGGGACGAACAACAACGGTGGTCGGCCCTCATCCAGCCCGGGGGTGGCCTCGAGCACCTCGCGCCGCACCGGACGGACCGGGCGAGCCCACTCCCGCCCCCGCATGATCCGCACCTGCCGGCTCACCGGGTAAACCCTCCGCTCGCGACTGCGGGGCTCGCAAGCTCACTCCTCGCACTCACCAACCCCACCCTCCGCTCGCGACTGCGGGGCTCGCAAGCTCACTCCTCGCACTCACTTGGCCTCCAGGTCGTGCAGGGCGCGCTGCAGGGCGCGCAGGTAGTCGGCGTGACCGACCTCGAACCAGTGCCGGCTACTCTCCTTGACCGGCCCCGAGTAGCGCTCCCCCGCCCGCGCGGTCACCGTGGCGGCAAAGGCTGCCGTCTTGCCGGGCCGGGTCTCCCGCAGCCGCAGCAACCGGGCGAAGAGCACGCTCTGCCAGTGGGACAGCGGGAAGATGCCAGAATCCGGCTGCACCAGGCCGGCCACGGCCAGGGTCGGATGATTCGGCACAAAGGCGTTGAGCCACAGCACCGGACGCCCGGTCGTGCCATCGTCGCCAAGGATCTTCGGGTCGAGAAACTCGAACCGGGGCAGGTAGCCGGTGGCGAAGACGACCAGCTCCGGATCGACCTGCCGGCCATCCGCCAACTCGACGGAGTCCGGGTGGAAACGGACGGCCTCCGGCACCGGAGTGACTCGACCATGGCCCAGATAGTAGACAAGCTGACTGTTCACGATCGGATGCGTCTCCAGCATCCGGTGGTCGGGGCGCGGCAGACCGAAGCGGGTCAGATCCCCCACACTCGCCCGGAGGAGGCGGTGAAAGAGCCACTGCCGGAGCCGCCGGGGTACCCGCAGCGCCAGCATCAGGTCGTTGAGCTGGTCAGCCGGACGGCCAAGGAGATACTTCGGCGCGTACCAGTAGCCACGGCGGGTGGAGTGCCAGCAGTGGGCGGCCTGCTGGGCCGCCTCGGTAGCGATGTCGCAGCCGGTGTTGCCAGCTCCGACCACCAGCACCCGTCTGCCCCGCAACTGCGCCGGGTCCTGGTAGGCCGAGGCGTGCATGACCTCGCCACGGAACTCGGTAAGGCCCTCGTAGGTGGGTAGCTTCGGCGACCAGTTGTGGCCGTTGGCGACCACTACCGCGGCGTACCGGGAGGTCCGTTCCGGGCCGTAGCCGCCGGTGCTGCGGGTCGTGACGTCCCACCGGTCGCCGTCAACCGGCTCGACCCGCACCACCTCCGTACCGAACCAGACGTGCCGGCGCAGGTCGAAATGGTCCGCGTACCGCTCGAGGTAGGACAGCAGCTGACTGTGGTGCGGGTAGTCCGGCCAGTCGTCCGGCATCGGGAAGTCGGGGAACTGGGTTAACGGACGCGACGAGATCAGGTGCGTGCTGGCGTAGACCGGGCTGCGGTCGTGCCGCCAGTTCCACACCCCGCCGACACCGGTCTCCCGCTCGTAGCAGTCGACGCCGAACCCATGCTCGGTCAAATTCTTGATCGCGGTCAGCCCGGTCGGGCCCGCCCCGATCACACAGACAGTCTCACCGCGGTCGGAGACGGAGCGGCCCGCCCGGGCCGGGTCGAAGGTGCTCGACTCCGGGTCGGGCCGGCCGTGATCGGTGGAGGTGGTCACCGAGGCATCTCCTTAGGTGCGGTACGGATGCCAGGTCGCGCAGCATCCTGCCCACATCGGATGCCCAATGTCCAGCCCGGCGTCGTACCGGCCGGCGTCCTAGCTTCGACGGGCGAGGTCGGCAGCGCCGATGAGACCGGCGTCGTTGCCGAGCTTGGCGGGGCAGACCTGCGCCACCGGCAGCCGGCCCCGCTGCGAGAGCGCCTCGGTGTAGGCGGAGCGGGCCGGGCCCAGCAGCAGCTCACCGGCTTCGACGACGCCACCGCCGACCACCAACACCTGCGGGTCCAGGATCTGGGCCAGGTCGGCGAGACCGTTGCCGAGCCAGTGGCCGACCTGGGCGAAAGCCTCGGTGGAGACCGGGTCGCCGTCCTGCGCCGCGACGGTGATCATCCGGCCGGTGATCGCCTCAACGTCGCCGCCGGCACAGGCCAGCAGGGCGGCAGCACGGTGCGGTTCCTGGCGGGCTGCCGCCCGGGCGAACCGCACCAGGGCGCTCCCGCTGGCGTACTGCTCGACGCAGCCCAGCCGGCCGCAGCCGCACTGGTGCCCGTCCGGCACGCTGAGCATGTGTCCCAGCTCGGCGGCGATGCCGTGCGCGCCACGCACCAACTCACCGCCGAGCACGATGCCGCCGCCGACCCCGGTGCCGATGGTGAACATGACCATCGAGTCCTCGGCGTCGCGGGCCGCACCGTAGCGGAACTCCGCCCAGGCGGCCACGTTGGCGTCGTTCTCCACGATCACCGGCAGGTCGGTGGCGTCATTGACGAACTCGCGCAGCGGCTCGTCCCGCCAGGCGAGGTTCGGGGCGAAAAGCACAGTTGAACGGCGGGCGTCGATCCAGCCGGCCGCACCGATGCCGACCCCCTCGATCGCCCGCCCCTCGGCCAGCTCTCGGACCACCTCGACGATGAGGTCACAGGTTTTGCCGACGTCATCCGCGGGAGTGTCCCGTCGGGTCTGCACGAGCACCGTGCCCGAGTCGTCCACGACGCCGGCTGCGACCTTCGTGCCACCGACGTCCACTCCGATGGTCAGCGTCACCGCTGCCACTCCCCTCTGCTGTACTGCCCGGCCCGGGGCTTACGCCGATTGGGTCGGGGTACTGGGTCAGGCCCCTCGGGCGTCCTCGCCCATGTCGCCGGGCACCCGAGCGGCGGGCACCACGGGACGGTCAGCCGTCGCCGGTATCTTCTCTGTCGCGGTCGGCCCGGCGCCGTTGACGGGCGGTGCGGCGGCCGGGACGGGGTCCTCCTCCGCCCGAGTCGCAGCGGACCAGACATCCCCCTCGGGCGCCGACGGAGAATCATGCCTGCTCCGGGTAGCTGCCTGCCACACGGGGGTTGGCCTCCCCGATGCCGCGGTCTCCGCGGTGGGGTCCGCCGCGGCGGTGGGAGCCGGCTGCGCCGAGGCGAATGCCCGGAGCAGGCTCGCCACTCCGGCAGCCAGGTCACCGGCTCCGGTGGCGAGCCGCTCGGCGAATTCCGGACTTGGGTCTCGTAAGGCGACAATCGCCCGGCAGAGCGGGCAGATACAGCACTCCGCCGTACCGGTCGACAGGCCGGCACCGGTCGAACTCCCAGCGTGACTGAGAACACTCGAGACAATCCCGCCGAGCGGACCCCACGAGGTGCCGCCCTCCGCGCCGGCCCCGGCGAGCCGCACCGCGGCCAACAGGGTCGCGACCAGCCGTTCCGCCTCTTCCCGGGCCGAACCCGGATCCGTTGCCCCCATGGTCGGCTCCCTCTACCGAAACGGCCGCGTCAACACGGCGCGTCAGATGCTTTCTACCCGGTGCTTGAGCTGCTTCAACGCAGCTTCCATGATCATTCTCTCAGCCTTACGGCGAAACATCCCAAGCATCCCCACCGACAGCTCGACCTCCAGGGTGTAGGTCACCGTGGTCGTGCCGTCCGCGTTGCCCACCAAGTCGTACGAACCGTGCTGGGAGCGCTGCATTCGGGAGGGCGCCGCCAGGTGCCACCCAATCCGACTGAGGTCCGCCGCGTACTCGTAGACCAGCACGTACTCGTCCACTAGGACGCCGGCGTCGAGGGTGAACCGCACCTGACGGGCGTAGCCGTCGGCGTCCTCCTCGAGCACCTCAACCTGCCGCAACGCGTCGGTCCATTCGGGGTAGCGGGGCAGGTCACAGATGACCGCCGCCACCTGTTCCGGTGCCGCACCGATCGTGATCGACTGGGTGGAGGAGTCCGCCATGGGGGGAGGCTACCCGGCCGTGTGACGAACCTGTCTACACCACCCGCGGCGCTGGGCGGGTAGGTTGCGACAGAGCCGACCGCGAGGGCGGCCTGCCCAGCCAGCGTGAACACGAGGAGAGTGCAGGTGCGCGAGTTCTCCGTCCCACCGATCGTCACCGTCGGCGACTCGGCCAACCTAACCGATCCGGTCTGGGAAAACGCTGAGGTAGCCCCAGACGTGGTGCAGTTCATCCGCGCGGGTGCCGACGACACTTGGGTCGACGTGACCTGCGGCCAGTTCCGCGACGAGGTGGTCGCGACGGCACGCGGCCTGGTCGCGGCCGGGGTAAAGCCCGGCGACCGGGTCGGGCTGATGAGCCGCACCCGGTACGAGTGGACGCTCTTCGACTACGCGGTCTGGGCTGCCGGCGCCGTCACCGTCCCGATCTACGAGACCTCCAGCGCCGAGCAGACCGCCTGGATCCTGTCCGACTCGGGGGCGGTCGGCGTCCTGGTGGAGACGGACGCGCACGCCGAGCTGGTCGCCGGTGTCCGCGACCGGGTCCCCGAGCTGACGCACGTGTGGCAGATCGACCGCGGCGGAATGGACGAGTTGGTCACCGGTGGTGAGTCGGTTGACCCGACCGAGATCGAGCAGCGCCGCGCGGCCGTGCGGGCCGACGACATCGCCACCCTCGTCTACACCAGCGGCACCACCGGCCGCCCCAAGGGGTGCATGCTGACCCACCGCAGCATCTTCGCCGACATCGCCAACGCCGTGCCCGTGCTACCCAACCTGTTCGGCCCGGGCGCCTCCACCCTGCTGTTCCTGCCACTCGCCCACGTCTTCGCCCGGCTGATCCAGGTCGGTGTGGTGCAGGCGCGCGCCACCATGGCCCACTGCCCGGACACCAGCGACCTGCTCCCCCGGTTGCAGACGGTTCGCCCCACGTTCGTGCTCTCCGTCCCCCGGGTCTTCGAGAAGGTCTACAACAGCGCCAAGCAGAAGGCCGACGCCTCCGGCAAGGGTCGGATCTTCGCCCGTGCCGAGGCCGTCGCGATCGCGTACAGCGAGGCGCTGGAGACCGCGACCGGGCCGGGCCTGGCGCTGCGGGTGCAGCACGCGCTCTTCGACCGACTGGTCTACCGCAAGCTGCGCGCCGCGCTCGGTGGGCGGTGCAACGATGCGATCTCTGGCGGGGCGCCGCTGGGCGCGCGACTCGGGCACTTCTTCCGCGGCGTGGGGGTGACCATCTACGAGGGGTACGGGCTGACCGAAACCTCCCCCGCTGCCTCCACCAACCTGCCCGACGCCATCCGGATCGGCACTGTCGGGCGGCCGCTGCCCGGGGTGACCATCCGGATTGACGACGACGGGGAGGTCCTCGTCGCTGGAGACCTGGTCTTCCGGGGCTACTGGCGCAACGAGGCCGCCAGCGCGGATGTGCTCACCGCCGACGGCTGGTTCCGCACCGGCGATCTGGGTCAGCTCGACAGCGACGGCTACCTGCAGATCACCGGCCGGAAGAAGGAGATCATCGTGACCGCGGGCGGCAAGAACGTCGCTCCGGCGGTCCTTGAGGACCAGGTCCGGTCACACCCGCTGGTCAGCCAGTGCGTGGTGGTCGGCGACCGGCAGCCCTTTGTCGCGGCGCTGGTCACCGTGGATGAGGAGGCGCTTCCGGCGTGGTTGGAGGAGGCCGGTCTGCCGGCGACCACCCCGGTCGAGCAGCTACGCGATCATGAGGGGCTGCGGTCCGAGATCCAGTCCGCGATCGACACGGCCAACCAGGCCGTGTCCCGGGCCGAGGCGATCCGAGTCTTCCGAATCCTGCCCCGGGACTTCACCGAGACGACCGGCGAGCTGACCCCCTCCCTCAAAGTAAAACGACAAATCGTGCACAAGTCGTACGCTGCAGAAATCGCTGAAATCTACCGAAGCTGACTACCATCCGTCAGGTGCCCGCCTCCACTCCGAGTCCGCCCCGACCGCATCCCCTCGCCGCTGCCGCGCGTGTGGTGATGCTGGCCCTGGTGGCGGTACTGAGCCTGCTCGCCACGCACGACCTCGCCCAGCTGTGGTGGATCGCGCTCCTGGCGGCGGCGGGCCTGCCGGCACTGCTCGCACCGACACACGACCGGCTCGGGCCGCTGAGCCGGGGCGCCGAGGTGGTGGTGCTGGGGCTCGCCACCAGCCACGTCGCCTCGGTGGCGACGATCGGCGCGCAGAACGCTGGGCTGGGCGCCTCCGCGGTGCTGCCATATCTGACCGTCCCGATCACCGTCACCGCCCTGCGCCGACGCTTCCGCGAGGGCGCAGGGCTGCTGGCGGTCATCGGTCTCACCCTGTTGCTGGCCGGGGCGCTGACCCAGATCGACGGCCAGCGGCAAATCTTCCAGGTCGGCTACCTGGCGGTCAGCGCCCAGTGGCTGGCCCTCTCCGGCCTCGGGCTCTATGCGGCGCGAACCCTGCACCGGGTGATCCGGGCGCACAGCGACAGCAAGCCCCAGCCGTACGCGGAGGCGACCCGCCTCCTAACCCAGCTACGCACCGTCGCTCGAAAGCTACCTGGCGCCACACTGGACCCGGGCGGCATCTCCGAGCACCTGCTAGAGGAGCTGCGGACGCTGGCCCGGGCGGACCGGGGGGCCGTCCTGTCCGCCAGTGGTGGTGGCCGGCTGGTGGTCCTGGCCCAGTGCGGCGCCGACCGGGTGGACTGGGAAACCACGCTGGACGCGGACTCGGCGATCGCCGACGCGTGGGCCAGCCAGCAGCCACAGACCGCCGCGCACTCGCAAGCCCGCTCACCCGTCGGTGGGGAGGTCTCTGCGCTGATCGTGCCGCTGGTCGCCGGGGTGCGCACGGTCGGACTGGTGGTGCTGGAGGCGGATGTCGCGCATGCGTACCCACCCGCGGTGGTGGCCCGGGCAACCGGGCTGACCTCCCCCGCCGCGCTGCGCCTGGAGGCAGCCCTGCTCTTCGACGAGGTGCGCTCCCTGGCCACCAACGAGGAGCGGCAACGACTCGCCCGGGAGATCCACGACGGGGTGGCCCAGGAACTGGTGATGGTCGGCTACGGCATCGACAACGCCCTGGCCACGGTGCACGAGGACACCGAGGAGACCGCCGAGTCGCTGCGTGGGCTACGTCAGGAGGTCACCCGGGTCATCACCGAGCTGCGGCTCAGCCTCTTCGAGCTGCGCAGCGAGGTGGACCGGCACGGTGGCCTCGCCGCCGCCATCGCCGAGTACGCGCGCACGGTCGGGGTCTCCGGCGGCCTGCGGGTGCACCTTTCGCTGGACGAGTCGACCGCCCGGCTGCCCGCCGCCACCGAGGCCGAGCTCCTGCGGATCGCCCAGGAGGCGGTGGCCAACGCCCGCAAGCACGCTGGTGCCTCGAACCTCTGGGTCACCTGTGCGGTGGACCCGCCGTACGCCCAAATTGAAGTGTCGGATGACGGTCACGGGATCTCCGACCACCGTACGGACGGGCACTACGGTCTTGCGATCATGGCCGAGAGGGCGGAACGTATCCGAGGTCGACTGGAGATCCGGCCGCGGCAGCCGAGCGGCACAACGGTGGCCGTGGTGGTGGGTTCGTCGTCCCAACGCGATAACGTGCGTGGCAGTACCGCAGTAGAAGGGGAGTAACCCGAGGATGACCACACCGACACCCGCCACTCGCACCAAGGTCCTCCTTGTGGACGATCACGACCTGATCCGTAAAGGGCTGCGGCATGCGTTCGAGCGCGACCGGCAGTTCGAGGTCGTCGGCGAGGCTGCCACCGCGGCCGAGGGGGTCCGCCAGGCCGGCGCCCTCCAACCGGACGTGGTCATCATGGACCTACGACTGCCCGACGGCAGCGGCCTCGAGGCCACCCGCGCGCTACGCAAGTCCAGCGCCACGATGGGCATCGTCGTGCTGACCATGTACGCCGGCGACGACCAGCTCTTCGGCGCGCTCGAGGCGGGCGCGAGTGCCTTCGTCCCGAAAACCGCCCCGGCGGATGAGGTGGTCGCTGCCGCCCGGCACGCCGCCTCCTCGCCCAGCGCCTTCACCGCTGCCGACCTGGCTGAGGCGATGAAGCGCCGGCTGGCCCCGTCCGGGCCGCAGCTCTCCCCACGCGAGGGGCAGGTGCTGCGCCTGCTCGCCGACGGAATGAGCGTGGCTGGCATCGCCAAGCAACTCTTCGTCAGTGAGTCCACTGCCAAGACCCACATTTCCAAACTGTACGAGAAGCTCGGCGCCGCCAATCGCGCCCAGGCATTGATGACTGCGCTCCGGCTCGGTCTGCTCGAGGCTCCCGACGCACCAAAATTCTGATCTCCCCCCAGCTAACAAGCGGACAACTTCTCATCTACGGCAGTGTCCGTCGGCGCGATGTCACGCTAAGGTCTCCCCCGGCGGAGGGGCGGTCTGCAGGGGCGGGCCCCGTGCGCACGAAGAGGTGAGGCATGCGACGGCCGGACTGGGCACCCGACGACATTGACATCGAGCGTCCCAGCGTCGCCCGAATGTACGACTACTACCTTGGCGGCTCCCACAACTTTGCGGTGGACCGGGCAGCAGCGCAGGCCATGGTCGCAGCCGTTCCAGAAGCCCCGCTGATGGCCCAGGCAAACCGTGCTTTCCTGCGCCGGGCGGTGCACTTCCTGGTTGATGCCGGGGTCCGCCAGTTCCTCGACATCGGCTCCGGAATCCCCACGGTCGGCAACGTGCACGAGATCGTCCAGCAGGTCGCCCCTAGCTCCCGGGTTGTCTACGTCGACACCGACCCGGTGGCAGTGGCGCACAGCCAGGAGATTCTCGCTGACAACAACCAGGCAACCGTGGTGCAGGAGGACCTGCGGCACCCCGACCGTATCCTCGGCCATCCCGAGCTCCGTCGGCTGCTCGACCTCAATGAGCCGACGGCGGTGCTCATCGTCGCCGTCCTGCACTTCGTCTCCGACGACGACCGCCCCACCGAGCTGCTGCGGGCCCTGCGCGAGGCCCTCGCTCCCGGGAGCTGGCTGGTGTTGTCGCAGGCCAGCGACGAGGGGCGGCGGGACACCGAGCGGAACGACGCCGAGGCGGTGTACCAACGCACCGGCAGTCCACTGTGGTTCCGTGGCCGGTCCGAACTGACCACGCTCTTCGACGGTTTCGAGTTGGTCGAGCCCGGGGTGGTGTGGGTCCCGCAGTGGCGCCCGGAGACACCGGAGAGCAGCGTGAACGCCGAGGCGTCGGCATTCCTCGGTGGCGTGGGGCGGATCGGTGGCTAGCCCAGCCACCGCGGCTCAGCCAGGGGGTGCCAGCCCCGGCATGACGGTCTTCACTCAGGAATGGGCGAACGCGATCGCCGGGACGAGCTACCTGCCGATGACCCAGGCACAGCTCAAGCGACTACTTGACCGCCTCGGCCGGCAGCTGGCGGCAGCCCTGCTCGCCGAGCCGTTCGACCTGCGAGCCGGTCAGCGCGTCGGCGCCGAGTTGGTGGCCGCACACATCGCCTCCGCCGAGGCGCTGGGACGTACCGTTGAGGTCGTTCAGCTCCGTCTCGTACGCGATCTGGGCTTGGTCGCCGAGGACGTAACGGACCGCCTGGCCCGGCTGCTCGCCGCTGTGACCACCGGGTACGCCCGGGCGCTGCGCGACCGCACGCTGGACGAGCAGGAGTCGATCCGGCGGGCCGCGATGGCACAGCGCACGAAGGCCGAACGGGCGCTCCGGGCCAGCGAGGCCCGCTTTCGGCACCAGGCCACCCACGACTCGCTCACCGACCTGCCGAACCGGAATCTCTTCACCGAGCGGCTCACCGCGGCGCTGGAGGCGCCGCAGCGCGACACGGACCGGGTCGGCCTCTGCTATCTCGACCTGGACGGGTTCAAGCGGGTCAACGACCAGCACGGGCACCAGGCCGGAGACCGGGTGCTCACGGAAGTGGCCAACCGGCTGCGCCAGGCCCTCACCGGGCATCTGGTCGCCCGACTCGGCGGCGACGCGTTCGTCATCCTGATCGAACGCACCGGCGGCACCCGGGACGTGATCGCGGTGGCGGAGGCGGCCCTGGCCGCCGTGCACGAACCGGCCGCGGTGGCGGGCCACGAGGTGACGGTCCGGACCAGCATCGGCATCGTGGAGCGGCAGGTTGCCGGCGCCTCCGCGAACGAGCTGATGCGGGCCGCCGACTGCACCCTGCACTGGGCCAAGGCAGCCGGCGGCGGTCGCTGGACGCTCTACGATGCCGAGCGCGACCGCCGAGAGCTAACCAGCCAGGCACTGACCGCGGCGATCCCCGCCGGGTTGGACCGGGGCGAGTTCTACCTCGACTACCAACCACTCGCCTCCCTGCGCGACGGCCGCATGCTGGGTGTGGAGGCACTGGTGCGCTGGCGGCATCCGGAGCTGGGTGTTCTGCGCCCGGGCCAGTTCATCGGCCTTGCCGAGGAGACCGGATTGATCATCCCGCTCGGTGGGTGGGTGCTCGCCGAAGCGTGCCGGGCAGCGGGCAGTTGGTCGGCGACCACCGGAACGCCGTTCGTGAGCGTCAACCTCGCCGTCCGGCAGGTGCACCGGCCGGGCCTGGTGCAGGAGGTCCGCAACATACTGCGACACACCGGACTACCGCCGGAACGTCTCCAGCTGGAGATCACCGAGAGCGCCATGATGAGCCCCGCCGAGGAACCGGTGCAGGCGCTGCGCCGCCTCGCAGACCTCGGTGTCCGCATCGCCATCGACGACTTCGGCACCGGCTACAGCAACCTGGCGTACCTGCGCGACCTACCGGTAACCGAGCTGAAGGTGGCCGGGGAGTTCGTTGCCGGACTGCGCGCCCAGGAGCCCCAGGCAGACGAAAGGATCGTCGCATCGTTGGTCTCGCTCGCCCACGCGCTCAACCTGACCGTCACCGCGGAGGGGGTGGAGACCGCCGGGCAGGCCGAACGGCTGCGGGCCATCGGCTGCGACGCCGGCCAGGGCTGGCACTTCGGCCGTCCAGAACCTGCTGACCGGATTCTGGCCCGACTGGGCTGACCGCCGGGGCTGAACACCGCCGCTCCGGGCCAACCGCGTCGCTCAGGGCTGCAGGAGTGTGGTCATCCGGGCGGCCTGGGTCTCCCACCGCCACTCGCGTTCGACCCAGGCCCGACCGGCGGCACCAAACTGGCGAGCCAGATCCCGGTCGGCAAGCAGGGTCGCCACCCGGTCGGCGAGCTGGGCCACGTCCCGCCCCCGCACCACGAAACCCGTCTCGCCGTCGCGCACCGCATCCGGTGCGCCGCCGGAGTCACCGGCCACCACGGGCAGCCCCGTCGCGGAGGCCTCCAGGTAGACGATGCCCAGCCCCTCCACGTCCAGACCCCGGTTCCGGGTACGGCACGGCATCGCGTACACGTCGCCGGCCGCGTAGTGCGCGGGCAACTCCGCCCCCGGTACCGTGCCGGTGAAGACCACGTCCCGCTCGACACCGACCTGCCGGGCCAGCTTCCCCAGCCCGTTCCGGTAGGGCCCGCCCCCGACGATCAGCAGTGCGGTGTCCGGGACCCGGCGGCGGATCTCCGGCAACGCCCGGATCAGCGTGTCCTGCCCCTTTCGCGGCACCAGCCGGGACACACAGACCACGACCGGTCGGTCAACCAGCCCGAGCCGGGCCCGCACCGAGTCGCCCTGGACGGCCGGGTGGTAGGTGTCGAGGTCGACACCGGGCGCGAGCCGACGCAGCTCGGTCGACCCACGCAACGCCCGGTCCAGCCGGAGCCGGGTGTACTCCCCCAGGTACGTGGTCACGTCAACGTCCCGGCCGATCCGCCGTAGTGCGGAACGGGCACCGGGAAGTGCTGCCCAGCCAATCTCATGCCCGTGGGTCTGTGCCACCACCCGCCGCACGCCGGCCCGACGCCGCAGACCCGCGGCGAGCAGCCCGAGTGGTGCCGCTGCACCGAACCAGACCGTATCGCAGTCGTTCTCCCTCGCAAGCTGGGTGACCCGCCGCGCCACCAGCGGGGTGGGCAGCAGCACCTTGGTGTCTTCCCGCACCACCTCGAAGGGCTGTTCGGCGTCGAACTTCTCGGCGCCCCGCCAACTCGAGGCGTAGACCACCACCGAGCCCGCGGGCTGGCGCACCGCGAGGCCATGCACGAAAGACTGGATTCCCCCGGGCCGAGGTGGGAAGTCGTTCGTCACAAGCAACGTTCGGCTCTCGCTCATCGGCTGGTCTTCCTGGCATAGGCGCGGGCAGCGGCGATCCGCTCCACGGTGGACGGATGGCTGGCGGAATAGAGGTATCCCGGCCGGGGCGGGTCGGGGTCGGCGAGGTTGATGCCGGCGAGTCGGCGCTGCATCGCCACGAAGGCGCCCGGGTCCCTGGTCAGCGCCAGCGCGTGTGCGTCAGCCCGTGCCTCGACCCGACGGGAGATCAACGCCTGTGCCGGCGTGGCGACCAGGCCGGCCACCGTCACCAGTGCCAACAGCAACGGGAAGGCCCGCGGCTGGTCGATCGAGTCAACACCGGCCATCCGGAGCAACGGAGCGACAAACCCGAGTAGGTAGAGCGCCACCACCAGCACCGCCGCGCCCAGCGCGCCGGTCAGCGTGCCGACCACCACGTCGCGCTCCTTGGCGTGCCCCAACTCGTGGGCCACCACCGCGGTCACCTCCTCCGGGGTGGCTTCGCGCAGCAGGGTGTCGTAGACGACGATCCGCCGGGTCGGCCCCAGCCCGGACACGTAGGCGTTGACGGCGCGGGTGCGACGGGAGGCGTCCGCCACCAGCACGTCCCGGACCGGTACGCCGTCACGGTCCGCCAGCTCCATCAACTCTGTCCGCAGTGGGCTCGGTTCCAACGGGGTGAACCGGTTGAACACCGGCTCCACCAGCACCGGGAACACGAAGGACAAGAGCATCACCAGGCCGGCTGCCCCGGCCGCGCCGAACGCCCACCACCAGCGCGGCGCCAGCCGGATCACGGTGTAGAAGCCAGCCAGGGCCACTGCCCCGATGACGGCGCTGACCGCGTACGACCGGAGCAGGTCAGCGGTCCAGCCACCCCAGCTGTTGGTCGCCAGCCCGTAGCGAGTGAGCACGCTGTGTCGCCAGGCGGCGAACGGCAGGGTCATCAGGTCGGCGACGAGCACCACGGTGAGCCCACCGAGCACCGCCTGCGCGGCCCAGTGCCCACCGAACGGGCGGCCAACCAGCTCGACCAGGCGACTGCCCAGCGGGGTGAGGCCCAGCGCGAGCGCCACCAACAGGCCGACGCCGAGCGCCGCCCAGCCGCCGGGCCGCAGTGCCGCCCGGAACTCCCGCCCCCTACGCACCTGCTCTCCCGGTAGCTCGTCTAGGGCGGCGAGTTGGTCGGCGCGCGGGGCCGGCGGGCGCTGCCACGGGATCAGCACCGCGGCGGTGACGGCCAGCGCAGCGACCAGCCCGACCAGCGTGAGCAGGGCCCAGCCGCGCGGACTCACCGGTTCGCCTCCCGGCCCACGATGCCGGCGGTCGCGACGGACCCGCCCGCAGCGCGCCATTCCCGCGTCATGCCACTCCCTCCCGCTGTGCGCGCCCATCGTAGTGGCCACCCGGTCCCGACGGACGAGGTGCACACACCATCGACGACAACCGGACGATCGGGGCCGGCCGCAGTAGGTGCGTCGAGACTCCGCGGGCACCACGCGGCTCCCCGCCCCCGGGCACATGCGGCTCCCCGCCCCACGGGCACCACGCGGCCCGCCCCACGGGGCACCACGCGGCCCGCCCCGCTCCGATGGGCAGCTCAGGCCACCCGACGGTGGCGACGGCCGGGCCGGTCCGCCGGAGGCCGGGGCTCCGACAGCACCTGCACGTCGAACCCGGCCCGAGCGAAGACCTCCATCGCCCGTACCTCGGCCGCACCGAACTCCACGGTCTCGTTGAGCAGAACGGTCATCAGGCAACCCGAACAGCCGTCTGCCCGACCCACGCAACCGTCACAGTCGATCAACATCACGCCTCCCGCCGCGCCGAGGGTGACCGGGCCAGCAGGTCGCGCTTCCTGACCACGCCCGCACCCCACCTCTGCGAGGTCCGCCCAACACCGTCGGTCACATCGACGCTAGACACAGCGTATGACAGATCCCGGACAACTAGATCAACTCGCCACCGGGTTCCCCCGGGAGTCAAATCCGACTGCCGCGTCCGCTCGGGCTGAATCCTCCGGCCAGTCAGGAACGGGCCAGCCGGCGCAGCAGCGCGTCGGCGCCCAACGGGTAGGCGCCGTGCCGACGTACGCCATCGGCCACCTCCCGGTCCGCAGAGACCACCACCACCGGCCGCCCCGACGGCTCGGCCCGGACCAGCCGCCGGATCAGCTCATCGGCCGTCTCGCCCTTACGGGAAAAGAGCACCCGGACGCCCCGGGGACTCGGCGGCAAGCCATGCATCCGCTCGGCGCCATCGAAGACCACGGTCACCTCGTCGCCGGTCTGCGCGGCAATCCCCCCCAGCCCGGTGATCAACCGCTTACGCTGCTGCTCCAGTGACATCTCGCCGAAGCCTCGTTTGGTGACGTTGTAGCCATCCACCACCAGATGCGCCCGGGGCAACGCGAGCAGCTGGTCCAACCGGGCCGGATCGTCGGAGTCCCGGGCCCGGGTGGCGACGCCCGTCACGGGAGCGTCGGACCGGTCGGCGAAGGCTTCGGCGACGAAGTCGGCCGGCAAGCTGTCCGCCGGATCCAACGCCAGCTCCCGCCGCAGGCCCACCGCGGCCTGACCGATCGTCTCCAGCAGCAGCCACAACCGGGCGTCGTCAACCGACCTGGACTCCTTGGCACTGGCCCGGGCCACCCCGGCCGCCGCCTCCGCCTCGGCCAGCCGGGCCCGGGCCCGGCGCAGCTCCGCCTCGGCGTCCGCCGTCACGCGCGCCGCCCGGCCCCGCTCGGTGGCGAGCAACTCGCTCGCCCGGCGCTCTCGAGCCTGCGTCTCCCGCAACGACCGGCCAAGCTGCCGTGACTCTTCCCGGAGTTGGCCGATCTCCTCGCGGACCCGGGCCAGCTCGTCGCGGAGTTTGTCTGCCTCGACCCGAACCACCGCACGGTCGTGTTCTGCCCGGGTAGCCCGCTGTTCGGCCTCTCGGACCAGCTCGGCGACGACCGCGCTGTCCGCCTCGGCCCGGACCGCCGCGCCGCTGGACTCGATGAGGTCCCGCCACCCCCGCGGACGCGCCAGGTACGCCAGTGCCGCAACCTCCACCGGCTCGGCGGCGGCCGGCGCGGTGCCCCCGAGCACCGCCGCGCCGAGGTCACCGGCGTCGGCAAGCACCCGCGCGGCTACCCGCTGACGAAACAGTGGGTCGCCGGTCAGCTGGGTCGCGATCATCGGCGCGCCGAGCCGCGCCCGGCGGTTGGGGGCGAACTTGGCCACCCGGCGCAGCGGGACCGGCACCTCGTCGGCGGGCAAGCCGGGCAACACCGCGGCGGCCAGCACCACGATCCGCTGCCGGACCGGCTCCGGCAGCACCGGTTCCGGACCGCCCTCCGCTGCGGGGCCCGCGTCACCCGGCGGCGCGGGACCGTCAGCGGACGACGCGGGACCGTCGCCCGCTGGCGCGGGACCGTCAGCGGATGACACGGGATCGGCCCCGCTGCGGGGTCCGGAACCGGACGCACCGGCGATGCCGGTGCTGGCCGGGTTGGCGGTGGACGCGGTGGCGCCGGCGACAACCGGATCATCGAGAGTGCCCCCCGTACCCTCGATGCCCGGCTCCGGCGCAGCGGCGACCGACTCGTCCACGGGGCGGTGGTCGTCGTCGTACGGCTCGGCGAGGGGCATATGGCAAGTCTCCCACTGTCGCCCGGCGCACCGCCGAGCGAGTGAGCCGATATCTCATCGCAGTACTGCTGTCAACTCTCCGCCGCCCACCGAAGTCGGCGACGCCACGGGCGACACGATGGCGAAGGCCGCGGGGCACGGTGTCGGACCGGGCCGTTAGCGTGCCCGCCGATGGCACCGCAGAAATATGTCCAGGAGTTGTTGGCCGGTCTCGACCCCGCTGTCGGCGGCGTTGACCCGGCACTGCCGCTCCACGCGACCACCTTCGTCGTGGTCGACCTCGAGACCACGGGCGGCGCGCCGGACGGCGGCGGCATCACCGAGATCGGCGCGGTGAAGGTCCGCGGCGGCGAACAGCTCGGCGAACTCGCCACCCTGGTCAACCCCGGCACATCGGTCCCACCCTTCGTCACCGTGCTCACCGGCATCACCCAGGCGATGTTGCGGCCCGCCCCACCGATCACCGAGGTCCTGCCGAGCTTCCTCGAGTTCCTCTCCGCCGACGCGGTCCTGGTTGCCCACAACGCCCCGTACGACGTGGGGTTCCTCAAGGCGGCCTGCGCGGCGCACGGCTACCGCTGGCCGAACCCGCGGGTGCTGGACACGGCGGCGCTGGCCCGACGGGTGCTGACCCGCGACGAGGTGCCCAACCGCCGACTCGGCACCCTCGCGGCATACTTCCGCACCGCCACCCGGCCCACCCACCGGGCGTTGGACGATGCGAGGGCCACCGTTGACGTGCTCCACGGCCTGATCGCGCGGCTCGGTGGCCACCGGGTGCACACCATCGGCGAGGCGATCGAGTTCGCCCGGGCGGTCACCCCGACGCAGCGCCGCAAGCGACACCTCGCCGAGGGCCTGCCCCACGCGCCCGGGGTCTACCTGTTCCGAGGCACCGACGACCGCCCGCTCTACGTCGGCACCTCGGTCGACATCGCCACCCGGGTCCGCAGCTACTTCACGGCCGGGGAGAAGCGGGCCCGCATCTCGGAGATGCTCGCCGCCGCCGAGCGGGTGGAGGCGGTGGAGTGCGCCCACCCGCTCGAGGCCCAGGTGCGGGAGCTGCGCCTGATCGGGACACACGCCCCGCCGTACAACCGACGGTCGAAGTTCCCCGAGCGGGTGGTCTGGCTGAAGCTGACCGACGAGGCGTACCCACGGTTGTCGGTGGTGCGAAACCTGGCCCCGGGGGACGAGGCCTACCTCGGGCCCTTCGCCTCCCGGCGCGCCGCGGAGCTCGCGGCGGCCGGCTTCCACGACGCGATGCCGCTGCGGCAGTGCACGCACCGGCTGTCGCTACGGAAGGCCACGCCGGCCTGCGCCGTGGCCGAGCTGGGTCGCTGCCCGGCGCCCTGCGAACACCGGATCACTCCGGCGGAGTACGCGGACCGCGCGACGACGCCCTTCCGTACGGCGTGTGGCGGCGACCCGCAGGGCGTGGTGGACGCCTTGCTTGGCCGAATCGAGACACTCTCGGCGGGACAACGCTACGAGGAGGCCGCGGTGGTGCGGTCCCGGCTCACCGCCGTGCTGCGCGCGATTATCCGGATGCAGCGACTCGCCGCGCTGACCGGGATCGCCGAGGTGGTGGCTGCCCGGCCGGCGCCGGACGGGGGTTGGGAGTTGGCGCTGGTGCGGCACGGACGGCTGGCCGGCGCCGGGGTGTCCCCGCCCGGAATCCACCCACGACCGACGATCGCCACGATCCGGGCGACCGCGGAGACCGTCACCCCGGGGCACGGACCTACTCCGGCTACCAGCGCCGAGGAGACCGAATGCATTCTGTCCTGGTTGGAGCGTCCGGAGACCCGGTTGGTAGAGATGTCGTCCGCCTGGGCCTCCCCGACCGCCGGTGCGGGCCGGTTCCGAGCCCTACTTACGAAGGCGGCAACCGCGGCTTCCCACCAATTCTCGACCGAAAGCCCATGACCAACTAGCTGATCGGATGACGCTGACTCGCATAAGCTGTTAACAAGTGCAGTCCCGCCCGTTTCTGGGCCGGCTCCCGGTACCGGGCACGGTGACCTGGGGCCGGGGTGAGGAGGTATCCCTCGTGGATGTCGACGCCGGACACGGCGCCGCCTTGGAGGGCGGACTTCCGCCCCAACCGGCGGAGCTGCCGCTGACCCGCCGACTGCGGACCTTGTTGGCTTGGTCCACCACCGAGGCCGAACCGGTTGGTGAGCTGGTCCGCACCCACCGGAACATCCACTCCGGAACGGACCCGTCGGTGCTGCGTCGGGCTTACACGATCGCCGAGACGATGCACCGCGGGCAGTTCCGCAAGAGCGGTGAGCCCTACATCACCCACCCGCTCGCGGTCGCCCAGATCTGCGCCGGCCTCGGCATGGACGCGACCACCCTGGTCGCAGCGCTGCTGCACGACACCGTCGAGGACACCCGCTACACCCTCCAAGCCCTCGCCGACGATTTCGGGCCCGAGGTCGCCCACCTGGTTGACGGAGTGACCAAGTTCGACAAGGCGTTCTACGGTAAGGCCGCCGAGGCCGAGACGACCCGAAAGATGATCATCGCGGCCGGCAAGGACGTCCGCGTATTGATCATCAAACTGGCGGACCGGCTGCACAACATGCGCACACTCGGAGTTCGCTCCGCCGCGTCCCGGGAACGCATCGCCCGCAAGACCCAGGAGGTGCTCGTTCCGCTCTGCGACCGGCTGGGCATCCAGAAGCTCAAGCGAGAACTGGATGACATCGTCCTGATGCACCTGGAGCCAGCGGAGCACGACCGCATCTCCCGGCACCTGCACGACCGGCCCGGCTGGGACGCATACCTGACGGAAATCGTCTCCCGGGCGAAGACGGCGCTCCGCCGTAGCCGGGTCAACGCCGAGGTGAACCCCCGGCCGCGCCACCTCTACTCGATCTGGAAGGACACCGTGGCCGGCGACCACGCCACCCCGTACGACCTGCCCCGGGTCGTAGTCGTCGTGAACGGCCCGGACACCGACTGCTACGCGGCTCTGGGCGCGATTCACGGCACGTGGCCACCGGTACCCGGCCGGTTCAAGGACTACATCGCCTCCCCGAAGAACAACCTCTACCGCTCCCTCCACACGAGCGTTCGCGGGCTGCGAGACCGCACGGTGGAGGTGCTGATCCGCACCGAAGAGATGCACCGCTGTGCGGAATACGGCATCGCCGCCAGCTACCGCTTCCCCCGCGCCCACGTTGACCAGGCCGTTCAGGACGAACGACTGGACTGGCTGCGACGCGTGCTGGACTGGGAACAGGAGACCGCCGACCCGGCGCAGTTCCTGGAGTCACTGCGCAGCGACCTCGCCGAGGCGCAGATCCAGGTCTTCGCCGACGGGCGACAGGTGGTGCTGCCCGCCGGAGCCACCCCGGTCGACCTCGCGTACGAGCTCGGCACCGAGCGCGGTGACCACTGCCTGGCGACCCGGATCAACGGTCGACTCGCCCCGCTCTCCTCCTGCCTCGAGGACGGCGACGTCGTGGAGATCTTCACCGAGACCGAGCAGACGCCCGGTGACTTCGACGGGGCCCCGCGGGGCCCCCGTCGGGAGTGGCTCGGCTTCGTCAAGTCCCCACAAGCCCAGATGCAGATCAACCGCTGGTTCGCCGACCACACCGAACCGGGAATCTCCATCGCCGACAAGGTCCGCCTCGGCCGGGCCGCCGTCGGGCTGGCCCTACGCAAGCACGATCGCGGTCTCGCCAGCGACCTGCCCCTGCTCCGGCTCTCCGAGGAGCTCGGCTACCCCGATCTGGAGACGATGCTCGTCGCGGTCTTCGACCGGGCGATCGCACCGGACGCGGTGGTGCAGCAGCTCATCGACCTGGTCGACCACCGTCGGTGACCCGACCGGCCCCAGGGCCGCAGAGCTTCACCCGACGGCATTAGCCTGAACGCATGATCTGCCGCTTGCGGGTAACCGGACGTGCCGTCGCATACCAGGTCTTCTACCGGCTCCCGCTGCCCGTCCGGCGTCGCCTGGTCCGGCTGACCGTGCCCAAGTACATCGTCGGTGCGGTAACCCTCGTTCGCGACACCGAGGCCACGGGAGCCGGCCGGCTGCTCCTGCTACGCCAACCGCCCGGCCGGGGGTGGACGCTGCCAGCGGGGCTGCTGCAGAAGCGGGAGGCGCCGGTGCTCGGGGCGTGCCGCGAACTTTACGAAGAGACCGGGATCCGGCTCTCCCCCCACGAGCTGACCCCGGCGGTACCGAACGCGGTCGTCCACGACAAGGGTTGGGTGGACGTGGTGTTCACCGCCGAGGTCCCGGCGTCGACCACGGCCCTGCGGGTAGACGGTGCGGAGGTCTTCGAGGCCGCCTGGCACCCGCTGGACGCCCTACCGAAGTTGACCTGGCCCACGGCCCGCCTGCTCGGCTACTTCGACATCGGGCCGCTGGCCGGGCAGTTCCCGCCAGCGCTCCCCGACCACCAGCCGTGACCGCCGTCGAGATCTGCGCGGTGGCCCTCGCCGCTGGCGAGGGCAGCCGGCTGCGTCCGCTGACCGAGCGGGTACCCAAGGCGCTCTGTCCGGTCGGGAACGTCCCGCTACTGGACCGGGTGCTCGCGCGGCTCGCCGGGATCGGCCTGACGGGGACGAGCCGGGTGGCGGTCAACGCCAGCTACCTCGCCGAGCAGGTAGTAGCGCACGTCGGCGACCGGGCCCACCGGTCGGTGGAGCCCGACGGCCCGCTCGGCACCGCCGGCGGCCTGGCGAAGCTACGCGACTGGATCGACGGGCGGGGCGTGCTGGTCGGAAACGCCGACGCCTACCTCGCCGACCCGGACCGTCCACCTGGGCCGGATATCGCCGCACTGCTGCAGGACTGGGATGGCGAGACCGTACGGCTGCTGGGTCAACCCGCCGTGCACCCGACGGCACCCGGCACCTTCGACGGCCACGACTTCACCGGTTTCTCCCTGCTGCCCTGGCGACGAGTTCGGGACCTAGCACCGGAGTTCGGAGATCTAGTCCGGACGGTCTGGCGTCCGGCGGAGGCAGCCGGCGAGCTGACCGTGGTCCCCTATCCCGGCACGTTCTACGACACCGGCACACCCGCCGACTATCTCACCGCCAACCTGCACGCCACGGGCGGCGACGCCCTGGTTCACCCCACGGCGCTGGTCACCGGCCAGTGCCGGTCGGCAGTGGTCGGGGCGGGTGCCCGGGTGCACGGGGCTGTCACCAGGGCTGTGGTCTGGCCGGGCGCCACGGTGGCAGCGGAGGAGCAACTTCAGAATGCGATCCGCGTGGGGACCGACCTCACCGTCGTCGTCAACGAACCCACCGCCGCCGGGAGCGTCTAGCATGAGCGGCGAAGCCGACGAACGGAGCGAACTCCCGTGATCACCGCGATTGTCCTGATCGACTGCGCCACCGACTCGATCCCCGAGGTGGCGGAGGCGCTCGCCGCCCTGCCCGGCGTCAGCGAGGTCTACTCAGTGGCCGGACAGGTCGACCTGGTCGCGATAGTCCGGGTCCGCGAGTTCGAGCAGATCGCTGAGGTGATCGCGGGGCGTATCTCCAAGGTGTCGGGGGTGCTGAACACCGACTCCCACATCGCGTTCCGCGCGTACTCGCAGCACGACCTCGAGCAGACGTTCGCGATCGGCCTCGCCACCGCTGACTGACGGCCGGCACAGGGCGCAGCCACTGCCAGCCGACGGCTGGTCCACCCCGTCCGGGGTGGACCAGCCGTCGACCTACCTTATCGTTGTCCGGGCCTACCTCATCGTGGTCAGCTCGTACCCGGAGCCGGGGTCTCAGTGCCGGTACCGCCGCCCGGAGCCGGTGACTCGGTGGTGCTACCCGGAGCCGGGCTCTCGGTGGTGGTGCCCGGGCCCGGAGTGGTCATACCCGGGCTCGGGGTGCCGGTGCCGGTGCTCTGCGGGACCGGGACACCCAGCTGGTTCGCCAGCTCGACCAACTCGTCGTAGTGGGTCTGCAGGGTCGGCAGCGCGGTCTGCGCAAGCTCGATCACCGACGGCTCGGAGCCCTGCGAGATCTCCGTCTGGGTGGCCTGGATGGCCTGGACGTGAGCGGTCAGGTTACTGGTCACCCAGAGCTGGTCGAATTCCTCGCCACTGGCGTTGTTCATCTGGTCGGTGGCGTCCTGCTGGTCGGCCGTCAGCTCACTCGACAGCTCGACTCCGAGCTGGTTGGCGACCTGTTGGACCGTCTCGTCCAGTTGGGTGTGGTCAGTCCCGATCTGTTGGCCCAAATTCTTGACCCCCTGGTCCTGGGCCTTCTGCCCGGCCAGCTCCCCCTTGCCGATCTCAAACTGATTCACCTGGTGTAGGGCCTGCAGGTACTGGGTGTCCTGCTGTGACGGCTGCGCCGCGGCGTGGGCGGCCGCGGCGGGTGCGATACCCACCAGCACCAACGCGGCCAGCAGGCCCAGGCGTTTGAATCCCAACATTCGTCCTCCCCTAGAGACGTTGGACCGCACGGATACCCGGCTGGCCGGGGTTATTCCTCGGTCCCGGCCCAGGTATGCCCAACAGACGTGGCGCCCGCCGGAAACTCCGGCGGGCGCCACATGCGGCTACGTCGCGGGTGAGGTCAGCGGCGCTCGCCGCTGGTGATCTCCGAACGCTCGGTGTCCGAATCGACCGGGGGTGCCGGCGATACCGGCGCCTCGGCGGGCTTCTCGATCGGGTAGAAGAAGCCCCGGATCGCCGGGCCGAGCGCGCCGAGCCGGTTCATCTTCTTCGGCACCACCCAGCCGACGTACTCCAGCTCGCCGTCCTCGCGGTGGAGCGGCTGGTGTACCTCGACGAACCGACCGTCCGGCAGCCGCCGGATAATGCCGGTCTCGACGCCGTGCGCCAGAACCTCCCGGTCGTGCTGCTGTAGCCCCAGACAGATCCGGTAGGTGACGAAGTACGCCAGCGGTGGGAGGAGCAGCAGACCGATCCGGCCACCCCAGGTCATCGCGTTCAGGCTGATATTGAACTTGTCGGCGATGACATCGTTCGCCCCGGAGAGCGCCAGCACCAGGTAGAAGGTGACGGCCATGGCGCCCAGCCCGCTTCGGGCCGGAACGTCCCGCGGCCGCTGGAGCAGGTTGTGGCTACGGTAGTCCTTGAGGCGCCGCGCCTCGATGAACGGATAGAGCACGGACATACCCACCAACACCCCGGGCAACACGACCGTTGGCCAGAACAGCGGCGGGATGACGTACCCGTCGCCGATCGGAATGTTGATCTCCCAGGCGGGCATCAGCCGGGTCGAGCCGTCGAGGAACATGACGTACCAGTCGGGCTGGCTGGCAGCCGACACCACCCACGCCTCGTACGGCCCGAACAGCCAGATCGGGTTGATCTGGAACAGGCCAGCCATCAGCGCGATCACGCCGAAGACGACCATGAAGAAGCCGCCCTGCTTCAACGCGTAGCGCGGGAACATCCGCTCGCCGACCACGTTGTCGTTGGTCCGGCCGGGGCCGGGCCACTGGGTGTGCTTCTGCTTGAAGACCAGCCCCAGGTGGGCGCCGATCAGGGCGAGCAGCAAGCCGGGGATGAGCAGTACGTGCGCGATGTAGAACCGGCTGACGATGATCGTTCCGGGGAACTCGCCGTCGAAGATCGAGGACGTGACCCAGGAGCCGATCACCGGAATCGACAACATGATGCCGGAGGCGATCCGGAGCCCGGTGCCGGAGAGGCCGTCGTCCGGCAGGGAGTAGCCGGTGAAGCCGGCCAGGAAGCCGACCCAGAACAGCAGCGAGCCGATGATCCAGTTGGTCTCCCGCGGCTTGCGGAACGCGCCGGTGAAGAAGACCCGCAGCATGTGCACCACGATCGCGGCCATGAACAACAGGGCCGACCAGTGGTGCATCTGCCGCATGATCAGGCCGCCGCGGACGTCGAACGAAATGTCCAGACTGGAGGCGTACGCGGCGGACATCGGCGTGCCCCGCAGTGGGGCGTAGCTGCCGTTGTAGATCACCTCGGTCATCGCCGGCTCGAAGAAGAAGGTCAGGAAGACCCCGGTGAGCAGCAGCACGATGAACGAGAAGAGCGCGATCTCACCCAGCAGGAAGGACCAGTGGTCCGGGAAGACCTTGTTCAGCAGCCGACGGAGCGGGGTGGCCGCCTGAAAACGGTCGTCCACTCCCCGGGCCACGTTCCCCGGGACGGCTGCCATCTCAAACTTGCGCCGCTTCACGGCCGCTCCCAGAAGTCGGGCCCGACGGTCTCGGTGTAGTCGGACGTGGCCACGAAGTAACCCTCGTCGTCAACGACGATCGGCAACTGCGGCAGCCGACGGCTGGCGGGACCGAAGATGGGCTTCGCGTTGTCGGTGATCAGGAACTGCGACTGGTGACACGGGCAGAGCAGCCGGTTGGTCTGCTGTTCGTAGAGGCTGGCGGGGCAGCCAGCGTGCGTGCAGATCTTGGAGTAGGCGGCGAAGTTGCCCCACATGAAGTCGTCGTGGCCGATCCGCACGTTGGCCTCGCGGGCCTCCTGCGCATCCGTGTCCCGAAGGTGGATCAACAACGCCGGCGAGTCCGCGTACTTGTTACTCACCCCGTGTTCGATGCCGGGGAAGACGGTGATCTGGCCACCAGCGCTGACGTCCGCCGGGCGGATCGGGCGGCCGTCCTCACGGACCAGCCGGATCTTCTGTCCGCCCTCGGTGGGCGCGAAACCCGTGGTGAACATCTGGTTGTTCTTGTGTGGCTGTGAGATCAGGCCACCCACCAGCGGCGCCGCAGCCACCGCGCCGACCGGCGCGAGACCGGCCAGCAGGGAGACTCCCAGCAGCGGCCGGCGCTTCACGCCCAGCTCATCCGCCATGTAGAGCATCGTCTGTCCGGTGATCTTGCGGTCCCGCTCGTTGACGCCCTCATGCCGGTCCTGAACCGACACCTCCTTGGGCAGCAACTTCTTGCCCCAAGTGAGGACGCCGAAGCCGATGCCGAGCAGGGAGATGCCCAGGGTGACGCCGAGCAACGGCGTATACCACTTGTCGCCGCCGTAGCCCAGCTCGTACTCCCAGGGCCACCAGATGTAGATCGCCAGGAAGGCGGTCGCGGAGACCCCGGTCAGCAGGAAGAACAGGGCGACCGTACGGCTCAGTCGCCGCTCGGCCTTGCTGCCCGGCACGACCTGCGGCTCGTAGTGCACGATCTGAATGTCGTCCTCACGGGCGCCCGCACGGACGATGTCGAAGCGACTGAGATCCGGATCATCCAGATCGACCGGCTGGTCGCCGCCCGCGTGTCCAGGGTGAGTGGTGGTCATGCCGTCACCTCGCTGTGGGCGGTGCCGACCCGCGACACCGGCGCAATGTTGGTCAGGAACCGCCCGGTCACGACTTACCCGCAATCCACAGGGTGGTAAAGACCAGCGCGACGATGCCGACCAGGAAGATCGCCAGGCCCTCGGTCGAGGGGCCGTAGCGGCCGAGGTTGAAGCCACCCGGGTCCTGGTTGTGGTTCAGGTTCTCCTGGATGTAGGCGATGATGTCGGCCTTCTGCTCGGGCGTGATCTGGTTGTCCCCGAACACCGGCATGTTCTGCGGACCGCTGAGCATCGCGGCGTAGATCTGACGGTCGCTGGCCGGCTTCAGGGTCGGCGCGTACTTACCCGAGGAGAGTGCGCCGCCACCACCACCGAAGGCGTGGCACTGCGCGCAGTTGATCCGGAACAGCTCACCACCGGCGGCGAGGTTGCCGTCCTCGTGGAGATCCTCGCCGGGCGGCAACTCCGGGCCGCCGCCAAGCTCCTGGATGTACTGCCCGAGCTGACGGATCTCATCGGGAGTGAAGACCGGGGGCTTGCGGGGCGCCTGCGCCTCCTGCCGGACCATCGGCATGCGACCCGAGCCCACCTGGAACTCGACCGAGGCGGAGCCAACACCGACCAGGCTCGGGCCGCGCCCCTCGACGCCCTGCGCGTTGCGACCGTGGCAGCTCACACAGCTTTCGTTGAACAGCGCCTTGCCGTCCGCGGCGACGCCGGACATCGGCGTGTCCTGCGCCTGCACGCTGGGGGCGAAGGCGGTGTAGGCGCCGCCGGCCAGCATCAGCGCTGCCAGCAGCCGGACCGCGGCACCCAGCCGGCGGCGGCCCCGGCTGCGCGCCGCGGGCCGCCCGCGCAACCGCGCGAACAGACCGCGTCGGCGGTCGTTGTCAGAAGTCATGACCTGTGTCCTTAACCGGTTGGACCTTGCATGAGGGGACGAAGCAGCGGCGCGGTTCGGGGCGCGCCAAGATCACTGAAGCCAGTAGATCATGCCGTAGAGCGCGATCCACACCACATCGACGAAGTGCCAGTAGTACGACACCACGATCGCCGACGTCGCCTGTGCCGGCGTGAATCGACCCATGGTGGTGCGAATCATGAAGATGACGAAGGCGACCAGACCACCCGCCACGTGGAGGCCGTGGAAGCCGGTGGTGAGGTAGAACATCGAGCCATAGCCATCTTCGTTGATCTTGACGCCCTCATGGATCAGCTCCCGGTACTCGTTCAGCTGGCCGAGTACGAAGATCAGTCCCATCACGAAGGTGATCGTGAACCAGCGCCGCAGGGCGTGCACGTCCCCCTTCTCCGCGGCGAACACGCCGATCTGGCAGGTCACCGACGAGAGCACCAAAATCACCGTGAACGTCGTCGCGTACGGAACATTCAGGTGCGGCGTGTGCTCCGCCCACTGCTCCGGCGCCGCGGCACGGATCGAGAAATACATCGCGAACAGCGCCGCGAAGAACATGAGTTCGCTGGAGAGCCACACGATCGTCCCGACGCTGACCATGTTGGGTCGCGTCAGGGAGTGGATCCGGCTCTTGTCAATCGCTGGGGCCGCAGTCACGCGGTCATTATTGCCGTTAAGCAAGGCCGGCGATCAGCGGGGGCCCAAACCGGTGCTCCGGGCAGCCCGATCGGGGGGGTCCGTTTAGCCTCACCTAGGGTGAAAACGTGCAGCGCGTCGATCCAGTCTCCATTGCTACCGAAGTCGCCGCACCAGCCGCGACCTCGGTCGCCGCACCTGCGGCACCCGCGGCCGTCCCACCGCCGTTCAGCCTTACATCGATCTTCACCGAGGTGCAGCCGGTCAGCTGGATCGCGGTCGGCTTGGCGCTCGCAGCTGGACTCTACCTCTACGGTGTACGCCGGCTTCGGGTGCGCGGTCACCGTTGGCCGGTAACCCGAACGCTACTCTTCCTCGGCCCCGGCCTCGGCGGTGTCGCCACGGTGACCCTCAGCGGGCTGGCGGCCTACGACACGACGCTGCTGTCGGTGTACCTGACGCAGCATCTGGTGCTCTCCATGGTGGCACCGATCTTCCTGGCCCTGGGCGCCCCGGTCACGCTGGCGCTACAGGCGTTGCCACCGCACCCGCGCGAACGGCTGCGAACGCTCGTGCACAGCCGGTTCGCCCGGCTCTGCAGCTACCCCCTGGTCGCCTTCGCGATCTTCATGGTCACCCCGTTCGCCCTCTACTTCACCGACCTGTACCGCTACACGCTCGAACACGCGTGGGCGCACGAGTTGGTCCGCGCACACGTACTCCTGATCGGATGCGTCCTCTTCTGGCCGCTGCTCGGGCTCGACCCGCTGCCCAACCGCTGGCCCTACCCGGGCCGGGCGCTGCTGATGCTGCTCTCCGTGCCGTTCTACACCGTGCTCGGACTCACCGTCATGCAGTCAACCGCCCTCTTCGGTGGCGACTGGCATTCCTCGCTCGGCCTGACCTGGGCCGACCCGTGGGAGGACCAGGTGATCGCCGGCGGCATCCTCTGGGCCGGCGGCGAGTTCGTCAGCGTCACCATGCTGGCGGTGCTGATCGTGCGCTGGATGCGCCAGGCCGAACGGGAGGCCCGCCGGATCGACCGCGAGCTGGACCGCCAAGAGGCCGAACAGCGGGCCAGCCCGGCGGTGGGCTGACCGCCGGGCCGGGGAGCACCGCCCGCGGAAGCCCTGCTGGGTACGCCCGGTACGATCGGCAGATAGCTACGAGGTGGGAGCCAGTTAAGCAATGAGCGATCGTCGGTGCACTGTCCTGCTCTACAGTGACGACCCACAGGTCCGGGACCGGATGCGACTCGCCGTCGGCACCCGACCCGCACCCGGCCTCCTGGTTGAGTTCGTCGACGCGTCCGACTACGACGAGTGCATCCGGCTGGTCGACGACTACGAAATTGATCTCCTACTCCTGGACGGCGAGGCCCACCCCGGCGGCGGCCTCGGCATCGCCCGGCAGATCAAGGACGACCGGGCCGACGCCCCGCCCACCTGCGTGGTGCTCGCTCGCGCCGCCGACCGATGGCTCGCCGCCTACGCCGAGGTTGACGCCACCCTGGTGCACCCACTCGATCCGGTGGCCACCGGCACGACCGTTGCCGAAGTGCTGCGGACCCACGCACCGACCTGACGTCCCCACTCCGGCACCGCCTCGGCGCCGGATCCGCCGGTGCCGGATCCAACCCCTGGACCGCTTGGGAGGACCCGATGGGCGAACGGACCTGGCCGCACCTGCTCGCCGCGCTATTGCGCGGCGACGAGCTATCCACCGCTGACACCGCGTGGGCGATGGGTGAGATCATGTCCGGATCGGCGGGCCCGGCGCAGATCGCCGGCTTCGCCGTCGCGCTGCGGGCCAAGGGCGAGACCCCCGCCGAGCTCTCCGGCCTGGTCGAGGCGATGCTCACGCACGCCGTTCGAGTCGATCTACCCGCGGAGCTACGCGCCACCGCAGTGGATGTGGTGGGCACCGGTGGCGATCTCGCGCACACCGTGAACATCTCCACCATGGCCTCCCTGGTGGTCGCCGGTGCCGGCGTACGGGTCGTCAAGCACGGCAACCGGGCTGCCTCCTCGTCCTGCGGTACCGCGGACGTACTGGAATTCCTCGGCCTGCCACTGGACCTGGGCCCCGAGGCGGTGGCGACCTGCGTCGCCGAGGCGGGGATCGGCTTCTGCTTCGCCGCCCGGTTCCACCCCGGAATGCGCCACGCCGGCCCGGTCCGTCGGGAGCTGGGCGTACCAACCGCCTTCAACTTCCTCGGCCCACTCACCAACCCGGCTCGTCCCCGAGCCGGCGCGGTCGGCTGCTTCGACGCTCGGATGGCGCCGGTCATGGCCGCCGTCTTCGCCGCCCGCGGCGACTCGGCTCTCGTCCTGCGCGGCGAGGACGGGCTCGACGAGTTCACCACCGCCGCCCCCACCCGCGTCTGGGCGGCACAGAACGGCACGGTCTCCGAGACCGTGCTCGACGCGACCGACCTTGGGATACCCCGGGCCACCCTCGCCGACCTCCGTGGCGGCGACATCGCCTACAACGCCGACGCGGTACGCCGCCTGTTGGCTGGGGAGACCGGGCCGGTGCGAGACGCGGTACTGGTCAACGCCGCCGCCGCGCTCGCCACCCAGGGGCCCCTGAACACAGACCTGACCGAGGCGCTCCGGGCCGGCCTCCTCCGCGCCGCCGATTCGATCGACTCCGGCGCCGCGGCCCAGACTCTGGACCGCTGGATCGAGGTCGCCCAGACCGTCCGGCCGGCGACCGTCTGAGCCAAACGCAGACCGACCACACGGTCACCGGACCAGCTCAGCCAAGGCCGGAGCAGCTCAGCCAAGGCCAGACCGGCTCAGTTGTGTCGCGTCGAACGGCCCGTTCCCTGCCGGGAACGGGCCGTTCGACTGGTAGTGCTCAGTGCTCGGCGGTGCGCCGGGTGCCGCTGTAGTACTCGAAGAGCAGGCCACAGGCGGCGAAGACAACCGCCAGCAGGCCGACAGCCAGCAGCCAGAGCTGCCAGAACACGAGGCCGAGACCGGCGATCGTGGCCGCCAGCGCGATCCCGAACGGCCAGTAGCTGCCCGGGCTGAAGAAGCCCACCTCACCCGCGCCATCAGCGATCTCCGCATCAGCCCGGTCCTCGGGGCGCAGATCGATCCGCCGGGCGACAAACCAGAAGAAGCCGCCGCACATCAGGCAGAGCGCGAAGCTCAACAGCAGGGCGATGGTGCCAACCCATTCGATCTGGCCGCCGTCACCGTAGGTCCAGCCCCCATAGAGCGCCGCGGCGAAGAGCAGGAACCCGGCGATGATGAGGAAGATGCGCCACTCGGTCTTCATGCCTGCTCCCTCAGTTACCCGCGCCGCTGGCCGACTTGTCGGGGTTGAAGTTCGACTCGGTGCGTCGCGTGTCGAACGGCTCCGTGGTCATCGCGTACGGATCCTCGCCGATCGCGGTCAACGCCGCCTGCGTGGACTGTCCATCCTGCTTGGCGGCGAGGAACTGGTCGTACTTCTCCGGCGAGACCACCCGCAGTTCGAAGTTCATGAAGGCGTGATAGGTGCCGCACAGCTCGGCGCAGCGGCCCACGTACGCACCCTCGCCCTCGAGCTTGGAGACCTCGAAGACGTTGCGAATGCTGCCGGGGAAGACATCGCGCTTGAACAGCATCTCCGGCACCCAGAACGAGTGGATGACGTCGCGGCTGGTCTCCTCGAAGCGGATCGACCGGTCCGAGGGCAACACCAGGATCGGGATGACCTCGCTGGTGCCGAGGACCGAAGCGACCGTGTTGGCCTCCACGCCCTGGCCGTCGCGGTAGTTGAACTGCCAGTTCCACTTGAAGGCGACCACCTCGACGGTGACGTCCGGGTCCCGGGAGGTCTTGCCCACATCGGTCTGCACGATCGCCGTGTAGTAGAAGAGCACGGCCACGATCAGGATCGGGGCGATGGTGTAGAGGAACTCCATCGGCAGGTTGTAGCGAGTCTGCACCGGCAGCTCGTTGCCCCGCTTCCGGTAGCGCACCACACACCAGAAGATGAGGCCCCACACGAAGACACCGACCGCGAGCGCCGCGATGCACGAGGCGATCCACAGGTCGTACATCCGGTTCGCCTCGGGGGTGATGCCACCCTGCGGCCAGCCGAAGCCGCCGAACGCGGCGCCGACATCGCAGCCCGTGAGCAGGACCAGCAGTGCCGCTCCGCCGAGACCGAGCCCGGCCACCCGGCCGGCACCCCGCACCCGGCGCCCACCGGCTCCCGAGTACGCGCTGTGCCGTACGGCCGACGGCCGTACCTCCGAACTCCTTGCGACCACCTGGTCCTGCCTCCCTAGCGCGCCGCCTCATTTTGTCTGCCGGCCTCCGCCGGTGGAGCTACAACACCGGCGGCAAAGGGGTCACCGACGGTCGCAGATTACTCGACCAGGACCGGCTGGACCCGATTGGGGGGGTTGTCCGCCCCCATCGGGGTGATCACGGGACAGCGGAGGCGATATCGTGGAACTCCGTGAACGCCTCTCCGGTCTACCTGGACGCCGCCTCCGCCGCGCCACTGCACCCCGTCGCCCGACAGGCGCTGCTGGCCGCCCTCGACGACGGCTGGGCCGACCCGCAACGGCTCTACGCCCCGGCACGGCGGGCGCGTCAACTCCTGGACGCGGCGCGGGAAGCCGCAGCGGCCACGCTCGGCGTCCGACCAGACGAGCTCTCGTTCACCCCAAGCGGTACGGCGGCTGCGCACTCGGCCGTCCTCGGTGGGCTCGCCGGACGACGCCGGGCCGGTTCCGGCCTGGTGCATTCCGCGATCGAACACTCGGCGGTGCTGCACGCCGCCGAGCGGCACGTGGCTGGCGGCGGCACGGCGACATCGGTCCCGGTCAACCGGGTCGGCCGAATCGATCTGGACGCCTGGTCAACGGCGGTCGGGGCACCCGGCACCGCGCTCGCGGCCCTGATCGCCGCGAGTCACGAGGTGGGCACCGTGCAGCCGGTCGCCGCCGCCGGTGCCGTCTGCGCCGCCGCCGGAGTGCCGCTCTACGTTGACGCGGCACAGGTGGTCGGGCACGCTCCGGTGCCGGCGGGCTGGTCGGTGCTGACCGCGAGCGCACACAAGTGGGGCGGACCGCCGGGCGTCGGGCTGCTGGTGGTCCGCAAGGGCACCCGCTGGGAGTCGCCGTGGCCGATGGACGAACGCGAGGCAGGGCGTACGCCGGGGGTGGTGAACCTACCGGCGGTCGTCGCTGCGGCGGCAAGTCTGCGCGCGGTGGCGGCCGACGCGGCGGCGCGGTCGGCCCGGCTCGCCCGCCTGGTGGACCGGATCCGGGCTCGGGTCGCGACCGAGGTGCCGGATGTGGAGGTGGTCGGTGATCCAGAAGATCGGCTTCCGCACCTGGTGACCTTCTCCTGCCTGTACGTGGATGGTGAGGCGCTGCTACACGCGTTGGACCGGCGCGGCTTCGCCGTCTCCTCCGGGTCGTCGTGCACCTCGTCGACGCTGCGCCCGTCGCACGTGCTGGCGGCGATGGGAGTGTTGTCGCACGGCAATGTTCGGGTCTCGCTGCACCGGGACACGACCGAGGCCGAGGTGGAGCGGTTCCTGACCGAATTGCCGGGGATCGTGGGCGCGTTGCGGGCCGAAGCCGGGGTGGTGGGGCTGTGACGGCGCCCGAGGTGATCGACTGCCGGGGGCAACGCTGTCCGCTACCGGTGATCACGCTGGCCCGCCGCCTGCCCGAGCTGCCGGTGGGCGCCCTCGTCCGGGTGCTGGCCGACGATCCGGCCGCCGCGGTGGACCTGCCCGCCTGGTGCCGGCTTCGAGGTCAGGAGTTCGTGGGCCGGGTGGACGGCCCCGACGGCCCAGGATTCGACGTTCGCCGCCGGCGCTGACCCCCGGGGCCCGGGGGTCAGCGCCGGGGTGGGACTACGGCACCAGGTGCGAACGAACCTCTTCGGCAGCCGCGTCGCCGTACGAGTCGGCGAGCCGCTTGACAAAGAGGTCCTGGTGGAGCTGGTACTCCTGGGTGCCGACGGCCTCCAGTACGAGGGTGGCCAGCAACGAGCCGACCTGGGCGGCCCGCTCCAGGCCGAGGCCCCAGGAGAGCCCGGCGAAGAAGCCGGCCCGGAATCCGTCGCCGACCCCGGTCGGGTCGACGGCACGGATCTCGCGGGCGATCGGCACATGAATCGGGTCGATGTCCCGTCCGGCGATCTCCACGCCCTGCTTGCCCAGGGTGGTCACCCGCACCTTGACCAGGTCGAGCAGTTGCGCGTCGCTGAGACCGGCCTTGCTCTGCAGCAGCGACTTCTCGTACTCGTTGGTCATCAGGTAATCGGCGCCCTCAATCAGCGCGACGACGTCCTCACCCGGCATCCGCGCAAGCTGCTGGGAGGGATCGGCCGCGAACGCGTACCCCCGCTCCCGGCACTCGGCGGAGTGGCGCAGCATCGCCTCCGGGTCGTTTGCGCCGACCAACACCAGGTCGAGACCGCCGGCCCGCTGGGCGATCGGCTCCAGCTCGATGTTGCGCGCCTCGCTCATCGCCCCCGCGTAGAAGGAGGCGATCTGGCACATCTCGGTGTCGGTGGTGCAGACGAAACGGGCAGTGTGGGCGATCTCGCTCACGTGTACCGAGTCGCAGTCGACGCCGTGCCGCTCCAGCCAGGACCGGTAGTCGGCGAAGTCGGCGCCCACCGCGCCCACCAGCACCGGGCGCAGGCCGAGCTGGCCCATCCCGAAGGCGATGTTGGCGGCCACCCCGCCCCGTCGTAGCACAAGGTCGTCCACCAGGAAGGAGAGCGACACCTTGTCGAGCTGGTCGGCGATGAACTGCTCGGCGAATCGGCCGGGGAAGCTCATCAGGTGGTCAGTCGCGATCGAGCCGGTCACGGCGATCTTCATGTCATCCCTTGGGGTGTCGGGAGCGGGGCGTCGGTCAGCCTACCGCTCCGGCTACCCCGAGGTAACCGTTCAGATGAACCATCGACAACTCCCGTAACAACCACCGGGGGCCGGTCCGGTCCCATGCTGAGGAACCGGGCCGGCCCGCCGGGAAGCGGTCAGCTGAACGAGTCGCCGCAGGCGCAGGAGTTCCCCGCGTTCGGGTTGTCGATCGTGAAGCCCTGCGCGTCGATGCGGTCGGCGAAGTCGATGGTGGCGCCGCCCAGGTAGGGGGCGCTCATCCGGTCAACGACGACCTCCACGCCGTCGAAGTCGGTGACGACATCGCCGTCGAGTGACCGCTCGTCGAAGAAGAGCTGGTACCGCAGGCCGGAGCAGCCGCCCGGCTGCACCGCGACCCGGAGCCGCAGGTCGTCACGGCCCTCCTGCTCGATCAGAGCCTTGACCTTCTGGGCCGCGACGTCGGTGAGGATGACGGTCGTGGGGGCCTCGGTCGACTCGGTCTGCGCTGGCGTGGTCACGTGGAATCTCCCTGCACACGTAAGGTGTGGTCGTCGTGGCCAACACGTCGGTCAACGATTCCCACTGCGGTCCGGCTTTCGATTGTAAGCCGCTTGCTGCCGGGCCACCCAGGTGACGCCAGCCGCACCCCGGTCCGGTCAACGACTCCACTGCCGGGCCAACCGGGCCGCCAGGGCCCGCAGCCCGTCCGCCGGCCGGCCAATCGCCGCCTCCACCCCGCCGTCCTCCGCCCCGCCGTAGTGCTCGACGAGGCTGTGCGCCTCGGTGACACCCGCCGCGGCCGCCTCGCGCCGGCCCGCGCCCACCCGCCCCGCCAGCACCACGCACGGCACGCCCCGGTCCCGGGCCGCACCGGCCACTCCGGCGACCACCTTGCCGCGCAGGGACTGCTGATCAAACGAGCCCTCGCCGGTGATCACCAGGTCGGCGTTGTCCAGCGCGGCGTCCAGCCCGACGGCGCGGGCGACCAGGCCGATCCCCGAGGAGCGCCGACCACCGAGGGCGAGCACCGCCGCGCCCAGCCCACCGGCCGCCCCACCGCCGGGCAGGACGCCCAGATCACCAGGGCAACCGGGTAGGTCCCGTTCGAGGACCGTGACGAACCGCTCCAACGCCGCGTCGAGCAGCAGCACGTCCGCCCGGTCGGCGCCTTTCTGCGGTCCGAAGACGTTGCTCGCCCCATGCACCCCGAGTAACGGATTGTCCACATCTGTGGCCGCGACCAACCGGGCGTCCCGCAACCGCGGCGCCCCGTCCAGCGCCGCGACAGCGGCCAGCGCCGCTCCCCCGTACGGCAGGGCCGCGCCGGCGTCGTCCAGCGCGGTCACGCCGAGGGCGGCGAGCAGGCCCGCACCAGCGTCATTGGTGGCCGAGCCACCGAGCCCGATCACCACCTCGGAAGCGCCGTACTCGACCGCGGCGGCCACCAAGAGCCCCACCCCGTACGAGGTGGTGCGCCTCGGGTCACGTTCGGCCGGGGCGAGTAGGTGCAGACCGCAGGCCTGGGCACTCTCCACGTACCCGGTGCCAGCCGGGGTGAGCAGGATCTCACCGGCCGCTGGACGGCCAAGGGGGTCAACGGTTGGTACCGGCACCCGGCGGGCGTCCACCGCCCCGGCCAACGCGTCCAGGAACCCCGGTCCACCGTCGGCGAGGGGGTGCACCAGCAGGTCGTCGTCCGGTGCCACCGAGCGCCAACCGGCGGCCACGGCGGCAGCCACCGCCGACGCCGACAGGGTGCCGGCGAACTTGTCCGGGCAGAGCAGCACACGCATGCCGAGCAGTGTGGCAGCACACACCGGCGACAGTCGCGACGCCGTCGTGCTGTGGAACCATAGGGGGCGTGACGTCGACCTGGGTTGAACCTTCCGCCACCGCCACCGCGCTCCTCCTGCTCGGTCGGGGCAGCGATCCGGCCTCCGAACGGGGAGTCGAGTGTCCCGGCGACCTGCCGGCACCGAGCGACCCCGAGCTGGTGGCCCGGGCGACGGCGGCGAAGGCGCAGCTGGGAGACCGGGTCTTCGTGCTGGGCCACCACTACCAGCGCGACGAGGTGATCCAGTTCGCCGACGTGACCGGCGACTCGTTCAAGCTGGCCCGGGAGGCCGCCGCCCGGCCGAACGCGGAGTACGTCGTCTTCTGCGGCGTGCACTTCATGGCCGAGAGCGCCGACATCCTCACCACGGACCAGCAGCGGGTTGTCCTACCCGACCTGGCCGCCGGTTGCTCGATGGCGGACATGGCGGCGCTCCCGCAGGTCGAGGCCGCCTGGGAGACCCTGGCCGACCTCGGTCTCACCGAAGGCACCGTCCCGGTCACCTACATGAACTCCTCCGCGGACATCAAGGGCTTCGTCGGGCGCAACGGCGGTGTCGTCTGCACCTCCTCGAACGCCAAACGGGCGCTGGAGTGGGCGTACCAGCAGGGCCAGCGGGTCCTCTTCCTCCCCGACCAGCACCTGGGCCGCAACACCGCCGTGCTGGAGCTGGGCTTCTCGCTGGACGACTGCGTGCTGTACGACCCGCACAAGCCAACCGGCGGGCTCACCGCTGCGCAGCTACGTGACGCTCGGATGATCCTCTGGCGGGGACATTGCTCGGTCCACGGCCGGTTCACCCTCGACAGCGTCAACGACGTACGCGAGCGGGTGCCGGGCGTCAACGTGCTGGTGCACCCGGAGTGCCGACACGAGGTGGTCCGCGCCGCCGACTTCGTCGGATCCACGGAGTACATCATCAAGATGATCGAGGCGGCGCCGGCCGGCTCGGCGTGGGCGGTCGGGACGGAGCTGAACCTGGTCCGCCGGCTGGCGCTGGCCAACCCGGACAAGCAAATCATGTTCCTGGACCGGGCGGTCTGCTACTGCTCGACGATGAACCGCATCGACCTACCCCATCTGGTGTGGGCGCTGGAGGAGCTGGTCGCCGGCCGGGTCGTGAACCAGATCACGGTGGACGCGGAGACCGCGCACCAGGCGCGGGTCGCGCTGGACCAGATGCTCGCCCTGCCCGGAACGGAGAACCGGCCACCAAGCGGAGTGTGATAACTGTCCGTATCGACTCTGGCGCAAAAAGTGCCAGAACGCCGATAGCTACCGCCAAGGGCGATCTGATCGAGTCCGCCTTCGTCACAGAGGGCTATGCTGCCCTGGGCGACGACTTGTGGGTGTCCCGGTCCCCGACCCCTGTCATCGCAGATCGCAGGACATCCAACCCCACCGATACCCGGCACCACTCGACGCGCTGGAGGTTGCGTTGACCGACGACGTCCTGGTCGTACACGGAGGCACTCCGCTGGAAGGACGAATTCGCGTACGCGGCGCGAAGAACCTCGTCTCCAAGGCAATGGTCGCCGCGCTGCTTGGTGACAGCCCAAGCCGGCTCTACGACCTTCCGAAGATCCGTGACGTCGAGGTCGTCCGTGGCCTGCTCGGCGTACACGGGGTCAAGGTCACTGATGGCGACGAGGACGGCGCGCTGGTCCTCGACCCCGCCAACGTGGAGAGCGCCAGCACCGACCAGATCAACGTGCACGCCGGTTCCAGCCGGATCCCGATCCTGTTCTGCGGGCCACTGCTGCACCGGCTTGGCCGCGCCTTCATCCCCGACCTCGGCGGTTGCCACATCGGCCCCCGCCCGATCGACTTCCACCTCCAGGCGCTGCGCGAGTTCGGGGCGACCGTCGAGAAGCAGCCGGAGGGCCTACACCTGTCGGCGCCGAACGGCCTGCACGGCACGAAATTCGCGCTCCCCTACCCGAGCGTCGGCGCCACCGAGCAGGTGCTGCTGACCGCGGTGATGGCCGAGGGCGTCACCGAGCTGCGGAACGCGGCGGTCGAGCCGGAGATCATCGACCTGATCTGCGTCCTCCAGAAGATGGGCGCGATCATCAAGGTGCACACCGACCGGGTGATCGAGATCCAGGGTGTGCCGAAGCTTCACGGCTACTCGCACCGCCCGATCCCCGACCGGATCGAGGCGGCCAGCTGGGCCGCCGCCGCGCTGGCCACCCGCGGCCACGTCGAGGTGCTGGGCGCGGAACAGGCCGACATGATGACGTTCCTGAACATCTTCCGCTCGGTTGGCGGCGAGTACGAGGTCACCGACGCCCGCCCACCCCGGCTGAACGACCCGGGCCAGGAGGGCGGTATCCGATTCTGGCACCCGGGCGGGGAGCTGAAGTCGGTCGCACTGGAGACCGACGTACACCCGGGTTTCATGACCGACTGGCAGCAGCCGCTGGTCGTGGCGCTGACCCAGGCCCGTGGCCTCTCGATCGTGCACGAAACGGTGTACGAGCAGCGACTCGGCTACACCTCGGCGCTGAACTCGATGGGTGCGAACATCCAGGTCTACCGGGACTGCCTGGGAGGCACGCCGTGTCGCTTCGGCCGGCGCAATTTCAAGCACTCGGCAGTCATCGCCGGGCCGAGTAAGCTGCACGCCGCCGATCTGGTCATCCCCGACCTGCGGGCCGGGTTCAGCCACCTGATCGCGGCGCTCGCCGCCGAAGGCACCTCCCGGGTGTACGGCGTCGACCTCATCAACCGTGGTTACGAGGACTTCGAGGCGAAGCTCTCCGACCTAGGCGCACACGTCGAGCGCCCGTGACCCGTACCACCCCGGGCGGCACCGCCCGCTCCTGACGCCCGCGCCCGGTGCACCGCGATGTGCACCGGGCGCGGGCGTTTGGCTACGCTTGTTACGTGCCCCTGTTTCGTCGCAAAGCCACTGACCTGCTCGACGAGTCCACCACGCCGGTGACGCCCGAGGAGGAGCCTGCCGCCCAGCCCCGGGGCTACACGCCGGCGAAGGGGCGGGAGACGCCCAAGCGACCCAGCACCGGGCGGCGCCCCACCACGGTGGTCAAGTCGCTGAGTAAGGAAGAGCGACGCGCGGAGCGCCGCCGACTGCGCGCCGAGTCGGCCGCGGAGTTCCGCCGCGAGGGCGGCCCCCGCGACCGGGGGCCGGAGCGGCTGCTCGTCCGCAACGTGGTCGACTCCCGACGCACGGTGGGCACCTGGTTCCTGGGTGGCGCACTGATCGTGCTGCTCGGCTCGAACCAGGCGATGCCGCCGGTGGTCCGAACGGGCTCCAACATCCTCTGGGTGATGCTCGCGTTCGCCCTGATCGTCGACTCGGTCCTGATCTCACGAAAGATCAAGAAGCTGGTCCGGGAGCGTTTCCCGAATACCGGGCAACGGCTGGGCTCGCTCTACCTCTACGCGATCATGCGGTCGATCAGCCCTCGCCGGATGCGGGCCCCCGTACCCCGCGTCGCCATCGGCGACCCGATCTGACGGTGCCCGCCAGCGAGCACCCGCCCGCCCCTTGCCGACACCTCGGCCCGATGCCCGTACGGCATCCGGCGGGGCGCTGACGCTACCGGAATCGAAACTCTGGTCCGGATTTCACCCAAATTTCCGGAACATGGGATAACGTTTGGGTCCCGCGCGGGCGCCGCAGTGGCGGCGACCGAGCCCGCGCCGCTACCCTCCTTCCGCAACCACGCCTTGCGGGACGGAAGACGCTACCGCCGGCGGGGTGCCCAGCGCGACAAGGTGCAACGAGGTGACAATCGCCGTGAGCGAGCGGACGCGAGCCGGTCATCGGGGCGCGCCCGGAAGCAAACCGACGCCCCCGACGGATCCTGCCCAACCACTTGCGGGCCAGGGCAGCCCCCTCCTCCACCCCGACGGGGCGCACGGATGAGTCGCGGCGGCTACGACGACCCGTGGCACCGGACCGCCGAGCCGTCCTGGATGGTCGAACCGACGAACGAGTGGCATCCACAGTTCCCCGGCCAGCGCTACCCCGGTGACATCGGCGTCGAGCACACCCAACCGCCTGCCCCGCGCGGGCGAGCTGCCGTTGTCGGCCGAGCCACGGTGCCCCCGCTGGCGCCCACCCGCCCTGATGGGACCTACACCGGCCGCTCCTGGGATGAATCGGACGACCACCGCGCCCACCAGGACGAGGAGCCGCGCCGCCGATGGCCGGGTGAGACACCCCGGGTAGCAGACCGAGGCCGACGCCCGGCGCCGGGCGGTTCCCGCGACGGCAACCCCGGCCGGGAGCGGGACAGCCAGCGCACCGGCTCCGGGCTCAGTCACCACGCCCGCCCGGACCGGCACGACGGACGGGCTCCGTGGCACGAGCCCGCGGGACGGAGTCAACCGGTCTCCCCCGCCCAGCAGCCGGAACCGGGCTGGATTCCCGAACCGGACGAGGAGCGACCCCAGGGACCCGACCGCTACCCCCTCGGTCGGCAGGCCGGGGGGCCGCCACCTCGGACCCGCTACCCGTGGGGGCGGTCAACCGGCCCCGAACCTGGTCGGCTCGGCGCACCGCCCGAGAACGACGGTGGGCGCCCGCGGCCGGACGGGCCCCAGTCATGCCGGGACGGACGGGTTGACCCATACCCACGACGGCAATCCGGCCCTGGTAACCCGACCAGCCCCGGTCCCTCGGCCGAGCACGGCACCGTCCACCCGCACCGTGACCCGGCACCCGGACCGGCCCACCATCCCGACTGGCACCCCGGCCAGCAGCAGCCGCACCCCAACCGGCGGCCCGGCACCGGGCGCCCTTGGTACCCAGCTCAGCCGGGCCCGAACCAGCAGAACCCCCAACGCGGCACACCACCCGGACCGCACCTCCCGCCACCCCACCGACCGCCTCAGGCCGGTCCCCCGACAAGCACGTCGGCGCCCCCATCTGGCCGACCGATATCCGGCATGCCCAGCCAACCGGTGTCCGGCGGCGCCGGGACGGCCCCGCCGCCCCATCCGGACCCGGACCGCCCGGTCACCGGCGTGCCTCCTGGACCGACGCCGTCGCCTCCCCAGGCGGCCGGACCGACACCAGCCATCAAGGCACCGCGGCCGCAGCGGTACGTTCCACCACCGCCCACCACCGATCCCGTCCGGCCCGCACCAGGCCCAAGTGGGCCAAGCGTCTGGTTCGGACCGGCCACCCCCACCGAGCCAACCGCCCCCGCCGAGCCGCTCACCCCCACCACCGACCCCTCCAGCCCCGACGCACCGCCGTCGACGGCCGCATCCCACCCGCCCGACAACGCACCAGCCGCCCCGTCACCGCTCTCGGCAACAGCGGCCGGCGCCACGACCGAGTACGCGGAACCCGCCAGCGTCGCCGAGGAGAAGACGGAATCCGTCAACCCCGCATCGGATGAGACCGAGCCAGCCGACGCCGTCCCGGCCGGCGCCGCTGACGTCCTCGGCAGCGGCGATGAAGCCCCGAACGAGGATCCTGCCCCGTCCGCAGCCGCTGCCCCGACAGGAGACTCAGACCCGGCGCAAGCCGACGCTGACCTGGAACGGGCACCAGCGGTGGAACTAGCTCCCACGACCGAGCCCGCCTCGTCGGATTCGGAGACCGCGTTGCCACCGGTCGCAACGGACCGGGGGCCAGTCCCGGGACCGGAACCGATGCCGGAGCCGGAGCCGGAGCCGGAGGCGATGCCGGAGCCGGGGCCAGAGCCGGGGCCGGGGCCAGAGCCGGGGCCGGAGCCGGAGCCGGAGCCGGAGCCAGAGCCGGAACCGGAGACTGTAGCGACCTCGATGCCGGTAGACCTGGCCGCGGCGACGGTCACGCCGGAACCGGCCCAGGTGCTCCCCGCGCCCCCCACGCCGCGGCCGGAGGCCGACTCAACGGAGGCCGACTCAACGGAGGCCGACTCAACGGAGGCGGCGGAACCGACGGAAGTTCCCGCGCCGGAGGCAGCGACCGCTCCCCCGCCGGAGACGGCAGCCGCTCCCACAACGGTTCCATCCACCACCACGGACCGGAGTGACCCACCGGAGGCCCCGGACGTCAACGACACCGCCCCACCGGGCGACCCCGAACGGGTGCTGGCCAGCCTTCCCTGGCGACTGGACCCGGCTACGCTCCGCGAGGTCATCCCCGACCCCCAGCAGTTCCGGAATATCCGACACCGGCTGACCGAGAAGCTCGGCACGGCCATGGACAACCGGTCCCGGGCCCGGCTGCTCAGTCTGCGGGCCGTGGCCTCCCGGGCAGCCGGTGACCTGGACGAGGCGCTGGCAGACGGCCGACTGGCCCTGACCTACGCGGAGGCCACCGGTGAGTTGCGACGGTCCGCTCTCGCGCAGGCCCGGCTGGCACACGTGCTGCGGTGGCGGGGCGAGTACGACGAAGCCGACCGGCTCTTCGCCCAGGCGAACTCGCCGGAGTTGCCCGACCGGCTACGGGTGGCGCTGCACGAACATGCGGGACGGTGTTGCGTTGACCAAGGTCGACTGATCGAGGCCTGCCTGCATTTCGAGCGGGCTCTGGACCTACGCGGCACCGCCGATCCGGAACTGCTGGACCGGGTGCGGGTGAGTCTGGACGTGGTCGCCGATCGGGCCGCAAAGACCGGCTTCGGACCGTACCCCCGTAGCAGGGCGGAGTTGCTGGAGCCGGACCAGCCGCCGGTGCCGGCGCGCGACGGCGATCTCTGGGGGTACGCCGACCCGGACGGTGACCTGGCCATCGCGGCGGAGTACGCGGAGGCGCAGCCGTTCCGGGAGGGCTTGGCCTGGGTTCGCCACCCGGATGACCAACGGTGGTCGCTGCTCGATCAAGCCGGCAGCACCGTGTTGCCAGCGTCCTGGCTGGTGGTCCGCCCGTTCGCCGACGGACTGGCCTGGGTGTCCCAGGGCGAACCCGGTGACTGGCGTGCGATCGACCCGCAGGGCGAGGTCGTGGTGCCACCGGGCTTCACCGACGTGCGCCCGTTCCGACGGGGTATCGCCGTGGTCCGGCGCGAGGGGTGGGGCGCGGTGGATCGCGCCGGCCGGCTGGTGGTACCGACCCGGTACCACGGGTTCGCCACCATGCTCGCCGCCGGCGGGCAGGTGGATGGCTTCACCGAGGAGGGGTTGGCCGTCGTTGACCTGGCCGGACGGTACGGCGTGGTGGACCGGACGGGCCGGGTGATCGTGCCGCCGGCGCACCCGGCGTTGGTGGTGCACCCCGTGGCCTACCTGGTAGCCACCCCCGCCGGTCGATGGGGAGCATTGGACCGGCAGGGCAGACCGCTGATCGAGCCGACGCAGCCCGACCAGGCCGGGGTGCTCGCCGAGATCGAACAGCTGCTCACCGATGCGGTGCCACTCCTCTGACCCGGTCGGACCGGAGGGACGGCCAGCAACAGCTCCACGGCCATCCCCGCGGGTGCACCGGTTCGGCGAGCCGAGCCGTGCCCTCCGTCGGCGGCGCGCCACCGGGTTAGGGTCAGGGAATGGAATTCCGACACCTGGGCCGTTCCGGCCTGATAGTCAGCGAGATCTCGTACGGAAACTGGATCACCCACGGCTCCCAGGTTGAGGAGGAGTCGGCCCTCGCCTGTGTCCGCGCTGCCCTGGACGCCGGTATCACCACCTTCGACACCGCGGACGCGTACGCGGGCACCCGGGCGGAGCAGGTTCTCGGCCGGGCGCTGCAAAACGAACGGCGGGCCGGACTCGAGCTGTTCACGAAGGTGTTCTGGCCGACCGGTCCGGGTCGCAACGACCGGGGCCTGTCCCGCAAGCACATCATGGAGTCGATCGACGGTTCGCTGCGCCGGCTGGGCACCGACTACGTCGATCTCTACCAGGCGCACCGGTACGACCACAGCACCCCGATCGAAGAGACGATGGAGGCGTTCGCCGATGTTGTCCGCGCCGGGAAGGCGCTCTACATCGGGGTCTCGGAGTGGACGGCGACGGAGCTGCGCCAGGCCCACCAGCTCGCCCGTGAACTGCGGATTCCGCTGATCTCCAACCAACCACAGTATTCGATGCTCTGGCGGGTCATCGAGGCCGAGGTGGTGCCGGCCAGCGAGGAGTTGGGCGTCGGTCAGATCGTCTGGTCCCCGATGGCGCAGGGTGTGCTGACCGGTAAGTACCAGCCGGGTCACCCCCCACCCGCGGGCTCCCGGGCCACCGACGAGAAGTCCGGCGCGGGCTTCATCGCCAAGTGGCTCAGCGACGACGTGCTGACCCGGGTGCAGGAGCTCAAGCCGCTCGCCGAGCAGGCGGGGCTGAGCATGGCCCAGCTCGCCATCGCCTGGGTGCTGCAGAACCCGAACGTCTCCTCGGCGATCATCGGCGCCTCCCGCCCCGAGCAGGTGCACGACAACGTCAAGGCGTCCGGGGTACGGCTCGACGCCGACCTGCTCAAGGCCATCGATGACATCGTCGAGCCGGTCGTCGAGCGGGACCCGGCCCGGACCGAGTCCCCCGCGCAGCGGCCCTGATCCGCCCACGGCGGTGGGCCAGCCGACATGACCGGCCCACCGCCGTGCGCGCCGACCGGAATGACCGGCGGCACCCACAGGGCTTCAGCCCTGCCAGAAGCGGACCAGATCCAGGCCGAGCCCGTACAGGCCCGGCGGTAGGCCCAACGCGTCGCCGACGGCGAAGACCGTCCCGAAGAACCAGCCGTTGATCCGGGGGTTCCACAGCAGCGCGAAGAGCAGGAGAAAGCCGTACGGCGCGAAGAGGTCGTACACCCGCCGGTACTGCGGGGAGAGCCAGGGCTGGATCATGTTGCCACCGTCCAGGCCCGGCACCGGAAGCAGGTTGAGCAGGCTCGCCGTGAGTTGGAGGAAGGCGAGCAGTGCCACCGCGGCCCAGAACTGCACCGGCCCGCCGCCGCCCGCTGCCAGCCGGACGGCGATGACCAGCACCAGCGTGAACACCACGTTGGTGGCCGGGCCGGCGAGGCTGACCAGGGTGTGCCGGAGCCGCCCCGGAATGGCGTGCCGGTCCACCCAGACCGCGCCGCCGGGCAGGCCGATACCACCGAGCAGCACCACCACCACCGGCAGAGCGATCGACAGTAGCGGATGGCTGTACTTCAGTGGGTTGAGGGTGAGGTAGCCCTGGTGCGCGACGCTACGGTCCCCGGCCCGGAACGCCACCAGTGCGTGCGCGTACTCGTGCAGGCAGAGTGAGACCAGCCACCCGGAGACGACGAAAAGGAACACGTTCACCCGGACGTTGCCAGCTCCCTGCCAGGTCAGGACCCCGCTGAGCACGAAGAGGGCCACCAGCCCGAGGAAGACCGGGCTGGGGCGGAACGCTGCCCGGGGCACGCCCAGCACCAGCGGCCCACCTCCAGCACGATCTCCGGCCATCACTCCGCCGGGGGCTGCAGACTCATCCGGTACTCCACGCGGTCGTCCTCGACAAGCAGGACCGCGATTACGCCGGCCGCCGCGAGTTCCCGCCAGGTCTGGCCGATCCAAGACTCGGCGTCCGCCTGGCTACTGAACGACTCGGCCGGCCCCGACGCCGGTTCGCCGTTCTCGCCCTCGTACTGCCAGCTCCACGCCATCTGCGTGTCTCCCCTCGCCGCTGATCTCCCGTCAGCCTAGTCCGCCGCGCCGCCGACGGCTGCACGTCCGGCCTGCCATGATCGTTACGAGGCGGATGTGGGCAGCTCCGGGAGGAGCGGGGCGGGAGGCGGGCCGGAGGCGGGCGGCCTTAAGGTACGGACATGTCCATTGACGGGTGGAACACGGTCCTGGTACTCGGCGGAATCCGGTCGGGAAAGTCGGAGTTCGCCGAGGCCCTGGTAGCCGACGCGCCGACAGTCCGGTATGTGGCCACCGCCGCCGACACCAGCGCCGACGACGAAGAGTGGGCGACCCGCCTCGACGCTCACCGCGCTCGCCGGCCGACGACGTGGACCACGGAGGAGACCGCGGGGCAGCCGCACCGGCTGGCGGAGCTGCTGGCCGCCGCGCAGCCCGCCGAGACGCTGCTCATCGACGATGTCGGTGGCTGGGTGACGGCTCTCCTCGACCCCGCCCACCAACCCGGCGACGCCACGGCCGCCGTCGCCGTGCTGGTCGCGGCGATCCGCTCCTGCCCCGCGCGGCTGGTGCTGGTCAGCGCCGAGGTTGGCCTCTCGCTGGTGCCGACGACCCCGCTCGGCCGGGCCTTCACCGACGCGCTCGGCACCGCCAACCGGGCGATCGCCGACGCGGTTGACACGGTCGTACTGGTGGTCGCCGGCCAGCCCAGCTGGCTCAAACCGCCCCCACCGACCCGCCCAGCCGCCGTCCCGGCGCAGATCACGCCGGCCGCCGCCGACAGCAGAGCCGCTACCGGCCCGGTCCTCGCACCGCCGCCGCTACCGGAGGTGCTCACCCCGAGCGCCCCGCCCACACCGGCCGCGGTCACCGCCGGCGCCGACGCCCCCTGGTTGGTGCCGCCCGTGGCCGCGACCAGCCTGGCCATCGAGCCGGGCCTGGCCATCGAGCCGGGCCTGGAGCTACCCATGCCCGACGAGGACGCCGGCTCACAGGCCAGGTCCCGGGCGGCCACCCGGGACCTGCCCGGCGCCGGCTTCGGCGGGCTCAGCCAGCTGGTCGAGTTCGCCGCCGCCACCCAGGGCACTCCGCAGCCCGTCCCGTGGTCCAGCACCCGGGTGCTGCTGGTGCACGGTGACCACGCGGGCGGTGCCGCCGCCGGCACCGCCCCGGGCGACTCCGCCCGCCGGGCCCAGGAGGCCCGGGACGGCCAGGGCGCGTGGGCCCGCCTCGCCGCTGAGGCCGGTGCTGAGCTGCAGGTGGTTGACGCCCCCGCCGCGGACCCGATCGAGACCGACCCGGCGCTCCCCCTCAACCAGGTCGAGGCGGCCTTGCAGCTCGGCTGGCGGCTCGCCGACCAGGCCGCCGACGCGGGCGTACGGCTGCTGGTGCTGGGCGCCTGCGGCGCCGGCACCGACGCCGCCGCCGCAGCGGTGCTCGCCGCCACGGCCGGCGCCGAACCACCCGCCGTACTCGCCCGGGTGCGCACCGGGGCCGGCGAGTACGACGACGCCGCGTGGATGGTCCGCTGCGCGGCCGTCCGGGATGGGCTGCACCGCAGCCGCCACTCGGCCCGCGAGCCCAGGGAGATCCTCGCCGAGGTGGGCGGCGGCGACATCGCGGTCGCCACCGGCGTGCTGCTCGGCGCCGCCGCGCGGCGGCTGCCGGTACTTCTGGATGGGCCGGTCGGAGTTGCGGCCGGTCTGGTCAGCCGCGACCTGGCCGGCCCGGCCCGGCACTGGTGCCTGCTCGCCGACCACGGCGGGCACCCCGGTGTCCAGCTCGCCGCCGACGTGCTCGGCCTCACTCCCCTGCTCGACCTACGGCTGGACCTAGGCGAGGGCGGAAATGCGCTGGTGGCGTTGCCGCTGCTGCGGTCGGCGCTGGCCTTGGCCGCGGCGCTGCCGGCACACCCGTCGCTACGGGTCGAGTCGGACGAAGCCACGCCGCCGATGGACGAATCGGAACCGCCGACGGAGGAGTCGGAGCCGACGACGGAGCAACCGGAGCCGGCGCCGCCGACGGAGGAAGAGCCGGATTTCCGCGAGCCAGAACCGGCCGGACCGGGGCCCACCAGCACCGATCCGGAGTCCACCCCGCTGGATTCGTCCGGCCCGCGTGCCGGCTGAACCGCGGCTCGCCGCCGGTGCCCGGCTGGCGCTGACCACGTTCACCACGTTGCCGGTGCGGGCCGGCCGGATCGACCGGGCCGTGGCCGGCACCGCGATGTCCCTGGCCCCGGCCGTCGGCGCGCTGCTCGGCGCCCTCCTCACCGGAGTGCTGCTACTCGCCGGCGGCTTCGCGCCGCCACTGGTAGCGGCCGGCGTCACGGTCGGTGCCGGCGCGCTGCTCACCCGAGGGCTGCACCTGGACGGGCTCGCCGACACCGTGGACGCACTCGGCTCGTACCGGCGCGGGCCGGCCGCGCTGGAGATCATGAAGAAGCCGGATGTCGGCCCGTTCGGGGTCACCGCCCTGGTGGTCGTCCTCCTGGTACAGGCGGCGGTGCTGGCGGAGCTGGCCGAACGGTCCACGTCGACCGCGCTGGCCGCGGTGGTGACCGCCACCGCCGCCGGTCGGCTCGGAGTCGCGCTGGCCTGCCGGCGCGGGGTGCCGGCAGCCCGACCGGACGGGCTGGGGGCCCTAGTCGCCGGGACCGTCCGGCTCGGCGCCCTCGCCACCGGGACCACCGCGGTGGCGCTGCTGGCGCTCGCCGCCGTGCCGGACCGTCCGTGGCAGGGACCGCTGGTCGTCATCGCCGCCCTCGCCACCGCGGCCTGGCTGCTCCAGCACGTGGTACGCCGTCTCGGTGGGATCACCGGCGACGTGCTCGGTGCCACCGTCGAGGTGGTCACCACCCTGGTCTACCTGGGACTGGTCTTGTCCGGCTGAACTCCGCCCACCCCGACGGGTAGCGTTACGCACGACAACACCGGCACGGCCATCCGGGAGACCCATGCTCATCACGGACGACTTCCTGCCCGTACCGGTCCCGGAATCGCTGAACGCCACCTACCTGGTACCGATGGCGGGGCTCCCGAAGGTGGGCACGAAGACCGCGGTACGGCTGCTCACCGGGCGGCTCGCCGAGCCGGTGCACGCCCTCGCCCAGCAGATGCTGGACAGCCCACTGATGAGCGTGGACACCCGGCCGATCCACGAGTTCCCCGAGCTGCCGCCGGACCTACTCACCGCCTTCGGCGCCACCGAGGCCCAGCTGTCCCGGCTGGCGGCGGCGACCCATCTGGTCGTGGTGCAGGCCGAGTATCAGCCCGGCTGGCCCCCCGCGCACGAGTGGGCGGCGCGGGCGGTGGCGGCGGCGGTCGCCGACACCGCCGGCAGCGACGTGGTGGATGTCTTCGGGCTCCAGTTCCTCGACCCGACGACCGCGCTGCGGTCCCTGCCCGACGAGCAGGGCCGGGTCCGGCTGGTCGACTGGGTGCTGGTGCCGTACTCGTCCGACGCCGACGGGCTCTGGTTCACCACCAAGGGGTTGCGCCGGTTCGGGCTGCTGGAACTACAGGCACAGGGCGTGCCGGACCACCTCACCCGGGCCTGGGGCGCGGTGATGACCGGCACGGCGCGGCGGCTGCTGCGGGTGTGGACCGACGGCCTGGCCGGCGAGGAGCTGCCGGCGTTCGTGCAGCTACCCGTACTGGCCACGGTCACTGGCGGAGACATCGCGGTGGCGTACGGCAACCCGGAACAGCATGGGGCCACCGCCCCGGTGCTGCTCCGGCTGGAACTGGACCCGGCGACGGACCCGGAGGCGGATTCGTTCCTCACCCTGCGGCCGCCGGCCGGCTACTCCGGGCCGGACGGCCGCTACTACGCCTCGGCCTGTGGCACCCTCTTCACCGGCATCGCCCCCGACGTGCGCTACACCCGCTCCGGCGACGCGATGAGCCAGGCGGTCGCCACCGCCCGCGCCGCGCTGGGCGAGATCCGCGCCCGCTTCCTCGCCGGGGCACTACCACCGGAGACGCAGCTGGTGGTGAAGTACGGACTGCCCGGGGCGGACGGCCCGGAGTACGTGTGGGCCGGGGTGACCTCCTGGCCGACGCCGGAGCAGATCGAGGGTGCCAGCGCCAGCGACGCCAACACGGATCCGACCGTACGGATCGGCTCGGCGGTGGTGGTGGAGGCGACCGACGTGGTCGACTGGGCGGTCCTGGACGGCACCGGGGTCCGGGAGGGCGGCTGGACCCAGGCCGTCCTGGATGCCGGTGAACGCCCCGCCCCGCCGGTCTGACCCCGGCCCCACCCCCACCGATCGGCGGGGGTGGCGTGGGGGCTGACCGGGAGCGAGCTACCGAACCGAGGGGTTGACGAACGGCGGGCGGACCAGGCTCACCGCTGCCCGGCGTCCCCGGATGTCGACCTCGAGCTCGGCCCCGTCGGCCAGGGCCGGCTCGGTGTCGATCAGGGCCAGGGCGATGCCCTGTTTCCGGGTCGGGCTGAAGGTGCCGCTGGTGACCGTGCCGACCGGCGTCGCACCGTGGTAGACGACCATGCCGGGGCGCGGGATGGCCCGATCGACCGCCACCAGGCCGCGCAGCCGGCACCGGGGCCCGGCGGCTTTCTCCGCGAGCAGGGCCGACCGCCCCCAGAAGGCGGGCTTGTCCCAGCCGACCGCCCAACCCGAACGACCCTGCACCGGGGTGATCTCCAGCGACAGGTCCTGCCCGTGCAGCGGATAGCCCATCTCGGTCCGCAGGGTGTCCCGGGCGGCCAAGCCGCACGCCTGTAGCTGCTCGTCGGCGGCGAAGAGCGCGTCCCAGACTCCGCCCGCCTCCGCGGCGGGCAGGATCAGTTCGTAGCCCAGTTCGCCGGTGTAGCCGGTGCGGCACACGGTCACGCTGGCCCCGGCCAGCGTGCCCTCCGCGAAGCTCATGTAGCCGTGCTCCGTGGGCAGGCCCAGCGCGCCGAGCAGGTCGGCCGAGCGCGGACCCTGCACCGCGAGGATCGCGTACGCCTCATGCTCGTCGGTGATCGTGACCGTCGGTGGCGCGGCGGCCCGCAGCCGACGCACCACCTCGGCGGTGTTCGCGGCGTTGGGGATCAGGAAGACGTGGTCGTCGGCGTACAGGTAGGCGATGATGTCGTCCACCACACCGCCGGTGGCGTCGTCGCAGCAGAGGGTGTACTGCGCCTGGCCGGGCCCGATCCGGGCCAGGTCGTTGCTGAGGCAGGCGTTGACGAACTCCGCCGCCCCCGCGCCGGTGACCCGCACCTTGCCCAGGTGCGACACGTCGAAGACGCCCACCGCGTCGCGGACCGCCGAGTGCTCCCTGCGCACCCCGCCCCCCGCGTACTCGAGCGGCATCTCCCACCCGCCGAAGAGGGCAAACTTGGCGCCGGCAGCGACATGCCGGTCGTGCAGCGGGGAGCGGCGCAGCCGGGTTTCGGCGGAGCCGGAGGTCACGTCGGTCATGGGTGGCAACTTACCGGCACCACCCCGGCTGGTTAGCATCGGCGGGACCCGCCAGCACCACTGGCGGGACAGCCCTGGTCAACGGCGGGTACGGTCCGCCGGAGACCTTCATCGCTGGTACGCGACGACGCGACCAGCCCGGCCCGCCCGGAGTAGCTTCAGTGACATCGCCCACCATTTCCCTCAGCCTCGTCGACACCGACCCCGCCGAGCTCGCCGTTGACGCGATCGTCATCGGCGTGCACAGCCAGACCGGAGAGCCGGCCGGCGACCTCGTCGGCACCCTGCTGCTGGCCAGCGGCGCGGAGAGCATCGCCGCGGCCTTCGATGGAAAACTGACCGAGACGCTGGCGTTGCTCGGCGCGACCGGAGGCCCGGGCGAGGTGATCAAGCTCGCCACGCTCGGCACGGTTACCGCTCCGGTGATCGCCGCGGTGGGTCTCGGGCCGGAGCCGACCGGCGCCGCCCCCACCCCGGAGACCCTGCGCCGGGCGGCCGGTGCCGCGGTGCGGGCGCTGGCCGGCTCGGCCCGAGTCGCGCTGGCCCTGCCGCTGCCGGACGACGCCGACGCGCCGGCCGCGCTGCGCGCGGTCGCCGAGGGCGGCCTGTTGGGCGGCTACCGGTTCGCCGGCTACAAGACCCGCCCGCAGCCGGCCCGGCGGGAGCCGGTGGCGGAGGTGCTGGTCGCGGTCCCGGACGCGGGTGACGCCACCGCCACGGCTGAGGTCGCCCGGGCGCAGGCGGTGGCCAACGCGGTCCGCTCCTCCCGGGACTGGGTCAACGCCGCCCCCAACGAGCTGCGCCCGCCGGCCTTCGCCGACTCGGTGGCGACCGCCGCCCGCGCGGCTGGCATGGAGGTGGAGGTGCTCGACGAGGTCGCCCTGCGCGAGGGCGGCTACGGGGGCATCACCGCCGTCGGGCAGGGGTCGCAGGCCCCGCCGCGGCTGGTTCGAATCAGCTACACCCCGGCTGGCGGCGGCAACGGCAAGCGGGTCGCCCTGGTCGGCAAGGGCATCACCTTCGACAGCGGCGGCGTCTCGATCAAGCCTTCGCAGGGCATGTGGGAGATGAAGGCCGACATGGCCGGCGCCGGCGCCGTCGCCGCCGCGATGCTGGCGGTCGCGGAGCTCGCGCCCGCCGTGTCGGTGACCGCGTACGTGCCGATGGCGGAGAACATGCCCTCCGGTACGGCGTACCGGCCGGGCGACGTCATCACGATGTTCAACGGCAAGCGCGTCGAGGTGCTCAACACCGACGCCGAGGGGCGGATGATCCTCGCCGACGCGATCGCCCGGGCCTGCGCGGACGGCTGCGACTACCTGCTGGAGACCTCCACGCTCACCGGTGGCCAGGTGGTCGCGCTGGGCAAGAAGATCGCCGGGGTGATGGGCACGCCGGAGCTGTGCGAGCGGGTGCGTACCGCCGGCGAGGCGGTCGGCGAGCCGACCTGGCCGATGCCGCTGCCGGAGGACGTGCGCAAGGGCATGGACTCCGAGGTCGCCGACATCTCCCAGGTCAACGCGGGGATGGACCGGGCGGGTCACATGCTCCAGGGCGGTGTGTTCCTGCGTGAGTTCGTCACCGACGAGGTCGCCTGGGCGCACATCGACATCGCCGGCCCCGGCTACCACTCGGGTGAGCCGACGGGCTACTGGACCAAGGGCGGCACCGGGGTGCCCGTCCGCACCCTGCTGCACCTGATCGAGGACATCGCCAGCCAGGGCTGACCGGTCAGCAGGGGCCCTCGTACCCGCCGGGCGGGTATGAGGGCCCCTGCTTGCACCACCCGCCGGGTCGGTGCGGGTTTCAGAACAACTCGGGGCGCCGCTTGCGGCGTTCGTTGTAGTCCCGCATCCGCTGCGGGTAGCCCATCAGGCTCACGTCGTAGACCGGGATGCTCAGCCGGTGGGCGAAGCGCCGCGCGCCGTCCGGGCCGCCGATCCGGCGGCGGGTCCACTCACCGTCGTCGGCGATCAGCATGACCGTGGTCTCGGTCATGGTCGTCCGGGGCTCGATGTACGCCTCGACGCCCCGCCGGGTCCGTACGAAGTTCTCCAGGTGGCCCAGATCACCCCGGTCAACCCCGCGATCCGGACTGACCGGACGTGCCTTCTTCCGTCGGAACAGTCCCACCGGCCGTCTCCCCACACCCGCACCATCGAAGCTGATGCCAAGGGTACGTGTCTCGGACGTGTCGTTGGGCACCTCGTTACCCGTGCCGGGCGTGGTGGTGACAAGATGACCGAGGTGGGGTGTGTCCGCATTACCCCACCGTGACCCCCCGATGCAGCCAGGCGACCTGGGAGTTGGACGTGAGCGAGCCGAACGAGACCTTCGACATCGTCATCCTCGGAGGTGGCAGCGGTGGCTACGCAGCGGCGCTGCGCGCCGCCGAGCTGGGCCTCTCCGTTGCGTTGGTCGAGAAGGGCAAGCTCGGCGGCACCTGCCTGCACAACGGCTGCATCCCGACCAAGGCGTTGCTGCACGCCGCCGAGATCGCCGACCAGACCCGCGAGTCGGAGCAGTTCGGCGTCAAGGCCGAGTTGGTCGGCATCGACATGGCGGCGGTCAACTCGTACAAGGACGGGGTGGTCGCGCGGCTGTACAAGGGCCTGCAGGGCATGCTGCGCGGCGCGAAGAACATCACCATCGTGGCCGGCGCTGGCCGGCTGGTCGCGCCGAACACCGTCGAGGTCGACGGGAAGCGGTACACCGGCCGCAACATCATTTTGGCCTCCGGCTCGTACGCGAAGAGCCTGCCGGGCCTGGAGGTCGACGGCGAGCGGATCATCACGAGCGACCACGCGCTGGTGATGGACCGGGTCCCCGCGTCGGTGATCGTGCTCGGTGGCGGCGTCATCGGGGTGGAGTTCGCCAGCGTGTGGAAGTCCTTCGGAGTGGACGTCACGATCATTGAGGCGCTGCCCCGGCTGGTCGCCGCCGAGGATGCGGAGTCGTCGAAGGCGCTGGAGCGGGCCTTCCGGAAGCGGAAGATCAACTTCAAGGTCGGCAAGCCGTTCGAGAAGGTCGAGAAGACCGACAGCGGCGTTCGCGTGACCATCGCCGGCGGCGAGACCGTCGAGGCCGAGCTGCTGCTGGTCGCCGTCGGTCGGGGCCCGAACACCGCCGGCCTCGGCTACGAGGAGCAGGGCGTCCGGATGGACCGGGGCTACGTGCTGACCGACGAGCGGCAGCGCACGAGCGTGCCGAACGTCTACGCGGTCGGCGACATCGTGCCCGGCCTCCAGCTGGCCCACCGCGGCTTCCAGCAGGGCATCTTCGTCGCCGAGGAGATCGCCGGAGAGAACCCGGCCGTCATCGACGAGGCCGGCATTCCCCGGGTCACCTACTCTGACCCCGAGCTGGCGTCGGTCGGCCTGACCGAGGCGAAGGCCAAGGAGCAGTACGGCACCGACAAGATCAAGACCTACAACTACAACCTGGGCGGCAACGGCAAGAGCCAGATCCTCAAGACGTCCGGCTTCGTCAAGCTGGTCCGGGTCGAGGACGGCCCGGTCGTTGGCTTGCACATGGTGGGTGCTCGGGTCGGTGAGCTGATCGGTGAGGCCCAGCTCATCTATAACTGGGAGGCGTACCCCGCCGAGGTGGCACAGCTCGTGCACGCCCACCCGACCCAGAACGAGGCGCTGGGTGAGGCACACCTGGCCCTCGCCGGCAAGCCGCTGCACGCGCACGCCTGATACGACAACCACGGCGTCCGGCGACGGGCGACGATCCCATCAGGGGAATGAAGGAGTCTGGAGAAAATGCCGGTATCGGTCACCATGCCCCGGCTCGGTGAAAGCGTCACCGAGGGCACCGTCACGCGCTGGCTCAAGCAGGAGGGCGACACCGTCGAGGTTGACGAGCCGCTGCTCGAGGTGTCGACCGACAAGGTGGACACCGAGATCCCGTCCCCCGCGGCCGGTGTGCTGACCCGCATCGTGGTCGGCGAGGACGAGACCGCCGAGGTCGGCAGCGAGCTGGCGACGATCGGCGATGAGGCGTCGGGCGGCAGCGGGGCGTCGGGCGGCGAGGCCGAGCCGCGGCAGTCGACGCCCGAGCCGACCGCCGCCGCCGAGGGCACCGGCCCGGAGCCGGAGCAGAAGCAGCCGGCTCCCGCGCCCTCCGGCGGGGGCAGCTCGTCGGGCGACGGCAGCCCGGTGACGATGCCGGCCCTCGGCGAGAGTGTCACCGAAGGTACGGTCACCCGCTGGCTCAAGCAGGTCGGCGACACCGTCGAGATTGACGAGCCGCTGCTCGAGGTGTCGACCGACAAGGTGGACACCGAGATCCCCTCGCCGGTCGCCGGGACCGTCCTGGAGATCACCGTGGCGGAGGACGAGACCGCCGAGGTCGGCGCGACACTGGCGGTCGTCGGCACCGCCGGTGCGGCGGCGAAGCCCGAGCCCAAGCCGGAGCCGGCACCCAAGCCCGAGGCGAAGCCGGCACCCAAGCCGGAGCCGAAGCCCGAGCCGAAGGTCACCGAGCCGACCCCGGGCGCCTCCTACAACGAGCCGGCGGCCGAAGCCGAGAGCGCCTCCGACCCGGCGAAGGCGGAGCGGGCCTCCGCCCCGTCCGCGCCCGCCCCCCGGCCGGCGACGACCGGTGGCACGGAGAACGCCGGCTACGTCACCCCGCTGGTCCGCAAGCTCGCCAGTGAGCACGGGGTTGACCTCGCCACGGTCAACGGCACCGGCGTGGGTGGTCGGATCCGCAAGCAGGACGTGCTCGACGCGGCCGAGCAGGCCCGCGCCGCCAAGGCGGCTCCGGCCCCGGCGGCGCAGCCGGCCGCCCCCGCGGCGAAGCCGGCGGCCCGGCCCGCGCCCAGCAGCAAGCGGGGTAGCACCGAGAAGCTGCCGCGGATCCGTACGACCATCGCGAAGCGGATGCACGAGTCGCTGCACGAGATGGCGCAGCTCACCACCGTGGTCGAGGTCGACGTCACCCGGATCGCCAAGCTGCGGGCGCGGGCGAAGGACGCCTTCCAGCAGCGGCACGGCGTGAAGCTGTCCTTCCTGCCGTTCTTTGCCCTGGCGGCCGTCGAGGCGTTGCAGGCGTTCCCGATCGTCAACGCCCAGATGGACCTGGGGGCCGGGACGATCACCTACCCGGAGGCGGAGCACCTCGGGGTCGCCGTGGACACCGAGCGGGGCCTGATGGTGCCGGTCATCCACAACGCCGGCGACCTCAACCTGGGCGGTATCGCCAAGCGGGTCGCCGACCTGGCCGAGCGCACCCGGACCAACAAGATCAGCCCGGATGAGCTCGCTGGCGCGACGTTCACGCTGACCAACACCGGCAGCCGCGGTGCCCTCTTCGACACCCCGATCGTGCCGTCGCCGCAGTCGGCGATGCTCGGCACGGGTGCCGTGGTCAAGCGCCCGGTCGTGGTCAACGACCCGGAGCTGGGCGAGGTCGTGGCCGTCCGGTCGATGATCTACCTGGCCCTGTCGTACGACCACCGACTGATCGACGGCGCCGACGCGGCCCGTTTCCTTGGCGCGGTCAAGGAGCGGCTGGAGGCCGGCAACTTCGAGGCCGAACTGGGCCGGTAACACCCGACCCGACGACGGTGGGCTGCCCGGTGTTCCGGGCGGCCCACCGTCGTCTCCGGGCTCCGGCTGCTCGGCGACGCACGGATATGGTCGGCGAAGCGATGGACAGGGCACGAGCGACACTAGCCGCTGCTGTCACCCTCCGGCGGTTCTGCGATGAACACGCCGACTCCCTGCACGCCTTCTACCAAGCCTTCGGTACGCAACGCGAAGATGGCTTGACGCACGACGATGGCGGAGACGCCGTGCTCCTCGCAGAGTTGCCGTGTTGATGGGAGTTTGTCTCCCGGAGCGAGCTCACCGGACGCAACCTGCTCACGGATGTGGTCAACGAGCTTCGCCCACTTGGGTTTGGCGGGCATCTTAATCTCCCTGGTCTGCACCGCCATTTGATCACGCCTCTACTTGTAATTGCAACCAATGCCCACCGATGCCTTGCTTTATATAAGCGCTTATGTGATGCTGAGTCTCGGCCGGCTCCCTGGTCTGCAACCGGGCTGGTCACTCCGTGAAACGCGCCCGACCGGCCGCCCATCCCCCGGAGGTCGGTCGGGCGCCACGCCCTGCCCGAGCCTCCGACGCAGAGAAGGACCTCAGACCCCCGGGGACAGTTCCGGGCGTCAACCGTCCTGGCCCGGACCCTCCGCGCGCCGGTCCTCCGGTGCCGCGACCCGAGAGGAGACGCCATGCCACGAGCCATACCCCGACCGACCGGCGCGGAGCGCAACTCGGCGAGGCGAAACATGCCGCGCGTACTCCCCCGGTGGCGGCGACCCGACCCGCCGGTGCCACTCGCGCCCCGACACCGGCGGACCTGGCGGGGGCTACGGCGCTGGTGCTCGTGCGGCCTACGCTGGACCGCCTGCCCGGACCGGCACGCACCCATCCCGACCGAACCGCCGACCCCGAGGCCGCGAAACACCCGTTGGTACGACGAGCCGACCCAGGCCAACCCACAGGTGGGGCGGGCCGGGCGGTTGACCCTCGCGCAGGCCTGGCGGGCGAACGGTGGGCACTGGTGACGAAACGGCCGCACACGCCACTGCGGCCGCTCTGGCTGTGCCGACGCTGCGGCGCACCGTGGCCGTGCGGCTCCGCGCGACTGACGCTGCTGCGGGAGTACGCCCACGATCGGGTTGCGTTGCTCATCTACCTCGGCGGGCTGCTGTACGAGGCGACCGACCAACTGCACGCGCTCAACCCCCGGGAGATGCCGGACGCGGGTCAGCTCTTCGACCGGTTCCTCGGCTGGCACCGAAGCCGGATGTCCGGCCCCGAACTACCGGCGGACCTGACAAACGGCGGTGGGTGCCGCGCCGAACACGTCGCCAACAAGGTCCGGATCGAGTAGTCGTTTCGATACGCTTCGTATGTGTGGTCGCGACACGTCCGTGCCCTGGAGTGGCTTCGGCAACGGGATCCGGACTACTGCGTCATCCGCCATGCGACCCGGGTGACCCTCGTCGCCTGCCTCCTCTTCTACGGCTTCCGGTACGGCCTGAACAGCACGATCATGGCCACGTACGCGCTCTTCGGCACCATCGCCACCGGCATCTTCGCCCAGCTGCCGGGCGGGTCGGCGCACCGGGCCCGGACGCTGCTCGCCGCCCTGCCGGTCATCTGGGTCCTGATCGCCGTCGGAACCGTCCTGGCGGTGAGCACCTGGGCCGCCACGATCGGCATGCTGGTGATCGGGTTCGCCGTGGCGTTCGCCGGTGTCGGCGGACCTCGCCTGATCGGCCTCGTCGGCGCGTTTCAGATCTCCTACATCCTGGCCAGCTTTCCCCCGTACCAGCCCGACACCCTGCCGGAACGGCTGGCCGGAGTGACGCTTGCCGTCGTGCTGATCGCGGCAGCAGAGCTGTGGCTGTGGCCCGGGCCGGCGCCGACAACCACCTCGCGACGCCTGGGCGGGGCCGCGCGGAGTATCGCCTCGTTCGTGGCCGCGCTCGCGGACCTGCTGGCCGGGCAGTCAGCAGCGGGCGAGGCGGCCCGACAGCGCCGGGCTACGGCGGCCGAAGCGGTCAAGCAGACCCAGATGTGGCGGCTGCCGCCGTCCGAGCGGGCATCCTCGGCGAGCCGGCGAGACCACGCGCTGCGGGACGCGGCTACCGACCTGCACCAGACGTTCCGGCACGCCGAGTGGCTCCTTGAGGCCCACCCGACGAGCACCGACGTGGGCGCGGCGAGGTCCCTACGGGACTGCGCGGCGTCCCTGCGCCACTCCGGCGACGCACTGTTGGGAAGAGAGCGGGCGTCCCCCGACCGGGCCGTTTCCAGCGAGCACCAGCAGCCGGACGGTGGGCGATCGGCCACTACCGAGAAGCTCCGCGTGGCCATGATCGTCCGGTCGCTGGCCCGGCACACGGACTTCGTCGCGACTGCCGTCCGGATCGCGGGAGGCCACCCTGGCAACACCCCCCATCAACCGGGAGGACCACACAGCTTCTGGTATCTACGGCGGAGCACCCCGTCGCTGTACTGGCAGCGGCTGCGGATACACCTCACCCCACGCTCCGTGTTCTTCCAGCGGGCCCTGCGACTCGCCGTCGCTCTGGCCGCCGCCCGGTTCGTCGCCGGTGCGCTGGATCTGGAGCACGGCTTCTGGGTGCTCCTGGCTACCCTCAGCCTCCTCCGGACCTCCGCGGCGGAGACGTGGGCCACGTTCCGCCGGGCCCTGGCCGGCACCCTCGTCGGCGCCGCCGCCGGGGCCCTGTTGCTGCTGGCCTCTCCCGGGCAGGAGACGTACGCGGTGATCCTGCCCCTGGCACTGGGGCTGGCCCTGTGGGCGGGGCCGCTACTCGGGCTCGCCTGGGCGCAGGCGTTTCTCACGCTGGTGCTGATCGCCGCCTTCGCTCAGCTCACCCCGACGGACTGGCATCTGGCCGGTGTCCGCCTGCTGGACGTCCTGATTGGCGCGGTGATCGGCCTCGTCACCGGCGTACTCATGTGGCCGAAGGGTGGCGGTGGTGAGCTCCGCCGGTACACGTCGGCCTATCTCGACGCGGGTGCCGAGGCGATCGAGGAGACGGTCCTGAAGGTGGCGGGACGAGCCCGGGGCCAGCAGGCGCTTGCGGCGGCGCACCGGGCGCAGGTCCTCACCGACGCGTCGTTCTGCCAGTACCACCTGGAGCACACCGCTCCGCGCCCCACCGACGTGGACTGGGAGGCGGCCCTGGCCGCGGGGCATCGCATCGTCCGTGGTGCGGAGCGACTCGGCACCGGCGACCAGGACGGGATGCTGGCGCACCGGTGGCCCGGGCCCACCGGCCAGCTCGTACGCCGGGCTCAGCGGCTGCGGTCCGACTACGCCGATCTGGCGCGCCGCATGGCGCGAGGTCGCCTGCACGGTGCGGCTCCCGTCGCGCAACCAACGACGGGTGTGGTCGAACAGGTCGGCGAGATCATTCAGGGCGACAACCGACGGGCCGACGTCCTGCACCTGATCGAGGTCGACCACTGGCTGGCTGACCTCGGTCGAAACCTCAACCAAATCCCCGCACCGGCCCAGCCGGGCCGGGGGAACGGTCCACCAGAACCGTCGGGCAGCTAGCACGGACGCCCGTGGTGGTCAGGTGACCAACTCAACGCATCTATTGGTCACCCGTATCCGAGAATATAGGCATGCGGATTCTGATGGCCGGCGCGTCCGGCTTCCTCGGCACCCGGCTGGCCGACCGGCTCAGCGCGGCCGGGCACCACGTGACCCGGCTGGTCCGCCGGCCGCCGCAAGGCGCCGACGAACGGCAGTGGAACCCGTCCACGGCCGAGCTCGACCCGGCGGTGGTGGCGGAGGCTGACGCCGTGGTCAACCTGGCCGGTGCGGGGGTCGGTGACCGCCGATGGAACGACGAGTACCGGCGGGTCATCCGCTCCAGCCGGGTGGACACCACCACCACACTGGCGATCACGATCGCCGGGCTGCTGGCCGCCGACCGGCCGAAGGTACTGGTCAACTCGTCGGCGGTGGGGTGGTACGGCAACACCGGCGACCGGGCCGTTGACGAGGAGGCAGGCCCCGGCACGGGCTTCCTGGCCGATGTCTGCCGCGGGTGGGAGGCCGCGACCCGGCCGGCCGAGGACGCCGGGGTACGCGTGGTCCGGCTACGGACCGGGTTGCCGCTGCACCGCGAGGGCGGGCTACTCAAGCCGCAGCTGCTGCCGTTCCGGCTCGGCATCGCGGGCCGGTTGGGCAGCGGCCGGCAGTGGCTGCCGTGGATCGCGATGGTGGACTGGCTGGACGCTGCCGCCCTCGCCATTGACCGCGCCGACCTCACCGGCCCGGTCAACGCGGTCGGGCCAGCACCGGTGACCAATGCCGAGTTCACCCGGGAACTGGCCCGGCAGCTGCACCGTCCGGCGATCATCCCGATCCCGGCGCTGGCGCTCAAGGTGGCGCTCGGTGGCTTCGCACAGGAGGCGCTGACCAGCGCTCGGGTCCTGCCGGGGGCGCTGACCCGGGCGGGGTTCACCTACCGCCATCCGGATCTGGCCAGCGCCCTGCACGCCGCGCTCACGGCGGAGCCGGACCGATGAACGGCGAGTCGGTGCGGGGCGCGGCGGCGACGACAGCGACCGGCGACCGGCTCTAACGAACTCTTCCGCGCACGTCTGACCGGCGCGTCCGGCTCCGGTTGGTAACGTCCGCTCCGTGCCGACCTCGCCGTCCGTGTCCACGCCGACCCCGCCCACCCGCGTTCGCCGTAACCGCCGGGCAGATCTGCTCGTGGTGCTCATCGCGCTCGCCCTCGCGGTCTGGGTGACCAGCGGGCTCTGGCGAGACCCAAACGGTCGCACGATCATGGTCAACTCCAGCGACCAGGCGTTGTTCGAATGGTTACTGGCCTTCGGCGGGCACTCCCTCACCCACGGGCAGAACCCGCTCTTCACCTACATGATCAACGTGCCCGACGGGGTCAACCTCGCGGTCAACACGTCGATCACGGTTTACGCGGCGCTCTTCGCGCCCCTGACGTACCTGATCGGACCGCCGGCCACCTTCCTGGTGATCCTCACGCTCAACCTCGCCGCCACCGCGGTCGCCTGGTACTGGCTACTCAACCGCCAGTTCGCCCGCAGCCCGCTCGCCGCCGGGCTGGGTGGCCTCTTCATCGGCTTCTCCCCCGGCATGATCTCGCACGCCAACGCCCACCTGAACTGGACCGCCGGTTGGTTGGTGCCGCTGCTGATCTGGCGCGCCTTCGCGCTACGTCGCAGCGGGCACCGAATCCGGGACGGCGTCATCCTCGGTGTGCTGGTCGCGGTGGCGTTCTCCATCGCCGCCGAAGGGCTCTTCTTCACCGCGATCGCCCTCGGCCTCTTCGTCGCCGTCTGGGCGCTGCACCCGACCAGCCGCGCCGAGGCGCGCGCGGTGCTGCCGGGCTTCCTCGGCGGGCTCGCGGTGACCGCGCTGGTGGCGGGGGTGCTGCTGGCGTACCCGCTGTGGCTGCACTTCGCCGGCCCACAACGCTTCGACGGCACCGGCTTCGACGCGGTGATCCACTCCGAGAACATCGCCGCGTACGGCGCGTACCCTCGGCGCTCGATCGCCGGCGAGGCCGGGCTCCGGACCGGTCTCGCCCCGAACCCCACCGAGGAGAACTCGTTCTTCGGGCTACCGCTGCTGCTGCTCAGCATCGCCGCCTTCGTGCTGCTGTGGCGGCGGGTCCAGCAGGCACCCCAGCGGGCCACACTCTGGGCACTCGGGGCGGTGGCGGTGGTCTTCACCGTACTGTCATTCGGTCCGCAGGCCAGGTTCGACGGCCGCCACTTCGACCTGCCGATGCCCTTCGACCTGTTGGCTCACCTACCGGTGGTGAACGCCGCGCTGCCCGCCCGGCTGGCGCTGGTCGTGGCGCCGGTGATCGGGGTACTGCTCGCGTACACGGTGGATGCGCTCCGGGCCGAACCACCGCGCTCCCGGCCGGCCCGGCTCGCCTGGCTGGCGGCCTTCGCGGTGGCGCTGGTTCCGCTGACGCCGACCCCGCTGATCACCATCGAGCGGGAGCCGATCCCACGCTTCTTCACCTCCGGCACCTGGCGGGACTACGTCTCACCGGGCGGGGTCCTCACGCCGATCCCGCTGGCCGTGGACGTGTACCCGGACGGGCAGCGGTGGCAGGCGCACGTTCTCGCCGACCGGCAGGGCGAGTTCCGGATCCCGGCCGGGTTCTTCCTCGGCCCGGGTGGTCCGGACGGGCGCGGCCGGATCGGTCCGGTGCCCCGGCCACTGAGCGCCATCCTCGACGAGGCCGCCCGCTTGGGTGTGGTGCCGATCGTCACCGAGGGCATGCGGGCGGATGTCGAAGCCGACCTACGGCATTGGCAGATCGAGGCGGTGGTACTCCCGGACGAGGTACACGGGGCGAAGTGGGCCGTCGATGAGGAGGCACTCCTGCAGACCGCCACCGAGCTGTTCGGTGAGCCGGAGCGCGTCGAGGACGTCTGGCTCTGGCGAATCCCACCAGGATGAGCCCCCGGTGCCCGCGCACCGGGTCCCCGGGACCAGCACACCGGGCCCTCGGGACCGGCGTACCGGTGAGCCGGATCACGAGCCGGGGCGACTGGCGGGTACGGGACTAGGCTGGTCATCGTGAGTACGACTACCCCGGACCTGACCATCGTCCACGCCGGCATGCTCGGCTACGAGGCCGCGTGGGAGGAGCAGCGCCGGCTGCACGACTCGGTGGTCGCCGACGAACGTGGCGACGCCGTGCTGCTGCTGGAGCACCCCAGCGTCTACACCGCGGGCAAACGCACCGAGCCGTGGGACCGGCCGATGGACGGCACACCGGTCATCGACGTCGACCGGGGCGGAAAAATCACCTGGCACGGTCCGGGTCAGCTCGTCGGCTATCCGATCCTGCGCCTGCCCAACCCGGTCGACGTGGTCGCGTACGTGCGCCGGGTGGAGCAGATGCTGATCGACGTCTGCGCCGAGTTCGGGCTGACGGCCGGCCGGATCGAGGGGCGCAGCGGGGTCTGGGTGCCGGCGGACGACCGCGGGCCCGCGCGCAAGGTCGCCGCCATCGGTATCCGCGTCGCCCGCGGCGTCACCCTGCACGGCTTCTCGCTGAACTGTGACTGCGATCTGACGTACTACGACCGGATCGTGCCGTGCGGCATCAGCGACGCCGGGGTGACCTCGCTCGCCGCCGAGTTGGGCCGGCCGGTGACCGTGGCGGACGCCCTTCCGGTGGTCGAGCGGCACCTACCCACCCTCATCGAGCCCTGAGCCGCGAGGGCCCGGGCCCGGCCGAGGCCCGCCCGGCCCGGGCCGGCGTCGATTGCCGACACCGGCCCGCTGGGTCGGCCGCACACCGGGTCGCTCAGGCGGGCCGACGACCTAGCCACGCGTCAAGATCGCCAGGCCGGCGCTGCGTGCGGTGTCCGGGGTCACCGCTGCAACGGCGTGATGCCCGTCGCCCAACGTGCATCGACGGTGGGCGACGGGCGTAGGCTCGGCTTCGTGACGATCGAGCACTCTGCGCCGACGACCGGTCAGGCAGCGCGTACCGCGACGCCCGCTCCCGAGGGGCGGCGCCTCCTGCGGATTGAGGCGCGTAACGCTGAGACGCCGATCGAGCGGAAACCACCGTGGATCAAGGTCAAGGCCAAGATGGGCCCGGAGTACACCCAACTGCGCGGGCTCGTCACGCGGGAGGGGCTGCACACCGTCTGCCAGGAAGCCGGCTGCCCGAACATCTACGAATGCTGGGAGGACCGGGAGGCCACCTTCCTCATCGGCGGCGACCAGTGCACCCGCCGCTGCGACTTCTGCCAGATCGACACCGGCAGGCCGGCCGAGTTCGACGCCGACGAGCCCCGCCGCGTCGGCGAGTCGGTGGTCTCGATGGGGCTGCGCTACGCCACCATCACCGGAGTCGCCCGCGATGACCTGCCCGACGGCGGCGCCTGGCTCTACGCGGAGACCGTCCGACAGATTCACGCCCTCCGGCCGGGCTGCGGTGTCGAGCTGTTGATCCCCGACTTCAACGCCGTCCCCGAGCAGCTCGCTGAGGTCTTCGGAGCCCGGCCGGAGGTGCTCGGACACAACGTCGAGACCGTGCCGCGGATCTTCAAGCGGATCCGGCCAGCGTTCCGCTACGAGCGGTCCCTGGACGTGATCCGGCAGGCCCGCGCCGCCGGCCTGGTCACCAAGAGCAATCTGATCCTCGGCATGGGCGAGGAACGCGCTGAGATCTCGCAAGCCCTCCGGGACCTGCACGAGGCCGGCTGCGAGCTGATCACCATCACGCAGTATCTGCGCCCCTCCCCCCGCCACCACCCCGTCGAACGCTGGGTCAAGCCGGAGGAGTTCGTCGAGCTACAGGAGGAGGCCGAGGAGATCGGCTACGCCGGCGTGATGAGCGGGCCGCTGGTCCGCTCGTCGTACCGTGCCGGCCGCCTCTACCGGCAGGCCCTCGCGGCCCGCGGCGACGCCCCGGTTGACCTAAACAGCTGACCGTTTCCAGGTGGGCCGCCGCCGTGATCGCGGCGGCCCGCCGCACGGGAAGCCACAGTGCTCCACGCTTGACCGCTACCCCTCGGATCCGAGCGCGTGCGCCGATCCCACGCAGACCCGGCGTTTTCATGGCCGAAACCGGCCATTCCCGTTCTGGCCCAAAAGCGGGAGTCGCCTCGCTCTCGCCCGAGTCCATCGTGGGATCCGGCACGTCCGTCGCGACCTCAACCACCATTTGTACTGGTCAAGTTGGCGACGCCACCAGGTTGCGCTCATGGCTTTCTGATCAGTCCGAGCAGTTGCGGACCAGCGCACTTACCCGCTACAGGCGGTGTGGCTGGTCACCCCGCCCCGGCCGCTGACCACCGGCCCACCAGACGCCATCAACAAGCAGTCACGGCGGCGGTAGGCCGCCGGGTGCGACCCAGCCCAGCGGCTGATGCCAGCCGCCAAGCAGCGCGAGATTCGCCGCCCACTAGACTCGGGGGCATGGCAAAGCCCCAGGAGAAGGTCTCGTTCGGCCAGCGGCTGAAGCAGATCGGGATGGTGTTTCGGTTCACCGCCAAGCAGGACCGGTGGTTCGCGCCGCTGGCCTTCGCCGCGGTGGTCATTCCACTCGCCCTGACCGTGGTGGCGTTCTTCGTGTGGGGCTGGCTCTGGATCCCACTGGGCATCCTGTTGACGCTGCTCTCCCTGCTGATCGTGCTCAACCTGCGCTCCAACCGGGCGATGATGAACGCCGCCGAGGGACAGCCGGGCGCGGCCGCGCAGATCATCGAGAACATGCGCGGCGACTGGCGGGTCACTCCGGCGGTCAGCTCGACCACGCAGATGGACATGGTGCACCTGGTCCTCGGCCGTTCGGGAGTGATCCTGCTGGCTGAGGGGAACCCGCAGCGGGTGCGCGGCCTACTCGGCCAGGAGAAGCGTCGATTGGCCAAGGTGATCGGCTCGGCGCCGCTCTACGACTACGTGATCGGCCAGGAGGAGGGCGAGCTGTCGGTCCGCAAGCTGCGGATGACGCTGATGCGGTTGCCGCGCAAGCTCAGTGGCCGGGATGTCAACGCGCTGGACAAGCGCCTCAAGGCGCTCAGTGCCCGCCCACAGCTACCCAAGGGCGCCATCCCGAAGAACATGCGCCCGCCGAAGGGCGCCTTCCGCCAGGCCCGCGGTCGCTGACCTGCCGCAACCACGGCGGATCGCCCGCTGAGCTGCCGCAACCACGGATCGTCCGCTGGCCCCCGAACGGGGGTCAGCGGACGACGGGTGTGATGACCGAGCCCGCGACCCGGTCGTGCAGGCCACGGCGGTCGGCATCCATGATCAGGGCAGGTATCACGAGCGCGAGCAGGCCACCGCGGAGCAGCGCGCGGAGCACTCCGATCCGACCACCGCTGGTCCAGGAGACACAGCGGGTTCGGGTGAGGTACATCCCGGGCGTCTGGGCGAAGAGACCGATGAAGAAGCCGTACTCGGCGACGAGCACGAGCACCGGGGCCCACCCGTCGTGGAACGGATCGGCGAAGGTACTGGCGACCAGTACGCAGAGCACCCAGTCGATCACTAATGCGCCGAAGCGCGGGCCCAGGCCCTGACTGGCGGAGACGCTAGAGCGGGGCGGTACGGGCTGGTCAGCCGAGGTCGTCACAGCGCTCAAGGGTAGCCAGTGCCGTCGCCGGCTACACGCCGACCTACGTCACAAAAACGGACCAAGCCTCGCAAGTTTCACTACACTGGCACACTGCCCCCCTCCGGGAGCATCAGGACTTCCGCTCCACGCAGCGAAGGCTTCACGGAGCCTCCACGGGGGACGTAACACGGCAGAAACATTGAAGACATGGCCGGGCAACCGCTCGGCCATAGCGTCGCCAGAAGCCTAGCCACTTCAGTGGACGAGCCAGGAGGACGAGTGTTCGCCAATCCCGAGGAACTCCTGCGTTACCTCAAGAACGAGGACGTGAAGTTCGTCGACGTACGTTTCTGTGATCTGCCCGGCGTGATGCAGCACTTCAACCTGCCCGCTGAGTCGATTGACGACGAGCTCCTCACCGACGGCCTCGCATTCGACGGGTCGTCCATCCGCGGCTTCCAGGCGATCCACGAGTCGGACATGCTCCTGCTCCCGGACGTCGCCACCGCATTCATCGACCCGTTCCGCGCGCAGAAGACCCTCGCGCTCAACTTCTTCATCCACGACCCGTTCACCCGCGAGGCCTACTCCCGCGACCCCCGGAACGTGGCGAAGAAGGCCGAGGCGTACCTGGCGGCCAGCGGGATCGCCGACACCGCCTACTTCGGCGCGGAGGCCGAGTTCTACATCTTCGACTCGATCCGCCACGAGACCTCGGCCCACCAGTCGTACTACTACATCGACTCGGTCGAAGGCTGGTGGAACACCGGCCGTGACGAGGAGGGTGGCAACCGCGGCTACAAGACCGCGTACAAGGGCGGCTACTTCCCGGTGCCGCCGGTTGACCACTACGCCGACCTACGCGACAAGATCGTCCGTCGGCTGATCGACGCCGGCTACACCGTGGAGCGCTCGCACCACGAGGTCGGCACCGCCGGTCAGGCTGAGATCAACTACAAGTTCTCGACCCTGCTGCACGCCGCGGACCAGCTCCAGCTCTTCAAGTACATCGTGAAGAACGAGACCTGGGTCAACGGCAAGACCGCCACCTTCATGCCGAAGCCGCTCTTCGGGGACAACGGCTCCGGCATGCACACCCACCAGAGCCTGTGGTTGAACGGTGATCCGCTCTTCTACGACGAGACCGGCTACGCCGGCCTCTCCGACACCGCGCGCTGGTACATCGGCGGTCTGCTGCAGCACGCGCCGTCGCTGCTGGCCTTCACCAACCCGACGGTGAACTCGTACCGCCGGTTGGTGCCGGGCTTCGAGGCGCCGGTCAACCTGGTCTACTCGCAGCGCAACCGCTCCGCCTGCACCCGCATCCCGGTCACCGGGAGCAACCCGAAGGCCAAGCGGGTCGAATTCCGCGTGCCGGACCCGTCGGCCAACGTCTACCTGGCCTTCTCGGCGATGCTGATGGCCGGCCTCGACGGCATCAAGAACAAGACCGAGCCGCCGACCCCGATCGACAAGGACCTGTACGACCTGCCGCCGGAGGAGTGGGGCGACGTCAAGCAGGTGCCGGGCTCGCTGCCGGCGGTGCTCGACTCCCTCGAGGCCGACCACGACTACCTGCTCGACGGCGGCGTCTTCACGCCGGACCTGATCTCCACCTGGATCGACTGGAAGCGGACCAACGAGGTCGACCCGGTGCGGCTGCGCCCGACCCCGCACGAGTTCGCGATGTACTTCGACTGCTGAACCCCTGCAGCGACCGGCCGGGTTGCCGCCACAACGTTGTGGCGGCAGCCCGGCCGGTTTCGGTTCAGTCCGACGGGAACGGGGCCCGGCCGGCCCGGGACCGCCACAGCCGTGGCACCCCCCACCTGGCGGCCGCCACCACCAACCCGGTCATCACCAGCGCCCCCGGCGCCTTCACCAGCCGGGCCAGGTTGGTGCCGTCCGGCAAGGTGAGAAAGGCCGCCGCCGCGCAGGGCAACACGAACCAGGTCGTCCGCGTCGCGGCCGCCGCGAGCAGGACCAACGGCCAGGTCGCATACCAGGGGTGGAAAACGGGGGCGAGCACCACCGTGGCGACCAGCGCCAGGCCGGCACCGAGCAGGGCCACCCGAGGCCGGGCCGCCTCCAGCCGGACCACCCGTTGCCGGACGTCACCCAGCGCGCGCAGGGCCGACCAGGCCCGCCACCACAGCGCCGCCAGGACCAGCGCCAACAACGCCAACGCCAACGCCCGGAGCACCGGCACCGCCACGGGATGCCCGCCAAAGAGCTCACCGGCATAGTCCAGGACCATGCCGACCGCCGTGGGAGGTGACGTCCACTGCTCCAGGTCGCCGCTGTGGCGTAACCCGTCCACCCAGCCCAGGCCCAGGCCGGAGAAGACCGAGACACCCCCCAGGGCGATCAGGGTGCCCGCTGCCAGCCAGCCGCCATCGCGCAACAGCGACCGCACGGTGAACCGACCGAGCACCGCGGCGAGCGCCGCGAACGGCAGCACCACCACCGCAGTCGCCTTAACCCCCACCGCCAGCCCGAGCAGCGCCCCCGCCAGCAGCAGCGGCCACGGTCGGCCCGGGAACCGCACCACCACCAGCAGGCCGAGCAGCAACAGCCCGAGCATCACCGCGTCGTTGTGCGCGCCCGCCACCAGATGCACCCCCACCAACGGGCAGGCCAGCGCCAGCCAGACCGCCCGCCGGGTCGGCACCCCCGCTGCCCGCGCCAACCCAGGCAGACACACCGCGACGAGCAGCACCCCGGCCACCGCGATCAGCCGCAAGACCACCACCGCGCCGACCAACCCACCACCGAGTGCCACCGCCAGCGCGGCGAGCAGCACAAAACCCGGCCCGTACGGCGCGGGCGTGTCCCGCCAGATCGGCGAGACCGCATCCACCCAGGGGCAACCCGCCACCGCCACCCCGACCGCGTACGGGTCGACGCCCTGCCCGTACGCCCAGCCCTGACAGGCGTACGAGTAGACGTCCCGGCTGCCCAGCGGCGGCGCGACGAGCAGCGGCACCGACCACAGCCCGGCGGTGCGGTACGCCCACCCGGTTGACGGCGCACCGTGCCGTAGCGCCCACCACGCGCCCGTCAGCAGGCCCGTGCCGACCAGCCAGAGCAGGACGGTCAGCGGGCCGTCGGCGGCCTGCCACACCCGCTCGTCCGTCGCGTCGGGCAGCGCTCCCCCGACGTGTCCGGCGACGGCCAGCAGCACCGCGCCGACGAGACCGAGGTAGCGGAGCGCTCCCGCGTGGACCGAGCGCCCGGACCCGCGCGGAGGTACGCCAGCTCCGGTCACCGGGGCATTCCGGCGGTGGGTAGGGTCGTCGCGCCGGTCGGGCCGACGAGGTGGATGGGCACGGTAGAACATGCTGCCAGTACGGTGGGCGCGGATACGGAGGTAGGCATGCGGGGCACACGGACGGTGGTGGCGACGGCCGCCACGTTGGCCGTGCTGCTCGGCGGGACGTACCTGCTGCTGCCGCCGATGGGCTCGGACCTCGCCGCCCAGGTGGCCCGGGCCGACTTCTTCGCCGCCCACGGCGCCACCCCGGTCGACTTGCGGTGGTACGGCGGGGTCAACCAGTTCGGCTACAGCCTGCTTTCCCAGCCGGTGATGGCGCTGCTCGGCGTCCGGGTGACGGGGGTACTCGCCCTGGTGGCGTCGACCGTCGCCTTCGCTGCCCTGCTGTGCCGCGTCGACGTACCCCGGCCGTTGACCGGTGCCCTGGTGGGGTTGGTCACCTTCGCCGGCAATCTGGTCGCCGGCCGGGTCACGTACGGGCTCGGGGTGGCCTTTGGCCTCGCTGCCCTCCTCGCTCTCACGCTGCCGGCCGGGCGACGACGACTCGTGCTGGCCGCCGCCGGGGCGCTGCTGGCCGCCGCGACCAGCCCGGTGGCCGGGCTCTTCGTCGGGCTGGCCGGTGCCGCGCTGCTGCTCGGTCGCCGCTACGTTGACGGCCTCACCCTGGGGCTGGCGGCGGCGCTGCCGCTCGGGTTCATCGCCCTGCTCTTCGGCGACGGCGGCTGGATGAACATCAGCCGCACCGACACCGTACGGGCGGTGGGGAGCAGCCTGCTGGTGGCGGCGCTGGTGGCGTACCGGCCGGTGCGGATCGGCGCACTGCTCGCCGCGGCCGGGGTACTCGCGGCGGCGCTGCTGCACACCCCGGTCGGCCTGAACGCGACCCGCCTGTCGGCGATGTTCGCGCTCCCCCTGTTGGCCGCCGCCGCGACCGTCGGCACCGGCCGCTGGTTGCCGCGGCACACCGGCGAGCGACCTCACCCCCGTTGGCCGGCCCGGCTCGTGCCCGCCGGCGGCACCGGGCGGCGGGTCGGCAGCGGACTCACCCTCGCCGTCCTGCTCGCCGCCGTGTTCTGGTGGCAGCCACCGGTCGTCCCGGCGGACCTGCGCAGCGCCACCGACGCAGCCGCTCGGCCCGCCTACTTCGCTCCCCTGCGCGACTTCCTCGCCACCCAACAACTCACCGGGCGGGTGGAGATCCCTCCGACAAGTAACTATCGGGAGTCGGCGGCGCTGGGCGAGGTTCCGCTGGCGCGGGGCTGGCTACGCCAGGCGGACATCGACCGCAATCCGCTCTTCTTCACCACGGTGCCGGGTGCCACCGGGACCGGGGTTCCGCTGACCGCCCAGACCTACCACGGCTGGCTGCAGACGAACGCGGTGCAGTTCGTGGCCGTACCCGACACACCACTGTCCTGGGTCGGCCGGGCCGAGGCGGAGCTGGTCCGCGACGGCCTGCCCTACCTGCGCGAGGTGTGGTCCGACCCGCACTGGCGGGTCTGGGCCGTGGCCGAGCCGACCCCCCTGGTCGGTGCCCCCGGCACGATCCTGGCCGCCGACGGCGCGACCGTGACGTTCCAGACCGACGGGCCCGCCACGGTCCCGGTGCGGGTCCGACACAGCCCCTGGTTGACCGCCGCCGGCGGCACCGTCACGGCAGCCGGCGAGTGGACCGCGGTCACCGTCCCGCGGGCTGGGGTCTGGACCCTCGGCAGCTGACGACAGCCCCTGCTCGCCGACCCGCTCGGCCCCGGCGCCGAGGCCGCCCGGTCGGCTGCGCCCCGGCGCTGCCGGGGCCGTCCTCAGAGCTCGAAGACGCGTTGCATGGCGGCGCGGGAGCGGCGACCGGTACGCAGATAGTCGTCGAGGAACTCACCCGGGTCGTCACGGCCTAGGAGCCGAACCACCCCCGCCAGGTCCGCCCCGTGCCGGGGCAGCTGATCAGCAGCCCGGCCGCGTACCAGCATCAGGGCGTTGCGGACCTGCGCGGTGAGGGTCCAGCCGGCCGCCATCGCCGCGGCGTCGTCCGGGTCCACCAGGCCCGCGTCCCGGGCCGCCGCGAGGGCGTTGAGGGTACGCGTGCCCCGCAGCTGCGGCAGCTGCCCGGCGTGCCGGAGCTGAAGCAGCTGCACCGCCCACTCGACATCGGCCAGCCCGCCCCGGCCCAGCTTGGTGTGGGTAGCCGGGTCGGCCCCCCGGGGCATCCGCTCGGTCTCCACCCGTGCCTTGATCCGCCGGATCTCGATCACCTGCTCCCAGGTCAGGCCCGCCGCCGGATAACGTAGCGGCTCGACCATCGCCAGGAACTCGGCGCCCAACTCCTCGTCACCGCAGACGAACCGGGCCCGCAGCAGCGCCTGCGCCTCCCACACCCGCGACCAGCGGGCGTAGTACTGCTGGTACGCGGCGAGGCTGCGGACCAGCGGCCCCTGCCGCCCCTCGGGGCGTAGGTCGGCGTCAACGCCGAGCGCCGGGTCGGGCGCGGGCATCCCGAGCAGTCGACGTAGCTCCTCGGCGACCGCTCGCGCGGCAGCGCTCGCCGTGCTCTCCGCCATCCCGGCCGGCGGATCGTGGACGAAGAGCACGTCGGCATCGGAGAGATAGTTGGACTCGTATCCGCCGAGCCGACCCATGCCGATCACGGCGAAGCGCAGACCGGGCATCAGCGGCTGGGACGCCCGGGCCGCGGCCAAGGCGGCGGCCAGGGTGGCGTCGGTGACATCCGCCAGTGCGGTGCCGACCGCGCCCACGTCGGTCAGGGCCGGAGCGGCCCGACCCGCCACACCGGGCGGCGACGGTGCCAGCGAACCGGCCCGGCTCAGCACGTCGGCACAGGCGAGGCGGAGTAACTCCCGACGGCGCAGCGCGCGGACCGCCCGAATCGCCTCCACCGGGTCGCCGGCGTGCCGCGCCGCCGCCGCCGCGAAGCCCTCGCAGAGCACCGCCCGGGGCCGCGCGGCCAGTTCACTCTCCTGCGCGAGCAGACGCAGCGCCTCCGGCTCGCGGGCGAGCAGGTCGGTCACGTACCGGGAGGAGGAGAGGACGCGCGCCAGCCGGCGGGCCACCGGCCCCTCATCGCGCAGCAGCCGCAGATACCAGGGGGTGCTGCCGAGCTTCTCGGAGACCTTCCGGTAGCTGAGCAGCCCGCGGTCCGGCTCAGGAGCGTCGGCGAACTCGCTGAGCAACACCGGCAGCAGGGTGCGCTGGATGGCCGCGGTGCGGCTTACCCCGCCGGTGAGGGTCTGCAGGTGGCGCAGCGCCCCGGCCGGATCCTCGAAGCCAAGGATCTCCAGCCGGTTGCGGGCCGCCGCCGGGGTGAGTCGCAGTCCGTCGGCGGGCACCCGGGCGACCGACTCCAGCAGCGGCCGGTAGAACAGCTTGGCGTGCAGCCGGCGGACCTCGGCGGCGTGGGTGACCCGCTCGATTCGAAACGCCTCGACGGCGCTGCGTCCCGGTGCCGCCGAGTAGCCGAGCGCCCCCGCCAACCAGCGCAACGCGTCCTGGTCGGTGGGGACGGTGTGGGTCCGGCGCAGCCCCTGCAACTGCAGCCGGTGCTCGACGGCGCGCAGGAAGTGGTAGCCGCGCAGCAGCGCCTCCCCGTCCACCCGTCCGACGTAACCGCCGCTGACCAACGCCCGCAGGGCGGGAATGGTGCCCGGCACCCGCAGCGCCTCGTCGCCACGGCCATGCACCAGTTGCAGCAGCTGCACCGCGAACTCGATGTCGCGCAGCCCACCCGGGCCGCGCTTGATCTCGCGCTCCTGCTCCGCCGGCGGGATGTGATCGATGATTCTGCGCCGCATGGCCCGGACATCCTCGACCGCCTCCGGGCGCTCCGCGGCCCGCCAGAGCAGCGGCGCGAGCTGCGCGATCCACTCCTGGCCCAGCGCCAGGTCACCGGCGGCCGGCCGCGCCTTGAGCAACGCCTGGAATTCCCAGGTCCGGGCCCACCGCCGGTAGTAGGCGAGATGGCTGGCGAGGGTACGCACCAGCGGGCCCCGATTCCCCTCGGGGCGCAGCGCGGCGTCTACCGGCCAGGCGACCAGGCCACAGACGTGAATCAGGCGGGTGGCGATCGCGGTCGCCGCGGGAAGGTCGTCGTCCTCGGCCGCGACGAAGATCACGTCAACGTCGGAGACATAGTTCAACTCGCCGCCGCCGCACTTGCCCATCGCCACCACGGCCAGCCGGGGCCGCGGCGTACCCTCCGGCAGCTCACCCTGCGCGAGGTCGTAGGCGGCGGCGAGAGTTGCGTCGGCCAGCGCGGAGAGCGCGGCCATCGTCTGCTCCATACCCCGGTTGCCGGTCAGATCGGCCGCAGCGATCCGGAGCAACGCCAGCCGGTACGCCGACCGCAGCTGGGCGATCGAACCGTCCGCGCCGGTCAGCTGGAGCCGACCATCGGCGGTGGGCGCCAACCCGTCCGCGGTGCTCCGGAGGTCAGCCCACTGGCCCGGGTTGGCGACCAGGTGGTCGCCGAGCGCCGAGGAGGCGCCGAGGACGGCGACGAGGCGCCGCCGCAGCCCCGGGTCGTCGTACAGGTCGGCGAGGAGCCTGGATGCGGCTCCGATCCCCACCGGGTCGGCGCCATTGGCCGTCTCGCCGGCTCCCGCGGCCCGGTGTTCGGCCTCGACCAGCCGGTGCAGCTGGCGCAACGCCAAATCCGGATCGGCGGCCCGGGACAGCGCGGCGAGTAGCTCCGCCGCCCGCTGGTCCACGGGTTCCTGCCTCTCCGGCTGCCAGAGCGCCAGGCCCGCCGGGCCGAGCAGGTCGCCCGCGCGGACGCTGTTTTCGCTGGTGCCGAAGCCGTAGCGGGCGAGTCGTCCCGCGGCCCGGGTCGGCCGTTTCATTCGTGCCCGAGCAGCGGCAGGCTACGGCGGGCCCCCTCGTCCAGCTCGCCACGGGCCAGGGCGGCGAACCGCGCCGCGAAGGGCTGCCAAACCTCCTCGACATCAACCATCACCGCGGCGCAGGCGGCGACGACCAGCTCCGGGTCGTAGTCCAGCTCGGCCAGCAGGTCCGAACCCGCCGCCCAGTCGGCGATCATCGCGGTGTCGCACTCGATGTGGAACTGCAGGCCCCAAGCGCGGTCGCCGAGGCGGAAGGCCTGATGCGGGTAGCGGGTGGAGGCGGCCAGCAGGGTCGCCCCGACCGGCAGCTCGATGATCTCGTCGGCGTGCCACTGGAACACATCCGGGATCAGCGGCACGTACTTGAAGAGCGGGTCCGTCTCGGCGGCATCCCGGCGGCCCACCACCGCGGGACCAACCTCCGGCCCGGACCGGCTGCGCTCGACCGTTCCGGCGTGCGCGGTCGCGAGCAGCTGCGCGCCGAGGCCGATCGCCAGGGTCGGCACCCGGTGCCGGACCGCCTTGCGCGACAACGCCTCCACCTGCGGAAGCCAGGACACCGACGGCTCACCATCGGGCCGTGGGTACGCCTGCTGCCCGCCGCCGAGGACGACCAGCGCCGCGTATCCATCCAGGTCGGCCGGGAGTTCGTCGCCGACGTACGGCCGGGCGAGGTGCAGCCGCAGCCCGGCTTCGGTCAGCCACTCCCCGAGCCGACGCGCGTCTTCGGTCGGGTCATTTTCGATCACCAACGCGGTTGCCACGCCGTCGAGGCTATCCCGTACCACCGCCGGGGGGCTGGTTAGGCTCGATTGTTGTGATCACCGACGAGGTACTCCGTCCGCCCGCGCTGCGTCCGGGCGACACCGTACTCCTGGTGTCGCCGTCCGGACCCACCCGGCCGGAGCGGGTCGCCCGTGGCATCGAGTTGCTGACCAGTTGGGGTCTGCGGCCGGTGCCGGCCCCCAACGCGTACGCCCGCCGGGGCTACCTCGCCGGCGCGGACGAGTTGCGGGCGGCGGACCTGAACGCCGCGTTCGCCGACCCCGCCGTGCGGGGGATCATCTGCACCCGGGGCGGGTACGGTGCGCAGCGCATGGTGGACGCGATCGACATGGCAGCCGTACGCCGGGATCCGAAGGTGGTGGCCGGCTTCTCCGACATCACCGCCCTCCAGTTCGCGCTCTGGCGGGGGGCCCGGTTGGCCGGGCTACACGGTCCCGGCGCGGCCTGGCGGGACGAACGGACGGCGTTGAGCTCCGCGCAGTCACTGCACGCCGCGCTGACCACCACCGAACCGGTGATGGTGGCCGCCCGGGAGGACGAGGAGACCTTCGGCGTCCGGGTCCCGGGCCGGGCCAGCGGCCGGCTGCTCGGTGGCAACCTCTGCCTGATCTCCGCGTCGATCGGCACGGTGGACCTGCCGGACCTGACCGGGGCGGTGCTGCTGCTCGAGGAGGTACAGGAGCCCCCCTACAAGATCGACCGGATGCTCACCCAGCTTCGCCGGGCCGGGGTGCTGGCCGGGCTGGCCGCGGTGGCGGTCGGGCAGTTCACCGACTGCGCCGACGGGTGGCCGGTGGACGTCGCCGATGTGCTCACCGACCGGCTGGGGGACCTCGGTGTCCCCGTACTCGGCGGGTTGCCGATCGGGCACGGGGTGGGCCAGCTCACCGTTCCGGTCGGCACCGAGGCGGTGCTGGACGCGGACGCCGGCACGCTCACCGTCGCCCCGGCTGTCCGCGGCTGACCCGGCTGTCCATCGCCCCGGCTGTCCACGGCTCGCCCTGCCGCAGCAGTGGGTGGTTCACCGGCCACCCGGGCAGTCGCTCAGATTGTCAGCGGACACATAGCTTCGCCACGGTGTTCCTCCAGCCGACGCGGTCACTGTCGGTCACGTACCGCATCACCGACGAGTTGGAGGATCCCCATGTCCCGCACGATTCGTAGGAAGCACCTGCTGGCCGGGCTCGCCGCAGCCGGCGTGCTCGGCGTCGGCGTGGCCGCACCGGCCATGGCCGTTGCCAACACCTCGCCCGCCCCGAGCGCCAGCACCGACGCCGACGCCGAGATGGGCGCAGCCAGGGAGCAGCAGCGCTCCGACCGGCAGGCCGCGTTCGCCGAGGCGCTCGCGGAGAAGCTCGGCGTGGACGGGAACGAGGCAACCACGGCGCTGGAGGAGCTGCACGAACAGCGGGCGGCCGACCGGCCCGAGCTGGGCGAGCGCCCGGACGCCGCGGACCGGCAGGAGGCGCTCGCGCAGCGCCTGGCCCAGGCGGTCGAGGACGGCACGCTCACCCAGGAGCAGGCCGACGCGATCACCGCGGCGGCCGAGGCCGGCATCCTCCGGGGCCCAAGCGGGCACGACGGACCGGGCGGGCACGACGGCTCCGTGGATAAGTAGTTCACCCCGCCCCGACGGCGGATTTCAAAGGCGGCGCGCCGGTAGCCTGGCGCGCCGCCTTTCGCTGGCTTGGGCTACGGCACCTCGCCCGCACCGCGGTCCTCGTCGAGCCCCGGTCGGACCAGGGTCAACCGGCCGGCACGCCGGCCGGCGCCAGGAGCAGGGCCGGCCGGGGCCGGAAGATCAGAGCGAGAGGTAGTGCTGCCGCTCGTACGGCGTGACCTCGCGGCGGTACTGCTCCCACTCGGACCGCTTGTTGCGCAGGAAGAAGTCGAAGACGTGCTCGCCCAGCACCTCGGCGACCAGTTCCGAGCCGGCCATCACGTCGATGGCCTCGGCGAGGTTCTCCGGCAGCGGCTCGTACCCCATCGCCCGGCGCTCGGCGCTGGTCAGCGACCACACGTCGTCCTCGGCGCCCGGCGGCAGCTCGTACCCCTCCTCGATGCCCTTGAGGCCGGCGCCGAGCATGACCGCGAAGGCCAGGTACGGGTTGGTCGCCGAGTCGGGCGATCGGACCTCGACCCGGGCCGAGTTCGGTTTGCCGTACGCCGGGACCCGGACCAGCGCGGAGCGGTTCAGGTGCCCCCAGCAGACGTACGCGGGGCTCTCGGTGACCCGGTTCGGCAGGGCCTGCGGGAAGAGCCGTTTGAACGAGTTGACCCACTGGTTGGTGACCGCCGTGTACTCCCGGGCGTGCACCAGCAGACCGGCGATGAACGCGCGGGCGACCTTGGAGAGCTTCATCGGGTCACCGGCGTCGTGGAACGCGTTGCGCTCCCCCTCGAACAGCGAGAGGTGGGTGTGCATGCCACTGCCCGGCTGGTCGGTGAAGGGCTTCGGCATGAAGGTGGCCTGCACGCCGGTGGAGAGCGCCACCTCCTTGACCACGTGCCGGAAGGTCATGATGTTGTCGGCGGTGTTGAGGGCGTCGGCGTAGCGCAGGTCGATCTCCTGCTGGCCGGGGGCGACCTCGTGGTGGCTGAACTCGACGGAGATTCCGATCCGTTCCAGCGCGAGTACCGCCTGTCGGCGGAAGTCCCGGGCGACCGCATGGGTGGTGTGCTCGAAGTAGCCGCCGGTGTCGACCGGGGTCGGCACCGACCCGTCGGGCGCCCCGTCCTCCAGCAGGTAGAACTCAATCTCTGGATGGGTGTAGTAGGTGAAGCCCTTCTCCGCTGCCCGGGACAGCGCCCGACGCAGCACGTGACGCGGGTCGGCCCAGGACGGGCTGCCGTCGGGGAGCAGGATGTCGCAGAACATCCGGGCGCTCTCGCCGCTGACCCCGCCCTCGAAGGGGAAGACCTGGAAGGTGGTCGGGTCCGGCATCGCCACCATGTCAGATTCGACGACCCGGGCGAAGCCCTCGATGGCCGAACCGTCGAACCCGATGCCCTCCTCGAAGGCGGACTCCAGCTCCGCGGGGGCCACCGACACGCTCTTCAGCGTGCCCAGCACGTCGGTGAACCACAGCCGGACGAACCGGATGTCCCGCTCTTCCAGCGTACGGAGGACAAACTCCTGCTGACGGTCCACTTCCACCCCTTACTTCCCTATTGTCCGCTTTCGGCCTACGAACGACCCGGCCTGACCGATCAGTCTCCACCGGCCTCGTTACGCCGACGTTACGCGAGCTTCCCACGCCCGCACCGGCCTGTCCCATCCCCGCCGGGAGCCCCTCTCCCCGCACGCGCCATACCCCGCTCGGACCGCTGCGGCAAGATAGGGACATGACCACCCTGCGTCTCGCACTCTGCCAGGTCAACCCGACCGTCGGTGACCTCGTCGGCAACGCCACGAACATCCGGGAATGGGCCCGACGCGCCGCCGACGCCGGCGCCCAACTGGTCGCCTTCCCGGAGCTGACCCTGACCGGTTACCCGGTCGAGGACCTGGTCTTCCGCCGTTCCTTCATGGAAGCGTCGAAGACGGCGCTGGGCCGGCTCGCCGCCGACCTCGCCGCCGACGGGTTGGGCGACCTGCCGGTGGTGGTCGGCTACCTGGACGCGGACGGCCCACCACAGGTCAGCGGCGACGCCGAGCCGGGGCACGGGGCGCGTAACGCGGCAGCCCTGCTACACGGTGGGAAGACCGTGGCCACCTACTTCAAACACCACCTGCCCAACTACGGCGTCTTCGACGAGGACCGCTACTTCGTGCCGGGCGAGACGCTGTCCGTGGTGCGAGTCGGCGGGGTGGATGTCACGCTGACCATCTGTGAGGACCTGTGGCAGGTCGGGGGGCCGTTCGCCGCCGCCCGGCAGGCCGACGTCGGCCTCGTTATCAACATCAACGGCTCGCCGTACGAGCTGAAGAAGGACGACGTCCGGCTACCGCTGGTTCGCCGTCGGGCCGCCGAGGCCAGGGCCACCATCGCGTACGTCAACATGGTCGGCGGCCAGGACGAGCTGGTGTACGAGGGCGACTCCATGATCGTGACGGCCGAGGGGGAACTACTCGCCCGGGCGCCGCAGTTCGTCGAGCACCTGCTGGTACATGACGTGGAGCTCCCCGCCGCCACCGACGGCCCACCCGCCGACATCGAACTGGCCGACGGGATGCGGGTGCTCCACCGCCAGATTGAAACGCTGCCGGCCGCACCCACCGAAAAGTCGGCGGCCGGGGAGCTCCTCGAGCCGGCGGCCGACGAGGCGGAGGTGTGGCAGGCGCTCGTGCTGGGCCTGCGTGACTACGTCGACAAGAACCGCTTCCCCTCCGTGGTGCTCGGCCTCTCCGGCGGCATCGACTCGTCGGTCGTGGCGGCACTGGCCGTTGACGCGCTCGGTGCGGACCGGGTGGTCGGGGTGTCACTGCCGAGCCAGCACTCCTCCGAACACTCCCGGGAGGACGCGGCGGAGTTGGCCCAACGCACCGGACTGGACTACCGGATCGAGCCGATCCAGCCGATCGTGGACACGTTCCTGGCCAACCTGTCGCTCTCCGGCCTCTCGGTGGAAAATCTCCAAGCCCGGGTCCGCGGGGTGATCCTGATGGCCCTGTCGAACCAGGAGGGCCACCTGGTGCTGACCACCGGCAACAAGAGCGAGCTGGCAGTCGGCTACTCCACCCTGTACGGCGACTCGGTCGGCGGTTTCAACCCGGTCAAGGACGTCTGGAAGACCCTGATCTGGCAGCTCGCCCGCTGGAGAAACGCCGAGGCGGTCCGCCGCGGCGAGACCCCGCCGATCCCGGAGAGCTCGATCAACAAGCCCCCGTCGGCCGAGCTGAGCCCCGGCCAGCTGGACTCCGACACCCTGCCGGAGTACGACCTGCTCGACCCGATCCTCATCGGCTACATCGACGGCGATCTAGGCCGAACCGGGTTGATCGAGGCCGGCCACGACCCGGCGCTCGTGGACCAGGTGCTGCGGATGGTGGATACCGCCGAATACAAGCGGCGCCAGTCCGCCCCCGGCACGAAAATATCGATGAAGGCGTTCGGGCGGGACCGCCGCCTACCGATCACCAACCGCTGGCGCGAGGACGGCGGAGCGGCCGAAGCCGCCGAGCGCCTCGGCGGCGAATGAACGCCTCGGGGAGTGACATCCTGCACTGCCCCCTGCCGCGAATCGCCGTGCGGTGCGACGATCGCGGCAGAGCCCGGGGACCGCGTACGCGGCCTCGAGGAAGGAGAGAACCATGCTGGAATCCAGCCCGGCCGAGGTGACCGCCCTTTACGGCGGACCGGCGACCCGACGGGTCCGCGCCCGTGACCTACTCGCCGCCAAGGAGCGTGGCGAGCGGTGGGCGATGCTCACCTCGTACGACCAGTACACGGCGGGGATCTTCGACGCCGCCGGCATCCCGGTGCTGCTGGTCGGTGACTCGGCCGCGAACAACGTCTACGGCTACGACACGACGCTACCGGTGACCCCCGACGAGCTGCTGCCCCTGGTCCGGGCCGTGGTCCGGGCCACCCGGCACACGCTGGTCGTCGGCGACCTGCCGTTCGGCTCCTACGAGGAGGGGCCGACCGCGGCCCTGCGCACCGCCGTACGGTTCATGAAGGAAGGCGGCTGCCACGCGGTCAAACTGGAGGGTGGCCGCCACTACGCCGAACAGATCGCCGCGATCGTTCGAGCCGGCATTCCGGTGATGGCGCACATCGGCTTCACCCCGCAACGGGAACACACCCTCGGTGGCTACCGGGTCCAGGGCCGGGGCGACACCGCCGAGGAGGTGCTCGCCGACGCCCACGCGGTCGCCGAGGCGGGGGCCTTCGCGGTGGTACTGGAGATGGTCCCGGGCGACGTGGCGAAGCGGGTAACCGCCGAGCTGACCATCCCGACCGTGGGTATCGGCGCCGGCCCGGACACCGATGCCCAGGTGCTGGTGTGGCAGGACATGGCGGGCCTCCGTACCGGTCGGACGCCCCGCTTCGTGAAGCGCTACGCCAACCTCGCCGACACCTTGGGCGAGGCGACCCGTCGGTTCGCCGACGAGGTCCGCGACGGCGGGTTCCCCACCACCGAACACACCTTCTGACGGGGTTTGGCGGTGGCCCGGCCAACACCGGGCCACCGTCAACCAGCCACTCCGGACGAAACACGTAAGATCATCGCGTGCTGAAAACACGTCTCTTCCGGGTCCTGCTGATCCCGACCGCCGTCCTCGCCCTCACCGCCTGCGGCGGCGGAGACGACTCGGAGCCGGCCGCCTCCGAGTCGAACTCCCCCTCGGCGGCTTCCTCCTCGGCCCCAGCCGCAGCTGCGGCCAAGAGCGATGAGGAGGTCTGCGCAGCGTTCAAGGAAAACCAGGAGCAATTCCAAGAGACCTTCATGGCGACTATGACGGAGTCCCTCACGGCGACCGAGGAAGAAATGGAAGACGCGATCGGTAAGCTCATGACCGAAATGGCGACGGGGGTCACCGAGATCGCCGCTACCGGCAACGCCGACAGCGAGGTTACCGCCGCCCTGGAGGCACTGAGCATGGAGGCCGAGAAGACGGCCGCCAACCTGGACAGCGCGGATGACGTCGCCTTCGAGGCGGCCGGCGAAGCCGCCGTCGCGGCTTGCCAGAAGGTTGGCGTAGAGATCAATTTCTGATCGCGATCTCATCGGCAGGCCGGACAGCCCCGGCTGGCCAGGATGCCGCTCGTGCGCTCCGCCGGGATTCCGGCGGAGCGCACACTCATCGCACAGGTCCGCCCACCACCCGGCGACAGCAGCGCCTCGTGATCCGCTTGAGCCCCGGAGCGGCCCGGGCAGCAGGCTCCCACCCGGGGCTCACCGCCCGACGGGTCTCCAATAGCGATCAATCCGAGTAACATTCCCTTTCGTGCGTAAAACAACTCTCTTCCAGGCTCTGCTGATCCCCGCCGCTGTCCTTGCCCTCACCGCTTGCGGCGGGGACGACCCGGAGCCGACGGCATCCGGGACACCGACGACCGACCCCACGACGGCCTCCTCCTCCGCGCCACCCGCGGCTGCCGCCGGCAAGGGCGACAAGGAACTCTGCGAAGCCGCCAACAAGGCCAATATGGAGCTCCGGCAAACCCTGCTGGACGCCGTCTCCGACGGCAAGGAGCCGGATCCGGAGCTGTACCAGGAGATCTTCACCGGGTTGGCGACCGAGTTCGGCGCCATTGCCGCCACCGGAAACGCCGACAGCGAGGTTGCCGCCGCGCTGGCCGCGTACAGCGAGGAGGCCGGCAAGGCAGCTGCCGCCGGGAGCCCGGAAGCCGCCGACAACCCCGCCTTCCTCGAGGCCACCGACGCGGCCTTCGCGGCATGCGAGGCGGTCGGGGTTTCGCTCGACCTCTGACCCGCACGGCCGCTTGGGCTAGCCGACGAACGTCTGCCGGCTAGCTGTGGCCCGGTAGGACAATGGTGCGGCCCGCTGGAAACCCAGCGGGCCGCACCCGTTTCGCCCCACCTCCGAACGCCGCCCCGATGAAGGGGGTGCGTTCGGACCCACCACCTTCAGAGGTCGGTGACCCGGATCCCGGCGTGGGCCTTGTAGCGCTTGTTGATGGCGATCAAGTTCGCCGTGAAAGCCTCGATCTGGTGGGCGTTCCGCAGGCGACCGGCGTAGATGCCACGCATGCCGGGGATCCGGGCCGCGAGGGCACCGACGATGCCGGCCAGTTCCCGCTCCTCGGTGCAGATCAGCACGTCCAGCTCGATCCGATCGATCTGCGGATCGGCCAGCAACGGGGCGCTGACGTGGTTGAACGCCGCGCACACCCGGGACTGCGGCAACAGCGCGGCGGCCTGCTGGACGGCGCTGCCCTCCGCCACGGTGAGGGCGTACGGGCCCTGCTTGTCGAAGCCAAGCGGGTTGACGCAGTCGATCACGATCTTGCCTGCGAGGGGCTCGGCGAGCGCGCCGACGATGCTCGCGTGGCCATCCCACGGCACCGCGATTACCACCACATCGCTACGCCGGGCGACCTCCTCGTTGGCGGCCCCGGTGACGCTCGCGCCGGCGGGCACCCCGGGCAGGGCGGCGATCTCCGCAGCGGACTGGGCAGCGCGCTCGGCCGAGCGGGAACCGATCAGCACGGTCTGGCCGGCACGGGCGAACCGGTAGGCGAGACCACGCCCCTGGTCGCCCGTGCCGCCGACGATACCGACAGTTAGCCCGGAGACATCGGGTAGATTGCTCGCGTCGTAAGCCATGCGAACATCCTCGCAAACCGCCGATGCACGAGCAGCAGTCGATGCTGTGACAATCCCCGCTGGGGTCAGGCCCGCTCCACCGGAATCCACAGTTCGGACTCCGCGGTCGCGCCGTCCGCCGCGACACTGGTGCGGGAGATCTCCGGACCCGGACGGCTGCGGTACGGGTTAGCCGGGAACCACAGGGTGAAGACGTCCCGCCACAGGTGCTGGACGGTCTGCGGGAACGGACCGGAGGTGGTGAAGACCGCCCACCTGCCGGCGGGCACCGCCATCGAGTCGAGCCCCTCCGGGGCGCTCGCGCCGGTGACCACACCGTGCCAGTAGTCCAGCTCACCGCCCTCCGCCCGACCGTCAGCGATCTTGGTGCTGACGTTGACGATGCCCTTTGGCTCCTGGTCGGACAGCGCCGCCATCCGGTTGACTGTCTCCTGGTCGATGCTCCGGACGAACTCAACGATCGCCGGGTTCATCCCCTCGTGCACCAGGGGCACCCGGGCTCGCCGGCCCACCAGGCGGAAACCGTCCTTGTCAACGATTCGGTAATCCATACTGCTACTCCCGTCGATGGTGAGACGGAAGGAGATCCGAGGCTGGGCGCGCAGAGTCGCCCCCGTACGGCGGGCCTCGCCCGGGCTGACGCCGTGCACGGCCTGAAACGCCCGGCCGAACGCCTCGGTGGAGCCGTAGCCGTACCGCACCGCGACGTCGAGCAGCGACTGCTCCCCCGACAGCACCTCCGCCGCGGCGACGGTCAGTCGCCGACGCCGGACGTACTCGGACAGTCCGATTCCCGCCAGCGCGGAGAACAGCCGCCGCAGGTGGTACTCCGACGTCGCGGCGATCCGCGCCAGTTCAGCCACGTCGACCGGCTGGTCGAGTTGCTGCTCGAGGTGCGCCATGACATCGTTGAGCCGCTTCAGCACCCGGATCTCCTTCCCTTGTGCCCACGACGCTAGGGCCACGCGGGCAGCACCAACCCGACAAGCTATGCCAGATTCGATCAGGTCATCCCAGGCCAGGATGGCTAACCGGCGGCGCCACGCGTGGTGGGACCGGGCTCCGATGCGCCGTTCCAGTCGACGAGCTGGACGATGACCCCGTTCGGGTCGCGGACCTGGAAGGCGCGCTCGCCCCACTCCTCGGTGGTCAGCGGCATAGTGATCTTGACGCCCTCGGCCTGTAGCCGCGCCAGCTCGCCCTCAAGGTCGTCGACCACGAACGCCAGAATCACACCACGGGCATGGTCGTCACGCTGGTCATCGGGGAGGGTGGCGAGTCCACGCTGCAGGAAGACAACGTTTACGCCGGTGTCGTCGCGGGTCAGCGAGGCGAACCCGTCCGCGGCCATCTCCTGACGAAACCCGAAGTGGGTGGTCAGGAAGGTGGCAGCGGCGGGGACATCCTCGACATTGAGTGATACGGCAGTGGAGGTGATCTTCATGGAAGAGTCCTTCTCGCGATGATCCGAATACCTCGTACGTCGTACGTTGTACATTGTACATCGTACGGAGAAATTAGGGAGATGACTGTGCGTGCACCTGACGTAACCAGCGGCGGAGACCCCGCGCGTACGCTCGCCCTGCTCTGGCGGGAGCCATCGACGGCGGCGCGCCGAGGCCCGCAACGTGGCCTCAACCTGGACGCAGTGATCGAAGCGGCGACCGCCGTCACCAACACCGAAGGGCTGACCGGTCTCACCATGCGCCGAGTCGCCCAGGAGCTGCGGGTCTCCCCCATGACCCTCTACACGTACGTGCCCGGCAAGGCGGAGCTACTCGACGTGATGCTCGACGCCGCGTACGGCCGGATGTCGCGCGCCGACACCACCGGACAACCCTGGCGAGTACGGCTGACCGCGGTGGCCGAGGAGAACCGGACGCTCTTCGAGACCCATCCGTGGACCGCGACGGTCTCCACGCTGCGGCCCCCGCTCGGTCCGGGCGCGATCGGCAAGTACGAGCACGAGCTGACCGCCCTGGACGGCTTGGGTCTCGACGACGTCGAGATGGACGACTGCCTAACCCTCCTGCTGAGTTTCGTCCAGGCCAACGCCCGAGTCGCCGCCGAGGCCCGGGCCACTGCCCAGCTCACGACGGTGACCGACGAACAGTGGTGGGCGGCCGCCGGGCCGTTGCTGGCCCGGGTCCTCGACCCCGCGGCCTACCCGCTGGCCACCCGGGTGGGCAGTGCCGCCGGCACGGCGCACGGCAGCGCCCACGACCCCGCGCACGCCTACGAATTCGGCCTCCGCCGCCTCCTGGACGGGCTCGCCACCCTCATCGAACGCACGACACCCGCGGCATCAGAAAACTCCTGACGCCGCTCCGGGACGATCAGCGACTGGTGAGGTTCCGAAGATCACTCGGCGGGGCGACGGAGCAGAGTGACGGCGAAGTCGCTCTCCTCCCGCCACGGGCGCAGATCCCAGGTGGCGAAACGGTGCTCCCGGCGTAGCCCGGCCGCAGCCGAATCCGCGTCGAAGGCCGACAGCGGGTAGCCCCGGTCCGTGCCGAAACCAACCGCCACAATGCCGTCGGGACGCAGGTGGGCCGCGATCCGGCGGAGCACGTCGGCCTCGGTGCCCGCGGCGACGAAGGTCATCACGTTGCCGGCGACCACAGCGGCGTCGAAGGGTTCCGCCTCACCGGCGGCGGCCAGATCGAGTTCGGCCAGGTCGGCCACGAGCCAGCGCGGACCGGGATAGGCGGCCCCCGCCGCCTCGACCAGGACGGGATCGGCGTCAACACCCACCACGGTGTGCCCCCGCACGGCCAGCGCGGCCCCGAGCCGACCAGTGCCGCAGCCGGCGTCGAGGACCCGAGAACCCGGCGCTACCAGGGCGTCGATCAGCCGGGCCTCGCCGGCAAGGTCTGCCCCCTCCGCCGCCAACCGACGGAATCGGTCGATGTACCACTGGGAGTGCTCTGGGCCGGTGTCGGTCACCCATCGGGTCGGCTTTGCCATGACGACAACCGTATCCCCTCGGGTCTTCGGCCAGTCCGGCGCCGGTCACCGCTGACCCCGGCCCCAACCAGCGGGTTTCCCATCCGCGGCGGGCCTGCTATTTGCCCGGACATGACTGTTGGCCGGCACCCGGTTTCGGGTGCCGGCCAACAGTTTCTTTCCCCCTTGTGTGGGTCAGGTCTTCGGGTGGGGGTGTGTGGGTGCTGCGGTGTGGGGGTCAGCTGGTCCAGTGCTCGGCGACTAGGTCGGCGGCCTGGGTTTCCCACTGGGCGTAGTGGAACGGGTACGCCGACACCTGGACCTTCTGGGCGGCTTCGGTCAGGGGCAGTTCCTGCCAGCCCTCGACCTGCTTCAAACCCTTGAGGAAGGCGGTGGTGGAGTACTCGGGGTCGGTGATCTGCTCCACGCTGCCCCAACCGCTCGAGGGGCGCTGCTGGAACAGGCCCTGCGAGTCGTGGTCGTTCCGGTCACCCAGGTGTCCCAGGTTCTCCAGCTTCGACTCCTGCAAGCTGGTACCGATCGCCACGACGGCGGCGCGCTCGTCCATGCCGGCCTTCTTGGTGGCCTCGATGATGGCCTTCACGTTGCCGGTCTGCTCGTCGCCCAGGTCGATGCGCGACTGCTCACCCTGGGTGCCGTGCGGGATCAGCTTGCCCATGTCGGGCTTGTCGGCCTGCACCGCAGCGGCCGCTGCGGGGGTGGTGTCGGTCAGGGTGGCCAGGGGGCCGGCGACGACACCGGTGGACAGGGCCAGACCAGCGATACCAAGGACACTACGACGCAGAATCGTGTTCATGGGGGTTGCTCCATTCGGGGGTCGACACCCCACACGCCCGAAAAAGGGGGGTTCAGGCGGCAAAAGAGGGGTGCAAGCACCGTCCGGCGCTCAAAGAAAAGAAAGAAGAGGGGGTCGGCGACCGCGGGCCGCACAGGGGGCACACACGGCGCCGAATCCAGATGTAACGACCGACCGGCCACCATCATTCCCGGCGACCTCACCCGGTGTCACCCGCCCGAGCGGGACACCTCCACGGCCGTACGCAGGGTGTAACGCCCTGACGCCAGCCGAGATTCCACCGTCACCATGCCCCCGACCACACCCCAGACGGGCGCCGATCAGACATCCGCAACAAATGATCCCAGATGGCTATGGCGTCCTTTCTGCTGCGCAGCGACACGGGAGAACGTAGCGTCCTACTGCCGGAGAAGCTACATAGTTGACGCAACGCCGGCTTCGCCTACTGGAGGACCGTCCAGGATTTCCTCCTTGAGGCTCAGCCGCAGCTCATGACATTTGTTAAATTGTCCATCACGGTTGATACCGCCGCCGTCTTGGCGCTTTTCGCGGAATGGCTTACAGGTCCACGGAAACAGCCCTAACCCGCCCGCATGCCGCCACCGGGCCGTTAGGACGCCACCGGTCGGCCCACCTCAGCAGATATCTGACTTCGGCAGATAGGCGGCGATCCAGTCCCGCAGACGTTTCATCACCAGAGGATGCACGTCAACCAGGAGTTCAATCCGCCCGGCGACCACATCCGGCCTGACCAAGCCCGCCCGGAGCAGTGCGTCAGCGAACAGGGCGTCCTTCTCCCTCCCGGCCACAAGCTTCGACACCACGCAGTCGTGCGGGTCCAGCGCATAGCCACGGCCCGGCTGGGTGTTCTCCGACTCCACCAGCACCAACCGATCGCGCCAGCCCTCGGGCAGCACCGCAGTCGACACACTCACACCCTGGGCGTAGTAGCCGTAGGTCTCGTGGAATTGCGAGAACTCGCCGATGAACGCGTCGACCTGGTCGGCCTTCTGATCGTCGGGATCGTCGAAGAACGCCACGTCTACCTCCATTGAGGAAGTGGCTTCCAACGGCAGATCATCCTCCGGAATCGTCCCCAGCACCGACTGGCTGCCGATGATGAGAACGTTCCGATCAACAATAATCCGACCCGTCGATCTCAGCACGTGCTCCAACTCTGCACGCCTCACGCCGCCCGCTCCCAGCCCCGACGTTTGAAGGACTCAAGAACTTTCCCACGCTGCGCCTGCGAGAGCACACCGGCGAAGGGCGAATTCTGCCGCAGCTCGAGCGACTCTGGATCTTCCGAGGTCAGCACCCGAAGAACGGACCCAACCCCTTCGTTGATCTTGTCTTGCCAACGCCGCAACCAGACCTCGGCCATGGTCCCCCGGTGCTGCCGAAGCAGCCGATCGAGATTCTCCCCAGCCTTGCTCAGCACCCCATCCGGATCGGCGACCAGGCCGCCTGCCACAGCTTGGTGCAGCCACAGCGACTTGAGCTGATCACGGGTCAAGGGCTGCCGTGGGCGCAACAGCGCCTCGACGTGCTCCCGCCGGACCTTGCGGTGCGCGCCCACCCGCACGAAAGGCAAATCGCCACGCTCGCACAGGTTGACCACCTGCTGACGCGAAGAACCCAGCAGTTTGGCCGCCTGACCAGTGCTCAGCAATTCCCCACCCGCGGTCGCCATACTTGCCAGCATCGGCCAGAAACGCCAAAAACGCAACTCGACGGCAGCGTCAGTACTGCTCAAGCAGCACCAGCCGGCAGAGAGACCGTAAATCACTTTGCGGGTACGTTCTCCGGCCGCATCTACCGCTGGATGCCGACTCTTGCCGTCGAAGGTCGCCCGCTTAATCGCACCCGTCAGGCGGCGGGAAGAGCAGTAGCAGGGTCACCGGTTGACGCTTCCAAGATCAGGCTGTCGCCAGGCCGTCCAATGTCGACCAAGAACAACCATCGACACCCGGACATAGAACTAGCCCAGAGCCTTGATCAGGTCTCTGAGCTGGTGGGCGACGGACGAGTCGACCTGTACGCCGGATTCTGTGCGCGACGCGGACCCGAGGGCACGCGCCGGCGGCGGTCATCCATCTCGGCCTGCCGTCACCGACAGGCTCCAGCGGCCTACCCGCAGACATCGGGCGGGCCGCCCTCGATCGCCTGCGCGGGTCGTCGTCTCAGCTGATGACGCCCCTTCTTGGCCTTGCTCCGGGTGGGGTTTACCGAGCCACCCCGGTCACCCGGGGTGCTGGTGGGCTCTTACCCCACCGTTTCACCCTTACCGTCCCCGTCCGGAGACGGCGGTCTGTTTTCTGTGGCACTGTCCCGCGGGTCACCCCGGGTTGCCGTTAGCAACCACCCTGCCCTGTGGAGTCCGGACGTTCCTCGACGGCAGGTCGGAAACCTGCCGACGCGACCGCCCGGTCGACTCGTCCGTCGCGCACTCATCCTAACGACGCGGTCGCCGTACCCATTTCCGCCCCAACCACCACACCTGCGCCCGCCGACGCGCCGCAGCGGGCGCCGCGGGGTGGACGGGGCACCGCGACGTACTAGCCTGCCTCACCATGCACATCGCCGACGCCGCGCTGCTCGTCCCCGCCGGCCTCGCCGCCGGCATGCTCAACGCGGTGGCCGGTGGCGGGTCGCTGATCACCTTCCCGGCGATGATCGCCGCCGGGTTGCCGCCGGTGTCGGCGAACGTGAGCAACTCGGTGTCGGCCTTCCCGGGGTACGCGGCGAGCGTCGCGGGCAGTCGCGCGGAGCTGCCGCATGGTCGGGAGCTGGTGGCTCTGCTGCCCACCACCGTCCTCGGTACGGTCGCCGGCACCGTGCTCCTGTTGGCCACGCCGTCCCGGGCGTTCGAGCTGGTCGTACCGTTTCTGGTGCTCGGGGCGACGGCGGTGCTGGCGTTCCAGGGGCCGCTGCGCCGGTTCGTCGGGCACCCCCGCGACCGGTCGAGGCGCCACCGTACCGTCTGGCTCCAGGTGATGGTCGCGCTCGCCGCGGTGTACGGCGGCTACTTCGGGGCGGCGCTGGGGGTGATGTTGGTGGCGGGCCTCGCGCTGATGCTGGACGCGTCGCTGGCCCGGGTCAGCGCCATCAAGAACCTGCTCTCGGCGGTGGTCGGGCTGACCACGCTGGTGATCTTTGCGCTGTTCGGGCCGGTGAACTGGGCGGCGGTTGCCGTGGTCGCACCGGCGACGCTGGTCGGCGGGTACGCGGGCGCGCGGCTGCTCCCCCGGCTGCCACCGATGGTGCTCAGAACGGTGATCGTGGCGTTCGGGACGGTCATCGGCCTGTATCTGCTCTGGCGGACCAGAAGCTGAACGAACCGGGGGTAGTCAGCTGGCCGGGAGGTGGGCGGTGTCGTTGACGGAGCGGACGGCCACTCCACCGTCGGACCACAGGTCCACCACGGAGATGCCGGCCGCGTCGAGCAACAGCCGATACAGCAGCGTGTCTCCGCCCCCGAGAGCATCCCGCAGGATCAGTTTGATCGGCGCGACGTGCGAGACCACCACGACGGTTTGCCCCGGGTACGCCTTCCGCAGCTCATCCACCACCCGCTGGCTGCGCGTGGCGACGTCGGCGAATGACTCTCCGCCGGGCGGGGCGACCGTCGTGGCGGCGAGCCAGGCGTCCATCTCGCCGGGCCAGCGCTCCCGTACCTCCGCGAAGGTGCGGCCCTCCCAGGCCCCGAAGTCGCACTCGACCAAGTCGTTATTGTCGCGGACCGGCTTCCCCCCGAGCGCCGCGGCGATGGCCCCGGCGGTGTGCCGACACCGGCTCAGTGGGGAGCTGACCACGACCGCAGCCGACGGGGCCAGCGCGGCCACCCGGTCGGCGGTGGCTTCGGCCTGGGCCCGACCGAGGTCGGAGAGGGGCACGTCCACCCGGCCGGAGTAGCGGCGCTGTTCGGTGTACTCGGTCGCCCCGTGCCGGACGAGAACCAGCCGGGTCGCGGTGAAGCTGGGCCGCGGCTCCCAGGAGGCGGGGGCCGTGGCCGGGCCGGTGCCGCTGGTACGGGCGGTGGCGGCGCGGGCCGCGGCCTCGTGGGCCGCCGCCCGGGCGGGCGAGTCGGCGGCGGCCACCGGTCGGGGTTCCTCGACTGCTCGCTTCGCCGGCTGGGCTGGTGCCCCGGCGGCGGCGTCCATGGCGGCGTTCGCCAGGGCGTCGGCGTGCCGGTTGCGGTTTCGCGGAATCCAGGTGAACCGGACGGCGGCGAATTGGCCGACCAGCCCGGCTGCCTGCGCGGCGAGCGGCCGCAGGCCGGGGTTTTTGATCTGCCACCGGCCGCACATCTGCTCGACCACGAGCTTGGAGTCCAACCGGGCTTCCACCTCGGCGGCCCCCAGCTCGGCGGCGGCCTCCAGGCCGGCGATCAGGCCCCGGTACTCGGCGACGTTGTTGGTGGCGGTGCCGATCGCCGCTGAGCGTTCGGCGAGCACCTCGCCGGTGCCGGGGTCGCGGAGCACCGCGCCGTATCCGGCCGGACCGGGGTTACCCCGAGATCCACCGTCGGCCTCGACGACGACCACCCGCGGCGCCACGACTACAGCCCGGACTCGTTGGTACGGATCATGATCCGGCGGCACTCCTCACAGCGCACCACCTCGTCCGGATCCGCCGCGCGAATTCGGGCCCGGTCCGCGCCGGAGAGCTCCAGCCGGCAGCCGCCGCACCGGCCGCCGGTGAGCAGGGCCGCGCCGAGCCCGCTCTCTGCCCGGATCCGGTCGTAGAGCGCGACCAGGTCACCGGGAAGGTCGGCGGCGAGGGGCTGGCGGGCGCCGCGCTTGAACTCCTCCTCCTTAGTGATCTCGCTCAGGCTGTCATCGCGGCGCTGCTCGACGGCATCCCGCTTCTCCCGGGCCTCGGTGATCCGCTTCTCGATCCCGGTCAGGACGCCCTGCGCGGTCTCCCGCTGCTCCATCAGCTCCAGCTCGGCGTCCTCGAGATCGCCCTGGCGGCGGTTGAGGGAGGCCAGCTCGTGCTGGAGCGCCTCCAACTCCCGGGCCGGGCCGACGCCGGCGGCGAGGCGGTCCTCGTCCTTGCGCTTACGGGCTCGCACCTGGTCAACGTCCTGCTCCAGCCGGTCGATGTCCCGGTCCAGGTCATCGATGGCCACCTGGGCGCGGGCGCGCTCGTCCTCCAGCGCGGACAACTCCCGGGCGAGGGCGTCCAGCTCGGCCCGCTCGGGCAGCGTCCGGCGACGGTGCGCGAGTTGGGCGAGGGTGGTGTCGATCCCGGCCAGGTCGAGCAGGCGGCGCTGGACTAACGGTTCAGCCTTCACAGTGGGGCTCCTTGTTGTCCGCCGCGGGCGGGGCGGCGTGTACGGTCCACGGGTCAGTCTCCAGGTCGGACACGAGCGTATCGACGCCCGTCGTCTCCCGCAGGGTGGCAGCTAGGTCGTCCAGCCACGGGCGTTCGGTCGCCCAGTGCGCGGCGTCGAGCAGCGCCGGACCGCCGGTGGCCAGGTGCTCGCTGGTGGGGTGGTGCCGCAGGTCAGCGGTGAGGTACGCGTCCACCCCGGCGCTTGTCGCGGCGGCGAGGAAGCTGTCGCCCGATCCGCCGCTGACGGCGAGCGTACGCACCGCGCGGTGCGGGTCACCGGCTGCGCGTACGCCCCAGGCGGTGGCCGGGAGTACGGCGGCGGCGTGCCGGGTCAGCTCGGCGAGGGTCATCGGCTCGGGTAGCTCGCCGATGCGGCCGATCCCCCGGCCGGCACCGTGTGCGGGTGCGCCGACGGCGGGGGGCGCCAGCGGCCGGAGCCCGGTCAGCCCGAATCGGGCGGCCAGTGCGTCGGAAACGCCCGGTTCGGCGACGTCCGCGTTGGTGTGCGCCACGTACAGCGCGACATCGGCCTTGATCAGCTGGTGGACGATCCGCCCCTTGTAGGTGGTCGGGGCGACCGACGACACGCCCCGCAGGAGCAGGGGATGATGCGCCACGATCAGGTCGGCCCGGGCGTCGATCGCCTCGGCGACCGTCTCCGGCACCACGTCCACCACGCAGAGCACCCGACGGACCGGCGCGTCCGGGTCGCCGAGTACCAGACCGACGCGGTCCCACTCCTGCGCCCACGCCGGTGGGTAGCGCCGCTCCAACTCGGTCACCAGCTCGGCGACGGTCGGCGGGAATTCGGGTGTCCTCACGGCGGGCCAGCTTACCGGCGGGTGCGGGGACGGAATGCGTCGCCACCCGGGGCGGGGGGTCAGGCGACCCTGGTCGCCACGGCTGGTTCCGGCAGGGCGGCCACCACCGCCTCCCAGGGGAAGGCGGGTAGGTGACGCTCGCCGGCTCCGGGCGGATAAAGGGGGACGACGTGGTCGCCGAAGAGCACCGTGACCCCCCATTCGGAGAGCCGGCCGAGGGCCGTCTGGAACGCTGGGTGGGCGGCCATCGCCGCGTTGGTGAACGGGACCGCGACCAGCGGCACCCCGCGGCCCTGTGCCTCCACGAGCAGGCCGAGGGGGAGGGTGTCGGCTATCCCCGCCGCCCATTTGGTGATCGTGTTCACCGTGGCCGGGCAGACGATCATTGCGTCCGCCGGCGGCAGGACATCCGGATCGCCCGGGTTCTTGTAGTGGCTACGGACCGGGTAGCCGGTCTGTCGGACCAGCGCCGGCCGGTCGATGAACCTGGTCCCGTCGGGGGTGGTGACGACACAGACCTCCCACCCGGTCTGCTGGGCCAGTTCGACGAGCCGGCCGATGTGGCGGGCGAGCGGCGAACCGCAGGCGAGCACGTAGAGCATCCGGCGCGCGGCGCTTGCCGGCTGCGACGTGGCCAGGGAAGCGTCCAGACTCATATTCCGACTCCCATGTTTTCGGCCAACTCCGCGATCGAGGCGGACGGGGTGCCCCGGGTGCGCCGCAGGATGTCGGACATCACCTCGTGGGCGATCGGGCGACAACGGATCTCGGACGGAGCGAGCCGGTCGCCCTGCAGCAGCATCTCGCCCGCGTTGACCACATCACCAACCTGTGCGTAGCCCCGGGCGATGTCGAGCAGGTGGTGGGCGCGGCGCTCGGGTAGCAGGGCGTTGAACTCCGGCCCGATCCGCTGGTGGACCTCGACCGCTCGACCACCGTCGCCGAGCTCCACGGCGGCCGCGGCGCGGTGCAGCTTGACGTTGGTGGGCCCGAACGAGGTCCAGTAGTGGTTCTGGTCGCCGCCGAGCAGGGTGGCCGCCTCGTCGGCGCCGCTCAGCAGGTCATCCACTGTGGCGGTGTCACCGATCCGGGAGGCGGCCATCGCCCCCTGGAGCAGCAGCATGCCGTAGACCGATAGCCGGTCCGGGGTAGCGTCGTTGTTACCGCCCGGGGCCAACCGGTTCGCGATCGCGACGTTCACCTCCAGGGCCGGGAAGGGGCGCCCCATCGCCACTAGGGCGTTACCGACCCGGGCTGTGGCGATGCCGGCCAGCAGCGGATCGTCGGCCCGCTGGGCGACCGCCATCGCCCGATCGGCCGCGAGCCACGCCAGGTCGCACTCCCCCAGCTTGCGCAGGACCGACGAGGCGATCTGGTAAACCTGCCCGAGCAGGTGCGCCGCCTCGCGGTTGTCGTCGCCGGCGGAGCCGGCATCGGCCGCCTGGGCGTCCCGCAGCAGCTTGGGGAGCGAGCGGGTCAGCATCCCGTATCGACCGTACTGATAGGTCAGCCAGGCGTGGCTGACGGCTTTGCGCATGTCGGGCAGGGGCGGCGGGTACGGCGCCGCGTCGAAGTAGGCGCTCATCGCGTCGTACCGCTCCAGCGCTGCCCGAATCTCTTGCACCTCAGTCTGGTCGATGCAGTTCAGCGCGTCAGAACGCCGTTCCGGGTCCTTGCCGAGCAGTAGCTGCACGTCCACCCGGAGGGTGTCGGCGATCTCGTAGATGACGGAGAACTTGTCCAGCCGACGTACCCCGCGCTCTACCTTGTCCACCCAGCTCTTCGACTTACCCAGCCGGTCGGCGAAGACCTGCTGGGACATCTTGCGTCGCCCCCGCCAGTAGGCCACCCGACGCCCGATGGGTAGCTCGTCCATGTCCCATCCCTTTCCTACGCGTCCATTCCAGCCGATAAGCCAGGTTCGTCGCGGGCACGGCGCTTTGTTCGATTTTTCCTGATCGCACAGCATGTACGTCAGCTGATCAGCCGGCGCTCCTAGCGTTCATGCAAGTTGCACCGGCCGTTCGTCAACTCAACGATCGCGGGTCAAGGCAGTGACGGTGCTCGACAGAGGCCACCGGCACGACCAGATCCGGCGAGGGGAGATGGCACATATGTGGGGGAATATCGGACCGCGGGTCGCTCAGCTGTCACCCCTGGAACGGGTACGGCTACGCCGCGTCGCCGTACGCTACGCACTGCACGGCTGGGAGGTAACCCCCGGCGCGTGCCTGGCCCGCAGCCGCTTCGTCTGCGGGCGGGCGGGCTGTCCCACCGTCGGCTGCCATCCCGCATTGGTGGATTGGGAACACTCCGCCAGCGCCGACCCGGCCCGGATCGCGACGTGGTGGCGCACCCGGCCGCACGGCGTGCTGCTGCCCACCGGGCGCGCCTTCGACGTCCTGGAGGTGCCGGCCCACGTCGGACGAGACGTACTCCTCGCGGTCCAGAACCACCCGGCCGGCCCGGGAGTGCGCGGGCCGGTGCTGTCCACCCCCACCGGCCGGTGGATGTTCCTGGTCCGACCCGGCGACCCACTTCGACCCGAACTTGAACACTGCTTCCACGTGGTACGGCACGGCCCGGGTTCGTGGATCCCCGCCCCGCCGACGCGGCTACCCGAGGGGGCGGTGCGCTGGGTGGTCGCCCCGGAGCAGGCCCGCTGGCAGCTCCCCGACTCGTACCTGGTGCAGAACAGCCTGATCGCGGAGTTACGGGCGAGCGGCGTACCACTGGCGGTGGAGCAGCTGGTCCCCGGCCACCTGCCGCTTCCTCGGCAGGGGTACTGACCGGCAGGGGCTCTACCAACCTTAGGCTTTCTAAGCCATCACAAAGGGCACTGATCCGCCTAAAGACATCAAGCCAGTACAAAACCCCCGAATGACTGGCCGCCGGCACCGAGTCGCCCCCGAGCCGCCTTGCCAAGCCGCCAACCCAGGGCATGCCGCCCGTACGTCGGAAAGTGTCAGCAGCAGGAGCGTGAGCCGCTACCGCAGCGGGTATGCCCGGCGAGCCGCTGAACACGTGAGGGGATGGCACATGCTCAGCAAAGAGGATCAGCGCAGGTTCGAGCAGATCACCCGCAATCTCCGGGAGAGCGACCCGGCATTCTTCGCCCGGCTGGACCATCGCGCGAAAGGCCACCGCGGCCGGTGGTTGATGCTGTTGACCATCGTGCTCTGGGCGGCGCTCCCCGCGACAACTGTGCTTGCCGGCCCGACGGCCGGTGCGGTCTGCGCGGTGGTCCTGGTAGCCAACGCCGTGGTGATGTGGCGCTTCCGGCGCCGCTGGCTATGAATGACCCGGACTACGGACGGTCAGCCGCTGCCCTGCTCGCCGAGCCGCCGATAAGCCCGGCGTAGTCGCTCCACCAGCCCGGGGCCACCGATGGCCGGCGCGGGCGCACCAAGCTGTCGCAACAGCAGCTCGGTCCCCGTCGCCAAGGTCGGCGGTCGGTCGGGCAGCGGAACCGGCGCGGACCAGAACCGATCGACCGCGTCGGCCAGCGACGCCGCCGGCAGACCCGCCACCGACCGCGCCGCACCGGCCACCGGCACCGAAGACACCGCACCGGTCACCGACGCCGAAGACGCCTCGTCGGTCACCGGCACCGCAGACGTCTCGTCCGAATCAGACCGTTCGGGTACGGCGGCACCACCCCGGCGCACCCGCAGCCGGTCCAGCAACTCCGCTCGACCACGGCCGCGCCAGTGCAGCAGCGCGAACGGGTCGGCGTCGAACGCCTCGGCGAGAAGGTAGAAAGTCGCGGCGAGATGTTTGCACGGCACCGCGCCGTCGGGGCAGCTGCACCACTGGCCCAGCTCGGCCAGACCGGCGGGGAACAGCGGCGCACCCGCCGCGGCAAACAGCTCCTCCAGCTCAGCGGGGAGATCACCGGCGAGTAGACGCGCGCTGAAGAACGCCTGCGCGGCCAACTCCTCCTCCACCCGGGACCAGAGCGTCGCCGGGAAGGGCGCCAGCGTGATCCGCACCTCGTACGGCCGGGACCGCGAGCCCTGCACCGCGGCCGTCACCTCGCCCGGCGTCACCTCCAGCCGCAGTACCTGCCCCGCCCGGGCGTACGACCGACCACGGGTGAGGCGGGTGCCCAGCGCGAAGGACTCCAGCACCTCCAGGAACCGGCGGGACCACCAGGAGGTCCCGATCGCGCCACGGGTGCTGCGTGCTCGCAACCCACCGGCGACCCGACGCGGTGGACCGTAGTCGGCGAACCGGTCGGCCCGGCGGCCCGGGCTGTCGCTGCCGGCGGCCCGCGGGCTCATTCGGCCACCGCCCCGGCCTCCAGCTGGAACAGCTCCCGCAGCTGCGCCGTGGACAGCTCGGTCACCCACTGCTCGCCGGCGCCCACCACGGTCGAGGCGAGCCGGCGCTTGTCGGCGATGAGGGCGGCGACCTTCTCCTCCACCGTGCCGGCGCAGACGAACTTGCGGACCTGAACGCGCCGCCGCTGCCCGATGCGGAACGCCCGGTCCGTGGCCTGGTCCTCCACCGCCGGATTCCACCAGCGGTCAACGTGCACGACGTGGTTGGCCGCGGTCAGGGTGAGACCGGTCCCGCCGGCCTTGAGCGAGAGTACGAAGAGCGCGGGGCCGTCCGGGGACTGGAACCGGGTCACCATCGCGTCCCGGTCGGCCTTACCGACGCCGCCGTGCAGGAACAACGTCTCCTGTCCGAACCGCGCCGACAGGTGACCGCGCAGCATGCCGCCGAACTCGGCGTACTGGGTGAAGAGCAGGGCCTTCTCCCCCGCGGCGAGCACCTCGTCGAGGATCTCCTCCAGCCGGGCGAGTTTGCCGGAACGGCCGGTCAGCGCCGAATTGTCCCGCAGCAGGTGCGCCGGATGGTTACAGACCTGCTTGAGCCGGGTCATGGCGGCCAGCACCAGCCCGCGCCGGGCGATCCCCTCGCTGGACTCGATCTGGGCCAGCATGTCGTCCACCACCGCGCGGTAGAGGGCCGCCTGCTCCGCGGTCAGACTGCACACCACCTCCATCTCCAGCTTCTCCGGCAGGTCGGAGATGATCGAGGAGTCGGTCTTGAGTCGACGCAGCACGAACGGGCCGGTGATCCGGCGCAGCCGCTCGGCCGCCTCCGCATCGCCGTGCCGCTCGATCGGTTCGGCGTACCGCTTCTTGAACTCGGCCGCCGGGCCGAGCAGACCGGGGTTGGCGAACTGCATGATCGACCAGAGGTCGGCGAGCCGGTTCTCCACCGGGGTGCCGGTGACCGCGATCCGATGCCGGGCGGGCAACGCGCGAACCGCCTCGGCTTGCCGGGTGGAGGCGTTCTTGATGGCCTGCGCCTCGTCCACCACCACCCGATGCCAGTCGACCCCTGCCAACTCACCCGCGTCGCGGGCCGCCACCGTGTACGTGGTGAGGACCAGGTCCGCGCCCGCCACCGCCGCGGTGAACGCCGTCCCCCGGGCCCGCTCGGCGCCGTGGTGCACATGGACCCGTACGCCCGGGGTGAAGGTCGCCGCCTCCCGCTGCCAGTTACCGACCAGCGACATCGGAGCGACCAACAGGGTCGGGCCGACGCCCGGGGGATCGCCGGCGAGCAACGCGAGTAGCTGCACCGTCTTACCGAGACCCATGTCGTCGGCGAGCACCCCGCCCAGGCCGAGGGACTGGAGGAAGACCAGCCAGGCCAGCCCCCGCCGCTGGTAGGGGCGGAGCACGCCGCGGAACGACGGGGCCGGGTCCACCGGGGTGAGCTGCCGCTCCACGGCTCCGGCGAGCAGCTCCCCCAACGCGCCGTCGGCCGCCACCTCGAGCACCGGCAGCGCGTCGGTGCCGGGGTCGGCGAGGCCCTGCCGCAGCAGATCGCCGACGGTCAGCTCGCCGGTGGAACGGAGCAGCCGCAGGCCGGCGGCGAGACGCTTCGGGTCCAGCTCCACCCAGCGCCCACGCAGCTGAACCAACGGGGATTTCAGCGCGGCCAGCGACTCCAGCTCCGCGGCGGTCAGCGGCTGGTCACCGAGGGACACCTCCCAGCGGTAATCAACCAGGGCATCCAGCCCCACCCCACCGCCCGCCCCGGCCACGGTGCCCGGAGCGGTGCGACTCTGGGCCTGTAGTCGAGCGCCGAGCCGGGATGAGGGACGCCGCCACCACGAGGGCAGCAGCACCGCGAACCCGGCCGCGTACAGCACCGGCGCGCCGTCGCGGAGAAATCGGTGCGCGCCCTCGGCGTCCAGCTCCAGCGCCTCCGGGGTGGCGGTGCGCAGGGCCGGGTTCAGCTCCGGCCAGAGCCGGCTGGCCCGCCCCAACTCGGCCAGCAGGGCTTCCTGTGGAGCGGCTGGACCGGGCAGGGTCACCGGCTCGTGCCAGATCCGTGCGGCGTCAACGTGCAGGCCGGGCTGGTCAGCGGGCTGCAGGCCGAACTCGACCCGCCACGGCCCCTCGGCCGCGACCGGCCCGCCGGCCGCCGCCTCGACGGACCCGTCCGTCGGCGGCTCCACCAGCCGGAAGCTGGCCCGGACCGAGCCTCCCACCGCATCGCGCTGCCAGGCGTCCAGCTCACCGCGCAGGGTGTCGAGCTCCACCGCGTCGGCGGCGAAGTCACGACGCGGGCCGGTGAGCGCCGCCAGCCACGCCGTGACCGCACCCCGCGGCCGAGTTCCCCGGGTGAGGGAGGTCTCCGCGAGGGCGGCCCGCACGGCCGTGTCGGTGAGCGCGTCGAGCGCCTCGGCCACCAGTTCCCCGGGTTCCCCGACGGCCGCCGTCGGTCGCCTCGCACCCCGAGCCCGTGGCGGCGCACCACCCCTGGCGCGCGCTCCGGCTCCGCCGGTAGCCGGCGTCTCCGGCGCGCCGGTAACGGCGAGCGGATCCAGATCGACCTCGACGGCGGCGCGGGCCGCAGGCGGCAGGGCGAGGGCGAGGGCACGAGCCCAGCCGGCGTCCGTGCCGGTGAGCAGCGGCCGCCACACCGCACACGCGATGGCGTCGGCGCGCTCCCCCGACGTCGACGTCACCCGGGCCGGGGCGGCTCGACCGGCGCGGGTGGCGCCCGTACGTCGCCGGGTCCGCCCAACCGGTCGCGGGTCATCATCGCCGGGCGCCGGCTGGATGGCGGGCAGGACCCGACCGCGGGCGGCGAGGTCCACCGCGAAGGCCGCCAGCTCCGCGAGGTGACGCAGGGTGGCGCCGGGTACGGCGTCCGGTAGCGCACCGGCCGCGGTGACCCGCGCGAGCAACGACAGGGCGGTGTCCGGGGCGTACACCAGGGCCGGCACCCGCCATCCGGCCAGCGTGACCGGTCCACGGAGCGGATCGACCGGCGCGGAGCGGACCAGCTCCGGCGAGTCCAGCGGCGAACCAGCTCGGGTGGGCAGGGTGAGCAGCGCCGTGCCGGGCATGGTCGGCTCGGCGACCTCGGCCAGGGCTGCGGCGAGCACGGGGTGCCCGGCGGCGAACGGGTGTGGTCGCTCGCGCGGCGCCCGCCCGGCCCGCCGAGGGGCCCGGGGTGGCGATGTGCTGTCCTCGGCCCAGACGGCGAGCCCGCTGTCGAGCCGCCACGATCCGTGGACAACCAGCACGCGATCTCCCCTCGTCGGCACCCGGGCCCAGGATAGGCGGGGCGGCAGCGCGGCTCGGCACCGCTGTAGCAGACCCGCTCCGGGCCCGTACCTGTTTGCCGGGGCCGACGCTTCCGCTCCGCTGGCGTGCCGGTCGGGGCAGGATGGGCGCATGGCGCCAACCGTGGAGATTCCGCTGGCCGGTGGTTCGTCCGACGGGCAGACCGTCACCGTCGAACTGGACCCGAACGGTCGCCCACCGCTGACCCACCACCACCTCGGCGACGGCGGACTCGCCGACGCCGAGATCTACGAGCTGGAGACCGTGGGGGGAGACGCCCGGAGGTGGCGCTACTGCTGGCGGGGTCCGGCGGTCTGACCGGCTCACCCGTCCACGGAGACCATCGACTGGGTCCGGAGACTCTCCAACACCGCCCGGGTCACCTTCGAGGTGCCCCGGGCCTCCTCGCACACCTCGGCGACCCGGCGGGCGGTGGCCTCGGCGCGCTGTTCCCGCTCGTCCCACAGCCGGTCAACCTCGGCCAGCAGCGGGCCCTCGACCTCCCGCTCCAACCCACGCAGGGCGGGAACGCCGAGGCGCTGGGCCAGGTCGAAGACCTTGCCGGCGTACGGGAGGGGAAGAAACGGGGTGTTCACCATCGCGGCGAAGATCAGAAAGTGCAGCCGCATGCCGACCACCAGGTCGAAGTGGCGCATCAGGCCGAGCACCTGCTGGGGTGAGTAGCTGCCGTGCAGGATGCGCCCCCGTTCGGCGGCGACCATGTGTGACAGCACGCCGTGGGAGTGCCGGATGTCATCCCGCTCCATCGGGACGAACAGGATATTGGCATCGATTCGGTGCACCAAGAAGTCACCGATCTGGGCGAGGAGCCGGTGATAGCCGTCGACATCGAGACGTTCGGCGGCCCGCCCCGGTTCCCGCACACTCATCCCGACCAGATGCCGACCCGCCGGCACTCCCTCCTCCCGAAGCAGGTGTACGGGAAAGTCCTCCGGCTCCAGGAGAAACGCCGGATCCGCGGTGACCGTGATCGGATTGAGCAGCCCAGCCTCCTCCAGGAGCATCCGGGACTCCTGGTCCCGTACCGTGACCTGGGTCGCCCCGGCCAGCGTCTCGCGGACCATCCCGGTATCCACCATCTCGCTGAGCGGGCCAACCCCCACCGCGTAGGTGAGCAGCGGCAGGCCGCGCTCCTGGGCGACCCGGACAACCCGCAGGTAGCGGCGGGCCTCCTGGTCGTAGAGGATGCCGCCGCCCCCAAGGATGAGCAGATCGAGCTGAGCCAGCAGCGGGGACGAGTCGGTGCGGCTCACCCCCTCCCACGGCACCGCCTCCACCTCCGGGTGCGCCGCCCGGGTGTGATCGGGGTTGCGGGAGAAGACGATGATCCGAGCGTTCGGCTCCTGCTCCTGCAGGTCGGCCAGGAGGCCGGTGAGGATCGCCTCGTCACCGAGGTTACGACCGCCGTACGAGCCGAGCACTCCGATGGTCAGGCCGGTGCCAGCTGTCATCCGTCGCTCCTCCCCGGGTGCGTCCCCGCGGATTCCCGGCACACCGGAGAACAGTCCTGCCCCGGGCGACGGGTGAAGCCCGACGGCGGTGGAGGCCGGAGCGGCCGGCGGGGGAACCGTCGCCGGGCCGGGGCTGGCGTCAGCCGGGAGGACCGGCGGAGTGGGTGAGGAAGGGCAGCACCGGTCCCAGCCGGCGTCCCGGTGCCCACCGCCGAGCAGCCCGAAGAACTCCACCATGTGCGCGGTGGTCACCGAGTCCGCGTCGGCGAAGACCAGCAGCGTGGGCAGGACGAGGGCGGCCACCTCCGCCGACCAGTCGTACTCGCGCCGCAGCAGCTCCCCCGACTTTGCCCACCGCCGCGTCCTGCTGGGCCATCTCGGCGCGGGTCTCTCGATACCAGCCGGTGGCCCGCACCACCGTGCATACCGGTGATCCTATTGCCCGGATGTCGCCGTCGGTGCTGGCTGTTCCAGGTCTGTCGCGGAACCGTTCCGACTGCTTGCCGATGACCTCGCGGCTCCGGTGACGAAAACGCCGGTGGGCGTCGTCGCGCCCGGGGCTGCTCGGCGCACCGCGCGCGTCAACACTAGATTGACATCGGAGGTAGCCATTGCCCTTCCCGCGCTGGCGGGGCCGGACGCGCCGCTCCCGTGCTCATGGGCCTCGGCCGCCGGTCACCGACCGACCGAAGCCCCATCCAGCCGGCGCCCGCCCAGACGCGCCCCCGAGCGAGCGACCGAGCCCGAACAAAATTCGAACATGCCTCACGTTGCTGGGTATGATCCGTCAATGACAGGCAGACCGGAGGCGACTAACGGTCGGAAACGACCGACCCAATTATTCAGCCGCAGAGGAATGCTGACGCTGGCCGGTGTCGGAACACTAGGCGGGCTAACCGCCATCGCCGGGGCACAAATTGCCCCCTGGCGGACCGACCGCAGTACCCACGGAGACGCTCCTGTCTGGATAGAGCCCGTCGACACCAGCGCCACCCCAGCGCCACCACCGCCAACGGCTACCGCCCCCGGCACGCTACCGTCCCGAGAAGAGATCATCAGCCACTACGGCGCCCGGACACCCCACTACTGGGGATTACATCCGGACAGTTCCTGGTCGACCTTTCCGACCGATACCGCACTAACCCGCGACTCCGTCTGCCTGACGTTCGACGCTTGCAGCGACAGCAGTGGTTACGACGAAAGGCTGATCAACACGCTGCGGGCGCAGCGCGTACCGGCGACGCTGTTTGTCAACCAGCGCTGGGCGACCGCCCATCGACAGGAATTCGAAAGCCTCGTGACTGACCCCCTGTTCGAGATCGGCAATCACGGCACGAACCACCGTCCGCTATCAACTTCCGGTCGCTCCGCGTACGGAATCGCCGGCACGAAAAACGTTGCCGAGGTGTACGACGAAATCGCCGGAATGCACACATGGATGGCCACCAACTACGGCCTCCAGCCAAAGTTCTTCCGCCCCGGAACAGCCCACGCCGACAACGTGGCCACCCAGGTGTCCCGGGCGATGGGCGCGTGGATCGTGATGTTCAGCGTCAACGGTGACTCCGGTGCCACCGCAAGCGCCAACCAGGTCTACCAGCAGTTCCTACAGCTCCGCCCCGGCGGAATCCTGCTGGCACACTTCAACCGTCCTGGCTCGGAGACAGCCGCCGGCGTCGAACGCGCACTTCCGGTTCTCAAAGCACGCGGCCTACGTTTCCGAAGACTCGACGAAGTCATCCCTGCTACCACTTCCCCGGAGCGACCTCCCCGTTGGTGAACCGTCCGCAGCAACGGAGTCGGCGCTGCCAGGACGGCACTCGTCACCGCACGCGCGTGGCACCCATCGCCCGGCGCCCCGCACCGCCCGTTCCGCAAAAATCGACCACTCTGGTCGACTGAGGGCGGTTTCGCCACGCACTCCGCCCCGCCGGGTGACGATCAGTATGCGGATCCAGCGGGGGGCAGGGGTGACGTGACGCAGAAGGGCGGAGGGCCGAAACACCGGTATCGGCGAGACAGCGAAATGTCCCGGGACACCGCCCGGGTGGAGGCCTTCAGTGACGCCGTGATCGCCGTCGCACTGACTCTGATGGCGGTGGAGCTGCTCCAGTTCAACCCGGAGGGAGGGGCCGACACCGACCTCGTGACGCGGCTCCAACAGGAGTGGCGGGCCTTCCTCGCCTACGTCATCACCTTCACCATCGTCGGCCAGATCTGGCTGGCCCACCACAATAGTTGGCGCTACGTGGTCCGGGTTGACCAGATGCTGTTGGTGCTGAACCTGCTGATGCTGATGTTCGTGGCGGCCATCCCGTTCACGGCAAACCAGCTCTCGGACCACCTTCGCGGCAGCGATGTGGACCAGCAGTTGTCGGCCGCGATCTACGTCGGCGCCGTGCTCGGCGAAGCGCTGTTTTTCAACCTAGGCTGGTGGTGGGCACGCTGGCGGGGACTGCTCAACCCGGATCTCGATCCCCAGCTGGCGGCGTCGGTCTCCCGCCGATACCTCATTCGCCCGCTGCTCTACCTGATCGCCTTTGCCATCGTCTTCATCAATCCGATCCTCAGTCTGCTGGCCTACCTGCTGTTGGTGGCGATCTACCTGATCCGCGGCCCGGGCGACCTCCCGCCTGCCGGACGGGCGGAAGACGAGTGTGGCTAGCCGACCGGAGGCCGGCTTTCCGGACCGAAGTTGCTGTCACCGTGGCTGCCCCAGCCCGAGGGAACTGAGCTCCGGGCCGTCGTGAGTGCTGGTGGTACGGGGTGGGCGCGGCAGGTTTCGAACCTGCGACCCCTCGCTTGTAAGGCGAGTGCTCTCCCACTGAGCTACGCGCCCCGGGCGCCGGTGAGACGGGCCGGAGGCTGGCAAGCTTACCCTGCCGCCACCGGCGCCGCCCCGACGGTCGACCAGGTGTCAGGCGGCCGAAACCTCAGCCAGTGCCTTACGCCAGCTTTGCTGGTCACGGGCCTCACCCGGCGTGTTCATCTCCGCGAAGCGGACCACACCCGCCTTGTCGATGACGAAGGTGCCCCGGTTGGCGATGCCAGCAACGTCGTTGAAGACCCCGTAGGCCTGAGCAACCGCGCCGTGCGGCCAGAAGTCGGAGAGCAGCGGGAACTGGTAGCCCTCCTGGTCCGCCCAGATCTTGTGGGCGTACACCGAGTCAACGCTGACGGTGAGCACCTGAACGTCGTCGTTGACGTACTGGTTCAGGTTGTCCCGTACCTCGCACAGTTCACCCTGGCAGACACCGGTGAAGGCGAGTGGGTAGAAGACCAGGAGCACACTGCGCTTGTCACGGAAGTCGGCGAGCCGAACCTCCTGGTTGTTCTGGTCCTTGAGCACGAAGTCCGGCGCCTGCGCGCCTACCTCGATGGGCATACGGAACTCCTTGCGGGTCGGGTCAACGTCACGAAAGCCTGCCACACGGCGGGCGCTGAGCGGTGCGGAGTCAGTTACTTCTTACTCTTCGACCCACGGCGCAGCACCAACCGGGCGCCGCTCCAGTCCCGGCCGGCGTTGATCGTGGAGGTCTGCTGCAGGCCGGCGGTAGGCGCGGACTCGGCGATCTCGCTGGGCTCCACGTGCCCCTCACGTCCGGCCTTCGGCGTGAGTAGCCACACGATTCCGCTGTCCGCCAGCGGGCCGAGGGCATCAACGAGCAGCTCGAAAAGGTCACCGTCGCCGTCCCGGTACCACACCAGTACCGCGTCGACCACCTCGTCGGTGTCTTCGTCAACCAGTTCCCCACAGCGGTCGGTCAGTGCGTCTCGGAGATCCTGGTCGACGTCGTCGTCGTACCCCATCTCCATGACGACCATCCCCGGCTCGATTCCGAACCGGTCCGCCAGGCTGCGTACCCCGTCGGCGGCCTGACCAGCGGTCGCGCTCACTGTCGCGTGCCTCCTCTTTCATCCAGCTCACGGCGTCGGTTGACGCCGTGAGCCAAGTCCACACAGTTGCGGCTCGGCGCGCAAGTGGCACACCGGGTGGAACGGAATTTACCCTGCCAGTAGTGTGCGGGCACCCTGGGTGATGGCATCGTCGATGACCAGAACCTGACGGGCCAGCGGGCCTTATGGTACGAACGCGTCAACTGCCGCAACACGCCGCACCACTCCGACGTATCCGGCATCGACCAAGGCCACCATGCCCCTCCGCGATGACCGAGCGCCCGGTCTACTCCGCCGCGCCGGCCTGCGGGCCGCCGTACTCGGACATTTTGATCACCAAGACGCGCAGGGCGCTGATTTCCTCATCGCTGAAACCGGCGAGGAGCCGGGACTCGGACATCGCCTGGTGGACCCGCACCCGTACCAGCCGTCCGGTTGTGGTCACCACGAGTGTCTTCTGCCGCCGATCGGCCGGGTCGATTCGGCGCTCGACCAGGCCCGCCTGCTCCAACCGGTCCACCAGGGCGGTGACGTTGGACCGGTCGCAGCGCAGCTGCTCGGCGAGTTCCCGGGCCGGCAACGGCCGGTCCGGGTCGAGTTCGTACAGGGCGCGGGCCACGGCGGGGGTGAGCCCCAGCCGGGTGATGTCGGTTTCCTGGTCCTGCCGGATGGTCGAGGCGATCTGCAGGATCCGACGGATGGCATCCCCAGCCAGCTCAGACCGGTTGCCAGCGGAGGAGTCGACCCGCTGGACAGTGGGATGCGCCATGACTGGCACCCTACCCGCCACACCGGTTGGGGTGGCCGGTTCCCGCAACGGTCAGCCGGGCAGGAACGAGAAACGGACCTGGCGGGTCGGGTTGTCCCCGTTCGGGTCAACCAGGCACAGCGACTGCCAGGTGCCGAGCATGAGCTGCCCGGCACACACCGGCAGCGTCGCGTACGGCGACAGGAAAGCGGGCAGCAGATGGTCCCGACCGTGCCCGGGAGACCCGTGCCGGTGTCGCCACCGGTCGTCGGCGGGCAGTAGGTCGTTGAGCACCTGACGTAGGTCATCGTCGGACCCGGCGCCGACTTCGATGAGCGCGAGCCCGGCGGTGGTGTGGGGCACGAAGACGTGTAGCAGGCCGTCCCCCTGTCCGGCGACGAACCGGTCCGCCTCGTCGGTGATGTTCCGGACGGTGAGGTGTGAGCCCGTCTGCACGGTTATGACTTCGGTACGCATGGGTGGATTCTGCCCCGCGGCCGGTCCTGGCCGACCCGGGACACCGAGACCTACTCGGGCCACCCGAAATGAAGTTACCGACGAGTACCTGTGTCGAGCGTCGCGTCTCCTGCGGGTGAAGTGACGGGGGGCGCCTCGAGAAGGCAGGATGGCGCTATAACCTGACCAAAATCCAACCGAGGGAACGCCTGTGGCCACGGAACGCAAGCGCCCGGTGATCAGTGCCGGTCTGCCGAGCCAGCTTCCGGATATCGACCCCGACGAGACCGGCGAATGGGTCGAGTCGCTCGACGGTGTCATCGACGAGCGCGGGACGAAACGCGCCCGCTATGTCATGCTGCGCCTGCTGGAACGAGCCCGCGAGCGTCAGGTCGGGGTGCCATCCCTGACGACCACGGACTACATCAACACCATCGCACCGGAGCAGGAGCCCTGGTTCCCCGGTGACGAGCACGTCGAGCGGCGGATCCGGGCCTACATCCGATGGAACGCCGCGGTGTTGGTGCACCGGGCCCAGCGGCCGGAGATCGGCGTCGGTGGGCACATCTCGACGTTCGCCAGCTCGGCCTCGCTCTACGAGGTCGGCTTCAACCACTTCTTCCGGGGCAAGGACCACCCGGGGGGCGGCGACCACCTCTTCTACCAGGGACACGCCTCCCCCGGCATGTACGCGCGGGCGTTCCTCGAGGGACGGCTCAGCGAGCACCAGCTCGACGGGTTCCGCCAGGAGCTGTCGCATCCCGGCGGCGGGCTGCCGTCGTACCCGCACCCCCGGCTGATGCCGAACTTCTGGGAGTTCCCCACCGTCTCGATGGGCCTCGGCGGCGTCAACGCCATCTACCAGGCCCGGTTCAACCGCTACCTGCACCACCGCGGCATCAAGGACACCTCCGACCAGAACGTGTGGGCGTTCCTCGGCGACGGCGAGATGGACGAGCCGGAGACGCTGGGCGCGATCGGGACCGCCGCCCGGGAGGAGCTGGACAACCTCACCTTCGTCATCAACTGCAACCTGCAACGCCTGGACGGACCGGTCCGCGGCAACGGCAAGGTGATGCAGGAGCTGGAGGCGTTCTTCCGGGGTGCCGGCTGGAACGTCATCAAGGTCGTCTGGGGCCGCGAGTGGGACCCACTGCTCGCCCGGGACACCGACGGCGCGCTGGTCAACCTGATGAACACCACGCCGGACGGTGACTACCAGACCTACAAGGCGGAGTCCGGGTCGTACATCCGGGAGCACTTCTTCGGCCGCGACCCGCGGACCCGCAAGATGGTCGAGCACCTCAGCGACGACGAGATCTGGAACCTGAAGCGGGGCGGCCACGACTACCGGAAGCTCTACGCGGCGTACAAGGCCGCGGTGGAGCACACCGGGCAGCCGACGGTGATTCTGGCCAAGACCATCAAGGGTTGGACGCTCGGCTCGCACTTCGAGGGGCGCAACGCCACCCACCAGATGAAGAAGCTGACGCTGGAGGACCTGAAGACCTTCCGCGACCGGCTCTACCTGGATATCCCGGACAAGGCGCTGGAGGAGAACCCCTACCTGCCGCCGTACTACCGGCCGGAGGCGAAGTCCGACGAGATCGAGTACCTGCACGAGCGGCGCCGGCAGCTCGGCGGCTACCTGCCCTCCCGACGGTCCGGCACGAAGCGGCTCACGATCCCCGACTCGAAGAGCTTCGCCGACGTGAAGCGTGGTTCCGGCAAGCAGAAGGTGGCCACCACGATGGCCTTCGTCCGGCTGCTCAAGGACCTGATGAAGGACAAGGATTTCGGCCGACGCTGGGTACCGATCATCCCGGACGAGGCCCGCACCTTCGGGCTGGACTCGCTCTTCCCGACGCGGAAGATCTACTCGCCGCACGGCCAGCGCTACACCTCGGTTGACCGGGAGCTGTTCCTGTCGTACAAGGAGGCGACCAGCGGGCAGATCCTGCACGAGGGCATCAACGAGGTTGGCTCGGTCGCCTCCTTCACCGCGGCCGGCTCCGCGTACGCCACGCACAACGAGCCGATGATCCCGATGTACATCTTCTACTCGATGTTCGGGTTCCAGCGGACCGCGGACGGGCTCTGGGCGGCGGCCGACCAGATGGCCCGCGGCTTCCTGCTCGGCGCTACCGCCGGCCGGACCACGCTCAACGGCGAGGGCCTCCAGCACGAGGACGGTCACTCGCTGTTGATCGCCGCCACCAACCCGGCGGTGGTCGCCTACGACCCGGCGTTCGCCTTCGAGATCGCGCACATCGTGGAGAACGGCCTGCACCGCATGTACGGCGAGGCGCAGGAGAACGTCTTCTACTACCTGACGATCTACAACGAGCCGATCGTGCAGCCGACGGAGCCGGCGGAGGTCGACGTCGAGGGCATCCTGAAGGGCATCTACCGGTACGCGCCGGCGCCCCAGGTGGACGGCCCGTCGGCACAGCTGCTCGCCTCCGGCACCGGCATGCAGTGGGCGCTCAAGGCGCAGGACCTGCTCGCCCGGGACTGGGGGGTGGCCGCCAGCGTCTGGTCCGTGACCTCCTGGACCGAGCTGCGCCGCGACGCGGTTCAGGCGGAGGAGCACAACCTGCTCAACCCGACCGAGCAGCAGCAGGTCCCGTACGTGACGGCCAAGCTGGCCGACGCCGACGGACCGAAGGTCGCGGTCAGCGACTGGATGCGCGCGGTGCCGGATCTGATTGCCCGCTGGGTGCCCGGTGACTACACCTCGCTCGGCACCTGTGGGTTCGGCATGTCGGACACCCGGCATGCGCTGCGTCGGTACTTCCACGTGGACGCGGAGTCGATCGTGGTCGCGACGTTGCGGCAGCTCGCGCTCCGCGGCGCGGTCCCGGCGGGGGTCCCCGCCGAGGCGGCCAAGAAGTACGCCATCGACGACATCGGGGCGGCCCCGGTCGGTGAGACCGGCGGCGACAGCTGACCGATGGTCACGGCTGGCCCGGCGTGGAGTGTTCCCCGCCGGGCCGGTGTCGTCTCCCGGGGTGTTCCGTCCACATCCCCTCGTGCGGATACTGACCGCAACTACCTGCTGACCGCAGGTGGATGCTGGCCGCCGCACCGGGAGTGCGGAGCTACACAGTGGCGGTGGCCCGGATCCCTGGCTAGGACCTCAGGCCACCGCCGGAGCGGGTTGACGCCAGGACGGGACCCGGTCAGCCGACGGCGGCCAGGTCGGTCAGCCGGGCGAGCGAGTCCTCCAGGTCGGCGCCGACCCGACGCAGCCCGAGCCGGAGCAGGGCGGCCTTGACCGGACCAGCCGGCCAGCGTACGACGATCAGTCGCACGACCGTCCCGCCCGGTGCCTCGTCCGCGGTGAGCTGGACGTAGATCTCGGTGCGCGCCTCCGCTCGGGCACCGGCGCCCTTGGCGCGTTCCCGCCAGCCGATCAGGGTCGGCTCCTGGTAGGCGATCACCTCGGCCTCATGGGCCGCGCCGCGCCCCGCTTGGACCCGCTGCCGCCGGCCGAAGCCCTCCCCGGAGAGCACTTCCGCCGCCCGGACCCCGGCCAGCCAGGCCGGTAGCTGTTCAGCCCGCTGCACGACGCCCCAGACCGCTTCGATCGGCGCGGTTACGTGCGAGCTGCGTTCCACGAGGATCATTTTCCGTCTTCCTCCAGTGCGGACAACCCACGATATCGGCACTCTATGCGCTATTTCGGACTTAAACGGACAGGTAGGTAAAAGACACGCCGAAAACCCTTGCCTCCGTCCGGGCACTATGGGTATGGCCTCCGTCGACGGCAAGGGGCCCTTCCCGACACCGACCCGGCCAGCCGTAGGCTGGGGGCGTGACGGTACGTGTGCGCTTCGCCCCCTCCCCGACCGGAATGTTCCACGTCGGCGGTGCCCGTTCGGCTCTGCAGAACTGGATCTTCGCCAAGCAGCAGGGCGGGGTGTTCGTACTCCGGGTCGAGGACACGGACGCGGCCCGCAACAAACCCGAGTGGACCGAGGGCATCCTGGCGGCGCTGGAGTGGATCGGCATCGCCCGCGGCAGCTACGAAGGGCCCTACTTCCAGTCCTCGTACGCGACCGAGCACCGCGCCGCCGCGAGCCGGCTCCACGAGGGCGGGCGGGCGTACTACTGCGACTGCACCCGGGAGGCGGTACAGGCCCGTACCGGCTCACCACACACCGGCTACGACGGCTTCTGTCGGGATCGGAAGCTGGGCCCGGGTGCCGGCCGCGCCCTCCGCTTCCGGACCCCGGACGAGGGTACGACCGTGGTGGTCGACCTGATCCGCGGTGAGCCCACCTTCGACAACCGGCTGATCGAGGACTTCGTGATCGCCCGGAGCGACGGTTCACCGGTCTTCCTGCTCGCCAACGTGGTTGACGACATGACGATGGGGATCACCCATGTCATCCGGGCCGAAGAGCACCTGCCCAACACGCCAAAGCAGCAGCTGCTCTGGGACGCACTCGGCGTGAAGCCGCCGGTTTGGGCGCACGTCCCGGTCGTCGTCAACGAGAAGCGGCAGAAGCTGTCCAAGCGCCGGGACAAGGTGGCCCTGGAGGCGTACCGCGACGAGGGCTATCTGGCCGACGCGATGCGCAACTACCTGATGTTGCTCGGCTGGGCCCCGGCCGGCGACCGGGAGATCGTGCCCTGGTCGGCCATCGAGGAGGAGTTCCGACTGGATGAGGTGAACCCCTCCTCGGCCTTCTTCGACGAGAAGAAGCTGCGTGCGTTCAACGGCGAGTACATCCGGGCACTGTCGGTCGCCGATTTCATCGCGGCGTGCCAGCCATGGTTGACCGGGACCGCGACGATCGCACCTCCGCCGTGGCAGCCGGACGAGTTTGACGCCGAGGCGTTCGAGGCGGTGGCACCGCTGGCGCAGACCCGGATCGCGGTGCTCAGCGAGATCGTGCCCAACGTGGATTTCCTCTTCCTCGACACGCCGCTGATCGACGAGGGAGCGTGGGCCAAGGCGATGAAGGACGGCGTCGGCGACCTGCTCGACGCGGTGATCGCCGCCTTCACCGAGGTGCCTTCGTGGGACGCGGATTCGACCAAGTCGGCACTGGAAGCGGTCGGCGCGGAGCACGGCTTGAAGCTGGGCAAAGCCCAGGCACCCGTGCGGGTCGCGGTGACCGGCCGCCGGGTCGGCCTCCCCCTCTTCGAGTCACTCGAGGTTCTGGGCCGCGAGCGCACCCTGACCCGGCTACGGGCCGCCCGGCTCCGCCTCCCCTGAGCGGAGATGCACCCTGCCGTCCAGTTATCCGGCGCGGTAGGTAAAATGCGCGGGTCGACCGGCCGCGATCGGCGACTCCTGGGTTGAAGATCACAGATCGCTGAAATCTCCTCGCCAGGAGGTGCAACCAGCTGTCGCGTGACGGAGTCTAATGAGGTGGAGGCGCCCGGCCCAGCATCCGGCGTCCACGGCGATCCGCGTGCATGAAGCCGCAGCGATGCCATCCACCGAACGGGGGCGAGGAGACAGCGATGGTCCGTAGGGTACGGCGACTGGTCGCCATCATGGCTGGTGGTCTCGCAGCGGGAGTGCTCTCACTCGGTCTCACCACACCCGCGTCGGCGACGACGAAGCCGCCAGCGGGGGTCGATATCACCGGTGCCGGGATGGCCGAGCCGCTACACCTGCGCGCCGACACCCACCCGACCCAGGTTGCGGCCGTCATCGACCAGGTTAACTTCCTCGGCGACGCCGGCCAGAGCAGCGAACCGGACAAGGCCGACCTCGGTCCTAAGTACACCATCGTCGTGCTCGCTGGGGACAAACCCCAGCAGACCTACGACCTGTACCCGAAGGCCGCTGGCGGGCCCCGAATCTACCGACCGGCCAAGCAGCCGGACTCCAAGCAATCCGCCGCCGGCTGGTTCTTCGGCCGATTCACCATGTCGGAGACGCTGCGGACATCTGGTGTGCCGCTGGAACGGCAGCTGGACCCGGTTGGCGGTGGGACCGGCGGCAGCGAACGGATGATTCCGGAAGATGCGCTCGACCCGGCTGGAAACATCGACGAGGCCTTCAGCGGGTTGCCCCGGCTACTCTTGGTCAACATAGCCGTCGTGCTGACGATCACCTTCGGGCTGGCCGGGATCGCACTGCTGATCCGGCGTCGGAGCCGCTGACGCTTCCCCGCCGCCGGGTCAGCACCAGCGGCTGGGCGGCCGGCCGGGTCGCCCAGCCCGCGTTCGGGGTCGAACCGGGCCGTGCCGGTGCGCGCCCGCCCAGCCGGGCAGGCCGCTGAGACAGCCCCGAACCGGGCTTGACGGCGACCCGACCGGCTCGGCGGACCGTTGGCGCGGCACCGCTGAATCCTCCTCAGCGCACTCCGGTGAGGGCCCGCTGGGTGTCTCGCCCGGAACGCTGCCGCCAAGCCACCGGTGCTGCTTGGTTGCCGGCAACTCGTGGTGGCCCGGCCGGCAGTGCCCGTCCTGGGCGCAGCCGCGCTCGGCCTCCCCGTGCGCCATCCAGGTCTCCTCACCCTCGCCGTCGCCCACCGGCGCTGCCCCGGCGTGCCCCTGTCACCGTACTGGCCGGGACCGACGGGCGGTGCGGCGCACGTACCAGGTCACATCTGGAATCGACGTGAATCACCGACCTCGGACGAACCGCCCAGGTAGCACACCGCAGGTAACGACGTGTCAGGCTAGGGCGGTGAACGAGCCGGGAACCGAACTGGCGGCCACGCTGCGCCGGATCGAGCGGGCGGCGGGAGCACTCGCCACCGCCAGCGTGGCGCGGATGGACGAGACACTGCCCTGGTTCCGTGAGCTCCCGGCCGACCAGCGCTCCTGGGTCATGTTGGTGGCACAGGCCGGTGCCCGCTCCCTGGTGCAGTGGCTGCGCGCCGGCGGCGGCACCGCGGACAGCACCCAGGAGGTTTCCGACGAGGTCTTCGCGACCGCACCGCAGGCCCTGGCCCGTTCCATCAGCCTCCAGCAGACCGTAGCCCTGATCAAGGTGACCATCGACGTAGTGGAAGAACGGGTCCCGACCCTCGCCGCTCCCGGGGAGGAGCAGCAGTTGCGCGATGTGGTGCTGCGCTACTCCCGGGAGATCGCGTTCGCCGCCGCCCGGGTGTACGCGCGGGCCGCCGAGTCCCGTGGTTCCTGGGACGCCAGACTCCAGGCCCTCCTGGTTGACGCGCTCCTTCGTGGCGACTCACCAGATGTGTTGGCAAGCCGGGCGGCGGCGCTGGGCTGGGCGGACGCGCCCCCGGTGGCGGTGGCGGTGGGCCGTTCCCCGGGCGGGGAGGTCTCCGCCGTGCTGCACACCGTCTACCGGCTGGCCCGGCGCATCGGTGCCGAGGTGATCGGCGGCGTGCACGGCGACCGCCTGGTCATCGTGCTCGGCGGGGTGGCCGATCCGGTGGCCGCCACCGGCAAGCTGCTCGACGCCTTCGGTACCGGCCCGGTCGTGGTGGGCCCGGCCGTGCCGAGCCTGGACGAGGCCACCGACTCGGCGCGGGCCGCCCTCGCCGGATTCCGGGCCGCCCCGGCCTGGCCGGCCGCGCCCCGACCGGTACCCGCCGCCGACCTGCTACCGGAGCGGGCGCTCGCCGGAGATGCCGAGGCCCGTCGCCGGCTGCGGCACGACGTGTACGCCCCGCTGGCCCGCTCCGGTGGGGAGCTGCTGGAGACGCTGGACGCCTTCTTCACCGCCAGCGGCACCCTGGAGAGCGCGGCCCGGGCGCTGTTCGTCCACCCGAACACGGTGCGGTACCGGCTACGGCGGGTGGCGGAGGTGACCGGGCTGTCTCCCCTCGCGGCGCGGGATGCGTACGCGCTCCAAGTGGCGCTCACCGTCGGCCGACTCGACCCGGTATTCGCCCGAACCCCAAGTCGGACAACTAACCCAGTTACCCGCAGAACAGGGCAATAAACTGACCGCACTAATAGATCTTTGTAGGATTCCTCCAAAGGTTCTAGTGCGGTTTGGTGCAAGACGGCACAGCGCTACCCGCGCAGATCCGGGAGAGTCGTACCCGTGCTCGCCGTACTCTCCCCCGGCCAGGGTTCACAGAAACCCGGCTTCCTGACCCCTTGGCTCGACCTGCCCGGCGCCGAGGCGCGGTTGCGCTGGTGGTCCGCGCTCGCCGGGGTCGACCTGGTGCACCTCGGCACGGCCGCGGACGCTGACGAGATCAAGGACACCGCCCGTACCCAGCCGCTGCTCGTCGCGGCGGCGCTACTCGCCGCCGAGCAGCTACCGATGCACGATGTCACGCTCACCGCCGGCCACAGCGTCGGCGAGCTGGGCGCGACCTCGCTCGCCGGAGTACTCACCCCGGAGGCCGCGGTCACGCTGGCCGCCGTCCGGGGGCGCGAGATGGCGGCTGCCTGCGCGCTGGAACCGACCGGGATGGCCGCGCTGCTCGGCGGCGACCCCGACGAGGTGCTCGCCGCCATCGAGAAACACGGGCTGCACCCGGCCAACCGCAACGGCACCGGCCAGGTCGTGGCCGCCGGCTCCCTTAGTGGGCTGGAGAAACTCGCCGCTGAGCCCCCCGCCCGCGCCCGAGTCCGCCAGCTACAGGTGGCCGGCGCCTTCCACACGCCGTACATGGCCCCGGCCGAGGCCGCCCTCGCCGCCGTGGCCGCTGGCGTCACCCCCACCGATCCGACTCATATCCTGCTGTCAAACCTCGACGGCGCCGCGGTGAACCACGGCCGGGAAATGGTGCAGCGGCTGATCCGCCAGGTCACCGCCCCGGTCCGTTGGGACCTGTGCCTGCGCACCCTCGCCGACCTCGGTGTGACCGGGGTGATTGAACTACCCCCGGCCGGCACCCTCGCTGGCCTGGTCAAGCGGGAGCTGAAGGGCGAGGCCGCCCCGGAGATCGTCACCCTCAACACCCCGGACGACCTGCCCGCCGCGCGAGACCTGATCGCCCGGCACAGCGGCCCGGCTGGCCACGAGCCGACCATCCAGTTCCGGGTCGTGGTCTCCCCCGCCGCCGGCACCTTCGTCCCCGCTGACGAGCTGACCGAAGGCGTTGACCTGCGCGCCGGTCAGATCATTGGCCACATCGCCACCCGGCAGGGCCCGGTCGAGGTCACCGCCCACGACAGCGGCCTGCTCACCGAATGGCTCGCCCACCACGACGATCCGGTGGCGCCGGGCCAGCCGGTGGCCCGGATCGGTGGCCACACATGACATCGCGGTACCCATGGCCGCATAGGGAAGGACAGCCTTGATGACAGGCAGCCGGATCGTTGCGCTCGGCCACTACCAGCCGTCCCGGGTGGTGACCAACGACGAGATCGCCCAGCTGGTGGAGACCAGCGACGAGTGGATCCGCGACCGGGTCGGCATCGTCAGCCGCCGGATCGCCGACGGCGAGACGGTCACCGACATGGCCGTCGCCGCCGCTGGCAAGGCGCTGGCCGGCTCCGGCCTGACCGCCGCCGACATCGACCTCGTCGTGGTGGCCACCTGCACCTCGGTCGATCGCAGCCCGAACGTCGCCTCCCGGGTCGCGGCCCAGCTCGGCATCACCGCGCCCGGCGCGTTCGACCTCAACACCGCCTGCTCCGGCTTCGCGTACGCCCTCGGCACGGTCGACCACGCTGTCCGGGCCGGCGCAGCGCGGAACGCCATCGTCATCGGCGCGGAGAAGCTCTCCGACTTCACCGACTGGACGGACCGTTCGACCTGCATCATCTTCGGCGACGGGGCGGGGGCCGCGGTGGTCACCGCCACCGGGCCGGATGAGCCGGCCGGCATCTCCCCGGTGGTGTGGGGCTCGGTGCCGGAGCGCGGCGACGCGGTCCGGATCGAGGGAACGCGCCCATACGTGCGGCAGGAGGGACAGACCGTCTTCCGCTGGGCCACCACCGCGCTGGCACCGCTCGCACTCCAGGCGTGTGAGCGGGCCGGGATCGCCCCGTCCGAGCTGGCGGCGTTCGTGCCGCACCAGGCCAACACCCGCATCATCGACGGCATCGTCAAGCGCCTCGGCATCCCCCAGGCGATCGTCGCCAAGGATCTGGTCGAATCCGGCAACACCTCGGCGGCGAGCATTCCCCTGGCCCTGTCGAAGCTGGTGGAACGGCGCGAGGTGCCCTCCGGCGCACCAGTGCTGCTGTTCGGCTTCGGCGGTGGCCTGACCTACGCCGGTCAGGTCATCCGCTGCCCCTGAGACCCGGTGTGCCCCGGCATACCGCCCTTCGCCACCGCGGCGAAGCAACCCCCCAATGAGAGGAACCAACAGCAATGACCCGTGACGAGATCACCACCGGCCTCGCCGAGATCCTCGAAGAGGTTGCCGGGGTGACCCCGGACGACGTGGCCGAGGGGAAGTCCTTCACCGACGACCTGGACGTCGACTCGCTGTCGATGGTGGAAGTCGTGGTGGCCGCCGAAGAGAAGTTCGGCGTCAAGATCCCGGATAACGAGGTGCAGAACCTGAAGACGGTCGGGGACGCCGTCAGCTACATCGAGGCGCAGTCCTGACCATGGCCCACACCGACGTCGTCGTCACCGGTCTCGGCGCGACCACCCCGCTGGGCGGGGACGTCGCGTCAACCTGGGACGCCATGCTCAATGGCCAGTCCGGGGTGAGCGCGCTCACCCCGGACTGGGCCGAACAGCTACCGGTCCGGATCGCAGCCCAACTCGCGGTCGAGCCGGCTGAGCTGCTGGACCGGATCAAGTTGCGCCGACTGGACCGCTCCGAGGCGATCGCGATCATCGCCGCGAACCAGGCTTGGGCTGATGCCGGTCTCGCCGACTCCGGGCTGGACTCGGAGCGGCTCGGCGTCAGCGTCGGCTCGGGCATCGGCGGTGCGCTGACCCTGCTCAACCAGGACGACATCCTTGAGGCCTCCGGCCCGCGGCGGGTCTCCCCGCACACCATTCCGATGCTGATGCCGAATGGCCCCGCCGCCTGGGTCGGCCTGGAGCTGCAGGCCCGCGCGGGTGTGCACTCGGTGGCCAGTGCCTGTGCCACCGGCGCGGAGGCGATCACCCTCGGCATGGACATGATCCGTGCCGGGCGCGCCGACGTGGTGGTGGCCGGCGGCACCGAGGCGGTCATCCACCCGCTGCCGATCGCCGGCTTCTCCTCGATGCGGGCGATGTCCACCCGCAACGACGAGCCGGAGAAGGCCTCTCGCCCCTGGGACAAGGCCCGCGACGGCTTCGTACTCGGCGAAGGCGCCGGAGTGCTCGTGCTGGAACGCGCCGACCACGCCGCAGCCCGCGGCGCCCAGGTGTACGCACGGCTCGCTGGCGCCGGAGTAACCTCCGACGGCTACGACATCGTTCAGCCGCACCCGGAGGGCGTCGGCGCGATCCGGGCCATCACGAAGGCGATCACCGACGCGGACATCGACCGGGGCGACATCATGCACGTCAATGCCCACGCCACCTCGACCCCGGTCGGTGACCTGGCCGAAATCAAGGCGCTGCGCCAGGCGCTGGGCGATCATCCCGTCCTGACGGCGACGAAGTCGATGTCCGGGCACCTGCTCGGCGCGGCCGGAGCGCTGGAGTCGATCGCTACGATCCTGGCGATTCGGGATGGTGTGGTACCGCCCACGATCAACCTGGATGACCCGGACGACGGTCTCGACCTGGATGTGGCCGCCAACAAGGCGCGCCACCTGGAGATCCCCGCTGCGCTGAACAACTCCTTTGGCTTCGGCGGGCACAACGTGGCTCTCGTCTTCACGCGGGCCTGAGACCACAGCCTTGGAGGCTCACGTGACCACCACTGTTGCCGGCCCCGAAACCCCTACCGTGGACTATCGGGATCCGGAGCTGCGGCTCCGGTCCCTGTTCGACGCGGGCACGCTCCGCCTACTCGCTCCACGCGACAGCTCCGGTGTGCTCTGTGCCCGCGGCGAGATCGAGGGCACACCGGCCATCGCGTACGCCACCGACGCCACGAAGATGGGCGGCGCGATGGGCCTTGACGGCTGCCGCCACATCGTTGACGCGATTGACACCGCCGTCCGGGAGCGGGTGCCCGTACTCGGGCTCTGGCACTCCGGCGGAGCCCGACTCGCCGAGGGCGTGGTCGCGCTCGACGCGGTCGGTCAGGTCTTCGCCGCCATGGTCCGTGCCTCCGGCCGGGTACCACAGATCTCCGTCGTGCTCGGCCCCGCCGCGGGGGGCGCCGCCTACGGGCCGGCGCTCACCGACATCGTGGTGATGAGCGGTGCCGGCCGGATCTTCGTGACCGGCCCGGAGGTCGTCCGCAGCGTTACCGGTGAGCAGGTCGACATGGCCCGCCTCGGTGGCCCCGAACCGCACGGCCGGCGCTCCGGCGTCGTCCACGTGACGTGCCGGGACGACGAGGAGGCGCTGGCACAGTCGCGCCGACTCGCGGCCCTCCTCGGCCACCAGGGCCGACTCTGCCCAGACGACGTGCCGGCCATCGCCGAGGACGGGCACGACCTGGCCGCGAAGATGCCGGCCGAGACCAACCGGGCGTACGACGTCAAGCCGGTGGTCAAGGCGCTGCTCGACGCGCCCGGTGTCGAACTGCATGCCAAGTGGGCCCCGAACATCGTCACCACCCTGGGGCGGTTCGCCGGCCGGACGGTCGGCGTGATCGCCAACAACCCGCTGCGACTCGGCGGCTGTCTCGACGCCTCCAGCGCCGAGAAGGCCGCCCGCTTCGTGCGGATGTGCGACTCGCTCGGCGTACCGCTGATCGTGCTCGTTGACGTCCCCGGCTACCTGCCCGGCCTGGGCCAGGAGTGGGACGGGGTGGTCCGGCGCGGGGCGAAGCTGCTGCACGCCTTCGCCGAGGCGGTCGTGCCGCGGGTGACGCTGGTGACCCGCAAGGCGTACGGCGGCGCGTACATCGCCATGAACTCCCGTTCCCTCGGCGCGACCGCGGTCTTCGCCTGGCCGAACGCGGAGGTCGCGGTGATGGGTGCCAGCGCGGCGGTGAACATCCTGCACCGCAAGAAGCTGGCCGCCACGCCGCCGGAGGAGCGGGAGGCACTGCGCGCCGAGCTGATCGAGGAGCAGATCCGGGTCGCGGGTGGCGTGAACCGGGCGTTGGAGATCGGTGTGGTCGACAACGTCATCAAGCCGGCCGAGACCCGCCGACAGATCGCTGAGGCTCTCGCGGCGGCACCGGCCGGTCGCGGCGCGCACGGCAACATCCCGCTCTAGCGGATATCGGGCAGCCCCCGGGTACCGCCGACCGCGGTGTCCGGGGGCTGCGGTATACCTCTATCCCGGTGGGTAGCCGGCACGCTGCACAGTGTCGGCCCAATTCGATCCTGGGATGTGTACTGTGCTGCGTCATCGTCTACCGGCCACGCTGGCCGTTCTCGCCCTCCTGGTGCCGGCCGGCTGCGGCGCGGCCGACGAACCGGCCGACGAGCCGGCGTCGGCCGAGAACACCGCCGTCGGCGAGCCCTGGTACGACGAGATCACCCCGGCCAGCGCCGACGGTGCCGCCGGTGGCGCGGACGGGCCCTGCCCGCTGCCGGTCACCTTCCCGGTCGCCGAGGGCTGGCAGGCCGAGACCGTCGAGTTTGACCCGACGACCGCCGAGGATCCGGAGTTGGCCGCCGAGATGGCGGCGATGATGACGGTGCGCGGTGGCGCCACCGCACAGTGCGAGATGGGCCGTGGCCCGGGTGGCGGTTTCCTCCGGGTCTGGACCACCGAGCAGGGTGTCACGCCCCGGGCGGCCCTGGACGCCTTCCTCGCCGACACGTCGCTCGAGCAGGCCACCGAGGCGCAGTTCCGTGACCTGACCGTCGATGACCTCACCGGTGTGGAGGCGACCTGGGTCAGCCGAAACTCGCTTGACGAGGTCAACCGCGGCTGGGGAGCGGCCGTTTCGGCGAACGGGCAAGCCCTGCTGTTCGTGACCAACGAGAGCGTGTTCACCGACCATTCCGACATGTTGCCGGTGTATCGGTTGGCGGTACAGGGGGTGCGTACGGCGGGCTGACCGGTCCACCGACCGGGCCCCGGCCGACCGGGCCCCGGCCGACCGGGGTAGCTCAGCTGCCGCAGGTCGTGGCGGGCAGGCCGGATACCGGCACCGGTGCGCGGCCGGCCGGGATGGCCTCGCCGGCCAGCACCTCGGCCAGCCCGGTCATCGATGCCGGGCTCGACGAGTAGGTCGCCAGCAACGCCGGGGAGTCCGCCTCGGCCAACAGGTACGGGGTGTTCACAGCGACGGTCACGGCGGCGTCGGCGCTCAGGTCGTCGGCATCGTCGCCGTAGCCGACCAGGTGGACCACGGCACCGCCGGTGTCGGTCACCGGCACCCCGGCCGCGGTCAGCTTCTCGATCAGCCTCGCGCGGCTCTGTTCCTGGTCGGCGGAGGCGGTCACGGTGACTGGCCCGGAGACCGGGTTGCCACACGGGCCGCGCAGCGCGGTCACCGCGGCGGTAGCGAGTTCGGTGGCCGCCGCCTGGTGGGCCGGCGCGCCGAGGACGTCCAGTTCCGGGGTGGCCGCGCCGGCCAGGGTGAACTTCATGGTCAGCACCCGGGTCACCGCCTCCACCAGCCGGGTCCGGGGCAGCGAGCCGTCGCGCAGCGCGGCGAGCAGCCCGTCGTACGCCTGGCCGACGTTCGGCGGCATGAGGATCAGGTCGTTGCCGGCGTTCAGCGCCCGGACCGCGGCCTCGCCGGGCGACCAGCGCTCGGCGGGGGCCATGTTCATCCCGTCGGTGATCACCACTCCCGAAAAGCCGAGTTCTCCGCGGAGCACCTCGGTGAGCAGGGTGTGCGAGAACGTCGCCGGGGTGCCCGGGTCGACGGCGCTGACATCGAGGTGCCCGGACATCACGGCGAGGGCACCGGCCTCGATGCCGGCTGCGAAGGGACGCCAGGCCTCCTCCTCAAGCACGGTGCGGGGCTGCGGCAGCACCGGCAGTTCCTTGTGGGAGTCGGTGGCGCTGTGCCCATGGCCGGGAAAATGCTTCAGCGTTGCCGCGACGCCGTTCGCCTGTAGACCGCTCACTGCCGCGCTGACCTGCTCGGACACTGTCGACGGGTCGGCGCCGTACGACCGGGACCCGATCACGGTGCTCGGGGTGACCAGCACGTCGGCGACGGGAGCGAAGTCCAGGTTGATGCCCATGGCGGCGAGTTCGGTGCCGGCGGCCCGCCAGGCGGCCTCGGTCAGCTCGGGTTTGCCGGCGGCCCCCGCGGCCAACGCGCTGGGCAGCAGGGTGACCCCGTCGCTGATCCGGGTGACCACCCCGTACTCCTGATCGGTGCCGATCAGAAACGGCGCCGCGCCGGTGGCAAGGCCGGCGGCGGCGGACCGCAGCCCGGTGGTCAGCTCCCGGACCTGTTCCGGGTTGTCGACGTTGGTGGTTACCTGGTTGCCGCTGGTCGGGTCGTCCGCGCTGAAGCCGACGAGGATGAGCCCGCCGAGGCGGTACTTCGCGATCATCTCGGCGGGGGTGTCGACGCCGGCCAGTTCCTGGTTGCCGGCGGCCGAGCCGGCCGAGACCTGATCGGCGGCGGCACCGTAGGCGAATGGCATCAGCACCTGGCCGACGAGGTCCTCATCCGCCAGCGTGCTGGCCAGGGCGGCAGCACTGGCCGCCGGGTCCTCGACCGGGCCGATGGGCGACGGGCCGGCCGCCGGGCCACTCGTCGCCGGGGTCGGCTGCGCGCGCCCCGGGCCACCGGTGCAGCCGGCAAGAAACAGGGCGGTGAGCACGGCCAGCGCGATGACCGCGACACCATTACGTCGGGCAGGTATCGACACGCGAGCCATCCCACTCTTTCGACGTCGATTGGGCAGGTCGACCCTACCCGCGCCGAATGGCCGCCACCGAAAGACGTAGCGACCTCACCTTTTGGGGTTGGACCTCAGCCGACGCGGGTGAGCAGCGTCACCGGGGCGCCGTCACCGGCGTACCGGTAGGGCTCCAACTCGGCGTCCCAGGCCGCCCCGAGGGCCTTCTCCAGGGCGTGGGCGAGGGCCTCGGGCGCCCGCGCCTCCGCCATGATGCTGCGCAGTCGGTCCTCACCGAGCTGAATGTCGCCGGCCGCGCCGACGGTTGCCTGGAAGAGCCCGCGGCCGGGGACGTACATGAAGCGTTCGCCATCCGCGCCGGGACTCGGCTCCTCCGTGACCTCGAAACGGATCATGGGCCACTGCCGAAGGGCAGCAGCCAGCTCGGCGCCCGTTCCGGGGCGGCCGGTCCACCCGCACTCCGCCCGGCGGGCGCCGGGGTCGACGGGCTGAGCCGTCCACTGCAGGTTGACCGGCGCCGCGAGGACGCGCGCGATCGCCCACTCGACGTGCGAGCACACGGCGAGCGGGGTCGAGTGGACGTATACGACGCCACGCGTTGGCACGGTGACCTCCCGGGGAGCGAGGTGCGTCTTCCCCTACGACCTCGTCGCGCCAGGTGGCTACCGGGGCACATCATGACTGGTGTGACGGATGGTGCGCTAGCGATTCGGAAAATCCGGGTCCCGGAATAGCCGGTCGGGTGAGCCCGTTGCACCAGCCCGAGGCGGTGGCCAACCTGCAGCCCCGCTCGTGTACAGTTCCATTGGCGGCCTGTGCCGCGAACTTCTGCGCGGGATCGCCCACCGGGTGAGGCCCGCACCAGCCCCCGGACGTCTTACCCGCGTCCTTACCGTACGTCTGCAAGGAGTACCTCCGTGGCGAGTAACACCTCGAAGACCGCGCGCGCGTCTGTCCGGGCCGGCCAGGCTGGCCAGGGTGGTGCCCTCAGCGTGCTGGGCGAGTTCAAGTACGTGATCCCGCTCAACGGCGGCCGGAACGCCTACGTGCGTAACCTGACCAACGGCAAGACCGAGCACCTGCGCACCGACTCCGACGCTTTCATCGAGGAGATCCGGACGCTGGCCGCCGCGGGGCACGCCGCCAAGATCCGGGCCGAGCTGAGCGCCCTCAACACCACCCACCCGGGTGACGGCTGGGACGCCACCGAGAAGCGCCTCGTCGAGGCCGGCGTCTTCGAGGGCTGACCCTCCCGCCAGCCAGCTGCCCCGGTCGGGGAGCGACAAACGGAGCGGCCCGTCGGGACATCCCGGCGGGCCGCGCCCTTCTTCGGGTGCCGCGGGGTGCCGGATCCGCACGGCCCAGGGAGGCGGCGATGCCGGACGTACGGGAACTCCGCCTCGCTGACGCTGTTCGCCTGCACGTCGAAACCGACGGTCCGGTTGACGCCGAGGTGACCGCCGTGCTGCTACACGGCTGGACGCTGGACGGAAGTATCTGGCACCGGCAGCTCGCCGAGCTACGAGACCGCTTCGGCCCACAGGTACGGGTGGTGACGTACGACGCGCGCGGGCACGGGCGTTCCAGCTGTATGACGCTGCCCACCGCCACCCTGGCCCAGCTCGGCGACGACCTCGCGGCGGTGCTGGACGCCGTCGTCCCCACCGGGCGGGTGGTGCTCATCGGCCACTCCATGGGCGGAATGACAATCATGGAGTACGCGCACCGCCACCCCACCCACTTCGCCGCCCGCGTCGCCGGTCTGGTCTTCGTCTCCACCACCGCCGAGGGGCACACGCACACCGTCTACGGCCTGTCGCCCCGGGTCGCCCGGCTGATCCGGCTCGCGGAGAGCACCGGCGCCGGGCTCCTGGCCCGCTGCGGATCCCGGCGGCCGCCCCGGCCGTTACTCCGCGCACTCCGGCCCAGCATCCGCTGGATACTCTTCGGCGACCGGTACAACCCGGCCGACCTTCACCTGGTCACCCACGCCGTGGCCCACACGTCACTCCGCTCGATCGGGTTCCGCGCCTCGATCGGCGCCCAACACCGGCTGGCGACCCTGACCGCCCTGACCCACCTGCCGAGCGCCACGCTAGTCGGTGACCGAGACCGGCTGACCCCGCCGCCGTGTACCGAGTCCATCGCGGCGGCACTGCCGACAACCCGACGGACCGTGTGCCCCGGTGCGGGTCATCTGCTGATGCTGGAGCGCCCCGACGCGGTGAACACCGCCCTGGCCGGGGTGCTGGGCCAGGTTCTCGACGGCCCCGCGCCGGTCGTCCGGTAAGGCCGCACCGAACCTGAAACTTACGGGACACGGCCGGGGCGTACCCTCGTGCGGTTGACCACCGCGCTGGTCACCGACGCCAGGAGGAACGAACGTTGACCGACCGGACCGAGCTGGAACAGGAGATCGCCGTCGAGCAGCGGCACCTGGACCGGGTGTACGCGCGCCTCGCCGAACTGCGCCAGGCGGCGGTCCGCGCCGAGTCCGACGGCTACCGCCTGGCCCGGGTCGGCAACTTCGGCGCGCTGGTCGAGCGGGACGCGATGGTCTTTCACGCGGCGCAGCGCCGGCACCTGCTCGACGCTGAGCACGAGGGGCTCGTCTTCGGCCGACTCGACCTGCACAACCGGCAGGTGCTGCACGTCGGCCGGCTCGGCATCCGGGACGAGAATGCCAGGACACTGGTGGTGGACTGGCGGGCCCCGGCCGCCGCCGCCTTCTACCGGGCCACCCCGGCACAGCCGCTGGGCGTGATCCGTCGCCGCATGATCTCCTCAAGCGGAGAGCGCGTCACCGGGATCGAGGACGACCTGCTCGACCCGGCTGCCACTCCGCCGGATATGACGACGGTCGGCGACGGCGCCCTGCTGGCCGCCCTGTCCCAGGCAACCGGACGGGGAATGCGGGACATCGTGGCGACCATCCAGCGGGAGCAGGACGAGGCGATCCGCTCGCCGGGCTCCGGTGTCACCGTGGTCTCCGGCGGCCCGGGGACCGGCAAAACGGCGGTGGCTCTGCACCGCGCGGCGTACCTGCTCTACACCGACCGCAGCCGGTACGCCGGCGGCGGCATTCTGGTGGTCGGGCCGTCGGCCGTGTTCGTCGAGTACATCGGGTCGGTGCTGCCGTCGCTGGGCGAGGAGACCGCCACCCTGGCCGCGCTCGGTGGGCTCTTCCCGGGGGTGCGGGCAACCCGTACCGATCCACCGGAGGTCGCCGCGGTGAAGGGCTCGCTGCGGATGCGGCGGGTCTTGGAGCGGGCCGCCCGGGACGCCGCGCCGGGCACCCCGGACGAGCTGCGGCTGCTCTACCGGGGCGAGCTACTGCGGGTGGATCGTCGCGAGCTGACCGCGATCCGCGATCGGGCGTTGCGGCGGGGCGCGCGGCGCAACGAGGTACGCCGGGTCGGCTTCGACGGCGTCTTCGCCGCGCTCTGGGCGCAGGCCCGGCAGCTGGGCATTCCCGGCCTGCCGCAGCAGCGGGCGTTCGAGGACGAGTTGGCCGACCGGACGGACTTCCGCGAATTTCTCAAGGCGTGGTGGCCGCGGCTACACCCACGGCACGTACTCGGCTGGCTGGCCGAGCCCGAGCGGCTGCGCCGGTACGCCGCGGGCGTGCTCTCCGCCGACGAGGTCCGGCTGCTGGGCGAGGCGTACCGGGCCGGGGCCGCCGTTGAGTTGACCGTGGCTGACGTCGCGCTGCTCGACGAGTTGGACGCCCTGCTGGGCAAGCCGATGAAGCCAGCCCGGCCGCGGCGGGACCCGTTCCAGCTGGCCGGCGGGGTACGCGAGCTCAGCACGTTCAGCGATCGGCAGCGCGCCGCCCGAGCGGCGGCCCGGGAACGCCCCGAGGACTACCGCGAGTACACGCACGTGGTGGTGGACGAGTCCCAGGACGTGTCGCCGATGCAGTGGCGCATGATCGGCCGCCGGGGGCGGTTGGCCTCGTGGACCGTCGTCGGCGATCCCGCGCAGACGGCGTGGACCGGCGACCCGGCGGAGTTGACTCGAGCCCGCGACCAGGCGCTCGGCCGGCGCACGCGGCACCACTTCACCCTGACCACCAACTACCGCAACCCGGCGGAGATCTTCGCGGTGGCGGCGGCCGAGATCCGGCGGGTTGATCCGGACCTCCCGCTGCCGACCGCCGTCCGCTCCACCGGGGTTGACCCGGTGCGGCTGAGCGTGCCGCCGGCCGAGTTGGAGACCACCGTGCTGGCGGCGGTCAACACGCTGCTCGCCGAGGTCCCCGGCACGGTCGGCGTGGTCACGCCGGTGCCGCGCCGGACCGAGGTCGCCGGGTGGCTGGACGGGATCGACGCACCCCGGTTGCAGGTGGTGACGAGCCTGGAGGCCAAGGGCATGGAGTACGACGGCGTCGTCCTGGTCGCCCCGGGCGAGATCCGGGCGGAGCCGGGGTCGGGCGTACGGACGTTGTACGTCGCGCTGTCCCGCGCCACCCAACGGCTCACCACGGTTGACCTGTCCGGTTGAGCGGGGCTCGACCGGTTCAAGCCACGTCGCGGTTCCGCGGCAGGACTCAGGGCCATTTCCCGCAGATAGCTACACACATGGCAATGTGAACATAGGTTGGGTGCAGGACCGGACAGCCGGCGAAAGGTGTCCGAGTGGGTGCAGCACATGACCACCACGGGGCGGTGGCCAACGCGGGGCAGCGACATCGAGGACGCCTCTGGGCCGCCTTCGCCCTGCTCGCCGCCCTGATGGTGACGGAAGCGGTGACCGCCGTCCGCACCGGATCTCTGGCCCTGCTCAGCGACGCCGGGCACATGTTCACCGATGTCCTCGGCATCGGCATGGCCCTCGCCGCGCTGACCGCCACCCGGCGCCGCAACGGTGACCCGCAGCGGACCTTCGGGCTCTACCGGCTGGAGGTGCTGGCCGCCCTCGCCAACGCCCTACTCCTCTCCGCCGTCTCGATCTATGTGCTGGTGGAGGCCGTCCGGCGGTTCGGTGATCCGCCCGAGGTGAACACCGGGCCCATGCTGGTTGTGGCCATCCTGGGCCTGCTCGCCAACATCGTCGCCTTCGCACTGCTACGCCCGGGCGCACAGGAGAGCATCAACATCCAGGGCGCCTACCTCGAGGTGCTGGGCGACCTGCTCGGCAGCCTCGGCGTGATCGCGGCGGCACTGGTCATCGCCGGCACCGGCTGGTGGTGGGCCGACCCGCTCGTCGCGGTGGCGATCGGGCTGTTCATCCTGCCGCGGACCTGGCGGCTCGGCCGGGCAGCCCTACGCATCCTGGTGCAGGCCGCGCCGGAGCACCTGAAAGTCACCGCGGTGCACGACCGGCTGGTCGCCGTATCCGGGGTGAGCGACGTGCACGACCTGCACATCTGGACCCTCACCTCCGGGATGGAGGTAGCCTCCGCGCACCTCACCATCGCCCCCGCCGCCGACCTCGGTACGGTCCTCGGAGCCGCCCGGTCCGCGCTGAAGGAGGACTTCCGAATCGAGCACGCGACAATACAGGTCGAGCCGGCGCCAACCCATGGGGACTGCGGTTCCGTCGGGTGGTAGTAGTTTCTGATCAACTGCCGGGGTAAGCCCGACTCAGGAGCACCGGTTAGGCTCTGAGCCGGCCTGCGCCAGGCGGCACCCACCGGTGCCGGCGGGGCCACCGCCTAATCACCCGCCAGGGTGAGCCGGGGAACCAGGTACCTGGGGTGCATCCGCGTCAGCGGTAGGGATCTTCCGTCCCGAACCCGTCAGCTAACCCGGTCGGTGGTCGACGGAAGGACATCTACATATGCCAGCAGTGGCACCCGTACGACCCCGCGCCGCCCGGGTGGCGGCACTGATCGTCGTGGCGCTCACCCTCAGTGTCGGCCTCGCCCCGGCCGGCCCCGCGGCAGCCGCTCCCCCCGCCCGGCAGATCGCGGTGACCGACGATCCGGAGGGCGGGACCCCCGCCCTTCGCGCCGAGCTCGAGGCAGCCAGCAAGGGATATCTGGACGCCAAACAGGCGCTGACCGAGTCGGTGCAGCGGCAGCAGCAACTCACCGACCAACTCAAGACCACCGAGACCGTGCAGGCCGAGCGCACCGAGCTGGTTGAGCAGATCGCCGACCAGGCATATCGGAACGGTCCGCTGCGCACGGCGTCGGTGCTACTCGACAACACCTCACCCGCGAACTTCCTGGACCGCGTCGCGACGCTGGAGGCGATGGCCGCCAACGAGAACAAAGCTATAACCGAATTGCAGCAGACCCAGGAACGGATCGCGCAGGACACCCGCGCGGTCGAAGCGGAGATCATCGAACAGCGCAAGCAAGAGGCCCTGATGGCCAAGCGCAAGCAGCAGGCGGAGCAGGCGCTGACGGTCGCCAATGAGCAGGCCAGCGCCGCAGCCGCCGCCACCAACACCACCCAGAACTCGACCCAGGCAGCCCCGGCCCCGCGCAACCCGGACGGCTCCTGGCCGGCCGAAACCTGCAGCGTCAATGATCCCACGCCGGCGGATGGTTGCATTACCCCGCGAACGCTGCATGCGCTGAACGAGGCCAAGTCGGCCGGCTTCACCCGCTATGTGTCCTGCTATCGCCCCGGCAGCTCCGGCGAGCACCCTAAGGGCCGGGCCTGCGACTTCGCCGCTCAGCAGGACGGCTTCGGCGGAGATGCCACCGGCGACGACCGGACATACGGCAACAACCTGGCGGCGTTTCTGGTGGACAACGCCGACCAACTCGCGGTGCTGTACGTGATCTGGTATCGACAGATCTGGTTGCCCAGCAGTGGGTGGAAGTCGTACAGCGGGGCCGCCGGCGACCCCTCCAGCGACCATACAAACCACGTGCACCTGTCGGTTTACTAACCCGGGTGGTCGGGCCGGAAGCCGTCCGCTGGCGAACAGCCCCCGGCCCACCGCCGGAGCACGAGCTGGGTCAACCCCCCGGCAGGACCTCCGGGGCCGCCGCCTGAGCGAAGTAGGGCTCGGGGGCGCCGAAGAGGCCGAGTAGGCCAGCGACCCAGAGCTGCCGGTGCACGAATCGGCTCGGCTCGGTCACCACCAGCTTCACACCGCTCACCTCGGCGGTCTGGAAGCCGGCAACCATCGCGCTGATGCCGACAGAGTCGATGAAGGTCACCAGCCGCATGTTCAACTCGATGCGGCGAGGATGGCTCTTCGCCAGGGCCTCAGCGACCGCCTCACGCACCTCGTATGCGGTATCGACGTCGATTTCACCGCGGGGTGAGATCTCGACGACGCTCCCGGGTAGGACCGATTTTACGATCGACAGGCTCACGCGAGCACCTCCACTCGCCCGTCAACAGGCGCCTCATCAGTACGCAGGCCGCGACCGAGAGTATTCCTCCCACACACTCGGTCGCCACCCCCTGGGATGAGTAGTTCTTGTAGTTCGTTTGCCAGGTCAGCCTTATCCGAATATTTCACCCTTCGGTTACGGAGCCGCCTTAACGGGAACAGCCCCCAACGCGAACAGCCTTCATCCGGAACGGTTCTCCACCTGAACAGTTATCCACCTGAACAGTTCTCAACCCAAACAGTCAAGGGCCGGAGTACCCGAGACCCGAAACAGTCACGGCCCAATGTAGCGGCCCGGTGCGACGAAAGGCTGCGACCCCAGGCCACCCGGCGTGGTCGCCCAGCACGCGCTCAACCGGCACCCCGGCCCCACAAACCGCCTCGTCACGCCGGCGCTGCGGGGTCGGGGAACCATCCGGGCCGGGTGAGCCCTCCTCACCCCGCTGCCGGCGACAGTGGGAGGCATGACCGATCCGAACGTGCCGGCCCGGTCGGCACGCGGCAACCGTTTGGTGGTGCGGTGATGACGACCCCACACCAGGTCACCCCACTCCTCCGAACCCCGGTGACGGAGAGCGACCACATCCGGGGACCGGTGGACGCACCGGTGACCCTCGTCGAGTACGCGGACTTCCAGTGCCAGTTCTGCGGAGTGGCCTACGCCAACCTCGCCGAACTGCTCCGACAACGGTCCGACACGGTCCGGCTGGTCTACCGGCACTTCCCGATCTCCAACGTGCACCCGTACGCGGACAACGCCGCCCATGCCACCGAGGCGGCCGGCGTCCGAGGCCAGTTCTGGGAGATGCACGACTGGTTGTACGAACACCAGGACCAGCTCGACCCGGTGCACCTCTCGCTCGGCGTCGGACAACTCGGCCTCTCCGCGGCCGAAATCGACGCCGAGACCGATCAGCAGGCCCACGGCGACCGAGTCCGGCGAGACTTCGTCGGCGGCATCCGCAGCGGCGTGCAGGCCACTCCGACCCTGTTCGTCAACGGTGCCCGACACAACGGTGGATACGACCTCGCCGACCTGCTGGCGGCGGTCGACGCCGCCTACCCGGGATAGTGGGCGCCGCAGCGGCGTTGGTCGCCGCCACCGATCGGATCAGATCAGCCGCAGTTCCCGGGCCCGACGGACGGCCTCCCGGCGGCGAGTGGCGTCGAGTTTGCGATAGATGTTGCGGACATGGGTTTTGACCGTGTTGATCGACAACGACAGCTCGGCCGCGATCTCCACGTTGGAAAGGATGCTCTGCAGGTAACGCAGGATGGTCACTTCACGCTCGGTCAGTGGCTCGGCCAGTGCGGCCCTGGCCGGCCCGGCCCGTTCGTCCGGCTCCTCCGCCCCGCGGACCAGGTCGCTCACCGCCGGCCAGTGCGCCGTGCCGGTATCCAGATGCGCTGCCAGCAGGTCGCGGATCTCCGGATCGGCGCGGGTGAACGGCCGCCGGACCCCCTCCGCTCCGGCGAGGTCGAGGGCGGCTTCCAGGGTCCGGTGTGCCCGTCGGCCATCTCCCACCTGCTCGGCCAGCGCCACGTGCAGCACCGCGGCCTCCACCCGCACCGGTAGCGGCCAGTCCGCCGCCTCGGGCGCCTGCCAGTCGGGCAGGACCGCCTCGGCCGTCCGGACATCCCCCGCCCGGAGCTCCACCCGAGCGAGGCCCACCGCGAGTTCTGGGCCCGCCCCAACCAGCAGCTCGCGGGCGGCGTCCAGGTCGCCCTGACCCGCATGCAGGTCGGCCTCGGCAGCCCGCAGCCACCGCTCCAGCTCCCCCCGCGGGCCGCCCGGCTGCTCCCCGGGACCACCCAGCCGCTCCCGCGGACCGCCCAGCCGCTCCCGGGCCGCGACGAGCAGCCGGTACCCACCCGTACGGTCACCGGCGTCCCGCAACAGGTGGGACCGGCACCACGCCACCACCGCCCCGGCGGCCGGCTCCACGGTCGCCGGCTCCGCCAACGCCAGGTTCGCCGCCGCCTCCTCGGGCTGCTCCCGCAGCAGCGCCACCACCGCCAGCGCCAGGTACGCGTACCCGCGGTCGGTTCGGCAGGACCACCCCTGGCCGGGCGGAAGGGCGAGCGCGGAACGGGCCCCCGTCTCCGCCTGCCGCAGGTCACCGCGGATCGCGCGCAGCAGCGCTACCCGGCTGGCACCGGCCAGCTCGGTTCGTACCCATCCGGCGGCCCGGGCGACCCGGGACGCCGCCGCCAGCTGCCGCTCCGCGCTGCCCAACTCGCCGAGCGCGACATCGACCAGGCCGAGCGCGGTGCCCGCCACCGCCCACCCGTCGGCATCCTCGACGGTGGTCTCTCCCGGTTCGGCGGTGGCCAGTAGCTGGTCCTGTCCCCCGGATGCCCCGGTCACCGGACGGGTGGCCAGCAGCCGGGCGGCGGCGGCGCGTACCGCCGGAATGTCGTCGGACCAGCGGACCACCGCGAGCTCCACCGCGGCGACCAACCGGGCAAAGCGCTCCCGGCGGGACACCGGCAGCTCACTCACCGCCCCGGCTGACCGCAGGTACCCCTCGGCGGCCAACAGATCCCCCGCGTACGCCCGCTCCGCCGCGCACGCCAGGGCCAGCTCCGGGTCCCGCGCCAGGGCCTCGGCCGGTGGTGGCGGTGGCGCGGTCGAACCCTCCCGGTCGTACGGCGCCAGCTCCGGCCAGGTCGAGCGGAACAGCTCGGTGGCCCCGGACCAGTCGCCGCCCTGGAGCGCGTGCCGCAGGCCGTCGGCGGGCCGCCCGTTGTCGGCGTACCAGCCAGCGGCGCGCCGGTGCAGCTCCCGCGCGTCAACGGCGGGCAGCCGGGCCAGCTCGTCGCGGAGCAGATCGGCCAGGAGCGGATGGCAGCGGTACCAGGAGGGCTGACCGTCGTCGTGCCGCAGTACACCGCCGACACCGGCCAGCTCGGCCAGCCTCGCCGCAGTGTCCGGGCGGCCGGTTACCGCGTCGGCGAGGCCAGCGCAGGCGGCGTCCGCCAGCGCCGTGCTCCGCAGCAGCTCACGGTCGTCCGGATCCAACCCGCCAAGGACTTCCTCCCGCAGGTATCCGGCGATGTCCGGCTGGTCACTGCCGAGCTGCCCCACCCACCGGGCCGGGTCCGGCTGCCCGGGCAGGGCGAGCGCGGCGAACCGGAGCATCGCCGGCCAGCCACCGGTGCGCTCGCGCAGCCGCCGGACCCCCTCCGCCGGTAGGGCCGTCCCATGTGCGGTCAGCAGGTCGGCGACCTCGTCGCCGGTGAAGGCCAGATCGTCTGGACCGAGCTCGGCCAGCTCACCGGCCAGCCGCCACCGGTGGACCGCCAGCGGCACCCCGGCACGAGCCCCGGCCACCAGACGCAGCCGCTGCTCACAGTGGCGGAGCAGGAACTCCAATCCGGCGACCGCCGCCGGGTCGGTGATCCGGTGCAGGTCGTCCAGGACCAGCAGCACCGGCCGCTCTCGGGCGGCAAGTGCAGCGGCCAGCACCTCCAGCTGGTCCAGGCGCGGCGGACCGTCCAGCGCCGCCGATCGCAGCGGACCGTCCAACGCCTCCGACCCCAGCGGAACGGGCCGCAGCGCCGCCGCCAGGTACGACCAGAGACGTTCGCCGTCGTCACCGACCTCCACCGAGACCCAGCCCAGGTCCGGCACCGGATCGCCGCCGGTGGCGGCCTGATACCAGGAGGTGAGCAACGTCGTCTTGCCCCAGCCCGCCGGCGCGGCGACGAGCGTCACCGGTACGGCGGTGCCCTCGTCAAGCTGCCGTAGCAGCCGGGGCCGCAGGACCACCGGTCCGGGCAGTGGACCCGGGGTCAGCCGGGAGGCCAGTAGCGGCGCACCGGCTCCCGTGGTCTGCCGTCGCTCCTCCGGCATCGGCCCACCCCCATCGGACACGTTCTCCCCAGGCCCGCGGTTACCCGGCCGGTGCCGGTTCACCCCTTCCGGGGGAACCCGGTTCACCCAGGCCAAGCCGACGCTGGAAAGAGTGACGTCCGGCGCGGCGGAAACCCGGGCAACGGGCCGGACCGGTGTCGGACGGATCCGACGGGAGGCACGGGTGAGACACCGTACGAGACGGGCCGGGACCGCTGCCGGAATGCTGGCGAGGCTCGCCGGTGCCCGACCACGGGTTAACCCGGCCGACCTACATACCGGTGCCCCGCCGGCCGGTGGTTGGGAGGTGGTGACGATCAACCGACCGCCCAACGAGGTCTTGCCCGGCGGGCGACGGCCGGAGCCGCTACGCCGACTCGGCCGCGCCATCCAGGTGGACGTCTGGCCCGCGCCAGCGGGCCGGGGCACCGAGCTGGCGGCGCGGATCCGTCCTGGTGCGACCCTTCCGGGCCTCGCCGCGCACGTCGCCGGTGACGACCCCGCCCGGGTGGTGCGGACCGCGTTGCGACAGGCCAAGCAGTTCGCCGAGACCGGTGAGGTGCTCCGCGCCGACCGCTCGCCGATCGACCGGGGGCTGGCCGGATGAGGGCGCTGTGCTGGACGGGCGCCGGCCGGGTCGCGGTCCGGCAGGTACCCGATCCGGAGCTACGCAACGGCCACGACGCGATCGTGCGAGTACGCCTGAGCTCCACCTGCGGCGGGGACCTGCCCCTCCTGGCCGGCCGGGCACCGTACCTGGCCGACGGGGATGTGCTCGGGCACGAGTTCCTGGGCGAGGTCGTCGCGGTGGGACCGCAGGTACACCGGCACCGGGTCGGCGACCGGGTGGTGGTCAGCTCCACCGTGGCCTGCGGCTCCTGCTGGCAGTGCCGCTCCGGCGCACCGTGGTGCTGCGACAACGGAAACCTGGTGCCGGAGGCGAGCGAGCTGGCGTACGGCCAGGCCGTGCCCGGCGCCTTCGGGCGACCCACCGCCGCGGGCGGGTTCGCCGGTGGGCACGCCGAGTACGTCCGCGTCCCGTACGCCGATGTCGGCGCGTACGGCATCCCGGAGCCGGTGAGCGACGAACGGGCGCTCTTCGCCGCGGACGCCGCCCCCGCCGGTTGGCTCGCCGCCGAGCTGGGCGGGGTCCACCCGGGAGCCGTGGTGGCGGTCTGGGGTGCCGGGGCGGTCGGTCAACTCACCGCCCGCGCGGCCAGCCTGCTCGGCGCCGACCGGGTGATAATCCTGGATCCGCTGGAGGACCGGCTGCGGATGGCACGACGGCACACAGCCGCGGAGACGGTCGATCCACGGCACGCGGACATCCCCGCCGAGCTACGCGAACGAACCGGCGGGCGGGGGCCGGACATCTGTGTGGAGGCGGTCGGACCGGCCTGGGACGGACGGCCGCGTTCCCTGGCCGGGCGGTTCACCGGCGCGGCGGAGCGCCCCCGGGCGGTCTACGAGGCGGTGCACTCCTGCCGTAAGGGCGGCACCGTGGTCGTGCTCGGCGAGTTCACCGGGCAGGTGGACGCCTTTCCGCTGGACGCGGTCGGCGCCAAGGGGTTGCGGGTGCGGGGTGCGCGGCCGCACGGGGCGGGGCAGGTGCCGACACTGCTGGAGCGAATGGCCCGCGACGAGCTACGGACCGAGCACCTGGCCACCCACCGGCTGCCGCTGGAGGAGGGGGCGCGCGGGTACGCGCTGTTCCGGGACCGACGGGACGGCTGCGTCCGGGCCGTCTTCAGCCCGGATCTGCCCCCTGCCGGATAGCCGGCTCAGGTGGCAGACTCGGCAGATGCCTCCGGAGCGGACGTACGACCTCGTCCTGTTCGGCGCCACCGGCTTCACCGGGAGCCTGACCGCCGAATACCTGGCCCGACACGCGCCGCCCGGGCTGCGCTGGGCGCTGGCCGGGCGGAACCCGGACAAGCTCACCGCCGTCCGGAGTCGACTCGCCGCCATCGATCCGGCCCTGGCCGAGCTGCCGTTGCTCACCGCCGATGTCACCGACCCCGCGTCGCTGCGGACGGTGGCCGAGCGCGCCCGGGTGGTCGCCTCCACCGTGGGCCCGTACATCCACCACGGCGAGCCGCTGGTGGCCGCCTGCGCCGCGGCGGGCACCGACTATCTCGACATCACCGGCGAACCGGAGTTCGTCGACCTGATGTACGTACGACACCACGAGACGGCGGTCCGCACCGGCGCCCGGCTGGTGCACACCTGCGGTTTCGACTCGATCCCGTACGACCTGGGTGTCTGGTTCACGCTCAAGCAGCTCCCGCCGGGGGCACCGATCAGCGTTGACGGCTTCGTCCGGGCCGGGGGGCGCTTCTCCGGCGGCACGTACCACTCGGCCCTGACCGCGTTCTCGCGGACCGGCGAGACGAGCCGGGCCGCCGCGGCCCGGCGGGCGCTCGAGCCGCGACCGGAGGGTCGACGGGTCCGGGCGGTGTCCGGCCGGATCGCCCGCTCCCCCGAGCTCGGCATGTGGGCGGTGCCGCTGCCGACGATCGATCCCCAGGTGGTCCGCCGCTCGGCGGCCGCCCGCCCGGAGTACGGGCCGGACTTCCGCTACCGGCACTTCGCGGCGGTACGGCGGCTCCCCACCCTGCTCGCCGGGGCGGCCGGGATCGCCGCCGTGACGGTGCTGGTGAAGCTGCCGCCGACCCGGCGGTGGCTGTTCGGTCGGCTCAGCCCCGGGCAGGGCCCGAGCCCCGAACGGCGGGCCCGCTCCTGGTTCCAGCTGCAGTTCCTGGCCGAGAGCGGCGGGCAGCAGGTGCGCACCGAGGTGGCCGGTGGTGACCCCGGCTACGACGAGACGGCGAAGATGCTCGCCGAGTCGGCGCTCTGCCTCGCCCTGGACGACCTGCCCGCGACCACCGGCCAGGTAACCCCGGTCACCGCGATGGGCGATGCCCTGCTGGAGCGGCTCCAACGCGCCGGCATCACCTTCCGCGTGCGGTAGCCGGAGCCGGCGCTGAGGGCAGGCCGGGGGCGGTGGGCCCGCGACGGTAGCATCTGGTGGTCCACCTGATATCCGGACGGAGGCGTACGGAGCAGCATGCTCGACATGGAGTTGATCCGGAAAGATCGCGACGCGGTGGCGTCTGCGCTGGCCAAGCGACTGGACCCGGCGGAGGTGAGCCAGGCGCTGGACGAGCTGTCGCAGCTTGACCAGCAGCGGCGCAGTCTGATCTCCGAGATCGACGGCGAGCGGCAGCGCCGCAAGGCGGAAGCCCGGGCGTACGCGGAGGCCAAGCGGGCCGGCCGCGAGCCGGAGCCGACGGTGGCCGAGGCCGGTCGTCGGCAACTCGCCGAGTTGGAGACCGAGCTGGGCCAGGTGCAGGACCAGCTTCGGGTGCGGATGAGCGAGCTGCCGAACCTGCCCGCCGAGGACGTGGTGCCCGGCGGCAAGGAGGCCAACCGGGTGGTGAAGACCTTCGGCGAGCCACCGGCGATCGAGAAGGTGCGCGACCACGTCGAGTTGAGCCGGCTGTTGGGCCTGGTCGACCACGAGCGGGGCGTGAAGCTCGGCGGCTCCGGTTTCTGGATGTACACCGGCTTGGGCGCCCGGCTGGAGTGGGCACTGGTCAACTGGCTGATCGACCAGAACATCGCGGCCGGCTACGAGTTCCTGCTCCCGCCGCATCTGCTGCTGGAGACCGCCGGCTTCGCCGCCGGGCAGTTCCCCAAGTTCTACGACGACGTCTACCACCTGGGCCGGCAGTCCGCCCCCCGCGGTCAGTTCCTGCTGCCGACCGCCGAGACGGCGATCCTCGGGGCGTACCAGAACGAGATCCTGGACACCACGAAGCTGCCGCTGAAGGTCTTCGCGTACACCCCGTGTTACCGCCGCGAGGCGGCCGGGTCGCACTCGGACGAGCGCGGCACCGTGCGCGGCCACCAGTTCAACAAGGTGGAGATCTTCCAGTTCGTCCTGCCGGAGCAGGCCGACGCGGCGCTGGAGGCGATGGTCACCCACGCCGAGGGCCTGGTGGAGCGGTTGGGCCTGCACTACCAGCGCAGTCTGCTCGCGGCCGGCGACTCGAGTGCCGCGATGCGCAAGACCCTCGACATCGAGGTCTGGATGCCGAGCACCGGTAAATACAAGGAGGTCTCGTCGGTCTCCTGGGGCGGTGACTACCAGGCCCGCCGGGCGGCGATCCGCTACCGCGAGCCGGGCGGCAAGCAGACCCGCTTCGTACACACGCTGAACGGCTCGGCGCTGGCCACCAGCCGCCTCTTCCCGGCGATCCTGGAGCAGTTCCAGCAGCCGGACGGCAGTGTCCTGGTGCCGGAGGTGCTGCGGGACCGCCTCGGCACCGACCGTCTCACCCCGCGCTGAGACCGCCGGAATCACCGCCGCCGCGTGCCACGGTCGGTAAGTCGCTGTTGCTGATCGGCGACCAGTCGGGGCGATCGACCTCCCAGTAGCTGGCGGGACCAGGGGTGTCGACCCGCTTCCCACGGTGCCGCTGCCACGCCCTGACGCCCCCGGCGACTGCCGGGGGCGTCAGGCGGTGGTGGATCGGTCAGCCGAAGCAGGTTGGTACGGGGTTGGGGCTGCCGGTGCAGTTGGTGGGTCGGTTGTTGATGATGATGACCTTGCCGAAGACGTCGATCACGCCGCCGTTGTAGACGCCGCCGGGTTCGTTCTGGGCGAGGTTGTCGGTAACGCGGACGTCGGTGAGGGTGAGGACGGTGGTCGGGTCGGACGGTTCGAAGTAGATCCCGCCGGCGACGTCCCCGGCCTGGTTGCCGGAGATGGTGGTGCGGCGCAGGGCCACCACCGGGTCACCGTCTTCTGCGCCGATGATGGCGATGCCGCCGCCGTCGCCGCTGGTGGCGGTGTTGTAAACGATCTTACTGTCCTCAATGGTGGCACCGATGTCCTCAAGAAGGTAGAGGCCCCCGCCGGAGGTGGCGGTGTTGTCGGTGACCTTGACGTGCTGGAGCAGGAGGGACTCGTCGCCGTCGTCGTAGATGCCGCCGCCGAGACCGCTGGCGGTGTTGCGGGTGATGGTGCTGTGGACGATCTCGGTGAGGTCACCGTCGCCGTGCACGCCACCGCCGTCGACCGCGGTGTTGTCGCTGATCACGACGTGGCTCACGGTCACGTTTCCGTCGTCGTTGACCAATCCGCCGCCTTCGTCACCAGCGGTGTTGTGGGTGACCTTCGACTTGCTGATCAATAGGGCGGCGTTGTCGTTGTAGAAGCCGCCACCGTCGCCGCCGACGGTGTTGCGGGTGATGGTGCTCTTGGTGATCGTGACCTTGCTCCGGTCACTGTAGATTCCGCCACCTTCGCTGGCCTCACCGGTGGCGATGTTGTCGCGGACGGTGACCCGTTCGAGGGTCAGTCGGGTGCCTTCACCAGCGAGGATGCCGCCGCCGTCGAGGTCCATAACCTGTCCGCCGGCGACGGTGAGGTCTTTGAGGGTGAGGTCTCCGCCAGTGGCGACCTCGAAGATGCGGAAGTTGTCGGCGGAGGCGGCCCGGACGATGGTGGCGCCCTGGCCATAGATCGTGATGGGCTGGAAGACCGGGGGTAGCCCGTTGTCGTCCTGGTTGACGGTGAGGGTGTAGGTGCACTTCTCGGCTAGGCGGAGCGTGCCGCCGCCGGCCTGGTTCGCCGCGGTGATCGCGGCGATCAGCGCGTTGGGGTCACAGGGCACCGGGGTGCCCTTGGCCTTCCCGTCACCGTGCGCATCCCGCTTCCAACCCGGGTTGCCGGCAGCGCTCTTGTCACCTCCCTGGTCAGTGTTTGCGGAGCCGCTTCGGTGCTGCTCCGGGCCGCCCTTGCCGGGGGCGCTGCCGCCGTCGCCCCCGGGGAGGGAGGCTCGGGCGAACACCCCTGGCGCCTGGGCGAGGCTCATGGATCCGGTGGCGGCAACGGTCGCGAAGCCGGCGAGAGTCGCTACCCCCAGCGTCGTCGCGGTCCGGGTGAGGCGCCGCCGACGGGGCCTTCCCGCTGGCCGTGCTTGGTCCGGCATCGTGCTCTACCTTCGTGTCGGTCGGTCCGCGCTCCTGGTGAAGCGGTGGGGCGGCCGTCCCAGCCGCACAAGCAGTTAAAGGCCACCAAACCGAATGATGAGGTCGTTTCACCGCAAAATCCCTCATATCGGCACAAGAACCTCATCTCACACCGCGCCGTAGCCGACCACGCTGCCAGCTCACCGCACCTCCTCCCGGGCTGCTCGGGCTGACCTCCCACCCGGCCCAACCCTCGCGTACGCCCGTACGACGAGCGGTGGCCTTTTCGCCCCTGGCATGGGGACAGGGTCCAGGGGTATGACCGGAAGATGAGGGCAAGCTTCCGGCTCGGCCGGATCGTGGGCGTACCAGTCGGGGTCAACTGGAGTGTCCTGGTCATCTTCCTGGTGATCGCCTGGGCGCTCTCCGCCAACCAGTTCCCCCGCACCTACCCGGACCAGCCGGGGATCGCGTACCTGCTCGCCGGCCTCGCCGCCGCCGTGGTCTTCTTCCTCGGCCTGCTCGCCCACGAGGTCTCCCACGCGGTCGTCGCCAAACGCAACGGGCTCGAGGTCGGCGGCATCACGCTGTGGCTCTTCGGCGGTGTCGCCGAGCTGAAGGGCGAGGCGCCGAACCCGGGCGCCGAGCTGCGCATCGCCGGGATCGGGCCGCTGGTGAGCCTGCTGCTCGGCGTCTTCTTCGGCGCCATCGCGGCCGGAGTGGCGATGACCGGGTACGACGGGCTGTGGCTCGGCGCGCTGGCCTGGCTCGCCGGCATCAACGTGCTGCTGGCCGTCTTCAACGTGCTTCCCGCCGCCCCGCTGGACGGCGGGCGGCTGCTGCGGGCGGCGATCTGGAAGGCCACCGGGGACCGGACCAAGGCCTCGGTGGTGGCCGCCCGGGCCGGCTGGGTCCTCGGGGCGATCCTGATCGGCCTGGGGTTCTGGCAGTTGTTCGCCGGCGGCGGGTTCGGCGGCCTGTGGCTGATCCTGATCGGTTGGTTCCTGATCGGCGCCGCGACGATGGAGCAGCGGCAGGCCCAGATGGGCAGCGCCCTGAGCGGTATCCGGATCGCCGAGGTGATGACCCCGGAGCCCCAGACCGCCGCCGGCGACATGACCGTGGCCGACTTCATCGAGCACTACCTCTTCGCCTACCGGTACTCGACGCTGCCGCTGGTCGCCGGCGACCGACCGGTCGGGCTGATCACCCTCGACCGGATCCGGCGGGTACCGGCCGATCGGCGCTCCACCACCACCCTCGCCGAGGTCGCCTGCGGCACCGACGAGTTGGTGCTCGCCGCCCCGGATGAGTCACTCAACGAGCTCCTGCCCCGGCTCACCGACTGCGCCGACGGGCGGGCGCTCGTGGTGGAGGACGGGCGGCTGGTCGGGATCGTGTCGCCCAGCGACATCAGCCGGGCGGCGCAGCGCGGCAGCATGCGGGAGCAGTTGGCCGGGCAACCAGGTTCCTGACGGGTGCGGTTACCGCCGGCCGGGCCGGGAACTCCCAGACGATGAGCAGCCACCGTGTTCCGGCGCCACCGACCACGCCCGGCCCCCAGCCCACCCCGACACCGCCGCCGGTGCCGACCCCGGTGCCGCACCCCGGGCCACCGCCGCGCTCCGGGCCCCTCAGACGTACGGCCGGGTGGTGTAGGCCCGCTTGAGCGCGGCCAAGCCGGTGTCCTTCGGCACCAGCCAACCCCAGCCGGAGTTGAAGTAGTTCGTCCGCGCGATCCGGGGCCCTCCCTCGGCGTTGAGCGCGGCGACGGCGGCCGGCACGGTCTCGATCCACGCCGCCTGGTCGGGATGCTCAGCCGACCGGACCCCCCACTCCGCGATCAGGACCGGGCGGGAGAGGGCGACCGGGCCGAGGTCGGCGACCACCCAGTCCTTGGTACGGCGAAAGCGGGCCAGCGCGGTGTGGGTGGCGCTGGTGGCGTAGACGTTCCACTGCAGGAAGTCGAGCTTCGCCATCAGCGCCTCCGGGTGGGTCCGCTGATAGCAGGCCCGGTCGAAGCCGCCCGCCCCCACCGAGAAGGTGGTGCCGGCGGGTAGGCCGCGGGTTTTGAACCAGGTCACGATGTACGTCAACGCCGCCACCGCCCGGGCGTCGGACTCCGCCCAGGTGTACGCCGCACCCGCCTCCCTGGTGCCGAACTCGTGGTCGGTGTCCAGCTCCGAGGCGAGTTGCAGGTTCATCCCGACGCCCATCTCCTGATATTGCGCCAGCGCTCGCGCGAACAGTCCGTCGCACTGCCCGGAGAGCACCTGGTCGTACCCGTAGGCCCGGGGCCAGGTCGTCCCCGGCCGCTGCTGGATGGTCATGGCCGGAGCCGGGACCGTGTACGTCCGGCCGTTGACCCGGAACGTCTGCTCCCCGGCGTGTGGGGCGCCGTAGTGCTTCAGCTCCAACACCATATTGATCTTCATCCCGGCCGCACCGAGCTCCGTCAACCAGGGCTTGTTCCAGCCCGGGAAGAGGTAGCCGTCGGCGAAGCTGCGGTACTGGGTCAGCGATCGAATGTTCCCGCCCGCCAGGTCGGCCACCGGATTTCCGTTGCCGGAAAGGTAGTAGCCGCCCAGGACGGGCGAGCTGACCTGGTAGTCGGCGGTGGTGGTGGCGGTGCGCCCGCCGGAGTCGCGCACCGTGACAGTGACCCGGGGCATCACGCCACCGCCCGGTAGTCGGCCACCGCGCCGTTGTCCGACAGCTTCGTCCAGGCGCGGCCGGAGTCATCGGTGACGGTGAGGGTGAGCGGGTCGATAACCGCGGTGACCTGCGCGGGGGCGCTGCTGTTTCCGCGCACGTCGGTGACCACCACGGTGACGGTCACCGGCTGGGTATCGGCGTCGCTGTAGGTGACGGTCATTCTCATGTCATCACCGGGGGCGTAGACCGCCGCGTTCAGGGCGACGGTCACGGTGGGAGCAGCCATTGGTCGGCTCCTTCCAAGCGTGGGTGGGGCGGGCCGACGGCGCAGGTCGCGTCAGCGACGACGCTCGCGCCGGGCTCGGTGGCGGCGGTGCCGACCGCTACGCTGCTGGCACCGCCAGGCCCGAGGATCGGGATGTGGCCCGCCATCCACGCCTCTCACCTGCTATAACAGTGCGTCGACGCGGCGCCCAGCGTCCTGTCCATTAGCCGATCAGCCGACTGTCGCGCACCTGCTTGCCCCTCCCCCGACCGCCCGTGGCACCCCGTTGCCGTTCACAGTCCGTGTCGACGCTCGCCCGCCACCAGCTCGGCGACCCGCGCCTCGGACCTGCTCGAGAACGGGTGCCGCAGGGCGGTGACCGCCCGGCGGGTCTCCTCGGCGATCAGGTCAGCGTTGATCGCGGTCCCGGCGACAGCGCCGCCAGCTGCGGCGGCCCCCACCTGGGCCGCCAGGTCAGTGACGTTGCCCGCCGCCCAGACCCCCGCCACCTCGGTCCGCCCGGCCGGGTCGGCCGGGATGTGCTCGCCGAGCCCGCTCGGATGCTCGACCGCCCGCAGCCCGAGCCCGGCCAGGAACCCGGCCCGCGCCACCATCCGCGGCCCGACCCCCAGGGCGGTCCGCGGTACGACCGTCCCGTCAACCAGCCGCACCCCGACGAGTCGATCATCGGCGACCTCCAGGGCCGCCACCGTGCCGGCGACCACCCGTACGCCTCGGGCTTCCAGCTGCTCCGCCTCCTCCTCGTCGGGTCCGGCGGACATGTGGGTGAAGTAGCTGATGTCGGCGCTGAGCTGGCGGAAGAGCAGGGCCTGGTGTACCGATCGCGGACCGGTGGCGAGCACGCCGATGGCCTGGTCCCGCACCTCCCAGCCGTGGCAGTACGGGCAGTGGAGAACGTCTCGGCCCCAGCGTTCGCGTAGCCCGGGAATGCTCGGCAGGAGGTCGACCAGTCCCGTGGTGACCAGCAGCCGGCGAGCCCGTACCGACCGGCCGTCGGCCACGGTCAGGACGAAGTCTTCCCCGTCCCGGACAGCGGTCGCGATCTCGGCGTTCACGACGTGGCCGCCGTAGCCGCGCAGTTCGGCCCGGCCGCGCTCGAGTAGCTCGGCCGGCGGCATCTCCTCGCGGCCCAACAGCCCGTGCACTCCCTTGGCCGGGGCGTTGCGTGGGGCGCCCGAGTCGAGAACCACCACCGATCGACGTGACCGGGCGAGCAGCACCGCCCCGTTCAGGCCAGCGGCACCGCCACCGGCCACCACCACGTCGTAGCTCCGCTTCAGCTGATCGGTCATTCTGACCACCTCCTGCGGCCACGGTGCCCCCAGCCTGCAGCGACAGCAAACCCCGTTGCTGATGTGGCAAACTCTTGGCCATGGACGGTGACCTGAACCAGGCTCTCGACGCGGTCGGCCCCCGACTACGCGCCCTGCGCCGCCAGCGCGGCACCACCCTGACCGACCTCTCGGCAGAGACCGACATCTCGGTGAGCACCCTTTCCCGGCTCGAATCGGGCACCCGCCGGCCAACCCTCGAGCTGCTCCTCCCCCTCGCCCGCGCCCACGGCGTCACCCTCGACGAACTCGTCGGGGCACCGCCCACCGGCGACCCCCGCATCCACCTGCGCCCGGTCACCCGCCACGGCATGACCGTGCTGCCGCTGACCCGACGGGTCGGCGGCATCCAGGCCTTCAAGCTGATCATCCCGATCAGCAAGCGGGAGCCAGACCCCAAAACCCACGACGGGTACGAGTGGCTCTATGTCCTCAACGGGCGACTACGACTCCTGCTCGGCGAGCACGATCTCGTGCTGGCACCCGGCGAGGCGGCCGAGTTCGACACCCGGGTCCCGCACTGGTTCGGCGTCGCCGACGATCAACCGGTCGAAATCCTCAGCCTCTTCGGCCAACAGGGAGAGCGCGCCCACCTCCGCGCCCGGCCCAAGGCCCGCCCAGCTTCGGAGTGAGCCGACCGGCCCACGCACGCCAATCGGGCCCTCGCCCTGACCTGGCCGATGAGCCCGACCACACCCGACAGTGATCGACGGTGATGGGTACTGTGCGATTGGCCCCCGGCAGTAGGGGTATACCGGACCAGGTAGGTCTGCCGCCGCCCACGGACCCGACGAGGAGACGCCCACATGTCACCGCACGCCAACAACCAGCCGGTCAAGGCCTCCGGCACCTACCGCATCGGTGGCGACCTCCCGGTCGACCGACTCGGGTACGGATCCATGCAGCTCGCCGGCCCGGGAGTCTGGGACATGCCGGACGATCCGGCGAAGGCGGTCCGCGTACTGCGACGCGCCGTCGAGCTCGGGGTGACATTCATCGACACCGCTGACTCGTACGGGCCGCTCGTCTGCGAAATGCTGATCAAGGAGGCGCTACACCCGTACGCCGATGATTTGGTCATCGCGACCAAGGCGGGGCTGGTCCGGGGCGGGCCGAACGACTGGAAGCCGCTGGGGCTCCCGAGGTACCTGCGGCAGCAGTGCGAGATGAGCCTTCGCTACCTCAACCTGGACTGCATCCCGCTGTACCAGCTGCACCGCATCGACCCGGAGGTGCCCCTCGAGGACCAGCTCGGCGAGTTGGTCCGGCTTCAGCAGGAGGGCAAGATCCGGCACATCGGCCTCTCCGAGGTGACCGTCGAGCAGATCGAGGCCGCCCGCGAGATCACCCCGATCGCCACCGTGCAGAACCGCTACAACGTGAGCAATCGGGACGCCGAGCCGGTGCTGGAGTACTGCGAGCGCAACGACCTCGGGTTTATCCCCTGGTACCCGATCGCCACCGGTGACCTCGCCCGCCCCGGCGGCCCACTGCAAGCGATGAGTGCCGAGTACGGCGCGACGCCCGTGCAGCTCGCCCTGGCGTGGCTGCTGCGCCGCTCGCCGGTCATGCTGCCGATTCCGGGCACCTCTTCGATTGCGCACCTGGAGGAGAACCTCGCCAGCGCCGAGGTGGAGCTCACGGACGACCGGTTCGAGGCGCTGACCCAGGCCGCCTGACGCCAACCCCCGCGCCGGACCGTCACGAGGGGTTCCGTCCCAGCCGCTGTTGGCGGCAGGGCGGAACCCCCTCGCCGTCCTCCAACAACCACTGGCCGTGGTCAGGTGGCCTGTACAAGCTGGATCAGATTGCCGCAGGTGTCGTCGAGGACCGCCGTGGTGACCGCACCCATCTGCAGGGGCTCCTGGGTAAACCGGACCCCCAAGCCACGAAGGCGTTCAACTTCTGCGCGGACATCCTCGACCGCGAAAGACGCAGCCGGAATCCCATCATTGACCAACGCCTCCTTCCACGGCGTGGCCGCGGGATGGGCGTCCGGCTCGAGCAGCAGCTCGCAGCCGCCCGGGTCTTCCGGCGAGACGACGGTGAGCCAGCGGTAGTCGCCGAGCGGAACCTCCGCCTTCTTCACGAATCCCAGCACCTCGGTATAGAACCGCAGTGCCACCTCCTGGTCGTGCACCAGAACGCTGGTGAGGTGGATGCGCATCAGCTCTCCTTCGCTTCTCGGTTACGCCATCGATCAGTAAGGCGCTCCAAGGGTTCGGTGTTGAGGTGGTGAAACTTGTAACGACCCGCTCGGCGGCTGGCGACCAGGTCGGCCTTGATCAGCACCTCCAGGTGTTGTGAGATCGCCTGGCGGGACGAACCGAGCTGGTGCTTCATGGTCAGCCGCGAGCAGATCTCGAACAACGTCTGGCCGTCCCGCTCCGCCAGCTCGTCAAGGATCTTCCGGCGGGTCGGGTCGGCCAACGCCTTGAAGACGTCGCCCGCTTCAGCCGGGTGGCCTTTGTCTGCGCCAGCGTCACTCACCCGCCAATGATAGGCAAGCAGTTACTTGCCTATCAAGCCGCCACCCGGCCCCAGCCACACCGCCGCCATCGCTGGTGACCCGCTCCCGCTACGCCCACGCCGCTCCTGAGCCTGATCGATAGTTCAAGGCCAGACGTCGGAGCAGCTGACGAGCAGCCCGGGGCGAGCTTGTACAATTTATTGTACGTAACGTGTGGGAGGCAGCAGCATGCGCACCGTTCCCTACTCAGAGGTCCGCCAGAACCTGGCCAAGATGCTCGACCATGTCGTGGACGACGCCGAGGAAGTGGTGGTCACCCGCCACGGCCGGGAGGCCGCGGTCATCATCTCGCTGCGCGAGTACGAGTCGTTGAAAGAGACGGCCTACCTGATGGCCAGCCCCGCCAACGCGCGCCGCCTGAACGAAGCCGTCGAAGAGCTGCGCAACGGCGGTGGGGAAACGCACGACCTGATCGACCCCGACGCCAGTGCAGGCGAGGCGCCGGCAACGTGAAGGTCCAGTTCGCCGGCCGAGGCTGGGAAGATTATCTGACCTGGCAGCGAGATCGCCAGATGCTCAAACGAGTAAACGCCCTGATCGAGGACATCCGACGCAACGGCCACCAAGGCATCGGTAAACCGGAGCAACTCCGCGGAAACTGGGCCGGATTCTGGTCGCGACGCATCGACCAGGAACACCGCCTCGTGTACCGAATCATGGACGACACAGTGCAGATAGCACAGTGCCGCTACCACTACGAATGAGGTAACGGACCCCCTCCGCCGAGGGACACCGACCAGAGGGTGAATGGGCTGATTGTCTCCCGGAAATGGGCATTACCTGGTTGGACATGCCACCTGGCAGCGCTTGATCCACTTGGGTCACCGCCCGGCCGACTGATCGACCAACTGATCGCCAAGAGGGCTGCGCCGATACAGCACACGCCGCCCGTCGCGGGCACGAGTGATCATGCCTGTCGCGTGGAGAACCTGTAGGTGTTGTGACACGGCGCTGGGTGTCACAGTGAGCCGGCGAGCGATCTCGACCGTCGGCAGCGGCTCGGTCAACGAATGAGGAGGGGGTCTCCCATGCCGGAGCGGGTCACCAAGGAAAAGGTTCTCTGCTACGTCGTACGAGACGGCAAGCTGCTGGTCTTCCGGCACACCGATCACAGCTACGAGGAAGTCGGTATCCAGGTTCCGGCCGGCAGCGTCCGCCCGGGCGAGACGCCGGAGGCGGCGGCCCTGCGCGAGGCCCGTGAGGAGACCGGCCTGAAGGACTTCAAGGTCGTGCGGAAGCTCGGCGAGACCGAGTACGACATCAGCCCGTACCGGTTCGAGCTCCAGCGTCGCCACGTCTTCCACCTGGAACTGACCGAGCCGACATCGGAGCGGTGGATGAGCCAGGAGGACCACGACGGGGAGCAGGAGCCGACGCACTTCGAATGCTTCTGGATTCCGCTGGAGGCCGCCCACATCCTCCAGTCCGGCCAGGGCGCCCTGCTGGGACGCCTCTACGGCTGATCCCCGCCCAGTCACGCCCCCCTGGGAGGCAGCCGATGCATGGCACCACCGATCAGCACGACCCGATGGCCCACCTGTACCGCGGCCTAGATGTCGAAGGCGCCGAGCCGCTCCGATGACAAGGTGCTCGCCGGACAGTCGGTCGTGACCTGTGCCGACTCGATGGCTTGATGCCTACGGCAGTTCAGGTCAGCGGTCTTTTCGTGAATCTTGCAGAATGCCACTATCGTGCAGCTAGGTGATCGGAGCCGCGATGAAATCCGACTTGGACAGTTCGGCGCCACCCCAACCCGTCACCAAGAGCAACACGTCCCACCGGGCGACGCTCGCCGGCGCCTGCATCCTCGCTCTGGGCGGGTGCGCAGTCTTTCCGGTCCGACCGGAGTCGCCTTGGCGCACGGCGGTCGTCGGCATGGTCGCTGTGGTGGTGGTGGCCTGCGCGCTGATTTTGCGATCGCCGGCATCGATCCGCGCGTCGGCGTTCATCGGCACGCTGTTCGGCTGTTTCGCGGTGGGAATTCACTTCGGCTGGCCCCCGGCCATCACCACGGCTCTGGTCTGTGTCCTCCCGCTGGGGTGCTTGCTGATCGTTGGTCGCCGCCCGTCCCTGGGGGCGGCTGCCCCCTGGCTGAGACGCGGCTCGATCACGCCCGAGATCTTCTGGCTGGGGCTGGTCACCGTGGTCCTCGGCGGAGTGGCCCTCGTTGTGTGGGCGCTCATTGTGCGGCCTGAGCCCGCCGAGTATCTCAGTGGGCTGCAACGCCTGCCGCTCTGGCTCGCGATCCTCGGCACCGTGGCGTTCGCGCTGGTCAATCCGATCTGGGAAGAGATGCTCTTCCGTGGGGTGCTGCTCACCGAACTGGCCTCGGTCTGGGGCACCAGGGCCGCCGTGGTGCTGCAAGCCATATTGTTCGGACTAGCGCATTCCGCAGGCTTTCCGTCCGGTGTCGCAGGAATGGTCATGGCGATGTCCTGGGGGTTCGTCCTCGGCGTGATCCGCGCGCGCAGCGGCGGCATCCTGATGACCTACCTTGTGCACGTGACCGCGAACGCGGTGATCGGGGTACTCGCCGTGCTGATCCTGGTTTGATCGGGCCTTAGAGGACGTCTGATTCACGTATTTTGTGTGTGTTGTGGTTGTAGTGGTTCTCGCCAGGTTGGGGTGGTTTCGGTGGTGAGGCGTTTGGCGAGGTTGTCGATCATGGCGATGGTGATCATGCTGGCGGAGTTGTCGGGTCGTGCTTCGTAGTCGCGGACGAGTCGGCGGTGGTGCATGAGCCAGCCGATGGTGCGTTCGACGACCCATCGCCGTTTGACCACGCTGAAGCCTTTGGCCTGGGGGTCTTTGGTGACGGTTTCGACGCCGACGCCGAGTGCGGCGCCGTGTTCGACGACGCGGTTTTTGAAGCCGGCGTCGACCCAGGTTTTGGTGAGGGTGGGGTGGGTGGTGGTGGCCTGGTTGAGCAGGTTGATGCCGATGGTGTTGTCGCTGGCGCTGGCGGCGGTGACGGTGACGGCGAGGAGTAGGCCGAGGGTGTCGGTGATGATGCCGCGTTTGCGGCCGACGATTTTCTTTCCGGCGTCTGGGCCCTGTGTGGATAGTGGGACGTTGGTGGAGGTCTTCACGCTCTGGCTGTCCATGATGGAGGCGGTGGGTTCGATGGTGCGGCCGTGGTGGTCACGCACCAGGCCGGTGAGCTGGTAGTTGAGTTCGGTGAAGATGCCTTCTTTGCTCCAGGCGGCGAAGTAGCCGTAGACGGTGCGGTAGGGCGGGAAGTCGTGGGGTAGGTAGCGCCAGGCGATGCCGGTGCGGTTGACGTACAGGATGGCGTTGAAGATGTCGCGCAGGTCGTGGGTGGGGGTACGTCCGCTGATGCCGGCGTCGGTGCGGGCCTGCCGCCAGGCGGTGAGGCGGGGTGCGATCAGGGCCCAGCGGGCGTCGGATAGGTCGGACGGATAGGGTCGCCGTTCGGTCATGAAGCAGGCGTACGGTGTCGAGACCTCGACTTGGCGGACGTCATGTCCGTCAGTGCGGGATGAAAGTGAACCAGACACGATCCCGGGGCGATATGCGCTGAAACCGGGTAGGCCTATGTCCACCGATATGCTTTCTTTCTAGGTCGGGTCGGGCATTTCGCGCTACCGCGGTCGAGGCGCGAATCGGCCATTACCGGCCCGAAGATGAAGCAAACGTCCAGTTAGAGGACGTCTGATTCACGTATTTTGTGTGTGTTGTGGTTGTAGTGGTTCTCGCCAGGTTGGGGTGGTTTCGGTGGTGAGGCGTTTGGCGAGGTTGTCGATCATGGCGATGGTGATCATGCTGGCGGAGTTGTCGGGTCGTGCTTCGTAGTCGCGGACGAGTCGGCGGTGGTGCATGAGCCAGCCGATGGTGCGTTCGACGACCCATCGCCGTTTGACCACGCTGAAGCCTTTGGCCTGGGGGTCTTTGGTGACGGTTTCGACGCCGACGCCGAGTGCGGCGCCGTGTTCGACGACGCGGTTTTTGAAGCCGGCGTCGACCCAGGTTTTGGTGAGGGTGGGGTGGGTGGTGGTGGCCTGGTTGAGCAGGTTGATGCCGATGGTGTTGTCGCTGGCGCTGGCGGCGGTGACGGTGACGGCGAGGAGTAGGCCGAGGGTGTCGGTGATGATGCCGCGTTTGCGGCCGACGATTTTCTTTCCGGCGTCTGGGCCCTGTGTGGATAGTGGGACGTTGGTGGAGGTCTTCACGCTCTGGCTGTCCATGATGGAGGCGGTGGGTTCGATGGTGCGGCCGTGGTGGTCACGCACCAGGCCGGTGAGCTGGTAGTTGAGTTCGGTGAAGATGCCTTCTTTGCTCCAGGCGGCGAAGTAGCCGTAGACGGTGCGGTAGGGCGGGAAGTCGTGGGGTAGGTAGCGCCAGGCGATGCCGGTGCGGTTGACGTACAGGATGGCGTTGAAGATGTCGCGCAGGTCGTGGGTGGGGGTACGTCCGCTGATGCCGGCGTCGGTGCGGGCCTGCCGCCAGGCGGTGAGGCGGGGTGCGATCAGGGCCCAGCGGGCGTCGGATAGGTCGGACGGATAGGGTCGCCGTTCGGTCATGAAGCAGGCGTACGGTGTCGAGACCTCGACTTGGCGGACGTCATGTCCGTCAGTGCGGGATGAAAGTGAACCAGACACGATCCCGGGGCGATATGCGCTGAAACCGGGTAGGCCTATGTCCACCGATATGTTTTCTTTCTAGGTCGGGTCGGGCATTTCGCGCTACCGCGGTCGAGGCGCGAATCGGCCATTACCGGCCCGAAGATGAAGCAAACGTCCAGTTAGAGGACGTCTGATTCACGTATTTTGTGTGTGTTGTGGTTGTAGTGGTTCTCGCCAGGTTGGGGTGGTTTCGGTGGTGAGGCGTTTGGCGAGGTTGTCGATCATGGCGATGGTGATCATGCTGGCGGAGTTGTCGGGTCGTGCTTCGTAGTCGCGGACGAGTCGGCGGTGGTGCATGAGCCAGCCGATGGTGCGTTCGACGACCCATCGCCGTTTGACCACGCTGAAGCCTTTGGCCTGGGGGTCTTTGGTGACGGTTTTGTCAATCCCCTGGAATCGTGGAGGGCTCCGTTATGCGGCCTGGGCCTTCAGGGCGCGGGTCTCTGATCGTTCGTAGTCGATGGGGGATCGCCAGTCGCAGACGGAGTGCCGGCGGCGCCGGTTGTAGAAGTCGGTGATCCAGGTGGCGATCTTCAGGCGGGCCTCGGTACGGGTGCGGAAGTGACGGCGGTGCACGTACTCGACCTTGATGGTGGAGAAGGTGGCCTCGGCGACGGCGTTGTCGAAGCACGACCCGACCCGGCCCATCGACTGGCGCACCTTCCACCGGTTGCAGGCTCGGGCGAAGTCGGCCGAGGTGTACTCGCTGCCCCTGTCGCTGTGAAAGATCACCCCTTCGACGCTGCCGCCGCGGGTGACGGCGGCCATGTTCAGCGCTGCGACGACCAGCCCGGCGTCGTGGTGGGCGCCCATGGCGTAGCCGAGGATGCGACGGGAGTACAGGTCGATGACGGTGGCCAGGTAGAGCTTGCCCTCGTCGGTGCGGATCTCGGTCATGTCGCCGCACCAGGCGATATCTGGTGCCGGCGCGCTGAACGCCCGCTTTACCAGGTCTGGGGCGGCTGGACCTTTGCCCTGGCGGGTCAGGTTCCGCCGGCGGCGTCTGACCCGGGCGGTCAGGCCGGAGGCGGCCATGAGCTGCGCGATCGTGTTGTCCGACACCTGCCAGCCCTGCTCGCGCAACTCGATCCCGACGCGAGGGCTGCCGTAGGTGCCGCCTGAGTCGTCGAACACCTTCCTGACCGCAGCCGACAACCGAGCACGCCGGTCATCGCGGCGCGTTGGCGGCCGGTCACGCCACTTGTAGAACCATGACTCGGACACCCCCAACGCTCGGCAGGCGATCACGTGCGGCACGGAATGCTCGGTCCTCTGGGAAGCGATGAAGGCGGCCACGCTCACCGGCCCGTCGCCTCTTTGACCCACAGGACCACGGATCGCTTGAGAACATCACGCTCCATCGCCAGCTCGGCGTTCTCCCGCCGCAACCGGGCCAGCTCCGCCCGCTCGTCCTCAGTGAGCTGCCCGGCAGCGGCCTCACCGCGCGTCTCACGGTCCCTCTTCACCCAGTTGGCCAGGGTCCCGCTGTTAATCCCCAGATCACGGGCGACCTGTGCGATCGACTTACCCGTCTCCCGCACGATGCGCACCGCGCCCGCGCGGAACTCCGGATCGAACTGGCGTCTCGTCTCAGCCATGAACCTCTATCCCTCAAGCTCTGGCCTCCACGCTACGAGGGGAAGGGCAGTTTCGACGCCGACGCCGAGTGCGGCGCCGTGTTCGACGACGCGGTTTTTGAAGCCGGCGTCGACCCAGGTTTTGGTGAGGGTGGGGTGGGTGGTGGTGGCCTGGTTGAGCAGGTTGATGCCGATGGTGTT
>NZ_KB900388.1:2217054-4097170 GCF_000378825.1 Salinispora vitiensis
TTTCTTTCTAGGTCGGGTCGGGCATTTCGCGCTACCGCGGTCGAGGCGCGAATCGGCCATTACCGGCCCGAAGATGAAGCAAACGTCCAGTTAGAGCGCGTTTGGTTTGTGGGCCGGTCGGGTGTGTCGCACAGTGGGTCCGGTCGATGGACGTAGGTCGGTCGGTAGACAGGTATGGATCGAGTGCGGCGGTACCCCTCTGACCTGACCGACGCCGAGTGGGAGATCATCGAGCCGATGCTGCCGTCCCCGCAGTGGATGGGCAGACCGGAAAAGCACTCGCGCCGGGCCGTCATCGACGCCATCTTGTACGTGGTGCGTACCGGTTGCGCGTGGCGGTACCTGCCGGTGGACTTCCCGCCGTGGCAGACCGTGTACGCGCACTTCACCCGGCTGAACAGGCGGGGTGTGACCGAGCGGATCCTGACCGAGCTACGTGAGCAGATCCGGGTGGCTCACGGCCGTGACCCGGAGCCGACGGCAGGGATCATCGACTCGCAGAGCGTGAAAGGCGCTGACACCGTGCCGCGGGACTCTCGCGGCTATGACGCCGGGAAGAAGATCAACGGCCGGAAACGGTTCATCGTCACCGACGCCCTCGGCCTGCTGGTCACCGTCTGGGTGCTGGCCGCGTCCTGGCAGGACCGCGACGGCGCCAAAGGCGCACTACTGGCCACCTACGCGGCCACCCCGATCCGGCACGTCTTCGCCGACACCGGCTTCGCCGGCCGCCTCGTCGACTGGGCCCGCGACCTGCTGCGCACCACCGTCGAGATCGTCCGCAAACCCGCCGACCAACGCGGGTTCGTCGTTCACCCACGCCGCTGGGTCGTGGAGCGGACCCTGGCCTGGCTCACCGCCCACCGTCGCCTGGCCCGCGACTACGAAACCCACCGCGCGACGTCCGAGGCCATGATCCGATGGGCCGCCCTCGACGGCATGCTCCGCCGCCTTGCCCGAGGCGAAGCCGCCACCCGCCAACAACGCCTCACCTTCAACACACCCGACTGACAGCAAAGTGAAACGCGCTCTTACTGTCTAGCGTTCAACACCCGACAGGAACCCTTACCCGTCCTACGAAGCGGACGCATTTCGGTTGCCCAGCGCTCGGCCGCGGATACCTTCACGGCACAGCAGGGTGCGCTGCAACTTCTGAAGCACCGTGCCCGGCTCGATGCCGAGTTGGGCACCTTCTTCATGCCAACCGGTCCCGCCGGCTGATGGCCGGTCCAGAGACGTCCGGGCTCACACCGGGCTCACCTTCCAGGGTGAGGCGGGAGCAAGAAGCAACATAGAAGACCCCCGCAATACACCGCCACTGTGGGCCGGCAGTACGGGACCTGTAGACGCGAAAACCCCCGGCTACCCATGAGGAAGGGCCGGGGGTTTCGTTGTGTGTGTGGTGCCTCAGCGGTCTACGTGCCCACTGCTGGTGAACGCGACGAACGACCGCCACGCCTCTGGGCCAAACACGAGGGCCGGGCCGGTCGGGTCTTTGCTGTCCCGGACACCCACGATGCCAGGGAGGTTGCCGGCGACCTCCACACAGTTGCCGCCACCGGAGCCGCTGCGGGTCGACTTGCGCCACTGAGCGCCGATCAGGTCCATGAGTCCACTACTTCCTTCATCAGCTCGACTGACTGGCGGCGAGGTAGTGCCTCGTTGCGCACCGTCTCCCACCGTGACATCAGAGTATCTACGTCGTCGTCTTGGTCTACAACCGTGCCCCCTAGTTGGTTTTCCATCTCCGCTAGCCACTGGTGACCGGCGCAGGTGAGGCTGAATGGGCCAGTAAGCCCGACATGCATACTGATTTCGTCAGGCAGGACATGGACGCTAATGTTGGGTCTTTCGGCGAGTGAGATTAGGTGCTTAATCTGACCCGCCATGATGTCACGGAAGTCTTCGCCTGCTCGACGGATTACCGATTCGGCAATAACCGCGATGAAGTGCGGAGGGTCCTTTCTGGTCAAGACTTCTTGCCGGTCCATCCTTTCGACAAGCCTCCGGTCAACCTCTTCATCGCTGAGCCGGTCATCGCACCGGATCACCGCCCGGGCGTAGTCCTGGGTCTGTAGTAGGCCAGGAATGAGCGAAGGCTGGAAACACCTGAGCTGTGTTGCAGTGCGTTCGGCATCTAACCAGGGCACGAACCAGGATCGTCGTCCCAGTTCTTTGATCATGCGTTCAAACAGTCCACCGGTGTTGAGTCCCCGGTCGGCTCCATGGATGAAGTCGATTGTTAGCGCCCGCGTTCCATTCTCGACGGAGCTAACGTGCGATGCGGCATATCCGGCTGCTCGCCCAAACGCTTCTTGTGTCATGCCGGCTGCTCCCCTGGCGCGGCGGATCTCACTAACGATGAACGATGCGATCGGGTTCGACAGATCGACCATTTCAACATCTCCCAAAACCAAGATCAATAATTCAGGCTGTCGCAAGGGTTTCCCGGACTACCTCGGCGCTGCCCACCCGACCGACACACCTAGTGAGGGTATGCCTATCGCATCCATGGTGGAACCCGACAGCGTGCCGGTGGAGGACCCAACCCGCCGAGAGCTGTTTGGACTCTAGGAGCGTCAATGCTAATGATGATCTCTGTAGCCGCCGCTGCGGGCACCTTTGGCCTGCTCCTAGGTGTGATCACAGGCACGAAGGCGAATGCCGCTCGACATCGAGTTGACCAGGAAGCGGCAGCTCCGCCAACCCCCTCCACGCCCGTTGCAACCGATCTTCGCGTGCAGAGTTCGCCCGCCATCGGACGAGCGCGGGTGTACTACACGTCCCATCCGAAAGACGCTTTGCGGGCGTTAGATGCCGATCCTCCGGACCTAGCGGTTTTGCAGGCTGTGCTTGCTGGCCTGCGGCGGCTGTGATGGCAAACGACGGTAGACCTCCGCTGCACCGCAACCGTGATCCTCACGGGACACCCCCGTTGCCGGATGGTGACCGAGTGCACAGAGAGCCCGAACTGCCACCGGACCTGGCACCCCTGACAACTCGGCAAAAATTGGAAGCGCTGCTTTGCGCGTTGATCTTTGTTGCCGCTGTGGTGATCGGCGCACTCCGATGACAGACCGGCCTCCATCCCGGACAACGGTTGAGCGGTGGCAGAAGACCCTCAGCGACCACCGGTCGGTTGATGGTCACTGTCCAGAGTGTGGCACTCCCGGCCGGTGCCGGGTATGGGGTGAAGCATTCGCCGAGTTGCTGGCCCATGACTTGCTGGACCCTACGCCGCCACCCCCTAAAGATGTCCGGCCGCAAACAGCGACCGGTGAGGAAAAGAGAGAGGAAGATTCTCGTGGAAAAGTTGAGCTGGAAGAAGCCGATGAGGTGTGACAACAGTTCGCCCAACTGTGTCGAGGTCGCGTCCGGCGACAACGGCGAGCGGTTTGTCCGTGACAGTAAGAACCCGAACGGGCCGATCCTGGCCTTCAGCGCGGAAGAGTGGGACGCGTTCGAGGGTAGTGTTCGCGGCGGACAGCGTTTCTGACGCGCCCGTCCTGGGTCAGCCCTTGAGGGCTGGCCGTAGCGGGCGGCTAGCGGTCCAGGTGCCCCTCTGAGGATCGTGTGAACCGCCCAACGAAAAGGGCCCCGGACCCCTTGTCAGGGGTCCGGGGCATCCTAGTTGCTGAATTCGTCTCCGCTACGGTCTTTGGCACTCCCGGGCTCACATCGGCCCCAAAGATCGATGATCCTGAAACAGAAGATCGGCCAAAACCCCAGAAACCCCAGGTTAGGGGCCATTTCTGATGGTGGGGCGGGCGGGACTTGAACCCGCGACCGAGGGATTATGAGTCCCCTGCTCTGACCAGCTGAGCTACCGCCCCAGTACCGCGCTGGATCGTACCCGCCTGGTTGATCAATGGCCAGCGCGAACCAGCTGCCCTCGGTCACGGCGTCAGACGCAGTAGCACGATGGGCAACGCGAGGATAACAGTGCGCTCCCGGCCTGTTCGGCCCGAGGAGCCGTCAGGCCGCCGACCGCAGGTACGCGAGGACCGCGCCGGCGGTACGCCAGCCGCTGGCCAGCGCACCCTGGATCGATGGGCTGTCCCGGTGGTCGCCGGCGACGAAGAGGCCGTCGTCGAGGGCCACCGGCCGCCGCAGCCGACCCTGTGGCGGTGGTGCGGCGGGGAGCGCCCCGGCGATGGTGACGGTGCTCAGGTGCGCCCAGTCGGCGGTGGACTGTCCGTAGAGGCGGGCCAGCTCGGTTCGGATCACCGGCTCGGGCGGTACGGTCGGGCCCACCACCGAGGTGGCGACGAGGTGCTGCCCCTTCGGCGCGTACATCGGGGAAGCCTGGCTGACCACGACGGTGTTGGTGATCAGTTCTCGGCGGTCACCGTCAACGAGCAGGATCGGCTCCGTCAGCGGCGCTGTCTCGGTGGCGTGGTACCAGGTCGTGTAGCTGTGCATGCGGACCGTGGGGAGCACCGGCAGCAGGGTGGTCGCCGTGGGTGGGTCGACCGCGACCACGACGGCCCGGGCGGTGATGGCACCGGCCGGGGTCCGTACCCGACCGGGCGCGACGTGGTCGACCGGGGTGTCCAGGTCGATCAGGTCGGCGGGGAGCGGGGCGGCGATCGCGTACGGCAGCGCGGCCATCCCCTCGGCGGGCAGCCCGATGCGGCCCCGGACGAAGGAGCGCAGCACCAGCGCGAAGACGTGACTGGAGGTCTCCAGCTCGCGTTCCAGGAACACACCGGAGAGAAACGGCCGCAGCAGCTGCTCGATGATGGTGTCGGAGAGGCCGGCGCGGCGCAGGGCCGCCTCGGTGGTGGTCTCCGGGGCGTTGAGTAGCTGCCGCGCGGGCAGCGTGGCGGCGCCGGTGGCGAGCGCGGCGAAGCGGAGTCGGTCGCGCAGCGACCCGACCCCGGCGAACAGGGTGGTGGGGGCGCCGACGGGTTCGCGGAGCGGGTTGACCAGTCTGCTGCGGGTGTCGCCGTGGCGCACCAGCACCCCGGGGACGAGGTAGCCGAGGTCGAGCTGGTTGACGTCCAGCAGGGTGCCGAGCCGCGGGTATGCCGTGTTGAGCACCTGGAAGCCCCGGTCGAGCCGGTACCCGTCGACGAGGTCGGTGCCGACTCTGCCGCCGAGCCGGCCGCTGGCTTCGAGGAGCCGCCAGGGCACCCCGGCGCGGTGCAGCCGGCGGGCCGCCGCCAGCCCGGCCAGGCCACCACCGACGATCAACACATCGGTATCAACCGGCATCGCGCGCCTCCCGCCCGCCGTCGGTCCGGGCCAGCCGGCTCGGCCACCAGATCTTCGACCCGATGTCGTACGCGAGGGCGGGCACCAGCAGCGAACGGACGACGATCGTGTCGATCAGGACGCCCACGGCGACCGCCACTCCCAGTTCGATGAGCACCACCAGCGGGAGTACGGCCAGTGCGCTGAACGTCGCGGCGAGCACGATGCCGGCGGAGGTGATGACGCCGCCGGTGACGACGAGCCCGTACCGCACTCCGGAGCGGGTACCCCGCCGCACCGCTTCCTGCCGGATCCGGCTCATCAGGAAGATGTTGTAGTCGATGCCGAGGGCGACCAGGAAGACGAAGGCGAACAGCGGGAAGGAGGCGTCCACCCCGGGGAAGTCGAAGAGGTAGTTGAAGATCAGCGCGCAGAGGCCCAGCGTGGCAGCGTACGAGAGCAGCACGGTGGCGACGAGCAGCAGCGGGGCGAGCAGGGCGCGCAGCAGCAGCGCCAGGATGACGGCGATGACGCCGAGGACCACCGGGATGATGACGTCGCGGTCCCGGGTGGCGGCGTCCGCGGTGTCGATGTTGATCGCGGTGAGGCCGCCGACGACCGCGTCGGCGTCGGGTACGGCGTGGACCGCCACCCGTAGCTCGCGAATGGTCTCTTCGGCGCCGTCGGAGTCGGGTGCGTCGGCGAGGGTCGCCTCGAGCTGCACGATGCCGTCGACGACTTTCGGCGGCGCGGTCGGCTCCGCACCCCGGTCCGATTCCGAGTCCGAGCCGGGACCGGCGCCGGGACGGTCGGTGACGGGTCGTACCGCAACGACACCGGGCGTCTCCTGGGCCACCGCGGCGACCTGCTCGGCGGTCTCCTGGCGGGTGAAGATGACGGCGGGGCTACCGGTGCCGGCCGGGTAGTGGCGGGCGATCGTTTCCTGGCCCGCGACCGAGTCCGTCGGCTCGGTGAACAGGTCGCTCTCGCCCAGGGTGGTCACGTTCAGCTGGGTGAGGCCGAGGGCGAGCGCGGCCAGCGCGAACGCGGTGACCAGCCACACCGGTCGGGACCGACGGGTTACGAACCCCGCGACGCGACCCCAGATGCCGTGTTCGGTCTGCGGCTCGGCGTGGTCGAGTCGCGGCTCGCGCGGCCAGAACACCCGGCGTCCGCCGAGCACGAGCAGCGCGGGCAGGAGGGTTAGCATCACCAGCAGGGTGGCGCCGATGCCGATGGCGGCGACCGGCCCGAGTGCCTGGTTGGAGCTCAGGCTGGACAGCAGCAGGCAGAGCAGGCTGGCGATGGTGGTGCCGGCGGAGGCGGCGATCGCCGGGGCGGCGCCGCGCCAGGCCGCCAGCATGGCGGCGGCCGGCTTGTCGTGCCGGTGTAGCTCCTCCCGGTACCGGGCGATCAGGAGCAGGGCATAGTCGGTGCCGGCGCCGAAGACCAGCACGGTGAGGATGCCCTGCGCCTGCCCGTCGAGGGTCAGGATGTCGGCCTCGGCGAGCCGGTAGACGATCGCCGTGGCCAGCGAGAAGGACATCCCGGCGGCGAGCAGCGGGAAGATCCACAGCACCGGGCTGCGGTAGACGACCAGCAGGATGAGGAGCACTACGCAGAGGGTGACCAGCAGCAGCGTGCCGTCGATCGCCGAGAAGACATCGATCAGGTCGGCGAGCAGGCCGGCCGGCCCGGTGACGTTGACGGTGAGCCCGTCCCGGCCCGCGTCGACGATGGTGCGCAGCTCCGCCACGACGGTGGCGATCCCCTCGCCCCGCTCGTCGTCGACCGGGACGATCAGCTGGACCGCCTGCCCGTCCGCGCTGGGGATCGGCGGCGGCAGCGGGCCGACCACACCGGGCAGTTCGGCAATCTCGGCGCTGTGGGCGGCGATTCGCTGCTGGTCGGCGTCGGTGATGCCGCTGGTGCGTTCGTAGACGATGAGCGCCGGGGTGGTCGGTTGGTCCACGAAGAGTTCGGAGAGGTCCTGGGCCCGGGTCGCCTCGGCCTCGATGGGGAGGAAGGCGGCGTTGTCGTTGGTGCTGACCTCACTGAGTTTTCCGGTGTACGGCCCGGCGAGGCCGCCGATCACCAGCCAGGCGAGCGCGATGAGCAGGGCGACCAGCGTGCCCCGGCCGGCGGCACCTCTCCCGGACATCCGCACCCACCCGATGCGCCTGCGACGCGTTGGGGATCTTGGTCAACGTCTCCCATCCTGCCCTTCGGTTCCGGTTCCGGTACCAGAAACGAAGGAAGCCCACCGACCTGGGGCCGGTGGGCTTGATGGGGAGGGAGCTCCCCCGTTTGGACTCGAACCAAAAACCTGCCGGTTAACAGCCGGCTGCTCTGCCAATTGAGCTACGGGGGATCGTGCCGCCGCCCGGCCTCCGGAGCTCCGGTGCGCCGTGCGACGGGACAAGAGTACAGGACTACCGGCGGTCCCAGTCGAGGGGGTTACCGCGCCGTTGCGGGTGCTACCGCAGGCATTCCCACCCCCAATATTCAGGATGTTCCGGATAAATCAGTGTCAGGGCACCCGGAGAGCAGCGCGGGGAGCAGGATGGGGAGTCAGCACGTTAAGTACGGAAGGAGCCGCCATGCGCGGAAAGATCATGTTCCTTGGCGGGATGGCGGTGGGGTTCGTCCTGGGTGCCCGCGCCGGCCGGGAAGCGTACGAGGAGCTGGTGGTGTGGGGTCGTAAGATCGCCGACCACCCGACGGTCCAGGAGGCGGCGGGGGTGGCACAGGCACAGGCGAACCGGTTCTACAGCGAGAGCCGCGACAAGCTCGGTCAGTCCAAGCTGGGCGAGACCTTCAGCGGCAACGGCCAGCGACGCAGCCCGGCCGCCGCGGACGATCCCTTCGCCGGCACACCGGTTACCGGTAGAGCAGCCGACTCATCCGGCGGGATGCGATAAAGAGGCCGATGGCCAGGACCACCAGCAAGTATCCGATGTCGAGCAGCCAGGTCCAGCCACCGCCGCCGACGGTGATCCCCCGGATCAGGTGCACCGCGCGGTAGAGCGGAGTCACCTCGACCAGCCAGCGCAGCAGCGTCGGGTACGCCTGCGCCGGGACGAACGTGCCGGAGAAGAGGAAGAGCACGAACTGCGCCGACGCCAACACGTCGAAGTCCTGCCAGCTCCGCATGAAGGTGGCGATCGTCATGCCGATCGCCCCGAATGTGAAACCGACCAGCACCGCCGCCGGGAAGGCGACCGCCGCCCGGGCGGCGGTGGTCAGATCCATCACGACCATCACCACGAGGAACGCGCCGGAGTAGGCGCTACCCCGGAGCATCGCCCAGGCCAGCTCACCGAGGGCGATCTCGAACGGCTGCACCGGAGTGGCGATGACCCCGTCGTACAGCTTCATGTACTTCATCTTGCCGAAGAAGTTGAAGGTGGTCTCCGCGAACGACCCGGTCATCGCCGACGAGGCGAGCATCGCGGGCGCGACGAACGCCGCGTAGCTGACAACGGCTCCACCGGGCAGCGTCAGGTCACCGACCAGCGCCCCCACCCCGACCCCGATGGAGAAGAGGTAGAGCAGCGGCTCAACGAAGCCGGAGACCAACAGCAACCAGTAGATCGACTTCAGGGCCGAGACGTTCCGCTCGGCCACCGAGGCCGACCGGCGCGACGCCGCCGAGACATCCATCAGCCGGGGCAGCACCAGAGCGACCATGACGCCCCCTTTCCTAGACGACGAGCCGGCGGCGTAGGGCACGGTGGGCAAGCAGCCACCCACCGGCCGCCCAGGCCGCGAGGTAGAGCAGATGGCCGGTGACCGACCAGATCGGCGCAGCGCCGAGCGTGGCCGCCCGGCTCAGGTCAACCGCGTGCCAGAGCGGGGTCAGGTACGCCAGCCAGCGCAGCCCCACCGGCAGCGACTCGACCGGGAAGAAGACCCCGGCGAAGAGCGTCATCGGGATCACCGCGAACCGGAACAGCAGGGCGAGCCAGCTGTCGCTGGAGGCCGTCGCCGCGTAGGCGAAGGTGGGCGCGGCAACGGCCAGGCCGAGTAGCGCCGCCACCGGTAGCGCCAGCACCGCCCACGGCGAGCGCAGGGCCCCCAACACCCCGGTCACCAGCAGGAAAGCCGCAGCCGAGGTCAGCACCCGGAACAGCACGAACGCCAGCTGACCAGCCATGATGTCCGTTACCCGCAGCGGTGCCGCGTACTGGGCAAAGTAGATCTTGGTCCACTGGAGGCTGCTGTAGACCGGCCACGTGGACTCGGCGATCGCCACCTGCAACGCGGTTGACGCGAGCAGCCCACCAACAATCCACTCCAGATAGGAGACGCCGTCGACACCCTGGTCGATGAAGGCCCCGACGCCCACGCCGAAGCCGAGCACGGTCAGCGTGGGGAGCAGGAACGACGAGAGCACCCCGCCCCGCCAGGTGCGCCGGTAACCGACCAGGTGGTATTGCAGCACCGCCAAGGCCGGCGCCCGCGTCGGGCCGGGCCGGGCCCGCTTGGCCGCGAGTTGTGTCATCTTTCGCTCCCCATCCACCCGGGCTCTTCCGGCCCGGCTCCTCGCGGCCTCAGTCGATCAGAGTGCGGCCGGTGAGGTGCAGAAAGACATCCTCCAGGCCGCTACGCCGCACCAGCACGTTGATCGGGTGCAGGCCGAGCGCGGTCACCTCAGCCACCGCCGCGTCGCCGTCGGGCACGTAGAGCAGGACCCGGTCGGGCAGCACCTCGACCCGTTCGCCGAGCTGGTCGAGCTTGCTGGCGAACGGCTCCTGCGACTCGCCCGCGAAGCGCAGCTCGACCACCTCGCGGGTGGAGTGCTGCTCGATCAGCACGCGGGGGGAGCCTTCGGCGACGATCCGCCCACCGTCCATCACCACCAGCCGGTCGCAGAGCTGCTCGGCCTCGTCCATGTAGTGCGTGGTGAGCACCAGCGTGACACCCTGCTGCTTGAGCTGGAACAGCCGCTCCCAGACCAGGTGCCGGGCCTGCGGGTCAAGACCGGTGGTCGGCTCGTCTAGGAGCACGATCTCGGGCTCGTTGACGAGCGCCCGGGCAATGGTGAGCCGTCGCTTCATGCCGCCGGAGAGCGGCTCCACCTTGCTGTCGGCCCGCTCGCTGAGCTGCACGAAATCGAGCAGCTCGGCGGCGCGCAGCCGGGCCACCCGGCGGGGGATGCCGAAGTAGCGGGCGTAGGTGATCAAATTTTCCCGGACGGTCAGCTCCGGGTCGAGCGTGTCGAGCTGGGGGCAGACACCGAGGCGGGCCCGGATCGCCGGCCCGTCCCGCACCGGATCCATGCCGAGGATGCGCAGCTCGCCGCCGCTGGGCGGCGAGACACAACCGATCATGCGCATGGTGGACGACTTGCCGGCGCCGTTGGGCCCGAGGAAGCCGAACGCCTCCCCGGCCCGGACCGCAACGTCGATCGCGTCGACTGCGGTGAAGCCGTCGAACCGCTTCACCAGCCCCCGCGCCTGGATGAGTGGTTGAGCCGTGGTCACCCCCTGACCCTAGCCACCCGGTCCGATACTCCTCACCGGGTTTTTGCCCAGCCGGTCAGGCCAAGCCCGCGGCGGTCGACCTCCCCCGCCGGCCTTGGCCGCGTTGTCACACCTCCGGGGCGGTCGTCGCGACGCGGGCCGCGGCGACCTGGTGCTCGGTCTCCGCGCGGACCGCGGGATCGTCGACCGGGGTGCCCGGCTCGTACCGGACCGTCCAGGTCAGCCCGTCAACGCCCGGGACCCGCCGGGCGACCACCCGGCCCGCACCGCCGGGCACCGAGTACGCCTCGGTGTACGCCACCGAACGGGTCACCCGTTCCCGCACCTGGTGCGGGAGCTCTCCCGGATCCGGCAACGGGTAGGTCTCGGTGGGACGGTCGGCCACCACCAGATAGCCGTCCCGCTCGACCACCGGCTCGGCGGCGGTGACCACCAACTCCTGCCCAGACCAGACCGCCCGGAGGATGTGGTGCCAGCCCAGCCGTTCCGCCCGCCGGGGTAGCCAGAGCCCGAGGTTGGTGGCGACCAGTACGCTGCCCTCCGCGCAACCACCGGCGGCGGCCCAGGCGAGCACCCGTTCCCCGGCGATGAGCGGTGGACGGTCTGCCGGCGACAGTTTTGGCCGGCGGCGGAACAACCCCATCTAGCACCCTCCCACGGCTACCGGCCGCCGCACCTGCCGGCGGTCGGCCTCACAGCCCACCCGCGGCCTGCTCACGCAACGCCCGGGCATGTTGCTCGAGGGACAGCAATTCGCCGAAGGCGGCGAAGTACTCGTCCTTGTTGCTGACCGGGTTCATCCGCTGAATTCTCGACTTGAGCTCCCGGATCCGGCCGGTCACCGCCCCCCACTGGAGGCGGGCCATCGTCACCGACACATAGCGCGGATCGAGCTCCCCGTCGATTCGCAACGGCTCCACCGCCAGCTCACCGACGAGCGCCTGGGCGGCGAGGTCCGCACAGGCGTGGCGGACCGACTCGATCCAGACCGCACCGCCAGTGGCCGCCGCCGCTCCCCCGGCCGCCGCCACCGCCGCCCGGACCGCGACGTGCAGGGGATGGCGGTACTCCGTGGCCTCCACGGCGTCGAACATCGGCCCGGCGAGCACCGGCGCCTGAAGGGCCAGCTTCAGCGCCTCCCGCTCGACAGCCGCCTGTGGGCTCTCCGCCGGTGACTGCGGCGGTGCCGGGGCCCCGCCGGGCGCGGTGTTGGCCCTACCGGGCGCGGTGTTGGCCTTGTCGGGGGCGTGGGCGGCAGCCAGCACGGCCCGCTGTACCGGCTCGATCTCCATGCCGAGGTCCCCGGCGAGCTTGCGGACGTACTCTGGGCGCTTTTCCCGGTCTTTGATTTTGGCGACCAGCGGGGCCGCCCGGCGCATCGCCTCCACCCGACCGTCGACGGTGTCGAGGTCGTGCCGGCCGATCACGTGCCGCAGCGCGAAGTCGACCAGCGGTTCACGGCGCGCGACCAGGTCCCGAACGGCCAGCTCACCCTTGGCCAGCCGCAGCTCACAGGGGTCCATGCCGTCCGGGCTGACCGCGATGAAGGTACGCCCGACGAAGCGCTGATCGTCGTCGAAGGCGCGCAGCGCCGCCTTTTGCCCGGCCGCGTCCCCGTCGAAGGTGAAGATGATCTCCCCGGCGACGGCGTCGGTGTCCAGCAGCAGCCGGCGCAGCACCCCGATGTGGTCGCCGCCGAAAGCGGTGCCGCAGGTCGCCACCGCGGTCGGCACCCCGGCCAGGTGACAGGCCATCACGTCGGTGTAGCCCTCGACCACGACCACCTTGCCCTGCTTGGCGATCTCCCGCTTGGCCTGGTCGATGCCGTAGAGGACATGGGACTTCTTGTAGATCGGCGTCTCGGGGGTGTTCAGGTATTTCGGGCTGTCGTCGTCGTCAAAGAGCTTGCGGGCGCCGAAGCCGACGACGTCACCGGCCAGATCCCGAATGGGCCAGAGCAGCCGGCGCCGGAACCGGTCGATCAGGCTGCCCGACCGGGCCGGCCGGGACAGCCCGGCAGTGACCAGCTCGTCGTGACTGAAACCCTGCTGGCGCAGGTGACGGGTCAACAGGTCCCACCCGTCGGGCGCGAAGCCGCAGGCATACCGCTCGGCGGCGGCCTTGTCGAAGCCGCGTTGGGCGAGGAACTCGCGGGCCGGCCGGGCTCCGGCGGTGGTCAGCTGCGCCTGGTAGAACTCGACCGCGGCGGCGTGCGCGGCGATCAGCCGCTGCTTCTGCCCCTGCTGCGGCCGGGCCCGGGGGGTGGTGTGGTCGTTGGCCACGTAGCGCAGCTGCAGGCCGGCGCGGCCGGCCAACCGCTCGACGGACTCGACGAAGCTGAGGTGCTCCGCATCCATCAGGAACTTGATGGCGTCCCCGCCCGCGCCACAGCCGAAGCAATACCAGACGTTACGAGCCGGCGACACGTTGAAGGACGGGCTCTTCTCGTCGTGGAACGGACAGAGCCCCTTGAGGTTGCCGCCACCAGCGGACCGCAGGGTGACCGTCTCGGAGATGATCTCCGAGATCGAGGTGCGCTCGCGGACCAACGCGATGTCCTCGTCCCGGATCCGCCCCGTCATCTCCGCCACCTCCTCGCCGTACATCCTGCCCTGTCCGGCCAACGTCACGGCGGCCGGGGGACGCGGACACAGCGGCCGGGGGGCTACTCCTCCTCTTCCCTGGTCGAGCGGGTGCGGCGGCCCTCTCCCCTGGTCGAGCGGGCGTGGCGGCCCTCTTCCCTGGTCGAGCGGGCGCGGTCGAGGGCCTCGGCCAGCCCGTGCTGCTGGGGCGGGCGGGCCCGCACCGCCGGATCTTCAAGCATCTCCTTGACCAGCGACACGGCGAGGCCGAGCATCACCACCACGAACGGCAGCGCCACCATGATCGTCGCCTGTTGGAGCGCGCTCAGGCCGCCGGCCAGCAGCAGCACCGCAGCGGTTCCGCCGATGAGTACACCCCAGATGATGACGATCACCTGGCGCGGGCGCAGGGCGCCTCGGGAGGTCAGCGACGCGAGCACGAGGGAGGCGGAGTCGGCGCTGGTGACGAAGTAGAGCGTCACCAGCACCATGGCCAGCACACTGGCCACCACACCCAGCGGCAGCGCCTCGAGCAACCCGAAGAGCGCATTCTCGGTGCCGGCGGCGGTCTCGGCGACCAGGTCCGCGGCGCCGGTGGCCTGCACCCGCAGCGCGCTGCCGCCTAGCACCGCGAACCAGACCACACTGGCCCCGCTGGGCACCAGCAGCACGCCGACCAGGAACTGACGCACCGTACGGCCACGGGAGATACGGGCGATAAAGGTGCCGACGAACGGCGCCCAGGAGATCCACCACGCCCAGTAGAAAATTGTCCAGGAGCCCAACCAGGACGACTCGGAGAAGGCGCCGGTTCGGGTCGACATGAAGACCAGGTTGCTGAGGTAGTCGCCGATCGAGGCGGGCAGCACATCAAGGATGTAGACGGTCGGGCCGACCACGAAGACGAAGACCATCAGCAACACCGCCAGCACCACGTTGGTGGTGGACAGCCACTTGATGCCCCGGTGCAGCCCGGAGAAGGCCGAGACGACGAACGCCAGGGTCAACGCCCCGATCACCACCATCTCCACCGCCCTACTGCTGGGAATCCCGGCGACCCGGTCCAGACCCGCGGCGACCTGAAGCGCGCCGAGGCCGAGGCTGGTCGCCGAGCCGAAGACCGTGGCGAAGACCGACAGCAGGTCGATCACCCGCCCGACCGTGCCGTCGGCCTGCGAGCCGAGCACCGGGCGAAACACCGCCGAGATCCGGTTCTCCCGCCCCTTGCGGAAGGTCGAGTACGCCAGGGCGAGCGCCACCACCGCGTAGATCGCCCAGGGGTGCAGCGTCCAGTGGAAGAGGGTGAACTGCATGGCGACCGAGGCGGCGGCGCCGGTCTCCGGCTCGGCTCCGGTGGCCGGCGGCGGTGAGGCGTAGTGCTGGATCGGCTCGGCCACGGCGAAGAAGACCAGGCCGATCCCCATGCCGGCGCTGAACATCATGGCGACCCAGGCCAGGGTGGTGAACTCCGGCCGCTCGGTCTCGGCCCCCAGCCGGATGGTGCCGAACCGGGAGAACGCCAGCACGAAGGTCAGCACCAGGAAGACGTTCGCCGCGACGACGAACAACCAGCCGAACGTGGTGATGACCCAACTCAGCCCGGACCCACCGACGTTGGAGACCGAGTCGGGTGCCAGGACGCCCCAGACCACGACGGCAAGCACAACGCCCACGGCGAGGCCCAACAGCGGGCGGTCCACGCTCCCGCTGTCGGGCCGCCGCTCAGTCGCCTCGCCCATGCTCGCCCCTTCCGCTGCCCGCCGGTCCACCGTTGTCCCTCTGTCATCCTGTGGGTGGCGGGGGTGGCGCCGGGGCGAAATGGGAACAATCGTCAGGTTGAGGTGGCGACGGACTCCTCGGCCTCGACCTGACGGTTCCACTCCGCCTTGCTGGCCCGCCAACCCTCGTCGTCCACACCGCGACGCCAGTAGCCGGAGATGGAGAGCCGCTCGCGCGGAACCCCCCGCTCGCCCCGCAGCAGCCGGCGCAACTCCCGGACGAAGGTCGCCTCACCGTGCACGAAGGCGTGCACCCCGGGCGGGAAGTCCAGCGCCCGGACCGCCGCGACCAGCGCCGCGCCAACCGGCCGGTCCCCCCGGTGCAGCCAGGTCAGCCGCACCTGCCCCGGGCTGGGCAGCGGCTGCTCCTCGGCCGGTCCACTGGTCTCGACCAGGACGGTGGCCGGCGCCCCGACAGGTAGCCGTTCCAGGGCGACGGCGATGGCCGGCAGGGCGCTCTCGTCGCCGACCAGCAGGTGCCAGTCGGCGTCGGGGCTCGGGGCGTACGCCCCACCCGGGCCGATGAAGTGCACCGGGTCACCGGGGCGCAACGCCGCGGCCCACGGCCCGGCCAGCCCTTCGTCGCCGTGGTACACCACGTCCACGGTCAGCTCACCGGCGTCGGCGTCGAAGGCCCGTACGGTGTACGCGCGCAGCCGTGGCCACTGCGCGGCCGGCAGGTCCCGACGGATCGCGGCCAGGTCGATCGGCTCCGGATAGACCGCCCCGGGCACCGGGAAAAGAATCTTGATGTAGTGGTCAGTGAACTCACCGACCGGCAGTCCGGCCAGCTCGTCGCCGCCGAGGACCAGCCGAACGACGTGCGGGGTGGGCCGTCCGATCCGGACGACACGGGTGGACGTGACCTTCTTCGGGCGATCCGTCATTCGGTTAGGTTAACCTAAGTCAGCCGGCCCCGACGGCGCCGGTCGGGCCACCGAAGAGCCGGGCATGCCGCTGTACCGCCGCCGGATCCGTCAACGACGCCACCTGATCGACCACCACCCGCAGCCGGGCCGCATCGTCTCCGGCCGCCCGCCACAGCGGGGCGAACACCGCGTCCAACGCGTCAGGGGCCCGGTCGGCCAAGCCCGCTACCAGGCCGGCGAGGAGCTGCCGCTGCCGCTCGTGCCGGGCGGCGGAGCCGGGGCGACGCAGCACGTACCGCAGGGCGATGCCCTTGAGCAGGGCGCACCGGGCCCGGACCTCGCGCGGCACGACCAGATCGGCGGCGTACCGCCGGTGCGGACCGGGCCCGAACCGCCGCCGGGTGGCCGCCACCGCGGCGGCGACGAAGCGACCGGTCAGCACGCTGGTGGTCGCCTTCAGCGCGGCCTGCGCCCGATGACTCCCGTCGTAGCCGGCCAGCGCCACGAGCAGCGGGTCGGCGAGCAGATCAACCAGCACCTCAGCGAGGTCGGACGGGGACTCGCTGGAGTAGGCCGCCGCGACATCGACACCCAGCGCCGCCCGCTCGTCGGCGTCGGCCAGCAACGGACGCAGCGTCACGTACCCGCCGTGGATGCCGTCCTCGACGTCGTGCACCGAGTACGCGACGTCGTCGGCCCAGTCCATCACCTGCGCCTCCAGGCACCGCTGCCCGGCTGGCACCTCGCCGCGCAGCCACTCGAAGACCGGACGGTCGTCGGCGTACACGCCGAACTTGCGCTCTCCCGGCCGGCGCGGCCACGGATACTTACTGACCGCGTCGAGGGTGGCCCGGGTGAGGTTCAGCCCGGCGGAGGCGCCGTCCGGGCCAATCACCTTCGCCTCTAGGCGGGTGAGCACGCGCAGCGTCTGCGCGTTGCCCTCGAAGCCGCCGCAGGTCGCGGCGAGGGTGTCCAGGGCCGCCTCGCCGTTGTGCCCGAACGGCGGGTGCCCAAGGTCGTGGGCGAGCCCGGCGGTGTCCACCACGTCGGGGTCGCAGCCGAGCCGGCTGCCCATCTCGCGGGCGACCTGGGCGACCTCCAACGAGTGCGTCAACCGGGTGCGGAGGAAGTCGTCGGTGCCGGCCGTGTGCACCTGGGTCTTGGCGGCAAGCCGCCGGAAGGCCGCCGAGTGCAGCACCCGGGCGCGGTCCCGCTCGAACGCCGACCGGCCCTGCCCGGTGTCCTTCGCGGGCTCGCCCACCCACCGCCGCTGGTCCGGGTCGACCGGATTCATGCCGCCAGGTTACGCCCGCCGGACGGTGACCGGCGGGCGGTGACCGGCGGGCGGTGACCGGCGGGCGGTGACCGGCCGCGCCACCGCCCGGCCCGTCAGCGGCTGTCCGATCCGGCGGTCTCCACGGCCGCCCGCCCCGCCTCCAACCGGGCGACCGGCACCCGGAACGGCGAGCACGAGACGTAGTCCAGCCCAACCTCGTGGAAGAAGTGCACCGAGTCCGGGTCACCGCCGTGCTCGCCGCAGACGCCGAGCTTCAGTCCCGACCGGGCGGCCCGCCCCTCCTCGGCGGCGATCCGCACCAACCGGCCCACCCCGTCCCGGTCGATCGACTCGAACGGCGAGATGCCGAAGATGCCCAGCTCGAGATAGCGCCAGAAGAAGGCGCCCTCCACGTCGTCGCGGGAGAAGCCCCACGCCATCTGGGTCAGGTCGTTGGTGCCGAACGAGAAGAACTGCGCCGCCTCGGCGATCTCGCCGGCGGTCAACGCCGCCCGCGGCACCTCGATCATCGTGCCGATCGACACCTCGACACCGCTGCCGCCGACCACCTCGGCGATGATCTTCTCGGCTTCGGTGCGTACCGTCTCCAACTCCTGCACCGCACCGACCAGCGGGACCATGATCTCCGGGAAGGCCGATCCACCGGACTCGGTGATCGCGACGGCGGCCTCCGTAATCGCGCGGACCTGCATGGCGAAGAGACCGGGAATGACCAGGCCGAGCCGGACCCCACGCAGGCCGAGCATCGGGTTCTCCTCGTGCATCCGCCGGACGGCGGCGAGCAACGCTTCCTCCCGGGCCGCGGCCTCGCCCCGCTCCTGGGCCACCGCCACGTTGACCGCGAGTTGCTCCAGCGGGGGCAGGAACTCGTGCAGCGGCGGGTCGATCAGGCGCACCGTGACCGGCAGCCCGTCCATCTCGCGGAAGATCTCGATGAAGTCCGCCCGTTGCAACGGCAGCAACGCGGCCAGCGCCTGCTCCCGGTCGGCGTCGGTGGAGGCGAGGATGAGCCGCTCGACCAGTTCCCGCCGGTCACCGAGGAACATGTGCTCGGTACGGCACAGACCGATCCCCTGTGCGCCGAAGCGCCGGGCCCGCGCCGCGTCCGCCCTGGTGTCCGCGTTCGTCCGCACCGCCAACCGCCGCCGGTCGTCCGCGTGGGTCATGATCCGGTGTACGGCCCGCACCAGTACGTCGGCCTGCTCCGGGTCGAGGGTGCCCTCGAAGTACCGCACCACCTCGGACGGCATCACGGGGACCTCGCCCAGGTAGACCTTGCCGGTCGTGCCGTCGATCGACACCACGTCGCCTTCGTTGACGGTCTCTCCCGCCACGGTGAACCGCTTCGCCGGGATGTCCACGTCGAGTTTGTCGGCGCCGGAGACACAGGTCTTGCCCATGCCGCGGGCCACCACGGCGGCGTGGCTGGTCTTACCGCCCCGCGAGGTAAGGATGCCCTGCGCGGCGATCATGCCGTTGAGGTCGTCCGGGTTGGTCTCGCGACGGACCAGGATCACCGCCTCGCCCTGGCCGGCCAGCTCCACCGCACGGGCCGAGGTGAAGACCACCTTGCCGACGGCCGCGCCCGGTGAGGCGCCGATGCCGGTGGCGACCGGCTGGAACTCGTGGTCCAGGTTGAAGCGCGGGAACATCAGCTGGGCGAGCTGGGCACCGTTGACCCGGTGCAGCGCCTCGTCCAGGTCGATGAGGCCCTCGTCCACGAGCTGCCCAGCAATGTTGAACGCGGCGGCGGCGGTGCGCTTACCGACCCGGGTCTGGAGCATCCACAGCTTGCCTCGCTCGATGGTGAACTCGATGTCGCAGAGATCCTTGTAGTGCCGCTCGAGCCGGGCCATGTAGTCGAGCAGTTCGTCGTAGGACTTCTTGTCGATCCGCTCCAGCTCCTGCAGCGGCACGGTGTTGCGGATCCCGGAGACGACATCCTCGCCCTGCGCGTTGGCCAGGTAGTCGCCGTAGATGCCCTGGGTCCCGCTGGCCGGGTCGCGGGTGAAGGCGACGCCGGTGCCCGAGTCCGTACCGAGGTTGCCGAAGACCATGGCGACCACGTTCACCGCGGTGCCCGCCTCGGCGGGCAGTCGCTCCTGGCGGCGGTAGATCACCGCCCGCTCGGCGTTCCACGACTCGAAGACCGCCCGGATCGCGAGGTCCAGCTGCTCCCTCGGCTCCTGCGGAAAGTCCCGGCCGGTGTGCCGGCGGAAGATCTTCTTGTAGGTGTCGACCAGCGCCCGGAGGTCGTCGGCGGTCAGATCCAGGTCCAGGTCGCTGCCCTTGGCCCGCTTGGCGTCGTCGAGGGCGTGCTCGAAGTCCTCCCCCGGCACGGCGCAGACGGTCTTGCCGAACATCTGGATCAGGCGACGGTAGGAGTCCCACGCGAACCGGTCGCTGTCGCTGGCGGAGTCGGAGCCCGCCGAACCGCCGGCCTGTCGGGCCAGCCCCACGACGCTGCGGTCGTTGAGGCCGACGTTGAGAACGGTCTCCATCATGCCCGGCATCGAGAACTTGGCGCCGGAGCGCACCGAGACCAGCAGCGGGTCCTCCGGGTCACCGAGGGTTCGACCCATCGCCTGTTCCAGGGCGTCGAGGTGGGAACCGACCTGATCGGCGAGGCCGGCCGGCTCGCTACCGGTGGCGAGGTACGCCTGACACGCCGAGGTGGTGATCGTGAAGCCGGGCGGCACCGGCAGGCCGAGGTTGGTCATCTCGGCCAGGTTGGCGCCCTTACCGCCGAGAAGCTCCTTCTGGTCTTTGTTTCCCTCGGCGAAGTCGTAGACGTACTTGTGATCGACTGTCTCCTGCGCTGCCACCAGAGCCTCCCACGCACGCCGAATGTGTCACTTGACGAAGGTTTCAGCTGCCACCGGGCCGGCCCGGCCGCCGGTCCGTGGCCACGCTGCCGATCGTGGGGCGAAGGTTAGGCGAACATCGAACCCCCAGGGACCGTTCGGTGACAATCGGCACAGTCGTCCCCACTTTCCGTGTTCGTACCCGTAGCTGGGAACGCTTCCACGCGCACGATCACGCATCCGCCGTGCCGCCGTACCCTTGATGCAACGCTCCCGGTGAAGCCTTGCCACAACCACCGCGAATACACCCCCGAAAGGCAGCTCCGTGCACCCCACCCCCACCCCCGCCACCTCGCCGCAGCAGCCGGAACACCGGCCCGCCCCCGCGACCTCGGGCACGACGGGTACCGTGCCGGCCACCGACGGCGAAGCGAACCCCCCGACGACCTCCGCCCCCGCACCTGACGCGCCGGCAGCGGGCGAGCTGGCCCGACTCGCGGCCCACGAAGCCGGCACCCGACTCACCCCCGCCCCGGTCCGGCTGGGCGACGTGGTGCCCGTCCCCGAGCAGGTACGCCCGGAGCCCCGCGCCGACTTCACGCTGACGGCCGACACGGTGGTACGGGTCAGCCCCACCCCCGCCGCGCGGGCCGTCGCCGAACGCCTCGCCGACCTGCTGCGGCCAGCCACCGGATACCGGCTGCCGATCGCCGAGGCCCCGCACCCCGAGCCGGCCGACGGCATCGCGCTCGTCCTCACCGAGCAGCCCGACCTCGGCCCCGAGGGCTACCGACTCGACGTGACGCCGACCGGGGTCCGGATCAGCGCCGGCACCGCGACCGGGCTCCACCACGGCACCCAAACCCTGCGCCAGCTTCTCCCAGCCGCGATCGAGAGCAGCACGCCGGTCCGCGCCACCTGGACGCTGCCCGGCGGATCGATCCTCGACCGGCCACGCTTCCCGTACCGGGGCGCCATGCTCGACGTGGCCCGACACTTCTTCGGGGTGGACGACATACTTCGGGTGATCGACCACCTCGCCCGCTACAAGCTCAACCACCTACACCTGCACCTCACCGATGACCAGGGGTGGCGGATCGCGGTCGAGTCCCGACCGCGACTGACCACGGTCGGCGGAAGCACGGCGGTCGGTGGCGCCCCCGGCGGGTGGTACACCCCCGCCGACTACCAGCGGATCGTCGCGTACGCGGCCGAGCGGCACCTCACCGTCGTTCCGGAGATCGACCTGCCGGGGCACACCAACGCCGCGCTGACCGCCTACCCGGAGCTGGCCTCGGCCGGGACCACGCCGGTGCCCTACACCGGCACCGAGGTCGGCTTCAGCTACCTGGACCCCGCCAACGCCCAGACGTACGAGTTCGTCGCCGATGTGCTGGGGGAGGTCGCCGCGCGCACCCCCGGGCCGTTCCTGCACATCGGCGGGGATGAGGCCTTCAAGGTGAAGGGAGCGGCGTACACCGGATTCGTGGAACGGGCGCAGCGCATCGTGGCCAAGCTCGGCAAGACGGTGGTGGGCTGGCACCAGCTGGCCCCGGCCGCCCACATCGAGGGACGGGTACTCCAGTGGTGGGGCACCGACGGCGTCGACCCGACCACCGCCGACGCGGTCCGCCGCGGCGCCCGACTGATCCTCTCCCCCGGTAACCACGCGTATCTGGACATGAAGTACGCCGCCGACACTCCGATCGGACACGACTGGGCGGGCCTGATCGACGTACGACGGGCGTACGACTGGGATCCGGCGACCCAGGTGACAGACGTGCCGGCGGAAGCGGTGTTGGGGGTGGAGGCCCCGCTCTGGACCGAGTCGGTCACCTCGCTGGCGGAGATCGAGTTCATGCTCCTGCCCCGGCTACCCGCCATCGCGGAGCTGGGCTGGTCACCGCGGGGCACCCACGACTGGGCGGCGTTCCGTACCCGGCTGGCCGGGCAGGGACCCCGCTGGACGGCGGCCGGCATCGCCTTCCACCGCTCCGCGGAGGTCCCCTGGCCCGCGACGACCGCTGATCCGTCGGCGGCGCAGGTCGCGACGTCCGCGCCACGCCCCAGGACGGCATAGGCGGGTTCCCGGGGCCGCGGTGTCACCGATCCGCCGGTCTGGGTTTCAGGTCCGGGTCCACGGCACGGCTGCACCGGTTTCGCCGCGTGGGGCGCTGGGAGATGTCACCCGATCACCCGCTCTGGGCGACTTGTCGGGTGGCCCGGGTCACATCCGGCGGGGAATCGGCGGTGGGGGCCGGTGGTTATACCTGGCGTAACCATGTGGGGCAGCCGCGAGCGCCCCGCCGAACCGCCAGACCCCCGGTGGTCGCCCGCCGGCGGAATGCCGCGGGGTCGGCGTTGGTTACATCCCCGGGCCGCCCGAGTAGCACCCCCGCCGGGCGGAACCCCCCTTGCGAAAACTCTTCTCGAACCACCTCGCCCGACGCCGCCGACGCACCCCCTGCGTCCGCGGCACCCCCGAGCGGAAGGCTTCGATCATCATGCGTACCGACATCCTCCGTAAGACCGCCCTGACCGCTGCTGGCCTGATCGCCACCGGTGGCGCCATCGCCGCCCCCGCGACCGCCGCCTTCGCCGCCCCCACCGCGCAGCCCACCGCGCAAAGCGAGCGCGACGGCACCCGCGTACTCCCGGTCGACTACGAGGCCCAGCCGAACTTCTACTACTGCGGCCCCGCCGCCGCCCGTAACGCCCTGTCCGTGCAGGACAAGGACATCGACGTCTACNCGATGGCCGAGCGGATGGGCACCACCGAGTCCGGCACCGACTCCATCAACGACATCACCCCGGTACTGAACACCGAGACCGGCCACGACGCGTACCGCAGCGTCGAGATCTCCACCCCCGATGCCGACGACAAGCAGACCGACACCCTGCGCGAGGACATCATCCGCACCGTCGACGACGGCCGCGCCGTCGTGGCCAACATCGCCGGCACCGCCACCGACACCGACGGCGAGAGCCACTCCTTCGCCGGCGGCCACTACATCGCCGTCAACGGCTACCGCGACGCCGGCGACCAGGTGAAGATCGCCGACTCGGCGAACCCGAACACCGCCGAGTACTGGATCACCACCGAAGCCCTCGCCGACTGGATCGCCACCCGCGGCTACTCCACCAGCTGACCAACCGACAACCGACAAGGGCCGGCCCCACCAGGGGCCGGCCCTTTGTCGTCGGCTGTCGGCCGGATGCGTCGAGCCCGGTTCAGCCGCCCGAGTCGGCCAACTCCGCGCCCCGCGGAACCGTGTCGTCGTCCCGGCTGTCCAGCCACCCGTCCGGCAGGAACACCTTGCCCGGCGAGTTGGTCCGGCCACGGGGCTGACCCAGCGTCTCCACCGGGAACGGCGCCGCCGGGTCGAGCTTGCCGAGCAGATCGTCGAGCTGCGCCAAGCTGTCAATCATCGCGAGCGACCGACGTAGCTCGCTGCCGACCGGAAAGCCCTTCAGGTACCAGGCGACGTGCTTCCGGAAGTCGGTGCAACCGTCCCGTTCACCGCGCGCCGCGTCCCGGGCGCCGACGGTGAACTGCTCGACCAGCAGCTCCGCGTGCCGGCGCATGGTCGTGGCCACCTCCCCCAGCGTGGGCAGCCGCCGGTGCGGCGAACCGGCGAAGGCCGCCTCCAAGTCAGCGAAGAGCCATGGCCGGCCGAGGCAGCCCCGCCCCACCACAACCCCGTCGACTCCGGTGTGCGCCACCATCCGCAGCGCGTCGTCCGCCTCCCAGATGTCGCCGTTACCCAGTACCGGCACGTCCAGCGCCGCCTTCAGCGTCGCGATGGCGTCCCAGTCGGCGGTCCCCGAATACCGTTGGGCAGCCGTACGCCCGTGCAGCGCCACCGCCGCGACCCCAGCATCCTGGGCGGCGAGGCCCGCCTCCACGTACGTCAGGTGGTCGTCATCGATGCCCTTGCGCATCTTCACGGTGACCGGCACCCCGGCGGGGGCAGCGGCATCGACGGCGGAGCGCACCAGCCGGGCGAAGAGCCGACGCCGCCACGGCAGGGCGGCACCACCGCCCCGGCGGGTGACCTTCGGGACCGGGCAGCCGAAGTTCAGGTCGATATGGTCGGCGAGGTCCCGCTCGACGACGATGCGCACCGCGGCGGCGGTGGTGTCCGGGTCGGTGCCGTAGAGCTGGAGGCTGCGCGGCGACTCCCCGGAGCCGAAGGCGATCATGCGCAGGGTCTTGGGATTCCGCTCGACCAGCGCAACCGTCGTGATCATCTCGCAGACGTAGATGCCACCGCCCTGCTCCCGGCAGAGCTGACGGAAGCCGACGTTGGTGATGCCCGCCATCGGTGCCAGGACCACCGGCGGCCACACCTGGTGCCGCCCGATGGTCAGCGGGCGGGGCGGGACGGCCTTCGTCGTGGTCACCACTCCAGTGTAAGGAGGCCGTGGCCCTCCCTCCGCCGGCCTGCCGGCGGAGGGAGGAGCCGCCCGCGGCTCAGCAGCCGGGGAGGCGCTCGATCAGGTACCGCTCGACCTGGTCCAGGGCGATCCGCTCCTGGGCCATCGTGTCCCGGTTACGCACGGTCACCGCGTCGTCGTCGAGGGTGTCGAAGTCGACCGTCACACAGAACGGGGTGCCGATCTCGTCCTGCCGGCGGTAACGGCGACCGATGGCCTGCGAGTCGTCGAACTCCACCACCCAGCGCTTACGCAGGTCAGCGGCGAGCTTCCGGGCCTTCGGCGAGAGCGCCTCGTTACGGGACAGCGGCAGCACCGCCACCTTCACCGGGGCGAGCCGCGGGTCGAAGCGCATCACCGTACGCTTGTCCACGCCGCCCTTGGTGTTCGGCGCCTCGTCCTCGTCGTACGCCTCGAGCAGGAACGCCAGCACCGCACGGGTGAGGCCGGCCGCCGGCTCGATCACGTACGGGATCCAGCGCTCGCCCTTGGCCTGGTCGAAGTAGGACAGGTCGACCCCGGAGTGCTTGCTGTGCGTGGCGAGGTCGAAGTCGGTGCGGTTGGCGATGCCCTCCAACTCCGCGAACTCGGTGCCACCGAACTGGAACCGGTACTCGATGTCGACGGTACGCTTCGAGTAGTGGGAGAGCTTCTCCTGCGGGTGCTCGTAGCGACGCAGGTTGCCCTCGCTGAGGCCGAGGTCGAGGTACCAGTTCCAGCGCTCGGCGAGCCAGTACTCGTGCCAGCCCTCGTCGGTGCCTGGCTCGACGAAGAACTCCATCTCCATCTGCTCGAACTCGCGGGTCCGGAAGATGAAGTTCCCCGGGGTGATCTCGTTACGGAAGGACTTGCCGGTCTGGGCGATGCCGAACGGCGGCTTCTTCCGCGCCACCGTCTCGACATTCTTGTAGTTGACGAAGATGCCCTGCGCGGTTTCCGGTCGCAGGTAGTGCAGGCCCTCGTCGCTCTCCACCGGGCCCAGGTGGGTCTTCATCAGACCGTTGAACATCCGCGGCTCGGTGAAGGTGCCCTTGTTTCCGCAGTTCGGGCAGTTCAGCTCGGTCAACGAGGCCGGCGGACGACCGTGCTTGGCCTCGTACGCCTCCTCCAGGTGGTCGGCCCGGAACCGCTTGTGGCAGGACTGGCACTCGGTCAGCGGGTCCACGAACGCGTCTAGGTGGCCGGAGGCGGCCCAGACGTCACGGGCGAGGATCACCGCGGAGTCGAGGCCCACCACGTCGTCGCGCTGCTGGACCATGCTCCGCCACCACTGCCGACGGACGTTCTCCTTCAGTTCCACCCCGAGCGGGCCGTAGTCCCACGCCGAACGGGTACCCCCATAGATCTCGCTGGACGGGAAGACGAAACCCCGACGCTTGGCGAGGCTGACAACGGCGTCGATACGGTCTGCAGGCATTTTTCCTCCTACGCCGGCTGGCGGTCGGCGGGGACAGTACGGGATGGAGCGAGGCTCGGGACAACGGTACGACCGGCGACGTCCTGAGCCCAGGAGAATACCGGGAGCGGTTCAGCTGACCCCGCACACCTCCAGCTGACCGGTTTGCTGGTTCTGCTCGAGGTCCACCTGTTGGCTTTCCCGGCCGCCGCCCCTGAGGGTGACGTCCACCGACACGGTCAGGTTGTTCTGGTCGACCTCGCCGACCTGGAACGAGGTCACCTGCGGCGCGCTGGCGGCCCGCCGTTCGAACTCCCGCCGCGACATCTGCTGTCGTACCTGTGGACAGAGTTGGTCGTAGGCGGCGCCGTACTCCTGTTCCACCAGCGCCTGGTAGTAGTCGGTGGAGGCCGCTCGCCCCTGCTCGTCGATCGCCTGCACCCCGGTCACCAGGAGCCCGATCATCGCCGCGCCCCCGCCGCCGCAGCAGAGCGCCAGGGCGAGCGCCCCGGCACCGAGTCCCAGCCAGAGTCGGGTTTGGCGGCCCTCGACCGGCGGCGCCGCGAACGGCGGCGCGACGCCGGGGCCGGCGGGCGGATCCGGCACTCCCGGCCCGGGGGGCGGTCCCGGGGGCGGGCCGGGCACGGCGGGGGGTGTGGCGCCGTCTTGCGGGCCGGGCACCGACGGGTGCGGTGCGGGAGCGGCCGGTCCGGGAGCGGTCATGGGCTCAATGTAGTGCGTATCGCTCACCGGTACGGATCGGCTGCCCGATCGCTCGCCGTCACGACCACGTCGGCGCCGGGCTCGGCGGTGGCGAGCGCCTCGTAGGCCGACGGTTCGTCGACCGACTCGGCGAGCAACGGAACCGCGGTGATCTTGACATCGAAACCGCCGAGCGCTCGCCGGTAGGTGCCGACCGACTCCCACTCGGTGAGCAGGCACCAGTGGCGCGGGTCGTCCAGCGCGCGGACGAGTTGCCCACGCAGATATCCGGGGCGGGCCGCGAGCGCCGCGAGCGCGGCGTGCGCCCGCGCGGTGAAGTCGGCGACGACATCGGGCTCGACCACGAACCGGTTGGTGACCAACACCGGCTACCTCCTCGTAGAGTCTGTGGGATGCAGCGTACGCAGCACCGGTTAGCGAGCCGGTTGGCCCGGGCAAACCCGACGGCAGTCTTCCTGGTCACCCTGGTGGTGATGCTGGTCGCACTCTTCACTCCGGGGGTGATCGGCGGGCTACTCACCCTCACCCTCGCGGCGGTCGTGGCCGCGCTGGTGGTCACCACGGGGGCGAGCCAGCCGACGCGGCTGCGGGTGGTCCGGCTCCTGGTGCTGACGCTGCTGATCACAGCCGGGCTGGTCAAGCTCCTCTGACATGCACTCATGCGTTTTTGACAATCATTATCGTTGTTGCGGACAGTTGCCTGCATGAACAGCCGCCATGTTCCACGCGCCCTGGCCGCCACCTCCGCCGTCCTGCTCGCTCTTGGCGCCGCCGCCTGCTCCGACCAGCCGACCGACGCCGACCCGGAGCGGGTTGAAGTGGTCACCGCGTTCTACCCACTCCAGTTCCTGACCCAGCAGATCGGCGGCGACGCAGTAACCGTCAGTAACCTGGTCAAGCCGGGCGCCGAGCCCCACGACGTCGAGCTCAGCCCGAGCCAGGTCGGGGACGTGGCCGGGGCCGAGCTGATCGTCTACCTCAAGGGCTTCCAGCCGCAGGTTGACGACGCCGTGCAGCAGAACGCCGCCGACCGGGCGTTCGACGTCGCCACCGTCGAGCCGCTGCTGGACGCCACCGCCGACGGCCACGATCACGACCACGGAAACGAAGGCGAAGGCGAAGCCGGGCACGAGGACGAACACGGGCACGAAGGCGAAGGCGAAGCCGGGCACGAGGACGAACACGGGCACGAAGGCGAAGGCGAAGCCGGGCACGAGGACGAGGGCGGTGCCGAGACGCCGGCGGACCCGGACCACGCGGCGGATGCCGGCGGTAAGGACCCGCACCTGTGGCTGGACCCCACCCGGCTCGCCACCGTCGGTGACCAGCTCGCCGACCGGCTCGCCCAGGCCGACCCCGAGCACGCCGACGACTACACCGCCCGCGCGTCCGACCTCCGCAACCAGCTGGAGCAGCTCGACGCGGAGTTCACCGCCGGCTTGGAGACCTGCCAGCGGCGGGAGATCGTGGTCAGCCACACCGCCTTCGGCTACCTGACCACGCGTTACCAGCTCGAGCAGATCGGCATCACCGGGCTGAGCCCGGAGCACGAGCCGTCGCCGCAGCGGCTGGCCGAGGTGATCGAGGAGGCGAAGGAGCACCAGGCCACCACGATCTTCTTCGAGACGCTGGTCAGCCCGAAGGTCGCCGAGACCATCGCGGCCCAGGTCGGGGCCGAGACCGCCGTGCTCGACCCGCTCGAGGGGCTCACCGCCGACAACAACGGGGACTACTTCTCGGTGATGCGGGCCAACCTCGCGGCATTGCGAACCGCGCTGGACTGTGCATGAGCGCACCCGTCATCACCGTCACCCGGGCGGCGATCGGCTACGAGGGCCGGGCGGTGCTGCGAGACGTCTCGCTGACCGTGACCGCCGGTGAGGTGGTGGCCGTGCTCGGCGCCAACGGCTCCGGCAAGTCCACCCTGACCCGAGCCGTACTCGGGCTCGTCCCGCTCAGCTCCGGCTCGGTCGCGCTCTTCGACCAGCCGGTGCGGCGATTCCGTCAGTGGCACCGCATCGGGTACGTCCCGCAACGCCTCGGCGCGGGCGGAGGCGTACCCGCCACCGTCCGCGAGGTGGTCGCGGCAGGGCGGCTGGCCCGCCGCGGCATCCTGCGGCCCCCCGGCCGCGCGGACCGGAGGGCGGTGGAGACCGCTCTGGCGGCGGTCGATCTCGCCGACCGGACCGGGGACCCGGTCTCGACCCTCTCCGGGGGCCAGCAGCAGCGCGTCCTCATCGCCCGGGCCCTGGCCGGCGAGCCGGAGCTGCTGATCCTCGACGAACCGACCGCCGGCGTGGACGCGGCGAGTCAGGAGGCGTTCGCCGGAGCGCTCCAGGATTTCGTCGCCGACGGCGGCACGGTCCTGCTGGTCGCACACGAGCTGGGGCCGCTGCGGCCGTTGATCTCCCGAGCCGTCGTCGTGCACGCCGGGGGGATCGCGCACGACGGCCCAGTGCCCGAGCCGGCCGGCCACCACGCCGACCCGGACCACGACCACGTGCACCCGCACGGACCCAACGAACCCGCCGGTCTCTGGAGCGCGTGAGATGGAACTCTTCCAGTACCCGTACATGCAACGTGCGCTGGTCGGCGCGTTGGTCATCGGCCTGGCCGCCCCGGCGCTCGGCATCTACCTGGTACAGCGACGGCTGGCCCTGATCGGTGACGGCGTCGGGCACATGGCGCTCACCGGCGTCGGCGCCGGCCTGCTGCTCAACCGCTCCCCGGTCCTGGTGGCGGTGATCGTGGCCAGCCTCGGCGCGATCACCGTCGAGTTGGTCCGGGCCCGCGGTCGCACCTCCGGTGACCTGGCGCTCGCCCTGCTCTTCTACGGGGGCATCGCCGGCGGCGTGATGCTCGTCGGGCTTTCCGACAGCACCAGCACGAGCCTCAACTCGTACCTCTTCGGCTCCCTCTCCACGATCAGCCCCACCGACCTGACCACGATCGTGGTGCTCGGCGCGGCGATCCTGGTCACCATGCTGGCGTTGCGCCCGGCACTCTTCGCGATCTGCCACGACGAGGAGTACGCCCGGGTCTCCGGGCTGCCCGTCCGCGCCCTCAACCTGCTCCTCGCGGTCGCCACGGCGGTCACCGTCACCATCGCGATGCGCGCGGTCGGCGTCCTGCTGATCAGCGCCCTGATGGTGGTGCCGGTCGCCGCTGCCCAGCAGGTCACCCGCGGGTTCCGCAGCACGATGACGGCCGCCATGACGCTCGGGCTCTTCGCCGCCGGATCGGGGGTGTACGTGGCGGCCAACGCCGACACCGCCCCCGGCGCGTCGGTGGTGCTGATGGCGATCGCCTCGTTCGCGGTGCTGGCGCTCGGCGGCGTGGCCTGGCGGACGCTACGCCGACGGCGGGTCGCCGCGGCGGTGCCGTCGACGGTAGAGCCGCACGAGGTGGTGCTGAGCCGGTCCTGACCAACGGCGCGCCCCTGGGGTTGGTTACCGTTACCCCTGTGAGCAGCGAGTCCGGCTACGGCGCCTACGAGGGGGCGAGCGAGCTGCTGCGCGCCCTCTCCGCCCCGATCCGGCTGGCCATCGTCAGCCAACTCGCCGACGGCGAACGGTGCGTACACGAATTGGTTGACCAGCTCGGTGCCGCGCAGCCGCTCGTCTCCCAGCACCTGCGGGTGCTCCGCGGCGCCGGGGTGGTGCGGGGTTCCCGGCGCGGACGGGAAATCGCCTACACGCTGGTTGACGAACACGTCGCGCACATCGTGGCGGATGCGGTCAGCCACGCCGGTGAGCACACCGCCCCCACCTGAGGCTCACCCCGGGTCCCGGACCCGGGCCACGATCGCGTCAGCGAGCGGCGCTGGTGCCCGGTCCGGAATCCAGTGGCTCACCCCGGCCAACTCGACGAAGCGGTAATCCCCGGTCACGTGGGCGGCGCAGGCCGCGGCGGCGGTGCGGCCGACCGCAATGTCCCGGTCACTCCAGACGTACGTCGTCGGCACCGACACCGGCCCGACGGCCGCCAGGTCCCTCCGGGACATCGCCCGGTACCAGTTCAGGGCGGCACTCAACGCGCCCGGAGCGCGCATCGGTTCGACGTACGCGGCCACCCGGGTGGCGTCGCCGGCGCCGGCCAGCATCCGGCGTAGCCCGGTCGCCCGCCGGGCCAACAACACCGCCTCCGCCGTCCTTTCCCGCCGGAACAGCCGTATGTACGCCGAGCGGGCCCGCTGGGACCGATCAGTGCGCAGAGCGTGGGCCATGGCCCCCGGGTGCGGCACGGAGACCGCGGTCAGCGAACGCACCCGGGCCGGATGCCCGGCGGCGAGGGCCCAGCTGACCACCGCGCCCCAGTCATGCCCGACCACGTGCGCGGCGGCGACGCCGAGGTGATCCAGCACCGCCACCGCGTCGCCGACCAGCTCACCGAGGCGGTACGCGGAAACCGCCGCCGGACGGGCACCGGGCGAGTAGCCGCGCTGATCGAGTGCGTACGTGCGCAGCCCGGCGGCGTGCAGGAGCGGCACCACGTCGGCCCACTCCCCACTGTGCTGGGGGAAGCCGTGCAGCAGAAGCACCGGCGGACCGGCCGCCGGGCCACCGACGCGGACATCGAAGATAAAACCGCTGACATCGACACCCATAATCGGCAGCCTACTCGGATTTGACCGAAGGAACCCCGGTCAACCTGCACGGATGTCACTTTGTTGAAAGATCTTCGGAGGTGCTAGCGTCAGTTACACATTTTCACCTCCGACAGGGGAGCGCATAGCGCTGAGAGTGTGGGCAACGCCCCACAGACCCTCGAACCTGATCTGGGTAATGCCAGCGCAGGGAGTTTCGGTCGGCCTCCAGTCGCGCCATCGTCCGGCCGGGCCGGAATGGACGTGCCCTCCCCTGGTCTCCCAGAGCAGACAGGGAAAGACCGATGAGCAAAGTCACAACAACCACCAACCGCTGGCGCACCGTCGATGTGGTCGTCGCCGCTGTCATCGCCGTCACCTTCGGCGTCATCTTCTGGGCCTGGGGTCTGCTCTGGAACGTCGCCACCCCGGTGTTCGCCTTCTTCCCGCCGGCCCAGGCCATCATGTACGGCGTCTGGCTGATCCCGGCGGTGCTCGGCGGCCTGGTGATCCGCCGCCCCGGCGCGGCGCTCTTCTGCGAAATGGTGGCCGCGATCGTGTCCACCCTGCTCGGCTCCGAGTGGGGCAGCATCACCATCCTCCAGGGTCTGGCCCAGGGGATCGGCGCCGAGCTGGCCTTCGCCGCCTTCCGTTACCGCTCCTTCCGGCTACCCACGGCACTGCTCGCGGGTGCGCTGACCGGCCTCGGCGCGGCTCTCTTCGACTTCTTCGTCTGGAACAGCGAGTACGCGCTGGGCAGTTACCGGATCCCGTACGCGCTGCTGACGATCGTCAGCGCCACCGCCATCGCCGGGTTCGGCGCCGAGAACCTGACCCGGGCCCTGGCCCGGACGGGCGTGCTGGACCTGTTCCCCGCCGGCCGCGAACGCACCACCATCTGAGCACCGTGTCGATCCAAAGGTCGGGGCCGGGGAGCGCGGTCCGGCTGCGGGGCTTCGGGTGGCGGCACGCGGGGCGGAAACGGTGGGCCGTACGCGGGCTCGACCTGCGGATCGAGCACGGCGAACGGGTCCTGCTGTTGGGGGCCTCCGGTGCGGGTAAGAGCACTCTGCTCGCCGCGCTGGCCGGGCTGCTCCCCGAGGACTCCGGCGAGCAGGAAGGCACGGTCGAGGTCGACGGCCGGGACCCACGCACGGCCCGCGAAGAGGTTGGCCTGCTCTTCCAGGACCCGGAGACCCAGCTGGTGATGGCGCGCTGCGGCGACGACGTCGCCTTCGGCCCCGAGAACCGCGGGCTTCCCGCGGAGCAAATCTGGCCCCGGGTGGACGAGGCCCTGCGCCGGGTCGGTTTCCGCTACGGCCGGGACCGGCCGACCGCCGCCCTCTCCGGCGGCGAACAGCAGCGCCTCGCCCTCGCCGGGGTGCTCGCGCTCCGCCCGCGCCTGCTGCTGCTCGACGAGCCGACCGCCAACCTGGACCCGGCCGGCGCGGCGCTGATCCGGGACGCGGTCGCCGCGGCGCTCGATGCCGACACCACCCTGCTCCTCGTCGAGCACCGGCTCGCCGAGGCGCTGCCGCTGGTCGACCGGGTGGTCGTGCTGGCGCCGGGCGGCGGCGTCCACGCCGACGGCACCCCGCAGGCGGTCTTCGCCGCGCACGGCGAGGCGCTCGCCGCCGAGGGGGTCTGGGTGCCGGGCCAGCCGGTACCGTCACGGCCGGCCACCACCACCGCCGGTGAGGCGTTACTCACCGCCGACGAGCTCGCCCTGCCACCCCGGCTAGCCAGCGTCTCCCTCACCGTACGGGCCGGCGAGGCGCTCGCCGTCCACGGACCCAACGGGGCCGGGAAGTCCACCCTGGCTCTCCTGCTGGGTGGGCTGCTCGCACCGGCGGCGGGCCGGGTCACCGCGACGGCGGAGCTGGCCGGCGGGGACGCCCGCACCCCGCCGCACCGGTGGCGGGCGCCGGCGCTGGTGCACCGGATCGGTTCGGTCTTCCAGGACCCGGAACACCAGTTCGTCACCGCCGCCGTCGCCGACGAGTTGGCGCTGGGTCCACGCCGCACCGGCCGGACCGAGGCGCAGGTCCGCGCCACCGTGGACGCGTTGCTCGACCGGCTCCGCCTGACGGCGCTCGCCGAGGCCAACCCGTACACCCTCTCCGGTGGCGAGGCGCGGCGGCTGAGCGTCGCGACGGCCCTGGCCACCGCGCCCCGCCTGCTCGTCTGCGACGAGCCCACCTTCGGCCAGGACCGGCGAACCTGGCGGGAGCTGGTGGAGCTCTTCGCCGAGCTGCGCGACAACGGGCACGGGCTGGTCACGGTGACCCACGACCCGGAGTTCATCGCCGCGCTCGCCGACCGCCAGGTACGGCTCGACCACCCGCGGAGCACGCCGTGATCAACCTCGAACCGGTGACCCGACCAGACGCCCCGCTGGCCCGGCGCAACCCGGTGGCGAAGCTAGCGGCGGCGCTGCTCTGCTCGGTCATCCTGATCGCCACCCTCGACCCGGTGGCGCCGGCCATCGCCATCGCCTTCGAGCTGGCCCTGCTGCCGCTATTCGGCGTACGGCTCCGGGTGCTCGCCCGCCGGGCCATGCCGCTGCTGGTCGGCGCGGCCGGCGTCCTCGTCACGCTGGTGCTCTTCGCCGCCGAACGCTCCGGGCGGATCCTGGTCGAGGCCGGCCCGTTCCTGGTCACCTCCGGCGTGCTGATCACCGCGCTCGGTCTGGTGTTGCGCATGTTCGCGGTGGCCCTGCCGGGATTGATCGTGGTGGCGACCACCGACCCGACCGACCTGGCCGATGCGCTGGTGCAGAACGCCCGGCTGTCCGCCCGCTTCGCCTACGGGGCGCTGGCGGCGTTCCGGTTGGTGCCGTTGCTGGCCCAGGAGTGGCAGATGATCAGCATGGCGCGGCGGGCCCGGGGCGTTGATGCCGGCCGTAATCCGCTGGCCCGGTTGCGGCTCTTCGGGTCGACCGCGTTCACGCTGCTGGTCGGCGCGATCCGCCGCGGGACCCGACTCGCGGTGGCGATGGACGCGCGGGGCTTCGACGCCACGACCCCCCGATCGATGGCCCGCCGCCAACACTTCGGCCGCGCCGACGGTCTCCTGATCGCCGGTGCGGTCCTCCTGGCCGGCGCCGCGCTCACGGTCAGCGTCGCCGTCGGCACGTTCCGCCCCCTGATCGGCTGACCGCCGCGCCCAGAGCAGCGCCGGGTGGGGTGGCCGTGGACCAAGGGAACGTAAAGCGCGATACGGTCACAGGCGAAGATCCAGGCGGAGGTGGCAGAGATGAGCGGGCAGGCACAGATCGGCGTTACCGGGCTGGCGGTGATGGGCCGCAACCTGGCCCGGAACCTGGCCCGCAATGGCTTCGTCGTGGCGGTACACAACCGCTCTCCGGAACGAACCCGCCGGCTGGTCGCCGAGCACGGCGAGGAGGGGCGGTTCGTCCCCACCGACTCGCTGGCCGACTTCGTCGCCGCGTTGGAGCGCCCCCGGGCGGTCATCACGATGGTCAAGGCGGGTGCCCCGACCGACGCCGTCATTGACGAGTTGGTGCCGCTGCTCGATGCCGGCGACATCATCGTCGACTGCGGCAATGCCCACTTCGCCGACACCCGGCGGCGCGAGGAGGCGCTGCGCAAGCAGGGGCTGCACTTCGTCGGCACCGGTGTCTCCGGTGGCGAGGAGGGCGCGTTGTGGGGGCCGAGCATCATGCCGGGCGGCTCCGCCGAGTCGTACCAGAAACTGGGGCCGATCTTCGAGCGGATCGCGGCGCAGGTGGACGGCGAGCCCTGTTGCCGGCACATTGGACCGGACGGCGCCGGTCACTTCGTCAAGATGGTCCACAACGGCATCGAGTACGCCGACATGCAGCTCATCGCCGAGGCGTACGACCTGCTGCGGGTTGGTCTGGACGCGACACCGGCCGAGCTGGCGGAGATCTTCCGACAGTGGAACTCCAGCGAGCTGGAGTCGTATCTCATCGAGCTCACCGCTGACGTGCTCGGGCACACCGACGCCAGCACCGGGCAGGCCTTCGTGGACATCGTGCTCGACCAGGCGGAGCAGAAGGGCACCGGGCGCTGGACCGTACAGAACGCCCTGGACCTCGGCATCCCGATCACCGGCATCGCCGAGGCGACGTTCGCGCGTTCCCTCTCCGGGCACGCCGACCAGCGCGCGGCCGTCCGCCACGCCTTCGGCGACCCGGGCCCGACCTGGCAGGTCCAGGATCGGGACGCCTTTATCGAGGATGTCCGGCGTGCGCTGCTGGCCACCAAGATCATCGCGTATGCGCAGGGCTTCGACCAGATTCGGGCCGGCAGCCAGGAGTACGACTGGGACATCGACCTGGGCGGCACCGCCACGATCTGGCGGGGCGGGTGCATCATCCGGGCCCGCTTCCTCGACCGGATCCGGCAGGCCTACGACGACCAGCCCGACCTACCCACCCTGCTGGTGGCACCGTGGTTCGCCGACGCCGTACGCGCCGGGTTGTCGGGGTGGCGGCGGGTGGTCGCCGAGGCCGCCCACGCCGGCGTGCCCACCCCCGCGTTCGCCTCGTCCCTGTCCTACTTCGACGCGCTGCGCGCGGACCGGCTGCCGGCGGCCCTGATCCAGGGGCTTCGGGACAATTTCGGCGCCCACACCTATCGCCGGGCTGACCGCGACGGCTACTTCCACACGCTCTGGGCCGGCGACCGCAGTGAGGTCGAGGCCTGACCCGGGCGCCCGGGGGGTCAGGTGGTGGGCGCTACCGGGTTCGGTAGCGCTCCGCCGAACCGGCGGTCCCGCTGGGCGTAGAGCTCACAGGCGTACCAGAGGTGCCGGCGGTCGAAGTCCGGCCAGAGCGTGTCCAGGAAGACCAACTCGGCGTACGCGCTCTGCCAGAGCATGAAGTTCGAGGTGCGTTGCTCTCCGGAGGGGCGCAGGAAGAGATCCACGTCGGGGACCTCCGGGTGGTAGAGGTGGCGGGCCAGGGTCTTCTCGGTGACCTTGGCCGGGTCGAGCCGGCCGGCAGCCACCTCCCGGGCGATCGCGGCGGCCGCGTCGGCGATCTCGGCCTGCCCGCCATAGTTGACGCAGAACTGCAGGGTGAGCGTCGAGTTGCCGCGCGACATCTCCTCAGCCGTTTGCAACTCCGAGATGACGCTCTTCCACAGCCGCGGAGACCGGCCCGACCAGACGACCCGTACGCCCAGGTCGACAAGTTGGTCGCGGCGGCGGCGGATCACGTCCCGGTTGAAGCCCATCAGGAAGCGCACCTCGTCCGGTGAGCGCCGCCAGTTCTCCGTCGAGAACGCGTACGCCGACAGGTACGGGATGCCCAGCTCGATCGCACCCTCGATGGCGTCGAAGAGGGAGAACTCTCCCGCCTCATGCCCCTTTGTCCGCGGAAGCCCGCGCTCCTTGGCCCACCGGCCGTTACCGTCCATCACCACTGCGACGTGCCGCGGCAACGCCTCGGCGGGCAGCGCCGGCGGCCGGGCGCCGGACGGGTGGGGGGTGGGCGGCACTGGCGCCCGGCCGGATCGCCTGCTCGATCGGATCACTCGTTCTACTCCCTGTCCACGCCGGCCGTGGCCGACCCGACTCCGCCGGCCGGCGTCCCGACCGCACCGGCGGCCGGAACGCCCCGGTCCACCAGCGGCAGCGAGCGTAGCGCGCGCTCCAGATGCCACTGCAGGTGCGCCGCGACCAGCCCGCTGCACTCCCGGCGGACACCGCTCCCGGCGGCGTCGGCGATCCGCCAGTCGCCGCTGGTGAGCGCGGTCATCAGGTCAATGGTGGCCGGTGCGGGGTGGGCCGCGCCGGGCGGCCGACAGTCGAGGCAGACGGCACCACCGGCCGGGACGGAGAAGGCCCGGTGCCGCCCCGGCGTGCCGCAGACCGCGCAGCCGGCCAGCGCCGGGGCCCACCCGGCCAGGGCCATGCCACGCAGCAGGTACGCGTCCAGCACCAGGGTCGGGGCGTGCTCCCCGCCGGCCAGCGCGCGCAGCGCCCCCAGGGTGAGCTGGAACAACCGCAGCGACGGCTCCCGCTCGACCGGGGTGAGCCGCTCCGCGGTCTCGCAGACCGCACTCGCCGCCGTGTAGCGGGGGTAGTCGCCAAGAAGGCGCTTGCCGTACAGGTCAATGCCCTCGACCTGGCTGACCGTGTGCAGCGGGCTGCCCTGCTGGCCCTTCGGGTCGCCGGCGAGTTGCAGGTCGACGTGGCCGAAGGGCTCCAGCCGCGCCCCGAACTTGCTGGTGGTCCGGCGCACCCCGCGGGCCACCGCGCGCAGCCGCCCGTGCCGACGGCTGAGCAGGGTGATGATGCGATCCGACTCGCCGAGCTTCTGCACGCGCAGCACCACCGCATCGTCGCGGTAGAGCTGTCGGCGGTACCCGGCCATCAGGTCATTCTCCCTCAGGTTGCCAGCTCCGGGTCGGCTCGGGGTGGCCGCGGCGCCCCTGGCTGGTCATCGCGCGTTGCTGTCCACGCTCTCGCTCCGCAGTCGCTCGTTCTCCGCCGACCGGGGCGCCGGCACCACCGGCTGTTTCCGCCCCGTCGTCCCGGCCTGGTCCGCCGACTCGACCGCGGCCTGCGCCGCCTCGGGTGTGGCTGCCGCCTCCTCAGCCGTGGCTGCCGCTCCCGGAGACGCGGCTGCCGCTCCCTCAGATGTGGCTGCCGCTCGCCGTCCGAAACCGGGGATCAACTCCGGCCGACGTCGGGCCGCGACGTCCTCAACCCACCCGACGAGCAAGATGACGACCCCGAGCAGGGCGAAGACCAGCGCGACCCGAATGGCCAGGCCGAGCAGGTTCTGGTGCGACCAACCAAACACGTCCACCAGCGGGGTGAGCGCGACCACGAAGGCCATGTGCCACAGGTACACGGTGAGGGCACGCCGGTTGATCAGAGTGATTAACCGACTGACAAACGCGTTGCGGTCGATCCACGCCGTTCTCGACGGTTCCCGCCCGAGCACGACCAAGATGACACCGGCCGACCAGAGGGCGTTGGCGAGCGGATTGCCGTTGAGGTCGAGCCCCTTGGTCCCGGGCTGGGTCAGGTTCCACCAGCCGCCGACGGCGACCAGGGCGATCGCGGTCGGCCACAGGTAGCGGTTGGCGAGCCGCCGCAGCATCCCCGCCTGGTGCGCGAAGCCCAACATCCACGCCCCGAAGTACAGGCCGAACTGCTGCACCACCATCGGCGGATCCGGGTACAGCCCCAGTTCGATCGCCGCGGTCAGCGCGTACGGGACGAGCAGGGTGGGCAGCGGAAAGCGGCGGAACAACCACAGCGCCAGCGGCGAGACGAGCACAAACCAGAGGTAGTTGCGCAGGTACCAGATCGGGCCCAGCACCGGCACTCCCCAGCCGTACCGCGGTGGGTCGGCCACCGGGAAGAGCCAGAACAGGAGCTCGGAGGTGAACGGCAGCCCGCTGATCAGCATCGCGGGCACCAAGACCGCGCCCAACGCCCAGAACGACGGCAGCAGCCGCCGCAACCGACGACCGACCGCCGCTGTCCCGAACCGATGCAGGGACGCCGCCATCAACGACCCGGCCAGCGCGAACATCACCGACATCGCGGGGAAGACCAGCGTCATGGTGGCCCACCCAGTTACGTGGTAGACCACGACCCGAACGACGGCGAGGGCGCGCAACAGGTCTAGGTAACGATTTCGCATCAGCTCGCAACTATTTCCAGTGAGGGGCGGGCAACACAGTCCCCTACCTTCCGCCGGCAACTGGAAAAGTGCGAGCCTGCCCGGAGGAAAAGTGAATTTCCTCATCAACCTGTCGAAGCCGACAAGTCATCTGGAACGGTCGGCGCTAAGCCGGGCGTTGCGCTAGAAACCGAGCTTACGGAGCTGTTTCGGGTCCCGCTGCCAGTCCTTCGCCACCCGGACGTGCAGGTCAAGGTAGACCCGGGTGCCGAGCAGCTCCTCGATCTGCCGCCGCGCCCGGATGCCGACATCCCGGAGCCGGCTGGCCCGGTGCCCGATCACGATCGCCTTCTGGCTCGGCCGCTCGACGTACACGTCGGCGTAGATCTTGATGACCCGTTCCGCCGGGATCATCTCCTCCACCACCACCGCGATGGAGTGCGGCAGCTCGTCGCGCACCCCCTCCAACGCCGCCTCCCGGATCAGCTCGGCGACCAGCACCTGCTCCGGTTCCTCGGTGAGCATGTCGTCCGGGTAGAGCTGCGGCGACTCCGGCAGGTAGCGGGTCATCACGTCCACCAGCGTGTCGACCTGGTGCCCGGAGACCGCGCTGACCGGAACGACCTCCGCGAAGTCGGCCAGTTCACTCACCGCGACCAGCTGCTTGGCCAGCTGCTCTCGGTCGACCAGATCGGTCTTCGTGACCACGGCGAGCACGGTCGCCTTCAGCTCGGCCAACTCACCGGTGATGAAGCGGTCGCCCCGGCCGATCGGCTCGTCCGCCGGGATGCAGAGGCCGATCACATCAACCTCGCTCCACGTCTGCCGCACCAAATCGTTGAGGCGCTCGCCGAGCAGCGTCCGGGGCCGGTGCAGGCCCGGCGTGTCTACCAGCACGAGCTGCGAGTCGGGCCGGTGCAGCACCGCCCGGATGACGTGCCGGGTTGTCTGCGGCTTACTGGACGTGATGGCGATCTTCTGCCCGACGATCGCGTTGGTCAGCGTTGACTTGCCGGCGTTCGGCCGTCCCACGAAGCAACCAAAGCCCGCCCGGTACGGCTGCCGAAGGTGCGCGGAAGTCACTCGGCCACCGTCCCGAGGAGCGTGCCGTCCGGGGCCGCCACGTGGATCGGCGCGTCGGCGGCGAGGTCACGGACCGCCGCATGGCCGGCCCCGTCCAGCGTTGACGCCTCGGTCACCACCGCCGCGGCCTCCAGCCGGGTGCAGCCCGCCGCCGCCGCGGAGGCCACCGCGAGCTGCAGCGCGGTCAACACCAGCGACGGCAGCGAGACGCTCGCCGCGGCGTACGTCCGGCCGTCCTGGTCCCGGACCGCGGCACCTTCGACGGCACCGGTCCGGCCGCGCGCCCCCCGGGCTAGGACGACCAGTTTGGCGTCCTCGGCGGTCAGCTCCACCGGGGTGAACCCGGTGGTCGGTACGGCGGGTGACTCAGGCATCGGCGGGTTGCCTCTCCTCGGCTTGGTCGGTGTCGTCCGGGGCATCGGCGGATTCGCCACGCTTCGGATCGTGCTGTTGGTCGGCCGGCTCCACCCGACGCACCAGGACCGTGTCGATCCGGTTGCGCCGCCCGGTGGTGCCCTCGGCGAGCAGACGCAGACCGGCCACCTCAACCTGGGCACCGGGGATCGGGACCCGGCCCAGGGACTGCGCGAGCAGGCCGCCCACCGTCTCCACCTCATCGTTGGGCAGCTCGGTGTCGAACAACTCGCCGAGGTCCTCCACGGGCAGCCGCGCGGTTACCCGCACCGCATCGTCGTCGAGGTGCTCGATCGGCGGACGCTCAACATCGTACTCATCGGTAATCTCGCCGACGATCTCCTCCAGGATGTCCTCGATAGTGACCAGTCCGCCGGTCCCGCCGTACTCGTCCACAACGATCACGAGGTGGTTCCGGGCGGCCTGCATCTCCGAAAGGAGATCGTCAACCGGCTTGGACTCCGGCACGAAGGTGGCTGGGCGCATCAACTCGGCCACCGGGAGGCGCCGGTCCTCCGGGGCGCCGCCCTGCGTACGCCGAATCAGGTCTTTTAGGTAGAGCACGCCGAGCACATCGTCAACGCTCTCGCCGATGACCGGGATCCGGGAGAAGCCGGACCGCAGAAAGAGCGCCAGGGCCTGGGAGAGCATCTTGTGCCGCTCGATCCAGACCATCTCGGTACGCGGCACCATCACCTCACGGACGATGGTGTCACCGAGTGCGAAGACCGAGTGGATCATCTGTCGCTCGCCATGCTCCACCACACCGCGCTGCTCGGCCAGGTCGACCAGTTCACGCAGCTCCACCTGGGTGGCGAAGGGACCCTCCCGGAAACCACGCCCCGGGGTGACCGCATTACCGATCAGGATCAACAGCGAGGCGAGGGGGTTGAGTGCCCGACCCAGCCAACGCACCAGCGGCGCCACCCCGCGACCCACCGCGTAGGCGTGCTGCCGGCCGATGGTGCGCGGCCCGACGCCGACCACCACGAAGCTGACCACGGTCATCGCCCCGGCCGTCACCACCGCGGCCAGCCAGCCGGCGCCGAGCGAGTCGACCGCGACCAGGGCCACCAGGGTGGTCGCGCTCAGTTCGGCGAGCAGCCGCAACAGCAGCAGCAGGTTGAGGTGCCGGACCACGTCCCCGGCGACGGATCGCAACGCTCGGGCGCCCCGGGCTCCGTCGCGGACCAACTCGGCCGCGCGGGCCGGCGAGACCGCGGCCAGCGCCGCCTCGGTCATCGCGATCAGGCCGGCGAGGACCACCAGGCCAGCCGCGAGGAGAACCAGTTGCACGTCGGGGAGGCCGGACGCGCCGGCCGTTGCTGCGGCAAGAGAGGCCATCATCGTGACCGGGTCGACCGCCAACTCACCAGCAGCCGGGCTTGGAGGCCGAACATCTCCCGCTCCTCCTCCGGCTCGGCGTGGTCGTAGCCGAGCAGGTGCAGCACCCCGTGCACAGTGAGTAGATGCAGCTCGTCGGCGGTGGAGTGGCCCGCGGTCACCGCCTGCTTCGCGGCCACCTCGGGGCAGAGCACGATGTCACCGAGCAACGCCGGCTCGGCGCCGACGGTGGCGTTCTCCCCCGGCCCGTGGTCAACACTGCCCTCGTCCATCGGAAAGGCAAGGACATCGGTGGGGCCGTCCCCGCCCATCCAGCGGTGGTTCAACTCGGCCATGTAGTCGATGTCGACAAGCAACACGGAGAGCTCGGCGAGCTGGTTGACCCCCATTTCGTCGAGGGCGTGCCGGGCGACGGCGAGTATCGCGTCGGTGTCGACGTCAACCCCGGACTCATTGGCAATCTCGATGGACACTGTCTTCCTTTGCTTCGTTAGCGGCGCCGGCCGGCACGGCCGCCCTGGGCGGGCCGGCCGGGCACCGCCTGCACGCTCTTCGCCTGCTGGTTTTCCCGCTCCACGTCCCAGCGGGCGTACGCGTCGACGATCTCCCCAACCAGCCGGTGTCGGACCACGTCCGAGCTGGAGAGCTGGGCGAAGTGCACGTCCGCCAGATCGTTGAGGATCTCCCGGACGACCCGCAGGCCGCTGGTCGTCCCGCCAGGAAGGTCCACCTGGGTTACGTCGCCGGTGACCACGATCCTGGAACCGAAGCCGAGCCGGGTGAGGAACATCTTCATCTGCTCCGGCGTGGTGTTCTGCGCCTCGTCCAGAATGATGAACGCGTCGTTGAGGGTACGACCCCGCATGTACGCCAGCGGCGCCACCTCGATCGTGCCCGCCGCCATCAGCTTCGGGATCGACTCCGGGTCGAGCATGTCGTGCAACGCGTCGTACAGCGGTCGCAGGTACGGGTCGATCTTCTCGTTCAGCGTGCCGGGCAGGAAGCCCAGCCGCTCGCCCGCCTCGACCGCCGGCCGGGTGAGGATGATCCGATTGACCTGCTTGGCCTGCAGCGCCTGGACCGCCTTCGCCATCGCCAGGTAGGTCTTGCCGGTGCCGGCGGGACCGATACCGAAGACGATGGTGTGCGCGTCGATGGCGTCGACGTAACGCTTCTGCCCGAGCGTCTTGGGGCGAATGGTACGACCGCGTCGGGAGAGGATGTTGAGCGTCAGGACCTCGGCGGGCCGTTCGGCGCTGCCCTGCTCGAGCATGCCAACGGTACGCCGGACAGCATCGGTGGTCAGCGTCTCACCTTTCTCGATGAGTTCGATCAATTCGCCGAAGAGCCGCTCGGCGAGAGCGTTGTCCGCGGGTGCGCCGGTGATCGTGATCTCGTTACCCCGAACATGCACGTCGCTGCTCACGGAGCGCTCGACCAGTCGCAGGATCTCGTCCCCCGCACCGAGGAGATTGACCATGATCCTCGGCTCCGGGACGGTGATCCTGGTCTGCGCCCGGGGCGGGCCGGGAGGTGGGGTGCTGGTCATAGGTTGGGCCGAGCGGCCCTGCGCCACCTGCTCTCGCTCTCGGCGCCGGGCTGGTCGCCGCGGCGTGCTGGTCGTTGCCCCCATCGTATCGGTTCAACCGCCGGGGCACCTCGCCCAATTCCCCTGCCCGGCACCGACCGGCCGACGCCCGCCGCCGTCAGCTGACGTTACCGGTCAGCATCGGCCCGAGCGGCGCACCACCGAGCAGGTGTGCGTGGACATGAAAGACCTCTTGACCGCCGTACGCCCCGGTGTTGAAGAGCAGCCGGAAGCCGTCACCGAGCAGGCCCTCCTCCTCGGCGACCGCGGCGGCGGTGGCGAGCACCTCGCCAGCGAGCCCCGGGTCCCCCTCCGCCAGGGTGGCCACGTCGGCGTAGTGCTCCTTCGGGATCACCAGCACGTGCACCGGAGCCTTCGGACCGATGTCACGGAACGCGAGGGTTGTCGGGGTCTCCCGGACAACCGTGGCGGGAATCTCACCGGCGACGATCCGGCAGAACAGGCAGTCAGTTGTATTCACCGAGGCAGTGTAAGGAAACGCTCCGGGCACCGCCCCCCAGAGCGGGAGAACCGGCGCTACCAGCGGCCAAGGCGGGTGGCGAGCACCGAAAGCGCCGCCACCCCGGCGGTGGAGGTACGCAGCACCGACGGGCCCAGCCGCACCGTTCGGGCCCCGGCCTCGACGAAGGCGGCCAGCTCGGCCGGGGCTACGCCGCCCTCGGGACCGACCACCAGCACGATCTCGCCGCGGTCGGGCAGCTCCGCGGTGACCAGACGTTCCTCCGCCTGCTCGTGTAGCACGAACGCCGCGGCAGCGCCGGCGATCCGACGGGCTGCCTCGGAGGTGGACTCGGCCGGGGCGCCGGTCACCACCGGCAGCCAGGCCCGGCGGGCCTGCTTCGCGGCCTCCCGCGCGGTGGCGACCCACTTGCCCCGGGCACGTGCCCCCCGGTCACCGCGCCACTGGGTGACCGAACGCGCGGCCGCCCAGGGCACGATCGCGTCCACGCCGACCTCGGTCATCGCCTGCACGGCCAGCTCACCCCGCTCCCCCTTGGCCAGCCCCTGAACGACGACGAGCCGGTGGGCGGGGGCGGCCAGGTGTTCCCGGGAGGTGATCCGAAAGTCAAGGACACCCTTTCCCACCGCCGTGACCACGGCGACGGCCGTGCCGCCGCGGCCGTCAGCGAGCAGCAACTCCTCGCCGACCCGCAACCGCTGCACCGTCGCGGCGTGATGCCCCTCCGGCCCGTCCAGGGTCGCCGTCTCGGCGGTGGGCAACGAATCAACCAGGAACAGCGGCGCGGACACGGTGCCAGGCTAGCGACCATCCCGGTGCCCTGGGCCGCTGGCCTGGGACACCGGGACAGGCCGAGTCAGGCGTGGCCGTTGAAAGCGTCGCGCATCCGGGAGAAGAAGCCCCCCTGCTTGGTCAGCTCGGCGAACTCCTCGCCCCGGGTCTGGGCGAACTCGCGCAGCATCTGTTCCTGGTCGGCGTCCAGCTTGGTGGGCGTCCGCACGTCCAAGTGGACGAACAGATCACCCCGGCCGGTCCCCCGCAGGTGCGGCACGCCGCGGGCGCGAAGCCGCAGCATGCTGCCGGGCTGGGTGCCGGCCTTGACGTCAACCGGCTCCTCGCTGTCCAGCGTCTTGATGGTCAGGCGGGTGCCGAGCGCCGCCGTCGTCATCGGGACCGCCACCCGGCAGTGCAGATCGTCGCCCTTGCGGGAGAAGACATCATGCGGGCGCTCGTGGATCTCCACATAGAGGTCGCCGGCGGTGCCACCGCCGGGGCCTACCTCGCCTTGCTGGGCCAGTCGGATCCGCATCCCGTCCTCGACCCCGGCGGGAATCTTGACGGTCAGCGAACGCCGGGTCCGCACCCGGCCGTCCCCGGCGCAGGTGGGGCAGGGGTTCGGAATCGTGGTGCCATGGCCCTGGCAGGCGGTACACGGCCGGGCCGAGACCACCTGCCCGAGGAAGGTGCGCTGCACCGACTGCACCTCGCCCCGCCCGCCACACGCCTCGCAGTTCTCCGGATGGGTGCCGGCGGCGGTACCCGCACCGGAACAGGTGGTGCAGAGGACGGCGGTGTCGACCGTGATCGGCGCCTCCACGCCGAACGCGGTCTCGGGCAGGTCCAGTTCGAGGCGCAGGATCGCGTCGGAGCCCGGTCGGGTGCGGGGGCGCGGCCCCCGTCCGCCGCCGCCGGCGGCCCCCCCGAAGAAGGCGTCCATGATGTCTTGGAAGCCGACAAACGGACCGGCCTCGCCGGGTCCACCCGGGCCGCCACCCCCGCCGCCGGGGGCGAGCGGGTCGCCACCAAGGTCAACGATCTGCCGCTTCCGGTCGTCGGAGAGGACCTCGTACGCGGCGTTGATGTCCTTGAACTTCTCTTGCGCCGCCGCGTCCGGATTCACGTCCGGGTGGTACTGGCGCGCGAGCTTGCGGTAGGCGCGCTTGATCTCGTCGTCGGAGGCTTCCCGGCTCACGCCGAGGATGCCGTAGTAGTCCTTGGCCACTGCGTTCGGTGTCCTCATGTTCGTCTCGCTTGCGCCGACCGCCGGCCCGGTCCGGCCGGACGGTAATGCCTAGTTTTGGGCTAGCAGGTCGCCCACGTAGCGCGCCACGGCCCGAACCGTGGCGATGGTGCTGGGATAGTCCATCCGGGTCGGCCCGACCACTCCGAGGCCCCCCAGGATCGTCACCCCTGGTCCGTAGCCGGTGCTCACCACCGAGGTGGCCCGGAGATTGTCGATCTCGTTCTCGTCGCCGATCCGGACGCGCATCGCGCTCGGCTCGACCTCCCCGATGAGTTTGAGGAGGACCACCTCCTCCTCCAGCGCCTCCAGGATGGGGCGCAACGAGCCCTGGAAGTCGAGCAGACCACCGCGGGTGAGATTGGCGGTGCCGGCGAGGGCGATGCGCTCCTCGTGCCGTTCGACCAGCGTCTCCAGCAAGACGGTGGAGAGGGTGACCATCGCCGGTCGCAGCTCCCCGCTCACCTCGTCAACCAACGCCTGCACCAGCGGCGGTGTGTCGGCGAGCCGGGTACCGACCAGCTTCTCGTTGACTAGCTGACGCAGATCGATCACGTCGTCAGGGGGGATCGGCCCAGGAAGCTCGACGAGCCGCTGCTCGACCCGACCGGTATCGGCGATCATGACAAGCATCAGCCGGGTGGTGGAGACCGGCACCAGTTCCAGGTGCCGCACCGAGGATCGGGCCAGCGACGGGTACTGCACGACGGCGACCTGCCGGGTCAGCTGGGCCAGCAGCCGGACCGTGCGGTGCACCACGTCGTCGAGGTCAACCGCGCCGACCAGGAAACGCTCGATCGCCCGACGCTCGGCCGGGGTGAGCGGCTTCACCCGGGACAACCGGTCCACGAAGAGCCGGTAGCCACGGTCGGTGGGCACCCGGCCGGCGCTGGTGTGCGGCTGCCGGATGTAGCCCTCCTCCTCCAGGACCGCCATGTCGTTGCGGACGGTCGCTGGGGAGACCCCGAGTTGGTGGCGCTCGACCAGCATCTTGCTGCCGACGGGCTCCTGCGTGGCGACGTAGTCTTCGACGATCGCGCGCAACACCGCGAGTTTGCGGTCGTCGAGACCCATCCTTCCCCCCTCCTCCCACCGCGCGTCCGCCGTCGAGGCGCTTACTGGCACTCGACTCTAGCGAGTGCCAGTCTACGTCGGCACGCCCGCCAACGCGATGATCAATAGAGATCGAGAACCGTCGAGTCGCCAATCAGCCGAGCAGGTCCCGCACCACCGCGTCCGCGAGCAGCCGACCGCGCAGGGTCAACACCGCCCGACCCTCGCCGTACGCCGCCGCGGCCAGCAGACCCGCTGCCCGGGCCCGATCGGCGCCGGCGCGACCGACGGGGTCCAACACGTCCAGCGGCAGGCCCGCGGCGAGCCGGAGCCGCAGCATGACGTCCTCCAGGTGCGCCTCGTCGGCGGTCAGCACCTCCCGGGCCAAGCCCGGCGACGCGCCCGCCGCGAGCCGCTGCGCGTACGCCGTGGGGTGTTTGACGTTCCACCAACGCACCCCGCCGACGTGGCTGTGTGCGCCCGGGCCGAGGCCCCACCAGTCGCCGCCGGTCCAGTACAAGAGGTTGTGCCGGCACCGGGCGGCTGGGGTCCGCGCCCAGTTGGAAACCTCGTACCAGGAGAACCCGGCGGCGTCGAGGGCCGCCTCCGCGGCCAGGTAACGGTCCGCGGCGACGTCGTCGGAGGGCTGCGCCAACTCGCCCCGCCGCACCTGGGCCGCGAGCCGGGTCCCCTCCTCCACGATCAGGGAGTACGCGCTGACATGGTCCACCCCCGCGGCGACCACCTCGTCGAGCGAGGCGGCGAAGTCGGCCGCGCTCTCCCCCGGCGTCCCGTAGATCAGGTCCAGGTTGACGTGGTCGAACCCGGCCTCCCGGGCCTCCCGGGCGGCGGCGACGGCCCGGCCGGCGCTGTGCCGCCGGTCCAGGATCGCGAGCACTCCGGGCGACGCGGACTGCATCCCCAGCGAGATCCTCGTGTAGCCGGCGGCCCGCAGCGCGGCGAGAGACCGCGGGGTGACCGACTCCGGGTTGGCCTCCGTGGTGATCTCCGCGTCGGCGGCCAATCCCCAGGTGCGATCGATGCCGTCGAGGATCCGGGCGAGGTCCGCCGCGGGCAGCAGGGTGGGGGTGCCACCGCCGACGAAGACCGTGTCGACCCGGGGCGGAGGGTTCCCGCGCAGCACCCGGGCGGCCAACGCGAGTTCGGCGAGTACGGCGTCGGCGTACTCCTCCCGGCTGGCGCCACCCCCCAACTCGGCGGCCGTGTAGGTATTGAAGTCGCAGTACCCGCACCGGCTGGCACAGAAGGGGACGTGTACGTACACGCCGAACCCCCGCGTTCCCACCGAGGTCAGGGCGGTTTTGGGCAGCGATCCATCCATCGGGATGCGCTCGCCTTCTGGTAGGACACCGGGCATGGCCACTAGTGTGCCCGCATGACCTCTCCCGACGCTCTGGTGCGGGCCGCCACGGCCGGTGGGGTGACCACCCTCACCCTGAACAGCCCGCACAACCGCAACGCGCTCTCCACCCCGCTGATGACCCAGCTACTCGACGGACTCGCCGCGGCGGTCGCCGACGACGCCGTACGCGCGGTCGTGCTGGACCACGCCGGGCCGGTCTTCTGCTCCGGCGCCGACCTGAAGGAGACCGCCGCCGCGTACGCCAGCGGCACGGTGCCGGCCGGGATGCTCGGTGACGTGCTCGCGGCCGTATCGGAATGCCCAAAGCCAGTGGTGGCGCGGGTGGCCGGGCCGGCACGGGCCGGCGGGCTGGGCTTGATTGCCGCGGCCGATCTGGCGATCTGCGCCCAGGAGGCGACGTTCGCCTTCACCGAGGTCCGAATCGGGGTGATCCCGGCGGTGATCTCGGCGACGGTGCTGCCCCGACTGCGGCCCCGCGCCGCGGCCGAGCTCTACCTGACCGGGGACACCTTCGACGGGCAGCGGGCCGCCGAAGTCGGTCTGGTCACCACGGCGGTGCCGCTGGCGGAGTTGGATGCCGTCGTCGCCCGTTACTGCGATTCGCTGGTCCGGGGCGCACCTGGCGCACTGGCCGGGGCGAAACAGCTGCTCCGCCGCCCCACCGCGACCGATCTGCGGGGCGAGCTCGCCGACCTGGCCGCCCTCTCCACCGGCTACTTTCTCTCCGCGGAGGGGCTGGAGGGCGTGTCGGCGTTCCGGGAGAAGCGGCCAGCGAGCTGGGTGCCGGGCCAGTAGCCCGGTTCCGGACCGGGCCTGGCACCGGCGGTAGCCCCGGGTTTCTCTCCGGGCCCGGCACGGACGAAAGCGCCGGGTTTCTGGCCGGCGCAGCACGGGAAGTCGCAGACGCCCCACCGCCGCCTCGACCGACCGGCAGCCGAACCGACCGAACGCCCGGGCAGCGCCGCCCCGGCTGGCCGGTGGCTCACCGGGCACCGGGGCTTACGCTTGTCGGACTCATCGAATCAGGGGGTGCAGGTGCGGACTCGGGCAGTCGTAGCGAGTGGCATCGTTCTGGCGCTCGTCGCCGTGGTCGGGCTCTTCATCACCTTCCGGCACATCGCGGACGGGATTCGGCTGCCGTTCGCCGGGCGGAGCTGCACGGTGCAGGCGGACGGCCAGGTGGAGCTGGATGCCGGCCAGATGGCCAACGCGGCGACGATCGCGGCCATCGGGGCGCAGCGCGGCATGCCGGAACGGGCGGTCGTGGTGGCGCTGGCGACCGCGTACCAGGAGTCGGGGCTGCGCAACCTGGCCGGCGGCGACCGGGACTCGGTGGGCCTGTTCCAGCAACGGCCCAGCCAGGGCTGGGGTTCGCCAGCCGAGATCCGGGACCCGCGGTACGCGACAAACACCTTCTACGCCGCGCTGGCGAAGGTACGCGACTGGGAGGAGATGCGGGTGACCGACGCCGCCCAAACGGTGCAGCGCTCGGCCTTCCCGGAGGCGTACCAGAAGTGGGCCGACGAGTCAGAGGTGCTGAGTCGCGCCCTGCTCGGTCAGGCCAGCGGAGCGGTGGCCTGCGCCATCAACGACGATCCGCAGCACCGCGGGGCCGCGGCGACCGCGGCGCTGGCCCAGGGGCTCACCCTGGACTGGGGGCTCGCCGCCGAGGCCGCGGCGGCCGACCCGACCCGGCTGACCGTGACGGTGGACGACGAGCAGGGCGGCTGGCGGTACGCGCACTGGCTGGTGTCCCACGCCCAGGACAACGGAGTCCAACTGGTCCACTTCCAAGGGCTACGGTGGACCGCGGAGGAGGGCGTCTGGGCCCCGACAACCGGCAAACAGAGCCCCACCCGGGTGGTCGCCGAGGTCCTCGACGCCTCCTGAGGTCGACCGGATCAAGGGATACGGGGGCCCAGGGTGGCTGCCCTGGGCCCCGCGCCTCGGCTATTTCTTACCGGACGTCTTGCCACCGCCACCGCCGCCGCCGGAGTCCGAGGAGAGCGCGGCGATGAACGCCTCCTGCGGCACCTCGACCCGGCCCACCATCTTCATCCGCTTCTTGCCTTCCTTCTGCTTCTCCAGCAGCTTGCGCTTGCGGCTGATGTCACCGCCGTAGCACTTCGCCAGGACGTCCTTGCGGATCGCGCGGATCGTCTCCCTGGCGATCACCCGGCTGCCGATCGCCGCCTGAATGGGCACCTCGAACTGCTGGCGGGGGATCAGGGAGCGCAGCTTCGCGGCGATGGTGGTGCCGTAGGCGTACGCCTTGTCCTTGTGCACGATCGCGCTGAACGCGTCAACCGGCTCACCGTGTAGCAAGATGTCCACCTTGACCAGGTCGGAGGCCTGCTCGCCCGAGGGCTCGTAGTCCAACGACGCGTACCCCTTGGTGCGGCTCTTGAGCTGGTCGAAGAAGTCGAAAATAATCTCCGCAAGCGGCAGCGTGTAGCGCAGCTCCACCCGGTCGGCGGAGAGGTAGTCCATGCCGAGCAGCGTGCCCCGGCGGCCCTGGCAGAGCTCCATGACCGCGCCGACGAAGTCGTTCGGGGTCAACACCGTGGCGCGCACCACCGGCTCGTACACCTCGGCGATCTTGCCGGTCGGGTACTCGCTCGGGTTGGTGACCACGACCTCCTCGCCGTCTTCGCTGATGGCCCGGTAGACCACGTTCGGCGCGGTGGAGATCAGGTCGAGGTTGAACTCCCGCTCCAGCCGCTCCCGGATGATCTCCAGGTGTAACAGGCCGAGGAAGCCGCAGCGAAAGCCGAAACCGAGCGCACCGGAGGTCTCCGGCTCGTAGGTCAGCGCCGCGTCATTGAGCTTGAGCTTGTCCAACGCGTCCCGCAGGTTCGGGTAGTCCGACCCGTCGATCGGGTAGAGGCCGGAGTAGACCATCGGCTTCGGGTCCTTGTACCCGCCGAGCGGCTCCGCCGCCGGCCTCGCGTTGATGGTGACGGTGTCACCGACCCGCGACTGCCGGACATCCTTCACGCCGGTGATCAGATATCCGACCTCGCCGACACCGAGGGCGTCCGCCTTCACCATCTCCGGGGAGATCACCCCGATCTCCAGCAGCTCGTGGACCGCACCGGTGGACATCATCTTGATCCGGTCCCGGGCGTTGATCTGCCCGTCAACCACCCGGACGTAGGTGACCACGCCGCGGTATACGTCGTACACCGAGTCGAAGATCATTGCTCGGGCCGACGACTCCGCCACACCGACCGGCGGGGTGAACTGCCGGACGATCTCGTCGAGCAGGTGCGGCACGCCGTCGCCGGTCTTGCCGGAGACCCGGATGCAGTCCGCCGGATCGCCACCGATCAGGTGCGCCAACTCCTCGGCGTACTTCTCCGGCTGCGCCGCCGGCAGGTCGATCTTGTTGAGCACCGGGATGATGTGCAGATCGTTCTCGAGCGCCAGGTAGAGGTTGGCCAGGGTCTGCGCCTCGATCCCCTGGGCCGCATCCACCAGCAGGATCGCGCCCTCGCAGGCCGCCAGGGAGCGGGAGACCTCGTAGCTGAAGTCGACGTGCCCGGGGGTATCGATCATGTTGAGCACGGCGCTCTCGCCGGCCCGCTCCCCCTCCCGAATCGCCCACGGCATCCGGACGGCCTGACTCTTGATGGTGATCCCGCGTTCCCGCTCGATGTCCATCCGATCGAGGTATTGCGCCCGCATCTGTCGGGGGTCGACCACACCGGTGAGCTGCAACATCCGGTCGGCCAGGGTCGACTTCCCATGATCGATGTGGGCGATGATGCAGAAGTTCCGGATACGCGCCGGTTCGGTGGCACCAGGAGTGTTCGCGCCGGAATCGAGCGTCGGTGGCACAGCGGTCCGTTCTGGTCGACTGACGTGGAGCGAGCCGGCGCGGCACCGGCCCCCGCTAATGCTCCCACGCCACGCCCTCGGGTCCGCTGCGCGGGCAAACCCCGAGCGCACCCGGCGACAAACCGGGCCGGTTCAACGGCAGGCCGGTCCGCTCGGCAGCCCGACAGCCCGGCAGCCCGGCAGCCCGGCAGCCCGGCAGCCCGGCAGCCCGACGAAACACTGCAACCGCGCTATTCGCCCGGCGACTCGACGAATCACTGGCAGCTGGACTACTCGCCCGGTGGCTCGACGAAGAGGGCGGCGAGCTTCGGGAGCCGGCGACGGGCCTCATCCGCGTCGTCGAAATCCCAGAAATCGTTCAGGTCCGGCACCGGAACCGGATCCCGGTCCGCCGGCAGCTCGGTCGCGGTCGCCTTCCGGTACGCCTCCCACGGCACCGCCAGCATCCGGGCGCAGGCGAACTCCTCACCCGACAACGACGCGGTCCGTACCGGCGGCAGGTCGGCCAGCGAGTCCGGCTCGGCGACGGCACCCGCGAACACCTCGCGCCCCTGGGTCATCAGCCAACCACGGAAGTCGTGGAAGCCGTCGTCGGAGATCCCGCCGTTGATCAGATACGCCGCACCCCAGAGGTCCACGCGGTGCGAGGCGGCCAGCACCCGGGCCTGATGGCGCGTGTACCCGAGGATCTCCTCCGGCTCCCGCTCCGCGAGCAGGGCCACGGCCCGGACGGCGACCGCGTCCGGCTCACCCCCACCCCCTACCCGGGCCTCGTCAACCAGCTGCCAGAAGTCGTCGGTCCGCATGACCCGCCAGTCTTCCAGAACCCGCCGACCGGGACCGTGCGACAACTCCCGAACCCGCCGGCCAGGAGGGTGTGACAAACCTTCCCGAACCTGCCGGCCAGGAGGGTGCGACAACCTTCTCGAGGAGCCCGATTATGGCTGGCCGGTGACATCCGCCCTTCGTTCGTCGACACACTGCCTGCTTAGCCTGGTGGACTCGCGGATCCGTACGACACTGGAAAGATGCCGAGTTCACCCCCGCATACCGGGACCCGCCGGCCCGGCTGGTCCGACCTGCCAGTGGGTTTGCGGGCAGCCCTCGCCGACCGCCTCGGCGCCCCGGTGGTCGCGACACGTACCGCGACCACCGGCTTCACCCGTGGCTTCGCCGGGGTGCTGTCCGCCGCCGACGGCGGCCAGGTCTTCGTCAAGGCCGCGCCCCACGACTCCCACCTGGCCAACTGGTACTGGCGAGAGGCGACGGTCCTCGACCGGCTCCCGCCCGGACTGGCGGCACCCCGAGCCCGCTGGACCCTGGCAGAGTCCGGTTGGTTCGCCGTCGCCCTCGACGCGGTTGACGGCTATCCGCCCGGGCGCCCGTGGGAGCCGTCGGAGCTGACCACCACCCTGACCGCGTACGCGGAGGTCGCCGCCGCCCTGGACCCACCGCCCAGCGACCTCGCCGCGCTCAACCCGCCGCACCTGGCCGACCTGGCCCAAGCCGACATCCTCTGCTGGGGTGACGTGGCGGCAGGCCGGGAGGCACCTCCGCCGCTGCCGGCCGGGCTCGAGCAGCGGCTGCCCGAACTGGTCGGGCTCGAGTCCCGGCTGCCGGGGTACCTCGCCCCGGCAGCCGGTTTGATCCACGGGGACCTGCGGCCGGACAACGTGCTACTCACCTCGCACGGGCAGGTGTGGTTCTGTGACTGGACCTGGCTCTGCCGCGGTCCGGCCTGGTTCGACCTGGTCACGCTCCTCCTCGGGGGGCATGCCGTGGAGCAGCAGGAGGTCACCGTCGCAGCGTTGGCCGGTACCGGCGGCGCAAGCTCCCCGGCCGAACCAGCGAGCTCCCCCTTCCCGAAGGTCACCGTCGCAACACCCGCCCTGACCACCGACTGGCTGGACACCGCCTTCGCGGCCCACCCGGCTACCGCCGAGGCCCCGCCGGATGCCCTGGATGTCACGCTGGCGGCGCTGGCCGGCTACTTCCTCACCACCGCAGCCACGGTTCCGGAGACCGCGACCGAGCAGCTCGCGGCCCACCAACGCCGCAGCGGCGAGTACGCGCTCGACTGGCTTGCCCGCCGGCAGGGCTGGGGCTGAACCCCGCCCGGTGCTGACGCCACCGGGTGCTGAACCCGACCTGGTGCTGCCCCCGTCGGGTGCGGAGCTCCGCTGCCAGTCGCACCGCCTCCGGCGGGTGGCCCGGGAGGCAACTTTGGCGCTACCCGAGCGACCTGGTAGCCTGGCACTTCGCGCGACGATGACGCATGCTCGCCGCGCGGATGCAGACCAACCCGAGCTATCAGACGAGGCTGTCGCGTGGCGAACATCAAGTCCCAGATCAAGCGCAACCGGCAGAACGAGAAGCGCCGGCTGCGTAACAAGTCGGTCAAGTCGTCGCTGAAGACCGCCATCCGCAAGTTCCACGAGGCCGCCGAGACCGGCGACGTGGAGAAGGCGACGGTTCTCATGCGCGATGCCGCCCGCAAGCTGGACAAGGCCGCCAGCAAGGGCGTTATCCACGCCAACCAGGCTGCGAACCGTAAGTCGGCTATCGCCAAGCGCGTGGCGTCGTTCTCCGCCTGACCCAGCCATACCAGTTCAGGACAAAACCCCGGCCCAATCCGGTCCGGGGTTTTGTGCTGCCCGACGCACGAATCTCCTGCGGTGGCCCAGGACAACGGGTCGCGCTGCCGAGGTCAGCGTTCGGCCGGCGCCGCTCCGGCCGAAGGCAGCTCCCGCACTCCGGCCGAAGGCAGCTCCCGCACTCCGGCCGAGGGCAGCTCCCGCACTCCGACCGAGGGCAGCTCCCGCGCGGCGACCGAAGCCAGCTCCCCGGGACGCTCTGGGCCGGACGAGACGACGATGCCAGGCATGCTGTGCCGGATCCAGCCAACCCGCGCGGTGCCGACCACGGGCTCCATCTGGTGGCGGAAGCGGTCCCGCTCCTGGTCGGGCACGAGCGCCGCGGAGCGGACGACCCGCGCTGCCACCACATCGTTGATCTTCACCATCACCGCGACCATCGCCGGCAGCACCAGCACCGACCACCAGCTGACCAGTTCGGCAAGCGCCAGAAGCGCCGCCAGCGCGACGGCCCCCTCGAAGAAGACGAAGCAGAGCACCCCACCGGGGTTGACGAACCGCAGCCCCAGCAGGCGCGCGTACAACGGCCGGTAGCGCTCCTCCTCCGCCGTCAGGATGGCCCACGATCTCGGTCCGGTCACCGGCCGCCACCCTGCCGCGCCGCCGCCACCGAGACGACAGCCCGCTCCAGCGCGTACGCCCGGTCGTCCGAGCCCCCCTTCACGGCCGCGTTGCACTCGGCCGCGGCCCGCATGGCCTGCACCAGACCTTCCGGCGTCCAACCGCGGCTCTGCCGCTGCGCCCGCTCAATCTTCCAGGCCGGCATGCCAAGGGTGCTCGCCAGTTGGTAAGGGCTCCCCCGCCCGGCGGAGGCGACCCGGGCCACGGTACGCACGCCGTCGGCGAGCGCATCAGCAATCGGCACCGGGTCAACGCCGACGTGCAGCGCCCAACGCAGCGCCTCCAGCGCCGCCGGCACGTCGCCCACCATCGTCGCATCGGCGACGGTGAAGCCCGACACCTCGACCCGCCCCCGGTAGTACCGGGCCACCATCTCCGGGCTGATCTTCCCGTCGGTGTCGGCCATCAACTGCGAGCAGGCGGCGGCGAGTTCACGCAGGTCATTACCGACCGCCGCGATGAGCGCCTCGGCGGCGGCGTCGGTACACCGGCCACCGGCCCGCCGAAACTCGTCCCGGACGAACGCCACCCGCTCCCGGTGCCCCCTCAGCCGGGCGGCGGGCACCACGGTCGCGCCGGCCGCCTTCAGCCCGTCCGCGAACGCCTTACCCTTGGCCGCGCCGAGGTGGAGCACGACCAGCTGCACCTCGGGGTCGGGGTTCTTCGCGTAGGCGAGGAGGGCCGCCGCCAGATCCTTCCGCGCGTCCTGGCCGGACCGCAGGATCAACAACCGCCGTCCACCGAAGAGCGACGGACTGAGCATCTCCGCGATCTCGCCGACGGTGAGGGAGCCGGCTTGGTATTCGCGGACGTCCACCTCCGGATCCACACTGCGGCTCTGGGCGACCGCCTCGGTGACCGCGCGAGTAGCGAGAAGTTCCTCGTCACCTAGGACGAGCAGAATCGGAGCGAGGCTGGCGGCGGTCACGCCGCCCATATTCGCATGGTCGGCCGAGCACGCCAGCCCGGTCGTCCGCCCTCCGATGTCAGAGCCCGCACTAAGCGCAAATCCCGACTTTTACGTTTGTTTCGTCTTGAAAACTGACAAACAGAGCGCCGAGGGCTCCGGCGCTCTGTATGACGACGGCAGCGCCTCTGAACACCACGCCCCAGCCGGCCCCCGCCGTCCGGGTGCGTGGACCCAAGGGATCGATGTCCCGCGGCCCTCGACGTAGTCGTGTTGATACGGCAGCCGATGCGTCGAGGGAGAGCCGAGCCGGGCGGTTCACGGTCAAGGCCATGGAAGCGGTGAAGAGCCTGGAGGCGCAGCCGTTAAGGACCCCCCGGCGTGAGAGGGCGGTCGAGTCGGCCTGAGGTGCGGTGCCGGGATTGCTCCCGGTCCGTTTCCCCAGGCCGCTCGCCGAACCGTACGTGCGAGTTGGCCCCGCATACGGCTCTCCACGGTGTCGCCGTCAGGCTGCGGTGGTTCGGACCTTGGTCCAGGGGTTTGGGATCGTGTTGCCCCTGTAGCGGTAGCGGGTGACCGCTGGTGTGCGGCCAGGTTGATCAACACGATGTCGTCCGCGTTGATCGGTTTCCAGGACCCGTGGGGGCCCAGCAGCCGTGGGCGGATCCTTCCGCGTCCAGCAGTGCCGGGTCTTCAGCCACACGATCCACTGCTAGTGCCATGGACAACGGTCGGGTTGCCTGGGAACCACACCGCACCCTCGGGCGACCCGACCCTGCGGTCAGCCCTAACTGAAGGGCCGAGGTCAGCCGACAGGGTCCTTGCGGGCGCCCTGCGGATAACGCTCACCCCGTTCGGGCGGATCCAGATGCTCCGCCGAAACATCACCGGTTTCGATCGGACCACTTTCTTCAGCTGAAGCGGTCGCGCCGGCGGGCTCTGCCGCTGTGCTGCCCCTAGCGCCAACGAATGGCGCGAGGCACGCAATGAACACCGCCAGCGCAAGCCGCATGTTTTCCCAGAAAACGCCGCCCGGCAAATTCGCGCCGACTGAAGTCACCGGTAGAACCATCAAGGCGGCAACGACCGCAGACCACGCCCAGTTGCGCGCTGCTACTAGACTAATTGCTGCGAAAGCCGCCAGCACCAACCAAATCTGATGGTGGGTCCAAGAGACAGGGGAGAACACCACGCTGGCGGCGCCCACTACTGCGCTAGCCGCCAGAAGCCTTCCCCGTTTTGTCATTTGGGCTGCTCGCCACAGCGCCACGAATACGATGGCACCACCGAGCACTAGGACAGCGGTGGTTCGGACCGAGTCGGAGAGGTTCAGGCGCAGTAAGGCACCGTTTATAGACTGGTTGCCGCCGGTGGCGATATTGCCGACACGCTGAACATCCAGCAGTTCTATTGTCCAGTAGCGAATCGATTCATCAAAGAGCACGAGCCAGGTCAACCCGGTAGCGGCAATGAAGGTGCCTAGCGCGTTCATGGCTGCTCGACGTTGCCCGGTAACCCAAAAATAAGGGATGAAGATCAGTGGCGTCAGCTTCAATGCCGCCGCGATCCCGGTTGCCACACCGGCAAATTTTGGGGGGACGATTTTCATCGTGTCGAGCAAAACGAGCAGGGCAAGGAATATGCTAACTTGCCCGAAACGTATATTACTACTGATGGGCGCGGAAAGAAACAACAGCAGCGCCGAGCTCGCCATCGCAACGCCTGAGGTGGCCTGCCAGGCTTCGGAGGCGACCTTCCCGGCAATTTTCGCTATCGCCACGACCGCAGCAATGGTGGCTAAAGTCCAAATCACCATCAATGTTGCAGTATTGAGGTAGGTAAGTGGAGCAAATATCAATCCGGCGAAAGGAGGGTAAGTGAACGGCGCGCCAGTCTCGGCGGCGGCGAAGTCATAGAGGCTGCTGCCCGCCTTCCATAAGTTGACACCCCCCAAATATACTTGTAGGTCACTGAGTCGGTCGGACCAAGGTCGACTCAGTCCCGCCCAAGCCTGCAAAGCGGCCACGATACAGGCAGTCGCCCAGACGAGAGAAACCACCCATCGATTGGGGCGGGTGGCTGGCACTGTCAGTGGCTCGACCGTTTTGGTATGCACCGCTGGCTCCTGTCAGTCTCCGGGCACTCTTTTAGGCGAGGTGAAGTCTCGCCCAGCACAACGCGGCAGAATTAGGCAGTGGAAGCATTTGCCTCGACGAGCTCGGCGAAAACCTCGGAAGGCTTTCCAACTATGGATCTTACGGGGTTAGTCGTTGATCTCGGACGCCACCATCGCTAAGTAGGTGGGATTGGAGGTGAACGGGAGCGCGGACGGGCCAAGTACACCGGCAACCCGGCGGCGGTGACCCTCGCGTGACTAGCCATCTCGGAGCCGTAGTCCCAGGTCAGCGACCGGACGACCTGCGGCTGCAGCGTCCCGGCGGCGATCATCGCGCCACCCACGGTCAACAGGTCACGGCAGGACAACGAAACCAGGATCACGAACCGAGACGTCCGGTCGACCAACGTCGCGACCGCGGACTTACCTGCCTTGCCGATCACCAGGTCGCCCTCCCAGGGCCCGGGGCCTGCCGGCCCTCGACCTCGGCGGGACGTTCATCGAGGTAGCGGGGCGCCCGGACCCTTGGTACCCGGGCGGGACCCGGGCCCGAGCAGCGCACGGTACGGCCGGGCCGTAGCCGGATCAACTCCCGGGCCAGGGTGGACACCGGCTGGGCGTGGACCCACTGCGCCTTACCGAACAACCTCTTCACCGGCTCCACGCCCGGCCGCCGATGCGCCTGGCTGCGCCGACGTCGCGAAACCTGCCAATCATCGCACCAGGAGCCGAGGCTAAGCAGGCTACTCACCAGGCGGCGCAACAGCATCGCCTCGTCAGCGGACTCGGCGCAGAACAACCCCCTCGCGATCACGTAACGGAGCATCACGTACCTTGGCAGCCGCCGGACCCGCTTCTCACGCCGTCCACTGCGGTTGAGTACGCTCTTCCGGCAGATCCCCGGTTGAACCGGGCCGACAAGCCCGATGCGATCGGTCAATCGACCCTGCGGCTGCGGCGACTCCACCCCAGACAACGTCGTGCCACGGCATGTGCCAGCAGCCGCCCCTCGTCAGCTCACCCCGCTGACCAGCACTACTTCCTAACTAAACGACGGACCCCCTGGACCGGCCGCAGGTGCAACAGGTGTTAGCCTCAGCCTCCATGGCCAACCAGTCGCGCGTAACGGCGGAAGCGGAGTCATCAACTCCCTCAGCGCCTACCCAGGGTCAAGGATCTGACAGTCCACCTGAGTCGCGGCGGTTCGTCGTCAGCCGGCGCCTGGCGGTTTCGGTGTGGTCCCTGCTGTTCGTGGTCTGCTTCCTGGCCTTCGGCCTGCCCACTGATCCTGGGTACGCCGTCATCTGGCTCTGGGCACTTGCGGTGGCGTGGCGAATAGACCAACCAGTGCGTTCACACCTGCGCTTCGCGCGGGACTGGCTGCCGGTTGTCGCTCTGCTCACCGTATACAACATCAGCCGTGGCTACGCCGATGGTGTACGAGAGCCACACGTCACGGAACTTATCAACGCTGACCTGGCCATGTTCGGCTGGGCGACGGGCGGCACTGTCCCCACTGCCTGGCTGCAAGAAAACTTGTATGACCCCACGCGCGTCCAGTGGTGGGAAGTGGCGATCACATACGTCTACTTCTCCCATTTCGTTGTCGCCCTCGGGGTCGCGGCGGTGCTTTGGCTCACCGCGCGGCCGCAGTGGGCGGCGTTCATGCGGCGCTTTTTCGTCCTAAGCCTTTCCGGTTTGATTACGTACTTCCTGTATCCGGCCGCCCCGCCTTGGTGGGCCGCCGAGCACGGCTTCCTGGAGCCCTTGGAGCGGCTGAGCCTGCGTGGTGGCGAGGAGTTCGGCATGCACGGCGCGTTCAGCGTTATCCGGCTGGGCCAGCTCGCGTCGAATCCGGTGGCCGCGATCCCATCGCTGCACACGGCCTTCGCCCTGCTTGTCGTGCTGTTCTTCGTGACACGGATACGGAAGCGCTACTCGGCCATCCTGTTGCTCTATCCCCTGGCGATGACGTTCACTCTCGTCTACTCGGGTGAGCACTACGTCATCGATGTCTTAGTCGGGTGGGCGTACGTCTTGGGGACTTTCGCGATCGTCGGTCTGGCCGAGCGCTGGTGGCGGCAGCGCCGACTCGCATCCAAGGCTGGCGATACGGACGACGACAGCATGTGTGACAACCTCGCAGAGCCGTCACCGACGGCAGGATCCCGTACGGAGACATAGGAACGCTGCAATGTTAAGGGGCGTCCGAGTCGTGGTTCTACAAGTGGCGGGATCGTCGGCCGACGCCCCGCCCGGATCGTCGGAGCAGGCTGACCGACGCGGTCCGGCGCCTCTTCGATTCCTCGGGCGGCACCTACAGCAGCCCACGTGTCGGTGACGAGTTGCGTGACTGGCCCCCCGGCCCGATCGAAGGGCTCGCCACGCCGCTACTTTGCGACTGCATTGTCTGAAGAATTGACATATCCGACTACCGTCTGGTCGGGTCCTCGGCGCCGCGGGTGACGACGGCCAACCCGGACGGCCCGGTCACCACGGCAACGTCCCCATCAAGGTCGGTACGCAGGATCCGGGCTCCGCCGCGGGCAAGACGGCCCAGCACCGACGCATCCGGATGCCCATAGGTGTTCTCCCGGCCGACCGGGACCACCGCGACCAAGGGGCGTATCGCGTCCAGAAAGGCCGGGTCCTGATACGCCGAACCGTGATGGGCGACCTTCAACACGTGGGCACGGAGGCCATCAGCCGGCGCATGGTCGAGCAGAGCCTGCTGCTCCTCGATCTCGGCGTCTCCGGTCAGCAGGATCCGCACCCCGTTGACGGTTGCCAGCAGGACCAGCGAGTTGTTGTTCGGATCGGAACGGGTGCCCCGCAACGGAACCGGTGGACCGACCACGGTCAACTCCACGGCGCCAGCCCGGTAGCCCCAACCGGCCGGCGCGGAAACCATCTCGACGGAGCCCGCCGCCGCCGCGACCTGGACCAGGTCCCGGCCGAACGCCGGCTCCGACCACGACGGAGCGAGCACAGTCGCGACCCGTCGCCCCCGGAAGACACCGGCCACCCCACCCACATGATCGTGATGGAAGTGGCTGATCACCAGCAGTGGCACCTCCCGGATACCAATCCGACGTAGGCAACGATCCACCACCCCCGGCTCCGCCCCAGCGTCTACGACCACGCCCCGCCCCGGACCAACCGACAGGACCAGCGCATCACCCTGACCGACCGCACACGCCACAACCACCCAACCGGCCGGCGGCCAACCAGCAGCTACCAGGCGCACCGGCAACGCACCGAGCACGGCCGCAACCGCGGTCACCGCCACCAGCCGTCGCACCACCCGGCGACGGACCGCCACCAGCAACGCCAGAGTCAACCCTGCCAGCAGTAACGCACCCCCGACCCCCGCCGGCCAGGGCAACGCCCCCGCCGGCGCCCGCGCCCCGTAGTGCGCCACAGTAACCAGCCACCACGCCGGCCAACTGGCCAGCCAGGCCAGAAACTCGGCACCCGCCGGCCACAGTGGCGACAGCGCCGCCGCCACAACACCGAGCACCGTGGCCGGCGCAATCGCTGGCGCCACCAACAGATTCGCCGGCACCGCGACCAGGCTGACCGTGCCGGAAATCCCCGCGACCACCGGTGCGCAGGCCACCTGCGCCGCAGCCGGCACCGCCAGCGCCTCAGCAACCCCCGGCGGCACCCGACGACGACGTAACGCGTCCCGCCACCGGGGCGCCAACAACAGCAACCCACCCGTAGCGAGCACCGAGAGCGCGAAACCGAAATCCCCCGCCAGCTCGGGATCAACAAGCACCAGCACAGTGACCGCCGCGGCCAGAGCCGGCAACGCCGCCCGCGGCCGACCCACGGCGAGCGCGGCCAGCCCGATCGCGCCCATCGCCGCCGCCCGTACCACACTCGGCGATGGACGAACCAAGATCACGAACCCCACCAACGCCACCACACAGAGTCCCGCCGCGAGCCAGGGACCAGCCCGCCCCCAACGAGCGAGCAGCAACACCGCACCAACGACAATTGCGACGTTAGATCCAGATACCGCTGTAAGATGGGTCATTCCGGTGTCGAGAAAATCCTCCCGCACTGAATCAGGCAGCCGGCTCGTGTCGCCCACCACCAGGCCGGGCAGCAGGCCACCCCGCTCCTCCGGTAGCGGCTCGCAGGCTTCCTGGAGGCCGGCGCGGAGCACGCCGGCGGCACGCTGCAAGCCCGGCGGCGACCCGTGTGAAACCGGGGACCGGGTTGACCACAGGACCGCAGCGGTCAGATCGCCGCCCCGCGGCGCAGCGAGCCGACCTTCAGCGGTCAGCCGCTGCCCCGGCAGCAGCGCTCGCCAGGCCGGGTCGGTAGCTAGGACCAGCATCCGGACCTGCGCCTCGACCCGGTGCCCGTCAAGACCGGTGATACGGGTCGACTCCGCTGCCACCAAGAACGTGGCGGGACGCCCAGAGCCGGAGCGGACCAGCCGGGGGTCATCCCGGACGACCAGGTCGACGGTTACGGTGGCCCGCTCCTCGACCAGGGCACGCACCGGAGTAGCGTCCCGCGCGGCTACCCGAGCGGCGGTGACGCTCGCCCCGCACACCACCCCGAGCAGGACGGCGATGGCCGCCCAGCCGTAGCGGCGGACGGCTGCCCGCGGCCGGCCGAGAAGTCCAGACAGGTAGACCCCACCGGCGGCGGCCAGCACAGCGGCGATCGCGGCGACCAGCAACGACGCCCTGGCCGACAGGTAGAGGCCGGCCAACGCGGCCAGCCACACGGCGACAGCCAAGCCAGCCAGCCGCAGGTCCGGCGGGTCGGCGGGCGTACCAGCGGCGGAACGCCCCGGGTGGGCACGGCCGTCGCCGGATGCGGTCGGTACCGCTGCCTTCGGAGCGGGCCCAGGGCGCTGCCCGTCCCGGTGGTTTCTCACACCGTCACCAGGTCCTTGAGCTGCTCGTACCGGGTGTCGCCGATGCCGCCAACCTGGCGCAGGTCGCTGACCGACCGGAAGCCGCCATGCTCTGCACGGTGGTCGAGGATGCGCTGCCCGAGCACCGGGCCGACTCCGGGCAACGTGTCGAGTTGCGCCAGGGTGGCGGTGTTGAGGTTGACCTTGCCGCCGGGCACCGCTCCCGCCGCGTCACCGGCGGAGGTCACCCCCGGTGGCGCGGTGACACCGATCAGGATGAGTTCCCCATCGACTACCTTCCGGGCCGGATTGAACAGGGCGACATCGACGCCGGGCAGCGCCCCACCGGCCGCCTGCACCGCGTCGGCGACCCGGGCACCGGCCGGCACCCGGACAAGTCCCGGTCGACGGACCTTACCGGCGACCGCCACCACCAGCTCACCGCCCGACTCCGTCGGGTCAGTGGACGCCGACGGAGCGACCGGTGTCACCGCTGCGACCGGCTCGACCGGCTCGACCTGAGGCCGGGACTGCCAGGCCCAGAAGCCCGCTCCGAGCACCACCAGCACAGCGACGAGAGCCAACGCCCGCACCCCACGCCGCCCCGGATCGAAAGCGCCCGGCCCCGACAAGACCCGGCTCGGTGGGTCTCCGTCCGGTTGGGCGGACGACACCGCCTCCCCCTCCGACCCATCCTGCGGGTCGCGCCACGGACCTTCCGGCGCCGCCGGACGCGTCACCACCGCCGGTCGCGTCTCCACCGCCGGTCGCGTCTCCACCGCCGGTTGCTTCTCCACCGCCGGTTGCTTCTCCACCGCCGGGACCGCCGCCCTCGGCGGGCCGGTGCCGGACAGCCTGCCTGCCGGCAGCACTCGATGCAGGCGCTCCCGGACCGCCCTCTCCTCGTCGTATGACACGGCGCGACGTTAGGCCGCCGGGCGGAAAGAACGACCTCCGCACGAGGCTTCGCTGTGGATGAGAGCGCGCCTGTGGACAGCCCCCTGACCATGGTCCTTGGTGTGCTAGCGATCGCGCCTCCAACAGCCGTTCCGCCGGAGCGGGCAGCAGCGGCCGGGCGTGATGCGCCCGGTACCAGCCGGAACGGCAGCGTGCCGGATCAGCCGTCGGTAGGCGGACGGCGGTGCACGACCACGCCGGCCAGGCCGGGCCCCGCATGCGCCGCGACCACCGCACCGGCCTCGGAGACGTACGTGCTCCGCAGGCGGTCACCGAACCGCGCCGCCAACGCCACCTGGAGTGCCTCGACGCGTTGCGGCGCGGCGAGGTGATGCAGAGCCAGGTCAACGTCGGCATCCCCGGCGGCCTCGACAGCGAGGTCCACCAGCCGGGCGATGCCCCGGCTGGCGGTACGTACCCGGTCCCGGAGAACGATCACGCCGTCCCGCATGTGCATGATCGGCTTTACCGAGAGAGCGGTGCCGAGCAGCGCCGAGGCGGCGTTGATCCGCCCGCCCCGACGGAGGAACTCCAGCGTGTCGACGTAAAAGTAGATGGTGGTCCGCGCTGCGGCCTGCTGGGCGGCAGCGTGAACCGCGGCCAGGTCGGCGCCGGTTGCCGCGGCTTCGGCTGCGGCAACCGCGGGGAATCCGATGCCCATGCCGCAGGAGCGGCTGTCCACCACCGCCACCCGGTCACCGAACTCCACGGCGGCTAGGCGCGCGGACTCAACCGTGCCGGAAAGCCCCGCGGACAGGTGCACCGAGACGATGCCGTCGGCGCCGCCGTCGAGAATCCGGCGGTACGTGCGCACAAACTGCGCTGGGGCCGGCCGGGAGGTACTGACTGACACCCGCCGTCCGCTCAATGCCTGGGTAGCGTCAGCGGGAAAGGTCTCCACCCCCTCGCGCCCTTCCACGCCGTTGAGGATGACGGTCAGGGGCACCACCGTCAGCTGGTTACTGGCCAGCAGCCCAGCGGGAAGGTAGGCGGTGGAGTCGGTGACAACCGCAATGGGCATGCCGGAACGCTAACCGATGCTGACCGGCGCCGCAGAGGCAGAATCAGGTCAGAAACCGCCGAAGGCGCTGTTGGCCGGCACCCGGTTTCGGGTGCCGGCCAACAGTTTCTTTCCCCCTTGTGTGGCTCAGGTCTGCGGGTGGGGGGTTTGTGGTGTGCGGTGGGGTCAGCTGGTCCAGTGCTCGGCGACGAGGTCGGCGGCCTGGGTTTCCCACTGGGCGTAGTGGAACGGGAACGCCGACACCTGGACCTTCTGGGCGGCTTCGGTCAGGGGCAGTTCCTGCCAGCCCTCGACCTGCTTCAAACCCTTGAGGAAGGCGGTGGTGGAGTACTCGGGGTCGGTGATCTGCTCCACGCTGCCCCAACCGGAGGAGGGGCGCTGCTGGAACAGGCCCTGCGAGTCGTGGTCGTTCCGCTCACCCAGGTGTCCCAGGTTCTCCAGCTTCGACTCCTGCAAGCTGGTGCCGATGGCCACGACGGCGGCGCGCTCGTCCATGCCGGCCTTCTTGGTGGCCTCGATGATGGCCTTCACGTTGCCGGTCTGCTCGTCGCCCAGGTCGATGCGCGACTGCTCACCCTGGGTGCCGTGCGGGATCAGCGTGTCCATGTCCGGCTTGTCGGCCCGCACCGCAGCCGCCGCTGCGGGGGTGGTGTCGGTCAGGGTGGCCAGGGGGCCGGCGACGACACCGGTGGACAGGGCCAGACCAGCGATACCAAGGACACTACGACGCAGAATCGTGTTCATGGGGGTTGCTCCATTCGGGGGTCGACACCCCACACGCCCGAAAAAGGGGGATCAGGCGGCAAAGAGGGGGTGCAAGCACCGTCCGGCGCTCAAAGAAAAGAAAGAAGAGGGGGTCGGCGACCGCGGGCCGCACAGGGGGCACACGCTCGGCGCCGGGTCCAGATGTAACGACCGACCGGCCACCAGCATTCCCGGCGACCCGCACCCGGTGTCACCCGCCCGAGCGGGCCACCTCCACGGCCGTACGCAGGGTGTAACGCCCCCACGCCCGCCGAGATTCCACCACCACCGTGACCCCGACCACACCCCAAACCGGCATAGGCCAGATTTTCAAGCCTAAACCGAGTGAGCGGCCACAAACCGGATGGCCGCTTTCGGAGCCGCTACCAGTGGCCAGCAGTGGATTCGGCGTCATAGCGGGGCCCGATGTTGTGTGCCCGCAGGCGCCAACCCCGCTGTTCGTCGTGCCACAGCTCGGTCCAGTGGCAGTTGCTCAGCGAGTCGATCGTACGCTGCACGGCAGGCTCCCAGCCCAGTAGCTGACCGATGCCCTGACGGGCGGCACCAGCATGGGTGGCGACCACCGCCGTCCCACCGGGGACGGTATCGGCGGCCTCCTGGAACGCGACGCCCAGCCGCTTACCGACGTCGTCCAAGGTCTCGATGCCAGCTCCTGGATCTGGGTCACCAGCTCGCCAGCGGGCGTACTCCTCCGGGTACTGTTCGGCCGCCTCGGTGAGCCGCAGCCCCTGCCAGGGCCCAAAGTGCCGCTCCCGCAGCCGTACGTCGGTGTGGACCGGCAGCCCGGTCAGCGCGGCCAGAGCGGCGGCCGTGTCCGCTGCCCGCTGCAGGTCACTGGCGAAGATCGCGTCGGGGTGGAACCCGGCAAGCAGCTGGGCGGCAGTGCGGGCCTGCTCCCGACCGAGGTCGTTCAGACCGATGTCGGTCTGCCCCTGCACCCGACCGCTGGCGTTCCAGTCGGTGTTGCCGTGCCGCCAGACGATCAGCCGAGTCATTCGGCGGCGCCGGGCTCAGCGGCGGCGAGGTCGCGGTCAACGAAGGGAATCTGCGGGCAGTCCTTCCAGAGCCGGTCCAACGCGTAGAACTCGCGCTCCTCGGTGTGCTGGACGTGCACGACGATATCCACGTAGTCGAGCAGCACCCAACGACCGCCTCGCTCCCCCTCGCGCCGGACCGGCTTGGCCTTCTCCGGCAGCTGGAGCAGGCGCTCCTCGATTGCGTCAACGATGGCGAGCACCTGACGCTCGTTTGGGGCGGCGGCGAGCAGGAACGCGTCGGTGATGGCGAGCTGATCACCCACATCAATGATGACGATGTCCTGCGCCCTCTTGTCGGCGGCGGCCTGGGCGGCTGCGGTCGCCAGCTCGTGTGCGCGTTCGGAAACTGTCACCGTTCTCCTTCGATCATGCGTGCGACCCCTTAAGCGTCTCACATGAAAGCACGACACGGCCGGTCGGTTACGGCGCATTCGGGCGGAAAGGGCCGCAGAACAGGATGGATCACTGCTGGTAGAGCCGCCGCTTTGCGATGTACTGCACCACACCGTCGGGCACCAGGTACCACAACGGCTGGCCGTGGGAGACCCGGACCCGGCAGTCGGTGGAGGAGATCGCCATCGCGGGCACCTGCACCAGGCTCACCGTGTCGGCGGGCAGGTGCGCGTTGGACAACCTGAAGCCGGGCCGGGTCACGCCGATGAAGTGCGCCAACTCGAAGGCCTCGTCCAGATCCTTCCAGGAAAGGATCTTCGCCAGGGCGTCCGCGCCGGTGATGAAGAAGAGCTGCACCTTGGCGCCGTACACGGCCCGCAGATCACGCAGCGTGTCGATGGTGTAGGTGGGACCATCACGGTCGATGTCGACCCGACTGACCTGGAAGCCAGGGTTGGAGGCGGTGGCGATGACCGTCATCAGGTATCGGTCCTCCGCCGGGCTGACCGGCTCGTCCTCCTTCTGCCACGGCTGCCCGGTGGGGACGAAGATCACCTCGTCCAGCCCGAACCGGTCGGCCACCTCGCTCGCTGCGACCAGGTGCCCGTGGTGGATCGGGTCAAACGTGCCGCCCATGATCCCGACCCGCCGGATGTCTTCCTCCACTCCGCGATCTTAAGCCGAGCACACCGCCAGCGCCGGCACCACCCCGGCTTCCCCACCGGCCGGGCCCACGCTCCTCAGGCGCCCACCGCCGCGACGGCGGTCCGGGCGACCAGCGCCCGGCGCATGTCGTCGTCCGCGTCGATCAGTGTCCGACGAAGGCCCCGGGTGAGATCCCCCCGGGTGAGCAGCTCCGCGACGCCCTCCCGGGTGCTCTGCGCGACCGCGTAGCGCGGAAACGCCCGCTCCGCGATCCGCCCAGCCACCCACGGGGTACGCAACCGCGAGGCGACCGGCATGTCGGCAAGGTACCGCCCCACGTACGGGGCGGTCAGCGTCGCCTGCTCCGGCTGCCAGAAGCCCTTCGCGGTAGCCTCAACCAGGCGGTTGGAGCACTCTGTGTCCGCCACGATGATCTCCCAGGCAGCCTCTTTGGCAGCCGGGTCGGGCAGGGCCGCGCGACAGCGGGCGGCCCGCTCGGCCCCGGTGGCGCTCGGGTCGGCTGCCGCCTCGGCGGCGATCTCCGCCACACCGGCCCCACCCAGCGCCACCAGCCGCCCCAGCACCGCCCACCGCAGCTCCGCGTCGATCGCGAGCCCCGGTGGCCTGCCCTGGCCGGCCAGCCAACCGGTCAGTCGGTCCACGTCGTCGGTCGCGGCGACCCATCCTCGGGCCGCGGCGAGCTGAAGCGAACCACCGGTCGGCGCGGTGTCGAGCAGCTGCCCGGTGGCGACGGCGACCTGGGCCAGGGCCGCCTCGCGGTCGCGGGGGGTGAGGTAGCGGTTGATCAGCGATTGGCTGATCGCGACCACATCCTCGACGATCACCACCTCGGTCTCGGCCGGCAGTGCGGCGGTGATCAGCTGCACCAAGTCCATCACCGGCCGCTCCCCATCGGTGACGGCGTCCAGCTCAGCTCCCCAGAGCAGCGCCCGCGCGAGCGAGTCGGTCAGGCGGGGCAACAACAGCGGTACCGCGTCCGCCGAGGCCGGATCCAGTCGGATCTTGGCGTAGGTCAGGTCGCCGGCGTTCGGCAGCAGCAGCTGGGCGCCCACCTGCCCGGCCAGGTCCGTGAGCACCGTGCGACCGCCGTCGACGGAAGGTTCAAGATCCACCAGACGGTGCTGCACGGTGCCGTCAGCGGCGTACCGGGCGACGCCGACCCGGTGCGGGCGCAGCACCGGGTGGGACTCCGGCCCGCTCTGCACCAGGGTCACCTCGGTGTATCGGCCATCGGCATCGAGCGATACCTCCGCCCGCAGCGTGTTGACCTGCGCGGTACGCAGCCAGGACCGGGCCCAGCCGGTCAGATCACGCCCGCTGGCCGCGGTCAGGCTGGCCAGCAGGTCCGCCAGGGTCGCGTTGCCGAACTGGTGCTCGGCGAAGTACGCGTTGAGCCCGGCCAGGAAGTCGTCGTCGCCGAGCCAGGCCACGAGCTGGCGCAGCACCGCGGCGCCCTTCGCGTACGAGATGCCGTCGAAGTTGAGCATGGCCTGGGCGGCGTCGGTCACCTCCGCCGGGGCGACCGGGTGGGTCGACGGACGCTGGTCGGCCGCGTACCCCCAGATCTTGCGCCGCATCGCGAAGCTCGTCCAACCGCGATCGAAGCGGGTGGCCTCCGCGGTCACGCGAATGGCCAGGTACTCGGCGAACGACTCGTTCAACCACAGGTCGTCCCACCACCGCATGGTGACCAGGTCCCCGAACCACATGTGCGCCATCTCGTGCGCGATGGTGCTGGCCCGCCACTCGCGCTCGCTCTCGGTGACCGCGGACCGGAAGACATAGTCATCCCGGATGGTCACCAGCCCTGGATTCTCCATCGCCCCGGCATTGAACTCCGGTACGAACACCTGGTCGTACTTGCCGAACGGGTACCGCTGCGCGAAGAGCTGGTGATACCGGTCCAGACACTGCTTCGTGACCGTGAGGATCTCGTCGACCTCCGCGTCCAGGTGCGTCGCGAGCGACCGACGACACCAGACGCCGAGCGGAATGCCGTCATGCTCGTCCCGGTGGACGTACCAGGGCCCGGCGATCAACGAGACCATGTACGTGGCCAGCGGTTCGGTCGGGGCGAACTCCCACCGCCCTGGACGCGGCGAGGCAGCCAGTGCGCCGTTCGCGGCGACGGTCCAGTGCTCGGGGGCGGTCACCGAGAGGGTGACCGGGGCCTTGAGGTCGGGTTGGTCGAAGGCGGCGAAGATGCGCTGGGCATGGTCGAGGAAGGACATGGCGTACAGGTAGGTCTCCCCGTCGGCCGGGTCGACAAAGCGGTGCATCCCCTCAGCGGTGTTGGTGTACGCCATCTCCGCCTCGACCGTCAGCGTGTTCCGCTCGGCGAGGCCGGTCAGCGGCAGCCGGTTGTCGACCAGCAGGGCGGGGTCAAGGTCGGTGTCGTTGATCCGGACCGAGCGCAGCCGCTGCGGCTGGCACTCGACGAACGTCCGGGATCCGGGGGTCGCCCTAAACCGGATGGTGACCTGCGAACGAAACCCTTCCTCGCCGGTCACGTCGAGGTCCACCTGATAGGACTCGATGGAAATCACAGCGGCGCGCGCGGTCGCCTCTACGCGGGTAAGGCTCGGCATCCGCTTATCCTGCCCGATGGAACAATACAAATTTGCCCCCAACCCACGGCACTGGAGGACTGCACCATGACGACGCACCCCAAAGGCGACTTCGATGTCTCGCGGGCCGTCTGGCAGCGAGCCGAGGGCGACACCTCCGAGGCCGCCGTCGAGGTCGCGTTCGTCGACGACCTGATCGGCATGCGGAACTCCGCCGAGCCGGACGGGCCGGTACTCGTGTTCACCCAGGCCGAGTGGGACGCCTTCGTCGCTGGCGCCCAGGACGGCGAGTTCGACCTGGACTGATCAGCTGGACCGCCTCGACCTGGATCGACGGTCCGGGTCGAGGCGGTGCGTCCGCCCCCTTCGCCCGCACCCCCGGGTTCCGGCCGGCCACCGGTGTGATCCACCGTTTGGCTGCGGAGTCCGCTGGTGGGACCGGACAATGATGGACTGTCGGGTCGGGGGCGAGCCCGCGCCACGGCGCCATGGGCCGCGGATCGACGGAGGTGCAGGCATGGCAGAGCAGCCACGAGCGCGGTCGCGGACCGGGCTCCAGGTCGCGGCCCTCGCGGTGGCGGTAATTCTCCTCCTACTGGGAGTGCTCGGGTTCGTGCCCGGGATCACCACCGACTATGCCGAGCTGCGGTTCGCCGGGCCAGACTCCGAAGCACAGCTGTTTGGCCTGTTCCAGGTTTCTTTCCTGCACAACATCCTGCTTTTGGGCTCCGGCCTCGCCGGCCTGCTGCTGGCCCGCCGGGTAGGCGGGGCACGGGTCTTCCTCACCGTGGGTGGTGCGCTCACCCTCGCCCTGTGGATCTATGGACTCATGATCGACCGGTCCAGCTCGGCGAACGTGATCCCGGTGAACGACGCCGACAACTTTCTACACCTCGGGCTCGGCTTCGCGATGCTCGTGCTCGGCCTGCTCCTGTCCAACCAGAAAGGCACCGGGGGCCGGCTCGACACTCCCCTGGACCGGCCCTGAACAGCCGGTACGGTCGGTCACTCCGCGTCGTCGCCGACCGGCTCGCCGGATTCGGCCTCGTCCTCCGGGCGCTGCCGCCGGGCCTTGCGGGCCGCCAGCCGCTCGGCGGCCGACGGCCGCTCCGACTGCTCCGCCATCCGCTGGTCACCACCGCGTATGCCGGGGACAAACTCGGTGTACAGCGTCGGCTGCCAGTCGAACTCACGTTCGCCGATGCGGACCAGGTCGCCCGCCTGCGCACCGGCCTTGCCGAGCTTCTCCTCGACGCCGAGCCGGGCCAGTCGGTCAGCCAGGTAGCCGACCGCCTCCTCGTTATCGAAGTTCGTCTGCCGGACCCACCGTTCCGGGCGGGTGCCCCGCACCACCCAGGCACCGCCCGGCGCAGCCTCCACGGAGAAGCCCGCGTCGTCGACCGCCTTGGGCCGGATCACGATCCGGGCGGGCTCCGCCGGCGGTGCGGCCGCACGCGCCGCCGTCACCAGTTCACCCATGGCGTACATCAGGTCCTTGAGCCCGGCCCGGGTGGCCGCCGAGACCTCGAAGACGCGGAAGCCGCGGGCCTCCAGCTCCGGCCGGACGATCTCGGCCAGGTCCCGCCCGTCCGGCACGTCGACCTTGTTGAGCGCGACCAGGCGCGGCCGATCAGCCAGCCCACCGTACGCGGCCAGCTCCGCCTCGAGGGCGTCGATGTCGGCCACCGGGTCGCGCTCCGTCTCCAGGGCCGCGGTGTCGACGACGTGCACGAGCACCGCACAGCGCTCGATGTGCCGCAGGAACTCCAGGCCGAGCCCCTTGCCGGTGGCCGCGCCCGGAATCAGGCCGGGTACGTCCGCGACGGTGAAGGTGTGGTTGTCCGCCCGGACCACGCCGAGGTTCGGTACCAGGGTGGTGAACGGGTAGTCGGCGATCTTCGGCTTCGCGGCCGACATCACCGAGATCAGCGATGACTTGCCCGCGGACGGATAGCCGACCAGGCCGATGTCGGCGACGCTCTTCAGCTCCAGCACCATGTCCATCTGGTCGCCGGGCTCGCCCAGCTCGGCGAAGCCCGGCGCCTTGCGGCGGGCGTTGGCCAGCGAGGCGTTACCCCGGCCACCGCGCCCGCCCCGGGCAGCCTCGAAGGTCGTCCCGGCACCCACCAGGTCGGCGAGGACCGTACCGTCGGTGGTCTGCACGACAGTGCCGTTGGGAACCTTGAGGACCAGGTCGGCACCGTTCGCGCCGTCCCGGTTCGAGCCGGCCCCGCCCCGACCGTTGGCGGCCTTGACGTGCGGGCGGAAGTGGAAGTCGAGCAGCGTGTGCACCTGCGGATCAACCACCAGTGAGACGCTGCCGCCGTGCCCGCCGTTGCCCCCGTCCGGGCCGCCGAAGGGCTTGAACTTCTCCCGGTGGACCGAGACACAGCCGTGCCCGCCGTCGCCGGCTTGCAGGTGTAGGACGACCCGGTCAACGAACGTCGTCACGCCACCAATCCTTCCAGCGGGGGTCGTACGGAGCAAAAGAAAAGCCGAAGCGGGCCGGGACACCAGGTCCGCGGCCCGCTTCGCCGGAGCCTACTGCTGCGGAACGATGCTGACGGTCTTGCGACCGCGCTTGGTACCGAACTGAACCGAGCCGGTGGCCAGCGCGAAGAGCGTGTCGTCCCCGCCCCGGCCGACCAGGTCACCCGGGTGGAACTTGGTGCCACGCTGGCGGATGATGATCTCGCCCGCGCTAACGAGCTGACCACCGAAGCGCTTCACGCCGAGCCGCTGGGCCGCAGACTCACGACCGTTACGCGAGCTGGACGCACCCTTTTTGTGAGCCATTGGAGGACGACCTACTTCCCGCTGGAGATGCCGGTCACCTTTACCTGGGTCAACGGCTGACGGTGACCCTGGCGCTTGTGGTAGCCGGTCTTGTTCTTGAACTTGTGGATCCGGATCTTCGGGCCCTTGGTGTGCGCGGCGATCTCACCGGACACCTCGACCGTGGCAAGCTTCGCCGCGTCGGTCACCAGGTCGTCACCGTCGACGAGGAGCACCGCGGCAAGCTGCACCGCGTCACCGGGGGCACCGGCGAGCTTCTCGACCTCGATCACGTCGCCCTCGGCGACCTTGTACTGCTTGCCGCCGGTCTTGACGATCGCGTACATCGGAGGCGGACTCCCTGTCGTTGAGGCTGCTGGCGGTCGTTCCCACGGCGGCTCGCCGGATGACACAAGGCACGGCGGCGCGGGCACGCGGGAGGTCGGCACACCAAAGTGCGCCGCCGGCAAGCGTACGCCATGGTCCGGAGCTCCCCCAAACCGGCCGGCCGAAACGCCCAACCCTACCCGGCATGAGGGTGCGCCGACCGGACCCGCGGGGCGGTTTCCGGTCGGCGCGGCAAAGCCGTCAGGGGCGGGTACGGCGCGCCCTCAGGGGCGGGTACGGCGTCGCGCACCGCCCCGGCGGGAGCGCCGCCGGGCCGCGGTTTCGGGCTCCTCGCCGTCCTCGCCGCCCACCGCGTCCGGGTCGTCGGGCGCCGCGAGCCGCGCCATGTCGCCGCTCTGGCTCGCTACCGCGCTCGGGGCAGCCGGTGTTTCCACCTCATATCGGGACAGGTCATAGCCCATCGTGTCGTAATAGTCAGCACCGGACGTCGTGGCGGCGGCCTCCGGGGTGGTGGTACCGGCACCCCGCGCCTCCTCGCTCTCGGCCACGGTCCGCTCGACGGCGGAAGTCCCCTTCCGCGCCCGCCGGCGGGACGACCCGCCCGACTCGGCCGGCGCCACCGCCTTGACCTTCTCTGGGCTGCCGCCCGCACGTGGCTTCTCCGGCACCGGCTCGGTGTGCAGGATCAACCCACGACCCTTGCAGCACTCACAGGTCTCGCTGAACGCCTCCAGCAGGCCGGCACCGATCCGCTTCCGGGTCATCTGCACCAGACCAAGCGAGGTGATCTCCGTCACCTGATGCTTGGTGCGGTCCCGCCCCAGGCACTCGGTCAACCGACGCAGCACCAACTCCCGGTTCGACTCCAGGACCATGTCGATGAAGTCGATGACCACGATGCCACCGATGTCCCGCAGCCGCAGCTGCCGGACGATCTCCTCGGCGGCTTCCAGGTTGTTCCGGGTAACCGTCTCCTCCAGGTTCCCGCCGGCACCGGTGTACTTACCGGTGTTCACGTCCACCACGGTCATCGCCTCAGTACGGTCGATCACCAGGTGCCCACCGGAGGGGAGGAAGACCTTGCGGTCCAGACCCTTCAAAATCTGCTCGTCGATCCGGTACTCGGTGAAGACGTCCACGGTGCCGACATGCCGGCGCAGCCGGGCGACCAGGTCCGGCGAGACGTGCGACAGGTACGACTCAACCAGGGCGTACGCGCTCTCACCCTCAATCACCAGCTCCCGGAAGTCCTCGTTGAAGAGGTCCCGGACAACCCGGATGACCAGATCTGGCTCCTCGTAGAGCAGTACCGGCGCACCGCCTCGGCCCGCCTTCGCCTGGATGTCCTCCCACTGCGCCTGCAACCGCTTGACATCCCGCGCCAGCTCGTCCTCGGTGGCCCCCTCGGCGGCGGTACGGACGATCACGCCCGCTCCCTCCGGAACCAGCTTCTTCAGCGCGTCCCGCAGGCGCTTGCGTTCGTTGTCCGGCAGCTTGCGGCTGATCCCGGAGGCGTTGCCGCCCGGCACGTAGACGAGGTGCCGGCCGGAGAGCGCCACATGGCTGGTCAGCCGCGCGCCCTTGTGTCCGATCGGATCCTTGGTGACCTGCACCAGGACCGAATCACCGGACTTGAGGGCCTGCTCGATCGAGCGGGCCCGCCCTTCCAGCCCGGTGGCGTCCCAGTTGACCTCACCCGCGTACAGCACGGCGTTGCGGCCACGCCCAATGTCGACGAACGCCGCCTCCATGCTGGGCAGGACGTTCTGCACCTTGCCCAGATAGACATTGCCGGCCATGGTGACCGACGAGTTACGGGTGACGTAGTGCTCGACCAGCACCCCGTCCTCCAGTACGGCGATCTGCGTCCGGTCGCCCCGCTGCCGGACCGCCATCACCCGGTCCACCGCCTCCCGGCGGGCCAGGAACTCTGCCTCGCTGAGGATCGGCGGCCGGGTCCGACGCTGCTCGCGGCCGTCCCGGCGGCGCTGGCGCTTGGCCTCCAGCCGGGTCGAGCCGGAGACGCCCTGTACCTCGTCAACGGTGCGACGCGGCTCCCGGATCTTGACGACCGTGGGCACCCCGTCCTCTGCGGCGGCCTCCACGTCTCCGGCGCCACGCCGGCGCCGACGACGGCGGCGGCGGGTCAGTCCGTCGCCGCCTCCGGCCTCGGCCTCGTCGTCCTCCTCGGCCTCCTGCTCCACCGCCTCGGTCTGAACAGCGGCCTCCTCGGCCTCCTGCTCCTCGACCTCGTCGGCGCCCCCCTTGCCCCGACCACGCCCGCGACGACCCCGCCGACGGCGGCGCCGGCCATTGAGGATGTCGTCCTCGTCCTCGCCCTCGGGGATCTCCCCGGCCGTCTCCCCAGCCGCCTCGACCTCCTCGGTCTTCCGGTCCTCCCCGGGCTCGACGGCCTCGACGGCCTCGGCCTCCGCGGTCGACTCGCCGCTGCGGCGGCCCCGCCGGCGGCGCCGCGACGTCTCGACCGGCTCCTCCGCGGCCGGTTCGGTGGCGGCCGGCGCCTCGGCGGCCCGGGCCGGCGCCGGCTCCTCGGGCAACGGAGCCATGAACAGCACTGTTGGGGCGGAGAGCCGGGCGCGTCGACCACGGGCCGGGCGCTCCGACTCGACCGGGTCGGCTACCGCCACCCCGGGCGGCACCTCCCCCACCGCGGCACCGCCGGGTGGAGTTGACTCGGTCTGCTCCTCCTCAGGCGCGGCAACCGGTTCGGGCGCCGCTGGCTCAACCGGAGCGCCAGTCGGCTCGACCGGAGCAATCGGGTCTACCGGAGCGCCAGTCGGCTCGACCGGAGCAATCGGGTCAACCGGAGCAGCGTCCTCGGCCGGAGCAGCCGAGTCAGCCGGCGTGGAGGTGGGCTCGACCGGCGCGGGGGCGGCCTTCTTGCGGCGGGTCCGCGTCGCCTTCACCGGCCGCGCGGTGCCCGCCGCCGCCTCCTCCTGCTCGCCGGAGGCCGGCACCGGCTCCGCCGGCGCCTTGGCCGTCGTAGCCTTCCGCCGACGACGCGTCGCCTTCGTCGGCGGCTCGCCGTCGCCCGCGATCGGGGCAAGCACCTCGGCCTGGGGCGCCTCGCCCGCCCCCGGCACGGCGGCGCTACCCGCCTCGATCGGCGCCTCACTCTGTTCCGGCCGGTTGACCGGGGTCACCCGCTTCCGGCTGACCCGCTTGCGGGCCCGAGTCGCCGGCTCGGCAGCGCCGGTACCCACCGCCTCGCTCGTCGTTGGGCCGACCGACTCCGGGTTGTCCCCGGCGGGTTCCCGGGCAGCCCGGTCGCCCTTCTCCGACGTGGTGCTCGCGGCGGCGACACTGTCGCCAACACGGTGTTCGGCGGTCTCGCCATCCGGGTGGAAGCCGGTGCGTTCGCCGCCCTCGGGCTCGTTCTCGAGCATGGACGTCTCCAGTTCTGGCTACCCCGGGCGCGGGTGAGCGCTGCCACGCAGGGTCGCCGCAAAAGGTGTTTCCGCCAGTCGCGATCGACGCGACCGGCGAAGTCTGCCTAGCCAGACACCGACCGTCGGTCAGCGTCCACCGATAACTGCCCCGTCGCGGCCCGCGTCCAACGGATCCGCGATCGCACCCTGCGTGGTCAGCGTGCCCTGAGCCAGCCGGGTCACCCGCGGCGACACCGGCGGCTCCAGGTCGGCCACCACGCGGAGGCCGGAAAGGACGTCATCGGGTCGAACAGCGGGAGTGACCTGCCGCACGACCAGCTCGAGTATCGCACACGGTACTGTCACGGCCTCGGAAGGTGTCTCATCCGGCATGATCACATTGACATCGATGACAGCCGCCCGAGCGTCGAAGGTCCGCCGGCCCTGCTTGGTCATCCGCTCGACGAAGACCTCGTCCGCAGCGGTGAAGGCGGCCACCGCCGCGCGCAGCACATCCGGGTCCACCTCCGGCAACTCGATCCGCCAGTGCGCCGCCTCGATCCGGTCGACCAGGCTGCCGCCGGTCGCCACCACCGCATCCAGCACGTCGAGTCCGGGCGAGAGGGCCGCGTCCAGCGCAGCCCGCAACGCCGCCGGGTCGACCGACTCCCGCAACCCGATCTCCAGGTACTCGGCCTCGCTCGCCACGCCGGTCGGCGCGGCGCTGGCATAGGAGATCTTCGGGTGCGGGGTGAAGCCCTGGGAGTACGCCATCGGTACGCCGGCCCGACGCAGCGCCCGCTCGAAGGCGCGCGCGAAGTCTCGGTGCGAGGTGAACCGCAGTGGCCCCCGCTTGGCGTACCGGAGGCGAATCCGCTGGACGACCGGCGCCTGCCCGCCCTCCGGCTGTCGTTTCCTACTGATCGTTGCGCTCCTCGGTTTCAGGCCGACGACGGTCGCCGGTCCCCGGGACCTACTGCTACTGCTGGGCGTCGCTGGGGACCCGCAGTCCGTTGACCGGGGTCAACGGGAGCAGTTTCCTACCCGTCGGGCCGATCTGGATCTCGGTGTCCATGGCCGGGCAGACACCGCAGTCGAAGCACGGCGTCCACCGGCAGTCGTCCTGCTCGTACTCGCCCAGGGCGTCCTGCCAGTCCTGCCAGAGCCAGTCCTTGTCCAGGCCCGAGTCCAGGTGGTCCCAGGGTAGGACCTCCAGCTCGTCGCGCTCCCGGGTGGTGTACCAGTCGAGGTCGACGCCGAAGTTGGGCAGCACCTCCGCGGCGGCCTCCACCCAACGCTGGTACGAGAAGTGCTCGCTCCAGCCGTCGAACCGGCCGCCGTTTTCCCAGACCCGCCGGATGACCGCGCTGACCCGGCGGTCACCGCGGGACAGTAGGCCTTCGATCAACGACGGCTCGCCGTCGTGGTAGCGGAAGCCGATCGCCCGGCCCAGCGAGCGATCCGCGTTGACGGCCTGCTTGAGCAGCCGCAGCCGGTTGTCGATGACCTCCGGCCGGGCCATCTCGGCCCACTGGAACGGGGTGTGGGGCTTCGGCACGAACCCGCCGATGGAGACCGTGCAGCGGATGTCCCGGCTGCCGGTCGCCGCACGGCCGGCCCGGATAACCTCGTGCGCCATCGCCGCGATCTCGAGGACGTCCTCGTCGGTTTCGGTCGGCAGGCCGCACATGAAGTAGAGCTTCACCTGCCGCCAGCCGTTGGTGTAGGCGGTGACCACGGTCCGGATGAGGTCTTCCTTCGACACCATCTTGTTGATCACCTTGCGAATCCGCTCCGACCCGCCCTCCGGGGCGAAGGTCAGACCGGTCCGCCGGCCGTTGCGGGCCAACTCCTGCGCCAGATCGATGTTGAACGCGTCCACCCGGGTGGAGGGCAGCGAGAGCGACACGTTGGTGCCCTCGTACTGCTGGGCTAGGCCGGAGCACATGTCGCCGATCTCCGAGTGGTCGGCCGAGGAGAGCGAGAGCAGGCCCACCTCGTGGAAGCCGGAGAACTCCAGCCCCTCCCGTACCATCTGCCCCACCGTGGTGATCGAGCGTTCCCGCACCGGACGGGTGATCATGCCGGCCTGGCAGAACCGGCAGCCCCGGGTGCAGCCCCGGAAGATCTCCACCGCGTACCGCTCGTGGACCGTCTCCGCCAGTGGCACGAGCGGCTTCTTCGGGTACGGCCACGCGTCCAGGTCCATCGTCGTGCGCTTGTGCACCCGAAACGGCACGTCCGGGCGGTTCGGCACGACCCGCTGAATTCGACCGTCGGGCAGGTAGTCCACGTCGTAGAAGCGCGGCACGTAGATGCTCTCGGTGCGGGCGAGCCGCAGCAGCAGCTCGTCCCGACCGCCGGGAGAACCCTCGGCCTTCCACTCCCGAACGATCGTGGTGATCTCCAGGACCGCCTCCTCGCCGTCACCGAGCACCGCGGCGTCAACAAAGGCGGCGATCGGTTCCGGGTTGAACGCGGCGTGGCCACCGGCGACGACCACCGGGTCGGCGTCGCTACGGTCGGCGGCCAGGAGCGGAATTCCCGCCAGGTCGATCGCGGTGAGCAGGTTCGTGTAGCCCAGCTCGGTGGCGAAGGAGACACCGAAGACGTCGAAGTCCCGCACCGGGCGGTGCGCGTCAATGGTGAACTGCGGCACCTCGTGGGCGCGCATCAACCGCTCCAGGTCCGGCCAGACCGCGTACGTCCGCTCGGCGAGTACGTCGGGCTGCTCGTTGAGCACCTCGTACAGGATCTGCACGCCCTGGTTAGGCAGGCCCACCTCGTACGCGTCGGGGTACATCAGGGCCCAGCGCACGGCGGCCGTGTCCCAGTCCTTGACCACCGCCCCCAACTCACCGCCGACGTACTGGATGGGCTTGGCGACCTGGGGCAGCAACGGTTCCAGCCGGGGCCACACGGAGTTGGCCACGGCGCTGCGCGGCGTGGTGGACGGGGCACTCATGATGCTCAAGGGTACGCGCCCGACGACGAGACCAACGGCGGCGGCTCACGGACGCGGGTACGTCGGTACTAGCCTCGGGTCGCCGAGAGGAGATTGACACGATGCCGGAGCCGACCAACGCCGAACCGGACGGCCCGACCCGTACCCAGCGGTTCCCTGCCGACGGGAGCGCCCCACCACCGGCTCCCGCCGGGAGCGGGTCCGCTGCCGCGCCACTGCCACGCCGCCGGCCCCGGGAGGAGTCGATCGAGCCCGCTGCGGCAGAAGTGCGCACCGAAGCACCGGAGGACCGAACCCCGGTTGATCCGTGGGCCGGCACCGACACCACCGGATGGGACCTGCTCTCCATCGAGCTGCCGCCGACCCCACCGACCTCACCGGCCCCATTCCCGTCGCCGGCCCCACCAGCCCCGCTCCCGTCGTCGGCCCCACCGGCCCCGCCCGCCCCGCTCCCGTCGTCAGCCCCGCGACAGCCGTCCGCCGCCGGCCCGGCGGCCGCAGCGTCGCCGCCGACCGGGTACGCGGCCGTTCCCGCAGCCGCCCCGGCTCCCCCCGGCCATCCCGCCCCAGCTCACAACAGTCACCCGACCCCACGACCCGCCGGCGCCGCCAGTCCACCAGCACCCGGTGGGCCGACGTCGAAGCCAACCGGCGCGGCACCGAGCCGCAACCGCCGGAAGTGGCCCTGGGCGCTGCTGTTCGTCATCGCGTGCTGCTGCGGCGGCCCGGCCTACTGGGCGACACCGGTGCTCAACCAGTTCCCGGCGCACGCCACCCTCCCGACCGCGTTCGGGGACCTGCACCTACGCGAGGACCACGGCAGCAGGCAGACCGCGGCGGAATTGGCGCGGCAGATGGACGAGGCGCACTGGACGGCCAGCGATACCTTCGCCGGCATTTACCGCACCGGCGCCGGCAAGCAGGTGACGGTCTTCGGTGGCACCGGCCTCTGGCTCGCGCCGAAGTCGACAGCGGAAGCCGAGATGGAGCGGCTCACCGGCCAGTACGCGCTCGGCCCGTCGCAGGCCGTCGGGACCGGGGTCCGCAGCCGGCACGGACGATGTGCTCTTGGTCACGACGACGGCACCGACGTCGTGGTCTGCACCTCCGTTGACCACGGCAGCATCGCCACCGCGGTCTTCACCCGGCTCTCGGTGCCGGACAGCGCCACCCTGCTCGACGCCCTACGGAAGCAGATCGTTGTCCAGTCGGACTGACCTCTCCGGTGTCCGTTCCCGCGACTCGGCCCGGCGGGGTCAACCAGCCGGGGCTTCCGCTCCTTCGGCGTCGGTTCAGACCGGGCCCGATTCCCCGTCCGCCGGCGGACGTCCACGTGCCGGCGCGTACCGCGGGACATATTCCTGACCGGTGAGCTTCTGAATCTCGCTCATCACCTCATCGGTCATGACCCGCAGCGAGCTGCGGTCGTCCGACCGCCCGGTGAAGTCCAACGGCTTGCCGAACCGAACGGTGATCCGCCCGGTGAAGGGACGGGGTACCCGCGCACCGATTGGCTGTACCTTATCGGTGCCGATCATGCCGACCGGGATGATCGGCACCCCCGCCGACACCGCGAGCCGGACCGCACCGGTACGTCCACGGTAGAGCCGCCCGTCCGGGGAGCGGGTCCCCTCCGGGTAGACGACGACGAGGTCACCGGAGCGGAGCGCGGGGATGGCCGCGTCGAAGGCGGACAGCGCCGCGCGCCCGCCGCCCCGCTCGACCGGGATGGCACCGAGACCGGTGAGCACGAACTTGGAGAACCGCCCCTTCAGCCCGGCGCCCTTGAAGTACTCGGACTTGGCCCAGAAGGCCAGGTGCCGGGGGACCGTCGTGCCGAGGAAGAGCTCGTCGGCGACCGAGAGGTGATTGCCAGCGAAGATCGCGCCGCCGGTCTCCGGCACGTGCTCCAGCCCTTCCACGGTCGGACGGAAGCCCAACCGAAGCGCGGGCCCCAAGGTGAGCTTGCCGATGGTGTAGAGCAGCGGCACTGGTCCTCCGGCAGGTCGAATGCGGGCACAGGGGCGGTGTCACGGTAGCGGACCCCCACCAGGCACCCCGCGCGAGGTGCAGCGGGTCCGCTGACCGAGTGACCAATTTTGAGATCAACTTGGCCGGGCGGGGTGCGGAAGGACACGCTCGGGCCGCCGGCTACGGCCCGAGCGTGTCCTTCCGCACTCTCCTAAACCTGGCGGACGGTCACCGCAACCTGTTCACCGTCGCCCACCTCACCGGTGAACCCGGACAGCCCCGGGACGAGCTCCACCGAATCGGCCAGCACCTCCCGGGCCACCACCTCGCGGTACGTGGAGACGGCCGCCCACACCTGCTCGGACGCGGCGAGCGCGACCACGATCCGGTCAGAGACATCCAGGTCGGCGTCCCGGCGGGCCTGCTGCACCACCCGGATCACATCCCGGGCCAGCCCTTCGGCAGCCAGCTCCGGGGTGACCTCGGTGTCCAGGACGACCACGCCCTCACCACCGGGCAGCGGCGCCGACTGCTCGGCGTCGGCGGCGACCAGCCGCAGCTCGTACTCGCCCTCGGCGAGGGTGACCCCGGCGGCGACCGGTGCGCCGTTGACCAGCTCCCACTCACCGGCCTTGACCGCCCTGATCACCTGCTGGACCGCCTTACCGACCCGCGGGCCGAGGGCCCGCGGCACCACCGTCAACACCTGCTCGCAGTAGCTGCCCAGTTCGTCGGTGAACTCGACCCGCTTCACGTTGACCTCGTCGGCGACCAGGTCGGCGAAGGGCCGCAGCGCGGCGGCGGCCGGCGTGGCGACGGTCAGCACCGACAGCGGCAGCCGTACCCGCAGCCCCCGGGCCTTACGCAGGGACAACGCCGCCGAGGCGACCCCCCGCACGGCGTCCATCGCGGCGACCAGGTCGTGGTCGGCGGGGAACTCCTCCGCCGCCGGCCAGTCCGTCAGGTGCACCGAACGCTCACCGGTCAGGCCCCGCCAGATCTCCTCGGCCGTCAGCGGCGCCAGCGGTGCGACCACGCGGCAGAGCGTCTCCAACACCGTCCACAAGGTGCCGAAGGCGTCCTCGTCGCCGGACCAGAACCGGTCCCGCGAACGGCGCACGTACCAGTTGGTCAACGCGTCCAGGTAGGACCGGACGGTGGCGCAGGCACCGGAGATGTCGTACCCGTCCAGCTGTGCCTGCACCGTCGAGACCAGCTCGTTCGTCTTCGCCAGCACGTACCGGTCGAGCAGGTGCGCCGAGGCGGTGCTCCGCCGCGCCTGACGCCCGTCGGCGTTGGCGTAGAGCGAGAAGAAATACCAGACGTTCCAGAGCGGCAGCAGCACCTGCCGGACCGCGTCCCGGATGCCGGCCTCGTGCACCGCCATGTCACCACCGCGCAGCACCGGGGAGGACATCAGCATCCAGCGCATCGCGTCCGAGCCGTAGGTGTCAAAGATGTGATAAACATCCGGATAATTACGCAGGCTCTTGGACATCTTGCGCCCATCCGACCCGAGCAGGATGCCGTGGCTCAGGCAGTTGCGGAAGGCGGGCCGGTCAAACAGCGCCGTGGCGAGCACGTGCATCGTGTAGAACCAGCCGCGGGTCTGCCCGATGTACTCGACGATGAAGTCACCCGGGTAGTGGGACTCGAACCAGTCGGCGTTCTCGAACGGGTAGTGCACCTGGGCGAACGGCATCGCACCGGACTCGAACCAGCAGTCCAGCACCTCCGGGACCCGGCGCATCATGGACTTCCCGGTCGGGTCGTCCGGGTTGGGCCGGACCAGCTCATCCACCGCCGGCCGGTGCAGGTCGGTTAGGCGTACGCCGAAGTCCCGCTCCAACTCGGCGAGGGAGCCGTAGACGTCCACCCGCGGATAGGCCGGGTCGTCGGACCTCCACACCGGGATCGGCGAGCCCCAGAACCGGTTCCGGCTGATCGACCAGTCCCGGGCATTGGCCAGCCACTTGCCGAACGAACCGTCCTTGATGTGCCCCGGAGTCCAGTTGATCTGCTGGTTGAGCTCGACCATCCGATCCTTGAACCGGGTCACCGCGACGAACCAGGACGACACCGCCTTGTAGACCAGCGGGGTGTCGCAGCGCCAACAGTGTGGGTACGCGTGGGTGTAGGTGTCCTGCCGGAGCACCACGCCCCGTTCCTTCAGCTCCCGGATCACCCGCTTGTTGACGTCGAAGACCTGCTCCCCCTGGTACGGCGGGACCAGCGCGGTGAACCGGGTCCGGTCATCCACCGTGACCACGGTCGGGATGCCGGCGGCGTTACAGGTGTTCTGGTCGTCCTCGCCGAACGCCGGCGCCAGGTGCACGATCCCGGTGCCGTCCTCGGTGGTCACGAAGTCCGCGCCGAGCACCTGGTACGCGTGCTCCCCCGCCGGCTCGACCAGGAAGTCGTACAGCGGGGTGTACCGGCGCCCGACCAGGTCCCGGCCGTACACGGTGCCGACCTGCCGGTAGCCCTCCAGTTCCTTGGCGTACGCGGCGACCCGGGCGGCGCCCACCACGTAGCGCTGCCCGTCCCGCTCCAGCACCGCGTACTCGATGTCCGGGCCGACGGCGAGCGCCAGGTTGGACGGCAGCGTCCACGGCGTGGTGGTCCAGACCCCCAGCGCGACGGCGCCACGCAGCAGCTCCGGCGCGCTGGAGTCCGGGGTGAGCGTCAACCACACGCTGAGCGTCGGGTCGTGCCGGTCCCGGTAGACGTCATCCATCCGGGTCTCGGTGTTCGACAGCGGCGTCTCGCACCGCCAGCAGTACGCGAGCACCCGGAAACCCTCGTAGACCAGGCCCTTGTCGTGCAGGCTCTTGAAGGCCCACAGGACGCTCTCCATGTAGTCCAGGTCCAGCGTCTTGTAGTCACTGGAGAAATCCACCCAGCGGGCCTGACGGGTGACGTAACGCTCCCAGTCCTGGGTGAACTCCAGCACCGAGCTCCGGCATGCCTCGTTGAACCGGTCCACGCCCAGGTCGAGGATCTCCGCCTTGCTGGTGATGCCGAGCTGCTTCTCGGCGACCACCTCGGCGGGCAGGCCGTGGCAGTCCCAGCCGAACCGACGCTCCACCCGCCGGCCACGCATGGTCTGGTAGCGCGGCACCACGTCCTTGACGTAGCCGGTGAAGAGGTGGCCGTAGTGCGGCAGGCCGTTGGCGAACGGCGGGCCGTCGTAGAAGACGTACTCGTTGTCGGCGGGGGCGCCGTCGGCGACGACGCCCTTCGCGGAGCGGCGGGAGGCCGGCCGGGCTTCGACGGATGCCTCGAAGGTCTTGTCGGCCGTCCAGTGCTCCAGAACCCGACGCTCGATCGCGGGCAGGTCCGGGCTCGCGGGGACTCCGGTCGCGGTCGGGTCATGCAACGGATAGGCCATCGGCGGGTCGCGCTCCTTCGCAGCTCACTCTTCGTGGGTCTGCGAGGACGAACCCGCTCCGGACGCCGTCGGCGCGCCGGGGCTGGGCCCGCGGTACCACCCCGCTTGGCAGCCAGGATCGACCGCCCGCTCGTTGGCCGGCTGTGACGGGCCGGACCCGTCCGGTTCTACTCGGGCGCGGCGGCCCTTTCTTCCGGAGGCTCACCGGTGATAGCCGGATCGTCGCCATGTGGTCGCCAACCCTACCCGACCCCGGGCAGAGATCGCCGCCCACTTTCCCACCGCCGGACCGGCCGATCACGAAGCTCCGAGCAGCTCGGTGATCGGCCGGCGTGGTCACCGCGGAGCGGAGAGCGTCGTGCTCCAGAGCGAGTTGCCGGTGCGGTCCCGCAGGTGGACCGTGCAGGCACCGCTGTCGGCGTCGATCCGCACCTCGCCGAAGTGCTGGAAACCCACCGCGGGGCTGGTGTTCCCGCTGGGCGGCGCGTTGACGAAGACCGCCTGCGGGCCGAACGTGCCGTCCAGCCGGTTGGGGCCGAAGGCGCCGGCGTGCGCCGGGCCGGAGACGAACTCCCAGAACGGCGTGAAGTCCCCGATCGCCGCGCGGGCGGGGTCATAGTGGTGGGCGGCGGTGTAGTGGACGTCGGCGGTGAGGAAGAAGATGCCGGTCACCCCGGCGCGATGGGCCGCCCGGAGCACCTCAGCGAACTCCAACTCCCGGCCCGCCGGCACCCCCGGGTCGCCCTGCGCCACCCCCTCCTGGGCCGACCCGTCCGGCACCACCAGCCCGAGCGGCAGGTCGGCGGCGATCACCTTCCACGTCGCCCGGGAGCGGGTCAGCTCACGGATCAGCCACTCCCGCTGCTCCCGGCCGAGCAGCCCCCGGTCCGGGTCCGGGTAGGTGTTCCCGTCGTTCGGGTCCTTGTGCGTCCGCATGTCCAGCACGAAGACGTCCAACAACGGCCCGTACGGCAGCCGCCGGTAGCGGGGTCCCTGGATCGGGGTCGGCAACCACTCGTCGAACGCCTGCCGGGCGCGGGCCGCAAGCACGTCGACCCGCTTCTCCGTGTACCGGTCATCGGTCAGCACCTCGCCCGGGTACCAGTTGTTCGTCACCTCGTGGTCGTCCCACTGGTTGACCTGCGGCACCTCGGCCGCGAACGCCCGCAGGTGCTCGTCGAGCAGGTTGTACGCGTACTGCCCCCGGAACTCCGCCAGGGTCTCGGCGACCTTGCTCTTCTCCGGGGTGACGAGGTTCCGCCAGACCCGCCCGTCCGGCAGCGACACCGTCTCGGGCAGCGGGTTGTCGGCGTACACCGTGTCGCCGCTACAGAGGAAGAAGTCGGGTTCGGCGGCGCGCATGGCGGCGAAGATGGACATTCCACCGAAGTCGGGGGCGATGCCCCAGCCCTGCCCCGCGATATCTGCGGTCCAGACGAACCGGATGTCGCGCCGCGAGCGGGGACCGGGGGCGGTCCGCAGGGAGCCGGTCAGCGGCTCGCTGCACAACCCGGGCCGGTCCAGGCTCTCCGCCCGGACCCGGTAGTACCAGCGCTCACCGGCCGGCAACCCGCGCAGCCGTACCTTGCCGGTGAAGTCCCCGGTCGGGTCTAGGACCGGCCCGCGCAGCCGCCGGGCGTCCCGCAGGTCCGGCCGGCGGCCCACCTCCACCAGCATCCGGCCGGGCCGATCAGCCCGGGTCCACACCACCGCCGACTCGGCGGAGACGCCGCCGCTCTGCACCCCGTGCGTCAGAACGGGACGACCGGCGGGGCGCCAACCCGCGGCGACGGGCCCGGCGGCGCCGCTGGCGGCACCCCCTAGGAGCGCTCCGCCAGCGGCTCCGGCACCCACGGCAAGGCCGGTCCGCAGGAGCGTACGTCGATCAAACTCGGTCATGGTTCCTCCCGGATCGGGGACTTACCCCACCGGTCTACCGAGCCGACATGACCTTTCCCCGCGGTCCAGATGGCCAACCTGGGAACATCAGACCAGCTCCGGGAACCAGAGCCCAATCTCGCGCTTCGCGCTGTCGACGGAGTCGGAGGCGTGCACCAGGTTCTCCCGGTTCGACAGCGACAGGTCGCCCCGGATGGTGCCGGCAGCGGCCCGCCGGCCGTCGGTGGCGCCGAGCATGCCCCGCACCACCTCGATGACCTGGTCGCCCGAGAGCACGAGCGCGACCAGTGGGCCGCTGGTCATGAAGGTCTTCAGCGGCGGGTAGAAGGGTTTGTTGACGTGCTCGGCGTAGTGCTGATCGGCGAAGTCCTCGTCCAGCGTCCGCTGCACCATCGCGTCGAGCCGCAGGCCCTTACCCTCGAATCGGGAGAGAATCTCGCCGACCAGCCCGCGGCGAACCGCGTCGGGCTTGATCAATACGAGCGTACGCTCCTCGGGACTGCTGCTGGACACGCTGTTCCTCCTGTACACCGAAGGCGACCGGGCTGGGTACGGTCAGCGTATCGGCCCGGTCTCGGCGCCGGCGCGGCGGTCGGTCTTTCCCCCGACGGGCGAGCCGGCCTAGCCTGACCCCTACCCCCCCAGGAGGTCCACAGTGGCGAATGGCGGTAGCCGCCCGATCGCGCCGGTCCGCAAGCTGGTCGGCGCGGCGCTGGGCACGGTGGCTACGTTCGTGGTCTTGTTCGGCCTGGGCATGCCGAGTTGGTCGATCGTGGCGCTCGGCGGCGCCATCCTGGTGCTGGCGGTCGCCCTCGCCACGGTTCGCGCCGGCGGACGCACCTGGGTCATCGGTGAAGGGACCGTGCACACCGTCTCCGAACCACCGACCCAGTACGCGTTCGGCCGCTGCGAGCTGCAGCTCTTCATCGACGCACCCGGGCTACCACCGCGATCCAAGAAGATCATCGAGCCGCGGGTGCCGGTCGCCAAGTGGCCGGCGCCGGGCCAGACCCTACCGATCCGGGTGGCGCTCGACGACCAGCGGCACGTTCGCGTCCTCTGGGACGAGGTGCTCACCCACACCGAAGCCGCGCGGGTCAGCGGGGCGGACCTGCCCCCGCACTACCCGGACCCGGACCTACCGGAAGAAGAGCTACTGATCCAGCAGGAGGCACCGCCGTGGGCCGGCCGGGCAGCCGACGACGAGTTCCGGGACCCGTACGGCGACCCGGTCCCGCCGCCGACCGAGCCCAGCACGGTCGTCGTCCACCAAGTCCCCGGCGGCCCGCCGGTTCTGGACGGGGAACTGGTCAACCCGCCCGCCCCAGGTGACCTACCGCGGCGCGCCGCGCCGAGCCCTCGGTCTCCCGCCGAACAACGATTCGACGCATCGACCGAGGCGACCCCGTTCCCGGCGGCGCCATTCGGGACCCCGTCCACCGCTCGCCCGACCGCCGAAGCGCCCGGACCGACAGCCGAGGGGTTCCGGGTTCCTGCCCCGGCAGACCCGATCGACCTGCCCCTGGACGACCCGATGCCGCCGTACGCCGAGGAACCGGTGATCCCCGACCTGGACGAGGCGATCTTCGGGGAGCCCGCCGGTGACCCGCCGATCGCCGGGGTGGGGTTCACCCTGCTCGTCACCAACCTGACGCGGTCGCTCACCTTCTATCAGGACCTCGGCTTCACCGAGGTTGACCAGGGCTCCGGGAACGCGGTGCTCGCCTCCGGGGCGACCCGCCTGGTGCTCCGGGAGGCCACCGAGGCCGTCCCCGTCAGCCGTCGACTCGTACATCTCAACCTTGAGGTGGACGACATCGAGGAGGCGTACACGCGGCTGCGCGAATCCGGCGTCCGCTTCACCTATCCACCGCGGGTCGTCAACCGCGGGTCGAAGCTGGAGGTGTGGGCGGCCGCCTTCCGCGACCCGGACGGGCACGGCATCGCCCTCACCCAGTGGCGGGAACGCGCCGAGGCCTGAGTGGGCCGGTCAGCCGAGGATCACCCGCCGCACGTGCAGGGCGTACGCCCACACCAACGCGAAGATGACCCCGAGCACCAGCAGCGACCAGTGCAACGCGCCGGCGAGCAGCAACGCGCCCTGCAGAACGACCCCCGCCGGCCAGGCCCAGGCACGACGGATCATTCCGGCCAGCAGCACCGCCACCACCGCCAGCGCCACCACCGCGGCGATCGCGGCGGCACTCAGCCCGCCGCCGACCACCCGGATCGGCTGGATGGCCAGCACCAGAACCAGGGCTTCCAGGCTCAGGAGCCCGGCACCGAGACCGGCCACCGCCCGCTGCGGATTCCGCAACCCGGAGCGGCGCGGCGGCGACGCGGAGCCCTTCGAAAGCCCCGCCGTCGGTCCGGAGCCGGTGGGACGCCCGGCGGCGGTCATCGCTTCAACAGCCGGCGGGCGTCGGCCACGGTCACCACCGAACCGGTGACGAGTACGCCGACCCCGGCCAGCTCACCGGGGACATCCTGCTCGGCCAGCGCCACCGCCGCCTCGATGGCGTCCGGCATCTGCTCCGCCACCACCACCCGGTCCGGGCCGAAAACGTCGACGGCGAGCGTCGCCAGCTCCCGGGTGGGCATCGCCCGCGGCGAGCTGTTTCGGGTGACCACCAGCTGGTCAACCACCGGCTCCAGCAGTTCGAGCAGGCTGGACGCGTCCTTGTCACCGAGGACACCGAGGACGGCGACCAGTTTGCTGAACGCGAACTCCTCCTGCAGCGCGGTGACCGTGGCCGCCATGCCCTGCGGGTTGTGTGCGCCGTCGAGCAGCACGGTCGGCGCGGTACGGACCCGCTCCAACCGCCCCGGCGAGCTCACCGCGGCGAACCCCTCCCGGACCGTCTCGACGTCCAGCTGGCGGCGCGCACCCGCGCCGAGGAACGCCTCCACGGCCGCGAGCGCCACGGCGGCGTTCTGCGCCTGGTGGGCACCGTGCAACGGGACGAAGAGCTCCTCGTACTGCCCGCCGAGCCCCTGCAGGGTGAGCACCTGGCCGCCGACCGCGACGGCCCGACGCAATACGCCGAACTCGGCGCCCTCTCGGGCGATCGTCGCACCGACCTCGGCGCAGCGCTCGAGCACCGGACGCGCCGCCTCCTCCTCCTGCCCGGCCGAGATCACCGTCGCGCCCTTGTGGATGATGCCCGCCTTGTGGAGCGCGATGTCGGAGATCGTGTCGCCGAGCCACTCGGTGTGGTCGAGCCCGATCGGAGTCAACACCGTGACACCGGCCTGAAGGACGTTGGTCGAGTCCTCCGCACCACCGAGGCCCACCTCGACGACGGCGACATCCACCGGCGCGTCAGCGAAGGTGGCGAAGGCCAGCGCCGTGGTCAGGTCGAAGTAGGTCAGGGGCTCCGCGGACCGCTGGTCAACGAGTTGGGCCAGCGGCGCCACCTCGCGGTAGGTCGCGAGGAACCGCTGTTCGTCCACCGGCTCGCCATCCAGGCTGATCCGCTCGCGGACGGTCTCCAGGTGTGGGCTGGTGTACCGCCCGGTGCGCAGCCCGAACGCCCGCAGCAGCGAGTCGATCATGCGAGCTGTCGACGTCTTTCCGTTGGTGCCGGTGAGGTGGATCGACGGGTACGCCCGCTGTGGGCTCCCGAGCAGATCCAGCAGCATCTCGATCCGGTCCAGCTCGAAGACCATCCGGGTGAACCCCCGAGTGGCGAGCTCCGCCTCGACGGCAGCGAAGTCAGTCTGCTCGCTCATGAGGAGAGGGCCTCCAAAGCTGCGTCGATGCGCACCAGGTCCGCCTCGGCGGACGCGAGCCGGTCGCGGATCTTCTGCACCACCGGCTCGGGCGCCTTCCCCACGAACGCCGGGTTGTCGAGCTTGGTCCGGGCCTGTCCGGCCTCCTTCGCCGCCGCCGCCCGGTCCTTGGTCAACCGCGCCCGCTCGGCCGCCACGTCGATCGACCCGCGGGTGTCCAGCGCGACACCCACCTCACCGGGCAGGGTCAGCGTGGCGCTGGCCTGGAAGTCCGTCCCCGCCGCGTCGAGGCGCACCAGCGACCGGATCAACGGTTCGTGCCCGGCAATGCCGGCACCGGCCAATCCGTCGAGCCGGGCCACGACCCGCTGGGTCGGACGCAGCCCCTGGTCGGAACGGAACCGCCGGATCTCGGTGACCACCCGCTGGAGCGCGGCGATCTCCGTCTCCGCGGCAGCGTCCACCAACGCCCGGTCGGCGGCCGGCCAGGCTGCCGTCATGACCGTCTCACCGCCGGTCAGGGCGATCCACAACTCGTCGGTGAGGAACGGGATGACCGGGTGCAGCAGCCGCAGCAGTTGGTCCAGCACCTGCCCGAGGACGCGCCGAGTGACGTCCGCGGCCGGACCGCCGGCCGCCAGGAGTGGCTTGGTCAGCTCCACGTACCAGTCGCAGACCTCATCCCACGCGAAGTGGTACAGCAGATCACAAACCTTTGCGAACTCGTACGCCTCGAACTGCTCGTCCGCCTCCGCGGTGACGCGCGCGAGCCGGGAAAGAATCCACCGGTCAACTGTTGACAGCTCCGTCGCCGGCGGTAGCGCCCCCCGGGTGTGCGCGCCGTTCAACAAGGCGAACCGGGTCGCGTTCCAGAGCTTGTTGCAGAAGTTGCGGGAGCCCTGGCACCACTCTTCGCTGACGGCGACGTCCCCGCCGGGGTTCGCACCACGGGCCAGGGTGAACCGGGTGGCATCGGCGCCGAACCGATCAATCCAGTCCAGCGGATCAACCACGTTGCCGAACGACTTCGACATCTTCTTGCCGTGCTCGTCGCGGACCATGCCGTGCAGCGCGACCACATCGAAGGGCTGCCGGCCGTCCATCGCGTAGAGGCCGAACATCATCATCCGGGCGACCCAGAAGAAGAGAATGTCGTAGCCGGTGACCAGGACGCTCGTCGGGTAGAACTTGGCCAGCTCCGGAGTCTGCTCCGGCCAGCCGAGGGTGGAGAACGGCCACAACCCGCTGGAGAACCAGGTGTCCAGGACATCTTCGTCTTGGCGCCAGCCGTCGCCGGCCGGTGGCGCCTCGTCCGGACCGACGCAGACGACCTCACCGGCCGGGCCGTACCAGACCGGGATGCGGTGCCCCCACCACAGCTGGCGGGAGATACACCAGTCGTGCATGTTGTCGACCCAGGCGAAGTACCGCTTGGCCAGCTCCGCCGGCTCAATCCGCACCCGTCCGTCCCGCACCGCGTCACCAGCCGCCTTGGCCAACGGCGAGGTGTTGATGAACCACTGCAGCGACAGGCGGGGCTCCACCGTCGTACGGCAACGCGAGCAGTGACCGACCGCATGCGGGTACGGGCGCTTCTCTGCCACGATCCGGCCCTGTTCCCGCAGGGCGGCGACGATGGCGGGACGCGCCTCGTAGCGGTCCAGGCCCGCGAACGGCCCGGGCGCGGTGATAACCCCCCGCTCGTCCATGATCGTGTGGGACGGCAGGTCGTGCCGCTGACCGATCTCGAAGTCGTTCGGGTCGTGCGCCGGGGTCACCTTCACCATGCCGGTGCCGAAGGTCGGGTCAACGTGTTCGTCCCCGACGATCGGAATGCACCGACCGGTCAGCGGCAGCTCCACCTCGGTGCCGATCAGGTGCTGGTAGCGCTCGTCCTCGGGATGCACCGCGACGGCGGTGTCACCGAGCATCGTCTCCGCCCGGGTGGTGGCCACCACGACCTCGTCGCTGTATCGGATCGACACCAGCTCACCGTCGTCGTCCGTGTGCTCCACCTCGATGTCCGACAGCGCGGTGAGGCAGCGCGGGCACCAGTTGATGATCCGCTCGGCCCGGTAGATCAACCCGTCGTCGTACAGCGCCTTGAACATGGTTTGGACGGCCCGCGACAGGCCCGCGTCCATGGTGAAGCGCTCCCGCTCCCAGTCGACGGAGTCGCCGAGGCGGCGCATCTGCCCGAGAATGGCGCCCCCGGACTCGGCCTTCCACTGCCAGACCCGTTCCACGAACGCCTCGCGGCCGAGGTCATGCCGGGACAGGCCCTGCTCGCCCAACTGCCGTTCCACGACGTTCTGGGTGGCGATTCCGGCATGATCCATCCCGGGCAGCCAGAGCGTCTCGTAGCCCTGCATGCGCTTCCGCCGGACCAGAGCATCCTGCATCGTGTGGTCCAGCGCGTGCCCCATGTGCAGCGAGCCGGTGACGTTCGGCGGCGGAATGACGATGGTGTACGGAGGCTTGTCGCTCTCCGTGGAGGCGCGGAAGTGTCCGCCGGCTACCCACTGCTCGTACCGTCGCTGCTCCACCTCGCCCGGCAGGTACTGGCCGGCAAGGGTCGGGGCGTCGGGGCGTTGGGCATCCAGTCTCTCGGTCACCCCTGGAAGTCTACGGAGAGCTTCCGCGGACCTTACGTGCGCCACCAGGGCTTCGCGTACGGTGTCGGTTATGTCCAACGGGCACCTCAGTGAGCGCGCCGTCGACGGGGCTCCCGAGCCAGTCGACCTGACCGACGAGCCAATCCGACTCGACGGCGAGGAGCCGGCGCCGAAGCCCAACCGAGCGGGCGTCCGAGCTCGTCGCCGCCGGGTGGCCTGGCTGGTGGCGGCAGCCGTGGGGCTCGCTGGCGCGGGAACCTTCGGCGCGGTGGGTTGGCGCATCTTCCAGCAGCAGGACGCCACGGTAACCAGCCCAGCGCAGGTGGCCGGGTTGACTCGGGACGACAGCGAGCCGGCCCGCAGTACGGCCGACTATCTCCGGAACGGGTTCGCGGCCGGCATTGAGTTGGACCAAAGCTTCGGCACCGTCTACCGGGATCCGACGGGCGAGCGCCGGCCGGTGCTCGTCTTTGGCGGCACCACGCTGCTCTGGCAGCCCGAACGCGACCTGGACAGTCTGTTCGGGCTGATGGCCGACGAAACTGGTCAGGTCAGCGGGCTGCGGAGCCTCTCCCCGGGCCCACTTGGTGGTGTGCTGAAGTGTGGCACCAGCGGCGGTACGGGCGGGGACTTCACCGTGTGCGGCTGGGCAGACCACGGAAGCGTGGTGATGGGCCTGTTTCCGGATCATCCGGTGGAAGACGCCGCTGAGCTGTTCCGGAAAATGCGCAACGAGATGCAGACCCGCTGATCGAGAGGGCTGCGCCGACGGCGCTGTTGCCAGGTGCTGTGAACCCCGCGGGAAATGCGTTAAGGGCGGGAAATGCGTTAAGGGCCGACCCGGGTAGGGTCGGCCCTTAACTGAAGTTTTGCCCGGCGGTGTCCTACTCTCCCACACCCTCCCGAGTGCAGTACCATCGGCGCTGGAGGGCTTAGCTTCCGGGTTCGGAATGTAACCGGGCGTTTCCCCTCCGCCATGACCGCCGTAACACTTATCGACATATCAAACACACCCAACACCACAGGCAATGTTTGTTTGCCAAGAGTTACACAGTGGACGCGTAGCAACTTAGTAGTCAAGTCCTCGGCCTATTAGTACCGGTCAACTGAACCCGTTACCGAGCTTACATTTCCGGCCTATCAACCCAGTCGTCTAGCTGGGGGCCTTACCCCACCAAAGGTGGATGGGATACCTCATCTTGAAGCAGGCTTCCCGCTTAGATGCTTTCAGCGGTTATCCCTTCCGAACGTAGCTAACCAGCCGTGCCCCTGGCGGGACAACTGGCACACCAGAGGTTCGTCCGTCCCGGTCCTCTCGTACTAGGGACAGCCCTTCTCAAGTATCCTACGCGCACGGCGGATAGGGACCGAACTGTCTCACGACGTTCTAAACCCAGCTCGCGTACCGCTTTAATGGGCGAACAGCCCAACCCTTGGGACCTGCTACAGCCCCAGGATGCGACGAGCCGACATCGAGGTGCCAAACCATCCCGTCGATATGGACTCTTGGGGAAGATCAGCCTGTTATCCCCGGGGTACCTTTTATCCGTTGAGCGACACCGCTTCCATTCGCCAGTGCCGGATCACTAGTCCCGACTTTCGTCCCTGCTCGACCCGTCAGTCTCACAGTCAAGCTCCCTTGTGCACTTACACTCAACACCTGATTGCCAACCAGGCTGAGGGAACCTTTGGGCGCCTCCGTTACCCTTTAGGAGGCAACCGCCCCAGTTAAACTACCCACCAGACACTGTCCCTGAACCGGATAACGGTCCGAAGTTAGATACCCAAACCAACCAGAGTGGTATTTCAAGATTGCCTCCACATGCACTGGCGTGCACACTTCACCGGCTCCCACCTATCCTACACAAGCTAATTCGGATACCAATGTCAAGCTATAGTAAAGGTCCCGGGGTCTTTCCGTCCTGCCGCGCGTAACGAGCATCTTTACTCGTAATGCAATTTCGCCGGGCCTGTGGTTGAGACAGTGGGGAAGTCGTTACGCCATTCGTGCAGGTCGGAACTTACCCGACAAGGAATTTCGCTACCTTAGGATGGTTATAGTTACCACCGCCGTTTACTGGCGCTTAAGTTCTCCGCTTCGCCCCGAAAGACTAACAGGTCCCCTTAACGTTCCAGCACCGGGCAGGCGTCAGTCCATATACATCGAATTACTTCTTCGCATGGACCTGTGTTTTTAGTAAACAGTCGCTTCCCCCTGCTCTCTGCGGCCATACAACGCTCCAGCAGCACGTGCCTTCACGTCTCCGGCCCCCCTTCTCCCAAAGTTACGGGGGCAATTTGCCGAGTTCCTTAACCACAGTTCACCCGATCGCCTTGGTATTCTCTACCTGACCACCTGTGTCGGTTTAGGGTACGGGCCGCTCGGAACTCGCTAGAGGCTTTTCTCGACAGCATAGGATCACTGACTTCACCTGAATCGGCTCGGCATCACGTCTCAGCCACACGCGCCGCGGATTTACCTACGACACAGCCTACACGCTTACCCCGGCACAACCACCGGCCGGGCTCAGCTACCTTCCTGCGTCACCCCATCGCTTGACTACTACCCGCCAGGTTCCCACGCTCCCCCAGCACAGTCCGAAGACCACACCAAGCTCGGATGGTTAGCACAACGAGGTTCATCAGGGACGCTCCTTCGCGGGTACGGGAATATCAACCCGTTATCCATCGACTACGCCTCTCGGCCTCGCCTTAGGCCCCGACTCACCCAGGGCGGATTAACCTGGCCCTGGAACCCTTGGTCATCCGGCGGAAGGGTTTCTCACCCTTCATTCGCTACTCATGCCTGCATTCTCACTCGCACCGCGTCCACAACTCGATCACTCGGCTGCTTCACCCCCGGCACGACGCTCCCCTACCCATCCACACACCTACACACAACCCAAAGGCCATGCGAAGTACACGCGTGAATGCCACAGCTTCGGCGGTGTGCTTGAGCCCCGCTACATTGTCGGCGCGGAACCACTTGACCAGTGAGCTATTACGCACTCTTTCAAGGATGGCTGCTTCTAAGCCAACCTCCTGGTTGTCTATGCGACCCCACATCCTTTTCCACTTAGCACACGCTTAGGGGCCTTAGCTGGTGATCTGGGCTGTTTCCCTCTCGACTACGAAGCTTATCCCCCGCAGTCTCACTGCCGCGCTCTCACTTACCGGCATTCGGAGTTTGGCTGATTTCGGTAAGCTTGTAGGCCCCCTAGACCATCCAGTGCTCTACCTCCGGCAAGAAACACACGACGCTGCACCTAAATGCATTTCGGGGAGAACCAGCTATCACGGAGTTTGATTGGCCTTTCACCCCTAACCACAGGTCATCCCCCAACTTTTCAACGTTGGTGGGTTCGGCCCTCCACGCAGTCTTACCCACGCTTCAGCCTGCCCATGGCTAGATCACTCCGCTTCGGGTCTAGGACACGCGACTCTAACGCCCTATTCAGACTCGCTTTCGCTACGGCTCCCCCACCCGGGTTAACCTCGCCACATGCCACTAACTCGCAGGCTCATTCTTCAAAAGGCACGCCGTCACCCCTAAAGGCTCCGACGGATTGTAGGCGAACGGTTTCAGGTACTATTTCACTCCCCTCCCGGGGTACTTTTCACCATTCCCTCACGGTACTATCCGCTATCGGTCACCAGGAAGTATTTAGGCTTACCAGATGGTCCTGGCAGATTCACGGCAGATTACAGGAGTCCGCCGCTACTCGGGAACACCCACAGGAGACTGGCAGTTTTCACCTACCGGACTTTCACCGTCTACGGTCAGCCATTCCAGACTGTTCAACTAACCACCAGCTTTATAACTCCCCACACGAGTGTCAGCCCGTGCCGCAGGGTCCCACAACCCCAACCACGCAACCCCTGACAGGTATCACACGCAGCCGGTTTAGCCTCAATCCGCTTTCGCTCGCCACTACTCACGGAATCACAATTGTTTTCTCTTCCTACGGGTACTGAGATGTTTCACTTCCCCGCGTTCCCCCCATACACCCTATGAGTTCAGGTGCAGGTGACATCACATGACTGATGCCGGGTTTCCCCATTCGGACATCCTGGGATCACAGCTCGGTTGACAACTCCCCCAGGCCTATCGCGGCCTCCCACGTCCTTCATCGGCTCCTGGTGCCAAGGCATCCACCGTTCGCCCTTGACAACTTGACCACAAAGATGCTCGCGTCCACTGTGTAATTCTCAACAAACAACCAACCCGCAACCACCACCCCGCACCAGCAACACCAACCCCACCCCCAAAAGAGGCAAAACCAGCATCCGGTATACGAGACAAGCCACGCCAGGCAACACCGCCACCCCCGCAACACCACCAAACGGCAACATCACAGGAACAACGGCCCAAGAAACAACCACACGGTCATTCCTTCAGGACCCAACAGGGTGTCCAACGCCAACCCCAGCCGCATCATCAACCCCTTCCAACCACCCCCCGAAGAGAGCGTGTACAAGAGCATCAAACCGCTGCCAAAACTGACTAGCCAGTGTCTCCGACCAATGAGCACCCCATCACCCAACACAGGCAACCGAGGCTCCATACCGCCCTTCGACGGATGGCGCTCCTTAGAAAGGAGGTGATCCAGCCGCACCTTCCGGTACGGCTACCTTGTTACGACTTCGTCCCAATCGCCAGCCCCACCTTCGACGGCTCCCCCCACAAGGGTTAGGCCACCGGCTTCGGGTGTTGCCGACTTTCGTGACGTGACGGGCGGTGTGTACAAGGCCCGGGAACGTATTCACCGCAGCGTTGCTGATCTGCGATTACTAGCGACTCCGACTTCACGGGGTCGAGTTGCAGACCCCGATCCGAACTGAGACCGGCTTTTTGGGATTCGCTCCACCTCACGGTATCGCAGCCCATTGTACCGGCCATTGTAGCATGCGTGAAGCCCTGGACATAAGGGGCATGATGACTTGACGTCATCCCCACCTTCCTCCGAGTTGACCCCGGCAGTCTTCGATGAGTCCCCGCCATAACGCGCTGGCAACATCGAACAAGGGTTGCGCTCGTTGCGGGACTTAACCCAACATCTCACGACACGAGCTGACGACAGCCATGCACCACCTGTCACCGGCCCCGAAGGACCCCCCATCTCTGAAGGATTTCCGGCGATGTCAAACCCAGGTAAGGTTCTTCGCGTTGCATCGAATTAATCCGCATGCTCCGCCGCTTGTGCGGGCCCCCGTCAATTCCTTTGAGTTTTAGCCTTGCGGCCGTACTCCCCAGGCGGGGCGCTTAATGCGTTAGCTGCGGCACAGAGAACCGGAGAGGCCCCCCACACCTAGCGCCCAACGTTTACAGCGTGGACTACCAGGGTATCTAATCCTGTTCGCTCCCCACGCTTTCGCTCCTCAGCGTCAGTATCGGCCCAGAGACCCGCCTTCGCCACCGGTGTTCCTCCTGATATCTGCGCATTTCACCGCTACACCAGGAATTCCAGTCTCCCCTACCGAACTCTAGCCTGCCCGTATCGACTGCAAGCCCGCAGTTGAGCCACGGGTTTTCACAGTCGACGCGACAAGCCGCCTACGAGCTCTTTACGCCCAATAAATCCGGACAACGCTCGCGCCCTACGTCTTACCGCGGCTGCTGGCACGTAGTTGGCCGGCGCTTCTTCTGCAGGTACCGTCACAAACGCTTCGTCCCTGCTGAAAGAGGTTTACAACCCGAAGGCCGTCATCCCTCACGCGGCGTCGCTGCATCAGGCTTCCGCCCATTGTGCAAGATTCCCCACTGCTGCCTCCCGTAGGAGTCTGGGCCGTGTCTCAGTCCCAGTGTGGCCGGTCGCCCTCTCAGGCCGGCTACCCGTCGCCGCCTTGGTAGGCCATTACCCCACCAACAAGCTGATAGGCCGCGAGTCCATCCCAAGCCGAAAAATCTTTCCACCAACCACCATGCGGCAGCCAGTAATATCCGGTATTAGCCCCGGTTTCCCGGGGTTATCCCAAAGCCTGGGGCAGGTTACTCACGTGTTACTCACCCGTTCGCCGCTCGAGTACCCCGAAGGGCCTTTCCGCTCGACTTGCATGTGTTAAGCACGCCGCCAGCGTTCGTCCTGAGCCAGGATCAAACTCTCCAACAAAAACTTGAAGAAAATCCCAGCAACAAAAAACAATTTGCTGCCAAATTCAAGCCCAAGCCAACCCACCAAACAGCAGGCCAACCCAGACCAAAACGGCACTGGCTTTCCAAACACCCTGTTGAGTTCTCAAAGAACAACCACACACCATCAGAACCCCAAACCAGGGCCCCTCCGGAGGCAACCGCTCTAAACTACCCGGACCATTCCGCGATCGTCAACCTGACTATTCAGGCGACAAACTCGGCTTAGCCGGCCCACAATCACGCACGCCAGCTTGGCGGTCGTTACTGTTGTGGGAATCGACAGACCGGCCGACATCCGCTTCGCGGCTATCCGCCCGGCTCCTGCCGGCTTCAGTACTCTACCCGGTCGGCTTCGTGATTGCAACTCCGTCTCCGGAAGCGCTTCACACCGCCCGCGCTCCAGCCCCGCTCGGCGGTATCGCCACGGTCCTGGTACCCGCTCTCTGCCGGTTTGCCCGGCTTCCCGCGTGCAAAGAGAAAGTTACGCGGTCACCCCGCAGAAGGCAAATCAAGATCCATCACTGACACCAGCCGACGGCTGCCACCTCCGCCACCACCACTCAACCCCGTGCAGACGACCGGAACCGCTCATCCGTGGGAGAGTGTCTGCATGGCCGAGCTGACAGCGACCCCGGTGCTGGCCGAGGAGGCGCTGCTCGGGCTGCTCCTACCGTTCTGGCAGCTCGTCATCGGTGCCTTCGTACTCGTCGTCTTGGTCCTGTCGGTCGGCCGGCTGGCCCGCCGGGGACCTTCGCGAATGACAACGGCGCTTCTGGTCACCGCCGCCGCCATCGTCGGCCTCGCAACAATCGGGGTCCTCCTGCAAGGCTGAGGACAAATTCGACGACAACGGCTCCGACGACAAGCCGTTCGCCGCCTGCAGCTCGACCGTTGCACCGGGCTCAGGGAAACTGGAGACGACGGTTGGCCAGGCTCGGCAACTCGGCCCGGACCGTCCGCAGCCGCTTCAGGTCGAGGTCGACAATCGCTAGCCCAGAACCGTCCGGCACCTGGGCGAGCACCGTCCCCCAGGGATCTATCACCATGCTGCGCCCGAAGCAAGTACGGCTCGGCTCGTGGTCCCCCGTCTGGGCGGCAGCCGCGACGAAGCACTGGTTCTCGATGGCCCGGGCACGCAACAGCACCTCCCAGTGGTCCCGCCCCGTGTGCAACATGAAAGCTGCTGGTACAAGGAGTAGCTCCGCCGCACCTTCCGTAGCGAGCTGACGATAGAGCTCGGGAAAACGGAGGTCGTAGCAAATCGACAGCCCAACCCGAAGGCCCTCCACGTCAACGACGACCGGCTGCACGCCGGCGGCGACCGTGGCTGACTCCAGATACGACACCCGACCGGGAATCTCCACGTCGTACAGGTGGATCTTGCGATAGGTGGCGGCGAGCGTCCCGGAGCGATCGAAGACCAGGCAGGTGTTGTACGAATGCTCCGGATCCGGGCCCCGCTCGTGAAGCGAGCCAACCACGACCCAGATACCGAGCCGCTGCGCCGCGCCGGAGAAGAAGGTCCCGACCTCCCCGTCGACCGGCTCCGCGACCGGTTGCCCGGCGGCCGGGCCGAGATAGTCGACGTACTCAGGGAGGATCGCCAGATCGGCACCGCCGGCCGCTGCCCGCTCCAGCAGGGCCTCGGCGGCTGCCAGATTTGACCCTCGGTCCTCCCGGGCGTTCAACTGGCAGACCGCGACTCGCATGGACCCAGGTTACGGGCAGGGGAGTCAGCGGAACAGGAGCAGGACTACGGCCGCGGCAAAGTTGGCAACAGCGAGGTGGCGGGAGGGCCTTGCAGGCTGGGCCAGCCCCCCGGACGGACCAACCCGGTCACGCCGACTTCTCCTCGCGCTCCCGCCGCGCCCGGCGGGTGGTGAACTCACGCGGAACAATCGTCGGGTTGACGTTCTCCAGCACCACTTCGCGATTGATCAAAACGCGGGCCGCGTCGGGGTTGCTCGGCACCTCGTACATCACGGAGAGCAGAACCTCCTCCATGATCGCGCGAAGGCCGCGGGCACCGGTCCCCCGGAGCATCGCCTGGTCGGCGATCGCCTCCAGGGCCGACTGCTCGAACTCCAGCTCGACGCCGTCCAACTCGAAGAGGCGCTGGTACTGCCGGACGAGCGCATTACGCGGCTCGGTGAGGATCTGCACCAGGGCCTCACGGTCGAGGCTGCGAACGTTGGTGATCACCGGAAGCCGACCGATGAACTCGGGGATCAGACCGAACTTCAGCATGTCCTCCGGCATCACCTGGCCGAAGGTGTCATCGGTGGAACGCTCCGAGACCGCCCGCAGCCGGGCACCGAAACCCGTGCCGCCGTGACCGGTACGCGCCTCGATGATCTGGTCCAGCCCGGCAAAGGCACCGCCGCAGATGAAGAGCACGTTGGTGGTGTCGATCTGGATGAACTCCTGATGCGGATGCTTGCGGCCGCCCTGGGGCGGAACGTTCGCAACCGTCCCTTCCAGCATCTTGAGGAGGGCCTGCTGCACGCCCTCGCCGGAGACGTCGCGGGTAATCGACGGGTTCTCCGACTTGCGCGCGATCTTGTCGACCTCGTCGATATAGATGATCCCGGTCTCGGCGCGCTTGATGTCGTAGTCGGCGGCCTGGATCAGCTTGAGGAGGATGTTCTCCACGTCCTCCCCGACGTACCCGGCCTCGGTCAGGGCAGTGGCATCGGCGATGGCGAACGGCACGTTAAGCATCCGAGCCAGGGTCTGTGCCAGGTGGGTCTTGCCGCACCCGGTGGGGCCAAGCAGCAGGATGTTGGACTTGGCCAGCTCAACGCTGTCCACGCTGGGCGCCCCGGCCGCCTCGGCCTGAATTCGCTTGTAGTGGTTGTAGACCGCGACGGCGAGAGCCTTCTTGGCCTGGGCCTGCCCCACGACGTAATTGTCGAGGAACTGGCAGATCTCCATCGGCTTGGGAAGCTCTTCCCACTTCACTTCACCCGACTCGGCCAGCTCTTCTTCGATGATCTCGTTACAGAGATCGATGCACTCGTCGCAGATATAGACACCGGGACCAGCGATAAGCTTCTTGACCTGCTTCTGCGATTTCCCACAGAAGGAGCACTTCAGCAGGTCGCCGCCGTCACCGATCCGTGCCACCTACAGTCTCCCTGCACTCGTCGGCCAGTGACCCGGCCATGGCTCCCGGACACCGCGCGCCGCCCATCTCAGCTACCTGCCGGATCGACCGGCGAAGCGGCACAGACCCGACGTTACCCGTTGGCGCGGGTTTCTCCGACCCCTAATACGGGTGTGTCAGAGGTCGGTCGAGGCTACCCCCGGCCGACCTCTGACCCAATCCGGCTCAGTTGGCGGCGTTGGCGGCCAGCAAGCCCTTCTTACGGCTGGTGAGGATGGTGTCGACCAGCCCGTACTCGCGGGACTCCTCGGCCGTCATAATCTTGTCACGGTCGATGTCCTTGCGGACCTTCTCCACCGGCTGGTTACAGTGCCGGGAGAGCATCTCTTCCAGCTGGGTACGCATCCGCAGAATCTCCCGGGCCTGGATCTCGATGTCCGAGCCCTGCCCGTAGCCCCCCTCCGTGGCAGGCTGGTGGATGATGATCCGCGAATTCGGCAGTGCCATCCGCTTACCGGGCGTGCCGGCCGAGAGCAACACCGCCGCCGCACTGGCCGCCTGCCCCAGGCAGACCGTCTGGATATCCGGCCGGACGTACTGCATGGTGTCGTAGATCGCCGTCATGGCCGTGAACGAACCACCCGGCGAGTTGATGTACATGATGATGTCGCGGTCCGGGTCCGTGCCCTCCAGCGTGAGCAGCTGGGCCATCACGTCGTTGGCCGACGCGTCATCCACCTGGACCCCGAGGAAGATGATCCGATCCTCGAAGAGCTTGTTGTACGGGTTGGACTCCTTAACCCCGTACGACGTGCGCTCGACGAAGGACGGCAGGACGTAACGGTTGTGCACGGCCGCGAACTGCGGCGGCAGGCTCAGGTCGGTCATCGTCAGCTCCTCGCTCAGCTCAGGGTCCCGGCGCCTTCCGGAACCTGAGCGGCCCCGGTGATCACCTTGTCGATGAAGCCGTACTCCATGGCCTCCTGGGCGGTGAACCAACGATCCCGGTCCGAGTCCGCCTCGATCTCCGCCTGAGTCTGGCCGGTGTGGAAGGCGACCCGCTCCTGGAACATCCGCTTGGTGTAGAGCATCTGCTCCGCCTGGATAGCGATGTCCGAGGCGGTGCCGCCCATGCCACCCGACGGCTGGTGCATCATGATCCGGGCGTGCGGCAGGGCGTACCGCTTGCCCTTGGTACCGGCGCAGAGCAGCAGCTGGCCCATTGAGGCCGCCATGCCCATCGCCACCGTGGACACGTCGTTGTCAATGAACTGCATCGTGTCGTAGATCGCCATGCCCGAGTAGACCGAGCCGCCCGGCGAGTTGATCCAGAGGTTGATGTCGCGGTCCGGGTCCTCCGCGGCGAGCAGCAGCAGCTGCGCGCAGATGCGGTTGGCGACCTGGTCGGTCACCTCGCTACCCAGGAAGATGATCCGCTCCTTGAGCAACCGGTTGTAGACCGAGTCGTCGAGGTTGCCAATGTTGTCGCCACCGCGGGCGTCGATCGCCCGGAGCGGCGTCGGCGGGATGTGCATGTCGGTCATGGCAGCCCTTCGCTCTCCGTACCGTCCTACCCGACACTAACGGCTCGACCGAGTGGCAGAACCCCGGTCGGGGCACTGTTCGCTCTCAGCGCAGCCCGGTCGGGCGTACCCCAAAAACAGGTTTCGGCCGTCGCCCCAGCCAACGGCGGGGACGGCGGCCGAAACCAAAGATCATTCCGCGTGAGCGTGCGCGGCCTCGTTCTCGGCCCGCAGGGCGTCGAGGCTGACCACCTCGCCGTTGGCGTCCTTGATCGTGATGTGATCCATGATCGAGGCCAGGGCCTTGCCCCGCCGGACGTCACCGAAGATCGCGCCGGCGGCACCGGAGCGGACCAGCTGGTCGTAGAACTGCTGCGGAGCCACCCCGGCGCGCTGCGCCCGGTGCACGATCTCGTGGCCGAACTCGTCGTCGGAGACCTGAATCTCCTGCGCGTCGGCGACCGTGTCCAGCAGGAGCTGAACCTTCACGCCCTGGGTGGCCGCCTCGGTCAGCTCGGTGTTGATCTGCTCCTCGGTCTTCTCCTCGGAAGCGAGGTACTCCTCCATCGAGGCGCCGATCCGCTCGAGCTGATCCACCATCGCCGCCTTGCGGCTCTCGACCTCCTCGCGGACAACGCCCTCCGGCGCCGGCACCTCGGCCGTCTCGACAATCTGCTCGAGGGCCTTGTCCCGGGCAGCGTAGATCTGCTCGACCTGCTTACTCCGGGTCACCCGCTCGCGGACGTCGTCGCGCAGCTCCGCCATGGTGTCGAACTCACTCGCCAGCTCGGCGAAGTCGTCGTCCAGCTCCGGCAGCTCCTTCTCCTTGACCGTACGGACGGTCACCGAGACCTCGGCGTCGCGGCCGGCGTAGTCCCCGCCGACCAGCTGCGTGGTGAAGGTGGTGCTCGCGTCGGCAGCCAGACCGACGACGGCCTCGTCCAGGCCCGGCAGGAGCTGCTTGCTACCGACCTCGTGCGAGAGGTTGGTCGCCGAGCCGCCCGGGACCTCCTCGCCGTCAACGGTCGCGTTCAGGTCGATCTGCACGAAGTCGCCCTCGGCGGCCGCCCGCTCGACGGTCTTCAGCGTCGCGAACCGCTCCCGCAGGCTCTGCACCTGCTCATCGATCTCGCTGTCATCGATCTTCAGCTCGTCAACGGTCACCTCGACCGTCGACAGGTCGGGGAGGTTGAGCTCCGGCCGGATGTCCACCTCGGCGGTGAAGTTGAGCGAGTCACCGTCCGCGAACTCGGTGATCTCGACCTCGGGACGACCAAGCGTCTTCAGGTCATGCTCACGCACCGCCGAGAGGATGTTCTGCGGGATGGCCTCCTGGACCGCCTCGTTGAGCACGGTGCCCCGGCCGACCCGCTGATCGATCACGGCGGCCGGAACCTTCCCCCGGCGGAAGCCGGGAACCTGGACCTGCTGGCCGATCTCCCGGTACGCCTTCTTGAGGCTCGGCTCGAGCTCGACGAACGGCACCTCGATGGCGAGCCGCACGCGCGTCGGGCTCAGAGTCTCGACGGTGCTCTTCACAGGCGTACTCCTTGACGGATCTTGGTGGTCTGGGCGCTGTCTACAGCCCATCGAGTGTAGGCGAGCCGGTACGGCCTGCAGGCAGTGCCCAGGAACCACACGTAGAACGGCGGCACCCGGGTCGACCCGGCCGCGAACGACAGTCGGGGTGGCGGGATTTGAACCCACGGCCCCTCGCTCCCAAAGCGAGTGCGCTACCAAGCTGCGCCACACCCCGTGGCGGGATGCAGTCTATGCCGTCCACGCCACCGCACAGTTCCCCGGGGCCACATCCGATGGCGTGTTCCGCCGTTGGGTCGACCGGCGGAGCCCACCGGCCGGCTCGGGGTAGCGGCAGCGGGAGCCCCTCGGTCGCGCCGCACGGAGCGGAAGCAGCGCTCTCCCGAGCCCGCCCGGCCCCGTGCCCGGGGTTCGTTCCCGACCACAGCCATGGGCAGGCTACGCGGAGGTCGGCGGCATTGGGTAAGCTGTCGGCGCGCTTCCACACAGAGGCCGTCGCGGGCGTAGCTCAATGGCAGAGCTTCAGTCTTCCAAACTGACGGTGCGAGTTCGATTCTCGTCGCCCGCTCCACGCACTCCGGCCCAGGTCTACGGCGTGATCGCCGGACCTGGGCCGTTCTCGTTACCTGGACGACGGTGCCACCGGGCGCGCCGGGGGCGTGATAGCAGTCACAGCCCCTCCGGCTCAGGTCCGAGATTCGCTGATCGCGGCTTCGATGCGCAGTCCAATCCCGGTGGCGACGAGGAAGCCTGCCAGGATGTGCACCTCGGTCCACCCGCTGTCGCTTGACAGCGTGATGACCGAGACGAGGAAGCCGGCGACCAGGGCCATATTGCCGAGAATGCGAACGGTAGATGCACGCCTCGCTGCAGGGTTCACCCGGCGGACCGTACCGGAGGCCCCTGGGCCGGCGCTGTCCCGATCTGTACCCGCCGGGTGGAGAGCCGGCGACACGGCAAGTCGCCTCCCGGGGCCCGACAGCCCAGGGGGCGGTAAGCCACATCCGCCGGACAAACACGCGGCCGTGCCGTGCCAGCCACGTGCCAGTTGGTCAGCACAGTAGGGTCTCGCCATGGCCGTCAACACCATCGATCGGCTTGCCGCCGCTATTGCCGCCCGTAGGCCGATCAACGGCATTCGCATCGTTGGCATCGACGGCCCGAGCGGTTCCGGAAAGAGCCACCTTGCCCGTGACCTCTCGGCAGCGCTCCAGGCGCCGATCATCGAGATCGACGACTTCATATCGTGGGACAACTTCGCCGGCTGGTGGCCTCGCTTCGACGCCCAGGTACTCACCCCGCTGCTACGCGGCCAGGATGCCCACTATCAAGCGCGGGACTGGACCGACTGGTACGGCAACAGGCTCGGCGAGTGGAAGACCCAACCCTGGGCCCCGGTCGTGATCTTCGAAGGACTCACCTGCACCCGCCGCGACACGGTCGGTCGGCTCGCCTACGCGATCTGGGTCGACGCACCGGTACCGTTGCGGCTGGCGCGCGGCCTCGCCCGCGACCGCTCCTTCGCCGGCGCCGCGCAGCTCTGGCAGAAGTGGATGGCCGAGGAGGAGAGGTCGCGCACTTGGGGCCACTAACCGTTCCCGGCGCGGCGCCCACTTTCCGGGATAGCGAAGCCGACCCGCCATTGCTAGGGTCCACTGCCGCATCGAAGAGTCCTGCGGGAAGGGGCCCCATGTCCGACGACCTGCTCTACACCGGGGTAGTAGTAGCACTGTTGGCGGCAGCCGTCGTGCTTGGCGGGAAGCTGGCCAAACGGCGGCACTGGCGACTTCTGCCCATGATGGCGGCCCTTACCGCATCGGTAACAGCGCTGACGGTGATCACGGGGCCGCTCGGTACGCGCTCGTTGGCGGTGATGCTGGCCGCCGCGCTCTGGGCCGCGGTCCTCTTCTCCACCGCAAGCTTGGTACGACACCGGCACTCACTCCACGCGACCCTCGTCAGCGTGGTTGGTGGTGCCATTGCGATCAACGCGGCGCTCGTGGCGTTCGTGATGATGAGGTTCAGCTCGACCGAGGCACCCCGGGAGTACGCCCTGCACTGGTTGCCCGCGATGCTGACCGGTGGGGCCACGGATCTGGGTGCGGTGCGCAGCGAGACCGAGACGCCGCTGTTCGTGAACATGTCCGAGGACGCCAGCTTGTTGCCGTTGCTGATGGTCTTGCTGACGGGCTTCGCCCTGTCCTATGTCGTGCGACGAGGGGCTCTCACCCGTACGGCCGGTGTCACTTCGTCTTCCTGGGCTCCCGCGACGAGCGGGTGAAGGAGATCGCGGCGATTGTGAACAGCGCGCCGCCGGAGAGCCAGACCGGGTCCCAGAGGAACAGGTGCCAGGGCAGAGCCGCGCCGAGGCCGGCGGGTAGATCGACCACCCCGGTCACGATCAGCAGGTGCTGAGCCAGGTTCGCCACGCCATACAGGAACAGCAGCACGGCAGCGCCCCACCCGGCGAGCAGCAGCATCCAGCGTGGTGTCCGGCGAGGGCGTCCGGTGGCCAGCGCCAGGCCGAGCGGCGCGGCGATCAGCTTGAGCACCGCCGTCGTCCAGAGCAGAGCGACGAAGGCCGGCTCCCGGGCCAGCGCCGGCCCTTCAACGGCCGGGCCGAGCGTGCCCTGTCCCAACAGGCCGCCAGCCGCCCAGTGAAAGCTCAACCCGGCGAACGACAGCGACCAGAGGGCGGCGCCGTACCCGGCCCAGGAGCCCCGTCGCCCACCGACCGTGCCGGCGGTGCCCTCGCTGCGTCGGTCGTCGGTGTTCGCGGCGCTCCGGCTCACGTTGCCTCCCGGCAAATCGACCCAACTCGGTAGCGCCATGCGGTTCCAGCACGGACTACCGCCCGCCCGGCGCTGACGGGACACCACCGAAGGGGCGAAACGGTCGGTCAGATGGTGATGATGACTTTTCCCCGGGCGTGGCCTTCCTCCAGGTAGCTGATCGCCTCGGGCACCTCGCTCAGGGGGTAGGTCCGGTCGAGGACCGGGGTGACCTTTCCGGATTCGAAGAGATCGCACAGCGCCGCCAGGTCGTCCCGGTTGGGGCTCGCCACGAAGAACACCAGGCGTTGCCGTACGAACGGCGACAGGGCGAGCCCACGGAGTACGCGAGCCAGCGGACCGAGCAGCCCGTCGCCCGTACCGCTGTTGAGGATGAGTGTGCCCCGCGGGGTGAGCATGCGTCGGCAGGCGAGGAGCGAGTGGTTACCGACGTTGTCGAGGAGCAGGTCGTAGCGTCGTCCGCCGTGGGTGAAATCCGCTGTGGTGTAGTCGATGACATGGTCGGCACCCAGATCGCGGACCAACTCGACGTTTCGGCTGCTGCAGACCCCGGTCACCTCGGCTCCCAGTGCCTTGCCGATCTGTACGGCGAAGGTGCCCACGCCGCCCGCCGCGCCGTTGACCAGGAGCCGCTGACCGGGTTGCAGCCGCCCGTGGTGCCGTAGCGCCTGGTAGGCGGTGAGGGCGGCCACCGGCACGGAGGCGGCCTGTTCCAGGGTCAGGCGGGCCGGCTTTTTCAGCACTCCGGCGTCGTGGCGCATCGTGACGTACTCGGCGAACGCCCCCTGCTGCAGGGCGAACACCTCGTCTCCGACCTCGAGCGTGGTGACGTTACTGCCCACCGCCTCGACCTGCCCGGCCAGGTCGTACCCGAGCGTGTTCGCCTTGGGACGGGTCAGCCCACCCTGGGCCCGGGTGATGTACGGGCTACCGCGCATCATGTGCCAGTCCACCGGGTTGACCGAGGCGGCCCGCACCCGGACCAGCACGTCGTCGGCACCGACGGCCGGCATCTCGAGATCTTCAAGGGCGAGGACCTCGGACGAGCCGTACGCGTAGAAACGGATTCCTTTCATCGATTTCCCTCTCATTCCACGCTGCGGAGGATGTGTTCGATCGATGCGGTACGGGTTCGTAGTTCGGCGAGGTCAACGGCGCTTCGCTGCTGGGCGTCGAGAGTGTTCTCGGCGAGCTTCTCGAACCGGTGCACGAGCTGGCGCAGGTCGTCTGCGCGGGCGGCTGCCCGCTTCTCTTTTCGGCCCTCGAACAGCCCGACGATGACCAGGGCGACCAGGAAGGCCGCCACGATGACCACGACCAGCAGAAAGACTGTCGTTGGCCAGGACATTTCCCCTCCAAGCGGGTCCATTACGTTGACTCCTTGGGTGCGGGACCCTTTCCTGGGTCCGGCCGGGTGAGGGTCTGAGCCGCCTCGGCCACCGCCGATGCGGTCAGGTGCAGGTCGAAGTCGGTGACTTCGTAGTACTTCATGGCTTTGCCATCGTCGGAGAGCTCGAGCCGGCCGGTGATCAGGCCTGCCGCCTCCAGCCGCCGCAGATGCATGTGCAGGAGTGGACGACTCACTCCAAGCTCGCGGGCCAGCTGGCTCACGTAGTCACGACGACCGGCCAAGGCCGCGACGATGCGCAGTCGAATCGGATTGGCCAGAGCCGCCAGCATCTCGACCAGGTCGTCTCCGGTCGGTCCGCCCACTGACACAAGACCCCTTCACGTGTCATTTTTTACTTACACGTGAAGCCTAGCAGTCGTCATCCCCGCCGGCAATGCAGCACGCGGGGCCCGGACGATCACCACAACTGGAGCCAGATCCCCCGCTCCTCGTCGGTGAGGGGCTGATCTGGGACCAGCCGCTCCGGGTGACCCGGCGGCGGCTGCTCGATAACCCGCCGCGGCCTGGAAGCGCCAGCCGGCGACCCGTCAACGGCCGGAGGGAAGCTGTCGGCCGGAGCAGAACCGCCTTCCCGCAAGGCACCGCCCGCGGACGCCGCGTCACCCCAGCGGGCCCGACCGCCCCGCAGAATTTCCCGGGGGTCCATTCCGACGACCGATGCCCCGAACAGGCTCAGGCCGAACGCCAACTCGGAGACGATTCGCCGGAGCCAACCCATCAGCCCGCCACCGCAACAGGAACGGCACGGTCGGCAACCAGACCGGCCACTGATGCGTACGTCACGGGGCTCCTCGAGTCCGACTCCAAGCTGAGCCGACCGATTCTCCCGAGCCCCACTCAACGCCGGCTCAAGTCAACGGACGGAAGACCCGCCCCGTCAGCTGTTGGTGATCCAGCTCCAGAACGAAACCACCCACTCGGTCTGCTTGAGCCACCCGAAGCCGAGGCTGACGAGAAAGACCGCCGTCACCAGGTGCGCGCCGCGGGCGCCGCGTCGCACCCGGCCCAGCCGCTGCTCCAGTACCACCCGGCCAACGAGCCGGGCGAGGGCGAAGAGCCCGACCGCGACCAGCAGACTCAGCAGGAAGATCAACAGTGGTGCGGCGAGGTTGCCGCCACCCGAGAGCGCCCAGATCCCCCAACAGACGAACGCGAAGAGCGCTCCGCCGGCGCTCCACTCCCGGCCCGGGCGGAGCTGCGCGAGGTGCCAGCTCATCGGCCGACGCGAAGCCCGCGCCTCCGGCCAGCCCGCTCCGCCCTCCTCCGGCTCGACCACCGGGAACGGCGTGGTCCGACCGGCACCGCTCTGCCCTACCGAGGCCACCCCCCGCTGGAAGGCATCCGGCTGCGGCGGCATCCCTGCCTCCGGCTGCGGCGGCACCCCGATCCCGGACTGCGGCGGTATCCCGGCTCCCCGCTGCGGCGGCACCCCGATCCCGGGCTGCGGCGGCACCCCGACGCCTGACTGCGGCGGCACCTCGACGGTCCGCTCGGCCCACGGTTGCGTCTGGTCGGCCATGTCGTCCCTCCCCTGGACCAGACGGGGACCGGCGGACCCCGTCTGCCTATCGAGGGTAGCCAGCACACAAATGTGGGTCCGGTCAGCACCGGCCTCCGCTGTCGTGGAGATCTTCGGACAACCCGGGGTACGGTCGGTTGGTGGGTGACGTGGAACGACGACGGCGGCGACACCGGAAACCCGCTGACCACACCACCGAGAGTCCGAGCCCGGCTCGGACAGCGGCCGGGGGGCAGAGCGACGGCCGGCCGTCCCGGGTCCGCCGGGGCAGCGCCGAGGAGAGCGAACGCGGGCTGCGGGGCCTGGTTGGCTCGGGCTCGTCGCAGCTGAGCGTGACCGCGGCGATGCGGGCCCGGGACGCCACCCAACCGACGGAGCAGGACCTGGCGGAGGCGGAGGCCCGGGTAGTCCTGGTCCGCCGGAACTGGGTTCCGCGCGAGGACCTCCCCCGTCGGTGAACGGCCCGGTTCAGGGCAGGTCCGGAAGCTTCCGGGTGCGCTCGTAGTCGGCCACCTGGTCGATGCGGCGGGTGTGCCGTTGCTTCTCGGAGAACGGGGTGGTCAGGAACGCCTCGACGATGGCGGTGGCCTCATCGAGGGTGTGCTGCCGCCCGCCGATCGCGACAATGTTGGCGTTGTTGTGCTCCCGGGCCAGGTGCGCGGTATCGATACTCCAGGCCAGCGCGGCCCGTACACCGTCGATCTTGTTCGCGGCGATCTGCTCCCCGTTGCCGGAGCCCCCGATAACCACGCCGAGGCTACCCCGGTCGGCAACCACCCGGTCGCCGGTGTGTAGGCAGAACGCCGGGTAGTCGTCGTCCGGGTCGTAGGCGTGCGGGCCGACGTCAACCACGTCGTACCCCTCCTTGGCCAGGTGGTTGGCCAAGTGCGCCTTCAGCTCGAAACCGGCGTGGTCGGATCCCAGGTAGACACGCATACCGGCAGTCTGACAGGAGGTGTCTCCGACCGACGCCCGCGGGTCGGTCGGAGACAACTTCAGCACACTCCGGGAAGACGTCAGACAGTCCGGGAAGACGTCCGACAGCCCGGGCGGGTACGCCTATCCTCTGCCCGGTCCGGACAGCAGCTCGGCGACGACCAGGCCGCCACGGGCCTTCGGGGTGAACCAGGTGCTCTTGCGGGGCATCTTCTCCCGCGCCAGGTTCACCGCGACGAAGTCGTCCACGGTCACCGGTGCGACGAGCACGGCCAGCTCGGCGCGGCCGGCGTCAACCTCACCGGTGAGCCAGCTCGCCGGATAGTCGCCGCCGACGTAAGTGATCCGCTTGTCGCCCGGGTCCAGCCCCAGCGTGTCCCGCAACAGCAACCGCTCGACCAGGGCATGGTCCAGGTTCTCCAGGCGCCCCGCGCCGACCTGGGGCAGGCTTACGGCGTACGCCGCATCGGGAAGCCGGAGGTGGATGGTGCCGCCGGCCGCCGGGACCTCGACCGGGCCGTCGATCGGCTCTATCTTGGCGCCGGCCGCGCGGAGCCGGTCGATCAGTTCAGCCGGGCTGGTGGTGAGCTCGTCAACCAACCGGTTGTACGGGGCGATGGCGACCGAGGCCGGCGTGGTGACCACGGCCAGGAAGCGCGACAGCCCGCCGGTCTGGGCCGCCAGACTGCGGTGGTTGCCGTCGGCGACGACCAGCTCGCCACCGCCGGCCAGAGCGGTCAACTCGTCCTGCTGCTCGCCCGGACCGACCAGCCAGATGGCGTGCGTCCGTCCGGTCTGGTCGATGTCGGTCGCCGCCGGCACCCCGGCCCGGTCGGCCGCCGCCGCGAGGGCGGTGTGCAGCTCGTCGCCCCGGCCGGTCTGCAGCAGGAGCACCGGCGACAGCAGATGCCCCAGCGCCTCGGCCAAGGCCACCCGCTCGCGCACCTTGGCGATGAAGACATCCTCGTTGCGGATGACCAAGCCCGGCTCGGCGGCGCTGGTGGAAATCTGGTCGGTGTCGACCATGACGAACAGCCCGTACCCGGGCTCCTCCTGCGGGGCGCTGATCCGGTAGAGGACCACCACCTGCTCGGCGGGGGTGTAGCTGCCCGCCGCCTTCGCCTCGGCAAGCCGGGCTACCGCCTCCGGGAGCGCGTCGAGAAAGGCCTTCCCCCGGCTCTCCGGGGCCCGATGCGGCATCTCGATGCCGAGGGCGCTGTGCGGATTCACCTCAATGATCGAGGTGATCTCCGCGTCGTCGGCGAACTCGTCGTAGTTCTGCGCGCCGGTGCCGCCGGTGGTGATCCAGGCCCGGGCGATTGGATGGGCGACCGTCATGCCCGCTGACGCTACCGGTATCGCTCACCCCCGGTGTCCGGGCCCACCGCTGCGCGCCGGAGCAACCCGCCGGCACCGGCGGTACTGCGGGCCCCTGCCATCTCCCAGCGATGCCCGGGGGCCCGCCTCGCACTCAGTCGAAGATGGGGCCGAGCTCACGGGAGCGCTTGAGTTCGAAGAAGCCCGGTGTGCCGGCGACCAGCAAGACTCCATCCCACAGCCGGCCGGCGGCCTCGCCCCGGGGAGCCGGGGTGACGACCGGGCCGAAGAAGGCGACCGGATTCCCGTCCGCGCCGGGGGCGTGGATGACGGGGGTGCCCACGTCGGTGCCGACCGGCCGCATGCCCGCCTCGTGGCTGGCGCGCAGCGCTTCGTCGAACTCGGTGCTGTCGGCGGCCCCGGCCAGCTCCGGATCCAGCCCGGCATCGGTCAGGGCAGCGGTGAACAGCTCCCCGGTGAGCTGCTCGGACTGCAGGTGGATCCGGTTGCCCAGCGCGGTGTAGAGGTCCCGCAGCGCCCCGGTGCCGTACCGCTGCTCGGCGGCGACACAGACCCGAACCGGACCCCATCCGGACTTCATCAGCGCCTGGTACTCCGCGGGCAGGTCCCGGCCCTCGTTGAGCACGGACAGACTCATCACGTGAAAGCGGATCTCCACGGGCCGGACCCGCTCGACCTCCAGCAGCCAACGAGAGGTGATCCACGCCCACGGGCAGATCGGGTCGAACCACATGTCGACGGTGACACGCTCACTCACAGTGAAGTCCCTTCACAACCGGTGCGCCGGTTTTCGGCGCCTGCCCCGATCCTCGCCGCAAGTTCCCAGGCACAACACGGATAGAGACCGTGACCTGTCCCACCCACCGAACCAGGTGCGTGTAAGACTCGACTCGCGCGACCGCTACGAGCGGTTGCCCGACGACGCCGCGGTCAGCGTGCGGTGAGACGAGAGATGGAGACGAACAGTGCCGGGAGTGCGCAACCTGACGCAGGCGGAGGCCATTGAGCGAAGCCGGCTACTCGACGTGACCGGGTACGACATCAACCTGGACCTGTCGAGCGCCGTGCAGGCCGAAGGCGACACGTTCCGGTCCCGGACGGAGGTCCGGTTCCGGTGCAGTGAGCCGGGAGCGAGCACCTTCATCGAGGTCGCCGCGAACTCGGTCCGGTCGGCCACCCTGAACGGCACCGCACTGGAGCTGGGTGGCTGGTCGGCGGAGGCGGGGCTCACCCTGCCCGACCTGGCCGCGGAGAACACCCTCGTGGTGGACGCGGACTTCGCGTACTCCACCAGTGGTCAGGGGCTACACCGCACGGTGGATCCGGTCGACGGCGAGACCTACCTCTACAGCCAGTTCGAGACGGCGGACGCGCAACGGGTCTACGCGGCCTTCGACCAACCCGACCTCAAGAGTGTCTACACCTGGCACGCCACCGTGCCGGAGCACTGGAAGGTCGTCTCCAACATGCCGGTGGAGCGGGAGGAGCCGGCCGGCGAGGGCGGCAAGACGGTCCACTTCGTCGAGTCGGTGCGGATGAGCACCTACATCACCGCGCTCTGCGCCGGGCCCTACCACGAGGTGCGGGACAGCCACGACGGCATCGACCTGGGTGTCTTCGTTCGCGCCTCGATGGCGCAGTACCTGGACGCCGACGATCTCTTCCTGGTCACGAAGCAGGGCTTCGACTTCTTCCACGCCCAGTTCGACATTCGGTACCCGCTGCCCAAGTACGACCAGCTCTGGGTGCCGGACTTCAACGCGGGCGCGATGGAGAACTTCGGCTGTGTCACGCACGCCGAGTCGCTGTTCATCTTCCGGTCGCAGGTCACCGACTTCGAGTACGAGCAGCGCGCCAACACGATCCTGCACGAGCTGGCGCACATGTGGTTCGGCGACCTGGTCACCATGCGCTGGTGGAACGACCTCTGGCTGAACGAGTCGTTCGCCGAGTGGGCCAGCCACTGGTGCAACACCCACGCGACCCGCTTCTCCGAGGCGTGGACCACCTTCCTGTCCGTCCGCAAGAACTGGGGTTACCGACAGGACCAGCTCTCCTCCACCCACCCGGTCTACTGCGAGATGCCGGACCTGGAGGCGGTCGAGGTCAACTTCGACGGGATCACATACGCCAAGGGCGCGAGCGTGCTCAAGCAGCTCGTCGCGTACGTGGGCGAGGAGCCGTTCGTGGCCGGGCTCCGGTCGTACTTCCGCAAGCACGCCTGGGGTAACGCCACCTTCGACGACCTGCTCTCCGAGCTGGAGGCGGCCTCCGGGCGGGAGCTACGCAAGTTCGCCGCCCAGTGGCTGGAGACCGCCCAGGTGAACACGCTGCGCCCGGAGCTGACCATCGGCCCCGATGGCAACTACCAGCGGGTCGTGGTCCGCCAGGAGGCGCCGGCCGACCACCCGACCCTGCGTACCCACCGGATCGGGGTCGGCCTCTACGACCGCACCGACGGCGGGCTGGTCCGCCGCGAGCGGTTGGAGGTCGACGTCGTCGGCGAGACGACGGAGCTGGCCGAGCTGGCCGGGGTTCCCGCCGCGGACGTGCTGCTGCTCAACGACGACGACCTGACCTACACCAAGCTGCGGCTCGACGAGCGGTCGATGGCCACCGTGGTGCAGCACATCACCGGCTTCGAGTCGTCGCTGGCGCGGGCGCTGTGCTGGACCGCCGCGTGGGACATGATCCGTGACGCCGAGCTGGCCGCCCGGGACTATGTGGCGCTGGTGCTCGCCGGCCTCCCCGCCGAGACCGACATCAACCTGGTCACCGCCACCCTGCGGCAGGTCACCACCGCCCTCACCTTCTACGCCGACCCGGCGTGGGCACCGAGCGGCTGGGCCGACCTGGCCCGCACCGCGAAGACCGCCCTCGCCGCCGCCGAGCCGGGCAGCGGCTTCCAGCTCGCTTGGGCCCGGGCGTACGCCTCCGCCGCTCGGTCGGCTGAGGACCTGGCGGCGTTGCGTGGCTGGCTGGAGGGGAACGGGGTCCCGTCCGGGCTGCGCATGGACACCGAGCTGCGGTGGTCGGTGCTGACCGCGCTGGTGACCAACGGCGCGGCCGGCCCCGACGACATCGAGGCGGAGCTGGCGTCCGACCGTACTGCCAGCGGCGAGCGGGAAGCCGCGTTGGCGCACGCGCTCGTGCCCACACCGGAGAACAAGGCAGCCGTCTGGGCCCGGTTGACGGGTCCGGAGCCGCTGCCGAACTGGCGGCACCGCGCATTGTTGCGGGGCTTCGCCCACCCGGCGCAGGTCGAGCTGGTCCGCCCCTACCGGGAGCGGTACTTCGCCACCATTGCGCAGGTCTGGGCCAGCCGGGACAGTGAGCCGGCGCAGGAGTTCGCCCTGCTGGCGTACCCGGCGTACCTGGTGGAGGAGGAAACCGTGGCGGCGACCGACGAGTGGCTGGCCGGCGCGGGCCAACCGGCACCGCTGCGGCGGCTGGTCGCCGAGGGCCGCGACGGCGTCGTCCGGGCCCTCAAGGCCCGGGCGCGGGACGCCCGAAGCGGCTGACACGCAACGGCCCGGGGTCGGTGTGGAGCGTTCGCCCACACCGGCCCCGGGCCGAGTGCCTGCTGAGGGTCAGCAGCCCTTACCGGCGTGGCTAGCCAGCTGGTCCAGGCCAGTGACGATGCCGCCGGTCAGGTCGCCGCCCCCGAAGGCGGCCACCATCGACAGCGCGGCAAGCCGCGCGTACGTGTCCGGGATGCGGCGGCGGGCGTGCTGGCCGGTGACGATCTCCAGCTGCCGTTGGTTCGGCGAGATCGCGATCAGGACCGACCGGTCGGGGTCGGCGAGCTGGCGGTGCCGCCGCTCGGCGTCTTCCCGGACCGGCTCGTCGAGGCCACCGACGAAAATCGAGAAGGTCAGCCCGGTGCTCTCGTCGGCTAGGCGCATGGCCTCGTCGACGCGGAGCAGCTGACGGGTCGAGAACGGGCCGTCCAGCTCCGGCGGGGCCGCCGTCTCGGACGACGACTGCAGCTCACCAACGGTCACTTGCGCCTCCGGTTCCACCGGCCGGCGCCTGCTGGCCGGCCTGCTCCTGCTTACGGCCCGTCAGCGCGGGCGTCTGGGCGCCGGCGGTCAGTGCGGTGCCCGCCGAGTCGACCAGCGCCTCCGGACTACTCAGGAACCAGACCGGAGTGAAGTCGAAGGGCCGGCCGGGCCGGTAGCGCTTGCCACCGCCACCAGCGCCGCGGCTGCTGGCGGCGTATGCCACACCAGCGATTACCAGCGCTGCTACCGCCGGGATTCCGACGAAGACCAGCAACGTATCGGTTACAGACAATCCCAACGCCCCCAGGCGAAAGAGAGACCAGGAATCCGGGTCGGGTGGACGGTCAGGTGTACGAGTCCCCGACTCCGCTTGTGGTATTCACGTTAGCGGAGCCGACCGCCCGCCAGATTGCGGGGTGGCGATCCCACCCCCCACTGAGCTGCTCCAGCTGGGCGGCGGCGGCGAGCAGCTGCGCGTCGTTGCCCAGCCGGCCGCTGAGGAGGACCCCGACCGGTAGCCCGTCAGCGGTGGTACCCACCGGGAGCGACACCGAGGGGTCACCCGTGACGTTAAAAATTGCACAATACGGTGAAAACCTACGTTGACGGTCGAAGTCGTCCGTTGGGTCACGAACATCGGTAAACCAACCCACTGGCGCCTGCGGTGCGGCGAGGGTGGGACAGAGCAGCAGATCGCAGCCGGCGGTCCGGCGTATCCCGAGCCGGACCTGCGCCTGGAGCTCACCGAGCGCGGCGGTGAGGCTGGCAGCGGAGATCGCCGCCCCGCGGTCCCGCAGCAACCGGGTCAACGGCAGTAGCTGACTCTCCCGCTCGGGCGGCACCGGGGCGAGCGAGAGCACGTACCAGACGGTTTCGAACAGCGGCCATGCCGTCGGCGTCAGCGGCGGCGGCACCTCGACCACCTCATGCCCGGCGGCGGTAAGTAGGGCGGCGGCCTGGTCCACGGCGGCGGCACAGTCCGGGTGGACGGGCTCGTCGGCGAGCATCGGGGTGGTGAAGCGGCCGATCCGCAGCCGGCCTGGCGTGGCGGTCCGGGCCGCCGCGAGCCAACCCCCGGCCGGTGGTGGCGGGGCCAGATAGGGCTCACCGGGAACCGGCTGCGCCAACACGTCGAGCAACGCGGCCACGTCGGCCACCGTCCGCCCGATCGGGCCGCTGGTCGGCAGGCCGTACGCCCCGAAGCCGATCGGGCCGCCGGAGACCACCCCACGGCTGGGCTTGTAGCCGACCAACCCGCACAACGAGGCCGGGATACGAAGCGAGCCGCCGCCGTCGGAGCCCTGGGCCACCGGAAGGAGACCGGCTGCCACCGCGGCCGCCGCACCACCGCTGGAGCCGCCGGCGGTGTAGGCGAGATCCCACGGGTTACGGGCGGGCGGTGCGACCCGCCCTTCCGAGTAGAGCGAGCAGCCCAGCTCGGAGGTAGTGGTCTTGCCGAGACTGACCAGGCCGGCGGCCCGGATGAAGCGGACCACGTCCGCGTCGACCGGCGGTACGAAGTCGGCGAAGGCCGCGGAGCCGAAGGTCGTGCGTACGCCGGCGGTGAGGGTCAGATCCTTGATCGCCGTGGGCACGCCGTGCAATGGTCCGCGGGCCGTGCGCCCGACGGCGTCCGCCGCGTCAGCGGCAGCGAGGGCCAGCTCCGGGGTCACGGTAACGAACGCACCGACGGTGTCCCCGAGCGCCGCCACCCGGGTCAGGTGGTGCTCGACCAGTTCCCGGCTGGTCCGCTCGCCGCTGGCGATCGCGGCAGCCTGCTCCAGTGCGGTCAGATCGTGCGGCTCGGTCATGCCGTAATCCTGCCCGCTGCCCAATCGGACCGCCGCCCCGACAGGCCGTACGGGTCGGCCGCGGTGGGTTCGCCCTGCCCCTCGGCGGCGAGAAAACGCAGCGCGTTGCCGCCGAGCAGTCCGGCCCGTTGGTTCGGGGTGAGGAAATCGGAGCGGTGCACGACCGCACCGACCGGCCGCTCCCCCAGTGGATACGGATAGTCGCTGCCGAGCAGCACCTGGTCGACACCGATCGTGTCGACCAACAGCCGCAGCGCCGCCGGTTCGAACACCACCGAGTCGACGAAGAACCGGTCCACGTACGAGCTGGGGGGACGGGTCGAGGCGCCGCGGACCAGATCTCCGCGACGGCGCCAGGCATTGTCCGCGCGGCCTAGCCAGAACGGGAAGCTGCCACCGCCGTGCGCGAAGCAGATCCGCAACGTCTCCGGCACCCGGTCGAAGACCCCGCCGAGAATCATCGCCAGCACCGACAGGTGGGTCTCGGCCGGCATCCCGGTAAGCCACCGCGCCATCCACCGATCCAGCCGTGGCCCGCCGGGCATGTCCCACGGGTGGACGAAGACCGGCGCGCCAACCTCGGCGCAGTGGGTGAGGAACTCGACGATGCCGCTGTCGTCCAGGTCGAGGTCGCCGACGTGGTTGCCGATCTCCACCCCGGCGTGCCCAGCGGCGAGACAGCGGTCCAGTTCGGCGCTGGCGGCCTCCGGGTCCTGCAACGGCACCTGGCAGAACGGCACCAGCCGGCCGTCTCCGGCGGCCGTGATCTCCAGCATGCGGTCGTTAAAGATCCGAGCCACCCGGGCCGCTTGGGCGGCGGGGCGGTCGTAGCTGAAGAAGACGGGCGTTGGCGAGACCACCTGCACATCGACACCGTCGGCGGCCATGTCCGCCAACCGGATCGCCGGGTCCCAGCACTCCGCGCCGACCGGGCGGAACTCCATCTCGCCGACCATGATCATCGCAGCGCGTTCGGAGTCGACCCGCAGCCAGGGCCAGCCAGAACCACCGCAGGCCGCGGCGAGGTCCGGCCAACCCCGCGGTACAGCGTGCGAGTGCACATCGATAACGGGGCTACCCATCAGCCCTTGCCCGGATGCAGCGTGCCGCACTGGTCGCAGGTCCGCGCCGCCTCGTCGGCGTAGAAGGTGGCGAAGACCGGGGGCAGGTCGGCGGCGATGTCCCGGACCTGCAACTCCACCTCGTGCACCTTGTTGGCGCACTCGGGGCAGTACCACTGGAACCGTTCCAGGGTGCCCTCCTCGCGGACCCGCTCGATCACCACACCGATCGAGCCGGCCTCCGGCCGCTGCGGCGAGTGCGGAACTCCGCGCGGCAGCATCCACATCTGCCCCTCCCGGATGTGCACCGTCTGCGGCCCCTCCGGGAGCATCAGGTTGACGTGCATGTCTCCTTTGACCTGGTAGAAGAACTCCTCGTACGGTTCGACGTGATAGTCGGTACGCTGGTTCGGCCCACCGACGACCATGACGATGAAGTCGGAACTGCCGGGGAGTAGTTCCTTGTTGCCCACCGGTGGCTTCAGCAGGTGCTGGTTGTCCACGATCCAGCCGGGGAAGCTGAACGGCGCAGCGATCTCGCTCACAACGGACCTCCTTCGGGGCGCAGGGCGACGGCCTGCATTTCGATCAACAGGTGCGGGTGCGGTAGCTGGTGGACCGCCACCGTGGTCCGGGTCGGCCCGCTCGCGTCGAAGAACTCCGCCCACACCTCGTTGTAGCCACCGAAGTCGTTCATGTTGACCAGATAGCTGGTCACCTGCACCAGGTCGGCCAACCCGGCGCCGACCGGCTCGAGCAGATCCCGGATGTTCGCGATCACCGCCCGGGTCTGCGCCCGGATGTCGAGGTTGGTGGTGCCGAACTCGTCAACGGCGACTCCCGCGAAGGTGTTGTCCGGGCGGCGGGAGGAGGTGCCGGAGACGAAGATGAAGCCGCCGGCCACCTTGACGTGTGGAAAGGCCCCACGGGGCACGGCCTTCCCGGCCACGACCCGGGCGGCTGCCCGCCCACCGGAGTCCAGCACCGGTGGCGCCCCGCCGGTCACGCCGCCGGTCACGCCGCCGCCCGCAGCGATGCGGCGCCGAGCTTCTCCACCACCGCACGGACGTGCGCGCCGGGTCGCAGCGCGACGGCGGCCGTCGCGGCACCGGCCAGGAAAACCCAGCCCGGGTGGAGCCGCACGCCATGCTGACCGGCGAGCCGAACTCCCTCGTCGAAGGCCCGACGTGGGTCACCCAGGATCGCCGCGGTCGACCCCACCTGGGCGACCTGACCATCGATCTCCAGCAGCACGCCGAGGTTGTCCAGGCCGTCCGGAACCGGGCACCACGGCCCCACCACGAAGGCCCCCGCCGACGTGTTGTCCGCGATGACGTCCGGCAGCGAGAAGGTGAAATCCGCGTACCGGGAGTCGATCAGCTCGATGGCCGGGGCGACCGCGCGGACCGCGGTGGCGAACTCCGCGACCGGCTCACCCGGCTCGGGCTGCCGGTCCAGCAGGAAGGCCACCTCCGGCTCCACCCGGGGGTGGATGAAGTCTCCGACCGAGACGGTGCCACCGTCGGCGACCCGCATCCGGTCGGTGAGCCGGCCCCAGATCACCTCGTCCACCCCGACCTGGGCCATCTTCGCCTTACTCGTCAGCCCCATCTTGAGGCCCACCAGCTGTTCACCCCGGTCCAGCCGGCGCCGCACCAACTCGGCCTGCACCGCGTACGCGGCGTCGACGTCGAGCCCGGTCTCGGCGGCGAGTTGGCCGATCGCCGTACCCCGGTCGGCCGCCGCGGCCAGCTGACCGGCGATCCCGGCGATATCTGCTCCGATCACGTCTCCTCCTTGCCGGCCAGGTCCAGCGCCACATCCACGATCATGTCCTCCTGCCCGCCGACCATCTGCCGCCGGCCCAGCTCGACCAGGATCGAGCGGACGTCCACGCCGTAGCGTTCGGACGCCCGCTCGGCGTGCCGAAGGAAGCTGGAGTAGACGCCGGCGTAGCCCAGCGAGAGCGTCTCCCGGTCCACCCGTACCGGTCGGTCCTGCAACGGCCGGACCACGTCCTCGGCCGCGTCCATCAACGCGAAGACATCGCAGCCGTGCTCCCAACCGTGCAACTCGGCGACCGCGACGAAGACCTCCAGCGGCGCGTTGCCCGCGCCCGCACCCTGCCCGGCGAGGGAGGCGTCGACCCGGACGGTACGGCCGGCCGGCGCGTCCAGCGGCCCATCCCCGAGGACCCGGCCGTGCTCCACCGCGACCACGCTGTTCGCCACCCCGAGTGAGAGGTTGTGGTGGGCGTGGATGCCGATCTGCGTCTCCGGCTCGAGCACCTGACGGTACGCGTCGACTCGCTCGGCCACATCGGACATCAGCAGCCGACCGCCGGAGTCGGTGACGTAGACGCAGTGCGCCCCGTACGACTCCATCAGCTTGGCCTGCCCCGCCAACGCGGCCGGGTCGTTCATGTGGGCCATCATCAGGAACCCGGAGACGTCCATCCCGTTCTCCCGGGCCCAACCGATGTGCTGGGCGGAGATGTCGGCCTCGGTGCAGTGAGTGGCGATCCGCACGCTGGTGACGCCGAGATCCCGCGCCGCCCTCAGGTCGGCGATGGTGCCGATTCCGGGCACCAGCAGCGTGGTCAGCCGCGCCGAGGTCAGCACCTCGGCCGCCGCCGCGATCCACTCCGCGTCGCTCGCCGCACCGTGCCCGTAGTTGACACTCGACCCGGCCAGCCCGTCGCCGTGCGCCACCTCGATCGCCGCGATTCCGGCGGCGTCGAGCGCGGCGGCGATCGTGCGCACCTGGTCAACGGTGTAGCGGTGGGCGATGGCGTGCATCCCGTCCCGCAGCGTCACATCCTGGAGGTAGAGCTGGGTCATGCCGGCACCGCCCGCCGGGCGATCAGCCGCTCCGCGGTACGCAACGCGGCCGAGGTCATGATGTCCAGGTTGCCCGCGTACGTGGGCAGGTAGTGCCCGGCCCCGGAGACCTCCAGGAACGTCGAGACCTGCAGGGCGGTGAGGCGCCGACCGAGCTCCGGCAGGTAGCTGTCCACCCGGTCGAACTGCACATCCTGCTTCAGGCGGTAGCCGGGGACGTACTCCTGTACGTCCCGGACCATGTCGGCGATGGCGGTGGCGATCGCAGCGCGGTCCGCGTCCGGGTCCGGGCAGAGGCAGTACACGGTGTCCCGCATCAGCAGCGGCGGGTCCGCCGGGTTGAGCACGATGATGGCCTTGCCCAACTCGGCGCCGCCAACCACCTCGATCGCCCGGGCGGTGGTCTCGGTGAACTCGTCGATGTTGGCCCGGGTGCCCGGCCCGGCCGACTTCGCGGAGATCGAGGCGACGATCTCCCCGTACGCGACCGGGGTGACCCGGGCGACGGCAGCGACGATCGGCACGGTCGCCTGCCCGCCGCAGGTGACCATGTTGACGTTGGCTTCCTGCAGGTGTTCGTCCAGGTTGACCGGCGGCACCACGTACGGCCCGACCGCGGCGGGGGTCAGGTCGACCACGGTCCGACCGTGGGCGCGCAGCACGGCGTCGTGGTGTCGGTGTGCCCCGGCGGAGGTGGCGTCGAAGACCAGCGCCACATCGGCGAACTCGGGTAGCGCCACGAGCCCCGCCACCCCCTCGGCGGTGGTGGTGACGCCGAGTCGCCGGGCCCGGGCCAGTCCGTCGGAATCCGGGTCGATGCCCGCCATGGCCACCATCTGCAGGCTGTCACTTAGCCGCAAAACTTTGATCATCAAGTCGGTCCCGATATTCCCGGAACCGAGCACTGCCACCCCGACTCTCACTCCTCGACCTCCTTCGCGAAGCAGGTACGTACCGATCCGAGGCCGGAAATCCGCGCCTCATATGCGGCGCCGGGCGTCGCCGGCACCAGCGGGCCGAGCGCCCCGGAGAGCACCACGTCGCCCGCCCGCAGCGGATCGCCGGAGCGGGCGAGGGTCCGGGCCAGCCAGGCCAGCGCGTGCAGCGGGTTGCCGAGGCAGGCCGCCGCGGCACCGACCGAGACCGGCTCACCGGCCTGCTCCAGCACCATGCCGGCAAGCCGCAGATCCACGTCGGCGAGCCGGCGGGGCGTGGTACCCAGCACGAACAGCCCGCTGGAGGCGTTGTCCGCAATGGTGTCCACGATGGCAATATCCCAGCCGGCGATCCGGGAGTCCACAATCTCAATCGCCGGCAACAGGTGATCAACCGCCCGGGTCAGGTCGGCGGTGGTGATCCGCTCGTCCGGCAGGTCCGCCCCGAGCACAAACGCGATCTCGGCCTCCACCCGGGGCTGGAGCAGCCGACCCGGTGGCACCTCCACCCCGTCGGGCACCGCCGTCACCTCGGTCAGCACCCCGAAGTCCGGCTGATATACGCCGAGGCTCTCCTGCACCGCCGCAGAGGTCAGACCGATCTTCGCGCCCACTCGCCGGTGCCCCTGCCGCAGCCACTGGCGCACCTGCGCCTGTTGCACGAGGTACGCCGAGTCAATGTCCCCGTCGGGAATGAGCCGCCCGCGCAGCGGTGGGCAGGGTTTACCGCTCTCCCGAGCCTCGATGAGCTCCCGGGCGGCGGTCTCGTAGTCGACAGTCATGTCAGGTCCACACAGACGTTGGTGAGCTCGGAATAGAAACCCAGCGAGTGAATGCCGCCCTCCCGGCCGACGCCGGAGGCCTTCACCCCGCCGAACGGGGTACGCAGATCACGCAGATACCAGGTGTTGACCCAGACGATCCCCGCGTCCAACCGGGCACCGGCCCGGTGGGCCCGACCCACGTCCCGGGTCCACACCGCGGCCGCTAGGCCGTACTCGGTGCCGTTGGCCAACGCGTACGCCTCTTCCTCGTCGTCGAAGGGCGCCACGTGCACGACCGGGCCGAAGATCTCCTCCCGGTTGGTCCGCGCATCCGGGCCGAGCCCGGTGAGCACCGTCGGCTGGATGTACGCGCCGCCGTCGCGGGCGTCGCCGAAGCGGGGCGTACTCCCGCCGGCGAGGACCTCCGCCCCGTCGGCGCGGGCCAGCTCGTAGTGGCCGAGCACCTTCTTCCGGTGGGTGGGCGAGATCAGCGGCATGTTCATCGTGGCCTCGTCGGCGGGCCACCCGTACGGCAGTGCGGCGGCCCGCTCGGCCAGCCGGGCGGTGAACTCCGCGAAGACCGGACGCTGCACGTAGATGCGTTCGGTGCAGAGGCAGACCTGGCCACCGTTGGTGAAGCTGGACCGCACCGAGCCGTCCACCGCCGCCGACAGGTCGGCGTCGGCGAAGACCAGCCCGGCATTCTTGCCGCCCAGCTCGAAAGAGACCGCCTTCACCCCGTCGGCGGCGGCCCGCATGATGGCCCCGCCGGTGGTCGACTCGCCGGTGAAGGTGATCGCGTCGACGTCAGGGTGCCGGGTGAGGAACTCCCCCGCCGAGCCGGCTCCGAAGCCGTGCACCACGTTGAAGACGCCCTCGGGCACGCCGGCAGCGGCCATCACCTCGGCGAGCAGGGTCGCCGAGGCGGGTGTCTCCTCACTGGGCTTGACCACCACCGCGTTGCCGCACGCCAACGCGGGCGCGACCTTCCAGGTGAGCAGGAGCAACGGCAGGTTCCACGGGACGACCACGGCGACCACGCCGACCGGCTTGCGCAGCGCGTAGTTCAGCGCCCGACCACCGGATGGGGTGCGGGTACTGAACGACTCGGTCGGGGTGGTCGCGGCGATCTCGGCGAAGGCCCGGAAGTTGGCCGCGCCGCGCGGGATGTCCAGCGTCCGGGCCTGTGAGATCGGCTTACCGGTGTCGGCCACCTCGGCGGTGACCAGGTCATCGAAGCGGCGCTCCAACTCGTCGGCGACCCGGAGCAGCACCTCGGCGCGCTCTCGTTCGCCGAGCCGACCCCAGGGGCCGCGCAGCGCGGCACGGGCGGCGGCCACCGCGTCGTCCACTCCAGACTGATCTGCCGCAACAACCTCGAAGAGCGGCTCCCCGGTGACCGGGCTGTGCTTGGTGAAGCGACGACCAGTGGCAACGAACTCACCTGCGATGAAGTTGGGCAGCAGGGCCGGTCCGTCCGGTGCCCGGCCGGTCATCTGGCGCGCATCCCACCGGGTCATCCGCGCCTCCCTCGGCGGAGTGCCGCCCCGACCACGCCGGCCAGCAGGGCCGCCGCGCCACCGACCGCCGCACCCAGCAGCTGGTGCTGGCGACGGACTCGATGGCGCACCTCCGCGTACGGGGTGGTGGAGAAAGAGACCAACTCGTACCGGGACACGTACCGGCCGGGCAGTGCCCGCTCCAGCGTCTGCTCCACCCGTCGGCTGAGCTGGAACAGCGGCGAGGCGACCCGGTCGCGCATCTCGACGAAGTTGGTCAGCGCCATCTGGGCGATCGCCTCGGCGTTGGCCTGCCGGCGGTGTTGGTACAGCGGTAGCGCCGCGGACCAGTCGTCGGCACACTCGTCGAGGCAGCGGTCCAGCTCCACCACGTCCTCGAAGGCGCAGTTGGCGCCCTGACCGTAGAACGGCACGATGGCGTGCGCCGCGTCGCCGAGCAACCCGACTCTCCCGTTCGCCTGCCAGGGGTCACAGCGGACAGTGCCGAGGACTCCGACCGGATTGTGCAGATAGTCGTCAACCAGGTTCGGGGCGAGGGGAAGCAGGTCCGGGTAGTGCTGCGCGAAGTGTTGCTCGATCGCCGCCGGGCTGCCCAGCGAGGCGAAGCTCGCGGTGCCGTGGGTGGGCCAGAAAAGCGTACAGGTGAAGGAGCGGTCCGGGTTCGGCAGCGCGATCATCATCGAGGTGCCCCGCGGCCAGATGTGCAGTGCCTCCGGGTCGAGCGCGAAGTCCCCGCCCACCGGCGGAATGGTCAGCTCCTTGTAGCCGTAGTCGAGAAAGTCCAGACTCTCCCGCAGCAGGCCGTGACCGAGTAGCTGGCCACGGACCGCCGAACCGGCGCCATCCGCGCCTAGGACCACCGACGCGGCATCAGCGACCTTCCCCTGTGGGGTGTCGAAGGTCATCTCTCCGGTGGTCGGGTCAAGGTCGACCAACCGGTGGTCGAAGGCGACCCGCACGCCCGGCAACGCGGCGGCCGCGGAGAGCAGGGCGTTGTTCAGCGCCCCCCGACTGATCGAGTTGATCGCCCGGTCCCCGGCGGCGCTGTAGCCCTGAAACTGCGGCTCGCCGCCCACCGGATGAATCATCCGGCCCCGCATCGGCAACGCGTCGGCCAGCACCCGGGCGTCCAGGCCGATCCGGCGCAACGCGTCCAGCCCTCGTTCGGAGAGCGCCAGGTTGATGGAGCGCCCCCGCTCCACCCGACCGGCCCGGGGGTCGGGGCGGCGTTCGTAGAGGGCGACCGGATAGCCCCGCCGGGCCAGGAAGGCGGCGAGCAGGCAGCCGGAGAGTCCGGCACCGACGACGGCGACCTCAGCGCGCTCTGTGCTCATCAATGCACCTCCACCGTGGCGGCCAACGCGTCGGCCACCCGCCAGCAATCGTGGTACGTCGAGTAAAGCGGCACCGGCGCGAACCGGACAACATCTGGCTCCCGCGCATCTGCGACAACCCCGTGCTCCAACCGCAACCGCTTCGCCAGTTCCGCGGCGCTCCCGGTGCCGATCCGCACCGACAGTTGCGCGCCCCGGCGGGCCGGATCGCGCGGGGTGACCACTGCCAGCGGCCGACCCGGAGTGACCTGGTCCAGCAGCCACTCCAGATAGCCGGTGAGCCGGACACTGCGCTCCCGCAACGCCGTCATGCCGACCGAGTCGAAGAGCTCCAGCGACGTGCGTACCGGCCCCATCGCGAAGATCGGCGGGTTGGAGACCTGCCAGGCCTCCGCCGTCGCCGGCGGTCGGGCCACCGGCGACATCTCGAACCGGGTAGCCGCCTCAGTACTCCACCAGCCCTCGAACCGGGGCAGCGTCGGATCGGCGAGGTGACGCTCATGGACGAACACCCCGGAAAGCCCGCCCGGCCCGGAGTTCAGGTACTTGTAGGAGCACCACGCCGCGAAGTCGACATCCCATTCGTGCAGGGCAAGTGGGACGTTGCCCGCGGCGTGCGCGAGATCCCAGCCGACCACCGCGCCGGCCGCCCGACCGGCGGCGGTGATCTCCGGGATCTCCATCAGCTCGCCGGTCAGGTAGTTGACGCCACCGAGCAGCAGCAGCGCGATCGTGTCCCCCTCCGCCGCGAGCAGGTCAAGCACATCAGCCGTACGCAGGGTGTCCTCACCGGGACGGGGAGCCAGGCGCAGCACCGTGCTATCCGGGTCAAGACCATGGAACCGGGCCTGGCTCCGGACGGCGTAGCTGTCCGAGGGGAAGGCGCTGTCCTCGATGACGATCCGGGTACGGGTGCCGGCCGGCCGGTAGAAGCTCACCATCAGCAGGTGCAGGTTGACGGTGAGGGAGTTCATCACCACCACCTCCGCCGGCCGGGCGCCGACCAGCCGGGCGGTCGGCCCGGTCAGCAACTCGTGGTAGGGCAGCCACGGCCGACCGGCCTCCAGGTGTCCCTCCACCCCGAGCCGGCGCCACGCCTCCAGATCGGCGAGCAACTCGTCCCTGGTTGCCCGGGGTTGCAGGCCCAGCGAGTTCCCGGCCAGGTAGGCCGCCTGCTGGAAACGGCCGCCGTCGGCGGGGGGCACGTGGAACAGGTGCCGGTGACCAGGGTCCGCGGTGTCCAGGCGGTTCGCCGCCTTCTCCTCCTGGCTCAGCTCTTCCTTATGCATACGGTTTGCTCCGCTCCCGCTCACATCTCGGTCCGGGCCGACCACAGCTCCGGAAAGACCACCCGGGCCATGCTCCGCTGCAGCCAGGCCAGGCCGGCGGAGCCACCGCTGCCGACCTTGGCGCCCATCGTCCGCTGCACCGCCTTGACGTGGTTCCAGCGCCAGTCGCCGAACCCCTCGGCCACCTCGGTCAGTGCCTCGCCGAGCAGCCGAAACTGATCGTCGGGGCGACCGGCGTAGATCCGCACCCAGGCCGCCTCCACCGCCGGATGCGGCTGGTGTTCCTCGGCGACATCCCGACCGAGGAGCTCCGGAGGAAGGTCGTGACCGTGCCGGGCGAGCAGCGCGAGCACGTCGTCCCAGAGGCTGGGGGCGTGCAGGGCAGCGGTCAGTTCGGCATGCACCTCGGCCTGCCGACGGAACGGGCGGATCAGGGCCGGATCGCGCAGGCCGAGCAGGAGCTCGACGTGGCGGTACATCGCAGACTGGAAACCGGAGCCCTCGCCGAGGAGATTACGGAACCGGTTGAAGTCGGCGGGAGTCATCCAACGCAGGCTCCGCCAGGCGGCGTTCAGCCCTTCCAGGTGCAGGGCGGCACGACGCAGCGGCGCCTGGGTGTCCGGAATCCGGTCCGCCCGCAGCAGCCGCTGGGTCTCGCGCAGTTCGTGACAGGTCAGATTGAAGTACAGCTCCATGATCTGGCTGGTCACGAGGAAGGACATCTCGCCCGGGTCACCGCTCAGCGGCGTCTGCAGCCGGTGCAGGGTACTGGCCTGCACATAGGCGTCGTACGGAATCCGCCCGGTGAACTCCAAAGTCGGCTCACCGCCGTTGCGGGCCGCCCGCTTAGCACGTTGCCGCGGAGTTGCCGGCCGTACCTCCGTCGGGGTGGCCGCCCGTACCTCTGTTCGTTCCACCAGTCCGCTCCCTCCGCTCGAGCCGGCCGTACTGCGGTAGCGGTCATAATGTCGCGACGGACGGCACCAGCGGAATGCCGAGACAACGGCTGTCACGGCGGTCCACCTACCAAACCGAAGGCAATACCCCAGATCCGGTTGGAGAACGTAAGATTCCCCAGTGTGGACGAGATGGACTGGGCCCTGCTGCGTGAGCTGCAGGCCGACGCTCGGCTGTCGTACAGCGAGCTGTCCCGACGGGTGCACCTCTCCCCACCGGCGGTAGCCGAGCGGGTACGGCGGCTGGAGGAATCCGGCGTCATCACCGGCTACCACGCACACGTGGATCCGGCCCGAGCCGGGCGAACGGTGGTCGCCCTGATCCGCATGTCCTGCTACGGGGCCCGCTGCATCCTCAACAGCCCGGAGATCACAGGCTGGCCGGAGGTCATGCAGATCCATCGGATAACCGGTGACGCGTGCAGCATGCTGACCGTCACCGCGGGCTCGATCGAAGAGTTCGAGGCGGTCATTGATCGGCTCGCTCCGTACGGCCAACCGTCCAGCACGATGGTGCTCTCCACCCCGCTCGGCTGGCGTCCGGTCACACCAGCTGGCTCCGCGGACAGCGAACCGGCCCCGTCCCGCCGCCGCCGCTGAGTGCCCATGCCCGCGCCGGTCGGCCGGGAAGGCCGCTGCGCGTCCACGAGGGTTTGCCCGGAAACCAGCGGGAAAGCAGGCCGCGGTACCCGGGGAGGGTCCGGTGGTCGGCACCGGGAGGGGGAATCATGCGGGGTCGTCGCGTACTCGCCATGCTGGCGCTGGTGGCAGCGTTCGTCGTATTCGGGGGCGCACCTGCCAGCGCCGGCGAGCACACCTTCATCGAGGTCACGCCGAATCCGGCGCAGGCGGGCACCCGCGTCGATCTCCGGGCCAGCTGCGACCGGGACAACAACCGTCAGGCGACGGTGCACTCAGGTGCCTTCGATGGCGAGGTCTTCCTCCGGCCCGACAACGGTTTCCTCACCGGCCACGCCACCATCCCGAGCAGCAAGGAGGCCGGCGACTACCGGGTCGACCTGCGCTGCGAAAACAACAAGACCGCCAGCACGACACTGACAGTGCTCAACATGTCCCAGCCGACGAAGGGCCCGGCGACCGGTGGCGGCGGCACCGCCGTCGGTCGCACCGGCTCCTACCTTCTGGCCGGGGGCGTGGTGGCGGTGGCGCTAGCCATCGGCTTCGGCTTCTTCGGCAACCGCCGCACCGGGAACGGCGCCTGACCCGACCGCCACCATGGCCCGAGCAGACAGGCGTAGGCGACAGCAGGCGGCGGATGCTGCCGGCGCGGCGGGCCGTGGCAGGGTACGCGCGGGTAGCCGGTGGGCAGCAAGCCGTGCCAGGGTCCACGCAGGCAGCCGGTGGGCAGCAAGCCGCGCCAAGGCCCACGCAGGCAGCCGGTGGGCGGTGTCGGCCGCCGCCCGGCTGGCCGCCGGGACCGCCCGTCGGCTACGCCAGGCCGCCGGGCAGGCGTCCGCCGCGAGCGTCGTCACCACCGACCCGGCCACCGAGCCACTGCCCCCACGTCCACGCCAGCGGCGGGGACGGGCCCGGCGGCAGCCGGGGTTCTCCCGCAGCCCCGGGTTACCAGTACTGGCCATCGGGGCCCTGATGATGCTGATCATCGCCATGCTCGGGGTGGAACAGGTGACCGGCATCAGCGTCCTCCCGGAGCGATTCACCGCCGGCCTGCGGCCGCCGCCGAAGAAGTTCCCGGTGCTACCGGCGAGCGATCCGGTCGCCGTCGAGATCGATGCCATCGACGTCACCGCCCCGGTGCACAGCGTCGGGCTGGCACCGGACGGCACCATCGCGGCGCCGGACGCGGCTCGCGCCCAGGAGGCGGGCTGGTACGACCAGGGTCCCACGCCCGGGCAGTACGGTCCGGCGGTCCTCGTCGGGCACGTGGACACCGACACCGGGCCGGCGGTCTTCCAAGGGCTGCGCAACCTCCGCGCGGGTGACCGGGTCGAGGTGGACCGGACCGATGGGCAAGTCGCGGTCTTCGAGGTCAACTCGGTGGAGCGGTTCGCCAAGGAACGATTCCCGACCGACCAGGTGTTCGGGGACTTCGACCGACCAAACCTACGGCTGGTGACCTGCGGCGGCCAATGGGTTGGTGGCCAGACCGGCTACGCCGACAATGTGGTGGTCTTCGCCTCCCTGGTCGAGGCGCGGAGCGGCTGAGCCAGCGGCGCGGCCACTCCGGCGGCTCCCGGGCTCGCGCAGTGATTCAGGCGGCTCCCGGGCTCGCGCGGTGACTCAGGCGGCTTCGGGCTCGCGCAGGTCGAGCCAGTCGACCCAACGCGGGTCGGGAGGTCGGTGCCCGAGGACCCGCCACGCGATGCCTTTCGGCGCCATCGGCGTGGCGGGGAGCCGCCAGCCCAGTTCGGCCGGCGTCTTGTCACCCTTGGAGTGGTTGCACCGGCCGCACGCCGCCACCACGTTCTCCCAGGAGTGCCGACCACCCCGGCTCCGCGGGAGGACGTGATCGATAGTCTCCGCCGGGCCCCGGCAGTAGGCGCACCGCCACCCGTCCCGCGCGAAGATCGCCCGCCGGGACAGCCCGACGTGAGCCCGAAAAGGCACCCGGACGAAGCGGGTGAGCCGCACGACCGAGGGGACCGGCAGCGAGTTGCGGGCACTGTGCAGGACACCATCACCGTCGGCGACGCAGACAGCCTTGGCGGTGAGCACCAGGATGGCCGCACGTCGGACCGACACGACGCACAGGGGCTCGTAGGTGGCGTTGAGGACCAGCGCGCCGGAGCCCACTGTGGGTCGTATGTCAGGCATCGCGCTCACCCCTCCGGTTCAGCGCCCCTCGCTAGTACCACCGGACGGAAGCGGGCGCAGCGACCCACCGGTCGGACGTCGAGTGCCAGATCATCGCCGTCCGTGCGCCAATCGTCCCTGATAAGGCTCGGGATTGCACGCGTTAATCCGGGGTACCCCGCGGGAGGCTTCCTGGCGACGACCCGGCCCGGACCGCCGGCGTCGGTGCGCAATCACCGCACCGACGCTGCGCGCCAAGGCTGTTGGCGGTCGCCCGGCGGGCCGCGCGCGGCGACCGGAGCCGGCTGCGGTACGAAGGCAGGGTGGATGCCTCCATTGTTTCGGCCGCGACCGCCGGCTCCCTCGCCACCGATGAGCCCAACGCGGAGTGTCTCCGGGAGCCGCTCTGCGCCGCCCTGCACGACCTGACCGGCGCCGTGTGGTTCGCCGAGGGCAGCTACTGGATCTTGATTAAGCCACTCCGGATCGCACTGATTCTCGTGCTGGCCCTGGTAGCCCGATGGCTGATCAGCCGAGCAATCAGGCGGCTCGTCCGCAGCACCAGCAGTGCGGGCATGCCCACGATGCTGCGACCGTTGCGAGAGCGGATCCCCACCACGGTCACCCAACCGGGTGAGTTCGTGCCGGAGCGGCGCCGACAGCGCGCCGAGGCCATCGGCTCGGTACTACGCAGCCTCTCCACGGCGTTCTTCTTCGGCATCGCGTTGCTGATGGTGCTCAAGGAATTCAGCTTCGACCTGGCGCCACTGCTCGCCAGCGCCGGCATCGTCGGGGTGGCCCTGGGTTTCGGCGCGCAGAGTCTGGTGAAGGACCTGATCGCCGGGCTGTTCATGCTGATCGAGGACCAGTACGGGGTCGGGGACACGGTCGACTTCGGTGAGGCGACCGGCTTTGTGGAGTCGGTCGGCCTGCGGGTGACGACGGTACGCGACGCGCGCGGAGTCCTCTGGTACATCCGCAACGGCGAAATCATCCGGGTCGGCAACAAGAGTCAGGGCTGGGCGCTGGTCGTGGTGGACCTGCCGATCGGCTTCGCCAGCACCGAGGAGGCGACAGCGGTGCTACGGGACGCGGCCGCATCTGTCGCGGTGGACCCGGACCTGGCCGCGGAGGTCATCGAACCGCCTGAGGTGCTGGGTGTCGAGCAGATGACGATGGACGGCGCGGTGATCCGCACCGTGGTGAAGACGACGGCAGACGGTCAGTTCGCCGTCGGCCGGGAACTACGTCGCCGGCTGGCCGGTGCACTGGAGAACTCCGGCTTTACCGATAAGATCGCCGCGGCCCGGTTCCCGGGCCTGCCGGCGCAGGCATCCCCGGTGGGCGGTGCCAGCAACACGCCGTGACCGAAGCGGCACTCTTGGTCGACCACCGCTTCGACTATCCTCCTTTCGTTCAGTCGGCGATCCGACGATCAACCAATTCGCCCTGGCTGGTTGTCGGTGCATCCGGCAGAATCCGATACAGCTCCCCGGCAGCGCAGGAAGTTCCCCTCGCTGATCGGGCGAATCGGACGATGCTTCCCGGCTCGGCCATCAACAGTGCTTGATCCGGGAACGATGGAGGCGATGTGCCCAACGGCCGACCTTCTCCAACCCGTCCGGCCACCTTCAGGGAGGTGTTCGCCCAACGCGAGTACCGATTTGTTCTGACGGCCGGAGTCCTCTCCTGGGTTGGTGACTACCTCGCGAAGGCTGCGGTGACCCTCCTGGTCTACCGGGAGACCGAGTCGGTAGCCCTCTCCGCGGCGGCTTTCGCCATCAGCTACCTGCCCTGGTTGGTTGGCGGTCCGCTGCTCGCGACCATCGCCGAACGGCATCCCCACCGAGCCGTGATGGTCACCTGCGACCTGATCCGGATGGTGTTGCTGCTGGTCATCGCGGTACCCGGGATGCCGACTCCGCTGGTATTAGTGCTCCTCTTCACCGCCACCCTTGCCAACCCGCCGAGTCAGGCCGCCCGATCGGCGCTGCTGCCACGGATCCTGACCGGTGACCGCCTCGTGGTCGGAATCTCGATCAACGCCAGCGTCGGCCAGGCCGCGCAGGTGGTTGGCTATCTGGCTGGCGCGGCGATCGCGGCGGCCAGCCCCGTCATCGCCCTGCTGGTCACCTCGGCGACCTACGCCGTGTCCGCCACGCTGATCCGTCTCGGGGTGGTCGCCCGACCAACGGAGATGCAGGCTGTGCACCGCAGCCACCTGCTGCGGGAGACCGGCGAGGGATTCCGCATCGTCTTCGGCCAACCCGTGCTACGTGCCATCGCGATCCTCGTGTTCAGCGCCATGCTCTTCTCCATCATCCCGGAAGGGCTGGCGGCGGCGTGGGCCGGCCAGCACGCCGACGACATGGACAAAGGCCTCGCCCAGGCCATCATCATGGCCGCCGGCCCGGTCGGGTACATCCTCGGCGGCCTGATCGTCGGCCGCCTGGTCGCACCGGCCCGACGGATCGCCCTGATGCGTCCGCTGGCAGTGCTCGCTCCGCTGCTTCTGGTTCCCACCCTGCTCGACCCGTCACCACTGGTGGTGGCGCTGCTGGCCGCCGGGTGCGGATTCGCCGTCGCCGGGCTGCTGCCAACGGCCAACGGCCTGTTCGTCCAAGCGCTGCCGGACGGCTACCGAGCTCGCGCCTTCGGCGTCATGGCCTCCGGCATGCAGGTGATCCAGGGTCTGGCGGTTCTGGTAACCGGGCTGCTCGCCCAACGGTTCTCCATCCCGCTCGTGGTCGGCCTCTGGAGTAGCGCCGGGGTGCTACTGATGACCATCGCGGCGCTGTCGTGGCCGAGTCAGGCGAGAGTTGACGCCGCGATCGAGGCGGCTTCGGGAGCTGACGCACCGGATCCGGCGCCGGCACCGCCCGCCCCCCGGCCAGGATCTTCGGACCGCCCTGCGGACCAGCCGGTCGACAGCCCGGGCGAGGGCCAGCAGGACGCCCAAGAACGGCATCGCAACACGGTGTCCGCGCCGGATCGGAGCCAAGCCGGTACGTGACCCGGCCCACGTCCGGCCAGCGGCGGACGGCCACCGAAACCTGGCAGGATGGAGCCGTGCATCCCCCCGCAGGCGAATCCGGCAGCCCCGCCTCCGCAACGAGTTTCTTTGCTGCGGTTGGCGGCGAGCCCACCTTCCGTAAGTTGGTGGACGAGTTCTATGCGGGCGTCGCTGACGACCCGCTGCTGCGGCCGATGTATCCAGAGGAGGATCTGGGGCCCGCCGCGGAGCGGCTCACCCTGTTCCTGATGCAGTACTGGGGCGGGCCGAACACCTACTCCGCCGAGCGGGGACACCCGCGACTGCGGATGCGGCACGCACCGTTCCGAATCGGGGCGGCGGAACGGGACGCCTGGCTACGGCACATGCGGCAGGCCGTGGATCGACTGGACCTGCCACCGGAGCTCACCACCGCGCTCTGGGACTACCTGGAGCGGGCTGCGTACTTCATGGTGAACGCCCTGGAGGACCCGGCCGCGTCGGCGTGACCCAGCAGACCCGCTCGGTCCGAGCAGGGCGGGACGGTCAGAGCAGGGCACCTTCGTCGTGCAGCCAGTCGACGAAGCTGGTAGCTACCGCCGCCCCACAGTCGATCATTTCAACCAGGAGCGCGTCGTGCACGCCAGCGGCGAACGGCACCTGCAGCTCGGCATAGATCGGAAGCTGGCCACGTTCGGACGGATCGCCGATGTACGCCTTACAGAAGCGACGGGTGTGGTTCCACTCGTTGACCACCCGGTAGGCCCGATCCTCCCAATCCGGCGGGACGGTCGCGTGCGGCCGAACGCGCAGCACCAGGATCTCGTCGTCCGGGCCCTCGAGCGCGACCAGGACCGCGTGCCGCTCCCACATCGCCAGCAGGTTTCCGTCGCCGTCGGCCAGGTAGCGGACGTCGAGCTGATCGAGCGCGGCGCTGATCCGGCCGAGCGTGACCGGCGCGACGGTGGCGGAGGTGTCCACGGCCGGCGAACGATCGGCTCCGGCGTAGCTGTCGCCCGGTTGTCGGGGAGCCGGCGGACTGACCCGGACCGCGTCCTCCACTGTGGCCCTGCTCCGGCTATCCGGCTCACCGCCGTCAGCGGGACCGGGGCGCCACGACCACCACGGCATCGCTCACCCACCTCACTCCCCAGCGGATCCAGCCCTTAACGCTGGGTTGGATCCGAGGATGGACGGTACCCGGACAGCCGGGAAGAAGCACCCCCCTAATGAACTCCCTAGGACAGAAGGACGATGGGGGATCATCCGGACTGCTGACCAAGGATAGGCCGAACAGTTAGATCTGTCACCCTCTGCAACCATACTGCCCCGTAGGGCCCAACCAGGCCGACCCATGAGCCGACCGTCCGCACCTGCACCACCCCTCCGGGGGCCTCCGGCGCACCGACAAAGCCCATCCGCACCAAGCCCTGAACCAACCGCTGGGGCACCTCGACCGGCGTGGTGGGAACGTCGTCCGGAGTGACGACCACCGGCACATGATCCAGGAGCGCATCGCGCAGCACCCGCTCCCCGGCTGCCCTACCCTCCACTCCACGCCCGGCGGCATCCCGAAGGGCGTCCGCCGCGGCTTCGGCCCCCCGCCGCAGCTCGGCCGCGGGGAGCGTCTCCACCCGCCGACTGGCGGGCGGCGGCAGCGGCCAGCGCCACTGCGCGTCCCGCCGGACGGGCAGTGCGGAGCCGCCCGCGGTCAGCTCCGCCAACAGCTCACCCGCGGAAACGGTGGCGTCACCGGGGCTACCGCCGGCCACCGTGTGGACCACCAGCACCCCCCACGGCAACCGCGCCCAGAGCGCGGTCCGCTCGGACCCGCTGACCGGCCGCAACCGCACCAACGCCCCCCGGTCCAGCCGGACCAGCCGGGCCAGGAACGTGCCCGCGTCAACGACACCGGTCAGCCCATGCCCAATACCGCCGGGCACCGTGGGCGGAAGACCGCCCCGTCCCACGGTGCCCCGGTCAGTCACGCCGACTCCTCCTGGATCAGGTAGGTGCACAGGAAGGCCCGCTCCTCGGCGGAGAGGCGGCGCGGCAGCTGCCGGCTCAGGTCAAACGGCACCAGCACCGACCGGGCCCGACTCACCAGCACATCACCGTCGTACATCTCGTAGTCGACGGTAACGGAGGCAACCCGAATCTCCGATACCCAGAGCTCGATCCGGACCGTTGGCGCCGACTCCGCGGTGGCCCGGCCGAGCGCGTAGTCGACCGGCCGCAGGTAGTCCACCTCGTGCCGCCGAATCACCACGCCGTCGGCGAACGAGCCGACGCCCCAGGCCCGCCCCCCGGCGAACATCAGGGCCACCCGCGCCTCCTCGTAGAGGGTGAGGAAGCGTGAGTTGTTGATGTGCCCGTACGCGTCCAGGTCGGACCAGCGGAGCGTGCAATGGTAGAGAAACCGGTCCGCCATGAGTCAGTCGCGGGTGAGCTTGCGGTAGGTGACCCGGTGCGGCCGGGCCGCCTCGGCACCGAGACGCTCGATCTTGTTCTTCTCGTACGCCTCGAAGTTGCCCTCGAACCAGAACCACCTCGCCGGGTTCTGGTCATCCCCCTCCCAGGCCAGGATGTGCGTGGCGACCCGGTCCAGGAACATCCGGTCGTGGGAGATGACCACGGCGCAGCCGGGGAAATCCAACAACGCGTTCTCCAGGCTGGAGAGGGTCTCTACGTCCAGGTCGTTGGTCGGCTCGTCCAGCAGGATCACGTTACCGCCGATCTTGAGCGTCAACGCCAGGTTGAGCCGGTTGCGCTCGCCCCCGGAGAGGACCTTGGTCGGCTTCTGCTGGTCCGGCCCCTTGAAACCGAAAGCAGCGATGTACGCCCGCGACGGCATCTCGACCTTGCCCACCATCAGGTGGTCCAGGCCGTCGGAGACGACCTCCCAGACCGTCTTGTCCCCGGCCAGCCCCGCCCGGGTCTGGTCCACGTACGACAGGGAGACGGTGTCACCGACCTTCACGCTGCCGGCGGTCGGCTGCTCCAGCCCGACGATGGTCTTGAAGAGGGTCGTCTTCCCGACGCCGTTCGGGCCGATGATGCCGACGATGCCGTTGCGCGGCAGCGAGAAGCTCAGGTCGTCGATCAGCACCCGGTCGCCGAAGCCCTTGGTGAGGTTCTGCGCCTCGATCACGGAGCTACCCAGACGTGGACCCGGCGGGATCTGGATCTCCTCGAAGTCCAGCTTGCGGGTCTTGTCCGCCTCGGCGGCCATCTCGTCGTACCGGTCGAGACGGGCCTTGGACTTGGTCTGACGCGCCTTGGCGTTCGAGCGGACCCACTCCAGCTCGTCGGAGAGCCGCTTCTTCATCTTGGCGTCCCGCCGGCCCTCGACCGCCAGCCGGGCCGCCTTCTTCTCCAGGTAGGTGGAGTAGTTGCCCTCGTAGCCGACGGCCCGACCCCGGTCCAACTCCAGGATCCAGCCGGCCACGTTGTCCAGGAAGTAACGGTCGTGCGTGATCGCGATGACGGTGCCGGCGTACTTGGCCAGGTGCTGCTCCAGCCACTGCACGCTCTCCGCGTCGAGGTGGTTGGTGGGCTCGTCGAGCAGGAGCAGGTCGGGTGTCTCCAGCAGCAGTTTGCAGAGGGCGACCCGACGCCGCTCCCCACCGGAGAGCTGGGTCACGTCGGCGTCCGGCGGCGGGCAGCGCAACGCGTCCATGGCCAGTTCGAGCTTGGAGTCGATGTCCCACGCGTCGGCGTGGTCCAGCTCCTCCTGGAGACGGCCCATCTCCGCCATCAACTCGTCGGAGTAGTCGGTCGCCATCTGCTCGGCGATCTTGTTGAACCGCTCCAGCTTGGCCTTGGTCTCCGCGACCGCCTCCTCGACGTTGCCGAGGACCGTCTTCGCGTCGTTGAGCGGTGGCTCCTGCGCCAGCATGCCGACGGTGTAGCCGGGCATCAGCCGGGCCTCGCCGTTACTCGGCCGGTCCAGCCCTGCCATGATCTTCAGCAGGCTGGACTTGCCGGCACCGTTCGGGCCGACCACACCGATCTTGGCACCCGGCAGGAAGCTCAGCGTCACGTTGTCGAGCACGACCTTGTCGCCATGCGCCTTGCGCGCCTTTTCCAGGACGTAGATGTACTGGGCCACGGTGCGGGCTACCCTCCATCGATCAACGGGTGTGGTCTAACGCGGGCGGGGCCGCCGCGGATGCGGAGCCGGGGTCGCCCGTCGGCGGGCCGATCACGCCGACCCGCCGTCAATCCTGACAGGTCACCGTGGCTGCGCCCACATCACCCCGCCGGGCCGGCGAACCGACCTGACCGCCCCGGCAGAACCCCCAGAATTGTCGACAAGATCACGTTTGGCTTCCGGGCCGGTGAGCGGGTGGGCTAAGTCCGGCACGGTACACCAGACGCCGCGGCTACGCTCAGTACGCTCGTCGCGGGGGATTCGTCAGCACCCGGAGGTGGCCCAACGTGACCGTCCGCAGCTCCTTTGTCGTAGTGGCCAATCGACTGCCCGTGGACGAGGTGAGCACACCCGAGGGACGGCAGTGGCGACGCAGCCCGGGTGGGCTCGTGACCGCCCTGCATCCGGTCCTCGCCGAACACCACGGCACCTGGGTGGGCTGGGCCGGCGGTAAGGGGGCCGCGCCGGAGCCGTTCGACCTGGAGGGCATCCGGCTACATCCGGTGCCGTTGAGCACGGAGGAGTTGGAGCGCTACTACGAGGGGCAGTCCAACGCGATGATCTGGCCGCTGTACCACGACGCGGTCGAGACCCCGGTTTACAAGCGCCGTTGGCGGGAGACCTACCGGCTGGTGAACGCCCGCTTCGCGGAGGCGGCATCGGATGTCGCCGCGGAGGGTGCCACGGTCTGGGTGCAGGACTACCAACTCCAGCTGGTGCCGGCGATGCTCCGCGAGCTCCGCCCCGACCTACGGATCGGATTCTTCCTGCACATCCCGTTCCCGCCGATCGAGCTGTTCATGCAGATGCCGTTCCGCACCGAGATCCTCCGCGGGCTACTCGGCTCCGACCTGGTGGGCTTCCAGCAGCGGCTCGCGGCGCAGAATTTCGTCCGCCTGGCCCGGCACCTGCTCGGGCTGCGATACGAAGGGCAGATGATCCAGGTCGACGGCCGCCGGGTGAAGGCGGGCGCGTTCCCCATCTCCATCGACACGCAAGAGATGGAGCGACTCGCGGTGGATCCGACGATCCGGGCGCGGGCGGAGGAGATCCGCGAGGAGCTGGGGAACCCACGCACGATCATCCTGGGCGTCGACCGGCTCGACTACACCAAGGGCATCGAGTTACGCCTCAAGGCCTTCCGCGAGCTGCTCTCTGACGGAAAGTTGACAGTTCCGGACGCGGTTATGGTGCAGGTGGCGACGCCGAGCCGGGAACGGGTGGAGCACTACCAGGCACTTCGCGTCAAGGTGGAGCGCGAGGTTGGTCGGATAAATGGCGAATTCGGCCGGGTTGGGGTGCCGGCGGTGCATTATCTGCACCAGTCGTACAGTCGCACCGAACTGGCCGCGATGTACGTCGCCGCCGACGTGATGATGGTGACCCCGCTGCGAGACGGAATGAATCTGGTGGCCAAGGAGTACGTAGCAGCGCGCGCCGACCGCGGTGGCGCGCTGGTGCTGAGTGAATTCGCTGGCGCCGCCACCGAGCTGCGCCAATCGTTCCTGTGTAACCCCCACGACCCGGACGCGGTCAAGGAGGCCCTGCTGCGGGCCGTGCACGTGGAGAAGCCGGAGGCGCGTCGCCGCATGCGGACAATGCAACGTCATCTGCGCACCCACGATGTGGGGCACTGGGCGAAGTCCTTCCTCACCGAACTCGGCGTACCGGGACCGGATGCCTCGTGAGCACCGGCACCACACCCGGCAACCCGATCGGTGGCGGCGGCCTGGAGCAGGAACTGCGCACCGCGATTGGTCGCATCGCCCGCGTCCCCCAGCTGCTGATCGCCTGTGACTACGACGGCACCCTCGCCCCGATCGTCGAGGACCCGAGCCGGGCCGTACCGCTGCCGGAGGCGGCGGCCGCGGTCCGAGCGCTCGCCTCGCTACCGCAGACCAACGTGGCGGTCGTCTCCGGACGGGCGCTGCGGGACCTAGCCGCCCTGTCCCGGCTGCCCAGCGAGGTCCACCTCGTTGGCAGCCACGGCTCCGAGTTCGACATCGGCTTCGTCGAACGGCTCTCCCCCGAGCTGGTCGCTGTCCGCACCCGGCTCCGGGACGCACTGCGCGAGATTGTCGCCGCCCACCCCGGCGTTCGGCTGGAACGTAAGCCGGCCAGTGTCGCCGTACACACCCGTGGGGTTGATCCGCAGATCGCTGCGGCAGCCGTCGAGGCGGTCCGCAACGGCCCCGCGACCTGGGACGACGTCACCGTCACCCAGGGCAAGGAGGTCATCGAGCTGTCGGTGGTCGCCACCCACAAGGGCACCGCCGTTGACCAACTGCGTACCCAGCTCTCCGCCAGCGCGGTGCTGTTCATCGGCGACGATGTCACCGACGAGAACGCCTTCGGCAACCTGCACGGGCCCGATGTCGGCATCAAGATCGGGCCCGGCGAGACCAGGGCGCAGTATCGGGTAGCCGAGCCGATCGAGGCCGCGCGCGCCCTCGGCCTGCTGTTGGAGACCCGCCGGAACTGGCTCTTCGGCGAGCGGGCGGTGCCGATCGAGCGGCACTCGATGCTGGCCAACGGCCGGACGGTCGCGCTCCTCACCCCCGAGGCCAAGGTCACCTGGCTGTGTAACCCCAAGCCCGACTCCGCCGCGATCTTCGCCGACCTGGTCGGCGGCAGCCCCGCCGGCTACTTCAGCGTGGTACCGGAGCGTGGTGGTATCCCACTCGGCCAGCGCTACCGCTCCAACACGATGACCGTGGAGACCCGGTGGTCCGGCCTGACCGTCACCGACTGGCTGGACACCCCGGACACCGAGACCACGCCGGACGGGCCGGCGATCGTCAGCGCCGACTCGACCCTGGTCCGGGTGCTTACCGGACGCGGCCGGGCGCAGCTGGAGTTCGCCCCCCGGCCCGAGTTCGGCCAGGTCGCCGTCCAGCTCCAACCGCTCGACGACGGGCTGCTGGTGCTCGGCTCCAACCACCCGGTCGCGCTCTACTCCCCCGGCGTCACCTGGGAGGTGGTCGGCGACGGCGTGTACGAGACGGCGAAGGCCACCGTTGACCTCTCCGCCGCGGGCGGGCCGGTCGTGTTGGAGATGCGCTTCGGCACCCACAGCCTGGAACACCACCGGCAGCCGATCCACGAACGGCAGGCCGCGGCCGAGCAGCCCTGGAAGGACTGGGTCGCCACGCTGCGGTTGCCGACCACCGGCCGGGACCTGGTCGCCCGCAGCGCGCTCACCCTCCGCGGGCTGTGCCACCAGCCGAGCGGCTCGATCCTGGCCGCCGCGACCACCTCCCTCCCCGAGGAGTTGGGCGGCGTCCGCAACTGGGACTACCGCTACTGCTGGCTCCGCGACGCGGCGCTGACCGCCCGCGCCCTGGTTGACCTCGGCTCCACCGAGGAGGCCGAGGCGCTGCTGCGCTGGATCGACGGAGTCGTTGACCGTACCGGTGGGCACCCCGAACGGCTACACCCGCTCTACACGGTTGACGGTTACGAGTTGGGCGCCGAGGCGGTCATCGACACCCTGCCCGGCTACGCCGGCTCCCGGCCCGTCCGGGTCGGCAACCTCGCCAACCACCAGCTCCAACTCGACGTCTTCGGTCCGATCGCCGACCTGATCGCGGCGGTGGCCGACGCTCGCGGCTCCGTCCGGGACGACGAGTGGCGGGTCCTGGAGAACATGGTGGAGGCGGTCCGCCGCCGCTGGCACGAGCCGGACCACGGCATCTGGGAGGCGCGCCTGGCGCCCCGACACCACATCTTCTCGAAGGTGATGTGCTGGCTGACCGTCGACCGGGCACTACACGTGGTCCGCAAGCACGGCGGTGGGGAGCAGCCCGAGTGGGTGGAGCTACGCGACCGGATCGGCGCCAACGTGCTCGAATTCGGCTGGCACGAGCAGGCCGAGGCGTACAGCGTCGCGTACGGGCACGAGGACAGTGACGCCTCCTCGCTCTGGATCGGCCTCTCCGGCCTGCTCCCCGGGGACGACCCCCGCTTCGTCTCCACCGTCCTCAAGATCGAGGCGGATCTGCGCAGCGGCCCGGTGGTCTACCGCTACCACTGGGAGGACGGCCTACCCGGTCGGGAGGGCGGTTTCCACATCTGCACCTCGTGGCTGATCGAGGCGTACCTGCGTACGGGCCGCCGGGGCGACGCGGAGGAGTTGTTCACCCAGATGATCGACACCGCCGGGCCGACCGGGCTGCTGCCCGAGCAGTACGACCCGCTGACCGAGCGCGGGCTGGGCAACCACCCACAGGCCTACAGCCACCTCGGCGTGATCCGCTGCGCCCTGCTGTTGGACAACATGCTCAAGCAGTGAGCCGGGGCCCGGCGGCCGGCGCGCGCCGGCCGCCGGGCCGCCCCTCAGAAGTCCAGCGCCCCGACCACGTCGCCGACGACCACGACCGCCGGGGGGCGGAGGCCCGCCGCGGCCACGTCGGCCGCCACCACGCCCAGCGTGGAGCGGATCGTACGTTGGGCTCCGGTCGTGCCCTCCTGTACGACCACGGCCGGGGTCTGGGCCGGGCGGCCGTGGGCGACCAACGTCGCGGAGATCGCCGCCAGATTCTTCAGTCCCATCAGAATCACCAACGTGCCACGCAGCCCGGCAAGGTGCTCCCACCGCACCATGGAGGCGGGCGAGTCCGGCGGAACGTGCCCGGAGACCACGGTGAACTCGTGCGCGACCGCCCGGTGGGTCACCGGGACGCCGGCGCCGGCCGCGGCGGCGACGGCGCTGGTCACTCCGGGTACCACCGTCACCGGTACGCCCGCACCAGCGCAGGCCAGCAGCTCCTCGCCACCGCGACCGAAGACGTACGGGTCGCCCCCCTTGAGCCGGACCACGGCCCTGCCGGCCAGGGCCCGGTCCACCAGGATCCGGTTGATCTCCTCCTGGCTGCGGGCCGGGCCGTAGGGAATCTTGGCGGCGTCCACCAGCTCGACCTCGGGGCCCAACTCGTCTAGGAGCAGCCCGGGCACGAGCCGGTCGGTGACCACCACCTCCGCCTCGGCGAGGAGTCGCCGCCCCTTGACAGTGATCAGCTCCGGGTCGCCCGGGCCCGCGCCAACCAAGGCGACCTGTCCACCGCGGCCCGTCGGGTGCGGCGAAGCCGGCCAGCGATCGACGGGCACCGACCCCGAAGCACCGCCGGCTCCGGCATCGGCCGGCGGCGGGGCCAGCCGACCCGGCCCGGCGGCGAGCAGATCCCGGACGGTGTCCCGGACGGCCATTGCCCGGCGGGGGTCACCGCCGCCGAGAACCGCGACCGTCACCGGGCCCTGCCGGGTCACCGCCGGCGTCCACGCGGTGGCGGCGGCGCGATCATCGGCCCGAACACAGAAGATCCGCCGCTCCTCGGCCACCGCGCTGATCGCGGCGGCGGCGCTCGGGTCATCTACCGCGACCTGCACCAGCCAGGCGCCGTCGAGGTCGTCCGCGGCGAACCGCCGCGGTTGCCAGCGCAGCCGCCCGGCGTCGGCGTGGGCGCGCAGCGCCGGGGTCAGCTCCGGCGCGACCAGGAGGACGTCCGCTCCCGCGTCGAGCAACGCCGGCACCCGGCGGGTGGCCACCGCCCCGCCACCGACCACGACCACCCGCCGGCCGGCCAGCCGCAGACCGAGCGGGTACGGGTTGCCGCTCACGCCGCAGTCCCGTCCGGGCAGACGGGCAGTGCACTCATTTCTGCGCCACCCCCGCCGAGTCGAAGGTGGCGACCTCGTGCAGCACGCGGACGGCACCCGTGACCACCGGTAGGGCCAGCAGCGCCCCGGTGCCCTCGCCGAGGCGCAGCCCGAGGTCGACCAGGGGGGTCAGCCCCAGCCGGCGCAGCGCCACCGTGGCTCCCGGCTCGACCGAGCGGTGGCCAGCCACCATCGCGCCGGTGGCAGCCGGGGCGAAGGCTGCGGCGGCCAGCGCGGCCGAGTCGGCGATGACTCCGTCGAGCAGCACCGGCACCCGTCGGGCGGCAGCGCCCAGAATCAGCCCGGCCAGGGCCGCGTGTTCCAGGCCACCGACGGCGGCCAGCACGCCCAGCGGGTCCGCCGGGTCCGGCTGATGCCGGCGCAGCGCCGCCCGCACCACCTCGATCTTGCGCTGGTACGTCGGGTCGTCCACTCCGGTGCCTCGACCGGTCACCGTGGCGGGGTCCGCCTCGGCGAAGACCGCGATCAGCGCGGCGGCCGGCGTGGTGTTGCCGATACCCATATCCCCGGTAAGCAGGATTGCGGCGCCGGCATCGATGAGTTCGCCGGCCACCCGAATCCCCGTCTCCACCGCGGCCCGGGCCTCCTCCCGGGTGAGGGCGGCGGTGACGGCCAGATCCCGGGTACCGCGCCGGACGTTCGCCTCGACCAGCCGGGGTCCGGTGCCGCCGGCTTGGCCCGACCCGGACGGTACGGCCGCAACCGGCGTTGGCGGCGTGGCGACCCCGACATCCACGACGGTGACCGCGGCGCGGGCCTGCCGTGCGAACGCGTTGACCACCGCCCCGCCAGCGAGGAAGTTGCCGATCATCTGCCCGGTGACCTCCTGCGGCCAGGGCGTCACGCCTTGGGCGTGCACCCCGTGGTCGCCGGCGAAGATCGCCACCGCGGCCGGCTCGGGCAGCGGCGGCGGGCAAGTGCCGGCCAGGCCGGCGAGCCGAATGGCGAGATCTTCGAGCGCACCGAGGGAGCCCGCGGGTTTGGTCAGCCGGCGCTGCAGGTCCGCGGCGGCAGCCATCGCCTGTTCGTCGAGCGGTTGGATCGCCGCCCTCGTCGTCTCCAGCATCATCCCTCCAGAATCTCGGCCAGCACGGTGGTAAACGCATCGGTCGTCGCCGGATCGCGGACCGCGATCCGCAGCCAGTCCGGGCCCAGCCCGGGGAAGGTGTCGCCGCGGCGTACTGCCCAGCCTCGCTCCCGCAGGGCACGGCGTACCGCGTCGGCGCCCGGGTGGTGGACGAGGACGAAGGCGCTCGCCGGCCGGCCGACGACGCGTACCCCCGGTAGGGCCGCCAGCCGGGCGAGGAGGTGGTCGCGGTCGGCGGCGAGGTCGGCCGCGATCTGGCGTTCAGCTCGCACCGCTTCGGGGCCGGCGCAGGCGGTCGCGGCGGCGAGGGCCGGACTGGAGACCGGCCACAGCGGCTGTACGGCGGCCAGGCGCTCCAGCAGCTCCGCTGCACCGAGCAGGTAGCCGACGCGCAGCCCGGCCAGCCCCCACGTTTTGGTGAGGCTCCGCACCACCAGCAGGCCGGGCAGGTCGGACCGGGCAGCAAGCGACTCCGGCTCGCCGGCTACTCCGGGCGCGAGGGTGGTGTCGGCGAACGCCTCGTCCACCACGAGCACCCGGCCCGGCCGGGCGAGCGCGGCCAGGTCGGCGGCCGGGTGCAGCACCGAGGTCGGGTTCGTGGGGTTACCGATCACGACCAGGTCGGCATCGGCCGGGACCTGGGCGGGGTCGAGCCGGAAGCCGTCGCCGGGGTCGAGCAGTACCCGTTCGACCCGGTGTCCAGCCACACGCAGGGCCGCCTCCGGCTCCGTGAATTGCGGGTGCACCACCACCGGGCGGCGGATCCCGCGCAGCGCCTGGGCGATCAGCACGAATCCCTCGGCCGCTCCGGCGGTGAGCAGCACCTGCGCCGGTTCTCGACTGTGCCGGGCGGCGACGGCGGCCCGCGCCGCAGCCGAGTCCGGATACCGGGCCAGGTCACCGAGGGCAGCGGTGATCGGGTCGGCCAGCCAGTCCGGCATCGAGGCCTGGCGCACGTTCACCGCGAGGTCGACCAGACCGGGTACGGCCTCAACGTCTCCATGGTGACCAAGGTCGAGCTCCGGTGCCGCCGGGACGTCCGGCGGGTTGTCCATCGGGGCATCCCGCAGGTTGTCCGGCAGCGCGGCCGCTCCCCCGCTCGACTGCGTACGCATGACCGCGATCCTGCCGGGAAGGGGCGCGTGGCGCAGCTCATCGCGACGTGGATCGCATCACGAACGACGGATTAATGAATATTTCTCTAGTACGAATCGGAAATGTCATAACTTGTCCCTGTGAGCAACCGTCCCCTTGCTGCCGCCGGTCGTCTCGTCCCACTTCTCCGCGCCGGGCTCATCGCCGGCATCGTCATCGCCGCCCTGGCCTACCCGATCGCCGCCGCGGCCGGCATTGGCGCCAAGGTCACGGCGCACGCGATGGAACACAAAACCAAGATCCTCAAAACGGCCCTGCCAGCCGAGACCTCGTACCTGTACGCGCCGGACGGCAAGACCGTCCTGACGATGTTCTACGAGGAGTACCGGCAGTACACAAAGCTCGCCGACATGTCGCCGAACATCCAGCAGGCCGTCATCGCCGCCGAGGACGCGCGCTTCTACCAGCACAGCGGCGTCGACCCAAAGGGCATCGCCCGCGCCTTCGTGGCCAACGCCCGCTCCAGCGGCATCTCCCAGGGCGCCTCCACCATCACCATGCAGTACGTCCGGATGGCCCTGCGGGACAGCGCCACGACCCCGAAGGAGGTACAGGAGGCGACCCAGCAGACCAGCCTGCGCAAGATCCGGGAGATGCGGCTTGCCATGGACCTGGAGAAGGAGCTGACCAAGGAGCAGATCCTGGAGCGGTACCTCAACTCCGCGTACTTCGGGCATCGCGCCTACGGCATCTACGCCGCCAGCGAGATCTACTTCTCCAAGACCCCGAAGGACCTCTCCGTGATCGAGGCCGCCACCCTCGCCGGACTAGTCAAGTCGCCTTCCCGGTTCGACCCGGCCAGCTCCGACCAGCAGGAGGCGACCGCCCGCCGCAACTACATCCTGGACCGGATGACCGACCTCGGATACCTCTCACCGGACGCCGCCGCCAGCGCCAGGTCCGAACCGATCGAGCTGACCCTGAGCTACCCGTCCAACGACTGCGCCTCGGTACCCCAGGAGTGGAACAGCTGGGGATTCATCTGCGACTACGTGAAGAACTGGTGGAGTGCGCAGCCCGCGTTCGGCGAGAACCGCCTGGAACGGATGGACAAGCTGCGGCGGGGCGGGTACCGGATCGTGCTCAGCGTGGACCCGGAGATTCAGGAGGCGGCGGAGAAGAACGTCGGCACGAAGGGAAGAACCGGCAGCCCGTACGCGAACGGCATCGTGGTCACGGAGCCCGGCACCGGGCGGCTCAAGGCCATGGCGGTGAACCGGACCTACTCCCTGAACCTGGACGGGAATCCGCTCAGCTCCAACCCGGAGGTCGGCCCGAAGGTCAAGGCCAGCTACCCGAACACGGTCGCACCCCTGCTCGGCGGCGGTGACCTCCCCGGCTACCAGGCGGGATCAACCTTCAAGATGTTCCCGCTGCTCGCCGCCCTCGATTCGGGGATGACCCTGAACACCACCTTCAACGCGCCGTACCGGTACCGGTCGGAGGTCTACAACGGCTGGGCCCCGTCGAACGCGAGCGGCGCCATGTCCGGTATGCAGACCATGTGGTCCGGCTTCGGTAAATCGGTCAACACGTACTTCGTCTGGCTTGAGGAGCAGGTCGGGGCAGACCGGGCGGTACGCCTCGCCGAACAGCTGGGGCTGCGCTGGCGCACCGATGTGGACCGGCACCATGCCGCGCCGGAGAACGCGAAGACCTGGGGTGCCTTCACCCTGGGAGTCTCCGACGCCACCCCGCTGGAGATGGCGAACGCCTACGGCGCCGTCGCCGCCGAGGGCCGCTACTGCGAGGCGATCCCGGTGCAGGCGATCTACAACCGGGACGGCACCCCGGCAATCTTCCGGACGGCTGGCGGGATCGAGCGGGAGGTCGCCAAGCCCCGCTGTCGCCAGGTGGTCAGCGCCGACGCCGCCCGGGCCGCCACCGACGCCGCACGCTGCCCCACCGGCGACTCCCCGGCCCGGGGCGGCTGCGGCGGCTGGTCAACGGCGGACAGCGTCCGCGGCACCGTGGGCCGCCCGGTGGCCGGCAAGACCGGTACCACCGACAGCACCCGGTCGGCCTGGTTCGTCGGCTTCACTCCCGAACTGGCCGCGGCCAGCTTCATCTCCGACCCGGACAACCCCTTCAACGCCGTCGGTGACGGTCAGTCGCAGATTCCCATCCATGCGGTCGCGAACACCCTGCGCGACGCGCTTGAGGACAAACCGACCCGCGACTTCACACCCCCCTCGGACGCGATCGTCGGCTGATCTGGGCGCCTACCTGAGCAGGGGCAGCCGCCACCGGTGGTCGCACCGATCGACCCACCACGCCTACGGGTAACCTCATGGCCGTGTACCGGTTCCTGCTGACGCCACGCTGGCTGGGCGCGCTCGCGCTGACCCTGGTAGCGGCGGTGATCATGGTGTTACTCGCCGACTGGCAACTGGCCCGTTACCACGATCGCACCGCGATCAACGAACAGATCGACGCCGGCCAGCAGATGGACCCGGTGCCGCTGCCCGAGGCGGTAGCCGCCCCGACCGGGGAGCCCGGCACCGTCGGACCCGCCCCCGCCACCGAACGAACCTGGACGAAGGTCAACGTCACCGGACGGTACGACGCCGCGAACGTGATCCTGGTCCGGGGGCGCTCACTGGACCGTACGGTCGGCTTCGAGGTGCTGACCCCGCTACTGCTGACCGACGGCACGGCAGTGCTGGTCAACCGGGGCTGGATCCCGCCCGCACCGGGCGGGGACGCCACCGTCCAGCCGACCGTGCCCGCGACCCCGGCCGGCACGGTCACCGTGACCGGCCGGATCCGCGTTGGTGAGGGCGGTTCACTCCCGGTCACCCGCCGCGACGGCAAACTGGAGACCCGCCGAGTCAGCCTGCCGACGCTGGCCGGGGAGCTGCCGTACCCGATCTACGGCGGGTATGTGCTGCTCGATCAGCAGACCCCCGCCGCCGACCCGACCTTCAAGACGGTCCCGGTCGGCTACACGAACAGCTGGCAGAACTACGGGTACGTCGTACAGTGGTGGATCTTCGCCGGGATGACGCTGCTCGGCTTCGGCTACTTCGCCCGGCGGGAGGCCCAACGACGGGCCGGCGTGGTGCGCGAAGGTCCCACCGACCGGGCCGCCGAAGCAACCCTGACCTGATCATCGGGTGCGAAGCCGGCACGGCCGGGGACCCGCCTCGGTGCGCGTCCGCGCTGCCGCGCCGGCGGCGCGGACCGGCGAGCAGCGCGGACCGGCGGGCGACGCGGGCGACGCGGGCATCAGAACGAAACGGGCTCCTCGATGCGCAGGCCCCGGGCGCGCACCCCGTCAGCGACCCGGGCGAGCGTCGAATCGAGTGCGACCAGCGCGACAGAGAGCTGACCGAGCCGCTCCTTGAGTGACTCATCGGACCACGCGGAGACGTCAACATCTCCCAAAGCACTGACGGCGGCCTCCAGGCGGGCCATTACCTCGTTCGTACTCATGTACGAAGGCTATCCCAACTGGATGCCCGACACGCCGGAAACGCCCAGCCAGAACAGGACGTTATGGTTCCGACACTCGGGACGGCCGGGGACGCGCCGGCGGGGAATCCCTCCATCCCACCGCCGACGCGTCCCGCCCGCAGACCCGCTGGGCAACGCTGAGGCCAACCGCCGGGGCCAGCTGTGCTGGGTCAGCCCTGCCCGGGTTCAACCCTGCCCGGGGTCAGCCCTGCCCAGGGTCAGCCCTGCTGGGGCTCAGTCCCGCCCAGCGGTGGCGACGTTACGCAGCAACAGCGCCTCGGCCAGACACACCCGGGCGAACTCCCCCAGGTGCAGGCTCTCGTTCGGGCCGTGCGCCTGGGCGTACGGATCTTCGACCCCGGTCACCAGGATCGCGGCCTGCGGGAACATCTCCTGGAACGTGGCGATGAACGGGATCGAACCGCCGACCCCGATGTCCACCGGGTCGGTGCCGTCCCAGGCGGTACGGAACGCGGAGCGAGCCGCGTCGAACATCGGGCCGGAGGCGTCGATACGGCTCGGGTCGCCGTCGTGCTCCAGGGTGACCGACACCTGCGCGCCCCACGGAGCGTTCTTGCTCAGGTGCGCACGAAGCGCCGCGTACGCCCGCTTGGGGTCATCACCCGGTGCCAGCCGCAGGCTGAGCTTGGCCTTCGCAGCCGGGACCAGGGCGTTCGGCGCCTCCCCGGTGGCCGGCGCGTCGATGCCGAGTACCGCCAGGGCCGGCTTGGTCCAGAGCCGGTCCGTGATCTGATCGGTGCCGATGAGCTGCACGCCCTCCGCCAGCCCCGCCTCGGCGCGGAAACGGTCCTCCGGATAGTCCACCGCCGCGCCGCCGCGACTGACCAGCCCGTCCACGGCCACGTTCCCGGCATCGTCGTGCAGGGTGGCGAGCAGCCGGGCCAGCGCCGTCAGCCCGTCCGGCACCGGGCCGCCGTACATGCCGCTGTGTACGGCCTGCTCCAGCGTGCGGACCTCGACGAAGCAGTTCACGATCCCGCGCAGCGACGTGGTCAGCGCCGGCACGCCAATGTCCCAGTTGGTGGAGTCGGCGATCACGATGACATCCGAGGCGATCTCGTCCCGGTACTCGGTGAGCAGCCCTTCCAGCGAGTCGGAGCCGTACTCCTCCTCGCCCTCGATGAACAGCACGACGCCCACCGGCAGCGAGTCACCGAACGCCCGCAGCGCCGCGATGTGCGCCATGATGCCCGCCTTGTCGTCGGCGGCGCCGCGACCGTAGAGGCGGCCGTCCCGCTCCACCGGCTCGAACGGGTCCGACTCCCACAGCGACCGGTCACCGACCGGCTGCACGTCGTGGTGGGCGTAGAGCAGCACGGTCGGGGCACCGGGCGGCGCCGCCTTCGTCCCAATCACGGCCGGCTGCCCGCCAGACCGGGCCAGCCGCACCTCAAGGCCGCAGTCCCGCAGCAGCTCCGCGACCGCTGCCGCGGAACGCTCCACGGGGGTGTGATCGAAGCCGTCGAACGCGATACTCGGGATCCGGACGAGACGCTCGAGGTCCGCCCGGACGCCGGGCAGTTCCCGCTCGAGCGCGGCCCGCAGGTCAGACTCGGACATGATCGGTGTTGTCATGACCGGCATCGTATGCCGGCCTTACCGATCGGCCTCGCCGCAGGTAGTACCGGGCGCGGTCGTGGGGCAACACCGGCGCACCGTCCACCACCAGGTCCGCCCGACCGCAGGTGCCGTCGGCGGCGAAGTGGGCCCGCTCGCCCGCGTGCCAGCGACGCAGCTCCGGCAGAATCCCGGGGCCGTCCCGGGTCACCGCGCGGGTGAGGCGCAGCCGCTCCGGGGCGGTCACGAACACGGCGAGGCTCAACTCCGGTGCCACCGCGGCACGCGCCGCGCTCACCCCCTCCAGCAGCAGGACCGGTGACACCGGCACCGGCACCGGACGGGGCAGGAACGAATGCCGGACCCAGCTGAACCGCCGGTACTCCCCCGCCCGCCCCGCCCGCACCGGCGCCAGCACCCACTCCTCCAGCCGGGACCAGAAGGTGAGCTGGTCGGCCCAGCCGTCGAGCAGGTCGTCGGTGTGTATCACCACCGGACGGGTCCGGCCGGGCCCGGCGGCGAGCGCATCGGCTAGCCGCGCCGTGAACCAGCTCTTGCCCGCGCCGCTGGGTCCGTCCACCGCCACCAGCCGGGTCTTCCCCAACCGCGCCGGCGCCGCACCCACCCGCTCTGCCAGCCGGGCGTACGACTCCATCACCGCTACCGCCACGGCCTGACCGTATCCGGCGGCGGAACCGCGCCACCGCGGTCCGTCGCCCGTTCGGGCGGTCGTGCCGCTGGCCGACGCCGTTCGACCGCGCATCGGCGGGCGCGGGCGGCATGATCGGCTGGTGTCCCACAGCGTGATGAGTCCAGGCGTTGACGCCCTGTTGGAGCAGGCCCGCGCCGGAGTGCGCCGGCTGACCCCGCACCAGGCCGTCGAGGCGATCCGCGCCGGGGCGTTGCTGATCGACACCCGCACCGAGCGGCAGCGGGCGGCGCAGGGTGAGCTGCCCGGTGCGATCGTCATCGAGCGGGCGGTGCTGGAGTGGCGGCTGGACCCGGCCAGTACCTGGCGGATCCCGGAGGCCACCCGGTACGACCGGGAGGTCGTGGTGGTGTGCCGGGAGGGGTACAGCTCCAGCCTGGCGGTGGCGGGCCTACGCGCGCTGGGCCTACGTCGCGCCACCGACATCATCGGAGGGGTACAGGCCTGGCAGGAGTCGGGCCTCCCACTCTCCGACCGGCCCGCCGACGTCCGCGACTGACACCGGGACCGGCTCCCCGTAAGACGGGCTCCCGTCAGGCGGCCGGCTCCCGTCAGGCGGACCCTGTCAGGCGGCCGGCTCCCGTCAGGCGGACCACGTCAGGTGGCCGGCTCCCCGTCGGGTGCGCCCGGCGGGATGAACGGCAGGCCCGGCGGCGGTCCGGTTTCGATCAGCCGCCACAGTGCGGCGGTGTCCAGGTGCTCCTCGACCAGATCCCCGAGCAGGTCCAGGGAGCGTTCGCGGGCGCCGGCGAAGGAGGTGTCCGGGGCCGCCCGGAACCCGTGTCGGCCCGCCTGCCGGGCCACCTCGGTCAGGAAACGACGACGGAACCCGTCCGACTCGAACGCGCCATGCCAGTGGGTGCCGTACACCGCCCCGGCGATCGCACCCTCACCGGTGCCGTCGGCGTACGCGAAGAGCGCGGCGAGCTCAGGGTCGGTGGCCGAGACGTACCCGTGGTGGATCTCGTAGCCGCGGACCGGGACCCCATCCCACCCGGTGCCGGCCGACTGCCGGACCGTCTTGCTCGGGTCGAAGGTGACCTCGACCGGCAACAACCCCAGGCCGGGTACGCTGCCCTGCCCGCTCTCCACCGGATCGTGGATGCGGCGGCCGAGCATCTGGAAGCCTCCGCAGATGCCGAGCAGGGGCCGCCCGGCGGCGGCGTGGGCGAGCACGGCATCCGCGAGGCCGGTCTGGCGCAGCCAGGCCAGGTCCGCCACCGTCGCCTTGGAACCGGGCAGCACGACCAGGTCGGCGGCGGCGAGCTCGGCGGGCTCGACGGTGAGGCGTACCCGCACACCCGGCTCGGTGGCGAGCGCTTCGACGTCAGTGGCGTTGCTGATCCGGGGCAGCCGGACCACGGCCACGTCCAGCCAGTCCTGGCCGTGGGGCGCGGCCGGACGGCCGAGTACCCGCCCGTACGCCAGCGAGTCTTCCGCGTCGAGCCAGAGGTCGAGCGACCAGGGCAGCACCCCGTAGGTGGGCCTTCCGGTGACCTGGCGCAGCATGTCCAGGCCCGGCGCCAACAGGCCCGGGTCGCCGCGGAACTTGTTGATGACGAAACCGGCGACCAACGCCTGGTCGGCCGGCTCCAGCAGGGCCACCGTGCCGAACATGGAGGCGAACACCCCACCCCGGTCGATGTCCCCGACCACGATCGCGGGCAGCTCGGCGTGCCGTGCCAGCCCCATGTTGACGTAGTCCCCGGCCCGCAGGTTGATCTCCGCCGGGCTACCCGCCCCCTCGCAGATCACCACGTCGTAGGCCGCCCGCAGGTCAGCCAGGGCCGCGTACGCGGTTTCGGCGAGGCGGGGGCGAAGCTGCCGGAACGAGCCGGCGGTGAGGGTGTCGACCGCCTCGCCGAGCAGCACCACCTGGCTACTCCGGTCGCTGCCCGGCTTGAGTAGCACCGGGTTGAACCGCAGCTCCGGGGCGAGGCCGCAGGCCGCTGCCTGCATCGCCTGCGCCCGGCCGATCTCACCGCCGCGTCCGTCCGGGCCGACCACGACCGCCGAGTTGTTGGACATGTTCTGCGCCTTGAACGGCGCCACCCGTACGCCCTGCCGGTGCAGCCAGCGGCAGATCCCGGCGGTGAGGACGCTCTTACCGGCGTCGGAGGTGGTCCCGGTGACCAGCAGTCCGCCGCTCACCGCCGCCGCCCGCGTACGGCCCGTTGCCCGCCGCTGATCGCCCGGCGGCCCACGGCGGAGAGCAGACGCCCCACGGTCGACGGGTACGCCGCCGCGAGCCCGAGTGTCGCGAGCCCGACGGCGGCGGAGGCGCGGGCCACCCGAGGAAGGTGGCTCGCGTCCGGACGCGGGCCGTCGCCGAGGAACGGGCGCACCTCGACCCGGCCGGCGTAGACGTTGCGTCCGCCGAGCCGGACATCGAGCGCCCCGGCGACCGCCGCTTCGCACTGCCCGGCGTTGGGGCTGGGGTGGTCGTTCCGGTCCCGGCGCCAGACCCGCCAGGCCCGCTTCCGGTCCCCTTGGACCAGGGGCGCCACGGCGACCGTCAGCAGTCCGGTCAGCCGGGATGGAACGAGGTTGAGCAGGTCATCGAGGCGGGCCGCAGGGGTGCCGAAGCGCGCGTACCGGGAGGAGCGGTGGCCAACCATCGCGTCGAGGGTGTTCGCCGCCCGGTAGCCCAGCAGCCCGGGCAGGCCGGCGACCGCGCCCCAGAGCAACGGGGCGACGACAGCGTCGGAGGTGTTCTCGGCCACCGATTCGACGGCGGCGCGGGCCAGCTCCGGCTCATCCAGCGTTGAGGGGTCCCGCCCGCAGAGGTGTCCCAGGCGTTGCCGGGCCGACGGCAGGTCGCCGTCGCCCAGCGCCGCACCGAGCACCGCTGCCTCCCGGCGCAATGTGCGCCCGCCGAGCACGGCCCAGGTGCCGGCAGCCACGACCGCGCCCCGCGCAAAGGGGCGCCCTCGGGTGGCGACCGTTGCCGCTGCACCGAGCGCCACCGGCACTCCCACCGCCAGTGCGGTGTAGGCCACGCCGGCCGCCCGGTCCGGCCGGTAGATCCGCCGTTCCAGGGCACTCGCCGCACGGCCGAACCCCGCCACCGGGTGCCAGCGACGAGGGTCGCCGACCAGCGCGTCCACCGCGTACCCCGCGACGAGCCCCGCTACCGTCGCCTGCCGCACCGGCCATCACCTCCGGCCGGTCAGCGTAGCCGAGCCCCACTTCCGGCCCGTCCGACCGTCTCGCTTGCTCCCTCGGCAGCGGACCGAGCCGGGCGACGGACCGGACGAGGACGGCACCAGGGCGGGTGGCGGCCCGATGGACAGACTGGGTGCCCGCCCGCGAACAGGTGAGGTGACAGCCCCGGGTGGGCGCACGGAGTGACGGCCTACGCCAGCCGGCACCCCGCCCCCGTCGCGCCCTTTCCCACCGGACCTTTGCCGGCCGGCACCAACCCCCGCCCGAGACTGGTCGCCATCAGACGGACACCCGGGGGCGGCCCCGTCGGGCTCGGCTACCGCCGGGTGCCGACTCGGCGCTCTGGCCGGCCGAATCGACGTGGCTGGTTCCTTCGGTCGTCCCCGCTGACCCACGAGGGCTCTCGGCTGAGGGCGACTCGTCGGTCTGGCCAGAACCAGCGTCGCCCCGGCCCGGTTCAGCGATCGGGGCGTCCAGGAGATCCACATCAGCACCGGCAACGGGCCGGGGGTCGGGCAGCACGGGCAGCTCGACCTCCTCGTCGACTGGCTGGTCGGCTGGCTGGTCAACGTGCTGGTTGTCGGGAGCGACCGATGCCGAATCGGTCTGCGCATCGGGCAGCCGCAGTTCCGCTGTGGCATCCACCGCGAGAGCGGCCGTGGGATCGGCTGTGGGATCTCCCGTTGCGCCGGTGGTGGCCACCGGTCGGTTACGCAGAAACCGACCCCGACCACGGGACAGGTCGTGCCCGACCGCGACGGCCTCCAGTTCGTAGTGGGTCCGGTGGCTGCCGGCATCGTCGGTCCAGTCCCGGGTGTGTAGCCGCCCCGAAACGATCACCGGATCGCCGACCATCACCGAGGTCACGACCCCCTCGGCGAGCCGGCGCCAGCAGTTGACCCGGAGTCGAAGGCTGTTGCCGTCAACCCAGCGACCGCTCTCGCGATCGAGGCGGCGGGCGGTGGAGGCCACCTTGAAGTTGGCCACCAGGGTCTGGCTCTGGTTGGTGCGCCGCCACTCGGGCGCGGTCACCGCGGTGCCGATCACCGTGACGTGGGTGTCGAACATCGTCCCTCCCGGGTCAGGTTGTCATCGCGAATTGCTCGACCTGAGCCTGTCCGGCCCGGTCGGGCACCGCCATCGCGCTGGGGTGAGCTGTGGACAACGGAGCAGGGTGTGGACAACAACCTGTTCAAAGGCCCGTGTGCTAGGGGCCTCTGGCCCTGGGACAGCGGCGGAGCAAGCAGCAGAATTGACCATGTTCCGGAACGCAGAAGTTGGGTAAAACTAGACCAGGAAGAACGTAACCGGACGAAGGGGTCAGTGATCATGATGACGATCACCACCGGCACCGGCCAGGCGCAGTCATGAGCGGGGTCACCAACCCGGCCACCGTCAACGAGTGCCTCCGGATGGGGGCTGGCTTCGCGCAGGGCGACCGGGCCTGGATCGCAGACCATTTCGGCATGCTCGACGCCCGACTCGCCAGCTTCCACGCCGACGCCACCGAGCTGGAGGTGTCGGTCAAGAACCGGGAGACGAAGGGTCAGAAGGTCACCCTGGAGTGCTGGATCGCCGGCCGGCAGAAGATCGTCACCACCTCGGCGGAGGAGGACCTGCAGGCGGCACTCAACGACGTCCGAGACGACCTGCGCCGCCGCCTCAACGACGCGAAGACCCGACAGGAACCCCGGCACAACAAGCACCTGCGCGACACCACCCCGCCGCCCAAGGCAGCACAAGACCCCGACGACTGACGGGTCCGCACCACCACCAGCTCGGACGTACCCGGCCCTCCTCCCGCGCAACGCCGGGAGGAGGGCTACCGTCCGGTAGCTGGCCGGCGTACCGTCGCAGTCGTGGAACCGGACGTGCTGGGGCCGCCCTACGAGCGGCACACAATCGACCTGGGCACCGACGACGAGGGGCCCGTGGTGGCGACCTTGGTGCGCCGCCGCGCCGAGCGGCCAACCAACCGTGCGGTGCTCTACGTGCACGGATATGTCGACTACTTCTTCCAGACCCACGTCGCCGACCACTTCGCCGCCCAGGGCTGGGACTTCTACGCCCTGGACCTACGCAAGTACGGTCGCAGCCTGCTTCCGCACCAGACGGCGAACTTCTGCCTGGACCTCGGGGACTACTTCGCGGAGTTGGACGCCGCCGCAGAGATCATCAGATCGGATGACGGGCACGACACCCTGCTCGGCGTGGGCCACTCCACCGGCGGCCTGATCGTCTCGCTCTGGGCGCACGCCCGGCGGGACGCCGGTGTGGTCGACGGCCTCTTCCTCAACAGCCCCTTCTTCGACCTGAACCTCCCCTGGATGCTGCGCCGCCCCGCAGTGGCGGCCGTCGCCCGCCTGGCCCACCGGTCACCCAAGCGCACCATCGCCAACGGCCTCAGCACCGTCTACGGCGAGAGCCTGCACGCCACCCACCGCGGCGAGTGGAACTACAACCTCGCCTGGAAACCACTCGGCGGCTTCCCGATTCGGGCGGGCTGGCTGGCCGCGATCCGGCGGGGCCAGCAACAGCTCCGCGCCGGGCTGAACATCCCGGCACCGACGCTCGTGGCCGCCTCGGCGCGCAGCTTCAAGGGGCTGAAGTGGCGGGACGCGGCCGCCAGCGCCGACTCGGTGCTGGATGTGGAGCACATGGCGCGCTGGGCGCCCCGGCTCGGCCGGCACGTCACCCTGCTCCGGGTCGACGGTGGGCTGCACGACCTCACGCTCTCCGCGCCCACCGTCCGCGACAGAGTCCTGACGGAGGTCGGACGATGGGCTGACGGATTCCTCGGCGCCGGCGGAATCGACAGCGGACGCCCGACAGCGCAGGCGGCGCCACCGACCCCCCGCCAGGCCGCCGAGGCGAAGTCGACGGCACCGCCGGCCTGACTGCCGCCGGAGGCGGTCACCACCACCCGCTCCCCCGCCGACCGCGTCGGCGGCGGTACCCTTCTCGGGCACCACTCCGCGGCACGCGCCCGTAGCTCAGCGGATAGAGCAGGGGACTTCTAATCCCAAGGCCGCAGGTTCGAATCCTGCCGGGCGCACAGCACTTTCTCTCAGCCGAACCGACCTCGTGGGGCTACACGTGGTGCGGATATTCATGGTTGAAGATCGCCTCTCCCACCCAGGTAGCACGGTCGGGCGAAGCGTCACCTTCGCCGGAAAGAGGAGGTCTGACCTCAGGGTTGATCGGCACGCCGGTCGTCGTCGGATGACGGCCAAGTGCCGCTCATCGTTACGGGTCGACCGTAGGCGACTGCACTCCTTCGACGGGATGCCCGCGGAGGTCACATTCAGCTTGGGCATTCTGACGTTTCCCAGCCGGGTGGCCAAATGCGGATAGCCGGAAAACTCTTTCCACTTCGTCACCGGAGCACGCCGATTACCACCGCGGCAACAACGATCATCACCACCAGCACGGCCGTCAGTTTCTGCCGGGTGGTGAGTGGGCTCGGGTCCGGGGGGCGACTCGCGCGCACCCAGTGGCCATCGGGCAGTGGGGGCGTCCCGGATGGGTCCCGGTTGGGGTGTAGCTCGGACGGTTTTCGGTCGTCGGTCATCACAGCCTCCGCAGCCCAGCAGGCACAGCTCGAAGCACGTCCTCGCGGACGTGAAAGACGCGTGCTCTCCCCACCGCACGCCCACCAGCCCCCATGCTCAGCAAACGCGGGAACCCGACTTCAGACACGGCCCGACCCTTTCGCTGCGGCAAATCTTGGCTCACTACTGTCGGCACAACGACACTCCCACATCTGAATGGATATTGGTAACGTCGCCCTCGCCTGAACTCCTTAAGCGAAGGGCGACCCCGACGGCGCCTCCGGCGGACTCAGATGCCCCACCGACTAAGGATCTAACTCCAGGTTGTATGCCACAGCTCTGGGGTTGCCAGGCGTGTGGGTCCGTTGGGCCGCCGTGGGCTAAGGCCAGTCCGCCAGGTAGCGAGATGGGTAGTCGATCACCGAATTGAGGAGTTCTGAATGACCGATGTGCCAGGGCCAATCGCCGACTTCATCGTGAGCGAGATTCGCCGCGCTAGAGGCGCGGCGGGCTTGACGCAGGAGGCCTTCGGGCGGGCTGCCGGATACACCGCCTCACACGTCAGCTCCGTGGAGAACGGCAGCCGCGCGCTTACCATCGACTTCATCCGGGGGACCGACCGCGCGCTGAGGACCGGTGGGCTGTTCGAGCGGCTGGCCTCCAAGCTGGGTACCCCGTCCTGGTTCCTGCCGTGGCTGGACGCGGAGCGCAGCGCGACCCAACTTCGCTACTTCGAGCCGATCCTGATTCCCGGTCTGCTCCAGACGGAGCACTATGCCCGGAGGGTTCTCCGCACCGATGACAGCCTCAGTGACAGTGAGGTCGAGCAGTTGACCGCCGCGCGGCTGGAGCGGCAGAAGATTCTGACAAACGATCACCCCCCGCAGCTCGTCGCGGTGCTGGACGAGGGGGCCCTGCGGCGCACCGGTGACAGCTTCAGCGGGATCATGGCACAGCAGATCGCCCATTTGATCTCCATGACCGAGTTGCCGCACGTACACGTGCTGATCGTCCCCGCCGCCACCGGCATCCACATCGGGTTGTCGGGGCCGTTCGCGCTGGCCCGATCAGCTGAGGGGCGGTGGATCGGCCACCTGGAAAATCAGCTTGGCGGCGAGGTGGTCGACAAAGACGACGGAGTGGCTAAGCTGCACATGATGTGGGAGAGCGTTCGCAATGAGGCTCTGCCGCGCAACCCGTCCGTCGACCTGTTGAAGGAAGTAGAGACCTACCATGGACCTCAATAGCGCCCGGTGGAAGAAGTCAACCCGTAGCGGGGCGAGCGGCGGCAACTGCGTCGAGGTCGCCGACAACCTGCCGGGAGTCGTCGGCGTCCGGGATTCCAAGGACCCGAGCGGCCCGGCGTTGGTGTTCGGGCCCACCGCGTGGCGCGCGTTTGTCGCGCAGCTCCCCGAGCAGCCCTGACCCCACCTCACCCAGGGCAGCTCCCCAACGCGAAGAGAATCCCCAGCCCAGGTCCGACCGGGCTGGGGATTCTCGGCGTTGATGGGCGGCTAACAGGAGAGCGCGGCCCGGGCAATTGCGTCCGCATTCTCGAGAATCGCGGACCCGACGCCGGGTCGGATTGTTTCGTTCAGCGACCAGGAAACCGACTCGATCGGCGGCCCGTAGGCGAAACGGTACGGATGGGGGGTACCGGCGGCATCAATCACCCGAAATGGTCGTGGGGTGACGTCGAGCCCGCCGCTCTCGTAGGCCCCGCTGGCGTCTGGAATACGGTAAGGCCGGCACTGGCCGGTATCGAACAGGGAACGTAGCAGCGGGTTGGCGCTGTGCGGTAGGTCTGGTTTGGGAATGCGCGCCTCTATCAGTGCCGTGGCCCGGGTTGGCCGCCCCGGGATCATGGTGGACCGCACGGTGAAACAGCCGCCTTGCGGATCTGCTCGTATCTCCGGCTCGGGGCCCACCACCTGCAGCAAGCCGCACTCGATGAGCGCCACCATCTGCTCGACCCGCAACGGCGGCGGACCGGCCGAAAAAAGAGTGCTCAGCGGCGTGAACCAGTGGACCACCTCGTCGCGATACGAGGACCCGGTGACTCCCGACAGGTCGATGGCCAGCCGGATCTCCCCATGTAGGTCGCGTATGACATCCAGCGCGGTTTTTATGGGGTCGTCAATATTACCGACCTCGGCCCGGTCGATGTCCTTGCGGAGGTGATCGAGCAGCCATTCATTGAAATCAGCCCGTTCGGGGAAATCGCGCGCACGCCACGGCCGGCCAATGTTCTCCCAACTCCACTCGTCCGACTCGGTCACGCCGTGCCGGCGAAGAATGCCGGAGTCATCCGGCGCGGAAAGATAATCTTCCTGGAATTTGCTAGCGGCTGCCGATCCGTGCCGTTGCGTAACGAGAGCCGAATAGTAGACCATGCGGACCTCGGCATCCAACAGCGGCCACACGTCTCGTCGAAAGGTCGACTCTGGAGCTTCCCGAATACGACGGGCAGCGCTGTCGGTCAGGAACCGGGGGTTATGCTTGCCCGTGGCGCCCTTCTGGTTCCGCCCCCGGGTATAGTCCGGAATACCGTGGTGGGCCCCGGCATAGAGAATTGGTTCCCGACCGGAGGGTTCATACCGTAACCCCTTGTCCAGCGGTGTGAACCGGCCACCCCGACCCTCCGTGACCAGGGCGAGGACGTCGAAAAAGGCAAGCCCGAGCCCCCGCACGGCGACCGCCTCCCCAGCGTCGATGCCATCCAGGTCGAAATCCGCCGGATTTCCGGGCGGAAAGTAATGCAAACCGTGACTCTCGGCGAAATCAGCCAGCTCACGCTCATCACCCGTGAGTTCCGTGTCGAGGTGACCGAGCGACAGCACCACGGCGTCCATGTCCGGCAGGCGATCCCCGTTGTCCAGAGTGACGCACTGACCGTCACTCCCGTCCTCCAACGCCACCGCGGTGGCGCGGTGGACATTAATGCGGACGGTGTCGGGCGCGCCGGACACCACGCGTTCAAAGACCCATCTCAGATAGCGGCCATACAATCTCCGCGAGGAGTATTCGTCCGCCCCCCGGTGCCCCTGGTCCGCCCCGGCAGCAGGGCTATCCATCCAACCGTGCAGACTCGGACCCCGCCGGATCGGGCCCGCACAGTCGACACTCTCATCGGTAAACTGGCTCACCTGGGCGGTAACCGTGTTCATCAACAGGTGGGGCGACTGCTGCTCCCGCCATATCCTTCCCGACCCCGGCGGAAAGGGGTCCACTAGGTGGAGCACCAACTCGTTTTCACCATCGTGGTTGGCGCACAGTCGCTCCAGGACCGCGAGCCCTCGCGGCCCCATCCCCACCAAGCAGATCTTTCTGGTACGCACCGCGCGCAACCTTTCACATTTCTGACCTACCCACGGGGCAGGAGCGAGCTCGCAGCACCTCTCAACTTACCGCTCCTTCCTCGGGTGGCAGCCCAAACCTGGGAACCGGAGATATTTGTGGTTCCGTCATCAGATTTATGGTGACAGTCGATCCGCAGGGCTTGGTCGACGACCTCGGACCGGTGTCGTTTCAGCGATTTCCAGCTGGCCCACAGGCTGTGCACAGTCACCACCTGAGATCAGCGGCCACAGTAGCGGCATGACTTCTCCTCGACACGGTTCTGGTCGACCCACCCGCCGCGTCTTCCTGCTCGGTGGGCTCGGCGCCGCCCTCGGGGTCTCGGCGTGTGGCCGGACGACGGTCACCGGGGTCAACGACCCCTCGACGTCCGTCACCTCCGTCGACGCACCGTCCACCCCGGTGTCGACCGAGCTGACGGGCAACTACTCGATCGCCGACAGCGCCACCGGGACCCAGATCGACGTGACGGTAACCGGGGACAGTCGAATCATCCGCGCCAACGGACTGCCGAACCACCCGAGGGGCAGCTTCCCGAACGCCCACAACCCCCACACCGTCTCGGCCCAGGCGTACGAGTTCCAGCTTCCGCTGAACGGCACCCAGGCCAGCCGCGCCACCCCACTCGTCCTGCCGCAGCCCTTCGGCATCGCGATCAACGGGGTCCCCTTCGACCCGCTCGCCGCCGAGTGGTACCAACGGGACCCGGCCTCCGGCTGGACAGTCGAGGCGATCAGCCCCAAGACCAATCTCGGTTTGGACGACAACAACGCGCATGTCCAGCCGACCGGGGCATACCACTACCACGGCCTACCGACGGCAGTGGCCGGCCAGCGGGACGCGAGCCGCCACTCCCCGCTGCTCGGCTGGGCCGGCGACGGCTTCCCCGTCTACGCGGGACTCGGTTACGCCGACGCGATGGACCCGGCCTCCGGCATCACCGAGTTGACCTCCTCGTACCGGCTCCGCTCCGGTGTTCGACCGGACGGCCCGGGCGGAGCCTACGACGGCACGTACACCGAGGACTTCGAGTTCGTGGCGGGCCACGGCGTGCTGGACGCGGCCAACGGCCGAACCGGAGTCACACCCGAATACCCCGACGGCACCTACTACTACGTCCTCACCGACACGTTCCCGTTCATCCCGCGACAGTTGGTCGGCACCCTCGCGGAGAGCTTCCGCCACTCCGGAGGCGGGGGCAGGCCCCGGTAGTCGCACGACCAGGGATGCCAGCTCACACCAGACTCATTGAACTGAACGGTTCAGTGTTGTAAGGTGAACTGCATGGTTCACCAAGATGTCCTGGACCGGGTGTTCGCGTCGCTGGCCGATCCGACCCGCCGCGGCATTATGATCAGGCTCGGCGATGGCCCGGCCACCATCGGCGAGCTCGCCGAGCCCACCGGGATGAGCCTGACCGGCATGAAAAAGCACGTCCAGGTGCTCGAAGACGCCGGGCTCGTGATCACTGAGAAAGTCGGCCGGTCGCGCCAGTGCCGCCTCGGCGCCGCGCCGCTGGACGAGGCGATGGCCTGGATCAGCTTCTACCAACGGCTCTGGGCCCGCCGCCTCGACGGGCTCGACGCCTACCTCACTCTCCAGTCCGACTCGAAGGGACAGAACTCTTGACGCTCGACATGCGGTTGACGCGACACCTGCCCGCGACACCCGATGAGGTCTTCGACGCGTACACGGACGCCGAGAAGCAGAAGATCTGGTTCACCATCCTCGACGAACAGCCCAGCGTCCTCGAGATCGAGGTCGATCTTCGGGTCGGTGGCCAGCAGACCGCGGTGTGGGGACCCAGCCCCGACCAGCTGTTCCGGGAGACGCAGACCTTCGTCGAGATCGACCGCCCGCACCGGCTCGTCACCGACTCCACCGGCGCCAGCCCGGACGGCACGACCATGACGACCCGCATCGAGGTTACGTTCGAGGAGAAAGACGGCGGCACCCTGATGACCATCGTCCAGAGCGGCTTCCCGACTCCCGAGGTCCGGGACTTCTTCGCCAACGAGGCGTGGGACGGTGCACTCGCCCGGATCGAGGCGTTCCTGGCCCGTCAGCGTGGGACCGAACCTGCCGACGCCTAAGCTCGCCCGGGTGGCGGTCGTCGCCGGCCGCGACCGCGCTGCCGACCGCCGCTACCGACCCCGGCCTCCGCTACCCGTGCGGCCCGGAGCCGGTTGTCATACCGGGGCTCGACAATCAGCTATCCGGTACGGCGGCCGAGGGAGATCTGCATGCGCAAGCTCGTGCTCTACACGCTGATGTCAATGGACGGGGTGGTGGAGGCACCCGACCGCTACATTTTCGACTTCGACGAGGTGATGTACGCCAACCTCGGCCGCACGATCAAGGCCCAGGACACCGTGCTGCTCGGCCGACGGACCTACGACGAGTGGGCTCCGTACTGGCCGACGGCGGAGGAGCAGCCCTTCGCCGACTTCATCAACGAGGTGCCGAAGTTCCTGGTCAGCTCGGCGACTCCGACCGTGCCGTGGGCCAACACCACGGTCGTCTCGGGCCCGGTCGCCGATCTCGTTCGCCGGCTCAAGGAGCGTCCGGGTGGCGACATCGGCGTCCACGGCAGCATTCGCCTCGCCCAGTCCCTCCTGGCGGAAAGTCTGGTTGACGAGCTCCGACTCGTCATCGCCCCGGCGGTGCTGGGCTCCGGGCGACGACTACTGGGCGAGGGTGACGAGCAGCTACGGCAGTGGAAGCTGCTGCGCCTGGAGGGCACCCCCTCCGGTGCGGTGCTCGCCGACTACGAGCTCAACCGAACCCGCTGACAAGCCCCACTTCCACCGCCCAGACCGAGGGGATCACTTACTCGGCACGACCACGGCGGCGGGGCGGGTGACCGCGTCCGCTCCGAAGCAATCCAGACCCGTGGGTGGCTCAGGAGCGATCCAGGGTGCCCGCCTCGGCGGGGGTGGGTGCGCTGCCGCCCAGGTGCGCCGGGAGCCACCAAGTGTCGTCGGGGCCGGCGGGGCGCTCCGGGTACTCCCGTTGGTTCCGGTCGACCAGGGCGCTCAGCCGCTCGGCCAGGTCCGTGGTCATCGCGTTCGCGTCCGGGTAGGCGGCCGGCTTCATCGGCTCCCCGATCAGGACGGTGATCGGGGTGTGCCGCCGGCCGAGGGTGCGCGGCCGTCCCTTGGTCCACAGCCGCTGGGTTCCCCAGACCGCCACCGGCAGCACCGGCACCTCGGCTTCCCGCGCCATCCGGGTCGCACCGCTCTTGAGCTGCTTGACGGTGAAGGACCGGCTGATCGTCGCCTCGGGGAAGACTCCGACCACCTCGCCCCGCCGCAGCGCGGCGACCGCCTCGACAAAGGAACCGGTGCCGGCCCGGCGATCGACCGGGATGTGCCGCATGCCCCGCATCAACGGCCCGGAGATCCGGTGCGTGAACACGGACTTCTTGGCCATGAACCGGACCAGCCGCTTCGACTCGCGCGCGCCCAGGCCGCAGAAGATGAAGTCGAGGTAGCTGACGTGGTTGCTGGCGAGGACCGCGCCGCCGGTCGGCGGTACGTGGTGGGCACCCTCAATGGTGATCTTCAGGTCGAGTACCCGGAACATTGTCTTGGCGGCGGCGATCACGGGCGGATACACGAGTTCCGGCATCCGCCGACCTTACCCCGGCTTCGGTGACCGTTCGGTAGGTGGAAGCCCTCATTGTTGGCACCGCCGGCCGGGGTGGGGCCGAGGTCGGGCGGGGTTCGGGCCGGTCCGGCTCACCTCACTCGCCGCGCCGCTGCAGGTCGAGCCGGCCGCGGGCGAACGCGTCCACCCGACCCCACCGGCCCGGGATGTCCAGCACCTCGATCCGCCCCATCCCCGCTGGCAGTCGCGGCTCGACAACCAGGTGGCCCTGGTGTGGTTCCAGCCCGAGCATGGTCCGCAGCAGCAACAGCGGGGCGCCGGTGGACCAGGCCTGGGGCGTACACGCGGTCGGGTATTCGACCGGGAACTTGGTCAGCTCCCGTGGGTAGCCGCCGAACGCCTCCGGCAGCCGACCGTCGAAGTAGCGGGCGGCGTCGAGGATGCCGCTGGCGACCGTCGCCGCCTCCTCCGCGAAGCCATACTTGCGCAGGCCCCAGGCGACGAACGAGTTGTCGAACGGCCAGATGGTGCCGTTGTGGTAGCCGATCGGGTTGTATCGGGCCTCTCCCCTGGCCAGCGTCCGCACCCCCCAGCCGGAGAAGAGCCGTGGCCCCACCAGGTGTTCGGCGATCCTCGGGGCTCGCTCGTCGTCGACGATTCCGCTCCAGAGCAGATGCCCGAGGTTGGAGCTGAGCACGTCGCACTGCCGGCCGTCCGGGTCCAGGGCGAGTGCGTAGTACTCGCCGTCCTCCACCCACCACTCCCGGTTGAACCGTTCCTTGAGGTCGGCCGCCTCCCGCTCCAGCTGCTCGGCGAAGGCCGGGTCGTCCCAGAACTCGCGGGCCAGCCGCGCCGCCCGCACCTTCGCGTCGTACGCGTATCCCTGCACCTCGCAGGTGGCGCGGGGGAACGGCGGCAGGGTGCCGTCGCGGTAGGAGATGGAGTCCCAGGAGTCCTTCCAGCACTGGTTCTCCAGCCCGGTGTCGGTGTTGCGCCGTTCGTACCAGATGTAGCCGTTACCCACCAGGTCAGCGCAGCTATCGATCCATTTCAACGCAGCCCGGCACTCGACCTGCAACGCCCGCACCAGTTCGGCGTCCCCACTCCACCGCTCGTACTCGTCGAGGAGCACGATGAACAGTGGGGTCGCGTCCACCGAGCCGTAGTACGGCGAGTGCGGCTGCTCCTCGAAGGCCGCCGTCTCGCCGTACCGCATCTCGTGCAGGATCCGGCCCGGGTCCTCCTCCCGGAAGTCGTCGAACCGGGTGCCCTGGAGTGCGGCGAGGACCTGTAGCGTCGTCTTGGACAGCTCCGGGGTGAACGGCAGTACCTGCAGGCAGGTCAGGATGCTGTCCCGGCCGAACATGGTCATGAACCAGGGCAGGCCGGCAGCCGGTAGCGCCGCCCCACCCAGCGAGAACGGAACGAAGCGCAGCGCCGCCAGGTCGACCAGGCAGCGGTGGTACGTCGCGGTCAGATCCTCGCGTTCACTGTTGACCTTGGGGGCGTTCGCGATCCACTCCTTGAGGTCCTGTTCCAGGGCGAGCCGCTCGGCGCCGTGCGCACGCAGCCCCCTGCGCAGGTCCCGGCCGCTGGGGCCGAGGGTCAGGGTCCGGACGTCGATCTCCGCCACCCACTGCTCATTCGCCGCCAGATTGATGGTGTACGCGAAGCCGCCCTGGTCGAACCGGGCCGGCACCGACGAGGTGATCATGGTTTCGCGCCGGAAGTTGCCGCGCCGGTAGCCCAGCCGCAGCCGGTCCGACTCGGCCTCGGTGTAGAGCTCGCCCTTCTTGTTCAGCTGGTCGTCCTTGATTTCGAACAGGTCGGCGAAGTCGGCTGCCGCCGCCATCCGGACCTCCAGCTCGACCGGATTCTCGTCGTGATTGAGAATGGTGAGCGTCTCCCGGAAGCTTCCCCCCACCGCCCGTTCCCGGATGACCGAGAGCTTGGCGTCCACGTAATGCGTCGCTGCCCCCGGCACCAGGAAGAACCGCGCCTCGTAGTACTGCAGGTCGTCATAGGAGAGCGGGTTGAGCCGTTCGCCGTTGACCGTCAGCACCCAGGTGGACAGGAAGCGGGTATCGAGGGAGAAGAGACCGGTCGGCTCGGTCGGCGTCGCCTCGATGTCCCCGCTCTCCGCGGAGACCACGAAGGTGTTGCCGTCGAGGATGCGCACCGTGTTACCCGGCATCAGCGCACCTCCCGCTCGAAGGCTCGGCGCGGCCCACGCGCGCGTGGGTTGCCCGGGAAGAGCCGCTCCACCTGGACGAAGAGCCGTGGATCACCACTGACCCTGAGGTCTCCCCGCAGGCTGGCCGCGATGGCATGTTCCCGGCCGGCGGCCAGCTCCTCGAAGAGCGCCGGGCTGAGCCCGATGACCGCGTCGGCCTCCAGATCCTCCCGACTCACCCGCAGCCGCCCCCGGTCGATCCGGAGGAACCAGTGCGTTGTGTGCGCCCCCTCGTGCAGGTCGAACCGGACCGTCGCGGTGGCCCGCATCAGCAGCGGCTCGTAGCCCCGCTGGTCGAGATCCCTGAAGAAGGCCGTGGTCGCTTCCGACATGGGTCCCACCTCCCGCCGGCCCGTCCGCGCGCGACCGGGACGCCCGTGGCAGGTCCCAACGTCGTGCCATCGCCTCCGCGCACGGGTCCCCCGATCCGGAGCGGTCAACCTCGCCCGGATCGGGTGAACCGGGCCGGGCCGCGCTAGTTGTTCGGGTCGTCCGCGCTGATGTCCGCGAGCACTGACTGCGGTTCGCGCTCCACCGCCAAGTCCCCCATCGACACCAGGCCGATCAGCTGCCCGTCCTCGACCACCGGCAGGCGACGCACCGCGTACGTCCGCATCAGATCGGCGGCGGCCACGGCGTCGTCGTGTTGGCTGACCGTGATCACATCCCGGGTGGTGATCTCGTTTAACCGGGTCGAGGCCGGGTTCATGTTCTCCGCCACCGCTCGAACGGTGATATCACGGTCCGTAACGATGCCGACGACATCATCGCCGTCCGTGACCACAACATCCCCGATAGCGCAGTCCCGCATCTCCTGGGCGGCCGCAATGAGCGTGTCGTTGCCGTCCATCGTCACCAACCGGGTCGTCATGAACTCTTCGACCGTTGTCATGGTGCTCCCCTCTCGCTGTCGGCACCGCGGACTACCCCCACCGGGGCGGCAGGTAACGGGCCCGGACGCGACAGGGTCGAGCCGCTCAGCCGCGCGGGGGCAGGCCGTAGACCCGCTCGACGGGCAGCCGCAACACCAGTCGGCGCTGCGCCACCATCTCCTGGCGGAAGTCGTCCCAGTCCGGGTGTTCGCCCTGCATCGCCCGGTAGATGGCGACCAACTCCTCGACCGTGGGGTCGTCCGTGCGCTCGGCGACCGGAGTCAGCTCGGCCCGCCCCTCGGCGACCGCGTACGCCCAGCCGGCGCCGCTGCTGACGTGGAAGCTGGCCCGCGGATCCCGGCGCAGGTTGGCGACCTTGGCCCGGTTGTCGGTGACCGAGATCCGGATCAGCTCGGCCGCCGGGTCGTACTGGTAGAGCACGGTGGAGAGCTGCGCCGGCCCGTCCCGCCGCAGCGTCGCCAACACACCCATCCGGTGCTCCGCGAGGAGCTCGAGCAGCGGCGCCTGGCTCTGGTCGGTCACGGTTGCCTCCCTCGTCGGGTCACCCACAATCCAAACACGCCGGCGCCGCCCCCGGGGGATGAGCGGCGCCGACGGTGCGACTCCGGGGCGCTCGGCGCCGGAAAGGTGTGCCTCCGGGGCGCTCGGCGCGAAAAGGTGTGGCTCAGGCGTGCTCGGCGGCGACCAGTTCGGCGATCTGTACGGCGTTGAGCGCCGCCCCCTTCCGCAGGTTGTCGTTGGCGCAGAAGAGGGAAAGACCGTGTTCGACGGTCTGGTCGGCGCGGATTCGACCCACATAGGTGGGATCGTGGCCGGCGGCCTGCAGCGGCGTGGGCACCTCGGAGAGGGCGACGCCGGGCGCGTCAGCGAGCAACTCCCGGGCCCGCTGCAGGGAGATCGGCCGGGCGAAGCGCGCGTTGACCTGAAGTGAGTGACCGGTGAAGACGGGTACCCGCACGCAGGTGCCGGAGACCTTCAGCTCCGGGATCTCGAGGATCTTGCGGCTCTCGTTCCGCAGCTTCTGCTCCTCGTCGGTCTCCTCGGACCCGTCGTCAACGATCGAACCGGCGAGCGGGAGCACGTTGAACGCGATCGGCTGGGCGAACGACCGGGGCACCGGGAAGTCCACCGCCGCGCCGTCGAAGGTTAGGCCGCTCGCGTGCTCGGCCACCTTCCGGACCTGCTCGTCCAGCTCAGCCACGCCGGCGAGGCCGGCACCGGAGACCGCCTGATAGGTCGAGACCACGAGACTCACCAGCTCCGCCTCGGCGTGCAGCGGACGCAGCACCGGCATCGCGGCCATCGTGGTGCAGTTCGGGTTGGCGATGATCCCTCGGGGCCGTTGCCGCGCAGCGTGCGGATTCACCTCGGCGACGACGAGCGGCACCGCCGGGTCCAGCCGGAAAGCCGACGAGTTGTCGATCACCACAGCTCCGGCTTCGGCGACCCGGGGGGCCAGGTCCCGGGCGGACTCCTTGCCGGCCGAGAAGAGAACGATGTCCAGCCCCGAGTAGTCGGCGGCGGCGGCGTCCTCCACCGTCACCTCGCCGTCGCGCCAGGGCAGGGTCCGCCCCGCCGACCGCGCGGAGGCGAACAGCCGAACCTGCTCCGCGGGGAACTCCCGCTCCGCCAACACCTGCCGCATTACCCCACCGACCTGGCCGGTGGCCCCCACAATGCCGATCCTCATACCCGCGAGGCTACCCAGTGGAACCCGCCAACCAAGAATCCTTTCCCACCGCCCGGACCTGGCGATCCGGGCGGTGAGCGGTCAGCGCGTGCTGGTGATGACCTCCCCCAGGCCGGTCGCCGCCAGCTCGGCCCGGATCAGGGCGGCGTCCCCCTCGACCACCAGGGTCAACTCCTCCGGGTGCAGGTGTGCGGCGGCGGCCGCCGAGACCTCCTCGACCTCGGCGGCGAGCAGCGCCGTACGCAGCCGGGCGTGGTAGTCGTCGGGCAGGTCGTGGACGACCAGCGTGGTCAGCGCCGCGGCGATCGCCCGCGGGGTCTGCAACTCGACCGAGAGCTGGCCGGCCAGCCAGGAGCGGGCCACCGCAAGCTCCGGTTCGGTCACCCCGGTCTGCTGGGTACGGGTGATCTCGCCGACCGCATCGACCAACGCGGGCGCGGTCACCGCGGTCTGCACGCCGGAGCTGACCGCGAACCGCCCGAACCGACGCGACGAGACGAAGTCACCCCGGATCCCGTACGTGTAGCCCCGCACCTCACGGATCAGGTGGTTGAGCCGGGAGGTGAAGGCGCCACCGAGCACGGTGCCGGCGAGCCGCATCGGCACATGGTCGGGGTGTGCGCGGTGCGGCGACGGATGCCCGAGCCGCAGCGTCGACTGCACCGAACCTGGCCGGTCCACCAAAATGATCTTGCGGCCGTCGCGTGGGGCGACCTGGACCGGGCCGCCCCGGTCCACCGCGCCGCCACCGGTGCCGGCGAACGCCGTCGCCGCGAGCGCGTCTAGGTCGAGGCGCTCCAAGTCCCCGACGACGACCAGAGTGCCCGGCCGGAGGAACCACTCCGAGTGGAAGATCCGGACGTCCTCGACCTCCAACGCGGCCACCGTCTCCGGATCGCCGTACAGCGGCCGGCCCCAGCGGTTCTCGGCGCCGAACAGGTCGGCTCGCAGCGCCGCGTCGGCCCGCGGGCCCGGATTCGCCCAATCCATGCGCTGGGCGGTCGCCTCGTCGTCGCGTACCCGCCGGACATCGTCCGGTTCCAGCCGCGGCGTGCGCACCGCCTCCGCCAACAGCTCCACGGCGGCCGGCAGCCGATCCACCGGCACCTGCACGCTCACCTGGAAGGAGTCCCAGTCCAGGCCAGCTACCAGCTCGGTGCCGAGCGCCTCGATGGCCAGCGCGTACGCCGTCGCGTCCCGCTGCGCGGTCCCCTCTTCCAGGGCCTTGGCGAGCACCGTGCCCAGCCCCTCCCGCCCCTGCGCTTCGCGGCCGGCGCCGGCATCGAGCAGCAACAGCGCCACCGCCAGCGACTGCCCCGGCAGGTGCGCGGCGACCAGTTGCCCACCCGCGACACCGCGGCGAACCACCTGGGGAAAGCGGTACGGTCGGGCGGGCCCCGGACCGGGCCGGGTGCTGATCAGCGTCATGAGCTCTCCTCGGGCAGGTAGGTCAGGGTCACCCGGTCGGCCGGGGCGAGCACCTCGGCGGCCACCGCCGCGATCTGCTCGGCGGTCACCGCCAGCCACGCCGGCAGCCGCTCGGCTGCCCGGCGCGGGTCACCGAACTGTGTCGTGTACCGGCCGAGGGTGTCGGCCCGACCCTCCACCGTCGACATCTGCCGCCACCAGGCGGTGCTGAGCAGCGCCTTGGCCCGGTCCAACTCCGCGGCGGTAACCGGCACGGTCGCCAACTCGTCCACAACCTCGCCCAACCCGGCGGCCAACCGCTTCGCCGACACCCCTGGGCGGGCGGTGGCGGTGACGATCAACGGCGCCGGGGCGTACGCCAGGTCCACCCCGTACGCCCCGATCAGGTCCGGCTGCGCGACCCGCTCCCCGTCGACGAGCCGTTGGTAGAGCCGGCTGCCCCGCCCGCTGCCGAGGACGGTGGCGAGCACGCTGGTCACGTCGTAACCGGCGCCGCCGAACGGGTGGGTACGGTGCGCGACGTACACCCGGGGCGCGGGCACCTCGGTGACGACCGTCTCCGTCGTCGCCACGCCGGTGCCGGCAACGTGCCGGCCGTCCGGCGCGGCCGGGATCTCCGATCGGGCCGGGATCGCGCCGAAGTACTTCTCGGCCAGGGCGAACACCTCGTCGGCGGAGGTGTCGCCGACGACCGTCAGCACAGCGTTGTTCGGCGCGTAGTACGCGGAGTGGAACGCCTGGAAGGTGGGGAGGTCAGCGGCGTTCAGGTCGGCCATCGAGCCGATCGTCGAGTGGTGGTACGGGTGGCCGGGCGGGTAGAGCAGCGGTAGCAGCCGCAGCCAGGCGTCGCCGTACGGGACGTTCTCGTAGCGCTGCCGCCGCTCGTTCTTGACCACGTCCCGCTGGTTGTCCAGCGTCTCCTGGGTCAACGCCGGCACCAACCCGCCCATCCGGTCGGCCTCGAGCCAGAGGGTCAGCTCAAGATGCTCGGCGGGGACCGTCTCGAAGTAGTTGGTGCGGTCCGGGTTGGTGGTGGCGTTCAGGGACCCACCACACCCCTGGACCAGCTTCATGTGCTCGGTCTTCGCCACATTGGTCGAGCCCTCGAACATCAGGTGCTCGAAGAGGTGGGCGAAGCCGGTCTGCCCCTCCGGTTCGTGCCGGGAGCCGATGTCGTACCAGAGGTTCACGGCCACGGCGGGGGCGGTGCGGTCCTCACTCACCACCACGCGCAGGCCGTTGTCCAGTCGGGTCGTCTCGATGGGCCAGGGAAAACCGCTGTCGGGCATGGGAGGACGCTATCCGATCTCCGAGGCGCGCGGACGATGCGCCGCGGGACGGGGCCCGAGGCGGGCGGTGCGCCGCGGGACGGGGCCTGAGGCGGGCGGTGCGCCGCGGGACGGGGCCCGAGGCGGGCGGTGCGCCGCGGGACGGGGCCCGACATACTGGCTCAGCCGCGGGCCCCGCCGGCTCGCTCAGCGGAACGGGCCACGTACCTCGTAGGTGATGCCGCCGGAGGACGATCCGGAGGGGCCGCGCTGGGACGAGAAGTAGAACCGGGTGCCGTCGGGCGAGAACGCCGGACCGCAGATCTCCGACCGGGACTGACCGGTGATCCGCAGGAACGGGGCGACGACCTCGTCCGGGGTAATGATGTTGATCTCCATGTCTCCGCCGTCCTCGGCGACGTAGAGATCACCGCCGGCGCTACCGGTGATGTTGTCCACGCCGGTCAGCGGGGCGCTACCGGGGACCAACGAGTCGTCGTACGCCAGGTCGATCCGCTCGTTGACCGCGTCGTACGCCCAAACCCGGTTGTCCCCCTTCGTGGTGAACCAGCAGGTGCCGTCGGCGTACCAGCAGCCCTCCCCGCCGTTGAACCGCTTCGCCCCGGAGACCTGGTCTCGGGTGTACGTCGGCGAGCCGTCCGGGTCGGGCACCGGGGCCCAGGAAACCGGGCCGCTGGTGGCGGTGCCGGCCACCAGCACCTCCAGGGTGCCGGCCGAGAGGTCACCCCAGGTCGTCGGCCGGAACCGGTAGAGGCAGCCGTCGCGCTCGTCCTCGGTGAGGTAGATCACCTGACGATCTGGATCGCAGGCGGCGGCCTCGTGCTTGAACAGACCCATCGCGTCCCGCCGTAGGGCGTTCGCGCCACCGGTCGGGTCGGTCTCGTAGACGTAGCCCCGGCTGACCTCCTCGCAGGAGAGCCAGGTCTCCCACGGCGTCGCTCCACCCGCGCAGTTCTGCCGGGTGCCCGACAGGATCTGGTAGGCCGAGGCGACAGTGCCGTCGGCGTTGAACCGGATCGCCGACGCGCCGCCACCCGGGGTGATCTCCGAGTTGGAGACATAGATCCAGCCGGCACCGGCAGCGAAGCAGGCGCCGCCGTCGGGCGCGTCGTGCCAGGTGTACCCGGTACCGGTGACGGCCTGCCGGGAGCGGGCCACGATCCGACTGGTGAATCCCGCGGGTAGCTGGATACCCAGGGCGTCGGCCGACTGCAGGGGGCCGTAGGGGCTCTCCCCGGGCTGGGCGGGGTCGGCCAGCGCGGCGCCAGCCCAGAGACTGCCGGAGAAGGCGGCGGCGCCACCGGCGACGCCAGCGCGGAGCAGAGTACGACGATCCATCGAAAACCTCCGGGAGAGGGAGTGGTCGGTCGTTGGCGCCACAAACCTATCGATACCGCCATCGAAGCTGGTAAAAATCAGATGAGCCTTTCCGAACGTGCGGGTGGCCATTGCCGTCGAGTCAGGTAGACTCACCGACGTGACACGCTCGTATCGATGGTTTAGGCAGCCGGCTCTCCCGCCGGTGACCTCATCGTGAGCTGAAGTCACCCGCACGAGCCGGCAAGGCAGGAGCTTCCGCTCCTGCCTTTTTGCGTACGAGCAGCCGGCTCTCCCGGGCACCGGCCCCGGGCACGGTCGGCGAAGGGATGCCCACCGTGACCACCTCCGAGACGAACCGGCTCAGCGACCAGCGGATCGACCGCGTGGTGCCGCTGACCACCCCGGCCCTGCTACACCACGAACTCCCCCTGGACAGTCCGCTCACCTCGGCCGTACTGACTGGCAGACGGGCCGTCGGCCGAGTGTTGGACCGCACCGACGACCGCCTCCTGGTCGTGGTCGGCCCCTGTTCGGTACATGACCCGGTCGCCGCCCTCGCCTACGCGCACCGACTCCGCGAGCTCGCCGATCGACTCGCCGACGACCTGCTCGTGGTGATGCGGGTCTACTTCGAGAAACCGCGCTCGACCGTCGGCTGGAAGGGGCTTATCAACGACCCCGGCCTGGACGGCTCCGGTGATGTGAACACCGGCCTGCGCCGGGCCCGGGCGCTCCTGATCGACGTGCTGCGCCTGGGTCTTCCGGTCGGCTGCGAGTTCCTCGACCCGATCACCCCGCAGTACATCGCCGACACGGTGGCCTGGGGCGCGATCGGCGCCCGGACGGTGGAGAGCCAGGTGCACCGCCAGCTCGCCTCCGGCCTGTCCATGCCGATCGGCATGAAGAACCGTCCCGACGGCAGCATCTCCACCGCGGTGGACGCCATCCGGGCGGCCGGCGTGCCGCACGTCTTCCCCGGCATCGACGCCTCCGGCACCCCGGCGATCATGCATACCCGCGGTAACACCGACGGCCACCTGGTGCTGCGCGGTGGCGGCAACCAGCCGAACTACGACGCCGAGTCGGTGAACGACGCGCTGGCGCTGCTGCGCGCCGCCGGGCTTCCCGAACGGCTGGTCATCGACGCCAGCCACGCCAACAGCGGCAAGGACCACCGCAACCAGCCACTTGTCGCCGCCGACGTGGCCGCCCAACTCGCCGGCGGCCAGCACGGCATCGTCGGCGTCATGCTGGAGAGCTTCCTGCTCGCGGGTCGGCAGGATCTGGACCCGACCCGCGAGCTGACGTACGGGCAGTCGATCACCGATGCCTGCATCGGCTGGGACACCACGGAGCAGGTCCTGGCCGACCTGGCGGCCGCCGTACGCACCCGGCGTCGGGCTCCGGCCGTCACCCCGGTCTGATCGCCGAGCGGGTGGTTTACCGGTTCCGGCCCCGGGTAGTTGGGCGCCGTGACCGACAACCCACCCGTTACCGCGGTGCCCGAGACCGAGTCGGACCTGCGCCGTCTCGATGACCTACTCGAGGATCTCTACCGAGGCCAGGAACGGATCAGCCAGGGCGACATCTACCGGCGAGCGGTCGCCGCCCAGATGCCGGCGGAGCTACTCACCCGCATCTGCGGACTGCCCGAGGGCGAGTACTCCGTGGACGAGGCGGCCGACCTGCTGGGCGGGTCGGTCACCTGACTGGCCCGCGGCCGACGAGCCGGTCCGCCGGTCCGGCGATGCCCGGCAGTGAATCCGGCGATGCCGGCGGCGGTCCGCAGCCCGGTGATCCGTCATGAAGGAGAGTGACATGTCCCAGCCCGCCGAGCGGCACTCCGAGCAGCAGGAACAGCTCGCGGCTCTCGGCCAGCCGCCGGAGGGCCGGGACACTCTGCCGGAGCCGGACTTCGCCCGGGAGCACGATGTCACCGCGGTTGATCGAGACATCATCACCGGCGCGGACGCCGACGAGCGGGAGGAGGGGTCTCCCCGCGGTTGGTCCGGCGAGGACAGCTGAACCTGCTCCGCTCGCCGCGGGCCAGGTAGTCCTACGATCGCGGCGGGGTCGGGTGACCGGCCCGCCGTGATCGTGCGACGGTGGGCCGGCGCAGGTGCACCGGAGCCCGGAGGGGCGAGTGAGCTGACGTCAGCAAGCGATTCGGCCGGCGACTAACCCGAGCTCCGCTCGGCCGCCTGCTGCGCCGTCGCATGCGCCAGCTGGATGAAGTCCGACGCCGTCATCGTGGTGAGAGCGGTGGCGACGAGACGGGTCAGCCGCGGCGTCAGCACCAGTCCGCCGGTGAGCCCGGTGGCTACCCAGACGGCCAGGCAGAACGGGCAGCTGAGCAGCTCACCGACGGCGTGCCGGGTGGGGCTACCCGAGTCGCGCACCTCCTCCATCACCTCGCCGCTACCGATCGGCCGGGCGTAGCGGGTGAATGGGGCCCGCAGCGGACTGGTCACGGCCTTCTTGGAGAGCAGCCGGCTGAGCTTGTAGGTCGCGATGGCCAGCAGGACCACGTCGGCCGTCGCGGGCCGTTCCGGCAGCGGCCGCCGAGTGGCCTTCACCAGCCCGGCGATCGCGGACGTCACCCCGGCGTAGGCACCCATGGCCACCAGGTAGCCGCCGAGCGGCCGATACTCGTGCGGCGCGTAGGCCCGACGCAGACGGGTCACTTTCGCCTTCAACTCGGTCACCGCTCCCTCGGTCTGGTCGCCGAGCCGAAGGGCTCGACGGTTGCCCCCGACTCAGCCCGACTCAGCCCGCCTGCAGGTTGTCGGCCACCGCTTGGGCGAGGTCTTCCAACGCCTCGTCCACCAGCCGCTCGGCGGTGCCACCGGTCAGGTCGAGCCGGATCCACGCCCCACCGGAGTCGGCCGGGTCAACCCGGATCTCGGCGGTCCAGTCCCCGGTGGCCCGCCAGCGGGCCGTCAGCTCCGCCCGCTGGATGTCGGTGGCTGGCCGGCCGCCGACGCGAAGCGGCTCGGGGAGCCACGCCGACATCCGGCTCGGGTCGATCGCCGTGTTGAACACGACCTCCGGGGGGGCCGAGATACCCCGCTCGGCTGACGCCATCACGACTCCCGCAGTCGGCTCGGGTCGACCTCCCGCCCCGGACGCCGGGCGAGATACTCGGTCTCGAGCTCGGCGGTCCGGCGCAGGTGGGTGGCGAGCGCCGCGTCGGCGGCGTGCCGCAGCGTGTCCAGCCGCGTTCGGTGCAGGCTGTGCAACTCACGGATCAGGTCGGCATCGCCGAGTTCGGCCGGGTCGACGCCGAGCACCTCGCCGTCGGAGTCCGTGGTGCCGGAGGCCCGGTCGTGCAGGTGGTCTCCATCCCATTCGGGCATCCGCTGTTCCGGGCTCGGGTACTCATCCCGCCGCACGGATCCGGTCATCGTCGCCCCCTTCACTGTTCTGGGCTGGCGTCTAGCCGGATGCCCACCCGAGGTGCCGGCAAACCAGCCCGCCGCGATGACACGGCCACCGGAACACGCCCCCGGCCGCGGGGAGACGGCTGTCGGAACACGCGCATGGCCGCGAGGAGACGGCTGTCGGAACGCGCCCCCGCCCCCGGTACCCTCGAGGCCATGAAGCGGCTCTGGACCCCGGCGTGGATCGTGCGCCATGTGGCCTTGGTCGTGCTCGTCGTGGGCTTCCTCGGGCTGGGCTGGTGGCAGCTCAGCCGTGCGGCCGGCGGCAACCCGATCAGCTGGGGATACGCCGTGGAGTGGCCGGTTTTCGCCGGTTTCGTGGTCTTCGTCTGGTGGCGGGAGGTCCGCCAGGAACTCCGCGGGCCCGAGGCGCCGGGCCCAGCGGCGCAGACCGCCGAATCGTCCGCGACCGCCGAGCCGTCCGCGACCGCCGAGCCAGCCCGGCTGGCGGTACGCCGGCCGGTACGGGCCAGCCGTACCGCGGCCGCTGTGCCGGACAGTGACGATCCGGAGCTCACCGCCTACAACCGCTACCTGCGGTGGTTGACCGACAATCCGGGTGCTCGACCCGGCGACTACCCCGGCTAGGCCGGGTCGGAAGGACGGACGACGGTGGGCGCAGCCCTGACCCGGTACCGCGTGATCGCCTGGATCGTCGGCGTGGTGCTGATCCTGCTCATGGTGATCGGAATGCCGCTCAAATACGGGTTCGACTACCCACTCGTGGTGGAGACGGTGGGCCAGGCCCACGGCTTCCTTTACATGGTCTACCTGGTGGCCGCCTTCGACCTGTCCCGGCGGGCCGGCTGGCCGTTGTCCCGCATGATCCTGGTGATGCTGGCGGGAACCGTGCCGTTCGTCTCCTTCTTCGCCGAGCGGCGGGTGAGCGGGTGGGTGACCGAGCAGACCGCGACTCCGGATCCGGTCGCCAACACCCCCGTCCGATAGAAGTTCACGTACTTCCGTTCGGCAACAATCGCCTCGTTTTCCCCTGCGGTTCACTCCTGCCCCGGGTTACCTTGTCCGGGCCGGCCCGCCCATCGCCGTCCGTCCGGAGGGCACGGGTCCGGCGCCGCTGGGGCCTCCGCCCCCTACCCGGTGGCTGGTGGGGAGAAGGAGCCGTCGCACTTGCCGTCCATCCGGAAACGACTTCCCGCCCTCGCCGTCGCGGCGATCTCGGCCACGCTGGTCGCACCGGTCGCGCCCGCCCAGGCCGAGCCCTCCCCCGCCGAGCTGACCCGGCGGATCGAGAAAGCCTCCACCGAGCTGGAGCAGGTCGTGGAGGCGCACAACACCCTCGCCGAGGACCTCAAGGCGAACAAAGCCACCCTGGCCCGGTTGACCGCCCGGCTGGGCCCGCTGGAGCAACAGGTCGCGCGGAGCCGGGCCGAGGTCAACCAACTGGCGGTGGCCGCGTACAAGACCGGTGAACTCGGCACCGCCACCGCACTACTGAGCCCAGACGACGCCACGACCCTGGTCAACCGGCTCACCACCGTCGACCGACTAGCCCAGGAGCGGCAGAAACGAATCACCGCCGTCACCAACGACCAGCGGCAGCTCCTCGCCGAACGGACCCGGCTCGAGGAAGCCATGGAGAAGGCGGCAGCGCAGGCCCGAGGGCTGGCCAGCACCCGCAAGCGGATCGAGCGCGACCTAGCCGACCTGTACGAGCTGCGCCGGCAGGCGTACGGCCGGGCAACCGAACCCGCCGGGGCCAGCCCCGACCAGGTCCAGCCGGCACCATCGGTCCCCGGCGCGGCCGGGGTGGCGGTGCGGTACGCGTACGGGGCGCTGGGCAAGCCCTACCGGTGGGGCGGGGACGACGGTGCCGGGTACGACTGCTCGGGCCTGACGTCGGCGGCGTGGCGAGCGGCCGGGAAGTCGCTGCCGCACAGCACCCGCCGGCAGTGGGAGGTGGTGGCACACATCAACCGCCACGACCTGAGCCCCGGCGACCTGGTCTTCTACCGCGGGCTGGGGCATGTCGCCCTTTACGTGGGCGATGGTCAGATCATCGACGCCCCCACCGCGGGGCGCAACGTGCTCAAACGCGACATGAACATCATGCCGATCCTGGGGTACGGCCGGGTCCGCTGACCGGCACCCGCCCGAACAGGGCCGGGCCGGCGTCCGTCGGGACGCCGGCCCGGCACCGCTCACGCTGCGGCCTGGAGCCCTTCGGCGCGGGCCAGCTCGCGCAGCCGGCCGAGTGCCTGAATCTCCAGCTGCCGGATCCGCTCCCGCGAGAGCGAAAAGCGGGAGGCCACCTCGGTCAGCGAGTGTTCCCGACCGTCCTCGAGGCCGTAGCGGGCGCGCATGATGCCCGCCGACCGGTCGTCGAGGTGACTGAGAAGGCCCTCGATGCGCTGCCGTTCCAGACCGGTGAGGACGATCTCCTCCGGTGACGGCGCGTCGGTGTCGGCCACCAGGTCACCGAGGTTGGTGTCGCCGTCGTCACCGACCGGGGTATCCAACGACACCGTGTCCTGCGACCAACGAACCAGCTCGTTGACCCGCTCGACGGTGACGCCGAGCGCCGTGGCGATCTGCTCCGGCTCCGGGTCGCTACCGAGCTCCCGAGTGAGCTGCCGGGCCACGTTCCGCATCCGGTTGACATCCTCCACCAGGTGCACCGGCAGCCGCACGGTGCGCTCCTGCTGGGCGATCGCCCGGCTGATCGCCTGGCGGATCCACCAGGTCGCGTAGGTGGAGAACTTGAAGCCACGCTCGTAGTCGAACTTCTCCACCGCCCGGACCAGACCGGTGTTGCCCTCCTGGATCAGGTCCAGCATCGGCATCCCGGAGCGGACATACCGTCGGGCGATCGACACGACCAGTCGCAGGTTGGCCCGGATGAACAGGTCCTTGGCCCGCGCCCCGTCAGCGACCAGCCGTTGGAGTTCGGCTTTCTCGACGCCGGCCGGGACGCGGTCCTCGTCGAGCAGATGCTCGGCGTAGAGGCCGGCCTCGATCGTCTTGGAGAGATCGACCTCCGTGGCAGCGTCCAGCAACGGGGTCCGGGAAATCTCGTGAAGGTAGACGCCGACCAGATCGCGCTCCTCGGCGACCTCGTCGGTCCGCATGCCGATATTCTTGTCCACGTTACTCACGGTCCCCTCACTCGCGCCGGTTGCCCGGTTCCTTGCCATCCCCACGTCCGCCAGCTCCCTCCCCGTACCTTCCGCTGCTGCTCATCGGCGCTGACACCTGCACAACAGTTGAGACGCGTCAGGGATTCCATTCCGTGAGTCGAACGTGTCACGAATGCCTGATAATTAGCTGAGAGAACGGTCCATACTTGCTGTCAGCACCTCAGGTGGCGGCCCTTAGCCGAGCACGACGCCCGACAGCTGGATCGACGGCCGCCGGTCCAGGCCAAGTCCATCGCAACACCACCCCGACCACCGCACAGCGACCCGGGTCACCACCGAGCTGCGATCCTGGTCACGCCCGGATCTGCCACGGCGGCCCGATCGGTTCATCCACACCCGTGGTGATACCCCACGCCCGGGTGAACAATCCGTGGGCCGCTTTCCTGCCGGCCCGGGGCCAGTCGGCGGCCATCCACCGTTCGTGCCGATCACTGCCGATTACTGCGGCACCGGAACCTGAGCCGGCTCCGGCGCCGCGCCCAACCAACGGTGCAGGTGCTCCCTGATCTGCCGGTTCACCTCGTCCGCCGGACGGTTCGCGTCCACCAGCACGAAGGTGGGGTGCTCCGGCAGGCTCCGGTACGCGCGATCCGCCGCGATCAGGTATCGCATGCTCTCGTGGTCAGTGCCGCGTCGCTCGATCCGCCGGTACGCCTCGGCGGGGTCAACAACCAGCAGAAACGTTACCTGCGGCCGGGGGAAGACCCGGTAGCCAAGCCGGGCCAGCCGCTCCCACCGGTGACCGCCGTGCGCCCGAATGCTCGCGTACTGGCAGGCGGAGTAGCGGTCCATCACCGCGACCCGGCCGGTCAGCCGGCGCAACAGCAGAGCGGCGGCGATGGCGAGCCAACGCAGCGCGGACTCTGCGGCCAGCAGGCCGGCCCGTCCGAGGAGCCGCTGCGCGTCCCGCCGACCCAGCCGCCGCGCCACCCGGCCGAGGAAGCGCCGACCACCGGCGTTGCGATGGTAGGTGGCAGGAAGCCCGATCGCGGTCAGCCCCGTGGCCAGCCGGTGGGCCTGCGTCGTCTTACCTGAGCCATCGATACCGATCAGGGCCACGGCACGCAGTCGGGCCCTGCCGCGTCGCAGTCGGGCCCTGCCGCGTCGCGCCACATTGAGATCGGCCACCCTGCACACGCTATCCGACCCACGCTCCCGCTCTTTCGGCCGATCCAGCACCTTTGGTAGCGGTTGATGCTTTCCCGGGCGTGGTGCCAGGTGTGGCAGACCACGATGCCGGGTACCGACCTGACACCTCCTCCCGACCACCAGGAACGGAGAGCCAGATGGCCGAGCGCGGAGCCGAGACCCTGGTGCACACGTTGAAAAAGGTCGCCGCCGTGCTCAAGCAGCAAGACATCCCCTTCGCGCTCGGCGGCAGCTTCGCGGTCTACGCGCACGGCGGCCACTCCAGCGAACACGACGTCGACTTCCTGATCCGGGAGTCCGACGTTGACAAGGCCCTCGGCGCACTGGTCGCGGCCGGCTTCCTCGCCGAGCGCCCGCCCGAGGACTGGCTGGTCAAAGTCATCGACGACGACCGCGTGGTGGACCTGATCCACCGACCCATCGAAACACCGGTGACGGACAAGACCTTCGTCGAGACCATCGTCCGGCCGGTGGACGCGATCCACATGCCGGTGCTCTCGGCAACCCAGCTGATGGTGCACAAGCTGCTCAGTTTCTCCCAGCACCACTGCGACTTCACCCGGGGCCTGCCCCTGGCTCGCTCGCTGCGCGAGCAGATCGACTGGGAACGGGTATGCCGGGACACGCGCCACTCGCCGTACGCCGAGGCGTTCCTGGTGCTGCTGGACCGGCTTGAGGTGGTGGCGTACGCCGGCACCCCGGAACGAAAGGGGACACCGTGACCGAACACCAGGACATTGCCACGCGACGGGCGACCGACGAGTACGTGGCGGCCGAGATTCACCGGCTCCTCGCCGAGGACCCCGACGTGGCCGAGCAGGGCATCACCGTGGTCCGCCGGGAACTCGGCCTGGTGCTGCACGGCGAGGTGGAGAGCGTACAGCGCCGGGACGAGATCCTCCGGCGTGTCGCCGAGCACTTCCCGGAGCTGGCGGTCACCAGCGACATCGGGGTGGTCCGGACGCACCCGCCCACGGAAATCGAACAACTGCCCTGAGGGAGACCCGATGGTGATCCGAATCGCCGCCGTGGGCGACGTGCATCTGGACGAGGACGTGGTCGGCCGCTTCCGGCCGGCTCTTGAGGAGATGCCGAACCACGCCGACGTGCTGCTGCTCGCCGGTGATCTGACCCGCCACGGCACCGAGGCGGAGGCGCGGTGTGTGGCACGCGAGTTCGGTGGCCTGGGGGTGCCGGTGGTGACCGTACTCGGCAACCATGACTACCAGTGCAACGAGGTACCGCGGGTGGTGGAGGTGCTCGAGGCCGCTGGAATCACCGTGCTGGAGGGTAACGGGACGGTGCTGGACTGCGGCGGCAGCCGGCTCGGCATCGCCGGGGTGAAGGGGTTCGGTGGTGGCTTCGCCGGGCGATGCGCCGCCGACTTCGGCGAACCGGAGATGAAGGCGTTCGTGCAGGTCAGCACCGAGAGCGCGGACGCGCTCAAAGCCGCCCTACATTCCCTCGACTGCGACCTGCTGGTGGCCCTGACCCACTACTCCCCGGTGCCCGACACGCTGGCCGGCGAACCGCCGGAGATCTATGCCTTCCTCGGCTGCTACCAGCTGGGCCAGGCGATCGACTCAGCCCCCACCACACTCGCCCTACACGGACACGCTCACCACGGGACCGAGCGCGGCACCACACCCGGCGGAGTACGGGTACGGAACGTGGCACACCCGGTGATCAAACAGGCGTACAGCGTCTTCCACCTGGGTGAGCACCTCGAACCGGGCGAGGTTTCCCGGATGGGCAGCCTGGGTACCAGGCCGGCATGGAGCTGATTCTCTGGCTGATCTCGGCCGTCCTGGTGGTGGCCGGCATTCTCGCCCTGTTCCGGCAGCGGATCCTGTGGGGAGTCGTCCTCATCGTCGGTGGGCTGCTGGTCGGACCGGGCGGGGTCAACGCCATCAGCTGACGGTGGAGCGGAAGCACTCCCGGGTGCGCCAGCGCGCGCGTAGCTCCGAGGGGGCCGGCGACCGAAGCCGGTGGTGGGCCCTACTCAGTTTCGGTGCGGCCGTCTGCTGCGCTGCCGCGATCGGCGGGCTGGCGGCCCGCGACAGCAGCGCCGACTACGCCGGCCTGGAGCAGCCGGTCTGGGCTCCCCCGGCGGGAGTGTTCGGCCCGGTCTGGACGGTCCTCTACGCGATGATCGCGATCTCCGGCTGGCTGGTCTGGCGGCGCGGTGGCTTCGGTTCCGCGCTCTGGGCGTGGAGCGCGCAGCTGGTGCTCAACGCGGCGTGGAGCCCCCTCTTCTTCGGAGCCGGCCAGTACGGGCTGGCGTTCGCCGACATTATTCTGTTGTGGTCGGCGATCGGCGGGACCGTCCTGCTCTCCTCCCGGATTTCCCGGGTCGCCGCGATTCTGCTGCTGCCGTACTGGGCCTGGGTCTCCTACGCCGCCCTGCTCAACCTGTCCATCTGGCGGCTCAACGCTTGACCGGCCCGGCCATCGCATCGACGTTTTCAGATCGTTATCCGCTCGTGTCGTCTTCGGGGTGGACCACACCGGCTGCAAACGCTTTTGTGTGGAGCACGCCCATCGGACCGGCGCCAGGTCTGTCGCACTGACCCGCGCCGACCAGGAAGGAGGACGGCATGGCGGTCTTCGCCAGACCACGCCAAGCCTTCGTAATGGCTGGCGTGCTCGGCCTGGCCGTCGGCGCCACCGCCTGCGGTAGCGACGACGGCGACAACCTCAGCTCCGATTCGCCGGAATGCGCGGTATACGAGCCGTACCAGGGCAACAGCGGCACCGAGGTCTCCATCTACGCGTCCATCCGCGACGCCGAGGCGGACCTGCTCGAGCGGTCCTGGGAACAGTTCGCCGACTGCACCGGCATCGAGATCGACTACGAGGGCAGCGGCGAATTCGAGGCCCAGCTCCAGGTCCGGGTGGACGGCGGTAACGCGCCAGACATCTCCCTCATCCCACAGCCGGGCCTGGTGAACCGCTTCGCGCAGGCTGGCAAGCTCAAGCCGGCGTCGGCCGAAACCAAGGCGATGGCCGAGGAGAACTACGCTGCCGACTGGCTGCAATACAGCACCGTGAACGGGGAGTTCTACGGCGCTCCGCTGGGCTCGAACGTCAAGTCGTTCGTCTGGTACTCCCCGAAGATGTTCCAGGAGCAGGGCTGGTCGGTGCCGACCAGCTGGGACGATCTGATCAAACTCAGTGACCAGGCCGCCGCCGACGGCATCACGCCGTGGTGCGTCGGCATCGAGTCCGGTGACGCCACCGGCTGGCCAGCCACCGACTGGATCGAGGACGTCCTGCTGCGGACCCAGACGCCCGAGGTCTACGACCAGTGGACCACCCATGCCATCCCCTTCAATGATCCGCGCGTCGTGGACGCCGTCGATCGCGCCGGGACCATCCTGCGAAACGACACGTACGTCAACGGCGGCTACGGCGGGGTGAAGAGCATCGCCACCACCTCGTTCCAGGAGGCCGGCCTGCCAATCCTTCAGGACGAGTGCGCCCTGCACCGACAGGCGTCGTTCTACGCCAACCAGTGGCCGGCGGAGAGCGAGCTCGCCGAGGACGGCGACATCTTCGCGTTCTACTTCCCGCCCGTCGACCCGGCGAAGGGCAAGCCGGTGTTGGGGGGCGGCGAGTTCACCGTCGCCTTCGACGACCGCCCGGAGGTCCAGGCGGTGCAGACGTACCTCGCCTCCGGTGAGTACGCCAACAGCCGGGCCAAGCTGGGCAACTGGGTGTCGGCGAACACGAAGCTCGACCTCTCGAACGTGGCCAACCCGATCGACCGGCTCTCGGTCGAGCTCCTGCAGGACGAGCAGACGGTCTTCCGCTTCGACGGCTCCGACCTGATGCCCGCCGCCGTCGGCGCCGGAACGTTCTGGAAGGAGATGGTGTCCTGGATCAGCGGCAAGGAGACCGCGGCGGCCCTGACCGCCATCGAGAGTTCTTGGCCCAGCTGATCAGCCCGCCCCGGTGGCCCGGCCCCACGGCCGGGCCACCGCCAGCCCACGCGTCCCCGGAGGGCGGATGAACTTCGACTTCGCCGACGAGGCGCCGAAACTCGCCATGTTGCTGTATGGGGTGGTCGCCTTCGTCGTGGTGGTCGGTGGCCTGCTGCTGCTACTCGACGTCGTCCCCACCCGGCTCGCCCGCCGTCGGCAGGCCCGGCTCGCCGCGGCCGTCGCCACCGGGACGCCGCTCGAGCCGGGCCGGCGCCGGTCCCGCGAGGGCCTGTTCGCCCTCTTCTTTCTGCTGCCCACGGTCCTGCTGCTCGGCATCGGGCTGGTCATCCCCGCGATCCGCACCCTCGTGCTCTCGCTCAAAAACGGCGACAGCACGCAGTGGGTCGGGCTGCGCAACTACGGCTGGATGATCGACCGGCCCGAGATCGTCGACATCCTGCGAAACACCGCGCTCTGGGTCCTCCTGGTGCCGCTGCTGGCCACCTCGGTCGGCCTGATCTACGCAGTGCTCGTTGACCGCGCCCGCCTCGAGGCCCTGGCCAAGTCCTTGATCTTCCTGCCGATGGCGATCTCGTTCGTCGGCGCCGGCATCATCTGGAAGTTCGTCTACGCGTTCCGGCCCGCGGGGGCAGACCAGATCGGCCTGCTGAACCAGATCTGGGTGTGGCTCGGCGGCGAGCCCCAGCAGTGGTTGGCGAACCCGCCACTGAACACGCTGCTGCTGATCGTGGTGATGATCTGGATCCAGGCCGGTTTCGCCATGGTGGTGCTCTCGGCCGCCATCAAGGCCATTCCCACCGACATGATCGAGGCTGCTCGCATCGATGGCGTGAACGCCTGGCAGCAGTTCTGGCGAATCACCCTGCCGGGCATCCGGCCCGCCCTGGTCGTGGTGGTGGTGACCGTCTCGATCGCCACGCTGAAGCTCTTCGACATCGTCCGCACGATGACGAACGGCAACTTCGACACCAACGTCATCGCGACCGAGCTGTACAACCAGGCGTTCCGGTACGGGGAGACCGGCCAGGGCTCGGCCCTAGCTGTCGTCCTGTTCATCCTGGTCATTCCCATCGTCATCTACCAGGTACGCAGCCTGCGCCGGCAGCGGGAGGTATGACCCCGTGACCACAACCACCCCGACGCGGGCCGGAACCGACGCACCGCCGACCGTCGCCGGCCGGGTCCGTCGGCGGCTCAACACCCGCTGGGCCACCGCTGCCTCAATCGTGATCGCAATCGTCTGGACCATCCCGACCTTCGGGCTCCTCGTCTCGTCCTTCCGACCCGAGGACCAGATCAAGACGACCGGCTGGTGGACGTTCTTCGCTGATCCACAGCTGACGCTGGAGAACTACGAGCAGGTGCTCTTCGGCCGTTCCTCGTCGGCGGGCCAGCTGGCCAGCTACTTCCTCAACTCGATCGTCATCACGCTGCCGTCGGTGTTGTTCCCGTTGGCCTTCGCGGCGCTGGCCGCGTACGCGTTGGCGTGGATCAACTTCCGGGGACGGGACTGGATCTACATCGGGATCTTCGCGTTGCAGATCGTCCCGCTCCAGATGGCCCTGGTCCCACTGCTCAGCTTCTTCTCCCAGGGCGTCGGTGTCGGCGGCATCGAGCTGCTGCCCGCCTGGAACCTCGACGACGAGCAGCGGTTCATCCAGGTCTGGTTCGCCCACACCTGCTTCGCGCTACCCCTGGGTGTCTTTCTGCTGCACAACTTCGTGTCCCAGCTGCCCCGGGACCTGATGGAGGCGGCCCGGGTCGACGGCGCCACCCACCCGAGAATCTTCCGTACGATCGTGCTGCCGCTGATCACCCCAGCCCTCGCCGCGTACGGCATCTTCCAGTTCCTCTGGGTCTGGAACGACCTGCTGGTCGCGTTGATCTTCGCGGGCGGCGGGGACGAAACCGCACCGCTCACCGTCCGCCTCGCCGAGCTGGCCGGAACCCGGGGCAACGAGTGGCAACGCCTCACCTCCGGCGCGTTCGTCGCCATCGTCGTACCGCTGCTCGTCTTCCTGTCGTTGCAGCGCTACTTCGTCCGGGGGCTACTCGCCGGCAGCGTCAAGGGATGAACCCCGCCCGTACCGCATCCGCTTGGCGCGGGTGCGGAGCAGGACCCGCACCGCGGCGATGTCCCGGGGGGAGCTGCGGGCGGCGAGCCAGTACATGATCCCGGTCGGCACGAAGAACAGCTGAAACGCGGCGAGCCCGACCGCGTAGTTCAACGGCGGCGGGAAGGTCGCCCGCAGCCCGTCGAACACCACCCCGACCAGTCCGTTCCCGGTCGCCCGGCCGACCCCGTTGACCAGGTTGCCGAGACTGTACACAGTGCCGCGATGCTCCGGCGGGTTGACATCGGCGATCAAGGCAAACCAGTTCGGTGAGTTGGCCGAGGTCAGCGCGAGCGCCAGCAACGCCGCGAGCAGGCTCAGCCCGACCGTCGGCTCGGTCAGCACGCTCGCCAGCACCGCCCGGACGATGGTGCCCGAACCGGCTCCGTCGGGCACATCAATCCGAATCGGCACGAAGAAGAGCACCAGATAGAACGGCAGCGCCGCGAGGATCCCGACCGCGGCGACCATCGCCCGGCCGGACGGGGTGCGGCGTTGCAGCGCGTCCCCGACCAGCCCGCCCACGATGGAGAAGACCCCACCGAGCTGGAACAGGGTAGCGAAGACACTGCCCACCACGACCGCGGTCGCGGTCGAGTAGCCCTGCGCCTCGGCCCGTTCGGCGAAGAGCACCGGCAGCCAGACCAGCGAGCCGAACGCGGCCTGCGCGGTGAGCCCCTGCAGGATCAGCCAGCGATTCGTCCGCCGGCCCAGAATCCGCGGCAGGTCGGCCCGGCTGATCCGGTGGTCGTACTCGGCGCCACCGGCCAACCGGTCGGCCAGCTCCGGTTCGCTCTGACCACGCTGGATATCGAAGGTGAACAGGTAGGCCGCGGTGGCGAACAGCCCAACGACGGTGAGCAGCAGGAACGGGCGTCGCCAGTCCGCCGCCCCGAGCAGGCCGCCCACCAGGGTTCCGGCCAGCGTGCCGACCCCCTGGGACAGCCCCCAGAAGCTCATCACCAGACCCCGTCGGCGGGGTGAGATGAGGTCGGTGACGACCGAGAAGCCAACCGAGCCAACGGCGCCGAGCCCCACCGCACCGACCACCTGGGCGGCTAGAAAGGTCGGATAGCTGCCCGCCACCGCGCTGCCACCGGTGCCGAACGCCCAGATCAGTGTGCCGACCAGGAGCAGCGGCTTACGGTTGGTGCGGTCCCCGACGTAGGCCCACCCCACCGCCGCCACCGCACTGACCAGGAAGTTGGCCGCGGTGACCAGGCCGAGTAGGCGCCGCGACACATCGAGCGCGTCGGCGATCGAGCCATACAGCGGAGGCACCAGGCCGATCGCCACATTGTCCAGGGAGGCGAGCAGCACGAACACCACGACGCTGTAGAACCGGTGCGCCGGGCTGCCACCCCACGCCCGCACCGGACCGCCGGTGGCCAAGGTCATACCGGCAGCCAACCAGGGCCGGCCCACCGCCCGGTCACCGGGGTGGCGACGGTGCGCTCCCCTGGTCGAGGACGTGCTCCCGGGCCTGCGCATACCGGGCCCGAATCGCCGGCACCGGGTCCGCCTCGTAGCTTCGTGCCCCGGCCACGGTCCACCTCGGCGGCTGCGCCCCGCCCAGGACAGCCCAGGCGGCCTGACGGGCGGCGCCATCGGCGACGTACTCGCCCGGGGGCGGCACCACCACCGGCACCCCGAAAACCTGCGGAGCGACCCGGCATACGGCGGCGGAGCGGGCGCCACCACCCACCAGAATCACCCGCCGTACGGCGAACCCCTGCGCGACGAGGGCGTCCAGGCAGTCGGCGAGCGCGCAGAGCATCCCCTCGACCGCCGCGCGCGCCAGATGCGCCGGGGTGGCGGTACGCAGCGTCAGCCCGTGCACCGCGCCGCTGGCGTCCGGCCGGTTCGGGGTCCGCTCCCCCGCCAGGTAGGGCACCAGGACCAAGCCGTCCGCCCCGGCTGGCGCGGACAACGCCAGGTCGGCCAGCTCAGCGAGGCCAACCCCGAGCAGCGCGGCAGCGGCGTCGAGCACCCGGGCCGCGTTGAGCGTACAGACCAACGGCAGGTATCGACCGGTGATGTCGGCGAAGCCGGCGACGACACCCGTCGGGTCCGCGGTCGGCCGGTCCGCGACGCCGCACACGGTTCCGGAGGTGCCGATCGAGACGACCACGTCGCCGGGGCCGGCGCCGACCGCGAACGCGGCGGCGGCGTTGTCCCCCGCGCCGGGGCCGAGCGAGACGTCCGGCAGCTGCGGTGCTCCCGCGAGCACGGCCGGGTCGAGTCGGCCGGCCAACTCCACCGGACCGAGCACCCGGGGCACGGTCACCATCCGGCCGAACGCCTGCTCGACCAGGTCCCGGCGGTACGTTGCGCTGGCCGGGGACCAGTAGCCGGTGCCGCTGGCGTCGCTGCGGTCCGTGCTCAGCGCCGCCAGGCCGGGGGCGCCAGCGAGCCGCCAGGTGAGCCAGTCGTGCGGCAGGCAGACCGCGGCCACCCGGGCGGCGTTGCCCGGCTCGTGCCGGGCCAGCCAGCGCAGCTTGGTGACGGTGAGGCTGGCGACCGGCACCACGCCCACCGCGTCCGCCCAGAACCGCCGCCCGACGTCGCCCTCGCCCGCCTCGGCCACCAGGTCGGCGGCGGCGCCGGCGGAGCGGGTGTCGTTCCAGAGCAACGCCGGGCGGACCACCGCGCCGGCGTCGTCAAGGCAGACCATGCCGTGCTGCTGCCCGGCGACCGAGATCGCTGCGACGTCGGCGAGCCCGCCAGCGGCCGACACCGCCTCGCCGAGCGCGGACCACCAGGCCGCCGGGTCGACCTCGGTGCCCTCCGGGTGCGGCGCCCGACCCTGGCGGACCAGGACGCCGCTCTCCGCGTCCCGAATGACGATCTTGCAGGACTGGGTCGACGAGTCGACTCCGGCGACCAGCGGCATCCGGCCCGCCCTCAGCGCGCGCCGAGCAGATGCTCGACGGCGAGTTGGTTGAGCCGGACGAAGTGGTAGCCGCGGGCGCCGGCAGCGGTCACGTCGTACTCCTCGAAAGCAGTACGGTCGGCGCGGAGCCCGGCGTGGGTCTCGCCCGGGGCGAGGGTTGGTGTTGCCAGCTCATCCACCCGGCTCGTGGCCAGCGCCGCGGTCACCTCCGGGTCCGCCCGGAACGCCGCAGCCCGCTCCTTGAGGAGCAGGTAGGTGCGCATGTTCGCCTCGGCCGAGGCCCACACCCCGGCCGGGTCCTCGGTGCGCGACGGCTTGTAGTCGAAGTGCCGGGGGCCATCGTAGGCTGGCCCGCCCCCCGGACCACCGTTTTCTAGGAGGTCGACCAGGGCGAAGGCATTGAGCAGATCACCGTGGCCGAAGACCAGATCCTGGTCGTACTTGACCCCACGCTGGCCATTGAGGTCGAGGTGGAACAGCTTGCCCTGCCAGAGCGCCTGCGCGATGCCGTGGGCGAAGTTGAGCCCGGCCATCTGCTCATGGCCGACCTCCGGGTTGAGCCCGACCAACTCCGGGCGGGCCAGGGTGGCGATGAAGGCGAGCGCGTGCCCGACGGTGGGCAGCAGAATGTCGCCGCGCGGCTCGTTGGGCTTGGGCTCGATCGCGAACCGCAGCTCATATCCCTGCGCCACCACGTACTGGCAGAGCAGGTCAACCGCCTCGCGGTAGCGGTCCAGCGCGGCGCGGACATCCTTGGCGACGTCGTACTCGGCGCCCTCCCGACCGCCCCACAGGACGAAGGTGCCCGCGCCCAGCTCCGCGGCGAGGTCCACGGCGCGCAGCGCCTTGCGGAGCGCGTACCGCCGGACATCCCGGTCGTTGCTGGTGAAGCCGCCGTCCTTGAACACGGGATGGGTGAAAAGGTTGCTGGTGACCATCGGGACCACCAGGCCGGTCTCGTCGAGGGCCCGACGAAACCGGGTGAGGTGGGCGTCGCGGGTGGCAGCGTCCGCCCCGAAAGGGAGCAGGTCGTCATCGTGGAAGGTGATGCCGTACGCCCCCAACTCGGCGAGGCGGTGCACCGCCTCGACCGCGTCCAGCGCCGGCCGGGTCGCGTCGCCGAACGGATCCCGGGCCTGCCAGCCCACCGTCCAGAGGCCGAAGGAGAACTTGTCGGCAGGGGTGGGACGGGGCGCCATACCAGCCTCCGGGGTGTCGTCCGCCAGGTTCTGTGGTTGGTCTACCAGACCAAGGCCAAAACTCCCACCACGCGCGCCATCCGAAGCCGCGGGGGGCGAACGCCGCCGGAACGCTCGGAGCACACGAACTAGTACGCCCCGCGGCGTTTCACCACCGCGCCGAAGGTCTTCCACAGAATGGTGAGATCGGCGGCGAGGGACCAGTTCTCCACGTAGTAGAGGTCGAGCCGGACACCGTCCTCCCAGCTCAGGTCGGACCGGCCACTGATCTGCCAGAGGCCGGTCATGCCGGGCTTGACCAGCAGCCGCCGGGCGACATCGCCGTCGTACCGGGCGACCTCCGAGGGCAGCGGTGGGCGGGGGCCGACCAGGCTCATCTGCCCGAACAGGACGTTAACCAGCTGTGGCAGTTCGTCCAGTGACCAGTTGCGCAGCAGTCGACCGACCCGGGTCACCCGGGGGTCGTCCCGCAGTTTGAACAGCAGGCCGTCGGTCTCGTTCCGCGCCGCCAACTCCACCAGCCGGGCGTCGGCGTTGACCACCATTGTGCGGAACTTCCACACCCCGAACTCCCGGCCTCCCTGTCCGACCCGGGTCTGCCGAAACAACACCGGCCCCCGGCTGTCGACCAGTACGGTCAACGCAATCACGATCAGCAGCGGCAGCAGCAGGGTCAGCGCGAAGAGCGCGAACGTCCGGTCGGCAAGCCCTTTCACCAGTTTGCGGGCGCCCCGGAACTCCGGGGCCTCGACGTGGATCAGCGGTAGCCCGGCCACCGGACGGGTGTGGATCCGGGGGCCCGCGACATCGGTCAGTGCCGGCGCGACCACGAGATCAACCGCGGTGCTCTCCAGCTGCCAGCCGAGCCGACGCAGCCGGGTGGCGGTCAGTTCTCCGGAGGCGGTCACCGCCACGGTGTCGGCGCCGATGGCGGTGGCAGCCTCGGGGATGCCCCGAAACGAGCCCACCACGGGCACGTCCCCCAACTGCTGCGGGACCGGAGCGAGCAACACATCCGGGATGCACGCCCCGATTACCTGGTAACCCGCGTACGGCTCACGCCGCAGGGTGTGCACCAACTCCAGGACATGCGCGGCGTCCCCGACCACAAGAACCTTCCGGGACCAACCACGGCCCCGCGCGCGGAACCGGTGCAACCTCTTGCGGGCAACGAAGCGGGTCAGCTCGAGTCCGACCACACCGGCGGCGAAGGAGGTGATGAGGAATCCCCGGGGCACGCCGACATCCAGGATCCAGCCCGCGATCACGATCCCACTGGCGAGGCGCAGGCTGGCCACACCCACCCGGCGGTACTCGTCGGCGCCATAGCCGACGACCCGATCGTCGTAGCAGCGAAAAGCCTTGAGCGAGATCAGCCACGCCAGTACCAGGCCGGGCGCGCACACGGCGTAGGGCAGCACAGCGCCGCGGGAGGGCTCGATGCCAGAACTCGTGAGGTGCCCGACGAGAACGGCGAGGCTGAGCGCCGCGGTGTCGAGCACCACCAGAGCCCGGAGGTAGGACCGCAGCGCAGCGCGAGTCCTTGGTGGGGATACACCGCCCGCCGTTGCTCGGCCGGAGGTAAGCAGCGTCGCCGAGTTCACCGACCCTCCCCCACCTCACCTCGCGCCCCCGGTGGTCATGGCCGGAAACGGCCCGGTGGTCCGAGCCGAGGGATGGCCTGGTTCCCGCCGGAACAACGACATCCTGCCCTGCGCACTATCGCCATCGAATATTTCCGACGCATTACCGTCACTTTGCGGGGGCTGCCCGGCCGGGTCAGTCCCGCCGCATCGTTCTCGACGTCGCTGGCAGGGTCGCCGCTGATCCTCGGGTCGCTCAGGAACCCGTGTCGCGCAGCGCGATGGCGTTCAGGAAGATGTCACCAATCTTGGTCGGATCCTCCGTGATGAAGGAGCCGCCGCCGGTAACCTTCGTGATCGACTCCAGCTCTGCCTTGCTGACGCCCGCGCCGATCCCGATCAGAACCACCTGCACCGGCCGCTCCGGGTCCTTGATCCGCTCCAGTTCAGCGACCAGCTGCCGCTGGCTGATGCCGTTGTCGTCGTCATTCTTCCCGTCGGTGAAGAGCACGATCGAATTGACCTGCCCCTGATCCCAGTCCTCCTGGACCGCCTCGTACGCGGCGAGCACCGTGTCGAACAGACCAGTGTCACCCCGGGTCGGCTGAATCTGAGCCAACGCCGCCTCAAGCTCGCTCCGCTTACTACTCAGCGGGCCGATCTCGACCAGCCGCCGATAGTCCCGTCCGTTGCCCAGGTTGGTCGAGAACTCCCACAGCCCGATCTGCCAGCTGTCGTCGAAAAGGTGGAGCCCACGCCCCGCGGCATCGAGGGTGACCTGCTGCCGGCTCATGCCGTTGGCACTCGCCACGGGTTCCCGCATCGAGCCGGAGACGTCGATGACACAGAGCATCCGGCCGGACTGGGTGGCGATTGACCAGCTGGAGACCGCCCGCTCGACCGCCAGTAGATCCAGGTCGCCGGTGGCGCTGTCGCCGTCGGCCGCCGGGCTCGGCGCCCCTTCGGGCGCACTGAAGCCGGCACCCCAGGTACCGTCCGGCCCCCGCAGCGACAACGACGCCAACCGGTCCTTGAAGCTGGCCCTGGTGAGCACATCATCGAAGAGCATCCGGGCAGCCGCCGCCTTGGCCGACCCGACCCCCGGCAGCACCGCGTACGGATAGTCCAACGGTGTCGCCGCCGGCTTTGGGTAGAGCGCGGCCAGCGGCACCGCCGGATTCCGGGCGTTGTAGGAAAGCAGATCCTCCTCCGACAACGCTGCCGCGCCGAGACTGCCGGCCATCGTCGTGGGGTCCGCAGAGGTGGGGAACTTCGCGAGCAGATCCTGGCGCCGATCCGCACTGCTGGTTGACAACGCACGCAACGCGCCGACGCTGGCCGCCTGACCGCCCTCCCCGGCCGCGGCGGCGGCGCTCAACGCGAGTAGCCCGGAGAGGCCGGCGGCATCCTGGGTCGGGTTCACGGTGCCAGCCTTGAGCGGCTCGTCGGTGTTGACCTTGCTGACCAACGCGGACCAGGTGAACTCCTGCTCCGGCCAGCCAAGCTGGGAGGCGATCGGCTCGGGTACGCCCACGACCACCGGGCTCCGGGCGATCGATGCTCCGTTACCTGGGTTGAACTCGGACGCTCCACCGCTCTTCAGCCGTAGCAGCCACGCCGACGAATCCGGCACCCAGACATCCGGGAGTACCGCGGCGCCGCTGACCTGACCCACCCCAGGGAGGATGGCACCGTGTTTGGCGGCGACGGTGGCGGCTACCCCGACCGGCTCGGACGCGGTCACGCTCACCTCAACGCAGGTGCCGTCAACCGCCGCACCGGAGTTCTCCCACTCCGTCGCCGCGGAATCGACCGCCGGTGCCAGCTCGGCCGCGACCGCTACTGACAGCTCGAGCGACCCGGAACAGCTCGGCGCCGCGAGCTGTCGGTAGCCGAAGTATCCACCAGCAGTAACGACCAACACGCCGACGGCTGCGGCGATGCTGGCGATGTGGATGTTCGTTCGGTTGCGATGGCGGCCTGCAGACACGGGGCCATTCTCCGGGTGCCGGCGAGCAACGGCTACCTCCAATTAGCTTTAGTTACGCAGAAGCAACAAGTACCCCACGATTACTACGCTACGTGAGCATAAGAACTCTGCGCGCCGTACTACTCCGGCCAGGGCAGGACACAGGTAGGGCTCCGGACACCAACCGCCTCGTTGACCAGCGACGGCACACCGGTCGTCGGGTTGACCCGGAAAACGCCGATCAGGTCGGCCCGCTCGTCCGCGACGTACAGATTGGCACCGACCCGCGCAAAATGCCGGGGCCACTCCCCGCCGGAGTCCACCTCGGCGACCAGCACCGGCAACTCGCCGTCGAGCGCGAAGACAGCGATCGTGCCGACGCCCCGGTTCGCGACGTAGAGGAAGTGCCCCTCCGGCCCGACCGCGACCTCCGAAGGCTGCACCTGCCCCGGCCGCCCGCTGGCCGGAACCCGGCCCCGGAACCGCAGGGAAGCGTCAGTGGTGACCTCATAGGCCAGGACCGAGCCGTCCAGCTCCCCGACCAGCCAGCAGCGTCTTCCGTCCGGGTGCCGGGCCAGGTGTCGGGGCCCGACGCCAGCGGCGGTGTGCACCCGCGGCGCCCGTACCACCAATCGCCCCGGCCCGGCATCGAGCTCGTACCGGTAGATCGAGTCGGTGCCGAGGTCAACCACGAGCAGCGGCCCTCCGTTTCGGCCCGGAACGACCATGTGGGTATGCGCCCGCTCCTGCCGCTGCGGGTCCAGGCCATGCCCCTCGTGCCGGACCAGGTCCGTGCGCTCCCCGGGCACCCCCTGCCGGTCAAGCGGGAATACCGTCACGCTGCCGTCGCCGTAGTTGGCCACGAAGAGGTGCCGGCCATCGCCGGCGACCGCGAGATGGCATGGATCGGCGCCGCCGGTGGGCCGGCTGCCCAACGCGGTGAGATCCCCATTCGCGGCAACCCGGAAGGCGCTGACCCCGCCGTCGGCCACCTCATTGACGGCGTACAGGACTGGCAGGTCCGGATGCCGGGCGAGGAACGACGGCGCCGGGGTGACCGCGGCCGTGCCGAGCGGCGTGAGCGCACCCGAATCCGGCTCCCGCTGAGCGACAACGATCCCCTCGCCGCGTCCCCCGGCGCCCGCCGTGTAGCAACCGAGGTAGAGAAACGCACCCTGAACCGCCACCGAACCACCTCCGCGCCGACTCCTCCGATCCAACCAGAGGTTCGCTCCAGCCGCGGCGCGTCGCGCCGGAACGCCACCGGGGACTCCACGCCCGGCGCGGCTACCGCCCGGGCCGGTAACGCGTGCCGCCCGCCGCCCTGGTCACGATCGATGAGCACCGCGGCGCGGCGGAAGCCCCGCACCGGTCCGCGTCGGATCAGACCGGGACCGGTTCCCCGTGCTGCCGGGCCACATGTTCGACGAGTGCGATCAACACCTGCTTGCCGGACTGCCGTTCCCGGGCGTCACAGAGCAGCATCGGCACGTCGGGGTCCAGGTCCAACGCCTCACGTACGGTCTCCAGGTTGAACCGGCGTGCCCCATCGAAACAGTTGACACCGACCACGAACGGAATCCCCCGCTGTTCGAAGTAGCCGATGGAGGGGAAACAGTCGGCCAGGCGTCGGGTGTCGGCGAGTACCACCGCGCCCAGCGCCCCGAACGCCAGCTCGTCCCAGAGGAACCAGAACCGGTCCTGTCCCGGCGTGCCGAAGAGGTAGACCAGGAGATCTTCGTTGATGGTGATTCGACCGAAATCCATCGCCACCGTAGTAGTGGACTTCGCCTCCACCCCAGCGAGATCGTCGGTGCCGACCCCGGCATCGGTCAGCATCTCCTCGGTCTGGAGCGGGCGAACCTCACTCAACGCGCTCACCAGCGTCGTCTTCCCCGCGCCGAAACCCCCGGCGATGAGGATCTTGAGTGCGATCGGGATGCGGGCCCCGGTTTGTGGAAGTTCAGAGCGCACGGAGTCCACTGAGCACCGCCTTGAGAATATTGTTGTCGGGCAGGTACGGGCCGGCCGAGGGCTGGTGAACCGTCACCAGACCCCGGTCCACCAAATCGCCGAGCAGCACCCGGACGACGCCAACCGCCAGGTCGAGGCCGGCCGCCAGCTCGGCTACCGGGACCGGCCGGGCGGCCAGCGCCACCAGCCGCAGGTGCTCGGGATGCAGGTCGAGGTGTACGGCGGGCTGCGCGTTCCGGTCGGCGAGGACGTACGCGACCAGGTCGAACCCGCCGGTAGCCCGAACACGTCCCCCGGTCAGGGTGTAGGGGCGCACCACCGGAACCGCATCGGCATCCAGCCAGTCACGCGGCATGCCGGGCTCAGCCCACATCGCGTGGGCCCGCCGCCGGCCGGGCCGGGATGCTCATCTTCTCCCCCACCTGGGTCACCAGCATCGCCATCTCGTACGCCACCAGCCCGATGTCGGCGTCCGCGTCACTGACCACAGCCAGGCAGGCGCCCTGACCGGCCGTGGTCACGAAAAGAAATGCCGATTCCATCTCGACGACAGTCTGCCGAACGGGACCACCGGTCACATGCCGGCTCGTGCCCCGGGCCAGGCTGGAAAGGCCAGAGGCGAGAGCGCACAGGTGCTCCGCATCGTCCCGTTCCTGCCCGGCGGAGGCTCCCAGCAGCAGCCCGTCGGCGGAGAGCACCACCGCCTGCCGGGCGGGCGGCACCCGCTCCACCAGCTCGTCGAGCAACCAGTCGAGATCAACATTCTGCCTGGCGGACTGCAGCATCACGCGTCCCTCTCAGTTGCGGTCGGGGGTTCGAGATCCTTCGATGGGTCGACCGGCTGAGCGCCGGGTCCGACCTCGGACATTGGTACTCGGGCGGCGGCGACCCGACGCCCCCTCGTCGTGCCGGCTTGTAGCGCCGCCATTATCCGGCGGGTTTCCTCCGGCGAGCGGGGGGTCGGGTCCGACGACAAGGGCTGCCGGCCCTCCCCGGCCAGCTGCCGCGCCATCGGATCTTCCACGGCCGGTCGGAGCCGCCGGATCTCGGTGGTCTCCCCGTCTGGCACCGCCGCGCCCATCCGGCTCGGTGGTGCCCCGGCCGGGCGACGTCGAACCCGCCGCGGCAGCCCGTCGATCTCGCCGGCCACCTCTACGGGCACCGGGCCGGCATCGGTCCTGGCCGACTCGCCGGCAGTCGGGACCGACGTACCGTCGGTGAGCGCCAACGGCTCCGGCTCGGCGGGCGACCGACGCGGCGGCTCCCGCCGCACTGGCCGGGGCTCCGGACGCTCTCGCTCACCGCCACCCAGACCCGCCGGCACCGGCTCCTCGGTGACCAGCTCGTCCGGGATGAGAACGACCGCGGTCAGAGCAGCCGACTCGGACCCACGCAGCCGAACCCGTACCCCGTGCCGGGCGGCCAGCCGGGCCACCACAAAGAGCCCGAGCCGGTCGGTCCGGGTTGGGTCGAACTCGGGCGACGAGGACAACAGCGAGTTGGCGTCCGCCAACGCCTCCGCGCTCATGCCAAGTCCACGGTCGGTGATCTCGACAATGTAACCATCGGCCGTCCGCACCCCGGCCACCTGGACCCGGGTCCCCGGCGGTGAGAACCTGGTGGCGTTCTCGATCAGCTCGGAGAGCAGGTGGATCAGGTCGCCCACGGCCCGGCCGATGAGACCGGCCGACTGCACGCCGCCGAGGTCAACCCGCTTGTACGCCTCGACCTCGGACAGCGCCCCCCGAATCAGGTCGACCATGGCGACTGGGTTGCGCCAGCCCCGGCTCGGAGCTGAGCCAGCCAGAATCACCAGGTCCTCCGCGTGCCGCCGCAGCCGGGTGGCCAGGTGGTCGACCTGGAAGAGGTCAGCTAGTTCGTCCGGCTTCTCGGCGCGCCGCTCCATCCGGTCGAGCAGGGCAAGCTGGCGATGCACGAGCCCTTGGCTACGGCGGGCGATGTTGAGGAAGACCTCGTTGAGGCCACGGCGCAGTTTTACCTCACCCTCGGCGGACCGGATGGCGGTCCGCCGCACCGCGGTGAAGGCGCGCCCCACCTGGCCGATCTCGTCCGTGCCGAAATCGACCGACGGCGCTTCCCGTTCCACGTCCACCGTCTCACCCTGGCGCATCCGCGCCACCAGCTCGGGCAGCTGACGTTCCGCCCGTTCGAGTACGGTGTGCAACCTGGCTAGCCGGCTAGCCAGGGAACGGCCGACCCGAACCGCCACCACCAGGGAGACCACGACCGCTACGAGGCCCAGCAACCCGGCGGAGGCAAGCAGCAGGAAGACGCGTATGGCCAGGGGCTTCGACCGATCGGCCAAGCCATCGGCCTGGTTCAACTCGTAGTCCCGCATCGCCTGCTGGACGGCGTCGTAGTCGGCCTGCCAGCTCGCAGCCACTATCGGCAGCCGGCCGGTGGGGTTCTCGATCAGAAGTTCCTGCATCTCACCAAGTCGGCGGAACTCCGCCTGCTCGGTCAACTGCTGATACGCGCTACGTTCCGCCGCCGGCAGGTCGGCTACCGCCGATTCGGCGCGGAACCGCTGGTTGTCGATCGTCTGCACGAGTTTCCGGTGCTCGCCCTCGGCGAAGCCGCCCGAGACGAATGCCCCAGCCAACACGGCGTCAGCCTGGCCGAGCAGTTCGCGGGAGTGGCCGAGCGCGGTTACCGCCAACGCCTCCCGGTGCAGCTCGGGGTCCGGCAGCGCTGACAGCGCCGCGAAGGCCTGGAAAGCCGACGAAATCATTCCACTGTAGAGGTCAACGATGCCGGACGGGTCTGTCTCTCCCCGGTCGATCTGGCCACGCCCGTCTTGCAAATCATCCAAGGCGACGAGGAACCGATCCAACCGCACATCCAGCAGGTCGCTGGTGGCATCCCGAAGGTCGTCGCCGGCAGCTCGACGACGCAGTTTGGCGATCGCCTCGTCCGTATGCCTCCGCTGTTCATCGAGGCCGACCTCAGCAGACTCGGCAGCCAGGTACACGACCGAGAGCCGACGCTCGCGTTGCAGCTCGGCGACGACCAACTCACCGGGCCGCCCAAACTCATTGAGGAGGGTACGGGCGGAGAGCAGGCTCTGTGCGGGTCCGAAGGCGAGCGTTGTGGCAAAGATCCACAGCGCCAGGAGCGCGGCTATCGGCGCCACCACCAATGCGGTCAGCTTGTAGCGGATCGGCCAGTCGCGGGTGTTCAATCAGGACCTCGCCCAGATCGTGGGGGGCTGCGGGGGTGCGGCACACGCCCGGGCAGCACCCGCCGGAACGCGCCCCGAATCGTACCGGGGCGCCATTGGCGGTCGCCTCGGGCAGGATACGGAATTTGCTCCGGTTGCACTACCGTCTGTCTCGGCCATGGAGGTGGCGGCCGGATGCCACTGGCCCGGGCAGCGCGGCTACCAACACTTGCTCCGCCCGCAAACCGACGGCCACGGCACACCGCAGCGGCTGGCGCTCGGCGCTACGACCTCAGCGTACGGTCCAGCCACTATCCACTTGATTCGGCACTGATTGCCGCAAAAGACCGGAATGAGGGATTCCCTCAGCCCCCGAAAAGTGCGCCGGACCGGGATTGATGGGCTGCGTCAGGTGGGATACCCAAGGCAGCGGAGGAGCCAGGTTGAGGAGTCGAGAATGCGCCAGGACGAGCAGCAGGTCGACACTGAGCACCCAGAGGGCACACCCGTCGCAGCCGCGCCAACACGGCAGAAGGGCGGTCGACCGCCGATCGGCGACGAGAACGACCAGCGCGTCGCCGCGGACGGGGACCGGGACGACCAGCCCGAATTTCACCGACCCGCCCCGGTCCCGAGCGCCTTCGGTGCGCCCTCAGTTGGCGGGGCGGTCGCCGCGTCCGCGCTGGCCGGCGGGGCAGAGCCTCCCGACGCCCGGGCCGAGTCAACCGCCCGACCCGGCGACGGCGCCGTAGACGTGGCGCGAGAAGGCTGGCGGGCGGACCCAACGGCCGAATTCCGCGGTGGCCCGGGATGGGTGCAACGGCGAGCCGAACGAGCTTCGGCAACCACCAGGCCCGCCACCGCTGAGAGCCACCGCGAGCAGCGGGAGGACGCCGCGACGGGGACCGCCGACTCCACCGCTGAGCAACAGCCCGATGCAGGTGGCATGGCACCCAATGCACGGGGTACGCGGAAAGGTAGCGCAGGTACGGACGGGAGGGCGACACCATGACTGATCGGGACCGGTACCGACCGTTGGAGGAGAGCGCTGAGGCAGCCGCGGCGGTCGAGGATGACACCGGCATCCCCCAGCTGATGACCGGTGGGGGTGGCGACCGGAACACCCCCACCTTCGCCGCCGCTGGGGAGCAGGCCGACCCCGGTGCGTCGACCGAGGACCTCCTTGGCGACCCGTACGACGCCGGGGGTGGTGGGGGCAGCATCCGCACCGGCGCGGAGCAGCCGTGGGAGCCGGAGGATCTGGTGGCGGCGCGCGGTCAGGATCTGACCCCGGAGAATGTTGAGCGGGCCCGCCGGGACCTGGTCGAGATGGGCCGGACGGCGATCGAACGTACGGTCCCCTGAGCCGTAGCCGCCCGGGTCCCTGAGACGTAGCCGCCGGCGCCCCGGACCCGATCGGACTGATCGGGTCCGGGGCTCGGGGAACCCCGCCGCCCAAGCGCCTCACAACCCCAGCGGCTGGGCTCCAAAATCAGGGCAGCGGCGGATGGGCGTTCTGCATGAGCTGCTGGAACTGCGCCGGGAACCAGGCACCGGAGATCGGCGCATCGGCCAGGGCCCCGGTGGGGCTGAAGCCGTTCCGGGCGTTGCCCTCGTACGTCGGGTCGCACATCCGGTCAAAACCCTTGCCATCGTCGTTCGGGATCTCCTCACTGGAGCCGTCCGACTCGCCCGGCGGCTTCACCCAGACATAGGCATCGATCCCCGGCTCCGGCGCGGCCTGCGGCCGCTCGCCCAGTCCCGCGCCAGACTGGTTGCACCAGTTGCCGGCGTGGATTCGTCGATCAACCCGACCACCATCGACGTAACTGTCGACGTCGGTCATCGGCCCAGGTCCCGCTGGTCGGGCGCTACCGCCCCAGCCGTTTCGGGAGGTATCGATCAACATCCCCACTTCTGAGTCGAAGCCCTTGCCAACCAGTTCGTCCCGGAACGCCTGCGCAAACGTCAGCTCGTCTACGTACTGATTCCAGTCCACCCACGTGGACTGGCGGATCGTCTGACCGTTGACCGTGTCGGTGATCTGGAAGTAGGGCTCACGCAGTGCCGAGTAGTTGGCCGTGTTGACGATAAAGCCGTGAACGTTGTCGACCGTGCTGCCCGAGGCGGTGGCGGCGTCCTTCAGGAGCAGGGCAACCGGGCTGAAGTTGGAGTCCCAGCCAATCCAGCCATGGTGGGCGGCGTCCACATAGTTGTAGACATTGCTGATCGCACCCAACGTGGCCAGCGCATAGCCGATGCCGTTGACGTAGGCGCCGTTCTCCTTGACCAGGTCACAGGTCGGGGTGGCGCCTGGGTTGCCGCCGGTGTTGGCGTGCAGGTTCGGCAGTGAGTCGATTTCGATGATGTTGATGATCCGGAGGTCCTGATACGCCGGGTCACTCTGGATTTCCGCGATCGGATCGATGAACTCGGCCTTGTAGCGAGGCAACTCGTCTGGCGCCAGTTCACCGTTTGAGGCGAGCGCAGCGCAGTCCCGACCGGGCAGGTTGTAGACGACGAACTGGATGTAGTCCGCCCCCTGGCTCAACGCCTCGTCCAGGTGATCCCGCACACCCATTGGTCCATTGGACTGGCTGTCGTCAGTGCCCTCGATCGCGGCGATCCGGTCGATCCAGACCGCGGTCGACGTATCCGAAACCCGGTCGCCACCGGGCACCGACTCGGCCTTGGCCTTCCACTCCGGGTTCACGTAGCCCACCGCATTCAGGTACGGGTTATCGACTCGGCTTCCGGGTGGGGCGGTGGTGGGAGGTGGGGTGGTCGGCGGCGCCGTGGTGGGAGGTGGGGTAACGGGAGGTGTGGTCGGCGGCGCCGTGGTGGGCCCGCCGCCGCCGCTGCAGGCCACCTCGTTGAGGGTGAACGACGTCGGTTTGGGGTTGCTACCACTCCACGAGCCGTTGAAGCCGATATCGATCGTGGCGCCACTGGCCACCGAACCGTTGTACGACTCGTTCTCTGCGGTGACGTTCTGCCCGGCCTGGCTATACCGTGCCGACCAGCCGTGCACGACCTGCTGACTGCTGTTCGGGAAGGTAAAGCGGAGCGTCCAGCCGTCGAGCGCCTCCCCGGTGTTCTTGATGCTGAGGGAGGCGGTGAAACCGCCAGGCCAGTCATTCGTGGTATACGACACCTCACACTGGGTCGCGGCGTGGGCCATGGTGACCGGCAGGGTCACCAACCCGCCTACGACCAGAACGCCCGCGCCGGCCAGCGCGAGGGACGGGCGTGGGCCGGTGAGTCTTCTCCACACATTCATGCCACAAATCTCCTTGGGCGAGACCGTTCCGCGGACGGCCCGGCCGATCGACTCGGTGGACGCCGACGTGGACAGCCACCGATGCCAGCGGATACTTCCGGGGCCGTCCTGGACCGGGTGGTGGTCTTTGCAGACCTGCGATGCAGGTCGGTCGAACCGGCAGGATGGTCGTCCGGCGAACCGGTTGCCCTCGATGCCCCTGCCGCTGCGGTGTGGCTCCCTAGGTACGCCGATTCTCCCATGGGAGCGCTTCCATCGCAATGCTTCGACGGAAGCGACTCCGACCGCCGACCCCTCACAGGAATACACGTGCACAACATGGGAAGAGCACACCAGCTCATCAGACCGAAGGTCATCAAACCCTACATAGCTCCTAAAGCCGGAAAATACGAAAATTCTCCTTCATAAGTTGTGAAACGGACTAACGTCTGCCCTAGCTCGGTTGTCACCGAGCTCAGGACAACAGGGGATGGAGTGACGCACGTTATGGCAAAGAAGCTGCTCGGGAAGGTCGTGGCAGGTGCGGCCCTCGGTGGCGCCTCCCTGCTCGTATGCGCGCCGGGTATCGCGGTCGCGGACGATCATCGCCGGGGTGATGAAGGCAAGGTCCAGGCCAAGCCGCATGCGGTCAAGGCCGGCCAGGAGGTCAAGCTGCTCCAGTTCTGCCCGACGCCGCAGGAGCACGCCTATGTCTGGTCGAAGGTGACCGGCAAGGTCCCGCTCCGGCCAGCTGAGGACCAGCGGGACGGCAAGGACTACCGGGGTAAGGGCGGTCACGACTGGAAAGACAAGGGCCACGAGTCAAAGGGCTACGAGTCCAAGGACCATGACTACAAGGGCCACGACTACAAGGGCTACGAGTCCAAAGGCCACGACTACAAGAGCGGCTGGGGCAGCGAGTCCGAGGGCGGCTGGGGCAGCGAAGCTCGCGAAGGCACCGAGTCCGAGGGCGGCTGGGGCAGCGAAGCTCGCGAAGGCACCGAGTCCGAAGGCGGCTGGGGCAGCGAAGCCCGCGAAGGCACCGAGTCCGAAGGCGGCTGGGGCAGCGAAGCCCGCGAAAGCAGCGAAGGCGCCGAGTCCGAAGGCCCGCTGACGCCCGCCGATGAACGGTTCGCAGCTCGGCTGGAAGGGAGCAGCGAAGGCCGCGAAAGCAGCGAAGGCCGCGACTACAAGCGCCACGACTACAAGGGCTACGAGTCCAAGGGCCACGACTACAAGGGCTACGAGTCCAAGGACCACGAGTCAAAGGGCGGCTGGGGCAGCGAGTCCGAAGGCGGCTGGGGCAGCGAAAGCAGCGAAGGCGGCTGGGGCAGCGAAGGCCGCGAAAGCAGCGAACGCCACGACTACAAGCGCCACGACTACAAGGGCTACGAGTCCAAGGGCGGCTGGGGCAGCGAGTCCGAAGGCAGCTGGGGCAGCGAGTCCGAAGGCAGCTGGGGCAGCGAAGGCCGCGAAAGCAGCGAAGGCCGCGACTACAAGCGCCACGACTACAAGGGCTACGAGTCCAAGGACCACGAGTCAAAGGGCGGCTGGGGCAGCGAGTCCGAAGGCGGCTGGGGCAGCGAAGGCCGCGAAAGCAGCGAAGGCGGCTGGGGCAGCGAAGGCCGCGAAAGCGGCGAAGGCCGCGACTACAAGCGCCACGACTACAAGGGCTACGAGTCCAAGGGCCACGACTACAAGGGCTACGAGTCCAAGGACCACGAGTCAAAGGGCGGCTGGGGCAGCGAGTCCGAAGGCGGCTGGGGCAGCGAAGGCCGCGAAAGCAGCGAACGCCACGACTACAAGCGCCACGACTACAAGGGCTACGAGTCCAAGGACCACGACTACAAGCGCCACAACTACAAGGGCTACGAGTCCAAGGACCACGACTACAAGGGCTACGAGTCCAAGGGCGGCTGGGGCAGCGAGTCCGAAGGTGGCTGGGGCAGCGAGTCTGAAGGCGGCCGGGGCAGCGAGTCTGAGGGCGGCTGGGGCAGCGAGTCTGAGGGCGGCTGGGGCAGCGAGTCTGAGGGCGGCTGGGGCAGCGAAGGCGCCGAGTCCGAAGGCCCGCTGACGCCCGCCGATGAACGGTTCGCAGCTCGGCTGGAAGGGAGCAGCGAAGGCCGCGAAGGCCACGACTACAAGCGCCACGACTACAAGGGCTACGAGTCCAAGGGCCACGACTACAAGGGCTACGAGTCCAAGGGCCACGACTACAAGGGCTACGAGTCCAAGGGCCACGACTACAAGGGCTACGAGTCCAAGGACCACGACTACAAGGGCTACGAGTCCAAGGACCACGACTACAAGGGCTACGAGTCGGCTGGAGACCACGGTGACCGGGGCGGGGACCGCTGGGAGCACAAGCGGGACTACGTCTACTACGGCGAAGCCATGGTTGACCGGAACGCCAAGCCGGGCACTTACAAACTCGAGGGCTCGTGTGGCGAGGGCGAACTGGTCGTCCTGCCGCGGGGCGGTGTCGCTGGTGGTGACGGCGGCATGAACGCCGGCACCAACTTGGGCCTCGCCGCCGGTGGGGCTGGTCTGGTCGGCGCGGCCGCCCTGGGCGGTCTGGTGCTGCTTCGCCGTCGGACCAATGGTTCCCTGGTCTGAGGTGACGACGACCCGGGCCGGTGGCCGCCACAGATTCTCGTGGCGTGCCACCGGTCCTGTCGTCCTCGTCTTGCTCGCCCTAGCCGGCTTCGGCCTGATCGGGGCATCGCTTCCGGATAGTCCCACGGCCCGCCCCCCGCAGCCTCCCGTGCTGGCCAACTCTCCAGTCGGGGCAGTGAACACCAGCCCGGAAGCCGCCCAGCCTGCCCCCTCCGGCCGCCCCCGCTCCGTGCCCAGCCAGATCGTCATCCCCAAGATCGGCGTCCACGCATCGATCATGAAAATCGGGACCAATACGGATGGCACGGTCGAGGTGCCCCCGCTCGATCAGGCACAGCTGGCTGGCTGGTACGAGCCGGGAGCAAGCCCGGGCGAAGTCGGTAACGCCGTGATTGTCGGACACGTCGACTCGGCGGAGCTCGGCCCCGCGGTCTTCTTCTCCCTCGGTGACCTGCGACCGGGCGACACGGTTGGCGTGGTCCGGGAGGACGGCGAGCAGGTCGACTTCACCGTCGAGTCTGTGCAGTCCTATCCGAAGACCGACTTCCCGACCGAACTGGTCTACGGCCCCACAGACCAGATCGCACTACGGGTGGTGACCTGTGGTGGCGTCTTCGACGAGATGGCCGGCGACTACCCGGACAACATCGTCGTGTTCGCCACCCAGGCCAAATGAACCAGGGATCGGAGGTCCCGGCGGCCGAGGCACGGCCGCCGGGACACCGTCCGGGTCAGGATGCCGCCGAGGTCCGCACCAGGGTTCGGATCTGACGCAGCAGCACCGACAGGGCCGCCAGGTCGGCCCGGGACTCGTCGAACTCCCCCATCGCCCGCTGAGCACGGTGGATCGAGGTGGCGTTCGACTGCTCCCACTGCTGCACCCGCTCCACCGGTGGCAGATTGCCTGGAGTGCCCCCCAACACCTCGGTGGTCAGCGCGGCGAGCGCGGCATATAGGTCGTACCGCAACGCCATCCGGGCCAGTGTCTGCCACCGGTCCTCTCGCGGCAGCAGCGAGATCTTCGACAGCAGCGAATCCACCCGGAACCGGTCCGACAGAACGAAGTAGACCGACGCGACTTCGGACACGTCCCGCCCACTGCTCGCCGCAGTCTCGACGACATCGAGCAGGCCGAAGCTGTACATCAGCCGGACCGTCTGCTGCGCCAGGTCCCGCGGCAGTCCCTTGGCGACCATCGACTCGATGTGCGCCGCGATCGCCTCCCGCTCACTGCCGTAGAAGAGCGTCTCCATCCGTGGTAGCAACTGGGCTACCCCGTCGCGCAGCCGCGTGATCTCCGCCGACACGTTGATCGGAGAGCGGCGGTTGGTCACCAGCCACCGCACCGCCCGGTCCAGCAGGCGCCGGAAGTCCAGGTAGACGTCGGTCTGCAGGTCAGGGGCGACTCTGTTGTCCAACTCCTCGACGGCGTTCCAGATCTTGCGCAGCCCGAACAACTCGCGGACCACCACGTACGCGCGGAGGACGTCGGCGGCGCTCGCGCCGGTCTCCTCGACCACCCGGTAGACGAACGAGATTCCACCCCGGTTGATCGTCTCGTTCACCAGCATGGTGGTGACGATGTCCCGACGCAGCCGGTGGCGGGACATCCGGTCGGCGAACCGCTCCCGCATCGGCGTGGGGAAGTAGTTGACCAGCAGTTCGGTCGTCCACTCCTCGTCGGCCAGGCCTTCCGCCAGGATCTCCTTCTCAAGCACGATCTTGACGTACGCGAGCAGCACCGCGAACTCCGGCGCCGTCATCCCGGACTCCATCCGGACGGCCAGTTCCTCGTCCGGTGGCAGCGCCTCCAGCGCCCGGTCCAGGGCACCCGAGCGCTCCAGCTCAACGATCATTCGCCGGTGCACCGGCAACAGCGACGGCGCCTGGGCCTGTGCGTTGCTGATTGCCCGCGCTTGGTCGTAGTTGTCCCGCAGCACCAACTCGGCGACCTCGTCGGTCATCTCGGCGAGCAACTCGTCCCGCTCTTCAACGGTCAGCTCTCCGTCGGCGACCGCCGTGTTGAGCAGGATCTTGATGTTCACCTCGTGGTCCGAACAGTCCACCCCGGCCGCGTTGTCGATGAAGTCGGTGTAGATCCGACCGCCCGCCTCGGCGTACTCGATCCGGCCGAGTTGGGTGCAGCCCAGGTTGCCCCCCTCACCGACCACCCGGCAGCGCAGGTCCTTGCCGTCAACCCGGATCGCGTCGTTGGACTTGTCCCCCACGTCGACGTTGGTCTGACTCGAGGCCTTGATGTAGGTGCCGATGCCGCCGTTCCAGAACAGGTCGACCGAGGCGGTGAGGATCGCCTTCATCAACTCCTGCGGGCTGAGCTGGGACACGCCGTCCTCGAGGCCGAGCGCCGCGCGCACCTGAGGCGAGATCGGCACCGACTTCGCGGTACGGAGGAACACGCCGCCCCCCTCGGAGATCAACTCCGGGTTGTACTCCTCCCATGACGACCGGGACAGGTCGAACAGCCGCTTGCGCTCCACCCAGGAGGTGGCGGCATCCGGATTCGGGTCAAGGAAGATGTGCCGGTGGTCGAAGGCGGCCACCAGCCGGATGTGCCGCGACAGCAGCATCCCGTTGCCGAAGACGTCGCCAGACATGTCGCCGACGCCGACCACCGTGAATTCCTGGGTCTGGGTATCGTGCCCCAACTCACGGAAGTGCCGCTTCACCGACTCCCAGGCGCCGCGGGCGGTGATCCCCATCTTCTTGTGGTCGTAGCCCGCCGATCCGCCGGAGGCGAACGCGTCGCCAAGCCAGAAGTTGTGGGCCGTGGAGATCTCGTTGGCGATGTCGGAGAAGGTGGCGGTGCCCTTGTCCGCCGCGACAACCATGTACGGGTCGTCCCCGTCGTGGCGAACCACATCCGGTGGCGGCACGATCTCGCCGCTGACAATGTTGTCGGTGGCGTCCAGCAGCGCGGAGATGAACTCCTGGTAGCAGGCCACGGCTTCGTCCCGGTCGCCCGGCTTCTGCTTGAGCACGAAGCCACCCTTGGCACCGACCGGGACGATCACGGCGTTCTTCACCATCTGCGCCTTGACCAGACCGAGTACCTCGGTACGGAAGTCCTCCCGCCGGTCGGACCAGCGCAACCCGCCCCGGGCCACCGGCCCGAAGCGCAGGTGGACCCCCTCGAACCGGGGCGAGTACACGAAGATCTCGAACCGGGGCCGCGGCGCCGGCAGGTCCGGGATCGCCTGCGGATCCAGCTTCAGGGCAACATACGGCTTCGGCCGCCCGTCAACGCGCTTCTGGTAGAAACTCGTCCGCAGGGTGGCCTGGATCAGAGTCAGGTACGACCGGAGGATTCGGTCCTGGTCGAGGCTGGCCACGTCGTCGAGCGCGGCACGCAGCTCGGCGACCAGCTCCCTGCTCTGCTGCTGACGCTGCTCGGCGCTCGTCGAGCCCGGCGCGAACCGGGCCTCGAAGAGCCGCACCAGCAGGGCCGCGATCCGCGGATACGCGATGAAGGTCGACTCCATGTAGTCCTGGGAGAAGACCGTGCCCGCCTGGCGCAGATACTTGGCGTACGCCCGCAACACGACCACCTGCCGCCAGGTGAGGCCGGCGCGCAGGACCAGTGCGTTAAAGCCGTCCACCTCGGCCTCGCCCCGCCACGCGGCCGCGAAGGCGTTCTCCACGTGCGGGCGAACCTCGGCCAGCTCCTGGTGTCCCTCCGGCAACTGCAGGCCGAAGTCGTACAGCCAGATCCGACCGTCGATGCGCTCCACCTCGTACGGGTGCTCGTCGACCGCCTTCACCCCGAGCGAGTGCAGCACCGGCAGCACCGCCGAGAGCATCATTGGCTCGCCGTACCGGTAGACCTTGAACCGGACGTCCATCGACTCGTCGCCGCCGGCCACCCGACTCGCCGCACGCGGTGCCAACTGCTTCCGGAACAGGTGCATCTCCAGTTGGCCGGGCTCCTCCAGCAGCTCCAGCTTCGCCAGGTCCTTCATCGCCTCGTACGGCGTGTGCCCGTCCTTGTAGCCCTCCGGGAAGGCGTCGGCGTACCGGGAGAAGAGATGCTTGGACTGCTCGTCGCCGAGCTTGCGCTCCAGCACCAGCCGGTAGTCGTCGTCCCAGAGGCGGGTGGCGTCGGCCAGCTCCTCGGCGAGCAGGTCGGCGTCGATATCCCCCGGCGGCTTGGTCGGGTCGGTGCGCACGATGAAGTGCACCCGGGCCAGCATCGACTCGGTAACCCGGGTGGTGTAGTCGACCCCGACCCCGTTCAGCTCCCGCAGCAGGATGTCCTGCATCCGCAGCCGGTTCTGGGTGGTGAACCGGTCCCGCGGCAGGTAGATCAGGCAGGAGATGAAGCGTCCGTACGCGTCCCGGCGCAGAAACACCCGCAGTTGCCGGCGGCCCGCCATCCGCAGCACGCCGATCACCGCGTGGTAGAGGTCATCGGTCTTGATCTGGAACAGCTCGTCGCGCGGATAGGTCTCCAGGATCTGGAGCAGATCCTTGCCGGAGTGGCTGCGTTGGCTCAGCCCGGAACGGTCGACCACCTCCGCCACCTTGCGCCGTACCACCGGCAGCTCCTGCACGCTGGTGCGGTACGCGGCGGTGGCGAACAGACCGAGGAACCGACGTTCGCCGACCACCTCGCCGGCCTCGTCGAACACCTTGAAGCCGATGTAGTCCAGGTACGCGGATCGGTGCACGGTCGCCCGGGAGTTCGCCTTGGTGATGACCAGCAGGCGCTTCTCGGTAACCCGCTCGTGCGCCTCCGGCGTCATCGACGACAACGCCCGGGACTCCGTGGAATCCGAGCGCAGGATCCCGAGGCCGGTGCCGAGCACCGCGCGCAGAGCCTGGCCGCCCCCCTCCCTCTCGGAGTCCACCAGGCGGTACTCCCGGTAGCCGAGGAAGGTGAAGTGGTCGTGGGCGAGCCAGCGCAGCAGCTCGACCGAGTCGGTGATGTCCTTCTCCGGCACCGGCGGCCGGTTCTCGCTGTTCCGCGCGGCCGCCAGCTCGTCGGCGAGCGTCAGCGCCTGCTGGCGCATCCTGGGCCAGTCCTCGACCGCCTCCCGCACGTCGGTGAGCACGCGTTGCAGCTCCCGACGCAGGTTGTCCCGGTCCGCCGCGTCCCGGACCGGGTCGATCTCGATCCGCATCCAGCTCTCGACCAGGCCACCGGTGGTCATCTCGTCGGGCTCCACGTCGGCGGCCACCTCGATCAGCCGGCCCAGCGGCTCGCGCCGAATCACCAACAGCGGATGGACCAGCAGGTGCACATCCAGGTGATGCGAATTGAGCAGGGCGGTCACCGAGTCCACCAGGAACGGCATGTCGTCGGTGACGATCTCGACCACCGAGTGGTGCTGGTCGGCATCCGGCTCGTGGATGCGCAGTTTGAGTTCGCCCGGTACCCGCTGCTCGGCCAGTGCCCGATGGGTACGGACGGAGTCGAGCATCTCCTCAGCCGTGAAGCCGATCAGTTCCTCATCGGGTGCGAACCGCCAGTAACGGCGAACCAGCGACGCCGAGTCGTGGTCGTCGCCGGCGAGCGTGATCGCCTGCGCCACCAAGCGCTCCGCGTTGGGTACCGTCTCGTCGAAGTCCGAATCCTCGGCGTCCTCCCCCAAGGCGTTGGCGGGCAGGCCCAAGTCGTAGATCGAGTCGATGCTCGAACCAGTCAAGCCGGTCACACCAGTTTCGACGTCACCGAACCCGTCGGAATCGGTCGCCGAATCGAAGTTGTCGTCCCGGCCGGTATCAACCTGCCGGAGGTCGGGTCCCGGTTTGGTAGCCGGACGCCGGTCCATCGGTGCCACTCCCCTCGACCCACCGCGTCGTGGGTCACTCTGCGCCCAGCCTAGGCCCTGCCCATCCGCGCCTTGGTCGGCGGACCATCATCCGGGCGTCCGGTTCGGGACTGCCGTCTTTCACCTACCTGCGATAGGGGTCGACCCACCCCGGATTACCCCGCCTCCGGATATTCATCACCCAATCGGAGCCGGTCTTCGGCGTCGCGCCGGGAGCGCCCAGGGCCTGCCGGCGCCCGGGGCCTTCAGGGCGCCGTCGAATCAGCGGGCACCTCGGGAGCAACAGGCACCTCGGGAGCAACAGGCGCCCCCGTGCCCGTCAGCAGCTCCGGCGGCTCCGGGGGCTCCGGCAGCTGCGGGGGCTCCGGCAGCTGCGGGGGCTCCGGCAGCTGCACCACCTTGACCGGAGCATCCTGGTTGACGAGGAGAACCGGCTGCTCCGAGCTCCGGCGGCGCTCCGGCCCCCGACGGGGTGCGGCAACGGTAGGCCGCCAGGGCGGGGCCGATCCCGACGCGGTGACCGGGCGGAGCCCTCCGACCAGGGTGTTGACGATCTCCGCAGCGTACGAACCGTCCGGGTCGTAGTCCGGGTCGAAAACGGTCAGCTCGACGCCAAGGCAGTGCGGGGTGTCTACCAAGCCGGCAAGCAGACTCTCCAGTTCGGCGAAGGCGATCCCACCCGGATCGGGAGCGTCAACGGCGGGCATCACTGCCGGATCCAGCACATCCACGTCAATGTGCAGCCAGTAGCCGGCGCAGTGGGTGAGCTGGTCGTGCGCCCACTGCGCGGTCCTGGCCGCACCCTCCGCGCGCAGCGCCGGCACCGGTCGAGTGGTGATCCCGGCAGCTTGGAGGTCGAGCCGATAGTCGTCCTGCGCCCGGATGCCCAGCACCACCACGTCGATATCCCGAAAGTACGGACGCCGGCCTTCGATAGCGGTCAGATCCGGTTGACCGCGGCCGGTGACCAGGGCCAACCCCTCACCGGCCGCCGCGCCCACGTAAGAGGCGTTGCCGGGGTGCCGAAAATCCGAATGCCCGTCGACGAAGACGAGCCCGACCCGACCCCCCACCGCCGCGCCGAGCCGGTGCATGGCCAGCGCCGAGCCGAGCACGACCGAGCAGTCCCCGCCGAGCACCAACGGAAACTCGCCTCGATCTATGACGGCTCCAATCCGGTCGGCGAGCGCCACCGAATAGTTGGCTATCTCATACGCGTGACATACGCCATCGCCGGGCCGCCAGTCGCCCGGGTCGTACCGGGACGGGGTCAGGCAGCCGGCGTCCCGGGCCCGAAGCCGGCTGAGCAGGCCCTGGTCGCGCAGGGCACCAGGAGCCTTGCCGCAGCCCGGCACCGAGGTGGCGGTGGGTGGGCGTAGCCCGAGGTTAGTGGGCGCGTCGAGGACGGCGATCCGGCGCGTCATGGGCTCCCGTCCTCAAGCTCGTGCGGGCCGGTCGGCACACCGGCCCGCGCCGACATGACTGGATCAGAACAGGGCGCTGGCCAGTGCCCGACGGGCCAGCGCCACCGCGGAATCGTCGGGGCCGGCGATGGTGAAGAGGCCGACCAGGTGCTGACGCACCTTCTCACGGTCCTCGCCGGCGGTACGGCGAACCAACCCGACCAGCCGTTGGTAGGCCTGTTCCGCCATCCCGCCGAGCACCTCGACATCGGCGGCGAGCAGCTGGGCGTCGATGTCGTCGGTGGCCGTGCTCGCCGCGGCGAGCACCGCCTGCGGGTCGGCACCGGCAACCCGACGGGCCAGCCCGACCTGGGCCAGCCCCGCCTCCGCCGCGGCGTCCGACGGCGTCTCGGCCAGGATCTTGCGGTACGCCTGCTCCGCCGCGTCCAGGTCACCGTTGAGCAACGATTCGTCGGCCTCGTCCAACCGTGGGTCGGCCGTCTCGGCCACGCTCGCGCCACCAGCCTTGAGAACCGCCTGGATCCACTGCCGTAGCTGCGCCTCGGGCACCACCCCGGAGAACGCGTCAACCGGCTGGCCGCCGACCACCGCGTAGACCATCGGGATGCCCTGCACCCGGAACATCTGCGCCAGCCGGGGGTTGGCGTCCACGTCGACCTTGGCCAGCACCCAGGCGCCGCCGCCCTCGACGGCGAGCCGCTCAAGCACCGGCGAGAGCTGTTTGCAGGGTTCGCACCACTCGGCCCAGAAGTCGACGACCACCGGCGTGCTGAGCGACCGTTCGAGGACCTCGGCCTGGAAGGTCGCCTCGGTGACAGCAATGACGGCGGCAGTGCTCCCGGCGCCGTCGTCGGACGGGCCGGACTGGGCAGGCGCGGGGGCCGGGGAGGGTGCGGGGGTGCGCAGCGCGCTGAGGTCTACCGCGCCGCGGGTAAAGATCGACGGGGTGATCCGTGGGTCGCTCATGGTTACCTAGTCTCGCACGGGTGACGCCAATCTCCGCCCTTCGGTGACGCCGAAGGTCACGGTTCTCACGCAGGTCACCACACCTCCCCGCCGCGCCTGCGGGATGCCGGCGGTCAGAAGCGAGCCGGCTCGCGGTAGACGCCCCACTCGAGGCGCAGCGCGTCACAGATCTCGCCCAGGGTCGCCTCGGCACGGACCGCGTCGAGCATCGCCGGGATCATGTTCCCGCTGGTCCGGCTGACCGCGACCATCCGCTCCAACGCCGCGCTGACCTCGGCATCGTCCCGGGCTGCCTTCCGCTCGCCGAGCGTGCGCCGCTGTTCCAGCTCCACCTCGTGCGAGATCCGCAGGATCTCCAGGTCCTTGGCGACCGTGCCGGTATGGCAGTTGACCCCGACGATCTTCTTCTCGCCCTTCTCCAGCGCCCGCTGGTAGGCGAACGCCGCCTCGGCGATGTGCCCAGTGAACCAACCATCCTCGATACCTCGGAGGATTCCCGAGGTCATCGGGCCGATCTCGTGTGGTCCCTCCCCACCGAGCTGCCGGATCCGGGCGAAGATCTCCTCCGCCTCGGCCTCGATCTTGTCGGTGAGCGCCTCGACATACCAGGAGCCGCCCAGCGGGTCGGCCACGTTGGTCACCCCGGTCTCCTCCATCAACACCTGCTGGGTCCGCAGGGCGATCTCGGCCGACTCGTCGGTGGGCAGTGCCAGGGTTTCGTCGAGGGCGTTGGTGTGCAGCGAGTTGGTGCCGCCGAGCACGGCCGCGAGGGCTTCCACGGCCGTCCGGACCACGTTGTTGACCGGCTGCTGCGCGGTCAGCGAGACCCCGGCGGTCTGGGTGTGGAAGCGCAGCCACTGCGCCTTCTCACTGGTGGCGCCGTAGACGTCGCGCAGCCATCGGGCCCAGATCCGGCGGGCGGCACGGAACTTCGCGACCTCCTCGAAGAAATCCACATGGGAATCGAAGAAGAAGCTCAGGCCCGGGGCGAAGACGTTCACGTCGAGGCCGCGGGAGAGGCCCAGCTCGACGTAGCCGAAGCCGTCGGCGAGGGTGTACGCCAGCTCCTGCGCGGCCGTCGAGCCCGCCTCCCGGATGTGGTAACCGGAGACGGAGAGCGGCTTGTACCGGGGAATCTCCCGGGCGCAGTACTCCATCAAGTCGCCGATGAGGCGCAGGTGCGGCTCCGGGTCGAAGAGCCACTCCTTCTGTGCGATGTACTCCTTGAAGATGTCCGTCTGCAGGGTGCCGTCCAGGCGGGAGAGGTCCGCGCCCTGCCGCTCGGCAGCGATCAGATACATACAGAAGACCGGGACGGCCGGTCCGGAGATGGTCATACTCGTCGTGACCCCGGCCAGGTCGATGCCGTCGAAGAGCACCTCCATGTCGGCGGCGCTGTCCACCGCGACCCCGCAGTGCCCGACCTCACCGAGTGACTGCGGTTCATCCGAGTCACGACCCATCAGCGTGGGCATGTCGAAGGCGACAGAGAGCCCGCCGCCCCCCGCACCCAGGATCATCTTGTAGCGCTCGTTGGTCTGCCGGGCGTTACCGAAGCCGGCGAACTGCCGGATGGTCCAGGCCCGCCCTCGGTACCCGGTCGGGTGCAGACCACGGGTGTACGGGAACTCACCCGGCCAGCCGATCCGCTCGAAGCCGGGGTGGTCCACCCCCTCCGGCGGCCCGTACACCGGGGCGACAGCCATCCCGGAGAGCGTGGTGAAGTCGGCGTCCCGTTTACGCGCGGCATCGTAGCGGTCCTGCCAGCGTTTGCGTCCAGCGGCGATCTCGTCGGCGTTCATCCGCGGGGCTCCTCCTCGGGTCTGTGACTCCACCTCCGAGTGTAGATCCTGGCCTGAACGCTCGCTAAGGACGTTCGTACCGGCCGGTAGGGTTGCCGGTGCTGTCGCCGGCGATCTGGGCGAGGAGCTGATCAGCCGCCGCGTACGGGTCGAGCGAACCCGCGGCCACCCAGGCGGCGAGCGTCGACAGCTCGGTACCGTCCCGCAGCGAACCGATGCGGGCCCGGAGTGCGCCCAGCGCGATCGCCTCCACCTCAGCGGCGGCCCGTGCCTCCTGACGACGACGGAGTTCGCCCCGCTCGACCAGCCAACCCCGGTGCTTGTCGATCGCCGCGGCGACGTCGTCGATCCCCTCGCCGCGTACGGCGACCGCGCGCACCACCGCGGGCCGCCACTGCCCCGGCCCTCGTTCCCCCAGTGCGATCATGCCCTGGATGTCCCGGACGGTGGCATCGGCGCCGTCCCGGTCGGCCTTGTTGACCACGAACACGTCGGCGATCTCCAGGATCCCGGCCTTGACCGCCTGGATCGCGTCCCCCATTCCGGGCGCGAGCAACACGAGCGTGGTGTCCGCGAGCGAGGCGACCTCCACCTCCGCCTGACCCACGCCAACGGTCTCCACCAGGACCACGTCGCAGCCGGCGCCCTCCAGCACCCGGACCGCCTGCGGCGTTGCCGCCGAAAGCCCACCGAGGTGCCCCCGGCTGGACATGGAACGGATGTAGACGCCGGGATCGGTGGCGTGGTCCTGCATCCGGACCCGGTCGCCGAGGATCGCCCCACCGGTGAACGGGCTAGACGGGTCGATGGCCAGCACGCCGACCCGGTGTCCCCGGGAACGCAGCGCTCGCACCAACTCGTTGGTGGTGGTCGACTTACCCACTCCGGGCGAACCCGTCAGGCCGACCACCTGGGCCTGGCCCGCGTACGGGGCGAGAGCCGCCGCGATCTGCGGCAGCGTCTCGTCCCCGGATTCGACCAACGTGATGAGCCGGGCGACCGCACGGGGGTCACCCGCGCGGGCCCGCTCAACGAGCATGGGAATGTCCCGGCTGCGGCGCACCGGCGGCGCGGCCGGGACATTGTTGACGGCGTCAGTCATGGTGCCTTTCGTTCCCCACCAGGAGGGCTCGCCGGTCTGGCTCACCCCTGGCTCTCGGCCCCCGCTGGGACGTGGATGATCAACGCGTCGCCCTGGCCACCACCGCCGCAGAGCGCCGCCGCGCCGGTGCCGCCGCCGCGCCGCTTGAGCTCCAGCGCCAGGGTCAGGACCAGCCGGGCGCCGGACATACCGATCGGGTGCCCGAGGGCGATCGCACCGCCGTTGACGTTGACCTTGTCCGGGCTGATCCCGAGGTCACGGGTTGACTGGATGCCCACCTGCGCGAACGCCTCGTTGATCTCGATCAGATCCAGATCGTTGATGGTGAGGCCCGCCTTCCGGAGCGCGTGGCCGATCGCGTTGGACGGCTGCGAGTGCAGCGAGTTGTCCGGGCCGGCGACGTTGCCGTGCGCACCGATCTCGGCCAGCCAGGTCAGCCCCAGCTCCTTGGCCTTGGCTTTACTCATCACCAGCACGGCGGCAGCCCCGTCGGAGATCGGCGACGAGCTGCCGGCGGTGATACTGCCCTCCGGGGCGAAGGCCGGGCGTAGCTTCGCCAACGACTCCGCGGTGGCGTCCGGACGAATGCCCTCGTCCTCACTGATCACCAGCGGCTCACCCTTACGCTGCGGGAGCACAACCGGGGTGATCTCTTCGGTGAAGTGCCCGTTCTTCTGGGCTGCGGCGGCACGCTGGTGGCTTCCCGCGGCGAAGGCGTCCTGCTCCGCACGGCTGATCCCCTTGGTGCTGCCGTGCCGCTCGGTCGACTCCCCCATCGAGCAGCAGTCCCAGGCATCGGTGAGCCCGTCGAGGGCCATGTGGTCCTTGATCACCACGTCGCCGTACTTGTAGCCACCCCGCTGCCCCAACAGCAGATGCGGGGCGTTGGTCATCGACTCCATGCCGCCGGCCACGACGACGTCGAACTCCCCAGCTCTGATCAACTGATCGGCCAGGGCGATCGCGTCCAGCCCGGAGAGGCAGACCTTGTTGATGGTCAGCGCCGGAACGGAGAGCGGGATGCCCGCCTCGGCGGCCGCCTGCCGGGCCGGAATCTGACCGGCGCCCGCCTGAAGCACCTGCCCCATGATCACGTACTGGACCTGGTCGGGGGCAACCTCGGCACGCTCCAGCGCCGCCTTGATCGCCACGCCACCAAGCCGGGTCGCGGAAAGATCCTTGAGATTTCCCAGCAGTCGCCCCATCGGGGTTCGAGCGCCGCTGACGATCACCGAAGCCATACCTGCCTCCGAGGGTCCCGACCTGTACGCCTTAACGATTGTTAGGACGCACCTTAGCTTCTGAGCGCAGATCGGCGACGGTGACCCCGCGCACATCGACGACGCACGCTAGAGCCGGCCCGGGACACAACCGCATCGCCCCGCCGCGCACGGGGCGCGGGAACGCCCGCGTGACCGTCCGGACAGGTTAGCTCAGCACCATCCGGTGGCACGGCTCAGCACCATCCGGTCGCACGGCTCAGCACCATCCGGTCGCACGGGGTCAGCGCCTTTCCGTGGCGTGAGATTGCCAACCGACCGCGCTCCCCGGGCACCCGTTCGGCCAGACTGACGCCATGGCCGAGCATCCCCCCGTCGAGTCCGCTGCGGACCACGGCACAGACATCGGATTACGTCGCATCGACCACATCGGTATCGCGGTACCCGACCTGGACGAGGCGATCGACTTCTATCAGCGCGCCTTCGGTATGCGGTGCGTACACACCGAGACCAACGAGGAGCAGGGCGTCCGCGAGGCGATGCTGGCAGTCGGTCCGACTGCCGCCGGCGGCTGCGTACAGCTGCTCGCCCCACTCTCGCCAGCGTCCACGATCGCGCGGTTCCTCGACCGGCAGGGCCCGGGGGTGCAACAGGTCGCGTACACGGTCGCCGACATCGACGTAGCCTGCGCGAAGCTACGCGAGCGGGGTCTGCGCCTGCTGTACGAGCAGCCGAAGCGGGGCACCGCGAACTCCCGGATCAATTTCGTCCACCCGAAGGACGCCGGTGGCGTCCTAGTCGAGTTGGTCGAGCCTGCCACAGCCCACTGAGCCGTTCCGGGGCGACGAGGCCAGTGCGGTAGGTGACGGTCCCGGCTTGTCCGGATCGGCCGGGACGTCGCTGCAGTGAAAATGCCGCCGGACCTTGATCTGGGGGCGGCTCTACCAGAGATCGACTTCTTCGAGGTCCTGCGTCACCATGAGTTCCACAAACACCGTGGTGCCGTGGGTACGCGAGGGAGGCCGTGCGGTACCTGGCCGGCCCGCTCAGCGTTGAACGGGCTCGCCGGGGCACCCGGGCGGGTGACCGAGCATCGTCCTGCCGTGACCAGGCGATGCGGTGCCGCCCGCTGTCGAGCTGCCCGCATAGCTGGGGCGCAGCAATACCCGCGCCCGCCCAGCAGCCCGCCGGTGCCTGGCCTACCGCCGAAGGACCGCGCCGACCGCCCCTGGCCTACGCCGAAGGACCTCGCCGACTGTGTTTGCGTCGGCGGAGCCGGTGCGTCCCGCTACGCGGAAGGCTCACTGAGACGGGTGGGCCCGCCACCGTCTACTGCGACGGGTGGCCCGCCACAACCCACCGCGAGGGGGTCGGCCCGGCCTGCTCCCTGCCGAGCCGAGCCCACCCATCAATCGATGCACTTTTTCACACAGCACTTCCGAGCAAAGCTACCGTTCAGTAACGTCCGCCCCCACAGCAGCGCGGTCGATGCCGGCATGTGTCAATGCCGAGACGGTGACCGACCGCCGGGCGCCGACGATGGCACGCCCCTGCCGGCGACGCGCGGGGCAGACGAACGGGAGGTCGAAGTGCAGGACATCCTCGAAACAATCATGGCTGCGGAGGGTTCGACGCAGCCCGAACGTGAACTCGCCGGTGTTGCACGGCTCCCGATTCCGCAGTCCTACCGAGGCGTAGTCGTACGCGCCGAGGAGACACAGATCTTCGACGGGATGGCCACGCGGGACAAGGATCCACGCAAGGCGCTGCATGTCCAGAACGTGCCGACCCCGCAACCTGGTCCCGGCGAGGCACTGGTGGCGGTGATGGCCAGCGCCATCAACTACAACACGGTCTGGACGAGCATCTTCGAACCGCTACCGACCTTCAAGTTCCTCCAGCGCTACGGCCGACTCTCCGAGCTGACCAGGCGGCACGACCTGCCGTACCACGTGGTCGGTTCGGACGCGGCCGGCGTCGTGCTGCGCACCGGTCCCGGCGTAACCCGGTGGCAGGCCGGCGACGAGGTCGTCGCCCACTGCCTCTCGGTGGAGCTGGAGGAGGCCGCCGGACACGACGACACCATGCTCGATCCACAGCAGCGAATCTGGGGCTTCGAGACCAACTTCGGCGGTCTGGCCGAGCTGGCGATCGTCAAGGCCAACCAGCTCATGCCGAAGCCCCGCCACCTCAGCTGGGAGGAGGCGGCGAGCCCGGGGCTGGTCAACTCCACCGCGTACCGGCAGCTCGTCTCCCACCACGGTGCCAACATGAAGCAGGGGGATGTCGTACTGATCTGGGGTGCCTCGGGCGGCCTGGGTAGCTACGCCACCCAGATGGCGCTCACCGGCGGTGCGATTCCGGTCTGCGTGGTCTCCTCGCCGGAAAAGGCGGAGCTGTGCCGGCGGATGGGCGCGGAGCTGGTGATCGACCGGGCGGCCGAGGGCTTTCGGTTCTGGAAGGACGAGCAAACCCAGAACCCGGACGAGTGGCGCCGCTTCGGTGAACGGATTCGTCAGCTGACCGGCGGTGAGGACCCCGACATCGTCTTCGAGCACCCGGGGCGAGAGACCTTCGGAGCCAGCGTCTTCGTCACCAAGCGTGGCGGCACCGTGGTCACCTGCGCCTCGACCAGTGGCTACCAGCACCAGTACGACAACCGCTACCTCTGGATGCACCTGAAGCGGATCGTCGGCAGCCACTTCGCCAACTACCGGGAGGCGTGGGAGGCGAACCGGCTGATCGCCCTCGGCAAGATCCACCCAACCGTGTCGAGGACCTACAGCCTGGAGCAGACCGGCCAGGCCGCATATGAGGTGCACCGAAACGCGCACCAGGGCAAGGTCGGGGTCCGCTGCCTTGCTCCGGCGGACGGCCTCGGGGTGCGCGACCCCGAGTTCCGCGGGCGGCACGAGGCAGCGATCAACCGGTTCCGCGGTCACTGATCAGACGGGCAAGGTCGCCACCAATGTGGTGGCTGGATTGCCTTTCCATTCGCTGGTCTGGACGCCCATTCGAACGATACCGGCTCCCCCGATACCGGTGCAGAACGGAATGGGGCCGCGAGTCCTTGCTCACGGCCCCATTTCAGAGCCCACTTCAGACCGTCACGGGGTCCGGGAGCTGCCAAGATCGCCAACTGGTCCGGCAGCCGCGACCCAACCGGGTCGAACCCTGTAATGAGGATGGCAAAGGTCGGGGCGCTCTTGCGAAGGCCCCCAGGTCATCTGCCAGTATGTCCCAATGCCCCAGCAGCAGTCCTCCCCTCTTGCGTTCTTCGATAGCGCGAACACCCAGCCGGACTTCACGGTCGGCCTACGCGGCTACAACACCGGGCAGGTTGACGACTTCCTCGGTCGGCTGAGCGCCGCGCTGACCCAGTCCGAGCAGGCCCGCGCCGAGGCCGAGCAGCGGATGAACGACGCGCAGCGCCGGCTCCGCCAGGCCGAGCAGCGGATGAGCGCCCTCGACCAGAAGCTCTCCGAGGTCAGCAAGCAACTCGAAGAGAACAGTCGGCCGACCCTCTCCGGCATCGGCACCCGCGTTGAGCAGATCCTCCGGCTCGCCGAGGAGCACGCCAACGACCACCGCAACGAGGCGAAGCGGGAGTCCGAGGGCATTCTCTCCGCCGCCCGCCTCGAGGCCCGGGAGATCACTGACAAGGCGCGGGCCGAGGTGGCGGCGATGAAGGCCACCTCGGAGCGGGAGGTGGGCAACGTCCGGACCGCCGCGGAGCGCGAGGCGGCCGAGGTTCGCGTCCAGGCCCGCCGCGAGGCCGACACCCTGCGGGCCGACGCCGATCGAGAGACCAAGCAGCTGCGCACCGTCACCGCGCACGAGGTGGCCGAGCTGAAATCCACCGTCGAGCGGGAGGTTTCCACCCTCCGCGCCACCGCGGAACGGGAGATCACCCAGCAGCGGGCGAAGGCCGCCCGCGAGGCCGAGGAGAAGCGCGCCGAGGCGACGAAGCTCCTCACCGACGCGCGGGACAAGCGCGACAAGGACCTACAGGCCCTTGAGCTGCAGCTGGCCGAGCGGCGGGAGAAGGCCGAGCGCGAGGAGTCGGAGCGGCACGCCACCCAGGTCGCCCAGACCCAGAAGCTGGTCAACGAGGCCGAGGAGCGGGCCCAGGCCGCCCAGGAGCGGGCCAAGGAGATCGAGCAGCGCGCCGAGGCGCGCCGGGTCGAGTCGGAGCGCACCGCCCACGACACGGTCGAAGAGGCCAAGGCGACCGCCGACAAGAGCCTGAACGAAGCGAAGACCGAGGCCGAGCGACTGCTCACCGAGGCCCGCGCCGAGGCCGACCTGGCCACTCAGACGGCCCGCCGCGAGGTCGAGGATCTGACCCGCCAGAAGGACGCTGTCACCTCCCAGCTCGGCCAGATGCTCTCCGGGCTCGCCGGCATCGTCCCGGGTACGGGACCGGACGCCGCCGCGGCAGCAGCCTCGGCCGTGGCCGCCGCCGCGGAGGCGAAATCGGAGGACACCACGGAGGCGAAGAAGAGCGAGAGCACCGAATCAGCCAGCTGATCTACTCAGCCAGGCCTGTTCCACCACGCGGGGCGATGCTGGACATCCGGTGTCGCCCCGCGCCGTACGTTGTTCTAAGTCCGGATCGCACCGGTTGAACCGCTGCATCCGACGAGTCCGTATCGCCCCAAGAGGGCCGATTGCGTGTGAGGATGGGGGCATGTCGAACGGCGAGGAACTGTTCGCTCTCGGCGGGGATGTGACCACGGAGCCCAGCTTCGAGTCCGGCCTGCGGGGGTACGTGAAAGGGCAGGTAAACCGGTACGTCGCTCGCGCCGAGCACGAGATCGCCACCCTGACCGCCGAGCGAGAGCAGGCCTACACCCAAATTCATAAGCTGGCCGGCCAGGTGGAGGTGCTCCAGCGAGACCTCGCCCAGGTCCGCAAACAGGTCGGCGTGGTGGACCGCGCCTCCTTCCGGCACCTTGGACCCCGCGTCGAGCAGGTCCTCACCCTCGCCGAAGAACAGGCCGAAGAGATCCTCGCCGCCGCGAACAAGGAGATCGATTCCCGCCGAGCCGCCGCCGAGCACATCATTGACGAGGCACGGGCGGAGGCGGCCCAAGCACTCAAGGACTTCGAGCTGGCCCTGGCCACCCGCCGCGAAGAGGAGGAGCGGCACACCGCAGCTCGGAAAGCGGAGGCAGACGCCACGGTCAAGGCCGCGACCGAGCAGGCAGACGCCACGGTCAAGGCCGCCACCGAACAGGCAGACGCCACCGTCAAAACCGCCACCGAACAGGCAGACGCCACCGTCAAAACCGCCACCGAACAGGCAGACGCCACCGTCAAAGCCGCCACCGAACAGGCAGACGCCACCGTCAAAGCCGCGACCGAGGAGGCAGACGCCGCGGTGAAGGCCGCGACCGAGGAGGCCGCCCGGCAACGCAAGACCGCGCAGGAGGCGCTGACGAGGGCCCAGCAGGAAGCTACCCAACTGCGGGACACCGCCAAAGAGGTACACACGCGGGCCCAGCAGGAGGCGACGAAGCTGCGCGAGGCGGCCCGCACCGCGCAGGACAAGGCCCAGCAGGAGTCGACCGAGCTGCGGGAGGCCGCCAAGGAGGTGCAGGCCAAGGCGCAGGAGGAGGCCGGACGCCTCGTGGAGCAGGCGACCGAGGCGAGCCGGGCCACCCACGCCAAGGCCCAGCAGGAGGCCAAGCAGATCATCGACGACGCCAGCACCGCCGGCCGGGCCGCCCACGCCAAGGCCCGCCAGGAGGCGGAGCTACTCGCCAAGCAGGCTGCCGACGCGGCAAAGCGGCAGCGGGCCGAGGCCGAGGCGTACGCGCAGGAAACACGCACCGAGACCGAGGCGTACGCCCGGCAGACCCGAGCCCAGGCCCAACAGGAGCTGGGAGCGTGGCGGGCGGGGGTGGAGAAAGAGGTCAACAACCGCCGGGCAGCGGCTGACCGCGAGCTGGACCAGCGCCGGGCCGCCGACGACCAGGAGTTCGCCAGCCGGCGCGACGAGTTGGAGCAGCGGCACGAGTCCCGCCGCGACGAGTTGGAGCAACGACACGAGTCCCGGCACGCCGAGTTGGAGCAGCAGTACACAAGCCGGCAGCAGGAGCTGGAGACCGGCTTCGCTACCCAGCAGCAGGAGCTGGAGACCCGGCAGCAGGAGCTGGAGACCGGCTTCGCCACCCGACAGCAGGAGCTGGAAACCGGCTTCACGACCCGACAGCAGGAGCTGGAAACCGGGTTCACGACCCGACAGCAGGAGCTGGAAACCGAGTTCAGCTCGCGCAAGACCGAGTTGGAGTCCGCGTACACGGCCCGCCGAAACGAGATCGAGGGTGCCGCCGAGAGCATCCGGCAGACCGCCGAGCAGGATGCCCAGGCCCTACGCGAGCGGGCCGACCAGGAGGCATCGGCGCTGCTGAGCCAGGCCGAGGAGGCGGCGGCCGAGCAGCGCCACGCCGCCGACGAGTACGCCGCCACCTCCCGACGTCAGTTCGAGGAGTACGCCGCCACCACCGCGCAGGCCCTGGCCACCACTCAACAGCACCTGGCGGCGACGCAGCAGGAGGCCGCGACCAGCCGGCAGCAACTCGCCCAGGTGATGACGGAGATCGCGCAGGCGCAGCAGCAGCTCGCTGATCTGCGGCAGGAGACCTGGCGATCCCGCCAGGAGTCCGACGACCTGCAGCAACAGGTGGCAGAACTTCGGCTGGAGTTGTCCGGTGCGGCCAAGCCCGCTCCGGACGGACCCGCGGGCAGCGATTCCGACAACGGTCGGGCCCCCACGGCCGCGCCGGCGCCGCCCGCCAGCGACCGGACCGGGGCCGGCAAGGTCGATCCGGCTGATGCCGGCCAGCCGGCCCGCGGGCGGATCGAGCCCGCCGTTGACGAGTCCGCGAAGGGCAGCGTGAAGTCGGTTACCACGAAGGACGGTGATGAGGCCAGCGCCGGGGTGGACGGCGAGCCGACCGTCGCGGCCGTACCGGGTGAAGGGGGCCGGGCAGCCGCCCCCACGAAGATCACCAGCACCGGCGAGAACAACACCCGGCCGGCGAAGCCCACCACCGACGAGCGCAGCTCCAAGCCGAGCAAGGTCGTCGTTGACAAGGACTGAGCCGGCCGGCTGGACGGCGAGCCCAGGCGCGGCCGGCTGGACGGCGACCCCGGGCCCGGCCGGCTGGACGGCGCTTCCGGGCGGGACCCGCCGGTGGCGGAGCGAGGCGTGGCGGGCCGGTCACGGCGCTGGGCGGACGGCCTGAGCTCCGGTGGCGCCGGGCGAGCCGGAGTCGCAGCAGCACCGCGCCGACCAGGGGTCCGGGCGGTTCGGCGTGCCGGGACGGCCCCTGCGGCGGAGCAGCTTCCTCGTCGGCTTCACCGGCGGGCTCGGCGCGCTGCTGGCCTACGCCCTCTTCCTCGGCGTGCGCAACGCCGCCGGCCTACTCGTCCCCGTCGTGATCGCGCTCTTCCTCGCCGTCGGGCTCTATCCGGCGGTGGCGCGGCTACGCCGGCTCGGGCTGCCCCACGGGCTGGCGGTCACGGTCGTCATGCTGACCCTGCTCCTCCTGCTGTGCAGCGGCGCGGTCGCCCTGGTGCCACCGATCATCACCCAGTCCAACCAGTTCCTCGAGCAGTTCCCCAGCTACCTGGAGACACTGCGGCGCAATGAGACCATCAACGAGCTGATCGAGCGGTACGACCTGGTGGAACGGGCGCAGCAGGCCGCGGACACCGGCACTCTCGGCCAGGCACTCGACGGAGTACTCGGCGGCGCCCAGCTCATCTTCGGCACCGCCTTCCGAACCCTGACCGTGCTCGTACTCACCATCTACTTCCTGGCGTACTTCAACCGGCTGCGGTCGCTCGGCTACGCGCTCGTCCCCCGGTCCCGTCGGGACCGGGTACGTCTCATCGGTGATGAAATCATCGCCAAGGTCGGCGCGTACATCGTCGGGGCGCTCATCATCGCCCTCCTCGCCGGTACGACCACCTTCGTCTTCGCGTTGCTTGCCGGATTGCCGTACCCGTTCGCCCTAGCCGTCGTGGTGGCGGTGACCGACCTGATCCCGCAGATCGGTGCCACGCTCGGGGCGGTGATCGTGAGCCTGGTCGGCTTCGCCACCGACCTGCCGGTGGGGATCGCCTGCGTGCTGTTCTTCCTCATCTACCAGCAGGTGGAGAACTACCTGATCTACCCCAAGGTGATGCGCCGATCGGTGCAGGTCAACGAGGTGGCCGCCCTGGTGGCGGCGCTGCTCGGCGTCGCCCTGATCGGCGTGGTGGGCGCCCTCATCGCGATCCCCACCGTCGCGGCGTTCCAGCTGATCCTCCGCGAGGTGGTCATCCCGCGCCAGGACTCCCGCTAACTCCCGCTAGCCGGCCGTTGGGCCCGGCACCGGCCGGTCGGCGAAGGCCGCGACCGTGCGATCGGCGTACGCGCTGACATCGCCGGTCTCCATCGGGCCGTCCCAGGTGGTCGGCAGCGGCACAGGGACGGAGGGGTTGACCCGCCGGACGACCTCGTCGAGGACGGTCTCGGCGTCACCGACCCACAGGTGTTTGGCCCCCGGCACCCCGACCACCTCAGCCTGCGGCACGGCCGCGAAGCGCTCCCGCGCCTCCTCGGGCCGCAGGTAGTCGTCGAACTCCGGCACCAGCGCCGTGATCGGCTTACCGGCGGAGGCCCAACTCGCCAGGTCCTCGGGGCCGGAGAACCGCAGCGGCGGGGAGAGCAGGAGGGCACCCGCCACGGCCGGGTCACAGCCGTACCGCAGGGTCAGGTCGGTGCCGAACGACCAGCCCAGCAGCCAGATCTCCGGCAGCTCGTGGAACTCCGCGTACTCGATGGCGGCGGCGACGTCGTACCGCTCGCCGACCGCGTTGTCGAACGTCCCCGCACTGGTACCGCGCATGCTGGTCGTACCCCGGGTGTTGAACCGCAGCACCGCCAGGTCCGCCAGGGCCGGTAGGCGCCAGGCGGCCTTGCGGAACACGTGGCTGTCCATCATCCCGCCGTGGGTGGGCAGCGGATGCAGGCAGACCAGCGTGGCGACCGGCGCGCGGTCGACCGGTCGGGCCAGCTCACCGACGAGGCGCAGCCCGTCGGCGGTGTGCAGCTCGATCTCCTCCCGGCGGCTGGGCAGGATCGACGAGGCGCGGATGGGTGTGCTCACCCGCCCAGTCTCCCCCGTCACCGGGCCGGCAACCCGGTCGGGGTCAGGAAGACGGCAGCCCGATCGCCCCTCACCCGTGGCGGGGCGCGTCTCAGCCGTGGCGGGGCGCGCCGCGGCCCCGTTGCACGATCGGTGCCCGCCGGTCCCGGGCCCGCCAACAGCCGCTGTGCCAGTGCCGGCGGTCGGTCAGGTCCCCCCACCCCTGGGCGGGCCACGCCACGACATGCGCCACACCGGGCCGGATCTCCTGGTCACAACCGGGGCAACGGTAGGTCTTCGTCGACGCGCCGCCGCTGATCAACCGGACCTGCCAGTCGCCGTCCCGCCACTGCTGCACCGACTCGACCCCCTGCCGCAGCCGCGCGGAATCGAACTGCACGCTCTCATCCCGGCGGGATCGGTTACGACGAGGGCTCACACCCTCCAGCGTACGGCGGGAGGACGTGGTGCGGCGTCGGCGGGCCGGCGACGCGACCGGCCCGCACCTGCCCCCGCTGCTCAGCGACGAGTGTGATCGCGGAAGCCCCGGCCAGTCTTCCGCCCCAGATAGCCGGCGGTGACCAGGTGCTCCAGCAACGGCGCGGGAGAGAACCCCGGCTCGCGCAGTTCCAGGTACAGCTCCCGCTGAATAGCCAGGGACACGTCGAGGCCGACCACGTCGAGCAACTCGAACGGACCCATCGGATACCCGCAGCCGAGCTTCATCGCATGATCGATGTCGTCGGCGGTCGAGTAGCTCGCCTCCAACATCTTCACCGCGTCGTTGAGGTACGGGAAGAGCAGCGCGTTGACGATGAACCCGGATCGGTCACCGCAGACCACGCCAGTCTTGCCCAGCTCCCCGCAGACCGCCTTCGCGGTCGCGGTGGTCTCCGCCGAGGTGCGGATGGTCCGCACGATCTCCACCAGCGACATGACCGGTGCCGGGTTGAAGAAGTGCAGGCCGACCACGTCCGCCGGACGCTGGGTGGCCATCGCGACATCGATCACCGGCAGCGACGAGGTGGTGGTGGCGAGCACGACACCGGGCTTGCAGATCTCGTCGAGGCTGGCGAAGAGCGCCTTCTTGACACTCAGCTCCTCGATGACGGCCTCGACCACCAGGTCGACGTCGGCGAGGTGCTCCAACGTCGCGGACCACGTGACCCGGCCCAGCGCGGCGTCCCGGTCGGCCTCGCCCAGCTTGCCCCGCACCACGCCCTTGTTGAGCGAGGTCTTGACCGCCTCGAAGAGCTTGCCGGACTTCTCCGCCCCGCGGGTCACCGAGACCACCTCGTAGCCAGCCTTCGCGAAGACTTCGATGATGCCGGTCGCCATCGTCCCGGAACCGACCACACCGACCTTCGCGATGCCCCGCGCACCGGCCTCGAGCGTCGACTCCGCACCCACCGGCGTCTGGTCGTCCGGTACGACCACCGGCGAGCCCGGCCGCTCGTAGGTGTAAAAGCCGCGCCCCGACTTCCGACCGAGCAGCCCGGCGGTGACCATCTGCTTGATCAGCGGCACCGGAGCGTGTCGCCGGTCCCGGCCGCCCCGCCGGTACATCGTGTCCAGAATCTCGTACGCGGTGTCCAGCCCGATCAGATCCATCAACGCCAACGGACCCATCGGCAACCCGCAGCCGAGCTTCATCGCCGCGTCGATGTCCTCCCGGCTGGCGTAGCGCGCCTCGACCAGGCTGACCGCATGGTTGAGGTAACCGAAGAGCAGAGCGTTGGCGATGAAGCCCGCTCGGTCGCTGATCGTCACGTCGACCTTGCCCAGCCGCGCGCAGAGCCGCTCCACGTCGGCTACGACCTCGGCCGAGGTGACCACCGTCCGGACGATCTCCACCAGCTTCATGACCGGCGCCGGGTTGAAAAAGTGGATGCCGATGACCTGGTTGGGGCGGGTCGTGGCCACCGAGATCTCGGTTACCGACAGCGACGAGGTATTCGTGGCCAGCACCGTCTCGGGCTTGCAGACCCGATCCAGCTCCGCGAAAATTCGCTGCTTCAGATCGAGCTGCTCGGGAATGGCCTCGATCACCAGGTCGACCGCGTGCAGGGCCGCCAGCCCGACCTGCCAGTCGACCCGGGCCAGGAGCGCGTCCCGGTCGGCCGCCGCGAGCTTGCCCTTGGCGACCGCCCGGTCGGTCGAGCCGATGAGGGTGGCCCGGCCGCGCTCCAGCGCCGCCTCGGTCACCTCGACGGCAACGACGTCGATGCCGTTTCGGGCGAAGACTTCGACGATGCCGGCACCCATGGTGCCCAGACCCACCACACCCACACTGGCGAACTCGCGCGTCACGCCAAGCCTCCCTGGTCAGCTCCATGCAGCCGGCGTTAACGGCCGCTAAGGTATGCGCGCGAGTCTGCCATGTGCCGCAGGGTTGTCGAGATGCCGTGGGCTATGTCACGGCGCCGGGGCGGCGGTAGGCGGACAGCGCCGGCCCTACCGGCGAGTAGCAAGCCGGGTCTAGACTTCTGCCATGACGGCTGTACATGTTCCGGGCCTGCCGGTTATCGAGGACGGTCGACTCGTGTCGACGAACCCGGCGACCGGCGCGGAGGCCGGGCGGCTGCCAGTCGCCTCCCCCGCCGATGTCGAAGCAACCGTCGCCCGGGCCCGTGCCGCCAGCGGGTGGTGGGCCGGGCTCGGCGTCGCCGCCCGACGGGAACGGCTGCTGCGCTGGCGGAGCCGGCTGGCGTCCCGGATCGAGGAGCTCGCCGAGCTGGTGCATCTCGAGGGCGGTAAGCCGGTCGCCGAGGCCGTCGTCGAGGTGGTCACCGCCGTCGAGCACCTCGACTGGGCCGCGCGCAACGCCAAGCGGGTGCTCGGCCCCCGCCGGGTACGGTCCCGGCTGATGCTGGCGGAGTTCGCCGCCCACCTGGAATACCAGCCGTACGGGGTGGTCGGCGTCATCGGCCCGTGGAACTACCCCGTGTTCACCCCGATCGGCTCCATCGCCTACGCCCTGGCCGCGGGCAACGCCGTGGTCCTCAAGCCCAGCGAGTACACCCCGACCGTCGGCCAGTGGCTGGTGGACAGCTTCGCCGAGGTCGTCACCGAGGAGCCGGTGTTCGCCGCGGTGCACGGCCTCGGTGACGTTGGCGCGGCGCTGTGCCGATCCGGGGTCGACAAGGTGGCCTTCACCGGGTCCACAGCTACTGGTCGAAAGGTGATGGCCGCCTGCGCCGAGTCCCTGACCCCCGTGCTCATCGAGGCCGGTGGGAAGGACGCGATGATCGTCGACACCGACGCCGACCTGGACGCCGCGGCCGCGGCAGCCGTCTGGGGCGGTCTCACCAACGCCGGCCAGACCTGCATCGGCATCGAGCGGGTCTACGCCGTCGAGGGGGTCTTCGACCGCTTCGTTGACCGGGTGGTCCAGCGGGCCGGACGACTCACCGTGGGCGCCGACGGCACCGACATCGGCCCGATCACCATGCCGAGCCAGCTGGAGGTGATCCGCCGGCACATCGACGACGCGCTGGCCCGCGGCGGCCGGGCGGTGCTCGGCGGTGCAGACGCGGTGCAGCCGCCGTACGTGCAACCGACCGTGCTGGTGGACGTGCCGGAGGACTCCGCCGCCGTACGCGAGGAGACCTTCGGCCCCACCCTGACCATCAACCGGGTCCGCGACGTGGACGAGGCGGTCGCCCGGACCAACGCGCTGCGCTACGGGCTGGGCGGCTCGGTCTTCGGCCGGCGTCGGGCCATGGCGGTCGCCCGGCGGCTGCACTCCGGGATGGCCTCGGTGAACTCGGCCCTGACCTTCGCCGGGATGTCCACCCTGCCCTTCGGTGGCGTGGGCGACTCCGGGTTCGGGCGGATCCATGGCGCGGACGGGCTGCGGGAGTTCGCCCGCCCCAAGGCCATCACCCGGCGCCGGGCCCGGTCACTGCTGCCCGCAACGACCTTCGATCGCACCGACGCGGACGTCGCCCGACTGGTCAAACTCGTCAAGCGCTTCTACGGCCGCTGACCCGCGGGCGGCTCAGAACAGCGTCAGCTCGTCCCGCTCGATGCCGCGCAGCTTGTCGTAGTCCACGACCACGCAGCGGATCCCGCGGTCGGTGGCGAGCACCCGCGCCTGTGGCTTGATTTCCTGCGCGGCGAAGACGCCCTGCACCGGCGCCAGCAGCGGGTCCCGATTGAGTAGTTCCAGGTAGCGGGTGAGCTGCTCCACCCCGTCGATCTCACCGCGGCGCTTCACCTCGACCGCCACCGCGCCCTGCGCCGCGTCCCGGCACAACAGGTCCACCGGGCCGATCGCCGTCATGTATTCCCGGCGCACCAGGGTGAAACCCTCACCCAGCGTCTCCGGGCTGGCCGCCAGCAGCTCCTGAAGGTGCGCCTCCACGCCGTCCTTCCGCAGGCCCGGGTCGACACCCAACTCGTACGCGGTGTCCTGGAAGACCTCCTCCAGGGTGATCCGTAGCTCCTCACCAGCCTTGTTGACCACCCGCCAGACGCCCGGGGACTCCTCCAGCCGGCACGGGGGGCTCATCCAGTTCAGCGGCTTGTAGGCCCGGTCGTCGGCGTGGATCGACACCGACCCGTCCGCCTTCACCATCACCAGACGGGTGGCTGGCGGCAGGTGGGCCGAGAGCCGTCCAACATAGTCCACAGAGCATTTCGCAATCACCAACCGCACCCGACGAGGGTAACGGAGCTACTGCTCCGGTAGGCCGTTGGCGTGGCGGACCACGGTCACCAACTCGTTGATCACCCCGGTGAGCGCGAAATCCTTCGGCGTGAAGACCCGGGCGACCCCGGCGTCCCGGAGGGTCTGCGTGTCCGCCTCCGGAATGATGCCGCCGACCACGACGGGCAGATCCCCCCGCCCGGCGGCGCGCAGCCCCGCCAGGACGGCCGGCACAGCCGCCAGGTGCGAGCCGGAGAGGACCGAGAGGCCGACCAGGTCCACGTCCTCCTCCACGGCGGCGGCCACGATCTGCCCGGCGGTCAGCCGAATGCCTTGATAGACCACCTCGAAGCCGGCGTCCCGGGCCCGGACCGCGATCTGCTCGGCACCGTTGGAGTGCCCGTCCAGACCGGGCTTGCCGACCAGCAGCCGCAGCCGCCCACTGCCCAGTTGCCCGGCGGTGGCGACGACCCGGGCCCGGACCGCCGCCAGCGGACCGTCCGCGCCGGAACCGACCGCCCCGGACAGGCCGGTGGGGGCCCGGTACTCCCCGAAGACCTCCCGCAGCGCGCCCGCCCACTCACCGGTGGTCACCCCGGCGCGTACGCAGTCAAGCGTGGCCGACATCAGGTTCGTGGTGGACGCGGCGTCCGCGCGGAGCCGGGCGAGCGCGGCGTCCACGGCCGCCGCGTCCCGGCTGGCCCGCCACTGGCGTACGGCGGTCGTGGCGGCTACCTCCACCGCCGGGTCGACCTGTTCGATCGCGGCGGCGCCGGCCGCGGTCAGCGGGGAGGGCTCGGTCTCGGTGAACCGGTTGACGCCGACCACCACATCGGTGCCGGCCTCCATCCGGCGTCGCCGGTCGGCGAGCGAGGCGACCAGGGCGCTCTTCAGGTAGCCGGTCTCGACCGCGGCGACCACGCCCCCCAGCTCCAGCACCTTCTCCAACTCGACCCGGGCTCCGGAGACGATCTCGTCAACCAGCGCCGTCATCAGGTGCGAACCGTCGAACAGGTCGGGGTACTCCAGCAGGTCCGACTCGTACGCGAGCACCTGCTGCATCCGCAGCGACCACTGCTGGTCCCACGGTCGGGGCAGGCCAAGGGCCTCGTTCCAGGCGGGGAGTTGCACCGCCCGGGCCCGGGCGTTCTGAGAGAGGGTCACGCCGAGCATCTCCAGAACGATGCGTTGGATGTTGTTCTCCGGCTGCGCCTCGGTCAGCCCCAGCGAGTTGACCTGGACGCCGTAGCGAAACCGGCGCTGCTTCGGGTTCGCCACGCCGTAGCGGTCGCGGGTGATCTCGTCCCAGAGGGCACCGAAGGCCCGCATCTTGGCGACCTCCTCGACGAAGCGCACTCCGGCGTTGACGAAGAAGCTAATCCGCTGAACCACATCTCCCATCCGCTCGGCCGGCACCTGGCCGGAGTCCCGGACGGCGTCGAGGACGGCGACCGCGGTGGCGAGCGCGAAGCCAACCTCCTGGACCGGGGTGGCGCCGGCCTCCTGAAGGTGGTACGAGCAGATGTTGACCGGATTCCACCGGGGCATCTCCCCCAGCGTGTACGCGATGAGGTCGGCGGTCAGCCGCAGGGACGCTGCCGGCGGGAAGATGTAGGTCCCACGGGACAGGTACTCCTTGATGATGTCGTTCTGGGTGGTGCCGGCGCAGCGGTCGAGCTGCGCCCCCTGTTCGGCGGCGACGGTGCGGTACAGGCCGAGCAGCCACATCGCGGGCGCGTTGATGGTCATCGAGGTGTTCATCTCGGCCAGGGGAAGGCCCTGGAAGAGAGCCCGCAGGTCACCGAGGTGCGCCACCGGCACCCCGACCCGGCCGACCTCCCCGGCGGCGAGCTCGTGATCGGGGTCGTACCCGGTCTGGGTGGGCAGGTCGAAGGCGACCGAGAGCCCGGTCTGCCCCTTCGCCAGGTTGCGGCGGAAGAGGGCGTTGGTCGCAGCGGCCGAGCTGTGCCCGGCATAGGTTCGCATCACCCACGGACGGTCCCGCTCGGGCAGCCGACCTGGGGGGGCCTTCTCGTCCATGGCGGGAGTTTAAGTTACTGACGGGTAAATCGGGCTGTGGAAAATTCCACAGCGGCCACCACACCCCGGCGCCCGGCCCGTTGCGCGGGGGCAGCACACTTGTTGCATGGACAACGAGCTCGCGATCGTCGCGCGGGGGCTACGCAAGGCGTACGGGAAGAACGTGGCCGTGGCCGGGGTGGACCTGGAGGTCCGCCGAGGTGAGGTGTTCGCCCTCCTCGGCCCGAACGGCGCCGGCAAGACGACCACCGTGGAGATCCTGGAGGGCTACCGGCGACGTGACGCCGGCGAGGTCTCGGTGCTCGGCAGCGACCCGGCGAATCCCGCCGCGGACTGGCGCAACCGGATCGGCATCGTCCTCCAGGGCGTCGGTGAGTTCGACGAGCTCAGCGTCTCCGAACTGGTCCACCACTTCGCCGGCTTCTACGCCGACGCCGACGACCCGGAGAAGGTGATCGCCCGGGTCGGGCTGGCCGGCAAGGCCCGGGCCCGCACCCACACCCTCTCCGGCGGACAGAAGCGCCGCCTGGACGTTGCGCTCGGCATCATCGGCCGACCCGAGCTGCTCTTCCTCGACGAACCGACCACCGGCTTCGACCCGGAGGCGCGGCGCGAGTTCTGGCAGCTGATCCGGGACCTGGCGGCGGCCGGGACAACGATCGTGCTGACCACGCACTACCTCGACGAAGCGGAGGCGCTCGCAGACCGGGTGGGGGTGATCGCCGGCGGCCGACTGATCGAGGTAGCCGCCCCCGAGCACCTGGGCAACCGACAACAGGCCCACGCGACGGTCTCCTGGCGTACGCCCGAGGGGCGCACCGAGAGCACGGAGAGCGCGACGCCCACGGAGGTGGTGACGGAGTTGGCCGCGCGCTTCGACGGTGAGGTGCCCGGGCTCACGGTTACCCGGCCGACCCTCGAGGACATCTACCTGAAGATGATCGGACACCGATGACCACGACGTTGAAGCCCGCCACCGCCGCCCGAGCAGCCGGCCACCAGCCCGGCCCACTCGCCCTCGCGCTGCGGCAGGGCCGGCTGGAGCTCACCCAGTTCCTGCGCAGTCGGGAGTCCGTCGTGTTCACGATGGGGTTCCCGATCGTCATGATCCTGATCTTCGCCGCGGTCTTCGACGGCGAGATCGCGCCCGGAGTGAGCTTTCCCCAGTACTTCATCACGGGCATGATCGCCGCCGGTCTGATGACGGTGAGCTTCCAGAACCTCGGCATCTGGATTCCGATCGAACGAGACCGCGGGGTACTCAAGCGCTACCGCGGCACCCCGATGCCGAAGTGGGTGTACTTCGCCGGCAAGGTGATCATGGTCGTGGTGGTCGGCGTCGTCGAGACCGCGCTGCTGCTCGCCGTCTCGGTGGCCGCGTTCGACCTACAGCTGCCCGGCACCGCCACGAAGTGGCTGACCTTCGGCTGGGTCTCCGTCCTCGGCATCACCGCCTGCACGCTCTGCGGCATCGCGATCTCCTCGCTGGCGCGGACGGCCCGCAGCGGCTCGGCGGTGGTCACCCCGGTCGCCCTCATCCTCCAGTTCACCTCCGGGGTGTTCTTCGTCTTCACCGAGTTGCCGAGCTGGATGCAGCAGGTGGCCGCGCTCTTCCCGCTCAAGTGGATGTGTCAGGGGCTCCGCTCGGTCTTCCTGCCCGACACCTTCGCCGGGCAGGAGCCGGGTGGCTCGTACGAGCTGGGTCGGGTCGCCCTGGTGCTGGCCGCCTGGTGCGTGATCGGGCTGCTGCTCTGCCTCGGCACCTTCCGCTGGACCACCCGCCGCGACGGCTGAGGGCGAGCCCGGATCAGCCGACGACAGTGGCGGGCTCCTTCGGACCGCGGTCTCGAAGGGGCCCGCCCAGCCGGTCGGCCCCGGCTAGCCGTACGAGTAGAAGCCCTGGCCGGTCTTGCGGCCCAGGTCACCGGCGGTGGCCATCCGCTGGAGCAGCTCCGGGGGGAAGAACTTCTCGTCCGCAGTGTCGGTGTAGATGTTGCGGGTGGCGTTGAGCAGCACATCCACCCCGGTCAGGTCCACCGTCGCCAGCGGGCCCATGGCGTGGCCGAAGCCCAGCTTGCAGGCATTGTCCAGATCCTCGGCGGAGATCACGCCGGCTTCGACCAGGCTGACCGCCTCCATCGCCAACGCGCAGATCAGCCGGGTGGTCACGAAGCCGGCGGTGTCCCGGTTGACGACCACGACCGTCTTGCCGATCTCCTCGGCGAACGCCTTCGCCGTGTCGATGGTGGCGTCGCTGGTCTTGTAGCCACGAACCAACTCGCACAGCTTCATCATCGGTACCGGCGAGAAGAAGTGGGTGCCGACCACCGACTCGGGGCGGTCGGTGGCGGTGGCGATCTGGGTGACCGGGATCGCCGAGGTGTTGGTGGCCAGCACCGCATCCGCCTTGCAGATCTTGTCCAACGCGCGGAAGACCTCGTGCTTGAGCTCGAGCTTCTCAAAGACCGCCTCGACGACGATGTCCGCGTCGGCGGCCGCCGCCAGGTCCGTGGTGGGGGTGATCCGGCCGAGTGCCGCCTCGGCGTCGGCCGACGAGATCTTTCCCTTCTCGGCGAACTTCTCCAGCGACCGCTGGATGCCCGCCAGGCCCCGCTTCGTGGCCGTGTCATCCAGATCCCGCAGCGTCACCTGCCAGCCCGCCTGCGCCGCGACCTGGGCGATTCCCGAGCCCATCAGCCCAGCACCGACAACTGCGAGTCGACCCGCCATCTGCTTACTCCCTCACTGCGATTGGTGTCTGCCTGCACCCTAACCGGCAGACCTGAACGCAGCTTAAGGGCAGGGCGGCGGTCGGCTGAGCGCCCGCCAAGCCCACCGTGGCACCCTCACCGTCCGAGCGCGATGCCCCCGTCGGCAGTGCCACCCCGCTCCACCTCGACGCCGAGGGCCCGCAGGTCCGCCACAAAGTCCGGGTAGCCCCGGTCCACATGGTGCACCCGGGAGACCTCGGTGACCCCGTCGGTGCAGAGCCCGGCGATCAGCAGGCCCGCTCCGGCCCGGATGTCGGTGGCTCGGACCAGCGCCCCGGAGAGCTGCTGTCGCCCCCGGACCACGGCATGGTGGCCGTCGGTCTGAATGTCCGCGCCGAGTCGCATCATCTCGTTGGCAAACATGAACCGACCGTCAAAGATGTTTTCGGTGATCAGGGAGGCGCCGTCGCTGACCGCCGCCAGCCCGATCGCCATGGGTAGCAGGTCGGTGGCGAACCCGGGGTAGGGCAGGGTGACCACATCCACCGCACGGGGGCGGTCCTCCATCCGGACCCGGAAGGCGTCCCGCCGGGTCTCCACCATCGCACCGGCGGAGACCAGCTTGTCCAGGGCGATGTCGAGGAAGGCCGGGGAGGCGCCGGTCACCGTCACGTCACCCCGGGTCATCGCCGCGCCGAACGCCCACGTACCCGCGACGATCCGGTCCCCCACGGTGGCGTGCCGCACCGGATGCAGCCCCGGCACGCCGACGACGGTCAACGTCGAGGTGCCGGCACCGTCGATGAGCGCACCCATCTGTTGGAGCATGGTGCAGATGTCCACAATCTCGGGTTCCCGGGCGGCGTTGTCGATGACCGTGGTGCCCTGGGCGAGCACCGCGGCCATCACCAGGTTCTCGGTAGCGCCAACACTGGGGAAGTCCAACACGATCTCGGCACCGCGCAGCCCGCGTGGAGCCGTGGCGACCACGCAGCCGCGGTCCCCGGAGATCTCGGCGCCCATTCGGGTGAGCCCGGAGATGTGCATGTCCAGCCCGCGCGAGCCGATCGCGTCGCCCCCCGGTTGGGCCACCCGGACAGCTCCCCGGCGCGCCAACAGCGGACCGAGGACGCAGATCGACGCGCGCAGCTGACGAACCAGATCGCAGTCCGCGTCGATGTCGGGGCGCTCCGGCACGTCAATGATCACCGACCGGGAGCGGGGAACCCCGCCGTACGCCACCATCGGGTCCACCGGATCGTCCTCGTCGAACCGAACCCCGCAGCCGAGCCGACGCAGCACCTGCCCCATGATCGCGATATCGGTGATCCGTGGGACGTTGGTGATGACACTCCGGCCCGGAGCCAGCAGCGCAGCCGCCATGAGCTTCAGGGCAGAGTTCTTGGCTCCCACCACGTGCACGGTGCCGGCCATCGGGATGCCACCACGCACCCGAATGACATCGTCAACCGGCGCACCACCGGCATCACCCGGGTCGGTCAGCCAGGGGGGATCCGGCCGGTCCGGGATCATCAGATCCGGTGTCCGTAGGCTGTGCGTCATGGCCGTCCACCTCACGCGCATCTACACCAAGGCCGGCGACGCCGGCACGACCAGGTTGAGCAACAACGAGCAGGTTCCGAAGACCGACCCCCGGATCGCCGCGTACGCGGACGTAGACGAGTGCAACGCGGCGATCGGCGTGGCGCTCGCCCTCGGGCAGCTCAACGAAGAGCTGAGCACGATCCTTGGAGCTATCCAGAACGACTTGTTCGACGTGGGGGCCGACCTGGCGACGCCGGTCGAGCCGAACCCGAAGTACCCCCCGCTGCGGGTCAGCGAGGCGTACGTCGAGCGCCTTGAGGCCTGGTGCGACGAATACAACGCACGCCTGAGCAAGCTCGACTCCTTCACCCTCCCCGGCGGCACCGCTGGCGCGGCGCTACTGCATGTTGCGCGGACGGTGTCCCGGCGCGCCGAGCGTGCGGCTTGGGCCCTGATCACCCAGGACCCCGACCGAACCAGCACGCTCCCGGCAAAGTATCTCAACCGGCTCTCCGATCTACTCTTTATCCTGTCAAGGACGGCAAATCCGGCCGGAGATGTGCTATGGGTACCCGGCGGCAAACACTGACCGAACTGTCCGACGCGCCGGTGTGGGAGCCGGCGCGCCGCACCGAGGTCTGCATACCCGACCTGCCGGATACCATCCGCGCCCAAGGGCAGCAGCTCGACGGGGAAAACAACAGGATTGTCCCGGCCGGGGCTTCCGGTGCCGTTCGGCCGGGGCTTCCCGCGGTGCCACCCCGCCGGGGCTTCCGGTGCCGTTCGGCCGGGGCTTCCCGGTGCCAAAAACGGGGTTCGCGGTGCCGCTCCGCCGGGGCCCGCTCGGTCGATGAGCTCCGCACCCGCGCTGTGTCCCGGCAGGCTCCGTACCCGCCCGCGACGGGGGCGCTAGGCCGCCGGCCAGTCCTGGGCGGTTAGATTCGGCGAGGCCACCCCCGGAGGAGCGGCCTCAAGCCAGGAGAGAAACCCGGTGACGGTCGAGCGCGCCATAGCGATCTCGACCGGGGCGCGCCGGCTGGTGCAGCGGAGAATGATCCAATCGGCGGGCATCGAGAACCGCTCCTGCCCTTCCGGCAGCCGACGGCGTTCCACCGCGAGGCCCTTCCGGGAGAGCGTCCGCCGGGGGCGGAGGGCGAGACTGAACATCCGGTAGAGGCGAAGCTCGTCCCCCACAAAACGGCCGAAGCCGGGGGCCCAACCCCGGCCATCGAGCATCGCGGAGGTCCGGACGCTGAGCCGGATAATCCCCCCGCTGCGGGTGACCAACGCCCGCCGGACGAAGAGGATCAGGAGCGCGCCGACGACAACGGCGATGCCGATCCCGACCCCTTCGACGATCTCCATCGCCGGGTGGCGCTCAGCTACCCTGCGCGGCCCGGACCGGGCTGGCGCTCTCGGCCAGGACGGTGACGCCCTTGTCGCTCACGGAGAGGAAACCGCCAGCCACCTCGTAGGAGAGCTGGTCACCTCCGGGGACCTTGATCCGAACCTGGCCGGACTCCGCGAGCTGGCCGAGCAGGGGAGCATGCCCCGGCATCACACCAAGCTCACCCTCGGTCGTCCGGGCCATGACCATCTCGGCCTCGCCGGACCATACCGTCTCGTCGACGGCTACGAGCTCGACGTGAAGCTGCTGTGCCACGCTGTCTCCTTGCTGCGGCGGCGGGTTGCCGAAATTCTAGTCTCGCCATCGGGGTGCCGGTAACGCGGGTGGCGAGACGTACGCCACTCGGGTTCGGATTTGGCCCGATGCGGTCAGATCTTGTTCTGGAAGTCGGGGTGCTCCAGCAGGAACGCATCGAGCTGCTCATCCTGCAGCGCCTTGAAGAAATCCTGAACGGCCGGCTCGAAGCGCTCACCGCGGTATTTCCCGCCATCCATGATGCCACCACCGGGTAATTTGATCATTTGAATGTTGCCCGGCCGGAGGTCCTTCAGGGCGAGACCGAAGTCAATCACGCTGTGCCCCCGACCGTTGAAGACCAGTGACTCACCGGCCGCCCGAAGCACCGAGTCCAGCTTGATCGGGTTGGTCACCACATCAGCGCTGAGGGCCTGGCTCGCCATGGCCTTGACAAACTGTTGCTGGTGCCGCTGGCGGCCGTAGTCGCCGTCCGGCACACCGTTCTTGGGGTAGCGCTGACGGACGTAGTCCAGCGCCTGCCAACCCACGAGGAGTTGCTCCCCCTCCGGGTAGACGGCCTGCTCACCGAGGTACCCCCCACCGCCGGGGCGCAGCTCCCGGTGCGTGCCGTCGGGGTGGCGATGCTCCGAGCGAACCTCACGCTCGATGTCCATGGTGACGCCACCCATCGCATCCACAATGTCGATGAAACCACCGAAGTTGATGATCGCCCCGGCGTCGAACCGCTGGATGCCGGTGATCGACTGGACCGTCTCGGCGAGCAGTTCGAAGCCCTGCGCCGTGCTGGGGTTCTCCCCCTGCACCCGGCTGCCGTACGACATCGCCGCGTTGAGCTTGTCCGTACCGCCGCTGAACCCGGCCTTGTCGAAAGCGGGAATCTCGACGTAGAGATCCCGGGGCATCGAGAAGAGGTAGGCCTGGTCGAGCCCTTCCGGCACGTGCAGCACCATGATCGAGTCAGCAAGCGGTAGCTGCTCCTCCTTGCGGGGGTCAACACCGACGAGCAGGATGTTGAGCGGGCCCTCGATGTCGCTCGTGCGCTCACTGGCTCCCGCCGCCTGATCCCCGAAAAGGTCCGCCTTGCCCACCGCGCCCTCGTACCGTGCCACCAGCGCCTCGACGCCGACCAGTGCCACGCCGCTGACAAACATCAAGACCGCGCCGAAGACGGTGCACACCTGGGCCCACCGTGGCACGCCCGCCCACACCGACGGCTTCTTCTTACCGCCTTTGCCGGCCTTACCCACGATCATCTCCGTTCGTCAACGTCTGTCGGGACGGGCGTACGTCAGCGCATGATTGCACGAATGCGCGAACAGGAAGCGCGACGCGCGTGAACGGTACCGCGCCACCCATCAAGATCACCCACCGCCGATGCGGAGCTCGCGGCCAGCAGCGGCAACGAATGCACCGAAAGGCCGCCCCGGTGTCAACCAGAGCGGCCTTTCGTCGCTGCGCGCGCTGCCTGCGGCGGTAGCCACAGTGGGGCAATCAGCCCTCCGCCATCAGCTCCTTGGCCTTCTTCTCCAGGTCGTCCAGGCCACCGCACATGAAGAAGGCCTGCTCGGGGAAGTGGTCATACTCACCCTCACTGATCTTCTTGAACGCCTCGATGGTCTCCTTGATCGGGACCGTCGAGCCCTTCATGCCGGTGAACTGCTCAGCGGCGTAGGTGTTCTGCGACAGGAAGCGCTCGATCCGGCGCGCCCGGCCGACCGTGAGCTTGTCCTCCTCGGAAAGCTCCTCAATACCCAGGATCGCGATGATGTCCTGCAGGTCCTTGTACCGCTGCAGGATCCGCTTCACCTCGGTGGCCACCGTGAAGTGCTCCTGGCCGACGAACTCCGGGGCGAGGATCCGGGACGAGGACGCCAGCGGGTCCACCGCCGGGTAGATGCCCTTGTCGGAGATCGAACGCTCCAGGTTGGTGGTCGCGTCCAGGTGGGCGAAGGTGGTGGCCGGCGCCGGGTCGGTGTAGTCGTCGGCGGGCACGTAGATCGCCTGCAGCGACGTGATCGCCTGCCCCCGGACCGAGGTGATCCGCTCCTGGAGCTCGCCCATCTCGTCGGCGAGCGTGGGCTGGTAACCCACGGCGCTCGGCATCCGGCCGAGCAGCGTGGAGACCTCGGAGCCAGCCTGGGTGAACCGGAAGATGTTGTCGATGAAGAGCAACACCTCCTGCTTCTGCACGTCCCGGAAGTACTCCGCCATGGTCAGCGCGGAGAGGGCGACGCGGAGGCGGGTGCCCGGCGGCTCGTCCATCTGGCCGTAGACCAGCGCGGTCTTGTCGATCACGCCGGACTCGGTCATCTCGGCGATCAGGTCGTTACCCTCGCGGGTCCGCTCACCCACCCCGGCGAAGACCGAGGTACCACCGAAGTTCCGGGCGACCCGGGTGATCATCTCCTGGATCAGCACCGTCTTGCCCACGCCGGCACCGCCGAACAGACCGATCTTGCCACCCTTGACGTACGGGGCGAGCAGGTCGATGACCTTGATGCCGGTCTCCAGCATCTCGGTCTTCGGCTCCAGGTCCGCGAAGGCCGGGGCCTTGCGGTGGATCTGCCAGTGGTCGTCCGGGCTGAGCGTCTCACCCGGCTCCAGGTTGAGGCACTCGCCGATCGCGTTGAACACGTGGCCCTTGACCGTGTCACCCACGGGGACCGTGATCGGCGACCCGGTGTCCCGCACCTCCACCCCGCGGACCAGACCGTCGGTCGGCTGCATGGAGATGGCGCGGACCAGGTTGTCCCCCAGGTGCTGGGCGACCTCCAGGGTCAGCGTCTTCTCGCCGCCGGAGAGGGTCACGTCCACGTGCATGGCGTTGAACAGGTCCGGCATCGCGTCGCGCGGGAACTCGGCGTCGACGACCGGGCCGATGACCCGGACCACGCGACCGGTGGCCGCGTTGGTGCCGGCCGGCCCATCAGCAGTAGCGGAAACAGTCATCACACTTCACTTCCCGACGCGGCCAGCGCGTTCGCGCCGCCGACGATCTCGCTGATCTCCTGGGTGATCCCGGCCTGGCGGGCCGAGTTCATCTCGCGGGTGTACTTCTCGATCATCTCTTCGGCGTTGTCGGTGGCGCTCTTCATCGCCCGCCGCCGCGACGCCGACTCACTCGCCGCCGACTCGACCAACGCCGCGTAGATCCGCGTGTTGATGTACTTCGGCAGCAGCGCGTCGAGGAGCGCCTCCGCCTCCGGCTCGAATTCGTAGGCCGGCAGAATGCCCTCGGAACGGGGCTTGTCCTCGATCTGCATCGGTCCGAGGATCCGCGGTACCGGCACCTGGGTCATCAGGGACTTGAACTCGGTGGAGACGATGTGTAGCTCGTCCACACCGAAGACCCCGTCCGGCCCCGGATCCCCGTCGCCGTCGTCCACGCCGGCGGTGAACGCCTTGATCAGCGTCTCACCCACCTCCCGGGCGTCGGCGAAGGTCGGCTGCTCCGAGAAGCCGGTCCAGCACGCCGTCATCGGCCGGTTACGGAACCGGTAGTACTGCACGCCCTTGCGGCCGATGACGTAGAGCGAGGGCTCCTTGCCATCGGCGCGCAGCCGGGCGAGCAGCGACTCCGCCGTCTTGATGGCGTTGGAGCTGTAGCCGCCGGCCAGGCCCCGGTCACTGGTGACCAGCAGCACGCCGGCCCGCCGCACTCGCTCCCGGGGAGTGAGGAGCGGATGGTCGATCCGCGTGTTGGACGCCAGCGCCGTGAGCACCTCGGTGATGGCCCGGGAGTAGGGCAGGGAGGCCGCCACCTGCTCCTGGGCCTTGGCGATGCGGCTCGTCGCGACGAGCTCCATCGCCTTGGTGATCTTCTTCATCGACTTCGCCGCGCGGATGCGTTGGCGGAGTACGCGTACCTGGGCGGCCATCGGTCAGCTTCCAGCCGGACGGTCGGTCGGCTCGTCCTGGAACCGGGTAACCGTCTCCCGGTCCTCCACACCAGCCAGCGGCTCGGCGGCCGGCTCGTTGATCCGCCGCTCGTCCTCCTTGCCCAGGAAGAGCTTCTTGAAGTCGCTGATCGCCGCGTCCAGGGAGGCGATGACGTCGTCGCCCCAGGTGCCGCCCGCGATCTGCGCGAGGATCCCCTCGTGCTTGTGCCGCAGGTACTGCAGGAACTCCGACTCGAAGCGACGGATCTCGCCGACCGGGATGTCATCCAGCTTGCCCTCGACACCGGCCCAGACCGAGACGACCTGATCCTGCACCGGGAAAGGCGAGTAGTTCGACTGCTTGAGCAGCTCGACCAGGCGGGAACCCCGCTCCAGCTGGGCGCGGGAGGCCTTGTCCAGGTCCGAGGCGAAGGCGGCGAACGCCTCCAGCTCACGGAACTGGGCCAGGCTCAGCCGCAGGGAGCCGGCGACCTTCCGCATCGGCTTCACCTGCGCGGCGCCGCCGACCCGGGAGACCGAGGTACCGACGTTGATCGCCGGCCGGACGCCCTGGTTGAACAGGTCCGTCTCCAGGAAGATCTGGCCGTCGGTGATGGAGATGACGTTGGTCGGGATGAACGCCGAGATGTCGTTCGCCTTGGTCTCGATGATCGGCAGACCGGTCATCGAGCCGCCGCCCATCTCGTCGGAGAGCTTCGCGCAGCGCTCCAGCAGCCGGGAGTGCAGGTAGAAGACGTCACCCGGGTACGCCTCGCGGCCCGGCGGGCGACGCAGCAGCAGCGACACGGCACGGTACGCCTCGGCCTGCTTGCTCAGGTCGTCGAAGACGATGAGGACGTGCTTGCCGCCGTACATCCAGTGCTGCCCGATCGACGAGCCGGTGTACGGGGCGAGGTACTTGAAGCCGGCCGGGTCGGACGCCGGGGAGGCCACGATCGTGGTGTACTCCATCGCGCCCGCCTCCTCCAGCACGCCCTTGATCGAGGCGATCGTGGAGGCCTTCTGGCCGACGGCGACGTAGATGCAGCGGACCTGCTTCTTCGGGTCGCCGGAGCGCCAGTTGTCCCGCTGGTTAAGGATGGTGTCCAGGGCGACAGTGGTCTTACCGGTCTTCCGGTCACCGATGATCAGCTGGCGCTGGCCCCGGCCGATCGGCGTCATCGCGTCGATGGCCTTGATACCGGTCTGCAGCGGCTCGTCGACCGACTTCCGGGACATCACGTTCGGTGCCTGGAGCTCCAGCTCCCGGTAGCCCTCGTTCGGGATGTCGCCGAGGCCGTCGATCGGCTCGCCGAGCGCGTTTACCACGCGGCCGAGGAAGGCGTCGCCGACCGGGGCCGAGAGCACCCGGCCGGTGCGCTTGACGCGCTGCCCCTCCTCGATGCCGGCGAAGTCGCCGAGGACGACGACACCGATCTCCCGGACGTCGAGGTTCAGCGCCACACCGATCGTGCCGTCTTCGAACTCGAGCAGCTCGTTGGTCATGGTCGAGGGCAGGCCCTCGACGTGGGCGATGCCGTCGCCGGCGTCAGCGACGGTGCCGACCTCCTCGCGGGACACGTCGGCGCTGTAGGAGGAGACGTAGCGCTCCAGGGCGCCGCGGATCTCCTCCGTCGAGATGGTCAGCTCGGCCATCCTCTGCTTCCTTAAGTATCAGGGGCCCGGGATACCTAGTACCGACCGGTCCGAATGACGTCTAGTCAGGCGCTGGCGCGGCAGTTCCGGCTCAGCGCTTTGCGAGCGCGTTACGGGATTCGTTGAGGCGGCGCAGGACGGTGCCGTCGTACAGGTCGGAGCCGACCTGGACGCTGACTCCACCGAGAACCTCGGGGTTGACCGACTGCTTGACGGTCACCTCGCGACCGTAGATGGCAGAGAGGCGGGCGACCAGGCGCTGCTCCTCCTCCGCACCCAACGGGGCCGCGACGGTCACGTACGCCACCTGCCGGTCCCGCTGGTCGGCGGCGAGCTCGACCAGCCGGGTGAGCGCCCCGACGAAGGAGCGCCCACCGAACCCGCCGAGCGCCACCTCGACCAGCCGGACGGTGACCGGGCGGGCCTTGCCGGCGAGCAGTTCACCGGCGAGGGTGGCCCGCTGCGCGGCCGGGGCCGCCGAGTCCGACAACACGTTGGAGAGCGCCGACTGGCCGGCCACGACCTGACCGAAACGGAACAGCTCGTCCTCGACCTCACCGAGGTCGCCCGCCTTGTCGGCGGCGGCCAACAGCGCGGCCACCCCGAGCCGCTCGGCACCGTCGAGGAGTTCCGACGAGGCCGACCAGCGGTGGGAGACCAGCGTGGTCAGTAGGTCGAGCGCGTCCCCGCCGACCTTCCCGCGGAGAATTCCGGCGAGCAGCTCGGCCCGGTCCGCACCGGAGCGGGCCGGGTCAACGAGGGCCCGGCGCAGCCGTGGCTCGCGCCGGAGCAGGTCGGCGACGGAGAGAAGGTCCTCGGCGGTGGCGGCCACCGCCGAAGACTCCGCGCCCCGGACGTACGCGTCGAGGCGGTCGGCCGCGATCTTGTACGACTCCCGGCTGGTGGCGGCCTGCATCAGCGGGCCCCCGCGCTCTCGAGACCGTCCAGGAACCGATCGACCGTGCCGGCCCGGCGTGCCTCGTCGGCGAGCGACTCGCCAACGATCTTGCTGGCCAGGTCCACCGCGAGCGTGCCGACCTCGGTGCGCAGCTCGCGCACGATCGTGGTCCGCTCGGCGACGAGCTGCTCCTTGCCCGCGGCGATGATCCGGTCGGACTCCTCCCGCGCCTTGGCGAGGATGTCCTGCCGGATGCCCTCCGCGTCGGCTCGGGCGTCGTCCCGGATCCGGGCCGCCTCGGTGCGGACCTCGGCCAGCTGGGCCCGGTACTGCTCGAGCAGCTGGTTGGCCTCGGCCTGGGCAACCTCGGCGCGCTTGAGGCCACCCTCGATCGCGTCTACCCGCGCCTGGTACATCGTCTCCATGCGCGGCATGACGTACTTCAGCATCACGAAGACGAGTAGGGCGAAGGCGACGGTCCCGACGACGAGCTCTTGCCAGATCGGCAGGATCGGGTTGTGCCCTTCGGCGGCGAGATACATGTCAGACCTCCGGGTCGGGGAAGGGTACTCGTCAGCTCAAGGCGAAGGCGAGCACCAGGCCGAAGAGGGCGAGCGCCTCGACCAGCGCGAAGCCCAGGACCAGCCAGGTGCGGTTGAAGCCGGCGGACTCCGGCTGGCGGGCGCTGGCCTGGATGTAGGCCGCGAAGACCAGCGCAACACCGATACCGGGGCCGATGGCGGCGAGGCCGTAGCCGACGGTGTTGAGGTTGCCTTCCAGGGCGGCGAGAACGTCCATTGCGGGTATTCCTCCTAGCTCACACGTGAGGGCTCACGTGTTCGGGGTTTGTACCAGAAAGCTTGGTCGGGCCGGGCAGCCCGCCGAGCGGGATCTCAGTGCTCCTCGGCCAGCGAGGTGCCGACGTAGTTAGCGGTCAGCGTTACGAAGACGTACGCCTGCAGCACGGCCACCAGCACCTCGAAGAAGGCCATCACGATCGCCATCACGAAGGAGAAGACCGAGGTCACCTGAACGAAGAGGTTGTCCGCGGAGAGCATCACGAAGCCACCGACGGTGAAGACCAGCAGGAGCAGGTGACCGGCGAACATGTTGGCGAAGAGCCGGAGGGCCAGGGTAACCGGCCGGTTGATGAAGTTCTGCAAGAACTCGATCGGGACCAGCAGGAAGTGCATCGGCCACGGCACGCCCGGGATGATCAGGGTCATCTTGAGGTACTTGAAGAGACCGTGCTTGCGGACCCCGACAGCGAGATAGAGCACGTAGGAGATCGCGGTGAGCACGATCGGGAAGGCGATGTGCGAATTCGGCGAGATCTGCAGCCCGGGAACGATGCTGAAGATATTGGTGAGCAGAATAAAGCTGAACAGCACCGTGAAGTAGGGGGCAAACCGGATGCCGGCATTGCCCATCTGTTCCCGGGTGATGTTGTCCCGAACTAGCCCGTAGACCGACTCGGCCAGCCACTGCCCCTTGCTGGGGACCAGCTTTGGGTTCCGGTAGGCGGTCATGTAGAAGATGATCACCAGCCCGACGGCCAGCCAGACCATGAGGGTGAACTTCGTGACCCACGGTCCAGCCACCGCTGGCGGGTAGAAGTCATTGACGCTGGGGGGCCAGGGAAGGTCCTGGGCGACGACCAGCTGTCCGCTCACCGTGTCATCCTCCACACTCGACAGACCGGCGCGTGCCGACACTCAGGCACCGAGCCTCTTCATGATCAGGTAGATCGCTGCGGCTGCGCCGAGCATCATGCCGACGGCGATCCCCACGCCGGCCGGCACGCCGAGGAAGCCCTCTGCCAACCAGCCGAGAAATCCCCAGACCAGGATGCCGGCGAGGAGGTAGCCAAGCACGGCACCCGCTACACCCTCCGACGAGTGCGCGTCGGACGGTTCGCGGTCTGGGTTGTCGGCCATTACGACGCGTACATTAGCAGCCGTAACACGCAGGAGTGTGCGGCACCCCCCACACTGCAGGATGGCGTGCGGGCGGCGGCTGGCGCATCAATCCGGGCTAGCCTACTCCTGTCCGACACGCCGCACAGGACATCAAAACGTCGGGTAGGCGCCAGTCGTCCGCCTTGGGGTGCCCGCCGACGCCACTCAGCTCCGCGACGAGTCGACTGTGGGTAGCGGAGCGCGGAGCGCCCAGGTCAGGTGGGCGGCCGTCCAGACCACCACGGCGACGATGATGGCCACCCCCAGGTCCGGCAGCCCGGCCCAACCGGTCGCGGCGACCGCCGCCATCGCCACGCCCAGCAGCACCATCTTCGTGACGTAGGTGACCAGCCCAACCGACATGATCAGCTGCGGGCTGACCGCGTCCGCCCAGGCCACCGAGAGACCGGAGACCAGATAGCTCACGACAACGAGCGCGATCCCCGCCGCCACCGCGACCGCGGAGGTCGCACCCCGGACGGCCGCCGCGACCGGTACCGCGGCGACCGCGAGGAGGGCACACGCGGCCAGGGGCAGCCGCAGGTACGGCAGCCGCGCACGGATCGCGCCCGGCTCGCCCGCGGCAGGATCGGTCCGCCGCGGCTGGTCGTCGTCCCGCCCCCGGGCGGTCGGCGTCGTCTCGGTGCTCACAGCACCACAGTCTATTGCTCCCCGCGCCGGTGGCCGCGCGACGCCAGGTGCGGCGGTGCGACGGGGCACACCGGCAGGCGACTCCCGCGCCCCGCGGGCGGGACCGCGCCGCACCGCGGCGAGAACGTCCGTCCCGGTGGCGGCACTCCTACTGCCCGGTCCGAGCCTGAGTGACGTCGAAGGCGGTTACCTGGCTCGGCGGGACGAAGTCCCGAACCGGCTGCCCCCGCAGCGCGACGGACATCAGCTCCGCCACCCCGTCGGCCATCCGCGCCTGGACCGCGTGCCCCACCGCATCGCGGGGCTCATCCGGATTGGTGGCGATCGCCGCCACCGCGAGCTGCGGCGTGAACGCGACGAAGGATTCCGTGCCGTACCCCTCTGAACTGCCGGTCTTACCGGCAACCGGACGTCCCAGCTGGGAGCGGAACTCCTCCGCGGTCCCCCCCTCACAGCCCCGGTACATCGACTGGTCCCCGACCGGGCAGCGGGCGGCATCCACCGCCGCCCGGGCCACGTCCCGGTCCACGACCTGCCGGCAGTCCGGCGACCCCGCCGCGACCGGCCGCCCGGCCGCGTCGGTGATCCGCACCACCGGTAGCGGCGCGCACCACCGGCCCTCGGCCGCGATGGTGGCGTACGCGTTCGCCAGGTCCAACGGAGTCGTGGCCGAGACCCCCAGGGTGAACGGGCCCCACGCCTGGGCACCGTGCCGGGCCAGCTGCTCGTCGCTGGGTGCCCGGAACTTGATGCCCAGCCGCTCGGCCATCTCCACCACCCGATCCGCGCCGGCCTGCTCGGCCAACCAGGCGAAGTACGTGTTGACCGACTTGCCGAACGCGCTCCACATGGTGTGCTCGCCCCGGACCAGCGGGCTGGCGTTGCGGGGGCACCACCTGCCGTCGCAGCTCACCGGACCGCTGACCGGGAAACCGGTGACGATCCGGTCGGGCGCGTCAAACACGGTGTTCAACGGCAACCCCGACTCCACCGCGGCCAGTACGGTGAACAGCTTGAATGTGCTTCCGCCCTGGTAGCCCTGGATCGCGCCGCCCCCCGCGACCAGCTGGTTGACCGTGTTCGGGCGGTTCTTCCACCCGGCCGGGTTCGGCGCCACCCCGTAGGTACGGTTGACCGCCATCGCGAGCACCCGCCCGGTGCCGGGCTGCACCACGGCGGTGGGCAGCGCGTGCGGATGCTCCGCCGAATAGATCCGCCGCACCTGCTCAATCGCGGCCTGCTGCACCGCCGGGTCCAGGGACGCCACGATCTGGTAGCCGCCCCGACGCAGGGCGAGCTGCCGCTCGTCAACCGTCGATCCGAACGCCTCCTGCGAATTCCACCAGCGGGTGAACCAGTCGCAGAAGAAGCCCCAGTCGTTCTGCTCCGCCGGCACCGCCGCGCAGTCGTTCGGCGTCTCGGTCGGACGCAGCCGCAGTGGTTCGGCCGCCACCCGGGCCGCCTCCTCCGCCGCGAGCTGACCGGCCTCGACCATCTGGTCCAGCACGTACGCCCGGCGTTCCAACGCGGCATCGGCATCCCCGTTGATCGGGTCGTCGGTGTGCGGAGACTGGACCAGTCCGGCGAGCAACGCCGCCTCGGCCAGGTTCAGGTCCGCCGGGGACTTGGTGAAGTAGCGCTTACTCGCTGCCGCCACCCCGTACGCACCGGCACCGAAGTACGCGATGTTGAGGTACCGGGCGAGGATCTCGTCCTTGCCCAGCTCCCGCTCCAGCGCCAGCGCGTACCGCACCTCCTGCACCTTGCGCGCGGGGGTGACCTCGGTGGCGGCCCGGCGCTGCTCCTCGGTTAGACGGGGGTCGCTGGACAGCACGTTGCGGACGTACTGCATGGTCAGGGTCGACGCCCCCTGCTGGACCACCCCGCCGCGCTGGTTGGCGGTAAAGGCCCGGACCACGCCCCGCAGGTCCACCCCCCGGTGCTGGTAGAAGCGGGCATCCTCAGCGGCGAGGATCGCCTGACGCATCACCGGGGCAACCTCGTTCAGCGGCACATCCACCCGGTCCTCCTGGTAGAAGGACGTGATCAACGTACTGCCGTCGTTGGCGTACAGGTTGGACCGCTGGGGGGTCGGCGGCGTCCGTAGGGTGTTCGGCAGCTCGGTGTAGGGCGCGGCGAGCGCCGAGAGGCCGACCCCGTACACCAGGGCGGCGGGCAAGGCCGCCACCGCGAGCCCGAGACCGGCCAGCAGGCCGGCGAGCAGGACTGTCATCAGCTTGTTCAGGCGTGCCCGGGACATCAGCTCTCCCCGCAGGAGCCGGCAGGACCCGTCCAGAATGACCTGAATGCGCCTCTTGTCCGTCTCGTTCCTCGGCGAGTAACCCGGGTGGGTTACGGCAACAACGCCGCCGTCAACGGACGCACCGTCGCCTCCACCTCGTCCGCGACCCGGCCGAAACACTGGTCGCCCCGGCCCCACGGGTCGTCCAGGTCATCGGTGGGCAGTGGCTCGGCCCCAGCCCGAACGGCGTCGATCGCCTCCACCAGCGCCACACCCCGCGCGTAGACGGCAGCCGGGTTCGCTCCGGCCGCCGGCAGACCAGCCAGGTCCACCACGGGCAGCAGACGGCCGAACTCACCCAGCACGAAGGTGCGGGAAACCGCGTCCGGCCGCAACACCGACACGAACTCCTGCTGGTCGGCGGTCGCGGTGAGCACCAGGTCAGCGCCGTCGATGTGCTCCGAACGCAGCTTGCGGGCCGCGAAACCATCGGTGCCACCGCCCCGCCCAGTCACCTGTCGGGCCGCTGGCGGGTTCATCTCCTCACCGGCGTGCCAGCCGCCGGTGCCGGCGCTGTGACTGTGCAGCAGCTCGTCGGCGCGCCCCGGTACGGCATCGCCGCGCCGGGCCAGCTGCTCCTGGACAGCCAGGACCAGCAGCCGCTCCGCCATCGGCGAGCGACAGATATTGCCCATACAGACGTGGAGAACGGTAAACGGTGGCACTCAGGCCACCCGGTTCGAGTCGATTTCCGGCACCACATCCCGCAGCCGGTCCAGCTCGATCGCACCGGCCCGGAGCAGCTGGGGCACCGGCCCGGTCAGGTCCACGATCGTGCTCGGCACCGGATCAACCGCCGGACCCGCCTCCAGGTACGTGCGCACCGAGTAGGCGAGCTGTCCACGGGCCGCCTCCGCGGTGGTCGCCGCGGGCAGCCCAGCCGTATTCGCCGACGCCACCGCCATCGGGCCGGTCTCCCGGAGGACCTCCAGCGCGACCGGATGCAACGGCATCCGCACCGCGACCCGGCCCGCGGTCTCCCCCAGATCCCAGCGCAGACTGGGCGAGTGCTCGACCACGATGGTCAGCGCACCCGGCCAGAAGGCCGCCACCAGGTCCCGGGCCGCACTGGGCAACGAGAAGACCAGCCCGTCCAGGGTGTGCCGGGAACCGATCAGCACCGGTGGCGGCACCGGCTGACCGCCCTTGGCGTCGAGCAGGGCCTTGACCGCGTGCGGAGCGAACGCGTCCGCCCCGATCCCATAGACCGTGTCGGTCGGCAGGACGACCAACTCGCCGTCGCGGATCGCCTTGATGGCTGCCGCGATGCCGCGGTCCCGGTCGACGGGCGACCGGCAGTCGTAGAGCATCACGAGCAGCAGTCTGCCACGCCCGCGTCCGGGCGGTGTGCCGGCCATACCGGGGTGGCGGGAGACACGCGCTCCACCCCTACCCCGGAGGTGGGCGAGTTCACCGGCCTAGCCGCCAACGCCGCCGGGCTCGGGCGGGTTCCCGCCGTCACCGCCGGGCCCTCGCGGGTCACCGCCGTCCCCACCGGACCCTCGCGGGCCCCCGGCCTCCCGACGCCGGGCCGCGGTAGCGAATCGGGGGCGGCCGGCGAGGTCGGCGTGCTCGGCGATCGAGTCGTACCGGCCATCCCCGGCCAGCAGCCCGGGCACCGCCGCACCCTGCGTGTCGTCGTGTTCGATCCCGAGCCGGCCCCCGGGCCGCAGCAACAGCGCGGCCCGGGACACCACCGGCCGGATCACGGCCAACCCGTCCGCGCCGGCGAAGACCGCAGACGCCGGATCGTGCCGGCCGACCTCCGGCGGCACCACCACGTCCGCCGGCACGTACGGCGGGTTGCACAGCAACACATCCACCCGGCCCAGAAGGTCGTCGAGCAGTTCCGGCGCCGCGACATCGGCAACCACCACCTCAACCGGCCGATCGCCGGCAGCGGCCCGGCTGGCCGCGTTGCGCCGCAGCCACGACAGCGCCGCCGGGGAACGCTCCACCGCGACCACCCGGGCCGCCGGTACCTCCTGCGCCACCGCCAGGGCGATCGCCCCGGAGCCGCTGCACAAGTCCACAACCAGCGGCGCCGCCTCCCGGCGTGCCTGCTCAACACCCCACCCGGCGAGTAGCTCCGTCTCCGGGCGAGGCACAAAGACGCCCGGCCCGACCGCCAGGTCGAGATGCCGAAAGGGGGCGCTGCCGGTGAGGTGCTGCAACGGTTCCCGGCCGGCGCGGCGCGCCACCAACGCGTCGAACCGGCGACGCTGTTCCAGGCTCAGCCCGTCGGCCAACGCCAGCCGTCCCCGCGGTACCCCCAGGACGTACGCGGCCAGCACCTCCGCCTCACCCCGGGATCCCTCCACCCCGGCATCGGCCAGCACCCGGGCGGCCCGGACGACCGCCCGCGTGGGTCGCTCCCGGTTCGTCCCTTCGGACGGCTGTTGCGCCAAAAAGCTCACGCCATAATCATGAAGCGTCACGCAACCAACCACGAGCCGGTGCGGTCAGACGCACACAGACAGGAGGTCGCGGGTGGGTTGGCTGGACCAAGTCAGCGACCAGGTTGACACCCTGACCCGGGCACGCGGGTTGCAGGAATCGAGCCGCTCCGCCGAGGCGTACCGCATCCTCTCGGAGGTGCTCGCCACCACCGACGACCGATACGCCCGGGCCGACGCCCTGGTACAACGCCTTTCCGCGGTGGTCAACCTGGGCCGGACCGCGGAGTACACCCGGGCCATCGAGGAGGCCACCACCGCCGTCCGGGACCTCGCCGAGCCGTACCCGCACGGGCACCTCCACGCGCTCGCCGCGCTCGCCGCCCACCACCAGGGCGCGCTGGACCGGTGTGTCATGCACCTGGTACGGGCCGCTCGCGCGCTGGGCGCCGTCAGCGACCCCGACCGGGACACCGCCTGGGGCTGGCACGACCTCGCGATGGCCTACTCCTACCTCAGCTTCCACGGATACGCGCTGGGTGCGATCGAGCGGGCACGACAGCTCGGGCTCGCCGCCGGCATCCCGGCGGAGACCTTCGCCGCCCCCGGCATCCGACTGCGCAACGCCGTCGCGCTGGACCACACCGGCGACAGCGACGGCTGCCTGCGGGTCCTCCGCGACATCGGCAGCGACCTGAGGCAGTTCCTGCAAGCCGGACAGGCCGGACGGCTCCGCCCCAGCAGCCTCGCCGCGTACGGCTACGCCGCAGCGCGGCAGGCCGCCCTGGGTGACCGGTTGGAGGTGGGAACGGACGCCGCTCCGGCCCGACTGCTGGGCCACGGCGGCGACAGTGCCCGGGCGCGGGACATGCGCCAACTCGGCGGGGTCTGCCTGGCCATCGCGGCCGACCGCCCGATCGAGGCGGTCAGCCGACTGGACACCGTGCAGGTCTCCACCGAGACCCTGGGCGCGGCCGAACCCGATCGGCTCCGCAGCATCGCGCTGGGCCGGGCCGGTGAGCACGTCGCCGCCCATCGGGTCGACCGGCGGGCGTTCCGGCTCGCCGCGCAACGCAACGATCGACTTCGGGACGTCTACATCGACGGAATCGCCGCTCGCATCGACCACGAGGAGATGCGCCGCGAGGCCGCCCGCTTCGAGGGAGAGGCGCTGACCGACCCGCTGACCGGGCTACCCAACCGACGCCGGCTGGAACGGCACATCGCCGCCGTGATGGCCCAGGGGGAACGGGTGGTGATCGGCGTCTGCGACCTGGACGGGTTCAAGGCGGTGAACACCTACCACGGACACCACTCCGGCGACCTGGTCCTGCAGCGCATCGCCGGAGTGGTCAACCGGGTGATGCGGCGAGACGACTTCGTAGCCCGCTACGGCGGCGACGAGTTCGTCGTGGTGCTACCCGGTACGGACATGGCCGAGGCCCAGGAGGTGGCGCGCCGGATCAAGTCCGCCGTGCGGACCGAGGACTGGGAATCGCTCGTGCCCGGCACCCCGGTCGGGGTCAGCATCGGCTTCGCCGAGGTGGCCGCCACCGGCACCGACCTACCGGACGCACTGAGCGTCGCCTTCGAGACCGCCGACCGGGAGATGCTGCGCGCCAAGACCCGCCCCCGCGCCTCCTGACAGCCACCGAGCGGGCCCGCGTACCGTCCGCGGGGCGCTGCCCGGGGCGGGCGGGGCGCTTGCCCGGGCCGGGCGGGTCAGCGGCGCCCCAACTCCACGTTGCCGGCCAGCCGGGCCGCCCGGTCGGCCTCGGCGAGCGCCGCCAGCACGCCGTCCAATTCTCCGGCGAGAGCCAGGTCCAGGTTGTACGCGGTGTAGCCGATCCGGTGGTCGGTGATCCGGTTCTGCGGGAAGTTGTAGGTGCGGATCCGCTCCGAGCGGTCCACCGTCCGGACCTGTGCCTTACGCGCGTCGGAAGCGGCGGCGTCGGCCTGCTCCTGCGCCACCGCCAGGAGTCGGGCCCGCAGGATCCGCATCGCCTGCTCGCGATTCTGCAACTGGGACTTCTCGTTCTGGCAGGAGACGACGATGCCGGTCGGCAGGTGGGTGATCCGGACCGCGGAGTCGGTGGTGTTCACCGATTGACCACCGGGACCAGAGGAGCGAAACACGTCGATCCGAAGCTCGTTCGGGTCGATCGTCACGTCGATCTCCTCGGCCTCCGGCAGCACCAGTACGCCGGCGGCGCTGGTGTGGATGCGTCCCTGCGACTCGGTGACCGGCACCCGCTGCACCCGGTGCACCCCGCCCTCCCACTTGAGCCGGGACCACACCCCGTTGCCGCCCTCCGGCACTCCCTTGCACTTGATGGCGAGTGAAACGTCCTTCACCCCGCCTAGGTCGGAGTCCTGCGCGTCGATCACCTCGACCAGCCAGCCACAGCGCTCGGCATACCGGGTGTACATCCGCAGCAGGTCGCCGGCGAAGAGCGCCGACTCCTCGCCCCCCTCCCCCGCCTTGATCTCGACGATGACGTCCTTGGCGTCGTGCGGGTCCCGCGGGATCAGCAGCTCGGCGAGGCACTCCTCCAGCGCCGGCAGGGTCGCCGCGATCGCCTCGGCCTCGGCGGCGAAGGCCGGCTCCTCGGCGGCCAGCTCCTTCGCCGCCGTCAGGTCGGCTCGGGCCTGCGCCAGCTCGGTGGCGGCCTTGTGCAGCGGCACCAGCTCCGCGTACCGACGGCCCACTCGGCGAGCCGCGTTCTGGTCGGCGTGAATAGCCGGGTCGGCCAGCCGCCGTTCCAGCTCCGCGTACTCGTCGAGGAGGGTGGCCAGACGCTCGCTACTCATGGACAGCTACTCCTTCGACAACGGCGCTGGACGGCGATGCCCCGGGCCGCCGGGGCGGAATACGGACGACGCCCGCGCCCGGCAAAAAACCGGACACGGGCGCCGACCGGGGCGTTACTTGCCCTTCTTGGCCTGAACCTTGGCGTACTTCTGCTGGAACTTGGCCACCCGGCCGGCGGTGTCCAGAACGCGCTGCTTACCGGTGTAGAACGGGTGGCAGGCGCTGCACGTCTCCACGTGGATGGAACCGCCCTTGGCGGTGCTGCGGGTGGTGAAGGTGTTACCGCAGGAGCAGGCGACCTCCGTGGTCGCGTACTCCGGGTGGATGTTGGGCTTCATGTCGCCTCGGTCCTCTCGTTGGTGGTCGCCGGGTCGCCCGGCCGCAGGTGTACGACGGATGGGCGTGAACCGGAACCGGTGGCCGACGAACCAGTCTGCCACGGGGTCACGTCGGCTTGGCAGGCGGGCCGTGCCACAGCACTGGCAGCGTAAACGTCGGCCCGTACCACCGCATTCCCCGATCCGCCGCCGAGCATTCGCCCGGGCGCCTCCGCTCCAGGCGCACGGACGGTCCGCCGCGGTGTCGCCGCTGTTACCCGGCGCCGGGGCACGACCCACGCGGCCGTGCCCCGGGCCGACCGGGGCTCACTCCCCGGGCGTCGACTTCGCGATCTGCATCAGGAACTCGATGTTGGTCCGGGACTGCTTGAGCCGGTCCAGCAACAGATCCAGCGCGGCCTGTGAGTCCAGCGCGTGCAGCACCTTCCGGAGCTTGTGGACGATGGCCAGCTCCTCCGGTGCGAGCAGGATCTCCTCCTTACGCGTGCCGGACGGGTGGATGTCGATGGCCGGGAAGGTCCGCTTGTCGGCGATCTTCCGGTCCAGCTTCAACTCCGCGTTGCCGGTGCCCTTGAACTCCTCGAAGATGACCGTGTCCGCCGTCGAACCGGTCTCCACCAGCGCGGTGGCGAGGATGGTCAGCGAACCGCCGTTTTCGATATTGCGGGCCGCACCCAGGAACCGCTTGGGCGGATACAACGCGGTGGAGTCGATACCACCCGACATGATCCGGCCGCTGGCCGGCGCCGCCAGGTTGTACGACCGGCCGAGCCGCGTCACCGAGTCCAGCAGCACGACCACGTCGTGGCCCAGCTCGACCAGCCGCTTCGCCCGCTCGATCGCCAGCTCGGCGACGGTGGTGTGGTCCTGCGGCGGACGGTCGAAGGTCGCCGCGACGACCTCACCCTTCACCGACCGCTGCATGTCGGTGACCTCTTCTGGGCGCTCGTCCACCAACACCACCATCAGGTGGCACTCCGGGTTGTTGTGGGTGATCGCGTTCGCGATCGCCTGCAACACCATCGTCTTACCGGCCTTGGGTGGCGAAACGATGAGTGCCCGCTGGCCCTTGCCGATGGGCATCACCAGGTCGATCACCCGCGTGGTGAGGATGTGCGGCTCGCTCTCCAGCCGCAGCCGCTCCTGCGGGTAGAGCGGGGTGAGTCGGTAGAACTCCGGCCGGCGCTTCGCCTCCTCCGGCTCCATCCCGTTGATGGTGTCCAGCCGGACCAGCGGGTTGTACTTGTCCCGCCGCTGCTCGCCCTCCCGCGTCGCGCGGACGGCACCGGTAATCGCGTCACCGCGCCGCAGACCGTACCGCTTGATCTGGGACATAGAGACGTAAACATCGTTCGGGCCGGCCAGATAACCGGTGGTCCGGACGAAAGCGTAATTGTCGAGCACGTCGATGATGCCGGCCACCGGGACCAGGACGTCGTCCTCGCTAACCTGAGGCTCCCGGCCGCCATCGCCGTCCCGGTCACCACGGCCGCGCCGACGGTCCCGGAAGCGGCTGCGCCGGCCACGCCGACCGCCGCCCTCGTTCTCCTCCTCGCCGTCGTTGTCACGCTGACCCCGGTCGTTCCGGTCGCCCCGCTCGCCGCGCTCAGCACGGTCACCACGCTCGCCGCGCTCAACACGGTCGCCACGCTCGCCACGGTCACCGCGCTCAGCACGCTCGCCACGGTCACCGCGCTCAGCACGCTCGCCACGGTCACCACGCTCGCCGCGGTCACCACGCTCGCCGCGCTCGCCGCGCTCAGCACGCTCGCCACGGTCACCGCGCTCAGCACGCTCGCCACGGTCACCACGCTCGCCGCGGTCACCACGCTCGCCGCGCTCGCCGCGCTCAGCACGCTCGCCGCGCTCAGCACGGTCCCGGCCGCCGCGACCCTCACCGCGCTCCCGGCGTTCGCCGGCCTCGGTCCCCTCCGGTCGCGTCTCAGCGCGGGCCTCACCGGCCTCGCTGGCCGCCCGGCCACGTCGGCCACGAGCGCGGCCGGTGGTCGGCGTGGTTGTTGACGACTCGGCGGGACGCGACTCGGCCTCCGGCCGCTCGCCCGACTCCCGAACCTCCGCGTGGACCTCCCCCCGGGCGGGGGCCGCAGCAGCCGCAACCTCGGCCCGCGGTCGAGGGGTTCCGGTGGCTGCCCCGCCACTCTGACGCTCGGTGATCGCGCTGATCAGCTCACCCTTGCGCATGCGGGCCGTGCCCGAGATGCCGAGCGACGCGGCCAAGCTCTGAAGCTCCGGCAGCAGCATCGCCGACAGACCTGTGCCGCTACGCCGACGACGGGTGGGAGCAGCGGTCGTGGCATCGCCAGCGACGTTGGAAACATCCGACGTCACGTCGGTGGTGTCGCTCAATGGAATCCTTCCCTCGATAGGCCGGGACTGCCCGGAATCGACATACAGGTGGCCGGGCGGCCTCGGTGCACCCGCCTCGCATGGACGCGTCGCGGGAGATGGTGGCACAGCAGCCGGTAGCCTTCCCGACTCACCGAGGTGATGAGGACGGGCTCGCCGTCTGCCGCGACCGGTGCGCACTGCGGTGCGGCGTTTCTAGGCAGGGGTGACGGGCAGACCGCCGATAGCTTCGGGGGTGCGCCGACCCGCAGGAAGATCGCGTGCTTCGCGGCTGTGCTAAGTCTAGAGCGTAATCAACTCTTCCGACCTGCGGCAACAGGATCCCGCTCCGCGTGTCCCAGTCTACCCCGTCCCACCCGGGCGCCGTGCACCTCTACCGGCAACGACCAAACCTGCCAGTCTGGCCCCGTTACCAGGTCGGCGGGGGGATCACGCAGCGCCAGCACAGTCGGGCCGGCCCCGGAGACCACCGCTGGCACATCCGCCGCGCGGAGTTCGGCGACCAACGCGGCCGTCGCCGGCATGCTCTCGGCCCGATAATCCTGGTGCAACCGGTCAACCGTGGCCGGCAGCAACAGCTCCGGCGCGACGCTGAGGGCATGGACCAGCAGGGCGGCCCGGCCCGCGTTGTGCGCCGCGTCCTGGTGCGGCACGGTAGCCGGCAGGGCGGCCCGCGCGGCGGCGGTGAGCCCCCGCTCCGTCGGCACGAACACCGTCGGCCGGACCCCGACGGCGACCGGAAGCGACACCGCCCGAGCTCCCTCCGACTCGGTCCAGGCGACGGTGAACCCACCCAGCAGGCAGGGCGCCACATTGTCCGGATGGCCCTCGAGCCGGGCCGCGAGACGGAGCACGGCCGCATCGTCCAGCCGCTGCTGCCCGTCGGGCAGCAGGGCCCGGGCCAGCAGCACCCCGGCGACGATCGCCGCCGAGGACGAGCCGAGGCCACGCGCCTGGGGGATCCGGTTGACGCACTCCACCGCCAGCCCCGCCGGCTGGCCGCCACACTCGGCAAAGGTGGCCCGCATCGCGCCCACCACGAGGTGCCGCTCGTCGCTGGGCAGTTCACCGGCGCCCTCGCCGAGCACCCGCACCGTGACACCGCCAGCGGTGACCTCGGCGCAGACATCGTCATAGAGTCCAAGGGCGAGCCCGACGGCGTCGAACCCCGGCCCCAGATTGGCGCTGGTGGCAGCGACTCGCACCCGGACCGGGCCGGGCAAGAAATTGGTCGACACGCGCTCATGCTAGGACCGCGTACCGACGTTTCGAACCACCGCCCCCGGCCCGGCTGTCGGGGAGATAATGGGCGGAGAACCCGCGGCCGGTCAACGCTGAGCCGACTCCGGCTCGGCGACCGGCTCGGTCAGCGAGAGGTGGCGGGTCGCCACCCGCCAGCCGATCGCGTAGACCAGGGTGACGAGACCACCACCGGCCAGCACCACCCGTTCGTCCACCACGTCAATCACCGACGCCACCACCAGCTGGCTCACCGAGATGGCGAGCGTCGCCAGCATCATGTCGGTGGCGAAAACCCGCCCACGTAACCGGTCCGGGACCTCACCCTGGAGGGCATAGTTGGACATGACCCAGTTACTGCCCCCAGCGAAGTGCGCCACAAAGACCAACACGAGCACCAGCGGGAACCAGTTCACCGCCGAGGTGCCCAGGTAGGCCAGCCCGTACAGCGACATGGACAGCGCCAGGCCCGGCAGCAGCCAGGCCCGGTTACCCAGGACCCGTCGCATCAGGATCGGACCGACCAGAGCTCCCGCCCCACGGACCGCGAAGAGCAGACCGGCGCCGATCGGGCCGGCCCCATAGGTCGCTGCCAGCAAGGGAAAAACCGTCAACACACCGTTACCGAGACCGACTGCCGACTTCACCGTGACCAAGGCCAGCACCCGGGGCCGGTGGCCGATGTAGCCAAGCGCTTCCCGGACCGCCGCCCAGGTCTGCTGTGCCGGCCGATCCTGCTCTCGGGGGGCCTGCAACGGCCGGCGGATCAGCGCGGCCAGGATCGCCGCCAGGACCAGACCGCCGGCCGCCACCCAGAAGGCGACGTACGGTCCGGTGGCGCTGCTCAGCACCCCGCCCAGCGACGCCCCGACAATCGTCATCGTGCCCCACGCCGAACCCGCGACCGCGTTACCCGCCGCCAACTCGTCCCGGTCCAGCACGTTCGGCAGAGCAGCCTGCGCCGCCGGCGAGTAGAACGCCTTGGCTACCGCCACCACCCCGATCCCCACCAAGGCCAGCCAGGCGGTGCCGGCATCGCGTACCCCGAGGAGCAGCAGGACGCCGACCAGCGCGGCGAGGTTGGCCCCGATCATGATCCGGCGCCGGTCGAACCGGTCCGCCACCGCCCCGGTGTACGGCAGCAGCAGCGCCACGACGCCGGTGTCCATGGCCAGCAGCAGCGCACCCCACACGCCGCTGCCGGTCAACGCCGGCAGGAGCACCAGCAACGGAACCATGACGAACCAGTCCACGCCGAAGACCATCAGCTCGGCCAGGAGCAGTTTGCGGAAGCTCCGGTTACGACGCAGAACCGAGAGGACGGACGGCATCACCGAACCCTATCCACCGCGATGCCGCGCTTTGGTCATCGTGCGGACAGCAGGGCCCGGAAACGGCGCGGACGCCCTCGACCAGCCGTCGAGGGCGTCCGCGAGCCGCGTAGTTACTCCGCTGGCGGAAGCGGCGAGGTACGGCTTCTGGGCAGTCGCAGCACCTCGAACTGGTCAGTTCCCTCAACCAGCGCCGGCGAGGGTGTCGGTTGGTCGGACACCTCGCCGGCGGTGCCGGTGTCGGCGCCACCGCCCGAACCCGCCGACTCCGCCGCACCGGGACCGCCGACCGCGGCGGAGGCCGCACCGGGCCCGGTGGCCGCCGGCTCGGCTGAGGCGGGCGTGCCGACCGCGGCATCCGCCCCGGCCCGCGGCCCCCGCCGACCGGCCCGCCAGTCCCGGATCGACTCCTTGGCGTGCTCCACCATCACGTACAGGGTCGGAACCAGCACCAGGGTGAGCAAGGTCGAGCTGAGCAGACCACCGATCACCACGATCGCCAGGGGCTCCGAGATGAAGCCGCCCTCGCCGGTGAGGCCGAGGGCCATCGGCAGCAGCGCGAAGATGGTCGCGACCGCGGTCATCAGAATCGGGCGCAGCCGCCGCCGGCCGCCCTCGACAACCGCCTCCCGGGCCCCCAGGCCCTGCGCCCGGTACTGGTTGACCAGGTCGAGCAGGACGATCGCGTTGGTCACCACGATGCCGACCAGCATGAGAACACCGATCAACGCCGGCACGCCCAGGGGGGTGCCGGTAGCCAGTAGCAGCCCGATCGCGCCGGTCGCCGCGAACGGCACGGAGACCAGCAGGATCAGCGCCTGAGTCAGGCTACGGAACGTCACAACCATGATCAGGAAGACGATCGCGATCGCGGCGAGCACCGCCAGCCCCAGATCGGCGAAGGCTTCCTCCTGGTCCGCGCTGACGCCACCGATGACGAAGGTGGCCCCGGGGACGTCGATCGCGTCCAGCCGTTCCTGCAGCTCCTGGCTGGTCGCGCCGAGGTCGGAGCCGGTGGCCGTGCCGGTCACCGAGACGCTGCGCTCACCGTCGATCCGGGTGATCTGCTGGGGGCCGAGAACCTCACTGACCTCAGCGATGGCGCCCAGCGGGACCGCGCCGACCGGCAGCGCCCGCAACTCCTCGGGCGACAGCGGCGGTTGGCCGGTCTGCAGGACCACGTCCCGCTGCTGGCCCTCGATCGTCAGCTGCCCCAGCGGGGCGCCCCGGAATGCCTGCGCGACGAGCTGCCCGACACCCGCCTCGGTGAGCCCGGCCGCCGCGGCCTTCGCCCGATCAACCTTGACCTCGATCTGCCCGACCTGGGTCGCCACGCTGGTGGTCACGTCCTCGACGCCGGGCAGCCCCGTCATCGCCGCCAACGCCTCGTCAATGGCCTGGGAACGGATCGCCGGATCGGCGGCCTGCACGACCACCTCGAGCTGATTCCCGGCGGCTCCACCCTGCCCGGCCCCGAACCGGAACTCACCCGCCTCGGCACCGAACTCATCGAACTTCTCGCGCAGGACAGCACGCGTCTGCTCGGCGTCGGTATCCGTGAGGGTGAGCGACCAGGTCGCCACGCTGTTGCCACCGGCACCGGCCCACGGGTTACCCCCCGCACCGGCCGTGACCTGATAGGTCTCGATGCCCTCGGTCCCGGCCAGGACCTCCTCCACCTGTCGGGCCGCCGCATCCGTGCCCGCCAGCCCGGTGCCCGCCGGCAGTTCCTGGGTGATGGTCATCGTGTCCTGGCCGGAGTCGTCGAGGAAGTTCGTCTCCAGCTGGCGGGAGAGGCCGAACGTGCCGAAGAGGACCAGGACGCCGAGGCCGAGGGTGATCCACCGGGTCGACCGTGCTCGGGTGGCGAAGCCGATGACCGGCAGGTACGCGCGCTGCAGCGGGTTACGCAGCTCCTTCTCCTCCGCGGCCTGACGCACCGCCGCCTCGCCCGCCGTCTGACCGGCCGGCTGGAGGAACCAGTACGCCAGCACCGGAATGAGGGTCAGTGACACCAGCAGCGAGGCGAGCAGTGCCACCGTGACGGTGATCGCGAATGGCGCGAAGAGCTGCCCGATGAATCCACCGACCAGTGCGATCGGGGCGAAGACGGCGACCGTGGTGAGGGTGGAGGCGGTCACCGCCCCGGCCACCTCCCGGACCGCGGTACGGATGGCCTCCTGCTTGGACTCGCCGTACTCGAGATGCCGTTTGATGTTCTCCAGCACCACGATCGAGTCGTCGACGACGCGGCCGACGGCGATGGTCAACGCGCCGAGGGTGAGCAGGTTGAGCGAGTAGTCGCCGATCCAGAGCGCGATCAGCGCGACCACCACCGACAACGGGATCGAGACCGCGGTAACGACGGTGGAGCGCACCGAGAACAGGAAGACCAGGATCACCAGGGCGGCCATCACGAGGCCGATCAGCCCCTTGGTGGCGAGACCCTTGATCGACTTTTCGACGAAGGGGGCCTGGTCGAAGACGACGGTCAGCTCGGCGCCGGAGGCGGTGCGCAGCTCCGCGAGCCGGTCCCGGATCTCCTGGGAGATCTCCACCGCGTTCCCGTCCGGCGTCGCGGTCACGGCGATGCCCAGGCTGTCTTGGCCGTTGGTACGCGTGATCGCGGTGACCGGCGTGGGCTGCTCCTCGACCGTCGCCACGTCGCCGAGGCGCACCGGGTCGGCCGGCGCCACGGTGAGGATGATGTCGCGCAGCTCGTCGAGGGTGCCCAGCGGGGTGCCGACCTGCACCGGGAGCGTTCGTTGACCGTCGACAACCGCGCCGGCCGGGATAGCGACGCCGTTGGCCTGCAGCGCCCGGGCGAAGGCGTCGGGCCGAATGCCGGCCTGCGTGAGCTTCGCCACATCCGTGGTAATCGCCAGCACCTCGTCGGGGGTGCCCGTCAGGTCGACCGTACGCACACCCTCGATCGCGGCCAGTTCCGGCAGGACCGTACTGCGCAGCTGCTCGCCGAGCGCACGCTGGTCCGCCCCACCGGAGGCGGCGAGCACCACCGCCGGCAGGTCATCCGTGCCGCCGGCGATGACCTGCGGCTCAACCCCGTCCGGCAGCCCGGGAACCCGGTTGACCGCGCCCTGCAGCTGGTTGACCGCATCGTCCACATCGGTACCGAACTCGTACTCGACCTGGATGGTCGCCGACCCCTCGCGGGAGGTCGAGGTGATCTTCTCCAGCCCGGTGACGCCCTGGAGGCTGTTCTCAATGGGCACGGTTACCTGCGACTCAACAGCCTCCGGACCGGCGCCGGGATGGGCCGCCACGATGAAGGCGGCCGGGAACTCCATCGACGGTAGGAGTTGCTGCTTCAGCGACGGTACGGCGAACGCTCCGAACACCGTGGCGACCACCGCGACAAGGGCAATCAGCCCTCGATTGGCAAGACTGAATCTGGCGAGCAGCGACATCGGCTGGGCTCACTCCTGATGCGGGAATTGGGTGCGGGTGAGTCGAGTGTCCCGTACTGGTCCGGCACCGGCGCGACGGGGTTCACCCGTTGCGGCCCGCGAGTTCAATCAGCAACGCCCGCGGGTTCGTTCGCCGGCACCGCGAACGAGCCCGTCGCGGCCTTCAGGCCAGATCGAGCGAACGGGCCGCGGCCAGCGGATCATTGGCGATGGTCATCGGCGCGGGGGCGGTCGATATCGCCCACTCCGGGTCTTTCAGGCCATGACCGGTGACCGTGCAGACGATCGTGGAACCCGGCGGCACCGTACCCGCGGCGGCCTGCTGGAGCAGCCCCGCGACACTCGCGGCGCTGCCCAGCTCGACGAAGACCCCGACATCGCGAGCGAGCAGCCGGTACGCGGTCAGGATCTCCCGGTCGGTGACCGCGGCGATCAGACCGCCCGAGGCGTCCCGGGCATCCAGCGCTCTCGGCCAGCTCGCCGGATTGCCGATCCGGATCGCGGTGGCGATCGTGGCGGGTTCGCGCACCGCCTGCCCGGTGACGATCGGCGCCGCACCAGCGGCCTGGAAGCCGTACAGCTTCGGGGTCCGGGTGATATTTCCGGCGGCCTGTTCCTCCGAGTAGCCGAGCCAGTAGGCGGAGATGTTCCCGGCGTTGCCGACCGGCATGCAGTGAATGTCCGGTGCCGCGCCAAGCGCCTCGACGATCTCGAAGGCGGCGGTCTTCTGGCCGTGTAGCCGGTCGATGTTCACCGAGTTCACCAGCGCGACCGGGTAGTCCTGAGCGAGCTTGGCGGCCAACGACAGGCAGTCGTCGAAGTTGCCACTGACCTGGAGCAGCCGGGCACCGTGCACCAACGCCTGGGCGAGCTTGCCCAGCGCGATCTTTCCCTGTGGCACCAGCACCGCGCAGGTCAGGCCAGCTCGCGCCGCGTAGGCCGCGGCCGATGCGCTGGTGTTACCGGTCGAGGCGCAGATGATCACCTTGTTGTCGGCCTCGACCGCTTTGGAGACCGCGACGGTCATTCCCCGGTCCTTGAAGGAGCCGGTCGGGTTGGCCCCCTCGACCTTCAGAAAGACCTCGCACCCGGTCCGCGCCGACAGCACCGGCGCCGGCAGCAGTGGGGTGTTCCCCTCGTGCAGGGTGACGACCGGGGTGGTCGCCGTGACCGGCAGCCGCTCTCGGTACGCGTCGATAAGACCCCGCCACATGTCGTCTCCTCCGCCTCCACCCGACTGAGCTATGCGCTTCCCTCGACCCGCAGCACGCTGGCCACCGACCGGACCGCGTCCAGCCCGCGCAACGCCTGGACCGTCGCGGCGAGTGCGGCGTCCGGCGCGACATGGGTGACGATGACTAGGTCGGCATCCTCGTCCCGGCCGGCCACGCCGCTGCCCGCGGCGCCCTGCCGAACGGTTGCGATCGATACACCGTGCTCCGCGAACACGCCCGCCACCGCCGCCAACACGCCGGGGCGGTCGGTCACGTCGAGGCTGATGTGGTACCGGGTGAGCGCCTCCCCCATCGGCCGCACCGGCAGGTCGGCGTAGGCGGACTCACTGGCCGCCCGGACCCCGGCGAGCCGGTTACGGGAGACCGCCACCACGTCGCCGAGCACCGCGCTGGCGGTCGGCGCCCCACCCGCACCCGGCCCGTAGAACATCAGCTGCCCCGCCGCCTCGGCCTCCACGAACACCGCGTTGAAGGCGTCCCCCACGCTGGCGAGGGGATGGGAGAGCGGAATCATCGCCGGATGCACCCGTACGCTGACGGTCTCCCGGCCATCCGCCGCGGTGCCCCGGGCCGCGATGCAGAGCAGCTTGATGGTGCAGCCCATCGCCTTGGCACTGGCGACATCGGCGGCGGTGACCTCGGTGATGCCCTCCCGGTGCACATCCGCCGCACCGACCCGGGTGTGGAATGCCAGTGAGGCGAGGATCGCCGCCTTGGCCGCCGCGTCGAAGCCCTCCACGTCGGCCGTCGGGTCAGCCTCGGCGTACCCCAGATCGGTCGCCTCGGCCAACGCCTCGGCGAAGCCAGCGCCGGTGGTGTCCATGGCGGAGAGGATGAAGTTGGTGGTGCCGTTGACGATGCCGGTCACCTGGGTGACCCGGTCCCCGTGCAGCGACTCCCGCAGCGGGCGCAGCAGCGGAATCGCACCGGCCACCGCCGCCTCGTAGTAGAGGTCGCCCCCGCCCTGCGCCGCCGCGTCGTGCAGCGCCCCGCCGTCCTCGGCGAGCAGCGCCTTGTTCGCGGTTACCACGCTCTTACCCGCCCGCAGCGCCTCCACCAGCCAACTCCGGGCCGGTTCGATGCCGCCGACGCACTCGACCACCACGTCGATGTCGTCCCGTTTGACCAGGTCGAACGGGTCAGCGGTGAAGACGGCCGGGTCGACCGGCAGCTCCCCCCGGTCCCGGCCGATCCGCCGTACGGCGATGCCGGCGATCTCCAGCCGGGCGCCGATCCGGGCGGCGAGATCGGCGGACTGCGAGTGCAGCAGCCGAACCACCTCGCTGCCGACCGTGCCACAGCCGAGCAGCGCCACGCGCACAGGTGATGTCATCCCACATCCAAAGCGAGCAGGTCCTCTTCGGTCTCCCGGCGGACGATCAGGCGAGCCCGGCCGTCGCGCACCGCGACCACCGGGGGGCGCGGCACGTGGTTGTAGTTGCTGGCCATGCTCCGGCAGTACGCACCCGTGCCGGGCACGGCGACAAGATCTCCGGGCTGCACGTCCGCGGGCAGGAATTCATCCTTCACCACAATGTCCCCGGACTCACAGTGCTTTCCCACAACGCGGGCAAGCACCGGCTCGGCGGCGCTCGCCCGGGACGCCAGGGTCGCCGAGTACGACGCGTCGTAGAGCGCGGCCCGGATGTTGTCGCTCATGCCGCCGTCAACACTCACATAGCAACGACGCCCATCCGTCGCGTCGCCACCGGTTCCGACCGGCACCGACTTGACCGTGCCCACCTCGTAGAGCGTGAACATGGCCGGGCCGACGATCGCCCGGCCCGGCTCGATCGACAGGTGCGGCACCGCCAGCCGCTCGGCGGCACACTCCCCGTCAACGATCTTGCGTAGCCGCTTCGCCAAGTCGGCCGGCGTGGCCGGGTCGTCCTGCGAGGTGTACGCGATGCCGAACCCGCCGCCCAGGTCCAGCTCCGGCAACTGCACCCCCCGCGCGTCGCGGATCTGCGCCTGGAGCGCCAGCACCCGGCGGGCGGAGACCTCGAACCCGCTCGCATCGAAGATCTGCGACCCGATGTGCGAGTGCAGACCGCGCAGCTCCAGCACGTCCTCGTCGAGGATGCGCAGCGCGGCGGCGATCGCCGCACCGTCCGCCAGCGAGAAGCCGAACTTCTGGTCCTCGTGCGCGGTGGCGATGAACTCGTGGGTGTGCGCCTCCACGCCGACGGTGACCCGCACCAGCACCCGCGGGCGGACGCCCCGCGCGCGGGCCAACGCGGTGAGCCGGTCGATCTCGTGGGATGAGTCGACGATGATCCGCCCCACCCCGACCTCCAGCGCCCGGCTCAACTCGGCGGTCGACTTGTTGTTGCCGTGGAAGCCGATCCGCTCCGCCGGCACCCCGGCCGCCAGCGCGGTAGCCAACTCGCCACCGCTGCACACGTCCAGGTACAGCCCCTCCTCGGCGACCATTCGGGCGACCGCCCGGCAGAGGAACGCCTTGCCGGCGTAGTAGACATCCTCGGTCGGGAAAGCGGCACGGAATTCCCGGCAGCGGCTCCGCAGATCCTCCTCGTCCAGGAGATACACCGCGGTACCGAACTCGGCCGCGAGCTCCCGCACCGAACAACCCGCGACGGCGAGCGCACCGTCCGCCGCCCGGCTGACGGTGCGCGGCCACAGCCCGGGCAGCAGGGCATTGACGTCCTGTGGGGCACGCAGCCACGCCGTCCCCTGGCTGCCGATCTCCCCATGCAGGGCACCGGCCTCGTGTGCACGCATTACTTAATCTCCGCTTCCCGACTGCGGGGCTCGCAAGCTCACTCCTCGCGCTCGCATGTCACATCCGCTCTGGGGCCGCGACGCCGAGCAGCCGCAGGCCGTTGGCGATGACCACGCGGGTGGCGTCGTTGAGCCAGAGCCGGGCGCGGTGCAGGTCGGTGATCTCCTCGTCGCCCCGGGGGAGCACCCGGCAGTTGTCATAGAAGCGGTGGTACGCCCCGGCCAGGTCCTCCAGGTACCGGGCGATCCGGTGCGGCTCCCGTAGCTCGGCGGCGGTGGCCACCACGGCCGGGAACTCGGCCAGCGCCTTCAACAGCTCGTTTTCCTTGTCATGGTCGAGCAGCTCGGGGTGGAAGTCCGCCGAGCCGCCCCGGGCCAGCCCGACCTCCGCGGCATTACGCCCGACATTCGCCGTACGCGCCGCCACGTACTGCACGTAGTAGACCGGGTTGTCGCGGCTGGCCCGGGTCCACAGCTCGATGTCGATGTCGATCGGGGAGTCGGTGGAGTAGCGCGCCAGGGCGTACCGGGCGGCGTCCACACCGACCGCGTCGACCAGATCCTCCAGGCTCACCACGGTGCCGGCCCGCTTACTCATCCGCACCGGGGCCCCGTCCCGGACCAGGTTGACCATCTGCCCGATCAGGATCTCCAGGTTGCGGCTCGGGTCGTCGCCGAAGCAGGCGACCATCGCCTTCATCCGGCCCAGGTAGCCGTGGTGATCCGCGCCGAGCATCAGCACGACCCGCTCGAAACCGCGCTCCCGCTTGTCCAGGTAGTAGGCGCAGTCCGCGGCGAAGTACGTCCACTCGCCGTCGGACTTGCGCAGTACCCGGTCCTTGTCGTCACCGAAGTCGGTGGTGCGCAGCCAGGTGGCGCCGTCGGCCTCGAAGATGTGGCCCTGCTGCCGGAGCCGCGCCAGGGCGAGTTCCAATTCGCCCCGGTCGTGCAGGTCCTTCTCGTTGAAGTAGGTGTCGAACTCCACGCCGAAGTCACGCAGCGACGACTTGATCTCAGCGAACATGAGCTCGACGCCCTCGACCCGGAACACCTCCTGGGCGGCGGCGTCGTCGAGCGCCAGCACGTCCGGCCGCCGGGACTGGACCTGCTGCGCGATCTCCGCGAGGTACGCGCCGGCGTACCCGTCCTCCGGCGCCGGCTCCCCCTTCGCAGCGGCCAGCAGGGAGCGGGCGAACCGGTCGATCTGCGAACCGGCGTCGTTGAAGTAGTACTCGGTGGCGACGGCAGCCCCGGTGGCGCGCAGCAACCGGCTCAACGCGTCACCGACCGCCGCCCACCGGACGCCGCCGATGTGCACCGGGCCGGTCGGATTGGCCGACACGAACTCGAGGTTGATCGACTGACCAGCGAGCCGGCCGCTGCGGCCGTACTCCGCGCCGGTCTCGACGATCACCTGGGCCAGCTGGCCCGCGGCGGCCGCGTCGAGGCGGATGTTCAGGAAGCCCGGGCCGGCGATCTCCACCGACTTGACCCCCACGGCCCGGCCGAGCTGCTCGGCCAGCGCGGCGGCGAGCTCCCGCGGCGGGACCCCCACCTTCTTGCTGAGCTGCAGGGCCAGCGTCGAGGCGTAGTCCCCGTGCTCGACGTTGCGGGGTCGCTCCACCGCGGTCTGCTCCGGGAGCGTGGAGCGGTCCAGGCCCCGCTCGGTGAAGACGGCGTGGGCTGCGGTGAGGACGACCTCGGCGAGTTCTGCGGGAGTCACCGAACCATGCTATCGGGGGTAGACTCAGTCCCCGCGGCGGCGACCCAGCATGTGATCCCAGCCCGCCAGATCCCCCGACCGACCGACCTGACGAGGCACGATGAGCATCAGCACCCCGGGCGGCCCGGAGCGCCGTCCGACCGTTGCCAGCACCACGAAGAAGTCAGCCGGGGGCAGACCGGCCAGCGGCAAGCCCGGATCCGGCAAGCCAGCGGGGGGCAGACCGGGGTCCGGTAAACCAGTGGGCAGCCAGCGCGGCGGCAAGAAGCCACGCAAGCCGATCACTCCGGTCAAGGTGAGCCAGCAGCGCAACTGGGGGCCGATCGCCCTCTTCGTCGCCGTCGGCGTGCTCGCTGTCGCGATCGTCGGCTACGGCGGCTGGGCGGCGTTCCAGGGCTCCAAGCCGTGGGACGAGCGGGCGAACGATATCGCCGACCTCGTCAACTTCCGCGAGCAGGACCCGGAGCTGGTCGCGGGCGGCAACCACCAGCAGGGCTCGATCGAGTACTCCGTCCTGCCCCCGGTCGCCGGCCCACACAACGACGCCTGGCAGAACTGCATGGGCGACATCTACGACGCCCCGATCGCCAACGAGCACGCCGTGCACAGCCTGGAGCACGGCGCGGTGTGGATCACTTACCAGCCGGACCTCGACGCCGGCCAGGTCGAGAAGCTGGCCGAGCGGGTACGCGGCAACGAGAAGCTCTTCCTCAGCCCGTACGAAGGCCTGGACCAGCCGATCTCGCTCCAGGCCTGGGGCTACCAGCTCAAGGTCGACAACGCCGATGACGGCCGGATCGACGATTTCATCAAGACGCTGAGGGTCAACGCCTCCATCGAGGGCCCCACCGCCCTCTGCGCCCAGGGCGTCACCGCCGTCGGCACCACACCGCGGGATCTCGGCCCGCAGATGCCACAGTAGTTAAGGAGCCGGGATGTCCACCCGCACGACCCTCGAAGACAAGCCCGACGGGGCTCCGCCCGCCGAGGGCGCCCGTCGACCCGCTGCCCAGTTCGGCACGGCGGTGGTGGCGATCGCCATCGTGATCGGCCTCCTGCTCGGCTACGCGGGCGGCCTACTCACCCCCGACCTCAATCGACCGGGGGATACCTCCGCCGAGGCGGGCTTCGCGCGGGACATGACCACCCACCACGCCCAGGCGGTGGAGATGGGGTTGATCGCCTTCAAGCACGGCACGGACCGGGAGGTCCAGACGATCGGTAACGACATCGCCCTCGGCCAGCAGGGTGACATCGGCATCATGCAGGGCTGGCTGCGGTCCTGGGAGCTGGACCCGACCGGCTCGGAGCCCCGGATGGCGTGGCTGCCGGACGGCACCGAGATGATCCGCGACGGGCTGATGCCAGGGATGGCCACCGCGGAGCAGATGACCCAGCTCCGGGAGGCCCAGGGCACGGAGTTGGATGTCCTCTTCCTCGAGCTCATGATCACGCACCACATCGGTGGCATCCACATGGTTGATGCGCTGCTCGACCAGAGCGACGAGCAGGACGTGGTCCAGACCGCGCAGACGATGAAGAACACCCAGCAGACAGATCTGACCAACCTGCGCAACGCACTCGAGCGCATCAAGGGCTGATCGGGCGGCCGGGCCGTCCGCGACCCGCACCACCACCGGGTGGTGCGGGTCGTTTGTCATGGTCAGAGGACGCGGTAAGTCCGATTCACGGGGTTACTCCCGGTTAGGGCGAATACATCTCAAAGAGAAGTTTCTCCGCACATATCGTGACCAGTTGTGATTCGGGCTCGTTGCGTAAGACGTGGGTGTTGCACTGAGAGACGCACGGCGTTCGGTCACCAGCTGGTGCCGGCGCCACACAATCGGCGGTGACGGGGCGGTGGCGGCCGTCCGTCGCGGAGTGCGGCAGAGCGAGCCAGGAGCGCTCAGCCGCGAACAGGAACTCGAGCTGATCGACACCTTGCGGGGCAGCTACCCCGACGCGTTCGGCTTGGAGGAGGGGCTCTGGACGCGGCAGGGCCTGCACACCATCATCCAGAACCGGTTCGGGTTGCCGCTCGACAACGGCGCTGTCGGGGCATACCTGCGGGCATGGGGGCTCGGCCCCCGGGAGCCACGCGAGCGCGCCTGCGGGCTCTGCGTCGGCGCGGTGGAGCGCTGGGTACGCACCGAGTACCCGGCGATCATCCGGGCCGCTCAGGAGCACCTGGCCGACGTGCACTGGATCGGCCGGATCCGGCTCCGCGGCACGATGCCAGCGGCGGACATCATCTCCGCGGTTTCGTCTCGGGGACGGGTCCAATTCATGGTCACTACGCCGTCGGTGGACCCGCCGCTCCCCCGCGACTTCGTACTCCGACTCAGCGGAGCGGAGCAACGCACCGTCCACCTGATCGTGGACGGCTCGTGGCCCCGCAATGAGTGGCCACGTCGGCTACCCCGCCGCATCGCGCTACACCCGCTGCCCAGCTGCGGTCGCGCCGTCGCCGCGTGACCACCGGCCCGGCCGGATGCGGGCGGTTGGAGCGCATCCGTGCGTACCGATTCGGTGATCGCGGGAAGGGTTTGCTACTCTTCTCCGGTCGCTGAGCCCCCGTAGCTCAGGGGATAGAGCACCGCCCTCCGGAGGCGGGAGCGCAGGTTCGAATCCTGCCGGGGGCACGTAGAACGTTTGAGCGACAGGGGCGGACGCCAAGGCGTCCGCCCCTTCTGTTTTGTGATCGGGCTGCCGCTACCTCGAAACGACCGGGGCCTTGCCCGTGGCGTCGGCAGCACCGGGAGCTGAAGCACATGGCGGACCGGTTACCTTCTGTGACGCCCAGTCCCCGCATCGACACTGATTATCTATCTTTAGGGGAAGGTGCTTTGAAGCCGCCACTGCCCATCGGCCGCCAGAACTACCTCTTCTCGGCAGAGCCGTGAGCGGCTGATCATTTTCCGGAGGGCGGGTGCATCCTCGGCATCCGGATCCCCGCCGTGTGGGCGAGGTGTTCGCCTGGGCAACACCTCTACCGACTGCCCAGGCCACTCGGCCCTGTCCGCGATTCGGTGCGCAGTGCCGGCCGAGTTTCGTCGCCGAAGCCAGGGGCGGCGGTACCCGGGCGGTGGGTCGCAGGACTTGACGCGGCCCAGCCCACCGACTTGTCGGAGTGCAGGGGCAACGCGGCGTACGATGCCGCGCAAGGGCAGAGGGAGACATGCCGATGAAGACCCAACAAACGCAGGGTCCCACTCCCGGCCGCGCGCGTCGCCATGCGGGCGGTCTCCTTCTGGCTGCTGCTGTCGCCGTCGGTCTCGCGCTGGCCACCGGAGTGGTACCGGGCGACCCGGGGCCCGAGCTGGGCCCGGTGCAGGCCGCATCCGTGGCGAACACCGATGCGGGGCCGGTCCGCTGTCCCGAGCAGTGGTACGAAACGGTACCGCCGGCCACCCCGTTCGCACCGGAGGTCATGGTCCCCACCGGGGCGACCGAGGTTCTGATGTGCAGCTACCCCACGCTGGGGACAGAACCATGGAGCCTCGGCAGCACCAGGCGCAACACCAGCGACGTCACCGAGCTGACCGACTACATCAACGGGCTGGCGATCTCATCCGGAGACGATGACGCCTGCCTGATGTACATCCCGTCTCTGCGGCGCAGCGTCGTGTTCGGCTACCCCGGACAGCGTGCGGTGACAATCCATCTGGGCTGCCCCTTCTGGCAACGCGACGGCGGCACGGCCCGCTACGCCGGCGACCAGCGGAAGGTCCTCGCGTACTGGGGCCTGAGCTGGAACCAGCACTGAACACTTGCCGCGCCGGCATGATCGCCCGCCGGGGCACCCGCCGCGGGCCGGGCTGGATTTCCTTCCGACCGGGTCGCTCCAGAAGCGGAAGTTCCGCTATAACGAGCATGCTGTCCCGCTGGCCGACCTCGCCCCCCTCGGAGGGTCCATGACGACGCAGTTGCGTGCCCGTCTCGACCAGATACTCCAAGCTGGGCAGGTCGGCGGTCTGCACGCCGTCGCGTCGGTTCGCGGTGGTCAAACCGTGCTGGAGTACTACCAGGCCGGCGAAGATTTCGTCTGGGGCGACTCACTGGGCGTCGTCGAGTTCGGGCCCGGGGTCCTGCACGACATCCGATCCGTCACCAAGAGCGTGACCGTCCTGTTGTACGGCATCGCGCTCGGCGAAGGACTGGTCCCGCCGCCAGCGGAGCCGCTCCTGCCGTGGTTCCCGCAGTACCCCGACCTGGCGGCCGACCCCCGGCGGGCCCGGCTCACCGTCGAGCACGCGCTGACGATGTCGTTGGGCCTGGAATGGCGCGAAGACCTCCCGTACGACAGCCCGGCCAACGCCGAGATCGCGATGGAGCTGGCGCCGGACCGATACCGGTACATCCTGGGGCGGCCGGTCGTCGAGCCGCCCGGCACCCGATGGACCTACTGCGGCGGTGCCACGGCTCTGCTCGGCCGGCTGATCGCCGGCGGCACCGGGCAGTCGCTGCCGCAGTACGCGCAGGCCGTGCTGTTCGCGCCGTTGGGCATCGGCAGCTTCGAGTGGATGACCGGCGCGGACGGAGTGGCCTCCGCAGCGTCCGGGCTGCGACTCGCGCCGCGCGACCTGGCCCGGCTCGGTGAGCTGGTGCTGGCCGAGGGAACCTGGGACGGTCAGCGGATCGTCCCCGCCGAATTGATCCGCACGATGCTCCAGCCGCGCCTGCACACCACCTGGGGCGGGCAGTACGGCTACCAGTGGTACATCGAATCCATCCAGGGCCATCGGCTGGTGGCCGGCATGGGAAACGGCGGCCAGCGCCTGTTCGTCCTGCCCGAACTGGACCTCACCGTAGCCGTCACCGCCGGCAACTACGACGACCCCGACCAGTGGCGGACCCCGCTCACGGTGCTGGAACAGGTCATCCTTCCCGCGGTGGCTTAAGGCCCCAGGACCGCCGGGCGATGCCGGCGGCAACACGACGCCGGTCGCGCCCTCCCGCTACGACAGCCTATTCGGCACCCCGGTCTGCGGCTGCCGTGAGCTGGTCAGCCAGGTCCCTCAGCGCCGGCCGTAACTCGTCGGGCCGGCGGATGGTGAAGGGCCACTCCAGTGCGGCCAGCAGGCGGGCCATGCCGTCCAGGCGCTCGGCCCGCGCGTGCAGCACGACACCGGCGGCATCCGCCGCAAGCGTCACGGCGGAGCGCGGCAGTCGGCGGGCGACCTCGTCCAGCGGCCCGTGGATGAGAACTTCGACGTCCCAGCGGTACGGAACACGGGCCAGCGCCGACGTCAGGTGGGTGACGGGGTCGAAGCCGTCCGGGACCGTGAAGGTTCGCGTACCAGTGGCAAGCGCAGCGATCCGGTCGATACGGAAGGTTCTTGGGCTGTCGTACTGGTGGTCGCGTCCGACCACATACCAGCGGCCGCGATGGAAGACGACACCGTACGGGTCGAGGTCGCGTTCGGTCTGCTCCTGTCGCCAGGACCGGTAGCTCATGCGGACCGCGGTGCGGGCGCGCGACGCCTGGGCCAGGGCCAGCAGCACGCCCGTCTCGGGTGCCTGTGCGGTCACCGTGTTCGTCGTGAAGGAGAGGGTCTCCCGGATGGCAGCCAGCGGTTCCCGCAGGCCGCGCGGAAGGACCCGTTCGATCTTGGCCAGGGCACCCGAGTGCGCCGGGGTGGTCATGCTCATGCCCAGCCGCTCCGCGGCGAGCAGTCCCACGACAACGGCGAGGGCCTCGTCGTTGGTGAGGACTAGGGGCGGCATCCGATAGCCGCGGGCCAGGCAGTAGCCGCCGTGACGGCCCCGTTCGGCCGCTACCGGAATCCCGAGATCGCGCAGGTGGGCGGCGTAGCGACGGACGGTTCGAACGTCGGTGCCGAGCCGATCGGCCAGCTCCCGACCAGTAAGCCGCGGGTGCGACTGCAGGAGCTCGAGCAGGGTCAGGACACGGGTCAGCGGATGAGACATAGGTCACTTACCATATCCGGACGGAAGCTGTCCTGTATTGATCCTACTCTTACGACACCTCAAGTCAGGGAGATCACATGGCTACCTTCGTACTCGTTCCCGGCGCATGGCTCGGCGCCTGGGCTTGGCAAGACACCGCCCACGCGCTGACTGGGCGCGGGCACACGGCGCTTCCGCTGACGCTGACCGGCCTCGGCGAGTACGCCGACCGGGGCACTCCGGCGACGAACCTGGAGACCCACATCGCCGACATAATCGACTTCGTCCAGCGAAGTGACCTGCACGACATCACCCTGGTCGCCCACAGCTACGCCGGTGCTCCCGTCACCGGAGCGGCTGCACAACTCGATGAACGGCTGCAGCGGGTGGTGTACGTGGACAGCGCTCCGTTCGCCACTGGCATGTGCATGCTCGACCTCATGCCACCGGAGGCTGCCGACCAGCTGCGCCACCAGGTCGCAACGGATGGCGGGGGTTGGCGACTTCCGATGCCCCCCTTTGAGGTCCTGGGGATGTCCAGCAGCCTCGACGGACTCGACCAGAACGAACGGGAGCTGCTGCGGGCCCGTGCCACCGCCCAACCTTTCGGGACCTACGAGCAGCGGCTCGCCGGCCCGGCCGAACCCCGCCACGACGTCGACCGCGTCCTGGTCACGTGCAACGACTTCCGGGAGTTGTTGAACGCCGGGGTACCGGCCCTGGCGTCCCTCTGCCAGCCGCCGTGGCGCCGGTTCGACCTGCACACGGGGCACTGGCCGATGTTGTCTGCCCCGGCTGAACTCGCCGACGTCCTCGATCTGGCCGTCAGCTGACCGCGGAGCGATGGACGCACTCAGCCGGCAACCCGCCGGGCACGGGCCCGGCGCTTCCCCTCCTGCATCGCCTGCACCCGAGCCACCGGGATGGTGTGCCCCTCGGCGATCAGGTCGGCGGGGAGCCGTTGCGCCGGGGGCATCCCGTCCGCCCACGGGTCCGCCGCGGCGACCAGGGCGGGCGCGGTCTGAATCGTGAAATCGGTGGGCGTGACCGCCGGCAGGAGGTCCCAGGGCACCGGGAACGAAACCGGCACGCCGGGCCGTAGCCGCGGGCTATAGGCGGACACCACCGTCGCCCCACCAGCGCGGGTGGAGTCGATGAAGACCTTCCCACTCCGGTCCTCCCGGATGAAGGCGGTCGTCGCCAGTTCCGGGTCGAGGCGTGCGGCCCGAAGCGCGAGCGCTCGGGTGGCGGCGGCCAGCTCCTCGGCCGTCGCCTCCGCCGTCACCGGCACGAACACGTGCACCCCCTTGGCACCACTGGTCTTCGCCGCACCGGCAAGCCCGGCGCCGGCGAGAGCCCGGCGGACCAAAAGGGCCGCGGCCACCGCCACCTCGAACGGGGCGCCCTCCGGCGGGTCCAGGTCAAGCACGAGGTGGGTCGGGCACTGCAGGGCGGCGACCGTGGCGAGGGTGGGGTGGAACTCCACCGCCCGCTGGTTGGCGAGCCAGAGCAACGTACGTCGGTCGCCGCAGAGGGCGTACGAGATCTCGCGGTGCGACGCTGCCGCCCACACCCCCGTACGGGGAACCCAGTCCGGGGTGTACTTCGGCAGGTTCTTCTGCATGAACGGGGGCTGCCCGGGGCGTACCCGGATGACCGACAGCGGCCGTTCCCGCAGGTGCGGCAGGATTCGGTCGCGCATCATGTCCAGGTAGTTCACCAGGTCGCGCTTTGTCGCGCCCGCACCGTCGAACAGCGGCTGCCCCAGGTTGGTCAGCGCCACCCCGTCCCGGGTCTCCTCGACCTTGCCCATCTGGTCACCCTGCCGACGGCTGAGGCGGTGGTCAACACACCAGGCCGTCAACGCGAACACGTCGGCCAGCCGCGCTCCGGCACCGGGCGGGGGCCACCGCCAGAGCATCGCCCAAAGTTCCCTCGACACGGCCAAACGGACCTACCTGGGTGTGGCGAACGCCACTGGATTCCACATCAGCCGGGCATCTGACCGATCGGTCAGGCATGCTGTTCGAGGAGGTGGGACCGACATGACACGGGCAGCGCCCGAGCGGCACGACGATATTCTCGCAGCGGCGGGGCGACGGTTTGCGCAATCCGGCTACCGGGGCACGTCGTTGCAGGAGATCGCGGCAGACGTGGGCTGCTCGAAGGCGGCGGTGCTCTACCACTTCGCCGACAAGAGGGCCATTCTTGCCGAGTTGGTAGCCCGGCCGATCGATCAGCTACGGGAGCTCGACGAGCGCATCGCCGCCGCAAGCAGCCCGGCGGAGGCGCAACGGGTCGCGGCCGAGGGCTTCGTCGACCTGGCCGTCCAGTTCCGCCGCGAGACCGCGTTCCTCCGCGGCGAGTTCCCCGGCCTGTTCCAGCAACCCCCCTTCAGCCACCTACAACACATCCCGGATCGGCTCGCCCGCGCCTTCGCCGGACATTCCGACCACCCGGCTGCCCGGGTCGCGGCGCTGGTGATCCTCGCCGGCATCGCCGAGACGTGCGGCGAATTCATCGACCTCCCCGAGGCGGAACTACGTCCGGCGCTGCTCGCACTGGTCCGCCGGGCACTCGAACCGGTCAACTGACCCCAACCAATAACGACGGAGGATATCGACTCATGTCGACCCTGCTCTACCGGCTCGGCCGCGGCGCGATGCGCAGACGACGCCTCGTCGCCGCGATCTGGCTAGTCGTGCTCGTCGGTCTCGGCCTGGCGGCCCTGAACCTGCGCGGCCCGACGGCGAGCGACTTCAGCATGCCCGGCACCGAGTCGCAGCAGGCGCGGGATCTGCTCGAGGAGCAGTTCCCGGCGGCCAGCGGCGCCACCGGCACGATCGCGCTCAAAGCCCCACAGCCGGGCCTGCTCGGCACGCCGCAGGGCCAGGCGGTGGCCATTGAGGTCACCCAGGAGGCCGCGACACTGCCCGGCGTGCTCAACGCGGTGGACCCAGCCACGGCCCAGGCCATCAGCCCCGACGGCGAGTACGGGCTGATCCAGGTCCAGTTCGCCGAGGGCGCGGACAAGGTCACCGACGAGGAGCGGGAGGCGTACGAGCAGGTCGGCGCCGCAGCCAAGGCGCAGGGCTGGCAGGTCGCCCCCGGCGGTGAGGTACTCAACGCCGAGCCGAAGGCCGGCTCCTCCGAGGCGATCGGCGTCGCCGTCGCGGCGATCGTCCTGGTCATCACCTTCGGCTCGCTGGTAGCGGCGGGAATGACCATGCTGAACGCGCTGATCGGGGTCGGCGTCGGTATGGCCGGTCTCTACGCGCTCAGCGGCACGGTCGAGTTGACCAGCACCGCGCCGATCCTCGCCCTGATGCTCGGTCTCGCGGTCGGCATCGACTACTCGCTCTTCATCACCTCCCGCTACCGGCAGAACCTGCTCGAAGGCCTGCCGCCGGACGAGGCGGTCGGCCGGGCGGTCGGCACCGCCGGCTCGGCTGTGCTCTTCGCCGGCGCCACCGTGGTCATCGCGCTCGCCGGACTGGCAGTGGTAGACATCCCGTTCCTGACCGTGATGGGTCTGGCCGCCGCCGGAACGGTCGTCGTCGCCGTGCTGGTCGCCCTCACCCTGCAGCCGGCGCTGCTCGGTTTCGCCGGCCGCCGGGTGCTCCGCCGCAAGCAACGGCACCAGTACCGGTCCACCCCGACCGAGTCGAAGACGGACGCACCCGAACCGGCCGCGTCGGCCGAGGACCGCTCCACCTTCGGCTTCCGCTGGGCCCGGCTGGTCATCCGGTTCCGGGTGCCGGTGATCCTGGTCGCCCTGCTCGGGCTGGGCGCGCTCGCGCTACCCACCTCCGACATGCGGCTGGCCCTCCCGGACCAGGGGACCGCACCGGTCGGCTCACCGGCCCGGGTCTCCAACGACCTGATCAGCGAGGGCTTCGGACCGGGCTTCACCGGTCGCCTGGCGATCGTGGTGGCCGGGGACAGCCCGCAGGCGACGGCGGCAGCCGTACCCCAGGTCGCGGCCCTGGTTCAGGACACCAACAACGTCCTGGCCGTGACGCCACCGCAGCTGAGTCCGGACGGGCGGACCGCCCTGCTCGGCGTGATCCCGGAGACCGGTCCCACCGACCCGGCGACCGAGCAGGTGGTGGACGACATCCGCGGCTCGGTCGGCGGCATCCAGGGGGCCGACGTGCTGCTCACCGGGGTAACCGCGATCGGTATCGACGTCTCGGAGAAACTCGCCGACGCCCTGCCGATCTATCTACTCCTGGTCGTCGGGCTGTCGATCGTGCTGTTGATGCTGGTGTTCCGCTCGCTGCTGGTGCCGGTGAAGGCCGCGCTGGGCTTCCTGCTCACCGTGGCGGCCACCTTCGGACTCACCGTCGCGGTCTTCCAGCAGGGCCACCTCGCCGACCTGGTCGGTCTGGACACACCGGGGCCGCTGATCAGCTTCCTGCCGATCCTGCTCATCGGTATCCTCTTCGGACTGGCGATGGACTACGAGGTCTTCCTCGTCTCCCGGATGCGGGAGGACTTCATCCACGGCGACACCGCCCGGCAGGCCACCATCAACGGGATGGGTCACGGTGCTCGGGTGGTCACCGCGGCCGCACTCATCATGATCTCCGTCTTCGGTGGCTTCATCTTCATGGAGGACCCGATCATCAAGTCGATGGGCTTCGCGCTGGCGGTCGGCGTCGCCATCGACGCGTTCGTGGTCCGGATGACGATCGTGCCGGCGGTCATGTCGCTGCTCGGCGACGCCGGTTGGTGGCTGCCGCGCTGGCTGAACCGGGTCCTGCCCAACGTGGACGTGGAGGGTGAAGGACTGCGGAACCACCTGGCGGAGCAGGAGCCCGCCCGCACCTGAGGTTGGCGAGGGGCCCCTGCTCCGGTACGCGTGACGTGCCGGAGCAGGGGCCCCTCCCGCTGTACGTGGACCCGGGCCTCCCCCTGGCGGGCCCGCTACACCCCGGCCGGGTACGTCTCCAACTCGCCGCGGGTGCCCCGGGCGGGGAGCGGGTCCAGCGCGGTCGCCTCGTCGCACCAGACGAACCCGTCGTACCGCTCCCCCAGCCGGGTCGGCTGATAGTTACCCCAGGACTCGAGCGAGGGGTTGTAGACCACCCCGATCGCCCGGTGGTCCAGCGGCTCGGTCACCCAGCCGGGCTGGTCGGCGCCGCCGAAGACCAGCACTGCCTGTTCCGGCAGCAGCTCGTGTAGCCGCCGTTCCACCGACCCCTCCCGGGCCGGCGGAACGTTCATCTTCTCGGCCGGCGAGCCCCACTGCGGCGCGGCGACCACCGTGCCCCGATGGCTACCGAACCCGACCAGGACGACATCGTCCCGGCTGTGCCGCTCCCGGGCCAGCTGGCCGAGGCTCACCATGCCGTCGGCGACCATGTCGGTTGCCCGCGCGTCCCCGACGTGGGTGTTGTGGGCCCACACCACCCCACGTGCCTCCGGGCCGTAGCGCTCCAGCAGCCGGTCCAGCGTGTCGGCCATGTGGTGGTCCCGGATGTTCCACGACTCCGGCCCACCGCCGATCATCGCCCGGTAGTACCGCTCCGCGCCGGAGACGACCTCCGCGTTCTGCCAGGCCGAGAAGGCGCCCGCACCGTCGGTCGCCGCGTGTTCCCGAATCCGCGCCAGCAGGCAGACCACCTCGTCCTCACAGCGCGCGGAGACGAACCGGCTCGCTGCGCCGTACTCCTCGATCCGCCGTCCGTACGGCTCGAAGCACCGGTAGGCGTCCTGCGCGGCGTCCAGCGCCCCCGGCGCCTCCTCCCCCAGGTAGTCGAAGATGGCCTGCATCGACTCCCACAAGCTGTAGACGTCCAGCCCGTGGAAACCGACCCGTTCCGGCTCGGGCCGTTGCCCGTTCCACCCCCGCAGCCAGCGGCAGAAGCGGGCCACCTCCGCGTTCGCCCACATCCAGGTGGGCCACCGTTCGAACCGTTCGAGGGCGGCCTGCGGTTCGACGGCGGCGTCGGGGGCGGCCGTGACCGAGCGGTGCACCCGGTCGCAGTCCGGCCAGTCCCCCTCCACCGCGACGAACGAGAAGCCACCCTCGGCGATCAACCGCCGGGTCAGCTCCCCGCGCAGCCGGTAGTAGTCATGGCTGCCGTGGGTCGCCTCCCCGAGCATCACGATCCGGGCGTCCCGGGCGCGCTCCAGCAACGGGTCGAAATCACTCGGGGCGCCGAGCCGCCGCACCAGCATGCCGGGCGGCTACCCTGCCCACCGGGTGGGCAAACATGCGCTAAGCCCCCAGCAGGCGGAACAGCACCAGCCACTGCTCCGGCCAGACCTGACCGACCGGGGTCGCCGGATCGAGTCGGGTCGCGCGCAGTGCCGCCGCCAGCCGCGCCCGCGGGTGGTGGCGGGCCAGCGACGCCGCGAGCGAGCCGCCGACGCCGTCGAAGCCCAACTCCACCATCCGGCGGTACGCGGGCAGCGCCGCCACCGGCAGCAGCGGCTCCCGGCGGCGCTCGATGCGCAGGATGCCGGCGTCCACCCGCGGGATCGGACGGAACGCCGTTCTGGGCACCCGCCCGGCCAGCCGCCAGCTGAACTCCGGCCAGCTGCGCACGGTCAACCGCGTCCACCGCCCGTAGTCACCGCTGCGCTTGCGGGCGTACTCGAGTTGGGTGAGCAGGGTGGCCGCGCGTAGGCCCGGCGCGGCCAGGCACCAGCGGACCACGGCGGAGGTCAGTGACCACGGAATGTTGCCGACCACATCGAAGGGTGCCCGCGGGGCCGGGGCGGTCAGGAAGTCGGCCTGCCGACAGGTCACAGTGGGCAGACCCGCGCAGCTTCGGAGCAGCTCGGCAGCGGCGACCGGGTCTACCTCGTAGGCGATGAGGCGACGGCTGCGGGCGGCGAGCAGCCGGGTCAACTGGCCATGCCCGGCACCCACCTCCAGCAGAAGGCGGTCCAGGTCGGGCTGGGCGGCCCGGGTCAGCCGGCTGATCGCGGCCGGATCAACGAGAAAATTCTGGGAGAGTACGCGACGGGACCGGTCACGTTCGGTTACCTGGGTACGGCGGGGCGCCATGGATCGTCGTCCTGTCTGTCGCCCGGTGGCGACGCTGGACAGGCAGCCGGAATCGGGGCCTGTCCGAATGGATCGGGACTCGGACGGCCCTCGGCGCGGGCGCGCGGTGCGCGGTTGGTCAGGCGCGGCGGGCGCCGGCCGGGGCCGGACGCCGAACGCGCGGACGGGCCACCAACAGCGGCCCGTGGGCGGCCGGCACGGCAGCCCACTCAGTCAGGGGGTACGCGAACATGGCCCGGACTGTAGTCGCCCCGGTCGCCGCGCACGACAGATTTTCGCCCTACCGACGCAGGTGCAGATCATCGCCGTACCGGCGCCGGTCGGGACGTGCTAGGCGGCTACGCGGGCACCTCAACAGTGCGGGCCTCGGTGCGGGCCGTCTCCGCCGCGGCCAGGATGGCCACCACCTCACGACCGAACCGGACGTCGAGGCGGTGATCCCGGGTCCCCGAGTCGATCTCCGCCAGGAGCTGGTCGATCGCCGTCCCGAACGCCCCGGCCAGGGTGCCGTTGCCGTGGGGAGCGGTCTCGATGCCGCTGTCGCCGTAGAAGACGACGTCCTGACGGACCGCTCCGCTGGGAGCGTCCAGGGTGAGCGACAGCCTGCTGGTAGCGCCGTTGTCGTGGGTGAGCAGCAGGTGCACCAGACCCCGGGGGCCACCCATCGCCGCGACCCGGGTGACTCGCCCCATGACCGGCAGGACCAGGGACAGCGCGTGCGGACCGATGTCCCAGAGCCCGCCGTGCTCACGCCGCCAGGCAGAGCCCGCGTACGGGCTGCCCGGCTGGAAGATCGAGGCGAAGAGGGTCGCCTCGGCGTGCTGCCAGCCGCCGTCCGCGGCGGTGGCGGCGAGGAAGTTGGTGACGTTCTGGTGATAGCGCTGGGTGAAGAAGACCAGCGAGGCGACGTTGGCAGCCTGGGCCGTGGCGACCAGACGGTCGGCGTCGGCGAGGGTCAACGCGAGCGGCTTGTCGAGTAAAAGGTGCCGTCCCGCCGCGGCGGCCCGGGTCGCCAGCTCGACCTGCACATCTGGTGGCAGGGCGATCGCCACGGCCTCGCACGCCTCGATCAGCGCGTCGGCGTCGTCGAACGCCGGCACGCCGTACCGCTCGGCGAGCGCGGCGGCCTTGACCGGGTCCCGCCCCCAGACACCGACCAATTCCGTACGGGGATGGGCGGCCAGGCCCGCTCCGTGCGTCTCGCCCGCCCAGTGCCCGGTACCGAACAACCCAAACCGCACCACGAACCTCCAACCAGTCGGCGCCGCGGCCCACCGCGGTGTCGCAGCCAACGCTATCCGGCGGGGCAAGGACACCGCCGGAAGGTGTACTACCCGGATTAGTAGAGTGTGCCGGTGACCGAAGCGAGCGCGACCACCAGCGCTGCTGGCGACCTCCCAGTCGACGGGCTCCTCGCCGCCGTCCCGATCGCGCTCTCCCTCCTCATCGCGGGTTGGGCGCTCGTGGCGACGCTGCGGCACCGCGCCCCGGACCGGGCGCAGTTCGCCGGCCTGGCCGTGCTGGAAGCGGCGCTGCTCGTGCTCACCGTAGTCACCCTGGTCGCCCTCGGCGGGGGCCAGCGGCCGGACGAGCCGGGATCCTTCTTCGGCTACCTGGCCACCCTGGTCTGCCTACCCCCGCTGGCCTGGGTGCTGGCCCGAATGGAACCCACCCGGTGGGGGTCGGCCATCGTCTGCACGATCTGCCTGGTCACCCCGGTGGTTCTGGTCCGACTCCAGCAGACCTGGACGGTGCTCGGTGGCTGACCCGCAACCCACCGAGCGCCCGGGACCTGCCGAGCGCCCGCAACCCGCCGGGCGCCCGCCCGCCGATCGGACCCGGACCAATTCCGGCCCCGGTCGCCTCCTGATCGCGGTCTACCTGCTCTTCGCCATCGCCGCCACCAGCCGGGCCGGCCTCCAGATCGCCACCCGGTTCGAGGCGGCGCCGATGGCGTACCTCCTCTCCGCCCTCGCCGCCGCGGTCTACATCGTGGCGGCGGTGGGGCTGGGCCGGGCCGGTCGCACCGGCCGCCTGATCGCACTGGCCTGCTGCACGGTCGAGTTGGTCGGGGTGGTGGGTGTCGGCGCGGTCAGCCGGGCCCGGCCGGAGTTGTTCCCGGACGAGACGGTCTGGTCCGGCTTCGGCAGCGGGTACGGCTACATCCCGCTGGTGCTGCCGGTGCTCGGGCTGCTCTGGCTCTGGCGTACCCGCCACGACCTCGACCTGGCCGCGGCCAGCCGGTCGAGGCCGTCCCGGGTCGCGCCGGATCAGTCCTTCGGCCCGCCGGCGACGTAGAGGACCTGCCCGGAGAGGAAGGACGCGCCCGCGCTGGCCAGGAACGAGATGGTGTGCGCGATGTCCTCCGGGCGGCCCACCCGGCGGACCGGGATCTCCGCCTCCGCGTGTTTCTGCAGCGCCTCGAAGTCGACCTTCATGCGGGCGGCGGTCGCCGCGGTCATGTCGGTGACGATGAAACCCGGAGCGACGGCGTTGACCGTCACCCCGAACGGGCCCAACTCGATCGCGAGGGTCTTCGTGAAGCCCTGCAGACCGGCCTTGGCCGCGGCGTAGTTCGCCTGCCCCCGGTTACCGAGCGCGGAGGTGCTGGAGAGGTTGACGATCCGGCCCCACCGCTGCTCGACCATGTGCTGCTGGGTGGCCTGGCTGAACAGGAAAGCACCCCGCAGGTGCACGCCCAGCACCGTGTCCCAGTCCGCGTCGGACATCTTGAACAGCAGATTGTCCCGCAGCACACCGGCGTTGTTCACCAGGACGGTGGGGGCACCGAGCTCGGCGGCGACCCGCTCGACGGCCGCCTCCACCTGGGCCCGGTCCGACACGTCCGCACCGACGCCGAGCGCCCGTCCACCCGCCTCGGCGATGGCGGCGACGGTCGCATCGGTCGCGGACTTGTCGATGTCCACCACCGCTACGGCCAACCCGTCGGCGGCCAACCGTCGGGCGGTGGCCGCTCCGATGCCCCGCGCCGCGCCGGTCACGATCGCGACCCGCTGCTCCGACATGCTACCTCCCAGTAACGTCGATCGATCCGAGGAGCTTAGCCCACTCGGGTCGACTCGTTGCCCGCCCAGGAAGCGGTCGCGCTCAGGTGCTCGATCGGTTGTCCGCGGCGCCGCGGTGGGCGTGCCGATCCTGGTCGGGCTGCCGAGGGGAGAAGCCGGCGAGCGGCCCTGGCTGACGCCGACGGGCGCCGACCAGGGCCACTCGCACCGCTAGCGGCGGAAGGTGAACCAGTTGACGTTGACGAAGTCGTTCGGCTGGCCGCTGGTGAAGGTCAGGTAGACCGTGTGCCGACCGGTGGGGCCGGCGACGTTGCCGGGCACCGAACGCCAGCTCTGCCAGCCGCCGGTGTTGCCGACCGCGAAGCTGCCGATCGGTGGGCTGGTCGGGCTGTCCAGGCGCACCTCGACCAACCCGCTCACCCCGCTACCGGCGCCGGAGGCGACCCGGGCGACGAAGTCCCGTGGTGCGTTGGCGCCGAACTCGACGTTGTCGTACCGGGCCCAGTCACCGTTGCGCAGGTAGCCGATGTTCTCCCCGCCCTCGGTGGCGTTCTCCACCTGAACGCCGTACTGGCCGTCGAACGACTCGGCCTCGATCGTCGCGTACGCGTCCCGCGCCCCACCCGGCGGTGGGGTGGTCGGTGGCGCGGTGGTGGGCGGGGCGGTGGTGGGTGGGGCGGTGGTGGGTGGCGCGGTGCCGGCGCCCCGGCTGTAGACCGCGACGTAGTCCACGAGCATCGGGTGCCCCGGCACCGTGGCGGCGGTCGGGGTGGTCCCCCCGGCGACACCGTTCGGGAAGGCGCCGCCCATCGCCACGTTGAGCAGCAGGAAGTAGCCGTCGTGACTGGTCATCTGCGACCAGGCCGGCTCACCGACCCGGGTCTGCGTCACCGTGTGGTACTGCTCGCCGTCGACGTACCAGCGCAGTTCCTGCGGGCTGACCGAGGCGTCCCACTCGAACCGGTAGGTGTGGAACGCCGACTGACAGGTGGCTCCCGGGCAGGTTCGGGCGGCACCGATGCCGTTGAACTCGTCGCACGGCCCGCCCGGCGCATAGCCGCAGTGCAGCACGCCCCACACCGAGTTGATCCCGTTGACGTTCTCCATCACGTCGAACTCGCCGACGCTCGGCCAGTTCTGGAAGTTGCCCCGGTACGGCGACCCGAGCGCCCAGAACGCCGGCCAGTAGCCGGCCGCCGGTGCCCCGGTCACATTCGGCACCTGGAGCCGGCCCTCGATCGCGAGGACGCCGCCGGCCGGGGGCTTGAAGTCGGTCCGTACGGTCTCGATCCGGGCCGAGGTCCACCCGCCGGCCGAGTCGCGCAGGGGGGTGATTCGTAGGTTGCCCGCACCGTCGTGACTGAGGTTGGCGGTGCTGTCGGTATACGTCTGGATCTCGCCGGTGCCCCAGTTGGGCGGGCCGCCGGGGTAGCTGGTGCCGAGATCGATGATCCAGTTGGCCGAGGAGGGCAGGGTGCCGGCGGCGCCGTCGAAGTCGTCGCTCCAGACCAGGCTCCAGCCGGGGGCGGGCGTGGGCACGGCGGCGCTCGCGGTGACCGCGACACCGGCCAGGGCGGTGGTGGTGAGGGCAGTGAACAGCGCCAACGCCAGTCGCTTCCGGCGTCTCGCGGGCAGGGCGGCAGGCGCCCCGGGTGGGGTGTCCATGAACGTGCCTCTCTGGGGGACGGGTCGAGAGAGCGCTCTCTCCGGTTGTACGTGCCCGCCACGCAGTTGTCAATGTCGATCTCTTCCACCTCCGCTCAGCACCCCCGGGCCCGGGTCGATCCGTGACAGGATGAGCTGGTGGCAGAACGGTTGATCGTCATCGGCGGCGATGCCGCCGGGATGGCGGCGGCGTCCCAGGCCCGCCGCCGCCGCGGCCCGGACGACCTGGAGATCATCGCCTTCGAGCGGGGCCGGTTCACGTCCTACTCGGCCTGCGGCATCCCGTACTGGATCAGCGGCCTGGTGCCGCAACGCGACCAACTGGTCGCCCGCGACCCGACGACCTTCCGCGAGCGATTCGACATCGGAGTCCGGCTCCGGCACGAGGTCACCGCGATCGACCTCGACCGGCGCGAGGTGGTCGCCCGGGACTTGGCCAACGGCGGCGAGGTCCGCGAGCGATTCGACACCCTGGTCTACGCCACCGGTGCCCACCCGCTGCGGCCCGGCTGGGCGCGCACCGGGGTGAAGGGCGTCTTCGGCGTGCAGACCCTCGACGACGGCGCCGCCCTCCGGGACTGGCTGGACACCGATCCGCGACCCCGCCAGGCGGTCGTGGTCGGCGGGGGCTACATCGGAGTCGAGATGGCCGAGGCGCTGATCCAGCGTGGACTGGAGGTCACCCTGGTCGAGAAGGCCAGTCAACCGATGTCGACCGTGGACCCGGACATGGCCGAGCTGGTCAATGACGCCATGCACGGAGTGGGGGTGCAGATCCGCACCGGCCTGGAGGTGACCGGCCTACAGGAGCGAGACGGGCGGGTCCGCACGGTGCTCACCTCCGACGGACCGATCCCCGCCGACCTGGTCGTACTCGGCCTCGGTGTCCGGCCCAACGTCGCGCTCGCCGAGGCCGCCGGGCTGCCGATCGGGCCCAGCGGGGCGCTGCGGGTGGACCGGCGGATGCGGGTACCCGGAGTTGACGACGTCTGGGCCGCCGGTGACTGCGTGGAGTGCCTGCACCGGGTCAGCGGAATGCCCGTACACATCCCGCTCGGCACGCACGCCAACAAGCAGGGCCGGGTCGCCGGCGTCAACATCGGTGGCGGCTACGCGACCTTCCCCGGGGTGATCGGCACCGCGGTGATCAAGGTCTGCGACCTGGAGGTCGGCCGTACCGGGCTCCGGGAGCAGGACGCCGCGGCGGCGGGTTTCGAGTTCGTCTCGGTGATCACCGAGTCCACCAACCGCGCCGGCTACTTCCCCGGCTCCCGCCCGATGACCGTCAAACTCATCGCCGAACGGCCCACCGGGCGGCTCCTCGGCGCCCAGATCGTGGGCTGGTCGGAGGCGGCGAAGCGGATCGACGCCCTGGCCGTGGCGCTCTGGAACGGCATGACGGTGGATGACATGACCGCCCTGGACCTCGGGTACGCCCCGCCGTACTCCCCGGTCTGGGACCCGGTGCTGATCGCCGCGCGGAAGGCCGTTGACGCCCTCGGACGGTGACGCGGGCCCACCTCACCGTCCGGGCCGGAGCAGTCGGGACCCCCTCCGGAGCGCACCTGCAATGAAACGCTGCTGATAAGGCGTCAAACGCAATGATCCGACGGCCAAAGCAACTTCCTACGGTGGATCCCGCTGGCCTGCCCCACATACCGTGGAGCAACGGCGCCAGCCCACGGGCCACGGTGGCCGGGGCGCGCCCGACCCCTGGGAGCAGGACAATGCCGATGGACGCCACCCGCCAGCGCTTCCTCATGTGCCGGCCGACATACTTCGCCGTCGACTACGCGATCAATCCGTGGATGGATCCGACCGCGCCGGTCGACGTCGACCTGGCGAACCGGCAGTGGGAACAGCTACGCCAGACCTACCGGGACCTGGGCCACACCGTCGAGGAGATCACCCCGCTGCCGGGCCTACCCGACATGGTCTTCGCCGCCAACGGCGGCACGGTCCTCGGCGGCCGGGCCATGGCGGTGCAGTTCCGAGACCCGCAGCGCGCCGACGAGGCGCCCGCCTACCGGGCCTGGTTCGAAGCCGCCGGCCTCGAGGTGCACGACCCGAAGCACGTCAACGAGGGAGAAGGCGACATCCTGCTCGCCGGTGGCCACCTCCTCGCCGGCACCGGATTCCGGACCGCGCACCCCGCCCACGCGCAGTTGCAGGAGGTCTTCGGCTACCCGGTCCTCACCATGCAGCTGGTGGACCCCCGCTTCTACCACCTGGACACCGCGTTGACCGTGCTGGACGAGCACACCGTCGCGTACCTCCCCGAGGCCTTCTCCCCCGGCAGCCAGGCGGTGCTGCGCCGGCTCTTCCCGGACGCCGTACTCGCCAGCATGGCCGACGCCGTGGTCCTGGGCCTCAACGCGGTCAGCGACGGCCAGCACGTCGTCCTGCCGGCGCAGGCCACCGGCTTGGCGGCGCAGCTACGGGAGCGGGGCTACCAGACGATCGGGATCGACCTGTCCGAGCTGCGTAAGGCCGGCGGCGGCCCGAAGTGCTGCACGTTGCGACTCCGGCAGGGAGGCGAGTAGATGATCAAAGACGAGGTACGGACACCCGCGGCCGTACGCGACGCACAACGGTGGACAGCGCATAACTATCATCCGCTGCCGGTGGTCATCTCCTCGGCCGACGGCGCCTGGGTGACCGACGTGGACGGCCGCCGCTACCTAGACTGCCTGGCCGGCTACTCGGCGCTCAACTTCGGACACCGCCACCCGCGGCTGGTCGAGGCCGCCCACGCCCAGCTGGACCGGCTCACCCTGACCAGCCGCGCCTTCATCCACGACCAGTTCGCCGACTTCTGTCGGGAGCTGTCCCAGCTCTGCGGCAAAGAGCTGGTGCTGCCGATGAACACCGGGGCCGAGGCCGTCGAGACCGGCATCAAGGTGGCCCGCAAATGGGGCTACCGGGTCAAGGGGGTCGCGGCGGAGCAGGCGAACATCGTGGTGGCCGAGGGCAACTTCCACGGTCGCACCACCACCATCGTCAGCTTCTCCACCGACGAGGACGCCCGCGCCGACTTTGGCCCGTACACGCCGGGCTTCCGCCTCGTCGCCTACGGCGACCTGGCGGCGCTGACCGCCGCCATCGACGAGAACACCGTCGCGGTGCTGCTCGAGCCGATCCAGGGCGAGCAGGGGGTGATCGTGCCGCCGGCCGGCTACCTGCCGGACGTACGGCGGGTCTGCACCGACCGGAACGTGCTCCTGATCGCCGACGAGATCCAGTCCGGCCTCGGCCGCACCGGCACCACGTTCGCCTGCGAGCACGACGCTGTGGTGCCGGACATGTACCTGCTCGGTAAGGCTCTCGGCGGCGGCATCGTGCCGGTCTCGGCCGTCGCGGCGGATGCCAACGTGCTCGGCGTGCTCCAACCGGGCCAGCACGGCTCCACCTTCGGCGGGAACCCCCTCGCCGCCGCGGTCGCCACCGAGGTTGTCCGGCTCCTGGCCACCGGCGAATTCCAGCGCCGCTCCGCCGAACTCGGCGCCCGCCTGCACGCCGGGCTCCAGGCGCTGGTCGGCAAGGGCCTGCTCGCGGTCCGGGGCCGCGGGCTCTGGGCCGGCCTGGACATCGACCCGGCTCTGATGAGCGGGCGGGAGGCGAGCGAACGGCTGATGAGCCGCGGCGTCCTCGCCAAGGACACCCACGGCTCCACCCTCCGCCTGGCCCCGCCCCTGGTCATCACCGAGGAAGAGATCGACTACGCGGTGGCGCAGCTCGCGGCGATCCTCACCGAATAGCCCTCGTACCACCGCGGGGGAGCCGGGTCACGGCCCGGCACCCTGCGGTGGCCGGATCAACGCGGCAGGCGCATCGCCATCGTCGGCGCCTCGGCCATCACCGAGGCCGGGGTGTACGGCGCGCCGGCCGGCAGTTCGTCCGGGCGCCCGACCTGCACGCCCGGGTACAGCTCCACCATCTCCCCCTCGGCCAGCACCCGAGACTGCTGCGGCGCCAGCGGGACCCGCTCCGCCTCCACCATCGACCCGTTCGGCCGGATCCCCGAGCCGTTGGTACTCACGTCGGTGACGACGATCTCGCCGACCCGCAACTCCAGTCGCAGGTGGCTGCGGCTGATCCACCGGCGGGCCTCATCGTTGAGCCACTGGCCGAGGATGATCCCGCCGTCCGCCTCCGGAGCCCGCCCGACCAGCACCGGTTCGGAGTCGGTGAGCACGAACCGACGCCGGATCAGGCCACCGACCCGGACCGCCAACACCGCCGACCGCGGACGCGGACCCGCGTCGCTGAGCCGAGCGCCGTGCCGGGGGCAGGTCGGCACTCCCCCGCGCAAGCTGGGCGGCGGCTGCGTCACCGGGCTGCGATCGCTGACCGCGGCCAGATCGGCGAAGGCCCCACCCCCACCGCCCTGGCCGAAGAGCGCACACGGGGACTCGGGGCAGCGCCAGTGCCGCGCCAACAGCTTGGCGCCGGCCACGGACCGTTCCCCGGCGGAGAGGGCGTCCCCACCCCCGACGTGCGCGACGAAGGTCGGCCCACTCTGGGCGGGGACCGGGGCGACCACCCGGCCGGGCTGGTCGGCCACCCAGGGGTAACGGCCCCGCAACCCGTCGAACCGGGCCCGGCTCAGCACCGGAAGCCCGAGCAGGTCGGCGACCTCCAGCATCCGACCACCGGGATTGTCCAGCACCTCCACCAAGCCGTCGTCGGCCCAGCGCCGCACCACCATCCGCTCGTTCGAGGTCAGGTCGGCGTCCGAGAGCACGCCGCGGTGCACCACCGCGTAGACCGGGACGCTGTCCTCCTCCAGGTGACGCGCCAGGGCGTCAATCACCATGCCGAGGCGGAGCAGACTGGCCGGCCGACCACCGTCAATATCCTGGTACCGAATCACCTCGGCCAGGTCGAGCACCGCGCGGGTCAGCCAGGGGTCGGTGGACACCCGGCCCTCAATGGCGTCCAGCACCTTACTGATCTCGAATCTCATCGGATCTCCCCCACGAGGGTCGCCCTCCGCCCGGTGCGCACGGCTGCCACGAGCCGACCCTACCGGCACCACTGGTAGGGAGCTGACCAGCGGTGCCGACGCCGGCTCGCCACTGCCGGAGCGCTACCCGCTCAGCGCAACGGTCGGCCGACCGCGTGCAGGTGCGCGAGCGCCTGCCGGTACGACTCCATTAGCCCCACCTCGACGTACGGGACGCCCCGCTGCGCGCAGTAGGCCCGGACGATCGGTTGGGCCCGGCGCAGGTTGCCGCGCGGCATGCTCGGAAACAGGTGGTGCTCGATCTGCTGGTTCAACCCACCCAATGCGACATCGACAAACCGACCACCTCGTACGTTCCGTGCGGTGATCACCTGCTTCCGCAGGAAGTCCAGCTGGTCACCGACGGTCGGCATCGGCATGCCCTTGTGATTCGGAGCGAACGCGCACCCCATGTACAGCCCCCACAGCCCCTGGTGCACCACCGCGAAGACCAACGCCTTCCCCGGTGACATCACCAGCAGCAGGCCACCGACGTAGCCAACGGTGTGCGCGGCGAGCAGGAACGCCTCCGCACCCCGGTGCCGCATCGGCGTCTGGAACCGCCCGTCCGGCCCTCGCCCAGCGATGGCCCGCAGGCTCGACAGATGCAGGTTCAGCCCTTCCAGCAGCAGCATCGGGAAGAAGAGGAACGCCTGCCGGCGAGCCAGCCACCGGGTGAACCCCCGGGTCGCCCGGGCCTGCTCCACCGACCAGACCAACGCGCCCGCCGCCACGTCCGGGTCCTCGTCGGCGTGGTTGGGGTTGGCGTGGTGCCGATTGTGCTTCTCCACCCACCACCCGTAGCTGAGCCCGACCGCCAGGTTCCCGGCGAGCAGGCCGACCAGTTCGCTCGGCCCGCGCCGCCGGAACATCTGTCGGTGCCCGGCGTCGTGGCCGAGGAAGGCCACCTGGGTGCTGGCGACCGCCATCAGCACCGCGACCGCGGCCTGTCCCCAGGAGTCGCCGACGAGGATGACCAGCGCCCAGGCCGCGCCGAAAAACGCGCTGGTTGCCGCGATCCGCACCGCATACCAGCCGGGACGGCGCTCCAGGAGTCCCGCCGCCCGAATCCGCCGGGAGAGCTCGGCGTAGTCGCTGCCCCGTACCGGCGGATCCGACACCAGCTGCCGCATCATCGCCCACCCCCTCCTCGACTCCGGTCGCGCCGGTCAGCTCGACCTCGACATCGAGTCTGCCGAGGACGGTCGCGCCGAGTAAGCCGGTACGCCCCCGACTGGAGGTGGGATTACGCCCCCGGCCGACGGTGGGGTACGCCCTACCGGGGCGGGCTACGGACGGGTCTGCTCGTGCACCCAGGCGGCGTAGTCGGGGTTGCTCTCCACCCGGTTCACCAGGATCTCCGGTACGTCGTAGGGGTGGTTGGCCCGGATCTGCTCGACCAGGGCGGCGACTCGGCCCGGGGCGGTTTTGAACTGCACGGACCATTCGGAGTTGGTCTCGACGCGCTGTTGCCACCAGTACGTGCTGTCCACCTGGCCGCCCACCTGCGCGCAGGCCGCCAGGTGATCGACAACCGCCGCGTCCGCGAGCCCCGCCGCGACCGAACGCTCGTCCACCACCGTCGTCACCACACAGATCTCCTCCACCCGGTCACCCTACGTGGACCCGTTCCGCCGCCCTCAGCGGAACGTGGTGGGGGCGGGTTCGCGCGCGGGGACCACCGCCGCGACGAACCGCTGCAGCACCGTCTCGTAGCCGTCAACCAGCCGGGCGATGGAGAAGTTCTCCGCCACATGCGCGACGCAGACCGCCGGGTCCAGCCCGCCCACCTGCCGCAGCGCCCCCGGCAACTCGTCCCCGCTCTCGCAGATCAGCCCGGTACGGCCCGGCACGATCAACTCCGACACGGCACCTCGACGTAGCGCCACCACCGGCGTCCCGGTGGCCATCGCCTCCAGCATGACGACGCCGAAGGGCTCCTCCCACTGGATCGGCAGCACCAGGCAGCGGGCGTCGAGGAGCAGGCGGAACGAGTCCCGCCGGTCGGCGTCGAGGATGACGGTGACGTCCTCGCCGAGCATCGGCCGGACCACCTCGTCGAAGTAGCGACGTTCGGCTGGTTCGTTGCACTTGCCGGCGAGGATCAGTGGCAGGCCGGCCGCTCGGCAGGCACGGATGGCGAGATCGGGCCCCTTGTCCGGACTGAACCGGGCCAGCCAGAGCACCGGCCCCCGACCCGGCGTCAGCTTGTGCGGGATTTCTTCGATGTCCAGCCCGTTGTGCACGGTGCCGACCCAGGGCAGCCGCGGGTTGAGCCGCCGTTGGGCGTGGGAGATGGCAACCAGACCGACATCTTGGTCGATATCCCCCAGTACGGTGCCGTACTCCCCGACCGGGTTGCCGTGCACGGTCGCGACTGTGGGCACGGACCGGCGGCCGGCCAACAGGGGTCCGATCGTGGTGTGGTCGTGGACCACGTCGAAGTGTTCCGGAGTGACGAACTGATTCACCTGAACAAGGTGGGCCAGCTCGGGCAGCGCCTCACCCATCCGGTGAAACTTCAGCTCGGCGTCGGTCGAGACGTAGCGCGCGGTGGTCCCGGTCTGCTCGCCCGCCCCGAAGAGGGTCACCGGGTGGCCCCGGGCAATCAGCCCGTCCACCAGGCCAGCGACGACGTGCTCCAGGCCGCCGTAGCCGGCTGGCGGCACCGACAGCCACGGCGGGACCACCATCGCGATCCGTAGTGGCCGCCCGGCCACGCTGCCGTCCCCGCGGTTGCGCGCCACGAGTCCCCCTCCGGGGCCGCTGGTGGGCACCGCCATGCCCGCCCCCAGCACGGCTGCCAGTCGGCGGCGGTTTCCCGGTTGTCACCCGGCTAAACCGGACAAGCCGGGCGCACCCCCGCTGCTCCGGCCCGGCCCTGGTTCGCCCGTCGACTACGCCGGAAGCCGAGGTGACGGTGGTTCACCCACTCCGGGGTGAACCACCGTCACCAAAGGACGCGGCGGGTGGTGGAGCCAACCCCCTTGGCTCCACCACCCGCCGCAGGAGGGAGGAGGAAAGTCCCGATCGCAGTGACGCCCTGGGTGGGCATCACTTCTTAGGACGCTTCGGCGAGCGTCACGGTTGCCGTCGCTTCAATATTGTTTCGCTTGTAGGTCACATCCACCCGGTCCCCCACCTTCCCGGCCTGGACCACGGCGACCAGATCTTCGGAGTCGCTGATCACCTTCTCGCCGAACCGGGTGATGACGTCGCCCTGCTGGAAACCCGCCCGCTCGGCAGCGCTGCCGGGAAGGACATCGGCCACCAGGGCGCCGCCGCCCTCGGCGGCGGTGACGCTGACACCGAGGGTGGGGTGGCTGACCTTCTCACCCCGTTGCAGCTTCTCGGCGACATCCTCGGCCTTGTTGCTGGGGATGGCGAAGCCGACCCCGATGTTGCCGGTGCTGCCCTGGCCGCTGGTGGCGATCGCGGTATTGATCCCAATCACCTCACCTCGGGTGTTGACCAGCGCCCCACCGGAGTTGCCCGGGTTGATCGGCGCGTCGGTCTGCAACAGCCCCGAGATCGAGGTGACTCCCGCCGCCGGGTCCCGCTCCGAACCGCCGGCCTGGATGGTGCGGTCCCGCGCGCTGAGGATGCCGGCGGTCACCGACCCCTGCAGGCCCAGCGGACTACCGAGGGCGAGAACCTGATCGCCGACCTGCATCTCGTCGCTGTCGCCGAACTCCGCCGGCGTCAGGTCGCTGACCCCGGCGGCCTTCACCACCGCCAGGTCGGTCTTGGGGTCGGTGCCTTTGATCTCCGCCGACGCCGTCTCGCCGTCGGCGAAGGTCACCAGCACGGTGCCGCCACTGGCGGTGGCGATCACGTGGTTATTGGTCAGCACGTACCCGTCGGCGGTGAGGATCACGCCCGAGCCCCCGCCGCTGTCGGTGCCGATCGACACCACGCTCGGCTGCACCGCGGCGGCGATCCGAGGCAGGTCGGCGCTGTCGATGATCGGGGCCGCGGAGTAGGTACGCGTGATGCCGGAGCCGTCGCTCAGGGCGAGTGCGAGTGCGCCGCCGGCGACACCGGAGCCGAACATCAGGGCGAGCACCGCGACGCCCGCGCCGATGAACTTCGCGACCCGGCTGCCCGGATTCGGACCGGTTCGCGGCGCCACCCACGGTGGTGTGGCCTGCCCGGGCAGCTGCGCTGGCTGACCCGGGTAGAAGGGGGCTCCGTACCCGCCCGGCTGCCCCCCGCTCCACGCGGTGGACTGCGGCCCGTACCAGGGAGCGCCGGGGTGTTGTGGCGAGTAGCCGGGTGGATAGGGGTGCCCACCGGGCGGCCCGGTGACCGGCGCGGCGCCGAGCTGGGGGTCGAGCGGCACCGCGGGGTCGGCCGACAGCGGGGCGTCCGGGACCGAAGGCGGCAACACCTCCGTACGGTCGGCCGACAGCGGGGCGTCCGGGACCGAAGGCGGCAACACCTCCGTACGGTCGGCCGGGGCGTCGGCGGGCAGCGCGGCGCCACGGTCCGCACCGGGGGTAGCGGCCGAAGAGTCGGACTGGGTGCCCTCGAGGCGGGACAGATCAGCAGTGGGGTGCGGCGGCTCGGCCTCCCCGGGGGTCTGCCGACGCTGCGGGTCGGACTCGTAGTCGGTCATGGAACCACCTTCTCCGCTACCACTTCGATCAGCCTGGAACCCAGCTGTGGATTGGCTGAAATTACACCTCGACACCGTCCGGTGCCGGCGCCAGGGGCAGCCGGACCCGGAAGGTCGCGCCTCCGCCCGGAGTCTGCGCCACCTCCACCGCGCCCTGGTGGGCGGCGACCAGCGCGGCGACGATCGCCAGCCCCAGCCCGGTCCCGGTGTTGCCACCGGCCCGGCGGGTCCGGGCCGCGTCCACCCGGTAGAAGCGCTCGAACACCCGCTCGGCCTGCTCACCGGAGAGCCCCGGCCCGGTGTCGGCGACCTCCACCACCGCCAGCGCACCGGGCTCGGACCGCAGCCGTAGCGTCACCGACGCCCCCGGTGGGGTGTGCGTCAGGGCGTTGGTCATCAGGTTGCCGATCACCTGCCGCAGTCGCGCGTCGTCGCCGTACACCACCAGCGGCCCGGAGCCCGGGACGATGTCCAGGTCGATCTGCCGGTCCGGGGCCACCGCCCGGGCCGCCGCCACCGCGTCGGCGGCCAGCACCGGCAGCTCGACCGGGGCCGGCGACAGCGGACGCTCCCGGTCCAGCCGGGCGAGCAGCAGCAGATCCTCCACCAGCAGCCCCATCCGGGCCGCCTCGTCCTCGATCCGACGCAGCAGGTCGCCGGTCTGCTCAGGATCCCGCGCAGCGCCCTGCCGGTACAGCTCGGCGAAGCCCCGGATGGTGGTCAGTGGGGTACGCAGCTCGTGCGAGGCGTCCGCGACGAACTGCCGCATCCGCTCCTCAGAGCTCCGAGCGCGGGACTCGGACGCCTGGGCGTGCGCGGCGGCGTCCCGAGCGGTGGTTTCGGCGGCGCGGGCGGCGGTCTCCGAGGCGGCTCGGGCGGCGAAGGCCGCCTCGATCTGGGTAAGCATCATGTTGAGCGCCCGGGACAGCCGCCCCAGCTCCGAGGTCGGCTGCGGGTTACCCGCCTCGGGGTCCGGCACCCGGCGGGTCAGGTCGCCGCCGGCGATCGCGGCGGCGGTCTGCTCGATCTCGTCGAGGGGCTTCAGGCTGGCACGGACGATGCCCGCGCCGATCGAGGCGAGCAGGAGCAACACCGATGTGCCCACCAGCAGATCGATCCAGACCAGCCGCTTGACGGCCTGATCCACCTCGGTCAGGTGCTGCCCGACGACCAGCCAATCTCCGGTCGGCAGCTCCGTGTAGAGCATTCGCCAGTGCACATCGTTGCCCCGCGCGCGGACGGTGAACGGCTCACCGGCCAGGCGCGCGACACTCGCGGCGTCCGTCGACACCGGCGGTAGGTCCCGACCCTCGAACCGGTCTACGTCGTACCACCCCACGCCGTTCGGCCCGGTTCTGGCACTTATTACGACGATCAGATAGTCCGTCGGAAAGACAGGCATACGATCGGACATGTTGAACTCGCCGTCCGGTAACTGTGAAGAGTCGAAGTTTTGGGTCGTGACCCTCAACCCCACGTCCACCTGGTCGATGAGGTAGCTCCGGAGGAAAACCGTGGTCAACGTGCTGATCACCAGGAGCGCGACCGCCACTAGGCTGAGGACCGCGGCGATCAGCTTGACCCGGAGCGGGATCCGGCGCAGTCCGGCCTTCGCCTGCGAAACGGCGTTCACGCTGCCGGCTTGCGGAGCACGTACCCGACTCCGCGGAGGGTGTGGATCAACCGGGGCTGGGTGTTGTCGACCTTGCGTCGAAGATACGAGATGTACGACTCGACGATGTTGTCGTCGCCCCGGAAGTCGTAGTTCCAGACGTGATCGAGGATCTGCGCCTTGGAGAGCACCCGGTTGGCGTTCAACATCAGGTACCGCAGCAGCTTGAACTCCGTCGGGGAGAGCTGCACCCGCTGCCCCGCCCGGTGCACCTCGTGGGCCTCCTCGTCGAGTTCGAGGTCGGCGAAGGTGAGCCGGGCCGGGGCCTGTTCACCGCTGGCGCTGCGGCGCAGTACCGCCCGGATCCGGGCGGTCAGCTCCTCCAAGCTGAACGGCTTGGTCACGTAGTCGTCGCCACCCAGGGTCAGGCCGCGGATCTTGTCGTCGGTGGCGTCCCGCGCGGTCAGGAAGACGACCGGGGTACGGGTGCCCCCCTCGCGCAGCAACCGGATGACCTCGAACCCGTCCAGGTCCGGCAGCATGATGTCCAACACGACCAGATCGGGGCGGTGGGTCTTCGCCGTACTCAGCGCGGCGCTACCGCTGGTCGCGGTCGCCACGTCGAAACCAGCGAAGCGCAGGCTCGCGGAGAGCAGCTCGAGAATGTTCGGGTCGTCCTCGACGACGAGCAGTCGGGCCTCGGTCTGGGTAGCCGCCATGCGGCCATCATCCGCGCCCCGGCTGCGACATGCCTGGGTGGTTCCTGAAAAGACCCTGTGAACGGAGGATCCGGCCGCCCCCTGGGCAGCTGCGGCAGGGCCATGGGAGGCTGCCCGGCGGACCCGGCGACCGGGCCGGCGCCGACCGGAGGAGGACAGCGTGATCATCGACTCGCGGCACAACGGCCCGCCGGGCTCGGGAAACGGCGGGTGGAGCGCGGGTACGTTCGCGGTGGCCGCCCAGAACGCTCCGCTACCGACGCCCGGCAGTCGGCACCCCCGACCCGACCCGGATCCGGTGCAGGTGACCCTGCGCCGGCCGCCGCCGCTGGAGACGCCGTTGACCCTCGACGCGGGCGAGGTCCGCGATCCGGCCGGCCACCTCATCGCCGAGATCGCGACGGTTGCCGCCTTCGAGCCAGTGGCGGAACCGGTGGATCTGGCGACCGCCCGGGCTGCCGCAGCCGACTACCCCGGGCTGGTCAACCACCCGTTTCCCAGCTGCTACGTGTGCGGCCCGGAGCGCGCCGACGGGCTGCGGATCTTCCCCGGTCCGCTGGCCGCCGGGCGCACCGCCGCCCCGTTCCGGGTGCCGGCGGGAGCAGACGTGGTCACCACGTGGGCGGCGCTGGACTGCCCCGGGGGCTGGTCGGTGATCGCGCCCGGCCGGCCGTACCTGCTGGGCCGGATCTCCGCGGTGGTGCTGGCCGCACCGCGCCCCGACGACGAGTGCGTGGTCACCGGGGTGTTGGTGCGCGCCCAGGGCCGCAAAGCCGAGGTGCACAGCAGCTTGTTCGGCCCGGACGGTGGGCTTCTCGGCTACGCCCGTGCCACCTGGATCGCGGGGTAGCCGACCGGCATCGGTCCGGGCAGAATGCCAGGCCGCGGTGAGTTTGCGCCGCCCGGTCAAACTGGCGACGGTGATCCCGACACAACCCTGGGAGAAGAATGACGGACGGACGGTCGAGCCCCGATACCACCGGCGAGATCCTGGTCTCCGGGCTGACGAAGATCTACGGCAACGTTCGCGCGGTCAACAACCTCTCCTTCCGGGTGGAGCCGGGTCGAGTCACCGGGTTCCTGGGCCCGAACGGTGCCGGCAAGACCACCACCCTGCGCATGCTGCTGAGCCTGGTCACCCCGACGGCTGGCCAGGCCACCATCGGCGGGCAACGGTATGCCAGCCTGCCCGACCCGCTGCGGCACGTCGGCGCGGTGCTGGAGGCCTCCAGCGCGCACAAGGGGCGTACCGGCATCAACCACCTGCGGATGATCTGCACCGCCGCCGGGCTGCCCCGCTCCCGGGCTGACGAGGTGCTGGCCCAGGTCGGTCTGGCGCCGGCGGCCCAGCGCAGGTTCAAGGGCTACTCGCTGGGCATGAAACAGCGCCTGGGCATCGCCGCGGCGATGCTCGGCGACCCCCGGGTGCTGATTCTGGACGAGCCGGCCAACGGGCTCGACCCGGAGGGCATCCGGTGGATGCGCGGCTTCCTGAAGGGCCTGGCCGCCGAGGGGCGCACCGTGCTGGTCTCCAGCCACCTGCTGTCGGAGATGCAGCTCCTCGCGGACGATGTCGTCATCATCGCCGCGGGCCAACTGGTCCGGCAGGGCCCGGTGGATCGGGTCATCGGCTCGATGGCGCAGACCGCCCGGGTCCGGGTGCGCACCCCGCAGGCCGAGACGCTACGCACCGCACTGGAGAAGGCCTCGGCGACGGTGGAGGTGGACGACCAGGGAGCGCTGCTGGTCGTCGGCGCGGACGGGCCGACGGTCGGCCGGGCCGCCCTGGCCGCCGGCGTGGAACTACACGAACTCGCCACCGAACGCCCCGACCTGGAGGGCGTCTTCCTGGAGCTGACGGCCGGAAGGGCAGGCATCCGATGAGCAACCTGATCCGCGCCGAGCTGTTCAAGATCCGCACGACCAAGACGTGGTGGATCATGGCTCTGATCTACCTGCCACTGTGGGGCATGGCCTTGCTTTTGAACTGGTGGCAGACCGAGCTGGTCGCCCGGGACCGGTTCGGCGACGTGCCGGCGGAACAGGCCGAGGCGGTGCGGGCGGTGTCCCAGCCGGATGCGCTGGCGGCCAACCTCTACACCAACGGCCAGTTCCTCGCCCTGCTGATGGTGATGCTGCTCGGCATCATCGTGGTAACCGGTGAGTTCTTCCACCAGACCGTGACCACCACCTTCCTGACCACTCCGCGGCGCAGCGCGGTCGTCCTGGCCAAGCTCGCCGCGACCGCCTGCCTGGCGCTGATTTTCTGGCTGGGGACGACCGGCGCGAACCTGCTCGCCGGGATGGCGATCCTGGAGCAGGTCGGGGTGGGCGCCCAGTGGGGCGGCGCCGTCTGGGAGGCCGTCGCGCTCAACGGGCTGGCCTACCTGCTCTGGGCATTTTTCGGGGTCGGCCTGGGGACGCTCATCCGCAGCCAGATCGGCGCCACCGTAACCGGGATTCTGCTGTATCTGGGGGGCACGATCGGGGCGCTGACCGTGCTCGCCATGGCGGCCAGCAAGTTCGGCGACTGGGTCAACAACCTGCAACTACTGGTGCCGTCGCTGGCCTCCGCACTCATGATCACCGGGGTCGACATCCCGGGGGAGCCGCCGCGCTGGGCCGGCGCCGCCGTACTCATCGGTTATGGGGTGGTCTCCGGGCTGATCGGCATCCTCCTCATGCGTCGGCGGGACATCTCCTGACGGAGTCCATCAGGTGGACGGGCGTGCCTGCTCTTCGGGCAGGTACGCCCGTCCGCGGTTAACGGGCTCGGGCCGGGTTACCAGGAGCTGACGGGAGACACCGCGACTGGCAAACTTCTGGCATTTTCTGTGAAACCACCCACGGAGCCGAGTCGGCAACTCCTATCGGTTTGGTACGGCGTAGCCTGGAACCTGACTCGTGTGTCCGGGGCCCCCGGCGTTCGGCGTAACCCACAAACTTGCGTGAAAGAGGCGATTACCGGCCGTGTCGACCCAGCAGACCTCGCAGGAGAACCCACTGGCGGGTTTTGGCCCGAACGAGTGGATCGTCGAAGAGATGTACCAGCGGTTCCTCACCGATCCCACCAGCGTCGACCCGGCCTGGCACGACTTCTTCGCCGACTACCGGCCCACCCCGGGCTCGGGAGAGACGCGGGATGGCGAACCGGCCGCGAAGCCGGAGCCCGACGGCCGGCCGGCCTCCTCGGCCGCACCGCCCGCTACCACCCCGGAGCGCGGATCCGGGTCGACCAAGGCCGCTCCCAGCAAGCCCGCCGCCAAGCCGGCCGCCACGAAGCCAGCCGCTAAGCCCGCCCCCACGAAGCCGGCCGCCACGCCCACCTCGTCCGGCCCGCAGACCGCACCGCTACGCGGGGTCGCCGCCAAAATCGTCCAGAACATGGACGCCTCGTTGAGCGTGCCGACCGCGACCAGCGTGCGCGCCGTCCCGGCCAAGCTGCTGGTGGACAACCGCATCGTGATCAACAACCATCTCGCCCGCGGTCGCGGCGGGAAGGTCAGCTTCACCCACCTGGTCGGGTACGCGCTGGTCCGCGCGCTGGCGATGCACCCGGAGATGAACAACTCCTTCGCCGTCGTGGACGGCAAACCGACGCTGGTCCGCCCCGAGCACATCAACCTCGGAATCGCGATCGACCTGGTCAAGCCGGACGGCAGCCGCAACCTCGTGGTGCCCTCCATCAAGGCCTGTGAGCAGCTGGACTTCCGGCAGTTCTGGCAGGCGTACGAGGACGTGGTCCGGCGGGCTCGGAAGAACGAGCTGACCATGGAGGACTACGGCGGCACCACCATCTCGCTGACAAACCCCGGCGGCATCGGCACCGTGCACTCGATGCCACGACTCATGACCGGCCAGAGCGCGATCATCGGTGTCGGCGCGATGGAGTACCCGGCGCCGTACCAGGGCATGAGCGAGGGCACCCTCGCCGAGTTGGCGGTCAGTAAGGTCATCACGCTGACCAGCACCTACGACCACCGGATCATCCAGGGCGCGCAGTCCGGCGAGTTCCTCAAGGTGATGCACGAGGTACTCCTCGGCGAGCACGGCTTCTACGACGAGATCTTCACCTCGCTCCGCATCCCGTACGAGCCGGTGCGCTGGATGCGCGACGTCGCGATCGACGGCGAGGGGCAGATCAACAAGACTGCCCGGGTTCACGAGCTGATCCACGCCTACCGGGTGCGGGGCCATCTGATGGCCGACACCGACCCGCTGGAGTTCAAGATCCGCAAGCACCCGGACTTGGATGTCCTCCAGCACGGGCTCACCCTCTGGGATCTGGACCGCCAGTTCCCGGTGAACGGGTTCGCCAATCGGCAGCGGATGAAGTTGCGCAGTGTCCTCGGCGCACTCCGGGACACCTACTGCCGCCGGGTCGGCATCGAGTACATGCACATCCAGGACCCGGAGGAGCGGCGCTGGATCCAGCAGCGGGTCGAGCGCAAGTACGAGAAGCCGTCGGTCAACGAGCAGAAGCACGTCCTCAACCGGCTGAACGCTGCGGAGGCCTTCGAAACCTTCCTGCAGACCAAGTACGTCGGCCAGAAGCGCTTCTCGTTGGAGGGGGGCGAGTCGCTAATTCCGCTGCTCGGCGAGGTCCTGGAGGCCTCCGCCGAAGGTGGGCTGGACGAGGTCGTCATCGGCATGGCGCACCGGGGCCGGCTGAACGTGTTGGCCAACATCGTCGGCAAGCCGTACGAGAAGATCTTCTCCGAGTTCGAGGGACACCTGGACCCGCGCTCCACGCAGGGCTCCGGCGACGTGAAGTACCACCTCGGGCAGAACGGCAAGTTCACCACCCCGGACGGCAAGCACTCGGTCAAGGTCTCGGTGGTGGCGAACCCGTCGCATCTGGAGGCCGTCGACCCGGTGCTGGAGGGCATCGTCCGGGCCAAGCAGGACCGGATCGACCTCAAGCTGGAGGGCTACACCGTACTGCCGCTGGCGGTGCACGGGGATGCGGCCTTCGCCGGCCAGGGAGTCGTCGCCGAGACGCTGAACCTGTCCCAGCTCCGCGGCTACCGCACCGGCGGCACGGTGCACGTGGTGGTCAACAACCAGGTCGGCTTCACCACCGCACCGGAGTACAGCCGCTCCAGCCTCTACAGCACCGACGTGGCCCGGATGATCCAGGCGCCGATCTTCCACGTCAACGGTGACGACCCGGAGGCTGTGGTGCGGGTCGCCCAGCTGGCCTTCGAGTACCGGCAGACGTTCAACAAGGATGTCGTCATCGACCTGGTCTGCTACCGGCGCCGCGGGCACAACGAGGGCGACGACCCGTCGATGTCGAACCCGGAGATGTACCGGATCATCGATTCGAAGCGATCGGTTCGCAAGCTCTACACCGAGGAGCTGATCGGGCGGGGCGACATCACCCTGGAGGACGCGGAGGAGCTGCTGCGCGACTACCAGGCGCAGCTGGAGCGGGTCTTCAAGGCCACCCGAGACGCCGCCACCGCACCCCGTCAGCTCAGCCGACCGCAGCGCAAGGACGAGCCCGAGCCGCCGGTGGAGACCGCCACCGACGCCGAGGTCATCCGGACGATCGGCGAGGCGCACGTCAACCTGCCGGAGGCGTTCACCCCGCACAAGCGGATCCAGCAGCTGCTCGACCGGCGGGCCAAGATGGCCAGCGAGGGCAACATCGACTGGGGCTTCGGCGAGATCATCGCCTTCGGCGCGTTGCTGCATGACGGGGTCACCATCCGGCTCGCCGGGCAGGACTCGCGCCGCGGCACGTTCGTGCAGCGGCACGCCTCCGTCGTTGACGCCGAGACCGGCGACGACCACCTGCCTCTGGCGGCACTCACCGTCGGCGGCGTGCGGTCCCGCTTCTTCGTGCACGACTCGCTCCTGTCCGAGTACGCGGCGATGGGCTTCGAGTACGGCTACTCGGTGGAGAACGTCAACGCGCTGGTCTGCTGGGAGGCCCAGTTCGGTGACTTCGTCAACGGCGCCCAGTCGGTGATCGACGAGTTCATCTCCTCCGGCGAGGTGAAGTGGGGCCAGCGCTCCGCGGTCACGCTGCTGCTGCCGCACGGCCACGAGGGCCAGGGCCCGGACCACACCTCCGGCCGCCCGGAGCGGTTCCTCCAGCTCTGCGCCGAGGACAACATGCGGGTGGCGATCCCGACGACCCCGGCGAACTACTTCCACCTGCTGCGTCGACAGGCCCTGTCGCCGAAGCGCAAGCCCCTCATCGTCTTCACGCCGAAGTCCCTGCTGCGGCACCGGCTCTGCGTCTCGCAGGTCGAGGACTTCACCAACGGCACCTTCCAGCCGGTGCTGCCCGACGGGGGCACCCCCGCCCCGGAGCAGGTGAAGCGGGTCTTGCTCTGCTCGGGCAAGGTCTACTACGACCTGTTCCAGGCCCGGCAGGATCGCGGTATCACCGACACCGCGATCATCCGGGTCGAGCAGCTCTACCCGATGCCGATCGAGGAGATTCGGGCCGCGCTCGCGGCGTACCCGAACGCGGTGGACTTCGCCTGGGTCCAGGAGGAGCCGGCCAACCAGGGCGCCTGGTCGTTCGTCGCGCTCAACATGCTGGAACACCTGGACGGGGTACGGCTGCGCCGCATCTCCCGCCCAGCGGCCGCCGCCCCGGCGGTCGGCTCGGCCAAGATGCACGACGTCGAGCTCTCCGCCCTGCTCGACGCCGCACTCCCCCGCCCGTAGCACCACCCAACCCGTACATGTGGGGGGCCCGGACAACGGTCCCGGCCCCCCACTTCACGACGTGACCGAGGAACGCATGTACTTCACCGACCGAGGGATCGAGGAACTGACCGAGCGCCGCGGCGACGAGCAGGTCAGCATCGAGTGGCTTGCCGAGCGCCTACGCGACTTCGTCGACCAGAACCCCGACTTCGAGACCCCGATCGAGCGCTTCGCCACCTACCTGGCTCGGCTGGACGACGAGGACGACGAGTAGGGCCGCAAAGTCCCCCGGGAGCCAAACGGCACGAACTTGTCAAAAACGGCATGAAACCCCCGGGAACGGCACGAAACCCCCCGGAGAATCGCGGTGCAGGACGAAGACCCGGGCCCCCCGGGCCGGATGACTGGGCCGAAGGACCCGGGCGGACAGCCCACCGAGCTCCTAGAGTGGATCTCGTGGCGCGGAGTGTGTATCTGACCAGCGTAAGTTCCGGTGGCGGCAAGTCCACCGTCGCCCTGGGACTGGCGGAGCTGTTGTCCCGACAGGTTGGCCGAGTCGGAATCTTCCGGCCGTTGGTCCGAGGCGACCAGCCGGACCCGATCCTCGCCCTACTCAGCGAACGTTATCGGGTCGACCTGCCGATCGAGGACCTCACCGGCACCACCTACGCCGAGGCCACCGGGATGGTCGCCGAAGGCCGGCGGGAGCAACTCGTCTCCCGCATCGTCGAGCGGTACCGCGCGATCGAGCGGCAGTTCCCGGCCGTGGTCGTGGTGGGCAGCGACTTCGCCGACGACGGCGACGGCGCCGGCGCCGGGCCCCGGGAACTGGCCTTCAATGCCCGGCTCGCGACCGAGTTCGGCAGCGTCGTGGTCCCCGTGGTGGACGGGTACGAGCAGGAGAACAGCACCGTCGCGGCGGCGGCCCGGGGGGCGTACCACGACCTGGCGGACCTCGGCGCGACGGTGCTGGCGGTCGTCGCGAACCGGGTGACCGGTCCGCTCACCCTGCCTGAACTGCCGGTGCCCGCGTACCTGATCCCCGAGGTGCCCAGCGTGTCGGCGCCGACCGTTGCCGAGGTGGCGACGGCGCTCGGCGCCACCCAGCTCGGCGGGGACGACGCCGCGCTCAGCCGCGACGTACTCGACTATGTCGTCGGCGCGGCCCACGTGCCCACACTGCTTGACCACCTGACCGAAGGCGCCCTGGTGATCACGCCAGGGGATCGGGACGATCTCCTGGTTGCCACCAACGCCGCGCACGTCGCGGGACAGGTCGCGCTCTCCGGACTGGTCCTCACCCTCGGTGAAACGCCGGATCCGCGCACCATGCGGCTGGTCGAGCGGCTCCGGCCGGGCCTCGCCGTGCTCGCCGTGCCCAGCGATAGCTACGACACCGTGGCCGCCTGCAACCGGATCGAGGGCCGGCTCAGCGCCAGCAACCCGCGGAAGGTGGAGGCCGCGCTGGGCGCCTTCGAACGCTGCGTGGACACCGACGACCTGTCCCGCCGACTGCGGGTCACCCGGTCCCAGCGGGTCACCCCGCTGATGTTCGAGTACGACCTGATCGACCGGGCCCGGGCACAGCGCCGGCATGTGGTGCTGCCGGAGGGGAACGAGGAGCGGATCCTGCGGGCAGCCGAGATCCTGCTGCGCCGCGATGTGGTCGAGCTGACCCTGCTCGGCCGGCCCGACGATATCGCCCGCCGGACCCGGGAACTGGGCGTCGACATCGCCGGCGCACGGGTGATCGATCCGTTCACCAGCGAGTGGCGCGACGAGTTCGCCGACGGGTACGCCCAGCTCCGCGCCCACCGGGGCGTCACCCCGGACCTCGCCCACGACATCGTGCCCCAGCCGAACTACTTCGGCACGATGATGGTGTGGGCCGGGTACGCCGACGGCATGGTCTCCGGCGCCACCCACACCACCGCCGCCACCATCCGCCCCGCCTTCGAGATCATCCGCAACCTGCCCGGCGTCTCCATCGCCTCCAGCGTCTTCTTCATGCTGCTCGCCGACCGGGTACTCGTCTACGGCGACTGCGCGGTCAATCCCGACCCGGACGCCGCGCAACTCGCCGACATCGCGATCTCGTCCGCCGACACCGCCGTCCGGTTCGGCATCGAGCCGCGGGTGGCGATGCTGTCGTACTCGACCGGCAGCTCGGGCGCCGGCGCCGACGTGGAGAAGGTCGCGGAGGCCACTCGACAGGTTCGGGAGCGCCGCCCGGACCTGCTGGTCGAGGGGCCGATCCAGTACGACGCGGCGATCGACCCGACGGTGGCGGCGACGAAGCTTCCCGGCAGCACGGTCGCCGGCCGGGCGACGGTTTTCGTCTTCCCGGACCTGAACACGGGCAACAACACGTACAAGGCGGTCCAGCGGTCTGCCCGCGCGGTGGCGGTCGGGCCGGTCATGCAGGGGCTCCGCCGGCCGGTGAACGACCTTTCCCGGGGTGCGACCGTCCCGGATATCGTCAACACGGTGGCAATCACCGCGATCCAGGCCGGGGAGGCAGGCAAATGAGCCGGGTGCTGGTACTCAACTCTGGGTCGTCGTCGGTCAAGTGGCGGCTCTACGAAGGCGACGACGTCCTGGACCGGGGCGCCGTCGAGCGGATCGGTGAACCCGGGGGCGGGCCGGCGGACCACGGTACCGCCATCCGGGGGATCCTCACCGAACTCGACCTGACCGGGCTCGCCGCCGTTGGCCACCGGGTGGTGCACGGTGGCCGCCGCTTCGGCGAGCCGGTCCTGATCGACGACGCGGTGCTCACCGCGATCCGAGAGCTGGTGCCACTCGCCCCGTTACACAACCCGGCGAACCTGGCCGGCATCGAGGTCGCCCGGGCGGCGCTGCCCGGTGTCCCCCAGGTAGCCGTCTTCGACACCGCCTTCCACACCACGCTGCCCGAGTCCGCCGCCACCTACGCGATCGACCGGGCGACAGCCGACCGGTACGGCATCCGGCGGTACGGCTTCCACGGCACCTCCCACGCGTACGTCTCCCGGCGTACGGCGGAGTTGCTGGGTCGTCCGTACGCCGACACCAACACCATCACCCTGCACCTGGGCAACGGCGCGAGCGCCGCCGCCGTGGCCGGCGGGCGCAGCGTGGCCACCTCGATGGGGATGTCCCCGCTCGAGGGACTGGTCATGGGCACCCGGAGCGGCGACCTGGACCCAGCGGTGATCTTTCACCTGCGGCGGGAGGGCGGGCTGAGCGTCGACGAGATCGACGACCTGCTGAACCACCGCAGCGGCCTGTACGGGCTCATGGGCGACAACGACATGCGCGAGGTGCTCGCCCGCCGGGCGGACGGCGACCCGGCCGCCCGGCTCGCCTTCGACGTGTACTGCCGCCGGATCACCAGCTACGTCGGGGCGTACTACGCGCTGCTCGGCCGGGTCGACGCGGTGACCTTCACCGCCGGCGTCGGCGAGCGCACCGCCGAGCTCCGCACGGTGGCCCTGGCCGGACTGGAGCGCCTCGGGATCGCGGTCGATCCGGAGCGCAACGCCGGCAGTGGCGACCGGGTCATCTCGCCGGACGGGAGCGAGGTGGCGGTCTTCGTCATCGGCACCGACGAGGAGCGGGAGATCGCCCGTTCCGCCCGGGAGGTGGCGGGCCGAAGCTGACGTCGCTCAGGCAAGGTGGTCGACGACCACCTTGCCAAAGACGTCGCCGGAGTGCAGGCGGGCGAAGGCCTCCTCGACCACGGTGAAGGGCACCACCCGGTCCACCACCGGGCGCAGCCCCCGCTCGGCGCAGAAGGCCAGCAGCGCGGCCAGCTCGTCCGGGGTGCCCATGGAGGTGCCGAGGATCTCCAGCTGCATGGCGAAGACCCGGCGCAGGTTGACGGTGGGTTCGTGTCCGGCGGTAGCGCCGGAGACCACGATCCGGGCCATCGGCGCGGCTGACTTCAGCGAGTGGTCGAAGGTCGCGGCACCGACTGTCTCGATCACCAGGTCCACCCGCTCCGGCAGCCGGGCGCCCGGTTCGACGGCGGTGGCGCCGAGCGCCGCGACCCGCTCCCGCTTGGCGGCGTCCCGGCTGGTCGCGTAGACCCGCTTACCCATCGCGGCGGCGAGCGCGACGGCCGCGGTGGCCACGCCTCCTCCCGCCCCCTGCACCAGCACGGCGGCGGCCTCGTCCACCCGGCCCCGGGTGGTGAGCATCCGCCACGCGGTCAGCCAGGCGGTGGGCAGGCAGGCGGCATCGGTCGCCGCCAGACCCGCCGGCAGCGGCAGCAGATTCGCCCGGGGTACGGCGACCCGTTCGGCCAGCGTGCCCGGGAAGTGCTCGGAGAGAATCGAGACCCGGCGGGGATCGCTCGGGGTGGGGAGCACCGGGTAGACAACCACCGGGTTGCCGGCCGGGTCAACGCCGGCCGCGTCGCAGCCCAGGATCATCGGCAGCTGCTCCGCGCGTAGTCCGACGCCGCGCAGCGACCAGAGATCGTGGTGATTGAGCGAGCTGGCGGTGACCTGGATGGTCACCCAGTCGTCGCCGTGGTGCGCGGGTTCCGGCCGCTCGCCCACGGTGAGCGCGGCGAGCGGGTTGGCGTCGTCGAAGCGGGAGGCGAAGGCGGCACGCATGATCGGCACGGTAACAACCCGGGCGGGCGACCAGAAGGCCCATTGGCGTGTGCCAGGCCACACGTCGGGGTTGCGCCACCGCGCCGCGCGAACCCCGCCGCGGCGGCTATCGGACAGCCCCGCCGCGGGGGCTATCGGGCAACCCTGCCGCGGCGGCTATCGGGTTACGCCGCCGCGGCGTGCGGCCTCCGCGACCGCCTCGGCCACCGCGGGGGCGACCCGCGGGTCGAGTGGTGACGGGACGATCGCCTCGGGGGTGAGCGAGTCGGCCACTACCCCGGCAATCGCGTCCGCCGCTGCCACCTTCATGCCGTCGGTGACCCGGGTGGCCCTTGCGTCCAGTGCCCCGCGGAAGACACCGGGGAAGGCGAGCACATTGTTGATCTGGTTGGGGTGGTCGCTTCGACCGGTGGCGACCACCGCGACGTGCCGGGCGGCCACCTCCGGCTGCACCTCGGGGGTGGGGTTGGCCAGCGCGAAGACGATCCCACCCGGAGCCATGCCGGCCACCGCCGCCTCGGGGATCTGGCCACCGGAGACCCCGATCAGCACATCGGCGCCGCGCAGCGCCTCGGCCACGTCGCCCCGCCGGCCGGAACCGTTGGTCAGCTCCGCCAGCTCGGCCTTGGCACTGGTGAGACCTTCGCGGTGCGGCCCGATGATGCCCCGGGAGTCACAGACCACCACCTGGTCCGGGTTGACTCCGCCGGCGACGAGCATCTTGGTCACCGCCACCCCGGCGGCGCCCGCGCCACTGATCGCCACCCGAAGGTCGCCGAGCTTTCGGCTGAGCAGCACCGCCGCATTGCGGAGTGCGGCGAGCACGACGATCGCGGTGCCGTGCTGGTCATCGTGGAAGACCGGGATGTCCAGCGCCTCGTCGAGGCGCCGCTCGACCTCGAAGCAGCGCGGCGCGCTGATGTCCTCCAGGTTGATGCCGCCGAAGGAGGGGGCGAGAGCCCGTACCGCTGCCACGATCTCGTCCACGTCCTGCGTGTTCAGACAGATCGGCACCGCGTCCACCCCACCGAACTGCTTGAAGAGCACGGCCTTGCCCTCCATGACCGGCAGGGCGGCGTGTGGGCCGATGTTGCCGAGCCCCAGCACGGCGGAGCCGTCGGTGACGACCGCGACCGTGTGCCCGGCCCAGGTGTAGTCATCAGCGTGCCGGGGGTCGGCGGCGATCGCCGCACAGACCCGGGCCACCCCCGGGGTGTACGCCAGGGAGAGGTCTTCCCGGCTGTTCAGCGGGACGGTCGAGGCGACGGCCAGCTTCCCGCCCTGATGCAGTTGGAAGACCGGGTCCGCGGGGTCCACAGTGGACGATGACATTGGTGACTCCAGGATCTGTCGATACAGCTGGACCAGCCGGTCCGGGCGCGAGGTGGGCGTTGACCGGCGGCGCTAGGCATGGGGGTCACCCGGGACACCTGCCGAGCATAGTGCGGCGCATGCCGCCCGGATGTGAGTAGGGTCATACTCCATGGCGGCGCAGCAGCCGAGGCCGCGGCCAGTAGCGCGCCACCACCCGCCCCCAGATGTCCGCCCCACCGTACGCCCGTGAGTCGTCAGTGATCAACGGGTTGTCGCCCACGAGCCACCAGCCCTCCGCGGTCGGACCGATCGCCCGCTTGACCACCAGCAGGTCGGGGCGACTCCGAAAAACCGCGACCACCACGTCACCGGCCCGGATTCCGCGTTCCCCCCGGCGTACCAGTACCGCGTCGCCGTGCCGCAGGGTCGGCGCCATCGAGGGGCCCGTCACCAGGACGGCGGAGAGCGTCCACCGGGCACCCGGCGCCGGGCACGGCGGGAACGGGGGCATGCCGTTCACCTCCACCGGGTACGGCCTCCAAGTAATGTCGTGCTCGATCATCGCAAACTTCCCAGGAGGCTCCTGATGCGACTTCCACGCATCCTCACCCCCCGAGTGACCGCCAGCGCCCACTGCGACCTGCCCTGCGGCGTCTACGACCCGGCACAGGCCCGGATCGAGGCCGAGTCGGTGAAAATGATCTGCGAGAAGTACCAGGCCAACACCGACCCGGAGTTCCGCACCCGGGCCATCCTGATCAAGGAGCAGCGGGCCGAGCTGGTGAAGCACCACCTGTGGGTGCTGTGGACCGACTACTTCAAGCCGGCTCACTTCGAGAAGTACCCGCACCTGCACCAGCTCTTCAACGAGGCCACCAAGCTGGCCGGCGCGGCCGGCGCCAAGGGCGCGACCGACCCGGCGAAGGCCGACGAGTTGCTGCAGAAGATCGACGAGATCTCGAAGATCTTCTGGGAGACCAAGAAGGCGTAGGTGAAACGGCACGGCGACGGCCGGCGCGTCCGCGGAGGCGCCGGCCGTCGCCGTGGTGGCTGCGTCGGGGTACCGGGTAGAGTTCCCTGGCGGGCCGCCATCCCCGATCCGGGTAACGGGCGTCCCGGGGGGATGACGCGTGACTCCGACGACCAGCCAACCCACCAGCGACGACGTGGTGCACCTCACCGTGCCCGCGGACGGCGGCTACCTGAGCGTGCTCCGCACGGCCACCGCCGGGCTCGCGGCCCGGCTGCAGTTCGCCCTCGACGAGATCGAGGATCTCCGCATCGCGGTCGACGAGGCCTGCGCCATGCTGCTTTCGGTCGCCACCCAGCACGCCGAGTTGGAGTGCCGGTTCTCCGTAACCGACGATGCCCTCGCCGTCGATGTCACGGTGCCAACCTCCCGCGGTGCGCGACTGCCGGCCGAGTCCTCCTTTGCCTGGAGGGTGCTCACCGCCCTGACCACCTCGGCCGCCGCTACCACTGACAACGATCGCGCGACCATCTCCCTGCTGACCCGTCGCGTCGCCGGCTAGGTCGCGCCGCACCCGCCAGGACCGACGGCTGCCAGCGCCCGCACTCGAAAACGCCCTTACTCGAAGCCGAGGGCACGGGTCGTCGGGGTACTGAGCAGCAGGGCGGTGACGCCGAGGCCCAGTGCCATCAGTGGCCCGCCCAGCCAACCAAGCCCGCCCTGGATCATGAACCATCCGATCGGCAACAGCATGAGCTGAAGCACGATCGCCGGAGCTCGGGCGCCCGCCCGACACCGGGCGAGCGCCCCGCCCAGCGCCCAGAGCGCGGCTGCCACACCAGCGGCGAACACCGTCAACAGCAGCGCCGATGTCAGGTCAACGCTGGGCGCCGTGAGGTTTGCCCAGAGCAGCCAGCCAGCGATCAGACCGACGGCGCCCGCCTCACCACGCAGCGTAAGGACGGCCCAGCGGAGCGGGCCGGGTATCTGGTTGGAGGCGATCGTCACGCGACCACGATACCGATGCCGTCACGCGGTACAGTGCCGCCCATGCGGGCCGTCCTGGTGGTCAACCCCAAGGCCACCACCACCAGCGAGCGCAGCCGGGATGTCCTGGTCCGGGCGCTACGCAGTGAAGTCGATCTGTCGGTGCGCTACACCCGACACCGGGGGCACGCCACGACCCTGGCCCGCCAGGCGGCCGAGGAGGGCGTTGACCTGGTCGTCACGCTCGGTGGCGATGGCACGGTCAACGAGGTCGTCAACGGGCTGATGTCCGCGCTGCCGACGACAGGGCCGACCGGGAGGACGCCGGCCGAGCAGTTGCCCGCCCTGGCAACCGTGCCGGGCGGTTCGACGAACGTCTTCGCCCGCGCTCTCGGCCTACCCCGGGAGTGGCCGGACAGCACCAGCATGATCCTGGAAGGGCTGCGGCTAAACCGGCACCGCACCATCGGCCTGGGCCGGGCGGATGAGCGCTACTTCACCTTCTGCGCCGGCTTCGGAGTTGACGCCGCGGTGATCCACCGGGTGGAACGGTCCCGCCGGCGCGGGGAGGTCTCCACGCCCGGCCTGTACTTCCGATCAACCCTGGCCCAGTACTTCCTCGCCTCGGACCGCCGACACCCCGCCATCGCCCTCCAGCGGCCGGACGAACCCACCGAGGAGCAGCTCGCCACCGTGATCGTCCAGAACACCGCACCCTGGACGTACCTCGGCGACCGGGAGGTGAACCCGAATCCGGAGGCATCGTTCGACCTCGGCCTAGACGCTTTCGCACTGCGGCAGCTCCGGGTGACCAGCACAACACGGACGATCACTCAATTCTTCGGCCGAACACCGGGTCCGCGTGGCAAACAGGTACTCCGCCTCCACGACCTGACCGAGTTCACCTTGATCGCCCGTCACCCACAGGCGTTCCAGCTCGACGGTGAGTATCTGGGCGAGCGCGAAAAAGTTGAATTCACCGCCACACCCGCAGCAGTGCGAGTAATCTGCTAGTCCTCGGGTACTCCCCTCGGTTGAGCCGGCCCGTCCGATGACGATTGGCGCCACGTTGGGGTGAGTGACGGAAATGTCAGCGAAATCAGTGCCGCCGTACTATATTGATCCCCGACTGTGGTACTCCGAGTATCCGGAGCCTCGGGCAAATCAGGACAAACTGGTTGTGGGCTTGCTCACCGCGTGAAGTTTTCCGGAGCGTCACCCTTGACATCGCGAGCGTTCGTGAAAGTATTCACAAGCGACTTGAGTTTCCGGGACATCACCTGGATTCGCTCAGCAGAATGAGCGGATCCAGTAGGTCGACGGAGCCAACAGCCTGCTCACGCACTGCCAGCAAGCCGGGCGCGAACCGTTACGGCCGGCGCTGCGGATGCATATAGCAAGCCATCTGCCACCCATCCAGAATGAGGAGTGTTGCCGCCATGGACTGGCGCCACCATGCTGTCTGCCGCGACGAGGACCCCGAGCTGTTCTTCCCGATCGGGACGTCCGGTCCGGCCCTCCTGCAGGTGGAGCAGGCCAAAGCCGTCTGCCGGCGCTGCCCGGTGACGGACCAGTGCCTGCAGTGGGCCCTCGAGTCCGGCCAGGACGCAGGCGTCTGGGGCGGGATGAGCGAGGAGGAGCGGCGCGCCGTCAAGCGTCGCGGCGGCCTCCGGGTGCTGCGCGCTCACACCGCCTGACCACCAGCCGAAAGCGAAACGCCCCGGTCGGCTCGACCGCCGGGGTGTTTCGCTGCCCGGCGGGGTGTCAACCGGGACCCCGCCACCACCAAGACCCCGCCACCAGCGGGGCGACACCACAACAGGGCCTAGTCCGACACCGCGTCAACCCGGCGAAGGACCAGGTCAACCAGCTCGGGAGCATCGGCGAGCGGAGCCGCCACCGCCACCGCACCGGCCTGCCGGGCCGAGACGGCCACCGCGTCATGGAACAACCCGGGCGCCAGAAAATACGCGGCCACCGCCACCCGTCGCGCGCCCCGTACGCGCAGGCGGGTCACCGCCACCCCAGCGGCGGGCGGGGCAGCCGAGGCATAGGAAACCCGGGTCGGAACGGCCAGGGCCGCCCCCAGCGATGCCGCCACCCGCCCCACCGAGGCACGCCCGACCGGATCCCGGGTGCCCGCAGCGGCCAGCACCAACCCGTCGTAGCCCCCCGGCTCGGCCTCGAGCAGCCGACGGCGCAGCCCGGCCAACAACGCCGGATCGACCGCCCGGGCAGCGGGACCGAGCACGTCGGTCACCCGTACCGCCAGCTCGGGAACCGTCTGACGGACCGCCGCAACGGCCTCCGGGATGTCCACCCGCCGGTGAAACGCGGCGGTCAGCAGCAGCGGCACCAGCACCACCCGGTGAAAACCAGCGCCAACCAACTCCCGTAGCGCCTCCGTGGGGCCGGGCCGGGTGTGGTCCAGCCAGCTCGGCACCACCCGCCGGCCAGGCCGAGCGGCGGACACCGCCGCAGCCAGCGCCCGCGTCGCCGCGGCGGCCCGCGGGTCCCGACTGCCATGCGCGACCAGGAGCACCGGATCTCCGTCGCCCCCGGTCCCGCTCAACCGTGCAGGCCGCACTCGGCCTTCTCAAACATCGCCCACCGGCCAGCCCGGGGATCCTCCCCAGCCTTCGTCCGCCCGGTGCAGGGCCAGCAGCCGACCGAGCTGTAGGAGCGGCCGAACAGCTCGTTGACCGGCACATCCCAACGGGAGATGTAGGTCTCCACATCGGCTTGCGTCCACGCCACGATCGGGTTGATCTTCACCTTGCCCCGCCCCGCGTCGAAGGTCACCACCGGGGTGTTCGCCCGGGACGGCGACTCGTCCCGGCGCAGCCCGGCGGCCCACGCGTCGTAGCCGACCAAGGCCCGCTCCAGCGACTCCACCTTGCGCAGCTGGCAGCAGTCATCCGGGGAACGGTGGAACAGCCGCGGCCCGTACTCGCCGTCCTGCTGGCCGACGGTCAGCCGGGGTCGGATCGAACGGACGTTCACCGGCATCGTGCGGGCGACCTGGTCCCGAACCTTGAGCGTCTCCGGGAAGTGCAGCCCGGTGTCCAGGAAGACCACGTCAACGCCGGGTGCGACCCGAGAGAACAGGTGTACGAGCACCGCGTCGGCCATCGAACTGGTGACACAGAGCCGGTCACCGAACGTCTCGGCCGCCCACCGGGCCACCTCCAGCGCGGGGGCGCCCGCCAGGTCCCGGCCAGCCTCCTCCGCCAAGGTGCGCAACTCCCGCCGGTTCAGTTCGGCGGCGGCCGGTTCGCCGGCCCCGACCAGGCCCAGATCGGCCGCCCAGCGCAGACCACTCACCGGAGCACCGCCTTCGCCAACAGGCCCTGCAGCCGTACGGTGAAGACCCGGGCGCAGGCGTGGCACTCCCAACCGCCGTGCCCCGCCTCGTTCGGCCGCAGGTCCTCCTCCCCGCAGTACGGGCAGTACAGCGGGGCGGAACGGGTGTCACTCATCGCAGCTCCCCCTCGTCCGCCCGGAGCACCCAACTGGCAAACGTCTCGCCGTCGGTACGCCCAGCCAGGTAGCGCCGAGCCAGCTGCTCCACGTACTCCGGAAGCTCCGCCGCCGTGACCTTCAGGCCCCGCGGCTTGCGGCCGAACCCCGCGGCCCGGTCCTGCGCCATGCCCAGACCACCGCCGAGATGCACCTGGAAGCCCTCCACCTGGCGGCCGTCCGCGCCGACCATCAGCTGGCCGCGGAGGCCGATGTCGGCGACCTGGGTACGGGCGCACGCGTTCGGGCAGCCGTTGAGGTGGATGGTGATGTCGGCGTCGAAGTCCCGCAGCCGCTCCTCCAGCCGCGCCACCAACTCCGCGCCCCGCGCCTTGGTCTCGACGATGGCCAGCTTGCAGAACTCGAGGCCGGTGCAGGCCATGGCGCCCCGCCGCCACGCCGATGGCCGAGCCGACAGGCCGATCTCACCCAGCGCCTCGACCAGGGACTCCGTCCGGTCCGGCGGCACGTCCAACACCAACAGCTTCTGGTACGGGGTCAGCCGGACGCGGTCGCTGCCGTGCGCCTCGGCCACGTCGGCGAGGCGGGTGAGCTGGCTACCCGAGACCCGGCCGACCGTCGCAGCGGCCCCGACGTAGTTACGCCCGTCACGCTGCTCGTGCACCCCGATGTGGTCGATCTGTTGCGCCGGCAGCTCGGCCGACGGTCCGTCCAGCAGGGCCCGGCCCAGGTACTCCTGCTCCAGCACCTCCCGGAACTTCGCCACCCCCCAGTCGGCGACCAGGAACTTCAGCCGGGCACGGTGGCGCAGCCGCCGGTACCCGTAGTCGCGGAAGATGCCCACCACCCCCGCCCACACGTCCGGCACCTCGTGCAACGGCACCCAGACGCCCAGCCGCTGGGCGAGCATCGGGTTCGTGGAGAGGCCGCCACCGACCCAGAGATCGAAGCCGGGTCCGTGCTCGGGATGCACCACCCCGAGCAGGGCGATGTCGTTCGTCTCGTACGGCGTGTCCACCAGCCAGGAGATCGAGGACTTGAACTTGCGAGGCAGGTTGGCGTACTGCTTGTCGCCGACGTAACGGCGGACGATCTCGTCGATCGCCGGCGTCGGATCGATCACCTCGTCCTGGGCTACGCCGGCGACCGGGCTACCGAGCACGATCCGGGGGCAGTCCCCGCAGGCCTCGGTGGTCTGCAGGCCGACGGACTCCAGTCGACGCCAGATCTCCGGCATGTCCTCGACCCGGATCCAGTGGTACTGGATGTTCTGCCGGTCGGTGAGGTCGGCGGTGTCCCGGGCGAACTCGCGGGAGATCTCGGCCACCACCCGGAGCTGGGCCACGGAGAGCTGCCCGCCGTCGATCCGCACCCGGAGCATGAAGAACTCGTCCTCAAGCTCGTGCGGCTCCAGCACGGCGGTACGCCCACCGTCGATGCCGGCCCTGCGTTGCGTGTACAGCCCCCACCAACGGAACCGACCCCGCAGGTCCTGCGGGTCGATCGAGGCGAAGCCCTGGTGGGCGTAGATGTTCTCGATCCGGGCCCGGACGTTGAGTGGGTCGTCGTCCTTCTTGATCCGCTCGTTGGCGTTGAGCGGCTCGTGGTGGCCGAGAGCCCACTGGCCCTCCCCGCGGGGACGGCGGGGGGCCCGGTCCGACTGGGGTATCGGATCCTCGGGCCGGGCCGGATTGCGCAGCGCCATCGTGGCTTCCTCCATTGTCTGGGGTGCCTCGTGGCCGCTGCGCCGAGCGCGGTGGCCGGCCCCGGCACGACGGGTTGGGCTGGGGCGGATCAGCCGGCGCAGCGTGCCCGAGACAGCTGGGTCGGGCGTCGTCAGTGGGCCGGACAGATCGCGCTGCGCATGCGGCCGAAGTCGAGGTGGCGACGGGCCACGAAGTAGCGGACAACGGCGGCAGCCATTCCATTATGCTGCCACGTCGTCACCGGAGCAGCCAAGGTTCGGGTGCGGCATCCCACATCACGGTCGGCGGTGCTCCGGTCCGGCCCCGGTGGGCCCGCCGCTGTGCGAGGCTCAGCGGCATGGGCACGCGAACCGTGCCGCAGCTGCCGGTGTGGCTGCCGCCGGCGCTGCTGACGCTCGCGGTCACCCTCACCGACGTGGCCGGGGCACAGCTCTGGCGAGATGAATTGGCGACGTGGAGCGCGGCCACCCGCCCGCTCGGCGACCTGGTCCGGCTCGCCGACACGATCGACGCCGCCACCGGGCCGTACTACCTGCTGATGCAGATCTGGGTGGCCGGAGCGGGCGATTCGGTGGCCGCCCTGCGGCTGCCGGCCGTACTCGCCATGACCGCCACCGCGGCCCTGACCGCACTCCTCGGCGCCCGGCTGTACGGTCGGTCGGCCGGACTGCTCGCCGGCCTCCTCTTCGCGGTGCTTCCCAGCACCTCCCGGTACGGACAGGAGGCCCGCCCGTACGCGCTGGCCACCGCCCTCGCGGTCCTGGCGACGCTGCTGCTCGTCACTGCCGTGAACCCGCGGCCGACGGGACAATCGACCCGTCGTTGGCTCCGCTGGGCCGGGTACGCCGCGGCGCTGGCCGCGCTGGGCCTGACCCACCTGGTCGCCCTCACCCTGCTCCCGGCCCACGCGGTGGTGGTGCTCGCCGCCCGGCGCCGGCACCCCGACCGACACCTCGTCGGGTCCTGGCTGCTGGCGCTCGTTCCCGTGGTGCTGTTGGTCGGTCCGCTGCTCTGGGTCGCCCACGGCCAGCACGCCCGCCAACTCGACTGGGTGGACCCGGCCCGCCCCGCCGATCTCGCCGCCTTGGCCGGCGGGGTGACGCAGAGCGGGGTGGTCGGCGGCCTGCTGGTCGGGCTCGCCGCACTCGGCGCCGCAGCATTGGGACGGTCGGCGCTGCTGCCCGGGTTGGCCGTGCTCCTGCCGGTGCTGCTGGTCTTCGCCGTCGGCGCGGTTGTCCCCCTCTGGGTACCCCGATACCTGGTCTTCGTGGTGCCGTTCGGCTGCCTGCTGGCCGGTGCCGCCCTGGCCCGGGTGCCGTTGCTACCGGCGCTGACCGTCGTGGCCCTGGCCGGGGCGCTCGGCCTGCCGGCCCAGGCGGCGCTCCGGCGGACCCACGAGTGGCCCCGTTCGGCGCCGGTCGACTACGCCGGGGCGGCCCAGATCGTGGCGGCTGGACAGCGCCCCACCGACGCGATCGTCTACTCGCCCCGGGAGGGCTGGCTCTTCCTCGATTTGGGCCTGGCCTATCACCTGGGCGACCACATTCCCCAGGACGTACTGCTCACCGCCAGTGCGGCCCGCCGGGGTGACCTGTGGGCCGCCGAGTGTGCCCGCCCGGCCCAGTGTCTGGCTAACGCGGACCGGGTCTGGCTGGTGCTGGCCGGTCGGCACCACGACCCGCTGGCCGCCGTACCCGGCCCGAAGGGGGCGGCGCTGCGCGACGGGCGGATGGTCGAGCGGATCTGGCACCCCCCGGGCCTTACCGTCGCCCTGGTACGCCGCTAGCCGGCGCCGATCTCCCCGCTGGTCACAGCCGGTTGAGGGGAAGGACGAGCAGCGCCTCGGTGCCTCCGCTGGCACTCGTCCGCAACTCGATCGTGCCGCGCAGTTCCCCGGTGACCAGCGCCCGGACTATCTGCAGACCGAGGCTGCCGCCGCGCTCAGCGTCGAAGCCCGGCGGCAGCCCAGCACCGTTGTCGGCCACCGACACATGCAGGATCTTGCGAAACCGGTGCGTCGAGACCACGACCTCGGGGGAGCAGCCGGCGGCTCCGGACTGCTCACCAGCCTCGTCATCGCCGGGGAACCCGTGCTCGACGGCGTTCAGCAGGAGCTCGTTGAGGACCATCACCAGCGAGGTGGCGAGTTCGGCGGTGAGCACGCCGAAGCTGCCCTGACGGCGCATCCGGACGGTCGACTCGGTCGCCGCCACCTCGGTCGCCGCGCTCGCCACCCGGTCCACGATCCCGTCGAACTCGACCACCTCATCGTTGGACATGGAGAGCGTCTCGTGTACCAGCGCGATCGAGGCGACCCGGCGGACCGACTCCTCCAGCGCGATCCGCGCCTCCGGCATGGCCACCCGGCGGGCCTGCAGCCGCAACAGGGCGGCGACCGTCTGGAGGTTGTTCTTCACCCGGTGGTGGATCTCCCGAATGGTGGCGTCCTTGGTCATCAACGCCCGGTCCCGACGCCGGACCTCGGTGACATCGCGGACCAGCACCAGCGCGCCGATCGGCACTCCGGCGGGGATCAGCGGCAGCGCCCGGGTCAGCATGGTCGCCCCGCGCGCGTTGATCTCACGGCGGGGCGGCGCCTCACCCCGCAGCGCGGCAAGCGCCGCGTTGGCCGCGTCGGTCCCCTCCAACGGGTCGTCGGCGAGGCGCCGGTGCAGCGCCGCGAGGTCCTCCCCCACCAGGTCCGAGGCGTAGCCGACCCGCCGGTACGCCGACTGCGCGTTCGGGCTCGAATACGTCACTCTGCCGCCCGCGTCCAGCCGGACCAGCCCGTCGCCGACCCGGGGAGCCGAGGTGGTCTCCCCCGGGTGCCGGGGCGGCGGGAAGGTGCCGTCGGCGAGCATCTGCGCCAGGTCGTCCGCCGTGGTCAGATAGTTCAGCTCCAGCTGGCTGGGAGTCCGCGCGGTCGACAGGTTGGTGTCCCGGCCGACCACGGCGATCACCTCGGCCTGCTCACCGTCGTCGGTCCGCAGCCGTACCGGGATCGCCTCGTGCCGCGCGGGCACGTCCCCGTACCAGACCGGATCGCCCTCCCGCCAGATCCGGCCTCGCCGGTAGGCGACCTCCAGGTGGTCCACCTCCGGCCCACCGGTGATTCGCCCTACCTGATCATGCTGGTACGCGGTGGGCGCGGTGGTCGGTCGAACCTGGGCCACGCAGAGGAACGTTCCGTCCTCGCCCACCGGCACCCAGAGCAGCAGGTCGGCGAAGGACATGTCGGAGAGCAGCTGCCAGTCGCCCGCGATCCGGTGCAGGTGGTCGATGTCAGCGGGACGAAGCTGGGTGTGCTCGTCGGCGAGGTCGCGCAGCGTGGACACGCCGCCCAGCCTGCCACGCCGGGGCTCACATCGTCGCGGTGACCTTCTTCAGGCCGCGGGGCGCGTCCGGGTTCTCGCCCCGGGCCAACGCCAGCGACAGGGCCAGCCGCTGCAGCGGCAGGATGTCCAGCAGCGGCGCGTACCGCTCGTCAACCTCGGGAACGGCGATCCGCGTCGTGGTGGGCACCTCCGCCGAGCCGACCACCACCACATCGGCGCGGCGCTCGCCGAGCCGTGGCAGCACCTCCCCCATCGCCTGGCCGCCGGGGCCGGAGCCGACCACCGCGAGCACCGGCACGTCCGGATCGGTCATGGCCAGCGGACCGTGCAGCAGATCGGCACCGGAGAAGGCGAGCGTCGGTAGGTACGAGGTTTCCATCAGCTTCAGCGCGGCCTCGCGCGCGGTCGGGTACGCGTACCCCCGGCCGGTCGTGACCAGCTGCGCGGCGAAGCGGTAGCGGGGGGCGAGCTGGGCCGGCGTCGGATCGGCGAGGGTACGCGCGGCGAGCTCCGGCAGCGTGTTGAGGGCGGTCTGTTCGGCGGCCGGCAGCACGCCGTCGCCGGCCCGGATGCCCTCCACCAACATGAGCAGGGCGAGCAGCTCAGCCGTGTACGTCTTGGTGGCGGCCACGGCCCGTTCATGCCCGGCGGCGATGTCCACGCTCAGCTCCGCCGCCTGGGCCAGCGGCGAGTCGGGCGCATTGGTGACCGCGAGGGTGAGCGCGCCGGAGTTCCGGGCGGCCTGCAGCACCGCGGTGAGGTCCGGCGAGCCGCCGCTCTGGCTCACCCCGACCACGAGCGCGGCGGAGAGGTCCGGCCGGGCGCCGTAGGCCGTGATGGAGCTGGGCGAGGCGAGCCCGGCGGGCAGACCCAACCGGATCTCGGTCAGGTAGGTGCCGTAGAGCGCGGCGTGGTCTGAGGTGCCGCGGGCGGTGAACACCACGTGCCGCGGTCGGTGCGCGGCGATGGCGGCGGCGACCCGGGCGATCGGCCCGGCGTGCTCGGCGGAGAGCAGGCGGGCGTACGCCGCCGGCTGCTCGTCAATGTCGGCGGCCATGCCGGCCCCTGGACGCGTCACAGAAACTCCTCCTGGTGCGCGATTCCCGCGCGATTGTGTTCAGTCTTGCACTTTTCAGCGCCGAAGCGCAACACAACGAACAGCAACCCGCGACCATCGCTAAAAATCCTCACTATCACCTACGCTGACCGACCGGAGCGCATACCACCACGGCGGGAGAAAAGGTGTCCCCGGACAAGCGAGACCTGCCGGCGGCGGAGGAACTGACCCTGGCCCGACTAGCCCTTGCCGAGGGCGATCTGGCGCACGCCGCCGCCCACATCGCGGGGGCGCTGGCGCAGGCGCCAACCCTCCCCGAGGCCCACGAGTTGCTCGCCCGGCTCGCTGCCGTTTCCGGCGACGGACTCGACCTCTTTCCCCTGCACCAGAACGTCTTCGTCGGGACCGTCGTCGCCCGGGCCCACCTACTCGCCGCCGCCGGCCGGCCCGCCGAGGGGTTGGACCTGCTCGTTGCGGCCACTGGCCACGCACCGGCCGAGCCGTGGGCCGAGGTGCCCTGGGTGACCGCGCCCGACTTGGCCGAACGCCTCGGGCCCGAGCGCGCCGCCCAGATTCTCATGCAGATCTGCGCCGTGACCGCCGACCCGGTTCCCCGAGCCAGCCGAGCCGCCCTCACCCCGTACCTCACCCTGGCCCGCAATGCGGTGACCGCCCACCACGGACACGCGCTGCTGTTCGGGGCCGCCTCCGCACTGGCCCGCCGGCTCGGCGAGGTAGCGCTCGCCGTCCAGTGGGCATCCCAGGGGTTACGCACCACGCCGTCGAAGATCGGCGAGGTGTGGCTCGGGTACGCCTATCGCAGCGCGGGGCGGATCCCAGACGCCCTCGCGGCGCTGGAACGTGCCGTTGCGCACGACCCCGACGACCTGGCCGTCTATGCCGACATCGCCGGTACCCTCGGCGACCACGGACGGCTGGACGAAGCCCTGGACTGGATCAACCGGGCACTCGCCCGGGACCCGACGTTTGACTGTGCGGTGCACACCGCACAGCGGCTGCGCTTCCGGCGCGACGGCGATGTCGCCCACCTGGTCGCCCTGGCGGATTTCATCCGGGAGTACCCCGAGGATTCCCACGAGCACACCGACCTCGCCGAATCCTGCGCCGGCCAACCCTGGCTCGGGCAGATCACGCCGGCCGGCGGCCCCGCCGTTGACGTGCTCCGGGCCAACCATGCCGGCGGTCAGCTGGGAGCCACCATCCGGCTCGGGGCGCCGGTACCGCCGAGCGCCCTACACACCCTCACCCGGGCCGCGCCCGGCCTGCGCGTCCAGCTGGCGCCGGGTCCGGGACCGGACCCCCGCGAGCCCCGCCGAGCGGTGGACTGGCGCCTGTGGCGGCACGACGGCACACCCGCCATCGAGGCACCCTCGCCACTGGCCGCGGACCACCTCCGGCAGTTCGTGCATCCGGCTTGGCCCCACCCACCGGCGGCGTACGACGCCGGCGTGGCCCTGGCCACCCTGGACCTGACCGACCTGCTCGGTCTGCTGGCGCATCCGCCGGCGACCCCACCGACCACGCTGGGCCGGGTCCTCGACGAGCAAGACCCATCGCTCTGGGTCCGCAGCGTTCAGGTGTGGGCCTGCCTCGGGCTGCTGCACCACCGCACCGACGAGCCGTGGCCGACCTCCACCCGCCGGTCGATCCTGCTGGACCTGGTCTGGGGCGTCGAGGACTGGGCCACCGAAGCCGCACTCTTCGCCCTGGTCACCGCCGCCTGGGTCGACCCGACGGTCCGCCCCGAGATCGCCGCGGTGGTCGCCGAACGACTCACCGATGCGGTTGAGGTGGCACGAACCCGACCGGTCCCGATCGCCCGGTCCCTGGCGCACCTGGCCCTGGCCACCCCGGACCTGGCCCCGGAGTCCCGAGCGCTGGCCCAGGCCCTGGCCGGTGGCCGGCCACCAACTCCAGCAGCGACCGGGCCGCTCCGCCGCCTCTGGCGAGGCCTTACGACGATCTTCCGCCGCCGCTGACCTCGCCGGGCCGTGCCAGGTCAGCGGTGGGTCTCCGGGCGCTGGCGCTCCGCCTCGCCGGCCGGCACCGGGATGTTCTCGGTACGCAGCGGAATCTCCCTGATGAGCCAGGCGAACATCGGTACGACAACGGTGAACAGCAGGGCCCACAGGAACACGTGCGAGATCGCGTCGGCGAGGCCGCCGAGGACCAGTTCCCGGACCGCCTCCGGTAGCTCCCGAAGCTTCGCGAGGTCCATCGCCGCCCCGGCCTCACCGCCACCGAACATCCCGCCGGCGGGGGAGCTGGCCAACCGGCTGGCGAAGACGGCTCCGAAGAGCGAGATGCCGAACGAGCCGCCGATCGACCGGAAGAAGGTCGCCGCGCCGCTGGCCGCGCCCAGATCACGCTGCTCCACGCTGTTCTGCGCGATCAGCATCGTCGTCTGCATGAGAAAACCCATGCCGACGCCGAGCACGAGGAGGTAGAGCGAGGACTCCGCCACCTCGGTCTGCGCGTCGAGCCGCGTCAGCAGGACCATGCCAACACTCATCACCACACCGCCGATGATGGGGAAGGCCCGGTACCGGCCGGTCCTGGTGATCGTCCGCCCCACCACCAACGAGACCACCAGCATGCCGAACATCAGCGGCAGCAGCAGCAACCCGGATTCGGTGGCTGAGGCGCCCTGCACGGTCTGCTGGTAGAGCGGCAGAAAGCTCATCGCCCCGTACATCGCGAAGCCGAGCAGGAAGCCGATCACCGAGATCAGCGCGAAGTTACGGTTCGCGAAGAGGGACAGCGGCAGGACCGGCTCAGCCGCCCGCCGCTCGACGAGCACGAAGATGGCGAGCGACGCCACCGCGAGAACCACCAGGCCAACGATCTGTGGCGAACGCCAGGCGTACTCGTTGCCGCCCCAGGTGGTGATCAACACGATCGCGGTGATCCCGACCGCGAGCAGCGCGGCACCGAGCCAGTCGATTCGGTGCGCGGTGCGGTGCCGGGGCAGCCGCAGGGTGGCGACGAGCAACACCAGCGCGGCCCCGCCGAGGGGCAGGTTGACATAGAAGGCCCAGCGCCAGGAGAGGTGGTCGGTGATGAAGCCGCCGACCAACGGCCCGGCAACCAGGGCGATCGCCATGATCCCGGCGATCATCCCCTGGTAGCGGCCCCGCTCGCGGGGCGGCACCAGATCGCCGATGATCGCCAACACACCGACCATCAGGCCACCCGCGCCGAGGCCCTGCACCGCGCGGAAGGCGATCAGCTCCATCATCCCGTCATCCGGCCCGCCGAGCAGGTCGGAGCCCGCCATACCGCAGAGCGCGGACCCGACCAGGAAGATCACCACCGAGGTGAGGAAGATCGGCTTCCGGCCGAAGAGATCACCGAGCTTGCCCCAGATCGGAGTGGAGACGGTGGTCCCGAGGACATAGGCGGTAACGACCCAGGTGAAGTGGTCCAGCCCGCCGAACTCACCCACGATCCTCGGCAGGGCGGTGCTGACGATCATGTTGTCCAACATCGCCAGCATCATGGCGATCATCAGGCCGAAGAGCACGATCCGAATATTCGGTGGCCTCAGCGCCGGGGCGGTCTGGGTTGCCTGGGTCATACGTCGTTCCCCTCGGGGTGGTGAGCTTACTTGCCGACCGGCTAGCCAGCTTACTAGCCGTACGGTAAGTTGGGGTGCCGACGACAGTCAAGCGGGTCAGGTGATGACAGTGCGGGAGAGCACCAGCAGCACGCGGGAACGGATCAAGACCGTCGCCCTGGAGCTCTTCACCGAGCAGGGCTACGAGAAGACCTCGCTCCGCGAGATCGCCGAGCGGCTCGATGTGACGAAGGCCGCGCTCTATTACCACTTCAAGAGCAAAGACGAGATCGTCAACAGCTTCGTCGAGGACCGCCTCGATCAGCTGGACGACCTCGTCGCCTGGGCCAAGGCGCAACCCGCCACGTTGACCACCCGACGGAGCATCATCGGTCGGTACGCGGACACCATGTGCGCCGGGCAACACTCGTCGGTGATGCGCTTCTTCGAGCAGAACCAGACCGCGCTACGGAGTCTCACCGCCGGCCAGCGGATCCGGGAGCGGATGCTCCAGCTGGCCGACCTGCTCTGCGGCGACGACTCCTCCCCCGAGGCCCAACTCCGGGCCACCCTCGCGCTCTTCTCCGTACACAGCAGTTGGTTCGGGGTACGGGCGCCCGGCCTGACCGACCAGGAACGACGGGGGGTCGCCCTGAAGGTGGCCGACGAACTCATCACCGCCATCGGCCCACCCACGACCGACGACCCCCGCTAATCCAACCGCCAGCTCAGGCGGGCAGCGAGAGCCGCATTCCACGCAGGAGGACATCGGCCACCGGCGACCAGTCCAGCTCCGGTGCCCGGATGAACCCCCGCCGCCGATAAAGCCGCTGCGCCGGGGCGGCGAGGCCATCCCGGATGCAGATCACCAGCGCGGAACAGCCCAACTCGGTAGCCCGCGCCACGCACGCCTCCACCAGAGCCGCGCCAACCCCCCGCCCCTGCGCCGCCGGGTCCACGGCGAGCATCCGGAACTCTGCCTCACCGGCCCCGGAGAGCTCGGCGTAACGAGTACCGGGCAGCACGAAGAGGACCGACCCGAGCACGGCGCCGGTGCCGGCGTCCACGGCAACCAGCACCTCGCCGTGCTCAACCCGAGCCGGGACGTCGGCGAGCACAGCCGCGTACCCGTGCTCCCCCTTGAGCTGTCCGTCCGCCTCGTAGGCGGCGACTGTCAGCCGGGCGACCGCGGCATGGTCAGCCGGCTCGACGGGACGGACCAGGACACTCAACCGATCACCGCGATCAGGTCGCCGTCCTGCACCACGTCCCCCTCGTTTACCGCCAGCTCCTGCACGACGCCGTCCGACTCGCTGACGACCGGGATCTCCATCTTCATCGACTCCAGGATCACCAGCGTGTCCCCCTCGGACACGGTGTCCCCGGCCGACGCGACGACCTTCCAGACGTTCGCCACCATCTCGGCGCGGATCTCCTCGGCCATCTCCACAGCCCTTTCTCTCGCGACTGTCCTGCCGACGTATCCAATCATGAGCCGGGTCGGGGCGGGTGGCCACGCCAAGACCCGATCCCAGCCACTTCCGTGCCAGGACCGCCCGGACACGCTCCGAGAAGCAGCGCGCCTCCTCGCCGGGGCGGCGCCGCGGGCCGGGCCCGCCGGTCCGCGGCAGCGGCACTAGGGTCGGACGCGTCCGGTTTCCCGTTGCGGCGGCCATGCTGCCGCGACGTCCACGAAGCACGAGGAGGTCACCATGGCCAAGAAGGCCCGAAAGAAGAAAGCCCGCAAGAAGGGCGCGGCCAACCACGGCAAGCGCCCCAACTCCTGAGCCGCGCCGCGACCAGGCCCAGCCGGCTCGGCCAGCGGGGACGACGGTGGCCCGGACCGAAATCGGTCCGGGCCACCGCGGTGTCACCCCGGTCAGTCAGCCAACTCGCGCGACTCGCTACCGCCGAAGACCACGAGTTCGGCGAGCTTGCTGCGGAGCCGCTCGCGAAGCTGGTCCGGAGCGGTCTCGTTACCGCAACAACGGGCCACGAGCGCCTGGACCTCCTGCTCGATACCGTATTCGCGCAGGCATGGCCCGCACTCGTCGAGGTGGTGTCGAATCAGCTTCCGCCGCTCCTCGGCGCACTCCAGGTCCAGGTAGAGATAGACCTCCGCCAACACCTCACGGCAATCCGTCTCGTGCGGCTCTCCACAGCTCACGTCACACCCCCCGGCCGGTCGAGCCCTTGGCCGACGGCGCAGAGCTGAAGCCCCGCTCGGCCGCGTACTGCTCCAGCAGTTTGCGCAGATTACGACGGCCGCGGTGCAGGCGTGACATCACCGTGCCGATCGGCGTACCCATGATCTCGGCCACCTCCTTGTAGGAGAAGCCCTCGACATCGGTGAGGTAGACCGCCAGCCGGAACTCCTCGGGTAGCTGCTGGAGAGCCTGCTTGATGTCGCTGTCCGGCAACCGATCCAACGCCTCCGTCTCCGCGGAGCGCAGCCCGCTGGAGGTGTGCGACTCGGCCTCGGCAAGCTGCCAGTCGGTGATCTCGTCGGTCGGCGCCTGAATCGGCTGCCGCTGCCGCCGCCGGTAGGAGTTGATGTAGGTGTTGGTCAGGATCCGATACAGCCAGGCCTTCAGGTTGGTGCCCTGCTCGAACTGGTGAAAGGCCGCGTACGCCTTCAGATACGTCTCCTGGACCAGGTCCTCGGCATCTGCCGGGTTGCGGGTCATCCGTAGGCCGGCTGCGTAGAGCTGGTCAACGAAGGGCATCGCATCCCGCTCGAAGCGGGCCCTGCGCTCGTCCGTCTTCTCGGTGGTCAACCGCACATCCCCTCGCGTCGGCCGTTTCCCCGCCGAGGATACGTGTACCCGCTCGCCGACAGATTCACTTCCGCCCAGGTGCCCGAGTGAGGCCTGGGCTACCGACGCCACCGCTGGCCAGCTCGGCCCCTCCAGCACACGGTGTAGCCGCCGCGTGTCCCGATCGTCCAACTCCCGGGCCTGCGTCTCGACCGGCATCGGCCATCCCCCTCGTCGGAAAAGTCGTCCGGGGGGTGTAACGCAGGTCGGCGGGGCGGGATTCCAGCCATCGGCCCCCTTTCCTGGTCCCGGCCCGACCTCGGCGGGGACCGGAACTGGGACCAGGAAGGGCCCGGGAGGACCGGCGCCGCCACCGGACTGGGCGGGCGGCACCATCCAAAGCAACGAGAGTCTCCCACCGCGGTCACGCCTCCTCGGCGCAGTCGGACGATGCGGCCCCACGCGACGACCGATCCGGGGGGCGGGTCCAGCCACCGGCGCGCAGCCAGTCGAGAACGACCGCCGCCGTGCCCACCGGATCCTTGCGCAGCTCATGTCGCTCCCCCGGCCGGGGGATGACGCACACCGTCGACACCGCGGCCACCGGCATCCCGAACGGATCCCGGTCGCCGTTCACCACCACCGTTGGCACGCTGACCGGCAGCTCGGCGGCGCGAGACCGCTCCGGTCGGCCCGGTGGGTGCAACGGAAACGCCAGGGCCACCACGCCGGCTGCCCCCACCGCGTCGGCGGTACGGCAGGCCACTCGGGCGCCACTGGAGCGGCCGCCCACCACCAGCGGAACCTTGGGACACCGTGCTCGAAGCACGGACAACACCACCGTCCAGGCGGCGTCGAGCTGCCGCGCGGGCGCGGGCGCGCGGCGGCCCGCGAGCCGGTAGGGCTGAGTCACCCGGGCAACGACCAGCCCGGCGGCTAGCCCGGCGTCCCGCAGCGCGAGCAGGTCCGGCGCATCCACCCCGCCGCCCGCCCCATGACCGAGCACCAGCAGGGCGGAGGGCGAACCGACTGGTCGGTCGAGGTCCACCCCGGCCGGCCCGTGCGGGGTGTTGATCTCTTCGGTCGGCGGCACCCCACGATTCTGACCCTCGCGACGCTGCTCCGGCCGCTCGGCCGCACCGACCCTCAGCGGCCGAGCGGCACCGGGGTCAGCCGTCGGCCCCGGACCAGCGGCCCGGCAGCGTCCGTCAGCGCGGGCGGGCCGTGCTCGCCGCGCCAGGCGACCAGCATGGCCCGGCGTTCGCGTGGGGTGGTGCCACCCCACACGCCGTAGCAGTCGCCGACCTCCAACGCCCAGGCGAGACAAGCCCCCTGGACATCGCAGGTGTGACAGAGCGCGATAGCGGCGTCCGCAGGCTCGTTGGGCGCCGGAAAGAAAGTCTCCGGGTCAACGCTCTGGCACAGGCCTCTGGTGCGCCATGCTTCGTCTTGCTGGCGCTCGTGCATCGCCCGCAACAGGCGCGTGTCACGTCGTGCCGCAGCAACCTCGTGTGGACGGGGCATACGTGCCCTGGTCATCCACCCACCTCCCCCGTGGGACCGGAAAATTTGGGGCGCGATTCGCCCGCATGCGAATCGACGCCCACCACCGGCGCTCTGGTGTATCGCACTTTTTGAAGTCGATACAAGGGGTAGCGGGAAAAAGTTAAATAAACCAAGAAAGTTTTACGCTTAAAACCGACAAATCACCTGACCCTAAGGCGGATACTTCAGAAAAGTGTCTCCTCTCCGAGCCCGCTGCCACGCCGGTGCGGTGCTGACGCAGCAACCCGTTCGACGAGATCCGGGCCGTCGTTACGGACATTGCCAACCGCCGGCCCAACCGGACGGATCTCCAGCCCGGCCAGCCACGCCAGCGACGGCGGGGCGAGCAGGTCCGCCGGCCGGTCCGTGGGCCCCAGCCAGGCACCCCACCGCTCGCTGGGCAGCAGCAGCGGCATCCGGTCATGCACGTCGGCCAAGCCACCGCGGGCGGAGGTGGTCACGATGGCGCAGGTGAGCAACGGACCGTCCGGGCCCTCCCACACCGAACAGATGCCGGCAAAGACGACCGCCGAGCCGTCCCGGGGGGTCAGGTAGTACGCCTGCTTGCCGCCCGGGTGACGGACCCACTCGTACCAACCGTCCGCCGGCAGCAGACAACGGTGGCGGGCGAAGGCACGGGCGTACGCACGGCTGGTGGCCACCGTCTCAGCCCGAGCATTGATCATGCGAGCAGCGCCGGCCGGGGAGCGTGACCAAGCCGGGACGAAGCCCCAGCGCCCCAGGGAGAGTGTCCGCTGGCCGGCCGCGGTGGCCTGAACCAACGGCACCGGATCGGTGGGGGCGACGTTGTAGGCCGCGCTGAGCCGACCGCCCGTTTCGTCGTACGACTCGAACATCGCACTCAGGTCCCCCGCGGACCGGGTCGTCGCGTATCTCCCGCACACACCGGACACGCTAGCGCCCCGACCGGTCGCCCGCCGTCCCGTGAACCCGGCCAACAACCGGGGGTAGCCGTCGGTAACGGTTGGCGAAGGCGGCAGAATGTAACCGTGGGACATCTGACCGCTACCCGGCCGCTACGGCCGTGGACCGCGCCGACCGCCTCGGACCCGGTCTCGACGACGCTGCGCCTACCCGGATCCAAGTCACTGACCGCGCGTGCCCTGGTGCTCAGCGGCCTGGCTACCGGCCCATCGACGCTCGCCCGGCCCCTACGGGCCAGGGACACCGAGTTGATGGCCAACGGGTTACGGGCGATGGGTGCGCACGTCTCGATCAGCGACGACGAACGCTGGCTGGTCCGGCCGCACCCGCTCGCCGGACCGGCACACATCGATGTCGGCCTCGCCGGCACGGTGATGCGCTTCCTGCCCCCGGTGGCCGGCCTCGCCGATGGTCGAATCACCTTCGACGGCGACCCGCAGGCCCGCCAACGTCCACTCGGACCGCTCCTGGACGCGCTGCGCCACCTCGGCGTCCGAATCACCTCGCCGGCCTCCGGCAGTCTGCCGCTGACCGTGCTCGGTGCCGGCAACATTCGCGGCGGCGAGGTCGTGATCGACGCCAGCGCCTCCAGCCAGCTCGTCTCCGGGCTGCTACTGGCGGCTCCCCGCTTCGACCGAGGGGTGGTCGTTCGACACGTCGGCCCACCGGTGCCCTCCGCGCCCCACCTCCGGATGACGGTGCAGATGCTGCGAGCCGCCGGAGCCGCCATCGACGACACCACCCCTGACGTCTGGACGGTCGAACCGGGCCCAGTGACCGGCCGGGGCTGGGAGATCGAACCGGACCTCTCCGGTGCGGTCCCCTTCTTCGCCGCCGCGCTGGTCACCGGCGGAGAGGTAACCGTGACCGGCTGGCCGGGCGGCAGCGTCCAACCAGTCGAACGGCTCCGCGGGCTGTTACAGGAGATGGGGGGCGAAGTGTCCCTCTCCACCGCCGGGCTGACCGTGCGGGGCACCGGCAGCGTGCACGGCGTGACTGCCGACCTGTCCGACGTGAGTGAGCTGACCCCGGCGTTGACCGCGCTGGCGATGCTCGCCGACTCCCCCTCCCAGTTCACCGGGATCGCCCACATCCGGGGGCACGAGACCGATCGGATCTCGGCGCTCGCCCGCGAATTCACCGCACTCGGCGCCGACCTCACCGAATTCCAGGACGGGCTGGCGATCCGACCCCGGCCGCTTCGGGGCGGAGTCTTCGAGACCTACCACGACCATCGAATGGCGCACGCCGCCGCGATCGCCGGGCTGGCCGTGCCCGGCATCGAGCTAAGCGACGTTTCCTGCACCTCGAAGACGATGCCGGAATTCCCGGCGCTATGGTCGGCGATGGTAACCGGCAAGAGCTGAGGGGAGCTGTCCTGGCGACGAGGCGGCGGGAGTACGACGAGGACGACGTCCGGATTCGGCCCGGCAGATCCTCACGCCCGCGTACCCGGAAGCGCCCGCGCCACGCGGACGCGGTTGAGGGGTTCGTCATCGCCGTGGACCGAGGCCGCTACACCTGCATGCTGGCGAACGCCGACCCGAAGCAGGCACCGGTGACCGCGATGCGGGCCCGGGAGTTGGGTCGCAAGTCCGTCGTGGTGGGCGACCGGGTCGGGCTGGTCGGCGACACGTCCGGCACGCCCGGGGCGCTGGCCCGGATCGTGCGCATAGCCGACCGCAGTTCGGTGCTGCGACGTACCGCCGAGGATGATGCGACCACCGCCGAAGGGCGACTGGAACGGGTCGTCGTCGCCAACGCCGACCAGCTCGTGATCGTCAGCGCACTGGCCGATCCGCCGCCCCGGACCGGCTTCATCGACCGCTGCCTGGTGGCCGCGTACGACGCCGACATCGAGCCGCTGCTCTGCCTCACCAAGGCCGACCTCGCCGGACCGGACGAGGTGCTCGGGTACTACGCCGATTTGGCGCTGCCCTCCGTCCTGATCTGCCCCGAGGCGACCCTGGACGCGCTACGCGGTCTCCTGGCCGGACGGATCTCGGTGCTGGTGGGGCACTCCGGGGTCGGCAAGTCGACACTGGTCAACCGCCTGGTCCCCGCGGCCACCCGGGCAGTCGGCCAGGTCAGCGCGATCGGTCGGGGCCGGCACACGTCAACCAGTGTGGTGGCGCTCCGGCTGCCGCCGGTCGCCGACGCCGCCGAGGGCTGGATCATCGACACCCCGGGCATCCGCAGCTTCGGGTTGGCCCACGTCTCCGCCGAGAGCCTCCTGCACGGCTTCCCCGACCTCGCCGAGGGAGCGGCCGACTGCCCGGCGAACTGCCCACACACCGCCGGTGCGCCGCGCTGCGGGCTGGGCGCCCGGGTCGACGCCGGCCAGGCCGACCCGCGCCGGCTGGCCTCGTACCGGCGGCTCCTCGCCTCGCGCACGGGCGAGAGCGAGCCACGCACCAAGCCCAGCTCCCGAGACCCGAGTAGCCCGTCGGCGGAGAGTTGACCAGACCGGCACTACTCTTCCCTGGATGAAGGGTTACGCCGCCGACATCACCCTCGCCCACCGCCTCGCGGACGCCGCCGACGCGATCTCCACCGCCCGGTTTCGCGCCGGGGACCTGCGGGTGGACACGAAGCCAGATCTCACCCCGGTCTCCGACGCCGACACCGCGGTCGAGCAGGAGATTCGGGCTCTGCTGCGCGCCGAGCGCCCCGACGACGGCCTCCTCGGTGAGGAGTACGGCGAGCAGTCCGGCGCCCGCCCGGGCGGGCGGCAGTGGGTGATCGACCCGATCGACGGGACGAAGAACTTCGTTCGCGGCGTACCGGTGTGGGCCACGCTCATCGCCCTACTCGAGGGGGGCCAACCGGTCGCCGGCCTGGTCTCCGCACCGGCCGTGGGGCGGCGCTGGTGGGGGGCGCTCGGCGAGGGGGCGTACGCGGGGCCAGACCAGGCGTCCGGCGCACCGATCCAGGTGTCGGCGGTGGCCGAGCTGACCGATGCCAGTTTCTGCTACTCCTCACTCGACGGCTGGGAGGAGCGCGGGCGGCTGCCGGCGGTCCTCCAGATCATGCGGGACGCGTGGCGCAGCCGGGCGTACGGCGACTTCTACGGTTACATGCTGCTGGCCGAGGGCGCGTTGGACATCATGGTGGAGCCGGAGCTGTCGCTGTGGGACGTCGCCGCACTGGTACCGATCGTGACCGAGGCGGGCGGCGCCTTCACCGATCTGGCCGGTCAGCCCGTCCCGGGGGCCGCCGCCCCCGGCGGGATCAGCGCGGTTGCCACGAACGGTCCGCTGCACACCGGCGTCGTCGCCCGTCTGGGGCGAGCACCTGCGCGCTGATCTCGGTCAGCCTCTATCCTCTCTGCTGTGGTTTCCTCCGGTTGGTACTTCCTCGCGGCAATGACCATCGCGTACGGGATCGCCAACCTACTGCAGTCGGTCGCGGCAACCCGGACCACCGTGCACCACTCGTTCGACCCGGGGTTACTGCTGCGACTGGCCGGACACCGCACCTACCTGCTCGGTCTGGGCTGCCAAGTCGGCGGTTTCGTGCTGGCCTTCCTGGCCCGACGGGACCTGCCGCTCTTCCTGGTGCAGGCAAGCATGGCGGCGGGGCTCGGCGTGACCGCCCTGCTCGGGGTGCTCCTGCTGAGGTGGCGACTACCCAGGGCGGAGGTCGTTCTGCTGGTACTGCTCGTCGCCGGCATCGCCGGGCTGGTGCTCTCGGCCCGGCCGGCACCCTCGCGGCAGCTCGGCACCGCCGGCCTGGTAACCCTGGCGGTGACCCTGGGCGTGATCGCCATCCTGGGCTTCTTCGCGGTACGGCTGCACGGCGCGCCCGGATCGGTCGCGCTCGGCTCCCTCGCCGGCCTGGCCTTTTCCGCCGCGGCGGTGGCGGCCCGACCACTTGCCTCAACCCACTCGGCGGAGGAGTTCCTCGGCAATCCGCTGTTCTACCTGCTGGTGGCCCACTCGGTCATCGGCCAGCTGCTACTCGGCCTGGCGATGCAACGCGGTTCAACCACGGCAGCCGTGGCCGCGATGGACGCGGCCGGGGCGGTGCCGGCAGCCGTCATCGGGCTGCTGCTGCTCGGCGACCAGATCTGGCCGGGACGGGAGTGGCTGGCCGCAGCCGGCTTCCTGGTCACCCTCGCCGCCGTGCTGGGGCTGACCCGGTACGCGGAGCCGCAGCACCAGTCCGCCCCGACCAGTAGGCGGGAACCGGTGGTGGTCAGCGTTGACCCGGCCAGCTCGGTGCCGCCGGGGCGGCTGAGCGCTCAGGCGGCCTCGACCGGGGCGCGAGAACGGACCACCCGCTCGTAGAGCCGTTCCAGGGCGGCACCGGTCCGCTCCCACGTGTAGCTACACCGCACCCGGTCCACGGCGGCGTGCCCGTACGCGAACCGCCCGGCACTGTCGGCCATCAGCTGACGCAACGTCACCCCCAACGCACGTACATCGCCCGGCGGGACCAGCCGTCCGGTGACCTCGTCCACGACGGCGTCGGCGACCCCACCCGTCGCGTACCCGACGACCGGCACGCCGCAGGCCATCGCCTCCAACGACACCCGACCGGCCGACAGGTAGCCCGACGTACAGGCCACCACGTCTGCCGAGCGATACCAGGTGGCCAGCTGCTCGTGCGGCACCGCCCCCACCAGAGTCACCTGGTCGGCCACCCCGTTGCGTTCGGCCAGCTCCAGCAGCTGGCGTGCCTCAGCGTGCCCGGCGAGCCGCTCGCCCGGCGGGCCGCCGACGATCACCAGTTCCGCGTCGCCAATCATCCGGATCACCCGGATCAGATCCTCCTGACCGTGGCCGGCGTCGAGGGTGGTCACGGAGAGGATCCGCGGTCGCGCCTCGCGCGGCGCCGCCTCCCCGTCCGGGTGGAACAGCTCCGCGTCCACCCCCGGTGGGACCAGTGCCACGGAGGCACGTTGCAGACCCAGCCGGGCCAACTCGTCCACCTCGTCATTGGACTGAGCCACCGCGATGTCCACCACGCGTACGAGTGCCCGCTCCAACGGAATTCGCTCCGGTGGCGCACCGTAGCGCGCACCGAGCCGGCGCAGCTGTTCCAACCCGAGCGAGTGGAACGTCTGCACGATCGGGATGTCGGTCTCGCGAACGGCGTGGGCGGCCGCGAGCCCACCGAGCCAGTAGTGCCCGTGCACCAGCTCCGGCACCCAGTCCTCCGCCCACCGACCGGCCAGCCAACGGCCGTACTCGGCGACGTGGCCAACCAACTCGCCGGTGGGTGCCGCCGCGGCGGGACCGACCGGGACCCGCTCGACCAGGTAGCCGTCCGCCGTCGCCGTCGCCGCCTGCTCCGGGGCGTCGTGGCGCTCGTAGAGCCGGACGTCGTGCCCCCGCCCGGCGAGTTCGGCGGCGACCCGGGCGATGTGCTGATGGGTCCCGACAGACCGGCCACCGGCAGGCCGGGACGGGTCGGCGTGCGCGCAGACGAGACCGACGCGCATGGTCACCTCCAGGCATCGTGACGGTGGCGGGTCCTCCCGGTCAGAGGGTCCCATTACCCAGGGGCCGGGGAGCCGAAACCTGGCAGATCGGGTGGCGGCACAGCGCCACCAGCACCCACAGACCGGCGACAGCGGCCGGAGCGACGGTTATGAGACGTGGGGCAGCGGGTAGAGCATCGGCATGCGCGACGACGAGTACCCGACTCCGGTGTCCGACCCGGAGGCGATGGGCCTGCCCGACACCGCCGACGACGACTCGACAGCGAAGGACGATGTCCGGACCGGGCGGGAGGCAGACGGCCCAGACCCGGCTCAGCTGCCCGGAGACCGGATGCCGGTCGCGGTCGACCGGTTCGGGACCACCGCCGACGAACAACTCGACGGCGAGTCGTTGGACGTCAAACTCGGCCGGGAGCGGTACGAGCGGCCGGCGGATGATCCGTTGGCCGGCCCGGTGGACCCGGACATCGCCGCCGAGGCGAACAGCCCGGAGCAGGCCGCCCAAGCCCAGCTGGACGCGGACGTGTTCGAGCCGGGGCCCTCCTCCGATCCGAACTCCCCGGTCTCCCTCTACGACCACGGCCTGCTCGGTAGCGGGGCCGACGCCCAGGTGGGTCGGCTGGTTGAGCCGGACGAGGGCGTCCATCCCGACCAGGAGACCGACTCGGTCGCGTACGACGCGGGTTCGGCGGGAGGCGGAGCGAGCGCGGAGGAACTGGCGGTCCACGAGACCCGCCCGCCGCCGGCGGGCTAACCCGCGGCCGTCAGCCATCGATCCGGGTAGCGGCCCTGGCGTACGGTGAAAATTGCCACTATTCCGCACCGTGACCCCCTGCCGGGAAGGGCCATGACGAACGCAGACCCGGACCTATCGCGCACGGCTACGCCTCCGGAACCCTGCCTGTTGATCGCCACCGCCTTCGACCGGGGAGAGGTGACCCAGCTCCGCCACTCGGCCGCCGCATGCGCGCACGCGGCGGGTCTACGGGGCCAGCGGCTCAACGACTTCGTGTTGGCGGTCAACGAGCTGACCACCAACGCGGTTCGCCACGGCGGCGGCCGCGGGTCGCTACGGATGTGGCGGCAGGCCGGGAGCCTGGTCTGCGAGGTCTCCGACCATGGGGATGGAGTCAGCAGCCGGCTACCGGGAGACCACCGCCGCCCGGCCCGCGAATCGGTCGGGGGCTGGGGGCTCTGGCTAGCCCGCGAGTTGAGCGACACCATGGATGTGGCGTCCGACCAGGCCGGCACGGTCGTCCGCATCACGACCCTCCTGCCAACCCCACACGCCGCCCCCGACTAGCCGGGGGCCGGGCGGTTCAGCCGAAGAGCGCACTCACCGACTCGCCGTTGTGAATCCGGCGCATCGCCTCAGCCAACACGGGGGCCACCGACAGTACGGTCAGCTTTGGGACCCTCTTCTCGGCGGGGATGGGAACCGTGTTGGTGCAGACGATCTCCCGCACCTCCTCCTGCTCGCTCAACCGCTGCGCGGCTCCGTCCACGAGGAGGCCGTGGGTGCAGGCCAGCCGGATCGAACGGACCCCCGACTCGCGCAGGTGGCTCATCAGCTCGACCACCGTGCTGCCCTTGACAATCTCGTCGTCCACCACGATCACGTCTCGGCCCTGGACCTCGCCGATGATCGTGCTGATCTCCACCCGGTCGCCCCCGAAGCGCTGCTTGGCGCCGGCGGCGACCGGCGTGCCGAGCTGCCGGGCGAAGACCGCAGCCTCCTTGACGTAGCCCAGATCGGGCGAGACCACCACGGTGTTGCTCAGGTCATGCGCCTGGAAGTGGGCGGCTAGTTCGCGTAACGCGTGCAGATGATCGACCGGGATGCCGAAGAAGCCGTAGACCTGCGGCGAGTGCAGGGTCATCGTGAGCACCCGATCGGCGCCGGCCGCGGTCAGCAGGTCCGCGACCAACCGGCCACCGATCGAGATACGCGGCGCGTCCTTCTTGTCGGAGCGGGCGTACGCGTAGTGCGGTAGCACCACGCTGATCCGACCGGCGGAGGCTCCCCGGGCCGCGTTGACCATGAACAGCAGCTCGACCAGGTGCTCCTGCACCGGCGGGACCAGTGGCTGGACCAGAAAGACGTCCCGTTCCCGGCAGTTGGCCTGTAACTGCACTTCCAGGCAGTCGTTGGCGAACCGGGACACCCGGGTGGGGTACAGGGGCACCCCCAGGTGGGTGCAGATCTCCGCACCGAGCTCAGGATGGGCGCTTCCACTGAAAACGGCGAGCTGGCGCACAGCTACCGACTTTACGACACGATCAGCTCCAGCGCTGGCCGGTGAGTTTCTCGTAGACATCGACGTAGCGGGCCCGGGTGGCGGCAACGACCTCACCGGGCACCTCCGGCGCCGGGCTCTGCTTGTCCCAGCCGCTCCTGGTGGCCCAATCCCGCACGTACTGCTTGTCGTACGAGAACTGGGCGCGCCCCGGCTGGTACGACTCGGCCGGCCAGAACCGGGACGAGTCCGAGGTCAGCAGCTCGTCGCCGATCGTCAACGTGCCATCGGCGGCCCAACCCAACTCGATCTTGGTGTCGGCGATCAGAATTCCCCGGTCGGCGGCGATTTCGGCTCCCCGTCGGTACACGTCGAGGGTGAGCTGGCGCAGCCGCTCGGCGGTCTCCGCGCCAACCTTGTCCATCACCTCACCGAAGGTCATCGGCTGGTCGTGCTCTCCGACCGGCGCCTTGGTGGAGGGGGTGAAGATCGGCTCCGGCAGGGCGGCCGCCTCGACCATTCCGCGCGGCAGTTCGATCCCGGAGACCGCTCCGGTGCGCTGGTACTCGGCGAAGCCGCCACCGACCAGATAGCCCCGGGCCACACACTCCACCGGAACCATCTCCAGTCGCCGGCACCGAATCGCCCGGCCGGCGAACTCCGGCGGCACGTCGGTCGCCGAGAGCACGTGGTTCGGCACCAGGTCGGCGAGCTGGTCGAACCACCACAGCGAGAGCGCCGTGAGAAGTTTGCCCTTCTCCGGGATCGGCGTCGGCAGCACGACGTCGTAGACAGAGACGCGGTCCGAGGCGACCAGGATCAGGTCGTCGCCGTCAGCGTAGACATCCCGGACCTTGCCCGAGTGCAGAAGTTCCACGCGAGCTAGTACATCACGCGGCTCAGATCGGCCCGCGCTGGCAGAGCGCGGTCCGTAAGACGGACCGAAACGCGCGCCGGGAACCCGCCGCCGGTCGACTCAGCGCCGGGGACCGCGCCGACCACGGAGGACCCGCAGGGCGAGCAACACGATCACGACGACCACGACCAGGCAACAGAAGAACCCGAGGAAGCCGAAGCCCCCGCGGCGACGCCGGGCGGCCTCGACCACCAGCTCACCCGGGCCACTGGCCGCCCAGGCCGCCACCGGGACAAAGACCGCCAGTACCACCGCACCGAAGACCGTGCTGAGCCGGCTCCACCACTTCGCGAATGCAGTCATGACCCCATCCTGGCCGAACCGCGCAAGCCGGGTACGACGAAGGCCCTGGAGGAAACCTCCAGGGCCTTCGAACAAGTAGCGGGGACAGGATTTGAACCTGCGACCTCTGGGTTATGAGCCCAGCGAGCTACCGAGCTGCTCCACCCCGCGTCGGCTTCATTACTGTACCCCATCAGATCCGGCCATGATCCGCACCCCCACCGCCCAGTATTTACCCGGTACATCCACGACCCATGTTGTAGATTCGCGCCGATCCACGACCACCTCTGTGGACCGCCCGAACATCGGAGTCGCTTTGCGTAAGCTCGTCTACTTCGTCGCCGCCACGCTCGACGGCTTCATCGCCGCGCCCGACGGATCGTTCGACTTCTTCCCGCTGGGGCCCGATCTAGCCTCCTACCTGGTGGCCGAATGGCCCCAGACGCTGCCCACCTTCGCCCACACCCAACTCGGTGTCGCATCCCCGGCCACCGGTCGCTTCGACACCGTGCTGATGGGCCGCATCACCTACGAGCCGGGCCTCAAGCTCGGACACACCAGCCCCTACGACCACCTGAAGCAGTACGTCTTCAGCCGTTCGCTGGCCCCGGCCAGCCACCCGGACGTAGAGATCGTCTCCGGTGACCCGAGCTCCTTTGTCCGCCAGCTCAAGGCACGGCCCGGCCGAGACATCTGGCTCTGCGGTGGCGGACAGCTCGCCGGTCAGCTCCTCGACGAACTCGACGAACTGGTGCTCAAACTCAACCCGGTCGTCGCCGGCAGCGGTATCCCGCTGGTCGACCGGGGCTTCGACCCGCACCGCTTCGCGCTCACCTCGACGCGCCCCTTGGCCAGTGGTGTGATCGTTGCGCACTACACCCGCCAAACCGGCGACCCCGCCTAACACCCTCCATCAGGACGTCCCGCCGGCCCGGTCCACCAATGCGCGAAAGCCCCGGAGGATTCCTCCGGGGCTTTCGAATGAGTAGCGGGGACAGGATTTGAACCTGCGACCTCTGGGTTATGAGCCCAGCGAGCTACCGAGCTGCTCCACCCCGCGTCGGCTCGTAAACGTTAGCGCACTACCCCGGGCCAACGCAAAACGTCCTCCACCGAGCCCTCACAACGACGCCCCCCGGGGAATCCCGGAGGGCGTCGTTGCTCGTACGTGCTGGGGTCAGCCGCCCGGCGACGGTGAGCCCGACGGTGCCGTGGTCGGCGTGGCAGCGGACGGCGACCCCGCTGCCTGTTCGAAGGCCGCGGTCGCCTCATCCAACGCCTGCAACGCCCGGCCGTAGCGCTCGAAGTCGCCGGATTCCTGCGCGGCCCGGAGCTCCACGATCGCCTCCTGAACCCGCTGGGCCGCCGCCGCCACATCGCCCGTGAGCGGGGGTGGGGTAACGCTCGGAGTCGGCGTCGCGGTCGGGGTCGGGCCCGGGCTTGGGGGCGTCTCGTCGTCGGAGGGTGGCGGCGATGGTGCGCCGGCCTCTTCACCCTGCTCGACGAGCTGTTTGATGCCGTCGGTGAGGTTGTCGGCCAGGACGACGAACGAGCCACCGTCGCCGTAGGAGAGGAGCACCTTCTGCAACAGGGGATATGCCTGCTGTTGGTTGCTCTTCACGTAAACCGGCTCGACGTAGAGCATGCCGTTGCCGAACGGCAGGGAGAGCAGGTTGCCGTACTGGACCTGCGCCTGGTTCGACGAGAGCAGGTTCAGCTGCTGCCGAATCTGGGCGTTGTTGGTCATCTGCTGGTGCACCTGCACCGGGCCGGAGATCCGCGTGTCTTCCGGCAACTCGTACACCTCAAGCCGCGGCTTGCCGTCCACGTACGAGCCAGACATCAGCGCCGCGAGGTTCTGCCGTCGGTTCGGCGTCACCGCCGAAGTGAGCTGGAACCGCGGTTCCTCCTGCCCCGGCATCTGGGTGAAGAGGTAGTACGGGGGCTGCTTCTGACCGCTGTCCGGCGCGTCCGGCACGTTCGGCACCTGCCAGAAGTCCTGCCCGGAGTAGAAGTCACCGGGGTTGGTCACGTGGAACCGGGTGTACACGTTCCGCTGCACCTTGAACAGGTCAGCCGGGTAGCGGAAGTGGGCGCTCAGCTCCGTCGGAATCTCCGTCTTCGGCTTGATCAGGTCGCCGCCGAAGGCCTTGTTCCACGCCCGGAGTACCGGGTCAGCGTCGTCGAACTCGTAGAGGGTGACCGTGCCGTCGTACGCGTCGACCGTCGCCTTCACCGAGTTCCGGATGTAGTTGATGTTTTCCCGGGCCTGCTGGAAGGTGCCCCGGTTGGTGAGCTCGTCGGTGGTCTCAGTCTGGAGGTTGATCCGCTCGGCGTAAGGGTAGGTCGCGGCGGTGGTGTAGCCGTCGATAATCCACGTCACCCGGCCATCGATCACCGCCGGATACGGGTCGCCGTCCACGGTGAGGAACGGCGCGACCTTCTCCACCCGCTCCCGGGGGTTACGAACGTAGAGCAGCTTCGAGTTCTCGTTGACCGCCTCGGAGAGCAGGAAGTTCGACTCCTGCTCCTTGATCGCGTAGAGCAGCCGGCGACCGAACGAGCCGACGTCAACGCCGCCCGAGCCGGTGTAGGTGTAGTAGGACTCGGATCCGTCCTCGCCGACCGGCCGGTCGAACTCGGCGGGGCTGGCCTCCGGGTTCGTCTTACCGACGATGGCATAGTCGCCGGCCTCCATCCGCTCGCCGTAGTAGATCCGCGGCTGGCTGGCCGGAATCTGGTCAACCTGTGCCGCGCACCCCTCCTGCGACCGCTCCCCGAGGAAGCCGGAGACGAAGTACGGCTGGCCACCGCAGACCACCCGGTTCGCCGGGGCCGCGACCAGACCGTACCCATGGGTGTAGACGGTGTGCCGGTTGATCCAGTTGCTCTGCTGCGTGGTCAGCTCGCCATAGTTGATCTCACGTACCCCGACCACGTAGTCCTGGGTCTCCCCGTCGACGGTGTAGCGGTCGATGTCGAGCTTGGGGCCGAAGTCGTAGAAGCCGCGGACCTGTTGAAGCTGCGTGTACGTCTCGCTGACCAGCTGTGGGTCCAGCAGTCGGGCGTTGGGCACCACCGCGGTGTCGGTGGCGAGACTCGCCGGTGGTTGCAAATTGCTCGCCGCGTATCGCGTGGAATCGGCCTCGCCCAGACTGAAGGCCGCCCGAGTCGCCTCGATGCTGCGCTCGATGTACCGCGCCTCCTTGTCCCGGGCGCTCGGCTTGACCTCGAAGGTCTGCACCGCCCACGGGTAGATGCCGCCGATGGCGACCGCGGAGACCCCGAGCAGGGCCAGCGAGATGCCCGGCCAGACCAGGTTCCGCATCCAGGCGTTGGAGAAGACGAGGACCGCGATCGCCACGACGACCGAGATGTAGGCGAGGATCTCCTTCGCCGGAAGCAACGCGTTGATGTCGGCGTAACCGGCACCGTAGACGTTGGCGCCATCGTTGTACTCCAGCAGCATCGTCCGCCGGTCGAGCACGTACGCGACGGCCTTGAGCAGCACGAAGAGCGCGATCAAACTACTCAGGTGAGCCCGCGCCGCGGTGCTCATCCGGTCCCCCACGCCCTGGAGCCGGATCCCGCCGAAGACATAGTGCACCGCGAGCGCCCCCAGCAGGGCCAACACCACGGCGGTGAAGGCGACCCCGAGCAGATAGCGCCAGAACGGCAGGTCGAAGACGTAGAAGCCGATGTCCACCCCGAACTCCGGGTCCTTGACTCCGAAGTCCCCACCGTTGCGGAACAGCAGCCACTCGCTCCACCGGCCCTGCGCGGACAGCCCCGCGAAGAGTCCGACCACGACGGCGACCACCGTGAACCAGATGCCGAGCCGAGGGCTGAGCAGCATCCGGTACCGCTCCAGGGTGGCCTGCTCCGGCGACTGCGGTCGCAGCCGGGGCCGCAGGCGATGCGCCAGCCAAAGGTTGCCACCGACGACGGCCGCCATGGCCAGGCCGACCACGAGGAAGAGCAGCAGCCGGGTGACGAGCACCCCGCTGAAGACCGCGGTGTAGTCGACCTCGCCGAACCAGAGCCAGTCGGTCCAGGCCTGCACCCCCCAGCCGAGCAGGGTGAAGAGCACGAACACCCCGACCAGGACACCAATCGTGACGCGTCCGCGTCGGCTCATCCTCGGCATGGGGGTGCTGCTACGCATAACCACTGTTGGCTCCGCACGTTCGATTGATCGGCTCCGACCAGGCCACCAGAGTACGGGGTCTTCCCAAACCTGTCGTCCGCGGTCACGCCGTGTGCCGGCGGTTGGGTCAGCAACGGGCCGGTTCGCCCCCTGCTCGCAGCTCCTCGAGGGCGGTCAACGCGTCGTCCAGCGTCGCCACCTTGAGCAGCGGCAGGTCCGGCTGAGGGTTGCCGACCGCCTCGGCGCAGTTCTCGGCCGGGACCAGGAAGGCGGTGGCGCCGGCCTCCTTGGCGCCGACCAGTTTCTGGGGGATGCCGCCGATCGGGCCGACCCGGCCCACGTCATCGATCGTGCCGGTGCCCGCGATGATCTGCCCACCGGTCAGATCCTCCGGGGTCAGCTTGTCGATGATGCCGAGGGCGAACATGAGCCCGGCGCTCGGGCCACCGATGTCCGTCAGGTCGATCGTCAGCGTGAACGGGTGCGGCTGCTGCTGCTCGATCCCGATCCCGATCCGGGGCTTGCCGTCCCGCTCCTGGGTCGTGATCCGCGCCGTCGCAGGGGTCCCGTCGCGGGTGTAGCCGACCTCCAGGACGGTGCCGGCCGGCTCGGCCTGGATCAACTCGGTCAGCCGGACGGCCACCGGGACCGGCTCACCGTCAACGGAGGTCACCACGTCGCCCGGACGGAGCAGACCGGCCGAGGGCCCGTCCGCGGCAACCGTCTTGACCTTGACCATCACCGGGAATCCGAGCTCGCGCAGGGCGACTGTCTCCGCACTGGACTGGGAGGCCTCGAAGTCCTCCGCGTTGCGTTCCTCGACCTCTTCGCGGCTCTCCCCCGGCGGGTACACCAGTTCCCGCGGTACCACCGCCTCGTCGTCGGAGAACCAACCCTGGATGGCTCCGCGCAGCTTGACCGAGGGCTGCACCCCCACCGTGGTCAACCGCAGCTCCCCCGCCGAGGTGAAGGTCTCCCGGTCCTCGACCTGAATGACCTCCTTGTCGTCCTCGACGCCCAGCGTGTTGACGGTGGGGCCGGGACCCAGCACCACGTACGGAATGGGCGCCGCGAGCACACCGATGCCGAGCAGGGCAACAAAAATGGCACCGAGCAGGACGGTGATGCCGCGACGTCTCATGCGGCAGAGCGTACCGACCGGGTGCGCTGGCCCCGGCGGACCTGCCAGGACTTCACCGTTGACGCGACGCCAGCCGACGCGACCTGGGGCGCGGCGCGCGTACCGTAGACCCCGTGCCTGATATTCCGTTCGGTTTCGCGCTCCCCGGTGGCCAGCCACCAGACCCCAACGACCCCGCGCAGATGCAGCAGTTCATGTCCCAGCTGCAGCACCTGCTCGCCGCGCCCGGCAGTGGACCGGTGAACTGGGACCTGGCCCGCCAGGTGGCGGCGAGCCAGCTCAGCGCCGGTGGCGATCCGGCTGTCTCGCCGTACGAGCGCAACGCGGTGGAGGAGGCGCTGCGCCTGGCCGACCTCTGGTTGGAGTCGGGCTCGGCGCTCCCGTCGGGCATCCGCGCCTCGGTGGCGTGGAACCGGAATGAGTGGATCTACAAAACCCTCGACGTCTGGCGCAAGTTGTGTGACCCGGTGGCCAGCCGGATGGTCGGCGCCATGGGCGACCTGGTGCCGCCGGAGGCGCGGGCCCAGCTCGGCCCGATGCAGTCGATGGTGGCCACCCTCGGCGGGGCCCTCTTCGGGGGCCAGCTGGGCCAGGCCCTCGGCTCGCTCGCCGCCGAGGTGCTCTCCGCCGGCGACATCGGGCTGCCGCTCGGCCCGGCCGGCACGGCGGCACTCGTCCCAGCCAACATCCGCGACTACGGTGCCGGGCTGGAACTGCCGGAGGACGAGGTACGCCTCTACGTGGCCCTGCGCGAGGCCGCCCATCAGCGCCTCTTCGAGCACGTGCCGTGGCTGCGCGGACACGTGCTCAACGCGGTGGAGATGTACGCCTCGGGCATCCGGGTCAACCGCGAGGCGATCGAGGAGGCGATGGGTCGGGTCGACCCGACCGACCCGGAGTCGATGCAGGCGATCGCGCTGGAGGGGATCTTCACCCCGGAGGACAACCCGGCCCAGAAGGCGTCGCTGGCCCGGCTGGAGACGGCCCTCGCGCTCGTCGAGGGTTGGGTCTGCCACGTGGTTGACAGCGCGGCCGGGGAGCGGTTGCCCAACGTCGTCCGGCTCGGGGAGGCGTTCCGGCGGCGGCGGGCCGCCGGAGGTCCGGCCGAGCAGACCTTCGCCGCCCTGGTCGGCCTGGAGCTTCGGCCGCGGCGGCTGCGCGAGGCGGCGGCGCTCTGGGCGGCCCTCACCGAGCACCGGGGGATCGCCGGTCGGGATGCGCTCTGGGGTCACCCCGACCTGCTGCCCTCCGACGACGACTTCGCCGACCCGGTGGCTTTCGCCCAGGCCCGGCTCGATGCGGACGAGTTGGAGAGCTTCGACTTCAGCGCGCCGGGTGGCCCGCCGGAGAAGGCTCCCGGGGAGCCCGACGGGGAGGACCCACCCACCGCCAGCTGACGCCTCGGCCCCGCCGGGGTCAGCGCAGGATGCCGGCGGCGGCGAGCAGGGCGCGGGTGGCGTCCCAGCCGGCCAGGGCGGGGTCAAGTCGGGCCAGGTCGGCCGGGCCGCGCAGCCGATGCCACCCCGCGGTGATGGCGAGGTCGCCGGGGTGCGGCGCCGCCGCGCGCACCGCGGCGGGCACCGCCCGATCCAGGTCCAGCGCCGGCAGCCACTCCGGTAGGGGCAGTCGGGCCGCCGCACCGAGCAGGCCGGTGTCGGCACCCGCCACCGGGGCCACGGCCATCGGTCGGGTGGTGAGCGGCCGGAGCAGCTTGCCGATGGTCAACCCCGGCAGGTCCGGGGCGTCCCCGGCGACCACGGCCACCTGGTCGTATCCGTGCCCGGCCCCGGCATGGTTGACGCTGGCCGGCCGGCTCGGCTGGGCGGTCCGCCCGCAGCTGGCGAGGACGGCCGCAACGGTGGGGCGCGGGAGCTGGTAGACGGTGGTGCCGGGCCAGACCACGGCGTCGGCCAGCCACCGGTCGGTCTCGGCCACGGCAACGGCGGTCTCCACCTCGTTCAACGTGGCGAGGAGGTCAACCACATCCTCGGCGAGCGCCGTCCGCCATTCAGTTGGGTCGATCTCCGGTGGGGTCCAGGAAACCGGCGCGAGTAGGGCAACCACCAACCGTCGTACCACGGCACCGACCCTACGCCCCGCCGCCAGGGGTCAGGAGGAGGAGACGGCCGCGACGCCCTCCAGGTAGCCGCGGGCCCGCTCGGTCTTCGGGTACCGCCCGACGAGCTGCCAGAACCGGGCGTTGTGACTCGGGACGATCAGGTGGGCCAGCTCATGCAACAGGACATAGTCGATCACCCAGTCCGGCATGTCCTGCAGCCGGTGGGAGATGCGAATCGTCCGATCGGCTGGGGTGCATGAGCCCCAACGGCCGGTCTGATTGGTCACCCAGCGGACGCTGGCCGGGATCGCGTCACGCCCATGGTCGGCCAGGTAGAGGGCGATCAGCCGAGTGGCGCGGGCGAGCAGTTCGTCGTCGGATCGGACCAGCCGGCCCTCCCGGGCAGCGAGCCGGGCAAGCATTCGGTCCACCCACTCGCTCTCCTCAGCTCGGGAGAACTGGTCTGGGATCAGGACGACGACCCGCTCGCCGTCGCGGTACGCGGACACCGTGCGTCGGCGGCGCTGGCTGCGCCGCACCTCGACCACCGGCTTCCGCGGTGCCGCCATCAGCCGGCCGCGCCGCCTCGGATTCCTGCCACGAGGAAAAGTTACTTCGTGGTGGCTAGGGGTCCGCAAGGGTCAACCCGCGACACGCGCCCGAAAAATAAGCGTTGGTCGCCAGGAGTCCCGAAAATTTTCCGCGTTAGAGTGCTCGGGAAATAGCCCGAAGGCAAGCCCCCGCACCAGGTGATCACGTTGGTTCCCGTCACCTGTGGGCACCCTGCGCCGTTTTTCAGGGCATCCGTCCGGCGTGTCCCCACCAAACTCACTTATCCAAGCGTATTCGCCGTGCACACTCTCGTCGTCAACTTGCTCACAGTGTCGATGAGGAGTTGACATGGAACCCCCCAGTCCTGGGTAGGGTCCGCGGACCAGTGGTCACGCCTGTGACCACGACGGAAGGCCTAGCGCCGGCGCCCTCATGGCCCGCCGCTGGAACCCCGCCGGATGAGCGTTCGCCGGTGGACGAGACGAGGAGGCACCCGTGGCCGACCAGGCCCAGACTTACAACGGCTACTGCGTCAAGTGCAAGGAGAAGCGAGACTTCGAGGGGCGCGTCGAGGTTTCCAAGACCGGGATGAACATGGCCAAGGGCAAGTGTCCGGTGTGCGGCACAACAGTGAACCGCATTCTGGGTAAAGCGAAGGTCTAACGCCTTTCTGGGTGGTGGAAGGGCGATCCTTCCACCACCCAGCCAATGTCGGTTGCCGGACAGGCGGGTCCGTGGCCTGTGGAGAACCCGGCACTACCTGTGGAAAACCCCGGGCCGGACTCCGCGTACCTGTGGACAACGTTCGACGGAAAGCTCAGACACGATCACCATTCGTACTCATGAGCCTTACCGCCCTGCCCCGGCCAACCCTGCTGCCCGGTCTCACCCGCCTCTGGCGGGACCGACACACGTTGCAACTGGGTGTCGATCCGAGCCGCGCCGTCCTGCTGGAACTGGCCAACCCCCGCACCGCCCGCCTCCTCGACCTACTCGACGGCGCGCACAGCGAGCGGCACGTCCTGGACCAGGCCAACCGAATCGAGGTGGGGCGGGACGCGGCCCGCACCCTGCTCGAGGCGCTCCGCACCGCCGGCCTGGTCGTACCCGCGCACACCCTCCTACCCCGCGACCTGACCGGTCCGCCACGGACCCGGCTCGCCGCCGAGGCCGGCGCCCTCGCCCTGGCCAACCAGCGCAGCGCCGGCACGCCCGCACAGGTCTTGCGCCGCCGTCGCACGGCACGGGTGCTGGTAACCGGCGCCGGTCGCCTCGGCGCTCCCGTCGCCGTCGCCCTAGCCCAGGCCGGGGTCGGGCACGTGCAGCCACGCCTGGCCGGCCCGGTGGCGCCAGCGGACCTCGTCGGCACCGGAATACCCGCCGCCGACCTCGGCCAACCACTCACCGACGCTGTCCGGGACACCCTCGGCCGCACCGCCCCCGGCACCGCCACCGGCCCGCTCCGACCCGGCCGGATCGACCTCGTGCTTCAGTGCGGTACGGACCGCCCGGCACCCCTGCTCGCCGCCGCCCACCACCAACGTCGGCAGGTACATCTGCTGCTCGACCTCCGGGAGGGCGTGCCGGTCGTCGGCCCGCTGGTCCGGCCACCGATCGGTCCCTGCCTGAACTGCCTCGACCTGCATCGAAGGGAGCGCGACCCGAGCTGGCCGACGCTCGCCGCCCAGCTCGCCAGCGGCACGCCGGAGTGGGCCTGCGCGACGACAACGCTGCTCGCCGCCGTGGCGTACGCCACCAGCGAAGCCCTGGGCCACCTCGACGGCGGTGTCCCGGCCACCGTCAGCGGTTCCGTCGAGGTCACCGCCGATGGCCGGCTACGTCGCCGGCATTGGGCACCCCACCCCTCCTGCACCTGCTCCGGTCGCGGATCGTGAGGCGCCGCGCGCGCCTTCGCGGTCGGTCACAATAGCCAGGTGACCGAAATCCCGCGCCGGGCCGTCTCCCGGACCGCCAAGCTCGCCACCCTGCCGCTAGGCTTCGCTGGCCGGACCGTCCTCGGTGTGGGCAAGCGCGTCACCGGGCTCGCCTCTGACGTGATCTCCGCGGAGATCCAGCAACGTACCGCCGAACAGCTCTTCAGCGTCCTCGGGCAGCTCAAAGGCGGCGCGATGAAGTTCGGCCAAGCGCTGTCGGTCTTCGAGGCGGCGCTGCCCGAGGAGATGGCCGCCCCCTACCGACAGGCGCTGACCAAACTCCAGGAGGCCGCTCCGCCGCTGCCCGCCGCCTCCGTACACCGGGTGCTCTCCGAGCAACTCGGCCCGGACTGGCGGGACCGGTTCGTGGAGTTCGACGACACGCCGGTCGCCGCCGCCAGCATCGGGCAGGTACACCGCGCGCAGTGGCGGGAGCCGGGCTACGACGCGACCGGCGCGCCGAACACCCGTGACGTGGCGATCAAAATTCAGTACCCCGGCGCGGGGGAGGCCCTGCTCACCGACCTCAAACAGCTCTCCCGGCTCGGTGGAATGTTCCGGGCGATCCAGCCGGGGCTGGACATCAAACCACTCCTCACCGAGCTCCGGGAACGCATCACCGAGGAGCTCGACTACGAACTGGAGGCCGAGTCGCAGCGCGCCTTCGCCACGGCGTACGCGGACGACCCGGAGATCTACATCCCGGCCGTGGTCGCCGCGTCACCTCGGGTCCTGGTGACCGGGTGGGTCGAGGGAACGCCGCTGTCGCAGATCATCCGGGAGGGCTCCGAACAAGAACGGGACGAGACCGGCCGGTTGATGGCCACCCTGCACCTCTCCGCGCCGATGCGGGCCGGGCTGCTCCACGCCGACCCGCATCCGGGCAACTTCCGGTTGCTGGCCGACGGCCGGCTCGGGGTGGTGGACTTCGGCGCGGTGGCCCGGCTGCCCGAGGGGACCCCCGAGCCGATCGGCCGCATCGCCGGACTGGCCCTGCGGGGAGATGCCGAAGAGGTGATGGCCGGCCTGCGTGACGAGGGCTTCGTCAGCAACAGCGCGGCGATCGACGGGCCGGCGCTGTTGGACTTCCTCCAACCGATGCTGGCGCCGGTCGCCGCCGAGGAGTTCCGGTTCACCCGGGCCTGGCTACGGGCTGAGGCGGCCCGGCTGGCCAACCCTCGCTCGCCCGCCTACCAACTCAGCCGACACCTCAACCTGCCCCCGTCGTACCTACTGATCCACCGGGTCACGCTCGGCTCGATCGGGGTGCTCTGCCAGCTGGAGGCGAAGGCGCCGTACCGGGGAATCCTGGAGCGCTGGCTACCCGGCTTCGCCCCGATAGCGTGATGCGGTGACGGGCGCATCCGGCGGTAGCCGAACGCGCCCGTCCCAGCGGTGTTAGGCAACGGGCCCGCTCCCCACTGAAAGGGGAAGCGGGCCCGCTGTCTAACCGATGCCCAACTCGCGCGCCGACCGCGTGCGAGCGGCCATGGCGACGGTACGGGCGGAACGATAAGCCTCAGTGCTCGTGGTGGTGCGACCGGCCTGAGGCCGGAGCATTCGGGCCCTCGACAACACTTCGTTCAGTAATTGCAGTTCGAAACTGTCCGATTGCTTGAGCATCCTCGTCAACTTTCTCGTGGCCAGTGCGAACACCGGCGAAGGGTGGAACAGATCGGGTGGTTGTCAGGCCGCCAGCCGGACCGCGTCGCGCCGGGCCAAACCACTGGCCTCCAGTCGCGCCTCAGCCTCGACCCGGAGCGTGACGTCTCGGGCAACATCTTCCTTACGGGGACGGCCTCGGGGCCGCTTCCGCGGGACCACCGCGCCACGCTCGAAGATCTCGCCACCCCAGACGCCCCAGGGCTCAGCTCGCTCCACCGCGCCGGCAAGACACTCGACGCGCAGCGGGCAATCCCCGCAGAGCGACTTGGCCACCTCAAGCTCGGAGGGCGAGTCAGAGAACCACAGGTCGGGGTCGAACTTCCGGCAGGGCAGGTTCGCCTCCAACTCGACGTTCAGGTCGAGTGGGGCCAACGCCAGACTCATCGCCCGGTCACCTCTCTCTCACTTTTCGATCTCTTGGATCGCATTTCCGACATACTTCGACGGGACAAAAACTAAGGCCGCGGATCCCGGTATGCGGGTTCCGCGGCCTCAAGGTGAGCCGGTGGTCTGGATCAGACCGGTCTACCTCGAGGTGGAACACCGCGGACGTCCATGCGCCGCTTGGCGCTATCAACGCCCTTGCCCGTGAAACCACTGGTGCCCTGAGTGCCGCATGGCGCCAGCGCGAGAATCAGCTCGGCCTGGTTCTCGACCTGGTGCGTCTGCGGAACCAACGGTCGCGCAGCGGTGCGGGCCACCTGGACGGCCGACATCGGAGCGACGGCAGCGGGGGACACCAACGGACGCGCGTTGTTGTAGATCTCCATTGGGGCCACCTCCCTGACTTCTCTCGTGCCGACCGAATCACGCCCGTGAGCAGCCCGAATGCCGCCGCTCGCGAGGTATGCCCCGAGGCTATGCCGCGCCCGGGGGCGAGGGCAAACGAATTTACGGCAAGATTTCGGAAGTTTTCTCTGGGCAGACTTCGTCCACCGTCGCGCCGGCCACCAAGGCAAGCACCGCCTCCCCGTAGAGCCCCAGCTTGCGGGCCCCGATCCCCGCGATCGCGGTGAGGTCGCGGGGCTGCTGCGGGCGCCGCTCCGCCAACGCGACCAAGGTCGCGTCGGTGAACACCACATAGTCCGGTACCCGCTGGCCGCCGGCCACCCGACGCCGCCACTCAACCAGCCGCCCGTGCAGCTCCTTGTCCAGGTCAGACGGACAGGCGGTGCACCGGCCCAGCTTGCGCTCCGCGCCGGCAAGCAGCGTCGTACCGCAGACCCGGCAGGAGACGATCTGGGTACGCCGACGTTCGGCCCGCCGTACCCCGCTCGCACCGGTACGCCCACTGGTGCCGGAAGAGTCCAGCCGGGGCAGGAAGCGACAGGGCCGCCGGGGACGCCCACCCGGTGAGCGGGCTGAGGCGTACGACAGCCAGAGCCACTCCCGCGCCCGGGTGACGCCCACGTAGAGCAGCCGGCGCTCCTCCTCCACCTGCTCCGGTGTCTTCGCGTAGGTGGTGGGCAGGGTGCCCTCGGCGAGGCCGACCAGGAAGACGGCGTCCCACTCCAGACCCTTCGCCGAGTGCAGGGAGGCGAGGGTAACGCCCTCGACCGTCGGCACGTGCTGCGCGGCGGCCCGCCGGGCCAGCTCGTCGGTGAAGTCGGCCAACGTGGCCGGCCGCTCGACCGCGGCAGCCGGCCCGATCGGCAGCACCGGGGCGCTGGCCGCGTACTCCTCGGCGAGTTGAACCAGAGCAGCGAGGGCCGCCCACCGTTCCCGGGCGGCGCCACCAGCCGGCGGCGCATCCGGTGCCCACCCGACCGCGGCCAGCGCCTCGACCACGGCCGCCGGCAGCGGGGTGTCACCGGGAAGGGAGCGGGTGGCGGCGCGCAGCGCGACCATCGCCTGTCGTACCTCGGTGCGCTCGAAGAACCGCTCCGCACCCTGCACCTGGTACGGCACCTCGGCCTCGGTCAGCGCCTCCTCGTACGCCTCGGACTGCGCGTTGGTCCGGAACAGCACGGCGATCTCCCGGGCCGGAGTACCGGCGTCCACCAGGGCACGGCAGCGGGCGGCGACGGCGGCGGCCTCGGCCGGCTCGTCGGTAAAGATCCTCAACTCGGGCTCGGGGCCCGGCGGGCGCTGGCCGACCAGCTCCAGCCGAAGCCGCGCCTCAGTGCCCCGCGCCGGCGCGATGACCGAGTTGGCCAGCCCGACCACCTGGGGGGTGGAGCGGTAGTCGCGCACCAGGCGGACCACCGTCGCGCCCCGGTGCCGGCGGGGGAAGTCAACCAGGTAGGACGAGGTCGCGCCGGTGAACGAGTAGATCGTCTGACTCGCGTCACCCACCACCGTCAGGTCGTCTCCACCGCCGAGCCACGCCTCCAGCAGCCGCTGTTGCAGCGGGTTGACGTCCTGGTACTCGTCGACGACGAAGTGCCGGTACTGGGCGCGTACCTGGTCGGCCACGTCCGGGTGCTCTTCGATTCCCCAGATCGCGGCGCGCAGCATGTCCTCGAAATCGATCACTCCGCCGGCGCGTTTGACCTTCTCGTACGCGGCGAAGACATCGGCCACCTTCGCCGGCTCGTACGGGGTGTCCCGCAGCGCCCGGGCGGCCGCGACCACGTACTCCCCGGGCTCGACCAGGGACGACTTCGCCCACTCGATCTCGCCCGCGAGGTCCCGCACACCGGTCCGGTCGGAGCGGATCCCGACCTTCGCCGCGGCGAGGGTGACCAGCCGGACCTTACTGTCCAGCAGCTCGGGCATCGCCCGGCCGGCGAGCAGCCGGGGCGCGAAGTAACGCACCTGACGCAGCGCCGCGGCGTGGAAGGTACGCGCCTGCACACCCGGCACCCCGAGCGTGGTGAGTCGGCTGCGCAGCTCGGCGGCGGCCCGCGCGGTGAAGGTGACCGCGAGCAGGTGCCGGGGCAGGATCTCCCCGGTCAACGTCCGGTGCGCGATCCGGGAGGTGACCGCCCGGGTCTTCCCGGTGCCGGCGCCGGCTAGGACGCAGACCGGGCCGGCCGGGGCGGTTACCGCCGCCCGCTGCTCTGGGTCGAGGCCGGCGAGCACCCGGTCGGACGCTGAGTGGGACACCACAGCGAGGAATTGTTCCAGCCGCTTCCAACGTTGGGGTAGTTAGCCCGGCTTGAATCACGACCAACCCCTTGGAGGTCTGCCGATGTTGACGATGTACTCCACGCCCTGGTGCGGCTACTGCCACCGGCTGAAGTCACAGCTGGACCGGGAGGGCATCGGGTACGAGGTGGTCGACATCGAGCAGGAGCCGTCGGCCGCCGAGTTCGTGATGAGCGTCAACGGCGGCAACCAGACCGTGCCGACGCTGCGCTTCGCGGACGGCAGCGCGCTGACCAACCCCACTATCCGTCAGGTCAAGGAGCACCTGTCGGAGATCTCCGCCTGACCGGTGCGGGCCCGTTGGGCGCCGGCTGGGCCGACCGGCTCAACCGGCGCCCGCCCCAGAGGTAGCCGCTGGCCAGTAGGGTGACCAGGCCCACCGCCACGAAGAGCACCCGGTAGTCGACGATGCCGACGAGCAGTGCGCCGCCCCCGATCGAGATGGCCCGCGGGCCGCTGATCACCGCCTCGGCGCCGGCGGCGACCCGGCCGATCAGCGGTGCCGGCGTACGCCGCTGGATCAGCGTGTGCAGGCCGACCATGGTGAGCGGCAGCGACACCCCGGCCAGCAGGAGGGCGGCGCAGCCCAGCCAGAGGTTGGGGTAGGCGAGCGTCAGCGCGGCCGACCCGAACAGCGCCACCCCCACGGCGAGCGCGCCGACCTCTCCCACCCGCCGGATCACGCCGGAGGAGACCAGGCCACCAGCGAGGCCACCGACTCCCTGCACGGTCACGAGCACTCCCACGAACGCCGCGTCGCGGCGAAGGCCGTGGTCAACGTAGGCGAAGATCAGGGACTCGCTGAAGCCCATCACCAGCGAACCGAGACCGTAGCCGAGCAGTGCCCGGCGCAGCGCCGGCTCGTCGGCCAGGTACCGCAGGCCCGCGCCGAGCTCGGCCGACCAGCGCAACGGGCGGCGCGGTCGCCGCGCCGGGCCAAACGGCCGGGGGCAGCCCCGGGGGCAGCAGCCGCACCCAGCCGCTCCGGCCGGTCGGTCGCAGCGGCTACACCCCGGTCGCGACCGGGGCGACTCGGTGACTCGGAGCAGGCCCACCAGCACTGCCGCAGCCACGAAGCCGACGATCGCCACACCGGCCAGCAGTCCGCCGCCGACGGCGGTGTAGAGGGCGGCCCCCGCCAGCGGGCCGAGCAACCGCAGTCCCTGCCGCACCGTCTGGAGCACGCCGTTCGCGTCGGCCAGCAACTCTGCCGGCACCAGGTGCCGCAGGAGGCCGCTGAGCGCCGCGCTGAGGGTGATGTACGACAGGCCGTAGAAGATGGCGACCAGGTAGATGAGCCAGAGGTCGGTACGGTCTCCGACGGCGAACAACGGAGTGAGTAGGGCGGCCGTAACCAGGTTGGCGGCCACGAACAGGGGCTTGCGCGGATACCGGTCGACGACCCAGCCGACCAGGGGTGCCAGCGTCATCGGGGCGATGATCGCGAAGATGGTGGCCCCGGCCAGTCCACTCGACCCGGTCAGTTCCTTGACCCAGATGGCGAGCGCGAGCAACAAGATCGACTCGGCGGTCATGCTGGCCACCAGGCCACCGAAGAGCAGCCGGAAATCCGGGCGGCGCAGGACGGTACGCATCTGCCCTCCGTCAGAAGTGGTACACGGTGTGCCGCCTTTGGTCGAGACACGCCCCCGCCAGAACCTCCAGCGCCGGCCGCGTCGTTCCATACTGAGGGTTAGGGGCGAATTCAGAGAGTTACCGTCGCATCTACGACGGTCTACGGAAAAGAGGACACGTGCCTCCAGTCGCACCCAGCCCTATCCTGCGGCGCCGCAGGTTGGGCTTCGAATTGCGCCGGCTGCGCGAGACCACCGGCCTCACCGGGGACCAGGTGGTCGAGCGGGTCGGTTGGGCCTCCGCCTCCAAACTGTCTCGCCTGGAGAATGGCCGCAGCCGGCCAGACCCGCAGGATGTCCGCGCACTGCTCGATCTCTACCGGGTGGACGTCACACTTCGGGACGAGTTGCTGACCATCACCGGTGAGGCCGGCGACATCCGTGGCTGGCTTCGGAACTACCCGGTCATGACCCCGCAGCAGCGTGGCTTCGCCGAGTTGGAGGCGGGCTGTGTGGAGATCTCGGAGTACCACCCGCTGCTCGTACCGGGACTACTTCAGACGGCCGGTTACGCCCGCATTCGCATCGCCTCCGCCCGGGATGTCGACGAAGCGGCTGGCGAGCCGGATGGCACCGAGGACATCGAGACCGAGGTGGGCGCCCGGCTGGCCCGCCAGTCGCTGCTTACCCGGGGACCGGACGCACCCCGCTACACGGCCGTACTCGAGGAGACGGCGCTCGGAGGCCGCGCCGGGCCGGCCGACGTGCTCCGGGAACAGCTCGGGCAGCTCTACGAGTTGGCCAAGCTGCCCAACGTCACGCTGCATGTGTTGCCTCGGGACACCCAGGCGAGCGGTTGGTACCTGCCGCCGACGGCGTTCTCCCTCTACCGGTTCACCGACCCGCAGGATCCCGAGACCCTGGCGATCGAAAGCGGGTTCCTGAATACCATGTCAACCGAGGCAAAAATCCTAAATCGCTATAAAGTGGTCTTTGAGTGGTTATGCACGGCAGCACTCCCCGCATCGGAGACTCTCTCCTGGCTGAATCAGGCCAGGAGACAGCCATTCGAGGCAGCACCCTCGTCGGCATCGGCGTTCGGGGCGGCAACACCGCCGGCCCAGCGTCGCCGGCGCCCCGGGCGATTGACGGAACGCTGACCCACCGGCACCCAGCGTCGGTCCGTGCGGGCACTACTCGTCCATCGGCCGGTTCACACAGGAGTGCAACCATGAACAAAATCCACGACACGCCGACCGCCTGCCCCGACCTGGCGCGGGTAGCGTGGCGAAAGAGCACCCGCAGCCAGACCTCAAACTGCGTGGAGGTAGCGCCGATGCCAGCCACGGTGGCCCTCCGGGACAGCAAGGACCGGGGCGGTCCGGTGCTGCTGTTCGACCGAGGTGAGTGGCAGAGCTTCCTGGCCGCGGCCAAGGAAGGCCAGCTCGACCGGATCTGACCCGCCTCCGTCGGGGCCGCCGGTGCGTAGCCACACCGGCGGCCCCGCGTCGTCTTCGGACGCCGGGCGACGGTCAAGTCCGGCACCCGGCCCGGCGCCCCTCGGCCGATCGGCCAGTCTGCCGGCCGATCGCCGCATATCGGTTGCCAGGCCCGCTACGCGGCGTAGCATGACCCGCAGTGACGTGGAACTTCCACTCCGTTCCCAATCGTCGCGGCACCCATCCGGAGACCGACATGCGGTTCCTGATCGTTCGCACCGATGTCCGCGCGGCGGCTGACGTGGACCTCACCACCGCCTGGGCCGACGGCGGCCGGCTGCGCGACGAGACCGTCGCGCCCGAGCCACGCCGGCAGGTCGTCCACGCCGACGACCGCGAAGCCGCACTCCTGCTCGCCCGGGCTCTCGCCGCGGTCGGCGCGGTCCGTGCCGGCCGGCAACGGGTCAAGGTGCTCCCGCTCGACGAACCCCCGTCCGCCTGGCCGAGCTGGCCGGACGACGGAGGCGGCTGAGCGGATACCCGTCCGTCGGAACCGGCCCGGCTCCCCCGCCGTACTCCTCGCCCCAGCCGGTCTCGACGGCACGGTCCCCGGCCCGTGACCGTCGCGGCAACGGCGGTCGCGGGCCGGGACCACGTTCGGAACCAACCACCCACCCCGGTTACGTCCTCCCGTGACCGCCCGGCGACGCCCACCGCAACCGCCGGCGACGCCCACCGCAACCGCCGGCGGCGCCCGCCGTCAACAGTGGCCGTCGAGCCAGTAGCGCAGCAGGAAGGACGCGATCGAAGACGACGGTGGCAGGACCAGCCGAGCCTCCTGGACGGCAACGCTCTGCCCGTCCAGCGCCGCGCTGACCTCGGCCCGGGTGAACCAGCGGGCCGCCGTGATCTCCGCCGGGTCGACCCGCACCGGATGCCGCGGGTCGGCCACCGCCTGAAAACCCAGCATCAACGAACCGGGGAACGGCCAGGCCTGGCTACCCACGTACGTGATGTCCGTGACCGGGACGTCCACCTCCTCGCGTACCTCGCGCAGCACCGCCGCCTCGGCCGACTCCCCGGGCTCCACGTAGCCGGCGAGGCAGGAGAAGCGCAGCTCACCCGGCACCCGCGGCCAGGCGGCATTGTTGCCCAACAGGCAGCGCCCAGCCCGACCGGACTCCCCGTCGTGCACCAGGACGATCATCGCCGGATCGGTCCGCGGCCACATCCGCTCCCCCGCCGGGGCGACCCGGGACCAACCGGCCTCATCCATCGTGGTGGCCTGCCCGGTCCGCGGGGAGTACCGGTGCCCGCGGTGCCAGTTGAGCAGGGCCAGACCCGTGGTGAGCAGGCCCGCGTCCCGGTCGGTGAGCAGGTGGCCGACCTCCAACAGGTGCGCCGCGCGGGCGCCGGGGAGCACCGGCAGGGGCGCGTCCACCGTAAACACTGGTACGCCATCGGACTCAACACCGAGGAAGATCGCCCGGGCAGCTGCCTCCTCCGGCACCTCCTCCGGGTCAACTAACACCAACACCGGCGACTCCGGACCGGCGGACACCAACGCCCGCCCCGCGTTGTCGCTGTCCAACACGAGCACCCGGCACCGCCCCCAGGCCCGACCCAACCAGTCGGGATCGGTACGCCGGTGCGCGGCCCGGTCCAGGGTGGAGCGGGCCAGCGCCGGGGCCGGTCCACCGTCCGTCACGGAACCGCCGGTTCAGTCACAACCTCGGCGAGCGTCCCCAACTGCCCGGCGACCCGCTGCGCATCCCCCAGCACGACGGTGACCGCCCGGGCCGGGGCGAGGTATCGGGCCGCCGCGTCGGCGACCTCAGCCACCGTCGCCCTCGCCAGCCGAGCCGCGTGTTCGGCCAGAAAGTCCAGACGCAGGCCGCTACTGGCGTACGCGCTGGTCAGCGCCGCCAGCCCGGCCTGGGTGGAGATGCCGAGCTGAAGCGTGCCGAGAGCGTACTGACGGGCCTGCTCCAGCTCCTCCGCGCCCGGTGCAACGCAGGCCAGCCGACCCAGCTCGTACTGGGTCTCCAGCAACGCCGCCCCGGTCACCTCGGTGGCCACCTCGGCGGCGGCGAGCAGGACCGACCCGGCGACCGAGTGCTCGACCAACGAGTACGGTCCGTACGTGTAGCCCTTCTCCTCGCGAATGTTCTCCACCCACCGGGACGAGAAGTAACCTCCGAAGATCAGGTTCGCGAGTTGCAGGGCGGCGTGGTCGGGGTCGGTGCGCGGCACCGCCGGCAGCGCGATCCGCAGCGACGACTGGACCGATTCGGGGCGGTCAACGAGGAGCAGCGGCCCCGGTTCCAACGGCGGCGTGGCCGGTAGCCCGACAACCTGACCGGCGCCATTCCACCCGCCGAGCGCCTGCTCGGCCGCGTCCAACGCCCGTTCCGGCTGAACATCGCCGACCAGCACCAGGATCGCACCGTTCGGATGCACCCGCTGGTCATGCAGCTTCCGCAGCACGCTCGGACGCACCGCGCGGACCTGATCCGGAGTCGGTGTCTGCACCGCGTACGGGTGCCGGCCGTAGATCCGCTTGAGCAGGGCGGTACGGGCCAGGTGCCCCGGCTGGCACTGGGCCAGCTGGATCCGGTCGACCAGCCGGTCCCGCTCGGTGGCGACCTCGTCGGCCGGGTAGGCCGCCGCGGTCAGCACCCCGGCCAACAGCTCCAACATCCGGTCCAGGCCGGTCGCCAAGCCCGCGCCGGAGAGCATCAACCGGTCTGGGTCAACCCCGGCGGAGAGCCCGCCACCGACCTTCTGCAACTCCGCGGCGATCTGCACCCCGGTCAGCGTCGTCGTACCGGAGAGCAGGGTCTCTGCGAGCATCGCGGCCCGGGCTGGATGCACCTGTCCGAACGGTATCCCGAGTCGCACCTCGACCAGGGGCACCGCGGGCCGACGGACCGCGATCACGGTGAGACCGTTGCCGAGCCTCCGCTCGGCCTGCTTCGGCAGCTTCAGTTTCCGGGTCGGCCCGAGCGGCGGCAGGACGCGCGAGGCGGTCGTCATCGCGGCGCTCACTGCTCCGCCCCCGCGAGCACCTCGACGGTGGCCCGACGCTGGGGGCGCAGGGTGGCGGCAGCGGTACGGACCGACTCCTCGGTGACCTCGCCGACCAGGCGGGGTAGCTCGTTGAGCAGACCGGGCTCACCGCGTTGCTGCTCCAGAACGGCCATCCGTAGGGCCCGCCCCAGCACCGCGTCCGTGTCGCGCAACAGGTGCGTGGCCATCCGCGCTTGGGTACGGGCCAGCTCACCGTCGGCCAGCCCGTCGGTGGCCAGCCGGTCCAACTCCTCATCCACCGTCTGCAGCACCTTGTCCACGTCACCGTCGGGTGGCAGGTGCGCCTGGAGCAGGAGGGCCGTCGGATCGCGGACGTCGAACGGGTCCCCCATGAAGCCCAGGTAGCCGCCGACGCCGGTCACCGACCGGTCCCGCTGGACCAGCCGTTCGACCAACCGGGCGGCGTCCCCGTCGGTGAGCACCTCGGCGAGCACCGCGTACGGGAGGTAGCCGACGAAGTCACCGATCGGGTCCGGCACCCGCCAGGCCGAGGCGACCGCCGGCAGTGGGGCCAGTCGATCGGTGTACGACACCCGCCGCTCGGCGGTCAGGTCCGGCTCGGCGAAGCTCGGCCGGACCGGAGCCGGACGGGCCGGCACATCGCCGAAGTGCCGCTCGACCAGCTCGACCGCCTCGGCTACGTCGATGTCGCCGCTGACCGCGAGTACCGCGTTGCCGCTGGCGTAGTACTTCTGGAAGAAGTCGGCGGCGTCGGCCACCGTGGCCGACTCGAGGTCGGTGAAGGACCCGTAGCCGTCGTGCGCGTTGGGGAAGGTGTCGAAGAGCACCGGTGGCAGGGTGAGCCACGGAAACCCGCCGTACGGCCGGTTGAGCACGTTGACCCGAATCTCCTCCTTGACCACGTCGACCTGGTTGCGCAGATTCTCCTCGGTCAACCGGGGGCCGCGCATCCGGTCCGCCTCAAGGAAGAGGGCTCGTTCGAGGGCGTTGCCCGGCAACGTCTCGTAGTAGTCGGTGTAGTCCAGGTGGGTGGAGCCGTTGAAGGTGCCGCCCGCCCCCTGTACGTGCCGGAAGTGGGCCAGCTTCTCCAGATTCTCCGAACCCTGGAACATCAGATGTTCGAAGAGGTGCGCGAAGCCGGTGCGCCCCTCCGGCTCGGAGCGAATACCGACGTCGTAGACGACTGCCACCCCGATCACCGGGGCGCTGCGGTCCGGGGTGAGCACCACCCGCAGACCATTGTCGAGTGTGAATCGCTCGACGGGGTACCTCGTTGCTGGAATCGTCGCTCTGCGGGTGGTCGACACGCGTCGACCCTAACCCGTCCGCGCGGACGCACCGATGGCCTCCCGCCGCACTCAGCCCACGGTCGCTGTCGGTTCCGGGCTGCGCAGCTCAACCGGGGCCGCGGGCGCGGCCTTGTCCGGCACGGCGTGCCACGGGCTGAAGACGACGATCAGTGCGAGCAGTACCCCGACCCCGGCGACGACCGCCACCAGCAGCAGTTCCCGTACCGCGTCCAGGCCGCTTTGCCCCGTCATGCATACCCCTTCCACCCTGAGCGGACGGCGGTGTCATCCCCCTCGGACCAGCCTCGCGGGCCGGGCCGCCGGACGCAATCACCATTCGGACCTATCCGCCGCCCAATTGCTGACTCAGCCGGCGATGGTTCCCGCCGGCCCAGGTTCCGGGACCGAGGCGATCAGCGCGGTGAGACCCGCGGCGTCAAGCAGGTCCACCGGCCGCACCGTCGCCCCGTCCCGGACGTAGTGGAACGCCGCACCCACCTGCGCAACCGGAACCCCCGCCAGCTCCGCCCAGGCCAGGCGGTAGACCGCGAGCTGCACCGCTGCCGCTGTGGCGGCCGCTCCGGTGGGCTGCCGGCCCGTCTTCCAGTCCACCACGTCGAACCGGCCGCCGGGCCGACCGAAGACCGCGTCCATCCGGCCCCGGACGACCACCCCGGCGAGCACCGTCGCGAACGGCACCTCGGCCTCGAGCGGCGTCCGATCCGCCCACTCACTGGCCAGGAAGCGTTCCTGGAGTTCGGTGAGCGCCTCGTCCGGTGCGGCGTCCGCGTCCGCCGCACCGGGTAACTCGTCCACATCGAGCAGCCGGCCGGCCCCGAACCGCTGCTCCAGCCAGGTGTGGAAGGCGGTACCCCGACGGGCGTACGGGTTCGGCTCGGTGGGCAGGGGCCGGCGCAGTGACCGGGCCAGGGCCGCCGGGTCCCGCCGCAGCGCCACCAGCTGGGTGACCGAGAGCGCGGCGGGCAGTACGACCTCAATCGGGCCAGCCTGTCGGGTCAGCTCGGCCCGCTCGGCGAGCAGCAGATCGGCCTCCCGGCGCCAACGCGCCACCTCCGGGTCGTCGCCACCCAGGACATTGCCGCCCAGATCGTCGCCGCCCGGGTCGTCGCCACCCGGGTCGCCCACGCTCGGCACCCGAGGGCCGGCCACCGCCACGCCGCCGGCTGCCGGACGGTTCGGCACCCCCGCTGTCAAGTAGCGCCGCACCAGGGCTGCCGCCTCGGTCAGCACCGGTCGACGGGCACCCAACGGGTCAGCCGGCCACTCCGCCCGAAGCACCACCTCGGTCGTGGGATTCACCGCGTCCGGGGCGGGCTCCGCGGCCCACTCGTCCACCACCTGCCCAGCGCCCCCGTCCCGGCAGGCCTGATGCAGGTCCCGCAGGAGCGCGGAGGGGCCGCGCGGACGTTTGGTGCCCTCCCCCCACCAATGGCCGGAGCAGAGCAGCAGCCGGCGGGGACGAGTCACCGCGACGTACGCCAACCGCCGCTCCTCCCGCTCGTCGTGCGCCCGCCACGCCGCGGTGAAGTCCGCCAAGGCCTGCGCCACCCCGCGCTGCTCCTCGGCCCCGGCCAGGGCCAACACCGGCAACCCGGCAGCGTCGCCGCGCAGCGGGAACGGCAGCACCCCCAGCCCGCCTAGCCAGTGGTCGGAGTTGCGCACCGGACCCGGCCACACCCCGCGGCTCAGCCCCGCCACCGCCACGATGTCCCACTCCAGGCCCTTGGCCGCGTGCGCGGTGAGAACCTGCACCGCCCCCTCGACCACCTCCACCTCACCGGGGGCGAGCCCGCGCTCCTCGTCCTCCGCCGCCGCCAGATAGGCCAGGAAGGCCGAGAGTGTGGCGCCCGGCGTCTCCCCGCTGAACCGGGCCGCGACGTCACCGAGCGCATCCAGGTGCCCCCGGGCCAGCCCGGCATCGCCGGCCTCGTCCCGGCCGGCACGCACCGCCACCTCCACGTCCAGGCCGATCGTCCGCTCGATGTCCGCGATCAGGTCCGGCAGCGACTGGTCCAGCCGGTAACGCAGCAGGCCCAGTTCCTGGGCGGCGGCGCGGAGCCGGGCATAGCCCTCCGCCGAGTACGCCGGCGCCGGCCCCAGATCGGCCAGGGCCTCCACCAGAGTCGCCTCGTCCAGCAGATCCGGGACGATCTCCGGCTCGTCATCGGCCGCGAGCTGCCGGCGCGCGGCGGCGATGGCCCGAGCCCTACGGTGCAGGGCCACCAGGTCCCGCGGCCCGATCCGCCACCGGGCACCGGTCAGCAACCGAAGCAGCGCCGCCCCGTCGGTCGGGTCGGCCAGCACCCGCAGGGTGCAGACCACGTCCCGCACCTCCGGGGTGTCCAGCAGGCCGCCCAGCCCCACCACCTCGACCGGCAGGCCCCGGGCCCGCAGCGCCGACTCGATCGCCGGAATCTGGCTGCGCAGCCGGACCAGCACCGCGGTGGTGGGACGCGCCACGACCGGAAGGTGCTCGGGCAACGCCCCGGGCATCCCCGCCGCTCCCTGCCAGGCACGCAGCAGGCTGTCGGCGATCCAGTTCGCCTCGTCCGCGTAGGTGTCCAACAGCGCGCAGTGGACGGTGCCGGCAGCCACCCCGCGGGGGGTACGGTGCGGGATCGGGTCCTTGACACTGAGGGCGGCACGCAGCTCCGGCACCCGGGCGCCGGCGGCGCGGAGCGGGGTGGCGAGGGCGTTCGCCACCGCCAGAATCTCCGGCCGGTTACGCCAACTGGTGGTCAGGGTGCGTACCTCGGCCGGAGCGCCGTCGGCCTGGGCGAACTCGGTGCGGAACCGGTCGAGGGTGCCCGCACTCGCCCCCCGCCAGCCGTAGATCGACTGACAGGGGTCACCGACCGCGGTCACCGGGTGCCCGCCGCCGAAGAGCGCGTTCAGCAGCACCACCTGGGCATGGCTGGTGTCCTGATACTCGTCGAGCAGCACCACCCGGTAGCGGTCCCGCTCGAGCTCACCGACCACCGGGTGGTCCCGGGCGACCCGGGCCGCCCGAGCCAACTGGTCGGCGAAGTCCATCGCCTCGAAATCCTCCTTGCGCCGGGCGTACGCCCGGACCAGCGGCAACAGCTTCAACCGGACCTGCGCGAGGGTGAGCGCCCGGCGCACGTCGGCGTAGACCCGGCCGGGGCGGGACTGCACGTCGGCGAAGAACCGTCCGGTCCAGGCCGCCAGGTGGTCCGGCTCGACCAGGTGCTCGTCCAACTCGCCGGCGAGGGCCAGCACCGCGTCGGTGATCGTGCTCGGCATCCGGTCCACCTCGGACATGTCACCGTCGTAGGTCCGCACGATCAGGTCAACGAGCTGCCAGCGGGACGCCTCGGTGAGCAGCCGGGTCGCGGGCTCGTACCCGGCGCGCAGCCCGTGTTCGGTTACCACCCGCCCGGCGTACGAGTGGTAGGTGGCGACCGTCGGCTCGCCGGACAACGAATCGTCGAGCGGGTGTCGCCCGTTGCGCCCGAGCCGCCGAACGAGCTGACCGAGCCGGGTGCGAACGCGGTGCGCCAGCTCCCCGGCGGCCTTGCGGGTGAAGGTCAGACCGAGCACCTGCTCCGGTTGGACGTACGAGTTGGCCACCAGCCAGACCACCCGGGCGGCCATCGTCTCGGTCTTGCCGGAACCGGCGCCCGCGACGACGAGCAACGGCTCCACCGGGGCGGCGATGATCGCCGCCTGTTCGCGGGTGGGCGCCGGCAGTCGCAGCAGCTTCGCCAACTCGACCGGGGTGTACCGGGGCCCGGCGTCGGCCCGACGGGGAGTCGGGGTCGCCGCGCTGAACAGGGTCGGCTGGGTCACGGGCCCTCCGCTGGGCGAGTACTCGGCGGTTCGACGACCTGGCGCCCCTGCCCGGACACCGGGCAGCTGGTGCGCACCGGGCAGACCCGACACTTCGAGTTGGCGACCGCGGCGAAGGTGGCGGCGGCCATCGTCTCGGCGGTCCGCCGGACCAGGGCGGTCGCCCAGCCGGCCGCCGGCCCCTCGCCGGCCGGCGGTTGGGCCTGTTCCCGGGCTTCCTTGGTGCCGGTGCCGAGCTGCACCAGGGATGCGCCCCCGGACTCGGTCCCGAACTCGGCGAACCCGCCCGCCTCGACCGCCGCCTGGTACGCGCCCAGCTGCGGATGCTCGGCGAGGTCCGCTGCGGTCACCGCGGTCGACTTGCCGGTCTTAAGGTCAACCACCACGAGCCGGCCGTCCGGGTCAACCTCCAGCCGATCCACCCGGCCGACCAGGTCGACGGGGTGGCGTGGGTCGTCCAGCCGGACGGCGAACTCGTGCTCGATGGCGAGCAGCCGACGCGGGTTGGTGGCCAGCCAGCGCAGCAGCTTGTCCACCATCGCCTCGGCGCGGGCCTGCTCCGGGCCGACCAGCCACCGGGCCGCCAGCTCGATCGCGTCGAACCGGGCCGCCACGTAGTCGAGCAGCGCCCGCCGGTCCGAGCTGGCGTTCTCGGCCAGCATCGCGGCGGCGTGCACCAGGTTTCCCACCCCCTGCGCCGCGCTGGCCGGCGCGCCACCGCCGTGCCGTTCGAGCAGCCAGCGCAGGCTGCACCGCAGGGCGCTCTCCATCCCGGACGGGGTGACCCGCACCGGCTCGCCGTCGGCGGCCAGCGGCCGTTCGTCGGAGAGCGGACGCAGCCCCCACCAGTCGTCTGGGTGCGCCCCGGCGACCCCCTCGGCGGCGAGCCGGGCCAGCTCAGCCGCGGCCGCCCGCCGCCGGGGCACCGGCGCGCTCGGGTCGGTCACCGCGGTACGCAGCTCCGCCACCAGCGACGCCAGCGTGAGCGCCCGGGGCGGCCGGCTGAGCGGCAACGTGGCCGTCCGGGCGTCGTCCGGCCCGGTGCCCTGGTCGGGTCCCACACCTCCGTCCGGTCCGGCGCCCGCGGCCGGTGGCGCCGCTCCGTCCGGTCCGGCGCCCGCGGCCGGTGGCGCCGCTCCGTCCGATCCCGCGCCCCCGGCCGGCGGCGGGTCGGCCACGCCGAGTTCGTGCAGGAACCGGCTCGGCTGCTCGTCGTGGTCATCGCCACCGACGGCGGCGCTGGCCACGGCGCTGACCAGCAGCCGGCGCCGAGCCCGGGTCACCGCGACGTGGAAGAGCCGCCGCTCCTCGTCTAGCAGGGCCGAGGTCTGGCCAACGACGGAGGCCCGCCGCCCCTCGCCGGCCGAGCGGCCGGCGAGCACGTCCACGAGGCGCTCCGACCCCAGCAGACTGCCCCGCAGCCGCAGGTCGGGCCAGACCCCCTCCTGTACTCCGGCGACGGCGACCAGATCCCACTCCAGCCCCTTCGCGGCGTGCGCGGTGAGCAGCCGCACCGCGTCGCCCCGGTCAGCGGTCGGGGCGAGAGTGTCGGCGGGCAGGTCCTGCCCGAGCACATGGTCGAGGAAGACCTCGACCCGCGCCCCGGGCAGCCGGTCGGTGAACCGGGCGGCGGCGTCGAAGAGCACCAGCACCGCGTCCAAGTCCCGGTCGGCGGCCTCGGCGCGACGACGCCGGGCGACCTCCCCCTCCCCGGCCGCCGCCGGGGTGCGGGCCAGCGCCGCCGACCAGAGGTCGGCGAGGCCACTGGCCCGCCACACCGCCCAGAGCACCTCCTCGGCGGTGGCACCCGGCCGGGCGGCCGCCTCCCGGGCAACCGCCAACAGACCGGCCACCGTCTGCGCCGGCTCCGCCCACCGGCGGTCGATGCCGGCCAGCTCGGCCGGGTCCTGCAGCGCCTCGACGATCAGCTCGCCGGAGGGGCGGCGGTCGCCGGCGGCCAGGGCCATAACCCGCAGCCCCTGCCGCAGCCGCCGTTCCGCCAGCGGATCCGCCCCGCCCAACGAGGAGTGCAGCAGGGCGACGGCCGCCTCCTCATCGAGCCGGTCCGGGGCGAGCGCACAGCGCAACAGCAGTAGCAGCGGGGCAACTGCCGGTTGCAGGTGCAGCGGCAGGTCCTCGCCGTGCACCACAGTGGGCACCCCGGCGGCGTGCAGGGCACGCCGCAGCGAGGGCAGCGCTCGCCCGGTGGAGCGCACCAACACGGCCATCTCGGACCAGGGCACCCCGTCGAGCAGGTGCGCCGCCCGCAGTGCATGCGCCAGCCAGGCCGCCTCGCTGGCGGCCGAGCGGAACGTACGGACCTCCGCCGTGCCCGCCGCCGCTGCGGGTAACGCCCGGGTCCGCCGGTGCGTGGCCGGGCCACGCAACCGGCGGGCCAGCCGCGCGTGCGCCGCCAACAGTCGGGGACCGGCCCGGTACGACGTGCTGAGGACGACCCGCGCCGCCGGCGCACCGGAGGCGGTCCGGAATCGGTGCGGGAAGGTCACCACACCGTCCGGGTCGGCACCACGGAAGGCGTACGTGGAGGAGTCGGGATCGGCGAGGACGACCAGCGCCTTGCCGCCCCCCGCCACGGTCTCCAGCAGCTCCTGCTGGGCAGGGTCGGTGTCGGCGTACTCGTCCACGTAGACGTGCGCCAGCCGGCGCCGCTCCGCGGCCAGCAGCGCCGGATCGTCGAGCAGCATTCCGGTGGCGGCGCGGACCAGCTCGGCCGGGTCGTAGGCGATCGAGCCGCGGTTGCCGACATCGCGCAGCGCCAGTACGGCGACGTACTCCCGGAGGAACCGGGCGGCGGCCGGCCAGTCGGCCCGGCCGAGCTGCTCACCCAGCCGGGCCAGCTCCACCGGACCGACGCCCCGCTCGGCGGCCCGCATCAGCAGATCCCGCAGCTGGCTGGCGAAGGCGCGGGTACGCAGGGCCGGGCGCAGGTCCTCCGGCCAGCCCACCGGATCGTCGTCCGGCTCCTCGCCCACCAGGTCCAGCAACTCCCGAATGATCAGATCCTGCTCGGGGCCGGTGAGCAGCCGGGGCGAGGGTTCGCCGCGCTCCGCGGCGGCACGACGCAGCAGCCCGAACGCGTACGCCGGGAAGGTGCGGACCAGTGGTTCCCGCAGCACCCGGTGGCCCGCGCCGGCGATCCGGGACTCGATGCGCTGGCGCAGGCCGGTTGCTTGTCGACGACTGAAGGTGAGCACCAGGATGCGCTCGGGATCCACCCCCTCGGCTACCCGCGCGGCGACCGCCTCGACCAGGGTGGCGGTCTTGCCGGTGCCCGGCCCGCCGAGCACCAGCATCGGCCCGACGGCGTGGCCGATCACCTCTGCCTGCCGGGGATCGTCGAGCCGCTCGCCCAACCGACCGTGCTCGCCCAACCGACCGTGCTCGCCCAATCGACCCTGCTCGCCCAGCAGGGCACGGTCGCCCGCCGGGGTGAACGCCCCCGCCGGCCCGCCGGACCGGCGTACCAGCCGGTATGCCTGCATCCCCTCATCCCACCAGATCCGGCCGACAGATCCACATCCGCCCACGCCGCCGGACGCCCTGACCTACCGTCTGCCCACCAGCGGGGGCGGCCAGGTCGGGCTGCCGCCGACCTGGCAAGCCGCAACCGCCGACCTGGCAAGCCGTAACGCAAGACCCGTGCGGTGGCGCTCAGCTCAGCCGGGACTCCAGGAGATCGAGGGCCGCGGGGACGGTCGCCACGACGGGGAGCAGCTCCAGGCCCGCCGACTTCAGGAAGGTCTGCTTGGCCAGACCACCCAGCCAGTCGAGGAGCGGGCGGTAGAAGCCGTCGGCGTCCACCAGCGTCATCGGCTTGCTGTGCAGCGTCAGGGTGGCGGTCGTCCAGACCTCGAAGAGCTCGTCCAGCGTGCCGAGGCCACCGGGGAGCGTGAGGAAGGCATCCGACTTGTCGATCATGACGGTCTTACGGTCGGCCATCGACTCGGTGACCAACAGCTCGTCGGAGGCGAGGTCGGCGACCTCCAGATCGACCAGGGCCTGCGGGATTACGCCCAGCGTCCGCCCGCCGGCGGCCCGCGCGCCGGCCGCCACCGCTCCCATCATCCCGACCCGACCACCACCGCTGACGAGCGTGTGACCCCGGCGGGCCAGCTCCGCGCCGGTCTCGGTCGCCAGGTCCAGAAAGCGTTGGTCAAGCGTGCGGGAAGACGCGCAGAAAACACAGATCGCTGCCATGGTCAGCCCCGACCTCCCTCGTCCGCCGCGGCCTGCTGCTCGGCCGCGGTGACGGCGACGGACTCCTCGCGGATCGACTCCTGCTCGGCGGAGAGCACCGCCTCCGCCTCGACGATGTGCCGCACGGCCGCGTTCACGTCGTCGGTGAGGCAGATCAAATCAAGATCAACCGCTCCGATCTTACCCTCGGCCGCCATCGTGTCCCGCAGCCAGTCGAGCAACCCGCGCCAGTAGTCAACGCCCATCAGCACCACCGGGAACCGGGTCACCTTGCCGGTCTGCACCAGGGTGAGGGCCTCGAACAGCTCGTCCATCGTGCCGAAACCACCCGGAAGCACCACGAACGCCTGGGCGTACTTGACGAACATGGTCTTCCGCGCAAAGAAGTACCGAAACTCGATCGCTACATCGACCCAGTCGTTGATGCCCTGCTCGAAGGGGAGCTCGATGCCCAAGCCGACGGAGAGCCCGCCGGCCTCGCTGGCCCCCCGGTTCGCCGCCTGCATCACCCCCGGCCCCCCGCCGGTGATGACCGCGTAGCCGGCCCGGGCCAGCGCCCCACCCAACTCCTCGGCCAGCTGGCACTCCGGGCTGTCCGGTCGGCTCCGCGCCGAACCGAAAACGCTCACCGCCGGCTGCAGGTCGGAGAGGGTGTCGAAGCCCTCGACGAACTCGGAGAGGATCCGCAGCGCCCGCCACGCGTCCCGGGTCTTCCAGTCACTGCGCTGGCGGGAGTCCAGCAGCCGCTGATCGGCGGTACTGCCGCCGATCACGGACCGACGTGGTGCCCCGGTGCCCCGGTGCTGGTCCCGCGGGGCCGCACCGGCCGCCTCCCGCCCGTTGCTCTCGCTCATGCAGGCAACCGTAGTGGAGATACGCCGACGGGCGGGGGGACCGGGCCGTTCAGGCGACCGAGAGCCAGCGACGCAACACCGCCGCACCGTCGCGAATCTTCCCGATCTCGACGTGTTCGTCCGGGTGGTGGGCGAGGTTGGGATCCCCCGGGCCGAAATTCAGCGCCGGCGTACCCAACGCCGCGAAGCGGGCAACGTCCGTCCAGCCCAGCTTGCCGACCGGTGCGGTACCGACGGCGGCCAGGAACTCCTGCGCCGGCGCCGCCTCCAGCCCCGGCATCGCGCCGGACGCCAGGTCGGTGATCGCCACCTCGAAGTCGGCGAACACCTCGCGCACATGCGCCTCGGCCTGCTCCGGGCTACGGTCCGGCGCGAACCGGTAGTTGACCTCGACCGTGCAGCGGTCCGGCACCACGTTGCCGGCCACCCCGCCGTTGATCCGCACCGCGTTCAATCCCTCGCGGTACTCGCAACCATCGACCGTCACCCGGCGGGCCTCGTACGCCCCGAGCCGGCGCAGCACCTCCCCAGCGGCGTGGATCGCGTTCACGCCGTGCCAGGAGCGCGCCGAGTGCGCCCGTACGCCGCTGGTGCCGACGGTGGCCCGCAGGGTGCCCTGGCAGCCCGCCTCGACGATCCCGTGCGTCGGCTCCAGCAGCAGCGCGAAGTCGGCCGTGAGCCACTCCGGGTGCGCCTCGGAGACGAGGAAGAGACCGTTGTACGCCGACTCGATCTCCTCCGCCTCGTAGAAGAAGTACGTCACGTCGTACCGCGGCTCGGCCAGGGTTACCGCGAGGTGCAACGCGTACGCGACCCCGCTCTTCATGTCCGAGGTGCCGCAGCCGTACATCAGGTCACCGCGCACGGTGGCGGGAAAGTTGTTGTTGATCGGGACCGTGTCGAGATGACCGGCGAGCACCACCCGCTGGTCCCGGCCGAGGCTGGTACGGGCCATCACGGTGTTGCCGTACCGGTAGGTGGTCAGGTGCGGCACACCGCGCAGCACATCCTCGACACAGTCCGCGATCGCCTTCTCGTTCCGGGAGACGGACTCGATGTCGACCAGGGCGCGGGTCAGGGCCACCGGGTCAGCGAGGACCTCGGGGGTCAACGGGTTCTTCATAATCCGCACGGTACCGTCACAGAGGTGACCACTACGCAGTCTGCCTGGGGCATCGGCCTGGCCACCGTAACCGCTGACGACCAGGTGCTCGATACCTGGTACCCGACCGGCAAGCTGGGCCTCGGCGAGTTGCCGCTGGTCCCGGGTGAGGATGAGGCGGATGTCCTCGACCTGCCGCCCGGCGCGGTCGGCGACCGGGCGCTGCCGGGTCTGCGGACCGTCCAGCTGGTAACCGTTCTCGGCTCGCTGGCCGACCCGATCAAGGACGCCGCGGACGCGTACCTCCGGCTGCACCTCCTCTCGCACCGGCTGGTGCGGCCCAACGAGCTCAACCTCGACGGCATCTTCGGCAAGCTGGCCAACGTCGCCTGGACCTCGGCCGGGCCCTGCCCGCCGGAGCGGGTGGACGAGCTGCGGGTCATCGAGCGGTCCGCCGGCCGCCACCTCACCGTCTACGGGGTGGACAAGTTCCCCCGAATGACCGACTACGTGGTGCCCTCCGGCGTCCGGATCGCCGACGCGGACCGGGTCCGGATCGGCGCCCACCTCGCCTCCGGCACGACGGTGATGCACGAGGGCTTCGTGAACTTCAACGCCGGGACGCTTGGCGCCTCCATGGTCGAGGGGCGCATCACGCAGGGCGTGTTGATCGGGGACGGCTCCGACATCGGTGGCGGCGCCTCGATCATGGGCACCCTCTCCGGGGGCGGCACCGAGAAGATCCGCATCGGCGAACGGAGCCTGATCGGCGCGAACGCGGGCGTGGGCATCTCGCTCGGCGACGACTGCGTGGTCGAGGCGGGCTGCTACATCACGGCCAGCTCCAAGCTCACGCTGCCGGACGGTCGGGTGGTGAAGGCCCGCGAGCTGACCGGCGTCGACGGGCTGCTCTTCTGGCGCAACTCGGTCACCGGCGGACTCGAGGCGAAGCCGCGCTCCGGGCAGGGCATCGCGTTGAACGCCGCGCTGCACGCCAACGACTGACCGGACTCAGCCCGGCGGTGGCTCGGCGAGGCGCACCACCAGGTCGGCCCGGTGCGCCGTGCTCGCCACCAGCTCAGCGTTCACCTCGTCGGTGCCGCCTGCCCAGGCCCGGGCCTGGGCAGGCGAGCGCCCGTACGCCTCGTGCCGCGCGGTGAGCCGGCGCAGCCGCTGCTCCGCATCGAGATCCAGGAACCACGCCTCGTGTAGCAGTGGCCGGATCTCCTCCCACGGCCAATCCGGCAGCAACAAATAATTGCCCTCGGTAACCACCAGCCGGACCGAGGGCGGCACCTCGACCGCCCCGGCGACCGGCTCCTCCCACTCCCGCCGGAACTCCGGCGCGTAGACCGAGGTGGGCTCGGGGCGCCGCAGCCGGCGCAGCAGCGAAACGTAGCCGTTGGCGTCGAACGTGTCCACGGCGCCCTTGCGCTCCGCCCGGCCCAACCGGACGAGCTCGGCCTGCGCAAGGTGAAACCCGTCCATCGGCACCAGCCGGGCCGCCGGCCCGACCGCGGCGACGATCTGCGCGGCCAGGGTGGACTTGCCCGCGCCGGGAGCGCCGGTGATGCCCAGCAGCTGGCGGGAACCGGTGTCGGCGAGCGCGCGGGCCCGCGCCACCAGCGCGGCAACCGGTACGACTCGGGCCGGCCCCATCAGCGCAGGACCGGCTCGCTGATCGTGAACCGTGCCTGCACCGCCGCCTGCACCGACTGGGGTTGCGGGTCCAGATCGAGCTCCGGCAGCCTTTCGGCCGCGGCCGAGTAGGACCGGGCGGCCAACGTGGCTGGTCGATCGACGCCAGCGTCGGCGAGCTCGACCAACGCGGTCACCCGGGCGCCGAGGGCTTCCGCGTACTCGTGGGCCCGCCGCAGCGCGTCGGCGATCGCCGCGTGCCGCGCTTCGCGGTAGACCGGGCTGTCCGGACGCAGCGACCACCACGGCCCCGACACCTCGACCTGGTCCTGGTCGGCCAGGCGCAGCAGCAACTCGCCCAGGGTGGTGAAGTCGGTAACCGTGACGGTGGTGCGCACGCTGCCGTGATATGCGCGCACCTTCTCCCCGGAACGGCGTAGCTCCGGGGAGACCCGCAGCTCGCCGGTCTCCCGCCGCTCGATCATCGAGTCGTACCCGTCGAGGAGCACCCGGACGGCGGCCGCCCGCTCGGCCAGCCGGCTCAGCGTGGCCTCCCGGTCCCGGTCCCGGGCCAGCACGGCCACGGCGAACCGGGCCCGCTCCGGCGCAACCTCCCGGAAGGACTCCCCGCGAACCGCCACCACCGGTCCAGCCACCATGTTGCACACCCTAGCGGCGATCACCCGGCGCCGGCAGGCCCGGCGGCCGCGCGCCCCACCGAGCCGCGCGCCCCACCGAGCCGCGCGCCCCCACCGCGCCGCGCGTCACGCCCCGCCGGGTCGGGGCAGCCCGGCGGTGTAGCAGACCCGGCCCGCGCGCAGCTGACAGCCGCCCAGGTAGCCGCCGGCCGCGCCGACCTCCCGAAGCCAGCCGACCTCCGCGGTGTGGTCTCCACCGACCGGGAACTCGCGGACCTGGGCGGCGTACGCCCGGTCGGACAGCAGGCGCCGGATCGCCCCTGCCTCGTCGTAGCGTGCGGTGAGCCGCTCCCGGTCATCGGTGCGCAGGGCCTCGACCAGCTCGTCCAGGTAGGCCCGCACCCCGGCCAGCTCCCGCAGCACCTCGTCCCGGTTGCCCAGCAGCAGGTTGGCCGTCCGCGCCGCCGGGGTAGCCGCGACCCGGGTGCCGTCGCGGAAGCTGCCGGCGGCGAGGGCGAGAACGGCATCCGGTGCCGCTGCCCGACCGGTCGCCCCGGCCAGCGCCCCGGCGAGCAGGTGCGGCACGTGCGACGCGAGGGCGGCGGCCCGGTCGTGCTCGGCCGCGGCCAGCGGCACCACCCGAGCCCCGAACACCGCCAGGAGGAGCCCGGTGAGCCAGCGGAACGTCGCCGTCGCCGGCCCCGGGCACAGCACCCACGCGGCCCCGTCGAGGAGCGTCGGCCGGGCCGCCGCGAGCCCGGCGAACTCGGCGCCCGCCATCGGGTGCCCCGGCACGAACCGGTGCAGCAGACCGAGCCGGGCCGCTGCCGCGGCCACCTCGGCCTTGGTACTACCCACGTCGGTGAGGACGCAGTCGGGCCCGCTGGCCGTGGCGACGGTCGACAGGGTAGCGGGCAGGGTCGGTAGCGGCCCACACAGGAAGACCAACTCCCGTCCGGCGACCGCCGCCTCGACGGTCTCCGGGACCGGCACTCCCCGCTCCCGCGCCTGGTCCCGGGTCGTTGGGTCCGGATCCCAGCCGGCGACGTCCAGCCCGGCATCGCGGAGCCGAAGCAGGATGGACCCCCCGATCAGACCGGTCCCCACGACCGCGGCCCGGACCCCGCGGTACGCCGCCCCGGCCGCGGTGTTCCCAGCATCGGTCACGGTCGTACCCGCCGTCCTCAGCCGGCCAACCGGTCGGCGACCGCCGCCACGTGCTGGTCGGACGCGGTCAGCGCCACGCGGACATGTCGCGCGCCGGTGGGCCCGTAGAGGGCGCCCGCCGCCACCAGGATGCCCCGCCGGGCCAGCCAGTCGACCGTGGCCCAGCAGTCCTCATCCCGGGTCAGCCAGAGGTAGAGCCCGGCCTCCGAGTGCTCGACGGTGAACCCGGCGGCGGTGAACGCGGCGCGCAGCACGGACCGCCGGGCCCGGTAGCGCTCCCGCTGCTCGGTGGCGTCCCGCTCGTCCGCAAGGGCGGTCACCATCGCGGCCTGCACCGGCGCCGGCATGATCATCCCGGCGTGCTTGCGTACCTTGAGCAGCTCGGCGACGAGCGCCGGGTCGCCAGCGACGAAGCCGGCCCGGTAGCCGGCGAGGTTGGACCGCTTGGAGAGCGAGTGCACGGCCAGGACGCTGTCGTACGAATCGCCGCAGACCTGCGGCGACAGCACCGAGACCGGCTCGGCCTCCCAGCCCAGCGGCAGGTAGCACTCGTCACTGGCGACAACCGCACCGCGCTCCCGGGCCCAGTCGACCACCTTGCGCAGATGGGGTGCGGGCAGCACCCGCCCGGTCGGGTTCCCCGGCGAGTTCACCCAGACCAGGCGGACCCGGGGGGTTGGACCGAGGGCGGTCAACGAATCAGCCCGCACGACGGTCGCCCCGGCGAGCCGAGCCCCGTCCTCGTAGGTCGGGTACGCCACCGACGGCACCACGACCACGTCCTGCGGCCCGATCCCGAGCAGCGTGGGCAACCAGGCGACCAGTTCCTTCGACCCGACCACCGGAAGCACTCCGAGACCGTCCGGGTCGGCACCGCAAGCCCGCGCCGCCCAGGCCACCATCGCGGCCCGCAGCGCCGGCGAGCCGGCGGTCAGCGGGTACCCGGGGGCGTCCGAGGCGTCCGCCAGCGCCTGCCGGATCGACGGCGGCACCGGGTCAACCGGCGTACCGATGGAGAGGTTGATCAGGCCTCCCGGGTGCGCCGCGGCCAGAGCGGCCGCGGCCTCCAGGGCGTCCCAGGTGAACTCCGGCAGCCGAGCCGAGACCGGCGTGGGCCGGTTCAGTTCGCCTCTCCACGCGGCGCCTGCGCCGCGACGAAGGTGGCGTCCTTCTCCACCTTGCCGATCTTCGAGGCGCCGCCGGGCGAACCCAGGTCCTCGAAGAACTCGTAGTTGGCCGCGGTGTAGTCCTTCCACTGCTCCGGCACGTCGTCCTCGTAGAAGATCGCCTCGACCGGGCACACCGGCTCACAGGCACCACAGTCGACGCACTCGTCGGGGTGGATGTAGAGCATCCGGTTGCCCTCGTAGATGCAGTCGACCGGGCACTCCTCGATGCAGGCCTTGTCGAGCACATCCACGCACGGCTCGGCGATGATGTAGGTCACCGATCTTCTCCTCCGCAGACACGCCGCGATCATCCGCGACGGGTATGAGCCTAGTATCTCCTCGGGGAGGAGGTCGATCGTGCTCCAACCAGAGGATGTGGGACAGCGGGTGGTAGTCCGCCGAATTGTGGGGATTCGCGCAGGACGGCCCTGCTTCTCCGACGCCCTCGGCGAGTTGGCCGAGCTGAGCGAGAGCCATCTCACCCTCGTCACCGCGCAGGGTCGACTCAGCGTGCCGAGGTCCGAAATCCACCGAGCTCGGCGAGTACCCCCCTCCCGCCGGCCGGCAGCTGCCGCGGTGGCCGCGCTGGAGCACGCGGCCGACGCCGCCTGGCCGGCACCGACCCGGGCCCAGCTGGGCGACTGGCTGCTGCGCAGCGCCGACGGCTGGACCGGACGCGCCAACTCGGCGCTACCCGTCGGCGACCCGGACCGGCCGCTGCCCGCCGCGATCGACGCGGTGCAGCACTGGTACGCCGACCTCGGCCAGCCCGCGCTGATCAACACGCCGCTGCCACTCGCCGCGCCGATCAGCGCGGAGCTCGACGCCCGGGGTTGGCGCGGTGGCCCGCCGGTGCTCGTCCAGACGGCACCGCTGGCCGCACTGCTGGCCGCGCTGCCGCCCGCCCGACCCGATCTCGCCGACGCACCGCCGGTCGAGCTGACCGCCGCGCCGTCGACGGACTGGCTGGCGGTCGCCGCCAACCGCAAGGGCGACCTGCCGGCCGCCGCCCGGCAGGTGCTCACCGCCGTACCCCAGATCCGCTTCGCCCAGGTACGCGTTGCCGGCCGGCTGGTCGCCGTCGGCCGGGGAACGGTCACCGGGGCGGGCCGCTGGCTGGGCCTGAGTCTGATCGAGGTGGCACCCGAGGCACGTCGGCGAGGACTGGCCCGGCAGGTGGTCCGCGCCCTCGCCGACTGGGGTACGGCGGTCGGCGCGACAAACGCCTTCCTCCAGGTCGAACAGGGCAACGCAGAAGCGGTGCCGCTCTATCGAGCGCTCGGCTTCACCACCCACCACACCTACCGGACCCGAACCGCACCGGCGGGCTGACGGGTCAGCGGCGGACCGGCTTCTGCGGCTTCGCCGCCTGCGACTCGGCGTACCGCTTCAGTGCCTGGGAGCGGTGGTCCAGGCCGAGCGCGACGGCCAGCAGATAACCCAGCAGCACCCCGACCCCGGTGACCGCGGCATAGAGCCAGATCTGCGCGAAGAAGGTCCCCGCACCGTCACCGAACGGGTTCTTCCCCACCAGCAGCGGCCCGACCAGTATGGTCAGCGCCAGCGCGACGCCGACCGCGGCGGCGATCTCCGCCCCCCACTCGGCGGCAGGCCGGCGTCGGCTCCAGACGAAGGTGACCGCGGCCAAGCCCACCCCGATCACCACGAACATCCCGAGCGACACCCGATCAGCCGCGGTTGTGTCCGTATCGTCGAAGCCCAACCGAATGATCAACCGAGCGACCACGTTCACTACGAACAGCGCACCCGCCAGCCCTCCGGCCATCCACCACCGCTGCCTCATCGCGCCCTCCCGCCATACCGCCCGCCACCACTCGTACGGGACGTCCTGGCAGGAATGTCTACCACCGGAGGACGGGTGCCGTCAGGCCCCGGGTCGGCCAGTCGGCGGGGTGGCCATGATCTGCCGGAACCCCAGCACCGCGAAGGTCATTGCGCCGGCCACGACGAGCAGCAGGTCCACCCAGGTGCCGGCCAGCAGCACGTCCCCCTCCGAGGTGCGGATCCCGGCGACCGCGACCAGGAAAAACCACGGCACGGCGGGCAGCGCCACCGCCCACCGACGTCCGACAGTAGCCAGGGCGAACCAGCTCAGGGCCACGTTCAACCCGACCGCGACCAGCACGGTCACCCCGATCAGTTGGTTGCCGACCCGCAGCGGGGCGAGCAGGAGCTCCAGCACCGCGCTGAGGGCCCCACCGGCGACGGCCAACACGCCGCCAGCGAACCGCAACGCCCGGTCGGCCAGCCGGGCGTTGCCCCGGGCCGGCGGCGGAACGCTCTCGTCGGGCACCACCGACACCGGCATGGCGGGGAGACTCACCACTGACCGGTCGCGCCGACCGGGGCACGGTTGACGCCGTCGGCGGGAGTCGGGTCCGAGCCCTCCGCGGCCGAAGTCCGGTCCGGCCCCTCCCCGACCGGCAGCCCGGCGAAGAGGTCGTCCTCCCACCCGTACGGGCCGGAGCCGGGGCCCTTTTCACCGCTGGCGAGGGTGTAGTACTCCACCCCCATGAACTCGCTGCCGAAATTTCCGGCGATCGAGTACAGCCAGGAGTTGTCCGGAATCTGGGTGGCGTGCGCGCGCATCGCCGCCGCCTTCGCGGCGTGCTGCCCGCTCGCGTCGATCCGGGCGGCGATGTGCTCGTCCGGCGTGCAGAACGGCAACTCCACCGCCTCCTGGATGCCCGCGAACGGGTTGTCCGACGAGCCGGCGAAGTGGGTCATTCCGGCCTCCAGCACGCTGCGCGGCATCGCCGTCCAGTAGACCTTCGCCGGAGCGAACCCTTCGGCGGCGGCCAACTCGTGTGCCCGCATCGCCACCCGGTGGGCCTGGATGTGATCCGGATGGCCGTAAAACCCGTTGTCGTCATAGGTGACCATGACCTGGGGCCGGAGCTCCCGCATGAGCTCCACCAGCTGCCCGGCGGCCACATCGAGGTCGGCCTGCCAAAAGGCGCGCGGGTGCTCGTTGGTGGCCAGGCCCATCATCCCGGAGTCGCGATAGCGGCCGGCGCCGCCGAGGAACCGGTGGTCGGTGACCCCGAGCGCGCGGCAGGCCGCCGCCAGCTCCCCGATCCGGTAGCCGCCGAGCTGGTCAGCCTCGGCCGCGGCGAGTTGCGCCAACTCCGGCACGTGCACCTCGCCCTCCTCACCCAGGGTGCAGGTGACGAGCGTGACGTGGGCGCCGGTGGCCGCGTAGTGGGCCATCGTCGCGCCGGTGCCGATGGCTTCGTCGTCGGGGTGCGCATGGACCAGCAGGAGCCGGCGATCGGGCGGTGTCGTCACGTCGGTCACTCTATCCGGCGGTTCTCGCCGCCGACCGGGATGCGTCCGGGCAGGTCCGCCACATCACCCACCGCGCCGCCCTACGATCCGACTTGTGGACTATCCGGAGCTGGCCGCACGGACCCGTCGGTTCCGCCACGGAGCGCCGCGGGCGATCTCGGTGGCCGACGACGGCTCCCGGGTGCTCTTCCTTCGCTCGGGCGGGCCGACGGACCCGACCGAGGCGCTCTGGCTCCTTGACGTCGACACCGGGCAGGAGCGGCTTGTCGCCGATCCGGCGGCGCTCCGGTCGGAGGACACCGACCAGCTCAGCCCGGGAGAGCGCACGCTACGGGAGCGGCTGCGGTTGAGCGCCGACGGCATCGGCTCGTACGCCCTCGACTCGGCTGGCCGGGTGGCGATCTTCGCCCTGGGTGGCCGGCTCTTCCGGGCCGACCTGATCCACGGGGACGTGGTCGAGGTGGCCGCCGCCGGTCCGGTGCTCGATCCCCGCCCCGACCCGACCGGGCAGCGGCTGGCGTACGTGACCGACGCCGCGGCCGGGGTCCGCCGGGGTGAGCTTCGGGTGGTCGAGTACGACGGCACCGACACCATGCTCGCCGGCGAGGACGCGGGAGTCATCTGGGGGCTGGCCGAGCACGTCGCGGCGGAGGAGTTCAACCGGTTCCGGGGCTACTGGTGGGCGCCGGACGGTCGCTCGGTGCTGGCCGCCCGGGTGGACGAGTCCCGAGTGGGCCGATGGCACCTGCACGATCCGGCCGAGCCGGCGACCGCGCCGACCACCGTTGCCTACCCCCGGGCCGGCGGACCGAATGCCGAGGTCAGCCTGCACCTGCTCGATCTCGACGGCGGCTGGGTCGACGTGCACTGGGACCGGGAGACCTACCCGTACCTGACCGCGGTGCACTGGACCGACGGCGGACCGCTGATCACCGTGCTGCGCCGCTCCCAGCAGCACGGACTGGTACTCGCGGTGGATCCACGCACCGGGGAGACCCAGGTGCACGCCGAGCTGGCCGATCCGCGCTGGGTGGAGCCGGTCCCCGGTACTCCCGCGCACCTGCCGGACGGGCGGGTACTGGTCGGCGGGGAACTCGCCCACGACGGCTACGACGCACGGTGCCTCTTCGCCGACGGAACGCTGCTGACGCCGCCGTCGCTCTACGTTCGCCGGGTGGTGGGCCGGCTCCCGGCCCGCTCCGGCACCGGAGCGGCCGACCTGCTGGTGGAGGCGGCCGAGGGCGAGCCGAGCGAGCAGCACCTGTTCCGGGTCCGCACCGCCGTCGGCGGCGGTATGGACGTCCGCCGGATCACCCCGGACTCCGGCTGGCACGTCGGTGTCGTCGGCGGGGACGTGTTGGTGGTGGGCAGCGCCTCCCTGGACCATCCGGGTCTGCGCTGGACGGTCTGGCGCGGTGACCGGGAGGTGGCGACGCTGCGGTCGTTCGCGGCGACCCCGCCGTACGCTCCGCTGCCGTTGTTGGAGCGGGTGACCGATCGGCGGCTGCCGGCGGCGGTGCTCTACCCGGAGAACCACGTCTCCGGCCGCCGGCTGCCGGTGCTGCTGGACGTGTACGGCGGCCCCGGCCACCAGGAGGTGCTGGCGGCGCGGTCGGCGTGGTTGGAGCGGCAGTGGTGGGCCGACGCCGGGTTCGCGGTGGTCGTGATCGACAACCGCGGTACGCCGGGGGTCGCGCCGTCGTTCGAGAAGGCGATTCACCGGCGGGTGGCGGACATGGTCCTCACCGACCAGGTGGAGGGGCTCACCGCGCTCGCCGACAAGCACCCGGACCTGGACCTCGACCGGGTGGCGGTGCGGGGCTGGTCGTTCGGCGGCTGGCTGGCGGCGCTGGCGGTGCTGCGGCGCCCGGAGCTGTTCCGGTGTGGGATCGCCGGGGCGCCGGTGACCGACTGGAGCCTGTACGACACCGCCTACACCGAACGCTACCTGGGCCTGCCCGAGGACGGGATGGACGTGTACGCCCACCATTCCCTGGTGGAGTTGGCCGCCGCCACCGAGCAGGCCCGGCCGCTGCTGCTGGTGCACGGGCTGGCCGACGACAACGTGGTGGCGGCACACACGCTGCGGCTGTCGGCCGCGCTGGTCGCCAACGGGCACCCGCATTCGGTGCTGCCGCTCACCGGCGCGACACACATGGCGGCGGGCGGTGTCAGTGAGCAGCTGCTGCGGCTGGAGCTGGCCTTCCTCCGTACCCACCTGGGGTGAGCGCCGCCCCGGCGGGTACGGAGAAAATTGGGTCAGCCCGCGCGGTGCTGCCCGTTGCCCGCGCCGGTCACCCCGCCTGTTGCCGGGCCCAGTCGGCGACCCGTCGCGCGCTCTCCTCCTCGGAGAGGTCCGCCACCCGGGTCAGGACCGACCACCGTACGCCGAACGGGTCCCGGATGCTGGCGAAGCGGTCACCCGAGACGAAGGTGGACGGGGCTTCCCGGATGACCGCGCCGGCCGCCTGGGCCCGTTCGACCACGGCGTCGACGTCCGGGCAGTAGTAGCCGATGGAGTAGCAGTCCTGCTCCCCTTCGGGGCCCGCGACGAGCCCATACTTGGGCATCGGCTCCCCGAGCTGCAGCAGCCCCTGGCCGAAGTCGAGGACGGCGTGGGCCACGACACCACCCAGCTCGGTCACGTCAACCACCCGCGCACCGAAAACTCTCTGGTAGAAATCGATGGCCCGGCGGGCGTCCGGGATGACCAGAAAGGGAGTCAGGCTGGTAGCTCCGTGCGGCGTGCCGTTCGTGGTGTGCGCGCCGTCGGCGGCTTGGTTCGGATCAGTCATAGGAGTTGACCATAGGTAGGCGCAGCACGCAGCGGCTTGAAGATTCGCGACAGGAATCCGAGCCGGGTACGGCGAACCGGCGGGGTGTCCTCTATCCGGCGCGGCTGCCCACGTTCGCCCGTCTTCCGGCACCAGATTCGGTGGCACAGCTAGTGCGCTGGTTCTGGATTCCAGAGTGGTGTCTCCCGGCCGGGCAGACCTCCCGACAGCAGCTGATCGCGTTTCCCGCCTGCAATCTCGTGGTCGAACCAGCCGGGGTCGGCCTCGCCGGGCCAACGACGGGCAGCTCGTACCGCGACCTCACCGGCACCGGTTGGGCGGTCGGAGCTCTGCTCCGGCCAGCGGCGGTGCCCCACTTCACCGGGGCACCGGCGGTGCTGCGGAACCGGTACCAGCTCCTGGACCTCCCGGTCCTGCGGGAGCGGGTGGGGCGAGCGATGCTCGGGCCGGACGATCCACCCACCCGGCACCGCCAGGCGGTGGACGCCTTCGCGGCGTGGCTTACCGGTACGGTGCCGCCACCGCGGCACGAGGCGCTGTTGGCCAACCGGATGGCCGATCTCATCGACGCCGATCCGGCGGTGCGCACCGTCGAGGATGTCGCCCGCCGCCTGTGCATCTCCGCCCGGTCGGTGCAGCGGCTCGCGGCCCGGTTCGTCGGGTTGCCGCCGGCAGTGATGATCCGCCGCCGTCGACTACAGGACGCCGCCCAACGCCTGCGGAATGATCCGGAGATGACGCTGGCCGATGTCGCTGCTGACCTCGGTTACAGCGACCAAGCCCACCTCGCGAACGAATTCCGGTCGGTGCTCGGCCTCACGCCGGGCGCGTACCGGAGTCGGGTCGGACCAACGGTCGGCTGATCCGCGAACCGCCGGCCATCGCGGGCGGCCGGGTCGAGCACCGGGGTGGCCGGGCTGGTCGTCGCGCTGGTCGGGGCCGGGCCGTCGCCGTTGAACGAACGGATAGGCCTCGATGTGCCGACAGGCCTTTTCAAGAACGGGGACACACGGGACACTGCCTTGCGCGGACGGCTCGCAAAGATCGGCGTAACGTGTGTCAACTAGCTGCGCCGTTTCTCCGGCGCGGTCGTTGGTGTGCGCATGACGTTGGCAAGCGGGTCCGGCCTGGTTGCCTACCGAACTTGATCCGCCGCCCATCCGGGGCCCGTCAGGGAGACGACTGGAATGACATCAACGGCAACGAGGCCGGGAGGACCGGGCGCACGTCCACGTGCCGCCATCGCGGCCCGAACGTTGCGTACCGACCGCTGGTGGGTGCAGCCCGTCGGCATCGCCGCGATCCTGCTCTTCTTCATCGTCTATTCGACAATTCGCGTCTTCATGGCGAAGTGGTACTACGTGGAGGACTACCACTACCTCACGCCGCTGTACTCGCCGTGTCTGACCGACTCGTGCCTACCTGGCTCGTCGCACTTCGGCACCCCGTTCGGCGAGTTCCCCTTCTTCCTCCCCCTCGGCATCGTCGCCTTCCCGATCGTCGCCGGATTCCGGGTGACCTGCTACTACTACCGCAAGGCGGGCTACCGCTCGTTGTGGGCGTCCCCGCCGGCCTGCGCGGTGACCGAGCCGCACCAGAAGTACACCGGGGAGACCCGGTTCCCGCTGTTCGTCATGAACTGGCACCGGTACTTCTTCTACCTGGCCTTCGTGGTCCTGCTGATCAACATCTACGACGCGATCCTCGCGTTCCGCGGGCCGGACGGGGCCTTCGGCGTCGGCCTGGGCACGCTGATCATTTTGGTCAACATCGTCGCGCTGGCCGGCTACACGCTCTCCTGCCACGCCTGCCGGCACGTGATGGGCGGACGACTGAAGCACTTCTCCCGGAACCCGGTGCGGTACCGCTTCTGGACGTTGGTCTCGAAGCTGAACGTCCGACACGGCACGTTCGCCATGGTGTCGCTGTTCACGGTGCTCTTCACCGACTTCTACATCATGGCCGTCTCCGCCGGCTGGTTCACCGACCTGCGGTTCATCAACTAGAGGGCCCCGACATGACCACTACCACGCGAATCGAACGACACCACTACGACGTCGTCGTGATCGGGGCCGGCGGCGCCGGGCTGCGGGCGGCGATCGAAGCCCGGCTGGCCGGCAAGAAGACCGCGATCATCTCGAAGTCGCTCTTCGGCAAGGCGCACACGGTGATGGCCGAGGGCGGCGCCGCCGCCGCGATGGGGAACGTGAACAGCCGGGACAGCTGGCCGGTGCACTTCCGCGACACCATGCGCGGCGGCAAGTTCCTGAACAACTTCCGCATGGCCGAGCTGCACGCGAAGGAGTCGCCGCAGCGAATCTGGGAGCTGGAGACCTACGGCGCCCTCTTCGACCGGACGAAGGACGGGAGGATCTCCCAGCGCAACTTCGGCGGGCACGAGTACCCGCGCCTCGCGCACGTGGGCGACCGCACCGGCCTGGAGCTGATCCGTACCCTCCAGCAGAAGATCGTCTCGCTCCAGCAGGAGGATCGGCGCGAGCACGGCTCGTACGACGCCCGGATCCGGGTATTCGCCGAGACCACCATCACCGAGCTGCTGCTCGACGGCGACCGGGTCGCCGGCGCCTTCGGCTACTACCGGGAGTCGGGCGAGTTCATCCTCTTCGAGGCGCCGGCCGTGGTGCTGGCCACCGGTGGGGTCGGCCGCTCGTACAAGGTCACCTCGAATTCCTGGGAGTACACCGGGGACGGCCACGCGCTGGCGCTGCGCGCCGGGGCGACGCTGATCAACATGGAGTTTCTCCAGTTCCACCCGACCGGCATGGTCTGGCCGCCCTCGGTGAAGGGCATCCTGGTCACCGAGTCGGTCCGCGGGGACGGCGGGATCCTGAAGAACTCCGAGGGCAAGCGGTTCATGTTCGACTACGTGCCGGATGTGTTCCGGAAGCAGTACGCGGACAGCGAGGCCGAGGCGGACCGCTGGTACGAGGACCCGGACCACAACCGGCGACCACCGGAGCTGCTGCCGCGCGACGAGGTGGCCCGGGCGATCAACAGCGAGGTCAAGGCGGGCCGGGGCACCCCTGCTGGCGGCGTCTACCTGGACATCGCCTCCCGGCTGCCGGCGGAGGAGATTCGCCGTCGCCTCCCGTCGATGTACCACCAGTTCAAGGAGCTGGCCGATGTCGACATCACCCGGGAGCCGATGGAGGTCGGTCCGACCTGTCACTACGTGATGGGCGGGGTGGAGGTCGACCCCGACTCCGGTGCGGCCTTCGGCCACGTCCGCGGGCTGTTCGCCGCGGGTGAGGTCTCCGGCGGCATGCACGGCTCCAACCGGCTCGGCGGTAACTCCTTGTCGGACCTGCTGGTCTTCGGCAAGCGGGCGGGCGGGCACGCCGCCTCGTACGCTGACGGATTGGCGTCTCGACCCCAGGTCCCGGTGCCGGCGGTGGAGACCGCGGTGGAGACGGCCCTGGCCCCGTTGCAGCGGGACACCGGCGAGAGCCCGTACGTCCTGCAGCAGGATCTCCAGGCGGTGATGGGCGAGCTGGTCGGCATCATTCGCCGGGAGGGCGAGCTGGTTGACGCGCTGGCCCGCCTCGGCGAGCTCCGCGAACGCGTGGCGAAGGTGAGCGCGGCGGGCGGCCGGCGCTACAACCCGGGCTGGCACCTCGCCCTGGATCTCCGCAACATGCTGGTGGTCTCCGAGTGCACCGCGAAGGCAGCGCTGGAGCGGCGGGAGTCGCGGGGCGGCCACACCCGCGAGGACCATCCGACGATGGACCCGGCCTGGCGACGGGTCAACCAGGTCTGCTCCCTGGAGGGCGACATCGTGCACCTGGACCGCAAGCCGCTACCGCGGATGCGGCCGGAGCTTTTCGCCCTCTTCGACCGCGCGGAGTTGGCCAAGTACCTGACCGACGAGGAGCTGGCGGAGTTCGACGCCCTCACCGAGGAGGAGCGCTGAGGAATGGGAACTGAGAAGAGCCAGGCGGCCGGCGCACCGGCCACGAAGCGACAGTTCCGCATCTGGCGGGGCGACGAGACCGGCGGCGACCTGAAGGAATACCTGGTCGAGGTGAAAGAGGGCGAGGTCGTCCTCGACATCATCCACCGACTGCAGAGCACCGAGGCGCCGGACCTCGCCTGCCGCTGGAACTGCAAGGCCGGCAAGTGCGGCTCCTGCTCGGTGGAGATCAACGGCAAACCGAAGCTGGCCTGCATGACCCGGATGTCGACCTTCACCGCGGACGAGACGATCTCGGTCACGCCGCTACGGACGTTCCCGATCGTTCGGGACCTGGTCACCGATGTCTCGTTCAACTACGAGAAGGCCCGGGAGACACCGGCCTTCGCACCGCCCCCCGGTGTCACCCCAGGCGACTACCGGATGCAGCAGGTGGACGTCGAGCGCTCGCAGGAGTTCCGCAAGTGCATCGAGTGCTTCCTCTGCCAGACGGTCTGTCACGTGATCCGGGACCATGAGGAGAACAAGCCCGCCTTCGCCGGGCCGCGGTACTTCATTCGCGCGGCCGAGTTGGACATGCACCCGCTGGACGCGCGGGACGACCGCAAGGAGTACGCGCAGGCCGAACAGGGCTTGGGCTACTGCAACATCACCAAGTGCTGCACCGAGGTCTGCCCGGAGCACATCAAGATCACGGATAACGGGATTATCCCCATGAAGGAGCGGGTAGTCGACCGGAAGTATGATCCTCTTGTTTGGCTCGGTAACAAGATCTTCCGGAGGGGTCAGGTGCCTCAGACCAGCGTGACCAGCGAGCACTCTCCGGGCGCCGTGCGCGCCCCCGCCGCCGGCCCGCCCGGGTTCCACTCACACGCGGGAGCCTCGCACGACCCGAAGGCCGAGGCGCAGGCGCAGGCGGGTGTCAACTGGCACCGCGAGGTGCCGAAGCCGACCGCCCCGACACTTGACGAGTCCGGCAAGCTGCCTCTGACCGAGCTCACCTTCGACCGGCCGGCCGCACCGTCGCCGTTCGGCGAGGACGTGAGTTTCCCGCTGCCGCCGGAGCACCTGAACTACGCCCACCCGGAGCAGGACAAACACTGAACACGGGAGCGACGACGACAGGGCCGGCGGCAAACTCCGCCGGCCCTGTCCGTTTTCGGGTCGCCCTTCCGGTTCTGCGGCGGGTCAACCAGTGGCCAGCAGTGGGCGGAGCGCGGCGACAATCGGGGCATCGGCGGGTAGCCAGGTGACGCTGTCCAGCTCGGCGGCGGAGAGCCAACGCAGCGCCGAGTGTTCCAACGCCTGCGGCTGGTCGCCGGGGAGCAGCCGGGCCAGATACACCTTCAGCACCGAGCGCCCGTGGGCCATCCGCACACTCCGACCGACCCGCTCGCCGATCTCCACCCGGACAGCCAGCTCCTCGGCGCACTCGCGCCGTAGCGCCGCGGTCTCGGTCTCCCCGGGCTCCACCTTGCCGCCGGGGAACTCCCACCGGCCCGCAACCTCCGGGGGGGCAGACCGTGCGCAGGCCAGCACCCGGCCGTTCTGGATGATTGCCGCGCCGACGACCACCTTCGGCGCGGGTCGCTCGACCCGGCCGCCATCGCTTGCCTGTTCAGTTCGCACGACCGTCCAGCGTGCCAGATCAATCGTCGGTTTGGGTACCGTGACCAACCCATCAGGCCAGGAAGACCCAGAAGTGTGGCCGTGGACACAGCTCCCACCAAGGGACAGACTTAGGCCACCGAACAGGCACGGAAGAGCGACGTTTAGGCTACAAGACCGCAACGATGCCGGGAGGTGTGGTGGTACGCATGCCGTTCGGGCGGGGTAAGCACAACTATCTCAACGATGCGCTGACTCTGCTGCCCGGTTGGACCCGGGAGGGCGAGGGGATCCGACGGACGCTCCCCATCGACGACTCACAGCACGCGGCCCTCACCGAGCGGGTGAAGGTGGTCGCCGACGCGCTGCACCTTCGCCCCGACATCAGCCGCTACGCCGACCAGACCGAGATACGGGTCGGCCACGAGACCGTGCCGCTGACCGAGGGCGAGGTCCTACTGGCCGCCCGCATCGAGGACGCGTACCGCGCCGTCACCGAGCCCTGAGGCCACGACCATGGGCCACCAGTAACCGCCGAGCCACACCGCAGGTCATTCGTCAAGCTTCGATGTGCTTTCCCCGCCTACGCTGAGGCCATGGCGAACGCGACGTACGACCGCAAAGAGCAGTTCCAGCAGATCCAGAGCGGGCTGCTCGAGGGCGAGCAGATCATCGCCGTCTACGACGCCGTCGGCACCGGTACCGGCTTCATCGGCGTGACCGACCGGCGCGTGATCATTCAGGACCGCTCGTTCATCGGCAAACGCTACGCGATCACCAGCATCCCGTACGGGAAGATCACCAGCGTGAGCGTGGTCAGCAACAAGTCGTGGGGCGGCTCGTTCTTCTCCACCGGCGCCATCGCCATTCACATCGGTACGCACACCTACGAGGTAGAGTTCCGCGGCTCCCAGAAGAGCCACCACGTACACAACGTGATCCTGCACTACATCAGCTGACCCGCCGCGATCCGGAGGCCGGACCACCCCGGCCGCCAAGCCGCGCCGCCGGAGCGGACCTGGCCGGTGGGGCGGACCTGGCCGATGCGGCGGGCCCGAGCGATGGGCTCGCCGATCCGGGCCAGGCCAGCACACTGCGGGCCTGGGCCGGCACTCGACTACGGACTCCGGTGCGCTCCGATGGTCGCGTGGAGGGCCGTGCCCACCCCAAGCAGAACGACGGCAGCCACCATGGGTGGCGCGGCGTCGAGCGGCGCGAGATCCCACAGCAGCAGGTTCACCCCGTCGTCCCCGTTCTGGGTGAACTGCCCGGCCACCAGCGCACGAACGATCACGAGCCCGCAGGCCAGCGCGGTGCCGGCCCACACCTGGACGATCAACCCTATTCCGAGGGCGATCATGAATGACCGGATGGCGGGCAGCGGCCCGGGGAGGCCCTCGACCATGGAGAACGGCCGCAGAAGCAGCACCACCGCGCCGAGAACGCCGTACGCCGCCACAGTGAAGGCTCGGACGCCGACCAGACCGGGATGGCGTCGTTCGAGGAACCCCACCCCACTTCCGAGGCCCAGCAGCGCACCGACAGCCAGGACGGCTGGAAGAAACGTGAAATCGTCGCTCAGCGGAAAGGGCCAATCAGCCGATTCGAGCCGCTGCCACAGGTAACAGGCAGCCACCACGGCGCCAGCGGCCAGGTAGCCGACGAGTCCGTGCACGCGAAGCCACAGGAGCGGCAGCGGTACGCCATCGCGGATACGTGAAGTCGTCATGGCGCGGTCAGCACGCCGAGGCGGCGGCGTAGCGGCCACGCCAGGCAGCGAGGTCGTCAACCGGGCCCGCGAGCGCGGCCGTAAACAATTCTTGGTACAGGTCATGCAGCTCCGGATAGGCGGTGAACAATTCCTCCCGTGGTGTGCCGCAGCGTTCCATGTTCACGTGGCGCCACTGGCCGGCGAGTTGTTGGACCAACTCCTCGTCTTTCATGAACCCGGTATCAATGTGAATTACTCCGTTGCCGCCTCGGAAAATGTCCGGGTTGCCGGCCGGCGCGCTCATGCCGAACTCCTCGTACTGCTGCACATCCCCGGGTACGACTCCGCTGACCTGCTTAGCTGTCTCGACCATGCGGACGACATCGTCCAGATGCCGCCGGTGGTCATCCCAGAGGCAGACCCGTGGCTGCTGCCCACCGCACACCTGATGTTGCGCTGCCGAAAACCGGGTCATCGGCTCCCCTCCGACGTCGGACAGCGCCAGCCCGATCGGGATCCCGGCGGCCCCCACCACGGCGACGCCGACAGCCGCCATGCCGACCCGACGCCAGTGCATCGGACTCGTCACGCCCCACCCGAAACCGGCGGCGACCAGCGTGAACATGGCGATCAGCGCAGCAACCCAGACCAGCTTCAGGACCAACACGTCCACCCTCGGTTCACCCCACAGCGGACCAGCTCCGTAGTAGAGAAAGAGGTGGCGAACATTGTCCGGCGCATCGAAACCCGTCACCATCAGGACCAGGCCGCCGATTAGCACAAGCAACGGAGTGATCGGCTTCGGCCAGAGCAAGCCGACGACCGTGCCGACCACCAATGCCAAGACGATGCCCGCCACACCGAGCACAACATTGCCCACGCCGAGCCGGCTTCCGGGTTCCACTGCCGCTGATACCGCTACCGCGCCCACCACCAGAAACAGGTAGCCAGCCAACACCCACAGCCCAATAGCGGCTGCCCGGAACAGGACCAAGTGCCACGCGGGTCTACTCGAGAGCGGATCAAGGGCCGCGGTACGGCGGCGGTTACGGGAAGGAAACGCAGCCGCGGCGATACCCGCGCAAACAGCGGCCAGGACAGGCGTGATCTGCTGAATGGCCCCCGTGGTCAGCAACGGGGACCCGAACCAGAAACGACGAGACGGCAGCAGTAGCAGCGCGCCGAGAACAAACACTCCCGCCATCAGCGCCGGACCGACCCAACGGGGGTAACCCAACCTACTCACGCCGACACCCCAGCCTTCGTGGCAAGCTGCAGATAGCCCGACTCGATCGCACTCATGCCTTCGGTCGCAGCACTCGCATCGCCAGCATTGGCCAGCTCCGCCGGCGACCCGTCGAAGACCACCCGACCCTGCAGGAAAACCAGCACCGAGTCACAGGTGTGCAGCACATCGTCCACGATGTGCGTGCTGATCAGAACAAGCCGCGACCGCGCCGACTCCCGGAGTTGACTACGCAGACTGACTCGCTGCGCCGGGTCAAGCCCGACGGTCGGCTCGTCCAGGATGACCACTTCCGGGTCGTGCACAATCGCCTGGGCCACACCAACACGCTGCAGCGTTCCACCGGAAAGGGTACGCAGCTTGGCCTTCGCATATTCCTGCAGGTCGAGTCGCTCGATGGCCGTCGCGACAGCGGCCGGGGTCCGGTTCCGCGGAAATTCGCGAAGCCAGGCGGCGTAGCGAAGGAAGTCCGTGACTGTGAGCCCGCCAGGGTAGGGGAAATTCTGCGGCTGGAATCCCACCCTGCGTCGCATACGGCGCACCGACTTTACGTCAGCCACCCGCTCCCCACCCAAACTGATCGACCCGGAGGTGGGTGGTTTCAACAGCGCCAGGGTGTTGAGCAGCGTCGTCTTACCCGCACCGTTCGGACCGAGAAGCCCCACTATCCCCGGGGAGAAATCATGGGTGAAGTCGTGCACCACCTGCTTCCGACCGTAGCCCTGACACAGGTTATTCGCCATCAAGCTCGTCACGTAATCGTCTCCGCTAGGGATCTGGAGCCGTGCCCGAGCAGGACCGCCGGGCGTGGCTCCGCGCCGTACCACTAGATTTCAAGATGAGTCGCCGGTCGGCAGCCGATGCGGGAGCGCTGAGCGCCAGCACAGCTCCACCCGTCACCGCAAGGGTTACCAGAGCCGACGTAGCGGGCTTCCGCACCGCACCCTACGGGCTCAGAACAGGACACCTTTGACAAATAGATCACCGAGGGTGAACGGTAGCAACCTGCCCGGCCAGCTTCAACACCTGAGCAAGCAGGGAAACACGCTCTGCAACAGCCTTTATCCCGGCTTCAGCTACCCAAGTGGCCGGGTCCACCCCAGATCAGCCAAAGCGCCCGCCTGAGCAGGATGTCGCCATCGTTTGGTGAGCGCACCCAAGCCCGAGCATCAGCCCACCTTCCGTAACGGAGGGTGTTGTGCACTAGAGCACCTCGCGCGAACAGGCCGCAGCCGCTGGCCTCACGTTCCGGGTCAGGAGGCCGCCGCGGGCCTACCGGTGGGGTCGCCGCCGCTGGCACCGCGGCCGGGGCGGCGGGTCAGGACCTGCGGGCCCGTGGCGGTGATGGCGACCGTGTGTTCGGAGTGGGCGGTACGGGAGCCGTCGGCGGAGCGGATCGTCCAGCCATCCTCGTCAAACCTGATCTTGTCGGTGGAGGCGCAGAACCAGGGCTCGATGGCGATGGTGAGGCCGGGCTGCAGCTTCAGGCCGCGACGGGCACGGGCGTTGTTGGCCACGTGCGGGGCCTCGTGCATGGTGCGGCCGACGCCGTGCCCACCGAACTCGCCGTTGACCTGGTAGCCATAGGAGGCGGCGACCTGACCGATCGCTGCGGAGATGTCGCCGAGCCGGCCCCCGGGCTGGGCGGCGGCGATGCCGGCGTCGAGGGCGACCTCGGTGGCCTCGATCAGCTTCAGGTCAGCCGGGGCGGGGGCGCCCACGATGAGGGAAACCGCGGAGTCGGCGACCCAGCCCTGGATGCTGACCGCCATGTCGATGCTGAGCAGGTCACCGTCGCGGAGGAGATAGTCGTGCGGCAGGCCGTGCAGCACCGCGTCGTTGACCGACAGGCACAGGACGTTACGGAAGGGGCCGCGGCCGAAGGACGGAGCATAGTCCCAGTAGCAGGACTCGGCGCCGCGTTGCGCGATTCGACGGCGGGCGTGGTGTTCGAGCTCCATCAGGTTCACGCCGACCGCGGCTACCTCGCTCAGTTCGGCGAGCAGCTCGCCGACGAACCGGCCGGTAACCGACATCTGCCCGATCTCCTCGGCGGACTTCAGCTCGATCACGACGCCTCCCGAGCAGCGGTATTTTAATACCGTATTTTTATACCACCTCAGGGGGAGAACGCCGGGAGCTATCCTGCCGGCATGGTTCGCCAACCCCTGACCGCCGAACAGATCGCCGCGGGTCAGCGCCTCGGGGTCGCCCTCCGGGCCGCGCGGGCCGACCGCAGCCTCGTCGAGGTGGCCCTAGCGGCCGGCATCTCCCCCGAAACCCTGCGCAAGATCGAGTCGGGTCGCCTGCCCGCACCGGCGTTCGGCACCGTGGTCTGCCTCAGTCGCGCCCTCGACACCCCCCTAGCCGAGCTGGCTGACGCCTGGCTCACCAACCCGTCCATCCGACAGGCATCCTGACCGACAGGCATCCTGACCAACAGCGGCGAGGCCGACCCCCTGCCAACCAGCCCGGCGGCCACCTCCAAGCGCCGGAGCCGTCGGTCAAGCGCCGACACCAATCCGTTGCGGCAGCCCCAGGAGCACACACGCCCCCACCACCGGCAACCCAGAGCACACCCCGCGGGGACTCCTGCATCGACACAACTCGAACCCGTGATCGGACCCTCGCCCGCCACGCGAACCTTCGAAGCTACCGCAACGGCCCAGGGATCGGCGCGCAAAGCCGGACAGACTCCACCTTCGGGTGACACGAGCCGTTTCGCAGAATTAAGGCTCAGAGTTTGCAAGACTGTGAACGATCATCAGATTTGGTCTGAAGTAGTCGCCCATTCGGTTGCGAATTCGTGATGCCCATCTGCGCATCATTCGAAGGAGGCTTCATGGCCCGCTTGATCCGATCCCTCTGTGCCTCCCTCTGCGCTGTGGTGATCTTACTTACCGTCCCCTCGTACACCACTGCGAGGTCACCATCTTCCGGGGGGCCAGGAGGAGGGGCCAGCAGTCAGGCAACCGACGTTTATGACGTTACGCGCCGTTATGTGACCAAGTTCTACCCTCGATGGTTCACCCACCAGCAACAACTCATCCTGGTCCCCAACCTACTTTTCGGACCAGACCGGATGTCCCCAATATTTCGCTCCGTCGTAGCGCCCAATGACGACACGCTGTACACCTCTGCGCTCATCGGCGTGCGAAACGAGCCAGCGGTCCTGGAAATTCCGGACACCATGGCAACTTACGGCGTACTCATCACAGACGTCTACGGGAACATCATCAAGACGGATATCTCGACAACCTCTGGGGGGCGCTACGCCTTTACCGGACCCGGCTGGAGCGGAACCCTTCCACCAGAATTGACCGAAATCCCGCTTCCGGTGACGAACCCGCTAATGATCATCCGAGTCAACAGATTCTCACCCGACGGGGAGAACCAGATCGCGCTGGCCGAAGAGTTCCGGCGATCCCTCCGCATGGGCCCCCTGCTGGCGTACGAGCGGGGCGTACTGGCAGAGACCCTGATTGTCCCGGTGTCTTTCTGGGCTCGCTCGTTCAAGCTCGATGCGGACCGGATGATCAAAGATAACCCACTTCGCTTCCTGCGAGAACTCCAGCGGGGGGTGATGGATATCCGGACACCACCTCTCACCGGTGACAACAGGGCCCTTGCGGAAGAGTTCGATCGGCTGTTCGCTACCGGGATGTTCGAGGACGAATTCGCACGAGCGACCCAGGACGCGCAGGCCGACATCATCTCGAACTATCTTGACAACACCGATCAGAACAACTGGATCAACTTCCGGAACATCGGCTTCTGGGGAACCAACTACCTCGACCGATCCTCGATTACCCAATTCTGCCAGTACTGCAATGACATCGAGAGTTCAGCATACTACGACGTCTTCAAAGACAGCAATGATCAACAACTGAACGGCGCCTCCGGTGGATATGTCCTCACGTTCGAAAGAGACCAGATTCCCCAGGCCCGCGAGTTTTGGTCCGTTACCTCCTACATATCCGAAACAATTACCCTGCATCGCAACCCGGAGGACAAGTACGTCGTAGCAGGCTATACGCCCGGGCTCGAGACCAACGAGGACGGCTCGATCAGCATCTACGCAACACCAACTCCGCCACCCGGAGTGAGTACCGCCAACTGGCTACCCGTACCCGATGGGCCCTTCAGCATGATGCTCCGCGTCTACGGCCCGGAGGGGAGTGTGGCCGCGGGAACGTACGTCCCACCGGCGGTCCGTGAAATCAATCAATCTGGACGGAACGGAGGCAGTCCCCGCGGGAAGGGTTGAGCCTCCCTCGTAACTAGTACGCACCGCTCACCTCCACGAAGTTGCCGTGTTGGGGGCGGGAACCGGGAAAGCGCCCTCCGGGCCGGACTGACGGGACCCCTGTCGAGTTCACGGCAGTCCACCGGGGGGCGTTTCTGGGGATCCGGCAATGAGAACTCCGTCCTCGACCAGGCCAGCCGCCCCGATCAGCCTCCGGACCGGCCCAACCCGCGCAGCGCTCGACGGGACACGAGGTCCGCCTGACGGGTCGGCTCAGGAATTCGATAGCGCGGACACAAGCTCAGAGTTATGTCGCACGCCTGATCAAGGCCAATTCGGTGGCCAACCGAAACGAAGACGGGCTTGACCCCATCCCGCGTACGTAGCGCACGCCCAAGCGTCTCCCCACCCTCCTTCAACGGCGATCCGGCGCCACGGCGAAGGCCTGGGTACGCAAAATCGGCGGTGAAGGAGGTCTTGGCGACCCCGAACGTTGGCAGCCCAGTCAACACACCGACATGGCAGGCCAGGCCGAAGCGCCTCGGATGTGCGACGCCGTAGCCGTCACAGACCAACACCTCCGGCTCATCCGCCAACCCCTGGAGCGCCTCCAACAGAATCGGCGCCTCCCGAAACGCCAGCAGGCCAGGGACGTACGGAAAAGTGACCTCCCCGACCACGGTCGCCACATCTGTCACCGCCAACGACTCCAGCTCGATCACCACAGCCGCCGCACATACCCGGTTTGTGGATTTCTCGTAGGACACGTCGAGCCCCACCACCGACTCCGGGAAGGAGGTCAGTCGGGTCGACAGGTCAACCTGACGCCGAAGCTGTCGCTGAACTTGCTCAGCATCCTCTTCACTCCAGGGCACAGCTGAGGCTATCCAGGAACCGGGCGACGCTCGCGCGCGCCTGCCGACGGGTCGCCCACTCCACCTGCCAACACGGGTACAGCACCAACCGCGACCACCACGCCAGACAGCCGACACACATGCCGTCGTGCCCCCGAAGGTGCACCGTGAGGATCGTCCGCTCCAACTCGCCGCTCACCACTCCCCCTCCACTGGCCAGTGGCCGCGATTAATCGGGATCTGATGTCGCGCACGGCACGGTAATTCTCCGCCACATCGGCAGATCCACCGCCACCGTCGCCAGCACCAGACCGAACGATGCCGACGCGCCAGGGTCAGCGCGACCGCCAAGACGTACGCGTCATAAGGGACCCGCCGCTCCACAGACATCAAAACCTCTGCCTGCTGCCTGTTGCCGACTGCTGATGCGCGCCTCGCGTCTGGTCCAACAGGCGCTGTCGCGCGGCTTCCTGTTCCATTTCCTGGATGCGCTGGCCGACACCGGAGCCAGCCGGTGCCGACACGAGGTATCGACTGACGATTCGACGCAGAAAGCCAATTGCCACGGCCATAGGTCCGCCCCTCAATCCTGAAAGCGCGGAGGGACATCTGCCCATGTATCTCGTTCCGCGCCCGGTGTGGTCAGGTCCAGCGTCCCGCCGGGCACGTCATCGATCCAGCAGCTAAGTGTCCGCTAACCAGGTTTGCTGTCCGCTGGTAGTCGGCGTCCCGGGGCGTACTCCACGCACAGGTCACGCAAGGTCGCGGCCTCCGGTGCCCCCGACTGTTCCACCTTTGTCAACAGTTCCGCAGCTCGCCACCAGTTCGACGGCACCACCCGCCCGGACGCCACAGCCTGCACCCCTAGAGCGACCGCCTCGTCGGGCTGACCGGCGGCGACCAGGGCAAGGCCAAGATCGAGACGAGCTGACGCGGACCGGCGAGGCCGCGCTCCCCCAGTTCCGTGCGGGTCCAAGTCAGCCAGCACCGCCCGCGCTACCTGCTCGGCACCGGGGTCCCCCGCCCACGCCAACGTCGTGGCCGTATAGGCGGCAGCCTTGGCCGGGTCATAACGATAGTGGTGCTCGGCCCGCTCCGGAACGGGCAGATTCGCCGTCAACCGCTCCACCCGGTCCAACGCTCGACGGGTCGCACCGACCTCGCCCATCCGGGCCCACGCGCGCGCCTCCTGAGCGGTCGCCTGGATGCGAGCAGAGCTGCCCTTCGGGGCAACCCGCTGAGCTTGATTGGAAAGATCGAGCGCCCTCCGGTAGTCACCTTGAGTCAGCACGTCCCAGGCCCGGGTTTCCAGGCACCATGCCTGAATCTCACCGTGCTCGGCATGTTCGGCAAGGTCCCGCGCAGCTCGCAGGTGGGCAGCCGCAGCGACCCGCTGCCGAAGGTCAATGTGAACGGTCGCCCGCAGCACCGCCAACCAGGCACCAGCAACCAACAACCGCCGTTGTTGAGCAAGCGTGACCCGTCCATCCAGTAGCCGCCGCACAACGGCGAGGTGCCGCCGTACCAGCGGCAACAGGTCCGCCGGAGCCAATGTCGGATAGGAACTGGCCAGGTCGTCAACGCCCTGCTCGATCCGGTCGAGCACCTCTCCACTCACATCGCTGGCGGCGACTCTCGCCCGGAGTTCGCCGGCCTCCGCCGCATGGTCGATCGGCGCGTCAACCAGGCGAGCCAGCACGCCTCCCGCGCCGAGAATCCGGTCCAGGTGGCGCGCCGTGTCGGGCGTCGGAGCCTTGAATCCTGCCTCCAGCTCCTGCAGATGGCTCTTACTCCGATGAGCGAGCTGCCCGAGGGATCGAAACGACAGACCACGCCGCTCCCGGAACTCACGCAGTGCTACCCCGAAGCGCGGATCGACGGACGAGGCCATAACGCCACTCCAAGCTCAACAGGCCCGGCGCGAACTCACCCAGCCAGCCATCACGTTGACGGTACCCCGAACGTCATGAATCGCTATCCCTCGACACGTCACCGGCCGCATCGATGCCACCCTCCACCCCGATGCTGTCCCCTACAGCTCCCCGCGGGCCGCACGCCGAGTGGGTCACTGAGGGCCGCGGCGCAGATCAGTCACTTCGGCGGACGGGGTAAAGCCGGCCGACGCATAGGTGGCCATAGCACCGGCGTTGGAGCTCTGCACGCACACGCCCGCGCTGGAGGCACCCAGGTCGCGAAGGGTCGCGGCGGCGGCGAGCGTGACCGCGGTGCCGTAGCCACGGCCACGGTGACCATGGTGGACGCCGATCGGTTCCAGCAGTCCCGGCCGCCCGGGGCCGGCTGACCACACGGCCGCCACCGCCACGGCATCGTCGTTCTCGTCGAATAGGGCGAGGCTACGTGCGTCACCGTAGAACGGGCCACCGGCCATCGTGAGCCAACGCCCGACCGTACGGCGTCGGTCGGCATCAGTGCGGACCGAGCCACGGAATGCGGACCAGTGGACGGCGACCCACACCTCGGCGCGATCGGGCTCGATCGTCTCGACGCGCAGACCGCGCTCCTCCACCGGATCCGAGAGGGTTCGATGGAACGTTGTCCACGGCTCGTCCCGTTCCCAACCCCGCTCCAGCAGCAGCTGGGTCAGGAGCTCCGCACCCCGGGCTTCAACGGTCACGCCACCGTCGCCGGCCAGGACACCACCTGCCGGGTCGTCCAGATCGGCGGTGAGCCGGCGGGCCAGTGCCGCATCCTCGCACCGGTGCGGAGCGACCGCCAGGCGCACCAGCCCCCGGCCGTCCAGCAGCCCGATCGCGAGAACTTCCCCGTCGCACGACCACATCCGAATCGCAGCGGCGGTAGCCTCGGCACCGTTTTGCGAGTGCCAGCCGAGATCGCCGGAGTGCAGCTGCAGCGCTCCCTCGTCGAGCTGCCACCGCTTGAGCACGTCGGCCGCTGATGACAGCTCGTCGACCTTCGGAGTGCTCACAATGATGCTCATCGACGCATCCAATCCCACGAATCGTCCTGGCACCAGCAGGTTTCGCCGGTAGCCGCTCGGTGGGTCCGGTGGCCGGTGGGGCTGGCCCACCGGCCACCGGACCGCGGTCAGTCGCGTCGCTCCCCCACCCGGTACGTGACCAGGTTCGGGTCGGCTTGGAGCTGGCGCTGCGTGAATTTGATGGTGTCCCAGCCCTTCTCCGAGTACAGCCGGGTCTGATCGGCGTACCAGGGGGAGTTCGGGTTGGCCGACTGCGAGTAGGTGAGGATCTGCCGGCCCGACGGCCCGTCCCTACCCAGCTCGACGGCCATCAAGAACGAGGTGCCTTGGGAAATCTTGGAATAGCCGACGCCGGGCTCAAACCCACCTTCGATCAGGTTGAAGACGCCGGCGACGTCACGTCCACCGTGGATCGGAATCTGTTCGGCGCCACGCGGCTCGGTCTGGATGTCGCCGAGCCGGGCGTCGAGCGGAATGCCGTCCAGCTTCTGGACGGCATTCGCGAGCGCGGTCCGCACCTCCGGGTCGTCGACGGCGAGCCGGCTCGGTGTGGTCAGCGGGGCGGTCGGGTCGAACGGGTCGGCGAAGCGCAGGCCCTTGGCCAGGGCGAACTCGGTGAACAGGTGTGCGCCTCGGCTGTCCAGATCGACCCGCAGATCCCACCCGCGCAGGGCGGCGCAAGCCGCGGTCAGGTCGACGGTGGCGCCGTCGGAGGTGGTCGCCGTCGGCTCCGCCTCGCAGCTCCGGACCAGGTCGTCGCGGACCAGTTCACCGCCGTAGGCCCGGTTGCCGAGGGCCACGTCCCACAGGTTGCTGGTGGTGAAGCCCCTCCCGGGAAGTCCATCGGTGCCGGTGCGGCGCTGCTGCACCTGGTGCACGCCGAGCCGGGTCCGCAGGCTGCGCTGGGTCTGCTCGTCGCCGACGATGCGCGGGTAGCCCTCCAGCGGATGCTCCGGATTGGCCAGCCAGTAGCTGTCGTTGGAGTTGGCCACGTAGTCACCGCGGACCAGGGCGGGCAGGTTGGCCGGGCCGAGGATGCCGGGCACCGCGGCATCCGGATCCCGGCCCAACTCGCACGAGGAACGGGACCCGTCGAGGACCGCCTCGCCCTCGCTCTCGTACCAGTCCTGGAAGGGGGCCGGAATGCAGGCGGCGGCCAGCGAGTCGGTCACCCGGGGCACGACCGAATGGTCGGCGTAAAGGGCCTGGCCGCGACGGTCAACGGCGACGACGTTGACCCAGGGCAGGAACTGCCGCTCGTCCAACACCGTCCGCAGCTCGCCCACCGACCCGGCCTGCCCCATGGCCAGCCAGCCGTCGAGTGCGCGGTTGTTGGTGGCGTTGGCGTCCGTGATCGCGTACGCCGTGGTGGTGGTCCATTCGAACTGACCGGGCACCACGACGACCGGGCCGAAGTGGGTGTCGTAGAGGGTCCGGCTGACCGGCCCGTCGGGAGTCTGGACGGTGACCGTGCGGGCGGTCATCTTCCGGGGCTCGCCGTCGTAGCGGTAGCTGGTCGGGTCACCGGGCACCAGCTCCAGCCGGTGCCAGACGAATCTCTTGGCGACGGAGACGGTGTGGCTCCAGGCGACCTGGCCGTTGTGGCCGATCTCGATGATTGGGCCACCGACCCCGGCAGCGCCCTCGACGTCGTAGCGGCCGGGCACCTTGAGACGCATCCGGTAGAAGCGGTCGGCGCCGTCCCACGGAAAGTGCGGGTTGGCCAGCAGCATGCCGGCGCCGCTGGTGGTGGCGTCCCGCCCCAAGCCGTACGCGTTGCTGCCCAACCCAGTGGGCATGCCCTCAGAGCCGGCGACCACTGCCGCCTGCGGGGCGCTCGGCGGCACGCTGTTTCTGCTGGCGGTGGGGGGCGCAGCGGCGACTATGCCGCCGGCAAGAGCACCAGAGCTGGTCAGGACCATCTGGGCCCAGTGCGCCCGCCACATGTCCAGTTCGCTGATCGGGCGTACCCACTCCTTCCCGGCACAGGCCGGGTCGGTGATCGCCTTCCCGTCCCGGAGGTACGCGTTGTAGCCGGCGGCGAAGCCACGAATCTGGTCGCGCACCTGTGTGGAGGGTGCCCGGACGCCGTCGTGGGGACCATCGAGCAACTTCTCGGCAGCCTGGTCGTCGATGGCCTTCTGATGGAAGAGGTCGCTGCTGACGTTGTCGGTGTCCGCGCCGAACCAGCGGGACCGTTCGGCGCGAACCGTCACCATCCGCTCGGCGATCAGGCAGATGTTGTCCTCGGCTTGCACGTAGCCCGCACCGAAGCCGAGGCTGGCGAAGTCACGGGCGGTGATGTGCGGCACGCCGTACGACGCGCGCTGGATCAGGGCCGAGTAGCCATCGCCGTACGCGACAGCGGTGCTGCCGGTGACGGTGAGGCCGGCGGCGGCCAGTCCGACGACGGTGGCCGCGGCGGCGAGCCGGCGCCGGCTCATCGGTGGGCTCTCTTCACGGTGCGTCCTCCCACGTAGTGCTTTGTCCATGCTCGACGGACGCTAGCGGTGGGGACCGCACCAGACATCAGTAGCTGACCATGAGCTTTCGTCAGGGTTCACCCCGAGGGGCCGCTCGACGATGATGACCAGATGGACGACCTCAGCATCCGCGACCGGGTCCCCGTCGACCTGCGAAGCTGCATCTCAGTCCTCGCGGAGGTGCACCGGCGGGACCGCTACCCGCTGAACTGGCCCGCCGACCCATACCGGTGGTTGTCCCCCGACAACACCCGCCACGCCTGGATCGCCGAGCGCGGAAACATCGTCGTCGGCCACGTCGCCGTCCATTGCCCCGTCGCCACAACCGACCCCGTCGCTGCGACCGGCCCTGGCTCCGCGACCGGCCCTGTCACTGCGACCGGCCCTGGTGGCTCCGCGACCGTGGCCGAGGTCAGCCGGCTGTTCGTCGCGCCGGCCGCCCGTCGCCACAACACCGCGACCAAGCTCCTGCACCACGCCCGCCAGTGGGCCGCCGAGCACCAACTCGACCTCACGCTGGAGATCGTTGACGAACCCGGGTCAGCCGCCGCAATCGCCCTGTACGAGCGCACCGGCTGGCGACACACCCACACCGCAACCGCCGACTGGACCAGCCCCGGCGGCCGACCCGTACGGCTGCGCCGCTACACCCTCCGCGAAACACCGGACCGGGGCGTCGGACCCTTCGGGCGATCCGGTCCTCGACGAGGGCGCGGCCCCGCCGATCGGGCCGGCGGTCGGTAGGTGAGCCGGCGTAGCAGCACCTCGGCCGGGCCACGGACGGAGAGCCGGTCCATCAACAGCGCGCTGAGAACGCCGACGACCCAGACACCGACCGCCACCGCAGAGTTCACCGCGATGCCGAAGTTGTCACCCAGCCCAAAAAAGTCCGGATCGAAGAGGACGAGGAACAGCAGGGATTGGCTCAGATACAGAGTCAAGGAGCGTTGCCCGCTCACCGACAGTGCCTTTACCAGCGGGCCTGGAGACTGCCGCACGGCAGCCGCGAGTAGCGCAAAAAGGGCCAGATAACCTGCTGCGGCGGCATACCCGCCCGCCAGGTGAAGCGTTCCCGCGACCGCACTGATACCGAGTGCCGGGTCAGTCCATATTGATGCCGCCATCAGCGCCGAGGGCACCCCCGCAAGGATGCCGACCGCCAGTCCGGCAACCGCGACCAGGCCCAGTAGCCGTTTCCGCTCCGGCCCCCAGGCCAAGACTGACCTACGCCCCGCATAGACACCGAACAGCACCGCCGGCATCAGGCCGAACAGGCGAATCGCCCCCACGGCCCACTCACCTACCCTCGCCTGCAACGCCCCGAGGGCTTCACCGCCGAATATCGTCGGCGTCGCCGTGACCACCTCCGCTTGGCCAAGCGCCTCCGCGGGCAGCCCGCGGAGGGCACCGGACAGCAGGGCGAGCGCCGTCAGCGACAGGGCCACGGTCACTGAGCCGCACCACGAGCCCGGCGAAGAGGAGGGCACACAACCCGTAGAGCGCAACGATGTCCGCCGTGAACAACAGCATGCCGTGCACGAACCCGATGGCCACCAACCAGATGCCACGTCGACGCAACAGCCGAGTGGAACGCCCCGCTTCTACCGAACCCCGGTTCTGTAGAAGCTGCGTGAGACCATAGCCGAACAACGCGGCGAAAAGCGGAAAGGCCCGGCCGTCAACCAAGACCATCCGCACCACGGTGAAAACGCTGTCGAGCACAGATTGCTCGAACGGCAACCACACCGTTCACCTCAGGTTCCTACTCGAACGAGGGAGATGTCGATGTCAGTCACGCTATCGGCCACCACTTCGGATGGCACTGAAGCCAACCACCGTACCGCCGGTAGGGATAACCCATCCACGGTCACGATGACGCAACGTGCAGTTGACGAAATGTGCCAGGTTCTTGTCGGCTATGCGCCCGCCTCTCCGGACGCCTCCTGACAGAACGAGGCTGGTTCACCTACCGTCGCCCCATGGAGGGGGATCTTCGCCGGCTTGGGCCTGATGCTCTGTGCAGGGTTTGCCTGCCTCTTCCTCGTCGCTGTCGTAGGGCTGCTCGCAGCCGGGTGGAGACCAAGGGCTGACGGGCCACTCTCGGATTCGGGAAGCGGGCCCTGGCCCCGAAGTAGGGCTACGGGTGCTCCGAGCTGCGCGGGCACCAGAGCCAGAACGGCCGCCACGAGCCGTTACTCTCCCCCACCGCCCCCGCCGCCCCCGCTGTCGCCGCCCCCGCTGGCACTGTCATCGCCACTCCGGCGACCGCTCCCGGCGACCCACCATCCGTCGGAGTAGGCGCTGCCCCCCAGCCCTTCCAATCGCTTGACCCGCACTTTGCGCACCACCACTATTCCGAGCACGGTAGCTAACAGAGCGGCCAACACGAACAGAACCTCGAACATACGGCCAAGGTACGGCGGCGAACCGGGGCACCGCAATCGACGCCGACAAGCTGGAATGCCTCGTCCAAGCCGTCGAATACCGCCACCAGGGCAGCAACAACGTCCAACGCCCCGGTTCCGGCCTGATCCGAGGTCAGCGAGCCCACTGGGGTGCATCTCGGTTCGGTTCGGCTGGCATGGTTGCTGTCCTTCGCTGCTGTAACTCCGGCGGGTGTCGGGTCCAGCCGAGAAAGCGGTGGTGCAACGCGCCGGCCGGTGTCCAGGGCATGTCTTCGGCGGCTTGGACAAGGTGGGAGCCAAGGTAGAGCGCCAGCGACACCGGAGCGCCGACAAATTGCGCCCGCAACTCCTGCTTCCGTGTGGTGCAGGGCCAGGGCAAACCACAGCCTCCGCAGTTCCAGACGGGCATGACCGGGCCGTGGGTGGTCACCGCACACCGCCGAGAAACCGGGCGACGCTCGCGCGGGCCTGTCGGCTGGTCAGCCATTCCACCTGCCAACACGGGTACGGGACCAGGCGTGACCACCACGCACGGTAGCCGGCGCACAGACCGTCCACCCCTGGCCGATGCGCGAGCAGGATCCGTCTCTCGACGTCGTTGGTCACTGCTCTTCCTTAGCCGGCCAGTGCCGGCGGTTGATCGGGATACGGTGGCGGCTCCGACAAGGCAGATCGGCCCCACAACGGCACAGCCACCTCCATTTGCGCCACGACCACGCCGGCCGATGTCGCCGTACCAGGGTCATCGCGACGGCGATCAGGTACTGGTCGTAGGACACTCGTCGCCTCGGTGACGTCCTGTCCCGCATTACTGGCTCCCTCCACCGGGCAGCACCCCATGTCCGGCCCCGAGCCACGGGACCAGATCTGGAACGTTCGGTAACTACGACGCTACGATCACAACGACGGCGGTGGGACTCACCCGAAGTACGAGTGAGCAGGCCACATGTCCGCCACAGCGTTAATTTCACGGCGGAAACGTTGACCACCGGTCAACGGAGGGATGACGCATGGCAGGTCGCGGACGATCAGCACCACAACGCGGCGAGGTGACCGGCTACCTTCTCAAACTGATCCGGGAGTCCATCCCGCTGACGCAGGAGCAACTCGCCGCCGACCTGGGCGTGGACCGCGTGACCGTACAGAGCTGGGAGTCCGGACGACGGCCATTCGCGGCGGTGCCGCTCGGGCAGGCAATCGCCGTCCGGCGCAGACTCGGAAGGCTCGGAGCGAACGTGACCCTGCTAGCCGCTCTCGACGATGCCGCCGAGGCAGACTTCATCCTCACTGCGGTCCTCAACGAGCAGGTGGACCGCATCGACATCGCCGAACAGCCGCTCGGCTGGTCCGTCCTCACCCACCGACTGACCGACCTGATCCTCTGGGCTGTTCTCGGGCAGACACCGACCTTCGCCAGAGGACTAACCGTCACCCATGCCCGCCGGGGTCCGGTGGCATCGGGGCCGACGCTGCCCACCGACGAGCAACGCTTGTTCTTCGCCCGGCTGCACGTGCTCGCTGAACGCGCAGCCGCCGGTCGCGACCCGAACGTTCTGCTGCACCGGCAAGCTTGCTTCCTCGCGGGCATGGACCCCACCAAGACCACGGCCGCATGGCTCGCCCAGACCAGCACCCGCGCCCGCCGGGCGATCACGTTCCGCACCTGGTCACCGCTGTGGCCCGACGCCCGCTCCGTGGTCACGTCCCTGGCCAACCAGGGCGACCCGGAACCGTTGCGGGACTTCCTCGCCCACGCGCATCCGGACGATGCCTGCCAGCGAGCAGCCCTCAACTACTCGGCCTACTGGGTCGGGGAGATCCCGTACCGCCAGTGCGACGACTCCTTCATGCCGGCACCGCTCGCAGACTGGCACGGCTCGGTCCTCTTACGGCACCTGGTCCAGCGCCTCAACCCAACGCATCCCTTTATCGATCTCAACATTCACAACATCTGGGCGCTGCTCGCCGTGCGACGCGGCCTCACTATCGACAACCCCGATCAGGGCCGCATGCTCCTTGAGCGCAGAACCCGCATCCTGGACAGCGACCGCACCTGTCCACAGTCCCGACAGGAACTAACCTCTATCGTCTACAGCCTGCGCGCAGACGGAATCAAAAGCACAGGGACGGACCGATGACCGATGACCACAACGCCGACGCCGACGGAGCCATGAGCTTCATCTTCGAAGCCGGCGTCCTCAAGCGCGCCGCCCGCACCGGCTGGTGGTTCGCCGGTGTCAAGCAGCCCGAGTCCATCGCCGACCACTCGTTCCGCACCGCGCTGATCGGTTTGATGCTCGCTGCCATGGAAGGCGCTGACCCGGCCCGGGTGTCGATGCTGTGCGTCCTGCACGACACCCAGGAAACCCGGATCACCGACATCCCCCACATCGCCAAGCGCTACCTCACCGCCGCACCCAACACCACCGTCACCGCCGACCAGGTCGCCGCCGGCCCACCAGCCGTCGCTAACCTCATCACCGCCGCCGTCGCCGAGTACGAAGCGGGCGAGACACTCGAGGCCATCGTCGCCCGCGACGCCGACAAGCTGGAATGCCTCGTCCAAGCCGTCGAATACCGCCACCAGGGCAGCAACAACGTCCAACGCTGGATCGACAGCTCACGCGCGGCACTCAAGACCACCAGCGCCCACCGGCTCGCCGACGCCGCCCTCAACGGACAACCCCTCGCCTGGCTCACCCCTGCCCCACCACCGGAGCAGCCCTCAGACACCAGGCCCTGACCTACCACTGAGGCCCATCACCTCAGGCGAATAGAGCCATCGCTCGAAAGGTCTGTGCAGGGTGCCGGGCGGAGGTCCTTCGCGTTCACGACCTCGGGTAACTGTCCGGCCGCTGCCGGCTGTCCATGTCGCGGCTTGTTCCTGTCAGCATTGCTGCCGGGCTCTCGCCACCGACGGTGTGCGAGGCTTGGGAGCCCCGCAGTCGGCGGGACTCCCCGGACTCGGCCCGACTCGAACGGGCTGCCACCCTCTCCATGTTGCGGGCGCGGTCATCCGGAGCCACCACGCCTTGAGCGAGGACAGCCGGATTCAACCAGGTGAAGTACTCACACGGCAACGCTTAATTCAGACGTTGAAGCGGAACTCCACCACGTCGCCGTCCTGCATGATGTAGTCCTTGCCCTCGATGCGGACCTTGCCCACCGCCTTCGCGGCGCTCATCGAGCCGGCCTCGAGCAGGTCGTCATAGGAGACGACCTCCGCCTTGATGAAGCCACGCTGGAAGTCGGTGTGGATGACCCCGGCGGCCTCCGGTGCGCTCGCACCGACCGGCACGGTCCAGGCCCGCGCCTCCTTGGGGCCGGCGGTCAGGTACGTCTGGAGCCCCAGCGTGCGGAAGCCGACCCGGACGAGCTGGTCCAGCCCGGGCTCGGCCTGCCCGATCGACTCCAGTAGCTCGCGGGCCTCCTCCTCGGGCAGGTCCACCAGCTCCGATTCGATCTTCGCGTCCATGAAGACGGCCTCGGCGGGGGCGACTAGGGCCCGCAGCTCGTCGAGGAACTCGGCGTTGGCCAGTTCGGCCTCGTCGACGTTGAAGACGTACAGGAAGGGCTTGGTGGTCAGCAGGTGCAGCTCGCGCAGGTGTTCCAGCGCGACACCGGCGGCAGCAGCGCCCGCGTACAGGGTGGTGCCGTTGTCGAGCACCTCCACGGCGGCCTTGGCGGCGGTCACCGCGGCGGCCCGGTCCTTGCGGAGCTTGGCCTCCTTCTCCAGCCGGGGAATCGCCCGCTCCAGCGTCTGCAGGTCGGCGAGGATCAGCTCCGTGTTGATCGTCTCGATGTCGTCCGCCGGGGCGATCTTGCCGTCGACGTGCACGACGTTCGGGTCGGAGAAGGCCCGGACGACCTGGCAGATCGCGGCGGCGTCCCGGATGTTGGCGAGGAACGCGTTGCCCCGCCCCTGGCCCTTCGAGGCGCCGCGGACCAGCCCGGCGATGTCGACGAACGACACCGGCGCGGGGATCACCTTCTGCGACTCGAAGATCTCGGCGAGCTTGCCCAGCCGCTCGTCCGGCAGGCCGACCACACCGACGTTGGGCTCGATGGTGGCGAAGGGGTAGTTCGCCGCGAGCACGTCATTCTTGGTCAGCGCGTTGAAGAGGGTGCTCTTGCCGACGTTGGGCAGGCCGACGATGCCGATGGTGAGACTCACGACGAGCCAGCTTACGCCGCCGCCAGTTGGCCACCGGCACCTGGCCAACGATTCCTGTCGCCGGCTCAGTCCAGCAGGCGTGGGCCGATGGGTGTCTCCCGGATGCCGCCGTCCGGCCCGCGACTGACCTCGTACGCCGACGCACCCGGCCGGTCCGTGACCGCCTCGACCAGCCGCTCGCCCCGGTAGAGCAGACCGACGCCGTCGTCGGTGCAGTGGCTGGTGGGCAGGGTGCCGTCGCCGACCAGCCGGTGCATCAACGGGCGCCGCTGGTCTTCACTGTCGTAGTGCACCCCGTTGCCGTACGGCAGCCAGCCCAACCCGTCGGTGAAGCCGCGCAGGGTGGTCCCGAAGCTGTCGGTGGCGCCGCCGGAGTGCCAGCAGATCGAGCCGGCGGACACCCCGCCGAGCACGACCCCGGCCTCCCAGCACTCCCGCAGGATCTCGCCGAGGCCGTGCACCCGCCACACCGCCACCAGATTGGCCACGCTGCCGCCGCCAACCCAGATCACGTCCTGCGCCCGCAGGTGAGCCCGCACATCCTCGACGTTGGGCATCGGGAACAGCGCCAGGTGGGACATCCGGAACCGGCTGCCGGCGAAGCCCTCGTAGACCCGGGTCAGCATGGCCGGCTGGTCCCCCTGGGCCTGGTCGAGGAAGCAGATCCGCGGCTCCACCGCGCGGGCCAGGTCGGCGGCCAGGTCGAAGACCGGGTTGATCCGCCGGGGCTGGCCGGCGCCTGCCGGCGCGAAGATGCCCATGCTGGTGGCGAGGATGGTGGGTTCGGTGGCGGTCACGGTTGTCCTTTCCGTCGGGGGCGTCGCCCATCCTGCCCCGAGGGCGGCCCCGATCAGTCCCGGGGGCGGGCCTGGCGGGGAATGACCGGCTCGATCCGCGGGATGACCGGCTCGATCCGCGGCGTTTCCGGGGGCAGTTCGGCGGCGGCGGCGAGCGGCAGGGTGAAGCGTGCGTCGGCCGCCGGCCCGACCGCGTGCGACTCGCGGAGCATCCAGCGAACCTCGTCGGCGGTCCACCCCAGCCCCGGCCGGGCAGCGATCTCGCCGAGCAGCCGCAGCGCCGCGCGGGTGTCATCGTCGTAGAAGCGCACGCACCAGTGGTGCACCCACATGCCGAGGGCACGGAGCCGGTCGTCGTCCAGTGAGCGGACGAGCCGGCCGCTGGCGGTCTCCTCGAACGCCCGCTCCGGGTTCCCGGCCCGGTCCCGGTCCAGCGCTCCGACCGCCGCCGGTGCGACCGCCCGCATCCGGGTGAAGAAGCCCTGCGTGACCGCCGGATCCAGCGGTGGGTGCCCGTTAAGTGTCGGTGCCTGCCCGCCCGCCCCGCTCGCCATCGCCGCACCCTTCTCCCATGATCTGGTGTGCGAGACGGTACCGACCAGGACCGACCGTTCCTGCCCCGGGCACCCCCGCGGTACGCCGACGTCCGTTTCCCGCCAGCCGACGGGCTCCGGACGGAGGCATCATCGGTGCGTGGACCTGGACTTTGAGCGGTGCTACCGGGCCGTTGACAGCCGTGACCAGCGGTTCGACGGCTGGTTCTACACCGGCGTGCTCTCCACCGGCATCTACTGTCGGCCATCCTGTCCGGCGATCACCCCGAAGCGAAAGAATGTGCGATTTTTCCCGTCTGCTGCCGCGGCACAGGGGGCCGGACTGCGGGCCTGCCGCCGCTGCCGGCCGGACGCGACCCCCGGTTCGCCACAGTGGGACCTCCGGGCTGACCTGGTGAGTCGCGCCATGCGGCTGATCGCCGACGGCGTGGTCGACCGCGACGGGGTACCCGGTCTGGCGGCGCGGCTCGGCTACACCGAACGGCACCTGTACCGGCTGCTCCGCACCGAGTTGGGCGCCGGGCCGCTCGCGCTGGCCCGCGCCCAGCGCGCCCAGACCGCGCGGACCTTGATCGAGTCCACCGACCTCGGGCTGGCGGAGGTCGCGTTCGCCGCCGGGTTCGGCAGCGTACGGCAGTTCAACGACACGCTCCGCGCGGTGTACGCGGTCCCGCCGTCCGAGCTGCGGGCCACCCGGGGAGGTCCAACGGCACCCGCGGGTCCCGGCACCATCACGGTACGGCTGGCCTACCGCCTCCCACTGCACATCGGGGCGCTGCTGGACTTCCTCGCCCCGCGGACGCTGCCGGGGGTGGACGAGGTACGCGCCGGCACCTACCACCGGGGCCTGCGGCTGCCGCACGGCACCGGTACGGCGGCGCTGACCCCGACGGAGCGGCACGTGGTGGCGACGCTGCGCCTGACCGACCTGCGGGACCTGGCGCCGACGGTGGCCCGGTGCCGGCGGCTACTCGACCTCGACGCCGATCCCACCGCGGTGGACGCCGCCCTGGCCACCGATCCCGCCCTGGCCCCGATGGTCGCGGCGGAACCCGGGGTCCGGGTGCCCCGTACGGTCGACGGTTTCGAGGTGGCGGTCCGCGCGGTCATCGGCCAGCAGGTCTCGGTGGCCTCCGCCCGCACCACGCTCACCCGGCTCCTGCGCCAGCTCCCCACCCCGGTGGCCGAGGCGGAAGGCGGCGGGCTGTCCGGGTTCCCCGCCGCCGCGGAGGTGCTGGCCGCGCCAGATTCGGCCTTCCGGATGCCCGCCGCCCGCCGGGAGACGCTGCGTCGGCTCGCCGCGGCGGTGGCCGCCGGTGAGGTCGACCTGGAGCCGGGTGGGGATCGGCAGGAGACCCGGCAACGGCTGCTGGCCCTCCCTGGGATCGGGGCGTGGACCGCGGACTACGTGGCGCTCCGCGCGCTCGGCGACCCGGACGTCCTCCTCCCCACCGATGTGGCCGTTCGCCGCGGCGCCGCCGCCCTCGGCCTCCCCACCAGCCCGGACACCCTGCACTCGTACGCCGACCGCTGGCGCCCCTGGCGCTCGTACGCGCTGAGCCGACTCTGGAGAGCAGCATGAACACGATCGACGCCGCCGTCGCCGACACCCCGGCCGGCCCGCTCGGCATCCTCGCCGGGCCGGACGGGGCGGTCCGAGCCGCCGGCTTCACCACCGACCTGCCCGCCCTGCTCACCCTGGTCCACCCACGCCTGCGCGGCCCGTTGCGCCACCGACGCGACCTCGGCCCGGTCACCGCCGCCGTCACCGCGTACCTGGATGGGGAGGTGACCGCGGTTGATGAGGTTCCGGTGGAGCAGCACACCGACGGCGCGTTCCTGGCCCACGCCTGGGACGTGCTGCAGGACCTGAAGCCGGGCGATCCGGTCACCTACACGGAGTTCGCCGGGCTGGCCGGTCGCCCCACGGCGGTCCGGGCCGCCGCGGCGGCCTGCGCCCGGAACGCCGCCGCGCTCTTCGTCCCCTGTCACCGGGTGCTGCGCACCGACGGAACGCTCGGTGGCTACCGCTGGGGGCTGGATGTGAAGAAGTGGCTGCTGAATCATGAGCGTCAGTTGACAGCAAGCTGACACCGGCGACGTTCCTAAAAGACGTAACGTCGGGTAGTGCCCGCGGAGGTTGACGGTTATCCGGGCCCCACCACGGGCCGACATCCGCTCGACAGCCTCTGGCGGCTGCGGCCCTACCTGCGCCCGTACGCGCCGGAGTTCGCCTGGCTCTTCCTCGCCGGCCTGGCCGCCGTGGGGGCGGGGATCGCCGTACCGCTGGTGGCGCAGCGGGTGGTGGACGGGCCGGTCGCCCGGCAGGATCCGGCCGGGCTGTTCCGCCTCGCCGGCCTGGCGCTGCTCTTCGGGCTCGCCGAAGCAGTGCTGATCTTCATCCGCCGCTGGGTGCAGTCCTCCTCCTCGTTGGGGATCGAGACGGCCATCCGGGCCGACATCTACGCCCATCTGCAACGGTTGCCGGCCAGCTTTCACGACCGGTGGCAGTCCGGTCAGCTCCTCTCCCGGCTCACCACCGACCTTTCGGCGATCCGTCGGTTCCTCTCCTTCGGCCTGCTCTTCCTCGCCCTGAACCTGGTCACGTACACCGTGGTGGTGGCGCTGCTGATCCGGCTGCACCCCGTACTGGGCCTGGTCGTGGCGGTCAGCGCCATCCCGCTGTTCCTGCTCGCCCGGCGGTTCGCCCGGGCGTACCACGCCGCCTCCCGCCGGATGCAGGACCAGCAGGGTGACCTGGCCACGCTGGTGGAGGAGACCGCGCAGGGGCTCCGCACGGCGAAGGCGTACGGGCGCGGGCCGGAGCTGGCCGCCCGGTTCGCCGTCAGCTCCCGAGCGCTACACGACACCGCGGTCGGCAAGGGACGGCTACTCGCCGACACCTCCGCCCGGCTCGACCTGGTGCCGAACCTGACCCTGGGCGTCGTCCTCGTCGCCGGCGCGGGCGCCGCCGCGGCCGGCACGCTCACCATCGGCGAGCTGGTGGCCTTCGTCAGCCTCCAGCTCCTGCTGATCTGGCCGGTACAAGGCCTGGGGTGGATCATCGCGGGTGGGCAGGAGGCGGCCACCGCGGCCGACCGGATCCGGGAGGTGTTGGACACCCCGGTCGCGATCCTGGACGCTCCCGACGCGGCCGCACCACCCCGCGCCCAGCTCCTCGGCCGGTTGCGGTTCTCGGGTGTCTCGTTCCGGTACCCGGGTGCCCGCGAACCCGTGCTGCGCGAGGTCGACCTCACGGTCGAGCCGGGCGAGACCGTGGCGCTGGTCGGCGCGACCGGCTCCGGCAAGAGCACCCTGCTGTCGCTGGTGCCCCGGCTGCACGACGTGACCGGCGGCCACCTCACCATCGACGGGTACGACGTGCGGCACCTGCAGTTGGCGACGCTGCGCCGGCTGGTCGGGGTGGCCTTCGAGGAGCCGACGCTCTTCTCCATGTCGGTGTGGGAGAACGTGACCCTGGGCCGGCCCGACGCCGGCGACGAGGAGGTCCGGGCCGCGCTGACGCTGGCGCAGGCCACCTTCGCCTACGACCTGCCGTGGGGCTTGGCGACCCGGGTCGGCGAGCAGGGCCTGTCCCTCTCCGGCGGACAGCGGCAGCGGCTGGCGCTCGCCCGGACGGTGCTCAGCCGCCCCGCCCTGCTCCTGCTCGACGACCCCCTCTCCGCCCTCGACGTCCACACCGAGGCGCTGGTCGAGGCGGCGCTGCGCCGCGCCCTGCCCAACACGACAACGCTGGTCGTGGTGCACCGACCGGCCACGATCGCCCTCGCCGACCGGGTCGCCCTGCTCGAGGACGGCCGGATCACCGCGCTGGGCCGGCACTCCGACCTGCTCGCCACGGTGCCGGCGTACCGTGCCCTGCTCTCGGCCGAACCAGGGCCACCGGCAGGCGATCCGGCCCCCAACGGTTTGGTGCGCTCGTGACCGACGGCGACGATCCGGGCGGCGACCCGCCGCCCGCCATCCCCGTGCCGCGACCGCGGTCTTGCTTCCTCAGCAACGGCGCGGTGGAGTCGACCCAGGAGAACTGGCGCGGCATCGCGGTCGACCCGGACGCCGACCGCAGCCGGGCCGAGGACACCGACCCGGCGGCGGTGGCCCGGCTGCGGGCCCGCAGCCGGGCGCTGCTGCGCAACCTGCTCCACCCGCACCGCCGGCAGCTCGCCGTCGCCGTCGCGCTGCTGCTCATCCAAAACGTGGCGGGCATGGCCGGACCGTATCTGGTGATGCTCGGCATCGACCGCGCCATTCCGCCGCTGCGGGCCGGCGACGCCGGGCCGTTGGCCTATATCGCGGCCGCGTTCGTCGTCGCCACGGTCGCCGAGTACACCGCCCGCCGCGGCTTCCTCGTCCGCTCCGCCCGGATCGGTCAGGCCGTGCTGCTCGACCTCCGGCGCCGGGTGTACCGGCACTTCCTGCGCCTGTCGGTGACCTTCCACGAGCGGTACACCTCCGGGCGGATGGTCTCTCGGCTCACCAGCGACCTGGACTCCATCGGCGAGTTGGTCGGCGGCGGCATCGACAGTCTGGTCCTCGCCGCCCTGTCGATCCTGTCGGTGGCGGCGATCCTGCTCTGGCTGGACCTTCCGCTGGCCGCCGTGACGCTGCTGGCGTTCCCGTTCCTGTTCTGGCTGTCCCGCTGGTTCGCCCGCACCTCGGCCGTCGCGTACCGGTGGACCCGGGACAGCATCGCCCTGGTCATCGTGCACACCGTCGAGTCGCTGCGCGGGATCCGGGCGGTGCAGGCGTTCCGCCGCGAGCCGCGCAACCAGCGGATCTTCACCCGAGTCAACGACGACTACCGACGGGCCAGCCTGCACGCGTTCCAGCTGATCGCCACCTACTCGCCCGGGGTCAAGCTGATCGGCAACGTCACCATCGCGGTGGTGCTCTGCTACGGCGGGTGGCGCGTCCTCAACGGTCACGCCGAGGTCGGGGTGCTCGCCGCCTTCCTGCTCTACCTGCGTCGGTTCTTTGAGCCGATGCAGGAGCTGAGCCAGTTCTACAACTCGCTGCAGTCGGCCACCGCGGCGCTGGAGAAGCTCGCCGGGGTGCTGGACGAGCAACCGGAGGTACCGGAGCCGGCCCGCCCGGTGCCGCTGCCGGCCGCCGAATCCGGGCGCGGCGCGGTCGCCTTCCGCTCGGTCTCCTTCGGGTACCACCCGCAGGCCCCGATCCTGCGCGGGTTGGATCTGGACATCCCGGCCGGACAGACCGTCGCGCTGATCGGGCCGACCGGCGCCGGCAAGTCGACCATCGCCAAGCTGCTCGCCCGTTTCCACGACCCGAACACGGGCACCGTTTCGCTGGGCGGTGTGGACCTGCGGGACCTCGCCGACGCCGACCTACGGCAGACACTCGTCCTGGTCACGCAGGAAACCCACCTCTTCGGCGGTACGGTCGCGGAGAACATCCGCTTCGGCCGGCCGGACGCCGACGACGCCGCGGTGGCGGCGGCGGCGAAGGCGATCGGCGCGGACGAGTTCATCACCGCACTGCCCGACGGGTACGCGACCCAGGTGCATCGCCGCGGCAGCCGGCTCTCGGCCGGTCAGCGGCAGCTCGTCGCGTTCGCCCGGGTGTTCCTGGCCGACCCGGCGGTGCTGATCCTCGACGAGGCGACCTCGTCCCTCGACGTCCCGACCGAACGCGCGGTCCAGCGGGCCCTGGCCACCATTCTGCGGGACCGTACGGCGCTGGTGATCGCGCACCGACTCTCCACCGTCGAGATCGCCGACCGGGTGGTGGTGCTGGAGTCGGGGCGGATCGTCGAGGACGGACCACCGGGGCAGTTGGTCCACAGCGACGGGCGGTACGCCGCACTGCACCGCCAGTGGCTGGATTCCCTGAGCTGAGCGAGAGGAGAAGGTCAGTCAGGCGACACCGGGCCCGACGGCGCTGACCACCTTGCCGTCCCGGACTTGAACGATCTGGTCCGAGCGGTCCGCCAGCCCCTCGTCGTGCGTGGCGATCATGATGGTGGTCTTCGCCGTGGTGCGGAGGTTGAACAGCAGATCGATGATCTGGGCCCCGGTCTGCGAGTCGAGGTTTCCGGTCGGCTCGTCCGCCAGCAGTAGGCTCGGTCGCTGAATCAGCGCACGGGCGATCGCCACGCGCTGCTGCTGCCCCCCGGAAAGCTTCGACGGCAGCGCATCCTCGCGCCCGGCGAGCCCGACCTCAGCCAGGAGTTCGCGGGCACGTTCCTTCTTGTCGAAGGCGACCTTCAGCGGGAGCACCGGTGCCATGACGTTGTCCAGGGCGGTGAGGGTCGGCAGCAGGTGGAAACGTTGGAAGACGAAGCCGATGGTGCGTCGGTAGACAGCCAGCTCCCGACCCCGCAGCGACGTCACCTCACGACCATCCACCATGATCGTGCCGCTGTCGGCGCTGTCCAGCGCCCCGATGAGGTGCAGGAGGGTGGACTTGCCCGAGCCGGACGGTCCCGTCACCGCGACGAGCTTCCCACGCTCGACAGCCAGGCTGATCCGGTCGCACGCACTGATCGGATGCTCGGCACCGGTTTCGTACACCTTGGTCAGGTCGGTCACGCGCACCATCACGTCGTCGTCCGACGTGGCGGGGCTGGCCTCGGTTTCAGCTGACACTGTCGTCATCCCTCAATCGTCCTCGGCGAGCAGGCGAACGGTGTTCTGCCGGCGCTGGGCGGTGATTGGCGCGACGAGAGCGAGGGCAGCGACCGCCGCTCCGGCCACTGCGGTCACTCCCCCCAGGACCAGCAGCGCGTTCAGCGAGTCAGCGGACCCGCTGAGCCCCAGCGCTGCCGCCACGCCCGCGCCGGCTCCGACCAGAGATCCGAGCAGGCCGATAGCGACCCCCTCCACCGTGATGAGGGCGGCGATACTCGTCTCGGTCCAGCCGGTGGCGCGTAGCGTCGCAAACTCCGCCGCCCGCTCGCGTACGTTGAGATAGAGCACGTCCGCCACGCAGATCACCGCCAGGACCAACATCGCGATGACCGCCGCGTAGTCGGCCTCGCGTACCTGGACGGAGACCACGTCTCCGAGCAGGCTGCCGACCAGCCTCCCCTCGAACTGGGTGGTGATCGCGACGAGCAGCGTCAGGGCGCTGGTGCCCAGCGCCAGTGCCGCCCCGCCGAGCAGACTCCGGGAGCTGCGACGGCGCAGGTTGGCCAGCCCCAGACCGACGACTCGGAGCCGGAGGGAGGTACGGCGCCCCGTCGCGACCGCGGGCCGGACGGCGGCCATGGGCACCACCCGGGAGGCGGACCAGGCCGGGATCAGGCCCGCACCGGCGGAGATCACAATTGCTGCGGGGATCGCCAGCAGGCAGCGCTGCCAGCTCAACGTCAACCCCAGGGCACCAGCCGTCGTCCAGGCGACCCCGGCGCCGATGAGGCCCGCGATCACCGCCAACAGCATCAACTCGCCGAGCACCAGGGTGAACCGGGCCCGCCGGGACCAGCCCACACAGGCCAGGATGCCAAGCTCGGTGCGACGGGTCCGCACCGCGGCCGCCGAGGCGTTGCCGATGAAGAGGGCGCAAACGACCAGCACCAGTACGAACAACAGGAGGCTCTTGCGGTCGACGGCCTCGGTGATGACGGCGGCGACGCCCTTCTTGGTCCACAGTTCGGTCAGGCTGAGTGCCGGACGGCCCAGCTCGCCTTCGGGCAGGCTGATGGCCTGGGGTGACCGCGACGCCCCCAGCATGATGTCCACCTCGAGCCCGGTCCGCTCGTTGATCTCCTCGGCGACCAGCCGGACCCGTTCCCGGGACGCGTCGTCGAAACCCGCCACCCCGTCGACCCGCACTCGCACCGCGGAGATCGGCGCGCTGGCCGAGGCGTCCTTGCGGTAGTAGCCGTTGTTGAAGGCGGGCAGCGCGTCGAGCGTGGTGAGCAGCGTCGGCGGCTGTTGCAGGTAGCCGACGGGTGAGGCGTTCGGCCGCAGATCAGCGCCGTTGAGCAGGTCGCAGGAGCGCTGGTCGGCGCAGCTCAGTCGGGCTGGGGTGAACGCGGCGACCGACTCGGCGGCGAGCGCGGAGAACTCGGTCAGCGCCGCCCGGTCGAAGGCCCCGACCGACTGCAGCTGCACCCGATAGGTGGGATCGCAGTCAGGGTCGGGCTCATCGGGGCACGATTGGGTGCTCGGCGAATTTCCGTGGATCGACAGCTCCCGGAACGGGGTGTCCGCTGTCTCGGGGGCAATCTGCACGACGAGGCCTTCTTCTCCCCACTGAGCCGGTGGAACCGTGGTGGGCTGCGGGACGAGGGTGTCACCCACCGGCTCCTGGTCAACCGGGCCGGGCCGCCAGTAGGTGTCCAGTGAGCGATGCCCCTGATCCCCGCTGTACTGTTGACTCACCCGCTGGTAGGCGTCCTCGGCCGTCACGCTGCCGGACCAGACCTGTTCGCCGGCCACCGTCTCCAGTGAGCGGGCGAAGTCGCTGCCAACGCTTCCCACAGCTCGCTCGGCGGCCTCGGCGGGCAGGGCCTCGACGACCACCTCGAGTGTGGCGTCGGTCGTGGGCTGGGCGCTGTGCAGGACCGGCACCGTGCGCAGCTTTGGGTCGATCGACTCCTCAGCCCAGGTCTGGGGAAGGTAGCTCCCGGAGACCACGCTCCGGTCCAACCCGATCAGTTCCGCCTCGGCCGCCGGATCCACTGCCGCGATGAGGTAGGGAGCGGGCCAGGGAATGGTTGCCGTTCCCGGATCGGTGACGGCACGATCCCCAAACCGACTCAGGGAGTTGCACCCAATGGCCGGGTCCGAATCTCCACTGGACTCAGGCAGGGCGTCGGCATCCTCGCGACACACCGGCACCTGCTGACCGTTCGCGAGCTCCAGCCACGGGTCGTGGGGGGTCTTCTCCAGGTCAACCTGGATCTCGTTCGGAGTGAAGTAGGAGTATTTGTTCGGCAGCTCGATCCGGGTCAACCCGCCGTCAACAACCCGGGTTGACCTGATGCGAAACAACGACCGCCGATCACGTGGCACCGAGCTACCGAGCTCCACCGGAGCCCCGCCAGCGAGATTGCCGAAGCCCACCATGGCGATCGGCGCCGCCACATCGACTCCCGGCACGGACCGAATCTGCGTCACCTGGTCGAGCGTGATGCCGCCGAAATGATCAGAGAGGAAGTTGGGCCGCACCAGACCCTTGGCATTTTCCAGCTCGAGGCGGGACTGCGGAGGGCGCACCAGGACGTCATAGGCCGACCGAGAATTCGCCCCTACCGTACCGACGACCTCCAGCCGCGATGCCTCCGAGGCCGCGGTAAGGACAGTGAAGCTGGAGACGGCCACCGCGATTCCGGCCAACAGTGCCAACGCCCGGCCGGGGCGCCGCTTGAGCTGCGACTGAATCAAAGTCCACACCGGTGCGCCCCCGCCTCGATAGCCCCGCCGCACCGAGGTGCGCCTCGCCGGCAACCGCTGGCCAGCAGTATCGGAGATTAGCTATGGACTATCTGACCGATCAAGGCCGGCTCCTCCCAATTGACCGGATCCGGCCACCGGCAAGACCTGTTGACAGGCAGGGTAGGGGCCCTGATGATGGTTCGACCCCTGGGCTGCCTCTGGGCAACCGGGGGCCGCGCCACGGGGGAAGGGCCGCAGGACCCATGTCGAAGACAGATGTCAGCCCAACGTCGCTGCAGATCGCCATCCTGAGGTCCAAAGCCTCCGGTAAGGATGACGCCGCCGCCGCACGGGAGCTCCACATCAGCGAACGCACGCTACGCCGGCACCTCGACCGGCTGACCCGGACGCTCGGAGTCGCGGGGCGGCTCGCACTCGGCATCGAGGTCGGCCAACGCGGCTGGCTCAGCAGCGAGCGAATCGGTGCGCAGCACCACCTCGCCTGCGGCTGCCAAGCTTTGGACGAATCGCCCTAACCCCGCGCTGTTCGGATCACCCCGCCAGCGACCCGCCGGCGGGGCCGCTGGCTGCCTCAGCTGGTTTCGCCGGCCACGCTGAACGACCGGAGCCGATCAACCGCCAGGGCGGTGAAACCGACCGCGATCAACGTGCTCATCACCGCCGCGACCGGCACCGAGACATCGGTGGCGAGCAACTCCGTCGGGGCGAACCGGTCGGCGAGCGCGATCACGTACTGCTGGATGGAGAGCACCTTCGTCCCGCTGACGAAGTTGCCGAGCAGCCCCTCCCAGATCAGCACGTAGACCAGCCCGAGCAGCACCGGACGCCGCGTGACCAGGCTGAGCGCGAGGAAGAACGCGCAGTAGGCCAGCGCACCGATGGAGGCGGCGGCGGCGAGCGCCAGACCGACCCGGACCGAGCTGGCGAGGACACCGGCCACATACAGCGGTACGGCGACGGTGACCGCGGTGACTCCGGCCGCCACCGCCAGCTTCGGCAACACGATCTGCCAGCGCGGCAACGGCTTGGTGAGGATGTGCACCACGGTGCCGTCGTCGATCTCCGCGCCGAGCACGCCGGTCCCGACGATCAACGCGATCACCGGCAGCACCACGGCCAACCCGAGACCGACCAGCACCGGCGGCCCCCACTCGCCGGGATCCACCCCCAGCGAGCGGGAGAGCACCGCGAGCAGAACCAGCAGCACCGGCAGCGGGAACAGCAGCAGGAAACGACGCCGCCCCAAGAGCCCCCGGGCGGTGATCCAGGAAACAGTCGACATGGTCAGGCCTCCACCAGGTAGGAGAACACGCTCTCCAGGGACTCGTCCTCGGGCACCAGCTGCCGCACCCGGATCCCCCGGGCCGGGGCGACCTTGGGCAGCACCCGGGTGAAGGCGCCGTAGTCGCTCACCCGCACGGTCAGCCCGGCCTGGCCCAGCTCCACGCCGGTCACCGACGGTTCCGCCATCAGCGCCACCGCGAGCGCCCGGTCGTCGGTGGACCGGACCGCGAAGACGTGCGGCCGGTTGGTCATCAACCGACGGATCGTCCGGAAGTCGCCGGAGGCGGCGAGCCGGCCGGCGACCATCACCTGCACCGTGCCGGAGAGCTGCTCGACCTCCTCCAGGATGTGCGAGCTGAACAGGATGGTGCGCCCGGCGCCGCCAAGGCGGTGCAGCAGGTCCATCATGTGCAGCCGCTGTCGCGGGTCCATCCCGTTGAACGGCTCGTCGAGCAGCAGCACCTGCGGGTCGTGGACCAGCGCCGCCGCCACCCGCGCCCGCTGCCGCATGCCCTTGGAGTACGTGCCGATCCGGCGGGACTGCGCCCCCTCCAGCTCGACCAGGGCGATCGCCCGGTGAGCGGCCTCCGCCGGGTCCGGCAGCTGGTGCATCCGCGCACTGGCCAGCACGAACTCGTACGCGGTGAGGAAGGTGTGCACGGCCTCCCGCTCGCTGACCAGGCCCAGTCGCCGGTAGGCCTCGGGGTTGCGCCAGGTGGGCGCCCCGTCCAGGGTCACCGCGCCACGGGACGGCGCGAGGAAACCGGCCATCATGTGCAGCAGCGTCGTCTTACCGGCACCGTTGGGGCCGAGCAGGCCGGTGACCCCCGGCCCCAGGCTCATGCTGACGTCGTTGACGGCGACCACGTTGCCGTACCAGCGGGAGACCCCCGCCAGCTCCAGTCGGCTGCCCGTGGGCGCCGACGTCGACCTCGGCTCCACACTAGTCACGCTCATCGGGTGGCCACCTTCCGGTAGCGGGCCAACAGGAGGACGACACAGCCGGCCACGAGCAGCACGGCCGCGAGGGCGTAGAGCGGGCCGAACCCACCGATGGGCAGTCCACCCCCGCCCTCGAAGAGCAGGTCACCGAGCGCCCAGGTGCCCACGCCGTTGACCATGGTCATGGGGGAGGCGAGGAAGGCCAGCTCATTGATCGTCTGGGCGGGCAGGATGGCGAGGATGCCGACGATCGGCGTGGTCATCAGGAAGACCGCGACGATCCCGCCGGCGGCGAACGCCCGCTTGCCGGTGAGCGCGGCGATCAACACGCCGATCGCGCCGAAGACCGCTGCCCAGAGACCGGCGTAGAGCAGGCCCGGCAGCAGGTCGAGCAGCTCGTTCCAGACTCCCCGTGGCCCCTCCTCGGTGGTGAAGGCGGCGCCGAGGAACATCACCAGCTGCGGACCGCCGAGCAACAACCAGAGCGCGGTGACCAGGGCGAGGAGCTTGGCCAGCGGATAGTCCGACCGGGCCAGCGGCCGGGAGAAGTACAGCGGCAGCACTCCGCTGCGCAGGTCGCGACTGACCAGTTCGGGGGCGGCGACGGCAGCGAAGAAGATGATCAGCCAGCTCATCGTGTCGGCGAACTGCGCGTACGTGAGCACCACCTGACCGATCTGGCTGCGGACGGCGGCGACCACCGCGGCGACCACGATCACGATGCCCACCACCAGCCAGGGGAAGATCTTCGCCTTGGCGCTGCGGCCGAAGCCGAAGACTGTGCGCAGCCCGTGCAGGTAGAGCGCGGCGAAAACCGGGCCACGGCCGAGGCGGGGGCCCGAGTAACGCTGGTAGCCGATGTCGTGAATGACTCCGGTCGACTCAGACATGGCTGGGCTCCCTCGTGGCGAACAGCTCGGCCACCCGGTGGCGACGCTGGTCCAACCGGTGCAGCGGCAGGTCCAGCTCGGCGACCGCACCGAGGATCTGATCATAAGTGTCGTCATCGGCCAACTCGACGAGGAGCAGGCGGCCGTCCCGGCGGACCGGCAGCCGCAGCGCGGCCAGGTGGGCGGCCAGCTCCTCGGTGCCCTCGCTGACCTCCACCGCGAGCACGTCAGTGGCCGAGGTCATGGCGTCGATCCGGTCGGCCCGCAGCAGCCGGCCGCCGTCGATGGCGACCAGCGTGTCGCAGATCCGCTCGACCTCGCCGAGCAGGTGCGAGCAGACCAGCACCGAGATGCCGAACTCGGTGCCGATCCGGTGGATCAGGGCGAGCATCGCGTCCCGCCCGGCCGGGTCGAGCCCGTTGGTGGGCTCGTCGAGCAGCAGCAGGTCCGGGTCGTGCACCAGGGCCTGCGCGAGCTTCACCCGCTGCTTCATGCCGGTTGAGTAGCCGCCGACCGGGCGGTAGCGCTCCTCGTAGAGCCCGACGTGTCGCAGGGCCTCGCTGGCCCGCTCCCGGGCCACCGTCCGCGGCAGGCCGCTGACCCGGCCGAGGTGGGTGACCAGCTCGGCGGCGGTGAGGTCGGGTGGCAGGGCCTCGTGCTCGGGCATGTAGCCGACCCGCGCCCGGACCTGCTCGGGCTGGGTGGTCGGATCCAGGCCGAGGACCCGGACCTGCCCGTTGGTCGGCGGAAGCAGGCCGAGCAAGATCTTGATCAGGGTGGACTTGCCGGCGCCGTTCGCGCCGACGAGACCGACGATGCCGGGCTCGACCACGACGGTCAGATCAGTCAGCGCGGTGACCCCACCCCGGTAGGTTTTGGTCAGCGACTCGGTCGCAATGAGTGCCACGCTCCCAGCCTAGGCAGGTGCCGCCCGCCGTCGACACCCGACGCGCCCCTGATCATTCCCGTAAGGGCGGCAGTCGTAAGCCTCCGGTAATTTCACCCACCGGCCCCGACCGGCAGACTGTAGACATGGCCTCAAGACTGCTGCGCGCCCCGCTCACCTGGGTCGCGGTCACCGTTCTCGCCGCCGGCACCGCCTTCGGTCTCTACTGGTTCCAGCCGTGGAAACTGGTCACCGACACCGAGGTGAACGAAGAACTCTCGGTCGTGGCCACCGGTGCGCCGTCGTCGCCGGCCAACTCCACGCCCGGCGAAGGCTCCACTCCGGACGAGGGCTCCGCCTCGGACACCGGCCCGGTGATCGTGCGCAGCGGCGAGTTCATCACCCACGAACACGACACCAGCGGCACCGCCCGGATCATCCGCACCACCGATGGCAAGCTGCGGCTGGAACTGGTCGGCCTAGCCACCTCCAACGGCCCTGACCTGCGGGTGTGGTTGACCGACCAGCCGGTGCGGACCGGCGAAGCCGGGTGGCATGTGTTCGACGACGGCCACTGGGTCGAGTTGGGCCGGCTCAAGGGCAACCGCGGCGACCAGGCGTACGACATCCCGGCCGACGTGGACCTGGACAAGCTGACCAGCGTGTCAATCTGGTGCAAACGGTTCGCGGTGTCCTTCGGCGCGGCCCCCTTGGCCACTGCCTGAGGTCCGGCCACACCCCCGTCTCCTGGAGTGGCACTCGACCGATCCCCCCGTCGGCTGAGAAACTAATGCCGAACAGTGATTTGGGGGGTTCATGAGTAACGGTTGGGTGCCGCCCGACGAGGTGCTGCGGGACGCGCCGGCGTACTCGCCCCGCCCGGGTGAACAGGCCGACCTGGAGCTACTCCTCACCGGGGCGTACACCCCGCTGACCGGCTTCATGACCCGCGCCGAGCTGGTCTCGGTGAGTCGGCGGGGTCGGCTGACCGACGGCGTTCCCTGGTCGGTGCCGGTAACGCTCCAGGTGCCCACGGCCCTCGTCGAGCGGCTCGACGTCCGCGATCCGACCCACCGCACGTTGGTACTGACCGACGGCGAGGGGGCCCCGATGGCCGCGCTGGAGGTCGCCGACACCTGGCCGATCCGCGACGGGGTGACCGGGGTCGGCGGCCCGGTTCGCCGGCTCGGTGACGGCGGGCACGGCCCGTTCCAGCGGCTGCGTCGCACCCCGGAGGAGATTCGCTCACTGCTGCCACCCGGCCGGGTGCTCGGGGTGGTCGCCGACCGGCCGCTACACCGGCCGCAGCTCGCCCAGATCGCCCACGCGACCCGCACCCTCGGCGCCCACCTGCTGGTGTTGATCCCGGTCGGTGCGGACGGCGGCGAGCTGCCGCCGGAGGCCCTGGTGCGCAGCGTCTTCGCCGCCCGGGACCGGATGCCGCCGGCGACGCTGGTCGCCGTTCCGCTGCCCCGCCGCCGCGAGGAGATCGCCGACGCGCTACTCCGGGCGCGGGTCTCGGCGGCGTACGGGGTGACCCATCTGCTCTCCACCGGCGAGACGCTCTCCGGGGCCGGGCTGCGGGTGCTGGTTCCACGGGAGTTGGCCTACGACAACCGCGACGGGCAGTGGCGGTGGCGGGAGGACATCCCGCCACGCAACCGGCGGCAGGCGCTGACCCAGGCCGAGATTGACGACCTGCTGGACCGGGGTTTCCCGCTGCCGGAGTGGCACACTCCCCCGGCGGTGGCGAAGGAGTTGGTGCACGCCCGGCCACCCCGCCGCTACCGAGGACTGGTCATCTTCCTGACCGGCCTCTCCGGTTCCGGCAAGTCCACCATCGCCCGTGGGCTCACCGATGCCCTACGGGAGCAGGGCGAACGGACGGTCACCCTGCTCGACGGCGATATCGTGCGCCGGGAGCTGTCGGCGGGGCTCGGCTTCAGCAAGGCCGATCGGGACACCAACATCCGCCGGATCAGCTGGGTGGCTGCCGAGATCGCCCGGCACCGGGGGGTGGCGATCTGCTGCCCGATCGCCCCCTACGAGCAGGCGCGGGCCGAGGCCCGAAAGATGACGCTGGCCACCGGGGCGGGCTTCCTGCTGATCCACGTCTCCACCCCGCTGGAGGTCTGCGAGCAGCGGGACCGGAAGGGCCTGTACGCGCGCGCCCGCGCCGGCCTGCTGACCGGGATGACCGGAGTGGACGACCCGTACGAGGAACCGACCGACGCTGACCTGACACTCGACACGACCGACCTGTCGGTGGAGGAGGCGGTGCAGGCGGTCCTGCACCAGCTGGCCGAGACGGGGTGGGTCGAGCCCCGCCACCCGAACGGGTAGTTCCCGGGATAGGCCCCGGAGTCGGGAGCGGGGCCCGGGAGCGGGCTCAGAACCGGAACCGGGAGCCGGGAAAGGCTCAGAACCGGGGCGCGGGGGGCCCGGGACAGGGCCCCCCGCTGGGAAGGGACGGCTGGCTGTGTGCGACAGCCGGGAAGCTGACGGGCGGCGCACATCGTGGGCGACCACGGTCAACTTTCCTGGACGCGACTGGCATCTCGTCCATCTGGGTCAACGAGGCGCGCCGGAGAAAGTCGCGCTATCCGGCTCGACCCCGCCCCGCCGACTACCCCAATCGGTAGTCGGCGGCCCCGCCGGTCGGGATTGATCAGGCGAGCTTGCGGGCCAGGTTCTCGTCCAACGCGTTCATGAACTCGTCGGTGGTCAGCCACGGGGCGTCCCGCGAGATGAGCAGCGCGAGGTCCTTGGTCATCTGACCGCCCTCAACGGTCTCGATGATGACCTTCTCCAGCGTGTTGGCGAACTCGGCAACCGCCGGCGTGCCGTCCAGCTTGCCCCGGTGGGCCAGGCCCCGGGTCCAGGCGTAGATCGAGGCGATCGGGTTGGTCGAGGTCTTCTCGCCCTTCTGGTACTGCCGGTAGTGCCGGGTGACGGTGCCGTGCGCGGCCTCGGCCTCGACGGTACGGCCGTCCGGGGTCATCAACACGGACGTCATCAGGCCGAGCGAGCCGAAGCCCTGTGCGACGGTGTCGGACTGCACGTCACCGTCGTAGTTCTTGCAGGCCCAGACGAAGCCACCCTCCCACTTGAGCGCCGCGGCGACCATGTCGTCGATCAGCCGGTGCTCGTAGCTGATGCCGGCCGCCTCGAACTCGGCCTTGAACTCAGCCTCGTAGACCTCGGCGAAGATGTCCTTGAACCGGCCGTCGTACGCCTTGAGGATGGTGTTCTTGGTCGACAGGTAGACCGGGTAGCCACGGTCGAGGCCGTACCGCATGGAGGCGCGGGCGAAGTCCCGGATCGACTCGTCGAAGTTGTACATGCCCATGGCGACACCGCCGCCGGGGAAGTTGGCGATCTCCATCTCGACCGGCTGGGTACCGTCGGTCGGGGTGTAGGTGATGGTGACCTTGCCGGGCCCGGGGACGACGAAGTCGCTGGCCTTGTACTGGTCGCCGTGGGCGTGCCGGCCGATGATGATCGGCTTCGTCCAGCCGGGCACCAGCCGCGGCACGTTGGACATGATGATCGGCTCGCGGAAGACGACGCCGCCGAGGATGTTGCGGATGGTGCCGTTCGGCGACCGCCACATCTTCTTCAGGCCGAACTCCTCGACCCGCGCCTCGTCCGGAGTGATCGTGGCGCACTTGACGCCGACGCCGTGCTCCTTGATCGCATTGGCGGCGTCAACGGTGGCCTGGTCGTCGGTCTCGTCCCGGTGCTGGATCGAGAGGTCGTAGTACCGCAGGTCGACGTCGAGGTAGGGCAGGATCAGCTGCTCCCGGATCTGCTTCCAGATGATCCGGGTCATCTCGTCGCCGTCGAGCTCTACGACCGGGTTGTTTACCTTGATCTTCGCCATCGGCCGGCGCTCCTCTCGGGGGACACATGCTCAAGCAGTACGAGCGTACTGCAAACAATCTCGGTCTCCCCAGCCGGCCTCATTCCAGGGACCGAACCCTCGGCGAGGGGCGACGGCGGCCCGCGGCCGGGTGGCTCCGGGACCAGGTGGCCTCGGGGCCAGGTGGCCGCGAGCCGGGTGGCCGCGGGACTAGGTGGCCGCGAGCCGGGTGGCCGCGGGGCCGGGTGGCCGCGGGCCGGGTGGCCGCGGGCCGGGTGGCCGCGGGGCCGCCGTCGGGATGATCACATGCTGGCGACGTCGCTCTGCTTGGCGCGGACCGCCTCGGCGGCCTCCTTCAAGGCGGCCAGCTCATCGGCGTCCAGGTCGGTCTCGACGACTCGGCGGACCCCCTGCGCGCCGATCTCCGCTTCCACCCCGAGGTAGACGCCGGAGATGCCGTACTCCCCGTCCACCCAGGCGCAGACTGGCATGACGTCGCCGGAGTCCTCGGCGACGGCCTTCGCCATCCGGGCGGCGGCGGCCGACGGGGCGTAGTAGGCCGAGCCGGTCTTCAGCAGCGCCACCACCTCGGCGCCACCGTTGCGGGTCTTGACCACCAGCTCCTCGATCTGCTCCGCGGGCATCGCCTCGCGCAGCGGCTTGCCGGCCACGCTGCTCTTGGACGGCACCGGGACCATGGTGTCCCCGTGCGAACCCAGCGTCAGCGTCCGTACCGAGGCCACCGGTACGCCGAGCGCCTCGGCCACGAAGTTGGTGAACCGGGCGGTGTCCAGCATTCCCGCCTGGCCGAGCACCCGGTTGTGCGGGAACTGGGTGGCGATCTGGGCCAGCGCGGTCATCTCGTCGAGCGGGTTGGAGACCACGATCACGACGGCGTTCGGCGCGTACTTGGCGACGTTCTCGGCGACCTGCCGGACGATCTTGGCGTTGGTCTCCAGCAGGTCCATCCGGCTCATGCCCGGCTTGCGCGGCAGGCCGGCGGTGACGACGACCACATCCGAGCCCTCGATGGCCTCGTAGCCCTCGCCGTTGGGGCCGGTGGTCACGCCAACCAGCTTGGTCTCGAAGCCCTCGACGGCCCGCGACTGGTTGAGGTCCAGGGCGAGACCCGCCGGCTTACCCTCCACGATGTCAGTGATGACGACGGTGTCGAAGACGTCGTACTCGGCCAGACGCTGCGCGGTGGTGGAGCCGTAGAAGCCGGCCCCGACGACAGTGACCTTCTTACCCATTGACGTCCCACTCCCTGATACCAGTCGGTTTTTCCGGACCGTATCAGCCATCCTGGCACCGATCCGGTCAGGGTCGGACGGTTACACCCTCGATGCGTGCGCTTCGGTGCCGCTGGGGGACTTCAGCCGCGTTCGGCCCGCTCCACGACGTTGGTCAGCAGCATCGCGCGGGTCATCGGGCCCACGCCGCCGGGCATCGGGACCAGGGCTCCGGCCACCTCGGTGACGCCGGGATCCACGTCGCCGGTGTAGCGGCCCTTACCATCGGGGCCGATCACCCGGGTGATACCGACATCCACCACCACCGCACCCGGCGTGATCATGTCGGCGGTGAGGAGCCCCGGCACCCCGGCCGCGACGATCACGATGTCCGCCGCCCGGGTGTGCGCGGTGAGGTCGAGGGTGCCGGTGTGGCAGAGGGTGACGGTCGCGTTCTCGCTGCGCCGGGTGAGCAGCAGCCCGAGCGGGCGGCCGACCGTGTTACCCCGACCGACCACGACGACCCGGGCACCTCGCAGCGCCACGTCGTGCCGGCGGAGCAGCTCGACGATCCCGCGCGGGGTGCAGGGCAGCGGCCCCGGGTAGCCGAGCACCAGCCGGCCCAGGTTGACCGGGTGCAGACCGTCGGCATCCTTGTCCGGGTCGATCAGCTCCAGCACCCGCTGGGTGTCGAGGTGGCCGGGGAGCGGCAGCTGCACGATGTAGCCGTGACAGGCCGGGTCGGCGTTCAGGTCCGCCAGCACGGTGTCCACCTGCTCCTGCGTGGCGTCGGCCGGCAGCTCCCGACGCAGCGAGGCGACGCCGACCTCGGCGCAGTCCCGGTGCTTGCCGTTGACGTACGCCTGGGAGCCGGGATCGCCGCCGACCAGGACAGTGCCCAGACCGGGAGTGACACCCCGTTCCGCGAGAGCCTTCACGCGCACCCGCAGCTCGTCCTTGATCTGGGCTGCGGTCGCCTTGCCATCCAGAAGCGTCGCCGTCACCTCCAGATCGTCTCACGCCGGCCAGCGTGCGGAGCCGACGACCCGAACAGCCGACGTCCGACGCCGTGGTGACCGGGGACACCCGGGGCCGCCAGCCCCGTGCAATAAGTCACTCTGAGTAGCCCAGATTGGCCCAAACCTGGACGACCGACTGCGGGCAGGGACACGCCGGACGGGGTCGGCGACGGGGGTTCGGCGTCGCCCTAGCGGGTCGACACCCCCGCCCGATCGACCGATTCGGCGAGCAAAAAGTGCAGGTCAGCCACGGATCCCTAGCACGTACGGGCGCCCCGGACAAGGCTCAACCCCACCCTCCGTTACGGCTTCGCAATCCTTCCGTTGTCGATCGCTGACCGGCGGCCTACCGTTGCCGGTCGTTGCGCAGCGTTACCCAACGTCGGGTCCTGCGCAGCGTGAGGATGAGGAGGCTTCATGCGCGTTCGTAGACTCGCCGCCTGGACGGCCCTCCCGCTCGCGGTGACCCTGGGCCTGACGGCCTGTGGCTCCGGCAGCGGTGGTTCCGGCGGGACCGACCCCAACGCGGCCGTGCGGATCGAGATCGCCGAGCCGCAGCACTTGGTTCCGACCAACACCAACGAGACCAGTGGCTCGCAGGTGCTCTCCGCCCTGTTCAGCCCGCTGGTCGACTACGACGACGCCCACCAGGCGTACGAGGTGGCAGCCGAGTCGGTGACGTCCGAGGACAACATCACCTGGACGATCAAGCTCAAGGACGGCTACACCTTCCACAACGGCGAGCCGGTCACCGCCGACAACTACATCGACGCCTGGAACTACGGCGCCTACGCCCCGAACGGCCAGGGCTCGAGCTACTTCTTCGAGAAGATCGCCGGGTACGAGGACCTGCAGGGCGAGACCCCGGCGGCGCAGACGCTGTCCGGCCTGGAGAAGGTTGACGACCTGACGTTCACCGTCACCCTGTCCGCGCCGTACTCCGGTTTCCGGACGATGCTCGGGTACAACGCCTTCTACCCGCTGCCGGAGGCCGCATTCTCGGAGCCGGGCGTGCTCGACGAGGGCTACGAGCAGGCGCCGATCGGGCAGGGCCCGTTCCAGATGAAGGGCACCTGGCAGCACGACGCCCGGGTCGAGGTCGAGCGGTACGACGCCTTCCCCGGCGAGCAGCCGAAGGTGGCGGGCGTCGAGTTCCGGATCTACCAGCAGCCCGCGGCCGCGTACGCGGATGTCATCTCGGACAACCTCGACGTGATCAAGGTGATCCCGACCGAGAACCTGTCGACCGCCCCCACCGACCTCGGGGACCGGTTCCAGACCAGCCCTGGGTCGTCCTTCCAGTTCCTCTCCTTCCCGACCTACCAGGAGGAGTTCAGCGACCCGGACGTGCGTAAGGCGATCTCGATGGCGATCGACCGGGACGAGATCACGAAGGCGGTCTTCAAGGACTCGCAGACGCCGGCCCGCTCGTTCGTCTCCCCGGTTGTCGCGGGCTACCGCGACAACACCATCGGCGACGCCGGCACCTTCGACCCGGCCAAGGCCAAGGCGCTCTACCAGAGCGCGGGCGGCCCGAGCAGGATCGAGATCTCGTACAACGGCGACGGCGGCCACAAGGACTGGGTCGACGCCACCTGCAACCAGCTCCGGGCGAACCTGGGTGTGGAGTGCGTCGGCAGCGCCGAGCCGAAGTTCTCCGACCTGCTGACGAAGGTCAAGGCGGAGCAGCCGGTCGGCCTGTTCCGGATGGGTTGGGTCATGGACTACCCGTCCATGGAGAACTACCTGGGCCCGCTGTACACCAGCAACGGCTCGTCGAACTTCTACGGCTACGAGAACCCCGAGTTCGACAAGCTGGTCGCCGAGGGTTCGTCGGCGGCCTCCGAGGAGGAGGCGATCGCGAAGTACCAGCAGGCCGAAGACCTGCTGGCCGAGGAGATGCCGGTGATCCCGCTGCGCTACGGCCAGAACGTCTTCGGGCACTCGAGCAACGTCACGAACGTGGAGTTGGACCTCTTCAACCGGGTCGACCTGCTGAAGATCGAGGCAGTCCAGTAGTTCCGTAACGAGCGGCGTGGTCGGGTCACCGGGTAGCTGGTGACCCGACCACGCCTCCCCTTCGCCCTTTTTCAGAGAGACTGCCTAGTATGGTCCGCTTTATTCTGCGACGACTGCTCCAGATGGTCCTCGCCTTCTTCGGGACCACGCTGATCGTCTACGCGTTGATGTTCGCCGGTCAGGGTGACCCCATCCAGGCGCTCGCCGGCGAACGCCCGGTGACCGACGCCCAACGTGCGTACCTGACGGAGAAGTTCCACCTGGACCGGACCGGTATCGACGGCTTCTTCTACCGGTACTTCGACTACATCCGGAACCTGCTCCAGGGCGACCTCGGCGAATCCCTCACCGGGCGGCAGATCGGCGACATCCTCGCCGCCGCCTGGCCGGTGACGATCAAGCTGGCCCTGATCGCGATGACGGTCACCGTGCTCGTCGGAGTCACCGCCGGTGTGCTCGCCGGAATCCGCCGGGCCAGCATCTTCGACAACTCGACGCTGCTGCTGACCCTGGTCGTACTCGCCGTGCCGACCATCGTGCTGGCACCCATCGCGCAGTACCTCCTCGGCGTCCGGTGGCAGCTCTTCCCGCCCACCGCCGGCGCCGACCCCGACTTCTACGCGCTTCTCCTGCCCGGGATCGTCCTCGGCTCCCTCTCCCTGGCCACCGCGTTGCGGCTGACCCGGACCTCGGTGGCCGAGAACCTGCGCGCCGACTACGTCCGCACCGCCCGGTCGAAGGGCCTGGTCAAACGACGGATCGTCAGCATCCACGTACTGCGCAACTCGCTCATCCCGGTGGTCACCTTCCTCGGCGTCGAGCTGGGCAACCTGATGGGCGGCGCGATCATCACCGAAGGGGTGTTCAACATCCCCGGGGTCGGTTTCAACCTCTTCCGCGCCATCCGTACCGAGGACGGCCCGTTGGTGGTGGGGATCGTCAGCGTGCTGGTCGTGGTCTACCTCGTCGCCAACCTGGTGGTGGACGTGCTCTACGCCGTACTCGACCCGAGGATCCGCTATGAGTGATTTCGAGACGGTGGCCGCGTCGGAGGACCCCAACGCCCGGCGCGGCCCCTCCGGCGAACCCAACGCGCCGAACCAGGTCGGCGGTACCGCCGTCACCCCCGGCCGACCCCGCAGCCTCGCCGGCGACGCCTGGCGGGACCTACGGCGAAAGCCGATCTTCTGGATCAGCTCCGCCCTGGTCCTGGTGGTCACCGCGATGGCCGCCGTGCCCGCGCTGTTCACCGCCGCCGACCCGGCCGACTGCCTCCTCTCCCGGCAGCACGCCGGCCCGTCCGGCGGAGCGATCTTCGGGTACGACTTCCAGGGCTGCAACACGTACGCCCGGGCGGTCTACGGCGCCCGCGCCTCGCTCCTGGTCGGCGCCCTCTCGGCGCTGCTCACCGGGCTGATCGCGCTAACCGTCGGCATGCTCGCCGGATACTTCGGCCGGTGGATCGACGCCATCCTCTCCCGGGTGATCGACATCGTGCTCGGGATCCCGCTGCTGCTCGCCGCGATCGTGCTGCTCAAGCGAGTCGCTAGCGACAGCGCGACGATCCGGATCGCGGCCGTCATCTTCGTCCTGGCGGTGCTCGGCTGGACGACGACGGCCCGGGTGGTCCGCTCGTCGGTGATCACCGCGAAGGAGCAGGACTACGTCTCCGCCGCCCGGATGCTCGGCGCGAGCAACAGCCGGATCATGTGGCGACACATCCTGCCCAACACGCTCGCCCCCGCCATCGTGGTGCTGACCATCGCGCTCGGATCGTTCATCGCGGCCGAGGCGACGCTCTCGTTCCTCGGTATCGGGCTCAAAGAACCCACGATCTCCTGGGGCATCGACATCAACAACGGCCGGGTGCACATGCGGGAGTCGGCCACCCCGCTGATGGTCCCGTCGACCTTCCTCGCGCTGACCGTGCTGGCGTTCATCATGCTCGGCGACGCGATCCGAGACGCCTTCGACCCGAAACTCCGGTGAGCCCCATGCGCCGGAATCGGCCCACCCGTGGCAGCGAGCGAAAGGCAGGCACTGTGTCCCAGTCCGCCGTCCAACCCACGCCCGCCTCCCCCACTCCGGAGGGCGGCCACCTGCTCGAGGTACGGGACCTGCACGTCGAGTTCCGCACCGGAGAAGGTGTGGCGAAGGTGATCAACGGTGTCTCGTACCACCTGGACGCCGGGGAGACCCTCGCCGTGCTCGGCGAGTCCGGCTCCGGCAAGTCGGTCACCGCCCAGGCGATCATGGGCATCCTGGACACCCCGCCCGCGGTGATCCGCTCCGGGCAGATCCGCTACCAGGGCCGCGACCTGCTCACCCAGTCGGAGGAGCAACGCCGGCAGGTACGCGGCACCGAGATCGCCATGATCTTCCAGGATGCCCTCTCCGCGCTGAACCCGACCTTCCCGGTCGGCTGGCAGATCGGCGAGACGCTGCGCCAACGGGCCGGGATGTCCCGCGGCGACGCCCGACGGCGGGCGATCGAACTGATGGAGCTGGTCAAGATCCCGGACGCCGCCAACCGGCTCGGCGACTACCCGCACCAGTTCTCCGGCGGGATGCGGCAACGCGTCATGATCGCCATGGCGTTGGCGCTGAACCCGAAGGTTCTCATCGCCGACGAGCCGACCACCGCGCTGGACGTGACCGTGCAGGCCCAGATCATGGACCTCCTGTCCGACCTGCGCCGAGACCTCGGCATGGCGATGATCCTGATCACCCACGACCTCGGCGTGGTGGCCGGGGTCGCCGACCGGATCGCCGTCATGTACGCCGGGCGGATCGTCGAACACGCCGACGTCCGATCGCTGTACAAGACACCCGCCCACCCGTACACCAAGGGGCTGCTGGAATCGATCCCCCGGCTGGACTTCCACGGCCAGCAGCTGTCGACCATCCGGGGCCTGCCGCCGAACCTGATGCGGATCCCCGCCGGCTGCCCCTTCCACCCCCGATGCCCGTACGTCCAGCAGGTCTGCCTGGACGTCGTACCGCACGACCTGGTCCTCGGCGACGGCCGGACCAGCGCGTGCCACTTCGCGCAGGAGGTCCGTGATGACCGCGCCCGCTAGCCCGCCGAAGAAGGTACGCGGCGAGCCGATCCTGGCCGTCGAGAACCTGGTCAAACACTTCCCGATCAGCCGGGGCGTCGTCTTCCAGCGCCAGATCGGCGCGGTCCGCGCCGTGGACGGGGTCAGCTTCGACCTGCGCCGTGGGGAAACCCTCGGCATCGTCGGCGAATCCGGCTGCGGCAAGTCCACGCTGGCCCGGCTGCTGATGCGGCTGGAGATGCCGACCTCCGGAGCGGCGACCCTGGAAGGGCGGGACCTCTTCGCCGCCCGCGGCGGGGAGTTGCGCCGGCTCCGCCGCAACATGCAGATGGTCCTCCAGGACCCGTACACCTCGCTGAACCCGCGGATGACCGTCGGCGACATCATCGGGGAACCCTTCGAGATCCACCCGGAGGCAGCACCCAAGGGCAGCCGGCAACAGCGAGTCCAGGAGCTGCTGGACATGGTCGGGCTCAGCCCCGAGCACATCAACCGGTACCCACACCAGTTCTCCGGCGGCCAACGCCAGCGCATCGGCATCGCCCGCGCGCTCGCCCTGCGCCCCGAGGTGATCGTCTGTGACGAGCCGGTCTCCGCGCTGGACGTCTCGATCCAGGCGCAGGTGATCAACCTGCTGGAGCAGCTGCAGGACGAGCTCGGCCTCTCGTACATCTTCATCGCCCACGACCTGTCGGTGGTACGGCACATCTGTGACCGGGTCGCGGTGATGTACCTGGGTCGGATCGTCGAGCTCGGCACCGAGGAGGAGATCTACCAGCGGGCCACCCACCCGTACACCCAGGCGCTGCTGTCGGCGGTGCCGGTGCCCGACCCGGAACAGCGGGACAACCAGAACATGATCCGCCTGATCGGCGACGTGCCGAGCCCGGCGAACCCGCCGAGCGGCTGCCGGTTCCGCACCCGGTGCTGGAAGGCGCAGGACGTCTGCGCCACCCAGGACCCGGACGCCGTGCCGCGCGCCGCCGACCCGCACCCGTCGGCCTGCCACTTCGCCGAACTCCGCGAACCGACGTCCCCCTCCTGACGACCGCACCCCAGCTCGCACCAGGGATCCAGGCAGGATCGCTGGCACGCCTCCGTATCGGTGCCGGCGAGTACCGTCAACTGTGGTGGCGCGCCGGAGTACCCGGCCGGCGGTCCGCCGCCCAGAATCGCTACCTGGGAGGCGACGATGATGGACCAGACGACCTTCGGTGCACGCCTGCGCGCCCACCGCGAACGTGCCGGGAAGACTCGACCGGTCCTCGGTGGTCTGGTCGGTCGCAGCGCGGAGTGGGTCAAGGCATTGGAGAACGGACGCCTACTTCCGCCCCGCCTTCCCATGATGCTTCGCCTGGCTGAGGTATTGGGGCTCGCCGACCTGGCCGACCTGACCGGAGATCAGACCCTGCCCGTGGCGTCGGTGACCCGCGCTGGTCATCCCGCTCTCGACAAGGTCGCCGCCGCGATGCAACGCTCTTCCCTGCCGGCCGGTCCGGCTACTCGGGTCGAGGTGCTGCGCGGCTTGGTCGGTCAGGCGTGGGAGTTGTGGCACCGTTCGACCACCGAACGAACGGCGGTCGCCGGGGTACTTCCCGGGCTGCTGAGCGAAGCGCAGCGCAGCGCTCGCCGGCTGGATGGCCTGGCCCGCCGACACGCGCTCGTCGAACTGGCCCGGGTCTACCACCTTGCCCAGTTGTACCTGGCCCACCAGCCGTACCCAGAGTTGGTGTGGCTGGCCGCTGACCGGGCGATGCTTGCCGCGCAGGACGCCGACGATCCGGCCGCGATCGCGGCGGCCGGCTGGTACTACGCCCACGTTTACCGCGGAGCCAACCAGATCGACGCCGCCGAGCAGGTGCTTGTCGACGCTGCCGCTCTGGTTGACCCCGCCGCCGACGACGAACAGCTGGCCCGGTGGGGGCAGGCCCAGCTCGGCATCGCGCTGGGGCGCAGCAAGGCTGGTCGAGCCGGGCAGGCCTGGCGGGCATGGGACGTCGCCGACGAGGCCGCCGGCCGGCTTGGCAGCGGGTACACCCACCCGTGGTTGATGTTCGGACCTGCCGCCTGCGCGACGTACGCGGTCACCATCGAAACGGACCTGTGCCGGCCGGGTGCGGCGGTTCGGCGTGCGGACACCATGGACTACCGTGCGCTTCCGTCGTGCACGCGTCGGGCCGCCGCCCTGATCGAGGGCGCACGGGCGCATGTGCTGCACCGAGGTGAGTTGGCGGCGGTGCATCTGCTCGGACGGGCACTGCGGGAGAGCGTGGACACCGTGCGACACCATCCGTACGCCCGCACCGCTGTCCTGGAGCTGTCCGGCCGGCCCGGCATGGTCGGGGAGGACGCGAGGGAACTCGCCCTCGCGATCGGCGTAACGGGGTAGCGCTCCCTCAGGTACAGACTCTCCCCGCCGCCACCCGCGACCGTTCGTAGCGTCCAGGTCACTGGTGGCGGGCAACCACTTCGGCCGCACTCCCAAGAGTGCCGGAACTTCCCGCCGCCTTACGGAACTCGACGAAAGGCGAACCCGTGGCGGCCTCTTCCAAGCTATCCAGCGTGGTGCGGTGGTTACTCCGGCGGCAGGAGTTGCCGCCACGAACGCAGGTCGGGGAGCGTCACCAGGCGATTGAGCGGGAAGCGGCCCGGCAGCGGCTGCTCGAACAGGCGAAACGGCTACGGGACACGCAGTGGCACCGTGAGCCGACTCAGCCCGCGCCCCTACCCCGACGACGGTGGAGCAGAGCACCGATGTCGAGACAAGGGGCCACCGGTGAGACGAGGGGCCATCGGCGGGACCGGCGGCCGCTTCCGGCGCGGTGCCGGGTGACCGCCCACAGCCCGGTCACCCGCGCATGGACCTGCAGCGGCTGCGGCCTGCCCTGGCCCTGCCCAACCCGAAAGCAGGAGCTACAGGCGGAGTACGACCGTACCCCGGTCTCGCTGGCCCTCCACCTCGGCGCGCACCTCGTCCAAGCCACCGCGGACATGCCCTGGACCCCCGCCGGAATCCTCCACCAGCGTTTCCTCGGCTGGACCCGCAGCCGTGCGGTCCACGCCAACGGCACGCGGGAAAAGACCTCAGTCCAGTCGGTCGCCGGTAGGGGCAGGTAGCTGCCACATTGCGCTGACGGGCAGTGCGCGCAGTCGGTCGCCGAATGGCAGCGTGGACGTTCCGGTGTAGAGGACAATGCCAGCGATGAAATCGTCGCCGAGGCGGTCGGCGAGTCGGCGCAGCCCCCGGAAGTCGCCGGGTCCGACCGTACTGGCGGCTTTGACTTCGACCCCGACGACCTGTCCGGATCGGTTCTCGAGCACCGCGTCGACCTCGTACTGGCTCTGGTCGCGGTAGTGGTACAGCTCGACGAGCTGCCCGGACCAGGCGGGGCCACACACGGGCCTCACCTTGGTCAGTGAACGAAGTGCCGGGTGCCGGTCAGCTACATGGTCATGCCGGCCGCCTTGGCAGCGGCGATGACCTACTCGTCCCGGATTGATCCGCCGGGCTGGACCCCGGATGCCGACCCCGGGGTTTCGATCCGCGCGACCCCCGGCTTTCGATCTGCGGGGCCCTCTGCTTTCGATCTGCGGGGCACCAGGCTTTCGATCTGCGGGGGCCTCGGGCAAGCCGCCTACGACGCCGACGTGGCCCGCCCACATCGTCACGATGGGCGGCGCCGAGGAGCACCAGGATCATGCCGTTGGCACACACCACGGCCGCGGGCATCGCCGCGCTGTTTGACCTCAACGTCGTCGCGCCCAGCCTGCTGGCGCACGCGGCCCTACCGCACCTGCGCCGGAGAACGGCATTCGGGTCAACGCCCTGGCTCCCGGTCCAACCGAGAGCCAGGCGTTGGCCGCCGCCGGACCCTCCGACCCGGCCATCGAAGAGATCAAGCGAGCAGAGGCCGTCCGCATCCCCCGCGGTCGCCGCAGCGGCCCCGAAGAGGTGGGCTGGAGCGGACCTGACCTTCGGTCAGTGGAAGAAGTGCCGGGTGCCGGTCAGGTACATGGTCACGCCGGCCGCCTTGGCAGCGGCGATGACCTCCTCGTCCCGGATCGATCCGCCGGGCTGGACGATCGCCCGCACTCCGGCATCGAAGAGGACCTTCGGCCCGTCGGCGAACGGGAAGAACGCATCGGAGGCGCACACCGACCCGCGCGCCCGTTCGGCGCCAGCCCGCTCCACCGCCAGCCGGGCCGAGTCAACCCGGTTGACCTGTCCCATGCCGACGCCGACCGTCGCGCCGTCCCGGGCCAGCAGGATCGCGTTGCTCTTCACCGCCCGGACCGCCCGCCAGGCGAAGGCCAGGTCCCGCAGGGTCGCCTCGTCGGCGGCCTCGCCGGTGGCCAGTTGCCAGGCAGTCGGGTCGTCGCCCGCGGCGTCCACCCGGTCCCGGAGCTGAACCAGCATCCCGCCGGTGACCGGTCGCCACTCCGCCGAAGCCGGGGCGTAGGCCGGGGCGCGCAGCAGGCGCACGTTCTTCTTGCCCCGCAGCACCTCGAGCGCGTCGGGTTCGAAATCCGGGGCGACAACCACCTCGGTGAACACCTCCGCCACCTGACCGGCGAGCTCGACGCCGACCGGCCGGTTCACCGCGATCACGCCACCGAAGGCGGACACCGGGTCACAGGCGTGCGCCCTGCGGTGCGCCTCGGCGACGTCCGCGCCCACCGCGATGCCGCACGGGTTGGCGTGCTTGATGATCGCCACCGCCGGCTGGTCGGGGAAGTCGTTGGCGGCCCGCCAGGCGGCGTCGGCGTCAACGTAGTTGTTGTACGACATCTCCTTGCCGTGCAGCTGCTCGGCCTGGGCGAGCCCGGCCGGGCTTGACGGGTCGGTGTAGAGGGCGGCCGGCTGGTGCGGGTTCTCCCCGTACCGCAGCACCGCGTCGCGGCGCAGCGCCAAGCCGGCGAAGCCCGGCCACGGCGCGTCTTCCTCGACCAACTCCCGCGCACACCACTCGGCGACCGCCACGTCGTAGTCGGCGATCACCGCGAACGCCCGGGCCGCGAGCGCCCGGCGCTGCGTCAGGGTGAAGCCACCCGCCCGTACCGCCGCCAGCAGCTGGGGGTAGTCCGACGGGTCGGTCACCACGGCGACCGAGGCGTGGTTCTTGGCGGCGGCCCGCACCATCGCCGGGCCGCCGATGTCGATCTGCTCGACGCACTCGTCCTGCCCCGCCCCGGAGGCGACGGTCGCCTGGAACGGGTACAGGTTGGACACCAGCAGGTCGATCGCCCCGATGCCATGCTCGGCGAGCTGCCCGACGTGCGACTCCTTGCGCAGGTCCGCGAGGAGACCGCCGTGGATCTTGGGGTGCAGCGTCTTGACCCGGCCGTCGAGGATCTCCGGGAACCCGGTCACCGAGTCCACCGCGGTGACCGGCACGCCGGCACCGGCGATCGCCGACGCGGTGCTTCCGGTCGAGACGATCTCCACGCCGGCGTCGTGCAACGCCTGGGCCAGCTCGGCCAGACCGGCCTTGTCGTAGACGCTGACCAGCGCCCGCCGAATCGGGCGGCGCTCGTCCTGACTGGAACTCACGGGACCGTGACCTTCCTTCCGGTGATCGTCCAACCTGTACGGACCAGGCGGCCCACCTGCTCGACGAGCTGGCGGCGCTCGGCCTCTTTGATGCGCTCGGTGAGCGTCTGCTCGTCGTCGCCGTCCCGGACCGGCACCGCGACCTGGGCGACGATCGGGCCGGTGTCCGTGCCCGCGTCGACGAAGAAGAGAGTGGCCCCGGTGATCTTCACCCCGTAGGCGAGCGCGTCGCGGGGCCCGTGAATGCCGGGAAAGGCCGGCAGCAGGGTGTTGTGCGTGTTCAGATAGCGGTCGCCGAACGCGGCGAGGAAATGCGGGCCGACCAGCTTCAGGAAGCCGGCGGAGACGACTAGGTCGGGGGTGTGCTCGGCGACCCGCGCGGTGAGCGCGGCGTCCCAGTCGGAGCGGGTCGGATAGTCCTTCACCCGCTCGACGAAGGTCGGCACCCCCGCCGCCGCGGCCCGGTCCAGCCCGGCGATGCCGTCGCGGTCCGCCCCGACCGCGACCACCCGGGCCCCGTACCCGGGATCGGTTGCGGCGTCGAGCAACGCCTGAAGGTTGCTGCCGGAGCCGGAGACGAGAACGACGACACGGGCGGCAGACGCGGGCTCAGGCACCGGACAACCCTATCGGGGTGGCCCGGCCGCCGGTCCGCTGGGCGGCAAGCCGACTCTGAGTCAGCGACCGGGGCAGGTACGCTGCCGAACGCTCCCCCACGCACCGATGGCGACAGTTGTCCCGGTGTCGCACCCTGTTCAAAGGAGTAGCGAGAGATGCAGCCCGGCATTCCGCCCCGGTCCTCGAACTCCTGCTGATTGATCGAGGAACACATGCAGCCCGACCCGACCACGCCACAGCCCGATCCATCCACCCCACAGCCCGACCCGACCACGCCACTGCCCGACGCGTCCGCCCCACAGCCCGACCCGACCACGCCACTGCCCGACGCGTCCGCGCCACCAGCGGACCCATACGCCCCACCGGCGGACCCGTTCCCCCCACCGGCGGACCCGTACGCCCCACCAGCCGACCCGTACGCCCCACCGGCCGACCCGTACGCCGCGCACACCGCTCCGCCGAGCCCACCACCGCCAGGCCCGTACGCCGCGCCGTACCCACCACCACCACCACCGGGCCCGTACGCCGCGCCGTACCCGGGGCCCTACGGTGGGGTGCAGATGTACCCGAACGCGGGTTACCCGCTCCCGGCGGGAAAGCAGAACAACCTCGGGTTGCTCGCCATGATCCTCGGCATCGCGTCGGTCCCGCTGGCCTGTTGCTATCTCGGCCTGCCGGCGGGTATCGCCGCGATGGTGACCGGATGGCTCGGCCAGCAGAGGGTCGAGCAGGGGCTCGCGGACAATCGTGGTCAGGCCCTAGCCGGCATGATCTGCGGTGCGATCGGCGCGCTGCTGGGCCTCGGCTGGGGTGTCATGGCCATCCTCGGGCGCGCCTTCTATTAGTCGCCTCGACGGGGTCAGCCGCGGGACAGGAACCGGGCCGCCACCCCGCCGCCCAGCACACCGGTCCCGGTGACCACGGTCGCCACCAACGCCACCTGCCACGGCACCGGCCCGACCTCCGCCAGCCGACCCGCACCGAGCGGGCCGGCTGACGCCGCCGCCGCGGCACCCACCAGTAGGCCCGTCACCGGGCCGGCGAGCAGCACCGGGCGCAGTAACGGCCCCCACTCTTCCCGGGCGCTGTCGCTGCCGGACCGCAGCAGCCGACGGGTCAACGACCAGCCCGCCACCATCCCGACCAGAACCGGCGCCGCGAGCAGGCCCGCCCCCAGGCCGTCCACCGGTCCACCGGGGAGGCCCGCCACCAGCGGCAGGGCCGGCAGCGCCCCCACTGTCACCTCGCTGGTCTGCACCGTGGTGTCGGTGCCAACCGCGAACCCGGGGCCGAGCAGATAGCTGGTTGACCAGATCGCCGCGTTCGGGGCGTACGCCAGGTTGACCAGGGTGATCCCGGCCTGCCCCGCCACCCCGGTGTGGTAAGCCGCGATCAGGTCGGCCGCGTCACCGCCGCCGGTCGCCACCGCCAGCCCCGCCACGCCGGCCCCCACCGCAAGCAGCAGCAGCGTCGCGACCAGACCGGTCCGGATCCCCTCCCGCAGCGGTAGCGGCGCCCGCGCGGCGAGCACGTCACCGAGCCCGGTCGTGCGAACCGCCCCGACGAGGGCGGCGACGGTGGCGACCACGGCGAGGGTCAGGCCGGTCCGTACCGGCGACACGTCCACCGTCCCTCCGGTGACCAGCAGGGCGGCGAGCACTCCGAGGCTGGTGTAGGCGATCCCGACCGCCCCCGCGGCGACGAACGCGCGCTTCGGCGACCTGCTGCCCCGAGCACCGATGGCCCGGGTGACGTGCACTCCGGCCCGGATGAGTCGCCAACCGGCGAGCAGGGTCACCGCCAGCGGGACGAGCCCGAGCGGACCGGCGTTCGTCGCCAGCGGGACGCCGTGCCCGAGTAACCAGCCGGCCAGCCCGACCCGGACCGCGTCCGGCAGGTTCGACGCACCCGCACTGAGCTGGAAGAACCAGAGCACAACTGCCACCGGTAGCCAGGAGGTGAGCGCCGCACCGACCGCGGCGACGCCCGCGGCGACGGCCAACGGCGGACGGCTCGGCGGCCCACCCGTTCCTGGCGCGGGTACCCGGCGAGCCGGCCCGGGTCGCCCCGGTGGGCGGGCACCCACCCGGGTGCGCCGGCCGGGCTGATCGGGGGTGACAGAGGACATCAGGTCTACTCTGACATGCCGTGGGGGCGGTAGCAGGTCGATAAACCCCCCGAACGGGTTCGAGTTGCGTGATCCACCGTCTCCTGCCTCCGATCCGGTCTAGCCTCGGCCACAGGACGCCACCGTGGCCGACCGGTGGGTCGAGTGGGGACCTCCACCACCGGAGGTGTTGACCGTGCCCCCGCACCCCGGCGGGCGCGGCACGATGCGAGGAGGCACGCCGTGACCGCTGCATATCCGCCGCCCGACGCGGCGGCGGGCAAGGACCGGACGACGCTCTGGGGCGTACTCGGCATCGTCGTCGGCCTGCTCTGCTGCGGCGTCCTCGGTATCGTCTTCGGCTACCTGTCAATCCGCGATGCGCGGCGCTTCGGCAACTCGCCGGTGCTTGGTTGGTTGGGCATCGCCTTCGGCGTGTTCAACATCATCGCCAACGGAGTTCTCTACCTGGGCGGCAGTAATCCGTTCAGCTGAGTTGACGACTGGGGGATCAGCCGTGGACGACTGATCCCCCAGCGGTCGTCGCCGGGACTCAGCCCGCGGACATGATCTCCCGCATCAGCCGGGCCGTCTCAGTCGGAGTCTTGCCGACCTTGACGCCGACCGCTTCCAGCGCCGTCTTCTTGGCCTCCGCGGTGCCGGCCGAGCCGGAGATGATCGCACCCGCGTGCCCCATTGTCTTCCCGGGCGGTGCGGTAAATCCAGCGATGTAACCGACCACCGGCTTGGTGACGTTCGCCTTGATGAACTCGGCAGCCCGCTCCTCGGCGTCGCCGCCGATCTCACCGATCATGACGATCGCGTCGGTGTCCGGGTCGTCCTCGAACGCGGCCAGCGCATCGATGTGCGTGGTGCCGATGATCGGGTCACCGCCGATGCCGACACAGGTGGAGAAGCCGATGTCGCGCAGCTCGTACATCATCTGGTAGGTCAGCGTGCCGCTCTTGCTGACCAGGCCGATCCGACCGGTGCCGGTGATGTCGGCCGGGATGATGCCGGCGTTGGCGGCGCCCGGCGACACGATTCCCGGGCAGTTCGGCCCGATGATTCGGGTCCGCTCGCCCTGCGCCACGTTGTACGCCCAGAAGGCGGCGGTGTCGTGCACCGGCACGCCCTCGGTGATCACCACGGCGAGCGAGATGCCGGCGTCGATCGCCTCGATCACCGCACCCTTGGTGAACTGCGGCGGCACGAAGATAACCGTCACGTTGGCGCCGGTCTCCCGCATCGCGTCGGCGACGTTCGCGAAGACCGGCAGCTGGGCGCCGTCGAAGTCAACGGTGGTGCCCGCCTTGCGCGGGTTCACCCCACCGACGATGTCGGTGCCCGCGGCGAGCATCCGCCGGGTGTGCTTGGAACCCTCGGAACCGGTCATCCCCTGCACGATGACCTTCGAGTCCTTGGTCAGCCAGATCGCCATTGTCAGACCCCCGCAGCGGCCAGCTCGGCGGCCCGCTCGGCCGCACCATCCATCGTGTCTACCCGCTGGATCAGCGGGTTGTTCGCGCCGTCGAGAATCGCCCGACCGGCCTCCGCGTTGTTGCCGTCCAGGCGGACGACCAGCGGCCTGGTGACCTTCTCACCCCGCTGCTCGAGCAGGGCCAGCGCCTGCACGATGCCGTTGGCGACCGCGTCGCAGGCGGTGATCCCGCCGAAGACGTTGACGAAGACGCTCTTCACCGCGGGGTCGGAAAGCACGATCTCGAGGCCGTTGGCCATCACCGCGGCGCTCGCACCGCCACCGATGTCGAGGAAGTTCGCCGGCTTCACGCCGCCGTGCCGCTCACCGGCGTACGCGACCACGTCAAGGGTCGACATGACCAGTCCGGCGCCGTTGCCGATGATGCCGACCTCACCGTCGAGCTTGACGTAGTTGAGGTCCTTCTCCTTGGCGGCCTGCTCAAGGGGGTCCACGGCGGCCTGGTCAACCAGCGCCTCGTGGTCCGGGTGCCGGAACGCCGCGTTCTCGTCCAGGCTGATCTTGGCGTCGAGCAGGAGCAGCCCGCCCTCGGCGGTCTTGGCGAGTGGGTTCACCTCGACCAGCGTCGCGTCCTCGGCGACGAACGCCTGCCACAGGTCCACCGCGATCTCGACGGCCTGGTCGGCAACCTCGGCCGGGAACCCGGCCTGGGTGACGATCCGCCGGGCCGTCGCCGCGTCCACGCCGACGTTCGCGTCGATCGGCGCCTTGACGACCTTCTCCGGCGTCTCGGCGGCCACCTGCTCGATGTCCATCCCACCGGCGACACTGGCGATGCAGAGGAAGGTGCGGTTCGCCCGGTCCAACAGGTAGGAGAAGTAGTACTCCTCGGCCACGTCCGCGGTCACGGTGATCATGACCTTGTGGACGGTGTGCCCCTTGATGTCCATGCCGAGGATGTCGGTGGCCCGGGCCACCGTCTCCTCCGCGCCCTCGGTCAGCTTCACCCCGCCGGCCTTGCCCCGGCCGCCGACCTTCACCTGCGCCTTGACAACCACCCGACCGCCGAGGCGTTCGGCGATCGCTCGGGCCTCCTCCGGGGTCGTGGCGACGCCGCCGGCGAGCACGGGCAACCCGTGCCGCTCGAACAGGTCCCGCCCCTGGTACTCGTACAGGTCCACGATTGCGCGTCCCGTCCCGTCTCCGCGGCGCGCCGTCGCGCCGCCACCAGCGTATGGAAATCAGTTTGACGCCTGTCATCGGTTGTAACAGGCCATTGAAGTCAGCCTAGCGAGGTCGACACCACCAACGACCAAGCGGGTACATGGTGTGCGGTTCTACACAGCTAACTGGCTAGCACCCGCCGTTCGGCCGAGCGTCAACCTTCCGGACGATGTTTTCCCCGGCACGTAACCCCGGGGGTCAGGCCTCGTTGAGTCAGATGTCAAAGCGCTGAACAGCGCGGCGACGAGACGGCCGATGCCCTGTCGGTCGAGGGGTGGCGGCGGGGCATCGTGCATAGAGAGGCCGGGCGTGTGAGGGGTGCGTCCGGCCTCTCCCCCTGCCCGTGAAATCCCCGGGCCGATCGTCAGGCGACGGCCTGCGCCACGTTCTGCCGAACCCAGTCCACGATCGACCCCGTGGTGGCCCCCGGCGTGAAAATCTTGGCTACGCCTATCTGCTGCAGTTCCGGGATATCAGTGTCCGGGATGATGCCCCCGCCAAAGACGACGATGTCTCGCGCGTCCCGCTCGGCAAGGAGCTCCAACACCCGCCGGAAAAGGGTCATGTGGGCCCCGGACAGAACGGAAAGTCCGACCGCGTCGGCGTCCTCCTGGATCGCGGTCTCCACAATCTGCTCCGGGGTCTGATGCAGACCGGTGTAGATGACTTCCATCCCGGCGTCCCGGAGGGCACGCGCGACGACCTTTGCGCCGCGGTCATGGCCGTCCAGGCCCGGCTTGGCGACGACGACCCGAACACGAGAGCTCATCTGCGCATCCCTTTCACCGACTCCGCGGCTTGACCTTAACGAACGGTAACCCGACCGGTCCGGGCCGCGGAATCCGGGCCGCCGAACACCCCCGCCACCTCGGCGCCCACCCACCCATCGGAGAACCGGGGGCACCCGAGTCAGTCAAGTCGGACGGCTCCACCTTTCGGTCACCCTACGCGACGAACAGGATGAGATTGCGGACACCTTCCCCGGCCTAGCCCCAGGACAATAGTGGATACAAACGGACAGAACAGCACACCAATTTAGCGATGCGGCTTGTGACGGACGTGGTGGTTGGTTACCGTGTCCAACGGTTGTCATCAGGTCCATGGACGGGTGACGACGCGGTCGGCGGAGTTCACCCAGCTTCGCGAACCCGCCCGATCGCCTCGATACCCCGACAACGGAGGGTGTGCGTGCGCCAGCGCCTGTCGTCTGAGCCCGATAGATATCGCGGCCGCCGCCGCGTACCCACCCCACCGCGGAGCCGCTACGCCGCAGTCGTTACCACCGCCCTCGTCGGCGCCAGCGGGGTCGCCCTCTTCGCCGGCAGCGCCCTACCCGACGCCAAGAGCGTCAGCCCGACGGTACTGGACGAACTCAAGGCGGCTTCCGCGCTGAGCGAGGACGCCGCGGAGCGCGCCGACGCCGCCAACCGCTCGTCGCGGGGCGGCGAGCGATTCAGCTCGACGGCGGAGACCGGAGTCTGGTGCCTCCCGCTCAAGGACTACGAGTTCAACTCCCCGTACGGCGTACAGGGTGAAGAGCTGCACACCGGCGTGGACCTAGTCGCCCCAGAAGGCACCCCCTACGTCTCCGTCCATGACGGCACCGTCACCAAGGCCGGCTGGTTCGGCGGCTACGGCTACACGGTGATCGTCGCGCACGCCGACGGCAGCGAGGCCATCTACGGACACTCCTCCACCCTCAGCGTGCAGGAGGGACAGCAGGTCAAAGCCGGCGACCAGCTCGGCCTAGTCGGCAACACCGGCCTCTCCTACGGCTCCCACCTACACCTTGAGGTCCATGTCAAGGGCGAACCGCTCGACCCGGTGCCCTGGCTGATGGAGCGCGGAGTGGACATCAAACTCCAGATGGAACCTTTCTACAGCGACGTAGCCACACCCTGACGCTGTGTCATGCCCTACTGCCGCCCGGATCGAAGGATCCGGGCGGTTTTCTCTCTCCACCAGCTGGCGAAGGTGTTTGGGGTCACCTCCAGTGGTGTGACTGGCCCCACACCCGAGCCGGGTCACTGCCGCCGCTATTCGTGACACGGGCCGACATAGCTCCGACGATCGCACCGGACCGCGCCCGCCCGCGGGCCCCTCGTCTCCGGCCGGCTCCGGACGGACCTCAGGATGTCGAGGGTCATGTGTCCCTACGAGCAGTGAAGGTCCGCTGTGCAGAACGACACCTCCCGCTCGCGCCGGAACACCGCCCGGGCCCGCCACCGGCGACCGATCAACACCCGAGGTCGCGTACTGCGGGTCACGGCCGCGGTAGCCGGACTCGCCCTCGCCGGAGTCGCGGCAACAGCAATCGTCGGCGACGCCCAGGACGCCACACCGAACGATGCTGTCCACGTCGACCTGCGGGCCCAGGCCGAGGCCCGGGCCCAGGCCGAGGCACGGGCCCAGGCCGAGGCCGCCGCCCGCGCCGAAGCCGCCGCTGAAGCCGAGGCCGCCGCCCGCACTGCGGCGGCCGCCCGCGCCGATCGGTCCGCCCGAAAATCGGCGAGCAGCAGTCCGAGTGCCAGCGCCTCGGCGAGCCCCACGGCGCGGCCCTCGGCCAGCACGGCACCGCCGAAGGTGACAGCCAAGCCGACAACGACCGCGTCGACACCGACCTGGATCATCCCCATGGCCGATGCCGCCATCACCTCCTGCTACGGCCCCCGGGGAGGAATTCTGCACGCCGGCATCGACTTCGCCCTGCCCGCCGGCACCCCAGTCCGCGCCGCTTTCGGCGGCACCGTGACGAAGGCCGGCGACGCCGGTGACGGGTACGGCATCTCGGTCGTCATCGACCACGGCAACGGATACCTGACCCACTACGCCCACCTGAGCACCGCGAAGGTGAGCGTCGGCGACCCGGTCGACACCGGTGACACCATCGGCTTGGAGGGCTCCACCGGCGACTCCACCGGCCCGCACCTGCACTTCGAGGTGCATCAGGGCCAGCTGTGGAACCAGATCGACCCGGCGCCGTTCCTCCGTGAACGCGGCATCGACGTGGCCTGCTGACCGAACGCCTCCCGGGGGCGACGGCGACCGAACAGCGCCCGGGCCGTCCGCTCAGAGTCGATCGATCGGTGCGTGTCGGAGCACCAGCCAGACCGTCTGGTCGCCGAAGTCGATCTGGGCACGGGCGCCAGGGCCATGCCCCTCCACCGCGAGCACCCGACCCAGCCCGTACCGCTGGTGATTGACCCGGTCCCCGACCGCGACCCGCGGGGGCGCCGACGGCAACTCGCTGGCCGTGGCGAGGCGGCTACCGTCCACGCCGAGCCGACGGGCCAGCTGCGTGGCCTTCGGTGTGCCCCCGGTGAAGCCGCCCGGCCCCCGGTCCGCGCGACCGCCCACGCCCCCACCGCCGCCGGCCCACGAGGTGTACGAGCCCTCGGTGCGCTCCCAGCGCACCAACTCCACGGGCAGCTCCGCGAGAAACCGGGACGGTGCGTTGTAGGCCGGCTGGCCCCACGCCGAGCGGGTGACCGCCCGGGACAGGTAGAGCCGCTGCCGGGCCCGGGTGATCCCCACGTACGCCAGGCGCCGCTCCTCCTCCAGCTCGTGGTTGTCGCCGAAGGTGCGGGCGTGCGGGAAGACCCCGTCCTCCAAACCGGTCAGGAACACCACCGGGAACTCCAGCCCTTTGGCGGTGTGCAGCGTCATCAGGGTGACCACCCCCTGGTGCTCCGGGTCGTCGGCGGGCAACTGGTCCGCGTCAGCCACCAGCGCGACCTGCTCCAGGAAGCCGGCGACGGTGGCTCGCTCGCCCTCCTCGCCCAGGCCCTCCACCCGCTCTGTGTATTCCCGGGCCACGCTGACCAGCTCCTGGAGGTTGTCGACCCGGCCGGCATCCTGCGGGTCCAGGCTCTCCTCCAGCTCGGTCAGGTACCCCGACCGGTTCAGCAACGCCTCCAGCACCTCCTCGGGTGCGCTGGTCTCCGCGACCTCCCGGGCACCGTCGAGCAGCGCGATGAACTCCGCGATGCCGTTCGCCGCCCGGGTGGAGATGCCCGGCGCGTCCTTGGCCCGGCGCAGGGCCGCGCCGAATGAGATCCGGTCCCGACTGGCCAGCGCCTCGACGCACGCCTCGGCGCGTTCCCCGATGCCCCGGCGGGGAGTGTTCAACACCCGACGAAGGCTGACCGTGTCATCCTCGTTGACCAACGCCCGCAGGTAGGCCAGGGCGTCCCGGACCTCCTTCCGCTCGTAGAAGCGGACCCCGCCGACGACCTTGTAGGGGAGGCCGACGCGGATGAACACCTCCTCGAAGACCCGGGACTGGGCGTTGGTGCGATAGAAGACCGCCACGTCCCCCGGCCGGGTGTCGCCGTCGTCCACGAGCCGGTCGATCTCCCGGGCGACCCAGTCGGCCTCGGTGTGCTCGGTGTCGGCGACGTAGCCGACGATCGGGTCACCGGTCCCGGCCTCGCTCCAGAGCCGCTTGGGCTTACGGGAGGTGTTTCGGTCGATCACGGCGTTGGCCGCGTTCAGGATGGTCTGGGTGGAGCGGTAGTTCTGTTCCAGCAGGATTGTCCGGGCATCGCGGAAGTCCCGCTCGAACTCCAGGATGTTGCGGATCGTCGCGCCCCGAAACGCGTAGATCGACTGGTCGGCGTCGCCGACCACGCAGAGCTCCGCCGGGTCGAGCCCGTCGGTACCCGACACCAGCTCCTTGATCAACACGTACTGGGCGTGGTTGGTGTCCTGATACTCGTCAACCAGCACGTGCCGGAACCGACGCCGGTAGGTCTCCGCGACGTGCGGATGCGACTGGAGCAGGTGCACCGTGGTCATGATCAGATCGTCGAAGTCCAGCGCGTGCGCCTCCCGGAGCCGCCGCTGATAGAGCGCGTACGCCTCGGCGAGCGCCCGCTCGTTCGGCCCCTTGGCCCGGGCGGCGAACTCCTCGGGGTCAACCAGCTCGTTCTTCAGGTTGGAGACCTGGGCGGCCAGCCCCCGCGCCGGGTAGCGCTTCGGGTCGAGGTCCAGCTCCCGGGTGACCAGCTGCATCAGCCGACGGGAGTCGTCGGCGTCATAGATCGAGAAGGTCGATTTCAAACCGGCGTGCTCGTGCTCGGCCCGCAGGATGCGGACGCACGCGGAGTGGAAGGTCGAGACCCACATCAACCGAGCACGGGGCCCGACCAGCTGGGCCACCCGCTCCTTCATCTCGCCCGCGGCCTTGTTGGTGAAGGTGATGGCGATGATCTCGCCTGGATGCACCTGTCGCTCCGCGAGCAGGTAGGCGATCCGATGGGTTAGCACCCGGGTCTTGCCGGAGCCGGCCCCGGCCACGATGAGCAGCGGTGACCCGGCGTGGGTGACCGCCTCCCGCTGGGGGCCGTTCAGCCCGTTGAGCAGCGCCTGCGGGTCGAGGCGCACCGGAGTGGGCCGGCGCGGCGGAGCAGGGTCGGGCGCGGACGAGGGCACGGGGAGGTCAAAGAGAGGATGCATCGCACGGCGAGTCTATGCCGTCGCCCCGACGAATCTCTTCGGCCACGGCCCGGATGTGTACGACGGCGCGCGACCACAGCCCTGCCCGGCGCACGGCGCGCTCGCCCGCCCCGGATCCTCCCCCGCCGGTGGCACCGGCCTCCCTGGTCCGGGCCTTCCTTGCGCCGCCAGGCGGGAGCGGGCATACTCTGACCCGTGTTCGATCAGCGCGACTACTTTTACTACGGCCCGGAGAGTCCGGTAGCCGTAGGTCACGCCTGATCAACCAAGACCTACGAAAAGGCCCCGGGCTCGCGAGCCCGGGGCCTTTTCGTCTCGGGATCCGGGCACCAGCGCCCGACACCCGAAGGGTACGACGATGATGACAGGCGTGGCGAAGCAGAACGGCAGCACGGACGGAACGAGTGGCGCGGCGGGCACTGACGACCGCGACGCCGGCACGAAGGAGCCGTTGGCCGCAGCGCAGATCGCAGATATCCGGCAGCGGATCGACGAGATCGACGGCACTCTGATCGACCTCTGGCAGGAGCGGGCCCGGCTCTCCCGGCAGGTCGGCGTGACCCGGATGGCCTCCGGCGGCACCCGCTTGGTGCTCTCCCGGGAGCAGGAGATCCTGGAACGCTTCCGCTCCGCGCTGGGGGCGGACGGTACCCAGGTCGCCCTCCTGCTGCTTCGCGCCGGTCGTGGCCCGCTCTGATCCGGCCGCCCGGTAGCCGAAACAGGACCGGGGCGTCGGCCAGGAATGGCCAACGCCCCGGTCACCGTAGGGCTGCTACCGCTGCGCGTGCACCACGTCCCGAACCTCGGCGAAGTGGCAGGCGCTCGGGTGGGCCGAACTCTGCCGGACGGCCAGCGCCGGCTCCTGCTGGGCGCAGATCTCCTGCGCCTTCCAGCAGCGGGTCCGGAACCGGCAGCCGGAGGGCGGGTTGGCCGGCGACGGAACATCACCGGTCAGCACGATCTGGTCCCGCATACCCCGCAGCTTCGGATCCGGCACCGGCACCGCCGAGAGCAGCGCCTGCGTGTACGGGTGGGTGGGGTTCTCGTAGATCTGGTCCTCGGTGCCGACCTCAACGACCCGACCGAGGTACATCACCGCGACCCGGTCGGCGATGTGCCGAACCACGGACAGATCGTGTGCGATGAAGATGTACGACAGCCCCAACTCGTCCTGAAGCTTCTCCAGCAGGTTGATCACCTGCGCCTGGATCGACACGTCCAGGGCGGAGACCGGCTCATCACACAAGATGATCTCCGGGTTGAGCGCCAGGGCACGGGCGATACCGATGCGCTGGCGCTGGCCGCCGGAGAACTGGTGCGGGTACCGGTTGATGTGATCGGGGTTCAGGCCGACCAGATCCAGCAGCTCCTGCACCCGGGCCCGCCGCTTGGGCTTCGCCAACACCTCGGGGTGCACCTCGAACGGCTCGCCGACGATGTCGCCGACGGTCATCCGCGGGTTCAGGGACGTGTACGGATCCTGCATCACCAGCTGGATGTTGCGTCGGCCACGACGCCGCTCGGCACCACCGACCTTCGCCATGTTCCGGCCCTGCACGAACAGGTCACCAGAGGTCGGCGTCTCCAGCCCCACCAACATCCGGGCCAGGGTCGACTTGCCGCAGCCGGACTCGCCGACGATGCCGAGGGTCTCGCCCCGGCGCAGCTGCAGGTTGATCCCATCGACCGCGCGGACCGCACCGATCTGCCGCTTGAAGAGGATCCCCTGGGTGAGCGGGAAGTGCTTCACCAGGTCACGGGCCTCAAGCACGATGTCAGACATCGGCCTTGACCTCCTTCCAGAAGTGGCAGGCGGAGCTTCGGGACGGCGCCACCTGATACAGCGGCGGCACCGGGTCCCGACGGCAGGCGTCCTGCGCGTACCGGCACCGGGGGTTGAAGGCGCATCCCTTCGGGATGTCGGTCAGCAGCGGCGGCAGCCCCTTGATGGCGGAGAGTTCCTGGCCCTTGAGGTCCAGGCGGGGGATCGACTCCAGCAGACCCTTGGTGTACGGGTGGGACGGGCTCTCGTAGATCTCCCGGACCGGAGCCTCCTCGATGACCCGGCCGGCGTACATCACCGAGATCTGGTCCGCCACGTCGGCGACCACACCCATGTCGTGCGTGATCAGCAGCAGGCCCATGTTCCGTTCCCGCTGCAACTCGGCGAGCAGGGACATGATCTGGGCCTGCACGGTGACGTCCAGGGCGGTGGTCGGCTCGTCGGCGATCAACACCTCCGGATCGAGCGCCAACGCCATGGCGATCATGACTCGCTGCCGCATACCACCGGAGAACTGGTGCGGGTACTCGTTCACCCGCTGCTTCGCCGCCGGAATCTTGACCAGGTCGAGCAGCTCGACAGCGCGCACCTTGCTGTCCGCCCGGGACATGCCCCGGTGCTTGCGGAACAACTCACCGAGCTGGAAGCCGACCGTGAAGACCGGGTTCAGCGCGGAGAGGGCGTCCTGGAAGATCATCGCGATCCGGTTGGCGCGGACCTTACGCCGCTGCGACTCCCGGAGCTTGAGCAGGTCGACACCGCGGTAGCGGATCTCCCCGCCGGTGACGAACCCGGGTGGGCTGTCCAGGATGCCCATAATCGCCTGAGCGGTGACACTCTTACCGCAGCCAGACTCACCGAGAATCGCCCGGGTCTCGCCGGCCCGCAGGCTGAAATTGACGCCGTTGACCGCGCGGGCGATGCCGTTGCGAGTGCGGAACTCTACCTGCAGATCCTTGACCTCAAGCGGCAGGGCGTCCGAATCAAGGCCGGGCAGGGCGTCCAGCTTCACGTTCACATCAGTGCTCATGGCGCTCACCGGAACTTCGGGTCGAGGGCGTCACGCAGGGCGTCACCCATGAGAATGAAGGACAGCACCGTGCCAATCAACAGCCCGCAGGGGAAGAGCAGCAGCCACGGATCCGCCAGGAAGTAGACCTGGTGGGCCGAGATCATGATGCCCCAGGACTGCGTCGGCGGCTGGAGCCCGATACCGAGGAAGGTCAGCGTGGCCTCCGCGGCGACGAACGAGCCCAGCACGATCGTGGCGTACACCAACATCGGGGCGATCGCGTTCGGCAGGATGTGCCGGAACATCAACCGACCGTTACCCGCCCCGACCGCCTTGGCCGCCTGCACGTAGTCCAGGTCCTTTGAGGAGATGACGCTGCCGCGGATGATCCGGGCGATCGTCGGCCAGCTCAGCAGGAACAGCACCAGGGCGATGGTGAAGATGTTCTGCTGCTTGATCACGGTAAGGAAGACGATCGCACCGAGCAGGAACGGCAGCGAGAAGAAGATGTCCATCAGCCGGGAGATGAACCCGTCGACCCAGCCGCCGTAGTAGCCGGCGAGGAGGCCCATCAGGCCGCCGAAGAGCACGATGCCCCCGGTCGCCATGATCGCGATCACCATGGATGGCCGGGCGCCATAGATCGCGTGCGAGTAGTAGTCGCAGCCCTGGATGTTGAAGCCAAACGGGTGCTCCCAGCTCGGCGGGATCCGAGACTGGTCGGTGTGGCACGCCCGTGGGTCCTGACCGGTCCAGAGCTGCGGGAAGGCCGCCATCGTGCTGACCACGAGAATGTACAGCACCGCAAGCATGAAGACCGGGTCTCGGACCAACTGCCGGCGGGCATCCGCCCACAGGCTGGCGTTGCGCTCCTTGCCGCTCTTGCTCGTCTTCCCAGGGGCACCGCCGACGGCGGTGCCGGCACTCGTCGCGTCACTCATGTCCCACCTCGTTTCGCTTCGCCCTGCCGCGGATCGCCGGTATCACCGGCCACCGGTTACTGACCACGGTGCCGTCACTCATAGCGGATCCTCGGGTCGAGCACGGCGTACAGGAGGTCAACCAACAGGTTGGCGAGCAGAACGACCAACACCAGCATGGTCACCACACCGATGACCACGGACGACTCCCCCTCCCGGGCGGCAGCCGTCACCAGCCGGCCGATACCGGGGACGTTGAAGATGGTCTCGGTGACGACCGCACCGGCCATCGCCGAACCGATGTCGACGCCGAGGTACGTGATCACCGGAATCAGCGAGTTACGCAGCGTGTGCACGCCGATAACTCGCTTGTTCGCCAGGCCCTTTGCCCGGGCGGTCCGGACGAAGTCCGCCCGAATGTTCTCCATCATGCTGGTCCGGGTCAGGCGGGCGGTGGTGGCGAGCGCGACCGAGCCGAGCACCATGCCGGGAATCAGGAGACTGGCGAAGGGGTAGTCCGGCTTGAAGCCGGGGCTGAAGAACCCGTACGCGACAACGTCGGGGAGCCACTCCTGTTCACGCACGATGTTGCCGAACTTGACCCCGACGAACTCTCGCACCACCACGCCGAGCACGAAGATCGGCACGGAGATCACGAAGACGGTGCTGATCTTCACCAGGTTGTCGGCGAAGCTGCCGCCCCGCAGACCCGCCCACACGCCGGCGGCGATACCCACGACGGCCTCAAAGACGATCGCGATCACCAGCAGCTTCAGGGTGTGCGGAATGGCGTTGGCAACCAGCTCGGTTACCTCCTGCTCCCGCAGGTCGATGCCGAAGTCGAAGTGTAGAAAGACTCCGCTAACCCGGTCGAAGAAGAGCCCGAAGCAGGGGTTGCCCTTCTGCTCGAGGCAGGGGTCCCCGTAGCCGAGGCGCTCGGTGATCGACTGGAGTAGGGCCGGCGGCGGGGTCCGGTCGCCGAAGATGGCTCGGACCGGGTTCCCACTGAACTGAATCGCCAGCGAGGTCATGTAGTGGAGCAGGAACATGGTGCCCAGCACGGTCGGAATGAACTGGAGCAACCGTCGAATGACGTAGCGCCCCATGTCGGGGTCTCCTCTCGGCGCTGATACGACGGCAACGATCACCCTGGTGGGGTGATCGTTGCCGCCACATCCTGGTTACGGCGGGATCAGATTGCCGAAGCTCAGTTCTACTTCAGCGAGGTCGCACCGTAGTCGGCGTCCGCGACCTTGTTCCAGACGAAGTTGTCGACGTTTTCGCTGTAGATCGCCGCTTCCTTACGCCAGAACATCGGGATGACCGGCATCTCCTCGGCCAGGACGTCCTCGGCCTGCTGGTAGAAGCTGATGGCCGCCTCCGTGTTCGGAGCGGAGTCACCCTGCTTCAGCAGGTCGTCGAACTCAGCGTTGCTGAAGGTGGTGTTGTTGCTCTTGGCGCCGGTGCCGTAGACCGGAGTCAGGTAGGTCTCCAGGTACGGGTAGTCCGGGCCCCAGCCGAGCCGGAACGGGCCGTCGAACTCCCGCTGGTCAGCCTTGTCCAGGTACTCGGCGAACTGCAGGTTGACCTTCAGTTCGTAGTCGATGCCCAGCGCGGACTTGACCTGGTCGCCGACCGCCTGCAGCCAGGCGTCGTGGCCAGCACCCGCGTTGGCCCACAGGGTCAGTTTCTTGCCCTCCGGCCAGCCGCCGGCTTCCTCGAGCAGCTTCTTGGCCGCCTCGACGTCCTTCTTGCAGTAGGTGCAAGCACCCTCGCGAGCACCCTGGAAGGTCGGCGCGACGAAGCCGGTGGCCGGAGTCCACCGGCCGTCGAAGACGGCTTCGGCGATGGACTCCCGGTCGATCGCCATGGAGATCGCCTGGCGGATCCGCTTGTCCTTGAAGGCCTCGTCGTACAGCGGCAGGCCGACGTAGTTGAGGCTGCCGCTCGCCTGCTCGTACAGCCGGTCGCCGTAGCTGGCCTTGGCCTCGTCGAAGCGCGCCGCCGGGATCGTGTACATCACGTCCAGCTCGCCGGCCTGGAAGGCGGAGTAGGCCGAGTTCTCGTCGGCGAAGATCCGGTAGTTGATCGCACCGGGCTTGCCCGGCTCGCCATTCCAGCTGTCGCTCTTGACCAGGTTGATCTCGACGTCGCGCTTCCAGCTACCGTCGATCTTGTAAGGACCGTTGCCGATCGGGGTCTCGTTACAGGCGTCCGTGTCGTCCAGGCAGGCCTGGGCCATCGGAGAGAAGCCCGGGTAGCCGACCACGATCGGGAAGCCGGTGAACGGCTCGCCGAGCTCGACGGTGAAGGTCAGGTCGTCGACCTTCTTCAGGCCGGACAGCGTCTCGGCGGTCGGCTCCGGGGCCTCCTTCGGGCCTTCGCCGTCCGGGTCCTCCGGCTGGACCGCGTCGATACCGGCGATCCGCTTCATGAAGGAGCCGTTGTTCTGGGCGTTCGGCGCGTAGGCGGCGAAGTTCCACGACCGGATGAAGGCGTCGGCGTCGACCGGCTCACCGTTGTCGAAGGTGTAGCCGTCCTTCAGCTTGATCGTCCAGAGCTTCTGGTCGTCCGATTCGATCGACTCGGCCAGATCCATCTCTGGATCACCGGTCTCGGCGTTGTACTTGACCAGACCACGGTAGAGCTGACGAATCACAAAAAGCGACGGCTGGTCATTGCCATTCGACGGCAGCAGGTACGCCGGCTCGGACGCATATACCCGAAGCGTGCCGCCGGCGTCGCCGGCATCGCTCGAGCCGCTGCCACAGGCGGTGGCCAACATAGCGGTGGCGGTCGCCGCGACCGCCACCTTCAGGAATTTCCCGCGCATGGGAGTGCCTCCTCAGGGCGCTCAGCTCACGAGGGGGTGTGAGGTGCCTGCCACTGTGACACCAGACGCGCGCTAGCGGGAAGGCGTGTTATCAACCCGATACCCGGCCGGGACGGTGTGTACATCCACCCATAGGTGGATTCATCGACTACGGGCAAGCGTGGTAATAGCCGGGAAAATAGCATCGACAGAAGCCAGTTCCGTCACGTTGAGCAACCCGTCGTAACAGCCAGTTGGCGACTCAGACGAGCCGCCGATCCGCTGCCCAACGCGACAACTCGTAGCGGCTGGACATCTGGAGCTTGCGGAGGACGTTCGACACGTGCGTCTCAACCGTTTTGATCGAGATATACAGCTCCCGGGCGATCTCCTTGTACGCGTACCCCCGGGCTAGTAGACGCAGCACCTCCCGTTCCCGGTTGGTCAACTGGTCCAGCTCGGGGTCCGAGACCGGCACGTCCGACCGGGCGGCGAAGGCGTCCAGTACGAAACCGGCCAGCCGGGGACTGAAGACGGCGTCGTCCTCGGCGACCCGGCGGACCGCCGCCGCCAACTCGTCCGGTGAGATCGTCTTGGTGACATAGCCCCGGGCGCCAGCGCGGATCAGCCCGATCACGTCCTCGGCCGCGTCCGAGACGCTGAGCGCGAGGAACCGCACGCGCGGGTGCGTACGCCGGATGGCCTCGAGCACCGCCCGGCCGCCCCCCTCCGGCATGTGCACATCAAGCAGCACCACATCAGGCTCGGTAGCGGCGATCCGACTGATCGCCTCCCCCACCGTGCTCGCCTCGCCCACCACATCGACGTGCGCACCCAACTCGGCGCGGACTCCGGCCCGAAACATCGCGTGATCGTCAACGAGGAAGACCCGCAGCCGCCGCGCTGCCACCCCCACCTCCACCGCTGAGTCCAGCGTCTGGTCCGCCATCACCTACTCCTCTCCGCCGTGGACCCGTCACGGGAGATCGGCAGGATCAACCGGATCTCGGTCCCTTCCCCGGGCTCGGAGCGAATCTCCGCCCGGCCACCGTGTCGCTTCATCCGGCCGATAATCGAGCCCCGGACGCCGTGCCGGTGTTCCTCCACCGTAGCCGGATCGAAGCCCCTCCCCCGATCCCGGACGAAGACACTGACCTGCTCCGGTTCGACCTCGGCGTAGAGCGAGATGGTCTGCACCCCGGCATGCCGGGCCGCGTTCACCAACGCCTCACGGGCTGCGGCCACCAACGCGCCGACCCGCTCGTCGGTCTCCCGGTCACCGACGACCACCGTCTCCACCGTGAGTGCGTACGTGTCCTCCACCTCGGCCGCCACCAGCTCCAGCGCGGCCGCGAAGCGCTCCGTCGGCGAGGCGGTCGGCCGGTAGAGCCAGTTACGCAGCGAGCGTTCCTGCCCCCGGGCCAACCGCGTCACCATCTTGCCGTCGCTGGCGTTACGTTGGATCAACGCGAGGGTGTGCAGCACCTGGTCATGCACCATGGCAGCCAGTTCGGCCCGCTCCTGCTCCCGGATCCGCCCCTCCCGCTCCGACCGGAGCTGGTTCCAGGTTCGCCAGAGCACCGGCGCGGCCACCACCCCGACCCCCGCCAGACCGACCAGGGCAAAAATCACGCCGTTGAGCACCGCGTCGAAGTTCTGCGTCGGGGAGTACACCGCCGCAACCCCGATCAATCCCACCGCGACCAGGATTCCGCCGCCGATGAAGCGAAGCACGAACGCCCGCCGGTCGCTCTCCTCCACCACCGCGCTAAGCCAGGGCACCTGCAGCGTCCCGTCCCACTGCCGTCGCCGCTGCGGTGCGGACTGGTGCCAGATCAGCCCAGCCCCGACCGCGATGATCGTGATCAGCCAGCCGGCGGTGCCGGCCACACCGGTCGCACCCACCGAATCAAAGAAGATCACCTGGAAGATCAGTATCCCCAGGCCGATCGCCACAAACGGCAGCAGCTGAGCCACGTCACGACGGGGCGGGGTGGCGGTGTCCCCCGGCCGCAGCGGCACCACCGCCCAGAAGGCCGCGTACAGCAGCAACCCGAGGCCGTTGAAGCCGAGCAACACCAGGAACGCGACCCGGACCCAGAGCACCGGAATGCGAAGGTGCCCGGCGATCCCCGCCGCCACGCCAGCAGCGATCCGGTGCTCGCGGGCGCGATAGAGACGCGGGGAGTTTGTCACGACACTGATCGGGGGCTCCCTAGCTAGTCGCGGCGGGTCTCGCCGACGAGCGGCACGCGCCGCTGGCTCCGATCGTCACACGCCAGGTGAGCACTCGACCACGGGGGCGTCCCGGAGATCCCGCTGCCCTGATCTCAGGGTGCGGTCAGGGTCTCCGCCGGAGGCCGGCGAGGCGACGAGGGAGCAGGATCGAGGTCATGACCGAGGAAGCCGCCCGCCACCAGCCAGCCGGGGCGACGCCACCACCCGCGGCACCGACTGGTGAACCGCCGCCGCCCGGGGGCCCACCCGGGGATCCGCCCACCCCGCCGCCGCCCGGGGGCCCACCCGGGGATCCGTCCACCCCACCGCCCGGGAGCAGCGGCTTCACCTCGCGGTTCGGGCTGGTCCGTCCGCACGACGGCCGCTATCTGGCTGGCGTCTGCGCGGCGATCGGCCGGGCGACGAACACCGACCCGGTGCTCTGGCGGGTGCTACTCGCGGTGCTCGGCTTCTTCGGCGGCATCGGCATCCTGGTGTACGTCTCCGCCTGGCTGATCATCCCGGGCGAGGGGGACACCGCCTCACCGGTCGAGTCGATGCTGGGTCGGGGACGCTCCAGCATGTCCCCGGTCACCGTGATCGTGCTCGGCATCCTGGTGGCGGTCAGCTTCGCCTTCATCGTCACCGACGCGTTCCGGGCCGTGCTGCTCGGCGCGGCGATCCTGATCAGCGGGGCGCTGCTACTCAACCGCGAACGTTCGGGCCGATCCGGCTCGGACGTCCCACCGTCGCCGACCTGGCCGGCCTCGGCACCGCCGCCCGCCGGACCGAGCTGGGCACCGCCGCCGACCTGGCCGACCTCGGCACCGCCGCCCGCCGGACCGACCTGGACACCGCCGCCGACCTGGCCGACCTCGGCACCGCCGCCCGCCGGACCGAGCTGGGCACCGCCGCCGGCAGCACCGACGGTGCCCGAGGCTGCACCTGGCGGCGTCCGCCTGCCGTTCGCCCCGCATGGGCCGTACGCCTCGCCGGCCCCGCCGCCGACCCCGCGACGGCAGCGGAAACGACCGCGGGAACGGTCCGCGCTCGGTGGGGTGACCTTCTCGCTGGTCTTCCTCGTCCTCGGGTTGCTGACCCTCCTCGACCTGGCCGGTGTACCCGCCCTCGGCGCGTCCGCGTACTTCGCGGCCGTCCTGGCCACCATCGGCCTCGGCCTACTCGTCGGCGCCTGGTTCGGCCGGGCCCGCTGGCTCATCGCGCTCGGCCTGATCACCGCCGCCGCACTGGGGGTGGCCACCGTGGCCGAGTCCGACCGGTTCCGAGCGGTGAACCAAGCGGTGACCTGGGCGCCTGCCAGCCACGCTGAGCTCGCGAGCCGGTACGAGAACCTCGCCGGCAACTCGCTACTCGACCTGCGCTCGGTGGATTTCACCGGAGAACGCAGCGAGACCACGGTGGCGGTCACCGCCGGGACGGCCACCGTGATCCTGCCCCCGGACGTTGACGCCACCGTCACCGCGACCGTCACCGTCGGCGACGCGGTCGTCTTCGACCAGAGCGTCGCCAAGCGCAGCGGCTCCGCCGGTTCGCACCGCGAAAGCACCGACCTGGGGGCGGACGGCCCCGGTGGCGGGACGCTGCGCCTCTTCGTTCACGTTGACGTCGGCAAGCTGGAGGTGACCCGGTGAAGCCTCACCGCACCGACTTGGTGTCGCTGATCTTCGGACTACTCTTCCTTCTCCTGGCCGTCTGGTGGCTGGTCGCCCGGTTACTCGAATTCACGCTCCCCGCGGTGGGCTGGTTCCTGGCCGGAGCGCTGCTACTGATCGGCGTACTGGGGCTGGTCGGGGCGCTTCGCGCGGCCCGGTCTGGCAGCCCGACCGCTCCGGAGGCGGAGGTGCCACCAACCGGTGCGACGCCGGAACCTGGGCCCACCGAGGGGGACCGGCGCTGAGCGCGACGCCGGGTCGATCGACTCGGGGCATATGCTGGCCGGTGGCGCCCGCCCCGCCGCGCACCCGCCAGTTCGACCCGGCCAACCGCCCGCGGGCGACGCCGAGTGACCCGACGCCGATCGCGCCGATCTCACCAACCCCGTCGTCCCGACCCGTCAGGAGCTTGTCCGACATGACCCAGTCCCCCGCCGTGCTTCCTACCGGCCGCTCCGGTCCGGTCCGCGTCGGCGAGCGCGCCGCCCGTGTCCTCGTCTCGGAACTCGCCCGGATCAACGAGCCGAAGGCTGCCCTGCTGGTTGACGCCAGCCTGGAGTCCCCGGTACTCACCGCGGCGATCGAGGCGCTGTTGCCCGGTGACACGCTCACCGTCGTACCGGCCGGGTGGTCGGACGCCGAGATGCTGCGCGCGCACGTAGCCGCCCAGGGCCCCTGGGTGGCCGAGCGGGTCCGAGTTGTTGACGCGCTGGCCGACGCCGAGGCCGCAGCGGTGGCGATCATCGGTGCACCGCTCACCGGGACGGCCGAGGAGACCCGTGCCACCCTCGACGGGCTCGGCAAGTACCTCGACAACGGGGCCACGTTGAGCGTCGCCACCCCCGCCATCACCAAGCGCACCGGGGGCGCGAGCGACGAACTGGACCGCCAGGCCGCGCTGCACGGCGTCGGTAGTGACCTGCTGCTGCGCAACAACCCACCGCTGCGGGTGCACCGGCTGCGCTTCAGCCCGGCCACGGCAGCGGCGGCGCTGGGGCTGGCCCCGGCGTACCGACCCGCCAGCGTGCCGCTGACCCGCACGATGCACATCGACAGCAACGGGGTGGCCGCCGCCGGGATCGCCCTCGGGTTGGCGGCGGTGGCCCGGGTCGCCCGGCCGAACTCAAAGCTGTGGCTGCTGCCGGCCCTCGCCGCCGCGCCGGTCGCCGCCTTCTTCCGGGACCCGGAGCGGGAGGTGCCAGCGGATCCGTCCGCGGTGGTCGCCTCCGCCGATGGCCGGGTGCTCTCGGTACAACGGCTCTCCGACGAGCGGTTCGGCGACGGCGAGTGGCTGCGGATCGCCGTGTTCCTGTCGGTGCTCGACGTCCACATCAACCGCTCCCCGGTGGCGGGCAAGGTGGTCGACCACTTCGTGACCGAGGGTGGCTTCGCCAACGCGATGAAGCCCGATGCGGAACACAATGTCGCCGCGTACACGGTGTTGGACACCACCAACGGAACGGTGGTCGTGGCGCAACGTACGGGATTGATCGCCCGGCGGATCGTGCAGCGGGCGCCCATCGGTTCGCTGCTGGCCAAAGGCGAGCGGTTTGGGCTGATCAGGTTCGGCTCACGCACCGATGTCTACCTGCCGGCCGATGCGGCGCAGCCACTGGTCGGGCCCGGCGACCGGGTCGTCGGCGGGTCGTCGGTCATCGCCCGCTGGCACTGACCGCGTCGTCGGCCGGGCGCCGGAAGGAGCTGTGGCGGGGGCGCCGGGAAGCCCCGGTGCCCCGCCCGTGAAACCCGAATCAGACGGTACGGCGCTGCCGCAGCCAGAGCACCGGACCGCTGAGCAGGTAGCCCACCACGACCAGGGCGAAGGTGAGCCGGGGGTCGACCAGCGCGCCGACCAGTGGAGCCAGCCACACCCAGGGCGGCAGCTTCACCAGGCGGGCGAGCTTCGCGTACGGAAAGTTGGAGACCATCGCGCAGGCGAGCAGCGCCACCCCGCCGAGCAGGACCAGCCCGGACACCGGCAGCCCGATGGCGACGGTCAGGGCCAGCATGGCGGCCGCCATGGTGGTGGGCACCCCGCAGAAGAATCGGTTGTCCTTCGGCGAGACGTTGAACCGGGCGAGGCGGATCGCGGCGCAGGACGCGACGAGCGCACAGGCCACCGCGGCGGCGGCCGGGGGCACCGAGCCAGCCAGTGAGGCGTAGACCACTACCGGGGCGGCGAGGCCGAAGGAGCACATGTCGGCCAACGAGTCCATCTGGGCGCCAAACGGCGTGGCCACGCCGAGTCGGCGGGCGAGGGCACCGTCGAGACCGTCGAAGGCGACGCAGGCGATCAGGCAGAGGGCCGCAGGCCGCACCTCACCCTGCATGGCCAGGAAGATCGCCAGCATGCCGAGGGTGAGGCTGGCGAGGGTGCAGCCGTTGACCAGCGCGAATTTCATCTGCCGGGCCGGCGTGCGGACACCGGGAAGGAGCGGAGCCGGGGTCGCCGCCGCTTCCTCCACTGGCGGTGCCGGGGCGACCGCAGGGGTGACCGGAACGATCGTCTCCACCGCGGCGTCGTACCGCGGGTAACGGCGCCGTGGGAACCGGCGCTCGACCAGCGGCCGGTCAACCCCGGCACGGAGGCCACCGTCCTGGCGGCCCGCCCGGACCCACAGCACCTGACGGGCGATTGTGCCGCTGCGCCGCAGCTGGCCTGTCCATCGACGCCCTGCAGGACGTGGACTGTCTGTCGTACGACGCCGGCGCCAGGGGGCTCTCGGCACGTTCCCTCCATCACCGGATCGGCACACCGCCACAGTGGCAGGGCCCCCGGCTGTCTCGTGCCAGACCTTCTTGGCCCAGCAGCCGTTTTGCGGGCTACACCATCGCACAGGCAAACGGGGCTTGGCGATAGCTGCCGGCGGTACTTAAAACTCCCTTAAACCGCACGTACCGCCCTCTTACTCCAAATCCGGATCGCATCGCCCGTTACACCGTTAACTTCCCGCACCCAAATGTACCGGAGCCCAGCGGCGCCACATGACGAGCACTCTTCGGCGCCCGGAATGCCCCAATTGCAACTAAATTGGGGAACGCATATTCGGTGGGTCAACCCACCCGGTGCCAATACCGGACAGGAAACAGTCAGCGGAGCTCGGCAACCATCCGGGCAGCGATATCGCTGAGCCGCAGCCCCCCGAGCTCGTCGACGGCAAACCAGCTCGCCCGCGCGGTCGACCCACCAGCCAGCTCCAGCACCCGCGCCTCGGTCGGCTCCTCCACCACCACCGTGTAGATGGCCCGCACGGTGTGCCAGTTCAACGGACGCCCCTCCGGCCCGACCCGGCTGGGGTGGTGGAGGCTATCCACACTGATCAACCTGACGACCCGTCCGACCTGACCGGACTCCTCCACCAGCTCGCGCAGCAGCCCTGTCTCCGGCGCCTCACCGTAGTCGGTGCCGCCGCCGGGCAGGTGCCAGCTGCCAGCGCCCGGGTAGCCCTCCGCGATCAGCGTCAGCAGCACCCGCCCGGCCGGGTCGGTGACCAGCCCGTACGCGCCGAATCGGCGCCGCAGAGCAGTCGACCCCGGAGCCGTCGACCCCGGCGCCGTCGGTGCCGGAGCCGTCGCCGCCGAGCTCGTCGGTGCCGGAGCCGTCCGCGCCGACGGCAGCACGCGGGACGTCCCCGAAGGCAGGGGCGCGCCCGGCAGGTCGAGCAACTCCGCCGTGAACGGCATCACGGGCACCGCCGCCGTCGAGTCAGGCGGGAACCACCCCAGCCTGGCACCGCCGCCCTGCTCCGACCGGAGTACGCCACCCGTGGCGGTCACGTCGAACACCAGCCGGTCGGTGTGCAGCCCGGATCCGGCGGCGTCAGTGGCCACATCGGCTACCGCCGCCCGAACCCCGGCCACCGTCACGGCCAACCCGGTCTCCTCGGCGAACCCGCGGACGACCGCGGCCGCGGGATGCTCGGCGTGTCGAAGGCCGCCACCCGGCAGCCGCCAGGCACCCCGATCCGGGCGCCCGTCCCCGCCCCGTACGAGTAGCACCTGGCCGCCCTCATCCCGCAGCACCCCATATGCCGCGATCTGCCGCACCTGCACCCTGCCCCCGCCCTGCACTGAATCGATGAGAAGTTGCCGCGACCGACGATAGCTGCGGGAACGTCGGGCTGGGGCGACCAGGCCAGCCGGAGCCTGGGGGCAGTCAGGTCAGCCGGGCGGCCTGGACCGCCTCGGCCGTCACCTCGGTCAGCCGATCGGCCGGGAGGGCGCCCAGCTCCTCCTTCGCGAACCAGCGAGCCTCACAGGTGGACCCACCGACGTCGATCACGGTGGGCGGGGCGGGGCGGTCAACCACGACCCGGTAGAAGGCCCGGACCCCGTGCCAGTCGATCGGGTAACCCTCCGGACCGAGCGAGGCGGCGTCCCGGTGACTCGCCACGCCCAGGAGCTCGACCAACCGCCCGGTCTGCCCGGTCTCCTCAACCAGCTCCCGGATGAGCGCCGCGCCCGGCTGCTCACCGTAGTCCGTCCCGCCACCCGGCAGGTGCCAACAACCGGCACCCGGGTACCCGTCCGAGACCCGGGTTAGCAGGACCCGCTCGTCCGGGTCGGTGACGACGGCGTACGCGGCGAAGCGCTGCGCCCGGTGCAGGCCGTCCGGCCCCTCGACCGCGTAGAAGGAGGGAAACTCGGGCGGCTCGTCCGGCACGATGTCCGCCGACGAGGTGGGCAGGCCGAGAGCCCGCGCCGTGAACGAGCGCAGGGGCAGCTCGCGGGCCTGCTCAGGGGTGAACCAGCGGGCCAGGTCGGTGGGCTGGTCAGCGCGGTCGGCGAGCGTCCCGCCCCGCACCGACACCTGGTAGAGCAGGCGGTCGGTGTGGATCGTGATGCCCCGTTCGGGCAACGCCCGCATGTCGGCGAGCACGTCGGTGAGGGTGGCGACACTCACCGACAGCCCGGTCTCGGCGGCGGTCTCCCGCACAACTGTGTCGCAGGGGTCCTCGCCGTGGTCCACCGCGCCCCCGGGCAGCGACCAAGTGCCGGGGGTGCCGGAGCGCTGCGAGGCGCGGACCAGCAGCACCTGACCGACCGAGTTTGTACAAACCGCGTACGCCGCAATCCTACGAAGCGGCTCCAGCATGAGGGTCACAGAGCTAAATTCTCCCCGTTCCCCGCCACCGACGTCGAAAAGGGTCGGAATCATGACTCCCGGGTCGCGGGTGAGGGGCAGATCAGGGTAAGGCCCCGGGAAGTCACCGAGGTCAGCCAGAGTCGGGCGACGCACCATGGGGAGATGACAGGCACCGGAACCGCCCAGCCCCCGTACAAACAGCTCCGTCGCCCCACCACCGACCGGATGATCGCCGGAGTGGCCAGTGGCGTCGGCCGCTACTTAAACGTCGACCCCACGCTGATTCGGGTCATCTTCGCGGTGACCGGCCTGCTCACCGGCGGGATCGCGCTGCTCGCGTACCCGGTCATGTGGTTCCTGATGCCGGTAGAGCCGTCGGTTGCGCCGGCCTGGCCGCACCCGACGACAGCCGGGGCGCCGACCGCCGCCCCCACCTGGTCGGGGCCGCAGCCGCCGGCTCCCCCCGTCAGCTGAGCGCGGCTCACTCCCACTCGATGGTGCCCGGCGGCTTGCTGGTGACATCCAGCGCCACCCGGTTCACCTCAGCGACCTCGTTGGTGATCCGGGTGGAGATCCGGGCAATCAGGTCGTACGGCAGCCGCGACCAGTCGGCCGTCATCGCGTCCTCGCTGGAGACCGGGCGCAGCACCACGGGGTGCCCGTAGCTGCGTCCGTCTCCCTGCACACCCACGCTGCGTACGTCGGCCAGGAGGACCACCGGGAACTGCCACACGCCCCGGTCCAGGCCAGCAGCGCTGAGCTCCTGCCGGGCGATGAAGTCGGCCCGGCGGAGCACATCGAGCCGCTCCCGGTCCACCGCGCCGATGATCCGGATCGCCAGCCCCGGCCCGGGGAACGGGTGCCGCCAGACCATCGCCTCCGGCAGGCCCAGCTGGAGGCCGAGGGCGCGAACCTCATCCTTGAAAAGCGTGCGCAGCGGCTCGACCAGGGAGAATCCGAGATCCTCCGGGAGCCCGCCGACGTTGTGATGGCTCTTGATGCTGGCCGTGCCCGCACCGCCGCCGGACTCCACCACATCCGGATAGAGGGTGCCCTGCACCAGGAACTCCACGTCGCCGTGAGCGGCGATGTCCCGGGCCGCGGCCTCGAAGGTCCGGATGAACTCCCGGCCAATAATCTTGCGCTTCCGCTCCGGGTCGGTCACCCCGGCCAGCGCGGTCAGGAACTGGTCCGCCGCGTCAACCACCCGCAGCTTGATGCCGGTGGCGGCGACGTAGTCCTTCTCCACCTGCTCGGCCTCGCCCGCCCGCAGCAGGCCATGGTCAACGAAGACACAGGTCAACTGGTCGCCGATGGCCCGGTGCACCAGCGCCGCGGCGACCGCGGAGTCAACGCCGCCGCTGAGACCGCAGATGACCTCCTTGGTACCGACCTGCTCCCGAATCCGGGCCACCTGCTCGTCGATGATGTTCTCCGGCGTCCAGGTGGGCTCGATGCCGGCGATGTCGTAGAGGAAACGGGTCAGCATCTCCTGGCCGTGCGCCGTGTGCCCGACCTCCGGATGGAACTGCACCCCGGCTCGGCGCCCGGCCCGATCCTCGAAGGCCGCCACCGGGGCTCCCGCCGACTCGGCGGTCACCGCGAAGCCGGTCGGCGCCTCCGTCACACAGTCACCGTGACTCATCCAGACCGGAAGATCATCAGGGAGATCGTGCAGCAGCACCCCGGCCTCCGGCCGCGGGCGCAGCACCGTGCCGCCGTACTCCCGGTTGCCGGTCTGCGCGACCGTGCCCCCGAGTGCCTGCGCCATCGCCTGGAAGCCGTAGCAGATGCCGAAGACCGGCACCCCGGCCTCGAACACCCCGGCGTCGATACCGGGCGCGTCGGGCGCGTAAACGCTGGACGGGCCACCCGAGAGGATGATCGCTGCCGGGTCCTTCGCCAGCATCTCGGCCACCGACATCGTGTGCGGGACGATCTCCGAGTAGACCCGGGCCTCCCGTACCCGACGTGCGATGAGCTGGGCGTACTGGGCTCCGAAGTCCACCACCAGGACAGGGCGCGGGGTGCTCATGTGCAGAAAGCCTACCCACCGACACGCCCGACGCCGACCCGGGACCCGAGTCGGCGCAGCGGCCCCGCCGACCGCGCCGGGCCGCCGTCTCCGTCGGCGCTACCGCAGCGCACCGGGGGCGTGCGCCGGCACCGCCGGATTGCGCGGGGTCACCGGGGCCAGCCGGACGTACGGGGAGCCGAGCGGAGGGCGGGGATCCGGCTCCCCCTGGTTCGGCCAGAACGACAGGGCCCGTTCGGCCTGTGCGGTGATGGTCAGACTTGGGTTCACCCCGAGATTGGCCGAGACCGCCGCACCATCGACGACGTGCAGCCCGGGGTGCCCGTACACCCGGTGCCACGGGTCCACCACGCCGTCCTCCTCGGTGGCGCCGATCACCGCGCCGCCCAGGATGTGCGCGGTCACCGGGATGTTGAACGGTTCGGTGAGCGCACCACCCGGCACCCCGTTGATCTCCTCGGCCAAGAGCCGAACCGCCCGGTTGCCGGCCGGTATCCAGGTCGGGTTCGGCTCCCCGTGACCCGGTTCGCAGACGAGTCGCCGACCGCGGAGGCCACGGCGTAGCCGGGTGGTCAGCGAATTGTCCGCCGACTGCATGACCAGGGCGATCACCGTGCGCTCGGACCAGTTGCGGACCGACAACAGCTGCGCCGCCGCCCGCGGCCGCCGTACGAGGGTGCCCAGCCAGCGGCGTACCCGGCGTGGGCCGCCGTCCACCAACAGGGTCTGGAGCAGCCCCATCGCGTTCGAGCCTCGGCCGTAGCGGACCGGCTCGATGTGGGTCTGCGAGTCGGGGTGGAACGAGCTCGTGATCGCCACCCCTCCGGTGAAGTCGACCCCCGCCGCCCGCGCGGCCCGCCGAGGCACCGACACACCGAGAACCGCCTCCGAATTGGTCCGGGTCAACGTGCCGAGGCGGGACGAGAGCCGCGGCAGCGCCCCAGCCACCTTCATCGAATGCAGCAGACGCTGGGTACCCAACGCGCCGGCGGCGAAGACCACCTGGTCGGCGTGGATCACCTGCGAGCGCCCCCGCAGCCAGGAGCCGGTACGCCGGGTGTGCACCGCGTACCCGCCCCCCTCGACCGGCGCGACGGCGGTCACGGTCGTCAACGGGTGCACCTGAGCACCGAGCCGCTCGGCCAGCCACAGATAGTTCTTGGCCAGGGTGTTCTTCGCACCGAACCGACAACCCGTCATGCAGGCGCCGCAGTGCGTGCAGCCGGTCCGCTCCGGCCCCGCCCCGCCGAAGTAGGGATCGGGCACCCGCTGTCCCGGTCGGCCGAGGTGCACGCCGACCGGGGTGGCCCGGAAGGTGTGCCCGACCCCCATCCGCTCCGCCACCGCCCGCATCGCCCGGTCCGCCTCGGTGGTCTCCGGGTACGTGCTGACGCCGAGCATCCGCTTCGCCTGATCGAAGTGGCGGGTCAACTCCTCCCGCCAGTCGGTGATGTCCCGCCACTGCGGATCCTGGAAGAAGGCGTCCAACGGCTCGTACAGGGTGTTCGCGTAGACCAGGGAACCGCCGCCCACCCCGGCGCCGGAGAGCGCCAGCACGCCACCGGCCCGGCGCCGGCCCGCCCGCAGCAGGGTGATCCGCTGGATGCCGTAGCAGCCCAGCCACGGTGCCCAGACGAAGCGGCGCAGCTGCCAGGAGGTCTGTGGGAAGTCGCCGTCGGCGAAGCGTCGGCCCGCCTCCAGCACCCCGACCCGGTAGCCCTTCTCGGCCAGCCGCAGCGCGGCGACGCCCCCGCCGAAGCCGGACCCGATGACGACCACGTCGTACCGCATAGACGCATCATTACCGACCGGTAGCAATCGCGCCAGAGGCAGCTCAGCCCGGTTCGGGGAGAGCGGGTGGGGTGGTGCCGGAGAGCCAGGCGTCGAAGAAGTCGTCGAGCTGCTCCCCGGAGACCCGCTCAGCCAGCTCGATGAGGTCGTCGGTGCTGCCGTAGCCGTCGCGCCGCTCGGCCGTCCAGGCCCGCAGGATGGCGAAGAAGGCGTCGTCGCCGACCGTCCGCCGCAGCGCGTGCACGGTCAGGGCTCCGCGCTGGTAGACGGCGGTGCCGAACATCTGCTCCGGCCCCGGGTCCAGGGCCGGCTGCGACCAGTCCGTCACCGCGTACCGGTCCTCGAAAGTACGCTGCACCGACCGACCCTCCTGGTGCTCCGCCCAGAGCCACTCGGCGTACGTGGCGAAGCCCTCGTTCAGCCAGATGTCCCGCCACTGGGTCACCGCCACGCTGTTGCCGAACCACTGGTGCGCCAGTTCGTGGACGACCACATCGAAGTTGGGCCGCCCACCGCGGAAGAAGGCAGGGCCGTACACGGGACGGGACTGCGTCTCCAACGCGTACCCCACCCGTTGGTCGGCGACCACCACCCCGCCGTAGGAGTCGAACGGGTACGGCCCGAAGCGGTCGGCCAGGAAGTCGGCGATCTCGCCGGTACGGGCCAGCGAGACGGCCTCCGGGCCGGTCTCCGCGAGCGACTCCGACACGGCGGTGACGATCGGCTTCCCGGCGTGGGTGCCGGTCTCCACCCGGTAGTCGCCGATCACCAAGGTGGTCAGATAGCTCGCCATCGGGGCCCGCTGCGCCCAGCGCCAGGTGGTCCGGCCGTCGGCGCTGCTCTGCTCCCCAGGCACCCCGTTGCTGAGCGCGGCGAGCCCGTCCGGGACGGTGACCTCGATGTCGTACGTCGCCTTGTCGCTCGGGTGGTCGTTCACCGGGAACCAGGCGGCGGCCGAGTAGGGCTGGCCGAGCACGATCGCACCGTCCTCGGTGTGCAGGAAACCGCCGCCGCCCAGCGGACCGTTCGGCTGGGTGCCGGGCTGGCCGGCGTACTCGACCGTGACGGTGAAGCGGCTGCCCTGGGCCAACCCCCGCGCCGGCGTCACCACCAGCTCGTCGCCGTCGCGGCGGTGCCGGGCCCGGTCCCCGTCCACCCCGACCGCCGTGACCTCCAGGCCCTGCAGGTCCAGGTTGAACCGGGACAGCGGTTGGGTGGCGACGGCGGTGACCGCCGCCTGCCCCTGGAGCCGGTCGCTGGCCGGGTCGTAGTCGACGGCGAGCCGGTAGTGCTCCACGTCGTATCCGCCGTTGCCCGCCCCCGGCACGTACGGGTCACCCAGCTCGACGGCGCCCGGGCGGAAGTCGTCGCCCGGGCTCGGGGAGGAGCAGCCGGTGAGCAGGGTCGCCGCCACGACGGCGGCGACGAGGCCGGGTCGAACCCGGGCGGAGGTGGACCACACCGGTCGAGCCTAACCACCCGACCGGCGCGATGATGTCCCTCCGCCCCGGTCAGCGATCCAGGACCAGGCCGACCTTCTGGAACTCCTTGAGGTCCCGGTAGCCACACTTGGCCATCGCCCGGCGCAGCCCACCGAAGAGGTTGAGCTGGCCATCCGGCTCGTCGGCCGGGCCGTACAGCAGCCGTTCCATCGAGCCGGCCGGCTCGCTGGCGGCCTCGAAGGCGCCCCGGGGCAGTGCCGGGTGGCTGGCGGCCGAGTGCCACCAGGCGCCACCGGCCGGCGCTTCCGGGCAGAGCGAGAGCGGCTCACCCAGCATCACCGCGTCGGCGCCGCAGCCAAGTGCCTTGGCGATGTCACCGGATGTCCGGATATCACCGTCGGCGATCAGGTGGACGTAGCGGCCGCCGGTCTCGTCCAGGTAGTCCCGGCGCGCCGCCGCGGCGTCGGCGATCGCGGTGGCCATCGGCACCCGGATGCCGAGCACCGACTCGGTGGTTGACCAGTCGTCACCGCCGATCCCCACGATCACCCCGGCGGCGCCGGTACGCATCAGGTGCAGGGCGGTCTTGTAGTCGGTGCAGCCGCCGACGACCACCGGTAGGTCGAGGTCGGCGATGAACTCCTTGAGGTTCAGCGGCTCGTCGGTGGTGGAGACGTGCTCGGCGGAGACGATGGTGCCCTGGATCACCAGGATGTCCACCCCGGCGTCGAGGATCACCGGGGCGAGCGCCAGGGTGTGCTGCGGCGAGACGCGTACCGCCACCGTTTGGCCGCCGGCCCGCAGTTCACGAACCCGCTCGGCGATCAGGTCCGCGCGGATCGGCTCGGCGTACACCTCCTGCAGCCGCCGGGTGTGGTGCAGCCCGGTCGCGCCGGCGCGGGTGGGGCGGGGCGACGGGCCAGTGGCGTCCGCGTCCAGGCTGGCCAGCTCCGCCAGCACCTTCGCCGGGTTCTCGTACCGGGTCCACAGACCCTCCACGTTGAGCACACCGAGGCCGCCGAGCTCGCCGAGCCGCACCGCCGAGGCCGGGCTCATCGTCGCGTCGGAGGGGTGACCGACGCAGGGGATGCCGAACGGGTACGCGTCGAGCTGCCAGGCCGTCGACACGTCATCGACATCCCGGGTACGGCGGCTCGGCACGATCGCGATGTCGTCTAGGTGGTAGCCGCGCTGCGCGGTCTTGCCCAGCCCGATCTCGACCACGTCACGCATGGGGACTCCAGACGGTAGGGGGTGGTGGGGGGATCAGCGGGTGTGGTAGTTGGGTGCCTCAGCGACCATCTGGATGTCGTGCGGGTGGCTCTCCTTGAGCCCAGCCGCGGTGATCCGAATGAGCTGTCCGCGCTGGTGCAGCTCGGCGACGCTCTCCGCGCCGGCGTACCCCATCGCCAGGCGCAACCCGCCGACCAGCTGATGGGCGACCTGGGCGAGCGGGCCACGGTACGGCACCTGGCCCTCGACGCCCTCGGGGACGAGCTTCTCGTCGCTGGTGACATCCTCCTGGAAGTAACGGTCCTTCGAGTACGACCGGACCTGGCCCCGGGACTGCATCGCGCCCAGCGAGCCCATCCCCCGGTATGCCTTGTACTGCTTGCCGTTGATGAAGATCAGCTCGCCGGGGCTCTCCGCGCAGCCGGCGAGCAGGCCGCCCAGCATCACCGTGTCGGCACCGGCCACCAGCGCCTTGGCGATGTCGCCGGAGTACTGGATGCCACCGTCCCCGATGACCGGAACGCCGGCCGGCCGGGCCGCCCGGGCCGCCTCCATGATCGCGGTCACCTGCGGCACACCGACGCCGGCCACGATCCGCGTCGTGCAGATCGCCCCCGGCCCGACCCCCACCTTGACCCCGTCCACACCGGCCTCGACGAGCGCCTTCGCCCCCGCGTACGTGGCGACGTTACCGCCGACGACATCGACCCGGACGTCCTTCTTGATCCGGGCCACCATCTCCAGCACCGCCCGCTGGTGACCGTGCGCGGTGTCCACGATCAACACGTCCACGCCGGCGTCCACCAGGGCACGGGACCGCTTGTACGCGTCCTCGCCGACGCCGACGGCGGCGGCGACGCGAAGCCGACCGGCAGAGTCCTTGGTGGCGTTCGGGTACTGCTCGCTCTTGGTGAAGTCCTTGACGGTGATCAGGCCCCGCAGCTTGCCGCTGCCGTCAACGATCGGCAGCTTCTCGACCTTGTGCTGGCGCAGCAGGCCGAGCGCGTCCTCCTTGCTGACGCCGACCGGGGCGGTGACCAGCGGGGTCCGGGTCATGATCTCGCGGACCGGCGTGGCCGGGTCGGAGACGAAGCGCATGTCGCGGTTGGTGACGATGCCGACCAGTTGCCCGTCGCCGTCCACCACCGGCACCCCGGAGATCCGGTACTGCCCGCAGAGCGTGTCCACGTCCTGGAGGGTGTCGTTCGGGCCCGCGGTCACCGGGTTGGTGATCATGCCCGACTCGGAGCGCTTCACCAGATCGACCTGGAGCGCCTGGTCCTCCACGGAGAGATTGCGGTGGAGCACGCCGATTCCGCCTTGGCGGGCCATGGCGATCGCCATCCGGCCCTCTGTCACCGTGTCCATCGCGCTGGACAGCAGTGGGATGTTCAGCTCGACGTTACGGGTCAGCTTCGTGCGGGTGTTCACCCGGCTCGGCACGACATCCGACTCGCCCGGCTGGAGCAGCACATCGTCGAAGGTCAGACCGAGGGGAACCACCCGCGCCGAACCGGCGGGCAGCTCCGGCAGGTGACCGCCCAGCTCACCGCTTTCGGCGTCGGTCGGTTGAACGGTGCTGGGCGAATTTTCCACGATTGCTCCCCTGAGCTGCTCGAACGGGCTTCAGCGAGGTGGCGCGGGCGGGCACCGGCAGAAACCGGGTAGCGGCGCTTCGCCCATCGTACCCATCGACTGGCCGCGCCCCTGCTGCCGCCGGGCAGGTCACGTCGGCCCAGGGCAGGCAGGTCACGTCGGCCCAGGGCGGGCAGGTCACGTCGGCCCAGGGCGGGCGGCGATCGAGCGTTGGGTCTACGGTGAGGGGGTGCACGACGAGCCCATCGATCCCTTCAACGGAGAGCCAGCCGACCCGGTGGCGGGCCAGCCCGGTTCCGGCGACGCTGAGCTCGACCCACTGAGCGACGCCGAGCGGCAGGAGGTGCTGGAGGACCTGGCCGACCTGGAGATCTACCAGGCGCTGCTGGCGCCGATCGGCGTACGCGGCCTGGTGATCAAGTGCGAGGACTGCCGGGAGCCACACTACTTCGACTGGGATCTACTTCGTGGCAACCTGCGCCACCTACTCAGCTCCGGGCACCCCCGGGTGCACGAGCCGGCGTACGACCCCGATCCGGATCACTACGTGACCTGGGACTATGCCCGCGGGTACGCCGACGGGGTGCACGACACCCTGAGCGAGGGCACCGACGAGGAACCGGACTCCAGCCGCTGATCAATCAGGCGACCAGTCCGGCGCGGAAGCCGGCGGCGACGGCGTGGGCACGGTCCCGGGCGCCAAGCTTGCGGAAGAGTCGTCGGGCGTGGGTCTTCACCGTGTCCTCGGAGACGAACAGCTCCCGGCCGATCTCGGCGTTGCTCTTGCCCTCGGCCATCCCCAGGAGCACCTGTAGCTCCCGCTCGGTCAGCCCGACCGCTGGCCGCGACTCCCGAGCTGGGCCGCCAGCGGGGACCATGGCCGGCTCACCCGCCGGGTCGGCGGGATCGTCGCCGCGCTGCACCGGTACGACGGTGGGCCCCCCACCGGCCCCCTCGGCGGCACCGGGCGGCCAACCCGACGGTGGGTCAGCAGGAGCCCGGCCACCGGGCGTAGCGCGGGCCGACCCGCCCACCGAAGCCGCGTCCCGGGCCGGATCGACCCGGTGGCGGTTGGCCCGCCCGGGGGCGGAGAGCAGCAGCAGCGCCTTCGCGACCGAGCTGGTGAGGTCGTGGTCGGCGCCCTGAATCAGCCCCCGGGCACCCGCGCTGATCGTCGCCGCCGCCGACTCGGACTCCTCGACGCCCAGCAGCACCACCGCCGCCTGCGGTGCCCGGGCCAGGACCCGGCGCACGAACCCGGCGCTGTCTGGCCGGGTCAGCGCCGTATCAACCAGCACCACGTCGGCGGGGCGTTCCGCGAGCCGCAGCATCACCTCCGGGTCGGAGACGGCAGTTCGCACCGCCCCAGATAGCCCCAGCCGCGCCGCGGCGGAGGTCAGGTGTTGGGCCGCCAAGGGCGTCCGAACGCACACGAGAACCGTACGCACAGTGGTCTCCTCTCCGTCAACGAGCAGACCATGACGGAGTCCGGTCGGGAGGGGGTTCCCGCCAATCCTTCGAACTTTTCCGACAGTTGGGGCATTTGCCGCGAGTTGTCCGCGGTTCCCGGTCCTAGCGGACGACGAGATGGACAGACAGCACGATCAACCGGGCCACACCGAGGCGCTGGCGCGGTCGGCGGCGAATCGCGGTGTCGGGGGTCGGGGTGTTGACCTGGGCGTGGTGGCCGCCGGTGCCGCCGGGGGTGGTGTGGAGGAATGGGTGACGGTGACTGGGGGGAAGGCCGGGTGACACCGGGCACCTGACCCGGTCACGACTCAGCCACGATGCGTTTTGTACTCCGCCGTGAACGTCCGCCGTTCCGAGCGTCCGCCCTGGTCACCAGGGAGGCGGCCGCATCTCAGCCTGGCAGACGGGGATGCGGCAAGCGAGCGCCGTCGCTACTTCGTGGGCTTACGGGTTCCGGGGCAGTCGCCCCGACCGCCCATCGCCGTATGTGGTGGGCAAGAACTGCCAGGCCGCACACCGACCCGCGCCCCGCAGGCTGAGCACTGTGACTGAGGCGACATAACCGGGCTCCCTTCCCAGGTTAACTACCGGGCCACCACACCTTCGTCTCCCCACGTTGGCGGTGCGGCGGGTCTGCGCTTTCCCCCTCACGGCGGCGTCAACCCCCGCGATCGCTCCCGACCGGCCTGCGGCGGTGCCGGGAACGGCTCCGCGGCGAGACGGCGTACCTGGCGGGTCAGCCGACCGTGACGCGTACCGTGTGCCAACCGGTAGCGCCGTCCGGAGCCACCGGCGCGCTCCGACCGGTCTGCGTCTCACCGGTCACGTCGGTGGCCCGAACCTCAAGCGTGTGCTCCCCCGGCGTCGCGTCCCACCGCCACGACCACTGCACCCAGGTATCCACCGAGACCGTCGGCGCGAGGTCCGCCTCCCGCCAGGGCCCCTCGTCCACCCGGACCTCCACCCGCCGGATGCCCCGGTGCTGCGCCCAGGCGACACCGGCGACAACCACCTCCCCCGCCACCAGCCGACTCCGCCGCCGGGGCGTGTCGATCCGCGACTGGGTCTTCACCGGGCCCTGCGCCGACCAGCCGCGCGGCACCCAGTACGCGTCGAAGTCCGCGAAGCTGGTCAACTCCAGCTCGGTGACCCACTTACAGGCCGACACGTAGCCGTACAGGCCCGGCACCACCATCCGAACCGGGAAACCGTGCTCGACCGGCAACGGCTCACCGTTCATGCCGACCGCCAGCAACGCGTCCCGGCCGTCCCGCAGCACCGCCGTGGGGGTGCCGCAGGTCCAACCGTCAACCGACCGCCCAACAACCTGATCCGCGCCCGCCAGCGGCTCCACCTCGGCCAACAGCTCCCGCAACGGCACCCCCAACCAGCGGGCGTTGCCGATCAGGTCACCACCGACCTCATTCGACACACAGGCCAACGTGACATAGCGCTCGACCATCGGCCGGGCCAGCAGGTCGGCGAAGCTGAGGGTGATCGGGTTGCGGACCCGGCCATGGATGCGCAACTGCCAGGTGGCCGGATCTACCTGCGGCACCACCAGGGCGGTGTCGATCCGGTAGAAGCTGGATCTGGGCGTGACGTAGGAGGCGAGCTGGGCCAGGTCCAGATCGGCTCCGGCCGGCACCGCGGCGGCCGGCGAGGCCGGGGCCGGCAGCACGACCGCCGCCCGAGCCGCCGACACTCCCCGCCGGTCGCTCAGCCACCGGCCGCCGACACCGGCTGCCCCCGCCGCCCCAAGCAGTAGCCCACTCGCGGTGAGGAACCGTCGCCGGGACTCCGGGCTCGGACCCGCGGCCTGCTCCCGGTCAGCCGACCCGGCCACCGGCGCACCGGAATCGGCCGGCGGGGTGGGGGCGGACCAGGGCCACGGATCCAGCTCCAGCGGGCCCTGGATGAACGCCCAGAGCACCAACCCACCGAGGCTGCCCCCGGCCAGCGCCGGCAGGGCATCGGCGAGATCCGCATCGGCGCGGGTCAGGGCGGCGCACGCCCCCAGCGCGGTGAACGCCGTGACACCGGCCAGCCCGTACGCCAGGTGCCGCCGGGACAGTACGCCGAGCAGCGCGGCGAAGCCGGCCAACAGCAGGGCCGTACCCACCAACAGAGCGACCTTGTCGTAGCTGCCGAAGAGCGCGATGCCGAACTGTTTGAGTGGCTCCGGCACGGTGTCGACCACCAGCCCGCCGACGGCTACCAGCGGAGCGGAACGGGGGCCGGTCAACACCGCGACAAGCTCCGCCGAGCCGATCGCCACCGCAGCGGCGATCACCCCGGCCGAAGCGGCGTGGCGACGGGTCGTACTGGTCACGCGGACCAGTGTTTCCGATCTCGGTCCACACCGGTAGCCACGTCAGCGTTCCGTAAGCAGTCCGGAAGACGCGTCGGGGCGTGTCGCCACTGTGGACGACACGCCCCGACCGAGCGTCCGGCGTGGGTCAGAAACCCGGGCCGTGCTGGTGACCGTGGCCGTGGCCAGCCGCAGCCGGCTCCGACTCCTGCGGCTTCTCCACCACGAGGCTCTCGGTGGTGAGCAGCAGGCCCGCGATCGACGCGGCGTTGGCGACCGCGTTGCGGGTCACCTTCACCGGGTCGAGGATGCCGGCCTTGGCCAGGTCGACGTACTCGCCCGTCGCTGCGTCGAGGCCGTGGCCCCAGTCCTTGTCGACGACCTTCTGCACCACGACGTAGCCGTCGTGGCCAGCGTTCTGGGCGATCCAGCGCAGCGGCTCGACCAGCGCCTTGCGCACGATCGAGACGCCGACCTTCTCGTCCCCGACGAGGCCGAGGTCATCGTCGAGCGCCGGCAGGACCTGGGCCAGGGCGGCACCACCGCCGGGCACCGTGCCCTCCTCGACCGCGGCCTTGGTGGCGGCGATGGCGTCCTCGATGCGGTGCTTGCGCTCCTTCATCTCGACCTCGGTCGCCGCGCCCGCCCGGATAACGGCGACGCCGCCGGAGAGCTTGGCCAGCCGCTCGGCGAGCTTCTCCCGGTCCCACTCGGAGTCCGAAGCCTCGATCTCCTTGCGGATCTGGGCGACCCGGTCGGCGGCGTCGGCGGCCTTGCCGCCGCCGTCGACGACGGTGGTGTTCTCCTTGTCGACCACCACCCGGCGGGCGGTGCCGAGCACCTCCAGCCCGACCTGGTCAAGCTTGTAGCCCAGCTCCGGGGCGACCAGCTCGGCACCGGTCAGGATCGCCATGTCCTGCAGCATCGCCTTGCGGCGGTCACCGAAGCCGGGAGCCTTCACCGCGCAGACCTTCATGGTCTTACGGAGCGCGTTGACCACCAGCGTGGACAGCGCCTGACCCTCGACGTCCTCAGCGATGATCAGCAGCGGCTTGCTCTCCTGGAGGACCTTCTCCAGCAGCGGCAGCAGCTCCTCGATCGCCGAGATCTTCTGCGTGGTGATGAGGATGTACGGGTCCTCCAGGACCGACTCCTGCCCCTCCGTGTCAGTGACGAAGTTGGGCGAGATGAAGCCCTTGTCGAACTGGAGACCCTCGGTCACGTCCAGCTCGGTGGCGAGGGTGGAGCCCTCCTCGACGGTGATGACACCGTCGCGGCCGACCCGCTCCATCGCCTCGGCGATGAGCTCACCGATCGTGGCGTCCTGCGCGGAGACGGTCGCGACGTGCGCGATCGCCGCCTTGTCCGACACCTCGACGGCCTTGCCGAGCAGCGCCTCGGAGACCTTGGTGGCCGCCGCGTCGATGCCCCGCTTGAGGCCGGTCGGGTTGGCGCCAGCCGCCACGTTGCGCAGGCCCTCCCGGACCAACGCCTGGGCCAGCACGGTGGCGGTGGTGGTCCCGTCGCCGGCGACGTCGTTGGTCTTGGTCGCCACCTCCTTGACCAGCTGTGCGCCGAGGTTCTCGTGCGGGTCGGTGAGCTCGATCTCCTTGGCGATGGTCACGCCGTCGTTGGTGATCGTGGGTGCACCAAACTTCTTGTCCAGGACGACGTTGCGCCCGCGGGGGCCGAGGGTGACCTTGACCGCATCCGCGAGGGCGTTGACACCGTGCTCCAGCTGGTGCCGAGCGTCGTCCGAGAAGCTCAGGATCTTCGCCATGAATGTCCCTTCGAAGCGTCGTCGCCCCGGCCCGGCGAGCCGGACCGGGGCGACGACACTGCTCTCGGTTACCTACTTCTCGATGACCGCGAGGACGTCGCGGGCGGAGAGCACCAGGTACTCCTCGCCGGCGTACTTGACCTCGGTGCCGCCGTACTTCGAGTAGAGGACGGTGTCGCCGACCTTGACGTCGATCGGCACACGGTTGCCCTTGTCGTCGATCCGGCCCGGGCCGACAGCGAGGACGGTGCCCTCCTGCGGCTTCTCCTTGGCGGTGTCGGGAATCACGATGCCCGACGCCGTGGTGGTCTCAGCCTCATTCGCCTGGACCACGATGCGGTCCTCGAGCGGCTTGATCGCAACCTTGGTCGCGGTAGTCACGGGCATACCCTCCTGGGGTACTTGGTTTCGTTACCGACCGATAAACCGGCCAGCTCAATCTGCCACATGCCACCGGGCGGGGCCGTCGTCGCGGGTGCCGGTCCGCCTGGCGTTAACCTGCCGGGCACCAGGGCCCGGAGGTTGGCACCCTCACCTCGAGAGTGCTAATCGCAGGTTATTCCTCGGCTAGCACTCCGTCAAGGAGAGTGCCAACGAACCGCCCAACGCGTCGCGTGGACGAGTGAGTGGGCCGGCGCACGCCCGGCAACACCCCGGCTCCGGGCGCCGCCGACCAGCCGGAAGAATGGCGGGGTGGACCTGGGACAGCTGGCGCGGCTGCGTACCCCCGCGGGGTCGGCAGCGCTGAAAGCGGCGACCGAGGTGGCCGGCGGTGACCCGCTGGCCGCGGCGACGGCGCTCCGCTCCGCCGGCTTCCCGGCCGACCTGGCCGCGGCGGCGCTGACCCAGGCCGAGCTGCGCCGTCGTGCAGTGGGCAAGTTCGGTCCGGTGGCCGCCGACATGTTCTTCACCCGGGCCGGCCTGGAGCAGGCCACCCGTCAAGTGGTGGCACGGCGCCGCGCCGAACGGGTGCGCGCCAGCGGCGTCCGCGCCCTGGCCGACCTCGGCTGCGGAATCGGCGCCGACGCGCTCGCCGCCGCCCGGGCCGGGATCCGGGTGTACGGGGTGGAGGCCGACCCGCTCACCGCCGCGACCGCCGCCGCGAACGCCGAGGCGACCGGCCTCGCCGAACGCTTTACCGTCACCCAGGGGGACGCGACCGCCTTCGATCTAAACCAGGTGGACGGGGTCTTCTGTGACCCTGCCCGCCGGGCCTCCGGTCGACGGATCTTCGACCCGAACGCCTACTCCCCGCCGTGGGACTTCGTGCTCTCGCTGGCCGAACGGGTGCCGCGGACGGTCGTCAAGGTGGCACCCGGCCTGGACCACGCACTGATCCCACCCGGCGCGGAGGCGGAGTGGGTCAGCGTCAACGGCGACCTGGTCGAGGCCGCCCTGTGGTGCGGCGAGTTCGCGACGGTGACCCGCCGGGCGACCGTGCTGCGGGAAGAGCCGCCGACCGACCCCGCCGGCCAGGTCGGACCCGCCACGAAGGCGCACGAGCTGACCAGCTCCCGCGTCGCCGAGGCCCCGGTCGGGCCGGTCCGCCGCTACGTCTACGACCCGGACCCGGCGGTGGTCCGCGCGCACCTCGTCGCCGAGCTGGCCGGCGCCCTCGACGCCACGCTCGCCGACCCGACAATCGCCTACCTGTACGCCGACACTCCCACCCCGACCCCCTTCGCCCGCTGCCTGGAGATCACCGACGTACTGCCGTTCTCGCTGAAGCGGCTTCGGGCCCTGCTGCGCGAGCGGCGGGTCGGCCGGGTGGAGATCCGCAAGCGGGGTTCGGCCCTCGAGCCGGAGCAGCTCCGCCGCGACCTGCGGTTGACCGGCGACCAGCCGGCCAGCCTCGTGCTGACCCGGGTGGACGGCGCCCCCACGGTGCTGATCTGCCGTCCGGCCACCAGCTAGCGTGATGGGGTGGCACGACGACAGGTCACGCCGGCGACCACGCTGCTGGACAAGCGGAAAGTCAGCTACCGCACCCATCCGTACGACGTCCCGGCGGACACCCCGAACTACGGAGCGCTTGTCGCGGCGACGCTCGGCCTGCCGGCGGACCGCGTGTTCAAGTCACTGGTGGCCGCGGTCGATGGCGCGCTCACCATCGCGGTCGTCCCGGTGACCGGGGAACTCGGCCTCAAAGCCCTGTCCGCCGCGGTGGGCGCCAAACGGGCTGTGCTGGCCGACCGGGCGACGGCCGAGCGTGCCACCGGGTACGTGCGCGGCGGCATCAGTCCACTAGGACAGCGGCGCAACCTGCCGACCGTGCTCGACGAAAGCGCCCTGCACCACGAGACCATTTACGTCTCGGCTGGCCGCCGGGGGCTCCAGCTGGAACTGGCCCCGCAGGACTTGGTCGCCCTCACCAACGCCCGAACGGCACGGGTCGCCGCCACCTAGACCCGCGGCCAACCCGCCCAGGACTGTCCGCGAGTGGACCGGCGACCGGCCTGGCTCAGTCACGTCGGGTCATGATGTGCAGGGTGGCGGCGAAGCCGAGGGCGCACCACGCGGCTAGGACCGCGTACGGCGCGGCCGGGACGCCCGCCGGGCCGGCGGTGAGGGAGTCGCGGACCACCTGCGCCATGTGCTGGAACGGCAGCACCTGGTGGATCGTCTGCAGCCACTCCGGGAGCCGGTCGGCGGGGAAGTTGATCGGCGAGAACATCAACGCGATGAAGACGATGAGCTGGGTGACCATGTTCGTCACCGGTGGCGCGGCCGCGTAGGCGATCGCGAGGCCGACGGTGGTCGCGGCGAGCGCGACCAGGACCGCGGCGGGTACGGCCAGCCAGCTCACCCGCAGGGTGAGATCGAAACGCAGTACCGCGACCAGTAGCCCGAGGAGCAGTCCCGGCGCCCCGACGACCAACCAGGTGGTGACCTCCGAGAGCACCACCGCGGTCCGCGGTACGGGCAGTGTCTGGTGGTAGGTGAAGGTGCCCTCGGTCTTCGCGGTGGCGACCAGTTGCGGTGCCATCACCATGCCGATCGTGATCAGACCCAGGGTCGGCGCCCCGGTGGCGAGGTAGCGCGCGGTGGCCGGGTCGATCTGCGGCAGCAGGAAGGCGAACCCGAGGACGATCCCCACCGAGAGGAAGATCTGGACGACCAGCACCAGCGAGAGCAGGTAGCGCAGCCGGATCGCCGACCAGCGCAGCAGGAGCAGGTAGCTACGGAACCAGTGTCGCATCGACATTTGCCTCCGGGTTCGCGGTCAGGGTGAGGTAGAACTCTTCGAGGCCGACGGGGTTGAGCGAGAAGTGGCTGGTCACCGACGCCGCCCAGGCCACCGCGAGCTGCGCGTGCTCCGCGGCGAGGGTGATGGTGAGCCGGTCGCCCGCCCGTCTGGTGCGCAGCGCCCAGGCCGGCACCGTCGGTGCGGCGGTCCCGCTCACCTCCAGGCGCAGCTGTCGGTCCGGGGCCAGCGCGGCCGGCGGGCCGGTGGCGGTGACCCGGCCGCGGTCGAGGATCACCACCGTGTCGATCACCCGTTCGGCCTCGGCGATGTTGTGGGTGACCAGGACGACCCCGTGCCCCGCCGCGGCCAGTTCCCGAACCTGCGCCCAGAGCAGGCGCCGGCGGGCCGGGTCCACGTCGTTGGTGGGTTCGTCCAACATGACCAGCCGGCCCGGCTGGACGACCGCCATGCAGAACGCGGTGAGCCGCCGCACCCCGCCGGAGAGGCGTTCGCCGGGCTGGTCCGCCCACTGCTCAATGTCCAGGGCGGCGAGCAGTTCGGTTGTCCGGCGTCGCACCGCCCGGCGGTGACCACCGCGGATTCGGCCGATGCTCTCGATCGCCTGGCGGACGGTGACACCGGTGAGTGGGGCGTGGGCCTGCGGCTGGAACGAGCAGACCGAGCGCGCCCAGGCGGGTTCGGCGACCGGGTCGCGGCCGAGCAGGGTGATCGTGCCGCCGGTCGGTCGAGCCAGGCCGACGACCTGGTTCAGCAGGGTGGTCTTGCCGGCGCCGTTGTGTCCGAGCAGGCCGAGGAGTTCGCCGCCGGCCACCGCCAGGCTGATGCTGTCGTTGGCGCGCACTCCACGGCGATAGACCTTGGTCAGGTTGTCGATGTACAGCATGAGAACTCCGAATACCGACTAGTATCTGGATACCGAACGGTATGCAAGTACCGGAGCGTATGTCAATGGGGTAGGTTCGGTACCCATGGCGGAACGACTCACCCGGGCGCAGCGACAGGAACTCACTCGGGCCCGCCTACTGGACGCCGCGGAGGCCCGATTCGGCGACCGCGGCATTCACCAGACCTCACTGGATGAGATCGCCGCCTCCGTCGGCCTCACCAAGGGCGCCATCTACGCGAACTTCAGCAGCAAGAACGACCTCATCGCGGCGATCCTGGAGCGCAAGGTCGGCAGCCACGAAGAACCGCTCCCGATCCAGTCCCTGGCCACCTGGGCGGCCCGCCTCGGCGACAGCTTTGAGTCCAACGCGGATCGCGCTGAGACGCGCCGCTTCGCACTGGCGCTCATCGAGTTCTGGCTCCACGGCATGCGTAACGAACCCACCCGAGCACTCCTGGCCCAGTGGCTCCGGACCGCCCGCGAAGCCAACGCCCAGGACGCCGCCACCCTGACCGGCGCCGACCTCCCCCTCCCCGTCGACCAGCTGGCCACCCTGCTCCTGGCGCTCGACATCGGTGTCGGCCTCCAACGCCTACTGGACCCCGAGGCGGTACCGGCCGAGGTCTACACCGCCGGCGTCGAGGCGATTCTGGGGCGCGAACACCCGAAGTGACCCCACCCCGGTGACCACACCGGGCAAGGACACGGCAGACCGGGCCCCGTCACAGCCCAGAGACCACGACGTTGCCGAATTGTTACTGCCGGCAACAAACTCATGACCTCGCCACTCTTGTGTCGTCCAGGGATCGCGGAATACGTTGCCGGGCACAACAAACCATCCCCCAATCCCCCACCTGGAAAGGACCCTGCAGATGCGCAAGGGTTTCCTCGCCGCTGCCACCGTCGGCCTCCTGGCCACCGGCAGCATGGCGGCCTGTGGCGACAACGAGGAGTCGGCCGGCAAGACCCCCAAGGTCGGCGTGATCCTCCCGGACAGCAAGTCCTCCGCCCGCTGGGAGGGCGCGGACCGCAAGTTTCTGGAGGAGGCCTTCAAGGAGGCCGGCGTCGAGGCCGACATCCAGAACGCGCAGGGCGACAAGACCCAGTTCCAGACCATCGCCGACCAAATGATCACCCAGGGGGTCACCGCCCTGATGATCGTCAACCTGGACTCCGGCACCGGCAAGGCCGTCCTCGACAAGGCCAAGTCGCAGGGAGTCGCCACCATCGACTACGACCGCCTGACCCTCGGTGGCTCGGCGGAGTACTACGTCAGCTTCGACAACGAGGCCGTCGGCAAGCTCCAGGGCGAAGGCCTGATCAAGTGCCTCACCGACGGCGGCGTGCAGAACCCGTCGATCGTGTACCTGAACGGCGCGCCGACCGACAACAACGCCACCCTGTTCAAGAACGGCTACGACTCGGTCCTCAAGCCCAAGTTCGACGCCGGCGAGTACCAGCAGGTCGCGGACGACTCCGTACCGGACTGGGACAACGCGCAGGCCGCCACCATCTTCGAGCAGCAGCTCACCGAATCCGGCGGCAAGATCGACGGAGTGCTCGCGGCGAACGATGGGATCGGCAACGCCGCCATCTCGGTGCTGAAAAAGAACAAGCTCAACGGCAAGGTCCCGGTCACGGGTCAGGACGCCACCCCGCAGGGCCTACAGAACATCCTCGCCGGTGACCAGTGCATGACCGTCTACAAGGCGATCAAGCAGGAGGCCCAGGCCGCCGCCGAACTGGCCATCTCGCTGGCCAAGGGAGAGCGGAAGGAGACCGGCCAGACCGTCACGGACCCGGAGAGCGGCCGGGACGTACCCGCCGTACTGCTCACCCCCCAGGCGATCTACAAGGAGAACGTCAAGGACGTCATCGCCGACGGCTTCGTAACCAAGGACGAGGTCTGCACCGACGCGTACGCCGAACTCTGCGCGAGCGCCGGCATCAGCTGACCTCCGCCGTGGCCGTCGCCCGGCACGGGCCACCCCGTGCCGGGCGACGTGTCGCCGCATCCGGTGGTACGACGATCTCCCCTCACGTGCGTTAAGGAGTCCCCCGTGTCCGCGACCCCCCTGCTGGAGCTGCGCGGGATCGACAAAAGCTTCGGTCCCGTCCAGGTCCTGCGTGATGTCGCTCTCTCCGCCTATCCCGGACAGGTGACCGCGCTGGTCGGCGACAACGGCGCCGGTAAGTCCACCCTGGTCAAGTGCATCAGCGGCATCTACCCGACCGACGCCGGTGAGTTCCTCTTCAACGGCCACCCGGTGAGCATCCACAACCCCCGCGACGCCGCCGCACTCGGCATCGAGGTCGTCTACCAGGACCTCGCGCTCTGCGACAACCTCGACATCGTGCAGAACATGTTCCTCGGCCGGGAGAAGCGGCACGGCCTCGTGCTCGACGAGCCGACCATGGAGCAGATGGCGGCGGACACCCTCGCCGGGCTCTCCGTCCGCACCGTCAAGTCGCTTCGCCAGCAGGTTTCCAGCCTCTCCGGAGGCCAACGGCAGACCGTGGCGATCGCCAAGGCGGTGCTCTGGAACAGCAAGGTCGTCATCCTGGACGAGCCGACCGCCGCGCTCGGGGTCGCGCAGACCGCACAGGTGCTCGAGTTGGTTCGCCGGCTGGCCGACAACGGCCTCGCGGTCGTACTCATCTCCCACAACATGAACGATGTCTTCGCCGTCTCCGACCGGATCGCCGCGCTCTACCTGGGCCAGATGGTCGCCCAGGTGAAGACCACCGACATCACCCACGCCCAGATCGTTGAGCTGATCACCGCCGGCCGCTCCGGTGCGCTCGGGCTCAACGCGGGCAACGGATCGAACGACACCGGCGGGGAGCCCGCCGCCGCCCCGGGAGCCGCCCGATGACCAGCACCGCCCTCCCCGACCAGGAATCCGTGGCCACCCCCGCCGCCGTGCCCACCCTCACCAGCCACGTGCGCGGCTACCTCAGCCGGGTGCGCGGCGGGGAGATCGGTGCCCTACCCGCCGTCCTCGGCCTGATCGTGCTCTGCACCGTCTTCGCGATCATGCGGCCGTCCTTCCTCACCACCGCCAACTTCGCCAACCTGTTCACCCAGGGGGCAGCGGTCACGCTGATCGCCATGGGGCTGGTCTTCGTCCTGCTGCTCGGCGAGATCGATCTCTCCGCCGGCTTCGCCAGCGGAGTCTGTGCCGCGGTGCTGGCCAACGTGGTCACCGTCCTCGGCTACCCGTGGTACGTCGCGGTGCTCGCCGCTGTGCTCACCGGAGTGTTGATCGGCAGCGTGCTCGGCATGCTGGTCGCGAAGATCGGCATTCCGTCCTTCGTGGTCACCCTCGCCGGCTTCCTCGCCTTCCAGGGCATCGTGCTGCTGCTGATGGAGGAGGGCAGGAACATCTCGGTCCGCGACCCGGTGCTGGTGGCGATCGCGAACCGCAACCTGCCACCGGCTCTCGGCTGGGCCCTGGCCGGGCTCGCCGTCGCCGGCTACGCCGCTGTCCAGACGATGCGGTACCGCAACCGTGCGGCCCGGGGCCTGGTCACCGACCCGCGCACCGTGGTCCTCGCCCGGGTCGTCGGGCTGGCCGCCGTACTCGGCACGACGGTCTACCTCCTCAACCAGGAACGCAGCTTCAACGTCCTGATCAATTCACTCAAGGGCGTACCGATCGTGGTGCCGCTGATCGCGGTACTGCTGATCGCCGGGACCTTCGTACTGCGGCGCACCAGCTACGGCCGGCACATCTATGCGGTCGGCGGCAACAAGGAAGCAGCCCGCCGAGCCGGCATCAACGTCGACCGGATCCGCATCTCCGTCTTCGTGATCTGCTCCGCGATGGCCGCGATCGGCGGCATTGTCGCCGCCAGCCGGGCCAACTCGGTCGACCCGAACACCGGTGGCAGTAACGTACTGCTCTACGCCGTCGGCGCAGCGGTAATCGGTGGCACCAGCCTCTTCGGTGGCAAGGGTCGGGTCCTCGACGCGGTGCTCGGCGGTGCGGTCGTGGCCGTGATCGACAATGGGATGGGTCTGATGGGCTACAGCTCGGGGGTCAAGTACGTGGTAACCGGGGTGGTCCTACTCCTCGCCGCCAGTGTGGACGCGCTGTCCCGGCGCCGGGCCGCCGCCAGCGGCGGCCGCTGACCGGGCCCCGACGCCGCCCGCCACCGCACTGAGGAGCAGTACGCCGCGATGCGCGCAGGACCGAGCCAGGACGAGATCCGTCGGCAGAACCTCGGAGCGCTGCTGCGGTACGTCCACATGCACGGGGCGACGTCCCGGGCCGAGCTGACCACCACGCTGGGGCTGAACCGCAGCACCATCGGCGCACTCACCACCGACCTCGCCGCGGCCGGCCTGGTGAGCGAGGGGGCGCCGAAGGAAACCGGCCGGGCCGGACGACCGTCGCTGGTCGTCCGGCCCGAGTCGGCCCGGGTGCACGCGTACGCGTACAGCATCGAGGTGGACCGGCTGCGGGCCGCGCGGATCGGGCTCGGCGGCGGGGTGCTCGACCGGCGGGAACTGGCGCGTCCGCGCGGCATCACCGCCGCCGAGGCCGCGCCGTTGCTAGCCCGGGCGGCGCGGGAGATGCAACAGTCCGTGCCCGCCGACGCGATCTGTGTCGGCGCGGGCGTCGCCGTCTGCGGCCTGGTCCGTCGGGACGACGGACTGGTCCGGCTCGGCCCCACGCTGGGCTGGGTGGACGAGCCGATCGGTACGGCAATCGGTGCCGAGCTGGGGCCGGACGTTCCAGTCGTCGTCGGCAACGTCGCCGACATGGCGGCCTTCGCCGAACACACCCGCGGCGCCGCCACCGGCTGCGACAACCTGATCTATCTGTACGGCGATGTCGGCGTCGGCGCCGGCATCATCGCCGGTGGGCGTCGGCTGACCGGACACGGCGGCTACGGCGGCGAGGTCGGACACATGGTGGTCCGGCGGGACGGCACCCGCTGCGAGTGTGGGTCACGCGGCTGCTGGGAGACGGAGATCGGCGAGCACGGGCTGCTGCAGGCCGCCGGCCGCTCCGACATCCAGGGCCGGGACGCGGTGCTGGCCGTCTTCGAGGCCGCCGACCGGGGCGACGCCCGAGCCCAGACCGCGGTCCGCAACGCCGGCGACTGGCTCGGCTTCGGCGTGGCCAACCTCGTCAACATTTTCAACCCGGAGTTGGTCATCTTCGGCGGTGCCATGCGGGACCTCTACCTGGCCGCCGCCGCCCAGGTGCGCAGCCGACTCAACGCCAGCGCCCTGCCCGCCTGTGTGGAACACGTCCGGCTGCGAACCCCCGAACTCGGCGACGACGCCGCCCTGATCGGCGCGGCCGAGCTCGCCTTCGAACGGCTCCTCGCCGACCCGCTCGACGTCAGCTGAACCCGGTCCCCGGGTGGACTGATCGGCGTGGGGATCAGCGATCGACCGGCGTGAAGTCCCAGGAGTACGGGGGACGCGCGACCAGGGTCACCGGCGCCTCGGGCAGCGGACGGGGGTTGCCCCGCCACTTCGAGATCACCACGACCCGGTGATCGGTGGAGGAGAAGACCTCGCTCGACACGTGCAACGGGTCGTGTTCGAACTCCGGCAGGGCGGTCTCGCACACCCAGGTGATCAGGTCGGCCATCCCGTACGGCTCGGCCCGTACCTCCCACATCCGCACGATCATGTCTACTCCTCCCCGGTAACACTGACTGTCGTCAGTGGCATCGCCGAATCGGCGGGCAGGTCCAGGCGGCTCGGCGCGACACCGGCGGCGACCAGGTGTGAGCCGAGCGCGGCGACCATCGCGCCGTTGTCCGTACACAACTTCGGGCGGGGCGTTCGCACCCGAATGTCGTACTTCGCCGCGCGCTGCTCGGCCATCGCCCGCAGCCGCGAGTTGGCCGCCACTCCGCCCCCGATCACCAGGGTCTGCACCCCGCTGGACCGGCAGGCATCCAGTGCCTTCCCGATCAGCACGTCGCAAACCGCCTCCTGGAAGGAGGCGGCGACATCGGCGACCGGGATGGGTTCGCCGGCCCGCTGCCGACGCTCCACCCAACGCGCCACCGCGGTCTTCAACCCGGAGAAGGAGAAGTCGTAGCGGTGCGCTGCCAGGTCCTTGGCCGCGGTCAGCCCGCGGGGGAACGCGATGGCCGCCGGGTCACCGGCGTGGGCCTCGCGATCGATGTACGGGCCGCCGGGGAAGGGCAGCCCGAGGAGGCGGGCGACCTTGTCGAACGCCTCGCCGGCCGCGTCGTCGATCGTGGCGCCGAGCGGGGTGACCCCCTGGGCCAGGTCGTCAACGAGCAGCAGCGACGAGTGCCCGCCCGAGACCAGCAGGGCGATCGCCGGCTCGGGCAGCGGCCCGTGTTCCAGGGTGTCCACGGCGACGTGCGCGGCCAGGTGGTTCACGCCGTACACCGGCTTGTCGGCGGCGACCGCGTACCCCTTGGCCGCGGCGACCCCGACCAGCAGCGCCCCGGCCAAACCGGGGCCGGAGGTTACCGCGATGGCGTCGACGTCGGCGAGCGTCACCCCCGCCTCCGTCAGCGCCCGGTTCATCGTCGGGACGATCGCCTCCAGGTGTGCCCGGCTGGCCACCTCCGGCACCACGCCGCCGAACCGGGCGTGCTCCTCGACGCTGCTGGCCAACGCGTCGGCGAGCAGGGTGTGGCCCCGGACAACACCGACCCCGGTCTCGTCGCAGGACGTCTCGATCCCCAGGACCAGGGGTTCGTCAGCCATCGGTCAACTCCTCGTCCCGGCGCATGACCAACGCGTCGGTGTTGCTCGGCTGGTAGTACCCGCGCCGCACCCCGATCGCCTCGAAGCCGTGCGCCGCGTAAAGCTTCTGCGCCGGGGCGTTGTCCGCGGCCACCTCCAGCAGCGTGCCCTGCACCCGCAGTCGTGCCGCCTCGGCCAACAACGCGCGCAACAGCAGCCGCCCGACCCCCCGCCGCTGCGCGGACCGGCAGACGGCGATGTTCTGCACCCACGCCTCCTCGCCAGCGACAGCGGTGAGCCCCGCGTAGCCGAGCACTGCTCCCCCCTCGGTCGCCACCAGGTAGTGGTGCCCGTTGGCGAGTTCGTTCCAGAACATCGCGGCCGACCACTGCTCGACACCGAAGAGGTCCGCCTCGATCGGCAACACCTCGGCGATGTGCCACCAGCGGAACCGCTCCAGCTGGAGGCCACTCCCCCCGCCAGCTGGTTCGCCGCCCCGGTCCGCTCCCCCACTCACGGCAGGACCGACTTGCGGCCCGCCGCCACGACCGCGTCCGGGCGGCGCAGGTAGAGCGGGGTGAGCGGCTCACCGGGGGCACCGGCGGCGATCCGCTCCGCCGCGAGCTGCGCCAGGGCCACCGGCATCGGGTAGCGGGGCTCGTCGCCGACCGGCAACTCCAACGTCGCCGCGTACCGGTGCGCGCCGTCGCCGACCGCGGCGACAACCGCCAGGTCACGGGCGCGGGCGGCGGCGACCGACGGAGCGGAGACCTCGGGGCCGACGATCCGTTGGCCGGCCCCGTCGTACACCGCCCAGTAGATTTCCCGGCGGCGCGCATCGATCGCCGCCAAGACCGGCTCACCGGCGGCCGCCGGGAAGCCGACGGCGTCCAGCGAACAGACCCCGTAGGTCGGCACGCCGAGCGCCTGCCCCATCGTGGCGGCGGTGACCAGCCCCACCCGCAGCCCGGTGAACGGGCCCGGCCCGAGGCCGGCGACGATCGCGCCGAGAGCGGAGGGACGCACACCGACTTCGGCTAGGACCGCGTCAACCTGTGGGGCGAGCAGCTCACCGTGGGCTCGGGCATCGACGGCGCAGCGCTGCGCCCGCACCTCGACGCCGGCCGCCGTGACCTGCACCAGCGCGGCGATCACCGCGGGAGTCGAGCTGTCCACCACCAGTACGAGCACGGTGAACCAGCCTAGCCGCCCGGCTACCGGGCCCGGCCCCACCCCGGCCGAGCGATCAGGCGGCGGCGCGTTCCCAGTCGATCGTCGGCAGACCGGCGTCGGCGAGCGCCTTGTTGGCCGCGCTGAACGGACGGCTGCCCAGGAACCCCCGCGGGTTCATCGGGCTGGGGTGTCCCGCCTCCAGCACCACGTGGCTCGGGTTTGTCACCAACGCCGCCTTCTTCCGGGCATAACCGCCCCAGAGCAGGAAGACCACCCGGTGCTCCACCGCGTTCAACGCCCGAATCGTCGCGTTGGTGAACTCCTCCCAGCCACGGTTGGCGTGGGAGCCGGGGCTGGCCTCGCGGACCGTCAGCACCGAGTTGAGCAGCAGCACACCCTGCGCGGCCCAGCCGCCCAGATTTCCACCGGCCGGCCGCGGCACACCCAGATCGGCGCCCAGCTCCTTGAAGACGTTGCGCAGGGAGGGCGGCGTCGCCACCCCCGGGCGGACGCTGAAGCTCAGCCCGTGCGCCTGACCGGCCCGGTGATAGGGATCCTGGCCGAGGATCACCACCCGGGTCTCCGCCGGCGGGCAGAGCCGGTAGGCCGAGAAGAGGTCCGCCACGGGCGGAAAGACGGTCTGGGTGGCGTACTCCTGCGCGACGAAACCGGCAAGCTCCGCGGTGCGGGCCGGGTCGAGCTGCGGGGCGAGCGCGGACCGCCACCCCGACGGCAGCAGGGCCAGCAGATCCAGGGTGGGTGCGTCGTCGGGCATCGGCGGCCTTTCCGGTCGGGGCGTCCCGCGCACTCTAGTCGCCCGCTCCGACAGCACCGGCCGCCTCCCCGCGCCACCGGCCGCGGCCTCCGGATCGCCAGGTCAACCCCGACCAGGACGGCCCACCTCCCGTACGGGACCGGTCGTCTGGGTCAGCTGTCGATGAATCCGGGGGTGCCGGTCAATCGGGCACTCCAGTCGCCACCGACCGGTTCCAGGTCGACCAACCGGGTGTCGTCGTCCCGGCGGTCGATCCGAACCCACAGGTGCTCCGCGACGAGCTGCTCGGCGAGCCCCTCGCCCCACTCGACCACGGTCACCGCCTCGTCCACCGACGCGTCCAGGTCCAGGTCGTCAAGCTCGGCACGGGGGTCGCTCGCAGCACCCAGGCGGTACGCGTCGGCGTGCACGAGGGGCACCGAGCCGCCCCGAACCGGATCGGGTTGGTGTACCCGCGCGATCACGAAGGTGGGGGAGGTGACCGCCCCGGCCACCCCCAGACCAGCACCGATGCCCTGGGCGAGGGCCGTCTTACCGGCACCGAGGGGACCCGTCAGCAGCAGCAGGTCCCCCGCCCGGAGGAGGCCGGCCAGCCGGCGGCCGAAGGCGTGCGTGTCGGCGACGGTCGGCAGGGTGAATCGGATCGGCCGTCCGGGGTTCACAGCTCCTCCAGGAACCGGGTCAACGCCGCGTTCACCTCGTCGGCGTGCTCCAACATCACCACATGCCCACTGTCGGGAATCTTGACGAACTCGGCGTGCGGCAGCCGGCGGACGATCTCCTCCGAGTGCGCCACCGGCGTGATCATGTCTTTCTCCCCCACCAGCACCAGCACCGGCGCGCTGCCGAGCGCCGCCAAAGCCGGAAACCGGGAGTGGGTGGCGAGCGTTCGGAGGTAGCGGGTGACGGTGTCGGCGGAGGTCCGGGAGTTCATCTCCTCGACGTAGGAGACCAGAGCCGGGCTGGGGTGACCGGTGCCGAAGCCATACCGGCGGGTGAGCAGCCAGGCCACGTTGGAGGTGGACCGACGCGCTCGGTCGATCACCGGGCTCCCGTAGCGGGCGGCGTTGCTCATCAGGTGCAGCACCGGCGGACCGACCCGCCCCAGCAGTGCCGGGGCGACCAGCTTGGTCTCGGCGAGCAGCCCGCCGGAGGTGGCCAGCAGCACGGTGCCCACCACCCGGTTCCCGAACAGCTCCGGGAAGAGTTCCGCGAACGCCATGATGGTCATGCCACCCATCGAGTGGCCGACCAGTACCAGCGGGCCCTCCGGCGCGGTCCGGTCGAGCACCGCGCGCAGCGTCCGACCGAGTGCGGTCAGGTCGTACTCGCCGGATTCAAGCTGGCCGGAGCGCCCGTGCCCCGGCTGGTCGTACGCCACGATCCGGTGCTCGCCCCGGGCGGCGAGCAGCTTGCGCTGGAAGTGGAAGGTCCCCTGGTCCAGGCAGAACCCGTGTACCAGCACGATGGTGGGGTTCCCGGCGACCGGTCGGGTCGGCTCGACCACCTCCACGTGGATGTCGGTGCCATCCGGCATCTCCACCCGCAGCGCCTCGTCGAACCGCCGCTCGCCGAAGTCCTCGCCGGCGTACCGGTCGGTGGGGTCGGCCTTCAGCCGACGGACCAGGGCGCGTTCGGTCGCGACGCCGGCGACGAGACCGGCGGCCGCGACACCGACGGCGGCCAACGCGCCGATCGCGGCCCGGGGGTGGCTGGCCCGGGGCAACGGAACCCGGAACCGGGACGCCGTCATGGGCGCTCGCCGTCGTAGCAGCGGGGCACCCGGGTGCTGCCGAAGCGGGTGACGATCTCGTAGTTGATCGTGCCGACCGCCTCGGCCCAGTCGTCGGCGGTGGGCTCCCCGTTCTGTCCGGTGCCGAAGAGAGTGGCCACGTCTCCCGGCGCGACCGGATCGTCGCCGCAGTCGAGCACGAACTGGTCCATGCAGACCCGGCCGGAGATGGTCCGCCGAACGCCACCGAGCTGCACTGGGCCGCAATTGGACGCGGCCCGGGGGACACCGTCGGCGTACCCGAGTGGAATCACGGCGAGGTTGCTCGCCCGTTCGGTGGTGTACGTGTGGCCGTAGGAGACCCCGGTCCCCGCCGAGACCCGCTTGGTGAGCATCACGCGGGCCCGCGCGGTCATCGCCGGTCGCAGGCCGAATCGCTCTCCGGCGACCGGCGAGAGCCCGTAGACGGCCAGCCCGGGACGGACCAGGTCGAAGTGGGCGTCCGGCCGAGTCAGCGTGGCCGCCGAGTTGGCCAGGTGACGGTAGCGCGGGCGCAGCCCCGCCCGCTCCACCATGCTCAACCCCTCGTGGAAGACGGCGAGCTGCCGGTCGGTGGTCGGGTGTCCGGGCGCTTCGGCGTACACGAAGTGGCTCCACACCCCCACCACCTCGACCGCGCCGTCAGCCTGCGCCTTCGCCGCGGCATCGAGCAGCTCCGGCCACTGCGAGACGGTCGCGCCGCCACGGGACAGCCCAGTGTCAATCTTGAGGTGCAGTCGGGCGGGACGCCCGGCCACCCGGCCCGCCTCGACCATCTCGTCGAGCTGCGGCACGCTGGCCGCGCCGAGATCAATACCGGCCTGCACCCCTTGGTGCAACGGCAGGCCCGGCGCGAGTAGCCAGGCCAGGATCGGCACGGTGATCCCGGCCCGGCGTAGGGTGAGCGCCTCGTCGAGGGTGCAGACACCGAGCCAGTCGGCACCACCATCCAGCGCGGCGTGGGCGGCCGGGACCATGCCGTGGCCGTACCCGTCCCCCTTGACCACCGCCATCAACTCGGCGGCGCTACCGGAGCGCAACCAACTCACGTTCTCACGGATCGCGTCAAGGTCGACGCGTACCTCGGCCTGCCACATGCCCCCAGCCTACTGAGTTGATCAGGAATTGGGCCCGGCCCAGGTCGATCCACCGATCCACCCGAGCCCGGCCAGCACCGGGCGCAGGGCGACGGCGACATCGGGCGAGGCCACCGGGCCGCCCTGCGCCGCCTCCCGGCCGGCGAGCCCGTGCAGGTACGCCGCCGCGGCGGCGGCCCGCTCCGGCGCGAGACCCGCGGCCAGCAACGAGCCGAGCAGCCCGGCCAGCACGTCGCCGGTACCGCCGGTGGCGAGGGCCGCGGTCCCGGTCTGGTTGACATAGGCCCGGCCGTCGGGCGTGCCGATCACCGTCCGGTCGCCCTTGAGTAACACCACGGCGTTCATCCGGGCAGCCAGGTGCAACGCGGCAGCGACCCGGTCGTCGCCGGGAGCCTCGCCGGCGATCCGGGCGAACTCCCGATCATGCGGGGTGACCACGACCGGGGCGTCCCGCCGCCGGAGTTGGTCGGCGAGGGAACCCGTAGCGAGCAGGGTCAACGCGTCCGCGTCGAGCACCGCCGGCACCGGTGCCGCGAGCACCGCCCGCAGCTCACCCGCCGCCTCGTCACCGGTACCCAGCCCGGAACCGCACACCCACGCCTGCACCCGACCGGCCTCGGCGACCCGGTCGGTAGCGATCACCGACGGGTGTTGGCGCAACACCTCCGTCCGGGCGCTGCCGGCGTAGCGGACCAGGCCGGTCGGGCCGGCCAACGCACCGGCCACCGAGAGCACCGCGGCGCCGGGGTACCCGGCCGAGCCGGTGGCGAGACCGACCACGCCCCGGCTGTACTTCTCTGCCGCCGGTCCGGGTCTGGGCCACCAGTCGGTCACATCCGCCCCCTCGGTGACCTGCAGCGCCGCGGTGCCACGCAGCCAGGGCTCCAGCCCGATGTCGACCAACTCCACCTGGCCGGCCAGCGGCGCCGCCGCGCCCACCACCAGCGCGGGCTTCAAGGCGCCGAAGGTCACCGTGACGTCGGCGTGGATCGCCGCCGGCTGACCGGCCGCGGTCAGCGGCACCTGCCCGGTGTCGACCGACACCCCACTCGGCACGTCCACCGCGACCACTGTCGCCCGGCCACCGGCCCGCCCACGACACTGCGCGAGGCCCGCCGCGAGCTGCGCCGCGGGCGCCCGGAGCCCACCGCTGCCACCGATCCCGACGATGCCGTCGAGCACCAGGTCCACCCGGGCCGGTGGGCGGTCAACCAGCCGGCCACCAGCGGCTCGCAGCGCCGCCAACGCCTCGGCGTGCGCCCGGTCCGGAGTCAGTAACAGCGCCGACACCGCCGCCCCGCGCCGGGCCAGCCGGGCGCCGGCGAAGAGCGTGTCGCCGCCGTTGTCGCCCGAGCCGACCAGCAGCAGCACCGGGGCGCCGTAGACACCACCCCGGTCGGCGAGGAGCAGCGCACAGCGGCGGGCGAGCCCCGCGGCGGCCCGCTGCATCAGGGTCCCGGGCGGGAGCGTCGCCCGCAGCCCCGCCTCGGCGGCGCGTACGTCCGCCACCCGCCACACCGGTCTCATCCCACTCCGTCCCCGTGCCCGACCCGACGCCGGGCACGCCACCGCTCAGCGTTCCGCGACCACCATGGCCGACGCGATGCCCCCGTCGTGCGACAGCGACAGGTGCCACCGGTTGGCCCCCCGCTCGAGGGCCGCCGCCGCGACCGTGCCGGAGACGGTCAACCACGGCCGGCCGTCCGGATCCGGCACGATCTCGCAGTCGTGCCAGCTCAGCCCGCTCGGTGCACCGAGCGCCTTGGCCACCGCCTCCTTCGCCGCGAAGCGGGCGGCGAGCGACTCGGGCGAACGGGCGTTACCAGAACTGGTGTACCGCTCGGCTTCGGTGAAGAGCCGGTCGGCGAGCAGCGGCGTCCGGGTCAGCGCACGCGCGAACCGCTCCACCAGAACCACGTCGATGCCGACCCCGACGATCATGCGCCCACCCTACCGGCGCGGTGTCCCGCGCATGCTGCCGTTGCCGCCACTCTGGATGCCCCACCGGGCCGGAGTGCGTGGGCCCGTCGGCCGGCGGGCCCATCGCGTTCCCGGCGCCCCTCGGTACTCACTCGACGGTGACGGACTTCGCCAGGTTGCGGGGCTGGTCGACGTCGTGGCCCCGGGCAGCGGCGATCTCCGCGGCGAATACCTGCAACGACACGGTGGTCACCAACGGTGCGAGCAGGGTCGGCGTACGCGGTACGTAGATCAGGTGGTCGGCGTACCGGACGACAGACTCGTCCCCCTCCTCGGCGATCACAATCGTCCGGGCGCCCCGGGCCCGCACCTCCTGGATATTGGAGACGATCTTGTCGTGCAGCATGCCGCGGCCGATCGGCGACGGTACGACGCAGATCACCGGGGTGCCCTCGTCGATGAGCGAGATCGGGCCGTGCTTCAACTCGCCCGCGGCGAAGCCCTCGGCGTGCATGTACGCCAGTTCCTTGAGCTTCAGTGCGCCCTCCAGGGCTACCGGGTAGCCGACGTGCCGACCGATGAAGAGCACCGTCGACTCGGACTTCAGCTCCCGGGCCAGCTCGCGTACCGGCTCGATCCGCCCCAGCAGCTCGCGCAGCTTGCCCGGAATGTCCTGGAGCTGGGTCACCACCGCGGCGACCTCGTCGGCGAACTTGATCCCGCGCACCTGGGCCAGGTGCAGGCCGATCAGGTAGCAGGCGACGAGCTGGGTCAGGAACGCCTTGGTCGAGGCGACTGCGATCTCCGGCCCACCGTGGGTGTAGAGGACCGCGTCGGACTCGCGGGGAATGGTGGAGCCGTTGGTGTTGCAGATTGCCAGGACGCGCGCCTTCTGCTCCTTGGCGTGCCGCAGCGCCATCAGGGTGTCCATCGTCTCGCCGGACTGCGAGATCACCACGATGAGAGTGGATCGGTCGAGCACCGGGTCGCGGTAACGGAACTCGCTGGCCAGCTCCACCTCGCAGGGGATCCTGGTCCAGTGCTCGATCGCGTACTTGGCGACCATTCCGGCGTGGTACGAGGTGCCGCAGGCGACGATGAAGATCTTGTCCACGTCGCGCAGGTCCTGGTCGCTGAGGCGAACCTCGTCGAGCATGATCTCGCCGGTCTCGGTGAGCCGGCCCAGCAGCGTGTCGGCGACGGCCTGCGGCTGCTCCGCGATCTCCTTGAGCATGAACCAGTCGTAACCGCCCTTCTCCGCGGCGGAGGAGTCCCAGTCGATGTGGAAGTCCCTGCCGGTGGCGGGCTGGCCGGCGAAGTCGGTGATCTCGATGCTGTCGGCGGTGATCAGGACGATCTGATCCTGACCCAGCTCGATCGCTTCGCGGGTGTGCTCGATGAACGCCGCGACGTCGCTCGCCAGGTAGTTCTCGCCGTCGCCCCGGCCGACGACCAGGGGTGAGTTACGCCGCGCGCCGACCACCGCGCCCGGAACGCCGGCGTCCACGGCGAGCAGGGTGAAGGCGCCCTCCAGGCGCTGACAGACGACCCGCATGCCGGCGGCGAGCAGCTGCGGCCCCTCCGGATGCCCGGCGGACCGCAGGTCGGCGAGGGCCCCGGCGAGCAGGTGGGCGGTGCACTCGGTGTCGGTGTCGCTGCCGAACTGGACCCCGTCGGCCTCCAGCTCGGCGCGCAGCTTCGCGAAGTTCTCGATGATGCCGTTGTGGATCACCGCAACCCGTCCGTCCGGCGAGAGGTGCGGGTGGGCGTTGCGGTCGGTGGGGCCGCCGTGGGTGGCCCACCGGGTGTGGCCGATCCCGGTGACCCCGTCCCCAATCCCGATCGGGGACGCGGCGCAGGCCTCCGGATCCCGCGCGGACCGCTCAGCGAGAACCTTCTCCAGGTTGGCCAGCTTGCCGGCCTTCTTCTCCGCCAGCAGCTCGTCCGCGCAGATGATGGCGACGCCGGCCGAGTCGTAGCCGCGGTACTCCAGCCGTCGCAGCCCATCGAGCACAATGCCGAGCGCCGGACGCGCACCGGCGTAACCCACGATTCCACACATGGGTGGCAGCCTAACCCAGTTTCACTCATCCGGTGTGCTCGAAAGAAGGGTAAACACGCATCCCCCTTGACTGAATGGTGCGAGCCGCTACCGAGCGTCACGAAGGACGATCGGCGACCGCGGCGGGTTGAACCGGCACGGACAGTCCGTAGGCTGACAGACGTGACGACCACCCACGTCGATTCCCTGGTAGCCCGAATGCGCCCCTTCGGGACGACGATCTTCGCCGAGATGTCCGCCCTCGCCGGCCGTACCGGGGCGGTCAATCTCGGGCAGGGCTTTCCGGACACTGACGGCCCGCCGGAGATGTTGGCGGCCGCCGCGGAGGCGCTGCGCGGCGGACAGAACCAGTACCCGCCCGGGCCCGGCATCCCCGCACTCCGCACCGCCGTCGCCGCACACCAGCAACGATTCTGGGGCCTGGAGTACGACCCCGACGGCGAGATCGTGGTGACCGCGGGCGCCACCGAGGCGATCGCGGCGGCGATCCTGGGCCTCTGCGAACCCGGCGACGAGGTGGTCTGCTTCGAGCCCTACTACGACTCGTACGCCGCCTCGATCGCGCTCGCCGGCGCTCGCCGACGCCCCGTGACGTTACGCCCCGAAGCAGGCGGGCGGTACGCGGTCGACCCGGCCGAGCTGCGCGCCGCGTTCGGGCCCCGTACCCGGCTGGTGCTGCTCAACTCCCCGCACAACCCCACCGGCAAGGTCTTCACCCCCACCGAGCTGGCCCTGGTGGCCGAGCTGTGCCACGAATACGACGCGTACGCGGTCACCGACGAGGTCTACGAACACCTCGCCTTCACCGATGCCGCCGCCCGCCATATGCCCATCGCCACGTTGCCCGGCATGTGGACGCGAACGCTGCGGATCTCCTCGGCCGGCAAGACCTTCTCCTGTACCGGCTGGAAAGTCGGCTGGGCGAGTGGGCCGGCGTCACTGGTGTCGGCGGTCCTGCGGGTCAAGCAGTTCCTCACCTTCGTCAACGCCGCGCCGTTGCAACCCGCGGTCGCGGTGGCGTTGGGCCTGGCCGACAGCTACTTCACCGAGTTCCGGGCGGGGATGCAGGCCCGCCGGGACCAACTCGTCACCGGCCTCGCCGACGCCGGATTCGGGGTCGGACCACCCGAGGGCACCTACTTCGTCACCGCCGACGTGACACCGCTCGGCGCCCGAGACGGAGTGGAGTTCTGTCGCGCGCTGCCGGAACGCTGCGGCGTGGCCGCGGTCCCGACCCAGGTCTTCTACGACGACCCGGAGACCGGTCGGCAGCTGGTCCGGTTCGCCTTCTGCAAACGCCCGGAGGTCCTGGCCGAGGCCGTCACCCGGCTGCGGCGGCTGGCCTGGTGAGCGTGCCCCGCCGGCAACCATCGCCGACGGGGATGCACCACGTCAGCTGACCGGGCTGGCGGTGCGGACCTGCTCGGCGATCCGCTCGGCCACCGCCTGCGCCGTCGTCTCGGTGCCGGCCTCCACCATCACCCGGACCAGTGGCTCGGTGCCCGAGGGACGCAACAGGACCCGGCCGGCTTCGCCCAACTCGGCCTCGGCCCGCGCGACCTCGGCCCGCACGGTCGGAGCCGCCGCACCCACCGTACGGTCACCGACCGGCACGTTGATCAGAACCTGAGGCAGCGGAGTAACCACGGCTGCCAGCTCGGCCAGGGACTTACCGGTCCCCGCCATCCGGGACATCAGGTGCAGGCCGGTCAGCACGCCGTCGCCGGTGGTCGCGTGGGCGGGCATCACGATATGCCCGCTCTGCTCGCCACCGAGCGCCAGGCCGGAGGCGCGCAGCTCCGCCAACACGTACCGGTCACCGACCTTCGTCTCGACCAGCCGAATCCCCTCCCGCGACATGGCAATCCGCAGGCCGAGGTTACTCATCACGGTCGCGACCAGGGTGTCGTCGGTGAGCGTGCCGGCCTCCCGCATCGCCAGTGCGAGGATCGCCATCACCTGGTCGCCGTCCACCTCGTCACCGTCGGCGCTGACCGCCACGCAACGGTCGGCGTCGCCGTCATGGGCGATGCCCAGGTGCGCGCCGTGCTCGACGACGGCCTGCCGGAGCGCCGCCACGTGGTTGGAGCCGCACTCGTCGTTGATGTTGAGGCCGTCGGGCTCCGCGTGGATCGCGACCACCTCGGCGCCGGCCTCCCGGTACGCCGCCGGTGCCACCTCGGCGGCGGCGCCGTTGGCACAGTCCACCACGACCTTTATCCCGTCCAGCCGGTGTGGCACGGTGCCGACCAGGTGCTGCACGTAGTGGTCGGCGCCGTCGAGCAGGTCGTGGACCCGGCCGACCTCCGCACCGACCGGGCGCTCCCAGGCGGTCGTCGCGTTCGTCTCGACCGCCGTCTCGATCTTCATCTCGATCTCGTCCGGTAGCTTGTGCCCACCGGCGGCGAAGAGCTTGATGCCGTTGTCCGGCATGGGATTGTGCGAGGCGGAGAGCATCACCCCGATATCGGCCTTGGCCTCCGCGGTGAGGAACGCCACTGCCGGGGTCGGCAGGACGCCGACCCGTACGACGTTCGCGCCGGCACTGGTCAGCCCGGCCACCACCGCGGCTTCCAGCATCTCGCCGCTGGCCCGGGTGTCCCGGCCGACAACGGCCAGCGGGGGGTGGCTCCGATCCGCCTCGGCGAGGGTGTGCGCGGCGGCAACCGCTACCGCGAGCCCCAACTCGGGCGTGAGATCCGCGTTCGCCCGTCCCCGTACCCCGTCCGTGCCGAACAACCGACCCATTCCCGTCAAACCTCCGATGCGACTGCCGATGGTGAAAAACGGAAACGGCCGGGCCACCTCCGTTCGCAGGAGGCGGCCCGGCCGTCCGTCAGAAGTACAACGAGCAGCTGATCGTCAGCGCTTCGAGTACTGAGGAGCCTTACGGGCCTTCTTGAGGCCGTACTTCTTGCTCTCCTTGACCCGCGCGTCCCGGGTCAGGAAGCCGGCCTTCTTGAGCGCCGGACGGTCGTCCGGCTCGCTGGCGATCAGCGCGCGGGCGATGGCCAGCCGAAGCGCACCGGCCTGACCGGTGGTGCCGCCGCCCCGCAGGTTCGCGATGACGTCGAACTGCTCCGCCTTCTCGGTGGTGACCAGCGGGTCCTTGATCAGCTGCTGGTGCACCTTGCTCGGGAAGTACGCCTCAAGGTCGCGGCCGTTGCAGGTGATCTTGCCGGTGCCCGGGACGATCCGGACCCGGACGATGGCCTCCTTGCGGCGACCCACGGTCTGGATCGGCCGGTCACCAAGGGGCGCGCGGACGACGGGCGCCAGCGCCTCGGCGGCCTCGGGGGCGACCTCGGTGGCGATGATGTCGGTCATGCTGCTTCCTTCGCCCGCGCTCACTGCGCGATCTGCTTGATCTCGAACGGCACTGGCTGCTGCGCGCCGTGCGGGTGCTCGGCACCGGCGTAGACCTTCAGCTTCTTGATCAGCTTCCGGCCCAGCTTGTTGTGCGGGAGCATGCCCTTCACGGCCAGCTCAACGGCCCGCTCGGGGCGCTTGGTCAGCAGCTCGTCGTAGCCGACCTGCTTGAGACCACCGGGGTAACCGGAGTGCCGGTAGGCGATTTTCTGCTGCCGCTTGTTACCGGTCAGCGCGACCTTGCCGGCGTTCACGATGACGACAAAGTCGCCCGTGTCGACGTGCGGCGCGAAAGTCGGCTTGTGCTTGCCGCGCAGCAGCGTGGCGGCATGGGTGGCCAAGCGGCCCAGCACGACATCAGAGGCGTCGATAACGTGCCACTGACGCTCGATCTCACCCGGCTTCGGGCTGTACGTACGCACAGGTTTACCTTGTCTCGTCGTCGGTCTGGGGCCTGCGCACCGGGTGACCATGACTTTCGGCCGAGCCAGCGCGCACGAACGACCAAGCGCACCTCAGACGGCACGCCCCTAGATGTCGCACAACAGCAGGTAACGATACCCAACGCCGGGCCAGCCGGCAAAACGGGGTCCGGTCGGCCCGGCGGGCCGGGCCGGGGCCGCCGGGCTTCGCACTCACGGCGCCGGTCGCCGATGATCGAAATCACACCCGAGCCGAGGCCAGCCGGGCCCCCGGGCGCAGGTACACCGCCCACGTCAGCACGGTCAACAGCAAGAAGAAGCCGACATAGAACCACAGCGCGGGCTGGATGCTGCCGTACGCCGACTTTGCCCATGCGTAGCAGATCGGGACCAGGAAACCGCCGAAGGCGCCGACCGCGGAGATGATCCCGAGCGCCCCGGCCGCCTGCCGGCGCATGGCACGCATGATCTCCGGAGAACCGCCGAGCTCCTCCCCCCGCACCTGGAAAATCCGAGAGATCATCCGGTACGTCGATCCGTTGCCAACCCCGGTGGCCACGAACAACAGCATGAAGGCCAGGAAGAAGAGCTCCAGCCACCGCTCCTGTACCGACCACAGCGCCAGGTACGCACCGCCGGTCATCAGCACGAAGCTGGCCACGGTGATCCGGGCGCCACCGACGGCGTCGGCGAGACGACCACCGAAGGGCCGGCAGAGTGAGCCCACCGCCGCACCGAGGAACGCCCAGGACAACGCGATGTCGGGCCGGCCGAAGACCCCGTTGAGCAGCGTCGGGAAGGCCGCCGAGTAGCCGATGAAGGAGCCGAATGTGCCGACGTACAGCAGCGACATGATCCAGGTGTTCCGGTCCCGCAGTGAAGACCAGACCGGCCCTACGTCCGCCTTGGCCTCGACCAGGTTGTCCATGAACAGGTAGGCACAGACCGCCGCGATCACCGCGAGCGGGAGGTACATCAGGCCGGCCCGGGCCAGCGCTAGGCCACCGCCGAGCACGATCACCTGCGGCACCAGGAACTGCACGACGGCGACCCCGATGTTGCCGCCCGCCGCATTCAGCCCAAGCGCCCACCCCTTCTCCCGCTCCGGGTAGAAGAACGAGATGTTCGCCATGCTGGAGGCGAAGTTCCCGCCGCCGAACCCGGCCGTGGCCGCGATCAGCAGCAGCGGCACGAAGCCAATCTCCGGGTGCTCCACCGCCCAGGCCAGCCCGGCGGCCGGAATGATCAGCAGCAGGGCGGAGATCACGGTCCAGTTCCGCCCACCGAAGACCGGCACCGCGAAGGTGTACGGCAGTCGCAACAACGCGCCGACGCCGCTGGGCACGGCGGTCAGCCAGAGCGCCTGACTGGTGGTGAGCGTCCAGCCGACGTCGTCCAACCGAACCACCACGATGCTCCAGAGCAGCCAGACGGAGAACCCGATGTGCTCGGCGAAGATCGAATAGATGAGGTTGCGCCGGGCGACAGCCCGGCCGGCGGTCCGCCAGAAGTGCTCGTCCTCCGGATCCCAGTGGCCGATCCAGCGGCCCCGGCCGCGGTGCAAGTCGACCTCCTCCGCGGTGGTCGTCGCGGGCACGCTCGTCGTCATCAGGCGCTCCTTCCGGCCGGGGGCCGTCCTAGCCCGCCGGCCGCACCGGTTGGTCGGTGTCGAGCGGGCCCGGCTGGAACCTAGGAAGCCGGCGTTACCGCAGCGTTCGTCGCCGGATTCGAGGAGGCAACGGTGCGCGCACCGAGCCGGACACCGGCCGGTGAGGAGCGCTCCCGGTCAGCAGGGCTACCGGCGGGTGACTCAGAGCTGTTGCAGGATGCGCAGCGCCCGGCCAACCCGATGCATGACCTCGTGGTCGGCTACGTCCACGCACTCGGAGAACCACTGCTTCATCGGCGAGGAGAGCCGGTCCGGCATCACCACCCGCTCGCCCATCGACACCGCGAGGGGGGAGTCCCGCAGCAGCGCCGTCTCCACCACCTCCGCCACGATCACGATCGGCACCGCGGTGGAGTTGTAGACGTCGGAGCTCACGACCAGCCCCAGCCGCTCCCGGGCCCCCGAGATCCGCCAGACCTCGCCCCTATGCAGCACGCGGACGGCCACCGCGGAGCAGGTCGGTGACCAGCCCCACCTCGTGGGCGTCAGCGAGCGCGGGGGTTTCCCAGTCGAGACCGGCACGGCTGACCGCGTCGGCGTGGGCGGAGAAGACCGCCCGCAGCGCCTTCTCCCGAGCGGCCTGGTCCATCCAGGCGGACAGGGAGAGCCCCTCGCGGCGGGCGAACCACCGGGCCTGCTCGATCGTCTCGTCGGCGAGCGACAGGGTCACCTTGGCAGTCATGCCGGCAGCCTACCCAGGGGTACGACCATCAATCAGCCCACCGAGGTGGTGCGTCCGACTTGACCGGACCGAAACATGTGGGAACCGGGCCGGAAACCCCCTACCGGCACGCTTCACCGGCATGACAGACGGTACGCGCCCCGCTACCGCATCCGGACAACCCCACCTCGAGGCGGCGACACACTGCCCGTACTGCGCGCTCCAGTGCGGGATGACCCTGCGCGAGACGGCCGACGAGGTGGCCGTACTTCCCCGCTGGTTCCCCACCAACCAGGGCGGGCTCTGCCAGAAGGGCTGGACCGCCGCCGAGCTGCTGGACCACCCGGATCGCCTCACCACCGCGCTGCTTCGCGACCCGGCCAGCGGCGAGCTGCGCCCGGCGAGCTGGGAGGCGGCCCTGGACCGGATCGTTACCGGCATCCGGACCGTCCAGGCCAACCACGGGCCGGACGCGGTCGCCGTCTTCGGCGGCGGGGGCCTCACCAACGAGAAGGCGTACGCGCTGGGCAAGTTCGCCCGGGTGGTGCTCCGAACCCGACACATCGACTACAACGGGCGGTTCTGCATGTCGTCGGCGGCTGCCGCCGGGATGCGCGCCTTCGGTGTCGACCGTGGCCTCCCCTTCCCCCTGGCCGACCTGGGCACCGCCGACACCCTGCTGCTGGTCGGCGCGAACCCGGCCGAGACGATGCCCCCACTGGTGCGCTGGCTGACCGCGCAACGCCGCCAGGGCGGGCGGCTGATCGTGGTGGATCCGCGCGTCACCGCCACCGCCCGCCAGGCCGACCTGCACCTACAGCCACTACCCGGCACCGATCTGGCGGTGGCCAACGCGCTGCTACACATCGCGCTCACCGAGGGGTTCGTGGACCACAGCTACGTCGCCAGCCGCACCACCGGCTTCGACGAGGTTCGTCGGACGGTGGCGGAGTGGTGGCCGGCCCGCGCCGAGGCACTGTCCGGGGTGTCGGTCGCCGATCTGGAGACGACCGCACGAGCACTGGGCGGCGCCCGCCGGGCGATCATCCTCACCGCCCGCGGCGCCGAGCAACACGCCAAGGGGGTCGACACCGTCACCGGGTACGTGAACCTGGCGCTCGCCCTCGGCCTGCCCGGCCGCCCCGGCTCCGGTTACGGCTGCCTGACCGGACAGGGCAACGGCCAGGGCGGCCGGGAACACGGCCAGAAGGCCGACCAACTTCCCGGCTACCGCCGCATCGACAACCCCGCCGACCGAGAGCACGTCGCCGCGGTCTGGGGCGTACCAGCGGAGGAGCTACCGGGGCCCGGGGTGCCCGCCTACCGGCTACTGGACTCGCTCGGCACCCCGGACGGGCCGAAGGCCCTGCTGGTGTTCGGCTCCAACCCGGTGGTCTCCGCGCCCCGGGCGGCCCGGATCGAGCGCCGCCTGCACGACCTCGACCTGCTGGTGGTCGTCGACTTCCTGCGCTCCGAGACGGCGGCCCTCGCCGACGTGGTGCTGCCGACCGCGCAGTGGGCCGAGGAGGACGGCACCATGACCAACCTTGAGGGGCGGGTCCTGCGTCGGCGGGCGCTCCGCACCCCACCGCCCGGCGTCCGTACCGACCTGGAGCTCCTCGCCGCCCTCGCCACGGCGCTGGAGCAGGGCCCCGGACGCCCGACCGACCGGGACCGGGAGCCCGCTCTCTCGCCCGAGCCACAGGTGGTGTTCGAGGAGCTCCGCGCGGCCTCGGCCGGCGGGCTCGCCGACTACGCCGGGATCAGCTGGGAGCGGATCGACGCGCAGGAGGGCGTGTTCTGGCCCTGCCCGGAGCTCGACGGGCCGGACGCCCCGCGGCTCTTCGCCGACCGGTTCCCCACCCCCGACGGGCGCGCCCGATTCCACGCCGTGCAGCACCGACCCGCCGCGGAGCAGGTGTGCGCCACCTACCCGCTGCACTTCACCACCGGCCGGGTACTCGCCCAATACCAGTCGGGAACGCAGACCCGCCGGGTACCCGCGCTGCACCGGGCCGCGCCAACGGCCTTCGTCGAACTGCACCCGGACGTGGCCGACCGGCTGGGGGTGGCCGATGGCGAGCCGGTCCGGGTGCGCTCCCGCCGGGGCGAGCTGGTCGCGCCGGCCCGGCTCAGCCCGGCGATTCGACCGGACACCGTCTTCGCCCCGTTCCACTGGGGTGGCACCGCCCGCGCCAACACGATCACCAACGACGCCGTCGACCCGATCTCCGGGATGCCGGAATTCAAGATCTGTGCGGTCCGGGTGGAGAAGGTGGCGGCGACGTGACCAACCGAATCGTGATCATCGGCAACGGGATGGCCGGTACCCGCCTCGCGAGTGAGCTCTCCGCCCGCGGCGGAGACCAGAAGGTAACCGGTTTCGGGACAGAACCACACAGGGCGTACAATCGGATCATGCTCTCCACCCTGCTGGCTGGAGCGATCGGGGAGCCGGACGTGCAGTTGGCCGAGGCCGCCGGACACGGAGTCGACCTGCACACCGGGGTCTGCGTCACCGCCATCGACCGCGAGAACCGTGCCGTCCGCACCGACCGGGGCGACCGGATCCACTACGACCACCTGGTCCTAGCCACCGGTAGCCGCGCCGTCGTCCCCCCACTGGCCGGGCTGACCGGCGGGGAACTACCAGAGCGGGTGGTGTCGTTTCGCACCCTCGATGACTGCCGCCGCATCCTCGCGGTTGCGGACCGGGCCCGCCGCGTGCTGGTGCTCGGCGGCGGACTGCTCGGCCTGGAGGCGGCCCGCGGGCTCGCCGGCCGCGGGCTCGACGTGACGGTGGTGCACCCGGTGCCGTACCTGATGGAACGGCAACTCGACCCGGCCGCGGCGGCCGTGCTCGCCGACACGCTCGCCGACCTCGGGGTAACCACCCAGCTGGCCGTACCGGCCACCGCCGTGCTCGCCGACTCCCGCGGCGTCCGCCTCGAACTGGCCGACGGCCGGTCGCTCGACGCCGACCTGCTGGTGCTCGCCTGCGGCGTACGCCCGGACACCGCGCTCGCCACCGCCGCCAACCTGGCCGTACGGCAGGGGGTCCTCGTCGACGACCAGCTGCGCACCAGCGACCGGCGCATCTCGGCCATCGGCGACTGCGCCCAACACGGCGACACCCTGACCGGTCTGGTAGCCCCGGCCTGGGCCCAGGCACGGGTGCTGGCGCAGGTACTCAGCGGCACGGACCCGTCGGCCCGATACCAGCCGAGACCGGTGGTGACCCGGCTCAAGACCGCCGGCATCGACCTGGCGGCGATGGGTGACCCCGGCGACGGCCCCGGTGAGGAGCTGACCTTCACCGACCCGGCCGGTGGCACGTACGCCCGGCTACGAATCAACCACGAACGGCTGACCGCCGCGATCCTGGTGGGCGACAACCCCTCCGTCGGTACGGTCATCCAGCTCTTCGACCGGGGGCATCCGGTGCCCAGCGACCGGCGGTCGCTGCTGCTCGGCCGGGCACCCGGCCCGGGACCGGCGGAACCGGCCACGACACCGGCGCTGATGCCGGCCGCGGCGACGGTCTGCCACTGCAACAACGTCAACAAGGGAACGCTGGTGGAGAGTTGGCGCAACGGGGCGCGGACGGTTGACGAGGTGATGGCGGCCACCCGCGCCGGTACGGGCTGCGGCTCCTGCCGGGACGCGGTCACCGGCATCACCGATTGGCTCTCCACTGTGGAATCCACGGAGGTGGAACGATGAAAAATAGCCGGCTGGTCGTCGTCGGCAACGGTATGGTCGGGCAGCGGTTCGTGGACGCGTTGCGCGCCCGCGACAGCGAGGGCCGGTGGCGGGTGACCGTGCTCGGCGAGGAGTCCCGGCCCGCTTACGACCGGGTGCGTCTCTCCGCCCTCTTCGACGGGGTGGACGCAGATGAACTGAACCTGCACACCCCGGATCCGCAGGTACGGCTGCGGCTCAACACATCGGTCACCGCGATCGACCGGGCCCGACGCGTCGTGACGACGACCGACGCTGAGTACCCGTACGACGCGCTGGTGTTGGCCACCGGCTCGGACCCCTTCGTCCCGCCGATCGACGGCGCCGACCTGCCGGGCGTCTTCACCTACCGCACCCTGGACGACCTGGCCGCGATCCGCGCGCATGCCCGGGGCCGCCGACGGGGCGCGGTGATCGGCGGTGGGCTGCTCGGCCTGGAGGCGGCGAACGCGCTGCGGCTACTCGGGCTCGCCACCAGCGTCGTGGAGGTCGCACCGCGGCTGATGCCACTGCAGGTGGACACCGCCGGCGGGGCGCTGCTGCGCCGCTACGTCGAGGAGCTGGGCGTCGCCTGCCACCTCGGGGTCGCCACCACCGCGCTGCACCCCGGTTCGGACGGCACGGTGGCCCAGCTGGAACTGGCCGACGGCAGTCGGATGGACGCCGACCTGGTCGTTGTCGCCACCGGCATCCGTCCCCGGGACGAGCTGGCCCGCGCCGCCGGCCTGCCCCTTGGCAGCCAAGGCGGGGTGCTGGTTGACCACACCTGCCGCAGCGCCGACGAGCGGATCTGGGCGGTCGGCGAGTGCGCCGCCGTGGACGACACCTGCCACGGCCTAGTCGGGCCCGGCTACGCGATGGCGGAAACGGTGGCCGACCGGCTGGTCGGTGGGGCGGCCACCGTCTCCGAACCGGACACCGCCACCAAGCTGAAGCTGCTCGGCGTGGACGTCGCCTCCTTCGGCGACGCCCACGGCACCACCCCGGGCTGTCTCGACGTGACCTTCTCCGATCCGGCCACCCGGGTGTACGCGAAGCTGGTCCTCTCCGACGATGCGCAGACGCTACTCGGCGGCGTACTGGTCGGCGACGCCGACGCGTACCCGACGTTGCGGGCCAGCGTCGGGCAGGCGTTGCCCGCCGCGCCACTCGCGCTACTCGCCCCGGCCGGAGCGGGCTCCGGGGCGGCGGCGCTCCCCAGCTCCGCGCAGGTTTGCTCCTGCAACGCGGTGACCCGCGCCGATCTGGACGCGGCGATCGCCGACGGTGCGACCGACGTGCCGGCGTTGAAGGCGTGCACCCGGGCCGGCACCAGCTGCGGCTCCTGCGTACCGATGCTCCAGCAGCTACTCGACGCCGCCGGAGTTGGGCAGTCCCGCGGGCTCTGCGAACACTTCGACGTGAGCCGCCAGGAACTCTTCGACCTCATCCGGGTCCGGGAGATCCGCACCTTCTCCAGCCTGATCGCCGAGTACGGCCGCGGCGATGGCTGTGACATCTGCAAACCGGTGGTGGCGTCGATCCTGGCTTCCCTCGGCACCGGGCACCTCCTCGACGGCGAGCGGGCGTCGCTACAGGACACCAATGACCACTTCCTGGCCAACCTGCAGCGGGACGGCAGTTACTCGGTCGTGCCCCGAATCCCCGGTGGCGAGATCACCCCGGAGAAGTTGATTGTGCTCGGCGAGGTGGCCCGGGACTTCGCGCTCTACACGAAGATCACCGGCGGGCAGCGCATCGACCTGTTCGGTGCACGGGTGGAGCAGTTGCCGCAGATCTGGCGCCGGCTGGTCGACGCGGGCTTCGAGTCCGGCCACGCGTACGGCAAGGCACTGCGGACGGTGAAGTCATGCGTCGGGTCCACCTGGTGCCGATACGGGGTGCAGGACTCGGTCGGGTTGGCCATCGCGCTGGAGCTGCGCTACCGCGGGCTCCGCGCCCCCCACAAGATGAAATCGGCGGTCTCCGGCTGTGCCCGGGAGTGCGCCGAGGCCCGCAGCAAGGACTTCGGCATCATCGCCACCGACGCCGGCTGGAACCTCTACGTCGGCGGCAACGGCGGATTCCAGCCCCGGCACGCCGACCTCTTCGCCACCGACCTGACCACCGAGGCGCTGGTACGGCTGGTTGACCGGTTCCTGATGTACTACATCCGCACCGCGGACCGGCTGCAACGTACCGCCGCCTGGATCGAGGCGATGGACGGCGGCCTGGAGCACCTCAAGGCCGTCATCGTGGACGACTCGCTCGGGCTCTGCGCCGATCTGGACGCGGCGATGGCCCGACATGTGGGGGCGTACTCCGACGAGTGGCGCGACGTCCTCGATGATCCGGCCCTGCTGGGCCGGTTCACCTCGTTCGTCAACGCTCCCGAGGTGCCCGACCCCTCAATCCGATTCACCGCCGAACGTGGACAACGGGTACCGGCGGGGGTCGGGGGGACCGAGAACCGACAGCCCGTCGGGCTGGGAATGCCGGAGGTACAGCGATGACCGCGCAGCCGCAGGAGTGGACAGTGGTCTGTCCACTGACCCGCCTGGACCCGGGTCGGGGGGTGGCAGCGCTCGTCGACGGCGTCCAGATTGCGCTGTTCCGTACCGCCAACGACCTATTCGCCATCGACAACCAGGACCCGGTCACCGAGGCGTACGTGCTCTCGCGCGGCATCGTGGGCAGCCGGGACGGTGTCCCGACAGTCGCCTCCCCACTGCACAAACAGGCATACGACCTGCGTACCGGGGACTGCCTGGACCGACCGGGCGTCGCGGTCCGGCGGCACGAGGTGCGGTGTCAGGACGGGCTGGTCGAGGTACGGCTACGAAAGGAGGAGTAGATGCGCGACGAACTGGCCGGCTTCACCGTCGGGGTGACCGCCGACCGGCGTCGGGAGGAACTGGCCGCGCTACTCCAGCGGCACGGGGCCCGGGTGGTCTTCGCGCCGGCCCTACGGATCGTGCCACTCGCCGACGACACCGAGCTGCGCGCGGCGACGCGAGCATGCCTCGATCGACCACCGGATGTCCTGGTGGCCGACACCGGGATCGGGATGCGGGGCTGGCTGGAGGCGGCCGAGGGCTGGGGGCTGGCCGAGCCGCTACGCGCGGCGCTGCGCGGAGCGTACGTGGTGGCCCGCGGCCCGAAGGCCCGCGGCGCGATCCGGGCCGCGGGCCTGCACGACCAATGGTCGCCCGGCTCGGAAAGCTGCGCCGAGGTGGTGCAACACCTGCGTGACCGGGGGGTTGCCGGCCAGGTAATCGCCATGCAGCTGCACGGCGGAGCGCAGCCCGAGTGTACGAGGGCGCTGGTAGCCGCCGGCGCGACCGTGGTCGCGGTGCCGGTCTACCGCTGGGCCCCGCCGACCGACCCGACCCCACTGCATCGACTGATCGACCTGGTCGCCGACCGGATGGTGGACGCGGTGACGTTCACCTCGGCACCGGCCGCCGAGGCGTTGCTGCACGCCGCCGGGGGCCGGGCCGACCGGGTGCTCGACGCGTTCCGGGGTCCGGTGCTGGCGAGCTGCGTGGGGCCGGTGACCGCGGAGCCGCTACGGCGGCGGGGGGTGCCGGTCAGCGCCCCCGAGCGGGCCCGGCTGGGCGCTCTGGTCCGAACGATCGTGGCGGAGCTACCGCGGCGCGCGGTCACCCTGAAAGCCGCCGGTCACCTACTCACCCTGCGTGGGCACGCCACCGTGGTCGATGGTGAGCTGCGACCGCTGGCGCCGGGCCCGATGGCGGTGCTGCGGCGACTGGCAGCGTCCCCGGGGCGGGTCCTGTCCCGAGCGGCGCTGCTCCAGACGCTGCCGCGCGGGGCGGACGAACACGCGGTGGAGATGGCGGTGGCTCGGCTACGCGCCGCGTTGCGGGCCCCCGGCGTGGTGCAGACGGTGGTGAAGCGCGGCTACCGCCTCCGGGTCGACTGACGCGACCGCCGCCGCAGCCCCGGCCCGCAGCTAGGTGGCGGGCCGGGCTCGCAGACCGATGCCGGGGTACCGCTCCACCGGCGCCGGCTCACCCGACCGGAGTCGGGTGACCGCGATCGTGCTCCGCCTGCAGGCGGCTCATGGCGTGCTCGACGACGGTCACCAGCACCTTCTTGACCGAGTCCCGGCTGCGCGCATCGGTCAGCACGAGCGGCACGTCCGCCGGGATGGCGAGCGCCTCCCGCACCTCCTCCAACTCGTAGTCGGGGGCGCCGTCGAACCGGTTGAGCGCGACCACGTACGGCAGTTTACGGTTCTCGAAGTAGTCCAGCGGGGCGAAGGCATCGGTGATCCGGCGGGTGTCCACCAGGACGGCCGCGCCAACCGCACCACGGATGATCTCGTCCCACATGAACCAGAACCGAGTCTGGCCGGGCGTACCGAACAGGTACAGGATCAGATCCTGCGCCATGGTGATCCGGCCAAAGTCCATGGCAACTGTCGTTGTCTCCTTGCCCGGCACTTTGGATGGATCGTCGATGCCGACACCGGCGGCGGTCATGACCGCCTCGGTGGTCAGTGGTGTGATCTCCGAGATCGCGCCGACCAGCGTCGTCTTTCCCACGCCGAAACCGCCCGCAACGACGATCTTCGCGGAGGTGATCTCCCGACCCGCCCCGGCGGGGTCATAGTTCGCGAAGTCCACTTAGCACCCTTCCAAGCAGGTTCATCCGCTCCACAAACCCCATCGTGGGAGCGGCAGTGTGTAGCGTCAGCAAGCCCTCGGCCACCATGTCGGCCACCAGCACCCGGGTAACACCGAGGGGCATCCGGGTGTATGCGGCGATCTCCGCCAACGACTGCGCCCGGCCCTCACAAATCGTCGCGATACGGTGCTTGTCGTGCCCCGCGAAACGTGACTCGGTAACCGCCGTAGCGCTCGCGGACAGCACCGCTTCCAGGGTGATGTCCCGCCGCGGCTCCGTTCGGCCCCGAGTGACCGCATACGGACGCACCAGCGCCCCACGCGGTTCGGTCCGCCGACCTTCCATCCGCTGTCACCTCCCCTCTCGCCCGACCTGCGCCCCTTCGGCGCCGGATCTGCTCTCCTCAGATGGCGCTGCCCGGAGCTCGATGATCACGAAGAAACCGCGTCCCGAGGCAGCGGCACCAGCGCGGCACCGACCCGTTCCACCAGGAGTGCCATCTCGTAGCCAACCTGGCCTACGTCACAGCTGCGGGCAGCGAGCACCGCCATCGACGAGCCGTCACTGATGGACATCAGGAAGAGGTAGCCGCTGTCCATCTCGATGACCGTCTGCAGCACCCCGCCAGCGCTGAACATGCGGGACGCACCGTCGGTCAGACTCACCACACCGGAGGTGATCGCCGCAAGCTGATCTGCACGGTCCGCGGGCAGGTCCCGGGACGAGGCGAGCAGCAGCCCGTCGGCGGACACCGCAACCACGTGGGCGATGCCCGACACGCTGTCAGCGAAGTTACTGAGCAGCCAACCCATGTCCTGCATGGTTGCTGGCCTGTTCATCAGCTCGTCTCCTTGCTCGAAGTGCTGTTGGGGTCCGAGCCGGCCGCACGGCCGCGCTGCACGCCACGGTGATATGCCGACAGCAGGCCGCGGACTTCGTCCGGCGCCCGGCGGGTCCGTTTCCGGGTCCGGGACTCGATCCCGCCGGGTACGAGTTGCGCCTTTGGCACTCGCTTCGGCAGGCCGGAACGGGTGGTACCACCGTTGGTCGGCTCGGCAGCCTGACTGGCCCGGCTCCAACCCTCATCCGCGGCGGTGCGCCACGCATTGCCCTCGCCGACCGGAGCTCCGGAGGCGCTCGGCGGGGCCGGCGGCGCACTCGTCGGCGGCACGGCCGACGGCGCAGCCGGCGGCGCACTCGTCGGCGGCGCACTGGCCGGCGGCGCAGCCGGCGGAGGCGCACTGGCCGGCGGCACGGTCGGCGACGGCACGGTCGGCGGCACGGTCGGCGACGGCGCACTGGCCGGCGGCGCACCCAGCGGCGCAGCCGGCGGCGCACTCGTCGGCGGCACGGTCGGCGACGGCGCGGCCGGTGGCGGCACGGTCGACGGCGGCGCGGCCGGTGGCGGCACGGTCGACGGCGGCAGTCCGGCGGATGAGGAAGTGGGAGCGACGGAGTACGACGGCGCCGGGGTGGTGGCCGGCGGAGGCGTCGTCGTTCTGGGCACCCGGGTGGGTAGCTGCGGCGGGGCCGTGGAACTTGCCGTCCCGGACGGGCCCGGCGCCATTCCGTCGAAGTCCGGCCGGGTGAAGATAGCGGTCGCATCGTTGCCGTGTGTCCGGAACCAGACCGCCTCCATCTCCCGGAAGATCGGCGCCTCCGCTGGCACCTCCACCGGTGGCGCGGACGAGGGCGCCATGGCGATCGGAGCGGTGGCGGCCAGGTCCGCGCCGAGCCCACCGGTCAGTGCGCTGTCGGTGGCGAGCGCCTTGGCTGATGGCGGGTCAACTGACGGCGGTGGGGTGGCGGCCACGGTGGGGAAGGCCGCAGTCGACGGCTCCGGGCTCCGTTGGGGCAGTGGGTACGCCGCGCTGCCTGCTTCACCGGGCTGGCCCACAGCGCTGAGGCTGGGCCAAGTCTCGGTCGCCCCGGCGACTGACATCGGCGTTGTGCTCGCACCAGGGGACACCGGCACCACACCGGCATCAGCCGGCTCCCGCGTTGTGCTCGCACCAGCCGGCTCCGGCACCACACCGGCATCAGCCGGCTCCCGCGTTGTGCTCGCACCAGCCGGCTCCGCCACCACACCGGCATCAGCCGACACCAGCGTCTTCGGTAGGGCTGGCTCGGGCTGCCGCTGCTCCGGCAGGGTGGCGGCCCGCGTGGCACCCGCCATCGGGTCACCAACGCCGACCGAGGTGGACCGGCCCTGCTCCACCGCGAGTGGCTGACGCGCTCCGGTGAGCTGGGCGACCCCGTGATCAACGGGCAGCACAACCGCGGCCGTCGGCAGGGTTACCTGGGCAACGATGCCACCCTCAACGTTGCGCCGTAGTTCGACCTGAATGCCGTGCCGCTCAGCGAGCCGGTTCACCACGGCGAGGCCCATCAGCCGGAACGCCGCGACATCGACGCTCGGCGGCTCGGCCAATCGCCGGTTGAGCGAGTCGAGTTGCTCGTCGGAGAGGCCGAGACCCCGGTCTTCGACCTGGATGAGCACGTAGTCGCGGATCCGTCGCCCGTCAGCGACCACTGTGGTGTTCGGCGGCGAGAACCGGGTGGCGTTGTCGAGTAGTTCGGCGACGAGCCGGACCGCGTCATTGACCACGTTTGCGGCCACCGACACGTCCGTGTCAACGGTGCCGAACTCGATCCGGTTGTAGAACTCGACCTCGGACTGGGCGGCCCGCAGCACGTCCACCAGGAGAGCATCCTCCCGCCGCGGTACGGTCGAGTCTGCTCCCGCGAGGACCAGCAGGTTCTCGTCGTTGCGGCGCATTCGGGTGGCCAGGTGATCAAGTTCGAAGAGTCGGGCCAGCCGCTTCGGGTCCTCCTCACCACGCTCGATCGCGTCCAGTTCTCCGATCATGCGGTCGACCAGCGTCTGACTCCGGCGGGCCAGGTTGAGGAACATCGTCGAGACACTGGTCCGCAGCGCGGCCTGCTCCGCCGCCACCCGGACGGCCTCCCGGTGCACCAGGTTGAAGGCGACAGCGACCTGACCAACCTCGTCCTGGTTGCTCAACCGGATCGGTTCACGAATCTCCCGGACAATTTCGTTGATCCCGCCCTCATCAACCGCCTCAATGCTCTGCAGGCGACGTACCGCTTCCGGTAGATCATGGTTCGCCACGGCCAGGGCACCCTCCCGGAGCCGGCGCAGCGAGCGGTCCAGCGAACGGGCCTGCACCACGGCGAGAGTGATCGCGATTATCAGGGTCACCAACACCAGCAGCGTCTCGATGAAGGCCTGCCGGACGACCTCCGCACGGTACTGCTCCGTCTCGTCGAGCAACTGCTCCTGGAGCCCAACCTCGGCAGACCGCATGAGGTCATGGACAGCGCTGATGGCGGCGCTGGCCTCCTCGGCGCCGACCCGGGGCTGCTGCCCGACCGAGCGGGTGATGTCCGCGGCGACCTGATCGGACAGGGCGACCGCGTCGCCCGTGATGGCGTTCTCCGCGAGCGTGTGCTGCGGCGGGTCCGCCGCGAGGGAGAAGGCGAGCAGTGCCTGCTTCCGACTGGTCAACGTCGCCACGAAGGAGGCGTACTCTTCCTCGTCGACCCGGCCGGCGCTCAACGCGGCGTAGGCGACGGACTCCTCCTCGGCGACTGCCGCCTTGGCCCGGACGAAGGCGGCAACCGCCCGCCGGTTCTCTGTCAGCTGCTCGTCGCCGGGTAGCTGAGCGAGGCCGTCGCTGAAGGCCACCAGGTCGGCCAGGATGGCGCTGTAGCGCAACGTCGACTCGGCGACCTCCGTCGACTTACGCTCCAGCACCTGCTGGCGAATCGCGTCCAGCTCATCGAGGTGTCCGTCGATGGCCGCCACCTGGTCACTGACGGCGGCGGGCAGCTCTTCGAAGAGCTCGCGTTCCTCCCGGTATGCCTGTGCCCGCTCGTCGGTATCACCCACCCGCAGGTTGTAGGCGGCAGCGGCCGCTTCCGTCTCTTCCACCGAAGCGATATAGGCCGCAGCAGCCATTCGTTCGATATGCACGTCCTGGGCGAGGGCGGAGATGTCGATGGAAAGTTCGGTGAGCGCCTTGGCCCGCGTGGCGTCGTACGCACCCTCGCCCACTGTGATCAGACGAACAGCGCCCAGCGCGATAACCGCGGCGACCGGCACGACCAGGATCAACGCCAACTTCGAGCGGATTCGCGCTTTACGGGGCCGCGGCAGCCAACGCCGCTTCGGCTGGTCAATGTCGCCGCTTGCGGGCAGGGTCGTCGGTCTGGTGCTCACGACATCGCCTCCGTCGTTCCATCCACGCCTGAACCGCCGACCCAGGTCTGGTCCAGCAGAAGTGAAACCACGCGCGGCACGGCCGCGATTTCATCAGACGAGACCGGTTTTGGGAAGCTGAGCTGGAGCCAGAAAGGGCCCGAGGCCGGCTGGTCGATGCCGCCGGCCACGAATGCCACCAATTCAACAACGCCCTGAACAGGCGATGTAGACAAGCATTAGGGAAATGGATACGGCTTGGTAATCAGGCGCCAACTTTGCGTCACCCCAGCATGTGGGATCTTTATCCCGAAACACCTCGCCCGGCCCGCTTGACCACAAGGTTCGGCATTGGCAAGGTCTGCCGGGCCGCGCGCACACCGCGCTAGTCCGCTGGAGCGGTCGTCCGACCAGTCTGGTGTAGAGAGCACGATTGTCTGCCGCCCGCGGGCGGGCAGGCGGAGCTGCAGCCGGGGCCCGCCTCGGACGTTCGATCCGGACCTCGGGTTGACCAGACGCAGGAATCCCCGCCAAGTTCCAATAGAAGTGAGATGCGTTACCTCCCCGATTGAGGCGTCACCCCCCTCGGTGGAATCCGAGTCGCTGCTGTACGCCCAAACCGCCGTCCGGGCAGCGGCCGTTGTGGCTGCGGCGACCGTACGGGGCAGCCCTCTCCCATGAGTGCACCGCGCGCTTTCCGGCCGTAGGCCGAGAACCGACGCCAGTCACATCGAAACCGACCAGCAGACCAACAACGTCGGCCGTCGGATCCGGGGGCGGTGCACCTACTCGCCTCGGGGGCGATCCAACTACTGGCCCCGCTGGTCGAGCACAGGTATCCCGGCGACCGCACCCGTCCGGCGTGCCAGTGGCGCGCGCCCGCACCGGGACCGTAACGTGCCCGACATGGCGTTTCGGACCTTGGGCAAAATACTGCTCACGGCGCTCGGGGTGAGCCTGCTGGCCGGAGCCGGACAGCTCGGCGTCGCATTCGGCTTCGGCATCGTACGCTTCTCCGGCGCCTTCACCGGTACGGGCGTCAACCAGTGGCCGGCGCAGCTCGCCTGGGTCGCCTGGTTGGCGGCGAACGCCGCAGTCATCGGTGCCGTCTGTGCCGAACGGCTGGCGTGCCGGGGGGCCCCACTGATCAGCGCTGGTCGGCAGGCCGCTGTGGCGGGCGCCGCCGCGCTCGGCGCCACGGTCGTCGCGCCGCTGGGAATGCAGTCCGCCCGAGCCGCCGACGTGGGTACGGTGGAACCGGTCTGGTCCGTCGCCGCTGGTGCACTCGTCGGCGCGGTACTCGGCGGGGGCGCGGCGTTGGCCGTCCTCATCCGACCCCCACTGCTTTGGAACCTGGCGTTCGTCTTCGGCGTGGGCTGGTTCCTCGCCCTGGCCTCGGTTGCCCCGTCGCTGAACGACACCGGCCCACTTCGGGCAGTACGCCTCGGGGTGTGGGAACCCTCCTGGCTCGATCCCGCCGCGGCGAACCGCCTCTGCCTGCTGGGCCTTCCGGTGGCGGCGCTGCTGGCCGGGGCCGGCACCGGCGGCCTCGCCCGGCGGCGCGGGCAGGCCACATCCGTCGGCGCGCTGACCGGTCTTCCCGGGCCGGTGCTGTTAGCCGGCGCGTACCTGACCGCGGGCCCCGGAGCGGATTCGGACCAGTACCAGGCCACGCCGTACCAGGCCGCCCTGCTCGCGGTGGTCGCCGGCGGGCTCGGCTCAGCCGCCGCCGCGACGCTGCGCTGGCCACTGATCGAACGCCCGGTCGAACGAGCCGCCACGATCCTGCGCTGGCCACGGAGCAAGCGCCGACCGGCGTCCAGGCCCGAACCGACACCCGACACCGAACCACTGCTCGCCCCCGAGCCGACACCCGACACCGAACCACTGCTCACCCCCGAGCCGACACCCGACACCGAACCACTGCTCACCCCCGAGCCGACGGCAGTCCCCCCGATACCGCTGGCTCCGGCCGAGGTCGACTCGGCCGCGCCGACCACCGGCGACCCCGTACCGGCGGCCCCGCCGCCTCCGGTGGCGGACGAGGGCGAGGCCGACCCGGGAACCACAGCCGACCCGGGAACCACAGCCGACCCGGGAACCACAGCCGACCCGGGAACCACAGCCGACCCGGGAACCGCGGCCGACCCGTTGGTGGTCGGCACGACGCCTCCTGCGCCGCGCCGCCGAAGCCTCTTCCGACGCGGTCGCACCCGGGTCGACGAGGCGGGGAAGCCCCCAGCGGAAGCCCGGCTACCAGCACAGGACGAGGAGTTCGTGGACTGGGTCACCGGTCTGGGCGAGCCGGTGCCTAACAACGAACCCGACCGGGAAGGCGCTCGCCGCTCATTGCGCTCTGTCGGCCGGCATCACGCCGACTGACCGGGCCGCCCCGGTCTCGACCTGCCCGGTCAAGGTGGATTCCCCGGTAACCGCCGTGGCACCCCGCCTGCTGGTCGGGGTGCCACGGTGGTCAGAGATCAGGCAAGCGGAAGGTAGACCCGACCGCCGGACTCGACGAATTCCTCCGACTTCTCCTTCATGCCGCGTGCGGCGTACTCCTTCAGCTCCTGAGTGATCTTCATGGAGCAGAACTTCGGGCCGCACATCGAGCAGAAGTGGGCCGTCTTCGCTGGCTCAGCCGGCAGGGTGGCGTCGTGGTAGGCCCGCGCGGTCTCCGGGTCCAACGCCAGGTTGAACTGGTCCTCCCAGCGGAACTCGAACCGCGCCTTGGAGAGCGCGTCGTCCCACTCCTGGGCCCCCGGGTGCCCCTTGGCCAGATCGGCCGCGTGCGCGGCGATCTTGTAAGCGATCACGCCGGCCTTCACATCGTCCCGGTCCGGCAACCCGAGGTGCTCCTTCGGGGTGACATAGCAGAGCATCGCGGTACCGAACCAGGAGCTCATCGCCGCGCCGATAGCGGAGGTGATGTGGTCGTACGCGGGCGCGATGTCCGTGGCCAGTGGGCCAAGCGTGTAGAACGGCGCCTCGTGACACCACTCCTGCTGCAGTTCCACATTTTCCTTGATCTTGTGCATCGGCACGTGTCCGGGGCCCTCGATCATCACCTGGACGTCGTACTCCCAGGCGATCTTCGTCAGCTCACCGAGGGTACGTAGCTCGGCGAACTGCGCCTCGTCGTTGGCGTCCGCGATGGAGCCGGGGCGCAGCCCGTCGCCGAACGAGAAGGTCACGTCGTAGCGAGCCATGATCTCGCAAAGTTCCCGGAAGTTCGTGTAGATGAAGTTCTCCTCGTGGTGGGCGAGGCACCACGCCGCCATGATCGAACCACCCCGGGAGACGATCCCGGTCACCCGCTCCACCGCGAGCGGCACGTATGCCAGCAGCACGCCGACGTGCACGGTCATGTAGTCGACGCCCTGCTCGGCCTGCTCGATGACCGTGTCCCGGAACACCTCCCAGCTCAACTTCGCCGGGTCGCCACCCACCTTTTCCAGGGCCTGGTAGACCGGCACGGTACCGATCGGCACCGGAGAGTTCCGGACTACCGCCTCCCGGGTTTCGTGGATCCGCTTGCCGGTCGACAGGTCCATCACCGCGTCCGCGCCCCACCGGGTCGCCCAGGTCAGCTTCTCCACCTCCTCGGCGATCGAGGAGGTTACCGCCGAGGTGCCGATATTCGCATTGATCTTCACCAGGAAGGCTTTGCCGATGATCGCCGGCTCGCACTCCGGGTGGTTGACGTTCAGCGGCAGCACGGCTCGCCCGGTTGCGATCTCCTCCCGCACCAGCTCCGGCGCCATCCCCTCACGGATCGCCACGAACTCCATCTCCGGCGTCACCACCCCGGCCCGGGCGTACGCCAGCTGGGTCGGGCGCTGGCCGTCCACCCCCGCCAACGGGGTACCGGCGCCACGTACCGGGGCGACGTCCCCCCGCGAGGCGATCCACTTGCCGCGCATCGGCGGTAGCCCCACCTCCGGGTCGGAACCCGGTCCCGAGGTGTCGTAGAGCCTCGCCGGCGGATTGTCTCCGGCGAGGTCGACCTCGGCGAAGGGCACCTGGATGTCCGGCCGCGACCCCTCGACGTAGACCTTGCGACGTTTCTGCATGACAGCCTCCCTATAGGTCAGACGGACCAGCTGAAGTGATCGAGTGGTCCGCGTCCCGCGCCCAACTCCCAGCCCCGAGCGCCGATCAGTGCCCGGGTCACGTATTCCTTGGCCGCCGCGACGGCGGTCGGCACCGAATCACCGAACGCCAGCCGGGCGGCGACGGCCGCCGAGAACGAGCACCCGGTGCCGTGGTTGTGCCGGGTCGATACCCGGGCCGCGCGCAACCGGGTAGTGCCCTCCTCGCCGTGAAGCACGTCCACCGCCGCTTCATCACCGTCGGCGTCGCCACCGGTGACCACGACATACTCCGGTCCACCGGCGGCCAGTGCCTTCGCGGCGACGACCATCTCCTCGACCGTCTCGACCCGGCCGCCGGTGAGGGCCGCGGCCTCCGCCCGATTCGGCGTCGCCACCCGGGCGAACGGCAGCAACCGCTCCACCGCCGCGACCGTGCCCAGCCGACGCCCACTGGTCGCCACCAGCACCGGGTCGACGACGAGGTGCGGCAGTCGGCCCTCCCCCGCCGCGACAGCGACCGCGTCGGCGATCGCCGGGCTGCCGAGCGTGCCGGTCTTCACCGCCCGCACCGTGAAATCGGTGAGCACGCTCTCCAGCTGGTCGGTGACGGTCTGCGGGGGCAACGGCAGCACGGCGTCCACACCGCGGGTGTTCTGCGCGGTGACGGAGGTGATGACGCTGGTGCCGTACGCCCCCAGCGCCGCGAAAACCTTCAGGTCGGCCTGGATGCCAGCACCCCCGCCGGAGTCCGAACCAGCGATGGTGAGGACGGTACGGGGCGTCATCGCACACCTACCCTGGAGCCGGCGTCGAAGGCGCCCTGAAGGGCGGCGGCCACCGCGCCCGGGTCCTCGGCCCGCATGATCGCACCCAGGACCGCCACCCCGGCGGCTCCCGCCCGCACACAGTCGCGCACCTGCCCGGACGTCTCGATCCCGCCCAGCGCCACCACCGGGACCGGACTGGCCTTGATCAAGCTCGCCAGCCCGGACGGAAGCAGCGGTGGGCCGTAGCCGGGCTTGCTCGGCGTCGGATAGACGGGGGAGAGAGTGGTGTAGTCCTCAACCGTGAGCCGGCCCAGTTCCGCCTCGTCGTGGCAGGAACGGCCGACCAGCCCGAGTCGCGGCGGCGGGTACGGACCAGCCGCCGGCAGGTGCACCGCGTCGCCGCCGAGCGGGTCCGGGCCGGCAACGACCAACGTACCGCCGACCGGGGCGAGGACCTGACGCAGGTCATCGGCGAGGGCGACGCGCTCGGCCCGGGGAAGGTCCCGCTCCCGCAGCACCACCCAGCGCGTACCGCCGGCCACGGCCGCGGCGACAACCTCGACGAGCGGTCGCCGCGCCGCCCGGCGATCGGTGAGCACCACCAGGCCGGTCGGCCCGGTCACAGCTCCGGCCGCCCATCGTCCGGAGTCGAGGCGAGGGCGTGGAAGCGGCGCGGTATCCGGCCCGCCTGGTACGCGAGCCGGCCGGATTCGACCGCGTACCGCATCGCCGTCGCCATCGCCACCGGATCGGCGGCCCGGGTCACCGCGCTGGCCAGCAGCACCGCGTCGCAGCCCAGTTCCATCGCGAGCGCCGCATCGGAGGCGGTGCCGATCCCCGCATCCAGGATCACCGGCACCGCCACGCTCTGCCGGATGAGCCGGATGTGGTGCGGGTTCGACACCCCGAGCCCCGACCCGATCGGAGAACCCGCCGGCATCACCGCCGCGCAGCCGACATCGGCGAGCCGACGCGCCAGAATCGGGTCGTCCGAGGTGTACGGCAGCACGGTGAAACCGTCGGCGACCAACTCCTCGGCGGCCCGCAGCAGCTCCACACCGTCGGGCAGCAGGGTGCGCTCGTCGCCGATCACCTCAAGCTTCACCCAGTCGGTCTCGAACGCCTCCCGGGCCAGCTGGGCCACCTTCACCGCCTCCCCCGCCGTGTAGCAGCCGGCGGTGTTCGGCAGCAGCCGAACCCCGCACCGGTCGACCAGGTCGAGTAGGCCACCCGAAGGGCCCCCGGTGGTGTCCACCCGGCGCAGCGCCACGGTGACCAGGCCGGTGCCGGAGGCTCGGATCGCCCCTTCCAGGACGGTGAGGTTGGCGGCCCCGCCGGTGCCGAGGACCAGGCGCGACGAGATCGGTACCCCACCCAGTTCGAAGGTCACCTCACTCACCCGCCCTGCGCGGCGCTGAGCACCTCGACCCGGTCACCCTCGCACAGCAGGGTCGCCGGCCAGCCACCCCGCGGCACGACCTCGCCGTTGACGGCGACCGCCAGACCACGCTCCTGTTCGGTCACCGCCCGGACCAGGTCCGCCAGCGTGGAGCCGGTGGGCAGGCTGCGCCCAAGGCCGTTCACCATCAGTTCCACGACTCCTCCAGTGTGGTCGGCCGGGGCACGGCGGATCCGCACGCCGGGTCGGCGGTGGCGGTGGCGGGTGGACGGGACAGCCCCGGACCGAGACGCTCCGGGGTGAAGGCGGCGAGGAGCGGATCCGGCGTACCGGTGGTGATCAGGTCGGCGATCAGGTCGGCGGTCACCGGGGTGAGCACCACCCCGTGCCGGTGGTGCCCGGTCGCGGCGAGCACCGCCGGCCGGTCCGGCAGCGGGCCAAGGATCGGCGCGTTGTCGGGGCTGCCCGGACGGAGCCCGGCGACCGCCTCGACCAGCTCGTACTCAGCCACCTCGGGTACCAGGTCGGTGGCCGCCCGGAGTAGCCGCAGCACCGCACCGCTGGTCACCATGGTGTCGGTGCGCTCCTCCGAGGTCGCCCCGACCACCACCTCCCCGTCCGGCCGCGGGACGAGATAGACCTGCTCCCCGTCGGCGAAGCCCCGGATCACGTGCTGGAAGCCCGGCGCACCGGGAGCACGGAGCCGAAGCACCTGGCCCTTGACCGGGCGAACGGGCAGCCCAGTCAGGGCGGCGGAGCCGCAGCCGGCCGCGACCACCGTGGTCCCGGCGGTCACCTCGGTCAACCGCTGGACCGGCGTCGGCACCAGCACTCCCCCGGCCCGCTCGGTGGCGGTGCGCAACGCTGACACCAGCCGCCGCGGGTCCACCTGGTGATCGGTGCCGGCGTAGGCGCCGCCCCGCATCCGGGGTGACAGCGCCGGCTCCCGGTCTCGAAGCTCGGAGGGGCGCAGTGGGGTGACCGGCAGCCCCAGCCCCTGCTGGTACGCCCAGAGCCGGCGGGCCACGGCGAGATCGTCGGTGGTGAGCCCGACCATCAGGGTGCCCTCGCTGCGGTAACCGACATCGGCGCCGGAGGCGGCGGCCAGTTCGGCGGCGAACGCCGGCCAGCGCGCCGCCGACTCGGTGAGCAGGCCGGTCAGCTCGTGCTCCCCGAAGTACGCCTCGGCGACGGGCGCGAGCATCCCCGCCGCGGCGTGCACCGCGCCCGAGCCGGGATCCGGGTCGTGTACGACGACCCGCAGCCCGCGGGCCGCGCACCGCCAGGCGATGGCCAAGCCGATCGGCCCGGCCCCGACCACGGCAACGTCGGGGGTGGACAGCGAGTTTCGGCTGCCACGGGGGGTGTCGGGAAGTTTGCTCACCATGTCAGTGCCGCCATTAGTTCGGTGGTGGTCCGGGCAGGGTCGGCGGCGTGCGAGAGCGCGCCGATCACCGCGACTCCGTACGCGCCCGCGGTCCGCAGGGCGGGCACGTCCGCCGCGGTCACCGCCCCGATGGCGATCACCGGCACGCTGACCGCGGCGGTGACCGCTCGTACCCCTGCCACGCCGATCGGGGGCGGCAGTCCGTCCTTTGAGGTGGTGGAGTGGACCGGCCCGACCCCGAGATAACTGGCCCCGGCGGCGACCGCCTCGACGGCAGTGTCCGCGTACCGGGCGGTGGCGCCGAGGACCGCGGCGGAGCCGAGCACCGCCCGGGCCGCCCCGACCGGCAGGTCCTCGGCACCCACGTGCCCACCGGCAGCACCAACCGCCAGGGCCACGTGTAGCCGATCGTTCACCAGGCAGGTCGCACCGTACGGGGCGCAGAGCGCGGCCACCTGGCGGGCCAGGTCGTACGCCTGTCGGTCGGTTGCGTCGTCGGTCACGCGGACCTGGACGACCAGTTCGGTACGGGCCACCGCCAGGGCGGCCCGCACCACATTGAGCGGGTTTTGCCCAGGTCGAGTGTCGGTAATCAGATGTAGACGCCCAAGGGACGACACGGCAACTCTCCTCCCTGCGCCGGCACTATCCGGATCAGGTTCAACGGTCGGGGGCTCTCAGCCCCCCTCTCAGCCCGGTTTACCGGGCTCCCGTGGGTTACTACTGACCACCGTACGACAGACGCCGTACGGCTGCCAAGGCGGCATCTGCGGCACGGGGGTGCGGACCGGCCGCTACCGGAGCGGACCCGGACACGAATCGGCCTCCCACCGCCGGGACGATGGGAGGCCGAGATTCTCCATCTGCTAGCTGTCGAGTACCGCCCGCAGGGCGGCCAGATCGTCGGCGTCGGGCACCCAGGCACCCGCCGCGGCATTGGCCCGTATCTGGTCGGGGGTGGTGGCACCGGCGATCACCGACGTCACCGCGGGCTGGGCGGCGAGCCCACCGATGGCGACCTGGAGCAGGCTGAGCCCCCGCTCGGCCGCGTATGCCTGGAGCGCCTCGATGGTGTCCCAGTCGGCGGCGGCCAGCCGGGCCGCGTACCGGCCGCCACCGGCGAGCCGACTGCCCGACGGCGGGGCCTCACCGCGCTTGTACTTGCCGGTGAGCAGGCCGTTGGCGAGGGGGAAGAAGGGCAGCAGGCCCAGCCCGAACCGCTCACATGCCGGGACAACCTCGGCCTCGACGCCCCGCTCAAGCAGCGAGTAGTGGTTCTGGGCGGAGATGAACCGCGTCAATCCGCGCGAGCTGGCGGTCCAGTCCGCGTCGGCGATCTGCCAGCCATCCAAATTGGAGTTACCCAGGTACCGCACCTTGCCGGCGGTGACCAGGTCGTCCAGCGCGGCGAGCGTCTCGTCGATCGGGGTGCCGGGGTCCGGTTCATGCAGCTGGTACAGATCAATGTGGTCGGTCTGCAGCCGACGCAGCGAAGCCTCCACCGCCCGCATCACGTAGCGCCGGGCACCGCGGGCGCCGTGGTCCGGTCCGTTGTGGCCGTCCATGTCCATGCCGAACTTGGTGGCGATCACCACATCGTCGCGGCGTCCCTTGAGCACCTGGCCGAGGAGTTCCTCGGAGCCGCCCGGCGGAGCCCCATAGATGTCAGCGGTGTCGAAGAAGTTGATCCCGGAATCGAGGGCGGCCGCCACCACCGCCCGGGTCCCGTCCAGGTCGACCCGACGGCCAAAGTTGTTGCAGCCGACGCCGACCGCGGACACCACGAGCCCGGAGTCACCCAACCGGCGGTACGTCATCTCAGTCACGAAATCCACCCTATGTCGCCCGCGCTCAGGCCACCTCCCAGACCGGCTCGGCGGCCTCCACCACCTCGCCGTCCCCTTGGAACAGCAGGAATCGATCAAAGGACCGGGTAAACCATCGATCGTGGGTCACCGCCACTACCGTCCCCGCGAACGCGGCCAGCCCCGCTTCGAGCGCCTCGGCCGAGGCCAGGTCCAGGTTGTCCGTCGGCTCGTCAAGCAGCAGCAGGGTCGCCCCAGACAACTCCAGCAGCAGCACCAGGAACCGGGCCTGCTGGCCACCGGAGAGAGTGCCGAACCGCTGGTCCCCCTGCCCGGCCAGCTCGTACCGGGACAACGCGGCCATCGCCGCGTGCCGATCCAGGCCGGCGCGGTGCTCGTCACCCCGCCAGAGGATGTCGACCAGCGTCTGCTCCAGTAACTCCGGCCGGTCGTGGGTCTGGGAGAAGTGGCCGGGCCGGACCCGGGCACCGAGGCGGGCCACCCCGTCATGCCCGACGGGTGCGAGCCCCGCACCACCGTCGACCGGCTGGTTCGCCGGATCGGGGGCGGTTCCGCCCCGGGCGATCAGGCGGAGAAAGTGGGACTTACCGGTCCCGTTGGCACCGAGCACGGCGAGCCGGTCGCCGTACCAGAGCTCCAGGTCAAAGGGGTAGGTCAGACCGTCGAGCTCCAACTGCTCGCAGATCAGGGCACGCTTACCGGTGCGGCCGCCGGCCAGCCGCATCCGGATGTCCTGCTCCTTCGGGGGTACGGGCGGCGGCCCGGCCTCCTCGAACTTCCGCAACCGGGTCTGGGCCGCCTGGTAGCGGGAGGCCATACTCGAGTTGTACGCGGCCTTCTGCTTGTACATCAGCACCAGTTCCCGCAGCTTCTGGTGTTCCTCGTCCCACCGCCGACGCTGCTCGTCGAGACGGTCGTGCCGGGCGAGACGGGCCTCGTGCCAGCTGGCGAAGCCACCCGAGTGCACCCACGCGCCACCGCCCTCGACGGCCACCACCCGGTCCGCGGTACGAGCCAGTAGCTCGCGATCGTGTGAGACGTACAGCACCGACTTGCCGGATTCCCGCAGTCGCCCCTCCAACCAGCGCTTCCCGGGCACGTCTAGGAAGTTGTCGGGCTCGTCGAGCAGGAGCACCTCCTCAGGACCGCGCAGGAGCAGCTCCAGGGCGAACCGCTTCTGCTGGCCGCCGGAGAGCGTCCGGACCGGACGGTGCCGCGCCGTGTCCCACGGCAGGTCGAGCACGATCGTGGTCACCGTGTCGAAGAGCACCTCGGCGTCGTACCCGCCGGCCTCCCCCCAGGCGGCGAGCGCCTCCGCGTACGCGAGCTGGGCCTTGCCGGCGGCGGTGCTGTACTTGCCGCGCACCTCAGCCGCCCGCATCGCCGACTCCGTACCGGCGACCCGCCCACCCGCCTCGCGCAGCCGGGGCGGGGCGAGGGAGAGGGCCAGGTCGGCGAGGGTTGACTCGTCGCCGATCATGCCGATGAACTGACGCATCACGCCCAGCCCGCCGGCCCGGGCGACCGCGCCGCGCTGCACCGGCAGGTCACCGGCGACCATGCGCAGCAGCGTCGTCTTGCCCGCGCCGTTCGGCCCGACCAGAGCGATTTTGGCGCCATCACCGACCCGGAAAGACACATCGCCGAAGAGCTGCCGCCCATCGGGCAGCCAGTGCCCAACGGCTGCCACGTCCACGTAACCCACGTTGGCATCCTGCCGGGCCGCCCCGGCCCGGCCAACCCGTTTTACCGGACCAACCCCGCTCTACCGGGTCACCCGCAGCACCCGGTAGCCCTTCTGGCTCGCCGGTCGCGCCACCTGCCAGCCCCGCTCGGACAGCCAACGGTGTAGCGAGTCACCGCCGAGGTGCCGGGCGACCACCAGCCAGGCCACCCCGTCCGGTGCCAGCCGGGGCAGCCAGCGCAGCAGGAGCTGGTGCAGCTCGTTCTTGCCGATCCGGATCGGCGGATTCGACCAGATCTGATCGAATGTCGCCGCCGCTGGCACCGCGTCCGGCGGGGAAACCCGGACCCGGGACGCCGCCCCGACCCGCGCGGCGTTGGCCGTGGTCAGCTCCCGAGCCCGCTCGTTGACATCGACCGCCCAGACGGTGGCCGACGGCACCGAGGTGGCGAGCACGCAGGTGATCGGTCCGAAGCCGCAGCCGAGGTCGAGCAGGTGACCGGTGCTCTCCGGTGCCGGTAGCTCGGCCTTACGCAGCAGCACCGCCGTACCCGGGTCGAGCCGCCCGGCGGAGAAGACGCCGCCGGCGGAGGCCAGGGTGTAGTCGCGGCCGGCCGCGGAGAAGACCACCTCCCGGGGTTGGGCGGCAGTCGCCGGTTCAGCAGTGAAGTAATGGTCACCGGTCACACCGATGATTCTCGCACCGGCCCCGCCGACGCCCCGCCTCAGGCCGGCGGCGGCACCCGCAACCGGCGGGTCCGGATGGCCCGCCGACCATACTCGGCCGGGTCATCCGGGTAACCCACCTCGACCAGGGTCAAGCCGTGTGCCGGGGCGACGTTCACCTCGCTGGCGCGCTCCCGACGGGCGAGCAGCCCGGCCGGCCAGTCAGCGGGGCGGCGGCCATCCCCGACGGCCAGCATCGCACCGACCAGACTGCGTACCATCGCCTGACAGAAGGCGTCGGCCTGCACGGTCGCCACGAGAATCCCGTCCGCGGCACGCCGCCAGTCCAGCCGGGTCACCTCCCGCAGCGTCGTCGCGTTCTCCTTACGCCGGCAGTACGCGGCAAAGTCGTGCTCCCCCACCAGCCCGTCGGCGGTCGTGTTCAGCGCGGCTAGGTCGAGCCGGCTCGGCCAGGCAAGGATGTCGTGGCGCCGCAGCGGCTCGGCCCCCCAGGGCGCGTCCGTGACCCGGTACTCGTACCGCCGGAAGGTCGCCGAGAAGCGGGCGTCGAAGTCGGCCGGCGCGTCCGTCATCGCCCGTACCCGGACGTCGGCGGGGAGCAGCCGGGCCAGCCGCCGCAGCAGGGTGGTCTGGTGCTGGTGCCACAGCTCGGTCCGCAGGTCGACGTGACAGACCTGCCCGGTGGCGTGGACGCCGGCGTCGGTCCGGCCGGCGACGGTCAGCCCGGTCGCCGCGTCGGCACCGAGCACCAGGTCAAGCGCGGCCACGAGGGCACCGGCGACCGTACGCCGCTGCGGCTGGACCGCCCAGCCGGAGAAGTCGGTGCCGTCGTACGAGACATCCAGCCGTACCCGGGTGCGCTCCTGCACTCGTGTCCCCTTCCGCGCGTCGGGCCCGACACCCGGATGGGTGTCGGGCCCGACGAGAGCCTGGCCGATCAGGCCTTGTTCTGCTCGTTGTTCTCCTCGACAGCGAGGTCGCTGTCTGCACGGGCCGCAGCGGTGTCACCCGAAACCGAGACGGGCGCCTCGGCGTCCTGGTCGCCGCTGCTCGGCGCCGGGGCCTCCGCAGCCGGGGCGAGCGCCTCGACCTTGTCCTGCTGCGCGGCCTTGCGGGCGGCGGTCTTCTTGTTCGCCTTCGGCTGCGCGACCGCCAGCTCCTCGACCAGCTCGATGATCGCCATCGGGGCGGCGTCACCCTTACGCGGACCGGTCTTCACGATCCGGGTGTAGCCACCGTTGCGGTTGGCGTACCGGGGCGCGATCTGTTCGAACAGGGTGTAGACCACGTCCTTGTCCTTGACGACCCCGAGCACCCGACGCCGGGCGGCCAGGTCACCGCGCTTCGCCTTGGTGATCAGCTGCTCCGCGAGCGGGCGCAGCCGCCGGGCCTTGGTCTCGGTGGTCTGAATCTTGCCGTGCTGGAACAGCGACATGGCCAGGTTGGCCAGCATCAACCGCTCGTGCGCCGGGCTACCGCCGAGGCGGGCACCCTTGGTGGGCGTGGGCATTCTCGGTGCTCCTCGTCAATCCTCAGCCGCGCTTACAGCTGCTCAGTCTCGCGGTAGTCCTCGGTGTCGTAGTCGGCCTCACCGAAGGCGTCCACGACGTTCGCCGGGTCGAAGTTCGGGGCCGAGTCCTTCAGCCCCAAGCCCATCCCGGCGAGCTTCATCTTGACCTCGTCGATCGACTTCTGGCCGAAGTTACGGATGTCGAGGAGGTCAGCCTCGGTACGCCCAATGAGCTCACCAACGGTGTTGATGCCCTCGCGCTTGAGGCAGTTGTAGGAGCGGACGGTGAGGTCCAGCTCCTCGATCGGCAGCGCCAGATCCGCTGCCAGCTGGGCGTCCTGCGGGGACGGCCCGATGTCGATGCCCTCTGCGGTCTCGTCCAGCTCCCGGGCCAGACCGAAGAGCTCGACCAGCGTGGAACCGGCCGAGGCCAGGGCCGTGCGGGGCCCCATCGACGGCTTCGACTCGACGTCGATGATCAGCCGATCGAAGTCGGTCCGCTGCTCGACCCGGGTCGCCTCGACCCGGTAGGTGACCCGAAGCACCGGCGAGTAGATCGAGTCAACCGGGATCCGACCGATCTCGGCGCCCGCCTGCTTGTTCTGCGCCGCGGTGACGTAGCCACGGCCCCGCTCGACGGTCAGCTCCATGTCGAGCCGGCCCTTGCCGTTGAGGGTGGCGAGCTTCAGGTCCGGGTTGTGCACCGAGACGCCAGCCGGGGGCTGGATGTCACCCGCGGTCACGTCACCCGGGCCCTGCTTACGCAGGTACATGCTGACCGGCTCGTCATGCTCGGAGCTGACGCAGAGCTCCTTGATGTTCATGACGAGCTCGACCACATCCTCCTTGACCCCGGGGATCGTGGTGAACTCGTGCAGCACACCATCGATCTTGATCGAGGTCACCGCCGCGCCGGGGATGGACGACAGCAGCGTCCGACGCAGCGAGTTACCCAGGGTGTAGCCGAAGCCGGGCTCCAGCGGCTCAATGGTGAACCGGGACCGGGTCTCGTTGATCGACTCCTCGGAGAGCGAGGGCCGCTGGGAGATGAGCATCTCTTCTCTTTTCTTCCGGGGCGCCCGCCATATGACGCCCACGACACACACCGTTGTGGTGGTCCGCCCGGAAAGGGGCGGACCACCACCCGAGCACCTACTTGGAGTAGAGCTCGACGATCAGCTGCTCCTGGACCTGGGTGTCGATCACCTGGCGGCTCGGGAGCGAGTGCACGAGCACCTTCATCTGGCTCGGGATGGCCTCCAGCCACGCCGGCACGCTCTTGGAGCCGGCCTCGGCCTGCGCCACCAGGAACGGGGTGAGCTCCTTGCTCTTGCCCCGGACCTCGATGATGTCGTGCTCCTTGACGCGGTACGACGGGATGTCGACCTTCTTGCCGTTCACCGTGAAGTGACCGTGCTTGACCAGCTGCCGGGCCATGTCCCGGGACTTGGCGTAGCCGGCCCGGTAGACCACGTTGTCCAGCCGCGACTCGAGGATCTGCAGGAGGACCTCACCGGTCTTGGCCTGCTTCGCCACGGCCTCGTCGTAGTAACCGCGGAACTGCTTCTCCAGCACGCCGTACACCCGGCGGGCCTTCTGCTTCTCGCGGTGCTGGAGCAGGAACTCCGTCTCCTTCGTGCGGCCACGACCGTGCTGTCCGGGCGGGAACGGCCGGGACTCGAACGGGCACTTCGGGCCATCGCACTTGCTGCCCTTGAGGAACAGCTTCATCTTCTCCCGCCGGCAACGGCGGCAGTCAGCACCGGTGTAACGAGCCATCTCTTCCTAACCTCTCAGACCCGGCGACGCTTCGGCGGACGGCACCCGTTGTGCGGCTGCGGAGTCACGTCGGAAATTTGACCGACCTCCAGGCCGACGGCCTGCAGCGAACGGATGGCGGTCTCCCGGCCGGAGCCGGGGCCCTTGACGAACACGTCGACCTTGCGCATGCCGTGCTCCATCGCACGACGCGCGGCGGCCTCGGCGGCCAGCTGCGCGGCGAACGGAGTCGACTTGCGGGAGCCCTTGAAGCCAACCTGGCCGGCGGAGGCCCAGGAGATGACCGCACCGGTCGGGTCCGTGACGGACACGATGGTGTTGTTGAAGGTGCTCTTGATGTGCGCCTGGCCGTGGGCGACATTCTTGCGTTCCTTGCGCCGGACCTTCTTGACGGCGGCTCCGGCACGAGCCTTCGGTGGCATAAGTCTTCTGCGCTCCTATTACTTCCTGCCGGGCTTCTTCTTACCGGCGACGGTCCGCTTCGGGCCCTTGCGGCTGCGGGCGTTGGTCCGCGTCCGCTGACCACGAACCGGTAGGCCCCGGCGGTGCCGGATACCGGCGTAGCAGCCGATCTCGACCTTGCGACGGATGTCCGCGGCGACCTCGCGGCGCAGGTCACCCTCGACTTTGTAGTTGCCCTCGATGTGGTCGCGGAGCTGCACGAGCTCCTCGTCCGTGAGGTCCCGGGCGCGCTTGTCCGGCGAGATGCCGGTGGCGGCGAGCGTCTCCAGGGCGCGGGTGCGACCCACGCCGAAGATGTAGGTGAGCGCGATCTCCAACCGCTTCTCGCGGGGGAGATCCACGCCGACTAGCCGTGCCATGTGCGGGCGTACTCCTCGTGGTTTCTGGCGGAGGTGTGGTCCCGTCCCATCCCGCTACCGACCATCCCCGTTCTCCGACGCCGATATCGACGCCGGCGACCGGTTCGGTCGCTGCCCGAGCGGGCCCCGGCCTCCGACCGGGGGTTAACCACGACGAGGTACGCGCTGCGCACTCCTGCGGCTGGAACGAGCATGTGCTGTGTTGTGACGGATCTGCGTCCGGGCCGGTGTCAACCGGTCGCGGTGTCACGACCGGCTGAACAGTCAGCCCTGACGCTGCTTGTGGCGCGGGTCGGCGCAAATGACCATGACCCGGCCGTGCCGGCGGATCACCCGGCACTTGTTGCAGATCCGCTTGACGCTCGGCTTGACCTTCACGGTTGCCTTACTTCCGATCTGGCCCGGCGACGCGGCAGGCGCGGCTCCGGGCGACGAAGACGGACACGGGATTCACCCGGCCGCCGTCAGGCTTACTTGTAGCGGTAGACGATGCGCCCTCGGGTCAGGTCGTACGGCGAAAGTTCGACGACGACCCGGTCCTCCGGCAGGATGCGGATGTAGTGCTGCCGCATCTTGCCGCTGATGTGAGCCAGCACCTTGTGCCCGTTCGCGAGCTCCACCCGGAACATGGCGTTCGGCAGGGGCTCGATGACCCGGCCCTCGATCTCGATGGCTCCGTCTTTTTTCGGCATGTCCTCCGCTGTCCTGACGTCGGTTGCTCCGGACGGCCCACAACGTCTTTCACGGGATGACTGATCGAAATCAGGTGACCCGCGCCAGCCGCGGCTCCAGCACCCGCCGAAGCGCGGGCGGGCATGCCGGAGTGGACGCTGTGCGCCGATCAGAAAGTGTACGCCGGCCCATACGCCGTCGCCAAACCGACCACCCGACCGGGCAGGTGACCCCGCCGAACCGGACTATCGAGCAGCCAACTTCCGGGCCCACCCGGACATTGAGGGATGGTCAACCAGAAGTGCCCGGAAGCTCCCAGCCATCCGATTCAGCGGGCCGCCTCGCCTCTCTACGGAGTTGCTTCTCCCGCTTGCGCTGCCGCCGGCGCTCGCGCTTGGCCGCCTGACGCGCCGGCTCCCCTGTGGCGAGCCCCTGCACCGTCCGCACCGCCAACACCACACCCCAGGGGCCAGCCACCCAGCCAGGCCAGAAGAAGAAGAGATCCTGGGCCAACAGCGACGTCACCGCCCAGATGCCGACCACGATCGGTACCGCCCTCAGCCACGGCCCCCACACCTCGACCACCCACCTCCGGGTGACCGACCTCCCCCCGGAAGCCGGAACCACGGTCGAATCGACCGCCCCGGTTGCCACCAGCTCACCCCGCAGGTCCGGACCGGCACCATTCGCCACAACGGGCGCCGATCCGGTTGGCAGGTCGGCCAGCAGGACATCGAGATCGCCATAGGTCTTCGCGGTGTACGCCCGGTGCAGGCGCTCGTCGTACTCGTGCAGGTCGAGCCGGCCCTCGTCAACAGCCAACCGCAACTGGTCGGCGACCGCCTGCCGATCGTCGTCGGCCGCCCGCATTCCGGCACGATCCCGCATCTATTCAGAATGCCATCGCTTTGCAAACCAGGCGACACCCGAGCCCGGGTCCGATTTCAGCTCAAGCGGTGGCCGCTGGTTGTCGGGCGGTCACCAGGTCACCAAGGCGCTCCCGCCCGCCATCAACCGCGGTGAGCACCCACACCCCGTCCGGCAACAGCGCCATGCTGTGCTCCACGTGCACTGCCCGGGAGCCATCCCGCGTCACCACCGTCCAGCCATCGGACAGCTCCGCCGTCCGCGGCGAGCCCAGGGTGATCATCGGCTCGATGGCCAGCGCCATCCCCGACACCAACCGGGGACCCTTACCCGGACGGCCGTAGTTGAGCACATGCGGATCCTGGTGCATCTCGGTGCCGATTCCATGACCGCCATACCCGTCAACGATGCCGTACCGTCCGCCCTTACGGACCGCCGTCTCGACAGCGTGAGAGATGTCGGTGAGCCGTCCCCTGCCGCTGGCAGCGCCGCGGGCCGCCGCGGCGATACCGGCCCACATCGCGTCCTCGGCGACCGCGGCCATCCTCAGCAACGCCGGATCCACGTCGCCGACCGCGACGGTGATGGCTGCGTCCCCGTGCCAACCGTCCAGCACCGCACCGCAGTCGAGCGAGATGATGTCTCCGTCCCGCAGCACCTGGGTGGGGGCCGGAATCCCGTGCACGACCTGCTCGTTAACCGATGCGCAGATCGAGGCGGGGAAGCCGTGGTAGCCCTGGAAGGACGGGACGGCCCCCGCCGCCCGGATCGTCGACTCGGCGATCGCGTCCAGCTCCGCGGTGCTGACGCCGGGAGCCACCGCCTCCCGCATCCGGCGCAACGCCTCCGCCACCACCAGCCCGGCGGCGCGCATCTTCTCGATCTGGTCCGGGGTCTTCAGCTGGATATCCAGCTGGGGACGACGCATCGGGGTAAACCTCTCTCACCGAAAAGCGGGCACGCCGCACGTACCCCGCTACCGGGGCTCTATCCGCGGTGCTGGTACTCAGCCGCCGTAGGACCGCAGAGCATCGATTGCCCGAACGGTGACATCCTCGACCGGGCCGGTGGCGTCGATGCCCACGAGCTTGCTCTGGGCACCGTAGTAATCCACCAGCGGCGCGGTCTTGTCCGTGTACTCCCGCAACCGGGTGGCGATGGTCTCCGGCTTGTCGTCGTCCCGCTGGAACAGCTCGGCGCCACACCGGTCGCAGCGCCCCTCCTGACTGGGAGCGTCGAACTCGACGTGCCAGATCTTGCCGCAGCCCCGGCAGGTACGCCGGCCGGAGAGCCGACGAATGACTTCGTCGTCGTCAACCACCAGCTCGAGCACCAGGTCCAGCGCGGCGCCCAGGTCAACGAGGAGCTTGTCCAGCGCGGCCGCCTGGGGGGTGGTCCGCGGGAACCCGTCGAGGAGGAACCCGGCACCGGCGTCCGGTTCGGCGAGCCGGTCCCGGACCATGCTGATGGTCACCTCATCCGGCACCAGCTCGCCAGCGTCCATGAATCGCTTGGCCTCAATCCCGAGAGGCGTGCCCTGCGAGACGTTGGACCGGAAGATATCCCCGGTCGAGATCTTCGGCACCGCGAGGTGCGCGGCGACGAACTCTGCCTGCGTGCCCTTACCCGCGCCCGGCGGGCCAACCAGAACGAGTCTCATCTAGCGCAGGAACCCTTCGTAGTTCCGCTGCATCAGTTGGCTCTCGATCTGCTTGGTGGTCTCGAGGCCGACACCAACCATGATCAGAACTGCGGTACCACCGAACGGGAAGTTCAGGTACTGCTGACGGTCGAGCCAGATGAAGAAGAAGTTCGGCAGGATCGAGACGACGGCCAAGTAGAGCGCGCCCGGCAGGGTGATCCGACTGAGGATGAAGTCCAGGTAGTCGGCGGTCGGCTTGCCCGGACGGATGCCCGGAACGAAACCGCCGTACTTCTTCATGTTGTCCGCGACCTCGGTCGGGTTGAAGGTGATCGAGACGTAGAAGTACGTGAAGAAGATGATCAGCAGGAAGTAGACCCCGATGTAGATCGGGCTGGTCGGGTCGACCAGGTTGTTCTGGATCCACACCTGGGTCCGGCCCTGGTTGTTCTGGTCGAAGAACTGCAGGGCCAACTGCGGCAGGTAGAGCAGCGACGAACCGAAGATGACCGGGATGACACCAGCCTGGTTCACCTTCAACGGGATGTAGGTGGACGTGCCGCCGTACATCCGCCGACCGATCATGCGCTTGGCGTACTGCACCGGGATCCGGCGCTGCGACTGCTCGATGAAGGTAACCGCGGTGATGATGACCAGCACCAGGGCGATGACGAGCAGGAACTTGGCCCAGCCCTGGCTCTCCTTGATCGTCCAGCCCTCGGCGGGGAGCCGCGCCGCGATCGAGGTGAAGATCAGCACGGACATGCCGTTACCGACACCGCGGCCAGTGATCAGCTCGCCGAGCCACATCACCACACCGGTGCCCGCGGTCATCGTCATGACCAGGATGGTCAGGGTCAGCCAGTCCGGGATTCCGGTCCCTTCCGGGATGATCGGGAACTGGTCGCACTGGTTCTGGAAGAGCTGCCCGGAGCGGGCCAGCGCCACGAAGGCCGACGCCTGCAGGACACCGAGCCCAAGAGTCAGGTAGCGGGTGTACTGCGTGATCTTCGCCTGGCCGGCCTGGCCCTCCTTACGGAGCTGCTCCAACCGGGGGATCACCACCGTCAACAGCTGCAGGATGATCGACGCGGTGATGTAGGGCATGATCCCCAGCGCGAAGACCGAGAGCTGCAGCAGCGCCCCGCCGGAGAAGAGGTTGAGCAGGTTCAGTACGCCGGTGCTGCCCTGGGTCGCGTCGATGCACTTCTGCACGTTGGTGTACGACACACCGGGGCTGGGCAGCGCGGCACCGAGGCGGTAGATCGCAATGATGCCGATCGTGAACAGCAGCTTCTTGCGCAGGTCAGGCGTACGGAACGCACTGAGAAAGGCAGACAGCAAGTTCTTCCTCCTGCGCGAAGGCCGCGTGGCCTTTCGCCAACACGGGCACCATCAGACTGGCGACCTAGACGACGCCGAAGTCACACCTTAACAGGCTTGCCCAACACCACACCACTGGGTGCCTACATGTCTTGTTCCGTCAGGTCGCGGCATACGAAGCTGACAGCGGAGGGAGCGAACCTCGACGGCCCAGATCGGGCTCGGAGCAGCTTACGCGCCCATCCGGGCAGCAGAGAGCGACGCACCGATTTATCGAGCCTATAATCTTCTATTGACCCCGGCACCACCCGTACGCTAGCGTGCAGAATTGTTGGCAACTATAGCGAACGACTCTGGGGCGACTCTCGTGCACCCCGACCTGGCTCCGGCACCGATGCCCTGATCCCGGTTTGGGTCTCAAGCCTCGACCTCAGGCCTGGTCTCGCTACGGCCGTCACCCTGGTGCTCGCCCCGGGTGCCCCGGACCTCAGCCACACCTCCACCACGGCCGGCGGAGTCCACATCAGGTATGCCACGCGAACATGAAAGTGGTATCGCTGACCATTAACACATCGGGGCTCCGAGTGTGCCGGACCATAACGCGGCAGCACCTGTAAACAGAGCTCCCCGGACCCCTCGGTCAATTCGAAACAATTCTAACGCGATCAACGCGGCCACATTTCCCGAAGCTACCGCAGCCGTAGCGAACGCGGGCCACAAGACTACGGTCTCACTCTTTCGGGAAACAGAACCGAAAGCGGTCGTGGTCGGCATTACCAAACGCGGTGCGACCCTTCGGTCATTCACCAGCCGACCACACCGCCGCCGGTTCAGGACGCTTCACGTTTCCCACGGACCAAGCCCACGCCGCATAACGTCGGCAAATAAGTCGCGGCGTGGGCCTGGTCGGTTTCCCAACCAGGCCCACGCCGCAGAACTCTTACAGCTCGGTGATCGAACCACCGGCAGCAGTGATCTTCTCCTTGGCCGACGCGCTGAACGCCTGCGCCGAGACCTGGAGGGTCACGCCACCGAGGTCACCGGTCCCGAGGACCTTGATCGGCTGCCCCTTGCGGACCGCGCCGGCATCAACCAGCTCGGCCGGGCCAACCTGACCACCGTTCGGGAACAGCTCGGCGAGCCGCTCCAGGTTGACGACCTGGAAGGTCACCTTGAACTTGTTCTTGAAGCCCTTCATCTTCGGCAACCGCATGTGGATAGGCATCTGCCCACCCTCGAACGCTGCCGAGATGTTCTTCCGGGCCTTGGACCCCTTGGTACCGCGACCGGCGGTCTTGCCCTTGGAGCCTTCACCACGACCCACCCGGGTCTTGGCGACCTTGGCACCCGGCGCCGGACGCAGGTGGTGGACCTTGATCGTCATTACTCGACCTCCTCGACCTTCACGAGGTGGTTGACCGTGAAGATCATGCCGCGAATCTCCGGACGGTCTTCCTTGACCACCACGTCGTTGATCCGCTTGAGCCCGAGCGAACGCAGCGAGTTCCGCTGGTTCTGCTTGGTCCCAATCTCGGACCGGACCTGGGTGACCTTCAGGCGAGCCATCAGGACGCCACCTCCGCCCGCGACGCCAGCATGGCCGCCGGCGCGACATCCTCGACCGGCAGGCCCCGCCGGGACGCGACGGCTTCGGGGGACTCAAGCCCCTTCAGCGCCGCCAACGTGGCGTGCACGATGTTGATCGGGTTGGACGACCCGAGGCTCTTCGAGAGCACATCGTGAATGCCGGCGCACTCCAGCACGGCACGGACCGGGCCACCGGCGATGACACCGGTACCGGCCGAAGCCGGCTTCAGCAGCACGACACCAGCGGCGTCCTCGCCCTGCACCGGGTGCGGGATGGACTGACCGATCCGCGGCACCTTGAAGAAGTGCTTCTTGGCCTCCTCGACACCCTTGGCGATCGCCGCGGGCACCTCCTTGGCCTTTCCGTATCCCACACCGACGGTGCCGTCGCCGTCGCCCACGATCACCAGGGCGGTGAAGCTGAAGCGACGACCACCCTTCACGACCTTTGCGACGCGGTTGATTGCGACGACCCGCTCAAGGTGCGGGGTCTTCTCGACGGGCGCGTTTCCGCGGCCGCCCTCACGGCGGTTGTCGCGGCGACCACCCTCGTTGCCACCGGACCCGCCGCCACGGCGCTGTTGACCTGGCATCAGCAGCCTTCCTTCTCTCTCGTGACGGGGTTTGTCAGAACTCGAGCCCGGCTTCGCGGGCGGCGTCGGCTAGCGCGGCGACCCGCCCCGCGTACCGGTTGCCACCGCGGTCGAAGACGACCTTGGCGATACCAGCGGCCTTCGCCCGCTCGGCGAGCAGGACGCCGACCTTGCCGGCCAGAACACTCTTGTCGCCCTCGGTGCCCCGCAGCGAGGCATCCAGGGTCGAGGCCGACACCAGGGTGTGACCCTTGGTGTCGTCCACGATCTGGGCGACGATGTGCCGCAGCGAACGGGTGACCACCAGGCGGGGACGCGCGGGCGTCCCACTGACCTGCCGGCGGACCCGGAAGTGCCGGCGCGCCCGCCCGACGGCGCGCTTGGCGGCGACACCGCGGCGACGCTTGAGCAGCGTGGCGCTCACTTCTTACCTGCCTTTCCGGCCTTACGGCGGATCACTTCACCCTGGTACTTCACGCCCTTGCCCTTGTAGGGCTCCGGCGGACGGATCTTCCGGATGTTCGCGGCGACCTCACCGACCAGCTGCTTGTTGATGCCGGCCACGTGGAACAGCGTCGGCTTCTCCACCGAGAAGGTGATGCCCTCCGGCGGCACCACGGTGACCGGGTGCGAGAACCCGAGCGCAAACTCGAGGTCCTTGCCCTTCGCGGTCACCCGGTAACCGGTGCCCGCGATCTCCAGACTCTTCCGGTACCCCTCGGTCACACCGACGATCATGTTGGCGACCAGGGTACGGCTCAGTCCGTGCAGCTCCTTGGCCTTGCGCTCGTCGTTCGGGCGAGCCACGTTCAGCTGCCCGTCCTCCGCCTGCTCGATCGTGATCGGCTCGGCGATGGTGTGCGAGAGTTCGCCCTTGGGGCCCTTGACCGTGACGGTCTGGCCGGCGATCGTGACGTCAACGCCGGCTGGTACCGGGATCGACTTACGTCCAATACGCGACATTTCTACCTGTCTCCCGTTACCAGACGAAGGCGAGGACTTCCCCGCCAACGCTCCGCTTGCGGGCCTGCCGATCGGTGAGCAGCCCCTGGGACGTCGAAATGATCGCCACGCCAAGCCCGCCGAGCACCCGCGGGAGCTCACCCGACTTGGCGTACACCCGGAGGCCGGGCTTGGACACGCGCTTGATGCCGGCCAGGCTCCGCTCGCGGTTCTGGCCGTACTTCAGCTCGACGACCAGTCGCTTGCCGACGGCGCTCTCCTCGGGCTCCTCGACCAACCAGGTGCTGATGTACCCCTCGGACTTGAGGACCTCGGCGATATTCGCCTTGATCTTCGAGTAGGGCATCGTCACCCGGTCGTGGTACGCCTGGTTGGCGTTACGCAGACGCGTGAGCATGTCTGCGATCGGGTCGGTCATCGTCATTAAACTCGTCAACCTTTCTCGCCGGGGTTCCCGGTGCTCCCGGGCCTACGGCGAAGAGACAGTGCAGCTGACGCGCGGAGCGCGCCGGGCAATTACCAGGAAGCCTTGGACACGCCGGGCAGCTCACCGCGGTGGGCCATCTCCCGGATGCAGACCCGGCAGAGACCGAACTTGCGGTAGACCGCCTTCGGACGCCCGCACCGCTGGCAGCGGGTGTACGCGCGAACCGAGAACTTCGGCTTCGCGGCCGCCTTGAGGATCAGCGCCTTCTTGGCCATCTCAGTTCTCCTTGAACGGGAAGCCCAGGAACTTGAGCAGCGCCCGGCCCTCATCGTCGGTCGTGGCGGTGGTGACCACCGTGATGTCCATGCCCCGCTGGCGATCGATCTTGTCCTGGTCGATCTCGTGGAACACCGACTGCTCGGTCAGACCGAACGTGTAGTTACCGTTCCCGTCGAGCTTGCGCCCGTCGAGACCGCGGAAGTCACGGATACGCGGCAGCGCGATGGAGAGCAGCCGGTCCAGGAACTCCCACATCCGGTCGCCGCGCAGCGTGACCTTCGCGCCGATCGGCATCCCCTCCCGCAGCTTGAACTGCGCGATGGACTTGGTGGCCCGCCTGACCTGCGGCTTCTGGCCAGTGATGGTGGCCAGATCGCGGACCGCACCGTCGATCAACTTGGCGTCCCGAGCGGCCTCGCCGACGCCCATGTTGACGACGATCTTGACCAGGCCCGGCACCTGCATCGGGTTGCCGTACTTGAACTGCTCCCGCAGCTGGCCCACGATCTCGTTGCGGTACCGCTCCTTGAGTCGCGGCATGGTCTTGGTTTCGGTAGCCGTGGTCATCACAGGTCCTTACCGGTGCTACGCGCGATGCGGACCTTCTGGCCATTGTCGTCGATCCGGTAGCCGACTCGGGTCGGCTTGCCGTCGGAGTCCACGACCATCACGTTCGAGACGTGGATCGGAGCCTCCTGGGTGACGATGCCACCGGTCTTCGCGCCACGCTGGGTGGTGCTGATGCGGGTGTGCTTCTTGACCCGGTTCACGCCCTCGACCAGGACCTTGTCCTGCCGCGGGTAGGCCGCGATGACCTTGCCCTTGGCGCCCTTGTCCTTGCCGGCGATGACGACGACCGTGTCGCCCTTCTTGACCTTCACGGTCACAACACCTCCGGCGCGAGAGAAATAATCTTCATGAACCGCTTGTCCCGCAGCTCCCGGCCAACCGGGCCGAAGATACGGGTGCCACGCGGATCCCCACCGTCCTTGATGATGACGGCGGCGTTCTCGTCGAAGCGGATGTACGAGCCGTCCGGCCGCCGCTTCTCCTTGGCGGTACGAACGACTACCGCCTTCACGACATCGCCCTTCTTGACACCGGCGCCCGGGATCGCGTCCTTGACGGTGGCCACGATGACGTCGCCGATGCTCGCGTAGCGCCGACCGGAGCCACCGAGCACCCGGATGCACAGGATCTCCCGGGCACCCGTGTTGTCGGCGACGCGCAGTCGCGACTCCTGCTGAATCACGTCTATCTCCTATGTCTGCCGGTTCTCCGGCCGCACCACGGCGGCCGGAGCCTGGCGGAACCTGCGCCCGACCGGAACCGGCCGAGCTCGAGCCTTCGCTACTTGGCCTTCTCGAGGATCTCCACGAGCCGCCACCGCTTGGTGGCAGACAACGGCCGGGTCTCCATGATCAGGACCCGGTCGCCGATGCCGGCCGAGTTCTGCTCGTCGTGGACCTTCAGCTTGCTGGTGCGGCGCATGATCTTGCCGTACAGCCCGTGCTTGACGCGGTCCTCGACCTCGACGACAACCGTCTTGGCCATCTTGTCGCTGACCACGAGGCCCTCACGAACCTTCCGGCGGGCCCGCGTGGTCGCGGTGGTGTTCTCGCTCATCCTGCAGTCACCTCAGTCGGCGCGGCCGAGAGCCCCAGCTCGCGTTCACGCATGATCGTGTAGATCCGGGCGATCTCCCGACGAATGACCTGCAGCCGCCGGTTGTTGTCCAGCTGCCCGGTTGCGGCCTGCACGCGGAGGTTGAACAGCTCCGCCTTAGCCTCGCGCAGCTTCGTGACCAACTCCTCCTCGGAGAGCTCACGCAGCTCGGCGGCCTTAACGCCCGCTGCCATCAGGATTCACCCACTTCGCGTGTAACAATCCGGCACTTCATCGGGAGCTTGTGAATCGCGCGACGCATCGCCTCACGCGCGATCTGCTCGTTGGGGAAGGACATCTCGAAGAGAACCCGCCCCGGCTTCACGTTCGCGACCCACCACTCGGGAGAGCCCTTACCGGAACCCATCCGGGTCTCCGCCGGCTTCTTGGTGAGCGCCTGGTCCGGGAAGATCGTGATCCAGACCTTGCCACCACGCTTGATGTGCCGGGTCATCGCGATACGCGCCGACTCGATCTGGCGGTTGGTCACGTAGGCCGGCTCGAGAGCCTGGATCCCGAACTCGCCGAACACCACCCGGTTACCGCCCTTGGACGCGCCACTGCGGTCCGGGTGGTGCGGCTTGCGGAAGCCCTTCGGGGGCTTGCGCGGCATCAGCATCTGTCAGCCCTCCTGCTGCGTTTCTGCCGGCTGGGTAGCGGCCGACGCGATCGCGCCAGCGTCCACCGACTCGCCGCTCGGCGTCTCGGCCGCCTGCGCGATGGTGGTTGCGGCGGCTCGGCCGGTCTCGGTGCCACCGGCGGTGGTGCCGGACGAACCGGACCTACCCCGACGCGGCCGCTCCGAGCGGTCGCCGCGCTCCCGGCGCGGACGCGACGGAGCCTCGGCCGGGGTCTCCCGGCCCGGTACCGCGTCGCCCTTGTAGATCCAAACCTTCACGCCGATCCGGCCGAAGGTGGTCCGGGCCTCAAAGAAGCCGTACTCGATGTTGGCCCGCAGCGTGTGCAGCGGGACCCGGCCCTCGCGGTAGAACTCGGTCCGGCTCATCTCGGCGCCACCGAGCCGCCCCGAGACCTGCACCCGGATGCCCTTGCAGACCGGGTTCTTCATCGCGGACTGCATGGCCTTGCGCATCGCCCGACGGAAGCTGACCCGGCTGGACAGCTGCTCGGCCACGCCCTGCGCGACGAGCTGCGCGTCCGACTCGGGGCTCTTCACCTCGATGATGTTGAGCTGGACCTGCTTGCCGGTCAGCTTCTCGAGCTTGCCGCGGATCCGGTCGGCCTCAGCACCCTTACGGCCGATCACGATGCCCGGCCGGGCGGTGTGGATGTCGACGCGGACCCGGTCCCGGGTGCGCTCGATGTCAACCTTGGAGATTCCCGCCCGCTCCAGGCCCTTGGACATCATCCGCCGGATCTTGACATCCTCGCCGACGTAGTCCTTGTAGAGCTTGTCCGCGAACCAGCGCGACTTCCAGTCGGTCGAGATGCCGAGCCGGAACCCGTGCGGGTGAACCTTCTGACCCATTACTCGGCACCCTCCGTCTTGCTCTCGGTCGCAGCTGGCGTGGTCTCCTTCGCCGGGGCCGCCTTCTTCGCCGCCGCCTTCGGCGCAGCCGGCGCGACCGCCTCAACCACCACCGTGATGTGACAGGTGCGCTTCCGGATCCGGTACGCCCGGCCCTGGGCGCGCGGCTGGAACCGCTTCATCGTCGGGCCCTCGTCCACGTACGCCTCGCGGACGAGCAGCGCGTCGGGGTCCAGCCGCTCGTTGTTCTCCGCGTTGGCGATCGCGCTCGCGAGTACCTTGTACACCTGCTCGCTCGCGGCCTGTGGCGCGAACTGCAGCACCGTGAGCGCCTCCTTCGCGGGCAGGCCGCGGACGAGGTTGACCACCCGGCGCGCCTTCATCGGCGAGATGCGCACGTACCGCGCAACCGCCCGCGCGCCCGGAAGCACCGGAGCGTCGCCCTTTCCTGGCATCGCTGTAACCCCTTGTTCCTCTATCCGTATGCCCGCGGCGTCAGCGCCGACGGCTCTTCCGGTCGTCCTTCTCGTGACCCTTGAACGTGCGGGTCAGCGCGAACTCGCCGAGCTTGTGCCCGACCATCGCCTCGGTCACGAATACCGGGACGTGCTTGCGTCCGTCGTGCACAGCGATCGTGTGACCCAGCATCTCCGGGGTGATCGTCGAGCGCCGCGACCAGGTCTTGATGACGTTCTTGGTGCCCTTGTCGTTCTGCGTCTCCACCTTCTTGAGCAGGTGGTCGTCGATGAACGGGCCCTTCTTCAGGCTGCGAGGCATCTCTTATCTCCCTCAGCCGCGCTTACGCGTGGCGTAGCGACGGCGGACGATCAGCCGGTCACTCGGCTGGCCCTTACGGCGGGTACGGCCCTCGGGCTTACCCTGCGGGTTGACCGGGTGACGGCCACCAGAGGTCTTACCCTCACCACCACCGTGCGGGTGGTCGACCGGGTTCATGGCCACACCACGGACGGTCGGGCGCTTGCCCTTCCACCGCATCCGGCCGGCCTTGCCCCAGTTGATGTTTGACTGGTCGGCGTTGCCGATCTCACCAATGCTGGCCCGGCAGCGCACGTCAACGCGGCGGATTTCACCGGAGGGCATCCGCAGGGTCGCGTAGGCGCCCTCCCGGCCGAGCAGCTGGATTCCGGTCCCCGCGGAGCGGGCCAGCTTGGCGCCGCCACCCGGACGCAGTTCCACGTTGTGGATGGTCAGACCGACCGGGATGTTCCGCAGCGGCAGGTTGTTGCCCGGCTTGATGTCGGCGCCCGGACCCGACTCGACGATGTCGCCCTGCTTCAGGTCCTTCGGCGCGAGGATGTACCGCTTCTCGCCGTCCCGGAAGTGCAGCAGCGCGATCCGCGCGGTGCGGTTCGGGTCGTACTCGATGTGCGCGACCTTCGCCGGCACGCCGTCCTTGTCGACTCGCTTGAAGTCGATGATTCGGTACTGGCGCTTGTGGCCGCCACCCTGGTGCCGGGCGGTGATCCGGCCATGGGCGTTCCGCCCGCCCTTCTTGGGCAGCGGGGCCAGCAGCGACTTCTCCGGCGTGGACCGGGTGATCTCGGCGAAGTCGGCAACACTCGAGCCGCGTCGGCCCGGCGTCGTCGGCTTGTACTTACGGATAGCCATTGTCTACACCCCTCAGCTGACCGGGCCGCCGAAGGCCTCGATGCGGTCACCGTCAGCCAGCTTCACCATCGCCCGCTTGGTGTCCTTGCGCTTGCCGAACCCGGTCCGGGTCCGCTTACGCTTGCCCACGCGGTTGAGCGTGTTGACCGTCAGGACGCGGACGTTGAAGATCTGCTCGATGGCGATCTTGATCGCGGTCTTGTTCGCGTCCGGGTGCACCAGGAACGTGTACCAGTTGCGGTTCAGCTCGCTGTAGCTCTTCTCAGAGACGACCGGCGCAATGATGATGTCGCGCGGGTCGGCGATCGTGCTCACTTGCCACCCTCCTCGGTGGTCTCAGCGGGAACGCCCAGGAACTCCTCCAGGGCCTCCTTGGTGAAGACCACGTCGTCGGCCAGCAGCACGTCGTACGTGTTGAGCTGGCCGGACTCGATCAGGTGCACCCGCGGCTCGTTGCGCAGCGACACCCAGTTCACCTCATCGGTGCTGCTCAGCACCACCAGCACCCGGCGTGCGTCGGTCAGCTTCGCCAGGGTGGCCAGAGCCGCCTTCGTTGACGGCTTCTCGCCGGCGACGAACGCCTCGACGACGTGCACCTTCTCGGCGCGGGCCCGGTCCGAGAGGGCCCCCCGCAGCGCGGCGGCCTTCATCTTCTTCGGGGTGCGCTGGCTGTAGTCACGCGGCACGGGGCCGTGGACCACGCCGCCCCCGGCGAACTGCGGAGCGCGGATCGAGCCCTGGCGGGCGCGGCCGGTGCCCTTCTGCTTGTAGGGCTTCTTGCCGCCGCCGGCGACCTCGCCCCGCGTCTTGGTCTTGTGCGTGCCCTGTCGAGCCGCCGCGAGCTGAGCAACCACGACCTGGTGCATCAGCGGGATGTTGGCCTGCGCGTCGAAGATGTCAGCGGGCAGCTCGACGGAGCCGGCCTTGGTACCTTCGACGGTGTGGACATCAACGGTGGTCACTTGGCTGCCCCACCCTTCTTCGCCTTGGCCGCAGTGCGAACCAGGACCAGCGCGCCCTTGGGGCCAGGAATGGCACCCCGGACGAGCAGGAGATTGTTCTCGGTGTCAACCGCCTGGACGGTGAGGTTCTGGACGGTGTACCGCACACCACCCATCCGGCCGGCCATCCGGGTGCCCTTGAAGACGCGCCCCGGAGTGGCGCAGCCGCCGATCGAGCCCGGCGAGCGGTGCTTGCGCTCGACACCGTGACTGGCGCGCAGGCCGTGGAAGCCGTGCCGCTTCATCGGGCCGGCGTAGCCCTTGCCCTTGGTCTTTCCGGTCACGTCAACCGAGATACCCGCCGGGAACTCCTCGACCGTGACCTCCTGGCCGAGCGAGTACTCGGCGGCGTCGGTGGTGCGCAGCTCGACGATGCGCCGGCGCGGCGCGACCTCGGCCTTTGCGAAGTGGCCGCTGATCGGCTTCTTGACCTTGCGCGGGTCGATAGCGCCATACGCCAACTGGACGGCCGCGTAGCCGTCCTTTTCCTGGCTACGGACCTGGCTGACGACACACGGGCCGGCCTGCACCACAGTCACCGGGACAACACGGTTGTTGTCCCAGACCTGGGTCATGCCGAGCTTCGCGCCCAGGATCCCCTTGACTTGCCTGTCCATTTGTCCGATCCCTACAGCTTGATCTCGATGTCGACGCCAGCCGGCAGGTCGAGGCGCATGAGCGAGTCGACCGTCTTCGGGGTCGGGTCGATGATGTCGATCAGCCGCTTGTGCGTGCGCATCTCGAAGTGCTCGCGCGAGTCCTTGTACTTGTGCGGCGAGCGGATAACGCAGAAACGGTTGATCTCCGTGGGCAGCGGCACCGGCCCTGCGACCTGCGCCCCGGTGCGCGTCACCGTCTCGACGATCTTCCGAGCCGAGGAGTCGACGACCTCGTGGTCATAGGCCTTGAGCCGGATGCGGATCTTCTGTCCCGCCATAGTGGCTTCTGTTCCTTCTCTCGATGCCGCTGTGTTGCGGACGCCTGCGCCGAGTGGCACCGGGCCCGCTTCGCCGACCCCCGCGGTCGGGCGTGTCGCGCCCTCGGTTCAGAATCCGCCCCGGGATTCCGGAGCGATCCTGCCGCGGTGGGTCATCACGTCGATCGCACTATGGCGATCTAGACGCCGCGCGAGGGTGGTCAGCGACAGAGTCGCTGACCACCCTGCGCCCGACTGGTTCCCCCGCCCGGAGGTTCGGCGCTGCCGAACGCGAACGGGCGAACCATCGTTACGCAACCTGACTAGTATGCCGCACGAGCGGCGGCACACCTAATCGGGGTTACCTAGCTCACTTGATGATCTTGGTGACGCGACCCGCGCCAACCGTGCGGCCACCCTCGCGGATCGCGAACTTGAGGTTCTCCTCCATCGCGACGGGCTGGATCAGCTTCACGGTCATCGTGGTGTTGTCGCCCGGCATGACCATCTCGGTACCCTCGGGGAGGGTAACCACGCCGGTAACGTCCGTGGTCCGGAAGTAGAACTGCGGACGGTAGTTCTGGAAGAACGGCGTGTGGCGGCCGCCCTCCTCCTTGGAGAGGATGTAGACCGTCGCCTCGAACTCGGTGTGCGGGGTGGCGGTGCCCGGCTTGATGACAACCATGCCGCGCTCGACGTCCTCGCGCTTCACACCACGCAGCAGCAGACCGACGTTCTCACCCGCGCGCGCCTCGTCCAGCAGCTTGCGGAACATCTCGATGCCGGTGCAGGTGGTCTTCGTCGACTTCTCACGGATACCGACGAGCTCCACCTCCTCGTTCGGCTTCAGCACGCCACGCTCGGCACGACCGGTGACGACCGTGCCCCGGCCGGTGATCGTGAAGACGTCCTCGATCGGCATCAGGAACGGCTTCTCGGTCTCGCGCTCCGGCTGCGGGATCGAGGTGTCGACCGCGGTCATCAGCTCCATGAGCTTGCCGGCCCACTCCGGGTCACCCTCAAGGGCCTTCAGCGCGGAGACCCGCACGACCGGCAGGTCGTCACCCGGGTACTCCTGCGAGGAGAGCAGCTCACGGACCTCGAGCTCGACGAGCTCAAGGAGCTCCTCGTCGTCAACCATGTCGCTCTTGTTGAGCGCCACGACGATGTACGGCACGCCGACCTGGCGGGCCAGCAGCACGTGCTCGCGGGTCTGCGGCATCGGGCCGTCGGTCGCCGCGACCACGAGGATCGCGCCGTCCATCTGGGCCGCACCGGTGATCATGTTCTTGATGTAGTCGGCGTGCCCGGGGCAGTCGACGTGCGCGTAGTGCCGCGCCTCGGTCTGGTACTCGACGTGCGCGATCGAGATCGTGATACCGCGGGCCTTCTCCTCCGGCGCCTTGTCGATCTCGTCGAACGGCATGTACGGGTTCAGGTCCGGGTACTGGTCGTGCAGGACCTTGGTGATGGCCGCCGTCAGCGTCGTCTTACCGTGGTCGATGTGACCAATGGTGCCGATGTTGACGTGCGGCTTAGTCCGCTCGAACTTCGCCTTCGCCACTGGTGTCCTCCTGTGGACTTTCTTGGTTCGTTCGCCCCGGCGCGCCGGTCGGCGCTTAGGACTCTGTCGACAGCCTTTCCGGCCTGACGGCCGGGAAGCCATTTGCGGGCTCTGCGGCGATGAAGCCTACAGGCCCAGATTCATGCCCTCCGACCGAGGTGGTCGCGGGCGGGAGACCCTCCCGCGACCCGCCCCGGCTCATCAACCGGCTCAGGCGAGTGTCACTCGCCGGTCGCCTTCGCGATGATCTCCTTCGCCACCGAGGACGGGACCTCGGCGTAGGAGTCGAACTGCATGCTGTAGCTAGCCCGGCCCTGGGTCTTCGACCGCAGGTCGCCGACGTAGCCGAACATCTCCGACAACGGCACCAGGGCACGGACGACGCGGGCACCGCCGCGATCCTCCATCGCCTGGATTATGCCTCGACGGGAGTTAATGTCGCCGACGACGTCACCCATGTTCTCCTCTGGAGTGGTGACCTCAACGGCCATCATCGGCTCGAGCAGTGCCGGATCAGCCTTGCGGGCCGCGTCCTTCAACACCATCGAACCGGCGATCTTGAACGCCATCTCGGACGAGTCGACCTCGTGGTACTGACCATCCACCAGCGTCAGCTTCACGCCGACCAGCGGGAAGCCGGCCAGAATGCCGTACTGCATGGCATCCTGCGCACCCGCGTCCACCGAGGGGATGAACTCCCGGGGGATGCGGCCACCGGTGACGGCGTTGGCGAACTCGTAGGTCGGAGCGTCGTTGTCCAGGGGCAGCGGCTCCAGGCTGATGATCACCCGAGCGTACTGGCCGGACCCACCGGTCTGCTTCTTGTGGGTGTACTCGACCTTCTCCACCTTGCGGCGGATGGTCTCGCGGTACGCCACCTGCGGCTTACCGATGTTCGCCTCGACGTTGAACTCGCGGCGCATCCGGTCCACCAGGATGTCCAGGTGCAGCTCACCCATGCCGGAGATGACCGTCTGCCCGGTCTCGTCGTCCAGCTTGACGCGGAAGGTCGGGTCCTCCTCGGCCAGCCGCTGGATGGCGGTGCTGAGCTTCTCCTGGTCGGCCTTGGTCTTCGGCTCGATGGCCACCTCGATGACCGGCTCCGGGAAGGTCATCGACTCGAGGATGACCGGGTTCGCCGGGTCACAGAGGGTGTCACCGGTGGTGGTCTGCTTCAGACCCTGAACCGCGATGATGTCGCCAGCCTTGGCGGAGCCGCGCTCCTCCCGCTTGTTGGCGTGCATCTGGTAGATCTTGCCGATCCGCTCCTTGCGGTCCTTGGTGGAGTTGACCACCTGCGAACCGGTCTCGACCACACCGGAGTAAACCCGGACGTAGGTGAGCTTCCCAAGGTGCTTGTCGGTCTGGATCTTGAATGCGAGACCGGAGAAGGGCTCCGAGGTGGACGGCTTCCGCAGCAGCGGGGTCTCACCGTCGGTCGCGGTGCCCTCGATCGCCGGGACGTCCAGCGGCGACGGCAGGAAGTCGACCACGGCGTCGAGCATCGGCTGGACGCCCTTGTTCTTGAAGGCGGAGCCGCAGAGGACCGGGTTGGCCTTACCGGCGATGGTCGCCCGACGGATGGCGGCCTTGATCTCCTCGACGGAGAACTCCTCGCCCTCCAGGTACTTCTCCATCACCGCGTCGTCGACGTCGGCCAGCGTCTCCATCAGCTTCTCGCGCCACTCGGCGGCGACGTCGGCCAGCTCGGCCGGGATCTCCTCGACCGCGTAGTCCTCGCCCTTCTGGGTTTCCCCACGCCAGGTAAGGGCACGCATTTCGATCAGGTCAACGACGCCGATGTGCTCAGACTCGAGCCCGATCGGGACCTGAAGCACCAACGGGGTGGCCTTGAGCCGGTCCACCATCATCTGGACGCAGCGGAAGAAGTCCGCACCGGTCCGGTCGAGCTTGTTGACGAAGCACATCCGCGGGACGTTGTACTTGTCGGCCTGACGCCAGACGTTCTCCGTCTGCGGCTCCACGCCGGCGACGCCGTCGTAGACCGCGACCGCGCCATCCAGAACCCGCAGCGACCGCTCGACCTCGACCGTGAAGTCGACGTGGCCGGGCGTATCGATGATCTGAATCGTGTGGCCCTTCCACTCGCACTTCGTGGCGGCGGAAGTGATCGTGATACCGCGCTCCTGCTCCTGCGCCATCCAGTCCATGACGGCGGCGCCCTCATGAACCTCACCGATCTTGTAGGTGATACCGGTGTAGAACAGGATTCGCTCGGTGGTAGTGGTCTTACCGGCATCGATGTGCGCCATGATGCCGATGTTGCGTACGTTGGCGAGCGCGTCTGCGGCGGCCACTTCAATCCCTACTTATCGTCGTCTCGACACAACTGGTGTGGTTCCGGCGCCGAGACGGCGCCGGAACCCGGGTGTTACCAGCGGTAGTGCGCGAAGGCCTTGTTGGACTCGGCCATCTTGTGGGTGTCCTCGCGCCGCTTGACGGCGGCACCGAGGCCGTTGCTCGCGTCCAGCAGCTCGTTCATCAGCCGCTCAACCATGGTCTTCTCGCGCCGGGCACGGGCGTAGGTGACCAGCCAGCGTAGGCCCAGGGTGGTAGCGCGGGCCGGACGAACCTCGACCGGCACCTGGTAGGTGGCGCCACCAACCCGACGGCTGCGCACCTCGAGCGTCGGCTTGACGTTGTCCATCGCCCGCTTGAGGGTGACCACCGGGTCGGTGCCGGACTTCTCCCGGCAGCCCTCCAGCGCCGCGTAGACGAGGGTCTCGGCGAGCTGACGCTTGCCGCGCAGCAGGATCTTGTTTACCAGCTGGGTGACCAGCGGCGAGTTGTACACCGGGTCAGCGACCAGCGGCCGCCGCGGAGCGGGTCCCTTACGCGGCATGTCAGCTCTTCTCCTTCTTCGCGCCGTAGCGGCTGCGCGCCTGCTTGCGGTTGCGGACACCCTGGGTGTCCAGCGAGCCACGTACGATCTTGTACCGCACACCGGGGAGGTCCTTCACCCGGCCACCGCGGACCAGCACGATCGAGTGCTCCTGGAGGTTGTGACCGACGCCCGGAATGTAGGCGGTCACCTCGATCTGGCTGCTGAGCTTGACCCGAGCGACCTTACGCAGCGCCGAGTTCGGCTTCTTCGGGGTGGTGGTGTACACCCGGGTGCACACACCCCGTCGCTGCGGGGACCCCTTCAGGGCGGGGGTTTTCGTCTTGGTCGTCTTGGCCTGACGGCCCTTTCGGACCAGCTGCTGAATGGTGGGCACCGGGTTTCTCCGCTCCCTTCGGTCGCCAGCAGGCAACCGCGCCGTCTGCTTCTAGCCGGCCGGATGGACGGCTCTCCTACATTCCAACCAGGGCCACCTGCCGGGGTCCCAGCACCCGCGGTCGGGCGTGTCGCCGATTCGCGGTTTCCCGGTCGTCACTCACGGGCGAAAACCGGGTTTGGTCACCGGCGCGAGGTGGCCGGATCTCTGGCTGTCGTCGTGCACCGCGAGAACACCCACGTAGCGAGATCACAGCGCACACACGAGCTGCCCAGGCACGCCTGGGCACAAGGGGAAAGGGTACCTACCACAACCGCGCAGGTCAAAACTGGGTGGCCAGCGGGTTCGCCCACCGGTCGAGACCGTTCGGCCTGCGCGCCCATGCCGGGCACCTACCGAGTCGAGTGTACCGGCTGCACCTGGCGACGATCCCCCGGCCCTTGCTTCCCAACGCCCACACAATCAACCGCAAACCCGACGATCAGGACCACCCCACGAGCAATGCCAACCCGAGCCCGCCCAGGTTGAGGAGCAGCCCGGCACCACCGCAGCTCACCCCGGCCCAGGCCAGCCCCCGCCCGGAGAACCGGACCGCCGGCGGCGGCGACGGCCGCCGGATCTGCCGCAGCCCGAACAAACCGATACCAACAGCGCCCGCACCGGTAAGGACGCCCAGCATGGCGAAGGCTCCGGCAGCCCACGCACCGTCCCCACCGGCCCCAATCATGCCGATACCGGCCACCGGCAACGAAACCAGAATCGAAACAATCCCCACGACCAGGGACCCCACCGCGAGACCGGAGGTAACCGCCGGTACGTCGAGGTGCACCACCCCGAACGGCGTACCCGGCACCGGATGAATCTGACTCGGCCGACCCAACGCCTCCCGCGGTGGAGGCGGAGACACCACCGGCAGGGGGCCCCAGCCGGGGGTTGAGGTCGGTGGCGTGCCCGCCGGGCCGGACGGCGCTGGCGGCCGGATCCACGGGTCCGGCGTCGGCGCTCCCACCCGGGGCGGAGCGGGCGCGCCCTCCGCTGGCCCCTGCGGCCCACCGGGCGCCGTCGGGTCGTTGCCCTGCGGGCGTGCCGGATCGGTCACGGGTCCTCCAAGTCGGCAGTCGACGCCCAAGCGCCGAACATCGGTCAGGCTACCGCTGCGCGACCAGCGGGCGATGCCCGACTTGGTCAACGCTCGCCACGGTCAGTCCACGTTCGGGGCAAAATCATGGCCATGGGGGGCCTCCGCCAGCCGGATGACACCGATCACCAGCAGGACGGTAACCACGACCATGGTCAGCACCAAGCCGGTCCAGGCCAGTCGCTCCCCGCGCCGCAGCCACGCCGCTCCGGTCAGAAACCCCCCAGACAGGTACGCCTCACGACGCGCCTGCCGCGCCAACACGAGTGCCACGGTGGCCGGCACCACTCCCCCGACGAACAGGCCGGTAAGTGCCCCGAACAGCCCGAGCGCGAAGACCGCCCGCGCCTTGGTCGACCGCACCGGATCTGGGTCCTGCGGGTGCCGGGGCAGCCCCGGCAGCAGGGCGAGCGGGTTGGGCTCGGCAGGGGTGCTCATGCCCCCATCATGCCCGGACCCGGAAAGGAACAGACCTCGAGCCGGTCGCCCGGCGGATCACGAAAGCAGAACCAGATCACTGGCTGGCCGGGGGCCTGACTCAGCTCACCGACCTCGGCCGCACGCTCGACCAGCCACCGCCGGGCGCCCAACGCCGACACACCGAACACGACGCGGCCCCCAGCAATGCCGGGGGCCGCGTCAATCATGGGGTGGTCTAGCGGTACGACCCGAAGTCGAAGTCGTCCAGCGGGACCGCCTGGCCACTGGCCGGCCCGAAGCCGTAATCGGTCTCCGGGTAGCCGGTCATCGAGTAGACCTTGGCCTTCGCCTCCTCGGTCGGCTCGACCCGGACGTTGCGGTACTTGCTGATGCCAGTACCAGCCGGGATGAGCTTACCGATGATCACATTCTCCTTGAGACCGATCAGCGAGTCACTGCGAGCGTGGATCGCCGCGTCCGTCAGCACCCGGGTGGTCTCCTGGAAGGAGGCCGCCGAGAGCCAGGAGTCGGTGGCCAGGGAGGCCTTCGTGATACCCATCAGCACCGGACGGCCAGCGGCAGGCTCGCCGCCCTCGGAGACGAGCCGGCGGTTCTCCGACTCGAACAGCGCCCGGTCCACGAGCACGCCCGGCAGGAACTCGGTCGAGCCGGAGTCGATCACCGTCACCCGCTTGAGCATCTGCCGGATGATGATCTCGATGTGCTTGTCGTGAATGAGCACACCCTGCGAGCGGTAGACCTCCTGGACCTCCTGGGTCAGGTGGACCTGGACCGCACGCGGACCGAGGATGCGGAGCAGCTCGTGCGGGTCGATCGTACCCACCGTGAGCTTCTCGCCAACCTCGACGTGGTCGCCGTCGTTGGCCAGCAGTCGCACCCGCTTCGAGATCTTGTCGTAGGCGATCTCGTCGCTGCCGTCGTCCGGCACCACGATGATCTTCCGGGACCGCTCGCCGTCCTCGATCCGGACCCGACCAGGGGTGTCCGCGATCGGGGCCTTGCCCTTCGGGATACGAGCCTCGAAGATCTCCTGGACCCGGGGCAGACCCTGGGTGATGTCCTCCCCAGCGACACCGCCGGTGTGGAAGGTACGCATCGTCAGCTGCGTACCCGGCTCACCGATCGACTGGGCGGCGATGATACCAACCGCCTCGCCGACATCCACGGTCTTGCCGGTCGGGAGCGAACGGCCGTAGCAGGCCCCGCAGACACCCAGCTTCGACTCACAAGTGAGCACGCTGCGGACTCGTACGGACTCCACCCCGGCGGCGACGATCTTGTCCACCAGAATGGAGTTGATGTCCGCGCCCCGCTCGGCGACGACGGTGCCGTCCGGCCCCTTGATGTCGTCAGCCAACGTACGGGCGTGCACGCTGGTCTCCGCGTGCTCGTGCACGACCAACGAACCGGCCTCGCCGGCAAGCTGGCCCACCTGCATCGGAATGGCCCGGTCGGTGCCGCAGTCCTCCTCGCGGATGATCACATCCTGCGAGACGTCCACCAGACGACGGGTCAGGTAGCCCGAGTCGGCGGTACGCAGGGCAGTGTCCGCCAGACCCTTACGGGCACCGTGCGTGGAGATGAAGTACTCCAGTACCGACAGGCCCTCCCGGTAGGAGGCCTTGATCGGTCGCGGAATGATCTCGCCCTTCGGGTTTGCCACCAGGCCACGGATCGCGGCGATCTGCCGGAGCTGAAGCAGGTTACCGCGGGCCCCCGAGTTGATCATCTTCCAGAGCGGGTTCTCCTGCGGTAGCGCGGTGTCCATCTCCTTGGCGACCTCGTTGGTCGCCTTGGTCCAGATCTCGATGAGCTCACCGCGACGTTCCTCGGCGGTCATCAGACCACGCTGGTACTGCTTGTCGATCCGGTCGGCTTCCTTCTCGTACCGACCAAGGATCTCCCGCTTCCGCGGCGGCGCGAGGACATCCTCCATCCCGATGGTCACGCCGGACCAGGTGGCCCAGTGGAAGCCGGCCTCCTTGAGACCATCCAGGGTGGCCGCGAGGGCGACCTTCGGGAAACGCTCGGCGAGGTCATTGACGATCGCGGAGAGCTGCCCCTTGCGGATCTCGTAGTTCACGAACCGGTAGCCCGGCGGCAGGGTCTCGTTGAACAGAACCCGACCGAGCGTCGTCTCCACCGTGATCGGATCGCCCTCGACCCAGCCCTCCGGCGCGGTCCACGGCTCGCCAGCCGGGCCACTCTCGACCCCGACGAGACCCCGCAGCCGGATCTTCACCGGCGCCTGCAGGTGCAGTTCACCGTTGTCGAAGGCCATCCGGGCCTCGGCATCCGAGCTGAACGCCCGGCCCTCGCCCCGCTCACCCGGGGTGAGGTGGGTTAGGTGGTAGAGACCGATGATCATGTCCTGGGTGGGCATGGTCACCGGCTTGCCGTCCGCCGGCTTGAGGATGTTGTTGGACGAGAGCATCAGGATCCGCGCCTCGGCCTGCGCCTCGGCGGACAGCGGCACGTGGACCGCCATCTGGTCACCGTCGAAGTCAGCGTTGAAGGCGGTGCAGACCAGCGGGTGGATCTGGATCGCCTTGCCCTCGACCAGCTGCGGCTCGAACGCCTGGATACCCAGTCGGTGCAGGGTCGGCGCCCGGTTGAGCAGCACCGGGTGCTCGCCGATGACCTCCTCGAGCACATCCCAGACGACCGGCCGCTGCCGCTCGACCATCCGCTTGGCGGACTTGATGTTCTGTGCGTGGTTGAGGTCCACCAGCCGCTTCATCACGAACGGCTTGAACAGCTCCAACGCCATCTGCTTGGGCAGGCCGCACTGGTGCAGCTTGAGCTTCGGGCCGACGACGATAACCGACCGGCCCGAGTAGTCGACCCGCTTGCCGAGCAGGTTCTGCCGGAACCGGCCCTGCTTGCCCTTGAGCATGTCGGACAACGACTTGAGCGGACGGTTACCCGGACCGGTGACCGGTCGACCACGACGGCCGTTGTCGAACAACGCGTCAACGGCCTCCTGAAGCATCCGCTTCTCGTTGTTAACGATGATCTCGGGAGCACCGAGATCGATCAGCCGCTTGAGCCGGTTGTTCCGGTTGATCACCCGGCGGTAGAGGTCGTTCAGGTCGGAGGTCGCGAAGCGGCCACCGTCGAGCTGCACCATCGGGCGCAGGTCCGGCGGGATGACCGGGACGCAGTCCAGCACCATGCCGAGCGGCGAGTTGCTGGTGTTCAGGAACGCGGCGACCACCTTGAGTCGCTTGAGCGCCCGGATCTTCCGCTGCCCCTTACCGGTACGGATGGTCTCCCGCAGGCTCTCCGCCTCGGTGCCGAGGTCCATGTTCTGGACCAGGGCCTTGATCGCCTCGGCCCCCATCCCGCCGGTGAAGTACTCGCCGAACCGGTCGCGCAGCTCCCGGTAGAGCAGCTCGTCGGTGACCAGCTGCTTCGGCTCCAGCTTGCGGAAGGTTTCCAGCACCTCGTCCAGGCGGTCGATCTCGCGCTGGGCCCGGTCGCGGATCTGGCGCATCTCGCGCTCTCCGCCCTCCTTGACCTTGCGCCGGACGTCCGCCTTGGCGCCCTCGGCCTCCAGCTCGGCGAGGTCGGCCTCGAGCTTGCCCGCCCGCTTCTCGATCTCCGAATCCCGGCTGTTCTCAGACTGCCGCTTCTCGGCGAGAATCTCGTTCTCGATCGTGGCCAGATCCCGGTGACGCGCATCGGCGTCCACACTCGTCACCACGTACGAGGCGAAGTAAATGATCTTCTCGAGGTCCTTGGGGGCAAGATCCAGCAGGTAGCCCAGCCGGCTCGGTACGCCCTTGAAGTACCAGATGTGGGTCACCGAGGCAGCGAGCTCGATGTGCCCCATCCGCTCCCGGCGGACCTTGGACCGAGTCACCTCAACGCCGCAGCGCTCACAGATGATGCCCTTGAAACGGACCCGCTTGTACTTACCGCAGTAGCACTCCCAGTCCCGCTGAGGACCGAAGATCTTCTCGCAGAAAAGCCCGTCCTTCTCCGGCTTGAGAGTGCGGTAGTTGATCGTCTCCGGCTTCTTGACCTCGCCGTGGGACCACTGCCGGATGTCGTCGGCGGTGGCGAGGCCGATGCGCAGCTCGTCGAAGAAGTTGACGTCGAGCACGTTATATCCCTCGTGTCGTGTCTGATCTCTAGCTAGCTCTCGGCGGGGTTGCGGGCCGGCCGGCCCGCAACCCTCGCCACTCACACCTCTTCGACCGAGCTCGGCTCACGCCGCGACAGGTCGATGCCCAGCTCCTCCGCGGCCCGGAACACCTCGTCGTCGGTCTCCCGCATCTCCAGGGCCACACCGTCGCTGGAGAGCACCTCGACATTGAGGCAGAGCGACTGAAGCTCCTTGAGCAGCACCTTGAACGACTCCGGAATGCCCGGCTCCGGGATGTTCTCGCCCTTGACGATCGCCTCGTAGACCTTCACCCGGCCGAGGACGTCGTCGGACTTGATCGTCAGCAGCTCCTGCAGCGCGTACGCGGCGCCGTACGCCTGCATCGCCCAGCACTCCATCTCACCGAAGCGCTGGCCACCGAACTGCGCCTTACCACCCAGCGGCTGCTGCGTGATCATCGAGTACGGACCGGTCGACCGCGCGTGGATCTTGTCGTCGACCAGGTGGTTGAGCTTCAGGATGTAGATGTAGCCGACCGCGATCGGGTCCGGCAGCGGCTCACCGGAGCGACCGTCGAAGAGTTGGGCCTTACCGGACGAACCGATCAGCTGCTTGCCATCCCGGTTGGCCCGGGTGGACGCGAGCAGACCGGAGATCTCCTCTTCGCGGGCACCGTCGAAGACCGGGGTGGCCACGTTGCTGTCCGGCTCGGACTCGTCGGCACTGATCGCCTGGAGCTGCCGCTTCCACTCGGCGTCGTCCCCCTCGACCTTCCACCCGGTCTTGGCCACCCAGCCGAGGTGCGTCTCCAGCACCTGGCCGATGTTCATCCGGGATGGCACACCGAGCGGGTTCAGCACGATGTCGACCGGGGTCCCGTCCTCGAGGAACGGCATGTCCTCCACCGGCAGGATCTTGGAGATGACACCCTTGTTGCCGTGCCGGCCGGCGAGCTTGTCGCCGTCCTGAATCTTCCGCTTCTGGGCGACATAGACCCGGACCAGCTCATTGACGCCCGGCGGCAGCTCGTCGCCGTCCTCGCGGGAGAAGGTACGCACCCCGATGACCGTGCCGGTCTCGCCGTGCGGCACCTTCAGCGAGGTGTCCCGGACCTCGCGCGCCTTCTCGCCGAAGATCGCGCGGAGCAGTCGCTCCTCGGGGGTCAACTCGGTCTCGCCCTTGGGCGTGACCTTACCGACCAGGACATCGCCAGGGACAACCTCGGCGCCGATCCGGATGATGCCCCGCTCATCGAGGTCGGCGAGCATCTCCTCGCTGACGTTCGGGATGTCACGGGTGATCTCTTCCGGCCCAAGCTTGGTGTCCCGGGCGTCAACCTCGTGTTCCTCGATGTGAATCGAGGTCAACACGTCCTGCTGCACGAGGCGCTGCGACAGGATGATCGCGTCCTCGTAGTTGTGGCCCTCCCAGGTCATGAACGCCACGAGCAGGTTGCGCCCGAGCGCCATCTCGCCGTCGTCGGTACACGGACCGTCGGCGATCACCTGGCCGGCCTCGACCCGGTCCCCCTCGAACACGACCGGCTTCTGGTTGACGCAGGAGCCGGCGTTGGAACGGCGGAACTTGTGCAGCAGGTAGGTACGACGGTGGCCGTCGTCCTGGTGCACGGTGATGTAGTCGGCGCAGAGGTCCTCGACGACACCGCCGAACTCGGCGACCACCACGTCGCCGGCGTCCACCGCGGCCCGGTACTCCATGCCGGTGCCGACCAGCGGCGCCTCGGCCTTGACCAGCGGCACCGCCTGACGCTGCATGTTCGCGCCCATCAGCGCGCGGTTGGCGTCGTCGTGCTCGAGGAACGGGATCATCGCGGTCGCGACCGAAGTCATCTGTCGCGGCGACACGTCCATGTAGTCCACGGCCGCCGGGGGCACGTCCTCGGTCTCGCCGCCCTTACGACGGACCAGGACACGGTCCTCGGCGAATGAGCCATCCGCCCGCAGCGGTGCGTTGGCCTGCGCCTTGACGAAGCGGTCTTCCTCGTCCGCGGTCAGGTAGTCGATCTGGTCGGTTACCTGACCGTCAACGACCTTCCGGTACGGCGTCTCGATGAAGCCGAACGGGTTGACCCGGGCAAAGGTGGACAGCGCGCCGATCAGCCCGATGTTCGGGCCTTCCGGCGTCTCGATCGGGCACATCCGACCGTAGTGCGACGGGTGTACGTCGCGGACCTCGAATCCGGCCCGTTCCCGGGACAGACCGCCGGGGCCGAGCGCACTCAGCCGACGCCGGTGGGTGAGGCCCGCCAGCGGGTTGGTCTGATCCATGAACTGGGACAGCTGCGACGTACCGAAGAACTCCTTGATCGCCGCCACCACCGGACGGATGTTGATCAGAGTCTGCGGCGTGATCGCCTCGACGTCCTGCGTGGTCATCCGCTCCCGAACGACCCGCTCCATCCGGGACAGGCCGACCCGGACCTGGTTCTGGATCAACTCACCCACGGTACGCAGCCGACGGTTACCGAAGTGATCGATGTCGTCGGCTTCGTAGCCGTCCTCCCCGGCGTGCAGCCGGCAGAGGTACTCGACGGTGGCGACGATGTCGTCCTGGGTGAGCACCCCGGTGTCGATCGACAGGTCCAGTTCGAGCTTCTTGTTGAACTTGTATCGGCCGACCTTGGCGACGTCATACCGCTTCGGGTTGAAGAAGAGGTTGTCGAGCAGGGTCTGGGCGTTCTCCCGGGTCGGCGGCTCGCCCGGACGCAGCTTGCGGTAGATGTCCAGCAGCGCCTCGTCCTGGCTGCCGATGTGGTCCTTCTCGAGCGTGGTCATCATCAGCTCGGACCAGCCGAACCGCTCGCGGATCTGCTCCGCCGTCCAACCGATCGCCTTGAGCAGCACGGTGACGGCCTGCCGACGCTTACGGTCGATTCGGACCCCGACGGTTTCGCGCTTGTCGATGTCGAACTCGAGCCAGGCACCCCGGCTCGGGATGACCTTCACGCTGGAGAGGTCGCGGTCGGAGGTCTTGTCCGGCTGCTTGTCGAAGTAGACGCCCGGCGACCGGACGAGTTGGCTGACGACGACGCGCTCGGTACCGTTGATGATGAAGGTGCCCTTCGGCGTCATCATCGGGAAGTCACCCATGAACACCGTCTGGCTCTTGATCTCGCCGGTGGTGTTGTTGGTGAACTCCGCGGTCACGAAGAGCGGGGCGCAGTAGGTGAGATCCTTCTCCTTGCACTCCTCGATCGAGGCTTTGACCTCGTCGAAGCGTGGGGCCGAGAAGGAGAGTGACATAGTGCCGGAGAAGTCCTCAATGGGACTGATCTCGTCGAGAATCTCCGCGAGACCCGAGCGCGCGTGCGGATCGTCCGCCGACCGGCCCTGCCACGCCTCGTTGCCAACCAACCAGTCAAAAGACTCGGTCTGAATGGCAAGGAGGTTGGGGACCTCGAGGTGTTCGGTAATCCGACCGAAAGAAACTCGGCGGGGAGCGAAAGCGCTCGACGTACGACTGGTCTTCGCAGGGCGGGAAGCTGCCAAGATGCGTCCTTCCGAGGACCGGTGCTGCAGAACGGCTGGTACGCGCGCACTCCAATAACCCCACCAGAAATATCCGCAAACGGACATTTCCGAGCAGGGGTAAATTCGGAAGGCAGCGCAAACTAGCAGTGTAGCCGAGAGGCTGGCCGCTGTCCAGCCAACCCCGCAGTTCATCGCGGAACGCGCCTCGGAACCTCATGCCGGGCCGCTCAGAACGCGACACTCCCACCGGGCGACTCGCCGAGCCCGCACCGAAGTGGCGGCGTTGCAAGCGCGGAAAGTCTTGCTGGTTTCAGCGTGCCTGCCGGGCCGGGCCGCGTCAAGAGCCGGCTACCGCTGGCTGCGACCCACCGCTCCCCGTCGGCGTCGGAGCGCCGGCGCAGCCACGTGGGCAGCGCAGACAGGCCAGGCTCCCACCAACCGCGGAACACCCAGCTCGGCCGGGGCAGCTCACGCCACCAACACGGGCGGGCGGCGATCCGCTGACCGGATCACCGCCCGTCGTGCCGCAGGGTGCCCCGGCACACGTACACCGGGACACCCTGCCGGGGTTAGCACAAAGTCACTTGAGGGTGACCTTGGCGCCCTCGCCCTCGAGCTTGGCCTTGGCCTTGTCGGCGGTCTCCTTGTTGGCCTTCTCCAGGATCGCCTTCGGAGCGGACTCAACCAGGTCCTTGGCCTCCTTGAGGCCCAGGCCGGTCAGCTCACGCACGACCTTGATGACCTGGATCTTCTTGCCGCCGTCGGCCTCGAGGACGACGTCGAACTCGTCCTTCTCCTCCTCGACCGGCGCAGCAGCACCGGCGGCCGGGGCACCAGCGGCCACGGCGACCGGCGCCGCGGCGGTGACCTCGAAGGTCTCCTCGAACTGCTTCACGAACTCAGAGAGCTCGATCAGCGTCATCTCCTTGAACGCGTCGAGCAGCTCGTCGGTGCTGAGCTTCGCCATATCTGGCGTCCTTTCTCAAGTGGTGTTGCTAAGAATCGTGTGCACCGGGGCAGCCTCAGGCCGCCTCGGCGCCTTCCTTCTCGCGCTTGTCCTGCAGGGCAGCCGCCAGGCGGGCCGTCTTGGCCATCGGCGCCTGGAACAGCGACGCGGCCTTGCTCAGGTTGCCCTTCATGGCACCGGCCAGCTTGGCCAGCAGCACCTCGCGGGACTCCAGGTCGGCGAGCTTCGTGACCTCGGCCGCAGAGATGGCCTTGCCCTCGAAAACGCCGCCCTTGATGACCAGCTTCGGGTTGGTCTTCGCGAAATCGCGAAGACCCTTGGCCGCCTCGACGACGTCGCCCGAAACAAAAGTCAGCGCGGTAGGACCGGTGAACAGCTCGTCGAGCCCGGAGATACCCGCGTCCGCCGCGGCACGCTTGGCCAGCGTGTTCTTGGCGATGGTGTAGGTGGTCTCCGTGCCGAGCGAGCGCCGCAGCTGGGTGAGCTGGGAGACCGTCAGACCACGGTACTCGGTCAGCACGGTCGCACCCGCGTTGCGGAAGCTCTCGGTCAGCTCGACGACGGCCGTGGCCTTGTCGGCCCGGATCGGCTTGTCCGCCATGTCCCTCCTCTCTCGTTACTCCAGGCTGGTCACCGTCATCGGCGGTAGCCGACGGCGGTAGCCGACGGCGGATCCGGAGGAAACACAGCAACGAGAAAAGCCCCGGCGCAGGGCGCACGGGGCGAAAGGCTGGTGCTGGCACCACAGTCGGCGGACCGTGGGAGACAACCTGTTTTTCGCTTACCGCCCTGCGCGGGTCGCCCGTCGTCGCGGAACCTTCGACCGTGCCGAGGCACGGTGACCAGCGGTCTCTGGGTGGAACTTCGCGACAAGAATACGCGATGCCCGCAGGGGCTGCCACACGGCCCCCCACCAGCCCTACCGCCCACCACCCGGCCGTCAGCCGTCAGCCGTCAGCCAGAAAGCCGAACGGGGCCCCACCAGCCGGCAGGGCCCCGTTCGAACGCAGTCGTGCTCAGCCCTCGGCGGAGCTCTCCTGCAGGTTCTTCACCGCGTTCGGGTCGACCGGAACACCCGGGCCCATCGTGGTGGTGAGGGTGACCTTCCGCAGGTACTTACCCTTGGCCGCGGACGGCTTCACCCGCAGGATCTCGTCGAGGACCGCCGCGTAGTTCTCCACCAGCTGGCTCTCGGAGAACGAGGCCTTCCCGATGATCAGGTGCAGGTTGGAGTGCTTGTCCACCCGGAAAGCGATCTTACCGCCCTTGATGTCCGCAACCGCCTTGGCGACATTCATCGTCACCGTGCCGGTCTTCGGGTTCGGCATCAGACCGCGCGGGCCCAGGATCCGCGCGATCCGACCGATCTTTGCCATCTGGTCCGGCGTGGCGATCGCCGCGTCGAAGTCGAGCCAGCCGCCCTGGATCCGGGCGACCAGTTCGTCCGTGCCCACCTCGTCGGCGCCGGCGGCAACGGCCTCCTCGGCCTTCGCGCCGGCGGCGAACACGATCACACGCGCGGTCTTACCAGTGCCGTGCGGCAGGTTGACCGTGCCGCGCACCATCTGGTCCGCCTTACGCGGGTCGACGCCGAGGCGCATCGCGACCTCGACCGTGGCGTCGAACTTGGTGGAGGTGCTCTCCTTGGCCAGCTTGACGGCCTCGGCGGGGGTGTACAGCTTCGACCGGTCGATGGCCGCAGCCGCCTTGCGGTAGTTCTTGCTGTGCTGCATCTGTGGTTACTCCTGTGGTCTCTGGCGGGCCGCGGTGCTCGCGAGCCCTCCCACAAACGGGATCGGCGGGTCGGCTCGGGTCAGTCGACGACGTTCAGGCCCATCGACCGGGCGGTGCCGGCGATGATCTTCTCGGCCTGGTCGAGGTCCTTGGCGTTGAGGTCAGCCATCTTCTTCTCGGCGATCTCCCGCAGCTGGGCGCGGCTGACCTGGCCGACCTTCTCCATGTGCGGGACACCCGAGCCCTTCGCCACACCAGCGGCCTTGATCAGCAGCCGGGCGGCGGGCGGGGTCTTCAGCACGAAGGTGAACGAGCGGTCCTCGTAGACGCTGATCTCGGCGGGGACGATGTCGCCCCGCTGGGACTCGGTCTGCGCGTTGTAGGACTTGCAGAACTCCATGATGTTCACACCATGCTGACCCAGCGCGGGGCCAACCGGCGGCGCCGGGGTGGCCTGGCCCGCCGGCAGCTGAAGCGTGAACGTCTTGACGAGCTTCTTCTTCGGAGGCATGTCACTTCCTGGGACGTGGAACGGAAATTCGCACCGCCTGCCGGGCATGCACGGTCAGCATGCCGCGTAGACGGCGACGTTCTAGGGTAGCGCACCCCGACTGCCGGCTTTCCGGGGTCCGACTGCCAGCCGGACCCCGGCCAGAAACGAGTACGTCGGCGGTGGGTAGCTACCCACCGCCGACGTACTGAAGATCAGATCTTGGCGACCTGGTTGAAGTTCAGCTCCACCGGGGTCTCTCGACCGAAGATCGACACCAGCACCTTGAGCTTCTGCTGGTCAGCGTTGATCTCGCTGATCGTCGCCGGCAGGGAGGCGAAGGCACCGTCGGTGACGGTGACCGAGTCGCCGACCTCGAAGTCGAGGACCTTGACCTCGGGCTTCGCCTTCTTTTCCACGGCCTCGACCGCTGGCGCCAGCCACTTCAACACCTCGTCGAGGCTCAGCGGCGCCGGACGGTCGGCCCGATCGGTGGCGCCCACGAAGCCGGTCACCCCGGGCGTGTTCCGCACGCAGGAGTACGACTCCGCGGTGAGCTCCATTCGCACCAGGATGTAGCCGGGGAAGACCTTGGCCTGGATCTGGGACCGCTTGCCGTTCTTGACCTCGACCTCGTCCCGGGTCGGCACCTCGACCTGGTAGATGTAGTCCTCCATGTCGAGGGAGGTGATCCGGGTCTCAAGGTTGGTCTTGACCTTGTTCTCGTAGCCGGCGTACGAGTGCACCACATACCAGTCACCCGGCGCGTAACGCAGCTTCTGCCGCAGCTCGGCGACCGGGTCGAACTCGTTCTCCTCGGCCGGCTCGCTGGCGCTGGCGGAGAGCTCCGGCTCGCTGGCGGCCTCAACCGACATGTCACCAGCCGCCGTCGCGACCGTGGACTGCTCGTCCACAGGCTCGGCGGTCTCGTCGTACTCAGGCACGCTTGCTCACTTCCGTCACTATCAGCACAGTCAGCCGGTCAGCTGGGGTTACCGAAAGCCCACAGCACAACCTCGGCGAAGCCGAGGTCCAGGCCAGCCACGATCGCCAGCATCACGGCGACGAACACGATCACCACGGAGGCGTAGGTCAACAGCTCCTTGCGCGTCGGCCAGATGACCTTACGCAGCTCAGCCACGACCTCGCGGATGAATCGCGCAACTCGACCAATCGGGCCAACCTTGTCACCCTGGGTACGGCTCTTCGGCCGGTCAACCGACTCGGCCCGAGACGAGCTGCTCGCGCTTTCACCCCGGGAGGCTGGCTCATCGTCGGCGCCGGCATCGCCGGCAGCGTCGAGCTCGCCGTCCAGACGCTCGTCGTCGGCATCCTCGCCACGCCGCTTGTTGTCGGCCACATCGCCCTCCGTCGCGGGATGTCGGTTCGCACGCCGTCACAGCATACGCGGCGTCTGGTCACGCCGGCCCGACCGTCCGCGACGGGCCGTAGCCAGCGGTCCGAACTTGGGGCCCGAGTGCCTCGGAGCCGCCCTGCCGATACCACCACCACGGGCCGGACGCCGCCAGCGGCGACGCGACCCACGAAACGATCAGGCCTGAGGCGCAGGGGTGACAGGACTTGAACCTGCAGCCTGCGGTTTTGGAGACCGCTGCTCTGCCAATTGAGCTACACCCCTATGCGGCGGACGTCACCTCACCCCGCCAAAACGGCTGGGCAGGGTCACGTGCCCCACGGCGGACCAGTGTACGGGTAGTGGCACGACTTTCCCAACCGGTCCGCCCCTGGCACGTCAAAGATCGATCAGCCGGACGTCCGAATCGTCGCCCTCGCCTGCGACAACACCTTCTCCCCGCCGCAGGTCGCGGTGATGTCGATCCTGGTCAGGCCCGCATCGGTGACCTCCCGAACCGCCGCCGTCACCTCGATCTCGGTGCCCTGGTCATCGTCTGGGACAACTACCGGCCGGGTGAATCGGACCCCGTAGTCGACCACCGCGTCGGCAGCGCCGGCCCACTCGGCGACGGCCCGGCCCACCAAAGCCATCGTGAACATGCCGTGGGCGATCACGCCCGGCAGCCCGACGGAGGTCGCGATCCGGTCGCTCCAGTGGATCGGGTTGAAGTCTCCCGAGGCACCCGCGTAACGGATCAGGTCCGCCCGGGTTACCCGGAATGTCTTGGTCGGCAGCTCCATCTCAGCCCTCCCCCCGTACGACAATCTTCGACCAGACGGTGACCACCGACGCACCATCAGGCGTGGTGACCTCGGTGCGGGTGGTCAGGAACCCGTGCCCGCCGCGGGTGCGGACGTCCTCGATGGTGTTGACGCAGACCAGTTCGTCCCCCGCCACCACCGGGCGGGTGTAGGCGAAGCGTTGGTCGCCGTGGACCACCCGGCTGTAATCGACACCGAGATCCGGATCCTCCACGATCTGACGGGTGGCGGCCATGGTGACCACGATCGGAAAGGTCGGCGGGGCGACCACGTCCGGGTGGCCGAGTGCACGAGCGGCAGTCGGGTCGTAGTGGGCCGGTTCGGTGGCGCCGATCGCGGTCGCGAACTCACGAATCTTCTCTCGGCCCACCTGGTAGGGGGCGGTCGGCGGGTAAGTCCGGCCGACAAAGGAGGGGTCCAGGGACATGCCGCGAACCTACACGCAGAACACGGCCGCCGACCCACCCGACCGGCAGTGGCAAAGCCACGCGGGCGGAGGATCGGCGACCGTGGATAGATCAGCGGTGGACCGCCAGGATCAGCGGGTCTCGCGGTGGATCGTGTGCCGGCCGTCACGCGGGCAGAACTTCTTCAGCTCGATACGGTCCGGGTCGTTACGCCGGTTCTTGCGCGTGATGTAGTTGCGCTCCTTGCACTCCACACACGCCAAAGTGATCTTCGGCCGGACATCGGTCGCCTTCGCCACGGCGGAGTGCCTTCCTCGTAAATGGGTGACAACTACGGGCGCATCAGCCTACGCGCAGAGCACGTGGACATGCAAAGCGGGCGCCGAAGGCGCCCGTCCCATCATCCGCCGGGTGAGGCCCGATGGACGAAAGTAGCGGTGGCCGGACTTGAACCGGCGACACAGCGATTATGAGCCGCTTGCTCTGCCACCTGAGCTACACCGCCGGGTGGGTCCAGCCGGACCCTCTGAGCCCCCTTACGGAATCGAACCGTAGACCTTCTCCTTACCATGGAGACGCTCTGCCGACTGAGCTAAGGGGGCCTGCGCAACCACTCGGTGGCCGTGCAGAGGTAAGCCTACACGGCGGGATCGCGGAGCTGAAATCGGATCCCCCGGTGGCCCGTGGGCCCAGCTCACGGCACGACCCGCAGTCGCGGCGGCTCCCCCGCGGCCGCTGTCCCCGACTCCAGCTGGGCGCCGAACCACGCCTCCAGCCGCTCATAGGGCAACGGCCGGCTGAACAGGAACCCCTGCCCGTACTCACAGCCGATGTCCTGGAGAAGCTCCAGGGTCAACTCGCTCTCCACCCCCTCGGCCACCACGGTGAGGCCGAACTGCTGGGAGAGCGTGACCACCGCGTTGACGATCGCCAGGTCACCGGGGTCGGTCGCCATCCCCTGCACAAACCGGTGATCGACCTTCACCTCGTGCACGGGGAGCCGGCGCAGGTGGGCAAGCGACGAGTTACCCGTACCAAAGTCATCCACCGACAGGCGGACGCCCAGATCGCGCAGGCGCCGCAGGGTCGGAATGGGGCGGTCGGTGCCGTCCAACACCCCGGACTCCCGGATCTCCAGCGTGAGCCGCTCCGGCGGCACCTCGTACTCCTCGAGCAGCTCCCGCACCCGCTCCGGAAAGTGCTGGTCAGTCAGCGTACGCGGGGAAAGGTTGACCGCGATGGAGAGCGGGTGCTCCCCGAGCGCCCAGTCACGGCTACGCCGTAGCCCCTCCCGGAGCACGAACTCGGTGAGCCGCCCCAGCTGACCGGTGTGCTCCGCGACCGCCACGAAGTCCTCCGGGGCGACTGTCCCGTGGGCCCGGTCCTCCCAGCGGGTGAGGCACTCGACGCCAACCAACCGCCGGTCCCGCAGGGTGACCTTGGGCTGGAAATACACCTCCAAATCGCCGTTGTCCAGAGCCCGCCGCAGGTCGCTGGCGAGACCAAGACGCCGCAGCGACCGGGATTCCAGCACCGGGTTGAACAGCTGGACGTCCCCGGGGGCGGCCTTGGCCGCGGCCAGGGCCAGGTCGACCCGTTGCAGCAACACGGCGGCCCCACTGCCGTGGTCCGGGTGGACAGCGACGCCCACCGCGGTGTCCACGTCGAGGGGGAGCCCGTCAAAGGTCACCAATGCCCGGATCTGCTCCCGCATCCGCGCCGCCAGGTCCCGCGCCTCGGCGGCGCCCGGTAGCCGCAGGGTCACGAGAAACTCGTCACCGCCGACCCGCCCCACCAGCGCGGACGACGGCGCACAGGAGCGAAGCCGCTGGGCGACCTCGACCAGGACCTTGTCCCCGGCGGCACGCCCGAGGGACTCGTTGACCTCCCGGAGTCGCCCAACGTCGAAGAGCAACAACGCCACCACCTCACCCGGCGCTCGGATCTTCACCGCCTCGTCGAGTGCCGCGGTGACCCGCCGCCGGTTGGGTAGCTTGGTGAGCGTGTCGTGGTCGGCGTCGTGCCGCAGCCGGTCGACCAGCCGGGAGTTCTCGAGAGCGACCGCGGTGTGCGCGGCGACGGTCTCGAAGGCGGGGATGTCATCGGGGGTGAAGTGGCCGCCGTCGCTGAGCCGGTTGACGACCTCCAGGGTGCCGATGACCGCCTGTCCCGACCGCAACGGGACGACGATCACGTCCTTCACCCCATGCCCGGCCAGGTCCCGCGAGATGTCGGGGAGTTTCGGAAGAGCCCGGCCCGCCGCGAGGGTCACCCCGGACTCCCGGACCTGTTCCCGCAGTTCGGCAGGGGTTGGGGCGATGTCGAGCAGGCCCCGGTCGTCCACCCGGGCGCTGAGCAACAGCTCTGGATAGCGGCCCAGAGCGGGAAGCCACAGGGTCGCGTACTCGGCCTGCATCAGCGCCCGGATCCGGCCCAGCAGCGCATCGGCGACGGCGCCCTCCCGACCGCCCTCGGCCATCGCCCGGGTCAGCTCGTACATGCTGCTCAACATGCGATGCTGCCGGAGGAACTGCGCGTACGAGCGGTAGAGCACCACCATCGCGACGGCCAGCACGGCGATCAACAGAATCGACCACCCGGTCGATTCCAACGCCAGCAGCAGGATCAGGCCGATCACCGCGTTGATCGAATTGACCAGCTGGGTCACCGGCGACCTGCGGAACAGCTCCCGGCCGGCCTGCCAGCCGTGCAACCAGCTCACCACGCCGCTGATTGCGAGCAGCGAAACCACCGAGTTCACCGTCACCGCGGCGAACAGGACCGCCCACGTCCGCGGGCCAGTTCCATCCACACCAGAGAGTCCGACTAGGACGACACCGCCGAGCGAGGCGGCCGCGCCGGTGCGGGCCAGGTTGAACCCGATCTTGACCACGCCGAGCCGACGCCAGAGATGCCCGGCGAGGGCGGACAGCACCATGAGCACCACCACCGTCACCGGTGGCAGGTAGTAGAAGGCCAGCACGAGTGGGATCTCGGTGGCGATCACCTCGAGCGCCTGGCGACGGACGACGATCTGCAGGACCTGCGTACTCGCCGCGACCATCGCGACGAACAGGGCTGTGGTGATGGTCAGGTTGGCGGGCGACGACTCAGTCGCGAGCGCCAGGAAGACGGTACAGAGCACCGCGACCATCGCCAGCGGGGCGGTGATCAGCCAGACCTGCTCGGCGGTCCTACGCACCGGCGGAGAATTGACTGACATACCGCCCCCTGGTCGGTGGCGCGGAAGCTACTGCAGTACCGATACGCCTGCTTCCAGGGCAGGCGCGGTCCAGTTGTAGTCAAAGAGCTGGGCACTCGACCCCACAGCCAGCAAGCCACCCACGAACGCAGCCACAACCGCGAACGCGAGGATGGCACGCCAGCGGTACGTCGATTTAGACATAGGTCAACTCCTGTCGAGGGGGACCGGAGGTGGTTGCCGGTGCCACGATGGTGCCACACGTGAATCGTCCGGCAAAGCCACCGGAACCACTATGGCAGCCAAGCGGGAGGCCCGGCTGAACGGACTCATCGGTACAGCATGGGACGAACCCGATCTGCACCTGCGCCTGCCGCCGTCCCGGCACACCCCCTCGGGTGCAGCCCGGCGATTCCGGGGTATCTCAGCCGCCATGCCAGATCAGGAGCGGTCAGTGGACGCGGAACACTCCCGGCCGGCCGGGCTCGATGACGCCGCCGTCGAAGCACTGGGCGGATTGAGCGAGGCGTTGGAGACAGTCCACCGGGCGCGGGGTCACCTGTATTCGGCACACCAGCTCATCGGGGGAGCAGACCTCACCCTCGACCGGGTGGTACGGCTGCTCCGCGAGGCCGGGCACGACGACATGGCCGACCGGGTCGAGCACGAGCTGCTGGGCCGCAACGTGCTACCCGGACGGTGGACATTCCAGATCGTGGAGGAGTTCGACGACGGTTACTACGCCACGTTCCAGAAGATCGAGCGGGACGCACGGGAGCGCCTGGCCGGCGGGCGGCGGCACATCTACGAGGCGGAGATGAAGCAGCGGCGCCGTACCCACGGGTTGCGGGGGCACGAGGCCACACCGGAGGCGGGAGCTCCGTAACGTGGCCGGGCAGCACCACGAGTTGCGCCGCTCGGGCAACGCCACTCGAACGTTCATCGGTTGACCGGGACTGGCGGGAGCCCGACCCGAGTGGTACGCAGCGGCGCGGACAGCAGTGCCAACAGCCCGACGCCGCCGGTGGCCACCGCGCAGATCACGACCGCCACCACCGCACCACGGTGTTCGACGACAGTGCCGAGCACGTTGAGCATGACCAACGAGGCCAGGCTCTGCACCAGGGTCAGCAGGGCCTGAATCCGGGACAGGTGCGTCTCCGGGGTCGTCCCCAGGATCAGGGGCCCGATGTGCGCGGCGAAGAGGCCACTCCCGAGTCCCAGGACCACCGCCGCGCCGATGGCGACAGCGGCGGTGGGCGAGAGCGCCAGTCCGAGGACACCGGTGCTCGCTATCAACAGACCCCAGGCGGAGAGGAGACCGGGCCGGCCGAGCGGGCCTCGGCGCGCGACAGCCAGGGTGACGACCAGCATGCCGATGCTCTGTGCCCCAAGAATGAGACCGGCAGCCGCGGCATCCCAGTCTTCCGCCCGCGCGAGCAGCGGGACCAGCAACGACAGCACCGGGAGCAGGAACGCCGCCGCGGCCCCGGTCATCGTCAACCCGGGACGCAGGAGCGGATCACGAAAGCCAACGCGGAGGCTGTCGAAGGCGTCACGGACAACCCCGCCGCCCCCGGGCGGCGGCGGGGCGCCGTACCGCGGCCGGATGGCGATCAGCAGCATCAGTACCGCGGCGAAGGTCACCGCGTTGACCAGGGCGGCCCCCGCCAGCCCGGCCAACCCGACGAGAACCCCGCCGAGCGGACCGCCGCCCACGGCCACCACCTGACCGCCGGCCTGACGTAGCGCCAGGGCCCGCGACAGTTGGTCCGGGTTGACCAGCCGTCGCGGCATCGAACCGGACGCCGGCAGATAGAAGGCGTCAGCGACCCCCACGGCAACCCCGGCGGTGAGCAACAACCAGGGTGGCGCCCCGAGGTGGTAGGCCGCTGCCGCCAGGGCGACCGAGAAGACGAGCATCGCCGCATCGCCGATGATGAGCACTCGGCGGGCGCTCACCCGATCCCCGACCGCCCCACCGATCAAAAGCAGCAGCACCCGCGGCAGCGTGATGGCGGTGAGCACCAGACCGGCGATGGCACCGCCATGCGCACTCGCCTGCCAACCGAGGGCGAAGTAGAACAGCGAGTTGCCCAGCAGCGAGGCGAGGATCCCGACGAGCCAGAGCAGGTACGAGGTGGGCAGTTGGTACCTCCGGCGGCCGCGACGCAGATCTGGACCACCGGACAATGCCGGATCTTGGCCGCTGCCACAAGGCCGGCCAGGAACGGCCGTACCGCGGGGATACCGTAGGTGCGTGACGCTCTCGCTGGCGATCTCGCCCTGCCCCAACGACACGTTCGTCTTCCACGCGCTGGTGCACGGGCAGGTCCCCGGCGCCCCTGCGGTCACGGTGACCTACGCCGACGTGGACGTGACCAACACGGCCGCCGAGCGGGGTGCGTTCGACCTGGTGAAAGTGAGCTACGCGGCGCTGCCGTGGCTGCTCGAGGACTACCACCTCCTGCCCTGCGGTGGAGCACTCGGCCGGGGGTGCGGACCCCTGGTGCTGACCCGAACCGACCCGACGCTCGCCCCTACTGCGGCACCCGAGGGCTCGGGCGGCCGGGTGACCGGGATCCCGGACCGGGCCGACCTCTCCGGGGCCACGGTTGCCGTACCCGGCGACCGGACCACGGCCTACCTGCTCTTCCGGCTCTGGTCAGCCGGGCGGCCACCCGCCCGGGTCGAGGTGGTGCCATTCCACGAGATCATGCCGGGAGTCGCCGCCGGCCGGTACGACGCCGGCCTGGTGATCCACGAAGCCCGGTTCACCTACCCCCGGCACGGGCTGACCGCCCTGGTCGACCTGGGCGAGTGGTGGGAGGCCGACACCGGCCTCCCGATCCCGCTCGGCGCGATTCTCGCCCGCCGCGGCAGCGTGGACCCCGAGGCCGCCACCGGATGGATCCGGGAGTCGGTCCACCACGCCTGGGCGGACCCGGCGGCCAGCCGCGACTATGTGCTGAGGCACGCGCAGGAGATGGAGCCCGACGTGGTCCAGCGGCACATCGACCTCTATGTGAACGAGTTCACCGCCGACCTGGGTGCGGCCGGGTACGCCGCCGTCAACGCGCTGCTGGGCCGGGCCGCCGACGCCGGCCTGGTGCCTCAGACCTCCAACTCGCGGGCGACCGCGTGGACCAGCTGAGCGATTTTCTGCGCGGTCTTCCGGTCCGGGAACCGGCCTCGGCGTAGGTTCGGCTGCACCTTCGCCTCCAGAACTTTGATCATGTCTTCGACGAGGCCGTGCAGCTCCTCCGCCGGGCGGCGACGCAGCTCCGCCACCGACTGTGGGGCCTCCAACAGCTTGACCCCCATCGCCTGGGTGCCACGACGGCTGTCAACCACGCTGAAGTCGACCCGCTGCCCACCCTTGAGGTCGGTGACACCTGCCGGAAGCGCCGCCTTGGGCAGGAACACGTCGCCGCCCTCGTCACTGGTGACGAACCCGTATCCCTTGGTCGCGTCGTACCACTTCACTCGACCCGTCGGCACTTGAAAACCTCTGCTTCACTCACGACGTCTACTGCTCTAAGGCTAGCCGGACCGCGGCGTCGGGCGCCGCTGGGAATCCAGTGAGATCATCGCGCACCGGCGTCACCCCGGCCGCGGCTGCCACCGGTACGGCGGTCACCGATGCGGTGGGGGCGACTGGCCGACCGAGGGGCGGAGCGGGCACCCGCCGGGCTAGCGTGGAAAGACGATGACCAACTCACTCGCCGACCACCTGCGTGCGCTGCCCGACCAGGAGCTCGCGGCCCTGCTCCAGCAGCGGCCGGACCTGGTCGTACCGGTCCCCAGCGACCTCGCCGCGCTCGCCCTCCGAGCCCAGTCCCGGGTATCGGTGGCCCGCGTGCTGGACAGCCTGGACCGGTTCACGCTTCAGGTCCTCGACGCCGCCCGGCTCACCCGCGACGCAGCGGCCGACACGACCAGCCTCGACGTGATCCTCGCCATGGCCGCGGCCAACGCGCGCCCCCCTGACCCGGCCGCCGTACGCGAAGCGGTGCGACTTCTCCGGTCCCGCCTGCTGCTGTACGGGCCCGACGAACGGCTGCACGTGGTCGGCGGCATCGACGAGATCTCCCCGTACCCCGCGGGGCTGGGCCGGCCGGCAGCGGAGCTGGACTCGCGGGCGGCGGCCCTCTGCGCGGACCCGGCGAAGCTGCGGCGCACCCTGCTCTCGGCACCGCCGTCGGCGCGGGCCATCCTGGATCGGCTCGCCGCCGGTCCGCCGGTCGGCAGCGTGCCACCGGGGGCGTTGCAGGCCCCGCCCCTGGGCGCCGAGGATGCCCTGCCGCCGGACCCCACGAACGGCGGCGCGCCCACCGGCTCACCGGTGCGCTGGCTGGTTGACCACCGGCTCCTGGTTTCGGTCACCACCGGTGGGGGCGGCCGCCCCGGGACCGTCGAGCTGCCCCGGGAGGTGGGGCTCCTGCTTCGCCGGGACACCGGCCCGCTCGGCCCCATGCCCACCGACCCACCAGAGGTCGCGAGCCCACCGCGGGAACCGAAAGCGGTCGACTCGGCCGGAGCCGGCCAGACCATGGAGGTGGTCCGCCAGGCCGAGGCACTGCTGGAACAGCTCGCCGCGGAGCCGGCCTCGGTGCTTCGCTCCGGCGGTCTGGGCGTCCGCGACCTGCGCCGACTGGCCCGCGCCCTCGGCCTGGACGAACCGACCGCCGCGCTGCTGCTGGAGGCGGCGCACGCCGCCGGACTGACCGGGGAGTTGGAGGCGCCCGGGCTCGCCGCGCCCCGAACCGGTGGCGACCAGCAGGTGCTGCCGAGCACCGGGTACGAGGCCTGGCGCGCCGGTTCGCTGGCGCAACGGTGGGAACAGCTGGCCCGGGCGTGGCTGACGATGACCCGACAGCCCGGGCTGGTCGGCCAACGCGACGACCGGGACCGGCCGATCACGGTGCTCTCCCCCGAGGCGGAACGCGCTGGGACGCCGATCGCCCGGCAGGCGGCGCTCGGTGTCCTCGCCGACCTGGAGCCGGCGACCGCACCCACCCCGGACGAGGTGTTGGAGCTGCTGGACTGGCGAGCGCCCCGGCGCAGTCGGGGACGGGAGGCGGCACACCGGGAGGTGCTGACCGAGGCGGCCACGCTGGGCGTGACCGGGCTGGGGGCGCTCACCTCGTACGGGCGGCTGCTACTCACCGACGCCACCGCCGGCGAGCAGCGGGGCGCGGACGACCCGCTGGGCCTGCACGTCGACGGTGAGCCGTCAACGGCGGTACGGGCGCTGGACGGGCTGCTCCCCGCCCCGGTTGACCACTTCCTGGTGCAGGCCGATCTGACTGTCGTCGTACCCGGACCGGCTGACCCGACCCTCGCCGCCGAGTTGGACGTGGTGGCCGAGCACGAGTCGGCCGGTGGGGCCAGCGTGCACCGGGTGACGCCGGCTAGCGTCCGCCGGGCGCTGGACGCCGGCTACTCGGCAGACGACCTACACGGGTTGTTCGCCCGGCGCTCGCGGACCCCGGTGCCGCAGGGGCTCACCTACCTGGTCGACGACGTCGCCCGCCGGCACGGCGGGCTGCGGGTCGGCGCCACCGGGGCGTACCTGCGCAGCGACGATGAGGCGCTACTCGGCGAGGTACTCGCCGACCGCCGGTTGGAGGTGCTGGCGCTCCGCCGGCTCGCGCCGACCGTGCTCGTCACGCCGGGCCCGGTCAACCGGATGCTCGCCACGCTGCGCGAGGCGGGCTATGCGCCGGTACCCGAGGACGCCACCGGCGCGGCGGTACTCACCCGGCCCAGGACCCGCCGGGCACCGGCGCGGCCGCCGGGCACCGCCGCCCGGATCGTTGACCCGGTCACCGCCCCGAGGCTCCCGATGCCCCGGCTCCTCGGCATGGTCGAGCAGATCCGGCGGGGCGACGCCGCCACCCGGGCCGCACAGCGGGCGCCGGCGTCGCTCCGCGGCCAGGAAGGCGCCGGAGCCGCGCACCGCCACACCGACGCGCTGGCCGTACTCCAGCAAGCGGTTCGGGACAAGGCGTTGGTCTGGGTGGGTTATGTCGACGCGCACGGGGCAACTGCCTCCCGGCTGGTCCGGCCGGTGTCGATCGGGGCCGGTTACCTACGGGCGGAAGACGAGCGGACCGAAATGCTGCACACCTTCGCCCTACACCGGGTGGCCGCAGCGGTGCTGGCGGACTGAACGCCGCGCCAGGTCCGTGCCGGTCGCGCGGGAGAAGACCAACGGGTCAGCGCCGGTCGCGGCGGAACGTTCCGACCACCGCGACCACCAACAGCAGACCAAACGCCGTACCGGCGGTCTCGCCGACCGAGTCCACGAGGCCCTGCCGCTGCACCAGCAGACCAAATAGGAACCAACCGAACAGAAGCACCCCGCCGGCCACGTAGGCGACCATGGTGCCGGCGGAGACAGGCGGATCGGGTCTCCGCGGTGTCTCGGTCATCATGTCCTGGTCGACGGTCATTCCGCCCTCCCCGCCATCGACGAACTCCGAGGATCCAGGGTGACACTCAGCGTGGCTGTGGGCCAGCACCACGACCGGCCGGTCCGGCCCGGGCGTTGCGCCCGCCCCCGTTGGCGACTCCGCCGCCCCGACCGACGCGGGCCCTCCGACCCCGCCGCCCTCGGCCGCGGATCGAACGCGTACGCACCGGCGCCGACCAGCGTGACAACCGTGCGGGCAGGATCCGGAAGGCAGCCCGGAACCAGGAACGCGAGACTCACCCGCATTGATTGTCACCCTGCAAGACGTACCAGTGCCCCGCCAGGTTGCATGTGCGCCCAAAAAACCTGCAACCGGAGCGGAGCGTGCAACACTGGATGGTCGTCCCGTGGCCCCACAGCCGGCACGACGATCGACATCCAAAGATCAAGAGAGGCGCTCACGTGAGTGGTGGACCCCTGATCGTGCAGTCGGACAAGACCCTGCTGTTGGAGATCGAGCATCCCGATTCGCAGGCCTGCCGGTTGGCGATCGCGCCGTTCGCCGAGTTGGAACGCTCACCGGAGCATGTACACACGTACCGGCTGACCCCGCTGGGCCTCTGGAACGCCCGGGCCGCCGGGCACGACGCCGAGGGCGTGGTCAACGCGCTGATCACGTACAGCCGCTATCCGGTGCCCCATGCCCTGCTGGTTGACGTGGCCGAGACGATGGACCGGTATGGCCGGCTGCAACTGATCAACGACCCGGCGCACGGCCTGGTGCTGCGGGCCGTGGATCGGGTGGTGCTGATCGAGGTCGCCAAGAGCAAGAAGCTCGCCGGGATGCTCGGCGCGAAGCTCGACGACGACACCATCGCGGTGCATCCGTCCGAGCGCGGGCGGCTCAAGCAGGCCCTGCTCAAGCTTGGCTGGCCGGCCGAGGACCTGGCCGGGTACGTCAATGGTGAGGCCCACCCGATCGAGCTGGCCGAGGCTGGCGGGGACGGCGGAAAGCCGTGGACCCTGCGCTCCTACCAGCGGGAGGCGGTGGAGGCGTTCTGGGCCGGCGGGTCGGGCGTGGTGGTGCTGCCCTGCGGCGCGGGGAAGACCCTGGTCGGGGCGGCGGCGATGGCCGAGGCGAAGGCGACCACGCTGATCCTGGTGACGAATACGGTGGCGGGGCGGCAGTGGAAGCGGGAGTTGGTGGCCCGTACGTCGCTGACCGAGGCGGAGATCGGCGAGTACTCGGGTGAGCGCAAGGAGATCCGTCCGGTCACCATCGCCACGTACCAGGTGTTGACGTCCCGGCGGGGCGGCGCGTTCACCCACCTGGACCTGTTCGGGGCACGGGACTGGGGTCTGGTCGTCTACGACGAGGTTCACCTGCTGCCCGCACCGATCTTCCGGTTCACCGCCGACCTGCAGGCCCGTCGCCGACTGGGGCTGACGGCCACCCTGGTTCGCGAGGACGGCCGGGAGGGGGACGTCTTCAGCCTGATCGGTCCGAAGCGATACGACGCACCGTGGAAGGACATCGAACAGCAGGGTTGGATCGCCCCGGCCCGGTGCACCGAGGTGCGGGTGACGCTCACCGAGGCCGAGCGGATGGCGTACGCGATGGCGGAGGCCGAGGAGCGCTACCGGATGGCGGCTACCACCCGGACCAAGCTGCCGGTGGTGAAGGCGCTGCTGGACCGGCACCCGGGCGAGCAGACCCTGGTGATTGGCGGGTACATCGACCAGCTGCACCAGCTGGGGGAGTATCTGGACGCGCCGATCGTGCAGGGGTCAACCACGAACCGGGAGCGGGAGCGGCTCTTCGACGCGTTCCGCTCCGGTGAGCTGCGGACCCTGGTGATCTCGAAGGTGGGTAACTTCTCGATCGATCTGCCGGAGGCGGCGGTGGCGGTCCAGGTGTCGGGCACGTTCGGCTCCCGGCAGGAGGAGGCGCAGCGGCTCGGTCGGGTGCTCCGGCCCAAGGCCGACGGCCGGCAGGCGCACTTCTACACGGTGGTGTCCCGGGACACGATCGACACCGAGTACGCCGCCCACCGGCAACGCTTCCTCGCCGAGCAGGGGTACGCCTACACGATCGTGGACGCCGACGATGTCCTTGGCCCGTCGCTGCCCTCGGTCGACTGACGGCGCGGGGCGCGCGCGCCGACGGTCTGGCAGGGCCCGCAACGACTCCGCCCGGCCGGGGAGCCCGGCCGGGCGGTGTACGACGTTCAGCTAGGACTATCCCGTTCAGCTGCCACCGGTAAGCTCTTCGAGCTCCTTCATGGCATCCTCAAGGTCCTTGTCGATGTCCGCGAAGACATCCTCAAGGTCGGCGACCTCCGCTGCCGGCGGCGCCTCGATCTGCGCGGGCTCGTTGTAGTCGTAGTAGTCAACCGTCGTCACGCCCGCCTCGCCCAGGTCCGAGCGGGACCGACGAAGCAGGTGCTCTTCGTCGATCCAGATATCGAGCGTTACTTCGGTTGCACCGAGAGTGTCCCCCAGCGTCGACAGGTCCGAGGACCCCTCCGGTTGCGCCTCGGCGAGCTTCTCGGGGGTGGTGGTGACGGTGTACTGGACCGTACGGACCCCATCCACCGTCTCCTCGCCCACGACGGTGACGCCCTCCAACTCCAGCAACACCTCAATCTGCTGGGATGGGTTGGATTCCTGCAACATCTGATCCATGCCCGTATCGCCTGCGGGCGCCGAGCTGAGGTCGATCTTGGTCCAGCGCTTACCGCCGTAGAGCTCCCGATCCTCCGCGGAGTTCTCCGTGTACATCACGGAGTCAACCAGGCGAATGGCGACGGGTTCACCAAGAACCTCGCCGACCGCGTCGAAGTTGAGCGAATCACGGAAGTCTATCGTCATCTGCATTTCAGAATCTGCGGCACCTCCCGAGGTGACCACGTCAGCTCGCACCGTTTCGGCTTCCTTGGCCTTGTCGGCTGCCGCGCGAAGCGAGCCAGGGACGTCATCGGTGAGCTGTTCCAGCGCACCCGACTCTCCCTCGGAGTCGTTCGGCCCGCAGGCAGTCATCGAAACCGCCGCAACGGCCGCGACTGCCAGTGCGCTCAACTTTTTCCAATGTGACACGTGAAGCCACTCCCCCGGGAAGCAAAACTAGGTCGACTGGACACAGTAACCCAGCCGCTCAAGCCGGACAAGCCCCTTCCGGCCCCATCTGCCTGGCAACTTTGGGCCGGCGAATCAATACCTTCCAACCAACACCACGTCGGCACCGGGAATCGTGGCCAGACCATCCATAACAGACTGATCAGTACATCAAGTCGTGGTCGAAGGTCACCTGAGCACTGACCAAGGTGGCCCAACCGGTGACGGCGAAGCCGATGTCGTAATCCATCTCCGCACCGCCATAGCCGGCCCATGCCACGTTGACCCGCCCCGACCAACCGGTGACAGCGACCTGACCGTCATAGATATCGAAGTCGAGCTCCGGATACGTTTCGATCGTCCATTGCACGGTCTGCGAGGAGTCAACCGCCGTCCAGGAAAAGGGGCAGTCTTCCGGCGACGGGTCGGTGCTCTCAGCACAATGGTCAAGGTACGACTTCACCTGACTTTCGACCGCTTTGCGCGCCGTGTCCCGGACCGTTGGCCGTAGCCGCGCCTCGTGCGGCCTCAGCAGACCAACCTCCGCAGACACCAGCTCGGCCCGGAGTAGTGGGTCGTCAGCCAATCCCACCTCATGGACACCAGGGAAGACGCGTGCGGTCGCGTTCCCCTCGAGAACTGGCACCACCTGCCCGTTGATGAGCACGCTCGGACTGTTCTGCCAGGCCGACACGGTCAGCTCACTAACCCCGCCGTAGATCAACCAGCCATGAAGAACACCCAGCTCCTTCCGTTTCTGCCGGTGTAGATACAGCACTTCCCGAAAGGTACGGTCGCCCACCCGGTACGTGACGCCGGCCACCCGCCAGTCAGCCCGGTCCGTTCCGGCCGGAACCCCCGCCAGCTCGATCTCGTTCGGTACCTCGATCGAGGTGACCTCCGCCGCCGACGGCGGCTGGTACGACGCGTTCAGGGGGATCAACGGCAGCTTCCCGGGATCGTTCGGACCATCCCCGGACGGTTCCTCCAGGAGCGAACGCGCGGCGGCGAAGTCCCGCTCGGAGAGCGCGGAGAAGTACTCCGCCACCACGCGCTCGGGGGTGTAGAAGACGCTCTGGACCACGTAGAGGCCGGCAATACCGGCCAACAGCACGGCCAGACCGACGCCGGTGAGCCGGTACAGCCAGCGATTGGGGTTGCGCACCTTGGCGAACGCGGCGGGCGGCGGCAACAGGGCGGCTGGATCGGTGCCGGGCGTCGGTGCCGTCGCCGCTTCACCGGCGGGCATCGGCGACCCCTGCCCCAGTCGCTGCCCACAGGCGGGGCAGAACCGCGCGTCCACCCCGGTGGGACGGTGACAGGTGGAGCACTCCCGCGTCTGCTCGGCGGCCGGGAAGCCACATCGCAGGCACCCCTGCTGGCCCGGGAGGAGCACGGTCCGGCACTTCGCGCAGGCCTGAATCGTCGTCATCGCTGCCTCTCCGCCACTGGCTCAGTCACGAGATGAGCTGGACACGACCACCGGAAGCGGACGTGCCGGCGAGTCTCGGTCGGGCAGCGGATAGTCAGCACCGGGCGCCTCAGCGCGCTCCAAACGCAGCTCACTCGGGGGGTGGTTGGCGCAGACAGCGAGTTCCCACCCATCGCGGGCACCGTCGAACCCGCCCTGGACCCGGCTCAACACCTGCCGCAGCCCGAGGTGGTGCCCCGCCCAGATCGCGCCCTGGTCGGCGAGGTATTCGGCGGCTCGGTTCGCCCCTGCCTGCATCGGCATGACGAAGTACCGCACAGTCAGCAGGAGCGGCCAGGCGCTGAGCGCCAAGGCGAGGGAGAGGATCGGGTGCCGGAACTTCCGTCGCAGCCAGGCGACCAACGCGTAGGCGAGGTAGAGCGGCAGGCCGAGCCCGCGCACGAAGAGGCCGGACACCGGGTCGGCGTTGCGCCAGTGCGTCAGCTCGTGGCACAGCACCGCGGCGATCGGCTCGGGCGCGTAGTCAAACTCGTCGAGCAGTCCGCGGCTGAGCACCACGTGTCGGGTCCCGCCGATTGCGTGCGGATCGTGACTGTCATCGATGAGCAGCTTCGGGTACGTGTCAAGTTGCAGCCGCGTCGCGCAGTCGACCAGGATCGGCTGGAGCAGTTCCCTTTCTCGGCGGCTTGGTTCGCGGTAGCCGGCGGCCCGGAACCGCCATCCTTCGGTAGCGATTCCGTAGCTGGTGTAGAGCAGGCTGAGGAGAATCGCGACAATGGTCTGGGCGACGAAGTAGCCGATGGCATAGCCCGGCTCGGTGGTGACCAGAGACCACGGCACGAACAGGCCGCCGAAGAACCCGGCCAGGCAGCCGAGCAGCACGCCGACCAGAAGGCCGAGCACGCCGCCAACCTGAAGCGCGGCACCGCTGAGCACCGAACCGAGCAGGGGAACCTCGGCGAGGAAATCGGGGCCGAATTCATTGCCGCTGGTGAGCCCACCGAGGTAGCCAGCTATCCCGCCGTACACGATCCCCAGACCGCCGACGAACACGGCGAGCGGCAGGTTGAACCAGGCGGCGAGGAACGCGCCGAGCGCGCCACGCCGGTTCCGCAACGCACCGGTCACCAGCCAGGAGACGAAGGTCGGATAGCCAGGAGGACGGGCGAAGAGCCGTTGCCCCCGGGCCGGCTGGACATTGTGCGGCGGTACGGAGATCGGCTGCGCGGGCCGCTGGCCGGGCACCTCCGCTCCGGTTGGCTGCGGCAACGGAGTGCCACACTCGCACTCGCCCTTTGCCGGATCAATATAATTGCCGCAGTTCGTGCACTGCACCGTCGACTCCCAGGAACCTCGTCATTGAATCCGAACGGATTGTTGCACGGACGACGGCCGGGCGATGACCCCGCCGATCCGGGAATGGCGAGGAACGCGGTCGAATCGGTGCCCGATTTCACCGCCCTGCACTACTTCACCCGCTATGGCGCCGGCAACGACCGACCCACGAATTTCCACCCGGCACGTTAGTCGTAACGGGCGGCCTTCGCGCTGGGTAACGTTTGGGCCGGCGGCATTCGACGGCGGACGGCGTGGAAGGGGCTCGCCTCCCCGAGTTGGTCGTACCCACCGGGCATGATCTGGTGCATGACCGATTCTGTGACAAACCGACAGCACGCCATCGACTACATTGAGTTCGCCGTCACCGACCTCGCGGAGGCGAAACGGTTTTACGGCGAGGCCTTCGGCTGGCAGTTCACCGACTATGGGCCGGAATACGCCGGCATCCGCAGCCCGCACGGCGAGTCCGCACCGGAGGTGGGCGGGCTGCGGCAGGATCCGCAGGTGCGGGCGGGCGGCCCACTGGTCGTGCTGTTCTCGACCGCCCTGGAAAAGTCGGTCCAGGCGGTGACCGAGGCCGGCGGCACCGTGGTCGACGGCCCGTATGACTTCCCGGGCGGGCGGCGGTTCCACTTCACCGACCCGAGCGGCAACGAACTGGCCGTCTGGGCCGAGGCGTAACGACGACGGGAACGGCGGGCTACCCGATCAAGGGCAGCACCGCGTCAGCTCTTCGCGCAACTCATCCACCGTGGGTGGAATGTGGCTGGGGCAGCACGTCGAAGTGCCGCAGGGCGCGGGCAAAGCCCTCCGGTACATCGGTGGTCTGCCAGCCCAGCTCACTGCGGGCCCGGGAGGCGTCCGGCAGCGGGTGCGAACGAAGGAAGTGCAGCTCGCCCGCGGCGAGCAGCGGCGGCCGGCGGGTCACGCGGGAGAGGGCCTCCCCGGTGGTGGCCATGGCTTTCGCGAGCGCCGGGGGGATGGTGCGGGGGACCTTGGCCGTCGGCACCAACGTGTGGACCAGCTCAGCGATGGCGGTCAGGGTTAGGTAGCGGTCGGAGAGGATGAACCGGCTGCCGACCGGCGCCTCGGCCGCGAGGAGGTGTCCCCGGGCGACATCTTCGGTGTAGACGACGGGCATGCCACCTGGGGGCAGCGCGGGAATCTGATTACGGACCAGCCTGAGCAGCAGCAGATTGAGCGCGGTCGCGGTCGCCGGACCGGGCCCGTAGACCCCGGACGGATGCAGGAACCGGGCTGGCAGGCCCCGCTCGACCGCATCGGTCACGAGAACGTCGGCGCGCTGCTTGGAACGCTCGTACGCGGTGCCGAGCGGACGTTCCGCGATCCGTGACTCGTCGAACGGCTGGCCCGGGGCCTGGTCGAAAACGTCGATCGTGCTGGTGTAGACGAACGTCGCCACGCCCTCGGCGAGAGCTGCCTCCACCAGGTGCCGCGTGCCGCCGACGTTGACCCGCTCGAAGACGTCGGGATCGGCCAACCACTGCTCGGGGAGCCCGGCAGCGTGAAAGACGGTGTCACACCCGCCGACCGCGGACCGGACCGAGGCCAGGTCGGTGACATCCCCCCGGACCGTCTCCACGCCCTGGGGTAGGGCTGCCGCCGCCCGCTCCGGCGAACGAACCAGCGCCCGCACTCGCACCCCGCGGTCGGCGAGGTCGCGAACCAGAAGGCTGCCCACGGTGCCGGTGGCTCCCGTGACAAGTACCTGTTCCATGCTGCCCCTTCGCTCCACCGAATGCCGCCTGCGCCGCGCATAGTGACATTTGCTCGTCGAGTGTCCACAGCTGAGAGCCCCGAAGTGTGGCGTAGGCCAACCCGGGTCGTGGCCGGTGCGATGACCTCGAGCCTAACGAGGCACGGGTGGCGGCAGCGCGGGGTGCCGCCCGATCAAGGGCAGCGCCCCGTCAACGACGTGGCGGCTCCGCGACGAAGACGCCGCGCCCGGGACGACCCACCAACACCCCCTGCGCCCGCAGCCGCGCCACGGCTCGACTGATAGTGGACTGAGAGGTGTCGTAGTTGTCCGCCAGCACCCGCCCGGAGGGCAACTGCGAACCGGGCGGGTAGGTCCCATCTTTGATCTTGCTCAACAGGTCTTCGAGCAACTCGTCCATCGTGGGTGGAATAGGCACGTCGGGCCCCTTGCAGTCGGTTGGCCCGCCCAGTATCGATCAACCTTTCGCCATAGGCAACATATGTTGCATGTATGACATAGCTGGGTAGCTGGGCAAGTGACTTCTTAACATAGGTGACTTGGTGTCAGTAGCGTCGCTGTCGGTGATGCGGTGCCGCTGCGGTCGGTTGGCGCCTCTCGTACTGGTCTCGCATCGCCGCCGAGATCACACCTCCGCGCCACCCCCAGGCGCGGCCCGGTTGTCGTACCGCCGATTGAGGCTGCGACGGCCGGGCGGGCGCTCCGCCGGCCCCAACCGACGGAGCGCCCCTCCACCTACCCCCGACTCCACGAAGGGTGGCCACCATGCGCAACCTGATCCGCCGACTCAAGCACCGACCCGGTCCGAACAGCGGGGTCACCCACCACCACAAACCCGCCCCGCCCACGCACCCCCGACTGCCGCTGCGGCCGGGGGAGGTCCGGGACCGGTATTTCTCGATCCGGCGACAGGGGCTCGACCCGGTGGAGATCCGCGACTTCCTGCACCGGGTCGCCGACGAGTTGACCACCGCGCAGACCGCCCTGGTCGCGGTGCGGGAGGAAAATGTACGGATCAAGAACGCCCTACGGGAGTGGCAGAGCGCCCAGGCGGCTCGCCACCACTACCGATGACCAGCCGCTGGGTGATCCACCTCCCGGTCACCGCAGCCGACCTGATGCGAGCCCGAATCCTGGCCCGGACCGCCGCCCGGGTGCTGATTCGGTTCAGCGCCCGGGTCGAACCGGGCGGGGTAACCGTCTCCGCCGAGGACCAGCAGGATGTGCGCCACTGGGTCTTCTGCGACCGGCTGTTGCCGGAGGGAGGTGGACGGTGCGTACTCGCGGTGGACCACACCTCCCGTTGCCGGCCGCGCCCGCCCCGGTAACGGCTCTGCCCGGCCGGTGAGCCCGGCCGGGCAGAGTCGTGGCGATCAGTGGGACCGTGCGTCCCGGTCACGTGGGGGTGCTGAGCTACTCCCCGAGGTCGCCGAGGAGGTCGGCGAAGTCGGCGATCTCGGCGGCCGGCGGCGCCTCGATGGTCACCGGTTCGTTATAGTCGGTGTAGTCGACCGTCATCACGCCCATCTCGCCCATGGTAATGCGGGCCCGTCGCGGCCAGTACTGCTCGTCGATCCACAGCTCGGTCTTGATCTCAGTGACGCCGAACTCGGCCATCTGGTCCGCGGCGTTCGCCTGGCCGGCGGAGTCGAGCTTGCCCTGCTCTTCCAACAGAGCAAGGTGCTCCTCCGCGGTGGCGGTGACGCTGTAGTGGACCGTGGGTGTCCCGTCCACCGTCTCCTCGCCGACAACGGCGACGCCCTCAATTTCCAGCAGTGTCTTTACCTGCTGGACCGGGTCGGCATCCTGCATCTGTTCGTCAAGACCCATCCCCGCGACGGCAGAGAAGTCCATCTTCATCCAACTCTTACCGTCGCTGCGCTCGCGTTCCGCCTCGGGAATCTCCATGTACATCGCGGAGTCGACCAAACGGATGGTGGTGGGTTCTCCCTCCATCTCCATGACCATCTCGTAGCTCACGGAGTCACGCAGATCCATCACCATCTGCATCTCGAAGTCCTCGGGACCCGAGACCACCATCGCCGCCCGTACGGTCTCGACCTTGCCGGTCCGATCCGCCGCCTCCTGGAGGGAACCCTTGAGGTCGCTGGCGAGCAGCTCCAGCACGTTCGACTCCTGTGCTGTTTCTTGAGAAGCCGTGGTGGGTCCACATCCGGCCACCGCGACCGCCGCGGCAGTCGCAGCCGACAGGACGGCGATATTCTTCCAACGTGACACGGGTAGCCACTCCCCCCGAAAAGGTGCGAATTTAAACGACGGGTCACGCTACCCCAGTCGTCCGACGACGAACATCATCTTTTCGGACGCACCGCGCTGGCACTCCAACCGGACCGGGCATCGGTGACCGCCACGCCGTCTAGCCCGGCAGCTCCGGCCCGCCATCAAGCAGCGGGGCGAGTAGATCGCCCTGCTCGGCGATACGGGTCAGCACCTCGGCCGCCGGGTAGGGCTTGACCGCCGGGCGCTTGCCGGCTGCCCCGGCCGCAACCTCGGCCCAGGTCAGCGGGGTGGACACCGCCGGCATCGACTGCGCACGCAACGAGTACGGCGCCACCGTCGTCTTCGCCGCGCTGTTCTGGCTCCAGTCGATGAAAACCTTTCCCGCCCGTAGCTTTCGGGTCATCTTGGACACGATCAGCTTCGGATGGGCCCGCTCCAACTCCTGGGCGACCCGCCGGGCGTAGCCGGAAACCGCGTCGGCCGGTTGGGTGCCGGCGATCGGACAGCAGAGCTGCATGCCCTTCTTTCCCGATGTTTTCGGATACGACTCGATCCCGTCGTCCGCGAGCCTTTCCCGCAGCAACAGGGCGACCCGGCAACACTGGCGAAGCTCGGCCGGCGCACCCGGATCGAGATCAACCACCATCAGGTCCGGATCCGCCCCGATTCGCCACTGTGGCGTGTGCAATTCGAGGGCGGCGAGGTTGGCCAACCAGACCAGGGTCGGCAGCTCGTCGGCGACCACGTAGTCGATCGTCTCCCGGCCCTTCGCCGAGCCGGGCACCGGCAACGTCTCGGTGTGAACCCAGCTCGGGGTCGCCGCCGGAGCGTTCTTCTCAAAAAAGGAGCTGCCGTCGACGCCGTTCGGGAACCGGATCCGGGTCAACGCCCGGCCGGCGAGGTGCGGCAGGAGCACCGGGGCGACCCGGGTGTAGTAGTCGATCACCTCGCCCTTGGTGAAGCCGGTCGCCGGGTACAGCACCTTGTCCAGATTCGACAACTCCAGCGTACGGCCAGCCACGTCGACCCGAAGCCGGTCAGGCATCGTCAACCTCCTCGGCGAGTTTGTCCGGGCGTAACCGCAACACCCGGGGAAAACGCAGGCGCCCATCCGGAGTGAGCTGGCCGTACTTCACCTCCACCACGACCCGGGGCGCGACCCAGACCACGGCCCGGGTGTCCGTGCGGGGCAGCTCCTCGGCAAAGGGGGAACCATCGGTGCGCAACGGCTCCAGCTCGCGCAGCAGCTCCCGCTCCAGCGCCGCGCCGATGCCACCCCCGACCCGGCCCCGGAACGTGAGGCGGCCGTCCGGCCGTGGCACCCCGACCAGCAGCCCCCCGAGCCGGCGGGCCCCCGGCCGCCAGCCACCCACCACGAAGTCGCCGGTCACCTCCAACTTGACCTTGACCCAGTCCGGTGAACGCGCACCCGGCCGGTAGACCGAACCGACCCGTTTGGCCATCACCCCCTCCAGGCCGTGCTCCCCCGCCGCCTGGAAGGTCGCCGGGCCGTCCGAGAAGGCGGGCGGGACCGCCCATCGCGGCCCGGCCAGCCCCAACTCGTCGAGCACAGCTCGCCGCCGCTGCCACGGGTAGCCGGTCAGGTCGACGCCGTCGAGTCGCAACAAGTCGAAGACCAGGTAGGTGATGGGCAGGGACGCCGCGAGCCGCGCGGCCCGACCCCGGTCCCGGACGTGCATTCGCTCGGCGAGCGCCGTGAACGACGGCTGCCCGGTCGCGCCGAAGAGCACCACCTCCCCATCGAGGAGGGCGTCATCCACCTGCGCGGCGAGGCCAGCCAATTCCGGATAGGCCACGGTGACCTCGACGCCGGAGCGGGCGTACACCCGCTGCTGGCCGTCGCCGATGTTGACCAGCGCCCGAATTCCGTCCCATTTGAACTCGTAGGCCCAGCCCGGGCCCACCGGCAGCTCCCCGGTGGTCGCGAGCATCGGCTTAGACGGCACGCCGGGCACGAACCGACCTTAGTCGAATGCGGAACTGATGGCGCCCGGTTCCATCGGATGAGAACATGGTCGATACCGGCGAAAGGAGCACAGGGTGCGGGCCATTTGGAAAGGAGCCGTGTCGTTCGGGCTCGTCTCGATCGGGGTGAAGCTGTATTCCGCGACCGAGGAGAAGGATATTCGGTTCCACCAGGTGCACCGGGATGACGGGGGTCGAATCCGCTACAAGCGCACCTGCCAGGTCTGCGGCCAAGAGGTCAGCTACGACGACATCGCCAAGGGGTACGACCTCGGCGGCGGCGAGTTGGTCATCCTCACCGACGACGACTTCGCCGACCTGCCACTGAGCACCTCGCGGGCGATCGACGTACTGGAGTTCGTCCCCGCCGAACAGGTCGACCCGATCCTCTACAACAAGGCGTACTTCCTCGAACCGGAGGGCACTGCCACCAAGCCGTACGTGCTGCTGCGCAACGCGCTCACCGACTCGGAACGGGTGGCCATCGTGAAGGTGGCGATCCGGCAACGCGAGCAGCTCGCGACACTCCGGGTCCACCAGGGCGTCCTGCTGCTCAACACGATGCTCTGGCCCGACGAGATCCGGACACCGGAGTTCGGCTTTCTCGACGAGGATCTGAAGGTCCGCCCCCCGGAGCTCGCGATGGCCAGCTCCCTGATCGACTCGATGGCGGGTGACTTCCAGCCCGATGACTTCACCGACGACTACCGGACCGCCCTGAAGGAGGTCATCGACGCGAAGGTGGAGGGCCGCGAGGTCGTCCAGCCGGAGGAGGTCGAAGAGGCACCGGCGGCGGCGGTCGACCTGATGGCGGCGCTGAAGGCATCGGTGGAGCGGGCCCAGGCGGCACGCGGCGAGAAACCCGCCGGGTCCGGCGCGGGCGAACCGACCCCCATCTCGGCGGCGCGTTCCGCCCAGCGAAAGGCCGCCGAGCAGCAGGCCCCACCGAAGAAGGCCGCCGGCAAGAAAAGCGAAAAAACAACTCCGGCGAAGAAGGCGGCGGAAAAGGAGAAGGCCGAGGAGAAGAAGGCCGCCAAGAAGACAGCCGGCAAGAAGACGGCGACAAAGCCGACCGCCAAGAAGGATGCGGGGCAGCGGGCGGAGCCGGCCAAGAAAGCCGCGGCCCGCAAGACCGCCCGCAAGACCGCCTGAACGGCGGGACCGACACCATCGGTGATACCAACCACCACCGTTGGTACCAGCCACCACCGGCGATCCCAGGCACCACCAGTGATACCGGCTTCCACCAGACAACGGGGCGTCCGACACCTGCACCACGGGGGGCTCGGCGGGTACCGTGTTCGTCGGCCTTCCCCCGGCACGCGGTGCCGGCCACCATCTTCGAACAGGGAGTCGACGCCGTGAGCGAGCGGACGCAGAACCGGGCACAGAAGTCGGAGCGGCGGTTGGCCGCGCAGCTCGCCGAGCAGAAGGCGGCCGAGGCGAAGCGCCGCCGGCAGGCCTGGATCAGCGGGCTCGCCGGGGTTGCCGTGGTCGGCCTCCTGGTCGCCGTGTTCGTGCTGGTCGGCCCGGCCGGTGACGACGAGAGCAACCCGACCGCGGCGGACACCCCGTCGGCGGACGTCCTCGACCCGGCGCTGAAAACCCGGCCGACCGTGGAGGCGGGCGAGGGCGAGCTGACCGAGCTCGTCGTCACCCCGCTGATCGAGGGCACCGGTCCCGCGGTGGAGAGCGGTCAGTCGATCACCGTCAACTACGTCGGCATCCTCTACAACGAGGGCGAGGAGTTCGACTCGTCCTGGTCGCGCGAGGAACCGTTCACCACCCCGATCGGCGTCGGCGGAGTGATCCCCGGCTGGGACCAGGGCCTGGTCGGTGTGACCATCGGCAGCCGGGTGCAGCTGGACATCCCCACCGAACTGGCGTACGGCGCCGACCCGGGCGGCGGCTACCCGGCCGGTCCGCTGCGCTTCGTCGTGGACGTGCTCGACGCGCAGTAAGCCGCCGCCCCGCCCCGCCGCCGGTGCAGTTGGCCACAGTGGGCTTCCACACCGTTACCGAACGGCAGTAGGTTCGTCGAACCGGGGGCAGATACCCCCAAGGGGCCGGAACGGACGCGGAGGTGCGCATGACAGACGACGCGGGGCGGACAGCCCGGTTGATGTGGACCCACTTCGAGCCGGTGCACGCGGTGACGTACTTCCATCCCCGGGCCCGCGCGGCGTACGAGGCGACCGGGCTACGCGGCTACTGGCGGGGCTACTTCGCCGGCCGGTCCGCGCCGCTCGGCGCCACCGCCGCGGCACCGGTGACCGCGGCCTTCTACCACTTCGCCCCGCACATGGTGCAGCGCGCGCTGCCCGCGGTCTGGAAACTGGCGTCCCCGGAGGAGGCCCTGCGCGCCCGACTCACCGGTGCCGTCCAGGCCCTCGCCGAGCTCACCTACGAGCTGCCCGAAGCCCACCTCACGGAGACCGCCGACCTGATGGAGGCCGCGGCGGCCGAGACCAGGACGGCCGGCCGGGTGCTGGGGGCCGCGAACGCGGCGCTGCCGCGCGGTGAATACCCGCTCGCCCGGCTCTGGCAGGCGGCGACGGTCCTGCGGGAGCACCGTGGGGACGGGCACATCGCCGCGCTCGTCGCGGCCGACCTCGACCCGGTGGAGACGCTGGCCTGGCGGGTCGCGGTGGGAATGCCAGCGGCCACCCTGCTCGGCCGGGGCTGGACCGAGCAGGAGTGGGCGGCGGCCAAGAGTCGGCTCCACGACCGGGGGTGGCTGACCGCCGACGGCGAACCGACCGAGCGGGGCCGGGCCGGATTCGACACCGTCGAGGCCGCCACCGACGCGACGGCGACCCGCCCGTGGCAGGCACTCGGCCCGGAGCGCAGCGCCCGACTCCGGGAACTGCTCGACCCAATGGTCCGGGCCGGGCACACCATCATCCCGCCGGAGAACCCGATCGGCCTGCCGTCCCTGGGTTGACCGGCGCCGCCGGCCCGGTCCGGCAGGATGAGGGCATGGTAGCTGCGGTGATCTTCGACCTGGACGGCGTGATCGTGGACTCCGAACCGGTCTGGGAGGAGGTCCGCCGGGCGTACGTTTCGGCGCACGGCGGCACCTGGCAGGCCGACTCGCAGCGCCGGATGATGGGCATGAGCACCGGCGAGTGGTCCCGCTACCTCAGCGACGAACTCGGCGTCGACCGGACCGCCGAGCAGGTCGCCACCGAGGTGGTCACGGAGATGTCCCGGCGGTACGCACACCGCGTACCGCTGATCGACGGTGGCGTTGACGCCGTGCGCCGGACGGCCGGGCGGTGGCCGCTGGGCCTGGCCAGCTCCTCCCCGACCCGGCTGATCCGCACGGCGCTCGACGCTACCGGACTCAGCGACACCTTCGACGCGACGCTGTCGACCGAGGAGACCAGGCACGGCAAACCGGCTCCAGATGTCTACCTGGCGGTCGCGGAACGGCTCGGCGTCGACCCGGCCCGCTGCGTCGCGGTCGAGGACTCCGCCAACGGCGTCCGGTCCGCGGCGGCCGCGGGGATGGCCGTGGTGGCGGTGCCGCACGGGGCGTACCCGCTGGAACCGGACGCCGAGCGGCTCGCCGCGGTGGTGCTCTCCTCGATCGACGAGCTGACGCCGGAGGTCGTGGCGACGGTCCACGGCGGCGAGGAACGGCCAGGTACGGCAGACCAACAGGGCGGTTGAGAAGACCGCATAAAGGCAAGGCCATGGCGGCATGAAGGCGATGACCGCATGAAGGCGATGGAGGCGGCATGAGAGCGATCGTGTACGAGCGCACCGGCGACCCCACGGTGCTGCGGCTGGTCGACCGGCCGGTGCCCGAGCCGGGGGCCGGCGAGGTGCTGGTCCGGATGGCCGTCGCGGGAGTGAACCCGACGGACTGGAAGGCACGACGAAACGGCCAACTGCCGGCCGGCTGGCAGATACCCGGCCAGGACGGCGCGGGGGTGGTCGAGGCGGTCGGCGAGGGGGTCGACCGGTCCCTCATCGGCGAACGCGTCTGGGTGTGGGAGGCCGCCTGGCAGCGGCCCTGGGGAACGACCGCCGAGTACACGCTGCTCCCGGCCCGGCAGGCCGTCCGCCTCGGTGCCGCCTCCTTCGACCTCGGCGCGTGCCTGGGCATTCCGTTCCTGACCGCGCACCGGTGCCTGACCGCCGGTGAGTACCTGCCGGACGCACTGCACGCCGGGGCGCTCGCCGGTCACACCGTGCTGGTGCAGGGTGGAGCGGGCGCGGTGGGTAACGCGGCGATCCAGCTCGCACGCTGGGCGGACGCCTGCGTGGTCACCACGGTGAGCAGCGCGGAAAAGGGGAAGCTCGCGGCGGCGGCCGGGGCCGATGTCGTGGTCAACTACCGGGAACAGGACGTGGTGGCGGAGGTCCGCAAGATCGCACCAGCGGGGGTCCACGCGATCGTCGAGGTCTCCACCCGCAACAGTGACATCGATGCCCAGCTACTCCGGACCGGCGGCGCGGTCTGTGTGTACGCCGACGACGGCGGCAGCGAGGTGACCCTGCCGGTCCGGCCCCTCATGGCCTTGAACGCCCGCTGGCAGTTCGTTCTGGTCTACACCGCGCCGAAGGCCGCGAAGGCGCAGGCCGTCGTGGATGTGGCGGCGGCGGTGGAGCAGGGTGGCGTCCGGGTAGGCGAGGAGGCGGGGCTACCGCTGCACCACTACCCGTTGCCGGCAGCCGAGGCCGCGCACCGGGCAGTGGAGGAGGGGGCGATCGGAAAGGTGTTGATCAACACCGCGGACGACCGGTGAACCCGGATCGCGCCGGGCACTCCTCCCCCGGTAGCAAGTTCCCAGGTATCGGGGACAGAGGCGAATCGTCCTCGCGAGAATAACGGTGCGGGTCGCCCCGCGTTGAACGGGCGGCCCCGGCGCGGTGCGAACGCCGGGGCCGCCCCCCTGGGCCATGGCCACGTACATCGGCGCGGGGCTGCGGCGCCCCTGCCTCGCACCGGTCCGATCCGGCCCGGCCGGGTGCGGTGGTGGCTAGGAAGAGGTCAACTCCCGGACGGCGAGATCCCCCTCGGCGTACCGGGCCCGAACCGCCTTCTTGTCGAACTTGCCCACACTGGTCCTCGGGACGGCGTCGATGACCGCCCAGCGTTCGGGGAGCTGCCAGCGGGCCACCGACTCGGCGAGGAAGCCCCGCAGCTCCGCGACCCCGGCCTTCGCCCCCTCCCGGAGCACCACGGTCGCCAACGGCCGCTCGCCCCACCGCTGGTCCGGAACCCCCACCACGCAGGCCTCGACCACATCCGAATGGGCCATCAGCGCGTTCTCCAGCTCCACCGAGGAGATCCACTCACCGCCGGACTTGATGACATCCTTCGCCCGGTCGGTCAGCGTCAGGTAGCCATCCGGGGAGAGGGTGCCGACATCACCCGTACGCAGCCAGCCGTCCCGGAAGGTCTCCTCGTCGGGGGTCTCGTCGCCGACGTACCGTCCAGTCACCCACGGCCCGCGGACCTCCAACTCCCCCACGGACGTGCCGTCGGCGGGCAGCCGCCTGCCCTGCGGGCCAACGATCCGGGCCTCGACGCCGGCCGGGACCCGCCCCTGGGTGTAGCGGTACCGCCACGCCGTGGCCTCGTCCGCCCCGGCCGGCGGTCGGGCCACCGAACCGAGCGGAGAGGTTTCGGTCATCCCCCAGGCGTGAATGATCCGGATGCCGTGCCGCTCCTCGAACGCGTGCATCAGCGCCGGTGGGCAGGCCGACCCACCCACGATCACCTCCGCCAGGGAGCTGGTGTCGACGTCGTGGCTGTCCAGGTGGGCGAGGAGATCGGTCCAGATGGTCGGGACGGCACCGGCGACGGTCGGCCGCTCGGCGGCGATCATCCCGGCGATCGGGGCGGCCTGGAGGAACCGGTCCGGCAGGAGCAGCGACGCACCGCAGAGGAACGCCGCGTAGGGCAGCCCCCAGGACATCGCGTGGAACATCGGCACGATGCCCAGGACCCGGTCCTTTGGCCCGAGGCTGAACGACTCCGGCATGCAGACCTGGAGCGAGTGCAGGTAGATCGAACGATGCGAGTAGGCCACCCCCTTGGGGTTGCCGGTGGTCCCGGAGGTGTAGCAGAGCGCGGCGGCGGAGCGCTCGTCCACGTCCGGCCAGTCGTAGCTGTCGGGCTTGCCGGCCAGCAGGGCATCCCAGTGGTGCACGGAGATCCGGTCACCGGCCGCCGCGACCAGCGGGGCGGGGTCACCGCCGCCGACCACCACCACGTGCCGGACGGTGGTCAGGTCGCCGATGACCTTCGCCAGCAGCGGGATCAGGGTCGTGTCGACCAGCACCACCCGGTCCTGCGCGTGGTTGGCGATGTAGGCGACCTGGTCCGGGAGGAGCCGGATGTTGAGCGTGTGCAGCACCGCACCCATGCTCGGCACCGCGAAGTAGGCCACCAGGTGCTCGGTGTTGTTCCACAGGAAGGTGGCGACGCGCTCGTCCCCGGTCACGCCGCACTCGTCCCGCAGCGCGTGCGCCAGCTGGGCGGCCGAGCGCGCCACCTCGGCGTAGGTCATCCGACGCGGCTCGGCGCCGGTCCAAGTGACCACCTCGGCCGAGCTGTGCACGGTGGCGCCGTGGCCAAGAATCCGGGAAACCTGGAGGGGGGCATCCATCATCGTGCTCCGCATGAGCAACAAGGTAGTGTCGCCGATCACATCTGGGAACCCCGGATCTCCATCTCGCCCCGGCGGCGGTGCGTAGATTAGCCGGAGTGAGCATTTCCTGGGCAGATTCCTACGTCGGACAGCTCCGCGCCCTCGCCGGCGACCGGACGCTGATGTTCGTCGGTGCCCGCGCGGTGGTGCGGGACAACGCAGACCGGATCCTGCTGATCCAGCGCGCCGACAACGGGCACTGGGCGATGCCGGCGGGGGCGATGGAGTTGGGTGAGTCCATCGCCGACTGCGCGGTGCGGGAGGTTCGGGAGGAGACCGGGCTGCGCGCCCTGCGGGTCAGCGCCTTCGCCCTCTACACCGGGCCGGACCGCACCCACACCAACATGTACGGGCACACGTACCAGATCTTCACCACCGCGTTCCGGGTGGAGGAGTGGGACGGGGACCTCACCCGGGTCACCGATGAGACCACCGACGCCGCCTTCTTCGACCGGGGCCACCTGCCCAGCCCGCTGTCGGCCAGCGTCCCGGAGACCCTCGCCGACCTGGATGTCTTCGAGCAGACGAACCGACTGATCCTCAAATAGTCCGCCGCCGGTCCCGCACCGCCAGGTTTGGCCCGGCGGACCGGCGGGGACCCGGACGGACATGGCAGGAGCAGCAGCGGAACAGCACCGACTCGCCGCCGTGGTGGAGAGCTGGCTGGGACGCCCCGTACTGGTCGTCGGGGACGCGATGCTCGACGAGTGGCGGTTCGCCGACTCGGATCGGCTCTGTCGGGAGGCACCGGCCCCGATCCTCACCCTGCGCCGACGGATCTCCGCCGCGGGCGGTGCGGCGAACACCGCCGTCAACATCGCCGCGCTCGGCGGACGGGCCGCGCTGGTCGCACCGATCGGCGCGGACGTGGCCGGCGACGAGGTGCACGACTGCCTGGACCGGGCCGGGGTGTGGGACCGCACGGTCAGCCACTCGAGCCGCCCGACCCCGGTCAAGCGACGGATGCTCGCCGGCAGCCAGATCCTGCTCCGGGAGGACTCCGGTGGTCCCGCGGAACCCCTCGACGACGCCGGGGTGGCTCGGCTGCTCGACGCCCTGGCCTGCGCGACCACGGAACTACACGCGGCGGGCGGCGCGGCGCCGACCCTGGTGGTCTGCGACTACGCGCTGGGGGCCCTACCCGCACCGGTACGCGGGTGGCTGGTGGCCAACCGGGAGCGGTACGCCACGGTCGCGTTGGACGCGCATGACCTCGCCGACTGGCGTGGGCTCGCCCCGACCGTGGTCACGCCGAGCTTCGCCGAGGCGAGCCGACTGCTCGCCCACACCGCGGCCCGCCCCGGGGGCGGGGGCGAGGGCCTGCACCTGGACCACCCGGACCGCGCCCGCTCCGACGGCCCCTCCGAGCTGACCGTGGGGGTCGCACCCGGCGACGGTCGAGTCGCCGCGGAGGAGATCGAACCCGGAGCGCGCGGGGACGCTGCGCGGCCGGACCGGGCGGTACTGGCCGAGTCCCGGCTGGCGGAGCTACGGCAACACACCGGCGCCGATGTCGTGGCGGTGACGCTGGACACCGAGGGCGCGGTCGTCGCCGGCCCGGACGGCGAGCCCAACCGCAGCCACAGCAACCCGATGCCGGCCAGTCACACGGTCGGGGCCGGAGACGCGTACCTGGCGGCGATGACCCTCGCCCTGGCCGCCGACGCTCCCCTACCGACCGCCGCGCAGCTCGCCCAGCTCGCGGCCACCATCACCGTCTCCGACACCGGCACCTGTGTCTGCCGGCGGGAGGACCTGCTCACCGCGCTCAACCGGTCCGGCGACGGCGACGCCCCGACCCTCGTCGGCGCCGACGAGTTGGCGACGATCGCCGGTGCGCACCGCCGCGCGGGCCGCTCGGTCGTCTTCACCAACGGCTGCTTCGACGTCCTGCATCCCGGGCACGTCCGCTACCTGGAGCAGGCCCGCGCCCTCGGTGACCTGCTCGTGGTGGCGGTCAACGCCGACGGCAGCGTCCGCCGGCTCAAGGGCGCCGACCGACCGGTCAACCCGGTCGAGGACCGGGTGGCCCTGCTGGCGGCGCTGACCCACGTTGACCATGTGGTGGTCTTCGAGGAGGACTCGCCCGCCCGGCTCATCGAGGCCATCCGGCCGGACATCTACGTCAAGGGCGGGGACTACCCGCCGGAGCTGGTGCCGGAGGCACCCCTGGTCCGGCGGCTCGGCGGCCAGGTCCGCACCCTCGGCTACGTGCCGGACCGCTCCACCTCGGCGATCATCGACCGGATCCGCGCGCACGGCGGCAGCGCACCAGTGGCGGGGCAGGCGTGAGCCGACCCCTCGACCACGGCACCTCCGACGAGTTCCGCGCCGAGCGACACCTCGACGTACTGATCCCCACCCGAAACCGCCCCGCCGAGCTGGCGGTCACCCTCTCCGGGCTCGCCGCCCAGGAAGCCGTACCCGACTTCGGGGTGGTGGTCAGCGACCAGTCCGACGACGCCCCCGCGTACGCGCACCCGGCCGTGGCGGCGATGGTCCGGGTTCTGCGCCACCGGGGACACCCGGTCCTGCTGACCCGCCGACTACCCCGGCGTGGAATGGCCGAGCACCGGGCAGCGCTACTGGCCGCCTCGACCGCCCGCTACGTGCTCTGTCTCGACGACGACGTGTGGTTGGCGCCGGGAGCCCTGCGCCGGCTGGTCACCGCGATCGCGGAGCTGGGCTGCGGGTTCGTCGGCAACGCCGTACACGGTCTGTCGTACCGGCACGACATCCGCCCGGAGACGCACCGGCACTACGAGGAGTGGGACGGGCCGCCGGTGCCGGAACGGATCCGCCCGGGCGGCCCGGAGTGGGAGCGCGCACTGCTCCACCCGGCCGCGAACCTGCTGCACGTCACCGAGCGGCTGCGGCTACCACCGGAGGCCTGGCGGGCGTACAAGGTGTCCTGGATCGGTGGTTGTGTGCTGTACGACCGGGAGAAGCTGGTCGACGCGGGCGGCTTCGACTTCTGGCGACGAGTGCCGGAGCGGCACCAGGGGGAGGATGTCGCCGCCCAGCTCGCGGTGTTGGAGCGGCATGGCGGCGCCGGCGTCCTGCCCAGCGAAGCATTCCACCTGGAGTCACCGACCACCGTCACCGAACGTGAGGTGGAGGCGTGGGAGGTACTCCTCGAACAGGCGTAGCACCAGCCGCGGCTCAGGGCGTCGAGGCCGGTTGCGCTCCGTCGGTGAGCAGGTCGCGGGCGGCTTCGAGGACCTCGATCACCGGGACCTCGGCCACGAACGAGTCGCGGTGCGGGCACTCGCCGTCGCCGGGCCGGTGTGGATAGCTACCCGGGGTGCAGTCGACCCCGCAGACCGGGCAATGCACCGTCCAGGACGTGATCGGGCGGTGCCGGCCCCGCAGCGGGCTCGCCGTGGTGATCAGGTTACCGACCCAGAAGATGCCCACCGTGGGCGTACCGACCGCGGCCGCTAGGTGCAGCGGCCCGGTGTCGTTGGCGACCACCAGCGCGCAGCCGGCGTAGCAGCCGGCCAACCCGCCGAGGCTGAGCGTGCCGACCTGCGGCCGGAGGGGCACCCCGGCCGCCGCCACCACCCGCTCCACCACCTCCTGCTCCACCGGTGTGCCGGTGACCAGCACCTCGTACCCGTCCCGGTGCAGCTGCCGGGCGACGGCCGCGAAGTGTTCGACCGGCCAACGTCGACGGGTATCGGTGGCACCCGGGTGCAGCGCCACCCGTGTCCGGTCCGCCGGGCCGAGCACCCCGGCCGCCTCCGCCCGGTCGGCGTCGGTGACCGCCAGGGTGGGGACAACCGTGGTCGCCGCGGCCCCTACCAGGGCCGCCACCTCCAGGTAGCGGATCACCTCATGCTGGTAGTAGACGTAGCGCAGCCAGCGGTCCAGCGGCGGCGCGTCCTCGGCCCGCAGACCGGCCGTCACCCGGGCACCGAGGCCCGCCACCACCGGGTTTGAGTTTGCCCCGCCGCCATGCACCTGCAGCGCCAGGTCGAAGCGCTCCGCCCGGGCCCGGGTGAGGAAGTCCGCCAGCCCGGACTCCGGCTCGTCCGGCTCCGGGCGGCGGATCCCGGGAGCCGGCGGAACCACCAGGACCCGGTCCACCGGACCCGGGCGATCGCGCCAGAGCTTCGCGTGCCACGGCGCGCCGAGCAGGACGATCTCCGCCGCCGGGTACGCGGCCCGCAACGCGGCCAGCGCCGGCAGGACGAAGATGAAGTCGCCGAGCGCGTTGGCCCGCAGCACGGCGATCCGCTCCACCTCGGGTACGCGCTGCGCGGCCGGGCCGAGCAGGTGCGGGGCGACCATCGGCGCGCTACGGCCGGTCGGACTCGACGGGCGGGTGGTGCAGTTCCCGGTTGGCGACGGGGTCGACCGGGAACTGGGTGCCACCGTCGGCGCCGCGAGCACCGCTGCGCCCGACGGTGATGGTGCGGGGCTCGGGTCGGACGGTCCGGGGCAGTCGAATCCGGAGCAGGCCGTGATCCATCACCGCGTCGATGGCCTCCGGGTCCACCCGGGACGGCAGCTCCACCCGGTACACGAACGCCCGGTCCTCGGAGCCGTCGAGGATCCCGTAGTCGGCGTTGACCTCGGCCTCCGAGCGGGCCCGGACGCAGAGCTCCCGCTCGTCCAGCTCGACCGCCACCTCGTCGGGTGCGACCCCGGGCAGCCGGACGATCACCTCCCAGCCGTCCTCGGTCTCGTCCAGCTGCAGGTCCGTCGAGTCGGACCGACCCCCCACCAGCCGCCCCAGCTCGGCGCGGAGCGTTTGCCACTCGCCCATCGGGTCCCGCCCCTGCTGTCGGCCGCGCCTGCCCTGGCCGATCCCGCCGCCGGGTTCACTCATCACACTTCTCCTATTCGCTGGGGGTTGTCGAGGGCCGCAGGGAACTGGGCGCGTCCAGGTCGGCGTCCCGGTCGACTCCGACGCCGAGCCGGTCAACCAGCTCTCCACCGAGCCACGCGCTGACCCCGAGGATGGCCAGGGCGACGATCTCGATGGCGAGGAGCGCGCCGCCGGCGGCCCGGGAGTCGGCGTTGAGCCGGACCGCCCAGACCGCGGCGAAGAGCAGGATCAGCGCCACGTTCGCGGCGGCGTGGGTGAGCGCCACCCGCTTGGCCCGGGTACCGGTCGGGATGGCGAGCAGGTCGACCGTCCCGGCTGCCGCGGCCAGCAGCGCACCGACCAGGCCGACGGTGAGGTTCCAGTAGGCGACCTCACCGAGGAAGTCGGGCCCGCCCACGATGTCGACCACGTCGAAGAGCACGGCGGTGGCGAGCAGGGCGACCGGGAACATCACCAGCATCGGGTGGAGGGGGTGACCCAGCACTTTGAGTCGGCTCTCCATACCCGGGCCTCCACTGTTCGGCAAACCTCACCCCGGCCGATGTCGTCTAGGCTGCCGATGACGCACCGCCGCCATGGTCAACGGATGAGGGAGGGGCACGTGACGGTAGATATCACCACTCACGAGGAGTTGCGGGAGTTACTGGGCGTACCGACGGCTCAGGCCGCCACGAAGGAGCGAACCCACCTGCACGAGCGGGACCGGCAGTGGCTGGCTGCCTCCCCGTTCTGTCTGGTGGCGACGGCCGGCGCGGACGGCACCTGCGATGTCTCGCCGAAGGGGGACCCGCCCGGCTTCGCCCTGCCGATCGACGACACCACCATCGCCATCCCGGAGCGACCGGGCAACCGACGGGCCGATGGCTTTCACAACATCCTGGACAATCCACACGTCGGGCTGATCTTCCTGATTCCCGGGCGCACCGACACGTTGCGAATCAACGGCCGGGCCCGGCTGATACGGGAGGCGCCCTTCTTCGACTCGATGACGGTCAAGGGCCACCGGCCGGTCCTGGCGCTGGTGGTAGCGATCGAGGAGATCTTCTACCACTGCGCGAAGGCGTTCCTCCGGTCGCAGTTGTGGAGCCCGCAGACCTGGACGCCGGAGGTGCTGCCGTCCCGGGCCCGCCTGGCCAAGGAGGTCGAGGCCCGCACGGAGAGCCTGACCGACCTACAGAGTTACTACGGCCCGGAGTACGCGCGCCGCCTCTACGCCTGAGCCGACCGCGGCGGGTCAGCCCACCTTCGGCGTGGCGCGGTCGATGATCGCGGCGAGGTCGATCCCGGCGGGCAGCGTGCCGTACGCGTAGCCGTGCGCGCCGCCCAGCCGGGACGCGCAGAACGCCTCGGCGACCGCCGGGTGGCCGTGTCGCACCAGCAGTGCCCCCTGTAGGACGAGGGCGAGCCGCTCCACCAGGTGCCGCGCCCGCAGCTCGGCGTCGTTCGGATCCGCCAGGCTCGCCCGCAGCCGCCGGACCGCGGCGTCGAGCCGGGCATCCGCACCGGCGGCGGCGTCCACCTCGGCCTCGAAGGCGGCCAGCACCCGCGGCTCGCGGGTCAGCGCCCGCAGCACGTCCAGGGCGGCCACGTTGCCGGAGCCCTCCCAGATCGAGTTCAGCGGTGACTCCCGGAACAGCCGGGGCATGCCGGATTCCTCCACGTACCCGTTGCCACCCAGGCACTCCAGGGCCTCGGCGGCGTGGCCCGGCCACCGCTTGCAGACCCAGTACTTGCCGACCGCGACGCCGAGGCGCCGGAACGCGGCCTCGTCGGCGTCACCCCGGGCCGAACGATCCGTCGCACCGGCGAGCCGCAGCATCAGGACGGTGGCGGCCTCCGACTCCACCGCCAGGTCGGCGAGGACGTTGCGCATCAACGGCTGGTCGACCAGCGGGCGCCCGAAGGCCCGTCGGTGGCGGGTGTGGTGGACGGCGGTGACGACTCCCTGGCGCATCCCGGCGGCGGCGCCGATCAGGCAGTCGAGCCGGGTCAGGTTGACCATGTCGATGATGGTGCGGACGCCGCGCCCCTCGTCGCCGACCCGCCACGCCACCGCGTGCTCGTACTCGATCTCCGCGGAGGCGTTCGACCGGTTGCCCAGCTTCTCCTTGAGCCGCATCAACCGCAGCGGGTTGCGCGTGCTGTCGGGCAACACCCGAGGCACCAGGAAGCAGGTCAGCCCACCCGGGGCCTGACCGAGAGTCAGGAAGAGATCGCACATCGGTGCGGAGGTGAACCACTTGTGCCCGACCAGCCGGTAGCTGCCGTCCGCCGCCGGCTGGGCGACGGTGGTGTTGGCGCGTACGTCCGAACCGCCCTGCTTCTCGGTCATCGACATGCCCGCCAGCAGGCCGTGCTTGCCGAGCGCCGGACGCAACCCCGGGTCGTACGCGGTGGCGGTCAGCAGCGGCTCGTACTGGGCGGCCAACTCCGGGGCGTGCCGCAGCGCCGGCACCGCCGCGTAGGTCATCGAGATCGGGCAGCCGTGCCCGGCGTCCGGCCGCCAGGTGTAGAACTTCGCGGCCCGGGCGACGTGCGATCCGGGCCGGTCGTCGGCCCACGGCGCGGCGTGCAGGCCGTAGGTCACCGCGGTCCGCATCAGCTCGTGCCAGGACGGGTGGAACTCCACCTCGTCCATCCGGTGCCCGTAGCGGTCGTGGCTGCGCAGTACGGGCGGGTGTTCGTTGGCCAACCGGCCGTGCTCGACCGCCGCCTCCGTGCCGCCGAGCCGGCCGAGTTCGCGCAGCTCGGCGCTGGCCCAGCCGGCTCTCTCCCGGGCCAGCCCGGAGTGGAGTGCCGGGTCGTCGGACATGTCGTAGTCGACCAGGGGCGGCACCTGGTTGAACACTTCGTGCGTCGACACAGTGGCCTCCCCACCCGGGTCAACTCAGCCCGCTCGACACGGTTCGCACGGGCCACGGTGGTGGCCGGTGCGGCTGCTCCGCATTCACTGTCGCTGAGGCGGACGGGCAGGGGAAGGGGTTGTCGGGCCGGCGCTCCCCGACGACCAGCCACCCATCCCAGCCACGAATCCCTTTTAGGCATGTTTCTTCGTATTCGTGTTCGTTTGGGCGCGATGTCGGTTTAGTTTGCGGGTGGCTGCTACCGCCGGTTGGTAGCCGAGGAGCCGTCCACTGCCCGGTGCGGTGGTGGGTTCCTTGTCGCTCACGGGGGGAAGGACATCGAGTTCACGATGATTGACCAGGACCACACCCAGGGGCCGGATCGGCCCGGCAGGGGTCGGGCGAGGTCGCGGTGGTGGGCGGTGGGGCTGGCCGGGGTGACCGGTCTGGCCCTGAGCACCGTCGGCGTCGCCGCCAGCCCGGCTGCGGACGCGGTCGGGCGCACCCTGACCGCCTCCGATGATCACAGCGACGACCGCGGTAAGCACGACGACAAGGGCAAGGGTGGCGACAAGGGCAAGCGGGACAACAAAGCCAGGCACGACGACAAGGCCAGGCACGACGACAAGGGCAAGGGTTCGGAGAAGAAGTCGACCGGTATTCCGGTCCCGTGTGACGCCGACGCGTTGATCGCCGCGATCACCCTGGCCAACGCCCGCGGTGGTGCCGTACTCGACCTCGCCAAGGACTGCACCTACCTGCTCACCTTCGACATCGACGGTGCGGGGCTACCGATGATCGTCACCCCGATCACCCTCAACGGCGGCAAACACACCACCATCGAACGGGCCGCCGCCGTTGATCCGTTCCGGATCTTCACCGTTGGCGTCGGCGGTGATCTCACCCTCAACAAGCTGACCGTCATCGGCGGACAGACCGACGACGAGGACGGCGGCGGGATCCTGGTCAACGCCGGCGGGGAGTTGACCACCAACCACAGCACCATCACCCGCAACATCGCCAGCGGCGGCCTCAACTCCGGCGGTGGCATCGCCAACTTCGGCACCACCCGGGTCAACTACTCCACAGTCGTTCGAAACACCGCCAGCTTCCAGGGTGGCGGCATCTACAGCGCTGGCCTACTGGAGATCGTCAAGTCCCACATCGACAACAACACCAGTGGCGACAACGGTGGCGGCATCTTCTCCACCAGCAGCACCGTCACCGTCAAGGGCGGCAGCATCTCCGGCAACCAGGCATCCAACGGGGCAGCGATGTTCCTGTCCACCTCGATCAGCACGGTCACCGGCACCAAAATCACCGGGAACACCGCCAGCGGCAGCACCGGCGGTATCCGGGCCAGCGTCGCGAGCCAGCTAACGATGCGGCATGTCAGCCTCGCTGACAACAACGCATCAGGCCTGGCCGGCGGCTTGTTCGTCTCCGCTGCCGGAGAGGGGGAAAGCTTCGCGACCGTCGAGGACAGCGTGATCAAGAACAATGTGACCTCGCTTATCGGCGGAGGAATCTTCAACGGGGGGCAGACGGTGCTGCGACACACCAAGGTGATCGGCAACCAGGCGAGCCAGGGTGGCGGCATCCAAAACGACGGTATTATCAGCCTCTTCTCCACAAAGGTGGTCGAGAACATCGCCACCACCGACGGCGGGGGCATCTACAACAACGGCACGGTGAACCTCAACACCGCCACCGGCACCGTTGTAATCAAAAACCGACCCAACAACTGCGTCAACGTCCCCGGCTGCGCCGGGTAGCGATCATCGGATTCCAGAGGGCCCGTTCCGCCGTCAACCGGCCGGAACGGGCCCTCCCCGTTCGCCGACTCGAGATCGAACTGTCCCGGCACCGGGGCATCCATCAGCATCGGTTGACGCCCACGATTCGCCTGCCAGAATTCGTCCGTGAAACGGAACCACACCTACGAGGTCTCCACCACGTGGACCGGCGACCGTGGGCACGGCACAACCGGCTACCGCGCCTACGACAGGTCGTACGACACGGTGAGCCCCGGCCGCCCGCTCCTCGCCGGCTCCGCGGACCCGGCCTTCCGCGGCGACCCGCGACAGTGGAACCCCGAGTTACTCCTCGTCGCCTCGCTCAGCCAGTGCCACCTGCTGTGGTACCTACACCTGTGTGCGGTCAACGACATCGTGGTCGTCGACTACCACGACGCCGCCCACGGCACAATGCGCGAGGACGACACCGGTGCCGCCCGCTTCACCGACGTACTGCTCCGCCCGCAGGTGACAGTCACCCACACCGACATGGTCGAGCGGGCGACCGCGCTGCATGCCGCGGCGAATGACCGATGTTTCATCGCCGCCTCGGTGTCCTTCCCGGTACGGCACGAACCGCGCACCGTGGTCCGGCTAGCACCACCAGCCCCGGCCAGCTAGCAGCATCGATCTCGACGCCCGTTCCGTCGAAACTGGGTTCCTCCCAACGAGCCCGCCCTCACGTCGAGGGCAATGAGGAGTTGTTCCCATGTCCCAACGGAACCGCCCACACCGCCGCCCGCCGGTGTTCTCGCCCCGGCGACGCGCGCTGGCCGCCGTGACGTCATTCGCCCTCGTCGGCGGTCTTGCCCTCAGTGGGGCGGCCCCCGCAGCGAGCGCCGACCCCGTCCGCCACCGCGACGGCATGCAGGCCGACCTCGACCGCCTCGTGAGCGAGGAGAAGTTCCCGGCCGCCCTCGCCGCCGTCCGCACCTCCGACGGTCGTACCCGTAACCACACCGCCGGGGTGGCCGAACTCGGCACCCAGCGGAAGCCACCGGTTGACGGGCGGGTGCGCATCGGGAGCAACACCAAGACCTTCGTCGCCACCGTCGTCCTGCAACTCGTCGGCGAGGGCAAGGTCGACCTGGACGAGCCGGTCGAGACGTACCTGCCCGACCTGGTCCGCGGTGACGGCATCGATGGACGGCAGATCACCGTACGGCAGGTGCTGCAGCACACCAGCGGCCTTCCCCGCTATGTGGACGACATCGCCCCGGACTTCTTCCTTCTCCGGCACACCTATTTCGAGCCGCGCGACCTGCTCGACCTGGCCCTCACGAACAAGGCGAGCTTCGCACCCGGCACGAAGTGGGAGTACAGCAACACCAACTACCTCGTCGCCGGGCTGCTCATCCAGAAGGTCACCGGCCGTCCGGTGGCCGAGGAGATCACCAACCGGATCATCGCCCCCCTCAAGCTGCGCGACACCTACTTCCCGAACGTCGGCGAACAGGGCATCCGTGGTCGACACCCACACGGCTACTACACCGACGACCCGGACAAGCCGCTGCAGGACGTCACGAAGATGGACCCGTCCTGGGGCTGGGCGGCCGGTGCGATGATCTCCAGCCCCAGCGACACCAACCGTTTCTTCGCCGCCCTGCTCGCCGGCGACCTGCTCCGGCCCGCCGAGCTCGACCAGATGCGCACCACCGCCCCCGCCTTTCCGGGCCGCGACTACGGCCTCGGCCTGATGAGCTGGGACCTGCCCTGCGGCGGCCGCGCCTGGGGCCACGGTGGTGACACCCCCGGTTTCACGACCCGTGGCGGCGTCACCGAGGACGGCCGCGCCGTCACCCTCGCCGTCACCGCGCAGCCCCCCACCGAGAGCGCCGTCGGTCAGGTCGAGGCGGCCGTGGACGGAGCCCTCTGCGAGTAGGCGCCCCGCCGCGACGAGCCGCGCCAACCGACCATCGGAAGGTCGGCGCGGATGGCGAAAAATCAGCCGGTCAAGGGTTCTCGGGGTCCCCAGCTGGGTACGGTCACGGGATGGTGTACATGCCGTCGCTGCCACAGCCGCAGCGGTTGCTCCTGGCAGAGCTGGCCGGCACGGCCAACCGGTACAGCATCGGTGAAGGTCGGGGCCTGCCGCAGGAGGTGGCCGTTGCCGCGGTACGGGCGATTACCGACGACCCGGTGTTGCTCGGCATCCAGGCCGGGGTGGCGCTGGCAGATCCGTACGGCGTCAGCCAGCCAACCGTCGAACTACTTCAGGCCGCTGGAGCTGACATGACCATCGCCCAGCAGCACGCGACCGAAGTGCGGGAACGCCTGGAACGGATCGGGATCTCCAACTCCTCCGACGGTGGCGCCGAGGATGGTCGATCCGGCCAGCGTGGCGACGGGCAGCCGGAAGGCCAGCGCGGGTAGGGCCGACGGTGGCCCCTTCGGCCCGGAGTCGGGCTGGCGCAACTGGGTGTGGTCTCTTGACCTGCTCGGGACCGAGATGACGGTTCCGCCCCGTCGCCGAGGCAACGGGGCGGAACTCTGTTGTTTGTCCGTTTGTTGCGGTGGCTAGCCGGCGCAGCCGGGGACGTTGACGCAGTTGTTGGGTCGGTTCTTGATCACGATGGTGCCGGTGGCGGTGTTCAGGTTCACCGTGCCGTTCTCGTTGTAGATTCCCCCGGCGGGGGCGGTGGCGATGTTCTCGACCACCTTCGTGGCAAATAGGCTGGTCGTGCCTTCGTTGTAAATGCCGCCGTCCAGGTCGGCCTGGTTGCCGATCACCTTGGTGTGTCGCAGCACCGTCTGCCCCTGGGTGAAGATTCCTCCGCCGGAAGTCGAGGCCACGTTGTTTTTGATGACACTGTATTCGATGGTCGCGAAGCTCTCCCCTTCCTCGGTTCCGGAGACGAACAAGCCGCCGCCGATAGCGGCTGCGGTGTTGTCCGCCAGCTCGGCCTTTCGCATCGTCAGCTGACTCCCGACACCAGCTCGGATACCACCACCGCTACCGCTGCTGGTATTCCCGGTGATTTTGGTGCCGGTGACCGTGCCGATGGAGGTGGACAGGAGCACCCCTGCCCCGCTGAATGCCTGGTTGCCGGAGATGCTGCCGCCCTTGACGGTGACGGTGCTGTTAAGTGCGGATACGCCGCCGCCGTTGCCGTCGCCACTGGTGTTGTTGTCGATGTGGGACTTGACGATCTCCAGTAGGCCGGTGCTGTAGATGCCGCCCCCTGCTTCGGCGGCGGTGTTGCGGTCGACTGTGGAGTAGTTGACCCGGGTGGTGCCGAAGTTGGCGATGCCACCGCCGGAGTTGAGGCCGCCACTGGCGATGTTGCGGGTGATGGTGCTGTGGTTGGTGGTCAACTCCCCACCGGCGTTGACCAGGATCCCGCCGCCGTCCTCGTCGTCGGTCTGTCCGCCGGTGATGGTCAGCTTGTTGAGGGTGAGATCACCGCCGACGCCAACGGTGAAGATCCGGAACGGATCAACGGCGGCGGCCCGTTCGATGGTGGTGTGTTTGCCGCCGTTGAGGGTGATCGGGGTGACGATCATCGGTAGCCCCGCACCGTCGATGTCGAAGGTGAGCAGGTAGGTGCAGTCCTTGGCCAGGTCGAGCATGGCACCACCGCGGGCGTTGGCCAGGGTGATCGCGGCGATCAACGCGTCGGCGTCACACGGGACGGGGATACCGGTCGACTTCTTCTCCGAGCCCTTGCCCTTGTCGTCGTGTTTACCGCGGTCGTCGCTGTGATCATCGGAGGCGGTCAGGGTGCGCCCGACCGCGTCCGCGGCCGGGCTGGCGGCGACGCCGACGGTGCTCAGGGCCAGACCGGTCACCCCGGCCAGCCCCACCGCCCACCACCGCGACCTCGCCCGACCCCCGCCGGGTCGAGCTGACCCCTGGGTGTGGTCCTGGTACCTCATCGCGAACTCGATGTCCTTCCCCCGCGAACGACAAGGACCCACCACCCGCACCAACGGGGGTCACCCTCGGCTACCGGACGGCGGTAGCAGCCACCCCGCAACCTAAACTGACATAGACCTCACATAAACACGAACCCGAAAAACATCCCTAAAGTTGGCGAGAAGGCCTCAATCGGGAACGGATGCGGCCCACGGGCCCAGACCAGGTCAGCGCCACGTGACCAGCGACGCGTTGTTCGTTACTGTCCGGTGCCGTGGCAAGCACGAACCTCCGGACCGAGCGCCTCGAGCTTCGGTCGGTACGCGACAACGACATCGACCGCATCCTGGAGTACCGCAACCTGCCGGAGGTCAGCCGCTGGCTACTACGCCCCGAGGTCGATCCTGCCGCCTTCCGGGCGAGGTGGCGACGCTCAGCGGAAGACCCCAACGATCATAGTGCGGCGGTGACCCGCGACGGCGTCGTCATCGGGACGGTCTCGCTCGACGTACGCGACAGCCTGGGGCAGCCCGGCACTCCGCCGAACACGGAGGCCGAGATCGGCTACATCTTCAACCCGGGGTACGGCGGCCACGGCTACGCGACCGAGGCGGTCACGGCGATGGTCACGTACTCCTTCGACCGGTTGGGCGTACGTCGGATCACCGCTGGCTGCTACGCGGACAACCTCCCCTCGGTGCGCCTCCTCGAAAAGCTCGGCATGCGGCGGGAGCAGCACGGGGTCGGCGATTCCTGGCACGCCGAGTTGGGCTGGGTGGACGGTTACACGTACGCCCTGCTGGCCGAGGAGTGGCGCCACCGGCCGTAAACCCCTACTCCGCCGGCTGTTCGGGGCTCTGACGGATCGTCACCGGCACCGCACCACGGCGGTAGTGGACGACCGCGAACGGCCACACGTCTCGCAGCCAGGCCCCCACGATCTCGGTCAGCGGAGCATCCAGTTCCGCTCGGGCAGCGGTCACCCACGACGAGGCCGCCACCTCCTGCTCCCCCATCGGCGACGGCTCAAGGTAGACGCAGCCGACCACGTCTCCGGTGGCGATCTCGATGACCGAGTACGCGAAGTCCACCCGCTGCCGCGACCGCTGCGCATGCCCCACCAGGTCCTCGCGGTTCTCGGCGAGCGTCATCCCAGCCACCGGTGGCCAACCCTGGTCGAAGCCCGGCGTTGACCTGATGTGCGCGATGCTCGACATCCAGGCGGCGTGATCCGCCTCGTTGTGCTGCGGTCCGAGCAACTCAAGCCTCAACCCATGGGCGACAATCGCCTCCGGTACCGCGAACGCGTCCTCAACCAGCGGTAGATCGGTCATGCCGGGAGCCTAAGGTCATGTCGGGAGCCAAACGGCTCACGACAGCGGATCCGGCAGTGACGAAGAGCCCGAGGGCACGGTGGAGGTCACCCGGAGCAGTCGGGAACGTTCACGCAGTTGTCTGGTCGGTTCTTGGCAACAGTGGTGCCGGTAGCAGTGGAGAGATCGACCGTGCCGCCGACCTCGTTGAAGATGCCGCCACCGTCGACGCCGGCGACGTTCTCGGTGACCTTCGCGCGCAGCAGGGTGAGCGAGCCGCTCGCACCGTTGTAGATTCCGCCACCCGATTCGGTGGCCTGATTGCCGGTGACCTTCGTGCGCAGTAGCGTCAACATGCCAAGGTTGTGCACGCCGCCACCGTCAACTCCGACATTGTCCTTGATGACGCTGTCCTCGACGAGGATGGCTCCACCCTGCAGAAAGACCGCCCCCTGACCACCGCCGGTTGCGGTGTTGTTGGCGATAGTGACCCGGGAAACCGTGAGCTGGAGGGGTGCACCGGCGATGGCGGAGCCGCCCGCACCCGTTGTCGTGTTCTTCGCAAAGCGCGTGTCGGCGATGACGCCGGTCGTCCCGCCAAGGACGAAGATGGCCCCGCCCTCGGCGGCCTGATGACCGACTAGCTCGCTCCGGGTAACCGAAAGGTGACCACTGACGGTCATGGCTCCGCCAGTGAGCGCGGCGTTCGCCTCGAACCGTGACTTGTCGATGGAAATCGCGCCGATACTGAAGATGCCGCCACCGATGTTAGCCGCGGTATTCCTACTGACGACCGAGTGCTCGATATGGAGCGCACCGCCAATATTTCCAATCCCGCCGGCATCACCCTCGCTGGATACATTCTCGACAATTTTGCTATTCTTGATGGTGGCACCGCCACCCGGATTGATGAGGATCCCGCCACCGTCGGTGTCGCCGGAAATCTTCCCACCGGTGACGGTAAGGTTCTTCAGGGTGAGTCGACCGTTGGCCTCGACGTTGAGGATTCTGAATTCGTCGGCCGCGGCGGAGCGTTTGAGGGTAGTGTTTTTACCGCCGTTGAGGGTGATCGGAGTGGTAATCGCGGGCAGACCGGCACCGTCGAGATCAGCGGTGAGCAGGTAGGTACAGCCCGCGGCGAGGTCAAGCACGGCACCACCCTGGGCGTTGGCTCGGGTGATCTCGGCGATCAGCCGACCCGTGTCACAGAGCACCGGCGTACCCTTCGATTTTCCGAGCCGGTCATCGGCGGCGGCGCGGCCGACAGCGTCCACGCCGGGTACGGTGATGCCGGTGGCGGCGGCGGCAAGCGCCAGGCCGGCCGCTCCGGCCAGCCCGGCAGCCCGCCACCGTGACCTCGCCCGACCTTCGCCGGGTTGCTCCGAACCGACCCTGGTCGCGTGGCGCTGATGGTTCATCGCGGCGTTGACACCCTTTCCCCGTGAACGACGAGGAGCCCGCAGGCCGGGTGTTCCTCGGCTACCAGACCGGTGGTAGCAGCCATCCGCACGCTAGGCCGACACCCTCGCCACTGGCCGCGTTCCTGAGAAACCTACTCAATTCGGGTATAAAGACTCAAACCGGACGCCTGACTGTCGGGCACCCGCGCGGAGCCGGGATGCAGGCGGAACCACACAGCGATGGTCAACGGCATCAGGAGATAGCCGAACCGGGTGGCAGGGGCCAGACAGACGGCCACCGCGAGGGCGAAGGCGAGCCGGTCGGCGGCGGCGACCAGCGTCCACGGCGGCCTCGTCACCAGTGCGACGGCGACAGCCACCGCGACCGATGCGAGCAGTACCAGAGCGATCAGGCGCCCGCCCGGCAGCAGCGTGGCGACAAGGTGCCCGGGCAACGGACTCGCGGCGGGCGAGGTGACCTGACCCGCCCCCAGCGGATAGCGCAGCACATGTTCGACGAAGGCTCCCGGCGAGGCGAGGAAGCTCGGAACCGTCAGCACAGCGAGGACCACGGCGGCCACGGCGCCCGCGCCCGACGCGGCCCGCCCACCCCGACGTACCGCGAGCAGGACCAGCACCACCGCCAGTACGGGCCAGGCCGTCCACTTCATCGCTGCCGCCACGCCAGCGGCCAGCCCGGTCGCCGCGGGGCGACCCGCGGCCGCGGTCGCGAGGGCGAGGCACATCAGCGCCGTGACCGGCAGGTCGATGCCCCCGGTGGCCAGCGGCAGGGCCAGCAGCGGAAAAGCGGCCAGGAGCGCGAGAGCCCGGGGCACGCAGTGGCCGAGGGCGACCCGGGCGGCCACCACAAGGGCGAGCCCGAAGACCAACGCGAACCCCCAGCGGGCATCGGTCATCGGGCTGTCGCCGACCAGGGCGTACGGCAGCCCGAACAGCGCCATCCCCGGCAGGTACGGGTTGTAGTCCTCGAGCTGGGATGGCTCGGGCAGGTACGGGCTGCCGGTGTTCAGCAGCAGCACGCCCGACTGCTGCACGACATCGACCTCGAGCTGCCCCTGCCGGTGCGCGACCAGCCACACCATGGGTACGAGGGCCGCTCCCACCGCCGCGACGTACGGCGCAGCGCGGCGCAGTCCCCTCGAACCGCTGACTGCCAGGGCCCCGGCCACGGCGTAGCCGATGGCCGCGCAGATCCCCCAGACCCGGTGCGGCTCCTGGTCGGTGACCGCGGCCAGGATCAGCGCCGCCACGGCGCACCCCGCCCACAGCAGTAGCCAGCGCCGTGGCCCGGCCCGACCGGGTGACCACCGCCGGGACGCGGTCACCGAAAGCGATTGAGGTAGTAACGGAGCTATGGACATTCCCTGCGCCTTCCACATCGGAGTAGCGCAAGTCTCGAGAAAGCAACGGGTCTGGATCGTCACTCCAGAGCGGGACCTTCGGTATCAACCCGGGGTTTGACGTCGGCGCCACAGATCAAACCCGACGGTGACGTGTCCGGCGTGGTGGCTTCGAGAGAATCGGTGCATGCCCCGACTGCGCCGCCCCGCCGCGCTACGCCTGGCCGACGTACCGCGGCAACCCTGGTACCCGGCCGTCAGCACCAGCATGATCGCCGCGGTGGCGGTTGTGGAGATCGCCGTGGCCCGCCTCACCTCGCCCACCGTCGTCGTCACGGCAGCGGCCGCGGTCGTACCGCTGGTCTGGCGGCATCGTCGTCCCTGGCTGGCCGCCGCGGCCACCGCCGCCGCGCTGCTCAACTTCCTCGTCCAGCCCGAACTGCTGCTCTGCACCGCCCTAGCCGGCGCAACCGGTCTCTACGCCACCGCGCGAAACCGCCTGCTTCCCCCGACTATTCTCACCGCCGCCGGGATCGGCGCGGCGGTCCTGGTCAACCTGGGTCACCTCGCCCTGGGCGCCTACGACGTCAGCGGGGCCCACCCAGAGCTTGACGCCGTCAATCCGGAGCTGGGCGCCGCGGGATCACTCTCCTACTTCGCCGAGTCGTTCGTGCTGGCCTGCGCCATCACCGCCATCGTGGTGCTCGCGGACTCCGCCCACAGCCGCGAACAGTACCGCCGGGAGCGCGACGCCACCCGGCGACGGCTGGTGGAGTTGGAACGCCGGGAGGCCGCGGCGGCCGAACGCGCCCGGATCGCCCGCGAACTGCACGACATCGTGGCCCACACCGTCTCCGTGATCGCAGTACAGGCGGAGGCGCGAAGCTACACCATCCCGAACCTGCCCGCCGACGCCCGGGACGGCTTTCAGTCCATTGCCGACTCGGCCCGCGCCTCGCTCGTGGAGTTGCGCAGCCTCGTTGACGTGCTGCGCCAGGAAGACGGGGCCGCCGCCACCGCACCGCAGCCGACCCTGGCGGATCTCACCGCACTATTCGAAGCCCACCGCGCCGCCGGTGGGACGGTGGACCTGCTCATCACCAGCCCCCGACCCCACGCCACCGCCGCGGTGGAGTTGGCCGCCTACCGCATCATCCAGGAGGCGCTGACCAACGTCCGCCGGCACGCCCCCGGCGCCCACGCCACCTGCCGGATCGACCACACCCGACAGCACCTCCGGGTGTACGTCGCCAACACCACCCCCAGCGGCCCAACACCGGCCCACCTGCCCGGGGGCAGTCGCGGCTACGGCCTCGACGGCATGCACGAACGGGCCACCCTGCTCGGCGGCCACCTGGACTGGCACCCGACGTCCGACGGGGGCTTCGCCGTGACCGCGCTCCTACCGGTCACCGCCGCTGACCGGAGCCCGTAGCCGCCCACGCCTGCATCTCCGCAGCCCTACACCTCGGTCTCACCGACCACGGCGACCAGCCGGCCGGGTAACGGCAGGTGCGGCTCCCTGCGCGGCGAGCAACCGACCCAGACCGGGCTTCTCCCGTAGCGAGTCGACCAGCCCGGTCGCTGGGCGGGCCAGCAGGGCCGCCACGATCAGGGTCACCGCCGCACCAATCAGAAGCCCGGCCAGTACGTCGTGTGGATAGTGCACGCCGACGAAGATCCGCGAGAAGCCGGCCAGCACGGCGAGCGGCAGCACGAGCAGGCCCACCCGCCAGGAGGCCAGGAAGATCGCTACGACCAACCCGAAAGCGATGGTGCTGTGGTTGCTGGGAAAAGACCAGTCGCCGGGGGGTGGGCACGTCTGCGCGATGATCGGCAAGCCCGAGAACGTCCGGCAGGGGCGCTCCGCGTCCAGGTAGGTCTTGGCCCACTCGCTGATGCCGTAGGCGAGCACCACAGCGAACCCACTGACCAGCGTCATCGCCATCAGCCGGGACGGTCCTCGACGAGCGTGCCGGAAGACCAACAACCAGGTCACCGCCAGGAGAACGATGCCGAGATCGGTGAAGTGCGCCATGAACCCCTGGACGATGCCGGGGGTGGTGTTGGCCCACTCGACGATGTCGCGGTACCACTGCCCGGCGACATCCGGGACATCTTTGATCCGGTCGGCGCGGACGCCGGCGGCTGCCAGAGCCGGGTGCGGGTTTGCGACGACCGCCGCCAGCACCACCGCAGCTACGGCAGGGATCACGTACTGCGGTTTTGTCGTCAATTTCCCGTCCCCTGATCCGGCATCACTGCCTCTTCGCGGTGTTCGCTCCCACCGTAGGTGCCAGCAGCCGTTGGGCCATCGAGCTTTGGTCAGGGATACCCCTAACCAAAGTGGGGGTCACCGGGCCGAGCCGGTGCCCGCTCCGATGAACCAGCCCAGCAAGATAGCTCCCGGTTCCCACTTCGGTTGCGCCGGAGAGATCCTTGTCGTCGACAAGGCCGTACCGGACGGGGTGTATCTGAACCTGGCCCGGATGACGCGGTGGAGCTGTCCCGGGAGGACGCGCAGACCCGCGCCTACCTCGGGTGCGGCCAGCCGTGGGCGCCGAAAACAGTCGACGCGGCGCTGGCCGAGGCTTACGCCGAGCTGTGCGCGAAGCTCGAAGAGCGCACGGGATAGCCCCGGACACGACGAAGCGCCCTGCCCGGCCGTAAGGCCAGGCGGGACGTCGTCGTTGAGCGGCGTGGTCGTATCGAAAAGAAATCTAACTAGCACTCGCATCAATGTCTTCCACTATGGACGATGGTTCGATATCGTGCGCTTGCCATTGCATGTGATGAATGAGAGGACGTGACGTTGAAGTCTGCCCTGCGCTGGTCCATCATGGCCGGCCTGACGCTCGCGCTGGTCGCGACCGGACCGGTGAGCGCCGAACCAACCACGAGCACGACCGACCCTGGCAGCATCGTGAGTGACGTCAGCCGCACCAGCGATGGTCGGGAACTCACCAACGAGGAAGCCCTTAGCGAGCTCCGCGAATACTGGACACCTGAGCGGATGGCTAACGCCATCCCCATGGACCGCGCGGAGGTGGAGGGCGCGCCCACGGTGCCGCAGCAGGCACCCAAGGCGGACGGGCCGCCGATTACTATCAGCGAACCGGCACCGCCGAGCATCACCCGCAGCCCCAACGCCCCAACCAGCGTCGACTCGGTTGCTACTGGGAAAGTCTTCTTTACTAAGTCCAGCGGCGGCGATTACGTCTGCTCGGCGAGTGCGGTGAACAGCCCCTCGGGGCGGCTGGTCTCCACCGCCGGACACTGTGTGCATGATGGAGGCAAAGACAGCGATGGCTGGCACGAATCGTTCATTTTCGCGCCAGCCTATGATGATGGTATGGATGTAACGACCGGACTGTGGGCTGCGGTAAGAAAATTCACTTTCGTCGGGTGGTCGCAAAACGAGAAGCGCCAGTACGATGTGGGTTTCGTCGTAACAAGCCCCCTGATCGGGTCGGGGGTACTCAGGGATACTGTTGGTGCTCACGGTCTAATATTGGACTTTCCGTTCGGCAAAGTCACGGAAATCAGCTATCCGACCAACTTCCACAACGGCCAACGGCCCTTCTTCAACGTGGATGACTCGGCCGAGCTGCGGGATGACGTATACGTTGGGATTGACACCCCATCGGAGGGCGGCGCCAGCGGGTCTCCCTTCCTGACCGATTACAACGGTGGCGTGGGTTATATTAACAGCATACATACTCACGGCTATTCGTCTATCCCTGGGAAAGGCTGGGGGCCGCTATTCGGCGCTCATGTCGGGGACCTTTATGACGACGTGGAAGAGTACGCCGCCTCCTAAGTTCAGGGTCAACCGTAGTTGACCGCCGACCAAGAAACGCGTGGGCTGCCCCGGACATGACGGGGCGCCCGTCCGGCAACACGTAGGGCAACCACGGCCACCGCGCCTCTCCGATCTTGCTGAGCATCGGGCTCGGAAGAGCGCCGGGTAGCTGTGTGTTTTCAGATTTGTCCTCAGATAGTGATCACACGATGTACTTGATCGCCACCGGTCGACCACTGACATGACGAAGGGCCTGGTCAAGTCGCGGCGGTCATGGCCGCACCGTAGGCGGGGTGACTCGAACCGCTATCGAACGCCGCCGGTAGGCAGCCACGCCTCGTCGTCGGTGGCGCGGGCGAGCACCCGGCGCAGCAGCAGTCGCAGCGCCTCCCGCTCGTGGTCGCCGAGGTCGGCGGTGAGCCGCCGCTCGACGCGGCCGACCGCGGTGCTCATCCGGGAGATGAGGTGCGGCGCGTTCGGAGTGAGGTCGATGCGGCGGCTGCGCCCGTCGACGCCGGCGGTGCGGCGCAGGTATCCGGCCTGTTCCAGCTGGCCGATCATCTCGTGCGTCGACTGCCGGCTGACGCCGAGCTGGCGGGCGATTTCGGAGGTGGACAGCTCGGGTTCGCGCTGGAGCTGGGTGAGCAGCCCGAACTGCCGGGTGGTGACCCCGTACGGGCGCAGCGCCTCGTCCGCCCACCGGCTGGCGACGGTGGCGGCGCCGGCGAACAGGTAGGGCAGCAAGGTGCCGTCGTCGTCCACGTTCCCCCCTTGTCAGGCTCCCTGACAGAAACGTATGAAACTCCCCTAGCCTGATTTAGTCAAGTGCACGATCCCGATTGGGAGCCGAATCGATGATCCAAACTCGTGCCCTCACCCGGAGCTTCCGGGTCAAGAAAGGAGTCGTCGAAGCCGTACGCGGCCTCGATCTGTCCGTCTCCGAGGGGGAGCTGGTGGCTTTCCTCGGACCCAACGGCGCCGGCAAGTCGACCAGCCTGCGCATGCTCACCTCGCTGCTGTCGCCGACCTCGGGAACCGCCGTCGTCGCCGGGCACGACGTGGTCCGTGAACCCGCGCAGGTGCGCCGGCACATCGGTTATCTGGGACAGGGCAACAACGCCGGGCACCTGTATGAACCCCGCGACGAGCTCTACAACCAGGGCCGCTTCTACGGGATGGACCGGCGCGCGGCCCGCCGACGCGCCGACGAGCTGCTGACCGACTTCGACCTGGCGCCGATGGCGCGCCGGCGGGTCGGTTCGCTATCCGGTGGTCAGCGCCGCCGCCTCGACATCGCGCTGGCGCTGGTACACCGGCCGAGGCTGCTCTTTCTCGACGAGCCCTCGACCGGCCTCGACCCGCAGAGCCGGGCCCACATCTGGCAGCACATCCGGCGCCTGCACGAGTTGCACGGCACCACCATCTTCTTCTCCACCCACTACCTGGAGGAGGCCGACCAGTACGCGGGACGCGTACTGATCATCGACAACGGCCGGGTGGCCGCCGACGACCGGCCGGAGCGGCTTAAGGAGCAACAAGCCGGCGACTGCATCACGGTCACGACGGGCGACGAGGAGTCGGCTCGGCACGCGGCCACGGTCGGCGAGCAGGTGCCGGGCGCACACGGCGCGACGGCGGACGGCAAGACCGTACGTCTGCGGTTGGGAGACGGCGCGGTCGGGCTGCCGGAGTACCTGCGTGCCCTGGAGGCCGCCGGGGTCAAGGCGCTCACCGCGGAGCTGAGCCGGCCCACCCTCGACGACGTCTTCCTCAATCTGACGGGTCGCCGGCTGCGCGAGACTGCCGCCGAGCAGGCGGGTGGCGAGGCATGAAGATGGTGACGGACACCGGGATCGCATTCGCCCGGGAGATGGTGCCCGAGCTGCGGGCCCCTATCGCGCTGGCGGTCAACGCAGTCCTGCCGCTGCTGTTCCTCGCCCTGTTCGGTCCGCTGCTGACCAGCACGCCGGGCATTGGCGAGGGCTCGCCGTGGCAGTGGTTCCTGCCCGGCATCCTGGTGCTGCTCGCCCTGTCCGGCACCGCCGGCGCTGGCGGGAATCTGCTCATGGAGATCAACTCTGGTTCGTTCGAGCGGATGCTGGTCACCCCGATGAACCGCACCGCGCTGCTGGCCGGTCGCACCCTCAAGGAGGTGTTGACCCTGGCGGCACAGGGTGTGCTGCTGATCCTGGTGCTGCTGCCCACCAGCTTCGAGCTGTTCCCGCTCGGCGCGCTGGCCGGGCTGGTGCTGCTGGCCACGTTCGGGGTGGGCCTGGGCGCGCTGTCGTTCACGCTCGCGGTGCTCGCCCGCAAGCAGGAGCAGGTGTTCTACCTCGTCCAGCAGGCGTGCTTCCTGCCGCTGATGCTGCTCTCCGGAGTGCTGCTGCCGATGAGCCTGGCGCCGTCGTGGCTCTACACGGTCAGCCGGTTCAATCCGGTGACCCACATTGTGGAGGCCGAGCGTGCGCTGTTCGCCGGCCGGTTCGCCGAGCCAGCGGTGCTGTACGGCGGCGTCTGCGCCCTGGCCATCGCCGGTCTCGGCCTGTTCTTCGGTGCCCGGGTGATGCGCGACGTGCGCGTCTGACCCACCCGCGGCGGTGCTCAGCTGGCCGCCGCGAGGAAGCACATGAGGCCCTGACCAGCATTCCTGCTGGTCAGGGCCTCACTTTGAGCCGCCTGACGGAATCGAACCGTCGACCTACGCATTACGAGTGCGTCGCTCTAGCCGACTGAGCTAAGGCGGCAACGATCAGCAAGTGTACGCCACCCGGCCGGGCCCGCCGATTGGGATCCCCACCGGGACCGCGGGGCCGAGCGCGGCACCTTCCCCGGACCGGGGGCCGTAACCTGACGTTCTCCAGATAGCGCCGCCGACCCGACCGCACTACGCTGCGCAGATGACGGACGACCATGCTGCTGGCCTCCCAGACCAGCATCCCACTCCGCACGGGTCGGACGGCAACGGTGACCAGGACGAGCAGGGCCCCGGTCACCGGGGCGCTGGTCCGGGACCGACGACCCAACGGCCCGAGCCCCCGCCGAGTGGCCCACACGCCAGTGAGGCGGCCGGCGGGCAGCCGGCGCACCGCCCCCGCAGCACCGACCCGCTCGAGCTGGGCTTCACCCCACGCAGGCCGGTGCCGTGGCTGGCGCCGCTTCTGCTGATCAGCACCGGTATCCGGACGCTACTCGCGCTGCTATTCGGCGCCTACCTGGACAAACGGGAGCTACAGCACACCTTCGACGCGACGGTGACCCGGCAGGTCGGGCCGGACGGTGGGCTCTGGCTGGACTACGTCGCCGACCTGGGTGATGGCTTCGACGCCACGTACTCGGTGGCGTACCTGCTGGCCCAGCGGGAGCTGACGGTGGACGGGCATCGGCTGCCCCGGGCGCAGGTGCTGGTGCTGGGGGGTGATCAGGTCTACCCGTCGGCGGCCTTCGACACGTATGAGGACCGGTGCAAGGGCCCGTACCAGGCGGCGCTGCCGGTCACCCCGCCCGAAAAGCCGACGCTCTTCGCGATCCCCGGCAACCACGACTGGTACGACGGTCTCACCGCGTTCCTGCGCCTCTTCGTCCGGTCCCGGGACCGGCACTTCGGCGGCTGGAGCACCGCGCAGACCCGGTCGTATTTCGCGGTGGAGTTGCCGGCGGACTGGTGGTTGTTCGGCCTGGATGACCAGTCCGGCTCATACCTGGACGACCCGCAGCTCAGCTACTTCGACTCGGTGGCGGAGCGGCTGGGGCCGCAGAGCCGGGTGATCCTGGCCGTACCGATGCCGACCTGGACCAAGGCCACCACCAAAGACCCCTCGGCGTACGACTCGATCGACTATTTCATCCGCACCATCGTCGCGCCGACCGGCGCCCAGGTACGCCTGCTCATCTCCGGCGACCACCACCACTACGCCCGTTACGCGGGGCCGGGCCGCCAGCTGATCACCTGTGGTGGCGGCGGCGCGTACCTCTATCCGACGCACCTGTTGCCCCAGCGCATCGAGGTCCCGCCGAAGGGGACGCGGGCGCGGCGGGCGAGCGCCCCGCACTCCTACGAGCTGGCGGGACGCTACCCGGAAGCGGCGCGGTCCCGACGGTACGCCTGGGGCATCTTCCCGCGGCTGCCGTGGCGCAACCCGGGCTTCACCACGCTGCTCGGCGCCCTGTACACCCTGCTGATCCTGTCGATGGTCGGCGTCTCCACGAACCACAACGGCACCCAGCTACGGCTGTTCAGCGTTCCGTTGGTGGCGATGCTGCTGGTGACCCTGACCGCGACGGTCCTCTTCGCCGAGGCACCCAGTGCCGTGCAGCGACGGCTCCGGCACTGGCTGCTCGGCCTGGGGCACGGCCTGGCCCACCTGGGTTTGGCGGCCGCCGGCACCTGGGTGTGGCTGGCGCTGCCGTTCCACGACTGGCCGTGGCCGCTGTCGGTGGTCGCCGCGGTTGTCTTCTTCGGCTCGGTGGGCGGGCTGGTGGCCAGCCAGCTGGTGGCGGCGTACCTCCTGGTCGCCAGCGCCTTCGGGGTCAACGCCAACGAGCTCTTCGCCGGGCAGGGGATCGAGGACGCGAAGGGTTTTGTCCGCATGCGCATCGCCCCGGACGGGACGTTGACGATCTACCCGATCGGGGTGGATCGGGTGAGTCGCCACTGGCAGGTCAACCCCGACCAGTCGCCCGAATCGTCGTGGCTGGTCCCGCGGACCCCGCTGGAGCCCCGCCTGGCCGAGCCCCCGGTGGTCCTCCGCTGAACCACCGGCCGCCGCTCGCGCCGCGGTTGGGGTCAGTCGCGGTCGCGGGACTCGTACGCCTGGCGCGATCCGCAGACGTCGGAGAGCGCGCACCGTCGAATGGATCCGTCGGAGATCTGCCGGACGGTGACCGTCTCGCTCGGTGGATGCCGGGACACCACCTTCGCCGTTCCCGCTGGTGTCTCGACTCGCTGACCCGAGGCGGGGTAGGAACCGCTGCCGGAGTAGAGCGGATGCTCGAACTTGAGGCAGCACATCAGCCGACCGCACGCGCCGGAGATGCGCAGCGGGTTGAGGGGCAGATCCTGGTCCTTGGCCATTCGGATGGTCACCGGCTCGAAGTCGGTGAGGAAGGTGGCGCAGCACAGGTCCCGCCCGCACGAGCCGATGCCGCCCTGCGCCCGGGCCGAGTCACGGGCGGAGAGCTGACGCAGCTCGACCCGGCAGTGCAGGGTCGCGCCGAGGTCCCGGACCAGCGCCCGGAAGTCGACCCGGTGCGGGGCGGTGAAGTAGATCGTGCTCCGCTCGCCGCCCTCCGTCGCACCGCGCACGTGGTCCACGGCGACCACCTTCATCGGCAGGTCGTGCTCCCGGATCAGGCGTTTCGCCGCGACCTTCGCCTCGGCTCTGCGTCGGCGCAGCAGCTCGTCGCGGCGCAGATCCTCCGCCTGGGCCAGCCCGGCCAGGCGCGGGAACCCCTCCGTGTCGTCGGAGGTCCACTGGGCGGCCCAGACGCACTCGGCCACCTCGGGCCCCTCGTCGGTGGGGACCAGTACCTTGTCGCCGACCTGAGGCCGAAACTCACCCGGATCGAAGTAGTAGAGGCGCCCGTACCGGTGGAAACTGACCGCGCAGAGCATGCCCATGCCCCCACCCTACGTCGCTGCCGGGCCCGTCCTGAGCCACACTCTCGGCCGGCGCGGGGGTGCTCACCATCCGACGTGGGTCGGGGTGTCGTAGCGGGGCGTCCCGATGACCGGCTCCCGCCAGGGGGACTCGGCCAGGTTAGGGCCCCAGTGCCGCAGAAGTGTCTCCACCCCGTCGTAGGCGGCGGAGAGCACCGCCAGCACCTGTGCGCCGATCTCGGCCGCCTCGACCTCCGCCGCGGGGTGTGGCACCGGCACCGCGAACTGCGCCGAGGCCGCAGCGGGCGCCGACGTCGCGACGACCACGGCCACCGCCTCGGTCGAGCCCAACGCGCCGGCCAGGGTCCGGGCGAGCGTACGCCGACTGCCCTCGATCCAATCGGCGATGGCATCGGCGTAGCCGGCGGTCGACTCCAACCGCCCCACCAGGCTCTCCGGCCCCTCGTCGAGGTGACGCAGCAGCGCGGCCCGGTACTCCCCGAAGGCGGTCCCGGCGGCGCCGGACCAGCGCACCGGTGCGGTGAGCGCGGCGGAGACCTCGTCATACCCCCGGATCAGCTGACGCACCGACCGGCCGGCATCGGAGAAGGCCACGGCGGGTAGCTCCAGGAAGCTCCGCACCGCCGCACCGGGTAGCACCTGCATGCGGCGCAGCAACGGCCAGACCCGGTGCCCCTCCGGGGCACCGGTGGCGAGCAGGGTGTCGACCCGACGCAGCAGGTCAAGGCCGGGCTCGGCGATTCGGTCCAGTGGGTCCATCACGTCTCCCCCAGGAACTGCCAACGCGCGTCCTGGTCGGTCTCGACGTAGTTGTCGGCGGCGGACCGGACGGCGGCTGCCACCGCGGCCAGCCGCTGGGCGGCCAGGTGAGCCTCGCGGGCCCGATCACCGGTGGCGGCGGTCCACTGCCGGTGCAGGGCCCGGCCAATCTCGCCGGGGCGTCCCACCGCATCGCCGCCAAAGGCGACTCCCGGCGGGTCGGCGGCCGGAGCAGCGTAGGAAAGGTCGGTCAGGGTGTCGCTCGCCGCCTCCAGCCGACCGGCGAGGGAGCGCAACGTCTCCATTCACGCCCCCGTGAGCGGACGGTAGGCGGCGAAGGTCTCGTTGTGTAGCTTTTCCCGCGCCCACTGCGCGGCGTCCGCTGCGGCGGTGACCGCCGCCTGCACGGACCCGGCGACGTCGCCGGGCCGGCGGTTCTGCAACGTGCCGAGGAACCGCACGCCGGTGATCCGCCCCGCCGCGGTGACCGCCACCTCGACCAGCCCGTCCGGCGAACGGACCGTGACCTCGACTGTCGTCACCGCCTGGTCGAACTCGGACTGCAGGGACTCGATCCGGCGGTAGCGCCGCACCGCCTCCTCGATCCAGGTTTCGTCGATCTCCCCCCGCGGCATCGGCGTCCTCCCACACTGGAATAACTCAGCGTCGCCCCCGCGTCACTTTGGCACCCCGGACCGTACCGCACCGAAGTGGAGTGTGTCGATGCCGCGAAACTGTCCCGCCAGCGGGGCAACAGGGGGTCTGGTCAGCCCTTCCAGAGGCCGAGCATCATCGCCTCGACGGCGATCCGGGGCTTGACGTTCGCCTCGATCGCGGCCCGGCAGGCCAGGACCGCCTCCAGGCGACGCAGCGCGCCGTCGGCGTCCCACCTGCGCGCCCCCGCCTCGGCGACCGAGGCGGTGTCGGTGTGTACCGGTTCGACCGGGGCGCCCAGCGCCATCGTGAGCGCGTCCCGGTAAAAGCCGGCGAGGTCCACCAGAGCCCGGTCCAGGGCGTCCCGCTGCGCCCGGGTGGCCCGGGACTTCTGCCGCCGCTCCAGCTCCTTGACCTGCCCGGCGGCGCCGCGGAACGCGCTGGCGGCCCGCCGGCCGGTGCCGCCCGCGCCGAGGGCCGTCTCCAGGGCGGCCCGTTCGGCCGCGTCGGTGTCCGCCACCAACGCCGCGGCCTCCGCCTCGGCGGCTCCGATCAGCGCGGCGGCGGCATCGATCGCCGCGCCCACGCCGGTGAGCTGGCGGGGCACCGCGAGCACCGCTTCCCGGCGGGTACGTGCCTGCGGGTCACGGGCCAGCCGCCGGGCCCGCCCGACATGCCCCTGGGCCGCGGCTGCCGCCCAGCTCGCGACGTCGGGCTCGACGCCGTCGCGCCGAACGAGCACCTCGGCAACCGCCGCCGGTGCGGGCTGCCGCAGGGGTACGACCCGGCAGCGCGACCGGATGGTCACCGAGATGTCGTCGGGGTGGATGGACGGCGCGCAGAGCAGGAAGACCGTTCGCGGGGGTGGCTCCTCCACCGCCTTCAACAGGGCGTTGCCGGCGGCCTCGGTGAGGCGGTCCGCGTCCTCGATGACCACCACCTGCCACCGCCCGCCGGAGGGGGTACTGGCGGCACGAAGCACCAGGGCGCGCATCTCGGTGACGCCGATCGAGAGCCCCTCCGGTACCACCAGCCGGACATCGGCGTGAGTGCCGGCCATCGTTGTGTGGCAGCCGGGGCAGGTGCCGCATCCGCTGCCGTCCCCGCACTGGAGGGCGGCGGCGAAGGCTCGCGCGGCGACCGACCGGCCTGACCCGGGCGGCCCGGTGAAGATCCAGGCGTGCGTCATCCCCGCCCCCGGTTCGCGCTCCGCCGGGCCGGGCGGCCCGGCACGGAGCACGGCGGCGGCGTCCGCTGCGGCCCGCCGCAGCACGTCCACCGCCTCGTCCTGGCCGACCAGGTCGGCGAAGACGTCTGGCATCAGCTCCGACGCTCCATCGTCACCAGCTTCGGGTCGGATAACTCGGAGTGGACCGTGGTGTCCGGCCCGCTCCCCGCCGGCGGATGCGGTCCGCCCGCCGGTGGATGCGGCCCGCCCGCCGCGGGTGCGTTCGCCGCCGGCCCACCACTCGCCGCCGGCCCGCCGCTCGACGCCGGCGGGTGCGGCCCGTCGGCCTGAGCGCCGAGCAGCTCGCCGACCCGCCGAGCCACCTCGTCGGCGATCTCGTCGGTCGACCGGGCGGCGTCCAGCACCAGGTAGCGCTTCGGATCGGCGGCGGCGAGGTCGAGGAACGCGTGCCGGACCCGTTCGTGGAAGCTGACCGACTCGGCCTCCAGGTGGTCGGGGGCCCCACTCCGGGCCGCCACCCGGGACAGCCCGGCACGCGGATCAATGTCCAGGAGCACCACCAGGTCAGGCTTGAGCCCACCGGTGGCCCAGGAGGAGAGCCAGGAGACCTCGTCAACGGGGAGCGTCCGCCCCGCGCCCTGGTAGGCCAGAGATGAGTCGATGTAACGGTCGCTGGCCACGACGGCGCCCCGGCGCAGCGCCGGCCGCACCACGGTGGCCACATGGTGGGCCCGGTCGGCGGCGTAGAGCAGCGCCTCGGCGCGGGGGGAGGGCACGTCGGAACCCGGCTGGCCGAGCAGCAGGGACCGGATTCGCTCGCCGACTCCGGTGGCGCCCGGCTCGCGGGTGATCACCACGTCCCGCCCCTGGTCCCGCAGCCGGTCGGCGAGCAGGGCGAGCTGGGTGGACTTGCCGGCTCCCTCGCCCCCCTCGAAGGCCACGAACAGCCCGGCGGAGGCGAACGGCTCAGCTGGCGTCAGCGGTCGCCCGCGTATCGAACCCCACAGGTCGGCCAGGACGGGAACGCCCTTCTTGTCGTCCATCTGCCCGAACGCGCTGATTCCGGCGAAGATGCCCGCCAGCCCCGCGGCGAGCAGCAGCAGTCGGGTGGACGAGATCGAGATCCCCAGGTTGGCGATTTCGAAGCGGCGGGATCCGCCAACCCCGGCGAGCAGGCTGCTCAACGCGATGGCCATGATCAGCACCAGCCGGGTACCGATCTGCACCACCGCGAAGACCCGCCCCCGCACCTCGTCGGCGATCTCACCACCGAGCAGCGTGGTGCCGGCGAGGAAGGCCATGCCGGCGCCCGCGCCGACCAGGACCGCACCGACCATCGCCATGGAGAGGTGGATGGCGAAGGCCAGGGTCATCACCGCGGCGCTGGCGAGCACGATGCTCATGCCGAACCAGCGCCGCCGGGACATCTCCTTGACGATCATCGGACCGAGCCCGATGCCGATCGACAGGCCGATGAAGATGGCTCCGAACAGCAGGTAGAAGGCGGCGTCACCGGCACCGAGCGAGTTGGCGAAGAAGCGGGCCGTGCCGATCACGATGCCACCGCCGGCGAAGGCACCGAAGATGCCCAACACCAGACCCCGGACCAGCGGGGTCTGGCCGATGAACCGCCAGCCGTCCTTGAACTGGCGCAGCATGCTCTGCTCGGTCTGGTCCCGCTCGGCGGCGGGGCCCTGGCTGATCTCCCGGATGCCGTACGCGACCACCACGGCGATGGCCAGCCGGGAGAGCGCGTTGAACCAGAGCGCGAGCTGGGCCGGCTCGGCCCAGTCCGGAGCGGCACCACCGGTGGCGGCCCGGACCACGCCGTCCAGCGCGGCGAGGACAGTCGCCGCGACGACCGGGGTGAGGCCGTACGTGGTGATCAGCGAAAGCTGGTTGGCCGCTTCGAGCCGGGCCCGCGGGATCAGGTTCGGGACCGCGGCCTCCTTGGCCGGAATCCAGAGCAGGGTGATCGACTCGATCAGGAACGTGGCGATCGTGGCCCACCCGACCGCCACCGCGCCGCTCGCGCCCAGGACGGCGACCAGTGGGATCGAGGCGAAGAGCAGGAACCGCAGCAGGTCGCAGATGACCATCGTCCAGCGGCGGTCGAACCGGTCGGCGAAGACGCCGGCGATCGGCCCGAGGACCAGCGCCGGCAGCAGCCGGATCGCGATGACCGTGCCGAAGGCCGCGCCCTTGGCGGTGCTCCCCTCCACCTGGGAGGCGGCGAAGACGGAGGTGGCGAGCAGGCCGAACCAGTCACCGAAGGAGGCGGCGCCGAGCACGATCCAGAGCCGCCGGAACGGGCGGATGCGCAGGACTGAGCGGATCGCGGCGTAGCCCGAGTGGTCGGGCTGGCTGGCCGGCGCCGCGGTACCGGACGGGCCCGCCGGTCCGGACTGGGCGGCGGGTGACGAGCCGTTGGCCGACTCGCCGTTCTGCTGGCTTTTGATGGCCGTACCTCCACGTCGCAACCCGTTACCGGGCGGTCTCGGTGCAACACTCTAGCCCCGGACCGATGGCATCCCGCCATGACATTCCCCTGCTCGCCGAGCCTAGGCGGGGGGGTCCACCGCCCGCAGCCCCGCCCGAGGCGAGGTGCTTGGGCGTCGACCCCGGTCCGGCTAGCGTGCACCACGTGGCCCCCGACACCGCGGAACTGCGTGCCCGACTCGACCGCGCGACCGCCCGCCTCGACCCGCCGTACGCGGTGGTTGATCTCCGGGCGTTCGACGCCAACGCCACCGCCCTCGCCGAGCGCGCCCGCGGTAAGCCGGTCCGCCTGGCCAGCAAGTCGGTACGCTGCCGGACGCTGATCTCCCGGGCCCTGGCCACCCCCGGCTGGGCGGGTGTGCTGGCGTTCACCCTCGCCGAGGCACTCTGGCTGGTCCGCTGCGGGGTCACCGACGACGTGGTGGTGGCCTACCCCGCGACCGACCGGGCCGCGCTCGCCGAACTGGCCAGTGATCCGACGCTCGCCGCCGCGGTGACCCTGATGATCGACGATCCCGCCCAGCTCGATCTGGTGGACGCCGTTCGCGCCCCAGGTCACCGGCCCGAGCTGCGGGTCTGCCTGGACCTGGACGCCTCCTGGCGACCGCTGGGCGGGCGGCTGCACCTCGGGGTGCGCCGCTCCCCCGTACATGATCCACGGGCGGCCGGTGCGCTCGCCGCCGCCGTCGCCGCCCGACCCGGGTTCCGGCTGGTCGGACTGATGGCGTACGAGGCGCAGATCGCCGGGATGGGCGACGCGCCGCCGGGGCGGGCGCTGCTCGGCGCGGCGATCCGACTGGTTCAGCGCGGGTCGTACCGGGAGTTGCTGGCCCGCCGGAGTGCGGCGGTGGCGGCGGTCCGCGAGCACGCGGAGCTGGAGTTCGTCAACGGTGGTGGCACCGGCAGCCTGGCCGCCACCAGCGCCGACCCCGCGGTCACCGAGGTCGCCGCGGGCTCCGGGCTGTACGGGCCGACGCTCTTCGACACCTACCGGGCCTGGCGCCCGACCCCCGCCGCCTTCTTCGCCTGCGCGGTGGCGCGCCGGCCGGCGCCGGGCTACGCCACCGTGCTCGGCGGCGGCTGGATCGCCTCCGGGCCGGCCGAACGCAGTCGCCTCCCCCGCCCGGTCCTCCCGGCCGGCCTCCGGTTGGTCGGCGCGGAGGGCGCCGGTGAGGTGCAGACTCCGCTGACCGGCCGGGGAGCCGACACGCTTCGGATCGGCGACCGGGTCTGGTTCCGGCACGCCAAGGCCGGCGAGCTCGCCGAGCACGTCAACGAGCTCCACCTGGTGGAGACGGAGACCGTCGCAGCGGCCGCCGCCACCTACCGCGGTGAGGGGTGGGCCTTCCTCTGAGGACCCACCCCGGACGTCCGGGGCCGGAGCCCGCCGGCCGGACCGGTTTGGGACGTCCGGGCGGGTGAACACCGATCAGGCTGGCTGGACGACCTCCACCGGCCGGTCCACGCCCCCCCGAGCGTCGAGCTGGCGGTACAGGTACTCCCGAATCAACGCCTTCGCCTCGACGAGCACCCGGTCATCGCCCTCCTGCCGCCGGCGGAACGCCAGCTGGATGAGCGCATCAGCACCCTCGACCGCGATCTCGAGGTGGAACTGGAGCTCCGGGACGTCGGTGAGTCCGAAGCGCTCGGTGAGGACCCGGGCGAGTTGATCCGCGATCACCCCGTTGTTGTCCCGCTGCTCATCGAGCAGGTGCAGGTCGACCACGTCGCCGAAGTGCAGGGTACGGAACCCGGGAACGGTGCGGTGCATCGTGATGTACTCGTCGATCGCCGCGTCGACCCCGTCCCACCAGTGGGTCAGGTCATCCGAGGCGAACCTCTCGTCGAGCCGCTGGAGATAGGACTCCATCGTGCGCAGGGTCAACGCCTGCACGATTGCCCGTTTGTCCGGAAAGAACTGGTAGACCGACCCGATCGCCACCTCGGCGCGCTCGGCGAGCAGCGTCGTGGTCAGCCCCTCGTACCCCACCTCGTCGACGAGCTCCGCACAGGCGTCCAGCATTCGCTGGACCCGAGCGACACTTCGACCCTGCACCGGTACGCGGCGCAGCGGCCCGGTCGTGGCGGCTGGTGTGGACACTCGCCACCCCCCTTCGACGGAAGAACATATATCTGCACGTCACGAGTCCGTGACTACCGGTACAACGAGCGGAACTCGATTACGGTATTTACCAGGCACAACGTTCCTGATATGAAGTCACTTCACATTCATTTCGAGGAGCGTCCATGGCCGCTACCGCAAGCTCCGTCAGCGCCTGGTCCAACTGGGCCGGCAATCAGCGTGGCACCGCCACCAGCGTGCTCCGTCCCACGTCAAGCGCGGAAATAGCGGCGGCGGTACGGGCCGCCGTAGCGGCCGGAGAGCGGATCCGCCCAGTCGGCAGTGGCCACTCCTTCACCCCGGTCGCCCGGACCGACGGTCATCGGATGGAGCTGACGGGCCTGACCGACGAGGTACGGGTCGATCTCGATCGGCGGCTGGTCACGGTCCCCGCCGGCACCACGCTGCGCGCCCTCAACCGACTGCTCGCCGGCTACGGGCTGGCCCTGCCGAACCTGGGTGACATCGACGCGCAGACGGTAGCCGGCGCGATCTCGACCGGCACCCACGGCACCGGCGCCCAACACGGCTGTCTGTCCACCTTCGTCACCGCATTAACCATGGTCACCGGCGCCGGCGAGGTGCTGCACTGCTCCGCCGACGAGCACCCGGATGTCTTCGCCGCCGCCCGGGTCTCGCTCGGCGCGCTCGGCGTCCTAGTCGACGTCACCCTGAGCTGTGTGGACGCGTTCGTACTGCACGCACATGAGCGGCCCGCGCCGCTGGCCGCGGTGCTGGCCGAGGTACCCGAGTTGGTCGAGCGACACGACCACGTCGAGTTCTACTGGTTCCCCTACACCGATCGGGTCCAGGTCAAGAGCAACGACCGGGTGCCCGTCAACGACCGTCCGCTGCCGCACTGGCACCGCTGGCTCAACGACGAGTTCCTCTCCAACACGGTTCTCGCCGGGGCCTGCCGGCTCGGCCGGGCCATACCGGCACTCGCCCCCGGCATCAGCTCTGTCGCCGCGCGGGTGCTCACCGAGCGCCGCTACACCGGCCCCTCCGACGCGGTTTTCTGCAGCCCACGTCGGGTCCGCTTCGTCGAGATGGAGTACGCGCTGCCCCGCGCGGCCCTCGCCCCGGCCCTGGCCGACCTGCGCCGGATCGTGGACCGGCTGCCGGTCAAAGTCCTCTTCCCGGTCGAGGTCCGGTTCAGCGCCGCCGACGACGTCTGGCTCTCGCACGGCTACGGCCGGGACTCCGCGTACCTCGCCGTCCACCAGTACGTGGGGATGCCGTACGAGCCGTACTTCCGCGCCGTCGAAGAGCTGGCCGAAGGGCTTGGCGGCCGGCCGCACTGGGGCAAACTGCACTGGCGCGACGCGGCCTCCCTGGCCCCCGCCTATCCCAGGTGGGACAGCTTCCAGGCCGTCCGGGACCGGCTCGACCCGCACCGGGTGTTCGCCAGCGAACACCTGTCCCGCGTCCTCGGCTGACGCGCCCCGGATCGTCCGGCCGCGGCTGGCGCAGCCCCGGCCCGTCCCGCCGCGGCTGACCGCAGGCCGGCGGATTCGTTACTCCGCCGCGCTGCCCGCCCGCTTCGACGGCTTGGCCGCGGCGCTCTTCGCCGCCGTCGTCTTGGCCGCCGCGGCGCTCTTCTTCGTCGCCGTCGCCTTCTTCGCCGTCGTCTTCTTCGCCGTCGCTTTCTTCGCCGTCGTCTTCTTGGCCGGCGCGGCCTTCTTGGCCGCCTTCTTCCGCGGCGCCGGGCCCTTCGCCCGCTTCTCGGCGAGCATCTCCGACGCCTGCTCCAGGCTCAGCGCCTCCGGGGTCTGCCCCCGCCGCAACGACGCGTTGGTCTCCCCGTCGGTCACGTACGGCCCGAACCGGCCATCCTTGATGACCAGCGGCTTCTCGGTCAGCGGGTCGGCGCCCAACTCCCGCAGCGGAGGTGCGGGAGCCCGACGCTGCCGGGTCTTCGGGGCGGCCAGCAGCGCCAGCGCCTCGTCCAGCGTGACCGTGAACATCTGCTCTTCGGACTCCAGCGACCGAAACTCCTCGCCCCGCTTCACGTACGGGCCGTAGCGGCCGTTGTTCGCGAAGACCTCGTTGCCCTCCGGGTCAACACCGACCAGCCGCGGCAGGGTCAGCAGCCGCAGCGCCTCGTCGAGGGTGAGGGCGTCCGGCGACTGGGAGCGCAGCAGGGACGACTTCCGCTCCCCGCTGGCCACGTAGGGGCCGAACCGGCCCGACTTGAGCAAAATCGGCTCGCCGGTGGCCGGATCCTCCCCGAGCTTGCGCTCGCCACCGCCACCGAGGAAAAGCTCGTGCACCTTCTCCGGCGTCAACTCATCCGGGGCCAGCCCCTCCGGAATCGGAGCCCGGTCGCCCTGACCACCGCCCTCCTCACCGTCGACGGCAGCCGCCTCCCCGGGCAACTCCCGCTGCAGGTACGGCCCGTAACGGCCCACCCGGACCACGACCGGACGCCCCTGGTCGTCGCTGAAGAGCGGAATCGAGTTGACGCTCCGCGCGTCGATCTCACTCAGGTTCTCAGTGACCAGCTTCTTCAGCCCACCGGAGCGGGCGATGTCCTGGTCACCGGCGCCGTTGGTGGTGCCGAAGTAGAACGCGGTGAGGAAGTCCACCGCCGCGTGGTCGCCGCCGGCGATCTCGTCCAGCTCGTTCTCCATGCTGGCGGTGAAGCCATAGTCGATCAGGCGCGGGTAGTGCCGCTCCATCAGCCCGACCACGGCGAAGGCCAGGAACGACGGGATCATCGCCTGACCGCGCTTGACGACGTACCCCCGGTCCTGGATGGTCTGCATGATCGACGCGTAGGTGGAGGGACGGCCGATGCCCAGCTCCTCCAGCGCCTTGACCAGGGACGCCTCGGTGTAACGGGCGGGCGGCTGGGTGTGGTGCTCCTGCGCGGCGAGCTGCTCGGCGGTGAGCGGCTGGTCCTTCACCAGCGTCGGTAGGCGCCGCTCGGCATCCTCCGCCTCGGCGTTCTCGTCGTCGCTGGACTCCACGTAGGCGCGGAGGAAGCCCGGGTCGGTGATGGTCTTGCCGGTGGCGCCGAAGTCCGCCTCCTCACCGGCCGCCGTGACGGCGCGGATCCGCACCGAGACGCTGGAGCCCACGGCGTCGGTCATCTGGGAGGCGACGGTGCGCCGCCAGATCAGCTCGTAGAGCTTGTACTCCTCAACCGACAGCTCGTTGCGCAGCTCACCGGGGGTGCGGAAGGTGTCGCCCGCGGGGCGGATCGCCTCATGCGCCTCCTGCGCGTTCTTCACCTTGCCGGTGTAGCGACGCGGCTCCGGCGGGACGCAACGTTCCCCGTACAGCTCGACGATCTGCTGCCGGGCCGCGGCGATGGCGGTCTCCGACAGGTTCACCGAGTCGGTACGCATATAGGTGATGTAGCCGTTCTCATAGAGCCGCTGCGCGGTGCGCATCGTCTGCTGCGAGGAGAAACGCAGCTTACGGGCCGACTCCTGCTGCAGCGTCGAGGTGATGAACGGCGCGTACGGGCGGCGACGGTACGGCTTCTCCTCGACCCGGGTAACCGTGAACGGCCGATCCGCCAGCCGGGCGGCCAGCCCCTGGGCCCCGCCCTCGTCCAGGTGCACCACACCGGCGCCGGGACGGACCCGCCCGGTGGTCGGCTCGAAGTCCTTGCCGGTGGCGATCCGGTCACCGTTGAGCGCGACCAGGGTGGCGGTGAAAGTGCGGGGTCCCGCGCCGGGCTGTTCGGCGGCGAGCGTGGCGAGGATGTCCCAGTACTCGGCGCTGCGGAACGCCATCCGCTGCCGCTCCCGCTCGACCACGATGCGGGTCGCCACCGACTGCACCCGGCCCGCCGAGAGCTTCGGCATGACCTTCTTCCACAGCACCGGGGACACCTCGTAGCCGTACAACCGGTCGAGGATGCGGCGGGCCTCCTGGGCGTCAACCAGATCGCGGTCGATTTCCCGCGGGTTCGCCACGGCGGCCCGGATCGCCGCTTTGGTGATCTCGTGGAAGACCATCCGCTTGACCGGAACCTTCGGCTTGAGGGTCTCCACCAGGTGCCAGGCGATCGCCTCGCCCTCCCGGTCCTCATCCGTGGCCAGGAGAATCTCGTCAACCTCCCGGGCCAGCTTGGTCAACTTGCTGATCTGCTGCCGGCGGTCGGGGGAGACGACGTAGAGGGCGTGGAAGCCGTTGTCGACATCGACGCCGAGCCGGGCCCACGCCTCGCCCTTGTACTTCGCCGGCACATCGGCGGCGTTCCGCGGCAGGTCGCGGACGTGCCCGAAACTGGCCTCCACGACGTACCCCGGGCCGAGGTAGCCCGAGATCGTCTTGGCCTTCGCCGGGGACTCGACGATGACCAGACGGGTGGTTCCAGCATTGCTCGGCACGTCTCTCTCCGACCTCACTTCCGCATCGCGACCGCCGTGGTGTCCGGTACGGGGCGCATTGACCCCGCCGGTGCCCCAACAGTCCGGATGTCCAACGTAACGCGTCATCCGGGATTCCGGTTTCGTGGGCGACAAACACCGGAGGGACCCGACCGGCGTCACCGTACACTGCCCGTAGGCCCGACCACCGCTTCCCGTGACGAACGGGACCCAACGCACCCGGTCGGGGCGGGGTGCCGTCGCAGGAGCTGCCCGCCGCCCGCCCCGACGCAACGGCGTCGCGAGCGCCGCCGCTCAACCGCGGTACGGCCAGGCCACCGGGGGCACGGCGGGGGGTGGGTCGCCGACCAGTTCGGCGAAGCGGTTCAGCAGGCGCCGTCCGGTGATCCGGTAGGCCAGGCCGTCCGGCCCCGACTCCGGCACCGCGGGCAACCCCACCGCGGCGAGCGCTGCCCCCACCCGCTGGTGGGCGGCCAGCCCGAGGCGGAGCAGGACCTCGGAGTCCGCCATCGAACCGGCCGCGACGAACCACAGCCGCAACCCCCGCCCATCCAGGTGGAAGGCGTCGGGCGGGTGCTTCACCGAGCCGCACAGCCACGCCGCCACGAGCGGTTTCAGCACCGTCGTGTACGCCGTCCGCACGGAATGCCGGCCACCCCCCGCGGCCGCCCAGCTCGTGGGGAGGTGTCGCGCCGCCAACTCGGCGACCAGCACGTGCACCCGCCAGGCGTCGTCAACCACCACGGCCAGGCGGGCGGTGCCCCCCATCACGGACCCCTCGGCCGGTCCGGCGAGCAGGCCGGCCAGGTCGGTGACGGCGGGTTCGGTGGCCTCGGCGCCGAAGAGGGCGAGCTGACGACCCGCGTCGTGACCTCGTTGCCGGCGATCCGCCGGGTCGACCCGGGCGGCGGCCACACCCGGACGCGCGGCCCGGGCGATGGCCGCACCCGGACGCGCGGCCCGGTCGGCGTGGCTCCGGGTGGCGCGGCTCCGGGTAGCGGGCGGGTCCAGCTGGGGCGCCGGGAAGAGCCCCGGCGCCGGCTCCCCGTCCAACGGCCCGGTCAACGGCACTCGGGGACCTCGGCGAAGGCGCGGGTCAGCTCCTCCGAGTTCAGGTTACTGGCATCCAAAGCGCTGGCCTCGTACTCCTGGTTCAGGGTCTGGACCGCATCCCGTACCCCGTCGTAGAAGGCGGTGGACTGGCTCGTGCTGAGGCTGTCGATGGAGTCCCGGGCCTTGGCGTACGCGTCCCGCATCTGCGCCAGCGCCGCACGGACCCGCTCGGACACCTCGGCGCCCCGCTCCGCGTCGGGGACGCCGGCCTGCTCCACCCGGCGCCGCGCCGTCTCGCTGGCCTGCGCCGCCCCGTCGAAGAGCCGCACGAGATTCTCCTGGGCCTGAGCCGGACTGGTCTGGGCGGTCATCTGCTGGTCGGTGCTACTGGTGAGCTTGCTGATCTCGGCTCGCCAGGGGGTCAGGGCGGAGCAGACCGAGGTCGCCCACGCCCCAGGGCTCGGCCCACCACCGCATCCGGCGATCAGGACAACCGCAGCCAGCATCGCCGCCAGCCTTCCGGCTGTCGCCCGGCACACACGCATGCGTTGCAGCGTACGGTGTCGCGCCGTCCCGTACCGCGATCAGGTTCGCCGGGCATCCGCACCGCCGCCCTCCCGACGCGGGCCGGGCGGGCGGCGGTGCGGGGGCAGGTCAGGCCCGGACCGCCTCCGGACGTTGTTCCGGGCTGCCCGTGCCCGCGCCGGGATCCGACATCGACACACCCTGCCGCTTACTGAACAGTACGGCGGCCACAATGATCAGGGTCGCGACCACCGCGATCGAGATCCGCAGCCCGGTGTTGCGGTCGTCGCCCACGCTCCAGGCCACCACGGCCGGCGCGATCAGCAGCGAGACCAGGTTCATCACCTTGAGCAGCGGGTTGATCGCCGGGCCGGCGGTGTCCTTGAAGGGGTCGCCGACGGTGTCGCCGATAACCGTCGCGGAGTGCGCCTCGGAGCCCTTGCCGCCGTACGCGCCATCCTCGACCATCTTCTTGCTGTTGTCCCAGGCGCCGCCGGAGTTGGCCAGGAAGACGGCCATCAGGGTGCCGGCCCCGATCGCCCCGGCCAGGTAGGACGCGAGCGCGCCCGGCCCGAGCCCGAAGCCGACCGCGATCGGCGCCATGATCGCCAGCAGGCCGGGGGTCATCAGCTCCCGCTGCGCGTCCCGGGTGCAGATGTCGACGACCTTGCCGTACTCGGGGCGCTGGGTACGGTCCATGATCCCGGGCAGTTCCCGGAACTGCCGGCGAACCTCCATCACCACCGCCCCCGCCGAACGGGACACGGCGTTGATGGCCAACCCGGAGAAGAGGAAGACCACCGCGGCACCGATGATCAGGCCGACCAGGTTCCGCGGGTTCGCCACGTTCAGCGAGTTGAGAATCTCGCCACCGACATCGGTGATGCCCGCGTCGGCGTACGCGATGCGCAGCGTGTCGGTGTACGAGCCGAAGAGCGCGGTCGCGGCCAGTACCGCGGTGGCGATCGCGATGCCCTTGGTGATCGCCTTGGTGGTGTTGCCGACCGCGTCCAGCTCGGTCAGCGTGCGGGCGCCGTCCGCGTCGATGTCGCCGGACATCTCCGCCACGCCCTGGGCGTTGTCGGAGATCGGACCGAAGGTGTCCATCGCGACGATGACGCCGACCGTGGTGAGCAGTCCGGTACCGGCCAGCGCGACCGCGAACAGCGACAGCGTGATGGAGCTGCCGCCGAGCAGGAAGGCGCCGAAGACGCCCGCCCCGATCAGCAGCGCCGAGTAGACCGCGGACTCCAGGCCGACGCCGATGCCGGCGAGGATGACGGTGGCCGGACCAGTCTGCGAGCTGCGGCCGATGTCCTGCACCGGGCGCCGTTCGGTCTCGGTGAAGTAACCGGTCAGCGCCTGGATCGCGGCGGCCAGCACGATACCGATGACGACCGCGCCGATGGCCACCAGTCGCGGGTTCTGGTCCACGTCGGCCAGTCCCTGGGTCAACTCGGCGAAGCTGGCCGGCAGGTACGCCCAGGCGGCGATGGCCACCAGCACCGCGGAGATGAGCGCGGAGGCGTAGAAGGCCCGGTTGATAGCGGTCAGCCCGGAACGGTCCGAGGTGCGCAGCCGGGTGATGAAGACGCCGATGATCGCGACGATCACCCCGATGCCGGAGACGATCAGCGGGAAGACCAGCCCCTGCTCACCGAAGGCGGCCCGGCCGAGGATCAGCGCGGCGACCAGGGTCACCGCGTACGACTCGAACAGGTCGGCGGCCATGCCGGCGCAGTCGCCCACGTTGTCGCCCACGTTGTCGGCGATGGTGGCGGCGTTGCGCGGATCGTCCTCGGGGATTCCCTGCTCCACCTTGCCGACCAGGTCGGCGCCGACATCGGCGGCTTTGGTGAAGATGCCGCCACCGACCCGCATGAACATGGCGAGCAGCGCGGCACCGAAGCCGAAGCCCTCCAGCACGGTCGGGGCGTCGCTCCGGTAGAAGAGGACGACCAGTGCCGCGCCGAGGAGACCGAGGCCGACGGTGAGGAAGCCGACGACGCCACCGGTGCGGAACGCGATCCGCATGGCGGCCTCCCGGCCACCCACCCGTTCCCGGGCCGCGGCGGCGACCCGCAGGTTGGCCCGGGTCGCCAGCCACATGCCGGCTCCCCCGATGAACGCGCTGAAGAGTGCGCCGATGACGAAGAAGGCCGATCGGCCGATCTTCACGGCGGTTTCGCTGCCGTCGGTCTCGTGCACCGGCAGCAGGAAGAGCAGCAGCACGGCGACGACCACGAAGATCGCCAGGGTACGGAACTGCCGGAACAGGTACGCCGAGGCGCCCTCCTGCACCGCACCCGAGATTTCCTGCATATTGGTGGTGCCCCTGCCGGCGGCCAGCACGGTCCGCGTCAGCCCGGCGGCGAAAGCCAGCGCCACGGCCGCGATCACGGCGGCGAGAACCACCAACGTGACATTGTTCCCGGTTAGGGAGATCCCGCCGCCCTCGGCGGCCAAGGTGTCGGACATCTGTGTCCTCCTGTACCGAACGCTCGCGCCGACCGTGGAGACGCAGGGCCGGCGCCTGGATGCGGTGTCGCAAGCACGCGCCAACCCACCGAGCGGACCAGCGATGGAGCACCGTTCCCGCTGGCTGCGGAAGGGTTCACTTGCTGACAACCCGGGTACTGTAGCCCTCCGCAGTGTCCGAGGTCACACCTAGTGGTCATCGTGTCGGAATGATCTTCATCGCTGTGCTATGAGCGAAACTCTGATATAGCGAAGCGCCGATCGAGATCAAGAGGACAGCCGAGGTCCGTTTCGGACAGCGGTAGAGCCGGGCGGCACTCCAGCGCGCTCAGCGCTCGAGCGGCCACACCATCTGCACCTCGGTGCCAATGCCCCCGTCCGCCGGACGTACCAGGAGGTCATCGACGAAGCCGGCAAGCAACGCGAATCCGACGCCGGTGGTCAAGGCGTCCTCACTGAGCGGCTCGCGGGCCAGTTCGTACGGCGGCAATGCCGCAAGATCTGCGCCGGCCTCGATCGGCGCCCGGTCCACCACCCGGACGGCATAAGTCCCGTCATCGGACATTTCGACCCGCACCGGGTCAGACAGGTTGTGCTGCTGGTGCAGCGCCACCGCCCGGGTGCACGCCTCACCAATCGCCAGTCGCACCTCGTCCAGCAGGCCCTGCCGGACCCCCGCGCGTCGCGCCACGGCGACACCAACCAGCCGCGCCGTACGAACGTGCACCGGCGCGGGCGAGAAGGAGAGACGGACCACGGCCATCACGCGCCGGTCGCCGCGTCAACCGTCGGATACAGCGGGAAAACCTGGTCAAGCGCGGTAATCCGGAAGATCTTCAACAGCGGCTCCCGGTCACAGACCAACGCGAAGGAGCCACCGGCGGTCCGCAGCCGTTTGAGGACACCCACCAGCACGCCGAGCCCGGTGGAATCGAGGAAATCGACCCGGCCCAGGTCAACCACGACGTGCTCGACCCCCGAATCGATCAACTCGAACAGGTTTTCCCGGAGCTGCGGGGCGGTGTAGACATCCACCTCACCGCCGACCACGACCACCGCGAACTCCCCCACGGTGCGCGTCGCCAGCGACAGCTCCATCAGACCCTCCTCGCAAGAGCCGTAAACTCTCCCCGGGCATTCAACCATCACCACCGGTAATACTGGTTACCAGCAGCGCCCCGGCAGGCAGGCACCTCAGCCCCCCGGGACCAACGCTACCCATCCCCGAACACCCGTGCGAGTGTGCAGACGTGACCTCCGACAGCCCGGCGCCCCGGCCGCGGCGCCCCGGCCGGCCGGGGCCACCCGGGGCTGCCCGTGCCGCAACCCCCGGCCCGTCCCCGGTAGAGCTGCTGGGTCAGCTCCGCGCCCGGCACGACACCGACCCGGTAACCCACGTCGAACGGGTACCCGCCCGCGCCGGCGAGCCCGCGCCCTGGCCCAGCTGGGTCCCGGCGGAACTGCGCGTGGCACTCACCCGGCAGGGCGTGGACGCACCGTGGCGGCACCAGGCCGAAGCCGCCAACCTCGCCCACGCCGGCAGCCACGTCGTCGTCGCCACCGGCACAGCGTCCGGCAAGTCCCTGGCCTACCAGCTACCGGCGCTGTCGACACTGCTCACCGACCCCCGCGCCACCGTGCTCTACCTCGCTCCCACCAAGGCACTCGCCGTTGACCAGCTCCGGGCCGTCACCGAGCTGGAGCTGGACGGAGTGCGCCCCGCCTGCTACGACGGCGACACCCCCCGAGCCGAACGGGAGTGGATCCGGCAGCACGCGCGGTTCGTGCTGACCAACCCCGACATGCTGCACCACGGCATCCTGCCCGGTCACGCCCAGTGGGCGAGGTTCCTGCGCCGGCTCGCGTACGTGGTGGTGGACGAGTGCCACAGCTACCGGGGCGTCTTCGGCTCGCAGGTCGCACACGTGCTGCGCCGGCTGCGCCGGCAGTGCACCCGAATCGGTCGTACGCCGGTCTTCGTACTGGCCTCCGCCACCTCGGGTGACCCGGCCGCGACCGCCGAACGGCTCACCGGCCTGCCCGTGGCGGCCGTCACAACAGACACCTCGCCCCACGGCGGAGTGACCTTCGCGCTGTGGGAGCCGCCGACGCTGCCCGCCCCGCCCGACTCCCCCGACGACACCGACCTCGCGCCGGTACGACGATCCGCGCTGCGCGAAACCGCCGACCTGCTCGCCGACGCGGTCGCCGCCGGGGTCCGCACGCTCGCCTTCGTCCGGTCCCGACGGGGGGCCGAGGCGGTGGCCGCCAACGCCCGGCGGTCCCTCGACGAGGCGTTCTCCGGGCTGGGTGACCAGGTGGCCGCCTACCGCGCCGGCTACCTGCGGGAGGAGCGACGCGAGCTGGAACGGTCTCTGCTCAGCGGTGAACTGCGCGGACTGGCCTCGACCAACGCCCTCGAGCTCGGCGTCGACCTAGTCGGGCTGGACGCGGTGCTGATCTGCGGCTACCCCGGCACCCGCGCCTCGCTCTGGCAGCAGGCGGGGCGGGCCGGCCGCTCCGGCCAGGAGGCGCTGGCGGTGCTGGTGGCCCGGGACGACCCGCTCGACAGCTACCTCGTCCACCACCCCGAGGCGGTCTTCGGGACCCCGGTCGAGGCGACCGTACTCGACCCCACCAATCCGTACGTGCTCCGGCCGCAGCTCGCCTGCGCCGCAGCCGAGGCGCCACTCACCCCGGCGGACCTGGACCTGTTTGGGGCGGGTGCGAAGGAGGCGGTGGACGCCCTGGTCGAGGCCGGTGCGCTCCGGCAACGCCCCACCGGGTGGTACTGGCGCCACCGAGAGCGTCCCCAGGTGGAGCTCCGTGGTGGAGACGGCGCCCCGATCTGCGTGGTGGAGACCGCGACCGGGCGACTCCTCGGCACGGTCGACGGCGGGTCGTCGCACTTCCTGCTGCACCCCGGGGCGGTCTACCTGCACCAGGGCATCTCGTACGTGGTCGACACCCTCGACCTCGCCGACGGGTGCGCACTGGTGCACCCCGAGGAGCCGGACTGGTCCACCCACGCCCGTGATGTCACCTCGCTGTCGGTGGCGGCAGTCCGGTCGTACGTGGACGCCGGGCCGGTCGGGCTCTTCCTCGGTGAGGTCGACGTGACCAGCCAGGTGGTGTCGTACCAGCGCCGCCGGATCGCCACCGGCGAGATCATCGACACCCGCCCCCTGGACCTGCCGGCCCGGGAGCTGCGGACCGTGGCGGTGTGGTTCACGCTCTCGCCGGAATCCCTCACTGCGGGCGGAGTCGACCCCGCCGACGTACCGGGCGCGCTGCACGCCGCCGAGCACGCCGCGATCGGGTTGCTGCCACTGACCGCCACCTGCGACCGGTGGGACATCGGCGGGTTGTCCACCGCGGCACACCCCGACACCGGGGCACCAACCATCTTCGTCTACGACGGACACTCCGGCGGGGCCGGTTTCGCCGAGCGGGCGTACGGCACGGCGGCGACGTGGCTGCGGGCGACCCGGGACGTGGTCACGGAGTGTGACTGCGAGTCCGGCTGCCCGTCCTGCGTCCAGTCCCCGAAGTGTGGTAATGGCAACAACCCGCTGTCCAAGGCGGACGCGATTCGGGTCCTCGACATCGTGCTGGCTAACCTGCTGTCCGGAGTGGCGCGGGCCAGCTGGGGGTCCTGAGCGCCAACGGGCCTGGGCTCCGCGCACCGACGGCGCGCGGAACGCCGACAACCCCTGCCCCCGGTCCAGCCCGCTTGAACCGAAAGGAATTTTTTCATGCAACCCGACACCCTTCAGACTCACCAGCAGTTCCACATCCGCCAGCGAATCCGGTTGGCCGTCAACCAGTACCAGGTTCACGCCGTCGCCGCGGACGGCTCGGAGGGGGGTCTGCTGGCGTTCGCCCAGCAGAAACGGCTCGCCTTCAAGGAACAGGTGACCATCTACACTGACGACACACAGCAGCAGCCGCTGCTCGGATTCAAGGCACGGCAGCGCCTCGACCTAGGCGCCACTTACGACGTCACTGATCAAGCCGGAAACCCGATCGGCCTGTTCCGCAAAGACTTCGCGAAGTCCCTGCTGCGCTCCACGTGGCATCTCGAGCAGGACGGATTGCCCCAGTTCACCGGGGCGGAACGGTCCCTGCCGGTCGCTCTGCTCCGCCGCTTCGTCGATTCGCTCTCCTGGCTGCCCTACCACTTCGATTTCGTCGCCGACGACCAGCCGGCCTTCTCGGTCGTCAAGAAGTGGGGTCTCCGCGACCGGTATGTCGTGCAGATCCACAACCCACAGCTCGATCGCCGGCTGGTCATCGCCATGGCGATCGGACTGGACGCGCTCCAGTCCCGCTGATCCGTTGGCGCTACCAGCCCCCGAAGGCCCGGCTCACCGTGCACGGCTGGTAGCGCCCGCACCAGCGGAGACGGCCCGGGGGCCCGCGTGCTCACCCACGCAGCGGGCCGGCCCGGGCGCGCCCGGTCGCGGCCCGGACCAGGCCCGGCAACACGGTGGCGGTCACCTCCGCGGTGACCAACAGATCCAGCCCGTCGAGCCGGCAGTCGACGAGCCGGCCGCCGTTCGCGGTCACGATCGCTCGGGCCGACTCACACGCGGTGGTGACTCCGAGCACGGCGTCTGCCGCCCCAGCGAGCGCACCCAGGTCGGCCGCGACACCTGCCTGCTGTCGGGCCACCCGAGCCACCCCAACCGCCATGCCCGCCACCCCGAAGACCACGAATGCGAGGCCGACCGCGAGCAGCAGGACCGTGGCACCGCCCCGGTCGCCACCAGCACACACCCGCCCCCATTTTTCGCCGGTCGCCCGCTGCCCCAACCAAGCCCTCCGGTCCCAACCGGCGGAGCGGCGGCCCCCGCTTCCACTGCCGGTCACCCTCCTACTCCGGATCCACCGACGACAGCTTCGACCGGCGGGAACAGCTCAGGGCCGGGTTCGACCGCGGCCACAGTCGTCGCCGTGACCGTCAGTCGGGGAATCCGCGTCCCGAGGCCCCGGACCGGGGCGCGAACAGTGACGCGTACCCGCTGCCCGTCTTTGTCGATCGACACCCTGGCTCCGGGTGGGGCGAGCGCGCGGGCCACGGCCCACCCATCTGCACCCCGAGATACCGCGACCGCCGCCTCCCGTGCCGCGTGCAGAGCGGTGCCCTTGGTGCCCACCGCGTCAACCGCCGTCAGACCAACGAACAGGAGTAAGAGCAATGCCGGCAGGCCGGCCGCCAGTTCAGCGGTGAAGGAGCCCCGGTCGCGGCCGGCCCACCGGCACCGCCTCACTGAAGTGCCCGGTCAATGATGCCGGTCAACGCGGCCTGCACACTGTCAGAGGTAAGCACCTTGAGTAGGAGCCCGGCGAAGGCGACTGCGGCGAGCGTGCCGACAGCGTATTCGGCGGTGTTCATCCCGGCGTCGCCTCGAAGTCGGGCGGTGATTCTGCGCATGTCCGTGGTCCTTTCTCGAGATCGGTCAGAGCACGTCACCGAGAACGGCGACGATCACCGGCACTAGGCCGGCGAGAATGAAGGCCGGTAGGAAGCAGAGCCCCAACGGCAGCACAATCAGCACCCCGGAACGGCGGGCTGTCGCCTCGGCCGCCGCAGCCCGGTCGGCCCGCAGATCCTCGGCGAGACGGGTCAACGCGCCCGCCAGGGAGGCACCGCTGGTTGCCGAGCGGAGCGCGGCACCGACCAGGCGCTCGGCGCCGGGCACCGCCGCAAGCGATGACCAGGCCTCCGCGGGCTCCGCTCCGAGGCGGAGCAGGCGCCCGACCCGGACGAGTCGCTCGGCGAGGGGCCCATCGAGCGACTCCGCCACCGCCAGTACCGACCGGTCGACCGGGGCGCCGGCGCGCATCGCCGACGCGAGCAGGTCAGCAGCGAGCGGCAGGGCCGCGTTCTCCCGTCGACGCCGCTCCCGGACGGCCGGTGACTCGACCCGACGGAGCAGGCGGTCGAGCAGCACCGCGGCGGGCGGGGCCCCGAGCAGGCCCGGCACTCCACCGGCCAGCACAGCGAGCGCCACCGCCGCGAGCACTGCGACGAGCCGGATCGCGCGCCGCCGGTGGCGGGACTCCTCCGGGATCGCACCCGCCGGTCTGATCAGTGGCGGGCCGGGCGGGACCCGGTTGAGGTCACGCAGCCGACGGACCGGACGACGCCTCCGCCATCCGAGTCTGCTCAGCAGGGCTGGCACGGCCCAACGTTCGGCAGTCAGCACCGGCGGGGTCATCCGAGTTCCCCGCCGGGGACCGCGGTGAGCCGCTCCGTCCAGAACAACCCGGCGACCTGGAGCACGACAGCGAGGACCGCGCAGCTACCGCCGGCCGCCGAGTGCAGTAGCACCGCGACCGGGTCAACACCGATGCCGTACCCCAGGGCGATGCCACCGATCGGAAGCGCCGCGAGCAGCCAGGCGGTCGCCCGCGCCCCGGCCGCCTGCGCCGCTGCCGTGGCCCGGCCCCGGTCAGCGGCGCGGGCGTCCACGTCGATCCGATCCAGCAGGTCAGCGAGGGGCGCACCGGTACGATCAGCGAGCCGGACAGCCGCCCGGATCAAGGTGCCGCCCGGACCTCCGGCCGTCGACAGCGCCGTGGACTGGCCCACGGGCAGACCGGCGCGCAGGTCAGCGGCGAGATCACAGAGCTGGTCGAGGTGACGGCGGCGAAGCTGGTCGGCCTGCCGGGTCGCCCGTCGTCGCAGCAGCGCCCGGACTCCCAACGTGCCATACGCGCCGGTGACCACGGCCGCGACCGGACCGCCCAGCAGGGCACCCACGGCGGCGGCCAGGACCCCCGAGAGCACCAGCGTGCGCCGGGGTGCCGCCGCCAGGGGGTGATACCAGGCAGAACGTGGCGGGGGCCCCGCGCTCCACGCACCGGAGACCGCACCATCCTGGCGGGCACCAGACATCGGGTGCGCCATCCTGCTCGGACGCCTCGAGTCACGCCGGGATGGCGGCCCTGCCGAATGGCCCTGCCCGCGCTGCTGGGGCCGCGTCCCGGCCGGCTTCGACCGCGCCACATCCCGCACCACCCCGCGCCCAGGTCCGGTCGGCGGGGTGCTGTGCCGCAGGCTGGCCACCCAGGTCACCAGTGGGTCGTCGGCGGCACCCGCGCCGCTGCTGGGCTGGACCCGTTGCCGGGCGAGCCGGGTCACCATCCACACCGCGACCACTGTTAGGGCTACCAGGAGCAGCGGTAGCAGGAGCTGGGTCGGGGTCATCCCACACCTACCGGACCGGGCTGGGACTCCCGCAGGATCGGTGGGACCGGCACCTTCCGCTCGCCCAGCAGCTCGGCCAGCGTCCGGGCCGCTGGCCCGGGCCCACCAGCGCGATCCCACGCCGGAACCGCCCTGACCAGCCGATCAGGGCCATCCGGCAGGAGCAGGCAGATGGAATCCAGCACCCGCCCCCGATCCGCGCGGCGTACCTGCAGCACCACCTGGAGTGCGGCCGCAACCTGGGCGTGCAGTGCGGGGCGGGGCAATCCACCGAGGAGACCGAGTGCCTCGAGTCGAGCCGGCACGTCCGAGGGGGTGTTGGCATGCAGCGTCCCGGCGCCTCCCTCGTGACCGGTATTCATCGCCACCAACAGGTCCACGACCTCCCGGCCCCGGCACTCGCCGACGACGAGCCGGTCCGGTCGCATCCGCAGCGCCTGCCGGACCAGGTCGGTCAGGCCCACCGCGCCCATGCCCTCCACATTCGCTGTGCGCGCCTGCAGCCCGACGACGTGCGGATGCGCCGGGTGCAGTTCAGCCGCGTCCTCCACCAGCACGATCCGTTCCGTGCCGGGAACGAGGCCGAGTAGCGTGTTGAGCAATGTGGTCTTGCCAGAACCGGTGCCGCCGATCACGAGGTACGCGAGCCGGGCCGCCACCACAGCGGCCAGCACCGGGGCGACCGCCCGCGGCACGGCCCCCTGACCGGCCAGCTCGTCGAGCGTGAACGGTCGCTGCCGGAAGGTCCGCAGGGATAGGTACGGACCGTCGGTGGCCACCGGTGGCAGGACCGCATGTAGCCGGGTGCCGTCAGCGAGTCGCGCGTCAACGTACGGTGAGCCGTCGTCCAGCCGCCGGCCGGCGCTGGCGGCGAGTCGCTGCGCGAGCCGGCGGACGTCGTCCACCGAGCCCACCGGCACCGCGACCTCTTTCAGGCCCTCCCCCCGGTCGACCCAGACGTGAACGTTGTTGACGAGAACATCGGTGACCTTTGGGTCGGCCAACAGTGGTGCCAGCGGACCGGCGCCCACCAGGTCGTCGTGCACCCGGTCGGCGAGGCGGAGCAGCGTGGTATCGCCGAGCACCGCGGCGGCCGGCTCGGCGCGTACGGCGGAGACAATCGCCGCCGGGGTGACCGGCGTTGAGGAGGACACGATTCGCTGTCGGACCCGCGCGGCGAGGCCATCGTCCGTCGTGGTCATGCCGCACCCGGCGCCGTACCGGTCAGTTCGTTGAGGAGCCGTTGGCACAGGGTGGCCAGTGGGCCCCGCCCGTCCGCCGCCGGCGCTTCACCCCGTTCCAGGCCGCGGCCGAGTGCCGGCTCCAGACGCAGCGTGCCGGCCAACGGCAACCCAAGCGTCCGCGCGAGTTCGGTGGCCTTGAGTCGGCCGGGGGCGGGACCACGGACGATCAGGGAGAGGTTGGGACAGTGTGGTGCGGCGGCGCTGACCACCCGAGCGGCAGCAGCGGTGGCGCGGAGCTCAGCGGGTACCACGACGAGGGCCCGGTCGACCGACTGCAGGGCGGTTACCGCCGCGTCATCCAGGTGCCGGGGTAGATCAACCACGACCACGTCGCGAGCCCGCCGGGCCGCGTCGAGGGTCGCCGCCATCGCCACAGTCGGCAACGACCGAAGATCACCTCGGTCCCACGAGAGGACCACCAGGTCGCCCCGGCTGGGCAGGGCCCGGACCAGCGACGCGGCGTCCACCCGACCGTCGGCGTCGGTCAGCGCGGGCCAGCGCAGTCCGCCCAGTTGTTCCCAGCCGAGCACCAGGTCCAGCCCGCCCCCGAGGGGGTCTGCGTCCACCAGCAGCGTCCGCAGGCGGGAGCGGGCCGCCGTGACAGCGAGCCCGCCAGCAAGGACGCTGGCGCCGGCGCCGCCCCGTCCGCCGAGGACGGCGACGGCCCGGGCCGCTGCCGGTTCAGGTTGCTCCGGGCCGCACTCGACGAACCGGTCGACCAGCCAGGGCTCGGCCGCGGGCAGGACGGCCACGAACTCGGCACCCATCAGGTCGGCCACATCCCGGCCGGGATCAAGATGCCCGGCGTGGCCGACCAGCACCAACCGCCGCCGGTGCGGCAGCCGCGCCCGGAGGCATGGCTGTGCCTGGTCGCTGCCGACCAGGACCAACGGCGCGGGGGCCCAGCGGGATCGGGCGGCTACCGGATCCGGTGCGAGGTCAACTTCGACGCCACCGGCTGCGGCGAGCCGCAGCAGGTCGTCGAGGAGCACATCGTCGGAGGTCACGAGAAGGGGCAGGCGGCGCGGGGGTGGTACGTCGGGGCGAGGTGGCATCACGGCCTCCAGCAGTCGGCTCGGGCTTCGCTGGACTGGAAGCCTTCGCCGCCCGACTGACCCGAGGGTGACACCGGCTGCCGGCCTGTGGATGAGCACGGCACCTGTGGACGGATTCCACCGAAAAAGTTGATCTGCTATGCCCGCACCGGCTGTCGGCCTGCGATCGCGCCATCACCCCCATAAAGGGACGACCCCCGTCGGGGGGAAGACGGGGGTCGTCGGGTTCGGCTCCGGGGGGGGCGAGCCGAACCGCTCAGCGGTCACGGGGGCGCAACCGCCGAGGGCCTGCCGGTTGTCCGAAAGATGAACGCCTGTTGTGTCGACAGTCTGCCTGAGTGAACCTGGTTACGTCGAGTGGCGCCGCTTCCACTCCCTGCTAAATTCAGCGCGGAAGGGTGGTCACGGTCACTCAGAACAGGCCTGCAGTCGATCACATCGCACACGTCCGAGGGGTTGACGGACCCGGGCCCCCGCAGACGATAGACCATCGGGCTAGACTTGCGCGCCGTGGGCCGAAGCGCCGCTTTTTTCGATCTGGATAAGACCGTCATCGCCAAGTCAAGTGCACTGGCGTTCGGTCGGCCGTTCTATCGAGATGGGCTGATAACCCGACGAGACGTTGTCAAGTCGGCGTACGCGCAGCTGATGTTCCGGCTGGGCGGCTCCGACGAGCAGACCATGGCCCGGACCCGGGACTATCTCGCCGCGCTGTGCAAGGGCTGGCAGGTGGAGCAGGTCCGCCAGATCGTCGCGGAGACCCTCCACGAGCTGATCAACCCCTACGTGTACGCCGAAGCCGCTGCCCTGATCGAGGAGCACCAGGCTGCCGGCCGGGACGTCGTGCTGGTCTCGGCCTCCGGAGAGGAGATGGTCCGGCCGATCGGGGCGCTGCTCGGGGTTACCGATGTGATCGCCACCCGGATGGCCGTGGTGGACGGCCACTACAGCGGAGAGATCGAGTTTTACGCGGCCGGCCCGGCCAAGGTGGACGCGGTGGGCGAGCTGGCACTCACGCGGGGCTACGACCTCAGCGGCTCGTACGCCTACTCGGACTCGTACACGGACCGCCCGTTGTTGGAGTGCGTCGGCCATCCGACCGCGGTCAATCCGGACCGCCAGCTACGCAGGCTCGCCGGGGAGAACTCCTGGCCGGTGCTGGAGTTCCGGCACCCGATTCCACTGGGGCGTCGGTTGCGGGACCGCCCCGCCGTGCCGGTCGCCGCCGCCGCGCTCGGCGTCGGGGTTGGCGTGGCGATCGGCATCGCCTGGTACGGCCGGTACCGTCGGGCCCGGGCTGCCCCGACGACCTGACCGCCGCGGCCGGCTGCGGGCCGGACCGGGCTCGGGGCAGGTCGGGCGGGAAAAGCCACGGGGTCGGGGTAGGTCGGGCGGGGAACGTTACGGGGTCGCGGCGAGCACCTCGTCGCCAATAGCGGTGAGCTGGTCGGCGCCCACCTCGACGGCGCTCAGACAGTGCCGCAGCCACGAGCGAAGCCCATCCGGGGTTCCGGTGGCGAAGGCCCCGGCCGAGCCGACGTACTCCGGCTCCCGCTCCCGATGCCCGACGTCCACGGCGAGCAGGCCCCGCGGGTCAACGCCCCGGGACATCAGCACCAGCCGGGCGGCAGCACGGGCGACCACCCCGGAGGGGCCGGCGAAGGGCCGCAGGTTCAACAGCTCACCGTGGACAACCGCGGCGAGCACCAGCGGCGGAGCCGTGGTTCCCCCGGCCACCAGGGCGGCCAGCCCGTCCAGCCGGGCCGCCACCACCGCGTCGGGCACCGGGCGTCCCAGGTCGGTCTCCGGCACCAGCTCCCGCGCGGCGAGCACGTGCAGCTTCGCGAGCGCCTGCCGGGGCGCTTTCGGCCAAAGGTCGGTCAGCCCGGGTAGCGCCCCGGCGACCCGCAGCGCACCCTGTAGCACGGGCTCGGTGACGGTACCGGCACGAACCTCCTCGCGATCATGGGTGTGCCCCTCAAGGGCCGCGCTGGCCACCGCGCAGCGGAGGCTTACCTCCGCGGCGACCCGACCGCCGTGCCGGCGCAGGGCGCGGTGCCGCTGCGCCTGGTCGAAGCGCTCGCGGGCCCGCTCCACGGCAGCGGCGACATCGGCGAGGGCAAGTAGCGGGGCGAGCGGGTCATCGGTCACCCCGCCACGTTAACGGGACCGCTCGTACTCCCCGCGGGGTGCCATGCCACCCGGCGCGCAGCCGGCCGGGTGGCATGCCGCCTGGCGCGGGGGAGGCTCCGTTCGGCGCGATCCGTTGCTCTCGACTGTCGCCTGCGCCCGGCCGGCGGGCTAACCTCTGCACCGAGACGCAGGTCACCCCAAGCGACGAGGGAGCAGGCATGAGCGAGGCATTGGCCAACCTGTTGCACGAGACGCGCCAGTTCCCGCCGCCGGCCGAGCTCGCCGCGAGCGCCAACGTCACCAGTGCGGCGTACGCCGCGGCGGACGCCGACCGGCTGGCCTTCTGGGAACGGCAGGCCCAGCGACTGACCTGGACAAAGCCGTGGGACCGGGTACTCGACTGGTCGAAGCCGCCGTTCGCGAAGTGGTTCGTCGGCGGTCAGCTCAACGTGGCGTACAACTGCCTGGACCGGCACGTCGAGGCCGGCCGGGGTGACCGGGTCGCGATCCACTGGGAGGGCGAGCCGGGTGACACTCGGACGATCACCTACGCGGAACTTACGAAGCTGACCTGCCAGGCCGCGAACGTGCTGACCGAGCTCGGGGTGAGGGCCGGCGACCGGGTGGCGATCTACCTGCCGATGGTGCCGGAGGCCGTGGTGGCGATGCTGGCCTGCGCCCGGATCGGCGCCACCCACAGTGTGGTCTTCGGCGGCTTCTCCGCCGACGCGTTGACAAATCGGATTCAGGACGCCGCGGCGAAGGTGGTGGTGACCGCCGACGGCGGCTACCGGCGGGGTCGGCCCTCCGCGCTCAAACCGACCGTGGACGAGGCGGTGTCGAACTGCCCGTCGGTGGAGCACGTGCTGGTGGTCCGTCGCACCGGCGAGGAGTGCGCCTGGTCGGCGAAGGACCGTTGGTGGCACGAGACGGTCGGGCGGGCGTCGGCCGAGCACCAGGCCGTCGCCTTCGACGCCGAGCATCCGCTGTTCATCCTCTACACCAGCGGCACCACCGCGCGTCCGAAGGGGATTTTGCACACCAGCGGCGGCTACCTGACCCAGGCCTCGTACACGATGCACGGGGTCTTCGACCTGAAACCGGAGAGCGATGTCTACTGGTGCACCGCCGACGTCGGCTGGGTCACCGGCCATTCGTACATCGTGTACGGCACGCTCTCCAACGGCGCCACCCAGGTCATGTACGAGGGCACTCCGGACACCCCGCACCGGGGCCGGTTCTGGGAACTGGTCGACAAGTACCGGGTGACGATCCTCTACACCGCCCCGACCCTCATCCGCACGATGATGAAGTGGGGTGAGGAGATCCCCGCCGGGTTCGAGTTGTCCTCCCTGCGCCTGCTGGGCAGCGTCGGCGAGCCGATCAACCCGGAGGCCTGGATCTGGTACCGGCAGCACGTCGGCGGGGGAAAGCTACCGATTGTGGATACCTGGTGGCAGACCGAGACCGGCGCCATCATGATCTCTCCGCTGCCCGGGGTTACCCACGCCAAGCCGGGGTCGGCGATGACCCCGCTACCGGGGATCAACGGCGACGTGGTGGACGACCAGGGGCAGCCGGTGCCCAACGGCGGCGGCGGCTACCTGGTGATTCGGGACCCGTGGCCGTCGATGCTGCGGACCATCTGGGGCGACGACAACCGGTTCGTGGAGACATACTGGTCGCGCTTCGGCGCCGGTGCGGGTGTCGGCGACGACTGGGTCTACTTCGCCGGGGACGGCGCCAAGAAGGACGACGAAGGCCACATCTGGCTGCTCGGCCGAGTGGACGACGTGATGTTGGTGTCCGGGCACAACATCTCCACCACCGAGGTGGAGTCGGCCCTGGTGTCGCACCCGTCGGTGGCAGAGGCGGCGGTGGTCGGCGCGACGGATCCGACCACGGGGCAGGCGATCGTTGCTTTCGCCATCCCCCGAGCCAGCGCTGAGACCGAGGGGGCGGCGGGGGCGCAGCTCATCGCGGACCTGCGTACCCACGTCGCGCGCACGTTGGGCCCGATCGCGAAGCCGCGGCAGATCATGCTCGTACCGGAGCTTCCGAAGACCCGCTCCGGCAAGATCATGCGACGGTTGCTGCGGGATGTGGCGGAGAACCGGTCGCTGGGCGACGTGACCACGCTGCAGGACTCCTCGGTGATGGAGCTCATCGCCACCGGCATGGGCGCTGGCAGGGGCGAGGACTGAGCCGGAGCGCATCGGCGGTGCCGGCCAGCTGCGGGGGTGTCAGCTGGCCGGCAGGTGTATGACGCCGGAACGCCTGGCAAACAACTTCTTGCAACAAAGTGTCCGGACAGTCTTCCCCTCATCAGCAACGATGTCTATCTTCACCAGTGGTCCCACCCGTGGGATCGCCGCACCGGCCCATGCCCCCGCTAGGCCGGTTTCCTTCACACCCGGAGGTACCGCGTGCGCAAAGTCGCAGTGGGTCTACTCGGGCTCTCGCTGACGGCAACGGGACTGGCGGTCGGACCATCCGCCAGCGCCGCGCCGAAGCTCCAGCAGCCGACATCGGCTCCCTCAGCCGCAGAGCCTGATCACGTTGACCACGATCTGCCCAACCCGCTCGAGGAGAAGCGACGGGCGCTACGCCAGGAGGGCCTGAGCAGCGTCCTCTCCGGCGAGGCGACATCGCAGCGAGTCAACGGCAGCACTGTCGTCAAGGTCGGTGAGACGGACGGCGGTTCCCCGACCGCCCGTGGTCACCGTGGCAAGAAGGACCAGTACGTCGAACTCTCCCGGGAGAACACGGACCGGATCTTCGTGATCCTGGCCGAGTTCGGCAACGAGCGGCACCCGGCCTATCCCGACCAGGACACCGCCCCCACCTGGCCGGGCCCGGCGCGGTTCGACGGCCCGCTGCACAACGAGATCCCGGAGCCCAACCGGGCGCTGGACAACTCCACGAGCTGGCAGGCGGACTACAGCGCCGACCACTTCCGGACGTTGTACTTCGGCGACGCGGACGGCGACGAATCGGTCAAGCAGTACTTCGAGGCCCAGTCCTCGGGCCGGTACAGCGTCGAGGGCACGGTCACCGACTGGGTCAAGGTCCAGTACAACGCGGCCCGCTACGGCCGTTCCCTGGACGACCCGACCGACGCCAACGGTGACGACCCGGCGGTCTGCGGCGGCAGAGTCTGCACCAACGTCTGGACCCTGGTGCGGGACGCCGCGAACCAGTGGGTCGCCGACCAGAAGGCCGCTGGCCGTACCGACGCGGAGATCGCCGATGATCTCCGGGCGATGGACCGGTGGGACCGGTACGACCACGACTCCGACGGCGACTTCAACGAGCCGGACGGCTACATCGACCACTTCCAGATCGTCCACTCCGGTGGCGACATGGCCAACAGCGACCCGCACCAGGGCGAGGACGCGATCTGGAGCCACCGGTGGTACGCGTTCGCGTCCGACCAGGGCCGCACCGGCCCGCCGAACTTCCCGGCGGGCGGCACCCAGATCGGCGACACCGGCATCTGGATCGGTGACTACACGATCCAGCCGGAAAACGGCGGACGCAGCGTCTTCTACCACGAGTACGCGCACGACCTCGGTCTGCCGGACGACTACAACGTGGTTAGTGGCGGCGACAACAACAACGAGCACTGGACGCTGATGGCCCAGAGCCGGCTCGGTGCCGAGGGCGACGGTGGCATCGGCGAGCGCGGCGGCGACCTGGGTGCCTGGAACAAGCTCCAGCTCGGCTGGCTCGACTACGAGGTGGTCGTCGCGGGGCAGAAGCGCACCATGACCCTCGGCCCACAGGCATACAACTCCAAGAAGCCGCAGGCCGCCGTGGTCGTGCTCCCGAAGCGCGAGTACGAGTTCGACAACGGCGCACCGTTCGCCGGCACGAAGCAGTTCTTCTCCGGCAACGAGGACGGCCTCAACAACACGATGACCCGGACGCTCGACCTCACCGGGAAATCGTCGGCCGCGTTGACGATGAAGGGCCGCTACAGCATCGAGGCCGACTACGACTACCTCTTCTTCGAGGTGTCGGAGGATGGTGGGGACACCTGGACGCCGCTGCCCGGTACCGCCGACGGCACGCCGTTCAAGGAGATCTCCCCCGGTCGGTTCGCCCTCGACGGTAGTAGCAACGACGAGTGGGTCGACGTCAACCTTCCGATGGACGCCCAGGCTGGGAAGTCAGTCCAGTTCCGGCTGCGCTACCAGACCGACGGTGGGGTCTCCGAGGGCGGCTTCTTCGGCGACGAGATCACGGTCACCGCCGACGGCGAGACGATCCTCAACGACGGTGGGGAGACCGGGGCCGGTGACTGGAACCTCGCCGGCTGGAGCATCGCCGAGGAGAAGTACACCCAGCTCTTCGACAACTACTACATCGCCGGCCACCGGTCGTACGTCTCGTACGACAAGTACCTGGAGACCGGGCCGTACTACTTCGGGTACGCGAACACCCGCCCGGACTGGGTGGACCACTACGCGTACCAGGAGGGTCTGCTGATCTCCTACTGGAACACCCGCTGGGCGGACAACGACACGTTCGCGCACCCGGGTGAGGGGCGCAACCTCTACATCGACTCGCGCCCGCGGCCGATCTACAACCTGACCGGCGAGCCATGGCGGGCCCGGGTCCAGGTGTACGACGCGCCGTTCAGCCTCCAGAAGGCGGACTCGTTCACGCTGCACATCGACAGCCAGCCGCAGTACATCCGCGGCCAGGCCGCGCAGCCGCTCTTCGACGACACCCAGAAGTACTGGTACGAGGAGCTGCCCAACCACGGGGTGAAGCTCCCCGCGACCGGCACGAAGATCGAGGTGCTGAAGCAGAAGGGCACGTCGATCAAGGTCCGCTTCAAGTAACGAGAACCACACGAGGGCGATGCCCGGGCCGGTGACCGGCTCGGGCATCGCCCTTCCCCGACACCGACACCCGACCCGACACCGGCACGGGCCCCGGCTTGTGCGCCACGCGTCCGGACCGGTTATGACCCGGGCCTTAGGCTGTGGCACATGACCGAGCAGCGCGACGGGGCCCTTGACGAGTCCTGCGTCCTCGCCGAGGGGCCGTGGACGCACCGGTTCGTCGGCGCCAACGGCAGCCGGTTCCACGTGGTCGAGGCCGGGACCGGCCCGATGGTGCTCTTCCTGCACAGTTTTCCGGAGCACTGGTGGGCGTGGCACAACCTGCTACCGGCGGTCGCCGACGCCGGGTTCCGGGCGGTCGCGGTCGACCTACGCGGCTACGGCGCCAGTGACAAGCCACCCCGGGGGTACGACGGGTACACCCTGGCCGGCGATGTCGCCGGGCTGATCCGGGCGCTGGGTGAGCGCTCCGCCACCGTGGTGGGCTCCGGCGCCGGCGGGCTACTGGGCTGGACAGCGGCGTCGTTCCACCCGACGCTGGTCCGCCGACTGGTGGTGCTCGGCGCCCCGCACCCGCTCCGGCTACGGGCCGCGATCTTCGCTGATCCGCGCGGCCAGTTCGCCGCCTCCACCCCGACGCTGCTGTTCCAGCTGCCGCGCTACGAGCACGTGCTGACCCGCGACGACGGGGCGGCGGTAGCGGAGATCCTGCGCCGCTGGGGCGGGCCACGCTGGGTGCACAGCCCCGAGTTCGAGCCGTACGCGGCTCGGTGCCGGACCGCGATGCAGATCCCACAGGCGGCGTTCTGTGCCCTGGAGGGCTACCGGTGGGCCTTCCGGTCAGTGCTCCGGCTGCACGGCTACCGCTTCGTTCGGCTCATGCAGAAGCCCCTCGTCACGCCAACCCTCCAGTTACACGGCGCCCTCGACCGGGCGATCCTGCCACGTACCGCTCAGGGCTCCGGCCGGTACGTGGTGGCCCCGTACGAGTGGCGCCTGCTCGACCAGGTCGGGCACTTCCCACACCTCGAGGCCCCGGAGATCGTGCTCGGCGAGATCCTGCGCTGGTCGAAGTCCTAAGCTGACCGGCGCTAGACGCGAAGCTCCCGCAGGTCGCGGACCTCGGCGGCCGGTGCCCAGCCCTGGTAGACGCCGTAGTCGAACGCCTCGAGACCCATCGCCTCGGCGACCGGCCAGCGCCCACCCGTGTACTCGACCCGCAGCCAACCCTCGTGCTCGCCCAACACGATGAACGGCTGCCCCTGCCAGGTGCAGGTGGTGCGGATGTACGTCAGCTCGTCGACCTCGGCCGCCGGCACGACGCGGAGGTGGCGGCCGGGGCGTACCTGGGTGAAACCCGCATCCGGCTCGTGCTGATAGAGCCGGATGTCGTCACCGTCCGGGCTGGCCTGGTATTCGCGGTCCCGCCAGCGAGCCACGTACCCGTCCCGTCTCACCCGTCACCCGCCTGTCGCCACCGCAGTGCGTCCACATCCAACGTGGCTACGAGCCGCTCGGCGCCGTCCGCGCCGATCCGCCACAGCTGTGCGCCGTGCGGCAGCCGGGCACTGTCGACCTTGAACTCCGCCACGACATCGCTACTCTCGCTCGGGGCGAAGCCGTTGCCACGGAACGGCGGCCGCTCGATCACCCAGCCCTCCATGGCCCGCATCGCGGCTTCACTCTGCCCGCCGTACGGGATTCGGTAGAGGTTCGGTCGGAACGCCGGCCACCGCAGTACGTAGATTTTCTCGGCGCTCCGCTCGAAGGGAGAACCGGGGTAGCCCAGGCCGAGCGCGTCAAAGAGCTGAGCCGGGGTGGTCAGGTGTGCCAGCTCGGCCGCCCGGTGCACGAAACCGGAGACGCGGTCGTACCCCCGGTCCAGATAGTAGGCGAGCTGGCTGGCCGCCACCGCTTTCTGCATCAGGACGGGACACGTGGCGTCGGGGCTCGGCGGCCGGTAGCGCGGCCGGTCGGCAGTTGCCGGTGAGTCGACCGGCGCCGACGCAGTCGCCGCCGCTGGCTCCGGCCCTGGCTCCGGCTCTGGCCCATCCGCACCCAGGCCCACCTCCGCCGCCCAGTTGGCGAGACCGACGATCTGCTCGCCGGGCATCGTCGTGCCGATCGGAGATCCCGGGTTGACGGCGAACGACCACGACCGGTCCGGCCAACGCTGGATGAGCTGCACGAAGCGGACTCGGATGGTCTCGACCGTCCCGGCGGTGTGGTCGGCGAGCCGCTCCGGGGAGGTGTAGACGACCACGGACACGGCTCCATCCCGCTCCTCGGTCCGCCAGACGAACCCCGTGCCGCCGGGCCGGCTGTCCGGTGCCGAGTCGGCTGCCACCGGAAGCAGCACCTGGGCAAGCAACAGCGTCGACAGGAATGTGTCGGTGTTGCCGCTGATGGCCGCCGTGACGAGGTCCGCCTCGACCTCATTGGCCGGGTCGAAGTCGGGGGGCACAGCTGCCGTGGGCGAGGCCGAGGGCGAGGGCGAGGAAAGGTCACCCGCTCCCGCCACGTCGATTCGGAGCGTGGCCTCGGCCGGAACGCCGCCGTCGGGCAGCGTCGGGTCACCGGTGGCCGGTACCGCTGAAACGCGGTTGACGGTGACCACGCCTGCCGTCGCCGACATGGGTACGGTCATCGATGCGTCGGCCGTACCGGCGGCGGTCAAGTTCTGAGAATCAACGACCGTCCCCTCGATCACGGTCGGCGGAGGCGTTCGCCGGGGTAGCGAACCGGACACCGGCTCAGTGATCTGGTTGGACTCCGACTCCGCCGAGGTGGGGTGCGGTCGGAGGGCTCTCTCCTCCTCGGCGGCACGACGGGCGTACCGCCGAAGTGTCGCCGGGTCGGGCACCGGGAAACGGACGGTCCGGGTCTCCTCGGCCGGCGTCTGCTGCCGAGCCAGCCCGGGTGGTGGCTCGCCGGACGGGGCAGCGGCGTCCTGGTCAACCCGGGTCGTGGCTCGGGCCGAGAACATCGGCGACGCGGCCGGCGGCGGGTCACTGGCCGGGCGGCGGCGCGGGAACTGTTGCGCGCCCCGGGTAAGGCGCGGCGGTCCGACGCTCTGCTCATCCCGGTCGCCACGGCCCGCGGCCGGTTCGAAGAATGACCGGCGGCTGGGGGGCGGTCCGGAGCGACCCCGGGGCTGCTCCCTCGGCGACGCGGATCCGCTGACCGGCTGGTGGCCGAGGCCGGACCCGGATGGGCGAGCCCCGGGGGCCACCGGCTCCCCGCCGGCGAGGCGACCAGCGTCCATCATCGGCCGTCGGAGGGTAGCCGCACGCAGGTCGGCTGGGGTGCGCAGCGGCGCACCGGGGGACGACGCCGGTGGCGACGGGCGCAGGGAGGCGAAGCCGTCGGGCGTCTGGCCCGCCCGCGGAGCGCGGTCCGACCCCTTCGTCCCGGCGGCCGGTTCCCCTTCCCGGCGCCCGGAGGGACGGGGGCGGGGGTAGGCCTCGTCGCGCTCCAGCCGGGCCCGCGTCCCCATCGTGCGACCGGGCAGGCGGACGTCGCCACGGGAGAGCTGGGTGACATACCAGGCCGGCAGGTAGCCCTCGATGGGCAAGCCCGGGTTGACCGCCAGCCACCACTCGTGGTTGGGCCAATGGTCGGCAAGCTCAGCGTAGCGGGCTCGGCGGTTCGCGCCCGCGTGCTCACCGAGGCAGGCGCGTAGCGCGGCAACCGAGGTGAACGCCAGCACGTGGGTTCGACCACCGGTGGTCCAGGTGCCCCAGCTCATCGGTGCCTGACCGGCCAGCGCCTGCGCGGAGACGGGTAGCAACAGCTCCGTGCGGGCCAGGACGCGGAAGTATCGTTGCTGATCCTTGGCAAGCAACGCTTCACTCAGCGTAACCTCCGCCTCGGTGGCCGGCTCCCATTTGGTCAAGGCCAGCTCCTCCCGGCGACAACGCACCCGTATCGGATACAACCTACAAGGTGCGCACAAGATCATGACGGCGTGACCGTACCGAATCATCACGGGCGATAACGCCCCGCTCCAGTGCAGATACGATACGGAGTCAGTCGACGTAATGGAACCGGTCGCACCCGGCTCGCCGCTTCTTCGGCGACTTCGCTCGTGGTGCTCGCGCCGGAGGCGAGGGAGACCCAGAGCCGCCGGCTCCAGGCCGGTTCACCCGCCAAACAGGACCCGAGCTTCCCAGAAAGAACGGTCCGTGGCAGCATTCTCCGCCATGGGTTTCCTGAAAGGGCTCTTGATCCGGTTAGGCGCCACCGCGGTTGCCTTCTGGCTGGCCACACTCCTGATCCCGGGCATCACACTAAACGCGGAATCGGCCACTGAGACGGTCACCACGCTGGTCGTCGTCGCCGCGATCTTCGGCGTCGTCAACGCGGTACTCCAGCCGATCATCAGAACCGTGGGCTGCGGCTTCTACCTCCTCACCCTCGGTCTGATCGCACTGGTCGTCAACGGCCTGCTGTTCCTGCTGACCAGCTGGATCGCCGGCGAGGCCGGACTACCCTTCCAGGTAGACGGATTCTGGCCGGCCGCCGTACTCGGCGCGCTCTTCGTCGGCGTGGCCACCTGGCTACTCGGAGCTATCTTCGACCGCGACTAGTCAGCTGGGCACTCGCGGCGACCGTCTCCTCGGTCGGTTCGCGGCGTAACGACTCGTAGCCGTCGAAGGCATTCCGCAGGTCGCCGCGCGCTGCCAGGCAGCGCGCCAGCGTCACGGCGTCCTCCAGCGCCATAGAGGCGCCCTGGGCGGCGGCTGGTGATGCCGCATGCGCGGCATCACCAGCCAACACCATCGACCCGTTGTGCCACTTCGGTGTGGTGGGGATGTCATACGAGTCACCACCCACGATGTCGTCACCGGTCGCCGCGACGATCTCCGCTGCCGGTCCGGAATCGTCACGAAACGCGTCCAGTACGCGGTGCCGCCAGCCCCCCGGCCCGATCCGCTGTGTCGACTCGGCGGCGGCGAGCCGGGCAAACCACCAGGTCCACCCGTCCGACGGGGTCGTGTACCCGAAGAAGGCGCGGCTGCCGAACACCATGTGGTAGGCGTCGGGCGCGGTGTGGACCCGGCCTCCCGCCGCGTACCCGTAGACCACGTGCTGGCCGGTGTGGCGCGGACCCGGCGCGTCGGGGTCGATGAGGCGACGGACCACTGAATGGAGCCCGTCCGCGCCAACGAGGAAGTCGCCCCGGGCCCCACTCCCGTCAGCGAAGGAAGCCCGGACGCCGCCAGCTTCGACCGTGGCGTTGACCAGCCGGCGACCACGGTCGATCCGAACTCCGCGGCGAACCGCCTCACCCTGCAGCACCCGGTAGAGCGTCGCTCGGGTGAGCGTCCGTCCGGGTGGATCAATCGACCGTTGTTCCAGCAGGCCCCCGCCAGCGTCGAGGAGCGACACACCCCTCGCCGGATAAGACGCGTCGATCACCGCGCGGCCGGCTTCAATCTCCTGAAGTGCGGCCATGCCGTTATGCATGACGGTGAGGAAGGCGCCAGCGTCCTCACCCCCACTCGGATACGCCTCGTAGATGACGGAGCCAATGCCGACGGTCCGCAGTGCGATGGCGGTGGCGGTGCCCGCGATCCCACCCCCGACGATGAGAGCAGTAGTCACTCGGGCCACGCTACGAGGTGACGACGGTGCCGGACAATCGAAACCGTGGATATCGGGCTGAGCGCACCGAAAAATGCACGGCGGTTGCCCCCGGCCAGCTGACTACGGCGTCAGCCGCCCAACCGCCGGAGTTCAGCTTCGGTTCACACGGCTGCACACTGGCGGTAATTGTCTCCTCCTAGCCTCCGGCGAGTACGCATGCCATCCGCTGACCTCGGCGTGCACCATCGAAACCAGGAGGCTCCTCCACATGAGCGACCGCCCTCGGCTGCTCCCGCTGCTCGGCTCCATCCGCCACGGCAGTCGTGACGTCATGACCTGTCTCTACCGGTGTGGCAACGCCTGTGACCACCCGGCGCCCAACACCTCGGACAACACCTACTTCGGCGACCTGGTGGACGCCGAGGTTTCCCGCCGCGGCGTGGTCCGCGCCGGCACCGTCGGTGCGCTGGTCCTGGGCTTCGCCGGCGCCGGGGCGCTCGCGGGCAGCGGCGCCGCTTCCGCCGCCAGCTCCGTTCCGGTGACGCCGGAAGCGACCGAGTTCGCCGCCCCGCCCGGTGGCGTCGGCGACGGGAAGCTGACCTTCAAGCCGGTCCCACCGAACACCCTGGACAGCTTCATCGTCCCGAACGGCTACGACCACTCGGTGGTCATCCGCTGGGGTGACGAGGTGGTGCCGGGCGCGCCCCCGTTCGACCTACACAAGCAGACGGCCAAGGCACAGGCCCTGCAGTTCGGCTACAACAACGACTTCGTCGGCGTGCTGCCGCTGGGCCGGAAGAACGCGCTGCTCGTGGTCAACCACGAGTACACCAACGAGAACCTGATTTTCCCCGGCTTCACCGACCTGGACTCGCTCAGCGTCGAGCAGCTGAAGGTCGCGATGGCCGCGCACGGCATGTCCGTGGTGGAGCTGGAGCGGGTCCAGGACACCGGCGAGTGGCGCCCGGTCAAATCCGGCAACCGGCCGTACAACCGCCGGGTGACCGCCTCGAAGACGAAGTTCGAGCTGACCGGCCCGGCCGCCGGCTCGGACTGGCTCAAGACCGCGGCCGACCCGAAGGGGCGCACGGCCATCGGCACGTTGAACAACTGCGCCGGTGGGGTAACCCCCTGGGGTACGGTGCTCTCCGGCGAGGAGAACTTCAACCAGTACTTCATCGGCGGCGACGGCGCCCCGGAGGAGCTGAAGCCGAAGCTGGCCCGGTACGGCATCAACACCACCGACCGTTACCCGAGCGGGAACCGGAAGTGGGACCGCGCCGACGAGCGCTTCGACCTGACCGCGCATCCGCACGAGGCGCACCGGTTCGGCTGGGTTGTCGAGATCGACCCGTACGACCCGGAGAGCCGGCCGCGCAAGCACACCGCGCTGGGCCGGTTCAAGCACGAGGGCGCGAACGTCATCGTGGCGAAGAGCGGACACGTGGTCGCGTACATGGGCGACGACGAGCGGTTCGACTACCTCTACAAGTTCGTGTCGGAGAAGAAGTACAAGAAGGGGAGTTCCTGGCGGGACCGGGAGCACAACCTGACCCTGCTGGAGTCGGGCACCCTCTACGTCGCCAAGCTGGACTACACCAGCGCCGACGAGATCGACGGCTCCGGTGAGCTGCCCAGCGACGGTGCGTTCAACGGCGGCGGCCGGTGGATCAAGCTGGTCAGTGGCAACCGCTCGTACATCGAGGGCATGACCGCCGCCGAGGTACTCACCTTCACCCGGTTCGCCGCGGACCAGGTCGGCGCCACCAAGATGGACCGGCCCGAGGATGTCGAGGCGAGCCTGCACACCGGCAAGGTGTATGTGGCGCTCACCAACAACTCCTCACGTGGGGTTAGCAGCAACCCGAAGGCCGACGAGGCGAACCCGCGTAACGCCAACCGCCACGGCCACGTGCTGGAGCTGGTCGAGAAGCACGGGGACAACTCGGCGGAGACGTTCACCTGGTCGCTGCCGATCGTCGCCGGCGACCCGGCGGACTCCTCGACCTACTTCGCCGGGTACGACAAGACGAAGGTCTCCCCGATCTCCTGCCCGGACAACCTGGCCTTCGACGCCACCGGCAACCTCTGGATCTCCACCGACGGCAACGCGCTGGGCAGCAATGACGGCCTCTTCGCCACGCCGATCGAGGGCCCGGAGCGCGGCCACCTGAAGCAGTTCCTCACCGTGCCGGTCGGCGCGGAGACCTGCGGACCGTTCGTCACCGGCGACAACCGCTCGGTCTTCGTGGCCGTGCAGCACCCGGGGGAGGTCTCCGGCGCCTCGGTCGAGAACCCCGCCTCCACCTGGCCGGACGGCGACTACGCCAAGCCGGGTGTGGTGGTCACCTGGCGCCTGGACGGCGGCCCGATCGGTAGCTGACCGCTCAGCTCCCCCGGTCCCCTCCGGGCGCGAACGGGCCCTCTCCCCGCGTGGGTGAGGGCCCGTTCCCGTTGCACCCGGCCCACACCTCGCCTCCGGTCAGGTGTCGCCGATGAGGCCGTCGGCGATGCTCCGGGCAGTGGCGAGCAGCTTCGCCCGAACGACCCGGGCGGAGGCCATCATCTCGCCGGCCGGTAGGGCACAGGCGAGCGCCACCCGCCGCTCCACGTCCTTGTCAGCGCTCACCAACACCGCCGCGCAGGCCACCCCCGGCCGGTACTGCCCCAGCTCCAGCTGCATCCCCCGCCGCTCGCCAGCCGCGAGGTCGGTCTCGAACGCCTCAGTGGTGGTCAGCGTCCCGGTGGTGAACGGGCGCATGCCGTTCTCGCGCAGGTAGCGCAGCCGCTGTTCGGTGGTGAGGGTCGCGAGCAGCGCCTTACCGAGTGCGGTGGCGTGCGCCCCCTCGTCGAAGCCGGGAACCAGGTCCTCTAGGTGGGGGGAGCGCGGGCCTTCAGTGACGGCCGTGATGGCGACCTGCCCCCCGACGAACCGGCCGAGAAAGTGGCTGTAGCCGGTGTCCAGGACGGCGCGCCGCAGGGACTCCCCGACCGTCGGCGGTCCGCGGAAGGCACTGACCAGCTCACGGTAGCGGTCGGCGATCTCCAAGCCCACGATGTACGTGCCGTCCTCGCGCCGGATCACGTAGCCCTCGTACGCCAGGGTGCGGACAAGGTGGTACGTGGTCGCCACGGTCAGCTCGCACCGTCGCGCGATCTGTTTGACAGTCAGCCCCTTCGGGGCACGACCGACTGACTCGAGCACTCGTAGCGCGCGGGACACGCTTCGGATGAGGTCCGAAGGCTCCGCCAGGGGGTCACGCACAACCACCTCCGCAGCCGGGGACTTACACCATATGAAATTTAGGACCGGTAGGAAACGCCTGTTCGGGTAGAGACCACCAGATCATCATCCACTGTCGGTGATCACTGATCACGTTAGGGTGACGCATGGGTGCCCGGTTACTGCTGAGCCGAGGTGATGTCCGCCGCCGGAGGCGCCACCGCCACTCCGACAGCTGGGTCAGCTGGTCCGGTCGGCGATCTGGTCGCAGAGGGATTCGAGCGCCTGCCGGGCCGGACCCGACGGCAGCGGCGCGAGCTGCGCGCGTGCCTCCTCAGCACGGCTCCGCACCGTCTCCCGGGCCCGCTTCAACGCCGGGCTCTCCCGGAGCAGTCCGAGCGCCTCGGCGTGCAGGTCATCGTCGGTCAGCGGACCGACCGCCAGGATTTCCCGCAGCCGCACCGACGCGGCGTCAGCATCGTCGGAGGCGAGGGCATACAGCACCGGGAGGGTGGGGATACCCTCGCGGAGATCGGTCCCGGGGGTCTTGCCGGAGCGCTCCGCCTCGCTGGAGATGTCCAACAGGTCGTCCGAAAGCTGGAAGGCGACCCCGATGGTCTCACCGTAGCCAGCCAGCGCCTCGGTGTGCGTTGGGCTGGCCCCGCTGAACATCCCACCGAACCGGGCCGCGGTAGCGATCAACGAACCGGTCTTCTCGGCGATCACGTGCAGGTGGTGCGCCACCGGGTCCACCCCGGTACGCGGCCCCACGGTCTCCGCGATCTGGCCGTGCACCAACCGGGCGAAGGTCCGCGCCTGCAACCGGACAGCCTCGGTGCCCAGATCGGCGGAGATATCCGCCGCGCGGGCGAAGAGATAGTCACCGACCAGGATGGCCACCGAGTTCGTCCACCGCGAATTGGCGCTCGGGCCCCCCCGACGCACCGCCGCCTCGTCCATGACGTCGTCGTGGTAGAGCGTGGCCAGGTGGGTGAGCTCCACCACCACGGCGGCCGGCACCACCTGCGCCCGGGTCGGATCCCCGAACTGGGCGCCGAGCGCCACCAGCAACGGGCGGAATCGCTTGCCACCGGCGTCGAGGAGATGCCGGGCGGCCTCGGTGACGAACGGGTCGGCGCTGACGACATCGGCCCGCAGCGCGGCCTCGACCCCCGCCAGCACCTGAAGCGCCGAATCCGGAAGCCCCGCGTCAACCGGGTGCAACCCGACGGCACCCAGCTGACCCACGCCGCCCCGGCCGGAATGACTGCCCACGCCGGTGGCACCCGAAAGCTTGTCAGCCGGATTCACCACGCCTCCCACCATGCCACACCAGTACCGTCGACCCCGGGGCGGGGATCGCCCGGAATGCGTCCATGACCTCCGAAAACAGCCCCGAGGCCGGCACAGAGGTCACGTGCCGGCCTCGGATCAACAGTGTCACCGCACGAACTCTGCGGCTCCCGCGGCGAGATCGAGCAGCGGCTGTGGGAACACGCCGAGCACCAGGGTGGCGACCACACCGACGGTCAGCGCCGCCGAGGTCAGCCAGCCCGGCATGACGACGGCGGGAGTGGACTCACCGGGCTCGGAGAGCCACATCAGCACGACCACCCGCAGGTACGGGAAGGCCAGCACCATGCTGGTGAGCACACCGGCGATCACCAACCAGCCCTGACCGCCGTCGAACGCCGCGCTGAAGACCGCGAACTTGCTCGTGAAGCCGCTGGTCGCCGGGATACCGGCGAAGGCGAGCAGGACGAAGGTGAACAGCCCGGCGTAGAAGGGCGAACGCTGGCCCAGACCCGCCCAGCGGGACAGGTGGGTGGCCTCACCATCGGCATCCCGGACCAGGGTGACCACGGCGAACGCCGCCAACACCGAGAAGCCGTAGGCCACCAGGTAGAACATCGTTCCGGAGACCCCCTCGCTGGTCGGCGCGAGCACCCCGACCAGCAAGTACCCCGCGTTGGCGATCGAGGAGTACGCGAGCAGCCGCTTGATGTCGGTCTGGGTGACCGCCAGCACCGCCCCGACGAGCATGGTCAGCACCGCCACCACGCCGAGGACCGGGGTGAAGTCCCACCGGGCACCCTCGAAGGCGACGTGGAAGACCCGCAGCAGGGCGCCGAACGCGGCGACCTTCGTGCAGGCGGCCATGAAGCCGGTAATCGGGGTCGGCGCCCCCTGGTACACATCCGGCGTCCAGACGTGGAACGGCGCGGCGCCGGCCTTGAACAGCAGGCCGATCGCGATCAACGCCATACCGCCGAAGAGCAGCACCGAGCTGGACGAGCTCTCCGCGACCGCGGCGTGAATCGTGGCGAAGTCGACCCCCGCCGCCCGATCCGGGGTGCCGGCGGTGAAGCCGTACACCAGCGCGACGCCGAAGAGGAAGAAGGCCGAGGCGTACGCGCCGAGCAGGAAGTACTTCATCGCCGCTTCCTGGCTCAGCAGCCGCCGGCGGCGAGCCAGGGCGCAGAGCAGGTAGAGCGGAAGGGAGAGGACCTCGAGCGCGATGAACATGGTCAGCAGGTCGTTCGCCGCCACGAAGATCAGCATGCCGCTGACCGCGAAGCTGATCAGCGGGTACACCTCGGTCAGACCGGGGGCCCCTTCGGCCTGCCGACGGTCGTCCGCCGACTCGGCGGTCACCGCCGCCTGCGCCACGAACGCCCCGCCGCGTTCGACCGTACGCTCGCCAATGAGCAGCAAGGCCATCGCGGCCAACACCAGGATCGCGCCCTGCAGGAAGAGCGCCGGCCCGTCGATGGCGATCGCCCCACCGATGGTGACCAGACGATCATTGGCGTTCAGCACCACCATGGTCAGCGCACCGAGCACCGCCAGCAGCGCCACCGCGAGCTGCACCACGTGCCGCAGCCGGCGCGGCACGAACGCCTCGACCAGGACACCGACCAGGGCGGCGCCCAACAAGATGAGCGTCGGCGCGAGCGCCGCGTAATCGATCGACGGAAGCTTCAGCTCGCTCACCGGCTCGCCTCCTGTGGAGTTCCGGCCGACGGGGCCGGGTCAGTCTTGCCGATATCCTGCATGGTCGCCTGGACCGCAGGGTTGATGACATCCGTGACCGGCTTCGGGTAGAAGCCGAGCAGCAGGATCAGCGCGACCAGCGGGGCCACCACGACCTTCTCGCGCAGGTTCAGGTCACGCTTCATCCCCTCGACCTCGGTCAGCGCCGGGTTGAGCGTGCCCTGGGTGGTGCGCTGCACCATCCACAGCACGTACGCGGCGGCCAGGATGACCCCGAGCGTGGCGATCACCGCCACCGGCTTGTTCACCGAGAAGGTGCCGATCAGCACCAGGAACTCGGAGATGAACGGTGCGGTGCCGGGCAGCGCCAGCGAGGCGAGACCGGCGAAGAAGAGCACCCCGGCCAGCAGCGGAACCAGCTTGCCGGCACCGCCGAAGTCGCTGATCAGCGCGGAGCCCCGGCGGGCCACCAGCATCCCGACCACCAGGAAGAGCAGACCGGTGGCGAGCCCGTGGTTGACCATGTAGAGCACCGCGCCGGTGGCCGCCTGGCTGGTGAACGCGAAGATGCCGACCCCGATGAAGCCGAAGTGCGCGATCGAGGTGTACGACACCAGCCGCTTCAGGTCGTTCTGACCGATCGCGAGGAGCGCCGCGTAGATAATGCCGATCACGCCCAGCGCCAGCGCCCACGGCGCGAACCACTTGGCCGCGTCCGGGAACAGCGGCAGGCAGTAGCGCAGCAGACCGAACGTCCCGACCTTGTCGAGCACCCCGACCAGCAGTGCGGCGGCACCCGCGGGGGCGGCGCCACCGGCGTCCGGCAGCCAGGTGTGGAACGGGAAGAACGGGGCCTTGATGGCGAAGGCGATGAAGAAGCCGAGGAAGAGCCAACGCTCGGCACCGGTGGAGATGTCCACCTCCGACAGCGCAGCCCAGTCGAAGGTCTTTCCGCCGACCACCCAGAGGCCGATCACCGCGGCGAGCATGAACAAGCCGCCGACCAGCGAGTAGAGGAAGAACTTCACGGCCGCGTACTGCCGCTGGTGTCCGCCGTAACTGCCGATGAGGAAGTACATCGGCACGAGCATGATCTCGAAGAACACGTAGAAGAGGAAGACGTCGGCGGCGGCGAAGACGCCGATCATCGTGCACTCGAGCACCAGCAGCAGGGCGAAGTAGACCGGCACCGACCGCTTGGACGACTCGGCGTCGTGCCAGGACGCCAGAATCACCAGCGGCACCAGCAGCGCGATCAGCATCAGCATGACCAACGCGATGCCGTCGGCGGCGAAGGTGAAGTTGACGCCCCAGTTCGGAATCCACGGATAGGACTCGCGGAACTGGAACCGGTCACCGCCGGTCTGCCAGGTCACCCACATGACCACCGAGAGCGCCAGCACCAACAGCGACCAGCCGAGCGCCACCTGTTTGGCCAACTCCGGCCGGCGGCGGGGCAGGACGGCGACCACCAGGGCACCGACCAGCGGCGCCACGGTGAGCACCGAAAGAAACGGGAAGTCGGACATTACGCGGCCTTACCTCCGTCGTCACTGTGCGGTCCGCCGACGGCGGCCACCGCGGGGTTCCCCGACCGCCTCCTGAGATCGATCACACCAGCCACCCCGCCTCGACGGCCAGGAAGGCCGCCACCACCAGCAGGGCACCGGCCAGGATCGTGGTGGCGTACGACCGGACGAAGCCGGTCTGCAGCCGCCGGAGCCGACCCGAGCCACCGCCGACGCCGGCGGCGAGGGCGTTGACCAGTCCGTCAATGCCCCGGTTGTCCAGGTAGACCAGCGCCCGGGTGAGGAAGATGCCCGGCTTCTCGAACACCGTCTCGTTGACGGCGTCGGTGTAGAGGTTCTTCCGGGCGGCGGTGACCAGCACCCCCGCCGGCTGCGGCTCCGTGGCCGTGCCACGCCGGAACAGGAACCAGGCGAGCCCGGCGCCGACCACGGTCACCCCGATCGACAGGATCGTGATGGCGAGGTGCGAGAGCACCGTCTCGTGCGCGGCCTCCGAGCCACCGCCCAGTCCGGCGGTCGCCTCCAGCCACTCGGGGACCGGCCCGACCATCAGGGCACCGGCGGCGATCGAACCGACCGCGAGCAGGATCAGCGGGATCGTCATCAGCTTCGGCGACTCGTGCGGGTGGTCGATCTCCTCGGTCCAGCGGGCCGGGCCGTGGAAGGTGAGCACGAACAGCCGGGTCATGTAGAACGCGGTCAGGCCGGCACCGAGCAGGGCCGCCATGCCGAACAGCCAGGCCGTCCAGTCGTCCCGCTCGAACGCGGCCACGATGATCGGCTCCTTGGAGAAGAAGCCGGAGAAGGGCGGCAGGCCGATGATCGCCAGCCAGCCGGCCATGAAGGTCAACCAGGTGATCTTCATGTATTTCGCCAGCCCGCCGAAGCGCCGGATGTCGACCTGGTCCTTCATCCCGTGCATCACCGAGCCGGCGCCCAGGAACATGTTGGCCTTGAAGAAGCCGTGCGCCAGCAGGTGCACGATGGCCAGCGCGTACGCCGCGCCACCGAGACCGACACCGAGGAACATGTAGCCGATCTGGCTCACCGTTGACCAGGCGAGCACCCGCTTGATGTCGTCCTTGGCCATCCCGATGACGGCGCCGAGCAGCAGCGTCAGCGCACCGATGCTCACCACGACCAGCTGCAGCGTCGAGTTCGCCGAGAAGATCGGGTTGGAGCGGGCGATCAGGTACACACCCGCGGTGACCATGGTGGCCGCGTGGATGAGCGCCGAGACCGGGGTCGGGCCCTCCATCGCGTCCGGGAGCCACGCCTGCAGCGGGAACTGACCCGACTTTCCGGCCGCACCGAGCAGCAGGAGCAGGCCGAGCAGCAGGACCGTGGTGGCGGTCAGCGAGCCGACGCCGGTGAAGACCTCGTCGTACTGCGTGGTGCCCAGGGTGGCGAACATGATGAAGATGCCGATCAGCAGGCCGGCGTCGCCGACCCGGTTCATCAGGAACGCCTTCTTACCGGCGGTGGCGGCGGCGGGCCGCACGTACCAGAAGGAGATCAGCAGGTACGACGCCAGCCCGACGCCCTCCCAGCCGAAGAAGAGCATCACGTAGTTGTTGCCGAGCACCAGCAGGAGCATGGCGGCGACGAACAGGTTGAAGTACGCGAAGAACCGCCGACGCCCCGGGTCGTGGGCCATGTACTCCACCGCGTACAGGTGGATCAGGAAGCCCACCCCGGTGATCAGCAGTACGAAGACCGCCGCCAGCGGGTCGAAGAGCAGCCCGAAGTCCACCCGGAGGTCACCGACCGCGATGAAATCCCAGAGGCTCAGCTCAACGGACCGGTTCTCCAGGCCGCGGAGCTGGAAGAAGTAGGTCAGGCCCAGCAGGAACGCGACACCGACCGATGCGACACCCAGCCAGTGCCCCCACCGGTCCGCCCGGCGGCCGAGCAGCAGCAGGATCGCAGCGCTTACCAGCGGGATCGCCACCAGCAGCCAGACACTGCCGAGCAACCCCTCGGCGGTGCCGTACGTGACGGCGCCCACCGGCTCGACGGGGGCTTTCGCCAGAATCTCCATCACCGCAGGCCCCTCAGTACTTCAGCAGGTTGGCGTCGTCGACGCTCGCCGAGCGCCGGGTCCGGTAGATCGCCATGATGATCGCGAGTCCGACCACGACCTCGGCCGCGGCCACCACCATCACGAAGAACGCCATGATCTGCCCATTGAGGTCACCGTTGATCCGGCTGAAGGTGACCAGGGTCAGATTGGCCGCGTTGAGCATCAGCTCAACGCACATGAACAGCACGATCGCGTTCCGCCGGACGAGTACCCCGGCGGCGCCGATGGTGAACAGCACCGCGGCGAGGACCAGGTAGTAGTTCGGCTCGACCGAGAAGAACTCGCTCACTTTTCGGTCCCCTTCAACGTCGTGTCCTCGGCGGTCAGCTCCCGAACCGGCAGGATCTCCGGGGTGCTCTGCTCGGCCAGCCGGCCGTCGGGCAGGCGGGCCGGCGTGGCGACCGACGAGGAGGTGGCGAAGACGCCGGGGCCGGGCTTCGGGCCGGGGTAGTTACCGGGACGGAACCGCGCCCTCATGGTGGCGGACTGGTCCATCCGGTCCTCCCGGCGCCGCTCGATGTGCGCCAACACCATCGCGCCGACCGCCGCCGTGATCAGCAGCGCCGAGGTCAGCTCGAAGGCGAGGACGTACCTGGTGAACAGCAGCCGGGCGATGCCCTGCACGTTGCCCTCGGCGTTGGCCTGGGCGAGACCGGCGGCGGTGCTACCGGCCAGCGCCCGGTACATGCCGGTGCCGACGAGGCCGGCGAACCCGACGCCGAGCACCAGCGCCGCGACCCGCTGGCCGCGCAGCGTCTCGATCACCGAATCCGAGGCGCCGCGGCCCACCAGCATCAGCACGAAGAGGAACAACATCATGATCGCGCCGGTGTAGACGATGATCTGCACCAAGCCGATGAACGGCCCGGCCTGGACCACGTAGAAGACGCCCAGGCAGAGCATCGTCAGGACCAGCATCAACGCCGAGTGCACCGCGTTGCGGGCGGCGACCATGCCGATCGCGCCGATCAGCGCCAGCGGGGCGAGGATCCAGAAGGTGACTGCCTCACCGCCGGGTACCGAACCCGCCGCGGCGAGCACCGTCTGCGTGGTCATGCTCCGTCTCCCTTGTCCGCCCGCTCTGCGGCCTGGTCGGCGCCGGGGAACTGCACACCGGGGTGCTCGCTGATCCGGTAGCGGCCGGGGCCCATCGGCGAGCGCTCCGCCCCGGCAGAGGTGCCCGGGTTCTCCAACGCGCCGACGTAGTAGTCCTTCTCGCTGTCACCCAACCGCATCGGGTGCGGCGGCTGCTCCATCCCGGACAGCAGCGGCGCCAGGAGCTGCTCCTTGGTGAAGATCAGATCCTGGCGGTTGTCCCGGGCCAGCTCGTACTCGTTGCTCATGGTCAGCGAGCGGGTCGGGCACGCCTCGATGCAGAGTCCGCAGAAGATGCAGCGGGCATAGTTGATCTGGTAGACGCTGGCGTACCGCTCGCCGGGGGAGAAACGCTCCTCCTCCGTGTTGTCGCCACCCTCCACGTAGATCGCGTCCGCCGGGCAGGCCCAGGCACACAGCTCACAGCCGATGCACTTCTCCAGGCCGTCCGGGTGCCGGTTGAGGATGTGCCGCCCGTGGTAGCGCGGTGCCGCGACCGGCGGCTTGAACGGGTAGTCGGTGGTGACCACCTTCTTGAACATGTGCGAGAAGGTGACCCCGAAGCCCTTGAACGTTCCGGTGATCGCGCCCACGTCACACCTCCCTGGAGTCCGTGTCGGCGAGGTTGGCCGGCTCCCGCTCGGCGACGATGCGCTGCGTCCGCGGGCTCGGTGGTACCTGAAGATCCAGCGGCGGCAGCGGGAAGCTGCCCGCCGGCCGGTTGTTGACCTCCTCGGCCAGCGTCGGCTTCGGCGCCGGCTGCCGGTTCGGCCAGAACAGGGTGACGATCAGCACCACACCGGCGATGGCCCCGTAGAGGATCAGCCGGTCCGCGCGCTCCCAGCCCTGGGTCTTCAGCCAGCCCGCCAGCACCAGGATCCAGACCAGGTTGAGCGGGAGCAGAACCTTCCAGCCGAGGCGCATGAACTGGTCGTAGCGGAGCCGGGGCAGGGTGCCCCGCAGCCAGACGAAGACAAAGACCAGGAGGAGAACCTTGCCGAAGAACCACAGCATCGGCCACCAGCCGGAGTTCGCCCCATCCCAGAAGTAGGTGATCGGCCAGGGCGCGCGCCAGCCGCCGAGGAAGAGCGTCACCGTGAACGCCGACATCGTCACCATGGCGACGTACTCGGAGAGCATGATCAGCGCGAACTTCAGCGAGCTGTACTCGGTCATGAAGCCGGCGACCAGCTCGGACTCGGCCTCGGGCAGGTCGAACGGGGCCCGGTTGGTCTCCCCGACGATGGCGATGAAGAAGATGACGAAGCTCGGGAAAAGCAGGATCGCGTACCAGCCGGGCGCCGAGATATCGAAGCCGAAGAACTCAAGCTGGGGGCGTTCTCCCTGCGCCGCGACGATCCCGCTGGTCGACATCGTGCCGGAGAGCATGAAGACCGCCACGATGGAGAGGCCCAGCGCGACCTCGTACGAGATCAGCTGCGCGGCGGAGCGCAGGCCGCCCAGGAGCGGGTAGGTCGACCCGGAGGCCCAGCCCGCCAGCACCACACCGTAGACCGCCATCGACGAGCAGGCCAGCACCAGCAGCACCGACACCGAGACGTCGGTGACCTGCAACGGCGTCTGGTGCCCGAAGATGCTGACCATCGGGCCGAAGGGCATCACCGACAGCGCGGTGACCGCACAGACCACCGAGATGACCGGCGCGAAGAAGTAGACGACCTTATCCGCGGAGCGCGGCAGGATGTCCTCCTTGAAGGCCATCTTCATGCCGTCCGCGAGCGTCTGGAGCAGGCCGAACGGGCCGAGCTGGTTGGGACCCGGCCGGACCGCCATCCGGCCGACGACCCGCCGCTCGAACCAGACGCCGAGCAGCGTGGCCAGCAGGCCGAACGCGAACGCGAAGACAACCTTGATCAGGACCAGCCACCACGGGTCCTGGCCAAAATCGGCCAGCGTCGGTTCCTGGGCGAGGAAGGTCACTGTGCCCACCTTTCGGTCGCGACTGCGGGGCTAACCCGCCCCACTCGTGCTCTCCCCACCCTCACTGGACACCACCGGAGTTGAGGAGCGGGCCCGGGCGGTCGGTCACGTCGGCGGCGACCGGGGCGTCGGACTGCGGGGGAACGGTCGAGCCGGTCGTACCGGCGGAGATCCGCACCACCGCGCCGGCCGCGACGCCAAGGCTGCGGCGGAGGGTCGAGCCGGGCGAGTTGGTGGGCAACCAGACCACACCGTCCGGCATCTCGGTCACCACCACCGGCAGGGTGACGCCGCCGCGTTCGGTGCCGACGGTCACCGCCTCCGCCTCGGCGACACCGATCGACTCCGCGGTGCTCCGGGACAGCCGGACCACCGCCGGGCGGGCCGTACCGCCGAGGTGCTCGTCCCCCTCGGTCAGCGTGCCCAGGTCGATCAGCTGGTGCCAGGTGGCCAGCACCGCCTCGCCGGCGCCCGGCTGCGGTACGGCCGCCGGGGCCACCGTCGGCGGGGCCGGCTTCGTGGTCCGGGTCGGCGGCAGCTCGCCCAACTCGCGGCGGACGGCCGGCACATCGGCGGTGCCGAGCCGTACGTCAAGCTGCGCGGCGAGCGCGTCCAGCACCCGGCCGTCGGTCATCGCGGCGGTGTTCAGCACCGCCTCGAAGGGACGCAGCCGCCCCTCCCAGTCCAGGAAGCTTCCCGCCTTCTCCAGCACCGGGGCGACCGGAAGGACCACGTTCGCCCGCCGCGCCACCGCGCTGTTGCGCAGCTCGAGGCTGACCAGGAAGGGCACCGTGTCCAGCGCCTGCTCGGCCAGTCGGGGGTCGGCCAAGTCCGCCGGGTCGACGCCGGCCACGACCAGCGCGCCGAGTTCGCCGGCGCTTGCCGCGGCGAGGATGGCGTCCGTGTCCCGGCCCGCCTGGCTCGGGATGGTCCCGGCCGGCACGTCCCACGCCTCGCCCAGCTCGGCGCGGGCGGCGGGCTCGGTGACCAGACGACCACCGGGGAGCAGGTTCGGCAGGCAGCCCGCGTCCACCGCGCCCCGGTCACCGGCGCGCCGCGGCACCCAGGCCAGCTTGGCGCCGGTACGCCGGGCCACCTCCGCCGCGGCGGAGAGCCCACCCGGGGTCGCGCCCAGCCGCTCACCGACGAGCAGGACCGCCCCCGGCTGGCTGAGCGCCTCGGCGACCGTCGCGTGCTCGGCGAGCACGCTCGCCTCCTCGCCCGGCACCACCCGGGCCAGCTTGGCACCGAGCTTCTCCAGGCCGCGGGTGGCGAACGGCGCGATGGCGTAGACCGTCAGGTTCTTCTTCAGGTGCGCCTTGCGCAGCCGCAGGAAGAGGATTGGGCACTCCTCCTCCGGCTCCAGGCCGACCAGCACCACCGCGGGCGCCCGCTCGACGTCGGCGTAACTGACATCGGTGGCTCCGGCGACCGAGCTGGCCAGGAAGTCGGCCTCCTCGCGGGAGACCGGCCGGGCCCGGAAGTCGAGGTCGTTGGTCTGCAGCGCGACCCGGGCGAACTTCGCGTACGCGTAGGCGTCCTCGACGGTCAGCCGACCGCCGGTGAGCACCGCCGTACCCGACCCACCGTCGCGGGCGGCCCGCAGCCCGTCGGCGGCTACCGTCAACGCCTCGCTCCAGGAGGCCTCCCGGAGCTCGCCGGTGCGCTCGTCCCGGACCAGCGGGGTGGTCAACCGGTCGGTGGCGCGGGCGTACTGGAAGCCCCAGCGCCCCTTGTCACAGTTCCACTCCTCGTTGACCGCCGGTTCGTCGCCGGCCAGCCGCCGCAGCACCTTGCCCCGCCGCCAGTCGGTGCGCTGGGCGCAGCCGGCCGAGCAGTGCTCGCAGATGCTGGGGCTGGAGACCAGGTCGAACGGGCGGGCGCGGAAGCGGTACTGCGCGCCGGTAAGCGCCCCCACCGGGCAGATCTGGACGGTGTTACCGGAGAAGTACGAGTTGAACGGCACGTCGCCGTCCTCGCTCTCCGAGTCACCGTACGCCTCGTCCCGGTAGATGTTGATCTCCTCGGCCGAGGAGCGGTTCATCAGGTCGATGAACTTGTCGCCGGCGATCTCCTCGGAGAACCGGGTGCACCGCTGGCAGAGCACGCACCGCTCGCGGTCGAGCAGCACCTGCGTGCTGATCTCCAGCGGCTTCTCGTACTCGCGCTTGTGCTCGTGGAACCGGGAGTCGGTACGGCCGGTCGACATCGCCTGGTTCTGCAGCGGGCACTCGCCGCCCTTGTCGCACATCGGGCAGTCGAGCGGGTGATTGACGAGCAGCAGCTCCATCATCCCCTCCTGCGCCTTCTTGGCAACCGGAGAGGAGAGCTGCGTCTTCACCACCATGCCGTCCGCGACGGTCTGGGTGCAGGAGGCGACCGGCTTACGCTGCCCCTCCACCTCGACCAGGCACTGCCGGCAGGCCCCCACCGGGGCCAGCAGCGGATGGTCGCAGAACCGAGGGATCTCGACGCCCATCTGCTCGGCCACCCGGATCACCAGCTCCCCCTTGGGGGCGGTGACCTCGATACCGTCAATGGTGAGCGTGACCGTCTCGGTCTGCTTGGCTACGTCCGTCATCAGTGGGCTCCCACCAACTGCTTGTCGGAAAGCTTCGGTGCGGTCCGGCCCTCGACATAGTCGAGGTAGTCCTGCTTGAAGTACTTCAGCGAGGAGGTCACCGGGCTGGTGGCACCGTCACCGAGGCCGCAGAACGAGCGGCCGAGAATGTTGTCGCAGGTGTCCAGGAGCGTGTCCAGGTCCTCCTGGGTGCCCTGGCCGGAGAGGATCCGGCGGTAGACCCGGACCATCCAGTAGTTGCCCTCCCGGCACGGGGTGCACTTGCCGCACGACTCGTGGTGGTAGAACTCCAGCCACCGGTACGTCGCGTAGACCGGGCAGTCCTGGTCGGAGAAGATCTGCGTCGCCGTGGTGCCGAGAATCGACCCCGCCGCCGCCACTCCCTCGAAGTCCAGCGGCACGTCCAGGTGATCGGCGGTCAGCAGCGGCGTTGACGAGCCGCCCGGCGTCCAGAACCGCAGCGAGTGCCCCGGCTGCATGCCGCCGGCCAGCTCGATCAGCTCGCGGAGCGTGACCCCCATCGAGCACTCAAACTGGCCCGGGTTCACGACCCGGCCGGAGAGCGAGTAGATCATCGGCCCGGAGGACTTCTCCGTGCCCATGCTCCGCCACCAGGCGGCACCCCCCAGCACGAGATACGGAACCGAGGCGATGGTGCCGACGTTGTTCACCACCGTCGGGCTGGCGTACAGACCGTGGGTCGCCGGGAACGGCGGGCGCAGCCGGGGCTGGCCGCGGAACCCCTCCAGCGAGTCCAGGAGCGCGGTCTCCTCACCGCAGATGTACGCCCCGGCCCCCGAGTGCACCACCAGCTCCAGGTCGAAGCCGCTGCCGAGGATGTTCTTCCCGAGGTAGTTCCGGGCGTACGCCTCCTGCACCGCGTGGCGCAGCCGACGGGCGGCGTGCACCGCCTCGCCGCGGATGTAGATGTAGGCCCGGTTGGCCCGGATCGCGTACGACGCGATGATCACACCCTCGATCAGGGAGTGCGGGTCGTGCGTCATCAGCGGCAGGTCCTTGCAGGTGCCCGGCTCGCCCTCGTCCGCGTTGACCACCAGGTAGTGCGGTCGGGTCGGGGCCTTGCCGTCCGGCTCCTGCGGGATGAACCCCCACTTGAGGCCGGTCGGGAAGCCCGCGCCGCCCCGCCCGCGCAGCCCGGAGTCCTTGACCAGCTGGATCAGGTCGTCCGGGTGGGCACCCAACGCCTTGCGGAGCGCGGCGTAACCGTCCAGCCGCTCATAGGTGCCGATCCGCCAGGCGTCCGGTGACAGCCAGCGCTTGGTGAGCACCGGCGTGAGCTTGGCCAGCGTCTCCGGCCGAGGAGTGGTCACTGGTCCGCGCCCCTTTCGTTCCCGGCCGCATCTCCCATGCCCGCCGCTGCGTCCTTCAACGAGCGTTCCTTCACCGGCGCGTCGTCCCCCGCGGGCTTGGCGTCACTGGCGGGTTTGGCGTAACCGGCCGGCCGGCTCTCCTTGGCCGCGCCAGCCGAAGCGGCGGCGGGCTTGGCGGCCTCGGCCTTCGCCTTCGCCTCGGCGGCGGCCTGCTCGGCCTCGGCCTTACTGCGGATCGGCGTGTTCGGGTCGAACCCGGTTACCGCGATGCCGTGCTCCTGCGCCAGCCGCAGCCCGCGCACGGTCGGCTCGCCGGGGCCCCCGTCGGCGACCGCGCCCTCGCGCTCGTCGGCGAAGCCGGCGAGCTGCACCGACATCTCCTTCAGCTGGCAGAGCCGAGCACCGCGACTCGGAGTCGGCCGGTTACCGGCCCGCAGCTCGTCGACCACGCCGACCGCCGTCTTCGAGTCCACGTTGTCGAAGAAGTCGTAGTTGACCGTCATCACCGGTCCGTAGTCGCACGCCGCCAGGCACTCGGCGTGCTCCAGGGTGATCGTGCCGTCGGCCGTGGTCTCCTCGTGCCCGACACCGAGGTGCTCGACCAGGGCGTCGTACACCTCCTGGCCGCCCAGCACGTTGCACATCGTGTTGGTGCAGACGCTGACCAGCCAGTCGCCGGTCGGCCGCCGCTTGTACATCGTGTAGAACGAGGCGACCGCACCGACCTGGGCCTTGTTCAGCCCCAGCACCTCGGCGCAGAACGCGATGCCGGCCGGGGAGACATACCCCTCCTCCGACTGCACCAGGTGCAGCAGCGGCAGCAACGCCGAGCGGGACCGATCGGCCGGATACCGAGCGATGATCTCCCGGGCCCGCGCCCGGGTCTCCTCGGAGAACACGGTCATCGGTGCCCCCTTTCCGTTCGCGACTGCGTCACTCACCGGTCACACCCACCCATCACCGGGTCCAGCGAGGCGCCACCGGCGATCACGTCCGCGATCAGGCCGCCCTCGGCCATCGCCGGCAGGGCCTGGAGGTTGACGAAGCTCGGCTCCCGGTAGTGCACCCGGTACGGCCGGGTCCCCCCGTCGGAGACCGCGTGCACACCCAGCTCGCCCCGCGGTGCCTCAATGCCCACGTACACCTGGCCGGGCGGGACCCGGAAGCCCTCGGTGACGAGCTTGAAGTGATGGATCAGCGACTCCATCGACTGCCCCATGATCTTTGCCACGTGCTCCAGCGAGTTACCCATGCCGTCGACCCCGATGGCGAGCTGCGCCGGCCAGGCGATCTTCCGATCCGCCACCATCACCGGGCCCGGCCGGAGCCGGTCCACCGCCTGCTCGACGAGCTTCAACGACTCCCGAATCTCGGCCAGCCGAACCAGGTACCGGCCCCAGACGTCACCATCGGTGTGGGTCGGCACGTCGAACTCGTACGTCTCGTAGCCGCAGTACGGCATCGTCTTGCGCAGATCCCAGGCGAGGCCGGCGGAGCGCAGCACCGGGCCGGTCACGCCCATCGCGAGGCAGCCGGTCGCGTCGAGCACCCCGACGTTCTGCGTCCGCTCCAGCCAGATCGGCTGGCCGGAGAGCATCTTCTCGTACTCCGCGAGCTTCTTCGGCATCAGCTTCAAGAAGTCACGGATCTTGGCGATCGCCTCGTCCGGCACGTCCTGCGCCACCCCGCCCGGGCGGACGTAGGCGTGGTTCATCCGCAGCCCGGTGATCAGCTCGAAGATCTCCAGGACGTACTCCCGCTCCCGGAAGCCGTAGAGCATCATGTTGATCGCGCCCAGCTCCATGGCCGTGGTGGCCACCCAGACCAGGTGCGAGGAGATCCGGTTGAGCTCCATCATCAGGACCCGGATGATGGTCGCCCGCTCGGTGACCTGCTCCTCGATGCCGAGCAGCTTCTCCACCGCCAGCGAGTACGCCGTCTCGTTGAACAGCGGGGCGAGGTAGTCCATCCGGGTCACGAAGGCCGAGCCCTGAACCCAGTTCCGGAACTCCATGTTCTTCTCGATGCCGGTGTGCAGGTAGCCGACGACCGAGCGGAGCTCACGGACCGTCTCGCCCTCCAGCTCCAGCACCAGCCGGAGCACCCCGTGCGTGGACGGGTGCTGCGGACCCATGTTGACGACGATCCGCTCGTCGTTGAGCGGGTCAGTGCCGGAGAGGACGACATCCCAGTCCCCGCCGGTGACGGTAAAGACCTTGCCCTCGGCGGTCTCCCGCTCGGTGGCGTAGTTGGACGCGCTCACTCTTCCTGCCCTCCGTTCGCGACTGCGGGGCTCGCAAGCTCACTCCTCGCGCTCACCGTCCCTGCCCTCCGTTCGCGACCGGGCTCGCAAGCTCACTCACTGGTACGACCTCCGGCGGTCCGGTGGCGGGATTTCGGCGCCCTTGTACTCGACCGGCACACCACCCAGCGGATAGTCCTTGCGCTGCGGGTGGCCCTCCCAGTCGTCCGGCATGAGGATCCGGGTCAGGCCGGGGTGACCGTCGAAGATGACGCCGAACATGTCGTACGCCTCCCGCTCCTGCCAGTCGGCGGTCGGGTAGACGCTGGTCACGCTGGGCAGGTGCGGCTCCTCGGCGGAGACCGCCGTCTCCAGCCGCACCTGACGCCGGTAGGTCATCGAGGTCAGCTGGTAGACCACGTGCAGCCGGCGGGCGTCGGCGCCGAGGTAGTCCACCCCGGATACCGACGAGAGGAGCTCGAACCGAAGCGAGAGGTCGTCCCGCATCACCTGGCACACCTCGGCGATCCGCTCCGGGCGGATGTGCAGGGTCAGCTCACCCCGGTCGACCACGACCTTCTCGATCGCCTCGCCGAAGGCCGGGTACGCCTCCTCCAGCGCGTCGGTGACCTCGTCGAAGTAGCCGCCGTACGGCCGGGTGGCCGCCTCGATCGGCCGTTGCGGGCGGACCAGCCCGCCGTAGCCGGAGACATCACCGGTGCCCTGGTCGCCGAACATCCCGCGCCCGGCGGGGCTCGACGGGGGCAGCTCGGCCGGAGCGCCACCGGTGGCCCCGGCCGGGGTCACCGGCACCGGCACGCCACCGTCGTCCGTCTTGTCCTGAGGTGCGCTCATGTCACCGGCCCTCCGTTCACGACCGCGGGGCTCGCAAGCTCAGTCACTTCTTCAACCCCTCGTACTGCTGCAGGTGGGGCTGGGCCTTCATCCAGTTCTCAATCCGCAGCTGCTCCTCGCGGCCCTCGCGGACAGCCTTCGTCCACTCGGCGCGACGAGCCTTGTCACTGCGGTACGACGACGGCATCGACCCGTAGGGCACGACCGGCACGTCGCCGCGGGCCTTGCGGGCCTCCGCCATCTTGCGGCCGTTCGGACCGAGGGGCTCGTGCATGATCTTCTCGCGGAGCTTGAGGACCGCGTCGATGAGCATCTCCGGCCGGGGCGGGCAGCCGGGCAGGTACATGTCCACCGGCACGACGTGGTCAACGCCCTGGACGATCGCGTAGTTGTTGAACATGCCCCCGCTGCTGGCGCAGACGCCCATCGACAGCACCCAGCGGGGCTCGGCCATCTGGTCGTAGATCTGCCGGAGCACCGGGGCCATCTTCTGGCTCACCCGCCCGGCAACGATCATCAGGTCGGCCTGCCGGGGTGAGGCCCGGAAGACCTCCATGCCCCAACGGCCCATGTCGTAGTGCGGTCCGCCGGCCGCCATCATCTCGATGGCGCAGCAGGCGAGGCCGAAGGTGGCCCCCCAGACCGACGACTTACGCGACCAGTTGACGAACTTCTCCACCGAGGTGAGCAGGACACCGGCGGGGAGCTTCTCCTCGATACCCATCTACGGTTCCTTCCTCAGTCCCAGTCCAGGCCGCCGCGCCGCCACACGAAGGCGTACGCGACGAAGACCGCGACGATGAACAGGACCATCTCCACAAGGCCGAAGATCGGCAGGGCATCGAACGAGACAGCCCAGGGAAAGAGGAAGATGATCTCGATGTCGAAGACGATGAAGAGCATCGCCGTCAGGTAGAACTTGATCGGAAACCGACCGCCGCCGACCGGCTGCGGGCTCGGCTCGATTCCACACTCGTACGCCTCGAGCTTGGCCCGGTTGTAGCGGCGCGGACCGGCGAGGCGGGCGGCTGCCACGGAGAACAGCGCGAACGCCGCGGCGAGGGCGAACAACCCGATGATCGGTATGTAAGGCGAGAGCGACATCGTTTCTCCTGCTCGTCCTTCCCTGCCCTCGATGCTGGACAAATATCACACTATTCACATCCCGATCGGCGATTGCCGGCGGGGTCAAAACACACCGCGATCCAGACCGCGTCACACAGCCGGCGCCGCCTTCGTCATCGCGTTGATGACCCGGTCCATCGCATCCCCGTCGCGCGGGTCGGTCAGGTTGGCCAGCAACTTGAGCACGAAGCGCATCAACATCGGGTGCGGCAGGCCGTACTTCGTGGCCGCCCGCATGATCTCGGGACGGCCGATCAGCTTCACGAAGACGCCGCCGAGCCGGTAGTAGCCGCCGAACCGGGCCTTCAGCTCCGCCGGGTACGCCATCAGCGCGCGCTCCCGCCCGACGCCGGCCGGACGGGCGAGCGCCTGCACCGCGATCTCCGCGGCCAACTCCCCCGACTCCATCGCGTACGCGATGCCCTCGCCGTTGAACGGGTTGACCATGCCGCCGGAGTCGCCGACGAGCAGTGTGCCGCGCGAGTAGTGCGGCACCCGGTTGAAGCCCATCGGCAGCGCCGCACCGAGGATCGACCCCTCGGCGTTGGCCTCGTCGGCGATCCCCCACTCCTCGGGGGTGTTGGCGAGCCAGTCGGTGAGCAACCGCCGGTAGTTCGTCTTACCGAAAGCGGAGGAGGAGTTTAGGACGCCGAGCCCGACGTTCACCCGGCCGTCGCCCAGCCCGAAGATCCAGCCGTAGCCGGGCAGCAGCGCGTCGCTGCCCTTGCGGCGCAGCTCCAGCCAAGACTCGAGGTAGTTGTCATCGTGCTTCGCCGGGCAGCGGTAGTACCGCCGGACCGCCACGCCGAGCGGTCGGTCATCCCGCTTGGCCAGCCCGAGGGCGAGCGGGAAGCGGCCGGACACGCCGTCCGCGGCGACCACGAGGGGCGCCCGGAAGGTGGCCGGCTCCCGCTCCGGGCCGACCGCCGCCTCGACCCCGACCACCCGGCCGGCACGGTCGAAGATCGGGGCGGTGACCTCCACCGCGGTGCGCAACTTAGCACCGGCGGCGACGGCGCGCCGGGCGAGCAGTTCGTCGAAGTCCAGCCGGGGACGCACCAGGCCGTAGTTGGGGAAGCTGGCCAGGTCGGGCCAGTCCAACTCGAGTCGGAGGCCACCACCGACGACCCGCAGGCCACGGTTGCGCACCCAGCCCGCCTCGGCCGAGGTGTCCACGCCCATCCGCAGCAGCTGGCGCACCGCGCGCGGGGTCAACCCGTCGCCGCAGACCTTCTCCCGGGGGAACTCGGTCTTCTCCAGCAGCAACACTCGGACGCCGTGCTGGGCCAGGTGGTACGCGGTCGCCGAACCACCTGGGCCCGCGCCCACGACGATCACCTCGGCGTCGTTCTCCGTGGTCATCCGCACCTCCCCTCCCGCACGCTCGTGAAAACGTTCACAAGCCAGACGGTATGGAGTCTATGACCGGCCAGGTACCGGCTGCATATTAGGGGCACCTAACTTACGAGAAACCTGCCGGTCAGCGGCGGTAGGGGCGAGATGGCGTCTCACTTCGGCACGAATCGCCGTTTTGCGGCCGGCCCACCCGGGGCACGGGCGCCGCCGTCACGGCCGGAAGGCACGGTGCAGCGCGACGATGCCGCCGGTCAGATTGCGCCAGCCCACCCGCTGCCAGCCCGCCGACCCGATCAGCTCCGCCAGCGCCGCCTGGTCCGGCCACGCGCGGATCGACTCCGCCAGGTAGACGTACGCGTCCGGGCTACTCGCCACCGACCGCGCCACCGCCGGCAGCGACCGCATCAGATACGACAGGTAGATCGTGCGGAAGGCGGGGTTGACCGGGGTGCTGAACTCACAGACCACCAGCCGGCCGCCGGGCTTCGTGACCCGGGCCAGCTCCCGCAGCGCCGCCGCGGTGTCCTGCACGTTGCGCAGCGCGAAGGAGATGGTCACCGCGTCGAAGCTGGCATCGGCGAAGGGCAACCGCAGCGCGTCCCCGGCCAGCAGGGGCACCTCGGGGCGGGTCCGCCGGCCCGCGGCCAACATGCCCAGGGAGAGGTCGGCGCCGACCGCGTACGCCCCCGAACGGGCGAGCTCCCCGGTCGAGACGCCGGTGCCGGCACCCACGTCCAACACCCGCTCGCCAGGTCGCAGGCCCAGCGCGGCCCGGGTCGCCCGCCGCCAGGACCGGTCCTGCCCAAAGGAGAGAACGGTATTCGCCAAGTCGTAGCGGGCGGCCACCCCGTCGAACATCGCGGCGACCTCATGCGGCTGCTTGTCCAGGCTGGCGCGCTGGCCCTGAGACGTACTCACCCCTCCACTGTGCCAGTCGTCGCACCTCCCGCCGGGAGGGCCCCCTACCAGGCCATCCACGCCGGAGCCCGCGGAACGGGGGTGGGCGGCCGTCGAGCCGCCCCACCCCGTCGCCACTGACCAGGGTCAGTCGGTGTCCCGCTCCTGTCCCGGGTTCACCAGGACCACCTTCCGCCGCCGCGAAATCAGCAACATCGCCGCACCGGCCAGCAGTACGGCCGCACCAACGCCACCGATCAGACCGACCTGCACCCCGGTGACCGGTAGGCCGCCGCCGCCACCGGAGCCGTCCGGCGCCGCCGTGGCGTCCGGAGCCGCCGTGGCGATCGGGTTCGGCGAACCGGTCGGCTCCCCGGTCGGCGTGGGGGTCGGCTCCGGGGACGCGGAGAAGCCGACGAAGACGTCGAACTGGGCCACCCCGTCACCGGGGTCGACCTCGGCGAACGCCCGGAGCTGGAGATCGGAGGCGGTACGTGGCGCCGCCTCGGGTGCACCGGAGGCGAGATCGAGACCCACCGAGTAGAGGAAGCCCGGGCGGAGCACCGACTCGGTCACGTCCGCGCCCACCCGCACCCGCGCCGGTGCGGTGTAGAACTCGCCGGGTTCCAGTACCGCGCCGGGGTCGGTGCAGTGCACTTGGCCGTCGAGACCCGACTCGGTGCAGCCCACCGGCAACTCGGCGAAGTCGACGCCGGCCGGCAGGGTGAACCCGTACGCGATACCGGTGGCCGAGCGGCTGCCGTGGTTGTACACGGCCCAGTCCAGCGGCGCGGTCCCGCCGGGCCGGACCGGCGTCCGGGCCGGCTCACCGCTGTCGTCGCCGTCCACCTCCACGTCGGCGTAGACGTCCTGCACCCAGCTGGTGAGGTCGTAGCCGGGTTTGGCGACCGCGACGGGGTGGACGAGCTTGTTGTCCTCCGAGACCGGATCGGCGGTGGCCGAGGTCACGGTGACGACCAGATGACCAGCGTCACCGCGCTTGCCGAGGGAGAAGAGGGGGATGCCGAAGTCCTCGGTGGTGCCAGCGGGTAGATCGCCGAGTAGGCAGCTGAACGTGGTGCCGGCGGCCTCGCAGCCCGCCGGGACGACCACGCCGACCTTGCGCTCGTTGAGGTTCGCCGTCTCGACCGTCACCCGCACGGACTTCGCGTCGGCCGTGCCACGGACGTTGCTGATCTGGAATTTGAAGGGCTTGGCCCTGGCCTCCTCGACGCCCTTGGCCAGCTCGTAGCTGAGCGGGATCAATGCCAGGTCGGCCTGGTCGGCGGCGTGCGCCGGAGCGGACACCCCGATGCTGCCGGCCGCGACGAGCAGGGCGACCGCCCCGACCCGGGCCAGCGACGGACGGTGGAGCAACATCATCGATCCCCCCGAGGGTTAGGGACACGAATTCGAAAACGAGCGGCGGCCCGCCACCCTTGATCAGGACGGGCCGGCCCGGGCAGGCTCGCCGGACCCGAGGCACCGGGCCGGGACATTAGCGGGCGACGATCACCCTGGCTAGCCCACTGTGCGGGCAGGCTGACGCAATCCCACGCAACCACGCCGGGGGAATATCCGAATTAATGGGGTTTGTCATCCACAACGGGGACCCTCGCGTCAGCGAACAGGTCACCGAGGTCGATACCTACGGCCCACCGCCGCGGACCGTCCGACCCACCCGTGGAAACCCTCATCCGCGGGTGGTGCCGGCCGGCCACCTCAGCCGGCGTCCACCAATGGCAGCGTCTTCCCGGCGCCACCGCCGGGCAGGGCGATCGACGAGAAGTGCGACACCACCCGGTCATCCCGCGGGTCCTCGGCGGGAGTGCGGTGCACGGCGAGTCGCCGGTAGTGGGTATCCCGCTGAGCGGGGATCCGGTCCGCCGACCGGATCATCCCGATCAGGTCGTGCAGGTTCGAACGGTGCCGCGCTCCGGCCGAGGAGATGACGTTCTCCTCCAACATGATCGAGCCCAGGTCGTCGACCCCCATGTGCAGCGCGAGCTGACCGACATCCTTGCCGGTGGTGAGCCACGACGCCTGGAGGTGCGGCACGGTCTCGAAGAAGAGCCGGGACACCGCCACCAGCCGCAGGTACTCCAGGGTAGTGGCCTGGGTCCGCCCCTTGAGGTGGTTGTTTTCCGGCTGGTAGGTCCACGGGATGAACGCCCGGAAACCCCGCGTCCGGTCCTGCACGTCGCGGATCATCCGGAGGTGCTCGATCCGCTCGGTGGCGGTCTCCCCGGTGCCCATCATCATCGTCGCGGTCGACTCGACGCCCTGCTGGTGGGCGAGCTCCATCACCTCGAGCCAGCGCTCACCGGACTCCTTCAGCGGCGCGATCGCCTTCCGCGGCCGGGCCGGCAGCATCTCGGCGCCGGCGCCCGCGATCGAGTCCAGGCCGGCCGCCTTGATCCGGGTGATGGCCTCGGTCAGCCCCACCCCAGACACCTTCGCCATGTGCAGGATCTCGCTCGGGCCGATCGAGTGGATGGCGAGCTGCGGGTAGGCCCGCTTCACCGAGGAGAAGAGCTCCTCGTAGTACTCCACCCCGTAGTCGGGATGGTGCCCACCCTGCAGCATCACCTGGGTGGCGCCCAGCTCGACCGCCTCACCGCAGCGGCGCAGGATCTCCTCCGTCGGGTGGGTCCAGCCCTCCCGGTGCTTGGGCGCTCGGTAGAAGGCGCAGAACCGGCACGCCGTCACACAGACGTTCGTGTAGTTGATGTTGCGGTCGATCAGGTACGTGACGATGTTGTCCGGGTACCACCGCCGCCGTACCGCGTCGGCCGCCTCACCCAGCGCGTGCAAGGGCGCTTCGGTGTAGAGCAGCAGGGCCTCCTCAGGCGTAATCCGCCCGCCGTCCGCGCCGCGTTGCAGGATGTCGTTGATCTCCCGGCTCACCGTCACGCTCCCGAGCCTACGTCGCCCCCGCCCGACCGGTGACGAGCGGCCACCGGCGGTGTGAGCTCTCCGGCCGTCAACCCCTCGCCGCCCGGGTGGCCGACCGTCCGCGGCCGGCCCCACCCGGTGGGCTCAGGCATCGTAGTCAACCGTGAGCCGATCGGTGGTCGGGCTGGACTGGCAGGTCAGGACGTAACCCGCGGCCAGCTCGTCCGGCTCCAGCGCGTAGTTGCGGGCCATCGTCACCTCGCCGGCCACGACCTTCGCCCGGCAGGTCGAGCAGACGCCCCCCTTACACGCGTACGGCAGCTCCGCGCGGACCCGCAGCGCCGCGTCCAGCACCCGATCCGCCCGCCCCATGGTCACCGTTGACGAACGCCCGTCCAGGACGATCGTGACCTCGGTACCCGCCGTCGGCCGGTGCTCGGGGCGGCGGACCGGCTCCGGGGGCGCATCCACGTGGAAGAGCTCGGCGTGCACCGCGGCCTCCGGGACACCCCGGGCGGCCAGCACTCGCTGGGCCTCGGTCACCAGCCCGTACGGGCCGCAGAGGAACCACTCCTCGATCGCCTCGCCCGGCACGATGGTGTCCAGCAGCCGGCCCAGCCGCTCGGCGTCGATGCGGCCGGAGAGCAGGGGGGACTCACCCTGCTCGCGGGAGAGCACGTGGACCAGGTGCAGCCGGGTCGGATACCGGTCCTTCAGGTCGGCGAGCTCCTCGGCGAACATCACGGTGTTCGCCGCACGGTTGCCGTACACCAGGGTGAAGGTGCTGGCCGGCTCGACGGCCAGGGCCGTGGCAACCAGGGAGAGCACCGGGGTGATGCCGGAGCCGGCGGCCACCGCCGCGTACGCGCGTACCCGGTCGGGGCGCAGCGCGGTGGTGAAGTGACCGAGCGGCGGCAGCACCTCGACGGTGTCCCCGCCCCGTAACGCCCCACAGGCGTACCCGGAGAAGGCACCGCCGGGGATCTCCCGGACCCCGATCCGCAGCCGGCCCCGCTCGGCCAGCTCCTGGGGCGTCGAACAGATCGAGTACGAGCGCCGTACCTCCTCGCCCTGCTCCGTCGTCCGACGTACGGTCAGGTGCTGGCCGGGCGCGAACGCGAAGGTCGCGCGCAGCTCGTCCGGTACGGCGAAGGTGACCGCCACCGCGTCGGCGGTGAGCCGGTCGACGGTGGCCACGGGCAGCGGGTGGAAGACCGGCCGACGACGGGTCGGCCGGGTGATCGTGACAGTCACAGTGCCTTCAGGTGGTCGAAGGGTTCGGTACAGGATCGGCAGCGTCGTAAAGCCTTGCACGCGGTCGAACCGAAGCGGCTGATCTGCTCGGTCTCCGGGGATCCGCACCACGGGCAGCGGACGGTCAGGGTCAGCGGTACCGGGCCGGCTGGGCGGACCGGACCGGGTGGGGCGATGCCGGCCCGGGCGAGTTTGGCCCGCCCCGCCTCGGTGATCCAGTCGGTGCTCCACGCCGGCGTGTAGACGGTCCGGACCTCGGCCTGCGGGTGGCCGGCGGCGGCGAGCGCCCGACGGATGTCGGCCCGGATCACATCCATCGCCGGGCAACCGGTGTAGGTGGGGGTGATGGTGACCACCACCCGGCCGGTGGCCGGCTCCTCGGCAACCGACCGCAGGATGCCGAGCTCCTCGATGGTGATCACCCGGAGCTCGGGATCCACCACCGCGGCCACCGCGGCCCGGGCGGTCGTCACCAGGACGCTCCGGGATGCGCGCGGTGCAGCACCTGTAGCTCGGCGAGCAGGTAGGACAGGTGCTCGGTGTGCAGGCCGTTCCGACCGCCGGCCGGCGTCCAGGAGGTCTCGGGCACCGTCAACGTGGCCTCGCTGAGCACCCTGGAGACGACGGAGTCGAAGTCGGCGCGCAGGGTGGCCGGGTCGACCGGCGCGGCCGGGTCCGGGGTAAGAAGTTCGTGCAGGTACGGCCAGACCTCGTCCACCGCCGCCTGCATCCGACGGTGCGACTCGTCGGTGCCGTCGCCGAGCCGCCGCACCCACAACGAGGCGTGCTCCAGGTGGTAGGCCGACTCCTTGCGCGCCTTCGCCCCGATCGCGGCCAGCCGCTCGTCGCCGCAGCCGGCCAGCGCGGTGTAGAGCGGCACCTGGTACGCCGCCAGAAAGAACAGCTTCGCCATGGTCACCGCGAAGTCACCGTTGGGCAGCTCGACCAGGAGGCAGTTGCGGAACTCCCGGTCGTCGCGCCGGTACGCCAACGCGTCCTCGTCCCGTCCGGCTCCCTCCAACTCGCCCGCGTAGGTCAACAGCAGGCGGGCCGCCCCAAGCTGGTCGAGGGCGATGTTGGCCAGGGCGATGTCCTCTTCCATCTCCGGCCCGCGGGTGCACCACTCGGCCAGCCGCTGGGCCGCGACGAGCGCGTCGTCGGCGAGACCCAGGACGAACTCGAAGCGCTTGGTGACCGGCTTCGGCGCGGCCGGCGTCATCCCCGGCACCGCCGATGTCGTCCCCGGCGCGGTCGGCACGGGCTCCGGTCCGGTCTGTTCGACATGCGCGGTCACAGGTGAGCAGCCCCCTCCGGCACCTCGTAGAAGGTCGGGTGCCGATAGACCTTGTCCGCCGCCGGGTCGAAGAAGGCGTCCTTCTCGTCCGGGCTCGACGCGGTGATGGCGGCGGCCGGCAGCACCCAGATCGACACCCCCTCCTGTCGCCGGGTGTAGAGGTCCCGGGCATTGTGCAGGGCCAGCTCGGCGTCGGCCGCGTGCAGGCTGCCGACGTGGGTGTGCGCCAGTCCGCGCCGGGCCCGGACGAAGACCTCCCAGAGGGGCGCCGGCGGAGCCCCACCCGGCTGGCTGGTCGGCTCGCTGTACTCGCTCACGCCACCTTCTCCTTCTTGCTCGCCTGCTCCTTCTTGCTCGCCTGCTTGGCCGCGTACGCGGCGGCGGCGGCCCGGACCCAGGCGCCCTCCCGGTGCGCCCGGCGGCGGTGCTCCATCCGCTGCCGGTTACACGGACCCGCCCCCTTGATCACCCGCATCAGCTCCGCGTAGTCGGGCTGGGTGAAGTCGTACCCGCCGCGCTCGTCGTTCCAGCACAGCGCCGGGTCGGGAAGCGTGAGGCCGAGCACCTCGGCCTGGCCCACGCACATGTCCACGAAGCGCTGGCGCAGCTCGTCGTTGGAGAAACGCTTGATCTTCCAGGCCATCGACTGGGCGGAGTGGGTGGAGTCGGTGTCCGGCGGGCCGAACATCGCCAGCGACGGGTACCACCAGCGGTTCACCGAGTCCTGCGCCATCTCCCGCTGGGCGGGGGTGCCGTGGGCGAGGGTGTGGAGGAGCTCGTACCCCTGCCGCTGGTGAAACGACTCCTCCTTGCAGATCCGGATCATCGCCCGCGCGTACGGCCCGTACGAGCAGCGGCACAGGGGCACCTGGTTGACGATCGCCGCGCCGTCCACCAGCCATCCGATCGTGCCCATGTCGGCCCAGCTGAGGGTCGGGTAGTTGAAGATCGAACTGTACTTCTGCCGACCGGCCAGCAGCAGGTCAACCAGCTCGTCCCGGCTGACGCCGAGGGTCTCCGCGGCGGCGTAGAGGTAGAGGCCGTGGCCGGCCTCGTCCTGCACCTTGGCGAGCAGGATCGCCTTGCGCTTGAGGGAGGGGGCACGGGTGATCCAGTTGCCCTCCGGCTGCATTCCGATGATCTCGGAGTGGGCGTGCTGGGCGATCTGCCGGATCAGGGTCGCACGGTACGCCTCCGGCATCCAGTCCCGCGGCTCGACCTTCTGGTCGGCGGCGATGACCTCGGCGAAGTAGGCGGCCGGATCCGCGCCCGCGGCACCGTGCCGCCCACGCTCGGCCGCCTCCCGCAGTGCCGTCTCGGCCGCCTCGACCTCGCCGAGCAGGCCGCTGGAGGTGTCGTCGGCGGGGAAGTCATTCCCATACATGCCTCAAGTGTTACAGCTCAGCACACCAATCTCTAGGGGGTGTAACAGGTTTCCGGGCCGAGGGCGTGCACTCCGCACCGTACCGACCCCTTATGAGCCGAGTCACAACTCACCCCCATAAAGGGGTAGAAAGCGCGCACTGTCCGCAACTCCCGCCACTTATGGCACGCCTCCACCGCGAGCGAGCCTCGGCACGGCGCAAATCCAGACGTAGACTTCCCCCCGGTCACACCGACCTGCTGCCGGCGATCGTTTACGTAACCGAGGCCGCCCCCGCCTCGACCGCGCCGATCCCTCCCCCGGCCTTGCGAGCCGGCCCCCTGGCCCCGACATCTGGAGTTCACCCAGTTATGCGTCCCCGGTTGCTAGCCGTCCTGGCGGTCGTCCTCGGAATTGCTTTGATCATTCCCGCTGCGTACGCCCGCCTCGATCACGGCGGCACCGACTCCGAGGCGAGCATCCCCACGCCCGCCCCCTCCGCGCCCCCGCCGCCGACCCTGGCCGACGCACCGGTGTCCGTGCCCTTCGAGGGCGAGTTCCTCTCCTGGGCGCTGATGGACCGCCAGACCGACACGATCTCCGGCGCGGAGAACCTCACCGACACCAGCTCCACCGAATCAATGATCAAGATCTGGTTCGCCGCCGACTACCTGAACCAGCTCGGCGACGAGTCGCTCTCGACGACGATGCGCGAGGCCATCACCACCGCGATCCGGGACAGCAACGACGACGCGGCGAACCTGCTCTACCGGGAGGTTGGCAAGTCGGCCACCATCGACCGGATGATCAGCACCTGCGGCCTCACCGATACCAAACCCGGCACCGTGCCGGGCTACATCGGGTGGTGGAGCTTCACCCAGATGTCCCCCCGGGACGCGGTCCGGCTCGGCGACTGCATCGCCGACGGCACGGCCGCCGGGCCGACGTGGACCGAGTTCCTGCTGGACGAGATGAGTCAGGTTCGCGGTACGACCGCCGCAGACGACCAGAACGCGCGCTCCGGAGGCGGCCGCTGGGGGATCATCGACGGCCTCCCCGAGTCGATCACCAGTCAGGGCCCGGTCGGCATGAAGAACGGGTGGACGGCGCTGAACTACGACGGCAACTGGCACGTCAACTGCCTCGCGGTGAACGACCAGTGGAGTCTCGCCGTGATGATGCGATACCCGCAGCAGAGTGGGCTCGACTACGGCGCCCAGACCTGCGCGAGCGTCGCCACCCAGCTCGTCACCCCGCAGCCCGGCGCCGCTCTGAAGGTGCCGCAGCAGCCGACCGGGGACCTCTGATGGCCAGCCGGCCCGACGCGCAGCAGGGCGGCACCTCACTACTCAAGGTGGCCGCGATCACGGCCATCCTGATCGGTTTCGTGCTGGTCTCCCTCCGCCTGCTACCCGGGTCACCCTTCGAGTCGGCGGCCACGGCCCGGTGGGGCGAAGGCCCAGCACAGGAGCAGTCCGACGACCCCGCAGAGCAGGCCCAGCCCACGCCATCGCCGAGCCCGACCCTCGAACCGCTGCCCTTCGCAGCGACCGATCTCACCAGCCTGGACATCGACGGCTGGTACGCCTGGAGTGTGCTGGACCGCCGTACCGGTGAGATCATCGGCTCGGAGAACATGACCGAGACCAGCACCACGGCTTCGATGATCAAATCCTGGATCGTCGCCGACTACCTGCGCCGCACGGTGGAGGCGGGCAGGACCCCGACCGAGACCGAGCTCGCCGAGGCCACCAAGATCATCCGGGACAGCGACAACACCCTTACCCAGGAGTTCTACAACAACCTCGGCGGGTCCGTAACCATCGAGCGCCTGCTGTCCCGGTGCGAGCTGACCGACAGCAACGTCGCCGAGGACGGCGGCTGGAGCCGGACCGAGCTGTCCCCGCGGGACACCGCCCGGCTCGGCGAGTGCATCGCCGACGGCACGGCCGCCGGCCCGGAGTGGACGGACTGGCTCCTCGAGGAGATGCGGTCGGTCCGGGGCGCCGGTGACTTCGGCATCCGCAAGGCGTTCCCGTCGGCGGTCGGCGAAACCATCGCCATCAAGAACGGCTGGGTGGACCGCACCCGCGAGCAGGAGAACCACGTCAACTGCCTGGCGATCGGCGACACCTGGACGATGGGCGTGATGCTGCGCTACCCGGTCGCGCAGGGCTACCAGGTCGGCATGGACAACTGCCAGAAAGTCACCGAAGCCCTGCTGGCCGAACCGCTCTGACCGGCGACGGCCGCAGCCACGAGTTGGTCCGCCGACAAGGCGGGCGGGCCAACGTGGTCGACGCAGGCCGCGGTGGTCAGCCGACGAAGCGGGCCGGGCCGCCGGCGGGAAGCTCGGGGACGGCGCCAGCGGCAGCGGCCCGGCGGGCGAACTCGCGCAGCCCGGCGATCTGGCGATCCCCCAGGCTGAAGTCCAACCGCCGAAAGTAGGTCGCCAGCGTCTCCGCGTCGAAGCTCTCCCAGCGGGCCGCCGCCGTCGCCACCTGGTCCAACTCGGCCAGGCAGAGGTCCCGGGACCGCAGGAACGCCTCGTGCACCTCCTTGACCAGGCCGGGATGCGCGGCGGCGAAGTCCCGACGGACCGCCCAGACGGCGAAAACCATCGGTAGCCCGGTCCACTCGTTCCACGCCTGGCCGAGATCGGTGACGGTGAGCTCGCGGGACGGCGCATCCAGGAGAGCGCGCAGCGCCACATCGCCGATCAACACCCCGGCGTCCGCCTCCAGCAGCATCTGGGTGAGGTCCGGCGGGCAGCGGAAGTACTCGGGCCGCACCCCGTACCGCTCGGCGAGCAGCAGCTGAGCCAGCAGCACGCCGGTCCGCGAGGTCGACCCGAGCGCGACCCGGCGCCCGTCGAGGTCGGCCAGCGGGCGGGTCGAGACGACGTTGACCGAGAGCACCGGTCCGTCACTACCCACCGCGAGATCGGGCAGTAGCAGCAAGTCGTCGGCGTTGCGCAGGTACTCCACCAGCGTGATCGGGCCGATGTCCAGATCACCGGCGACCAGCGCGGCGCTCAACCGATCCGGCGAATCCTTGTGCAGGTCAACATCGATCAGGGCGCCCGAGCGCATCAGCCCCCAGTAGATCGGCAGGCAGTTCAGGAACTGGATGTGCCCGACCCGAGGGCGTGCGACCGGCTCTACCATGCCCCGACCGTATCGCCGCCACCGCGTACCGCGACGCCGGGTCAGGGCCGAAGTGGCCAACACCGCAGCCAACACCAAACCCGGACGTCATGCGCTTGTCTTGGCCGGCCGCCAAGGGGCCCGGCGGCGTGAGTCACGCCGAAGCGGGCACCGCGGCACCGGCGGCCTGGTCGAGCGCATCGGTGGCGAGCACTCCGGGCAGCGGGCGGGCATGCAGCACCGTCAACCGGGTCACCGCGCGCGTGAGCACGACGTAGAGCCGGTGCAGTCCGCGCGGTTCCGCTTCCACGATCTCGGCTGGTTCGACGACGATCACGTGGTCGTACTCCAGGCCCTTGGCCAGCGTCGCCGGGACGACGGTGACGCGCCCGCTCTCCGGGGCGTCGAGTTCCCCGGGCTTTTCGCCGGCCGCGACGAGCGCGGCCCGCAGCTCGTCCAAGTGCCGGTCAGCGGCGATCACCCCGACCGACCCCGGTAGCGAGCGGGTCGCGGCCAGCTCCGCGACCACCTCGGCGGCCAGGTCGTCCACCCGGCGCAGGACCAGCTCGCCGTCGGAACGCAACGACACCGCTGGGGGGACGTTCACCTCCAGCGCGGGCAGGAGCCGGTTGGCCAGCGCCACCACCGCCTCCGGTACGCGGAACCCGGTGGTCAACGGCACCACCGCCGCGTCCGGCTTGCCCAGGTGCCGCAGCGACTCCGCCCAGTCGGTCGCCGCCCACGGCGCCGTGCCCTGAGCGAGGTCACCGAGGAGCGTGATTGACCCGTGGGTGGTGCGCCGGGCGATGGCCCGACACTGCATCGGGGAGAGGTCCTGCGCCTCGTCGATGATGATGTGGTGCAGGCTCGGCTCCCGCTCCAGGAGCCCGGCGGCCTCGTCGAGCAGCACCAGATCGGCGCTGCTCCACCGGACGCTCTTGACGCTCCGGAAGCGCCGGGGCCAGCGCAGCGCCTGACACTCGGCCTCGCTGAGGATGCCCTCGGCGGCGCGGGCCAGCGCCTCCGCGTCGCTGAGCAGCTCGAAGACGAGCGACTGCGGCGTCACCGCCGGCCAGCAGGCGTCGAGGAACTCGACCACCGGTTTGGCCTTTCCCATCCGCCGTTGCCACGGCTCCCCCGGTGACTCGCCGGAACGCGTCTCGGCCTGGCGTTGCAGCAGACCGACGACCCGGGCGCGGACCCGTTCCCGGCCGAGCAGGTACGCGGGATCCTCCCGCCGGGTGTCGTCAACCAGGCGGGTGAGCACCCCCGGATCGATGCGCCACCGGTAGGCGCCGTCGGATACCTGGATCGCGGACTCCGCCCGCCCCAACCGGGACCAGAGCGCCCGCCGCAGCACCGTCGCCATCCGAGGGTCATGCTTGACCACCTCGGCCTCGACCGGATCAACACCGGAGACCGACACCCGCCCGATGAGCCCCTCCAGAGTGGCCTGCCGCACCTCCAGCTCCCCCAACGCGGGCAGGACCGCCGAGATGTAGCCGAGGAACGCCGGGTTCGGCCCGAGAATCAACACGCCGGTACGCCGAAGCCGCTCCCGGTGCAGATAGAGCAGGTACGCGGCCCGGTGCAGACCGACGGCGGTCTTACCGGTTCCGGGTGCCCCCTGTACGCAGATCGAGGTGTCGAGGTCGGCGCGAACCAGCTCATCCTGCTCGGGCTGGATCGTCGCGACGATGTCGCGCATCGGCCCGACCCGGGGGCGTTCGATCTCCTCGATCAGGATCTTGCTGGTGGTGCCGAACTCCTCGCCCTGGTCGAGGCGTTCGTCTTCGAAGCTGGTCAGGTCGCCGCCGGCGAAACCGAACCGACGACGGATCCGTACGCCCTGCGGGTCACCGGCGCTGGCCTGGTAGAAGGCGCGACTGACCGGCGCCCGCCAGTCCAACACCAGCGGCTCACCGAGCTGGTCGGTGACGTGCCGCCGTCCGATGTGGTACCGGCCGGGCACCGGGCCCGCTCCCGGCTCGGGGGCGGGACCGGGCTCAGCGGCAGCTCCGGGCTCAGGATCTGCTCCCGGCTCGGCGGCCCCGTCGAGGTCGAGGCGGCCGAAGAACAGCGGCGTGCGGGGGTCGTCGGCGAGTTCGGCCACCCGCCGGGCCAACGCCACCCCGAGGGTCTCGGCGGAGAAGGGGTCCCCGGCGATCTTCGCGCCGACGGCGTACATGGCTTCGGCATGCTCGCGCATCGCGTGCAGGGCGGCCCGCGACGCGGCCATGTGCGCACGCTCGGCGTCGAGCTCAACAGTGAGGTCAACGGTACGGCTAGCGGTGCTGCCAGCGGCGTGATCGGCAGGCATGACGACGGTTCCTCCGGGTCGACAGGGTGACCTGGCCGCCCGGCCACCCACGTCGGGTACCGGCTGTGCCTCGGCGCGGCGCGAGAGCGCACGGATCGACCAGCCTAGCCCCTCCGACCACTCCCATCGACGGATTTTCGCTGGCGGCCGTCGACAGCAACGCCGGCACTTCCTCCAATCGGCAGAGACACCGCACCGGGCTGCAAGATAAATTGCCCGCGCCTACCCGCTACCGGGTCCAGCGTTCGGCAGGGCGGCAGTCGGCGACCAACGGCGACTCAGGATGCGGCTCGTCCTCGCCGACCATCGGGGGGTTGATGATCTGGCCGGACGGGTCGACGTAGCAGTGCTCGAGTTCCCAGACCCCGTCGACCAGCAGCCGACGGTCGATCTCGTTTCGGTCGGCGTCGTAGCTGACCAACTCGGCGTTCCGATTGACCTCGGCACCCTTGGTGACCAGTCCAAAGACCCCGGAGGCGAGCCGGGCGGTGGTCGACCCGCCGTCGCCGTGTTCGAGGACGAGGCGATGCACGCGGGCGCTGATCCGGCCGCTCACGGCCACGTCGCCGCCGTCGGCTTCAGTCGAGCTGAGGCTGAGCCACTGCACCGGACCGGGCAACCAGTCCCGTTGCGACCAGTGCGCAACGCCGCCGAGGCCCCCGCCGGGCGCTCGTCCAGCCCGGCCCCAAAAAACCTCGCAGGTGAAGTAACCCGCCTCCGTCAGGAAGAGCAGGGCGGCCGTGTCGTCCCGTTGGGCGGCGACCGCCAGGTCATCCGCTGTCACCGCTGGCCAGGAAGCCCCCGGCGCACCTCCTTCGCTGGCGTCGCCGCCTTCGGCTGAACTCTCGGTGTGCAACGACTCCTGCGCATTCCAATCCAGACACTGCTCGACCGACCTGTGCAACGTCGGGCTCAGCTCGGTTGGACCCATCGCCACTAGTTCGAACCCGCCGGAGGGCTCTGCTCCGGGTAGGCCCGGCCTGCCAACGAGTAGGACCGCGCTGACAGCCACGACCGCCGTGGCCGCCACGACGGCGACCCGCAGCCGAGTCGAACGTCGCTGCGGCCGGCTGATCGTGCTGAGCAACTCGGCGCGCATCCGGGTCACTTGCCGGGCGGGCAAGTCCCGCTCGGGGGGCGGGTCGAAGAGCTCGGTCATCACTGCTCCTGCCTGTTGTCGGTGCTGAATTTCCGGGCCAGCCGGGCCCGGGCGCGACTCACCCGAGAGCGGAGCGCGACCTCGCTGATCCCGAGCACGGCCGCGGCCTCGGCGTAGGGAACGCCGGACCAGAGACACAGGGCGACCGCCTCCCGCTCCGCGCGAGGCAGCCGGCGGACCGCCGAGAGGACCGACGCCATCCGGCGTTCGTCGTCCAGCCGACCGACGACCTCGTCGGCGGGGTCGGCGTGGGCCTCCCGCTCCTGCGGCACCCGGCGCAGCAGCGCCCGCCATCGCCGGGCGGAGCGCCACTCGGTACGGGCGGTGTTGGTCGCCACCACCAGCAGCCAGGGCAGCGCGGAACCGTCAACCAGGCGGGCCTCGCCACGCCGACGCCAGGCCACCAGGAACGTCGCCTGGGTGATGTCCTCCGCGACCGACCAGGAGCCGCAGAGCCGGAAGGCATGGTTGTGGACCGCACGGGCGTACCGGTCGAACAGCTGACCGAACGCGGCCTCGTCGCCGCCGGCCAACGCCGACCAGAGTTCCTGATCCGGTGGGTGCAATCGGGTTGTCACACCTAACCCTGTCCGGCCGGACCGATCTTGTTGCATGCACGGTCGGACTGGGTGGCCCTACCCCGCTGCGGGCCGCAGGCCGATGCACGCTGGTGAAGGTGAGTACCGGGCCTCGTCTGGCAGCCGCCGTTGCCGATCGGAAGCCGCCGAAGCGCACTCTTTAGAAGCCGAAGGGTTGGGCGGAGAGCAGGACCTCGTTCCAGCCGGAATCAGTCACCCTGCCCTGCTCGTACAGGTCGCTGCCGTTGTTGTCGTACGGGTTCCGGTCGCCGTATCGGTGCAGGACGCCATCGCTGGTACGGCCGTAGTAGATGCCGGCGCCGGGAGACAGCAGGTGGGTGATGTCCTGCCCGGTGCTCGACTTGAGCTCGCCGGACTCCCACCTACCCACTCCATTAAGCTTGTACGACATCAATCGATTATCCGAATCCGTACCGAGGATCCAGTCCGGCCCGGTCGTGGTCAGCGTCTTGAGGGTGAAACCACTGCCGACCGTCACCCAATTGACGGTCTCACTACCCGTCGGCTTCGTCGCGGTCACGGTATGGCGCTGCAACACTCCCTCCGAAGTAAGCCCATACAGACCCCCGGCACCGTCATAGGAAAGATGGGTGTGCGTCCATCCGCCACCAAAAATCTTCACCGGCGGATCGAACACCAACGACGCATCATTCGTGACCACATCAACCCGATACAGGTCATCCTCCGTCGAGGTCAACAGAATGGTGTTGAAGTTCAGCGTCGCCATCGCCCTCGGCGTGAAACCCAACGTCGCACTCGATGTCAAATCCTTCAAGAGCCGACCTGATCCCGACTCGACCAACGAATAGGTCAGCCTGCCATCCGGCAGGATCCCGTAGACGGAAATATCGCCACAATTAGCACTAACGGCATTGACCGGCGGCGACAGCGGCTCCCCGGAGGGAAAACCGTCCGTCGTGATTTCCGAGCGGATGCCGTTGAAGTAGGCCTCCACCTTGGCGCCTTCGTGTCGCTGCTCGTGATGCAGATGAGGGGCGCCTGAGTTGCCGGTGCTGCCCACCTTGCCGAGCAGTTGCCCCTGCCGGACCCACTGTCCGGTGTAGACCACCGGGGGTGACTCCATGTGCAGGTAGAGCGACTCCCAGCCCTCGCCGTGGTTGAGCTCGACGTGCCAGCCGCCGCCACCGTCCCAACCAGCATACGAGACGGTGCCGGCGGCGGCGGCGAGAAGAGCTCGGCCGGCCGTGTTGCCACCGTTCGCGAACATGTCGACGTCGTAGTCGTCATGACCGCGATAAGTGGAGATCTGCCAGGATTCGCCGCACGGGAATGGCAGCTGGAAGGAAGGCCGCCCACCGGCGGCCCGAGCCTCGGCCGGACGTGCTGTCTCGAGCACCAGAGCACCGTTGACGGCGAGGGCCAGCGCGGCCAATGTCGCCGGGAGGGAGCGACGTATTCCAGTTTTCGAGGACATGGGTCTCCAGCCTCCCGGGCATTGTTTTTGGAAAGATGAGTGTGCGTCAATTCGCCACCAAGAACCGCGTCGCCATCGCCCTCGGCGCGAACCCCAATGTCGCGCCCGACGTCACAACCTCCGAAACTGGCCCGAGTCCCCCTCAATGGCCGAGTACGAAAGCCTGCCGTCTGACAACACCGACACCAGTGACGGCCAGATGACCTCAACGATGATCTCCGTGTCGCCCACCTACTTATGGTAGCGATATGGGTGCCCCCAGACCCCGCACAGCCCGACCTACCTCACCCGACCGGGGCAGTCAGCCCGGCGTTAGTCGGAGACAGATTGAGCATTTTGTTCAGGAACGCATTGGCGTCTCACGTGGGGGTCCAGCCGCTGCGAAACCACCAGCAGCCAGGGCAGCGCGGAGGCTCGAGTCACCTCTTGGCGTTGACGTTTGCCCATTTCCCGCCGGACGGGCTGCGGCAGTGTCATCATGCGGGTCGGGGCGAGCCACCGTGGCCCGCCTCGGACGAGAGGGGTTGACGTGGGCATCGTTCCGGCGGGCACGCCCTGCTGGGCTGACCTGGCCGCGCCGGACCTCGACGACGCGCGCCGCTTCTACCCGGAGCTGTTGGGCTGGACCGGCCGGATCGCACCGGAGCCCGAGGCGAACGGCTACACCGACTTCCTCCGCCACGGCCAGGCGGTGGCGGGTGCCGGGCTGCCGGCCATTTCGGAGCAGGTGCCGATCTGGTCGATCTACGTGGCCGCCGACGACGCCGACTTGGTGGCCGCGCGGGTCGAGGAGGCCGGCGGGCAGCTCGTGGTGCCCCCCTTCGACATGTTCGACCGGGGTCGGATGGCGGTGCTGAGCGACCCGGCGGGCGCGACGCTGTGTGTGTGGCAGCCGTTCACGATGCCCGGCGGCGAGGTCTTCGGAGTGGCGGGGGCGATGAGCTGGACCGAACTGGTCACCCCCGACCCGGAGGGCGCGAAGGTCTTCTACGAGCTGGTCTTCGGCTGGCAGCCGGACGAGCCGCCAACCGGTCCGGCCGGGCACACCGGCTGGCGCCTCGGCAACCAGATCGTCGCCGGGATGACCGCGCCGCTCGGCGACTATCCCGCCGGCGCGCCCGCGTACTGGTCGGTGTACTTCGGGGTGGAGGACGTGGACGCGACCGCCGCCCGGGCCGCCGCCCTGGGCGGGGCGATCCTGGTGCCGCCCCGCGACACCACAGCCGGTCGCTGCACGGCCCTGCGCGACCCACAGGGTGCCCTCTTCAACGCGATCACCCCGCCCTGACCTTCGGCACCCCGTCGGGTGCGGAGGCGGGGCGGACGGGTACCACCAGTGGGCCGCGCTCGCCGTCGATCACCTTCACGGTGGCGCGGTAGTGGCGAGCCAGCAGCTCCGTCGTGAGCACCTCCCGGGGGCTGCCGGCGGCGGCCACCTGACCGTCCGCGAGGAGCACCATCCGGTCGGCGTACTCGCCAGCGATGGAGAGATCGTGCATGGTCGCCACCACGGTCAGGCCATGCGCCCGGCGGAGCTGGTCGACCAGTTCGAGGACGTCCTGTTGGTGGCCGATGTCCAGCGCGCTGGTCGGTTCGTCGAGCAGCAGCAGGGTGGCCCCCTGGGCGAAGGCCCGGGCCAGGAAGACCCGCTGCCGCTCGCCACCGGAGAGGGTGGCCAATTCCCGGTCTCGGAATCCGGTGAGGTCCAGCCGGCCCAGGACATCGTGCGCGGCGGCCAGGTCGGCGGTGGACTCCCGGCCCAGCGGCGCGATGTACGGGGTGCGGCCGAGCAGCACGTAGTCCAGGACCGACATTCCGGCCGGCACCACCGGCGACTGGGCGACCGTCGCCACCACCCGGGCCCGGTCCCGGCGACGCAGCTGCTGGATCGGCGTACCGAAGAGGGAGACCGCGCCCCCGGTGGGCAGCAGGCCGCCGACGGCGCGCAGCAGCGTCGACTTGCCGGCGCCGTTCGGGCCGATCACGGTCACCCACTCGCCGGTGGCGACGCTCAGGTCGACCCCGGTGAGGACGGGTACGCCGGCCAGCCGGACCCGCAGGTCGCGGACCGCCACCGCCGGTGCGCTCATCCCAGCACCCGCCGGGCACTGCGCAGGACTAGGACGAAGAACGGGCCGCCGAGCAGGGCGGTCACCACGCCGATCGGGATCTCCTCGGGGGCGGCGGCGGTCCGGGCGACCACATCGGTGAGCGCCAGGAACGCCCCGCCGAAGAGCATCGACAGCGGCAGGATGACCCGGTAGCTGGAGCCGGCGAGCAGTCGTACGGCGTGCGGCACGATGATCCCGACGAAGCCGATCAGCCCGGACGCGGAGACCGCGGCGGCGGTACCGAGGGAGGCGGCGGCGATCAGCAGGTAGCGGGAGCGTTGCGGGTGCAGGCCCAGGCTGGTCGCCTCGTCGTCGCCGACCGAGAGGACGTCCAGTTCCCGCCGGTGCAGCAGGACCACCACGGCGGTCAGCAGGAAGTACGGCAGGACCAGCCGTACGTCGTGCCAGCCGGCGGTGGCGAGCCGCCCGAGCAGCCAGGCATAGACCTGTTGGATGCTGTCTGAGTTGCGTTGCAGCAGGTACGTCTGGCCGGCGGAGAGGAAGGCGGAGACCGCCACCCCGGCCAGGATCAGGGTCGCCGGTGATCGGCTTCGGCCGCCGGCGGAGCCGAGCAGGTAGGTCAGCGTGACCGCGCCGATCGCGCCGACGAAGGCGGCCAGCGGGATGGTGACCGGCAGCCCGGTGAGCGCCCCGCCGACCCCGCCAGCGGTGATCACCACGGTGACCGCGAAACCGGCGCCGGCCGCGACCCCGAGCAGGTACGGGTCGGCGAGCGGGTTGCGGAAAACGCCCTGGTAGGCGCCGCCGGCCAGGGCGAGCAATCCGCCGACGAGCAGGCCGAGTACGGCCCGGGGCAGGCGCAGCTCGGTGATGATGGCGACCTCCCGCTCGGTCAGCCCGCTGTCGAGGCCGACCCCGGGGAGGAGGTTCAGCAGCTCGACCGCGACGCTGCCGGGTGGCAGGCTGATCGGGCCGAGGGAGACGCCCGCCACCAGGGCGGCCAGGACCGCGGCCAGCCCGGCGACGAGCCAGCCGGGCCGCAGCCCGGCGGGCCGAGCCGCGGCTGACCGCCCCTCCGGCTGGCCGGAGGGGCGGTTGGTTACCACCTGCCGCATGAGAAGGCCCTACTACCGTCGCCGGTTCAGCGTCACGCGGGGACCTCGGCGGTCGCCTCGATGATCGTGCGTAGCAGGTCGACGACGCGCGGGCCCCACCGGGAGGCGATGTCGTCGTCGAGCGCGACGACCTGGCCCTCCTGTACGGCGGTGATCGTCGCCCAGCCGGCTCGCTCCTGGACCGACGCGACGCTCTGCTGGCAGCACTTGGTGTCGGCGAGGAAAACGAAGTCCGGGTTGGCCTGGATGATGACCTCCTCGGAGAGCTGCGGGTAGCCGCCGCTCGCGCCGTCCGCGTCGGCCGGGTCGGCGATGTTCTCGAGCCCGGCGAGCGCGTAGAGCGAGCCGATGAAGGTCTTGCTGGTGGCGGTGTACAGCTCGGGGGCGAGCTCGTGGAAGTAGGTCAGCTTCTCCGCCCGCTCGGGCAGGTCGGCGACCAACTCCGCGATGTCGTCCTGGATCTGGCTGACCACGTCGGCGGCCTCGGCGGGATGCCCGGTCAGCGCGCCGACCTCGGTGAACTGCCGATAGGTGTCGTCCAGCGTGACCGCCGCCGGGGTGAGGAAGACCGGGATCTTCAGCGTGGTGAGCTGGTCCACGATCTTGTTGCGGTCGTCGGAGAGCAGCACCAGGTCGGGGTTGTGGGCGGCGATCGCCTCGGCGTTCGGCTGGAAGCTGGAGAGGTCGGTCTGTGGTGCCTCCGCCGGGTGGTTGGAGTTGTCGTCGACCGCGACGACCTGCGGCCCCGCCCCGATCGCGAAGAGCATCTCGGTGGCGGTCGGCGACAGCGAGATGATCTTCTCTGGCTGCTCCTCCAGCGTCAGCGAGCCGACGGTTACCGGGAAGGTCGCGGCGCTGGACGCGCCGTCGTCGGCGGGGGAATCGGTGCTCTTCTCGGCGCAGCCGCCGAGCGCGAGCGCGGCCACCGCGAGGGCCGCGGTGAGGAACCGGGGGGTACGTCTGGACATCGGGCCTCCTGTCGGTCGAGGAGTTGGTGCTTCGCCGACAGGGACCGAGGGTGCCCGTCCACGAGGCGCCCTTCCTCGAGAGCGCGTATCGCGACCGACCGCAGGCGACCTGACTCGTCCCCGGGGACGACCCGGGGCATCACAGTTGCGGGACAGTGCCGGTTTCCCACCGGCTTCGCTGCGGGATGGTCGGTAGCACGGTAGCGCACGGTCGGGCCGGCGCCCGGAGTTGGCCGCAGACGTGTGACGAGGTGGGGTGGGGTGGGGGCCCCGGGGAAAGGGCCCCCACCCGGATTCAGGAAACGGTGATGGTGACGTTGTCGACGGCAGCCTCGACGAGGCTCCCGCCGGCGGCGTCCGCCGCCGCCACCTGGATCCGGATCGACTGGCCGGCGTAGGGCGTCAGGTCGAGGTTGGCCACCGACCAGGAGGCGCTGCGGTTGGTCGCCGCGCCGGCCTGGTTGAGCAGGGTGGTGGTGCCGCCGCTGTGCACGACGCTGACCCGGAAGTAGTCGGCCGAGGAGGCGTTCGAGTAGTGCGCCAGGTACCAGGCCAACGAGAGGGTCAGTGTGCCGCTCGAGGGCAGGGCCACCGCCGGGGAGCGGGCGCTGGTCACGCCGCCGTCGATGTCGTGGGTGCCCACCGAGGAGCCGGCGAGCCGTCCGGTGACCAGGTCGTTACCGCCCGCGTACGGGGTGAGCTGCTTGGCGCCGGAGTAGCTGGTCGCCTGGGCGGCACCCCGCTCCCACTGGCCGGTGGTGGCGGTATCGGTGCCGTTGGGGTTGATCGTCCAGCCGGTCGCGGTCTCGAAGGTGTCCGCCCAGACCGTCTCCCCGCCGCCGCCACCGCCGCAGTACTGGTCCTCCTTGCCGATCGCCCGGTACGGGCAGTCGGCGTACTCGGAGAGGAGCAGCACCGCCTCGCGGTTGCGGGCGGTCTCCGCCGGGATGACCTCATCGGGTGGGTAGAAGCCGCCGCCCGCGGCGGAGCCGGGGTACAGCTCGAAGGTGTACGCCCAGATCCCGTGCGCCCCCCACATCCAGTCGATGCTGCTGCCATCGGTGATGTAGAGGTCGCTGGACTGCTGCGGGGTGTAGCCGTTGGTGTCCGCCATCTCCCCGCCGATGGTGGCGAAGGTGTTGTACTGGTCGGCCGTCATCCCCGGGGCCGTGTTGCTGTACGTGTAGCCGAACGGCCAGAGCACCAGCTCGGAATAGGTGTGGAAGTCGATGTTGGCCTTGATCTGCTGGACTCCGCCCACGACCCGGCTGTCCACGAAGTCGCGCACCGCATCGGTCTCCGGGGCGGAGAAGGGCGACGGGCCCCGGTAGGTGCCCGACGAGGTGGAGCCGGAGGAGCCGCCGCAGCAGCCCCAGAGGTAGTCCCAGTTGCGGTTCAGGTCGGTGCCGACCCAGGACGAGCCGCTGTTCGGCTGCCGGTTCTTGCGCCACGACCGGTACGAGCCGGTGGCGATGTCGTACTCGCTGCCGTCCGGGTTCACGGTCGGGATGATCCACAGCTCCCGGCTGTTGACCACGTTGGTGACCCGGGAGTTACTGCCGTAGTTGTCGGTGAAGAGGTTGAGCAGGTAGATCGCCATCTCCACGGTCAGGTGCTCCCGAGCGTGCTGCTGGGAGTTGAAGAGGACTTCTGGTTCGTCCTCGTCGGTCCCGACGTTGTCGGAGATCTTCACCGCCATCAGGTCCCGGCCCTCGTGCGAGGTGCCGATGCTGATCTTCCGCGCGATGCTGGGGTGCTCCGCCACTACCTGGTTCACCACCGCCGTCAGCTCGGCGTAGTTGTGGTAGTCGGAGTCGGCGGGCGGAAAGTCAGAGATGCCGACGTCCCCGTGGTCGTGGTCGTGGCCGGTGGGGGTTACCGGAACCTTCTCCAGCTCGAAGCCCAGCTTGGTGATCGCGGCGGCCTCGGCGGCGGTGGCGGTGACGTGCAGGACACCGTGCTCGGAGTAGTCGATCGCGGCGCCGGTGCTGGCGACCGCGCTGCGGTCGGTCACGGTACGCGGGCCGAGCACCCGGTACTGGACGGCGGCCGACTCACCGGTGGCCTCCGGGGTGGTGTTCGCGGAGACCGGTGACGCGGCGAAGGTGAGCAGGCCGAACCCCGCGGCGACGACGAGCGCGAGGCGGCGGCGAAGGGTGGGGGTGCGGAAGGCCATGGACAACCTCCTGACGAGCGCGGGAAACCTTTCCCGCCTGGTACCGCACACTCCACCACTCAGCGCATGGTCATATCAATATTCTTCCATGTATAAATTCGATGGGACCCGTCCAGGATCAGGACTTCGGCGCGTCGCCGCCCGGCTCCGCCGAGCCCGTCCCGGCGTCACCCTCGCCGCCCGGCTCCGTCGAATCCGCCCCGGCCTCGTCCTCGCCGGCCAACGCCGAGCGCAGCCGCTCCTTCTCCGCGCGCCGCCGCTCGGTGGCGGCGGCCATCTCCTCGGCCATCTCCTCCCGCCACGGACGCAGCAGGAAGAAGGAGAGCGCCGCCGAGAAGATCAACGCCACCATCAGCTTGACAAAGAGATTCAACTCCACGAGCCAGAGGGCCGCCAGCACGGCGACAAACAGCCCGATCCGGCCCAGCGTGTACTTGACCGCCGCGCTCATCTCCGTACTCCGTTCTCCGCCGTCGACGGCGGCCTCAGCCCGTCCTCCGGGCCAGCCACCGCACCCCGTGGAACCACACCACCGCGTACCCGACGGTGAAGACCGCCGCGCCCAGCCCGCCGGAGACCACCGGCGGCAGGTCAGCGGTGAAACCAGACACCACCAGGCCGAGGGTCAGCCCCACGGCTCCGGCCGCCAGGCCCGACACCACCCGGGCGGCGCCAAACCCCCAGGCGCGGAAGTCGTCCCAGTAGAGCCAGGCGGGCAGGATCACCGCCAACCATCCGTTGGCCTGGCCGAACTCCCCCGAAGTGAGCGAGCTGAAGCCCAGGTCCAGGGTCGCCAACGCGAGCACCCCGACAACCCAGCCGGCCAGGCTCACCCCGAGCAGGTCGCCCAGGGTCAGCACCCGCCCCTCGGCATCTCGCCGGGGAATTCTGTTGCGCTGCTCGGTCATAGCCCTACGAGGGTACGCGAACCGTCGACCAGCACGATCAGGCCCACACCTGCTGCGGCTCGGCGCGACGCTCGGCGAGCGAAGGCGCGGCGTCGTACTCGCGCACGACGTCGTACCGGGTGTTGCGCTCGACCGGGCGGAACCCGGCATCCCAGATCAGGTCCAGCAGGTCAGCCCGGTTCATGGTGTTCGGCGTGCCGTACGAGTCGGCGTCATGGGTGATCTTGTATTCCACCACCGAGCCGTCCAGGTCGTCCACGCCGAAGTTCAGCGACAGCTGGGCGACCGAGAGCCCGTGCATCACCCAGAAACACTTCACGTGCGGGACGTTGTCGAAGAGCAGCCGGGACACCGCGTACGTCTTCAGCGACTCCGCCGGCGAGGCCATCGTCGTCCGCGCCTGGATCTGGTTACGGATCTTGCCGTCCGCCGAGTCGACGAAGTCATGCTGGTAGCGCAGCGGGATGAAGACCACGAAGCCATTGGTCTCGTCCTGCAGCTCCCGCAGCCGCAGCACGTGGTCAACCCGGTGCCGGGGCTCCTCGATGTGCCCGTACAGCATGGTTGACGGGGTCTTCATGCCCTTGTTGTGCGCCAGCCGGTGGATGCGGGACCAGTCCTCCCAGTGGCAGGCGTGGTCCACGATGTGCTGCCGCACCTCCCAGTCGAAGATCTCCGCACCGCCGCCGGTCAACGACTCCAGGCCGGCGTCCATCAGCTCGTCCAGGATCTCGTCGGCGCTCAGGCCGCTGATCTTCTCGAACCACTGCACCTCGGTCGCGGTGAACGCCTTGAGCCGGACGTTCGGCAGCGCCGCCTTCAGCTCACGGAGCACCTTCGGGTAGTAGCGCCAGGGCAGGGTGGGGTGCAGCCCGTTGACGATGTGCAGCTCGGTGAGCTGCTCGTCCTCCATCTCCTTGGCCTTGCGAACCGCCTCGTCGATTCGCATCGTGTACGCGTCCTTCTCGCCCGGCTTGCGCTGGAACGAGCAGTACGCACAGCTGGCGCTGCAGACGTTGGTCAGGTTCAGGTGCCGGTTGACGTTGAACATCACCCGGTCGCCGTTGAGCTCGGTCCGCCGGTGGTGGGCAAGCCGACCCAGCCAGGTCAGATCGTCGCTGTCGTAGAGGGCGATCCCGTCCGCGCGGGTCAGCCGCTCGCCGGCGTACACCTTCGCTTCGAGCTCGCGCTTGAGTCCGGCGTCCATCTCCAGCCCCGTCCCTTCCGCCTGCGGTCCCGGTCGAGCCTACGTGGGCCGGCGAACCAACAGTCAGCGCGGGCGGTGGGCCGCGACGAACCTCACCGCTCTCCGCCCTCGCCGTTAGCCGAATTCTCAGCCACTCGTAACCCGGCCACACATCGACACTGCTGCCCGCGTGCGATAAGACAGGGAATGCCGGGCGCGACACACCACTGGTAGCGTCCGGCCACCGTGTGCACCCAATGCACGGATTGACCCAGACAAGGAGCGGAATGGGCGACAGCGGCTACGGACGGCTACCTCGACGAAACCCAGTGATCTCGCCGGTGCTCCGTCCCAAGCTCTGGTCCGCGTTGCTGGGCATCATCGCCGCGGGTGCCCTCAGCGCGCCGGTCTACGCCGATCCGCCGCTGCCCAACACCGTGCCCGACAGTGGCGCCCGCCCGGTCCTGTCCGGCCCGCTCAGCCTGCCCGGCGATGAACCGCTCGCCCCGTCGGCCACCACGCCGGTCAACAACCTCATCGACGGGCCGCTCGCCGCCCAGATCTACGCGGCCGAGGCCCGCATCGGCCAGCTGAGTGACGAGCTACTCCTGCTCAAGCAGCAGCGCACCGAGGCGGAGGCAGAGCTCGTCGCCGCCGAGCGGGAGCTGAATGTGGCCCTGACCGCGCTGGCCAAGGCCCAGTCGCGCGCCGATGCCGCGGCCGCCGACGCGCTCAAGGCGGCTGCGGCGCTGCCCTCCGCGCCCTTCGCCGACGATCTCCAGGATCTGAGCGAGCTCTCCGGCCTCGCCCGGGGGAGGGACGTCGCCGGCGGGGAGACCACCGCAGCGACCCGGGAGCTCAACCGCGCCCGCGCCGACGAGCAGGCCGCGCAGCAGGTGATGACGGCGGCGCAGTCTCGGCTACGTTCCGTCAACGCCTCCTATGCCAGCACCGAGCAGGCGCTGCAGAGCGAGAAGGCAAAGCTCACCACTCTCCGCCAGGACAATGCCGCCCAGCTGCTGGAGCTGGAGCGTCAGCAGGAGGCGGCGGAGCAGGCGCTCGGCGCGCAGTGGGTCGCCAACGAAACCGCGAACGGGCTCGCCGCGCACCCCACCGCCCGCGCGGCGGTCGGCTACGCGCTGGACCAGCTCGGTGACCCGTACCTCTGGGCGGCCGAGGGACCGGATCGGTTCGACTGCTCGGGCCTGATCTGGGCCGCCTACCGCTCGGCCGGCTACCGCGGCCTGCCCCGGGTCTCCCGCGACCAGTACTACGCGACCCGGCACCGCACCGTTCCCCGGACCGGCCTCCTCCCCGGTGACCTTCTCTTCTTCGCCTCCGGCTCGAGCTGGACCAGCATCCACCACATCGGCATGTACATCGGCGGCGGTCGGATGGTCCACGCCCCGAGTAGCGGCGACGTGGTCAAGATCTCAACTGTGACCTGGTCGCGCCTCTACGCGGCAACACGAGTGGTCGACGGGATCCCCGCGCCCACGCCAACCCCGACGCCCACACCGACCGCCTCGGCCACCCCGAAGCCGACGCCATCCCCCTCGACCAGCCCCAGCACCACCCCGTCGCCCTCGACCGGCCCCAGCACCACCCCATCCCCCTCGACCAGCCCCAGCACCACCCCATCCCCCACGACCAGCCCCAGCACCACCCCATCCCCCTCGACCTCGCCAACCGACCCCCCATCGCCCACGACCAGCCCCAGCACCACCACGTCCCCCACCACCTCACCCTCGGCGTCTCCGACCAGCACCCCACCGCCCACCGCCTCGTTCTCGGCACCGCCGTCCCCCACCGTCTCGCCCTCGGCGGTACCGACCGACAGCTCATTCCTGCTGGGCGAGGAGAGCTCATTCCGGCTGAGCTTCGACTCCTTCCGGCCGTAGCCGGCGCGACCGCGCCGCCCAGCCGGCCACACGGTCAGCGCCACCCGTAGCCGGACACCCGGGGGTGACCCGGCAGACCGCCGGTAGCCCTGCTCCGGCTGTGCTACCTGAACGGAATGTGGCACGGTGAGACCAGGCACTCCCGGCTCGGATGGCACGAGACCGGGTGCGAGCACGGCGCGGAGGGCGAACATGGCCGAGCAGAACGACCCGGTGGACCCATCCGCCACGGACACGACGGTTATTCGGTCAGCGCCGGGGCAGGCCTGGACCGACCACCAGGCTGGCCCCAGCGAGCCCGAGCCGGTGCAGCCACCCGAACCCGTACGACCGCCCGAGCCGGTGCAGCCACCCGAACCCGTACGACCGCCCGAGCCGGTGCAGCCACCCGAGCCGTCCGTTCCGGACCCAACACCGCCGGCACCCGAGCCGGCCCCGGCCCCCGGTCCCCACCCGCCGGGGCCGGTCCGACCACAGCCGGCGCCACCTGCCCCGGTACCCCCGACCCCGGCGCCATCTGGGCCGCCGGTGCCCGCGCCAACCGACCCGGCGCCGACCTCCCCGTTCCCACCACCACCGGTCACCTCCGGTGGCGGCACCGGGCCGTCCAGGCGAGCCGATGTCCCCGCGCCCGGCCCATTCCCCGCCCCGCGCACCGCGACATCGCCGGTTTCCGCGGTCCACCCGGAGTCACCACCGCCGGCGGCCCCGGCCGCGACCACCCAGGCCTTCCCCACCTCAGCCTCGGCCGCCACCCAGGCCTTCCTTGCAACCGGCCACCAACAACCCACCACGGCCCCGGCCGCCACCACCCAGGCCCTCCCCACCTCAGCCTCGGCCGCCACCCAGGCCTTCCNNGCNACCGGCCACCAACAACCCACCACGGCCCCGGCCGCCACCACCCAGGCCCTCCCCACCTCAGCCTCGGCCGCCACCCAGGCCTTCCCCGCGACCGGCCACCAGCAACGGCCGGGCACCGGGCGCCAAAACCCGCACGAGGGTGACCTCAGCAGCCTCTACGGTGATGGGTCGGGCCTGTCCACCGTCGCTTTCCCGGTCAACCCGGTGGAGAACTCGGGCTCGTTGACCGGGCACATCCTCGCCCAGGGCCGGACGGAGATATCGAACGAGCAACGTTCCAGCAATACCCGGGTGCTGGTCGCCCTGGCCGCCTCGCTCGCCCTGCTGGTGGCGATCGGTGTCGTGGTCGTCCTCATCGCCAACAACGCGCTGGACGGGGCGTTCCAGAACCTCTCCAGCGGGTGAGCCCGCCCACTGTGCCGCTGCGGGTGCACGGCGCGGTGGGACATCGCCGTACACTGGCGCGGAAACTGACCTGGCGCGCCCCTTCGCGCGCCCATGGGCGATCTTGCGGGTGATCCGGCGGCATTCCGTCGCGGCGGCCATCGCGAAGATGCGCCCCACTCGAAAGGCCATTCTTGACCACGTCGATCGACCCTGGCATGCCCCCGTCCGCCCCTGAACTCCTCGACTTCGCCGCGCTCGGCCTGCCCCAACCCCTGGTCCGGACGTTGGCCCGGCAGGGGATCACCACTCCGTTCGAAATCCAGCGCGCCACCATGCCGGATGCGCTCGCCGGCCGGGATGTTCTCGGCCGCGGCCAGACCGGCTCCGGAAAAACGCTGGCGTTCGGCCTCCCCCTGCTCGCCCGGATGGCGGACGGGGAACGGGCCCGCTCCCGTCACCCGCGCGCTCTCGTGCTGGTACCGACTCGGGAACTGGCTATGCAGGTCAGCGACGCCCTGTTCCCGCTCGGCCGGGCGATCGGGGTATTCCTGCGGACCGCGGTCGGCGGAGTGCCCTACGACCGGCAGATCAGTGCCCTACGACGTGGCGTCGAGGTGCTGGTGGCCACACCTGGCCGGCTCGCCGACCTCATCGAGCGGGGCGTCTGCCGCCTCGACGACATCGAGGTCACCGTGCTGGACGAGGCGGACCAGATGGCCGACATGGGGTTCCTGCCCGAGGTCACCGAACTTCTGGCGAAGACCCCCGCCGACGCGCAGCGGCTCCTCTTCTCGGCCACCCTGGACCGAGACGTGGACACGCTGGTACGGCGCTTCATGACCGACCCGGTAACCCACTCGACCGCGCCACCGACGGCGGCGGTGGCAACGATGGATCATCACCTGCTGCTGATCCCGCCGCAGGACAAGTTCTCGGTCGTCGCGTCGATCGCGGCCCGGGAGGGGCGGACGATGGTCTTCGCCCGGACCCAACTCGGGGTGGACCGGCTGGTGGGGCAGCTCGCGGCAGTCGGGGTACGCGCCGGTGGCCTGCACGGCGGCAAGACCCAGCGGATGCGTACCCGCACCCTGGCCGAGTTTCGGGAAGGCCGGACGAATGTCCTGGTCGCCACCGACGTGGCCGCCCGCGGCATCCACGTCGACGGCGTATCGCTGGTGCTGCACGTCGACCCGCCGAAGGACCCGAAGGACTACCTGCACCGAGCAGGGCGGACCGCACGGGCCGGCGAAACCGGCGCGGTGGCGACCCTGGCACTGCCGAAACAACGCCGCGGCACCCTCGCCATGCTGGAAAAGGCGGGTGTGGCCCCGGCGCAGACCCGGGTGCGAGCCGGCGACCCGGCACTTGCCGAGCTGACCGGAGCGCGGGAACCGAGCGGCGTACCCGTTCGGGACGAGCCCGAGCCGCGCCCCCGCGCTGGCCGGCCGGACGGGGCGCGCCGGTTCCCAGACCGGCACCGCCGCGGTGAACCGGTACGTTCCGGCGATCGCCGCCACCCGGGCCGGCCGACGGAAGGCCGATCGGAGCGACGGTCGGGGGAAGGCCGATCGGAGCGACGGTCGGGGGACCGGCGGTTCGGCGGCCGGCCCGCCGCGAACAGCTACTGACCCGGCCGGCGCCGGGCCGGCCGGGGGGAACTCCTCAGGCCGGCCAGGCGCCGGTGGCCAGGAACCGCTCGATGGTCGCCAGATGTGGGGCGAGATCGAGCCCCTGGGCGGCCACCCAGTCGTCGGCGTAGTAGGTGTCGGCGTAGCGGTCTCCGGCGTCGCAGATCAGGGTGGCCACCGAGCCGGTCTTCCCCTCCGCGAGCAGGCCGGCGATCAGGCCGAAGGCACCCCAAAGGTTGGTGCCGGTCGAGCCGCCGACCCGACGGCCGAGCACCGCGGACCCGGCCCGCATCGCGGCCAGCGAGGCGGCGTCCGGCACCTGCACCATCCGGTCCACCACCGACGGCAGGAAGGACGCCTCCACCGTCGGTCGACCGATGCCCTCGATTCGCGAGCCGCGGCCGGTGCACACCGACCAGTCGGAGGCCTGCCAGGCCGGATAGAACGCCGAGTTCTCCGGGTCCACCACGCAGAGCTTCGTGGGCAGCCGCCGGAAGCGGGTGTAGCGGCCGATGGTGGCGCTGGTGCCGCCGGTTCCGGCCCCGACCACGACCCACGCCGGCACCGGGTGCCGTTCCAACGCCAGCTGCGAAAAGATCGACTCGGCGATGTTGTTGTTGCCCCGCCAGTCCGTGGCCCGCTCGGCGTACGTGAACTGGTCCATGAAGTGGCCGCCGGTGTCCTCGGCCAGCCACCGTGCCTCGATGACCACCTTGGCCGGGTCGTCCACCAGGTGGCAGCGCCCCTCCTGGAACTCAATCTTCGCGATCTTCTCCGGCGAGGTGGACGCCGGCATCACCGCGATAAACGGCAGCCCCAGCATCCGGGCGAAGTACGCCTCGGAGACCGCCGTCGACCCCGAGGAGGCCTCCACGATCGTGGTACCCGGGCCGATCCACCCGTTGCAGAGCCCGTAGAGGAACAGGGAACGGGCCAGCCGGTGCTTCAGGGAACCGGTCGGATGCACCGACTCGTCCTTGAGGTAGAGGTCGATTCCCCACTGCCGAGGCAGGGGGAACGGCAGCAGATGGGTGTCGGCGGACCGGTTGGCGTCGGCCTCAACGGCGGCAATCGCCTCGGTCACCCACCCCCGGATCGCCTCGTCACACCGGTCCAGATGAGTCACGCCCAGCAACCTAGCAAGCCGGGCCGGCGCGGCCTGATCCTGGCCCACGCGCAGTGACCGAGCTCCGCGCGGGGTCGACCGGGCCCGGCGGACGAGTTGACGCCGGCGGAGCGCCGGTCGGCTCAGGCCGGTGGCGTACCGACGGGCTGGGGGCGGTTCTCCCACTTGGTCGACAGGGCGATCCCGGTACGGGTGGAGGCGACACCGGGAGTACGGTTCAGCCGTACGATCAGCGCCTCCAACTCCCCGATAGTGCCGACCCTCGCCTTGAGCAGGAACGACTCCACCCCGGCCATGAAGTAGCAGGACTCGATCTCCGGAATGGCGCGGAACGACTCCAGCACGTCGTCGGTGTCCGCGGCGGACTCCTCAATGATCTCGATCAGGGCGGTCACGCCCAGCCCGATGCTCTCCGGCTCGATCTCGGCCCGGTACGCACGGATGACTCCACTGGACTCCAGCTTGCCGACCCGCTCATGCACTGCTGGTGCCGAGAGGCCCACTTGGCGGGCAAGCTCGGCGTACGAGAGGCGGGCGTTGCCCCGCAGCAGTTCGATAAGGTTCAGGTCGATCGCGTCCACGGACTGTAGACCCTAGTAGCACCGACCTGCCCTCAGGCGTCCGGTCCCGAAGGTCGGCCCCGTGCCCTGTCATTGTTCACGAACCAACCGCAACAGGGCACAGCTACGGGTACCATTGCCTAACCTCCTGATCAGTGCTTTTCTCGCGTTTGGCGGACACGGTTGGCTGCCGGTGCTGTAATTGCCATACGTCCCTCATGACGGCTCTGGGCTCGCACCGCCGGGGGCAGTGTGTTCAGCCGGGGGCTTCGTCGATGCGAGGAGGGGGCTGTGGACACTGGAGATCGCCTGCTGACGCCGGGTGAGGTCGCCGCGCTGTTTCGGGTGGATCCGAAGACTGTGACCAGGTGGGCGGCGGCTGGCCGGATAGGCAGCATCCGAACTCCGGGCGGGCATCGCCGATTTCGGGAATCCGAAGTTCGGGCCCTGCTCGAGGGCGAGGGAATGTTGGACGAGGCGGAGGGGATGGAGCGACCGAACAACGCTGGTCCCGCCGCCCCGACCGGCCCCGGGCCTGGCCCGGCCAACGCCGGGATGTACTGAGGCGATGGCCGGCGGGTGATCGCCGCCCATTTCCGGCCGCCACCGCCAGCTCAGGAAGGCGCCGCCACCGCCAGCTCGGAAGCGCCCCGCCACCGCCGGCTCAGGAGCGCGCCGCTCCCAACTCACCCGCCCAGCGACGGAAGAGCGTGTGCGGCACACCCAGGGCGTCCAGCACCTTCCCGGCGACGAAGTCGACCAGCTGGGCGGCGGAGGCATCCGCTCCCGCCCCGTAGAAACCGGGGCTGGCGGGCAGCACCACCGCACCGGCGTCGTGCAACGCGATCAGGTGCTCCAGGTGGCTGCGGGTCACCGGTGTCTCCCGGGGCACGACGACCACCGGACGGCGCTCCTTGAGGTTGACCTCGGCGGCGCGTTGCAACAGGTCCTTGGAGAGCCCGATGGAGATGCCGGCGCAGGCTGCCGTACTCGCCGGGACGACCGCCATCCCGCGCGCCCGGTAGGAGCCGCTGCTCGGCCCGGCGGCGAGGTCACCGGCCGGCCAGTGCCGGAGATCGGCTCCGCTCAGGTCGCGCCCCAGCCAGGCGGCGAGGTCCTCCGCCCAGTGCCCGTCCCGAAACGACCGCCCGGTCTCGTCCAGGATGGTCAGCCGGGCCGCCCGGGACACGATCAGGTCAACGGCTTCGCCCGCGTCGAGCAACGCCCGCAGGACAGCAGCCGCGTACGGCGTGCCGGAGGCTCCGGAGACACCGACCACCCATGGTTCACGCATGGTCCCAGCCTGCCTGGTCACCCTCGACCACCGACGGGCACCCCCGGTTCCCTGATCAGGGCCGCAGGCCGAGGCGTACCACCAGGTCAAGCAGGGCGAAGCCGAAGAGCGCGATCCCGACGAAGCCGTTCGCGGTGAAGAAGGCCCGGTTGACCCGGCTCAGGTCGGTCGGGCTCACGACCACGTGTTGGTAGCCGAAGGCGACCGCGGTCAGCGCCAGCCCGATCCACCAGAGCCAGCCGAAGCCGACCAGGGCACCGAACCAGACGAAGAGCACGAAGGTCACCACGTGCGCGACGGTGGAGGCGTGCAGCGCGAACCGCAGCCCGTACCGGGCCGGAACGCTGTGCACGCCGATCTCCCGGTCCACCTCGGCGTCCTGGCAGGCGTAGATCAGGTCGAACCCGCCGATCCACAGCCCGACCGCCACCCCGAGCAGCCAGGCCGGCCCGGAGCCGGCGAAGGTACCGGTCACCGCGAGCCACGCACCGACCGGTCCGACCGCCTGCGCCACCGCCAGGACCGCGTGTGGCCAGTTGGTGAACCGCTTCGCGTACGGGTAGCCGACCAGCGGTACGACCGCGAGCGGCGCCAACACCAGACAGAGGGGGTTCAGCAGCGCGGCGGCCACCAGGAAGACGGCCAGAGCGATGCCCGCGCCGGCCCACGCCGTACGCAGGCTGACCGCCCCGGTCACCAGTTCCCGGTTGGCGGTGCGCGGGTTCAGCGCGTCGATCCGCCGGTCCAGGATCCGGTTGGCGGCCATCGCGAACGTCCGCGCCCCGACCATCGCCACGGTGATCAGTAACAGGTCGAGCCAGCGAACCTGACCGCCGTTGACCTGCATCGCGGTCAAGGCGGAGAGGTAGGCGAAGGGCAGCGCGAAGACGGAGTGCTCGATCGCCACGAGGTCGAGGAACGCCCGGATCCGTCCGCGCGAGCCCGCGCTGGCCGGGGTGGCATGGGCCGAGACCGCGAGGTCCCGCGGATCGGAGGAGCCGGACATCAGATGCCGTACTCCTTCCAGCGCTTGTCGACCAGCGACACCACCTCGGGGGACATGGTCATCTCTTCGGGCCAGCCCCGGGTGTAGCCCTCGCTGGGCAGCTTGCGGGTGGCGTCGACGCCGGCCTTGCCGCCCCAGAACTGCTGGTACGAGGCGTGGTCCAGGTGGTCCACCGGCCCCTCGGTGAGCAGCAGGTCCCGGGCGTAGTCCACGTTGCCGAAGGCCCGGAACGCGACCTCGTTGTAGTCGTGTACGTCGCAGTCCTCGTCCACGATCACGATCAGCTTGGTCATCGACATCAGGTGCGCGCCCCAGATCGCGCTCATCACCTTCTGCGCGTGCTTCGGGTAGCGTTTCCGGATCGACACGATCGCGCAGTTGTGGAAGACCCCGGCGGCCGGCAGGTCGTAGTCGACGATGTCCGGGATGAGCAGCTTGAGCAGCGGCTGGAAGATCCGCTCGGTGGCCTTGCCCAGGCCGTGGTCCTCCTGCGGCGGCTTCGAGGTGACGATCGAGTGGTAGACCGGGTTCCGCTGCATGGTCATCGTCTCGACGTGCAGGACCGGGAACGGCTCGACCGGGGTGTAGTAGCCGGTGTGGTCCCCGAACGGCCCCTCGGGCAGCCGCTCACCGGGCTCCAGGTAGCCCTCGAGCACCACCTGGGCGTGCGCCGGCACCTGGAGTGGCACGGTCAGGCAGTCGACCATCTCGACCCGTTCCCCCCGCAGGAAGCCCGCGAACAGGTACTCGTCAATGTCGCCGGGGAGTGGGGCGCTCGCGGCGTACGAGATCACCGGGTCGCAGCCGATGGCGATGGCGACCGGCAGCCGCTGACCGAGCCGCTCGGCGACCGCGTGGTGGGCGGTGGAATCCTTGTGGATCTGCCAGTGCATGCCCAGCGTGTTCCGGCTGTGCTGCTGCAGCCGGTAGAGGCCGAGGTTGCGCGCGCCCGTCTCGGGGTGCTTGGTGTGGGTCAACCCGAAGTTGTGGAAGACGCCACCGTCGCCGGGCCACATCTGCAGGCCGGGCAGCCGGTTCAGGTCGACGTCGTCGCCCCGGTACACCACCTGCTGGCAGGGGGCCGTCTTCACCTTGCGCGGCGGCACCGACTTGAGCTGCATGACCTTGCCGAGGCCCTCCCGGATACCGCTCCAGCCGACCGGCAGCTCCGGTCGCACCAGCGCACCGATCCGCGCCCCGATCTCGTCCAGCGACTCGACGCCGAGCGCCATCGCCATCCGCTTCTCGGTGCCGAACAGGTTGATCGCCACCGGCATCTCGCCCCGGGTCGGCTGCTCGAACACCAGCGCCGGCCCCCCGGCGCGAACCGTCCGGCTGACGATCTCGCTCAACTCCAGCGTCGGATCGACCGGAACCTCCACCCGCCGTAGCTCGCCCGCGCGCTCCAGCGCCGCGAGGAAGTCCTTCAGATCGGAGTACGGAAAGCCACGAGCCGCCATACCCGCAAGTCTCCCCCACCGCCCGGCCCGCCACCCCAGCCGGGGTGCGGGAACGGTCTTTGATCAAGGGGCGGCCCAGCGTCAGGGAGCCGACTGCCAGGCGTACCGGGCCACCGGCGGGTCGAGCGGCGCGCGGGTGAGCCGGCTAGCCGCCGCTGAGAACCCGGCCGCCGCCACTTACGAGATCAGTCGAGGCCGCCGTAGGAGTGCAGCCCCTCGAAGAAGATATTCACGCCGAAGAGGTTCATCATCACGGTGAGGAAACCCAGAATCGCGAGCCAGGTGGCCACGTTCCGTTTGACGCTCGGGGTGGCCCGGGCGTGCAGGTAGCCGGCGTACACCACCCAGGAGATGAACGCCCAGGTCTCCTTCGGGTCCCAGCCCCACGCCCGACCCCACGCCGCCTCGGCCCAGATCGCACCGGCGATCACCGCGAAGGTGAAGATCGGGAACGAGAAGGCGTGCAGCCCGAAGGTCAACCGCTCCAGGGCCGCCGCGGCCGGCATGCGCTTCGCCAACAGGTAGGGGAAGCTGCGCCGGCCCTGCTCGTAGCCGGACCGCATCAGGAAGGCGCCCGCCGGCACCACGCCCAGCAGGAAGATACCGGAGCTGAAGACGATCGTGGAGACGTGGATGATGAACCAGTACGAGTTGAGCGCCGGCACCAGCGGCACGATCGGGGTGTATAGCAGCAGCTCGGCGGTGGCCACCAGCAGCACCATCACCAGCGTCAAAAGCAGCCCGAGCCGGCGCAGCGTGGGGCGCTTCCAGAGCACGACGAACCAGCTGGCGACCCCGATGAAGGAGACCGTCAGGACGAACTCGTACATGTTGCCCCAGGGCATCCGGTCGGCCGCGACCCCGCGGGCGATCAGCGCACCGAGGTGCAGCAGGGCGGCCAGCACGGTCACCGCGACCGCACCCAGGCCAGCCAGGCGGGCGCGGGCGGCAGTCCGCTGGGCGGCGGTGGCAGCACGGACGGTCGGCTCAGGTCCGGAAACCGCACCGCCGGCCGCCCCGACTCCGGCGCCGACCAGCTCGCGGGCAGGCTGATCGACGCGAACGCGGGCGTTGCCCAACGCGTACTCGACGGCGTGCACGACCATCGCGACCAGATAGGCCAGGATCGAGAAGGTCACCAGCTGGTCGGAGAGTACGGACATCACTCGGCTCCTACTCGCGCTCCGGCCGGCCCGTCAGGATCGGCCCGCCGCCCGGCTCCGCTGACCGCCGCCACGAGCCGGGTGAACTCGTCGGCGAAGCCCGGATGGTCGACGCGCGGCAGACCACCGGCATCGACCAAACTACTACCGGACGTCGAAGATTCACCCGCGGGGTCAGCCGGGCGCACCCGGAAGAAGACCCGCCGGCGGCGGCCGAAGAGCGAGCCCATCAGGCCCAGCAGCAGCGTGCCGGAGCTGACCAGCAGCAGCGTCGAGCCCGGGTCGTGCCGCACGGACAGGACGACGTACGGCTCGGTGCCCAGGAACTCCAGCGTGGTGCCGTCGTCCAGGGTCCAGACCTCGCCGACCTGAAGCAGCTTGGTGCCAACCTCCTTGAGCCGGCCGGCGTCGACCTGCCGCTGGTCCAGCTCGTACACCGAGCCGGGGATACCGGCATCCAGCCCTAGATTGCCCCGGTACGCGACGAGGTTGAGCAGCGGATTGCGCTCGGTCGGGAACTCCGACCGGACGAACGGAGCCTGCTGCGGGGCGGTCGGCAGGTACAGGCCGCTGAAGGCCATCTGGAGGTCCGGGTCCCGCTCACCGGTGGCCGGGTCCACGTTCGCGTCCGGGAAGGCCGCCAGCCCCTCGCTGGTCAAGCCGACGTCTCCGACATCCAGGAAGGGGTTCGGGCTGGTCTGGCTCCGCCCGAACCGGTCGGTGTAGCGGACCACCGGGGCGTACCCGTGGCCGAGCAGGTAGACGTTCGCCCCGTCCAGCCGCAGCGGCGAGTTCACCGAGAACTCCGCCGGGCGGGGGGTGCCGCCGTCCTCGTCCACGGTCACCTTCGCGTTGAAGAACTCCGGCTGGCCGTTGGACTCCAGGAACCTCGCCTCGAAGTCGTCCAGCTGCACGCAGAACCGGGGCAGATCGGCGCCGGCCACCTGGGGGCCGAACGACGTCTCGGCGTACTGCTGCTGCGTGTTGCAGAAGGCGTTGTCCGCGCCGGCGACCAGGACCCGGTTGCCACTCCAGCCGTACCAGGAGCCGAGGGCGACACCGACGAGCACCACCACCAGCGAGGCGTGGAAGAGCAGGTTGCCGGTCTCCTTCAGGTAGCCCTTCTCGGCCGACACCTCGTCGCCGCGTACCTCCACCCGCCAGCGGTGCCGGCGCAGCACGGCGGCGATCGCCGGTGCGCCACCGGCCGGCGCCGCGAAGACGGTGTGCTGGGGCAACCGGTCCAGCCGCTTCGGCGCCGCGGGGGGCCTGGACCGCAGGGCGCGGACGTGGTCCCGCAGCCGGGGCGTGATGCAACCGACCAGCGAGGTGAAGAGCAACAGGTAGATGGCGGAGAACCAGACCGAGCCGAACGCGTCGAAGGCGCCGAGCCGGTCCAGCACCGGCGCCAGATCGGGGTACGCGACGAAGTAGTCCCGGACGTCCTCCGGGTTTACGCCGCGCTGCGGCAGCACCGACCCGGGAATCGCGGCGATCGCCAGCAGGAAGAGCAGCACCAGCGCCGTACGCATGCTGGTGAGCTGCCGCCACGAGTTGCGCAGCAGCGCCAGCACCGGGTTGGGGCGGCGCCGGGGTGTCTCGGCCGGCGGCGCGGGCCGGTCGTCGGTGACCGTCATCAGATGCTTACCTGCCCCGTCCCGAAGGTGGTCTGCAGCAGGGTCACGAAGCTGGTCCACCCACCGGTGACCAGCGCGAGGCCGATCAGGATCAGCAGTCCACCACCGATCCGGGTGACCCACCGGCTGTTGCGCCGGACCGCCTGGAAGACCCCGAGCAGGCGGTGGAACCCCAGCCCGAAGAGGACAAACGGCACCCCCAGCCCAAGGCAGTACGCCACGGCCAGTACCACCGCCCGGTTGGTCTGCCCCTCGACGACGGCCATCCCCATCACCGCACCGAGGGTCGGGCCGGTGCAGGGCAGCCAGCTGAGCGCGAAGACCGCGCCGAGTACGGGAGCGCCGAGCAGCCCGGCGGCCGGCAGCCGTTGGATACGCAGCTCGCGCTGCAGCCCCGGAACCACGCCGAGGTAGCCCAGTCCGAGCAGCACCACCACGCCGCCGATGACGATCTCCAGCGTCCGCTCGTGGGCGAAGAGGACCTGGCCGACCGTGGTGACCAGGACCGCGGTGACGGTGAAGACGGCGGTGAAGCCGGCGATGAACAGCAGCGTGCCGGCGAGCACCCGGCCCTTCACGACCGCGGTCCCCAACCGGGCGGTCCGTTCCCGCACCGCGACCGCCCCGGCGGTGGCACCCGGGTCACCCCCGGTCACCGGCGGGGTGCGGCGGGAGTCGTCGCCCGCCCCCCGACCTTCCAGGTCGGCGCCGGCCAGGCCGGTCACGTAGGAGAGGTAGCCGGGCATCAGCGGCAGGACACACGGGGACAGAAAGCTGACCAGCCCGGCCAGCGCCGCCGTACCGATGGCGAGCAGCAGCGGGCCGGACTGCGCGATCTCCCGGAACGTCTCGCCCATCAGAGGCCGCCGGTCGAGGCGGGCGACTCCGCGGCGACCCGTTCGACGATCGGTTGGAGCCCTTCCTGCCGGACGGCGGCCCGGATCACCGCCGCGATCCGCCCGTCCCGGTCCAGCACGACCGTCGCCGGGATGGTGTTCGGTGGGATGTCCAGCTCCAACGCCAGTCGGCTGCCGGGATCGAAGATGCTCGGGTAGGTGACCCGGCCCTCCTCGAAGGCGATCGCCTTGTCCCGGCTGTCCTGCACGTTGATGCCGAGGAAGGTCACCCCTGAGCCCTTGGTGGCCTGGTAGGTGGCCTCCAGGTCAGCGGCCTCCGCCCGGCAGGGCGCGCACCACGAGCCCCAAAAGTTGACCACCACGACCTGCCCGCGGTCCCGCGCCACGTCGTAGCTGCCCCCGTCGAGCAGCTCACCGGCGAGCTTGGGCGCGGCAAAACGCTGATCCGGAGCGCACTCGATCACACCGTCGGAGTTGGTACCGCAGGCCTTCCCCCAGTCCGGGGTGGCGCAGGCGGCGAGCGCCACCGCGACCAGGGTGGCGAGCAGACCGGCAGCCCACCTCCGGACAATCATCAGGCCCCCTTGGCGGTCCGAGCCGTCGACGACATCGCGATCAGGTGAGCGGCCGGCTCGGAGTAGCCGATCCCGGCCACCTTCGACCCCTCAAAGTGAAAGGTGGTGAGGCTGGCGAGCCCGCACTGCCGCTTGCGCGGGTCGTGCCAGAGGCGCTTACGCTCGATGAACCGACGCAGCGTCCAGATCGGCAGCTGGTGGGAGACGAGCACGGCCTCCCGCCCCTGCGCAGCCTCCCGGGCGGCCTGCAGGGCGGCGAGCATTCGCTCCGCGATGGCGCGGTACGCCTCGCCCCAGGAGGGGGTGACCGGGTCCCGCAGCACCCACCAGTTGCGCGGGTCGCGGAACGAACCGTCGCCCGGCGAGACCTTCTTACCCTCGAACCAGTTGGCGCTCTCGATCAACCGCTCGTCGACGCCGATCGGGAGCCCGAACTGCGCGGCGATCGGCTCGGCGGTCTGCTGGGCCCGCTCCAGCGGGCTGGCGACGACGTGCACCACCTCGCGCTCGGCGAGGCCCTGCGCGGCGGCCTTCGCCATCTGCACGCCCAGCTCCGACAGGCGAAAGCCCGGCAGCCGCCCGTACAGGATGCCCTCCGGGTTGTGCACCTCACCGTGCCGCAGCACGTGGACCACAGTCTTACTCACCGTCACTACCCCCCGTGACCTGCCGCGGCTGTCGCTGCCGCCGCCGCTGGCAGCGCCGCGGCGATCTGCTCCAGGGCGGCATCGTCAATCGCCGTCGAGACGAACCACGACTCGAAGGCGCTCGGCGGCAGGTAGACGCCGGCCGCCAGCATCGCGTGGAAGAACGCCCTGAACGCGGGCACCTGCTGGGCGCTCGCGGTGGCGTAGTCGAAGACGTCGGCATCGGTGAAGAAGATTGAGAACATGTTGCCGGCGGAGGACAGCCGGTGCGGCACGCCGGCGGCGGCGAGCGCCTCGCTGGCGAGCCGGCCCACGACGGCGGCCGTCTCGTCCAGCCGGCGATAGAGGGCGTCGTCGGCGAGCCGCAGCGTGGCGAGCCCGGCCGCGCAGGCGAGCGGGTTACCGGAGAGGGTGCCGGCCTGGTAAACCGGGCCGGCCGGAGCCAGCTGGGACATAATCTCCGCTCGGCCGCCGAAGGCCGCCGCGGGGAGACCGCCCCCCATCACCTTGCCGTAGGTCCAGAGGTCGGCGGCGCAGGGGTCGAGGCCGTGCCACCCGGCGCGGGAGACCCGGAAGCCGGTCATGACCTCGTCCACAATCAGCAGCGCACCGTTCGCGTGGGCGAGGGCGGCGAGGCGCTGGTTGAAGTTGTCGCGGGGCGCGACCACGCCCATGTTGCCGGCGGCGGCCTCAGTGATCACCGCGGCGATCTGCGGCCCCTCGGCGGCGAAGACCGCCTCGACGGCGGCCAGGTCGTTGTACGGCAGCACGATGGTGTCCCCGGCCGCCGCGCCGGTCACGCCCGGTGAGTCGGGCAAACCGAGAGTGGCGACACCGGAACCGGCGGCGGCGAGCAACGCATCCGAATGTCCGTGGTAGCAGCCCGCGAACTTGATGATCCGGGTACGGCCGGTGTAGCCCCGGGCCAGCCGGATCGCCGACATGGTCGCCTCGGTCCCCGAGTTGACCAGCCGTACCTGCTCGACGGGCGCGCGGTCAACGATCTCCGCCGCCAACTCCACCTCACCCGGGGTGGGGGCGCCGAAGCTCGTGCCGAGCGCGGCGGCGGAGCGAAGGGCCTCCACCACCGCGGGGTGGGCGTGCCCGAGGATCATGGGGCCCCACGAGCAGACCAGGTCGACGTAGCGCCGCCCGTCGGCGTCGTAGAGCCACGGCCCCTCCCCCCGGACGATGAAGCGCGGGGTGCCGCCGACGGCACGGAACGCGCGGACAGGGGAGTTCACCCCGCCGGGCACAAGAGCGCAGGCGCGGTCGAACAGGGCCTCGGAGGCCGGCGCGGCGGCCGGGTAGCGGCCGGGTCCGGCTGGGAAAACGTCGGTCACGATGTCGCCATTGTGTCAGCGTCGGCGGGCAGACCGGCAGGCACCCCGGGGACCGGCAGGTTACCGCTACCCCCGGCTGGGGCCGCGGCAGCTCGCCATCATGGGCGGCGTCGGCCCGCCGCGCTAGGGTGGCCGGGTGGATCGTGCCGAACTGTCCATCACGTTACACCGGTTGGGGGACGAGGTTGTCCTTCGCCTCGCCGGTGAGATCGACATGATGACGGCCGCCCAGCTCTCCACCGTCGTCAACGAGGTGCTGACCGAACCGCCCCCTCGGATTGTGCTGGACTTGGCGGCCGTCACCTTCTGCGACTCGCAGGGCCTGGGCACGCTGGTCGTGCTCAGCCGCAAGACCAGTCACTCCCAGAGCCTGCTGGTCCTCACCAACGTGGCCGAGTTCCTGCGTCGCGTCCTCGACATCACCGGCCTGCGCAGCGCCCTGATGATCCGCGACGACTGATTCTCAGCCGGTGTTGCCCCAGCGGGCCTGCTCCAGCAGGCCGATCGCGCGCTGCACCGCCGCCGGGTCGGTCTCGGCACGAAGCAGCGCGGTGGCCTCGTCGATGGCGTCGCTCAGCAGCCGCCGCTGGGTCTCCCGCTCCTGGAGCAGGGTCGACTGCGCGGTGAGCTGCCCGGTCTTCAGCCACAGGTCGACGAAGACCGACACCTTGGCCCGCAGCACCCACGGGTCGAACGGCTTGGTGAGGTGGTCCACCGCGCCGGCGGCGTACCCGCGCATGGCCAGCTGGGCATCCTGGTCCGCGGAGGTGAGGAAGATGATCGGCACGTGCCGGGTTCGTTCCCGCCGCTTGATGTGACTCGCCGTCTCGAAGCCGTCCATCTCCGGCATCTGGGCATCCAGGAGGATCACCGCGAAGTCGTCAACGAGCAGCCGTTTCAACGCCGCCTCGCCGCTCTCCACCGCCACCGACTGGACCTGAAGCCCCTGCAGGATCGCCTCCAGGGCCGTCAGGTTCTCCCGCCGATCATCCACCAGCAGCGCCTTCGCCAGCTGCGTCATGAGCTCTCCTCGCTCCGGCCTCCGCTGATCCAGGACGAGATGAGCTCGATCAACTCGTCCAGGTCAACGGGCTTGGTGATGTATCCGCTGCCCCCGGCCGCGAGCGCGGACTCCCGATCACCGGGCATCGCCTTCGCGGTCAGGAAGACGATCGGGAGGTCGGCGAAGCGGTGGTTACGCCGGATCTGCCGCGTCGTCTCGTATCCGTCCTGATCGGGAATCATGGCATCCATCAGTACGATGTCCGCCTCTGGATGCTCGGCCAGCAGGCGTACGCCGTCGGCCCCGTTGTCCGCGTACAGCACGGTCATCCCGTGTAACTCCAGGGCGCTGGTCAGGGCGAACACCGTACGCACGTCGTCGTCCACGATCAGCACGGTGGCACCGGCCAGCTGGCGGGTCGCCGTCGCATCGGCGGTGGTGGTGGGCAGCAACTCCACGGCGGGCATCAGTAGCGACGACGGGAGACCAGCCCGGCCGGGTGAGGGCGGCGCCGGCGCCACGACCGCATCCGGGGCCAGGACGTCGGGGAGGAAGAGGGTGAAGGTCGAACCCTGTCCGGGCACCGACGAGACGCCGATCGCGCCGCCCAGCAGCCGGGCCAGATCCCGACTGATCGACAGGCCCAGACCGGTTCCCCCGTACCGGCGGCTGGTCGTGCCGTCGGCCTGCTGGAACGCCTCAAAGATGATCGACAGCTTGTCGTCGGAGATGCCGATCCCGGTGTCCATGACGGCGAAGGCGATCACCTGCCGCGCGTTGGTCAACGCCGGCACGTCGAAGACCGCCGACTCCGGTGCGGGGGCGATCCCCAACCGCACCGCCCCGGTGTCGGTGAACTTCATCGCGTTGGAGAGCAGGTTCCGCAGGATCTGCTGCAGCAGCTGCACGTCGGTGACGATCTCCTTCGGCAGTTCCGGGCTTACCCGGACCTCGAAGTCGAGGCCCTTCTCCTCCGCCTGCGGGGCGAACGCCTGCTCGACATAGCCGCGGACCTCGGTGAACTGAAGCTCAGCCGGCTCGACGTCCGTCCGACCAGCTTCGATCTTGGACAGGTCCAGAATGTCGTCGATCAGCGTGAGCAGGTCGGTGCCGGCGTTGTGGATCGTCCGGGCGAACTCGATCTGTTTCGGGGTGAGGTTCTGCTCCGGGTTCTGCACCAACAGCCGGGCCAGCAGCAGCAACGAGTTCAGTGGCGTACGCAGCTCGTGGCTCATGTTGGCCAGGAACTCCGACTTGTACGCCGAGGCGCGGGTGAGCTGCTGTGCCGTCTCCTCCAGGCCCAGCCGGGCCAGCTCGACCTCCCGGTTCTTGGTCTCGATGTTGCCCTTCTGCTCGGAGAGGAGCGTCGCCTTCTCCTCCAGCTCCGCATTCGTCCGCTGCAGTTCGGCCGACTGCTCCTGCAGCTCGTGGGCCAGCCGCTGCGACTGGGCCAGCAGCTCCTCGGTACGCCGGTTCGCCTGGATGGTGTTGACCGCGACGCCGATGGTGAGGACGAGCCGTTCCAGGAAGGAGAGGTGCAGGTCGGAGAGGGCGGTCACGCTGGCGAACTCGATCACGCCGAGCAGCTCGCCCTCGAAGATGACCGGTAGCACCACCAGATCAGCCGGTGGGCTGTCCGCGAGCCCGGAGCGGAGCCGGAGCCGGCTCTCCGCCGACCCGCGGACCCGGATCGTGCGGCGGGACAGCGCCACCTGGCCGACTAGGCCCTCGCCGGGGCCGAACGTCACGTCCTGCCCACGGGCGACGTAGCCGTACGAGGCGGTAAGCCGCAGCCGGAGGTTTCCCTCGGTGTCATCCGCCAGGAAGAACGCGCCGAGCTGCGCGTCCACCAGCGGCGTCACCTCCATCATGATCATGCGGCAGACCTCGCCGAGATCCCGCTGCCCCTGCAGCAATCCACCGATCCGGGCCAGGTTGGAGTCCAGCCAGCCCTGCTCGGAATTGACCGTGGTCGTCTCGCGGAGCGTCCCGATCATCTGGTTGATGCTGTCGGTAAGCTCGGCGACCTCCCCCTGCGCCTCGACCGCGATCTGCTGGGTCAGGTCGCCGCGGGTCACCGAGGTGGAAACCTCGGCGATGGCGCGCAGCTGAATGGTCAGGGTGGAGGCGAGCTGGTTGACGTTCTCGGTGAGGTCCCGCCAGGTCCCGGCGACGCCCTTCACCTGCGCCTGACCACCCAGCTTCCCCTCGGTACCCACCTCCCGGGCCACCCGGGTCACCTCATCGGCGAACGACGACAACTGATCCACCATCGTGTTGACGGTGTTCTTCAACTCCAGAACCTCGCCCTGCGCGTCAACCGTGATCTTCTGCCCCAGATCACCCGTCGCCACCGCGGTCGACACCTGCGAGATGTTGCGGACCTGCGCGGTCAGGTTCGACCCCATGGTGTTCACCGAGTCGACTAGGTCCTTCCAGGTGCCGGCAGCGCCCCGAACGTCGGCCTGACCACCCAACTTCCCCTCGACGCCCACCTCCTGCGCCACCCGGGTCACCTCGTCGGCGACCGACGACAGCTGATCCACCACGGTGTTCACCGTGCGCCCGATGCGCAGATACTCCCCACGCAGCGGTCGGTCGTCCAGCTCCAGCGCCACGTGCTGGGAGAGATCGCCCCTGGCGACCCCCGCGATCACCCGCGCGATCTCGATGGTCGGGCGCCCGAGGTCCTCGATGAGCGAGTTGACCGCCTGCTGCCCCTCCGCCCAGCAACCATCCAGCTCCTCGTCGTCCAGGCGTTCGGCGAGTCGCCCGTCCCGGCCCACGATCCGGCTGATCCGGCGCAGGTCGTGGTACTGCCGTTCCTGGAGCGACACCACCTCGTTGAAGGCGTCCGCCAACTCGCCCGCCCGGCCCGACCGGTGCGGCAGCCGGACCTTGAGATCGCCGTGGCGAACGCGCCGAAGCGCCTCGGTCAGCTCGATGAGGACCGCATCGGGGTCCGGCGCGGACGGCTCCGTCGCCGGCTGCTTCGCCGTGGTCATCAATCCTCGCTCAGCTCGGGGCCGCCTGCTGCCGGCAGGCCGGACCTCCCACTATCGTGCCCAGCACCGGGTACGCGCCAGACCGACGCGACGTGAGCTGGCACCGGCGCCGCGGGCCGACCGGCGTCGGCCCGCCGCCGGGTCGGTTGGCGCCCACCACGGCAGCGGTGGAGGATACGGAGGTGTCAGCGGAGAGGGGGCCCGTGCCGACCGAAAACCCGGACGAGCACATCCGGCGGGTCCGGCTTCCCGCCGACCCCCGAACGCCCGCCGCGGCGCGCGCGCTCGTCCGGTCGCTGCTCACCGAGGCGGACCTGGCGGAGCTGACCAACGAGGCGCTCCTGCTCACCACCGAACTCTCCACCAACGCGGTGGAGCACGCCCGCACCGAACTGGACCTTGAGGTCGTCGCCGACCGAGGAGGGCTCACCGTCACCGTCTCCGACTTCGCCCGCGGGCCGGTCGACGAGCTGACCGTCGGCGTTCGCAACGAGAGCAGCGACGTCGCCGACATCGCCGAACGGGGCCGGGGCCTGCTCCTGGTTGACCACTTCGCCAGCCGCTGGGGCACCACGTATCTGCCCGCCGGTAAGGGGGTCTGGTTCCGACTCGACCGGTCCGGCTCCGTCGATCACCCCGGCCGGCTCCCGGGCACCGCCGGGCCGACCACGGCGGCGCCCGGTGACCAAGCCGCCAGCGAGGGCGGCTTCCCGCCGAGCGCCGCGGCGATGAGCGAGCTGATGCAGACCGCGCCCGACCCGTACGCGGAGGACTCCCTGCCGGAGTTCGCGACCAGCCTGCTGGCCCGGGTGGCCGAGATGGTCGGCGCGGCCGGCGGCCTGGTCCGGCTGGACCGGGGCGACGGGCAGGGACCGCAGCTACTGGCCCGCTACGGCCGGCAGCCCCGGGCCGACAACGATCTGGTCCGGGTGCCGCTGACCGTGCACCGGCCGTACGTCGGCGAGTTGGAGCTGGACGCGGCACCGTCCGCGTACGCCCAACCGCTGGCGGTGTTGATGGCCGAGCGGCTCTCGCTGCACCTGGAGAACGACCGACTACACCGGGCCGACCTGCGCCGGCAGGCCTGGCTGACCTTCCTCGCCGAGGCGAGTGAGCTGCTCGCCCAGTCGCTCGACGTCGAGTTGACCATGGCGCTCGTCCCGCAGCTCGTGGTGCCCCGCCTGGGGCAGTGGTGCGCGGTACACACCAGCGACGAGTGGGGGCGGCTGCGCCTGGCGGCGGCCAGCCACGCGGACGAGTCGATGCTGCCCCAGCTGCACGCCGTACTGGCGGAGACCGGGCCGGACTCGGTCCAGTCCCGGCTGCGGGAGGCCTCCCGCAAGGGCACCCAGCTCCCGCTCGGCGCACCGACCGAGGGCTTCGCCGTCCCGCTGATCGCCCGCGGCCAGCGGCTCGGCACCCTCGCTGTTGGCCGGCACCAGCGGCACCGGCACGACCCGGACGAGGTCGCCGTACTGGAGGATGTGGCCCGGCGGGCGGCGCTGGCGATCGAGAACGCGCGCATCCACGCCGAGCGCCGCCGGGTCGCCCAGGCACTCCAGCAGTCGCTGCTGCCGCCCGTGCTGCCGGTGGTGTCGGGGATCGGCTTCGCCGCGGAGTACGTACCGACCGGGGACGACGCGGACGTCGGCGGCGACTTCTACGACGTACTGCCGCTGCCGGACGGGCGGTGGCTGGTGGTGATCGGTGACGTCTCCGGCAAGGGAGTACAGGCGGCCGCCCTCACCGGCCTGGTCCGGGACGTCATCCGGACGCTGATCGGGGACGGCAAGCCGCTGTCGGAGACGCTGATCCGGCTCAACGAGACGCTGGTCGAGCGGGGCGGCGGGCGCTACTGCACCCTGGCCCTGGCCGCGGTCGGACCGGGTGCGGGTAACCAGCTGGAGGCGGGTAACCAGCTGGAGGTCAGCCTGCACCTCGCCGGGCACGACCGGCCGGTGCTGCTGACGGCCGCCGGTGCGGCCCGGTTCGTCGGCACCGGCGGCACCGCGCTCGGGCTACTCGACTCGATCTCCTCGCCGGCCACCGAGCTCACCCTGGAGCCCGGCGAGGCACTGATCTTCTACACCGACGGGGTCACCGAGCGGCGGCGCGGGCGGGAACTCTTCGGGGTGGACCGGCTCCGGGAGGCGACGGCGCCGCTCGCCGGCTACTCGGCGGACGTGGTGGCGGCACGGCTGCGCTCGACCGCGCTCGGGTTCTCCACCGAGACGCCCCGGGACGACATCGCGATCCTGGTCCTGCGCAACGACGCCAGCTAGCCGCGGCGCGTGAGCAGGCCGGTGGCGGGGCGGCCCGGCCGGTAACGTAACGCCGTGACCACCGAGACCCCAGCGCCCGTCGCCAAGCGGATGCCGACCGAGCGAACCCACCACGGCGATACCGTCACTGACGAGTACGCCTGGCTCGCCGACAAGGACGATCCCGCCACGATCGCCCACCTCACCACCGAGAACGCCTACACCGAGGCCCGGACCGCCCACCTCGCGGACCTGCGCGAGCAGCTGTTCGAGGAGATCCGCCAGCGGACCCAGGAGACCGACCTGTCGGTGCCCACCCGCAAGGGCGGCCACTGGTACTACACCCGCACGGTCGAGGGGCAGCAGTACGGGGTGCACTGCCGCCGGGTCGTCCACCCCGGCGAAACCGACCCGCCGGTCAGCGGCGACGGTGCCCCCCTGGCCGACGAGCAGGTGCTGCTCGACGGCAACCTGCTCGCCGCGGGGCACGACTTCTTCGCGCTCGGGGCCTTCGACGTGAGCCCGGACGGACGTTGGCTGGCGTACTCGACCGACTTCTCCGGCGACGAGCGGTACACGCTCCGGGTCAAGGACCTCAGCACCGGGGAACTGCTGCCCGACGAGGTGCCCGGCACGTTCTACGGTACGGCCTGGTCCGCCGACGCCTCGGTGCTCTTCTACGTCACCGTGGACGACGCATGGCGGCCGAACCGGGTCTGGCGGCACACGCTGGGCACCCCGGCCAGCGAGGACGTGGTGGTCTACCAGGAGGACGACGAGCGGTTCTGGGTCGGTGTCGAGCTGACCCGCTCGGAGAAGTTCCTCCTCATTGACATCCACAGCAAGGTGACCAGCGAGATCCTGGTCATCCCCGCTGGCAATCCGACCGGCGCCCCGGTCCCGGTGGCCCCCCGCCGCCAGGGCGTGGAGTACACGGTCGAGCACCACGGCCACCGGTTCCTGATCCTGCACAACGACGGCGCCGAGGACTTCGCCCTCGCGTACACCTCGGCCGACGCCCCCGGCGACTGGGTGCCGCTCATCGAGCACTCCCCCGGCACCCGCCTGGAGGCGGTCGACGCGTTCGAGAACCACCTGGTGGTCACGTTGCGCGCCAACGGGCTGACCGGGCTGCGGGTGCTACCGATCGGGGGCGGCGACCCGCACGACATCGACTTCCCCGAACCGCTGTACAGCGTCGGCCTGGACAGCAACCCGGAGTACCGCACCGGTCAGCTCCGGCTCCGCTACACCTCACTGGTCACCCCGGACTCGGTATACGACTACGACCTGACCACCCGCCGGATGATTCAGCGCCGACAGCGGCCGGTGCTGCCCGGGCCGGACGGCCGCCCGTACGACCCGGCGGGCTACGAGCAGCACCGGGACTGGGCGATCGCCGACGACGGCACCCGGGTGCCGATCTCGTTGGTCTGCCGGGCCGGCACCCCGCGCGACGGCTCCGCGCCGTGCGTCATCTACGGCTACGGCTCCTACGAGGCGAGCATGGACCCCTGGTTCTCGGTCGCCCGGCTCTCCCTGCTGGACCGGGGCGTCGTCTTCGCCGTGGCGCACATCCGCGGCGGCGGCGAGCTGGGCCGGCGCTGGTACGACCAGGGCAAGATGCTGGCCAAGAAGAACACCTTCACCGACTTCGTGGCCTGTGCGCGGCATCTGGTCAAGGCCGGCTGGACCGCGACCGACCGGCTGGTCGCCCGGGGCGCCTCCGCCGGCGGGCTGCTGATGGGCGCGGTGACCAACCTCGCCCCGGACGCGTTCACCGGGATCGTCGCGCAGGTTCCCTTCGTTGACGCGCTGAGCTCGATCCTCGACCCGTCGCTGCCGTTGACCGTCACCGAGTGGGAGGAGTGGGGCAACCCGCTGGACGACCCCGAGGTGTACGCGTACATGAAGTCGTACACGCCGTACGAGAACGTGCGGGCCGTGGACTATCCCGCGATCCTCGCGGTGACCAGCCTCAACGACACCCGGGTGCTCTACCACGAGCCGGCGAAGTGGATCGCGCGGCTGCGGGCCACCGCGCCGCGGGGTGACTACCTGCTCAAGACCGAGATGGGCGCCGGGCACGGCGGGCCGAGCGGTCGGTACGACGCCTGGCGGGAGGAGGCGTTCATCAACGCCTGGCTGCTCGACCAGCTCGGCCGCGCCGGGAGCTAGTCGGCGAGCGCCGCGGCCAGCACGGCCGGCTCCACGTTGCCGCCGGTCACCACGGCAGCCGTACGCCCGGTGGGTAGCTCGGCGCGGCGGAACAACCGGGCGGCGACCGCCACCGCGGCGCTCGGCTCCACGACGAGCCGGGCGTCGCGGACCAGCCGGCTCAGCGCCGCCCGAATCTCGTCCTCGGTGACGGTCACGATCCCGTCCAGCCGCGCCAGCAGGTGCGCGAGGGTCAGCTCGGACGGCGGCAGGCGCAGCCCGTCGGCGCAGGTCCGGTAGGTGCGTTCCTCGCCCCACGACACCACCGACCCGGCCGCCAGCGAGTCCCGGGTGTCGGCGGCCAACTCCGGCTCCACGCCGATGACCGTCGCCGTCGGCCGTAGCGCCCGGACCGCGGTCGCGACGCCGGACGACAACCCGCCCCCGCCGACCGGCACCAGCACCACATCGACATCGGGCAGATCCGCCACGATCTCCAAACCGATCGTGCCCTGGCCAGCGATGATCCGCCGGTCGTCGAAGGGCGGCACCAGCACCGCGCCGGTCTCCGTCGCGATCTGCTGCGCCGCGGCTCCACGGCGCGGCGGTGGCACGGTCACCACCTCGACGCCGTACGCCCGGATCCGGTCGACCTTGGCCGCCGGCGCCCCCTCGGGTACGACGACCCGGCACGGCACACCGGCGGCGGTCGCCGCGTGCGCCAGCGCCAGGCCGTGGTTGCCCGAGGAGTGGGTGACCACGCCGGCCGACCGCTGCTCCGCGGTGAGCCGGGCCACCGCGTGGGTCGCGCCCCGCAGCTTGAAGGAGCCGACCGGCTGCAGGCTCTCCGCCTTGAGCCACAGCTCCGCATCCCACGGGGCCCGCATCAGCGGGGTACGAAGGACCTGGCCGGTGATATCGGCGGACGCACTCCAGATGTCGTCAACAGACACAAGCTCCATCACCTGATCCTGCCCGGTGCGGATCCCGCCTAGACTTCCGGGGCGTGAGCAGCGAACGTCCGGTCGCCAGCGGCGGGGAGGATCCGCCGACGGGCGACCGGCCCCGACCCAGCCTGCGCGTGATGGCCCGGGATCGGCGGGTCTGGGCAATCCTCGGTGTGGTCGCCGCCGGGCTGGTCTGCTGCTGCGCGTCGGCCGCCGGCACCCTGTTCGTCCTCGCCGCCGGCCTCTTCACCACCGGGTGAGCACAAGGCCGGCGGCGCGGGCCGGAATCAGCCTCCTGATCTGCGTAACAACCCCTGGTGGGTTACCGTTTTGCTGGTAGCAGGAGGTCCGGCGGATGTCGTTGACGGTGCACATCCAACAGTGCGGCGAGGTCGCCGTCGTATCGGTCGTCGGCGAGCTGGACCTGGTGACCGCGCCGCGGTTGCAGGAGCACATCACCGACCTGTTGGACCGGGGCCGCAGCCGGCTGGTCTTCGACCTGACGCAGGTCTCGTTCTGCGACTCGACCGGGCTGGCCACCTTCATCCACGCGAAGAACAGCTGCGACGAGGCGGGCGGCTGCGTCCGGCTCGCCGCCCCGCAGCGCGATGTGCTGCGCATCCTCGAGGTCTGCGGGCTCGTCGAGGTGCTGCGGACGTACCCGACGGTCGAGCAGGCCGTCAACCCCACCGCGTCGTCGGCCCCGGGGCGCTACCCCTCGTCCTCGATGTAGCGCGGACGGGCGATGACCAGGCCCGCGCCGGTCTGCACCGCCAGCGCCAAGATCAGAAATCCGACCGGCACGACCCACCCACCGGTGGCCCCGTAGAGGACGCCGACGAGCAGCGGCCCCAGCGCCGCGATGAGGTAGCCGGTGCTCTGCGCGAACGCCGACAGCGCCACCGTCCCCTCCGCCGTACGCGCCCGCAGCCCGATGGTCGCGAGGACCAACGAGAAGGCGCCCTGCCCGACGGCCAGCAGGGCCATCCAGAGCAGCGCGCCGCGGTACGGCGCCAGGGCCAGCCCCAGGTAGGCCAGCGTTGACGCAGCGGCCAACGACAGCACCAGCGGTCGCAGCGTCCGCAGCCGACCGGCCAGCGTCGGCATCAGGAGTGCGACCGGCACGCCCAGCGCGGTGACCCCGGCGAGCAGCAGGCCCGCCGTCGCCGGGCGGAACCCGGCGTCCCGGTACAGCTGCGCCAGCCAGCCCATGATCGCGTACCCGCTGAGGGACTGGGTGCCGAAGTACACGGCCATGGCCCAGCCGAGCCGGGTACGCGCCGGGCGTACCCGAACTCTGGTGGCGGTCTCGGTCGGCGTCGATCGCCGCGTAACGGAGCGGGCCCGGCGGGCCAACGGCACCCATGGGAGTACGGCCAGCGCGGCCAGCCCGGCCCAGACCCCGAGCCCGATCCGCCAGGAGCCGAAGGCCTGCGCGGTCGGCACCGCCGCGGCGGCGGACACCGTCATGCCCGCGGTCATGGCCGTCGTGTACGCCCCGGTGGCCAGTCCGGTGCGGTGCGGGAAGTACTGCTTGACCAGCAGGGGTAGGAGGATGTTCGCCACCGCGACCCCGGCCAGTGCCAACGCGCTGGTGAGGACGAAGACCAGCGCGGAGTCGGTGGCCACCCGGAGCACCTGGCCAGCGGCGAGCACCGCCATCGCCACGACCAGCACCCGAGCCGGTGCGACCCGACGGACCAGCCACGGGGTGATCGCCCCGAGCCCGGCGAACGCGATCGTCGGCAGCGTGGTTACCACGCCGGCCATGGTTCCGGAGAGTCCGAGCCCGGTACGGACCTCGTCCAGCAGCGCACCGAGGCTGGTCACCGCGACCCGCAGGTTCGCACCGACCAGAATTATCCCGATGAGTACGAGTGCGGCTCGGCGCGCCACCTGGCGCTCTCCGACCGGAGCCGCGGCCGTGCCGTCCGGCGCGCTCTTCGTGGCCACGCCGCCCGGAACGCCCAGTCCCTCGGTGGTCACGTCGCCCGGAACGCCCAGTCCCTCGGTGGTCACGTCGCCCGACGCGCTCTTCGCGGCCACGTCGCCGGGAACGCCGGCCCTCGCTGTGGCAGCGCCCGGCGGGCCAGGGCGGCCGGGCACCGCCGGAAAGTTGCTCTCGCGGGGCGGGCGCGGCCTCATCCTGGTGGACGTCGCGGACGGTGGCGGGGTCATGCCCCCGAACCTACAATCATGGGATGAATTTTCGGCAGGAGATGTAACCAGTGACACCCGAGGTCGAAGCCACCGCCGTCCCACCGCGGGGCCAACGGGTCCAGGAGACAATCGCCCAGCTCCGCGACCGGATCCTCGGCGGCGAGTGGCCGGTGGGCAGCCGAATCCCGACCGAGCCGCAACTCGTCTCGGCCCTCGGTGTGGGGCGCAACACCGTTCGCGAGGCGGTCCGCGCCCTGGCACACGCGGGGGTGCTGGAGATCCGGCAAGGCTCCGGCACCTACGTGGTGTCGGTTGATGAACTGGCCCCGGTGGTGGCCCGCCGACTCACCGACGACCGGATGACCGAGGTGGTCGAGGTTCGGCGCGCCCTCGAGGTGGAGGCCGCCCGACTCGCCGCGCTACGGCGCACCGCCGAGGATCTGGCGGCGCTCGCCGACGCGCTCGCCGCCCGAGAGTCCGCGTGGCGCGGCGGACGGGTCGACGAGTTCGTGGCGGCCGACGCCATGCTGCACACCATTGTTGTCGCGGCGGCACACAACGACATCCTCGCTGAGTTGCACGCCTCCATCGGCATCGCGATGCAAAGCACGGTCGCCGCGACGGTGGGCGAGACCCTGACACCCGACCGCTACGTGGACCACTCCCGGCTGGTCGACGCCATCCGGGCCGGTGATCCGGAGTGGGCGGCGATCGAAGCGGGCGCCTACCTGACGGCACCACCGCCGACCTAGTCACCCCGAAAGCACACCGGCACCCGTGGAAATCCCACGGGTACCGACATCATTCGTACACCTGTTCGATACAGTCCTGGTCATGGAGCAACGAAAGCACTGGTGGAACGGGAAATGGGGGCGCCTGGCCCGACGCGACGTCTTCCTCCGCGTCAACGCCGACCGGTGGCACGTCGAACAACGCGCCGGCGGCTCGGAGGGGGTCTCCCAGTTCTACGAGTACGGCAGCATCGAGGAGGCCGAAGAGACGGTCCGGGCACTACTCCGCGGTACCGACACGTGGCGTGAGCTCTCCCCCCGCCCTCCGGGCGGCTGGGGCGGTGTTTAACGCACAGAACGGCCGGGAACGGCGCCAGCATGAACGAGCAACGTGTCCTCTCCCGGGTCACCACCGGGATGCGGGTGGTGGACGTCGCCGGTAGCGAGATCGGCACCGTGGACCTAGTCCAGCGAGACGACCCGAACGCGGTGACCGTGCAGACACCGGCCACCGACCCGGGCAGCAGCCTGAACGAGTTGATCGAGGCCACCGCGGTGGAGGAGCCGGACGTACCGGCCGACCTGGCGGCCCGGTTGCGCCACTCGGGCTACCTGAAGGTCTCCACCGACCGGGTCCGTACCGGGGCGGTCTACGTGCCCGCCGACCAGATCGCCGCGGTCACCGACGCGGTCCGCCTGGACGTCCCGCTGGCGGAGTTGCCCGCCGAGGAGTGACCCCGCCGACCGAGACTTTCCCAACCCCGCACACCCGCGTAGAGACGAACGCAGGGTGTTCTTGGCAAGCTTGGTCCCATGACGTTGATCCTCCGTTCGGCCATCCGCAACGACATCGGCCTTGTCCGGAACAACAACGAGGACTCCGCCCTGGCCGGTGAGCGCCTCCTCGCAGTCGCGGACGGCATGGGCGGCCTGCCCGCCGGGGAGGTGGCGAGCGAGATCGTCATCCGGATCCTGGACGAACTGACTCCGCCAACCACCCCCGCTGCGGCTGCCGACGCGCTCCGGACCGTGGTCAGCGCCGCCAACCAGCGCATCCACGCCGCGATCACCGCGGATCCGGCCCGGGAGGGCATGGGGACGACGCTGACCGCCACGCTGCTCGCCGAGGACACGCTGGTGCTGGCCCAGGTCGGCGACTCCCGCTGCTACCTGTCGCGCGACGGGGAACTGAGGTTGATCACCCGGGACGACACGTTCGTGCAGGCGCTGGTGGACCAGGGGGCGATCACCCCCGAACAGGCCCGGCACCATCCCCAGCGGTCACTGGTGACCCGAGCGGTACAGGGAGCCGGCGCTCCACCCACGATCGGGACCCTGACCGTGACCTCCGGCGACCGGCTGCTGCTGTGCAGCGACGGGCTCTCCGACTACGTCGAGCACGAGGCGATCGCCGCCACCCTGACCCAGTACGGCGACCGGGAGCTCTGCGGGGAGCAGTTGGTCAAGCTCGCCCACCAAGCCGGTGCGCCGGACAACGTCACCGTCGTGGTGTCCGACGTGACCACGGCCTGAGCGGCCGACCGGCGGGACAGGCGCCCGGCGGGAGACCGGGTGACCTGTTCACCGCGCTGCCTCCTCCCCTTTGGTGAAGATGTCCAGCAGGGCGATCAGGAGGGCGGCGAGGATAAACGCCGAGATGATCAACAAGGTGGTCCGGAAAGCCGCCATCCAGTCACCGCCGGTCCGGTCCAACGTCACGAACAGCGCGGAACTGACGCCGACAATCCCGGCGGAGATTCCCAGGCGGTGCCCGGTCTGCAACATCCCGGCCGCGCTGCCGGCCCGCGTGTTGGACACCTGTGACATGGTCACGGCCTGGTTGGGGATGTTGGTCAGTCCGCTACCCAGGCCGCTGAGGACGAAGCCCGCGCCGAGGCCGGCGAGGAGCAGCGGCAGGGCCGCCGAGTGCGGGCTGTCGAAGGTCGGCAGGAAGATATCACCGACCATGACCGCCACCACTCCGACGAGCGAGGTCAGCAGTCCGAGGGCTACTACTCGACGGCCGGCTCGCCAGGCCAGTCGCCCCCCGACGACCGCCCCCGCCGCCGTGCCCCCGGCGATCGGCACCATCACGAGACCGGTGGTAACTGGGCTGTGACCCACCCCATCCTGCAGGTACAGCGCGAGCACGAAGTACAGCGCGTCGTACGCGCCGAACAACACCGCGATGAGCGCGCCCAGGCCGTAGGACCGGACCCGCAGCAGGCCCAGGTCAACCAGGGGCGATGCCCGGTTCGGACGCTGCTCCCAGAACCCGAAGCCGGCGAGAACGAGCACACCGACCGGCACCAGCACCCACAGGACCGGGGTCCGGGCCGTCTCCTCCACCATCGGTATCCAGAGCGCCACCATTCCGACGACGAACAAGACGACGCCCACCGGGTCCGTGCGTCGCCACCAGAACCGTTCCGGGGGCACCCGCGACGCGGGAATCACGAGAAACCCCAGGACCGCTGCCAGGAAGGCGACCGTGGCGTCCGCGACGAAAATCAGCCGCCAGCCGTGCTCCGGACTGACGGCAACCAACAACCCGCCCAGAACCGGACCGGACCCGAGGGCGACACCGAACGCCACCCCGAGCAAACCGTACGGACGACCCCGCTCCTCCTTCTGGAACAGCTGCTGGAACAGCCCGAGAATCTGCGGGCTCACCGCCCCGAGCGCACCGCCCTGCACCAACACGGAGAGCACCAGCCAGACCGGTGTTTGGGCGAGGGCGGCGGAGGTGGCCGCCGCCCCGGCGAGCACCAGGCCGGCCACGAAGACCGCGCGCCGTCGCCACACGTCACCGAGCCGGCCACCGGGCACCAACATCAGGGCGTAGGCCAGCGCGTAACCGGCGATCAGCCACTGCTGGCCGTCCTCGTCGAGGCCGATCGTCGCGGCGATCTGCGGCACCGCGATGACCAGCATCGCGGTGGTGACGGTGCCGAGGAACACGACCACCTGACAGACCGCGGCCACCAGCCACCGCCGGGCCCGCCCGCGGGATCCCTCCCCCGCCGATGTCCGCCCGGAACGGGGCTCGCGGGCCGTCAACGCGACCTCCCGGCACCCTCGCGACTGGTCACGCGCCCCCCTCACCCACCCGTACGGCGTCTCCTCTCATCCGAACGACTCTCGTGGCTCCACCTCGTCAGTGCGGCCGGATGCTCTGCTCGTACTGGAAGAACTCATGCGGGTCGTACTTGGTCTTGATCTCACGCAGCCGGGTGTAGTTGTCGCCGTAGTACGCGGTGGCCCAGTCACCGATGCTGCTGTCCGGGACGTTGACGTAGGAGCCGTTGACGTAGGGCAGCAGCGCCTGGCGGAACTGCTCCGTCCACGCCATGACCGTCTTCTGCTCCTCGTCGTTCTCCCAGTTCCCACTCCACTCCATGTAGTACCTCGGGCTCCGGTGGAAGAACGCGGTGGCGTCGGTCGGAACCCGGTCCACCGCACCGCCCCAGTTCAGACACCAGATCTCGCCGCCGAGATCGGGAAGTTCGGCTAGGTGCCGAACGATCGTGTCGATCCCCCGCTCGGGGAGCAGGTCATACACCCAGGACGAGGGGATGTGCGTCTTCCGCGGTGTGTCCGTCGTTCCGGCGAGCTGGTTCCAGGCGTCCAGGTAGGAGGTGGTCTCCGTGATTACCTGAGGGTTTCCGACCTCGATCAGCGGCCCAATTATCTCGCGTAGCCGGTACTCGGAACCGCGATAGATACCGTTACAGTAGATGTGGCCGTCCGCTCGGGTCTTCGGGTTGAAGACCGAACCGAATCCGTCGTCGGCGAAGGGCGCAATTCGCTGCCAGCGCTCGAACAACTCCCCGACGTACCCCCAATCGTCCCAGGTAATCTGATACACCACGACATCCGAAACCGGATGGACGTGGTACGTGTATTTGGTCGCGATTCCGAAATTGCCGCCGCCGCCCCCACGCGAGGCCCACAACAGGTCGGCGTGCTGCGTCTCGTCCGCGTGGACGAGCCGGGCGCCCCGCTCTCCGTCGGGAATGACAATATCGAGACCCGCCAGGCTGTCGCTGGTCACCCCGAGGCTACGACTGAGCTGACCAATCCCGCCGCCCAACGTGACCCCGGCGACGCCGACGCCGACCTCCGCTCCGGTGGGAATGGCGAGACCCTGCTCCCCCAACGCCTCGACGACCTGGTCCTGGGTCGCTCCGGTCTGCACGGTCGCCTGGCGCGTACGCGTGTCCAGCTCGATCTCCTGCATGTCGCTGACGTCGATGATGACGCCGCCGTCCACCGCCGACCACCCTTCCAGGGCGTGCCGACCACCGCGAGCGCGGAAAGCCACATCGTGTCGACGACACCAGGTGATCGCATTGATTACATCCTGGGCGTCCTGGCAGAAGACGATGACCAGCGGGTACGGATTGAACTGTCGGTTCCACCCGAGTCGTGCGTCGTCGTAGTCGGCGTCGTCGGGGAACACCAACCGCCCGGTCAGCCTTCCCGGGTCCGGGTGTGGGCCTCGCCCCGCCCTCTTCTCGCTTGGCGCACGGTCACCGTAGGTCGCTAGAGCGGAGGGCGAGATGGCGGCAGCGCCGGCAACTCCCGCACCCACCGCCAGGACCCGTAAGACGTTTCGTCGAGTGGCTTCCATTTCCTTCTCCTTCAACACCGGGAGAACGACCCAGTGTCGCCCGGCCCGCGAATTCGGCTATTTTTTGGGCACCATTGGGTTGCCCGGTCACAGACAAATCCGGAATCGTCGGGCCAGTGCCGGACATCGCCCGTCGATTTAGGTGTCATAGCACCATCAACGCACCTCGTATCACCCTAGGCGCGTTTGCGTCCCGCAGTGCCGGATCGTCTGTTTTGACCGTATCAGCCAGCCTCGCCGACCGAAGGCGCTTGACTGGATCGCTAATAGCCACGTGATACGCCCGAGACTGATGGGAATTCAGTCATCTAATGGGAAAACGCGGTCAGCGACGACCTCTCCGGCTCACCACCGACCACGTGAGGCCGACGATCAGCGCCAGCGATGCCACCAGACACAACAGCAGGGTAAGGTGCCACGGTTTGATCGCGCCCATGGTCCGACCCCGTAACCAGAGCCGGCAAGACCCCGCGCCCCGAGGAGACGCTTCCGGTTCACCGGCCAGGCTGTACGAGGTATGAAGGTGCACAGGCGACAATCCGCACACCGGAAGGACCTGGCTCGATGACCTTGGAACGACCGATCGCCCCGGACCCGTACGAACTGCTGCCGACGGTGCCATCGTTCACGCTCACCAGTGACGACGTACGCAACGGCGAGCCGATGGACGCGACGTACGCCCATCCGAGCGTCGGCGGCGACGACCTCTCCCCGCACCTGGCCTGGTCGGGCTTCCCCGCCGAGACCAAGGGCTTCGTGGTGACCTGCTTCGACCCGGACGCGCCGACCGGCAGTGGCTTCTGGCACTGGGTGCTGGTCAACCTGCCGGCGGGGGTGACGGAGTTGCCGCGGGGCGCGAGCGGCGATGCCCTAGGCGGCGCCTTCGCGGTTCGCAATGACTACAGCCAGCAGGATTACGGGGGCGCCGCCCCGCCACCCGGTGATCATCCGCACCGGTACCTCTTCGCGGTACACGCGCTGGACGTGGAGCGTCTCGACGTCACCCCCAACGCCTCCCCGGCGTACGTGGGCTTCAACCTCGCCTTCCACACCCTGGCCCGCGCGGTGATCCGGCCGACCTACCAGGTCGCGCAGTAGCCGTTCCGCGTTCCACGATCCGCGTCCGGCCTGGTGGCGTCGACGGGCACGGCGGAGGCGACCAGCGCCGGATCGCGGGGAGGGCGGGCGGCCGTCGGGTCAGGAGGGCGTACGCGCCACCGCGAAGACGGACTGGCCGAACGGGGGGCGGACCAGCTGCTCGGCGGCCTTGGTCAGCGGGAGCACCAGGGTGTCGTACACCTTGACCATCGGGCCCTCCTTCGGCATCAGCCGGAAGACCTTGGTCGCCATGAAGTAGCCGATCAGTCCGAGCGCATTCGCGTAGTGGATCTTTTCCACGGTCAGCCCGGCTTCGGTCATCGCCGCGGCCAGGGTCTTCGTCGTGTACCGCCGGACGTGGCCGGTGGCGATGTCGGCGGGGCTCATCGCGAACTCGAACGCCGGCACGATGATGATCACCGGGCTGCCCGGCCGGACCAGGTCGCGCATGCCACGCAGGGCCCCGACGTGGTCCTCGATGTGCTCCAGGACGTTGTACGAGACGGCGGCGCTGTAATCGCCGCGGTCGGTGTGCGGCAGCAGCATCTCACGAACCTCGATGCCCGGCTGCTCGGCGGCGAGCCGTTCCTTTAGGGCGACGAGTCGCTCCGGGTCTGCCTCGGTGGCGGTGAAGTGGGGTACCCGCGCGGCCCACTCCAGCGCGTAGTCACCGAGGCCGCTGCCAATCTCGATCGGGTTCGCACCGAGGTACGGCAGGGCCAGCTCGACGAACCAACGGCGGTGGTTCACGGCGGTCGCAAGGCCTTCCAGCACCTCAGACTGGACACGCTGATTACCAAGTATTTCTGCCATACGTCGATTCCTCACGGTGTGGACTGACTTGACCCCGCCTGGACGACAGAGTGAACCATCCACATAGAAGGCGGAACAAATCGGGTCATCGGGGTGACCGAAATGCGATCGGGCTAGGTACATGATCAGCAGCCGGGAGCCGGCACATGCTACCAATCGCCCAAAACCTGGCCCAGCGCGGCCATCGCCTGACTACGCTCTGAATTGGTATGACTACCGCCGATTCGAGTCGCGCCACCGACGCCTCCGAGGAGGGAGCGCCGGTCTCTCCGCCTGACCAGCCCCGTACCCGGTGGCGGGTCGACCTGTTGGCAGTACTGAGCTTCGTCCTGCTCGCGTTCTGGGTGACTATCCGGCTCTGGCTGGACCCCGACGACGGGCTCCGGGACAACCGCACCGATCAGTCCCAGTTCGAGTGGATGATGGCGCATGGTTCACGAGTGGTGACCGATTTCGCCTATCCGTTCACCTCGGAGCGAATGAATGTGCCGGAGGCCGTCAATTTGATGGCCAACACATCGGTACTATCCGTATCTATACCAATGACGCCAGTCACCATCCTGGCCGGTCCGCGGATGTCCTTCCTGCTCTTCCTAACCCTGGGCATGGCAGCCACCGCCGCATCGTGGTATTTCCTACTCTCCCGGGTGGTGGTCCGCTCCCCCGGCCCGGCCTGGCTCGGCGCCACGTTCTGCGGGTTCGCACCCGCGATGGTCTCGCACGCCAACGCCCACCCCAACATCGTCTCCCAGTTCGTCGTACCACTGATCATCTGGCGCACCCTGCGCCTCAGCGAGCCGGGCCGCTGGCTCCGCAACGGGATCCTGCTCGCCCTGGTCATCGTCTGGCAGGCCTTCCTCAACCTGGAAATCCTGCTGATGACCGCGATCGGCCTCGGCGTGGTCATGGCCGCGCTCGCCCTCCGCCGGTCCGACCTGCGCCAACGGGCGCGCCCATTCCTCGCCGGGCTGGGCGTCGCCGCAGCGGTCGCGCTCCTCCTGCTGGCGTACCCGCTCTACGTGCAGTTCTTCGGCCCCGGCGCCTACCGGGGACTCTCCCCCCTCATCCGCGGCTACTCCACCGACCTCGCCTCGTACGTGGCGTACTCCCGGGAGTCGCTGGCCGGCGACGAACCGGGCGCGCGTGGGCTGACGCAGAACCCCACCGAGGAGAACGCCTTCTTTGGCTGGCCCCTGTTGGTGCTCGTCGCCGCACTCGTCTGGTGGCTGCGCCGCAATGTCGTCGTCCGGGCCCTGGCCCTGCTCGCGGTGCTCTTCGCGGTGCTCTCGCTCGGCCGGGAGATCGTGTTCAACGGCGAGCTCACCGGCATCCCGGCCCCCTGGGCCGTGCTGGAGAACCTGCCCATCCTGCACTCGGTGGTACCCACCCGATGGGCGCTGGCCATCACCCCGCTGTTCGGGCTCCTGCTCGCCTACGGGGCGCAGCGCGCCCAGACCCTCGCCACCCGAAATCCCGCCGCCCGGCCGCAGATCCGCTTCGCCACCGTCACCGTACTGGCGATGGCCCTCGTGCCGCTCCTGCCGACCCCGCTGCCGGCGGTCCGGCTGGAGCCCACCCCCGCCTTCGTCGCCTCCGGCGCGTGGCGGCCATACGTGACCCACGAGCGCAGCATCGTCACCCTGCCGCTACCGAGCACCCACTACGCCGACCCGCTGCGGTGGTCGGCCGAAACGGGACTGGACATGCCGATCGCCCGCGGATACTTCCTCGGCCCGGACACCCGCCCCGGTCGGCACCGGGTCGCCCTGTTCACCGCGCCGGCCCGCCGGACCAGCGAGTTCTTCGAGGAGATCCGGCGCACCGGCGCGGTGCCATCGATCAACCAGCAGCAGCGGACGGCCGCCGAGGAGGATCTGCGGTACTGGCGGGCCGGCGCAGTCATCCTCGGTCCGCACGAGCACGCCGACGCGCTACGCGACGGCATGACCAAACTGCTCGGGACAGCGCCGACCTACACCGGGGGCGTCTGGCTCTGGGACGTGCGAAACCTCACCTCCTGACCGAAACCGGCCCGATCAGGATCGGCGGAGGCAGCAACCCGCGCACGTCTTCGGACGAGGCAGGGTGAACGCGAGGCAGCAGGTGTACCGCTGCACCGTCGGTTCGCCGGTCGGACCCGGCACCAACTCGACCAGATCCCGCAGGTCGAGCGCCTGGAGCAACGTGTCGATCGTGGCGACGGAGGAACCCGGCAGGCGGTCGGCGGCGCTCAGGATGGCGTGGGCGATCCCGGCGGCCACCGAGCCCATCAACGTTCGGGTGCCGATCCGCACTTCCGCCTGGATCGCCCCGATCACCGGCGCGAGGTGAGCGTCGAGCAGCGTCGCCCGGAGTGCCGCGAGCAGCTCCGCCTCGCCGGCCACCACCCGTACCTCGGGCCGGCCGGACAGCGCCAACGGGTCGCCGGGCAGGACCGCCACCGCGGTCGACCGGCGCAGACCCAGGGTGAACAGCGACCGCTGATCCGCGAAGTGGATCAGCACATCGGCGGGAACAAGCAGGGGAACCCGCCGGACCGAGGCCCAGCCCAGTGCCGCCGGCAGAGCCGCCCAGTAGCTATATGCCTTCCAGGCCAGCGCCGCGCTGGCGTGCCGGGTGCCACCCCACTGGTCAGCCGCCGCGGCCAGGAGCTCGGGCAGCCGCGTCCCGTCCACCAGGGTGGTGGCGGGTGACCAACCAGCCTCGTCGGCGACCAACAGGCCGCGGGCCAGCCCGGGCACGTCGTCGGTGCCGAAGAGCTGGCGCAGCGCCATGGTGACCGGAGCCAACGGCGCGGCAGCTGCCGTGCCGGGCATAGCTGTTGTCACCCGACGCTCCCCCCGTCGTCCGTCGCTTCGATTAGCCAAGCCTAGCCTAACTTCTGTGGGGCTCGACAACTTCGGCCCATCCCAGACGCCGTCGACTCCGGCCCATCGCGCGCCTCGGCGCACTACCCGTTCATCGCGCGCCTCGGCGTACTACCCGCCCGCCAGCCCGGGGAAACAGCCGCCGCACTATCGACCCCCATCGCTGGAAAGTCAATCCTCATGTCGGCAAGGTGGCACTTCTATATCCGACCAATGACAGAACGTGAAACTGATAGTCCCGGCCCCAAGGAAGCTGATGACCACATCACCGCTCGATCGGGCGGCCGACACCTTCGCCGTCGAACTCGCCCGCCACCGGACCGAGCGAGGGCTGACCAAGAAGCAGTTGGCGACGCTGATGGGGTTCGACCCGTCGTACGTGAGCCACGTGGAGGGACGCCGGCACCGGCCCACCGAAGACTTCGCCCGGCGGGCAGAGGCCGTGCTGGAGGCCAGCGGAGCGATCTGGCAACGCTTCTGCGAATACGACGAACTCCGACACACCCGTAGCGACCGGACGGCGCACCGCGAACCACCCGCCCCCGGGCAATGGCTGCCTCCCGGCACCGGACTGATCGTCGAACGGGAACACGCCAGCCTCACCTACCGGGACGAGACGTACCACTGCGTCATCCGCCGGGAGCTGCACAACGCCGGGACCGAGCCGATCACCCGCTACCTCGTCCGCGTCGCCGTTGACCGCTACCCGGGCGACCCCGGCCGCTCCAACCGGCACCACCGAACGCACCCCCTCACCTTCGCCGAGTTGCAGCTTCGCGCGTACCGGCTGGACGGGCCGGAGCGCGAGGCGATGCACTGGCGAACCAAGCACGACCGGGACGCCTTCAAAGAGATCTGGCTGCTCTTCGAGAACGCCGACCGGCGCTTCCCGCTCTACCCAGGCGACCGCGCCACCATCGAGTACGCCTACCACGTCGGGGCGGACAAGTGGGGCCCCTGGTTTCAGCGGGCCGTCCGGGTACCCACCCGGCACCTCGCCGTCCGGCTCGACCTGCCCACCGCCCTCGACCCGCAGGTCTGGGGTGCCCAGACCTCGCTCTCCGCGGCGGAAGGCCCGCTGCGTACCCCGGTGGCCCACCGGGAGGAGGGCGACCGAACGATCTTCGCCTGGGCGGTGGACGAGCCGCCGCTGAACGGCCGCTACCGGATGCAGTGGCGATTCCGGTCCCGACCCGAGGGGGAGCCGACAGAGCCCGGCTGGCTGCGACCAAGCGACCGGATGCGGAGCCTCGGCATCCTCCAACACGATGCCGATCTACTCCGCCAGCCCACCCAGCCGTTCGACCTACCCCGCGAGGTCGGGGCAGCTCAGGAGACCGTGGAACGGCTCACCGCAGCCCTGCTCCGCCTAGACGAGCTACACCCGTTCAGCAAGGGGGTCGGCGTCGCCGCTCCGCAAATCGGCATCGGCCGCGCCGCCGCCGTCGTCCGCCCCCCGGACCGCGGCGGCGAACCCGTCGTCCTGCTCAACCCGCGGGTGGTCGACGCCGCACCCGACACCGACGAACAGTACGAGGGGTGCCTCTCCTTCTTCGACCAGCGCGGTCTCGTGCCCCGCCCGCTGCGGATCGACGTCGAGCACACCCACCTCGACGGCAGTCGGGTCATCACCTCATACGAGTACGCCATGGCGCGCCTCGTGGCACACGAGATTGACCACCTTGAAGGGCGCCTCTACGTCGACCGGATGACCCCCGGCGTGCCGCTGGTGCCGGTCGAGGAGTACCGGCACACGGGCCAGCCCTGGCGCTACTGACAGCGTCGGTACGGCCACGTCCGCCCGGGGGAAGGAGGGCCGGGCGGACGTGGCCGTCGTGGGCGGTGCCGGTCCGCCCGATGGGTAATGTCCGTTACAACTCGCCGAAGGTGTCGTACCGAGTGCGCTCCGGCGGCACCTCATCGCTGGAGAGCACCCGCAGCGTGGCCCGGACCATTGACGCCGACCCGGAGACGTAGCAGTCATGCGCCGTCCACGGGCCGTACCGGCCGACCACCTCGGAGATGTCGCCCAGCTCACCTTCGAAGCCCGCACCGCCGCTACACGCCGGCGTCACCGACAGCCACGGATGCCGGGAGACCAGCTCCTGAAGCCCGGCCAGGCCATAGAGATCAAGCGGCGTACGGGCGCCGTAGAAGACGTGCACCCAGCGGGACCGGTTATAACCCGCCAACTCCTCAACCAGCGCCTTCACCGGAGCCAGGCCCACGCCGCCAGCGACACAGAGGACGTCCCGGTCCGATCCCCGATCCAGGGTCATCGACCCCATCGGCGCCGCCAACCGCAACAGATCACCCGGCTTCACCCGACGAACCAACGCGCCGGACAACCATCCCGCACCCGACGGCGTCCGAACGTGGAACTCCAGCACGTTGTCGTCGTTCGGCGCGTTCGCCACCGAATAGGTCCGCCACACCCGCGGGTGGTATCGGGGCGCCTCGATACTGACGTACTGGCCCGCCTGCCACCGCAACGGATGCTGCAGGGCGCGGACCGTCAACACCGCCGTGTCCGGCCCGTACCGAACGTGGGTCAGCACCTCGGCATGCCAGAACGGCGGGTTGTCGTCCGCCGCCGCCCCCGCGAGCATCTTGCCCGAGATGGCGGCGTACGCGTCCCGCCAGGCCTGGTCGAAGGTCAGATTCCAGCCGTCGCCGGCGGTGCTGCGCAGGGCGTCCAGCAGGGCGACGCCCATGGTCTCGTAGTTCGCCGCCTCGACGTGGTACTTCCGGTGGTCCCGACCCAGCGAGCGGAGGAACTCGTCGAAGCCCTCCGGGTCGTCCACCGTGTGGGCGGCGGTGATGATCGCCTCCAACAGCCGATCACCCTGGCCCGCCATCTGCGCCGGAAAAAGCGAACGCAGCTCGGGGTCGAGCAGGAACAGCCGGGCGTAGAAGTGCTCGCTCAGCCGGTCCCGATGCTCCTCAACCAGGGTCCAACTCTCCTTGAGTAGCCGCGCGACGTCGTCCACGGGAGCGCGCTCCTTCTCCGTACGGGGATCGGGCAACCCAAGAATGGCCATGGAGCGTGCCAACCGGTCGCACAGAATGTGCGACCGGTTCATGAGGTCTCCTCGGTGCCACGATCAGGAGTCGGGTCAGGCACAGTGGTGCGGTGACCCTCGATCTGGACCGACCGGTGACCCGTCGGACGCTGAGCACCGAGACGTGGCTGGTCCTCGGCTTGTCGCTCGGCCAGTCGGCCGTCTACGCCCTGACCTCGATCGTCGCCAAACTCACCGCCGAGGGACCGCTGTCGGCGCAGACCGCCGCTCTGAACACCTCCCGGTCTGAGCGGCCCTACCTCGACCTCACGTACCAACTGCTCGGGATCAGTTTCGCCCTGCTGCCGGTGCTGCTCGCCGTACACCTGCTGGCGCGCAACCCCGGCGATCCAGCGCGGGCGCTCGGCCTGGACGCCCGCCGGCCCGGCCAGGATCTCGTACGTGGTGCCGGCCTGGCCGCGCTGATCGGCCTGCCCGGCCTGGCCCTGTTCTGGGCGGCGGCGCAACTCGGGCTCAACGCGACGCTGGTGCCCGCAGCGCTGCCGGACGTCTGGTGGGCAGCACCAGTGTTGATCTTCGCCGCCGTGCAGAACGCGGTACTGGAAGAAGTGATCGTGGTCGGCTATCTCGTCACCCGACTGCGGCAGCTCCAGTGGCGACTCGGTGCGGTCGTCGCCACCAGCGCGCTGCTCCGCGGCTCCTACCACCTCTACCAGGGCTTCGGCGCGTTCGTCGGCAACGCGATCATGGGCGTAATCTTCAGCCTGTACTTCCTCCGAACCCGGCGGGTGATGCCACTGGTGGTGGCGCACACGCTCCTGGACATCGTGGCCTTCGTCGGCTACGCGGCGCTGCCGAAGGAGTGGTTCGACTGGCTCTGAGGTCCGCGGCGATCCGACCTCCGGCCGGCCCGCGGGTAGTCGCTTTGCTCCCGGCGGCCGGGGCCCTGTATTCTCAACCCCCGGTGGCCTGCGAGGCCGCCAGGGAGACTTCGCCTAGTCTGGTCTATGGCGCCGCACTGCTAATGCGGTTGGGGTTTTAAAGCCCCTCCCGGGTTCGAATCCCGGAGTCTCCGCGCGAAAGTTAGTCGTGTAGGCTGACCAAGCACCAGCGCCCGTAGCTCAACGGATAGAGCATCTGACTACGGATCAGAAGGTTAGGGGTTCGAATCCCTTCGGGCGCGCAAGATCGTAAGGCGCTTGACCTGCAAGAACAGGGGTCAGGCGCCTTTACTGCCTCGTCCCTAGTGGACGGTTGGGTGCTCCGTGGGTGCTCGTGCGACGCGCATCCCCTCCGTCCCACTCCGTCCCGATGGCAGCCCGCCCGGTCCCAGTGGGTTTTGATCATGGTTTCCCCCTCTCGGCCTACGAGCCCAGAACGAGACGGCGAGGTGGGTCCGCACCCTGGTCGGATGTCGCGGCGCCGGCGGTACGTCTTCGTCAATCTCTCCGGCTCGCGGGCGCCGGCACGGTGGCGGTGACCAGCTCCCACACGTCGGCCTCGGCACAGTCCACGGTGGTCAGCGCCTCGGCCACCGACGGCGGGTCCAGCACCTCCTGCACGGGCCAGCCGCCGCAGACCCGGTACACGGTGCGCAGGATCTCGTGCCGGGTCACGACGTCGTCGAACGCCCGGCGTAGCGCGGCCACGCCGAGCTGACCGCGCACCGGATCGCGATCGGGATGATGCACCGCGAGCCGGTGCCAATGCGCTGGTCGTGCAGCCAGACGTTGAGCTGCCCGTCGGAGGCGATCGACTGGGAGCCATGCGGATAGGGGCGCAATTCGGGGCGAGTGGAGCCACCCGTCATCAGGCGCGTCCCTGCCAGACATACGTCATGTCGGGCTCGTTCTCCTCGTTGCGGCTGCCGTCGTTCTCGTCGACCTGACGGAAGCCGTGCCGCTCGTAGAAGGCCCGGGCGTCGGTGTTGCGGGTGAAGACCCGCAGGGTGAGGCCGGTCGGGCTGGCCTTGCGCACCTGCTCCAGCAACTGCGTGCCGATGCCCTGCCGCCGGGCGTCGGGGCGCAGGTAGAGGTGTTCGAGCATGGCGCCCTCGAGGGCGGCGAAGCCGAGGATCTCGCCGGTCTCCGGGGACTCGACCACCCAGGTCTTGCACTGGGGCAGGACCACGTGGGTGATGAAGGCCCGGGTCTGCTCGTCGTCGTAGAGCCGCGGCAGGTAGGGCATGGCCGCCGCCCGTGATGCCAGGAACACCTGGGTGATCGCGTCGGCGTCCTTGTCGTTGGCGTGCCGGATCACAGCTACCTGCCCTCCCCCGTGTGACTCACCCCGTCGATGGTCCTGGTGCACGTCGGTCGGGGCTGGCACCGCCTCCTCCAGCACGTACCGGTCGGGGTTGTCGGCCAGCCGGGGCATGGCCGCGCCGACCAGTTCACCGCTCAGCCCACCCGGGAGCCGGCGGAAGTACGGCAGCCCGTACCCGACGACGGTCAGTGCCCGGGCCAACTCCCGCTGCCTCCGCTAGCGAGAGAGCTCGTCAGGGCAGCCACGGGGGGAGCCGCCCTGACCAGCGATTCGGCATACGGTACGAGCAATCTGGTCGAAGAGCAACCGGCGGAGCGGCAGGCTGAGCCAGCAGCACGCGCTCGCAGAGTGCTGGGGCCATACGGCCCTGGCGGGACCACTGGGCTGGCTTGTGACCTACTACCGGCAACACCCGTCGCGCTTTTCGAAAGGCGCCGGCTTTCTCCGCCGGGCCGTTGAGGGCATGTAGCGGCATCGACCGGCCGGTACGCTTTCGTTTCATGTGCTGGGGAGCCGGCCGGTGAGCATGGCCTCGGTCGCCGCCGGGCTGCGCACGGTCCTGGATGGCATCGCCCAGACACGGGCAGGGGCGGCAGTTGGTATCGAGGCGGCGATCCGGGCCCGCGATCGGCTCACCGCAGTAACCGCGTCCAGTCGGCACCCGCTGGTCGACCAGGCCTTGCAGCACGTCACGGCCGCGATCGAGCGCCTACAGGTGGCAGACCGGGACGCGGCCCTGGCAGCAGCTGCCCTTGTAGCGTATGGCCGCACTCTCGGCATCAGCCTCCCGGCACCACCCCCGGTATCGGCTCCGACGCGCGGCGCTGCCCCGGTGCCGTCCTGGATCCGGCAGGCCGGACAGGATCTGCCCACTCGCCCCGATGATCACGGCCCGACCCACGGCCAGGCATTCGACTCGACCGGACGCCCGCTATCGGCCGAGCCCTGGAAAAGCGGACGCAACATCGCATCTACCAGCGACCTGCGTCCGATTCCCGGGCTGAAGGGGTTTCCGTGGACTCTCACCGATCACGTGGAGTCACGCGCCGCTCAGCAGATGCGCCGTCCCGGCGCACCGTGCGAGGTCAGTCTCGTGGTCAACAAAGAGCCCTGCACGGACGACCCGTACGGTTGCGATCGGATACTGCGACACATCATCCCGGCGGGTTCGCGTCTCACGATCTACGTGCAAGATCCGAACGCTCCGGCTGGGGTGCGAACGGTCGGCCAGTACGAGGGAACCGGAAAGGGGATCGTGTAGTGAGCTACGTCGTCACGTGGGGTCGGGGTAACCGCCGGCCCGGCTCCACCATCGCGGAGGTGGACACCGCCCTCAACGACGCCGCCGCGTCCGGTGTTCCGCAGGTCGTCGGGATCTACCCGCCGCAGCACCTAGCTAGTGACGCTTCTCCATGGGACGCACCGCTGCCGCCGGCACTGCAGATCGGCGTGGGACATCCGGACCGGTCGTTTGTGCTCTGGCTCGGCCCCGAAGGCGGGATCGGCGTCGAGGCGGGTGCCCCGCCGTGGCCGGACGGCACCCCAGACATCGCCTTCGACTACGGCGGCGACGCCGTTTTCGCCGGCCCCGACCGAGCTCGGGTCACACCGGACACCGCTCGGCAGGCCGCTCGCGAGTTCGTCCGTACCGGCCAGCGACCGACCTGCGTGCAATGGACAAACGATCAATAGGTAGAAGCGGACTGCTCTAAGCTCACATCGTTGATGGCTGGTTGCCGCCATTTCACAGTGTCTTTGAGCCCCGTGTGTGCCCGGCAGACTCCTTGACCCCCAGGCAACAACCAAGCCCCTCCCACCAGCCATTACACATCATCGAGCTGGATCCGAACGTCCATCGAAGTCCGTCCACCAGGGTACGACCTAGTCGTCACCCAGTTAGTCACTCGCCAGAGCCAGGGCTGGGCAAGTTGCTGCAATCAGCCCGCATCATTCGAACCATACCGTCTACGCTGAATTTCTACCTTGATCTCCACCGCCCGCCGCCGCAACGGCAACGCCTCCTCCGCCCGCCCCAGACCCCCCAACGTGTACGCCAGGTTGTTCATCCGGAGCGCGATGTCGGGGTGTCCCGCCGGCAACACTGCCTCGCTGATCTCCAACGCCCGCTTGTCAGCTTGGAGGGCCTGGCCGTACCTGGCCTGCGTGCAGTACCTATCAATAGTCTGCTGCGAGACGTGTTCCTCGGCGGTGATCTCCTCAATCCACAGGTCCGCGCGGGTGTTGATGTGGGTGTCCCTGGTGATTTCGTCGTCGTTGGGTGCGATGCGGTCACGTAGCTTGGCCTGCAGAGCGGCTTGGGTAACAGCCTGCTAACCAAGAACCTCGACCGAGGGCTGGTCGACGAGGTCCACTGGCTCAACGACCGCGAGGCGTTCGAGGCCACCGAGGCGCTGGCGCGTGAGCAGCAGGTCTTCGCGGGCAACACGTCCGGCTCGGTCTACCGTGTGTTGGGACACGTCGCGGCACGGGCTCATCCGGGAGAGCGGATCGTCGGGATCTTCCCAGACCGGGGCGATCGTTATGCCGGAACCGTCTACAACCGGGACTACTGGACGGAGAAGGGGGTGGACGCGTTGCCGTCCCGCAGCGCGCCCACCCTGATCGGCTATGGCACCCCCACCGAGGCGTGGGCACGCGCGGAGGTCGCCGTGGACGTCCCGCGGCACCTTCTCTTCGTCGAGGCGAACACCAGCGGCACCGGGATGCTGGCGATGCGCTCCGCACGGGAGCTGGGACTGGTTCCAATGCTGCTGACCGGTGAGCCGGCTCGGTACGCCGGGCTGGAGCAGAGCGGGTGCCGGGTGCTGACCTGCGACACCAATTCGGTGGCCGGGTTGCGGGCGGCGATCCTCGACGGTTTCCGTCGTGAGGAGATCGCAGGGCTGACCACCACCAGTGACTTCTACGTGCCCACGGCCGCCCGGCTCGCCCGGTGGCTCGGCCTGCCGGCGAACCCGGTCGAGGCGGTGACGCTCTGCCGGGACAAGGCGGAGCTGCGGGAGACCCTGGCTGCGGCGGGCGTCCGTCAACCGCGGTTCGCGGTGTTGACCGACCCTGCCGGACCGGTCGATCAGGTGGGGTTTCCCTGTGTGGTGAAGCCCTCCGACGACTCGGGCTCCACCAACGTCCTGCTCTGTGGCGATGCCGACCAGGCCCGCGCTCAGACTCGCCGGATCATCGAGCTGCGCACCAACGTCCGTGGTCTCCCGACGGCCCGGACGGCACTCGTCGAGGAGTTCCTCGACGGCCCGGAGTTCAGCGTCGAGATGTTCGGTTGGAACGGCCGCACCGAATGCCTCGGCATCACCGCCAAACAGGTGGGCGAGCTGCCGTACTTCGTGGAGACCGGCCATCTGTTCCCGGCCGACCTGCCACCCCGGACGGCTGCGACGATCGTCGATGTGGTGCGCTCCGCCCTCGTCGCCTGCGGCATGCGGCTCGGTCCCTCACACACGGAGGTCAGACTGACCGAGAACGGTCCGGCGATCATCGAGATCAACCCGAGACTGGCCGGCGGCATGATCCCCGAGCTGATGCGCCTGACCACCGGGATTGACCTGATCGAGCAGCAGCTGCGGGTCGCCGCCGGGTTGCCTCCGGTGCTCGCCGCGCGGCCGTCCGGTCACGCCGGCATCAGGTTCCTGCTCGCCGACCGGGAGGGCCTCCTCACGGTGGTCGACGGCGTGGCGAGCGCTGAGCGACTTCCCGGCGTCGAGCGGGTCACCCTCACCACCCGGCCGGGCACCCCGGTCCGTCCGCCCCGCCACGCGTACGACCGCTTGGGTTACGTGATCGCCCGTGGCGCCTCCCCGGAAGAAGTGACCCAGACCCTTGACCTGGCCCTCAAGGAGATTCGTCTGACAGTGGCCTGACTCGACGCCGTGCCTACTTCATGCACGCCGCACGGGACATCAGCCACTGCACTGGTCCTACCTGGTGTCGGTGGCTAGTCGGGGCAGCGCGACACGTCCGTCACCTGGGCGAATTCGTACGCCACTCCCCGTGGGCCCGACCGCGAAATCGGGAGTTGACCTCATCTTAGGTAGAGGTTTTACCGTGGGCCGGCAGGGACCCGAGGGCGTTCTGCCCACCGGGGCACTCCGCGGGGAGGGAGGCGCCGACACGCGTGGGCATGGCTGGCCCAGGCGACACCCGGTACCGCACGGTCGGGGATCCGCTCCAGCGGTTCCAGGTGGACCAACCGGCCCTCCTGTCCCCTGTCAGAACCACATCCAACGAAGCGCCCGGTCCAACAGCTGTGACACGAAGGGAATCAGAACCAGCATGAAGGCAGCAGGTTTCTCCACGTTCGGTGGACCCGAGGTCCTGGATCTGATCGAGGTTCCGGCCCCACAGGCCGGCCCGGGTCAGGTACGGGTACGGGTCAAGGCCGCCGGAGTGCAGCCGTTCGACATCGGCATCCGGCAGGGCTGGGCCCCACCGTCGATCGACCCGACCCTGCCCCGGATCCCGGGCAACGAGTTCTCCGGTCTGGTGGACCAGGTCGGTGATGGTGTGACCGGCTTCCCGACCGGCACCCCGGTGCTCGGCTACAGCCTGCTCGGCAGCTACGCCGAGTACGTCGTCGTGCCGGCTGACCAGATCGTCGTCAAGCCGGAGGTGCTGCCGTGGGAGATGGCGGGTGGCTTCTCCGGCAACGCCCAGGGCGCTCACATGGCTCTCGAGGCGATGACCATCCGGCCGGGTGACACCGTCCTGGTTCACGGCGCCGCGGGGGGGCTCGGCACCTTCGCGGTGCAGCTCGCCCGGGCCTGGGGCGCGACCGCCGTCATCGGCACCGCCAGTGAGGCCAACCACGACTACCTACGCGCCATCGGCGCCATCCCGGTGGCGTACGGCGACGGACTGCTCGACCGGCTCCGCGCGGTGGCACCCGACGGCGCCGACGCCGCGCTCGACGCGGCCGGCCCGGAGGCACTGTACGCCTCCGTCGAACTGGTCAAGGACCGCAACCGAATCCGCACCATGGTCTCCGACGAGGCCGCCGAGGAGCTTGGCATCCCTGCTCTGGGTCCGGGTCGTTCCGCCGCCCGGCTCGGCGAGATGGTCGACCTGTACACGCAGGACAAGTTCAAGCTGCACGTCCGGCACGCGTACCCGCTCGCGGAGGCTGCGGCGGCGCACCGTGACGTCGAGAGCGGACACGGCCGGGGCAAGGTCGTGCTCACGGTGAGCTGAGCGAGGCTGGTCGAGCCAGACCACGGACATCGGGAGACGCCATCAGGCGACGACGGCTAGGAGGGGCGGCCCAGATGGCGGCGGGAGGCCACGGGGCAGGAACATCGGCAGCGCATGGACCCCGCGCTGATGCGGCTGGGCATCGTGGTCCTGCTCGGCATGATCGTGTCGGTCATGGACGGCACCATCATGGTGGTCGCGATTGATGCGATCAGCCGGGAGTTCGCCGCATCCGCATCCACGATCCAGTGGGTGACCGGTGCGTATCTGCTGGCCACCTGCGCCGCCATCCCGGCTTCCGGGCACCTGGTCGACCGGTTCAGCGCCCGTTCGGTTTGGCTGGTGTCGCTCGCGGTGTTCCTCGTCGCCTCGGCGATGAGCAACTCGGCGTTGAGCTGAGACCCGGCGCGGATCATGTCCGAGACATGGTCGATTGCGTAGTCGCGGCTCACCCGGGAGCCGGCGGAGACCAGTACCCGGGGCCGTTCGCCCTTGACGAACATCCAGGGCTCGAAGGGGCGAGGGGTCGCGTACGGCACATGGCGGATCGGCTCGGCGGGCGCGACGTCGGCGGGTCGGATGCTCAACGGCCAGGTGGTCAGGGACAGGGCCGGGTCCGGCAAGTCGGGGTGGCCCGACCGCCGCAGGTGTTCCAGCGCGCTCACTTCGCGGAGCGGAATCTCGCCGATGTCGACGGCGAAGCGGACGAGCGGAACACCCGCCTGGGCGGCCGCGAGCGGACCGGCGAGTGCGCCGGCGCAGCCGACCACCACGTCCGGACGCCAGTGGACGATCACGTCCTGTAGACCAGCGTGCGCGTCGATGCCGATCATGGCACCGAGGCGGCCGAGTTCCTCCTCGCGGGCGACCGGGTCGGCCGGGAGCGGGATGAGACTGCCGTCGGTGGCGGTGCGGTAGTCGCGCGGTGCCCGGGAGCTGTTGGCGACGGCGGGAAGCCCCGCGGTCAGCAGCGTCGGAACGGCGCCGGCGTGCGTCGCGGTCAGCACCTCGTGGCCCGCGCCGCGCACCGCCTGGGCCAGCGGCACGTACGGAAAGATGGTCCCGTCGCCGGCCTCGAACACGAACAGCACACGCATTGGGTCAGCCTCCGTCGCGCAGCCCGGCAGATGTGGCCCCCCCCATGCTCAGCTCGACTCGAATGCTGGTCGAGACCGCTGTCACCGGCCACGGCCGGGTCCGCCGGCCGGACCGGGAGATGGTCACCGGTCGGCGGATCTGGCGTTCGGCCGGGTGTTTCGAGGCGGCGCACCTGCGGGGAGAACAGGGCGGCGGCGGTGGCGACGATGATAAGTGCGCCGCACCCGAGCAGCGCCGGCCGCGGGCCGAGTTCTTCGGCGAGCGGGCCGGCGGCGAGCAGCGCCAGCGGAGCGAGCGCGAACGAGCCGAATGCGTCGTAGGCGCTCACCCGGGACAACGTGTCCGCGGGAACCTCCCGCTGCATGGTCGTCTCGAAGAGCACGCCGAAGATGTCGAACCCGATGCCGAGCAGGAGGGCGCCGACGATGACGGCGGCCAGCGGTGCGCCGGCTCCGAGGAGAAGGATCGGCAGGGCGATCGTGAACACGGTGAGGGTGGCGACCAGCAGAGGTCTGCGCGGACGGATGCGGATGGAGACCGCGATGCCGAGGAACATGCCGAGCGCGTTCGCCGCCAGGACCGCGGACCAGGCCGGGGCGCCACCGAGCTCAGCCTTGGCCACGACCGGCCCCAGCACCCCGAACGAGGCCTGCAGCACCGCACCGACCACCGAGAACTGTAGGACGATCACCCACAGCCACTGACGGGAGGAGAACGCCGACCACCCCTCGCGCAGCTCGCGCAGGACGGAGGCGCCGGCCCGGACCGGGGTGGGGGAGAGCCGGAGCAGCACCATGAGCAGCGCCGAGACGGTGAAGCCTCCGGCGTTGACCAGGAGGGCCCAGCCGGGGCCGACGAGCGCTACCACAGCGCCTGCCAGCGCCAGGCCCAGGACGCGGGCGCCGTTGGTGCCGAGCCGGAGCAGACCGTTGCCGGTCTGCAGCAGGTCGGACGGTACGACGCTGGGCACGATGCCGGTGAGGGCCGGCAGGAACAGCGCGCTGCAGAACCCGATCACCGCCGCGCAGGCCGCCAGAGCAGCGACCGGGGCCCAGCCGGTGAGCAGCATCGCCGCCAGCGCGGCGAACGCGGCGGCCGACACCACGTCGGTGACCGCGATGAGTCGGTTTCGGGGCACCCGGTCGCCGATGACTCCACCGAGGAGCATGAACGCGATCTGCGCCACCGATTGCGTGCCGATGACGATGGTCAGGGTCGTCGGCGTCGCGCCGGGCAGCTCCAGCACCCCGAAGGTCAGCGCCACCGGCCCGAAGGCGCTGCCGAGGACGGAGACGGTGCGGGCGCCGAACAGCAGCCGGAACCGGTGGTCACGGAAGAGCGCGAAGTCGCGGATGACGGCTCCCATCATGAGAATGAATTACGGAGCGAACCGTTCCGCGAGCTATAGCGCACGCCTCCGGCTCGGGGAGGGGCGCGGATTATGCTGGTCAGGTGACCGAGACGGACCGACCGAGAAGGCGTGGCCGGCATGCCGAGAAGGCGCGAAATGACCGCCGCGTGCTGGAGGCGGCTCGGGAGGTCTTCACCACCCAGGGCAGTGATGCGCCGATCGCGGCCGTGGCCGAGCGGGCCGGACTGGGGATCGGCAGCCTGTACCGGCGATACGGCAGCAAGGAGGAGCTTCTCCAACAGCTCTGCCTGCTCGCCATGCGGCAGACCGCCGACGCGGCGCAGGCGGGTCTGGACATCGAGGACCCCTGGGCCGGCCTGGTCCAGTACGTGCAGCGCTGCGTCGCGCAGCGCAGCGGCGCGCTGGCGCCGGTCGCCGGAAGCATCCCGGTCACCGTGGAGATGGAGCAGGTCAGCGAGCAGGTCTGGGAACTCGCCGAAAAGCTGGTCGCCCGGGCCAAGCGGGCCGGGGCGCTGCGGGACGACGTCACCACACTGGACATTACCCTGCTGATCGAGATGGTCAGCCGCCGACCGCCCAGCGGGCCGGCCGAGGAGGACGACCTCACCCGGCGCCGTCTGCTGGCGATCAGCCTCGCCGGTCTGCGTGCTCCTGCGGTCGAGCCGCTACCCGGTCCCGCGCCCAGCATCGACGCCTATCATGAACGCTGGGAGCAGGGCGGGGCGGACCTCTCGCGGCGAGCGTCATCGTCGTCGCACTGGTCCTCGCTGCCGCGTTCCCCGAGCTGAGCCTTTCGGTCAGCACGGTGTTCGACCTGCCGCCCCGCGGCGTGGGCACCCCGGAACTGCTTGCCGTCGCACTAGCCAGCGTCCTCCCGGCAATCACCACCCCACGATTCGACGGTCGAGAACTCAACGCGCACCTCTCCGCACGGTTCGGGCACCTGGCCTACTCCGCGGTCATGCTTGCAGCCCCTCTGGCCGTCCTCCCGATCTGGTACCGGGTAATCACCACCCGCCACCCCGACACGCAGTTTCCACCCCTGCACGGGCTCGTAGGCAACGTGGTCGCCTTCGCCTGCATCGGCGGGATCCTCTGCCTCGGCGCCGGCCCGCTGGCCGCCGCCGTCGCCACACCATCTCTGTTCGCAATCTTCGTGGTTGCTCAGCAAGCCCTACCGGAATCGCTGCTCACAAGGTTCTTCTCCACCGGACGGGCCTGGCACACCAACTACTGGATCACCGCCGCCGCTGCGCTCCTGACCCTAGTGCTCAGCTGGCGCCTACGGGCTGTCCCCTGGCCCGAGCGCCCCTGACCACAAGGCACAGCTCAACGTCCCATGGCCTGTCGCCACCAGATTTCGGACCCATCAATCGACCGCGGAGAGTGACATCCGCCCCGCCAGCACGGCTGCCGAGGGCGTTGCCCCTCGGCATGCGGGGGAACGGTTAACCGCTACTGGCCAGCGGCGACATCGACAGCAAGCGCGACGAGGGCCGCGATCGCCTGGAGCGCGCCGACGGCCAATGCCCACAACGCGATACGGGCTTCGAGCGCCATGCGCCTGCCAGGCCTCTGGATCGCCAGGCGATGCAACATCCGGAACGGCTGCCGGCGTCGGAGCCAGGCACGACGCTCCGCCAAGCGCGACGACGCCGGTGGTTACCAGCCGCGATGGTGCTCCCTTGGTGCTCGGATGTTCGGTGCATGACCAGCACGCACGGGACTACGGATCAGAAGGTTAGGGGTTCGAATCCCTTCGGGCGCGCAGAGCAGAGGCCCTGACCAGCGGAAACGCTGATCAGGGCCTCTGACATATTCGAACTGTCCCCCGAAAACCCCCCGGTAACGCCCGTGGACGGTCAGGTTCGGTGACCTGCTACGGCCACCGTTGTGCTGGTGTCTACGCGGTCTGGCGCGGCCCGTCGCGCTTTGGGACCGTGGTCGTACGGCCAGCACCACCGCGGATCGGTGCCACGTCGGCTTCTTTGACCTGTCGGACGAACAGGGGCTACTCGCCCAGGTCGAAGGCCGCACCACCGCTGCGGTCACCGGCTGACTCGCGGCTCGTCCGCAGGCCTGGCGTGACCAGATCCGGGCGGCGGCAATCGACATGTGCACGGTGTTCAAGGCCGCAATCCGGCAGGTGCTGCCGCACGCGCTGCTGGTCGTCGACCACTTCCATATCGCGTAACCTCGTCGACACCCTCAAAGCGGTGTGCGCGGTCCTGGCCGGCGCGTCGTCGTTCGCCGCGATCACCGACTGGCTGCATGATCTCGACGCCCAGGCCCGCGACCAGCTCGGTTTCGATCGCGGGGTGCCGGTGGGCACGACGGTGTGGCGGCTGCTGACTCACCTGGACGACGGGCTGCTGTCCACCGCCCTGGCCGGTTGGCTGACTACCCGCACCCGGCCGGTGAGCACGCCTCGGCCGCACCGGTACCGGAGGCTGATCGCCGTGGACGGGAAAACCCTTCGAGGTGCCCGCCGCCACGACGGCGGTCAGGTTCACCTGCTCACCGCGTACGACACCAGCACCGGCATCGTCCTGGCCCAGGTCACCATCGCCGCGAAATCAAACGAAATCCCCGCGTTCGCACCGCTGCTCGACGCGGTCAAGACCGTGTTGGGCAGCCTGACCGGCCTGCCGTTCATCGCCGACGCGCTGCACACCCAGACCGCCCACGCCGAGGAGATCGCCGCTCGCGGCGCCCACCTGATGATCCCCACGAAAGGCAACCAGCCCACCCTGTTCGCCCAACTCAAAGCCCTACCCTGGCCCGAGATCCCACTCGGTGACCGCCGCCGCGACACCGGGCACAGCCGCCGCGAGACCCGCACCGTCAAAGCCATCACCGTGCACACCCCCGGCGGAATCGGGTTCCCCCACGCCCAGCAGGCCATCCGAATCACCCGGACCCACACCACCGGCGCGAAAACCAGCCGCGAAACCACCTACTTCACGGTGTCCCTGCCCGCCGAGCAGGCCCAACCCGCCGACCTGCAGGACTGGGCCCACCGCGAATGGCACATCGAGAACCGCTTACACCACGTCCGGGACGTTACGTTCCGTGAAGACCTCCACCAAGCCCGCACCGGCAACAGACCCGCCGTCCTGGCCACTCTGCGCAACACCTCAATCGGCTACCATCGCACCAACGGCAAGGCCAACATCGCCCGCGCCACCCGACGCACCCACGACCTCATCACCGCCGTGACCAGCACCTATCCGACAGCAATGACCCTGGGTCACCCGCTACCGCTATAGGGGCAACACAATCACCCAACCCCTGAACCACAATCCCGCACCACCAGCGCCTGACGACGACACTGCGGAAAGCCGCATGCGGGCCAACTCGTACGTACGGTTCAGCGGCTTGAAAAAAAAGGACCGACATCAATCAAGACACTGCACCCCAAGCCGACCCAACCCTATGTCTCCGTACGGTATCCTGCCGCCGGCAACCGCTCTGCGCGATTGTCACACAAACTGTCGTCGTCCACGTCTAGCCTTTATTACGCGTCGGCACCGTCGCCACCAGCGCTCGGCCAGACCGACGATCGCAAAAGTCCCCAAGACGTACGCCCACCCGACTAAGACATCGATGACGTAGTGCTCACCGGAGTAGACGAGAGTGAACGTCATCGCCAGGGGATAGAGCAACAGGATGGCCGAGTAGCGCTTCCGTATCCGTGTCACGAAGAACAGCACGACAAACAGGGCGAAGGCCGTGTGCAGCGATGGGATCGCGGCCACCGGATTCGACGCGAGCTGGCCCAGCCGGATAANGCTGAACGCGCCGTGCATGCCGAACTCCTCGCCACCACGCAGGCTCAGCCGCTCCAAGGGCTCCAGGAAGCCGTGCTCGGCGGCCCACCAAGGCGGGGCGGCCGGATACAGGAAGTACGTAATCAAACCGGAAAGGCTTAGGACGAACCAGCGCCGCATGAACGCCGCCCACTGCGGCCGCGCGGTGAGCCAGAGCGCCGCCGCGACCCCGAGGGCGACAACGAAATGGGAGAAGTAGACGTATGTGATCGCCACTTCCCACGGTACACAACCGCAGTGGGCGGCGTGAGAAGCGGGTCCGGCGGCGCGGGGGCGCATGGCTGGCCCGGCGTCGATGACTGGCGATCGACGCGACCAGCCTCGACGTGGTCGACACCCCGGCCAACGTGGAACGTTTCGACCAGACGGTCGGGACGGCGACTCAGATAGTCCAAAGACTTGATCTTGGCGGTTTGATGACCCAGGACGTCCGTTGTGCGCAACATGTTGGCCGGAACTGGTCGTGAAGAGATATCCCGAGGCCTGGCTGAGGGCCTGGAATATACGGAGATCGACCGGTCGACGGCTCCCCGCGGCTGCAGACGGCCGTCGAGGGAGTTGCTAGAAGGTGGCTGGTCGTGGCCTCGACCACCGGCCAGTTGCCGCCTGACCACCGCGACGACCAGGCTGCACGGGTGTCAACACGAAGCGACTTACCAGTGGGTCTACGCCCAGCCGATGTCCACTCTGGCCCGGGAGTTGATCTGACGATGGCGGCTTCCGAGATCAACGACCAACCCCGTAAGATCCATAATTGGAATGCCTTCCGAGGCTTTCGTCGAGCTCGACGAGGCGAATGCTTCCACTGTCTAATTCTGCCGCGTTGTGCTGGGCGAGACTTCACCTCGCGTAAAAGAGTGTCCGGATACTGACAGGAGCCAGCGGTGCATACCAAATCGGTCGAGCCACTGATAGCGCCAGCCACCCACCCCAATCGATGGTTGGTTTCTCTGGTCTGGGCGACTGCCTGCATCGTGGCCGCTTTGCAGGCTTGGGCAGGACTGAGTCGACCTTGGTCCGACCGACTCAGTGACCTACAAGTATATTTGGGGGGTGTCAACTCATGGAAGGCAGGTAGCAGCCTTTATGACTTCGCCGCTGCCGAGACTGGCGCGCCGTTCACTTACCCGCCTTTTGCCGGACTAATATTTGCTCCACTTACCTACCTCAATACTACAACATTGATGGTGATTTGGACTTTAGCCACCGTCGCTGCGGTCATGGCGATAGCGAAAATCGCCGGGAAGGTCACCTCCGAAGCCTGGCAGGCCGCCCCAGGCGTTGCGATGGCCAGCTCAGCGCTGCTATTATTTCTTTCCGCTCCCATCAGTAGTAATATGCGTTTCGGGCAGGTTAGCATATTCCTTGCCCTGCTCGTTTTGCTCGACACGATGAAAATCGTCCCCCCAAAATATGCTGGTGTGGCAACCGGGATCGCGGCGGCATTGAAACTGACTCCACTGATCTTCATCCCTTATTTTTGGGTGACCGGGCAACGCCGAGCAGCCATCAACGCGCTAGGTACCTTCATTGCCGCTACCGGGTTGACCTGGCTCGTCCTCTTTGATGAATCGATTCGTTACTGGACGATAGAACTGCTGGACGTTGAGCGTGTCGGCAATATCGCCACCGGTGGCAACCAGTCCATCAACGGTGCCTTACTGCGCCTGGAATTCTCCGACTCGGCCCGAACCACCACTGTCCTAGTACTCGGTGGTGCCATCGTAGTCGTGGCACTGTGGCGAGCAGCCCAAATGACAAAGCGGGGAAGCCTTCTGGCGGCTAGCGCAGTAGTGGGCGCCGCCAGCGTGGTGTTCTCCCCGGTTTCTTGGACCCACCATCAGGTGTGGTTGGTGCTGGCGGCTTTCGCAGCAGTTAGTCTAGTAGCAGCGCGCAACTGGACGTGGTCTGCGGTCGTTGTCGCCTTGATGGTTCTACCGGTGACTTCAGTCGGCGCGAATTTGCCGGGCGGTGTTGTCTGGGAAAACATGCGGCTTGCGCTGGCGGTGCTCATTGCATGCTTCGCGCCATTCCCTGACGCTAGGGGCAGCATAGCGGCAGAACCCGCCGGCGCGACCGATTCAGCTAAAGAAAGTGGTCCGATCGAAACCGGTGATGTTTCGGTGGAGCATCCGGATCCGCCCGAACGGGATGAGCGTTATCCGCAGGGCGCGCGCAAGGACCCTGTCGGCTAACCTCGCAGGGCCCAGGGCCCCGGAGGAGTCCGCGAATGTCCCTTTTGGCCTGACGTTGTCCTGAGGGACGTGACCGGATGAGGAGCGAGCACGACACCTGTGGATCATGAAGTTGTCTACGCTTCAAGACTCACCAAGGGTGTCGTGCTCGCTGTGTCATCATCGCTCATCGCCGGGGCGGGGCATGCCGCGGCTGCCGCCATCGGTGCCGATTCACCGTCTGCGGGCTTGCTGGACCGGTTGGCGCAGGTCGCCGACCCTCGTGATCCTCGTGGTGTGCGGTACCGGTTGGCGACGTTGCTGGCGATCGGGGTGTGCGCGATGAGCGCGGCCGGCCACAACTCGCTGACCGCGATTGCGGAGTGGGTCCGACGCTGTGAACAGCGGGAACTGGCCCGGCTGGGTTGCCCGTTCAACCCATTGACCGGCCGGTACCCGGTTCCTGACGAGCGGACCCTGCGTGACGCCTACGCCAGGGTTGATCCGGGCGTGCTGACCGGCGTCGGGTACGGGCACTTGGCCGCGCTGGCCCGGTCCGCGACCGCCGCGGTGACTCCGGATGGTGTGCCCGAGCGGGAACAGCGTCGCGCTCACCGTGCCGCCCCCGCTGACCGGCCGCGCCGCGCCGCCGTCGCGGTGGGCGGTAAATGTCTACGCGGGGCCAAACGGCCCGACGGCAGTCGCGTGTTCATCCTGTCCGCCGTGCGTCATACCGACGCGGTCACCCTCGCCGCCCGCGAGATCGCCGCGAAGACCAACAAATCGGTGAGTTCGCGCCCCTGCTGGACCAGATCGCCGCGGCCGACCTGACCGACACGGTGATCACGGCGGATGCCATGCACGCCCAACGCGCCCACGCCGTCTACCTCGTGCAGCAGCGCCACGCCCACTACCTGTTCACCGTCAAAGACAATCAGCCCACACTCGCCGCGCAGCTCCGGCGCCTGCCCTGGAAGCAGGTGCCGGTCCTGCATCGCCAGAGCAGTCGCGGCCACGGCCGCGCCGAGATCCGCGAGGTTCAGGCCGTCACCGTCGATGACCTGGTGTTCCCCCACGCCCGTCAAGTCGTGCGGATCCGCCGCAGACGCCGCCCGCTGGGCACGAAGAGGTGGACCAGCGAGGGTGCGTTTCTTCTTGAGTGAGTTGGGCGGGGGTGTCGTGTCCGGCGGTTGTGGGTGGTCGTTGCGGTAGGTGGTGGTGGCCGGGCGGTGGGGAGGTCGGACTGGTGGAGTACGGCGAGGTTGCGCGTCTGCTGGCTGAGCGGGAAGCGGCTTGTCGGGCGGAAGCGGACCGGCTTGAAGGGGAGGCCGAGCGGATCGCGGGTCTGTTGTCGGTGTGCCGTAAGGAGTTGGAGCGGCTGACCGTGGCGCGTGAGGTGATCGGTGAGCTGCCGGTGGCTGATCTGGGCGCGCCTGTTGCGGGAGGGCGGGTGGTTGGTGATGGCCTGCCTGCCTCGGCTGCCGATGTGGCGGGGTCTGCCGATGAGCTGGTCGCGGTGTTGATCGAGTTCGGCCGTCCGGTGCGCTGTCAGGAGGTCGTCGCGCGTCTGGGTGAGGACCCGCGGGTGGCGCGGCATGTCGAGCGGGTACGGCATCGGCTGAAGAAGCTGAAGCAGGCCGGGCGGGTCGTCGAGCCGCGACCAGGCGTGTTCGTCCCCGCGGATGCGGCCGGTGAGACCGTGGGGTGAGAACAGGGCAACCATGAAGGGCCTTCCCGAGTTGGCCGGGTGACAAGCCTGTGCCGACCCGAGGAAGACCCGGTGACACTGTATCCCCACTCTGGGCCCGAACCCTGCGAGTTCGCTGCTTCCCGTACCCAGTTTGACCAGATCGTCGCGCGTTTGAGCGGCGAGGAGATGTTGGCCTGCACCCAGGCCGACCTGGAGGACTACGTCACCGCCGCCGGGCGGGAGTTGCAGCGGCTGCTGATGCAGGACCAGCTTGACGCGCGGGCCGTCCGCGAGCAGCGTCGTGACCAGGTGACCGGAGCCGACGGGACGGTACGCACCCGGGCCGAGCCCGGTCATCGGCGGCTGGTGGCCACCACGGTGGGACGCGTCGAGGTGCAACGGATCGCCTACCGGGCACCGGGCGTGGGCAACCTCCACCCAGCCGACGCGCGGTTGGCGTTGCCGCAACGGTTGTATTCCTTCCCGCTGCGACGGGCCGTCGCCCAGCGGGTGGCCGCTGGCTCGCTGCGCAGCGCACGCGAAGCGATCATCGAAGCCACCGGCCAGCACCTGGGCACCCGGCAGTTGATGGCCACCGCGGTGGCGGCCGCGGCCGATATCCGCGACTTCTACTCCGACCGGGCCGCGACCGCCGGCCCGGGCCTGGCCGGCGGCCGTGACCTGCTGGTGTTCAGCATCGACGCGACCGGAGTGAACATGATCCCCGCCGCGCTGCGCGCCCAACCAGCCCCCCGACAGCCGAGCCCGCAGCCACCCTCGGCCCAACTGGCCCGACGGGAACGCACCGGACGCGCCCGCATGGCGGTGGTCACCGCGCTCTACGACACGCCACCGGCGCCCCGCACCGCCGCCGACGTGCTACCAGCCAACGCCAGCGAACGCGCCGCCCGCCGCAACGGGCCACGCGCCCAACACAGGCAGGTCAGCGCCTCACTGGAACACGGCACCGCCGAGATGGTCACCACCCTGTTCGACCACGCCGAAGCCCGCGACCCACGTCACGAACGCCGCTGGGTGGTCCTGGTCGACGGCGCCAACCACCAACTCGACTGCCTCCAACGGGAAGCCCAACACCGCAGCGTCCACATCGACATCATCATCGACTTCATCCACGTACTCGAATACCTGTGGAAAGCCACCGAAGACCTACATCCCTCCCACCAGGCCCGCGCCGCCTTCGTCCACCACACCGCCCGCGACCTCCTACAAGGCCACGCACCCGCGTGATCGCCGACCTGCGCGCCCACATCCAACGCCTGACCGACCACCACACCCCCGGTCTGGAACGCGCTACCGCCTACCTCACCGCCAAACAGCCCTACCTCAACTACCACATCGCCCTTGCCCTGGGCTGGCCGATCGCCACCGGCGTGATCGAAGGATCCTGCCGCTACCTGGTCAAAGACCGCCTCGACATCACCGGCGCCCGCTGGAGCCTGACCAGCGGCGAAGCCGTCCTCCTGCTCCGCGCTGTCATCGCCAACGGCGACTTCGACCAGTACTGGCGCTACCACCTCCAACGCGAGCACCAACGCACCCACACCAGCCGCTACAAAGACCAACTCGCCCTGGCCGCATGAACCAGACAACAACCTCACTCAAAAAGAAACGCACCCGACCAGCGAAGTGGTCTACGCGATCACCTACCTCCCCACCCACCAGGCCCGACCCGAGGAGATCGCCGCCTGGGCCCGCGAACAATGGACCATCGGGAACAGCGTGCACTGGATCAGAGACGTCACCTTCGCCGAGGACGCCAGCCAGGTCCGCGCCCACAACACCCCCGCCGTCATGGCCACCCTCCGCGACATCATCCGCGGCACCTTCCGCCTCACCGGCTGGATCAACACCGCTAGCGCCCGCCGCGCTCACACCACGCCCACAGCCGCCCTCAACCTCCACGGCATCCCATGATCAAGCGGACATTCCCGGACTACTCCGGGGCCCTGTCGCAGGGCCCCGGGAAAGTCGTGAGGGTGTCCGGCTTGATGTGGTTGGTGTAGACACGCCTTGGTGGCGGTAGCAGGGTGGGCATGACTGATTCAGATCGTCCGAAGTGAGCCACGCGCGCGCTGCCATCATCGCTGATCTCGTCTGTGTCCACCGCACCGGCTGCCACGGTGTCCGAAACCGCTGCTGGGCTGCTCGCAGCGCTGGCGGAGTTGCCGGATCCTCGCGCCCGCCGTGGGGTCCGGCACCGGTTGACCGTGGTGGTGACCGCAGCGGTATGTGCCGTGGTGGCCGGCTACCGCTCGTACACCGCGATCGACGAGTGGATCGCCGACGTCCCGGCTGCAACCGCGGTCGCGTTGGGTATCCCCGGACCGGCGTCCGTCAGAAGCGATGATCCGCCGGCTGCTACAGGCCGTGGACCCGGACCTACTCACCGCCGCCGTCAGCAGCTGGCGCACCAACCGGGCATAGCCACACCCCGACGACGCCGATTGCCACTGGACATGCCCACAGCACCAGGCCCCGCGCCCTACACTCTGCGACGACCCACGGGACTTGCTTGAGCCGGATGCGGTGAAAGTCGCACGTCCGGTGTGCGCCGTGAGGCGCTTCGTTGTATCCCCCCGTGCAGCGGGGAGGAACTGGAGGGAGGTTCCTGGGGCTGCCGGCTTACCTGGACGCGAAAGCGCGAGGGGACAAGAGCATGCCGGAAGCGTGACGGTTGTCTGGAGGCGTCCGGGGTGACATGTCACGGGATCCGCCTGATACGGCCAAGGCTGGATTGCTTGAAGCCCAATCCCCAGCGATGAATGTGCGCATCCATCGGAACTACGCTTGAAACCGATGCCGCGTCGTGCGTCGGCATGAACCCGGAGGTCGATGCAACCTCCATGGCGTGGGGCACCGTCCAACGAGGGCGGTGAGGGAATGAGTGGGCGTCCTACGTCGGGCTCGACACGTATGACGAAGACGTACCACGGGACCGCCTACGGGACGCAGGTCCTACGGCGGCGGAGTGCCCGTAGTAGTCGCGGGAGTCACGACCCGCCAGGGAGGCCGGGAAAGCCGGACCGCAGGGCGAAGCCAAGATCGAAGCGATCATCGACGTGCTACGTCGGGAGCGCTACCGATGGCGGCCGGTCAAGCGTGTGCACATCCCGAAGAACGACGGGAGATCGCGCCCGCTGGGCCTGCCGACGTGGTCGGACGAACTGGTCGCTGAGGTGGTGCGTCTGCTATTGGAGGCGTACTACGACGTCCAGTTCTCCGACCGTTCTCACGGTTTCCGTCCGGGCCGGGGCTGCCACGCCGCGTTGAGTGAGGTGGTCGAGGTTTGGAAGGGTACGCACTGGTTCATTGAGGGTGATATCTACGACTGCTCCGGCTCTCTCGATCACCAGTCATGGGCTAGATTCTGGCGGAGAAGATCCATGACGGCCGGTTCCTGCGGTCGGTGTCCAACATGCTCACGGTCGGGTACCTGCAGGACTGGCGATGGCACGCCACGCCCTGCAGGCCCGCCGCAGGGCGGAGTGGCGTCACGGGTCTTGTCGAACATCTACCTGGATCGGTTGGACTGGTTCGTCGAGCAGACTCTGCTGCCTGAATACCATCAAGGCGTCCAGCGTCGGCGCCACCGCGCCTACCAAGTCGTTGTCGACAACCCAACGGTGGTACGCGTGGGCGCAGATTGCCACCGCCAGCCCCCGACTCGTGGTGCTGGCACGCCGGCACCTACGCACCGGTGACCTGGCCTTCCACTACTGCTACCTGCCCGAGGGGCAACCCCCAACCATGACTCGGCTGATCCGCGCCGCGGGACTACGGTGGCCCGTCGAGGAAGATTTCGAGTTCGGCAAGGACCAGTTCGGACTGGACCAGTGCAAAGTCCGCCTCTACACCGCGGTCCGCCGACACACCGTACTGGTCATGACCGCCCTCGCCGTCTGCGCCGTCGCCGCCGCCCAACTCCGCGACTGCGCCGACACCCAGGCACCACCACCGGCCACCCCCGACCAGACCCCACCAGCCGAGCCCTGCCTGATCCCCTACACGGTTCCCGAGACACGACGACTCCTGGCCAGAGCGCTGCACCGGGCGGCACCTCCCGAGCACGCCCAACACTGGAGCATCTGGCGCCGCCGCCACCAGGCCCGCTCACGCTGGTTCCACCAACGTACCCGGCTCAGCCGCGCATACGCCCTGGTCAGCTAGCAATTGGCGGCTACCGTACTACGCAGGTCCTTTCCTCGCGGCAGTCCACTAAGGAGCCTGCGGGCTTGATGAAGTGGACCATATGCCCTATCCTCCCAATTGGAGCTAAACGGGGAAGAATCTTGAAGTATTTTATTCGCCCCGTTTGTCCGCTATGGAACCATCCGCTATGGAACCGTTGGGTTCTGCGAGAACGGAGATTTAAATGCTGTTCAGAACTGTTCGTGCTGGGAAAAGGGCCGCGCTGACGGCCTCTGCGGCGGGCCTGGCTACCGCCGCGTCACTTGCTCTTGCGCCGGCCTCCCCTGCCCTGGCGGCGCCAGTATGCAACACCTTCAGCCCTGGTGGCGTGTCGTTCAGCGTCTGTATCGCGAAGATCGGTAGCGGCGGAGTGGAGGCGAGTGTCGGCAACATTTCCGGGACCTACATTAGCGGCGATCTTGCCGTATACGAGGACGGCGAACTTGCGCGTTCGAGCTGCTCCGGCCAATTCCATGCGGGCAGCGACTGCGATTTCACCCACTGGGGAGAAAGCGGCAGCTCGTACAAAGCAACTTGGCGCGCTAAGGACGGTTCGAGATACGACAGCGACACCATTAGCGCCTAAGGTCGCGAGCTGCGCTGCCTGCTGCCGTAGGTGACCTGTCTGACCTACAACTTTGGCGGCGGCGACGGACCAGAAGGTTAGGGGTTCGAATCCCTTCGGGTGCGCAAGATCAAGAGGGCCTGACCTACGGAAACGCGGGTCGGGCTCTCTGCATTCTCGTCCCTTGCGGACGTTTGGCTGCTCAGTGGCTGCTCGTCCGACGAGCGTCCCCTGTGTGGCGATGCGTCCGGGTGGGTCCGGCCGAGTTCGGCTTGTGCGGAAGGAAAGAACCACCGGCAAGCGATACTCGCCCTCGCCCGACGACGCGTCGACGTCCTCTGGGCGCTTATCCGTGACCGCAAGGCCTTTATCCGACCGGCGCCGGCGATCCACGCCGCAGCCTGAACCAGCACGCTCCCCGCCGACGCGACTCCTGTTCCGTCGGCCGTACCACCCTGCCCGCCAAAATCAACCGGAGTCACATGGAGACTCGGTATGTGGGCCGGGACCGGCGGGGAAGGTGCCAAGCAGTGGGCCGGCTACCTCACCGAGCTGCGTAACCGAGGTGTTGAGGACGTGTTCATGGTCTGCTCCGACGGGCTCAAGGGCATGACCGACGCGATCGAGCAGGTCTGGCCGCAGGCGGTGCACCAGCAGTGCGTCGTGCACCTGGTGCGGGCGTCGCTGCGCTACACCAACCGCAAGGACTGGCAGAAGATCACCCCCGCCCTGCGGGAGATCTACACCGCCCCCACGGTGGCCGCGGCCGAGGCCCGGTTCGAGGCGTTCGCCGCCGAGTTCGGTGACCAGTACCCGGCCGTGATCCGGCTGTGGCGGACCTCGTGGCCGCAGTTCGTGCCGTTCCTGGACTACGACCACGAGGTCCGCAAGGTCCTCTACACCACCAACATCATCGAGAGCCTCAACGCCCGGTTCCGCCAAGCCGCCCGCCGGCGCGGGCACTTCCCCACCGAGCAGGCCGCGATGAAGGTCCTCTACCTCGTCGTCGAACAGAAACGCCGGGGCGGTGGGAGCATCACCGGCCGGGTCTACGGTTGGGCCAAGGCCCTCAACGCCCTGATCCTCGCCTACGGCGACCGGATCACCATCTAACAACCTCGATCACACCACAGGCCCAAACACGGAAATCGAAATCGACACACTCCCTACGCCGGGTCGAAGATGTAGCCACCCTGATCGACCGGCGGGTGTATCTACCGGCGTCGTGGACTGACGACCGGGACCGCTGCCAGGGCGCCGGCGTGCCCGACGAGGTTGAGTTCGCCACCAAATCGGAGCTGGCCGGGCAGATGCTGCCAGGTCAGCGTCGTGACGCGCAAGCGGACCGGTCGATAGGCCGTACTGGGCGCACCACTCGGATGTCGACGGCAGCTTGTCGCCCGGCTCCAGGTCACCGGACCTGATCCGCTCCCGGATCTCGTTGGCGATCCGCCCGTAGGACGGGGTCCGGGTGGCGCCGGGGTCAGGCCGCCGGGTCCGGAAACCGCTCGCGGGTGAGTTCCGCGACGATCTCGCCGTCCTCGTCCAGCTCCAGTTCCTGGAAGCCGACCGAGCCGTAGAGACCGCGGGCCAGTTCGTTCGACTTATGTACGGACAGCCGGACGCCCTGACAGTCGGACCGCTCCATCAGCCAGCGCACCAGGGTCAGTACGGTGGCCCGGCCCAGCCCAGCACCCTGCCGCGACGCGTCGATTACCATGCCACCGATCCAGTACCTCTGATCGTCGTCGTCCCAACCCCACATGACATGGCCGACGACCTCCTCGTCGGCACAGACCGCTAGGGACTGCCACACCCCGCCACGCATGCTGAGCAGCACATATCGCGCGGCCGACGGCGCGACGAAGTCCCGTTGGTCGTCGCGGGGTACGACGTCCGCCACCGCTCGCCAATTGTCGTCGTCGATGGGTCGCAGCCGCACGAGGCGCCCCGCCCGGTCCGTCAGCCCAAAATCGATCATAGCCGCCTCACCTCGTGACAGGTCATACCATCGGAGAGAAGAAAAACGTGTCCCGCCGAGCAAAGGTGTGCTCGGCGGTGAAGACAAAGAAGTCGGCAAATCGGAGATGAACCTCCGAGTCGTCCCGCAGCGTGCCGTCGAAGATGCCGTGCACCGCGGCCTCTTCACCAGCCACCAGGATCGAACGGATCTGGTGGTGGCCTCCCCTGATCACCCGTTCCTCGCGGTAGAAGCGTTCCAGGTTCGCCCGGCCGACCAGTGGCTGATAGCCCGGCCGGGAGTATACCGCGTCGGCGGCGAAAATGTCGACCAGCCCTGCCACGTCCCCGGCGTCCACAAGCGAACAATATCCTCCACGCGCTTTCTACGGACGGAGTCGACTTGAAGGTTAGGGGTTTGAATCCCTTCGGGCGCGCAAGATCGTAAGGGGTCTGACCTGTCGATATGGCGGTCGGACCCCTTCGCTTTTCTGTCCCTTGTGGTCGGTTGGGTGCTCGGATGGTGCTCGTGCGACGAGCATCCCCTGGGTCCGCCCCTGTTCGGGGGTTCTTCAGTGGGTCCGGTCCCGTTTTGATCTTGTTCTGGTGTGCTTGTCGGGTCCGGGGTTGGATGCCGTGCCGTTCGTGGTTTCAGCCGATGACGCGTACGCGGGGCCAGCGTTGCGCGGGTCGATGTCGGGTGAGTCCTGCGGGCTCCTGTGTTCAAGATCAGTCCGCGTGGATAGTCCGTGCTTCCGTACGGCGGTGTGGGTGAAGATGGAGCGCGCGGCTGCGGGAGGTGGGTTGGGATGTCGAGCAACATCGAGCGTACGTCCGGGCCACCGGCGGCGATGCGTGTCTCGGCCGTCGAGCTGGCCCGCCGTTAGGGAGTCCGGCCGGTCATCTCCGTTGACGGCCTGGCCCGGCCTGGCCTGTTCGAGTCGGACGATGAGCACGACGCCTTTCCCGGACGAGTGCGGTGGGGGCGTCCTCGCCCGGCTTGAGCCCGCCACCGGGCATCTCCCGCCAGGGATCAGTGCCCGGACGGTTCGGGTCGCGGGTCAGCAGCAGCAGAATCCGACCGGTGGCACCGACCACGAGTGCACGCGCTGCCTGTCTCATCGCGGCAGATCCTTCCATCGGTTGGCGGTGTTGCTGACGCGGCATGGTTGCACCGCTCCGCAACAATGAGGCGATGCAGGACTTTTCGGTGTATCGCATTGATTTTGGATATGTCATTCGACCGAGTGCCGAGACCGGCGGCTCGCCTGCCGCCGTACCCGTGCTCGGGTACCTGCTTGAGAATGACGAACGCCGGATCCTCTTCGACAGCGGCATGGGCACCCATCCGTCGGTCGAGGCACGGTACCAGCCGCGGCGGCGGGACATCCGAGCCGCGCTCGCCGACATCGGACGGTCCATCGACGACATCGACATGGTGGTCAACTGCCATCTGCACTACGACCACTGCGGCGGCAATCCGGACCTGGCCGGTCGGCCGATCTTCACGCAACGCACCGAGCTGGAAACCGCCCGGACCACCGAGGACTACACGCTTCCGGAGCTGGTCGACGCGCCGGGGCTGACGTACGAGGTGCTGGATGGCGAGACGGAGATTGTCCCCGGGGTCACCGTCCTGCCGACGCCGGGCCACACGCTCGGACACCAGTCGTTGGCGGTGCGGCGTTCCGACGGGACGCTGATCCTCGCTGGACAGAGCCACCGGGACGCGAGTGCGTTCGCTGGCGACTTCGCCAACCTGCGCGCGGACGCCGACGGACACCCGGAGGCGCTGGATCCGGCGCCGGCCTGGGTACGGCAGATAGCGCGGCTCGACCCGGCCCGCGTGATGTTCGCGCACGACCGGGCCGTCTGGCTACCCTGACCGCGGCACGTTCACCTGGTTATCTCGAAGTGCAGGCGGGAGACCGCGTCCCGGCTCCGCGTGATCGCCTCCGCCCCGGTGGCCCCGACGGCGAGCACGCCCACGCCCCGCGAGTCGGAGTCGTAGACGTCGGACACCACCGTGCCCACGTCGAAGATCAGCTTGACCCGCTTCACGCCGGGCAGCGCGGCGGCCTCCTCCTCGCCGGTGACCGCTCGACAGGCCTTCCGCAATCCGCCGCCAGAACTGCCGCCGCACCTCCCGATACCCGTTCACCCCGCAGACCCGGCGACCGCATCGCCGGCCTGCCCGTGACCATCGTCGTCCAGCCCGCAGGTCTCCCCATCACACACCTGGCCACCCACACCGACCCGCTGGGTCTGGTGGTCATCGCGCAGCCGTACGACGGTTGGGGAACGCCGAGGATCGGGTTCTTCACCGGAGGTGGTGCTGACGGCAGTGGCTTGGTGCTGCGCGCCGACTGGTCGGCACCGGATCCGGCCACGACCAAGGTGGTGAGCCTGGTCAGTGCTCGCCTGCAAGGGCCGGTCGGGGCAGCCAGCGGGGACTACTGGGGCGCCAATGCGATCGTGCTGGCGATGCCGGGCGTGACCTCGGTGCAGGTGTCGAGTACGACGGTCGATCAAGAGTTACGCGACGGCGACAGTGGCAGCCCCGGGCAGGTGCGTGTGCAGCCACTGCCGATTTCGTCGACGGCGTTAACCACCACAATCACGGGATTCCACGGTAAGACCCGGGTCTTCGGGACTGCGGCTGACGGTGGCGCTTTCGGCGACGCCGAGCCGATAGCCGCGCAGGTCACCGCCGCAGGCCCTGAATCGCTGACCGTGTCGGTGACCGACACCAGCCGCGTGAAGCCGGGTCAACTGGCGGCCACCGGCGACGGGCTGGTGGGCCAGGTCTCCGCAGTCGACACCAGCACCGGTCAAGTGACCATCAGAGCGTCTACCACGGTCGGGTTCGTCAGTCCTGCCTATACCGACATCAGCGACCACTCCGGCCAGGTAGCCGATGACGGCACCGGCCTGCGACTGCGGAACCTGCCGGCAGACGCGAACGTGGACATCGGCAACCGGGTACTGGTGCCCGACCCCGCCCAGTGCGACAACCGCGTCGGCGCCCTGACCGTCGGGCACGTCTCTCGCCTCTCCCCGGTGCGGCTGACCGCTACGGCGAACCTCGCCACGGCGCGACAAGTGAACATCATGGTCCACCCGCTCGTTAGACGACATACGCGGAGGGGCCGCCCCGACCCGGACGGCTCCTGCCTATTGTGAGACGCGGTGCCTCATTGGCTGTCGGCGACGCTGCCCTTGCCCTGCGCCCAGCCATTGAGGAACTTCAAGTAGTAGGTGTTGTTGCTGTTCACGCCGGTCCAGCAGTAGTGACTGGTTTTACCCCCAGCGTAACTGACGGTAGCGCCCTGCTGGACATCCCAGCCGAACGTGTCGACCCACAGTTCTATCTTGATGTCCGCAGTGCTGTACACCTGTGTGGTGTTGCACACCTGGGTGGTCGTCGTATTGAACCGCCGGCCTTCCAACGACGCCTCGTACTCGAAGGTGTAGTTGAACGGCAGGCTGTCCGCCAAAACCGACATGTCGCCGGCCGCCCTCGCCTCGTCCGTGAAGTGGTACGTCGGTCCCGCCACCAGCGCGGACCCTGCCGGTACCGGCGTGGCTACCACCGGGGCGCTCCCCGACGGTGTCGCCGGCGCCGCGTGCGCCGGCGTAGCAGCAACCCCGAGCGTCACAACCAGGGTGGCCATAGCACCGATGATTCGTCTACCCGTCCCCATTGCATCCTCCAGTGATGGTGATCTGAGGGGCGGCTACGACGAACCGGTCATAGCCACCCCTGCCTGGCGTTGATCGACACTCACAGAGTTATCTACACCTCCGGAAGTGCTGACCGGCGATGATCATAGTCCTATATGGCCGGAGTGCCCAGCCCCAGATCGCGCGCTGTCGTCGTCGCCATCAAGTCGGCTGTGCGGGGTGTCCGCTGACCCCCGTCACCGGTCATCTGCAGGCAGGGCATGAGTATCCAGTCGATTCGGGCCTTCGCCGCTGTGGTCCAGCAGGGGTCCTTCGCCGGCGCACCGGAGTTGCTGAAGGTTAGCCAGCCCACGGCAACGCAACACAGTGTCCATAGTAGATAGCTATTTCCAATGCATAGCGCTATGTGGATGAACCAACGCGCTGTGCCAAGCTTTAGCACGCCCCGAACACCGGCCCGGCCACCCGGCCCGGCCCCGGTACCCAGCGGGCAGAGCAAGAGACGACGTGGCCCGCCGACATCGTCGGCTCGTGGTTGAGGGGACGACCGAGATGACCGACGGACCAGACCTGCCCGGTGGTGCGCGCCGGGTTCCCTACAGCGATCCCGGGGAGCCCGATCACCGCAGCCCGATGCGCTACCTGTGGTGGCTGACGGTGCGGCAGCGCAAACGGGTCCTGCTCGGCTCCCTGTGGGGCAGCACCTGGATGTGCGCCCTGATGCTGCCCCCCTACCTCATGTCCAGGACGATCGACGAGGGGCTGCGTGCGCGGGACACCGACGCGCTGGCCGGCTGGGTGGCCGCGGTCCTCATGGCTGGAGCCGCCATCGCGGTCCTCGGGATTCTCCGCCACCGCACCATGACCTTCATACGGGTCGACGCGGCCTACCGAACCGTGCAAGTCATCACCCGGCATGTCACCCGTCTCGGCTCCACCCTCCCGCGTCATGTCTCGGCGGGCGAACTGGCCCACCTGCAGGCCGGCGACGTCAGCCGAATCGCGCAGACCCTGACCATCACGGGCCCGGGGGTCGGCGCGGCGATCGCCTACATCGCCACCGCCGTCCTCCTATTCACCATCTCAGCCGTGCTGGCGGTCGTCGTCCTGCTCGGCGTCCCGCTCCTCGCGGTGACCGTCGGCCCCCTCCTGGAACGGCTGCACGGGGCCGAGGGCGACCACCGGGAACAGCAAGGCGTACTGACCGCCCTCGCCGGTGACATGGTCACCGGGCTGGGCGTGCTGAACGGCATAGGCGGCAAGCCGCTCTTCGCACGGCGCTACCGCGAACGCTCGCAGGCCCTGGTCCCGTTGGGGTACCGGGTGGCCTCGCTCACAAGCTGGGTACAGGCGCTCGGCGCCTGTCTGCCGCTCCTCTTCCTGGCACTGGTGACATGGCTCGGCGCCCGCATGGCGGCCGAGGGTTCGATCACGGTCGGTGAGCTGGTGGCCGTGTACGGGTACGTGGCGGCGCTCCTGGTCCCGGTCTCCTTCTTCATCGAGGGTGCGGACGACCTTCCCCGCGGCCTCGTGTCCGCCCGGCGCGTGGTCAACATCCTGGCGTTGGCGCCGGATTCCGACCAGCACGGCGCCCGGGTGGCCGCGCCCACCGGACCCGCCCCGCTGCACGACCCGGCGTCCGGGCTGACCCTGCGGCCCGGACGGCTGACCGCCCTCGTCAGCGCCCGGCCCGACCAGGCGCGGGCCGTGGTCGATCGGCTGGCGGGCTACCAGAAATCCGACGCCACCTGGGGCGGCACGAGGCTGTCCGACATCGAGCTCGCCTCGCTGCGGAGCCGGCTTCTAGTATCCGACAACGACTCCTACCTCTTTGGCGGACCACTGCGAACCGCCCTGTCCGTTCACGACAACCACTCCCCCGAGGAGATCGAGCGAGCGCTGCACGCCGCCGTGGCACAGGACATCGTTGCGTCAACGCCCGACGGCCTTGACTCCCTTCTCGACAACCAGGGCCGCAACGTCTCGGGTGGGCAGCGCCAGCGGCTCCGTCTCGTGCGGGCACTGCTCGCCGATCCCGAGGTACTGGTACTCGTCGAGCCCACCTCGGCCCTGGACGCGCACACCGAGGCCACGGTCGCGACCCGGGTCGGCGCGTTCCGCCAGGGGCGCACCACCCTCGTCGTCGGCACTTCCCCCCTCCTGCTCGGACATGCGGACGAGGTCGTCCACCTAGTGGACGGCAAGGTGGCGGCCGCCGGCAGTCACAGCGAACTGCTCGCCACCCAGCCCGGATACGCGGCGCTCGTGTTCCGCGGTGACAGCGAGGGCGTCCCCGCGGCCAGTACGGCGCCCGCCCGAGAAGGAGACTCCCGATGAGCCGTATCGACGAGGCCAGGACCCTTCCGGTCGCCGATGCCGCGACGGTACGGCGGGCCAGCTGGCGGCTCCTGAAGGACGACGGGCGGTCCATGGCGGGCATTCTCGTCCTGACCTGCCTCGCCTCTCTCGCGGGACTGGCCGGCCCATGGCTGCTGGGCCGGATCGTCACCCGGATCGAGGCCGGGGACATGACCGTCTCGCAGGTGGACGGAATGGCGGCCGCCGTCCTCGCCTTCGCCCTGGCGCAGCTGGTCCTGATCCGCTATGCACGCTACTTCTCGCACCGTTTCGGCGAGCGCGCGCTCGCCCGGCTCCGTGAGGAAGTCATCGTCGGCGCGCTCGCGCTCCCGGCGCGTGTCGTCGACCGGGTGAGCACCGGCGACCTGGTGACGCGCTCCTCGCTCGACGTCAGCACGGTGGCCGCCACGCTGCGCAACGCGGCGCCGGAAGTGTTCATCGCCGGCGTCCAGGTGCTGTTCATCTTCGTGGCCGTGTTCCTCCTCGACCCCCTCATGGGGCTCTGCTCGCTCGTCGGCCTGCCGATGGTGTGGTGGGTCAGCCGCTGGTACCTCGCCCGCGCGCGGAACGCCTACCTCGCCGAGGGGGCGGCCGCGGGCGGCGTGGCCGAAGCCCTGAACTCCACCGCCCACGGTGCCCGGACCGTCGAGGCGTTCGGGCTGCGCCGCCGGCAGAACGGTGCGATCGACAAGGCCGTCGACACGACGTACGCCGCGGGCGTGCGCACCCTGCGGCTGCGTACCGTGCTGTTCCCCGTCACCGAGTTCGCCCACTCGCTGCCCATGGCGCTCATCCTGCTGGTGGGCGGCCTCAGTTACCTGAACGGGACGCTAAGCCTGGGCGCGGTCGTGTCCGGCAGCCTGTACATGTGGCAGTTGGTCGACCCCCTCGACCGGGCGCTCGCCTGGGTCGAGCAGCTCCAGCGCAGCGGTGCATCGTTCGCCCGGATCAAGGGCGTCGGCCTGATGGCGCAGCAGCCGCGGTCCGAGGTCCGGAAGCCCGAAAACGACCGCATCACGGTCAGCGGGGTGCGCTACTCCTACACGGGCGCGCGGGATGTGCTGAGCGATGTCGGCCTACAGGTACGACCGGGTGAGCGGCTGGCGGTGGTCGGTCCCTCGGGAGCCGGCAAGTCCACCCTCGGCAGGCTACTGTCCGGGGTAGACCTGCCGGACGCCGGAGATGTGCTGGTCGGCGGTGTGAAAGTCGCCGATTTGGCCGCATCCGGTGAGCTGGGCACCCGTATCGTCCTGATCACTCAGGAACACCATGTGTTCATCGGCACCCTCCGGGAAAACATGACGATGGCGGCTCCGGACGCCGACGACGAGGCCGTCCTCGAGGCGCTCGCCATGATGGAGGCCGACTGGGTACGGAACCTCCCCGACGGGCTCGACACCGTGCTGGGCGCGGGCGGGGTCGAGCTAGAAGCCTCCCAGGCGCAGCAGCTCACGCTCGCCCGGGTCCAGCTCGCGGATCCGCACACGCTGGTCCTCGACGAGGCGACGGCCCTGCTGGATCCCACGACCGCCCGTCAGGCCGAGCGGGCCATGGCCGCCGTCCGCTCGGATCGCACCGTCATCGCCATCGCACACCGTCTGCAGACCGCCCATGACGCCGACCGCGTCGCGGTCATGGAGGCGGGCCGCATCGTCGAGCTCGGTACGCACGACGAGCTCACCGCCGCGAACGGGCCCTATGCCGCCCTGTGGCGCTCCTGGAACGGCGAAGGCTGAGCCGCTCCCCTCCACGAGAACGCCTCCCGGCTAGGACCGGGGAACGTTCTCACGTTCCTGCCTCCTTTGTGTCCCGCTACCCTCCGCCGAAGGGACCCCGCATTGAACGAGCCGTGGACCTTCCCGTCCTCCGCGCAGACCAGGGCGAACGCGGCGACGTCGCGTACGTCGACCGGCTGGATAGGCCGCTCCGCTGGGCGCCAGGAGCCGGCCACCACCGGCGGCGCGGGTCAGCCACCAGGCCGGGCGGCCAACGTATTCGTTCGGGCCAGCCGGCATGGCACGAACAGGGCAATTCGTGCGCCAAGATCACTTCGGACTGATGGACGACCACTAAGAACGTGAGGATTGATCATGAAATTCCGGTGGCCCCTGGTCTACTTCCTGGTACCCTTGCCGATCGGCATTCTCTCTCGGGTGTTCCGTGATCCGCTGCACCTCGAACTGCGCCCGGAGCTGCGTACACATTGGATTTCTGACGAGCGACAGGATTGATTCCGACCGTCAGTGACACAATAGGAAGGCCGCACGTGATCGGTATCGACGCAGGACTGGGAATCGCGGTTGTCGCTCTGGCGATGGTGCTTACCCCGGGTCCGAACATGATCTACCTAGTTTCCCGGTCGATCACCCAGGGCCGTCTGGCGGGCCTGATCTCCCTGCTCGGCGTCGCGGTGGGCTTCTTCCTGTACCTACTCGCCGCGGTGACCGGCGTCTCCGCGGTGTTCGCGTTGGTCCCGGCGATGTACACGGCTCTCAAAATCGCGGGTGCGTGCTACCTGCTCTGGTTGGCGTGGAATGCGGTCAAGCCTGGCGGCAGATCAGCGTTCGAGCCCAAGGATCTGCCCGTCGACGGACCGAGGAAGCTGTTCACGATGGGTCTGGTGACCAACCTGCTCAATCCCAAGATCGCGGTTTTGTATGTGTCGCTGCTCCCGCAGTTCGTCGACCTGGACAAAGGCGGAGTCGGCGGGCAGAGCCTGGCCTTGGGACTGATCCAGATCACGGTGGCGCTGACAGTCAACTGCTTGATCGTGCTTATTGCGGGCTCGGTGGCCTCCTTCCTCGCCCGCAAGCCGGCGTGGCTGCGGGCGCAGCGCTACACGATGGGGGTCGTGCTCATGGGTCTGGCGGCCAGTATGGCCTTCGACCGCACGCACGCATCAGCGCCTCGCTAAGGGATGTCTCGCACCTCGGTGGGGGCGTTGTCTGGCAATGGTGTTGGTGTCAGCCGGCGAGGATGACGTTGTGGAGGTGGGCGATGCCGGATGCGGTGTCGGTCCATGTATGAACGGTGCGGTGTTGCCTGTTCAGATCCTGTTTCCAGTCGGGAAGTTCGTTGCCGTCGGCGGGTTTGCGGTACGGGATAATCACGTCGGGGTTGCCGCGGTAGGCGCGAAGGGGACGGGGATCGGGGACACGAAACCGGGGCCCCGCCGGTATCGGCGGGCCCCCAGATCGTCCCGCTGCGGCGCCGAGGGAAGCCGCGCGGCGGGAGTCTTCGGATCAGGCGTTGCTGGGGCGGTTGCGGGTAGCTGGGCGGCCGAAAGCGAACCAGAGGATGATGCCGATCCCCGGGGCCAGGACGACCAGCCAGATCCAGCGCCTACGGGAGCGGGAACTCAGCTGCGTCCGGGAGATGCTGACCAGGGCGGCGCCGAAGAGAATCACGTTGATGGCCAGAAGGGTGCCCCAGAAGGCGATGCCGCCGAAAGTCTGCGCGAGGTCAGCGGCGGCGAGCGGGGCGCTAGCGGCGAATGCGGTCATTTCTCGATCCTTCGTGTTCGTCGGAGCAAAGAAAGCGGAGCGGTCGGGTCTGGGGCGCCGTGCCCGGGAAAGGGGTCAGGCGGTGTCCCGGCGGTGGAAGGTGATCGCGCCGGCGCCGAGGGCGAGCAGGACGTAGCCGGCGACGACGGCGACGGCGCCACCCGGGGAGAGCAGGTACGGGTGGTTGCTGCCGGCCAGTTGCGGGGTGAGGTTGGGCAACAGGATCGACGCGAGGCGCAACTGCCAGACGGTGGGCAGGAAGTGGGCGAAGATCGGGGCGACCAGGACCAGCGAGCCGAGGGTGGTGAGGGTGCCGGCGGTGGAGCGGAGCAGGGCGCCGAGGCCCATCGCGACCAGGGTGGTGGCCATGACGACGAGGGTGGAGCAGAGGACGGTGGGGATGGCATCGGTCCACTGCGGCCAGGGGTTGATGGGTGCGGGCCGGTCGCCGAGCAGGAGCCGGGCGTCGACGAAGGCGAACAGGACGAACACGGCACCGCTGGTCAGGCCGATGAGGCCGGCGACGGTGGCTTTGGCGCCGATCAGAGTACGGCGTTGCGGGACGGCGAGGAGGGACGGCCCCAGGGATCGGGTGCCGAATTCGCTGGTGATGAGCATGGCACCGATTGCGCCGACGAAGAACATCACGAACGGCATGGTGACCACTGTCGGGTCGGCGGTCTCGTACTTGAGTTTGTCGGCGGGGCTGGCGGCGTCGTAGGCCCCCACCAGCATGAACAGGATGAGCGCGCCGAGCAGGGACGCGGCTACCCCGCCGCCCAGGAACGCCCACGTCGATCGGAGCGTGCGGACCTTGAGGAACTCGGCGGCGACCGCGTCGCGGAAGGCGCCGGAGCGGACGGGAGCCGTCGTGTCCGCCGGGGCAGCGGGGACCGGGCGGATCTGGACGATGGTCATCGGGTGATCCCTTCGGTGGTGGCCCGGTACTCGGCGGCCTCGTCGGTCATTTCTAGGTAGACGTCTTCGAGCGTGGCGCTGCGCGGGGTCAGGCCGTGGACCGGGATCCCGGCGGCCGCGGCGGCGTCACCGATGGCGGGGGCGTCCATACCGACGGCGATCAGGTCGCCGTCCTCGGTGATGGTCACGGTGGAACCGAGGCGAGTGATCACGGCGGTGAGTTCGGCCGCCCGCGGGGTCCGTACCAGCACGTCGCGTTCGAACCGGTCTCGCATCTCCGCGACCGAGGTGTCCTCGATCAGCCGGCCCTTGCCGATGATCAGCACCCGGTCGACGGTGACCGCCATCTCGCTCATCAGGTGGCTGGACAGCAACACCGTGCGGCCTTCCGCAGCCAGCGACCGCAGGGTGGATCGGATCCACCGGATGCCTGCAGCGTCCAGGCCGTTGACCGGCTCGTCGAGGACCACCACGCCCGGATCGCCGAGCAGCGCGCCCGCGATACCGAGACGCTGCTTCATGCCGAGGGAAAAACCACCGACCCGCTTGTCCGCCACATTCGACAGCCCGACCTGTTCCAGCACCGCGCTCACCCGCGCCCTGCTGATGCCGTTGGATCGAGCCAGACACCCTAGGTGGACTGACGCAGTTCGGCCGGGGTGGGCGGCGTCGGCATCCAGCACGGCGCCGACCTCGTGCAGCGGGTGACCGATCTCGTCGTAGCGCCGGCCACCGATCAGGGCCTGACCCGACGTCGGGCGGTGCAGGCCCAGCATCATTCGCATCGTGGTGGACTTGCCCGCACCGTTCGGGCCGAGGTAACCGGTCACAACGCCCGGGCGAACCTCGAAGGACAACCGGTCCACCGCCAGTGTCGATCCGTATCGTTTGGTCAGCTCTACCAGCTCGATCATGTGGTCAAAGGTCTCAACGCGAAGGGTTCCGGCGCGTCTGACCAAGGTCGGAACTTCGGGTCTGACCTGGGTCATACGTCCGATCCAGACCGATCGGTATAGCGTGGCCGCGTGACCCGGCTCTTCGGATTCGAGATGCGCCGAACATTGATCGACGCCGCTGCCGCCGTCCTGCTGACGTACTTCATCACCACCGCCACGCTGGACCCACCGGGACCGCGGATCACCGAATCGGCGGGGGTGGCGTGGCTGGCCGCCTCGGCGGCCTGTCTGCCCCTGGTGGTCCGTCGCCGATGGCCGCTTCCGGCATGGGCCGTCGCGGTCACGGCCGTCACGGTCGCCACCGCCGCCGGTGCGGCCGGGATAGGCGTCCTCATCATGACCTGGTTGCCGATCGCGCCGATGCTGTACTCCGCGGCGGCCACGGCCCGCCGGGTGATGTCTGCGGTCGCGCTGATCGGGACCGTGGCCGCCAGCGCGGTCACCATCCCGTGGCTCTACTCGCGTACCGGCACCACCCCTGCCGACGCTCCGGACAGCGAAGTGCCGCTGTGGTGGCAGGTCGAGCTGAGCGTGGTCGTCGTCAGCATGGTCACGGCCTGGGTCATCGGCCGGCTGGTCCGGTGGCGGCGGGCGATCCGCGCCGATCACGCCCGCCGAGCGGCCCGGGACGCGGTCGCGGACGAGCGGCTGCGAATCGCCCGCGAGCTGCACGACATCGTGGGCCACAGCCTGAGCCTGATCGCGGTGAAGGCGACCGTGGCCAACCACATCGCCGACGAGCGGCCGGCCGAGAGCCGGGCCGCGCTGCAGACCATCGAGAAGACCAGCCGGTCGGCGCTCACCGAGATCCGGCGGCTGCTGGATGTGCTGCGCGCCGACGACGACAAGGGCGTGGAGCTGACGCCCTCCCCCGGCGCCGCCAACCTGGCCGATCTGGTCGAACGGCTGCAGTCGCCGCGGTTCCGGGTCTACCTGGCGGTGAGCGGCACGGAGGACCTGCCGACGGCGGTCGGGCTGACCGTCTACCGGATCGTCCAGGAGTCGCTGACCAACGTGATGAAACACGCGGAGGCGAGCCGGTGCCGGGTGACGGTGCGGGCGGCGGACGGCGTGGCGCACATCGAGGTGAGCGACAACGGCCGGGGCCGTAGGCAGAACCGGGGCCGTGCGGGGCAGGGGCTCGTCGGCATGCGCGAGCGTGTGACGATGTACGGCGGCACGCTGTCCACCGAGACCCGTCCCGAGGGTGGCTTCCGCGTCACCGCCGACATCCCGTACACCGCGAACGAGGAGATCGCATGACCGAGGCTGCGCCGGACGTCGCCGTGCTCCTCGCCGACGACCACGCCCTGATGCGGGAGAGTTTCCGGGCGCTGCTCGACGTCTCCCCCGGTTACACGCCGGTGGGCGAGGCGTGCAACGGCGCCGAGGCCGTCCGGATGGCCGGGCAGCTTCGGCCGGACGTGGTGCTGATGGACGTCCGGATGCCCAAGATGGATGGCATCGAGGCGACTCGGCAGATCTGCTCGGCACCGGCGACCGCGGACGTGAAGGTGCTCATCCTGACCACCTTCGACCTGGACGAATACGTGTACTCCGCGCTCCGGGCCGGCGCCAGTGGCTTCCTGGTCAAGGACGCCACGGCGGCGGAACTGCTCAACGGCATCCGGCTGGTGGCCGCCGGGGAGGCGCTGCTGGCCCCGCGGGTGACCCGGAGGCTGATCGCCACTTTCACCGGGCAGGGCGAGCCGGCCACACCGCGCGGGCTGAACATGATCACCGAACGCGAGCGTGAGGTGCTCGGCCTGATCGCCCGCGGGCTGTCGAACACCGAGATCGCCGAGCACCTGCACCTGGGCGTGGGAACGGTGAAGACGCACATCACCCGGCTGCTGAGCAAGCTGGGTGTCCGGGACCGCGCGCAGCTGGTGATCACCGCGTACGAGTCGGGATTGGTACGGCCGAGCGCCCACTGATCCGTTCGGCCACCCACGAAAGACATGGACACATACCACGTGGGGCCGGCATCCCGTGCCATCCGGCCAGACCGGCCAGGCACAGGAGCAGATCCTTGACCTCGGTCGCGGCGAAACCCTCCCGGCCGTACGCCGGGTCGGTGCAGATCAGCACCGGTTCGTCACGCGGATCGCCGGGCAGCCGGCCGTGCGACCCGCGGACCGCCCGGGCGCCGACGTCCAGGCCTATCGCGTTCATCATGTACCGCATCCCGGCCCTCTTGCGCAGCAGCCAAGCGAGATCCACACCGGCTGCGAAGAGCCGCTCGGTGAGGTGGTGATCGCGCCCGCGAGGCCCTGACAGCGATGCGGCGTGCGCACGGCGATGCCGGCCAGTTCGCTCATGCCGGGAGCTCAGGTGGTGCTTCGTGCCCAACTGCGCCGTATGATCGACTCCTGCGAAACCATGCGTACCGCGTTCCACCTGGAGGCGTCACCCGTTCCGATGCAACTCGTCCACGCCTCAGTCGAGCCCTCCCGCACCGTCCTGGACGCGGTCGGAAACACCGAGACAGCCAACGAATGGTTCGAGCGCGGTTCCGGGTTCGACTGGGGCCGACCGGGGCTCATCAGATTCGCTGCCCACCGGACCGCTGCCGAGCGGCGGTCCGACGCGTTCCGGGACTACGTCACGGCGGAGGTGGCATCACGCGCATCGACGGAATCTCGGAACTTCTGGCGTGGCGTCCTCGCGGATCGCCTCGGATCAACTCTGCCCTGCTACCGCTCCGACGGTAGCGACGGACGCTGGGCGGAGACGGCCCTGGCCGTCCCTGAGGCCCGGGAGGCGCAGCTACAGGAAGTGGCTCACCGCGTCGGCCTTCCGCTCAAGCACGTACTACTGGCGGCCCACCTGCGCGTGCTGGCGCTACTCCCCGGCGACTCGGACGTCGTGAGCGGCGTGTTCACCCACGGCCGCCCGGAAACCGAAGACGCCGAAGCGCTGGTCGGGATGTTCCTTCAGTTCCGACCCCACCGGGTACGGATCGCACGCAGACGTGGCTGGAGATCACCGAGCAGGTGTTCGCGTCCGAAATGCGTGCGGTCGCCCATCACGAATGCGCCGCCTCGGCGGCGACGGCCGGTGAGCTTCGCTACGCCGCGCTGTTCAACTACACCGAATTTCCCGCCTCCGCGGAGGTGTCCACAGAAAATGCACCGAACACCTCCGTACCCGGCGGCACCCGCCTATCTGAGATGGAGCATCATGAAAGCCTTCCGCAACCCCCCGCAGATCGCAGCGCCGCTCGCCGCCTACTCCCATCAGGCGGAGATCACGGGGTCGGTCAGGTGGCTCGTGCTCTCCGGCCAGGTCGGGATGACGCCCGCCGGTGAGCTTCCCGACGATCCGATCGAGCAGTTCGGCCTGGCGTTGGAGAACGTAGCGGCCAACCTGGCGGCTGCCGGCATGCGTCCGGAGGACCTGGTCAAGCTAACGATCTACCTCGTCGGCGAGATCGACCTAGACCGTCGGAGGAAGCGACTGAGCGCATGGCTGAACGACCTGCGGCCCTGCATGACCGTCATGACCGTCGCCGGTCTGGCCACGCCTGACCTGCGCGTCGAGATCGAAGCCATCGCCTGCGCCGAAGACACTCCGACCATCGTGAGCCGACAGTGATCACCGGCTCCACGATCCACGGCGTCCAGACCTTGGCCCAACCCGACGGCTACCGCATCCACTTCCGGCTGCGGGGATCCGGGACCGCAGCCGACCTCGTGGTGTTGCTGCAGCGCCCCGGGGGTGCTCGGTGGATGCTCGGAAGGTCGGGGAACTGACAGCGACGTACAGGGAAGCAGCCGGATTTCAGGGCGCGTCAGCGAAAGTCGCCGACGTGGTCCTGAGCCCACTGCGCGAACGTGCGCCCGGGCCGGTTGGTCACACTCTCGGCCGTGTGGTGCTGCTCCACCGTGTCCTTGTCGTCCCGGTGCTCGGCCTCCGGCATCGTTTCTTCGTTGGAGTACGGAACGAGACCTAGCAGGAACGGTGCGTTCGCTGCTGCCCAGCCACCGAGCGCTTGGTAGTGCGCCAAGGCCTCCTGCGTGGTGACGTCCTTGAAGGACAGCTTCCGCCCAACCGCCGCTGCGATCGCGTCTAGCTGCTCGGCGTGAGTGAGCGGCTGCGGCCCGACGATGGTGTAGGCCTTACCTGTATGCCCGTCTTCGAGTAGCGCGAGTGCAGCGGTATCGGCGACGTCACGCTCGTGCGTCGGTAGGCCGACGGCGTCCGGACGCGGGTCGTACACCGCGTTCTCGGCACGGATCGACGGCGCCCACATGTGCAGGGTGTTGGTCGCGAACTCGCCGGGCCGGACATGAGTCCACTCCAGGCCGGACTCCTCGACTGCCCGCTCGACCGGCAGGTGGAATTCGGTGTCGTAGCCCGTGGTCACCGCCCCCGACGACAGCACGACGATGCGCCGCACGCCGGCCTTCACGGCGCGGGCAACCACCTCACACGCGGTCTCCGGTGCCGGGAAGAGGTACATCCGCTCGACGCCTTCGAGCGCCTCCGTCAACGAGTCCGGCCGGCTCAGGTCGCCGCGGACCAGCTCCACGCCGGTTGGCACTTTTGCCCTAGCGGGGTCGCGGGTCAGCGCGCGGACGTCGACGCCGGCGGACACCAACTGCGGCAGGACGTTGCGGCCGACGAAACCCGTCGCACCGGTCACAAGGATCCTCATCATCGCTCCCAATGGCTACCCAGTATCACGGAAACATGACCCGTCAGGGGCTGCGTTGGCGGGGGGCAGACCGCCTGCGATAGCGATCACCACCTTGACACAAGATCGAGGGGCGAGGCCGTCAGCCAGGCCAAGTTAACTATCCCCATGCCACAACCGGGGGACTGACCCGATGCACGAGCGGGAGTTGAAAGTCTTCGTGGCCATCGTCGAAGCAGGGCGCATGACTACGCCGCCATCGACGTCTCGGTATAGCGTGGCTCGGTGAGGACCCTCCAGAAATTCCGATTGACCCTCATAAGAGCGCGCCCGACAGGAGTATTTGAGTGATATTTCCACACGGCCGGATTGTGGACGGAGTTCCTAGGTGGGTGGTGTGGTGCGCCTATGCCGTCCCTCTCACGGTCCTTCCCTCTGGCATCTGGCGCATCGCTCTCGTCCCGGCAGGCGTCCATCTCATGGAGGAGACGCCGCCACCCGGAGGACGTGGTCCGGTGGTGTGGGACGGTCCGGGGTACGTGATAACCCTGAGTATCGTCAGCGAACTGCTCGCACTACTGACGGTCGGCCTGGTCGCGGTCTGGGGTGAGGTCGTCCCGCGCTGGGTCCCCGGTCTCGGCGGGCGGCGCATACCGGTACTCGCTGCGGTCGTACCAGCCGCGATCGGCGCCACGATCTGCACCGTCCTGTGGCCGTACGCCTTCCTGATGCTGGTCCTAGGCCGGAAACTGAACGGCGACCTGGGGGTCATGCAGTTCAGCGACGGGCAGGCGGTGGTTTTCTGGGTTACCTACCTACCGCTCGTACTGTGGGGACCACTGGTGTGGATCTGCACTGTCCACTACTGGCGGCGCCGCACTTCCGCGCGACGGTCCGCACCAGCGCCGGCCGACCCGGCAGCCGCAGTCTGAGCCGGCGGGACGGTCACCCTCTCCGACGCCCTCGATCGGTGAGGGTGACCGTCCGGCGCTGATCTGGTCCAGCAAAGTCTGCACGCCTCTGGAATGGCGCTACACCACCGATTCGCGGGACGGGCTACCGCGTACCGTCGAGTGGGTCCGCAGTAACTCGTGGTGGCTCGCTCTTCCCGGCGACAGCGAAGACTGAGCGGGACGCGAGACGGTCCTCCACCGGCTGGGCACGTAGAAAGCGTCCACACTGGCGACTGTCATCGCACAGTGCCCGCCGCACTGCCACACCCCGGGCGGCGTACGAGCTGGTCGACCACGGCTGACGGGTCTGTCGGCGGCCCCGATCCGGCTAATACGTCACAGTGGATGGGCAGAACGCGACGCGTGCGAGTGGTCGTTACGATAGCGATTAGTCACAGCCACGTGGCGAATGGGGCGATTGGGCATGAATGATCGCGCAACAGGTAGTCGTGACTCGGCTGACAGCGTGCGTCTCGGCCTGTCTACCGGTGACCTGGCTGTGCTCTTCATCGCAGTGGTCATCGGCTGTGCGGTCGCCCTTCCCGTCCTGACATGGCTCGCGGAGGTCGCCGCCGAGCCGTACTGGATGCCGCTGCGCGGGCCCCTTCAGTCGATTGGTTCGCTGAACCCGGTCCTGAGCATGGTGGTCGGCGCTGGAGCCGGTGTGTTCCTCGGGCTGGCGACCGCTCAGAAGGCGCTTCGCGACACGGTGCGCCTCACGGTGACTCGTGAGGCGCTAACCGTGGAGAAGAGCGGCGCCACCAGCCACGTCTCCCGCGCCGACGTGGCCGCCGTGTTCCTGGAAGGCAAGCAACTGGTGGTCGTCGACCGAGCGGCCCGGGAAGTCGTCCGCGGCCCGCTGGAGAGCAAGCCCGGGCGGACCGGGACGGTGCTGCGGGAGTACGGCTACCCCTGGCGGGAGAGCGACGCTGGCGCGCGACCCTGACCCGACCCCGCGGCGGTAGCCGCGCGGAGCTGCCGCCACGGGGCATGCGGCGGCCGGCGCGCTGCTCTCCGAAAAACGCTGGCTGGACGGGGCGCTCACCGATCTTTTGTTGACCTCTACCTAGGTTGAGGTTGCAGGCTGGCAGAGCCGGTCCAATGCCGGATGTGCGGCACGAAGACATCGTCGAACGGAGACCATCATGAGCAAAGCAGCGGCCTTTTTCGAGCCAGGCGGCCCGGAGGTGCTGCGGTTGATGGACGTGCCGGAACCGCAGGCACAGCCCGGGCAGGTGCGGGTCCGGGTCAAGGCCGCCGGGGTGCAGCCGTTCGACGTCGCGGTCGTGGCCGGGATCATCCACAAGGCGGCGGACCCGACGGTTCCGCAGATTCCGGGAAACGAGTTCGCCGGTGTGGTCGATCAAGTTGGTGCCGGCGTGGAGGGCTTCGCGCCCGGCGACGAAGTCCTTGGCTACGGCACCTTGAATAGCTACGCCGAGTACATCGTGGTTGGACCGGACCAGCTCACCGCCAAGCCGGCGGCCATGCCCTGGACAGTGGCCGGCGGGTTCAGTGCGGCGGCCCAGACGGCGGACATCGGCCTCAAGGAGATCAAGGCCGGTGCGGGCGACACGGTCCTGATCCACGGCGCTGCCGGGGCGGTCGGCACCATCGGTGTGCAGCTGTGCCGGCTGTGGGGCGCCACGGTGATCGGCGGCGCCCGGGAGGCACAGCACGAATACGTGCGTTCGCTGGGCGCGACCCCGTTCGCCTACGGCGAAGGCTTCGTCGGCCGGGTGCGCGAGCTGGCCTCCCAGGGCGTGGACGCGTGCATGGACGGCATCGGCGGCGAAGCCCTTGATGCCGCCCTCGAGTTGGTGCCCGACCGCAACCGCGTGCTTACGCTGGTTGACCACGGACGCGCCGCGGAGCTCGGCATCCGGACGACTCCACTGGCCCGTTCGGCGGAGCGGCTGGCCACCCTGGCGCAGCTCTACGCGCAGGGCGACCTGCACCTGCCCATCCTCGCCACCTTCCCGCTGGACCGCGCCGCCGACGCCCAGCGCACCTACCAGGCCGGGAACATCCGGGGCAAGATCGTCATCACCATTGATTGACCCCGCCGCCAGGCGTTGAGGTGCCACCCGCCCGTCGAACCTGAGCTCCCCGGGGCTTCTCCGCGGCCCCGTTGGGCTATGAAACGCGACCCCTTGCGTCCGCGATGTCCGGCCCCTCAAGCCCCGGCGGTCGCGCCCGGACTCCGGCAGGGTGATCGAGGATGTCGATGTCCGGTCTGCCTATGATCGCCGGATGGAAGCGACCGATGTGATCAAAGCTCTCGCCGATCCGCAGCGATTCCGGGTGCTCGCGGCAGTGGCACTCGGAGCCTCCAGCCGGGACGAGATCAGGTCCCGGGCGAGCGTGGACGCCCGCGGCGCGCAAGCCGCGATCGGACGGCTGGAGTCCATCGGGCTCCTCGCCGACGAGGACGGCGCCCTTCGCGTCAACTACGAGAGAGTGCGGGGTCTCCTGCAGACCGAGACCGCACCCAGCCCGCGGGACGACGTCAGCCGGTTCGTGCAGGACGGCCGCCTGACCAGCCTGCCGTCGAAACGCACCCGGCGGCACACCGTGCTCGCCCACCTCGTGGAGCAGTCGTTCGACGAGAAAAAGACGTTCGACGAAAAGGCGGTGAACACCGTTCTCGAGCGCTGGTGCGCGGGCAGCGGCGTCGACCACGTTGCGATCCGGCGCTACCTGATCGACCATCAGCTCATGTTCCGCGTCCAGGGTGTCTATGCCCGCACCCAGGACGTTCTCCCGGCGGCGGGCGAAGCAGAAAGATACATGGATGCAATCGGTCTCGGCTGACCTGCTCTCCGCCGCCCAGCGCCACCCCTGGTTCCTGCACCGCGCCGACTCGGCCGACACCGGGTTCCCCGTTCCGATCGCCGTCCGGATCCGGGGCGGCTGAACGAGTCCGCCCCGGGCCGGGGCCGTCACCGCAGTCGCCGAGCGGCACGCGGTGCTACGCACCCTCGTCAGTGACCAGGGGCGGCGAGTGCTGCCGGCCGGCGAACACCGCTACCCCGGCTGCGCCGGCACCCGGACGGCACCGATGTGGGGAGCTGGCCCGGACACCGATCGATTTGACCGCCGAGGTGCTCTTCCGTACGCATCTGGTGTCCTCCGGACCGGACGACCACGTTCATGCCTAGAGCTCTTCAGTTGTGACCATCCGATCCAGACGCTCAGATGATCGCCGATGAGCTACGAGCCCACTAAGTCCGGGTCACCGTCAACCGCGAACCCGCTCCTTCGAAGTGCCACCATGGCCAAAGGCACGGGGACCTCTCTGCTGCCGGCGAATTGACGAGAGAGTTGCCCTCGGATCCATACTCCCGCTGCCGAGCGCGAGCGGACCATCGAATTTTTCAGCGAAGAATGTCTATTGAATTTAGATGCGCGCGGATGATAATGTCACCACAGGTGGCGGCATCGACACTTTTGGCTGCGTTGGCTCACCGATTCGTTGCGGAAGCGGCGGCCGGTCGAGGTGAACGAGGCCCGGGTCGCCGACATCATCGAGGCCGAGGAGTCGTCATGACTGTCGCTGCCATTGTCGGCGGAGTGCTCGCGCTGTTCGTCATCGTGGCGGCACTGCTCCACCTGAGCCGACGGCGGGGCGCCCCGCCGGCACTCGGCCGGTCACTGCGGCTGGTCGCCCTGGGGTTGACCCTGGGAATCGTCGTCGCCCTGCTGCCCGACACCGTGTCCGACAACGGCGCGGCCACCGGCTACCTGCTGGGTGTGCCGGTGGTCGCGGCCCTGCTGCCCCTCGCCGCCGACCTGATCGGCCGCGCCGTCGGCGCCACGACGGCGCTCTGCGCGCTGGTGATGCTGGCGTGGGGCCTGCTCCTGGGTCTTGGCGACGGGGTCTACGTCGTGGTCCCAGCGCTCGTCCTCGGCGCGGCGGCGATCGCAGCGACCACCCCGCGGCGTGGGCTGCCCGTCCGCGAGCGCGGCGATCGCCCGGTCGACGCCTGACGGTCCCGACGACACGTGTCCCGGCGGGCCCCGAGGCTGGCCGGGGCGTCGCAACTCGCACCGTGCCGATCGGCCGCGTACGTCTTGGAGCATCGCGGCACCGAGGTGACCACCACCAGCGTGGTGATCTCCAGCGGGGAAGGCGATAGCGGAGGCCTACTCCAAGCTTCAGTTAGGCGAGTGCGACAGGATTGGTGGTGCCGCGGCTAAGGGTGCACGGCCGTTCGTGTGGGGTGACCGGAGCGCAAGGCGTTGGAGCGGGCGCCGGGCCGGGCATTTACCGAGGTAGTCACGGTCCATGGTGGGGCGTTGGTGGACTTGACGTCAATACAGGGTTCTGGGAGCACGAGGGCGCTGCCGAGTTGTCAGACGGCCGGTCACCCCGTCGTCGGAGGCCGATTCCGTGGGTGCTGCTACTGTTACCGGATGTTCCTCCTTCGTGCGTAGACCAAAGACCGCCTCCGCCCTGGCGCGGAAGGCCCTACTGTCTTTGACCTGCCTTTGGCGCGTGCGCGCGCCACGTTCGACGAGGAACGTCATATGTCTTCCCTATCGGGGAATCCTTCGTATTCTACGGTGCTGCGTCAGCCATTTGCGCTGCGGACCTTTGCTGCAGCCACAGTCGGCCGCTTCTCATACGGCATCGTCTTTTTATCTTTGGTGGTGGCACTCAGCCAGACGACTGGCTCTTACGCTTGGGCGGGCACAGCCGTAGCGTGTTTCGGGCTCAGCTCTTCTTTCCTGGCGCCACTGCGTGCCCGACTGCTCGACCGGCGAGGACCACGGCAGGTTCTGCCGGTCATGGCGACTGTCTATGCGGCCTTGCTCGCGACACTGGCAGCTGCCACCTGGGGTTCGGGTACGTCGCCTTGGATACTGCTGGTCCTGACGCTCTCGGCGGGCGCCTGCGCGCCTCCGCTCGGGCCGGTGATGCGGGCCCTGTGGAGTGACCTGATGCCTGACGAGCAACTACGGCAGCGCGCCTTCGCCCTGGACACTGTTGTGGAGGAGCTGCTGTACGTGTTCGGCCCCATGGTGGCTGGGCTGTTCATCGCTTTCGGTAATCCCGCCCTTGGCGTGGGCTTCAGTGCCGTCCTGGTCCTGACCGGCACGCTCGCGCTGGTCACCTCTCCTCTCCTGCGGAGCCAGGTTTCCGAAGCTGCAACGGACGAGCTGAACACCGATCCGACAAGCGCCGACGACAGCCCCGAGACCAGCTCAGACCAGGGGCCTCCGACAGGTGAGAAAGCGCGCGGCTGGGTTGAGCTGCTGGCCCCAGTCGTTGTGGCAGGGGGAGTCGGCATGGCATTGGGCGCCCTGCAACTACTGGTGGTCGCCTTCGCAGAAAAGCACCACCACGTCGCGGCCGTGGCATGGATTCAAGCTGCTCTCTCAGTGGGCAGCGCCATCGGGGGCATGGCATATGGGGCCCGCAAGTGGCGTCTGCCCAGCAGGCAACGCCTGCTTCTGTTGGCCTTCGCCCTGTCCGTGGTGCTGGCAGCCGCAGGGACTGTCTCCAACCTATTCGTACTGACCATCGCGGTTGGGTGCATCGGTCTCTTCGTCGCGCCGGCCTTGTCGACGGCCTACCTTGTCGCGGATGAGTGCGCCACGGAGAAGACGCGCATCCAAGCCGGCACGTGGGTCAACAGCGCTTTCAACGCCGGTAATTCGGGTGGGACCACGACTGCGGGCCTGCTCCTGGGGCAGGTTCCTCTGTCCATGTGCTTCGTGGCAGCGGCGGCTCCCACCCTGGCATCTACTGTCATCGCACTCGTGCGGCCCCGGCAGGCTGTTCAACGTGCCGCCCCAACGAAGATCGCGTCCGGAGGGATGTCCGCTGCCGGTGGGTGACCTGTCTTGAGTCCGTCTTGCTGAGCGAACCTCCCGGTAGCCGGCGTCGCCGTACGCCGGCTACCGACGCGTCGAGGAGGGGACTGTCATGTCCAACCCGTTCGAGGTCGAGGCCGGCGACTTTGTCGTGCTGCGCAACGACGAGGGGCAGTACTTCCACACTTGCGATGTCAAGATTGTCTGTAGGTTCGTCCAGCAGCAGGAGATTGGCGCCGGACAGTTCGAGGAGCAGAATTTGGAGCCTTGCTTGTTGACCGCCGGAGAGCGTCTCGAATAATTGGTTTCGGGCCGGCGCCAACTCATACCTGGCCAATGCCGACATCGCGTCGTTGAGGGTCTGCGGTTTCGCTGACTCGATCTGGCTACGCCCGGAGCCGGAACGAGCGACCCGCGGCATACCACTGACCCGCGAACGGATCGTCGCCTAGGCGGTCGCGCTCCTCAACGAGAGCGGCCTCGAGGGCCTGACCATGCGCCGCCTCGCACAGCGCCTCGACGTCACCCCCACGGCGCTGTACTGGCACGTGCGCACCAAAGACGACATCCTCGACCTAGCCGTCGACCAGATCTTCGCAGACGTAGTCCTGCCCAAGCCGAGCGAGAACTGGCAGGACGACGTACGGCTGCTTACTCACCGATGGCGCGAGGTCATGCTGCGACACCCGTGGGCCGCCGGCCTCATCGGACGCCCGATGCTCGGCCCGAACGTCCTAGCCCGCACCGAATTTTTCCAGTCGGCGCTGGTCCGGGGCGGACTCACCGGCGTGCGGCTGGTGGTCTCCACCCGGGTGATCGCGAACTTCGTGATCGGCGCTGCGCTCACCGAGGCGACGTGGCGGCAGGTCTCCCCCGACCGGACCCACAACCAGGCCCGCGAACACATCACGGCACGGCCCGCCACGTACCCCACGCTCGTCGCCTCCGGCCACCTCGACAGCAGCCAGTGGGACGAGGACGACCTCTTCACCAGGGGCATCACCGAACTTCTCAGCCGAGTCGACCACCAGGCCTAGCCGAAACAGCCAAGGCAGCGGGTCCTCAACGGGCGCCACCCCACGGTCGCGGGTCGCCTTGATCCCGCAGCTGATCACGGCGACGCCTTCAGATCGGCCAGGGACATCGCCGCGTCGTCCGTGGTGGGCGCGAGCCGGGTCATCACCATGTCGTGGAACCCCAGGCCCGTCTCCAGGCTCACCTCGGCCCACAGGTCGATGTCGTGCCCCAACTCGCGAAGCCGGTCGATAACCCGGTCAGTAAGAGCCGCCGAGGTGCCCTCCAGCCGCGCCGACCAGGCGAGGAAGGCCTCCGCCTCGGCACCGGGGTCGAGGACCGCCAGCACGTCGCGCCCCTCGGTGCTCCACCACTCATGCAGTGCCGCCGTACGACGGCCATAGTCGGGGTCCGAGAGCGGCCCGGCAGCGAGCTGCTCCAGGGACCGCGCCGCCCGATCGGAGGTGGGGCTGGCGCTCTCCCGGACGATCCGGGCCTGTAGGCCAGCCAGGATCTGGTGGAAGTTGGGCAGCCGCACGGCCCGGGTGGGTGCACCGCCGGCAACCAGCCGATCGACCACCTCGGCCGGGGCCAGGTCACGGCGGGTGCCGTCGTCGGCGCCGCGCAGGGCGGACTCCACCGCGTCGCCGCCGAGGAAGAGGCAGGACTCCCGTACCGCGGTCTCCGGCAGGTCGGACGTGTGGACGACGCACATCACCATGTTCTGCGAGCCGAATTCGTACCGCAGCAGGCCGGGCTCCGACAGACCCGGGTTGGAAGGCCCCTTGAGCTCGGAGAGCCACTCGGCCGCCGGGACGTCACCGGGACGGTCGAGGAGGAGCGCCACCGCCGGGCCGAGTCGGTAGTAGCGCGGCATATACCACCACAACGGGCGGCTGCCGGCGTCCATCAGCCTCACCTGGGTGTAGCGGTAGAGCTCCTCGAGCCGGCGGTGGTGCGGGCGCACCACCTTAAGGGCGGTCACGCCGAAGCCCCGCTCGCCCAGCCACGCGACGATATCCGGAACCTGGCCCTGGCGGACCGCTTCGGGCCGCGCGAGCATGAAGGCTGTGCGTCGCGCCGCCGCCGGGTGCGCGTCGAGCAAGCGCCGGGGCTCGGCCCAATCGTCCACCGGCAGCGCCGCCAACAGCCCCGCCATCGACTCGTCCCCCATGATTCTGCCCTTCCGGTGCCCGCCGCTCCGCCGCCAAGTCGGGCACTCCCCACGCATGCGCCTGGCCGTCCCGTCCTCGGCACGCGTCGCCGTCACCAGCGGCGGCTTCGACCTGCGGGCGGGTCCAGTTCCGCCGCCCGGGCGAGCAGCGCGCCCCGGTCGATCAAGTCGACGTTCGTCGCCGCCACGGTACAGGCGTAAGCCCCGGAGATCGCGCCGTACAGGGCGCACCGCCGCGCCGGCTCCCCCGCGAGCCAGCCGAACAGGAAGCCTGCGGCGAAGGCGTCGCCCGCACCGTTGGAGTCCACCACCGGCGCCGGCGGGTCGACCGCCGGAACATGGCTGAACTCCCCGTCGACCAGCAGGTACGCCCCCTCGGCTCCGGCGGTGGCGACGACCGTGCGGGCCCGGCCGCGTTCGACGATGCGCCGCATCGTCTGCTCGGGGTCGGCCAGTGCGGCCGACGACACAAAGACGAGGTCGGCCGCGTAGGCGAAGTCCTCGTGGTACGGCTCGTGGCCGTCCCAGTTGTGTAGGTCCGTGGAGATGGTTACGCCCGCCGCGCGCAGCGTAGGGAGGGCGAAGGCGCACGGATAGGTGATCGACACGTGGGCGTGCCGGCTCGCCGCGGCGAGGGCGGTGACCAGCTCCACCGGGAGCCGGTCCCCCGCCTCGGATCGGCTGCTGTCGTACAGGGACAACCGCCGCCCGTCCGGGGCGACGAGGTTGACCGCGCGGCGGGTACCGGCCCGCAGCGGAGAGGCGGTGAGCGGGATGCCCCGCTCGTCGTGCAGGGCGCGGACCAAGTCACCCTCATGGTCGTCGCCGATCACATCGACGTGGTGAGTACGCAGACCCAGGGCGTGAACCGCCATCGCCACGAAGTCGCCGGTCTGCCCCGCGCGAGTCGTGATCGCCGGCACCATATAGCTGTCGGCGAACGGAAGGGGCAACTGCGGTGCGTAGACGATGGTGTCCACGCCGGCGCCGCCCAGGACAAGAACGTCGATCTCCGGACGTCGGGGGCGACGCTCACCCCGCGGCTCACCCGTCATCGGCGGAAGTCGCGCAACCAGGAGCGAAGCTCGCGCTCCACGAGCTCGGGACGCTCCAGGGTGAGCGCGTGCGCGGTGTCCGGCACCCGTAGGAGGCTGGCCTTCGGGATGGCGTTCTCGAGCGCGGCCGCCATCGCCTTCGTCCCGGCGGTGTCGGCCGCACCGACGAGCACTCGTACCGGGCAGGTGACGTCGGACAGCCGGGTGGCCGCCGCCGGCTCGACGGAGGTGAATTCCGGAGTGTCCTTCTGCTGCGCGTAATTCACCCGGGACATCTCGATCACGCTCGTGCGGACCGCCTGGCGCCCCTCGGTTTGGTCACGGGTCGGACCGTCGACCAGTAACCGGACCTCGTTGGCGATGACGTCCTCGACCTCCCACGCGTCCTCGGCCGCGCGGATCGCCGCTACCAGTTCCCGCTCGTTGTCGGCCACCGGCGCGTCGAACCCGCCAATGTCCGGCGCCAGGAGGAACAGGCCGCGTACCCGCTGCGGATGGGTGAGCGCGAAGTCGACAGCCAGCCTGGCCCCCCGCGACTCTCCCACCAGGACGGCGCTGTCCAGGACGTACGCGTCGAGAACGGCGGCCAAGTCGGCCAGGTCCGAGTAGGTGCCGTCCAGCGACGTGGTGGATCGACCGAAGCAACGACAGTCGTAGGAGACCGTGAAAAACTCGTCGCCGACCGCGCGCATCAGGGGAAACCACATCTGCGAGTGCGCGATGCCGGAGTGCACGAGGAGGACGGCGGGTCGAGTCGGGTCACCGCCGCTGCTGGTGAAAAGCGAACCGCCAGGAACGGTCACACGACGAGACTCCATCAGATTACGTTGGCCCTTCATCGATTCTTCGTGACGTGCTGATGCCCCCGCCTCGATCCGCCGGCGACACAAGCTCGGCGAACCCTTGGACACCTCTGAGCAGGTACCGGTGGTCGCCCTTCCAGGGCCGGTGCGGGGGTCTCAGCCCTCGAACTCGCCGGGGGCCAGCGAGCGCACGACGCAGAACTCGTTGCCTTCGGGGTCGGCTAGGACCTCCCAGCCGCGGTCCGGGCCCTGACCCACATCGACTCTGCCGGCGCCCAGGGCGATCAGCCGCTGCACCTCGTCCTTGGTGCTCATGTCGAACGGGCTGACATCGAGGTGGAGACGGTTCTTCACGGTCTTGCCCTCAGGCACCCGGACGAAGACCAGGGTGACCGGCATTTGACGGGCCCGCACGTCCTCGACGTTCGGCTCCCAGGAGCCGATCTCGACGCTGTCCTCGTTGCGGTCGAGAACCGTGAAGCCGAAGACCTCGCACCAGAAGGCAGCGAGCCGTTCCGGGTTGTGGCAGTCGATGCTCAGCACCTCGAACCTGCTTGTCATGTAGCTCCTAGGGAGTGTGGACGGGCCCCAAGAGTATTGGCTCGCACCGACGGACTGTCTAGCCGAAAACCTCCTGAGTACTCGGTCCAGCCCAACAACGGGACCACTGGGGTTGCCTACCTGATGCACGAACCTGAGGATGTCCTTTGTGACCCCCCGCAGAGAACGCATGAGATTGCAGACGACGAGGATCTCTTCATGCTCGCCTCAAGCTGACGGCGGAGCCGACGAGCGCATCCCGGACCTGGTCGTCGTGCAGTGCTAAGGAAGTCGCCTGGTGGGCAGAGGCCCACCACGCGGGTTCCTCGGCTCGCCGTCCTGACCGGCACCCACATCGTCAACGACTTCTACCAAGGGGCGACGAGCGCGATCATCGCGCTGCTCGCGGTACGCCACGGCTACAGCTTCGTCGGGGTGACCGGGCTCCTGCTGGCCGTCACCGCATCGTCTTCGATCGTGCAGCCCATCCTGGGGCTTATCGCGGACCGCCATCGGACACCGTGGATGATGTCCGCTGGCGTACTGACCTCCGGTGTGGGATGTGCCCTGCTTGGCATCACGGAGGGTTACTGGCTGTCGTGTGCCGCCGCCGTCGTCGCCGGTCTCGGGATCGCCGCCTACCACCCGGAAAGCGCGCGGGCCGTCCGGGAGGTGGGGGGCGGCTCCGCGACGGCGATGAGTTGGTTTGCCCTGGGGGGCAATGTCGGTTACACGCTCGGCCCGCTCGCGGCCACGCCATTTCTCCTCTGGCTCGGTCTCGACGCGAGCCCCTGGCTGGTCGTACCAGCGGTCGGGGCGGCGATCGCGGGCAGCCTGGTGATGCGTCGCCGCTCGGACTGGGCGGACCGTGGGCGGGCCCGGTCCAACGCGGCGTCCGCCCGGGACAACTGGCGCGCCTTCGGCTGGTTGACGTTGTCGATCTCGGCACGCTCCGCGGTGATCGTCGGAGTCGCCTCGTTCCTCCCGCTGCTGTTCATCCGGGAGTTCGGGGCCACCCAGCAGATGGGCAGTAACTCGCTCGCATTGTTCTTCGCGGCGGGCCTCATCGGCACGCTCGTCGGCGGTCACGTCGCCGACCGATGGGGAGAAACCCTGCCCCTCTGGTTCGGGTACGCCGCCACTTCTACGGCCCTGGTGGTACTGGCAGTGGCGCCGCTTCCGTGGATCGCGTGGATGGCGGTCGCCCTGCTCGGCGTCGGTAGCTACCTGCCCTTCGGGGTGAACGTCACACTCGGCCAGCGCTACCTACCGGGGCGGGCGGCCACCGCCTCCGGCGTCACACTCGGTCTCGCGGTGTCGGTGGGAGGCTTTCTCGCCCCAGTCTTCGGGCTGATCGCCGACGGTGCCGGCCTCAACGCGGCACTGCTCACGTTGGCGGTCATGCCAATCATCGCGATGGTCGCGGTTCATCGTCTCCCCTCAGTGTCGAACGACGCCGAAAAGTAGCCGCCAGCGCGCCCGCGACTGGCGGGCCTACCGCGCAAACACGTCGTGCACACTCACCGGGACACCCGAGCGCACCGTCGGGAACAACTGACCGACGAACCAGCGGGCAAACTTCGCGGTGTGCGGCGCGTCGACGAACAGGTAGTCGATGTCGTACCGGTGGTCTCGGAGCGTCTCCTAGGCGTCGCCCGGGATGAACGTCCACCGGCCATCTGCCAGGTCCGCGGCGACGTTGTGGCGCGTTGTCGATCAGGTCATGGGTGAAGAGGCACCGTAGCTAAGCGTAATGACGGTTGACATTAGCTAATGGATCGTGATGGCATCGCCCTGCTGATGGCGTCCGCATCGACGGGCGGCTCTTGGATCACCGGGGGACCAAGGACATGAGCGCTGTGGATAATCTTGCGGAAAAGAAGACGCCAACCGCTGTCCTCTGTGGCCCCGACACCGGAATCGCCTTCGTCGGCTGCGGCTACGTGGCCGACTTCTACGCCGCGACGCTGCCCAACCACCGACTCAATCTGCGCGGCGTGTTCGACGCGCGGCAGGAGCGGGCCGAGACTTTCGGCGCGTTCCACAAGGTGCCGGTGTACCCGTCGATCGAGGCGATCCTCGCCGACGACTCCGTGGAGATAGTGGTCAACCTGACCAACCCGAGCAGCCACTACGACGTCTCGCGTCGCTGTCTGGAGGCCGGCAAGCACGTCTACTCGGAGAAACCGCTGGCTCTCCGCCTGGACCACGCGAGCGACCTGCTCGAGCTTGCCAGCCGCCGCGGGCTGGGGTTGTCCTCCGCACCGTGCTCCCTGCTCAGCGAAACGGCGCAAAGCCTGTGGCACGCGCTGCGCGGCGGGGTCATCGGTCAACCCCGGCTGGCCTACGCCGAGCTCGACGACGGCGCCATCCATCAGATGCCGTTCCAGAACTGGATCAGCATCTCCGGCGCGCCATGGCCCTACGTGGACGAATTCCGTACCGGGCCGATCATGGAGCACGCCGGCTACTACGTCACCTGGTTGACCGCGTTCTTCGGCCCGGCCACCGCCGTGACGTCGTACGCCGGTCTGCTGGTCCCGGACCGGCTGGCCGGTGTCGACCCGGGCCCACCCGCGCCCGACTTCGCCTGCGCCGTCATCGAGTTCGCCTCCGGGGTAATCGCCCGTCTGACCTGCGGCACCGTCGCACCCGAGAACCACACGTTCACGATCGTCGGCGACGAGGGAGTGCTCTCCGTCGACGACTGCTGGAACTTCGGCGCTCCGGTCACCGTCCGGACCCGGGCGGACAGTGCGCGGGCCCGGCACCACTACCTGACCGGGCCACGCACCTACCCGCTGGTGCGCCCCGCCGACTATCCGCACCGCTACACCGACACACACGACATGGACTTCGCGCGTGGTGTGGCCGACCTGGCGGCGAGCGTACGTGGCGAGGGGCGGCAGCACCTGACCGCGGAGCACGCCGTGCACGTCTTGGAGATCGTGCTGGCCATGGCCCGTTCGGCAGCCGAACCCGCCCGGGTGCGGATCGACAGCACCTTCGCTCCGCTCGCGCCACAGGACTGGGCGACAGACCAGTTCGAGGCCGACGTTGTGGCGCTGAGGTCATGAGCGACCCCGTCCGCCGGGGCGTCCTCGCCGCGGGCCGGACCGCCATCACGCTCGGTCAGATCCGGATGGACGTCGCGCAGTCCATCGAGCTGTTCGACCGCTTTCTCCACCGGCTCGCGCACACCTGCCGGCGGGAGGGTCAGTACCACCTGGCCGACACGGTGCTCGGAGCCCGCGATGATCTGTCGGCCCATCTCGTCGACCAGTTCCACGCCTGGTCCCCCCAGTTCCCCCGGACGCTGGCAACGGATGGCGCGGTTCGATGACCCGAGCATCTCCCGGAACCGACCGGACGCAAGCCGCGGCGCGGCTCGCTATCGGCGGGTACTTCTTCATAAACGGGGTGATCTTCGCGTCCTGGGTGTCGCGGATCCCGGACATCATGCACCGGTTGCGGCTAGACGAGCGCCAGCTGGGCGCCGCGCTGTTCGTGGCGGCGGTTGGCACCGTGATCGGGCTGCTGTGGATGGAACGCCGGCTGGACCGGTACGGCAGCCATCGGGTCGTCGTCCTGGCGGCGTTGCTGGTCGCGCTCGGCCTGATCGGTCCGGGCCTGGCCGGGAGCCTGCCGTGGCTGATGGTCGCGCTGCTGGTGTTCGGACTCGCCAGCGGCGTACTGAACGTTGCGATGAACGCGCAGGCCGTAGCGCTGGATCGGGTGGCGGGCCGGCCGATCATCTCGTACTTCCACGCCGCGTACAGCGCCGGTGGCCTGATTGGCGCGGGCCTCGGCGCGCTCGCGGTGGCGGCCCGGCTATCACCGTCCGTCGCCTTCGCAGTCCTCGGGGTGGGGGCGGCTGCGGCGTCGCTGCTGGCGGCCCGGTGGGTCGTGCCGGAACGTCCGCTGCCGCCCGACGTCGGCATGGAAGCCGAGCATGCCGGAGCCGGCGTGGAAGCCGAACGCTCCGGGATCGGCGCGGCCGAACAACCGCCGCCGCGGCTGGGCGCGCGGATCACGCTTCTCGGGCTGTGTTGGTTCGCCTGCCTGATGGCCGAGGGTGTGATCGCCGACTGGGCCGGAGTGTTCCTGCGGGACGACCTGCAGGCCTCGCCGCACTTCGCACCGGCCGGTTTCTTCTTCTTCTCCGTCGCCATGGTGACCGCGCGGCTGACCGGAAGCCGGCTGGTTGCCCGGTTCGGCCCAGAACGAGTGGTCCAGACGAGCTCCCTCCTGGCGGCCGCCGGCCTCGTCCTGTTCGTGCTCGCCCCCAACTGGATCGTCGGGGTGCTCGGCCTGTGCGTCTTCGGCCTCGGTCTGGCCTGCATCGGGCCGCAACTGTTCCGCTGGGCCGGTGAGGGCGCGTCCCGCTGGACGGGCCGGGCGGTGGCGCGGGTGTCCGTCTTCGGGTACGTCGGCCTGCTCGGCGGACCACCGATCATCGGCGTACTCGCCCACTGGATCGGGCTCCGTACCGCGTTGGCCGTCCTGATCGCATTGATGCTGGCCGTGGCAGTACTTTCACTCAGGGTCACCGCTCCGCGAGCGGTCACGACGGTCCGAGCCTGAGCACTGAGGCCGACCATCTGATGACGAGGCGGGTAGGCGGCATGACGACCCACCGCGCCAGCACGGATCGACTCACTCATCACGCCGCCGGGTCGCGCGGGCGTTCGAAATGGCGCCGACCGGTAGCGATCTGACCGCGGCCGCCCGGCAGACCGCACACCAGACTCTCGGGGACAACACCCGGACTCTCGAGCTGATACGTTGAGCAACCCCAACAAATCGACGAGCGGTCGATAGATGGTCATTACTCTGGCAACGATTTTCGGCCTGGCACTCGTGGACAGCCTGAGTCCAGCAATGCTCGCGGTCAGCCTGTACTTCGTGCTGAAGACCGAGCGCTACGTCTCCCGGGTGGCCGTCTACGTAGCGACGGTAGTGACGGTCTACCTCGGGCTCGGCATCGCCCTGATGCTCGGATTCGGTGCCCTGGCGGACATCATGAGCAACGACATTGGGCGAACGATCGTTCACATACTGCAGGTCGTCGTCGGCGTCTCACTGCTCATCTACAGCATCGCCGGAGGCTGGTCCAAGAAGCCGGCGGAGCCGGTGCGACGCCCCACCTCCCAGCGCATTCCGATCGTCATCGGGCTCGCCCTCAGTGTGACCCTGGCCGAGTTCCTCACCGCCCTGCCGTACTTCGGTGCCGTCGGCATCCTCGCCGGTAGCGACTTCACGACGCCGCAGTGGTTGTCCCTGCTGATCGCTTACAACATCGTCGCCGTCCTGCCCACAGTCGCGATCGTCTTCGTCGCGATCATCCTCCGCGAACGGCAACGTGAGCGTTTTCAACGCTGGCTCGACAAGCTGTCGAATTCCCGCGGGTCATGGCTGACCCTGGTCGGTATCGCCGGATTCCTGCTGGCGCGAAACGGCGCCGCATATCTGGTGGTGGACTTCGGCCTGGTGGACGGCCTAGTGGACATCGGCGATGCCGACACACCGCCGAAGTGACATGGCAACGGTCCGATCCCGCCAGCGGAGACCCGGACCGGTCGGTGCCGGGTTTCAGCCCTGGCTTCCGGCGCCGGTCCCGCGCGACGACAGCACGGGTCCCGCCGAACGTAGTTTTGGCACGGTACCGGGATCGCGGAACCGTCAGCGGATCGTTCGGGAGGCCACGTGGCCCATCTCCCAGGCCCAGACCGCGATGCCCACCCGGTTGCGCACGTCGAGCTTCCGCTGGATCGCCGCGACGTGGGTCTTGACCGTGCCGGGCGAGATGAACAGCTCACCGGCGATGTCGGCGTTCGTCTTGCCACCGGCGACCTGTACCGCGATCTCGATCTCCCTCGCCGTCAGCGGCTCGATCAGCGCCGGCTGCGGCTTCGGGGGTGCGGTCAGATTCTTGAGCAACCGTACGGTGATCGACGGGCTGATCAGGCTGTCACCGGCCATTGCGGCGCGGACGGCCTCGATGAGCAGGTTCGGCCCCGAACGCTTGAGCAGGAACCCCGAGGCGCCGTGGCGCAGCGCCGGGTACACGTACTCGTCGAGGTCGAAGGTCGTGACCACAACCACGCGTACCTGACCGGGTGAGCCCGGCCCGGTGAGCCGGCGAGTGACCTCGAGACCGTCCATCTTCGGCATCCGGATGTCAACCAGCAGCACGTCCGGGCGCAACCGGTCGGCGAGGTCAAGCGCGGCTACCCCGTCGGCGGCCGCACCCACGACCTCCATGTCCGCCTGGCTCTCCAGGATGCGCCGCACGCCCCGCCGGACCATGTCCTGATCATCGGCGATCAGTACCCGTATCGTCACGGGCGCCATGGTGGCACGCGGCCGGCGCCCGTGACGAGCCACACATTCCCGATGGTCCGGTCAGGTCTCGTCCGGCCGCTGCCGTCGCACCACGCCGGCTGCAAAGACGACAGCCAGCATCAGCGCCGCCGTACCGGCCACCAGCAGCGGCGACGGGCCAGTCGGGCGACCGGACTCACGGACCGCGCCCATGAAATCCACGAAGGCGACGCGCAGCCACCATCAGCTGCCGGTCCGCACCGGCGTGGCCGCGATGAGCTGCCCGACGCCGGTACTCCGGTCGCGGGCGATCGAGTTGCGCACCACGTAGAACCCGCCGAGCGTGAGCCATAGGGCGCTCGCGAAGGCAATGAGCGTACCGATGTAGGGGCTGTTGTAGATGCCGCGGTACGGCCCGATGTACATGACCACCCCGTGGGTGTCCGCGGCCGCCGCGGCCAGGTAGCCGAGCCCGGTGGTCAGCTCGTTCACTATGACCACTCGTGGGTCGGCGAGGAGCGCCTGCGCGATGCCGATTCGCCGCAGCATGCCGCCGGAGTACTTCCCGAGCGGGCGCTGGTGACGTTGATTATCTCCAACATGTCGGGTCCGCCTAGGCCTTGTTGACGCGGATTCGGCCATCGACGGCCGTCACCGTAATGACTCGCTTGCTCGCCGGGTCGGAGTCAAGGCCGTCGGCCCTGCCCACGATCTTGTACGTCTCCGGACCCTTCGGCAGGGTCACCTCGACCGAACCGCTTGCGTTGGCCTCGACCCGGTCCGGGGCCACGGCGAAGCCGAGCTTGATGTTGGCGTCGGCCGTGGTGCTCGCCGTCACGTCGCGCGAGCGCGCTCCGGTGACGACGATGTCGCCGCCACCGCTCTTCAACCGCAGCTTTCCGGCCGGGTTGCTGGCTCGCAGTGATCCGTCGTTGGTGAGCGTGGCGGTGAGGTCGCCGGCCAACGCGTCGATCTTCACCGGGCTGCCGGACGACTTCAACTCGATCGCAACGCCCTTGGGCACTTTGACCGTGTGCTCGCTGGAGCATTCGAGCACCAGGCCGCTGCAGTTGACGCTCAGCTTCAGCGTGTCGCCATCCAGCGCCCAGGTGGCGTCGCCGTCGTCCTCGGCGTCGCCTTCCAGCGACCGCTCCACCTCGATGTCGGCGCCGTCGCCGTTGGCGATCCTCAGCTCCGTCTCCCTGGTGTCGATTACGAGCAACGTGCCGGAGAAGGGGAAGCTTCGGCTCTCCGTCTTGGCCGGCCCCGCATCGCAGCCGGTCAGCCCGGCGAGCAGGGTCGTGGCTACCAGTAGGACACCTGCTGATGTCTTGCGCAAAACCACCAGTTCCTCCAGCGACTCGTTTGCTGTACGTACTCAGCCTCGCGGCCCCCGCGCGCCGGTGCATCTGCTGTTCGGCAGAGATCTGTCCTGGCGCTCACGCCAGCAAGTCGGTGGTCCACCGCGAGCGGAGCTACCAGCTACGGCCGGGAGCTGCCGTCGGAACCGGCAACACGCAGAGCACCTGCCAACCGGTCCCCTGCGGTCCGGCGGTCAAGCTGCCACCGAGGGCATCGGTACGCCCGACGAGCCCCGCTAGGCCGGTGCCGCCGCCATGGCGTACCCGGAGGGGCGAGCCCGTGCCACCGTCGTTGGTGACCGACACCGATACCGCCGGCCCCGGCATCGAGGTCACTGAGACGGCGACTGCCGTCGCTCCGGCGGCGTGCCGCCGGATGTTGGTCAACGCTTCGAGCACCACCGCGTACACGGTCTTCTCCACTTCGGGCCCAAGGGTGTCGGGCAGGCTGTCGGCCATCGCCAGCTCGGCCCGGACCGTGCCCCCGGCGGCAAACCGCTCAACCAGCTCGGCGAGGTCGGCCAGGCCGTACACCCGGGTCGACGGCTGGTCGTCGGGCTCGGTGACGTCCGGACTACGCAGCGCCTGCACGGTGTGGTCCATCGAGTCCAGGGCGCGCAGGCCGGCCTCCTCGATGCGGGCCAGCAGGTGCCGGGTCTGCTCGGGGTCGTAGTCCGACACCCGGGCGGCCTGGGCCTCCAAGACGATGCCCATCACGTCGTGCGCGACGAAGTCGTGCAGGTCGCTGGCTACCTCCAAGCGTTGTTGCCGCCGGGCGTGAACCACGGACCGTTCCCGCCGCCGGTCCAGTGACCGCAGGTAGAGCCCCACGCCGACTGCGCAGGCGGCCGGGAAGAGTGCCAGCGCCAAACCGACCACCGACTCGGCCCAGCCGGACGTGGGCAGCCGCAGCGTCAACCGCAGCGGCAGGAACAGCACCGCGGCGCCGGTCACCGCCGCGACCGCGACGACCTGCCGGTCTGGCACCCGCCGGACGACCCGGGCCATCAGTGCCCACAGTGCCACGATCTCGAATGGCATCCACAGCAGGGTGAGAGCGTGCGGCCCCGGATAGCCGAGGTCGACGGCCAGCGAGACCCCGGCGGCGGCGCTGGCTGCGATCGCCAGCGAGACCGGCCCGGCCGGCCAGCGCAGGATCGCCGCGGCGAGCGCCATCGCGGCCGGAATCGCGCACAGCCAGCCGACTGGCGGCCCGAGCAGGGCCAGGAGCAGCACCATAATAACGGCGATGCCGCACCAGACATCGCGGCGGAGCCACCACCGCAGGAATTTGGTCAGCATGACGAGAGCCTAGGCAGCATCGCGGTCCGGCGATGACCGCCAGCGGAGCACCTACCTCGGAACGTCTATCGTTACGTGATTGGCGGCGCGGATGATCAGGTGCGCCGCCGTAGCCCAGCCCCATTTGGGGGTGCAGGCTCTATACTTGCCATCGCGTAAACACGGAGGGCCGCTGAGCTTAGAGGTTGGTGCGCACTTTGAGCGAAAAGGATATAAAGACCACCTCCGACGAAAACTTGCGCCATCGCCACGCTCCGGTATTTATTGCTGCTTTTGTGATGGTTAGCGTAGTGGCCGTGTCTGTTTTCATCTATAACAACCGGGGACCGAAACCCCCGGGAGGCGAGCTCAAGCTTCCACCACCCTACGGATGGCACACCTCTGAAGATGTCGGCACAAAATTCACGGACGGCCTCAATCTCGTTACGGTAACACCGCACGGACGAGGTCCACTGCGCCTCATCTCAGCGAGGCCAGTCATGGATTCCGGCAAGAGCGTACTTGTCATCGAAACCCTGGCGCGAATCAATCCGGACATGCTACCGCCGAACGCTGAAGTGGGGTCGTTCCAGCAGGGGCTCGGGTTTCCACCTACACAGCCTCATGCGGCAGGCGCCATGCCCGTCGAAGGGCTAATCGTTCAGCCACCTGAACCGGGCGAGAATCGCTGGATCGAGCTCCAGATTGGCCTTGAGGTAATCGCGCCGGGCCGCTCCGTGCGTCGCGGCATCGAACTTGTCTACGAATATGAAGGTAATCGACATATAGCATTTATCCCAAGTTATGTGGCCTACTGTGCGCCAGCTACTGTGGAGTGCGAGCCTGAGTATGACAAGTAAACCGGGCATCATTCATGGGTCTGCTGCACCGAGGCTCCCACTCCAGAAAAGGTGATGTGGACGATGAAGCTGCGCAAACTAGGTGCTGACGGGCCGATGGTGTCGAGGTTGGCGCTGGGCTGCATGACCTTCGGGCAGGAAACCGACGAGGACTCGGCGTACGCGATCCTCGACGCCTTCGTCGAGGCTGGCGGCACGCTGATCGACAACGCCGACGTCTACGCCGACGGCCGCAGCGAGGAGATTCTGGGCCGTTGGATGCGGGACCGCCCGGAGCACCGCAAGAACCTGGTCCTCGCTACCAAGGGGCGATTTCCGGTGACCGGCCAGCCGGGTGCGGGTCTGAGCCGGGCCTATCTGCACCGGGCGCTGGACGCCAGCCTGCGGCGACTCGGCGTCGAACGAATCGACATCTACCAAGCGCACGGGCCCGACCCCCGAGAACCCCCCGAGGAGTTCGCTGCTTTCGCCGTCGAGGCCACCGCGGCAGGCAAGGTGGCGCACCTCGGGGTCAGCAACTTCGCCGGGTGGCAGACGGCATTGCTGCACTCCGAGATGCTACGGTCCGGGGCTGCCGCACCGGTTTCGCTGCAGCCTCAGTACAGCCTGCTCGTGCGCGAGCCCGAGTGGGAGCAGCTTCCGGCGGCTCAGGCGCTCAACATGGGCACCATGGTGTGGGGCCCGCTCGGGGCGGGCTGGCTAACCGGCAAGTATCGCCGCGATTCCAATGCGCCTTCGGGAAGCCGGCTGGGTGACGACCCGAACCGGGGTCTGGAGGCATTCTCCCGGCGGGGCACCGAGCGGAACTGGCGTATCGTCGAGACACTCGCTGAGGTCGCGGCACACCACGGCCTCACCCCCGCGCACGTCGCGCTGGCATGGGTAATGGACCGGCCCGGCATCACCGCTGCTCTGGTCGGTGCCCGCACGGCCGACCAGCTACGCACAAGCCTCCAGGCAGAGAACCTGCACCTCGATCCCGCTGCCATGGAGATTCTTAACAAGGTCAGCGAACCGGCGACTCCCGACTACCCCTACACGTTCCTCACGGAAGTGTCGGCGTGGAACGAACGCTGACCTGGGTAGACCGCGTAGCCCCGGCGGGGCGGGCGATGCTCGCTGGCCCTAAAGAAAGGCTGATGCGTGTTTGACCTGAACGTTCCCGGCCGGTTGATCGCAATCGTCGGCATCGACGGAGCAGGCAAAACGACACAGGCAAAGGAGCTCACGTCGTGGCTCAAAACGCTCGGTGTTCCCGCATGTCAACTGCCGCATCAGACCCTTCTCCCGGTCCGACAGTCCCTCGACGAGATCGCTCGGGAAGATGGCTTCGAGGATCACCTCGCAATGTTGGGTCCAGAAATCATCCGCCTGATCTCGGCGTGCTGTAAATTTGTTACGCTCTCCGCGCTGAAGGGAACGGCAGCCGATCCGGAATCTGTCACCTTGATGGATCGCTACACTTACTGTCAATATGCGGCGGTTCGGTTGCAGCGGGCGGACAACGAGGAGTTCCTGCGGCGCCTCAACCGCGCGCTCCCCACCCCCGACCTGACCATCTTCCTCGACGTCGATCCCGCTGCCGCTCAACGACGTATCGAAAGTCGCGGCATCGATCGGGAGAGCATCGACTTTCTCGCCGGCTACCGGCGCGCCTACCGGTCCCTGCCAGAGTTCGACAGCTTCGTCGTTGTGGACGGCAACGGTGGGCGGGAGGCGGTGCAGCGGGCTCTGCGTGAGGTCGTCGCCACCGCCCTCGACATGCCGGCGCCCCTTCCCCAGCCACCCACAGGGCACGACCCCGACCGGTAGACACTGACGTGGTTGCGGCAGTCGAGCCGGGAACCACGACAGTCCTACGAGGACCAGCGCTTTGTCAGAGCGCGCAACCGTGCAGGGCGCCATCTCGTCGAGTTCGTCTGGCTGCCCTTCTATCGGCCTCGGGCGGCTCAGCCCTTGCTGAACGCCTTCGGACTCACGCCGAGAATCCGCTTGAAGTGGCGGCTCAGGTGCGGCTGGTCGCAGAAGCCGCTCGCCCCGGCGACCGATCCCAGTGGCTCCCCGGCCAGAATCAGCCGGCGGGCCAGGTCGACCCGGCGAGAGATCAGGTACCGATGCGGCGACATGCCGAACTCGCGGGTGAACGACCGCACCAGATAGGCCGGGTGAAAGTGCAGCACGCGGGACGCCTCGTCGAGCGAGACGCCCGGCACCACGTGCTCCTCCAGCAGATCCCGCAGCCGGTACGCCGGGGCCCGGTCGAGTCGCTCGGGCCGGCCCGCGTGGCCGAGCCGAGCGCGCAGCCGCTCGGTGATCTCCGCTAGATGGGTCTCGGCCGCGAGCTCCTCGCCGGCCTGCCCGATCACCGCGTGCAGGGCTGAGATCCGGCGACGCAGAGCGGGATCGACGAACGCCGAATTGTCCACCGAGGCCCCGATCAGCCCGGTGGGCAGCCGATCCGGCTCCAGGTAGAACACGCGCTTGCGCAATCCGTGCGGGTGGGCGGCGGTGCCGTTGTGCGGTACGTGCGGCGGGAGCAGGGTGACCAGGTCGCCGAACGCGCCGCGCTCGTGCTTGTCGAGGTCGTACCGTACGGCGCCGTCGTCGACGATCAGTATCGTCCAGGTGTCGTGCGCGTGCATCGGATAGGCGTGACCGGTGAGATGGGCGCGCAGCACCTCCACCACACCGCCCAGGCGCGGACGCCAAGCGGAGATCGCCATGCCCGCCGCGCCAGCGCTGGTCACCGACACGTCAAAATCGTACAAGACAGCGGGACCGGCACGGCCGATCATCGGATCATGCAATCTGACACCACACCCGCACGCTTCGACACCAAGATCGCCGTTCTCCTGCGCGACGACCTGCTCACGTGGCAGCGCCTCAACATCACCGCGTTCCTGGTCAGTGGCATCGGCACCGCGGTGCCCGAGGTGATCGGCCAGCCGTACGAGGATGCCAGCGACGTGCAGTACCTGTCGATGTTCCGGCAGCCCGTACTCGTGTTCGTGGGTGGTAAAGAACTGCTCCAGGCGGCACATTCCCGGGCGATCGGCCGTAACCTCCCGGTGTCGGTCTTCACCTCCGACCTGTTCGCCACGAACAACGACCGGGACAACCGGGCCGCCGTCCGCGCCGTCACGACCGAGCAGCTGGACCTAGTCGGGATGGCCACCTACGGCCCGCGTAACGCGGTGGACAAGGCACTCAAGGGCGCAAAGATGCATCACTGACCGGCCGGGTCCGCCGCCGGGATCGGCGCGCATTCCCACCAGGTTCCCACCAGGTTCCCGCCGGCCGACCGACGCCGAGGAGCTGCGCGGCCGGTGGCCCTCAGGGTAGACAGTGTGTCGCGCCGCCAGAAATACGCCTCGGCGGGCGTCCTCCTCGTGGGAGAACACCCGCCGATTCGGGGGAAATCAGGGGCTCAGGCTGCCTTGATCACGAGCTTTCCCCCACCCGTGTCGACATCGACGTTCGGACCCGACGCCGTGGTCGCTACCGCTACCTTCTTCGGCCCGCCACCGGCGTCAGCATTCACCTGGAACGGGCCACCGGGCAGAGCCACGTCGGCGCCGCCACCACCGGTACGCACGCTCACCGACTGCGGGGCCACGCTCATGGCGACCTTGACACCACCACCGCCGGAGTCAACCCCGAGCTTCGGGGACGAGAGCTTGACGGCCACCACCTTGCCGCCGCCCGAGTCGACCTGAACGGCACCGGTCACGCCCGACACATCGACCGCGCCACCACCCGACCGGATAGCAACGGCACCAGTCACGCCCGACACATCGACCGCGCCACCGCCGCTGGCCAGCGTGACCGCAAGCGAGGCCGGCACGGTGATCTCGTAATCCACGTTGCAGACGCCATCGACGTGGCAGCGGTCGGCCTCGAGGAGCAGCTCGCCGTTACTGACGCTGTGCCGGCTGACCGGCTTGGTATCCCGATACTCCATCGTCTCGGTGACCTTGACCGGGCCATCGCCGACTTTGATCTCGATGTCGCCGCCGTACTCGTCCACCCGCAGGCTGGTCACCGCGTCGGAGATCTCGTAGGACGACGAGGCTCTGTGTTCGCCGAACCCCGACTCACCGCAGGCGGAGAGCGCCGTCACCACACCGATCGCCGCCACCATGCCCATTGCTTTGTTCAGTGCGCCCGTCACCGCGGCCCCTTCAGTCGATCAACATTCCCTGCACCTGCGATGATCACCAGGCACACGCGAACCTTAATGTGCACACACTCTGCTCGGGTGCCCTACTGCCCGCTGGCTCGACCGGCGGGCAGGTGACGCCGAACCCGCGCCCGCTCCAGGGGCTTCGCGTCGTCGGCTGAGGTTGTGTCTGACCTGGTCGTGGTGATCACACCCCCAGCGGCACTCCACCTCTGTTGCAGCGGATCACCAGGACGGCGAAGGATCCGTTCAAGGCTGCATGACGAGGCACTAGCCCGAGAAATTCACGGTGATCGTTGCAAGGCGCCGTTCGTCGGCATGTAGATGAGCGGAAGTGCCTGCCCTGCAAGGACACTCGTGCTTGCGACATCTACAGGTTTCCGTTCGAGCGAGGCACTCCCAAGGTGCGGCTTGCGGCGCGGTCGAGGGATCTGCGGGCGACCGCGGGCGGTTCGGGTGCGGCGATCTGCGACATCGACGTGCTGCGTCACCAGCAGGAGGTGTTCACCAGATGGGGCAACCGTGCCTCGCTGCCATACCCCTGCCATGATGTCGATCATGGGAGTAAAACGTCTTACCGGTCAGATTCGGCGTGCGCGGGTGTCGATAGCGCTCGCGGTCATCGCCGCGGTCATCGCCGGGCTCGGCGGCTATCGCGTGGGGGTGGCGCGTGAGCGGCATTCGGCGACCGCGGTCGTGTTGACGGGGACCGTCACCTGGTCTAACGAGGAGACGCGACTGATCGCGTTCGAGACGGATGGCGTCGTCCGTAAGCAAAACGATCGGACCGAGTTCTACTCCGTGATCGCATACGATTGGCAGGACGCTGCGGGAACGAGTCACTCAGGTCGCACCTATCCGACCTGTCTTGCTGAAGAGGGCGGCGATTCAGTTTCCATGTACCACCGCCGCGCTGAGTTGACCGTCATTGACTGGGACACCGGTGGCATCCAGCAGATGCCTGTCGCGGTCCGAGTCAGATGTCTGGCATGACCCCCATGGCACGCCGGCAGACGGGACTTCCTCGTCCTCACATCGACGGCTCTCGGCGCGAACCGACTCGAACCCTACTGGGAAGCCCTCCGGGTCCGCGCGGCTACCAGCGTGACGGCCAGGACGGTCAACGAGATGACGCCGACGGCTCGACCGATCCGGTCAATGCCCCGCTCAGCTCCAGCTGCCATCCAACGAATAGTAGGTCATGCATGGCGCGTCGGCCCAGCCCGCCCACCTCGATTCGGGGACCAGCATCCTGGCCCGCAGCAGTGCCGCGTCAACTGTGCGAACCGGGGATTACCATCCTCGAATCTTGCTCCTTGGTGGAGTACGCGGCGGCACAGTCCCGGCTTCCCGCACCACGGCGCGGGCCGAGATTGAGAGTGGACAAGATTCAGGAGTAGGTGCGTGGACGACGAACGACTGGCACTGGTCATGCTGAAGCCTGACGCGGTACGGCAGCAGCTGACCGGCCCGCTACTGCGCTGGCTGGCCGAGCGGGGGTTCGAGCCGGTCGGATTCCGGCAATTCCTGCTGTCCGCCGAGTGCCGGGCCAACCTCTACCGTACGACCCGCAGTGGTGGTCGGCTCGACTGGCACCTCAACGCCGTCCTGTACACCCTGGGGCCGGTACAGAGCCTTCTCCTGCGCGGTCCGGCCGGAGACCTCCCGGCGGCGAGCCTCGTGTCCGGGCACCTCAAGGGCGACTTCCGTCCGTCGCAGGCGCAGCCCGGCACGATGCGAGCAGATCTCGGTGCGTTGAACCCCATCTTCAATCTGGTGCACTCCGCGGACGACCCGGCGAGCGTCCGGAGGGAGTCCCGCGTCCTCTTCGATGACGGCCCTGTCTTCGATGAGCCTGAGCTGTCGGCTGCTGCCACTCGACCGCCCACGCCATTTCCCTTATGGAGCACTGTCGGCGGTGTTCTCCTCCGGTGGGCGGCGGAAGCAGGCGTGGCTGAGGCGACGCTGGCCGGGGTGGACTGGCCGGCGGACTCGGATGGCCCGCGACCCCATGCGCTGCGGGTGGCGACCCGGGCGGTCGAGGAAATCGCGGCTTCGTCGTCGCCGGGCACGGCCCGGATCCTGGCTGGTATCCGCACGGGCGAGACGACGTGGGACGGATGGCGAGATCGGACCAGAATCGACGACGACCCCTGGCCCTCCTACCTCACATACACCACCCTGCGCTACCTCGATCTTTGTCTGGAGACCCCGTGATGCATGCCCCGTCCTGACGGAGAGCCCACAACCCCGGCCCCGGAACGGGATCTGTTCGCCGGAATCCGGGCCGATTGGCCGGGCTGGTCTGTTCGACAAGAAGGTCGTCGAGAGTCTCGCCGATCATCGCGAGGGCTTGCCGCTGACTTACGATCGTGGATCGAGTCGGTACGGGGGCAACGGCGGCGAGCTTTTCCCGGGCGTCGGCGACCATGGCCGCCCAGGCTGCGTTGTCGAGCGTGCCGGTCGTGTCGAGGAAGGCCAGGATCCGGGCGCCGTCGGCGAAGCGTGCCACTGCCGTCATCATCGCGACGAAGCTGATCATGACCACGCAGGCGGCGTGCATGTTGTCGGCCTCGAGCAGTTCTTCGACGTGGGCACGGAGGAGCTGATAGGCGGCTCTGCGGTCGCCGCGCCGGAACAGTGCCTGGGCGCGCACNGACTGGTTCGGCGAGTGGGTGCGTGCCGGCAGCGGCACGTCGAGCGCCTGGTCGAACAGCTGGTCCGCGGCAGCCCGTCGCCCCTGGAAGGCGGCGGAGAATCCGAGCAGCATCAGCGTCCAGTGCAGCAGGGTCGGCGGGCCGTGGCTGCGGAACCGGTCGATGAGCGGGGTGAGCTGGGCTTCGCCGCGTGCGTACTGCCCCTGAAAAACCAACGCTACGCCGAGGTCGACCTCGACCTGCGCGGCGAGATCCTCGGCGCCGAGCCGGCGCAGCTCGGCCAGCGCCGGGGGCGCCGTGTGGATCTGCGCGGCGTAGTCGTCGTGGACGTTGGCCCGTAGGTGCCGGGCTACCGGGTCGTCCGGATCGCAGTGCTGCCGGACCAGGGTGTCGAACCCGGCCGGCTCCTGACGGACGTGATAGCGGGACGCGGCGGCGATCAGGCCGGCCACAACCCGCGGCCGGTCCTCGACCCGCAGCCGGTCCTCGGCCGGCGTCCGGTCCTCGGCCGGCGTCCGTTCCTCGGCCGGTGCCTGTTCGAGGAGGCGTTGCGCCCACTGCCCGATCTCGTGCCGGTGCCGCCGGGCGGCCTCGGTGCAGACCGGCCGGAACAGGTCATGGGCGAGGCGGTAGTCGCCGCAGGCAAAAGCCCGGTCAACCGCTACGCGCAGGTTGGGCCAGAGCTCGTCCAGCCGGGCGACCCCCTGGGCTTCCGCCAGGCCGGTGAGCTGGTCGTGCAGCGAGACCACCCGTTCCCGTACGTATCGGGTGTGTGCGGCCCGGGCGGATGCGGCCGTCGGTCCGGCGGCGAGGTGCTCGGCGGCGAACTGGCGTACTGGCTCCAGCAACCGGAACCGCTGGCCGAACGGGCCGGGTTCGGCGGCCACCATCGAGCGCTGTACGAGGCGGTGCAGCACATCGTTGACCTTCAGGCCGCTGCCGGCGGCAACGGCCGCGGCTCCGGCCCGGTCGACTGGGCCGGTGCACACCGACAGCCGTTGCAGCAGGTCCTGTTCGGCCGCGGTGAGCAGCCGGTAGGACCATTCGATCGTGGCGCGCATGGTGCGGTGCCGGTCCGCACCGGTCCGCCGCCCGCCGACCAGCAGCCCGAGCTGATCGTCGAGACGCTCCCGGATCTCCTGCGGGGTGTGACTGACGGTTTGGGCGGCGGCCAGCTCGATGGCGAGGGGAAGCCCGTCGAGGCAGCGGCAGATCTCCTCGATCACCTCCCGTACGGCGTCCGTCGTGCCCGCCGCGCCGGTCAGCGCGTTCGCACGTTCGGCGAACAGGTCGGCGCCGGCCCCGGCCGCGGGTAAGGGTGGCACGGCGACCAGCCGTTCGTGACCGTGGTTGAGGCCGAGCGGTTCCCGGGCGGTGGCCAGCACCCGCACCTGCGGGCAGCCGTCCGCGACGGCCTGGGCTAGGCGGGCTGCGCCGTCCACGACGTGTTCGCAGTTGTCGAGCACCAGCAGCGCCCGGAGGGAACTCAAGGCCAACACAATGGACTCACTCAGCGACCGGCCTGGGCCCTCCTCGACGCGTACCGCCGCGGCGACAGCTTGGGGAACGTCCTGGTCCGTCGTGATCTCGGTCAGGTCGACCAGCCAGGCGCCGTGCTCCAGCCGGGCCCGTTGGGCGGCCGCGACGGCGAGCGCGGTCTTGCCGATACCGCCCGGCCCGACCAGGGTGACCACCGGGCTCTCGACCAACGACCGGCCGACGAGGTCGAGGGCAGCGTCACGGCCAAGCAGTCGTACGGTGCGCCGGGGCAGCCGGTCGACCCGCTCGGGCCGCCGCGCGCCGCCGATACGGTGGTCCTGGCCGAGAATCGCCAACTCCAGGCGGCGCAGTCGCGGCCCGGGCTCCACACCCAGGTGCTCGATCAGCCGCTGACGGGCAGTGCGGTACGCGGCCAGCGCGTCGGCCTGCCGGCCCACCCGGTACAGCGCTGTCATCAGCAGCGCCCAGATGCCCTCCCGGAACGGATACCGCGCGCTCAACTCGGTCAACGGCCCCACGGTCGCTGCGGCGTCCACGTCCACCCGGGCGGCGAGATCGGCCTCGACCACGCCGAGCCACCGCTCGACCAGGCCGTCCACGGCGGCAGCCAGGCCGGGCACCGGCACCCCGGCCAGCGGGTCGCCGGTCCACTCGGCGAGCGCCCCGGCGAGGTCGCCGGCCTCGACCCGCCGGCTGAACCGGATCACATCGACCGCATCGGCGGGCACATCGAGACGGTACGCGGCACCCGAGCGCACAATCCTCGTGGCGCCCAGACCACCCCGTAGCCGAGCGATGTACGACTGCAGGGTTCGAACGGCGGTACGGGGTGGTTGCTCGCCCCACAGCAGATCGATCAGCCGCCAGTCCGGCACCGCCACGCCGGGCTGCAACGCCAGGGCCGCCAGCAGCGCACGGCACTTACCCGCCCCGATGTCGACGGCGGCGCCGTTGCCGTCCAACACCTCGACTCCGCCGAGCAACCGGATGCGTACCGCCGGCCCTGCCATCGCCACTCCCGCGTCCGATACCCGCCCCGACCCGCAGCTCAACATTTTCGCAACGCCGGCACAACGCCGGTCCAACGCCTGCCCGGCACGATCGGTCCACCTCGATCGCGGGAGGCAGGTCGCCGCCCGTCGCTCGAACCCGCCGCAGCCCGACCCAGGGTTGCCACGATACTGCTGGAGGAACAATGTCCGACCGGTCCGCCGCCCGCCTCGCCGGCGCTCTCTTCCTACTGGTCATCGCGGTCGTCCTGGCCAGTTCGGCTGCTGCCGGCAGCGGCACCGGCGGCATCGCGGAACGGCTCGACGACATCGCCACACACCCGTCCGGGGTACGGCTCAGCATCGTGCTGCTGGCCATCGCCGGCATCGCCACGCTGGGTCTGGCCGCCATGCTGCACGCCATCACCCGCCGACAGGACCCGTCCCTGGCTGCTTTCGCCCTGGCCTGCCGGGCGGTGGAGTCGGGACTCTACGCGGTTCAGATCCTCGGTGCCATGCTGCTCCTGTCGCTCAGCGGGCAACGCACGGACAGCGCCCGGGAACTGGGTGCGGCGACGGTCGACATCGCCGCGTGGAGCACGAACGTCGGCGCCTGTTTCTTCGCCGTCGGCAGTGCCGTGTTCGCCTACCTACTGCTGCGGTCCCGCGCGATCCCCCGACCGCTGGCCAGCCTCGGCCTGCTCGCATCGCTGCTGCTCGCCGTCAGCGTCCCCGTGCAGAGCGCCGCCGGCGCCGTTACCGCCGAAGGCGCCGGAATACTGCTGTGGCTGCCGATGCTCGCCTTCGAAATCGCCACCGGTGGCTGGCTCCTCATCAAGGGCCTACGGTCCACGGACCCCGCCTTCGCCCCTTTCACCGGCGCAAAGGAGAGCGACGAAGTGAGAACAGCATGACGAAGCAGCTCAACTCGATCATGAACGAAGGTTGGCGGCCTTCGATTCGGCCCAGCCAGCGTCGGGTCACCGGGGATACTCCAGCGCGGATCCACTCCAGTAACACTGGTTTCAGTCTGCGCTTCAGCTTCCCCACCGACTCCTTGCAGATACGCTGAGCAGGCCAGCTTCGCCAAGCTTGGAGGATGCAGCTATGCCCGTTCTGGTCGCGTTCTCGGTCACTCCACTCGACGTCGGCGAAGACATCGGTGAGCTTGTGGCTGAAGCCGTACGCGTGGTCCGCGCCTCGGGTCTACCGAACCACACCGATGCGATGTTTACTCTGATCGAGGGCGAGACCTGGGATCAGGTGTTCGAGGTGGTCAAGGACGCAGTCGATGCGGTGGCATTGCGGTCGCCGCGGGTCAGCACAGTCATTAAAATGGATTACCACCAATATAAATCGAACGCCATAACGGCCAGAATGGAAGCCGTCGACCGATACCTTGCATCTGGTCACGAAGAAAAGTCATCAGCTTAATCTCGTGGTGGGTCCGCGGTCGGGCCGGGTCGTGCGGATACTAGCTTGATCTTCCGCGGTTGGGGCGCGGTGTTGCCCGCGGTCGGCGAGCAACATCTGCACTTCCAACGCCCGGTCTTCGATGGCGGGTGTGAGGTGCTCAACTGACATCAGGGACAGTGGTGGGGCGGCGAACTGCCGACGTCCCGCTTCTCCGGGGCGTGCCGAGTAGCCGAGTTCAAGGCGGGTGATGCGATGCCCGGACGAACAGATACTTGACCACTTGTCCGAAGCACGTCAGCATTCAGCGGCACACGCGAGGCCACGGCCAGGCTGTGGCTGTTGGATGCACGAAGGAGGGTGCCCGGCGGTGGATCGGTCAGTGGACTTCTGGTTCGACCCGAGTTGCCCGTACACCTGGATCACGTCGCGATGGATCGTCGAGGCGGCGACGGTGCGCCCGCTGAAGATCCGCTGGCACGTGATGAGCCTCTCGGTGCTCAACGAAGACCGAGAGGTCGACCCGGAGGGTGACACCGAGGGCTACCTGTGGGGCCCGGTACGCGTCTGCGCGGCCGTCGAGCAGGGGCACGGCCCGGACGGACTGGCCCGCTTCTTCACCGCGTACGGAAAGCGGGTCCACGAGGGTGGCGAGTGGGCCGAGTTCGGCGATGTCCTGGCCGACGCCGGCCTCCCGGCGGACCTGGCCGCAGCGGCGGGGACGAGCGAGTTCGACGAGGCGGTCCGGGCGTCGCACGCGGCGGGAATCGCCCTGGTCGGCGACCATATCGGGACCCCGATCATCGCCGCCGACGACACGGACGGGAACCGGGTCGCCTTCTTCGGGCCGGTGATCTCGCGGATCCCGCGGGGCGAGGAGGCGGGCCGGCTCTTTGACGGCGCGGTGCTGGTCGCCGGTGTGGCGGGTTTTCACGAGCTGAAGGGGCGACCGCACGCGGAGCCGCAGTTCGGCGGGTAGTGCCTACACCGCGGCCCGCGAGCGTCACCGGTGCTCAGCCGACACGTTTCATGGCTTCCTGCTTGCGGTCCTGCATCTTCGAACCTGACTCACGGCGTGCGGCGCGGCTCAACACGATCGGCGCCAGCAGAAGGCCGATGATGGCCCAGGCGGTCAGCGCCCCCGCCGTTTCCAACTGGCGCCAACTGCCGGTGATCTCCACTGCGGCGGCCGAGTCGGGCAGGAAGACCGACCGGGTGCCGAGCCCGAGCCAATAGACCGGAAACACCTGGGCGATGTTCTGCACCCAGACCGGCAGGCTCTGGATCGGATAGATGATGCCGGAGATGCCGGTCAGGGCCATCGTGGGGAAGGTGACCCAGGTGTTCGCCGCCCGGGGGCCCTTCACCAGCGACCCGACGATGATGCCCAGCGGCATGGTGGCCAGCAGCCCGAGCACGAACACCCAGAGCAGGGTGAGCCAGCTGCTGACGTGCAGGGATGCCAGCCCATCCACCAGCAGCAGGCCGGGCACCAGGATGAGGACGAGCAGGGGCAGCGTGTTCATCGACAGGCCGAGCACCCGTCCACTCAGGTAGCCGAGGACGCCCTGCGGGATGGTCTTGGCCCGTAGCAGCGTGCCGTCCTCCCGGTCGGCCGCCAAGGAGTACGCGGCGCCGCCCACCGTCTGGAAGGCGAGCAGGCCGCCGAGCAGGCTCGGCATCACGACGGTGGCCAGCGACAGATCAGTCCCCTCGACCGTCGAGTCCCGCTGGAAGAACAGGACCGTCAGGAATACGGCCGCCAGCAGCAACCAATAGGCCATGTCACCCACGTTCGTCAGGCTCTGCCGGAACTCGATCCAGCCTCGGCGCAGCCCGAGGCGTACGGCATAGGTCGTCGGATTCACGCCCGAGTCCCCTCGCAGGACGCTGCCGCCTCGGTCAGCACCTCGGGGCGCTCGACGACAACCCCGGCGAGGACATCCTGCTGCCCGTACCGCACACGCAGGTCGCGAGCTTCGATCGGGACCGTCTCGTCCGGCGGACCGACGGTCGGCGCTGCCTCCTCCAGTTTCTGCACGCTCGCCATAAACTACGCCCTCCGCTAGGTCTCCTTGTACGAATGATAGTACATCTGCTACATCCCGTGGTCACTCTAGTAGCCGATGACCGCACGACGAGTCACTGCACGCCGTGCTCGGTGCGAGGTCCGAGCCGGCGCCCGTCAAGGGCGATCAGGACTGTGGAGCGAGGTCGATGCGGTAGCGGCCACCACCGGGCCGGTGCCGGGGATCGGAGTGGACCGAGGCCGGAGGCGACGGCGCCCGAGAACAGCCGCGAGCGCCCCGATGAAGCCACCCACCACCGCGAGCAGGAACGCGGCGGTGCTGTCGGTCGCGTCAACCACCTGGCCGCCGACGGCAGCTCCGGCGGCCAAGCCGACCGTCACCGCGCTGGACAGCCAGGCGAACCCCTCGGTCAACGCGGCGCGGGGCACCAGCGACGCGGCCAGCGAACTTCCGGAGATCAGGATCGGTGACACGACGACACCCGCGAGTGCGATGCCGACGGCCAACACCGGCACGGTGTCCGCGAACACCATCGGTACGGCGACCACGCAGAGCGCGGCGGCTGATCCCACGAGGCGTTGCAGGGACGTGATCCGGTCGATCGGCACCGACCCGTACACCAGCCCGGCGACGAGGCTGCCGACCGCGAACAGCGCGAGCAGCACGCCCGCGGCGCCGGTGACGCCGCGCTCGGAACTGAACGACACCACAGCGACGTCGACCGCACCGAGAAACACCCCGAGACCGACATAGACGGTGAGCAGGACACCCATGCCCCGGGCGCGGACCGCACTCGCCCGCCGCTGCTGGGGCGCCCGCGGCGGTTCGGTGCGCCGCTGGACGGCGAGCGCAAGCGAGCCGAGCACGGTGAGCGCCAGGGCGCACAGCAGCCCGGCCGCCGGGAACCGCCCCACCGCCAGGGCGGTGACCAACACCGGACCGGCCACGTAGATGACCTCGTCGAGGATGGATTCGAGGGCGTACGCCGTCGGCACCCGGGTCGAATCGACGAGCACCGTCCACCGGGCCCGGACCAGCGAGCCGAGTGGCAGGGCCGACGCCCCCACGAGCGCGGCGGAGCCGATCAACGTCCACGCCGGGGCGGATCGGCCGGCCAGGACTACGAGCGCCACCATCCCGAAGGCGTGCACGAGCACCGAGACGGCGATGACGATCCGCTGCCCGACCTGGTCGGCGGCCCGCCCCAACGCCGGGGCGGCGACCGCCTGCGCCAGCGTGAGCGCCGCGGTGACCACGCCGGCGAGGCCGTACGAGTCGGTTTGAATGGAGATCATGAGCAGGCAGCCGAGGCTGCGCATCGACATCGGCAGCCGACCGACGAAGCCGGCGGACACGAAGAGGGCAGCACCCGGCGTGCCGAGCAGCTCGCGGTACGCGCGCAAAGCCAGTCACCCTTTCCTCGGTATCGCCAGCAACCCCATCAGGTAGTCGTCACCACTCGACCCGACACCGAATACATCAGCATTTACGCCCACCGCAGCAGATTGTCGTGTCGTGGCCGGCCCGGAGCAAGACCGCCCGTCGCCGGCAGCCGGTTTGCACAACATCTCGGACGTGTCCCGTGGCAGCGCCGCGAATCAGGGTCGCGGTCTACGCCGGTCGCTGGTCAGCGAGGTGAAGGCTGGGGTCTGCTTCCCGCGGTGAACGAGCGTTGGCGATCACGCGATGGAGACATTGACGGCAGTCGTGCCCGCCGCTGCCGACGGGCGGCGCCGCGCATCGCGGAGGACGCTGCCCAGGACAAACATCGCCCCGACAAGGAGGATCAGCCAGAACCATCGGGACGCTTCCCAGCGCGCCGATTCGGGGCCCGCGAACGGCTGCAGGCCATCCGGCAGCAGGGTCATGGCCGTCGTCGCGAGGAGTAGACCGGGCGTGGCCGTAAGCCCGCCGTGGGTGGTGGCGGAGACCGTGACCGCGACCGCCGCGAGCGCCAGGGTCGTCGCCATCAGCGCCGCTGCTTCCAGGGCGAGACCGCCGACCGGCAGATACTGACGCGCGTTCGCCGGCACCGCCATCCGGCAGAGCAGGAGTCCTGCGGCCCACACCGACACCATGGGAAGGGCCGACAGCGCGATCCGCGTCAGGTGCACCAGACGGCGCGAGGTGGGAGTCACCCGCGTCGTCGCGCTGGCGGAGTCATCCAGCGCGAATGCCACGCCGAGGGCCACGGTCACCGCCACCACCCGGATCAGGGTGACTGCGTACGGGATCTCCAGCTGGTAGGAGGCCGTCAGCGGCAGTGCAGCGAGTGCGACGGCAAGCACGCCACAGAGCACTACCGGGGCTTTCCGGCTGGACCGAGCAAGGTGCGGCGCCAGGAGCCACACTGTGGTCAGCATCGGGCCCCCTCAGCTACGGCACCCTGCACCCGGGTGCCGAGCAGCCTCGCCGCCCGCTCCGTGTCGGTCTCTGGCCGGGTCAGTTCGTCCCAGTTGGCGATTACCTGCTCACTTACCTGGTCGGCTGGCCTGTCCAACAGCGATCTGACCATGAGGACCTCCTGCCGGCCGATCGACAGAGCGAGGGAGGAGCCCAACAGCGGAAGTACGACGCTACCGCCGGTTCGTGGTAGCAGGCTGTGCAGCGCCGCGGCGGTCTCCTCCGTCGCCGTTGCGGCGAGCCACAGCACGACAACGGCGCGCGACCCACATACGGAGAGCGCGGTTTCCTCGGTTGGCGGATCGCCGGTGACCACCCGTGCAGCGAAGTGTCCGGCAAAGCTGAGCATTGCGCCTCCGCCGATCTGGTCCGTGCCCCACTTCGTGCCGATGGGTACGGAGCCTGGAGTTCCTGCCTGCGCGTCGTCCGCTGCCCAGGCGGCGAGCGGCGGTGAGAGACTGATCCCTCCGCTGGCGGTACCGAACAGCAGGCGCTGCCGGACGACGTAGCGGTTTTCGGTGGCCGTGGGCGGCGTGTGCCGGAGCACCCCGTCGGCCACCTTCGACCACTGCCCTATCCGCCCCTCGAAGTCAGGAAATGCGCAGTACGTAACCACATTCACCGTCTGACACACTTGCTGCGGGGAAGGCTGCCGTTCGGCGGCCGTTCGACGGGAGGCGATGTCCTCGGGCAACGTCACCGACTGCGCCGCCCCGGCGACCGCGGCAAGCACCGTCGTGACGCCTACTGCGGTCACGCCGACCCGCCGACGGATACCACTTTGCGCGAGAGCCGTCGCGCAACACACGGCGGCGCAGGCGGCCAGGTAGACCAGGTGCATCGCCACGGGTCGGTACATGAGGTCCGCCGGTAGCGGCGGCTCGAACTCGTCTTCTATCGCGACGAGACCCCACCACTTGAGCATCGGCCGGCTCAGCGTCACCGTACCGACAAGCGTGAAGACCGCCATGCCGAGAATCACCAGCGGGCTGACGCTGACCATCGGGGTCAGCCGTCCCACCGCGACCCCGGCGACGCCGGCGAGCAGAACGATTAGCGGTCCGGTCGCCATCTCCAGCGGGGATGGCTGCCCGACTGCCCCCGGCATGGCGGCGAGGTGCGCGATGCGTACGCTGACGAGGAGCCCGCTGAGCACCGCCAACGGCAGCGGCATCAAGAGCTGGGCGAGGGTACGTAGCCAGGGCGCCAGCGCGAACAGGTCGGTGACCGAGGCGACACCGGAGCGCTGGGCCCGGGTGGCGATCAGGTTACTCCCCACGAACGCCCCGGCAGCGATCAGCAGCAGCGGCACCTGCGAGTACCGGTCTTCGTCCTGCAGGATCGGGTAGCGGTGCAGAAGCGCCCCGGTGCCCCACTCGTAGGCCCACAGTGCAAGGTAGAAGAAGACACCGGTCAGCACTGCCGGATGGCGCAGCAGCCGAACGGACTCGATCCGGAAGAGCGCTCCAACGGCGTCCCGAGAGCGGTGCGGCACCGGCGAGGTCGGACGCACCGCCAGATTGGTCTCGGTCATGCCGCAACTTCGGTAGCGGTGGACGGGTCGAGAAGCAACAGGTAGCCGTCCTCGAGGGTCGCGGGGAGAAGATCGGCGTCCGGTGGTGGGACACCGACGTTGCGTACGGCACCCACCCCGGTACGCCAGGCCACCACCGCCTGGGGACTGCGTTCCGCGCTGTGCCAGACCCGGTTCTCGGCTGCTGCGGTCAACCGGGCCGGCGCGCCGTCGAAGCGCACGACGCCGCGGTCCAGAACGATCACCCGGTGGCACAGGGCCGAAACGTCCTCAGTCTGGTGGGTTGAAAGCAATACGGTCCGCCCTGCACCGAGTTCCGCGATCAGTTCGCGGAACCGAAGACGTTGTTCGGGATCGAGCCCGACGGTCGGCTCGTCGAGGATGAGCACCCGAGGGTCACCCACGATCGCGGCGGCCAGAGCTACTCGCTGGCGCATGCCGCCGGACAACGCCTTGATCCGCTTCCCCCGGTCATCGCTGAGGCCGACCGCCGCCAGTACCCGCAGCGTCTCCTCGCGCCGCCGCCTACGATCGGTTATCTCCTTCAGAATCGCGACGTAGTCAATGAACTCGTATGCGGTGAAGTTTGGGAAGAAGCCCGGCTGCTGCGGTAGGTATCCCAGCTGCCGGCGGACCGCCAGCCGACCGGCAGCCGTGAGCGGGTCGGAACCAAGAATCCGTACGGTGCCCGAGTTCGGCGGCACCGCGGTGGCCAGAATCCGCAGCAGTGACGTTTTCCCCGCACCGTTCGGCCCGAGCAGGCCGGTCACTCCCGCACCGACGGCGAACGAGACGCCGGCGAGAGCTGTCTGCCGCCGGTAGCGGAAGGTCAGTCCTTCGACAGTGACGAGCTGTCCCGCCGAGAAGTCCAGGGCGTGCGACATCGCGTCCTCCAGGTCGTTCCGGGTCAGGGATCAGATCGCGGTGAACTTTTCATCGAATCGACGGCGGGCAAGTGCCAGCGCGACGAGGGCCACCACTGCTACCACGCTCACCGCCGCCTGGCCCATGGTGGTCAGCAGGAGCGACCGGCCACTGCCAAAGTGGGTTGTGGTGAGGAGAAGTGTCACCCAGCCAGCGCCGGTCACTGCGGCCGCGATGACTGGGTCGACCCGCGTGGCCATCGCCAGGGTCACCAACGTGAGCGCGAGCATCGGAAGCAGCCAGGCAAGAGCGGCGGGACCGCTTCCGGGCAGGACCAGGCTCGCCGCCGCCGCCAGCGCGGCAGCCACCGTCAGGACTGCCGCCGTCCGCAGCAGTGCGAGCCGGAATCCGTGCACGGGCGCGACCAGAGTGATCTCGTACGTCGGGTCGAACCTTGGTCCGAAGGAAACGGCGACGCCGAGCACCGGAAGCATCGGTGAGATCGCGAGCAGCGGCAGCGAGGGAGAGTCGAGTAGCGACAACCGGGCCACGAGCGCGGCGACAAAGAGCACCAGCCCGGCCGCGATGCTCCAGGACCAGCGTAGGGCCGGTGTGACGGCGACCAGCCGGGCGGTATCCGGAGCCACACCGAGCCAGATCAGAGCTCTTTCCGCAGGCCCGCGACGCGGCTCGTCCAGGGCTTCCTCGACGGCGGTCCAGACCCGTCCGAAGCGGGCCGTTGGCATCAGCCGGGCAAGCTCGCCCCGGCACTCCGGGCATCCATCGACATGCCCCTCGACACCGGTCGTGGTGCCGGCAGCCGGCCCACCCTCGGCGTACTCTCGGAGCAACTCGGTCGCGATGTGCCTGCTCGGCGTGGCCCGCGTGTCATCCCGACGGCCACCGATTCGAGTCACCCCAACTCCTCACGTAGCTTTCGACGGGCTCGCTGCACACGAGTCTTGATCGTCCCGACCGGCACTCCGAGAAGGCGAGAGGCTTCCGCCATGGTGAGGCCCTCAACCGCGGTGGCTCGCAGTGCGGCCCGTTGATCGACGGGAAGCCGGGCCAACGCCCGCGCGGGCTCCCCGTCGTCGAGGTCGTCGAGGCTCGATTCCTCTGCCGATGGTTCGTGCGGTAGACGTTGACCGAAGAGCCTGCGCTGCAGCCGGGCGCGGAGTCCGGCCCCCCGCTGAAGATCGATCAGACGCCGGTACCCGATCCGCCAGATCCACCCGGCAACATCATCGACGTCATCGCGCGGCGGCCGGCTCCAGATCGAGACGAAGACGTCCTGAATCACGTCGTCGATGACCGCCTCATCCGAACAGCGGAAACCCAGTCGGGCGGCAAGCCAGGGGGCATACCGGCGATAGAGCTCGGCGCACGCGCGCCGGTCACGCTCGGCGATGCCGCGCACAAGACACGCATCACTGGGTGTCTCCCTCTGGTCGGCCATCACATACCCTCGTCGTCAGCTACGGCCAGAACGGTTCGACCTGCGAATGTGACGCCGGACACACTCTCGGCGTCGACGGGGTAGAGCTCCGCCACGGACCTTGGGGCGAACGCGTTCGCGGCACACTTCTTGGCGCAGCCGCCGAGCCGGGTGGAGCGATCCGTCCTGGTCGACCGAATCGCTGGCACCCTTACCTCGACCGGTCGACCCGACCGGCGAGGAGCACGAACGTCACCACCCCAGCCACCGAGATGATCACCTGGGGCAGGATCATGGCGGCCGGTGCGCCGGTGATCAGAGCGGCCAGGGTCGGCGTGGTGAAGAGAATGGCGATGTCGTAGCCGGTCGCGGTCCAGTGCAGCGGGCCGGTCGGCAGGACACCCATGGGGGTGACGATCGGCGGCAGTTCGTGGCGGACCGCGCCGCGTCGTGCGGCCCGGAGCGCCCCCGCCGCCAGTCCTGGCCCGGCGGCGGCGCCCAACACCGGCCAGGCCCAGCTCTCCGCGCCAGGAGTCCGCGCCATGAGCAGGGCGCCGGCTCCCGCACCCCACGCGACGGCGAGGACCGTCGGCAGCACTGACCGGGCACCCACCAGGGCCGGGCCGGGGAGGTTGAGCAGCCGACGCAATGCCGGCAGGTCCCGGTCCCGTCTCGCGTTGACGGTGGACGGGGCGACTGCGGCAAGCCCGCTCAGCAGCCAGCCGGCGGCCAGCGCGATGCCCCAGCCGGTGAGCACGCCCAAGAGGGTCGGCAGGAGCAGCGTCGCCCCGGCGACGAGGAGATGCTCGGGCGACCGGCGGGCCACGACGAGATCGTGGCCGACCACGGCGCGGGGGCCCGTGATTCTCGGCAGCCCACCGCCCTTCAGAGGCCGGGTGGCCCACCGGCGTTCCTCGGCGGCCCTGGAGGCGATGCCCGGGTCGACGGTGACCAGTCCCACGCCCACGATCGCCCCCAGCGTGCTGCCGGCGGCGAGCCGACGTAGGGGAAGCCGGTCGAGCCGCCACCCGGCGACCGCGGCTAGCACCAGGGCCATGGCTACCGCCCACAGCAGCCAGGCCCCGTCCTGACCGTCCCCGGCGGCCTGCGGCCAGCCCCACGGGCCTACCCACGCCGGCACCGCCGGCACCGACGTCCGGACCATGGTCAGGACCGCGGCCACCGCGCCGAGGAGCACCGCGACCCGCTCCAACACCGCCGCCGAGGTGTCGGTCAAAGTCTGGACCACGACGGCGAGGGCCCCGGTCAGCACGCCGCCGGCGATGCCGGCACCCACCATCAGCGCCGCTGCCGTCTGTTCAGCCGCGCCGATCACCGTAACCACGAAGGCGCCGTGCAGCGCACCGACGACGGCGGCGACCGACAACACCATCGCGGCGCCGGGAAGCAGAAGTGCCCGCCGGTCGACCGGACCGGCCAACCACCACGCCAACGTCGCCGGGGTGGCGGTGATGGGACCGAACCGGGCGGCGCAGGTCAGGGCCAGGGCGTATCCGAGCAGACCCACGGCGAGCAGTGGTGGGGCCGCCGTGGGATCGGCCACGCGACCGGGACCGCTGAGCAGCCGGGGTAGCGTACCCGCCGCGACCGCGATGCCCACCAGGACGGACAACGACAGGAAGTAGAGGTTCCCGACCTGGCCCCGGTGCTCGCGGCGGCGCTGCCTCAGCCACCGCCGGGCCGGCCCGGCTGGGTTGGCCCGCCCGTTCCACCCGTCGGACGCTGCGGGGTCGGCGGGTGCCGCCCGCACCACGCTCATCGTGCTCCGCCGCGTGGACGGGTTCGCTGTTCCGACGTGCCGGCCGGTCCGGCGCCGGCGTCTCGGTCCAGTGCGAGCGTCCGCCGGCCCGGGCCGGCGGCGAGCGAGGCGTCGTGGGTGACCAGCACGACCGCGCCGCCACGATCGGCGTACTCGGTCACCAGGCGGCCGACGCCGTCCCGGCCGGGCTCGTCGAGGTGCCGTTCCGGCTCGTCGAGCAGCAGCAGCCGGCTCGGCCGGGCCAGCGCCATGGCCACCGCCAGCCGCTGGCGTTGCCCGGACGACAGCTGACCGGGAACAGTGTTGGCGAAGCCGTCGAGGGCGAGCGCCGCCGCCAGGTCAGCGGCGGTGAACCAGCCGTCCGGCATCGGGGCGTTGACCAGCTGGACGAAGCTCAGGTGCTCGGCGGCGGTCAGGTTGGGGTACCACGCCCCACCATCGAGGAGGGCGGCGACGGACCGGCGGAAGCGGGGCTGGCGGTCGTCGGCCGGCTCTCCCTCGAGCGTTACCGCGCCGGCGAGTGGCCGTTGCTGGCCGGCGAGGCACCGGAGAAGCGAGGATTTGCCGCTGCCGTTGCGGCCGGTCACCACCAACACCTCGCCGAAGTCGACATCCATTCGTAAGGCCTCGAACAGGGGTTTGCCCCGGTAGCCCACGGACAGGTCACGGCTCTCGAGAAGCACTGGCCTTCCTCCCCACCGCCCTCCGGTGCGGCTGTTTCGCCGAATGTAAGCGTATGGGCACACTACTGAACTTGTGGACAGGAAATGGGTGCGGCAGGCGCACCGCGCCGGCATCGGTGGGCCCCGCCCGCACACCGGCTGTTACTCACGCCCCGGACCGCCGGTGGCGGAGCAGGCGGGTCCAGGTCCAGATCGAGTCGACCAAAAAGATGATCAGCCAGATCCTACTGGCACCCATCTGCCACGGCGCGCCGCCAAGGTCGCCGTTGACGGCCTCCCACAGGGTGAACCGGCCGCTCGCGACCGCCGCGAGCCAGGAGTGGCCGAGTGCCGCGAAGGCCACCTGCCCGGCGATGAACACGGCCGCCCGGACGGTCCAGCGACGCCGCAGCTCTGCCGGCGAGCGGCGGCGCTGCGGTGGCGGCGCCGGTGGCACGGTCTCCGCCGCCGGCGTCGCCACCAGGTCCGCAGACTGGGGCGGTGGCCGGTCCGGTACACCGACGCGGCGGAGTGCGGCGGGGACGAGCGCCGCTCCCGCCACGAGCACGACGGCCGCGCCGACGCAGGCCCCACGCCAACCACCACTCTGGTAGAGCGCGCCGGCACTCAGCGGGCCGAGGACCGCGCCGAGCAGGGTCGCGCTCTGGTAGATACCCATGCCGCGCCCGAGGCTGCCGTCGGAGGCCTCGGCGGCGACGGTCTGCTCCACCGGGATCGCCGCAGCCAAGCAAGCAGCGGAGACCGCCCACAGTGCCCCAATGACGACCGGGTTAGCGGCGAAGGCCAGCCCGACGGCGACGATGGCGCTCGCCACCAGCGACGAGGTCAGGGTTGCCGCGCGTCCGACCCGCCGTACGACTGCGTACAGGCGCAGTGGCAGTGCGGTGAGGATGACGAAACCGGGCAGAAAGACCAGTGCGATCTGACCGACGGTGAGTCCGAAGCCCCGCTGTAGGTGCAGCAAGAGCAGCAAAGATACTCCGAACTCGACGGTGGCGGTGACCGCCACCACGACGAGCAGTGGGCGCAGCCGGCGGGTGACCTGTCGCAGGTCGGCCTGGACGCGCGAACGCCCGCCGATCTGCGTCGGGGTGGACAGGAGCAGTACCGCGGCCAGGAGGCAGGCAACCCCGGCGGTGGCGAAAACCAGCTGGTACCGGTCGTTGTCGAGGAGTGTCAGCGCGATGAGGAAGCCGATCCAGATGCCGGTCCCCTCGGCAGACAACAGCCGACTGAAGATCGCCGCATCGTCGCGCAGGTGCTCACCGACGCGCGCTCGCAGCGCCACCCAGAACAGCGCGCCACCGATTCCGCCGCAGACAGCAGCGCCGAACGCCACGCCAAGGTTGTTGGCAAGCGCGTACCCGAAGAGTGAAAGCCCGAAGAGGATCGCACCGACCGCGGCCACCCGCGCCCGGTCGAAACGATCGGCCAGGACCCCGGCGGCCGGCCGACCCAGCAGGGACAGCAGCGCCTCGGTCGCGGCCAATGCGCCGACCTGGCCAGCCGTCGCGCCCATCGCCGCGCCGGCCCACAGCGGCAAAAGGAAGTCCAGCACCTCGGCCGGGCCTCGGGCCAATCCCGCCGCAGCCAGCACCCGCGAACTGCGACGGTGGCCTGCGGCCTGAGCCGGGGACATGAACGCTTCTTACCATGATGTGACCACAGCCGCGCGCCCAGGACGCTCACCCACGCCGAATTTCCATTCGTGAACTCGAACGACTCAACCCACCTCCCACCGACCGGCGTTAGACAGGTAGCGGATACGGGTCAGGGGGCAGAGATGTCGGGTCAGGACCAGTACGCGGGATTTCGGGAGTTCGTTCTGTCGCGGGGGCAGGCGCTCTCCCGGGCCGCCTACCTACTGACCGGTGACCACCAGGCAGCCGAGGATCTCCTGCAGGAGGCCCTGACCAGGACCGTGCGGCACTGGCGGCGGATCGAGCGCGACGGCCGCCCCGAGGCCTACGTCCGAGCTGTCATGGTGAACCAGCTCCGTTCGTGGTATCGACGACGGCACCCGATCGAGCTACCAAGCGCCAGCGTGCCGGACCGGTCGGGCGGGTCGGATGTCGCCGACCACGTGACCCAACAGGCTGCGCTCGCGCGCCTGCTGGCGCTGCTTCCGCCCCGTCAACGGGCAGTGCTGTACCTGCGGTACTACGAAGATCTGTCAGAGGTCGACACCGCTCGACTACTGCGGTGTTCGGTGGGCACGGTCAAGCGACATGCGCACGACGCACTCGTACGCCTCCGAAAACAGCCGGCGCACCTGTTGGATTCGCATCCCGCATCGGAGGCAAGGAGATGACCCAAGACTTCCGTAGCGCCTACCGTGAGCTCGCCGAGGAGGCCGGTAGCTACGCAGACCCGGAACGGGCGATCGCGGTCGCGCGTCGCCGTCGGCGAAACAGCATCCTGGTGTTGCCGGCGGTGCTGACGGTCGTGATCACCATCGGCACCGTCCTCGCGGTACGCCCAGATTCGGGCCCGGCACCCGCACAGCCCCTCGGACCCAGTGTCACCGCGTCCGCCGAAGCACCGGCGGCCGCAACGCCCCTACCCGCGACCGCGGTCGGTCCCGCCACATTGGTGTACGCACCGTGTCGGATGTGCACGACCCAGATCGTGCTTGCTACCGGCGCCCACCACCTCGTGCCCTCGGACGAGGTCGGCATAACCGCGAACAACACATCGCTCTCCCCAGACGGCCGGTGGCTCAGCTACCCGGCGGGCCGAGACATGAAGATCCGCGATCTGACCGGCGACCGCGTCTGGACGGTCGCTTCGTCCGGGCCGCAACGTCGGGTTGGCGCCTGGGCCTGGTCGGTGGACTCGTCCCGGCTACTGCTCGGCGACTACCACGACGGGCAGGACAACACGTACACGGTGCTGCGACTCGACACCGGCACCCGCACCGCGGTGGACGTCGCCGAGGAGGACCGCATCGTCGGGTTGCTGCCGACCGGTGAGGTGATCACGACGCCGGACCTGCTCGGCCCAGACCGGCAACGCAGCACTCGAATCACCCTCACTGCCGGCACCGGAACGGCAGCACGCGCGATTGACGTCGACGCGACCCGATGGCTCGACACCACCGAGACGTTGGTGTGGCACAACGCCGTGCACCCCGCCGTTGGTGGCGGATACTCGCTGGTCGTCGCCACCTATCCCGGCGAGGGGCCCGACCCCAGGGCAGTGCTGCGGGTCAACGCCGCCGGAGAGATTACCGACCGCCAGGACATCCCGTCCCGGGACAACCGGTTCCAATACTGGTACGTGGTCGGATCGGATGGATCCGATGTCCTATTCGGCAAGGTGGAGACCCTGATAGGTCAGCAGGCAACCACGCTCATAGCCGTCCAGGCAGACGGACACCTCCGGGAGATCACCACGCTACCCCAGGAGGCGGTCATCAAGGCACCCGGCACTCAAGCCTGAATCCGTTCCCACACCTGGCCGACGGCAACACGGGATGCACTTTAACTGGTGATTGCGCACTACCAATATTGGGGTATTATTGCCGGGTGACTGCACTTTCGCTAACTGAGGAACTGGCATTACTTGCCTTGTGCGAAGACGGCGCATTTCGTGGCCCACCAGAGTATCTCGAGCTTGGCCTGGCGGCCGGGCTGCTGGCAGACCTGTCTGTCGCCGAAAAACTCGACCACGTCCAGGGCAACGTCGTGGTCAGGAGTGCGGAGCTAACCAGTAACCCCTTGAACGATGCGGCACTTCGCGAGGTCGAGCAAGACCGAAAACTTCGCGCCCCGCGGCACTGGGTCGTTCGTTTGACCAAGGATATCCAAACCCGCGTGATCACCAAGCTGACACGAGATGAACAACTGACTCGAGCGAGCCGAAAGAGGTTTTCCCTACTTCCGGCTGAACGATTTCAAGTGACCACCCTGGGTGAATCCTCCCTAGCCGAGGTGCGGCAAAGCCTCAGGCTCGCAGTACTTGATGCCCGAAATATCGATCAAAGAACTGCGAGCCTCTGTGCGCTGGTTAGCGCCCTGGGCTGGAGCTCGGGCCTGGTGCCTGATTTACCCGCTCAAGACGTGGACCGCCAGTTCACTGCGATGCGCCGTTCATGCTGGCCAGCTAGCGCACTGTCGGAACTGATCAGCGAAAAGCGGGCCGGGCCATGGGGCCCGACCGTTGCCAAGATTGTCACGAACCTAAATGACTAGCCAACCGAAAGCGGTACCTTGCTGTCACCCGACGGCACGCATCATCTTCTCCATCGCCGAAGTCACCTCCCGTACCTGAGCGATCTCGGCTAATGTGCGCCGCTGCAGCTCCGCGTTCTCCTCCAGCAGGCGCACGCACTTCACGACGAGCTCCTGATTCTGCCTTTCCCGCGCCGAGAGCATCCGCGCCCGCCACGTCGCGGCAACCTGCCACACGACCACGACAAGAACGACGGAGATGCACCCAACAGCTAATACGCTGACGCCCATCCAATCGTCGCCTACGCTTACGCCCGTCCAATCGTCGTCAAAGGAAGCCAACGCACTCACCCCAGCCTTCACTACTCTGCGCCATTCTCGCCACGCCGGTCGGTCAGGGTCTTCACAGCTTCCGCCACCGTCTCGGGCGTGAGGTGCAGTGCGAACGGTGCGACTTCGAAGAACTTCACCGCTTTGCCGCCTTCGGACAGCTCGAGGCTCCCCTCAATGAGACCTGCAGCCTCCAACCGTGCGAGATGCATGTGCAGCAGCGGGCGACCCATGCCTAACCGCACAGCCAGACGGCTGACATATTCCCGCTCACTGGAGAGCATCCCAATAATCCTAAGGCGATGTTGATTGCTCAGCGCCGTCAACATTTTCAACACATCATCCCCGGTGACTTCCACCCACATGACCTCTTTCCGGCGCCGGTAAAGCCTCGCACATCCATCGAGTGGGTGTCAACAAGTTCTGACAGGTCATAGCAAACGCTGAGCCCGCGGGTTCGTAACCTCTCCACCGCGTCACGGCCGACCCCCGGCTCAGCGGCGGTAGAGCCGATCGACACCGCGGACCGCGTGAAACCGCTACCGCGGCACTGCACTCTCGAACGACGGCAAGCGGACATACGTCAGGAGGCCCTCAATCATGGCCGGCAAGCAGCCCAGTCCCGGACGGCATGACCGTCCGGGACCGGGCTGTGACTCGCGAATCCAGCTTCCTCGTCTGCGGCTGATCAGCTAGCAACCGTGACGTCGCCACCACCGGACCTAGCCCTGATCTTGTGAACGGAACCAGCGACAGCCTGCACCGAGACCGCACGCTCGCCGCCGTCGGTGCTCGCGTCCACGTCGTATGGCCCGGACGGCACCTTAATCATCACATTGCCCCCCGCACTGGTCACGTCAACCAGGTCAGCAGAATTGGCGTACTGCAGGTCGATATCGCCACCTGCCGTGGTTACCGTAGTATCCGCGCCAAGGCCACGACCGGTAATATCACCGCCGTCGGTCTGAATCTTCACCATGGTGCGCCGGGGCAACTCGATCTCATAATTAACGTAACAATTATCGTTGCCACAACCGTTGTCAACCAGGTTCAACGTACTGCCAGTAACGTTGTGGGACGTCTCTGGCTCAGAGTCAGAGTAGCGAAGGTCTTCGATAACCCTGACCGAACCGGAGTCCGAGGCAGTAAGCGTCACGTTGCCACCCCGGCCCGTCAGGGTCACGGTTGTAACCTCACCACTGATCTCGTACGTGCTCCCGGAGCTATTGTTGGATCCGCCCGGTTCACAGCCCGCGACGAGGACCGCAAGCGTCACGATCGCGAGCCCTTTCACACTTGCCTTCATTCGAACTCTCCTCGTCGCTTTGCCGGACTCCCCAGTTCCACATTCGGACGGCCTCCAGCCTGGGCCCGCTAAGCCAGGCACAACGCAACACGGATCGCGGCGCCAAAAGAACGCCAACGAGCGCACCTAAACCAGAGGTAAGGCCGTCCCTCACCAAGGCTCGGTGAGGTGTAAGAAAAACCTTACAGGCAACCCCAGGACCTGTCAAAGAAATCAGACACGTGTCCGGGTTAACCGAACGGGTGAGCACCGGGTCGTCCTCATCAGACCCTGGTCAGGCCCAGCATCCCCCTGCCGACAGGCGTGATGAATGCCGTCCGCAAGGTCCCGGAGGTAGCCAGCAGCACCGGTCTACCTGATGCCGGTGCAGCGTTCCGACAACCACGGCGACGGCGCACTGGTCGACACCGTGGGGTGGCTTGATCAGTGCGCCGTCGCGTGCCGATGCTCCGCCAGGACGTCCTCGATCACCTGAAGCGCGCCGGTGCGCCATCCGAACTGCATGCCGGCCGATCCCATCAGGTCGGGGGTCTCGACAAAGGCGTGCTGCAGCGTGACGGCAGCCTTCCAGAGCATCCAGCCCCGGGCGCGCGCCCAGGTGGCGTCGTCGAGGCTCACTTCCCGCCGGAAGGCCGCACGGCTGTCGCCGTGGAAGAACGACCAGGCGATCACCAGGTCGCACGCCGGGTCCCCGACTCCACAGGTGCCGAAGTCGATCACCGCGCTCAACCGGCCGCCCTGCACCAGCAGATTGGCGGCGCTCATGTCACCGTGATACCAGACCGGTGAACCGGTCCAACTGCTCTCCTGAGCGGTCTTCCACACCTCCGTCGCGCCGGGCGCATCGATAACGTCCGCGAGAGCGTCGATCGCTGTCCACGCCGACTCGTCCCAGTGGGAAAGGCTGGCGCCGCGGTAGAAGCTGTGCCGACCCGCCGCCGGCCCGCCCGTTCCATCTACCGCGTAGAGGGCAGCCAGGAAGCGACCAAGTTCAACTGCCAGCCCCACGAGGTCCGGTACTCGATCAACGGTCGCGTGGTGACCAGGCAGCCACTCGTACACCGACCAGGGGCGCGGGAAGCGCGAACCGGGCTCTCCGCGACCGAGCGGCCGGGGAATGTCCACCGGCAGGTACCTGCGCAAGCTGGGCAGCCAACGGTGCTCCTTTTCCACCTGCGCCGAGTACATCTCGGCGCTGGGCAGGCGAACCGACATGGTGTCGCCCAGCCGCATGGTGATGTTGTCCCACCCAGGCCGTTCGACCGGTCGGATCGGCAACTGCGCCCACTGCGGGAACTGCTCCTCGAGCAGTTCCCGGATCAGATCCGGCGTGATCGCGTTTCGATCCATGCGTTCCGCCTTTCCCGGGTCGCCACAGTCCGGGACATCGTCGTGGTTAACCCGCAGCGCGTCCACAGGTTAACCACCGGACAGTGGCAATCGTGATTGCACCATCGCTACGCTCCGGAATCGCCTACGCCTCGGGACCAACCGGGAGGACCAGCCAGCGATGCCCTGGTTCGCTCGGTGCCGCAGCGGCGGGCTCAGGCCAACGCGCTCTCCAGGTTGCCGGTGAGGTACCTCAGCGCCGCGGCGGCGTCCGCACCGTCACCGTGTGGACGGCGGAGGTCGCCGAGGAAGGCAGCGACGTCGGCGAGCGGCCACCAGAGCCGGTAGAGGGCGATCCCGGCCGGCGACACGGTACGGCCGCTGATCCGGCGGTACCGGGAGTGCACCTGCGCGTCCGCGCCCGTGGGTTCCTCCCGGAGCATTCCGGCGAACGCGTCGGTGAGCATCCACACGTCCCGCTCCGGGGGCGCCAGCTGCACGGTGGCCCAGTCGATCAGCCAGGCCCCGGTGGGTGAGCGCAGGACGTTGCCGGGATGCGGCTCACCGTGGGTGACCACCCAGTCGGACCCGTCACCGCGTACCTCGGCAACGAGCTGGTCGAACCTCTCCAGCCACTGCCGGACCCGCTCCTCGTGCCGAAGTAACAGTTCCCGGGCAGCCGCGGAGTGCGGGCCACCGGTCCAGGGTCGCCCCAGGTCGGCGAGGGCCGCGTTCAGCCCGTCCCTGCCGGGCAGCAGCAGGTCGGCGCGGGGCGCCAGCTGCGCGACCGCGGGAGTGGCCCGGTGCACCTCGGCGACAAGCCCGGTCACCTCGGCGAGTTCCTCACGCCGATGGGGGCCGAACTGCCCGGCGGTTCCCGCGATGGCCGGAAACACCGACAGGGCGTACCGGGACGACAGTCTCCACAACGGTGCCCCGTTCTCGGCCGGAACGGGCGCGAGCACAAAGCCAAGTCCCGCGTCGTGGTGTAGGGCCAGGGCGGTCTCCTGGGAGCGGCTGAGCCGGCCGAACTCCTCGTCCCGCCCGTCCGCCACGAAGCCGAGGTCGTCAACTTTGACGAACCACTCCGAGCCACGCTGATCGGTCGCCGACCAATGGTGACTGCCGAAGCCCACCGGAAGGTGGGTCAGTGATTCGACGCGAATGCACCATCCTGTACGCAGCACCGCGCGCAGTTCATCCTCATTCAGGCTTTCTGGCCTATCCCACATGTTTGTCACCCTGATCCGAACCTGCCGGTTCGAGGTTCGTCACGGCGAGCGCCGCACTGGATATCTCCCAGCCGGGGACATCCGCCCAGAATTGCCCCAACGCGGCATCGTTTCGTGCCTTCATGTTGAGCTGCACCAGTCGCTTCGTCATGCCGACGATGCTAGATCCTGTTTGGATCTACGTCGTTGGAGATTTGGTTGCTGGTGCTGCCGTTCTACTTTGTCCGCTACGGAATCGTTGCCTGCCTCCTGCTAACACCGAAACCCGCGGCGCCGAGCGCCAGGCCACCCGCCAGCACTGCCGAGCGCGACAGGTTGCGGCCGGCGCGGCCCTTCGGCGGTAGGCCAGGCACCGGGCGGGCTGCCAGCCGGACGGGCGCGGGGTATTCCTGCGCCCCATCCGTGAGGGCAGCTCGACAGCGTGCGGAACAGCGCCCGCCTGGGCTGGCCCCCGGGGGCGCCGGTCCACTCCTTGGACACCCCTTACGGTAACGAAGTGCCGACCCTAGCCATGCTTACTGAAGGCGCGGAAAAGAAGGTAACCCGCAATAGTGGCTGCAACGCCGAAGATAAATCCCTGCGCCATTAAATCCTCATTCATTTCTGAAGAATTTCGAACCATTCGCGATGGTCAACCGTACCAAGCTCGGGCTCGCAAAAACAGGTGGCTGGCCATGCTGAAGCTCCACCCCTCCGGCAGAGTCAGGTGCCGGCGTCGGGTGAGATGAGCCCCAGCGACATCGCCTTCGTGACCGCCGCCGTGCGGTCGGAGACGCCGAGTTTCGCGAACGCGCGCAGCAGATGCGTCTTGACCGTGGCCTCGGCGATGGTCAGGGCCCGGGCGATGTCTGGATTAGACATGCCAACTGCCACGAGGCGCAGAACGTTGACCTCGCGCGGTGACAGCACGTCCCGCTTCGGGTGCCGCACCTGGTTCAGCAGCCGGGTCGCGACCGTCGGTGACAGCACCGTCTCGCCCCGCGCGGCCGCCCGGATGGCACCGAGCAGGTCGGTACGCGAGGAGTCCTTCAGGAGATACCCGGTGGCGCCCGCCTCGACGGCTCGCAGCACGTCCGCGTCAGACTCGTACGTCGTGAGCACCAGCACCCGCGTGTCCGGTGCCACCGTGCGCAGCTGACCGGTGGCGCCCACCCCGTCGAGGCCCGGCATGCGGAGGTCCATCAACACCACATCCGGGTGCAGGGCCCGCACCGACGTGAGCGCCTCGGCCCCGGAGGCGGCCTCGCCGACGACGGTGATGTCCGGCTCGCCGCCGAGCATGCCGCGGACACCGGCCCGTACGACCGGGTGGTCGTCCACCAACAGCACCGAGATCACGAGACCGGTACCTCCACCCGGACCAGGGTGCCCGAACCGGGCTCGGAGCTCACCGTCACCGTGCCGGACATCTGCTCGACGCGACTGCGCATCGCCGCCAACCCGTAGCCTCCCGATTCCGCCGTCACGGCCCGGCCGCACCCGTCGTCCTGCGTCTCCAGTACCACCGACCCGTCGTGGCGCTCCAGCCGTACGACAACCGCGTTGGCCCGGGCGTGCTTGCGGACGTTCGTGAGTGACTCCTGCGCCGTACGCAGCAGCACCACCTCGAGCGCCTTGGGCAGCGGTGGTCCGTGGAGTTCGGTGGCGAACTCCGCGTGCAGGCCGGTCTCCGCGCGGAAGCGGTCAACGAGCCGACGCAGCGCCTGCGCCAGCGAGGAGTCGTCGAGCGCGGCCGGCGTGAGCGCACCGACCAGCGCCCGCGCCTCGGTCAGGTTGTCGCGAGCGGTCTCCATCGCCAGGGCCAGGTGTCGCCGCGCCTTCCCAGGTGACTGTTCGAGATCGGCCTCGGCCGCCTGCATCAGCATCAACACGCTGGACAGCCCCTGCGCGATGGTGTCGTGGATGTCCGCGGCGAGTCGCTGCCGCTCGGCGTGCACGCCGTCCTCGTGGCTGAGCCGCGCCACCTCGGCGCGGCTGGCCTCGAGTTCGCGGATCAGCTCGGCGCGGTCGTCGTTCTGGTCCGAGACGTGGCTGAACCAGGTACCGCACACCACCGAGACGACCACCGTCATCATCGCCACCCACAGCGGCGCCTCGACCAGGGCCACCAGGTCACGCGAAACAGCGAAGATCACCGCCAGGTAGCTGAGGTTGACCGTCACCACCGCGATGAACGCGCGCCGGCGCGGCAGGATGACGTACGCCTGCGGGCACAGCATGGCCAGCAGCAGTGACACACCGTTGGCCATCGCCACACCGGCGGCGAACAACCCGGTGGCGCCGGCGAAGTAGGCGTAGCCGCGCCAGGTGGCGCCACCCCCGTTGGAGAGCACGCGCCGCCACGCGGCGTACCAGACGAGTGCCACGACGATCGTGGCCACCGCCCCGGCGCGGGCCGCGGCCGGTCGGTTCGTGGCCCCCAGGACGAGGGCGGCGGTGGCGACGGCGATGAGGACGTAGTAGATCTCCCACACCGCGTCGCTGGTCCACCATCGGCCACCGACTTCGCCGGGAGGGCTGGTCGGGCCCGTTGCGGTCGGACCCATCGCGGTCGGGCCGCCCGTTGCGGTCGGGCCCGTCGCGGTCGGACCGCCCGTTGCGGTTGGACCGGTTGCGGCGCCGGTGCCGGGGATCACCCGTCCCGGCGTCCCCGCCAGCGAAACGTCGTGCGGCATAGCAGGAGACCTCCGATGCACCACGCGCCCAGGATCACCGCCGTTCTGCCATGCTCCCACGACATCACGACCTCCTGGGTGAGGATGGTGTCCGGCAGCAGCGCCGAACGGAAGCCCTGGGCCATCCACTTCAGCGGGAACAGTGAGCCCATCGTGAGCAGCGGCTCGGGCAACGCGCTGATCGGCGTGTAGAAGATGCCGGAGACCAACGACAGGGCGATGTACGGCAGGTTCATCACGGCGCCGGCGCTCCGCTCCGAGCTGGCCAGGCTGCTCGCCGCGATGCCGAGGAACGTGCATCCGGTGACCCCCAGCACGAACACCCAGGCGAAGGTCAACCAGCGCGACGGGTCGGTCGGCATCGTGACGTCAAACATCAGCACGCCAATTCCGAACAGGACGACAACCTCGGCGACCGTCACGACGAGCACCATGATGACCTTGCCGAGGAAGTAGGCCGCAGCGGGCATCGGTGCACCGCGTAGCCGCTTCAGCGTGCCGTCCTGCCGGTCGGCGGCGACACTGATACCGAGATTGACGAACGTGGTGGAGGCGACGCCGGCGGCGACCATGCTGGGCACGAGATACTGCGCCGAGGTGACGCTGCTGCCCTCGTACACCCCGCTGATCATTGCGCCGAGCAGCGCGAGCAGAACGGCCGGCAGGGCGAACGTGAACACGACGGCGTCGCGCTCCCGGAAGAAGGCCTTCAGCTCGATAATGCCGCGGTGCACGCCAAGGTAGGCGACCGACGGCCCACGGCGCGCGCCAGCGCTCGCTGCGGTGATCATCGGTCTCTCCCGATGAGAGTCAGATAGGCGTCTTCGAGGCTCTGCCGGGTCACGGTGAGGCCCGGCACGGTGCCGCCGTGGCGGCTGGTGAGGTCGGCGACGAGCGGACCGGGGTCCGACGTGTGCGCGGTGCGACGCGCACCGTCCTCGTCCCAGGAGACGGTAACCTCGGCACCGGCCCGTCCACCGAGTGTCGCCGGGTCCCCCGCGGCGACGATTTTTCCCGCGGCGACGACCGCGACCCGGTTGGCGAGCGCCTCGGCCTCGTCTAGATAGTGCGTGGTAAGCAGGACGGTGGTGCCGCGCTCGGCGGCGAGCGAGCGGATCAGGCTCCAGAACTGTCGGCGTGCCCCGGGGTCGAAGCCGGTGGTCGGCTCGTCCAGGAACAGCAGCTTCGGGTTGCCGATGACGCCGACCGCGACATCGAGCCGACGCCGCTGGCCGCCGGAGAGCGTACGCACCCGCGCGCGTGTCTTCTCGCTCAGCCCGACGGAATCGATCACCTGGTCGGGGTCCCCGGCATCGGGGTAGTACCGGGCGAAGTGCCGAACCGTCTCGCCGACGGTGAGCTCGGAGAGGTCGGCGACGTCCTGCGAAACGATGCCGATGCCGTACCGCCAGCTCCGTGGCGCCCGCTGCGGGTCAACGCCGAGGACGGACACCTCGCCCTCATCCCGGCGGCGGTAGCCTTCGAGGATCTCCACCGTCGTCGTCTTGCCGGCACCGTTCGGGCCGAGCAGCGCGAAGATCTCCCCAGTGACGATGTCGAGGTCGATCCCGTCGACCGCCGGGATGTTCCGATAGCGTTTGCGCAGGCCCCGCACTCGTGCGGCGAGCGATTCGGTCATGGGTCCAGGCTCTCGCCACCGTGCCCGGCCGGGGACGACCACCCGACTGAATCCCGGTGTCCACCGATCGGTCGACACCTGCGGCGCGAGCCGGAGGGTCGCCGCCTAGTCGGTCAACGGATGTGGTCGTCGACGGTGGCACCGACCTCCTGCTTCCGGTCACCGTCTGGCTGCACCCGGCGCAGCAGGAGGCCGACGGCGATCGCCAGGGCGATCAGCACCACGCTGCTGATCGCCGATGTCACCGCCATCCCGGTGGTGAACGCCTCCCGAGCAGCGGCGAGCAGGGCATCGCCGAGCCCGCCGGGCAGCTCGGCCGCGACGCTGACCGCCCCGCCCAACGTCTCCGTCGCGACCTGCATCGACTCGGGCGGGGTCGGCACGGGCGCGGACGCGGTCAAGCCCTGGCGGTAGATGGCACCGCCGATGCTCCCCAGCACCGCGATGCCTAGGGCGAGGCCGAGCTCGCTTCCGGTCTCGGAGATGGCCGACGCCGAACCGGCGCGTTCCTCGGGAGCCGCCCCGACGACCAGGTCCGTACTCAGGGTCATCGCACCGGAGATGCCGAGGGACGCAACGACCATGCCGGCCACCAGCAAGGTGAATCCGGTGGCCGAGCCGATTCCGGCCAGAGCACCGAAACCCACCGCACCGAGCGCCAGGCCACCCCCCATCACTGCCGAGCGCGACAGGCGGCGGACGGCGAGCGGCGCCAGCATCGCCCCGGCAACGCCCACCAGCGTCCACGGCAGGGACCAGAGTCCGGCTCGCAGCGGGGACATACCGAGGACGAGTTGGAGGTACTGGCCCGCGAAGAACTGCACGCCCGCCATCGCGAAGACCGCCAGGGTCTGCACGGCGACGGCCACCCCAAACGTCCGGCGGGTGAACAACGCCAGGTCGAGGAGGGGATCCCGCAACATCCGCTGCCGGCGAACGAAGATCCAGCCGAGACCGGCCCCCAGGGCTATGCAGGCCCACGGCAGCGGACCGCTGGCCCCCTCGGCGAACTGTTTGAACCCGAACACCACGGCCAGCATGGTGACCAGCGAGGCGAGAGCACTGAGCAGGTCCGGGCGGCCGGCACCGGGGTCCGCCACCTCCGGGAGCAGCATCGGACCGATGATCAGCAACAGCACCATCACCGGCACGCCGAGCAGAAACACCGCTCCCCACCAGTAGAACTCAAGGACAATCCCACCCACCAGCGGCCCGATCGCGGTCCCGGTGACAAAGCTGGTCATCCAGACACCGACCGCAACTCCGCGCTGCGCCGGGCTCGGAAACATGCTGCGGATCAACGCCAGGGTCGAGGGCATCAGCGTGGCCCCGGCGACACCGAGCAGCGCCCGGGTCAGGATCAGCATCTCCGGTGTGGTGGAGAACGACGCCAGCAACGACGCGATGCCGAACCCGAACGCGCCGATCAACAACAGCCGTCGACGGCCGATCCGATCGCCGAGCGACCCCATGGTGATCAGGAAGCCGGCGATGAGGAAACCGTAGACGTCAGTGATCCAGAGCAGTTCCGAACTGCTCGGCTTGAGCGCTTCACTGAGCGCCGGCACCGCCAGGTGCAGCACCGTGAGGTCCATCGCCACCAACAGCGTCGGCAGAGCCAGGGCAGCCAGCCCCCACCACTCTCGCCGCCCCGCCCGCTGCGACTCCTGAGCCACCATGACCCACCTTTTTCATCGATGTATCGGGATTTGTCGTCGATGTACGACTCTGTCGATCGCCACCACCGAACCTAGAAGTTGAAGAACACTTCAAGTCAAGGCGACTGACCGGCCAAGGGCCGCCGTGCCCGATCCGGGCCCCCGACCTACCGCTGTCCGGCTCGGACAACAGCGGCCGCTGACGTGCAGCACGGTCTCGCAGCAGCTCCTCAGCCGGCCGAGTACCACGCGTAACCGAAAGATTGAACGCCGAGCATAATGGAGCAGTGATCCCGGCCGGCCTGAACCGCCGTGATGTGATCGTCGCCGGGACGTGCATCAGTGGGGTGGCGATCTTGACCGCCCTCGGCGCCAACGACAACCCGAGCCACACCGGGTGGTTGCTGGGCACCGGGACCCTCACCGGAATCGCCGCCGGGCTGACTCGCGCCCGACCGTTCGCCGGGCTCGGGCTGGGTGTCGTCGCCGCGGTGATCGACATGGCGATCGGCCCGTCGCTCGCCACTGTGGTGATCTTCAGTCAAATCCTGCACGACGCCACGGTGCACGGGCCCCGGCGACTGTCCCGGTTGCTGTTGTGGACCGGCGCGTTGGTCACCGTCGGTGTCACGATCGCTACGATGCTGACGTACCGGACGGCGAGCGCGGCGGTCACCGGGGTGCTGCTGGCTATCGTTCTGCTCCTGCCGGTGTGGAGCGGGATTTCGATTCGCGAGCACCGCGATCGGTCCGAGGCCGAACGACGCAACGCCGAGCAGGTGGCCCGGCTCGCCGAGTTGGACAACCGACAGGCGGTGGCGGCCGAGCGCACCCGGATGGCACGCGAGCTGCACGACGTGGTCGCCAATCACATCGGGATCATCGCTATTCACTCCACCGGAGCGCTCTCGCTGGCCGAGGACCGCCACGACCAGAGGCGCCAGGCACTCACGGTGATCCGGGAGAACGCGGTACGGGGACTGGCCGAGCTGCGCGAGTCGATCAACCTACTGCGAATGAATGACACCGGCGCGGCCGTCGGCGCCCGCGGCATCGAGGACGTGCCGGCGCTGATCAGGCAGGTAGAACAGGCCGAGCTGACCGTACGGATGGCAACTCTGGGCCGGCCGCGCTCCCTACCGGCGGCGGTGGAGATGGCCGCGTACCGGATCGCGCAGGAAAGTTTGACGAACGCCGTCAAGCACGGCGCTGGCGAAGCTGACATGACCATCGACTACCAGGGCAGGCAGCTGGTGATCACAGTGTCCAACCCGGTACGGAACACGGTCGGTGACGACGCTGGGACGTACGGGGCGAGGGCGGGCCTGATCGGGATGCGCGAGCGTGCGTTGTTGCTGGGTGGGACGTTCACCGCCGACGTGGTCGACGACGGGTTCCGGGTCCGGGTGACCCTGCCCGTGGCGGAGACGAGCCGGTGACGACGAAGGTTCTGATAGCCGACGACCACGGCGCGGTACGTGCGGGGCTGGTGTTGGTACTCAGCGCCGCACCGGACATCGAGGTGGTCGGCGAGGCCGGCAACGGCGAGGAGGCCGTCGCGTTGGCTCACCGGCTGCGGCCGGACGTGGTGCTGATGGACATCCGGATGCCCGGCACAGACGGCATCGCGGCGACCCGCCAGCTGGTAGCACTCACCGACGTGCTGATCCTGACCACCTTCGACCTCGACGAGTACGTCTACGGCGCACTGCGCGCCGGGGCCGCGGGCTTCCTGCTCAAGGACACCGACGCCGACAAGCTGATCGAAGCGGTCCGGCTGATCGCCGACGGCGACGGGATGATCGCCCCGGAGGTGACTCGCCGAGTGATCACCGCTTTCGCCGAACAGCACCCCCCACCGGCCCTCGGGGCACCGGTCGGGCTGGACAAGCTGACCACTCGGGAGCGTGAAGTACTGGCCCATATCGGCGCCGGGCTGTCCAACCGAGAAATTGCCCGCGTGCTCGGCATGGCCAGCACCACCACCAAGACCCATGTGAGCCGGGTCCTGACCAAGCTGAACCTGCGCAGCCGGGTGGAGGCCGCAGTGCTGGCCCGTGAGCTGCGTCTCCGCACCGACCAGCCGGAGCCGTGGAATCGGGCTTGAGCTGGATGGATCGGCCGGCTGGGCGTGGCTGAACCCGCGGTACGGGCACCGGTCTACTTCCTTTGGCGTACCGGCCGCTACAACTTCCGCCGGACGCCTGCGCACGCGATTCCCGCTAGCTTCGGCTGACCGTCCGGAGAAGATCCGGAATGTCGGCTGAAAGGTGAACGCAATGGGCCTCTTGAGCAAGAACCTCTTGCCCGGAAGCACCACGTTCGTGGTCGGACTGTTGCTGTGGCTGTTCGCCGACGAGATCCAGGTCCCGATTTTCGCCCTGACCAAGGTCGGCGTCGTGCTGATGGCGCTCGGCACGCTCGAGTTCTGCTACGGCCTCTACCTGGCGATGACCGGACCCAGCACCGCCCGGCGGCAGGACCTGCCCGAAGCTACGGGATCGGTACGGCATCGAGCTGGTGCAGCACCGCCTCTGGTAGCTGCAGGTCGGCGGCGGCGAGGTTCATCCGGGCGTGACTGACCCGCGTGGTGCCGGGCAGCGGAAGGACGGTGCGGCCGTGTACGCGTTCGCGGTGGTGGACCCACGCCAGCGCGACCTGTCCGGGGGAGGCGCCGAGCTGTTGGGCGAGACGGGCCAGGACCGCGCCGGGGTGGTGCGGCGGCGTGTCGTCGCCAGTCGGCCGGTGGTGGAGCAGGCCGTGGGACGTCGGTGAGTGCGCCACGATGGTGATGCGGTGCTCGGCGGCGGCGGCCAGCAGGCTGCCCTCGATGCCGCGCTCGGTCAGGGACCAGCGCTCCTGCAGTGCGGTGATCGGGTGCACGGTCTGGGCGCGGTGCAGGTCCTCGGCGGTGACGTTGGAGAGTCCGATCGCCCGTACGAGCCCGCGGGCCACCAGGTCGGCCAGGGCCCCGACGGTCTCCTCGATGGGCACGGTGTCGCTGCGATGATGCAGGTAGTACAGGTCGATGACGTCGGTGCCCAGTCGCTGGAGGCTGGCCTCGCAGGCGTTCCGAAGGTATGCGGGATCGGCGTGCACCTCGAAGCCGCGGGGGAGGTCGGGGCGGAGCCGGAGGCCGAACTTGGTGGCCAGGGTGACCTGCCCGCGCCGGGAGCGGATGGCGCGGCCGACGAGTTCCTCGTTGCCGTACGCATCGGCGGTGTCGATCATGCGTACCCCGTGGTCGAGGGCGGCGTGAATGACGGCGACGGGATCGCGGTCCGGGTCGGCGGCGGCGCTGTCCCGGAGGCGCATGGCACCGAAGCCCTGCCGCCCGAACGCTTCAGCGGTCAACGGTGGCGTCATGCGCGGTACCCGTGCAGGAAGACCCGCACGCCCGCGGTGATCCAGTCGTTCCGTCCGCGCGTGTTGGTAGGGGTGCCCGGCGGACCGGGTGTCGCCGAGATCAAGCGCGCGAAGTGCACGGCGGCCCGCTCGGCATCGTCGATGCGCAGCAGGTCAGCCTCGGCCCAGCGACGCAGGCGGGTGGCGAGTTCGGCGCGAACGCGGGCGGGACCCGCCTGCCACCAGGCGGCGACCGCCTCGGCACTGAGGTGGTCGGTCTCGGTGTCGACCTGCCGGATCAGTGCGCGGTGCACTTCCGGCTGCCGGGTGTCGGAGAGCCACGCGTGGGCGAAGGCCGCGAGTGCCGGTTCGACCTGGTCGCGGGTGGCGACGGCGTCGAGGTGGCGTTCGACCAGCGCGGTGTGCTGCGCGGCGACAGTGGCCGCGGACTCGGTGATCACCGTGGTGAAGAGCGTCGTCTTGTCCGTGAAGTGCTTGTAGATGGTCCGGGTGGAGACGCCGGCCTCGTTCGCGATCGTGTCGATGCTGGCGCGGCTGAATCCGTCGCGGGCGAACGCCTGTAGCGCTCCGCTGAGGATCGCGGCTCGCTTCTCCCCGCGAAGCCGTGGCCCGGTGGCCGATGCGCTGGTCGTCTCAGTCATGGCGTCCTCTCGTCGCTTTCGCCACCCACGCTACCATGTAAAGTACCGGGTGTACTTTACAAATTTGGAGGCATCATGACCCGCATCGCCGTCATCGTCGGCAGCACCCGCCGGCACCGCCGCGGCAAGGCTGTCGCCGACTGGACGCTGCGGACCGCACGGTCCCGGGGCCCGGCGGACACGGTGTTCGAGCTGGTCGACCTGGCCGAGTTCCACCTTCCCGTGCTCGACGAGTCGGCCCCGGCGCTTTACCACACCTACGAACACGAGCACACCAAGCGCTGGGCCGCTGCCATCGAAGCCTTCGACGGCTACGTCTTCGTCACCCCCGAGTACAACCACGGCGTCCCCGGCGGTTTGAAGAACGCGATCGACTACCTGTTCTCCGAGTGGAACGACAAGGCCGCAGGCTTCGTCAGCTACGGCGTCCACGGCGGGGTGCGGGCGGTGGAGCAGCTCCGCCAGATCGCCGCCGAGCTCAAGCTCGCCGACGTGCGCACCCAGGTCACCCTCAGCACCTTTACCGACTTCGACTACACCGGACTCGACCCGGCCGACCCCGCCACCACCGGCGTGTTCACCCCCGCCGAACGTCACGCCGACGACCTTGCCGGACTGCTCGACGAAACGGTCGCCTGGAGCCGCGCACTCGCCACACTGCGCACGGTCGCCGCGGCCAGCTGAACCGGCGGCCCGAGGCAGTGTCGCCACCGACCGCGCTTGCGGCGCCGTCGGTTCCCACCTCCCACGACAGCCTGCCGGTGATCCTCGCCGAGCTCCTCGCCCTGCCGATGTCCAATCCTCGGCGCCGCACCCGACGCCGACCGGCTCGCGAGCGATAGCCGCGAACCGGCGCGCTGGTCGCCTTTGCGGAGTGTGGTCCTGGGGTAGGTTTGGTGCCTCGACGGCCGACGACGGGGAGGGTCAGCGGGATGGACGCCGGTACCGAGGAATTGCGGGACGCACACGACGTGTTGTCGGAGTGGTACGCGAAAAACCTGGTCGGGCTACTGGAGAGCATGCCCATCGAGCGGGCGATGCTCGACCTGTTCGCCGAGCTGACCTTGTCCCTGGGTACGGAGGTCGCCGACGTCGGTTGCGGTACCGGACGACTCCTTCCGTACCTCGCGGGTCGCGGCCTGTCGCCGTCTGGGGTGGATCTGTCGCCGGGAATGGTGGCGGTGGCGCGGCGGGAGCATCCGGGCTTCGGGTACGAGGTCGCCGATCTGCGAGAGCTACCGTTCACCGACGCGTCGCTGGCCGGGGTGGTGTGCTGGTATTCATTGATCTTCCTGGCGCCGGGCTCCCGGGCGAAGGCATTCGCCGAGCTCGCCCGGGTCGTACGGCCGGGCGGCTACCTGGTGGCGGCGTTCAAGTACGGCGACGGGACCGGGCATCGGAATTCCCCCGGTAGCCCCGTCGAGAGCCTCGGCGTCGACTTCGATCGGTACTGGCTCTCGGCCCGGGAAATGGAGGACCGCTTCACCACCGCCGGATTCACCCTGGTGTTCCAGGGCAGCGCCCCGCCCGAAGAGCCCGAGCCCGCATACGGGTACATGCTGGTCCGCAAGACCAGTTTCGCGAACACGTAGGGCGCCGAGCACAGGCCTCCGCACACCGCCGTCCCGCGAGGCCCCTCCCGGGTGGTGCGGAAGGGGCCTCGGCCTGTGAGGTCGTAGCGGTTAGCTCGTTCCGTGGGTTCGACGTGGTGGACGCGGGTTACTCGCCCGGGGTCAGCCGGCTCGGCGGAGACGTCCCAACATGCCATCAAGATCACGAGCGAAGATCTCGCGCCGGAAGACGTGTCCGCCCGGCTCTTCGAGTCCCTCGTGGGCAATACCGGCCTGGCTGAGAGCGGCGCGGAACTCGCGTTGTCCGGCAAGCACCTGGGTCTCGTTGATGACGTCCCACCAGTCGACCGGGTTTGGTGAGGTGCCGGCGACCAGGAAGACTCGTTTGTGGTGGTAGCTCGGAATGCGTTCCATCGGGTTGTCCGCGGTGATCCGAGCCTGGTCGAAGACCGGCGCACCGTAGATGGTGCCGCCACCCAGTTCCACCGCCGCGGAGCTGAGCCGTCAGCTGGCCGAGTCGAACGACGCCTCGAGCTGCGGGAGGTAGTCGGCGATCGCCGGGGCCCAGCAGCCATAGTTGTGCCCGCCATTGCACGTGGGGGCCAAGGTGGAGCCGTCCCCGTAGTTGACGGTGTCGTGGGGGATACCGAGGTTGTCGAGGCGGTCCTCGACAGTCGCGGTGGCGATGGCGGTGAAATAGTCGACGGCGCCCTGGTTGCCGGTGTAGAGCGCGATGGTGGTGTCAGCCAACCTGGCGAGGTTGGCCGGTGCGGCCGGGTCAACTTCGTTCCAGATCCGGTCAGCGTTGAAGACGGGATATGGAGAGCCGAAAATAGCGTCACTGTCGACGTACGGGCCGTAGTTCGGACACGGGCCGGCCGGCACGGAGCTGCACGGCAGGCCGGGGAGGTTGAGTTCCGTGGCCAGGACGACCGCGCGGATCGCCGCCATACCGAAGTCGATCCCACCGGACAACGAGGCGACGTGACCAAACAGGTCCGGGCGGGCCTCCGCGTAGTGCAGCGATCCGAAGCCGCCCATCGACAGGCCGATGACGGCCCGATGGTTCCGGTCGGTGCGGGTACGCAGGTTGGCGTCGATGAAGGGGACGACCTGTTCGGTGTGGAAGGTCTCCCAATTGGCCGCGCCGAGGGCGGTGTCCTGCATGACCCAGTCGGCGTACCAACCCTTGAGCCCGCCGTCCGGAGCCACCGTGATCATCGAGTTTGAGCGCAGGGCCGGGACGGCCGCCACGTCGTCCGGGCCGCCGGCCCCACCGTGCAGGAAGTACGCGACCGGCCAGCGCTGGTCGGGTTCGGTGGCGTAGTCGGCGGGAAGAAACACGCGGATCTTGTGTTGGCCGGACAACTGCGCCGTGGTCACGGTGAGGGTGAGGTCGGTGCTGGAGTGGGCCTCGCTGTCAACGATGGTCAGCCCCTGGCCGTCGGTGAAGCTCGGGATCTCGACGGGTTGGGCCTGCGCCGCCGATCCGGCGACAGCGACCGTCGCTACCGCGGCCACGGTGGCGGCGGGAAGCCGCAGGAACGACCGGGTTCGGTCGGAGAACAGCCGGGTTCTCATTGGTTGTGTGGTCCCTTCCTCGAGACGGTCACCGGCTCGGTTGCTGGCGGCAACGCGGAGCGGTCGGTGGACGCGTCGATTCCTCGTTCGGGCACCGCTGATGGTGGTATTCGGGCAGGTACGGAGGACAGGTCACAACACCGGCCATTCGTGACCGGCCCAGCACCGCGTCAACGCCCGCCCCGGCGACGCCGAAGCCCGTGCGGTTCAGACCGACTCGGCCACGGATGGACGTACGACGCCGTCCACGCAGGTCGACTGGGCCGTGACCGCGATCGAGGCGAAGTGCCCGCCGCCTTCAAGGCAGCTACCCAGCGGCAGCGGTCGAGGCGGCTACGACCTGCCGCTACCCGCGTTCCCGACTCGTACGCGGCGTGACTCCGTTCGCTCGCCCTACCACCGGTCGACAGCGAGCAGGCTGGATACTGCACTCTGCAGGCAGGTGTGCGGAAGGAGCTGATCGTGAGTTCGGACAAGGTGAGCGCGGCCGAGACGCGTTCCGAAACGGTCGTGTCGATACTGGATGGTGCCACTGGCTGGGAGCCCCTCTCCGGCGGGCTCGCCCACCACGTACGGCGAGTCCGACTCGCCGATGGCCGGCCGGCCGTGGTCAAGCAGACCCCGGCGTCCTCGCAGAACCCGCCCGGCATGTTCGCCCTGGAAGCCGCGGGGCTGCGCGCCCTCCATGAAATCGGTGGCGTTCCGACTCCCGAGGTTTACGAGGTGACAGAGCACCATCTCGTCCTCGCCGCGCTGGCTCCCCGCCCCGACACCGACCGGTACTGGGAAGAAGCCGGCCGTACGATCGCCCGCCTGCACTCCGTTACGGGCAGCACCTTTGGCTGGCCCGAGGACGGCTGGCTCGGCCTACTCCCCCAGCACAACAAGCAGACCGACGACGGCCACGAGTTCTTCGCCACCCACCGGCTACTGCGCTACGCGGCCGAGCCGAAGGTCCAACAGGTGCTGGACCCGACCGACCTGACCCGGCTGGAACGCATCTGCGAACGGCTACCCGAGCTGCTCCCATCCGCCCCCGCCGTGCTCACCCACGGCGACCTCTGGCGCAACAACCTCATCGCCACCGACCAGGGCACCCCCGTACTCATCGACCCCGCGGTGCACTGGAACTGGGCCGAAGCCGACCTCAGCATGATCTACAGCGTCGACCGCCCACCCGAGCCCTTCTTCGCCGCGTACGAGGAGGCCGCCGCTCCCCAGCCCGGCTGGCGGGACCGCATGGACCTGCTCAACCTCCGCGAACAGCTCAGCGTCCTCGCCCACTTCGGCTCCGACCTCCCGGACTGGGTCCGCGACACCAAAGCCGTGCTGCGCAAATACAGCTGAACGGTGGGCTGCGGCCGGCACCGGGCGCCGCGGCGGAAGCTAGCTGGCACCCGGTCCGGCAGCGGAGGCTGGAGGAGTGCCCCGAACTGCCGTAGCTTGTCCTCATCGGGCAGGAGGCGCCATGTTTGCCGAGCACATCCGGGACCCTGCAGCAACTGCCGTGATCTTCGGCTTTTTTGCTTCAAGCTGGTTCGGCTGGGCGCAGGAGGCGCCTCCGGGCAGGTGGCGCGGGCTCCTCGCCGCCGGCTCGGTGACCGGCCTCCTCACCGCGATCGCCGGTGCTCTGCTGACCTGGCGGCTCTGGCACAACGACACCGCCTTCGACGAGGCCACCAGCCGGTTGTTCGGGGTCGTGGTCGCCATCGAGTTCGGGGCCGCCGCCCTCGGGGCGGTCCTGCTGGCGCGCCGCGGCCGACGGGACCTGATCTCGATGTGGGTCGCCTTCGTCGTCGGTGTCCACCTCTTCCCGGTGGCCACGCTGATCGGCTATCCGATGATCTACCTGGTCGCCGCTCTCATCACGGTCGTCTCGGTCGCCGCGCTCCCCATCGCCCGGGCCCGGAAGCTGTCGGTGAGCGCAGTCGTCGGTGCGCCGACCGGGCTGGTCCTGCTTGCCGCCGCTCTCTTCTCTGTGGTCTCCGCGGCCTTCCTCGGTTCCTGATCCCCGCGCCGCCGGAAGGGCCTAATCTCGCTTGCCGCGGTCGTGCGGTTGTCCGTTACGTTGCCCAGGTGACTGTCGAGGTCCCCTACCGCCCGCTTCCCCTCAACCAGTCGAAGGTCCGGTACGCCCATGGCCCGGACTCGAGCGCGCAGCAGGGTGTACCCGCCGGCGAGACCATCGAGTTCGACTGGCGCGAAAGCCGCGCCTACCCCGGGACATCGCGCAGGTTCTGGGTTCACCTTCCGGCGCAGTACGACCCCACCAAGCCAGCGGCGCTGATCGTCTTTCAGGATGGAGAGCTAAACCTGGACCCGGAGGGGGAGGTCCGGGGCGGAACCGTTCTGGATAATCTCATCCACCACGGGGAGATGCCGGTCACCATCGGCCTGTTCGTGGACCCGGGCACCTTCGAGGGGGCCGAGAGTCCGACAAACCGTAACTTCGAATACGACGCCTTCAATGACCGATACGTCAGTTTCCTCCTGGAGGAGATCATCCCCCAGGTCACCGACCGCTACTCCATCACCGAGGACCCTGAGCTGTGGGGCATCGGTGGCTGCAGCAGTGGCGGTAGCTGCGCCTTCACTGCCGCGTGGTTTCGCCCGGACAAGTTCCGACGGGTCGTCGGCTGCCTGTCCAGCTTTGCGCAGATATCCGGCGGTAATCCATACCCCGAACTGATTTCCCGCGTTCCCCGAAAGCCGCTACGCGTCTTCTTGCAGGCGGGCCATCGAGACCTGCACTGGAACGAGCCCGAGCGAAACTGGCTGGCCAACAACCTCCGGGTCGCGGCCGCGCTGGCGGAAGCCGGCTATGACTTCCGTCTTGTGCTGGGCGATGGCGGCCACAGCCCGAATCATGGCGGCACCCTTATCCCCGACGCTCTACGGTGGCTGTGGCGACCGGCCGACAGCCATTGAGCCAAGCTTCTCCTTTCGCCGGACAGCCACGGGGCGTCTCGCTGGCTGCACCGCGAGTGTTGCGGCTCCCCGCGCAAGCGCACTTCTCGTAGAGTCTCCGATAGGGAACCGAATCCAGAGGACGGGGATTTCCCATGAGTGACGTTGACGGCGCGTACGCCTCCGGCACGCCGTGCTGGTTCGACATGACGGTGCCCAGTCGGGACACCGCAATGGACTTCTACGGACCGGTGCTGGGGTGGACCTTCAAGGGCGACTTCTACACGATGTGCGAGGTTCGCGGAAAGCCGGTGGCGGCGATCGCCGAACCGCATCCGGGCGAGCCGGCGCCCGCCCAGTCGAACTGGACGACCTACCTCGCGACGGCGGACTGCACGGCGGCGCTGCAACGGGTCACCGATGCCGGCGGCAAAGTGGTGAAGCCGCGGCAGGACGCCATGGTCGGCTGGCTGGCAATCGCTCAGGACACCACCGGTGGCATCTTCGCCCTGTGGCAGGGCCGCGAGCTGAGCGGGTCACAAGTGGTTGACGAGGGCGGAGCGCCCTGCTGGAGCGAGGTGACCAGCGCTGACCTGCCCGCCACCGTCGAGTTCTACCGGCGGGTCTTCGGCTACGACACCGAGGCCCTCGAGGACGTGCCCTACGTGACGCTCAACTCCGGTGGTCGCCCGGTGGCGGGAGTCTTCGCCGGCGCGGAGCAGCGCCCACACGAAGGGCACGCGGCATGGCTGGCGTACTTTCAGGTCCCCGACGCGGAGAGAGCCGCGGAGCAGGCGGTGTCGCACGGTGGTCGGGTGGTGACGGCTCCGCAGGATTCGCCGTACGGCCGCAACGTCGTCCTGGCCGACCCGTTCGGTGCCACCTTCGTGGCCATCGAACGCCGCGGGTAGCGACCGGGCCCGCAAAGAGCTGGCCCGCTCTGCCGATAGTTCCTGACGGATCCCCGACGGGATACGATTACAGACTTCGTCGCCCTTCAATCAGCATGGTAGGGACTTCAACACGAAAGGAACGGACACGTGACAGGTCAAGACAAGGTAGGCACGATCGCGGGCTTCGACCTGACTGTCCAGAACGCGGACGACGTACGCGATTTCTACGCAGAAGTGGCCGGCTGGAAGCCGGAGCCGCTGAGTATGGGCGACTACGACGACTACATGATGCTCGCCCAGGACGGTAACCCGGTCGCTGGCGTCTGCCATGCCAGGAACGGCAACGCCGACCTGCCGCCGCAGTGGATCACCTACATCGCGGTCAGCGACCTCTCCGCGAGCCTGGCGCGGGTGGCCGAAAAGGGTGGCGAGGTGGTGCGGCAACCCAACGGCACCGGTCCGGGCGGATTCGCGCTGATCAAGGATCCCGCCGGCGCGGTCCTCGCACTGATGCAGAACCCCCACTCAAGCTGAGCACCACACGGCCACAGCGGAACAACCAACATCGACTAAATGGTCATTGACAGCTGGCACTACGCTCCGCCTAGCCCATGGTCACTGGTTCAGGGTTTCTACCGCAAGAGCCCAGAAGGAGCGATTGATGCAGCGGACCGAGCTGTCCATAGCACGGACTGAGACGCGCCAGATCGAGGTGGAGCCGGGTTGGGACACCATCGGTGGGGTTCCAAACGGCGCCTACCTGATCGCCCTGGCCATGCGGGCGGCGGAAGAAAGCCTGCCCGGGTCGGTCCCGTTGACCGTCACCGGGCACTTCCTGCGTCCGGGCGGTCATGGGCCGGCAGGCGTCACCGTGGAGGTGGTCAAGCAGGGGCGGAGCACCAGCACGGCGACGGCTGTGCTGGAGCAGAAGGGCAAGGAGCGGCTCCGCCTCCTAGCCACCTTCGGCGCGCCTGAGCTGCTCGAAGGACCGACGGTCTTCGCGCCACATCCCCCCGAGATCCCCAAGCCGGAGCAGTGCATGACGCCTCCGCGGGCAGCCGCGGCCGCGCTCGGCGCCACCTTGGCCGACCGGTACGAATACCGCGTGGTCCCGCCGTCACGGTGGTTGGGAGCTCAGGCTGGCGAGCCGAATCTGGACGGCTGGATCCGGTTTGCCGACGGCAGTGACGTGGACCTGGTGGCGCTGGTGCTGTTCGCGGACGCGTTCCCGGGGGCCGTCCTCGAAGCGGTGGACGGAATGGCGCCGACTCTGGAACTCACGGTGCACCTGCGGCACCAGCCCGCCGCCGGTTGGATTCAGGCGCGCACCAGCTGCCGCATGCTCGCCGGCGGACTGGCCGAGCAGGACGTGGAGCTGTGGGACTCCCGCGGGCAGCTGGTGGCAATGTCCCGACAGCTGATGGCCCACGTCGCCCCGGACGGGCAGTCGGGAACCGACGAGTTGGTCCGCGCCGAGCTTGGCTAACCCGCTGTTCGGCGGGCAGCGGCCGGCGGCGGAACCGGTTAGCTGGACGATCCACCGGCTTGCCGGCGGACCGTCCAGCGCGACCCGGCACCTGGGCCTACAGCCTCGGTGTCACGGCGATATGGGTACCCGATCAACCTGAGGACTGCTCGGCCGAGGCGCGGTTAACGCCGCTTCGCCCGCTGGGCGTCTTTGATGACCCGGGCGAGTCTCCGACCTGCGCGGCGCTGGGCCGCCGGGTCCGCGCGGAGCTCTGCCCACGCGGCCTCCCGGCAGAGCTGATTCCAGGCCCGCAGTCGTTGCTCGCTCAGCCTCCCGTCGGCGACGGCCGCGAGCACCTCGCAGCCGGGCTCGTTGGCATGACCGCAGTCGCCGAATCGACAGCCGAGCGCCAACTCCGCGAGGTCGTCGAACCCCGCGTCAACAGTGGCCACGTCGGCGTGGACGCCGACCTCGCGCATACCGGGGGTGTCAATCAGGCAGCAGCCGCCCTCCAACGCGAAGAGTTGCCGGGCAGTGGTGGTGTGCCGGCCCTTCGCGTCCGAGCTGCGGACCTTTCCGGTGGCGCCCAACTCCCGGCCGGCAAGGGCGTTCAGGAGCGTCGATTTTCCTGCCCCGGATTCGCCGACGAGCACCAGGGTGCGCTCCGCGCACCGGCCCAGGAGGTCGGATATCCCGGTGGCTGTCGCCGCCGCGACAGAGATGATGTCGACGCCGGGATGCTGCTGGAGCAGACCGTTCTCGATGGCTGCGGTGGAGCTCACGAGGTCGGCCTTGGCGAGGATCACCAGGGGTACCGCTCCAGCGTCCCAGGCCAGCGAGGTGAAACGTTGCAGCCGACCGTGGACGACCGGCCGGTCCAAGCCGCAGACAATGCCCACCACGTCCACGTTCGCGGCGATGAGCTGGCTCCCCCCGGTGGAGGGGTCGCGGCGGCGGAGCAGCGAGGCCCGTGGCAGCAGGTCGAGGACGCGATCGTCGTTGACGACGACCCAGTCACCGACCGCGAGCGCGGGTGCCGAGGACCGTACGGGGAAGTGGCGGGTGCCACCTTCGGTGCTGATCAGGACGGCGGAGCCGTCGTGGCGGACGACGCGCCCGGGACGGCCGGCGCCGTGTGCGGCGAGCGCCGCCTGCCATCGGTGCGACCAGCCCAAGGCGGTGAGAGACGAGGATGATTCTGGGGTCGCCGATGGACCCCGGTGGGGAGAAGACAACTGAGGAACCCTCTGCGTGAAGGAAGTGAGATCCGATCGGGTGAACCGATCGTCACCTGATGTCGCTCAGGCGCACGAAGCGTGGCGGTTTTCAGCAGTCACATGCATGAAAACGCCACCTCCTCCTTCAGCTCCCGCAGCCTCGCGGCGAGGCCCCGGACATACTACGCCATCCGTTCCCCTCGCGTCACGGCCGAAGAACGTCCGCGACCGGGAAGCACCCGGTCAACGGGTCGTCGTAGTGCCGCCAGGTGTCGCTGCCGTCGGCGAGCTCGTCATCGGTGAGTAGGCAGCTGGTGAGGGTGTGGCACAGCGCGGCGGGGTCGAGGCCCAGGCCGATGAAGACCAAGTGTTGGTGGCGGTCGCCGTAGTAGGCGTCCCAGTCGAGTGCGGCGGCGAGCCGGCGGTGGTCGGACACGTCGTCCCAGCGGGAGTCGGGAAGGGCGACCAGCCAGTGGCCGAGGGAGCCGAGGCGGAGTCCACCCCCGGCGAAGTTCCAGGCGATCACCGTGTCGGGTTGGCTGGCGAGCCAGAGGTGCCCGCGAGAGCGTACGACCTGGTCGTTGAGGTTCTCAAAAGCGTCGTGGATGCGCCGCGGGTGGAATGGCCGGCGGGCCCGAAAGACGACCGAGACGATGCCACAGTCCGGGTCCGGCTCGTGCACTCCGAGGACGTACCCCTCGAGGCCACGGGTGAGGAGGCCGGGGGTCTCGGGCCGGTGCCGGAGGGTGCCGCGCAGCTGGCGGGTCAGCGCGGTAGCGTCGAGCTGATCACCGCTGACGGGGACCTGCGTCGCCCACGGCGCCATCCGCTCGAGCAGCACCGACAGGCGACTGGTGCCGTACGCGCCGGCTCGGGACCGGCCCCAGAGGACGAGCGTGTCGGCGTACTCGATCTGTCGGACGATGACGTCGGCCAGCGCCCGGTCGTCGTAGTCCGCCGCCGCGATGCCGAGGTGCTTCAGGTCGTCGGTGCTGACAAGCCCGTCGAGTAGATGTTCGGCATCGACGACGGTGACATAGGAATCGATCCGGATCAGATCGGTGATCGGAGCGCCGTCAACGGGGCAGTGCGCGCAGACAGCGGCGACCGCCTCGGGCTCGACCACCTCGGGCAGCATCAGCAGCAGATCGCGGTTGGGCTGCGCGCGGGCCAGCCGGGCGAGGGTGGGCAGCACATCTTCCCGCAGCGTGCAGGGAACGCATCCGTGTGCGAGCGTGATCCGCTCGTCCTCGAGTACGCCCGCGCTGTCGCGCACGACCCGCCGCACGGTGCCGGCGCTCAGGTCGGCGAGGTCGTGCTGGACCAACAGCAGGGTCGGATCCGCCACCAGCAGGGTACGGGCGACGGCGTACGTCGCGGAGGGCCAGAAGCCGCTGAGCACGGTCAGGGACGGGCGGGTGCCGGCCACCGCGGCGCCGGGGTCGGTGGGCGCGAGTGGAGACGTCGTCATCACAGTCCTCTCAACTCTTAATGAAAACGATTGTCAGTCTAAGCCCATCGGGCGCGCCGGGTGGGCAGGGGCGCCAACATCCAGCCCATGAAGACCGATAGGACGAAAATCGTGTTCATTAACACCCGTCTGGTGCCAGGAGCGACCCGGTCGCGCGCCCACCCCTCAGGAGAGACCGCGGACACCTACCGGCTGTCCGCCGCTCTCCTCGCCGGTCGGCCGAAAGCCCAACCGGAGGTAGAAGCCCGCCGGCCCGCCCACCCCCGGCTCCCAGGTGACGTACGCCCGGTCACCGCCCCTTGCCCGGATTTCTTGACATACGGCCTCAACCGCGAACCGACCGTAGCCACGCCCCTGCGCCTCAGCCGCGATGTTCAGCCGCCACAGGCCCGACCGCAGATCGTCGGCATCATGGTCGGGCCCCCACGGAATATTCAAGAAGGCCATAGCGAAGCCGACCAGCTTGTCGCCGTCATAGATCAACCTTGGCCAGGCATAGTCGGGCCAGACGTACGCCTCCGCGAGCGACTCGGCCACGGACTCGACAAAGCGCTCCTGATCGGGTCGTACCGAGAGCGCGAGAGCCGCCTCGAGATTCTCTGGGGTAATCCGCTCCAACCGCATGCGGCGGAACCTAGCGGCAAGAAGGCTGAGCCGGCGACCGGTTTCCCCGCGGCAGGGCGGCTTCACCTGCCCGCGAGTGGCGCATCCTTCGTCCACCATAGAGGACAAACGAAGCCGTTCCGTTGCCCCTGCTACGGTGTGGGAGAAGTCACCCCATCGCGAGTCGAGAAGAGATTCCTAGTGACCAACACCCCTTCGGGAAGCACGTCATCGGACACCAGACCGAACGGGTCACTCTCCTCGAAGATCGACACTACGATCGCGCACCCGGCCCGGATCTGGAACTACTGGCTGGGCGGCAAGGACAACTTCGAGGTGGATCGCGAGGTCGGCGACCACACGATCGCCGCCTACCCACACATCATCGAACTGGCCCGCAACCAGCGATCCTTCCTGGTACGCGCGGTCACTCATCTGGCCAGAGAGACCGGCATCCGACAGTTTCTGGACATCGGCACCGGCCTGCCCACAGCCAACAACACCCACGAGGTCGCGCAGTCGATCGCACCCGAGTCGCGCATCGTCTACGCCGACAACGACCCGCTGGTCCTGGTGCACGCGCGGGCGCTACTGACCAGCCACCCCGAGGGCGTCACCGACTACATCGACGCCGATCTGCGGGACCCGGACAAGATCCTCGCTGCGGCGGCCAAAACACTCGACTTCACCAAACCGATCGCCATCACCATGCTCGGCATTGTGATCTTCCTGCCCGATGACGACGAGGCCTACGGAGTAGTTGACCGCCTGGTCGAGGCGCTGCCGTCGGGGAGTTACCTGGCGATGACGCACACCACCAACGCCATCCACGGGGCCGCGACCGACGAGGCGGTTCGGATCTGGAACGAGGGCGGCTCCGACCCCATGGTGGTGCGTAGTCTCGACGGCATCGGCCGGTTCTTCCGCGGCCTTGAGCTGGTCGAACCGGGCATCGTCTCACTGACCCGGTGGCGGCCCAACGCCGATACCGCCACCGGGCCCGAGGTTGACGAGTTCTGCGGAGTGGGCCGCAAGCCGTGACCCGCAGGTAGGACACCACCGTCGGCTGCTTCCGGCTCCCGGCGGCACGGACTGCCGGTCGACCGGCAGGCCGTGCCGCACCAACGGTTCGGCCCGTGCCAAGAGAGTCGTAGGCGTCGTATAACGGTCATGTGTCGACACCTGTCGGGCCGAGCGTCGGCGGTGTAACACTGCTGTCGATCGGTCACGGGAGGGTGAGGACCATTGGTTGCGGAGCACCAAGGCCGGCAGGAACTGCCGCCCCTCGACACCCTCGCCGACCGCTTGGAGTACCTGTTCGAGACCATCCGCCCTGCACCGGAGGAGCTGGGACGGCCCGAGGAGGCCGGGCGGAAGTACACAAACAAGGAAATTGCCGACAAGATCAACGGACACCAGGAGGAAACGGGGGTGTCGATCAGCGCCGCTTACATCGGAGAGCTACGCCGGGGGGTGGCGTGGGATCCGCGCACCTCGCATGTTCGCGCCCTGGCTCGCGCCTTTGGCATCCATTCCGGATACTTCGTGGACGATGGCGCGGCGCACCGGGTTCAGGAACAGCTCCGACTCCTCGGTGAGCTGCGACGGATGGGCGTCAAGCAGGTAGCGCTGCGGCAGGTTCTCGCTGACACCGGCTTGTCCTCGGCTGACTCTCGGCTGGTGGAACAGATGGTCGCCCGCCTGCAAGCCCTCGACGGCGGCCACCGTAACGGCCACTGACCGCCGTGCTGGTCCTGCGGTGGAGGCATGCGGACGACCGAGCGTACCGAGCCGGCGTCACCGCCGCCCAACCGGATTTAGCCGCGGCTCCACCCCGGTCGACCGACGGCTACGCCGCCGAGATCACCTGGCTCAGCCGCGTCGCGACCGCGTACCGCCAGTCCCCGCTGGTGGCCGCCACCCTCGACGCTACCGAGCACCTCACCGCCACCGCCCCGCGACCGGAGCCCGTTGGATCAACCAGATCCACCCCTCCCACCGCATCAGCAACAAAGCTACGGTCAGACCAACACGCTAACTAGACAGGCCCCCAGGGCCACGACCAAAACCACGACATTGAGAATCATTACGGTGGAGTAGCCGGTGGAGGTCTGTTCGCCGGGAGGGCCGAGCGCACCCCGGCCAAAGGTAACTGTGGGGGCCATATATTCGAGGGCGACCTGCGCATCGGAAGGAACGTCAATCTCACAGGAAGCTCGTCCCGCCTTCCGCGGCAGGGCATACGGCACCCAGACCTCCACCCGATGCCGCCCCGGCTGGACCGCGAGGCGGTGCTGACCCCAGCCGGATACCGCTTCGTCGACACCATCCACTCTGACCCGAGGCTTGGTGCTGCCGTAAAGAAAAGCAGTCGCGGGGTAACTTAAGGTGAGGTCAAGAAACGTCCCTCTATCTCCTCCACCCGAATTCTCCATCAGGACCTCCCTCGCTTCCAAGAAAATCGACGTCCACTTAGGCAAAAGCTCACGTCGTCCACTCCGGCCAGGATGCTAGCGCAAGGGTCCAAACGACGCTGTTCCTCCATCGGAGTGGGGGACACCGGGCCACACATTGTCTTTGCATCCTTCGACCCGGCAAGTGCCCAAAGCAGCTTACTGCAGCGCAGTAAGCTGATGTTTCTCCACCTAGCTTCGAACCCTGCTTCAGCACTTCGTGAAGCCATCGAGTTCTTTGGCTATCAGTCTGGCCCGAAACCGTGGGCCCTCAGCGGCCGCCGCCGCGTAGCACTTCAATGACCGTCCGCACGATGACCTTCACATCCAACCAGAGCGACCAGTTCTCGATGTAATAGTTGTCAAACCGGGCCCGGTCAGAGATCGGCGTATCGCCGCGCAATCCGCTGACCTGCGCCAACCCCGTCAACCCGACCGGTACGCGGTGCCGCATGGCGTACTCGGGGTAGTCCGCCGAAAACTGATCGACGAAGTACGGCCGCTCCGGACGCGGCCCCACCACTGTCATGTCGCCGCGGAGGATGTTCCACAGCTGAGGTAGTTCGTCCAGCGACGTGCGCCGCAGGAAGCGACCAACCGGGCCGATCCGAGGATCAGCGGCGACGGACCATGTGGTCTGCGACTCGGTCTCGTTCGCGGGTCGCATCGACCGGAACTTCAACAGCTCGAATGGGCGGCCGTAGCGGCCAATCCGTTCCTGGCGAAACAGGATGCCCCGGCCGCTCCCGATCCGGGTGGCGATCGCACACAGCAACAGGACCGGGCTCAGAAGCAGCAACGACGTGGCCGCGGTGATGATGTCGAATATACGTTTCGCGGCGAACTGGGGGCCGGTCAGCGAGGGACGGGTAACCCTACTGACGCCGATGGCACCGATGTGGTCGGGGATGCCGTGGCGGGAGTGGAACTCCCGTAGCCGAGGTACGACCCACAGGTCACAGGCGGCGACGCCGGGTAGCCGCGCGACCCGTAGGAGCTCCGCGTCGCTACAATCGACATCGGCGATCAGCACTACTTCACAGTGAAGTATTCGAATAACATCCTCGAGGTCGTTTAGATCACCGATCAACGGCTGACTGTCACTGCGTGTGTGGCTGGTCGACTTAACGTCGACAAAGCCGGCGAAGTGTAGCCCGTACTCCGGATAGCGACGCAGCAGGCGAGCCAGCTCGGTAGCGATTGGTCCGCCACCGATGATGATGGCGGAGTGTTCGACCCAGCGCCGTCGCCGAGCGATCACCACTGCCATCCGGGTCGCCATTCGTCCAGCTAGGACAATAACCGCCGACATCGCCACGACCCGCAGGTAGCCCGCCACGTAGTCGACGGAGTCATGCCGCACGGCCGCGATGATCGCAACGACCGCGGTAGCGGCGAGCAAGCGGACACACAGTTGCGGTATCTCGTCCAGGAAGCTGACGTGTCGCCGCCCGGCATACAACCCGCCCAAGGCAAACGCGGCCACGGTGACCAGCCCGGCCGCGATGATGCCCTTCCAGTGGTCGCGGTTCCACGCCAACGGCGACAAGAAGGCAAGCAAATCGACCGGAAGCGTGAGCATCCAGGCTCGGAGCACGTGCGTGTGCCGCGAGGACGGTGACCTCATATAGGGCAACACTGTGGTTGATGCCGACCGCTGCCGCGGCACGGTCACTACCTGCGCCATGATTTTCCCCCGAGTTTTCGCTGCCGCCATTGAGGATGATACGACGAAGGTCGAGTTGGCACTGCCCGGGTAAGATCGTCCGCATGTCCCTCGACGAGCCTTCCACTGAGGCTGGTGCGCCGCCTCAGGAGCAGCACCGATCATCGCGCCGACGCCGGTGGCGACGAGTGATTTTGGCTGTTCTGACCACGCTTGCTCTGCTTGCTGGCGGCGGGGCAGTGGCTGCGACACTTTACGCGCGCGACCTCGATAACGACATATCGCGGATTGAGGCGTTTACCGAGGTTCCGCAGGAAGCCCGGCCGGCGAAGGACACGGCGGCCAAAGACGCGATGAACTTCCTGATCCTTGGCAGCGATACCCGCGACCCGGAGAACACCGGCGGTTCCCGGGCCGACACCATCATCTTGATGCACCTGCCAGCGGACCGCTCCGGCGCACAGCTGGTATCCATCCCCCGAGACACCTGGGTGCAGGTGCCACGAAGTGCGGACGGACGGCGTGGGGGCACCGAAGCGAAGATCAACGCCGCCTACGCCTGGGGCGGCACACCGCTGATGGTGCAGACCGTCGAGAGCTACACCGGCGTACGGATCGACCATGTGGTGATGGTTGACTTCGCCGGCTTCAGGGAGATCGTAGATGCGCTCGACGGGGTGAAAATCGACGTGGAAACGGCATTCACCTCAACGCATTCCCTGAACGCGGACAGCATCCGCAAGTTCGCGGCCGGGCCGCAGACCATGGACGGCGCCGCAGCGCTGGACTACGCGCGGGAGCGATACGCATTCGCGGATGGCGACTTCGCCCGGATCCGGCATCAGCAGCAGGTGATCAGAGCCATCATCAACAAGGCCGCCTCCGGTGGTGTCCTGACGAACCCCCGCAAGCTCAACTCGTTCCTGCGAGCCACCGCAGACGCGGTCGCCGTCGACGAAACGTTGAACATCTTTGGCACCGCCAACGACCTGCGTCACCTGCGTAGCGACAGCCTGACCTTCTACACCAACCCCACCTCCGGCACCGGCACCCGCGGCGACCAGAGCGTCGTACTGCCCGATTCGGCCAAGGCAGCGGAGTTCTACGACGCGATACGCCGCGACGACACCGCACAAATCGCGGCGATCGGAGAGGCCAGATAGCGGGGCTGCCGGTCAGCCCTCCCCCGCCAGCACCCGCACGGCACCGTTGGGAAAGCGGACGCAGAGCTGGGTGGCACCGTTCACCTCCCGTGCGAACACCCGAACCGATGCCTCGCCGGGCGCGTCCGGAGTCGGCTGGGCCCGCAGGTCAAACGCGGGCCGCACGACCAGGTTCTTGCTGGGGTGGCTCAGACCGTGGGTGATGGCCACCTGCGAGTTCGTTGCCGGCTGGCCGATCCACCCCTGGCCGGTGCCGGCGACGCCGGGCAGACCGGGCTGAGAAAGGGTGGCCCGGATGCTGGACATGCCCCGGTCCGCACCGAAGTCGATCGCGGCGTTCGCGCAGTTCCGGATCTGGGTGTCGATGGTGGCCGAGGCGGGTTCCTCGGGTTTGGCACCAGCCACGAACTGAATACCAATCTCGGTGCCCGGGCCGGGGTGGTTGGCACCCTGCACGTAGCCGGCCAGCCAGCGGCAGTCGTTGCGCGAGATACGCACACCGACCCCACCGGCCAGGTCCGCATAACAGTTCACGCAGCCAATGCCCGACGCGGCGAGCTCGAAGGAGACATCCTGCCGAATACCCCAGGCATGGCAATTGACCATGAGCGTGCCGTACGAGTTTCCGGCCATGTGAAACCCGGTGCCGGCGTTCTGGAACGAGATGCAGTTGAGAAACATCGAGTCGTGTGGCCCGGTGAAGTTGATACCGTGGCCGCCGTTGTCGTGCGTACGAAGGCCGGTGACCCGGGCCTCCATCTGGTGGGACGGTTCGGGCAGGTCGGCGGCGGTTCCCCAGTCACTGAAAACCCCATCGGCACCGCAGTTGAACACGGTCAGATCCGCGAGCTCGTAGCCGTACCCGTAGATGCGGAGGCCGTAGCCGACCGGATTGTCCTCCGCGCGGTTCCCGTCCAGGGTGAGGTCACGGACGCTGAACATCGTGCTGCCGGCGTCACTGCGACTACTCGTCTCCTGCTCAAAACGATCGGTCTCGAGAATGGCGGTGTTTGCGCCCGGAGCCAGCCGGAGCACGGTGGCGTCACCGCCAGAGCCACGCAGGTGCACCCGGGAGTAGAGGGTAAGCCGGCGGGTCAGGTACGTGCCCGGGGGAAAGAACACGATCCCACCGGTGGCGCGGGCGGCGTCGATGGCCCGCTGCAGGCCCTTGGTGTCGTCGCTGCTGCCATCACCCTTCGCGCCGAATTCCCGCACGTCGTAGTCGCCGCGCGCGGACGCGTCATCGCCCCTGCCGTACGCCACGGCTCCAACTCCACCAGCAGCGAGGACCGCACCGACTGAGGCGATGGCCCGGCGGCGGGGTAGGGCGGCACGGGCTGCTCTGACACCGGGCGGCTCGGGACTCATTATTTCTCCTGTGACCGGCGTGGCTGGACGAGAGTAGGGGATGGCACCCGTGCCGAGGGTAGCGCTGGAGGTCGTGCCGCCGAGTCACCGGTCAGCCGGAGCCGCAGGGCGAACCATGCTACGACGAGCACCTCACCCACGGCGAGCAGTAGAAACAGGTCACCGGTGTTATCCAGCCAGAGCAGCGCGACGGCCAGCGCCAGGAACGCGATCGTTCGCGATCCAATCGCCGAGGCGAGGTAGGTAGCGGGCGCGGAGTAGATCATGTGTCGCGTGGAGAGCCAGGTGGAGACCATGAGAGCCGCCTTGTAGGCACAGTAGAACGCCACCGTGCCGAGACTGGCGGCGGCGAGCGCGCCGGCTAGTAGGCCGCGTACGTCCGGGCTGGTGACAACCGTGCCGGAGATCCCGACCAGCAGCACCACGGTTAACAGCCGCGCCCCGGTGCGGAACCGGCTTCCTCGTCCCACGACCAGGTCTTCCCGGGTGGTGGCTGCGAGCGCCACGTGGAACGGACCGAAGGCCAGGTCCATCGCGCGCAACACGACGATCGCGTCGGCGCCGGCCAGCACTCCCGCGACGGCGGGCAGCGCGATGACATACAGCAGGTCAGCCGCCGCGGCCACGCAGTAGGTAACACCGAGTCGCAGGCCGGCCAGCAGTCCGGGCCGGACTCCCCTGCCCCGAGCCGGCTGACAGCTCAGGGCCCAGGCCAGCACGGCGAGTTGGGCGGGTACTGCCGCGACCTCCAGACGTAGGCCGGTGAGGGCGAACGCCGCGGTGGCCAGCGTGCCGGCCGCTACCAATTGCGGCACCAGATTGGCCCGGCGGCGGGACCGGGTTGCCGACATCGACCAGAAGAGCGCCTCGATCGGTAGTTGCAGCAACACCGGCAGAACGACCAGGAGTCGGTCGAAAATGCTGCTCTCCGGGAACGTCACGGAGACCGCCGTGAAGGCGATCACGGCGACCGGCAACATCACCACCGCCGCGGTCCGCCTCGCCCACGCCTCGCGGTCCCAGCCGGAGGGCACGATTCCCGCCGACTGCGGGCGCCCGATCAGAGCCTCGATGAGGGTGTACGGAATGGCCAGCAAAACACCCTGGAAGGCCACGAAGGCCACATGCTCGCTGTCGAGCCAGGAGGCCAGCAGGAACACTCCGACGTTCGCCAGCCTAGTCATCACCTGTACGGACAGCTGCGACTGCTGGAGCTGCCGGAGCAGCCCGGTCATGACGGGGAGCGCAAACCGTGGTGACCAAAAAGGATCAGAGTCAGCATCGCCGCCGTGAACTCCCAGGAGTCTAGGGTCACGGAGGCGGCGGCCAAGCCGCTGACGAGCGCGATCGGCATCACGAACTCAGGGCGCCGAACGGAGCCACGCGCGAGCCACACCAGCGCGAACACCGTCGCACCGACCAGCAGCACCATCACCACAGGACCGAACTGCAATCCGACGTTCAGGAAGTAGTTGTCCACGAACTGCGGTGGCGAATCGGCCACCCGGGAGTACGTCGCACCACCCGCCGCGCCGATCCCATCGCCAACCAGTGACGCCCCGGCCAACAGGTCACGCCAGACCGCGAAACGCTGGAACAGGCTGCTGCTACCCCCAGCTCCGATCAGCACGAACATGGCGGTGATCCCGGCGGCGATCAACCCGGTCAGCGCGATGGCCACCAGCCGCCTACTCCGCGAGCGGGTATGCGGCAGGATAAGCGCCCCAGCCATGCCGCCCACCACGAGCAGAGCTCCGGACCGGCTGGTGCTCAGCACCAGACACAGCACCGCGGCGGCAGCGGCAACATGCCAGAGCACCACGCGTGGCCGGGCCCGGGGGGTAATCCAGCAGGCCAGGTATCCGAGCAGGTAGGCCGCGGCGAGCATGCCCAGTTCGGCATTAACCTCGGTGAGCCCCGGAACGCGGAACACGCCGTCGATGTAGCGGACGTTGTGCTCCGGGCTGAACCCCCAGCTCACCAACGTCGTGGGCCCGATCAGCACCTCCGCCACACCCGCCACCGCGTTCGCGATGACCAGCACGGCCAGTGCGGTGAGCAGCCGCGGCACCGCGCCCGACGCGAGCGCACCAACGATTACCAGGAATGCCACCGGAACCAGGATCAACCGCAGGCCGGTGACGGTCTGGGCAAGGCCGTGATGGGCGACGCCGATGACGCTCCAGACCATCAGCACCAGGGCCGCCGCCGCGCCAATCTCCGCCCACCGCACCGGCAGTTCCCAGCCGTGCCGCAGCACCACGGCGACCGCGAGGAGGCAGGTGACCACGGCGCCGGCCAGGCTGAAGACCCAGGGCCGGCCGTCGAAGAGTAGCCAGGACAGGCCGGCGAGGGGCAGCGGGGCCGTGCACGCCACGAGGACGAAGTGCAGGCCGTACTCGTGGATGGAGTCCCAGCGAGGCGCGATGCGGATGGTGCGTTGCTCAGTCATCGTCCCTCGTAGGCGTCGAGCACCTTGCTGACGTGGTCATCCCAGTCCAGTTCCCGGCCGTCAGCGGCCGCGGACTCGGCCATCCGAGCATATTCGGCAGTCGGCATTTCAGCGGCCCGGCGCAGGACCGCGCGGAGTTCATCGGCTCCGTTGAAGAGCAGCGTGGAACTGCCCGCGGCCATCACCGGCGGTGCGTGTGCGCCAGCGATGATCGGACGGCCGGCCATCAGGGCCTCCGCGCACACCAGGCCGTACGTCTCCTGCCTGCTGGGAAATACCAGCCAGGCGGCTCGGCCGAACGCCTCGCGCTTGCCCGCCTCGTCGAGCCGGCCGAGATACCGTACCCGCGGTGCCGCTGTCTCGACCCGCTGCCGCAGCGGCCCCTCCCCGGCCACGAGCAGGGTGCCCGGGCCGTCCCACGCGTCCAGCAACAGATCGAGGCCCTTGTGGGTGCCGAGGGCACCCAGGAACAGGAACGTGGTGGGGTCGCCCGGGGGCCAGTCCCGCCGGTTCCAGTCCAGCGCCACGGCGAGCGGCACGATACGACTCGCCGGGTGCCGGGTGCGACGACTACTTCGCCGTACGGTGTCGCGTACCCGTTCGGTAGCGTACAGCAGCAGGATCCGCCGAAAGCGCCGCAGGATCCAGGCCGAACGCGCCCGCAGCAGCGCGTCCAGCACCCGAGAGCGCCCCAGGTTCCGCATCGCGTTGTTCGGATCCACGATCGCGTGATCGTGCACTGTGTGCACCGTCGGGTAGGCGCGCGCGATGCGGGCCACCGCGGGGACTCCCAGCCCCTGCCAGTTGTGCACATGCACCACGTCGGGCGCGAAGTCGCGTAGGTCGGCCGGGCCGAAGCCGGTCGGGTCGAGCAGATCCGCCGCATGCACGGCGACCTTGCCCGGTAACCGGGCCGAGAACCGCCGATGATCCGCGGCGGTGAAGATGCGTACTTCGTGCCCGCGTTCGGTGAGGCTGCGGCTGAGGTCCTCGACGTAGAGCTCGGCGCCGCCGCGGACGGCGAAAGAGGCATGCACCATGGCGATCCGCATCAGGGCCACAACCGTCCGGCGAGTTCCAAGGTGGCCTCCCGCCAGGTGCGGACGGTGACCGGTTCCGGCTTTTCCAGCTTGCCGAGCGCTTCGACCAGGGCCTCGACCGTCCAGCTTCGCATCCGGATCGCGGCACCACCGGTCGCCTCGTGCAGAGCGGGGTCGGGCGAGACGATCGTGGGGGTACCCAGGGCGAGGGCCTCGGCGGCGGGCAGGCCGAAGCCCTCGAAGTGACTCGGCATCAAGAACGCGGCGGCCCCAGCCACCGTCGCCGCGTACGCCCCGTCGTCGAGCCGATCCAGGAACACCGTGCGGCCGCTGTCGTCGGAGAAGTGGCGGGTACTGCCAGCGAGTACGACCAATGTGTACTGCGGAAAGGCGCGAATCGCCTCGATTGCCAGTTCGACGCCCTTGTGCGGGGCGTGCCCGGCCACCACCACGTATTCGGGGGGCAGCGCTGGCGGCGTACCCGGACTGGGCAGATCGCTACCCGGATGCCAGACGGCAGCTCGCTGCTCGTCCACGTTGTAGAGGCCCAACAGGTCGTGGCGGGTGCGGGCGCTGACGCACAGCAGTGCGGTGGAACGGCGGATCGCGGTAGCGTAGCTGACCCGGCGGTACTCGCGAACGGACTGCGACAGTCCGCGTGGCCAGAGCCGGAACGCGAGGTCATGCACGATCGTGGTGACCGGCAGGCGGGCGCCAGCCAGCGCGAGGGACGGACTGAGCGACAGGATCTGCCCGCGGCTCTCCCGGCGCAGCGCGGCGGTCGCGGCCGCGATTGTGCGCCCCCGGCCGTCGGCCTGGTGGCTCACCACGATCTCCGCCGGCCCGTCGAAACCCGGCGGCGCGCCGACGAGACGGAGGTCGTGGCCGCTCGGCCAGTACCGGACCAACTCGTTGAGGACCCGGGTGATGCCTCCGGGCCCGACCCCGCTGCCGTCCAGCACGGTCACCCGGCGCTCAGCGGACGGCATCGTTGATCCACCTCATCATGTGCTCGGCAAATCGGGCGTGGCCGAAGCCCTCCGCGTGCCGCCGGATCAGTGCCCGGTCCAGGTCTCCGAGGCGCCCCAGCAACCGGGCGTGAACCCGCGGGTCGGTGGACTCGGTGAGCAGGCCTGTCTCGCCGGGCACGACGGTCTCCAGCAGGCCGCCCCGCGCCAGTCCCACCACCGGGGTGCCGGCCGCCTGGGCCTCGACCGGAACGATGCCGAAATCCTCGTGGGCGGGGAAGAGCAGGGCCGCGGCGCCCGCGTACAGCTCGCGCAGCCGCTCGCGGGAGGGGCGTACCTCGAATCGGACGTGCCGTCCGGCCTGCCGGCGCAGGCTCGCCTCGTCCGGGCCAGCTCCCGCCAGGACCAGCGGCATCCCGGCCTCAGCAGCGACCTCGATCATCAGGTCGAACCGCTTGTACGGGATCCAGCGACCGACACCGAGCAGGTAGTCGCGGTCGCCGTCCGGTGCGGTACCGAAGTACTCCACGTCAACCGGCGGGTTGATCACTACTGCGTCCCGGTGCCAGAACCGGCGAATCCGGTCGCGGACCTCCACCGAGTTCGCCGCGTACGCGTGTACGTGGCGCCCGCCCCACCGGTCTGCTCGCTGCAGGAGCGCGCGGGGCAGTGCGAGTAACGGGTTGGCTCCACGCCCGTCGAAGCCGGGGCTCCACACGTACCGGGCGGGCGTGTGCACGTAGCTGAGGTGTCGGGTCTGCGCGGGATCGCCGAACTTGACGGTGTGTGCGAAAGCGTGGCTGGACGAGATCACCACATCTGGGCTGGGCCGGCCCGCGGTGCGCCACACCAACGGCATCACCGGGAGGGCGAGTGCCTTAGATCGACTCAGCGGGGTGCGGGCCAACCACGTCTCCCGCAGGCCGGCACTGTCGGCATCTGGTTCGGCCCACAACACGTGCCGGGTCGCGTGCGGGATCAGTTCAGCGATCGCCAGGAAGACGTTCTCCGATCCACCGACGGCGCTGAACCATTCATGGACTACCGCAACCGACCGGTCGGCGAGCAGGTCGGCCATCAGCTGTGTCGCTGCCAGACAGCTCGCAGCGAGTCCCACCCGCCGCCGAGACTGTCGCAGAGCACGTCCACGTAGACGGCCGTCTCGGTGTTGTCCCGATTCCACCAGAAGCCGCAGAGAGCCGGGGCATCGCCGGCGGGAGTGGCGTACTCGACGTACGTACCCGGGGCGTCGGTGACGCCGCCCAACTTACGGCCGGGCTGATCGGCCCCGGCGAGGATGCTCCCCGAGTTCAGGGCGAGCTGCTGCCGGTAGTCCTGGTCGGCGGCCTTGGCCTCGGCCGACTCGTACCCGACGAAGTGCAGGTACATCCCGCCGTCCCGGCACAGCACATGGGAGCGCTGCCCGGGGCTGAGCTGTGGGCCGCCACTCCCGGCGTCCGCGACGCAGCCGCTCATGTCGGCCAGCCACGGCTCCGCCAGGGGGAGCAGGTCATCCGGGAATGCGGCGCGGTTGGTGGCGACCAATTCGGCCAGCTTCTCCGGCTGCGGGGCGGCAGCCGGCGCCGCACCACCACCGTCGGGCGCGGTCGCCCGACCAACGAAGAACGCGCCGACCCCGGCCACCAGCGCGCCAGCGAGGACACCGATGAGCAGGCCACGCAGGAGCTTTCCCCGCTCTGGGGGCGGAGACGGCACGATCCGTCGCTGCAGTCCTGGTGCGGCGAGCGGCGCCGTGGTGAACGAGCTCGGCTGCGTGCTCAGCCCGTACTGATCCTGCCCGTACGGTTCACCACCAGCCGGCCCAGCGCTCGGCTGCGTGCTCAGCCCGTACTGGTCCTGCCCGTACTGCTGGCCTGGCCCGTACTGCTGGTCCTGCCCGTACTGGCCCGGCCCGTACTGCTGGCCCGGCCCGTACTGGTCCGGCCCGTACTGGTCCGGCCCGTACTGGCCCGGCCCGTACTGGTCCTGCCCGTACTGGCCCGGCCCGTACTGCTGGCCTGGCCCGTACTGCTGGCCCTGTCCGTACTGGCCCTGCCCATACTGGTCACCACCAGCCGGCGGGTTGGGATGCGGCCCGTAGGGCGGTGGGGATGAGACCGGAACATCGCTTTGGCCACCCGGAGCGCCATGCGCATGCGCACCGGCGGGTGGGCGCCCCCGTTCACTGGCCGCTTCATCAGTCACGAGCGGCACGATATCAGCGCCCATCGAGCATTCGCGGGGCCCAGTGACGCGGCCCTCATCACTATCCCAGATATCCCGCAAACGCCCTGTTCGCGCCGACCCTAAAGCGAAATTCCATAGTGGGCGCCAATAGATCGGGCATCATCGAGGAAACCGAACCCGACGAGATCTCGAATGTCCGGCTCGGCCCGAACAAGAACTATCGTCCCATGTGGCGCGCGCGGGGACGGGCCCGGGCGGAGAAGGCTGCGGCCCCGGATCGCCGCGGACCAGATCGGGTCGAGGTGGTCGGCGCCGGTTTGCCGCCGCGCTGCCCCCGGCCGCCGGGAGTGGACCGCGCCTCGTGCCGAGGGCCGGGGGAAGGCGATACAGGCTGGGGAACCAGCCGCCGTTCACCCGGGGCGATGTCACTAAGCAGCGGGTCGCCCGGGCGCAGGCGGGTCGTGGTCGCGGTGATGCCGGCCTTGCGAGTCAGTGTCCGCACCTCGGCCACCTGCGCGTCGGTCATCAGGGTGACGACGGTCCCGTCCGCACCGGCCCGAGCGGTACGACCCGAACGGTGCAGGTACGCCTTGTGCTCCACCGGCGGATCGGCGTGCACGACCAACGCCACATCGTCAATGTGGATGCCCCGAGCGGCGATGTCGGTGGCGACCAACGTGTGCGCCTCCCCGGCGGCGAATGCCTGTAGGTTCCGGGTGCGGGCGCCTTGGGCGAGGTTGCCGTGCAGTTCGACCGCGCTGACCCCGGCTGCGGCGAGCCGTCGAGTCAGAGTTTTCGCACCCCGTTTGGTGCGGGTGAACACCACCGTGCGGCTCGATGTGGCAGTCAGCTCGACCAACACGGCGAACCGGTCCTCGGCGTGGACGTGCAGCACGTGATGGGTCATCGCGGCGACCGGCGACAGTGTTGAGTCAACGCTGTGCACGACTGGTTTGGTGAGGAACCGCCGCACCAGGACGTCAACGCCGGAGTCCAGGGTTGCCGAGAACAACAGCCGCTGCCCACCGCGCGGGGTGCGCTCCAACAGCCGCCGTACGCTGGGCAGGAAGCCAAGGTCGGCCATGTGGTCGGCCTCGTCGAGGACAGTGATCTCAACGGCGTCCAGGTACGCGTGTCCGGCTTCGACGTGGTCGGTCAGCCGTCCGGGGCAGGCCACCAGGACATCGACCCCGGCTTGGAGCCCGGCGATCTGGGGCCGGGCAGCGACGCCGCCGAAAATCGCCATCGTGCGCAGCGACAGCGCCTGGGCCAGCGGCGCCATCACGCGGTCAATCTGCGTGGCCAACTCTCGAGTCGGCGCGAGGATCAGCGCCCGGGGACGCTTGGCCCGACGGGGTGTCGCGGTCGAGGCCAGGCGGGACAGCACCGCCAGCACGAAGGCATAGGTCTTACCCGAACCGGTACGGCCGCGGCCGAGCACGTCCCGCCCGGCTAGCGCGTCCGGCAACGTCGCGGCCTGGATCGGGAACGGCCGTTCCACCCCGACCGCAGCCAGGTGGCGGGTGAGCGGGTCGGGCACGCCGAGGTCGGTGAAGCTCGGCGGGTCGGGCTGGGTTGGCGGGGAGTCGGGCAGGGTGTTCTGGCGCGGGCGGCTTGCCGCCATGGAGGCTCCGAAGGTTGAAGGGGGCGTCCCGCCTGGCGCTGACCGTGGTGGTGTCGGCGAAGGAGGTCAACGCGGCGGTCAAGCGGCAGCTGCGTCGCGGCGCGCGACGTGGGCATCGAGCCTCGTCGCCATGCTGGAAGGGCCGCGGGGCCAGTCTACTCGAACCCGCTGGCCGGGGCGTGCTGCCCGCGGCAACCGACAACGATCGTCGACAAACCCGCTGGCAGTCGGGCACCGTCACCGCCGCTTGGTCTCCACCTTCCCGGTGGGAGGGTCAGCCCGTCAGAGTGCCCCGGACCAGGCTGTCGCCGGAGTGGTCGGTGTTGTTGTCGTACCGCTCGGCGGAGATATCCACCACTGAGATCAGCCACACCTCGTAGTAACCCGACACATCGGGAAGATTCACCACATACAGGTGGAGTTGCCCGTCCTCGAAGACCCGGGCCGCACCGTTCACCCGGCCGGACACGGGTGAAGGCTAGCCGAGCAGTGCACCCGACCGGATCATCGATCGGTTGTGCGTGAGGCGCTGGACCGAGCCGCATGGTCGACGACCGCGCGCAGCGCCGGATAGCGCTGCCGGAGGCGATGTTCCAGCTGGCCGTGCAGGGTGCTGCGGGCGGCCGGGCAGCCGTTGCAGGCACCGGCGAGCCGGACGGTGACCACGTCGTCCCGCACGTCCACCAGGTCGATCCGGCCACCGTGCGCGGCGGCGAACCGCCCGACCGACCCATCGAGGAGCTGCTGGGCCAGCGTACGCAGCACCGCGTCACCGGCCCGCGCACCGGAATCGGGTACGACGTGCCAGCCGTCGGGTTCCCCGAGGGCGGCGTGCAGCGCGCCGCGTACCCGGGGCCCCTGGTCCCGCCAGCTGCGCCGCGGGCCGAGGCGGGTGACCACGGCGGCGGGTTCCAGCCGAAGCTCGGCGAGGGTCCCGTCGGCGAGCAGCCCCGCCAGCGGTGGCGGGGCCGCGGCCACGACGCCGACCGGGTCGAGCAGGTCGGCGGGGATGACCCAGCGCAGCAGATCCGGTTCGTCGGCGCAGCGCTGCGGGTGCAGGGGAACCATCCGAGTCACCCCACGAAGAAGGAGGTGACGGTCCGGGCAAGGTAGGCCATCAGCCAGGCCGCCACGGTGAGGTAGCCGAAGGCCACCAGCGGCCACCGCCAGGTGCCGGTCTCCCGCCGGATGACCCCGACGGTCGCCATACATTGGAGGGCGAAGGCGAAGTACACCAGCAGCGCGGCGATCGTCGGCGCGGTGAAGATCGGCTGCCCGGCACGCGGGCCGTCCGAGTAGGTCATGGCACGTAGCGCGTCGCCCGGGTCTTCGGGGTCCTCGGCCGCCGCCACCTGGCCGAGGGTGGCGACGAACGTCTCCCGGGCCGACTGGGCGGACAGCACGCCGACATTGATCCGCCAGTCGAAACCCAGGGGGTCGAAGACCGGGGCCACCAGCCGGCCGGCTTCGGCGGCGTAGCTGTGGTCGACGACGTAGGCCGAGACCGCGGCCGAATCAGCGGTGTCGACGCCCGCCGCCTGCATCTGCTCGGTCGAGTGCAGCGGCAGGTTCAGCAGCAGCCACAGCACCATCGTGGTGGCCACGATGATGGTCGAGCACTTGCGGAGAAACGAACTCGCCGCGCCCCACACCGCCAGCAGAACCGCCCGGGGCGAGGGCAGCCGGTACGGCGGCATCTCGAGATAGAACGGCGTCGGTTGGCCACGACGGTCACCGAACTTCTTGAACGTCCACGCGGCCAGCATCGCCGCGACCGCACCGAGCAGGTACAGCCCGAACATGACCAGACCCTGCAGACCGAACGGACCGAACGTGGCGGCGGGGTCGACCAGCAGCCCGATCAGGACCACGTAGACGGGAAGCCGCGCGGCGCAGGTCATCAGCGGCGCCGCCATCATCGTGGCGATCCGGTCCCGGGCCGAGGGCAGGGTGCGGGTGGCCATGATGCCGGGGATCGCGCAGGCGAACGAGGACAGCAGCGCCACGAAGGCACGTCCCTCCAGCCCGACGCGGCCCATCACCCGGTCCATCAGGAACGCCGCGCGGGACATGTAGCCGACCCCCTCGAGGAGGGAGATCAGCAGAAACAGCAGCATGATCTGGGGCAGGAAGACCAGGACGCCGCCGACTCCACCGATCAGGGCGTCCCCAAGCAGGCCTGACAGCCACGGATTGGTGACGTGCACCGACACCCAGCCCGACAGTACGCCGAAGAACGCCTCGACCCCTTCCTGAAGCGGAGCGGCCAGGGTGAAGACCGTCTGGAAGAACAGCACCATCACGGCGAAGAAGACCACGGTGCCCAAGATCGGGTGCAGCAGCACCGCGTCGAGTCGTCGGGTGCGGCCGTGCGGTTGGGCCGCCCGGTACCCGGCGTACGACAGGACGGACTCCACCCAGGCGTCCCGCTCACCCGGGTCCACGGGTGGTGGTATCACCGGCGTCGGCCAGTCTCTCCAGTCGAGCAGCTGTTCCCGCAGCTGCGCGATGCCGTGACCGCGGTGGCCGACCACCGCGACCACCGGCACTCCCAGGGCCTGGCTCAGCGCGTCGACATCCACCGCGCCCTGGCGGCGGAGCAACTCGTCGGTGAAGGTCAGCACCACGCAGCTGGGAAGACCCCGGGCCAGCACCTGCGCGACGAATCCCAACGAGCGCCGCAGGGTCGTCGCGTCAACCACGATCAGCAACACATCGGGCGCCCGCATGCCGTTGCCGTCCAGGACATCGACCAGAACCTGCTCGTCCAGACTGACCGGGTCCAGCCCGTACGAGCCGGGGAGATCCTCGACGGCGAGCTTACGGTCGCCGACCCGGCAGGTCCCGGCGAAGCGGGACACGGTCACCCCGGGATAGTTTCCGGTCTTGGCGTTCAAGCCGGTGAGGGCGTTGAAGACGCTGGTCTTGCCCGCGTTGGGGGCACCGACCAGGGCCACCTGCGGCAGCTGGGTCAGCGGGGCCGCGGGCTGACCGCTCTCGTGGCAGGAGCTGCTCACCCGTCCACCTCGACCACGTTCACGCAGGACGCCTGCGCCCGGCGGAGGCAGATCTCGTAATCCTTCACCAGGTAGATCAGGGGGTCGCGCAGCGGTGCCCGGCGCAGCATCCGGACCTCCGTGCCCGGCGTGAAACCGAGGTCGGCCAGACGCCGCGCGACAGCCGGGGAATCGGGCACCGAGACGCTCACCACCTGCGCGGTGGCGCTCGGCGTCAGGTCGGCCAGCGTCCTTTCGCCGCGCCGGGCCTCAGCCGGGGGCCGACCGTCGGGCCGGGCCTCAGCCCCGGGCCGACCGTCGGTCCCCTGTTCGAACGTCCTGCTCGTCATGCACGCCCCCAGCCAGACTCACCTTGAGATTAGGTAAGGCTAACCTCAGGAAAACTCGCTGGAGCGTGACCTTCGGCCCCTCTTCTCGGGACAGTTGCGGGCCAGCACGGCGCGCCTAGCACGCCGGGCTAGCGCCAGGCGGCGCCCCAGGCAGCCTGGTCGGCGGAGGGCAGCAAGAGCCGCGCCCGTGGCGTTGTACGCGGGTTCGCTTCGCCGACAAGGGCTGTGCGATGCCGACAAGGGCTGTGCGATCAGGGACGCGCGGCCCCGGGCGGGTCAGGGTCGAGGCTACCGGCTCGGCTGCCGAGATCAGGCGCCTGGGAGCCACTCGCATTGAACGCCATAGCTGCTCGTCTGAGCTCGATAGAACGTGCCGTCCGAGACGCCCCGACGTGCCTGGGCGGCCGGGACAGGGCAAAGCGGGGCCTATCAGCATCTGGGCGATGGTCAACCCTGATTCACATGCCGGATAAAAGCCCCTTGGCAGGGCATCGGCTGGTTTGGGATGACCGTGAGCTGTGGCGTCCAATTCCGACCAGACTCCGCGTTTGGGTAGCCGTCCCAGCAGCACAAATCCAGGACTCTGAATCGAGTCGGGCGAGGTCTGGCTTCAGAAACAGGCTGTCCGTCTCTCCAGCGGACCAGCCGATGGAGAGACGGACAACGCTCAGCCGTGGTGCAGCCACCGCGGCCACTGCCGTCCTCATTCCCGTCAGGCAGGCCGCCTCACCGCACTGGCAGCACTGGCAGCGCTGGCAGCACCGGCAGCGGCAGCGCTGGCAGCACCGGCAGCGGCAGCACCGGCAGCACCGGCAGCGGCAGTACCGGCAACACCGGCAGCGGCAGCCGCCTGCGACTGCTCCGCTGCGGCCTCCAATTCGGCGGCGAGCTGCGCGTCGGCCTCCTCACGGGCGTCCCGCTCAGAGGACCGCTCGGCTAGGACGCGCTCGAGCGCCGTATCCATTACGCCCGCCATGCCCTTATCCGGAGTAGTCTTATCAGCCATCGTGGGAGGCTACCCCAAATGTGAGCAATTGTCAGGACCGCATCGACCTGGGTCAGTCACGCTGATCGCTGTGGTGCGCTGTTAGTCGGGGCACCACGTGGTCCCCGGCGCAGCGCCGGTGCCGGATCACACTACGACCCCCACCGCCACAGCGCCCTACAACACCTGCTCAACCCAGATCAACCTGTGGAGACTTGACACAGGGCAACTCACGCGCCGCCGGACAGCCGACGCACCAGGCGCCACGAGCCCGGTAGCAGGCCCGCAGCGAGCAGGGCCTTGAGCAGGTCGCCCGGCAGGAACGCAACGAGGCCCAGCAGGAGCGCGGTCGGCACGTCCATCCCGGTGGCGACCGTCAACCAGGGAACACCAACCGCATAGATCACCACGTTCCCGAACACCATCAGCCCGAACATGCGCCACGGCCGCCGGTCCGCCCCGGCCGAGGCAAGCCGGCCGACAACCGCCGCGGCCAACACGAAGCCCAGCAGGTAGCCCGCGGTCGCGGACTGCCAGCCGTGCGCGCCGTCGGCAAACCACGGCACCCCCAACACCCCCGCCACCAGGTAGAGCAGCATGCTCGCCACCCCACGGGCCGACCCGAGCGCGGTCCCGGCCAAGAGCACCGCGAAGGTCTGCCCGGTCACGGGGACCGGTGACCCGGGAATCGCCACCGACACCTGCGCAGCGGCACCGACGACAGCGGCGCCACCAACAACCAGGGCGACCTCCCGCGCCACGGAACCGCCCCACGCGTCGGCCAACACGCCGACACGTGGGCCGGAGGCCAGCACCAAACCGTCTGCCATTCCATCCTCCTGTTGTCGCTACCGACGCCGGTGGCGTCCCTACAGATCATGTGGATCTTCCCAGCCCTGCCGCCGGCCCGGTCGTCCGCCCACAGCCCGTCATGCAGCACAGTCAGGATGATCATTCACGCCGGGACGGTAGGCGACGAAAACATCCTCGACCCGGGCCATCCGGCCTACTCAACACCTACCCCCACACCACCACCGAAATACGGGTGCGCCGAAGCGGCCGATTCGATACTGATATCGCCATGCCAGAGCTGAGCCCGCCCACCGTACGGGTGCATCAATCGTTCGTTGCCGCCATGGCCGAGTTCCGCGCCGAGGGACGCGGCAGCACGGAAGACGGCAGCATGATCGGGTCCGAGCTGCGCATATTCTCGCGCCACTGGTCAACTCCCGCCGGGTTCGCGGCGTACGTCGATTGGCTACGAAAGCAAAACCTCGAGGACTCCCCGCGCCCGAACGGGCACGTACCGTCAACCACCTTGTGGTGGGTCCAGGACGACGCCTACCTCGGCCGCCTCGCGATCCGGCATCGCCTGACCCCGTACCTGCGGGACTTCGGCGGGCACATCGGCTATGACGTGCGACCAACCGCACGGCGGCGGGGCCACGCGACCGCGATGCTGACCGCCGCGCTGCCCGTGGCGCACCGCCTGGACATCGCATCCGCCCTGGTGACGTGCGATGTGGACAACGTCGCCTCCCGTAAGGTGATCGAGCGCAACGGCGGGATCTTCGCCGACCAACGCAGCGAGAAGCTCCGGTTCTGGGTTCCGACCGGCTGACCCGGCCGCACGGACGGCGGATCAGCCGCATCCGAGTCACTCTCCGCGGTAGCCCTCCCAGTGCGGAGCCGGGCCACGGTGCGGGGCGACCGGGCTGTTATCAGGCATCAACTCACCGGTGTCGTCGAATACGATCACGCCGTTGCAGCGCAGACTCCAGCCCTGCTCCGGGTGGGACGCGATGATGCGGGCCGCCTCATGGTCGACCGCGCTGGCGGCAGGACACGTCGGCTGATGGTTGCACGGACTGTTGGCGTTGTGCCGGGCTCGGAGGGCGAGGTCGACGGTGTGCATGTCGGTTCTCCTCTCAACTGGGCTACTCAGCCGCGCTGGCGCTCGGAACGGAATGGAGTGGCCGCCTCCTACCAATTCGCTACGTCATCGCTGAACAGATGAGGCGGCCCACCCCCGGGCTGATACAGGCACGGCAGAATACTGACAGACATATTGAGAGATCATAAAAAATAGGGTAAGTAGAGAAAGAAAAAATGAGCCTGATCACGAATTGAAAGAATCAGTCCCAGGCTTCGCCCATCCTGGCGAGTTCGTCGGCGTACTCGATCTGATCGCGCCAGGGCTCCGGCCACGTGGCCATACCGTGGGCGGCACCGAGGAACGCGCCGGTCAGACCGGCGATGGAGTCGGAGTCGCCGGAGGTGGTGGCGGCGCGGGCAAGGGCGGACACCGGATCGTCGGCATGCCGGATCGCGCAGAACAGTGCGGTGGCCAGGGCCTCCTCGGCGATCCAGCCGGCACCGGTGATCCGGCAGGCGTCCGCGCCGTCGTCGGCCGAGGCGAGCGCCAGATCGAGCCGATCCAGTACGTGCTGGCACTCGTCCCAGCCACGGGCGAGGTAGTCGGCGGGATTGGCGACGCCGGGCTGCTGCCACAGCGCACCCAACCACTCGTCGCGGTAGACGGTGCGCTGGTCGTGGGCGCGGGCTCGCAGCAGCGTGGGCAGGGACGGCAGCTCCGCGCCGTCGCGCAGCAGCCGCACGGCGTACGCGGTCAGCTCACTGGCGGCGAGCGCGGTGGGATGCCCATGGGTCATCGCGGCCTGCAGCTGCGCCACCCCGGCGAGGGTGTCCAGGTCGTAGCCGGCGACGAGCCCGACCGGCGCGACCCGCATGTTCGCGCCGCAGCCCTTCGAGCCGACCATCGTGGCCTGGGTCCACGGCTGGCCGAGGGCCAGGTTCCCGCAGGCACGCAGGCAGGTCATTCCCGGTGCGCGGTTGTTGTCGGGACTGGCTGCCCACTGCACGAACCGCTCCCGAAGCAGCGGTTCCAACACCTCGGCCGTCGGCGCGGGCGCATCCAACAGCGCCATCCCGACCGCCAGGGTCAGCTGGGTGTCGTCGGTGACGGGTGCGGGGTCGCCCGCCAACTCGCGCGGGCCGTCGGGCCCGTAGCGGGCCTGGATGTCCGGGACCGTCATGAACTCGGTCGGTCCGCCCAAGGCGTCGCCATAGGCCAACCCGAACAGGCACCCGGACGCCGCATTCGACGTAGTCGGCTCTCGCATATCGGGTGGATGGTAGCCCAACGGATGGCACTGCGGGGGTACCAGATTGACGATAATGGGGCCGACACACGAGCGAGGAGAGATCATGGACGACTGGAACGCCAAGATCATAAAAGAGTTTCGCGAAAACGACGGGCGGGTCGGTGGCCAGTTCGCAGGCGCACCCCTGCTGCTGTTACACACGGTGGGCGCCAAAAGTGGGCAGCCCCGTTTGAACCCGATGATGTACCAGAAGTTGGATCGTGGTTACGCCGTGTTCGCCTCCAAGGCCGGCGCCCCCAGCAACCCCGACTGGTACCACAACCTACGAGCCCATCCGCAGGTCAAGGCGGAGATCGGCACGGACACGTTCAACCTGGTGGCCAGGGTCGCCGCGGGGGACGAGCGGGAGCGCATCTGGAGCGCGCAGAAGGAAGCCTTCCCCGGCTTCGCGGAGTACGAAGCCAAGACCGACCGGGAAATCCCCGTCGTCGTGCTGGAAGCCGCCTCGTAAACCGAGCCCGAACTCCTTTGCTCCACGTCAGACGGACGGATAGGTTGCTGCCCATGGGCAGCATCCTCTCGGTCAACCTGGCGGTACCGGAACCCAGCACCGCGAAGCGAGTCGGGATCACCGGCATCAACAAGCAGCCCGTCGACGGACCCGTGACGGTCCGGGCGCCGGGGCCGAAGACCACCGGCCTACACAGCGGCCTGGTCGGCGACCAGATCTTCGACATCGAGCACCACGGCGGCGACGACCAAGCCGTGTACGCGTACGCCCGGGAGGACTACGACTGGTGGGAGGCCCACCTTGGGCGGGTGCTGCCAGGCGGGATCTTCGGCGAGAACCTGACCACGGCCGGCGTCGACGTCAACGGTGCGGTGATCGGCGAGACCTGGCGCATCGGCGACCAGCTCGAACTTCAGCCGACCTTTGGCCGCGTTCCGTGCGCGACTTTCCAGGCCAAGATGGCGGAGCCGCGGTGGGTGAAGCGGTTCACCCGGGAAAATCGCCCCGGCGCCTACCTTCGGGTCGTCACACCAGGAGAGGTGCGAGCCGGAGATCCGGTTTCGGTGCTCCACCGGCCGGCCCATGGCGTAACAATCGCGGCGGCCTTCCACGCGTACCTGACCGAGCCGGAGTTGCTGCCCGCGCTGGCAGAGGTCGAGGGCCTCCCCGACGACCTCCGGCAAACGCTAATGGAACGAGCGCCCAGCTGAGGCAGCCCGCGACTTGATCCGCAGCCGGGGCGCCTAACCGAAGCTACCCAACGCCGATCCCGACCATCCGCTATTACCAGAGATACCCCGCCTGAACCAAGATCTGTCTACAGTGCTGACGCCCTGGTAAGTTCAGCGGCCGATCATTATTCCTCCAATTGGGAGGGGCGGATTTCAGTGACGAGGTTGCGGGGTAGTGGGCTGTCGCTGCTCATTGACAACCGCGGCTTCCGGACGCTCTGGCTCGCCCGCACCACCTCCTACCTCGGTGATGTCATCACTGCCACCGCCGTGGTTCTCTACCTCTACGAAATCGGGGCAACCCCGACCGAGCTTGGCTTGGCGCTCGCCGCGAAGGCACTGCCCCAAGGGCTCGGCCCGGTGACCGGCACCCTGGCCGACCGCTGGGACCCCCGCCGCATCATGATCGCCGCTGACCTGATTCGGTTCGGGACAGTCGGCCTGATCGCGGTGGCCCTGCCGCCCTTTCCGGTGCTCATCGCCCTGATCCTGCTCAAAGGCACGCTGACCACCTGCTTCCTGCCCGCGGGCAAGAGCTGCGTGCCGCGGCTGGTGGAGCGGTCCAGCCTGGTGCAGGCCAACTCGCTGCTCGGGCTTTCGCGCAATGTGGCGTTGGCCGCCGGGCCGGTCGTCGGTGCGGTACTCATCCAGGCTGCCGGAGCGCGAGCCGCCTTCGCCCTGGACGCGGCCTCCTACCTGCTCTCCGCCCTGGTGCTGTTCTTTCTGCCGCCGGTCGGCAGCGATCATGGTGCTTCCCGGCGGACCACGCGGTTCGTCGCGGACCTCACGGCCGGCCTGCGCTACGTGGCCGGGCACGCCGTTGCCCGGGCGGTGGCGCTCTGCCTCTTTCTCGGTGTCTTCTTCGCCGCTTGGGACAGCGTGGCGCTGGTCTTCCTGATCAAGGACGACCACGGGGGCACCGATACCTGGGTCGGGGTGGCGACCGGCGGTTACGGGCTCGCGATGGTGCTCGTGCCGTTGCTGCTCGCGCTGACCCGTTGGCAGCCCTCCGGCCCGCGGCTGCTCCTCATCGGCCTGTGCTGCTCAGCCCTGGGCCTCATCGCCGTGGGCATCGCCGGCCAGCTGATCCTGATCGTGCTGCTCTACACGATCGCCGGTGCCGGCAACGGCCTGGAGAACATCGCCACCGACACCGCCATCGGCCAGAACGTGGACAGCGACAAGCTGGGCCGGGTCTTCGGTGCGATCTACGCCCCGGTTTTCCTCGCGGAGACCGCGGCCTACCTGATCAGCGGCCCCCTACTCGAGGCAACCTCGCCGGCCGGAGTGTTCCTCATCGCCGGCACCGGCCTGCTCGGCGTGGCCGCTGTCGCCTGGTGGCTGCTCCGCCGGGCCGAAGGGCCGCCACCGTACCCGCGCCCCGGAACGCCATGCCGAACCAACCCTCCGGCCGGAGTCGTCACTGCTCGATCCGGAGGGCCCAGCGCACCTCCGCCGACGTCTTCACCGTGACCCCCAGCGGCTGCGCGGATGAGGCGGCATCAATCTTGTTGAGCTCATGGTGAAGTTCCGGGCCACACGGGATGGTGAACTCGGAGGCTGGGCCCACCGCGAGCACGAGCGAGCCGTCGCCCTGGCAGTCGAGGCTGATCCACAATGCGCCCGGACCAGTAGTGACGCGCCCCACTATCGCGTCGCCGGACTGGGGCTCCGCAGCCAGGAGCGTGGTTCGCCCTGGCTCGGCGGGGGGTAGTCCCACCTCATCGGTGACGGATGGGGGCGCTGAGGGCGAAGTTGCGGCGGACCCGGCGTTCGGGGGTGCGGTGGAGTCCACGGTCGGGGTCGTGGCGAGACCCGAGCTGGTATCGGATCCGGCTGCGCAGCCGGTTAGAGCAAGGGCGCCAACCATGGCCAGGGGAGTCAGAAACAGGCGCACTGTAGCTCCCCTATTAGCGCGACCAAGCCGGTTAAGCCGACCACGTAGGCCATAGAAGGGGGGTGGTGGGCAGGCGACACGCCCGCCCACCACGGTTTTCATGATTGCCATGGCTCGTCCCGGATGACATCGAGATTGATAAAACGCGGGCCGTCGGTGCACAGTGGCACGAAAGCCTCATGGGTCGCGTTGGTCACGGCCAACTCGGAGTTCACCATCGCATCATCGTACGAGTCGAACTCAAGGATCTCCATATAGTGGGTTGGGTCATCGAGGTCGCGGCAGACCCGCGTACGGATGGCGGTACGCAGGCCGGCACTCCCGTTGATCCACTCGGTGAGGAGCCGGTCCACCGCCTCGGGGTACTCGGTCCGGTAGTCGATTATCTGGATGAATCCCACCCAGGTCTCCCTTCTCGAATTGTGGGGTGAATCAGCTACTGGGCCGTGGTGACCGGCGGCAATCCGGCCCGATACCGGTCAACCAGCGGTGAGCGGTACCACTGCGCGATCTCCAACAGTTGCCTGACCTCCTCGTCGAGGTCGTCACCGGGGGCGCTCGTCAGGCCCTCCCGCCGCACCATCGGTTCGCCGCCACGGTGCCTCGCTGCCACGGCTGCCGCCAGCCAGCAGGCGGTGGCCGCGGCCTCCCGTCGCTGCTCGTCGGAGACCTGGGCGGCCACATGTTCCTGCGCCGCGCGCAGCTCCGCAGAAGTGACATGTTCACGCAGCGTCAACATCGCGTCTCGGAGTTCCACGACCCGTCGATGCAGTCGCAGCCGTAGCTGACGCACACCGAGTCCGGGCCGAACCGCTTCGAACACAATGTCGGGTACCACCGAGGTGAGCTCTCGCCACAGTGCCTCTAGTTGACGCAATGCGCGGTAGTGCCGTACCATCCGATGCGCTGTCGCCACCAACGGCAACGCGGCACCGAACGCGAGGATCAGACCGGTCACCGCGTCGATCGGACCGATCGGATCGAGCCAAGCGGTGTCCTCGGTGAGGAGCCAGCCGAGGTTGAAGGCCCACGGCAGGCACGCCAACAGCAGCCCGCCGGTCAATGCCCACAGGCTTACGCGCATCGCTCTCGGCGCGACAAGCCGGGCGGCATGCCAGCACAGCCCAACCGCCAACAAATGCGCGACCGTGTGGAACACCGACAAGATGTGCCAGTAGCTCAGTGGTATCTCGGGCGGGATGTCAACTGTGGCCGGCTCTGGCCGAGCCGACACGTAGATCGCGATCATCGTTGCGGAGACCGCCACCCCCGCTACCGCAACCGGTAGCCGATAGCGGGGTCGCTGCACCAGCATGAGCAGCAGGTACAGCACGCCGATTCCCTTGCCGACGCTCACCAGGTGCACGGCCACGAAGACGATGTGCCCGTTGACGACGTCGTAGATCGGAGCCTGCACCTCCGGCCGGTACAAGGTCAGCTCAATCGCGAAAAGCAGGAGAACCGCGCACAGCATGCGGCGCTTGGCATCGTGCAAGGCCTGCGGGAGCAGCAGGGCCGCCACCACCCACATCGAACCCAACCCCACGACCTGCAGCACTGCCATCACGACCGAACTCCCGTCAACTTCCGAAACCCCAGCAGCGCCTCGGCCTCGGCGAGTAGACCCCTGAACCGGCTCGGACCCGGCACTTCGCCGACCGCCTCCAACAGGAGCGCCGCCGCTACCTCCGCCTCCCCTTCCTCCGGCTCCGAGTAGTGGAGGCGCCCCAAGAGGTGCCGGGCCGACTGTGGGTAAAGGTTCGGGAACCCGCCGTCCGGTAGCACGTTGTCCGGCAACCTTCGCTCGTTACGCCTAAAGATCATGTGCCCCACTTCATGCTGCCACCGTCTCCCCAGACCACCGTCAGCTCAGGCCGCCGGCACCGCCCGGGCCACCGGCACCGCCCGGGCCACCGGCACCGCCCGGGCCGTCGGCACCTGCACGCCCACCGGACCAGTTGCCAACCTCGATCCGGTAGCACACGCGGGGCACCCCACCCCGGTCCTGGCCCGGCTCGACCAGGACCCCACCGAGTTTCTCCACCGCCCGCCGAGAACGGAAATTTTCCGTACCGATAAGAAAGACAACGGTATCGACGAACTGGAAAGCGTGATCCAGCATGAGCTGCTTGAGTGTCTTGTTGTAAACCCCGCCCCAGTGGGAACGCGCAAGGAAGGTCCAGCCAATTTCGACCTCGCGGCGCTCCGCATCGTAGCCGTGATACCGAGATGATCCGATCAGGCGAGAGTCCCTGGTGTCGACCACTGCGAACGCGCCGCCGGAGGCGAGCGCATCCCGGAAGAAAGCGCGAAACACTTCCTCTCGGCACCGGTCCGGCTGCGGATGCTGTTCCCACAGCAGCGGGTCAGCGGCGACAGCGAACAGCTCATCGAAATCCGCCGGCCGGAGGGGCCTTACCGCAATCAGCTCGCTGGTCAGGACGGGCTGGAGTTCAAACGACATCGCGAGGGCTCCAATCATGGACGGGACAGCCCGTAGCCTTATTCGCCCAGTGCGGCGAGCAGCCGGGGAAGGTCGGCGAGGCCCGGGACCCGGTGCACGCCGACCGGCACCGACACGGTCGCCGTCGATCTTGCACGATCAAGCCAGATTCCGACAAGGCCCGCGTCCCGAGCCGCCACCGCATCCGTGTCCAACTGATCGCCCACGTAGGCGACCGCCTCCGGCGGCAACCCAAATGCTTCGCAGCCGGCCAGGAACGCCGAGGGATCCGGCTTCGCCCGGGCAAGCCGGTCCGCGCAGAGCAGCACCTCGAAGTGGTGACGCAACCCCAGGGCAGTCAGTCTGCGCTCCTGATGCGCGGTGCTGGAGTTGGAGAGGATCCCGTGCCGGTACGGCAGCGCCGCGAGGGCGGCCGTGACGTCCGGAAACGCCGTCCACGCCCGCTCGAACAGCGCGGTGTAGCGCCGGAGCCACGCGTCCGCCGCCACGTCGTCCAGCGTCCGCCCCAGGAACCCGGCAACCCGCTGCCGCTGACACTCCTCGTACGTGAGCTCCCCAGCGGCCAACCGCCCGTAGGCGACCTCGGTCGCCTGCTGCCAACGCTCAACCGACGCCACCGACGGGGGTAGGCCCTCCGCCTGGAAGTGCCGCGACAACGCCCGCCGATCCGAGCCAGAAAAGTCGAAAAGCGTGTCGTCAACGTCCCACAACACCGCCTCGATCACAGCTTGAGGCTAGTCCCCTCCCCCTCCCACCGGAGCAGGTCGCGTCGCCGCCGTACCCGGTAACGGAGCTCGCAGCCGCGAAGACCCCACTCCCGCGATCGATCGCCGGGAACACGCGGTTCCGGCACCGTCCGGGCCCACAAGGGTCGACCAGGGCAGTAGGTTGGGCTCCGGTACGCCCGGCGCCGATCAACGGGATAGCGAGGACAACGCCGCACATGAGCCCGTCATGATTCTCCGCATTCTCCTTGCCGTCGCCGGTCTGCTGCTGCTCACCGTGGCCGCCGACCATCTCGTGCTCGGCGCGTCCCGGCTCGCCCACCGGCTACGGATCAGACCCGTCGTCGTCGGCGTCGTGGTGATCGGCCTCGGCACCTCGGCACCGGAGCTGCTGGTCTCCGGAGTAGCTGCGGCCCGCGGCGACACGAGCATCGCCCTCGGCAACATCGCGGGCTCCAACATTCTCAACCTGACCATGGTCCTCGGCGTCGCCGCACTGGTCGCCAAGGTCACCGTAAAGTCGACGGTGATCTACCGCGAGGCACGGCTCGCGGTCGGCGCCGTGCTGCTCTTCGGCCTCCTGGCCTGGACCGGACTGACGGCTGTGAGTGGTGTGGTGCTGCTGGTCGCCGCCGCCGGTGCGCTGTGGCTGCTGATCCGGTGGGCGGGCGAGGGCGATGCCACTCCGCTGGCCCGGGACGTGGTGGAGCACGTGGAAGGCGAGAACATCGCCGCGGTCGACCCGGCGCCGACGCAGCGGCAACCGCTGGCCCGGTGGGAGCCGGTCCGCACCGTACTCGGCCTGGTCGGGGTCCTGGCCGGGGCCCAGCTGCTGGTCGTCAACGCCGCCGCCATCGCCACCGACCTGGGAGTTCCCCAGTTGATCATCGGGATGACCCTGGTCGCGGTGGGCACCTCGCTGCCGGAGCTGGTCACCACGATTCAAGCCCAACGACAGGGTGAGTCAGACCTGCTCGTGGGCAACCTGTTCGGCTCCAACCTGTTCAACAGCCTCGTCGGCGGCTCGGTGATCGCCTTGGCCGCCCCGAGCAGTGTCCCGGGCACCAGTGCCGCGCTCGTCCTAGTGATGGGCCTAGCCGCGGTGGCGGCGTGGATACTGCTCCGCCGGAGCTACTCACTCACCCGACCGGAAGGCTCGGTGCTGCTCGCGGCGTATGTGCTGACGATACCGCTGCTACTGTCCACGTAACCGGCACCGACCGCCACCAGGAGAAGAGCGCCGCCCACAGAAGACCGCCACCAGGAGAAAGCGCCGGCTACCCAGCCGGCGTTGAACCGATTCCTACGAGGTGGGTGCCGACACCTCGCGCAGACGGCGGCGGAGGTACCGGTGCTCGGCGTCGGTCCCGCACAGCTCAAGCGCCCGACGATAAGCGGCCGCCGCCTCGGCGAATCGCCCCAGCCGGCGCAGTAGGTCAGCCCGGGTCGCCGGCAGCAGGTAGTAGTCATTGAGCACTCCGGTGGCGGCCAGGCGATCCACCAACGCCAGTCCAGCTCCGGGTCCGTCGGCCATCGCCACCGCCACCGCCCGGTTGAGCTCGACGACCGGGCTGGGTGCCAGGCGGGCGAGTTGCGCGTACAGGCCGACGATCTGCGGCCAGTCGGTCGCCGCCGCCACGGGCGCCTCGGCATGGACCGCGGCGATCGCCGCCTGCACCTGGTAGGCACCGGGGCGGCGCCGCGCCAGTGCCTGCTCGAGCAGGACGACCGCCTCGGCGATCTGTGCGTGGTCCCAGGCCGAACGGTCCTGGTCGGCGAGGGTGACCAGGTCACCGTGCTGGTCAACCCGGGACCGGCGGCGGGCGTCGTGCAGCAGCATGAGTGCGAGCAGTCCGCGGGCTTCGGGCTCAGCCGGCATCAGGGTGATCAGGAGGCGGGCCAGCCGGATCGCCTCGCCGGAGAGCGCAGCGGTCACGAGGTTCGTGCCGGCGGTCGCCGCGTAGCCCTCGTTGAACAGCAGGTAGAGCGCCGCGAGTACGGCCGACAGTCGCTCCGGTAGCAGCCGAGCCGGCGGGACCCGGAACGGGATCCCCGCATGGCGAATCTTGTTCTTCGCGCGGAACAACCGTTGCCCCATGGTGTGCTCCGACACCAGGAAAGCTCGGGCGATCTCCGCGGTCCGGAGCCCGGCGAGGTAGCGCAACATGAGGGCGACCTGCGCCTCACCGGTGAGCGCCGGGTGCACGCAGGTGAACATCAGCTCGAGGCGTTCGTCGGGGAAGTAGCCGACCGGGGCCGGCTCCCCCAGCCGGGACACGTCGCGCAGCTTTCCGGCCTCCACGGCGGAGCGACGAAGCCGGTCCACCGCGCGATTACGGGCCGTGGTGGCGAGCCATCCCCCCGGCCGATCCGGTATCCCCTCTGTCGGCCAACGCGTGAGCGCTTCGGCGAACGCGTCCTGGGCGCACTCCTCCGCCAGCTCCCAGTCCCCAGCGAGCCGGATCAGCATGGCGACGATCCGCCCCCAGTCGTCGGCGTAGGCGGTGGCGACCGCCGCGCTGACCCGGCCCGCCTCGATGTCGGTACGCAGTCCTACTCCCAGAACGGCCGCAGCTCGACCACATTGCTACGCGCCATCGGGTGCTTCGACGCCACCTCCACCGCCTCGTCGAGGTCGACGCAGTCGAGTACGTCGAAACCGGCTATCACGTCCTTCGTCTCGGCGTACGGGCCATCGGTGAGCAGGACCTTGCCATCGCGTACGCGAACCGTCGTCGAGTCGCTTCCCGGACGGATCGCCTCGCCCAGCAGCCGTACGCCCCGGCCGTCCATCTCCTCGACCCAGGTGTCAACGTCCATCTCGTCCGGTGCGGCACCGACGGGACGGCCGGGGTCGCCCGCTCCCTCGTCGGCCGGCCGGTTGACACACACCAGCATCAGGTACTTCATCCGCCTACCCTTCTTCGCCTCGTCAGCCAACCGCGCCGGGTGGCTGACCCCTACGACGAACGGCCCGCCCTGATTTCTACCGTGCGCCGCGACTTATTTCAGCCCGGGCAGTCGAGGGAGTTGCCGCCAGCGTTTGGCTGGTCTCGATCACAAGCACACCCGGCGGCCGGGGCAGGACAACCACATCCCTGCATCGGCGAAGGCTACAAGGACAGGCGGGGAAACTGTGCTCTTGCCTGGGCTAGGAGTGGCGAGTTCCCCAGGACGGTTTCTAGCCCACATCGCCCGCCGGGCGGGCGTATTGCTAACGATTCTTACGTCAGTCCAGCCGGGCCACGACTTCGCCGGCTGCGTTTCGGCCGATGACGGCGGTGATATCGGAGATGTGCATCCCGTTGCGTCCGGTGTCGCTGCTGGGAAGCCAGACGGCGTACGCGCCTACCTGATGGCTGTTCGTTGTGGGCAGCGAATGAACGGCTGCTGTGGCGGTTCGGTTGAACATGGTCACGGAAACGCTGGTAACAGCGCCTCGAACGGTCCCGACCAGGATGATCTCCTGTGATTGCGGGTCTAGGGGCGCGATGTAGGGCATTGGCTTGGCAGGCAGCAGCGGCGGACCAGCGGTGTTCAGAGCCGATGGTGCCGGATCGCAGAAGACGAACTCGTTCGCTCGCCCCTCCTTGTGCCTCCCGTCGGTGCGGGCGGCTCGCACACAGAAGGAGCCTTCGGTCAGCCAGGCGGAGGTTTCCCAGCCAGGCACCTGCGTATCGAGTACAGCCGGCGGCCCTACAGCCAGTGGGTAAGCCTCCGCAGAGGGCTGCTCAGAGGGCTGCCCAGATGTACTGCGCGGCAAGAAGCCCCACCGCCAAGATCGGCATGATGCGAGAGCGCATGTTTCCAGTATCCCCTGTCCCGGGTGTCCACACGACGGACTGGCGCCGAAGATCAAACCCGAACTGGTCGCCGAAAAATTCCCATCGCCCGTCGTTTCCCGGTCGGCTGTCGACCGGCGGCATCAACTAGATGTCTCCCTCGGGGCGTTTCTCCGCATTTATACGGAATAGCTCGTTGACACTGGCGTCTGCCCTATTGGCGATGTTTGCCGACGTGGAGGTCGGAGTGATGCGCAGAAGCTGCCAGCGGACAGGCCGGAGCGCCGGAGTGGACCGGATGGGTCGGGCAATCGTCGGCTTGTTCTTTCTGGTGTTGGCGGTGACAGCCACGCAGGCAGTCGCCGGCGCGTGGCCGGCGGCGGCACGGAACACGCCCGCACCGTCCGGCACCGCGTCGGACACCCTCCTGGCCTGGGGGGAGAACAATGACGGCGAGTTGGGCGACGGAACCACCACCAACCGCAGCACACCCGTCAACACCAACCTGCCCCCAGGCACCGAGGCCACGGCCATCGCCGCCACCGGCGACCACAGCCTGGCGCTGACGTCCACCGGCACCGTCCTCGCCTCGGGCGAAAACCTCGACGGCCAATTGGGCGACGGAACCACCACCAGGCGCAGCACACCCGTCAACACCAACCTGCCCCCAGGCACCGAGGCCACGGCCATCGCCGCCGGCGACGACCACAGCCTGGCGCTGACGTCCACCGGCACCGTCCTCGCCTGGGGAGACAACTCCGAGGGTCAGCTGGGGGACGGAACCACCACCAACAGCAGCACACCCGTCAACGTCAACCTGCCCCCAGGCACCGAGGTCACAGCCATTGCCGGCGGCGACGACCACAGCCTGGCGCTGACGTCCACCGGCACCGTCCTCGCCTGGGGCGAAAACAACGACGGCGAGTTGGGCGACGGAACCACCACCGACCGCAGCACACCCGTCAACGTCAACCTGCCCGCAGGCGTCACCATCACCGCCATCGCCGCCCACGGCGACCACAGCCTGGCGCTGACCTCCGCCGACACCATCCTCGCCTGGGGCGCCAACTTCGGGGGGCAGCTGGGGGACGGAACCACCACCAACAGCAGCACACCCGTCAACGTCAACCTGCCCGCCGGCGTCACCATCACGGCCATCGCCGCCGGCGACGAACACAGTCTGGCGCTGACTCCCACCGGCACCGTCCTCACCTGGGGCGACAACTCCGAAGGGCAGTTGGGCGACGGAACCACCACCGACAGCAGCACACCCGTCAACGTCAACCTGCCCGCCGGCGTCACCGTCACCACCATCACGGGCGGCAACCTCTACAGCCTGGCGGTCACCTCCACCGGCACCGTCCTCGCCTGGGGCGAAAACTCGAGTGGTCAGCTGGGCGACGGAACCACCACCAACCGCAGCACACCCGTCAACGTCAACCTGCCGCCGGAAACCACCATCACCGCTGTCGCCGCCGGCGATGCCCACAGCTTGGCCCTGACCGCACCACCGACATCCACCACCACCCTGCAGGTCACCCCAACCGACCCGGCGGCGGATCAGGACATCACCCTCACCGCCACCGTCACCTGCAACGTCGACACCCCCACCGGAACCATCACCTTCCGCACCAACACCACCACCCTCACCACCACACCCCTGACCGCCGACGCCACCGCCACCCACACCGCCACCCTCCCACCGGGCACCCACACCCTCACCGCCCACTACACCAGCACCAACACCTGCCCCGACAGCCAATCTCCACCCACCACCATCACCATCGCCCCACCACACGACGAGCCCGACCTACCCATCACCGGCCCCAAGATGACCACCACCATCGGTGCTGCCGCCCTGTCCATCCTGGCCGGTGTCGTCCTCAGCTACGCCGCGCGCCGACGCCCGCCACACCAGGTCAGGTAGAACCATGGTGCCACCAGCCCACACCACCCCTCCCGCCCGACCTGCCGGAGCCGATCGAGACCATTCGGCCTGGTGGCGGCCCTAGCGGCTGACGGCCTGCGGGCGGGGCGGGTGGCACCTGCGACAACACGCGTCCGAATGACGACGCCCCGCCGTTGGCCTCACGGCCGGGCGGGGCGTCGTTTCCTGGGGCAGGTCCCCGTTTCATCCTCGGCGTTGGCGGCTGCGATGTGAGCCATCCCGAGCACTGCCTGCGCGCGAAGGGTGCAGCTTCGGTACGGCCAGCGGCGATCGAGTATGCTCTGTCCTCTAAAAGTTGCCAGCACCTGGTGAGCCATAGCAGGGGGCCCGGTTACGATGGATTTGCCGGTCGAACGAAATGCAGGGTGGAGTTCGCGTGAGCTCCTCAGTATCGCGTTAGTTCTTGTAGCTGCGGTAACGCTGGTGGTCAACTTTATAATCGCAGTGCCAGTATCGATAGTTGCGGCCATTGCAAGTACCTGGGGGGCTAGGGCGTCCAAAGACCGTCGAGCCCTCCACCTCGTGACGCTATCGCTCAGCCTCGTGCTGTTCGCTGCGTCCGTGATCATGGTGCTTGTGCTACTCTCAGCCGGATCGTCGCCGCAAATCGAAACCACAGTGGTGCCGGCGAGCTAAGCGATTGTTCGAACGGGAACGACAAAGGCATCACTAATGATCGTGAAAGGAGCCGCAGTCGACATCCGCAGCTCCTTTTACACAGCCGGGCGTCAGACGTTGAAGCGGAACTTGGACCGTCTCGCCCGCGACCTGGGGTGGCCCGGTCGACATGCTGCTTACGCCCGCTCCTGGGCTCACGCTGGTGGCTGGTTGCCAAGGTTTGACGCTGTCTTGTGCCCCGTGTGCGCCCCGGCGACTCCTTGCCCCCAGGCAACCAACACGGCTTGCTGACCCGCGCTGCCATGGGCCTGCGGCAACCGTCCAGGGTCGTCCGTGGACGTCCGCCGCCGCTCGTACCCGTCGTCACCCAGATAGTTACTCCGCCGAGGCACCGCAATAGGCCGATAGGTGTGACAGAACGAGCCCTCGGGCGTTAATGTTGATATCCACCGAGCCATTGCTTGCCCTCAACGAAAGCGCCTTGCCTATGCGCTCGACATTGATGTCAAGCACAGCACGGGTCGTCCAACCAACTACGGTCAGGTGCAGCACATCCACCAGCATGAGTTGGACTTGAACAACGTTGAAGCCTTGATCATCCCACTTCTTCGGTGGCGGCTTGGGGAACTGAGAAAGATCAAATCGCAACGTAACACGTGGCCCGTCGCGATGAAGGACCAACTCATGGAGGTCAACCGACGTCAGCCCCGGCAGATCCTCACCGTATAGCGCCCGGATGCCGTGCGACTCATTCAAGAGATCAACCCAGCCAGACATCCTGGTGCCCTCCTGTTCCTCGTCAGAACGAGGCCAATCCTGCCATCCCGTCTGCCGTCGACCCGCCCTCCTGGGGAGCGGGCCTCCACCCGGCCATCCCGGAGCCCAAGCGCCCCCGCCGGAGGCGCAGTGACCGCCACCAGGTTGTCGCCGTGACCCGCCGCGCGGACCCGGCGTGCCCTGCCCTACGCCGCGTCGCTCCGGCGTGGCGCGGCCGGCCGCCGGCGACGAACCCCCACCACTTCCCCAGCCCTCCCGTCTACGGCGGCCCCGGGCTCCCCGCTCTCCGCGCCAGCCGCCGGGTATCAGGCGGGACGGCCGCAGAGCGACAGCGGCAGCGGTTGGCACGCGCCCAGGCGGCGGCGCGTGCGGCCCGTTAAGGGCCGCCTTGACCTCGTTGCTGTCAGCGTTACTGTCAATCCGGCGATTCACAGCGGCACCCGTCGTGGAATGCCTGGTGGAGGTGGAGCCCCCGGCCGGGATCGAACCGGCGACATCTCGCTTACAAGGCGAGTGCTCTGTCCAGCTGAGCTACAGGGGCGTGTTGCCGACGCCAGCATAGCGACTGACGTCCAGTTTTCCCGCGCGGCGGGCCCGGTCAGCACGACTTCCGTCGGCGGCACGTCCGAACCGTCGTCGTTTCGTGCCCGGCACTGCTCGCCTGACCGTTATGTGTATGGTCCCGGTCCCACCAGCTGCTCCCGTTCTTGGCACACGGACGAAACCGATCTACCGTTCAGGGACGCGGTCGACGCCCGTCGCCCGTGGGCCGGGTCGCAGCTGCGGGCCGGTCCGCTCTTTCACTCGGATCGTCCGGCACGTTCCTGCCGGTGAAAGGAAGCACCCTCATGGCCACGGTTACCTACGCCAAGGCGTCCCGGATCTACCCGGGCACCGAGCGGCCCGCCGTCAACCAGCTCGACCTGGAGATCGGCGACGGCGAGTTCCTGGTCCTGGTCGGCCCCTCCGGTTGCGGTAAGTCCACCAGCCTGCGCATGCTCGCCGGCCTCGAGGACGTTGACCAGGGTTCGATCTCCATCGACGGCCGGGACGTGACCCACCTGCCGCCGAAGTCCCGCGACATCGCGATGGTCTTCCAGAACTACGCCCTCTACCCGCACATGTCGGTGTACGAGAACATGGCGTTCGCCCTCAAGCTTCGCAAGACCCCGAAGGCGGAGATCGACCGGCGGGTCAAGGAAGCCGCGACGCTGCTGCAGTTGGAGGAGTACCTCAGCCGCAAGCCGAAGGCGCTCTCCGGCGGCCAGCGCCAGCGGGTGGCGATGGGGCGGGCGATCGTCCGCGAGCCGCAGGTCTTCCTGATGGACGAGCCCCTGTCGAACCTCGACGCCAAGCTTCGGGTGCAGACCCGTACGCAGATCGCGTCCCTGCAGTCCAAGCTCGGTGTGACCACGGTCTACGTCACCCACGACCAGGTCGAGGCGATGACGATGGGGCACCGGGTGGCGGTCCTGCTCGACGGCGAGCTCCAGCAGGTCGACACGCCGCGGGCGCTCTACGACACCCCGTCCAACGTCTTCGTCGCCGGCTTCATGGGCTCGCCGGCGATGAACATCAAGACCGTTCCGCTGACCGACTCGGGCGCCGAGTTCGCCGAGATGCACATCCCGCTGACCCGCGAGCAGGTCGAGGCGGCCCGCGCAGACGAGGCTGGCGACAAGGTCGTGGTGGGCTTCCGTCCGGAGGACTGCGAGCTGGTCAGCCCGACCGAGGGCGGCCTGCCGGTCACCGTTGAGCTGGTCGAGGACCTCGGGTCGGACGCGAACATCTACGGTCACGCCGCGCTGGAGGGCACCAACGAGCGGTTCGTGGTCCGCACCGACCGGCGCACCATGCCGACCATGGGCGGCACCGTGTTCGTCCGGCCGCAGCCCGGCCGCAGCCACATCTTCAACTCGAAGTCCGGCCTCCGGATCCCGTCCTGACCGACGAATCCTGAGCTACGAGGGAGGGGGCGGTCCGCTGCTGCGGACCGCCCCCTCCCTCGTATGCGGAATCAGGCCTCGGTGGCCCGGCGGCGCGCCACCTCGGCGAGCGTCACGGCCGCCGCGACGCTGGCGTTCAGCGACTCGACGTCGGAGACCATCGGGATTCCGACGGTCAGGTCACAGGTCTGGCCGACCAGCCGGGACAGGCCGCGCCCCTCGGAGCCCACCACCACGACGAGTGGGCCAACAGCGGCCTCCAGGTGGTACAGGTCGGTCTCCCCGTCGGCGTCCAGGCCGACCACGAGGAAGCCGGCGTCCTTGCACGCCTTCAGTGCCCGGGTCAGGTTGGTGACCTGGGCGACCGGAACCCGAGCGGCGGCACCGGCGCTGGTCCGCCAGGCGGTCGCGGTGATCCCGGCGGCCCGCCGTTCGGGGACGAAGACCCCCTGCGCGCCGAACGCGGCGGCGGACCGGATCACCGCGCCCAGGTTCCGGGGGTCGGTGACCCCGTCCAGCGCCACCAGCAGCGGGGCGGGCTGTTCCAGCGCCGCCGCCGTCAGGTCCTCGAACGGCTCGTACCGGAACGGCGGCACCTGCAGGCCGACGCCCTGGTGCAACACGCCGCCGGTCATCCGGTCCAGCTCGGCGCGGCTGACCTCCAGCATCGCGATGCCCCGGTCCGCCGCGGTCCGGACGATCTCGCTGATCCGGTCGTCGGTGTTGAGCCCCTGCGCGACGTAGAGGGCGGTGGTCGGCACGTTCGCACGCAGTGACTCGAGCACGGGGTTGCGGCCGACCAACAGCTCGGGAGTGTCCTTCGCCGGGTTCGTCCGCCGACCGGGGGCGACCCGCGGGCCACCGCTGCGGCTCTCTGGCCGACCCCGGCCGCCGCTCTTGGCGGGGGCGCCCCGGCCGCTCTTGTTGGTGGGAACACCCCGACCGCCACCCTTGCCCCAGGTGGTGTCCTTCGTGCCGGGTTTACCGATCTTCGGGGCGCGCCCCTCCTCGGCCGCGCTCCGCCGCTCCTTCTCCTGCTTCCAGGCGGTGCGCTGGGGCAGCTTCTCGGTACCCGAGTACCCCTTGTGCCACGGCCGCTCGTCGGCGGGCAGGGTACGGCCCCGGCCGGCGAGGGCGTCCCGCCCCTTGCCGCCGGTGCCCTTCGGGGCGCCTGCCTTAGATGTCAGCCGTCGGCCACGGCGCTGCGAGTTGCCGGCCATCAGTCCTGCTCTCCAATAGTCCAACGGGGGCCCTGGGGGGTGTCCTCGACCACCACGCCGGCCTGCTTGAGCTGGTCGCGGATCGCGTCGGCGGCGGCCCAGTCCTTGCGGCTGCGGGCCTGCGCCCGCTGCTCCAGGGCCAGCTGCACCAGCGAGTCGACCACGCTGCAGAGGTCGTCGGTGCCGCCGCCGGCGCTCCACGCCGGGTCGAGGGGATCGACCCCGAGGATATCCAGCATCGCCCGCACCTGGCCGAGTGCGGTGCGGACGGTCACATCGTCACCGCCGGTCAGCGCGGTGTTGCCGTCCCGAACCGTCTCGTGCAGCACTGCGAGCGCCGCCGAGGTGTTCAGGTCGTCGTCCATGGCGGCGGCGAACGCCGCGGGCACCACCGCCGGTTGGCCGGCGCCGACCCGTTCGGCGGAGCGCTGCACGAAGCCCTCGATCCGCCGGTACGCGACGGCCGCCTCCCGCAGCGCGTCCTCCGAGTAGTCGATCATCGACCGGTAGTGGGCGGCGGCGTAGTAGTAGCGCAGCTCCACCGGACGCACCCCGAGCGAGTCCACGTACGTCAGGTCGAGGGCGTTGCCGCAGGACTTGCCCATCTTCGTACCGGCGATGTTGAGCAGGCCGTGATGCACCCAGTAGCGGGCGAACGGCAGGCCGGCGGCCTGGGACTGGGCGAGTTCGTTCTCGTGGTGCGGGAAGGTCAGGTCCAGCCCGCCGCCGTGGATGTCGAACTCGCCGCCGAGGTAGCGCCAGCACATCGCCGAGCACTCGATGTGCCAGCCGGGCCGGCCCCGACCCCACGGCGACGGCCAGTACGCGTCGGTGGGTTCGCCGGGCTTGGCGCCCTTCCAGAGGGCGAAGTCGCGCGGGTCACGTTTGCACCGCTCGGGGGCGTCGCCGGCGGACTGCATGTCGCTCGGGGACTGGTTGGACAACGCCCCGTACGCGGGCCAGGAGTGCACGTCGAAGTAGACGTCGCCGGAGCCGTCGGGGGCCGGGTAGGCATGACCGGCGTCGATCAGTTTCATGATCAACTGATGCATCTCCGGGATGTGCCCGGTGGCCCGCGGCTCGTAGGTCGGGGGCAGCACGTTCAGCGACCGGTACGCGGCCGTCAGCTTCAGCTCGTTGGCGTAGGCGATCGACCAGTACGGTCGGTCCTGCTCCACCGCCTTGACCAGGATCTTGTCGTCGATATCGGTAAGATTACGAATGAAGCGAACCTCGAAGCCGCGCGCCAGCAGCCACCGGCGGAGCACGTCATAGTTGACGCCGGAGCGAAGGTGCCCGATGTGCGGCGGTGCCTGGAGGGTGAGACCACACAGGTAGATCCCCACCTTGCCGGCTTCCCGCGGGACGAAGTCCCGCACCGAACGGGTGGCGGTGTCATACAGGCGTAGGGTCACCGGACAAGGGTATCCGTCCCCGCTTCCCCGGGCCGCCGGGAGCCGGGTCGTACGCTGCTGGCGTGGACACGACCCCCCGACACAGCGACCCGCCGGCCCCGCGGGGCGGCGAGAGCGCACAGACGCTGGACCGGGGGTTGCGCCTGCTGCACCTGGTCGCCGACGCGCCCGGCGGGTTGACCGTCACCGAGCTGGCGGGCCAGCTACGGATCGGCCGTGCCGCCGTGTACCGGCTGGTCGCGCCGTTGAGCGCGCACGGGCTGCTGCGCCGGGACGCCGACGGCCGGCTCCGCCTCGGGGTGGGGGTGCTGAATCTGGCCCGGCGGGCCCAGCCGCTGCTGGCCGAGGGGGCGCTGCCGGCGCTGCGCCAGCTCGCCGAGCAGACCGGCGCGACCGCGCACCTGACCGTGGTCGAGGGGGGTGAGGGCGTCGCGCTGGCGGTGGTCGAACCGAGTTGGACCGCCCTGCACGTGGCGTACCGGACCGGGGCGCGGCATCCGCTGGAGCGCGGGGCGGCAGGGCGGGCGATTCTCGCCGGCCGGACCGGCGTGGCGGATCCGGTGGACACGGCTGGGGAGTTGCAGTCCGGGGCGCACGGGGTGGCCGCACCCGTGCTGGGGGTACCGGGGCTGGAGGCGAGCGTCGGTGTGGTCTCCCTGACGCCGCTGGACACCGAGACGGTCGGCGGCCAGGTCCGCACGGCCGCCGGCACCGTCGCCGACGCGCTGCGCTGAAGCGCTGCGCTGAAGCGGAAGGCCCGGCCGACCTGTCGGGGTCGGCCGGGCCTTGTGCTCGGTCCGCCCTACGGCCGGCCGTGTGACTTCAGCGGGGTGGTTACCGCCGTGTACGCGTCGATGACGCCGTGCCCGTAGAAGCCGTTGAAGCTACGTCCACCGGCGCAGTACGCGTCGTAGGTCTCGTCGCGTCCCTCGTCGCGGTACTGCTGCAGCCGCGGGTTGGGGCAGGCCTGCTCGGTGGCGGTGCGGTAGAGGTGCTGCTCGACCAGGTCCGGGGCCAGGCCGTAGCCGGTGTGGCCCTCCTTCTTGCCGTGCTTGCTGACGATCAGCGCGGCCACGCCCGAGGCGTGCGGCGACGCCATCGAGGTGCCCTGGAGGTAGCGGTAGTAGCCGCACTCACCGTTGCTCTTGCAGTCCTTGAAGACGATTCCTTCCGCGCTCGGGTCGATGTTGCCGTCCGCGTCCACCATGCCGTTTTCCTTGAGCACCTTCTCCGGGTAGGTGGAGAGGATCAGGTTGGGGTAGGTGCTGAAGGTGTCGGTGCCGAAACCGTCGCGGTACCAGCCGCCGGGTGCGGCGATGCTGATCTGCTCGGTGCCGTAGTTGGAGTAGTCGGCCTTCTTGCCGGACGGGCCGAGGGCGGAGACGCCGATCACGTGCGGCCCTTCCACCGGCAGGTCCCAGCAGCTGTCGTTGTCGATCTCACGCGGGTACGGCGGGGTGTCACCGAAGTCCGGGCTGGACGTGTCCATCCGCGGGTCGCCCAGGTCCTCGTGGTTGTTGCCGAGGGAGCCGACCAGGGTGACGCCCTGTTCGTGGGCGAAGTTCAGCGCCCGCTTCATCGCCTTGATGATGGCCCGCTGCTCGGCCTGGTGTTCGGGGGAGTCGGCCGGGTTGGCGGTGCAGTTGTAGAGCCATGGGTCGACGTAGAAGGACATGTTCACGACGTCGAGCCCGGCCCGCCCGGCGTGCAGCAACGACTGCACCACCGGCTCCAGGAAGAAGTAGCCGGAGTCCTGGCCGCCCTTCAGCTCCACCAGCGAGACGTTCGGCGCGACACCGGAGAGGCCGAAGTCGTTGGCGGCGGCGCCGATGGTGCCCCCCACGTGGGTGCCGTGGCCACCGTCATCGGTGCCGACCGGGTCGAGGCAGCTCGCCACCTCGCATTCGCCGTCGACCTCGGGCAGGTCCGGCGCGAAGTTGCGGGACAACGCCCAGTTGAAGTTCGGCGCGATGTCGGGGTGGCTGGCGTCGAGGCCGGTGTCCAGCACGCCGACGGTGACGCGCTGGTCGCCGGGCTCCTTCTTGCGGGCCTTGTCGGCGCGGATCATGTCCAGGCCCCACAGCTTGTCGTCCAGCGGGTCCATCTTTTTGTCCTTGCCGCCGGACCCCTTGCCGCCGGAGCTCTTGCCGGAGTCGGAGCCCTTGCCGGAGCTATTGCCGTTGACGGCGGCTAGCAGCGCCTCCTGCTCGACCGGGTCCAGCTTGGGCTTCCGGCCGATGGCTTTCTGCTCGACGGCGCCGATCAGGGTGTCGGCCTCGGCGATCCGGTCGGTGAAGTCCAGCTTGTCGCTGGTCACCTGGAACACGCCGACATCGTCGATCCGGGTTACGACGGTGCCCCCGGCTGCCTGGATCTCCGCCAGGGCCGCCGCGGCGCTTACGCCGTCCTCCGCGACCACAGTGAAGGTTTGGCTGCTGCTCGGTGCGGCGCCGGCGGGGACACTCAGCCCCGTGACCGTCAACGCCAGGCCCATCACGGTAGCGACGGCGCCAGCGGTGAAGCGTCTGCTCACATCGGATCCTCTCGTTGCAGGACGTGGCAGTCATCGAACAGCACCGTCGACGTTTACACCAGGGGTCGCTCCGATTGCGCCCGAAGATCTTCCTCGTCCGCCAGGGAAGCCAGGACGGCAGGAAGATCCGTCAGGGTGGACAGCTCCGCGTCTGGCCGCACCCCCGGCGGGCAGGTTCGACCAACGCGGTTGAGCCAGACTCCACGCAGCCCGGCGGTCTGCGGCCCGACCACGTCGTGGGCGATCGAATCGCCGACGTACACGACCTGCCGGGCCGGCACCCCGGCTGCCTGGACCACCGCCGCGTAGAACTCTGGCGCCGGTTTCTTCGGCAGCCCGTTGTCGTGCGCGTACACCTCGAAGGCGAACCTCCCGCCGAGCCCGCAGCGCTCCGCGCGACTGTTGCCGTTGGTGGCGTAGCCCACCGCCCACCTCTCCGCCAGGGCTGCGAGCGCGGGCAGCACATCCGGGAAGGGGCGGGTCAGCGCGAACCGCCGGGCGAAGTAGTGCGCCAGCAGGTCGTCCAGGTGCGCGTCGAGCCCGACCCGGGACACCGACCGGGAAAGCGCCATCCGTCGCACCTCCGGCGTCGACCGAGCGGGGTTCGCGGCGAAGGTCACGGACCAGTCGTGCTCCAGGTCAGCGAGCGAGACCGCAGCCGCCGCCGGGGTCAACCGGCGCATCTCGTCGAGGACGGCCAGCAGCCCGCCGGTCATCGCTGGGCGCAGGTCGAGCAGGGTTTCGTCGGCGTCGAACACCACCGTCCTCAGCATGGCGTCGAGCTTGCCAGGGTCAACCGCGGGTGGCGAGTGCCGGTTTCTGGTCCTGCTCAACCGTTGGGGTCTCGCGTGGCTCGTCGAGGCGGACCAGGGCCACCCCGGCGACGATCAGGGCCCCACCGACGAGCTGGACCACGGTGGGCAGCTCGGCCAGCACCAGCCAGGCGATGAGCACGGCGAACATCACCTCGGTCAGGCCGACGAAGGAGGCCAGCCGGGCACCGAGGAGACGGGTCGAGACGACCCCGGTGAGGTACGCGAGCACCGCCGCCACCAGCACCAGCCCCGCCACCGGCACCAGCCAGCTGGTGCGCTGCCCGGCGAAGTCGACCGCGCCGGTGTACGTCCGCAGCGGCAACACCCCGACCAGCCCGAGAAGGAGCAGCACGCCAGCGCCGACCGCCATCCCACCGGAGGCCAGCACCACCGACGGGAGGTTGGCGTCCATCCGGCCGGCGAGCACGAAGTAGCCGGCCAGCCCGACGGCCGCGCCGAGCCCCCAGAGCACCCCCACCGGGTCGAGCCGCTCGGCCCCGGCGAGGTCGAGCACGAGGCCGAGCCCGGCCAGGGCGACGATCGACCCGACGACGGTGAGCCGGCGGGGTCGTTGCCCGTGGGCCAGCCACATCCAGCCGACCACCACCACGACGGCCAGGTACTCCAACATCAGCGCGACGCCGACCGGCAGGTAGCGCACCGCGTTGAAGAAGCACACCTGGGCGAGGGCGACGCCGAGCAGCCCGAACGCGGTGATCGAGGCGGCGTTACGGCGGAGCAGCGACCAGCGACCGCGCAGCGCCAGCACCGCGGGCGCCGTCAACACCAGAGCGGCGAGGCCGACCCGGACGACCACCGCCGCCTCGGCGGACCAGCCGGCGTCGATCAACGAGCGGGCGAACGTCCCGGAGGTCGCGAAGGTCAGTGCCGAGAGCACCGCCAGCAGCAGGCCGGCGCTGCCGCGCGGGGGTTGGCGCATGGGTTCTCCTTGGCAACAACACCATGTAATGGGCAAAATGCGCTTACGTCGATGACGCTAGCGCTACCAGGATAGGAGTCAAATTGCTTTTTGCCCATGACACGGAGTGCGGGCTGATCGCCGCCGCCGCCCTGGTGAACACCGACGGCAGCGCCGGCGACGGCCTACCCGACACGGCCGCGCTGAACAACTTCTTCGTCGCCCACGCGTACAGCGGACGACACGAGCACACCGACGGCGAACTCCGGGCGGTACGCGAGCTGCGCCCCCGGCTGCGCCGCCTCTGGCACGGCGACACCGACGAGATCGTGTCCATCGTCAACGGACTGCTCCGGGAAAACGCCGCCCTGCCCCAGCTCATCACGCACGACGACGAGCCGTACCACCTGCACGCGGTGCCCCGGGACGCGCCGCTGGCGACCCGGATGGCGGTGGAGGCCGCGATGGCGATGGCCGACCTCGTCCGCAGCGGCGAACTGGGCCGGCTACGAAGCTGCGACCACCCTGGGTGCGGCAACGTGTTGGTCGACCTGTCGCGAAACCGGTCCCGCCGCTTCTGCGACGCCGGCTGCGGCAACCGGGCCGCCGTCACCGCCTACCGGGCGCGCAAGACCGCCAGCCGGCCCGGACCGGCCGTGGTGCCGCCACCCCAGTTCTGACCGTTGCATTACGGAGTTCGGTAACCCCGGCCCCGACCGGGCATCCTGGACAGGCACGGTCGCACGGGCGGCGCGGCGAGGAAGGCTGGTGGGGTGGAAGAGTGGGATCTGGTGGTCCTCGGTGGTGGCACCGCGGGGCTCGTGGCGGCCAAGACCGCCGGCCGGTTCGGTGCCCGGGTGCTGCTGGTCGAATCCGCGCGCACCGGCGGTGACTGCCTCTGGACCGGCTGCGTGCCCAGCAAGTCGCTGATCGCCGCCGGGCACGCCGCGCACGCCGTCCGCACCGCCGACCGGTACGGGGTGCGGACCGGCCCGCCGAAGATCGACGACGCCGCCGTGCTCGCCCACGTACGGTCGGCGATCACCCGGATCGAACCGGTGGACTCCCCCGCCGCGATCAGCGCGACGGGGGCGACGGTGGTGGCCGGCCGGGCGGAGTTCACCGGCCCGGCGACGCTGCGGATCACCGACGACGCGGGCACCCGACCCGCGCGGTTCCGCTGGGCACTGATCGCCACCGGTGCCACGCCGGCCCTGCCCACCGTGCCCGGCCTGGCCGAGGCCGACCCGCTGACCACCGACACGCTCTGGGAGCTCACCGCGCTGCCCCGGCGGCTGGCGATCCTCGGCGGCGGCCCGATCGGCTGCGAGCTGGGCCAGGCCCTCGCCCGGCTCGGCGTCGAGGTCACCGTCGTGGAGGTGGCCGACCGGCTGCTGGGCAAGGAGGAGGCGGAGGTCGGCGCGCTGATCGCCGAGCGGCTGCGGGCCGAGGGCGTGACCGTGAAGACCGGGACCGCCGTCGACCGGGTCACCGCCGGCACGCTCCACCTCAGCAGCGGCGAGACGGTCCAGGTCGACCGGATCCTGGTCGCCACCGGACGCCGACCGCGCAGCGCCGACCTGGGCCTCGCCGCCGCCGGAGTGCGCTGCACCGAACAGGGGCATGTCGTGATCGACGGCCTGATGGCGACCAGCAACCGACGGATCTACGCCGCCGGTGACGTAACCGGCACCCTCCCGTTCACCCACGTCGCCGGGGTGCAGGGCGGGTACGCCGCCACCAACGCGCTGCTCGGGCTGCGCCGCCGCATCGACTACGCTGCCGTACCGTGGGTGACCTTCACCGACCCGGAGGTGGCGCGCGTCGGGGCGACCCTCGCCCAGGCCCGCCAGCGGCACGGCACCCGTGCCCGCGCGGAGCGGCTCTCCCACGACCACGTCGACCGGGCGATCACCGACCGTCGTACCGATGGATTCACCCAACTGGTGAGCGGGCCGGGCGGCCGGCTCCTCGGCGCCACCGTCGTCTCGCCCCGGGCCGGTGAGACCATCGCCGAGCTCGCCGCCGCGATCCGACGCGGCGCGAAGGTACGCGACGTCGCCGGCACCGTGCACCCCTACCCGACGTACGCGGACGGGCCGTGGAACGCCAGTCTCGCCCAGCTCCGCGCCGACCTGTCCACGCCGCTGCCGGCCCGGGCGATGACCGCGCTCCGCACCCTGCGCCGCGCCCTGCACCCGATCCGGGGTGGGAACCGATGACCGACGAAGCAACCCGGCCCGCGGCGGCGTCCCGGCTCGTCCGGATCGTCGGCTCACCATGGCCGAGGCTGGCCTTCCTGGTGGTGCTGCTGGCCGGCGCGGCGACCCTGCTGGCCACCCAGGGCACCCCGGATGTGGCGGTGCTGCGGGACCGGGTCGCCGCCGCCGGGCCGTGGGCGCCGCTGCTCTACATCGCCGGGTACGCGCTGGGCACCGTGCTGCTGGTCCCCGGTGTGCTGCTCACCGCGGCCGCCGGGGCGCTGTTCGGAGTGGTCGGCGGATCAGTGGTGGTGCTGGTGGGGGCGACCACCGGGGCGGTGGCGTCGTTCCTGCTCGGCCGGCTGCTGGGCCGCCCGGCCGTGGAGCGGCTGGTCGGCGGCCGACTGCACCGCCTGGACCGGTTCCTGGCGCGGCGCGGGCTGATCGCGGTGATCGGGCTGCGGCTCGTGCCGCTGGTCCCGTTCGCGCTGCTCAACTACGGCTCCGGGGTTACCGCCGTGCGGCTGCGTGACTACGCCCTCGGCTCGGCGATCGGCATGACGCCGGGAATCGTCGCCTACACCGCGGTCGGTGGGTCGCTGACCGACCCCACCTCGCCGCAGTTCCTCGCCGCCGTCGCCGGTCTGGCCGCGCTGACTCTGGCCGGTGTGGCAGCGGCCCGCCGGGCCCGCCGCCGGGACTCCCGCCCGGTGCCGACCGCCGAGGGCACCACCGGGTCGGCGTTGCGGCTGCCGCCACCGTCGCCGCCGAGGTCCGCCCCGTGATCGACGCACGTCTGCGGCCGGTCCTGGCCAAGACCCTGGACCGGTGCGCCGCCGCCGTGGACCGGCCCTGGGTGACGCCCGGCCGGTTGACCGCCGCCGGCCTGACCCTGGGCCTGGCCGCGAGCGCCGCCGCGGCGGCCGGCTGGTGGTGGCCGGCGCTGGTCGCGTGGCTGGTATCCCGGCTCGCCGACGGCCTCGACGGCCCCCTCGCGCGCCGCCGCGGCACCGCCTCCCCGTTGGGCGGCTTCCTCGACATCGTCGCGGACTTCACCGTGTACGGGGCGTTCGTCGCCGGGGTCGCCGTCGGCGTCGACGGGCCCGCCACCCCGTTCCTGGTCCTGCTGGTGACCTACTACGTCAACGGGGCGACGCTGCTGGCGTACTCGTCGATCGCCGAACGGGTCGGCCGGGAACGCGGTGACGAGCGGTCGCTGCACTTCCTCGGTGGACTGGCCGAGGGCACCGAGACCATCGCCGTACACGCCCTGTTCTGCCTGCTGCCCGGTCTCGCCGGGCAGCTCGCCTGGGGGTGGGCCGCCGTGGTGGCCATCACCGCCGGGCAACGCGTCATGCACGCCGTCCGTACCCTGTCCGAACCCGCCGGGAGGCCCACCCGATGACCCGACGATGGCGCGCGGTCGCGTCGCTGACCGCCGCCGGCCTGCTCGCCGCCGGCTGCACCACCGGCACCGACGACGCCGACCCCGCCCCCCGCGACTTCGACCAGGTGCTGCGGGAGGCCCGCGGGCAGACGGTCAACCTCTTCATGTACGGCGGCGACGACGGCGCCAACCGCTACCTCGACGAGGTCGTCGCCCCGGCCGCCCGCGAGCGCCTCGACGTCCGGATCAACCGGGTACCGATCACCGACACCGCCCTAGCGGTCAACAAGGTCCTCGGCGAAAAGCAGGCCGGCCGCGGCTCGGGCGGGTCGGTGGATCTGGTGTGGATCAACGGGGAGAACTTCCGCACCGGCAAGCAGGCCGGGCTGTGGCAGTGCGGGCTGGTCGAGCTGCTGCCGAACATGCGCTACGTCGACTGGTCCGAGCCGACCGTCGCCAACGACTTCGGCACCCCGGTCGAGGGGTGCGAGGTGCCGTGGAGCCGCGCCCAGTTCGCGTTCAGCTACGACTCCGCCCGGGTCAGCGACCCGCCGACCAGCCTCGCCGGGCTACTGGACTGGATCCGCGCCCACCCGGGCCGATTCACCTACCCGGCCCCGCCGGACTTCACCGGCTCGGTCTTCGTCCGACACGCCCTCTACCACGAGGCCGGCGGGGTCGACCAGGTCCCGGACGACTTCGACCAGGCCGCCTACGACCGGCTCACCCCGCCACTGTGGCAGACCCTGCGCGAGCTGCGGCCCGCCCTGTGGCGCGCGGGTGAGACGTACCCGGCCAACGAGAAGGAGCTCAACGACCTGTACGCCAACGGGCAGGTCGACTTCACCATGACGTACGGGCCGGCGCAGGTGACCAGCCTGGTCGAACGGGAACAGTTCCCGGCCACCACCCGTACCCTGCTGCTGGACGAGGGCACCATCGGCAACACCAACTACCTCGCCGTACCGGCCAACGCCGCCAACCGTTCCGCCGCCCTCGCCCTGGCCGACCTGATGCTCTCCCCCGAGCTGCAGTACGAGAAGGCCCGCCCCGACGGGTGGGGCCAGTATCCGGCCGTGGACCTCGACAAGCTCGACGTCGAATGGCGGGACCGCTTCGCCGCCCTGCCCACCTCGGCCCAGGTGCCGAGCTACGACCAGCTGTCCCGCAACAGTCAACCGGAGCTGCGGGCGGAGTGGCTGCCGCCGTTGGAGGAGGGCTGGCGGCGCGAGGTGCTGCAACAGTGAACCACCGCCGTACCGGGCTCCTGCTGATCCTGCCGGCGCTGGCCACCGTGGTGCTGCTCTTCGGCGGCGGCCTCGGCTACGGGTTCGCGCAGAGCCTCGGCCTGGCCGGGTTCACCGACACACCGGTCGGCCTGGCCGCCTACCAGCGGGTGACCGACGGTCCGGCGTTCACCAACGGGCTGCTGCTGAGCCTCTGGATCTCCACCGTCGCCACCGGGCTCGCCGTCGCCGTCGGGGTCGCCGCCGCCCTGGCCCTGCGCCGCACCGCCCCGGGTCGACGCGCGGCCACCTTCCTGGCCCAGCTCGGACTGCCGGTGCCGCACCTGATCGGCGCGGTCGCGATCGGGCTGCTGCTGGCCGACTCCGGCCTGCTGGCCCGCGCCGCCCGTACGGTCGGCGTCGCGCTGCCCGCCCTGGTCGCCGACCCGCACGCGGTCGCCGTGATCGCCGAGTACGTGTGGAAGGAGGCGCCGTTCGTGCTGATCGTCGTCCTCGCCGCGCTCGGCGGGCCGGTCGCCGAGCACGAACGGGTCGCCGCCACCCTCGGTGCCCGCCCCCGGCAGGTGCTGCGGCACGTGACCCTGCCCCTGCTCGCCCCGTCGATCCTGGCCGTGGCGGTGCTGATCTTCGCCTTCACCCTCGGCGCGTACGAGGTGCCCGCGCTGCTCGGCCGCGCCTACCCGCAGCCGCTACCGGTCCTGGCCTACCAACGGTTCGCCGCCGCCGAGCTCTCCGGCCGGGCCGAGGGCATCGCCATCGCCCTGCTGATCGCGGTCATCGCCGTCGCGGCGGCGCTCGCGTACACCGGGGCCAGCCGGCGGGCCGTCGGCCGGGTGACGGGAGCGCGGCGATGACGGAAACGGGGCTGGCGACGGGATCTCGGCCGGTGCAGGGAGCGCGGCCGGTGAGCGGAGCGGGGCCGGTAAGGGGAGCGCGGCGGCCCCGGCGGCCGCTCGGTGTGGGGCTGGCCCGCCCCACGGTCCTGATCCTCACCGGCCTCTGGGTGGCGGGGCCGCTGCTGCCGCTGGCCGTGCAGGCCTTCACCGACCAGTGGTTCTACCCCGACCTGTGGCCGAACCGCTGGTCGCTGGCCGGCTGGGAGCAGGCCCTCGGGCCGCAGTCCCGCCTCGCCGAGGCCGTCGCCACCTCCATCGGCATCGGCGCCGCCGTCGCCGCCCTCGCCACCGCCCTCGGGGCCGCCGCCGGGCGGGCGCTGGCCTGGCACCGGCTGCCGGGGAGACGGTTGATCGAGCTGGTCCTGCTCGCCCCGGTACTGGTGCCCCCGTTCGCCGTCGCCATGGGCGCGCAGGTCGTCTACCTGCGCGCCGGGCTCGCCGACTCGCTCACCGGCGTGGTCCTGGCCCAGCTACCGGCGGCCACCGCGTACGCCACGCTGCTGATGTCCGGGATGTGGGCCGGGGTCGACCCCGCTCTGGAACGGCAGGCCCGCACCCTCGGCGCCGGGGCGTGGCGGGCGTTCCGCGAGGTCAGCCTCCCCCAGCTGCGCGGTGGCCTGGTCGTCGCCGCCATGTTCGCCTTCCTCATCTCCTGGAGCGACTATTTGTTGACCCTGCTCATCGGTGGTGGCGTCGTCACCACCGTGCCGCTGCTGCTCTTCGCCACCGCCGCCGGCAGCGGCAACCAGGCCGCCACCGCGGCCATCGCGCTGGTCGCCGTCGCCCCGCCCCTGCTGCTGACCGCCCTCGCCGCCCGGCAACTCGCCGGCCGCGACACCGCCCTGCTCGGAGTCGGCCGATGACCACCGACATCACCATCGCCGACCTGGACCACACCTACCCGGGTGCCACCACGCCGACGCTGCGCCGGGTCAGCCTGGAGGTGCCGGCGGGCACCCGTACCGCCGTCCTCGGGCCCTCCGGCAGCGGCAAGTCCACCCTCCTGTCGATCGTCGCCGGGCTGAGCACCCCCACCGGCGGCGACGTCCGGCTCGCCGGCCACAGTGTGCTGCACCAGCCCCCGCACCGGCGCGACCTCGGCGTCGTCTTCCAACGCCCCCTGCTCTTCCCGCACCTCACCGTGGCCGAGAACATCGCCTTCGGCCTGCGCATGCGCGGCACCGACCGCGCTGCCATCCGGCGGCGGGTCACCGAGCTGCTCGACGCCGTCGCGCTCCCGGGCTACGGCGAGCGGCGTAGCGGCGAACTCTCCGGCGGCCAGCAGCAGCGCGTCGCCCTCGCCCGCGCCCTGGCCGCCCGCCCCGGTGTCCTGCTGCTCGACGAGCCGTTCAGCGCCCTCGACCCGCAGCTACGCGGCGACATGCGGGCGCTCCTCACCGAGCTGCACCGCCGGGAGGGCAGCACCACCCTCTTCGTCACCCACGACCGCGACGAGGCCACCGACGTGGCCGACACGGTCACCGTGCTCCTCGATGGTCGGGTCGCGCAGCACGCCCCGCCCGCCGACCTGTTTCGCCGGCCCGCGACCCTGACCGTCGCCCGGTTCCTGGGCGGCGCCGGCAACGCCATCCCCGGCACCGCTTCCGCCGGCCACTTCGACTGCCCCCTCGGCCGGCTCCGCCTCGACACCGACCACCGCGGGGCGGGCCTGCTCCTCATCCGCCCCGCAGCCATCGTGGTCGGCGACCATCCGGGCGACAACGTGGTGCCGGCGACCATCACCGCCGTCACCGACCGCGGCACCCACCTCGACATCCAGGCCACCAGCGGTGGAGTCACCCTGCAGCTCACCACCGGGCCGGCAGCACCGCTGCGCCCCGGCGACGACACCCCCCTCTGGCTGCCCCCGGCCCACCTCAGCGTGGTAACCCCGTAGCCAGATGAGGGGAACGGTTCGTGGTCCGGGCCCGGGTGCCCGTCGCCTACCCCGCCTGTCGTACCCGCTGGGCGACGTCGCGGTAGAAGAGGGCCGAGCGCTTCGGCACCCGCCGTTGGGTCTCGTAGTCCACCCGGACTAGGCCGAACCGCTTCGCGTACCCCTCGGCCCACTCGAAGTTGTCCAGCAGGGACCAGGCCAGGTAGCCGCGGACGTCGGCCCCACGTTGCCGGGCCCGGGCTACCGCCCGCAGGTGCTCGGCGACGAAGGCGACGCGGTCGTCGTCGGCGACGAACCCGTCGGCGTCCGGCTCGTCGTCGAAGGCGGCACCGTTCTCGGTAATGACCATGGGAATGCCGGGATAGTCGTGGCCGAGGCGGACCAGCAGCTCCGTCAGGCCCTCGGGCTGGATCTCCCACCCCATCGCGGTCGTCGGCCGGCCGGTGGGCAGGGAGCGTCGAACGGGTAGGCCGTCCGCCTCCGCGGTGCGGCCCTGCTCGTCGGTGCCGCTGATCCGGTGGGCGAAGTAGTAGTTGACGCCGAGCACGTCGATCGGCGCGGAAATGGTCTCCAGATCGCCCGGTCGCACCGGTATCTGGACGCCGACCCGGGCGAGGTCGGCGACCACGTCGTCGGGGTAGCTGCCACGCAGCACAGGGTCGAGGTAGAGCCGGTTGCCGAGGCCGTCCGCGAGGCGGGCCGCGTTGCGGTCCACCGCACTGTCGGTGGCCGGCTGCCCCGGCCCCAGGTTCAGGGTGATGCCAAGCTGGGTGCCGGGGGCGGAGGCGGCCCGCAGCCGCTCGGTAGCGAGGCCGTGACCGAGCAACAGATGATGGACCGCGGCGACAGCGTCACCCAGGTCGCGCCGGCCCGGGGCGTGTACGCCGACGTGGTAGCCGAGCATCGCCGCGCAGAGCGGCTCATTGAGCGTCGTCCAGGTGGGTACGCGGTCACCGAGCGCGTCGTGGACGAGCATCGCGTAGTCGGCGAACCGGTACGCGGTGTCCCGGCCCGGCCAGCCGCCGGCATCCTCCAGCTCCTGCGGCAGGTCCCAGTGGTAGAGCGTGATCCACGGTTCGACACCGCGACTGAGCAGTTCGTCCACGAGCCGGTCGTAGAAGGCCAGGCCAGCGTGGTTGACGGGGCCGCGCCCGCCCGGTTGCACCCGCGGCCAGGCCACCGAGAAGCGGTAGGTGTCCAGGCCGAGGTCCGCGATGAGGGCGACGTCCTCCGGCATCCGGTGGTAGTGGTCGCAGGCGACGTCTCCGTGGTCGGCGTCCCGCACCGCGCCCGGGACGCGGCAGAACGTGTCCCAAATGGAGGGGGTACGGCCGTCCTCGCTCGTCGCACCCTCGATCTGGTAGGCCGACGTCGCCACGCCCCACCGGAACGTGGCCGGCAGCGCCCAGATCGGGTCGTCCTGGTCCACGGTCAGCGAGGCACGGCGCGCGGTGGGGGTAGGAGATGGGGTGGTGTCCATGCTGCTCCTGTCACGGTCGGGTCTCGGTGGCGGGCTCGGCGGTGGGGTGCAGCCAGCAGGCGACGGTGCGGCCGGCGTGGCTGTCGGCGGGTCGGCCCAGGGGTGGCAGCCGGCTGCGGCACACGTCGAGGGCGTACGGGCAGCGAGGGTGGAAAGCGCAGCCGGTGGGCATCGCCCGGAGGTCGGGCGGGGATCCAGGAATGCCGGTGAGGGTACGTAGCGGCCCTCGCAGGGCGGGGAATGACTGCAGCAGGCCCTCGGTGTACGGGTGCAGGGCCTGCTGGTAGAGCCGATCACTCGCGGCCTGCTCGACGACGCGACCGCCGTACATGATGGCGATGTGGTCGGAGAATTCGACCAGTAACGACAGGTCGTGGGTGATGAACAGGACGGCGAATTCGAGCCGCTGACGCAGCTGCGCGAGCTCGCCGAGAATCTGCCGCTGCATGACCACGTCCAGTGCGGTGGTCGGTTCGTCCATGATGACCAGCTGCGGTTCGAGCAACAGTGCCATCGCGATCATTACCCGTTGCCGCATGCCGCCGGAGAGCTGGTGTGGGTAGGCGTCCAGCCGGTCCGCTGGGATGCCGACCAGCCGCAGGACCTCTTGGGCCCGCTCGCGCCGCCCGACGGCGGTGCTGGTCGGCCGGTGTGCCTTGAGCACGTCCAGCAGCTGGGTGGAGATCCGGTGCACGGGATTGAGCGAGTTCATGGCGCCCTGGAACACCACGGCCGTCTCGGCCCAGCGGAAGCGGCGCAGTTGCGCGGGCGTCATGGCCAGCACATCCACCGGGGCACCGGCCGGCGGATGGTAGATCACCTGCCCGCCGGTCACCACTCCGGGCGGGGGTAGCAGCCGGGTCAGCCCGTAGGCCAGGGTGGACTTGCCGCTGCCACTCTCGCCGGCGAGGCCGAGCACCTGGCCCCGGTGCAGGGTCAGGTCCACGTCGCGGACCGCGCGGACCGCCGTCTCCCCCACGCCGTAGTCAACGCAGAGGTTGCGGATCTCCAGCACCGGGCTACTCACGGGACGACCTCCTCGTCGTGGTCGGCCGGCGCCGCTGCCGACGTGGTTGACGACTTTGTGGCGGTGCCGACGCGAGGACCGGGGTGAAGCCGGTCCGCATCCGGACGGTGCGGCCGTCGGGAGTCCGGATCGGTCCGCTGCCTGAGGTACGAAGCCGAGGGCTGACCAGTTCGTCGATGCCGAAGTTGACCAACGCGAGGGCGGTGCCGAGCAGCGCGATGGCCAGGCCCGCGGGTACGAACCACCACCAGGCGCCCTGCGCGAGGGCCTGTTGGCTCTGGGCCCAGTAGAGGATGGTGCCCCAGTTCCACGGGGAGATGGACGAGATTCCGATGAAGGCCAGGGTGATCTGCGACATCACCGCGAAGATCACGGTGCCGATGAAGCCCGAGGAGATCACCGCGGTCAGGTTCGGCAGGACCTCGAAGGCGATGATGCGCCAGGTCGACTCGCCGGTGGCGCGGGCGGCCTCGACGAAGTCCCGGCGACGCAGCGACAGGGTCTGCGCGCGCAGCACCCGGGCCCCCCAGGCCCAGGATGTGAGCCCGATGAGCAACGCGATGGTCAGGTCACCGGACTCGGGAATGGCGGCGGAGACGATGATGATCAGAGGTAGCGCCGGGATCACCAGGAACACGTTGGACAGCACCGAGAGGCTCTCGTCAGCGACACCGCCGAGGTGGCCGGCGGTAACACCTACGACGACCGCGAGCAGCGTGGCCACGATGCCGGCGGTGAAGCCGACCAGCAGCACCCCCCGGGTGCCGACCAGAACCTGGCTGAAGATGTCCTGCCCGAGGTGTGTCGTGCCGAACCAGTGCTGGCCGGAGGGCGGTTGCAACAGGTCGGCGCTGCGGCGGCCGGGGTCGTACGGGGCCAGCCAGGGACCGATGACCGCGACTACGGCGAAGAACCCGAGGGTGATCAGCCCCGTCATGGCCTTACGGTTGCGCAGCAGCGGGAGTCGCCGCCCGGGGCGGTGGCGCACTCCGGTGCCGACCGTCGCGGGGCCGGCCGGGGTGGCGGCGTCAACGGTGCCGGCAGGGACAGCCATCTCCTCAGCCCTCCTTGCGGGTACGCGGGTCGAGTGCGAGGTACGCCAGGTCGGCGAGCAGGTTCGCCACCAGCACCGAGACTGTGATGATCAGAAATATGCCCTGTAGGAGGGGGTAGTCCTTGGCGCCGACCGCCTGGAAGAGCTGGAAGCCCAGGCCGGGGTAGGAGAAGACGATCTCCACCAGCAGGGTGCCGCCGACGATGAAGCCGAGGGACAGCGCGAAGCCGGAGATGTTGGGTAGCAGCGCGTTGCGCGCGGCGTAGTGCAGGGCGACCCGGCGTTCACCGAGGCCCTTGGCGTGGGCGACGGTGATGTAGTCCTCGGCGGCGACGGTGACCATCATGTTGCGCATGCTGAGCACCCAGCCGCTCATTGAGGAGACCAGGATGGTGGCCGCCGGCAGCAGGCTGTGCTGTAGCGCGCTGCCGAGGAAGATGGTGTCGAAGGCGGGTACCAGGCCGGGTTCGTAGCCACCCGAGGACGGGAAGAAGCTGCCGGGGCCGGTGAGCAGGGCGATCGCGACGAGCCCGAGCCAGAAGTACGGGATCGAGGAGAGGAACGTGGTGACCGGCAGCAGCCCGTCCAGCCAGGAGCCACGCCGCCAGCCGGCCAGGACGCCCAGCCCGGTGCCGAGGGCGAAGCTGACCAACGTAGTGATGCCGACCAGCGCGACGGTCCAGGGCAGCGCGTTCCCGATCACGTCGGAGACCGGGGTCGGGAAGAAGGTGAAGGAGAGTCCGAGGTCACCACGGAGCAACTGCGCCCAGTAGTCAACGTACTGCCCCCAGAGGCTCCGCTCCTGGTCGAGCCCGAACAGCACGTACAGCGAGTCGATGGCGTCGGCGCTCAGTTGCCCCTGGTAGCGGGCGATCAGGGAGCGGACCGGGTCACCGGGGATGAGCCGGGGCAGGAAGAAGTTGATGGTGATGGCGGCCCAGACGGTGAAGAGGTAGAAGGCGAGCCGCTGCAGCAGGAACCTCACCCGTCCCCCTTCCCCGCGCCGGCGATCGACCCGGCGGGGTGCCGGTCGTAGAGCCAGCAGGCCGCCCAGTGGCCCGGCTTGTCCCCCACGTCGAGGCGGGGCGGCAGGTCGGTGGCGCAGCGGGGCATCACCGCCGGGCAGCGTGGGTGGAACCGGCACCCAGCGGGGGGCCGGATCAGGCTGGGCGGTTCCCCGTCACCGCGGTCGGGCACGGCCGGCGGCGCGGCACCGGTGATCCGGTCCGGGTCGGGTGCCGAGCCGACGAGCAGTCGGGTGTACGGGTGTGCGGGTCGCTGCGTGACGGTCTCGCTGTCGCCGCCCTCCACCGACCTGCCCGCGTACATCACCAGCGTCTCGTCAGCGAAGTAGCGCGCCGAGGCGATGTCGTGGGTGATGTAGAGAACGGCCAGGTGTAGCCGTTCGGTCAGCTCGCGCAGGAGGTTGAGCACGCCCAGTCGGATGGAGACGTCGAGCATGGACACCGGCTCGTCGGCGAGGAGCACCTCCGGGTCGGCGCCGAGCGCGCGGGCGATGGCCACCCGCTGCCGCTGACCGCCGGACAGTTCGTGCGGGAACGCGTCCAGGTAGCGCTGCGGTGGCGTGAGGGCGACCCGTTCCAGCAGCCGGTGCAGGGCGGCCGCACGCTCGGCTGGGCCGCGCCCGGCGGTGCCGTGGATCCGCAGCGCGCGCGTCAGGTGGTAGCGCACGGTGTGTACCGGGTTCAAGGAGGCGAACGGGTCCTGAAAGATCATCTGCACCCGCCGGACGTACGCCCGGAACGGTCGGCCGCTGCGGACGGCGACGGGCTCGCCGTGCAGCAGAATTCGGCCGCTGGTGGGCGGTTGCAGTTGGGCCAACAGGCGCGCGACGGTGGACTTCCCGGAGCCGGACTCTCCGACGAGCGCCGTCACCCGGCCACGGCGCAGGGTCACGGTCACGTCGTCAACGGCGTGCACGACGGGCCGCTGCCGGCGCAGGAGTTGCGCCAGCCCCCGGCGGACGGGGAAGTGCCGGGTCACCGCCTCGGCGGTGAGCACCACGTCGGAGCGGGGTTCGGTCTCGGTCATCTGGGCTCCTTCGCCCGGGCGGGCCGGACGCGGGCGCGGGGCCCACTAGGACGAGGTCCCGCACCCGGTCCGCGCTCAGGAGGTGGGGGTGAGACGCAGCAGCACGTCCAGGGCGCTGGGTTGGGTCGGCTGCGCGGACGCGTAGGGGTCGGCGTCACTCGGCCAGCCGGTCCAGTTCCTGGTGACGTACGCGCCGCCGACATTGCCGGCTCCGGCCGGCAGCATCGGCGCCTGCTCGACCATGATCGTCTGGAGGGTGTTCAGGGCCGCGGTCCGGCTGGCGTCGTCGGTGGCCTCGGCGTAGTTCCGCAGCGCCCGCGTCGCCTCCGGGCTGTCAAACCGGCCGAAGTTGCCCTGCTGGGAGACGGTTCCGATCGGCTTGAGCAGCGCGCCATCCATGATCGTCCGGTAGAGGTCGTAGGGGGTGGCACCCGAGTCCGTCCAGCGGAAGGTGCCCTCGAAGGTGCCCTCCTCGACGGACTTCTGCCATGCCTCGGTGTTGGCCTTGTCGACGGTGGCGGCGATGCCGATCGTGGACAGGTTGTCCTTCACGATCTCCAGGCTGGTGATGTAGTCGGACCAGCCGGCCGGGTCGCTGAGCTTGATGGTGACCGGCTCACCGGACGGGTCGCGCAGCGTGTCGCCGTCGAACCGGAAGCCGGCGTCGGTCAGCACCTTCTTCGCGCCGGCCACGTCGACCTGGTACGTGCGGCCCTTGTACTCGGGGGCGATGAACGGTTCACCGGCCGGGGTGGGGATGCCGGTCACCGAGGTCACCTCGGGCTGGAACCAGCCGGCCGAGGCCTGCACGAAGATGTCATTGCGGTTGATCACCATGTTCATTGCCCGGCGCAGTGCCGGGTTGTCGAACGGTTTACGGGTGGTGTTGATCCACAGGCCGTGCACGCCCAGCGCCGGCGCCGCCCACACCTTGTTGTGTTCCGGGTCCTTGGCGACGAAGACCGTCTGGTAGTTGGGGATGAAGACGAAGCTCCACTCCGACTCGCCGTTGGCCAGGGCGGTCGTCTGCGCGTTGTTGTCGTTGTACGAGGTGTAGCGCAACTCCTTGACCTTCGGCAGGTCCTGCCAGTAGCCGCCGTCGCGCAGGGTGAGGGTGGTGGTCTGCGGGGTGAAGGATTTCAACGTGTAGGGGCCGCTGCCGACCGGCTCGGCGTTGAGGTCGGTGGCCGGGTCCTCGACCGCGGACCAGATGTGCTTCGGCACGATCGGGATCGAACCGAGGACCTTGGTCTGGTTGACGAACTGCGACGCGCCGAAGGTGACGGTCACCTGGTTACCGCTGGTGGTGATCGAGGAGAACGGCAGGGCGTTGAGGTTCAACGCCTCATTGTTCTTGATCATGTCAAGCGTGAACGCGACGTCGTCGGCGGTCAGCTGCTGCCCGTCCGACCAGGTGGCGTTCTCCCGGATGGTCAGGGTGAGGGTGCGGTAGTCGGACGACCACTCCCACTTCGTGGCCAGCCACGGCCGGGCGGGCTCGGCGGGACGGGCCAGATTGGTCATGGCGAGCGGCTCGTAGAGCGTCCACCGGTAGCCGAGAGCCGCCGCCGAGGAGGACTCAAGGAACGGGTTGTGATTCTCAGTCTGCGGGCCACTCGGCATGCCGATGTTGAGTACCGTCACGCCTTCGTCCTGGGCGCGGGTGTTCGCGGTCTCGCCGCAACCGACGAGCGCGGTGGTGGCGACGGTGCCGGCGAGCGCGATGGCAAGGAAACGACGTCTGTCGATCATGACTCCCTGCGTTTCTCCGGCCGGGGGCCGGGGGGAATGGTGCCGGGGAATGAACCAGGGCCGTTGGTGCGACATCAGGCGACGGTGGATTGACGAACGGTGAGGGTGGTGGGGATGACCACCGGCGCCGTTGGCAGCGGTATCCCGTTGAAGTGGTTCAGCAACGCGCGCGCGGCAACCGCACCCATCTCGCGAACGGGTTGGCGCACCGCGGTCAGTGGCGGCTCGGTCTGCGCCGCCAGCGGTAGGTCGTCGAAGCCGACCACGGCCACGTCGGCCGGAACCCGCCGGCCGTTCTCCCGGAGCACCCGCAACGCCCCGGCCGCCATCACGTCGTTGTGCGCGAAGACGGCGTCGAAGTCGAGCCCCTCGGCGACCGCGCGGCCGGCCAACGCCTGCCCGCACTCGTACGTGAAGGCGCCCTCGAAGAGGAGCGCCGGGTCCAGCCGCGCACCGGCGGCGGCGTAGCCGTCGGTGAAGCCGCCCAGGCGCTCCTGGACACAGCCGAAGCGGTACGGCCCGGCGATAACCAGGGGCCGTCGCCGGCCGAGCCCGACCAGGTGCTCGGCGGCCGCCCTCGCCCCCGCCCGGTTCGTGGTGCCGACCGAGGGGAACCTTGGCTCGTGTCCCCGGTCGTCGATCAGCACCACCGGCAACCCCTGGTCGTGCAGCTCGGCGATGTAGTCGAGGGTTCCCTCGGGCTCGATGACCAACAGCCCGTCGAAGGACTTCGCCGACACGTGGGTGGCGAACTGCCGCATCGACTCCACGCCCCGGTTGCAGGTGGACAGCAGCAGCCCGTACCCCTCGCTCTCCACCGCATCCACGGCGCCCTGGAGCACCTGGCCCACCCAGGGCCAGGCGAGCGAGGGGACGAGCATCCCGACGACCCGGGTGGAGCCACGGGCGAGGTTGACAGCGCGGGCACTGGGGACGTAACCGAGCTCGTCGATCACAGCCCGGACTCGCGCCGCCGTGACCTCGTCGAGCTCCCCCTTGCCGTTGATGACCCGGGAGACGGTGGTTTTGCTGACACCCGCCCGGAGCGCAACATCCGCGATGGTGATTGGCACTGACCGCATCCTTGTCAAGCGCTGAATGAGCCCGAAACCGGTTCCGGAATCGGTTTCGGGCAGTCAACACCCGTGAAATGCGTCACGTCAATAACAGGAAGGTAACGGAAGAAGTTTCCTCGCCATCTCTTCTCAGCGCCGCCCCAGGCGTGGTTTCATCGGCACACCTGAGTTCGTGGAGCGCTCCCACGCCGCCGACACCCCACCCGGCACCACCACCACCAGGATCGAGAGGAGCCTCATGGCCCCCAATCCACCCGCCGACCGGAGGCGACGCGCCGCGCCGCTCGCCGCCGGCATCGCCCTCGCGCTCGCCGTCAGCGGGTTCACCGGCGGCAGCGCGCAGGCCGACGCCGTAGAGCAGATCATCAACGGCACCTTCGACGACGGCCACGCGCCCTGGTGGTCCACCGGCAACCTCACCCTCGACTCCAGCGACGGCAGGCTCTGCACCGATGTGCCCGGCGGCACGATCAACCCGTGGGACGCCATCATCGGCCAGGACAACATCTCCCTCCAGGCCGGCGTGACGTACGAGTTCCAGTTCTTCGGCAGCGCCGACCCAGGCAAGGTCGGCAAGGCGCTGATCCAACTCCCGGTCCCGCCGTACACCCAGTACCTCGCCGCCAACCCGGCGCTGACCGTCTCCGGCGACAGCTACCGCTACACCTTCACCTCCCCGGTCGACCTGCCGAACGCCCAGGTCGCGTTCCAGATCGGCGGCAGTGCCGAGCCGTGGCGGATCTGCCTGGACGACATCAGCCTCCTCGGGGACGCCGAGCCAGACGAGTACGAGCCGGACACCGGCCCACGGGTACGCGTGAACCAGGTCGGCTACCTGCCCAAGGGGCCGAAGAACGCCACCGTCGTCACCGAGGCGACCGAAGCGCTGCCCTGGCAGCTGCGAAACGACGCCGGGACCGTCGTCGCCAGCGGCACCACCCAACCTCGGGGACTGGATGAGTCGTCCGGACAACACGTACACAGCATTGACTTCGGCGACTACCAGAAGAAGGGCACCGGCTACACCCTCACCGCCGACGGGGAAACCAGCCGGCCGTTCGACCTCGGCTCCGACTTCTACGAGCAGCTCCGGCTCGACGCGCTCAAGTTCTACTACACCCAACGCAGCGGCGTGGAGATCCGCGAAGACCTGCGCCCCGGCTACGGTCGACCGGCCGGGCATGTCGGTGCCGCCCCCAACCAGGGAGACATGTCGGTTCCCTGCCAGCCCGGCGTCTGCGAGTACACACTGGACGTCTCCGGCGGCTGGTACGACGCGGGCGACCACGGCAAGTACGTCGTCAACGGCGGCATCTCCGTACATCAGCTGATGAGCGAGTACGAGCGCGCCCTCCTGGCCCCGACCGGCGAGTTCTGGAAGCTGCGCGACGGCACCCTCGACCTGCCGGAGAGCGGCAACTGGGTGCCGGACATTCTCGACGAGGCCCGTTGGGAACAGGAGTTCCTGCTCAAGATGCAGGTACCGGCGGGGCAGCCCTACGCCGGCATGGCCCACCACAAGATCCACGACGATTCCTGGACCGGTCTTCCGCTCCTGCCCCACCTCGACCCGAAGCTCCGCGAGCTGCACCCGGTCTCCACCGCGGCGACGCTCAACCTGGCGGCCACCGCCGCCCAGGCCGCCCGGGTCTACCTGCCCTACGACTGGCGGTTCGCCCTGCGGAACCTCAAAGCCGCGAAGGCGGCGTGGGCGGCGGCGAAGTCCAACCCCGAGATGTACGCCGACCCGAACGACGGCAACGGCGGTGGCGCGTACGGCGACGACAACGTCACCGATGAGTTCTACTGGGCCGCCGCCGAGCTGTTCATCACCACCGGCGACCGCGAATACCGGGACTTCCTGCTCGACTCCCCGCTGCACACGGCGGACGTCTGGCGGGACCGGGGCTTCGACTGGGGCAACACGGCCCAGCTCGGCCGACTCCAGTTGGCAACCCTGCCCAACGGCCTACCCGACCGGGAGCGAGTCCGGCAGTCTGTCGTCGCCGGCGCCGACAAGTATCTCGCCACGCTGGAGGCGCACCCGTACGGCATCCCGTACGCGCCCGCGGACAACACGTACGACTGGGGATCCAACAACCTGATCCTGAACAACGCCATCGTGATGGCGGTGGCGTTCGATATCACCGGCACCGACCGCTACCGCGACGGCGTCCTGGAGACCATGGATTACATCTTCGGGCGCAACGCTCTCAACCAGTCCTACGTGACCGGGTACGGCGAGGTGGCCTCGGAGAACCAGCACAGCCGCTGGTACGCCCACCAACTCAACACCGACCTGCCCAACCCGCCCCGGGGCACCCTGTCCGGAGGTCCCAACTCAAGCATCCAGGACCCGGTCGCCCAGCAGAAACTGCAGGGGTGCCCGCCGCAGTTCTGCTACCTCGACGACATCGAATCGTGGTCGACCAACGAGCTGACCATCAACTGGAACGCGCCGCTGGCCTGGCTCGTGGCTTTCGTCGCCGACCAGGACAACGGCGACGCCCGCGGTCGACTGCGTTAGGTAATCGTGGACCGCCCCGGCCTGACGACCAGGCCGGGGCGCTCGCCTAACGGCGTAGCGCGGCGGTGAAGGAGCGCCAGGAGCCCGGGTCGATAGAGAGCGCCGGACCCGTCGGATCCTTACTGTCCCGCACCCCCACCACACCCGGCAGGTTCATCGCCACTTCGACACAGTCGTTGGTCTGAGCACTCCGACTGCTCTTCCGCCAGGTAGCACCTATCAAGTCCATGACTCCGTCACTTTCCTCATCAGCTCAATCGACCTCTGTAGATGCAAGACCTCGCCAAGGCTAGCTTCCCAGACCCCGTTGTAGCCGTCCGAGATCCGACGGTTGATCGAGCATAGCTACATTGAATGGGGACAAAAGCACGCCACCGGGAACCTATCCGGTGCGTTGCGCTACGACGAACTCGGCAATAGCAGGTGCTTTGCGGGTATGCGGCTGCATCTGACGAGTCAGGCCAGCGATGCGTAGCGAAAGCCGGCCCGAATTGATGTCTCCAACAGCATCGGTAGCCGCCGAAGCAACTCGCCCCGCTTCGTCAAACTCCCCGGCATACAGCAACGCCTCCGCCAGGCTGAGTTGGTCAAGGGTGCGGTTCCGGGCCAACGACACACCGCGCAGGTCCAGGGCCCGGTGAAGACGGCTGATGGCGGTTACGGCATGTCGGGGGTTGGTGCGGGCTAGGTCCGTGTACGCAGCGCCGGTGAGGCTGTAGAGCTCTGCCTCGGTGACGTGTTGGGCGGCCCAGCCGGGAGCGCCGGCCGCGTCTACCTGGGTGAAGGCGTCCTCGGCGTCTCCCACAGCACGACGGACCAGGTCCGTGTGACCTGCCTGGGCGTGCGCCCACGCCCGGATACAGGTCTGGTTGGCGCGGTCGCCTGCGGTGAACAGGTCGCTGGCACGCTGCGCGGCCGCGTCGAGGAGTGCCAGCGTCTTGTCGGGGTTACGCAGTTCGATGTTGTGCCCCGCCATCCGCACTACGGTGTGACCGCCGAGGGCGGTATCACCGGCGGTGGTGGCCGCAGACAAGGCAAGCCAGGCGTGTTCGTCGGCGCTGCGATGGTCTCCAATGTCGCGCGCGATGTACGCGCCGAGGCCGGCAAGTTCGGCGATCGCGACGAGTAGCGCCGTACGAACCTTCGGTTCGTGGGCAGTGCCGTACAGGGTGGCGGCCCGCTCCAGCAACTGCGCAGCCGGTTGCTGCACGGCCACTCCACCATGTCGAGATACCCACCCTCGGTAGACGGCGGTCGTGTCGACGAGGTCAGCAACGTGATCCATGCCGACCTTGCGAGGTGTGGTTGCCGAGGTCAGCGGCCAACCCGCCACCGCCATCCCGGCCGTGCTGAGGGCTTGCAGTACCGCGCGCCGCCGCACGTTCTCACCGCCTTCCTCGTTGTCGCCCGCCAAGGCGAAGAGCACACCGTTGGCACCGAGGGCGTGGTCCAGGCTGGCCGTCATCTCCGGGCCGGGCCTCCGGTGACCGTTTTCCACCTTGCTCAAGTACCCCTGATCACAGGGAACCAGCTCGGCGAGCTGTTGCAGGGAGAGGTTGGCTTCCAGCCTTCGACGGCGCAGCTCTGCACGAAAACTCATGATGCCTCGCTCCTTGGCAATATGCCTCGCTGCTGGCATGGGGCAACCGCATAGGGATCTGATTGTCCCCTCGTAGGGTCAATCCGCACAGCCCGCTACGCCGCTATTGCCCAAAGTGATCATGGAGAGCGAGTGGCCGTCCGTCCCACCGGCCGGGCGAACCTTACCGCCGGGGCCGTGACACTCACAGTGGATTCAAGAAGGGCCGCGTCATGTCTCGATCTATCCGAAACTGGCTTCCCCACGCATTCCGGTGGCCGCGCAACCAACGCCCCATACCGCTCGCACCCCGGCACCGCCGGGTCTGGCGCGGCCCCCGCCCCCAGTGCTCCTGCGGCCTACGCTGGCGAACCTGCCCGGACCGCCACGCGACCGTGCCAACCGAACCCACCACCGCCGCGCCCCCACCGAACCGCCCCGCGTGGAACGCCCCCACCGTAGCCGAACCCCAGGTCGGCCGGGTCGGCTGGCTCACCCCCGCCCAAACGTGGCGCGCCAACGGCGGCAAGTGGTGACCCCTCCCGCCGCCCGATCGCATCTGCCGCTGCGCCCACTCTGGATCTGCCGCACCTGCGCCGCACCCTGGCCCTGCGCCACCGCCCGACTCACCCTGCGCCACGAGTACGCCAAGGATCTCGTCGCACTCCGGATCTACCTCTGCGCCCAACTTCACGACGCCGCAGCCGACCTGCACAAGCTCCACCTACAGAATGGCCCAGATCCCAAAGCCCTCTTCGACCGCTTCCTCGCCTGGACACCCCGAAGCAACCCGCCGGCGATGAATTCAGATCAGGATGACGGGGTTGGTTAGCACCGCCACTCGGTGGGGGCACACCAGTGAGCTGGGCGGGCGACCGAGCGTCGTCCTGCCGGGACTAGGCGGTGCGGTGCCGCCCGCTGTCGAGCTGCCCGCATAGCTGGGGCGCAGCAATGCCCCGTGCCCGCCCAGCAGCCCGGGGCGAGCCTTGGCGTCGGTCCCGCCGGTGGGGCAGCTCGACAGCGAAACTAACCCTGACAGCTACCTCGGGCACAACATCCCGGTGGGGCTGACGCCCTGGCGGCCAGCAGCATTGGCATCTTCACACCGACCACCAAAAAGCCACCTGATCATCCAACGTCACGACCCACTACGCGGAAAGGCTCAGTGAGTCAGCGGGGGACCGGAATGTCGGTGGGTGATGATGACATCGATGGAGGCGAGCTTTCCGTGATCATGACACCTCAGCGACCCCGGAGAGGTGGGCAGGAGCGCTGTTCCCGGCTCGCGAAGCAGGATGCCAGCAACCGGTGGAGGTTTCATGGGAAAAGTCGTGTTGGATATGACGATGTCGGTAGATGGTTGCATCGCCGCCGCGGACGGTGGGCCCGCCGGGCTGCATGACTGGTTCTTCGCACCCTCGCCGGAGAGCCAGGCGATCGTCGAGGAGTTGCAGCGCAGCATGGGCGCGATGGTCATGGGGCGACGCACCTACGACCAGGGTGCCAGCCAGGACGGGTTCGTGGACAACCCGTTCCCGGTCGAGCACTTCGTCGTCTCGCACAGCGCGCCGGAGCAGGTGGCCAAAGGGGACACTGTCTTCCACTTCATTCCGGACGTGGCCGAGGCCGTACGGCGGGCGCAGACCGCCGCGGGCGCACGCGAGGTCATCATCGGCGGCGGCGCCCAGCTCGCCCAGCAGTGCCTGGCCGCGGGGCTCGTTGACGAGATGCGGCTGGCGGTACGGCCCATGGTGATCGACGGCGGGATCAAGCTGTTCGACGCTACCGCCCTGCGGTTGGAGAACAAGGGTGTAATCGATACGCCCCAGGCGACCCACCTGCGGTTTAAGATCCTGCGCTGAGCTGGGTGTTCCCTGGGGCGCGGAGGCCCCGCCTCCAGGGAACACCAGGCGGCCCGGATGACACCCAACCCCGCCACCGCCCAACCCCGCCACCGCCCGCACGCCCTGGCCCTCAGCCCGGCCTCCGACCCTCGCCCCTCGGCCCTCGACCCTCGGTTCAGCTCGCTGCCCCCAGTTGATGGCTTGTCAGGACTCCGAGTGATCTCAGCCGCTAGCTTGAGGAGGTTAAGCGCATCTCCGAGCAACCCTGGAGCGCCGAATGCCACACCTGACCATTGTTGTTGACGTTCGCGCCAAGCCGGACCAGGTGGAACCACTCAAGGCCGAGCTCAGGAGGGTTGTCCCGCTCATCCGCCAGGAGAACGGGTGCATCGACTACTACCTCCATCAGGACAACAGCGACCCCACCCGTTTTCTCGTTTACGAGAACTGGGAGTCCCATGAACTCTGGCAGGTGCACATGAACCGCTCACACGTGCAAGAGCATGGGGAAGCCACCGCCGACAAGATCGCTGAATGCACGCGGTACGAGATGAGTCAGATTGATTGAGTCCGGCCCCATACGTCGACGGCAGGCCCTTGCCCCTCCGCCCATCAGGGGTGGGTCATCCGGAGCAGGTCGAGCGCCTCGTCAAGCTGCTCCCCGGTGAGCTTGCCGGACTCCAGGTGCCCCCGGGAAACCACCACCTCCCGGATCGAAACCTGCTTCGCGAGAGCCTCCTTCGCGATCGAAGCGGCCTCGTCGTACCCGAGATGTCGGTTGAGCGGGGTGACGATGGACGGCGAGCCCTCCGCGTACGCCAAACAGACCTCGGCGTCCACGACCAGGCCGACCACGCACCGGTCCGCCAACAGCCGCCCCGAGGCGGCCAGCAACTTGATCGACTCCAGCAGGTTGCGGGCCATCACCGGGAGCATGACGTTCAACTCGAAGTCGCCCTGGGAACCGGCGAAGGCGACCGCCGCGTCGTTGCCGATCACCTGCGCACAGACCTGGCGGACCGCCTCACAGACCACCGGGTTCACCTTGCCCGGCATGATCGACGATCCGGGCTGGAGGTCCGGGATCCGCAACTCCCGCAGCCCGGCGCGGGGCCCGGAGCCCATCCAGCGGATGTCGTTGGCCATCTTGTAGAGACCGACCGCGATCGTCCGCAGCTGCCCGGAGGTCTCCACCAGCGCGTCCCGGGCGCCCTGCGCCTCGAAGTGGTTCCGCGCCTCGGTCAGCGGCAGCCCCGTCGAGTCGCGCAGCCGCTCCACCACCCGCGCCGCGAAGCCCAGCGGAGTGTTGATGCCGGTGCCGACGGCGGTGCCACCCAACGGCAGCTCGGCCAGGCGGGGCAGGGCCGACTCCAGCCGCTCGATGCCGTAGCGGACCTGCGCGGCGTACCCGCCGAACTCCTGACCGAGCGTGACCGGCGTGGCGTCCATCAGGTGGGTACGCCCCGCCTTGACCACATCCCCGAACTCAGCGGCCTTGCCCTCCAACGCCTCCGCCAGGTGCACCAGCGAGGGCAGCAGGTCCCGGGTCACGAACTCGGTGGCGGCCAGGTGGATCGAGGACGGGAAGACGTCGTTGCTCGACTGCGACGCGTTCACGTCGTCGTTGGGGTGCACGTCGGCGCCGAGCTCACGACCGGCCAGGGTGGCGATCACCTCGTTGGTGTTCATGTTCGACGACGTGCCAGAGCCGGTCTGGAAGACGTCGACGGGGAACTGGTCGTCGTACCCGCCGTCGGCCACGTGCGCCGCGGCGGCGGCGATCGCGGCGGCCACATTCGCGTCGATCACCCCCAGCTCACCGTTGACCTCGGCCGCGGCTCCCTTGATCTGGGCCAGCGCCCGGATCTGGGCCGGCTCCATCCCCCGCCCGGAGATCGGGAAGTTCTGCACCGCGCGCTGGGTCTGGGCCCGCCACAGCGCCGCGGCCGGCACCTCCACGTCGCCCATCGAGTCGCGTTCGATCCGGTAGCCCGTCGCCTCAGGATTCGTCACCCCACCATCCTGCCGCGCACGACGGCCCCGCGCGGATATTCACCCCGAGCCGCTCAACCGGTCCTGATCATCCGGACCGCGGCGGCCAAGGCGGCGGCGGCCCCGACCAGCGAGTCGCGGGAGTGGATGGCATACCCGACGACGAGCCCCGGTGTCGGTGGGCGATGGTGGCAGGCGAAGTGATCCGCCCCCCGCACGACCACGCCGAGTCGCGCGGCGGCATCCACCAACGCCCGTTCGTCAACGTACGGCGGAATCGCCAGGAACGTATGCAGACCGGCGGGTGAGCCGATCAACCTGAAGTCGGGCAGCAGGTTGGCGACCGCGGCGGTAAACGCCTCCAGCCGCTCCCGGTAGCGCCGGCGCATCCGGCGCAGGTGCCGCTCGAGGCGTCCGGTGGCGATGAAGTGGGCGTACCCGAGCTGATCGATGGTGGAGCTGCCCAGGTCCTGACGGGCGCGGGCCCGCTCCAGCGCCGGCGTGAGGTGCGCGGGCACGGCGAGCCACCCCAGCCGAAGCCCCGGGGCGAGCGTCTTGCTGGCGGACCCGCCGTAGACCACCCGTTCGGGAGCGAGGCCCTGGACGGCGGGAGGACGTTCGGCATCGTCAAACCAGAATTCCGCGTCGTAGTCGTCCTCGACGATGAGCCCGTCGACCTGCCGCGCCCAGGCCACCAGCGCCGTACGCCGCGACTCGGACAGCACGACACCGGTCGGGAACTGGTGCACCGGTGTCACCAGCACCGCCCGCGCCTCGCTGGCGGCCAGGGCCCGAACGTCGATCCCCTCATCGTCAACCGGCACCGGCACCGGACGCAGCCCGATGTCTTCAAGGAACCTTCGCTGCCCCGGATGTCCGGGGTCCTCAACGGCGACGGTCGCGTGTCCGAGATCCAACAGCATGTTCGACAGCAGCGCGAGGCCCTGCGCGAAGCCCGCGGTGGCCATCAAGGTGTCGGCGGTGGTGCGGACAGCCCGAACCCGTCCGAGGTAGGACGTGAGTTCGCTCCGCAGCTCCGCCACCCCGGCCAGGGCGGGATACTCCAGATGCTCCGGCGTCGCGGTCTGCAGCACCCGCCGCAGGCAGGTGAGCCACTCGGCGCGGGGGAAGCCGCTGACATCCGCGAGCCCGGTGCGGAGGTCCCACCGCGCGGAAACGGTGCCGACGGCGGACACCCCGGTGACGGCACCGTCCTGGGCGGAAGCCAGATTCGCGACCCGAGTGCCGGAGCGGTCCACCGAGATCAGGTAACCCTCGGCGGTCAGTTGCTGGTACGCCTCGACCACCACGCTGCGTGCGACCCGTAGGTCGGCCGCGAGTAGTCGGCTGGACGGCAACGGCGCCCCGGGCCGCAGGGCACCGGCCTCGATCATGCTCTTGACGCCGCTACGCAGCTGTTCGATCAGCGGCGTTGTTGACTGTCGGTCCAGATTGAGTTGGAGCTGCCGTGCCATCTGGTCTGGTCTCACCTTCCCCAACTGGTCTGGTGCCCGACCCACCAGGCCGGCTTCACTAAAAGCGATCACGCAGGAACGACGTGACATCACGGCAATCGCCACGCTAAAGCAACGGACCGGTAGACCACGCCGCCGCGTCAAGGAGAGAGCATTTTGAGCCGATACTGGGGGATTCTGTCCGGCGTCGCGGCGATGGCCTTGGTCGGCAGCTCGGCGGCTGTCCTCGCCGGGCTCACCGACTATCCGACGTTCGGCGGCCAGCTGCTGCGCTACTCCGGCGCGGCCCTAGTCCTGCTGCTGTTCATGCGCCTGCAGCGGGTGTCACATCTGCGCCTGTCGCCGCGCGAGGCGGTACGCCTGACGCTACTCGCCGGCACGGGCCTGGCCGGATTCAACGTCTGTTACGTGCAGGCCGTACGGCATGCCGACCCGTCCAGCGTCGGAGCCGTCATCGGTGGCGTTCCGATCATGCTCGCGCTCCTGGCTCCGCTGCTACGGCGTCGGCCCCCCAGCGGGCGGGTGGTGACCGCCGCGATCGTGGTGACCGCCGGCGTGGTGCTGACCCAGGGCTACGGCGGCGGCAGTGTCACCGGGCTGGCGTGGGCGCTGGGGGCGCTCGCCGCCGAGGTGGCGTTCTCGCTGCTCGCCGTCCCGTTGTTACCGAGGCTGGGCCCATTGCGGGTCTCGACGTACGCGTCGGCGCTGGCGGTACCCGTACTGCTCATCGCGGCCGTCTTCGCCGACGGGCAGCGCGCGGTTCCCCTCCCGACCATGGGGCAGGCGCTGGGGCTGGCCTATCTCGCCGTCGTCGTCACCGCGCTCGCGTTCGTACTCTGGTATGGAGCGATCTCCCGGCTCGGTGCCGATCGGGCTGGGCTCGCCGCCGGCATCGCGCCGGCCAGCGCGGTCGCGGCCACGGCACTGCTGGGCACCGGCTACCCCTCGAGCGCGGACATCGTCGGCGCGGTCGTCGTCGGAATCGGCGTGACCATCGGGCTGGCTCCCGCCCGAACCCGGCCGGAGAACCAGCACCCCGAGCCGCTCAACCAAGCTCGGTCAGCAGCCGGCGCACCTCATGCCGCTCCGGCACGTCGACCTGGTCGAAGAGGGCGAGCGCCTGGGCCCAGTACACCCGCGCCGCACGCACGTCCGTCGACCGCAGGCAGCGAGCCATGCCGTCCAGGGCCCGCGCCTGCTCGTACCGATGGTTGATCTTCTGGGCGTCGTGCAGCACCCGGCGGAAGAGATCCAACGCGCTGGGCCGGTCCCCCTGCTCGGCGATCGCCCGAGCCAGCAGGTTGCGGGAGGCACACGCACCAATCCGATCGCCGGACCTGTTGATCGCGATCAGCGCCTCCCGGTGCAGCCGCGCGGCTTCCCCGGGCCGCCCGGCCTCCCGCTCCAACACACCGAACTCGTTGAGGACCTCGCCCTCGCCGTAGCTGTTGCCGACCCGCCGCGTGACCCGCAGTGCCGTCCGGAGCAGCCGCCGGGCAGGTGCGACGTCCCCCATCCGGTGCCGGATCATGCCGATGTGCGTGAAGGCCCGGCCCAGTGCCCACAGATCATCGAGCTGCCGGGCCAGCACCATGCTTAGCCGTGCAGTGCGCAGGGCTTCCTCGTACCGACCCCAGTACGCGAGCGCGCAGCCCCTGTTGCTCGTCAGCTCGGCAAGCCTGCCCCGCCCGGCCCTGGCATCGACGGAAATGATCGCCTCATCAAGAAACTCCAAGCCACGCCGGTAGTCGCCGTTGATGGAGTAGGCGGCTCCAAGGTTCATCAGTCCGCTCATAACCTGTTGCCGCAGCCCGAGCCGGCGGCACACCTGGAGACTCCGCGACATCAGGGTGATCGCCTCGGGTAACTGCGCCAGCCGATAGTGCGCCGAGGCCAGGTAGTTCAGGGTCAGCGCCACCGCAGCCTGATCGTCGAGGCGCTCCGCCGCCCGGAGCCCCACGGTGTGCATCTCGATCAGCTCGCTGAGCTGGCCACCCTGGTAGTTCGCCCACCAGCAGGCGCGGGCGAGCTGCCAACAGTGCTGGAGCAAGCCCTCCGCCTCAGCGATTCGGGGTAGCGCGGTCAACACCACGCGGTTGTTTTCGAACCAGGTTGTCCCCAGCGGTAGGCATGCCTCGACCAGGTCGGCCCGCGGCGGATCCGGCAGTACGAAGGCGACCTGGCTGCTTCCTTCGAGGACACGGGCGATCGCCGCCGCCACGTACAGGTGATGATCGAGAAGCCGTTCCAGGGCGGCGGAGCGCTCGGCCTTTCGGCCCGGCTCAGCCAACAGCCGGCGAGCGTACTTCTGGACCAAGTCGTGGAGGCGGAACCGGCCCGGTCTCGGCTCCTCGACCAGATTGGCGTCGATCAACTCGTCCAGCAGGTCCCGGGTGTCGGGTAGGGCCAGCTCCGCCAACGCGGCGGCGACCGCGTTGTCGAAGTTGCTGGCAGGATGCACGCCGAGCAGTCGAAAAAGCCGCTGCGCGGGCGGGGAGACCTGCGCGTACGACAGGGCGAAGGCGCCGCCAACCGAACGCGGCCCGGCCGCGAACTCGGCCAACGGATCACGGGCTCCGGCCAGCCGCTCCACTAGGTCAACGATCCGCCAGCTCGGCCGGTGCGCCAACCGGGCACCCGCCAGTCGGATCGCCAACGGCAGGAAACCGCAGCGACGAATCACCTCCGCCGCCGCCTCCGGTTCGGCGGCGACCCGCTCCGGCCCGGCCACCCGCCCCAGCATCGTGACGGCCTCGTCCAGATCGAGCACGGGCAGCGACACGGGGTGGCCCGCGTCCAGCCCGGCCAACCGCCATCGACTGGTCACCAGCGTGAGGCAGGACCGCCCGGTCGGCAGCAGGGGTGCGACCTGATCGACGCTCGCCGCATTGTCCAGCAACACCAGCGCCCGCCGGTCGGAAAGCTCGGTGCGCCACCGGGCGAGACGATCCTCCAGGTCCACCGGAACCCGCTCCGCCGGTATACCGAGCTGCCGTAGCAACGTCGCCACCGCGGCGTCCGGGGTCAACGGGGAGCGGTCACTGTGACCGTGCAGGTCGATGTAGAGCTGCACGTCCGGGTAACGGTCGGCGAGGCGGGTGGCGAGGTGCACCGCGAGGGTGGTCTTGCCGCTGCCCGCCATCCCGTCGATCAGCTGAACCTGGGTGTCCCCCTCGCAGAACTGCTGGAGCAGGCTCGCGACGATCTCCTGCCGACCGGTGAAGTCGCTGATCGCCCTCGGGAGGCCCCGGACCGGGGCGGTAGTGCGCTGCGGCCCAGTGGTGACCAGGTCCCCGGCCAGCACCCGCTGGTGCAGCTCCTGCAGCTCCACGCCGGGCTCGATGCCCAGCTCCTCGGCGTAGTGCCGGCGCCCGTCCCGGTAGACGACGAGGGCATCGGCCTGGCGACCGATGGCGGAGAGAGCCAGCATCAGCTGGCCCCGCAGGCGATCCCGCAGCGGGTGTCGCGCGACCGCCTCGGTCAGTTCGTCGATCAGGTCAACGGCGTTGCCGAGCCGTAGTTCGACGTCAACGCACTCCTCCAGCACCGTCACCCGTTGCTCGTCGAGCGTCTGGGCCCGGCCGAGTACGCCCCGCCCGGCGATGCCGCTCAGCGCCGGCCCTCGCCAGAGCGCGAGCGCGGCACGGAACCGCCGCCGGGCGTCCGCCAGCTCGTCAGCGGCGACCGCCGCCCGCGCAGCGGCAACCTGGTCGCCGAACACCTCGGCGTCGAGGTCACCGGGGGCGGTACGGACGCTGTATCCAACCGGGTCGGTGACGATGAGTTCCGGGGGCAACCCGAGGCTGACGAATTGGCGCCGCAGCCGGGACACACAGGTCTGCAGCTGGGCCCGAGCAGTAGCCGGTGGCCGCTCCTCCCAGACCGCGTCGACCAGCTCCGCCACCGGCACGATCCGACCCGCCTGCAGTAGCAGCATCGCGAGGACGGTCCGATCCCGACCCGCGGTGACGGTGCCCTCCACACCGACCCGCAGCGGGCCCAGGATCCCAAACCGCATAGTTCCACCCCTGCCGTACTTGCGACTTCCCGCAGCGTAGCTGTCGACCTAAAACCGTTTCGGGTACGGCGATAGCGCGGTGAGAGTGGATCAAGAGAGGGACGTCCGACAATCCAGGACGCGCAAATTGATGAAACATGTGACGGGGGCGGTGCGCCCGTTCCGCGGTAGCCGAGCGGGCGCACCGATGTCAGCGGCGGCCGACGGTGAGGACCGGCTTGGTCACCTCGGCGAAGAAGTCGTTGCCCTTGTCGTCGACCACGATGAAGGCCGGGAAGTCCTCCACCTCGATCCGCCAGACCGCCTCCATGCCGAGCTCGGCGTACTCGAGCACCTCGACGTGCTTGATGCAGTCCTGGGCCAGCCGGGCGGCCGGGCCGCCGATCGAGCCGAGGTAGAAGCCGCCGTGCTCCTGGCAGGAGCGGGTGACCTGGGTGGAACGGTTGCCCTTGGCCAACATCACCATCGAGCCGCCAGCGGCCTGGAACTTCTCCACGTACGCGTCCATCCGGCCCGCTGTGGTCGGGCCGAACGAGCCGGAGGCGTAGCCCTCGGGGGTCTTCGCCGGGCCGGCGTAGTAGACCGCGTGATCCCGTAGGTAGGCCGGCATCGACTCGCCGGCATCCAGCCGCTCGGCGATCTTGGCGTGGGCGATGTCCCGGGCGACGACCAGCGGACCGCTCAGCGACAGCCGGGTCTTGACCGGGTACTTGCTCAACTCGGCGCGGATCTCGGCCATCGGCCGGTTGAGGTCGACCCGGACCACCTCCGACGACTCCAGCTGGGATTCCGTCACGTCGGGCAGGTAGCGGGCCGGGTCCGTCTCCAGCCGCTCCAGCCACACCCCCGACGGGGTGATCTTCGCGACCGCCTGCCGGTCCGCCGAGCAGGACACGGCGATCGCCACCGGGCAGGACGCGCCGTGCCGGGGCAGCCGGACCACCCGCACGTCGTGGCAGAAGTACCGGCCACCGAACTGCGCGCCGATGCCGAAGCCCCGGGTCAGCTCCAGCACCTCGGCCTCCAGCTCCAGGTCGCGGAAGCCGTGCGCGGTCATCGAACCCGCGGTTGGCAGCCGGTCGAGGTACTTCGCCGAGGCCAGCTTGGCGGTCTTCAGCGCGTACTCGGCGCTGGTGCCGCCGATGACGACGGCCAGATGGTACGGCGGGCAGGCCGCCGTACCGATCAACCGCAGCTTCTCCTCCAGGAACTGCATCATCCGCGTCGGATTCAGCAACGCCTTGGTCTCCTGGTACAGGTACGACTTGTTGGCCGAGCCGCCGCCCTTGGCCATGAAGAGAAACTTGTACGCGTCCGACTGCCCGTCCGGGTCCTCGGCGTAGAGCTCCACCTGCGCCGGCAGGTTGCTGCCGGTGTTGCGCTCCTCCCACATGGTCAGTGGGGCGAGCTGCGAGTAGCGCAGGTTCAGCCGGGTGTACGCCTGCCAGACCCCCCGGGAGATCGACTCGGCGTCCGCCCCGTCGGTGAGCACGTGCCGGCCCCGCTTGCCCAGCACGATCGCCGTGCCGGTGTCCTGGCACATCGGGAGCACCCCACCGGCGGCGATGTTGGCGTTGCGGAGCAGGTCCAGCGCGACGAAGCGGTCATTCGGCGAGGCCGCCGGGTCATCGATGATCGCCCGGAGCTGCGCTAGGTGCGCGGGGCGCAGAAAATGCGCGATGTCGTGCATCGCCTCGGCGGTCAGCGCGGTGAGCGCGGCCGGCTCCACAGTCAGGAATCGGCGACCACCGGGGCCGTTGACGACGTCAACGCCCTCGTCGGTGATCAGGCGGTACTCCGTCTGGTCCGAACCGGTCGGCAGCAGGGGTGCGTACGAGAAGGAGGCGGCACTGCTCATGAGCGGAAAGCCTAGGGCAGAAGAGCCGTCCGGTCCCACCCGCCGGGTAGGTCCTGGGACAGTGCTCTCATCCCGTCGGGTCGATCGGCCGGAAGGAGACGTACCCGATCTCCCGGCCCTCACCGATGACCATGCCGTTCGCTCCGACCGCGAGCGCATTCGCCGCCGTCCGGAGGTTCGCCAGCTCAGCGCCGGTACCCGGATCGAGCGCGACGAGCCGGGACGGCTCCCGTTCGGCGAAGATCGCCGCGGAGGGGGTGAGCGACGCCCGCGGCTCCTTCTCGGCGGGGCGGGTCCACCGGATTTCGCCACCGCCCAGTTCGCGGACCGAGACCGAGCGCTGATCGGCCGCACGGACCAGGGCGTACCGATCGTCAACGGCGACGATCTTCGTGCCCGGATCGGTGACCAGCAGCAGCCGGCCGTCGTAGGCGTCGAGGACCGCCTGCTTACCGTCCGGCGACACCCCGATCAGCACGCTGCGGGCGCCCAACGGGTCCCGGCGCTGGGCACAGCCGATGGCGTCGGCGGTGCCGAAGTTGACGCCCGCCCGCTGCCAGGTCTCCTTCCCCAACAACGGGTCCCAGCCCGAGACGGTGTATAGACAGTTGCCCTCCTCGGAGCGGGCGGTGAGCCGCAGCATCCGGCCACCGACCACAGACAGCCGCTCGTCCCGGCCGGGCTCGATGTCGACCAGCACCCGTCCGGTCGCGGTGTCCAGGACGTGCACGCGACCGTCGACTGGAAACCCGATCAGCCCGGGTACCGGCTCCGGGCCGGAGGCACCCTTGTCGATCCGGACGGCCTCGATTCGACGGGTGTCGAGCAGCCCCGGATTGTCCCCGAGCAGGCCACTTTCGACTCCGGGCAGGTAGGCCGTCCACAGCGGCGTGTCCCCGCGCGGATCCCAGGCCTGCAACGTGCAGTCGGTGGGGGCCGGGCAGTGCGCGTCAATGAGCAGGTTCTGCCAGGTCCAGACCGCGACCGCGGCGGTGTCCCGTCGCCGGGTGGCACCGGTGACCGGGTCGAGCACCTCGTAGCCCCGGGTGAGGAGCTTGCCCACCACGACGACGGCGTCCTGCCCCGCTCCGGCGACCGCCGACCAGTCGGCCTTGCGCTTCCAGAGCGGCGTGCCGTCGCCGAGCCGTACCGCCTCCACCCGGGTGCGCTGCTCGACCACGACGGCTTCCCCGGCGATGGTGACGCTGCGCGGGGTGCCACCGACGCGTTGCTGCCAGACCACGCCCGGCCCGCCGATCGGGGCACTGCGGTTCACCCAGTCCCACACCGCGGGGAACGGGTTCCAGACCCCGCTCACCGAGAGCACGACGACCGTCACGAGCCCGAGCAGCAACCAACCAGGCTTACCAAGGCCGCGCCCCTTCACCACCGGGACACGGTAGCCGCCCGCCCGGCCCGCCGCATCCCGCCGCGCCCGCGCCCCGGCGGGGCCAGCGTCCGCCAGAGCGCCGCCGTCGCGACGAGCGACGCCACCCCGGCCAGCGCCATCACGGTGCCGGGGGCGACCACCTCGCTCAACGCCCCGCCGGCCGCGGCGGCCAACCCCTGCCCCGCCATCAGGCCGGTGCCCAGCAGCCCGAACGCCTGCCCCCGGCGGGCTTCCGGCACCGCGTCGAGAAACCGCCGGGCCAGCCCGAGCTGGTAGGCGAAGCCGGCGGTGGCGACCGTGAGCAGCACCACCGCCGGCCACTGGCCCGGCTGGGCCACGAAGGCCAGCATCGGCACACCGAGCAGCAGCGCCAGCCACGGAGTCAACGCCTCCCGGCGGTCGGGCCCGACGAACCGTCCGACCAGCAGGTCACCGAGGAGCATCCCGAAGGCACCGGCCATCAGCAGCAGGCCGGCACTGGCCTTCGGGTCGAGCTGGGCCGCGTACGGCACGAGCACGCCATCGGCCCCGACCAGCAGCGAGCCGGGAATCCACTGTGCCAGGAGCAGGCCGCGTACCCGCCGGTCGGCGAGGAGCATCCGGTTCACCCGCCAGGTCTCCCCGACGGCGTTTCCGGTCCCCGTCGCCACCCGGGGCGCTCGGGACGTCAGCCCGACCCGGGCCAGCAGGGCGGCGAGGAGGCAGGTGGCCGCCGTGAGCCAGAGCGCCCCGTACGGGCCGACCAGCCCGATCAGCAGGCCACCGAGGGCGAACCCGGCCACCTGGGTGCCCCCGGCCGCCACGGTGAGCACCGACCGCCCCAACACGTACGCGTCGCCGTGCAGTATCTCCGGCAGCAGCGCGCTACGGGCGGCGCTACTGACCGGGGCAAGGAGTCCGACGACCGCGACCAGGCCGAGCATCGCCGGCGGGGAGAGCACGCCGAGCGCGAGCACCACGACCATGGCGAGCCGGAAGAGGTCGTAGCCGACGATGAGTCGCCGCGGCGGCCACCGGTCGGCGAGGGCGAGCAGGAACACCCCGCCCACCGCGTGTGGCAGGAACCCGGTCACGTACGCCAACGCGGCGAGCAGCCCGGAGCCGGTGCGCTCGTAGATCAGCACGGACAGGGCGAGCATCTTCACCGTCTCGCCGATCACGAACACGCTGTAGCCGCCGAAGATCACCCGGAACTCGGCGACGGCGAAGACATCCCGGAAGGTGACGGGACGGGAGTCGGTCACACTCATTCGAGTAAGTGTGGGGAGGGATCCGGCGGCGACCTATCCTTTCGTTCACCAGCGAAAGGAGCGGCATGCGGATCGAGGTGACCTCGGCGGACGTGGCGGTGAGCCGATACGCCATCTCGCCGCTCGGGGAGGCGGTGTGGGCGCTGTGGCTCTGCGCCGGGCTGAACGAGGTCACCGGGCTGACCCCGTGGGTGACCCGGGCCCGCCCCGCCTTCGAGCAGCTGCGGCGAAGCGTGCCGGCGATCGACGCGCTGTTGGCGTTGCAGCGCCGGGGCGCGTACAACGCGGACTTCTACGTACCGCCACCGGACGGCACGGCACGGGACTTCGCCGACGAACTCGCCATCGTCCGGTCGACTCCACTGGCGCGGGCCCGCGACGAACTGGCCCGCAACCTCGCCGGCCACCGAACCCCACCGGCGAACGCCCGTCGGATCTACGAGTCGCCGGACGTGGTGGACCAACTCGCCGACGGGATCGAGGCGGCCTGGGTCACGCTGGTCGAGCCGGACTGGCCGCGGCTACGGGCCGCCCTGGAGCGGGACCTGCTGCACCGGGCGGGGCGGCTGCTCGCGTACGGCTGGGGTGCGGCGGTCGCGGACCTGGACCCGCGGCTGCGCTGGGTCCCCGGCCCGACCGTCGGCTACCTCGACATCCCCGACCGGGACCCGCGGACATACCCGCTGAGCGGGCGCGGAATGCTCTTCGTGCCCACCGTCTTCGGCGCCCTGATGTGCTACGTCGAGCAACCCGGGCCTTACGCGATCGTCTACCGGGCGGCCGGGGTCGCCGAACTACTCGGTCCCCCGGACCCGGCGCGGCCGGTGGACGCGCTGGACCGGCTGGTCGGTCGGGGCCGCGCCACCGTGCTGCGCGCCCTGACCGCCCCCGCGACGACCAGTCAGCTCGTCGCCCAACTCGGTCTGAGCCTGGGCGGCGTCGGCGACCATCTGGCGGTGCTGCGCGAGGCGGGCCTGGTGACCCGCGCCCGCGCCGGCCGGACGGTCCGCTACCGCCGCACCTCGCTGGGGGACGCGCTCGCCGAGAACGACTGACCGGACCCGGCGCCCTCCGCTGCCGTCGGCGACGTTGCCCGCAGCGCGGAGCGGAGCAGGGGCAGGACCCGGTGCGGGATCTGCTCGGCCAGGGCGATGATCGTCGAGGTACGTCGGATGCTCTCGTGCGACACGATCTGGTCGATCACCCGTTGCAGGTCGGCGTTGGAGCGGGCCACGATTCGGCAGAGCAGGTCACCGGAGCCGGTGATGGTGTGCGCCTCGAGCACCTCCGGGATCGCCGCCAGGTGGGCGACGACCGGATCGCGCCCGTGTCGTTGGCTGATCTCCAGGGTGACGAAGCTGGTCACCGCGAACCCGACGGCGGCCGGGGACACCGCGGGGCCGAAACCGTCGATCACCCCGCGGGCGACCAACTTGTCCAGCCGCGCCTGCACGGTGCCCCGGGCCACCCCGAGGCGACGGGAGCACTCCAGCACGCCGATCCGCGGCTCCTCGGCGAAGAGCTCGATCAGGCCAACGTCGAGGCTGTCCAGCTGAACAGCATGACCAGGGTTCATAGGCAAGGACCCTACTGCTTGTACAACCTGACCAGCCAGATCAACGACAGTTGCTCAGTGACCGGGAGCACAGCGATATTCACGGGAGGAACACGGCACTGACGGAACACGGCTGCGGCCCACCAGGCCGGCCGGTACGCGAGGGAGGGCCACCATGACCCAGGCGATCGACCGACCCCAGTCGAACGACGAGGTCAACGCCGACCTGTTGGTCGGCGCCGTCGACCACGACATCAGCCGCGACCCGTTCCCGGTCCGGGGCCTGGACCACGTGCAGTTCCTGGTCGGCAACGCCAAACAGGCCGCGCACTACTACTCCACCGCGTTCGGCATGACCTGCGTGGCGTACCGGGGGCCGGAGCAGGGCTACCGGGACCACGCCCAGTACGTACTGACCAGCGGTTCGGCCCGGTTCGTCCTCACCGGCGCGGTCCGCCCCGACGCGCCCGGCGCCGAGCAGGTCGCCCGGCACAGCGACGGGGTCTGCGACATCGCGCTGGAGGTCCCGGACGTGGACGCGGCGTACGCGCACGCCATGGCCCAGGGCGCGACCAGCCTGGCCGAGCCGCACGAGGTCAGCGACGAGCACGGCACGGTCCGGGCCGCCGCCATCGCCACCTACGGCGACACCCGCCACACCCTGCTGGACCGCTCCCGCTACCACGGTCCGTTCCTGCCCGGCTACGTCGCCCGCGGACCGATCGTGGACCGCCAGCCGATGATCGACGCCGGCGTCCAGCCGAAGCGCTTCTTCCAGGCGATCGACCACGTCGTCGGCAACGTCGAGCTGGGCCGGATGGACGAGTGGGTCGAGTTCTACCAGCGAGTGATGGGCTTCACCAACATGGCGGAGTTCGTCGGCGACGACATCGCCACCGACTACTCGGCGCTGATGAGCAAGGTGGTCGCCAACGGCACCCGGAAGGTGAAGTTCCCGCTCAACGAGCCGGCGGTCGCCCGGAAGAAGTCGCAGATCGACGAGTACCTGGACTTCTACCAGGGCCCCGGGGCCCAGCACATCGCGGTGGCCACCAACGACATCCTGGCCAGCGTGGACGCGATGCGTGCGGCGGGCGTGGACTTTCTGGAGACCCCGGACTCGTACTACGACGACCCGGAGCTGCGGGCCCGGATCGGCGAGGTCCGGGTGCCGATCGAGGAGCTGAAGGCCCGCCGGATCCTGGTCGACCGGGACGAGGACGGCTACCTGCTCCAGATCTTCACCAACCCGGTACAGGACCGCCCGACCGTCTTCTTCGAGCTGATCGAGCGACACGGCTCGCTCGGCTTCGGCAAGGGCAACTTCAAGGCCCTCTTCGAGGCCATCGAGCGGGAACAGGAGAAGCGCGGCAACCTGTGACGTCCAGGGGTTGGCGGCCCGGTGGCCGCCAACCCCCGGGCGGCCAACCCCCGTCGTTAAGGTGTCTAGGTGAGCGAGCAGAACGAGGTGGCGCGGTGAGCGTCGCACCCGGTTGGTATCTGGACCCCGCCGACCCCGACACCCGGCGGTACTGGGACGGCGAGGGTTGGCTCGGTGCGCCCATCCCGGCCGAGGCCACCCCCCCGGCGGGCCCGCCGCCGCCCGAGCCCGAGCCTGAGCCTGCGCCCGAGTCGAAGCCGGCTACCCGGTTCGACAAGCCCGGCCCACCCGCCGGCCAACCAGGCGCCGCGGCGGGCCAGCCCGCCCCGGGCGGGTCCGGCACCCCGTCACCGGGCCACGGGCCGCCACCGGGCGCGCCGTACCGGGGGACGCCCGGCGGGCCGCCACCGGGCGCGCCGTACCCGACCTGGCCCGGTCAGCAGCCCGAGCCTCGTCCGCACGGGCTGCCACTGGCCGGGTTGGGGGCCCGGCTGGTAGCCCGCCTCATCGACATCACCGTCGTCCTCGCGCTGAACGTGGTGGTGAACTCCTGGTTCGTGTGGCAGTACGTCCAGCAGATCTCCCCGCCCTTCGCCGAGGCCTGGCGCCGGATCGTTGAGCAGGACACCGCCAACACCACCGAGATACCGGAGGCGGGTGACCAGGCCGCCAACCTCCAGATCGTGATTCTGTTGATCGCCACGGCGCTCTGGATGGCCTACGAGGTACCGTCGATGGCCAACCGCGGGCAGACCTTCGGCAAGCGGGTGATGGGCCTGCAGGTGCTACCGGTGAGCGCCGTCGCCCCGCTGGGCTTCGGGCGGGCGCTGCGCCGCTGGAACACGCTCGGCCTGCCCACCCTGCTCTGGTTCTGCGGCATCGGCTTCCTGCTGCAGCTCATCGACTCCCTCTCCCCGCTGTTCGACCGTCCGCTCCGGCAGGCCCTGCACGACAAGCGGGCGCAGACCGTGGTGGTCCAGCTACCCCGTACCCCCGTCCCGAATGACCGCCCCGCACCTCCGGGAGACACCCCATGACCGATACCGGACGACGCCGGCCAGCACCCCGGCTGACCCGCGCCGACCTGGACGTCCTGCCCAGCTACGTGCCGGGGCGCAGCCCGGCCGACCTGGCCCGCGAGCTGGGCCTGCCCGAGGCGATCAAACTGGCCAGCAACGAGGTGCCGTACGGGCCGCTGCCCGGGGTGGTGGCGGCGGTCACCGAGGCCGCCGCCGGCGCCCACCGGTACCCGGACATGGGCGTGGTGGCGCTGCGCGCGGCCCTCGCCGAGCAGTACGGGGTGGACGCCGAGCGGATCGCCACCGGCTGTGGCTCGGTGGCGCTCGCCGATCACCTGGTCCGGGCCACCTGCATGCCCGGTGACGAGTTGCTCTACTCCTGGCGCTCGTTCGAGGCGTACCCGATCATCGCGGCGACCAACGGGGCGACCAGCGTACGGGTCAGCAACGACGCCGGGCACGGGCACGACCTGACCGCGATGGCCGCCGCGATAACCGACCGCACTCGAATGGTCCTGGTCTGCAACCCGAACAACCCCACCGGCACCGCGGTACGCCGAGCCGAGCTGGAGCGCTTCCTCGACCAGGTCCCGGACGACGTGCTGGTGGTCATCGACGAGGCGTACCGGGAGTTCGTCACCGACCCGGAGGTGCCGGACGGCCTCGGCTATCTGGACCGACCGAACGTGGCGGTGCTGCGGACCCTGTCGAAGGCCTGGGGCCTGGCCGGGCTGCGGATCGGCTTCCTGGTCGCCCAGCCGGAGGTCGCCGCGGCCATCCGAAAGGTGGTCACGCCCTTCTCCGCCAGCGCGGCCGCCCAGGCCGGCGCGCTGGCGGCCCTCGCCCAGGCCGACGAGGTACGGCGACGCTGCGCCCTGGTCGTGGCCGAGCGGGGCCGGGTCACCGAGGCGGTACGCAAGCTGGTCCCGGACGTACCGAACAGCCAGGCCAACTTCGTCTGGCTACCCCTGGGCGACCAGGCGGTGGAGTTCGGCCGGGCCTGCGAGTCGCGCGGCGTGATCGTGCGACCCTTCCCCGGCGACGGAGTCCGGGTCACCATCGGCACCCCGGCCGAGAACGACGCCTTCCTAGCCGCGGCGGAGGCCGCGCTCAGCTGAGCCACGGCGGTTCTGCTCGCCGCGAGCTGACGGCCTGCTCGGGTCGCGGCGAGTAGCGACCTACTCAGGTCGCGGCGAGCAGACGGCCTGCTCAGGTCGCGGCGAGCAGAACCGGTCGCGAGGTGAGGAAGTAACCCTGATCGTCCGCCTCCGCGTCGACCGGGAGGCGGAGGCACTCCACCGCCAGGTAGCCGTCGACCGCGTACGCCGCGCCCGGGGCCCACGATGTGCTGTCGGTGCCGAGCGAAAGCTGGAACCGGGATCGCTGATCCCCGCTGACCGAATCAAGCGTGATCAGATTGTTACTTTCAGTGATCAGATGCACTCGGTCCGGCTCCACCGCGAGTACCCGGGCCCCGCCCACGTCCTCGTGTCGCCACCGCTCGCTCCCGGTCCGCGCCTCCCGGGCCACCAGGACACCATCCCGTACGCCGACGGCCACGTCACCGGCGAGCCGGGTGTCCGGCGCGTCCAGCACCGGTGCCGCCACCGGCTCTCCCGGGCCGAACAGCCAGCCCCGAGCCGCGTCGTCACCCGGTCCGACCGCCGTCCGGAGGCCGGCGCAACCGGATCGACCCGAGTGGCAGCCGAGCGGGGTGACGACCAGCGTCTCCCCGCCACCCGGCGGGCTCCAGCGGGTGACGGCGCCGGTGGCCGCGTCCCGGAAGTCGATGGTCGCCGCCGGGCCGCAGGAGTCGACGCTCACCAGAGCGCCCGCCGTGCTGGTGCCGATCGCCTGCTGGCACCCCGGCCGGACGTCGGACTGCCAGAGTCGCTGCCCATCGGCGAGATTCCAGCCGGCCATCGCATCCCCGCCGGCAGCGAGCACCACCGAGGTGTCGGCAGCCGAAGCCAGGAAGAGCCCCGCCGGGTTCCACACGGTTTCCGCACCGGTTCGCCGGGACTCGGTGTCGTGCTCCGGCACCGGCCCCTCCGCCCGCCAGGCGACCTGGCCGGTACGCCCGTCCAGCGCCACCACCTGACCGTCCGACCACTGGGTGACCACGGTGTGGCCGCTCGCCACCACGCCCTCCAGCTCGGCGGGCCAGCGGCGGAAGGACCAGTACGGGGTACTTCGATGCTTGAACTCGACCGGCTCGTCGGCGTAGACCTGGCGCTCGGAGGCGTACACCCGGATTCGGCCGTCCACCACCAGTGGCGCCACCGGCAGCCGCGCGACGAGGCCGGGGGACGGAGTCGCCGCCGTGGGGTATGCGCCGGCCGCCGCGGTGCTGACCTCGGCCGGGGCCAGCACCCGGTAAACCGTGGCCGCCACCGCCATCAGCACCACCACGACCACCGTCGCCACGACGAAGAGCCGACGGCCTGTCGGGAAAACCATGCGCACCTCCGCCCGGAACCCTACCCAGCACACGGCGCCCGGCTGCGGCGTGGTTACCGGACCGACGCGGCCCGGCCGGCGGCGAGCTCGGCGAGATCACGGCGCAGCGCACCGGAGACCGCCCGCGCGGCCAGCCCGCCGAGGAAAAACGCGACGATTCGGCCACGGGCACCGACGGGGATCGCCTCCTGGGTGACCGTGACCACCGTGTTGCGTTCGCCTCGGCACCGGGCCGGGCGCAGCGCCCAGGTGGTCCGATAGTCCACCTCCCGGCCGGGCGAGGCGAGCACCAGCAGGTGCGGCGGCACGGCCTCGACCACGACAAACTCCTCGACCAGCACCGCACCGTCCGGCTGGGAGCGGACCTCCCGCCAGGCGGTGCCCGGGCCGAATTCGCCGCGAGTCAGGACCACCCGACCCCCGGCGGCGTGGGTGCGCGCGGTCAGGTCGGTGAGCAGGCGCCACACGTCGTTCGGCTGCGCCTGGATGGCCCGCGTGACCGTCACCCGCGACATACCACCTCCCGTGGTGTCGACGGTACGCGCTGTGACCGCCGCGCGGGTCCCGCCGCCGGCTATTGCCGGACAGCTGCCCCGCACGGCCCCCTCGCCACTCAGCTACCCGAGCTCTCCGGCCCGGACCGCTCGGATGAACCTTTCCCAGTCCGGACCCCCCACCGCGAGGGCCGGACCAGATCTGTCCTTGGAGTCACGTACGGCCACCACGCCGAGCGCCTGGACCAGGTTGTCGGCCACCTCCACACAGAGCCCCTGGTCATTGGAGCGGCTGCTGGATCGCCAGACCGCGCCTGGGTAACCGTTCACCCTTCACCCTCCTGTCGCCGTGCCGCCAACCAGCCGCGAGCCGACCCGGGGAGCAGGGCCGTATCGCGTGGCGACGGATCCGATCGATCAACGTGACGGGAAGGAGGCCCGATCGCACGACCTGTGCGATCCACCCGTACCGGTGGAGGTTTCTCGCCCGGCACCGGCAGACCTGGGTGCACCGGTGCTATCGCTCCGGCACCGCGGCGCCACCAGGGCGGCGCGGTGCCGGGACGGAAGGGGTATTCGCCGAGTCAGCGGGGGGCGACGACGGTGCCGGTGACCTCACCGAGGCCGACGGTCGTGCCGTCCGGCCCGGGCGCGGTGCCGGTGATGGTGATGGTGTCGCCGTCGGCCAGGAAGGTACGTTCGCTGCCACCGACCTGGACCGGCTCCGCCCCACCCCAGGTCAGCTCCAGGAACGAACCGACCTGGCCGCGCTCGGCGCCGGAGACGGTGCCGGAGGCGTAGAGGTCGCCGGTGCGCAGCGCGGCTCCGTTGACGGTCAGATGGGCCAGCTGCTGCGCCGGCGTCCAGTACATGGTGGCGAACGGCGGCTCGCTCACCCGCTCGCCGTTCCACTCCACCGACAGGCGTAGATCCAGCCCGAGGTGCGGCTCGTCGCGCAGGTAGTCAGCGACCGGCGGATCCTGCTCCGGCGCCGGCACGAACGCCGCATCGAGCGCCGCCAGCGGCGTCACCCAGGCCGCCACCGAGGTGGCGAAGGACTTACCGAGGAACGGTCCGAGGGGTTGGTACTCCCAGGCCTGGATGTCCCGGGCGGACCAGTCGTTGACCAGGACCACGCCGAACACGTGGTCGGCGAAGTCACCGACCGGGACGCGGCTGCCCAGCGGGCTGGGCACACCCACCACAAAGCCGACCTCCGCCTCGATGTCGAGGCGAACCGAGGGGCCGGTGACCGGACCCTGCGGAGTAGCCCGCTGGCCGTACGGCCGGACGATTGGGGTACCGGAGACCACGACGGTGCCGGCCCGACCGTGGTAGCCGATCGGCAGGTGTTTCCAGTTGGGCAGCAGCGGCGGCTGGCCCGGCCGGAAGATCTGACCGACGTTGCTGGCGTGCTGCTCGGAGGAGTAGAAGTCGACGTAGTCCGCCACGTCGAAGGGGAGTAGGAGCTCCACGCTCGACAGTGGCCGGAGCAGCGGCTCGACCGCTGCCCGGTGGGAGCTGTCGGTGAGCAGTTCGACAATCCGCTCCCGCACGGTGGTCCACTGCGGACGGCCAAGCGCCATGAAGTCGTTCAACCGGGGGCGGCTCAGCGTACCGGCAGCCAGCACCAGGCCGGCCTGCTCGGCGCCGCCGAGGTCCAGTACGTGGGAACCGACGCGTACGCCCACCCGTGGCTCGCGGTCGGCGGTGCGAAACACCCCGTACGGCAGGTTGTGCAGCCCGTACGGCGAGCCCTCCAGGCCGGTCACCCAGGTCATGCGTCGGTACCCCCGTTCACCAGCCCCAGCTGGGTCAGATCGGTCAGTGGTTCCAGGATGCTGCACGAGCCGTAGCCGATCCAGAGCGGACGCGCCGCGTCCAGCCGCTGCTCGATCGACACGAGCAGCGGCCGCGGGTCGGTGGCGCGGAGCAGCTCGGTGACCCGCTCCACCTCGGCGCCCCCGGCCGCGACGAGCGCGGCGGCGAGCACGTTCACGAAGCCGTGGTGGGTGAAGCCGGTCTCCCGGTCCAGGTGTCGCATCGCGCGGTGCAGCCCGGCGGTCAGTTTGAACGGCAGCCCCCGTTGCTGGCACCCGTGGATCACCGCGGCCAGCTCGGCGGGGGTGGGGAAGAGCTCGGCGGCGAGCCCGCCGGTCCGGAACTTCGCGGCCACCGGCAGCCCGGCGGCGCGGGCCTCGACGAGCCGGTCCAGCGCACCCATCAAGCCGAAGGTCAGCGGAATCTCGGCGTAGACGGTACGACCGGCGAGCTGCTCCGCCACCGCGAGTAGCTTGGCCAGGCCCGGCTGCGGGTCTGCGCCGCGGGCGGCGACGGCGACCTCGACCTGCTGGATCCTGACGCCGGGGGGCACTGCGGCGAGGGCGGCCGGGAGGCCGGCTGGTCCGGTGTCTCCGATCAGCCCGATCGCCAGCTCCTCGGCCGGGTCGACCAGGGCATGCAGCTCCCGGTTAAGCACTGTGGAGGCGGGGACCAGGAGCGGGCCGACGAGCTCGGCGTACCAGGACGAGCGGTGCTGCCGATGCGCCGGAACAGCCTCGGGCAGCGACGCGCTGCCGGGCGGGAAGACGGCGGCGTCGTCGACGAGGCCGGCGAGGAGTCGGGGCAGCTTCGTTGACACGAGACAACAATCTACGGGACGCTAAAGGAGCGGACAATAGCGTCCGATTGTCGGACACCCTGGATGATCTGCTCGGGGAGGGCGAGATGCCGTTCTACCGCCGCGTCGGCGAGGTGCCGCGCAAGCGCCACACCCAGTTCCGGCAGCCCGACGGCCGCCTCTACGCCGAGGAGCTGGTGGGCCAGGAAGGCTTCTCCGACGACTCCTCGCTGCTCTACCACCGGCACGCACCAACCGCGATCGTGGCCGCCGAGGAGTTCACCCCACCGGCGGTCACCTGCACGCCGAACCTCCCGCTCAAGCCCCGCCACCTGCGCACCCACCAACTCGACGGGGCCGGCGCCGACCCGGTGCTCGGCCGGCGCTACCTGCTCGGCAACGACGACGTCCGGATCGCGTACGTGCAGGCCGACCAGCCCTCCCCGCTGTTCCGCGACGCCACCGGCGACCACTGCCTCTACCTCGAATCCGGCACCCTGCGGGTCGAGTCCCCCTTCGGCCCCCTCGACGCCGTCGCCGGCGACTACGTGATCATCCCGACCTCGACCATCCACCGGCTCGTACCCACCGGCACCGAGCCCGTCCGGCTGCTGGCGGTCGAGGCGACCGGCCACATCGGCCCACCCAAGCGCTACCTGTCGGTGCGCGGCCAGTTCCTGGAACACTCGCCGTACTGCGAACGGGACGTCCGCGGACCGGACACACCGCTCCTCGTTGCCGGCGAGGACGTCGAGGTCCTGGTCCGGCACCGACGCGGCTGGACCCGGCACGTCTACGCCAATCACCCGTTCGACGTGGTCGGCTGGGACGGGCACCTCTACCCGTGGGCGTTCTCCATCCACGACTTCGAGCCGATCACCGGCCGGATCCACCAGCCCCCGCCGGTGCACCAGACGTTCCAGGGCCCGAACTTCGTGATCTGCTCGTTCGTCCCCCGCAAGGTGGACTACCACCCCGACGCGATCCCGGTGCCGTACAACCACCACAACGTCGACTCCGACGAGGTGCTCTTCTACACCGGAGGCAACTACGAGGCGCGGCGCGGCTCCGGGATCGGCCAGGGGTCGATCTCACTACACCCGTCGGGCTTCACCCACGGGCCACAGCCCGGCGCCGCCGAACGGTCGATCGGCGTTGACTACTTCGACGAGCTCGCCGTCATGGTCGACACCTTCCGCCCGCTGGAGCTCTGCGACGCCGCCGCGGCCTGCGAAGACGACGCGTACGCCTGGACCTGGGCGCGGCGCGGCTAGCCCTCAGCGCACCGAGCGGGCGAGCGCGGTGACGACGGCGAAGGCCGCCACCGCGATCGCCAGGACCAGCGGCCAGACCGTACCGACGAGGGTGTAGAGCAGTAGCAGCACCGGGGCCGCGGCAGTCGCGTACCCGGCCAACGCCAACGGCCGGTCGGAGCGCAGCAGCTCCGGCAGGATCGTGCGGGCCACGCCGGGCAGCTTCGCCGCGTACCGCCACACCATCAGCCCGCCACCGAGGGCCGCCGCCGCCGCGACGGCCCGGGACAACCCCGGGTTACCCACCGCGAAACAGGCGATCAGCACCGCGGCGACCATGGACCAACCGGCACCGAACACGACCAGCTGGCGAAGGCCGGCCGAGATCGTCCGCACCGATTTGATCCGACCAGGGCTGATCGCCGCCGCGGCGGCGAGGTGCTCCAGCGCCTCACTCCACCGGCGCTGCTCCAGCCGCAGCACCCCGATGTCGTGCCGCGCCTCGGCGAGCTGCGGATCGAGCCGCAGCGCCTCGGAGTACGCCCGCTCGGCCAGGTCGTACAGCTGCAGGTTCGCCGCGACCAACCCAAGCACCAGATGCCCCGCCGGCTCCTGTGGGGCCAGCTCCACCCCCCGCCAGGCCGCGTTCAGCGCCGGCTGACCATTGCGGGAACCGGCCAGGATCGCCGCGCCGCTGCGCTGGGCATACGCGTCCGCCGGTCCCAGCGCCAGAATCCGGTCCGCGGTCCGGGCCGCCTCCCCATGCTCGGCCAGGTCGGCCAGGGCCATCCCCCGAGCGACCAGGGCGGGGACCGAGTCCGGCGCGACCGCCAACGCGCCGTCGGCGGCGGTGAGCGCCTCCGCGGGCCGCCCCGCCGCCAGCCGCACCCGGGAGAGTTCGATCAACACCGCCGCGTGGGCGGGATCAAGGGCGAGAGCGAACCCCAGCTCGGTGCTGGCCTCGTCGTAGCGGCCGAGCTCGGCGAGGAGCTGGGCGCGCTGCAGGTAGCCGTCGGCCGCGGAGCGGTCAGAGGTGGATTCGCTGGACATCGCTGCGAGCCTAGGCGGCCGGGGCTGCGTAAACCAGGGCCACCGCGATGCCGGTCAGGCCCTCGTCCCGGCCGGGGAAGCCGAGCCCGTCGGTGGTGGCGGCGGAGACGCTCACCGGGGCGCCCACCGCCGCCGAGAGCACCTGCTGCGCCTCGGCCCGACGCGGCCCGATCTTGGGGCGGTTCCCGATCACCTGCACCGACACGTTGCCGATCGTGTAGCCGGCCGCCCGCACCCGGCGGGCGCTCTCGCCGAGCAGGGCCACACCGGAGGCACCGGACCACTCCGGCTGCCCCACCCCGAAGTTGGCGCCGAGATCGCCCAGGTCGGCGGCGGAGAGCAACGCGTTGCACGCGGCGTGGGCGGCGACATCCGCATCCGAATGCCCGGCTAGGCCGTCCTGCCCAGGCCAGTGCAGGCCGGCGACCCAACAAGGCCGGCCGGACTCGAAAGCGTGCATGTCAACGCCGATGGCAACCCGCGGAACGATCACCATCCGAGGGTACGGGTCAGCGGTCGATCGCCAGCAGGTGCTCGGCCAATGCCAGGTCGAACGGGCGGGTGACCTTCAGGGCGTACTCGGAGCCGGGTACGCAGACCACCGGCACCCCGAGCTTCTCGACCAGGCCGGCATCGTCGGTGAGCGGGTCGGTGGCGGCGGCGTGCGCGGTGGTCAGTACCGCCCGCCGGAAGCCCTGCGGCGTCTGCACCGCCCGCAGCGCGGAGCGATCGACCGTGCCGAGGACCTCCTCGCTGACGCCGACCTCCTTGATGGTGTCGACCACCGGGAGCACCGGGATCACCGCGTCGTGACCGGAGCGGACCGCCGCGGCGACCGACTCGACCAACCCGGGCGGGGTGAGCGCTCGGGCCGCGTCGTGCACCAGCACGATCTCCGGGCCGGCGGGGACCGCGGCGAGCGCGGCAGCGACCGAGGCCTGCCGTTGCGCTCCGCCCGGCACCACGGTGACCGGCGCCACCGGGGCCAACAGTTCGCGGACCGCGACGAGATCCGGCGCCGGAGCGGCCACCACCACGGTGTGCACCGAGGCGGCGGCGGCGAGCCGGCGGACCGCGTGCACCAGGAGCGGCTCCCCGTCCAGCAGCCGGAGGGCCTTCGGCCGGCCGGGGCCCAGCCGTACGCCGGCACCGGCCGCAGGCACGAGGACCGCGACGTCACCGCGCGGATCAAGCTGCGCGGTCACGTCGCGGTCCTCGGTGATTTACTCATGGCAGATCGGGTACGACGATCAGGTGCGGATCAGGCTTCGGTCAGCACCTTGTCGAGCAGCGTCTCCGCCTCGTCCTTGGTGCTCTTTTCGGCCAGTGCGACCTCACCGACGAGAATGTCGCGGGCCTTGGCGAGCATGCGCTTCTCGCCTGCGGACAGCCCCCGCTCCCGCTCCCGACGCCACAGGTCGCGGACGACCTCGGCCACCTTCAGCGGATTGCCGGAAGCCAACTTCTCGAGATTCGCCTTGTAACGCCGTGACCAGTTGGTCGGCTCCTCGGTGTGCGGAGCCCGGAGAACGTCAAAGACCTTGCCGAGGCCCTCTTCGCCGACCACCTCGCGCACACCCACGATCTCGGCATTCTCCGCGGGAACCCGGACCGTGAGGTCACCCTGCGCGACCCTGAGAACGAGGTACTGCTTCTCCTCGCCCTTAATGACCCGAGTCTCGATTGCCTCGATGAGTGCGGCCCCGTGGTGGGGGTAAACAACGGTCTCGCCGACACTGAAAACCATAGGTTCGAAACCCCTTTCGCTGTGTCTAGGGTAACACGCTCAGACACCGGTGTCTCACCGCTGCCCTGACCGTTGGCGCAGCTCAGGGGCCCTGTGAGAGGGATTTCTTCAGCTTGACAGGCAGCCAGACCGAAGTATTGAACACGCTCCGTAACGGCAATATGCCGTCGCGGCTGAGTGACGGAACCCGGGATCCAAGGTGATGCGCTCGACTCATGGTAGCCGGCGCCCCCGACACTCGCCCACGCCTGGCGGGAGCGGTCCCGGTACGGCAGGCTGAACAAGAGCCCGCCTCAGGCTCGCCAAGAATCCAGGGGGTTCGATGGGCAGGCCCGCCGCGGACGACGACTCCGGACTGCCGGACCTGCCGCCCGAATGGGGCCGGGTGGTTGTACCGGACAACGCCGCAGCGCTCTCGGCCGAGGCCGAGCAGCTCCGCCGGGAACTGAACCGGCCGACCCGGTCCGCTTCGACCGTGCCGGCGCTGCTGATCCTCCTGATCGCCATGGTCACCGTGCTGGCCGGGCTGAACGCGACGATCTGGGCCCAACCGCCCCCCACCCCACCGGCGTCGACCCCGGCCACACCCGCAGACCTGATCGGGCGGACCCTGCCCGCGTTCGACCTGGTGGACAACGGTGAACCGGTGCCGCTGCGGGGCCTGCTGCCCGCCGTGATCCTCCTCACCGACGCGTGCGACTGCCCGGCCGAGGTCGCCAACACCGTCGCCGTCGCGCCACCCCGGGTCACCGTGATCATCGTCAACCCCGCCCCCGCCGTACGCGCCTCGCCCCCCGCCGCGGAGCCCGCCCTGCACACGCTCGACGACCCGGCTGACGGGCTACGCGCCTTCCTCCGCCTGCCACCCCGGGTCGGCGTGGCCAGCGCGCTGCTCGTGGACCGCTCCGGGGTGGTACGGAAAGTGCTCCCCGAACTCCGCTCCACCGCCGACTACCAACCCGAACTAGCCCGTCTCTAGCCCGCCTCGCCAGCTGACCGTTCCAGGAGGCCCGCATAGAGGGTCAGGCCCGGGCCGAAGGCCAACATCACCACCCGTCGCGCCGGCCCGACCGCTCGGTGCAGTCGGTCCAGCACCAACAGCACCGTCGGCGACGAACAGTTGCCCCGCTCGGCCAGCGTCTCGCGGGACGCCGCCAGGGCGGCCGACGGCAGGGCGAGTTCCCGCTCCACCACGTTGAGGATGCGAGGGCCGCCCGGGTGCACCGCCCAGCCGTCCACCTCCGACCGCCGCAGGTCATGCCGGGCGAGCAGGCCGTCCACCAGCGCCCGTACCTGCGTCGAGAGCACCTGCGGCACCTTCGGCGACAGCCCCATCCGGAACCCGGCATCGGTGACGTCCCAGGTCATGTGATCGGCGGTGGAGGTGTCGGTAACCGAGGCGATCTCACGTACCGCGTACCCGGGGCCACCGGGCACGACCACGGCGGCCACCGCGGCGTCCGAGAAGAGCGCATGCGAGACGATCTGCTGGGTGTCCACCCGGGCCGTGGCGGGCTGAATGTGCAGGCTGGTCAGCTCGGCGCAGAGCAGCAGGGCGGGTCGACCCCGGGCGGTCACGAAGTCGCTCGCCACCCCCAGCCCCGGCAACGCGGCATAGCAGCCCATGTGGCCGACGAAGACCCGCTGCGCGCCCGGCGCCATGCCGAGATCCCGGGCGAGGAGAATGTCCAGCCCCGGGGTCGCGTAGCCGGTGCAGGAACAGACCACGAAGAGCCCGACGTCACCGGCGGCCAGACCGGCGGCGGTGAGCGCGCGCCCCACCGCCTCCTTGCCCAGCGGCAGCGCCTCCACCTGGTAGCGCCGCATCCGCCGCTCGGTCGACCAGTCGGAGACATCCTCCAGCATCGGGTTGACCGCGGCCTGCCGGCGCCGCACCCCCGAGTTGGCGAAGATCCGTTCGGCCAGCGCCCGGGTGGTTCCGGAGTAGTGCCGGGCGAAGAAGCCCTCCCACAGCTCACCCTGGTCGGCCGACGGCGGATGCGCCGTACCGATCCCCGCGATCACTGGCACGGCCATGACGCCCACCCTTCGTTCTGATCTCTCAGCACGTTCACCAGCGAGGGGCCGACCCGTCGCGGTCCGGGTCGCCACCGAGCACCGCGATACCGAGCCAGTCCGCGCAGACGTCGGAGGTCGCCGGGTGCAGCGAACCGCACCGCGCATCCCGGTAGAGCCGCTCCAACGGATGCCCCCGCCGAGTGGCCCCGGTGCCGGCCGCCTCCAGCACCGAGGCCGCCACGTCGGCCGCGGTGGTGCCCGCCAGTAACTTCGCCCGCCAAACCCAACGGTTCGTCTCGGCGTCACCCGGCGCCTCGTCCACCCGGCGGGCCGCCTCCGCCACCACCAGGTCCGCCGCGGCCACCGCCGCGTCGGCGCGACCGAGCCGGGCCCGGACCGCCGGCAGACCGCCGAGCTCACGGGCGTTCAAATGCTCGGCCGCGGCGTCGATCGCAGCGCGCGCGACCCCGACGTACACCGCGGCGTAGCTCGCGACCAGCCAGTGCGGCATCAACTGCGCCACGACCAGAGCCAGCCCCTCGACCCCGCCGAGCAGCCGGTCCGCCGGCACCGTCACCTCCAGGTGCAGGTCGTGCGAGGAGGTGGACCGCATGCCCAGCGAGTCCCAGGTCTCCTCGACGGCCAGCCCGTCCCCGGCCGGCACGAGAAACTGGGAGACCACCGACGGATCAGCCGCGCTACGGGCGGCCACCAGATAACCGTCGGCGTGGCCGGCACCGGAGCAGAAGGTCTTGCTCCCCTTGAGCCGCCAGCCGTCGGCAACCGGCTCGTACACCGTACTGAGCTGCGAGAGCCGGGCCCCCGCCCCGCGTTCACTCATCGCCACCGCGTACCAGGAGCCATCCGCCGCCGCCCGCAGCAGCCGGTCCCGCGCCGCCAACGCCCCGTCCGGCAGGCCGAGCGTCTCGGCCAGTTCCTCGTTCACCGCGCCCAACGCGCCGGTGACCGAGGCGTGCATGTTGAACACCAGCGCGGTCGCGCCGTTTCCCCGGGCCAACTCGGTCGCGACCGCGGCGTACTCCCCGAAGGTGGCGCCGAGGCCGCCAAGCTCCCGCGGCACCATCAGGCCGAACAGGCCCGCCTCCCGAAGGTCACGGAAATCGTCGGCCGGGAAGGTGCCGTCCCGGTCGTGGTCGGCCGCCCGGGCGGCGAATCTCGGCGCCAACCGGCGGGCTACCTGCACAGCCTGCGTCATACGACCGTTCCCTCCTCAGATCCGTCCGTCCGCGTCTGAGCACGCTCGCGCCGGCCCCAGCCCTGGTAGAGCACCGCCGTTGACCAGGTCGGCACGATGCGTGGGGGCACCCCGCCCGCGCCCCTCGCCCGCCGGGCCAGCCAGCCGAGCACCCGGATCAGCTGCGGTCGGATCCCGCGCAGCCGCAGGTTGACGCCGTACCGGGCACACTCGGCGGCCAGCGCGCGATCATCCACGAACAACCGTGGGTCGTGGATGCCCCGCGGGACCGTGGGGAGCCGCTCGCCGATGTGGACGGCGAGCAGGCGGCTCAGCGCGGTGTCGTTGAGCGTGTCGAGGACGAGCAGCCCACCCGGGCGGAGCAGCCGGCAGGCTTCTGCCACCACCGTTCGCCAGTCGGGAACGTGCTCCAACAGCTCGCCCGCGGCCACCACGTCGGCGCAGCCGGAGGCGAGCGGCACGGCGGTCGCATCGGCGTTGAGCACCGCCACACCTTGCCCGGCGGCCTGGCGCAGCGCCGAACCGGTGAGGTCGACGCCGACGTGTCGATAGCCCTTGCCGGCGAGGTGCGGGGCGAGTAGCCCGGCGCCACAGCCGAGGTCAACCAGGACGGCGCCGGGACGCGACGCCGCCGGCACCAGCGCCGCCCGGGACTCGGCCAGCCAATGCAACATCGCGAACGCGCCGTCCGGCCGCCACCACTCCCCGGCCAGGTCGTCGTACTGGCGCGGATCGTTGCGCGGCAGGGTGCGGCCAGCCTCTGGCATGGACCGAGCGTGGCACGACTGCCCGGTAACGACCAGACTTCCCTCATGACCTCCTCAGTGCTACGGCGTGTCGCGCGGGTGCTGACCCGGCCGGACCGGGCCGGACGCACCACCGGTGGCTCGGGAGCGACCCGCGCCCGGTCGGCGGTGGCCCTGCTCCGGGCGAGCCATCCCGAGCCAGCAGCCGCGGTCACCACCGTGGCCGGCCTGCTCGCCTGGGGTGTCGGGCACCGGCTGGCGGGGGTGGTCGTCGTGGTGCTCACCGTGGCCGCCAGCCAACTCGCCGTCGGGTGGACCAACGACGCGCTCGACGCGAAACGGGACACCGTGGTCGGGCGGCCCGACAAGCCGGTCGCCGCCGGTCTGGTCAGCCGACGTACGACCCTGCTGGCCGCCGCCGCGGCCACCCTCGCCACCCCGGTGTTCGCGCTGACGACGAACCGAGCCGCCGCGGCGGTAGCCACCGCCGGGCTGATCTCCGCGCTGCTCTACAACTGGCCGCTGAAGTCCTCGCCGTTGTCGGTCCTGCCCTACACGGCCTCCTTCGGGTCGTTGCCGGCCTTCGTCGTACTGGCTCTGCCGGGTGCGGGAACCCCACCGGTCTGGCTGGTCAGCGCCGCGGCCCTGCTCGGCGCGGGCGCGCACTTCGCGAACGTGCTGCCCGACCTCGACGACGACGCCCGCACCGGCGTCCGCGGGCTGCCCCACCGGCTCGGCGCGGGCGGCAGCCGAACCGCCGCCATCGGGCTCCTGCTCGCCGCGACCGCCACCCTGGTCTTCGGGCCGCCCGGACCACCGTCGCCGGTCGGGCTCGCCACGGTGGCCGCCGCCGTCCTGACACCACCACTCCTCTGGTACGGCGAGCGCGTCACCAACCGCGCCACGACTCGGTCAGTGGCCGCCTTCCGGGCGGTTTTAGTAATCGCTCTCATCGATGTGATTCTGCTATTGACCAGCGGGCCATTGGTTTGAACACCCTCACAGCGGTGGCATACCCGGGTCGGCGTGCGGAACTGGATCAGTCCCAACTACCCTGGAGCGCGGTCTGCACGGGCATGGCCACCGTGTCCGGCGTACGACCGGGCCCGATCATGACGAGGAGGACCGACGTGACGCGCTCGATCAGGGGTTCCCGCCGGTCGGCCCTGCTACTGGCCGGGTTGGCGACGAGCGGACTACTGCTCTCCGGATGCAGCGCCGGCCAGGTCTCCGAGACCGCCGAAACCGTACCGTCGATTCAGGGTGTCAACGTCGCGAGTAAGAGCGGCGACTTCGCTGTTCGTGGCCTGCTGATCGCCTACCCGGGGGTGGACGGCTACCAGGCCGGTGACGACGCGAACCTGGACGTGGTCCTCTACAACGACTCGCCGGACCAGGTCACGGTGACCGTCACCACCGAGGGCGCCCAGGAGGTCGTCCGTAGCGACCCCAACGCCCCGCTCGAGGAAAGCCCGGCAACGACGGTCACCGAGACTGCGCCCTCCGCTGGCCTGCCGGCCCAGATCGTGGTGCCGCCGCTGAGTTTCGCCCAGCTCAACTCGGAGGCGCCAGCGGTGCTGCGGCTGATCGGGCTGGATCAGCCGCTGCGGGTCGGCGAGAGTGTCTTCGTGACCTTCGACTTCGGTGGCACCACGATCCGGGCCGCGGCGCCGGTCGCCGTGCCGCTCACCCCGGCCGCTCCCCCGGAGCCGATCATCGAGCGCCACACCGGCTTCGAGGAGCTGGAGGACGGGCACGGCGGTCCGGGTGGCGCCGGGCACTGATCGTCGACGCGACGGTTAACGTCCTGGGGTGACCACCTCCCGATCCGGCCGCGCCGGCCCGACCGGCGCCCGCGCCGCCCGCGCACCCCGCCCCGCCTACGAGTGCGACGCCTGCGGCCACCAACCACCGAAGTGGGTTGGCCGCTGCCCGGAGTGCGGCGAGTGGGGCTCGGTCGTCGAGTGCACGCTGACCGGCCCGACCGTCTCCGGCCGGGTGGTCAGCTCCCGGCTGCCGGCCGAGCCGGCGCGGCCGATCGCCACCATCAGCGCCGCGCCCGCGCGCGCCCGCCCGACCGGGGTCAGCGAACTCGACCGGGTGCTCGGCGGCGGCCTGGTTCCGGGCGCGGTGGTGTTGCTCGCCGGCGAGCCGGGGGTCGGCAAGTCGACCCTGCTCCTCGACGTGGCGCAGCAGTGGGCCGCTGGCGGCGCCAACCCATCGCTCGTGGTCAGTGGCGAGGAGTCGGTCAGCCAGGTCCGGTTGCGCGCCGAACGGATGGGCGCCCTGCACGAGCAGCTCTATCTGGCGGCCGAGAGCGACCTCGCCGCGGTGCTCGGGCACCTCGACGCGGTCAAGCCGGGGCTGCTGGTACTGGATTCGGTGCAGACGATCTCGACCACCGGCAGCGAAGGGGTGCCCGGCGGGGTGACCCAGGTCCGTGCGGTCACCGCGGCCCTGGTGGCGGTCGCCAAGGAGCGGGGCATCGCGACGCTGCTGGTGGGGCACGTCACCAAGGACGGCCAGGTGGCCGGTCCACGGGTGCTGGAGCACCTGGTTGACGTGGTGCTGCACTTCGAAGGGGACAAACACTCGTCCCTGCGGTTGGTGCGGGGGGTGAAGAACCGGTTCGGCGCGGCCGACGAGGTCGGCTGCTTCGAGATGCACGAGGGCGGGATCAGCAGTCTGGCCGACCCGTCCGGGCTCTTTCTCACCCGCTACTCGGAGCCGGTTCCCGGCACCTGTGTCACGGTGGCGATGGAGGGGCGACGTGCGCTGGTCACCGAGGTACAGGCGCTGATCGGGGCGACGGTGGCCGGGTCGCCCCGACGAACGGTCTCCGGCCTCGACTCAGCCCGACTCGCGATGGTCCTGGCGGTGCTCCAACGACGCACCGAGCGGCTGACCCTGCACGATCGGGAGGTCTTCGCGGCCACTGTTGGCGGCATCCGGGTCGTCGAGCCCGCCGCCGACCTGGCGGTTGCTCTGGCGGTCGCCTCCGGCGGGCTCAACCTCGCGATCACCCCGCACCTGGTGGCGATCGGGGAGGTCGGGCTCACCGGGGAGGTACGTCGGGTGGGGGCGGTGCCGCGCCGCCTGGCCGAGGCGGCCCGGCTTGGCTTCCGGCTCGCGCTCGTACCACCGGGCTGTGGTCCGGAGAGCACCGGCGTCCGCGCCGAACAGCTACGAGTGATCGAAGTCAGCGATGTCCGGGCCGCGCTTCAAGCGGTCGCGCGGGTATCAGCCGAATAACCTTCAGCCCCGTTAATACAGAAAGCTTCCCAATAAAGGGCTATTAAGCGGTTGGATCGGTTAATTCAGGCAGCACGACACATCACAGTAACCGCGACAACACCCACCGCAGAGTAGTCCGTAGACTGTCCCCGTGCCGACCGACCGCGACACCACCAAGCCTGCCGGCGCGACACCACACGCCCGCACCGGTGCCGTGGGTTCGACCGCCCGTCCGATCAGCGTGCACGTGACCGGAGGCGCGGCCAGTGACCCAGTGCGCGCCAACCTGGCCCTGATGGCACCCGGCACCGCCCTCCGGGACGGGCTGGAGCGAATCCTCCGCGGACGCACCGGCGCCCTGATCGTCCTGGGCTGCGACCGGGTCGTCGAGAGCCTCTGCACCGGCGGCTTCCCGCTCGACGTGGAGTTCTCCGCCACCCGCGTCCGCGAGCTGTGCAAAATGGATGGCGCCGTGGTGCTCTCCAGCGACGGCAGCCGGATCGTCCGGGCGGCAGTGCATCTGATGCCCGACCCCTCGATCCCGACCGAGGAGTCCGGCACCCGGCACCGCACCGCCGAGCGGGTTGCCCGTCAGACCGGCTACCCGGTCATCTCGGTGAGCCAGTCGATGCGGATCATCAGCCTCTACGTCAACGGCCAGCGGCACGTGCTGGACGACTCGGCCGCCATCCTCTCCCGGGCCAACCAGGCACTCGCCACGCTCGAGCGCTACAAGCTACGCCTGGACGAGGTCTCCGGCACCCTCTCCGCCCTGGAGATCGAGGACCTGGTCACCGTCCGGGACGCGGTCGCCGTCGTGCAACGACTCGAGATGGTCCGTCGAATCGCCGACGAGATCGCCGGATACGTCGTGGAGTTGGGCACCGACGGCCGGCTCCTCGCGCTACAACTCGACGAGCTGATGGCCGGTGTGGACGCCGACCGCACCCTGGTCATCCGGGACTACCTGCCCAGCGGCCGCAAGCCCCGTACCCTTGACGAGGCCCTGGTCGAGCTGGACCTGCTGACCGCGGCCGAGTTGATCGACCTGGTCGCGGTCAGCCGAGCGATCGGCTACCCGGCCGCCGCCGACGCACTCGACGCCGCGCTCAGCCCTCGCGGGTTCCGGCTACTGGCCAAGGTGCCGCGGCTGCCGGTGGCGATCGTTGACCGCCTGGTGGGGCACTTCGGCAGCCTTCAGCGGCTGCTCGGCGCGACCGTGGAGGACCTGCAGGCCGTCGAGGGCGTCGGCGACGCCCGGGCCAGGGGCGTCCGAGAAGGACTCTCCCGGCTCGCCGAGGCCTCGATCCTGGAACGCTACGTCTGACCCCCCCCGCCAGCCGTACGGCTCGGTCAGCCGCCGACCTCGAGCTCCACCGGCTCGCTGTGCTTCGTGCCGACCCGGGCGAACACCTGGTAGGTGCCGGGCGGCGCTTCGGGGCCAATGGCGACCCCACCCTGACAGCGGGTGTCGTCGTTGCCGTTCCAGGTGACCCCGAAGGACCGCTCAAAGTTCGGCGTGAACGACTGGACGTACGAGCCCTCGGCGATGCCACAGCTGTCGGAGGACCAGATCGTCGCCGCCCCGGACTTGAGGAACAGCTCCTGTAGGTCCGCGCCGACATCCCGGCTGCAGGTCCGGTCCGAAATATTTTTGATCTTAAATTTCAGTTCTACGGCATCGCCCTGGCCCACCGACGTCGGCTGGGCGTCAGCGATCACGCTGATGTCGGCATCGGTGCAGTCTCCGTCGCCGGTACTCGGGGGCACCTGGGGCGGGTCATCCACCTCAGCCCCCTCGGACGGCTCGGGGTTGGGCGGCTCCTCCCCACCGGCGTCGCCCGGGTCATCCGGGGGATCCGCCTGCCCGGCCGGGGTTTCGGAGTCGGCTGGGGAGTCGCCGGAGGGCTGCTCTTGCCCGCTGGCGTTCTTGCTGGCGGATTCGTCCGAATTACCCCATGAGGAGTAGAAAACCACCACCAGAAAGAGCAACACCGCTCCGAGTACAACGGCGCGACGCCGCCAGTAAACGGCGGGGGGCAAGGGGCCGACCGTCAGACGCATGATGCTCTACCGTAGCGGTGCCACGTGCGGCAACCGACAGCGACGCGCCGAATCAGTCCAGCAATGAAAGCTTTTCTCCACTTACAACAGTCCAAACCACCAAGGGTACGGGCGGGAAAGCGGAAAGTGATCACAGATACACCTTGCGCTGGTACACGGCATGGGCACCGGCGACCCGGTCCAAAAACAGCAGACCCGCACAGTGGTCGATCTCGTGTTGCAGGGCCCGCGCCTCGAACGCGTCGGTGACCAACCGAACCGTCGCGCCGGTTCCCGGCAGCGCCCCCTCCACCACCAGGCGGCCGGCGCGCTTGACGTCACCGGTCAGATCCGGCACGGACATGCACCCCTCCCGGCCCGCCTTCCACCGACTGGCCTCCACCACGACCGCGTTGCACAGCACGAACGCACCGTGCCCGATGCCGGCCTTCGGATGGCCGGTGACATCCACCGCGAAGACCCGGGCACCGACCCCGACCTGCGGGGCGGCCAGACCGACGCAGCCCGGAGCGACCCGCATCGTGGCGACCAGATCGGCGGCGAGGCGTACCGTCTGCTCCGCCGTCGGATCCACCTCGCCGGCGGCCCGGGTGAGCACCGCGGCCGGGGCGGACACCACCGGTCGCACCTGACCCGGCGGGCCCAGCACGTCCAGCGTCCAGTCGCCGAGGCCGACACGCTCCTCGCGGTTCACAGCAGATCCGGGTCGGCCGGCCGGAGGGTTACCTCCACCCCGAGTGCCGCGGCAGTCGCCGCCAGCCGGGCCGTCACCTGCTCGGCCACGTCCGGCGACAGCTCGACCTCAGCGAGGACGACGTAGAGCGTGCCGGCGAGGCGGGTACTCAGGTCCGTGACGTTGCCGCCCGCCTCCGCGAGCACCCGGGTCATCGCGGCGACGATGCCCATCCGATCAGCACCATGCACCGCCAGCACGTACGGCGCGCCGCTCGACGTCTGCTCCCCGTCGGGCACCACCGCGCGTACCGTCGCCAGGAGCTGACCGTCGGCGGCGAGCGGCGCCAGCGCGGCCTCGGCCTCGGCGGCAGCCGGGCCCACGCAGATCAACGTCATCGCGAAATGCCCCCGGAGCCGGGTCATGGTGCTGTCGGTGAGGTTCGCGCCGAGGCGGGCGAGCACCTCGGCCACATCGGCCACGATGCCGGGCCGGTCCCGACCGATGACGGTGATGGCGAGCTCACTCATCCCCGGATTCTCCCCGATCAGGCCCACAACGCCACCCAATTACCGCCCGCTCGACCACTCGTCATTACTGCCCGCTCGACCATTCTCGGGACTGGTCAGCGGGTTGGCCGCCATGGGGGCGCGCGTCCCGCGGCGTGACATGATCGACCGACGATGACTGAACCGACCTTCACCACCCGGGTCAGCCGGTGGTACACGCAGCACGCCCGGGACCTGCCCTGGCGGCGCCCCGAGGTTGGCGCCTGGGCCATCCTCGTCAGTGAGGTGATGCTCCAGCAGACCCCGGTCGCCCGAGTGCTGCCCGCCTGGACGGACTGGATGGCCCGCTGGCCTGCCCCGGCCGACCTGGCGGCGGAGCCGCCCGCAGAGGCGATCCGGATGTGGGGGCGGCTCGGCTACCCACGGCGGGCGGTCCGACTGCGTGAGGCCGCGGTGGCGATCGTGGAGCGGCACGACGGACAGGTGCCGAACCGGCTGGAGCAGCTGCTGGCCCTACCCGGGGTTGGCACGTACACGGCGCGGGCCGTAGCCGCGTTCGCGTACGGGCAGCGGCACCCGGTCGTGGACACCAACGTACGGCGGGTGATCTCTCGGGCGGTCGCGGGCGAACCGGACGCCGGCCCCGCCACCCGCCCGGCCGACCTGGTCGCCGCCGAGGAGCTGCTGCCGGCGGAACCGGCCGCCGCCGCGCTGGCCAGTGCGGCCTTCATGGAGCTGGGGGCGGTGGTCTGCACGGCCCGGTCGCCGCGGTGCGGGAGTTGCCCGGTCGCCTCGATCTGCGCCTGGCGGGCCGCCGGGGAGCCGGCGCCGACCGGCCCCACCCGACGTCCGCAACGGTACGCGGGCACCGACCGTCAGGTCCGTGGGCTACTGCTCGGTGTGCTCCGGGAGGCAACCGCCCCGGTACCCCGGCAACGCCTGGACCAGGTGTGGGCCGACGAAGCCCAGCGTTTTCGGGCGTTGGCCGGCCTAGTCGACGACGGTCTCGTGGAGCAGGTCAACGAGGCGTCCTTCCGGCTCGCCGGGGACGGACCGCCGATCCTCGTCCACTGAGCACGAGAACGGCCCGATGGCGATCGCCATCGGGCCGTTCTCGTCGGTTGGACCTGCCGGCCTACGCCGTTTCGTCCGCCCCCGTGGCGGCACCGCCGAGGTCGGCGGGGACCGCGTCCGGCAGCTCGGCCGGTTTGTCGGTGCCGCGGAAGGTGAGGCTGGAGGAATCGATGTCGGCCGGATCACCCTCGCAGTCAACGATGACGATCTGGCCGGGGTTGAGCTCGTTGAACAGGATCCGCTCGGAGAGGTTGTCCTCGATGTCGCGCTGGATCGTACGGCGCAGCGGCCGGGCACCGAGGACCGGGTCGAAGCCCTTCGTCGCCAGGTACTGCTTGGCGTTGTCGGTGAGCTCCAGCCCCATGTCCTTGTTGCGCAGCTGGGTCTCGATCCGACCGATCATGATATCGACGATCGAGAGGATCTCCCGGTGGCGTAGCTGGTGGAAGACGATGGTGTCGTCGATCCGGTTGAGGAACTCCGGCCGGAAGTGCTGCTTGAGCTCGTCGTTGACCTTCTGCTTCATCCGGTCGTAGTTCGAGTCGGAGTCATCGGAGGCCTGGAAGCCCAGCGAGACCGCCTTGGCGACGTCGCGGGTACCGAGGTTGGTCGTCAGGATGATGACCGTGTTCTTGAAGTCCACGATCCGGCCCTGACCGTCGGTGAGCCGCCCGTCCTCGAGGATCTGCAGCAGCGTGTTGAACACGTCCGGGTGGGCCTTCTCGATCTCGTCGAAGAGGACCACGCTGAACGGCCGCCGACGGACCTTCTCGGTCAGCTGCCCGCCCTCGTCGTAGCCGACGTAGCCGGGAGGCGCACCGACGAGCCGGGACACCGTGTACCGGTCGTGGAACTCGGACATGTCCAGCTGGATCAACGCGTCCTCGCTGCCGAAGAGGAACTCCGCGAGGGCCTTGGACAGCTCGGTCTTACCGACCCCGGACGGGCCGGCGAAGATGAACGAGCCGGACGGCCGCTTCGGGTCCTTCAGACCGGCCCGCGTGCGGCGGATCGCCTTCGACACCGCCTTGACCGCGTCCTCCTGGCCGATGACCCGCTTGTGCAGCTCGTCTTCCATCCGCAGCAGCCGGGAGGTCTCCTCCTCGGTCAGCTTGTAGACCGGGATACCCGTCCAGTTACCGAGCACCTCGGCGATCTGCTCGTCGTCGACCTCGGTCACGACATCCAGGTCGCCGGCCTTCCACTCCTTCTCCCGCTGCGCCTTCTGACCCAGCAGTTGCTTCTCGGTGTCCCGCAGCTGCGCGGCCCGTTCGAAGTCCTGCGCGTCGATCGCGGACTCCTTGTCCCGACGCACCTGCGCGATCCGCTCATCGAAGTCCCGCAGGTCTGGCGGCGCGGTCATCCGCCGGATCCGCATCCGCGCGCCCGCCTCATCAATCAGATCGATCGCCTTGTCCGGCAGGAATCGATCCGAGATGTACCGGTCGGCCAGGGTCGCCGCCGCCACCAGGGCCGCGTCCGTGATCGACACTCGGTGGTGCGCCTCGTAGCGGTCCCGCAGCCCCTTCAGAATCTCAATGGTGTGCGGCAACGATGGCTCACCCACCTGGATGGGCTGGAACCGGCGCTCCAGCGCGGCATCCTTCTCCAGGTGCTTGCGGTACTCATCCAGCGTCGTCGCGCCGATGGTCTGCAACTCACCCCGCGCCAGCATCGGCTTCAGAATGCTCGCCGCGTCGATCGCACCCTCGGCGGCACCCGCACCCACCAGCGTGTGGATCTCGTCAATGAACAGGATGATGTCACCACGGGTGCGGATCTCCTTGAGGACCTTCTTCAACCGCTCCTCGAAGTCACCCCGATACCGTGAACCGGCCACCAGAGCACCCAGGTCAAGGGTGTAGAGCTGCTTGTCCTTCAGCGTCTCGGGCACCTCGCCCTTGACGATCCGCTGCGACAGGCCCTCCACCACGGCGGTCTTACCCACACCGGGCTCACCGATCAGCACCGGATTGTTCTTCGTCCGCCGGGACAGCACCTGCATGACCCGCTCGATCTCTTTTTCCCGACCGATAACCGGGTCGAGCTTGCCCTCCCGGGCCGCCTGCGTCAGATTGCGACCGAACTGGTCCAACACCAAGCTCGTCGAGGGAGCGGCCTCACCCGGCGCCGTACCCGCCGCCGCCGGCTCCTTGCCCTGATAACCCGACAACAGCTGGATCACCTGCTGACGGACCCGATTCAGGTCCGCCCCCAACTTCACCAGCACCTGCGCCGCCACGCCCTCACCCTCACGGATCAGGCCCAGCAGAATGTGCTCGGTGCCGATGTAGTTGTGCCCGAGCTGCAGCGCCTCCCGCAGCGAGAGCTCCAGCACCTTCTTGGCCCGCGGGGTGAACGGAATATGACCACTCGGCGCCTGCTGGCCCTGCCCGATGATCTCCTCAACCTGCTGGCGCACGCCCTCCAGGGAGATCCCCAGACTCTCCAGCGCCTTGGCGGCCACGCCCTCACCCTCGTGGATCAGGCCCAGCAGAATGTGCTCAGTACCAATGTAATTGTGGTTGAGCATCCGGGCCTCTTCTTGGGCCAGGACAACAACCCGACGCGCTCGGTCGGTGAACCGCTCGAACATGCCCTCGTGCTCCTCACATACCGTGCGCCTCGATGATCTAGATCGTGGCGGGGCCGCTGCGTGAACGCCCGGGATGGGCGTCCGTGCCTTTTAACTCTATCGCCGCGGGCCGACTCCGCTGGGGTCCTGCCTCCCCCGGTGGTGCCGGATACGCGCTGTTTTGCCCAACCGTCCGCGCTCAGCAGGTGTTCCGGTAGCAGCGCTGCTACGCGCAGAGCGAAATTCGACCGCCGCCGGATCGACCCCCCGACGCCCCGGAAAGCGCCACCGACCCGGAAACAGCCCACCCGGCGCACCGCCACGACGACACCACCGGCCGCCACCAGCGGTAGCGTCCCTCACCCCGACCGCCACCGGGCCGAGACACAGCAACGCCGGCCCGGAGTCTGCGCTCCGGGCCGGCGTCCGCCAGATACCGGTCAGTGGCCGGCGCGAGTGTGGTACTCGTCCACGATCTCCTGCGGGATACGACCCCGGTCGGAAATCTCCTTGCCGGCCTTCTTGGCCCAGGCCCGGATCGCCTTGTTCTGCTCACGATCGGCGGTGGCACCGCCCCGGCCCCGGGCAGCCCGGCCACCCACGACCACGCCACCCCGGCCCACCTTCGTGCCGTTGGCGACGTACGCGGCGAATACCTCCCGCAATTTCTCGGCGTTGACGCTCGACAGGTCGATCTCGTACTGAACGCCGTCGAGGGCGAACTTGACGGTCTCGTCAGCGTCCCCGCCATCCAGGTCATCGACCAGCTTATGAATGATCTGCTTGGCCACGTCCCACATTCCTTTCCAGCAGGGTGCAGCGGTTCTGCGAATCCCGCAAGAGCACAATAACCCGGATGCCGCGCCGCGCGTCAATAGGATCCGGTTACGAGTCGGGTGACCCGACCGTCACTCCGGTCGGACCAGCGGGAAGAGGATGGTTTCCCGAATTCCCAGGCCGGTCAGCGCCATGAGGAGCCGGTCGATTCCCATTCCCATACCACCAGACGGTGGCATTCCGTACTCCAGGGCCCGGAGAAAGTCCTCGTCGAGCTGCATCGCCTCGTCGTCGCCCCGTGCCGCGAGCCGCGCCTGGGCCACCAGACGTTCCCGCTGAACCACCGGATCCACCAACTCCGAGTAGCCCGTACCCAGTTCGAAGCCGAGCACGTAGAGGTCCCACTTTTCGGTCAGGCCCGGCTCGCTACGGTGCGCCCGCACCAACGGGCTGGTCTCCTCGGGATAGTCCCGCACGAAGGTGGGCGCCAGCAAACCCGGTACGACCAACTCCTCGAACAGTTCCTCGGCCAGCTTGCCCGGACCCCACTTCGGGTCGACCGCCAAGTCCACCTTGTCGGCGTACTCGACCAGGCGGGCCCGCTCCGTGTGTACCGTGACCTCCTCTCCAAGCGCTTCGGAAAGGGAACCGAACAACGTCACGGAACGCCACTCACCGCCGAGGTCGAACTCGCGACCGTCCGCGTGGGTCACCACCGTCGACCCGCCGACCGCCAGCGCCGCCCGCTGGATCAGATGACGGGTCAACTCACCGATCGTGTCGTAGTCGCCATACGCCTGGTAAGCCTCGAGCATCGCGAACTCCGGCGAGTGCGACGAGTCGACGCCCTCATTGCGGAAGTTACGGTTGATCTCAAAAACGTGATCTACGCCACCAACAAGCGCGCGCTTGAGAAACAGTTCCGGAGCGATTCGCAGATAGAGGTCGGTGTTGAGGGCATTGCTGTGGGTCACGAATGGGCGAGCGGCCGCACCGCCGTGCAGCAGCTGGAGCATCGGGGTCTCCACCTCGAGGAAACCCCGCTCGTGCAGGGACTCCCGCAGGCTTCGCACCGCGGTCGCCCGGGTACGAACCATCTGCCGGGCCTGCGGGCGAACGATGAGGTCGACGTAGCGCTGCCGGACCCGGGCCTCCTCACTGAGCGGCTTGTGCGCCACCGGCAGCGGGCGAAGGGCCTTCGCGGTGACCGCCCACCCCTGTGCCAGCACCGACAACTCACCGCGCCGACTGGTGATCACCTCACCGGTCACCCCGACGAGGTCACCGAGGTCCACCAGCTGCTTCCAGTCCGCAAGCCGCTGCGCGCCGACCCGGTCCAGGGAGAGCATGGCCTGCAGCTCGGTCCCGTCGCCGTCGCGGAGCGTGGCGAAACATAGCTTGCCAGTGTTCCGCACAAAGATCACCCGGCCGGTGACCGACACCTGGTCCCCGGTGGCCGTGTCGGTGGGGAGGTCGGCGTAGCCCTGGCGGATCTCGGCGAGCGTGCTGGTCCGCGGATAACCGAGCGGATATGGCTCGACCCCCTCGGCGAGCATCCGGTCCCGCTTCTCCCGGCGGACCTTCATCTGCTCCGGAAGGTCGTCGGCGGGGTCAACTGGTACGGCGTTCTGCTCGATCACGGCGCGCTTCCTCAGGCAGGGAATTCGGGTGGGGTCAGCCCCCGAGCGTACTCAAGGGCGCTCGCGAGGGACATCGGATAGCCGGCCGCCATGACCGAACCCACGCCCACTCCCGCGTTAGGGGGGCGATGACGACGGATTACGACCGCAATACCCGCAATCACCTGGTTGATGACCCGGCCGGGCCGGGCTCGGACGGTCCGGCCGGGCCGGGCTCGGACGGTCCGGCCGGGCCGGACTCGGGCGGGTCCGGCCGCTCAAACGTTGCGGTCGTAGACCATCCGGAGCCCGATCAGGGTGATCATCGGCTCGTGGTGGGTGATCGTCCGGCACTCCTGCATCACCAGCGGGGCCAGCCCTCCGGTGGCGATCACCGCCTTGACCGTACCCAACTCCTCCACCATCCGCTCCACGATCCGATCCACCTGCCCGGCGAAGCCGAAGTAGAGGCCGGCCTGCAGGCATTCGACCGTGTTCTTGCCGATCACCGAACGGGGCCGGGCGGCCTCGACCTTGCGCAGCTGGGCGGCGCGGGCCGCGAGCGCGTCGAAGGATATCTCGATGCCGGGGGCGAACGCCCCGCCCAGGAACTCGCCCCGCCCGCTGATCACGTCGAAATTGGTGGTGGTGCCGAAGTCGACGACGATCGACGGGCCGCCGTAGAGGTTGTACGTCGCGAGCGTGTTGACCACCCGGTCGGCACCGACCTCCTTGGGGTTGTCGATGGCGAGCTGCACCCCGGTCCGCACCCCGGGCTCGACGATCATGTGCGGCACGTGGGCGTAGTAGCGGTCCAGCATCGTACGCACCGACCGGAGCGCAGCGGGCACCGTCGAGCAGGCGGCCACCCCGCTGATCTCCACATCGGCGCCGGAGAGCAGCCCCCGGAACATCAACCCCAACTCGTCCGCGGTAGACCGCGGATCCGTGTTGATCCGCCAGGAGTGCACCAGTTTGTCGCCATCGAACGTCGCCAGTACGGTGTTGGTGTTTCCGATGTCGATGCAGAGCAGCACACCGACAGCCTAGACAACCGCCAACGCCCGCCGCCTCACCCCGTCCGTAGGTCCAGCGCGACGTCCAGACTCGACGACGAGTGGGTGAGCGCGCCGACCGACAGGAAGTCCACCCCGGTCGCCGCCACCTCGGCCGCCACCGCCAGCGTCAGCCCCCCGGTCGCCTCCAACTCGGCCCGCCCCCCGACCGCGCGCACCACCTCGCGCAGCAGCTCCACCCCCATGTTGTCGACCAGCAGGAAGTCGGCGCCCGCCTCGACCGCCTCCACCGCCTCGGCGAGGGTGTCCACCTCCACCTGCACCGCCACGCCGGGGAAGGCCGCCCGGACCCGCCGGTACGCCGCGGCCACCCCACCGGCCGCCAGCTTGTGGTTGTCCTTGACCATGGCCACGTCGTGCAGGCCCATCCGCTTGTTGGTGCCGCCGCCGGCGCGGACCGCGTACTTCTCCAGCGCCCGCAGGCCCGGAGTCGTCTTCCGGGTGTCCAAGACCATCGCCTTGGTGCCGGCCAACGCGTCGGCCCAGGCCCGGGTGTGGGTGGCGACGCCGGACATCCGGGAAAGCAGGTTCAGCGCGGTGCGCTCGGCGGTGAGCAGCAGCCGGGTCGGGCCGGTCACCGTGGCCAGCACGTCGCCCCGGACCACCCGCTGCCCGTCGTGGGCGACGAGCGACACCGCCACCGTACGGTCGGCTCCGGTCACCTCGCCCACCAGCTCGAACACCGCTGCGGCCACCGGCAGCCCGGCGACCACCCCGTCGGCCCGCGCGACCAGGTCCGCCGTGTCAACCTGACTGTCGGGGATCGTGGCGACACTGGTCACGTCGAGAAACTCCGACCCCAGGTCCTCCAGGAGCGCGTCGACGATCACCCGTCGTACGCGCTCCGGGTCCAGCCCGGCCGCCCGCAGCAAGCCCTCGGTCTCTCCAGTCACCTGTCCTCCCCACGCTCGGTGGCCCCGAACCCCTGCCACCTTCGCAGCAGCCGGCCCTGTGGATCAATGGTGCCGACCAGGTGGCCCCGCCACCGCTCGTCGGCCATCGGAAAGTCCTCCCGCCAGTGGCAACCCCGGGTCTCCTGCCGCGCGGTGGCGGCCGCCACCAGCACGGTCGCCACCGTCAGCAGATTCGTCGCCTCCCAGTCCGCGGTGCGGGGAACTCCCGTGGCGTCGCCGAGCGTGGCCAGGGCAGCCGCCGTGTCGGCCAGGGTCGCCGCCGACCGCAGCACGCCCGCGCCCCGCGTCATCGCCCGTTGCAGGTCGGGAACGCCGGCGACGGGAAGCACCCGACCCGCACCCCCCACCCAGGCACCGGTCGGCGCCGGACGCAACTGCTCCGGCAGGCCGGTCGCCAGCTCCTCGGCGATCCGGCGGGAGAAGACCAACCCCTCCAGCAGCGAGTTGCTGGCCAGCCGGTTCGCGCCGTGCACACCGGTGCAGGCGACCTCACCGCAGGCGTACAGGCCGGGGATGGAGGTACGGCCGTGCAGGTCGGTACGGACACCGCCGGAGGCGTAGTGCGCCGCCGGTGCCACCGGAATCAGGTCGGTCGCCGGATCGACGCCGATGGCCAGGCAGGACGCCACAATGGTGGGAAAGCGGCGGGCAAGGAATTCACCGCCGAGGTGCCGGGCATCGAGGAAGACCTGGTCCGCGCCGGTGGCCAGCAACACCCGGTGGATGCCCTTCGCGACCACGTCCCGGGGGGCCAACTCCGCCAGCTCGTGCTGCCCGACCATGAACCGCTTACCGTCGGAGTCCACCAGCTGGGCACCCTCGCCCCGCAGCGCCTCGGAGACCAGCGGCTGCTGGGCGTGCCGGGCACCGGAGGCCCGGGCGGACGGCGGGACGATCAGCGCGGTCGGATGGAACTGGACGAACTCCAAATCGGTGACGGCGGCCCCGGCCCGCAGTGCGAGGGCCACCCCGTCGCCGGTGGAGACCGCGGGATTGGTCGTTACCCCGAAGACCTGCCCCATCCCCCCGGTCGCGAGCACCACCGCGCGCCCCAGGATCGCCCCGACGCCGTCCTCGCTGCCCTCACCCAACACATGCAGGGTCACCCCACAGGCGGGGCCGAGCCCGTCCGGACCGGCACCGGGGGCCCGGAGCAGGTCCAGCACCAGGGCGTGCTCGACAAGCCGGATCCACGGATCCCGACGTACGGCGGCGTGTAGGGCCCGCTGCACCTCCGCACCGGTGGCGTCGCCACCCGCGTGCACGATCCGGTCCGCTCGGTGCCCGCCCTCCCGGGTGAGCATGAGCGAGCCATCCGGGTTGCGGTCGAACTCCGCGCCGATCCGCATCAACTCCCGCAACCGGGTGGGCCCCTCCTCGACGAGGACCCGGACCGCCGCCGGATCACTGAGGCCAACCCCGGCGATCTCGGTGTCCGAGGCATGGGCCGCGGGGGTGTCGTGCGGATCGAGCACCGCGGCGATACCGCCCTGCGCCCAGCGCGTCGAGCCCTCCTCGATGTCAACCTTGGAGACCACCGTGACGTGCAGACCCGCCTCCCGCAGGTGGAGCGCGGCGGTCAGCCCGGCGACCCCAGAACCGACGACAATCACGTCAGTCGTCTCCACCCACCCGGGCGCGGGCGCCGCCAGTAGCCGGGGCAGGGCCGGCCAGTCACCGGTCGGAAGGTCCATCCCCACAGTCAACCCGAACAACGCACGTGGGAGGCGGCGGGGGCGAGACGAGTGGTTTGGGCAACGCCGTACCCGACCGGGCCGATCCGCCCGCCGACGAGGCCGGGGGAGAGCGCCGCTAGCTCCTCGTCACCGGTTCCGGACCGGCAACCGGGCCGGACCGGCGCCCTGCAGCGACCCGGTCACCTGACGGTCGCTGAGCCACAGGTAGCAGCGGACCCCCCGATCGCCGACCTCCCACCGGCCCGCGCCAGGTGGACGGACCACCACATCGACGCGCAGCCGTAGCGTCGGGTCGTCGGGCACCTCCGTGAAGCGCGCGATCTCGCTGCGGCAGCCGGCGTAGAGCGACGCCCAGTCCGCGTCCGCGGTGGGGTACGGGCTCTTCGGTGCCCGCCACACCCCGACGAACTCCGCGTCGTGTCGACTGCTGCAGTCCACGGGGCGCAGCGCCCCCACCCCACCGCCCCGATCCGGACCACTCTGCTGGCAACCGAGCCGCAGCGGTGACCCGGCGGCGAGCCCGCCGCGCAGACTGCCGGTGCGGAGCACCACCTCGGCGTCCGCCTCAGCGGAGGTCACCTCGGTGAGGTCGCAGCGGTACCAGCGGGAACCAGCGGCCCAGCCCGCGGGGGACGGGACAGCCACCCAGAGCCGCAGCCGCCCGATCCGCCAATCGGCCCCCACGTACGCGCTGGTGCGGGTGTCACAGTCGACGAACGCCATCCGCAGGTCAACCGAGCCGGCGGCCGGTGGGCCGGACCGCCCCGTCGGGAAGGTCCCCACGTGCACGGTCTCGACCCGGTGCGGGGCCGAGCACTCCACTGGTTGGTACGCCGCCAGGGTCACCTGGGTGGTGGCGTCGGCCACCTGACACACCCCCGCTTCGGGAGTGAACGGACCGGCGGCGGGCAACGCCCCCCAGTCGTCGGTGAGGTCGCCGTCGGTCGGCCCGGCACAACCCGCCAGCAGCGCCGCCACCACCGTCGCCGCGCACCACGCCCGCATGCCGCCGACCGCCCGCGCGCCCTTCCCGACCCGATGCCTCACGCCGCCTCCCAGAGTCGACGCCCCGCCTGCCAACGAGTCCACCCAGGGTAGCCAAGGATGCCCGACGAGTAACAGATCCTCGTGGCGTGGCTCCGGCGGGCGCGCGACCCCGATCAGGTCGGCGGGCGCGCGACCCCGGTCAGGTCAGCGGTCCTGCGACCCCGGTCAGGTCAGCGAGTCCGCCAACGGGTTGGGGACCGGCGCCCCCGCCGTCCCGGGCGCCGCCGTGGCCGCGTCCGCGGTCAGGTCCACGATCCGGTTGCCCGAATCGACGTGCACGATCCGCGGCTGGTAGGTACGCGCCTGCGCGTCCTCCAGCTGTCCGTAGGCGATGAGGATGACCAGGTCCCCCGGGTGGACCAGGTGGGCGGCGGCACCGTTGATACCGATCACGCCGCTGCCCCGCTGCCCCGGGATCACATAGGTCTCCAACCGGGCGCCGTTGGTGACGTCCACGATCGCCACCTGTTCACCGGGGAGCAGATCGGCCGCGTCCAGCAGATCCTGGTCCACCGTGACCGAGCCGACGTAGTGCAGGTCGGCCTGGGTGACGGTGGCCCGGTGAATCTTCGACTTAAGCATGGTGCGCAGCATCAGACGCCTTTCGTGAGATGGGTCAGAAACGCGGGTCGAGCTGGACGGACACGTTGTCGATCAGGCGGGTGGCGCCGACCCAGGCGGCGGCGAGCAGCCGCGCCGGACCCGCAACCGGCCCCGGCTCCAGCTCCGGGTCGGTGAGCACCAGGTAATCCAGTTCGGCGCCGGGCGGTCCGGAGTCGAACGCGGCGTGCGCGGCGGCCAGCACCCCGCCCGAGTCCGCGCCCCCGGCGGCGGCTGCCGCCCCCGCCCGCAGCGCCCCCGACAGGCTCAGCGCAGCCGCCCGCCCATCGGGCGACAGGTAGCGGTTCCGGCTGGACAGCGCCAACCCGTCCGGCTCCCGGACCGTCGGCACGCCGACGATCTCCACCGGCACCTCCAGGTCGCGCACCATCCGGCGGATCAGGGCCAGCTGCTGGTAGTCCTTCTCGCCGAAGAACGCCCAGTCCGGCCGGGTGAGCTGAAGCAGCTTCAGCACCACGGTCAGCACCCCGTGGAAGAAGCCCGGCCGGCTCTGCCCCTCCAACTCCTCGCCGAGCTGACCCGGGTTGACCCAGACCCGGGGCTGGCCCTGCGGGTACAGCTCCGACACGGCCGGCGCGAAGACCACCGCGGCGCCGGCCCGGCGGCAGATCTCCAGATCCGCGTCGAGGGTGCGGGGATACCGGTCGAAGTCCTCGTCCGGCCCGAACTGGAGCGGATTCACAAAGATCGTGACCACGACGTCGTCGGCCTGCTCCCGGGCCGCCCGCAACAGGGTCTCGTGCCCGGAGTGCAGGGCACCCATGGTCATGACGACGCCCACGGTGCCGGTCAGCGCCGCCCGGGCCGCCGCCAGCTCGGCACGGGTGTGTACCAGCTTGGTCACGTAGCACCCTCCCGATCCCGTCCACCCAACGCCTCCAGCACCGGCTGCGCCGCCGTCGGCTGCAGCCGGCCGGCCGCGATCACCCGGTCCGCCGTCCGTCGAGCCAACGCCAGGTAGGGGCCCACCGATTCCGGCGCGGTCGCCGCGAGCTGAGTCAGGTGCCGCTGCACGGTGCCGGCGTCGCCCCGGGCGACCGGTCCGGTCAGCGCATCGTCCCCGAGCCGCAACGCGTTGTCCAAGGCGGCCCGCAACAACGGGGCTAGCACCCGCTCCGGCTCGGTCACCCCGCCGTCCCGCAGCCGGTCGGCCGCCTCGTTGACGAGGGTGATCAGGTGATTGGCACCGTGCACAAGGGCGGCGTGGTAGAGCGCTCGGTCCGACTCGGCGACCCACTCCGGTACGCCGTCGAGGTCGGCGACGAGCCGGGTAGCGAACGGACGCAGCTGCGCCGGGGCGGTCAACCCGTACGAGATGCCGGGCAGTCGGGTGAGATCGTCCGGCGTACCGGTGAAGGTCATCGCGGGGTGCAGGGCCAGCGGGGTGGCCCCGGCCCCGACGACCGGCGCCAGCACCGCCAGGCCGTGCGCGCCGGAGGTGTGCGCGACCACCTGCCCCGGACGCAACGCCCCGGCCTCGGCGAGCCCGGCGACGACCGTCGCGAGCGCGTCATCCGGCACCGCCACCAACAGGAGGTCGGTGGCGGCCCGGGCTACCGAAATAGCCGGCCGCTGCGGCACGTCGGACAGGAGCAGCGCCGTCCGGGCGCGGGAGGCGGCGGAGCCGCCGGTCGCGGCCACCACCCGGTGGCCGGCGGCGGCGATAGCGGCGGCCAGGACGGCACCGACCCGGCCGACACCGATCAGGCCGACGGTCAGGGAACGGGGAGTGGGAGCATCAACCGACTGATCGACGGGACGCGGAGACAGCGAAGCACTCATAACGATGATCCAGTCCTCGGAGGGGTACCGGTCGCTGGCAAGTATGCGCCGCGGCGCCGCAACCGGGACAGGGAGGTGTGAAAACGTTCACCACCGGTGGTCCGGGGAGAAGGAGAAGCTGATGTCGATCCGCTGGCGGGACGCGATGGAGCAGGCGCTGTACGGGCCGGACGGCTTCTTCGTCTCCGGTGCCGGCCCCGCCGACCACTTCCGTACGAGCGTGCACGCCTCCCCGGCGTTCGCGGCGGCCCTGCACCGGCTGATCGCCACCGTTGACGCCGCCCTGGACCACCCGGACCCGCTCGCGGTGGTCGATGTCGGAGCGGGGCGGGGCGAGCTACTGCGCACCCTGCACGCCAGCATCGCCGGGGCCACCGACACGTCCCTCGCGCACCGGCTGCGCCTCACCGCCGTCGAACGCGCCCCGCGCCCCGCGGAGCTCCCCGCGGAGATCACCTGGACACCGGAGATCCCCGCGGGCGTCACCGGCCTGCTGCTGGCCACCGAGTGGCTCGACAATGTCCCGCTGGACCTAGCCGTGGCCGCCCCGGCCGGCTGGCGGTACCTCCTGGTGGACCCCGCCACCGGCGAGGAGACGGTCGGCGGCCCGGTCAGCCCGGAAGACGCCGACTGGTTGGCCCGGTGGTGGTCGCCGCCCGCCGACGACGACCCGGGCATCCGCGCCGAGATCGGCCGGACCCGCGACGACGCCTGGGCGGACGCCGTCGGGCGGCTCGACCGGGGGCTGGCGGTCGCCGTGGACTACGGGCACCTCCGGCAAACCCGGCCGGCCGCCGGCACCCTGACCGGCTACCGGAACGGGCGGCAGGTCCCACCGGTACCCGACGGATCGTGCGATGTCACCGCGCACCTCGCCGTGGACTCGGTCGCCGCCGCCGGTACGCGGGTCGCGCAGCTCCCGTACACCCTGGTGGCGCAGCGGACGGCGCTGCGGGCGCTCGGTGCCGACGGCCGTCGTCCACCGCTGGCGCGGGCCAGCACCGACCCCGCGGGATACCTGCGGGCCCTCTCCGCGGCGTCGGCGGTGGCCGAGCTGATCGACCCGGCCGGCCTCGGCGGGCACTGGTGGCTCCTCCAGCCGGCCGGCGTCGCCCTCGACCCACTCGTGGCACCATGACAGGCATGACCACGGACGCCGATCTCCGCGAACTGACCGTCGGCACCGGCGCCGGTGGGGAACAACTCGGCACCGACATGGTGCTCAACATCGGTCCGCAGCACCCCTCGACGCACGGCGTACTCCGGCTGCGGCTGGTGCTCGACGGCGAACGGGTGGTCAGCGCCGAACCGATCATCGGCTACATGCACCGGGGCGCGGAGAAGCTGTTCGAGGTCCGCGACTACCGGCAGATCATCGTGCTGGCGAACCGGCACGACTGGCTCTCCGCGTTCGCCAACGAACTCGGCGTGGTGCTCGCCGTGGAGCGGCTGCTGGGGATGGAGGTTCCGGAGCGGGCCACCTGGCTCCGGATGGCGCTCGCCGAGCTGAACCGGATCCTCAACCACCTGATGTTCCTCGGCTCGTACCCGCTGGAGATCGGGGCGATCACCCCGATGTTCTACGCCTTTCGGGAACGGGAGACGCTCCAGGCGGTGCTCGAGGAGGTCTCCGGCGGGCGGATCCACTACATGTTCAACCGGGTCGGTGGGCTCAAGGAGGAGGTGCCGGCCGGCTGGACCGGGCGGGCCCGGGCGGCCATCGGCGAAGTCCGGCAGAGCCTGCCCGACCTGGACAATCTGATCCGGCGCAACGAGATCTTCCTGGCCCGTACCGTCGGCGTGGGGGTGCTCTCGGCCGCCCAGGCCGCCGCGTTCGGCGCCTCCGGACCGGTCGCCCGCGCCTCCGGCCTCGACCTCGACCTCCGCCGGGACGAGCCCTACCTGGCGTACGACCAGCTCGACGTGCCGGTGGTGACCCGCACCGCGGGTGACTGCCACTCCCGCTTCGAGGTGCTGCTCGACCAGGTGTACGTCTCGCTCGACCTCGCCGAGCAGTGCCTGGACCGGGTGGACCGGCTCACCGGACCGATCAACACCCGGCTGCCGAAGGTCCTCAAGGCGCCCGAGGGGCACACCTACGCCTGGACCGAGAACCCGCTCGGCATCAACGGGTACTACCTGGTGTCCCGGGGCGAGAAGACGCCGTGGCGGCTCAAGCTGCGCACCGCGTCGTACGCCAACGTGCAGGCGCTGGCCACCCTCCTGCCCGGTTGCCTGGTGCCGGACCTGGTCGCCATCCTCGGCTCGATGTTCTTCGTGGTCGGCGACATCGACAAGTGAGTGGGCCGGCTGCGCTTGTTCGGCGTTACCGCGGCTGTCAACGCCACCGGTTGTCCCCGCGGCCGTACTGACCCGGCTCCGGCTGACGCTGCGAATCAGGCTGCCACCGGGGCTCCGGCTGGCGCTGCGAATCGGGCTGCCACCGGGGCTCGGGCTGGTGCTGCGGCTCCGCCGGCCACCGGGGCTCGGGCTGCCGTTGCCGGGGCGACCCCCACTCGGCGGACGGCGGGGGCAGCGCGGATCGTTCCACCGGCTCGGACCACCCGCCCCGCCCGGCGTCGGGACGACCGGGCTCGTCCCGACGGACCGCGGCCCACCGCTGGTCCACCCGGTATTCGGCACCGCCCCGATCCGTACGCACCTGCGCCCGCTGCTCGCCCAGCCGCAGCTCGCGCCCCCGCTCGTCCTCGTGGACGGCGGCCCAGCGGTTTCCGGCCCGCAGCTGCGACCAGTACTCGCCCTCCGCGTCGCCGCCCGCCACAAGCTCCCCGCCATGCTGGTCAACGCCGCCGCGGTCAGACCGCTCACCGTCCCAGCCCGGGCCGTCGGGCTGGTTGGCCCAGCCTTGGTCATCCCACTGCGCCCCGGCCCGAGCAACCTCCGGCGGTTCGCCCTGCCCCCGCTCGTCACGCGCCCGCCCGCCCCCAGACCAGGAGCGGCGCTCCCGGTCTTCGGCCCACGACGGTGTGTCCGGGCCGGACGGCCATCCTCGGTCGTAGTCACCGGCGCCAGCGGGGTTCCGAGCGCCGTCGACCACGGTGTGCCGGGTGACGTGCACCGTCTCGGTGTGTCGCACCACGCCGCGCAGGGGGGCGGCGTGCCGGCCCTCCGGCTCGGCGCCACCGGCGGTGCCGGCGGTGCCGCCATAGGTGCCGGCGGTGCCCCCATAGGTACCGGGGGTGCCCCCATAGGTGCCGGCGGTACCCCCATAGGTGCCGGCGGGCCGCTCGGTGCGGGGCCGCCCAGCGAAGCGGTCGTCGACCCCGTGCTCTCCGGTCGACGGCCGGAACGCAGCGTAGGCCCCGGCCGCCCCGTCCGCCCCGGCCGCGGAGTGGCCGCCCGGAAAGTGGCCCTGAGACGGGGATTCACCGACACGGTTCCGGTCGCGCTCGTGGTCATCCCAGCGGTCAGCCTCCGCAACGGCTTCCCGCCCGGCTGGCGCGTCAACCGGGACCCGTACCCGCTGCGCACCGCCGGGCCCGGCCGGCGCGGCGGCACCAGCGTCAAGCCGGCGGCCCAGCGCCACCACCGCATCCTGGGTGCGCTGGGTCTGGTCGAGTGCCTGATTGCCCCGTTGGGCCGCCGCCACGATCTCACCGTGCAGCTCACGGCGAAGCCGTTCGACCTCGCCCCGCAGCTCCCCGACCCGGGCGCCGCCGTCGGGGCGCAGCGCGATCGAGAGGCCGATCAGCACCACCGCCAGCAGGGCCAGTACGGCGGCGATCCGTAGCAGGCCGTTGCTGTCGGCGACGAGCACCAGCAGCGCCGCCACCGGCGCGCACACCACGCCGACCCGGAACAGTGCCGTGGGTAACCGAGGGCTACGCGGGTCATCGGTCTCGGCCGGGACGGGCATGGCTCTGCAGCCTACCGAGAGTTGTCCCGCGTGGGAACGGCAGCGCAGCTCGCCCTGCCTACCTCGGGGCTCAGCCGGTGGTGAGGGCTCCGTCGGAGGAGAAGACCAGACCCACGCTGACCTCGCCGGTCCGCAGCGCGTTCTTCGTCTGCGGTCCGCCGGCATCGAGCGAGCTGAACGACCCGGCCCGGAAGTCGTAGACCTCGACCAGCCCGGCCTGGCACTTCGGCCGCTGCGGGCACTCCGGCGGACCGGCCAGGACGGTCTCCTGGCCGGAGCACTTCTCGGCCAGCTCGGAGAGCGTCCGTACGCCGTGCTGGTCGGCGAAGGCACTCGTGACGGCGAAGGCGTTCTGGGTCTGGGCCGCGGCCGGCGCGCCAAGGACCAGGTTGGCCTCCGCGCCGAGCGCCTTCAGCGCGGCGACCGTCTCGTCTAGGTCCGGCGAGGAGACCGGCTCGGCGCCCTCGCCGTTCGCCTTGGTGTTGAGGAACTCGGCCAGGGTGGCGGCGTACTCGGGGAAGACCTGGATCTCGCCCTTCTCCAGGGCGGGCTCGTAGAGTTCCCGGCTACCGATCTGCTGCACCTCGACCTGGTAGCCGGCGGCGACCAGCACAATCTTGTAGAGCTCGGCGAGGGTCTCGCTCTCGCTGAAGTTGGCGGCTCCGACTCGGATCGTGCCGCCGGGCCCGGGCGCGATGCCGGCGGCGAGGTCGTGGGCGGTGGCGAACTCGGCCGCCGCGACCGCGGGCGTCTTGCGGTCCTCGTTCACGGCCTTGTTGAGCTGGATCAGCTTCGGCGTGTCCAGTGCGGCGGAGACCTGATCCAGGGCGGCGATGAGCGACGGGGCCGCGGCGTCGGCGTTGACCACGGGGATGATGTTGTCGCTGTTCTGCAGCGACTTGTCGTCGGTCAGCACGACCAGCTCGTCGCCGGCCACCGGGGCGCAGCCTTTCCCCGCCGCCGCGGTCTCGGGCGCGTCCGTGCCGGAGGAACCGGCCTTGCCGCAGCCGGTCAGGAGACCGGCGGTGGTCAGGACGCCGACAGCGCCGATCGCCAAACGTGTGCGTGCGTGCATCTCTGCCCGCCTTCCGTGTCCCGGCACGGCTTCTGCGCCGGCCGCGTGTCCGACGGGCGATCGATGCCCGCGCTCCCACCCAACATCTTCGCGCCGGGGTACGACAAACTCCGGTCATACTTCGTCACCGGATCGTCACCGACTCCCAATCGGGAGCGCCGGATGCCCCCGGCCCCGGGGCCAGGCGCCGGGACGGGAGCCAGGCGCCGGCGCCGGAGTCAGGCGCCGCTGACCGCGGCGGCCGCGCGCCGCCCCGCCCGCCGGCCACGGTTACGCAGCGGTCGCGGGGTGACCAGCCGTTCGACCAGCGCCAACACCAGCTCCACCAGCATCGCGAGCCCCGCCACCAGCAGCCCGCCAGCGAGGATCTGCCCACCGCCGGCGGCGATGTCCAGGCCGAACCCGGCCCGAATGATCTGCCCCAAGCCGCCGCCGTTGACAAAGGAGGCCAGCGCGGCGGTGGCCACGACCTGCACCGCCGCGGTGCGAAACCCCGCCGCCAGGTACGGCACGGCGAGCGGCAGCTCGACCCGGCGCAGTAACTGCCAGCGGGAGAAGCCCATCCCCCGGGCCGCGTCCCGGGCCTCCGGATCCACCGCACGCACCCCGGTGTACGCGTTGGCCAGCAACGGTGGGATCGCGAAGACCGCCAGCGCCACCACCACCGGGGGGCGGCCGAAACCCAGGAAGGTCAACGGCAGGATGGTGAGCAGGGCCAGCGTCGGTACGGCCAGCGTCAGGTTGGCCACCAGCACGACCAACCCGCCGCCGCGCCCGGTGTGCCCGAGCCAGAGCCCGATCGGCCACGCGACCAGGCAGCCAAGGAGCACCGCCGCCGCGGAGATGGCGAGATGTTCACCGGTCCGGTCCAGGATGCCGCCCGGATTGGTCCAGTTCAGCGGGTCGTTGAGCCAGACCACCGCCGCCTCGATCGGCCCGGCCGCCACGGTCATGCCGCGCTCCGGCGACGCAGCCACGGGGTGAGCAGCCGCCCGACACCGGCCAGGGCGAGGTCGAACACCAGGGCGAGCAGGACGCAGAGCAGCGTACCGGTCATGATCTGCGCTTTGTAGAAGTTGTTCTGGAAGCCGGCGAAGATCAACTGGCCGAGCCCGCCCTGCCCCACGACCACCCCCACGGTGACCAGTGCCACCGTCGAGACCGTCGCCAACCGCAGCCCGGTGAGGATGCCCGGCAGGGCCAGCGGCAGATCGATCCGGAACAACCGCCCCCAGCGGCCGTACCCCATGCCCTCCGCCGCCTCCCGCACCTCGGCCGGGACCTGGGTGAGGCCCGCGAGCGCGTTGCGGACAATCACCAACAGCGCGTAGAGCACCACCACGGTGAGCACGGTCGCCACCCCGATCCCCAGGTACGGCGCGAGGAAGGCGAACAACGCCAGCGACGGGATGGTGTAGAGCACACCGGTAACCGCCAGGATCGGCCCGGCCAGCCCGCGGAACCAGTACGCGGCCACGGCCAGCGGCACTGCGATCAGCGTCGCGATGAGCACCGCCCGCAAGGTAAGCGAGGTGTGCTCGCGCAACGCGGCGAGGATCGTGTCAAAGTTGTCCCGCACGTACTGCCAGGAGAACCACGGGTTACCCGGGTCGGCCCGGTAGCTCAGGCGGAAGGACATGTGTGGACGTTACCCCGCGGGGATCCGCTGACGACGAGGCGCGTGCGGCCTCGATCTCCCTCGACGAGATCGGCAAACGCTACCCGGACGGCACCGAGGCGGTCCGCGAGCTGACCCTGGAGGTCGCCGCCGGCGAACTGGTGGTGCTGATCGGCCCCTCCGGCTGCGGCAAATCGACCGTACTCCGGATGGTGAACCGCCTGATCGAACCGACCGACGGCCGGATCCTGCTCGACGGGGCAGACGTCACCCGGGTGGACCCGGTACGGCTGCGCCGCCGCATCGGCTACGTGATCCAGAACGTCGGCCTCTTCCCGCACCAGACCATCAGCGCGAACGTCGCCACCGTGCCGCAGCTGCTCGGCTGGCCCCGGGAGCGCCGCCGGCAACGGGTCACCGAGCTGTTGGAGCTGGTCGGTCTGGACCCGGCCCAGTTCGGCGCCCGCTACCCGCACGAGCTCTCCGGCGGTCAGCGGCAGCGGGTCGGCGTGGCGAGGGCGCTCGCCGCGGACCCGGTGGTCCTGCTGATGGACGAGCCCTTCTCCGCGGTCGACCCGATCGTCCGGACCCGGTTGCAGGAGGAGTTCCTGCGGTTGCAGGCCGAGGTTCGCAAGACCATCGTGCTGGTGACGCACGACCTCGACGAGGCGGTTCGGCTGGGCGACCGGATCGCGGTGCTCTCCGAGGGCGGCCGCTTGGAGCAGTTCGACACCCCGGCCGCCGTGCTCGGCGCACCGGCCACCCCGTTCGTCCGGGAATTCGTCGGTGCCGACCGGGGCATCCGACGCCTGGCCGTCACCCCGGTCACCCGGGAGACAATCGAGCCGGTCCCCGCCGCCCCGATCTCCGCCGAGCTCCCCACGGTGCCACTCGGGTCGTCGGCGTACGACGCGCTGGGGGTCCTGTTGACCACCATGGCGGACCGGGTGGTGGTGACCGACCAGCAGGAGCAACCAGTGGGTGTCCTCACCCGATCTCGCCTGCTCGGCCTGGGCCACGCTGACGACCAGCGCCGGCCGTCCGCTCCCAACGGGGCGGTTACCGCCGTAGATAGTCGATGAAGGCCGCCCGCAGCACCGGCGCCAACTCCTCGTAGCCGTGGCCGGTCAGCTCCCGCCATAGCGCCACCGCCTCGTCGATGGTCGGCCCGACCGAGTTCGGCGCGCCATCCAGGGCGGCGGCCTCGTCGGCATTGGGCAGATGCCGCAGAACTGACCAGAAAAACCGCACGTCACGGCGCTCCCGTGCCACCGCGAACGCCTGCTTGCGCAGTTCCTCGGTGGAGAGTGCGTCCAACTCCTCGAACGACCGGCCGGCGGGGAAGGTCGAAGGTGTGTCGGTCATGCGGCCGAGCCTAACCGTCAAGCTCCCCGCCGACCCGCGAGACGCGGTCAGCACCGACCTGCGTGACACGGGTCAGCACCGACCTGCCTGACGCGCGGTCAACGCCGGCTGGGGTCCCAGTGCCGTCCGGTCCCCCAGTCCGGGAGATCCCACTGATTGGTTGGGCGCTCAGCGGGCGGGGGCGGCAGCGTAGCGGCCCAGTCCGTGAACGGCTCGGGCCGCCGCATGCTCCAATCGGCATGCAGCTGCTCGTCCGGATCGGGGCTGTCGTCAACCGCCTCCCGGTCATCCCGCGCGCCCCCGTACGCCTCGACCATCCGGGTCACCACCAGCCCCACCCCGAGCGCCACCGCCCCGACCGCCCAGCGACTCGCCGTCAGGCCGCTCGCCTCCAGGTCGGTGCGGACGAGCGTGACCAACGCGACGGCGAGCAGGGTGCCCAGGATGCCACCCCGACGGCCGAAGGCACTGGTGCCGGCGAGCAGCGCCGTCCCCACCGCCAGGACGGTCCAGTCCAGCCCCGACCCGACGGCGACCGGACCAGCGGCGGGAGTCCCCAGTAGGGAGCCGGCCAGCACGGCGAGGACGCTGGAGGCGACCAGCGCCCCGCCGGCCACCAGCGGGCCCAGCGCCCCCTGCCGGCGGGCCGGATCGCCAACCGGTCGAAATCGGCCGATCAGCCGACGGATCGGTCGTAACGCGCCGAACAGCCCGCCGAGCACGGTGAGCGCTGCGAACCCGACGAACAGGTAGAACGCGTCGCTCGTCGGGTCGTAGCTACCCTGCGGCAGCACCGGCTCACTTCGCCGCTCGATGTACCCGACCAGCGCCGCGCCAGCGGCGAGGCTGGCCGCCCAAGCGGGGACGTGCAGCACCGTCACCACGAACGCCAGCAGCAGCCCGCCGAGCACCCCGGCGGCGATCGCCGGGCCGAGGGCCGCCACCGCACCCCGGTCCCCCTGCTCGGCCATGTGTAGCGCCGCCGCGACGGCCGCCGGACCGATCGCCAGATTCACCGCCGAGGTACGCAGGCTCAGCCCGGCGGCGAGGGCCAACAACCCGAGGACGGCTCCATCAACGAGCAGTGACCGCAGGCCGTCGCCCCGCAGCGTCTCCGGGTTCTCCCGCCAGAGCAGGTACGCGACCCCGACCGCGCCCACCAGGAGCAGGAGCTCCCAGACGACGTGTACGCCGAGCCGGTCCCCACCGGACTCAACCCGGTCCGGATCCGGCTCAGGGACGACGGTGTCGGCGCTGGGGGAGGCCTCCGAGCTAGCTCGCGCCGATTCGTCGTTCCCCATGCAGCCGCCCCTCCACCTGGCCGTCCGTCCCGGATCCCAACGCGCGAAGCGGTCCGGGGCGGCCGTTACGCTCCGGTGGCAGGCACCGTACCCGGGCGAGAAGCACGGCGGAAGCCCAGGCTCAGCGCTGGCCGGAACGGCCTCCCCGGTCGCCGGGCTCGCGATCTTGGTCGTTCTCCTGCTCGGGAACCCGGCAGGAACGCTCCAACCAGAGCGCGGCGGCCACCAGCGCCAGGGCGGCGAGCAGGCTGCTCCCAGCCACGCTCCGGTCGCTCGCCGCGACCTGGGTGGACTCCACGAACAGCCACCCGGTCAGGCCCGCGTAGCAGCCGACGAAGATCGCCCCCGCCAGCGCGGACGCCTTTGCCAGCACCACGAGGCGGGCAACCAGCAGCGGGTTCACCGGCTCCTTCCCCGGCCGGCGCGCGATCCGGGCCCGGGTGTTCACCGCGGCGTACGCCTCCAGCACGGCGAGCCCGGCCAGGGTGACCACCGGCAGCCAGGGCAGGTCACCGGGGAGGTAGTCGTAGTAGAAGAAGCTGATCAGCAGCCACGCCACCCCGGCGGCGGCGAGGCCGGCGACCACCAGTGTGGAGCCCCGGGTGGGGCCCATCCGGCCGGGGCCCGCGCCGTCCGGAGGTGATGACCTCGACTGCGTCATGCCCGCCGGCTCCGCTGCCTCATGCCGTTGACTCTAGCTCCACTTCAGGGCAGGGGCGCAGCTCCAACGCGTCCGCACCGACCGGCGCCGAGTTCAGCAGGTCGGTCAGCCAGCCGTGGCCCGGCAGCCGCCCGTACGGTTGCAGGTCGAGCCAGGGCCGCAGGACGAAGGCGCGCAGGTGGGCGCGGGGGTGCGGCAGCGTCAGCTCGGGATCGTCCCGGAGCACCGGCGTGCCGTCCTGGCCCCAGACCGCGATGACGTCGACGTCGAGGGTGCGGGGCCCGAAACGCCGGCCCGGATCGCGCTCCCGGCCGGCCGCCCGCTCGGCCGCCTGGGCCCGCGCCAGCCAGTCCTCCGGCGCCGCCGCGTGATCTACCGCCAGCACCACGGCGTTCAGGTACGCGGGCTGGTCGCGGTCACCCCAGGGCGGCGTCTCGTAGACACCGGAGACCAGGAGCACGGACTCACCCAGCGCGGTGACCGCCGACCGCAGGTGGTCGGCCCGGTCGCCGAGGTTGCTACCGAGCGAGAGCAGGGCGCGGGTCACGAGGCGGACCTGGACATGGTGACAGCCACATCGGTGAAGCTACCCGAGATCGGGGCCTGCGGCTTGTGCACCGTCACCGTGGCGGTACGGACCCGGGCGTCGGCCAGGCAGACCGTGAGAAGCCGGTCGGCGAGGGTCTCGATCAGGTTGACCGGCTCCCCGGCCACCACCGCCGCCAGCCGCTCGGCCAACTCCCCGTAGTGGACGGTGTCGGTCACCTCGTCCGAACGGGCGGCCGGGGCGAGGTCCAGCTCCAGCAGCGCGTCCACGACGAAGTCCTGCCCGTGTTCCCGCTCGAAGTCGTACACCCCGTGCCGGCCGTGCACCCGCAGGCCGGTGAGCTCGATCCGGTCGGTCATCGCTGCTCTCCGCTGGTCTGGGCGCCGCCGGCGCCGGCCGGTCCGGTCGAACTGGCGCCGGCGGGACCGGACGATCCGGTGGCGGCCAGCCGGGGCGACCCGGTGGCCCGCCAGACGGCCAGCGCGTCCGCGGTGGCCCGGACGTCGTGCACCCGCACGCCCCAGGCGCCGGCCGCGACCGCGAGCACGCTGGTGGCAACCGTGGCAATCTCCCGGCCCTCGGTCGGCCGCGGCGTGCCGTCAACGGCGAGCAGCGCACCCAAGTGGGACTTGCGGCTGGCGGCGAAGAGCAGCGGGTAGCCGAGCGCCAGCAGCTCCGGCAGCCGCGCACTCAGCTCCCAGTTGTGGGCGGCGGTCTTCGCGAAGCCGAGCCCCGGGTCGATGACGATGCGGTCGGCCGCCACCCCGGCAGCGAGGGCCGCCTCGACCCGCTGCGCCAGCTCGGCCTTGACGTCGGCGACGACGTCGCCGTAGCGGGCCAGCTCCCGCATCTCGCGGGAGTGCCCCCGCCAGTGCATGAGCACCCAGGGGCAGCCGGCGTCCCGAACCACCCGGGCCATGTCCGGGTCGGCGAGCCCACCGGAGACATCGTTGACCACCTGCGCCCCGGCGGCGAGCGCCAGCTCCGCCACCCGGGCCCGGGTGGTGTCGATGCTGACCGGCACGCCGGCGGCGGCCAGCTCGCGGATCACCGGCCGCACCCGGTCCGCCTCGGTCTCGGCCGCCACCCGGTCCGCCCCGGGTCGGGTGGACTCGCCACCCACGTCCACCAGGTGGGCACCGTCGTCGCGCAGCCGCACGCCGTGTGCGATGGCGGCATCGAGATCGGCGTAGCGTCCGCCGTCGGAGAAGGAGTCCGGGGTGACGTTCAGGATGCCCATCACCACCGGGGACGCGGCCTGCACCAGATCGGTCACAAGGAGACCGTACCGGTCCTCGTTGGCGCTCCCGCGCCACCCGGCCCGGGGGCGCTGACATGCGGTTCGGTGCAGGTGTGGGGTCGGACGACAGAGTCGGATCGGGGTCATTCTTCGTGGCTTGTCGCAGACAGTGGGTGGCCGTACGCTTTGGAATTGCCGAGCATCGAGGTGGCGAAGCCTGGAGGGAGGGGCCGAAGCGGGAAAATCCGCCCAGGACCCGCCCGCTCGTGGTGGGTGACGACCGCAGCGGCCTAGCCGCAACGTGAGCACCGTTCCCGCCCGGCATGCCTGCTGCACCGCCGCGGCGCCGCCGGCCGCGAAATGGGGAGGTTTTCCAGTGATCGCCATCGAGCTGACGGAGGCGGCATCGTCCGCCGCCCACGCGCTCGCCGCCCTGAGCTCGACACCGCTCGCCGAGCCCGCACCCAGCGGTATCGCCACCGACAACATCGTCGCCTTCTTCGCAAGCAAGATCGCCCCGATCCTGTTGGCCGTGCTGGGCGTCATCTTCATCGGGCGGGCGAGCCGGGGCGAGATCTCCAAGGTCTTGACGAGCTCGGCCATCGCGATCGTCGGCCTGGCCTTCATCGCCGGGGCCGCCACCCTCTTCTTCGTCGGCGACTACCTGATCAGCCTGATCTTCGAATAGGCGCGGGCACAAGCATGCGGCTGCGCACCGACGACGACATCTACCGGGCTCGTCTGGTCTACCTCGGGCCCCCCGGCTACACCCTCCCGGTCCACCTCCCGTACGCCCAGTACGGGCTCTTCATGCTGCTCGTTCCCCTCTACATGTTCGTCCACTGGTTGTTCACGCTGCAGGTCGAGCTCTTCCCGGCGTGGGAGATCGCCCTCGCGATCGTGACCACCTCGTTCGTCTTCCGGTACGTCGACCCGGATCGGCCCGCGCGCATGGTGATCCACACCGCGCTGACCGACTGGCGACGCACCCGGGAGCCGGCCGCCGAGCAACGCGACCCCCGCCTGGTCGGCAGCCGGATCAGGATCCGAGAGGAACTGGCATGACCGGGCAGTGCAACGACGCGGGTGAGGCGGTCGCATGAGTTCCCACTACGCGCCGGGGTCTCCGGCTGGGCAACCGGCCGCAACCCCAGGTGACGCAGCGCAGCCTGCTGGCTACGTCACGGAGTTCGATGAGGCCTGGCCCGACTCCGCCCGGTCCACCTCCCCGGGCCACGGTGGGGTCGGTGTCTTCCCGGCGCACCGCCCACTGCACCAGCGGACGCCCACCGAGCCGCCGCCGGCCGCCGGCACCGACATCGACTCCCCCTTCCTCGACCTGTTCGGCGCGACGCGCCCGGCCCGGTCCACGTCGGTCGGATCAGCGGCGCGCGAACAGCAGCCGCAGCCGACCATCCCGCAGCAGTTCGGCGCCGCGGATCCCCGCTCCGCTCCGGCCGCTCCCGGGGCCCTGGCCGCACCGGCCACTCCCGCCGCACCGACTGAAGTGGAGCGGTCGTCCGCCGGGCCGGCCCGGCGCTCCACCCGAGTACCGCACCAGGTCGGCGAGCGGCTCGCCCGGCCGGAGACCGAAGAGGCGGCCCCACCGGCTGCCGAGGTGCGGCCGCGGCCAGCCGAGGTGACACCGCGGCGTCGCCTCGACGAGCGGTCGGAGCCGGACGCCCCGGACGTACCCCCGTCCGAACAACGCTCCACCAACCGGCGGGACCGCGCCGCCAAACCCGACCGTCGAGACCGCGCCACCAAACCCGACCGTCGGGACCGCGCCACCAAACCCGACCGTCGGGATCGCGCCACCAAGCCGGCACGAATCCGGCCGCCGAAGATCAATTTCAAGGACCGGGACCCGTCGGTGGAGCTGGCCATCACCGAAATCGCCGGCCACCTGACCTTCACCCCCAACACGGTCACCGCCTGGTACTGGCTACCCGAGGTGCGCTGGGCCTTCCGCCCCGACGCCGAGCGGGAGGCACTACTCGCGGCGATCTCCGAGCAGTACGCCGGGCTGGCCGGCTTCCGCCTGCACCTGCGACGCACCACCCGCCCCTTCCCGGCCGACGAGTGGGCCCGCACCATCGACACCCACACCCGGGCACCGCTCCCCGACGTCCCGGGGACCCCGACCTGGGCAGATCACCTGGTCGCCGCGCAACGACACCTGCTCTCGGTCAACCACGCCGAGGGACAGACGTACCTGGGGGTGACCTTCGCCCGACGCTCCCTGGGCGACTCGCTGGTGGAGCGGGTCCGACGCAGCTTCGGTCGCGGCGTCGCCGAGGGCGAACGGCGCAAGCTCAGTCGTACCGTCGAGCAGTTCGACGAGGTGCTGGGCGCCTTCGGAATGCGCGGACGCCGGGTCACCACACCGGAACTGGAGTGGCTCCTCTACCGCTCAGTAGCGCTCTGCATGGCCCCACCCGGGCGGCTCTCCCCGGTCACCGACGGGCACTGGGAACGCGGCGACCTGCTCGCCCTGACCGAGCAGGTGGAGCGGTACCGCACCCCGTACGGGTCCACGGTCAAGCTGGTCAACCGGATGACCGGGGAGGAGGGGCACGTCGCCGTCCTCGCCGTGGGCCGGATGGAGCCACTGGAGATCCCGGAACGACACGAGCCCTGGCTGCACTTTCACGAGCGGCTGCCCTGGCCGATGGAGCTGTCCAGCCGGGTCGACATCCTCGGCTCCGGCGACTCCTTCCGCAACCTGGAGCACCGGCTGCGGATGATCCGCTCCCAGCAGCTCGACTACGCCGAACACGGCATCGACGCCCCGCCAGAGTTGGAGCGCCTCGCGGAGCGGGCCCTGGTCATCGGTGACGAGATGACCACCGGGCTGCCGGTCGAATCGGCCCGCGCGCACGGCTGGCACCGACTCGCCGTCGGCGGCCGGACCCGAGAGGAGTGCCTGGAACGCGCCCGCCGGCTGATCCAGCTCTACTCCCGAGAGCTGCGGGTCTCGCTCCAGCACCCAAAGAACCAGGACTGGCTGGCCCGCGAGTTCATCCCCGGGGAGCCGATCGCCAACACCGGCTACGTCCGCCGGATGCCGGTCAACCTCTTCGCCGCCGCGCTCCCGCAGGCCGCCTCGACCGTCGGCGACCGCCGGGGCGACCTGATCGGGCGTACCGCCGGCACCTGCCGCCGGCCGGTCTTCCTCGACCTGCACTTCCCGATGGAGGTCCGGGAACGCTCCGGGCTCGGGGTCTTCGTGGCCGAGCCCGGCGGCGGTAAGTCCACCCTGCTCGGCGCCCTCGGCTACCTGGCCGCCCGCCGCGGGGTGCAGGTAACGCTGCTCGACCCCTCCGGCCCGCTCGCCCGGCTCTGCGCCATGCCGGAGCTGGCCCCGTACGCGCGGGTGCTGAACCTGACCGGTTCCGAACCCGGCACCCTCGCCCCGTACTCGCTGATCCCCACCCCGCTACGCAGTGAGTTCAGCGCCGGTGACGCGGGCGACCGGGAGTTCGAGATCGCCGTCTCCAACGCCCGGGCCGAACGCCGGATGCTGGTCCAGGACATCTGCATGATGCTGGTGCCGCCGCAGGTCGCGCGGGAGGCCTCCACCGCCACGCTCTTCCGGCACGCCGTACGCCAGGTTCCGGCGGAGGAGACGGCCACCCTGGACGATGTGGTCGCCACCCTGGGCAAGCTCGACGACGACGCCGGCCGGGAACTGGCCAACCTCCTGCTGGACACCGCCGAGATGCCGTTGGCCATGCTCTTCTTCGGTCGCCCCCCGGAGGGGCTGCTCGGGCCGGACGCCACCCTCACCGTGATCACGATGGCCGGCCTCCGCCTCCCCGACCTCAAGATCGAGCGAGAGTACTGGTCGGCGGAGGAGGCGCTCGCCCTGCCCATGCTGCACACCGCGCACCGGCTCGCCGTCCGCCGCTGCTACGGCGGCTCGATGTCCTCGCGCAAGCTGGTCGGGCTGGACGAGGCGCACTTCATGGAGGGCTGGCGGTCGGGGCGGTCGTTCCTGGTGCGGCTGGCCCGGGACTCCCGCAAGTGGAACCTGGCCGCGCTGGTCGCCTCGCAGAACCCGAAGGACATCCTGGGCCTCGACGTACAGAACCTGGTCTCTACGGTCTTCGTCGGGCGGATCGCCGAGGACGAGGAGATCGCCTCCGAGGCGCTGCGCCTGCTGCGGGTCCCGGTCAACGACGGGTACGAGGCCACCCTCGCTTCCCTCTCCGCCGCCGACAGCACCTCCGCCGCCCGCCTCGGCTACCGCGAGTTCGTCATGCGCGACGTTGACGGGCGGGTGCAGAAGGTACGAGTCGACGTCTCGTACGTCGATGGGCTGCTCGACCACCTCGACACCACACCCGCGGCGGTCGCTGCCGCAGCGGGTGTACTACCCGTCGTAGCCGACCTGGAGGCGTGAGATGGCCGGGGCCCGGGCTCGGACGGTGGCGCTGTTGCTGGCCCTCGGCGTCCTCGCCGGGGCCACGGTCAGCTGGCCGGGGGTCGGCGCGGCGGCGGCACCGGCCCCGGAGCTGTCCACGCAGGCCCCGGCCAGCCCCTGCACCGTCGAGCAGTGGCAGGCCGACTTCCGCTCCTGTGTCTCCCGGCTCAGCGAGGTCGCTGAGGACGAGGTCACCTGCCGCAACGCCCCGACGCCGACGGCGCCGGACTCCGGCCTCGCCGGCTGGTTCGCGGCCCGCCCGGACTCCGCGAAGGAGCCCGGCCCGAAAGGGTTCTACAGCGACTACGGCTACGCCGGCTACGGCTACACCACCTACGACATCGACACCGGCTGCGCCACCGCCGTGCTGCACCCGGACTACAAGTTCACCAACACGGTCGCCAACGGCGAATTCATGATCGCCACTGCGATCATCGGTGCCTCGAACGCGCTGCGGGAGCGGGCCTGGGATCCGCGGTCGATGTGGGGCTGGGCCGATCCGCTGGTGGAGCAGGCGACCACGGCGGTCTACCAGAAGGTGTTCAGCGTCTTCGGGATCGTCACCCTCGGCGTGGTCGGGCTCTATCTGCTCTGGCGATCCCGCCAGTCGGACATGAGCAACGCCATAACGACCGCCGGCTGGGCACTGCTCGTGATGGTGGCGGTGACCGCGCTGGCCGCCTGGCCGGTGAAGTCCGCCAACGTCGCCGACGGCACCCTGGTCACCACGCTGGGGGTGGTCCACGACGCGGTCGGACCAACCACCAGGGATGCCCCGCCGGACCAGTGCCCGGTCCCGAATCCGGATGCCTGTGTCGACAAGCGCCCGCCGGCGGTGCGGGCGAGCGACACGGCCACCGAGACGATGCTCTACCGCAACTGGCTGCGCGGGGTGCTGGGCTCGGCCGACAGTGAGACCGCGCAGAAGTACGGGCCGGCGCTCTACGACGCGAAGTCCTTCTCCTGGGGGGAGACCGAGAAGCTGCGGGAGTTCCCCGCCACCCGGGAGGCCACCGTCCGGGCCAAGCAACAGCAGTGGGCGCGGGTCGCCCAGCAGATCAAGCAGGAGGATCCGGAGGCGTACGAGTACCTGCAGGGAATCCGGGACATGGACCGGGTCGGTGCCGGCTTCATCGCGGTGCTCGCCGCGCTGCTCTTCGCGATGTTTGATCTCACCGCGTCGGTGCTGGTGCTGCTGGGCTTCCTGCTCTTCCGCTGGGCGGTGATCGCCGCGCCGATCCTCGGCACCGTCGGCCTGCTCCGACCGGCGAGCGCCGGGCTGCGCCGGCTGGGTAACGCCGTGGTCGCGGCGGTCTTCAACATCGCCATCTTCGGCACCGGCGCCGCGATCTACCTCTTCGCCGTGGACCTCATCATGAGCACGCCGACCCTGCCCGGCTGGCTCCAGGTGGTGCTGGTCTGGCTCTGCGGCGTGGTCGGTTGGCTGCTGCTGCGCCCCTACCGGCGGGTCACCCAGCTCGGCGGCAAGGGCGGTGGCGAGTCGGGCGGCTCGGCTGGCTCCTGGCACCGCCGGTTCTTCCGGGACATGCGCACGGCGTCCCGCCTCGACGCGGAGCCGCGTGGGGCCGGCGAGCCGAGCTCGGGTCGCCGCGGCGCGGTGGTGGCGACGCAGAGCAGGCTCCGGCCGGAGGCCCGCCACGAGGAGCTGGCGCCCGCGACCGAGGGTGGGGCCCGGCCGGAGCGCCGCGAGCGGCCGGACGGGGCGCCGACGGCCGGGGAGCGCGGCTCCCCGGACCGCGCCACCCCCGCACCGCGGCAACGGCGGACGCCGGCCAGCTGGACCGAGCCGGAGGGCCCGCCGGAGAGCCCCTCGTTCGTCATCTACCGGCCCGGTGCGACGAAGCCCGCGCCGGAACGGAGCACCCCCCGGGTCCGCTCCGAGGCCCGGTGATCGCGGTGCGGCGGGCGGTCGAACAGCTCCTCACCCGGGTGTTCCGGTCCCGGGTGGGGATCGCGCTGGCGCTCGCCGTGGTGGTGGTGGGCATCATCGGCACCACCCGGCTGGTCGTCGGGGCGGGGGAGCCGGGGAGCGGTCTCAGCAACCGCCCGGAGCAGCCAATCACCACGGTGCACCCGACGACCGGCGACGACGGGCTGATCGGCACGCGCTCCCCCACGCCGGTGACCCGGCCCGGGGAGGCGACACCGGAGCAGGTCGCTGACCAGTTCGTCACCGCCTGGCGGGGGCAGCCCGGAATCACCGCCGAGCGCTGGCACGCCGGGCTGCGCCCCCTAACCACCCCAACGTTGGCCGAGCAGCTCGCCGACGTGGACCCGGTCGATGTCCCGACCGGCGAGGTGGCGGGCGCCCCGACGGTCACGGCCCGGTCGGACGCGGTCGTCGAGGCACGGGTGCCTTTCAACACCGGCGAGCTCCGGCTGGAGTTGGTGGCGCCGGACGGCCGGTGGCGGGTGGACGCGGTGGACTGGGAGCAGGAATGAGCAGAGCAGCCGAGCCGAAACGCCGTCCGCTGCGCGTCGGGGCGCTGGCCTTCGCGCTCACCGCGACGCTGACCCTGCTCTGCTGCGCCGGCGGCGCGGGCGCCTTCTTCCTCACCGGGCTCGGCGGCGATGACCGGCTCCAGCTCACCAACCAGGAGTGCACCGATGACTTCGGGGTCGAGGTCACCGGGCCGATGCCGCAGATGTCGCAGTACGGTGAGCTCGAGCTCCGCAACGCCGCGCGGATCATCCAGGTCGGGCAGGAGTTGCAGGTGCCGCCCCGCGGGTGGGTGATCGCCGTGGCGACCGCGATGCAGGAGTCCGGGCTGCGCAATCTCGCCAACCCCACGGTCCCCGGGTCGGAGCAGCTTCCCAACGAGGGCGTCGGCTCGGACCACGACTCGGTGGGCCTGTTCCAGCAGCGGGAAGGCTGGGGCTCGGTCCAGGAGCGGATGACGCCGGAGTACGCGGCCCGCAAGTTCTACGAGAAGCTGCTGAAGGTCCCCGGCTGGCAGCAGCTGCCGCTGACCCGGGCCGCGCAGGCCGTGCAGATCAGCGCCTTCCCGGACGCCTACGCGAAGCATGAGCCGCTGGCGTCGGAGATCGTCAACTCGCTGGCCGGCGGCGCGGCCCGGACCGTGCCGGTCAACGGCGGGCACGTCTGCGACGCCGCCGAGGATGGCCGGATCTCCGCCTCCGGCTGGACCGCTCCGATCCCCGGTGACGTCGGCTCCGGCTTCCGCACCCAGGATCGGCCGGCGCACCACGGGGTGGATATCGCCGCACCGAAGGGCTTCCCGATCCGCGCCGCCGCCAGCGGGCGGGTCCTGGTCGCCCGCTGCGACCCGGACCGGGCCGGGGAGCTGAGCTGCGACGTGGACGGCTGGCCGGGCAAGGGCGGCTGTGGCTGGTTCGTCGACATCGAACACCCCGGGCCCGGGAAGATCATTACCCGCTACTGTCACCTGGCGGAGAAGCCCAAGGTCGGCGCGGGCGATTCGGTGGGCGCCGGGGAGGAGATCGGGGTGATCGGCAGCAGCGGCAACTCCTCCGGCCCGCACCTGCACTTCGAGGTGCACACCGATGGTGACCGGAGCAGCGACGGCGCGATCGACCCGGTGGGCTTCATGCGGGAGCAGGGCGCGCCGCTGCGAAGCGTGGAGTGAGGAACCGACGGCGATGACAGATCCCCTCCCCGACCCCTTCCTGGACCAGCCGGACTGGGCGCCGCTGCCGCCCCGACCGATAGCGGTGCTGCCGGCCTCCGACCGGGTCGAGCTGCGCGGGCGTCGGGTGCGGGTCGGCCAACCCGGGCTGGGCTGGCGCGGTGACCTCCGCGCGGACGACCGCGTGGTACAGGGCAGCCGCACCTACGTCCCGGTCATCGCCGAGCACGAGTGGTACCGCGCCGAGGCCGATCAGGTCGAGGTCTTCGCCCCCCTCGTTCCGGTCGACCGGGTCTGGGTGGAGACGGTTGGGCTGCGACCGGAGCAGCCGCCCGCGGAGCCGGATCGGCTGGTCTCCCTGGACGCGCCCACCCACCGGGCGCCGACGCCGGTCTTCGAGGCCGACGCCGTCGCCGGCCGGCGGGTCGTGCACGTGGTGGGCTCGGTCGAGCACCGGGACCTACGCGCGGTCACCGAGACCTACTCCAGTGCCGAGGGCGACATCTGCGTCCGGGTCACCCCCGAGGTCGAGTGGTACCGGTGGGCCTGGCGCGGGCAGACCCCGACCACGCTCGAGGTCCCCGTCCACCTGCTCTGGATCGAGTAGGGTCAGTCAGTCCGCGCGCCGGCACAGACCCGCCAGTCCTCGCCCAGCCGGGTGGTGAAGCGCCACGGCTGCCGTTCGCTGTAGGCCACGCCGTCCACATGGGCCGAGATCACCAGCTCCAGCTCGACGACCGCCTCGTCCCCGTCCCGTTGGACCGCGAGACTTTCCCAACTAACTAAAATCGGCACCGCGAAGCGCGCCTCCCGCGCGACCAAGTCCTCGCGCAACGCCCGCAGCTCCGCGACGGACGCTCCCTCGGCGCAGAGGAACAGGTCGGCGAGGGTGTCGTCGCGGTCGACAAAGAATGCACGTAGGTGGTTGTCCACGACTACCTCCGGTGCACTGCGGTCGGGGGTGGTGGCCCGGGCGTAGAGGACGTAGCCACCGACGATCCCGCCCAGCACGAGCGCGGCCAGCACGGCGGCGGTTACGGTGAGGACGGTGCGCAGTCGGCGCCGCGGCGGCGGGACCGGCGCCCCCGCTCCTGGCGCGGGCGCCGAAGGTGGGGCCGCCAGCTGCTCCGAGGGAGGCCGCTGCGCCGGTAGGCGGGACACCTGGGAACCGGCGGGGGGCTGCACTGATTCCACCCCCTGAGGCTAACGGCTGCCGGCCGCTGGCCCAATGCCCAGATTAGGCGGATCGTGACGGCTTCCTCCCCGCCGGTGACGTCGGCAACAACACGAGGCGCAGCACCGCGGCGCCTCCGCCGGAACCAGCTCGTCCTGCGCTACGGTCTTGGCGCGGGGTGGGTCGCCGACCTCGCGAAAAGGGGGTGGACGGGTGGGTCCGAGGAGGCGGGCGAACCGGGCCGCCGCCCTACACCGGCAGGCTGCCGCCACCGCGCTCGCCGCCGCCGACGTCCTCGACGACATCCGCCCCGCTCCCGCCGACCACGCCCGCCAGTACGCGCTCGCTGACCGGCTGCGGAGCGCCGCCGGTCAGCTCGCCCCCGGTTGGGCGGGAGCCGCGCTGGAGACGCTGCCGGCGGAGACCCCCGCCGGGGAGGGGCCGCCGCGCTTCGTCCGGGTCGGCACCGCCGCCCCCCTCGACGAGGCGCGCTTCCCCGCACTGGTCCCGCTGGTCGGCACCGGGAACCTGACGATCGACGCCGACGCCGGGGATCCGCGGGCTGCGGGCCTGGTCCGGGCCGTCCTGTTCCGACTGCTGGCGGCCACGCCGGCCGGGGCGCTGCTGGTCCGGGCGGTCGACGGTACGGGTACCGCGCTGGCCCCGTTCGCGGCGCTCGCCGACGCCGGCCTCCTGCCGCCCCCGGCTACCGACCTCGCCGGCCTGCGGGCGGTGCTGGCGGAGGCGGAGCGGTGGATTGCCCCGGTCGGCGACGGCCGAAGCCGGCACGACCGGACCCTGCTCCTGGTCATCGCCGCACTGCCCGAGTCCACCGACCACACCGACCTGGCCCGTCTGGCCGTGCTCGCCGAGCAGGGCAGCGCGAGCGGTCTGCACCTGGTGGTGGCGGGGTGGCCGGCTGGCCCTGCTCCGCTGCCCCGCGCCGCCTCGCTGACGATCCGCAGTGCGTACGCGCTGCTGGCTGGCCCTCCCGGCACGGAGTTCGGGACGCCGGAGGCGGATCCGTCGGGCGGCGCCGCCCATCCCAACGACGGCCTCGGCTTGAACTCGCCGGTCTTTCTCGAACCGGATCCCCCGGCAGACCTCGTGGACGAGGTCTGCCGACGCGTCGCCGAGCAGGTGGAGGAGGGCTCGCGGCTGGCCCTGGCCGAGCTGCTTCCGGAGCCGGGCGAGCCGGTGTGGACGGCGAGTACCCGCGACGGGATGGCGACGACGGTGGGGGACGCCGGGGGACGGCCGGTCTCGCTGGGCTTCTCCGAGCTGACGCCGCACTGGTTGGTGAGTGGTCGCTCCGAGATCGGCCGCTCGACGTTCCTCGCCACCGCCCTGCTCGGCCTGACCGCCCGCTACGGTCCCGAGGAGCTCGTCGTCTACCTGGCTGACCTCGGCGCCGGGGAGTCCTTCGCCGAGTTTCTCCAGACCGAACACGACCGCTCCTGGATTCCGCAGGTCCGTGCCGCCGCCATCACCGCGGACCGGGAGTATGTGCTGGATCTGTTCGACCTCCTGGCCACCGAGGTCCGCCGCCGCGAGGAGGCCGGGGCCCGAGCCGGCGGGCAGCGGTACCAGGAGCTGCGGCAGCACCGGGAGCTGCCGCGGATCGTCGCCGTGGTGGACGGTCTACCGCGACTGCTCGCCGGCCGGGACCGGATCGCCACCGAGGCCCGGGCCCTGCTCGAGGCCGTGGCGCGCACCGGCCGGTCGTACGGCGTGCACCTGCTCCTAGCCGGGGAGGGGGACCTGGGCCTGCGGGCGCGCAGTGACCGGGATCCGCTGCTCGGGCAGTTCCCGGTGCGGGTGGCGCTGCCCGGTGGGGGTGCGGTGTTGGCGTCGACCAACGACTCGGCGGCCGGGCTGGCGGTGGGGAGTGCGGTGGTCAACACCGCAGGTGGTCTCGGCGGGCCGCGTGGCGCCATCCGGGGACATGAACGGGTGGTCCGCTTCCCCGATCCGCTGGAGCACGGCGAGGTGGTGGCGGACCTGCGGCACCGGCTTTGGGCGGCCCGCCCGGAGCGGAGCGCCCCACCAGTTGTCTTCGCCGGTTACGCCCAGCCGCAGCTCCGCAACGACCCCCGGTACCGCGCGGCGGTGGCCGGTGGGGCAACCGGGCCGGTGGCGCTGCTGGGTCGCGCGGTGGATGTGACCCGGTCGACGGTGGCGGTGCCGCTCGATCCCGCCCCGGGGCGCAATCTGGCGGTGCTCGGCACCGGTACGGCGGCCGCCGGCCTGCTGGTCACCGCGGCCCGCGGTCTCGCCGCCCACCACCAGCCGGGTTCCGCCCGGTTCGTGGTGGTGCCTCCCGCGGATGAGGCGGGGCCACTCGCCGCGGCGCTCGCGGCCGAGTTGGCCACCAAACACTCGGTCGCGGTGGTGGAGCCGGCTGACCTGCCGGCCGCCCTCGACTCCGCCGAGCCGGCCTACCTGGTCGTTTTCGACCTGGACGGGCCCGGTTCCGGACGGGTGCCGCCGGACCGGCTCGCCACCCTGCTCCGGGAGGGGCCGCCGGCCGGTCGTCACCTGCTCGGCCGGTGGGGCACCGTACCCGCGTTCGCGTCCCTACTCGAACCAGGAGACGAGTTGGCCAAGCTCGCCACGGTCGCCGTCGTGGACGTACCGGGAGCCCAGCTCGGGGCGCTCTTCGGCCGCCCGGTGGAGTGGCGCCCTCGACCGGACCGGGCGCTGCTCTGGGACGGGCACAGCGAGCAGGGCGTCGTCCTGGTTCCGTTCGCCACGAATCCGGTCCTGACGTGAGCCGGATACCCATCCAGGATCGGGACCCGGATCGGCAGCATCCCCCGGCGGCCCCGCCGCCGATCCACGTACCGCAGCCGGTTCCTCCGCCGGGGCCGGCCCACCAGCCGCTAACCGACCCCGCGCCGACCGACGCGGCCCACGAGTCCGAACCGGAGCGCCTGCCCGAGGCGACCCACGAGCCCGAGGCGACCCACGAGCCGGAGCCGGCCCACGAGCCCGAGCTCGAGCCGGGTCACGACCCGGCCGAGGCGGCATGGGCCGAGTACCTGGCGGCGACCCGGCAGCTCGACGAAGTACGCCGGGGTGCGGCCACTGCCGCGGGCGAGCAGGCCCGCGCGGTCGCGGCGGCCCGGGAGGAGTTGGCGACGGTCCGGGCCCGGCTGGCGGGGCAGGAGGTGCGGCTGCGCGAGGCTGGCGTACCGCCGATCTCGCTGGCGCCGACGCCACCGGAGCTCTCGGCGGCGAACCGGTCGATGGCGAGTGGGCCGGCGCCGGTGCTGGCCGCGCTGCGGGAGGCGGCCGCCCGGGTGGAGTCGGCGGACGCCGCGCTGGCCGCCCGGGGGCTGGTCAACCTGGCCGGCTGGCCCGTCGTCGCCCGTAACCTGCTCTGCTACGCCCCGCTGGCCCTGCTGACGCCGCTGGTCCAGCTGATCCTGCTCGCTGTCACCGGCCCCGGCACGGTGAGCGTCGCCGCGCTGGTCGTCGGGCTGGCGACGCCGGCGGCGGCGTTCGCGGCGGGCTGGTGGTGGGTGGGGCGCCTCGCCGCGCCGGACGCGGGCGGGCAACCGCACCGCACTCCCCGGCTCGGGGCGTTGGTCTGCCTGGTCCCGGCGGTTCTGGCCAGTACGGTGCTCCTGCTCGCCCTGCTGGGCTGAGCCCGACGGAGGCGTAGCGGTCCCCCGGCGTGGCTGGTGTCCCCGCCGGGCGGGCGAGGTCAGCGCGAGTTGATCAACGCCATCGCCTCGGCGCGGGTCCTCGCATCCGCCTGCAGGCTGCCGCGTACGGCGGAGGTGATCGTGCGGGCCCCCGCCTTCTGAATGCCGCGCATCGCCATGCACATGTGTTCGCACTCCAGGACGACGATCACGCCACGCGGCTGGAGCTGCGCCATCAGCAGGTCGGCGACCTGCGCGGTGAGCCGCTCCTGCACCTGGGGACGGCGCGCGAAGACCTCTACCAGGCGGGCCAGCTTGGACAGCCCGGTGATCCGGCCGTCCGTGCCGGGAACGTACCCGATGTGGGCGCTGCCCCGAAACGGCAGCAGGTGGTGCTCGCAGAGGCTCATCACATCGATGTCCCGGACCAGCACCAGCTCGTCGTGGCTGGCCTCGAAGGTGGTGCTGAGCACCTGCGCCGGGTCGACCCGGAGCCCGGCGAACAACTCGGCGTAGGCCCGGGCGACCCGAGCCGGGGTTTGCTGGAGCCCGTCGCGGTCCGGGTCTTCGCCGACCGCGATCAGGATCTCGCGGACCGCCTTCTCCAGCCGGCCCAGGTCAACGCTCTCCTCGACCGGACGGCCGGCGAGCCGACCGCTGACCAGCCGAGCGGCGACATGGTCCAGGTCGCCGTCGAGCTCGGCGGCGGAGGCGGCCAACCCCGACGGGAGGTTGGCCGCCTGGTCCCCCGGTACGGGGTTGGTCGCCTCGTCGCTGTTCAGTGCGAGCCGTCCGAGTTGTTCGAGGCGGTGCCGCTGACGGCGGCGTTGTCGGCCGAGTCCTGCGCCTTGAGCGCCTCGTTCTCGGCGGGCGTGCGCACCGGCGGCTCGGTGGAGGGCTGACGCTTGCCGAACCCGTTGTACGGGGCCATCGGCGGGCGCTTCGCCACCCGGTCGCAGATCCGGGCCATGTCGGCCGTGGAGAGGGTTTCCTTCTCCATCAGCTCGAGCACGATGTTGTCCAGGACATCGCGGTACTCGACCAGGATCTCCCAGGCCTCGTCGTGGGCCAGTTCGATCAGGGCCCGCATCTCGGCGTCGATCTCGGCGGCGACGGCGTCAGAGTAGCCCCGCTCGTTGCCCATGTTGCGGCCGAGGAACGGCTCGTCACCGCTGCTGCCGTACTTGAGCGCACCGAGCTTGGAGCTCATCCCGTACTGGGTGATCATCGCGCGGGCCAGCTGGGTGGCCTTCTCGATGTCGTTGCCGGCGCCGGTGGTCGGCTCGTGGAACACCAGCTCCTCGGCGGCCCGGCCACCGAGCGCGTAGGCCAGGGTGTCGACCATCTCGGCCCGGGTCTGGGTGTACTTGTCCTCGGTCGGCAGGACCAGGGTGTGCCCCAGCGAGCGACCCCGGGACAGGATCGTCACCTTGTGCACCGGAGCGGCGTGCGGCAGCGCCCAGGCGACCAGCGCGTGCCCACCCTCGTGGTACGCCGTGATCTTCTTTTCGTTGTCACTCATCACCCGGGTACGGCGCTGGGGGCCGGCGATCACCCGGTCGATGGACTCTTCCAGGGAGTCATCGGTGATCGCCCGCTTGTCCCGGCGCGCGGTGAGCAGCGCAGCCTCGTTGATCACGTTGGCCAGGTCGGCGCCACTGAAGCCGGGGGTACGCCGCGCCACCGCGTCGAGGTCGACGTCGGGGGTGAACGGCTTGCCCTTGGCGTGCACCCGCAGGATCGCCTTCCGGCCCTCCATGTCCGGCGCGTCCACCGGGATCTGCCGGTCGAAGCGGCCCGGCCGCAGCAGCGCCGGGTCGAGGATGTCCGGCCGGTTGGTGGCGGCGATCAGGATGACACCGCCCTTGGTGTCGAAGCCGTCCATCTCGACGAGGAGCTGGTTGAGGGTCTGCTCCCGCTCGTCGTGACCGCCACCCATGCCGGCGCCCCGGTGCCGACCGACCGCGTCGATCTCGTCCACGAAGACGATCGCCGGAGCGTTCGTCTTGGCCTGCTCGAAGAGGTCCCGGACCCGGCTGGCGCCGACACCGACGAACATCTCGACGAAGTCCGAGCCGGAGATGGAGTAGAAGGGCACCCCGGCCTCGCCGGCGACCGCGCGGGCCAGCAGGGTCTTACCGGTGCCGGGCGGGCCGAAGAGCAGCACACCCTTCGGGATCTTGGCGCCGAGCGCCTGGTACTTCGCCGGGTTCTGCAGGAAGTCCTTGATCTCGTGCAGCTCTTCGACGGCCTCTTCGGAGCCCGCCACGTCGGCGAAGGTCGTCTTCGGCGTGTCCTTGGTGATCATCTTGGCCTTGGACTTGCCGAAGTTGAGCACCCGGGAGCCGCCGCCCTGCATCTGCGACATGAAGAACACCAGCAGGGCCACCAGCAGCAGGATGGGAAGCAGACTGACCAGCAGGGTCGTCCAGATGCTGTCGCTGGAGACGTCGGTGTCGACCGGGCCGGTGACGCGGTTGTTCGCCTCGGCCTCGAGGACGTCGTTCCAGATCTGGTCGCCGGACTCGTACGGGAACTGCGCCTCGATCTGATCGGTGGTGGTGTCACCGAACTTGGCCGGCTCGGCCAACTTCAGCTGGAGCGTCTGCTCCTTGTCGGCGAAGACGACCTCCTCGATGCCACCCTTTTCGTTGAGCTGCTCCAGCGCAACGGAGGTTTCCACCTCGTGGTACTCGGGCTCATTGAAGGCGAATTGATAGAGAAAAAAGGCGCCGAGGCCGACCAGGAGGACCCAGACCAACGGTCGGCGGAAGAAACGCGTACGTTCCATACTATTGTCGAGCGCCAAGACGCTCGCATCCTCCTGATCGACGTCCGGACCGTCTGAATAGTGTCGCCGCCAGCGTGGCGGCTGAGCCGCCGTGCGGGCCGGTCTGACCCCCGGGGCACCACATCGCGCCACGGTCACTCGACGGTACACCGTTAGCGCCGCATGCGAGCACGCCAGCCCAGCACTTACGCGTAGGGCGAACCGGATCCCGCCGGCGGGACGCGAGCTCCGCACCCGCCACCCAACCGCCCGGTCTCGCGGTTACGGAGGTCAGGCCTGGAGATTACCTCCACGCCACCGGCCCCAACCCTAGTCCGTCCGGCTGAGAGTCCGCTGAGCGTCAAAGCAAGCGCTCCTACCGGGCATAGACCTCAGGTCGGAGTACGCCGACGAAGGGCAACTCCCGGTAGCGCTCCCCGAAGTCGAGCCCGTAGCCGACGACGAACTCGGTCGGGATGTCGAAGCCGACGTACTTGACCGCGACCGGCACCTTCACCGCCTCCGGCTTGCGGAACAGCGCGACCACCTCGACGCTCGCCGCCGAGCGGGACTCCAGATAGCGCAGCAGCCAGGAGAGGGTCAGCCCGGAGTCGACGATGTCCTCCACCACGACCACATGCCGGCCGGCGATGTCCCGGTCCAAGTCCTTGAGGATCCGCACCACACCGGAGGAGGTGGTGCCCTGCCCGTACGAGGAGATCGCCATGAACTCCAGCTCCGCCGGGGGGCCCTGCCGGCCCAGCGCCCGGGCGAAGTCGGCCATGAACATCACCGCGCCCTTGAGGACACAGACGAGTAGCAGCCCGTCCTCGACGTCGGCGTAGTCCGCCGAGATCTGCTTGGCCAACTCCGCCGTCTTGTCGCGGATCTGCGCCTCCGAAATGATCACGTGGTCGATGTCGGCGTCGTACCAAGAGCCGTCAGCCATGACTCCTAGCCTGCCGTACGTCCGATGGTCTCCGTCGGCGGGGCCGCTCCTTTTATCCGACCCAGGCCGGGTTTCTCCGCAAAGACCAGCAAACGGGACCGATCCGCGCCCCCGCTGACCAGCGAACTCCCTCCGGTCACACCGCCGCGGCCGAGTCGACGGCGGCGAGCCGACCCGCCCGCCGGAGCACCCGAAGCCCGCCCGGCAGGTACGCCGCCCCCTGCCCGCGCCAGTCGGTGACCAGCGCCTCCAACGCGCCCACATGCCGGTGCGACAGGGCTGCGGGGCGAGCCCCCAACTCCCGGGCCCAGGCATGCAACACCCGTCCCCGGATCGCCGGCGCCAGCTCCGCGAGCCCGGCCACCCAGAGACCGCCCTCCGGGTGTCGCACCCCGTCCAGCGCGGCGCCGGCCTGCTCGTCCAGCGCCGCCGTGTCGACGGCGACCAGCCGGGCGGTACGGGCCAGGTTGTCCAGCACCGCCGGGCCGAGCGCCCGCACCAGCACCGGCAGCACCTCGGCCCGAACCCGGGCCCGAGCGTACGCCGGGTCCGCGTTGTGCGGGTCCACCCAGGGTTCGAGCCCCAGCGCCGTACAGGCCGCCCGGGTCTGCTCCCGACTCACCTCCAGCAGCGGACGCAGCAGCGCCACCGAGCCGAGCTGCCGCCGGGCCGGCATCCCGGACAGCCCGCGCGGGCCGGCGCCGCGCGCCAACGCCAACAGCACCGTCTCCGCCTGGTCGTCGCGGGTGTGTCCGGTCAGCAGCGCCACCGCCCCAAACCCATCGGCCACCTCGGTCAACGCCCGGTAGCGGGCTGCCCGGGCCGCGGCCTCCGGGCCACCGGGCTGGCCGGACACGTCAACCCGGACCGCCGCGACGGGGGCGAGGCCGGTCTCCCGGGCCCAGGCGGCCACCGCCGCCGCCCGCCGCGCGGAGCCCTCCTGCAGGCCGTGGTCAACGGTGACCAGACCGGCGGAGAGCCCGAGTCGGGGTGCCACGAAGGCGGTCGCGGCGGCGAGAGCGAGCGAGTCGGCTCCCCCGGAACAGGCCACCAGGACCGGCCCCGGACCGGGTAGCTCGGCCAGCGCGTGCCGGATCGCGCGGCGGATCGCGGCGACCGGCGGGGCGAGTGCGGCCACGGGTCGTCGGTCAGTCGCCGGCCGGAAGCGAACCGGCGGGCCCGTGCACCCGGGCCACCCAGGCGTCCGGATCGCTGAGCTCGGCGAGCCGGGGCAAGGTCAGCGGTGAGGCGAAGACCCGGTTGAACCCCGCCATGCCGACCCGCTCGACGACACCGTGCACGAACCGCCGCCCTTCGGCGTACTGGCGCAGCTTGACCTCCACCCCGAGCAGCCGACGGAGCGTCTTCTCCACCGGGTTGCCCGACTCCCGACGGCGGTTGAACGACGCCCGGATCCGCTCCACGCTCGGGATCACCTGCGGCCCCACGCCATCCATCACGAACTCGGCGTGCCCTTCGAGCAACGTCATCAGCGCGGTGAGCCGGTCCAGCACCGCCTTCTGGGCCGGGGTCTGGACGATGTCCAGGACGCTGGTCTGACCGGTCGGCTCCCGTACCGCATCGGCGAGGAGGGCGACGCCGCGACGCAGCCGCTCGACTAGGGGGTCGGCGCCGCTGTTGGAGGCATCCACGAACGCCTGCACCTCGCCGAGAAAGTACGCCCGGAGCCACGGCACCGCGGTGAACTGGGTGCGGTGGGTGACCTCGTGCAGACAGACCCAGAGCCGAAAGTCGCGAGGATCGGCCGCCAGCTTCCGCTCCACCTCGACGATGTTCGGCGCGATCAGCAGTAGCTGGCCCGGTTCGCCGGAGAAGACCTCGTACTGGCCGAGGACCCGGCCGGAGAGGTACGCCAACACCGTGCCGGCCTGCACGCCGGTGATCCGCGAACCGATCGCCTCGGTCAACACACCGGGCTGCTTGTCTCCCGCCAGGCGACCGACCAGCGGGCCGATGACCTCGCGGAGACCGGCGATGTTGGTCGCCGCCCAGTCTCGCCGGTCCACCACCTGCACCGGCGGGTGCGACACCTGCGATCGCAGCCCGGTGAAGTCGCCGACGTGCTCGGCCGCCTCGTCGGTCAGCCGTCGCAGCTCACCGACCACCTCCGTGGCCTCGACATAGGAGACGCGCGGGCCCGTCTTGCCGAGCGTCCCCGCGGTCGCTGCGGCCAGATCCCAGTCCACGAACTGCGCCATGGGCCCACCGTACCCGCGCGGTCGCCCCCCGGTCGGGGCCACGACGTCCCGGCCGGGCCCCGATCCCCACCGCGCCCCTCCGCCCTCCACGTCGGAGCGCACCCGGCTGGGCTCAGCGGCAGCCACAGGAGGCGAGGGCCGCGGCGATCCGGTCCAACGTCATCCGGGCCGCCGTCAGCCCGTCGCCGGGCGCCTGGTCGGTGAGCACCGCGAAGGTGAGCAGGCGCCCGTCGGCGGTGGTCACCAGGCCGGCGATCGCGTGCACCCCGGTCAGCGTGCCGGTCTTGGCACGGACCATTCCGGCGCCGGCCTGCGCCGCGACATCGGTGTAGCGGCCGGCGAGGGTACCCGACCAGGCGGCGACCGGCAGGCCCCCGAAGAGTGTCGCCAGCTCCGGACGGCTCCCGTCGGCGGCGAGCCGAATCAGGTCGGTGAGCAGCGCCGGACTGATCTGGTTGGCACGGGACAGGCCGCTGCCGTCGGCGAGTGTGAGCGCGTCGACCGGCAGCCCCAGCTCCCCCGCGACCGCCTCCATCGACTCCCCCGCACCGGAGAACGACGCCGGCTGCCCCCGGGCCAGGGCCACCTGCCGGGCCAGCGCCTCGGCCACCACGTTGTCGCTGTCAGCGATCATGATGTCGACCAGTCGCACCATCGGCAGCGACTGCACCACGCCCAACTCGGCGCCCGGCGTACCCGCCGTCGCATCCGCACCGGCCTCGGGTGCCCGCCCCCGCTCGACCGCGTCCGTCGGTACGCCCAGCAGCCGGGCGAACGCCTCGCCGGCGTACAGGTCCGGCTCCGGTACCCGTTCGGCGGCGTGGACGCCGTCGTCGTGGTCCCGCTTCGCCTGCTCCAGGTCACCGCGGGCACCGTCGGTCATCAGCGCGGTAATCGCTGAGCCGTACCCGCCGGTGGGAATGTCGTCGTCCCAGCCGGGCGCGTGCACCGGCCCGGAGTACAGCGAGGAGTCGACGACGACCCGTGCCGGGGCGACGTCGCCGAGTGCGGCCTTCACCTGCGTGGCCAGCTCGTCAAGGCGCGCCGCTCCCGGATAGAAACCGGTGCCGTCGACGGCGAGTGTCGGGTCGCCCCCGCCGATGAGCACGACCTCACCGGGAGCCGCACCAGCGACAGCCCGGGTGGGGATCCGGTGCCCCGAGCCGCGCGCGGCCAGCACGGTCGCGGCGGTGACCAGCTTGGTCACGGAGGCGGGTACGGTGCCCTCGGCAGCACCCCGGTCATACAGGACCGACCCGGTCGCGACATCGGCGACCGAGACGTTGACCACCTCACCCAACGCGGCGGAGCTGACCAGCGGGTCGAGCGCGGCACGCACCCCGGCGGCGGCGGGTTCGAGCGCGTTCCCGTCCGCCTCGGCCAACACCGCCGGCGGCGGCTCCGCGGCGGCGTCACCGGCGCGCCACTCGGCTGCCGGGCCCGGCCGTGTCACGGCAACCCCGACCGCGGCCAGCGCGAGGAGCAGCACCGCGGCCAGCACGGCCGGCAACAGCCAACGCCGGGGCCGGCCGGGCGAGGTCGAGCCGGACGGTACGGGGGCGCGAGTGCCGCCGCCGTCCGCGGACTCACCCGGCTTCGGAGCGGGTTCATCGGATTCTCCGGGGGCCGAGGGAGCAGCGGCATAGCCGCCGTTGTCGGAAGCCACCGATGGCGGTCCGGCCGGGCCGGGGCGATCCGGGGGCGTTCCCGGCGGCGACCCGGCGGGAGGTCGATGATCAAGGTGGGCATCCGGTACCGGTACCCGCCCGACCGCACCGCCGCGAGCAGATCTGCCGGTCTCCCGTCCAGTACTCTGCTCCGGACGGTAGTGTGAATCTTCCCTCCCCACGGCCCCCTCCTCGCCCCGCGGAACCTGCTTGGGTGACACTACTTCGGTCCGAAGACTATGCGGACACCGGACCGTCGGGCGGGAGTTCCGCCTGTCCGGCGACGGACACCGCCGGTCAATGCCAGCGTGGGCAGACGAGGAGCGTGCAGATGGATTTCGACGTCACGGTTGAGATCCCGAAGGGTCACCGCAACAAGTACGAGGTTGACCACGTGACCGGTCGGATCCGGCTGGACCGTACCCTCTTCACCTCCACGCAGTACCCCGCCGACTACGGCTTCATCGAGGGCACCCTGGGCGAGGACGGCGACCCGCTGGACGCCCTGGTGCTGGTCCCGGAGCCGACCTTCCCGGGCTGCCTGATCCGGTGCCGCACCATCGGCATGTTCCGGATGACCGACGAGAAGGGTGGCGACGACAAGGTTCTCTGCGTCCCGTACGAGGACCCGCGTCAGGAGCACCTCCGCGACATCCACCACCTCGGCGAGTTCGACCGCCTGGAGATCCAGCACTTCTTCGAGGTGTACAAGGACCTCGAGCCCGGCAAGTCCGTCGAGGGCGCCACCTGGGTGGGCCGGCAGGAGGCCGAGGAGGAGATCGTCGCGTCGATCCGGCGTGGCCGGGAGGCCGAGGAGCACGGCGACTCCGCACACTGACCCAAGACACCGGCGGGCCGGGGGCGCTCAACGAGCAGCCCCCGGGCCTGTTCGTACCGGTTGAACCCGCCCGGCGACCGAGACCACCGGGGCAGCGATGGCCAGCTCGGCGCGCCTCGGCCCGTCGTCACCGGTGCTACCCGTCGCCTCCGGCAGCAACTTCTGACCTCGGCTCGCCAGCTGCCGCCGCCATGTCCGAGGGCGCCGGTTACACCATCGGGGCCGCGGGAACCGTTATTCTCCGAACGTTATGACTAGGTGGGTCGAACGCGAGGGGTTCAGGACGTGATCGGGGTACGGCGTGGTAGCAGGTCCGCCGCCCGGCGGGGGGCCGCCGGGCGCGTGTTGCGCTCGCTGACGTCGGCCGCCCTCGTCGTGCCGGTCGCCGCCGTCGTGCCGGTCGCCGCCGTCGTGCCGGTCGCCGCCGTCGCGCCGGGCGCCGCCGTGGGCCCCGGCCAGTCGGCCAGCAGGGCCCTGGTGGAGCTGACCGAGAGCTCCGCCGACCAGGTTCGCGACGACCAGTGGCAGCTGGATATGTTGCGCGCCAGCACGGCGTGGCGCCACTCGACCGGGGCCGGGGTGGTGGTGGCGGTCATCGACTCCGGTGTGGATGGCGCACATCCGGACCTGGCTGGACGGGTGCTACCCGGTCTCGACCTGGTCGGGTCCTCGCCCACCGCCGACCCGGATCCGGTGGGCCACGGTACGGCGGTGGCCGGGTTGATCGCGGGTCGCCACGACGACAGCAGCGGAGTGGTGGGCCTCGCACCCGACGCCCGGATCCTGCCGGTACGGGTCCTGGACGCGGAGAACCGCTACGACAACGCGTTGATCGTGGCGAACGGCGTCCGGTGGGCCGTTGACAACGGCGCCCGGGTGATCAACCTGTCGCTCGGCGGCAGCAGCGCCAGCCCGGCGCTGGCCGCCGCACTGGACTACGCGTTCGCCCGGGACGTGGTGGTCGTCGCCTGCACCGGCAACGAGAGCGCCTCGAACTCCAGCACGGTCTGGTACCCGGCCCGGGAGCCGGGGGTGGTCGCGGTCTCCGGGCTGGACCAGGAGGGTGAGAAGCTCTGGTCCGGTGCGATCACCGGCCGGGAGACGGTGCTCACCGCGCCCGCGACCGGCCTGGTGGGCGCGCGGCCGCCGGACGGGTACTGGCGGGTTCAGGGCACCAGCTTCGGCGCGCCACTGGTCTCGGCCACCGCCGCGTTGATTCGCGCCCGCTATCCAGAGATGCCCGCCGGCGATGTGATCAATCGAATGCTGCGCACCGCTTCGGACATCGGTGCCGCCGGCCGGGACGACAGCTTCGGGTACGGGCTGGTCGACCCGGTCGCGGCGCTGACCGCCGAGGTGCAGCCGGTCGGGCTCAACCCACTGGACGACCACTCCTCGCCGGGGGTGGTCGGCTTCGGCCCGGCGCCGACCACGGCCAGCGCGGATACCGAGGGCACCGGGCTCGAATTCCTCCCGACCGTCCCGTCGGCGTCGTGGCAGCCGTGGTCGACGGGAGCTGGTGGGGGCGGCGCCACGTCGAAACGGCCGCGGTCCGGGCTGGCGGGTCCATCGGACCGGATTGCCCGCTGGCGATCCGGGTAGCCGGAGGCCATGTGCGCGCTCGGCCCCGGCACGGCCGCCCGGCCGTCCTGGCGCCACCGCCGCCTGCACCCCGACCACGGGCTGGGGCTGCGGCTGACCCTCGCCGTTGTCTCCGCGTTCCTGGTGTTGGTGCCGTTCCTGCTCGCGCTGCTGGTGTTGACGTCCTGGTCGCCGTTGCGACGGCTGGATCGGGCGGTGACCGAGGCGCTCGTCGACTACGGCCTGCGGCATCCGGAATGGGCCCGGGCGCTGAACGTGTGGACCGAGGTCTTCGCGCCGATGCCGCTACGGTTGGCCGCGCTGGTGGTGGTTGGCTGGCTGGCCCGGCGCCAGGCCCGACAGCTGGCACTCTGGGTCGCCGTCACCATGACTTTCGGCGGGCTGCTGAGCCCACTGCTCAAGTTGCTCGTCGGGCGGCCCCGGCCGGAGTTCCCGGAACCGCTGGCCCAGGCGGTCGGGCTCGCCTTTCCGTCCGGGCACGCGCTGAACGCGGCGCTCGCCGCCGGTGTGCTGCTGGTGGTCTTCCGACCCGGACCGGGCCGCTCCGCGAAGCGGTACGCGATCTGGGCAGCCGCGTTTCTCCTCGCCGTGGTGACCGGGTTCAGCCGGGTGGCGCTGGGCGTGCACTGGAGCAGCGACGTGGTTGCCGGCTGGCTGCTGGGTACCGCCGTGGTGGCCGCGACCGCCGCGGTCTTCACGGTCTGGCGGGCTACCCCACCGCACCGTCGTTGAGGCGCTCAGGTGCACTCACCGGTGCTGACGCCGCGCACGCGTTCGGCCCCGGCCAGGGCGACCGAGCGGGCCTCGTCCGCGGTCACGGCGAAGCCGGTGTTCGGGTCGTCGACGGCCGCCGCGAAGATCACCCCGAGCACCAGGCCGTTCGTGGAGACCAACGGGCCGCCGGAGTTTCCGCTCTGCACCAGGGCCCGGATCGTGTAGACCTCCCGGGTCACGTTCCCGCTGGAGTAGATGTCCGGGCCGGTGATCTCGTCCACCTCCCGGACCCGGGCTGACTGCGCGTTGTACGGACCGTCGAGCGGGAAGCCGAGCACGATCGCGTCCGCGCCGCTGTCCTCGTTGCCGGCGGCGAAGCGCATCGACGGGCCGGGCAGGCCCGGGACGTGCAGGACTGCCAGGTCCCGGTCCGGGTCGTACACCACCACCTGGGCGTCGTACCGTTCGCCGTTGAGCTCGACGACGGTGGAGCGGGTTCCGGCCACCACGTGGGCGTTGGTCATCACCCGGTCGTCGGCGTAGACGAAGCCGGAGCCCTCCAGACGGCGGGAGCAGCTCGGGGCGGAGCCGAGCACCTTGACCACGGATTTCTCACTGTTGGCGACCACCTGCGAACCGGCGAGGGCCGGGTCGGGCGGGGCGACCTGCCGGGCGCGGGTGGGCGCCAGGCCGCCGAAGACGTCCGGGAAGCCGTTGGTGTCGACGGTCTCCCGCAGCGCGGTGGAGAGCTTTTGCGCCTGCTCGGGCAGGACCCGGTCCACCACGGTGAGCAGCGCGCTGTTGCGAACCGCGGAGGCCAGCCAGGGCAGCGACGACGAGCCTAGTGGGACCGCGACCAGCCAGGCGACCAGGAGCACGGCGAAGAGCGAGACGAAGGCGCCGCCGATATCGTCCGCCTGCCGCCCAAGGTCACTGCTGATCGTGCGGCGTAGATGCGTACCGAGCCAGCCGGCGATCGCCTGCCCCACCACCGCCAGCCCAAAGATCGCCACCAGGGAGACCAGTACCCGGGTGCCGCTGTCCAGGAACTGCTGTGCGAGCCGGGGGCCGAGCTGTAGGCCGGCCAGCGCTCCGAGAAAGAACCCGGAGAACGACAGCACGCCGGTGACGAAGCCCTGACGGTATCCACTAATCGCGAACACGAGCATGAGCAGGAGCAGTACGAGATCCACGGCGGACACGGGTCCAGCCTACGGGGCTCGGGCCCACCGGACCGCCGCTGCCGCTACGCAAGGTCACGGGAGTCAGCGCAGGGCGCTCTCGTCTGCCTCATCAGTCCCGGCGGAGGGCGCCGGTTCCGCGGCCACCGGGGGAAGGTCCAGCACCCGCCCCGGGCGCCATGGGCGGGCCCAGCCCCCCATGTCGAGCAGGGTGGAGAGCACCGCCGCGGTGAAGCCCCACACCAGCATGCCGCGGACGGAGAAGGCCGGGCCGATCCAGCCACTCGGGTGGCGTACCCGCAGCCGGTTCTCGGGGTCAACCAGTTCGGTGATCGGCATCCGGGCCACGTGCGCCACCTCGGCCGGCTCCCGGGGGTGCACCGGGTGGGGGGCGTGCCACCAGCCCAGCACCGGGGTCACCACGAAGTCGCTGACCGGGATCCAGAGCTTCGGCAGTTCGGCGAGGACGGTGACGGTTCCCGGATCGAGATCAACCTCCTCGTTCGCCTCGCGGAGCGCGGTTGCGGGGGCGTCCGCGTCCTCGGGGTCGGCGGCACCGCCGGGAAAGGCCGGCTGCCCCGCATGGTTGCGCAGGGTGGCGGCTCGCTGAAGGATCAGCACGTCCGGACCGGTGCCGGGGTCCTCGCCGAGCAGCACCAGCACGGCGCTCTCCCGCCCACCGCTTTCCGGGGTGGGCAGCCGGGTGAAGTCCTCCGTCCGGGCGCTGCCCAGCCGGGTCCGCAGCGGGTCGAGCCAGGATGGCGGCTGCCGACTCATCCCGCCACCGCCGCAGCCGGGCAGCGGGCGAGATGCGGGCGGCTCATTCCGGCACCACCACGCCCAGGTGTACCCGGACCAACTCGGCGAGGCGGGCGTCGTCGAGCGCCCCGGAGACGTCGACGTGCTGGATCCGGCTGTTCGCGTCAACGAGGATGGTCATCGGAATGGCCTTGCGTCCCAACGACCGTTGCAGCGCTTCGCCCTGGTCGATCAGGCTGGGGAAGCGGACCCCGAAGTCCTCGCCGATCGACTGGGCGCCGCTGCGGGTGTCCCGCATGTTCACCCCGACGACCGTCAGCTGCCCTTCGGCCCGCTCACTGAGCCGCTGGAACGCGGGCAGCTCGGCGCGGCAGGGGGCACACCACGAGGCCCAGAGGTTGAGCACGGCTGGGCCCCTGATCTGGTGCAGCTCGACTGGGGCGCCACCGGTGAAGCAGGCCAGCGTCAGCTCCGGCAGGGGCGTGCCGGCGGCGGCCGTGCCGGTAGCGGCCGGGGTAGCGGAGGCCGCGCCGGCGGCGGCCGGCGTAGCGGCGGCCGTGCCGGTAGCGGGCGGGGCGCTGGGCCGGTCGGTGGTCAGACCGGAGCAGTCCGCGAACGGGGACGGCCGGCTCTGCGCCGCCTCATCCCGGGTGCGGGAGGCGTTCTCCGGCCCGGCGTCCGTGCAGCCGGCCACCGCCAGTAACACCGGGACGAGCAGGGCGACGAGCCGCTTCCTCACGGCGCCTCCACCGCCCCGTCCTGGGCCGGCACCAGCTCCGGATCGACGCCCGCGGCCACCGCGAGTTCCCGGGCACGGGGGCCCTTGAGCAGCCGCGCGGCCACCGCCGGATCGGTCGGCCCGGTCCCATACGACGGGCAGAGCTTCGTCAGGGTGCAGGCGCCGCACGCCGGCTTTCGGGCCGCGCAGACCCGACGCCCGTGGAAGATGATCCGGTGCGACAGCATCGTCCAGTCGCGCTTCGGATAGAGCGCCCCGATAGCGTGCTCGATCTTGACCGGGTCGGTCTCGGTGGTCAGCCCCCACCGCCGTACGAGTCGGTTGAAGTGCGTGTCGACGGTGATTCCCGGCACGTCAAACGCGTTGCCGAGGATGACGTTCGCCGTCTTGCGGCCGATTCCGGGCAGGGACACCAGGTCGGCCAGTTTCCCGGGAACCTGACCGTCGTGTCGTTCGACCAGCCCCTGGCCCAACCGGATCAGGGAATCTGCCTTGTTGCGATAGAAGCCGGTGGAGCGGATCAGCTCCTCCAGCTCGGCCCGGTCGGCGCCGGCGTAGTCGGCCGCCTGCGGGTAGCGGGCGAACAACTTCGGGGTGACCTCGTTGACCCGCTTGTCCGTGCACTGTGCGGAGAGGATCGTGGCGACCGCCAGCTCCAGCGGGTTGGAGTGATCGAGTTCGCAGTGCGCGTCCGGGTGGGTGTCGGCCAGCACCCGCCCGATCCGCCGGGCGCGGCGCGTCCGACCGAGGTCGGTCTCCCTGAGGCTGTTGGTCACGCCGGCCAGCCTACGTCGCCGGCCGGCCGTCCCCATTCGTGCCCGCGCGATGAGGCCGCCTCTCAGCCGGGCTGCGGGCTGATCCGCCCCAGGTCATCGAAGACCGCACCGGTCTCCGGGAAGTCCGCGGCACTGAGCTCGCGCACCAGACCCAGCCCCCGGTCATCCGGGTCCGTTTCCGGCAGCCCCGACCCATTCAGGTACGTCGAGGCGAACGACCCACCGGCCCAGGTACCGTCGGGCTCCAGCGAAACCTTGAGCACGCCGCCCCAGCCGAGCTTGCCGCTGCGGTTGAAGGTGTTCCCGCCGCCGGCGAAGTTGCCCAGGCTGTACGCGATCAGCCGGCCCTGGTAGAACTCCATGCCGCGCAGGACGTGCGGGCCGTGCCCGACGATCAGATCCGCGCCGGCGTCGATCATGGCCTTGGCGAACCGGACCGGGTCGCCCCGGTTCTCCCCCAGGTACTGCTCGGTGCCCGGTTTGACCTGGGTCTTGTCGGCGCCCTCCGCGCCCATGTGCACCTGCACCACCACCAGGTCCGCCTGCTCAGCGGCCTTGGTGATGACCTGTTCCGCCGCCGGGATGTCGGTCAGCGGGTTCGACCACGCGTACGACGAGAAGCCCGCCACCGCCACCTGGACGCCACGTATGTCGACGAGGGTGATCTGATCCGGCGCCCCGGTGTGCGCCAGTTCGTACTGTTCAAGTGCCTGCCGGGTGTTCTCCAGGCCCTTCGCGCCGAAGTCGTTCCCGTGGTTGTTGGCCAGGTTGAGCAGGTCGAACCCGCCATCACGCAGGTGCGCCGCGTACTCCGGTGGGGCTCGGAACTGGTAACAGTTGGTGGAGTCGCCGCACTTGCCGGTCCCGGTGTCGGCGGTGAGCGGCTCCTCCAGGTTGCCCATCACCAGGTCGGCATCGAGCTCCGGGCGCACCTCGTCGAAGAAGCCCTCGCCATCGTTGGGGGGCAGCCGATCCGGGGCATTGCCCAGGAGGATGTCGCCGGTGGCGCTGAGGGAGACCACCGCGGCCTCCTCGGTCGGGGAGGCGGAGGGGGAGCTGTTGTCGGGGCCGGACTGCCAGACCCCGCCGGACCTGACCGCATCGGAGTCGACCGCGCCGCAACCGGCGACAACCAGCACGGCGAGCAACACGCCGGCCGACCGGAGCCGACGCGTACGGGTCGCGAACGTGAATGTCTTTGCGTGGGCGCGCATCGCCCGAGACCCTACCGGGCCCGCCTCCTGCCGACGAGGCCGATTCGGTAACTGCTCGGCGTCACACCTGATCGGCTCCTGGTGGGGTCACTCAACCGACTGACTGCTGCGACCACGGCCGCACCGGGCGGGCGCCACCGGCTAGGACCGCCCGGTGCACGGCCCGGGCCAGCGGTGCGCCCCAGGTGGAGCGGGGGCCACCGTACGGCGCCTCGGGTCCCTCGGTCGGGCAGCAGACGGTGACCGCGTCGGTCGGGGTGCCGGTGCCGGGCACGCCCAGTTCGGCGATGGCCTGCGCCTTCGCCTCGGTGGCGGTCGCCACCGCGTTGATCAGGGCGGCGGGACCGAGCCGGGCCGGCACGTACACCACGATGTTGACGGTGCCGACCGGATGACCGTCCGCGCCGGGCACCGCCGAGGCGGGCACGGCCGGGGCGGGCACGGCCGGGGCGGGCACGGCCGGGGCGGGCACGGCCGGGGCGGGCACGGCCGGGGCGGGCACGGCCGGGGCGGGCACGGCCGTGGCCGGGACGTGCTCGGGCACGGGTGGGGCCGGGACGTGCTCGGGCACGGCCGGGGCGGGCTCGGGTGGGGCGGCGGCCCAGATCGGAACGCCGAGCCCGACGGTCGCCCAGACCCGTACTCCGGTGTCGGTTCGGGCCACCACCTCCGCGACGTCCACCCCGGTGAGCAGCCCCACTCCAGGACTGTCGAGGCCGAACCCCGCGGCCAGTTCGGCCAGGTGTTCAACGGGGTCGTCCCGGTCGTACGACATCGGGACGGTCGCGTTGAGCACCCAGCTCCGGACGCCCAGCCCGCCGCCGAGCGCCGCTGAACTCGCGCTTAGTAACGGCCGCTCAGCTCGCCAGACCAGCACCGGGAGGTTCCGCCCGTCCTCGCGACGGGTACCCAGAAACGGTTCGTTCAGCACTGGGCGACCTTACGGCGCGATCTGGCGCCCGGCACATCTCACCTGCTGCGGCGCGGTAACGTAACGTCAAGGACGGCCGGCAGGTTACGCCCAACGCTCACGTTTCCCGGGGTGCACCTCGGAATATCTGCGCACGTGCGCCTAGACTGGCCGAGCGCGAGGGAGAAGCGGACGGCGGACCCGCCGACGGACGGCACGCGCAGGCGGAGGTGCGCGATGGACGAGGTACTGGCCCGGAGTGGGATCTTCCAGGGGGTCGGCCCGGAAGCTGCCGAGGCGTTGGCCAAGGAGATGGAGACGATCGAGGTCCGCAAGGGCGATGTCGTCTTCAACGAGGGCGAGCCCGGTGACAGTCTGTACATCCTCCTCTCCGGCAAAATCAAGCTCGGGCGCCGGGCGGCGGACGGGCGACAGAACCTGCTCGCGGTCATGGGCCCGTCGGACATGCTCGGTGAGCTGTCGCTCTTCGACCCGGGGCCCCGGACGGCGACGGCGACGGCGGTGACCGACACCCGTCTGGTGCGGCTCCGTAAGCAGGCGCTGCGCCCGTGGCTGACCAACCGGCCGGAGATCGCGGAGCAGTTGCTGCGGGTGCTCGCCCGCCGGCTGCGCCGGACCAACGACTCGCTGGCCGACCTGATCTTCACTGACGTGCCCGGTCGGGTCGCGAAGAACCTGCTCCAGCTGGCGGGACGGTTCGGCACCCGGGACGGCGGGGTGCTGCGGGTGACGCACGACCTGACCCAGGAGGAGATCGCCCAGCTCGTCGGCGCCTCCCGGGAGACGGTCAACAAGGCCCTCGCCGACTTCGCCTCGCGGGGCTGGCTGCGCCTGGACGGCAAGAGCATCATCATCCTGGACCCGGAGCGCCTGGCTCGCCGCGCCCGCGTCTGATCGCCCACCCACCCGTCGGTCCGGAATCCACGGGGGTGGTGCTACCGCTGCAACGGCGGCCGGTTCGCCGGCCGCCGTTTTGCGTGCCCAAAAAAAATCAGGCTTGACTGTTTGTTTTGTGGACGGCACGCTGAGGCCGTGTCCGAAACATCGACCCGCGTCCCCCAACAGGAACGCAGCCGCGCCACTCAGGCCCGACTGCTTGAGGCCACCGTGGCGTGCCTGGTGGAGCATGGTTGGTCCGGCACCACGACGACCGTCATAGCGAGCCGGGCCGGGGTGTCCCGGGGCGCCCAGCTACACCACTACCCCACCAAGGCGGCCCTGGTCACCGCCGCGGTCGCGCACCTCGCCGAACGACGCGCGGAGGAGCTGCGCATCGAGGCGAAGGCCCTACCCGCCGGCCCACAGCGGTTGGACCGGGTGGTGGACCTGCTCGCCGCGGCCTTCACCGGGCCGCTATTCATCGCCGCCCTGGAGCTGTGGGTCGCCGCCCGCACCGACCACGAACTACGGACGGCGCTGGTGCCGCTGGAGGCCCGCCTCGGCCGGGAGATGCACCGGCTGACCGTCGCCCTGCTCGAGGTTGATGAGCGCCAACCCGGCGTACGAGAAGCGGTGCAGGCCACCCTCGACCTGCTCCGTGGCCTCGGCGTGGCGAACCTGCTCAACGACGACTCCGCCCGGCGCACCACATTGCTCACCGCCTGGAAACGCCAACTCACCGAGCTCCTCGCCCCCTGACCCGTCCCGCACCACCGCCGACTCCCCCGGAGGCACCATGGTCAACCTGACGGACCTGCTGGCCGATCTGGCCGCCGAGTCAGCCGAACTCGACGCGCTCGTGGCACCACTGTCGACCGCGGCGTGGGCCCGCGCAACGCCCGCACCCGGTTGGACAATCGGCCACCAGATCGCGCACCTGGCCTGGACCGATCACGCCGCGCAGCTCGCCGCGACGGACGCCGACGCGTTCTACGCCTCCGTCACCACCGCAGCCGACCCGACCCGGCTGGTGGACGCGGGCGCGGAGGAGTTCCTCGCTCCCCCGGCCGAGCTGCTGCCCCGCTGGCGCTCCGGCCGGGCGGCGCTCGCCACCGCCCTCGCGGCCACCCCGGACGGCGAGAAGCTCCCCTGGTACGGCACCAGGATGTCCCCGGCGTCGATGGTTACCGCACGGATCATGGAAACCTGGGCACACGGCGCGGACGTGGCAGACGCGCTCGGGGCCACCCGACCGGCCACGGCACGGCTGCGGCACATCGCGCACCTCGGCTTCCGGACGCTGCCGCACTCCTTCGCCGCACACGGTCGCCCACTGCCGACCGCACCGGTCCGAATCGAACTGACCGCACCACCGGCCAGCACCGACACCGCCGGCGCGACCTGGGCCTACGGCCCCGCGGACGCCGCCGACCGGGTAACCGGACCGGCACTGGACTTCTGCCTGCTGGTGACCCAACGCCGGCACCGCGCCGACCTCACCCTCACCGCGACCGGGCCGGTCGCCGATGCCTGGCTGGACGTGGCCCAGGCCTTCGCCGGCCCGCCCGGTGCTGGCCGGACGCCACAAGCGCAGGCGACCACATGAGCACCGGCGACGGCGTGCGCACCGGCGACCGCACGAGCACCGGCACCGGCGACCGCACGAGCAGCCGGCTGCGGGTCGGCAACGCCTCCGGCTTCTACGGCGACCGCTTCTCCGCCTGGCAGGAGATGCTCGACGGTGGCGAGCTGGACGTACTCACCGGGGACTACCTCGCCGAACTGACCCTGCTCATCCTGGGTCGGGACCGGATGCGCGACCCCGACCTCGGCTACGCGCGGACCTTCCTGCGTCAACTCGAAGGAACCCTCGGCACCGCACGGGAACGTGGCGTCCGGATCGTCACCAACGCCGGCGGGCTGAACCCCGCCGGGCTGGCCGCCGCCGTCCGTTCCCTCGCCCAACGGCTCGGGCTCGACCTCAAGGTCGGGTACGTCGAGGGCGACGCCCTTTCCCGGCCGGACGCGCTGACCGCGAACGCGTACCTCGGGGCGTTCGGGATCGCCGCCGTACTCGACGCCGGTGCCGACGTGGTGGTCACCGGGCGGGTCACCGACGCCTCCCTGGTGGTCGGGCCGGCGATCGCCCGGTTCGGCTGGGACCGCGGCGACCTGGATGCCCTCGCCGGCGCGACGGTCGCCGGGCACCTACTCGAATGCGGCACGCAGGTGACCGGGGGCAACTTCAGCTTCTTCACCGAGCTGCCGGACGGTGGGCACCGGCCTGGCTTCCCCCTCGCCGAGCTGCACGCCGATGGCTCGTCGGTACTCACGAAGCACCCGGGCACCGGGGGCGCGGTCACCGTCGAGACGGTCACCGCCCAGCTCCTGTACGAGGTGGGCGCGCCGGCCTACCTCGGGCCGGACGTCGTCACCCACCTGGACTCGGTGCGCCTCACCAACGACGGGCCGGACCGGGTCCGGGTATCCGGGGTCCGGGGGACGCCACCACCGGAGACGCTCAAGGTCGGTGTCAACAACCTCGGCGGCTTCCGCAACTCGATGACCTTCGTCCTCTGTGGGCTGGACATCCCGGCGAAGGCGGCCCTGGTCCGCGGCCAGCTGGAGGAGACGGTCGGCAAGGACGGGCTGGAGTTCGTCCTCGCCCGCACCGACCACCCCGACACCGCGGACACCGAGGCGGCGAGCGCCCTGCTCCACGTCCACCTGCGGGACGGGGACAAGGCGCGGGCCGGCCGGGCCTTCTCCGCCGCGGCGGTGGAGCTGGCCCTGGCCTCGTACCCGGGATGCACCCTGACCACGCTGCCCGGCGACGCGTCCCCGTACGGGGTTTTCACCGCCGACACGGTTGCGCAGGACGGCGTCGAGCACGTGGCGGTCCTGCCCGACGGCACCCGCGTACCGATCTCCCCGCCGCCGCTGACGCAGCCGACCCCGACCTCGTCGGGGATGGCGGTGTCGGGCGCGGGCCCCGCCGCGTACCCAACCCGACGCCGGCCCCTCGGGGAGCTGGTGGGGGCGCGGTCCGGGGACAAGGGGGGCGACGCCAACCTGGGGGTCTGGGCGCGAACCGACGCGAGCTGGGAGTGGCTACGGGGATGGCTGACCGTGGAGCGCCTCGCCGAGTTGCTGCCGGAGACCGCCCCGCTGACCGTCGAGCGGTACGAGTTGCCGAACCTGCGGGCGGTCAACTTCATGATCCGAGGGCTGCTCGGGCTGGGGGTGGCGGCCACGACCCGCTTCGATCCACAGGCGAAGGCGCTGGGGGAGCTGCTCCGCTCCCGCATGGTTCAGATTCCGGCCGAGTTGATCCCGGAGGGGGCATCATGACGATCCTCGACACCCCGGAACGCCGGCAGCTCCGCGAGCTGACCCGGGCGTTCATGGACAAAGAGGTGCTACCACATTTCGATGACTGGGAGCGGGCCGGCGAGGTCCCCCGAGAGCTACACGCCACCGCCGCCAAGGTCGGTCTGCTCGGCATCGGCTTCACCGAGGAGGTCGGCGGCAGCGGCGGCGACCTGCTGGACTCGGTCGTCGTCACCGAGGAGATCATCCGTTCCGGCGGCTCCTCCGGGCTGGTGGCGGCGCTCTTCACGCACGGGATCGCCCTGCCGCACTTGGTGGCCGCCAGCGACCACACCGGGGCGGGAACCGGGTCGGACGACGACGCCGACCTGATCGCGCGCTTCGTTCGACCGACCCTCGCCGGTGCGATGATCGGCGCACTGGCGGTCACCGAACCGGGGGGCGGCTCGGACGTGGCCGGGCTGCGTACGACGGCCCGCCGGGACGGGGACCACTACCTGGTGAACGGGGCCAAGGCGTACATCACCAGCGGGCACCGGGCCGACTTCGTGACCATCGCGGTGCGGACCGGCGGGCCGGGCGCGGAGGGCGTCTCCCTGCTGGTGATCGAGAAGGGCACACCGGGGTTCACCGTCGGCCGCCGGATGGAGAAGCTCGGCTGGCACTGCTCGGACACCGCGGAGCTCTCCTTCGCCGATGTCCGGGTGCCGGTGACGAACCTGGTCGGCGCGGAGAACACCGGCTTCCTCGCCATCATGCAGAACTTCGCCGCCGAGCGGGTCTCCCTGGCCACCCAGGCGTACGCGACGGCGCAGCGCTGCGTGGAGCTGACGCTGAGCTGGTGCCGGGACCGGGAGACCTTCGGCCGCCCGCTGGCGAGCCGGCAGCTCGTCCGGCACCGGCTCGCCGAGATGCACACCCGCGCCGAGTCGGCCCGCGCCCACGTGCTCGAGGTGGCGGCCCGGGTCGCTGCCGGGGAGATGGTGATGACGGAGGTGGCGATGGCCAAGAACACCGCCGTCGCCGCCTGCGCCGAGGTGGTCGACGCCGCGTTGCAGCTGCACGGCGGCTTCGGCTACCTGCGCGACTCCGAGGTGGAGCGGCACTACCGAGACCAGCGCATCCTCGGCATCGGCGGCGGCGCCACCGAGATCATGAACGAGATCATCGCGAAGGGCATGGGGCTGTGACCACACTCGACAGCGTGATCGATCCCGCTGCGGCGACGTTCCGGGAGAACCGGGAGGCGCTGCTGGACCGGTTGACCGAACTGGACTCCGCGCTGGACCAGGCGCGCGACGGTGGCGGCGAGAAGTACCGCGCCCGGCAGCACAAGCGCGGCAAGCTGCTCGCCCGCGAGCGCGTCGAGCTGCTACTCGACCCGGACGCCCCGTTCCTGGAGCTGTCACCGGTCGCCGCGTACGGCACGGACTTCCCGGTCGGCGCCAGCGTGGTCACCGGCATCGGCCCGGTCGAGGGCGTCGAGTGCATGATCGTTGCCAGCGATCCGACGGTACGCGGCGGCGCGGTCAACCCGTGGTCGCTGGCGAAGAGCCGGCGGGCCGGGGAGATCGCCCTGGCCAACCGGCTACCGATGATCAACCTGGTCGAGTCGGCCGGGGCGGACCTCCCCACCCAGGCGGAGATCTTCATCCCGGGTGGGCGGGTGTTCCGCGACCTGACCCGGCTCTCGGCGGAGCGGATCCCCACAGTCAGCGTGGTCTTCGGCAACGCCACGGCCGGCGGCGCGTACGTGCCGGGCATGTCCGATCACGTGATCATGATTCGGGACCGGTCGCAGGTCTACCTGGCCGGTCCGCCGCTGGTGAAGATGGCCACCGGCGAGGACGCCGACGACGAGTCGCTGGGCGGCGCGGCCATGCACGCCACCACCTCCGGGCTGGCCGACTACCTGGCCGAGGACGAACGGGACGGCATCCGGCTGGCCCGGCAGTGCGTACGGCGGCTCAACTGGCGCAAGACGGGACCCGCGCCCCGTACGGCCGACCCCCGGCCACCCCGGTACGACCCGGAGGAGCTGCTCGGCATCGCCAGCGCCGACCTGAAGGTGCCGTTCGACCCACGCGAGATCATCGCCCGGGTACTGGACGGCAGCGAGTTCGACGAGTTCAAGCCGACCTACGGCACCGCGCTGGTCACCGGCTGGGGCGAGCTGCACGGCTACCCGGTCGGGATACTCGCCAACGCCCGGGGGGTGCTGTTCAACGCGGAGGCCCAGAAGGCGGCCCAGTTCATCCAGCTCGCCAACGCCGCCGACACCCCGTTGATCTTCCTCCAGAACACCACCGGCTACATGGTCGGCACCGAGTACGAGCAGCGCGGCATCATCAAACACGGCGCGCTCATGATCAACGCGGTGTCGAACTCGACGGTGCCGCACCTGACGGTGAACCTCGGTGCCTCCTACGGCGCCGGCAACTACGGCATGTGCGGCCGGGCGTACGAGCCGAGGTTCCTGTTCACCTGGCCGAACGCGAAGTCGGCGGTGATGGGCCCGGCCCAGCTCGCCGGGGTGCTCTCCATCGTCGCCCGGCAGGCCGCCGCCGCGAAGGGCCGGGAGTACGACGAGGATTCCGACGCCGCCATGCGGACGATGGTCGAGCAGCAGATCGAGTCCCAGTCCGGGGCGCTCTTCCTCTCCGGTCGGCTCTACGACGACGGCGTGATCGACCCGCGGGACACCCGTACCGTCCTCGGGCTCTGCCTGTCGGCGATCCACACCGCACCGGTGCGGGGCGCCGAAGGCTTCGGTGTCTTCCGAATGTAATAGCCACACCGCACAGTCAGGCCGGTCCCAAGTCGCGAACGAAGGAGACGCAGCGCGGATGATCAGCAGACTTCTGGTCGCCAACCGGGGCGAGATCGCCCGCCGGATCTTCACCACCTGCCGGGCACTCGGGATCGAGACGGTCGCCGTGCACTCCGACGCGGACGCCGAGGCGCCCTTCGTCGCCGAGGCCGACCACGCCGTCCGGCTGCCCGGGAACACACCCGCCGAGACGTACCTGCGGATCGACCTCGTCCTGGCCGCGGCCCGGCGGGCCGGGGCCGACGCCGTCCATCCGGGCTACGGCTTCCTCGCCGAGAACGCCGAGTTCGCCACGGCGGTCACCGACGCCGGGCTGGCCTGGGTCGGGCCACCGGCGAAGGCGATCGCCGCGATGGGGGACAAGCTGGCGGCGAAGACGCTGCTCGCCGAGGCCGGCGTCCCCATGCTGCCCAGCTGGACCGACGCCGACCAGGTCAACGGCTTCCCGGTGCTGGTGAAGGCGGCCGCCGGAGGTGGTGGGCGGGGCATGCGGGTGGTCCGCACCGCCGACGGTCTCGCCGACGCCATCGCCAGCGCCCGCCGCGAGGCGGCCTCCGCCTTCGGCGACGGCACCGTCTTCATCGAGCGGTACGTCGAACGCGGCCGGCACGTCGAGGTGCAGATCCTGGGCGACCAGTTCGGGACGGTGGTGGCCCTGGGGGCGCGGGACTGCTCGATCCAACGCCGGCATCAGAAGATCGTCGAGGAGGCGCCGGGCGTACTCGCGCCTGAGGTACGCCAGCGGCTCCACGCGGCGGCGGTGGCCGCCGGCCGGGCGGTCGACTACCTCGGTGCGGGCACCGTCGAATTCCTGCTCGCCTCGGACGGGGAGATCTACTTCCTGGAGATGAACACCCGCCTGCAGGTGGAGCATCCGGTGACCGAGCTGACCACCGGCCTGGACCTGGTCCGCCTGCAACTACTCGTCGCCGAGGGCAACCCGCTGCCGATCGACACGACCCCACCGGCCACCGGGCACGCCATCGAGGTACGCCTCTGCGCCGAGGAACCCGCCCACGGGTACCGGCCGGCGACGGGCACCCTGCACCGGTTCGCGGTCCCCGGGGTGTCGGCCGAGTTCGGGCCGTTGACCGGGGCCGGCCTGCGGCTGGACTCCGGCGTCACGGACGGCTCGGTGGTGGGCGTCCACTACGACTCGATGCTCGCGAAGGTGATGGCCTGGGCACCCACCCGGGGCGAGGCGGCCCGCGCGCTGGCCGGCGCGCTGGCCCGGGCCGAGCTGCACGGGGTCGCCACCAACCGCGATCAGCTGGTCCGCATCCTGCGCAGCCCGGAGTTCGCCGCCGTCGACCTCGACACCGGCTTCCTGGACCGGCACCCCGAGGTGCTCGCGCCGCTGGTCTCCGCCGGTGAGCTGCCGGTGGTCGCGGTGGCGGCGGCGCTCGCCTCGGCCGCCGACCGCCGGGCCGCCGCCCCGGTGCTGGCCGGGCTCCCCTCGGGTTGGCGCAACGTGCCCGCCTTCGCGCAGGTCACCCGCTACGCCAGCGCGGACGGCGACGAGATCGAGGTGCGCTACCGCCTGGACCGCCGCGGCGCGCTCGTCGAGTGGACGGTGGACGGCGGTCCGCCCGCCGGCGACGCCGCTGCGGACGCGGCACCGGCCCTCGCCCTGGTCGAGGCGCACCCGGACCGGGTGGTGCTGGAGGTCGCCGGGGTACGCCGGACCTACCGCGTACACCGGGCGGGGGCGGAGGTCTTCGTGGACGGCCCGGACGGGGCGGTGAGCCTCACCGAGCTGCCCCGCTTCCCGCTCCCCGGCGCGGAGCTGGCGGCCGGGTCGCTGCTCGCGCCGCTGCCCGGCACGGTGACCCGGGTGCAGGTCGAGCTCGGCCAGCGGGTCGCCGCCGGTGACCTGCTGCTGACCCTGGAAGCAATGAAGCTGGAACACCCCGTGCTCGCCCCCACCGACGGCGTCGTCGCCGAGCTACCGGTGTCCACCGGCGGCCAGGTCGAGACCGGCGCCGTACTGGCCGTGGTCAACCCCGACGAGGAGACACAGTCATGAACTTCGACCCCACCCCCGAGCAGGAGCAGCTCCGCGACGCCGTACGGGCGCTGGGCAAGCAGTACGGCCACCGGTACTTCGTCGAGAAGGCCAAGGCCGGCGAACGCACCACCGAACTGTGGAACGAAGCCGGCGGGTTGGGCTACCTCGGCGTGAACATCCCGACCGAGTACGGCGGCGGGGGCGGCGGCATCACCGAACTCGCCATCGTCTGCGAGGAGTTGGCCGCCTCCGGTTGCCCGCTGCTGCTGCTGGTGGTCTCTCCCGCCATCGTCGCGACGATCATCACGCGGCACGGCACCGAGGAGCAGCGCAAACGCCACCTTCCCGGCATCGCCGACGGCTCCCAGCGGATCGCCTTCGCGATCACCGAGCCGGACGCCGGGTCGAACTTCCACCGGCTCGGCACGGTGGCCCGTCGGGACGGCGACGACTGGTTGATCTCCGGCCGCAAGTGCTACATCTCCGGCGTCGACCAGGCGGGGCACGTACTGGTGGTGGCGCGGTCCGAGGACGCCACGACCGGCAAACTGAAGCCGGCGCTGTTCCTCGTACCGACGGACGCGGCGGGGTTGACCTACTCCAAGCTGGACATGGAGATCCTCTCCCCGGAGGACCAGTTCCTGCTCTTCCTCGACGACGTACGGGTGCCGGCGGAGGCGTTGGTCGGTGAGTCCCTGGACGCCGGCCTGCCGGCGCTCTTCGCTGGACTGAACCCGGAGCGGATCACGATCGGCGCGATGAGTGTCGGCTCCGGCCGGTACGCGCTCGAACGCGCCTCGGAGTACACGGCGACCCGGAAGGTGTGGGGTGGGCGGTCGATCGGCTCCCACCAGGGGGTGTCGCATCCCCTGGCCCACGCGGCGGTGCAGGTGGAGTTGGCCCGGCTGATGGTCCAGAAGGCGGCGGTGCTCTACGACGCCGGGCGGGACCTGGAGGCGGGGGTCGCCGGCAACATGGCCAAGTACGCCTCCGGGGACGCGGCGGCGCTGGCCGTGGACACGGCGATCCAGGCCCACGGCGGGGCCGGCATGACCACCGAGTACGGGGTGGCGACGCTGCTCGGGGCTTCCCGGGCCGGGCGGATCGCCCCGGTCACCCGGGAGATGATCCTGAACTTCGTGGCCCAGCACGTCCTCGGCCAGGAGAAGTCGTACTGACCTAGGGCCACGCTACGGCGACCGGGTCCATCCCGTGACCGTCGCCGACGCGCGGAGCGGGCCGCCAGGACATCTGGCGGCCCGCTCCACCGGTCAGTAGAGCTCCACGCCGTACTCGTCCAGCACCTCTCCGATCGGCTGGTAGAAGGACCAGCTGGCGGTCGGGATCAGGCACAGAATGACGCCACCGGAGGTCATGCCGAGTGCGGTGTTGCCGGCGAAGAGCGGGCCACCGCTGTCGCCCTTCTGGCTGCAGATGTCCGTGCCGATCAGGCCTTCCACCACGTCGTCCTCGCCGTCTTCGCCCCGGTAGACGGCGGTGGCGTCCACCTGGGTCACCTCGCCGCTGAGCAGCCCCGAGGTGCTGCCGTACTGCTCAACCGACTGGCCCACGTACGCTTCGCCGTGGTCGTAGATGGGCCGAGCATTACCGTCGCCGAGAGTGACCATGCCCCAGTCCTGCGCTTCGCTCCCGGTCCAGATGAGGCCGTAGTCGTCTCCGGGGAAGCTGCTGTCGAGGTCGTAACCCAGCAGATTCTTGTCTGGATCGGAGGGGTCCGGAAGGTCCGTGTACCACCTGGCCAAGCTTCCGTCGGTGCAGTGGCCGGCGGTGAGGGAGAAGAACGCAGACCGGTCAGAATTGGTGACGTTGAACCCTAGACTGCACCTGAAGTCGGAGCTGTATATCGCCTCCCCACCCAGCGCCAGGGCGCTCAGGTCACCATTCATGGCCTCCAGGCGGAGCGCGCCATCGGCATCGTCGGCCACGCCCCGAAGCGTCTCGAGCTCTTCGTCGGTGACAGTCGTGTCGTAGCCGAGCGCGACTTGGTTGGCGACCGGGTCAACCCACCAGGAAGTGCCCGGGATCCCCATCTCCTTCAGCGTGGCCCGGATGCCACGGAGCTGTTTCGCATCCCGGTTCACCCGCTTCGCCTGCACCCCCTGCGCACTGACCTGCTGGGCCGCCGCGTCGTCGGTGACCGTGACGACGAACTCGCCGTCGTCGTCGAGGTACATGCCGGGGGCCCGGTCCCCGAGGAGATCGACCAGGCGCTCGGCGACCTCCGGAGACGGGGGCGCGGCGAGTGCGGAGGCGGGAGACGGGGGCGCGGGGGCGGCCTGAGTGGGTACGCCCAGCAGCACGCCGGCGGCCAGGGTTCCGGCCGCGGCGGCGGCGGCAACCCGCTTGCGCGAGGAGCTTGAGGGTTTCACTGAGTAAACCTCCCGAAAGTGGGCAAGAGCGATAGGCCACCCCATGTTTGCGCATACGTGAATATTTATCAACCGGGATCTCAGTCGACCGAAGAGCTAGCGGGGAGGCGGGCGTCGCGGCCGCCGCTCAGCTCCCGCACGCGACCGACAGCCGGGCCAACACACCGGCCGGATCGTGCACGATGCGGTGCCCGTCACCGACGACTCGGCGCGTGCCCGGGTCGACCGGGCCGGTGTCTGCCCAACTCACCGGCGCGACGCCGATCTCCACCACCAACCCCGATGGGCGTCGCACGCGGACCTCCCGGAGCGGGCCCCACTCAGCCAACCGGACCACCTCGCCACCGAGCAGACCGGTCCACACTTCCGCCGCGGAATAACGGGCCTGATCCGTCAGAACCACGATGTCGACGTCGGAGTCCATCCGCGCAGCCCCGCGCGCCCACGAGCCGACCACCACCACCCCGCGCACCTCCGCGCACCCGGTCGCCCACCCGACCACCACGTCGAGAACCGAACGAACCTCCCGCGAACGCGCCTGGGTCACCACGGGACGGAGTCTAGATACCCCCCCTCCAACCCATCGATGATTCACTGCCCACCGGTCAGGCCAGTATCGCTGCCAGCCCGGAGCGTGTTTACACTGGACCGCTGTCCCGGACCGTTGTATGGGTTGGCTGCGTCGGCCATCATGCTGAATGTTTGCTCGCTACCCAGTCGAGATTGATTTACGACAGAATCTGGGGGGCTTCGTCACGTGCCGAACCGAGACCTTGAACAATACTGCGCTGAGCAGGTGCAGCGCCTGGTGCGCGATGTGGGGATCCCTCGTCCGTTCGTCCTCAGCGTCTTCCTCGACCAGTTCGCCCAGTGGCGCGGGCGTCGCATCGAACTATGGCCCTTCGACCATATTCCGAGGGGAATGTGCGGATTGTGGCTTGGATTCCCCGACCACGATGTCATCGCCTACTCGAGAGCCACACCATTACATAGCGAACACATCATTTTGCATGAAGTCGGGCATATGCTGTGCAACCACAAGGGAACTGCGAGTGTCGGCGACGACCTGGTCCGCCTCCTGCCCAACCTGAACCCAGCATTGATAAGCAAGGTCCTGGGCAGGACCTCCTACTCCGACATCGAGGAACAGGAGGCCGAACTAATCGCCACGCTCATCGCCAAAAAGGCAGCGGGTGGCCGCCCACGCCGACGCTCGGCAACGACCCCTGGGTTAGCCCCGGAGCTTGACCGCCTGCGATCCACGTTCGAGGAGTGATCATGGCGGCACAACGGGCCATCATGATCATTGCTGGGGTGGCTTCGATCATGGCAGGGCTGTGGAAGATCCGAGCCGTACGGCGACAGCCGGATTCTCCAAGCATCAGGGCGTTGTGCCTGGGGCTGCTCGCCTTCGGCCTGTCGTTCCTGGTCATGGCGCCACCACATCGGATCATCATCAGCGAACTGCTAGCCGTACCCAACATCGGGCGCCTGCTCGGCAACCTCCTGACGTTGGCCGCGGCCGGGGCGATGCAGATCATGATGCTGCACCTGGTGCATCCGACCGAGCGCGCCCGCCCCCGCGTCCGAGCCCGGCTGATTGTGCTGGTCGGAATCGCAGTGATCATGACGACGCTGTTGTTGACGGCGGACACCGAGAACGAGATCAATTTCGTCAAGCGGTACGCGACCCACACCCCGGTCGTGATCTACCAACTGCTGTACCCCAGCTTCCTGGCCGTGGCCGTCGTGGACCTCATCCAGCTGTCGATCCGGTACTCCCGGCACGTCACCTCGACGTTGAAGACCGGGCTGCGGATGGTCGCCGCCGGCGGCGTGATCTTCGGCTTCCACACCATCTACAAGCTGAGCCTGATCGTCGCGCCGTGGGCGGGCTGGACCGTGCCGGGTGACGAGTCAGCCATCGCAACGACGTTGGCGGCCAGCGGCGGAGTGCTGGTCGCGGGTGGCACCACCCTGCCGGTGTGGGGGCCCCGCGTGCTGCTGCCGTGGCGGTGGCAACGCCAATACCGGGCGTACCGTCGACTTGAGCCGTTGTGGCACCAGCTATCCACGGCGATTCCCGAAATCGTGCTCTCCCCGGTCGGTGTTTCCCGACCCTGGAATGTCGACATTCGCCTCTACCGCCGAGTCATCGAGATTCGCGACGCCCAGCTACTCCTGGAGCCGCTCGCCGATCAGGAGGCGGTCGCCGAGGCGGCGGTCGACGCGCGCCAGCGGGGCCTGACCGGGGACCACGCGCAGGCGTACGTCGATGCGGTCACCCTGGTCACCGCCCTGGCCCATTGGCAGAGCGACAAAGCTGGCAGCCCATCGTCAAATCCGCCCGAGAAATCCGCAGGCGACGCCAGCCTGACCAGGGATGTTCGATACCTCGAGTTGGTTGCCAGGGCATTCCTTCCCCTGGCGCGCTCGGCTCCGGCGCGCACTCCCAGTCCCGCCGGGCCACCTCGTAGCCTCGGCATGGGCTGAAGGCCGCACGAGGGTACCGGCGACTCGCCGGGGTGCTCTCGGTGCGGTGGTCGAGTCGCTAGTCGTCGCGGCTCTGGGGCGGGTTCGGTTCTAATCCCTCTGCCATCCGGACCGACTCAATGACCTGGGTAATGGCTTCGACGCCACGGGGGGAGAGCCCGCTGAGCCGGGTGGCGATGCGTTCGAGACCACTGTTTTTGATCTTGAGCAGTAGCTCCAACTCGCTGGCGATGGCCCGAGATTTCTCGTCGTCGAAGAAGTAGGCCGGCGGGACGTCGAAGAAGCTGGCGAGCGCCTCGAGATGCTTCTTCGTGGGGTTGTCCCGCTCGTTGTTGCGCAGATACCACAGGTAGGAGCCGGAGATTTTCAGGCCCTCGCCGCCCTTGCGGCAGATCTCCGCTGCGACCTCGTCGTTGGTGTAGGGCTTGCCATCGGGACGCCTGACAACGTCGAACAGCCTATTGATCTTGGAGGCCAGGTTCCACTCCGTGTCGGTAGCCAGTCCGGTGTCGTCCTGCCCCTGAGGCGGCTCGTTCGCGGTCATCAGAACCCCCAGGGATTATGACTGTCGTGAGAGTTTCGAGAAACAAGCTCTCATGGTGGTTGACAAGCAGTGCTGGTGACAGTCTAAGGTGGGGGACAGCCGCCCTTCAACTGGTGTGACAGCCCGATCGCAGGTCGGCTGACTCAAATGAGTCGCAACGGGGGAGGCGCGGGGATGTCGGCGAGGGAACGCAGGGCCGGGGAGCCCTCCCTCGTCGGCACCCCCGTCCGGCGGCGGACCGATTGAGGCCTATCACCAGTCAGAGAGCGGGGCAGGAATTCGGGCCTGCGCTTGCGCCTCACGGCTGCGGTGTCAGCTTTGAGCATCTGCCCACCCGCCATCACCGGGCGCCCGAGCGCTGACAGAGAGAGCAGCCCGAACGGAAGGCGCCTTCCACCCCCAGGGCTACCTGGTCGCGTCCGAGCTCGGTTCGGTTGGCCCGGCTGCCGCGCTCACTGCCCTACATCGCGCGACAACCAGGCCCAGCCGATCAAGAATCAACGCCACCCGCCACAGCCAGCCCGGGACTCGACCGGGAAGTCAACCGAATCGCACTATTGGCGAACAATACTCCCGTATACGAATAAAACAACACTAGGGGGGCGCCCCACAGAACGTTCGCAGCGCTCATCTCACTCTCGTAGATACCCCATATGAAGATGGCGCCGGACCCGACCAGCGCCCCACCCAGGCTGATCAACGCCAGCACTTTGGCCACGACGGCCAAGCGACGACGTCGAGTTAACAAGCCCACCAAAATAAACGCAAAGACCACGGAATTGGCCGCGAGGCTCACCGCCATCCGGCCTGAAGTCACTCCCGAATCGAGATCGTATCCTGTCGAAGTGCTGGCAGCCATGTCAAAAGAAGACATACTTCCATCGAACATAACGACAGCCATTGGTATAGAAAATAACAGCAAGGCGGTGATCACCACAGCCTGCGCGCCCCGGCTCTCCTTAAGCGACATGGCCTAGTACCTGACGGCGGATGGCCAGTGCCCACCCCGGAATGCCGAGTTATCGGCAAGCCTCTGCTGCATCGTGTTAGCCGCAGACGAGCACGCCCCCTCAAGCGTCGACATAGCGTGCCATACTGAGCCGACCGCCACCACTACAGCTAAACCCGCGACGACCGGCGCTGCCGGCAAGCCGAAAATTGTACCAGCGCTGACGATCGCCCCCACTATGCCGGCAGCCAGAATGCCAAGCGTAACGAGTAACTGCCGCCAAAAACTCGTGATCGCCCCAGCAACGTCGGAAAGGCCGGAGGTAATGCCATCAGTGAGCGCGGTTTTGACCTTGTCTAGAGCAGCTTTCTGCTGCGGCAAAGTAGCCCGGTACGCATCCGCAGCATCACCCTCCCATTTGTTGTCTACCTGCAATGTGCCGGCGTCGGCAGTCAGCACCTGCCCGCTGACCGGTCCACCGACCAGGCCGTTCCAGGCATCAGCGGTCTCTGTCAGCTTTGACGGCGAACCCGTATAGGCGAAGGCTTCGTTCAATTGATCCCAGAATCCATTGATGGCTCTGGTAAACTCGTTCCACTTGCTAATAACTAGATCTACCAAAAAACTCGGCAACTTCTCTAAGGTTTTGTTAACAGCATTCTGCAGTTCTCTAGTCTTCGTGTGGATCCGGTCCACGGTGGACCAGATACTACGGAGTAGTTCGGCCTCGACAGGATGAAACGTTGGACTAGTCACGTGCGTCCCACACTCCCTTGAAATCTTGCGCGGCAGCCTGGTCGTCCGCCTGGTAATCGTTCGCGACCTGATCAAGAGTGATGCTCAGATCCTGGTAAACTCTGGTGGCCTCGCGCAGCAGCATCACCACCTTTTGCTGAATCTCGGTGTAGGTGGCCTGCAGCGACGTGGTGCTGCCCGCCCAGGACAGCTCCCCCTCGGTCAGGGTCAGTGCGTGCGCGGCCTCTTGGGCCTTATCGGTCACGCGCGCAACCTCGTCCCACATGTCCGCATCGGCGCGCAGCGCTTCCTCAGCAACCTTCAACGTCATTCGCGACACTCCCGCTAGCTCGAGCGACCAGACCGACGGGCATACCCCAGAGGGTCCTGCATGGCTCGTTGCAACTCACCGAGCCGGCTATTTGCGATGAACTGCTCTACACCGCTACGCGCAGCGGCCTCATAGGCAGCGGCGAAAGCCAACTGGGTATGTCGGCCGATGCTCGCCTCGTGGGCTCGCCCGAGCCATGCCCGGTCATAGTGGATTTCGCGCACCTCGCCGCCGCCAGTAACTGTCACGGCGACGCACCCGTCCGCACTGCTACCACGGTGCGTCGCGGCGGCTACGATCGGAAGCTGCTCGCTGAGCTCGTCAATGCCGCGCTCTAGGTCTTCGGCCATCCCCAGCAGCTCTACCAGCCCTGTCCGTACGTCCTCGCTGGTCGTCTGGCGCGGCGCCGCGAAGTCCTGCGGCTGGTCGGTAACATCACCGGGCGGAGCGGCCGGGCTATCTTCCGGTGAATCGTCGCTAAAGGCCTCACCCCAGGCGGACAAGCGCGCAAGGGCGGCGGCCTGCACCGCCTCCAGCACTGCCCCACCCAACGACTGGGGGTCTCCGACCCGTCGTCGCCAATCGGCGGTGACCTGCACCGCACACACTTTGCCGGCACCATCCAGAGTGACACTTACCGCATCAGCGCCGCCCATCCCACGCGCCCCCACGGCCGCGCTGGCAGCCCTCGTGGCGCGGCGCGAGATAGCTTCGCTTTGATCAATGAGCTGTTCATGAAGCTCCCGACGAAAACTTGCCACTCTTTCCCCCGTACCAATTGTCGGGCCGCACTAGTTTGCTGACTATCGCAGAGCACGGCGCCTCGCACAACCCTTCGTCCATTGAGCGTCAGAGCTCTCAGGCAGGGCTGATTTCAGTTTTGATCAATGGTTTGACTCTACACTGCCCATACGACCCAATCCCCAGAGGAGTTTCGTTCTAGGCATCGTGCACTTTCGGCCGTTTTTGGGAGCTTCGCCAGGTTTGCACGCTTTTGGTAGTTGGGCTCTTGGCGAAGTCGGCGATGGAGCTTTAGGCCCGACCAGCCGTGATGGACGACAAGGGTTTGCTGGTGCGGCTGCGGTTGAGGCCGGGAGTTGGTGGTTGAGTTCGGTGAAGAATCAGACCCGACCGTGGACATAGATGCCACCGGGGCCGAGGCGCGACTCAACCTTTGGCGTAGCTGCGGCGTTATCAGGACATGGAGCCGCCGTTGAGCTTTCCGGACTTCGAGGACTTCGTACACGGCAGTGGCCGGCGTCTCCTCAGGTTCGCCATCTTGATGTGTGGCGACCCGTCGGACGCCGAAGATCTCCTACAGACGGTCCTGGAGCAGACCTATCCCCGGTGGAGCCGGTTGCGCAACGGTGACCCCGAGCGCTACGTACGGCGGGCCATCGCCAACCGGGTCATCAGCCGGTGGCGGTCGCCCTGGGTCCGTCGGCGCGTTGTGGAAGTGCCCGACAAAGCTGCGCCGGGGGACGAGATGGCCCGCGCGGACGACCGTGCCCTCCTGCTGCGGGCACTTCGTTCGCTCCCGCCCCGGATGCGTGCGGTCGTGGTCATGCGGTACTGGGTGGGCTGGTCCGAGAAGGAGACAGCAGCGGCACTCGGCTGCTCAGTTGGCGCGGTCAAGAGCCAGTCGTCGCGCGGCCTCGACCGGCTGCGGGACCTGTTGTCCGGAGCAGCGTCCATGCCCGCCGGCACCAATAGAGGGGCAACGCCATGAACCACATTGACCTGCGGTCACTAATGGAGCGTGCTGTCGAGGTGCACGAAATGCCCGGCGACTTCGCGGCCCGGGTTGTCCGGGGCGGTCGGGCACGACGACGGCGACGGCAAGGAGCGGTGGTGGGGCTCTTGCTATTGGTGATAGCCGCTGGCTGGCTGGGAGTGGCCAAAGTGGATCTCGACAAGCGGACACCCACCACGAGTCACGCCACCGCGCCTGGACCCGACCTGAACGAAACCGCACGGCGGCTCAGCCGGGACACCGGATCAGTAGTTACCGCGCAACAGGTACTGGCTGCCGGACGGGCGGGGGATGAAGACCTGGTCTTGGTGAAACGGTCCGCGCGACCGGAGGAGGCGGCGGCTGGTGGCAAGGCGGCCGAGCTCTGGGTCGCGACCGGGTCGGGGATGTTCAGCCGCAGGTCGGACTACATCTCCTACGATCTCACCTGCGTCGCTGAGGACGCCGTCTGCCGGGCCGAGCGACCAACGGGCTTGGGAATGTTGGTGGTACGGCACCTTCCGGGCCGTGGAACCTACGTCTTCGTAGCCGTTCCAGCGGATCGTCGGGTAGCGGTGACCACGGTGGAAGGCCGAACGTCTGCCGTGCCCGGCAACCCCTACGGCACCGTGGTCGAGGTCGACACGGCGGAGCCCTGGCGCATCCGGGTTCGGGTAGAGCTGCCGGACACGACGGCGTACGAGTTGCCGCTGCCACCCGGCGGCGTCATCACCAACTAGCCGAGGTTCCCCGCCTCACTGCCGCCCTTCGCGCGGCAACCGGGTCCAGCCGATGAAGCGCCAGATCGGCGGCACCATGACCGGCTAGTGCGGCGGTTCTCCGGCGGCAGGCCGTACGAGATCGGGTGCGCCCCAGCCGTCGGGAACGGACAGCCCGGCCTTCCGCCGCGCCAAGATGGCGGCGCCGACCTGTGCCGCCTGGGTGCCGAAGGCGGAACGCAGCACCGGGGGCGGGGTCCGCCAGGCGAGGGCGTCGCGCATCGCCTCGCGCACCGGGTCGAGGAAGAACGCGCCCGCCTCGGCCAGCCCACCTCCCAACACGACCCGCGCCGGGTCGAGCGCCAGGGTGAGGGTGGCCAGGGCGATCCCCAACGCCCGGGTCGCGTCGTCCCAGACGACGCGGGCATCCGGGTCGGTGCCCACCGCATCGGCAATGGCTTGGCTGTCCGCCCCCGAGGTGCCGACGCGCCGGGCATAGCGGCGGGCCATCCCACCGGCCGAGGCGTACACCTCCAGGCATCCCCGCTGCCCGCAGCTGCAGGGCTCCCCGCCCGGGTAGACCGGCATGTGGCCGACCTCGCCGGACGCACGGGTCGCGCCGGCCAGCGGGACGCCGTCCACCACCACCGCCGCGGCGATGCCGGTACCCAGGGGCAGCAGCAGGAAGTTGTCCAACCCGACGGCCACGCCCGCCGTGGCCTCCGCGACGCCGGCTGCCCGGGCGTCGTGCCCGATCGCCACGGGCAGTCCGAGGTCGCCGCTGATCAGATCGCGCAGGGGCACGTCACGGAGGCGGAGGTTGGCCGCGTACCGCACCACTCCGTCCCGCTCGTCCACGAGGCCGGGCGTCACCACGCCGATCGCGGCGGGTTCACCGCCGAGGGAGAGCGCGTGCTCGCGCAATCGCCGGCACAGGGACCGGATCGCCAGGACGGGGTCGTCGTCCGCCTGCGACGGCGCGGTCAGTGTGCTCAGGAAGCGGCCGTCGTCGCCGACCACGGCCGCCTTGATGGTCGTCCCGCCGACATCGACGGCGAGGACGCAGTGGCCCTCGGGCTGGGTCACGCCGCTCACCCGAGCACCACGGCGAGGTCCGCGCCGAAGTCACGGTCCAGGGGAAACATGGGCCGCACCACATTCCGGTACGGCAACCGCGCGAGGTCCTGGTCGACGCCGCCCGGGGTCAGGGCGAGCAGCCAGTCCCCGGCGGCGGAGAAGAGCTCCGGCTCCAGGTAGCCGATCTTCACCACGACCAGGTCCACCTCGTCGACCCGGACCCCCAGCCGGGCGTACGACGCCAACAGCCGGTACTGCATCCGGCGGGACGTGACGAAGACGCTGAGCCCGCCGACCCGTACGCTGATGCACCGCCCGCCGTCGGGGTCGTCGGCGACCGCCTCCAGGATCCCGTCGAGTTCCAGCGGGCCCGGCGGCCGGGAGTCGATCCGCCCGCCGACTGCCACCCGGACCGGAGAGCCGACCGGTTGGTCGGCGACCAGCGCCACCGCCTGCGGATCGACCAGCGAGGCGAAGACGGCACGACACGAGCCGTCGCGGATCTCGGGGCGGGCCAGCATCCGGTCGAGCGCGAACGTGACATCGTCGGCGCCGCCGGCACCCGGGTTGTCCCCGGAGTCGCTGATGAAAAACGGCCGCTTCGCCTGATCGGCGACGGCGGCTAGGGCGGTGTCGAGACATTCATCCATCGAGCCGGTGGGGGCGACGAAGGTGAACTCGTCCCGGGCCGCCCAGAAGTGCCCGCCCAGTTCACGGGCTGCCTCGGCGGCGGCGGTGGCGTCGGTACCGGTGACGACGACCGCGCCCTGACAGCGTGCCTGGTCGGCCCAGGCGAAACCGACCCAGATCGCCGCGTCGATCACGCCGTCCCGGGCCTCGATCTCGGGGATCCGCGCGTAGAGCCCCCGGGCCGGCTCCTCCCGGGTGCTGGTCATCTCACCGGGTAGCAGGACCGGCACGTGGACCAGTGCCTTGTGTGGACGCTGCTGGCGGCGCAGTGCCGCGACGAGGTTGCGGGCGGCCCGCTCCCGGGTCTCCCACACGTCGACGTGCGGGGCGGTGCGGTAGCAGGTGAGCAGGTCACAGGCGTCGAAGAGCACCGGTGAGACGTTGCCGTGCAGGTCCATCGCCGCCGACAGGTACGGCTCGGGCCCGATCACCGACCGGATGGCGGTGACCAGGTCGCCCTCCGCGTCGGTACGGCCAACCACGCTCATCGCACCGTGGATGTCCAGCAGCAGGCCGTCCACGGGCCCGGCCGCGGCGAGCTTCTCCATGATCTCCGCTGCCCATTCCTCGTACGCCGCGGCGTCCACCACGCCGCCGGGCAGGGCCCGGGCGTGCACGAGTGGGATCCACTCGACGTCGGCGGCCCACTGCTGCGGCGGCGAGAGCCAGCCGTACCGCGACAGCAGCGCCGCCTCCCGGGTCACCTCGAAGTCGTCGGCGGTGCTCAGGTGCGGGGAGAATGTGCTGGACTCGATGTGGATGCCGCCGATGGCGACACGAAGGGGACGAGGCACGGGTGTTGGCTCCTCAGCTGGGTCGTACGTCGGCGGTCGTGCGCAGCAGGTGCCCGAGGCCGATGAGGGCCGCATCCGAGCCGGCGACGCTGGCCTCGATGGTCAGGGACTGGGTCATGGACGGTAGGCAGCGTTCGTAGAGCATTCCGCGGGTCGCCGCCACGTAGACGTCGAGGCTGGACAGCACGCCGCCGATGACGATGGCGTCGGGGTTGAGGAAGTTGACCAGACCGGAGAGCGCCACGCCCAACAGTCCACCGGCGTGGCGCACCATGGTCACGACGGTTGGGTCGGCGTCGCGGACCGCCGTGATGATGTCGGGGACGGTGGTCGCCGGTGAGCCCTGCTCGGCCAGCTGACGGGCCAGAGCGGCACCGCTGGCGACGGTCTCCAGGCAGCCCTGGCTGCCGCAGGAGCAATGCCGCTCGCCGCTGTCGGCTACCCGTACGTGGGTGACGTCGCCGCTGAGTCCGCGCCCGCCACGGTGGATCTGTCCGCCGCTGACCAGACAGGCACCAATGCCGGTGCCGGCCTTGACGTAGATCATGTCGCCGGTTTCCCGACGCCGGGTGACGTACTCACCCATCGCCGCCGCCTTGGCGTCGTTCTCGACGATCACCGGCACCTGGAAGCGGTCGGTGAGGTGGGCGCCGGCGTCGACGCCGCTCCAGCCGGGCATCCGGGCCGGGCCGACCAACCGCCCTCCCGGGAACCCCACCGGGCCGGGGAGGGCGACGCCGACCCCGAGCAGCGCCTGACCGGGAGCGGTCGCCGCCAAGAGGCGGGTGAAGGTGGCTCCCACCACGGCGAATACCTCCTCGGGCCCGACGGCGATGTCGATCGCCACCTCCTCGGTGGTGCGCAGTTCGCCGCCGGGCGTGCACAGGCCCACCCGGGCGTGCCTGCCGCCGAGTTCCGCGACGGCCAGGACTCCTTTGGTCTCTCGCAGGCGCAGGATCCGGGGGGGTCGACCACCGGTGGAGCGGCCCATGCCCTCCTCGGCGAGGACACCCTCCTCCAGCAGTCGGCGTACCACGGCGGTGACGGTTGACGGCGCGACCTGCAGGGCCTCGACGAGGTCGGCGCGGGACGTGGCCGCACCGCTGGAGAGCAGGTCGAGGGTCTGATCGCGCAGCGTGGCGGAGATTGGTGGCTCCAAACTTGCCTCTCCCTTGGTCGGGTGGTTCTCGAAGGCCCGCCCCAGTCGTGTCGCAGCTCAAAGTCGGGGGGTGGACTCCGGCCGCCCAGGCGAGGAGTAACGGTCAATGCTTCGGTGACTTCGATCGTACACCGACCAAACTTAGTGAATGAAGTGGGTAATTTTCGTTGACGCACCACTTCCACCTGGATAGATTCTTCGCGTTGATCGCCGCGGCAGCGCCCGGCGGGGGTACCCGGCCCAAGGCGCCGGCACCCGGTGACGTAGGGGCACGCGCACATCACACGAGGAGACTCATGACGAGCAGATTTCCCGGCCGCGCCCTGCGTGGCGCGGTGGCGGCAGCCGCCACGATCGCCCTCGGGGCAGGTCTGGTCGGCTGCGGTGACAACAGTGGATCGTCCAAGGGCGGCGGTAGTCAGGGCAAGGACACCGTGACAGTCGCCTTCCGTACCCCCAACTGGATCCTGCCGATCTCAGCGCCCGGCTTCACCCAGGGGGAGAACGCCATCTTCGGCCAGGCGCTCTATCGCCCCCTCTACCAGTACCGGCTAGACGGCACCGCGCAGTACAACATCGACCCACAGCGCTCGCTGGCCGAGCCGCCGCAGGTGAGCGACGACGGCCGGACGCTGACGATCACGTTGAAGGACAACTCCTGGTCCGATGGCACGCCCATCACCACCAGCGACATCCAGTTCTGGTACGACCTGGTCACGGCGAACAAGGACAAGTGGGCGTCCTACCGGGCCGGCGGCTTCCCCGACAACATCGACACGTGGTCGATCAAGGACGAGAAGACCTTCTCGATCACCACCACAAAGGTCTACAACACCGCGTGGTTCATCGACAACCAGCTCAACCGCATCACGCCCCTGCCCCAGCACGCCTGGAACAAGGACTCCGCGACCGCCGACGTGAGTGACCTCGCCAGCAGCCCGGAGGGCGCCAAGAAGGTCTTCGACTTCCTCACCGCCGCCGCGAAGGACCCCAAGACGTACGACTCCAACGAGCTGTGGCAGGTCACCAGCGGCGCGTGGAAGCTGGAGAAGTACGTACCCAACGGTGAGGTCACCCTCGCCGCCCAACCCAACTACTCCGGTACGGACAAGCCGAAGCTGTCCACGGTCGTGTTGCGGCCGTTCACCAGCGATGACGCCGAATTCAACGTGCTCCGCGCCGGCGACATCGACTACGGGTACGTGCCGGCGGCCAACATGTCCCAGACGAGCTACCTCGAGTCCAAGGGATACACGGTCTCACCGTGGTACGGCTGGTCGATCACCTACCTCCAGCTCAACTACAACAACCCGAAGTCCGGCGTGCTGTTCCAGCAGCCCTACCTTCGGCAGTCGCTGCAGATGCTCATCGACCAGCCGACGATCAGCGAGGTCATCTGGTCGGACACCGCCGCGCCGACCTGCGGCCCGGTGCCGGCCAAACCCGGCACCAACACCGACACCGCCCGGTGCGTGTACTCCTTCGACCCGGCCAAGGCCAAGGAACTGCTGGAGAGCCACGGCTGGAAGGTAACCCCGGACGGGCAGACCACCTGCCAGTCGCCGGGCACCGGCCCGAACCAGTGCGGCGAGGGAATCGCCGCCGGCACCCCGCTCGAGTTCACGGTGACCAGCCAGACCGGGTTCGCCGCCACGACCAAGATGTTCGCCGAGATCAAGTCACAGATGGCCAAGCTCGGTATCCAGCTGACCATCAAGGAGGTGCCCGACTCGGTCGCGGTAACGCCAGCCTGTGAGCCGACCGAGGCGAGCTGCTCCTGGGACATGTCCTTCTTCGGCTCGCAGGGCAGCTGGTACTACCCGGCCTTCGCCAGCGGCGAGCGGCTCTTCGCCACCGACGCCCCGGTGAACCTGGGCAGCTACAGCAACCCGGAGGCGGACAAGCTCATCGAGGCCACCCAGTTCGCCGGCGACGAGAGCGCGCTCATGGCGTACAACGACTTCCTGGCCAAGGACCTGCCCGTGCTGTGGATGCCGAACCCGGTGTACCAGGTCTCGGCGTACCGCTCCGGTCTGCAGGGCGTCGAGCCGCAGGACCCGATGAACCTCATGTACTTCCAGGACTGGTCCTGGAAGTAGCCCGCTGATCGTCCCGGTCCCGGCGACGCGCCGCGCGTCGTCGGGGCCCCGACCAGGGAGAGGAAGCCGCACAGTGGCCCGGTACCTCATCGCACGTCTGGGACAGGCGCTCATCGTCATCGTGCTCGTCACGGTGATCGCGTTCGTCATCTTGCACCTGCTGCCCGGGGGCGCCGCACGGGCCACCCTCGGCAAGGAGGCAACACTGGCGCAGCTGGCGGCGTTCAACCACGAGATGGGCTACGACCGGCCGTTGATCCAGCAGTACGGCATGTACGTGCAACGCCTGCTGCAGGGCGACCTCGGCTACTCCTACCAGCTCAACCAGTCTGTCCTCGAGGCGATCGAACAGCGGCTCCCCAAGACGATGCTGCTGTCGCTGCTGTCAACCCTGGTCGCCGTCGTGTTGGCGATCCCGCTCGGCGTGCTCCAGGCGATCCGCCGCAACCGCTGGCCCGACTACGCCATCACCGCACTGTCGCTGCTGGCGTACGCCACGCCCATCTTCTTTCTCGGCCTCATGATGATCATCGTCTTCTCGCAGGTCTGGCCGATCCTGCCCCCGGAGGCGCCGCAGGGGTTCACGGTTGCCGAGTTGCTCGCCGATCCGGCCGGGCTGGTCCTGCCCACGGCCACCCTCGCCATCGTCACCATCGCGGTCTACGCGCGGTACGTACGCTCCTCGATGATCGACAACCTGAACGAGAACTACGTACGCACCGCCCGCAGCAAAGGGCTCTCCGAGCGACGGGTGGTGCTGCGGCACACCCTGCGCAACGGGCTGTTCCCGGTCATCACGCTGCTCGGGATGTACCTGCCCGCGCTGTTCAGCGGGGCGCTGGTCGTCGAGTCGCTGTTCAACTTCCCCGGGATGGGCCAGTTGTTCTGGCAGGCGGCGCTGAAGCGCGACTTCCCGATCCTGCTCGGGGTCACCGTCATCATCTCGATCGCCACCGTCGTCGGCGCGCTGGTCGCCGACCTGCTCTACGCCGCCGTTGACCCCCGAGTCCGACTCCGTGGGAGCGCCACATGAGCACGCTGTCCGAAGCGGTCGGCCCGGCCGAGCCAAACGACACACCACCGCGTGGCCTCTGGCGGCAGGGGCTCATCGTCTTCTGCGAGAACCGGCTTGCCCTGGTGGGACTGGGCCTGTTCGTCCTGCTGGCCGCGGTTTGCTTCCTCGGACCGCTGGTCTACCAGACCGACCAAGTACACACGGACCTCACCGCCGTATACCGGGCCCCGGGCGAGCAGGGACATCTGCTCGGCACCGACGGGGTCGGCTACGACCAGCTGGGGCGGCTGATGCTCGGCGGGCAGACCTCCATCATCGTCGGACTGGCCGCCGGGGTCCTCGCCACCATCGTCGGCACGCTCCTCGGTGCCATCGCCGGCTTCTTCGGCGGTTGGGTGGACGCCGCGGTGATGCGCCTTGTCGACGCGATGATGTCGATCCCCTCGTTGTTCCTGTTCATGCTGCTCGCCGCCATCGTCACGCCGAGCGCGCCGATGCTCATCCTCATCATCGGCGCCTTCGCCTGGCTGGGCCCGGCCCGGCTCGTGCGGGGCGAGGCACTGACGCTGCGCTCCCGCGAGTACGTCCAGGCGATGCGCGGGATGGGCGGCACGGGCGGCCGTGCGGTCCGCCGACACATCATCCCCAACGCCATCGGCACGGTTATCGTCAACGCCACCTTCCAGGTCGCCGACGCCATCCTCTACGTCGCCTACCTGTCCTTCCTCGGCCTCGGCATCCCCCCGCCGGCGGCGAACTGGGGCGGCATGCTCTCCGATGGTCTCGCGGACACCTACAGCGGCCACTGGTGGCTTTTATACCCGCCCGGGATCGCCATCATCCTCATCGTCCTCGCCTTCAACTTCATCGGTGACGGACTCAGGGACGCCTTCGAGGTTCGCCTCCGGCGACGCTAGCAGGAGCAGAGAATGAGCGAATCGATCGGTCCAACCGCCCGGCACTCCGCGCCGGCCGGGCAAGCGGCAGCCGGCCGGCCCCTGCTGGAGCTACGTGACCTCGACACCGACATCGCGCTGCGCCGGGGCACGGTACACGCCCTCGACGCGATCAGTCTCGACGTCGCACCGGGGCAGACCCTCGGCGTTGTGGGCGAGTCCGGCAGCGGCAAGACGATGACCGCACTGTCGATCATGGGCCTGCTTCCGCCCGGCGGTCGCGTCGCCGGTGGGCAGATTCTGTTCGAGGGACGGGATCTACGCTCGTTGCCAACCGATGAGGTGCGCCGGATCCGAGGTGTCCGGATGGGCATGGTCTTCCAGGATCCGCTCACCTCGCTCAACCCCACCATTCGCGTCGGCGCCCAGGTGGCCGAACCGCTGCGCGTACACAAACGGGTCGGCCGGGCGGAGGCCAGGGACCGGGCCATCGAGATCCTGCGCCGGGTCGGGATGCCGCGGCCGGAACGGATCGTCGACAACTATCCACACGAGCTGTCCGGCGGTATGCGGCAACGGGTCGCCATCGCCATGGCTCTGGTCTGCTCACCAAGCCTGCTGATCGCCGACGAACCGACCACCGCACTCGACGTCACCACCCAGCGGCAGATCCTCGAACTCATCGACGACCTCCGGGAAGAGTTCGGGATGGCCGTCATCCTGGTCACCCACGACCTCGGGGTGATCGCCGGCCGGGCGGACCGGGTAGCCGTCATGTACGCCGGCCGGATCGTGGAGACCGCGGCTACCGAGCAGCTGTTCCACGCACCCCGGCACCGCTACACCGAGGCCCTGATGCGGGCGCTACCCGAGTCGGCCCTCCGGGACAGCGGCGGACACGACCGCCTGATCAGCATCCCGGGATTGCCACCGGACCTGTCCGGCCCCCTGACCGGATGCCGGTTCGCGGCCCGGTGTGCGTATGTCAGCGACGAATGCCGGACCACCGACCCGTCCCTGATCCCGGGCACCCATCAGCACGCGTGTCTGCACCCGGTACCCACGCCCGCCGGGGCAGCCACGGGGCCGGCCCCGACACAGGTCGAACCGGCGGCGAAGCCGGCGCAGGTCGAACCGACGACAGAGCCGGTCACCGCGGCGCCGGCCGACGTCGCGGAGCTGCCGGTCCTGTCGGTGCGGAACCTGGTCAAGAACTACCCGGTGCGCGGCCGTGGGCTGCTGCGCCGGGCAGCCGGGCAGGTCAGTGCGGTGGCCGACGTCTCCTTCGAGGTCAGGCCCGGGGAGACCTTCGGGCTCGTCGGTGAATCCGGCTGCGGCAAGTCCACCGTGGGACGGCTCTCCGTCGGCCTGGAACGACCCTCCGCCGGACAGATCGTGTTGGACGGTACGGATCTCACCGACCTCACCGGCCGGGAACGACGCCGGATGCACCGGCAGGTCCAACTCATGTTCCAGGACAGCTACGCCGCGATGAACCCCCGGATGCGGGTTGACGCCATCCTCGCCGAACCACTCGAGATCCAAAAGGTGGGTGACAGTGCGGCGCGGCAGGCCCGGATCGCCACTCTCCTCGACCAGGTGGGGTTGTCCCGACGCGCGCTGGAACGCTACCCCCACGAGTTCTCCGGCGGTCAGCTCCAGCGGATCGGACTGGCCCGGTCGCTGGCGTTGCACCCCCGGCTGATCGTCGGCGACGAGCCGGTGAGCGCGCTGGACGTGTCGATCCAGGCGCAGGTGCTCAACCTGATGCGGGACCTGCAGCGCGAACTCGGTCTGGCGTACATCTTCATCAGCCATGATCTGTCCGTGGTCGACTACATGGCAGACCGGATCGGTGTGATGTACCTCGGCAAGCTCGTCGAGATCGGGCCAGCCCGGGAAGTGGTGCGGGCGGCCCGGCACCCGTACACGCAGGCACTTGTCGACGCGGTCCCGTCCATCGCGCCGGATCGGGCAGCCACTCGCGACGGCACGACCATCCGGGGCGAGCTTCCCAGCGCCCTCGACCCACCCACCGGGTGCCGATTCCGTACGCGCTGCCCCCGCGCGGCGGACATCTGCACAACGGAGCCCCCGCTGGCCGGCGGCCGGCACCAGGTGGCCTGCCACCTGCCGCTACGCCCGGAGCCGACCGGCACGCCCACCCAGGTCCAGGCCGTCGGATGACCACGGTGGAAATCTGCGTCAGTGATGTGCCGACCGCACTGGTGGCTGAGGCGGCCGGGGCCGACCGGCTGGAGCTCTGTGCCGACCTCGGCCAGGGCGGCACCACGCCGAGCCTGGGGACGGTTGAGGTCGCCTTGCGTACGCTGCGTGCGGCCGATTTGCGCGTCATGATCAGGCCCCGCGGCGGTGACTTCCGGGTGAGCGAGCTCGAACAGCAGGTCATGCTCGCCGACATCGCGGCCCTCCGCGCCCTGCCCAACCCAAACGGTCTCACGGTCGGCGTGGTGGTCGGCGCGCTCACCCCCGACGGCGGCCTCGACCTGGCCGTGCTGCGGGACCTGATCGAGGCGGCGGGGCCGTTGCCGGTGACCGTACACAAGGCATTCGACGAGGTCGACGACCAGCTCGCGGCGATCGACGAGGTCATCGACCTCGGGGCGGATGCGGTGCTCACCTCGGGCGCGGCGAGCACCGCGCTGACCGGTGCCGCCCGGATCGCCGCGCTGCGGCAGCGGGCCGGCGATCGGCTTCGGGTGATCGCCGCCGGCGGTATCCGCTCGCACAACGTCCGGCAGGTGCTCGCCGAAACCGGGGTACGGGAGGTGCACCTACGCGCGCCCGTCCGGCGCGACGGGCGCGAGGCGACCGACGGCGATGAGGTAAGCCGCCTCCTCAGCGCCGTACGCGGTGAACGGACGCGCTGATCGCCGGTCCAGCTCATAGCTGTCGCTGATTGGAGGCGCAGCTCGGGTGCCTTCCGACGTTTCGGATTCCCGAAGGGCCCGCTCCCACCGGGTTACGGCAGGAACGGGCCCTTTCGAGCTCAGCGTGAGCAGGCCGCTATCCGGCGCAGCCAGGCACGTTGACGCAGTTGTTTGGTCGATTCTTGATGACGACCGTACCGGTGGCCGGGTTCAGGTTCACCGTACCCGCCACGTTGAGGATGCCCCCGCCGTTACCGGTGGCGATATTCTTGACAATCTTCGTGTTGAACAAGTTGACGGTGGCCATCCCGCCTACTCCGATGTTGAATATCCCACCCCCCGATACGCTTTGGTTGGCCGTGATCAGGGTGTTTCGGACAACTACTGTGGAGTCGAAGGCAAGGGCCGAGTTGACGATCCCGCCACCGTTCGCGCCCGGCGCGACGTTACCCGCGATCTTGCTGTCTTCGACGGTGACCGCAGCTGTTTCCGTGAGGGCCTGGATACTGAGGCCGCCACCCTGAAGGGCTGCGGTGTTGTCGGTGGCGGTGACCCGCCGCACGGTCAACATTCCCCCTTCGGCGAAGACCCCACCACCGTTGCTACCGGTGTTGTTGGTGATGGTGGAGTCGGTGAGGGTGACGGTCGCGTTGAAGCTACCGACTCCTCCGCCGGCGTCACCGGTGCGATTGCCGCTGACGGTGCTGCCGGTCACGAGGGTCGTGCTACCAGGTGAACCGCCGATACCGCCGCCGGAGCCGGCAGCGTTGTTGACCGTGTTCGCGGTGACGGAGGTCTTTTCGACGGTGAGCAGACCGTCATTGTCGATTCCTCCACCCACGCTTTCCGCGATGTTACGACCGATCGTGGAGTGCTTGGTGGTGGTGATGCCGTCGTTGGCGATGCCACCGCCCCTACTGCTGGCGATATTGCGGGTGACGGCGCTTTTCATGACGGTCAACGCTCCACCGGTGTTGACGAGCACTCCCCCACCGTCACCGTCGGCCTGCCCGCCGGTGACTTCCAGGTGGTTGAGGGTGAGGTCACCACCGGCATCGACGGCGAAAATGCGAAACTCTTCAACGGCGGCGGCACGGGTGATGGTGGTGTGTTTACCGCCGTTCAGGGTGATGGGGGTGGTGATCGCGGGCAGGCCGGCACCGTCGATGTTGGTCGTGAGGGTGTAGGTGCACTTCTCGGCGAGGTCGAGCACGGCACCGCCGCGAGCGTTGGCGAGGGTGATCGCGGCGATCAGCTTGTCCGCATCACAGGGCACCGGGATCCCCTCGGGTTTCTCCGCCTTCCGCCCCTTGTCGGACTTGCCCTTGTCTGACTTACCCTTGCCGGGCTCGTCCCCGCTACGACGGTCGTCGGCGGCGGGTTGCTCGTTGGCGGAGGCGAGGGGACGTCCGGCCGCCTCAGCGGCCGGGGCGGCGACACCGACCGTGGTGAGAGCCAGTCCGGTCACCCCGGCCAGCCCCACAGTCCATCGCCACCGCGCCCTCGCACGCCCCTGGTCGGGGCGTACCGGTTCGGGTCCGGGTGTGTGGTCCTGATGGTTCATCGCAATCCTGGTGTCCTTCCCCCGTGAACGGCGAGAAGCTTCGCCGCCCGGGGGCAGACCGGGGTGGCGCTCCTCGGCTACCAGAAGGCGGTAGCAACCACCACGAGCAAAACGGACTTAACCCCCCAAACAGCCCATAATGCGAGTAATGCCCACCAAAGGGATCTCGGCTCTCGTCACGGCCTGCGGAGACACACCGGGCTGGAGGGGCACGACAGCCGCGCCCGGTCACGGCCGACGCCGCCCGGAGTCAGGGCGAGCACCCGCCCTCGGCGACCTCGACGAGTTCCGGCCCGCGATCACCCCTACCCGGCGCAGCCCGGCACGTTGAAGCAGTTGTTTGGTCGATTCTTGATCACGATGGTGCCGGTGGCCGGGTTCAGATTCACCACACCGGGCGGTAGGTTGAAGATGCCGCCGCCAGTTTGAACGGCGATATTCTTGGTGATCTTCGTGTTGACAAGGGTAACCACCCCGTCGAGGCCCTGGCTCGCCAGGTTGAATATTCCGCCACCAATTGCTGCCTGGTTATCCGTGATGTGGGTGTCCCGGACGTAAACCGTGGAGGGTTGGTTGAGGGCGGCGTTGACGATGCCTCCACCGTTCTGGATGTTGGCGACGTTATGCGCGATCTTACTGTCCGCAATGGTGCCCACGGTTGCCGCGTTGAGGCCTTGGAAAACTAGACCGCCGCCCTGATTGACGGAGGTGTTGTGGGTGACCGCAACGTGGCGGAGGGTCAGGCTGCCCCCCTGAACGAAGGCTGCGCCGCCATTGCTGGCGCGGTTGTCGGTGATGGCGGAGTCGGTCACGGTGACCTTCGCACTCAAGCCGCCGGTTCCGCCGCCGGCACCAATGGTGGTGTTACCGCTAATGGTGCTACGGGTCACGAACGTGGTGCTGCCGGGGAAGCTGCCGACACCTCCGCCGATTCCGTTAAAAACATTTGCCGCGTTCGCGGTGACGTTGGATTTCTCGATGGTGAGTAGACCCGCATTGCCGACGCCTCCGGCGGAGGTCGCCGCGGTGTTGCGACTGACCGTGGAGTGGTTGATGGTGGTGGTGCCGTTGTTGGCGATGCCACCGCTGCTGCCGGTGCCGTCGCTGCCGGCGATGTTTCGGGTGACGGTGCTGTGGTTGGTGGTCAACGCTGCGCCAGTGTTGACGAAAATGCCGCCGCCGTTGTCGATGGTTTGCCCACCGGTGATTGTGAGGTGGTTAAGGGTGAGATCGCCGCCGACGTTGACGGTGAGGATCCTGAACTGCGCAACGGCGGCGGCACGGGTGATGGCGGTGTGTTTGCCGCCGTTCAGGGTGATGGGGGCGGTGATCGCGGGCAGGCCGGCACCGTCGATGTTGGCGGTGAGGAGGTAGGTGCACTTCTCGGCGAGGTCGAGCACGGCACCGCCACGGGCGTTGGCGAGGGTGATCGCGGCGATCAGCTTGTCCGCGTCGCACGGGACCGGTACGGGCTTCGGCTTCATCTCATTCTTACCCTTGCCCGGGTCGGACCCTCCACCGCTGCGATGGTCCTCGGTGGCGGAGGAGGGCTCGTCGGCGGAGGTGAGCGAAGGTCCGGCAGTGCCGACCACCGAAGCGGCGACACTTGTGGCGATGAGCGCCAGGCCGGTGAGGCCGGCAGCCCACCACCACCGCCGCCGTGACCGCGGTCGGAGCGCGGCGAGGTGGACCGGTTCGCGCCTACGGGAGTGGTCCTGGTCTTGATGGTTCATCCTGCTCTCGGCGTCCTTCCCCCGTGAACGGTGAGGAACCGCAGCCCACGTGGGTAGCCGGATGGGATTCCCCGACTACCGGGCAGCGGTGGCAACCAACCGAGCTAAGCCGATCCGAGGGGCAGAATTCGGACATAAGGCTATATAAGCCCCATAAGACATCTTCAGTACCTGCGAGGCGACTGCCTACTCACCCGAGCAGCACGACCAGCTCCGGAGCGAAGGCTGGGTCCAACGGAAACACCGGCCGCACCACATTCCGGCGCCCGTCCGGCGCGACGGGCGCGAGGCGACCGACGGCGGTGAGGTGAGCCGCCTCCTCACCGCCGCACGCGGTTAACGGATGCGCTGATCGCCCGGTCCAGCTCATGCAGGTCGTCGATGACGGTGTCGGCGTGGTCCAGCTCCGCCGGAGCGTGGGTGGTGGCGATCGCCACCACCACGGCACCGGCCGCTTTGCCGGCGGCAACTCCGGCGGGGGAATCCTCCACGACAACGCAGGACTCGGCGGCAACATCGAGTTGCCGGGCGGCCAGCAGATACCCCTCGGGATCGGGCTTGCCGTGGCGGACATCCTCCGCCACTACGAAGACCGGTGGAGTTCGCAGACCGGCACCGCGCATCCGGGCGGTCATGAGGCGACGGGACCCGGACGTGACGACGGCCCACCTGCCATCGGTAATCATGGCCAGCGCGGCGGTGGCGCCGGGGATCGGGCGCACCGACTCGGCGTACGAGAGCTCGAGGTCGGCCAGCTCCCGCAGGACCGACGCGACCGCCTCGGGCGGAAAGAACTCCGGCACCACGTCCTCGTCGCGCCGGCCGTGGCAGACCCGCAAGACGGCGTCCGCATCGACGCCGTAACGAGCGGCGACCGTACGCCAGCTGATGGTGACCGCCTCGGTTGAGTCCACGAGGGTGCCGTCGATGTCGAAGAGGACTGACCGATCCATGTTCACCTGGCCTTCACGTTAGTCATTGGCGACCTGCCACCAAGGTCGCAACGCGGTGCTCAGCGCACGAGGGTCGGGGCGACGAGCGCGTCCAGCCCGCGCCCGGCCACACAGCGGTACGTCCGCTCCGCCTCCCCGGGGGGCAGCACCTCCAATTTCCACCCCTCGGTGTGGGTGAGGCCGGCGGCGAGCTTGAAGGTGGTCTCGTTGCACACTCGACGAACCGTCGGGTCGACGCCGATGTTGGGGTAGCGGATCCCGGGTGCCGCCTCGATCAGCTCGCCCTCGGCGTAGCTCTCCCAGGTGTGCTCACCCGAGCAGGGCACCTGCTCGGCGGGGGCCCGCGCCCCGCTGCCCCAGATCGGACCGAAACACTCCAGCTCGTCTCCGCACCGGGCCCCGGAGGGTAGCTCCACCGCCTGGGCGCAGGCGGGCCGGAGGGCGGGATCGGCGGTCCGGCCCACGCTCGAGGTCGGTCGCGACACACTCAGGCCGCCATCGCGCCCATCCTGATCCAGTCCAACGCCGACCAGCCCGACTCCGGCCGCGAGGAGGGCGGCCACTCCCGCGCCGCCGAGGAACCAGGGCCACCGACGCCGGGCCGCGGAGGAGGGAAGGGGCGGGTGTGCGTCCTCGGCCGGCGCGCGGGGCGCCGGGTAGGTCGGCCGGCCGTCCGCGGCCACTCCGGTGTGCCCGCTCGGGGCCGTCCCGGGGTGCCCGCCGGCGGCTGGCTCGGCCGGGGCGCCGGCGGCGGTCCCGCCAACCGGCAGCGCGGCCAGCTGGTCCCGCAGCTCGGCGGCGGACGGTCGCGCGATCGGGTCGTTCGACATGCCGGCCCGGAGGATGTCGACCAGCTCCTCCGGCACCCCGGGCAGGCCGGGTACCGGCTGCTGGAACATCTCCAGCACCGTAACCAGGCTGGGGTCGCGCTCGGACCGCCAACGCGGCGGCCGACCGTGCATCACCGCGTAGAGGGTGGCGCAGAGGGCGTAGACATCCACTGCCGGCGAGGGTGGGCTGTGGTTGAACATCTCCGGTGGCGCGTACGCCGGGGTGAGCACCTCCAGGGCGACCGTGGCGTCCCGCAGCTCGGCGACGACGGCCAGCCCGAAGTCGGCCAGCACCGCCGGGTTGAAGTGGGAGTGGAGGATGTTGGCCGGCTTGATGTCGCGGTGCAGCACCCCGGCCGCGTGGGAGTGGGCGATCGCGTCGGCGATCTTGACTCCGAGGTCGCGGGCCTCCACCGGGCCGAGCGGCGAGGTACGCATCCGTTCGGCGAACGACCCGTCGCAGAGCTCCATGATCAGGTACGGGTGCTGGTCCACGGTGACGCCGACATCGAAGAGGTCAACCACGTGCGGGTGGGACGACATCCGACCGGCCGCCCGTGCCTCGCGGAGGAACCGGGCCTGGTCCCGCTCGCTGTCCAGCGTGCGGTTCTCTACTTTGACCGCCACCTCGCGGCCCACCGAGATCTGGGTGGCTTTGTAGATCGTCGCGTAACCGCCTCGGGCAAAAACCCGCAGATCGGTCAGCCCGGGCACAAGGGGCGTCGGTAGCGCGCCAGGCGAGGTCTCGGTCACGGCTTGAAAATACCGAATCAGGCGGGCTGGTCAGCGAACCGCGTCAGCGGTGGACGCCGGACCCGCCGGGTCGGCCGACGACGAGACGGCGCTGCCCGGTGCCACGGCACCCGGGCCGCGGCGATCCCACCACAGACCCGCAGCGGTCGCCAACGCGCCCAGCCCCTCCCAGGCGGCCACCCCGAAGAACCGGCCCGGAGCGGTGTCCACCAGCACCAAGACGGTGAAGACGGTGAACGTGAGGAGCCGGAACCCGACCGTGAACCGGTAGAAGGCCCGCCACTCGGTCGCCGCGGCGAGCAGGTAGTAGACCCCCATGTTGAACGACGCCATCGAGGACGCCGTCAGGAATGTAATGGTGTAGTCACCCGACGCCCGCGACTCCAGCACCTCGAAACCGAGCAGCCGCAGCATCACCTCCGGCCAGACCAGCCCAACCGCGCCCACAAGCAACGCGAGCAGGCCAAATACCGTGACTGTCCAGCCGGCGGCAGAACGCGGCAGCTTCATCGGACCCCTTCCGTCCGGCACGCCCACACCCCAGGGCCGTGCGCGCCCCCACGCTATCGACCATCCACCCTGTCCCGCATCACCGGAATTACCAAAATCTGCCACCGACGCTGCCGCCGACGGCCGGATCACTCGGCCGCTGTCAACCGGCTGAGGAGGTCGTCCGCGGCCCGCCGCTCGCTCCGCTGCTCGGTCGCGTACGCCAGGCGTACCGCCTCCTGGGCGCTGGCCCGCGCCGCCACCGACTCGCCGGTAGCGGCGAGCGCCCTCGCCAACACGGCGGCGGTGACCACCTGACTACGCACGTCCTCCGCCCGGACGGAACGGGCCCGCCGCGCCCAGTCCAGCGCCTGCTCCGCCTGCCCGTGGGCAAGCAGGGCGGAGGCGTACTGGGCCAAGGTCAGGCGACGGGAGAAAAGCAACGCCGGGGTGGTCTGCGCGGCGGTCGCCACCGGGGCGAGCAGGTCGACCGCGGCGCCGGGGTCGCCGGCCGCCAGCCGGGCGGTGGCCAGCAGCACCCGCGGCGCCACCTGCGCCGGCGCCCACGGGTTGTACGGCTCGACGGCGGCCAGCACCGCCTGCGCCTCCCGCTCGGCCCGGTCGTGGTCGCCCGAGTCCAACGCCACGAACCCCCGCAGCGTGCCAGCCATCCCGGTCAACAGTGGATGCGAGGTACGGCGGGCGTACCCCATCGCGTCGGTGAACAGATCCGCGGCGTGCTCCGGCTCGCCTAGGCCGCGCGCGATGACCCCGCGCACCACCAGCGCGAAGCCCCGCCCCCACTCGTCGGCGGCGGCGTCAAAGTCCCGGTACGCCCGCCGGGCCGCCCGGTCGGCCTCAGCCAGATCACCCAGCTCGGCGGCGGCGAACGCCTCCACCGCCCGCAGGGTGCCGACCGCCCACTGCTCGCCGACCCGCTCGCCGAACGGCAGGAACGCCCGGGCGAGGCGGCCGGCCTCGTGCAGCCGGCCGGCGAGCAGCCGGGCGAAGGCGGTGGTGCCCCGCAGCCAGGCCCGCCCGTACGGATCCTTCAGCTCGGCGAACAACCGCGCGGCTCGACCGAGCACCGCGTCCGTACCGGCGAAATCGCCCCGGGTGGTGGTCACCCAGGCCAGGTTCTGCAACGACCACGCCTGCCCACGGCGGTCCTGCACCGCGAGACTGGTCTGGTACGACGCCGCGAGCCGGCTGCTCGCCTGCCCCAGCCGGCCGGCGATGAAGTCGGCCATCCCGAGCCGCCGCATCGCCGCCGCTTGCAGCGTCGGCAACTCGTGGGCGGAGGCGACCTGCAACGCCTCCTGCCAGGAGCTCACCGCCCGGTCCGGGTCGCCCATTGTCTGCTGCGCCTGCCCGGCTAGGAGCAGCGCACTCGCCTGGATGGCCGCCTCGTCCCCGGCGTTGGCGGCGATCTTCTCCGCATTCGCGAGCGCGTCGGACGCCTTGCCGATCTGGAGCAGCGCCCGCGCGTGCACCACCCGGTCGGCCGCGGGGACCCCATCCGGAGCCAGCTCGCTGGCGCGTTCGGCGTACTCCACTGCCAGCAGTGGCTCTCCGACGTACATCGACCGGCGGGCGGCGTGGCCCAACGCGGCGACCCCGACCGGGACCACGGCCCGCGCCGGTGCGTCCGGCCGCAGTCCGACCGCGTCGGCGAGCGCGGTCGCCCGCTCCACGTGCCCGGCCACGAAGTCGTCCCGGGCGGCCTCGGTGAAACCACCGGAGGCGGAAGTACCGGTCGGGGCGTCGGCCGCCGCCCAACGGGCGAGGGCCGCGTGCCGTTCGGCCAACTCGGCCTTGCTGACCCCGGCGTAGGCCGCCTCCCGCATCAGCGGGGTGGCGAACGTGTGGCCGGACCACGCGCGGTGCAACATCCGGCGTTGCAGCAACTCCTCGACCGCGCGTTCCAGCTCCACGGCGGCCACCGCCGCCGGCCAGCCGTCCCGACCGCTCCGCTGCTCCCGCAACGCCTCCAGCGCCCCCGCCGGTACGGTGTCGCCGACCACCGCCGCGTCCCGCAGCACCGAACGGGCGTCCGCCGGCAGCGCGTCGATTCGCGCGGCGAGCACGGCCGCGAGGTCACGGGAGAGCAGTTGACTGCCGAGCGAGCCCGGCGCGAGCTGCCAGTCCTCGTCGGTACCGACGGTCAGGGCGCCCCGCTCCATCAGCAGGGTGACCAGCTCCGCCAGGTAGAACGGGTTGCCCTGCGCGGTGGCGAGCAGGCGATCGGCGTCGACCTGCGGCAACCGGCCGTCACTGAGGTAGCTGGTGAGCAGCCGCGCGGCGTCCGCACCACGCAGCGGCGGCAGCGCATGGACCTCGGCGTCGGCCACCCGGGTCAGGGCACCCGCCGTGCGGACCAGCTCCGGCCGGCCCAGCAGCAGCACCAGCACCGGGCCGACGAGCCGGGACAGGGTCTCGCCGAGCGCCTGGGTGCTCTCGGTGGTCGCGTCGTGCAGATCGTCGACCACGACCACCAGCGGCTCCTCCGCGGCGAGGGCGCTGAGCAGGTCGGCGACGGCGTTCGGCACCGCGTCGCCGTCGGCGGACTGACTCGCCGAGCGCCACTCGCCCTGGTCGGTGGGGCCGCTGGGCAGCTCCGCGTACCCGAGCAGGGCCAGCAGCTGCTCGGTGGCGACCGGCGCGGAATCGCCACCGGCACGGCCGAGGCGCTGGCCGAGTCGACGCAGTCGCTCCTCGACCGCCGGTCGGGTGAGCGCGGTGGCCGAGTCGGTGGGCAGGCCGACCGCGGCGCGGACCAGGTCCGCCAGCGGAGCGAGCCGGCGCCGTTCACCGAACGCGACGCAGCGCACGGAGAGCACCCGCGCACCGGTGTACGCCGCGAACCGGCCGGCGCCCACGTCGTAGCCGGCGGCGAGCCGCTCCACCTCGGCGGCGAAGCGGGACTTGCCGATGCCGGCCTCGGCGGTCATCAGCAGTACCCGGGGCTCACCGCTGTCAACCACCTCGGCGAGCCGGCCCGCCACCCGCCCGATCTCGGTCTCCCGGCCGATGAAGGGCGCCTCGTCCCCCAACCCGGAGCGGGTGCCCGTGGCGTCCAGCAGGCCCAGCAGCTCGTACGCCGCGACCGGCTCGCGCTTGCCCTTCAGCCGTAGCGGGCGCAGCGACCGCCAGGAGGCGACGTGCCGGGTGGCGGCGGCGGTCCGGTCCCCCGCGTAGACCGCCCCGACCGCCGCCGCGTCGGCGAGCCGGGCGGCGGTGTTGACCGTGTCTCCGATGACCGTGTACTCCAGGGCCGCCTGGATTCCGGCGATCACGCCCCCCGTGTTGAGCCCGACCCGCAGCCCCAGCGGCCCGCCGCCACCACGTTCGTCGTCGAGGACCCGGCGCACCGCCCGCTGCATCGACAGCGCCGCCCGAACGGCCCGCTCGGCGTCGTCCTCGTGCGCCACCGGCGCACCGAAGACCGCCATGATGCCGTCCCCGGTCAGCTTGTCGACGTGCCCGCCGAAGGTCTTGACCGCACCGGCCAGCGCCGCGAGCACCCGGTCGGTGACGGCGCCGACCCGTTCCGGGTCGAGATCCTCCGACCAGGAGGTGAAGTCGGACAGGTCACCGAAGAGCACGGTGACCACACGGCGTTCGGTGGCGGGCAGCGTCGCCGCAGCCGGCAGCGCGGCGCCGCAGTTGTGGCAGAACCGGGCACCGGGTACCGCGACGGTTCCGCACACCGGGCAGGTCACGTCTACTCCAACTCCGCATCGGTGGCGCCGGATTCCCGGCCCAGGTACGCCAACTGTGCCCGGACCGACCATTGGGCGGCCCACCACAGTGACCGGTCGACGTCGGCGTAGACGACCGCCACCACCTCGGCGGCGGTGCGGGCACCGGCGTCGAGCGCGGCCCGGACCTGGTCGAGGCGGGCCCGTCGATGGGCCAGGTAGAACTCCGCCGCGGCGCCGCAGTCCGCCAGCGCCGGGCCGTGACCGGGCAGGGCCGGAATTCCGCCGTACGTCGCGAGCAGCTGCAAACTGTCCAGATAGTCCCCGAGGTGCCCGTCCGGGTGGGCGACCACGGCGGTGCCCTGGCCGAGGATGGTGTCACCGGTGAGGAGCACCTGCTCGTCGCCGTACGTCGCGAGGAAGCAGACCGAGTCGGCGGTGTGCCCCGGGGTGCCCAGCAGGCGGATCTCCAGCGGGTCGCCACCGAGGTCGCCGGCGGCCTCGGTCAGCGGCGTACCGCCGATGGTGTGCGCCGGATCCGCGGCGCGTACGGGCGCCCCGCCGAGCAGGTCGTGCAGGCGTGCCGAGCCTTCGGTGTGATCGGGGTGCCCGTGGGTGATCAGCACCTGCCCGATCGGCCCTTGGGCGGCGATCGCGGCCAGGTGCGCCTCGTCGGCCGGGCCGGGGTCGATCACCACCGCCGGTTCCTCGGGGGCGGCGCGGAGCACCCAGGTGTTGGTGCCCGTCAACGTCATCGGCCCGGGGTTGGGGGCCCGCAGCAGCGTGACCCACCCCGGCAGCGCGCCGGCGAGAGCTGTCGCCGGCGCCGTGAAGTGCCCGCTCATGGCTGCGATCGTACGACCACCCGCACCGGCCTCCGCGATCTTGCACCTCCATCCTCCGCTTCATACCCGTTCAGGGGTTTTGACCGGCAGGAGGTACAAGATCGCGGCAGGAGCTAAGCTGCGACCTCGACGATGACCTCAACCTCGACGGGCGCGTCCAGGGGCAGCTCCGCCACCCCGACCGCGCTCCTCGCGTGCCGACCGGCCTCACCGAAGACGGTGCCGAAGAAGTCGGAGGCGCCGTTGATGACACCGGGCTGGCCGGTGAAGCCCGGGGCACTCGCCACGAAGCCGGTCACCTTGACGATCTTGACGATCTTCGCCAGCCCGACCAACGAATTGATCGCCGCGAGCGCGTTCAGCGCGCACCGCTGGGCCAACTCCCTGGCCTGGTCGGCGGAGACGTCAGCGCCCACCTTGCCGGTGGCGAGCAGCTTGCCCTCGGCCATCGGTAGCTGACCGGAGACGTAAACGTGCTGCCCGGACCGCACCGCCGGCAGGTAGCTGGCGACCGGAGGCACCACCTCGGGCAACTCATGCCCCAGCTCGACGAGTTTCGCGTACGGCCCGGTCATGCCTTGGGCCGCTTCAGGTAGGCGACGAGTTGCTCCGGGTTCGGGCCGGGAACCACGGATACCAGTTCCCAGCCGTCCTCGCCCCAGTTGTCGAGGATCTGCTTGGTCGCATGGACCAGCAGCGGGACCGTGGCGTACTCCCACTTCTGCATCGCTGGAAGGCTCTCTTTCCTGGAGTGCGGTTCTTTCCAGGGCACAGCCTACGGTCCGACGACGACCTGGGGCGCGGGACGTTGCTCGGCCACCGCCTCCCCGCACGAGCCAACGTGGTCATAGGGCCGTGGGCAGCGGGACCGGTCCAGCAGCGGCAGGTCACAGAAGACCCGGTGCCGGTTGTTCTGGTCATCCGCCGTGGAGACCGTGGTCTCCCCGGCGTCCACCGCACCGAGGAAGCTCAACGAGGTGGCGATCGTGCCCGCCAGCGCGACAGCGGCGGCGTGGTCCGCGACCCGGACCGGAAGATGCACCACGTAGCCCGGCTCCTCCTCGTCGCGAGGCGGCAGGGCAGGCTGGTCCGGGACACCCCCGGGGGCCGGCAGCCGGATCGCGGCCGGGAGTTGGGTCCGGCGGGTGTTCTCCACGTCGTGCATGCCCTTGCCTCCGGCGGTTTGTACCTGATCGTGCCCACGCCGCTCGGCCCGGCCCACGGCCCGATCCCGGCACCATCGGAACGTAGGCTGCTGTTCGACGCCCGCCAACAGGACGCGCGGCATTCCGACCGCCAAGTCACATATGCGACACCTGCTCCGGCGGAATACGGACAACATCCGGGAGTCGACGGGCCTGGGCGGAACCGGCTCCCTGCCAATGGCCGGGCCAACCGCTACCCTTCCGGTCGTAACCGGCGGCCAACCGCCACCCGTCGCCTCGCCGAGCCGACGCAGTCCCACCCCCCGGGGGAGCGATGTCCCAGTCAGCCAGCGACGATCCGACCCATCAGCCCGATCACCCGACCGCACCGGCCGCACCCCCCGCACCACCGAACCCGTCGGCATACCCCCCACCCGACGCCCCCGACGCACCACCAAACCCGTCGGCATACCCCGCGCCCCCCGCCCCCTATCCCCCGGAGCAGCAGAGTCCGGCGCCCCGCCGCCGACGCGGATTCCTGATCGCGTCGATCGCCCTTGCGGTGACCCTGGTGCTCTGCGTCGGCGGCGGGGTCGCCGCATTCCTGGTGCTGCGTCCCATGGAGGAGGGCCCGGGCGCCGAGGAGCCCCGGGTCGCCGTGGATGAGTTCCTCACCGCCGTCTACCAGGACCGCGACGCGGCCCAGGCGTCGAGCCTGGTCTGCTCGGCCGCCCGGGATCGGGACAAGATCTCCGCGAAGGTCGCCGAGGTGGAGAAGTACGCGGCCGACTACGAGAAGCCGCACTTCCGGTGGAGCCCCCCGAAGGTCGAAAAGCAGACCAAGGGCGAAGCCAGCGTGACCACCACGGTCACCATGACCACCGCCGACGAGCACGCCGCCGAACTGCCCCTGCGCCTCACCGTGATCTGGACCGAAGGTTGGCGGGTCTGTGAGGTCGCCGGCGGGTGACGCCTGGTTAGGCTCGACGGGTGGGAGCAGCACAGCGACCGGCCGAGCCGGCCGGCACCGAGTGGCCGGCCCGCCTTCACGTGGTGACCGGCAAGGGCGGCACCGGCAAGACCAGCGTCGCCGCCGCCCTCGCCCTCGCCCTCGCCACCGGGGGCCGGCGCACCCTGCTGGTCGAGGTCGAGGGACGGCAGGGCATCGCCCAGCTCTTCGGCACCGACCCGTTCCCCTACGCCGAGCGGCACCTGACCGACGCCGCGGGCGGCGGCGAGGTGCGGGCTCTCGCCGTGGACGCGGAGGAGGCCCTGCTCGAGTACCTGGACATGTTCTACAAGCTCGCCGGCGCCGGCCGGGCGCTGCGCAAGCTGGGCGCCATCGACTTCGCCACCACCATCGCCCCGGGGCTGCGCGACGTGCTGCTGACCGGCAAGGTGAAGGAGGCCACCACCCGCACGCAGGGCCAGCAGCGGGTGTACGACGCGGTGGTGTTGGACGCCCCGCCCACCGGGCGGATCGCGCGGTTCCTCAATGTCACCGCCGAGACCGCACGGTTGGCCCGGGTGGGGCCGATCAAAACTCAGAGCGAGGGGGTCGCCGCGCTGCTGCGCTCCCCGATGACCGCCGTGCACGTGGTGACGCTCCTTGAGGAGATGCCGGTCCAGGAGACCGCGGACGCCATCGCCGACTTCGCCACGCTGGGTTTCCCGGTCGGACGGATCATCGTCAACGCCACCCGCCCACCGGCACCGGTCAACGCCGCGATCACCGCGGCGGAGCTCACCGCCGGGTTGCTCGCCGCCGGGCTGCCCGCCGACGAGGCCACCGTCTCCGGCCTGGCGACCGAGGCGCGCGACCAGTCAGTCCGCCGCGACCTGGAGGACTCGCTCCGGACCGAGCTGGCCGAGTTGGGCCTGCCGCTGGTCGAGCTGCCGCTGCTGCCCGACGGGGTGGACCGGGCGGGTCTGGATCTGCTGGCCGCGGCGCTCGTCCGAGCGGCTTGAGGCACTCCTCCGGCTCGGGAGCGTTGGTGAACCGGGCCCGATACGCTCGATTGGTGCCTTCCGACGACGCGGCGCCGCCGCTGGACGTTGACCGGATCCTCGCCGATCCCGGCGTACGGATCGTGGTCTGCTGCGGGGCGGGCGGGGTGGGCAAGACGACCACCGCCGCCGCGCTCGCGCTTCGGGCCGCGGAGGAGCACGGTCGCCGCACGGTGGTGCTCACCATCGACCCGGCGCACCGGCTGGCCCAGTCGCTGGGGCTTACCGAGCTGGACAACACTCCACGCCAGGTCAAGGGGATCAACGTCGAGGCCAGCGGCGGTGAGCTGCACGCCATGATGCTCGACATGAAACGCACCTTCGACGACGTGGTGCTCCAGCACACTGATCCGGCGCGGGCCGCGGAGATCTTCGCGAACCCGTTCTACGCGGCCATGAGCTCCACCTTCGCCGGCACCCAGGAGTACATGGCGATGGAGAAGCTCGGGCAGCTGCACGCCCGGGGCGAGTGGGACCTGATCGTGGTGGACACTCCGCCCTCCCGCTCGGCGTTGGATTTCCTCGACGCACCGGCTCGCCTCGCCCGCTTCCTGGACGGCCGGATGCTGCGGCTGCTGCTTGCCCCGGCCCGCACGGGCGGGCGGAGCATGTTCAGCTTCGTCACCGCCGGGTTCGGCATGTTCTCGAAGGTTGTTCAGAAGTTGTTGGGCGCCCAGTTGTTGAGTGATCTGTCCGGCTTTGTAGCCGCCCTCGATTCGATGTTCGGCGGTTTCCGCCAACGGGCGGAGCAGACCTACCGCATCCTGCAGGCCCAGGAGACGGCGTTCCTCCTGGTCGCCGCGCCGGAGCCGGACGCGGTCCGGGAGGCCGCGTACTTCGCGGGCCGGCTGCGGGCCGACCGGATGCCGCTCGCCGGGTTGGTGCTCAACCGGGTGCACCGCCCGGCAGCCCCGGAGCTCGACCCCGACGAGAGCCTGGCCGCCGCTGACCGGCTGGCCAGGCTGGGCGGCCACGACGGCACGGCGGACGTGCTCCGGGCCCATGCCACCCTTGCCCACCAGGCCGTACGCGAACAGCGGGTGGCCGCTCGGTTCACCGCGGCGTTCCCGACCGTGCCGGTGGCCTCGGTCACCGCGCAGCCCGCCGATGTCCACGACATCGACGGGCTACGGACGATCGGTTCGCTGGCCGGCCAGGGAGATCCGTAGCCGGCCGCGGCGCCAGGGGTTACTTACTCATCAGCCCGGCCGCGGGCGGCCAAGGGAAGACTCGTCAGCCAACCGTGGCGGCCAGGACCTTGTCCCGGTCGGCCTTCTCCTTGGCGTTCTTCTTCATCGCGGCCTCGAACGTCTTGCGCCAGCTGGCGACCTGCGGATGGCGGCGCAGCAACGCCCGCCGTTCCCGTTCGGTCATGCCGCCCCACACGCCGAACTCGATCCGGTTGTCCAGCGCGTCGGCCAGGCACTCGTACCGGACTGGGCAGCTTCGGCAGATCCGCTTCGCCACGTTCTGTTCGGCGCCCTGTACGAACAACGCGTCCGGGTCCCCGTTCTGACATGCCGCCAGCGACGGCCAGTCAGTGATCATGCCCATCTGTACACGTCCCCCCTTGCAGTACTACCGACCCCATCGCGGACCAGCCGGCTGTTTTCCCCCCGATCGCCCGCCGACCTCCCCCAAGGCGGCACGGACGACCTGTGGCGCTGTCGCCGCTCCCATCATGCTCTGTAGCTGCCTGATTACGCAACGTTGTCGGCAAAATCCATTATTCCGGACACTCCCGGCTTACCGGGCTGGCTGGCGCCCGCATACCCCACCGAGGTCCACGAAAACGTTGGACGCCCATCCCACGCCATGAGGAGACTCGGCGACGCCTGGTCCGCAACCGCCTACCGGGGGTCGTGCGTTTAACACAACGAGGAGGGCGTGCGCAGGAAATGGGGAAAAGCCGCCCCGCGCCGCTCGCCACCGGTTCGCTACCCTGTCGAGGTGACCTGGATGCGGAAACGTGATCATAATGTGCTGACCAACGCCGCATCGCTGCTCGTCTGTGGCTTACTCGCCGGAGTGGTGGTCGCCGCGGCGGCCTTCCCAGCGGTGGCACTGTCCGGGCTGGCCGCGAAGGCCGGCGCCGAAACCTTCGACGCCCTCCCCTCCGAGCTGGCCGTCGGCACCGGGCCCCAGATAAGCCACCTGCTCGCCGCCGACGGCAAGACACCGTTGGCCACGATGTACGACGAGAACCGCCGCGACATCGCCAAAATCGAGGACCTCGCGCCGGCCATGAAGGATGCGATCCTCGCCGCCGAGGACCACGACTTCTACGAACACAACGGAGTCGACCTCAACGGCGTCGCCCGGGCCTTCATCAACAACAGCCAGGAGGGCGCCCACCAGCAGGGCGCCTCCACGCTGACGATGCAGTACGTCCGGCTCGCCATCGCGTACTCGGCGACCCACCCCGCCGACGTGGTCGCGGCCACCGAGGACACCACCGCCCGCAAGCTGCGCGAGATGCGCTACGCCGTGCAGATCGAGAAGGAGTTCTCCAAGGACGAGATCCTGCGGCGCTACCTCAACATCGCCTCGTTCGGCAACGGCGCCTACGGCATCCACGCCGCCAGCCAGGTCTACTTCGCCAAGCCGCCGAGCAAGCTCACCATCGCCGAGGCGGCGCTCCTCGCCGGCCTAGTCAAAGCCCCCAGCACGTTGGACCCGACCACGCCCAGCGGCTACCCGAGCGCACTGGACCGGCGCGACTACGTCCTCGACAACATGGTGAAGATCAAAGCCATCAGCGCGGAGGAGGCCGAGGAGGCCAAGGCCAGCAAGCCGAAGATCGTCGGCAAGCGGGCGCCGAACGGCTGCGTTGACACCAACACGCAGGAGTGGGGATTCTTCTGCGACTACTTCTACCGCTGGTGGATGGAGCAGGAGGCGTTCGGCTCCACCTCGTACGACCGGGAGCGGCTACTCAAGAGCGGCGGCTTCGAGATCACCACCACGCTGGAGCCCCAGGTCCAGCAGGCCGCCGACGAGGCGGTACGGAAGAACCTCCCCGCCACCAGTAAGGCCGCGCGGATGCTCGCCGTGGTCGAGCCCGGCACCGGCCGGGTGCGCGCCCTCTCCACCAACCGCGACTACCAGCTCGACGACCCGGACAACCCGGAGAACAAGCCACACAGCAACCCGGCGAAACGCGAAACCGGGGCGCTCGGCAACTATCCCAACACCGTCAACCCGCTCCTCACCGGCGGTGACGGCATCACCGGCTACCAGGCCGGCTCGACCTTCAAGATCTTCACGGTGGTGGCCGCGCTGGAGAAGAGCATCCCGCTCAGCCACACCATCAACGCTGAGCATCGGTTCCGGTCCGACTACAGGATCGACAAGAACAGCCCCGCCGCCTGCGACGGCCCCTACTACTGCCCGGAGAACGCAAACCTCAGCATGGCCGGCGTGCACAACATGTGGAGCGCGTTCGGAAAATCGGTGAACACCTACTTCGTCCCCCTCCAGCAGCAGGTGGGGGCGGACAAGGTGGTCGAGGCCGCCAAGAAGCTCGGCATCACCTTCCGGAGCCAGGAGGACCTCGATCTGGAGAAAGACGCTGACGGTTGGGGTGCCTTCACCCTCGGCGTCTCCCAGACCACGCCGCTGGAGCTGGCCAACGCGTACGCCACCCTCGGCGCCGAAGGACTGTACTGCGAGCCGATCCCGGTGCAGGAGATCCGCGACCCGGCCGGCAACAAGCTCGACATCGCCAGCCCCCGCTGCGAGCAGCGGATCAGCACCGAGGTGGCCCGCGCCGCCGTGGACGCCGCCCGCTGCCCCGTCGGCGACAAGTCGTCCACGACGAAGTGCGGCGGCTCGCCGACCGCCGGCAACGTGCGGGGCATCGTTGACGCCCCGGTCGCCGGCAAGTCCGGCACCACCGACGGGGAAAAGACCGCGTCCCTGGTCGCGATGACCAAGCAGTACGCGGTCGCCGGCATCATGGCCGACCCAGACTGGCCGCAGACCACCCAGCGAATGGGTCACGACGACCCCGACGGCATCAACCCACCCGTGTACGAGACGCTGCGCGACGCGATGAAGGGCAAGCCCAGGGTCGACTTCACCCCGCCGGAGAACAAGCTCCGCTACGGCGACCAGCGGTCGATCCCGAGCGTCAAGTGCGTCAGCGTGGAGAAGGCGAAGTCCCGCATCACCAAGGCCGGATTCGCGGTGTTCGTCTCGACGAACCGGGTCGAGTCGAGCTGCCCGGCCGGCACCGCCGCCGGGACCAGCCCGACCGGCCGTACCGCCAAGGGCAGCGTCGTCACCATCAAGGTCAGCTCCGGCCCGGCCCCGGAGCCGGAGCCGACCAAGCCCACCGAGCCGGCCGAACCGACCGGGCAGCCCGACGGCAGACCGACGGAACGCCCCGCCGACTAGCGGTTCACTGAGACGTCAAAGGGGCGGCCACCTCGATCGCGGGTGGCCGCCCCTTCGCGTACGCGGAGCCAGGTCAGCTGGCGAGCTGCCGGCGTACCTCGGCGGCGACCCGTCCCCCGGCGGCCTGGCCGGCCACCGCGGCCTGGGCGGCCTTCATCGCCGGGCCCATCTGCCCCATGCCGGTGAAACCACCCACGGTCAGGGCGGTCCGGACCGCCTCTGCCAGTTCGTCGTCGGAGAGCTGGCTCGGCAGGTACCGCTCCAGCACCACACCCTCAGCGGTCTCCTTCGCGGCCTGCTCGTCGCGGCCGGCCTCGGCGAAGGCGGCAGCCGCCTCCCGGCGCTTCTTCGCCTCCTTGCCTAGGAGGGCGAGCACCTCCTCGTCACCGAGCTCCCGCTTGGCCTGACCGGCGACCTCGGCCGCGCCGACGGCGGCCAGCGCCATCCGCAGCGTGGAGGTGGTCATCTCGTCACGTGCCTTCAGCGCGGCCCGCATGTCCGTGGTGAGGCGGTCCTTCAAGGTACCCATGGACGGTCAAACTACTCTGTCAGCCATGGGAAAGCGCACACTATTCCGCTTCGCCGCCGGCACCGCCGTCGTGGGTGCGGCCACCCTGGCGTACGCATCGCTGATCGAGCGCAACATGTTCACCCTACGGCGGTACGAGGTGCCGGTGTTGCCGGCAGACGCGGAACCGCTGCGCATCCTGCACCTGTCCGACCTGCACATGACGCCCGGGCAGCGACGCAAGCAGGAGTGGGTGGCGTCGCTGGCCGGACTGGACCCGGACCTGGTCCTGGTGACCGGCGACAACATGGCCAACCCCGACGCGGTCCCCGGGGTCCTGTGCGCGCTGCAGCCGCTCCTCGACCGCCCGGGCGCCTTCGTCTTCGGCTCCAACGACTACACCGGCCCGGTCTGGAAGAACCCGTTCACCTACTTCCTGCCCGACCGCGACTACACCGAGGGCGTGACCCTGCCCTATGACGAACTGCGGGACATCTTCACCGGTGCCGGCTGGGCCGACCTGAGCAACGCCCGTACCACGCTCAAGGCCGGCGGGCGGCTGGTGGAGCTGGTCGGGGTGGACGACCCACACATCGAGCGGGACGACTACCCGTCCGTTGCCGGCCCGGTCTCCCCCTCGGCCGACCTCTCGATCGCCCTCAGCCACTCCCCAGAACCGGCCGTGCTGGACCAGATGGCCGCCGACGGGTTCAGCCTGCTACTCGCCGGACACACCCATGGCGGTCAGGTCTGCGTACCGGGCGTCGGAGCCCTGGTGACGAACTGCGGGCTGCACCGCTCGATGGCCAAGGGCCTGCACCGCTGGCCCGGCTCGGACGCCTGGCTGCACGTCTCGGCCGGCCTCGGCACCCATCCGACCGCGCCGGTCCGCTTCGCCTGCCCGCCCGAGGCGAGCATCCTGACCCTGATCCCCCGCTGAGCCGGCGACGACCCGGGGATACCGAATTTGCCCCGCGGATCGGGTGGGCTAGTATTTGTCGGCACGCCTCGGGGTGTGGCGCAGCTTGGTAGCGCGCTTCGTTCGGGACGAAGAGGTCGTCGGTTCGAATCCGGCCACCCCGACAGAGGTCAGGGGCCACTCTCCATCGATGAGAGTGGCCCCTGATTCATTCGTACCGCGGGTCGGGCCGTCGGCATCGGCCATCGCCAATCACTCACGGTTCACCGTTCGCCTGCGGACCGCACCGTGGTGAAGGAACGCAGTCACCAGGAACAACACCGCGCCGATGCTGAACCAGAGCGTCCACAACGCCAGCCGCCAGTGCACCACCGACCAGTCGAAACCAGGGCTGGGACGCAGGGCGCCGACCTCCAGCAGCACGTCCTGCACCCCCGCCAGTACCGCTCGCAGCGCCAGCACACACCCGCCGGCCCACAGCACCGTACGCACCGACCAATCCGGCAGCCGCCTTCCCCATTCGGTCACCGTCGCCAAACACCCCGCCCCGCCCACCAGCAGGGCCAGCGCCACGTCCCAGAGACCCACCACCACGAACCACTCGTACTCCAGCAGGTCAGCACTCCCGGTCGCCGCCACGAACCCCGTCCGCCCACCCAGCGCCCGAACAGATGGGCCGCGGCGAAGAGCAGGCACCACACCACACCGCACCGCACCACGCCACCCATACCGCAGCTCCCGCCGCTCTCACGGCACCGCCTGCCCGGAGAGGGAGGACGCGCCCGTACCCTCCCGCTCAAGCACCCGGTCCGCCATCTTGTGCACCCGCCTTTCCGGCGGTCGGCCTGAGGGGGCCGACCGCCGATCCGTTTCATGGGCCTCGATCGGGTTTAGTCGGCGGCCAGCAACCGGGGGTCGATCGCCTCCTTGAGCGCGGGCAGCATCAGCGCCGCGGCGGTGAGCGCCGCCACCCCGCAGCCAACCGCGGTCGCCGCCAGCTGGGTCCAGGGAATCGTCAGCTCGGGGCGTTCCGTGATGACGAAGAACGCCTCCGCTACCGGGACCGTGCAGGCCAGGCCGAGCAGCACACCGGGCAGCAGGTTCGCCGCCGTTTGCCCCAATAACACCATTCGCAGCGTACGTACGGTGGCTCCCTGCGCGCGCAGCGCGGCGACCGCGCGGCGCTCTTCGAGGAGTCGATCGAGCAGGGCCACCGCGAGGGAGAGCGTGGAGACGACGAAGGCCAGCACGAGCCCCGCCCAGGTAACCCGCTGATACATCGCACTCACTGACTGGTGCTGCTGGATCATCGCCGCCACGTAGCGGACCTCCCGATCACCCCCCTCCTGAAGGCCCTGGATGGCCGTACGCACTCGTTCGACGGTGCCGGGGTCGCTGCTGGACACGGTCACCAGGAGCTGGCCAGCGCGGAGCGCCTCCGTCGGCACCCCGGACATCGGCACGATCCCCAGACCGAGACCACCTAGCTCCTCCAGTCCTTCCGGGACACGCTCGAAGGCCGGGCCGTACCGGATCGGGCCGAGTTCGACGTAGTTGAGGCCGTCGGCGCTCTCGGAGTCCACTCGGTATGCCGCCAGCGGCCTCCCATCAGCCAGGCGACTCTGCTCACCCACACCCGTAAGGTAGGTGACCTCCGGGTCGCACTTGGGCAGTGGCGCGCGTAGCACGGTCGACAGGGCGGCGCAGTCACCGGCGGTCGCGTACAGGCCTCCACTTGCCGCACCCTGGACACCCAGTTCCAGCTGGACCAGCAGCGCCACACCGGTGACCCCGGGCAGATCCAGTTCGCCTGGCTCCGGTGCCCGCTCGACGTTCGCGATCATTGTTTGTGGCTTGAGGCTCTGCTCCAGCCGAGCCAGTGACGAAGCGTTCCCCGCGTCGGCCATCGGCAGCACGGCGAGGAACCAGCCGGCGGCGAACACCAGGAGGGTGACGACGCCCACCACCCGCGCGGCGGAGCCCGCCGAAGCCTGGGCGCGCCGGGCCGCGAGAAGCATGGTCGGATGACGGTCCATCCGCAGCAGAAGCTTGGCGACGCCGAGGCAGAGCACTGGCGCGCCCACCAGCAGGCCGACCATGATCAGCGCCCCAGCCAGGAAGAACGGCACCGCGGCGTCGCTCTGGGACAGGTTGGTCAGGAGCAGCCAGCCGACCAGTGCCAGCCCGGCGATCAGCGGCAGCAGCCGCCACAGCCCGGGCCGGTTCACGGCAGCACGTCGAACCACGCCCAGCGGATTGATGATCATGCGCCGCAGCGCCCCCACGGCCGTCAACGTGGCGAACACCGGCAGCCCGACGATGATCGCCACGGCCGCCGGGGCTGGCGGCAGGGCGTCGAGGAAGAACGCACCCCCGCCCGGCAACCAACGCGCCAGTGCGGCGGTGAGCGCCACGAAGCTGAGGCCGCCTCCCACCGCGCCCACAGCCGACGCCAGCCCGACCTCGGCCGCGGTGAGGATCCGCACCTGCGCGGCCGACATCCCGGCTAGCCGAAGCGCGGCCAGCCGGCGATCTCGTTCTTGTGAACCCCAGCGGACCGCGTTGACGACCAATGCGAGTAGTGGAAGCAGCAGGGCCGCGAGGCCAACCGGCACCGCCAGGCGCAGCCCGCCCGGAAGGCGAGGAACATCCTGGGGCTTGGCACCCCAACCAGAGGACGGGACGTGGTCAGTGGGAAAAGCCGCGGGATCCGCGCCCATCCACAGGACCCACTCGCGCGGCCCGGTCAGGCCGGCGTCCCCGACAGTGCCGATGATCGATTGCGGGTATCGCTCGCGCAGCGTCACGTCCGTCCGCAGCGCGGCCTCCACCTCCGGGGAGACGACAATCTCCCCGGGGCCCGGCAGGCGTTCCAGCCCTGGTGGTGGCGGGGCATCCGACCGGATCGCGGCTACCTCTTTCACCAGTAGCGGCTGATCCAGGTAGACATCGCTCCACCCACGATGCAGCAGCGTGCCCGCCGACCGGGGCTCGCCCTTCTCCAGGGTGGAGGATCGGTCGGCCGCGCGGTCCCGCTGAGCCTCGCTCAGTGGCAACACGGCCGCGCCGGCGAGCAGGAACAGCGCGGCCACCGCCATACCGGCAGCCGTGAAGACAAATCGCAATCGCGATCGCGGGCTGCCGAGCGCCAGCTGCCCGGCGAGTCCGACGACTCGGGTCAGGTTCAACGCGGCACCCCTGTCGTCGGGGCGGCCATCCGGCCGTCCCGCAGCACCAACTCACGTTCCGCGTACGCGGCGATCTTGTCGTCGTGGGTCACCAGCACGAGGGCGCAGTGACGGTCTCGCACCTGCCGGGTCAGCAGCTCCATCACCAGTTCCCCGTTGGCACTGTCGAGCGCTCCCGTGGGCTCGTCGGCGAAGATGACATCCGGGTCGGTGGCCAGGGCTCTGGCCACCGCCACCCGCTGCTGCTGACCGCCGGACATCTCACCGGGCCGGCGCCCGGCCAGGTCCACGACGTCGAGGTCCTGTAACCATCGCCGCGCGGTCTCCTCGGCCGGTTTCCGGCCGGTGCCGTTAAGGCGCAGGTTCAGCGACACATTTTCCAGGGCGGTTAGCTCCGGCACCAGGTGCCCGAACTGGAAGACGAAGCCGAAACGTTGACGACGTAGCGCGCTGCGCTTGGCATCGGGCAGCGTGCTCAGGTCCCGGCCGTTGAGGCACACCTGCCCCTCGTCCGGAGTTACCAACCCCGACAGGCAGTGCAGAAGCGTCGACTTGCCGGAGCCACTCGAACCAATAATCGCGATACTGTCCCCACGCGCGATGGTCACCTCGACCCCGTCCAAAGCGCGGGTCATCCCGTAGGTGACTCGAAGCCCCCGCGCCTGCAGGAAAGGCGCTCCGGACTGGTCCGGCGCCGGCGAAAACTCCATTACCTGGTTCATCTCGGGGTGACCGCACCCTTCTGCAAGTCACTAGCCTCCAGCTCAGGCTGCCCCTCGGCCGAGTGCGCCTCCGGTCCGGTGGTGACAGTCTTCACCTCCCGCGAACCATCCTCGCCAACGCGGGCATGCTTGGGTTTGTAGGTAGACATACTGCTCCTTCAGGTTGTGCCCGGAGGCGACAGCCTCCGTCAGCGATTCACCCGATGAGATCCTGTCGAATCTTGGCCAGTCGCCGCTCCGTCGAATCGATCCAACGAAGGTCGGCATCGAGGTGCAGAATCGCCAAGTCAGCGGCGATCACGTCGATGTCGCGAGAATCGGGAGCGGACTTGATTTTCGTCATGTCCCGCATAAGGGCACGGTGTGCGGCCCGCTGCACATCAAGCACCCGACTGGCGTCTCGTTGGGTCAGCACGGCGAGCAACACTTTGGCGTACAGGTCCGGCTGGAGGTACGGCTGAATTCCCTCTGGTTGAAAGAACCAGCGCTCCAACCCGGCTGCACCCGCCGGGGTCACCTCGAAAGATGTCCGCTCCGGGCCGCCGGCTCGCTCGACCCCCACCACATCCACCAGGCCGTCACGCCGCAGTCGTTGGAGGGTGCTGTAGATCTGACCAGAGCGCAACGGTCGTCGGAGCCCAAGCACGGCGTCGTACTGTCTCCGCAGCTCATAGCCGTGGAGGGGACGCGGTTCCATCAGGGCGAGCAGGGTTTCTGGTACCGGCACGTGGAGTAGTATCCACTGAGTGGCTAGTGTTGGCAACCAGACCGACCAAACCAGGGGCCACCGAGCGGGGACCTGACCCGGCCACCCGTAACACTCCACGAATGCCGGGCGCTGACCCCACACAGCAACGCCCGGCTCCACGCGCCCGCACCGACAGCGCGGGTGTGGGGTCCGTCGATACGGTGCCACCGCCCGCCGACAGCGGGCGAGGTGCCGGTTTCGGCACCTCGCGGGGGACCGCGTACCCGCTACTTTTCGCCTGCCATCAGACCCAGAACCCGCTTCACGTAAGTGGTTAAAGCGGCCTTGATTGCTGAGTCATCGGGCAACGGCGAGTCGCTGACCATAATCACTACCTGCACGGACACTGGCCCATCTAGCACAAAAACCAGGTCTCGGCGAACCTGCCCAGTCCCCAGGTCTGGCCTATCCAACATGAACCAGGCCACCTCTCCCACACCGTCCAGCGGTTCAGCCGACTTCGGGATTTCCGAATCCCCTGGCTCCGAAGGCTCTAGCTCCGCCGGCTCCGAAGGCTTCAGAATCGTACCGACCTCGACCCGGACCGTCGTCGGCTTATCCCGTGCTGCCGCAAGGACATGACATCGACGGGCCTCCACGTTATCGGGCCGTGGCTCGAAATACCTGAATTGCGGAGACGCTCCAGTAAGCCGGATCAACCAACTGTGGTCCAGCCGATCACAAATGTCATCCAATAGACGGTAGGTGACGGTTGGAGTGACCGACACCGTCGGCATAGCGTCCCGCGAGGGCGAGGCCTCCACACACGCGGAAAGCGCCAGGACCAGTAGCGCCGCGGCACTCCTGCGAATTACACCCGTAATCATGGGCGCAACTATTCCACGCCTGACCCAACGCCACAGAGGACTGCCGCTGTCCAGTTAAGATAGCTTCGGAATCGTGACCTTTTGCCGCATCGTCCGCCGCTGACCAGCACCACGCTTCGAGGTCCGTTTTGGCGCCAAGGAATTAACCACGACAAGCCAGGTTCAAACTGGCGTAAACGGGTATAGCAGCCGCCAGCCGACGTCGAGGGAGGCGACCATGGCGCGTCCGATACCGGAGTTGGACACGGAGGACCTGCGACAGATGGCGGTACGAGGTGGCATCGAGGGCGCGGTCGACATGGACCGGGAGGAACTGCTGGACTCCCTGATCGCCCGCCCCGGCGAGGGGGCCTGGCAGGAGGACCCCAAGCCGGCGGCGGTCAACCCCAACACCTACCGCTACCAGGCTCCCGACGAGCAGTAGGCTCCGCGCGGAACCACGATCGACGGGATGCGGCAGCTGGGTCGGGTGCCGGCGGGTGGTGTGCCCGCTCGGCTCTCTGGCCAGCGAACTCGCCGACGGCGATCTGGAGAATCGCGCCATGTTGCAGAAGTGCTTCACCGCTGGCCGAAGTCATCATGGCTGCCCGGTAAGTTCCGCCCGGTCCGCGTCGTGCCGGCGACCTTATCGCCGCCGGCACGACGCGGACCAGAGCGAACCAGAGCTAGGGCGGTTACAAATTCTCGCCCTGCTCCCCGCGCGGCACCACCATCGACTGGATCTGCGGTAGCTGGGTCCAGTCACTGGTGATGATGCTGGCGTTGGCGCCGGCTAGGAGCAGCAGCCGGTCCCGGGCCTCCGCTTCGGTGGGGTTGGTGCTGCTGATGGCGGGCGCCACCGAGTGCGCACTGGTCATCACCAGCACGTAGTTATTCTCCGCGAACCAGGTGGTGTCACGGTTGAACCATCCGGAGGCCCCACTGTCGAAGACGACGAACCAGGGGCGGATGTCGGCGTCGTACTGGTCCCGGGGGTCGCCGCTGGCAGCACCCCTGGCGGCGGGGAAGATCTGCGCATCCTCGATCTCTCCTGCTGCCGCGAGATCATGGAGGTGCTCCGCGTACTGCTCGTTGGTGGGCGACCAGTCGAATGGATTGTTGTTCTCCACGGTGCCGGGGATGACCTGGAGCAGCACCCGGCCGGCGAGTTCCTCCCGGGTGGGCCAGTTTCCCATCCTGGCCGCCTCGTCGAGGGAGTCGTACCATCCGCCGTCGGGCTTGGCCAGCAGGTCGGCGGGGCGGAAGACCCGATCGCCGAGGCGGCTCCGGACCAGGTCGTCAACCTGATCCACACCCATGCCGAAGGCGGTGGCGAGGCCCAGCTTCGGCTCGATCTTGAGCATCAGGGGACCGCTGTCCGGGTGGGCGTCGAGCCAGACGCGGATGTTGTCCAGACAGTCGCCGAGGTGCTTGTTCCGGCTACCGGCGTAGAGGTCGGCGAGGTTTGACCCGGTCGTACAGTTGTTGTTGTTACTCAGTGGCTCGTCGTGGCTGACCTTCCACTTCCTGGTGAAGATGTTCGGCCAGATGTCGATCTCGATCAGGCTGGTGCCGGTGTCCAGCGCCTCGGCCAGATAGTCGAAGGCCCCCTGCTCGTAGGTGTTGTGGATTCCGACGGTGGTCGCGGATGTGAAGGGCATGTCGTTGGTCGGAGCGGCCATGGCCTGCTGGACCGGCACCGCCAGGCCGGCGATCATGATGGCGACTACGGTCGCCGCGCGACGTGCTAGCACTCATCCTCCTCGATATCCAAGGGCCCACTGAGGCTAGCAGTAGATAGATGGACTTAGGTTTAACGGCAGATTCGACCCAAGTGCCATCCGGTCGAGTACCAAGAGCGCGACAAGGTCCGATGTAGCCGAGGGTCACCGATTCGAAGTAGGGCAGCGCACCCGACGCTTGACATCAGCTATTCGCTCAGTGAATAGTAGCGGCCATGTCCACGCCATACGTGTTGATGGGGCTGCTCGCTGGCGGGCCCAAGCACGGGTACGACCTGAAGCGCGCACACGACGCTCGACTACCCAGGGCGAAACCGCTGGCCTTCGGCCAGGTCTACGCGACCCTCGGCCGACTGGCCCGAGACGGCCTGGTGACTCCAGCGGGTCAGGACCAAGACGCCGGCCCGGAACGCACTTCGTACACGCTGACCGCTACCGGCCGGACGGCACTCACCACGTGGCTCTCGATGGTCGAACCCCCACTGCCACACCTGACCAGCGTGCTGCTCGCCAAGGTCGTGGTGTCCCTCCTGGTCACCGACATCGGCCAGGCCCGCCGCTACCTGGAGACGCAGCGAGCGGCGCACATGGACCGGCTACGGGAGCTCACCGCGCTGAAAACCGATCCGGACGCCACGCTCAGCGACGTGATCGCAGCCGACTACGGCATCGCCCACCTCGATGCGGACCTGCGGTGGCTCCAAACCACCCTGTCTCGCGTCGCTGACCTGCACAAGGAGATAGCTCGATGAGCATCCTGCACGCGCGCGGTGTGGTCCGCGCGTACGGGCACACGCCAGCCCTGCGCGGCGTGACCCTGAACCTGGCGGAGGGCGAGATCGTCGCTGTGACCGGGCCGTCCGGCTGCGGCAAGTCGACGCTGCTGCACTGCATGGCCGGCATCCTGCGGCCGGACGCCGGCGAGGTGATCTATCGCGACCAGCGCATCGACACGTTGTCCGAGGGCGAGCGGTCCCGGCTGCGGCGCACCGAATTCGGGGTGCTCTTCCAGTTCGGGCAGCTCGTTTCGGAGCTGACCACCGCGGAGAACGTGGCGCTTCCGCTGTTACTCGCCGGCACGGGGCGGCGAGCGGCGCGGACCGCGGCACTGTCGTGGCTGGACCGCTGGGTGTGGCGGACCTGGCCGATCAGCGTCCGGGGGAGATGTCCGGGGGCCAGCAGCAGCGCTGCGCGTTGGCCCGGGCGCTGGTTACCGAGCCGCGGGTACTGTTCTGCGACGAGCCGACCGGCGCACTGGACTCGCTCACCGGCGAGCAGGTGCTCAGCCATCTGGTACGGGTTGCCCGCCAGCAGCGCACCACCGTGCTGCTGGTCACCCACGACGCGCGGGTGGCCGGGTACGCGGACCGCGAGGTCACGCTCCGCGACGGCGAGGTGGACCCGAGCGGTTTCGGCGTCGAGGTAGCGGGCCGATGAGACCGATGACGCTGCTGCGGTTGGCCCTCGCCGGCACCCGTACCGACGCGGTGCGGGTGCTACTGACCGGCTTCTCCGCCGGCCTGGCCGGCCTGGGGGTCCTGGCCGCACTGACCGTGGTCGCGATCCCCACAGTCGCGAACGGCGGCAACAACGTGTCCCCGCAGTACCGCAACGCGCTGCTGGCCGAGGCGGGCCTGCGGCCCGGGGTGGTGTTCGCGCTGGTCCTGCTGACCGTGCCGGTGCTGGCGCTGGCCGGCCAGTGCGCGCGGCTCGGCGCCCCGGCTCGGGACCGTCGGCTGTCGTCGATCCGGCTCGCCGGCGCCACACCGGGCCAGACGGTGGCCATCGCGGCGACCGAGACCGGCGTGGCGAGTTCGCTCGGTACGCTGGCTGGCCTCGGCATCTATCTCGGCGGCCGGGAGTTGCTGCACCGGCCGGGGGCCGACGGCCGACTACCGCTACCCACGGACGTGCTGCCACCGTGGTGGGCGCTCGCCGCGGTCTGCGTCGGCATCCCGCTACTCTCCGCGCTGGTCGCCGCCGTCATGCTGCGGCGGGTCGTGGTGACGCCGTTGGGTGTGGTGCGACGGGTACGGACCAAGCGGCCGAAGCCGTGGCCCGGCGTTCTCATCGCGGTCGGTGTCGGCACCACCGCACTCATCGTCCCGCTACAGCGGGGGGTCGGTTTCCTGCCGCCCCAGGTGTTCCTGCTGCTGGTTCTGTTCGCGATGCTCGCCGTGACGGCCGGGACGGTGTTGGGCACCGGCTGGATCTCGTACCGCATCGGGCAGCTGCTGCACCGCTTCGCCCGCCGACCTGCCGGGCTGATAGCCGCCCGGCGGCTGATGGCCGACCCGTGGAGCGGCAGCCGGACCCTGGCCGCGCTGCTGGGTTGCCTCGTGCTGGCCGGCAGCGCGGCGGTCCTCCGCGCGTGGTTCGCCGCCGACTTCGCGCTGGGGAACGAGGTGATGCGGCGTTACGCGGCGACGCAGGGCGTTGACTACATTCCTCCGGAACCAAGCTTCCACCTCGAGTCGCTCGACCTGGTCAACCTGGCGATCACGGTCGGGCTGCTGATCGCCACCGGCGGCCTGGTCGTGGCCCTCACCGAATCGGTCACCTCGCGCCGACGGGCGTACGCGGCACTGGTGGCCACCGGCGTCGGGCGCGGCACCTTGGCCCGAGCCTTGCTCTGGCAGTCAATGGCGCCGGCGGCGCTGGGCGTGCTGCTCGCGCTCGCCGTGGGCACCGGGTTGGCGTACGGCCTCTTCGGCACCACAGTGACCGCTTACGACTTCAGCGTCTGCCCGGCGGGTGACTGCGAGCAACCGCGGATCGTCCAGAATGTGCCGTTCCCCCTGGTCGATGTGGCCCTGTTCGGCGTCGGCGGCCTCGTGGCGCTGCTGGCGGCCGTCGGCGTCGGCCTACTCTTCCTGCGGGCCAGCACCGCGCTGGAGGAGCTGCGCGTCTGAGTGCACCGAGGGCGGCGAGAGCGGCGAGGGCACCGAGTGCGGCGAGCAGCGGCTAGCCCCGTTCCGCGCGGGCGGCGACGTGGGCCTCGATGCCCTCGATCAACTGCCGCAGGCCGAACGTCAGGTCAGTTTCCGTGCTGGTGGCCTCGCCGGCGGCCCCGGCGGGGAGGTCGAAGGTGCCGGCTGACAGCAGGGCACTGAGGGTGGGAAAGCGGTCCGGGCGGGCCACCGCGGCCAGCGCCTCCCCGAAGGAGATCAGGTCGTCTTCGCCGGCCGCCCGGGCCAGGTCGGTGGAGATCCGGGCCAGGCCCTGGGTGGCGCCGGTGAGGAAGAGGGCGAGCGACACCATCTCCTCGTACGTCAGGCCGATGTCTTTGATGACGGCCAGCAGCGCCTCGAGCCAGGCCAGTTGGTTGGGGCCGATCGGTTGGCTGACCTGGGCCCGCAGCATCCACGGGTGGGCCTGGTAGCGGCCCCACAGCGCCGTGACCCAGGCCTCGACCCGCACCTGCCAGCCGCCGGGCACCGCGTCGAGGCCGGGCGGCGCGCCGGATGCCTCGTCGAACATGGCCTCGACCAGGTGCTTCTTGCTCGGCACGTAGCGGTAGAGGGACATCGGGGTCACCTCGAGCCGCTTGGCGACCTGCTGCATGGAGACGGCGTCGATTCCGTCGGCGTCGGCGATCGCGATGGCGGCCACGACGACCTGGGTGACGCTCAGCCCAGGCCTCGGCCCGGGGCTGCTGCGCGGGCGGTCACCCTCGCGCCAGAGGAACTCGAAGGTGCTTGACCCACCACCCGGCGGAGTCTGCTCGGAACCCATCGTGCCGCCCTTCCGTTGACACCCCACGCTAACCGTGTATAGCGTATAGCCATCAGTATAGGCCATATACCGTTGCCACCGGAAGTCGGTCCCGGCCCATTGGGGGCACTGGCACCGCCGCCACCGGGAAGCAACGACAGGAGAGGCGGAAGGGAAATGGAGCACGAATACGCGATTCAGGTTCGGGGCCTCCGAAAGGACTACGGGAGGGTCGAGGCGCTCCGAGGGGTGGATCTGGACGTTCGCCGAGGCACCCTGCTGGCCCTGCTCGGCCCCAACGGCTCCGGCAAGACCACCGTGGTGAAGACGCTGAGCACGCTCACCCGACCATCGCGCGGGTCCGTCGTCGTCAACGGCTACGACGTAACGCGGCGACGCAACGGAGTGCGGAGCTCAATCGGGATGGTCAGCCAGTTCGTCGCACTCGACTGGCTGCACAGCGGCCGGGAAAACCTGGTGCTGCTGGGCCGACTCCAGAAGCTCAGCAAGACCAACGCCACCCGCCGGGCAGCGCAGCTACTGGAACGATTCGAGTTGACCGAGGCCGCCGACCGGCCGGTCAAGACCTACTCCGGGGGTATGAAGCGCCGGCTGGACCTGGCCGCCAGCCTGATCGTCACCCCACCCGTGCTGTTGCTGGACGAGCCCACGACCGGCCTCGACCCGCGCAGTCGGGCGGTGCTGTGGGAGGTGATCAGGCAGCTACTCGGCGAGGGCATCACCATCCTGCTCACCACGCAGTACCTGGAGGAGGCCGACCGGCTGGCCGACCAGATCGCCGTCCTCAACGACGGCCGGATCATCGCCCGGGGCACCGCCGACCAGCTCAAACAAGGCGTGGGCCGGGAGCGGGTGGCAGTCGTGCTGCGCGGCCCCGAGGACTTCCGCCGGGCCGGCGACCTGCTCGTCGGGCCGGGCCTCACCCGCGACCCGGAGACCCGAACGATCAGTTTGGCGATCGACGGGCCGTCGCGGGTCAAGCACCTGCTCGACCTTCTGGCCGAGCACGGCCTGGCGATCGACTCACTGTCGCTGACCAAGCCCACCCTGGACGACGTCTTCTTCGCCCTCACCCAGCGGGCGAGCGACCCTCCGGACGCCGACTCGATGCCCGCCCGCCGCGAGCCCAACGACGAGCTGGGAGCCCTCCGATGACCAGCCAGACCCAGACCGGCGAGGGCGTCGCCCTACCGGACACCCGCACGAAGCTGTACTGGGCGATCAACGACAACCTCGTCCTGATCGGCCGCCATCTGGGGCACCTGACCCGTAGCCCCGACCAGCTCTTCACCGCGCTCATGTTGCCGGCGACCCTGCTGCTGCTGTTTCGTTTCATGTTCGGTGGGGCGATCGACGTCGGAAACACCACCTACGTCAACTACCTCGTCCCCGGCATTCTGGTCATCGGCGTCACCATGGTCGCTGTTTCCACCAGTGCGGCCGTCCAATCCGACATGCAGGAGGGCGTGGTCGACCGGTACCGCACGATCGCCATGGCGGATTCTGCGGTAATCATCGGTCACGTCGTCGCCGCCGTCGTCCGCGCGGCGATCTCGCTGGTCGCCATGGTCGGCCTCGGAATCGCCGTGGGATTCCGCCCGGCCGGCTCCGCTCTCGACTGGGTGCTGACCGCCGGGACGCTCCTCCTCTTCGCCTTCTCACTGGCCTGGGTCGCCGCCGTGCTCGGCCTGGTCGCCAGGTCGGCGGACGGCGCCAGCGGGCTCGGCCTGATCCTCATGTTCAGCCCCTACGCCAGCAGCGCCTTCGTCCAGCCGGAGACGCTCCCCGACGGTCTGCGCGGCTTCGTCGAGCACCAACCGGTGACCCTTGTTGTCGACACCGTCCGCGCGCTCCTGCTCGGGCTGCCGGTGGGCAACACCGGCTGGTACGCGGTGCTCTGGTGGGTCGCGATCCTCGGCGTGGCGGCTCCGGTGGCCACTCGGCTCTACCACCGCCGGTACGCGTGAGGGCTGAAACCCCGTACCGGGTGGGCGATCGCACGTCAGTGGGCGGCCATCACTCAAACGGGTCGGAGTTCGGCCGGTATCCCGTCAAAAATCGCCGAAGTAAAACGCTGAAACAACGGCTGCAACTAGGTTTAGCGAGTAGGCAAAGCAAGACTTACCTAACCTAGGTAAGGCTTACTTACTCCGCTCAGGCGTGGCAACAACGAAACATGATTATTCTTTACCGGGTGAGGTTTACTGCTACAGTGTCGGCGTCGGAAAAACCCGCAGTCTGCACCGGCTCAACGTTTACGTCTCGTCGCTGCGGCAATGCTGACTGACACCTTGTTTCGCCGCGCTGGCTCGTTCCGGCCTGCCGGCCCGCACGGCCTTGGAGGCATCAATGAAAACTCTGCTGCAGTCACCCCCGGTACGCGAATGCGCCGCCACGGCGTGCAGTTTCAACGACGGCGGCTGCCACGCTCCCGCGATCACCGTGGCCTCGGCGGGTGACGCCGCCTCCTGCGCGACGTTCGTGGAGTCCGCCGTCTCCGGCGGGGTCGCCGAGGTGACCGGCGCGGTGGGCGCCTGCGCCCGCTCCGAGTGCGCCTTCAACACCAACCTCGCCTGCACCGCCGAGTCCATCACCGTCGGCCCCGGCGCCACCGTCAGCGATTGCCTCACCTACCGGCCCGCCTGACACCGGCGCACCGGTCCACCCAGAGCCCTCGGCGCAGCAGCCGGGGGCTTTGGTGTGCGCCCGGTCGGCCCGCCGCCACCCTCGGTGGTCGCCCGGACCTCACTCTCGGTGGTCGCCCGGACCCCACCGGCCCACGGTGAACTGCCTCACCTGCGACATCGGCAGCCGAGCGCCGCGCTTGGCAAGGTTAGGCTTACCTATTAGAGTCGAGTCCCGAGGCCGAGCTCACTTCACTTCCATGGCCGAGGGGACTACATGGCGTTCCAACCAGGCGACTGGCCAGCGAGTCTGACCGGTTCAGCGCCCGCCCGTGGGGCGATGTCGGAAACGGCGCTCGCCGGCACCCGCGTCCTGCCGACCGACCACCACGCGGTGATCTCGCGCTCCGCCCTCTCCACCGCCACCTCCCTGCGGCTGCGTCTCGGCGACACCGCCATTGACCTGATCCAGTCGCATGCCCTGCTGCCCGACGGCACGGTGATCCTGGCGGTCGACGCGATGAGCCCGACCGGCGGTCTGCTGGTGGCGGCCCGTGGGCGACGCGGCGAGGTGCAACTCGACGTGACCCAGCTCGTCCCGGTCGCCGTCCGCTCCCGGGTGCGGGCCAGAGTGCGGGTGACGGGTACCGCGCACCGATTCGACCCGGCGAACCTGGAGTCCTGCGACGCCGACACGGTGATGTCCCTGCTCGACCTGCCCCCCGTCGCGCTCTGGACGGTCGAACCGGTCGAGGTCACGGTCACCAGCGGCGACGATGAAGCCCTGGTGGGCGCCAGTACCTACCGGGCGACCTGCCCGGATCCGCTCGCCACCGTCGAAGCCACCCACCTACAGCATCTGATCCAGCACCATCGGGACGCGGTGGACCAACTGACGACCCTGGTCAACCCGGAGTTGACGGCGAAGGCGACGCGAGTCGTGCCGGTTGCGGTTGACGCCGACGGCATGGTGCTCCGCGCCGAGGCGCCCGGCGGCCACCTCGATGTCCGGCTGCCGTTCGCCCGCCGGGTCACCTCCAGCGCCGACCTCACGGCGGGGCTGCGGGACCTGCTCGCCAAGGCCACACCGCACCGGTCCGGCTGCTCACCCCACGGCACGGCCGCCCGCTGCGGCCTGCCAGCGGCGGAGTGCGCGATTCCGTCCGTCTGATCGTCAATCCAGCCCGGGCCTTCTGATCGTCAACTCAGCCTGGCCCGCCCGCCCGCTTCCCACTCAGCGGCTGGCGGGTGACGGAGGCTGCCGGCTACCAGATCCGGGAACGCCGGCCGCAGGCGGCACCTCGCTCCACCAGCGCGGCCATGCGCTCGCGGAGCTCATCCGGGTGGCGCAACGCCGGGGTGAACCCGAGCCGGACGTCGCGGTGGCCGCTCATCCGCTCCAGCCGCAGCACCAGTCCGTGCCGGTCTAGGCGAAGCGGAACGACCCGCCGTACGCCGTACCGGTGCCGTGGTGCGACCAGACGGCAGAGCGATTCGACCGTACGCGGGTGGTGGCGGTCGAGGTGGCAGAGGAGTTCCGCCTCCTCGGCGGCGAGCGGGTCTGCTTCGGCGGCGGCGAAGTCATCCGGGTCCACGGTCGTGGTGGCCCCGTCGACGCTGAGCTCGACGGCGGCGAGGTCGAACTCGACGGTTAGGTCCTCGTTGTCGCCGGGGGCGACCGGGGTGAGCCAACCACTGAACGTGCCACGACCACGGACGCGCTCCCGGACCGGCGTCGGTGCCACATCGGTGATCTCAACGACCGCCGCGACCTCGCGCTGGCGGGTGATGTCGGTGGCCAACCGGCTATCGATCGGGAGGTCCATCCGGATCCGGCCGCGCGGATTGAGCGTGTGCCGGTTGATCAAGTCGGCCCGGTGCCCGGGTGTCCGCAGCTCCAGCGAGGTGGCCGCGGCGACGATCGTCCGGAGCCGCTGCGCGGAAGCCGCGGGGTGGGTGTTGCTCAACCTGGCACCTCCTATTAGGTTAGGCTTACCTTACTAGAGAGGTGCAGAATGAACCAGTCCCGCCCCAAGGTCAAGCGCTCCCGCGCCCTCGGCATCCCCCTGACCCCGAAGTGCGTGCGCTACTTCGAGCGCCGTCCCTTCCCGCCCGGCCAACACGGCCGATCCCGCAAGAGCACCAGCGACTACAAGATCCGGCTCCTGGAAAAGCAGCGGCTGAAGGCGCAGTACCACGTCAACGAAGGGCAGCTACGGCAGGCATTCACCCGGGCCGCCCGGCTCGAAAGCAAGACCGGCGAGGCCCTCATCGTCGACCTGGAGACCAGACTGGACGCACTGGTCCTGCGGTCCGGACTGGCACGGACGATCTACCAGGCCCGACAGGCGGTCACCCACCGGCACATCACGGTGAACGGACGCCGGGTCGACCGCCCGTCGGCCCGGGTGCGCCCGGATGACGTCATCGCTGTCGCGGCCCGCAGCCGCACCAAGACGCCCTTCGTCGTCGCGGCGGCTGGGGCACACGCTACGGAAAAGTCCGCGCCCTACCTGTCGGTCAACCTCGCCGACCTGACCGTACGACTGCTCCGGCTACCGCTACGGTCCGAGGTGCCGGTGACCTGCCAAGAACAACTCGTCGTCGAGTACTACTCGCGCTAGGCCTCCGCGCCGGCGCATTGCCGCGCAGGCCAGCCCGGGCATCATCCGCTACGGAAGAACTAGGGGCATTCCACCGATTTCGTCTCTATCTTCAGCCCACTGGGCCCGATGAAGCTGCTCCACATGGTCGTGAAGTTGCCACAGGCGGTCGTCCAGGACGAGTTACCTGCCCGGATATCGTCCAAGTGAACGAGCTCCTCGGTCGGCTCGTCGCCATCACCCTCGACGCCGGTGCTGTAAACCCACGTTCCGGACAGGGCGCGGGGCGAGTAGATGGACGTTTCCAGCTTGTACGGCCCCGACCCGACGATGCGCGAGCACAGCTTGACTTCTTGCACGGTGCTGCACTTCTGGGTCGAGCCGGTGCTGGGCTTGGCCGGCGACGACGGTGCCGACACGGTTCGGGTCGGCGCACCGGAGGGGGCGGGCCCGTCGGTCGCGGCCCCCCCTGCAGACGGCGGGGACGGGGATCCGGATGCGGACGGGGACAGCGAGGGGGACAGTGAGGGGGACGGCACGAGTGCGGCGGTGGTGGTCGGCGCGGGTTCGGTGCCGGGGAACGTCTCGGCCGCAACCCCGGTCGGTGACGGCTCCGCCGGTGGGTCCGCTAGCACGCTGAAAGCGACCGCGGACAGCGTGACCGCCAGAGACACCACAACGACCAGGTGTTGACGCCGCAGTCGGGCCGGGAGTAACTGGCTGGCGTGCTCACGCCACCCGGCGCGCCGCTGGACCCGTACCGCGTTGACCGGCTGTCTGCCCCCGTCGCTCTCCGGTGGCAGCGAGGGGGTGCTGGCGGCCAGCCCTTCCGCAGGAGGGTCACCGGACTTGGGCGAGTCAGTCATGGGCTCCGATCCCGGGTCTCGAGTGATCGCCGGCGGGCGACGCGAGATCGATTGTGGGCCGAAGGTGAGATCCGGTCAATTCGCTACCGTTCGATGCTTTAAGGGTTAACGGGGCATTGCCGAGCCGCTATCGTGACTGGCGGCGTGGTCCAGGGGAGCGGGGAGTTACAGGTGAACGCGATGACGACGGCGGGTAAGCGCCTGCTGACCGGTCTGCTCGGCGTGGCCGCCGCGGCCGTGCTGGCGTCGGGCGTGTGGCCGACCGCGGTCGGCCCGTCCGGCCTGGACCTGGGGTACGGCCTGTCGCGGGCATTTGGGCCGCAGCCGGTGCCGTCGGTGGAGGTACTGCCGGGAGCTGGGTTCGCCGAACGGCAGCAGTCTTCCGGGTACGACTACCCCCAATTGTTCACCTGGACGGAAACGTCCGACGGCACCCGGGATGCGGCGACCGGGCTACCGCCGGTGGAGCTGTTCACTCCGTCGATGGGCCTCTCCATCCTGGGGCCGAGTTGGGCCGACCGGATCGGCCTGGCCGGGCCGCGGCTCGCCACCCAGGGGCTGATCTTGTGGGTGCTCTGGTTGCTGTGGCGCATAGTGCGAACGGTTCCGCAGGTGTTCACCCCCGCCAACACGCGCCGGCTGGTCCACATCGGCCTCATCGTGGCGATTGGCGGCAGCGGCGTTCAGCTACTCAGCTTCGCAGCTCACCAGGCGATCGTCGCCCGCTCCGCAGCCGCCGGCATCCTGGAGGTCGTCTTCTCGTTCTCCTTGACGCCGCTGATAGTCGGCACGCTCGTTCTCCTACTCGCCGCCGCCCTTCGGCAGGGAGTGCGGCTACGAACGGAACTCGACGCGTTGGCGTCGAGGTCCGGGCAGGCGGCGCGCTGATTGCCGAGCGCGTCGTGCGGGGATGCGGAAACCCCTGACGGCGGCGAGGCGGGGATCAATGACGGCGGGGAGGCGGGGTAACTAACCCTCGTCGTGCGGCTCACCGAACCGCACCCGATACCACTTGCGCAGCACGAGCGAGCAGAGAAACAGCCCAGCTGCGGCGAGGAGGAGCCAGCCCGAGTGCCGGCCCGCCGAATGAGGATCGCGGATAATTTCGTCGAGGAGGACGATCAGACCACTGACGGCGGCGAGGCTGGCGAGGAATGCGGCGAGCACACCCCCGAGGGTGATGACCCCCTCCGCCCAACTGCGCATGCTCCACCCCCCGAAACAGCGATCGTATGCCGTGGCTTCCACCAACCGGCCGGGGAAGCCCAGGCCGCGTACGGCGGCTACACCTACTGACCGGCAGCGGGACAACAACCGCGGGTTCAGCGAACTTACCTCACAAGTTCATCAATATCCATCTTGTTTAATATCGAGGCCGACGATAGCTTTACGCCCCATGAAGTCCACTATGTCGTCGTTCCGTCGGGTTGGTGCCGTCGCCGCAGCCGGCGCACTGGTCGCCAGCGGACTCCTGGGAGCACCCACCCAGGCCGCACCCGCCGCATCCGCCTCCCCCGAAACCGCCACCAACCTCGCCGAACGCCTCGGCGACCGCACCGCCGGCATCTACGCCGACCACAACGGCACCATGATCATCACAGTCACCGACGAGGAAACCGCCCGCCAGGTACGCGCCGAAGGCGCCACCCCAAAACTCGTCACCCGCAGCGCCGCACAACTCCGAGCCGCCACCGCCGAACTACAACAATCCGCAAGCATCCCCGGCACCGCCTGGTGGACCGACCCCACCACCAACCAGGTCATCCTCTCCATCGACAGCACCATCACCGGCGACAAACTCACCCAAGTCAAAGCAGCAGCCGCCCGCACCAACGGCGCCGTCCGCATCGAAGCCCATAACGGCACCCTCAGCACCGACGTCATCGGCGGCGAAAAGATCTGGAACCAGAAATACCGCTGCAGCCTGGGCTTCAATGTGAAGGACGACAACGACTACTACTTCCTCACCGCCGGGCACTGCATCACCGGGACCGAAAACTGGTACGCGGACTCCAGCAGGACAGACCTGATGGGAGCCGCGATCCACAAGAGCTGGCCGGGAGACGACTACGGCATCGTCCGCTACGAAGAAGGAAAGCACGGCTACGGCCACGTCAAGGTCGACGACAGCTGGCGGGATATCACCGCCCGCGGCTACGCCTGGGTCGGCCAGGACGTCACCCGCACCGGCTCCACCACCGGGACACACAGCGGCACAGTGCTCGCTGTTGACGGCACGGCCAACTATCCGGAAGGCCCTGTCTACGACCTGATCGTCACCGACATCTGCTCCGCCTCGGGCGACAGCGGCGGCGCTGTCTTCGCTGACAACTTCGCACTTGGAATCCACTCCGGCGGCCTGGGTGGCGGCTGCCCCAACGACAACGCCCGCGGCTTCCACCAGTCGGTGGTGGAGGCCCTGGACGCGTACGACGCCTGGGTCTACTGACCCACCAGCAGGACGGCGGGCCGCCAGCACTACCGGCGGCCCGCCGTCAGCCCTCGACTCGGATGCCGGCCGCCTGGGCCAGGCCGTACGAAAGGCTGATCAGATCTTCGTGGTCCACCACGGCGCCCCGCCAGCTGGAGAAGTCGCCGACACCGTCCAGGGTGCAGCCCCGAAACCGGGTGCCCTCCATCGAGGCGTGATGGAACACCGCACCGGTCAGGTCGCAGCTCCGAAACGTCGCACCCCGCAGGTCCGCGTTGGTGAAGTCAGCGCCCTGAAGGTTGCAGTCCTCGAACCACACCGCGTCGAAGGTCGTCATCCGCCACGCCGACAGGTCCACACGGCACCCCACCAGCGTCACATCCCGCAGTACGCCGTCCGCCACCGTCACGCCGGTCAACCTGCACTGCTCCAGCCGCACCCGGGCCAGCTCTCCGCCGTCGGCGCGCAGATTCGCCCAGCTGGAATCCGTCACCAGGCAGTCGGTCACCACCACCTGATCGAGCCGGCACTCGGAGAGGTCCGCCCCACGGAACCGGCACTGCCGGAAGGTCACCGTGGCGGCATCCTGGCCGGCCAGCCGCACCCGGTAGAGCGCCTGGCGTTCCAGCGTCGACTCCGGCTCCAGCTCCGTCGCCTCGCAGAGGCTGACCTCGGGCGGCGGGACCGGGCTACGGGGTTCTCGCTGCTTCCGCGAGCCGGTGGCACGTCGCGGCGCAGAGGATCGGGCAGGCACACCCACACCCTAGGACCTGGCTGTGACCGTACGGCCGACGTGTCGCGCACCGACATGGGGCGCTGGCGCGACTAAACTCGGTGCTCGAACAAACGTGCCAATCCGGGGGTGCAGGTGTCGAACAATCCCGTAAACCTGAACTGGGTCTTCCGGCCCGATCGCGCCGACCAGGGCCGAATCGCCGAGCATGCCGGTAAGCCGATTCACGCCGTGCAGCGGCGCGCCGACGATGGGAGCCGGGTGGAGGTTGTCCTCGTTGACGGCGCCCGGGTGCAGGCGTACCGACATGAGGTCGTGCTCGGCTGACCGACAACCGGGGCTCGCGGTCTGCCACCGCGGGCCTCACCCCGGGGCCGTTCCGGCCGACCGTCGGAATGGCCCCCAGGCGACGAAGCGTTCGAATAGTTCGCGGGGGTTTGGTCCGTCGTGGGGGTTGAGGTGGTAGAGGTCGTGCATGGCTTCGTAGCAGAGTCCGGCGAGGTAGATCGATAGGCTCGACTGTCGGGNGTCGTATTCGGCTTTGAGGAGGAGGCGGGCTTCGGCGCAGGGCCAGGGGTGGCCGCAGGCGCGGCAGGTCCAGGTGGGTCGTAGGGGTGTGTGGGGTGGTTGGTTTCTGGTGCGGTGGCGTGGGTGTTGGGGGTGGGGGCCGAGTCGTGGTTGGGGGAGGTGGTGGTGGTTCACCAGCGGCCTCCGTTTGCGCGCCACTGTTGGGCGGGGGTGAGCCAGCCGACGCGTCCGGGTTGGGGTTCGGCGAGGGTGGGTTGGGTCATCCACGCCGGCAGGTTGACCGGCAGGCTCGCTGGCCGGGTTGGTGGCCGATTTGGTGGCCGGTTCGCTGGCCGGTTTGGTGGTGGTGCCGCGGGGCGGTACGGGGCGTTCGATCGGTGCGCCCCGATTGGCGGCTTGTTCCTCCGGCGGCGGCTGAACCAACGGATCTTCACAACTACCTCCTGGTGTCCTTTGGACAGGGCCCCACCCGCTTGCCGAATGCGGGCGGGGCCCTGGGCAGGACCCATCCCAGCTACGCTCGGCGAAGAACAGGTCCGCATGAGTGACAGTCTCGATAGGACCGGCCTGGTTTCGATACCTGCTCACGCTGATCGGGCAGATCTTGGCCCTGATTGGGCGGCGATGGGCAGCCGTGAGGAGACGCGCGAAAAACCGAGCAGAAAGTGGGCAGCGATGGGCAGTGTCATGGACTACGTGCTGATGGAGCTTCGCTTACTTCGCCAAACCCTGGCCCTCAGCCAGGAGGATTTCGGCCGCAGCATCGGCTACTCGGCCTCGCACGTGAGCGCCGTCGAGACCGGCGGGCGTCCACTCACGCCGGACTACGCGGTTGCGGTCGACCGGGCCCACGACCCCGCGTTCCGAGAGGGCCAGGACGGCCGAGTCGGCCGAATGCTCCGGCAACTCGCCAAGGCCGACCCGGAATGGTTGCGCGAGTGGATCGAGTGCGAGCAGGAGGCGACCCTACTCCGCTGGTACGAGCCGGCGTGGGTGCCCGGCCTGCTACAGACGGAGGCATACGCGCGGGCAACCCTGTCGCACAACCTGCTCTACACCGATGACATTGAGCAGCGGGTGTTTTCCCGACTCGGACGGCAAGCGATTCTCTCCGGTGACCAGCCCGTCCAACTCGTGGCGGTCATCGACGTGATGGTGCTCCGCCGGCCGGTGGTCGGCCAGCCAGGCGTGCTGGCCGAGCAGGTCGCCCACCTGGTGAAGATGGCGGAGCTACCGCACGTGCAGATCCTCGTGGTGCCCGACGAGGCCGGCATCTACCCTGGACTACAGGGCGGCTTCATCCTGGCCACTCTCGGCGACGGCTCGATGGTGACCCACCTCGATCACCAGGTGCGCGCGCAGGTGGTGAACGGAGCCGATGACCTTGCTACCCTCCAGCGAACGTGGGAGGCGGTCCGGGGTGAGGCCCTCCCCCGCAGGCAGTCCCTCGACCTGATCAAAAAGGCGGCGCAGACATGGACATGACTGGTGCCCGGTGGCACAAATCAACGCGGTCCGGCTCCAACGGCGGGTCGTGCGTCGAGGTGGCCGACAACCTGCCCAGCGTCGTGCTCGTGCGCGACACCAAGGACCGGGATGGCGGCACCCTCCAGTTCCACCCGACGGTGTGGCAGACCTTCGTCGACTTCGCCAAGCGACACTGACCAGCACCACGGAAGGCCCGGCTCCCCCTACGGAGACCGGGCCTTTTCCGGGTCTACTGCCGTTAACGACGGACCCCAACCCGGTCAGTGATCCGCGCCTCGCGCATGGCACAGCCCTTACTGAATTCCAGCGGGGAACCGACGGGCTGAACATCGGCGACCCGCACACGCTGGACCGGCTCGCGGAGGAGTTGGGCGTAACATCCGACGACGCAGGAGTCGAGCAACAAGTACGCGAAGGCCTGCGCCTGGTTCGGGAGGCGGGGGCCACCAGTGTGCCGATCGTCCGCTTCACCGACGACCGGACCTTCGTGGGTGAACAGCCTGAGGAGGTCTACTGGAACGCCATCCAGGCGACGGCCAGGCCGGGGGCCGCTCCGGAGCCGGCTGCCAACGGGGTGGAGAACAGTAAGGTGCCCTGGGTGTCCAGCCACATTCAGCAGTACCTGGCCACCGGCGGCGAGGTGGGCCACGACTATTACGGGTACCCGTCGCTGCTGCTGACGTACAAGGGACGGCGCAGTGGCAAGCTCTACCGCACCGCCCTCATCTACGGCCGCGACGGTGACAGCTTCGTGGTGGCCGGTTCAAACGGAGCCAAGCCCTCGATGACGGGCATCTTCCCGCAGTACCTCGAATACGAGAAGCAGACCACCCGCGAGATCCCGGTCGTCGTCCTGGACCCTCGTCAGGACTGAGCGCGGGGTGCAGGCCGCGCCCCCATGGATCACCGGCTCCCGGATCTGCCCCGGCGTCCGCTGAAGATCTATCGACATGACTCCAGCGTGCAAGTTTGACACCGCGTCAAGGTCAAGCCCGAAACCACCCGCGTTTCGCTACCGACCGCACCACCTCGCCGGTCGACTGGATGTGACCCCGCCACTACTGCGGCCCAGGCGTCCCAAACTCCCACACACAAGGTGAGCTAGCACCCAGGCGGACATCGTAATGCCCACCCCGATCATAAGTACGAACCGAAAGCTTGTAGCCATCGTCGGTTCGGACGAAGTAGCGGTGCTGGTTGCTAGAATTCTCGTCGATAAATGCCGTGTAGCCCCTGCGCTCCCAGAACTCGGAAAGGATCGACAAAACATCGGTCTCCGACCACGTGCCGGAGACGGGCGGGATAACCTGAGCGCTTCGCTCCGAGAACACCGGCCCGGTGGAAAGATCGCACGGGACACCATCCAAGTTCGGACGTCTATCGATAGTAGCGTCGGAAGGCAACTGGGCGATCGCCTCCTGCAGAATCTCCTCAACTCGTTCAGCCGCTTGCGCAAGCGTCTCGGTAGGTTGCATAGCGCTATCCTTTCCCAAACAGCCAGCCGTCGTAAATGCGATCAAGACAGCCGCGGTCAGCACGGCACCTACCCGCCGATAAGCCATGTCAGTTCACCTTTTATCCAGCTTGACCGGTGACAATCTCTGCAATATTTGTGCGCGCAGGATTATTTTCTTCCCAGTAGGCGGAGTGGGTGCCGGTCATATCAGAGAAGCTACCCGGGTCACTGCGGAAGACCCGCGCCCCGAAGTCAGCCTCACTGGGATCCTTGCCGTGCGTGGAACCCCAGTCCGGCACCAAACCAATAATGTCGTGCTTGGCCGTGGTGGCCCAGACCTGCTCGGGGCGCAGGCCAGCCAACTCGGAAACGTGACCAACGCCAACACCCGGCGAACCGACGAACACCACAGCATCAGCATCGAAGTCAGAGTCCCGAGCAGCGTGGCCGATAACCGTAGAGCCATAACTATGACCAAGCACCGTGTTGCGCGACGGGCTCTCCGCATCGTGAGTAGCCCGCAGCCCACTCTGGAACCTGTCTAGGACCGGACCGCCGCCCTCGGCGTATGATTCTCCACCAGCATCAGAAATCGCGTCCGGCGCGTCGTAGCCATACCAGTAGACCACCGACGTCTTCTCACCCCCCGCCGCCCAAGCGGCGTCCTGGGCCATGGCGTCCATACGCTTCAGCCCGCCACCGGCACTGGAAAGTTGCTCGCCAGTGCCCGGCACGTAGGTGAGCACATTCTCGGCGGTGTCCGGGTTGCCGACCGAGACGATCGCCCGACCGTCCCCGTCGCTGGAGAACCCGATGAGGTACGCCTCCGGCAGATTCGGATCGTTCAACCGGGAGGTAATCGCGTCGATGCCCCGCAGCTTACTGGCCAGCTCAGCACGCCCGCGCTCGAGCAATAGCCTCGTATCGGCCGGCAGTAGTTCGTGATCGTAAGGATGCTCATTAGCAGCGCGAAACGCCTGTTGCAATAGATAACTCTGACGCTCCAACACCATACGGTTGGCCACATCCCGATCAGAGATCGGAATGCCGTCCAGCTGCCCGACCAGGTCCGGGAACTCCCGCAACGCCTGCTCCTGCTGCAACGGAGTCAACGACTCCCACCACGCATTAACCTCAGCCGGGCTCCGCCCCGCCTGCGCCTCCAACACCCCACGAGAAACCCCGTCGAGCCGGCCCGTCCCGAAACCCACCCGCGGCGACGGCACATTAACCGCGATGGCATTAGCAGTCGCATCATCCTGCGCCCGCGCGTACTCCACCACCGTCGGCAAATACTGAAGCACCGACTCGGTAGCCCGACTGGCACGATCCAAACCACCAGCCATATCGGCCGACGGCGGCGGCGCCGTCGCCCCCGTCACCATGTCCACCTGATAACCAGCCACCCGCGCCGAAGCGACAATATCCTCCGCCTGCCGCCGCAACCCCACCATCGCGTACGCATGCTGCTCCAACGCATCCGCGACCCGCTTCGCCGGGTTGTACGCGTTACTCACCTCAGCCCGCAACGTCTCGCCCTTGCCCACCGCAGCCGCCGAAGCCCGACCGTCCGGCCACACATGAACAAGATCCCGGCTCCCCCGGATCAGCTGCTCAGCGGCATCGTCGATCCCCTGCGCAAGCCGACCCCACACCTGCGCCGACTCATGCCACGGATCCGGCCGGAAATCGAGCACATCCCGCAACGTCAGATCACTCACCGCGGTAGCACCCCCGAGCGCCGCAACCCATCAGCGTTCACCTCATCCGCGGCCCGATACTCCCGCGCCGAAGCACTCAAATCCGCACCGAAGCCATCCAACTCCTCCACCAGCCGGCGCAGCTCCGCCAGCCACGCCTTCTCCGCCCCCTGCGCCGCGACCACCGCAGCCGAACCCGGCGGAGACGACGGCGCCAACCCGGCGCCAGCCACCCGCACCGACTCCCGCAACATCGCCGCCGTCGCCTCCACCTGCGCCCCCACACTCTCCAGGGCGTCCACATCAACCGCGAATCCCGGATGCATCAGCACCTCCCCCTCGTGCGACCCCGCACAGTATCGAAGGTTCGCCACCTTGGATGTAACAGCACACCTCGCGATGGATCACCCAGAGTGACCGTGAGTGCAAGAGTTCGGCCGCGGGCTCAGGGCTTGCGCTTCTCCACTCGGGTCCATCCGGTCCAGCCACGCTCGGCGAGCAACTCGGCCAGCCGGGCGACGACGGGGTGGGTACCAAAGGAGAACGAATCCAGCAACCGGACGAACGCCTGGTCCGGCATCATCTCGTCGTGCTGGTCCAGCATCCCGCTCGCCGCCGCCTCCTCGTACAGTTCGCTCAGCAGGTCCGCGATCGCGCGCAGTAGATCGTCGTTGTCCGGCTCAACCTCGAGCCGGCTGAGGAGCTGGTAGAACCGGCGGACCTCCGGGTCGGCGAGCTGGGCCACCTTGTCGGCGATGATCTCCGTGATCGTCTCCGGGAAGCGCGCGGCCATCAGGATCCACGCGTCGCGCTCCTTCTCGACGAGCACCGGCGGTACGCCGATGCCCCGGAGGCGTTCCAGGTAGTCGGCCACCTCCTCGGGGACCGCCAGCGACTCGACGGAGCCCAGCTGCGCGACCCGCCGCCGGTGCTCCTGGAGGGTGCGGATCCGCGCCCGCAGCTCCCGGTCGACCTCGATCCTCGCGGCGGCGAACGTCTCCGGGTCGGCATCGAGCAGCTCCCGGACCCGGGCCAGCGGGACGCCGGCCTCGGCGAGGGTCCGGATCCGGATCAGGCGCAGCACCGCGGCGGCGTCGTAGCTCCGGTAGCCGGAGGCGTCGCGTTCCGGCTCCGGCAGGAGCCCGATCTGGTGGTAGTGCCGCACCGCACGGATGGAAACCCCGGCGTAGGAGGCCAGCCGCCCGATCGTCAGCATGGCTACCTCCCCGCCGGGTCCCAACGTCACCTGACCTTGCGATGGTAGACGGCCCTGGCTACGACGTACGCGACCGCGAGCAGGCCGACGCACCAGGCGAGAGCGATCCACAGGTCGGCGCCGACCTGCTGCTGCGCCAACAGACCGCGGACCGTGTCGATGATGGAAGTGACTGGCTGGTTCTCGGCGAAGGCGCGTACCGGGCCGGGCATGCTCTCGGTGGGCACGAACGCCGAGCTGATGAACGGCAGGAAGATGAGTGGATAGGAGAAGGCGCTCGCCCCCTCCACAGACGTCGCGGTCAGACCGGGGATAACGGCCAGCCAGGTCAGAGCCAGGGTGAACAGCAGTATGATCCCCGCGACCGCCAACCAGGCCAGCACGCCCGCCCCGGAGCGGAACCCCATCGCGAGGGCGACCAGCACCACCACCACCAGCGAGATCAGGTTGGCGACCAGCGAGGTCAGCACATGCGCCCACAGTACGGCCGAGCGGGCGATCGGCATGGACTGGAACCGTTCGAAAATGCCGCCCTTCATGTCCAGGAAGAGCCGGTACGCGGTGTAGGAGATGCCCGACGCCACGGTGATGAGCAGGATGCCGGGGAGCAGGTAGTTCACATAGTTGTCCGAGCCGGCCTCGACCGCACCGCCCAAGACGTAGACGAAGAGCAGCATGAGAACGATCGGCGTGATCGCGGTCGTGATGATGGTGTCCGGGCTGCGGGCGATGTGGCGCAGGGAACGCTGGGTCAGGGCGGTGGTGTCGCTCAAGAAGTTGCCAGTCATCGGGGGTCCTTAGCTGCTCGTACCGGTGCGGTGGATGCGGTCGGCACGGCGGTGTCCCCGCCGCCGACGATTGCCAGGAAAATGTCCTCCAGGGACGGCTGCTTCTCGACGTACTCCACGGTCGCGGGCGGGAACAGCCGCCGCAGTTCAGCGAGCGTGCCGTTGGCGATGATGCGCCCCTCGTGCAGGACCGCGATCCGGTCCGCGAGCTGCTCGGCCTCGTCCAGATACTGGGTGGTGAGCAGCACCGTCGTACCCTGGCCGGCGAGTTCCCGGACGGCCTGCCACACCTCCAGCCGCGCCTGCGGGTCCAGCCCGGTCGTCGGCTCATCGAGGAAAATCACCGGCGGTTTCCCCACCAGACTCATCGCGAGGTCAAGGCGACGACGCATCCCACCCGAGTACGTCGCCACCCGGCGGTTCGCCGCGTCGGTGAGGGCGAAGCGGGCCAGCAGGTCATCCGCGACCCGACCCGGCTCCCGCTGCTGCCGCAACCGGGCGACCAGCACCAGATTCTCCCGCCCGCTGAGAACCTCGTCGACCGCGGCGAACTGCCCGGTCAGGCTGATCGACGCACGCACCTTTCCCGCCTGCGCGGCAACGTCGAAGCCGTTCACGGTGGCCGCGCCGGCATCCGAGCGCAGCAGCGTGGACAGGATCCGTACCACCGTGGTCTTGCCCGCACCGTTGGAGCCGAGCAGCGCGAAGACACTGCCCGGCGCGACGTCGAAGTCGACGCCGCGTAGCACCTGCAGCTCCTGGAAGGACTTGTGTAGGCCGCGTACCTGGATCGCCGGCTCCCGGCTCTGCCCCGGTACCTGCTGAAGATCTATCGACATGACCCCAGCGTGCAGGGTTGACGCTGCGTCAAGGTCAAGCCCGAAACCACCCGCGTTTCGCTACGACCACACCACCTCATCGGTCAACAGAGCCTTCTCCAAGCTGATCTTGCAGCTCAGGACGGGTGCGGTGGGCCCGGGGAACGACCAAGCCGCAGCTAAGGAAGGCGAACCATAGAAGGGATTATCAATGCAAACGTTACCCAGAAAACCAGAATAAAACCTATATGACGACGCCAGGGCACTACTGACTCCACATCAAGCCCCCCGTCACCGCCAACCCCCTTAGCGCGAATCTTTTCTATCTTGCGCACGGCCCGACGGGCTCCAGGGTAGCCCAGAAACTGCCCAATCATTGAGGCTTGGAAAGCAAAACTAAAGACTTTCTCCCCGTTGGTCAGTTCAACGAACAGACCTTGATCGGCGGAAAGCGCCTTGACTTTGCGCCAAGGAATACGGGAAATCCTATCGGGATTGGCTACGACCAGCCCGGACGAGGTAGCCCGAACATAAGGAAACAGGGTAAAAATTGAGACGAGGTAACAGATAGGAGTGAAGAATGTCGCGACACCCAGCAACGTGCTCCAACTGTTCTCTGAATTGAGGCTAAACATCACCACCATGAATCCGCACAGCAGGCAGACAAAGAATCCGCCAGTCCAGGTAATCCAGCCCCTCATGCGGAATCACCTTCACCAGTTATCAGCGCCATTGGTAGCACCCCACATACCCTGCGTTGTTCCGGAGCCATTGAGGGTAGCAAACGGGTCGAAGGCGTTGATCTCCTCTTTCACGTCAATGCCGGTTTCGTCCGGATGGACGGCAATAGTCCCGCCGGCTTTTTTCATTGGATACTTGCCTGATCTTCGCGCGCCGCACGAAATTATCGAATTCTAGACGTTTCATGCACTCGAAATCTCAATCAGGTTGTGCCAGAAGACCCCGGGATGCTCCCGCCAGCGCACCCCGGCCACGGCCGCATCTCCACCCGCCCCCCGGCGCTCACGTCCGCGCCCAGCTTCGGATCAGAAGTCGTCGTCGAAGGTAACGCTCCCGCTGACGCCCATCTGGTACGCCGACACCCGCCGCTCGAAGAAGTTCGACAACTCCTGTACGTCCTGCAACTCCATGAAGGCGAACGGATTCTGGCTGCCGTACATCGGGGCGATCCCCAGCGTGACCAGCCGCCGGTCCGCGACGTGCTGGAGGTACTCCCGCATGTCGGTCAGGGACAGCCCGGACACCCCCTGCTCGAGCAGGTCCGCGGCGAACTGGACCTCGCAGTCGACCGCCTCCGCCATCATCTCCCTGACCTGCTGCTCCAGGTCGGCGTCGAAGAGGTCCGGCTCCTCGGCGCGGGCGGTCTCCACCACGTCGAAGGCGAAGGCCATGTGCATGGACTCGTCCCGGAACACCCAGTTGGTGCCGGACGCGAGACCGTTGAGCAGACCCCGGGAGCGGAGGAAGTAGACGTAGGCGAAGGCGCCGTAGAAGAACAGGCCCTCGATGCAGGCGGCGAAGCAGATCAGGTTGAGCAGAAACGCCCGCCGGTCCGCCCGGGTCCGCAGCTCCCGCAGCTCGAAGATCGAGTCGATCCACCGGAAGCAGAACTCGGCCTTGCGCGCGATCGAGGGGATGTTCTCCACCGCCGCGAACGCCGCGAACCGCTCCTTCTCCTCCGGCACGTAGGTGTCCAGCAGGTTCAGGTAGAACTGGACGTGCACCGCCTCCTCGAAGAGCTGCCGGGACAGGTAGAGCCGGCCCTCCGGGGAGTTGACATGCTGGTAGAGGTTGAGCACCAGGTTGTTGGCGACGATCGTGTCGCCGGTGGCGAAGAACGCGACCAGCCGGGACACCAGGTGCCGCTCGGCCGGGGAGAGCTTCGCCAGGTCGGCGAGGTCGGAGTGCAGGTCCACCTCCTCCACCGTCCAGGTGTTCTTGATCGCCTCCTTGAACCGGTCGAAGAAGTGCGGGTACCGCATCGGGCGCAGGGTCAGATCCATCCCGGGGTCGAGCAGCAGCTGCCGCCCGCCACCAGTCCCGGCGGTCACGGTACGGGTCTCGGCGGTCGCGGTACGGGTCTCGGCGTCGGTGGTCATTGGCATGCCTCGCAGCTTTCGGGGTTTTCCAGGGAGCAGGCCAGCGCCTCGGCGTCGGCCCCGGCGGAGCTCGACGGGGTCGGGGTGACGGCGACGGTGGCCTGCTGGATCCGCGTCGCGGGACGGGACCGCAGGTAGTAGGTGGTCTTCAGCCCGGACTTCCAGGCGTACAGGTACATCGAGGAGAGCTTGCCGATCGTCGGCGCGGCCAGGAACAGGTTCAGCGACTGCGACTGGTCGATGTACGGGGCCCGGGCCGCCGCCAGGTCGATCAGCGCCCGCTGCGGCAGCTCCCACGCCGTCCGGAACAGTTCCCGCACCTCGGCGGGGAGCTCGGCGATGCCCTGCACCGACCCCTCCGCCCGCTTGATCTCGTCCCGGATCGGGGCCGTCCACAACCCGCGCGCCTTCAGCTCACCGACCAGGTAGGTGTTGACCTGGAGGAACTCGCCGGACATCGTTTCGCGCTTGAACAGGTTGGACACCTGCGGCTCGATGCACTCGTAGCAGCCGGCGATCGAGGCGATCGTCGCGGTCGGGGCGATCGCCACCAGCAGCGAGTTCCGCAGACCGTGCTCCGCGACCCGCGCCTTCAGCTCGGCCCACCGCTTCGGCTGCGCCGGCTCGGCCCCCCACAGCTCCGGGTGCAGCTCGCCCCGGGCGGCGCGGGTGTCCGCGTACGCGGGATGCGGGCCGAACCGCTCGGCGAGCCCGGCGGAGGTCTCCAGGGCGGTCAGGAAGATCTCCTCCTGCACCCGGGTGGACAGCTCCCGCGCCTCAGCCGAGTCGAACGGCAGCCGCAGCGTGAAGAAGGCGTCCTGCAGCCCCATCAGCCCGAGCCCGACCGGCCGCCAACGCGGATTGGAGGCCGCCGCCTGCTCGGCCGGGTAGTAGTTGATGTCGATCACGCGGTCGAGGAAGACCATCGCGGTACGGACGGTCTCCCGCAGCTTCGCCCAGTCCACCCCCTCGGCGCTGACGTGGGCGCCCAAGTTGACCGAGCCCAGGTTGCAGACCGCGGTCTCGGCGTCGTTGTTGACCTCAAGGATCTCGGTGCAGAGATTCGACAGGTGAATCGTGTTGCCGGGCGCCCCGGTCTGGTTGGACAGCGCGTTCGAGCGGTCCTTGAAGGTCATCCACCCGTTGCCGGTCTGCGCCAGGGTGCGCATCATCCGCCCGTACAGGTCCCGCGCCTTGACGGTACGGACCGCCTTCTTCTCCGCGACCCGGTAGGCGGCGTCGAACTCCGCGCCGTACAGGTCGGGCAGCTCCGGCGCGTCGGACGGGTCCACCAGCGACCAGTCGCCGTCCGCCTCGACCCGGCGCATGAACTCGTCCGGCAGCCAGTTGGCCAGGTTCAGGTTGTGCGTACGCCGGGCGTCCTCGCCGGTGTTGTCCCGCAGCTCCAGGAACTCCTCGATGTCGGGGTGCCAGGGCTCCAGGTAGACGCAGGCCGCGCCCTTACGCCGGCCGCCCTGGTTGACCGCGGCGACGCCGGCGTCGAGGGTCTTCAGGAACGGCACGATGCCGTTCGACCGGCCGTTCGTTCCCCGGATCAGCGCGCCCCGGCCCCGCACCCGCGACCAGGCGATGCCGATGCCGCCGGAGAACTTCGACAGCTTCGCGACCTGGTGGTACCGCTGGTAGATGGAGTCCAGCTCGTCGCGCGGCGAGTCGACCAGGAAACACGACGACATCTGGGTGTGCCGGGTACCGGAGTTGAACAACGTCGGTGAGCTGGGCAGGTACGCCAGCGACGACATCAGCCGGTAGAACCCGATCGCCTCGGCCGGCGTCCGCGACAGCCCGCAGGCCACCCGCAGCAGCCAGTACTGCGGGGTCTCCACCACCAGCCGCGACTGCGGGTGCCGCAGCAGGTAGCGGTCCGCGACCGTACGCAGCCCGAAGTACTCGAACCGCAGGTCACCGGCGGGGTCCACCGCATCGTCCAGCTTGCGGGCGTTGCGGGACACGAAGGCGGCGGTGTCGTCGCTGATCAGCCCGAGGCCGTGGGCGTACCGGATGGACTGGCTGAAGCTCGCGACCTGCTGCCCCCGGACCTCCTTGTCCACGTACGCGGCCAGCAGTCGCGCCGCCAGCCTCGAATACTGCGGCTCCTCGCCGATCAGCTCCGCCGCCGTCTGGATCGACAGCCGGTCCAGCTCGGCCGTGGTCGCCCCGTCGTACAGGCCGCTGATCGTCTTGGTCGCCACCCGCAGCGGGTCCACCTCGTTCAGGTCGCCGACCCACCGCTCCACCGCGCGGACAATCTTGTTGACGTCCACCGGCTCGGTGTCGCCGTTGCGCTTGCGGACCTCCATCACCTGCCGCCGCTGCTGCTGCGCCGCACCGGCCGGACCGTCCGTGGCGCGTTCCCGCGTCGCCGTCGTCTCCCCGGCCGGACCGTCCGTGGCACGTTCCCGCGTCGCCGTCATCTCCCCCTCCTCCGCCTGCCGACAAGGTCGACGAACGCGCAGGGGGACACCACAATCATTCGCCCGGTGGCTGACCACACCGGGCGGCTGCGGGTGTCGGCCGTCCCGCGCGGCCGCCAACCGCCGCACGCGACGCGTGCGGCGCGCTGGCAGGTCTTCGGACTCGCGGGCACGCCCGGGGGACCCGGTCGCCTACTGGCCGTCGCTTCCCAGGCTTCGATCAGCCCAGTGCGTGATGACGGCGGTCGTTCCCACTCACCGCTGCGGGGCAGTCCCGGATTTCCACCGGGTTCCCTCTTGCCTCGACCACTCCCGGTGGGAGCGCCGAACCAGCTGCGGGAGACACCATATATGCCTCCCCCATCCGGGATGCAACACCAGATGTCGTGTCGGCGTGTCAGCGGCTGAGAAACTGCCCCAAGGCGCGCACCCAGGCGTCCCGGTCTTCCAGGTGGACGTCGTGCCCGGCGCCGGCAACAACCACCCGCTCGACATCCGGACGCAGGGACACCATGCGCCGCACCTCCGCGGCGGGGATGATCCCGTGCTCGCCAAACACCAGCAGGGTGGGGGCCTGCACCCGCTGCCACTCGGCCCAGCAGGCCCGGTCGGCGACGGCCGCGATAGCCTCCCGCATCACCCCGCCTTGAATCGCGGCCAGAGCCCGTCCGGACGCCGGTCCAGGTCCCGCAGCCAGGCCTGGGCCACCGGGGTGTCGCCCAGAAACTCGGCGGCCTGGCGAACATCGGCGAACGGCACCGGCCACGAGGCGAAGAAGGCACCCAGCTCGGCCGGGTAGTCCCCCCGCTCCTCGCGGCCCCCGACCCCGCCCTCCAGCAGCACCAGCCGACGCACCAGCTCGGGATACTCGGCGGCGAAGAGCAGCGCGGTGTGCCCACCCATCGACTGACCCACGACCGTCACCGGCACCCCGCCGGCGAGCTCCGCGACGACGGCGAGCACATCCTCGACGTACGCCCGGCGGGAGAGATCCTGCGGCCGCCGGGTCGAGTGGCCGTGCCCGCGCTGATCCACCACGATCACGCGGTGCTCCGGTAGCAGCGCCTCCGCCGTCGGCACCAACTCCGCCGCGCTGCCGGCCAGCCCGTGCAACAGCACAACCACCTCGTCGCCGGAGCCGCCAACGAGGCAGGACACCGCCACCTCGTCCCGATGAACCGTCACCCGCCGCACCGTACGAACTCCCTCACCCTGGCGACCCGGAAACCGCCGCAACCCTACTCAGGCCGGCTTTTGGTTCTCAATGGACTTAAGCAGGGCGTGGTGCGTCGGCTCGTCGGCAGCCACAACCAGACCACCCAGCCCGGAGTGGGGCGGCCGTCCATCGATTCCGGAGACCACGCAACCCGCCGCCTCGCAGAGAGCGATCCCGGCCGCGAAGTGCACGCTGTCCCGCAACTCGTGGCCGTCGGTGACGTAGCCGGCGCGGCGGCCGGCGGCGACCCAGGTCACGGCCAGGGTGGTGGAGAGCACCCGGGGGCGAAACCGGGCGGTGAAGCCGGCATCAGTCAGGATCCGAGCGGCTTGGAACACCTCCCTGTTGGGAAACGGCGGATCCAGGTTGAGGTCCACCAGCGCGGAGTCGGCCGAGGGAACGAGCCGCTCGTCCGTACCGCCCCGGCGGATGTGAGCGGCGGTGCCGTCGGTCCAGAACACCTCGTCGTTGAAGGGGTCAGCCGCGGCGGCCACCACTGGCTGCGTACCGGCCTGCAGCGCCACATTGACCGCGACCAGCATGCTGCGCACCGCGTAGTTCAACGTCCCGCACAACGGGTCAACCAGCCATCGACGTCCGCTGTCGCCAGCGCCGGTGCGCCCGCTTTCCTCCCCCACCAGGAGGTCATCCGGGCGCGCCGCGCGGAGGATGTCCAGGATCGCCTTTTCCGCCGCGAGGTCGGCCGCGGTGGCGAAGTCTCCGGCACCCTTCGAAAACCGGGCCAGTGTGGATCCATAGTGGTCGCGGACGACCGTGGCTCCCGCCGACGCCGCCTCGATCGCCACCGCCTGATCTGTGCTCGACATACCCGACACCATAGGTACGCGTCGAGCGCTCACCGTTCGGCCGGGTCCGTGCGGAAAACCAGCACCGCGGCGGCGATCAGCGGGCACGCCGCCACCGGGCATTCCGCCTGCGTGTCCCGGTTTGGCTACGAGCTCGGGGCCGCCCACGTTCTCCGGACGCTACGACCGCATCCACCGCACGCGGAGATGCGATCGTGGTCCGGGCGGGGCGTAGCTGAAGCTGAACGAGGCCGCGGACGGCCCAACCCAGCAGTGGGAAAAGGACCAGTGTCGCGAGCATTGCGTGCACCGCCCAGGCACCCAGCAGGGTAGGACCGCCCCACGCGTCGTAGTAGGTGCTGGCCCAGATGCTGCCCTCGTGGCCGCCCAGACCGAGCACCTGCCGCAGCGGGTAGCCGACGTTGATCAGCATGATGCCGGCGAGCACCACGGTGAGAGCGGTGGTCACCAGTGCGAGAGGTAGGGCAAGAATCGAGGCCACGAAACGGCGGCCCTTCAGCGTTCTCATTGCTGAGGGCACCGTCGTAGTGGCCGTGGCCAGCCGACGCCACATGTCCGGCCCGTACCTCTGCTCGACGTAGCGGCGTAGCGCTGCTGTCACTCGGCTCTGCATGCTGAGTTATCTTTCGCCGCGTCGCGACCCAGAGCATCCGGACTGTCCCCTATTTCTCCCTGACCGACCCGGATGCCACGGACCTGCGCCGAACCCGTCGCATTCATGGCCACCACCGTGATCGACGCCCCGTAAGGCGTGTTTCAGACTGTCTGGTGGGAGAGAACCGACTGGAGGGCCTTGATCAGGCCCGTCGTCCTGGGGTCCGGGGCCATGGTGACGCGCAGCCCGTTCGTCACGTACCCGAAGGCGATCCCGCTGGCCGGGTCGGCGTAGCCGAGTGAGCCGCCGTGCCCGGGGAAGCCGAAGGCGGTCGGTGACCACCAGGGCTGCTCCGGCAGGGGCAGGCCGAAGCCGAGCGCCGGCCGGGTCGGCACCCGCAGCACCTGGTCAACACCGTTGGCCTGTTCGCGGGTGGCGGCGGCGAGGGTGGCCGGGTCGAGGATCCGGACGCCGTCCACCTCGCCGATCAGTCCCGCGTAGAAGCGGGCCAGGGACGAGGCGGTGCAGATGCCGTTCACCGCGGGGATCTCCGCCGCCCAGGTACGCGGGTCGGTGAGGTTGAGCGGCGGGTCGGTCACCGCCATCGACCGGACCACCAGCGACGTCGGGTCGGTGTACGCGGCCAGCGCCTCCTGTAGCGCCGCCGGCATCGGCTCGGGGGCGGCGGGCGGGGCGACCGGCTGCTCGGTGATCCGGGCGACCCGGTGCGCCTCGGTGGCGGGCAGGCCGATCCAGAAGTCCAGGCCGAGTGGGGTGGCGATCTCGTCGGCGAAGTAGGTGCCGAGGCTGCGGCCGGAGACGCGGCGTACCACCTCGCCAACCAGCCAGCCGTAGGTGAGCCCGTGGTAGCCGTGCGCTGTCCCCGGCGGCCAGGCGGGTGCCTGGGCGGCCAGGGCGGCGACGACCGGCTCCCCGGTGAGCGCCGCCGTCAGCGGGACCGGACGGTCGAGCACCGGCAGCCCCGCCTGGTGGGAGAGGAGCCAGCGGACCGGGATGCCGCCCTTGCCGGCCGCCGCGAACTCCGGCCAGTACGCGGCCACGGGGGCGGCCAGGTCGAGCTGCCCGCGCTGGGCCAGCAGGTGCACGCAGGCGGCAGGTGCGCTCTTGGTGGCCGAGTAGACAAGTTGGAGGGTGTCCTCCTGCCACGCCCGCTCGGTGGCAGGATCGGCGACCCCGTCCCAGAGTCGGACCACCTCCCGGCCGTGCCGGTAGACGCTGAGGGCGGCGCCGATCTCGGAGCCGGTGTCGAAGTTCGCCTGGAATGCCGCTCGGACCGGTTCGTATCCCGGCGCGACGGTGCCATGTGCCACGGGCATGGATTCCCTCCGGAGTTCCGGCTCCGGGTGCCGACCACCCGAAGCAACACCGTCAAGATAGCCTTACTGCTCGCGTCAGGCAATCCTGACGGGCCTATGCTTGCTTGGTGACGGAGGAGATGGTTCCGGGGCATGCTGAGCTCGTCGGATTCCGGCTGCCGGACGGGACACTGAAGACGGACGCCGTAGCGCCGGCCGACGCCGCCGGCTACCGGGCCGGATGTAGCTGCGGCTGGGTCGGCAGCCGGGACTACCCGGTCGCTGACGAGGGCCGCTGGATGGCCACCGCCGAGTGGGGCGGCCACATCCGGCCACTTTTGGCCGCCACTCCACCCGGCTGGCTGCTCAACCGCTCCGACACGCTGCGGGACGGCGTCGCCGAACTGACCACCACCTGGCCACTACAGGCGCTCGGCATCCTCGCCCAGGTGGAGCGCTGGCAACGGCCCCTCATCGAACAGGCCGTGACCCAGGCGCGGGCGTCCGGACTCTCCTGGGCCGAGATCGGCAACGCGCTCGGCATCAGCCGCCAGTCCGCGCACGAGCGGTTCCGCAAGATCGCCCCGCCGAAGCCCCCCAGCTAGCCGATATCTCCGCTACTACTGAAGTAGTGTTGACGTCATGTCAATGCCGTTAGAGTCAGTTCCGTTCTCGGAGCTGCTGCGCCAACCCACAGAAACCGCCGAGCGACTGTCCCGCGCTCGCGCGGTGCGGCTACGCCGCCGGGACGCCGCCGACTTGGTGCTCATGTCGGCAGAACGGGCGGTAGCTGAGGGTGAGGTGGTCGACCTGACCGCTCGGCTGCTGGCCAGCCTGGCACGCCAGGACCCCGACCTGGTCCGAGAGACGCTGCCCACCGTGTTGCCATGGGTGCGGTTCCTGCCTCCTGGGGAGGCCAAGCAGATGGCCGGTGAGTTTGTCGCCACGGCAGAGGCCGCTGCGGCGGTGGGCAACACCACGGCGTTGTCGCAGCTACTCGCCGAGTGGCGACATACGGCCGAAGTCCACGCCGACCCCGACCTTCACCGAATCCTCGCCACGCCGAGCTCCGACGAAACCCCGACACCCGCACCTGCTGGCTCAGACACGCCGGCACCGGACACCCCAGGGCCACCGACTGACGCGTAGGGACGCCCTGATCCGGGGGTTAGCTGGTGCGAGCCGACCCGGCCCGCATGGCACCGCAGGCGTGAACGCGAGAAATTTTGTCCGCGCCAGTGGGAACTTGGAGCTGCCCGCGGACAGGTGTAGGTGTGACAGCTGAGATGCGGGCCCGAATCCGGGCCGGAGACACCGACGCGTTCGGTGAACTCTTCGATGAACATGCCGAAGCGGTTCGTCGACACGCGGTTTGGAGTGAGGGCAGCCCAGCGCACGCCGAGGATGTGGTGTCGCTGACCTTCCTTGAGGCGTGGCGGATCCGCGAATCCCTGCGCCCGGACGGAGAGAGCCTTCGGCCCTGGTTGCTCGGCATCGCCACCAATGTGCTGCGCAACCGGTGGCGGACCGCGCGCCGGCACCGGGAGGCGCTGCGGCGACTGCCGGCAGGTGACCCGGTCCCGGACTTCGCCGACGAGGTGGTCGGCCGAATGCATGACGCCGATCAGGTGGCCGCGGCGATGGTCGCGCTGCGGACACTCCGCCGAGCAGACCGGGAGGTGTTTCTGCTCTGCGTCTGGTCGCAACTGGACTACGTGGCTGCCGCCGAGGCCCTGGGCGTACCCGTTGGAACCGTGCGCTCGCGGCTGGCCCGGGCCCGAGCCCGGCTGCGGGCACGGACCCACCAAGAGCTGGGGCGTACCCGAATTTTCCCCGTCGAGCAGGGAGAGTACCGATGAGCGAGCCCACCGCTCCGCACGTACCGGCCATGCCGACGGCGCGCCGGCAGGCACTGCGGCGGCACCTGATGAACGAGATCGAGCGGCCGGTCCGGCGGTCCCGCCGGAGGTTGTTGCTCGTGCCGGCAGCGGGTGTGCTGGCGGTCGCGGTCGGGGTCGCCGCCCAGCCGTGGCAGCCCGACCACCCGCCGTTGACCGTGGTGGTCCAGCAGGGGGATCACAGCGGCGCGACCCTGCTCCTGAACCAGATGGCCGCGGCGGTTGCCGACCGGCCGGAACCATCGGCTAGCGAGGGCGAGTACGTCTACGTCAAGACTCGGGGGGCGTACGCCGGGTTGGGCAACGGTCCGGCCCAGCTGCAACCGATGCACGAGCGGGAGATCTGGATCCCACGGTACGAACGAGGCGACGGCCTGCTTCGCGAGCCGCGCTTCGACCTGCCGATCATCGGTGTGATTCCGGAGCGGACGACGCTCACCAACATGACACCGAACGCGACAGTCGTCGAGCTGCCCACTGATCCCGACGAACTGCTGGCGAAGCTCTACCGGGAGCGGGATGAGCGGGGCCGGGGAAACAGCCGCGACGGTGCGGCGTTCACCGCGATCGGTGACATCCTGCACGAGTCGTTGGTGCCGCCGCGGACGAGCGCCGCGCTCTATCGGGCTGCGGCGAAGATTCCGGGGGTTGAGGTGGTCCGTGGGGTCACCGACGCGGCCGGCCGGCCGGGGGTGGCCGTCGCGTACACCGAGCGGAATCGACGCCACGAGTGGATCTTCGATACGAACACGTATGAGTATCTCGGTGAACGCAGCTATTTCGTGGCGGACACCGCCGACGGGCCAGCCGGGACGGTAGTGAGCACGACTGCGGTGCTGCAGCGGGCCGTGGTGTCGAAGCTCGGAGAGCGCCCGGCGGGTTAGCCGGCACCGGGACGACGTGGACGCAGCCGTGGCAGGAGCGCCGCGGCGGCTGATCGTGGGTGCCCGGCGCCCGGCGGAGGTGGATCACCCCGCCGGTCGCCGGGCGGTAGCCGGATCAACAGTTGCGCAGCTCGGGAGATTGGTTGAGCAGCTGGCCGCGGACGGAGATGAAGCGGCGGTAGGTTTCCGAGTCCACTGCGGAGTGGCGGAACGCCGCGACCCGGTGACAGTTCTGGAAGGCCAGCTTGACGCCGAAGTGGCGCTCGAGGCTGGACCGGATGGCGTCGCTGGCCAGCGCGCGCAGGAGCTGGCCCCGCTCCTCCTCGGTCGGCGGCGGGACGACGTTGTCGGCGAACTCGGCGTCGGAGGACGCCAGCTCCGCCGCCACCCGGCTGACGGTCTGCCAGGCGTACGGCAGGGAGTCGCGGACGCAGGAGACGAAGGCGTCGTCGTCAACAGGGCCCGACTCGGCGGACCGCAGCAGGTCCGGTGGCACGGTGAGAGACATGATCCTCCTCAGTTCTGACAATGATCATGGTTTCCATTACCGTTGCGTGCTGAGCACACCACGCAACGTCCACCGCGTCAATGACACCGCGTGGCGCGGCTCGGCCTGGTTCGGCTTATTCGCGGCCTAAAGGACATGCGCCCGTCTCGGGGCATTTGACAGCACTGCTCGCGCCGACCCAGACTGTCGCAACAACTCCACCACCGCGTCTGTGCGGGGGAAGTCCGGTCAAAATCCGGCGCTGGCCCGCAACGGTAGGCCGTCGAGGTACATCCCGACGGCGAGCCCGAATACCCGCCACACTCGCGCACCGCTACCCACCCGTCGTGGCCCACGGGTCGGAGGCCCCGACCCGACGCTGACCAGCAGCGACCGGCTGGGTTCTGACGACCGCAGGGCGGAAAGGCACTCCTGATGGTCGTGTCCCACCTTCGAACCACCGTCCGCACCCGCGTCGCCGGCCTGTTGGCCGCCGCCGTCGCCGGAATCGCCCTGACCGCTGTCGAGCCCGCACCCCAGGCCGCGCGCGCCGACGCCTGCGACGGCACCTCGGGCGTCACCGTGGTGATCGACTTCACCGCGTTCGGCGGCGACGTCGAGGTCGCCTGCGCCCCCGGCGACCCGGACACCGGGCTAGCCGCCATCCAGGGCGCCGGCTTCGCCGTCGAGGGCACCCTCCGCTGGGGCCTGGCCTTCGTCTGCCGGCTCGGCGGACTGCCCACCCCAGACGTCGAGCCCTGCACCGACACCCCGCAGGCCAGCGGGTACTGGTCGTACTGGCACGCACCCCGGGGCGGTGACTGGGAATACAGCGACAAGGGCGTGCTCAACTACGACCCCGCCCCGGGCAGCGTCGAGGGTTGGTCCTACGGCGCCAGCGAGCCGCCGAGCATCCCCGCCCCCTGAGCCGCCACACCGACGGTGTGACCAGAGCGCACCCGGGCGCTCGTCTTGGGCTCTGGCGTGGTCGTACGCCCGGGCGATACGGTGACGGGCGCCCGGTGCGCACCGGGCACAACTGCATAAGTCCTGTGTGGGGGGAAGCCGGTGCGATGCCGGCGCTGACCCGCAGCCGTGAGCGAGAGAACCCTCTCGCGAGCCGGAATGCCCCGCCCGGGACGAGCGGCTTCCACTGTCGAGGTCTACAGGGTGAAGTCCGGTCCGCCGAGGTCCGTCCACCCCGCTCACCGCAGCACGCGGAGCGGGGTTTTCGTTCCCCGGGGTGCTTGCCGGAGCTCACCGACTCCGCTACGAAAGGCACCCCTCTCATGGCCCTGTCCCGGCGCCTCGCCACCGGTCTCGGCGTGGCCGCGGCAACCACCCTCGCCGCGGTAGCCGCCGCTCCCCCAACCGTGGGGGCGGCACCCGACCCGGCCCACACCGCCGCGGCCCACGCGGCCGCGTCCTGGCTGGCCGACGAGTTCACCGACGGCGTCCTACCCAGCCCGTTCAACCCGGAGGCGGAGGACTGGGGACTGACCATCGACGGTCTCCTCGCCCTCTCCGCCACCGGGGTCGACCCGTCGACCCGGCAGGCGGCGACCGCCCAGGTCGCGGCGAACGTGCGCGCCTACAACAGCTGGGACGCCTGGAGCCCCGAGGACGTCACCGACGGCGGGGCGACCGCGAAACTGCTCTACGCCGCCTCCGCCGCCAACGCCGACCCCACCGACTTCGGCGGTTACGACCTGCGGGCCGAGACCCTGTCGCTGATCGCCGAGGCGGACACCGACCACCAGCGGGGACGGCTCACCAACCGGCCCCGCGAGCAAGCCGGCCTAGCCCCCAGTAACACCTTCGACCAGTCCTTCGCCGTGCTGGGCCTGACCCGCAGCGGCGGCGTACCGCAGGACGTGGTGGACTACCTCATCCGGCAGCAGTGCGCGGCCGGCGGCTTCCGCCTCTACCCGGACACCGCCGACGGGCCCTCACCGTCCTGCGACGACCAACCCGACGCCACCCTCGACGTCGACTCGACCGCGATGGCCGTGCAGGCGCTGCTGAGCGCCGCCGAGGACGGCGCCGCCAACGCCGCCGACGCGGCCGCCGCCGGCGCGGACTGGCTGGTGTCCCAGCAGCACACCGACGGGTCGTTCGAGGGCTCCGGCCCGACCGCCGGGAAGAACTCCAACAGCACCGGCCTGGCCGGGCAGGCCCTCGCCGCCGCCGGCCGGGACCCGGAGGCCACCGAGGCAGCGGTGGCGCTGGCCGCTTTGCAGGTGACCGAGGCCAACGGCGGGACGGCCGCCACAGAGGCGGGCGCCATCGCCTACAACGCCGAAGGGCTCGCCGACGCCGTCGAGAACGGACTCGGCGACGGCAGCCGGGACCAGTGGCGTCGCGCCACCGCTCAGGCCCTGCTCGGGCTCGCCCAGGTGCCGCTGGGTCGGATCGGCCTCGACCCGCCGCAGCCCACCCCGACCGGCACCGCCTCGCCGACCGCGTCACCCACCGCCTCGCCGACCAGCAGCGTTTCGCCGACCGCGTCACCCACCGCCTCGCCGACCGGCACCGCCAGCCCGACACCGAGTGCCACCGGGACCGCCCCGTCGGAGTCGCCCTCCGCCGCACCGACCGCCAGCGCTCCGGTGACTCCCACGCCCACCTCCAGCCCGGGTGGGCTGCCCACCACCGGCGCGGCGATCACCAGCTACGTGCTGCTCGCGGTGCTGCTGCTCGGTGGCGGCGTCGGGCTGCTCATCCTCAGCCGTCGGCGGGCGAATTGAACCGCCGGACACTCCGCGGCTCGGCGGCCGTCGCCCTGGTCGCCGCCGGCTCGGTGATCGGGCCGGGAAGCCCGGCGGCGGCCGTCGGGTCCGCCGGCTACTGCCCGGACGCCTCCGGCGTCACCGTCGTGGTCGACTTCAACGAACTCGGGGGCGGGACCGTGGTCCGCTGCGCCCCGGGCAGCCAGGCCACCGGGCTGGCCGCGCTGAAGAGCGCCGGCTTCCAGATCACCGGCACGCTGCGCTGGGGCGAGGGATTCATCTGCCGGATCGAGGGCAAACCGTCGGCGGACGCGGAGAAGTGCGTCGACACGCCGCCGGCCAGCGCCTACTGGTCGTACTGGCACGCCCCGAACGGGGGCAGCTGGACCTACAGCGACAAGGGGGTGCTGAACCGTACGCCCCCGGCGGGCAGCTTCGAGGGCTGGTCGTTCTCCCTCAACCGCAACCCCGACGACGCGCCCCGCCCGGGGGTCACCCCGAGCCGCCCCGCACCGCCGCCGCCCGCCTCGCCACCGGCACCGCCGGCACCACCGCCGGCGAGCGACGTACCGGTGGCACCACCGCCAGCGGGCGGTGGCGGCGCGCCGCCACCCGTCGACGGCATGCCGCCATCCGCCGACGGTGGTCAGCCCGGGGCAACCGGCGGGCCGGCCACCATTGGCCCGTCGACCTCGGCCACCGCCGCGCCGTCGGCCAGCGCGGCGGTCCTCCCGTCCCCGGAGACCGCCACCGCCGCGACGCGGCCGGGCTCCGCCGACGAGCCCGTGCTGACTGACGCCGTCGCCGCCCGCGAGGACGGGGGCGTGCCGCTGGGCACGCTGGTCGGGGTGCTGCTGCTGGCCGCACTCGCCGCCGGGGGCCTGGTCACCGCCCGACGACGGCGGGTCGCCGACCCGGATGACTGACACCGCGGTGGACCGCCCCGCGACCGCCGACCCCCGAATGACTGACGCCGCGGTGGACCGCTCCACGACCGCCGGTCGGTGGTCGGCCCGCTGGTCCGCCTGGCGCCTGCCCCGTGGGCTGCACCCGGGGGCCTGGTGGCTGTGGGCGCTCGGGCTGGCCACCGCGGCCAGCCACACCACCAACCCGCTGGGGCTCACCCTGCTGGTCGCGGTCGCCGCGCTGGTGGTCGTGCGGCGACGCGGGCACGCCCCCTGGGCGCTGGCGTTCCGGATGTACGTCTGGCTCGGCGTGGTGATCGTCGCGATGCGGGTGGTGTTCCGGATCGTCTTCGGTGGCGGGCAGGGCGAACACGTGCTGGTCCGGTTGCCGGAGATCCCGCTGCCGGAGTGGGCGGCCGGTATCCGCCTCCTCGGGCCGGTCGCCGCCGAGCAGGTCCTCGGCGGGTTCTACGACGGGCTGCGGTTGGCGACGATGCTGATCTGTCTGGGGGCGGCGAACGCCCTGGCGAACCCGAAGCGGCTCCTCAAGGCCGTACCGGGAGCGTTGTACGCGGTGGGCACGGCGGTGGTGGTCGCCCTGTCGGTCGCCCCGCAGCTGGTGGAGAGTGTGCTGCGGGTCCGGCGGGCCCGCCGGCTGCGGGGTGCGTCCGGGCGGGGGACGCGGGCGTTCCGGGGAGTCGCGCTGCCGGTGTTGGCCGACGCGTTGGACCGGTCCCTGGCGCTCGCCGCGGCGATGGACTCGCGTGGCTACGGCCGGACCGCGGCGGTCCCCGCCGGGCAGCGGGCGGTCACCGGCACGCTGGTCCTCGGCGGCCTGCTCGGCGTCTGCGCCGGCACCTACGGGCTGCTCGACACCGCCGGCCCCGGCTACCTGGGGCTGCCGCTGCTCCTCGCCGGGCTGGCCGCCGCCGTGGGCGGCATGCTGCTGGCCGGCCGCCGGGTCCGCCGCAGCCGCTACCGGCCGGACCGCTGGCGGCTGGCCGAGCTGCTCGTCGCCGGGTGCGGGATCGCCGCGGCCGGCCTGACCATGCTGGCCGGCACGGTCGACCCGGAGCTGCTCTACCCCCCGGTCAGCCCGCTCACCTGGCCCGAGCTGACCCCCCTGCTGCTGCTCGCCGTCGCCGTCGCGGCCGTACCGGCCTGGCTCGCGCCGCCGCCGACACCTGTCCCGAGAGATCGCACATGATCACATTTGACCGGGTGACCGTCCGCTACACCGAGGACGGGCCACCGCCGCTTCGCGACGTGACGCTGACCGTCGAGGAGGGGGAGTTGTGCCTGGTCGCCGGGCGTACCGGGGCCGGCAAGTCGACCCTGCTGCGGGCGATCAACGGCCTGGTGCCGCACTTCACCGGCGGTACCCTGCACGGCTCGGTCACCGTGGACGGCCGGGACACCCGCCGGCACCCGCCCCGCGACCTCGCCGACGTCGTCGGCGTCGTCGGCCAGGACCCGCTCTCCGGGTTCGTCACCGACACCGTCGAGGAGGAGCTGGCGTACGGGATGGAGCAGCTCTCCCTGCCGCCGGCGGTGATGCGCAAGCGGGTGGAGGAGACGCTGGACCTGCTCGGCATCGCCGAGCTGCGCGATCGGCCACTCCGGACCCTCTCCGGTGGGCAACAGCAACGGGTCGCCATCGGCGCCGTCCTCACCAGCCACCCCCGGGTCCTGGTGCTCGACGAGCCCACCTCCGCGCTGGACCCCACAGCCGCCGAGGACGTACTCGCCGCGGTCACCCGGCTGGTCCACGATCTCGGCGTCACCGTGGTGCTGGCCGAGCACCGGCTCGAACGGGTCATGCAGTACGCCGACCGCCTGCTCTACCTGCCCGGCGACGGGCGGGTGGTCGACGGGCCGCCGGCGGCGGTGCTGGCCGGTGTGGAGCTGGCCCCACCCCTGGTCGAGCTGGGCCGGCTGGCCGGCTGGGACCCGCTGCCGCTGTCGGTACGCGACGCCCGCCGCCGCGCCGCCGAGCTGCGTGGTCGGCTCGGCGAGGGGGCACCTCCCGCGCCGGCTCCCGCCCCCGACCCGACGACGGCGCTGAGCGCGCGGAAGATCGTCGTACGGTATCCGGGCACCGTGGCTGTGGCCGGCGTCGATCTCGACCTCCAGGTTGGCCAGGTCGTCGCCCTGATGGGCCGCAACGGTTCCGGAAAGTCCAGCCTGCTCTGGGCTGTGCAGGGCAGCGGCCCCCGGCAGGGCGGCGCGGTGACCGTCACCGGCGCGGCGGGGGCCGTCGACCCGAAGAGCCTGCCGGCGCACCAGGCCCGCCGGCAGGTCGGGCTGGTTCCGCAGACCCCGGGCGACCTGCTCTACCTGGAGACGGTCGACGGCGAGTGCCGTCAGGCCGACCAGGAGACCGAGGCGGCGGCCGGCACCTGCCGCGCCCTGCTGGACCAGCTCACCCCTGGTCTGCCCGGTGACCGGCACCCGCGGGACCTCTCCGAGGGGCAGCGGCTGGCGCTCGCGCTCGCGGTGCAGCTCACCGCCGCCCCGCCGGTGGTGCTGCTGGACGAGCCGACCCGCGGCCTGGACTACCTCGCCAAGCGGCAGTTCGTCGCGCTGGTGCGGGGGCTGGCCGCTGCCGGGCGTGCCGTGGTGGTGGCGACGCACGATGTGGAGCTGGTCGCGGCGCTGGCCGACCGGGTGATCGTGATGGCCGACGGTGAGATCGTGGCCGACGGCAGCACCGCGGAGGTCATGCTCGCCTCGCCCGCCTTCGCCCCGCAGGTCGCCAAGGTGCTGGCCCCGGCGCCGTGGCTGACGGTGGATCAGGTCGCCACCGCGCTGGTGGCGGAGCGGGAGCCGGCGTGAGTGTGCTGCGGGTCGCTCCGCGCACCGCCGTGGTGCTGGTGCTCGCGTCGATCGCCGCGCTGGCCACCTTCACCTGGCCGCTCTTCGTCCCGGTGCAGCCGGAGAGCACCGCCCGCGCCGGCGAGGCGCCGCTGGTCTTCGTCGTCATGTTGCCGGTGCTGGTGGCGTTGGTGCTGGCGGAACTCACCTCCGGTGGGATCGACAGCAAGGCCCTGGCGATGCTCGGGGTGCTCGCCGCGGTCAACGCCGCGCTGCGCCCGCTCGGTGCCGGTACCGCCGGGATCGAGACGGTGTTCTTCCTGCTGGTCCTCGCCGGCCGGGTCTTCGGACCGGGGTTCGGCTTCCTGCTCGGCTCCACGTCGCTGTTCGCCTCCGCGTTGCTCACCGCCGGGGTTGGCCCCTGGCTGCCGTTCCAGATGCTCGCCGCCTCCTGGGTGGGGCTCGGCGCCGGCCTGCTTCCCCGCCGACCCCGCGGTCGCGCCGAGGTCGCTCTGCTGGCCGGGTACGGCGCGCTCGCCGCCTACGGCTACGGGCTGCTGATGAACCTCTGGTTTTGGCCGTTCAGCGCCGGCGCGGAGACCCAACTCTCCTACGTGGCCGGCGCGCCGGTCCTGGAGAACCTGCACCGCTTCGTCGTCTTCACCGCGGTGACCTCCACCTTCGGCTGGGACACCGGACGGGCGATCACCACCGCCGTGCTGATCGCCCTCGCCGGCCCGGCGGTGCTCGCCGCGCTGCGCCGCGCCGCCCGCAAGGCCGCCTTCGGTGCTCCGGTAACCTTCGCCGCTCCGGTGGCCTTCGCCGCCCCCGGTCCGGGACTGTCGGCGTCGCTACCGACTTCGCTCCTGGCTCCGCAGGCGGGGAAGCCCGCCGCGGGCCAGCCCCCGGGCCGCGACGATCGCCAGCACGGGTGGGGCCAGCACCACCGCCAGCAGGGCGGGCCAGGGTACGTGCCAGCGCAGCTCGACGTTGAAGCCGACGTAGGCCGCCGCCGGCCCGATGCCGGAGATCAGGCCGAGCAGGGTTCCGGCGCCGACGATGAACCCGGCCTGGGCCGCGGCGATGCGTCGGCGGGTACGCCCGGTGGCGCCGACCGCCGCCATGGTGGCTAGGTCGGGGCGGAGTTCGGTCGCTGCCAGCCCGACCGCCACGGTGCTGGCGACCAGGGTGACCAGGACGCTCACCCCGGCCAGCAGGTAGAACATGGTGGTGCTGCGACGGGTGTCCGAGCCGAGCTCGGCGGCCGCGACGGTGGCCGGCGAGTGCGACCTACCGGCGGCGAGCTGCGCCTGCAGCAGCACCGCGTTCGCCCGGTCCAGTTCCGCATCGGTGGGTGTACGGCTCGGGTCGATAACGACCTGCCGGGGCTGGGTGTCCAGCCCGAGGCGCTGCGCGGTCGCGGGTGAGACCACCAGGCCGGGAAGCTTGGCGAAATATTCCTGTTGGGCGGCCACGACGGCCGGCAGCGAGGTGGCTGCAGCCGAGGTGGGCGCCGCCGAGCCGGGCGCCGCCGAGCTGGGCTCCGACCCGCGAGGCAGCAGGGTGACCTGACCGCTCTCCGCCAGGGCGTCGTTGAAGACCACCGCGTCGCCCTGATCCAGGGCAGCCACCTCGGCGGTGGTGGCTGCCCGGCCGGTCACCAGCCGCACGACCTCCGCCCCGCCGACGGCGATGTCGCGCTGCTCGTGGGCGCGAATGACGGTGGGATCGGTGGTGCTGTCGGAGGGGTCCCGGAACACGGTGGGATAGAAGTTAGCGGCTGTCCGCAGTGGCACGACGGCGCGGGCCGGCAGGGGCGCGGCCAGCCGCGCCAACCCGGCTGGTCCCAGCAGGTCGGCGAGCTCCGCCGGCACCAGGACCTGACCGGGCCGCGCCTCCACCTGGGTGGGGGTGGCGACGCCACGGGCCCCGCCGGCCAGCGCGAGCGCGACGCTACCGGCGACGGCGCCGAGCACCGCGGCCATCGCCGCGGCGGTGCGGAGCCGATGCCGTACGGCGTGGCGCAGCGCCAACCGGGCCGGCATGGGCAGCACCCGTGCCAGGGGCGCGCTCACCCGTACCAGCGCGGGTGTGCACATGACGACGCCGAGCAGCAGAGCGACGCCGCCGGCGGCGAGCACGGCCGGTTGACCCTCCGGGTTGGCGGAGCCCAGCAACGCGACGGTGGCGACAGCGATCAGCCCAACGCCGGCCACCAGCGCGACCTGGTCCAGCCGGGACTGGTCCCGCTGGCCGCCCAGGGCACCGCGCAGGGGTCGCCCCCGGAGGGCGCGTGCCGGCAGCACCGCCGCCAGGACCGCCAGCAGCAGGGTGACCACCGCGGCCACCGCCACCTGCCCAGCGGGGATCGACACCTCGATCAACGGGTGGTCGGCGATGCGCTCGATGAGCGGGCCGGCCAGGGCGAAGGTCGCCAGCCCCAGGAGCACCCCGGCGGTCGCGGAGATGGCACCGAGCAACATTCCACTGGCGACGACCACCTTGCGGACCTGCGCAGCGGTGGCACCGGCGGCGGCCACCAACGCCAACTCCCGACGTTGCCGGGCGGCGCCGACGGTGAAGGCCGCACCGACCAGGAGCACGACCTGGGTGCCGGCGAAGCTCACCACGAGCACCGTCGCCGCCGCCTCGATCCGACGTTCCGCGGCGCTGGGGGCACTCCGTTCCCAATACGAGCTGGGCTCCGGCGGCGACCACCGGCTGCCCGGCGGCAGCTGCACCATCAGCTTGCCGCCCGCCGCAGAGAGCGGGGCATCGTCGGTTACGAGCAGCCCGGCGGCGCCCAACGACCGGCTCCAGTCGATCAGCCCGACCACGGTGAGCTCCCGCTGCGGCATCCCGGCGGTCAGCCGGCCCCCCAACTCCAGGCCCAGCTCGTCGGCCATCGAGCGGGTCAGCGCCACCTCGGCCGGCCCGGCGGGGGCCCGGCCGGACCGGAGCACATACCGGCCCTGGTTCAGCGGGTGCTCCGGGTCGGTCGCTTCGTAGTCCGACACGCGCAGGTCATCCGGGCCGTGGACCACCGTGCGGGCCTGCGTCAACCCGAGGGTGCGGCTGCCCGACGGCAGGGTGGCCGCGATCGCGCTGTCGGCGTCTACGATCAGGTCGGCCTGGCCAAACGTGAAGGTGGCGTTCTGCGCCGAGGTGCCGCTGAGGTTGCTCCAACTCACCAGCAGGACGGTGCCGGCGTACGCGGGGACGAAGAGCATCAGCAGGATCAGCGCGCTCCGGGCCCGATGGCGCAGCGCGGAGCGCCGGGTGATGCGCAGCGCGACCCGCCATGAACCGAACCAGCCGGCGGCGCTCACGACCGCTCCGCCAGCAGGCGCCGGGCATCGTCGCGCTCCGGGGTGGCGTCCACCAGTCGCCCGTCTCGGAGGAAAACCGTGCGGTCCGCCCAGCCGGCGTACCGCGCCTCGTGCGTGACCAACACACCAGCCGCCCCGGCGTCGATCCGCGCCCGCAGAACCTGCAACACCGCGAGGCCGGTCTGCGAGTCGAGGGCACCGGTCGGCTCATCCGCCAGCACCAACCGGCGGTCGCCGACCAGGGCGCGGGCGATCGCCACCCGCTGCTGCTGCCCACCGGAGAGCTGATCGGGAAACCGGTCGGCGACCTCGGGCAGGCCCACTTCGTCCAGCGCGGCGCCAGCCGCCGCCCGCGCCGACCGCGCACTGCTGCCGCCGAGCTCCAGCGGCAGGGCGACGTTCTCCGCGGCGGTCAGGTCGGTCACCAGGTTGAAGTCCTGGAACACGTAGCCGATGCGGTCCCGGCGCAGGTGGGCCACCGCCGTCGAGTCGAGCCCACCGAGCCCGACCCCCGCCACCTCCACCGACCCGGAGGTGGGTACCTCCAGACCGCCGGCGATGGAGAGCAGGGTGGACTTCCCCGAACCGGACGGCCCCATCACCGCGACCAGTTCACCGGCTCGAACGGTCAGGCTGACCCCGGCCAACGCCCGGACCGAGCCCTCGCCGGCCCGGTAGACCCGTTCCACCTCGGCCAGCCGCAACACCACGTCGCTCACCGCCGGGCCCGCCCCGACTCGGCGGTATCCGCAGCCTCGGCCGGGAACGACGCAGACTTGGACCCGGGTGCAGGTGCGGACGTGGAGGCGGAGGCGGGCCGGGTGTACCGCCGCCGCAGCACCGTCCCCTCCACATGATCGAGCCACCGGAGCTCGCCCTCGAGGGCGAAAATCAAGTGATCGAGGAACATTGACCAGGTGAGGTCAACGTCCTCGTTGGCCTGTCGGCGCAGGTCGGTGTAGTCCCGCAACTGCCGCATCGACTCGGTGCGCTGCTGCTGCACCACGATCGTGATGTCGACGCTCGGATCCTGCGCGGCCATCGCCAACTTGATCGCCAACTCGTTGCGGGGGCGCTCCGTCTCGGTGACCGGGGTGAGGTACCAGTCGGCGAGCGCCGCCCGCCCCCGCTCGGTGAGCGCGTACAGCTCCCGCCCCTGGTCGTCCGAGCCCGCGGTGGCGACGAAGCCGTCCCGGACCAAGCGGTCCAGGGTGGTGTAGATCTGACCGACGTTCACCGCCCAACTGCCACCGGTACGGGTGTCCAGCTCCGTTCGGAGCTGGTACCCGTATTTCGGACCGTCCACGAAGAGTGCCAGTAGCCCCCACCGCACCGCGTTTCGCTGCATGACGGGAACTTACCAGGTAACTACTTACTTGGTATCTCCTGACGCGAGATGCGGCTCGGGTAGCTGGTTACCGAAAGGTTCTTGGGGTTCGGAAAAGTGCCTTCTTCCCTGCATGCGATCGGTTTCCTATGGTGTTCTAGTAACCGAAAGAGAGCGAAGAAGGAGGCGGTCACCATGGCCGTAACCCTGGTCAACCCGAGCGGACTTCCCGTGGTCGACGTGTACCGGCAGGTGTCGGTGGCGACCGGTTCCAAGCTGATTCACGTCGCTGGGCAGGTCGCCTGGGATGCGGACGGCAATACGATCGGCGAAGGCGACCTGGCCGCTCAGGTCGAGCAGTGCTACCTCAACGTCGGTACCGCACTGGCTGGCGTCGGGGCGTCCTTCGCCGACGTGGTGAAGCTGACCGTGCATGTCGTCGACTGGACCCCGGACCGGATGCCGGAGCTGCTCGAGGGCATCGCGCGGGCGTCGGCCAAGCTGGGCACCACCCCCATAGCTCCGGCCTCACTGTTCGGGGCCGCGGCGTTGGACGTTCCCGAACATCTGGTCGAGGTTGAGGCGACCGCCGTCCTCGACTGATCACGCCTGCGAGGCGTCGAAGCGGCGCCGCGACGACTCGATGTGGCTGAAGTGGCGCTGAGTCCAGCCGCACATGCCGTCGACGACGCTCCGTAGCGCCTCACCCGCCCCGGTAAGGGTGTACTCGACCCGGGGCGGGATGGTGGGATACACGGTTCGCTCGACCAGGCCGTTGCGTTCCAGCATCCGCAGGTTCTGGGTGAGCATCTTGTGGCTGATGCCGCCGACCTCGTCGCGTAGCTCCCCGAAGCGCATGGTGCGCTGCCCGAGGAACTCGATGATCAGGAATGCCCACTTGTTGGCCACGTCGGAGAAGATCTCTCGTGCCAGCGAGTCGGCACGCGCCAGATCGGTGTCTGGCAGCAGTTCGCTCGCCTCGTGTCCGTTACCCATCCACTTACTCTCCATCAGATCCTCAGTAACCACAAGAGAGCACTGACGAAACGGGGGCAGGAGGCGGCGGCGATCAGCACCTGCCCGTGGACCGCTCCGTAAACCGGTGCCGGCGAGGTGGCGGCTTCAACGCCCGCTCAGCTCCGCGGTTGCGAGTTGAGTCGGGCAGCCTGCCGCATGAGATGGTCACGCTCGGGGAGGCTCGGCGCCGAGCGGGCAGCCTCGGCGTAGCGCCGGGCCGCGGTCACCGGGTCGCCCGCCCGCTCGTGCAGGTACGCCGCGACGGCGGCGTACCGGGGCAGGGCGGGGTCAAGCCCCGCCAGGGCGGCCAGGCCGGTCCGCGGGCCGTCGGCCTCCCCGAGCGCGACCGCCCGATTGAGCCGGGCCACCGGGCTGTCGGTGCGGCGCACCAGCTCGTCGTACCACTCGACGATCTGCCGCCAGTCGGTCTCCTCGACCGTCCGGGCGTCGGCGTGCAGTGCGGCGATGGCGGCCTGGGTCTGAAACTCCCCCAGCCGGTCGCGGGCCAGGGCTTGCTGGAGCACCTCGACCCCCTCGGCGATCAGGTGACGGTCCCACCGGCTGCGGTCCTGCTCCGCCAGGGGCACCAGCCGGCCGTCCGGGCTGGTGCGCGCCGGACGCCGCGCGTGGTGCAGCAGCATCAGCGCCAGCAGGCCCGCCACCTCCTCGTCGTCGATCCGGGCGGCTAGTTGACGAGTGAGCCGGATCGCTTCGGCGGCCAGGTCGACATCCCCGGAATAGCCCTCGTTGAAGACCAGATAGAGCACGCGCAACACCGTGGCGACAGCACCGGGCTGGTTGAGGCGGACACCCGAGACCGTCCGCTTGGCCCGGCTGATCCGCTGGGCCATCGTCGCCTCCGGCACGAGGTAGGCCCGCGCGATCTGACGCGTCGTCAGACCACCGACCGCGCGCAGCGTGAGCGCGACGGACGAGGCCGGCGTCAGGCAGGGGTGCGCGCAGAGAAAATAGAGCTGCAACGTGTCGTCCACCGCCTCGACCGGCCCGGGTACGGGCTCGCCCTCGACGCGTACCTCGCGCCGCCGCCGGGAGGTGTCGGCGCGGGCGGCGTCGAGGAACCTGCGCCAGGCCACGGTGATCAACCAACCCCGGGGGTCCCGCGGCGGATTCGCCGGCCATCCGCGCACCGCGTCGACCAGGGCGTCCTGCACGGCATCCTCGGCCGACGCGAAGTCCGCACCGCGCCGGACGAGAACCCCGATCACCGCTGGTACGAGGTCCCGCAGCAGTTCCCCGTTCACTCCGGCACAGCCGCCGGCACACCGTGGAACGGTCGAACCTCCAGCCACTCGTGGATCGGCCTACCGCCCGGACCGGGGGCCGCCGACAGCTCCCCCGCCAGCTCCACCGCGCGGTCCCACGACTCGACATCGATGATGTACCACCCGGCGATCAGGTCCTTGGTCTCGACGAACGGCCCGTCGGTCACCGGCGGCCGCCCCTCGCCGTCGTACCGCACGAATGCGCCGTCCGGCGACAGCGCCTGGGCGTCCACGAGTTCGCCCGTCTCCTCCAGCCGCGCCCCGAAGTCGTGCATGAACCGCAGGTGCGCGTCGACCTCGTCGGGCGTCCACTGGTCCATCGGCGCCCAGTCCACCGTGGGCGCCGGGCCACCCCGGTAGTGCTTGAGCAGCAGGTACTTGGCCATCAGCTTCTCCTGACGAGGCGACATCTCCGACAACAGCTCCGCGCGGGGGCGTACCGACTCCCCGCCCCCGCGCGGACCCTACTGCGAATCGATCGATCCGGCCCCCTGCCACACGGGACCGGCAACGACCTCTTGCCGGCCAGCCGACGATCGGTTCAGGCCGCCGGGCACCGCGCACCGTGGGCGGGCAACGTCAGGTCGACGAGGTAGCGGTCCACCGCGGCCTTCGTGCAGTCGGTGCGCTCGTAGGTGCCGTGGCCCCAGCCCTCGTACGTCACCAGACGCCCATGCCGGCCAAGCTGCCGGGCGACGTTGGTGGCCCAGTTGTAGCCGGTACGGGGGTCGTGCAGGGCGTTGAGCAACAACAGCGGAGTACGGGTCCGTACCTGCGGTGCGTGCGGTGGGTTCCGGACCGGCGACGGCCAGCCGAGGCAGGTCTGCACCGCCAGCAGCCCGCTGCCGTACCGGATGTCCGGCCCGGCCGCCGCGGCCTCCCGGACCAGACCGGCGTACTCGGTGTAGTTGCGGACCGGGACGGGCCAATCCGCGCAGAAGGCGGCTGCGGAGAGTGGAAGATTCAGCTCGGGGGGCGGGGAGCCGGCCTCCATGTCACGCACGGCGACCGCCAGCTCCGACCAGTCCGGATCGGCAAGCTCCTTAAGCGCCACGGCGGTGACGTCGAAGGCGGTACGCGGCGCGTACTCGCCCCGATCCGCGCGGGCCAGCACCTCGGCCCAGATCGCCCGCACGTCCCGACCGTGCAGCACGCACTCGGTTGACCGGTCACACCAGGAGACGAACTCGTCGAACGAGTCCTGCAGCGCGGCTGCCTGGGTGCGGACGAAGGGGCGCAGCCCCAGGCTGTGGTCGAACACGCCCTCCAGCACGACGGCTCGCACCCGGTGCGGGTACCGCTCGGCGTACTGCTGACCCAGCAGGGTGCCGTAGGAACTGCCGTGGAAGGAGAGCTGGCGCTCGCCCAGTGCGCGCCGCAACGCCTCCAGATCGCGCACCGTGCTGAGCGTGTCGGCGTGGTCGAAGACCGGGCTGGTTGGCCGGCACCGCTCCCAGAACGCCTGGTTGTAGGCCACCATGGCATCGAAGTCCGCCTGGCTGCCCAGCGGAACCGGCGGTTTGGGCAGCGTCGGGTCCGGGCTGCAATCCGGCGCGGCGCTGCCGGCAACCGTACGCGGGTCGAAGCTGACCACGTCGAACCGGTCGAGCAACTCGTCGCTGAACCGATCCCCCTTCCGGATTCGTACCACTCCGGAATCTCCCGGGCCGCCCGGCCCGAACACCAGCGTGCCCACCCGTTGCTGCGACTCCCGCGCTGGCCGGCGCGCGACGGAGAGCTCAAACGTCGGGCCATGCGGGCGGGACCAGTCCACCGGCAGCCGGAGCTGGGCACACTCCACCGTGCCTTCCGGGGCGGACGCTGGTGGCTCTTCCTGGCATTCGCCCCAGGGAAGGGTGGGTGTCGCGGGGGCCGGATCGGCCCGGGCCGGCGCGGACACTCCGGCGACCAGGGTGAGCGCGGCGACCGCGGTGGTCAGGGTACGGCTGGGCATGGCGCCTCCTTCAGAACTACCATGCCGTCCATACTCGACTACCAATTCATCCTCTGCTATGGGCATAGCTCCGGATAGGACCCGGAGCTATACCCCTTAGGGGCCACCCCGCTCCGGCGGGCCCGCACTCCACGGAAGCCGGCGGGCCCGCACTCCGCGGAAGCCGGCTGGCCGTCACGGCTCCAGGGTGAGCGTCTGCGCTGCTTCCGCCTCGATACTGGTTTCCTCCCAGCGCATCGGCAGGGTTTCCCCGGTACGCCACAGCTCCAGCTGGTCGTCGTAGTTGCGGTGGAACGCGTGGCCGGAGTTGCCAGTCAGCTGGATCCACCGGGAGGCGTCCAGGTCCGCCAAGTCAACGATCATCCGCATGGACGGAACGGCCTTGACCTCGTACCCGTCGGCGGCGTCCCAGCTGGTGGCGTTGACGATCCCGCTGCCGCCGGAGACGCCGACCGGGTCAGCGTTGAAAAGCCACTCGACGACCCCCACCCCCGAGGTGCCGAAGGACTGGTTCCGCACCGTCAACGTGTGCATCCGGCCCCAGCGCCAGTCGGCCGGCTCGTCGCCCTGCTCGCGGGAGAGTTCGCTCGCCGCCGCTTCGGCCGCCGCGCGCAGCAGGTCGTCCCGGCCCTCGACGGCCTCGGTCTCCGGTCGGTCCCACCACGGCGAGTCGGGCTGGCTGAGCAGACCCCGCACCACCTCGTACGACTGGTCGTTGCCGTCGAGCCGGTGGTCCGCGGGCAGCTCATCGAAGGTCGCCAGGAGCAGGTGCCGCCAGACGGCGTTGTAGTACGCCGCCGCGGCGGAACGACGCCCGTCCTCGGTGCCCGGCTCCCCCTCCGCCGGCTGCTGGTAGTCCCACTCCGTCCACAGCTCGGTGGCGGACCGGACCAGATCCGAGGCATCGGCGGCGACAGCCGACCGGACCGCCGGGACGAGCGTCGGCGCGAAACCGTTGCGGTTGTCGAACTGCATGGCCTGCACGTCCGCGACGGTGATCGCCCCGGCCTCCCGGGCCGAGCTGATCAACTCGTGGATGCGCTGGCTGCGGTAGCCGTAGTGCCAGTCGGTGGTGAGCAGGTGCGGGTACGACGGGCCGATGACGGCCTCGTTGGCGGTGACCAGGTAGCCGGCGGGCGGGTTGAGGACACTCGGCAACTCCGCGAAGGGAAGGAAGCCCTGCCAGTCGTACGCCGAGTCCCACCCGGGTGCCATCCATCGCCCGTCTCCCGTGCCCTGCACCGGGATCCGGCCGGGGGCCTGGTAGCCGATGTTGCCGTCGGTGTCGGCGTAGACCAGGTTCTGCGCGGGCACCTCGAACAGCGCCGCCGCGGCGCGGAAGTCGGTCCAGTTCGTGGCGGTGTTCAGCTTGAAGATGGCGTCGGCGGTCCGGCCCGGCGCGAGCGCGGTCCAGCTCAGCGCGATGGCGTAGCCGTCACGCTGCGCGCCGTCGGTGGGCGCCGGCCCTTCGGTGGGCGCCGGCTCTTCGGGGTGCGGCTGCGGGGTGGCGGCGACCGGTGCCGGCGAACCCGCCGGGTCGACCGGCGGCGCGAGACCGATCTCGCGTAGTTCGGCCGATGCGTCCGAGAGCAGGGGGCCGTGCCCGGAGGCCCGTACGGTGATCGACACCTCCTCGCCGCCGGCGACCTTGATGGTTTCGGTGCGGGTCGTCAACGGCTGCCACTCTCCGTCGACCTGCACCCGGTCGCCGTCCACCCGCTCCAGGTAGAGATCGGTGACGTCGGGGCTCAGGTTGGTGAAGCCCCAGGCGACGTGGGCGTTGTGCCCGATGACCACGCCCGGTATGCCGGAGAAGCTGAAACCGGAGACGTTGATGTCGCACGCGCAGTGCAGGCCGTTCTGGTACCAGATGCCGGGCATGCTGGGACCGAGGTGCGGATCGTTGGCGAGGATCGGCTTCCCGGTGTCGGTCAGGTCGCCGGCGATAACCCACGAGTTGGAGCCGATGCCCCGACCGGTGCCCACCATGGTCGGCAGCCGGGAAAGCCCGCCGGCCAGCGCGGTGACCAGCCCGGTGGCAGCCGTACCAGCGGTGGGGTCAGCCGGTTCCACGACGCCGGCTGGTGGGGCGGTGGCTGGTGGGGCGGTGGCTGGTTCGACCGGGTTCGCGGGGAGCACGCCCCCGCCCGTTCCGGCAGTCTCGGTCCCGGCGGGACCCGAGCGCTCAGCCGGGTCCGGCGAAGCCGGGTCGGCTTCCTGGTCGGCTTCCTGGTCGAAGGCGCCGTCCACGATGCCGCCCGCGATGACGATCGGCTGGTGCCGGTCGAAAGGGTAGCCCGGATACAACTCCTCGACCTGCGGGCGGGTCAGACCCTCGGCGAGGAGCGCCGCCCGGGAGATCTCGTCTTTCATGTTGCCGCGCAGGTCCCACGCCATCGCCTTCAGCCAGGCGAGACTGTCCACCGGGTGCCACGCCTCGATCTCATAGCCCGAGTTCTGCAGGCCGAGTACAGCGTACTCCAGACTCGCCCGACTCCCGTCGTTTTCGTCGAGCCAGGCGTTCACCCCGTCGGCGTACACCTGCAGGTAGCGCTTGGTTTCCGCCCCGAGGAGGTCCCACTCCTGCTCGGCGACCCGACGCCACCCCATCGTCCGGAGGTAGACGTCGGTCTCCACCTGGCTCTCGCCGAAGAGTTCGGCGAGCCGGCCCGCGGTGAGATGGCGGCGGAAGTCCATCTCCCAGAACCGATCCTGCGCGTGAAGGTAGCCCTGGGCCCGAAACAGATCCTCGGCGGTCTCCGCGTACACCTGCGGGATGCCGTGCTCGTCGCGGTGCACGGTAACCGGTGCGGTGAGCCCGGGCAGCCGAAGCGCACCGTCGTGCTGCGGGAACGCTCGCCGTACCGTCCACACGGCGGTGAGGGTGAGCACGAGGGCCAGTGCGGTGAGGACCGCCACGGTCCAGAGCGCGATCTTACGTATCCGGGGCGAAAGAATACGTGCGGGATTCACACCGAAATCCTAGAGGTTCGATGAGCTGTTGGGTGATCTTGAAGCCCGGGTAACGTGTGCCCGGCAGCGGCAGCCATTGACGCGTACGAGCGGCGGGAGCGGCAGATGAATCCGACGATCGCCCTTCTTCCCAGCGCGCTGCTCGGACCCGCCGTCTGGCAGCCGGTGCGGGAACGACTCCGCGCCGCCGGCCGGGATGTCATCGTCGCCGGAGAGCCGGGGGCGAGCGGGACCTCCGTGGCCGACGTCCTGCGGTGGTACCTGGACAGCCTGCCCACCGGTCGCGACTACGTGCTGGTGCCGCAGAGCAACGCCGGCCTGTACGTCCCGGCCATCACCGCGCAGCGCTCGGTGACCGGGCTCGTCTTCGTGGACGCGATCCTCCCACCCCAGCAGGGCAACACCCCGGTGGCACCGCAGCGCCTACAGGAAATGCTGCAGACCCTCGCCGGGCCGGACGGCGAGCTGCCGGTCTGGACCTCCTGGTGGCCACCGGAGGAGGTCGCCGCCCTCTTCCCGTCCGAGCAGGTCAGGGCGGAGGTGTCCGCACAGCAACAGCGCTTTCCGCTCAGCTACTTCGCGCAGCGGATAACCATCGCCCCCGGCTGGTCCGACCGTCCCGCCGGCTATCTCGCCTTCGGCGACGCGTACCAACCCGAACGGGTCACGGCGGAGAGTTGGGGTTGGCGCTCGGCCCAGCTCGACGGTGGACACCTGCACATGCTGACCGCACCGGGCGAGGTCGCCGCCGCGCTCGCCCGGCTGCTCTGATCAGCTCCGGCACCGACCGCGTCACGGTGTGTTTTTCCCGGCGGCAGCGGTCTGGCGGGGTAGCGACCCGGGAACGTCGTAGCCGGCGGCTTGCAGGCGGAACAACTCGGCGTACCGACCGCCGACAGCGAGCAGGTCGTCGTGGGTGCCGGCTTCGACGAGCCGGCCGTGGTGCAGGACGTAGATGCGATCCGCGTGGCGGACGTTGGCCAGCCGGTGGGTGATGAGGATGGTGATCCCGTGGCCCTGCCGGTCGCGGATCGCCTGGAACAGGGCGTCCTCCGCGCGTGGGTCGAGCGCTGAGGAGGGCTCGTCCATGATGAGCAGGTCGGCGTCCCGCAGGAAGCCCCGGGCGGCCGTGATGCGTTGCCACTGCCCACCGGAGAGGTCCTGACCGCCGGCGAAGGTCCGGTCGAGCAGGGTCTCGTAGCCGTGCGGCAATTCCTTGATCATGTTGTGGGCGACGGCGCGGTCGGCGGCGGCCTCGATGCGATCGGGCCGCGGGGTGGTGGTGAGGTCACCGATGGCGATGTTCGTGGCGGCGGTGAACGGCCACTTGTGGTACTCCTGCGTCACCACCGCGATCCGGTCCCGTAGCTCGTCGGTGTCCCAGTCGTCGGTCGGTCGGCCGTTGTAGCGGATGATCCCGCTCGTGGGCGTCCGCAGGGTGGCGATCATTGTGGCGAGGGTGGACTTGCCGGAGCCGTTCTCCCCCACGAACGCTACCGTCTGCCCCGCCGCGATACTCAGGCTGACCTGGTCAACGGCGGCGGCCTCCCGGTCGGGGTAGCGCAGGCTGACCGCGTCCACCGCGACCGCGCGCAACCGCTTCGGCGCCGGGCCAACAGCGGCACCGGTACGCGGCTCGGGCAGGCGGTCAGCGGCACCGGTACGCGGCGCGGGCAGGTAGTCGGCGGCGCGGGTCATGAAGCCGGTGTAGTCGCGGAAGTGCTGGCCCTCGGTGTAGGCGCGGTCCATCTGGAAGGTGACCACCGCCAGGGATCGCTGGGCGGACTGCACGGCGATGACGCCGGTGGCCGCGGCGGCCAGGGGGATGTGCCCCTCGACCAGCAGGAAGCCGAGCAGCACGTAGACCACGGCGGTGGCGATCCCACCGATCATCGCGCCGACGGTGGTGGTCGTGGTGACCCGACGGGCCAGCGCGAGCTGGATCCCGGTCTCGACCCCCATCACCCGGTCGTACTGGTCGAGCAGGAAGGACCGCAGCCCGTAGCTGCGCAGCTCGGGGGCGGAGTCGCGTTCGGCCATCAACCGGTGCAGCAGCCACAACCGACGCCGCCGCACCGACCCCGCCGCGTACGTCTGGTAGCGCAGGTGCCCGGCACGCAGCGACGCCCACCCGTTCGGCACCGTGGCCACCAGCAGCGCGACCAGCAGCAGCGGGTGGATCACCACGACGGCGACCGCGACGGCGAGCACACCGGTGAGGCCGGCGAGCAGGTTTATCGACGCCTGCACCAGGCCGGTGGTGGAGTCTGCGCCACGAGAGGCTCGCTCCATATCGTCGGCGAAGGCGTCCGCGTCGAACGCCTCCAGCCGGACCGCCGTGGTCACCTCGAACAGACCCCGTTCCACCTCCCGGTCGACTTTCGGGCTCAGTCCGTTCTGGGCGTACCCCATCGCGGTGGCCATGCCGGCGCGCAACGCGGTCACCGCCGCCAGGGCGACCAGGGCGGGCAGCGCGGCGAGCACCTTGTCGGCGGTCGGGCCCCCGGCGAACAACTCCACTAGGACCCGCTGCGCGGCGAGGAGCCCGAAGGCGGCCAGCACTCCGGCTCCCACCGTGGTGCCCGCCACGATCGCGGTACGGAGCCGGTCGGCCCGCCAGCTCACGGCCAGCGCCGCGCCCACCAGTCGGGGCAGCTCGGAGAAGACCGCGAAGAGACCGGCCTGCGCCCGCGCTCGCACCCCGGTCTCCCACCACATCTGGCGCAGCTCCGGTAAGGCCGCGTCCCGCACACCCCCGGCATCGGGGCGCGGGTCACGCTGGCTCGGCTTCGGCTTCGGCTTCGGCTTCGGCTTCGGCTTCGGCTGATCGGACGGGCGGTCGGGCAGGCTGGTCGTCGACATGCGGGAAACGTAGGACCGGTCGGGGGGACACGCCCGCAGCACCGCGCGCCGACAATGTCGGTAGCGGCGACACCGATTCCGACAATGTCAGTGGTGACGGAACCGATTCCGACAATGGCGGTAGCCATGCCGAAGCCGACATCACCCGAACGCGTCGGCGACTCCGGGCGAAAGTGTCACCAGCGACAGCTACGGTGTTCGCTCATCGTGACCGCGACCCGGGGGTGGCAGCGATGCGCGACACCGACGACACCAGGACCGCCCGCCACGCCCTCGGCCGTCGCCTCGCCGAGCTGCGCCGCGCCGCCGGGCAGACCCAGCACAGCCTCGCTCGGCTCGTCCAGTACGGACGCAGCTCGGTGGCGAACACCGAAACCGGTCGCCAACATCCGGAACGGCCCTTCTGGGCCCGCTGCGACGAGGCGCTGCGCACCGGTGGGGTGCTCACCGCCGAATACGACCGCATCGCGCACCGGGAGCGCCGTCACCGCGCGCCGGGACCGCGCGGTGACGGCGCCGCCCCGACCAGCGGCCTCCCAGCCACGTGGTGGGAGGCCGTGGACGACACCGATGGCTGCTCACCGGCCGATCTGGTGGACCGGCTCTGTCTCCTGCGCCACGATGTGGACCGCGCGATCGTCGCGCTGACCTGGCTCGGCTACCACCCCACCGCGACGATCAACCACTCCGGGTCGCCGGCGGAGATGAACGAGGACTGGTCCGCGACATCGTCGTAGGGGAAGCCGTAGGAGAGGCCGTCGATGGACTGCTCGTGCCAGAACTTCGCGTAGTAGTTCGCCGGTGCCTGCTGGTAGAAGAGGCCCGGGTCCTCCCACTGCGACCGGGGCAGGTGGGCGACGTGCCGGTTCAGCGCGGCACAACCGTCCGGGTTACTCGCCAGGGGTCCGGAGCAGCCGAAGATCTGGGCGGTGGAGGCGGGAATCCCGACCGACGACGCGTACCCGCTCAGGTAGTCGGCGTACTGCCCGCCCGAGCGGAACTGGGGCGTGTTACCGGGGGACGGCACCCGATACGGCGCCTCGATCGTGGCGAGGTGCTTGAACTCGGCCGGCATCGCGTCCGAGAACCGTTGGAACGTCGTGTCGCGGCCCTCGGTGAAGATGGTCTCGGTCTCGCCGACGGCTCGGTCGAATCCGCCACCGGCGCGCAGCCGCATCGCCAGTGGGAGCCCGAACGCGTCCACTCGGGTGGTGTTGCCGTTGAAGCGGTCCGCGGCCACGGTGAACTCGACGAAGTCCCGGTATTGGCTGGTCGGTGAGCCGAGGTGGAAGTACATCCGGCCGGCCGAGTTCGCCGGCATGTCGAGGTACGGCTGTTCCGCGATGGAGCGGGTCTGGCCGCCGAAGCTCCAGTACACCTGGCTGTCGGGGTAACGGCCGTTGGTCCGGTTCAGGATCTTGACCGTGAGGACGTTCTGGGCGGGCGGGATCGTGCTGGTGTCACCCCAGAAGTCGTCGCTCGGCGGCGGTGGCTCCGACCCCGTCGTGCGTACCACGAACTCCCAGAGCGAGTAGCCGTACGGGGTGTTGCGGGCGGTGCCGTACATCCGCACGTACCGTCCCGTGCCGGAGACGTCGAGCGTCTGCACCCCACCGGAACCGGTCGTGGTGGCGTAGCGGGTGGTCCACGGTCCAGCCGGGCTGTCGGCGGTCTGGAGCTCGAACGCCCGCCCGGAGGCCGCCTCCCAGGACAGGACGACCTGACAGATGGTCCGGACCGCGCCGAGGTCGACGCGAAGCCACTGCGGGTCGGCGAAGGCGCTCGACCAGCGGGTGGCGGTGTTGCCGTCCACGGCCGCCGCGGCCGGGGTGGTGGCGGTCTCGACCGAGGAGGCCGTCACGTCTCGACCGAGTGCGGCATTACCCGTACAGGTGGGGGTGCTGGTGCCGTAGACCTCGAACTCCCACAGGGAGTAGCCCCACGCGGTGCCCCGGTCGGTGCCGTAGAGCCGGATGTGGCGCCCGGTCCCGCTGACCGTGAGGTTCTGGGTGCCACCTGTCCCGGCGGCTGTCTGGTAGATCGTCTGCCAGGGGCCGGCGGGGTTCGCCGAAACCTGGATCTGGAAGGCACTCGCGTAGGCGGCCTCCCAGCGCAGGGTTACTTGACTGATCGTGGCGGTGCCGCCCAGGTCGACCTGAAGCCACTGTGGATCGCTGAACTCGCTCGACCAGCGGGTGCCCGGGTCGCCGTCGGTGGCGGCGGTGGCCGGAGTGTCGTCGAGTTCGACGGAGGAGGCGGTGGTCGGCTTTCCCTGGGAGAGCAGGACGGCCGCGGCCTGGGCCCGCTGGGCGGGAAGCGTCAGGACGGTGGTGAGCAGGATGAGCGGGACGGCGAACGCCAGGGCGCGGCGGTAGCGCGGACGGTGGGAGGTCAGGCGAGCTGTCGGCATGATGGGCTCCCGGACGAGTGGTGGTGACAGAGAGCGCTCTCAGCGTCATCGACAGGCTCGAATTAGTCAAGCGGCCTGACCTACGCCCGGCCACCGCCACCACCCACCGCTTACCAAGTGTTTGCACACCTTTCGTACCCATGCTCTGGTGAGTCTCCTCGGAGCTGTACAGCATGTAGTGATGGCAATGATGAGAAACAGTCTTCCGCACTCGGGCCGCCGTGCGGCCACTGTGGCGACAGCCCTGCTCGGGGCGGCCCTGCTTGGCCTCACCGCCACCCCCGCGCCGGCTTCGGCGAACGAGGCCACCTTGCCCATCGGCGACTCCGACCTGGAGGAGAGCCGCAGCAGCGAGACCCTCGCCCAGGGCGTAACGCTGACCCGCATCGTCCGTGGCACCGAGCCGGCACCGCCCGACCAGATCGGCGACACCCCCCGTGGCCCGTGGGTGGTCAATGTCCTGACGATCGATCCCCGGCAGAGCCGGGGCCACCTCGCCGCCACCTACGGAACCGACCTGGCCGGAGTCGAAAAGACCACCGACCTCGTCCTCGAATCGGACGCACTGGCCGGAGTCAACGCCTCCTTCTTCACCTTCACCGCAAGCACCGAGTATCCCGGCGAACCCGTCGGCCTCGGGGTGTACGGCGGGCAGCTGCTCAGCGAGCCCACCGATGACGCCGCGGAGGTGGCGCTGGTCCTAGACGCCAAGAACCACGAGGTGCTCATGGGCCAACTGCAGTGGACTGGTGACGTCCGCAACGCCCAGACCAAGGTCAGCCTGCCGCTGGAGTACCTCAACCACCCGCCGGTTGTCCCGGACGCCTGCACCGAGCTTCCCGACCCGACCCAGTGCGCCGACTCCGGCGACACGGTCCGATTCACGCCGGAGTTCGCCGCCAGCACGCCGTCCGGGCCGGGCGTCGAGGTCGTCCTCGACGACAAGGGCTGCGTGGTCCGGACCATGACCACCCGCGGCACGGCTCTCACCCCGGACCAGACCTCCCTCCAGGCGACCGGACGGGAAACGGCGGATCTGCTCGCCGTGGCACAGGGCTGCGTGAAGCACTCCAGTTCCCTGCGGGACGAGGCGGGTAAGAAGGTTCCGCTGCGCCCCGGGACGTTCGGGGTGAACGGCCGCTACCGGCTGATGGAGGACGGGCAGATCGTCGCGCCCACCGACTCGGACGGCTTCTTCGCGCGCCACCCGCGCACCATCGCCGGAACCACTCTCGACGGCAAAATCATGCTGGTGACCATCGACGGTCGACAGACCACCAGCGTGGGTACCACCATGACCGAGACCGCCACGGTCGCCGCCGCGCTCGGCATGCACGACGCGGTCAACCTGGATGGTGGCGGATCCACCACGATGTCCGTCGAGGGCGCTTTGGTCAATCAGCCAAGCGGCGGCGCTGAGCGCCCCGTCGGTGACGCGCTCGTCTACATCGACCGCAAGTTCAGCTAACGCTGACCGGCCAGGAGTCCGGCTGATCGGATAAGGAGTAACTCCGAGTCAGCCGGACTCCGCCGCTCCCAGCCCGTCCCAGTGGCGGGGTCAGATTGAACCGGTGATGCGGTCAGAGTGAACCAGCGGTGCGGGCGGATAGCCGCACCAGCAGCGCGCACCCCAGCACCGAACTGGCCGCCTGCGCGAGCAGCCACGGCCAACCGAGCACCTCCGGCGCCGGCAGCAGCACCAGGCCGACCGAGACCGGCAGGGTCAGCACGGCGACAACATCGACCCCGTTGACCAGCCAGAGCAGCATTCCGGCCGGAAACGCCCCGAGCGGCGTGTCGACCAGGATGGGGCCCAACGAGGCGGCACTCGCCTTCGCCCGCTGGTAGGCGCCCGCCGCCACGGCCGGCCCCGCCAGCAGACCGAGCACCCACCACGGCCCACTGAGCGCCCCGAGGCCCTGCAATACGGCCAGGGTGATCGCGAGCCAGCCACCAGCGATGACGGCGGGCACCACGAGGCGCGCGGCGGTCACTTGCCGGCCCGTGAGACCGAGCAGCCGCAGCAGCGCCGGGTTCGCGGCGTCACTGTGCGTGGACTCCCCGGTAAAACCAGCGGCGCCCAGCGCGCCGATCAGGACCACGCCGATCAGCAGCCAGACCGGACCGTCGGCGAGGTAGACCGGGACGGCCGCCGCGCCGAGCGGCCAGCAGAGCCGCGGCGCCTTCCGACGCAGAATGATCAGATCCTGGGCGATCAGCGGAGCGAGCCGGCGGGTCGACAGCAGCCGCGTCGTCCGGACCCGGGTCCGGCTGCGCCAGAACCGGCGGGCACTCATCTCGGCCAGGTAGGAGGGTTCAACCACGTACGCGACATCGGCGTACGCGCCCGCGTTGATCGACGCCTCGGCGATCGGCGCGGCGGGCCAACCCTCCACCGCCCGCAACGTCAACCCGACCAGGAACAGCCCCGTGACCAGGGCCGCGGCACCGGCGGCGAGCACCACCACGGGTGGTAGCGGCAAGGCGGGCAGGTCGTACCCGCCGGTGGCGCTCAGCACGGCGGCCACGACGAGGCTACCCGCGCCGACCGCGACGCCGCCGCCGTCCGCGAGGCGGGCCGCGGCGGGCCGGGGCTGGCCGGCGATGGCGAGCAACGCTACGAAGACCGCCGCAGCCGCGCCGGTGGTGGCGCCGGCCCACAGCGCCAGGGGCTCGGCCGGGCGGGCGACGATGCGCCCGGTCACCGCGATCCCGGTGGCAGCGCCGACGACGAGCGCGGCGACGGTGGTGAGGGCGAGCGCCGGCGCGAGCAGGGTACGCCGGGGTATCGGCGCGAGCAGCAGCCAGGTGGCGTCGCCGCGGCTGACCGAGAGCGGGCCGAGCTGGCGCAGCACGACGAAGAAGGCGGCGAGGACGGCCACCGCTCCGACGAACGGGGTCACCGTCGGCACACCGGACGCCTCCGGCGGCCAGACCACCCGCACCACCGGCTGCCCGACCAGTGCGGCGACCATCAACATCGTGAGGGTCACGGCGTAGACCGTGCTGAGGTCGACGCGGCCCTGGGCGGCGATCCGGCGGCGGCGTACCCAACGGCGGGCATGAACCGGGGCCGGGGCCGCCGGCCGGGCCGGGGCCGCGACCGGCGTCACTCCGCCTCCGGCCGGATGAGTACGACCTCGCCGGCGCCGACGTCGACCCGGAACCCGTCGTCGTGGCTGGCCATGACCAGCGTGCCGCCGGCCGCCACGTACGAGCGCAGGTGGGCGGCGACCGCACCCTTGATCTGGGTGTCGAGGCGTTGCTCGGGCTCGTCCAGGACGAGGAGCCGGCTGGGCCGCACGAGGGTCGCGGCGAGCAGGAAGCGCTGCCGCTGCCCGGAGGAGAGGGTGCTGGGCAGGCTGTCGAAGAGCCCGGTCAGGCCGAGGGTGACGCAGAGCTCATCGATGTGTCCGTCGTCGGGGTCGCCGCCGTTGACCACCCGGACCAGGTCGAGATGTTCCCGCACGGTCAGGCCCTGGTACCAGCTCGGCGACTCCACTGTGGTGGCGACGTGTCGCCAAAACTCCGCGCCGCGGCCCGGTACCGCCGCGAAGACGGAGATGTCACCGCCGGTTGGCTCCTGCAGGCCGGTGACACACCGCAGCAGAGTGGACTTTCCGGCGCCGTTTTCGCCGACGAGTGCGACGGCGCCGCCCTCGGGGACCTGGAGGTCGACCCGGTCCAGCACCAGCGTCGAGCCGTACCGGACCGTCACCTGCCGAACGTCAACCACCACGGTCATCGGCGCGTTCTCACCGTCATGCCCCCACCCCCGTCGCGCGAGTTCGCGCGCTTCGCCCGGACATCATGGCAGAAGTCCGCTGACCGGACAGATCAGGGTTGATGCCGGTTTGATCGGCGCGACACCCGCCTGAAACAAGTTTTCATCAGCTCTTCTCGATACCGAAGCGGCATGGTTACATCGGTACGTGCCGTCGCTTGGAGCGCTCCCATGGCACCCCGAGACAAGGAGGTACGACATGAGACGCCTGTTCCAGGCGCTGACCGTGCTCGCGGTCGCGGCCACCGCCGCACTGGTCGCCGCAGCGCCGGCCCAAGCCGCGACGATCTGCGAGCAGTACGGCACCACCACCATCCAGGACAAGTACATCGTCCAGAACAACCGTTGGGGCAGCGCCGCCGAGCAGTGCATCGAAACCACCGACAACGGCTTCCGGATCACCTCCCAGCAGGGATCCACCTCCACCTCCGGGCCGCCGCTGTCCTACCCGTCGATGGTGCTCGGCTGCCACTACCAGAACTGCTCACCCGGAACCAACCTGCCGGCGCAACTCAGCCAGGTCAGCAGCGTCCCGTCCACGATCAGTTACGGGTACGCGGGCGGCACCTACAACGCCACCTACGACATCTGGATGGACCCGACTCCGAAGACCGACGGAGTGAGCCAGATGGAGATCATGATCTGGTTCCACCGGCAGGGCTCGATCCAGCCGATCGGCGGCCCGGTCGGCAACACCACGGTGGGGGGACGTAACTGGGAGGTCTGGCAGGGCAACAACGGCGGCAACGACGTCGTCTCCTACCTCGCACCGGCGACCATCAACAGCTGGTCGTTCAACGTCAAGGACTTCATCGACGACGTCGTGGCGCGGACCCAGGTCACCAACGACTGGTACCTGACCAGCCTGCAGGCGGGCTTCGAACCGTGGAACGGCGGCGTCGGACTGGCCGTCAACAACTTCTCCGCCGAGGTGAACGTCGGAACGAGCCCCCCGCCCCCACCGCCGCCGGGTGACGGCGGCACCATCGCCGGCCAGGCCAGCGGACGATGCCTGGACATCCTGGACCTCGGCACCGCCGACAGCACCCCGATCCAGCTCTGGGACTGCACTGCGAACTGGAACCAGCTCTGGAGCCGTACCGGCAACACCTTCGTCAACCCACAGACCGGCAAGTGCCTGGACGTCTCCGGCGGGTCCACCGCCAACGGTGCCCGGGTGCAGCTCTACACCTGCAACGGCACCGGAGCCCAGAGCTGGCAGGTCAACGGCGACGGCACCATCACCAACCCGCAGTCCGGCAAGTGCCTTGACGCGGTGGAGCAGGGCACCGGCAACGGCACCCGGCTCCAGATCTGGGACTGCTTCGGCGGTGGCGGCACCCAGCCCAACCAGGTCTGGACGGTCGGCGGCGGCAGCACGCCCCCGCCTCCGGGCGACGACCAGACCCCGTTGGCGATCAACGGCCAGCTGTACGTCTGCGGCGTGAACCTGTGCAACCAGTACAACCAGCCGATCCAGCTGCGCGGCATGAGCACCCACGGCCTGCAGTGGTTCAACAACTGCTACAACGACGCCTCGCTCGACGTACTGGCCGACGAGTGGCGGGCTGACCTGTTCCGGATCGCCATGTACGTGCAGGAGGGGGGCTACGAGACCAACCCGCCGTGGTTCACCAACCGGGTCAACGAGCTCGTGGACGAGGCCGAGGAGCGCGGCCTCTACGCGATGATCGACTTTCACACGCTGACGCCGGGCGACCCGATGTACAACCTCGATCGGGCGAAGACCTTCTTCGCCGCCGTCGCTTCTCGCAACGCCGACAAGAAGAACGTCATCTACGAGATCGCCAACGAGCCCAACGGGGTCGGCTGGGGCACCATCAAGAGCTACGCCGAGCAGGTTATCCCGGTGATCCGGGCCAACGATCCGGACGCCGTGATCATCGTCGGCACCCGTGGCTGGTCCTCGCTCGGCGTCTCCGAGGGTTCCAACGCCGACGAGGTCATCAACAATCCGGTCAACGCCAGCAACATCATGTACGCGTTCCACTTCTACGCCGCGTCCCACCAGGACTTCTACCGCGCCGAGGTGCAGCGTGCGGCGGCGACCCTCCCGCTGTTCGTCACCGAGTTCGGCACCGTCGACTACACCGGTGACGGTGGGGTCGACGTGGGCAGCACCAACGCCTGGCTCAACTTGCTCGACCAGCTGAAGATCGGCTACGCGAACTGGACCTACTCCGACGCCAACGAGGGCAGCGGGGCGTTCAACCCCGGAACCTGCAACAGCGGCAACTTCTCCGGGACATCGAACCTGACCGCCTCCGGCAATCTCCTCCGCAGCCGGATCAGCACCCCCGACAACTTCCCGACGAGCTGACCTCGGCCTGACTCCGGTCGACGCGCGGCCGGCGGCGGGAGGCTCTCCCCAGCCTCACCCGCCGCCGGCCGCGGCCGCTGGCTACCCGCGGTGGGCCCGGACCGGGGGGCGGGGCGCGGCCAGCGTGGGCGTCAGCACGGCGGCGACTTCTTCGGCGAACTCCTCGTGGACGAAGAGTTTGCCCCGCCGCACCTCGTGCAGGCGAACGTCACCCCGGAACCCGGACATCATCGCGCGGGTCCAGGCCACCGGGAAGTAGGGGTCGTCGGCACCCCACACCAGCTGGACGGGAACGGTGATACGGGAATGCAGGCCAGCGAGAGCGTCGAAAGCCGAGAAGTCGAAGTTCCGGGGGAACTGGCCGAATGCCCAACGCAGGTCGGCGCTCTCCTTGAGAGGCCGCAGGAAAAACTCCGCGAAATCTCCGTCCAGCAGTTTTCGGTCCTGGAAGGCGTCGCCGAGAACGAACCGGTTTCGCCGCAGTATCCGATTGTTCAACGCGACCGTGAGCAGACGCTCGAATCCGGGTAGGTGGCGGGTGGCGAACAGCAGCGAGAGGCGCCAGTGGGCCCCCTGTGGCTGCTCGGTGTCGATCAGACCCCAGGAGCGGACGCGAGGATCCCCCGCCAGGGCACATCGCGCGATGAGACCACCGCTGTCATGGCCAACAATCGCCACGTCCTCCAGGGCAAGGTTGTCCAGGACGCGCCGTACCGCCGCCGCGTGCGTCGCCACATCAATGCGAGCCGTCCGGTCGAAGCGGCTGTCGCCGGCCCCAACGAGATCAATGATGTGACATCGAAAGCGCGGAACGAAAAAGGGCAGCAGGGTCCGGAATGTTGCCCCGCTGACCGGCCATCCATGTACGAAGAGCACGTCCGGACCTTCGCCAATACTGCGAATCGCAACCCGACCTTGACCCACATCAAGGAGGCGATCTGGCCGGGCACGGAAGAGGTTGGCGGCCTGCGCGACGGTTAAATCAGGCATCGATTCACTCCTGTCGACATCACGTGGCATAGTGGAGCCGTCGGAAGAGAGCACGCCCGCCGCCACCGCCGGCAGCACGCTCTTCATGACTCGACAGTGACAGCCCAATAACACCCTGTCGATTACCTGCAAGGTAGTGAACCCTCACCTCGCCGAGCGGCGACCACGCCAGACCATGTCCACCCGCACCGTTGCCGCGCCACACCATTGCCGCGCCACACCATTGCCGCGCCACACTGTCGAGCTGCCCCACCCGTGAGACCGATGCTGGGGCGACCCTAAAAGATGCCCGGCACCAAGTTCCCGCCAACCACCAATCGGTCCAATCCTCACAAACCTTTCCAACCTGGCCCACCACCACCAGCACCACCCCGCACACCAGTCCGCCCGCTCACGCCCCATCCATGAGGGCAGCTCGACAGCGCGCCGAACACCACCTTGCCTGCGACGCCCGGGGAAGGCGGCGGCCCTGGCCAGCGCGGATCGCGGCGCTGCCGTAGGAAGCTACTCGCTGCCAGTAGTCCGCACTCCCGCCGCACCGCCCCCGCACCGCCACCGCACTGCCCCCGCCGCACCCCCGCCGCACCGCCGCCGCACTGCCGCACCGCCGCCGTCGAACCGGAACCACAGGGCCGGCCTTCAGCCGGAAGCCGAGGGGTTCAGCCGGAAGTCGAGCGCCGGCTTCTCAGTTCTCGCGCGGTCTCCTCGTCGGCGGGATAGAACGACTCGATCGACAGCTCGGAGAGGGTTACGTCCAATGGCGTACCAAAGGTTGCCACCGTGGTGAAGAGGTTGAGCACTCGGCCGTCTCGGCGCAGTCGCACCGGCACCACGATGTCGTTGGTCATCGGGCCGACGGCGTGGGCCGCACCGCCGGGGTAGCCCCGCAGCTCCTCCTCAAGGTCAACCAGATCGGGGTCGCCACTGAACTCCACCTGCCGGCCCAGCCGGTGCAGCAGGTGCCACCGCCACTCACCCAGGTTCACGATGTGCGGGGCCAACCCAGCCGGATGCAGACTCGCCCGGAGGACATTCGCCGGCGGCATGAGCAGCTCGGGTGCCACCAGTTCGGTGAGCACCGACAGGCTCTCGTTGGCCGCCACCAGGTTCCAACCCCGGTCAACGACGACGGCAGGGTACGGTTCGTGCCCGTCGAGCACCTGTCGAATAGCAGCGCGGATGACAGTCATGGGCGGAGCGTCCAGCGCGTTCTCTGAATAGACCGGCGCAAACCCGGCGGCCAGCAGCAGCCGGTTCCGCTCCCGCAACGCCAGGTCCAGCCGATCCGCCAGCTGCAACACCATCTCCCGGCTCGGCGACGACCGCCCAGTCTCCAGGAAGCTGAGGTGTCGGGTGGAGATGTCGGCCCGGATGGAGAGCTCCAGCTGGCTGAGTCGGCGCCGCCGGCGCCAGTCCCGCAGCATCACCCCAACGGCCGGTCTCGTCACGGTCATCCCAGCATCGTCCGTCGCCGAGTTCTCGCTGTCCATTACCTGCGAGGTAGGGCCCCGCACCGGGCCAGCCGGCGTCCGGCTACCAGGTAACCAGGAGCTCGGCGGGGCCGTGCGTACGAAACGTCGGCCGCCACCGAACCGGTGCCCCGGGTACGGCGAGTGCCAGGCTGGGCAGCCGCCGGGCCAGTACGGTGATCGCCTCCTCGGCCTCGACCCGGGCTAGGGCCGCACCGAGGCAGAAGTGGGGGCCGTTGCCGAAGGCCAGCCGCGCGGAGTTTCCGTCCGCCCCGCGGGTGGCGGCGGCGATGCTCAGCAGCACGGTGTCGCCGGCCGGAATCGTGGCGCCCCCGATGGTCATCTCCTCGGTGGGGAAGCGACGGACGGCCGCAGGTGCGGGCGGTTCGAGGCGCAGCGTCTCCTCGACCGCCTCGGAGGCTTGCACCCCACGGAGGCTGCCGTGGTCAAGTAGGCGCAGCACGGTCGAGGCGATCAGGTTGGCGGTGTTCTCGTACCCGGCGAACAGGATCAGGAAGGCCAGTGAGGTCAACTCGTCCCGGGTAAGCCGGTCCCCCTCCTGCTCGGTAGCGACCAAGGCGCTGAGCAGGTCGTCACCGGGTCGCTGTTGTTTCGCATCGATCAGGTTGACGACGTAGCCGTGCAACTCGACGACCGCTCGCCGGATGGCGTCCCGGTCCGGCGGGTAGCTGGTGAGCATCGTGTCGGTCCAGGCCCGGAGATCGGTGCGCCCAGCTTCCGGTACGCCCAGCAGGTCGGCGATGACCTGGACAGAAAGCGGCGTGCAGTAGCCGGTGACCAGGTCGACGGGGCTACCCGTGGCGAGCACCGTGTCCGCGAGTTCCTCGGCGGTTCGTTGGACCCGGGGACGCAGTGCGGCGACCCGCTGTGGGCTGAAAGCCGGGCCGACCAGGCGACGGAGTCGGGTGTGATCGGGTGCGTCCAGGTTGAGCAGGTTCGCGTCGAGGGCCGGCGGCAGCGCGAATCCGGACCAGCCGCCCCGGCTGTGCTTTCGGTTGAGGGCCAGGCGGGGGTCGGCCAGCGCCCGGGAGACCAGTTCCGGGCTGGTGACCAGCCAGGCCATTGAGGTATCCGGCAGCAGCACCTGATGCACGTCGCCGGTCTTTCGAAGCTGGTCGTACTCCTGCCCGAGTAGCGCGCCGGAACGGGGAATCGGGGCCAGCTGCGCCCGCGTCGGTTGGTCTTGGTACATCACACCAGCCTAGCGGCGAACCACCGACAGTCCGAAGTGGCAGAAGGTCGGCCGGCGAGCCGACGTGGTGGTGAGGGCCCCGCCGACCGACCTCAGCGGCTAGGTGCCGATCGGCCGATCACGGTACGAGAAACAGGCGCCGGGCGATGCCGGGATCCCGCAACGGCTTCACCGCCAACCGTACGAGGATCAGTGCGTTGTCGTCGCCGGCGATCCGGTTGGCGCTGAGCTCGCCGCAGGAGCGACACTGGTGAATGATCATCCATTCACCGTCGGGCCGCACCGACATGCTCAACGCTTCCATCCGGCCGCGGCAGCTCGCGGCTCGGTCGCCCGGGATTCGCCGGTCCACGTGCAGACTGGCCAGGCAGTTCGGGCAGTGATTGCGGTGCGTGGTGCCGGGCGCCTCGGACGACACGTCCAGCCGGCAGCCCACGCATCGGAAGTCGTTCGCCCGATGCCCACCCTGGCGGTGGAGAACGTCCTTGTGTCGCTGTGGCCGCCGGTTGGCCCGCGCCCGCCCGTGCGCGCTTCTGCTCCGCCTTGGCATCGTCGATACCTCCAGTCGATTCAGAGGTCGCCGAAGGTTTCGAGCGGAAACGGGGGCTGTGCCAGTGGGCGCACGGCGATACGCATCAAGATGAGCTGGTTGTCGTCGGCGCAGATGGGGTTGGCGGTCAGCTCATCGCAGCGTACGCAGCGGTGGATGACCATCCAGTCGCCGGTGCGGAGCACGGCGATGGCGATCGGCGACATCCGGCCCTGACAATCACTGGGACCGCCCTCGACCCGATCCTGAACGTGCTGGGAGTGCAGACAGGACGGGCAGTGATTGCGCCGGATACCGTCTCCGGCAGCGGCGGAGACGGTGAGGCCGCACCGAATGCAGGAGAACGTGTCAATCTTGAGGATGTTCTGCGACGTACGCGAGAGAGTCTTCTTGGTGTTGGACACCCGGGTGCTCCTTGCTGAAATGTCGGTAGGGACAGCAAGAGCAGGCCGAGCAGGCCTCGCCCCGACCCGGAGCGGCATCGGGAAAACGGACTACTGGACGGTGCAGCGAGGCGCGCTCGGCGCGGGCTGGATCATAAAATCTCTCTCCCAGGGCAGCGGCCCAGAGCAGGGGAACGGAACTTTCGTCAGGGTAGGCAGCCCACACCGCCGATGTCACCCGGATTATCGAGCACCCAGCTCATCCCCACCATGAGCTGGGCTCACGGGACCAGCCCAGGGAACCGGCCGCCCACGGAACCGGCCCACGGGTCACACCTGGCGCACGGCGACGCCGAGGGCTTTCAGGGCGTCCACCTCCTCGTCGGGGGCGTCGTCGGCGGTCACGACGGCCTGCAGCGCAGTGGCGGGAGCGACTAGGGCGAGGGCGGTACGGGAGAGTTTGGCCGCCTCGGCTACCACGATGACGCGGTGGGCCGCGGCTATCGCGGCGCGTTTGATCGCGGCGTCAGCCAGGTCGTACGCGGTCAGCCCGTTGGCGGCGGTCAGGCCGCAGCAGCCGATGACCGCGGTGTCGAAGCGCAGCGCGGCGAGGGATGCCTCCGCCAGGGGGCCGGTCAGCGCCAGCTCGCCGGGGCGGGGCTCCCCACCGGGCAGGAGCAGCCGCAGTTGGGGTGCGCCGACGAGGGCGTTGGTCGCGTGCAGGGACAGCGGCATGACGGTAAGGCGGCGGTGCGCCAGTGCGCGGGCCACCGCTAGGCAGGTGGTGCCGGCGTCGATGACGACCGCCTCGCCGTCGGCGATCATCTCGGCCACCGCCGCGGCGATTCGTTGTTTGACCTCCACGCCGTCGTTCGCCCGAAGCGCGAACGGGGGTTCCTCGCCGCGCAGCAGCACGCTTCTGGCCCCGCCCCGGTAGCGCTCAAGCAGGCCCTGCTCGGCCAGGAGCTCCAGGTCGCGACGGACGGTCATCTCCGAGGTGCCGGTTTGCTCCGCCAGCTCCGCGACGCTGAGCTGGCCGGCCCGGCGTACGGCATCGGTGATGTGTCGGTGTCGGTCCACGCTCGCCATCCCCCCATTGAACACTAGTTGCGTTCAAATTTCGAGGTTCGAACAAAAAATATGTTTGCTATGTTCGCTTGCATGTTTGAATCGCTGCGGGCGGCCCGGCTGGCCACCTTCGCCTACTTCACCCTCAACGGCTTCATCCTGGGGATCTGGGTCGTCCATATCCCTGTCATCGAGCACCGGGCCGGCATCAGCCACGCCACACTCGGTTGGCTCCTGCTACTCCTCGGCGCCGGCGCCTTCGTCGGGATGCACGTCGTGGGGCCCCTCACCGACCGCTTCGGCGCGCGTCGAGTCGTCCCGCTGAGCGCGGCCCTGTGCAGCGCGACGCTGATCCCGCCCGCCTTCGCTGGGAACGCCGGGGCACTGGGCCTGGCACTACTGGTGCTGGGTATCGGCAACGGCTGCCTGGACGTCAGCATGAACGCCCACGCGGTGCAGGTCGAGGCCGGATACAAACGCCCGATCATGTCCGCGTTCCATGCCATGTTCTCCGTCGGCGGAGTCCTCGCCGCGCTGGTCGGCGCGCGGACCCTCAGCTGGGACTGGAGCCCAACCACCACGCTGACCACGGTCAGCCTCCTCGGCCTGGCAGCCACCGCCGTCGCCGCACCCGCACTGCTGTCGTTGCCGACGAACACCGGCGCGCGGATCCCAGCCAGCACCACCAGGAGCCGCCGGACCAAAACTCCGCTGCGCATCTGGGCGCTCGCCGGGCTCGCACTGATCCTGATGCTCACCGAAGGCGTCGCCAACGACTGGAGCACGTTGTCCCTGCGCGACGCGTTCGACACCCCGGCCGCCACCGCCACGCTCGCCTATGGCGCCTTCGCCGCCGCCATGACGATTGGACGCTTCCTCACCGACACCATCGCCGCCCGCTTCGGCCCGGCGGCCATCGTCCGGTACGGCTGCGCGCTGGCCGCGCTCGCCCTCACCACCATCGCGCTCGCGCCGTCGATCCCACTCGCTCTCGCCGGGTGGACACTGCTCGGAATCGGTCTCTCCGGCGCCGTCCCGCAGCTCTTCAGCGCGGCCGGTCACGCCGACCCGGGTGCTGCCGGCACCAACGTCTCCCGCGTCGCGGGCCTCGGCTACCTCGGCATGCTCGGTGGACCCGCCGTCATCGGGCCGCTCACCCAACTGATGCCCCTGAACTACACGTTCGTCCTGCCCGCGCTCCTCTGCCTGGTCGCCGCGCTCGCGGCCCACGTCCTTCACCCCCAAGCGGGAGAGGCTCGGCTCGACGACGAGGTTCCGCAGCCGGTTCGGACCGCGCCCGCTGCACGAACCGTACGGAGTACCAGAACGGGCGGCGGCGCCTATTGATCAGCCTGCGGCGACGGCCGCTACGGGGCATTGGTGTATCACCGGTCACCCCGTCTGGGTGGGTGGGGAGGCCAGAGCCGGGCTCAGTGCGAGGGTGATCACTAGCGAGGCGGCGGCCATCACGGCCATCGCGGTGCCCGGCGGCAAGTGCTGGGCGACCAGACCGGCGGTGACAGCGCCGACCGCCTGCATGGTTAGCATGCCGGAACTGTGCAAGCCCAACGCCTGCCCACGCAGCTCGTCCGGCGTCAGCGCCAGCAACCGCTCCTGCAGCAGCAACCCCGCGCCGAACCCGGCCGAGGCCAGCCCCACCGCGACGATCGCCAGCGGCAGGCCCGGCGCGAGCGCGAAGACGAGGTACGGCACCGCCAGCAGCAGGCGGAACGGCGTGATGAACGCCGCCCGCCGCCCCGGCGGCAGGAACCGCCCGGTGACCATGTCCCCGGCCAGCATGCCCAGCGCCCCGGCCACGAACAGCGCCCCGGCGGCGCCGGGGGCATACGGGATGAACAGCGCCTCGCACCCCACGACCAACCCGTTGGGCACCCACAGCGACAGGTAGACCGCGCGCCGCGGGCGCGACGACCACAGCAGCGCGTTGCCGCGCCACGTCTGGCGGACCGACGGGCGGCCGACCGCGCGGGGTGGGCGGCGCACCAGCGCGACCCGCCAGCACAGGGCGGCCACCAAGGCCAGACAGGCGCTGCCCAGCATCGCCAGCCGCGGCGACACCCCGGCTGCCACCAGAACGCCGCCGAGGCCAAACCCGGCGATCTGCATCGCCCCGACGGACATGTTCGTCACCGAACGGCCCAGCAGGTAACCGCCCTCGGGCAGGATCTGCGCCAGCAGGCCCCAGCGGATACCGCCGCCGAGCGAGCTGACCAACCCGAGCAGCAGCAGGACCGCCAGGATGCAGGCCACCGGCAGGCCCGGCACGGCCATCACCAGGTATCCGGACGCGCCAACCAGCGCGATCGTCGTCATAGCCGCTCTGGGCGGCACCCGGTCGGCCGCGGACAGCAGCGTCATCGCGCCGACCACCTGCATGATCGACGCGCCGAACATGGTGATCGCGGACAGCAACGGCGACCCGGTGCGCTCGAACACGAGGGTGGCAAGCGCCAGCCCGTTCAGGGTGCCCGCGGCCACCTGCAATGACACCGCGGTGAAGAACCCGCGGAACTCCCGGTGCGCGAACAGCTCGCGATAGGTCTGCACGGCGGGCAGTGTCCGGCGGCGGAGAAGTCTGCAGCTACAGTTTCGCGGGGAGGCGAAACGTGGGCGTCTGGGTGATCGACACCGACGTGCTGGCGGACAGCCGGTTCACGGTGTCGCCGCTGACCGAGGCGCTGGCGTGCCTGAACCTGCTGGAGTACGGGCATGCGCCGCCGGGGCAGCAGGAGTGGCTGCGGGCGCACGTGGGGGCGTACCGGCGGATGATGGCGACCGACCCGGTGCGGCGGCCGCTGGTGCGCGCGGCGCTGCGGGCCCGCTCGGTCGCCGACTTCCTCGCCGTGCCGCCGCAGCTGGGCGACAGCCTCGCGGCCGAACTGGCCCGGGTACGCCGCACTCCGGCCGCCACAGCCCTGGCCGACCTGCGGGCCGACGGCCCGGTCGACGCCTCGCTCGACCGACCTGACCTGGCCGAACGCGCCGCCGATCTGCTGGAGTGGGTGTGGACGCACACCGTCGAACCCGATTGGGCACGGCGGCGACGGCTGTTCGAGGCCGACATCGTCGCCCGCGCACAGCAGCTCGGCGCGGTCGGTTGGAAGGCTGCACTCGACCGCCTACGGCCCGGCATGCGGTGGCTGGGCGACGGCCGGTTGCAGATCAACGCGTACGACAACCCGCCCCGCACCCTGTCCAGTGCGCAGCTGCTGTTCATCCCGAGCAGCGCCCGGCGCGGCTGGGTAGCCTGGCGGCTGCCGAAACGGTACGCGGTGATCTATCCGTGTTCGGCGCGGCTGGCGGAGCCAGGCGGCAGCGCACCGCCGCAGGCGCTGGCGCGGCTGCTCGGACCGGGGCGGGCGGAGACGCTGTGTCTGCTCGACACACCGCTGAGCACCACGCAGCTGGTGGCGCTGACCGGCAGCGGGCTCGGGTCGATCGGCAGACATCTGCGGGTGCTGCTCGACGCACAGCTCGTACGCCGCAGGCGGGCAGGGCGCTCGGTGCTCTACTACCGCACCGACAGCGGCGAACACCTCGTCCGCAGCAACCGCCACCCGACGCCGTGACCACTCACCCAGCCGCTGATGATCAAGAAGGCCCCTGCCACCTTCTCACGGGAACCGGACATCGGTGCCAACAAAATCCGGACGGTGCCACCACTGGTGCCAACAACCGTGGACGGTGCCAGCTTCAGGTGGACCGGACAAACGGGCCCGGGGCACAGCAGGACGGGAAGGCTGTTTAGATAAGGCTCTAGGTTGACAGTCTTCAAATCAGGGGGCAGACTAGAGCTTGCTTCGAGAAACATCTAGACAGCGAAGCCGGCGTCGCACCCCCCCCACGCCGATAACCAGATGACGAACCCAGCAGGAGGAAAACCATGTCCCGGGTACAGCTCGCGCTCCGCGTCTCCGACCTCGAAGGCTCGATCGCCTTCTACTCGAAGCTGTTCGACACCGAGCCAGCCAAGCGCCGCCCCGGCTACGCAAACTTCGCCGTGGCGAACCCGCCGCTGAAGCTCGTACTCCTGGAAGGTGAGCCGGACCAGGCCACCGCGCTGGACCACCTGGGGGTCGAGGTGCCCAGCACCGATGAGGTAGACGCCGCGACCCGTCGACTCGCCGAGTCCGGGCTTACCACCCTGGAGGAGCAGAACACCGAGTGCTGCTACGCGCTCCAGGACAAGGTCTGGGTGCACGGCCCCGGCAACGAGCCCTGGGAGGTCTACACCGTCAAGGCCGACTCCGACCAACTCCAGAAGGCGACCGAGAGCGATTGCTGCACCCCGACCACCGAGAGCGCGTGCTGCACCCCGACCACCGAGAGCGCGTGCTGCACCCCCGGCGGGGCGAAGGCGACCGAGAGCGATTGCTGCACCCCGAGCGGGGCGAGCGATTGCTGCACCCCGACCGGGGCGAAGGAAACGGTGGGCAGCGGCACGCAGGCGGGCTGCTGCTGACGGCCGGTACGCATCGAGGCAGTGACCGCCGGCGCCTCGCTCAACGACCGCGCCGGCGGCCCTGCCTCGCTCGATGCCGCCGGTCCCGCCGAGGTGGTTGGGGCGGGTAACTCGGTCAGCCGGACTGCCGCATGATCCAGGTAGGCAGCGGCTCCTCGAAGGTGCTCACCACCTCCCAGCCGGCACGCCGGTACATCTCGACGTTGTCGGGGTTGCTGGTTTCCAGGACCGCCGGAAGACCCGCTGCGGCGGCGTGCCGCAGCCCCATCGCCATGACCGCGTGGCCCCACCGACGACCCATGCTCTCCGGATGGGTGCCCAGGACGCTGAGGTACCAGAAAGGTTCTGCCGGCACCGCCGCGTCCATCGCCTCATGAAAGGCATCGAAGCGGCTCAGCGCCTCAGCGGGGAGGTGAGCGGCGAGAACGCCGTCCAGTCCCTCGTCCCCTGCCCCCGGCGCCTGCCAGATCGCGACCGCCGCTCCGCGCTCGATCGTCCAGATCGTTTGCTGATGCACCTGCTTGTCGAAGAGGTACCCGAAGAAGACAGAGGCGTACTCAGGGTAGGTCGCCTGGTCGGGAAAATAGCATCGCAGCAGGGGGTCCTTCTCGAAGGCGGCGACAAGTGAGCCGACGACCCGCTCACGGTCTCCCGGCATGGCAACGGTGATCTCAGGTGCTGTCACGGGATGCAAAGCTACCGCAGCTCAACGCGACTACCCCGCGCATGTAAGCAGGCTCGCATCTCGTTTGGGGGGTTTTACTCGCATATCTAACCCTTAAACGCCCTATAACGGATTTTACTCGGGTTGGTTGCCACCTACCTGGTAGCCCGAGGAGCGCCACACCGCACCACCCTGGGGCGGCTCCTCGTCCGTGAACGGGGAAGGACACTCCGGTCGGGGCGGGGCCCGGTCCGTTCGACGCGGCTGGCGGGCCAGGGTGCCGACGCCCATCGCGCCGGGACCCTGTCCGCCCCGGATCAGTCGGGAGGTCCGGCCGTTGGCATGACTCGCGCCGCATGTCTGTCTTATTTAAGCGCTTTTTTCGTGTTCATGGCTGCGTGGGGCCCGTGCCGGGGTTAGCTGAAGGTGGCCGCTATCGCCTGCCCGGTAGCCGAGGAACGGCCACCGCAGGTGTGCGTTGCTCGCCGTTCACGGAGAAAGGAGACCGAGACTGTGATGGCCCAACCCCACCACGACCACGACCACGACCACGACCACGACAAGCCCCGGGCACGCCGAGCCAGAAACCGGTGGTGGGCCATCGGGTTGGCCGGCATGACCGGTTTGACCCTTGGCGCCGGCGGCGCGGTCGTCACCCCCGCCGCCAGCGCGATCAAAGACGACGTCGCTGCCGCCGAGGACGCCCCCTCCGTTGACGAGCGCCGCGCTACCCGAGACGACCGCAGGGGCAAGCACTACGGCAAGGGCACCGGGATGAAGGGGAAACAGCCCAAGGGCACCCCTGTGCCCTGCGACGCCGAAGCCCTCATCGCCGCGATCGCCCTCGCCAACGCCCGCGGCGGCGCCACCCTCGACCTCGCCAAGGACTGCACCTACCTGCTCACCACCAACCTCGACGGCGCCGGCCTGCCCACCATCACTACCCCCATCACCCTCAACGGCAACAAACACACCACCATCGAACGCGCCGCCACCGCCGACCTGTTCCGCATCCTCACCATCAACGGCGGCGGCGACCTCACTCTGAACAGCCTGAAAGTCACCGGCGGACAGACCATCGGCGACGGCGGCGCGATCCTCGTCAACACCGGCGGCAGACTCACCGCCAACGACAGCGCTATCACCCGCAACATCGCCGACGGCAACGGCGGGGGCATCGCCAACAACGGCATTACCCACATAAACCACTCTTCCGTTGATGACAATCGCGCCGCCGTTTTCGGTGGAGGGGTCCTCAGCTTTGGCGTACTCAAGATCCGTAAGACTCACGTGCGCGCTAACACCACTGGCTTCGTCGGAGCTGGGGTCTTCGGCGCGGGCGATGTCCAGATCGACAGCAGCACCATCAACGCCAATCACGCTTCATTCGGCACCGGCGGCCTTGTCATGTTCATCGGAATCGGCACCGTGACGGACACCGACATCACGAACAACACCGCGATGGAAGTCGGCGCCATCCTCGTGAACCTCAACACACAACTCACCCTCAAATCTGTCACCGTTTCCGAAAACGTCGCCACCACAAGCGTCGTGGGCGGCCTGGGAACAAACCCGAGCTCCTCCGTTGTGGTCGAGAACAGCAACATCGAAAACAACACGGCCGCCACCGACGCTGGCGGCATCTACAACACCGGCTCGCTGGTGATACGACGAACAAAGGTCACCGGAAACCAGGCAGGTGGCGAGGGCGGCGGCATATACAACACGTTCAGTGGTACCGCCAGTCTCTTCGACACGAAGGTGGTCAAGAATATCGCCACCACCGACGGCGGGGGCATCTTCAATATCAATGGAACGGTCGAGTTGAACACCGCCACCGGCACCATCGTGGTCAAGAACCGGCCGAACAACTGCTCTGGCGACGTACCTGGTTGCGCCGGTTAGCAATCCGTGCGGTTCGCGAGGGAGGCTGCCGGATGGCGGCCTCCCCGTACGCGGGCAGCGTGCATCACGCCGCGATCAAATCAACGCTGACCGCTTTCGGTGCCGGAACCGGCACGCCCGCCTCGCGCAGGCCCTCCAGGTGAAAAGCGATGGCCTCACGCATCTCAGACCCCGGAACCGCAGATTTAGCGCCGGCGGGCAGCAATCTCCGCCAGTTGGCCGGTGGCTCCGTTGAGTACACCCTGGCTCACGCTGCCTTCCCGGGCATCGGCAGGGCTGGGTGGTCGAACAACTTCTCAGGCACGCCAGGCTCGCACCAAGGGAACGTGTAAACGCGCGCTTGCTCATGTCGCAGATCGGGCGTAGGTCACTGCTGCAAGCCGCCACCGATAGGACTACCGGCTGTCTTCCCACCGTGCGGCTGCCCACGCTCTTTCGAACTCATCACGATCGATTTCCTGGTTCGGCAACTGCGGATCGAAAAGATCTACCATCGGCGGATTCAAGGGCCAATCATCGGCATCCGTCTTAATCCCGGTGCCGTCCTCGGCGACCTCCACCTGCCGGACACGGCGACCGTCCGGCCCGACCTCCATCAGGTACGTCGCCGGCTCGTCGTCGTCCCACAACTGGCGCAAGAACAGCACCTGCTTGTCGGCGAGCGCGCCGAAACCGGGCAGCGCGCGCTGCTTGTCGCGCATCGCGCGTAGTCCGTCCAAACCAGCAGGAAGAGTCGCCGCACCGATGTCCACCTCGTCGAGATCCCAGCCCTCGGCGCGCGCGACAGCGGCGGGGTCGTCGACGACCTCAACCTCGGCGAAGGCTTCCTGCACCTCGCGGACCGACCTGGCGCGAATCCACCACCACAGGCCGCCCATGCCGTAGTCGTGAAGAACGAGGTATCGCTGCGTCGACATCACATCATCATGCCTAGCAAGCGTTCCATGCTGCCGACTGGGGCGACTGGTCGCTGCCCCTTCGCTCATGCCGCCGATCGTGCGTTCGCCGGCCGTCACTTTTGCGTGGATCGGGTTGGGCTACCGCCGTAGAGCCGGACAGTTCCTCTTGGGCCTCTCTCCGCCGCGGTAACCGGCGGGACGCACGCCAGGCGAGAGCCACACCAACCAGCGGTGGCAGCCGCGATGAGAGCGACCCCACCAGTCATCTCGACCAAGGACCATGGGCTGGTGTTCTGTCGCCCGGACGGGCTACCCCTTCGACCGGATCGGATCACGGTGGAGTTCGAGCAGCATGTGGTGGAGTGCGGCCTACCGATGGTTCGGTTGCCTGACACGCGGCATGGCGCGTGTTCGCTGATGCTGGCTGGTGGCGTTGCAATCGAGGTCGTTCAGTTGATCCTCGGGCATTCGACGCCGGAGGTCACGCGCCGGGTGTACGCGCACCTGATGCGCCGGACAACCGCGCAACAGGTCGAAGAAGCGGTCAAACTCTTGACTCGTTACCGGCCCCACAGAGAGCCGCGTGAGCAATCCGTGAGCAACCCCGGGGCTGAACGGTGAGCCGACCACCAGCAAAGCAAAGATCCCCACCTACGTTTCCGCTGGTGGGGACCGTATAGCCCGGCGAAAGGCTATGTGGCCAGGGACGGGGTCGAACCGTCGACCTTCCGATTTTCAGTCGGACGCTCGTACCAACTGAGCTACCTGGCCGCGCTTCGGGTCATGATACCCGCCCGTCGAGGTCGCCGATGGCCGGGGCACCTGCCCGATATGTCGAAGGCCGCGCGTGCTGGCGCGGCCTTCGACGTTTGCGGTCCTGACGGGACTTGAACCCGCGACCTCCGCCTTGACAGGGCGGCGAGCACTCCAACTGCTCCACAGGACCTTGCTCATCCGACCGAGGTCGGACCGTGCCCCCAACGGGATTCGAACCCGTGCTACCGCCTTGAAAGGGCGGCGTCCTGGGCCGCTAGACGATGAGGGCGGCCCCGCCATCATTGCACACTCACAACTTCTGACGGTCTTGCTCCCATCCGGCCCCGCCGGAGGCTTAGAAAGCATACGTGATGGCCGGCCGCTCAACCAAACCGGTCCCGGCGCTCCCCGCCGGAACGGAAACCCGCAGGTGAGACCCAGGCTCCGGGCCGGCTCGGCACCGCAGCCGCCCCTACCCCGCGGCCGGCTGGTCCAGCGAGTCGCGTACGGCTGCGGCGAGCGAGAGCGCCTCGGCGAGGTCCACCGGACGCACCACCCCGGCAGGGAGGCTGTCCGCCCGCCAGCCCGGTCCGACCGCGAAGACCAGCAGCGGCCGATGGGGGCCCGCGAGCAGGGCGGTGAGCTGGGTGGGATCGGCGGTGCTCCGCGTCTGCGACCACAGCACGACCGCAGCCGGCCCGGTACGGTTGACCGCCTCCAGCAGCGCCCGCACCGGCACTCGGGCCCCGAGCAGCCGGTGGGCGATCCCAGTTTCGGCCAGCGCCGCGCCGAGCGCCTCCAGCGGCAGACTGTGCTGCTCCTCGTCGGCGCAGGAGAGCAGGATGCGAGGCGGCCCGTGGGGCGCGTGCGCGCGGACCACGGCGGCGAACGCCTCCGACACGCAGCGGGACACCAGGTGCTCGACCTCGATCAGCGCCGCGGTGGCGGCGTGCCGTTCACCGATCCCGGCGAGCACTGGTCGCAGCAGCGTGTCCCAGGTGGTGACCACGCCGTCGGTGCGAATGGCGCGGTCGATCACCTCGTTGATGGCGTTGGAGTCAAGTCGCATGGCGGCCCGGGCCAGCCCCCGGGCGGCCGGGCCGGACCGGCCCACCGGGATTGTCGCGCCGCCGCCGTCGCGCGCCCCCCGCCTCTCGATCCGGGGACCGGGACCGGGAGCGGGAGCGGGAGCGGGAGCGGGAGCGGGAAGCGCGGCGTCGGGGGCCTGGACGGCCCAACGGGCGGCCTCGGCCGGGGCGACCCCGTTGGCGGTGAGCCGCCGCATGGTCTCCAGGCGGGCGAGGTCGGCCGGGGTGTAGCGGCGGTGGTGCCCGGGGACGTGCTCACTGGGCCCGAGCCCGTAGCGCTGATGCCAGGTGCGCAGGGTCGTCACCGCGACGCCCAGCCGGCGGGCGACGGTGCCAGCGCTCAGTGCCTCATCCGCCACCTGGCCGCTCCGGAGCGTCCTCGGCCGCCAGCGGGGGCTGACGCAGGTCTGGCTGACGCAGGGTGGGCCCGCCCGGGTGAAGCAGCCGGTTGAGCACCCCACCCAACCACGGGGCGTACGCGGGAGGGTCGGCGTCGAGCTCCGCGGCGAGCACGGCCGGGGGCACCCAGCGCAGCTCGGCGACCTCCTCCGGATCCGGACGCAGCGGGGCGTGGGCCGGCAGGTCGCCCCGGAGGACGTGGTCGTACTCGAACTCGACCCTGCCGGTGGTCGGGTCCTCGGCCCGGTAGATGTAGCTGCCGACCTCGGTCAGCTCGACCGGGGCGGCGCCCAGCTCCTCGCCGAGCCGGCGGTTGGCGGCGATCGTCAACGGCTCGCCGGGCAGCGGGTGGCCGCAGCAGGCATTGGCCCAGCGCAGCGGGAAGCGGGTCTTCACCGCGGCCCGGCGCTGGAGCAGGACTCGGCCGTCGGGGTCGACGAGTAGCACCGAGAAGGCCCGGTGCAGCCGCCCCGGCGGCTGGTGCGCGGCCCGCACCGTGGTCTGACCGGTCACCACGCCGGCCTCGTCCACCAGCTCGACCAGGTGGGCTTCCCGGCCGGTCACGAAGGGTCTCCTGTCACCCGCGCGGCGGCGAGCTTGCCGGAGATCAGCACCATCGGCACCCCGACTCCGGGCTGGGTGCCCGAGCCGACGAAGACCACGTTCGCGAGGCCGCGGTGCAGGGTGGGCGGGCGGAACGGCCCGGTCTGGAAGAGGCTGTGCGCGGCGGCGAACGGCGTGCCGGCGGCCATGCCCTGCTCCGCCCACTCGGCGGGGGTGACCGTCCGCAGCACCTCGATGCCGTCGCCGAAGCCCACGTAGCCCCGCTCCTCCAGTGTTCGCACCAGCCGGTCGGCGTAGCGGTCGGCGAGGCCACCCCGCCAGTCGAAGGGGGCCCGGTCGAGGTTCGGCACCGGCGCCAGCACGTAGTAGGCGTGCCGGTCGGCGGGGGCCACCGACGGGTCGGTCCGGCTCGGGTTGGTGACCAGCAGCGACGGGTCGCTCATCAGTTCGCCCCGACGGATGACTTCGTCAAAGGTGCCGCGCCACGCCCGCCCGAAGTGGATGTTGTGGTGGGCGATCTTCGCATAGCCCTGCGTCGACCCGACGTGCAGGACCACGCAGGAGGGGGAGTAGGTCAACCGGCGGTGCCGGGTCTGGAGCAGTTCCCGGTGCGCCACCGGCAGGTCCGGGTTGAGCACCACCACGTCGGCGGGGACGAACTCCCCGCTGGCGGTACGGACACCGGTCGCCCGGTCGGCGGCGGTCTCCACCTGGGTCACGGTGGTGTCGTACCGGAGCTGCACCCCGTGTTTCTCGGCGGCGCCGGCCATGGCCCGGGAGACGGCGTGGATGCCGCCGCGCGGAAAGTGCACCCCGGCGACGGAGTCGAGGTACGCGATAACCGCGTAGATGGCGAGCGCGTCGTGCGGCGCGAGCCCGGCGTACATCGCCTGGAAGGAGAAGACGCGCTGGGTACGCGGGTCCCGGAAGAACTGGTTGATCTTCGTTTGGAGCCGCCGGAAGGCGCCGCCGGCGAGTAGCTTCAGCAGGTTCCCGGTGAGCAGGTCGGTGGGGGCGTCCAGGTTGCGTTCGATGAAGTCGGCCCGTTCGAGGCGCCACAGCTCGCGGGCGTAGTCGACGAAGCGGAGGTAGCCGTCGGCCTCCCGCGGACCGCAGACCTTCGCGATCTCGGCGGCCATCCGGGTCGTGTCGGTGATCACGTCCAGGGTGGAGCCGTCCGGATAGTACGCCCGGTAGGCGGGGTCGAGTGGGCTCAGTTCGAGCCAGTCGTCGAGCTCCTCACCGACGGCGTGCAGCGCCTCGGCGATCAGGTCCGGCATGGTCAGCACCGTGGGTCCGGTGTCGAAGTCGTACCCGTTGACGCTGAGCCGACCGGCCCGACCACCCGGCACCGGCTCGCGTTCCAGCACTGTCACCTGGCGACCGCTGCCGGCTAGGTGCAGCGCGCAGGCCAGCCCGCCGAGCCCGGCACCGACGATCACCACTCGGTCCGTACGCCCGCGTACCGTGCGCACCTGACCACCTCCTCGGGAAGACGCGCCCATCATGCTCGCCGGTGGGTGGCGACGGTCGCGAGGCCGGCGAGCGCGGTCCGCGCGGTGTCATCGATCGCTGGAGCGGCGAGGGCGTCGAGCGCCTCGGCGACCCGATCGGAGATCATCTGCTCGACCTGGGCGACGGCACCGGTCGCCGCGACCACCTCCGCCAGTCGGGTGACCTCCCGGTCGTCCGCGCCCGCGCCGACTTGGTCCAGGGCGCGACGCTGCGCGGAGTCGGCCCGACTGCGGGCCAGCATCAGCAGCGCGGTCGGCTTGCCGGTACGCAGATCGTCACCGGCGGGTTTACCGGTGGTGGCCGGGTCGCCGTAGACGCCGAGCAGGTCGTCGCAGAGTTGGAACGCCTCGCCGACGGCCTGGCCGTAGCGGGTGTACGCCGCGAGCAGTGGGGAGTCGGCGCCGACGCCGGCCAGCCGGGCGCCGAAGAGCAGCGGCCACCGCACCGTGTAGCTGGCGGTTTTGTAGCGGGCGACCTGCAGGGCCCGCTCCACCGACCAGTTCGTCGGGTCGCTCTCGCCGAGGACGTCGAGGTATTGCCCGGCGACGGTCTCCACCCGCATCTGGTCGTAGCAGCGCCGGACCTCCAGCAGCCGGGCCGGCGGCAGGGCGGCCTGCGCGAGGAGCCGGTCGGCCCAGACCAGGCAGAGGTCGCCGACGAGGATGGCGACGTTCTCGCCGAATTTGTCGGAGTCGCCGCGCCGCCCGGCCGCGGCGTGCTGGGCGGCGACCGCGACGTGTGCGGTGGGCCGGCCACGTCGGGTGGCGGAGGAGTCCATCACGTCGTCGTGGGTGAGCGCGAAGGCGTGCAGCAACTCCAGCGCGGCGAGCGCCGGCAGCACGGGGGGCAGCGGCTCGGCGTCGCCGACCACGCCCCGCCATCCCCAGTAGGCGAAGGTCGGACGGAGCCGTTTTCCGCCGGCCAACACGCTGTCGCGGGCGATGGTGGCGAACTCGCCGGCGCTCGGGTCGATCGCGGCCAGTGCGTCGATCTCGGTGTTGAGGAAGTCGACGAGGGTGTCGTCAACCGCGGCGACGATCTCCCCGGTGTAGGCGGCCAAGCGGGCGCGGACCGAGTCGGTTTCGCCACCACGGCGGGCCGGGATGACCCGGGGGGCTTTACCCACAACTGCGTCGTTGGCCATGCGCGGGAGCATATCCTAGGGTTACGAGTTGCGTCGATTCATGCGTCGATTTTAGGGAGGGGCCGGTGGACACGGATCTCACCGCCGCCTACGACCGATGCCGTGAGCTGCACCGTCACCACGGCCGCACCTACTATCTCGCCACCCGGCTGCTTCCCACGTGGAAACGGCGACATGTACATGCTTTGTACGGTTTCACCCGCTACGCGGATGAGATTGTTGACCGAACCGAGGAGTTGCCCGCGGCGCTGCGGGCCGCCCAGCTGGACGACTGGGCCGCGCGGTTCCTCGCCGGCCTGCACGGTGAGCCGGTCACCGACCCACTGCTCCCCGCCGTGCTACACACCATCGCCGTCTTCGACCTGAACCGAGACGACTTCGCGTCGTTTCTGCGCAGCATGGCGATGGACCTGACCGTCAGCTCCTACCCCACCTACGCCGACCTGCTCCACTACATGGAGGGCTCCGCCGCCGTCATCGGCACGATGATGCTGCCGATCCTCGGCAGTGCCGACCCGGTCGCCGCCCGCGAGCCCGCCCGCCAGCTCGGCTTCGCCTTCCAACTGACAAACTTCATCCGGGACGTTGCCGAAGACCTCGACCGTGGCCGGACGTACCTGCCGGACGCGGACCTGGCCCGCTTCGACGTCACCCGCGACGATCTCCTGGCCGCGCGCGCCGCCGGCCGGACCAGCGAACCGATCCGGGAACTGATCCGCTACGAGGTGACTCGGGCCCAGGCGCACTACGCCGCCGCCGCACCCGGGGTCACCCTGCTCGACCCCGCCTCGCAGGCCTGCATCCGCACCGCCTACACGCTCTACGGCGGCATCCTCGACGAGGTCGCCGAGCAGGACTTCGATGTCTTCGCCCGCCGGGCCCGGGTGCCGCAGCACCACCGGCTCACGGAGACCGCCCGGGCCCTGCTCACCCGAACCGGCACTCCCGTCCGGGTGCCCGGTCCACCATTGATGACACTCACCCGGACCGGTCCCTAGGCTGACAGGATGGAGCCGGAGCTGGTGGACGTGGTCGTCGTCGGGCTCGGAGTCGGCGGCGAGGAGGTGGCCGGCCGGCTCGCCGAGGCCGGGCTCAGCGTCGTCGGTATCGAGCGGGACCTGGTCGGTGGCGAGTGCCCGTACTGGGGATGCGTGCCCAGCAAAATGATGATCCGGGCGGCGAACACCCTCGCCGAGGCACACCGGGTGCACGAATTCGCCGGATCGACGCGGGTATCGCCCGACTGGGCACCCGTGGCGGACCGGATCCGCGCGCAGGCCACCGACAACTGGGACGACCGGGTCGCGGTGGAACGGTTCCGCAACCAGGGTGGACGCTTCATCCGGGGCAGCGGACGGCTCGACGGACCGGGTCGGGTCCGCGTCAACGACCAGGTCTTCCAGGCCCGGCACGGAATCGTACTGGGCACCGGTACCCGCCCCGCCGCGCCGCCCGTCGACGGGCTGGCCGAGACCCCCTACTGGACGAATCACCAGGCGATCGAGGTAGCCCGGCTACCGGAGTCGCTACTGGTACTCGGCGGCGGCGCGATCGGGCTGGAGCTGACGCAGGTCTTCGCGCGATTCGGCGTCCAGGTCACCGTGGTCGAGGCGCTGGACCGGGTGCTGGCGACCGAGGAGCCGGAGTCGTCCGAGGTGGTCGCCGCCGCACTCCGCGCCGACGGCGTCAATATCCACACCGGCGTGCTGGCGGACCGGGTCGACCACGACGGGCAGAAATTCACCCTGCGGGCGAACGACGCCCGGTACACCGCCGACCGGCTGCTGGTGGTGACCGGGCGCCGGGCGCACCTGGACGAACTAGGCCTGGACACCGTCGGCGTCCGCGCCGACCAGCGCTTCCTACCCGTTGACGACCGACTGCGCGTCACCGAGGGAATCTGGGCGGTCGGCGACGTGACCGGTGCCGGCGCCTTCACCCACGTCGCGACCTACCAGGCGGGCATCGTCGTCGCCGACCTGCTCGACCGCGTCCGTCGAGCTGATGCCGTCGAAGGCCCCGAGCTCGATCGATCCGACACCGGAGCGGGGACGGACCCGAACGGCACGGCCGTCCCCCGGGCCGACTACCGGGCGCTGCCCCGGGTCACCTTCACCGACCCGGAGGTCGGGGCGGTCGGGCTCACCGAGTCGCAGGCCCGCCAGCGGGGGATCAACGTCCAGGTCGGCCGCGTGTCGCTGGGCTCCTCGGCCCGCGGTTGGATCCACCGCGCCGACGGCCTGATCAAACTCGTCGCCGACGCCGACCGGGGGGTGCTGGTCGGCGGAACGTCGGTCGGGCCAGCCGGCGGCGAGGTGCTCTCCGGGCTGGCGGTCGCCGTGCACGCGGCGGTACCGCTGGCCGAACTCCGCAGCATGATCTACGCGTACCCGACCTTCTACCGGGCCATCTCCGACGCCCTGCGGGACCTGGGCTGATCCGGCCGGGCGAGGAACGGAGACGACAATGGCCGGTGCGACACCGACCGACCCGGACGGGCCAACGGGTCGGCTCGTCACCTGGTTGGCGGAGACCTCGATCGACGCCATCCCCGCCGACGTCACCACCCGGGCCCGGCACCTGATCCTGGACGGCATCGGCTGCCTCCTGGTCGGCGCCCGGCTGCCCTGGTCCCAGATCGCCGTGCGGAGCCTGACCGTGGAGCCCGGCTCCAGCCTGGTCGCCGGATGGGACCGCAGCACCGACGCGTCCACGGCGGTGCTGTTGAACAGCAGCTTCATCCAGGGCTTCGAGCTCGACGACGTGTCGTACCGGACTCCCTGGCACGCCAACGCGGTGCTGTTGCCGGTGCTGCTGGCCGTGGCCGGCCGGCGGGCGACGGTCACCGGGGTCGACCTCCTGCGGGCCGAGGTGTTGGGCTTCGAGGCCGGCGTCCGGGTCGGCCGCGCGCTGGGCGGGCCAGCGCTGATAACCCGGGGCTGGCACTCCGGCGCGGTCTTCGGCGGGCTGGGGGCCGCAGCGGCCGGCGGGGTGCTGTACGACCTGACCCCCGCCCGGTTCGAAGACGCGCTGGGCATCGCCGCGACCCAGTCGGGTGGGTTGATGGCCGCACAGTACGAGTCGATGGTCAAGCGCATGCAGCACGGCTTCGCGGCCCGCAACGGCCTGGTCGCGGCGACCCTGGCGGCCGGCGACTACATCGGGATCAAGCGGGTCTTCGAACGCGGCTACGGCGGATACCTGGCGGCCTTCACGGCGCGGCACGACACCGACCCGTCGGCGATCGGCGACGCGCTGGGCGAACACTGGTATCTGCCGGAACAGACAATCAAACCGTACGCGGCGATGGCGTACACCCACCCGGCGATCGACGCGGCGCTGGCGCTGCGGACGACAGACGGCTTCGACCCCGCCACCATCGAACGGATCGAGATCGAGGTCGCCGAGTCCGTCTTCGACCACGCGGTCTTCCCGCTGCACCGGCCGATCGAGAGCGTCGCCGCGCAGATGTCCGTCTGCTACACGACGGCGGCGGCGCTGCTGGACGGCGCGGTCTCGGTGGAACAGTTCCGACCGGAGCGGCTGGAGCAGGACGACGTGTGGCGGCTGATCGACCGGATGACCGTGAACCGCGGGTCCGGGCCGGCGTCCACCGGGCGGGTGCGCCTGACCACCGATGCTGGTCAGACCTACGAGCAGCACACCGAAACGCCGCTCGGCTCGGTGCGGCGTCCACTCAGTAACGCCGACATCGTGGACAAGTATCGGGACCTGACCGGGCGCATCCTGGACCGGCACCGACAGCGGGCGATCGAGGACCTGGTGCTGCACCTGGACGAGCGCCGGGACGCCCCGGCGGCGCTGCTCGCGCTGCTCGCCCCGGCGGTCGGCGGCGCGCTGGACTGACCCGTCCGGCCTCGGCCCCGTCAGGCACCGGCGCCGTGCCGGCCGGCACCCGCGGCGAACCGGGCCGCCCCGGCCGCCGCGTCGGCGGCCAACGACTCCATCCCGTACGCCAGCTCGGTCGCCAGCGCCGCCGGCTCCGGCAGCGCCGCCGTGGCCAGCACCGCGGCCCGGTCGTTGCGCAGACAGGTCTGCGGGTGCCCGGCGAGCTCCGCGGCCAGCTGCTCGGCCGCGGTCCGAGCCGTACCGGGGGCGACCAGCCGGTTCACCAAACCCATCGCGTACGCCTCGGGCGCCGGCACCGGACGGCCGGTGAGGATCAGGTCCATCGCCCGGCTCTCGCCGATCAGTCGGGACAGCCGAAACGTCCCGCCGTCGATCAGCGGTACGCCCCAACGCCGGCAGAAGACGCCGAGCACCGCGTCCTCCTCGGCGACCCGGAGGTCGCACCAGAGCGCCAGCTCCAGCCCGCCCGCCACCGCGTACCCGGAGATCGCCGCGATCACCGGCTTGGACAGCGTCATCCGGGTCGGGCCCATCGGGCCATCCCCGTCCGGTGTGACCCGGTTGCCGGTACGGGTGCCGATGGCCTTCAGGTCGGCACCGGAGCAGAACGTGCCGCCCGCACCGCAGAGCACCGCCACCGCCGCGTCCGGGTCAGCCTCGAAGGCGCGGAAAGCGTCGGCCAGCTCCCGCGCGGTCGGACCGTCCACGGCGTTCCGCGCCGACGGCCGATCCAGGATCACTGTGGTCACCGTCGCGGACCGTTCGACGCGTACGCCCATCGGGACAGCATGACCCCGGCGGTGTCCGGCCCGCCAGAGCCAGCCCACCTGCGGGGTGCCGGGGCGCCCGATCTCGGCGTGCGGGCTGGCATCGTCCCTGGAGATCGGATTAGATTGCTCGGCGACGTGATCATGTGAGGTGCCCGATGGACCTGTACGACGTCATCCACCGCCGCCGGGACGTGCGGGCGCAGTTCACCGGGGCGCCGGTGCCCGCCGAGGCCCTGGACCGGGTGCTCGCCGCCGCCCACGCGGCCCCGAGCGTCGGCTACTCGCAGCCGTGGGACTTCATCGTGGTCCGCGACCCGGAGCTGCGCCGCGCCTTTCACGAGCACGTCAGCGCCGAGCGGGAGGTCTTCGCCGCGACCCTGACCGGGGAGGCGGCCGAGAGGTTCGCCCGGATCAAGATCGACGGGGTGTTGGAGTCCAGCCTGTCGATCGTGGTCACCTACGACCCGGCCCGGGGCGGACCGGCGGTGCTCGGCCGGCACGCCATCGCCGACACCGGGCTCTACTCGGCCTGCCTGGCCATCCAGAACCTCTGGCTCGCCGCGACCGCCGAGCAGCTCGGTGTCGGCTGGGTGTCGTTCTACCGGGAGCAGTGGCTCGCCGAACTGCTCCGGATCCCGGCCGGGATCCGTCCGGTGGCCTGGCTCTGCCTCGGCCCGGTCACCCACTTCGAAGCCGTACCCGATCTGGCCCGGCACGGCTGGCGGAGCAAGCGCCCGTTGGCCGAGGCCGTGCACACCGACTGCTGGGGCGACCCGCCGGCGTAGGGGCCGGGAACAGTCGTAGGGGCGGAGTCAGTCGTAGGGGCGGAGTCAGTCTCGCCGGTGCCGGCCAGCCGGCAGTTCCCACCGCCGTTGACCGCCTGGCAGCGCGCGACGGTCGGTCCCGGTGCGAGCGGTCGCCGGGCGTCGACGCAGGCCGAGCGCCGCGCCGATCTGCGCGCCGACGATGCTCGACACGGCGAGGACGGCCGAGACGGCGAGCGGCCGGTTCACCCGGTTCGGATCGCCAGGGCCGGCCGCGCCCACGGCCACGACCGGCGCCTCCGCCGCCGGGTCCGGAGCGGTCTGCTCCGGAGCTGCCGTATCCGTCGAGGACGCGTCCGAAACCGCCGTCCCCGAAACCGCCGAGTCCGAACCAGCCAAGTCTGAACCAGCCGAATCCGAACCAGCCGAGTCCGAACCAGCCGACTCCACCGGCGACGGCGGTGTTGACTGCTCGGCCGACGCCGGTGCCGGCGCGGGTGGCTGGGGTGGGGTCGGTCGGGCGACCAGCCGTCCGGTGGCGTGGGGGCCGGGGCCACGGTCGTGCGCCTCGGCGGGCAGCCGCAGAAGCTGACCCGGGTGGATGCGGTCGGGGTCGGCCAGCCGGTTCAGCGTGGCCAGGCTCCGGTAGTCCTCGAACCCGTCCAGGTACCGCGCGGCGATCGACCCGAGGTAGTCGCCCCTGGCCACCCGATAGACGGGTGCCCGCTCCGGCGCGTCTGCGGGCGATGTGGTTGAGGCAGTGGATGCGACGGTCGATGCGGCCACAGCCCTGGGTGCTGTTGGGCCTGCCGCCGCTTGGGCTGTTGGGCCTGCCGCCGCTTGGGCTGTTGGGTCCGCTACCACCGTCACCGTGGATGCTGGCGGACCCGCCGCCACCGCCGCCGCGCTGGCCGCCACCGGACTCGCCACCAAGATCAATGCTACTGAGCCGACCAGTGCGGCGGCGGCCCGCTGTTGCCGGCCCATCCCCGGCAACCGGGGGGCGGGGCGACGGACGGCGAGGGCGCCCAACTCGACCAGCACCGAGAGGGCGAAGGTGGCCCAGCCAACCCAGCCGGCCACCGCCAGCACCCGGATGAAGAGCTGGCCGTCGTCGCGGCTGATCAGCACCGTGCCGATCTCCCCGAGGGTCGGCACCTGCGCCGGCAGGGGGTTACCGGCGAACGCGAGCAGCGCCACCGGGGCGCCGACCAGCAGCACACCGAGCAGGGCGAGGGCACCGAATCCGGTGAGCACCCGGCCAAGGAGACGAGCCGATGTGGACATGGCGGCCTTCCTTCCTACAGTCCACCGGTCAGCGCCCGAGCGGTCGCCTCCCCGGTGACGTTGACGGTGTCTTCGAAGCCGACGAGGCCGAGCAGCGACCTCTCGTAGGTGACGGTGACCTGCACCCGAACCACGGACTCCCCGTCAACCACGGGGAAGCTGACGGTGTGTGCGCTGGCACCGGCGGCGGCGAGATACTCGGCCACCGACCGCCGTGCTTGCGGCTGGTCGATCCGCTTCGGCCCTCCCTCGATCGCGGTGGCCAGGTCGATCGACTGCCCCCCGGCGCGGGCGGCTTCGCTGGCGAGGTTGTCAGCTCGCTGCAGCGCGCGTAGCTGCCCGGCCCCGTCGAAGGCGAGCGCCACCACGGTGAGAATGCCCAGGGCGGCGATGGCCAGGAAGACACTGACCCGACCCGAGTCGTCCCGGCCCGAGGCGCTGCGGCGGGTAGGCACGGCGGTCATTGGGGACACCACCGGTACGGCGTCACCGCTAGCGTGCCTTCGATGAAGGTGGCTGAGATTCGTAGATACCCGATCAAGTCACTGCTCGGCGAGCGGCTCGACGACGTCGAGATCGAGCAGCGAGGACTCATCGGCGACCGGCTCTGGGCGGTCCGCGACGTTGACGGCAAAATCGGCAGCGGCAAGAACACCCGCCGGTTCCGGCGCATGCCCGGCCTGCTCCACCTTCGTGGGCGCTTCGGCGAGCGCGTACCCACTGTGGAGCTGCTGGCCGGAGAGGTGTTCGCCGCCGATGACCCGGCCGGGCACGCCGCGATCAGCCGCGTCCTCGGCAGGGACGTCACCATCGCCCGTGAGGCGGGAGTCCAGCACCACGACGAGGGGCCCGTCAGCCTGATCACCACGGCCGGGCTGCGCCAACTCGCCACGATGATCGGAGGACCAGTCGACCCGGCACGGTTCCGCGCCAACCTCGTCATCGACCTACCCGGCGTCGGCTTCCCCGACGACAGCTGGCTCGGCCAGGACCTACAGGTCGGGCCGACCGTCATTCTGCGGCCACAGAAGCTGCAGACCCGGTGCATCATGATCGACATGGCGCAGGGCGACCTACCCGAGGATGGCCGGCTCCTCAAGGCCGTCGCCGAGCGGCCGGACCTGACCTTCGGCGTGTGGGGGACCGTCGTCCGCCCCGGCCGCCTCGCCGTGGGTGACACCGTTACCGTGAGGTCCCGCACGCTCATCACCGCCCGCCCGTAGCCGGGTTCGGCACCGGTACGGCGGCGTTCGCGAACCCGAGAGCTCGGCTCCGGTAACGGTCCAGCGGTGAGGTGAAGCTGGCGGACACCCGCCGGCTGTTCGGCACCCCCGGAATGGTGTCCAGCCGCAGGTCGGACAGGTCGACGGTGCAGGAGAGGCGAACGGTCACCGCTGCCTGCTGGCCGATCGGGCTCCGGAACGCGGCGGCGAAGCTGGTCGCCTGCCCGTTGACGGTGCCACTGAGGTCGACCGTCGGCGTACTCGTGCAGTTCAGACCGCGCCAGTCGAGCTGTCGGACGGCCGCCTCCCGGGCCCGCTCGGCGGCGGTGCCCGCGTCGCGGGAGATGGAGGCGGCGCGGGCGGCGTCGTGCGCCGCCGCCTCGACGGCCTCGGCCGCGACCGCGGTACGACCGGCGACTCCGGCGAGGACCATCAGCCCGATGAAGGCCGGCGCGAGGATCGCCGCCTCGACGGAGACCGACCCGCGGTCGCGCTGCCGGTCGCCGCGTCGGCCTCGGTCGCGTTGCGGGCCGCGGCGTCGGCCACGGTCGCGGATCATGGCTCCGTCCACCGTTCCACCGTCCCGTGTGCGCTCTCGCTGATCGGGAAGTCGACGCCGGGTACGACGGAGAGCGAACGGCCGCGGACGGTGCAGGTCACGTCGGTCGCGTCGGTCTGGCAACTTGGGCCCGGGGAGTCCCAGTCGACCAGCCAGCCGCCGGCCGCGTCGAGGAAGCGGCGCGCCCGGTCCGCGCCCGCGTCCGGCGGGGCGTTGAGCACCCGCTGCGCGTTGACCCCGCTCTGCGCCGCGTGCATCGCCGTGGATCGGGCGATGAAGACGGCGGCGACCTGGATCGCCCCGAAGAGCAGCACGAAGATCACCGGCATCACCACCGCCAGCTCCACCGGGTTGGCGCCCCGGTCCGTGCCGCCGAGCCGGCGGCGCAGGGCGAGGTAGGCCCGTCGCAGATGCATCGGATCAGGGCGCGGCCGGAATGGCGTTCATCCAGTCCTCCGCCCGGGTGGCGACGAGCGCCGTCACGGTGATCGCGGCGGCCACCAGACCAAAGATGATCACGGCGGTGGGGACGGGACTGTCCCCCCGCTCACGGTCGGAGCGCAGCTCGGCCAGGCGCGCGGCCAGCGCGACCTGTAGGTGAACGAGGAAGGACATGGCGGGCTCCTTGTCGGACGGTCGTCAGAGACGGGCGAGGAACGGGTAGGTGGCGAAACCAAGCAGTACGAAGACGAGCAGGGCACCCGGGATATCCAGTCGGCCGGTCACCCCCTCCGCCCGCGCCAGGTTGTCGGTGCGGATCTGGTCGCGCAGCGAATCGGCCCGGCTGCGCAGGGTCTCGTGCACCTGCGCGCCCTCGCTGCCCGAGGAGCGCATGATCGCGCCCACGTCACCGAGCTCGGGAATGCCGATCCGGTCGGCGAGGTCCCGCAGCTCGTCCCAGGGTGAGTGCATCTGGAGCTGGGCGAGGCGCAGCGACTCCCGGATCCGGTCGAAGACCCAGCCGTCGCAGACCTCCGCCGCCCGCTCCAGCGACTGCACCGGCCCGTGCGCGGCGGAGAGCTGCAACGCCACCAGATCCAGGTAGGTGCAGACGGCGGCGCGGAACTCGCCGCGGGCCGCCTCCGCCTTGGTCAGCACCGCGCGGTGCGCGAGCCACGCGCAGATCAACGCCAGGCCGAGACTGCCCAGCACCGGTACGGCCACCGGCAGCGCGACGCCGGTGGCGGCGAAGGTGACGCTGAGCAGGGTCGGCGAGGCGAGTCCGATCAACGCGGAGAGCAGCAGCGACAGGGCGTACTGCTCGGGGGTACGGCCGAGCAGGGCGAGTTGCTGGTGCGGGGGACGCAGCCACCGGGTGAGCCCGGTCAGCCACTCCAGCCGCTGGCCGGCGGCCCCGGACGGGTGGGACGTTCCCGGCGGCTGGTGCAGCCGCCGCAGCGCGGGACCGAGCGCGGGGGTCGCCGGAAGGAGCTCCTGGACCACCAGGAAGACCCCAAGCCCGACCAGCGCCCCAGCGGTCACCGCGATGGTCAACAGCCAGTCCGTCACGTCAGCACCTCCTGCGGCTCGGGCGCCGGCAGGAAACGGGCCGGCCGCTGCGGCTGACTCATCGCGCGGACCCAGGCCAGCAGGACGATGAAGGACACCCCGAGCACCGCCATCACGAGCTGCCCGGTCGGGGTGCCGTACGGGCGGATGTAGTCGGTGTTCAGCAGCCCGTACGCGAGCACCGCCAGGGTCATGCCGGTGAGGAAGCGGACCGCGAACCGGGGCTGGGTACGTTTGGCCTCGATCTCCCGCCGGGTGGCGACCTCGGCGCTGGCGGCCGCGGCGATCGAGCCGAGTACGTCGCCGAGGCGCTCCCCCCGATCGGTCAGGTGCAGAATCAGCGCCGCCACCACCTGGTCGCAGACCGGGTCGGCGATCTCGTCGGCGAAGGCCAGCAGGGCGGGCCGGGCCAGCCAGCCGGCCTGGAGGCGGGCGGCGAGCAGCCGTACCTCCTCCTGGATCTCCTCCGGCGCGGTGGCGACGGTGCCGGTGATCGCGGCCTGCAGGCCCTGCCCGGTGGCCGAGATGTCCTTGAGTCGTCGGGTCCACTCTCCGACCGCCTCGATCCGGGCGATGGCCCGTTGCTCGGCCCGGCCCACCGAGAAGAGCCAGGGTGTGCCGGGAACCGCGACGGCGACCAGCAGGCCGACCACCGGGAGCCCCGTCAGCAAGAAGCCCAGCGCGCCGGCGAACACCGCGCCGACCAAAAGCATCTGGTGGAAGCGGCGTTCCCGCGCGGTGGTGCCGAAGCCAAACCGGCTGAGCCCGCGCCGGGCTCCGGGGCCCGGCCCGGGTGGGCGGCGGGTGCCGACGATCGCGACGACGGCCAGCAGCAGCCCGGCCACGCAGGCGGCGCCGGAGAGCACCGCGAGGAGTTCGATGTCGACGGCGGCGTTCATCGTTGGGCCAGCCGCGTCGCCCGGGGGCGCCGCCAGGCGCCGCTGCCCGCCTCGATCCACCGGCTCAGCAGTCGGGTGTCGTAGCCGACCCGCAGGAGCTGCGCGCGGATCCGCTCCGGTAGGTGCCGGGGCACCGCCCGCCCGTCCGGGCCGGGCCCGAAGACCGTGGTGGTGGTGATCCGGTCGCTGTCGCCGACACCGATCACCTCCTCGATGTGGGAGACGAAGCGGTGCTTGCGACCACCGATCGCGGTCTCGTCCTCAATGGTGACGTAGACGATCAGGTCGAGGGCGTTGCCAGCCATCCGGCGGGCCTGCTCCACGGTCATCTCCCGGCCGTGTGCCAGGGCCAGCTCGATGATCCGGTCGCCGACGCCGGCCGGGGTACGGGCGTGGATCGTGCACATCGAGCCGCGGCTGGTGGTCATCGCCTGGAGCATCGGCACGATCTCCCGGGAGCGGACCTCGCCGACGATGATCCGCAGGACGCCCATCCGCAGCGACACCGGGATGAGGTCGGCGATGCTGACCTCGCCGGCGGGACGGCCGTCCGGCCCGCGTTCGCCGTGCCCCTCGCGGGCTTCGAAGCTCATCACCGCGCGGTGCCGGTCGCCGCGGCGGGCCGGTAGCAGCTCCCGGCTCTCCTCCAGCAGCACGTACGGCTCATCGGCTGGGATCTCGTTCATCAGGGCCCGGATGACGGTTGTCTTACCCGCCCCGGCCAGGCCGGCGACCATGATGTTCAGGCCGGCGCGCAGGGCGGCGCGGAGGAAGTCGCGCAGCAGCGGGTCGAGCATCTCGTCCAGGTCGTTCCGGCCGCCGGCGAGGTCGTCCAGCCCCACGTCGAGGGTGTTGTGCTTGCGGATCACCGCGTAGGGGCGGTGGCTGACCAGGAACACCGCGGCGAGCCGGCTGCCGTCGGGCAGTTGCAGGTCGAGGGTGGGCTTGGAGGTGGAGAGCGAGCGTTCGGTGGCGCCCGCCCGCCGGGCCGCCGCCTGCAGGATCTCCACCAACTCCTCGTCGCTGTCGGCGATCGGATCGATCCAGTCGACTCCGCCGCCGCGTCGGGTGACCCGCACCTGGTCGCAGCCGAGGATGTGCACCTCTTCGATGCTCTCGTCCACCAGCAGGGTCTGGAGCCGGCCGAGCCCGGCCAGCTCGGCGGTCACCTGGTCGAGCAGGATCCGTTCCTCGTCGGCGGTGAGCGGGGTGCCGGCCCGACGGACCGCGTCGGCGTACGCGGAGACGACCGCGACCGCCAGCCGGGCGCGCTCGGTGTCCTCGGCGTCGGGGTCGAACTCCCGGCCGCGCTGCCAGTGGGTGAGCCGTTCGCTGAGCTCTCGGCGCAGCTCCCGGACGACCTGGAAGTCGACCCGGGGGCGGGGCGGTGGCTCCGGCCGGGCGGTGGTGGACCCCGGCTGCCGGCCGTTCGGCGGGGCCAGCGGCGGCGCGGTCGAGGTGGCGGCCGGGGCGGCGGCCGGGGGGTGCCGCCGGGGGTCGGCGGAGACGGGTTCAAATCGCATTCGACGCCTCCTGCGTTACCGCGCCGGCGCCCTCATGGCCCGCCGCCGGCCAGGCCAGGCGGGCCCGCCGCCGGTCCAGCAGCGTCCCGATCGGCACCTCCAGCTCGCTGGCGGCGCGCAGCAGCGGCCGACCGATCCGCACGGTCCCACCGAGGGTCAACACCTCGGCGGTACGCGGGTCGTGCGGCAGCCGCGCGACGACCGGCACCTGCAACGCCTTGCTGATCTCGCCGCTCCCGTGCCCGTCGCCGACCAGCAGCAACCGCAGGGTGCCCGGGGCGACCCGGTGCTCGGTGAGGTCCCGCTGGATGGTCCGGACCAGCGCGCGGGTGGCTGAGACCTCGGGCAGCCGCGCCCGGGTGACCACCAGCACCACCGAGGCGGCGCGCAGGAGCGGCCAGGGCGGGCCGGGTACGTGCAGGCGGCCACAGTCGACGAGGACGTCGTACGGCGGGTCGCCGCGGTCGAGTTCGGCGAAGAAGTCGGCGAACCGTTGCCAGAGCGGGGTGACGCTGCCGGCCTGGGCGGGGTCGACCACGCCGGGCAGCAGCAGCCGTTCCCGTTTCGGCGCGTCCAGGTCGACCAGCTGCGACCAGAACGTCGCCTCCAGGTTGCCGTCCCGCAGCTCCCCGACGGCCAGCTCGCCGATGCCCCGGGGCCCGTCGAGCGTGCCACCGAGGTAGCCGGCGAGCAGGGATCCGCCCGCCGGATCGCACTCGGCGAGCACCAGCCGCCGGTGCCAGGTCAGGGCGCAGGCTAACGCCGAGGTGGTGACCCCGGGCGAGCCCTTCGCGGCGACCAGCGCGATGATCGCCATGCTCAGGCCGCCTCGGTGAGCACGATGGCGATCCGGTCCTGGGCCACCAGCGCCGCCACCGCCGGCACGTCCCGTACGGCGAGCGCCAGGTAGACCACCATCTCGTCGTCGTTTCCGACAATGTCGGCGTCGATCACGGTGGCCTCGAACCGGGTCGCCGTGGTGACTGACCGGTCGTCGTTGCCGGCGGGGGTGCTGACCAGGGACACCTTGTCACCGGGGTGCAGTTGGCGGGCCGGCGCCTGGGCCAGGTCCAGGCCCACCGAGAGTTGCTGCTGGCCGGCGGCGAGCAGCGGTTTGTCGGTGAGCTGCTCCATGGTGAGCAGCGTTCCGGGGACGAGCGACACCTTCGCCCGCTTCCCGACCACCTCGCCCTGCTGCCCGGCCGGCACCGGGGAGAGCCCCGCCCCACCGGCGACCTGCACGGTCACCAGGTCGTCGGCGCTGACCACGCGGCCGACCTCGACCGGTCGGGCCACCGCCAGGTAGCTGCCGGTGGCGCGGACCGCGTTGACGGCGAAGGCCGAGCCGAGCCCGCCGAGGGCGATCAGGAGGACGGCGAGGCCGAGCAGGCCGGGGCGCATCCGGCGCTGCCGGAGCACCTTGGGCGGGGTGATCGGGGCGTCGGCTGTCGCCGCCGCGTTGCTGGTCGCGAGGCTCACTGGGTTACCACCTGAAGCTCATCGATTTCGATCGTCACGGTGCCGCTGGTCCGGGTGACCTCGAAGCTGCCGCTCTCGCCGCCGCCGCTCCAGCTCACCGTCCAGTGCGTGGTCGCCTGGATCTGGTACGTGCCGCGCTCCGGGTAGCCGCTGTGGTAGCCGCAGTCCGGGGAACGCTTTCCGGCCAGTGGGCTATCCGACTCGTACGCCGTTCCGGCGCCGGAGCAGGTCACCTTGGTGCCGTTGCCCATGTCCCAGCGCACCCGGGTGACTTCCGCCGCGATCTGAACGGTCAGCCCCCGGTCGCTGGCGGAGGCCTGCTGCGGGCCGAAGTAGTGGCGGGGCTGGCCGGACCCGGCCGTGCTGGCCCACATCCACACCGGCAGGCCGACCAGCCCGGCGCCGATATGCCGGCGAGGGGCGACGGCCACCCGCGGCGGGAGCAGGTCGATCGAGGCGAGCGCTTCCCGGGCGAGTTCCGCCGGGTCGGGCGGGGTGCCGAAGCCGGGCGGCGGGGCGTCGAGCAGCTCCGACCGCTGCGAGCCGAGGTCGCCCCCGTTGCAGGTCAGCACATACCAGTCGAAGCCCTCCGGGGTTCCCTCGGGCCGCGGCTCGATCAGCTTGTAGTAGCAGCCGTCGCCGTTGTGGAACCAGCCGAGCACCTCGTCGTAGCAGGGGATGACCTGGCCGTCCCACTGGCAGGTCGCACCGCCGCCCCCGCCGTCACCGGGGCCGCCGTCTCCCGGGCCTCCGCCGTCACCGGGCTCGTCGTCCCAGACCTCGCAGGTGGTCTGCGAGGGCGGGCAGATCACATCCGGCGGATCGGCAGCCGACACGACGGCAACGGGCGGCGCGGCGGCAACGGGCGGCGCGGCGGCAACGGGCGGCGCGGCGGCTGGCATTGCGGCAACGGGAGGTGCGGCGGCGAGCACGGGCGGTGCGGCGGCGAGCACGGGCGGTGCGGCGGCGGCCGGCGCGGCGGCAGCGGCCAGGCCGATGGTGATCAGCGCTGCCAGCCCGCTGGTGATCAGCCCCGGCAGCGGGGTGCGGCGCGATCGGGCGGCCCGGGTCAGCACGGCTGGTCCTCGTGGGCGGCACCGGTGTTGACCAGCCAGCGACCATCCGGATATCGGGCCACGGTCACGGTGGCAAGGTGCCGGGTGCTCTCGCTGCCGGGGACGTCCCGCTCGTCTTCTGCGTAGACCAGCCGCCACCCGGTCGCGTCGAGGCAGTCCTGGATCTCGACGGTGGGCGGGACACTCACGACGTCAACGGCGGTCACGACGGGGTCCGAACGGAGGGTACCGATGCGGATGGCGCCGTGCTCTTTGGCGGTGCGGATGGTGAACCGGACCCGGGTCAACAACGGGTCGGCCAGGTAGGTGGTGAGTTCCGGGTGGTGTGGGTCGCTGTCGCCACTCGCTTCCTGGGTCACCGCGAGATATCCGGAATAGGCGGCGAGCGCGGCTCTCCGAGCATTTCGCTCGTCCACTTCCCCGGATGCCGGGGCAGGTTGATCCACCACACCCACCGCCTCTACCGGCGCTTCCCGGTCGGTGCCGCAGCCGGCCACGGCACCCAACACCGCGCCCACCACCAGGTACGCCGACACGCCCCTGCGCTGCCTTCCTCGCACTGTCCCGGCCCTCCTCGTCGACCTCCACCGGGCGGTCGCTACCCGGGGATTCGGACATGCGGAAGCGCGGCCGGATGCTGCCATCCGGGCCCCATACAAGGCATCCGCATTTACCGTTACCGACTTGTAAGAAAGATGACTCCCACCCCGCCCACAGTTTCTTGATCGAATGATTGCAGGGTCACCTTGCACTCAATGGGCGAGCATAGGCTGACGACAGCCGATACAACAGGGGCAATTCAGTTGAACACGCTCAGTAATGAAAGGTGGTGGGGCGTGGAGCCCTCAGGTCAGGTCAGTCGAGACCGAAGCGCCACCCAACAATTACTGTCTGTATTCAGTCGATGGAGTTCGACATGACGGTGGCCGGTTCCCGCCGTACCGCGCCCCGCTCACTGCTGGCCGCGCTCACGATCACCCCGGTGCTCCGGCTCGCCGCCGTACGGCACTCCGTACCGGTGGGGGTGGGGGCCCGGCTCGGCTGCGACGCCTGCGGCGCCCCGATCAGCCTGACCCAACCGGGGCCGGCGATCGGGCCCCGTGCCCGGTGCGGCGGGTGCGGCGCGCGGGTCGGCCCCCCACCCGGCACGGTGGAGGTCGCCGCGCTCGCCGCCGGCCTGATGCTGCTGCTGGCCGGCGGACCCATCATCGAGCTGGCCGCGGTGGCCTGGTGGCTCGGCTGGGCGGTGCCGCTCGCCTTCGTTGACACCGCGGTGCACCGGCTGCCGGACCGACTCACCGGCCCCGCCACGCTCGGCACCTGGCTGCTGCTCGGACTGGCCGCGACCCTCGACGCCGGGTACGCCCCCTGGCTGCGCGCCACCGCCGCCGGGCTCGGCCTGGGCCTGCTCTTCGCCACCAGCACCCTCCTGCTCGGCCGGCGGGGCTTCGGGCTCGGCGACGCGAAGCTCGCGGTCGGGGTGGGTCTGCTCCTGGGCTGGCACGGCTGGCCGTTCCTGGTGCTCGGGCTGCTGCTGGCCTTCACCCTCGCCGCCGGGACCGCCCTGGCGCTGCTCGCCACCGGGCGGGCCCGCTGGTCCAGCCACCTGCCCTTCGGCCCGTTCCTCCTGCTCGCCACCCCGATCACGCTCCTGCTCACCGGGTGACAGGAGAGTGCCGCCGGGCCGCCAACGCGGCCAGCGAGTGGCACCAGGACGACGAAGCGCCCGTCCCCTGGGAAGCTGCCCGGTGGGACGGGCGCAGGTCGGGTCGACACCCGGGTCGGGATGGCCTCGTTGGTGCCGGGGTGGGTCAGTCTGTCGCTGCTGCCGCGGTGGGTCAGTCGCGGCCGGGCAACTGGGCGACGAACGCCCGCCACGCCCCCGGCCCGAAAACCAGCGCCGGCCCGGTCGGGTCCTTGGAATCCCGCACCCCGACGACGCCGGGAAGGTTGCCGGCGACCTCGACGCAGTCGCCGCCGCTCGTGCCGCTACGAGTGGACTTCTTCCAGCGAGCGTTACTGAGGTTCATGCAGGTACTCCGCTTCTTTGATCAGCGCGACCGATGAGACTTGGGGGAGGGCGACGCCCCGCACAGTCTCCCACCTGGCCTGAAGGGTCGCCACCCCTTCCTCGGTGGTGACAACCTCGCCGGCAAGCTGGTCTTCCAGGTGTACGACCCGGCCTCCATCCGGGAGCATCGCCAGGGCGAGCGGACCGGAGAGCCCGGCGTGCAGGCCCGCAGCCGTGGGAATCACGTGAATGTGGAGGTACGGCAGCTCCGCCATCCGGAGCAGATGCGCGAGCTGCTCGGCCATGATGGCGTCCCCGAGCCGCAGCGCCCCCTCGTTGATGACGGCCACGACCTGCGGCGGTCGGTCGCGAGTCAGGATCTTCTGCCGCTCCAGCCGAGCCGAGACCTGCTGCTCCACCTCGAACTCGGGCCGGGTGTCGTCAAACCGCAGGACCGTGCGGGCGTAGTTCTCGGTCTGCAGCAGGCCCGGAATCAGATTCGGGTGAAAGTAGCGGAGTTGCCGCGCGACCGCCTCGGCCTCCAGCCAGGGCTTGAACCAGGCCGGCTGCTCGTCCCGATGCGCCAGCCGCAGCAGCGACTCGAAGAGGCCGCCGGTCTCCAGGATCTCGTCCGCCCGACACGCGTACGGCAGGTCAGTCATCCGGGTGCCGGTCTCCACCGCCGACACGGTTGACGCCGAGTAGTTCGTACGACGCCCGAACTCCTCCTGACTCATGCCGGCGAGCGCCCGCTGTCGACGGAGCTGCACCCGGATGAGATCAGCGGCACGTTCAGATTCCATCGGCCCTCCAGAGATTCTTCTAGATCGCCAAGCGCCGCCAGCCGAATCGCCAAGATCGCCAAACGCCGCCAGAAAACGAGCAAGATCGCCAGACTTCGCCAGCCCTACCAGCAAGATCGCCAAGCGCCGCCAGGAAAAGAGCACGATCGCCAGACCCTCGCCAGGATCAGCATGAAGCCCTTCCGCCGCCAGGTGGTTAACACAGAGAGTGAATTGAGACGGCGTGAGCCGGTGGAGGACTTTCCCGCCGGAGACGCCTGTCGGACCGCCCCCACCCCCCGCGCTGTCAGTGGGGGCGGTCCTCCACCAACGTCAAGGAGGTCCAAATGCGAATTCGCTGGTTTGGTTGGCGTCGGCGAAACACCGCGCCGCCCCGCCCGCACGGCACGAACGCCAGGCCGTACCGGGAAGGCGGGCCGTACCGGGGAAGCGGGCCTGACCGCCCCACGAACCTGCCGGCATGGATGACCCAACCCACCCTCGCCGAACCCCAACCCGGACGCGTCGGCTGGCTCACCCCCGCCCAACAATGGCGCGCAAACGGAGGCCGCTGGTGAACCACCACCACCTCCCCCAACCACGACTCGGCCCCCACCCCCAACACCCACGCCACCGCACCAGAAACCAACCACCCCACACACCCCTACGACCCACCTGGACCTGCCGCGCCTGCGGCCACCCCTGGCCCTGCGCCGAAGCCCGCCTCCTCCTCAAAGCCGAATACGACACCCGACAGTCGAGCCTATCGATCTACCTCGCCGGACTCTGCTACGAAGCCATGCACGACCTCTACCACCTCAACCCCCACGACGGACCAAACCCCCGCGAACTATTCGAACGCTTCGTCGCCTGGGGGCCGTTCCGGCGGTCGGCGCGGAAGCTCCCGGATTGAGGCTTCGACGCCGAGGCGAGGCGGGGACCGTCGTCGGCACCAGCAGCAGCAGCAGCAGCAGCAGCAGCAGCAGCAGCAGCAGCGATCAACCGGCCCGGACCAACTGGCGGTACTCCGCCGAGCCCAGGAAACGCGGCACAATCTCCGCGTTGGCCCGCCCGAACTCCAGGGTGAGCACGTCATCCCGGTCAACGAATCGCATCGCCGCCCCCTCCCCACACACCACATCCGCATCGGTGGCGCTGGTCGGCGCGTAGAAGATCGAAAACTCGCCGACCACGCCGGGGAAGCCCCCCGCCGGAGCCAAGCCCCGCCAGAACAGGCGCAGCTCATCGACTTTGAGACCGGTCTCCTCATAGAGCTCTCGATGGGCAGCCACCAGCGGCTCCTCGCCCGGATCCAGGTGACCACCCGGTAGAGACCATCGGTGCGGATCTACTTCGGTGTTACCGTCCCGAAGCTGCAACAACAACCGACCCCGGGGATCAACCAAGATCACACCGGCGATCCGTACGTCCACTCGCGTCACCATGCGCGCAGCCTAATCCAGCTCGGGTACGGGTATGGATAGCTTGCCCGACTACCGTGATTGGCTCCGGAGGTTCGAAGTGACATCCACGTCCCGCACCACGCCTCCCATTCCGTCCGCCACGGATGCCGAGTGCCGCACCCTTACCCGCACACTTCGCCGCCGAGGCGTACTGGTGCTCTCCGTCTTCGGTCTGGTCTGGGCCGTAGCGGCGGCCACCGGGACCGGCACAGCAACGGATGTCGCGCCGCTTGCAATCGAGGTGGTAGCGCTGCTACTCACCGCGGCGGCGCTCTATCTGGGGTACCGCAAGGGCGCCGCGCCCTCGCCACGAATGGTGAACCTGCCGGCCAACTGGGCACGCAACGTGGGAATCGTCAACGCCGTCGAGCTGACGGCGATCCTCACCGTCATCGCCACCTCCAACGCCATGGGCCGTCCCGAGGTGATCCCCGCCGGCATCGCCCTCGTGGTGGGCCTGCACTTCTTCCCACTCGCCCGGCTGTATGACCAGTGGCAGTACCGGTGGACCGCGTCCCTGCTGACCGTCGTCGCGGTCGTCGGCTTCTTGCTCGTCGTGGCCGGCTTCGCGAACGAGACCGTACGGATCGTGGTCGGCCTGGGCTGCGCCGTGGTGCTGTGGGCCTCGTCGTACCATCTCGCCCTGCGCGGCTGACGGCAGTCGCCAGCGCTCCGAACCCGACACGAGGCTTGAGGAGACGCGAAGGACCGCCTACGTTTACACCCGCGCGGCGACCACGACGGTGACTGCCTCCAAAAGCGCCCCATGCGCGGCAAGGCCGCCCCCGTCTCCATGACCGGCTGGGAGGCAAAGCATGCGGAGGTCCACCTGCGTGGTGATGAAATGAGCCGCGTCCTTCCGTTCATCGCGGGCGGCGCACTGCTCGGTGCCGTCGCCGGGCTCTCCTTCGGCCTGAGTAACTACACGGCCGCATGGATCGTCTGGCTCCTGTACTTCGGCGTGGTCGAAGTGACGGCGGTGCTCAACAGTCGCGACGGCGACACCCTGTCCGAGCACGTCTGGTTGTGGTTCGGCACGCAGCGCCGCAAGCCCGGCGAGCCAGCCCGGAAGGTCACGGGCTGGGTGTGGCTGCGGCGGTTCGCGCTGCTGGCATTCGTGACCTGGCTCGCCCTGCACTTCCTCACCGGGGGCCTCGTCTGACCGCTAATCCAGGATCCAGCTCCGCAGGTCCGAAAACACCTCGGTGCTGCCGAGCACAGCGACGACCGCAGACCCGCAGAGCGCCACGAAGACCAGTGAATGCCTTGTTGAGTCCGCTCGCACTCGCCGACTCACCGCGTAGCCGAGCAGAACCAGGGAGCCAAGCACAACCCCGGTGAAGGGACTCATCACTGCCGCAGCCATGCCGAGCGCGTGCAGAGCCCTCGCAAGCAGGTTGCCGAGACCCGCACCCAAATCCTTCGGATCGTTTTCCCCGCCGGTTACGGCCTCGTGGCTCCCCAACACCAGTCGAGCGAAGCCATAAAGAAGGAGCACGGAAAGATAGCTCATCCCGAACGCCAATTGAAGCCAGGTCGCGCACCGCACAACCAAGGACCACGGGCGGGGAAATTCGTCGGCCTCAGCAACACTGACCGAACTGCTCATCCCTAAACACCTCCGGCCCGTCGATAGTTCGGAGCGACCGTACGTACCGCCGCTCAGAACCTCAAGCCACACCAGACAACGGTGCCGTTCCGGAGACTACCTCGCTGCCAACGCACGGGTTCAAGCTGCCGGCTACCGACACGGTTTCCCACGCTGACCCCTTCCATCCACTTCGGAGTACCCGCAGGTAGAGGATGGACGATCAGCGTGGATTGAGGGCGGCCTGCGGTCGCACCATAGCCGAATCGGGCAGGGCCACACCCTTGGCCACCGTGGCCTAGACTCCTCGAACACACGAGGGGAGAGGTAATGCCGCTGAATTCCGAAGATCTACTCCACGACTGGCAGCAACGTGCGGACCAACATGCCCAGCTGAGCCTGGAGATGAGCCGGCGCATGCAGGAGGTCACCGCCACCGCCAGGTCGACCGACGATGAGGTCGAGGTCACCGTCGACCACACCGGCTCGATGACGGCCCTAAGGATCGCCGACTACGCGATGCGGTTGCCAGCAGCCGATCTCTCCTCGCTCGTCCTAGCCACCAGTCAACAGGCCCAGGCCAAGATGGCCCAGCAGGTCGGCGAGCTCGTGCAGGGCATGTACGGCTCGGACTCCCCCACCGCCGCCTTCGTGACCGGTGCCTACAACCAGCAGTTCCCGCAGCCGCCGGACGAGGAGCAGGAGCGCAGCCGCCGATGAGTCAGCCCGCGATGGAAATGGACCCGCAGGCCCTGCGCGAGCACGCCCGGGCGATCGACCAGTGGGCCGACAAGCTTGATCAAGCGACCTCAGCCGCCGGCCAGATCGCCACACACCACGAGGTGTACGGGCTTTTTGCCGGACCGTACATTGTTCCGCTGATGGACCTGGTTCAGGGCGACGCGATAGACGAGTTGCGGAGCACCACCGACGCCATCATGCAGCTGTCAGATGCCGTGCGCTCGGTCGCTTACAACACCGAGGTCACCGACGGCCAGGCAGCGCATTCCTTTTGGGAGGCCGGAGCATGACCAACGGGGACTTCCTCCTCGCAGCTGAGGAGCAAACCAATACATTCGAGGGCGCCGGCATCTTCGAATCTTTTCAGGGCATGATGGAGGCCAATAACCAATGGGCGTTAAATGGAAACACTGCAGCTGCCGCGCTCGGGGCCCTCGGCGCAGTCATGGACCCACTACAATCGATCTTCTCAGCCGGCGTGGGCTGGCTCATGGAGCACGTCAGCTTCCTGCGTGAACCACTCGATGCGCTCATGGGAGACCCGAAAGCTATCGACAGCCACGCGGCGAGCTGGAGGAATATTCAAGCTCACATTTACCAGGCCACCGACGAGTTCGCCCACGAGGTCAACAAGAGCACCGCAGCATGGGCAGCCGCATCCGCGGACGCATACCGCAACCTCGCCCGTGAGCACGCAGAAAGCACCCGGGCCTTGGGTCAGATTGCCGATAACCTCAGCGTCCTCACCACCAGCATCGGCGCCACCGTCGGGGTGGTCCGTAACACCGTCCGCGACATCGTCGCCGATGTCATTGGCGCCTGCATCTCCAAAGCCCTGCAAGCAGCCACGGTGGTACTCATCCCGAAAGTCGTCACCGAGGTCGCCATCCTGGTCAGCAAGACCATCGCCAGAATCTTCAACGTGCTCGAGGGACTGCTGGCCCGGCTGCAGGAGCTCGGCAAAGCCGCCAACCTTCTAGTCTCCTGCCTGGAGATGGTCGGACAGGTCAATCGCAAGGTGACACTCGAAGTAAACACCCGCACTGAAGTGGCAGGAACGGGCGACATTAGCTTCAGCGCCTTTAAGGACGCCTATAAGCAACTGCCCGGCCAAGGCCAAGATACAGCGTATGGGACGCCGTCCGAACTCGCTTCCCCAAGCGCCAAACTATACAATCAGCAAGGAAATATCGACTCAACCGCACTTTCTGCCAGTTCCAACGCCTTACAGAACGCCGGCTCGGTCGGAGCCACTCTCACCGAAGACGACGAATACCGGCCGGTCGAAATTAAACCCTGACAGAAAGAACCAGCCTTGGACTCCTATCAGCAACGGCTCGCCAAACGCAAGGCCGAATCCGAAGCGCTGCGGGCCAAGCGGGATAAAGAGCTCTCCGGACGCCAGGTTGAGCGCACCACACGGGAACCTACTGCCATCCGACAGCAACCGACTTCCACCGGCAGCGCGCCGATCCGGAAGATCATTTACGCCATCGGCCTCTCTTTGCTCGCAGTTGCCCTCACGCTTACCGGCGCAACCCTGGACAGGATCGCCGGCAGGGACTCTAGCGACCCCTACCGGACCGGCACCGGACACGTCACCAAGTGCACGCAACAGGGCCCGCTGACGTGGTATCAGGGCTTCGGCTACTGGGAGCAATGCACCCTTGCCGTCGATTGGGGCGATGGATTCCCCGACCAAGTCCAAATCGATGCCACGCTCACCAGCGCCGACATCGGCACGGACGTTCCCATCGGAGAACACAAGTACAAAGGGGCGCTAAGTTACGTTGTTGTAGGCGCACCACACCGGCCGTGGCTGGATGCATCCGGCAAGTCTATGTTCATGCTCGGCTATCTTCCGCTTATAGCGACGCCAATACTCATTGCCTTTTATTGGCAGCCCATTCTCAGTTGGTACTGGTTCGGCATGCAGCGCAGATACCCCGGCGAACCAACCCCGAAGCCAACGGGCTGGGTGTGGTTCCGGAGAATCGCACTGCTGGCATTGACGGCCTGGCTCGTCTTTTATGTCGGCACCGGACTCCTCAGGATCCTCCGGCATCTCGCCGATTTCCTCACCACGCTCGGGCTGATGTAGTGGCCCGAATATTTCCGGTGTCCGGGCGGAAACCGTCATCCGGAAAGGCCGACAACTGACGGCTATTCCAAGATCCAGCCACCCCGGGCTATCGATATCAAGCCCTGACCGAGAGAACCAGCATTGGACTCCTACAAGCAGCGGCTAGCCAAACGCAGAGCCGAATCCGAAGCGCGGCGGGACAAGTGGAGTGAAGAGTTCGCCGGACCCCAGGCTGAGCGCACCACACCGAAACCTGCCGGCATCCGGAAGAAACTTCCTGCCACCCGCGGGAAGCGCGGTCGGATTGTCATGTACGTCATCGGTGTTTACCTGCTCGCCGGCGCCGTACTGCTTACCGCCCTGACCCTGTCAAGGCTTGGCGGCGAGGAGTTCAGCGACGATCATCGTACTGGTACCGCACACGTCACCCAATGCACGGAGCAGGGCCCCGTGACGTCTCGGGGCTTCGGCTACTGGGAACGATGCACCGTGAAAGTCGACTGGGACAACGGCCTCCACGACACTTTGAGCCTAGAAGCCGTGCTTACCAGCGCCGACATCGGCACGGACATACGCATCAGCGAGAGGAACGTAAGCACCCGCACGAAAAGCGGGTTCAAGCGGAACGACAAGACGTATGCTGTCGAAGACGCACCAACCCGGCCCTGGTTAGCCCGAGCCGGCTTCGTCCTTAGCTTGATCGCCATCATCCCGTTCATTCTGCTGATGTTGGTCATCGTCTTCACTCTGAAGTCCACGATGAAATGGTATTGGTTCGGCCCACAGCAGCAAAAGTCCGGCGAGCCGGTCCGGAAGGTAACGGGCTGGGTGTGGTTACGACGAATCGCACTGCTGGCGTTGGCGGCCTGGCTCGCCTTTCGGCTAGTCACCTGGTTTGAACCGTTGTTATCTATCCTGACATTCCCATAATAAAGTCGGTGGAATGCCATCCGGAAATGACACCGAGTCCCCGACAAACTCTGCCGCCCATTTGCCGCAACCAGTGAGCCCAAGCGGTCCCAAGCGAGACCCGCTCGCCTGCTGCCGGCACGCCCCTGACCTGCGTTTGCGCCGGCTAGGGGGCGTTTGCTGCCCAGGTGAGCGGAGGGTGTGGGATTCGAACCCACGAAGACATCACTGCCTTACCGGTTTTCAAGACCAGCGCCATCGGCCACTAGGCGAACCCTCCCGGCGTGCCACCCCGCGGGGCGGCGACCGTGCCCAGTCTGCCACGCCGGCCCTGCCGGTGGGCAGGCACGCCCACCACATGCCGTCCACAGTGCGGGTTAGCAGTACGGGCTCCCGGGCGAGTACCGGCGTCGGGTAGACAGGGACCATGCAGGCGATCACGATCCAGAAGTTCGGCGGGCCCGAGACGTTGGTCTGGACCGAGGTGCCCGACCCGGTGCCCGGCCCCGGCGAGGTGATCGTCGACGTACGGGCCAGCGCGGTCAACCGGGCCGACGTGCTGCAACGGCAGGGCTTCTACCCGCCACCCCCGGGCGCGCCCCCGTACCCCGGTCTGGAGTGCTCCGGGGTGATCAGCGCGGTCGCCGACGACGTCTCCGGTTGGGCGGTGGGGCAGCCGGTCTGCGCGCTGCTGGCCGGCGGCGGGTACGCGGAGCGGGTGGCGGTGCCGGCCGGTCAGCTGCTGCCGGTGCCGGACGGCATGGATCTGGTGGAGGCGGCGGCGCTGCCGGAGGTGGCCTGCACGGTCTGGTCGAACGTCGTGCAGCGGGCGAAGCTGGCCGCCGGGGAGACGCTGCTGGTGCACGGCGGCGGCAGTGGGGTCGGCACCTTCGCGATCCAGCTCGGCGCGGCCCTCGGGGCGACGGTGCTGGTGACCGCGCGGTTGGCCAAGCACGACCGGCTGCGGGCACTCGGCGCCGCCCACACGATCGACTATCGGGAGCAGGACTTCGCCGCGGAGGTTCGCCAGCTCACCGGCGGCCGGGGCGCGGACGTGATCCTCGACATCATGGGCGCGGCCTATCTGGGGCAGAACGTGGCCGCGCTCGCCACCGCCGGCCGGCTGCTGGTGATCGGCCTGCAGGGCGGCCGGAAGGGGGAGTTGGATCTCGGTGCGCTGCTGGTGAAGCGGGGGACGGTGATCGCGACCGCGCTGCGTTCCCTCCCGCTGGCCCAGAAGGCGGAGATCGTCGAGGGGGTACGCGAGCAGGTGTGGCCGCTGATCGTGACCGGCCAGGTCCACCCGGTCGTGGACCGCCGGCTGCCGATAACCGACGTGGCCGAGGCCCACCGCCTCGTCGAGTCAAACGAGCACGTCGGCAAGGTGCTGCTGACCGTCGGCTAGCGCGACGGACCCTCATCGGCTAGCGCGGCACGGCCAGGCGTGGCCCTCGCGTCGCTAGCGCGGCACGGCCAGGCGTGCACCGGGGCCCTCGGCGGCGACTTGGTCGCCCGGGTTGCTGAGAATGCAGCGACGCAACGACAGGCACCCGCAGCCGATGCACCCGTCGAGGTCGTCCCGGAGCCGGGTCAGCAGCGTGATCTTCTCGTCCAGCCGGTTGCGCCACAGTTTGGAGAGCTGGGTCCAGTCCTCCGGGGTCGGGGTCCGGGCGGCCGGCAGGGATTCGAGCGCCTCGCGGATCTCCTCCAGCGAGATGCCGACCTGTTGGGAGATCCGGATGAACGCCACCCGGCGCAGCTCACCGCGCGCGTACCGGCGCTGGTTGCCGCCGGTACGGTCGGCGCGGAGCAGCCCCATCCGCTCGTAGTAGCGCAGGGCGGATGTCGCCACCCCGCTGCGCGCGGAGAGCTGGCCGATGGTCAATAAATCCTGCATCACGTCACCTTGAGCTCAAGTGGGCTTCAAGTTGCAGGCTAGCCGCATGACAGCCACCACGACCACCACAGCGATCGCCGAGGCCGCCGCGCCGCTCGACGGCCGACCGCCGGTCGCCCCCCTGCTGGAGCGAATCCGGGCCGGCCGGGAGTTCGGCGCGAACGTCTACTCCACCATCGACGTGCTCCAGGTGCTCTACCACCGCGTCCTGCGGGTCCACCCGACGACCGTTGACGACCCGGACCGGGACCGGTTCCTGCTCTCCAAGGGGCACGCGGTCGCCGGGTACTACGCGGTGCTCGCCGCCGCGGAGTTCTTTCCCGCCGACTGGCTCGACGACCAGGGTGGGCCGGCGAGCCGGCTCGGCGAGCACCCCGACCGGATGCTCGTACCCGGCGTGGAGATCGGCTCCGGCTCCCTCGGCCACGGCCTCGGCCTCGGCGTCGGAACCGCACTCGGGCTACGCGCCCAAGGCCGGCTCGAACCCCGGGTGTACGTGCTGCTCGGCGACGCCGAACTGGACGAGGGTTCCAACCACGAGGCGATCACCTACGCCGGGACGAACAGCCTGGCCAACCTCACCGCGATCGTGATCGACAACGCCTCCGCCACCCACGGCTGGCCGGGCGGACCGGCAGCCCGGTTCACCGTGGACGGCTGGACCGCTGCGACCGTCGACGGGCGCGACCACGACGCCCTGCACACCGCCCTGACCGGGCATGACGGCAACCGGCCCCACGTCGTCGTGGCGGTCGTCGACCCCAAGGAGGACTAGTGCGCGACACCTTCGTCGACACCACCACCGCGCTGCTCGCCGACGACCCGCGTACCGCGCTGGTGCTGGCCGACATCTCCGCCGGCCTCTTCGTCCCGGCGGCGGACCGGCACCCGGACCGGGTACTGAACGTCGGAATCCGGGAACAGCTGATGGTCGGGGTCGCCGGCGGGCTGGCGTTGACCGGTCTGCGGCCGATCGTGCACACCTACGCGCCGTTCCTGGTCGAGCGGGCGTACGAGCAGCTCAAGCTCGACCTGGACCACCAGGGCGCGAGCGCGGTGCTGGTCAGCGTGGGCGCCTCGTACGACCGGCCGGAGGCGGGCCGGACCCACCTGTCGCCGGCGGATGTCTCGCTGATCGACACCCTGCACGGCTGGACGGTGCACGTGCCCGGCCACCCCGGTGAGGTCGCGCCGCTGCTGCGGACCGCGGTAGCCGCGGAGACCTCGGCGTACCTGCGGTTGTCGGTGCTGAGCAACGACCGGCCGCTGGGCGGCGACGGAGCGTTGCAGGTGGTACGGGACGCCGGGCCGGGAGCGCCCCTGGTGGTGGCCGTCGGACCGACCCTGGACGCGGCCACCGCAGCGCTGGCCGACCTGCCCGTCACGGTGGCGTACACCAACCGGCCGCGGCCGTTCGACACCGCCGGGCTCCGCGACCGGGCCGGCACCGAGGTGATCCTCGTCGAGCCCTACCTCGCCGGGACCTCCAGCCGGGTGGTCTCGGCGGCGCTGGCGGACCGCCCGCACCGGCTCCTGGCACTCGGCGTCGGGCGCGAAGAACTCCGGCGGTACGGGTCAGCCGACGACCACGCCCACTGGCATGGCCTGGACGCGTCGGGGCTGCGCCGATCGGTGCTGGACTTCGTCTCACCAGCGCTGCGCTGACCTACCGTCCCGGCAGCCGACGAGAGCTCGGCGGTCATCGCGCCGAGCCGCCGCCGGCGGGTGAACTACCCGCTCTTGGGCAGCACGATCAATCGGGCCGCACCGTTCTCCCCGTCCTTCGTGCCGGCCACACCGAGCACCCGGCCAACCTCAACCGCCTCCGGCTGAACCGTCTGGCGGCGCTCCACCACCCGCAGCTCCGGCCCGAAGGTCCAGGTCATCTCGAAGCCGTCGGACGACCGGACGGTCATCTCCTGCCCGTCGACAGCGACCACCTCGCCACGTTGGACCGCCACCGTTCTCGGACCGTCCTCTTTCGTCTGCACCACGACCTCGCCGTGCAGGGTGTTCTTCCGCAGCATCACCCGCGCCGGCCGCCGCTTGCGCCACTCCTCGGCCCGTTCCTTCCGGCCCGGCTCCGCGTCCGAAGACGGCGGTTCCGACGCGGCGGCGGGCACCACGTCCAGCTCGGCGGGGTCCAGGCCCAGCGCGGCCAGCGCCTGACCCTCCACGCCCAACGCCGCGGCGACCTCGACGGCCTGCTCTCCGCCCGGCCCGGCCACCTGCGCCGCACCGCAGCCGCTGAGCCCGAGCGTGACCGCCGCGAACAGCGTGGTGGCGGCGACTCCCCAACGTGCCATGACTCTCCCTCTCATCCCTGTGGGTGGGAGTCCAGCCTGGCCGGTCTCGGCGAGCGCCAGGTCAGGTCGATGTTCGGGCCTGGTAAGGATCCGGCGGCAGCGAGACGACGAACGCGGCCCCGCCCTCGGCCGCGTGCCCCGCGCTGATCTCGCCACCGAGCCGCCGGACCAAGCCGGCGGCGAGGGCCAGGCCCAGCCCACTACCGACCTTGCGCACCCCCCGGTACCGCTGGTGCAGCGCACCCCGCTGGAAGACCACCGCCAGGTCGTCGTCGGTCAGGCCGGGGCCGCCGTCCCGAACCTCGATCACCCCGCCGGCAGCCGGGTCCGCGCCCGCCCACCGGGTCGCCAGCACCACCGGCGCCCCCGGCGGCACCACCCGCAACGCGTTCTCCAGCAGCCCATCCACCACCTGCCGGATCCGCCCCGGATCCGTGTGCACCGGCACCGTCGGATCCGGCGCCTCGACCCGGAACGCCACCGAGACGGCCGCGCACCGCGCCGCCCACGTCCGCTCCGCCTCCGCGGCCAGCCGAACCAGGTCGACCCGTACCGGCTCCAGCGGGAAATCCACGGCCTCCAGCCGGGCCAAGGCCAGCAGGTCCCGTACCAGCCGGTCCAGGTGCTCCGCCTCGGCCAGCACCGTACGCCCGGTTCCGGCCACCTCCGCCGAGTCGATCACCCCGTCCGCCAACGCCTCCGCGTACCCGCGAATGGCGGTCAGCGGGGTCCGCAGCTCATGCGAGACGGAGAGCAGGAACTCTCGCTGCCGTCCCTCACTGGTGGTGAGCGCGGCGGCCAGGCCGTTGAGGGCCTCCGCCAGGTCCGCCACCTCGTGCGGGGGCTCCACCGGTACGCGAACGGCACGCTCGCCCGCCCGCAGCCGAGCGGCGGCGTCCGCCGCCCGCCGGATCGGCCGGGCCAGGCGACGGGCGAGCAGCAGGCCGGCGACCACCCCGGCCGCCAGCCCAGCCAGCAGGGGCAGCCAGAGGCTCTGGGCGACCTGCCGCCACATGCCGCCGAGCGAGCCGGCCCGCGCGAGCACCACCCCGTCGCCGCCGGGCAGGGCGCGCCCCTGCACCAGCGCCGGTCGTCCGGCGACCAAATGCCGGTCGGCGACGTGCCGCCCCTCGGCGATCCGCTCCACCACCTGGGCCGGCAGTCCCGGCCGGTCCACCACCCCGTTTCGCACCAGGTACGCCTCGATGCCCTGCGCCCGCAGCTGGCGTAGCAACCGGTCCTCGTCCACGGTGCGCGGGGTGTCCAACCGACTGCGTAACGCCTCGGCGGCGAGTCGGGACTGGGCGGCCAGCGCCTGCTGCTCGCGGTGTTCCACGCCACGGACCGCGAGCGGCACCGCGACGATCGCGGTGACCAGGACCGAGACCAGGGCGACCGCGCAGGTGACCAGCACCGCCCGGACGGTCAGGGTCGGCCCACGGCGGGTGCGATCACGCCGGGCGGATCGGGTGCGGGCGGGCCGCGAGGCGTCGGACGTCGGCACGGTCGAAGGGTCGGCCTGGTGCTCACCCATCGGCGGCGTACCCAACCCCCCGGTGGGTACGGATCACACTCGCCGCGCCGAGCTTCGCCCGTACCTGCGCCACGTGCACGTCAACGGTTCGGGTACCCGCGGGAACGGCGTACCCCCACACCCGGGCGAGCAGCTCCTCCCGGGTGAACACCCGACCGGGGCGGGCCATCAGGTGGGCAAGCAGGTCGAACTCGGTGGAGGTCAACTGCACCGGATCCCCCGCGGCGGTCACCGTACGGCGGTCGAGGTCCAGCCTGACCGCGCCGACGGTCCGCGGCTGGCCCGGCGGCGGCCCGGCGACCCGGCGCAGCACCGCCCGCACCCGGGCCACCAGTTCCCGCGGGCTGAACGGCTTGGTGACGTAGTCGTCGCCGCCGAGTTCCAGCCCGACGACGCGGTCCACCTCGTCGTCGCGGGCGGTGAGGAAAATGACCGGCGTCCAGTCTCCGGACTCGCGTAACCGGCGGCAGAGCTCGGTGCCGGGCAGACCGGGCAGTGCGATGTCGAGAACGCAGGCCACCGGCCGGAGCCGGCGGGCGGCGGCGAGGCCGGCGTCGCCGTCCCGCTCCAGGTGTACGCCGAACCCGTCCCGGGTCAGATAGAGCCGGACCAGATCGGCGATGGCCGGTTCGTCCTCGACGAGGAGGACGAGCCCGCGATGCGGCGCGTCAACGGTCACCGGCTCATGATGGCCGACTGGGATGGCCCGGCATTGCTCGGGACATGTTCGGGTTCGGTAAGGAGACGGTCAGCGGACGGCGGCGGGTCGGAAGGCGGCCGGCCGGGCCAGGGCCGGACCGGGGTCGCCGATCGTGGCGACGAGCCGCTCGCGCGCGGCGCGGACGCGGGTCCGGAAAGCGTGGTTGAGCAGCTCGTCGAGCTGCCACACCTGCTTCGGGTGCCGCGTCCGGATGACGAACCGCTCCCGGACGCCATCGATAGCGGTGGCGGCCAGCTCCAGGCAGTGCAGCCGCGGGTCCGGCCCCCAGGTGACGTCGCTCAGCTCGCGCAGCTCGGTGTTGAGGTGCAGGCGGAGCCGGTGCAGCACCCGGGTCTGCCGGGTGACGACCAGCCGTCGGTGGGTCAACAGCAGGAGGTACTCGTCGGCGGTGCCCGACCGGTTCGGGCGGCGGCACCGGGTGACCAGGATGGGGGCGTCACCCGAGCCGACGCAACGCCGGAAGACGGGCAGGTGTCGGTTGGCGGTCTGGGTCGCGATACCAGCCTCGGCCGCAGCGGGAAGGAACGTTCGGGAGAAGACGTCCATGCCCTGCCCAACGACGCCCCGACACGGGGTGATATGGGCGGGACGGCCGAACCTTGCATCTTCCACGCCCCCCGGTGTTCCTGACCACCGGGAGACGTGACCACGCCGGGGCGGGGTGGTTCAGAGCAGCTCGACGATGGTCGCGTTGGCCATGCCGCCGCCCTCGCACATGGTTTGCAGGCCGTACCGGAGGTTCTCGTCTCGCATGTGCGCCAACATGGTGGTCATGATCCGGGCCCCGGACCCGCCGAGCGGATGCCCGAGGGCGATGGCGCCGCCGCGCGGGTTCAGCCGCTGCGGGTCGGCCTCGGTCTCCGCGAGCCAGGCCAGCGGCACCGGGGCGAACGCCTCGTTGACCTCGTACACCCCGATCTCCTCGATGCCCAGCCCCGCCCGGCGCAGCGCCTTGGCGGTGGCCGGGATGGGCGCGGTCAACATGGCGACCGGATCGTCGGCGCAGACCACCGCGGTGTGGATGCGGGCGAGCGGGCGCAGGCCGTGCTTGCCGGCCCACTCGGTGGTGGTGACCGCGAGCGCCGCCGCGCCGTCGGAGATCTGGGACGCGGATCCGGCGGTCACCACGCCGTCGGCCCGGAACGGGGTGGCGAGCTCGGCCAGCTTCGCCAGGGACGTGTCCCGACGGATGCCCTCGTCGGCGGCGGCCGTGCCCCCGTCGGCGAGGGGGACCGGTGCCAGCTCGGCGTCGAAGGCGCCGGCGTCCTGCGCCGCGCCCGCCTTCTCGTGGCTGGCGAGGGCGAACTCGTCGAGCTGGCTGCGGGTCAGTCGCCACCGGCGGGCGATCAGCTCCGCGCCGACGCCCTGGCTGAACGGGAGCGGGTCATCCTCCGCCACCCCCTCCACGCCCCGGTAGCGGTCCAGGATCGCCGCGCTGAACGGCACGCCCCCGGCCACGCTGGAGCCCATCGGCACCCGGGTCATCGACTCGACCCCGCCCGCCACCACCAGGTCGGCCTGCCCGGAGAGCACGGTCGCGGCGGCGAAGTGCAGCGCCTGCTGGCTGGACCCGCACTGCCGGTCGAGGGTGGTGCCGGGAACCGTCTCGGGCCAGCCGGCCGCGAGGACGGCGTTGCGGGCGACGTTCCACGACTGCTCACCGACCTGCGAGACGCAGCCCCAGAAGACGTCATCCACCTGGCCCGGATCGATGCCGGTCCGTTCGGCGAGGGCGCGCAGCACGTGCGCCGACAAGTCGACCGGGTGTACGTCGGCGAGGCTGCCCTTGCGCCGCCCGACGGGGGTGCGTACCGCGCCGACGATGACTGCGTCACTCATGTCTACTCCCCGGTAACTTGGTGTGGCGTCGATGCTACGCGGCCGGCCCGGCAACCCGCTGCCCTGGCATGCTGGGCAATATGGATACGACTTCGTCCGAGATCCGGCAGTGGCGGGTTTCGGCCGCCCTACCAGCGGTCAAGGCCGGCGGGGCCGGGGCGCTGGTCGCGCTCGGTCTCCTGCTCGCCGACGGCGACCCGGTCCGGCTCACGTTGGCCGTGCTGGCCGCCGCCGCGCTCCTGGTCTGGGCCGCGCGGGACCTGCTGGTACCGGTCCGCCTCGCGGTCGACCCGGAAGGGCTGACGGTGGTCAGCGGCTTCGCCGGCCGTCGGCGGCTGCCGTGGTCGCAGGTGGCGGAGATCCGGGTGGACCAGCGGGCCCGGCTCGGCCGGTCGAACGCCGCCCTGGAGGTGGATGCCGGGGAGACACTGCACCTGTTCGGCCGGTTCGACCTGGACGCCGACCCGGTTGATGTCGCGGCGCAGCTACGGGCGGCCCGCCCGACCTGATCGTCAGGCGAGCAGGGTCGCGGTCCGGATCAGGGCCAGGCCGAGTAGGGCCACCACGAGCACCGTACCGCCGCCCACCTGCACCAACGTACGCCGCGACGGTGGGGCGTGGGCGAGGACGAAGGCCATCAGGCCGCCGACCACGAGACCGCCCAGGTGACCCGGGATCGAGATCCCGGGCACAGTTATCGTGAAGACCAGGTTGATCACCAGGATCGGGAGCACCTGGGAGACGTCCCGCCCCAACCGCCGGCCGACGACGAACAGGGCCGCGAAGAGCCCGAAGACGGCCGTCGACGCGCCCGCGGTGGCCGCGTTCGGCGCGCTGAACAGGTAGGCCGCGACGTTCCCGCCGAGGCCGGCGATCAGATAGAGGGCCAAAAACCGGGCCGGGCCGAGACTCGCCTCCAGGGTTCGGCCGAGAATCCACAACGCGTACATATTCAGCAGCAGGTGGATCACGCCGTAGTGCAGGAACATCGCGGTGACCAGGCGGTACCACTCGCCATCGGCGACGCCACCCACGGTGCCGTTGGGAAAGACCGCGAGCCCGATCACGGCTCCCCACTCGGTCAACGGGGTGCTGCCGCCGAGCAGGCCGCCGAAGCCGGAGCCCCCCACCGCCGCGTCGCCGCCCCGGTCGGTGCCGATGGAGAGCAGCATCACCAGGGCGTTGAACGCGATCAACGCCTTGGTGACGTAGCCGTGTTGGCCGGCGAGACCACCACCGAAGGCGGTCCGCGCCGGCCGCACACTGCGGCGCCCTTCGTTGACGCACTCCGGGCATTGGAAGCCCACCGAGGCCTCCCGCATGCAGTCCGGGCAGATGACCCGGTCGCAGCGGTTGCACCGGATGTAGGCCTCCCGGCCGGGGTGGCGGTAGCAGACCGGGGTGGTCGGTGGTGATTCACTCACCGGACAGCCCAGGTGCCCGAGCGCTCAGTCATGCGAGCAAAGGTACCCTGTCCGCGCCTTCAGGAGCCGGAGCGCTCGATCTCGACCCGCTCGATGACGACGTCGCGCAGCGGGCGGTCGGCGGGGTTCGTCGGGGTGTTGGCGATGGCGTCGACGACCTTCACCGACTCCTCGTCGGCGACCTGCCCGAAGATGGTGTGCCGGTTGGTCAGGTGCGGGGTCGGCGCCACCGTGATGAAGAACTGCGAACCGTTGGTGCCCGGCCCGGCGTTCGCCATCGCCAGCAGGTACGGCCGGTCGAACCGCAGCTCGGGGTGGAACTCGTCGGCGAAGGTGTAGCCCGGGCCGCCCCGGCCGGTACCGGTCGGGTCACCCATCTGGATCATGAAACCGCTGATCACGCGGTGCGAGATGGTGCCGTCGAAGTACGGGCCGCTGCCCGGCTGGCCGGTCCGCGGGTCGGTGTACTGCTTGGTGCCGTCGGCCAACTCCACGAAGTTGCGAACGGTCTTCGGCGCGTGATTCGGAAAAAGCTGCAGCCGAATCGGGCCGGCGTTGGTGTGCAGGGTGGCGTAGAGATCCTCGGCCACGGGTACTCCTCACTAGGTGTTCAGTTCCATGCGGATCCTCCCATGTGCCCGATCTGGCCATGCGGAGGCATCCGAGGGTGGAGGATGACGAAGGGACAACTCCGAGGAGGTGGGACCGTGTTTGGAAACGGGCGGCGTAAGACCCAGAGCCAGCTTGCCAAGATCGAGCTTGGTCGAAGCTTCGGTCACCTGAAGCGGGCGGCGGGGCACGCCACGAACGGCACCGGCGCCACGGTCGGCCCACGGGTGCGGGCGGCCCGCAGCGCTGTTGCCCCGACCGCGCTGGTCATGCGAGACCGGGCGGCGAGCGGCTACGTCTCGACCGTGGCGGCCCTCGCGCCGCTGGCCATCGCCGTCCGCGAGGCCCAGGCGGAGGCGGCCGGCCGGGCCGCCGCCGGCCGGCGGACCGGCGCGGGCAGTTCGACCGCCACCAGCAAGAAAGTGCAGGAGAAGAGGATGCGGGCGACACGCGCGAAGAAGCGGTCCGGGCGGGGCAGGATGACCGGCCTGCTGGCGGCCAGCGTCGTGGTGGGGCTGGTCGGCGCGATGGCGTTGCGACGCCGCTACGAGCGGCGGGAGTGGGTCGAGTACGACGCGGTTCCCAGCCTGGACCCGATGCAGGCCGAGGTGGACATGATCGAGGTCACCACTCGGACCCCGGCCGAGCAGACCACCCCGGCGCCGGCCGAGAAGGCCACCCCGACGCCGAACGAGAAGGTGCCGCCACCGGCCGCCGCCAAGGCGTCCGCGACACCGACCGAGAAGGTCCGCGCGACGACCGCCGACAAGGCCCCCGCGGCACCAACCGAGAAGGTCCGCGCGACGACCACCGACAAGGCCCCCGCGACACCGACCAAGACGGCCTCCGCGACGACCGAGGGGAAGAGCTCCACCGGCCGGACCCCCAACGACCTCTCCAAGGCCATGAAGAACGGTCGCCGCTGACCCCGGGTCAGAGCCAGCCGTGCCGGCGGAACCAGCGGTACAGCGCCAAACTGACCCCGAGCATCAGGGCCAGCACCGTGGGGTAGCTGTAGGCCCACCCCAGTTCCGGCATGAACTCGAAGTTCATGCCGTAGATGCCGGCGATGGCGGTCCAGACCGCGGCGATGGCCGCCCACGCCGCGATCTTGCGCATGTCGTCGTTCTGGTCCACGGTGACCTGGGCCAACCGCACCTGAAGGATTGAGTTGAGCAGGTCGTCAGCGGAGTTGACCTGCTCAACGGTACGGCTGAGGTGGTCCTGCACGTCCCCGAAATACCGGCGGATCTCCATCGGCACCTCGCGGTTGCGCTCAGCGGTGATCCGCAGGAGCGGGCGCTGGAGCGGCATCACCGCCCGCTTGAACTCGACCAGCTCCCGCTTCACCTGGTAGATCCGCTGGATCCGATCGCCGCCCGGCCGACGGTCGAAGACGTCGGCCTCCAGCGTGTCCAGGTCGTCCTCCAGCCGGTCGACGGCCTCCAGGTACTGGTCAACCACCCGGTCGGTCACCGCGTACGCCACCGCCCACGGGCCGTGCGGCAACAACTCCCCCCTCGCCTCCAGGTCGGCGCGCACCGGCGCCAGCCGGCAGGCGTCCCCGTGCCGGACGCTGACCAGGAAATTCGGGCCGATGAAGAGCAGCACCTGGCCGGTCTCGACGACCTCGGAGTGCTCGGTCAGCTCGGCCTGGTCGCGGTAGTGGGCGGTTCGCAGCACCAGGAAGCTCACCGCACCGAACTGCTCCAGCTTGGGCCGCTGCTGGGCTTTGACCGCATCCTCGACGGCCAGTTCGTGCAGGCCATAGGTGGCCGCGATCTCGGTCATCTGGGCCAAGTCGGGCTCGTGCAGGCCAAGCCAGACGAAGCCGTTGCCCGCCTCGCGCGCCGCCGCCAGCGCCTCGGCGTGGTGCCGGTGGCCGGGTTGCCGCTCCCCGTCCAGGTAGAGCGCACAGTCAACGACCGCATCATGGGGTGCGGCCGGCGCCGGTGGCCGGGCCGCGCTGTCAGAGCTGAGCCGGCGGGTCATCGCCCGCACCGGGGCCGCCCAGTCCCGCGGTCGGATCACCCGGCCGTCCGACCGGGTGCCCCTGGGTCCGCGCCGCAACCGGTCCGCCATCGCACCCTCCCCGCTCGACGACGCGTTGCAGCGTACGCCGCCAACCGGGTCAACGGCGGTGCCGCGGGGGTCGGGGCGAGCGCCGGACCGACCGAGTCGCACCAGCCCGGCGCCGGACCGACCGAGTCGAACCAGCCCGGCGCCGGTGGCGGAGGTCAGCCGCGTACGGCCGCCATCGCCGCCGCGAGTCGACGCGCACCCTCGTCGATCTGGTCCACGGTCACCGCCGAGTACGCCAGCCGCAGCGCGTGCTGCCCGCCGTCGAGCACGAAGTCACTGCCCTTCACGACGGCGACCCCGCGCTCCGCCGCCGCCGGAGCCAGCCGGTCCACCTCGACGTCCTCCGGCAACTCCACCCAGAGGAAGTAGCCGCCGTCCGGCTCGACGAACCGGGCCTCCGGGAGGTGCCGCCGCAGCGCCTCGGCCAGCGCCTGGGCCCGCTCGCCGAGGGCCCGGCACACGGTAGCGATCGAGCGGTCGATGTCCCCGGAGACGCAGAACTGGTGCACGGTCGCCTCGGAGACCATGCCCGGCGAGATGTAGAGGTTGGTCGCCTTCTTGGCGATGTCGGCGATCAGGTCCGCCGGCCCGACCAGGTAGCCGACCCGGACGCCCGGGCAGACCGTCTTGGTGAAGCTGGAGGCGTGCACCACCCGGTTGTGGGTGTCCAACGAGAGCATCGAGGGCAGCGCCTCGCCGCGGAACCGGACGTCGGCGTACGGGTCGTCCTCAAAGATCGTGAAATCGAACTCGACGGCGAGATCCAGCAACTCCCGCCGCTTGTCGATACTCAGCGTCACCCCGGCCGGGTTCTGGTAGTTCGGAATGACGTGCGCCAGCCGGGGCCGCACCCCGGACTCCAGCAGCTTACGCAGCTCGGAGGTGTCCAGACCGTCCGGCTGGATGGTGATCCCGTGCAGCTCGCTGCCCATCCGCCTCAGGTTCAGCAGGGTCCGGTCGTAGGTCGGACGCTCCACCACCACCGCGTCACCGGGTCGGACGAGGTGGTCGAAGAGGAACGCGTCGGCCTGCAACGAACCGTTGGTCACCAGGACCTGGTCCGTCCCCACTCCGTGCTTCTTCGCGATCCACTCCCGCAACGGAAGGTACCCAGCGGAGGGGCCGTACGCCGTCACACCGGTGGGATCGGCGTCGAACGCACGGACGGCGGCGGCCTTCAGCCCCTCGACATCGACGATGTCCAACGAGGGAGCGCCACGGGCGAAGGAGATCAACTGCTCGGCGGTCATGGCTGTTCAGCGTACGGAAGGCGGCAGCGGATCCGCCGACGGCACGACGAGTGCCGTCGCGGAGCCACCGGATGGGTGACCGGCCTCACCCGGGGACGACCCGTTCGGTCGCCCAGACCCGGACCACGTCGCGGAGCGAGATCACCCCGGCCACCTCCCGCCCGTCGAGCACCACCAGGTGCCGAAACCCGCCTCGGGCCATCGCGGTCGCCGCTTCCTCGACCGTCCACTCCGGCCCCGCGTACACCACGTCCCAGGTCAGGTGGGCTCCGGTCGGCTCGTTGTCGCAGTCCAGCCCGCGCCCGATCGCGTTGAGTAGGTCCCGCTCGGTCATGATCCCGACCCCTTCGGAGTCCGGATCGATCACGACGGCCGACCCGATGCCCCGCTCCGACATCATTCGCGCCGCCTGCCGGAGCGTGTGCTCCGGGCCGACTACCAAAACCTGACTGGACATCACTTCCCGAACCTGCATCACACATCAACCCCTGCGGAATGGTGGCACTCGGTAAAAACATGGTGCACCTAGTGTGTTACCGGGACAAGGCTGCCGCATGCGATCTGACCAGCCCGATTCAGTCGAGCGGCGCCAGCAGCGCTGCGCTACCGCCGGTCGGTCGCCCCGGCTCCCGTTCGACAGCGCTATCCTCCTCCGGTGACAGCCGAACGAACGCAAAAAGACGCCGGAATGGTCGGAATGGTGCTAGCGGCTGGGGCGGGACGCCGTCTACGCCCGCACACCGACACGCTGCCGAAGGCGCTGGTACCGGTCGACGGCGCGACAACCATCCTCGACATTGCGCTACGTAATCTGGCCGAGGTCGGACTCACCGAGATCGTCGTCGTGGTCGGCTACGCCGCCGACGCGGTTCGGGAACGTCAGGCGGACCTGGAGCAGAAGTACGGCGTCACGCTCACCCTGGTACCCAACGACCGGGCCGAGGAGTGGAACAACGCGTACTCGCTCTGGCTGGCCCGCAGCTGGTTCGCCCGCGGGGTTCTGTTGGTCAACGGAGACACCGTCCATCCGGTCAGCGTGGAGAAGACCCTGCTCGCCGAGCGCGGGCCGGGGATCCTGCTGGCGATCGACACGATCAAGACGCTGGCCGAGGAGGAGATGAAGACCACCTTCGACGCCGACGGCCAGCTCACCCGGATCACCAAGCTGATGGACCCGGACGAGGCCCGCGGGGAGTACATCGGTGCGACGCTGATCGAGCCACACGTCGCCGAGGCGCTCGCCGACGCGCTGGAGGCGACCTGGCGACACGACCCGAACCGCTACTACGAGGACGGCTACCAAGAGTTCGCCGACCGAGGTGGCGAGGTACGCGGGGCGCCGATCGGCGACGTCGACTGGGTCGAGGTCGACAACCACGACGACCTGGCACGGGCTCGGGAGATCGCGTGCCGCTACTAGCCCGTACCGTCGCCACTCCGCTGGCCATCGAGGTCCGCCGGGGGGCGGTCGCCAACCTCGGCGGGCTCCTCGCCGACCGGCGGATCTCCGCCGGCGGCGACGTGGCCGTGGTGGTCGGACCGGGACAGGGCGAGAAGATCGCCGAGCTGTGCCGGCCGACGCTGGGCTCAGCCGACGTCTTCACCGTCACCGGCGGCAGTGTCGACGCCGCCAACGAGTTGGGCGACCGAATCCGCCGCCGGCACTACGACGCGGTGGTCGGGATCGGCGGCGGCCGGACGATCGACACCGCGAAGTACGCCGCCACCCGCTACGGCATCCCGATGGTCACGGTCGCCACCAGCCTCGCCAACGACGGCATCGCCTCCCCGGTGGCGTCGCTGACCCACGACGGCGGCAAAGGCTCGTACGGGGTCCACATCCCGATCGCCGTCCTGGTCGACCTCGACTTCGTGGAAAACGGCCCGGACCGGCAGACCCAGGCCGGGATCGGTGACGCGGTGAGCAACCTCAACGCCTGCGCCGACTGGGAGCTCGCCCACGAGCTGCGCGGCGAGCCGATCGACGGCCTCGCCGTGACGCTGGCCCGGACCGGCGCCGAGGCGCTGCTGAACCACCCCGGCAAATTCACCGACGACGCCTTCCTCACCACGCTGGCGGAGGCGTTGATCCTCGGCGGCATCGCTATGTCGATCTCCGGTTCGAGCCGGCCGGCCAGCGGCGGCGACCACGAGATCTCACACGCCATCGACCACCTCTGGCCCGGCACCGGCGCCCACGGCGAGCAGGCCGGGCTCGGGGCCCTCTTCTGCACCTGGCTGCACGGCGACCGGGACCGGTTCGGCCAGCTCGCCCGCTGCCTGCACCGGCATGGCCTGGCTACCCGCCCCGCCGAACTTGGTCTCACCGACGAGCAGTTCGTCGAGGCGGTGCACTTCGCGCCCCGGACCCGGCCGGACCGATACACGATCCTCGAACACCTCGCCCTCTCCCCCGACGAGCTCCGGTCTCGGTTGGGAGACTGCCTGGACGCCCTCGGTGAACACCTTGCCTGAACTGTCCCGGCCAACCGCGGCCGACTTCTACCGGACCAACCGGGGCGGCGGGCTGTTCAGCGAGACGATCAGCCAGTGGATCGGGGCCGCCCTCGCCAGCGGCGCACACCGGCTCGGGCTGCGGCCCACCACGCTGAGCATCACCAACCTGCTCCTCGGCCTAATCACCTCGGTGATCGTGGCGACGCTGGCCGAGCCGGTCGCCACGGGCCGCGTATCGGCCTGGCTGGTCGGGCTGGTGGCGCTGGTCGGCTGGCAGGTGGCGTACGCGCTGGACTGCGCGGACGGGCAACTCGCCCGGGTCACCGGCCAGGGCAGCCCGGCCGGGGCGCGGGTGGATGTGCTCAGCGACGTGGCGGCCCAGATCGCCCTGGTCGCCGCACTCGGTGCGACCGCGGTCGCGCAGTCACCGTCGATCCCCGCCTGGCTGATCGCGGCCTTCGCCGGCACCTGGATGGTGAACCTGGTCACCTCGGTGATGCAGGCCGGGCCGAACGCGACCAGCATGGTCACCTCGACCTCGCTGCTGGTGCGGCTGGTGAAGCTGATCCGCGACTACGGCGCGGTGATCTTCGTTGCCGCGCTGGTGCTGCTCTTCGCGCCCGGCCTGACCAGCTGGGTGATCGTCGCCTTCACCGCGATCAACGGCGGCTTCCTGCTCGCCAGCATCGCCTTCGCCGCTCGGGCCTCACTGCGCTGACCGGCGGCCCGACTCGGCCGTCCGGGCGGTGTCGGCGTAGATGTCGAGCAGTCGCCGGGTGACCACGTCCGGGTGGAAGGTGCGCTCGTAGCGGGCCCGAGCAGCCGGTGCCCGGCTGGCGGCTTCGGCGGCTGCCGCCGGCAGCGCGGCGGCCAGCGCGGCCGGGTCCGGCGGCACCACCCAACCGGCCGGTTCCGGAGTGTCGGCACCGACCAGGAACGGGATACCGCCGAGGGCGGTGCCGAGCACCGGCCGACCGGCGGCCAGCGCCTCGATGATCACCGTCGGCAGCACGTCGTGCCAGGTGGAGGTGGCCAGCACCACCGCGCTCGCCGCCAAGGCGGCGTGCACCCCGTCCCGGCCCAGCGGACCGAGGAAGGTCACATCTGCCCGCTCGGCCGCCGCCGCCTCCACCAGGGGTCGCAGCTCACCGTCCCCGGCGACCCGGAGCGGGCCGAGCGCACCCTCCGGATGCCGACGCCAGGCATCCAGCAGCAGGTCCAGCCCCTTCTCCGGGCTGAGCCGGCCGAGGAAGAGGAAGCCGGTGCCCAGCGGCGCCGGGGCACCCGGGTCGGGGATCGCGTTCGGCTTCACCACAATCCGTTGCTCCGGGATGCCGTAGTCCCGGAGGTGCTCCGCGATCGAGGTGGTCAGCGCGATGAACCGGTCCACCGAACGCCAGGTACCCCGATGCACGGCGAGCGTCGTCGCCATCAACGCGCTCTGCGCCCGCGACCCCCGGTAGCAGCGGTGCACGACCGCCGGTACGCCCAGCGCCCGCCCCCGGCAGTCCTGGCAGATCGCCCCGTCCCGGAAGTACAGCCCGGACGAGCAGACCTGCCGGTAGTTGTGCACCGTCTGCACCACCGGCACGCCGTACTGGTGCGCGGTCCGCACCACCCAGGGCGAGAGCAGCGGGTACGGGTTGTGCAGGTGCAGCACGTCCGGTTGGTGCTCGGCGAGCAGGCGACCCAGCTCCCGCTGGGCTCGTGGGGCGTAGATCGGGGAGATCGGCAGCAGCGCCTTCGCGGGCCGGGACATCGACGCGATCTCGTCGGAGCTACGCAGGAACGGCAGCACCTCAACCCCGGCCGCGGTCAGCTGGGCGATCTCCGCGTCGACGATGGTGTTCTCGCCGGACGGCTGAGCCTCCCGGTACCGGTTGTGCGCCACCACGATTTTCATGGAACTTGAGGCTACCGTTGGTGGGTGCCCGAGCTACCAGAGGTGGAGGCGCTCGCCGACTACCTGCGCCAACGCGCCGTAGGCCGCCGGGTTGACCGGCTGGAGATCTCCGCGATCAACGCCCTGAAGACGTACGACCCGGCGCTCACGGCCGCGGCCGGCCGACCGGTCACCGACGCCCGGCGCCACGGCAAGTTCCTCGACCTGGTGCTCGGCGCCGACCTGCACCTGGTCGTTCACCTGGCCCGCGCCGGTTGGCTGCACTTCCGGGAAGAGTTCTCCACCCGCGTTCCGCTGCGCCCGGGCAAGGGACCGGTGGCGCTACGGGCCCGTCTCGACGACGGCTCCGGGTTCGACCTGACCGAGGCCGGCACCCAGAAAAGCCTCGCCGTCTATCTGGTGACCGATCCAACGGTGGTGCCCGGGGTGGCCCGGCTCGGTCCGGACGCGCTCACCGTGGACGCGGCCACCTTCGCCGAGCGGATCCGCAGCCGAAAAGGCCAGGTCAAGGGGGTACTCACCGACCAGACGGTGCTCGCCGGAGTGGGTAACGCGTACTCCGATGAGATTCTGCACACGGCGCGGCTGTCCCCGTTCGCGCTGACCACCCGGCTGACCGACGACCAGCTCGCCACCCTGCACGCGGCGACCCGGGATGTGCTCGGCGACGCGGTGTCCCGGTCGGTGGGGCAACGAGCCGCCGAGCTCAAGAGCGAGAAGCGCTCCGGTCTGCGGGTACACGCCCGCACCGGGTTGCCCTGCCCCGTCTGCGGCGACACCGTACGGGAGGTCTCGTTCGCCGACTCCAGCCTCCAGTACTGCCCCAGTTGTCAGACCGGCGGAAAGCCCCTCGCGGACCGACGGTTGTCGAGAATTGTACGGTGAGTGAGGACGCTCACTTCTGGGCGTAAATAATCCGCCCGGCTGTGACGAAGGTCGGGATTGGGGTTCTACTCGAACGGCCATCCATCGGTATAGTGGCCCGGTCCCGGCTTCCGCAAAGGTCCGGAGCCGGCCAGCTGCCGATCGCCACCCCCCAGAAGCGAGGTCCTACCGGTCCGCGCTCGGGCCCGGGTGACGCATGGGAGACTGAAGTGGTGGGCGACACGGTCCCTCACTCCGAGTGAGCGGTCCGCGTCCTGCGGGAGGACATGAATGAGGTGACGACAAGCCTCCAGCGCCCGGTAACCAACGGAGGCCAAAGCAGAACGGTGCCGCACGTCGACAGCTTCGAGATCCAGCCGCCGGCACCGCCGTCTCACAACGGCGTACCTCGGTCGGCCTGGGCCCGTAGCCATCGTCGGGTCTCCCGTTGGCACCGCCCCTACACCGCGGCCCTGGTGCTCCTGGACTTCGCCGCCGCCGCCTTCGCGAGCTTCACCGCCATCCGCGCCTTCGACCAGGCACGGTCCGGGTTCTACAACGACGGCCCGACCTGGTTCTACACCGTGGCGTGCCTGTTGCTACCGCTCGGCTGGCTGGCGATCCTCTGGTTCAACGGGTCCTACGACCGGCGCTACCTGGGCCTCGGTCCGGATGAGTTCAAGCGGGTGCTCCGGGCCGGCGTGGCGGTCTGCGCGACCGTCTCCTTCCTGGCGTTCGCCACCAAGACAGATCTGTCCCGATATTCGGTCGGCACCGCGCTACTCCTCGCCCTGCTGCTGATTCTGCTGGTCCGGATCCTGGCCCGATTCGTGCTGCACGTGCTCCGGCGCAACGCTGGCCGGGCCGCGCACCGAATGGTCCTGGTCGGCACCCTGCCCGAGTGCCTGGAGGTCCACCGCCAGGTCACGCGGAGCCCCGCCGCCGGCCTGGTGCCGGTCGCCATCCACCTCACCGACGGCTACGCGGCTGCCCGCGGCGTGGAGACCCCGGTCCCGGTCTACGCGGGGCGGGACCTCCTCACCCTGGTTCGTGAGGTCGGCGGCGACACGATCGCGGTCTGCGGGTCAGCCAGCGCCGAGCCCGGCGAGCTGCGCCGGATGGCCTGGCAGCTCGAAGGCTCCGGCGTCGACCTGGCGGTGGTGCCGCAGCTGACCGACATCGCCGGGCCCCGGGTGCACATCCGCCCGATCGAGGGCCTGCCGCTGCTGCACGTGGAGGAGCCGACCCTCTCCGGTCCGGCGCTGCTGGCGAAGAACATGCTCGACCGGGTGGCCGCCGGACTCGGCCTGTTGGTCCTGCTACCGGTCTTTCTCGCGATCGCGGTCGCGATCCGGATCTCCGACCCGGGCCCGGTCTTCTTCCGACAGCCCCGGGTGGGCCACGAGGGGCGGACCTTCCGGGTCTGGAAGTTCCGCACCATGTACGTGGACGCCGAGGAGCGGCTGGCCAGCCTCGTTGACCAGAACGAGACCGACGGCATGCTGTTCAAGATGAAGCGGGACCCGCGGGTCTTCCCGGTGGGCCGCTTCCTGCGCGCCTCGTCCCTGGACGAGCTGCCCCAGCTGATCAACGTGTTGAAGGGGGAGATGTCGTTGGTCGGGCCCCGTCCGCTGCCCGCCGACGACGGTGACTTCCTCGGCGACGTACGCCGCCGGCTGCTGGTCAAGCCGGGCATCACCGGCCTCTGGCAGGTCTCCGGCCGCTCCGACCTCTCCTGGGACGAGGCGGTCCGCCTCGACCTCTACTACGTCGACAACTGGTCGCTGGCGTACGACCTGAGCATCCTGTGGCGCACGGTCGGAGTGGTGCTCGCCCGCAAGGGCGCGTACTAGCCGGCACCACACCGCTCCACCACCCGCGCGGTGCCGGCCGGAGCCCCTTGGCACCTCCGGCCGGCACCGGCCAGGATGCACCCCGTGAGTGGCAGCCTCTCCGCCGTCTTCGGTGTCGTCGCACTGGCGACCGCGCTGACGGCGACCCTCGTCGCGGTGCTGCGCCCGCGCGGCCGCCGCACCATCGCCACCGCCGCCCAGCGGGCCACCTACGAGGTGCTGCACACCGCCGGCCTCGCCGCCGAGCCGCTCCGCGCCGGGCTGACCGCCACGAACGCCACCAAGGCCGTACGCCACCTCCGGGTCCTGGTCGGGGCGGCCGGGCTGGCGCTGACCGACACCGCGGCGTTGCTCGCCCTCGACGGGCGCGGCGCACACCACCAGGCCCAGCTCGTCGCGGCGGCCCGCCGGGTCGTGGCGGCCGGCCGATCGACCGTGCTCGGGGAGGCGGAGCTGCCCTGCGACCGGGTGGACTGCCCGGTCCGGGGTGCCGTGGTCGCACCGTTGACCGGCGCGGATCGGCGGATCGTCGGCGCGCTGTTGGCCATCGCGGACGGGGCACCCGCGCCCGGCCTGGTGCAGGCGACGCTGGAGACCGCGCACTGGGCCGGTAGCCAGCTCGCCCTCGCCGAGCTGGACTCCTCCCGAGAGCGGCTGGCCCGCGCCGAGGTTCGCGCGCTGCGGGCACAGATAAGCCCACACTTCATCTACAACGCGCTGACGGCGATCGGGTCCTTCGTCCGCACCGACCCGGACCGGGCCCGGGAGTTGATCCTCGAGTTCGCCGAGTTCACCCGCTACTCGTTCCGGGCGCACGGCGACTTCACCACCCTGGCCGAGGAGCTCCGGTCGATCAATCACTACCTGACCATCGAACGGGCCCGGTTCGGCGAGCGGCTCCAGGTGCGGCTCCAGGTCGCCCCCGAGGTACTGCCGGTGACCCTGCCCTTCCTCTGCCTGCAACCACTGGTCGAGAACGCGGTCCGGCACGGGTTGTCCGGCAAGCCCGGCACGGGCATGGTGAGCATCGAGGCCCGGGACGCGGGCACCGAGTGCCACATCACGGTGGAGGACGACGGGGTGGGGATGGATCCAGCCACGCTGACCGCCGGCATCGCCGAACTGGCCGCCGCCGGGAGCGCCCCGACGGGGGCACCGGGCGGGCAGGTGGGCCTGTCCAACGTTGACGAACGACTTCGGGCGGTTTTCGGGGACGAGTTCGGCCTGGTGGTGGAGACCGGCCTCGGCTTGGGTACGCGGGTGAGCATGCGGGTGCCGAAGTTCCATCCCGGCGTACGGGCGGGGTCGTGACCGGGTTCCTCCGGGTCCTGGCGGTTGACGACGAACCACCGGCCCTCGACGAGCTGGCGTACCACCTGCGGGGCGACCCCCGGGTCGCCCGGCTACACACCGCCGGTGACGCCACCGAGGCGTTACGGGTGCTCCGGGACGGCGATGTGGACGTGGTCTTCCTGGACATCCGGATGCCGGGGCTGGACGGGATGGAGCTGGCCCGGGTACTCCGCCGCTTCGCCCGGCCGCCGGCCATCGTCTTCGTCACCGCCTACGACGACGGCGCGGTGGACGCGTTCGACCTCGGTGCTACGGACTACGTCCGCAAACCGGTCCGGGCGCAACGGTTGGCCGAGTCGCTGCGTCGGGTGGTCGGAGCGCGGCGGGTGACCGTGCAGCCGGCGGCGCCGGCGTGGGATGAGGACCCGACGATCCCGGTCGAGCTGGCCGGGACGACCCGGATGCTGCCCCGGTCGGCGGTGCGCTGGGTGGAGGCGCAGGGTGACTACGTGCGACTGCACACCATCGACGATTCCCACCTGGTCCGGGTCTCCTTGGCGACCCTCGCCGAGCGGTGGGCTGACGCCGGCTTCGTCCGGATCCACCGCTCCTATCTGGTCCAGTTACGGCTCATCGCCGAGCTGCGGCTGGTGAACTCCGGCTACGTGGTGGTGGTCGACGCGACCGAGTTGCCGGTCAGCCGGCGGCACACCCGCGAGCTGAAGGAGAAGCTGATCCGGGCGGCCAAGCAGGACTGGGCCCGCTGACCCGCTAGCGCAGCACGGCGACGAGCGCCGCCCCGAGCAGCGCCGGCCCGTACGGGATGGGGGTTCGCCGGCCGGCACGACCGGTCGCCAGCAGGACGCCGACCAGCGGAAGGTTGACCAGCGGAGCGAGCAACACTCCGGTGACCACGGTCGGCCACCCCAGCCAGCCGAGGTAGAGCCCGAGCGCCGCACCGAGCTTCACGTCGCCGAAGCCGAGTGGGGACCGGGGCAGCAGCGTGAGCGTCAGGTAGCCAACCCCGCAGAGTACGGCGGCGAGCAGGGCCCGGCCCAGCGCCGGGAGCGCCGGGTCGGCCACCGCGGCGAGCAGCAGTAGCGCCAGCCCACCGCCGGCGGCGGCCCCCACCAACGGGTCGGGTAGCCGCAGCACCCGCAGGTCGACGGCGGCCAGTGGCACCCCGAGGGCAGCGAGCAGCAGAAACGCCGGCAGCGCCCAGGTGGCTCCGACGCCGGCCCCCACGATGCCGGTGACGGCGGCGCTGAGGGGCACGGTGATCGCCCATCCCGGAGTCAGTGGACGACGACAGTCCGGGCACCGCCGGGGTGCCCGCCACCAGGGTGGCCGCGTGCCGGCGCAGTCCGGGCAGGCGCTCCGCCAGGCGGGTCGGGGCAGACCGGTGGGCCAGTCGACCGCGTACCGGTCAATCAGCCCGGGCAGCAGCAGCCCCCAGCCGGCACCGGCGACGGCGGCAACGAGGGGGAGCAGCACGGCGGGAGCGTAGCGTCCGTCCGCCTCGCCCCGGCGTCTTCGCCCGTCCCACCCCGGCGTCTTCCCCGCGCCGGTCCACAAGTCCCGCCGCAGGTCAGAGCGGTTGTGGGTCGAAGTTATCCACAACAAGGAGCGCTTGTGCACAAGTTATCCACAGGGCGGTGCGCTGCTTCACCGGCCAGCAGGGCAGCGCTTGACTTTCCCCGGAATCGAGCGAGACTGCCGGGGTGGTCGCCGCCGATGACCGCGTCTCCGCGCGGACCCGCATCGTGCTGGCCAATGTGGTCCGGCGCGAGCCCGACAGCGAGCGTCCCCGCACCGAGCACCCCCGCACCGAGCTCGCCGAGCAGACCCGGGTCGGCGAGGCGCTGGTCCGCGGCCTGGTCCGGGCGCAGCTGTCCCTGGCGTTGCGGCTCTGGCTGGTGGTGGCCGTCGGGCTCGGCGGCCTGCCGTGGCTGTTCGCCATCGCGCCATCGGTCAGCCGGGTCACCGTGCTCGGGGTGCACCTGCCGTGGGTGCTGCTCGGAGTGCTCCCCTTCCCGTTCCTGGTCCTGGTCGGCTGGGCGTACGTGCGCCTGGCCGAACGCAACGAGCAGGACTTCACCGACCTGATCCAGCGGCCGGAGCGCTGAGTGTGGGCAACGGCTACGTCGCCACGGCGCTCGTCGCGGTCACCCTGATCACCGTCGGCATTGGCTTCTACGGTCTGCGCCTAGCCCGCACCACCTCGGACTTCCTGGTGGCGTCCCGGGCGGTCAGCCCGACCTGGAACGCCGCCGCGATCGGCGGGGAGTACCTGTCGGCGGCGAGCTTCCTCGGCGTCGCCGGTCTGATCCTCAAGCACGGCGTGGACGTGCTCTGGTATCCGGTCGGCTTCGCCGCCGGGTACCTGGCGCTGCTGCTCTTCGTCGCCGCGCCGCTGCGCCGCTCCGGGGCGTTCACCCTGCCCGACTTCTGTGAGCTCCGGCTGGGCTCCCGGCGGCTGCGCACCCTCGCCACCGCCTTCGTGATCTTCATTGGTTGGCTCTACCTCGTCCCCCAGCTGCAAGGCGCCGGGCTGACCCTGGCCACGTTGACCGGCTCGCCCTACCCGCTGGGAGCCCTCCTGGTCGCGGCGGTGGTCACCGCGAACGTGGCGCTCGGCGGCATGCGCGCGATCACCTTCGTCCAGGCATTCCAGTACTGGCTCAAGCTGACCGCCCTCGCCGTACCGGCGATCTTCCTGGTGTTGCAGTGGCAGGCCGACGCCCGCCCTGCGGTGACCCCAGTGGAGGGTCCGACCTTCCGCACCGCGACCACCGTCGTGGTCGAACATCCCGCCACCCTCACCCTCCCCGACGGCCAGCTGCGGCAGGTACGCCCCGGTGACGAGCTGACCTTCGCCGCCGGGCAACCGGTGCCCGACGTGGCCGGGGTCGCCACCGACCCGGCCGACTGGTTGCTGCCCGGCACCGGAGCCGACGAGCAGGGCATGTTCACCACCTACTCGCTGATCCTCGCCACCTTCCTCGGCACGATGGGCCTACCGCACGTGCTGGCACGCTTCTACACCAACCCGGACGGCGCCGCCGCCCGCCGCACCACCCTGGTGGTCCTGGCCCTGGTCGGCGCCTTCTACCTGCTGCCGACCATCTACGGGACACTCGGCCGGATCTACACCCCGCACCTGCTGCTCACCGGGGAGACCGACGCGGTGGTGCTGCTCCTGCCCGGCGCGGCCCTGGGTACGGGGACCACCGGCCGGCTCCTCGCCGCGCTGGTCGCCGCCGGCGCGTTCGCGGCGTTCCTCTCCACCTCCTCCGGCCTGCTCACCAGCGTCGCCGGAGTGATCTCCACGGATGTGCTGGGCCGCGGCTCGGTACGCGGGTTCCGACTCGCCACCGTGCTCGCCGGCAGCGTGCCCACGGTGTTCGCGCTCAACGTCTCCGGGCTGGAGGTGTCCCAGGTGGTGGGGTTGGCGTTCGCGGTGGCCGCGTCGAGCTTCTGCCCGCTGCTGGTGCTGGGCATCTGGTGGCGGGGGCTGACCGCCCGCGGCGCCGCCGTCGGGGTGCTCGCCGGTGGGGGCGCCGCAGCCGGGGCGGTACTGGTGACCGTGCTCGGCCCCCCGCTGACCGGATGGCCGGCCACGCTCCTCGCGCAGCCAGCCGCCTGGACGGTCCCGCTCGCCTTCACCGTCATGGTGGCGGTGTCGACGGCCACCCGCCGCCGCGTCCCGACCGATGTCGGCGCCACGATGCTCCGCCTGCACACCCCCGAAGCCCTGCGATAGAGCGCGTAACCCGCAGGTACGCCCCGGCGACGAGCAGACCTTCGCCGCCGGACAACCGGTGCCCGAGGTCGCCGGGGCCGCCACCGACGCGGGCGACTGGCTGCTGCCCGGCGCCGACAAGCAGGGTGCCAACGACTCGCCACACCAACAGTCCACAATGTTGTGCAAAACGTTACAAAGCAATACTAGCCACTCTGACCTTTTACACTTAGCATGTAACCGCCCTAAAAGTGATGAACGAAGGGAATGAGGATGAAACCGCCCCTGCGCTGGTCTGCCGCAGCCGGCATAACGCTCGCGCTGATCGCGACCGCACCTGTGAACGCCAACCCAGCACCAACCACGACTGACCCTGACAGCATCGCTAGTAGCGTCGCCCTCACCAACAGTAATCGGATGGTCGCCAGCGACGAGACCATCAACGAGGTCATTGAATACTGGACACCTGAACGGATGAACAACGCCACCCCTCTCGAGGTGGAGTGGGCACCCACGGCGACGCGGCAGGCACCCCAGCCGGACGGGCCGCCGACGATCGTCAGCTCACCAGTACCACCAAGCACCACCCACAACCGCAACAACGCAATCAACACCCGCTCGACAGCTGTCGGGAAACTCTTTTTCGTGCATAGCGGCATTGATCGTTGGTGTTCGGCGAGTACGATAACCAGCCCCAAGGGCCGCTTGATCTTCACCACTGGGTCTTGTTTACACTCGGGGCCTACCGGCGAATGGCACAGTAATATTGTCTTTGTGCCAGCCTACGACAATGGAAAAGAACCCCACGGGAAATGGCCGATTGTGCATAAGCACTCCTTCAAGGGGTGGACGGTAAACGGAAAAGCGGAATGGAATGTCGGGTTTGCTGAAACGGCTACCATAAATGGCAAGACGGTCAAAAGTCAGGTTGGAGCTCACGGGTTTGTCTACAACTGGTCGGTGGAAAGAACTACCCGCATCAGCTATCCTTACAATAACGGCCAGGAGCAGGTGACCTGCGAAGATAACCACCCAGACATCCACTCCGACCCGGACGGGAACATCGAAATGATCGAAGTTGAGTGCGACTCGCGTGCCCAAGGTGGCGGGCCCTTCCTGCACAATTTGGATGCCGGCTCAAACTTGGGGTACATCATCGGCGTCGCTCAATCTGACTGGGGGCCGTATTTCGACGCTGACGTTAAGGGTCTCTACGATGCTGCAGAGAAAGCTTCCGACGGCTGAGCCGCCTCGCTACGGCCCAGGGCCCTGGCAAAGTCGTGACGCTGTCCGATTTTAGGATTCTGAAGTAGCGGCGCCAGTTTGGTGGCAGCAAGACGGGCATGGCTGACTCGGAAAGTCATCAAGGTTCCTACACCACAATGACCGATCCGAATCCAGTCATGCCCGCTCTGTCATCACCGCTGATATCGCCTTACCCTGCAAGTATTCATCGACGAGTCCGGTCCCGGCCGACTACGGTCGTACACATGACAGCAGAGCAGCACCCCGCCCTCGCGCTGCGCAGTCTGGTGAAGCGCTTCGACGCGAAGATGGCGGTGGCGGGCGTTGACCTGACCGTGCCGGCCGGCTCGTTCTACGGGCTCCTCGGGCCCAACGGCGCCGGCAAGACGACCACGTTGTCGATGGCCGTGGGGCTGCTCCGGCCGGATGCCGGCGGCGCCTGGGTGCTCGGCCACGACGTCTGGGCCGACCCGGTACGGGCGAAGCAGCTCCTCGGCGTCATGCCCGACGGCGTACGCCTCTTCGACCGCCTCAGCGGCGCCGAGCTGCTCGCGTACCACGGCCTGTTGCGTGGCATGGACCCGGCGGTGGTCGACCAGCGCGCCGCGGAGAACAGACACTGGAGCAGGTCTTCGTGACGGTCGTCGGCGGACGCACCGCCACCGGTGAGGAGCTGGCGTGGCTGTCGCGGTAACCGACGCGGTATCCGATGTGGGGGCGGCCCGGCGGGTCTCGGCCTGGCACTTCGTCCGGCTCAAGCTGCGGGTGATGGGCAACAACTTCCGGGGCCAGAATTGGCGGGTCGGCCTCTTCGTGCTCGGTGCGTTCCTTGGGCTCTGGCTCGCCGCCTTCGGCTTCTCCATCTTCGCCGCCCCGGGCCTCGCCGGCAACGACCAGTACGCGACGCTGCTGGCGGCCATGGGCGGCGGGCTGCTGGTGCTGTGCTGGCTCCTGCTGCCGCTGGTCTTCTTCGGGGTCGACGAGACGCTGGACCCGGCCCGCTTCGCGTTGCTTCCGCTGCCCCGCCGGACCCTGGCCGTGGTCGGCCTCTTCGTCCCGGTCATACTCAACCTCGGCAACGCCAGCCTCACCGGGGGCGGCGGCACCCCGGAAAGCCCGTCCCCAGTCCTGGCCACTCTCTCCATGGTCCTCGTCGGGGTGCTCACCGCCACGACCCTGGCCAACCAGTTCGGCTTCGACGGCAGCGCGTACGCGACGCACGTGGTCGTGGGGATACCGGGCGCGGAGGAACTACGGGCCCGGATCGCGGCATCCTCGCTCTACGACCCGCCACCGTGCTCGCCGGCAGCGTGCCCACGGTGTTCGCGCACAACGTCTCCGGGCTGGAGGTGTCCCAGGTAGTGGGGCTGGCGTTCGCGGTGGCCGCCTCGAGCTTCTGCCCGCTGCTGGTGCTGGGCATCTGGTGGCGGGGGCTGACCGCCCGCGGCGCCGCCGTCGGCGTACTCGCCGGTGGGGGCACCGCAGCCGGAGCGGTACTGGCGACCATCCTCGGCCCCCCGCTGACCGGATGGCCGGCCACCCTCCTCGCGCAGCCAGCCACCTGAACGGTCCCACTCGCCTTCACCGTCATGGTGGCGGTATCGACGGCCACCCGCCGCCGCGTCCCGACCGATGTCGGCGCCACGATGCTCCGCCTGCACACCCCCGAAGCCCTACGACCGTAGCCAGGGCCCTCCACTGCGGAAGGGCCCTGGCCGGGAAGTGATCTCAACAGGCGTCGGTACCGGCGCAGAGCCGGGCGGCGGTGCGCTCCGCGATCCGCTGGTCCTCGGCCGGATCAACGCCCTTGAGCCACACCTGGGCCACCAGTTCGCCCTGTCGCACGAAGAGCCAGCGGGATGTCGCCTGCTCGCCGCTCCGACCAACCAGCAACGACTCGTCACCCGCGAGGCCGGAGGCGAAGACCTCCATCCCCTTGCTGTTGTCCGGGTTCAGGGGCTCACAGCCGGCCACCTCCCGCCGAACGTTCCCCATCGTGGTCTTCGCGGCTTCCTCCGAATGCCGCTCCACGCGCTCGATCACCGTGCCCTCGGTCCCCTGGTAGAAGACAGCTCCCCGGAACGCCTTCTCCCCGGGCCACTTCTGTCCGTCTTCCTCGCAGGTGTAGCTGGTTCCCGCATGGAAGGACCAGTCGCCGTCCAGATCGTCGCCCGCCGCCCGGAAGCCGGTCGGGAGATCCTCGGTACGGAGCAGGGCCACGGCCGGAACATCCGGTGACGGCGGACTGAGGGTCGGTTGATCGGTGGTCTCCGGCGACTCGCTCGGCGGAGCCGTGCTCGGCGAGGGCGATGGGGTGGGTGGCGTCGTCGGCGTCGTCGGGATACCGGTGGGGCTGGGGGTGGGGCTGTTCGTTGCGGGTGCCGCTGGCGGTACGGGGTCTGGGCCCTCGGCTAGGGCCACGGCACCGGTGGCGACCACGGCGACGGCGACCGCGCTCGCCAAGCCGGCGACGAGGCGGGTATGGCGGGTCCGCCGCCGAGCACGCGCACGCACCTGGTCGGCCGGGTCCCAGTTCAGGGTTTCGGTGTCGTCGTACAACTCGGCAAAAAGCGGATCAGGCATGAGTAACCTCCTCCGGAAACGAGGTGTCAAGAAGGGAAGCGAGGGCTTTCCGCCCACGGGCGAGGCGAGCCTTGACGGTGCCCGTCGGCGCATCCGTCTGGATCGCGATGTCAGCAACGGACAAATCCACCAAGTAATGCAGGACGACCGCCTCCCGCTGCTCGGTTGGCAACTGTCGCAGCGCGGCGACCAGCGCTACAGTGTTCTCTGATGGAGGTCCGGCGGCTGCGCCGGTACCGTGCCGGCGATACGCGGAAAGACCATTGCGGATTTTGCGCCAACGATTGACCAACCGCCGGTGCCCAACAGTCCGTACCCACGCCTCTGGGTCGTCGTACGTGCTGATAGTTGACCAACGCTGCCAGGCCCGCACGTACGCCTCCTGCGCGGCGTCCTGCGCCTCACCCATGTCACCACCGAGTGCGTAAAGAACTGTGACAACCCGATGTCGCGTGCTGCGGTAAAAATCCGCAAAGTTGTCTTCCGCATTCACTGCGTTCCACCCCTCTCGACTCAACCGGTATCACCCGCGACGAAGCAGGGCGGTTGCCGGAGACACCAAATATTTGTTGCCACAGTGGAAGGCCGGCTGGTCCTTGCCGGCTACGGTCGTACCCATGACAGCAGAGCAGCACCCCGCCCTCGCGCTGCGCAGTCTGGTGAAGCGCTTCGACGCGAAGATGGCGGTGGCGGGCGTTGACCTGACCGTGCCGGCCGGCTCGTTCTACGGGCTCCTCGGGCCCAACGGCGCCGGCAAGACGACCACGTTGTCGATGGCCGTGGGGCTGCTCCGGCCGGATGCCGGCGGCGCCTGGGTGCTCGGCCACGACGTCTGGGCCGACCCGGTACGGGCGAAGCAGCTCCTCGGCGTCATGCCCGACGGCGTACGCCTCTTCGACCGCCTCAGCGGCGCCGAGCTGCTCGCGTACCACGGCCTGCTGCGTGGCATGGACCCGGCGGTGGTCGACCAGCGCGCGGCGGAGCTGCTGGACGTGCTCGCGCTCGCCGACGCCGGGCGGACCCTGGTGGTGGACTACTCGGCCGGGATGAAAAAGAAGATCGGCCTGGCCTGCGCGCTGCTGCACGGGCCCCGGCTGCTGGTGCTGGACGAGCCGTTCGAGGCGGTCGACCCGGTGTCGGCGGCGCTGATCCGAGACATCCTCGCGCGGTACGTGACCGGTGGCGGCACGGTCGTCTTCTCCAGTCACGTGATGGAGGTCGTGGAGCGGCTCTGCTCGCACGTGGCGATCCTCGCCGACGGCGCCATCAAGCGGGTCGGCACCCTGGACGAGGTCCGCGGAGAGCAGACGCTGGAGCAGGTCTTCGTGACGGTCGTCGGCGGACGCACCGCCACCGGTGAGGAGCTGGCGTGGCTGTCGCGGTGACCGACGCGGTATCCGATGTGGGGGCGGCTCGGCGGGTCTCGGCCTGGCACTTCGTCCGGCTCAAGCTGCGGGTGATGGGCAACAACTTCCGGGGCCAGGATTGGCGGGTCGGCCTCTTCGCAGTCGGCGCGGCCGTTGGGTTCTGGCTCGCCGCCTTCGGCTTCTCCATCTTCGCCGCCCCGGGCTTCGCCGGCAACGACCAGTACGCGACGCTGCTGGCGGCCATGGGCGGCGGGCTGCTGGTGCTGTGCTGGCTCCTGCTGCCGCTGGTCTTCTTCGGGGTCGACGAGACGCTGGACCCGGCCCGCTTCGCGTTGCTTCCGCTGCCCCGCCGGACCCTGGTCACCGGTCTCTTCACGGCGGCGCTGGTCAGCGTTCCGGCGGTCGCCGTGCTGCTGGCCGCCAGCGGTTTGATCTTCACCGCGGGTGTCTTCGGCGGCTGGCCGGCCGCCCTCACGCAAACAGTCGGGGTGCTGGCCGGCCTACTGCTCTGCGTCGCCGCTGCCCGCGCCGTCACCAGCGGCTTCGCCACCATGCTGCGTTCTCGTCGGGTCCGCGACCTGGCCGCGGTCCTGCTGGCCGGGGCTGCCGCCCTGATCGCGCCGGTGCAGCTGGCCGCCACCGCCGCGCTGCAGGACGCGGACTGGGACCGGCTGGCCGCGGTGGCGGCCGTGGTCGGCTGGACGCCGTTCGGTGCGCCGTGGACGATGGGCATCGAGGTCGCGCAGGGGCGGGTCTGGGCCGCACCGGTGAAGCTGCTGATCACAGCGGTGACCGTGGCGGCGCTGCTGCTCTGGTGGTCGCGCTCGCTGGAGTCGGCGATGATCGGCGCCGCGAGCAGCGGCCGGACGTCAACCCGGTCACCGACGACCGGCACCGCTGTCACGCAGCTCTTCCCCCGGCTGCTGGGCTGGCTCCCCCGGAGCCGCTTCGGCGCGTTGGTGGCGCGGGAGGCACGCTACTGGTGGCGGGACGCCCGCCGACGGGCGAACCTGATCACGCTGGCCGTGGTCGGCCTCTTCGTCCCGGTCATGCTCAACCTCGGCAGCGCCGGCCTCACCGGGGGCGGCGGCACCCCGGAAAGCCCGTCCCCGGTCCTGGCCACTCTCTCCATGGTCTTCGTCGGGGTGCTCGCCGCCGCGACCCTGGCCAACCAGTTCGGCTTCGACGGCAGCGCGTACGCGACGCACGTGGTGGTGGGGGTGCCGGGCGCGGAGGAGCTGCGGGCCCGGATCGCGGCGTTCTCGCTCTACCTGCTGCCGCTGGTTCTGGTCATCTCCGGGGTACTCGCCCTCCTGGTGCTGGGGCAGCCGGGGTGGATCGGCCTGACGGCGGGGAGCCTGCTCGCCACCTTCGGCGCCGGGCTCGCGATAAACACCCTGCTGTCGGTACTCGCGGCGTACTCCTTGCCGGAGACGAGCAACCCGTTCGCGATGAACAGCGGCGCCGGGGTGGCCCGCAGCCTCCTGGCCATCCTGTCCTTGCTCGCCTCGGCGGTCGCGGCGATCCCGATGGTGGTGGCCGCCGCGTTACTCGGCGACGTCTGGCTCTGGCTGGCCCTGCCTTTCGGCGCGGCGTACGGGCTGGGGGCGGCGCTGCTCGGCGCCTACCTGGCCGGCGATGTGCTGGACCGGCGGCAGCCCGAACTACTGGCGACTATCACTCCCCGCCGTTGAGAACTCGGCCCCGGATTGCCGCAACCGTTGATCGGGGCAAGGAGTCTGCTGAGTAGAGCCGCGATCAACGGCCAGCCAGTAGGGGAGACGCCATCGTGATGGTAAGCATGCACGGCCCAGGGGACACCCGGGAGGAACCGCCACCCGCGGTCACGGAGGGCGCGGGTGGTGTGGGTGACAGTTTCGAGGAGTTCTACGCCGCCACCTTTCAACCGTTGATGCTCCAGCTCTACGCCTACACAGCCGACATCGACCAGGCCCGCGACGCAGTCCAGGAGGCGTTCAGCCGAGCCTGGCCCCGCTGGAACAAACTCGTCCACTACGACCACCCAGCAGCCTGGATCCGCACCGTGGCCATGAACGTCGCCCGCAGCCGCTGGCGCCGGCTACGCGCCGCCCGCGCCCACGCCCGCTTCCGCCTCGACGACACCACCGAAGGACCAAACCCAGACCGGATAGCGCTGGCCCACGCACTCGCCACCCTGCCGGAAAAACAACGGCGAGCAATCGTGCTCTTCCACATAGCCGACCTCAGCATCACCGAGATCGCCGAACAAGAAGGCGCCGCTACCGGCACCGTGAAGTCCTGGCTACACCGAGGCCGCGCCGCACTCGCCACCGCACTCTCCGACTCGGGGACGGAGGAAACCAATGCCTAACAACGACAACACCCCAGACCTCGACAACATCTTCACCGCATACACCTCCGGCGGACCACTGGCAACCCCAGCCGGCGCCGCCGCCGCACAACACGTCGCCCGCCGCCGCCGCACCACCCGCATCGCCGCCGCCGGCGTCCTAGCCGTAGCAATACTCGCCGCAACCCCAGCAATCGCCGCAACCTGGACCCCCCAGGACCCACCCGCCCTACCCGCAGACACCACGACACCAACCACGCCAGCCCCAACAAACCCCACCACCCCAACCGCCACCCCCAGCCCATCGGCTACCCCCAGCACCCCACCACCGGACGGCCAGATCGGCAAGACGGAGCTGGGTAACGCCACGCTGGAGCTCCCCGCCTGGCCCGAGCACCTGAAGGAACACTGCCCAGCAGGGCGGGTGAAGTTCTCCGACGGCACCGCCCAACTGGCGTCCAACTCGGAGCTCCGGATCACCATCTCCGAGGTCGTCCACGCTGACCTCGATCAAGACGGGGCGAAGGAGACGGCCGCACTGATCAACTGCAGCGGGATTGAGATGGGTGAGTCGCGGGTGCTCGCCTTTGACCGGAACGCCTCCGACACCATTGTGACGATGGGCCTGGTGACCGGGCACACCGGCGACATCGCCTGGATCAGGGGGATCCGCGCGAAGGGCACCGCCGTCGAGGTGGAGGTTCTGGACGCGGCCGGCGCAGGAGTCGTGGACGGGTTCCCACAGTCGCAGTGGCGGGCCTACTCCTGGTCGGGTAAGGGCTTCGTCCAGTCGGGCGGTCCGAGTGCCTTCCCGCCGAACCCACGGGTCACCGACCTCTCGATCAGCGGGGGTGACGTTCAGTTCGTCCCGGACGGCGCGGACACGGCTTCTGGAACGCTGCGCCTGACCATCGGCAACCAGGGGCCGCAGCTGGCCACCGACCCCTATCTGACGGTGGATCTGCCGGACGGGGTCACAATCACCTCGCTACCCGCGAAGTGCGAGACATCGAAAACCCCGAGCGGTACGCGCTATCGGTGCTGGCTGCCGGCACTGGCGGCGGACGCCGACTCCGTTGTCAACCTTCCGCTGTCCGCGTCGCAGTCCGTACTCGATGGGGCGGAGCCCAGCCAGTGGGACGCCGACATCGTCTGGGGTTTCACCGGAACCGAAACCGGAGACGGCAAGGGTTGGCCCTACCCGGAGCCCGAAGGCGCCGAGGGCGACAACTCAGCGAAGGGAAACCTCCTGCCAGCCCCGTAATCAACGCACGAAGCCGCCCAGCGACCGCCACCTCGGTCGCTGGGCGCGGTGCATTCTCCGGCCGCCGCCACGCCGGACGCGGCGGGCGCGCCCGCCGCCGGTCAGCGGAGGCGGGTAGCGGCGACGAACGTGCGCCAGGACTCGGGACCGAACGTCAACGCCGGGCCGAGCCGGTCCTTGCTGTCCCGCACCAACACCACCCCGGTCAGATTGTCCGCCACCTCGACGCAGTTGCCCCCGGTGTCCCCAGAGCGGGTTGACGTGCGCCAGCGCGGTTCAACAGCAGTCATGACGTCACCTTCAGTTTTCGATTCAGGTCCAGGGAAGTGCTTGTGGACAACGCCTCGGCCAGCACAAGGCCCCAGATGGGCCGAAGCGCCCGCCGACGCTGAGTGGCACAACATGCAGCCAAAGTTGCGGTAGCCCGGCCTCCTCCAGCAACTGGTCAGCGGAGGCGGGTAGCGGCGACGAACGTGCGCCAGGACTCGGGACCGAACGTCAACGCCGGACCGAGCCGGTCCTTGCTGTCCCGCACCAACACCACCCCGGTCAGATTGTCCGCCACCTCGACACAGTTGCCTTCATTGGCTGACCTGGTCGACTTCCGCCATCGCGGCCCGGCACTCATCATGGCGTCACCCTCAGCTTGTTAACCACATCGATGGAGGCCCGCTCGCTCAGGGCCTCGCCGAGTAGATGCTCCCACTTGCGCTGCACCAAGCGCATCCACTCCGGGTAGTCAGCGATTTGTCCCCGTGCCGCGTTGTCGAGGCAGAGCAGGTTGTCGCTTCCGGGGAGTTCCGCGATCACGAAGCCGCCACCCATCGAGGCGTGGGCACCAACCTCAAGCGGCAGGATGTGTAGACGCACCTGAGGCAGCTCGGCCGCTTCGAGTAGCCGACTGAGCTGCCGATCCATGACAGCGTGACCTCCGACAGGTCGGTGCAGGGCACTTTCGTCGATCACAAACACGCATTCGGACGACTCGTTCTGGTGGAGGACAAGCTGCCGCCTCATCCGGAGGCTGACAAGCTCCTCCACCCGCTCGGTTCGGTACAACCTGCCCGCCGAAACCACCGCTCGCGCGTACTCCTCGGTTTGCAGTGGGCCGGGGATCAGACAGGGTTCGAAGTAACACAGTCGGACGGCTCGTTCTTCATGCCCCGGCCAAGACTCAAACCAGGACGGACCACCCCTGCCCTCATCTTCCTGGAGCAGGCTGGCGAGGAGTCCTCCGGTTCCAAGTGCTTGATCCGCAGCAACAGCGAACTCCATCGTCGGGCGACGTCGGCCAGTCTCGATCGCGGCCACCGTGGACGGGCTCCATTTGATCGAGGCGGCCAGCGCCTCTTGTGACATTTCTGCGCCCGCTCGGGCGGCCTTGAGCGCTCGGATCCACATCTCGAACTTCATCGCTCACCTACCTGGTAAGTACGTGATCGCGTTCTGTAGTAAGCACTGGCATCCTCCCCCGACCGGGGCACCGAGTCCAGGGTGGAAGCTGCGCGGCCCGGCTGGTGGAGGCGACGCCCGGCAGCTGGTCCTGCGTCGGGTCGCCCCGAGCACTCCCGCTCGGGGCGACCCACCAGCCGGAGGAGGCAGCGATGCTCAGACTGTTCCGACGAAACGGCGCGTTGCGCTGGTACCGGCGCAGCGGCCGGTCGGCGACGGCCAGCACGTGGGGGGCGACTGCGGTGGGGGCGCCGGCTCCGCCTCAGCAGCCGCCCGCGTGGGCCAGTTGGCCGACGGTGGCGTCGCCCCAACCGGGCCGAGTCGGTTGGCTGACCCCGGCGCAGACCTGGCGGGCCAACGGTGGCCGCTGGTGAGCGGAGTACGACCGCCAAGGGGCCGCCCGGCGGCGGGTCGAGGGGTGCCGCACGTACCGATGCGCCCGCTCTGGCGGTGTCGGGCGTGTGGCGCCCCCTGGCCCTGCCAACCGGCGCGGCTCGCGTTGTTAATGGAGTACCGGCACGATCGACCGGCGCTCCTCGTCTACCTGGGAACGCTGCTCGCCGAGGCGGCTACGCAGCTGGCGCCGCTGCACCGGAATGAGCTGTCGGACGGGCTGCGGGAACGCTTCGTCGGCTGGGCGCGGGCCGGGGACGGCAGAATGTTCCACGTGAATCATGAGCCGGGCGCTGACATCCACCACACCGACCCGTTCGCCGTTCCCGCCGGCCAGCGGTCCCCCGTACGCCGGTTGCGGGGTCGGCTGGCGACGCCGGTGACGCTCTGGACGGCGCCTGGCCCGGCCGGGCTGACGGTGTCGTCGACGCTGGTGGCGGAGGGTGAACCGGACCGGCTACTCGGGTTGATCGACCCGGAGTCGGAGCTGTGGGCGGCGGCCGAGGCGGCTGGGCGTTTCGCGGTGGCGCCACTCGGCCCGACACACCGGCAGCTCGCCGACCGCTTCGCCGGGCTCTTCCCGTCGCCGGGCGGCCTCTTCGCCACCGGCGACTGGACCGACACCGAGTACGGCCCGGTGCCGTCGGACGCCGGCGGCTGGACCGGCTGCCGCCTCGACACCGCTCGGGAGTACGGCTGGGCGCTGCTGGTGGAGGCCACCATCGTCGCCGTCGAGCTGGTCGAGGAGGCGGAGCCGCTGCTGCACTACCGGGGCCGGTACCGCGAGATCACCGGAGACGGTCGCCGGTCACCGGGGTGATCCAGGTCACTCGGCGCAGCCACGGTGCCGTTCGGCGCAGCTGACGACCGGCGACGGTCGCCGCCTTCCGGGGCCGGTAGCGGATTCCCTACCGTGCGCGAAACCCCGGATACCTGTGAAGGTGGTGAGCCACGGATGTCCACAGACACACCCGCGTCCGCCCCGGCCGAGTCGGCGGCGGAACGCTATCTGGCCGTACAACGGTCGGCCGAGTTCGCCGGGTTGCGGCGCGCGTTGCGCGGCTTCGTCTTCCCGATGACCGTCGCGTTCTTCCTCTGGTACGCGCTCTACGTGATCCTCTCCGCGTACGCGCGGGACCTCATGGGCACGAAGATCGTCGGCAACATCAATGTGGCGCTGGTCTTCGGTCTGCTCCAGTTCGCCTCCACCTTCCTGATCGCCTGGCTCTACTCCCGGTACGCGGCCCGCCGGATTGATCCGGTGGCGGACCGGATCCGCGCGGAGATCGGGGAGATCGGGGAGGTGACCCATGACCACGGTCCTCGCGGCTGAGGCGGGTGACAGCACCGCCCGGAACCTGACCCTCACGCTCTTTCTCGTCTTCGTGGCGGTGACGCTGGCGATCACGGTGTGGGCCAGCCGGCAGACCAAGACCGCCACCGACTTCTACGCGGGTGGCCGCTCCTTCTCCGGCTTCCAGAACGGCATGGCGATCGGCGGCGACTACATGTCGGCGGCGTCGTTCCTCGGCATCGCCGGCCTGATCGCCCTCTACGGCTACGACGGCTTCCTCTACTCGATCGGCTTCCTGGTCGCCTGGCTGGTGGCGCTGCTGCTCGTCGCCGAGCTGCTGCGCAACTCCGGCCGCTACACGATGGCCGACGTGCTCGCCTTCCGGATGCGGCAGCGTCCGGTACGGACGGCCGCCGCGGCCTCCACCATCACGGTCTCGATCTTCTATCTGCTCGCCCAGATGGTCGGTGCGGGGGCGCTGGTGGCGCTGCTGCTCGGCATCAAGCCGGGTACGACCTTCCTCGGCCTGGACGCGGACGCCGCCAAGATCGCCACGATCATCATGGTCGGCGCGCTGATGGTCACCTACGTGACGGTGGGCGGCATGAAGGGCACCACCTATGTGCAGATCGTGAAGGCGTTCCTGCTGATGGGCGGCGCCGTCGTGATGACACTGCTGGTGTTGGCGAAGTACAAGTTCAACCTCTCCGACCTGCTCGGTGACGCGGCGGACGCCTCCGGTAAGGGCGCCGCTTTCCTGGAACCGGGGCTGCGGTACGGCGTTGAGACACCCGGCGACGCCCTGAAAACCTTCTACAGCAAGCTCGATCTGCTCTCCCTCGGCGTCGCGCTGGTGCTCGGCACGGCCGGCCTGCCGCACATCCTCATCCGCTTCTACACCGTGCCGACGGCGAAGGCCGCCCGGAAGAGCGTCCTCTGGGCGATCGGCATCATCGGCACCTTCTACCTGCTCACGCTCGCCCTCGGCTTCGGTGCCGCGGCGCTGGTGGGAAGCGAGGCGATCACCGCGCAGGACCGGGCTGGGAACACCGCCGCGCCGCAGCTGGCCGAGGCGTTGGGGGTGGACTTCCTCGGCGGGGAGCTGGGCGGGGCGACCCTGCTGGCGGTCATCGCGGCGGTCGCCTTCGCGACGATCCTGGCGGTCGTCGCCGGGCTGACCCTGGCCTCCTCGTCCAGCCTGGCGCACGACTTCTACGCCAACGTGATCAAGAACGGCACCGCGTCCGAACGGCAGGAGGTGGCCGTGGCGCGGATCTCCGCCCTGGTGATCGGCGCGATCGCGATCGTCCTCTCCATCTTCGCGCAGAACCTGAACGTCGCCTTCCTGGTCGCCCTCGCCTTCGCGGTGGCCGCGTCGGGCAACCTGCCGGCGATCCTCTACAGCCTCTTCTGGCGGCGGTTCAACACCAGCGGCGCGGTCTGGGCCATCTACGGCGGCCTCTTCGCCGCGGTTTTCCTGGTCTTCTTCTCCCCGGTCGTCTCCGGTTCGCCGACCGCGATGTTCCCCGACCAGGACTGGCAGTGGTTCCCCCTGTCCAACCCGGGCCTGCTCTCCATCCCGTTCGGTTTCCTCTGCGGCTGGTTCGGAACGGTGATCTCCAAGGAACGCGACGATCAGCGCTACGCCGAGTTGGAGGTGCGCTCCCTCACCGGCGCGGGCGCGCACTGACCGTCCCGGGCAGTGACATCCCGGGCCAAGCCGGCGACCTCCCGGCCGGGCCGGGCCGGGGCGGGGCGGGGCGGGGCGGGGCGGGGCGGGGCGGGGCGACGATGCTCCGACCCGGCCCTTCCCCGCCGGGCGGGAACCGACTGCTCGGTAGGGTGGCCGCCATGAAGGTTGTGCAACGCTTCGGCCCCGGTCATCGCATCCTCGTCACCGGCGGGGCGGGCTTCGTCCCCTCCCACCTGGTTGACGCCCTCCTCGCCCGTGGCTGCACGGTCGTGGCGGTGGACAACTTCGTGACCGGCTCCAAGGAGAACGTCGCCCACCTGGCGGAGACGTCGACCTTCACGCTCGTCGAGGCGGATATCTCCGACGGGCTTCCCGAGCACCACCCCGCCCTCGCCGAACGGTTCGACGCCATTCTGCACATGGCGTCGCCGGCCAGCCCCACCGACTTCGAGAAGCTGCCGGTGGAGATCCTCCGGGTCGGCTCGGTCGCCACCCTGCACCTGCTGGACCGGGCGGTCGCCGACGGTGCCCGGTTCCTGCTGGCCTCCACCTCCGAGGCGTACGGGGACCCGTTGGAGCACCCCCAGCGGGAGACGTACTGGGGCAACGTCAACCCGATCGGGATCCGGAGCGTCTACGACGAGTCGAAGCGGTTCGGCGAGGCGGCGACGATGGCGTACCACCGGAGCCGGGGGGCCGATGTCGCCATTGTCCGGATCTTCAACACCTACGGTCCACGGATGCGGCCGGACGACGGCCGGGCGATCCCGACGTTCATCGCCCAGTCCCTGCGCGGCGAGCCGATCACCGTGCACGGCACCGGGGATCAGACCCGCTCCATCTGCTACGTCGATGATCTGGTGCGGGGCATCCTGTTGCTGCTGGACTCGACCGAGACCGGGCCGGTCAACTGCGGGACCGAGCACGAGCTGAGCATGCGTCGACTGGCGGAGTCGATCGTGTCACTCTGCGGGAGCGACTCTGAGGTGACCTATGTCTCTCGGGCCGCAGATGATCCGAAGATGCGTCGACCGGATCTCACCCGGGCCCGGGAACTCCTCGACTTCGAGCCGGAGGTTACGCCCGAGGAGGGCCTGCGCCGCACGATCGCGTACTTCCGCGACCGGCTCGGGTAGCCGCGCACGGGCACCCGTCGCCGAATCGGGGTGTCACCGGATTACAGCATCCCGACGTACCCTGACTCGCATGTCAGCGACCACCGCCGCCGCGTACCCGTTCCCGCACCTGAGCCGCAGCTCCGGGCGGGCCCGGGTGCCCGGCCCCACCACCGGACGTGCCCGCCCCGCACCGGCGGGCTGGCACCCCGCGCCGGCCGGACCGACCGGTGGCGGGCCTCTCGGCCCTGGCGGTCCCGGCCGCTCGGGTGGTCCCGGTGGCCCGGGTGGCCCCGGTGGCCCGGGTGGCCCCGGTGGCCCGGGTGGCCCCGGTGGCCCGGGTGGCCCGGGTGGCCCGAGTGGTCGCCCCGGTCCGGGCCGTCCGGGCCGGCGTGGCCCGCGTCCTCGCTGGGGTCGGATCGCACTGGTGACCGGAGTCGCGGTGCTGGTTTGCGCGCTACTCGCCGGCACCGGGGCCTGGTTCTACGCCCGCGGCCTCGACAACGACCTCGCCCGGACCAACCCGTTCCCGCCGGGGGAAACCGAGGACCGGCCGGTCAAGACGGTTGATGGGGCGCTGAACATCCTCCTCGTCGGCACGGACTCCCGGGATCCGGACGCGCCGATGGACCAACGCGGCGAGTGGCGCGCCGACACGATCATGGTGATGCACATTCCCAGCAACCACCAGGAGGCATACCTGGTGTCGATCCCCCGTGACCTGTACGTGCCGATCCCGGAGAGCGCGAGCGCGGGCTGCGACTCGGGGCAGCGGCGGAAGATCAACGCTGCTTTCGCGTTCGGCGGCCTCCCCTTGGCGGTCCGCACCGTGGAGTGCTTCACCGATGTCCGTCTCGACCATGTCATGGCGATCGACTTCGGCGGGTTCGAGGAGGTCACGGACGCGCTCGACGGCGTTGATCTCACCGTGGAGAAGACGATCACCTCGATCCACAAGCCCTACCGGACCTTCACCGAGGGCGTCAACCACATGGACGGCGCCGAGGCGCTGGACTGGGTCCGGCAGCGCAAGCAGTTCACCCGGGGCGACTTCGACCGGATGCGGCACCAGCAGGAGTTCCTGCGCGCGCTGATGAACAAGGCGGCCAGCACCGGAACGCTCACCAACCCGATCAAGATGAACGACTTCCTCAAGGCGGTAACCGCCGCGGTCACCGTTGACGAGGACTTCTCCCTGATCGACATGGCCCTCCAGTTCCGCAGCCTGCGGGGGGAGAATCTGACCTTCATGACCAGCCCGCACAACGGCAGCCAGAACATCAACGGCGAATCGGTCGTGGTCTCCGACCGGGAGCAGGCGCTCGCGATGTACCAGGCCATCTCCGCGGACAGCATGGCCGACTGGGTTGCGGCGAACGAGAGCGACGCCGACAGCTGACCCCACCCGCCGGGGCAGCGCCGCCGACGTAGACCCGACCGGGTTGGGATCCAGCGAACGGACCCGCCAGCGGGGCGCCGAACCGTAGCCTGATGCGAGGATTACTCACAGACGGTGGCGGGGAGGAACCACGTCCAGGTCGAGGGGTGGACAGGAGCGGGCCGACGCGGGCGTCCGGCGCGGACGGCCACGTTGGCCCCGCCTCCTCCTCGGCGTCGGCCTCGCGCTGGTGATCCTGGCCAGCCTCGCGGCCGTCGGCCTCTACCGGCTCGCCCATCGGTACGACCAGACAGTGACCCGGGAGAAACTGCTCGACGCGGACGCCCGACGGAGCCGGACCGACCTGGACGGTCCGCTGAACTTCCTGCTCATCGGGACCGACCGCTGGCGGAGCAGCAGCGCCACCGCCGACCGAAGGTCGGACACCATCCTCATCGTGCACGTCCCGGCCGGCGGGCGGGAGGCGTTCCTGATGTCGGTACCCCGGGACCTTCGGGTCATCATCCCCGCCGCTCCCGGTTTCGGCGGCGGGGAAGACAAGATCAACGCCGCGTACCAACTCGGCGGTGGCGGAGAGTCCGGCACCCAACTCCTCTCCGCGACTCTCGCCCAACTCACCGGGATCCGCTTCGACGGCGCCGTCAAGGTCGACTTCTCCGGCTTCCGCGACGTCATCGACCACCTCGGCGGCGTACGCATCTGCGTCGACACCCAGTTCCGCTCGATCCACACCGACCGGGTGTTCACCCCCGGCTGCCAGGAGATGGACGGCGGTACCGCGCTGGACTTCGCTCGCCAGCGCTACGACCTGCCCAACGGCGACTACGACCGGCAGGCCCACCAGCAGCAGCTCATCCGGGCGATACTGCAGCGCACCTCCGAGACCTCGATCCGAACCAACCCGGTCCGCCTGGACCAGGTGATCCGGGCGGTCGGTAACTCGCTGACGGTGGACACCAACGGCGTACCCCTGGCGGATCTGATTCTCGCGCTGCGGGACCTGCCGGCGGACTCCCTACGTGGGATCCGGCTGCCGTCCTACCCGCTCACCATCGACGAGGTCTCCTACGTCGTCCTGGAAGAGGGCGGTGCCGGGATCTTCACCGCGATCCAGAACCAACGGGTGCCGCAGTGGGCCCGGGCCAACCCCCGGTGGGTCACGCAGCTCTGACCGACCGGCAACACCCACCCGGAGCGCCCCGCCCCTAAGCTGGAAGCCGTGTTCGGACCCCGCGTACCCACCGTGACCGTGACTGATATCAACGACGATGCGTACCTGCTCGATGTCCGCGAGGACGACGAGTGGCTCGCCGGCCACGCACCCGGCGCCCACCACCTGCCGATGACCCAGCTCCCCACCCGGCTGTCCGAAGTGCCCGACAACCGCGAGGTGGCCGTCATCTGCCGATCCGGCGGGCGCTCCGCGCAGGTCGTCACCTACCTCCTGCGCAACGGCTGGGAGCAGGTGCGCAATGTCGAGGGCGGGATGGGTGAGTGGGCCGCCACGGGCCGGCCGGTGGTCGGCGGCGACGGACAGCCGGGCCGAGTCCTGTAGCCGCACGTCATGGCCCACCCCCTGGTCTTCGCCCACCGCGGCTCGTCGTACGACCTACCGGAACACACGCTGGCCGCGTACCTACGCGCCCTCGACGAGGGCGCCGACGGGTTGGAGTGCGATGTTCGGCTGACCCGCGACGGGCACCTCGTCTGCGTACACGACCGTCGCCTGGACCGCACCAGCAACGGGCACGGCCCGGTCAGCACCCGCACGCTCGCCGAGTTGGAGGGGCTCGACTTCGGGTCCTGGCATCCCGGACCAGCCCGAGCCGACGGCGACGAGGTGCTGGACGAGTCGTACCTGCGGCTGCTCACCCTGGACCGGCTCCTGGAAGCGACCCGCGCCGCCGGCCGGCCGGTCCGGCTGCTGATCGAAACCAAACACCCGTCCCGGTACGGGCGAAACGTCGAACGCCGGCTCGTCGCGCTACTCGAACGGCACGGGCTGACCGTGCCGAGGCCCGACCACCCGCTCCAGGTCACCGTCATGTCGTTCTCCCTGCTGGCGGTGCGGCGACTCCGGGCGCTGGCCCCCGCGCTGCCCGCCGTGCTGCTGTTGGACAGGTTGCCGCGCGGGTTTCGGCTGAGTCGGTTGCCGTTCGGCATCCAGATCGCCGGTCCCGGCCTCGCGCTGGTGCGTTCCCACCCCACCCTGATCCCCACGCTGCGGGCAGCCGGCAACCAGGTGTACGTCTGGACCGTCAACAAACCCCGCGACCTGGAGCTGGTGCTGGACGCCGGGGTGGACGGCATCATCACCGACCGGCCGGCCCCCACCCTCACCCGGCTCCGCGGCTGAGCGTGGGACCAACGGGCCTGTCCCGGATCCGGTCGGCGGGGCACACTCGGGGCATGCCGAGACGCACGGACTTCTCTGCTCTGATCAACGGCCACACCGCGGTGATCGAAATGATCAACGCGGGCGAGGCTGGCGCGACGGCACTCAACCAGCTCCTCCGGGTGGTCCAGCAGGCGCTGGGGGCCGCCGGGCTGGCCTTCGTCGAGTTCACCTCCACCGGTGGACGGGTGATCGCCGCCACCGGCACCGTCGAATGGACCCTCGGCCATCCCCTGCCGGCAGACGACCCGGACGCCCGCTGTCTGCTCTCCGGACCCCGAGTCCACCAGCTCGACACGGACCGCCTCAGCGGCCGGCTCGGGACGAAGCTCAACGGCCCGACCGGGTCCCAGATGGTGCTGTCCCGCGCCGAGATCAGCGGGCACACCGTGGGCAGCCTGCACGCCCTCTACCCCGCCGGCGAGGACCAACCGGGCCCGGACCACCAGTGCGTCATCGCCTACGTCGCCTCCTGCATCGCCCACCTCTACGGCGACCAACGCGGCCTGCCGGTGCACGTTGACGGACCGATCGTGGCCGCGCTCGCCGACGGGTTGGCGGTGGTGGACCGCGAGGCCCGCGTCCGACTCTGGAATCCCGCCGCCGCCCAGCTCACCGGCCACGCGGTCACCGACGTACTCAGCCGGCCTGTGCCGTTCCCCCTTCCCCCGCCGGGGCAGGCACTCGACCACCGGCTGCCGGACGGTCGCTGGCTGCGGGTCACCTCGGAAGAGCTGCCGGGGCCCGGAACGCTCCGCGTGGTCACCTTCCGCGATATCACCGACCAGCAGCAGAGCATCGCCGACCACGACCTCTTCGTCGCGGTGACCAGCCACGAGCTGCGCACCCCGGTGACTGTCATCAAGGGGTACGCGGACACCCTCACCGATCACTGGGAGGCGCTGAGTGACGCCGACCGGCAGCTGGCCGCCCAGAAGATCGGGCAGCGCGCCAACGAACTGGCCCGCCTCGTCGACCGGCTCCTCTCCTCCACCGCCGAGGCGGGTTCCGGCGGGGCGCCGCCCGCTCCGTACGACCTGGGCGACGCCCTGCGGGCGGCGGTGACCGAGCTCCCCGCCGAGCTGCGGCGCCGGATCACCCTCACCGCGCCGGTCGGCCTGCCCTGGGCGCTCGGTCACCGGGCCAGTCTGGCGACGGTCCTCACTGAGCTGTGTACCAACGCCGGCAAGTACTCACCCCCCACCAGTCCGATCACGATCACCGCCGGTACCGACGGCCAGACCGTCTCCGTCCGCGTCACCGACCAGGGCGTCGGCATCCGTCCGGAGCACGTGGAGCGGGCGTTCGACCAGTACTGGCAGGGCGATTCCGGCGATCGCCATCGCCTCCCCGGAGCCGGGCTCGGCCTCTTTCTCGTCCGCCGCATCGTGGAGCAACAAAATGGACGGGTATGTCTCCGGCCGAAGGCCGGTGGCGGTACGGTCGCAGAGGTACGGCTGCCCCACGGGTGACCAGGGGGGCGGTGGGGGGTGAAGGGCGACGGTGTTGACGGATAGTCCCGAACGGACGTGGTGCGTGGTGGTTCCCCACGACGGGGTGGGAGCCCGGCAGGCGCGGCACTGGCTCGCCAGCGAGCTGGGCGCCGCCGTACCGCCAGCGCTGCTCGCCGATCTCGTGGCGGTCCTCGCAGAGCTGGTGGGCAACGCCGTACGGCACGCCGACCCACTGCCGGGCGGGGTGATCCGGGTGGGTTGGCGGCTGCGCCCCACCCCGATGGGCCCACGGATCTGGCTACGGGTGACTGACGGTGGCGCCCCCGTCGAGCCGCGGATCCGGGCCATCGCTCCCGACGCACCCGATGGCCGTGGCCTGCACATCGTCGCTGGATTGTCCAGCCGCTGGGGGGTTGACCGGGATGGCCTCGGGCAGAGCGTCTGGGCTGAGTTCGAGCCGTTCGGAAGTCCGGCCGAGCCGATCGGAGAGCAGTCCGAGCCGGCCGGACAGCAGTCCGACCGTAACTCTTTCGACGGACCGGATCTGGTGATCGCCTGACCGGCGGGGCCGGGTGGGTCCGGCCCCCGTCAGCCCACGCGGCCCTCTAGGCTGTCCGACCGTGAGCAAGCGTCGAAAGAGCCAGCGGGCCGCGGACACCACCGGGAAACGGGAGAAGGTGCGGGACATCTTCGTGCCCCGCCCCTTCGAGGGCCTGACCGACGAGCCGGAGTGGATCGCCCTACGCGAGCTCGTGCCGGCCGCAACCGCACCACTGCGCCTCGCCCCCGACCTGGTGACCGAGTTCGGTGAGCGGGAGGTCCTGCTGGCCACCGTCCTGCCGGCGGCGGCACCGGCGATGGTGCAGCCAACCGGTCGGGTCCTGCTCGGCCTCCAGCGGCATCAGCAGTCCGGTGACGTCTCCCGGGACCTGGCCGAGGCGTTGCTCTGCGCGCTGCGCACCGAGCCGGGCCGCCAGGTCGGCGTGCCGCCGCTGCCCGGCCCGGGGCCCCGGCTACCGGACGTGCTGGTTGACGCTCCACTGGAGATCACCCTGCACCAGAGCTTCCAGTTCTGGCTCGACCCGGACTCAGCCGACGATCCGACCGTGCAGGCGTCGCTGGAGCGGGCCGATTCCGCGATCTACCCAACCGTGCGGCTCACCGCGGCCCGCGCCGCCTACTGGTGCCAGGTCCCGGAGAAGGCACACGTCCGGTGGGTGCTCCCCGACGACGAGGACGCCGCCCTGGACGCGCTGGCCCGCCTCAGCGTGGCCGGCACCCTGACCCTGGGCGCGGAGACGAAGTTCGCCGGAATGTTCCGCGCGCACGGCCGCCTCGTGCCGGTCTGGGACCTCCCGGAGGAGACCCCGGCCAGCCACTGGGAGCAGCCGGTGGCCGAGTTCGCCGAACGCTACGCGGCGGCCTTGGCAGCCACCGCCCCCCTGGATGCGGCGGCCCGGCGGGCCCGCCACGGGCTCCTCGGCCGCCAGCTCGCCCTCCGCTGAGTCCACGCGGACGTCGGAGGTGAACGGGCAGCGGGGGTGCGCGGCCGGTGGAGGTGAGGGGGCAACGGGGGTGCGCGGCCGGCTCAGTCTCCCCGGCCGAGGGGGGCGCGGAGTAGCGGGCAGGACATGCACCGGGGGCCGCCCCGCCCGGAGCCCAGCTCCGAGCCGGCGATCGGGACGACCTCGATACCGGCCCGCTCAAGCTGCGCGTTGGTCTCCGTGTTCCGCTCGTAGCTGACGCAGAGCCGGGGCGCCAGAGCGAGGGTGTTGTTGCCGTCGTCCCACTGTTCCCGCTCGGCGGTCACCGGATCCAGGCCGGTGTCGATCACTCGAAGCTGGTCCAGGTTCATCGCGTCCGCGGCGGCCCGCAGGAACGGCGCCGGTCCTTGCACCCGCGGATCGTCGCCGTCGGCACCGGCGATCACCGTGTACGCGACGAGCGTGCTGGCGATGTTCGGGTACATCAGCACCGCATCGGTGTCCACCATCGTGCAGACGGTGTCGAGATGCATGGTGGCCCGCTCCTGGGCGATCGGTACGACCAGGATGGTGTGGGCCAGCTCTGCGGCGAAGACCTGGCGGGAAAGGCGCTCGGCACCCGCTGGCGTGGTCCGCTCGCCCACCCCGACCGCCAGTACGCCGGGGGCGAGCAGCAGCACGTCCCCACCCTCCAGATGCTCCATCCCCGGGTGGTACGCGAACTCGGTGCCGGCGAAACGTGGATGGTGGCGGTAGATGATGTCGGTCAGCGTGCTCTCCCGCCGCCGGGCGGGCATGGCCAGGCTGGTGACGGCGGCCCGACCGCCGATCCAGACCGAGGAGTCGCGGGTGAAGAGCAGGTTTGGCAGCGGGTCGATGACGAAGTCGTGCCGGTCCATCAGCTGGTAGACCAGGCCCCCGGGGCGCTCCCGGCTGATCCGCAGTTCCTCGTGGGCCAGACCGGCGATGAGGACACCGGCCAACGTGGCCGGGTCGAGGTAGGCGAGGTGGGCGGCGACCCGGGCGCGTAGCTGGTCGCCGAGCCGGGGCGAGCGCAGCACCTGCTCGGTCAGCTCGGCCCGCGCGTCGTCGCTGGCGAGGGTCTCGGTGAGCAGCTCTGCCAGGTGCAGCACCTCCACGCCGCGCTCGCGTAGCGCGGCGGCGAACGCGTCGTGCTCCTCTTGCGCGCGGCTGACCCAGGGGATGGCGTCGAAGAGCAGCGAACCACTGTTGCGGGGGGTGAGCCGGGCAAGCTCGGGCCCGGGCCGGTGCAGCAGGACCGTACCCAGGTGGCCAACCTCACTGTCCACGTAGTGGCTCACCATCGCAGCCTAGAGCCTGAGTTCTCGGTATCCGGCAAAACAACGATGGATGAACACGGCATTCATCCGCACTCACTCCGGCGCTCCAACTTGCCCCCTCCGGGTAGTAGCGACGTAGGGTAGCGGGGACATAACTTCGAGGGACCTTTTGCCGGAGGTCGCGATGACTGTCTACCCTGCTCGCCGAGGCGCAACCTCCGCCCAGGCGTTGCCGCCCATGGCGGTGCCACACCCCCGGGTGGATAACCCGCGGGCGCTCGCCCCACCCCGCTCCTCCCCCCTCGAGTGGGCCCGCCGTCGACGGGCCGAGCGGGGAGCACGACGGCTGGAGGCAGCCGGCGCACGGGCTCTGGGTCGACTCGACCAGCTCGGTCCGGCCTGGCACGTGATCGAATGGCCGCGTACCGACTCGCTCGATCTGCTCCGTGACGCCGCCGAGGACGAACGCGCCGGCTTCCTCGTGATCGGCCCGAGCGGGCTCTACGCGGTCACGATCGTTGATCATGGCCGAACCCGGGTGCTGGTGGCCGGCGAGGTCGTGCAGATCAACGGCAAGCGCCCGGCCTACGTGACGGAGGCCCGCAAGGATGCCAAGCGGGCGAGCAGGGCCCTCAGCAACGCGGTCGGGCTACCAATCCCGGTGACGCCGGTGCTGACATTCGTCGGCTCCGGCGTCATCAGCGTGTACGGCCTCCCAGAGGACTGTCTGATGGCCACCCACCGGGAACTGGACCGGCTCCTCGTCGCCGCCGGGAACCGCATCAGCCCGGAAACCGCGGCCAAGCTGTCCCGGGTCGCGCAGCACCCGGGCACCTGGCGCAACGGCAGCCACCGCCCGGCGGCCGACTACCGGTGGTATGGCGACGGCAGCTGACAAGCCGGGGCACCGACGGTACCGTCGATGGGTCACGGTCCACATCACCAACAGTGAGCTGACGGTTGCCGGCGAGGTCAGCGAAAATGCGTTGGGTCACGCTAGCGTGGACAGACCGTCTCGGTTTACGTAGGAGGTGCGGTGGCCCACGTCGAACTCTCGCTCTCAGACATCCGCGTGCCGACGGTAGTGGCACCGCCAGAGCAGGAGTACGACAACGTCACCTCCTGGTCGGTAGCCGTCTCCCAGGCAGACGAGCCCTGCCTGCTCATCGCTGCCGACACTCGGGTGCTCGCCGTTTCCGCCGCCGGGTCTCACCTGCTTTTTCTCGATGACTGTCTGGACGTGATCGGGCATCCACTACTCGACGGCAGCCTGCGGCTACTCGACTTCACCGCCAACCGGGGCGAGCTGACCGAGCCGGAACTCGACAAGATCCCACCGCTCCTCGCCATCACCTCCGGCCGTCTGACCCGCGGGCTGCTCCGGATCAAAGGGGTGTCGCCGGGCGCACCGGACGCCACCGTTGACGCCATCTCCACCCCGGTTCACCGTGCCGGTGCGGTCGTGGGCTCGCTCACATTCCTCTCCGAGGTCTAACCCGGAGCACTGCATGTGGCATGCGCCGCGTGCGGTGTGCTGGGTAGGAGCCGCCCGAGGCCGTATGGTGCCCTCATGCTGGATATCGCTCTGCTGCCGGGTGATTACGCTGTCTGCCGTCTGGCGGCCGGCTCTGCCCTGCCGCCCGGCCTGTCGGGCGGGCTGAGCGACGATGACGTGGTCACGGTGAGCTGGACCACCGACGGCGTGTCGGTGATCTGTCCCGCAGCGCGCGCACCGGCACAGACCGAGACCACCTGGCGCTGCCTCCGCCTGGTCGGCCCCTCTGACCTCGCACTCTCCACCGGCTTGGCCGCTCTCATCGACCCGCTGGCCGAGGCCCGCGTCTCCGTGGTCGCCTTCTCCACCCACGACACCGACTACCTGCTGGTCCCGGCGGTCCGCCTCGATCAGGCCGTCACCGCGCTCGACCGAGCCGGGCACCGGGTCCGTACCTAGCCGGGGCTGTGTTGCGTTGACCCCCGTCGAGAAGAGACCCGGTTGAGGCTTCACCGGACCAGCGGACCCTCCTACGATGGGTCTCCCATCCACCTGCACTTATTCACGTCGATTTGAGGATCGTCCGTGCCGTCCGGACCCCGCCCCGCTGCTTCCGCTCCGCCCACCCACCGGTCCCGGACCGGACCACCGGCCCGGCGTGGCCAGTCAAAGACCCGGGCCGCGCCCGTGGTCGGGCTGGTGGCGCTCCTGGCGGTCCTGCTCACCTCGGGCTGCGGCACCCCGCCCGAGCTGCGGGACGTCCAGCCGAGCCAGTCAGCCCGGTCCACTTCGCCCAGCCCGACCGACGCCGCGCCCACCACTGCGGCACCGGCGCCGACCGGGGCGTCCACCCCGACGGCCAGCAGCACGCCGGTCGCCGTCCGGTGCCCCGCCGGCCCGTCCAGCCAGCAGGTGGCCACCCTGGTACGCGGGCAGGACCTGCTCCCCGCCGACGCCCAGGTACGGGTGCTGACCGGGCCGCTCTGCGCCGACGACTGGCATTACACCGTCCTCACCGTCACCGGCTACGAACCGCTCCAGGTCGTCAGCCGGGGTTCCGGCACCGCACCACGCCTGGTCACCGCCGGCACCGATGTCTGCACAGCGGAGGTACGCGTCACCTCCCCGACCGGCATCCGGACCCTGGCCTGCGACGCCAGCTCGGGTACGTAGGCTGTCGCCATGCCGGGAACACCGCCGACCCGCTTTGTCTACCTCGGGCCCGAGGGCACCTTCGCCGAGCAGGCGCTGCGGACCGTCCCCGCCGCCGAGCGGGCCAACCGTACGCCTGCCCGCAGCGTCGGCGAGGCGCTGGAGAGCGTACGTGTCGGTGCCGCGGATGCGGCGCTGGTGCCGCTGGAGAACTCCATCGGCGGCGCGGTCGGGGTGACGCTGGACGAGTTGGCCGAGGGCGAGCCGTTGGTGATCACCCGGGAGGTGATCCTGCCGGTGCAGTTCGTGCTCGCCACCCGCGCCGGCGGACACCTCGGTTCGGTGCGCAGCGTGGCCGCCCATCCCCAGGCGTCCACCCAGTGCCGGGCATGGCTGCACGCTCACCTACCCGACGCGACGGTGGTTGACGTGCTCTCCAACGGTGCAGCGGCGGTCGGGGCCGCCACTGGCGACTTCGACGCGGCGATCTGCGCTCCGATCGGCGCGGCCCGACACCGGCTCGCGGTACTGGCCGACAAGATCGCCGACCACCCGGACGCGGTGACCCGATTCGCGCTCTTCTCGCGGCCGGGGCCGCCCCCGCCGCCCACCGGGGACGACGTGACGTCGCTGGCCGTCTACATCGCCCACGACCGGGTGGGCGCGCTGCTCTCCGTGCTGATGGAGCTGGCCGTGCGGGGAGTGAACCTGACCCGGATCGAGTCCCGGCCGACCGGCGAGGCACTCGGCCGGTACGTGTTCTTCCTGGACTGCACCGGTCATCTGGCCGATGCCCGGCTCGGCGAAGCACTACAGGGACTACGTCGGGTCTGCGCCCGGGTGCGCTTCCTCGGGTCGTACCCTCGGCACCGCTGGACCGGCGGCGGAGGTGAACGGCCCGCCCCGGCGGGGCCCGTTGACGCCGACTATGTCGACGCCGCCGCCTGGCTGGCCCGGCTGCGTAGCGGGGATCTCAGCTGAGACCGGTCGCACGATTTCCTGGCCGCCCCGTCCGGTGCCGGGCCGTGACCGACCCTCTTCCTAGCGTCCCGACGGCTCAACCCCAGCCCAACTCGTGCAGGCGCTCGTCGTCGATGCCGAAGTGGTGGGCGATCTCGTGCACGACCGTGACCGCCACCTCCTCCACCACGTCCTCCTCGGTGTCGCAGATGCGCAGAATCGGGTTGCGGTAGATCAGGATGCGGTCGGGCAGCACGCCCGAGTAGTCCCAGCCGCGGTCGGTCAGGGCGTGCCCCTCGTACAGGCCGAGTAGCTCCTCGCCGGGGGGTGGGGTGTCCTCGACCAGGATGACCACGTTGCTCATCAGACTGAGCAACTCCTCGGGCACCTCGTCGAGCGCGTCGCCGACCAACTCCTCGAACCGCTCCCGGTTCATCTCCATGGCCACCGCCCCATTCTGCCGGTACCCGCGGTTCTGCCGGGAGGCCCCGCCCTGGCGGGGGGAGGCGGACAGCGCGGCGGAGAAGGCGGACAGCCGGCGGAGAAGGCGGACAGCCGGCGGGGGAGAGGCGATTCGGTCCGGCCCGCCGCTGGCTGGTTGTGCCATGCTGCGGATCAATCTCATCGATAGGAAAGGCCTCCGATGGATCCGAAGCAGCCCATCCCCCGGCAGGAAGACCGCTCCGACGGCATCGTCGGCGGGCAGTGGGGCGGGGACGCTCCTCGACCATCGGGCCGCCGGCGCTCCGGCACCCAGCTCCTGCGTAACCGACGCCTGCCACTCGTTCTCGCCGGGCTCGGGGCCGTCGCCGGGCTGGCCTCGTTGACGCAGACGTGGTTGGTGCGGCACCTGCCCCCTCTCAATCCTGACGGTGGCGCGTTCCAGATCCGGGAGACGGTTGACCGGACGGGTGGTCTCGGCCTCGTCTACCTGGTCGGCATCCTGGGTCTGGCGGTGGCGGTCGCCCTCGCCCTGTACGGCACCGGAGCCGGCCGGTCAAACGCCCGCATCGCCGGTCTGGCCCTGGCGGCTGCTCTGCTCGCGGTGCTGGTCGCCGGGATGACCACGATCGACAACCAGGACGGAAGCGCCGACTACTTCCCCGGCCAGGCGGCTTCCATCGAATACGGGCGGGGGATGGTCGCCGCCCTACTGACCTGCGCACTGCTCGGGGCTGCCGTGCTGCTCGCCCCGGCCGCCGGCAGGCCCGAGCCGGGGCCCGGTGCGGCAACACCGGAGGACGGTGCGGCAGCGCTGGAGGACGGTGCGGCAGCGCTGGAGGACGGTGCGGCAGCGTCGGCCCGACGACCGCGTGCTCCCCGCCGCACCGCAGCGGACGACCTGCCGCCCCCCGCCGACCTCACCGTCCGCCCGACGGCCCCGTTCGTCCGCCCGGATTGATCGAGCTGCGCCACCGGGTACCACCAGCGCCACGGGCCTACCCGACCGCTGGTCCCGGCCCTGCCGGCCTGCCGCCCCGCCACCCATTGGCACCGGATTCGCCGGTTGGCCATGGTTGGGGCCGCCTCCGCGAGGTACGGTTGCTGCCCGCCGTAACGCCGGGTCACACAACTGTGACGACTGGCCGCGACGGCGGCGGGCGAAGGAGGAGCCATGGTCCGCCCGGGATTACCGAAGTTGATCGCCACCGATCTGGACGGGACGCTCGTCCGCAGCGACAACACCGTCTCCGCGTACACGCACGGGGTGCTCGACCGGATGCGCGCCGCCGGCATTCCGATGGTCGGCGCGACCGGTCGCGGACCGCGGCTGACCGAGCTGACCCGCAACGACATCCGCGCCGCCGACTTCCTGGTGATGGCCAACGGCGGCCGGGTGGTGGACCAGAGCGACCCGGACGGGCCGTTGGTGCTCCGCGACGAGTGGCTCTCCGGTGCGGTGCTGGCGGAGTTGCTGACCGAGCTGGAGACAGCGGTCGGCCCACTGACCGTCATGGTGGAGTCGTCCGACGAACCCAACGCACCGCTTTGGGGGGACTACCACGCGAGTTGGCCCTACCCGGAGCTGTTCGAGGCGCGCAGCCGCGCCGAGTGCCTCGCCGGAAACGTGATCAAGGCTTTCGCCCGGACCGCCGACCACCACACTGACGAGCTGTTGACGGCGGCCCAGCGGATCATCCCACCGCACGCCGCCGCGCTCACCCAGGCTGGCCTGGGCTTCATCGAGATCTGCCCGCCCGGTGTGGACAAGGCGACCGGGCTCCAGGTGGTCGCCGAACGGCTCGGCGTGGACCCGGCGGAGGTGCTGGTCTTCGGCGACCAGCCGAACGACCTGCCGATGTTCTCCTGGGCGGGGTGGGCCCGGGTGGCGGTGGCGAACGCGCACCCGGCGGTACACGCCGCCGCCGACGAAGCCACCCTCCGAAACGACGACGACGGAGTCGCCGTCTACCTTGACCGGCTACTGACCCGCTGACAGCGGCCCGGGCCGCACCGATCAGAGGTACTGACCGGTGCTGTGCCCCTCACCGCCCGCCGGCTGCCCCATCCCGGGCATGCCGGGCGCGATTCCACCCGGCCCGCTGGGGAGGGCCTGCCGGCCGGAGCGCATCTGCTCCAGCTGCACCCGGGCCGCCATCTGTTGGGCGACCAAGGCGGCCTGGATGCCGTGGAAGAGCCCTTCCAGCCAGCCAACGAGCTGCGCGTGGGCGATCCGCAACTCGCTCTCGCTGGGCGCCTTCTCCTCGGTGAAGGGCAGGGCGAGACGCTCCAGTTCCTCCCGCAGCTCAGGGGCGAGCCCCTCCTTGAGCTCGACGATGGACCGCTCGTGGATCTCCCGCATCCGGTGCCGGCTGGCGTCGTCGAGCGGAGCAGCCTTGACCTCCTCCAACAGCTGCTTGATCATGCTGCCAATCCGCATCACCTTGGCCGGCTGCTCGACCAGTCGGGCCGGATCCTCCTGGCTGTCGTCGGTCTGCACCGTGCCCACCGGACGGCCGTCCGGTCCCACCACCACCACGGTGCCGGACCGGGCAGCATCGTCCTGGCCCTGCTCGTCAACCTGGTCCTGCACGTCGTTCTGTCCCGCGGACTGCGCTTCGGTCATGGCACCCATCTTTCCCCAGCCGCCGCCGGCGGCGCCCTCCGGGAGCAACGATCAGCGCCGATCGGGACAACCCGCTACCGTCACCGGCATGTCCAGCGACCCGCGTGCCGTGCTCACCCGTCCCGCGCCAGCCCCGGACGCCACCGTCGCCTACGGCCCCCATCCGGATCAGATCGCGGATCTGCGCCGGCCAACCGGTGCCGGGCCGCCCGAGCGGCTGGTGATCGTCGTGCACGGCGGCTTCTGGCGAGCTGAGTACGACCGCCGGCACACCGCGCCGCTGGCGACCGCGCTGGCCCGGCTCGGCTACCCGGTGGCGCAGGTCGAGTACCGCCGGACCGGGCAGCCCGGCGGTGGCTGGCCGACAACCATGACCGACGTCCTGGCCGGGGTGTCCAAGCTGCCCCGGCTGACGGCCGAGGCGTTCCCCGGTGCGGTGGCGGCCGACCCGCCGATCCTCATCGGTCACTCGGCCGGTGGACAGCTGGCGCTCTACGCCGCCGCCACCCGGCCCGCCCTGGTCGGCGGAATCCTCGCCCTGGCCCCGGTGGCGAACCTGGCCGAGGCCTACCGGCTGGACCTGGACAAGGGTGCGGTGGCCGCACTGCTCGGCGGCGGCCCGGCCGAGGTACCGGACCGCTACGCGGCCTGTGATCCGGGTTCACTGCCACCAACTAGTTCACGGACAGTAGTTGTGCATGGCACCCTCGACGAACAGGTGCCGGTAACGATGAGCCGAGAATTCGTTACCGCCGGGCACGCCGCTGGCGGCAACGTTCAGCTGCTGGAGCTGCCCGAGTGCGAACATTTCGGCCTAATCGACCCAGAATCAGTGGCTTGGCCCCAAGTCGTCCTCGCATTACGTTCCCTCACCAAATCTAGTAGCTAGTTGACGCAGCGTGGCCGAGCGGGGTAAAACGCCGGATGGGCCGGATACGCCCGGCCAAGATTCTGGAGAGGGACCGGTGACACAGGTGAACCGCAGGCGCGCCCTACAGCTGTTGGCAGCGCTGGGCACGGCCGGACTCGGGGCAGGATGCGCCGGCCGCAGTGCGTCCGACGCTCCGCTGAGCCCCATCAAGATCGGCATGCTCATTCCGCAGAACGGTGACCTCACCGATATCGGAGTCGAAGTGGCCAACGGCTTCCAACTCTTCCTGGATCTCAACGAGGAGCAGCTCGGCGGGCACCCGACCGAGCTGGTCGCCGTCGATGAGGGCAGCGACGCGAAGTCCGGCCAGGCCGCGGTGGAGAAGTTGCTCAACCAGGGAGTGCTGGCCCTCACCGGGGTGGTCAGCCCGACCGTCATGCTCGGCATCCGGGACACCGTGGAGCAGGCCCAGGTGCCGCTGGTCGGTTCCAACGCCTCCCCCAGCAGTCTGCAGAGCGTCGTCTACATCTGGCGCACGTCGTACGTGCTGGACGAGGCCGGTCGGGCCCTCGGCCGCTACCTGAAGGAGGCGCTCGACTCATCGGCACGGCTGGCGATCATCATGCCGGAGTCCCCAGCCAGCAAGGACGTACTCCAGGGCTTCCAGGAGGAATTCGGGCAGTCCGACCCCCGGATCGCAGCTCCCGTTACCTGGACGGAGGACATCTCCGGCGTCCCGGGCAAGAACGCCTACCAGCGGGATATCGCCACGGCGCTCGCGCGCGATCCGGACGGCGTCTTCTGCTTCTTCGCCGGCGCCGCTGCCGTGGAGTTCATCAAACAGCTCCGCGCGGAGGATTACACCGGCCCGATCTACGCCCCGGGCTTCCTGACCGAGGGCAACGTCCTAACGAGCTTCAAGAACGAGACGGATATTCTCGGCATCCAGACCACCCTGAACTACTCGCCCGACATCAACAACGCGGCCAACCGGCTCTTCGCCTCCGCGTACCGCAAGAAGCACGGCACCTCCCCGACGGCGTACGCGACGGCGTCCTACGATGCGGCGCACGTCCTCAACCAGGCGATCCGGCGTGCTGGCGAGTCACCCACCCCGTCGGAGGTGAACCTCGCGCTCGGCAGGATCGGCCGAATTGACAGCCCCCGCGGCGTGTGGCAGTTCAACCAGTCGCGTACCCCGCAGCAGCGGTGGTACCTCCGGGAGGTCCAGTTCGACGGCCCGCTCCTCTCCAACGTGCTCTTGACCGAGCTGGCCACGCTCGGCTGACCGGGGGCGGCGCGAATCGCCCCCCGGGCCACGCTCGGCCGACCGGGGGGCGGCGCGGACCCGCCCCCCGGCGCCACCTGCCGGCGCTGCGCCGCTCGGCACCGAGCGCTAGGGGCGCAGTTCAGCGATGCAACACTTCACGCTGCCACCGCCCTTACGTAACTCGGCCAGCGGCACCGGCACCGGCTGGTAGCCGGCGGCTGCCAGCTTGTCGGCGAGGCCGGTCGCCTCGCTGTTCAGAACGACGTTGCGTCCGTCGCTGACCAGGTTCAGACCGAACGCGAGGGCGTCGGCGTCATCGGCGACCACGGCCGCGGGAAAGAGCTGCGCCAGAACCTTCTGGCTGGTGGTGGAGAAGGCACCCGGATAGTAGGCGATGTTGCTGTCATCGATCGAGGCCAACGCCACGTCCAGGTGGTAGAAGCGAGGGTCGACCAACCGCACCGAGACCACCGGTCGACCCAGCGCCTCCTGCGCCTCGGCGTGGGCGGCGGGTTCGGTCCGGAAGCCGTAGCCGGCCAGGACGAGCCCACCGTGCGCCGCCGGCAGGTACGCGAAGTCACCCTCGCCCTCGTTGGTGGCGGTCGGGGCGATGAAGTGCCAACCGTGTGACTGGTAGAAGGCGCGGTGGGCCGCGGCCTCGGCGCTGCGCTGCGCATGCTTGAACCGCGCGCCGTACACGGTGCCATCGACGACGAGCGCGCCGTTGGCCGCGTAGACCATGTCGGGTAGCCCCGGCGCGGGGGTGAGTAGGTGCACGTCGTGGCCGAGCCCGACCAGCGTCTCGCGCAGCCGGTCCCACTGCTTGACCGCCAACTCCACGTCAACCGGGGTGGTGACGTCCATCCACGGGTTGATCGCGTACTCAACCGCGAAGTGCTTCGGCGAGCACATGAGATATGTCCGCTTTCGCGGCACTCGCTGCTGGTTCACGATTACCAAGGTAGGTATCGTCGAACGACGGTAACAGCCACAAATATTGCTTCCCGGAGGCAGAACATTGCAGATTGACGCAGTAGATCAGCGAATCATTGCACTGCTGGTCGCCGACGCCCGTGCGTCGTACGCCGATATCGGACAACGGGTTTCCCTCTCCGCCCCGGCCGTGAAACGGCGCGTCGATCGGCTACGCGCGACCGGAGTCATCCGCGGATTTACCGCCATCGTTGACCCGGCCGCGGTCGGCTGGACCACCGAGGCCTTCGTCGAACTGTTCTGCGCCGGTCGAACCACGCCACCGCAGATCGGTGTCGCCGCCCGTCGACACCCCGAGGTCGTCGGGGCCTACACCGTCTCGGGCGAGGCGGATGCCCTCGTCCACCTGCGCGCCGCCGACATCGCCCATCTCGAGGCCGCATTGGAACGCCTGCGAGCGGAGTCCTTTGTGACCTCCACCCGCAGCACCATCGTGCTCTCCCGGCTCGTCGAGTCCCCCGGCGTCGGCCCACCCCCCGACTGATCACCGTCGCTGCTGCTCCCAGCCATCCTGGGAACCGCGGGCCGGCCGGCGGCGTCGAAGGGGCATGACATCGCGCCGCCCCACTCTCCTCGCGGGTACGTTGCTCGCGCTTCTCCTGCTCGCAGGTAGCGTCGCCGCGACCCGGTCACCGGCGCCGAAGACGCCACCGGCCGGACCCGAGTCACCACTACAGCTGGTCTCCTTCGACTCCTGCGCCGATGCGCTGGCCGAGCTGCGCGCCGCGACGGCAGCCGAGGTCGGCCCGTGGGGGCTCGTCGGCGGCGCGCCCCAACAACGGGCCGGGTCGGCATCGGCGTACGCCGCCAGCAAGACGGCCGAGTCGACGCCGGCCGGGGAACACTCGCAAACCAATGCGTACGAGCCCGGCGTTGACGAGCCGGACCTGGTCAAGACCGACGGGAAGCGGATCGTCACCATCAGCCAGGGCGTGCTCCGGGTCGTCGACCCCGCCACCAACCGGTTCACCGGGCGGCTGGACCTCAACGATGGTTCCGAGCAGCGCCACTGGGGCCGGCAGGACCTGCTCCTGTTCGGCGAGCACGCGATGGTCCTCACGCAGGCGATGGTGGTCCTCCCCGCGCTCCGCCCCGGTCACGAGGACAGTGCCACCGCGTCACCCGGATCGAGCCCGCCCGCCGCGACCCAGCTCCACCTAGTCGACCTGAGCGGCCCACCCCGGGTGCTCAGCACGTACGAAATCCACGGTCGCACCCTGGACGCCCGACAGACCGGGAGCACGGCCCGGGTGGTGGTCCAGTCCCACCCGGAGCTGACCTTCCCGGAGCTGCCCGCCAGCACCGACGAGGCGGCCCGAAAGGCGGCCTACCAGGCCGCGGTGACCGCCGCGGGTATCGAGGCGTGGCTACCGGCCTACGAGTGGACAGCTGGAGCGGAGCACGGGAGCGGCCGGGTTGGCTGCGACCGACTGAGCCGCCCGCAGACCGGAACCGGCTCCACCGTGCTGACCGTGCTCAGCTTCGACCTCACCGCCGACCGGCTCACCGACGGCGATCCGGTCGGCGTGGCCGCCGGTGCGGACACCGTCTACAGCACCGGCGACAGCCTCTACCTGGCGGGCCAGCGACAGCTGGCGGCATCGTCCACTCCGGGTCGGTGGCCCGACCAGGTCGGCACGTCGGTCACCGACATCTACCAGTTCGACACCACCACCGGCCGTCCCCGGTACGTCGCCGCCGGCACGGTGCCCGGCCAGCTGATCAACCAGTACGCCCTGTCCCAGTGGCAGGGCCACCTACGCGTCGCCACCACCACCACGGGCCCGCTCGCCACCCCGGACCAGGACACCACCACAGACCAGAACGCCATCACGAGCCAGGACGAGCGCAGCTCGGAGTCCGGCGTGCACGTGCTACGTCGGCAGGGCGGCGTGCTGACCCGGACCGGTGCGGTGACCGGTCTGGGCCCGGGGGAGCGGATCTATTCGGTGCGCTACCTCGGCGACACCGCGTACGTGGTGACGTTCCGGCGGACCGACCCGCTCTACGCGCTCGACCTGAGCGACCACGCGGCCCCCCGGATCACCGGCGAGCTGAAGATCACCGGCTACTCGGCGTACCTACACCCGGTCGCGGACGGCCGGCTGCTCGGTATCGGGCAGGAAGCCGACCTCGACGGACGCACCCAGGGGGTCCAGGTCTCGCTCTTCGATGTCCGGGACCCGGCCCAGCCACTCCAGTTGGATCGCTGGCACCGCCCGGACGCCTGGTCCGCCGCCGAGCACGACCCGCATGCCTTCCGGTACGACCCGAGCACCGGGCTACTCGCTGTCCCGGTCAACGCCGGCCTGCGTCTGTTGCGGGTCGCCGGGGACACCCTCACCGACCAGGGCGAGGTGACCCACCCGGCGGGTGGGCACATCACCCGTTCGCTACTCGTCGGCGACACCCTCTGGACGGTGTCGGACGCGGGCCTGCGGGCCTCCGACCCGACAACCGGTCAGAGCGTGGCCTGGCTTCCCAACAGCTGACGGCCGGACTACCCCGCAGCTGTTCAGCCCCGCTCCGGTGGTGGGACCCGGCCCCTTGGGTTGCCGGGCCCACCACCGTCATCGGCCGAGCGTGTCGCCGGAGCCCTCGGAACCCAGCTCGACGGGCCAGTTGGCGACCAGCTGGTGGATCCGGGCCGCGGCGGCGGCCGGCTCCGCGCCCCCGCCCACCGCGACCCCCACCAGGTAGGCGGCGACCGGCGCGCCGGGTCGCAACACCTGATGCGCCACGTCCCGCGTCAGGTCAAGCACCGCTGGCACCGGCACCCGAGCCGGGTCGAGGCCGAGCTCGGCGCAGACCGCCGTCACCCAGTCGTCCATCGAAGTCATCGCACCCACTCCTCTGCCCGGCGTAGATCCTCGTCGGTGTCACAGTCGAACCATGGCGGGGGGCCATCCCCACGCCACGGCACCTCGCGTACGGCCAGCCCATGCAGCAGAGCCCGCAGGGACGCCCCAGCCAGGGGGCGCTGGGTGACCAGCCGGGTGAACGCGGCCCGCAGTGGGGCGACCCGCCACACCCCGCAGAGCGGCTGCCGCCGCCCGGTGTCGTCGGTAAAACACACCCCGTCAATCCCGCCGGGACCTGCCGCCGGTTGCCCCCCGTCCCGCTCGTCGTCGAGCTGGCCCAGCAGTTCCCGGACCGCATCCCGCGTGAGCAGCGGCAGGTCGGCGGCGAGGAGGGCGAGGAGGTCCACATCGGCGGGTAGCCGGGCCAGCCCGGCCGCGGCAGCGGCAACCGGCCCCCCGCCCGGCGGCGACTCTCGGGTAATCACCACGTCGGCCGGCGCGCCGGCCGCCGGGCCCACCAGGATTCGCGGTGCGGCGTCGGCGACCGCGGCCAGCACCCGGTCCCGCATCGGGCGACCACCGACCGGCCGGGCTGGCTTGTCCACGCCGTCCATCCGTCGGGCCGCGCCCCCGGCCAGCACCACCGCCGCGTACCTACGCACCCGGCTACGGTACCGGCCGAGCCCGGTTGACCCCGTGCCCACCTGCGCGAACAGCGACCCGCCACGGCCGAGACCCGGCCGGCCGGTCAGCGGGCACCCCGCCCGCCCCGCCGGGGGCGGGGACGAACCACGCCGGGCAACGCGATGGCTGGCCACCCGGACAGCCGGGTCGGGGGCACCCCACGCCGAAGCAGGTCGTCCACCAGCAGTGCGAGCGAATAGTCGGGATGCAGGGCGAGTACCCGTTCCAACGCCACCGCCGCCAGCGCCCCCTCCCCGGCCCGCCAGGCCGCGAAGGCCAGCAGCGAACCCGGGGCGGCGATCAGCTCCGGCTCGGCTCGGCGGAGGAGGTCGACCCAGAGCGCGATGTCGGCGTCCCGCCCGTCGGTTCGCTCCCAGGCCAGGTCTCGCACCGTCTGGTCGGTCAGCAGCCAACTCAGCCAGGCCACCTCGTCGTCGTCGAGTCGTCCGCCCCGTCGGTGCCGACGCTGAGCGGCCCGGATCGCGATGCTCCCCGCCGCCCGCACCGACCGCCCAGCCGACCGGTCGACCGCCAGCCCGCCGGACCGGTCGGCCCCGGGTGCCCGGGCTACCAGATCGGCGAAGCGCCGCCCCGCCCGCTGCGCGGCCCGCCGCAGTCGAGCTCGCTCGTCGCCCTCGACCGACGCCACCTGGGCGACGAGCGCCGCCCGGTCAGGCAGCGCGACCTGACCGGCGAGGACCGCGGCGGCGGCCACCTGACTCGTGCTCGAGTCGTACGTGGTGCCGTCGGGCGGACAACACTCCGGCTCCGGGCAGAGGTACGACCAGTAGCGGCCATCGGTGACTCGGAGCGCGTCGAGCACCGCGACCCCGGCCTCGGCCAGGGCCTGCCGGACGGCGTCAACCGCGGGGGTGACCTTGGCGGCGGGCCCGTAGCCGAGCACCGTCGCGCGGTCGGTGTGCTGCTGTGCGACCACTGCCGCCAGATGCCGGGCCGCCGCGGCAGGGCCACCCGGAGTGGCAGGCCCGCCTGGAGTGGCAGCGCCGCCCACCGCGCCAGTGGAGCCCGTCGCGGCGGCGGAGTCGGCCAGGCCCGCGAGGTCTGCCCGCGCGGCGAAGGTGACCCGTGGACCACGCATCCCCACCACGACCACGCTGTCCGCCGGATGAAACCCGAGCAGGTAGGGCACGGCGGCGATCAGGTCCGCGCCGGAGCGTACGGAGAACCGGGGGAGGTCAGTCGAGGCCATTCCGGCAGCCTGTACGCCGCCCCCGACTGCCGTCCGCCCCCTGTGGACGACACGCGGTCTATCCACAGCTACGTTGGGTAGTTGCGCTGGTCATGGCGACTTCTCGGCCTCTGCCGCCCTCGGCCCGCCCCGACCCACTACCGTCCGACCCATGGATCTGGCGTACCTGCGGGCCCACCCGGAGCACCTGCCGACCTTCCGGACCCACCAGCGGATCCGGGAGACGCCGGTCGCTGGCGGCAGTAGCTGCACCACCGCCCGGCTCACCCTCGACGACGGGCATTCGATCTTCGCGAAGACCTGGCCCGAGACGGCCACCGGCGACCAGCCGGGGCACTTCTTCGCCAGCGAAGCGGCCGGGCTGCGCTGGCTACGGGAGGCGGACGCGGTCGCCGTACCGGAGGTGATCGTGGCGCTGCCCAACCTGCTGGCGCTGGAGTGGGTCGAGCCCGGCGAGCCCGACCCGGGGGTGGCCGAGCGGTTCGGCCGGGAACTGGCGGCCCTGCACCGGGCCGGCGCCCCGGCCTTCGGCGCCGACTGGCCGGGCTTCATCGGCACGCTACCGGCGGACAACACCCCGGACGACGGCCCGTGGTCGCGGTGGTTCGTCGAACGCCGGCTCCTGCCGTACCTGCGGATGTCGGTCGACAACGGCGCGCTCGGCCCGACGGAGCGAAAGCTGGTCGAGCAGGTCGTCGACCGGGCCGCCACCCTCGGCGGCGACGAACCGCCGGCCCGGCTGCACGGCGACCTCTGGCCGGGCAACCTGCTCTGGGGCCGCGACGACCGGGCCTGGCTGGTCGATCCGGCAGCGCACGGTGGCCACCGGGAGACCGACCTCGCGCAGCTCGCGCTCTTCGGTGGCGCACCACACCTGGACCGGATCCGCGCCGCCTACGACGAGGCGTGGCCGCTGGCCGACGGCTGGCCGGAGCGGATCCCCCTGCACCAGCTTCACCTGCTGCTGGTGCACACCGCACTCTTCGGTGCGTCCTACCGCGAAGCGGTAGGACGCACCGCCCGGAACGCCCTACTCGGCTCCGGCGCGCTACCGTCGTGAGGTGAACGCCGCCCGACCGACCGCTGGCGTCCTCGCTGACCGGCATGGCCGCGTCGCCCGAAGCCTGCGCGTCTCCCTGACCGACAAGTGCAACCTGCGTTGCACCTACTGCATGCCGGCCGAAGGGCTGCCCTGGCTCGCCGGGCCGCAGCTCCTCGACGACGACGAGGTGGTCCGGTTGATCCGGATCGCGGTGCAGCGGCTCGGGGTCACCGAGGTGCGGTTCACCGGTGGTGAGCCGCTGATCCGGCCCGGCCTGGTCGGCATCGTCGCGGCGGTCGCGGCGCTGGCCCCCCGGCCGCGCATCTCGCTGACCACCAACGGCATCGGGTTGGACCGGCTGGCGCCGGCCCTGCGTACCGCCGGCCTGGACCGGGTGAACGTCTCGCTGGACACCCTCGACCGGGAGCGGTTTGTCCGGCTGACCCGACGGGACCGACTGGCTGCCGTGTTGGCCGGGTTGACCGGTGCGGCCCAGGCCGGGCTGACCCCGGTGAAGATCAATACAGTCCTGATCCGCGGCATCAACGAGGACGAGGCGCCCGCGCTGCTGCGCTTCGCCCTCGACAACCACTACGAGCTGCGCTTCATCGAGCAGATGCCGCTGGATGCCCAGCACGGCTGGGACCGGTCAACCATGGTCACCGCCGACGAGATCCTCGCCCTGCTCCGGGCCGAACACACCCTGGTGCCGGACCCCGCCCACCGGGGCGCGGCACCGGCCGAGACCTGGCTGGTCAACGGCGGCCCAGCCCGGGTCGGCGTGATCGCCAGCGTCACCCGCCCCTTCTGCGGAGAGTGCGACCGCACCCGGCTCACCACCGATGGTCAGGTCCGGGACTGCCTCTTCGCCACCACCGAGTCCGACCTGCGCGGAGCGCTTCGCGCCGGGGCCGACGACGACGAGCTCGCCCGCCGCTGGCAGGCCGCGATGTGGGGTAAACGGGCTGGCCACGGCATCGACGACCCGGGGTTCCTACAACCCGACCGCTCGATGTCCGCGATAGGAGGCTGACATGTCCGACCTGCGGGGTCCGGGGACCGACGCCCGACCCGACCGGACGACCGCCACCCTCACGATCCGCTACTTCGCCGGGGCCCGGGCGGCGGCCGGATGCGCTGAGGAGCACCTGTCCGCCGGCCGGTCGCTGGACGCGGTCCTGACCGACATCGCCGACCGGCACGGCGAGCGGCTCAGCGCGGTACTGGGCGTCGCCAGTTTCCTGGTTGACGGGGTGAACTGGCACGATCGGCGGGCACCGCTGCCCGCGGGCGCCACAATCGACGTTCTGCCCCCCTTCGCGGGTGGCTGAGGGAGGCACATCCTTGTTCGCGGTACTGGGGTTCGTCGCCGCAATGGCCCTCCTCGCCGGCCTGGTCCACCTCTACCTCTGGAAGCGGCTGGTACGCGACACCACCCGACCGGGGCTCCCGCGACGCATCGGCAGTGTCACCATGCTGGTGCTCGCGGTGCTCGTCCCGGCCACGATGGCCGGCACCCGGGTCGGGGTGCACTGGCTCGCCTGGCCGGGCTACCTCTGGCTCGCGATCCTGTTCTACCTGCTGGTCCTGCTGGTGGCCCTGGAGCTACCGATGGCGGTCGCCCGGCTGGTGCTGCGCCGCCGGAGGGCCGCCGCCACGCCCACCGCCCCGGCACCAGAACCCGCCCTGGTGGTGGCCGGCGGGTCGGCGGAGCCGCCGGCCACCGCCCCGCCCGTCGGCGAGCAGCCGGACCACGATCCGTCCCGCCGGTTACTCCTCGCGCGCGGGGCGGCGATCTTCGCCGGGCTCACCGCCACCGGCGTGACCGGCTACGGCATGCGCACCGCCCTCGGCCCACCCCAGCTGGACCGGGTACAGGTCCACCTGGCCCGGTTGCCCCGGAGCATGGACGGCCTCCGCATCGCCACCGTCTCCGACATCCACCTCGGTCCGCTGCTCGGGCGGGCGCACACGGAACGGATCGTGGCCACCATCAACCGGCTGGACGCCGACCTCGTCGCGGTCGTCGGCGATCTGGTGGACGGCTCCGTCGCCGAGCTGGGCGAGGCGGCGGCACCGCTACGTGACCTGCGATCCCGACACGGCAGCTACTTCGTCACCGGTAACCACGAGTACTACGCCGGGGTCGAGGAGTGGGTGCAGGAGGTGGACCGCCTGGGCCTGCGGGTCCTGCAAAACCAGCGGGTGGAGATCACCGCCCGGGGCGGGGCACTCGACCTGGCCGGGGTCAACGACGCCGATGCGGCCGGCACCGGGGTGGCCGGCCCGCCGGACTACGCCGCCGCCCTCGGCGATCGGGACCCGAAGCGGCCGGTGGTACTCCTCGCCCACCAGCCGGTCGCGGCCTTCGAGGCGGCCAAACACGGTGTCGACCTGCAGCTCTCCGGGCACACTCACGGTGGGCAGATGATGCCCTTCAACTATCTGGTGGGACTCGAGCAGCCGGTGGTCTCCGGCCTCGGCGAGGTCAACGGCACCCAGGTGTACGTGACCAACGGCGCCGGCTTCTGGGGGCCCCCGGTCCGGGTCGGCGTCGAGCCACAGGTCACCCTCGTCGAGCTGCGTTCGGAATAGTGCAGCTCACGTGAGCGCGTGGCGGCGCGCGTAGGACGGGGGCTCTGTGGCAGGATGCCTCGTGCCTCCGATCAACGCCGCACCCCCCGGTGGCCTCCCGTCCTTCGTCGCGGACCTGCACATCCACTCGAAGTACTCGCGGGCGTGCAGCCGTGATCTCACCCTGCCGAACCTCGCCTGGTGGGCTCGACGCAAGGGCGTCGCCGTCCTCGGCACCGGCGACTTCACCCACCCCGCCTGGTATGACCACCTCCGGGAGACCCTGCAGCCGGCGGAGCCGGGCCTGTACCGGCTCGCTCCGGAGGCCGAGCGGGAGGTCGCGCGCCAGCTACCGCCACGCCTCGCCGACGGGGCGGAACACACCCCGGCGCGGTTCATGCTCAGCGTCGAGATCTCCACGATCTACAAACGCGACGACCGGACGCGCAAGGTGCACCACTTGGTCTACCTACCGGACCTGGCGGCGGTGGCCCGGTTCAACACGGCGCTCGGGCGGATCGGCAACCTCGGCTCGGACGGCCGGCCGATCCTCGGTCTGGACTCCCGCGACCTGCTGGAGATCACCCTCACGGCGAGCCCGGACGGCTACCTCGTACCGGCGCACATCTGGACGCCGTGGTTCTCCGCCCTCGGCTCCAAGTCCGGCTTCGACGCGATCGCCGACTGCTACGCCGACCTGGCCGAGCACATCTTCGCGGTGGAGACCGGCCTCTCCTCCGACCCGGAGATGAACTGGCGGGTCGGCAGCCTCGACCGCTATCAGCTGGTGTCGAACTCCGACGCCCACTCGCCGCCCGCGCTGGCCCGAGAGGCGACGGTCTTCAGCTCCGCCCGCGACTATTTCGCCATCCGGGAGGCGCTGCGGACCGGCGACGGCCTGGCCGGGACGATCGAGTTCTTCCCGGAAGAGGGGAAATACCACGCGGACGGCCACCGGCTCTGCGGGGTCAACTGGGCGCCGGAGCAGACCCGGGCGGCGGGCGGCCGCTGCCCGGAGTGCGGCAAGCCGCTGACCGTCGGGGTCCTCAACCGGGTGGAGGAGTTGGCCGACCGTCCCGCGGGGCACCGGCCGGCGCACGCCCGGGACGTCACCCACCTGGTGCCACTGGCCGAACTCCTCGGTGAGATCAACATGGTGGGGGCGCGATCCAAGAGGGTCGCGGGCAAGCTCAACGACCTGATCGCCGCGCTCGGCCCGGAGCTGGAGATCCTCACCCGGACGCCGCTCGCGGAGATCGACCGGGTCGGCGGCGAGCTCCTCGCCGAGGGCATCCGCCGGCTTCGTCGGGGTGAGGTCCGCCGGGTGTCGGGCTTCGATGGCGAGTACGGCGTCATCACCCTCTTCGACCCGACCGAACTCCGCCCCGGCGGGGGCACGGCGGCGCAGGAGACGCTCTTCGACGTACCCGCCGTGCCGGCGCCGCGCCGTCCCGCGGAACCGGCCCCGAAGCCGAAGGCCCGTCGCCCGGCGACGAAGCCGGAGCCGAGGCGGGCCAACCCACCCTCGCCACCGATCGCGCCGCCCCCCTCGCCGCACGAGCCCTTCGAGCCGATGCTGTCCGGGATGGAGGAGGTCGGCACCGGTCTACTCGACCGGTTGGACGCGATGCAGCGAGTGGCGGCGTCCGCGCCGGGTGGGCCACTGCTGATCGTGGCTGGTCCGGGCACCGGCAAGACCCGTACGCTGACGCACCGGATCGCGTACCTCTGCGCGGAGCTGAACGTCTTCCCGGAGCGCTGCCTGGCGATCACCTTCACCCGGCGGGCCGCCGAGGAGCTACGGCACCGACTGGACGGGCTGCTCGGTCCGGTCGCCGAGGACGTCACCGTCGGCACGTTCCACTCCGTCGGCCTGCAGCTCCTGCGGGAGAACCATGCGGCCGCCGGCCTGCCGGCGAACTTCCGGATCGCCGACGACGCGGACCGTGCCGCTGCCCGGGCCGAAGCCGGCGACGACGACAACACCTACCTGGCGCTGCTCCGCAAGCAGGACCTGGTCGACCTCGACGAGCTGCTCACCCTGCCGCTGACCCTGCTGCGAGCCGACCGGCGGTTGGCCGACGCCTGTCGCGAACGATGGCAGTGGATCTTCGTTGACGAGTACCAGGACGTTGACGAGGTGCAGTACGAGCTCCTCCGGTTGCTCAGCCCCGCCGACGGGAACCTCTGCGCGATCGGTGACCCGGATCAGGCGATCTACTCCTTCCGGGGCGCCGATGTCCGCTACTTCCTGCGCTTCTCGCAGGACTTCACCGATGCCCGGCTGGTCCGGCTGAACCGCAACTACCGTTCGTCGGCACCGATCCTGGCCGCCGCGGTACAGGCGATCGCCCCCACGTCGCTGGTCCGGGGCCGCCGGCTGGACCCGGCCCGACTCGACCCGGAGGCCCCACTGCTCGGCCGGTACGCGGCCACCTCCGTCGCCGACGAGGCCACCTTCGTCGCCCGTACGGTGGACGAGTTGGTCGGCGGGCTGTCGCACCGCTCGCTGGACTCGGGGCGGATCGACGGCGGCACGACCACCCTCTCATTCTCCGACATCGCGGTGCTCTACCGCACCGACGCGCAGGCCGCGCCGATCGTGGACGCGCTGTCCCGGGCGAACATCCCGGTGCAGAAGCGCTCTCATGACCGGCTCCGCGACCGCCCCGGCGTCGCCGAGATCGCCCGGGAGTTGCGGCACACCGGCGGCGTTGACGGCGGCCTGCCGGCCCGGGTTCGGCTCGCCGGGCAGGTGGTCGCGCAACGGTTCGCCACCCCCACCCTCGACGGCTCGGGCACCGCCGGGCCGACCGACGTACGGGTGGCGGTCGACCTGCTCGCCCCACTGGCCCGGCGCTGCGGCGATGACCTGGACCTGTTCCTGTCCCAGCTGGCGACGGGGGCGGAGGTGGACGCGCTCGACCCACGCGCGCAGGCGGTCACCCTGCTCACTCTGCATGCCGCCAAGGGGCTGGAGTTCCCGGTGGTCTTCCTGGTCGGCGCCGAGGACGGGCTGTTGCCGCTGCGCTGGCCCGGTAGCGAGCCGGACGACGACGCGGTCGCCGAGGAGCGCCGGCTCTTCTTCGTTGGGTTGACCCGCGCGCAGGATCGGCTTTACCTCAGCCACGCCGCCCGGCGCTTCCGGCACGGCACCGAGTACGACTGTCGACCCTCACCGTTCTTGTCCGTAATAGATCCGGGGCTTTTCGAACGCCTCGGGGAACCGGAATCCCGCCGCCCCAAGGACCGCCAGCTCCGCCTGGTCTGAAATCGCGGCCGCTACCCACTACGGTGGCGAAGGCGGCGACACCCCGAGTGTCCAGCCGCTCACACTCCCGCTGGAGGACGCGCATGCCGGACTACGAATCACCGGCCAGCCACGGCACCGAGCCGTTTCCCGCTCGGCGCCGGAAACCGCTGGTCGCGGTACTCGGCATCGTGGTCTTCCTGACCCTCGGGGCCGCGGCGGGTGCCCTCTGGTTCCGCGCCGGGGGCGACGAGGCGCCGGCGGCGTCCGACCCGACCCCCACCGTCACGGCCTCGGTCTCCTCGGCCGGACCCGCCACGTCGGTGGGGCCCGGTGTGGCGGCTCCGGACTCCTCAGCCAACCCCCGCTTCGTCGAGGTCGGCCAGTGCGTCCGCAACAACGGGCCGGCCGGCGGCAAACCCGAGCTGCTGATCACCGAGTGCGGCCCGCAGACGTACGAGGTGCTGCGCCGCGTGGACGGCCCGACGACGGGCGAGAAGGACGCCGCGACGAAATGCGCCTCCGTCGGCGACTACACCAACTGGTTCTTTTTCGACAGTGACCTGGACACTCTTGACTTCGTGCTCTGCCTGAAGCAACGCTGAGCACCGCCGCTCGGCGGACGATAACCAACGAGACACCGAACCAAGCACGTATTTCCACATCTAGGGCTATCTAGCGTGAAGACTAGACAGCCCTAGATGTGACTCGACACCGGGATACACGACACGCCGGTAGCTCCATCTACCGAGGTCTAGCCCCGCTGCTAGACAGCCCGATAGTCTCCGATGCGTGGATCCGATCCGCAATCCCTACGCTCCGGGCGCCGGGCAACGCCCGCCCGAGTTGGCCGGGCGCGGGCGGGAGCTGGACGTCTTCGACATCGTGCTGGAGCGAATCGCGCGCGGCCGTCCCGAGCGCAGCCTGATGCTCACCGGGCTACGCGGGGTGGGCAAGACGGTGCTGCTCAACACGCTCCGGTCGCAGGCCATCAACCGACTCTGGGGCAGCGGCAAGATCGAAATCCGGCCGGACCAGTCGCTGCGCCGCCCGATCTCGGCCGCCCTCCACATGGCCGTACGCGAGCTGGCCCCCCGACACCGCGCTCCAGACCGGATCGACGCCTTCCTCGGCGTCCTGAAGGCCTTCGCGCAACGGTCCGCCCCGAGCGGTCGGGGCGGGACCTCCCCCCGGCTACGGGACCGGTGGCAACCCGGCATCGACGTCCCCGCCGCGAGCGGGCGGGCCGACTCCGGCGACATCGAGATCGACTTGGTGGAGCTGCTGACCGACGCCGCCGCGGTGGCCGCCGACGTCGGCACCGGCATCGCCGTCTTCATCGACGAGATGCAGGACCTCGCCCCGGAAGAGGTCTCCGCGCTCTGCGCCGCCTGCCATGAGCTGTCCCAACTCGGCGCGCCGCTGATCGTGGTCGGTGCCGGCCTGCCGCACCTTCCGGCGGTGCTCAGCGCGGCGAAGTCATACTCCGAACGGCTCTTTCGCTACCAGCGCATCGATCGTCTGGACCGGATCGCCGCCGACCAGGCGCTCTGCGCGCCCGCCGCGCGCGAGGAGATCGAGTACGAGCAGAAGGCGCTCGACCTGCTCTACGAGAAGTCCGGCGGCTACCCCTACTTCGTCCAGGCGTACGGGAAGACGACCTGGGACCACGCTCCCCGCTCACCGATCACCGCCGCCGATGTCCGGGTGGCGGCGCCGGACGCCGAGGCCGAGCTGGCGGTGGGCTTCTTCGGCTCCCGGTTCGAGCGAGCCACTCCGGCCGAACGCGAGTACATGCGGGCGATGGCGACCCTCTCCCTGGTTGACGGTACGGACGTTGGCGCCCCGGATGACATGGACGCGGCCGTGCCGACCGCCGAGATCGCCCGCGCGCTGGGGCGCAAGCCCGCAAGCCTCTCCCCAGCTCGGGATGCGCTGATCAAAAAGGGTCTCATCTACTCCGGCGAACGCGGCACGGTGGCGTTCACGGTGCCCCACTTCGGCCGCTACCTCCGCACCCAGCCGGCGTAGCCCGGTCGGGTCAGCCGGCTCAGCTCGGTCGGTCAGCCGGCTCAGCTCGGTCGGCTCACACCTTCAACCACGGCGGCGGAAAGATCACCTCGCCGGGAGCGGGCGGTCCGGTGCCGCCGCCGACCGACGGCAACACCCGGGCCTGCCAGGGCTCACCGAGCCCGGACCAGGGGCTGGTGAGGCCGAGCCGGTCGGCCCGACCGAACCCGAACCGCCGGTAGAAGGCCGGATCACCCAAGACCACCACGAGGCGCTCACCCAGCTCGGCGGCGGCGTCCAAGGCCGCCTGCACCACCGCGCTGCCCAGCCCGATGCGCTGCCGGTGCGGGGCGACCGCCACCGGCCCGAGGGCGAGCGCGGCCACCTCGTCACGGTCGGAGCGAACCCGCACCCGGGTGAGCAGCGCGTAGCCGACGACCTCACCCCCGTACTCGGCCACCATGGCCAGCGCCGGCAGCCACTCCGCGCTGCCGCGCAGCTCGTCGACGAGGCCGACCTCCGGCGGGGTGGTTACGTCGGGACGGGCGAACGCGCTGGCGAGGACCCGCCGCACCGCACCGGCATCTGCCGGCTCCTCGGGCCGTAGTCGCATGGTGGTCACGCCGGGGACGTTACCCCGCCCGCGCCGGACGGTCCGGGACAGTCCGGCGATTCGGCGTGGCAGGCCGCGTCAACCGATCCAGATCGGTCAGTTGCCGGGGTGGCGGCGGATCCGACAGGGTATGACTGACCCATGACACCCGTGCGCTCCCTCGCCCGAGTAATGCTGAGTGGCATCCTCGTGGTCGAGGGGGCCCGCAGCCTCGCCGCCCCGGGTCGGCTCGCCCCCGCCGCCACGCCGATGGCCAACCAAGTCGCGCCCCTGCTGCGACGAGCTATTCCCGGCGTCCCCACCGATACCGAGACCCTGATCCGCGCCAATGGAGCGGTACAGTTCGGGGCCGGCCTACTGCTCGCCACCGGACGGCTCACCCGACCGGCTGCCTTGGTTCTGGCCGGCACTCTGGTACCCGGTACTATCGCCGGGCATCCGTTCTGGACTGACACGGATCCGGAGCAGCGGGTAAACAACCAACTCCATTTCCTGAAAAACCTTGGCCTATTCGGTGGGCTCTTGCTGGCCGCCGCGGACACCGCCGGGAAACCGGGACTACGCTGGCGGGCCGGTCAGCGGCTCGGCTACTCCCAGCGTTGGGCGACGCGAGCTGTTCGTACCGCCCGCCGACAGGCTCGGACCGCCGTACGATCGGCAGCGACGGCTCGACGCTTCCCTGGCTGACCTGCGTCGATCCTCCTCCCGTCGCACTCCGTCGGAGCAAACAGCGAATCCGGCGTACCGACCGCCCGGTGTTAACCCCGGTGGAAATGTCAAAAACCAGTGTGGGATCGGACACGGTCATAGCACGCAGGAGGCAAAAACGTGAGGGACCGTTCTAGGCTCCGTACCGGACCAGGACGGCTAGGACGATATTGGTACGGGGGTGGCCACTCAATGCCGACGACTCTCCGTCGGCGGGCACGCCGCCTCGCCCCGGTTCGCCGTGTCCTGCGGGGGCTCGACCGTAGGACCGTCATCCGGATCGGAATCGTGGCCGTCGTCGCGTACGCCGCCTGGCTCGCTGTCGGCGCGTTCGGGCGACCGTACAACTTCTTCGACATGAAGATCTACCACGGTGCGGCGGTGTGGTGGGCGAACGGCCACGAGCTGTACGAGTTCATCGCGCCCGACACGACCCTCGGGTTCACCTACCCGCCCTTCGCCGGGCTCGCCATGCTCCCGATGGCGCATCTTCCGGTCGGGCTGGCCGGGTTGGTGAACGCGGTGGCGAGCGTCGCCGCGCTGGCCGTGGTCCTCACCGCGTTACTCCGCCCGATCGCCGACCGGCTCAACTATCCCCTGTGGTACGCGGTGGCGCTCGCGACGGTGCTCGCCACCGCCCTCGAGCCGTCCCGGGAGACCCTCGGCTACGGGCAGGTCAATCTGCTGCTGTTCGCACTGGTCATGGCCGACCTGGTCGGTCTGCGCTGGCGATCCCGTCGAGGCACCCACGTCGCGCCCTCCGACGGGCCGCTGCTGCGCTTCTTCTACAGCGGCGCCTGGGCGGGCGTCGGGATCGGCCTCGCCACCGCGGTGAAGCTGACCCCCGCGCTCTTCATCGCCTACCTCATGATCACCCGCCAGTGGCGGGTGGCGACCACCGCCGTGGGCACGGTGCTGACCGTGACGATCGGGTCGTTCGCCATCGTCGGCCCCGAGTCCCGGGCCTACTTCGGTGGGGTGCTCTGGCAGACCGAGCGGGTCGGTGCCGCCGACATGACCCCCAACCAGTCGCTCGCCGGCCTGCTCGCCCGCCTCCACGACTCGATCGAGACCCCGGGGCTGCTCTGGTTCACGTTCGCGATCCTGCTGCTCGCGCTCGGTCTGTCCCGGGCCGCCAACGCCCGGGCAGACGGCGACGAGCTGACGGCATTCACCCTGGTCGGGCTCACCACCAGTGTGATCAGCCCGATCTCCTGGACCCACCACCTCGTCTGGGTGATCCCCGCGATCATCGTGCTCGCCGACGCCGCCGTCCGCCGCCGGGACGCCAGCCGGGCGCTGGCTGCCCGGGCCGGTGTGGAGGACCTACCCGGAGTGAACGGTCTGCGCCCCCCGATCTGGTACCCGACGCTGACCGGGCTCCGGCACGCGGTCGCCGCCGTGGCCCTCTATCTCCTCTTCCTCGTCTCGCCGATCTGGCCGTACGAGCACCAGCTGCCCGAGGTGTCGCACTATCAGGACGGTCTCTTCGGCGCCCTGATGGAAAATTCGCTGGCCCTGGCACTGATCGTGCTGGTCACCGCGCTGCCCTGGCGCCCCGGTGCCGAACCGGCCTTCTACGGCGAGCGTCCGGGCCGGTCGGTCGTCCCGCTGGCCAGCCGCCGCTGACCGACCGCCCCGCGGTCCCACGCGGACGGCGTCAGGGGCAGTTCACCCACTCCTCGGTGCCGTCCGCGAACACCTGCCGCTTCCAGATCGGCAGCCGCGCCTTCACCTCGTCAACCAATCGGGCACAGGCGGCGAAGGCGGCGGCTCGGTGTGCGGTGCTGACCGCCGCCACCAGCGCCGCGTCGCCGATCTCCAGCGGACCGACCCGGTGCGAGACGGCGACCGCGTACACCTCGGGGTCGTCGGCGATCTCGGCAGCGACCTCGCGCAGCACCCGCTCGGCGCTCGGGTGCCCCTCGTAGGTCAGCGCGACCACCGCCCGGCCGTGGTCATGGTCCCGGACGACGCCCTGGAAGGACACCACCGCGCCCGCGGCCCGGTCCGCCACCGCGCCCTCGTGTGCGGCCAGATCCAGCGGTCGCTCGGTCACCTCGCCGAACGCCACGGTCGGGGCGGTCACGACCCGCGCTCCCCGGGCAGCAACGGCAGCGGCACGACCGACACCCGGTCGCCCGGCTCGCCGGACGCGCCGGGGTGGATCACCGCGAACCCGTCGGCTCCGGCCAGGCCGCGCAGCATCGCCGAGCCGACGTGCCGGAGCGGATGGGCGGTGCCGGTGACTCGATCCAGCCGGACCAGCGCCAGGTGGGTGAAGGCGCCCCGCCCCGGGATCGGTTCGGCGAGCACCGCCTGCGGCAACTCCGGCATCGGCCGGCCGGCGAGGCCGGCCAGCAACGGTGCGACCAGCGACGCCAGGGCGATAATCGCCGACTGTGGGTTACCGGGCAGCCCGGCGACGAAGCGCACCCGGCCGTCGGTGCCGACCACCCGGGCCAGCAGCATCGGGAAGCCGGGCCGGACGGCGACGGTGTTGACCACGTACTCCGCCCCCAACGCCTCGAGGGCGGGGTGCAGGTGGTCCACCGGGCCGTGCATGGTGCCGCCGGTCGTACAGACCAGGTCGGCGTGGGTGAGCGCATCGCTGAGTGCCGCCACGTGCGCCGAGAGGGTGTCCGCCACCGGCCCGACCACGTCGGTGGGGCGCACCGCACACCCGTACCGGCGCAGCCACGCCGGCACGGCGGGACCGAGTGCGTCCCGGACCCGCCCCGCCCCGGGCGGTCCGGCCGTCAACAGTTCATCCCCGAAGACCAGCAACGCCGCGCGGGGCTGCCGCCGTACGCGCAGGGTGTCGTGTCCGCAGGAGGCGGCCAACCCGATCACCGCCGGGTCCACGGGCGTGCCGGCCGGGCACAGCTCCTCACCGGCGGCGGCCTCCTCCCCCGGCAGCCGCCACTCGGGCGACGGACGCGGGGTGCCGGCCACCAACCCGTCCGGGGTACGGCTCGACTCCTCCACCCGCAGCACGGCGGCGGCGCCGTCGGGAACCATCGCACCGGTGGCGATCTCGACGGTGGTGCCGTCCTCGGTCAGCGGCGCCGGGACCCCGCCGGCTAGGACCCGACCCACGATCCGCCACGGGCCGGCGCCTCGCACCGCCCAGCCGTCCACGCTGGTCGTGCGAAACGCCGGTAGCGGGGTCCGGGTGGCCAACGGCTCGGCCAGGGTGTGCCCGTCGAGGTCAACGAGCGGCCGACTCACCACCGGCAGCGCGGCAGCTCGACCGACCGCGTACACCCGGGTACGCGCCTCCTCCCAGCCCGCGGGTGGGGGCGGCGGAGCGACGGGGTCGACGGCTGCGGCTTCCATGCTCACCCGACGAGAGTATCGGGGCAGCCACGTGCCCGTTGGTTCGCGAACCGATCAGTGGTCCCCGCCACGGAGCTGGTCAACAGCGTGGGCGAGGATCGGTCCGAGCACGGCCAGCCCGTCGCGGGCGCCCCCGGTCGAGCCGGGGAGGTTCACCACCAGCGTCCGGCCCAGCACACCGGCGACTCCCCGGGACAGCACCGCGGTGGGCACGCGGTCCCGGCTGTACGCCCGGATGGCCTCCGCGATGCCCGGGATCTCGTGGTCGAGCAGCGCCCGGGTCACCTCCGGGGTGCGGTCCGTCGGGTTGATGCCGGTGCCGCCACTGGTCAGCACGACATCCACCCCCTCGGCGGCGGCGGCGCTCAGCGCCGCGCCGACCGGGTCACCGTCCGGGACCACGATGACCGGCTCGTCCACCGCGCAGCCCAACTCCCGCAGGCCGGCGGCGAGCAGCGGGCCGCTGGTGTCCCGGTAGACACCGGCGGAGGCCCGGTTGGAGGCGACGACCACCCGCGCCCGGATCACGGCCGGTCCTCGGGGCGGACCCACTCACCGGTCGCCCCGCCCTCCTTGCGCAGGACCCGGACCGCGTCCACCGTGGCCGCTGGGTCGACCGCCTTGACCATGTCGATGAGGGCCAGGCCGGCGACCGCGACGGCGGTGAGCGCCTCCATCTCGACGCCGGTGCGGTCGGCCGTCCGGGCGGTCGCGGTGATCTCGACGGTGTCGTCGGTGAGGGTCAGGTCAACGGCGACCCCGTGCAGGGCGATCGGGTGGCAGAGCGGAATCAGGTCCGGGGTCCGCTTCGCACCCATGATCCCGGCGAGCCGGCCGACGGCGAGCGCATCCCCCTTGGGTAGCCCATCGCGGCGCAGGAGGTCGACGACCTCGCGAGTGGTCCGGAGCCGACCGGCGGCGACGGCCAGCCGCCCGGTCACCGCCTTGGCGGAGACGTCAACCATGCGGGCGGCGCCGGCCGCGTCAACGTGGGTGAGCTGCGCGGAATCCGTCACGACGGCGAGTCTAGCCACCGCTGCGCCGGGCCCGAGCCGCCGGTTGGGTGCGATCACCCACGCCGCACCGGCTGGTCAGGCCCGGCTACGTGCACTCGATCCTCCGCTCGCGGACAGGGACGGACCGCTGGAGTACGGTCAGGCCGCCGTTGCGGTGGGCCGTTCCTCGGACCGGCGGCGGCCCGTGGCGGCCAGGACAAGGATCATGAGTCCGATGGCCAGCGCTCCGCCGATACGTTCGGTGGCAGGTCGGGCCGCCACCCAGTAGTAGGCTGGGTAGCTCGGCCGGACGGGTTCCGGGTCGCCGAAGGCGTAGCCGGCCAACGTCTCGTACAGGCCGATGGTGGGATCGGCGGCGAACCCCAGCGCGGTGACGCCGAGCGCGAGCACGGTAAGCCGGCGCGGCAGCGTGCGGCCTCGGAGGCGGTAGCTGGCGAAGCCGGTGAGGAGCCAGCCGATGACCGCGCCGGCAAGCCCACCCACCAGGATCGCCGCTGGTTCCCAGTCGGGCCGGACCGGGTGGATGCCCACGTGCACGATTGTGCCGGTGCCGCCCGAGCGGAAGGTATCCCCGACTGCTTCAAGTTCCAGATTACCCCGGGTGGCCTGGACCGAATAGACGGGGCTTGCCGGTCGGCCCCTCACCGCCTGGTTGGTGGACTCCCGGACGGTTCCAAGTGTCCAGCCGTCGGCCCGAAGTCGCGCCTGCGCGGCCGCCAAAGTCCAGTTCGGCAGCGCTTGTTCCAGGGCGAAGACGTACACCCGGGGGTGAGGTTCCCCCCGATCAGCTATGCGGGTCACGTCCGGCGCGTTCATGGGCACACCCGCTACGGTTTCCGCCGTCTGCAGGGCTTCGGTGTCCGACGGCAGCGCCGCACCCGTCTGCCAAGCCAGCCAGGAACCCACGCCCGCTCCCACGGCTCCGAGGACCACGGCCGACAACACGGCCGACAGCACCGCCGTGCGGCCGATCGGCAGTCGGAACCACTGCCGCACCGCCCCGCGCAGCACATCCACCACGTCGGCGCGGGCAGGCACCCTACGGCCCGGCTCAGCGGAGTCCAGCAGCATCGTGAGGATCTCCTCGCCGTGGCTACGGCGATAACCGACCGGATACGCCCACAGCAGCCGCCGGTACCAGCGTTCCAGCTGGACCTGCGCCGGCAACTCCCGCGCGACCTCCCCCGGGGCGGTCACGCGGGAGCCCCGAGCGGGCCAGCCATGAGTCCGAGGGCCAGGTTCGGTCGCGCCTGGAGCCGGGTCTCCGCCACCTCCGCGTGCTTGCGCAGGCGCCGGGCCCGCTCGGCGAGCCGGCCGGCCCCCGCGTCGGTGAGTCGGTAGTAGCGACGTAGCCGCCCGTCAACGACCTCCTGGCGATCGACCGCGATGAGTTCCTGCTCCACCAGGCGGTCGAGGGCTCCGTAGAGGGTGCCGGCCCGCAGCTTCACCGTCCCCTCGGAGATATCGGCGACCTCCTGGGTCACCCCGTAGCCGTGTTTGGGCCCCGTCGCCAACGCGGTGAGGATCAGAAATGTCGGCTCCTGCATCGGTGTCATACCGCCAGACTACGGTCGACGGTATATACCGTCAATGTGAGTTGTAAAAAGCTCCGGCCGGCTACCGCCCGCGGTCGTTCCCAGCCCGCCTGACCCGGCGCCGCCGATCTGCAAAACTGACCGCGTGACCAGCGCCGTTCCGGGCGTACGCCGCGGGTGGCCCGCCGTCGACAACGCCGCCGGTGGCCTCGCCGTCGACCTGGCCCTCTACGCCGTTTCGGCCGGATTCGCCGCAGTCACCACCCTGACCTCCACCCTCGCCCCGCACCGCGCGTGGGGCAGCGTCGCCACCGCCGGCTACCTCGTCGCTGCCGTCGCCGCCACCGCCCAGCTGCTGATCTGGCGGCGCCGCCCCGGCTCCCCGCTGACCGGGCTCGCCACCCGCTGGGCGGTCGCCGGGCTCGCCGCCACCACCACCGTGCTGCTGCCGGTGCTCTGGCAGAGCACCGAACGGGCCTTCGGGCGTCCCGACCGGGCGCAGGAGGAGGTCATCGTCATCGAGGACTCCGGGCGGCGGCTGATCGAGACCGGTACCCCCTACCTCAGCCGCGAGGCGATCGCCGCCCTGCCCATCAGCGAGCAGCTGTTCGGCTACACCCCGTACCAACCGGCAATGGCCCTGTTCGGGGTGCCCCGCGCCATCGTCGACACCGCGTTGACCGACGCCCGGGTGTGGTTCGCGCTCGCCACCGTCGCCATCCTCGCACTCGCCGGGCGCACACTCTGGCGGTCCGGCGCCCGCGAGGCGCACCGGCCCGGCGACGGCATCCTGCGTGGCGTACAGGCCGCCGCGATCCTGCCGTTCAGCGCGCTCACCCTCGCCACCGGCGGCGACGACCTGCCCGTTCTCGCACTCTGCCTGCTCGCACTCACCCTCGCCGCCGCGGGTAAACCGGGCCGGGCCGGAGCGGCCGTGGGGTTGGCCGCCGCCCTGAAACTCTTCGCCTGGCCGGTCGCGGTGGTCTTGGCCATCTGGGGTGCCACCCGACGGTCCGGCCGGCGGGTCCTCACCGGCGCCCTGGGGCTGCCGGTCATCGCCCTGCTGCCCGTCCTGCTGATCGACCCCGACGCGTTGGTCGAGAACGTGCTCCGCTTCCCGCTCGGCCAAGGCCTGGTCACCAGCCCGGCCCAGTCCCCGCTCCCGGGCCACCTGATCTCCACCGGGCTGCCCGCCGGGCGGCTACTCACCGGCGGGCTGCTGCTCGCCGTCGGGCTGGCCTTCGCCCTGCGGCTCACCCGCCGCCCCCCGCGTACGGCCGCCGCCGCGTCGCTCATCTGCGGGTACGGGCTCCTCGTCGCGCTCCTGCTCATGCCCGCCAGCCGGTTCGGCTACCTGCTCTACCCGCTGGCCTTCCTGATCTGGACCCCCGCACTCGCCGGTCGGAATCCAGCAACCCGCCCCGGAACCGGCCATCCGGGCGTACACCTGAGAGGTGACCACCTTTCGTGACCGCGGCGACGCGGGTCGGGCGCTCGCCGATCGGCTCACCGCGCTCGTCGGTGAACCCGATGTCATCGTGCTTGCCCTGGTCCGCGGCGGAGTGCCGGTGGCCGAGGTGATCGCCCGCCGACTCGAGGCCCCACTCGATGTGATCACCGTCCGCAAGCTCGGCCTTCCCGGTGCGCCCGAGGTCGCGTTCGGCGCGATCGGTCCCGGCGGGGCCCAGGTGCTCAACGAACGGATCGCCGGCCGGCTGAGCCCAACGGAGATCGCCGAGGTCGACCGTCAGGAGCGGGCCGAACTGGATCGCCGGGAGCGGCTCTACCGGGCCGACCGTCCGCCGCTGGACCTCACCGACCGCACCGCCCTGATCGTGGACGACGGCCTCGCCACCGGCGCCACCGCCCGCGCCGCGGTCCAGGTCGCCCGCCACCTCGGTGCCCGACGGGTGGTGGCGGCTGCCCCGGTCGGCTCGCAGGAGGCGTACGAGTTGCTCTCGGCCGAGGCCGACCAGGTTGTCTGTCCGCGGCACCCGGCCGAATTCACCGCGGTCAGCGCCTACTACGACGACTTCCACGAGGTCTCCGACGACGAAGTCACCGCCACGTTGACCGCAACCGCCTAGGTCAACCAGGTACGGTCGGTGGATGAGCCTCACCTGTCCCAAGTGTCACGGCGAGATGCGCCAGTACGAGCGCAGTGGCGTCGTCATCGATCAGTGCGGAGAGTGCCGGGGGATCTTCCTCGACCGCGGCGAGTTGGAGAAGCTGTTCGAGGCGGAGGCTAACTGGAACCGGCAGCAGGCCGCTCCGCCACCCGCCCAGCCCAGCCAGCCCGGCGGCTACCCGCCGCCCCCGCCGCCGCAGCAGCCCGGCTACGGCACCGTGCCGCCCCCACCACCGCCCGCGCACGGCTACCCCCCGGCTCCGGCCCCGGCCTACGGCGGCCACGGTCAGCACTACGGTTACCACGGGCACTACCGGCGGAAGCGGCACAAGGGCTTCCTGGGCGACCTGCTCGGCTGAACGCCGGTACGGCGCGTCCGGAAGGACCCCACCGCGGCTGCGCGGGCCGGGATCCTTCCGGACACCGCGCGGTCCTGCGGGGCGCTGCGCGGCCCTTCCAGGCGCTGGGCGGTCATTCGGGACACCGCGCGGTCAACCGCCTGGGCGCACCCGATCGCCCGGTCCACTCACACGATCGCCATGTCCACGAAGCGCGACAGGTGGAGCTGCGCGGCCACCGTCACCGTGTCGGTCGGCCCGTTCCGGTGCTTGGCCACGACGAAGTCCGCCTCCCCGGCCCGCGGCGACTCCTTGTCGTAGTAGTCGTCGCGGTGCAGCAGGATGACGACGTCGGCGTCCTGCTCGATGGAGCCGGATTCCCGCAGGTCGGAGAGCTGGGGCCGTTTGTCGGTCCGCTGCTCTGGGCCACGGTTCAGCTGGCTGACCGCGATGACCGGGCACTCGACCTCCTTCGCGAGGAGCTTGAGGCCACGGGACAGGTCGGCGACCTCCTGCTGCCGGCTCTCCGTACGCTTCGGCGAGGTCATCAGCTGGAGGTAGTCGACGACGATGAGCTTCAGGTCGTGTCGCTGTTTGAGACGTCGCGCCTTGGCCCGGATCTCCATCAGGTTCATGCTCGGCGTGTCGTCCACGAAGAGCGGCGCCTCACTGATCTCGCCCATGCAGCGGGCGAGCTTCGTCCAGTCGTCGTCGGAGAGCTGACCGCTGCGCAGCACGTGCAGGGGTACCCGGGCCTCGGCCGAGAGCAGTCGCATCACGATCTCGACCTTGCTCATTTCCAGCGAGAAGATCGCCGCAGCCTGGTTAGCGCGAATCGCGGCGTTCCGCGCGAAGTCCATGCTCGCCGTGGACTTTCCCAGGCCGGGCCGCCCGGCGACGATGATGAGCTGGCCCGCCTGCAGCCCGTTGAGAAGGCGGTCGAGGTCGGTGAAGCCGGTGGGAACGCCGGTCATCATGCCGTGCTGGGCGCCAACCGCCTCGATCTCGTCGAGCGTGGGCTGGAGCATGTCGGCGAGGATGGCGAAGTCCTCGCTGACCCGCCGCTCGGTGACGTCGTAGACGGCCTGCTGGGCGAGGTCAACGACGTCATCCACGTCCCGGCTGCCGCTGGCGGCGGTGCCGAAGCCGAGCTGCACGATCCGGGTGCCGGCCTCGACCAGCCGCCGGAGCACGGCCCGCTCGCTGACGATCCGGGCGTAGTAGGCGGCGTTGGCCGCGGTGGGCACGCTGGCGATCAGGGTGTGCAGGTACGGTGCGCCCCCGATCCGGACTAGGTCGCCGGAGTCGGCCAGGGCCGCCGCGACCGTGATCGAGTCGGCGGGCTCGCCCCGGCCGTAAATCTCGAGAATCGTGTCGAAGACGGTGGCGTGGACGGGCCGGTAGAAGTCGTTGCTCTTGAGAATCTCGACCACGTCGGCGATCGCGTCCTTGGAGAGGAGCATCCCGCCCAGCACACACTGCTCGGCGGCGATGTCCTGCGGTGGGGTCTTCTCGAACTGGCCGTCCCGCTGCACCGGCACCGTCGTCGGCCCGCCAGCACGCGGTTCGGCTGGCATCTCGTCGGCGACCGACACGGCTCCCCCTTCACACCGTCAGCTCATCGACCTGGCTCCACCGCGGAGTCACGGCCTGCTCGACCCGCAGGGCGATCGGGGGCCATCGTGCGGCGGGTCGGTTGGCAACCATACGGAAGACGAGGAGGACGCCTCAACAGCAGCGGTGGACGAGTCTCGGGACAACCTGTGGATAGCAGGGGGCAGGCATGTGTGCAGCTTGTGCACAGCCTGTGGATAACTGTGGAAGGGTCTCTCTCAACACCGTTCTGAGCTGGAAAAACAGCTTCCACACCCTGTGGATAAAAAGAAATCGGTCAGCCGCCGGGTCGAACACCGGCGCCAGATCGACCCGAGGCGGATGCCGACCGGCCCACGGCGCGATACCGATCGAGCCGGTACGGGATACAGATCGGGCCCGCGCCGAGTACGGCGCGGGCCCGATCGGTGGTGCGGGATACAGATCGGGCCCGCGCCGAGTACGGCGCGGGCCCGATCGGTGGTGCGGGTGTCAGCCCTGAACGACGCTCAGGTCGAACGCGGCGGTCACCTCGGGGTGCAGCTTGATCCGCACCGGGTAGGAGCCGAGCGACTTGATGTGCGCGGGCAGCTCAAGCCGGCGACGGTCCAGCGTCGGGCCGCCAGCGGCCTTGACGGCCGCGACGATCTCGGCCGCGGTGACCGAACCGAAGAGCCGACCGCCCTCGCCGGCGCGGGCCTTCAGGGCTACCTTCAGCCCTTCGAGCTGGCCCTTGACCTCGTTGGCGTGGCCGAGGTCACGAATCTCGCGGGCCGACCGGGCCCGCTTGATCAGCGTGACCTGCTTCTCCGCGCCCTTGGTCCAGGCGATCGCGAAGCCCTGCGGCAGCAGGTAGTTACGGCCGTAGCCGTTCTTGACCTCCACGATGTCCCCTGGGGCACCGAGGCCGGATACCTCCTGGGTCAGGATGATCTTCATGTCGGCGCCTCCTCTCAGCGAGCCGTCGCCGTGTACGGCAAGAGCGCCATCTCGCGGGCGTTCTTGACCGCACGAGCGATCTGCCGCTGCTGCTGCGAGGTCACGCCAGTCACTCGCCGGGCACGGATCTTGCCCCGGTCGGAGATGAACTTGCGCAGCAGCGCAGTGTCCTTGTAATCGATATAGGTGATCCCGTCCTTATCAAGCGGGTTCACCTTCTTCTTCGGCTTGCGAAGGGCCGCAGCCTTGGCCATTGACCTTGCTCCTGGTTTGCGATTGCGGGCGCTCGGCGCCATCAGAACGGAGGCTCCTCGTCGAAGTTGCCACCACCGGACCCGCCGCGCGAGGGCGCGGGAGCAGGAGCGGCCGAGGCCCACGGGTCGTCGAAGTTGCCTCCGCCGCCCTGGCCACCACCGCCGCCAAAACCACCACCGCCCGAGCGGGACATCTTCTGCACCTTCGCCGTGGCGTAGCGCAGCGACGGGCCGATCTCGTCGACCTCCAGCTCGATGACCGTGCGCTTCTCACCCTCGCGGGTCTCGTACGACCGCTGCCGCAGCCGACCGGACACGATCACGCGGGTGCCGCGCTGCAGCGACTCCGCGACGTGTTCGGCGGCCTGCCGCCACACGGTGCACGAGAGGAACAACGGCTCGCCGTCCTTCCACTCGCTGGACGACTTGTCGAAGAACCGGGGCGTCGAGGCGACCCGGAACTTGGCGACCGCCGCACCGGAGGGGGTGAATCGCAACTCGGGGTCATCGGTCAGATTGCCGATGACCGTGATGATGGTTTCTCCTGCCATGACCATCTCCTCGCGCACTCATCGTCTCGCCGTACAGGCTGACAGAGCCGTCCGACAATGCCGACGAGGCTGATCCGGGGGTGTCGGGGTTGGGGGTCGGGGTGCGCCTCAGCGCACTTCCGGCCGAATAACCTTGGTACGCAGCACCGACTCGTTGAGCCGCAGCTGACGGTCCAGCTCGGCCACCGCTGCTGGCGTCGCCTGCAGGTCGATGACGGCGTAGATCCCCTCGGTCTTCTTGTTGATCTCGTACGCGAGGCGCCGGCGGCCCCACACATCGGTCTTCTCGACCGAGCCACCCGCGGTCCGAATCACGTTCAGGTACGTGTCGAGCGACGGGGCGACGGTGCGCTCCTCAAGGCTGGAGTCGAGGATCACCATGATCTCGTAATGACGCAAGACGTGCTCACCTCCTATGGGCTAGGACGGCCACGGTCCTTCCGTGGCAGGAGGTCGTGCGTCGTGGCCCACCCGGACCCGGGGGGACCCGGCCGGACGTGGACAACCGAACCAGGATACCCGGCCCGGACGATCATGCCCGGGGTGGTGTAAGTGCCCCCGAACATGGTTCACGGGGGGCCCGACCAGGACGTCGATGTCGAGGCGAGCCCCCCGTGAACCAGGGACCGCGGGGTGCCGTGTCCGCATTCCTTGGGTGGGACCTGGGGAGGAACGACCACACCGATGAGGTTGGACCGGCGACACCCCGCGGGGCTTCATCATGTTGTTTCCCGACCATAGCCCCTAATGTGCGGGACTTGTCGGAGAATTCGGTAAATCTCAGACAATCTACTAGTCCAAGCTGACAGAACCGTCCATCCCACCTCGTTCAACGATCGCTGATCACTGCGGTGACGCACCTCTGACCACGCCGCTTACGCGCCTCGCCGCACTGCGGTCGCCGTCGGTCGGTCAACTCGACGTAGGCTCCCCAGCATGCGTATCGGAGCCCACGTCGATTCGTCCGACCCACTGGCGGAGGCGAGCGCACGAGCCGCCGACACCGCGCAGTTCTTCCTCTCCGACCCGCAGGGTTGGAAAACGCCGAAGCCGCGGGCAGACGCCGACCGGCTACGCAGCGCCGAGGTGGACCTCTACGTGCACGCGCCGTACGTGATCAACCTGGCCACGTTGAACAACCGGATCCGGATCCCCAGCCGGAAACTCCTGCTCGCGCACGCCCGAGCCGCCGCCGCTGTCGGAGCCCGTGGCCTGATCGTGCACGGGGGCCACGTCAACGCCGGCGACGACCTCACCACCGGTTTCGACAACTGGCGCAAGGCCTTCGCGTACGCGGCGGAATCCGGCGGCTTCGGCGTGCCGGTGCTGATCGAGAACACCGCTGGCGGGACAAACGCCTGCGCCCGCCGGCTGGACGAGCTCGCCCGGCTCTGGGACACGATCGGCGATCACGAGGTGGGCTTCTGCCTGGACACCTGCCACGCGTACGCGGGGGGTGAGGAGTTACTCGGGCTGGTCGACCGGATCAAGGCGATCACCGGCCGGATCGACCTGATCCACGCCAACAACTCCAAGGGCGCCTTCAACTCGGGCCAGGACCGACACGACAACCTGACCGGCGGCACGATCGACCCGGAACAGGTGGTGGCGGTGATCCGGGCGGCGGGCGCCCCGGTGGTGGTCGAGACACCCGGCGGGGCGGATGGCCAGGCGGCCGACATCGCCTTCCTCCGGGAGCAGCTCGGCGTGCCGGGGTCGACCGGATGACCATCGGACGCTCCGGCGGCACACCGCCACCGAATCCCAAGGCGGCCAGCACCGCCGGTGATCGAAAGCCCAAGACCATCATGGACAAGCTCGAAACCGGCCCGGGTAACGCCGGATCACCCAAGGACGGCTCCACGACCGCCGCCACCGCCAAGACCACCGGCACCGCCACCGCCGAGAGCACCACCGCGGGTGACACCGCCACCGCCACCGCCACCAAGAGCACCACCGCGGGTGACACCGCCACCGCCACCGCCACCAAGAGCACCACCGCGGACACCACTGCTGGCGGCAGCGCCGACGGGCGCAGCGACACGTCCTCTTCGGAGGGCACCGCGACTCCTGCTGACGGCACCGCCGAGAGCACGGCAAAAGAGGATGCCAAGGGCGACAAGGACGACCAGGAGAAACGGGACCCGTTCGCGTCCTTCGGCCCCGCTCCGACACCGGTTCCAACCCGCATCGGCCGGGCAACCCGCGCCGTTGGCCGGTTCCTGACCCACGAGTGGATGCTCGCAGCGCTCGGCTCGCTGGCCCTAGCCGTCGCGATGACCTGGCCGACACTGCGCTACCCGCGCTACACCCTGCCCCAGGACTACTGGGACCCGAGCCTGCAGGCATGGCAGATGGCCTGGTCCGGGCACGCGCTGTTGACCGACCCGGGCCGGCTGTTGCACTCCAACGCGTTCTTCCCGGAACGGTGGAGCTTCGTCTTCTCCGACACCCTGCTCGGGTACGCCCCCGCCGGGATGATCGGCACTGGCCCCGAAGCCGCCCTGCTCCGATACAACATCATGTTCGTGCTGGCCCACGCCCTCGCCACGTTCGGGGCGTACGTGCTGGCCCGGCAGCTGGGGTCCGGCCGGATCGGCGCCGCGGTCGCCGGAGTGACCTACACGTACGCGCCGTGGTTGCTGGCCCACGCCGGGCACCTGAACGTGATCTCCAACGGTGGTATCCCGCTGGCGCTGGCGATGCTCGCTCGGGGGCACGGCTGGTCGCTGCGGCACGGCTACCGACCGGAGAAGCGACGGGTCGGCTGGGTGTACGCCGGCTGGCTGGTCGCCGCCTGGCAGCTCAGCCTCGGCTTCGGCATCGGGCTGCCGTTCGCGTACGTCCTCGCCGGGACCGGGCTGGTCGCCGCGGTGACCTGGTTCCTGCGACGCTGGGTCGTCCGCCCGGTGCGACGCCCCTTCGGTCGACGGCTGTTCGCCGCCAACGTGGTCGGCGGGCTGATCTTCGCTGCGGTTGGCGCGTTGCTCGCCCTCCCCTACTTCACCGTCGTCGAGCTGCATCCGCAGGCGGAGCGGACCGTCGCCGACCTCGCCTGGTTCTCCCCACCCGCGACAGGTTTCCTCACCGCACCGGCCGAGTCACGAATCTGGGGTGACCTGCACGAGGGGGCTCGGTCGACGCTGCCCTGGCAACCGGAGATGACCCTGCTGCCCGGGTACGTGCTCTACGCGCTCGCCCTGGGCGGCCTCTTCTTCTCGGTGTGGCGGGTCCGGCACCGGCTCCTACTGCTGGCGGGGGTCGTGGTCAGCATGGTGCTGGCGATGGGCACCGAACTGTTCGACGGGCAGTACACCTACGTGCCGCTCTTCGAGTACCTACCCGGGTGGAACGGCCTCCGTACGCCGGGTCGGCTGATGCTCTGGACGACCCTGCTACTCGGGCTCCTCGCGGCGGGCGCGGTAAGCGCCTTCGCCGGCCGGGTCCGGAAGATCTCCGCCGCGCGGATCCCGTCCTGGCCGAGCCCGTGGCTGCGGTTGGCCACGCTGCTGCCACTGCTGTTGGTGACCGTCGAGGGGCTGAACCTTACCCCGCACCCGGTCGTCCCGGCGCAGCCCGCGGCGATGCGCACGGTGGACGGCCCGCTGTTGGTGCTGCCGAGCGACCAGAATCGGGACCAGCCGATCATGCTCTGGTCAACCACCCACTTCCAGGACATCGTCAACGGGGGGAGTGGCTTCTCACCGACCCTGGTCGAGGAGGTGCGTCAGGCGACGATCACGTTCCCCGACCAGGCCAGCGTCGACTACCTGCGCACCCTGGGCGTTCGCAACGTCCTGATCCCTCGGGATCAGGTGGCCGGCACGCCCTGGGAATTCACCATCGACGCGCCGGTTGACCTGCTCGGCATCACCCGGGAGGAGATCGGCGACGTGGTCGTCTACCGCCTGTGACCGGATCCCGCGCCGGTCAGATCGCCACCGGCGCGGGCGCTCGCTGTCTGGCCACCCAGGGGGCGTCCGGTGCGCCGTCGATGACCCCGCCGTCCGGGTCGTCGGGGTAGCTGGCCCGTACCGCGTCCTGCTCCGGCCGGAGAATCTCCTGGATGACCAGCACGCAGAGCACGGCGACGGTGGTCAGCCGGAACGCGGCGGCCAGCACGAAGACGCCCTCGGGAAAGACCGGCGTGCCGGTGGAGGTGCCCAGCAGCTCGCCGTAGAAGGCCAAGAAGTAGCCAACCTCGGCGAGCTGCCAGGCCAGGAAGGCACCCCACTTGGGGCGGGCGAGCACAACGAGGGGCAGCAGCCAGAGCACGAACTGCTGCGACCAGACCTTGCTGAAAATCAGGAAGGCGGCGACCACGAGGAAGGCGAGCTGGGCGAGGCGCGGGCGGCGCGGGGCCCGCAGGGCCAGCACGGCGATGCCGATGCAGGCCAGGAAGAACAGCGCGTACGCCAGGTTGTTCAGCACCGGAATGTTGTTGCTCAGCCACTCGAAGGGGCCGGCGCCGGGCTCGCCGATCCTGCCGTCGAGGTAGCGGCCGATGTACCAGAGGGTGCCCCAGTCGATCGGCCGCTCCGTGTTGAGCTCCAGAAAACGTCCCCAGTTGGTGGGGTTGGCCAGCGCGGCGGGGAGGTTCACCAGGACCAGCGCCACCGCGCCCGTGACGATCGCGGTGAGCGCGGCCCGCAGCCGGCTACTCCGGATGGCCAGCAGCAGGATCGGCCAGAAGAGGAAGAGCGGCCAGAGCTTCGCGGCCCCGCCTAGGCCGAGTAGCAGGCCGGCCAACGCGGGATTGCGGCGTGCCCAGGCGAAGAGGCCGAAGGCGGCCAGTCCGATGGCGAGAAAGTCCCAGTTGACGGTGGCGGTGAGCAGCAGCGCGGGGGCGAGCGCGAAGAGTGCCGCGTCCCAGGGTCGTCGACGCCGTAGCGCCAGGATCACCGCGACGGTGGCCACCGCCAGTGCCCCGAGCACCAGCGCGTTCAGGTTGTAGAACCACATGGCCTGGTTCAGGCCGGGGTCCGTGCTGCCGAGCGCGTGCACCGGCAGGCCGAGGGCACCCATGAAGTACCCAGTGAGCACCGGATACTCCACCGGGTGGTCCAGGTAGGGGACCTTGCCCTCGTTGAGCCCTTCGGCGTAGTAGAGGGCGAGCACGTCGGTGTAGCAGAAGCGGGTGTACTGGACGTTGTTCGCCCAGGCGCCGTCCTGGCAGGGCGACTTCTGCACCCAGTGCAGGGCCATCGTCAGGCAGACCAGGGCCAGGACGATCCGGACCGCGGTCCAGAACCGACGCTCCCCGCCGACCGGCCGGTCCAAGGCGGTGGCGTGGTCGCCCAACGGGCCACCGATCAGGCCGGAGACGCCACGAACGAAGCCGTCGGAGCGGGACGGGTGGTCTGGTGCGGCGGCGTTGTCCATACCACCCGTCGTCTGCGTCTTCATGACGTGCATCCTGCACTAGATCGGTGTTGCCGTCGTGCACCTGGATGGCCTTGACGCTGGCCAGCCCAGCTAGTCCCGCCCAGGTCGTTCGGGGCCTCCGTTCGGCGGCGGCGGGAATCCGATATCCCCGCCGTTGTCACCACCGCCGTTGTTGTCGCCACCGCCGTTGTTGTCGCCACCGCCGTTGTTGTCGCCACCGCCGTTGTTGTCGTCGTCGCCGTTGTCGTTGTCGTTGCAGAACAGGCCAAACGGCCCACAGTCCGGCTCCGGCGGGGGCGGCAACGCACCGTTACCGGCCTGGTCGTCCCCGACTCCGGTGATATTCGGCAGGTCCGACTTGGGCTCGTCTTTCAGCGCCTCGTTCATGAATTTTTTCCACACATCCGCCGGCATGGTGCTGCCGCCGATGTTACTGCCATTCTTGTTTTTGATCGCACCAATGTTGTACTTGACCGTACTACTGGCGGATTTGTTGCTACCGATCCAGATCGCGGTCGCCAGGTTGTCGTCGTAGCCGACCATCCAGGCGTTCGAGTTGTAGTCGGTCCCGTCCAATTCCCAGGTGCCGGTCTTCCCGGCCGCCTCCCGCCCTCCGGAGAGGGCGTCCTTGTTCCTCACCGGGATTTGCTTCAGGACAGCGGTCACCTCATCGGTGACCTCTTTGCGGATCCGTTGCTGCCCGTCCAGCTTCTCGCCGGTCCCGCGGACGACCTTCCACTCGCCGGTGTCCTTGTCCTTCTGCTCGACCTTGAGCACGAAGTGCGCCTGGTGGAAGATGCCGTCGTTCGCCAGCGTCGCGAGACCGTTGGCGTGGTCGAGGACGGTGATCGGGTACTGGCCAAAGCCCACCACCCGGTCGAAATAGTCTGGCGCCAGGTCCTCCGGCTTCTCCGCCAGCAGGTTGTACGGCTTGGCCGGGTCGCCGTTGTCCCACATGGTGGTGACACCCGCCTGCCGGGCCATGCTGATCACCTTGTCCGAGCCGATCTGCTCCGCCACGTGGAAGAACGGAACGTTGTACGACTCGACCGTCGAATAGTCGAGAGTGCAGGAATTGTTCTCACAGTCGACGGTTCGACCCGCGTTCCCGATCTCATTGTCGTAGCCCTCGGGGGTGAAGGGCTCGGCGTCCCACCGTGAGTTGACGGAGATGCCGGCCTCGATGGCGGCCGCTAGGGTGTAGATCTTGAAGGACGAGGCGGGCGGATGGCCGCCATAGAGCGTGCCGTCCTTGCTGGTGTTCTTGCCGGCCCAGTCGATATCGGCGCCACTCTCCCCACCGTAGTAGGCGAGCACCCGGCCGGTCTCGGGTTCCACGGCGACTCCGGCGGCCTGCAGGTTATCTGGCTCGCCGTTGAGGGGCGAGTCCTTCGCCTCCGCCCGGGCCGCGTTCTCCATCGCGGTCTGCATCTCGTCGTCGATCGTTGTGGTGATCTTGTAACCGCCCTCGCGCAGCGCATCCATACAGGTGGGCGTGCCCTCGTCCCCCGCCCCCGTGTTGGTGCAGAGTCCCCACTGCTCCATCTCCGCCCGCACGTAGTTGATGACGTTGCCGCGGGGGGTGCCCACACCGAAGCCGTTGCCCCCCTCGGCCACCGGCTTCACCTCCGGAAGCTCGGTCGGACGCTCCGCCGCGTTGAGCCACCCCTCGGCCACCATCCCGTCGAGGACGTAGTCCCAGCGCGCCTTCGCGTCCTCCGGGCTGACCGCCGGGTCGTACCCGTTGTGGGTGGCGGTCTTCTCCGGCTGCTTGATGAGCCCGGCCAGCACCGCGCCCTCGCCGACGGTCAACTCGCTGGCGGGCTTGCCGAAGAAGGTCTGCGCCGCGGCCTCGACCCCGTACGCGCCGCGGCCGAAGTAGATCACGTTGAGATAGTTCTCCATGATCTCGTCCTTGCTGAAATCGTCGTTCAGCTTGGAGGCGAAGATCGCTTCCCGAACCTTGCGGGCGTAGGTGTCGTCCTCAAGGCTCGCGTAGGCGTTACGCGCGTACTGCTGCGTGATCGTGGACGCGCCCTGCCGGCTACCGCCGGTGAAGTTGTTCCAGGCGGCCCGGGCAATGCCCTTGTAGTCGACGCCCGAGTGCCGGTAGAAGTTCCGGTCCTCGGCCGCGGCGACCGCGTCCCGCACGTGCTTCGGCATCTGGCTGACGGTGATCAGCGTCCGGTTCTCGTTACCGAGCTTCGCGACCAGGCCCTTGCCGTCACTCGTGTAGACCGTTGTCGACTGCGGAAGGGGAATCTGGTCGGGCAGGACGACGTTGGTGGAGAAGTAGGTGAAGCCGACGACGCCCAGCCCGGCGAACATGATGAAGACCGCGAACGAGGCGATCAACATGTTGGTCCGCTTCCGCTTCTTCGCCCGCGCGGCGTTCGGGTCACGGCCACCATTGCGGGATCGGCCCGATCCACCGGGGCCGCCCGGGCCGCCGGGACCACCGGCGGCCGACGCGACGCCGGCCCGCGCCACCGAGGCCCGGCCTCCGGCCACCGCGGCACCGGCTCGGGCCCGCCCCGCGGAGGCCGACCCGACGGAGGCCGACCCGCTCGCGGCACCGACGCTCGCGCGCCCGGCGGAGCCACCCGGCGCGGGGGATACCGGCACGGAGGCGCGGCCCGGCGCGGCCGGCACCGAGGCACGGCCCGGTCCGGCCGGGCTCGGCACCGCAGCACGGCCCGGTCCCGCCGGGGTCGGCACCGAAGCGCGACCTGCCCGGCCAACTGAGGCCGAGCCGGCGGCACCCTGGGTGGGGACGGAAGCCGAGCCACCAACCGAAGCCCGGCCGCTGGAAGCGCCACCCCGGGGTGTCACCGAGGCGCGGCCCGCTGTTCCCTCCGGTCCGGCCGACTGGCCGCGCGCCGCACCACCGGGGGCGCGGTACGCGTCGTCGGCCCGCCCGGGGACGCCGTGCTGGCCCGGTATCTGGGCCCGCCCACGCGAGGAGCTGGGGTCGCCGTACGAGTTCATTCTTCACACCCTGCCGGTCGCGGTGGAGCGCTGCCGCGCCACCACCGGTTTGCCGTGAGTTGCGGCACCCAGTGACACGACGCGGTCCCGTCGCGCAAGGGTGCCTATTTGCCAATCAAGCGGGCTAATCGGACTATCAGCGGGTCGATCGAGCTGGGCGGCGGCCCGTCGGGCCGAAGTGACCGATCGTGCTGACGTCACCGTTGCGCCTCTCGCCTCCGTTGCCCGCCGGGAGCGTCCGTGGTGAGCACCCCGCCCACTACGACCTGCTCCGGCCCGTTCTCCACCAGCCCGTCCCGGCCGAGCAAATACTGCTCGATGAGGTGGTTCCAGGCACAGCCAAGGCACACTTCTACCACGAAGACCTGAAACTCACGCAGTGTCATCGCCAGCGCGGGCAGCTCCGCCAGCCTCCGGGCCTGACCGGCGGACTGCCGGAGCTCGTCGCCGTAAATGTAGTGCACCCGCGTCAGGTTCTCACTCCGACAGATCGGGCACCGCTCGTCGGTCGGCTCACCGTGGAACCGGGCCGCGTTCTTCAGGTAGGGCGAGGCGTCGCAGAGGTCATCCGGGCCGACCCGGTTGGTCAGGAACTCCCGCAGCGCCGCCCGCTTCCGGAGCGAGTAGTCGACCACCTGACGCTGCGTACGCATGAGCACGAGAGTACGCGGTGCCGCCGCACCCGGCGACAGAGTGACTGCCGGTAATCGGGACACGGCGGTGCGGGTTTGCCCCACCCAGGGCGATCCGCTAGCGTGGCGATGTATCGGACCGATACATCGCACGGTTAGTGCTCAGGTGAGCAGGGTAAGGAGGATGACAGTGCTCGAACTAGCCATCCTCGGCCTCCTGCAAGAGGCTCCGATGCACGGCTACGAGCTGCGCAAGGAGCTCACCGCGAAACTCGGTGCCATCCGGGCGGCCATCAGCTACGGAAGCCTCTACCCAACCCTGCGCCGCCTACAGGCGGCAGGCTGGATCACCGAGGCCAACGAGACACCCGACGTCTCGGACGTTCCCGCGCTGACCAGCCGACGAGGCCGCGTGGTTTACAAAATCACCGCGGAGGGCAAGGAGCGGTTCGCCCAACTCATCGCCCATGCCGGGCCCGAGACGTATGACGACACCGGTTTCGGCGTGCACTTCGCGTTCTTCGCCCGAACCGACCAGGCAACCCGACTGCGCATCCTGGAGGGTCGCCGCCGCAAGATCGAGGAGCGCCGCGAAGGGCTCCGCGACGTGCTGGGTCGCGCTGCCGAACGGCTCGACGCGTACACCCTGGAACTGCAACGCCACGGCCTGGACGCCTGTGAGCGTGAGGTTCGCTGGCTGGAGGAGCTCATCGCCAACGAGCGCTCCGGCCGTGCCCCGACCGCCCCGATCACCGGGGCCGCCGGCGGCCAACCAGAAGACAACAGCCCGCCTCCGCCTGGAGCGTCCAGGGAAGAGCGGCCGTGATGAAGGAGAAGGAGGCAGACGCTATGGGCTCCGTCCGCGTCGCCATCGTCGGTGTGGGTAACTGCGCCTCGTCCCTCGTACAGGGCGTGGAGTACTACCGGAACGCCGACCCGAACGACCGCGTCCCGGGTCTCATGCACGTCACCTTCGGCGACTACCACGTCTCGGACGTGGAGTTCGTCGCGGCGTTCGATGTGGACGCCAAGAAGGTGGGCATGGACCTCGCCGAGGCGATCGTCGCCAGCGAGAACAACACCATCAAGCTGTGCGACGTGCCCCCGACCGGCGTGACCGTGCAGCGCGGCCCGACGTTCGACGGTCTCGGCCAGTACTACCGCGAGATCATCGAGGAGTCGGACATCCAGCCGGTGGACGTGGCCGAGACGCTGCGCGCGGCCAAGGTTGACGTGGTCGTGGCCTACCTGCCGGTGGGCTCCGAGGAGGCCGGCAAGTTCTACGCCCAGGCCGCGATCGAGGCCGGCTGCGCCTTCGTCAACGCCCTGCCCGTCTTCATCGCCTCCGACCCGGTCTGGGCGAAGAAGTTCGAGGACGCGGGCCTGCCGATCGTCGGCGACGACATCAAGAGCCAGGTCGGCGCCACCATCGTGCACCGCGCCCTCGCGAAGCTGTTCGAGGACCGCGGCGTTGAGCTGCTGCGCACGTACCAGCTCAACTTCGGCGGCAACATGGACTTCATGAACATGCTGGAGCGCAACCGCCTGGTCTCCAAGAAGATCTCGAAGACCCAGTCGGTGACCTCCCAGGTGCCGCACGAGATGGCCAAGAGCGACGTGCACATCGGCCCGTCGGACCACGTGCCGTGGCTGGACGACCGCAAGTGGGCCTACATCCGCCTGGAGGGCCGCTCCTTCGGCGACACCCCGCTCAACGCGGAGCTGAAGCTCGAGGTGTGGGACTCGCCGAACTCCGCCGGCGTCATCATCGACGCGGTCCGGGCCGCGAAGATCGCCCTGGACCGGAAGATCGGCGGCCCGATCCTGTCGGCGTCGTCGTACTTCATGAAGTCCCCGCCGGTGCAGTACGCCGACTCCGACGCGCACGCCGCCGTCGAGGAGTTCATCGCCGGCGAGATCGCGCGCTGACGTTCTGACTTACCGCACTGGGGTGGGACCGGCTGGGCCCCACCCCAGTGACAACTGTTGGCCGGCACCCGAACCGGGTGCCGGCCAACAGTTTCTTTTCCCCTTGTGGGTTGGGTCTATAGGTTTGGGTCAGCTGCTCCAGTGCTCGGCCACCAGGTCAGCGGCCTGGGTCTCCCACTGGGCGTAGTGGAACGGGTACGCGGACACCTGCACCTTCTGCGCGGCCTCGGTCAACGGCAGCTCCTGCCAGCCCTCGACCTGCTTCAAACCCTTGAGGAAGGCGGTGGTGGAGTACTCAGGGTCGGTGATCTGCTCCACCGTGCCCCAACCGCTGGACGGGCGCTGCTGGAACAGGCCCTGCGAGTCGTGGTCGTTCCGAGCACCCAGGTGTCCCAGGTTCTCCAGCTTCGACTCCTGCAGGCTGGTGGCGATCGCCACCACGGCGGCCCGCTCGTCCATGTCGGCCTTCTTCGTGGCCCCGATGATGGCCTTCACGTTGTCGGTCTGCTCGCCACCCAGGTCGATGCGCGACTGCTCACCCTGCGTACCGTGCGGGATCAGCGTGCCCTTGTCCGGCTTCTCCGCCGGCACCGCAGCCGCCGAGGTGGCCGGGTCCGCCGAGGTGGCCGAGTCCGACGTGCTCGGGGTGGGGGTGGAAGCGGTGGTGGTGTCGAAGGTCTGAGGGCCAGCGACCACACCGACGCCGAAGGCCAGACCAGCGATACCAAGTGCACTACGCAACATGATCGTGTTCATGAGTGTTGCTCCATTCGGGGGTCGACACCCACACGCACCCGAAGGGGGTCGGGAGCGGGGTGCAAGCACCGTCCGGCGCTCAAAGAACCAAGGGATAGGTCGGCGACCGCGGGTCTCGTCGGGACACGCACGGCGCCGGGTCCAGATATAACGACCGGCCGACCACCACCATTCCCGGCGGCCGTCCCCGCTTACGGCGGGGCACTTCCTCGGTCGTACGCATGGTGTAACGCCCCGGCGCCCGCCACGATTCCGCCCCCACCATGACTTGGTCACGTCCCAAATAGGCATGGACTGGACATATCGCTTCCCGAGTTCCGGATACCGACCTCAGTTGCGGCCTTCTCGGCATGCCCCCATCGGTCGGCGCTCGGGCCGGGAGATTTGTCTGATTCTGGCGTTTTTGGGCGTTTCTCAACCGGTCCAGGAGATCGGTAATCGATGATATGTTCGCTTGGTTTGCGCAGCACTGTCCGCTCGGAGGTAGGAATGATGCCGGAAATTCGCCGGTGGGTAGTCCGGGACACCGACGCGCGCCGAGCGGGACGCACCGTGGCCGGCTGGCTCTTCCTCGCGCTGGCGGTGACCGTGACGCAGGTGACCGGCGGGTGGCCCGCCCTCGCGCAGCAGCAACCCGCCGCGTCCAGCGCGATGTCGGAGACCGTGCTCGCCTGGGGAGGAAACGGCCAGGGCGAGCTCGGCGACGGCACCACCACCGACAGCTCCGTCCCCGTGGAAGCGGAGTTACCGGCCAACACCACGATCACCGCCATCGCCGCCGGCAACGGTCACAGCCTCGCGTTGACCTCCGACGGTGCCGTCCTCGCCTGGGGCGAAAACCTCTCCGGCGAGCTGGGCGACGGCACCAACACCAACCGCAACACCCCGGTGGAGGTCAACCTCCCCCCGAACACCACGGTCACCGCCATCGCCGCCGGCCACAACCACAGCCTCGCGTTGACCTCCACCGGCACCGCCCTCGCCTGGGGCTACAACTTCTTCGGCCAGCTGGGCGACGGCACCACCACCAACCGCAACACCCCGGTGGAGGTGGACCTACCGACCGGCACCACCATCACCGCCATCTCCGCCGGCGCCGTCCACAGCCTGGCGATAACCACGGCCGGCACCGCCCTCGCCTGGGGCGGTAACTACTCCGGCCAGCTGGGCGACGGCACCACCGACGACAGGAACACCCCGGTGGAGGTGGACCTGCCGACCGGCACCAGCATCACCTCCATCGCCGCCGGCGGCGTCCACAGCCTGGCGGCAACCTCCGCCGGCACCGCCTTCGCCTGGGGCAGTAACACCTACGGCGAGCTCGGCGATGGCACCAACACCGACCGCACTGTGCCAGTTGCCGTCAGTCTCCCCGCGAACACCACGGTCACCACCATCACCGCCAGCGCCATCCACAGCCTGGCGATGACCTCCGCCGGCACCGCCCTCGCCTGGGGCTACAACTACTACGGTCAGCTGGGCGACGGCACCACCGACAACAGCAACACCCCCGTGAACGTCAACCTGCCGACCGGCACCACGCTCACCACTATCACCGCCGGCGGCGGCCACAGCCTGGCGATGACCTCCACCGGCACCGCACTCGCCTGGGGCGGCAATTACTCCGGCCAGCTGGGCGACGGCACCACCAATCAGAGCAACACCCCAGTGAACGTCAACCTGCCGACCGGCACCGCCATCGCCACCATCACCGCCGGCAACGACCACGGCATGGCCCTCATCGAACCACCGAGTTCCACCACCACGCTGGAGGTCGCACCGCGGAACCCGGAACCGGATCAGGACGTCACGCTCACCGCCACCGTCACCTGCACCACCGACGTCCCCACCGGAACCATCACCTTCCGCAACGGCAGCAGTGACCTCCACGCCGTGCCCCTGGATGGCACCAACACCGCCGCCCACACCACCAGGCTCCCGGCCGGCACTCACACCCTCACCGCCCACTACACCAGCACCAACACCTGCCCCAGCGGTCAGTCGGAGGCCACCACCATCACCATCGACACGCCCGCCAGCCCCAGCCCCGACACGCCCGACGACCCCGGCCTCCCCATCACCGGCCCAAGCCTGCCCACCACCGTCGGCGCCGCCGCCCTGCTCCTACTCATCGGCACCGCCCTGATCCACCTCGACCGCAGACGCCGACCAACACACCACCCGCGCTGAGCGAGCCGTGGTCGGTACCTCAGCCCTTACCGTGCAGCGGTTCCTCGTTGATCTGGAAGCACGTCTGGAGTGAGCATGGCGGCGAAGACCTGGGTCCACTCGATCGAGCCGAGCAGGGTCGCCTGGCACGTCAGCACCCGCAGTGGCGGTGGCGGTGGCGACTGTGTCGAGGCGGGGCCGGTGCTCGATGGGAGCAGGCGGGTCGCCGTACGCGACAGCAAGGACCGCTCCGGCCCGGTCCTCGGCTTCTCCGCCACCAGCTGGACCGACTTCCTCACCGGCCTACGGTCCGGCACCCTGACCGGCTAGCCCGCCGCCGACCAGCTTCGCCGAAGGGCCACACCGGCCTCCAACTCCAACAGCTTCACCTTCCGGTCGAGCCCGCCACCGAAGCCGACCAGTTTGCCGCCGGAGCCGACGATCCGGTGGCAGGGCACGATCACCGGCACCGGGTTCCGGTTGCATGCCACGCCGACCGCCCGCGCCGCCGAGGCGTCGCCGAGCCGCCGGGCCACCTCGCCGTAGGTGAGCGTCTCCCCGTAGGGAATGGCGGTCATCTCCCGCCACACCGCCCGCTCGAACTCCGAGCCCCGGGGGATTCGCACTGGCACGGTGAAGGCGGTCAGCTCCCCGGCGAAGTAGGCCCGCAGCTCGGCGACGGCGCGGGCCGAGAGGTCGTCGGCGGGTTCGTCGGCGGCCTCGGTGACCCGCGCGAAGTGCGCTCCGCACACGGCCTCACCGTCGGTGGCCAGGGAGAACTCGCCGATCGGCGAGTCGAGCACGGTCCAGCGCATCCGCCTATTCTCCTTCGCCGGTACGACAACCCGGGGGTGGGCCGGCCCGGTTCGGTCGGCCCACCCCCGGTTGGGGTGGTGCGGTGGGTTAGCGGCTGTTGACGAAGGTGAGTAGGTCGTTGTTGAGCTGCTGCTTGTGGGTGTCGGTGATGCCGTGGGGGCCGCCGGGGTAGACCTTGAGGGTGGAGTTGGCGACGATTTCGTGGGCTTCCTCGGCGGAGTTCTCGATCGGTACGACCTGGTCGTCGCCGCCGTGGATGATCAGGGTGGGTACGTCGAAGCGCTTGAGGTCCTCGGTCAGGTCGGTTTCGGAGAAGGCTTTGATCGAGTCGTAGGCGGCCTTGTGGCCGGCCTGCATGCTCTGCAGCCAGAAGCTGTCCTTCATGCCCTGTGACACCTCGGCGTCGGGGCGGTTGGCGCCGAAGAAGGGCCCTTCGGCGAGGTCGCGGTAGAGCTGGGAGCGGTCGGCGAGGGAGCCTTCGCGCAGGCCGTCGAAGACCTCGATGGGTACGCCGTTGGGGTTGTCGGGGGTCTGGAGCATCAGTGGGGTGACCGCGCCGACGAGGGCGACCTGCGCGACGCGGTCGGTGCCGTGTCGGCCGACGTAGCGGGCGACTTCACCGCCGCCGGTGGAGAACCCGACGAGGGTGACGTCTTTGAGCTTGAGCTTTTTGATCACGGTGGCGAGGTCGTCGGCGTAGTGGTTCATGTCGTTGCCCTCCCAGGTTTGGGAGGAGCGGCCGTGGCCTCGGCGGTCGTGGGCGATGACGCGGTAGCCGTTGTCGGCCAGGTGCATCATCTGGGATTCCCAGCTGTCGGAGTTCAGTGGCCAGCCGTGGCTGAAGATGACGGGTCGTCCGTCGCGGGGGCCCCAGTCCTGGTAGAAGATGTCGACGCCGTCGCGGGTGGTGACGAATCCTTCGTTGCGCTCGGCGTGTTTGCCGGCGGCGGCGGGGTCGGCTTGGGCCTCGCCGCCGCTGTTGGTGGCGATGGCGGTGCCGCCGGCGGCGATACTGAGCACGGCCACACCGGCCAGGAGCGCGGCCCACCCGGGGCGACGGCGGGGGCTGGTAGCGCGGCTGGAAGTGTCGAGGGTGTCCATGTCGGGTCTCCTTGTCTGAGTTTGTTTTGGGCCGGGATGTTGGGTTGGCCTTACTTGGCGAGGAAGGCCAGGAGGGCCTGGTTGACGTCGTCGGCGTGGGTCCAGAGCAGGCCGTGGGGTGCGCCGTCGATCTCGACGTAGTCGGCCTCGGGCAGCTGCTTGCGGAACTCGCGGGCGGTGGCGTCGATGGGCAGGATGTTGTCGGCGGTGCCGTGCAGGATCAGACTGGGTACGTCGATCTTTGGGAGGTCGGCGCGGAAGTCGGTGACCCAGGTCGGCACGGCGGCGCTGGAGGCGTACCAGGATGCGCCGGCGGCGATGTTCCAGCTGTTGCGCAGCGCCTCCTCGGACAGCCGGGTGCCGAGGGTGTCGTCGGTGTTGTAGAAGTTGCGGTAGAAGTCGGTGAAGTAGGCGTAGCGGTCCGCGGTGACCGCGGCGAGGATGCCGTCGAACACCTCCTGCGGTACGCCGGTGGGGTTGTCGTCGGTCTGCAGCAGGAACGGTTGCAGCGAGGCCAGGAACGCGGCCTTGGCAACCCGCGCCGAGCCGTAGCGCGACAGGTAGCGGGCCACCTCACCGCTGCCCATCGAGAACCCGACCAGGACCACGTCGGTGAGGTCGAGGGTCTCCAGCACGGTGTTCAGGTCGGCGGCGAAGGTGTCGTAGTCGTAGCCGACGGTGGGCTGGCTGGACTGACCGAAGCCCCGCCGGTCATAGGTGATCACCCGGTAGCCGGCCTTGAGTAGGGCCGCGGACTGCTTCTCCCACGAGTGCCCGTCCAGGGGGTAGCCGTGGATGAGGACCACCGGCTGTCCCTGACCGTGGTCCTCGTAGTACAGGTCGATGTTGGTGCGGTTCTCGGTTCCCACAGTGATGTACGGCATGACGGGCCTCCCAGACCGAAGGTGAGAACGTTCGTTCTCGCTCGCGTTGGGTAGTACGTTAGAGAACGATCGTTCCCCTGCGCCACTCGGGGCAGCGTGACCGTCACCACACCTGACCCGAGACAAGAGGAAGCCATGCCCCCCGCCACCCGAAACCGGACCACCCCCCAGACCGAGCAGATCCGCGAACACATCCTGATCACCGCCGATCGGCTCTACTACAGCCGCGGCATAAACGCCGTAGGCATGGACGCTCTACGCAACGAGTCCGGCGTCTCTCTGAAACGCCTCTACCAGCTGTTCCCCTCCAAGGAGAACCTCGTCGAGGCCGTCCTGCACCGCCGGCGCGATATCTGGAACAGCCTCATCGAAACCGCCATCGCCACCGGCAGCGGCACACCCCGGGACCAACTACTCGCCGTCTACGACATGCTGGCCCGCTGGTTTGACGAGGACGACTTCCGCGGCTGCGTCTTCATCAACACCTTCGGCGAGCTCGGCGGCACCGCACCCCACATCGCCGCGCTCATCCGCGAACACAAGGCGAGTTTCCAGGCGCGCCTGGCCGAACTGGTTACAGAAACCGGCGCCCCCGCCGCACTCGCCCACCAACTCGCCATCCTCGCCGAAGGAGCCCAGACCACCGCCGCCATCGCCGGCACCAACGACGCCGCCCACCACGCCCGCGCCGCCGCCACCACCCTCATCGACACCGCCCTAGCCGCGAGCCGGTCAAAACCCACCACAACGCGATGAACTTCCAGGAGGCGCGCTGATCGGGCTCAGAGGAGGTTCACCCCGAGCAGCAGGGTGCCGGCGGTGAGGCTGGCACCGCCAGCGACGGTGAGCCAGATGAGTTTGTTGGGCTTGGTGTCCCGGGGCCGGACCACCGAGAGGAAGAAGCCGAGCGGCATCAGGATCGGGGCGGCGACGAAGAGCAGCCGGATCAGCGTACGGGTGCCGCTGCCCGCGTCGGCCTGTTCGATGTAGGGGAGGGCCACGAGGGCGAAGAGGACCAGCACCCCGGCATGCGCGTGCCCGGCGGTCCAGAGGCCCCGGCGGACCGGGTTGTCCAGGTAACCGGCTACGCGCCCGGCGAGGTGCTGGAGCAGGGCCAGTCCGCCGAACGCGATCGTCGCGACGGTGATCAGCAGGATTCCGGCGGTGTTCAGGGTTGACGGGGACATCGGGCACCTCCAATTAGTCACTGCAAAGATGCGCCTCCGCCCCAATCTTGTCAACATCTAGATTCGCCCGACAGGCAAGCTCTCAACGGTCGCCGGCGTCAGAGATTTGGGAGGTGACCGGTGTCCGAACGCATCGACGGGGAGTTAACCGCGTTCGTCAACGAACGCGGTGGTGTTCTACTGCGGGCCGCCTACGCCCTGGCCGGCAGTCAGCACGGCGCCGAAGACCTGCTCCAGACCGCGCTGGCCAAGGCGTACGCCCGCTGGCCCCGGATCCGGGGGGAGCCCGAGCCGTACGTACGCCAGATCCTCTACCGGGACCAGGTGTCCGGCTGGCGCCGCCGTTCCCGCCGGCCGGAGTTCCCGGTCGCCGTGCCGCCCGACCGGGTCGGCGGACCCGACCGCGGGCACGAGGTTGACCTGCGGCTGCTGCTGCGCGAGGCGCTGCTGGCGCTGCCACCACGGCAACGCGCGGTACTGACCCTGCGCTACCTGGAAGACCTGAGTGTCGAGCAGACCGCCGAGCTGCTCGGCTGCCGGGCCGGCACGGTCGCCAGTCAGACCTCCCGGGCGCTGGCCCGGCTGCGGCAACTGGTTCCCGCACTCGACGGACACCGCACCGAGGAGCGGAGATGAACGGACCAACCGAACAGAACCTACGGACCGCCCTGCGGGAGCTGGCCGACGAGGCCCGCCCGACCACCAGCCTCGCCAACGCCGCGCGAAGCCGAGGCCGACGGCTGCGGCACCGACGGCGACTGGCGGTGACCGGTGGCGCGCTGGCGGCGTTGGTCGCCCTGGCCGCACCCTTCGTCTGGCTCCGGCCAACCGCCCCCGGGCCCGGCCCGGCCGCCTGGGTTCCGCCGTCAAGCTCAACGCCGTCGAGCTCAGCGGCTCCGAACCCATCCCGGATACCGGCAACCACCGGAGACTGGACCCAGCAGCCCCTGCCGCTGCCCGGCGGATGGCTGCTGGTCGGTGCCACGCCAACCGGTATGTCCTACACGCCGGACGGCGAGCGCATCATCCAGCAGGGGTACGCGTTGGACCGCACCCAGGACCAGTACCTCAGCACCGACCAGTACGACGAGATCTGGGCCTCGCCCAGCGGTACGGTCGCCGGGGTGGTGGACTACGACCGGCGGGGCGAGTTCGGGCTGCTCGACCTGGGCAGCGGCGCGGTCAACTGGGTGCGTACCGGTCAGCACACCATGACGCCACAGTGGTCACCTGACGGCAGCCGAATCGCCCTGACCATCTTTGACAAGGCGAGCGGAGACAGTGCCCTCGGCGTGCTGAGTGCCACCGGCGAATGGCAGCTGTTCCCGGTGGACACCGAGAGGTACCTCTGCACCGACTACTGCTACTTCACCTGGACCCGGGACGGCCGGGAGGTGGTGTGGCAACAGACCGACCCCACCGCACCTAACTCCGAGGCGGCGCCGCACATCCGGCGGGGGGTGCAGCTCTTCTCCCCCGACGACGGCCGGCCGACCCGGTTCCTCCCGATCAAGGGGGACCCCACCGGACCGTGGTCCTGGTCGCCGGACGGCGAGCGGGTGGTGGTCAAGGGCCCGCAGGGGCCGGAGATCGTCGAAGTGGCCACCGGACGCGTGCTCGGGCCGACGGCGAGCGCGGAGGCGGCGTGGGGCCCCGACAACCAGTTGCTGTACCAGGACTGGGGTACCGGGGAGATGGTGCTGACCGACCTGGACGGTCGGGACCTCGTCCGGCAGACCCTTCCGGGCGAGGTCGGGCAGGGCCTGATCGTTCTGGTGGCGCCCCGTTGACCAGCGGGCTACTCGACGATTCCCTGCTCGCGGGACCAGCGCAGCAGCTCGGCCTCGGCCTCGTCCCGCCCCAGCGGGCCCCGCTCCAGCCGTACCTCCTTGAGGTGTTTCCAGGCCTGCCCGACGACCGGACCCGGCGGTACGCCGAGCAGCTCCATGATCGCGTTGCCGTCCAGGTCGGGGCGGACCCGGGCCAGGTCCTCCTCGGCCGCGAGCCGGGCGATCCGCTCCTCCAGCGCGTCGTAGTCGGCGGCGAGCCCGGCGGCCTTGCGCCGGTTGCGGGTGGTGCAGTCGGAGCGGGTCAGCTTGTGTAGCCGCGCCAGCAGGTCACCGGCGTCGGTGACGTACCGGCGCACCGCCGAGTCGGTCCACTCGCCCCGGCCGTACCCGTAGAACCGCAGGTGCAGCGCGACCAGTGCGGTGACCTTCGTGGTGGTCTCCCGGGGGAAGCGCAGCGCCTTCATCCGTGCCTTGGTCATCCGGGCGCCGACCACCTCGTGGTGGTGGAAGCTGACCCGACCGTCCGACCCGACCGCCTTCGTCGCCGGCTTGCCGACGTCGTGCATGAGCGCGGCCATCCGGAGGATGAAGTCGCAGCCGTCCTCCTCGTACGAGACGGCGTTGCGCACCACGGTCAGCGTGTGGTCGTACACGTCCTTGTGCTGGGCGTGCTCGTCGATCTCCAGCTTCAGCCCGGTCAGCTCGGGCAGGAACCGCTCGGCCAGCCCGGTGTCGACCAGCAGCCGCAGGCCGGCGACCGGGTCGGCGCCGCAGAGCAGCTTGGTGAACTCGTCCCGGATCCGCTCGGCGGTGATCCGATCCAGATCGGCGGCCATCCGTACCATCGCCGCCCGCACGTCCGGGTGTACGGCGAACCGCAGCTGCGCGGCGAACCGGGCCGCCCGCAGCATCCGCAGCGGGTCGTCGCGGAACGACTCCTCCGGCGCCGCCGGGGTACGGACCACCTTGGCCGCCAGATCCGCTAACCCGCCGTGCGGGTCGGTGAAGCGATGCTCGGGCAGGCTGACCGCCATCGCGTTGACGGTGAAGTCCCGCCGCTTCAGGTCCTCGGCGAGGCTCGTGCCGTACTGCACCACCGGGTTGCGGCTGACCTGGTCGTACACCTCCGCGCGGAAGGTCGTGATCTCCAGCCGCAGGCCATCGCGCTGCACCCCGATCGTGCCGAACTCCCGCCCGGTCTCCCAGATCGCCTCGGCCCAACCACGCACGATCCGTAGCGTCTCGTCCGGCTGCGCGTCGGTGCAGAAGTCCAAGTCGTCGCCGAGGCGGCCGAGCAGTGCGTCGCGGACCGATCCGCCGACCAGGTGCAGTTCGTGACCGGCGCTCGCGAAGCGGCGGCCCAACTCGTCGGCGACCGGGGAGACCCGGAGCAGTTCGGCTACGGCGGTGCGCTGCGCGGCGGTGAGTTCGCGGCGGTCGGCGGCGTGCGGTGCGGAATCGGACATGGGAGGGCCAGCCTATCGGTCCGACCGGGCCTGACATCCGCCGGGCGCGGATGACGCCGGGCCGACGACTAGTCTGTGTCGAGGCCCTCGCCCGCGGACCCATGGTCGGTGCCGGGCACCGACCAGATCCTGGAGGCGACAACGATGAGCGGCCGGCTCTACCGCAGCGCGAACGCGCTGGGCGACGGTGGCCGACCGACGGGTGACGACGCGATCTTCATCTCGGCCGAGCCGCTGAACCAGCCGGCCGCCGAGGCGGTCGCGCCCCCGGATGAGGCGGTGGCCGAGGGGAGCGCCGCGGCGAACAGCCTGGTGATGGCCGCGGGCAGCCTGGTCAGTCGGGGCACGGGTTTCATCCGGAACCTGATGATCGGCGCGGCCCTGGGCAACCTGGTCGGTAACGCGTACACCACGGCGATCTTCCTCCCGAACCAGGTGTACGAGTTCCTGCTCGGCGGAGTGCTCACCAGCGTACTGGTGCCGGTGCTGGTCCGGCGACGCAAGGCCGACCCGGACCGGGGCGAGGCGTACGCCCAGCGGCTGCTGACCCTGGCGGTGGTGGCGCTCGCCGCCGCCGCCCTGATCGCGGTGGTCGCGGCTCCGGTGCTGACCGGCATCTACGCCGGTGGCAAGGACGAGGACTACCGGGGCCTGGTCACCAACCTGTCGTACCTGATGCTGCCGATGTTGTTCTTCACCGGCATCAGCGCGCTGATCGCCGCCGTGCTGAACACGCGCGGGCACTTCGCCGCTCCGATGTGGGCGCCGATCCTGAACAACCTGGTGGCCATCGGCACCTTCGGCCTGTACATCTGGGTCTACGGCGCGCAGGCCCTCCAGCCGGGCCAGGTCGGGGCGGACCGGATCCTGTTGGTCGGCGGCGGCACCCTGCTCGGGGTGGCGGTGCAGGCCGCGGGGCTGCTGCCCGCCCTGCGCAAGGTCGGCTTCCGGTGGAAGCTGCGTTTCGACTTCCGCGCGTTGGGGCTGCGGGAGTTGGCCCGGCTCGGCGCCTGGATGTTCTGCTACGTCGCGGTGAACCAGCTCGGGCTCTTCGTGGTGGTCAACCTGCTCACCCGGGTCGCCGGCGAGGACGACGCCGGTCTGCTGATCTACAACAACGTCTTCCTGCTGCTGATGATGGCGCACGGCGTCATCGCGGTCTCGATCATCACGGCGCTGATGCCCCGGATGAGCGCCGCCGCGGCGGACGGCCGATTCACCGACCTCACGGCCGACCTGTCCCGGGGCACCCGGATGGTCACGGCCGTACTCGCCCCGGTGGCGGTCTGCTACGCCGTGCTGGCCGCGCCGATCTCCGTGGTGGTGTTCCGGTACGGCGCGTTCACCGGGGAGAACGCCACCGCCACCGCCACCGTGCTGCTGGTCGCCGCGATCGGCCTGGTGCCCTTCGCGGTCAGCCAGCTCCTCACGTTCGCGTTCTACGCGCTGCCGGACACCCGTACGCCCGCGCTGGCCAACATCCCGGTGGTGGCGCTGCGGGTGCTGCTCCAGGTCGGGCTCTACGTCGTCCTTCCCGCCACCTTCGCGGCGGCCGGCATGATGCTCGGCAACGCGATCTCGTACCTGGCGGCGGTGGTGCTGTCCGCGCTGCTGCTGCGGCCCCGGGTCGGCCGGATCGGGCTGGGCGGGATCATGCGTACGGTGGGCAAGGTGCTGGCCGCCGCGCTCGGAGCCGCGCTGGTCGGTCTGCTGGTGGTCCGCCTGCTGCCGGGCCGACCGGAGGAGCTCGGGTGGTTCATGGCGGCGGTCCAGCTGCTGATCGGTGGGGCGGCGATCGGTCTCAGCTACCTCGGCCTCGCGATGCTGCTCCGGATCAGGGAGGTCACCGAGGTGGTCACCATGGTCCGCCGCCGGCTCGGTCACTGAGCGTCCCGTTCTGACCGTTTATCGGGGGCGTGGACGACCGGATCTGCCCGTCCGGCGGGAGTGCACTCTGCGTGAACGAGGATCACCAATCTGGGGATACGGCTGTGGATAACTTCCGCTCTGCCGCGCCATTGCCGCGTCATCCTGTGGATAACCGGCCGGGCGGGGAGGCATGTCCGGTGCTGGCCCGGGAATCTGGCCCGGGTGCCTCGCCACCTGACCCCGGCCCCTGCGGCAACTACTAGCGGTCAACCTCTAGATTGGCTAGTACATGCGCCAGCAACACCGCCAACAACGACCAAAACCGGACAAGCCACCCGAGCCCAGCAGCCGCCGGCGGTGCGGCGGGAAGATGACATGCGGGGGAAGGCGGGGATCCCAGGTAAGGTCGCTCTCGACGGGTGCGGCTGTTGCCGGCGCAGGCGCCGACAACAGCCGGCCGGTTCGTGGAAGGCAGAGCGGAAGCCACAATGCCCAGCAACACGGGTCCATCGATCGACACGATCACCGAGGGAGGACGGGTGACCCAGGTCGGCGGGGGTCAGGATGCGGACGAGAACGCTCCGCCGGTCATGACCTTCGGTGCTCCGATCGCCGGTGACGTGCTCGCCGAGCGGTACGAGCTCGTCGAGCACATCAACAACGACAGCGCTGGCCGGCTGCTCTGGCGTGGGGTCGATGTCGTGTTGCGCCGTCCCGTCGCGGTGGTGCTGCGCTACCCGGGCGGCGACTCCGCCACCGAGATGCTCCAGGCCGCCGTCGCCGCCAGCCGGGTGATCCACCCCAACCTGGTCGGTGTCTACGACGCGATCGACGAGGGCGAGCGGGCATACGTGGTCCGCGAGTGGGTCGACGGACAGTCGCTGCGGGAACTCGTGGCCGCGGGGGCGCTGGACCCAGCTCGGGCGACCGCCGTCGGCAACGCCGTCGCGAGCGCCCTGGCCGCCGTGCACGCCACCGGAATGGTGCACGGCAACGTCCACCCCGGCACGATCATGATCAGCGATGACGGTCGGGTGGTGTTGGCGGACGCGCGCACCGACGGGGCCGACAGCCAGGCCAGCGACCTTCGGGCGGTCGGTGGCGTCCTCTACTTCGCACTGACCGGCCACTGGCCCCACGCCGAGGTCCCGCTACACGGCGCCACCGCCGGACATGGACGGGCGGCGACCCCGGACGCGCTCCGGGGTCCGGGGGGTGCGCTCACCGCACCGCGCCAGGTCCGGGCCGGGGTTCCGGCATACCTGGACGACCTCACCATGGATCTGCTGGACGGCTCGCTCCCGCCCCCACCGTCGGATGTCCTCGCCGCGGAGTTGGCCCGACTGGACGTCCCGGTCGATGAGCACCTGCTGGAAAACAACGGCCCACTGCGGTTCACCGCCGAGACCGGGGACGAGCCGTCACCGCTGGCCGCGGCGGGCGGGCGCAAGTTCGCCGTCGGGATCGCCAGCCTCCTCGCCGTCGCGCTCGTCGGCCTCCTGATCGGCATCGTCGTGCTCAGTCGGGGCGGGGACGACGACCGGAACCCGACGACAGCTGCCAACCCTTCTCCCATCACGACGACGGGTGAGGATCCACCCGACGCCGTGGCGACCGATCCGCCGAAAATCAGCGTTGCGAAGGTCATTGACCCAGACAGTGGGGACCGCGCCGAGGTCCGCGACGCCGAGAAGGTGTTCGACGGCAGCCTGGATGAGGGCTGGGAGACCCAGACCTACCGGGGGCACCCGAATTTCGGCAAGATCAAGCGCGGCATGGGCATCTGGCTCGACCTCGGTGAACCCCGCAACGTCAAGTCCCTGCAGGTCCAACTCTCGGCCCGGGGTGCGTCGGCCCGGTTGTACACGGGCACTAACGAGCACCCCTCCTCAAGCGCGGGCGACAACGCGCTCTTCGAGGAGTACGAGCAGAACCCGATCGGGCCGGCTAAGGAAGACGCCGGCACCACGATGACCTTCGACGCGTTCGACGCGGACACCGAATACCGGTACCTTCTCGTCTGGCTGACCGAGCTGCCGCCGAGTGACGGCGGCTACAAGGTCGGCATTCAGGAGATCAAGGTCTCGTGAGCCGTTCACCGCGTCCCCGGCATCCTCTCCGCCGGACGCGGTGATGGCGCCGAACGGGTCAACCGAGCGATCGGTGGGAGACGACAGCCCGCCGGCAACCGCTCCCGCCACCGATCTCGAGCTGCTGCGCGCGCATGTCGCTGGCGATCGGGACGCCTTCGCCGAGCTGCTGCGCCGGCACCGGGACCGGCTCTGGGCGGTGGCGCTGCGCACCCTCGGCGACCGGGAGGAGGCGGCCGACGCGCTGCAGGACGCGCTGCTCTCCGCCCATCGGGCCGCCGGACGGTTCCGGGGTGATTCGGCGGTGACCACCTGGCTGCACCGGATCGTGGTCAACGCCTGCCTAGACCGGATCCGACGCCGCCAGGCGCATCCGACGGTGCCGCTGCCCGACGGCGTACGCGACGTGGCCGGCGCCACCGGTGGCACGGAGCCGGCCGCTCCCGTGCCCGACCACGACACTGCTCTGGTGGTCCGGGAGGCGCTGGCCGCGCTACCGGTCGAGCAGCGTGCCGCGCTGATCCTGGTTGATGTGCAGGGCTACCCGGTAGCCGAGGTTGCCCGCATCCTTGAGGTAGCTGAGGGGACGGTGAAGAGCCGGTGTGCCCGGGGCCGGGCCCGGCTGGCAGCGGCGCTCGGCTATCTCCGGGCGGCACCGGAGCAACCGCTCCTGGAGGGAGGCATGCCAGCCGTCACGGGACGGAACCAGCAGCCGCGCGGTGGCGTCCGATCGGTGTCGGGGCGACCCCGGCGCGAAGCCAACCAGGAGGAGCTGTGACGACCGGGGGGTTCCGGGAGGTCGACCACGAGTTACTCGCCGACTACGTCGGTGGGGCGCTCGCGGGCACTCCCGACGAGATGACCGTCGCCCGCCTGGTCGAGCGAGACGAGGCTTGGGCGGACGCCTACGACCGGCTCGTGCCGGCGGTCGCGGAGGTCCACGCCGCTCTGCTCGCCTACGGGACGGCGGAGGAGATGCCCGCAACCGTGGCGGATCAGATTCGCGTCGCGCTGGCGGCGACCGACGCTGCCCCGCCGACCGAGGGCACGCCGGCCGAGAGCGTGCCGGCGCGCCCTTCGGTAGTGCCGGCCCAGCCGCACGCCGGGTCACGGCGCCCCGGCGGCGTTCCGCAACCGGCCGGGACCGGCCCGGGCCGACGGCGCCGACGATGGCAGCGAGTCGGTGCTCCCGTCGCGCTCGCCGCGGTAGCGGTGGCCGCTGTCGGGCTGCTCGGCCTGGACCAACTCGGCTGGGGGACGGACGGTCCGGAGCCGAGCACCGGCACTCCCGAGCAGGCCGTCGCCGGGACGGTGCGCACCACCGCGCCGCCGATGCGGACCGGTACGGACTACCGGCGGGAGGACTTGGCCGCTCCGGTCTCGCCGCCGCAGCAGTACTCCGGCGAGGGCACCACCGAGTCGGCGCCGTCCGGCGAGGGCACCATCGAATCGGCGCCGTCCGGCGTCGGGATCCAGGGCGACCGGACGGCGGGGTTGATCGGGCTCGATCGGCTGACGGATCCGGACGCGCTCGAAACCTGTCTGGCCGAGATCGGCGTCGAGCACGACGCTGGCCAGTTGGCGGTCGAGGTGGTGGACTATGCCCGCTTCGAGGGCCGACCGGCGTTGGTCGTCCGGTTCGCCGATGCGACTGGTGCCCGCTGGGCCTGGGTCAGCGGGCCCGAGTGCGGTGTGCCCGGATCGGGCGCGGACACCCGGTACCGTACGCGGGTAGGGTAGAACTTCACGGCCGTCGCGGGGGTGTGCTGCCGTGACGTGAGCTGACCCACCGGATGACCGGCTCGGGAATTCCCGGTTCGTACGATGGCGTTCTCTACATCAGTTGCCGACGCCTGATTCTGGGGTGTCGGCACCGACTCGCCGTCGGTGCGGCCGTCGGCGAACACACAGACGAATCGGGAGACGGCAGTGGACGACGTCCGCAACCTGATCATCATTGGCTCCGGGCCAGCCGGATACACGGCGGCGGTCTACGCCGCGCGCGCGAACCTCGCGCCGCTGGTCATCGAGGGGGCGCAGTCCGGCGGCGCGTTGATGACGACGACCGAGGTAGAGAACTTCCCGGGGTTCGCCGACGGCATTCTCGGTCCCGAGCTGATGGACAGCATGCGCAAGCAGGCCGAGCGCTTCGGTGCCGAGTTCCTGACCGACGATGTCACCCGGGTTGAGCTCAACAACACCGGCGAGGTCGGCTCAGACGCGGTCAGCACCGTCTGGGTGGGGGAGACCAGCTATCGGGCGAAGGCTGTCATCCTCGCCACCGGCTCCGCCTGGCGCCCGCTGGGTGTGCCGGGTGAGCAGGAGTACCTCGGCCACGGCGTGTCGTCCTGCGCCACCTGCGACGGCTTCTTCTTCCGGAACCAGCACATCATCGTGGTGGGCGGTGGTGACTCGGCGATGGAGGAGGCCAACTTCCTGACCCGCTTCGCCGAGTCGGTCACGATCGTCCACCGCCGGGACACGTTCCGGGCCAGCAAGATCATGGCCGACCGCGCACTGAGCAACGACAAGATCAAGGTCGAGTGGAACGCCGTGGTGGAGGAGATCCTCGGCGCCGACGGCAAGGTTTCCGGCGTCCGACTCCGCAACGTGCACACCGGTGATTCCCGGGTGCTTGACGTGACCGGCGTGTTCGTGGCGATCGGCCACGACCCCCGCAGCGAGCTCTTCCGCGGCCAGGTGGACCTGGACGACGAGGGGTATGTGAAGGTGGACGCGCCCAGCACCAAGACCAGCATCCCGGGGGTGTTCGCCGCCGGTGACCTGGTGGACCACACCTACCGGCAGGCCATCACCGCCGCCGGTACGGGCTGCGCCGCCGCCCTGGACGCCGAGCGCTTCATCGCCACGATCCAGGGCTGAAATTCCGAAACACACCCCCGAGGAGGGAACGTAGTGGGAGCAACCAAGTCGGTCACCGACGCCAGCTTCACCAGCGAGGTGCTGCAGTCCGACAAGCCGGTTCTGGTGGACTTCTGGGCGGAGTGGTGCGGGCCGTGCCGGAAGGTGTCGCCACTGCTCGAAGAGATCGCCGGTGAGATGGGCGATCAGGTCAGCATCGTCAAGCTCAACATCGACGACAACCCGGAGACCGCCCGTAACTACCGGGTCATGTCGGTGCCGACGCTCACCGTGTTCAAAGACGGCAAGCCGGTGCAGTCGATCGCCGGCGCCAAGCCCAAGGGGGAGCTGGTCAAGCTCATCCAGTCCGCGCTCTGACCAACACCAGACGCAGACCTGCCCCCGCATCCGCTCCACCGGGTGCGGGGGCAGGTCTTTTTCCGGCCGCCACACCTCAGGCCCGGCGAGCGCCTAACCTCAATCTCAGAGACAACACCGCAGGTCGGCTGCGGGGCCACCGGAACAGGGCCATCGGCGGCCTCGCCGGGCCATCCGGCCGGCACAGCGTCCGTGCAAAAGGGGGTCGAGCGTGCGTCCGATCCGACCCGGCGACCGTGGACCGGCGGTCACCGAGATCCGTAAGGTGCTGGCCAACCTCGACCTGCTCGTCCCGGCAGCACCAGACAGCGACGAGTTCGACGTGCGCACCGAACGCGCGGTCCGCGCCTTCCAACAGTCCCGTGGGCTGAGCGTGGACGGCCGGGTCGGCACCGAGACGTGGCAGGCCCTGGACGCAGCCCGCTGGCGGCTGGGTGCCCGTAGCCTCTACCACTCCGTACCGGAGCCCCTCATCGGTGAGGACATCCGGTCGCTGCAGGAACGGCTCCTCGAGATGGGCTACGACGTCGGCCGGGCGGATGCCATCTACGGGGTCCGGACAGCCCGGGCACTCGCCCAGTTCCAACGCGAGGTGGGGCTGGTACCGGACGGCACCTGCGGCCCCCACACCGTGAACTCGCTGCGACGCCTCGGCCGTAAGGTGGTCGGCGGGCGCCCACAGTGGCTCCGTGAATCTGACGCCATTCGACAGTCCGGGCCGACCCTGGTCGGGCGGATGGTGGTCATCGACCCAGGGCACGGCGGCAGCGATCCGGGCTTGACCGTGCCCGAGGGGCAGCAGCCCTGGACCGAGGCCGACCTGGTGCACGACCTCGCCAGTCGCCTCGAGGGGCGGCTCGCCGCGGCCGGGGTACGAGTGCAGCTGACCCGCGGTCCGGCACTGCAGGACCATCTTCCCGACGCTGACCGGGCCGCCCTGGCCAACTCGCTCAGCGCGGACGTGTTCATCTCCCTGCACCTCGACGGGCACGTCAATCCGGCCGCCGACGGCGTGGCCACCTACCACTACGGCACTGACAACGGTGTCACCTCCACCACCGGCGAGCGCCTCGCCGGCCTCGTACAGCGGGAGATCGTGGCGCGAACCGGGCTGCGCGACTGTCGGACCCACGCCAAGGCATGGGACCTGCTACGGCTGACCCGAATGCCGGCCGTCCGGGTCGAGGTGGGATACCTGACTTCGCCGACGGACCGGTCCCGGCTGGTCGACCCGCGGTTCCGGGACCGCGTGGTGGAGGCGATCGTCGCCGCCATCCAGCGGATGTACTACCCCATCGAACAAGATGTACCCACGGGGTCGATCGACGTGAGCAAGCTGCGGGCGATGGTGGCAGCGGAGAGCGTGGCCGCCGGGACAGTTGTCGACTGACCGAAGCAGTACCCGCACCGGTCAGCCGGCACTGGACCGACCAGGTCGCGGAGTCAGCCGGCGCTGGAACGGGTCGCCGGAGTGGGCCGGACCGGCCGGAGCAGGCTCTCGGGGTTCATCGAGCCGAGCAGCTTCTCCAACGCGTACTCGACGTCGGACTTCCAGCTCAGTGTCGTGCGCAACTCCAGGCGCAGGCGGGGGAAACGCGGATGCGGACGGACCGTCTTGAAACCCACGGAAAGGAAGTACTCGGCCGGGGCCACACAGGCCCGCGCCGCGTCGTCGGCGTCGCCGAACTTCGCGTCACCGAACGCCTCGATCGCCTTGATTCCGCGCTTCGTCAGGTCCCGGGCGACCCCCTGCACGAGCATCCGGCCCAGCCCGCCACCGGCGAAGGCCGGCACCACCTTCGCCGTCATCAACAGCGCCGCGTCGGGGGAGACCGGCGCGGTCGGAAAGGCCATTGATCGCGGCACGTACGCCGACGGGGCATAAAGCACGAACCCGGCGGGCATGTCGTCCACGTAGATCAGCTTGCCGCAGGCGCCCCACTCCAGCAGGGTCTGCGAGACCCAGGCTTCCTTCTCCAGACCGGGATCTCCAGCTTCACGGGCTCGGTCGGCGGAGACCGGATCCAGCTCCCAGTAGACACACTGCCGGCACGAACGGGGCAGATCCTCCAGGGTGTCCAAGGTCAGACTGACCAGACGTCGCGACATTGGCGCATCCCCACAGTAGGCTCGGAGGTAGACCGCCCTTCGGTGTCCCCGACCACCGATCGTACGCCGGATCCGGACACCACGGTAAGGGTTACGCGAAACGACCACCGGGCAGGTGACAGCGGAACATGACCGGCACGACGCTAGACGACTACACCGACCGCTACGCCCGACGAGTCCGAGGCATGACCGCCTCGGAGATCAGGGCGCTCTTCGCGGTGGCCAACCGGCCGGAGGTGGTCTCGCTCGCCGGAGGTGCGCCGTACATCGCTGCTCTCCCCCTGGACGCGGTCGGCGAGATGCTAGGCCGGCTCGGTGCTGACCACGGCACCACCACCCTCCAGTACGGCATCGGCCAGGGCACCCCAGAGCTACGGGAGCGAATCTGCGAGGTGATGTCGCTCTCCGGCATCGACGCCGCCTGCGGCGCCTCCCCCGACGACGTCGTCGTCACCGTCGGTGGCCAGCAGGCACTAGACCTGGTCGCCCGCCTCTTCCTCGACCCCGGCGATGTCGTACTCGCCGAAGGCCCGACCTACGTCGGGGCGCTCGGGGTCTTCCAGGCCGCCCAGGCACAGGTCGTGCACGTACCGATGGACAATGACGGGCTGATCCCGGAGGCGCTGGAGACGGCCATCGCCGATCAGGCACGCGCCGGGCGCCGGATCAAATTCCTCTACACCATCCCCACGTACCAGAATCCGACCGGCGTGACGCTGACCGAGCAGCGGCGGGAACGGATCCTCGACATCTGCGAGCGCGCCGGCCTGCTGGTGATCGAGGACGACCCGTACGGGCAGCTTGGCTTCGAGGGCGACGCGCCGGCCCCACTGCGCGCCCGCCGCCGCGAGGGCGTCTTCTACCTCAGCACGTTCTCGAAGACCTTCGCGCCGGGGCTGCGGGTCGGCTGGATCCTCGCCCCGCACGCGGTGCGGGACAAGCTCGTCATCGCCAGTGAGGCACAGATCCTCTGCCCCAGCGGCTTCGCTCAGGCGGCCGTGGCCACCTACCTCGGCACGATGCCGTGGCGGGAGCAGCTCAAGGTCTACCGGGAGGTCTACCGGGAACGGCGGGACACGCTCCTCGCCGCCATGGCGGACCTGATGCCGGCCGGCACGGCGTGGACCCGGCCGGGAGGCGGCCTCTTCGTCTGGGCCACCCTGCCGGAAGGGCTGGACTCGAAGGCGATGATGCCCCGGGCCATCGCCGCCCGGGTGGCGTACGTGCCCGGCACCGGCTTCTACGCCGACGGCACCGGCAACGACGCGATGCGCCTCAACTTCTCCTTCCCGCCGCCCGAGCGGATCCGGGAGGGCGTACGGCGACTCTCCGGGGTGATGGAGCAGGACATCGCCATGCGCCGGGTCTTCGGCACCGTCGGCCCGCCCGGCTCTCGTCGAGGGCGGGCCGGTTCCGACACCCCCGGACCCCACTTGGCATGATTCGGGCATGGGTAAGACCGCTGCCGATCCCGCTGTCCTGACCGACCTGCGCGTGCTGGTACTCGCTGGCGGGCTCTCCTATGAACGGGACGTCTCGCTGCGATCCGGCCGCCGGGTCCTCGACGCGCTACGCGCGGTGGGCGTGGAGGCGGAGCTGCGCGACGCGGACGTCACCCTGCTGCCGGCGCTCGTCGCTGACCCGCCGGACGCGGTGGTCATCGCGCTGCACGGTGCCACCGGCGAGGACGGTTCCCTCCGCGGCGTGCTGGACCTCTGCGACGTCCCGTACGTCGGTTGCGACGCCCGCGCGTCCCGCCGCGCCTGGGACAAGCCCTCGGCCAAGACCGTGCTTCGCGAGGCGCACATCCCCACCCCGGACTGGGTAGCCCTACCCCATGACCGCTTCTCCGAACTTGGTGCGGTGGCGGTGCTGGATCGCATCGTGGATCGGCTGAGCCTCCCGCTGATGGTGAAGCCCGCACAGGGCGGCTCGGGTCTGGGTGCCGCCGTGGTTCGGGACAGCGCCGCCCTCCCCGCCGCGATGGTCGGCTGTTTCGCGTACGACTCCACCGCCCTCGTCGAACGCTACCTACCCGGGACGGACGTGGCAGTTTCCGTGGTCGACCTCGGTGCGGGACCGCAGGCCCTGCCGGCGGTGGAGATCGTGCCCCGGAACGGCGTCTACGACTACGCCGCCCGGTACACGGCCGGCCGTACCACGTGGCACACCCCCGCCCGAATGGCCACCGAGGTGGCCGAGGCGGTCGCCGAGCTCGCCGTCGCCGCCCACACCGCGCTCGGGTTGCGCGATCTCAGCCGGGTCGACCTGATCATTGATGCCGACGGTCAGCCACACGTACTCGGGGTGAACGTCGCGCCCGGCATGACGGAGACCTCGCTGCTACCGCTCGCGGCCCAGGCCGCCGGTCTCGACTTCGGTCGGATGATCGGGACCCTGGTTTCCCAGGCCGCCGCCCGGGCAGCCTGAGCCGGCGAAGCGCGGTCGTCGTTGGCGGGCCCGCGTCAGGACGGGACCGCGTTCGTTGCTGATGGCAGTGGCGGAGCATCATCGGCCTTCTCCGGTGCACCGGAGTCAGTACGGCCCGCAGCGTCCTCAACCGCTGCGCCGGCCTCACTTTCGGTGTGGTCCGGGGCTGCCGCACCCTTCACCGAAGGTCCCGGATCCGCAGCGAGCGGGGACGAGGAAGGTTCACTCTCCGGAGCGCCAGCACCAGCGTCCGCACCGCCCGCCGGAACGTCAGCACCGGCACTAGCCGCCACACTCCCGTCCTCCCGTTCGCTCTCTCCGTCGCTCTCCCGGTCGGTCTCCCCGCCGGTCTCCCCGCCGGCCTCCCGGTCGTTCTCTCCGTCGGTCTCCCCGCCCGGCGCCGCGTCCGCCCCAACCGCACCGGCACTCTCTGCCGAGCCGCCGCTGCCCGCCATAGGGCCGCTATTTGTCGGATTCTGCTGTCTGGTCGCGGGCGCCGAGCTTTCTGCGTCCAAAGCGGTCTCCGCGGTCTCGACGGCTTCCGCGGTCTCGACGGCTTCCGCGGTATCCGCGCCCGCTATCGCCTCCGCAGCCTCCGCAGCCTCTACCGCCCCGAAACTGGCCGGTGCCTGCCACTGGATTCGAGGTGGTTCGGCCAGTTGTCGTCCACCGAAATCCGCCAACCAGGCGGCGACGAGGGCGAGATTTTCCCGCCAGGTCGACTCGGGGATCGGCGGCAGTATCGAATCCCACAGGGGCAGGAAGGTCCCCCGGAGCTGGAGTTGACCGTACGGCCGGGCGAGAAACCAGAGGTGCAGGTGCGCGGATCCGTCACCCCAGCGGTTCACATGCACCCGGGACACGCCGTCGAGGGAGCGGATAGCGCGCTCCAGCCGGACCGTCAGCACGCCGAGTTCGGCCGCAAGCAGATTCGGTAGGTCACCTAGATCCAGGTGTGAGCGGGATTCAAGAATCAAGACCATCGGAAGCCCGGTAGGTCTATCCATCGCACGGACCCGCCACCGCTCGCCAACCCAGATGTACGCCTCATCGGGGGCGCCACAAGCGGTACATTCCCGCTCGCCTTCGCCGCGACGGGGCGGTTCGGCCGCGACCGGATCATCGAGTTGCTTGACGCGGAGATCGCCCTCGAAGGGGAAGGAGGGCCATTGGGTGAAGTTCGGCACTGAGGGAGGGGTGTCGGGCACGAGGGTGACCCTAACTGTTTCCGGGACCGCTGTCCCCACCTCCTTCGACCGTCGATCCCTCTGATCGGCTCACCGCCACCCACCCCCCTCCAAAGTTATCCACAGGAGGTCGGAGGTTATCCACAGCCATCTTCCACAGGTCAACACCGCCGCTGAGGCGCTGTTTCACGTGAAACAGCGCAACCTGTGGACAACTGCTGTGGATAACGTTGGGGACGAGACTTCTACTACACCCGGCGCTGACATCGGCCGTCAGAGTCGCGGGGCCAGTGGGTAGGCGCGCTCGGTCACGGACCGACATTAGGCACGGGAGTTGTCGCCCGACCGGCACTTCCGAGCCGGGAGATCCGCGTGAGCGGATCGGTTCGAGTGGCCAAGCGAGCGAAAGCGCAAGCGCGAGCAGACGGACAGCGGACAAGCGGACGCGGGCAGAGGGGAGTGGCCGAGGCAACGGATCAGGCGCAGCGCCGACCTGAGACGGTCCCCACTGATCCCCAGGTCGAATCACTCCCAGGCAGAACAACAACCGCCCCCGTTTCACGTGAAACGGGGGCGATGCTCAACGGCCGCGAGTCGGGCCTTCGGTCAGTCCTCGGGCTGTTCCCGGTCGACCCCAATGATGTCGACGATCCGCTCCAGATCATCCACACTGCCGAACTCGATCGTGATCTTTCCCTTACTCCGGCCGATGTCGACCTTGACTCTGGTGTCGAAACGGTCGGAGAGCCGATCGGCGAGATCGGTCAGTGCTGGTGCACGCGGCTTCGGCCGACGCTTCGGCGCTTCCTTCTCGCTGGTGTCGTCGCTGAGCGAGAGCGCCACCACCTCCTCGGTTGCCCGTACCGAGAGTCCCTCAGCGACGATGCGCTGGGCGAGCCGCTCCTGCGCCTCCGGATTGTCCAGGCTCAACAGCGCTCGGGCGTGGCCGGCGGAGAGCACTCCGGCGGCGACCCGGCGCTGCACCTGGGCCGGGAGGTTGAGTAGCCGAATCGTGTTGGAGATCTGCGGCCGGCTCCGGCCGATCCGCCGGGCCAGCTCCTCGTGCGTGGCGCCGAACTCATCCAACAGCTGCTGGTACGCCGCCGCCTCTTCCAGCGGGTTCAGGTTGGCACGGTGGATGTTCTCCAGCAACGCGTCCCGGAGCATCGAATCGTCCCGGGTGTCCCGGACGATCGCCGGGATGGCGCTCCGACCAACCGCCTGCGCGGCCCGCCAGCGGCGCTCACCCATGACGAGTTCGAACTTCTCGTCGTCGAGCTGGCGGACGACGATCGGCTGGAGGAAGCCGACTTCCTGGATGGAGAACTTCAGCTCCTCCAGGGCGTCCTCGTCGAAGACCTGCCGCGGCTGCTTGGGGTTGGGAACAATCGCGTCGACCGGTATTTCGGCGAAACGAGCACCCGGGACCGGGCTGAGTGAGTCGGACGCCGGTGGCGGCGTACTCACCGCCGCTAGGCCGGCGGTCGGTGTCACCGCTGGGTTACTGACTACTGGGGTGGGCGCGCCGGGTGCCGCCGCCTCCGTCGGAATGAGGGCGCCCAGCCCCCGACCGAGCCCACCCTTGGGACGGTTCTTCATGCCTGGCCTCCCCGTGGCCTGTCCGCGCTACGCATTGCGGCTCACCTCGGCCTTGATGCCCCGCTCGGCGATCTCCTGGGCGGCCTCGAAGTAGCTCGTCGCCCCCCGTGACCCGGGATCGTAGGTCATCACGGACTGGCCGTAGCTGGGTGCCTCGGATACCCGGACGTTACGCGGGATGACCGCCTGGAGCACCTTGTTCCCGAAGTGGTTGCGGACATCCTGCTCCACGGCGTCCGCCAGCCGCGTACGCCGGTCGTACATCGTGAGCAGGATGGTGGAGACGTCCAGCCGGGGGTTTAGATGCTGCCGGACGAGGTTGATGTTGTTGATGAGTTGGTTCAACCCCTCCAGCGCGTAGTACTCACACTGGATCGGGATGAGTACCTCCTCCGCGGCAACCAACGCGTTCACCGTGAGCAGACCAAGCGACGGCGGGCAGTCAATGAGGACGTAGTCGAAGTGGCCCGGGTAGCCGGTGATGGCGCGGGCCAGCCGCGACTCCCGGGCAACCACAGAGACCAGTTCGATCTCGGCTCCGGCCAGGTCGATCGTGGCGGGAACACACCACAGATCGGGGATTCCCTCGACCGCCTGGGCGACATCCGCCAAGGGCAGGCCGTTGATCAGGCAGTCGTACACGTCTGGCACCCCGGTGTGGTGCGGGACGTTGAGTCCAGTAGACGCGTTGCCCTGCGGATCGAGGTCAACCACCAGCACCCGGTTCCCGTGCAGCGCTAGCGCCACTGCAAGGTTCACCGTCGTGGTGGTTTTTCCAACGCCGCCCTTCTGGTTCGCGACGCACATGACCCGGGTCCGGTCTGGGCGAGGCATCGTCACCTCGCCGCTCGGGTTCAGGATCTGCACGGCGCGCATAGCTTCCATCGCCAACGGTGGGTCATCCTCTTCGCGCGTCGGTGTTTCACGTGAAACGTACGTGTCATCAACCCCGTCCTGCCCAGAGGGCAGGTTCGGAGCCTTGGTCGGTTCGGCCGGCCGCCCCGGCGTTGCCTGCTGCGGCACAGCCACCTCGACGCGTGTCGACGCGGCTGTCTTCCCCCGTACCGACGCGGCCTGCTCGGCCACCGGCGGATCGCCGACCCGGGAACTGTCCCCGGTACTGCGGCTCAACGATACTTCCGGCGACGAGGGGCGGGAATGTCCCGGAGTTGGCGCCGCTCGCCGGAAGGTATCGTCCTGCGACGCTCGGGCAGGCGGGCTGACGGGAGGGCTGGGGGTGACCCAACCGGGATCGTCGGTTTCACGTGAAACCAGATCGCCCGTGGACCCGGTCGCGCGCGGATCGTCGTACCTGCCGTCGTCATGCACCTGTCATCCCTGCCCGGCTTCGGATGGTCGGTCCGCATCCTGTCAACGGCTCGCTCGGGTGGTCACACCCTGAGCGACCCGTTGGAAGCGGTCGGAATCCGGCGAGTGCCCGGCACCCCCGCTCCACATTATCGACGCGCGGCCAGCCTACGGGGATTGGGCGTGGTCGGTCCACGTCGGGCTGCACAGCTCGCCTGCCACCCGTACCTGTTCAACGACGCAGCTGCGAGCCGGATCCGCCAAACTCCGGCAGACCGTTGAGCGGTCCACCAAGGTCGGTGTCGACTCCTTGGCTCCGATTCCAACGCGCCCCGACCCGGCCTTGTCGAAAGGCCGGCGATGCGATGTGCCAGCGACGACTCAGCGCCGCCGACCACCACGGGAACGTTTCGCGGGCTTGGGTCGCGACGGTGTCACCACCCGCTCCCGAACGATCTCGATCACCGTCGTCGGCGGCTCAACAACGCCCGCACCGCAGTGGTGCACCTCCGGCGCGCCGCCGCCAAGCCGATCCACTACGGCGGCATGCTCGACGGCCTCCTCCGCAGCCGAGGCACCCTTGAGGGCGACCAGCCGTCCGCCCGGCACGGCCAGCGGAAGGCACCACCGGGCGAGCCGATCCAGCGGGGCCACCGCCCGAGCGGTCACCACATCACCGGTGAGCGGCTCGACTTCACCACCACCGGAGGCGATCTCCTCGGCCCGACCCCGGACAACCCGGACCGAGGCCGCCAGGTCGAGCTGCGCCACCGCCTCGACGAGGAAGGCGGTGCGACGGGCCAGCGGCTCGACCAAGGTGACCGAGAGATCCGGCCGAGCGATGGCGAGCACGAGGCCCGGCAGCCCGGCACCGCTACCCACGTCAAGCACCGTCGCGCCGGACGGAATCCGCTCCGTCACCGCGGCGCAGTTGAGCAGATGCCGATCCCAGATCCGCGGTGCCTCCCGCGGGCCGATGAGGCCCCGGACCACCCCGTCGGTCACCAACAGGCCCGCGTACGCAACGGCCAGGCCCAGCCGGTCACCGAAGAGCGCCCGGGCCGCAGTGGCCAGTTCCGGGGGTGGGGCGGTATCCATCGCAGCCGGAGCGGGGCGATCGCCGACAGGCAACGGCCCGGGCGGCGTACCACCCGGGCCGGACGCGAAGCGCGCCGCGTCGTGAGTCACCCGCTCAGTCCGCCGGCCGAACAATGATGCGCCGACTCGGCTCGACGCCCTCGGACTCGCTCGCCACGCCGTCGATGGCGTTCACCACGTCGTGCACACACTTACGTTCGAAGGCGGACATCGGCTCCAGCCGCACCAACTCGCCGTGCTCCTTGACCTTCTCGACGGCGTTCTTCGCCACCGCGGCGAGCTCCTTGCGGCGGCCCGCCCGGTAGCCGCCCACGTCGAGCAGCAGTCGGCTGGGGGTGCCGGTCTGCCGGAACACCGCGAGCCGGGTGAGTTCCTGAAGCGCCTCCAGCGTGGCACCGCGCTGACCCACCAGGCTCTGGAGTCGGCCGCCAACCACCTCCACGACCGGACGCCCACCGGAGACCAGCTCGTCGATGTCCCCGTCGTAGTCGAGGATGTCGAGTAGGCCCTCCACGTAGTCGGCGGCGATCTCACTCTGCCGGAACAGATCGCTCTCCCCGGTGGACCGCTGCTCCGTGCCGCGGTCGGCCTCGGCCGCCTCGGTCTGGCCCTTCGCCGTTGTCTCCGTCCCCTCGGCGTCCTGGGACTCGTCAGCGCGGGGCGTGCTGGTCTCGGTCACGGTCTCCTCCGTACTCACTCGGCCGGACCGTCGGGTCCGCTGGTCTCCCGGGGCCGGCGGGAACGCCGGTACCACGGTAGGTCTTATCGGGGCAGTCTCGCCCGTGGCCGCAGGACGCGGCGGCGTTTACCCACCGGCGGCGGTATCAAGGTAGATACCGCCGTGCGCCGGTCGGATCAGCCCTGCCGTTTGGCGGGGCGGCCCTTCTGGTTCGCAGCCTGGCCCTTCTTCTGGCCAGCGGGCTGGCCCTTCTGATTGGCCGGCTGGCTCTTCTTCTGGCCGGCGGGCTGGGCCTTCTTCTGACCAGCGGACTGGGCCTTCTGGTTCGCGGGCTGGGCCTTCTGACCGGCGGACTGGGCCTTCTGGTTCGCGGGCTGGGCCTTCTTCTGGCTGGTGGGCTTGGCACCCGGCTTCGGGGCGGCGACCTTGGTCGCGGCCGGCTGGGTGGCGGCCGAAGGGGCGGACTTGCCGCGACCGAAAAGGCCACCGCTCTTCGCCGGCTGCACCGGACCACGCGTACCAGTGGTGCTGGACTTCGCACTCGGCGGCGGCGGGAACTTGCGCAACACCCACTGCTGCTGGGCCAGCGTGAACATGTTGTTGGTGACCCAGTAGATGATCACACCGATCGGGAAGATCGCGCCGGAGATGAGCAGCGACGCCGGGATGCCGTAGAGCATCAACCGCTGGATCATCCGCTGCTGCGGGTCCTCGTGCCAGCCGGTCTTGAGAATCATCTGGCGGCTGGTCAGGTAGGTGGTGCCCATCATCACCAGCACCAGAATGCCGGCAATGATCTTGACGGTGGTGCCGTCGGCGCCCAGCGCGGCCAGTTCCTCGGAAGTGGAGCCGAACTTGCCGGCGATCGGCGCGGTGAAGAGCTTCGCGACTGACGCGCTGTCGAACTGGTCGACCGTCCAGCCGTAGAGCGTCTTCTTGTCCAGTGGCTTGTCCGGGTTGAGCCGCCGGAGCACGTGGAACAGGCCGAGGAAGACCGGAATCTGGAGGAACATCGGAAGGCAGCCCATGAGCGGGTTGGCCTTTTCCGTCCGATAGAGCTCCATCATCTCTTTCTGGAGCGTCTCCCGGTCACCCTTGTGCTTCTGCTGCAGCGCCTTGACCTGCGGTTGCAGCGCCTGCATCGCCCGCTGTGACTTGATCTGCTTGACGAAGACCGGGAAGAGGATCACCCGGACGGTGACCACCAGGAAGATGATCGCCAGGATCCAGGACCAGTTGGTGCCGAGTACCACGCCTTCCGGCACCCCGATGAGGTCCCAGAGCTGGTGCCAGCGCAGCAGGATCCACGAGATCGGAATATAGATAAAGTCGAGCAATTCTCAGACTCCAGTCACATCGGCGCGGCGGCGACCATCCGGAGCCGGCACCGGATCGAATCCACCCGGATGGAAGGGGTGGCAGCGCGCCAGCCGCCGGGCCGTCAGGCCGGCTCCCCGAACCGGGCCATGGCGGGTCACCGCCTCCAGGGCATACGCGCTGCACGACGGGTAGAACCGACAGCGGGCCGGCAACGCCGGACTTATCCACCGACGGTACGCGATGATGGGCCCGGCCAGCACCCGGGCACCGAGTGAGCTCGGCGGTGCCGGATCGGGTGTCGAACTCACCGGGACCGCCGCCCGCGGGGGGCGCGTGCGGCCGCGATCGCGGCGTCGAGATCAACACCAAGTCGTTGGTACGACCGGTGCGCCGCGGCGGGCAGGGCACGGACGATGAGGGTGCTCCCAGCCGGCAGCCCGGGGAGGCGTTCCCGGACCAGGTGCCGCAGCCGACGGCGGACGGTGTTCCGGACGACGGCGTTGCCAACCGCCTTGGAGACGACGAAGCCGGCGCGGGCCGGTGCGGCTGTTTGCTCCGCACCAGTGTCCCGCGCCGGCTTCGTCGAAGAGATCTCCGGTGGGGTGCCGGGCGAGGTCAGATGGACGACGACCACGCCGCGCCCGACGCGTCGGCCACCACGGACCGCCGCGGCGAAGTCAGTGCTGCGCCGCAGACGCTGCGCGGCGGTCAGCACGACTCTCCACGCCCTGCCGATCGGACCTGGCGGCCTCAGGCCGCCAGGCGAGCGCGGCCCTTGTTGCGACGGGTCGAGATGATGGCGCGGCCGGCACGGGTGCGCATGCGCAGCCGGAAGCCGTGGGTCTTCGCGCGCCGGCGGTTGTTCGGCTGGAAGGTGCGCTTGCTCACGTCAGGCTCTCCGTTGTCCTACCCCTAGGCGAGGATCGCCGGGGTCGCGTCTGGTCCGAGGTCGTCCCAGTTTCAGGTCGTGTCACGATCCGGGTCGTGGCATGATCCGAACCAGGTCATGATCCGGAACACCTTCGCGGCGCCCCCGATCAACGCTGCCCGACGCTGCGGACAGCAAGCATCCATCACCCTAGCAGAGGGTGAGAGAGCAGCCGCTCCAGCGTACGCAGGGCCACCACGAGCGTCAACGCTCCCACCGACTGGCCCGACACCGGTCGTTCCGACGTTTCCGCTGCTGCCGCCGAGGGTCGGCGTACGTCCGCTGTTGATGGCGTCCGGACATCGCTGTTACCGTGCCCGATTGCGGTGCAGGGCTGTCGGCCCAAGTCGCGAGTGGCTGTCGGAAGCTCGGGGCCGTCCGGCCGTGGTTGGCGCCGCCAGGCAAGACCGAATCGGGCGGTGGATCGTTCGGCAAGATGACCCGCTTCAGTGCCCGCTCGTACCGGGGGAGGTCTGACCCACATTCGGTGGGCGGCACAATCGGTACGCACACAGGCTGTGGATAACTTGTGGACAAGGGTCGTTCGGCCAGCCGGGGTGGGGGAAGCACCGCGTGAACCCGGCGGGCCCGGGACGGCCGACGGGGAGGACGGCGGCGTCCGGGAACAGAGGCGAGGGGGTGGCACGACGGTGACGGACACGACCGACCTTGCCGCGGTGTGGACGGCGACGACCGACGAGTTGGCCGACGAGATCGTCTCCGCGCAGCAGCGGGCCTACCTACGGCTGACCCGGCTCCGCGCCATCGTCGAGGACACCGCGCTCGTCTCCGTGCCGGACGCCTTCACCCGAGATGTCATCGAGTCCCGGCTCCGCCCGGCGATCACCGAGGCGCTCACCCGCCGGCTGGGGCGGCCCATCCAGGTGGCTGTCACAGTGCGAGCGCCGGAAGACGGCTCCGGCCGCCCGGCCGGCACCATCTACCACAGCGCCCCCAGCCCAGAGGTCAACACGCCGCCCGGCGGCGCCATCGGCGATGCCGCGGGTGGGATCCCGGACCACGGCGTGGACCAACAGTTCCCGCTGATTCCCGGGCAGGCCCAACCGGAACGCCGCGCCGCGGTGCCCGCCGGTCCGTACGGCGAGCAGCCGACGTCGGTCTCCCAGGACGGCCAGGAGTCGTTGTTCGGCTCCGCTTTCGGCGGGCCGCCCCGAGGCGAGCGACGCGATGTTGACGAGCAGGCCCGACTGGGCCCACCGGTGTCCGAACGCCCCTTCGACGTCCGCTACCGCGCAGAGGTGGCGGACCAGCGCGGAGGGCCGGCACTGCCCCGGGAACTCGGTACCGACAACGGGCCGGGGCGGGTGGACCACCTGCCCCGACCCGGTGGTCGCGAGGACCGCCGGTTGCCAACGCCGGCTGATGGCGGCGGCAACCGGCTCAACCCGAAGTACATGTTCGAAACGTTCGTCATCGGCTCGTCCAACCGGTTTGCCCACGCGGCTTCGGTGGCGGTCGCCGAGTCGCCGGCGAAGGCGTACAACCCGCTGTTCATCTACGGCAGCTCCGGGCTGGGCAAGACGCACCTGCTGCACGCGATCGGCCACTACGCCACCACGCTCGGCAACGCCAACTCGGTCCGGTACGTCTCGACCGAGGAGTTCACCAACGACTTCATCAACTCGCTGCGCGACGACAAGACCAGCGCCTTCCAGCGCCGGTACCGGGATGTCGACATCCTCCTGATCGACGACATCCAGTTCCTGGAGAACCGGGAGCGGACGCAGGAGGAGTTCTTCCACACCTTCAACACGCTGCACAACGCCAACAAGCAGATCGTGATCACCTCCGACCGGTCGCCGAAGCAGCTGGCGACCCTGGAGGACCGGTTGCGGACCCGGTTCGAGTGGGGTCTGCTCGCCGACATCCAGCCGCCAGACCTGGAGACCCGGATCGCGATCCTGCAGAAGAAGGCCGCCCAGGAGCGGCTGTTCGCCCCGCCGGACGTACTCGAGTTCATCGCGTCCCGGGTGTCGAGCTCGATCCGGGAACTTGAAGGCGCGCTGATCCGGGTCACCGCGTTCGCCAGCCTCACCCGGTCGTCGGTGGAGCTGTCGCTGGCCGAGGAGGTGCTGCGGGACTTCATCCCGGATGGCACCGGACCGGAGATCACCGCCGACCAGATCATGGTGGCGACCGCCGACTACTTCGGGGTGAGTCTGGAGGACCTGCGTGGGCACTCCCGCTCGCGGGTGCTCGTCAACGCCCGTCAGGTCGCCATGTACCTGTGCCGGGAGCTGACCGACCTGTCGCTGCCCCGAATCGGACAGGCGTTTGGCGGGCGCGACCACACCACGGTGATGCACGCCGACCGCAAGATTCGTCAGCAGATGGCCGAACGGCGTTCGCTCTACAACCAGATCGCCGAGCTGACTAACCGGATCAAGCAGAACAGCTGAGGCCCCGCCGCCCCAGCTGTCGGCGGGCTGCCCCAAACCGTCGAACCACCCGCTGAGCCACCGAATCCGGCACCACAGCGGCGCTCCTTCGGCGCTCCACCACCCCCACCTGACCGGACGACGGGGTCCGGATCCGGGTGGTGGAGCGGATCCGGGCCCCGGTTCGGGGCCGAGAAGTCCCGCTCGTTGTCCACAGCCTTCGCTTCCGTCGGTGGAGAACGTGCGGCCATCGCCCTCTCGTTATCCACAGGTTGTGGAAAACCCTGGGGGTAGTGCTGTGGATGCTTGGGGATAACAGGGTCGTTGTCCACCGGGGGCGGGCCGGGTGTGGACGGGCTGTTGAAGGTTCTGGGGATAACTCGGGTCGAGCTACGAACGACGATCCACAGGTCTGGGGAAGAAGTCGGTGGATAACCGGTGGATAACCCGTGGACAACGGTGGACGGGCTGGGGGTAACTCTGGCCTGTGGATGACAGCCCGGGTTTTCCCCCGGGTTCTCCACAGGAAACCCACCGGTGGATACCCGGGCTGACCTGGGTCAACACAGGTTCTCCACAGTTTGCACAGGTGCGACGAAGACGATGAGTTAGATCTCTAAAGACAACAAAAACCAATCATCACCGTTGGACTTCCTGTGGATCGGGCCGCAGACCCCCGCTGCCGGTCAGCGGCACCTGGAGACGCATGGGGCCGGGCGTACCGCCATTGCCCCCGCGCCCTAAGGTGCCAGGAGAACCGGCACGCCCCGGCGGGTCGGCAGGCAGCGGTCGGCATGAGAGAGTTGGCGCTGACGTTGACGCGGAGGCATTGATGAAGTTCCGAGTAGAGCGCGACGCGCTCGCCGAGGCCGTGGCCTGGACCGCAAAGAGCCTGCCGAACCGTCCTTCGGTACCGGTGCTCGCCGGAGTGCTGCTCCGGGTCACCGACGGCAACCTGCAGGTCTCTGGCTTCGACTACGAGGTCTCCAGCCAGGTGACCGTCGAGGTGCAGGGGGACGCCGACGGCGCCGCCCTGGTCTCCGGCCGGCTCCTCGCTGAGATCACCAAGGCACTGCCGGCGAAGCCGGTCGACATCGCGGCAGTCGGTGCCCACCTCGAGCTCGTCTGCGGCAGCGCCCGGTTCACCCTGCCCACCATGCCGGTTGAGGACTATCCGACACTCCCGGAGATGCCGGTCAGCGCTGGCACCATCGACGCCGCCGCGTTCGCCGCCGCCGTCGCCCAGGTAGCCGTGGCGGCCGGCCGGGACGAGACCCTGCCGATGATGACCGGCGTGCGGCTGGAGCTCTCCGGGGGCACATTGGCCATGCTCGCCACCGACCGCTACCGCCTCGCCCTGCGCGAGATCGAGTGGCACCCGGAAGACCCGGAGATCAGCCTCAACGCGCTGGTGCCGGCCCGCACTCTGCACGACACCGCCAAGGCCCTGGGGCCGCTCGGCGGCCAGGTAACCATGGCGCTCTCCCAGGGGGCGGCGGGCGAGGGCATGATCGGTTTCGTTGGCGGCCCCCGGCGCACCACCAGCCGGCTCCTCGACGGCGCCAACTACCCGCCGGTCCGCTCCCTCTTCCCGGCCACCCACAACGCGCAGGCCCAGGTGCCGGTCAGCGCGCTTATCGAGGTCGTCAAGCGGGTCGCGCTCGTCGCCGAACGCACCACTCCGGTGCTGCTGAGCCTGAGCGGTGACGGACTGGTGGTCGAGGCCGGTGGTACCGAAGAGGCCCGCGCCAGCGAGGCGATGGAGGCCACCTTCAACGGTGATCCGCTGACGGTCGGCTTCAACCCCCAATATCTGATCGACGGTCTCTCGAACATGGGGACCCAGTTTGCCGTTCTGTCGTTCGTTGACGCCTTCAAGCCGGCGGTGATTTCTCCCGTCGGCGAGGATGGTGAGATCGTTCCCGGGTACCGCTACCTCATCATGCCGATCCGCGTCTCCCGCTGATCGCACCGGAGACGACCACAACGCACGGAGGTACGGACAATGCAGCTCGGCCTGGTAGGGCTCGGCCGGATGGGCGGCAACATGCGGGAGCGGCTTCGGGCCGCCGGGCATGAGGTGGTCGGCTACGACAACCAGGCCGAGCTGAGCGACGTCGCGAGCCTGGCGGAGATGGCGCAGAAGCTGGACGCGCCCCGCGCGGTCTGGGTGATGGTCCCTGCCGCCGTCACCGACGAGACCATCAACAAGGTGGCGGAGGTGCTCGACGCCGGCGACATCATCGTTGACGGTGGCAACTCACGGTTCAGCGACGATGCCCCGCGCGCCGAGCGGCTGAACAAACAGGGCATCGGGTACGTCGACGCCGGGGTTTCCGGTGGCGTCTGGGGCCGGCAGAACGGGTACGCCCTCATGGTCGGCGGCGCCCAGGAACACGTTGACCGGCTGATGCCGATCTTCGAGGCGTTGAAGCCGGCCGGAGACTTCGGCTTCGTGCACGCTGGTCCGGTCGGTGCCGGGCACTACGCCAAGATGGTGCACAACGGCGTCGAGTACGGTCTCATGCACGCCTACGCCGAGGGCTACGAATTGCTGGCCAAGTCCGAGCTGGTCACCGATGTCCCGGGTGTCTTCAAGTCCTGGCGGGAGGGCACGGTCGTCCGCTCCTGGCTGCTCGACCTCCTCGACCGGGCACTCGATGAGGACCCGGAGTTGGCCGAGTTGAGTCCCTACACCGAGGACACCGGCGAGGGGCGCTGGACCGTGGACGAGGCGGTCCGGCTCGCCGTTCCGATGAACGTCATCGCCGCCGCGCTCTTCGCCCGCTTCACCTCCCGGGAGGATGACTCGCCCGCGATGAAGGCCGTCGCCGCGCTGCGCCAGCAGTTCGGCGGGCACGCCGTTCGTAAGCGCTGACGGCCCACCACCCGTGTACGTCCGCCGGCTGGAACTCGTCGACTTCCGCTCGTACGAGCGGGTCGGAGTGGATTTTGAACCGGGGGCGAACGTCCTGGTCGGTTCGAACGGGGTCGGCAAGACCAACCTGATCGAGGCGCTCGGCTACGTGGCGACCCTGGACTCCCACCGGGTCGCCACGGACGCCCCGCTGGTGCGGATGGGTGCCGCCGCGGGGATCATCCGCTGCACCGTGGTGCACGAGGGGCGGGAGCTGCTGGTCGAGCTGGAGATCGTTCCGGGGCGGGCCAACCGGGCCCGGCTCGGCCGGTCCCCGGCCCGGCGGGCCCGGGACGTGCTCGGTGCCCTGCGGCTGGTGCTCTTCGCCCCGGAGGACCTGGAGTTGGTCCGGGGCGACCCGGCGCAGCGGCGCCGCTACCTCGATGATCTGCTGGTGCTCCGGCAGCCCCGGTTCGCCGGGGTGCGGGCCGACTACGAACGGGTGCTCCGGCAGCGGAACGCGCTGCTGCGTACCGCGTACTTGGCCCGTAAGACCGGCGGTACCCGCGGCGGCGACCTCTCCACGCTCGCGGTCTGGGACGACCACCTCGCGCGGCACGGTGCCGAGCTGCTCGCCGGTCGGCTCGACCTCGTCGCCGCACTCACCCCCCACGTCACCCGGGCGTACGACGCGGTGGCCGCCGGTGGGGGCGCGGCCGGCATCGCGTACCGGTCGTCGGTCGAACCGGCCGGCCCAACCGCTGACCGGGCGGAGCTGACCGCGGTGCTGAACGATGCGCTCGTCGCCGGCCGGGCGGCCGAGATCGAGCGGGGGACCACCCTGGTCGGCCCGCACCGGGACGACCTGACCCTCACGCTCGGCCCATTGCCCGCGAAGGGGTACGCCAGCCACGGTGAGTCCTGGTCGTTGGCGTTGGCGCTTCGGCTGGCCGGGTACGAACTACTGCGCGCTGACGGGATCGAGCCGGTCCTGGTGCTGGACGACGTCTTCGCCGAGCTGGACACCGGCCGGCGGGACCGCCTCGCCGAGCTGGTCGGTGCGGCGAGCCAACTCCTGGTGACCTGTGCGGTGGCAGAAGATCTCCCCGCGCGTCTGCATGGCGCGCGGTTCGTTGTCCGCGAGGGGGAGGTGCAGCGTGTCGGATGAGGCGAAACCCACCGCCGGACCCCGTGCGGCGGGGGATACCGGAGCGGCCGGTGCCTCCGCCCCGCCAGCGGACGCCGGGGCGGAGGCACCGGCCGGGCCGCAGCTCGCGCGGGCCGTGCTGGATGCGGCGAAGGCGCGGCGTCAGGCGGCGCAGCCGCAACGGCGTAGTCGCAACGGCGGGGCGAGCGGTGGGGGGCGACGGCCGCGGGGCTACTCCGGCCCGGGGCCGGACCCGCGTGACCCGCAGCCGCTCGGGGCGGTGCTGGACCGGCTGGTGAAGGCCCGGGGCTGGCAGCAACCGGCGGCCGAGGCCACGGTCTTCGGCGCCTGGGAACGGGTGGTCGGCCCGGACGTGGCCCAGCACAGCCGCCCGGTGAAGCTGGAAGGGGGTGAGCTGACCGTGGAGGCACGCTCGACCGCCTGGGCCACCCAGCTCCGGCTGCTCGCCGGCTCGCTGCTGCAGCAGATCGCCAGCGAGGTGGGCCACAACGTCGTACGCCGGCTGAACATCCACGGTCCGGCCGCGCCGTCCTGGTCGCGTGGCCCTCGTCGGGTGCGGGGTCGCGGCCCCCGGGACACCTACGGCTGAACGGACCGTCGGGGTGCCGCCGACTCGGCGTAGACCGCGAAGCCCCGCTCGGCGCAGCGGCGGTAGAAGGCGGCCAGGACGCTCAGTTCCGCGCAGGTGAAGGTCCACTGCGGCGGAGCTCCGTTGTCGTCGCGGAGCCGGTCCAGCCGGCTGTCCAGCCAACGCAGCTGCTGCTCGGCCAGGCGTCCGTCGCCGAGTAGCGCGCGGAGCACCGCGCTGACGGTCTCGAAGGTGACTGCCTCGTCGACTACGCGGTGCCGCGCCACGAACCGTTCGACTCCGTCGGCGATCCACCCGCAGCCGTCCGGGTCGATCACCGGGTCCTCGTCCTCCTCCGAGTTCTCTGTGGCGTACAGCACATTCTCCAAGCCGAGGATCAGATCGACCAGCTCGGTGTACGCGGTTGCCCGGACTGTGCCGGTCTTGGCGATCAGCTCGGCGAGCGCGGCGGTCGGTGCGGAGATCCGCGGCATGTCGACGATCTCGCCGAAGTCCACGAACTCCGCCGGCGCGACCGGTTCGTAGAAGCGGCCGGTCCGCGGCCAGTTCACCACGACGTTGTCCAGCCCCATCTGGTGTCACCTCTCAAGCCCATCTCCGGAAGAACGCGTCGATCGTCCGGTTCCAGCCGGCAAAGATCAAGCTGGAGTTGATCGCGAGATGGACACACATTGGGCGCGGCGTCGCCGGCCGGTGCGAGCCTATGGCCGGCTCGGTGTACGTAGGGGGAGTCGTGGAGTGAGCAGTCGGCCGGCTATGAAGGTCTCAGCTACCGCGCAAGGGGTGCCGAGTGGTGGATCTGTCGCCGACGCACAGTAGGATTGGGCCTGAGACGAAGACCCGGTGCGGAGCGATGAAACCCGGGGCCAGCATGGGCCCGAGGTCATCGTTCCACATCAGGTCGAGCCGATCGCGATCCGCGGGCACCCGCGGCGGCCGGCGCGTTCGACCCCGGCCCGGACTACTTTCCGGTGCCGGTCCGCGCGCCCGACGTCGCGTTCTGTCCGCCGAACCCCGTGACCGGTCGCGCCAGTGGTGTGGCCGACGCGAGAAAGTGGCCGAGGGTGGCAGCGCAGGACAAGCAGGAGTACGGCGCAGAGTCGATCACCGTCCTCGAAGGGCTGGAGGCGGTCCGTAAGCGCCCCGGTATGTACATCGGGTCCACCGGCGAACGCGGCCTGCACCACCTGGTGTGGGAGGTCGTGGACAACGCGGTGGACGAGGCGCTGGCCGGGCACTGCGACACCATCGACGTGGTGCTGCTCGCCGACGGCGGGGTTCGGGTCACCGACAACGGCCGTGGTTTCCCGGTCGACCCGCATCCGAAGCTCAAGAAGCCGGGTGTGGAGGTGGCGCTGACGGTGCTGCACGCTGGCGGCAAGTTTGACGGCAAGGCGTACGCCGTCTCCGGTGGCTTGCACGGCGTCGGTGTGTCGGTCGTGAACGCCCTCTCCACCCGGATGGCGGTCGAGATCCAGAAGGACGGCTACTTCTGGCGGCAGTCGTACACGGATTCGAAGCCGACGCCGCTGGAGAAGGGGGAGCCGACCGACGCCACCGGCTCGGCGGTCTCCTTCTGGCCTGACCCGACGGTCTTCGATACCGTTAGTTTCGACTTCCAGACCATCTACCGTCGGCTCCAGGAGATGGCCTTCCTCAGCCGGGGGCTGACCATCCACTTCCTCGACGAACGGGTCGACGAGGGCGATGACAGCAAGACGCGCGAGGTCACCTTCTGCTACCAGGGTGGCATCGCCGACTTCGTCCGGCACCTGAACGCCTCGAAGACCTCGATCCACAAGTCGGTGGTGGAGTTCGGCACCGACGAAGACGGCATGTCGGTCGAGATCGCCATGCAGTGGAACGAGTCGTACGGCGAGTCGGTCTACACCTTCGCCAACAACATCAACACGCATGAGGGCGGCACCCACGAGGAAGGCTTCCGGTCGGCGCTGACCAGCGTCATCAACCGGTACGGTGCGGAGAAGCGGCTCCTCAAGAGTGACGAGAAGCTCTCCGGGGAGGACATCCGGGAGGGGCTGGCGGCGATCATCTCGGTGAAGCTGACCAACCCGCAGTTCGAGGGGCAGACCAAGACCAAGCTGGGCAACACCCCGGTCAAGAGTTTCGTGCAGCGGGTCTGCAACGAGTGGTTGGTGGACTGGCTGGACCGGAACCCGGCCGAGGCGAAGGTCATCATCACCAAGGCCTCCCAGGCCGCGCGTGCCCGGGTCGCCGCTCAGCAGGCCCGCAAGTTGGCCCGCCGCAAGTCGCTGCTGGAGTCCGGCTCGATGCCGGGCAAGCTGGCCGACTGCCAGTCAACCGATCCTCGCGAGTGCGAGGTCTTCATCGTTGAGGGCGACTCGGCCGGCGGCTCCGCGAAGCAGGGGCGCGACCCGCGGACGCAGGCGATCCTGCCGATCCGGGGCAAGATCCTCAATGTGGAGAAGGCGCGGATCGACCGGGTCCTGAAGAACAACGAGGTCCAGGCGCTGATCACCGCGCTCGGCACGGGTATCCACGACGACTTCGACATCGAGAAGCTGCGGTACCACAAGATCGTGTTGATGGCCGACGCGGACGTCGATGGTCAGCACATCCAGACGCTGCTGCTGACGCTGCTCTTCCGCTTCATGCGGCCGCTGGTCGAGCTGGGGCACGTCTACCTGGCCGCCCCGCCGCTTTACAAGATCAAGTGGAATCGAAAGGGCGACGATGCGCAGTACGCGTACTCGGACCGGGAGCGGGACGGTCTGATCACCCTGCGGCAGCAGAAGAAGCCCAACGCCAAGCCGGACGACATCCAGCGGTTCAAGGGGCTCGGCGAGATGAACTATCCCGAGCTGTGGGAGACCACGATGAACCCGGCCACCCGCACCCTGCGGCAGGTGACCCTCGATGACGCGGCGACCGCGGACGAACTGTTCAGTGTGCTGATGGGGGAGGATGTCGAGGCTCGTCGCTCGTTTATCCAGCGTAACGCCAAGGACGTACGGTTCCTGGACATCTGAGGCCCGCTCGGGTCTGGTCCGGCGCCCGCGGCGCGACTCGGTGAATCCACAGAGTTATCCACAGCCAGGCCAGTTTCCACAGCGGTTATCCACAGCACAAAAGCGACTCTGAGTCTGATAAGGGTTAAGAAGTGACCGATACCCCCGAGTCCACACCGAACGAGCCCGACGTCCCTGAGACCGCCGGCGCCGTCGTGGCGCACGACCGGATCGAGCCGGTCGGGCTCGAGGTGGAGATGCAGCGCTCCTACCTCGACTACGCCATGAGCGTGATCGTCGGGCGGGCGCTGCCGGACGTCCGGGACGGGCTGAAGCCGGTCCACCGCAAGATCCTCTACGCGATGTTCGACTCGGGGTACCGGCCCGACCGGGGGTACGTGAAGTGCTCCCGGGTGGTCGGCGACGTGATGGGCCAGTTCCACCCGCACGGTGACTCGGCGATCTACGACGCGCTGGTCCGGATGGCCCAGCCCTGGGCGCTGCGCTACCCGCTGGTAGACGGCAACGGCAACTTCGGCTCCCCGGGTAACGATCCGGCGGCGGCGATGCGGTACACCGAGTGCAAGCTCCAACCGCTGGCGATGGAGATGCTGCGGGACATCGACGAGGACACCGTCGACCTGCAGGACAACTACGACGGCCGGGCCAAGGAGCCCACGATCCTGCCGTCCCGGATCCCCAACCTGCTGGTCAACGGCTCCGAAGGCATCGCGGTCGGGATGGCCACCAAGATCCCACCGCACAACCTGCGGGAGATCGGTGCGGCGGTGCAGTGGTGCCTGGAGCACCCGGAGGCCGACGAGGCGAGCACCCTGGAGGCGCTCCTGGGGATCGTCAAGGGGCCGGACTTCCCGACCCACGGCCTGATCGTCGGCCAGGCGGGGATCCAGGACGCGTACCGCACCGGTCGCGGTTCGATCCGGATGCGGGCCGTGGTCGAGGTCGAGGAGGACAAGCGGGGTCGCCCGGCACTGGTGGTCAGCGAGCTGCCGTACCAGGTGAACCCGGACAACCTGGCCGAGCGGATCGCCGAGCTGATCAAGGAGGGGAAGCTCGGCGGAATCGCCGACATCCGGGACGAGTCCTCCGGCCGCACCGGCCTGCGCCTGGTGCTGGTACTCAAGCGTGACGCGGTCGCCAAGGTGGTGCTGAACAACCTCTACAAGCACACCCAGCTCCAGGAGACCTTCGGCGCGAACATGCTGGCGCTGGTGGACGGTGTGCCGCGCACGCTGAACCTGGCCCAGTTCATCCGCTACTACGTCGATCACCAGATCGAGGTGATCCGTCGGCGGACGGCGTACCGGCTGCGTAAGGCCGAGGAGCGGGCGCACATCCTGCGGGGTCTGGCCAAGGCGCTGGACGCCCTCGACGAGGTGATCGCGCTGATCCGGCGCTCGCCGACGGTGGACGACGCGCGGCAGGGCCTGATCCGGTTGCTGGAGATCGACGAGATCCAGGCGACCGCGATCCTGGACATGCAGCTGCGCCGGCTGGCCGCGCTGGAGCGGCAGCGAATCCTCGACGACCTGGCGAAGCTGGAGCTGGAGATCGCCGACTACAAGGACATCCTGGCGAAGCCCGAGCGGCAGCGGCGGATCGTCTCGGAGGAGCTGGGCGAGATCGTCGCGAAGTGGGGCGACGACCGGCGTACCCAGATCATTCCGTTCGACGGCGAGGTCTCGATGGAGGACCTGATCGCCCGCGAGGACGTCGTGGTCACCATCACCCGAACCGGGTACGCGAAGCGCACCAAGGTGGACGCGTACCGCTCGCAGCGGCGGGGCGGCAAGGGGGTCAGCGGCGCCTCCCTGCGGCAGGACGACATCGTCAGCCACTTCTTCGTGTGCTCGACGCACGACTGGATTCTGTTCTTCACCAACAAGGGCCGGGTGTACCGGGCCAAGGCGTACGAGCTCCCGGAAGCCAGTAGGGTGGCCAAGGGCCAGCACGTGGCCAATCTGCTCGCCTTCCAGCCAGACGAGCAGATCGCACAGATCATCGAGATTTCCGACTACCAGGTGGCCCCCTACCTGGTGTTGGCCACGAAGAACGGAGTGGTAAAGAAGACGAGACTCGAGGAGTTCGACTCCAACCGGTCCGGCGGCATCATCGCGATCAACCTGCGCGAGGACGACGAACTGGTCGGCGCCGCCCTGGTGGCGCCGGAGCAGGATCTCCTGCTGGTGTCGAAGAACGCCCTGGCGATCCGGTTCAACGCCTCCGATGAGGCGCTGCGGCCGATGGGGCGAGCTACCTCGGGCGTGATCGGGATGCGGTTCAGCGAGGACGACGAGTTGCTCGCGATGGAGGTCGTCCGGCACGGCTTGGACGTCCTGGTGGCCACCAACGGTGGTTACGCGAAACGTACTCCGATCGAGGAATACCCGGTCCAGGGCCGGGGAGGTAAGGGCGTGCTGACTGCGAAGATCACCGAACGGCGCGGTGGTCTGGTCGGTGCTGTGGTGATCGACCCGGACGACGAGCTCTTCGCTATCACCAGTAACGGTGGTGTCATTCGGACTCCGGTGAAGCCTGTACGCCGTACGCGCGACCGGAACACAATGGGGGTCAAGCTGATGGACCTTCCGGATGGCGTAACCATCGTGGCGATTGCTCGCAATGCCGACGAGCCTGACGAACAGGACTAGTTGCATGACGGAGACACAGGCGAAGTCGGGGAACGCGGGGAACTCGGCTGACCCGGTCGACGAGGACGGCGCCACGAACGGTGCCTCAGCCGCCAGCCGCGCGGCAGTGGGCCGGGCCACCGTCCCCGCCGACGTGCCGGCCCCCAAGTTCACCAGAGCTCCGGGGATGGCCCCGCCGCCGGACAAGCCGGCCGAGGAGCCGGAATCCCCCGAGGAACCGGTTACGGCCACGAAGGCTGAGACGCCGCGTACCGATGGTGCCGCCGCTGAGAAGAAGACGGCCGGAACAGCCCAGGTACCGACCTCCGGCGGCGCTGGGAAGACCAGCGCGGCGGCCGGGAGTGCGGCCGTCGGGAATCTGGCCGCCCTAGGCGGCGTGAACAGCGTCCCCCGACCTGGTGACACCGGAAGTCAGCCGCGGGTCACCGGGGCCGCCGGACCACAGCCGAACTCCGCTGGCCGGCCCCAGGGCGGCGGCCTCCCGCCGGGAATCGGCGGGGCGGCGGCCGTCGGCGCGGCGCGTGTCGGCGAGGCGGTACGCGCCGCGCGTACCGCGGTCAGCTCAGCCGCGTCTCGCGGCCCGCGCCGGGCCCGGCTGAACCTGCGGCGGATCGACCCGTGGTCGGTGATGAAGTTCGCCTTCGCCGTTTCGGTGGTGCTCTTCATCGTCGTCGTGGTCGCGACCTCGGTGCTGTATCTGGCGCTGGACGCGATGGGCGTGTTCGCCAGCGTCAACGACAGCCTGAGTGATCTGGTCAACGCGGGCGGCGGGCAGAGCGCCAATGGCTTCCAGATCACCGCCAGTGGCGTGATTCTGAGTTCAGCGTTGATCGGCTTGGTCAACGTCGTGCTGTTCACGGCGCTGGCAACGCTGGGTGCGTTCGTCTACAACGTCTGCGCCGACCTGGTGGGCGGGGTCGAGCTGACGCTCGCCGAGCGCGACTGAGTACGTCAGCGGGACCCGGGCCGACGGCCCGGGTCCCGAACCGTCGGCCCGGGACCGCGCCCGAAGCCACCCCGATTTTGGGGCGGTCGGCCCGGTGGGTTAACCTTGCTCGTCGCAACACGGGGCTATAGCTCAGTCGGTTAGAGCGCAGAGCTGATAACTCTGAGGTCGCTGGTTCGATTCCAGCTAGCCCCACCTCCGCTCGGTCCTCACATTCTGGGGGCCGAGCGTTTTTCGTGCGCCGGTTACAGGTTTCCCCCACCGCACCGGCAGCGAGACGCCGGCACCGCAGCACGCCTGGCGGGAGTGTCGTACCCCACTTCTAGTCTGGTGCCGTTCGATGCTTCGTCTGGCCCGGGGAACCCGGGCCGATTCGTCTTCGATGGGGACCGGTGCTCAACCACCTCGGCATTCAGGTCCGTGATCCGGATGGCAACAACGTCGAGGCGGTCTGCCACCGGCCGGGGTGATCGGTCCCGCGGCGTCGGCTGGGGGCAGGAGACGGTGCTGAGTCGTCCAGGGGGCGCTGCATCGGTGGGCCCGTTTACCGCGCCCTTGCTTCCGGCTGATACGGTCCTCGGGTAGGTCCGACCGCACTGTCGAGCGTGAGGGGTTGCCCTAATGTTCAAGAAGCTGCTGATCCTCGTCGGCATTGTCGGTGTGGCGGCAGTCGTGGTCAAGCGAGTCAAGGAAACCAACGACGAGCGTGCCCTCTGGCACGAGGCCACCAACGCGCCCGACCTGCGCTGACTCGTACTGGCCCGCGTTCGGCGACACGGACCGGACCGCCTCCGGGGCCCTAGCTCAACTGGCAGAGCACTGCCTTTGCAAGGCAGGGGTTAGGGGTTCAAGTCCCCTGGGCTCCACTTTCCAAGCCTGTGACCAGGCGTGATCTCGTTTCCAGATCGTCGGGGACTCGTCCGGGACACCCCACCTAGTCCGACGGCCGATTTTGGTCTTGCTGACCGCTGCACGGCGGCGCTCGTAGCGTGGGCAGAAGCGCACGTAGTCCCCAACGTGATCGACTACCATCGGTGCGTGTGGGAACAGCGGGCTTCGCCCATTCCCGAGATCCGGACAGTCTGGCGTGCCTACGTCGAGGAAGCCGCCGATTACATCGACGAGGCCAGCGAGCACTGGGGCCTGTCGTTCATCCGTCGCTCCGATGGATCGCTGGCGGCTGAGCTGGCGGGTCCGCGGATCACGGGTTTGCCGATTTGCGCACATGTCGGGGAGTCCTACTGGGGCGTCGAGCTCGCCGCTGACGTGGTGATCCCAGGCGTGGACAAGGCGGTGCTGCGCGGTGCGATTGCTGAGCTGCCGGTTGCCGACGGGCAGGTAGCGCTCGGGGGCCGCCGCTGTCGCGTTCCTAGGTGGGAGGAACTCGAGTCCTTCGTCGCGCGGCTTGTGGCCGACGGGGTGTTGGTGGCGGATGCCGACATCCGGCGGGCGCTCAACGGCGACGACCGTGGGCTGTCGCGGCGGAGCTGGCAGCGGCGGTTCCGGTCGATCACCGGCCTGCGTCGCAAGGAAATCGAGCGGCTCGACCGTGCGCGTCGTGCCTACCAGCTGCTCAGCGCGGGAGTGCCGCCGTCCGAGGTCGCTCTCGCCCTGGAGTATGCCGATCAGGCGCATCTAACCCGAGAGCTGAGGCGCATCCGGGGTGAGACGCCGGCTCGCATCCGCGCGGCGGCGACCGCCTGACGTTGGCGTTTTTGTTCAAGACCTCCGGACGGTCGGCCAGCGAGGGTGGGGACACTGATCAGCCGACCCTGCGCAGGAGGACGACACATGAATTCCATCGCCACCCCGCCCGGGTTCTCCACACTGAATCCGTTCTTTGTCGTCCACGATGCTGACGGGCTGATGACCTTCCTGCGGGAGGTGTTCGGGGGCGCAGAGCACCTCGAGGCACGTACTGTAGACATCGACGGTCTGCTGTTGCATGCCGAGCTCGAGATCGACGGTACGACCTTGATGTTCTGCGAGCGAAAGCCGGGTTGGCCGTTCCTGCCGCAACTGACTCAGATCTACGTCGATAGCGTGGACAGCGTGCTCGCACGGGCCGTGCAGTGTGGCGCGCGGATCGTCACTCGGCCGACCGACTTTTTCGGCACGGTCTTTTCTCGAATGCGTGACCCGTGGGGCAACATGTGGTGGGTGTACCAGCACGCCGAGGCCCCGGAGCTGGACTGGGACGGCGGCGGGGGCAGCGACGCGGGCGCCACCGAATGGTCCGACCCCGACCTCGCCTACATCCACCGAACCCTCGTGGAGGCGATGCCGCGGCTGGACACCGAGCCTAGCGGCGAGCGTTAATTCATATAGCGGGCCGACAATGACGGTACTGAGGTGATCGCGGACCGGGAGGGCGCGCCGTGCTGAGCTACCTCCACCCCCGAATCTCGGCCTACGCGCTCGTCGGGCTCGTCCTGCTGATGGCCTTCCTGTCCGGGTGCGGGGAGGATGCCCCCGGGCGGACCGTGAAGGGGAACGGCGTCATCACGTTCGTGGCACCGAAGGCCGATGGAGTCCGAGACGCCCTAATCGACGGTGAACTGGTGGTGGGCAAGGGCCAGTGCCTGGCCGTGCGGACCGCGGAGAATCAGACACTGGTCGTCGTCTGGCCGGCTGGAAGCGAACTGAAGACCGGCGGCGGCACCACCGGGGTCGAGGTGCCCGGCGCTGGCACTGTCCAGGTCGGTTCCACTTTCACTGCAGGTGGCGGTTACGTCACCCCACCGCTCGGTGACGACATGCCCAGCATCCCCGAGACCTGCGCCAGCGGTACGGATCAGGTCGCGGTCATCGACAACCTTAACCGGAGGTAGCGCTCGGTGTAGGGATGACGCAGGATCTTCTGCTGTCGATGTAGCCTGGCGCTGGTGAGTGGTGCCGAAGATCGCGAGAGCAGTTCGAGTCGGGCCGGCGAGGCTACTGCGACGCAGTTGGTGGCGGCGCGGGCCGGTGACGGCGATGCCTTCGGCCAGGTGGTGGGGCCGTTGCGGGCTGAGCTCCGCGTCCACTGCTACCGGATGCTGGGGTCCGTCCATGACGCGGAGGATGCGGTCCAGGAGACCCTGGATCGGGCGTGGCGCAGCCTGGGTCGCTTCGACGATCACGGATCGATTCGGCCGTGGCTGTACAAGATTGCGACGAACCGGGCGCTGACGATTATTGAGCGTCGGGGTCGGCGCGAGTTGCCCACGGATCTGAGTCCGGGGGGTGTGCCGCTGACCGAGGTGGCGTGGCTAGAGCCGTACCCCGATCGGCTTATGGATCCGACGGCGCGGCTGAGTCCCGAAGCGCGCATCGTGGCGCGGGAGAGCGTGGAGTTGGCGTTCGTCGCCGCCCTGCAGCATCTGTCGGCGTCACAGCGAGCGGTGCTGTTGCTGCGCGACGTGCTCGGCTACACCGCCGGTGAGGTCGCTGAGGTGTTGGACACCACGGTGGCCGCGGTCAACAGCGCTCTGCAGCGGGCCCGCAAGGTCGTCGGGAAGCTGTGCCCCGAGCGCAGCCAACAGCAAACCCTGCGGACGCTCGGTGACGCGGAACAACGAAAGGTGGCCCGGCGGTACGTGACCGCCTGGGAGGCGGGTGACGTTGACGCCATCGTGGCGATGCTGACCGAGGACGCCCGGTACTCGATGCCGCCGCTGACGAGGTGGTACGCCGGCCGGGCAGACGTCCGCGGGTTCCTGGTCGAGGCGGTGCGGCGGCATCGCTGGCGGTTCGTGCCGACGTGGGCGAACGGGCAGCTCGCGTTCGGCACCTACCTGTGGAGCGAGGAGCGGGGCGCGTACGTCCCGGCGGGTCTGGATGTGCTGACGCTGCGCGGGCGGCAGGTGGCCGAGGTGGTTTCGTTCCTGGACGCCGACTTCCCGACCTTCGGCCTGCCGGCCCAGCTGTGGGAAGAGAATTTTCTCGGCGGGCGATGATTTTGCGGACTGGCCCGGGTTGTAGTCCTGACGGACCCATCAACCCGGAAGGACCGAGCCGACCATGGCTAGCAACGAGGAGCAGATCCGTACCCTGATCGAGCGCTGGGCCGAAGCGGTCCACCACGGCGATCTCACCGGGGTCCTTGCCGACCACACGCAGGACATCGTGATGTTCGACGTGCCGCCGCCGCAGCAGGGGGTGCGGGGTCTCGACGCCTACCGCGAGACCTGGCCACCGTTCTTCCGGTGGCAGGCCCAGGGGGCCTCGTTCGACATCGAGTCGCTGGAGGTCACCGCGGGCGAGGACGTCGCCTTCGCGTACGCCCTGCTGCGTTGCGGCACCGAGCGTGACTTCGCCGACAATCCCGAAAACCGGCTGCGGCTGACGTTCGGTCTGCGCAAGCAGGCCGGCCGGTGGGTCATCGTTCACGAGCATCACTCGTTTCCGCTCACCGACGGGTCCACCGCGGCCGACCCCGCTCCGGACCAGGACCACGCCGCCACTGAGCAGGACCACGCTGCCGTCGAGCAGGAGCATGCTGAGGCCGAGCAGGAGCTGCGCCGGCTGCACCAACGCTGGTTCGCCAGCACAACGGCCAAAGACCTCGACGGCCTGATGGCGCCCATCGCCGACGACGTCGTCTCCTACGAGCATGACCAGGCGCTGCAGTGCATCGGGGTCGAGGCTGTCCGCGAGGTCTGCAAGGCCGGGCTCGACGCGGCCGGCGACAGCAGCGTCACCTGGCACGTTCCCGACCTGAAAATCCTGGTCAACGGTGATCTCGCCGTCGCCTGGGGGCTCAACCACGTCGAGGTGTCCGCCGGCAGCCAGTCAGTGGACACCTGGTCCCGCGGGACCCGCATCTTCCAACGCCGGGACGGCGCCTGGTTGATGACCCACCAGCACCTCTCCTACCCCTTCGACCCAGCCACGGGCGAGGCCAAGACCGACCTACGCCCGTAACGGGAACAGCCGACCAGCAGCTAGCGTGGCGGTGCATGAGGTACCCAAGCGCCACCCCCGGTCTTGCGGGAAACGAATTTCGGCAGGTACGGGTCTTCGTGGGGCCCGACGCCATGGGAAACGTCACCGGCGTGGTGACGGTGGGCCCGGATACGCGGCCCGAAGACCTGGCCGCCGGTGCGCGCCTGCTCGGCTACCCCGAGACGGCGTTCGTACGCCAGGACGCTGACACTGTGGACGTCACCAGCTACTCGCCCTACGAGCGGCTGCGGGTGTGCACCCAGACGCTGCTCGCCACCGAACATGTGCTGCGGTCCTGCCGGGAACTGTCCCTCGGCACGGACCTGCTGGCCGGCACCGACGTGGGTGAGGTGCCGGTGCGCCGGTACGAGGACATGGCCTACGTCGTCCTCACCGGCAAACGTACCCCTGTCCGAGCGGCCCGTGCCCGGCTACCGCTCGACGGCGTCGTCCACGGCGAAGCGTTCGTCGTGGACACCGGCCGCGCCCGCAGCTACGTCCGCCTCCCGCCAGACACGTTGGAGGCGGTTCGGTTGGACCCAGCCGCCGTGCTGAGCTACTGCGCTGCGGAGGGCGTCCGTGGGATTTGCCTGGTAGCCCGCTCCGACAACGCGGTCCGGCTGCGCGTGTTCACCACCTCCCTCGCCGGCGCGGAGGATGTGGCCACCGGAGGTGCTGCCGGTGGTCTGCCGGCATTTCTCGCCGCTACTGGCGGCGGCCATTCCCAGTCGGTGCTGGTCCGGCAGGGATACGGCACCGCACTGACCCGGGGCGAGCTGCACGTGCGTCCGCTCGGCGGTGCGCAGGTCGCCGTCGGGGGCCGGGTGATCTCGGTGTCGACAGGGCGACTGGACGCCCGGCTGCCTACCTTGACCCGGTAGGCAGCCGGGCGCACGATTCAGCTAACCGTGGTTTGCCAGGGATCAAGGACGTCGATTCCGGTGTCCGCGAAGTCCTTGGTGTTCCGGGTGGCGAGGGTGGCTGCTTGGGCGCGGCAGATGGCGGCGATCTGGGCGTTGAAACCGTCGATCGGTTGGCCGAGACGCTCCCGGCCAGCGACTACGTCGGCGTAGGCGCCGGCGGCGGCGAGGTCGAAGGGCAGCACTTGGCGGGGGAAGGCGGCGAAGATCTCATTGGCCGCCTGGTGCAGTGATTCCCGGCGCTGACCCTCCGGCAGCTGCGCGATGCCGTAGCGGATTTCGGCGACGGTGACGGCAGTGGTGTACAAGCCGGCGCTCGAACTCTGCTGGAGCCACGCGAGCACCGCTGGGGCGGGCCGCGCCCGCATGAGCTCGGAGACGACGTTGGTGTCGAGAACGATCATCATTCGGGCAGCCGCGCCGCGCGGGGTGGCGTGGCACGGTCCGGCAGATCCAGTTCGACGCCGCCAAGTCTGGTGAATCGATCGGTGAGTGCGCTGAACAGGTCGGTTGCCGGAGCGTCCTCGGCGACGGCGGCGGTGAGGATGTCGCGGATCTCGGCTTCCATGGATCGACCGTGCCGTGCGGCGCGGCGGCGTAACTTGTCCCGGACCGCGTCGTCGAGATCTCTGATGCTGAGGGCTGCCATCGCTTCTCCTCACCGAGGAATGAGAGCAATGCTAGCACCGGTGGTGGGGTTGGACTGGCCCTCCGCCTCCTACCGCGATCCGGTAGGAGGCGGAGGGCCGGGGCAGCCCGGGCCCCGTCAGCCGAGTGTGATCTCCGGCGTCAACGGCGTGTCCGCCTCGGCGGTGTCGACCGCCCGTACCACCCCCGCTGCCCGGACATCCCGGCTGACCAGAGCGAAGGCGGCGAGGTCGGTTGCGCGCCCGCGGAGAGTGAGCTGGGCTACCGGCACCCGCATCGACTGCTTCGCCTCGGACTTCGCCCGGCGGATGGCGGCGAGCACATCGGCGGCGAGCCCGAGCAACTCCGTTCCGGCTCCGATGGAGTCATGAGATTCCGCCGCCCCACGGGCGTCGGTGGAGTCGTCGGGGCCGACGAGCTCCTGCCGGGTCGGCCACGCCGCCCGGTGCACCGAACCCTCCTGCCACCACGACCAGGCTTCCTCGGTGACGAACGGCAGCATCGGCGCGAAGAGTCGCAGCAGCGTGTGCAGCGCCAGTGCGAGCGCGGCGTGGGCCGAACGGACGGCGGGATCGTCCGGTTCCCCGTACGCGCGCTCCTTGACCAGCTCCAGGTAGTCGTCGCAGAACGACCAGAAGAACTGCTCCGTGCACTCGAGCGACCGGGTGTAGTCGTACTGGGTGAACCCGGCGGTGGCGGAGTCAACGACGGTGGCCAGGCGGGCCAGCATCGAACGGTCGAGCGGTTCGGTCACCTGCGCCAGGTGGGGTGCCAACAGCGTCGGGGAGTCGAACCGCAGCACGAACTTGGTGGCATTAAGGATCTTGATGGCGAGTCGGCGGCCGATCTTCATCTGGCCGGTGTCGAAGGCCGTGTCGGTGCCCGGACGGCCGCTGACCGCCCAGTACCGGACGGCGTCGGAGCCGTACTCCTCCAGGAGCGCCATCGGCGTGACCGTGTTTCCCTTGGACTTCGACATCTTTTTGCGGTCCGGGTCCAGGATCCAGCCCGACAGCAGCGCGGTCTTCCAGGGCAGGCGATTGAACTCCTGATGCGACCGGAGCACGGTGGCGAACAACCAGGTCCGGATGATTTCGTGTGCCTGCGGACGGAGATCCATCGGGAAGACCCGGGCGAAGAGGTCGTCGTCCACCGTCCACCCGCCGGCGATCTCGGGGGTGAGCGAGGAGGTGGCCCAGGTGTCCATCACATCCGGGTCCGCCATGAAGCCGCCCGGTTGGTTGCGCTGGCTCTCCTGGTAGCCGGTCGGGGCGTCGCTGCTGGGGTCAACGGGTAGCGCCGTGTCGTCCGGCAGGATGGGGTGCTCGTAGTCGGGCTCGCCCGAGTCGTCGAGCGGGTACCAGACCGGGATGGGCACCCCGAAGAAGCGCTGTCGACTGATGATCCAGTCCCCGGAGAGACCCTCGACCCAGTTCTCGTACCGGCTGCGCATGAACTCGGGGGACCAGGTCAGCTCGCGCCCCCGGCGGACCAGCGCGCCCCGCAGTTCGGTGTCCCGACCACCGTTGCGGACGTACCACTGTCGGGTGGTGACGATCTCGAGTGGCTTGTCGCCCTTCTCGTAGAACTTGACCGCCTGGGTGGTGGGGCGGGGCTCGGTCTCGAGATTCCCGGCGGCGCGCAGCAGCTCCACGATCTTCGCCTTAGCGGAGAACGATGTCAGGCCGGCGAGCATCCGGTACGCCGCCACCGCCTCGGCGTTGACGACCCCGGGTGGTGGCTCGGGGAGCAGGCGGCCGTCGCGGCCCATCACCGGCCGGGTCGGTAGGTCCAACTCCCGCCACCACAGCACGTCCGTCAGGTCGCCGAAGGTGCAGATCATCGCGATTCCGGAGCCCTTGTCCGGCTGAGCCAGCGGGTGCGCCTTGATCGGCACCGGGACACCGAAGAGCGGCGTGACGGCGGTGCTGCCGAAGAGATGCTGGTACCGCTCGTCATCCGGGTGGGCGACGAGCGCGACGCAGGCCGGCAGCAGCTCGGGCCGAGTGGTCTCGACGTAGATCTTGTCTCCGGTCGCCGAGTGGAAGGCGAGCCGGTAGTAGTTTCCCTGGCGCTCGCGATCCTCCAACTCGGCCTGCGCGACGGCCGTGCGGAAGGTGACGTCCCAGAGGGTCGGGGCGTCCGCCAGGTACGCCTCACCCCGGCCCAGGTTACGGAGGAAGGCCCGCTGGGAGATCGCCCGACTCCGGTCATCGATCGTCGCGTACGTCAGGGACCAGTCGACGGAGAGGCCCAGGTGCCGCCAGAGGGCCTCGAACGCCTGCTCGTCAAGCTCGGTGAGGTTCCGGCACAGCTCGACGAAGTTACGCCGGGAGATCGGTTGCGGCCGGCTCGGGGGCTCGGCCGGTGGCGTGTAGCCCGGGTCGTACGGCAGGGAGGGGTCGCACCGCACCCCGTAGTAGTTCTGCACCCGCCGCTCGGTGGGCAGACCGTTGTCGTCCCACCCCATCGGGTAGAAGACCGTCCGGCCCCGCATTCGCTGGAACCTCGCGATGGCGTCGGCGTGGGTGTAGGAGAAGACGTGACCGACGTGCAGCGCCCCGCTGACCGTCGGTGGCGGGGTGTCGATCGAGTAGACCTCGTCCCGGGTTACCGAGCGGTCGAAGCGATAGGTGCCGTTCTGCTCCCATACCCGCGACCAGGCCTTCTCGATGCCCTCAAGGGACGCCTTGGCCGGCACGGCTAAACGCTTCGTGGTGTTCTCGGTCACGGTCGGACTATATGCCGTTGGTCCAATGGTTTTCCGCCCGCTGATCGGGTCGGCGGCGGGGGAGCGGGCCCGGCAGGTTAGCGTCGAGGCGTGAGCACGCCGCGAGTACTGCCCGCTGACAGCGGTGTCGCCGAGGCCGCTGCCGTCCTACGGGCCGGTGGTCTGGTGGCCCTGCCCACCGAGACGGTGTACGGCTTGGGCGCGAACGCGCTGGACGCCCCGGCGGTGGCTCGGATCTTCGCGGCCAAGGCGCGACCGAGCTTCGACCCGCTGATCAGTCACCTGGCTGAGGCGGCGGAGCTGGAGAAGCTGGTGGGTACGGTGCCGGCGGCGGTGGCGGTGCTGGCCGAGCGGTTCTGGCCCGGGCCGTTGACGCTGATCGTGGACCGGCCGGCGGTGATCCCGCCGATCGTCACCTCCGGGCTGGAGACGATGGCGGTGCGGGTGCCGGACCACGCGGCGACGCGCGAGTTGATCGCGGCGGCCGGGGTGCCGGTGGCGGCACCGAGCGCGAACCGGTTCGGTCAGCTCAGCCCGACCCGGGCCGAGCACGTGGTGGCGGGGTTAGGGGCGGCCGTTGACGTGGTGCTCGACGGTGGGCCGACCCGGTGTGGGATCGAGTCGACGATCGTGGACGCGCGGGGCGACCGCCCGGTGGTGCTGCGGTTGGGCGCGCTGCCGGTGGAGTCGCTGCAGGAGGCGGTCGGTCCGGTGCTGGTCCGGCCGGGCAGTTCGGGGCAACCGGTGGCACCGGGGACGCTGGCGGCGCACTACGCCCCGCGTACGCGGCTGCGGTTGGTCACCGATGCCGAGCCGGCGGACGGCGGCGTCGCCCGACGGGGTTTCCTGGGCTTCCGCGGTGCTCCGGTGGGGGACTGGGCGGCGGTGGAGGTGCTGTCCAGCAGGGGCGACCTGACCGAGGCGGCGGCCCGGTTGTTCGACGCGCTACATCGACTGGATGCTGCCGGCGTGGACGAGATCCTGGTGGAACCGGTGCCCGAGGTGGGGGTGGGCCGGGCCATCAACGACCGGTTGCGCCGTGCCGCCGCTACCTGGACGTAGCCGACGTGCGGAGACGACCTTCGTCCCGGCGCTAGCTGCCGTGCCCACGGAGGCGGGCGAGCAGGTCGGGCAGGTCCACTCCGGGGCGGGGCGGGGCCGGTAGCTGCTCCACCAGGCGGGCGACCGTGCCGTTGGCGAGGGCGGCGCCGGCCGCGGAGCCGGTGGCGATGGTCCAGCTGATCGGGCCGAGCGGGGTGCAGCCGAAGAAGTGGCTGAGGCCGGGGGTCTGTACGACCAGTACGAGTACCCCCACCGAGCCGGCGGTGGTGAGCAGGACGCCGCGGGTGGTGCCGCCGGCCAGCAGGGTCTGGCCGAGCTGGGTGCCGATCAGCGACACCAGGGCTACCGTGCCGGCCCGACGGGGTGACGCCGCCGCCCACCGGGACAGCATCCAGCCGGCGGTGGCGCCGAGCGCGGTGGAGGTGGCGCGGACGCCGAGTTCCCGGTTGAGGGTGGCACCGAGGGAGGTGTCGGGCCCTTCCCGGAGCAGGTTCTCGCTCTGCTCCGGCGGGGGTGGCCGGACCGCCACGGCCAGGGCGGGGGCCAGGTCGGTGAGCAGGTTGACGAGCAGCAGTTGCCGGCCGTTGAGCGCGGATCGGCCGTCAGCGGCGGCGGTGACGATGCTGAACGCGATCTCGCCGAGGTTGCCGCCGAACAGGATGCTCAGTGCGTGCCGGACCGACGACCACATGGCCCGCCCTTCGGCGAGGGTGGCGATGATGGTCTCCAGCCGGTCGTCCAGGACCACCAGGTCGGCCGCCGCGCGAGCCGCGGGGGTGCCGCGCTGTCCGAGGGCGATGCCGACGTCGGCGAGGCGGATCGCGGGTGCGTCGTTGGCGCCGTCGCCGGTCATCGCCACGGTGCGACCGCAGGTCCGGAGCACCTGGATCATCCGTACCTTGTGGGCCGGGGTGCACCGCGCCACGACGTCGGTGGTGACCAGGCGGGCCGCCAGCGCCTCGTCGTCGAGGTCCACGAGGTCGTTGGCGGTCGCCACCCGCTGCCCATCACCGGGGCTGATCACCGAGGCGATCGCCTCGGCGGTGGCCGGGTGGTCACCGGTGATCATGATTGTGTGCACCCCCGCCTTGCGGATGCTCTCCACCGCCGGCGCGGCGCTAGCCCGGATCCCGTCGGCCAGCGCGAGGATGCCGACGAACGTCAGGCCCTGGACATCGCCGTCGGTGATGGACTCATCGGACATGATCCGTTCGGCGAGGGCCAGCACCCGCTGGCCGGCCCCGGCATGCCGGAGCAGCTCCTGCTGGACCGCCGCTCGGGTCGCGTCGTCCAGCGGCACCACCCCGGCCTCGGTCCGCCGACTCTGGCAGCGAGGCAGGACGGTCTCCGGGGCACCCTTGACGCTGAGGACCAGGCCGGCATCGCAGGTGCCGACGGTGGCGTGGTAGCCACGGGACGGTTCGAAGGGAAGCCCGCCGGCGGGACACCAGTCCTCGGCACCGGTCTGCTCCACCGTGTTGGTCTCCTGGGCCGCCCGGCGGATCGCCCGGTCGGCCTGCTCGGGAAGCTGTTCCGGGTCCTCGGCGTCCGGGGTGGCGCGCAGCGCGACCGCGAGGATCATGCGGAGGTGGTCGTCGAGCCGGTCAACGGTGGCGAACCGAGTACCGTCGCCAACTCCGGAGAGCACCAGCCGTCCCTCGGTCAGGGTGCCGGTCTTGTCGAAGCAGAGCACGTCAACGCGCCCCAACGCCTCGATCGTGCGGGGGTTACGCACCAGGGCACCGCGTTCGGCCAGCCGCCGGGCCGCCGCCAGCTGCGCGGCGCTGACCAGGAACGGCAACCCCTCGGGCACCGACGCGACGGCCAGGTTCGCGGCCGTTGAGGCGGTCTCCGCCAGCGGTACGCCGCGCGCGACGCCGGCACCGGCGACCGCGACGGCGGATCCGAGCGCGAGCGGTATCGCCGAGCCGGTGAGCCCGCCGAGTCGCGCTTCGACGCCGCCGCTGGGTCGGGCCTGCCGGGCGAGGCTGAGGCTGCGGCCGGCCTCCGTGTCGGTACCGGTGGCGACGACCACGGCCAACCCGTGACCGGCGGCGACGGTGGTGCCTTCGTACAGCATCGATTGGCGGTCGGCGATGTCGGACGCGGCCACCGGTCGGTCGGTCTTGCCAACCGGCAACGACTCGCCGGTGAGCGAGGACTCGTCCGCCTCCAGCCCGGTGGCCTCGAGGATTCGGCAGTCGGCCGGTACGGCGTCACCGGGTTCCAGCATGATCACGTCGCCGGGTACCAGGTTGTCGGCGGGTAGCTGCTGTTCGGCGCCGCTCCGCCGGACCCGGGCGGTGATCGCGGTACGGGACAGTAGCTCGGCCAGCGACCGTTCGGTGTTGCGCTGATGTACCGCCCCAACCAGGGCGGAGCCGCCGACCACCCCGCTGACCAGGGCGGCGTCGACCAGGGAGCCGAACGACGCGGAGAGCACCGCCCCGGCGGCGAGGACCGGGGTCAACGGGTTGGCCAGCTCGTCCAGGAAGGCGCGGAGCAGGGTCGGCGTCGGCCCGCCGTCGGCGACCTGGTTGGAGTGTCGGTGGCCGGCCTCCGTCGGATCCAACCCGTCGAGGCTGCTGCCCAACTCGTCGAGGACGGTTCCCACCGGCATCAGGTGCCACGGAACCGCCGTCCGCCCGGCCGGGGCCTCGGTCGGTTTGGGTAGGTGGTGGGCCCGCCACACGCCGTGGGCGAACGCCAGCGCCGCCGTACCGTTGACCGCGGCCTGGGTCCGGTCCGGGAGCTGTTCCCGGGCGGCGGTGAGCGCGGACAGCGTACCGAGACCGGCGCCCCCGAGCCCCAGCCGGATGTTCTGCCGCGTCATCCGGCGGGCCACCCCAGCTGCCTCGACCACCAGCGCGGCGACCCCGAGGTCCGTTCCGACCAGCAGGTGCGCACCCCAGGGTGGCAGCTCCTCGTCGATGGTCAGGCCGAGGCCGCAGTCGGCTGCCGCGAGCGCCCCCCGGTCACCGGAGAGCAGCATCACGACCGCGCCGTCGCGTTGCAGCTGGCGTACGGTGTCGGTGAGCTGGGCACCGCCGGCGAGGACGACGTCGGCGAAGTCGTACCGGCCCGGGTCGTCGCCCGCTACCGCCAGTCGCAGCCCCGCGCGTCGAGCGGCGGCCGGCAGGAGGTCCACGCCCGGGGCCGGCTCGGCCTCGACCCGCAGCAGCGCGACGAGCCGACCGCCGTGTGCCAGGCCGAGGAGCCGGCTGCCGGAGGCGCGAAGCCGGTCGCTGTGCACGGTGTCGCCCGGGTCCGCCGCGTCCAGCCGGTCCAGCGGGCCGAGAGCCCAGCCGTCGCCGTGCTGGACCGCCGCCGGCTGATCCGGGTCGAAGAGGGCGAACGCTCGAGCACCCACCTCGCCCAACTCCGCGTCGCCCAGTGGCGCCAGGTCGCTGAGGAGGCCGCGGTCGGAGCCGAGGATCGTGGCGTCCAGCACCAGCGTGTCGATCCGGTCGAGTTCGCGGAGCGCGCGGCGGTCCATGGCGATGACGCCGCGCCGCGCGAGCAGGCTACCGAGCTGGGCGGCGTACCCCTCCCGGCCGGCGCCGCTGGCCTTCGGCAGGGTGGCGATGCCGAGTGCGGCGGCGCGTTTCGGACCGGCCACCGGGGCTGCTGCGGCGGCGGCTGCCGCGCCCGCGTGGAGCATCCGGAGTACGTACGTCTCGGCCGGTCCATCCGGCTTCGGGCAGGGTCGTTCGGCGGGCAGGACGGGGGCGGCGGCCCGGCCCGGGGCGCCGGTGAGGCGGGGTTCGGCTGCTGTCCACGCGGCGAGTTGGGCCCGTGCCTCGCCCCACTGCACCACCCGCTGGAGGCTGTCCAGGACGATGCCGGTCCAGCCGCCCGCGAGGCCCTGCGCCACCGCCTCGGCCAGCGGGAAGAGGAGGTCGGCGCGCGGGTCGGCGCGCACTCCCCGGTCGGCGAGGGCGTGCAGCCGCGGGTGTAGGTCAATCGCGTTGAGGAGACCGGCGACCTCACCCGGCACCGGGGTGAAGGGCAGGATCCGGGTGGCGGCGGAGAGCGTCAGACCGAGCGCGTCGGAGGCGAGGGCGCCGAGCGTACGGGGGGTGCGGGGGCCCTCCTCCGGCGGGTGCGGCGGTGGGATCTCCGGGTCCGGTTCGTGCGGGCTGACGCGTTCGGCGCGGGCCACGGTGGCGATCAGGTCGCGCAGCCTGGGCTCGGGGGAACCAACGGCGACCACCACCCGTCCCGAGGGGGCGTTCACCCGGGCCCAGCTCACCCCGGGTACGCGTTCCAGCGCCGCTTCGACCTGCCGGGCGAGCTGCTCCCCGCCGTCCTGGCAGACACCGTGTACCTCGATGTGGTGTCGGCCGTAGCGGGACCAGACCCGGCGGCGGGTCAGCCCGGTGAGCCGCGCGGCCCGGGCAGCGGCCGATCCGAGGCCGCGGGCCGTTAGCCCCATCAGCTCCGGTACGGCCGGTACGTGCACGCGGCCGAGCGGGATCATCGAGGCGTACGGCGGTACTCGTATCGGCGCGAATCCCCGGTGTCGTTCTTCCCGTACGCCATCCCGCCTCCCACGCCGTGTGTCCCGGCGGTCTGGCTTCCCGCCCGGCCGTCCGTTATGCCCCTGACCAGCGGCGAAGTTCTACCGGCCAGGCCGGCATGGCGGGCGGCGACGGTGGAACACCACGGCGGTCACCGCCTTTTCGGGGAGGTCGAGATGAGTATGTTGACGCGGGATCTCAGTGGGAGTCGGGACATGGTCCGGACGTTCACCCGTCGAGTGGACGTGCCGGTACTGGGGGAGGTGGCGATCCCGCCGCCGGACAAGCTGGCGTACTACGCGGGCGTGGGTCTGCTCACTCTGTTGCAGGTCATCGAGTGGCCGGTGGCGTTGGTGGTCACCGCTGGTCACGTGCTCGCCGACCAGCATCTGTCCGGGCTGGCCAAGGGGCTTGGGGAGGCGATGGAGACCGCCTGACCACCTCGCCGAGCTGTACCCGGCGCCGCTCGGGTGTTCCCGGGTCGGGTCGGGTGGGTGGGCGCTGGACACGTACGGGGGAACCCCTCTGCGGCCAGCGCCGCACCCGGTTCGGACCGACCTACGGTGGCTTCATGTTCGCCGTGGTCACCACCGTGATTCTGTACGTCGGAGGGTTCATCGTCCTGTACGGAGTGATCCGCCTCGCGATCCGGCACTCCCTGGAGGAGGTGGAGGTACGTCGGATCGAGGCCCAACGGGCCGAGGAGTTGGCTGCCCACCGGGATCGGGCCCTGTTGGAGCGGAAGGGCTACGTCGCCGAGAGCTGACCTGGTGGTAGCGGCACCCGCGCCACCGGGTAGCGGGGTTTGTCAATGTTGTTGCACGTGAAACATCAGCGTGGTCGATGTCCGGGGCTGCCGCCGGGGGTGCGCCATCAGGCCCCGGTCGTCAGGTGCCGCTGGGCCTCGGTCAGGGCGGCGAGCAGGGCTGACGAATCCTGCGCGCCGCTCACCGCGTACCGGCCGGCGAGGACGAAGGTCGGCACGCTCGTGATGCCGAGCTCCCGCGCGGTGGCCAGCCGGGCACGGACCTCGGCTACCTGCCCGTCGGAATCGAGGAAGGTGTGGGCTGCCGCGGCGTCCAGGCCGACCGCACCCGCGATCGTGGCCAGCGCCGGCCGGGAGCCGATGTCGATGCCGTCGCGGAAGTGGGCCCGGTGTAGCGCCTCGACCGTCTCGGCGGCCCGGTCCCGCTCCGCCGCCCAGGCGACCAGCCGATGCGCGTCGAAGGTGTTCGCGGCGAGCGCACGGTCGAAGTCGAACTCGATGCCGTCTCCGGCGGCGGCCCGCGTGACTTGGTCCGCCATCTGCCGCGCGCGCTCCCGGCCGCCGAACTTCGCGCCCAGCGCGTCCAGCAGCGGCAGCGGCTCGGGTACCGGCGCCGGGTCGAGCTGGAACGGTCGGTAGCTGACGGTCACGGGGCGGTCGTAGGACGCGAGTGCCCGCTCCAGTCGGCGCTTGCCCAGGTAGCACCAGGGGCAGACCAGGTCGCTGTAGATTTCGATCTCCATAACCGAAGGCAACCCGGGGGTCAGCTCGTCTGTTCCCGGACCTGGCGTTTGAGTCGGGCCAGCACCGCGGTACCGCCCCGGATCCGCAGCGGGCTTACCGCCTGGGCCAGCCCCATCCGCTGGTACAGGTCGTCGGGGACGGCCAGCACCTGCGCCGGCCGAGCGCCGGCGAGCCCTTCGGCGAGGATCCCCGCGAAGGCGCGGGTGGTGGCGGCCTCGGGTGGGCAGTCGAAGATGGTCTCGACGCTGCCCTCCGGAGTCACGCGGGCGCGCAGGAAGAGTGCCGTCTGGCACTCCGGGACCGGCTCCAGCTCCGCGCGGCCGGGGTGCCCGGACGGCAACGGCCCGATGGCGTCGGCGTACTCCAGCAGCAGTTCCAGCACGATGTCACGGGGTGCCGTGGCGAACTCGTCCACGATCTCGACCAGCCGGGGAGGCATCTCGGGCATCCCGCCAGGCTACCGGCGGGTCGCCTCGACCTCACGGCAGCGGGGCACGTCCACCTCATGGCATCGGGGCTTGTTCGGTGAGCTGGCCGAGCGTCGACTGGGGGTCGAGCCGCAGGGCGAGGTCACCGAGGGAGACGATTCCGACCAGTTTTCGCGCGTTGTCGCAGACCAGTACTCGCCGTACGCCCCGTTCCCGCATGAGGGCCGCCGCCTCGCCCGCGGTGCAGGTTTGTTCGATCATCACGACCTCACGGGTGACGATGGAGCCAATGGTGGTCCGGGCTGGGTCCCTCCGCTGGGCGACGGCCCGAACCACGATGTCCCGGTCGGTGAGTACCCCGGCGAGCGTGGCGCCGTCGGTCGCGACCACGTCCCCGATGTCGGCCTCTTTCATCACCCGGGCAGCTTCGTCCAGGGTGGTCTCCAATGGCAGGTAGATGACCTGCTTCGTCATCACGTCACTGACCCGGAAACTGGTCATGGGACTCCTTTGGTAGCGATCCAGCCCGATCGGGACGCGGTTCCCCGTTTCTCCCTTACTACACCTACCGCTGCGGTCATCCCTTCGGCCAGAGGCTTTCGGACTCCCATACCGCCTCGATGTCACCCGGCTCCGACCCCGGGGGCACCCAGAGAAGCACCATTGCTGAGAAACTATCGCTTCTCAGGCAGGGCTTGCCGCTACCGGAGGCGGAGACACGGGTCCTTCCCTACCCTGGAGGGTGTAGTGGGCTGGCGCAGTTTTGTGGCGGTCGGGGACAGCTTCACCGAGGGCCTGAACGACACGTACCCGGATGGCGCCTTTCGGGGCTGGGCCGACCTGGTGGCCACCCGGCTCGCCGCGGAAGCCGGGTCTGAGTTCCGGTACGCGAACCTCGCTGTTCGCGGTCGGCTTTTTCCTCGGGTGGTGGATGAGCAGGTTCCCGCCGCGTTGGCGATGCAGCCGGATCTGATCAGTTTCGCGGCGGGTGGAAACGACGTGCTGCGGCGAAGTTTCGACCCGGAGGACCTGATCGCGCGGTTCAACGACGTGGTGGGGCGGCTACGCGCGGGCGGGGCTGACGTGGTCCTGTTCCGCTTCGCCGACGTCCTGGCCCGCCTGCCCGGGCAGCGGCTGGTCGCCCCTCGAGTGCAGCTGCTCAACCAGGCGGTTGGTGACACGGCGGAACGGCACGGCGCGATCCTGGTCGACCTGTACGCCGACGACACGTACCTGAATCCGATGTTGTGGAGCACCGATCGGTTACATCTCTCCTCGGCCGGGCACCGGCGGGTGGCCGCCCAGGTGCTGTCCGCGCTGGGGGTCAGCTGTGCCGAGGAGTGGTTGCTGGCCCCCGAGCGTCCGCTGCCCCGGCCGTGGCTGACGGCCCGTACCGACGACCTCCGTTGGGCCACCCAGCACCTGGCACCTTGGCTGACGCGTCGCCTCACCGGTCGCAGCTCCGGCGACACGGTCACCGCTAAGCGCCCCGACCTGACCCCGTTGCAGGGCTGACCGGCTCCGCTCTGCCCAAGCGTCCACCGCGCCTGGGTCCTGTCCCGGCCGCGCTTCGGGAATCCGGGGCACGGCCGGGACCGCTGCACGCGGTGGAGCCTGCGGACTACGCTTTCCCCGTGACGGTGCAGCAGTCGCCCAGAGCGGCGAACGGCGATACGGGCAGTGGCCGGCGTCGGTCCCGTAAGGACGAGATCCTGGAGATCGCGGTCGGGTTGTTCGCCGCCCGGGGCTACCACGGTGTGTCGATGGATGACATCGGCGCTGCCGCCGGGGTCACCGGTCCGGCGCTCTACCACCACTTCGCCGGCAAGGAGGCGATGCTGGTCGCCGCGTTGATCCCGGTCAGCGAAGGGCTGCTCACCGGCGGCCGGGAGCGGGCGTCGGCCCATCCCGACGACCCTCGCGCCGCGTTGGAGTCGCTGATCGACTTCCATGTCGACTTCGCGTTGGCCCAACCGGCGGTGATCGCCCTGCACCTGCACGAGCTGGACCGACTACCTGACCAACCGCGTCGCCGCATCCGCCGGCTCCAGCGGCTGTACGTCGAGGAGTGGGTCAGCGTGCTGACCGCGTCGCACCCGGGCCTGCCCGACAACGAGGCGCGGGTGCTGGCCCACGCCGCCTTTGGCCTGATGAACTCGACCCCGTTCCTCGGTGGCGTGGTGGACCGGCAGCGCCGAGCCGAGCTGCTCCGGAGCGCGACACTGGCTGCGCTGTTGGCGCCGACAGCACGTTGAGTACTGGCCTCAGGCCGAGCCTGTCCCAGGCTGGATCGAGTGGCTGTGCCGCACACTGACTCGTCAGTAACCGGGGCGGCATGGTTCCCTAGCTTCCGTTCGACCCCCGGACGCTGGAGGAAACATGATCGAGTCATTGCTGGTCGCCAATCGGGGCGAGATCGCCCGCCGGATCATCCGGACCGCGAAGCGGCTCGGTGTCCGGGCGGTGGCGGTGCACTCGGAGGCGGACGCCAGCCTGCCGTTTGTGACCGAGGCCGACCAGGCGGTCTGCGTCGGTCCGGCGAATCCGGCGCAGAGTTACCGGAATGTCGAGGCTGTCCTCGCCGCCGCGAAGTCGACCGGCGTGCAGGCGATCCACCCCGGCTACGGCTTCCTGTCGGAGAACGCCGACTTCGCCCAGGCCGTCGCGGCGAGTGGTCTGCTCTGGGTCGGGCCGGGTTCGGACGCGATCACCGCGATGGGTGACAAGATCAACGCCCGGAATCTGATGGCGGCGGCCGGGGTGCCGGTCGCGCCGGGCACCACGGAACCGGCGGTGGACCTTGCCGCGGCGGTCAACGCGGCGGCAGAGATCGGCTACCCGGTGATGGTCAAGGCCGCCGCTGGCGGGGGCGGCATGGGCATGGGAATCGCGAACGACGAGACCGCGCTCCGCACCGAGTACGACAAGGTGCGCGCGTTCGCCGAGCGGATGTTCGGGGACGGGTCCGTCCTGCTCGAACGGTATTTCCCCCGGGTGCGCCACGTCGAGGTGCAGATTCTCGGCTTGGCCGACGGCCGGGTGGTGGCGCTCGGCGAGCGCGAGTGCTCGGTGCAGCGACGGAACCAGAAGTTGGTCGAGGAGTCCCCCTCCCCGGCGGTCACCCCGGAGCTTCGGTCCCGGTTGCTGGCCGCGGCGGTGCGGGCGGGCGAGGCGGTCGGCTACCGCAACGCCGGCACGGTCGAATGCCTGCTCGACCCCAGCACCGGCGAGTTCTTCTTCCTGGAGATGAACACGCGACTGCAGGTCGAGCATCCGGTCACCGAGCTGGTCTACGGGGTTGACCTGGTCGAGGAGCAGCTGCGGGTGGCCGCCGGGCTGCCGCCGACGTTCGACCCGGATGCCTTGACGCCGCGCGGGCACGCGATTGAGCTGCGGGTCAACGCCGAGGACCCGAAGCGTTTCCTGCCCGGGCCGGGGGCGATCACCACCTGGACCGAACCGACCGGCGAGGGCGTCCGCGTCGATTCGGGTTATGGCGCCGGCAACACGGTGACCCCGTTCTACGACAGCCTGATGGCCAAGCTGATCGTCAGTGGCGCGGACCGTGCCGAAGCGATCAGTCGGGCGCGGGCCGCGGTGGCGCAGTTCCAGCTCGCTGGGCCGAAGAACAACCTGCCCTTCTTCGCCGAACTGTTGGACAACCCGGAGTTCCTCTCCGGCGACTACGACACCGGCATCGTCTCCCGCATGCGCTGACGGCGGCTGCTCGGATGCGTGGACCGTACCCGTCTTGATGTTGACCCCGGGGTCGAGGTAGTGACCCCGGGGTCCGGGTAGTGACCCCGGGGTCGGGGAGAGCTGATCCCCGATCGGGCTGGCTGGTCGCCGCACTGCGTCGACTCCCGTGATTACGCGATCGACTCGGCTGAGGCCGCGGGTGACATGCTGGGGGAGTCGGACCAGAGCGCGTCACAGTGAGGTGGCCCATGGGTAATATGCCGGGATTCGTGGCTATTCGGGAGGTTGGGCCGCGCGACGGTCTCCAGAACGAGGAGCCGATTCCGACCGAGGCGAAGGTACGACTGCTCGATGCGCTCTCCCGAACCGGGGTTGGGCGGATCGAAGCGGTGTCCTTTGTGCATCCGAAGGCGATCCCGCAGATGGCCGACGCCGACGAGGTGTGGCGGCGGGCGGAGCAGACCGAAGGGGTGCGCTACTCGGCGCTGGTGCCGAACACCCGCGGTGCCCAGCGCGCGTTGGCCGCCGGGTTCACCGAGATCGAGGTGGTGGTCTCCGCCAGCGACACCCACAACCGGCGCAACGTCAACCGCTCCACCGACGAGTCGCTGGACGACATCGCCGAGTTGGTCGAGCTGCTCCACAACGCCGGTGCTCGGGCGGAGGTTATCGTCGCGACCAGCTTCGGCTGCCCGTACGAGGGGGACATTGACCCCGTTCGAGTGGCCGGGATCGTGGACCGGGTGGTGCGCGACGGCGCCGATCGGGTGGCGTTCGGCGACACCACCGGCATGGCGACGCCCCGCCGGGTCCGTGAGTTGGTGACGGCCGTACGAGATCGTGACGCACACGTACCGGTGCTGCTGCACTTCCACAACACCCGCGGCACTGCCCTGGCGAACCTGCTGACCGCTGTCGAGCTGGGGGTGACCGAGTTCGACGCCAGCGTCGGGGGGCTGGGTGGCTGTCCGTACGCGCCCGGGGCCAGCGGCAACCTGGCCACCGAGGAGGCCGTGCATCTGCTGCACGACATGGGTATCGACACCGGCATCGACCTGGCCGCCCTGATCGAGGTCGCCGAACTGGCCGAGGAGTTGGTCGGCCGAAGCCTGCCCAGCGGTGTGCTCCGCGCCGGCCCGCGGACCCGGCTGGCTGCCTCGCCTGCCTGACGCCCCCACCTGAATAAGCCCCTGCGCCGGGCTGGCCCCCCGGGCCTGGCTGGCCCCCCGGGCCTGGCTGGCCCCCCGCGCCGGGCTGGCTCTCACCACCGTGCGGTCGGTCTCGGCCGCACGGTGGTCGTTGTCGTGGGGCCGGGCGTTGGCGTGGAGCCGGGCGTTGGTGTCCCGAATCCGCTCGGAGCGGGCAGGCAAATCGTGGGCGTGGTGCGTTACCCTAACGATCGTTCAGGTAGGCTCGGTGGTGCGCGCGAACGCGCGCCGGACCGGGAGCGGCGGCACAGGAGGAGTCGGCGTGACGCTCGATCGTGAGGCGCTGGAACAGCTACGGAAGCGGGCCCGGGCCGGGGGCGCGGACAAGTACCATGCGGCGAATGCCGCGAAGGGCAAGCTCTTCGCCCGGGAACGGGTCGCGTTCCTGGTTGACGAGGGGTCGTTGGTCGAGGACGGGCTCTATGCCAATGCGCAGGCCGAAGCGCTGCCCGCCGACGGCGTGATCACCGGAACCGCCACCATCGACGGCCGCCCCGTCTGTGTGATGGCCAACGACTCCACGGTCAAGGCGGGCAGCTGGGGAGCCCGGACCGTCGAAAAGATCATCCGGATCATCGAGCGGGCCTACGCGACCAAGGTTCCGATGGTCTACCTGGTCGACTCGGCCGGTGCCCGGATCACCGATCAGGTGGATCTGTTCCCCGGCCGGCGTGGCGCCGGAAAGATCTTCTGGAACCAGGTCCGCGCGTCCGGCTCGATCCCCCAGGTCTGCGCGCTCTTCGGACCGAGCGCGGCCGGTGGGGCGTACATCCCGGCCTTCTGCGACGTGGTCGCCATGGTCGAGGGAAATGCCAGCATGTACCTGGGCTCGGACCGCATGGTCGAGATGGTCACCGGAGAGCAGACCACGCTGGAGGCGATGGGCGGGGCCCGGGTGCACTGCGCCGAATCCGGCGTCGGGCACTTCCTCTGCCGGAGTGAGGCCGACGCGCTTGACGTCGTGCGGCGCTACCTGTCGTACCTGCCGACAAACTGGACGCAGGCGCCGCCGCCGGCGCCCGCCGTCGATGCGCCGGCGAAGGCCGATCTGGCGGCGCTGGTGCCGGCCAGTGAGCGGCAGGCGTTCGACATGCGCCGGTACGCGAAGGGGCTGCTCGATCAGGGGAGCTTCTTCGAGATCCAGGCGCTGTGGGCCAAGGAGTTGACCATCGGCTTTGGTCGGCTCAACGGCGAGGTCGTTGGCGTGGTCGGCAACAACTCGATGTTCAAGGGGGGCGTGCTCTTCGTTGACTCGGCCGACAAGGCGACCCGGTTCGTGCAGCTCTGTGACGCGTTCAACGTACCGCTGCTGTTCCTCTCCGACGTGCCCGGGTTCATGGTCGGCAGCGCGGTGGAGAAGCAGGGCATCATTCGGCACGGCGCAAAAATGATCACTGCGATCTCCGAGGCGACCGTACCCAAGATCTGTGTGGTGGTGCGCAAGGCCTACGGCGCTGGCCTCTACGCGATGGCCGGCCCCGGGTTCGAGCCGGACGCCACGATCGCCCTGCCGACCGCGAAGATCGCCGTGATGGGGGCGGAGGCGGCGGTGAACGCGGTCTACGCCAACAAGATCGGGGCCATCGGGGACGAGGGCGAACGGGCGGCCTTCGTCGCCGCCCGGCGCGAGGAGTACGAGCAGGACATCGACATCGTCCGGCTCGCCAGCGAACTGGTGGTCGACGCGATCGTGGAACCACCCGAACTGCGAGGCGAGCTGATTCGCCGGTTCGCCGCCGCCCGCGGCAAGGATCGCCACTTCGCCACCCGCCGGCACGGCGTCACCCCCGTCTGACCCGGCCGCCCCGGCGTCACGAGCGTCGGGTGGCCCAACCCCCACCAGGAGGAATCCATGGACTTTCGACTCACCGAGGAGCACGAGGCGCTGCGGGCGAGCGTCCGCGACTTCGCCCGCGAGGTGGTCGCTCCAGTCATCGCCGACCACTACGAGCAGCACACCTTCCCGTACGACGCTATTCGCCAGATGGGAAAGATGGGTCTGTTCGGTCTCCCCTTTCCGGAGGAGCACGGCGGCATGGGGGGTGACTACTTCGCGCTCTGCTTGGTACTGGAGGAGCTTGCCCGGATCGACTCCAGCGTGGCGATCACGCTCGAGGCGGCGGTCTCGCTCGGTGCGATGCCCATCTACCGGTTCGGTACGGACGAGCAGCGGGCACAGTGGCTGCCGCGGCTACTCAACGGCACGGCGCTGGCCGCGTTCGGGTTGACTGAGCCGGGATTCGGCTCGGATGCCGGGGGAACCCAGACCCGGGCCGTACTCGACGAGTCGACGGACGAGTGGGTGATCAACGGGTCGAAGGCGTTCATCACCAACTCCGGGACCGACATCACCGAGCTGGTCACGGTCGCGGCGGTCACCGGTACCAGGCCGGATGGTTCAAAGGAGCTGTCCACGATCATCGTGCCGACCGGAACCCCGGGCTTCACCGTGGCGCCGGGATACTCCAAGGTGGGCTGGACGGCCTCCGACACGCACGAGCTGACCTTCGACGACTGTCGGGTGCCGGCGGGAAACTTGCTTGGCGAGCGGGGCCGGGGCTTCGCGCAGTTCCTGCGGATTCTCGACGAGGGGCGGATCGCGATCGCCGCCCTCGCCGTCGGCTTGGCCCAGGGCTGTGTGGACGAGTCGGTCCGGTATGCCAAGGAACGGCACGCCTTCGGCCGTCCGATCGGGGCCAACCAGGCGATTCAATTCAAGATTGCGGACATGGAGCTGCGGGTGCACACCGCCCGGCTGGCATATTACGACGCGGCGGCGCGGATGCTCGCCGGAGAACCGTTCAAGCGCCAGGCGGCCATCGCCAAGCTGCACGCCAGCACCATCGCGGTGGACAACGCTCGGGACGCCACCCAGATCCACGGCGGGTACGGCTTCATGAACGAGTTTCCGGTGGCCCGATTCTGGCGGGACGCCAAGATCCTGGAGATCGGTGAGGGTACCTCCGAGGTGCAGCGCATGATCATTGCACGGGAGCTGGGGCTGTAGCGGAAGCTTGGCCGGGATCCGGGATCCAGGAGCCGGTCATTAGGGCGACGAGGGTCTTTTGGCGATCGTCGTTGATCCGTACCCTTCCTGGCCATGAGCCCGGAGGATGACTATTCGCGGTGGTCCGGCGGCCCGGCGGGGCTGCCCGACCTACTCCGCGGACACCGGCTGGCCGCCGGCCTGACCCAGGCCGAACTGGCGGGCCGGGCCGGAGTCGGGGTCCGGACTGTGCGGGACGTGGAGCGGGGCCGTTCGTCGCGGCCCCAGCGGACCACCGTCGAACTGCTCGCGACCGCCCTTGGGTTGGCCGGGGCAGCGCGGTCCACCTTTGTCGCCGCCGCCCGACAGCTGCCGACGCCCCGGTACCCGGAGCCCGAGTCGGTGTTCCACGTCGGCCCGGACGGCATGGTACGGCCGACCGCGCTGCCCCCGGCCCCCGAGCTGATCGGCCGGGAGCGTGACGTGGCCGAGCTGGTCGGGATGCTCAGCGGCGAGCCGACAGCCCGGCTGGTCAGCCTGGTCGGATTGGCTGGAGTCGGCAAGACGGCGCTGGCGCTGTCGGTGGCCCAAGCGGCCACCGGGCACCTCCCGGGTGGGGTAGCCGGGGTCCTCACCGGGGAGGGAACGGATGTCGCGGAGCTGCTTGCCGCCTCAGCGGCGGCCTTCGGAGTAGCTCGCCTCCCCGAGCTGGCCACCCGGCTCGCCGGCCAGCCGGCACTGCTACTTGTGGACGCCGTGGAGCGGGCTCCCGGCCCGGTCGCCGAAGCCCTGCACCAACTCGCGACCGCGGTGCCGTCCCTGTGGGTGCTGGTCACCGGTCGGCACCCGGTCGGGCTGCGCGGTGAGCGGGTCCGGCCGGTGGCCCCGCTCGATACGCCACCGCCGGACCGCGACGAGGCTGGCCCGGAGGCCCTCGCCCAGTATCCGGCGGTGGCGCTGTTCACCGCCCGGCTCGAGCTGGTCCGACCGAATCCGCCGACGGCGGCGGAACTACCGGCGCTGGCCCGGCTGGTCCGCCGCCTCGGTGGACTTCCGTTGGCGATCGAGCTGATGGCGGCGCGGGGGCACCTCCTCGACCTCAACGAGTTGCTCGACCGGTATGGCGATCGGGTTCTTGATCTGGCAACTGCTTCCGGTGCCGCCGAGCGGCCGGGCTGGAACGCTGCTGATCCGGGCCGGCCGCAGCGGACGCCCGCTGCGGTCGTCGAGACGCTGCGGGACGCCGTTGCTACCAGCTATCTCCTGCTCACCCCCGAGGAGCGGGCTGCCCTGCGGCGGCTCGCCATCTTCGGTAACCGCTGGTCGATCAGGTTGGCCGAGGAGATGCTCGGAATTGGCGCGGAACCGGGGGGCACGGCGCTGGTCGTTGACCCGGTTGTGCTCCTGGATCGGCTCCGGGAGCTGGGTCTACTCAGCATCCTGGGGGCGGGGCCGTTCCGATTCCGGCTGCTCGACGCTGTTCGGGAGTTCGCCGTCGAGCAGGCTGCCGGCGCGGGCGAACTCACCCCGGCCCGGCGTCAACATGCGCGGGTCATGGCCGGACTGGTCGCCGAGACGGCCCCGTACCTGGTTGGCGCGGACCTGACCGCGGCGGTGCACCGACTGGACGACGTGGGTGGGGACATCAGCTCCGCACTCGGGCATGCCGCTGTCGACGATCCGGTGACCGCGCTGGGCCTGGCGGCCGGACTCGTCCGGTGGTGGCGCTTTCGCGGGCGCGATGTCGCCGGCCGGCAGTGGCTGCGCCGGTTGCTGGCGGATCCGCGTACCGCTGACGCTTCCCCGGTCCTGCGGGCGTGGGCGTTGCTGGGCGTGGCCCGGTTGGCCGCGGAGCACGGCGCCGGGGCGGAGGAGCTGCCGGCTGCCCGTGCGGCACTCGCCGCCTTCGAGTCGGCCGGCGAGGTCGCCGGTGAGCTGGAGGCCCGTACCGTTTTGGGCAGGTTGTTCACCGGCACCGGCGACCACGATGAGGCACGGGGGCAGGCCGAGGCGGTATTGGCGCTGGCCACCCGGCACGGGCGGATCCGGGACATGACGGTGGCGCAGAACAACCTGGCCTGGCACGGGATCCGGGTCGGTGACCTTGCCACTGCTCGGCGCCGGTTGGCTGCCGCCGATCGCCTCGCGGCCCAGTGCGGGGAGCGGCGGCTACGAGTACTCGCGATGGCCAACCTGGCGGAGGTCACGCGTCTTGAGGGCCGGTACGACATCGCCGTCGACCAGGGACGGAGGACGTTGGCGGCGTTGACGGCGCTGGGTGACCCGGGGCACCACCGGCGGGTGCTGGGCACGGTTGGGCTGGCGCTGGCACAGGACGATCGCGTGGCGGAGGCGACCGAGGTGCTGGCCGAGCTGCGGCCCGGGGGACCGGCGGCGGGTCTGAGTTGGATTCCAGCGGACGGGATCTGTGGGTTGATCGAAGGAACGCTGGCGTTGCGCCGGGGTGATCGGGAGGTGGCGGCCGAGTGGTTCGCCGTCGCTGCCGAGGCGGGAGCCAACAGTCAGGATCGCCGTGACCTGGTGGAGGCGTTGGTGGGGCTGGCCGCCAGCACGGCGGAGCCGGCCGTGCTGGATCGGCTGGATGCGGTCTGTCGGGTCAGTGGGATCTGTCTGCTGCCACCGGAGGTGGAGGCTTTGGCTGCGGCTACCCGTCGGCCGTGAGCCGTTGTCGGCGTGGCCGGCTGAACAGGTCCCGGGAGCGGCGCGAGCGAGAGCCCCCTCTGTTACCCCTCGCTCGTCGCCCGCGCCCTCCCCCGGGTGCATCCCCCGTTGATGTGGAGCTTAGTTGGCGGGGAACTCTCACCTGCCCGAATTGCCCAACAATCAACCGTTTCTCGGGCAGTTCTGCCGCTCTTTCTGCCGGTGGTATTCGCTGCCGGTGGTGTCCTGGCCAAGCCAGCGCCATCCACCGGTGGCGTCAGTGGCGGTTGCGGTCCGGCTCCGGGTCGGTGGCGCCGGCGGTGGCGCCGGGGTGGACCGCATCGCGCACCCGACGTAGCCCATCGAGGAGTTGGGTCAGTGACTCCCGGTCGAGCTGCCCGGTGAACCACTCCTCGATGATGCGTAGGTGATCCGGGAGTGCGGCCTGGAGCCGCTCCCGGCCGGATTCGGTGGCCACCGCGAAGTAGCTTCGTCGGTCGGCGGGGCAGGCACGCCGGGCGAGGAGCCCATCGCGTTCCATCCGGTCCACCACGCGGGTCGTCCCGCTGGTGGAGAGGGAAGTCTGTGCGGCGAGATCGGTCATCCGGAGCTGATTGCCAGGTGAGCGGGCGAGCCGGGTGAGTACCTCGAATTCCACCGGGGAGAGTCCGTGCTCCTCGAATTGGGCGGCGAACCGGGCCAACAGCCCGGCGTGCGCCTCGACAAGTAGACCGACGGCGGTGATCCGGGGGTCGTCGAACACATTCGGGTCCACCGCCCGATGCTACCAGTAGTTGATCAACGAAATATTGCCGCAGGCAATATCTGTTGAGCACGTTACTTACAAGACAAGCATCTCTGTGGATGGTGCACGAGACCAGGCTGGTGGGCTGATAAGCGCCCAGCTCTGGCCCGCCGCCTTGGCCACTCCTACCGTGGAGGGTTCACAATGCGCTGCGGAGCGGCATCGCTCCGTCACCTCGGGCGCCGGGAGGATACATGGGCAGGGATGTCACGCTAGGCGCCTTCTCCCGGGAGGATCGGCTCCGCTACCGGCGCAAGGTACGTCGCTGCCTGGACGTCTTCGCCTTGATGTTGGACGACTTCGGGTTTGCTGCCGATCGGCCAATGACCGGCTTGGAAATCGAGCTGAACCTGGTCGACTCCGCCGCCGAACCGGCGATGCGGAACGAGGAGATTCTCGCCGACATCGCCGACCCGCTCTTCCAGACCGAACTGGGGCAGTTCAATCTCGAGCTGAACGCCGCGCCCCGGCTGATCGAGGGCACCGGCTTCACCGGCTACGAACAGGACCTTCGTGGCAGTCTGGCCCGTGCCGATGAGTGGGCGGCCAAGTCTGACGCAAAGATCCTCCTGGTGGGAATCCTGCCCACCCTGACCGAGGGGCACCTGGTCGTCGACAACCTCTCCACCAACGAGCGCTACCGGGTGCTCAACGACCAGATCGTCGGAGCGCGTGGTGAAGACATCGAGCTCGACATCCGCGGAGTCGAGCGGTTACAGACCCACACCGACTCGATCGCTCCTGAGTCGGCCTGCACCAGTCTGCAGTTCCACCTCCAGGTGGCGCCGGACAGCTTCGCCGACTACTGGAACGCCTCACAGGCGATCGCCGCCGCCCAGGTGGCGACCGGAGCCAACTCTCCCTATCTGTACGGCCGACAACTCTGGGCGGAGACCCGGATCGCGCTGTTCCAACAAGCGACCGACACCCGGCCAGACGAGTTGAAGGCGCAGGGGGTCCGTCCTCGGGTCTGGTTCGGCGAGCGTTGGATCACCTCGATTTTCGACCTCTTCGAGGAGAACGTCCGTTATTTTCCGCCACTGTTGCCGATCTGCGAGGAAGAGGACCCGGTGGAGGTGCTGCACGCCGGGGGTGTGCCGAAACTCGGCGAACTACGCCTGCACAACGGGACGGTCTACCGCTGGAACCGGCCGGTCTACGACATCACCGAGGGGCGTCCGCACCTACGGGTGGAAAATCGGGTCCTGCCGGCCGGTCCGACCGTGATCGACATGCTGGCCAACGCCGCCTTCTACTTCGGATCGGCACGAGGGCTGGCCGAGGCGGACCATCCGGCGTGGAGTCAGCTGCCGTTCAGCTCGGCGGAGGAGAACTTCCACGCCGCCGCCCGACGTGGCATGGACGCCGTGGTGCACTGGCCTCAGCTCGGTGAGGTACCGGTCACCGAGCTGGTCCTCGACGTGCTGCTGCCGCAGGCGGCGACCGGCCTCGACCGGTTCGGCGTGGCTCCCGGTGAGCGAGACCGGCTGCTCGGCATCATCGAGCAGCGTTGTCGGACCCGACGTAACGGCGCGGTGTGGCAGGCGGAAACGGTGTGGGCGGCCGAGCGGCACCGGAAACTCGACCGCCCGGCGGCCCTGCACCACATGGTCCAGCGGTACGCCGAACTCCAGCGCAGCAACGAGCCGGTGCACACCTGGCCGGTCGACTAGGCGGCCGGCGGGTTTCGCCCTTACTCGGCGCGTCGGGGCGATGGCGACCGAAGGCGTCCGAGCGATGGCGACCGAAGGCTTGGGGCAGAACCCGGTCGGGGCGGTGCCCGGCACCCCGGTTAGCTGGTGCGGCGGGGCGACCGGGGCCGGGCCGGGCCGCTCTCCGTCGGCTCCTGCGCGGCGGGGGCGGCGTCCGCTGCCGGTGCATCGTCCACGCTGCGCTGAACCGGCACCCCGGCCGTGGTATCCGTCGGCACAGTGCGGGGACGTCGGCTGCCTGATCCGCGCGTCCGGCGGCGAGGGGTAGCCGTCGCGCCGACCGAACCGTCCGGCGGTGGGGCGGCCGGGGGCTCGGCCGGCTGGGGCGAATCGGCCGGAGTCTCGGCTGGCTGGGGTGAATCGGCCGGAGTCTCCGCCGGCTGGGGCGAAACTGCCCGCCGTCGGCGGTCGGCCCGTTGGCCGAGCGCGGCGACCAGCGCCGAGCCCCCAAAGCCGATGATGACCGCGTACGGGGCGATGAGGTGTGCCGACGCCTGGCCGGGAGCGAGGTCCGCCAGCCCCGGTACGGCGAGCAGGTAGACGACGGCGACGAGGAGCGGGCCGGCTGCGCCGGAGGCGGTGGTGCCAATTCGCTGGTCGGGGTTCCGGGCCGTGCCGCGGGCGACCAGTACGCCGATGAGGAGGGCAGAGCCGAGGGACAGCAGCGCACCCGGCCAGTAGAACCAGTCGCGGAGCCACAGCTCGCTTCCGCCGACACTGAGTTGCCAGATGCCGAGCTGGGCGGCATTCAGTCCCCGTCCCGCGATGACGCCGTCCACAACGGCCACCACCGCGAGCAGCCACAGCCAGCCGACGGTGGCGATCACGTTGGTGGCGGCGGCGCGGGAGTGTAACGCCCATCCGGCGATGGCCACGCCGACCAGGACGCCCAGGGCGGCGTAGCCAGCGGCGACATCCCGGGGTGCGGCGACGCCGGGTACCACGGCCACCCGGGCCGGTACGGCGGTCAACAGGACCGTGATCAGGGCACCGATCCCGGCGGCTCCGGCGAGCGCCAGCCTGCCGAACACCCCGTCGGATTCACTCGGGTTGGCCTGGCTCAACTTCGCCGTCTCCCGGGTGGTCGGTGCGGCGGTCTCGGGGCCGCCCGGGCTGTCGGCCGAGCTGTGCAAAATGGATGGCGCGGTGGTGCTCTCCGTCGAGTCCGCTCCGGAGGGCTCGCTGCTGCTGTTCGATGGGCGTTCCACCGGGCCACGACGGCGGAGGTGTTGTGCGCAGACCGCACCGGCCACAGTAGAGCTGGCGGCGATCCAGGTGGCCCAGATCAGGCTGGCCGTCCAGGCGGTGACTGCTTCCCCCTGATCGGGCGGTGGGGCCCAGTTGATGATGCCCAGGCCGTAGCCGAAGCCCAGCGCGGCGGCGCCGGCCCCGGCGGCGGTACCAAGCGCGGTCATGATCGATATTGCCCAGCCGCGTCTCGCCATGCCGGCGAGCGTAACGTCCTGTGGTCGGGGCGGGGAGTACCGAGCCCAAATTCTTACGCAGAGTAAATACAGCGGGGTGGTTTGGTTGCGGGGGTTGACACGGATCGGGCTGCGGTGAGCTGATTCCCGCCGGCCCCCCTGCTCTCCAGCTAGGTTGTCGTCAGGCAGCGAGGGGGAGTGGGATGAGCGACGACCGAAAGCCCGGCGCTGACGGGTCGGACGACGAAACCCGCCCGCTGCCGGCGGATCAGACCGAGCCACTGCCGCCTGCTGACCAGACCGCGCCCCTGCCTCCCGCCGGCGGGCCGGCGGCATGGTCCGGGCGGGCGGGCGTACCGCCGCCGCGTCCGCCGGAGTACCAGGAGGAGACCGGGTGGTACGCGGAGCCGAACGGGCGACGGTGGTGGTCACCGATTCTCTGGGGAGTGATTCTCCTTCTGCTCGCCGTCTTCGGCGTCGGTCTGTGGCTCACCCTCGGCACCGGCGACGACGAGCAGGTCAACCCCGGCTCCTCGCCGTCGGCCACCACGCCACCGGCATCGCCGACGCCAACGTCCCCCATGCCAACATCCGCCGCGCCGACCACGACCACGCCGACCTCGGTCGCACCGACCCCTCCGTCGCCGACGGCGGAGCCGGCTGAGGTCCCGATGCCCCCGGTGGTCGACCTGCCACTGGCCACGGCCCAGGCGCTCCTGGACCAGATCGGACTGGCGTACCGGGTTCAGTATCGGACCTCGGATCAGCCGCCCGGAATCGTGATCGGGACGGAACCGCGAGCAGGTGTGCTGGTGCCGGAGGGGACAGCGGTTGTACTGGTGGTGTCGAGGCCCGGACCGTCAGAGCGGCCGACGCCCACTCCGACCTCCGAACCCACCCCCACCGGCTGACCGAACGTTCCCGCCACCCCACCGGCTGGCCGGAGGTACCGCTGCCGGCTGAGCTGGCGGTTCCCAGGTTCGGGATCCTGGCGGTACGAGTGGAGCTGCCCGGGCGGGGCGTACCGCGTGCTTTTCGTAGGTACGCCCCCAGGGCTAGGGATCGCAGCAGGTCAGCCCACGCGGACCGGGGTCCGCGCCAGCGCTCGGCGCGGTGTCCCTACGGTGGCTGGGTGGCGTTGCGGCGCGGGCTGGATCTGGTCCAGTCCCTCCTGCTGTACGAAGATCGACCGCCGGCTGACCGCGTCCCCCGAAGCGTTCAACTCGTAGCCGTCGAGCCAGAGCCAACCGTCGTAGGTCGGCCAGTCGAGGACCCGGATCACCCGGAAGGCGATGGGTCGGAGGAACTGGACACTCGCCGCGCGAGTCACGTGCAGTACGTCACCGGTGCGGGGAAGCACATGGGCTCCTGGGAAAGAGGGCCGGCGGAGGTGCCGGCGGGAGTTGTCGGGGGGACATGTGTTGTCGGCCTCGGGGTGGTGCCCCGCCGGCTGGCGTTGTTGGTGCTTGACCGCGGGGTCACCACGGTGTGAGAGCGGAGTAGGACTCTGCGTGATCCGCCATAGGGAATAGAGTGCATCAGTGACGTGCGACATGCAAGTTGCATGTCGGTTGTTGCCGATGGGTTGTTGGTCCAGAGCGATGCAATGCTTGAGCTGTTCGTATTCGGGCGGCACACTGAGGGCCGGGTTCGCCCCGCCGCCATCCGCCGCCGCGAACCCGTCCACCGTCGTGCCCTCCCCGGCACGACGGCCGAGCCGGGAAGTTGTCAAGGTGGAGGGGGACGGGTGGCAATGACCGCGAGATTGAGTCCGGGGTGGCGCCGTGGCTGAGCGGCGAAGCCCGACGATTCGCCGCCGGCGGTTGGGCGCGGAACTCCGTCGGCAGCGTGAGGCCGCGGGGATCACCATCGAATCGGTCGCCGAGCAGCTCGAGTGCTCGGCCTCGAAGGTCTCCCGGATCGAGACCGGCCACACCACGGCGACGCCCCGCGATGTCCGGGACATGCTCCGGATCTACGGCGTGGTGGGCGCGGAGAGCGACGAGCTGGTGCAGATCGCCCGCGAGGCCCGACAGAAGGGTTGGTGGCACCCGTACAGCACGGTTCTGGTCGGGGCATACGTCGGTCTGGAAGCGGCGGCCAGCTCCATCCGTGCCTACGAGCAGCAGGTCGTGCCGGGTCTACTGGAGACCGAAGAGTACGCGAGCGCCATGATCCGTGCGGCGCGACCGGACTTCACCACAGAGCAGGTCGCACAACGTGTCCGTGTCCGATTGGGTCGTCAGTCGTTGCTGACTCAGGAAGATTCAGTCGATGTGTGGGTGGTGCTCGATGAGGCAGTGGTGAGCCGACCGGTGGGTGGGGACACGGTGATGCGTGGTCAGCTCAAGCGGCTGTTGGAAGTAACCGAACTACCGAACGTGACGTTGCAGATCCTGCCGTTCGAGGTGGGTGCGCATGCGGGCATGGACGGGACCTTCAGCATCCTGAGCTTCCCCGAACCCAGTGATCCGGATGTTGTGTACGCGGAGAACGCCACGGGTGGGCTCTTCCTGGAGAAGAGCGACGAACTGCAGAAGTACAGCTTCATCTTTGATCACATCCGTGCGGCTGCCATCAGTCCTGAGGAGTCCATGGCACACATCGCGAAATTGGCAGAGGAGCCGTTGTGGAAATGGCGACCAAGGAGTTCCCCGTGGACCTGACGCAGGGCACCTGGTTCAAGAGCTCGAAGAGCGGGCCGAACTGCGACAACTGCGTTGAGGTGGCGTACGTGCCGGGGGCGGTCGGCGTGCGGGACTCGAAGGACCGGTCGGGCCCGGCCCTGGTCTTCAGCCGGGGTGACTGGCGTTCCTTCGTCAGCAATGCGCGGGGCGGTGCCTTCGACCCGCGCTGACCAGTACCGGTGCCCCCGTCCGGCCCGTTCGGGTGGGGGCACCGGCCCGGTTATGACCCGGCTTGCCGATGCCCCGTCGCCACAACGGCTCCGTCTCGTTGAACCCGTCGGTGCGCCATGGGGCCAGTGCCCAGCCGCACCGATCGGCAACCGAACGAAGTAGGCGAGACGGATGACGACGATCGGGTCAGAGAACCTCACCAACGGTCCGGGCAAGCCGGAGCGGTTCGGTGGCAAGTACCGCGGGACACGCCGGGACACGGTGCTCACTGAGGTGGTGTCGCCGGACGGTGAAGCCGGCGAGCGGCAGGACGGGTCCCCACCCCAGCGACCTGCTCCACCCCAGCCCCTGACCTCGATCGACCCGGAATCGTCGACTCCGCCGGGCTTTCCGGCCGAGCGCTGGTCGACTGGTCCGGTTGAATCCCTGGTCGATCACCCGTTGCTGCGCGGTCTTCTGATGGAACTGCCACCGAAGGGCAGTGTGCCGCCGCCGGGTTGGCTGGATCGCTGGTTTGAGGCGACCCGGGCCATTCTCGAACTTCTCTACGTGCAGGGCCCGGGGCGGCCCCGCTGACGGTTTTTTTTGCGCCGGGACGCTGCTCGGGCCGCCAGTCGGCGGTGCTGATCACTGGTGCCGGTCGGGGACACCCGCGCGGCAGCGCACCCCCGTCTCCCCGGTGTCATCGTTCTCCGGTAGCCGGTATCACCGTGGCCGTACCGGTGATCTCCCGCGGGTAGCCCGCCCGTGAGTCGGTGAATCGATGTGTTGATTTCTCGTCTCCCCGCCGATTATTCTCATCGATGGATTGGCATCTATCGATCGACTCGCCGGGAGTTGGTCGCCTCGATGTCAGCCGGAGGGAGACAGAGGAGATGGGTCTATCCCGAAGGTCCATGTTCGTCGGACTAGCCACGATGGCCATGATGGCGTCCGCAGCCCCCGCTATGGCCGCTGAACCAGTTGGTGAGATCCGTAGTGCGGGGGGTGCTACGGCCGTAGCCGACAGCTACATCGTGGTCTTCAAGGACAGCGCGGTAGGCCGCGGTGCGGTCGAGCGGTCAGCCGATCGACTGGTGGACCGGCACGGTGGCCAGGTAGCCCGGACGTACACCGCAGCCCTCCGCGGAGCCGAGCTGCGGGTGGACGCCGGTGCCGCCGCTCGAATCGCGGCCGACCCAGCGGTGGCCTACGTCGAGCAGAACCACCAGGTGTCGATCACTGACACCCAGAACAACCCCCCGTCCTGGGGCCTGGACCGGGTTGACCAGCGCGACCTGCCGCTGGACAACGCCTACACCTATCCGAACACCGCCAGTGACGTGACTGTCTACATCCTCGACACCGGCATCCGTACCACCCACCAGGACTTCGGGGGCAGGGCCACCTGGGGCACCAACACCGCCGACAACAACGACACCGACTGTAACGGGCACGGCACGCACGTCGCCGGCACCGTCGGTGGCACGGCGTACGGCGTCGCCAAGGAGACCAGCCTGGTAGCGGTGAAGGTGCTGAACTGCGCGGGCACCGGCAGCTGGGCCGGGGTGATCGGCGGCGTCGACTGGGTGACCGCGAACGCGGTCCAGCCGGCGGTGGCGAACATGAGCCTCGGCGGCGGTGCGAACAGTGCGCTGGACGACGCGGTGACCAACTCGATCGACTCCGGTGTCACCTACGCGCTGGCGGCGGGGAACAGCAGCGCCAACGCCTGTAACTACTCACCGGCCCGTACCCCGGATGCGATCACTGTCGGCTCCACGACCAGCAGTGACGGACTGTCCTGGTTCTCCAACATCGGAAGCTGCCTGGACATCTTCGCGCCGGGCTCGTCGATCACCGCGCCGTGGATCGACAGTGACACCAGCACGAACACGATCAGCGGCACGTCGATGGCATCGCCGCACGTCGCGGGTGCCGCGGCGCTGGTCCTGTCGGCCAACCCGTCGTACAGCCCGCAGCAGATTCGGGACGCGCTGGTTGACAGCGCCACCGACGGCGCGATCGGCTCCCCGGGCAGCGGTTCCCCGAACAAGCTCCTCTACGTCGGTGACGGTGGCAGCACGCCGCCGCCTCCGCCGCCGAGCGGCTGCTCCGGCACCAACAACACCGACGTGTCGATCCCGGACGCCGGTTCCGCGATTGCCAGCTCGATCACCATCGCCGACTGCGACCGGGACGCCTCCTCCTCCTCGACCGTGGCGGTGGACATCCCCCACACCTGGCGGGGTGACCTCGTCATCGACCTGATCGCGCCGGACGGCTCGTCCTACCGGCTGAAGACCAACGACCTGTCCGACTCCGCCGACAACGTCAACGAGACCTACACGGTGAACCTCTCCAGCGAGGTGGCCGAGGGGACCTGGCAGCTTCAGGTCCGCGACGTCTACCGCCGGGACACCGGCTACATCAACACCTGGACCCTGACGGTCTGATCTAGTTTCGCCAGGCGGGGCCCTTTCCGGAGTCTCCGGGAGGGGCCCCGTGCCGTGCCCGGACTCTTCCTCAGACCGCGAAGCTGGTGGGCTGGTCGGTGGCGGGATCCGGCGGCTCCGCCTTCCACAGGCCGGTCTTCTGTGCGGCGAGCCGGGCCAGGTAGGCCGGATTGAGGACCAGGTAACGGCGCCAGAGCCGCTTTGGTTCCAGCCCGAGTCGCCAGAGCCACTCCAGGCCGGCCCGCTGCATCCACGGTGGCGGCTGCCGCAGCAGACCCGCGTGGTAGTCGAAGGCCGCGCCGACCGCCATCAGCGGCATGTCCAGCAGCGGTCGCATGGCGTACGCGAAAATCTCCTGCCGCGGGCAGCCCAGCCCGACCAGGACGAGTCGGGCCCCGCTGTCCCGGATCCGATCGGCGATCTCGACCTCCTCGCCGGGTTGCACCGGTCGGAACTTGGACGGCTCCACCCCGGCGAGCTTCAGCGCGGGAAACATCCGTTCCAGCGCCGGCACCAGCGTTGCGAGCGTCTCCTCGGTGGAGCCGTAGAGATAGACCGGAAGGCCCTCGTCGGCGAAGCGGGACAACACATGCAGGGTGAGCGTCGGGCCGTAGACCCGGTCGGTCAGCCCGGCCCGGTGCAGCACGTTGAGCGCCCAGCGCACCGGCTGCCCATCCGGAGTGACCACGTCGAACGAGTTCAACCGGGCATTGTGTGCGGGGTCGAGCACACCGGTCATCACGCCGTGTACGGCCAGGGCGGTCAGCGCCAGCGGCTGCCGCTCGTGCGCCGCGGTCACGACCGTCTCGGTGGCGGTGGCGTAGTCGGTGACATCAACGAGGACGCCGAGCACGTTCCGCTTGCCCCGGGGGGTCATGACTGCGGAACCCATTTTTCAACGTTGGCCTCGTAGATCTCCCGCATGATCATGGGCACGTCGTAGACCTGCTTCCAGTCCGGGTAGTCGGCGTGGAAGGCTTCGTTCGAGCCGATCCACCACTTGTGGTCGCCGATTCGGTTCGCCTCGACGTACTCGGAGTCCATCTCCTGCCCGGTGATCTGCTGGGCCAGGGTGAAGGCCTCGCGCATCGAGGTGTTGGAGTGCCGGCCGCCGCCCAGGTTGTAGACGGCGGCGGAGCGCGGGTTACGGAAGAAGGACTCGAACGCCGAGACCACGTCCGAGCTGTGGATCGCGTCCCGGACCTGCTTGCCCTGGTATCCGAAGATCTTGTACTTCCGGCGTTCCATGTTGGCCCGCATCACGTACCCGAGGAAACCGTGCAGCTCGGTGGCGGCGTGCGCGGGCCCGGTCAGGGTGCCACCGCGGAAGCAGGCCGTCCGCATGTCGAAGTAACGGCCGTACTCCTGCACCATCACGTCCGCCGCCACCTTGGAGGCGCCGAAGATCGAGTGCAGGCAGGCATCGATCGACATGTCCTCCCGGATGCCCTGCTCGTACGGGTGCCCGGGCTCGATCTCCCACCGGGTCGCCAACTCGACCAGCGGCAGGCTGTTCGGCCGGTCCCCGTAGACCTTGTTGGTGGAGCAGTGGATGACCGGCGCCTCGATGCAGTGCTCGCGGACGTTCTGCAGCACATTGAGGGTGCCGGCGGCGTTGACGTCGAAGTCGGTGAACGGGTCGCGGACGGCCCAGTCGTGCGACGGCTGTGCGGCGGTGTGGATCACCACGGCGGTGTCGCGGCCGTACCGGCGGAAGAGCTTCGCGAGCGCGTCCCGGTCGCGGATGTCGATGTTTTGGTGCGTGTAGGCGGCGCCCAGCTCCTCGGTGAGGCGTCGGACGTTCCATGCGGTCGAGGCCTCCGCGCCGAAGAACTCCTGCCGCATGTCGTTGTCAATGCCGATGACATCGAGACCGAGGCCGGCAAAATGCCGGACCGCTTCGGAACCAATGAGACCGCCCGATCCGGTCACGAATGCGACACTCACACGTCACTCCTGGTCCGTCGGAGTCAAGAACGATCGGAGCATAGCGTGACGTACGACGTGCCCCGAGACGGCGCGAGGGCCCCGCTGCTGCGGAGCCCTCGACTGGTGGGGAAGGGGGGAGTTGAACCCCCACGCCCTTTCGGGCACACGGACCTGAACCGTGCGCGTCTGCCATTCCGCCACTTCCCCGTGGCTTCAACCGGAGACACCTGGTGCCCGGCCCTCCGGCTGCGCCGCCGGGCTCGGGACATTCTACGTGGCTCCTCGCGCTTGCCACCAACGGTTACCCTCGTAGGACGGCCACCGTTTGTGGCGGACGAAAGACTAGCACGACGGAACCGGCCCGCCGAACGGGCCGGGACAAGCGCGGCCGAGCGGCGTGTGAGCTGCACGCTCCTCGGCCGGATACCATCATGTCCTCGGGACCCGAGGAGGAGCCGGTGAGCGTGCTGCAACGCTTCGAGAAGCGTCTGGAAGGCCTGGTCGAAGGGGCTTTCGCCAAGGTCTTCAAAGGGGTGGTCCACCCCGTGGAGATCCTTAATGCCATGCAGCGGGAGGCTGAGGCGCACAAGGCGATTTTGGCCGGTGGGCGCACGTTGGTGCCCAACCGCTACGTGATCGATCTCTCGCCGTACGACCACAGTCGTCTGGCGCCGTACGCTGCCGCGCTGGCCCAGGAGCTGGCCCAGTCGCAGGCGGAGTTCATCGGCGAGCAGGCGTGGACGGTCTACGGCGACGTGATCGTCGAGGTCGAACGAGGGGAGGGGCTCGACACCGGTATGTTCCGGGTCACCGCCGAGGTCTACACCGGCGGTGAGGTTGCCCCGGTGTCGGGGTCGGGTTACGACGCCGGCCCGCCGGGTTACGACGCCGGCCCGCCGGCCTACCCCGCCTACGACCAGGGGGGTGGCTACGGCCCGCCGCCCGGTCAGGGTGGCGCCCCCAATGTGCGGCTGATCTCCGGCGACGGGCGGACCTACCCGCTCCAGCTGGGCACAACCGTGATCGGCCGCGGCGACCAGGCCACCCTGCGCCTACCCGATGTCGGTATCTCACGGCGACACGCCCGGCTGGATTTCGACGGTGGGCAGGTCGTGCTGACCGACCTCGGGTCAACCAATGGCACGATGGTCAACGGTCAGCGGGTCTCCGCCGTTGCCCTGAACCCTGGCGACATGGTCCAGCTCGGCACCACCACCCTGACTTTCCGCGTGGATGGTTGATCCGCCTTGCCGGAACTCGTTGTCACCGTTGCCCGGTTCGGGTTCCTGATCCTGCTGTGGATTTTCGTCTTCACGGTGGTCGGGGTGATTCGCCGGGATCTCTTCGCAGGCGCCCGCTCTGGCCGGCTGGTTGCGGCCCCTCGGGGGGTCGGAGCCGTCCTTGGTCAGGGCGGTAAGCCGGCCCGGGTGAAGCGGGGAAAGGCGGCCCGCCAGCTGGTGGTGACCGCCGGCCAGCTGGCCGGCACCCGCATCACCCTCGGTGAAGCGCAGATCACAATTGGTCGGGCTGAGGATTCCACCCTCGTGATTACCGACGACTACGCCTCCGCGCGACATGCCCGGCTCGTGCCCCGCGACGGGCAGTGGTTCGTTGAGGACCTGGGTTCGACTAACGGCACGTACCTGGATCGCGCTAAGGTCACCGGACCTACCCCCGTCCCCCTCGGCGTGCCGATCCGCATCGGGCGCACCTCACTCGAATTACGGCCATGACTCTGACCCTCCGCTATGCGGCCCACAGCGACCGCGGGCTGATCCGAGACGGCAACCAGGACTCCGTCTATGCCGGGCCACGGCTGCTCGCCGTCGCCGACGGCATGGGCGGTATGGCCGCCGGTGACGTCGCCAGCAATATCGTCATCGGCGCCATGGCGCCACTGGACGAGGACGTCCCGGGCGATGCCCTCGTGGATGCGCTTCGTTCGGCTGTCACCAACGCCACCCAACAGCTACGCGAGACGGTTGACGCCAACCCTCAGCTGGAGGGGATGGGGACGACACTCACCGCGATCCTCTTCTCCGGCAGCAAGCTGGGCATGGTGCACATCGGCGACTCGCGTGCCTACCTGCTGCGTGCCGGCGAGTTCGCCCAGATAACCAAGGACGACACGTACGTCCAGATGCTTGTGGACGAGGGCCGGATCAGCGCCGAGGAGGCGAGTAGCCACCCCCAGCGGTCGCTGCTGACCCGGGCCCTTGACGGCCGGGACATCGACGCGGAGTACTCGGTCCGCCAGGTCCTCGCCGGCGACCGGTACCTGATCTGTAGCGACGGTCTCTCGGGCGTGGTGAGCGCAGAGACGATCGTGGAGACGATGCGGGAGTACGCCGACCCGCAGCAGTGCGTGGAGCGGTTGGTCCAGCTCGCGCTGCGCGGTGGCGGGCCGGACAACATCACCGTGATCGTCGCCGACGCGACGGACCAGGACATCGTCGAGGCGAGCCCGATCGTCGGTGGCGCCGCCTCCCGGGACCGGGGCATGGCGACCTCCGCCGATGACTCCACCCCCGCGGCCCGCGCCTCGGCGCTCTCCGGGGCGCCACCGGAGCCGCCCGACGAGTCGAATGCCGGGGACGACGAGCCGGAGCGCCGGCGTCGCCGGCCGATCCGGCTCGCGGCGGTGAGTCTCGCCCTGCTCCTCCTGCTGGGCGGAACACTCTACGGTTGGTGGAGCTACACGCAGCGGCAGTACTACGTCGGAGCCACGGAGAGCGGCCAGGTCGCGGTGTTCCGTGGCGTCGAAGGCCAGATCGCCGGCATCGACCTCTCCGCCGTGCATTCGACCAGCTCCGCCGAGCTGGACGACCTCACGCTCGCCGCGCAGGAACAGGTCAAACAGGGCATCCCGGCCAAGAGTGAAGCAGATGCGGAGCGTCGGCTCGCCGAGTTGACCGCTGATACTCCGACCAACCCCAACCTGAAGCCGACCTGTCCCCCGAGTCCGAGCCCGCCAGCGGTGCCGAGCCCGACCGCGGAGCTCGATGCGTCCACGCCGGCCACCGCTTCGAGTACACCGTCGGCGGCCTCCGCCACCCCGAGCGCGTCGGCAACCGGCGAGCCGACCGAACCGACCCCCTCCCCCGACGCCTTGCCCGCCATCCCGCCGCCGGCTGTTGATCCGGCCGCCTGCCGGTCGCCCGAGTGAGCGCCGGCTTGATCTGTCAGGACGTGCAGTGACCGTAGCGGCCACGTCGAACTCCCCGCCCACGACCCCGGGCGGGCAGGGCGGCGTGCGGCTGGCCCGGTCCCGGCGTAACGCCGAGCTGTCGCTGCTGTTGCTCGCCATGGTGCTGGTGGCCGCGTACGGGGCGATGGTCGAAGCCAGCGTGCTCGACACGGTCACGCCGAGCTTCTGGGTGCCGGCCGCCGCGCTCAGCGCGGTCTTCCTCGGCCTACACGTGGCGATCCGGTTCCTGGCACCCTTCGCCGACCCGGCCCTGTTGCCGTCCGTCGCCCTCCTCAACGGCCTCGGTGTCGGCTTCCTGCACCGGCTAGACCTGGCCCGCGCCACCCCGGCCGAGCGGGCCGAACTGGCGACCTTCGCCGGCATCGGCGGGCGTCAACTCGCCTGGACACTGATCTCGGTCGCCCTCGCCGCCGGGTTGCTCGCGGTGGTCCGCGACCACCGCTCGATCTCCCGGTACGCGTACACCCTGGGTCTCGCCGGCATCGTGCTGGTGATGATCCCGGCGGTGCTACCGCCGAGCATTTCCGAGATCAACGGCGCGAAGCTCTGGATCCGGGTCGGCGGTCTCTCCATCCAGCCCGGTGAGTTCGCCAAGCTCGCGCTGCTGGCCTTCTTCGCGTACTACCTGGTCCGCAAGCGGGAGGTCCTCTCCCTGGCCAGTCGCCGGTTCCTCGGTGTCGACTTCCCCCGGGGCCGGGACCTCGGGCCGGTCGTGGTGGTCTGGCTGATCAGCCTCCTGGTCCTGGTCTTCGAGAAGGACCTGGGTACGTCCCTGCTCTACTTCGGCATGTTCGTGGCGACGCTCTACATCGCCACCGAACGGGTGAGCTGGCTTCTCATCGGTTTGGTGCTCTTCTTCGGCGGCGCCTACCTGGCGTACGTGTTGGGCGAGCTGATCGGTGGCCCGTTCGCCAACTTCTACCTGCGGGCAAACATCTGGCTGGACCCGTTCGCTGACCCGTACAACGACGGCTACCAGCTGGTGCAGGGGCTGCTCGCCCTTGGTAGCGGAGGCATGTTCGGCGCCGGGCCGGGCGCCGGCCAGCCGCTCAAGCTGCCCGAGGTGCAGAACGACTTCATCTTCGCCGGCCTCGGTGAGGAGATCGGTCTCTTCGGTCTCTCCGCCCTGCTGGTGGTCTACCTGCTCATCGTCGAGCGGGGGCTGCGCGCCGCGCTGGCGGTCCACGACTCCTTCGGCAAGCTGCTCGCCGGTGGTCTGGCGTTCACCCTCGGGCTCCAGGTCTTCGTGATCGTGGGCGGGATCAGCGGGCTGATTCCGCTCACCGGCCAGACCACGCCGTTCCTCTCCGCCGGCGGTTCGTCACTGATGGCGAACTGGTTGCTCATCGCGATCCTGCTCCGGGTCTCGGATGCCGCCCGTCGGCCGGTGGCCGGCGGAGGCGCTTCATCGACCCGACCGCCGGGTGGCCCACCAGAGCAGCTACACGGTGCCCCCACGGAGGTGATCAGACCGTGAACGCACCACTGCGCCGGGTGGGTGTCGTCGTGATGGTCCTGTTCGGGCTGCTCTTCGCGAACCTGAACCGGATTCAGGCCTACAAGGCCGACGACTACCGCAACAGCGACTACAACGGCCGGGTCCAGGTCGCCGAATACGAGCGCAAGCGCGGCAACATCGAGGCCGGCGGTACGGCGTTCGCGGTGAGTAAGCAGACCGACGGGGAGCTGGAGTACCTGCGCACCTATCCCGGCGGGGCGAAGTACGCCCACGCGATCGGCTACAAGCCGGTTAACCTGGCCGACACCGGCATCGAGGAGGCGGAGAACGCGTTCCTGGCCGGCACCAGCGACCAGCTGATCGGCGACCGGCTGCGGGACCTAGTCACCGGCGACGAGACCGCTGGCGCGAACGTCCTGCTCACCATCTCCAAGCAGGCGCAGGACGTCGCGTACGAGCAGCTGCGGGACAACCGTGCGGGGGTCAGCAAGGGTGCGGCCATCGCGCTCGACCCGCGTACCGGGGCGGTGCAGGCGCTGGTCTCGATGCCGAGCTTCGACCCGAACCCACTGGCCAGCCACGACTCGGACGAGGCCACGACGGCCTACAACGAGCTGCAGCAGAACCCGGACGGTCCGCTGAAGAACCGGGCGCTCGGCGAGGTGCTCCCGCCGGGCTCCACCTTCAAGATCGTGACGGCCGCCGCCGCGCTTGAGAACGGTGTCACCCCGGACACGAAGATTCCCGCCGGGCCCAGCTGGACGCCGCCGACCTCGGGCGAGCCGATCGAAAACGCGGCCGCCTCCATCTGCCCGGAGGCGGAGGTCACCCTGATGAACGCGGTGACCGAGTCGTGCAACACCGGCTTCGCCCAGCTCGGCGTACGCCTCGGCGCGGACACCCTCAAGGAGAAGGCCCGGCAGTTCGGCTTCGAGCAGGACGACCTGACCGTCGGCCGGCTCGGTGAGGATGGCGAACCGGTCGCCGCCAGTCGGACCGGCAGCATGGAGAACCCCGACGGCAGCGTTGACCAGGCTGCCCTCGCCCAGTCCTCCATCGGCCAGCGGGATGTCCGGATGACCCCGCTCCAGGGCGCCCTGATCGCCGCCACGGTCGCCAACGACGGCAACCAGATGCGGCCGTACCTGGTCAGTCAGATTCTCGGTGCTGATCGCACCACCAACTACTACACCGCCGAGCCCGACGAGTTGCGCCAGCCGGTCAGTGACCAGGTCGCCGCCGAACTGCGGGAGATGATGGAGAGTGTCGTCCAGAACGGCACCGGCCGCAACGCCCGGATCAGTGGCTACACCGTCGGCGGCAAGACCGGCACGGCAGAGTCTGGTCCGGACACTCCCGAACACGCTTGGTTCATCGGCTTCGCGCTCGACGAGGACGGCAACCCGGTCTCCGCGGTCTGTGTCCTGCTGGAGGAGACCGGCGACGGCGGCAGCGCCGAGGCCGCCCGGATCGCCGGGCAGATCATGCGGGCGGCGATCGCCTCGCCGGGGAGCCGCTGACGTGCTCAGTACCGGGGTGAAGCTCGGCAACCGCTACCGTCTCGACGAGCGGATCGCCAGCGGCGGCATGGGCGACGTCTGGCGCGGCACCGACGAGGTGCTCGGCCGGACAGTCGCCGTGAAAAGTCTCCTGCCGGCCCTGCTGGACGATCCTGACTTCGCCGAGCGGTTCCGGGGCGAGGCGCGCACGATGGCGACCATCAACCACCCCGGTGTCGTTGACATCTACGACTTCGGCAACGACCAGCAGATCGCTTTCCTGGTGATGGAGCACGTGGAGGGCGAGGCGCTCCTGGCCACCCTGAACCGGGTCGGTCGGCTCACCTCCGCCCGGACGATGGCCCTGGTAGCCCAGGCCGCCGACGCGTTGCACGCCGCCCACCTGGAGGGCATCGTGCACCGGGACGTGAAGCCCGGCAACCTCCTGGTCCGGCCGAACGGCACCCTGGTTCTCACCGACTTCGGTATCGCCCGATCCGACTTGGTGGCCCAGCTCACCGCCGCCGGCTCGGTGCTCGGTACCGCCTCGTACATCTCACCGGAGCAGGCCACCGGAGCGGTCGCCACCCCAGCCTCGGATGTGTACGCCCTCGGTGTGGTCGCCTACCAGTGTCTCTCCGGCCGGCGGCCGTTTGCGGGCGACAACCCACTCGAGATCGCCCTGCAGCACGTCCGGGACACCCCTCGGGAGCTGCCTGCGGACATTCCGCCGCAGGTGCGGGCGGTGGTCGAGCGGGCCATGGCGAAGGACCCGGCGGACCGCTGGCCGAGCGCGGCGGCATTGGCCGGAGTGGCTCGAAAACTGAAGGCCCAGCTCTCCCAGGCCGCCCGGGCGGCGGGCCAGGCCAGTCCGGTTTCGGCGGTGCCGGGTCGGGCCAGCGCGCCTGCGCCTGCGCCTGCACCTGCACCGCCGGGTCGGGCCAGCGTGGTTTCGCCGGTTTCGGCGGCGCCGGGTCGGGCCAGCGTGGTTTCGCCGGTATCTGCCGCGCCGATGCCGGGTCGGGCCAGTGTGCCGCCGCCGGTCGTTGCCCGTACACCGCTGGTTTCCGGCTCGCCGGTGGCGCCGCAGCCTTCCCCGCCGCTGGCCCCGCGACCGCAGGCGGAGTGGTACCCGGTTGCCGCCGTGCCGCTGGCCTCAGGGCGACTCAGGCACTCCCCGAAACCGGCCCGGCGGTCGCGCCGGCCCCGGTTTAGGAGGGTGCTCCTTTTCCTCCTCCTGGCCGCTCTGGTCCTGACCTGCTTTGGCATGGTTTCCTACGTTCGGGGCGAGGTGTATGCCGGGCCCACCGGCCGGCCGGGGCAGTCGACGGGAACGTCCGGCGAACTCCGGCTCGACGGACGCGACGATTCAGACCGAACGTCGTACCGTCAACTGCAACTGCCCGCGACGGGCGGCGACGAGACGACGACGAGCGAAGGACGACAGACGCGATGACAGCGCAGGCCCGCCTGCTCGGTGGCCGTTACCAGGTCGGCGAGCTTATCGGCTACGGCGGTATGGCCGAGGTGCATCGCGGTCGTGACCTGCGACTGGGTCGGGATGTTGCGATCAAGATGCTCCGGGCCGATCTGGCCCGCGATGCCACCTTCCAGATGCGGTTCCGACGGGAGGCGCAGAACGCGGCCTCCCTCAACCACCCGGCCATCGTCGCCGTCTACGACACCGGCGAGGAGCAGGCGCCAACCGGCGAGACCCTGCCGTTCATCGTCATGGAGTTCGTCGGCGGGCGGACCCTGAAGGAGGTGCTGGGCGCCGAGGGGCGGCTCCAGCCGCGCCGGGCGCTGGAGATCTGCGCCGACATGTGCGCGGCGCTGGAGTTCAGCCACCGGCACAGCATCATCCACCGGGACATCAAGCCCGGCAACGTCATGCTCACCCAGACCGGCCAGGTCAAGGTGATGGACTTCGGGATCGCCCGGGCGTTGGCCAGCGGTGCGACCACGATGACGCAGACCAGCGCCGTGATCGGCACCGCCCAGTACCTCTCACCCGAGCAGGCCCGCGGCGAGTCGGTGGACGCCCGTTCGGATGTCTACGCCGCCGGCTGTGTGCTCTTCGAGTTGCTCTGCGGGCACCCGCCGTTCGTCGGGGACAGCCCGGTCAGCGTCGCGTACCAGCATGTCCGGGAGACGCCGCCGACGCCCAGCGACCTCAACCCGGAGGTCCCCCCGGCCGTCGACGCGATCATCCTCAAGGCGTTGTCGAAGAACCCCCTCAACCGCTACCAGAGCGCCGGCGAGATGCGGGCGGACCTGCTGCGTGCCGCCGCCGGCCGGCCGGTCATGGCGACCCCGGTACTGCGGGAGGAGGAGGCCACCCAGATCGCCCCGGCCGGCGCCGGATACCCGGCCGCCGCGCCCGGTCCGCGTACCCAACAGATTCCGGCCCGGGTCGGCGACCCACGTCGGCGCCGGACGTCAACGTGGCTGATCGCCACCTTCGCCGCGCTCGGCGTACTCGCGGTGGCCGCGCTGGGTGTGTACGCCTTCTGGCCCACCGAACCCGAGCGGGCCACGGTCCCGCCGGTAACCGGGCTGACCCAGGAGCAGGCGTTCGCGGCGATCGAGAAGGCCAACCTGGTGCCGAACACCGGCCAGGAGGTCCGCGACAACGACTGCACCAAGGGGGAGGTGGCCAACCAGGATCCCGCCCAGGGTGAGCGGCTGGCCCCGGACGACGTTGTCACGGTCTTCATCTGCGCTGGGCCGGCGACGGTGACGATTCCGGACACCCTGGTCGGCTCCACCTACGACAACGCGAAGCGGCAGCTGGAGAACGCCGGCTTCGAGGTCGCGCGGGAGGAGGTCGACGACGCGGCGTCGGAGGGCACCGTCCTGCGGGTGTCGCCGGATGAGGGCAGCCAGGCGGCGGAGGGTGAGGAGGTCACCCTGACCGTCTCCAAGGGCAACATCGGCACCGTACCGAACGTGGTGCAGTCCTATGTTGAGGATGCCGTGCGGGAGCTCGAGGACGCCGGCTACAACGTTGAGGTCAGGGAGGGTCAGCCGGTGCCGCCGGGTGAGGAAGGCCGGGTGACGAACCAGAACCCCGGTCCGAACACCAAGCTCCAGATGGGCAAGACGGTGACCATCACGGTGACGGTGCTGGAGGAGCCGACCGAGCCCCCGACGCCGGAGCCGACCGAGACGCCGACGCCGACGCCGGAGCCGACCGAGACGCCGGGCGACGGTGATTGAGGTGCGGCGCCGTTGATCGACGGTTAGGTGGTGCTGAAGGCGGTACGTCGACGTGCGTCGACCTCGGCCGCCAACGCGGGGGCACGCTCCAGCGCCTCCGGAAAGCCGCAGGAGGCCAACCAGTTCGCCAGCATCAGGTGCCCGCCTTCGGTCAGGACCGACTCGGGGTGAAACTGCACCCCCTCGATCGGCAACGTCCGGTGGCGCATCGCCATCACCACACCGGAGCTGGTCCAACCGGTGACCTCCAGCTCGGCCGGCAACGTCCCTGGCACGAGAGTGAGCGAGTGGTAGCGGGTCGCGGTGAATACCTCCGGTAGGCCGGCCAGTACCCCCACGCCCTGGTGTCGGACCTCGGATGTCTTGCCGTGCAGCAGCTCTGGGGCCTGGGCGACGGTGGCGCCGAACGCCTCCCCGATCGCCTGGTGGCCGAGGCAGACACCGAAGAGGGGGAGCACCCCGGCGTACTCCCGGATGACATCCAGGCAGATGCCGGCGCGATCCGGGCTACCCGGGCCGGGGGAGAGCAGGACGCCATCCGCGTTCGCCTGCCCGACCTCCGCGACGCTGATCTCGTCGTTGCGGCGCACCTCGCAGTCGGCGCCGAGCTGACCCAGGTACTGCACCAGGTTGAAGACGAACGAGTCGTAGTTGTCGATGACCAGGATGCGCACGGGTCACTCTTCCGGGGAGGGGTGTGGGTTGTTCTCGTCCGTGTCGTACGGCAGGTCGTGCCCGTCCTCGGTCGGTGCCGGCCCGTCTCCGGGCGGCGGGTAGCCGGGAGCACCGGGGTCCCCGGGAGCACCGGGATCCCCCGTATCCTGACCGACCTGCACATCGTCGAAGGGGAGCAGCGGCTCAGCCCAGGGGAAGACCACGTACCAGAGCAAAGCGACCGCGGCCGTCGTCAACAGGACGCTGCCGGCCAGCTTGCCGGGAAGCCCGAACGGCAACTTCCGCCAGATCCAGGCGTACATCTCCTCAGCCCCCCAGTTCCGCCGGACGACCCGCCGACTTGGCCTGGGTCCGGTCCAGCTTCGCGTGGATGATCAGGCGTTCGTAGTTGTCGAACTTCGGGTGACAGGTGGTCAGGGTGAGCATCGCGTCGGTCGGCTCGGCGCCCGAGTTGCCAGGAACCGGCGCCACCACGGACACCTCGTTCGGTTTGACGATGTGGTTGCGAGTGACGCGGTAGATGTGCCAGTTGTCCCGATCCTCGGCAACGATCACATCGCCGTCGTTCAGCTCGTCAAGTCGCCAGAAGGTGGCCCGGTTCCGGTGCCCGGCGATGGAGAAGTTGCCGAGCTGGCCGGGGAGGGCACTCGTCGGATAGTGGCCCGGGGCGTACCGGAGGTCCTTCTGGGTCACCCCCTCGACGACGATCCAGTTCTTGTCGAGCTGTGGAATGTACAGGCCGGCGATCGGTGTGCCCTGCACTGCCGGCGAGGCGGGGGCGGACGAGGGAGCGGCGGAGGGCGTCACAGTTGGGTCACCGGTTGGCCCCCACGCCTCGGCGAGCTGCTGGCTGAGGTCGTTCTGGTGGGCGTTGACGATCACCGACTTCCCCCAGATCTCGTACCCGGCGAAGAGGAGCACCACGATGCCGAAGGTGATGAGTACCTCTCCGGCGGCGCGGACGCCGATGCGGAAGCGGGACCGCAACGTCGGCCGGGTCAGTTCCGAGTAGACGCTCTTGTAACCGTCGCCGGACTGCTCTGGGCGTAGCTTGACCACCCGCTCGCCCCGGCGTGGCTGGGCCGGCTCCCCACCGGCGGGTTCGGTGGTGGCGTCCGCGTCGCGGGGGGGCTGGGGCACGGCGCCCATCAGGGCGGTGGAGTCGAGCGGCGGAGGGGTGGGGCTGGCTACTCGCGGGATGAGTGCGGTGGCCGCCGGATCGGCGGCGGAGCCAGTGCCGCTGGGGGCATCAGGGGTCGGGCCTGCCTTCGGGGCGGTGCCCGCGTTCAGGCCGGTATCGGCCTTCGGGGTGGTGTCGGCGTTCGGGGTCGCGGTCCGCGGCGGTGTGGTGGGGATGAAGGCGGTGGGGGCGTCAGCCGTCGATGGGGTGCGCTCCCACGCTGATCGGCGCGGCTGGACCGGGCTCGGTGCTGGGGATGGGGTGGGTGGCCCCGACGAGTGGGGTAGGGGTTCGGGCCGAAGTTCCCGGTGGGCTGCGGTCGGCTGGTCGATCGGCCGCTCGGCCGCTCGGGCCGTCGGCGGCGGTGCTGCCGGCGGGGGTAACGGCTGCTCCGCATCGTGCCGGGGCTGCTGCCAGGGACGCTCCAGCCGCGGCAGGAACGCCGTCTCATCGTTGTCCCGATCGGGTTGCCAGCTCTCCGGTTCCCTGGTCATTCGGGCACCGTCGCCCAATGGAGGGCGGCTGAGTCAGCAAACGCCGGCACCTTCACGGTGGAGTCAGTCTCCTTATAGCCGAGCTTGTAGGTATTCGCCAGGTCTCTGAACAACCGGACTCCCTCGGATTCGGAGAGGGCCTGCTGGAGAGCAGCGGGGTCACCGATCGCTACGATCTTGAATGGAGGGGAGTACGACCGGCGATGGAGTCGCAGGGTGTTACCGACGCAGAGTACCGCGCTGGTGGCGAGTACGCGGACATCCATGATTGACATCGCCTCCGCGCCGCCGGCCCAGAGGGCGTTCACCACGGCCTGCACGTCACCCTGGTGCACCACGAGGTCGTCGTTGGTGACGCCCGTGGGCAGGCTGCCGTCGCTGCGGCGTGGCGCGTCGTCGAGCTCTACGGTCACCCCGAGGCCGGTGAGGGCGGTGAAGCCGGCCGGCTCTTGGCTGGCCGCCGCCCGCTCCAGCTGCTGCTGGATCGTCCTGTCGGAACCGGCGAGTGCGTTGGTGCGGTCCTCGACCTTCGCGCGCAGCTCCGCCGCCCGCTGCTCGCTGGCCGCCACCTCCGCGCGGCGGTCCTGGATGAGCTGGTTGAGCTGGGGGCGCCGGTCCTCGCGCAGGGTGGTGCCCCCGGCGGTGGTAGCGGTGGTGGTGAAGAGCAGCCCGGCCGCAGCGGCGATCAACGGTACGCCGACCGGCCAGCCGAGCCGGCGCTGCCGGGGGCGCCGGAGGAGGGCGACGACGACCCGCCGGAGCACCTTCCGCCAAGAGGCCGCGCCGGATGTGTATTCCACGGGTTCCCTCCCCTTGTCGCCTGCCAGCCCGCTCCAACAACCCCTCGGGGGTGTTGGAGAAGACCCTTTCGTGGCCTGAACGGGTCTTCCGGACTACGCTAGCTGTCGAACATTATTGGCCATGGACCGTCGCCCTCGCGCCCGGTTGTCAGGCCGGACGAGGTCGTCACCCCCTCTGGAGAGCGTCGTGCCCAAGTCTCAGGTCCGTAAGAAGAAGGTGTACACCCCGCCGACGGATGTGCGTCCGACGGCGACGGCGGCGACGCGTAAGCCTAGCCCGGTCTGGTTGCCGGTCACGGCGGTCGCGCTCATCGTCGCCGGCATCGGCTGGCTGGTGGTCTACTACCTTTCCGAGCAGGCGTACCCGGTCATGTCGTGGGGTTACTGGAACCTCGCGGTGGGCTTCGGCGCAATGGTCGGCTCCCTGATCCTGCTCTCGCGCTGGCGTTGACCACGCGTTGACCCGCGCGCCGGCCGGAGCCGGCGCGCCCGCGCCTGGCCCGCTCGGTCGGCTCGGCCCCAACCGGCGCTGCCGGACGCGGCACCCTAGGGTGTGGCGCAGGGACCACATCGTTCGGAATGCGATATGCATCACGTTACCGATGGGTAACCTGCGCGTAGGCTGCACTGCACGACCGGGTGAGGCAAGGTCAACGATCGGTCCGGGGCCGAGTGCGCGGCAGGAGTTTCGCCGACGGCGTCCTGGCCGGGTACCGATCGCCGAGCCGCTCGAGGCAGTAGTAGACCGGGAGGGCCGACTCGATGGGCAGCGTCCAGATCGCCACCACGATCGTCGCGGTCGCCATCACCGCGGTGGCGGTGTGGCTCGCCGTACGGGCAGTCAGGAAGATGGTTGCGGTGATCCGGCTGGGCCAGCCGGATCCGGTCCGCTTCACCGACTGGGCCACGCGGACGCGGACAATGCTGGCGGAGACCGCGGGGCACACCCGGATGCTTCGCTGGAGCCTGGTGGGAGCCGCGCACTGGTTCGTGATGGTCGGGTTCATCGTGCTGTCGCTGCTGGTGCTGGAGGCGTACTTCGAGGTCGTCTCCCCCACCGGCGGCCTCCCACTGGTCGGAAACTGGGCGGTCTACGGTCTCGTCACGGAATGGCTGGGTATCTTCGGGATCGCCAGCATCCTGGTGTTGATCGCGATCCGACTGCGCAACCGGCCGACCCGGCCTGGTGGAAAGTCCCGGTTCACGGGCTCAACCATGTGGCAGGGCTACTTCGTCGAGGCCGTCATCCTCGGCGTCCTGGTGATGGGTTTCCTCATCCGGGGCTTCAAGGTCGCTACTGATCACTTCGAGTACCCGGTCTGGGCGGCGCCGCTCAGCCATGCGGTCGGCGGCCTGCTACCGAACTGGGAGGCCGGGGTCAGCGTCGCCGCCGTCATCAAGATCGCGATCTCGATGACCTGGCTGATCGTGATTTCGCTGAACGTGACCATGGGGGTCGCCTGGCACCGCTTCCTGGCCTTCCCCAACATCTTCTTCAAGCGCAACCCAGGTCGGCCGGGGTCCGGGCTCGGTGCGCTGCGGCCGATGACCAGCAACGGCGAGCTCCTCGACTTCGAGGAGGCGGACCCGGAGAAGGACCAGTTCGGGGTCGCCCAGGTCGAGCAGTTCACCTGGAAGGGGCTGCTGGACTTCAGTACCTGCACCGAGTGCGGCCGCTGCCAGTCCCAGTGCCCGGCGTGGAACACCGGTAAGCCGCTGTCGCCGAAGCTGTTGGTGCTCAGCCTCCGCGATCACGCCTACGCGAAGGCCCCGTACCTGCTGGCCGGCGGCGGCAAGGATCTGACCGGTGCGGAGAAGGCCACCGACGGGCAGCTCGCCCACGTTGACGCGCTGGCGCTCGCCGAGGCGGAGAAGCCGCTGATCGGCGGGGCCGAGGAGTCCGGTGTCATAGATCCGGACGTGCTCTGGTCCTGCACCACCTGCGGGGCCTGCGTCGAGCAGTGCCCGGTCGACATCGAGCATGTCGACCACATCGTCGACATGCGCCGCTACCAGATGCTCATCGAGTCCAGCTTCCCCTCGGAGGCCGGGGTGATGTTGCGCAACCTGGAGAACAAGGGCAACCCGTGGGGCGCCCCGCAGAACACCCGGGAGGACTGGACCAAGGGTCTCGACTTCGAGGTACCCCGGGTCGGCGAGGTTGAGGACTTCGAGTACCTGTTCTGGGTTGGCTGCGCCGGCGCCTTCGAGGACCGGGCCAAGAAGACCACCCGGGCGGTCGCCACGCTGCTGCACGAGGCCGGCGTCTCCTTCGCCATCCTGGGCGAGGGGGAGACCTGTTCCGGCGACCCGGCCCGCCGGATCGGTAACGAGTTCGTCTTCCAGATGCTGGCCCAGCAGAACGTCGAGACTCTGAACGAGGCATTCGACGGCCGGGAGCAGAGCCGGCGCAAGATCGTCGCTACCTGTCCGCACTGCTTCAACACCCTGGGCAACGAGTACGGACAGCTCGGTGGTGAGTTCGAGGTGGTGCACCACACCCAGCTGCTGGCCCACCTGGTGGCAACCGGCGCGCTGACTCCGGTGCAGCCGATCGATGGCGGCGTCACCTACCACGACCCCTGCTACCTGGGCCGGCACAATCGGGTCTTCGCTCCGCCGCGTGCGGTGCTCGGAACGGCGGTCCAGGGCGAGCTCACCGAGATGCCGCGGAACAGTGAGCGCTCCTTCTGCTGCGGTGCCGGCGGCGCCCGCATGTGGATGGAGGAGAAGATCGGTAAGCGGATCAACGTGGATCGGGTCGAGGAGGCCATGTCGACCGGCGCAGCGACGGTTGCGGTCGGCTGCCCGTTCTGCTCGACGATGCTCAACGACGGCGTGAACGGCAAGGGCGCTGGCGAGCAGGTCGAGGTGGTGGACGTGGCGAGCGTTCTGCTCCGGTCGGTGCGCCCGGAGCAGCCGCCGGTTGACCAGAAGAGTGCACAGGTCGCGGGCTGATCTAGCCATTACGGGCTCTACCAGGTGCCGGCCCGGCACCTGGTAGAGCCCTTTCCGGACCGGGACGACGGCGGCACCCAATCGGGGTGCCGCCGTCGGTCGCTTCGTGTCAGCCTGGCTAGATCGATACTACTCACAGTAATTGTATTGGATATAAATATATTGGCGGTGCGCGTCATTTGGAGTCGGGTCAGCACTATTTGTGGGCGAGTGACTACGCAGAAGTAAAACCGTTGGCTTGCCTTGATTCCGTGCCAGGCCCTACCTATTGTTGTGCGTGCGCTGCGGTGGATCGTCTGCCTCGTACCCCCCCCTTGTCCCGAGGCGCCCCGTGGTCTGGGTTGCAAAAGGAGTCGGTGCTGGTGGCAACCACGCCCCCTCATCGCCAGGACTGGGCACGGCCACGCCGTTCGGGAGGATTGCGTCGGGCCGTTCACGGTCTTCTCGCCGCGGTCGCCGCGGTCGCGGTTAGTCTCGGTGTGCTGGCGGTCCCCGCGTACGCCGAGCCGTCCGTGGAGGAGATCGAGGCCGCGATTGACGAGCAGTGGCGCGAGATGGAGCCCACGATCGCGCAGTACAACAAGGTTCGGGCGGAGCTGAAGGTCAACCGCGAGAAGTCGGCGGAGCTCGCGGAGAAGCTCGCTCCGCTCCAGCGGCAGAGCGAGGCCGCGATGAAGCGGATCGGCGGGCTGGCCTCGCAGTACTACATCAGTGGGCCGTCGCGGGAACTCGGCGCGCTACTGGTGAGCGATGACCCGAATGAGGTCAGCGAAGAGTTGGCCTTACTGAATCGGGTTGCCCTTATGGAGAACCGGCAGCTCGAGGAAGTGCTGACAATCCGCAAAGAGTACGAGGGTCAGAAGAGCTCGCTCGATGAACTGATTGCGAAGCAGGATCAGCAGGAGAGCGAGCTGGCGGCGAGAAAGAAGCAGATCGACGCCGAGATCACGCGACTCAAGGACTCACTCCCAGTGACCACGGTGTCGACCCCGCAATGCCCCACCATCAACGGTGTGGTCAGCGAAGCTGCCCGGACGGCCATCCGGACCGCCTGCGCTCAGGTGGGTGACCCGTACGTCTGGGGTGCCAACGGTCCCGACTCGTTCGACTGCTCCGGGCTGACGCAGTACGCGTACAAGGCGGCCGGTGTCTACCTGACGCACTACACCGGTGCCCAGTGGAACGAGGGCCAGGCGATCTCGCAATCCGAGGCGCGCCCCGGTGACCTTGTCTTCTTCTCCAGCCCCAGCAACCTGCACCATGTCGGCCTGTATCTGGGCAACGGCCAGATGGTGCACGCGCCCCGGGCCGGCAAGCCGGTCATGGTCGCCAGCATCTACGACATGCCGTCGATCGCCGGTTTCCGCCGACCGGGCTAAGCCGACGACTGGACCGAGGCCCCGGACGAGCTGTCTCGTACGGGGCCTCGTCGTGTGCGGCTGTCGGTCCCGGCGGCTGAGCCCGCCCCGTGGCCAACCGCTGGGTCGCCCGGCGTCAGCGCGTCGGCCAGGTACGCCAACTCTGCCAGGAACGGCTGGGCGTCGGGCCCCGCTGCCCCTGGTAACGGGAACCGTAGACGGCCGATCCGTACGGGTGCTCGGCCGGTGAGCAGAGGCGGAAGATGCAGAGCTGACCGATCTTCATGCCGGGCCAGAGCATGATCGGCAGGTTCGCCACGTTGGAGAGTTCCAGCGTCACGTGGCCGGAGAAGCCCGGGTCGATGAAGCCGGCGGTCGAGTGGGTGAGCAGCCCGAGCCGGCCGAGCGAGCTCTTGCCCTCCAGCCGGCCGGCGAGCTGGTCCCCGAGCGAGATGACCTCGAGGGTGGAGGCGAGCACGAACTCGCCGGGGTGCAGCACGAACGGCTCGCCGTCGGGCACCTCGACGGGTGAGGTCAGGTCGTCCTGCTGCTGGGACGGGTCGATGTGCGTGTACAGGTGGTTGTTGAACACCCGGAAGAGCTTGTCCAGCCGTACGTCGATGCTGGATGGCTGGACCAGCGCGGGATCGAACGGCTCCAGCGCCAGCGTGCCGGCCTTGATCTCGGCGGCCAGGTCACGATCGGAGAGAAGCATCGGACCACCATAGCGAGTGGGACGACACGCGCCCATTTCGCCTGGGCATTCGAACGCACGTTCGATAGAGTGCGGGTATGGCTTCCTGGTCCGAGTTCGCCGCCGACGTACCCCGCCTCGCCGACGGGGTCCGCCGGCTTCTCCAGCAGTACGGGCCGGGCCTGGGCTACCTGGCCACGGTCCGCGCCGATGGCGGTCCTCGCGTGCATCCGGTCTCCCCGGTGCTCGCCGAAGAGGGCCTCTTCTGTTTCGTGATCGACTCGCCCAAGCGGCGTGACCTGGAGCGCGACGGGCGTTACGCGCTGCACTCTTTCCCCGCAGAGGAGAGCGACGACGAGGCCTACCTCGCGGGTCGGGCTCAGCTGGTGACGGATCCGGCCCGGGTGACCCGCTTGGCCCGCCGGCACTGCGCGATCTACGACATCGACTGGCGGCTCTTCGAGTTCAGCATTGATGTGGCGATGATCGCCCAGCACGACATCGCCGGTGTGGCGAGACCGGCGGTTCAGCTGTGGCTGGAGCCGGCTGGTCAGGCCGCGTCGGTTCACCCCGGCCAGCCTCGGCGCGCCGGCTCGCCGGCCCCCACCGTCGATCAGGGCAGCGCGGCGGCCTGAGCCCCGGCCTTGCGAGCCTGAGCCCCGGCCCGGCAAGTGCCGCTGCCGGGCAGGCGCCGCTGCCGGCTCCAAACCTTTGGGAGCCGGCAGCGGGCCGTACCGGTCGAGGGGCTATGCCCGATACGCATTCCAGGCGGTCAGCATGCGGCTGGCCTGGCCCGGAGTGAACTCGTACATGCAGGAGTCGTACGTGTAGTCCATGAAGTTGTGGATCGGGTCCACGCCCGCCGAGGAACAGGTGTCCCGTCCGGTGGGGCACTGGTAGGCCGGGGAGGCCTCGGCCGGGGTGTCGCTGACCCCGTCCCCGGAGCCACTACAGCCACCTTGGAAGGTGTGGTAGAGGTTCAGCCAGTGGCCAACCTCGTGGGTGCCGGTGTCGCCGAGGTTGTAGTTGGTGGCGGTGCCACCCGGCAGCGACTCGTTCAGCACGACGACGCCGTCCATCTTGTTTATCGACCGCTTCGGAAAGGTCGCCCAGCCGAGCAGGCCGCTCGAAAGATCACCGAGGTAGAGGTTGAGGGTTTCCGGGCCACCGGTGCGCAGCGACCTCTTCATCGACCGTTCCGACGATGAGCCGTAGTTGATCGGGTACCAGCTCGGGTTCGTGACCCGGTTGATCGACTGGAGCGTGAAGCCGAAGGCTGTCGGTGCGCCACCGGTCGCTCCGGCGAACGACTCGTTCAGCACGTCGATCTGGGAATGGATCATGGAGTCGGGGATGTTGCCGCCGGCCCGGGTGCTGTTCTCCTGGATGACGTGCACCACCACCGGGATGGCGATCGACGCGGGAGCCACGGGTGCGAACGCGGCGGCGCCCTCGCGCCGTACCTGCATCTCCATCAGTTCGGCGAGCTCGCTCTCCCGCGCTGCCACCTCGGCTTCGGTCAGGTGGTTCGGGTCGTGATCGGTGATGCTGCCCGGCCGGGCCTTGGCGTTGGCGTGGACCGGCTCGCACTCCTCGCTCGCGGCGTGTTCCGCGGCGTGGTTCGCGAGCGGCGCCGCGTGCGCCGGGACGTACCCGGCCGTGACGGCGCCGAGGAGCAGCGCGAGCGACGTTGACGCGATGCCGGCGCTTCGACGGGACAGTAGGTTGGGACGGAGGCCCATGGGCCACCTCCTTCTGGCAGCACAGCGGGGGGAGTGTGCGTGCCATGGCAGGAAACGTGGGGCAGACCTTACAAGACATTGATGAGTTTGAAAATGCTGCACCGGCTCCGAAGGGCCTGACCGGCGGTTTGCTCCCTCCCCGGGCCGGACTCGTCCGGATGGCCGCTGTGCTGGCGTCGACGTTCGCGGCTGTGGGTTCAGCCCGCTCCGGTACTGTCGCTCGCCGGCTGCTCGGGTCGGCGGGTGCCGGGATGTGCGCCGCGTGCTGCTTGAGGTAGAGTGTTCCCGCCCGCGGGTGTAGTTCAATGGCAGAACATCAGCTTCCCAAGCTGACAGTGCGGGTTCGATTCCCGTCACCCGCTCCACGCACGGAAGCCCTGGTCAGGACAGACGTCCCGCCAGGGCTTCCGTCGTTCTAGGTGGCTGAAACAGGCGCTCGTGCCATTAGCGTGCCTCGGTGGCCGGTCCGCCGCCCTCAGTAGCCCGATTGACCCGGCGCTTGCTCGGCTTGCGCCGGGCTGCCTTGACGGCCTGGTCGATCGCGTCGGCGATGCCCTGGTCGGCCTCCCGGTTGGCGTGCTGGTAGATCAGCGCGGCACGCGGGCTGTCGTGCCCATCCGCACCCTAACCGAGACCGCGACCGACGCCGCATCGGTCAGCGAGCCCGCCCCAGCCCGCGCCGAACGGGGACAGGCTGCGGCGGGCGGCGCTGTCGTAGCCCCTATCTAGAATCCGCCTCTATGGATCTGGGGGAAGCGCTAGCCGGGGTGCGCCTGAAGGCCTACGCCCATACGAACGGCAGGGAGCAGCCTGCGCAGCAACACCTGGAAGCTGTCCGGGGCGAGTTGTCGAAGCTTGTGCCACTGGGCATGTCAGTCCGCGTGAGTGGTTCGGGTCAAAGCTTACCCCTGGTCCCATGGATTGCGGTGCTGGACAAGGACGTGACCACGACGGCGCAGGAAGGGCTCTACGTCGTCTACCTCTACCGGCGAGACCTCTCCTGCGTGTACCTGAGCATGAATCAGGGCGCCACGCAACACAAACGAAACGCGGTCGAAGCAGGGCTCAAGGGCACTGCTGCGGAGAAGGCGGCCCTTGCAGAACTCGACGCCGAGAGTAAATTGCTGCGTAAGCACCTCGGCGAGGAGACCATGGCGGGCCTCATCGATGAAATTGACCTGGACGCGCCCAAGCACTTCCTACCTCGTGGGTACGAAGAAGGCAACATCGCTGCACTGACTTACGATCCGGCGCAGCTGCCGAACGAAGAGATGCTTCGAGCCGATCTAGATCGTTTCTATGCACTGTATGCAATGTGTGTTGACATCAAGCGTGAGATTCTTGCCACCGAACCCGGCGTTATCAACACAACCCCGAATTCTGAGAAGACTAAGCGAAAGTTCCGCCCAAGGCCGCCGGCGTTCCGGCCAAAGAATCCAAGCGATTACCGGGCGCACGTCAAGAAGCACTTTCAAGACCGTAAGCCGCGGCACGAAGCCTTAGTGAACGCCTTCGCAGCACAAGCCAAAGGCGCCGGCATGACGGTAGCCAACAACACCCACCCGTGTGACCTCACCGTTGACGGGAAGGTTCTGCACTGGCTCGTTGAGGTCAAGGTGGTTGGCCCGAACGCGGAGACGGTGGTACGGGAGGCCATCGGACAACTCTTTTCCTATCGGCACTTTTGTTACCGAGATATTGAGCGGCCTGACCCGAACTTGGTGGCGCTGTTCTCTGGTCCGATCGGTGACGCCTTCGTGGACCTTCTCGTCTCACTCGGTATCGAGACCATCTGGCGGGCAGGCGGCGATTGGTGTGGTCGTGCACCGACGGGCGTCCCCAGCCTTCTTGCCGCTGTCACGCCCGCGGCTTCCAGCGTATGAGCGGAACGTTGTGTGCCCTCGGCGTAAGGCCGGGGTCGCCGCGATCGGCTACGCCAACAGCCCGCGGAAGGTCGGGCTTTGTCTCCGGTGTCCCCGCTGTCCCCAAGCGGGATTAAGCTGCGAAAACGGCGGGGGCAGTACAGTAGCAAGTGTCCCCCACGGCCCAGCAGTGATCAAGCGGGCTCACCCAAGATCCGGGCCATTAGCGGGCCATTACGGCGGGCTACCCGAGGTCACTCCAGGCCACTCGATCGCTCGCCGAGCTGCCGGGCAGGCTGATCGCCAGCGGCCCTTGTACGGTTCCCAAGCTGACAGTGCGGGTTCGATTCCCGTCACCCGCTCTAAGGGTTTCGCATTTCAGGGCATGCTTTGGCGTCTTCGTCGATCGGTTCCTATCGATATATTGGCCTCGTTTGCTGGGGAACCGAGGCGTTGGGGTAGGCGTCGAGCAGTTGCTGCAGGAAGTAGCTGAACACCGCGGAGACGTTCTTGACGCTGACGTGGTCGTGCGTGGCGCCGTTGAGCAGGTTGACCGCGCCGTGCACGGTGCACGTCGCCGGGCAGGCGGGCGGCCAGCCGGCCGAACCATCCGGAGAGCCATGCAGCGGCCTGCGGATCGAGGTGTCCGCTGATCCTCATCCGGGCGATCAGGGCGTCCGGCTCGAGGTTGTCTTCGTCGACCGGTACGCCGGCCAACTCGGGCGTCTCCTCCCGGCGCATCGTGTGCAGCCGTGCCAGGTCGCGGCCGACCGCACGGTAGATGTCCGCCACTCGGGCCGGGGCGAGCGCGAGCTGTTCCAGGTCCACCCCCGGGGCCCGGCGGAGCACCATGTACGGCACGTCGACGAGCGACCGCTGTCGTCGTACGTGACCAGTTCCGGTGTCCGTACGCCGCGGTTCCGGGCAGCGGGGATGACTGCGGCTTCTTTGCGCAGGTCCGCGCCGAAGGCCGCCGTCCGCGGGATGCGCAGCACGAGGTCGTCACCGAGCGAGTACGCGTGGTTGGCGACGCCGGACGACATCGGAAGCACCCGGGCGAGCGTGACGCCGTGTCGTTCCGCAATGGCCGCAAGCGTGCCGGCGCTGATGGGTTAATCTGTCACAGGGCCGGATTGTGACACAACGCCCATCAGGCGCGGACCTTCGCGCGCCTCAGTGCACCAGCTCTGATGCCGGCATGGATCAGCGGTTCGAGTGCCGCCGCCACCTCGGCGAGCCGGTGCTCGGGCACGACACGGCGCAGGGCGCCGGCCGGCATCGTGGCGAGCGCGGCCCGGGCGACCGGCGAGGTCAGCAGGAGTCCGCCACCCGCGTATCCCACCGGCTCGGCCACCCGGCCGAGCGCCCAGGCGGTCGCCCAGAGCTCGGCCAGGGGAACCTCCGTACGCGGTAGCCCGCTTGACCCGTCATCATGAAACTGATCATCCCGCCGCTCGCTCGTCCTGATCATCATCCGTGACCAGAAAAGGATCAACCAAGGGCCACGGTCATGATCAGCCGGAATCGATCCACATCGACTCCCAGGTTAAAGATATACTTTCCGATCTCGATCCAGCGTGGTGAACCCCACCCGGTTCACGACGCGACGATGCGGTATGCCTGATGGCGGATCAAGCCGTACAGTCATCCGAATGATCGCTGGAGTCATCGTCCCGGGGAGCGGTTACGGCCCCCAAGCCCCGTTGCTCCACCTCGCCGGCGAAGCGCTCGCCGACCTCGAGGCCGCAAAAGAGACCATCACGTGGACAGTGCCAAAGGGACTGCTGGACATCGGCCCCGAGCCTTTCGTCAGGGCACACGTCGCTGCGGCACTGCACCGGCTCACCAATGCGGCACCAGACGTGCAGCCCGTGATCATCGCCAAGTCGCTCGGGACGTACGCCGCCGGGCTGGCGGCGGAGCGGCAACTACCGGCTATCTGGCTGACGCCGCTCCTGAACGACAACGCAGTGGCCGAGGCGATCACCCTTAACCCAGCGCCGGCCCTGCTCGTCGGGGGGACACACGATCGAACCTGGGTTCCTGACGCTGCAGGACGGACAGGCAAGAAGGTCCTGACCATCGAAGGCGCCAACCATGCCCTGCGGCCGCATGGACCACTGAGTGCCTACACCGATGCACTGGCCACTGTTGGCATGGAAATGGAAAAGTTCTTGTCGCAATTGGTCTGACCGCACCAGGCCGACGATCCGGCGCACTCGCTACCAGGGCGGCTCACAACCGGTGGTGCAGGCTGAGCCCGTCGGAGATGCGCTGGTCACGCTCCGGTGGCGTGGGCTGTCAGAATTCCCGCCACTCCGGCCACTGAGGCCGGTTAGCTGAGGTCAGCGCCTCGAGCATGACGTGCTCTACCTCGGCTGGGGTTAGCTGGGGACGCTTCTGCGGAATCTTGCTTCCCGCGCGGGCTGCGTACCACATCCGGCCGTCCTCTTCGGTCAGCATGATGTCGGTCGGGGCCCGTCCTTCGCCGACCACGCAAACCGACCCCCAGGATCGATGGATAATCACCGTTTGGTCACGCTCCTGATGGAGTTCGCGCAGCCACCGTACGACCGTATCCCGGTCATCGAGGCCCACGGTGTCGCCGGTTGTCACCTTCCGGAACAACCCTTGCCGCCTGGTCGTCAGACGCTCGGCGACATCCCTCGGTACGGCATTGTCCTCGCCCATGTGCGTTCCTCACGTTTGCTTGCTGCGGAGCGAGTCTCCTGGTCGCGGTGGTCATGGCGCAAGTCGGCGGCGTGCCCGATCCGCGCCTGTTCCAGCGGTTACCCTCCGGTCGACAGTGGTGCATGAACAGCCTCAACCTGACGGACTGTCCCGCCCGACCGGTGGTCGGCGACGACTAGGCGCCGGCCCTGGTCAACAGGGTGCTGAGGATCGGCTCGGCATGGGTCCACAGCACCGCTCCGCCGATCGCCGGTACGAGGTGATGCTGTGCGCCGGGTATCCGGGTGGCGAGCAGTGATCCGTTGTCTGGCGAGTGGCTCTGGTCCAGTTCGCCGTACCAGACGTCGACCGGCACGGAGATTTTGCCGAGGTCGATGGGCCAGGGGCTCATTGCCAGCACCGTGTCCCGCGCGTACCCAGCTGCCCCCTGCGCGAACGCCTCGTTCAGGGCGCGACGATAGGCGGCCGCGAACCCGGGCTCGCGGTACACCGCGAGGTCACACTCCGGGCTGCCGCTCAGTACGAAGTCAAGCAGCGAGTCGGCGCTGTATCCGGCGAAGAAGCGCTCTGCTTCAGCTGGGTCCCGTACCGTCCAGTCGACGAGCTTGCGTAGCTCGGCCGGCAGTGCGGAGGCGAACTCCGGGGCGGCCACCTCGTCTGCGCCGGAGACGATGGTGAGGGCAGCGGTGACACCACCCGCCGCGCAGGCCAGCGCGAACGGCGCTCCCTGCGAGTTGCCGACCATCGCCGGTCGACCCAATCCACGCATGGCGGTGAGCTGTCGGAGGTCGGCGACGAAGTCGGCGAACGTTCGACCGGGCAGCGGCGTCGAGGCGCCGAGCCCCGGACGATCCACCGAAACGAGCCGTACGCCGAGCCGGTCGATGACTTCGGCGCCGAACCCGAGCCAACGGCTGGTGGCGGCACCAGGAGAGAACAGCACGGGTGTCCCGTCCGGCGGTCCCCACTCTGCCCAACCCAGCAGCCGTTCATCAGCGAGCTGGACTTCACCAACGCGGTCAGGAGCCGTGACGTACATGGGGTAATCAAATCAAGTGGGATCGGCCGTCTTGCCGACGGCCCGCCCCCAGGCATCCCGCTTGGTTTGGATGTCGGTCTGAGGGTGATGAACACTGTGCCGTGGGTGGGGCATCCGATCAAGGGCTGCGCTGGAGTACGGCTGAGCCAGCAGCTTCTTGCTACTTGGTTGGACAATGAGCGGCATGGCGGAGATGGACCCGCGTGAGCTCAGATGGTGGGGTCGGTTGCTTCTGCTGGGCTTCCCGTGGTTCGCCTTTGTCGTCGAGTTCGTCCTCCTGTTTCTTACGTATCTGGTGCTGGCCCCGATCGCTCCGAGCATGCTGGGTGAGGTGGCTGCCAGCCCTGCGCGGTTCGCTGCCTGGGTCGCGCTGGTGAAGGTCCCGATGACCCTTGCCCACATGCTGGCTGTTTCGTGGCGCTCTTGGGTGCTTTTGGTGACCAAGGGGGAGATTCTCGATCATCCGGCACGGAAGGGGTGGCGCCGTGGCCTAGTCATCGTGCGCGACTCGGGGGTAAGCGCCATGGGGTTTGTGCTGGCCGCGCTGATCGTCTTCGGCCACGTGGCCGATCCGGGCGATGCGTGGGTTTGGCAGCTTGTGGTCGTGACCGCTGCGGGACCGCTCCTGCTGTCGGCAATCGGAAAGGGAATTTCCTGGCTGCTGAGGTGGTGGTGGCGACGGAGGCACAGCTATCAAGCACGGCATCTCCGATCCGATGAGGATGCGATCAGTAGTTGACCCGCGATTTGCGGGCTCAGCTCAAGTTGGCTTCGGAGGGTAATGGGTCGGCATTCGGCACCGGTCCGACGCGGCCGAGAAACTGATCCCGCCGTTACTGTCATACCAGCGAGTCAGCATGGATCCATGCGTGGGCGGATCATCGACGACAGTGACACCCCGAGAGCAGAGCGGCGGGACTACTGGGGCGTGGTGCTGGACGCACCGGACGCGGCGATACTCGCCCGGTTCTACACCGAGCTGCTTGGTTGGCAGGTCTACCAGGAGGAGCCGAATTTCGTCAGCATCGCTGCGCCGGATGGTGTGGCCTATCTGGCGGTGCAGACCGCAGCTGGCTACCAGCGCCCCACCTGGCCGACCACCTCGGGTGCTCCGCAGATGATGATGCACCTGGACTTTGAGGTGTCAGATCTGGGCGCGGCGGTGGCACACGCGGTGGAGCTGGGTGCGACGGTCGCCGACCACCAACCACAGCAGCGGGTACGGGTGCTGTTCGACCCTGCTGGGCACCCCTTCTGCCTTTACCTGGGGTGACTATGAACGTTCACCGCCTACACCCGCCCTGAGGAACTGGGGCGACCGTTTCCCCGGTGGAGCGTCCGCAAGCTCGCCGACCACCCGCGTGTTCACTGAGCATGCCGGGTCCGGATGGGGCGCGAACGGCTGCAGCCGGGTGTTCGCCTTCGACGTGTTTGGGCCCCTGGTGATCCGCCCACAGGTCGGAACCGGATGGAACCCCGCGAGCCACCCCCAGCCGCCCTCAAATCAATCCGCAGACTGGCCCCGACTGCCCCGGCTGTTAGCTCCGGTTCGCGGTGACATACTCGAGGGAGTTGGTGAAGATCTCGACCGGGTCGCCGGCAATGCCCCACGGCCAGGGGGTGACCACATTCTCCAACAGGGCGAACGCGTGCGCAGCCGCGTCGAACTCGTCGGCCAGTTCGAAGGCCAACGCGAACACGGCTACCCGAGGTGCCCAGCCGGGGCCAGCCGGGATGTAATCCGGATGGAAGATTGAGTTTTCCGCCGCGGTGAGGAGTTCGGCGCAGACCTCCTCCGACCTGATGTGCTCGTTGCCCGCTTCCCGGTCCGAGTTGCCCCACTTCTCAATGTGGGCGACGGCCACCAGTTCATGCAGGAGGCTGTTCGGCCCGGCGTTTGCTGCGGCGCCGCGGGCGAAGTCGAACATCTCCTCGTCGCTACCAGCCCATTTGGCGCACAGGTACTGCAACCGCTGTTCGTGCGCGACCAAATGGCCCGGGTGTAGGCGAGTCACCGCCTCGAAGCGTTGCTGGGCTTCCCCCGGCTCCAGCTCCAGCCCTCGGGAACTGGTAACCAGCCAGGTCCATGCGGTTACATTGTCCGGGTCGAGAGTGAGCACTCTCCGTAGTAACTCCTCGGCGTAGTGTAGCCGCTTGTGGAACTCCCGGAACTGGGCAGCGGCGGTGTATTTCGCTCGCTTATCACCCCGCGCCTCCCACGCCCAGTACACCGCGTGGCAGCCCGCGACCAAGACGGGCAAAGGCGACTCGGGCTCGGCGTCGACCCATTCGCCGATCGAGCCCTGGATCCCGTCGACGTCTGCGACTGCCTCCATCAGGAAGGCCATTTCATCCGGGTCGGCCGCCATGTTGAACAGCTCCCGGGCGAACTTCCACTTGCGCCGCTGTAGCGCCCGGATTAGGGCTTTCCGGTGCGGGTCGCCGTAGGTCGGGTCCAGACTCGGTGTCTTCAGTCGTTTCCTGAACGGCCACATGCCACCAACCCCCACCCGGTACGCCGTACTGGCCGCCGAATCCTAGATGATCGACTTCTGGTACGACAGCGGCACCGGGGGGGCCACCGCCGATGGCAGGGCCACCTCGGCGGTGATGTTCGGCCTTTACCTGGGCCGTCTAGTGGGCGGGGCGTCCCAAGCGGACTGTTGTGGCTGGCCCGGGTTGTGCCCCGAGTAGCCTTCGACCATGGGTCAGGTCGTGAAACTGCGGGACATGCGCCAGGACGAGTACGACGTCTACTCGGATCAGCAGCTCCGGGAATATGTGGAGTCTCAGACCGGGTTGGTCTCGACCGAAGCCGCCCGGCGGAAGGCAGCTCGGGATCGGGAGCAGTTCCTGCCCCACGGGCTGGCCACCGAGCGCCACCGGCTGTTGGTGGCGGAGAACAGCAGCGGGGAGGCGGTCGGAGTCCTCTGGCTCGGCTTGGACGACCCGCGCAGCAAGTCGGCGGAGATGGCCTGGATCTTCGACATCAGGGTTGATCCCGCCCACCGACGGCTGGGCTACGGCGCTGCCATCCTGTCGGCGGCCGAGGAGCTGGCCCGGGAGGCGGGGGCGCTGCGCCTGGGGCTCAACGTCTTCGGTCACAACAAGCCGGCGATCGCCCTGTACGAGCAGAGCGGGTACGAGATGACCACTCAGCAGATGGCGAAGCCGCTGCGCTGACGGGCGGCGCCTCGCTGCGTACGGGGATCAGCAGTTGGGTGAGTCCGCTCGCGTACCAGCCGAGCCTTCTCCCTGGCCACCGGGGTGCTGTCAGGGGAAGGGGATAGGCTGGTGATCATGCGGATCGGCATTGTGATCCTTCCAGACCAGCGCTGGGCGGAGTCGGAGCGGCGTTGGCGGCAGGCGGACGAGTGGGGCTTCGACCACGCCTGGACCTATGACCACCTGGGCTGGCGGGATCTGGTGGACGGGCCCTGGTTCGACTCGATGACCACCCTGACCGCCGCCGCGGCCACGACCCGGCAGATCCGGCTGGGCACCCTGGTCGCGTCGCCGAACTTCCGGCACCCGGCCGCCTTCGCTCGCCAGGTCACCGCCCTCGACGATGTGTCCGGCGGTCGGGCCCTGCTCGGTCTGGGCGCGGGCGGCATCGGGTTCGACGCCGCGGTGTTCGGCGGCGAGACCCTTCCGCCGCGGCAGCGGGTGGACCGGTTCAGCGAGTTCGTCGAGCTGCTCGACCTGGTGTTGCGCGAGGATGGGACGACGTGGCGGGGTGACTGGTTCACCGCGGTGGACGCGCGGAACAACCCGGGCTGCGTCCAGACGCCCCGGGTGCCGTTCGTTGTCGCCGCCAACGGACCTCGTTCGATGCGGCTCGCGGTCCGGTACGGCCAAGGCTGGGTCACCACCGGGCCCACCACCGACGACCTGGAGGCGTGGTGGGACGGGGTGGCGGAGTTGGCCGCTCGGCTGGACAAGTCGCTGGCCTCGGTCGGCCGCGAGCCAGGTTCCCTCGACCGGCACCTGTTGGTGGATTCCGCGCCGGTCTTCTCGCTCCGTAGCGCGGAATTCTTCGCCGAGCAGGTGGAGCGGGCCGCGGCACTCGGTTTCACGGATGTGATCACCCACTGGCCCCGGTCCAGTAGCTGGTACGCGGGGGAGGAGGCGGTCCTGGAGGAGGTCGCCTCCCAGCTGCCGGAGCTGCGCCGGCTGACCGGCTGACCGAGCTGCCTCGACTGCGGCTCAGGGGGTGAGGTCGGCGCCGGTGAGCAGGCTCTGGATCCGGAGCTCCGCAGCGACCTCCGGGGAACAGTCGGCCACCACCGTGGCGGTGCCGATCGGGGTGGCGCCCCGGGCCGCGCAGATGTCGTAGAGGGCGCGCACCTGGGCTCCGGTGGAGACCCAGTCGTCCACCACCAGCACCCGGTCCCCGGCGTCGAGGTTCTGGTCTCGTACGGCGAGGTCGAGTCGCCGCCCGCGATAGTCCGGCGGCCCCTGTGCCCAGGTGAGCGTGCCCGGGGGGAGGCGACCATCACCGGGCTTGTGGGCTGCGACGAAGCCAATGCCGAGCGCCGTCGCGGCGAGTGGTCCGAGTAGGTAGCCAGTGACCGCCGGGGAGATCACTACCGTCGGTTGGGACTGCTGGAAGGGTTTGACCAGGGCGGGGCCGAGGCGGGCCAGCACCATCGGGTCCCGCCACCAGCCGGAGATGTCACTGACCAGATGGGTGGCACCCGGTCCCGGGTCGATCCAACGGATCAGCTCGGCGAGACGTCCACTCAGCTCGGGGCGCATGCCGCCATTCTGGTCCACCGCCGGCGATCGGCTGGGCGGACCACCGCCGATCGGATGATCGGCTATTCGTTTCGCCATAAATCAGGCAATACCTCCATGATCACGTTGACTTCGGATGTGCTTCGCTCGTTACGGTCCGACCCGTTTTCTTCAGTTGGCGAAAGGATCGGGCTGGTGGCCGGCAGGCATGCGCGTACCCGAAGGGTCTCCCCGACCGGCGTCGCGGCAACCGCGGCGGTCGGTGTCGTGCTCGCGATCGGTGGGACCGTGGGTACCGTCCGGCTGACCTCTGCCGACGAGTCCGACCGGTCCGTCGCGGTCGCGCCGACCACGATTGACTCTCCGTCCGCCACACCCGCCCCGCTCTCCGCTTCACCGAGCGCCTCGGCGAGTGTTCCGCCGAGCGCCAGCGCCCCGGCTACTCCAGCCGCGAGCCCCACGCCCGCCCGGAAGAGCGAGGCGCCGTCCCGGAGCAAGGCGAGATCCAGCCCGCCGCAGCCGACGGCGACCACGTCAACCAGCACCGACCCGACCGTGGTGGAGAGCGGGTCCTGCGGCGCCTCCTACTACTCCGAGGGGCAGCTGACGGCGAGCGGGGAAGTCTTTGACCCCTCGGCGATGACCGCCGCCCACAAGACCCTGCCGTTCGACACGATGGTGCGGGTCACCAACCCGGTTACCAGTACGTCGGTGACCGTGCGGATCAATGACCGGGGCCCGTTCGTCACGGGGCGCTGCATCGACCTGTCCCAGGCGGCCTTCGCGGTGATCGCCCCACTGGACGCCGGGCACGTCGAGGTCCGGTACGAGGTGTTGGGCTGAGCCCGCCGTCGACCGCGAACGGCTTCCCGCCGCCGACCGCGAACGGTTTCCCGCCGCCGACCGCGAACGGCTTCCCGGGGTGACCCGGCCAGTCAGAACCGCCTCGGATGTCAGGTCAGGTTCATTCAACGGTCGCGCTCCATCAGGCATGCTGTCCCTCGTACGTACACAGCTTTCCCAGCTGGGCCGCGGCCCCCTGGGCCCCGGATCCCGCGCCGGCCTCGGCGCGGCCCTTGCCCTGCTCGTAGTCGTCTCGGCGCTGGAGAGCACCGACGGCAGCGGGGCCAACTACATCGCCCTGTTGGCCGCTGCCCCGTTCCTGGCCGCCGTCCTGGCCTCCTGGCAGGTGGTACTGGGGGTGGGGGTCGTGGCCGTCTTCCTCGGCGTTGGCTTCGCGTTGGCCGAGGGGGTCCGGTCCCTGCCGGCTGCGGTCGCGGTGGCTGGCATCGCCCTGGGCACCGCGTTGGCGGCCACCATGGCGTCGGTCCGGCAGCGGCAGACCGAGCGGATCGAGGAGTTGTCGAGGCTCGCCACGGTTGCCCAGCAGGCGGTGCTCCGTCCGCTCGGTCCACAGGTGGGCCCCTTGGCCGTCGCCGCCCGGTACATCTCCTCCACGGCCACCGCGGAGATCGGCGGCGACCTGTACGAGGCCCTGGACACGCCGTACGGCGTACGCATGATCATTGGGGATGTTCGGGGTAAGGGCCTGGACGCGGTCCGGTTGGCCAGCATCGTGCTGGGCTCCTACCGGCATGTGGCGTACGAGCGGGCGGATTTGCGGGCGGTCGTGGCGGACCTGGACCGGGCGGTGGCCCGCAGCGGGGGGGACGAGGACTTCGTGACCGCGGCTCTGGTCGAGGAGCGGGGTGGCACCCTGACCATTGTGAACTGCGGACATCCGGCGCCGTTGTTGTTGCGTCGGGGGGCGGTGATTACGTTGGAGCCGCCGGCGCCGGCGCCGCCGTTGGGGTTCATGCCGGCGGTGCGGGCCCGGGTGGAGCGGTTGGAGCCGGGCGACCGGCTGCTGTTGTTCACCGACGGGCTCGGCGAGGCCCGGCGGGACGGTGAGTTCTTTCCGACCGCCGATCGGGCCTGGCGGTTGCTTGGGCATGGCACTGTGGCCGACGGGTTGGCCTCTCTGGAGGCAGCGCTGGTCGAGTGGGTGTATGACCGGCTCGACGACGACATCGCGCTGGTCCTGATGGAGTACACCGGTACCCGGCCCGGGGGTTCGGCCGCCGTGCCGAGTTGGGAGGTTGGCGCGGCGGAGGGGTGAGGGGCTTGTCGTTGCCTACCCGCGAGTAATACAGTCAGGGTTACTGATCGGTAACACGCGTCCGGAAGCGGGGCCAGCAATCATGACCCACTACAAGAGCAACCTTCGGGACCTTGAGTTCAACCTGTTCGAGGTTTTCGGGGCAGACCGGGCGTTCAGCCAGGCTCCCTACACGGAGCTGGATGTCGACACCGCCCGGAGCTTCCTCGTCGAGGTCGACCGGCTAGCCCGGGAAGACCTGGCAGCCAGCTACACGGACAGCGACCGCAACCCGCCGGTCTTCGATCCGGCGACGCACACCGCGCCGCTGTCGGAGTCGTTCAAGAAGTCGTACCGCCGGTTCATCGACGCCGAGTTCTGGCGGCTGGACCTGCCCGAGGAGCTCGGCGGTAGCAACGCACCCCGCGCCCTCTGGTGGTCGCTGGCCGAGCTGGTACTGGGCTCCAACGCCGCGGTCTGGATGTACGCCTCCGGCCCCTCGTTCGCGCACGTCCTGCACGTTGAGGGCACCGAGCAGCAGCGGAAGTGGTCCAAGCTCTTCATCGACCAGGGCTGGGGCTCCACGATGGTGTTGACCGAGGCGGACGCCGGCTCGGATGTCGGCGCCGGCCGCGCCCGGGCCATCCCGCAGCCGGACGGCTCGTGGCACATCGAGGGCGTCAAGCGCTTCATCACCTCCGGCGAGCACGACCTCAGCGACAACATCGTCCACTATGTGCTGGCCCGGCCGGTCGGGGTCGAGGGCGTGGGTGGCCCGGGCACCAAGGGCCTCTCCCTCTTCGTGGTGCCGAAGTACCACTTCAACGAGGAGACCGGCGAGCTGGGCGAGCGCAACGGCGTCTTCGCCACCAACGTCGAGCACAAGATGGGTCTGAAGGTCTCGAACACCTGCGAGCTGACCTTCGGCGAGCACGGCGTGCCGGCCCAGGGCTGGCTGCTGGGTGAGAAGCACGACGGTATCCGGCAGATGTTCATGATCATCGAGTACGCCCGGATGATGGTCGGTACGAAGGCGATCGCCACCCTCTCCACCGGCTACCTGAACGCACTCGAGTACGCCAAAAACCGGGTGCAGGGCGCCGATCTGACCCAGATGACCGACAAGAGCGCCCCCCGGGTCACGATCACAAACCACCCGGACGTACGCCGTTCGCTGCTGCTCCAGAAGTCGTACGCCGAGGGGCTGCGGGCCCTGGTCTGCTACACGGCCGGCTGGCAGGACAAGGTCGCCATCGCCGAGGCGGCCGGCGACGAGAAGACCGTCAAGCTCGCCAAGCGGGTCAACGACCTGCTGCTGCCGCTGGTCAAGGGGGTCGGCTCGGAGCGGGCGTACGAGTTGCTCGGCCACGAGTCCCTCCAGACCTTCGGTGGCTCCGGCTTCCTCCAGGACTACCCGCTGGAGCAGTACGTCCGGGACGCCAAGATCGACACTCTGTACGAGGGCACCACGGCGATCCAGAGCCTCGACCTGATCTTCCGCAAGGTCGTCCGGGACAACGGCAAGGCCCTGATGGCGGTCGCCGGCGAGATCCAGGAGTTCATCGCCGCCGAAGGCGGCAACGGGCAGCTCAAGGAGGAGCGGCAGGCGCTCGGCCGCGCCCTCGGTGAGATCCAGAGCATCCTCGGCACGCTGACCGGCTGGCTGGGTGAGGCGCAAGGCGGCGAGACCCGGGCGCTCTACAAGGTCGGCCTGGGCAGCCGCCGGTTCCTGCTCGCCATCGGTGACGTGGTGGTGGGCTGGTTGCTCCAGCGGCAGGCCGACGTGGCGCTGACGGCGCTCGCCGGTGACCCCGGCACCGACCGGGATTTCTACACCGGCAAGGTGGCCGCCGCCCGGTTCTTCGCCCGTGAGGTGCTACCGCGCATCGGTGCCGATCGGCGCATCATCGAGAACGTTGACCTGAGCGTCATGGACCTCCCGGAGGAGGCGTTCTGATCCGTTTCGACGGGTAGGGCCTGATCCGGGGCAGACCCGGCAGCAGCGACGGCCGGCGGGGTGACCCGCCGGCCGTCGCGTTGGCTCCGACGCTCGCGCCGCACCGCAACCCCGCCCGGGATGGGGTTTACGGGCCCGGGGGGCGGGGTTGCCGGCCCGGACGGGGTTGCGGTGCGGCGGCGGCGGGTAACCGGCATCAGGTCAGGCAGAGAACGCCCAGAGCCATCGCACGGGGGAGTGCAGCGCACATGGGCATTGGTAGCGGTATTTTCCTGATCGCCCTCGGGGCGATCCTCACCTTCGCGGTCCGGGCCAACGTCTGGTGGGTTGACCTGCGCGCGGTCGGCTGGGTCTTCATCCTGGCCGGGCTGGCCGTCCTCCTCACCACGGTGTGGTTCTGGCAGGACCGGCGCAAGCGGGCCCGGACGCTGATCGTGGAGGAGAACCGGCTGTCGCATCCGACCGCGATGATGCCGCCGCCGCCGGACCCGCCGCCGCCGACAGCGCCGCCGTCCTGAGCGGCTCAGGTGGGCCGCCGCGACTTTGGTGTGCGGCCCCGCCCGGCTGAGCGGCTCAGCCGCGGGCGGTGTGCTCGGCGGTGATGACGGTGTCCCGGCGGCCGAGGCCGGCCCACTCCGCCGTGGTGCGGTGCACCACGGCCTGGCTGGTCCGTTGCGGGTCCCGGTCCGCCTGCTCGGAGTCGAGCAGAATCGACAGCTGCGACACGCCGGGGTTGTGGGCGATCAGTAACACCGTCCGGGCGGTCGGTTCGACCCGCCGCACCAGGGCCAGCAGATCCGCCGGATGCGCCTCGTACGCGTCGTCGGCGTAGTGCACGTCGGGAGCCGGGCCGGCGGAGCCGTCCTCCGGTGGCGCCCCGGTCATCCCCATCGCCACGCCGTGCCAGGTTTCCCGGGTACGGCGGGCCGAGGAGCAGATCACCACGTCCGGGAGGAGCCCGTGGTGGGCCAGCCACGCGCCGGCCGCCGCCGCGTCCGCTCGCCCCCGCGCCGTCAGCGGCCGGTCCACGTCCGGCTGGTCGCCAGGGGCCTCCGCCTTCGCGTGCCGAAGCAACACCAGCGTGCGGTTCTGGGCCTGCGTGTCCGTCATGCCTCCAGCTTGCCCGATTGGAGTTCCAACCGACCGGAGGGCTAGGCGAAGAGGGCGAAGTAGATCGCGATGTGGTGACAGGTCGCGGCGACCAGGGTGCAGGCGTGGAAGAACTCGTGGTGGCCGAAGACCGTGGGCCACGGGTTGGGCCGGCGCAGGGCGTAGCTCACCGCGCCGATGCTGTAGATCGCACCGCCAACGATCAGCAGGACCAGGGCGGACACCCCGCCCGCGTGGAGGATGTCCGGCAGCATCGCCACCGCGACCCAGCCGAGCGCCAGGTAGAGCGGCGCGGAGACCCAGCGTGGGGCGTGCGGCCACATGAGCTTGAGGGCCACGCCCCCGAGTGCGCCACCCCACACCAGCGCGAGCATGATCGTCGCCGGTCGGGGCTCCAGCAGCAGGACGCAGAGCGGCGTGTACGTACCAGCGATGAAGATAAAGATCATCGAGTGGTCCATCCGCCGCATGACCTGGAAGCCGCGCTCGGACCACACCCGCCGGTGGTAGAGCCCGCTGGTGCCGAAGAGCCCGCAGACGGTCAGGCTGTAGATCAGGGTGCTGATCAGCGGCGACCAGCCGGATCGGGCGGCGGCGATGGAGCAGAGGACGATCCCGCAGACGATGGCGACGAAGAACGCGTACGCGTGCAGCCAGCCGCGCATCCGAGGCTTGCCGAGGTCGGTCGGCTTGAGGCGGGTTGGTGCGGAGGAGGTCACGCCAACAGGTTACGACGCCGTAGGTTACCTGGTGGTAGTGCCGATGGTCACGTAACCGGTGGCCGAGCGGGTGGGCGTTCAGCTGCGCCAGCGGGCCGCCCGGATCGGCTGCGCCAGCGGGCCGCCCGGGTCGGCTGCGCCAACGGGCCGCCCGGCACCGGCTCGTTCCGGAACCCGGCGCGGTCCGGAAAGATAGCGGGATGCGGATCCGGCCGGTCGGGGCGCACGCCCTGCTGCTCGACTGTTCCGACGCCAACCAGGTGGAGGCGTGGCGAGCCGAGCTGTGGCGCCGCCGGGAACGGGGCGACCTGGACGTGGTCGAGATCATCCCGGCGGCCCGCACCGTGCTGCTCGACGGCCTCACCGACCCGGCCCACACCGCCGCCCTCCTCGGCACCTGGGACCCGTCCCCCGGCACCGCCGGCCCGTCCCCCGGCACCGGCGGCACGGATATCGGCACCGACGTTGTCGAGGTTCCGGTGCGTTACGACGGGGCGGACCTGCCGACCGTCGCCGGCCACTGGGACGTCGCCGTGCCGACCGTCGTACGCCGGCTCATCGACACCGAGTTCCGGGTGGCCTTCTGCGGTTTCGCGCCCGGCTTCGCGTACCTGACCGGGTTGCCGGTCGGGTTGGCCGTGCCCCGGCTGCCGACCCCCCGCCCCCGGGTCCCGGCCGGCTCCGTCGCGCTGGCCGGTCCGTACGCCGGGATCTATCCGACCGCCTCGCCGGGCGGCTGGCTGCTCGTCGGCCACACCGACCTGCCCCTGTTCGACGTGCACGCCGACCCACCGGCCCGGCTCACGCCCGGCACCCGGGTGCGGCTGGTACCGGCATGACCGGCACCCGGCCCGCCGGGCCGCAGCCACCCAACGCGCCCGCAGCCGGCAGCGCCGTGGCCGGCAGCGCCGTGGCCGGCAGCGGCGGCGTGGTCGAGGTGCGGCGGGCCGGCATGCTCACCACCGTGCAGGATCTCGGCCGGCCCGGCTGGGCGCACCTCGGCGTACCGCGCTCCGGCGCCCTCGACCCGGGCGCGCTCCGGCTGGCCAACCGGCTGGTCGGCAACCCGGAGGGCGCCGCCGGTCTGGAGATCACCCTGACCGGGTGTGAGCTGCGGTTTCGTCGCGCGACCACGGTAGCGGTGACCGGGGCGGACGCTTCCGTCCACGTCGGTGAGCGTCCCGGCGACGTGGGGCGGCCGCTCGCGGTCCCGGCGGGTACGCCGGTGCGGGTCGGTCCGCCCCGCACCGGGCTGCGGTCCTGGCTCGCCGTCGCCGGCGGGATCGCCGTCGAACCGGTGCTCGGCAGCCGGGCCACCGACACCCTCTCCGGGCTCGGCCCGCCCCCGCTGCACGACGGCGGTCGGCTCCCCGTGGGCGCGCCGGCCGGGCCGCCCGCCCCGGTGGATGTCACCCCGACCGTGCCGGCACCGGAGCAGGTACGGCTGGAGCTGCGCCTCGGTCCACGCGTCGACTGGTTCACCGCACCCGCACTCGACCGGTTGTTCGGTACGGCGTACACCCTGACCCCGGTCAGCAACCGCGTCGGCGCCCGCCTGTCCGGGGCGCCGCTGCCCCGCGCGGTGTCGGGGGAACTGCCCAGCGAGGGTCTGGTACTCGGGGCGGTGCAGGTGCCGGCGGACGGCCAACCCCTGGTCTTCCTCGCCGACCATCCGACCACCGGGGGGTACCCGGTTGTCGGGGTGGTGGTTGACGTGACCCCGCTCGCGCAGGCCCGGCCAGGGACTACGGTGAGGTTCTATGGACCTCAACGCGGATCTCGGTGAGGGCCTCGGCGTCTGGCGGCTCGGCGACGATGCCGCGCTGCTGGACCTGGTCACCTCCGCCAACGTCGCCTGCGGCTTCCACGCGGGCGACGCCGTCACCATGCGCCGGGTCTGCGCCGGGGCCGCCGAGCGGGGAGTCATGGTGGGCGCCCAGGTCAGCTACCGGGACTTGGTGGGCTTCGGCCGCCGGCACATCGCGTACGAGTTCGCCGAGCTGCGCGACGAGGTCATCTACCAGCTCGGTGCGCTCGACGGCTTCTGCCGGGTCGCCGGGACGCGGGTCCGCTACCTCAAGCCGCACGGCGCGCTCTACCACGCCGTCACCCACGACGAGTCGCAGGCGGCGGCGGTGGTCGCCGCGGTCGCCGAGTACGACGCCCAACTTTCCCTGCTCTGCCCGTCCGGCTCGGTGCTCGCCCAGCTCGCGAACGGGGCCGGGCTGCGGGCGGTCAGCGAGGGCTTCGCCGACCGGGGCTACCAGCCCAACGGCCGGCTGGTGCCTCGGGGCGCCCCGGACGCGCTAGTCACCGACGCGGAGCAGATGGCCCAGCAGGCGCTCCGGATGGCGACCGAGCAGGCGGTGGTGGCGGTCGACGGCACCGTGATTCCCTGCCCGGTCCAGTCGATCTGCCTGCACGGCGACACCCCCGGCGCGGTGCGCTGCGCCGAGCTGATTCGCGCCGTGTTGGTGGACGCGGGGGTCCCGCTCGCCCCGTTCACGGGAGGTGCGGGGCGGGCGTAGTAGCGTCGCGGGACCCCCGCGCCCCGGTTCAGGTGCCGGGTTCCGCGCCGGCTCCGGTGTCCATGCCGCGCAGCACCAGCGGGAGGCGGTCGGCGGCGTCGTCGACCACCCAGATCGGTACGCCCCAGTCCTGCCGGGTCAGGTGGCACGCGGCGTGCGCCACGTCGGCGTCGCAGGTCGCCGCCTGGGCGGTCACCTGGAGCACCCCCTCGGGTACCGAGTCGTTGAGCACCAGCTGGCGGGTCAGCTCGGTGCCGGTGCCCGCGCCGGTCAGCAGCAGCTCCGGCGGGGACGCCGTGACCACCAGCCGGGTGGACGGTCCGTAGCTGTCGTCGAGCTTCTGGCCGGGCGCCGGGGTGAAGATGACCTCCAGGGTCACCTCGCCGGCGCGTAGCTCGGTCGGTCTCCGTTCGGCGCGGTGCCGTGGGCCGTCGACCGTGCTGGCCCCGGCGGCGGTGAGCGCGCCCGGCGCGAGTCGGGTCAGTCGGTGGGCGGCGGACTCCACGACCAGTACCTCGCCGTCCGGGGTGAGCAGCAGGTCGCTCGGCTCGGCGAGCCCGTCGGCGACCGTGCCGACCGCGTCTGTCTCCGGGTCGTAGCGACGGACCGCCCCGTTGTACGTGTCGGCGATCAGCACCGACCCGTCGGGCAGCGCGCAGACCCCCAGCGGATGCTGGAGCAGCGCCTGCGCGGCCGGCCCGTCAACGTGCCCGAACTCGAAGAGCCCCTGCCCGACCGCGGTGTGCAGGGCGCCGTTCTCGACGTAGCGGACCGCGCTGGTCTCGCTGTCGGCCACCCAGAGCCGGCTGCCGTCGGCGGAGACCGACAGGCCGGAGGGCTGGGCCAGCCACGCCTCGGCCAGCGGGCCGTCCTTGCGGGCCTCGACGGTGCTGCCCGCGTACATGCCGGCGGTGCGTTTCACCGGGTCGAACCACCAGAGCTGGTGGATGCCGGCCATGGCGATGACCAGGCGGCCGTCGTACCAGGCCAGGTCCCAGGGGGAGGAGAGGTCGACCGAGCGGGCGTCGTGGGCGTGGTCATCCACGGTGGAACGCCACTGCCGGCCGGTGCCGGCGACGGTGACCACCTCGCCGGTGTCGAGGCGTACGCCGCGCAGCAGGTGGTTGACGGTGTCCGCGACGACCAGGTCGTAGCCGACCAGCCGGGTGACGTTAGCCGGGAGGAGGCAGAGCCCCTGCGGCTCGGCGAAGGTGGCCGCCGTGGCCGGCCCGTCGGCCCGACCGCGCGCGCCGGTGCCGATCCGGCGCAGCAGCGTCTCGCCGTCGGGGGCCAGCTCCGCGAGGGAGTGCCGGGCCGAGTCCGACACCAGCAGGTTCCCGTTGTCGAGTACGACGCCTTTGCCGGGGAAGCGCAGCGTCGTCTCCGGCTCGGCGGGGGGCACGTACGGGCCGTCGCCCCGGTGCAGGGTGCCCTTGGCTTCGTGGGTGGCGATCAGGTCGTCCACGAGCCGGACCAGGCCCTCGGCGTGTCCCTCACCGGCCATCGTGGCCACCACGTACCCCTCGGGGTCGATCACGGCGAGGGTCGGCCAGGCCCGGGCAGCGTACTGCTGCCACATGTTCAGTTCGGGGTCGTCGAGCACCGCGTGGTGCACGCCGTACCGTTCGACGGCGTCGGCCAGGGCGTCCGGGTCCTTCTCGTGTTCGAACTTGGGCGAGTGGACGCCGATGACCACGAGTACGTCGGCGTACTTCTGCTCGATTGGCCGTAGCTCGTCGAGTACGTGTAGGCAGTTGATGCAGCAGAAGGTCCAGAAGTCGAGGACGGTTATCCGGCCTCGAAGGTCGGCCAGGGTCAGGTCTCGTCCGCCGGTGTTCAGCCAGCGACGGCCCTTCAGCTCGGGTGCTCGGACGCGAGGCGCGGTTGCCATGGGGCAACCCTCCCACGGCAACGATGCAGGTGCCCCCGTGGATGAGCGAACGTGATGCGGAAAACGACGCGGGCGCTTGCTACGGGTTGTGTTGGTCGGCGGCGTCGGTCGAGGTGGCTTCCGTGCTGTCGGTCGAGGTGGCTTCCGGGCTGTCGGTCAGCGTGGCTTCCTGGGTGTAGGCCAGCAGCCCGATGGGTTCGGTGATGTCGACGATGGTGACCGGCACCGTCACCCCCGCTTCCTGGACCAGCCGGGCGAGGGGCGTGATCGGCTCGGTGGCGCGGCTGTCTCCCGCCGATCGCGCCGACTCGTCCGGAGGGATGCGCGCCACCTCCAGCCCACTGCCATCGGCCATATAGCCGATCGAATGGATGCCGGTGCGCCGATCACGCGTGGCGTTCCAGATTTTGCGCCCAGCGGCTTTTAGCTCGGCGTCGGAGTGAGCCGCCGGCTTGACGGCTACGCTGCACCAGCGACGGGCCTGGGTCAGCGCTGCGCGCATCCCGGAAGTGAGTTCACCCTTCCAGTAGAGGATGAGGCCACCGTCGCTGTAGGCGAGGCTGGCGAAGCCGGACTGCGGGGTGGTCAGCTGCTCCGCCATGATGACGCGTTGGGCAGGCCCGGTAGCGCTTTGCCGAAGCATTTCCTCGCGTATGACGGGATCGATGTCATCGCTGGACTGAGGGGCTTGGGAACGGGCGGCCGTGGGTTCGGATGGTGCTGCCGCCGTCAGGGCTGGGGTCGCGGGGGCTGCGGCGAGCAGCAGGACGGCGAGTGCCGCGGCGAGTGCGGCCCGTTGGGGCGGCAGAGTCTTTACGATCCGCATTGCGCTCCTTGGCTGGAAACCTTTAATCACCGGTTGTGAAAGCCGAATCGCGGTGCTCAGCAGCCCGAGCGACGGAACGGCCCCCATGAAACAAAACGATCGAATAGTTCGCGGGGGTTTGGTCCGTCGTGGGGGTTGAGGTGGTAGAGGTCGTGCATGGCTTCGTAGCAGAGTCCGGCGAGGTAGATGGTGAGGCTTGGTTGTTGGGTTTCGTATTGGGCTTTGAGGAGGAGGCGGGCTTCGGCGCAGGGCCAGGGGTGGCCGCAGGCGCGGCAGGTCCAGGTGGGTCGTAGGGGTGTGTGGGGTGGTTGGTTTCTGGTGCGGTGGCGTGGGTGTTGGGGGTGGGGGCCGAGTCGGCCGACGCGTCCGGGTTGGGGTTCGGCGAGGGTGGGTTGGGTCATCCACGCCGGCAGGTTGACCGGCAGGTTCGTGGGGCGGTTCGGGCTCGGGGCTGGGGCGCGGTACGGCGCGTTCGTGCCATGCGGGCGGGGCGGTGCGGCGTTTTTCCGGCGCCGACTGAACCAGCGGATTCGCATTTGGATCTCCTTGGTATTGGAGGACCGCCCCCTCGGGTGGGGGCGGTCCGACAGCGCCTCCGGCGGGATAGGACCTCCACCGGCTTGCGCCGTTTCGCGGATCAGTCTGGTTATCAGTAGTGGACAGTAAAACCCCATCCACGTATGGTCCGAAGACATCCGAAATGCCTTCCGGAGGGGCCCATGAACGAGGCACTTCGGCTGGCCATGAACGAGGCTGGCCACACCGCTCAATCGCTCGCCGAACGGGTCGGGGTTGATCGGAAAACGACGACGCGGTGGCTCGTAAAGGATCATGTTCCGCACCCGGCGCACCGTACGGCGGCGGCGGATGCGCTCGGTGTGGACAAGGAGGACATATGGCCGGACACTTCGAGACGTCGCAATCCGGTCTGGTTCCGCCCGTGGCAGGAATTCGAGCGCGAGGCGACGTCGCTGCGGTCATATCAGCCGCTGGTTGTTCCCGGCTTACTGCAAACCGAGGCCTACGCACGCGCGGTGCTGTCCAGTGGGGGTTTGCGGGGGCGCACGGCGGTCGACCGGCTCGTCGCCACCCGGCTCTCGCGGCAGGCCATCCTCACCAGGGAGGACCCGCCGCAGTTCGCGGCCGTGGTCGACGAGGTCGCCCTCCGGCGCCCGGTCGGCGGCCGGGAGACGATGCGCGAGCAGGTGTCGGCGCTGCTGGCAGCGTGCGCGGCCCCACACATCCGGTTGCACGTGGTGCCGTTGACCGTCGGCGCCTACGCGGGCCTCAACGGGCCGTTCGTCATCGGCACCGGTGCGGACCATCGGATGGCGGTCTACCTGGACAGCCAGCTGGAGGGGGAGATGGTTAGCACCCCGAACGACGTAGCGGCGATACTGGAGGTGTGGGAGAACGTGCGCGGTGAGGCGTTGTCCCACTGGCAGTCAGTTGATCTTCTGAGGGAAGTGGCTGAATCATGGACTTGACCGGGGCGCGTTGGCGCAAGAGCAGCCGCAGCAGCGGTAACGGCGGCGACTGCGTTGAGGTTGCCGGCAATCTGCCCGGTGTGGTGGGGGTTCGGGATTCCAAGGACCCGACCGGCCCGGCGCTGGTCTTCGGGCCGGCGTCGTGGCGGGCGTTCGTCGCCCAGCTCCCAGGACGCGACTGACCTATCCTCCGAACGCGCCCGTCCCGACCTGGGGCGGGCGCGTTCGTCGTTGCGGTCGAGCTTCGAGTCGTCTCTGGTAGCGAAGCCTCCCTGGCGATGGCCGCGGGATCTCCGAACCGCGACAGCGCCACTACCATGAGCTCCACGTCAAGCTTGGGGGAGCGCTGGTGACGGAGCTTCGGGTGACACCGGACTTGTTGGAGAGGGCGGCTCGCGTCTGCGTGGACCTCCGCGAGGATCTGCGGCGCGAAGCGGCCGACATCGGGGACGAGACGGGGATGGCTGTCTCCGCTTTGCCGGGCTGGCAGACCCGAGCCGCACTGGAGCAGCTTCACGAGTCCTGGCTGGCCGACCTCACCAGGCTGACCGGCTACCTCGACCAGCTCGGAGACGCCTTTGGCGACTGCGCGCGGGACTATCGCTACAGCGACGAGGCCAACGCCGCTCACTTCGACATCCGCGGGAGGTGAGCGCTCGATGGTCACCTACGCCGATTTGCGCCAGGCCCGCCTCACCCCGCTTCGCTACGCCGCGCACGCCTGGACGGAACTCTCCCTGGCCTGCGCGAAGCTGGAGCAGCGGTGCGGTGCTGACCTGACCGGTCCGCTCCGCTCGTCGGGCTGGGAGGGGCCGGCTGCCCACGCGGCGTTCTACCGGTGTGACCAGCTCGACGACGAGTTCGAGGTCGCGAGCTTGCGCATCCGGACGGCCGCCAGTGTGCTGCGGCAAGCAGCCGAGGAGTTCGAGGACTTACAGCGGAGACTGCTGTCGGCCGTCGAGGCAGCCCGCTTCCTGGGCCTCGTCGTGAGCGACACCGGCCGGGTATCCGCACCACCCATACCGGCGGCGGGCAGGAATGACCCGGACGCGGAGCCCATCTACCGGCGAGATGTGCAAAACGCGTCGATATACGGTGACCTGATCGCGAAGCTCGTCGCGGAGGCCACCGAGGCCGATGCTCGCATCGCCCGGGCGTTGGCCCGGCTTCCAAGCGACCTGCCGGGGCAGCACGCCTGGGAATACAACAAGACCAGTGACGGCGCCCTGGCCGCCGCGGCAGCCCTTGGGCTCTCCGCGAGCGGTATCCCGGCCCCGGACAGCGACCCGGCAGACGTGCGGGCGTGGTGGGGCGAGCTGCCCGACGATGATCGGCACATCTATCTGACCGGCTACCCGGGACGGATCGGCGCTCTCGACGGATTGCCCGCCGCTGACCGGGATAGGGCCAACCAGCTGGTGTTGCGTAACTTCATCGGCGACAACGTCAACGACCGCAACCAGGACAGCCCGCAGCACGCGACCGCACTGATGCTGCTGAACAAGCTCGAGGGTGCGGAGAGTAACCCGCAGCACAAGCGCCTGTACCTGCTCTCGGTTGACCCGGGCGGCGATGGGAAGGCGGCCGTCTCCATTGGTAACCCGGACGCGGCTGCCCACACCGCCGTCCTCGTCCCCGGCGTCGGCACCGAGCTCGACGACATCAGTGGACTGATCCGCCGGGCCGACCGCCTGCAGGACGCCGCGTTTGAACTCGAACCCGCCAAGTCAGATGTCGCCGTTGTCGCATGGCTCGGCTACGACACTCCGTCGCTCGATACCGACATACCTTCTGCGGTTTTTGGGGGCAAGTCGGAAGCTGGCGCTGAGGCGCTCGACGGCTTCGTCAACGGGCTGCGTGCCTCCCATGATGGGACCGCCTCCCATGTCACCGTCGTCGGGCACAGCTATGGCTCGACCGTCCTGGGAGAGGCGGCCAGCACCGGTGACGGTCTCGCCGCAGACGACCTGATCGCGGTTGGCAGCCCCGGTATGCGGGTCGACAGCGCCAGCGAGTTCAACGTAGACGCTCAACACGTGTGGGCAGGTGCCGCAGCCGATGACACCTTCGTCGCTCGGCCAGAGACGTACACCGATCACATTCGGAAGGCGCCGTTAATTGGGGATTGGGTGGCCGATGATATCGACGGAATCCATGGACCCGCACCCCACAACGCGGACTTTGGTGGCAACGTTTTGCAAATCGACACACCCGGCCACAGCGGATATTGGGAGAACGGCAGCCAGAGCCTGAGGTCCCAGGCGGCAGTTATTCTGGGCCACTACCAGGCAGCCGTTCTCGAGAGTGGGAGTGCGCCATGACCTTCCTTCGGCAGAAAGTGTGGCGGCGTACTGCTGCATTTTCCGTCGTGCTGATTCTGGCCGCTTCCTGTGCCGACGGCGCAGGCTCCCCGCTAGGAAAGGACGAACCGTTGCAGACCAAGCCTGTAGCCGAGGTGGCCGCTCAAGCTGACGATCGTGTTCAGGCCGCTGCTGCCGCTGCGGGGGCCTCGTTGGAGAACTGGCGCGTCAATACCGCTCCCTGCATGGGTCGATTTGGGGAAATTGCCGATAATGGCAGTTGGGATCTGGCCGGCTTCGCCAGAATGTGGATCGATCCAGAAGAGCAGATCAGTACCTTGGGTCGGATCCGCGATATGTGGCAGCAGCAGGGCTACGAGATTACCGAGGATCACGTCTTCGATGACGACACTGGAGGTAGTGTCTCGATGCGTGACTCGGAAACGGACATCACGATGAGTATCAGCACAAACAAAAGTAGGGATGGCCTTGCTCTGATTCTGGCCAGCGCCTGCTATCTACCGGTGGAGGGGGAAGATCCGGCCAACAACGATACAAGTTGGGTTCCTACCCCAACCGCCGGCAGCACCGTATAGCGTCTGCGGTTCCGATAAGTAAAGGCGCGGCAGTACCGCTGGCTGGCGTTGTAGCTGATTCCTGTTTTCCTGCCGAAACGACCGATGGTGGGGCCACAGGTCGACTGTGGCCCCACCATCACGTCGGGCTGTTCAGTTGGTCTTTTCGAGGCAGAGCACGCGGTCGCTACCGGAGCCCGAAAGTATCAGTCTCGACCCTGGGCACTCTTCTTCGGAGTTCACTTTCGACACCACTGTGTGTGCCTCCGCGTCACCGCAGTCCACCTCCTCCGCCGTTTCCCCCGACTGCTTGACGCAGCTTCCGACCGCTGGGTTGAAGCTCTCTGCCGAATCGTCCCCGCCGATTAGGCCGAGCAGCATGAGCAGCCCCAGCGGTATGGCCAGGATCAGCACCGCGGCGACAATCACCCCGGCCAGCACCCGGCCGTTACGGATCTTCGGGACAGGCGCGTCGGCGGCCGGTTCGGCGATCGGCTGGAACGCGTCGAAGCGGCTTTGGTCCGCGTCCGAACTGGCCGAGCCGTTCTGGTCCCAAGGTGGGGTTGAGGGCTGCCCCGTCGGTTGGGCCTGGTCCCAGGGTGGGGTTGAGGGCTGCGCTGTCGGTTGGGCCTGGTCCCAGGGTGGGGTTGAGGGCTGCGCTGTCGGTTGGGCCTGGTCCCAGGCTGAGGTTGGGGGTTGGGCCTGGTCCCAGGCTGGGGTTGGGGACTGTGCCGGTGGTGGGAACGCCGACTCGGGCTGCGGGGGGAAGGCGGTGGTGCTGTTGACGTTGGCGGTCCCCGTCACCGGCTCGCCGAACCGGTCGGCGGGGCGTTCCTCGCCCGGGTGTGGCCGGGTGCCATTGACCGGTCGGTCGCTGGCCGGGGCGTCGCTGAAGGTGGGGATGCTCGGCGGGAAGGGCGCCGCGGGAGCTGGCACGACGGGCGCGTAGCCGGCGGGATCGGCGGGGCGATCCTCGCCGCCGCGACCGAAGCCGCCGTCCGGACCGAAGCCGCCGTCCGGACCGAAGCCGCCGTCCGGACCGAAGCCGCCGTCCGGACCGAAGCCGCCGTCCGGGCTTGGTCCGTTGGTTGGGCCGAAGCCACGGTTGGCGTCGAGCCCGGTGTCCTGGCCGTCCTCCGGCAGACCCGCCGGAGCGAATCGTTGCGGGTCGGCCTGGTAGCCCTCGGGCTCGGCTGGCTCCGGCGGCGCGGGCCGGCCGTACACGCGTGGCTGTGGCGCTGGCATGGGGGTTACCTGGGCCGGGTCGTCCGGGGGCGTCACCCGGCTGCCCATCGGCACAGCGGCGCTGGCTGAAACGCCGCCGGAGGCTGCCGGGGAAGCGGGTTGTTCGGCGGCCTCCGGGGACGTGCGCGGCGCGGGCACCGCCGGGGGCGCGGAGGGCTCGCCCGGCCCGGCCGGCGGGGGCCAGCCGTGCTGGCCTGCCTCGAATCCAGGGTCGGGGCGAACAGGCTCCGGGGCGCCCGGCGGCGCGGCGAAGTCAGCTGGTGGTGGTGGGGCGGCGAAGTCAGCNGGTGGTGGTGGNGCGGCGAAGTCAGCCGGTGGTGGTGGCGCGGCGAAGTCAGCCGGTGGTGGTGCCGCGAAGTCGGCCGGTGGTGGTGGGGCGGCGAAGTCGGCCGGTGGTGGTGGGGCGGCGAAGTCGGCCGGTGGTGGTGGCGCGGCGAAGTCAGCCGGTGGTGGTGCCGCGAAGTCGGCCGGTGGTGGTGGGGCGGCGAAGTCGGCCGGTGGGCTGGCCGCCAGGCTGGCGCCGGGTATCCGCTGTTCCTGCGGCGGGAGCGGGACCGCATTGGCGGGGGAGATGCCGGGGCCCGGCGCTGGCTGGTAGACCGCAGGCTCCTCGGGGCCGGCCGGCTCCTGCCCGGCAGCCGCCGAACGTTCGGCGTTACCCCAGGCCTCCTCCGGCGCCCACGGTTCGATGCCGGGCATGTTCAACCCGTCGGCCGCGCTGCGTGGTGCGGGTACCCAGGGCTGTGCGGGACGCTCGCCGGGCGTAGCCGTGCCGGTGAAACTCGACGGCGGCTCCCCGGGCTGCCAGCCGCCCTCGTTGCTGGTGGCGACGGCGGGGCTCCCAGGGGCCCAAGCGGCTGCCTCGGGTGCCCAGCCGCCCGACGGTGCCGGGTCTGGTTGGCCGGCTCCGACGTTCCATTCGGGAGTCGGTGTCGCTCGGCCGCTCGCCGGGGGTGCATCCGGCATGGGCTGGCTGGGCGCTGGCTGGGGCACCTGCGCCGTGGCCCGGACGACCGGGGGCGGCTGCTGCGTCCAGGTCGGTTCGGCGGCCGGGGGCGGAGCCCAGGTCGCCTCGGGTGGGCCGCTGCGTCCCGGCTCCGGCTGCGGCGCCTCCGTGGCCGGTGCCCAACCCGCAGAAGCGGGTGCCACGTTTGGTTCCGGCGGCGCAGCGGTGCCCCACGCGGGGGCCGGCGGTGCCTCGGTTGCCCAGGCGGGCCCGGGCGGGCTTGGGTGGGCGGGGGGCGGAGGCGCCCAGCCCAGATCCGGCTGCCCCGCGGCGTACCCGTTGTCCTGCTGCGCCGGCCGGTCGCCGTATGGCGTCGGTCCGCCAGCGCCCGGCGACGCCTCTTCCGGCTGCTGGCCGGGGTGGTGCGTGCCTTCGGACGTCATGCGTGCGCCTCCTCCATCAGCTTCGGCCGCGGATGCCGATGCGCGGCACGGAAACCGGCATCGCCGGACCGTGCGCCCCGGCCGCCCTCCGCACCGTATCCGGTCCTCCTGAAGGGAGGTTTCGGGAGCGTCGGACCGCTACTCCGCGTTGCCGGGCGGTCCCGATTGGCTTCGATCCCGGAACCGCCCTGCCGCATCGGGGCGACGACCGGACACCACCGTACCGGGCGACGGGTGACGGCGAAATCCCGGTGTCAACCGCTACAGGACCCGGTCGACGGTGCGCACCGGGGAACGCCGAAGGCCCGTCCGGCGGAGCCGGACGGGCCTTCTGTGAGGAGGCGAGAAAAGTCTTGGGCGGGTCAGTACATCTGACGCTGCGCGATGGTGAGGATCTCGTCGCGGACCGCCGGCGAATTGGCGGAACGCACCGCGCGCTCGATGGCACGGGCGCGGCGGCTGGCGTCGCGACGGCTGCGGAAACGATCGATCATGCTCATGGGTCTCACTCCTGGCTATTCGGTTGTCGGTAGCCCCTGCTGACACCAATTGAAGCGCAACCGGGCCCGAGATCGCCAACGATTCTTAGGTGAGCTGGGACACGAGCCGAAAGATCTAAGGAAAGTAGGCCGTTTGGCCGAAGGGTGTCTCGCCAAAGGCGACGGCCGGTGTGCCGGGGCGTCAACCCCGGGCACACCGGCCGTCAGTGGATCAGCCGATCGCTACCGGTCAGGTCCAGGCGAGCAGCGCCGCCTCCGGATCGGCCAGGAAATCGCCGATGTCCCGCAGGAAGCGTGACCCGAGCTCCCCGTCGATGATCCGGTGGTCGAACGAGAGCCCCAGCGTGGTGACCTGGCGGGGCCGGACCTTGCCCTTGTGTACCCACGGCATCTTGCGGACCGCGCCGAAGGCCAGGATCGCCGACTCGCCCGGGGGCAGAATCGGGGTACCGGTGTCCACGCCGAAGACCCCCACGTTGGTGATGGTCAACGTGCCGCCGGACATGTCCGCCGGTGAGGTCTTTCCGGCCTTGGCGGTCTGAACGAGATCGGTCAGCGAGTCCGCCAACTCCCGCAGGGTGAGCCGCCCCGCGTCCTTCACGTTCGGCACGATCAGGCCCCGCTCGGTCGCCGCCGCGATGCCGAGGTTGACGTAGTCCTTGACGACGATCTCCTCGCCCGCCCAGGCCGAGTTCACCATCGGGTGCCGCCGGACGGCCAACAGCACGGCCTTGGCGACCAGCAGCAGCGGGGAGACCCGGACATCCCGCCACTCCCGCCGCTGGCGGAGCCGGTCCAGGGCCTTCATCGCCCGGGTCATGTCGACGGTCAGGAACTCCGTCACGTGCGGCGCGGTGAACGCCGAGCGGGACATGTTCTCCGCGGTCAGCTTCCGGACCCCCTTGACCGGGATCCGCTGCTCGCGGTGCACCCCGACGTTCGCCGCCGGGCCACCGACCGCCGCGACGGCCGCCAGCGGTTCCGCCGCCGCCGGAGTGCCGCTCGCCGCCTGCCGTACGTCCTCCCGGCTGATCGAGCCGAGCGGACCCGACCCGGTCAGGGTGGACAGGTCGACCCCGAGATCCTTCGCGAGCTTGCGTACCGGGGGCTTGGCCAGCACCCGAGCGCCACCGGCCGGACCGCTGTGCCCGTTGCCGGCGGTACTCGGCCCGCTGGCAACCGGCGCGGGAGCCGCCTGAACCGGTACGGGAGCCGCCTGAACCGGTACGGGAGCCGCCTGAACCGGTACGGGAGCCGCCTGGGCCGGTACGGGAGCCGCCTGGGCTGGCGCGGCTGGAGCGACACCCTTGCGGGGGCGGCGCTTCGCGGCGGTGGTACGCGGGCCGTAGCCCACCAGCACGGGAGTGCGCTTACCGGACTCGGCGTCGTCGTTCTGGCCGGACTCAGCCGCGCCCTTGGCAACCTCCCCCGCCGCCGACGAGCCCTTCGCGGCACCGCCGGTCGGCTCCGGCGTCTCCAGCGGGCCGGCGGTCGGGTCGGTGTCGATCGCGATGATCGGCGTTCCGACCTCGACGGTCGCGCCCTCCGCGTGGAAGATCGACTGCACCCGGCCGGCCCACTTCGCCGGGATCTCGACCGCCGCCTTGGCGGTCTCCACCTCGACGATGGGCTGGTTCAGCTCGATCGTGTCGCCGACCTTGACCAGCCAGCTGAGGATCTCTCCCTCGGTCAGGCCCTCGCCCAGGTCGGGCAGGTTGAATTCCTTGACTCGTGACATCTCACTCACCAGCCGAAGGTGCGGTCGACGGCGTCGAGCACCCGGTCGAGGTCGGGCAGGTACTCCTCCTCCACCCGGGAAGCCGGGTAGGGGATGTCGTAGCCGGTCACCCGCAGCACCGGCGACTCCAGGGAGTAGAAGCACTCCTCGGTGATCCGGGCCGCGACCTCGGCTCCGAGGCCGATGTTCGACGGCGCCTCGTGCACCACGATGGCCCGACCGGTGCGGCGCACCGACTCGTACACCTGGCCCAGGTCCAGCGGGGCGAGCGTGCGCAGGTCGATGACCTCCAGCTCACGGCCGTCCTCGGCGGCGGCGGTCGCCGCGTCCAGGCAGGTGCGCACCATCGGCCCGTACGCGATCAGGGTCGCGTCGGTGCCCGGCCGCGCGACCCGGGCGGCCTGCAGCGGGTAGGCCTCCGGCAGCGGCTGGTCGACCTCGACCGGGCCCTTCTCCCAGTAGCGGCGCTTGGGCTCCAGGAAGACGATCGGGTCGTCCGACGCGATGGCCTGCTGGATCATCACGTACGCGTCCTGCGGGTTGGCGCAGGTGGCGACCTTGAGCCCGGGGGTGTGGGAGAAGTACGCCTCCGGCGACTCGGAGTGGTGCTCCACCGCCCCGATGCCGCCCCCGAACGGAATGCGGATCACCATCGGGATCTTCAGCTTGCCGCGGGAGCGGTAGTGCATCTTCGCCACCTGCGACACGATCTGGTCGTACGCCGGGTAGACGAAACCGTCGAACTGGATCTCGCAGACCGGCCGGTAGCCGCGGATGGCCAGGCCGACCGCGGTGCCGATGATGCCCGACTCGGCGAGCGGGGTGTCGATCACCCGCTGGTCACCGAAGTCCTTCTGCAGCCCGTCGGTGATCCGGAACACGCCGCCGAGCTTGCCGACGTCCTCGCCCATGATCACGACCTTCGGGTCGTTCTCCAGGGCCTTGCGCATGCCGGCGTTGAGGGCCTTGCCGAGGGTGAGGGTCTCCGTAGCCATCAGTGCGCGCTCCCCTCGAACGACTCCAGGTACTGCGTGAACTGCGCCCGCTGCTGGTCAACCAGGGGCGATCCGTTGGGGTAGACGTGGTCGAACATGCTGTTCGGCTCCGGGTTCGGCATCTCCAGCACCCGCTCGCGCAGGTGCACCGACTCGCGCTTGGCCTGCTCGTCCACCTCGGCGAAGAAGTCGTCGCCGGCGATCTTCTGCTTTATCAGGAAGGTCTTCATCCGGGCGATCGGATCCTTCGCCTGCCAGGCCTCGACCTCGCTGGCGATCCGGTACCGGGTGGGGTCGTCGGAGGTGGTGTGCGCCCCCATCCGATAGGTGTACGCCTCGATCAGGCTCGGCCCCTGCCCGTGCCGCGCGTTGTCCAGCGCGTGCCGGGTCACCGCGTAGCTGGCCAGTACGTCGTTGCCGTCCACCCGGATGCCGGGGAAGCCGAAGCCGGCGGCCCGCCGGTAGAGCGGGATGCGCGTCTGGCGCTCCAGCGGCTCCGAGATGGCGTACTGGTTGTTCTGGCAGAAGAAGACCATCGGCGCGTTGAAGACGCTGGCCCAGACGAACGCCTCGTTGACGTCGCCCTGGCTGGTGGCGCCGTCACCGAAGTAGGCGATCACCGCCTCGCCCTCGTCGGTGCCGGTCTTGCCGTCCATGGTGATGCCCATGGCGTATCCGGTCGCGTGCAGGGTCTGCGCCCCGATCACGATCGTGTACATGTTGAACTTGAACTCGTTCGGGTCCCAGCCGCCCTGGTCGACTCCGCGGAACAGGCCCAGCGGCATGATCGGGTCGATGCCCCGGCAGTAGAGGACGCCATGTTCCCGGTAGGTCGGGAAGGCCATGTCCTGCGTACGTAGCGCCCGGCCGGAACCGACCTGGGCCGCCTCCTGGCCGAGCAGGCTCGCCCAGAGGCCCAGCTCGCCCTGCCGCTGCAGGGCGGTCGCCTCGGCGTCCAGCTTCCGCACCAGCACCAGGTCCCGATAGAAGCTGCGGTACTCCTCGTCGGTGAAGTCGACCCGGTACTCGGTGCCGTCCGGCCCGGTCACACTCTCGATGCGCTCACCTTCGGGGGTGAGTAGCTGCACCAGCTCGGGGTCGCCGGTCGCGCCCTTCCTGGATCGGGGTACGGCCCGCCGGCCGCGGGTGCTGACCCCGGGGTCGCCTTTTGCCATCCGTCTCTCCCTGTCGTGTCTGCGTCGACGTCGGGGGTAACCCGACGACGCGCAACTCGTGCGCCTGCCCGACTGCTGCCGGACAAGATCCTGGCGGCCACGCCTAGCCCCGGTGGGGGTTGCCGCGCGGCGTGAGCCGGATCCAGGGGAGTGGATCCGGTTCGGGAGCGCCGGCGTCCAGCCGTACCGCCTGCGGGGTGCGCGGAGGTTCCGGCTGCGTTGCCGTCGTGGTCCATACTCGCATCACACGTGAGCACGCCCACAGTCCGGCCCGTCCGCGTCCTGCCGGGCGCCCGCTTCCGGGGCCGAATACCAGAGTGCCTCCGGCGGCGGCGCAACACCGAATACCGGGCTGTTGGGGTTACTTTGGGCGTATCTGGCGTGTCGACACGCTGTTCTGGTTGGCCTACCCAGTGTGACTGAGTCAGGGTGAGGGTACTGCCAGCACCGTAGCCGCCCGGTTGAGTCACTCTCGTCGGCGGAGACCACGACGAGGAGGGTGACGTGTCCGAGTCGGGTGACGCGGCGGGCCCTCCCCTCGTCGGCCGGCACCGCTCGGGCGGCGGCTACCGACGGGTCGTCGGCGCGCACCGTGCCCCCGGGGGCGCTGCTCCCTCCCGTGGTTACCTGTTGACGGTGGCGTTACTCGCCGGTACGGTTGCCATGCCGCTGTTCGCCGTGGCCGGTGCCGGCTCGTCCACCAGCGCCACCACCCCCCCGCCTGGCAGTGGTGCCCTCGTGCTCCCGACTCCGTCGATGGAGCCGGCGGTTGTCCCGCCGCCACCAACTCCCGCACCGCTCCCGCTGGCCGACCGGGAGTCGCTGGCGTTGTGCCCGCTGAGGTCCACGCGGCCGTCGCCGTCGCCGGCGTCGTCGCCTTCGGCGTGGTCGAATCGCGCCTCGGCCTGAAGCTCTGCCGATCCGGAATTCGATCCTTGAGCAGCGCGTACGGTCAAGCGACTGCCTTTAGCTAAGTCTATCGATATTTACAATCCTGCATTTGACGGCGTCGTCCATAGTGGGTGGGCGTCCGCCTGACCAGGTACGGACATTGTGGACAATGGGCCGGGTTGTTGGCATTCCGGTTATGCGTAGCCGCGATGGCTGTGGCAGGATCAGCCGGCCAGTTGTGCTCAGCACTGTGGAATTTGGAGTTGCTATGTCGTTTGTCGATGCCGTTCGTTCGGCACTTACTAAATATGTCGGGTTCAGTGGGCGGGCTCGCCGCGCTGAATACTGGTGGTTCACCCTCTTCCTGATCGTAATCGGCGTGGCGGCTGCGCTCCTCAATGGAGCGCTGGACACGATTGCCGTCGTCGTGGTCGTGAACCTCGCGCTTGCGCTGCCGTCACTCGCGGTCGCCGTGCGACGTCTGCACGACACCGACCGTTCCGGCTGGATGGTTCTGCTCGCTCTGATCCCGCTGGTTGGCACGATCCTCCTGCTGGTCTTCCTCCTGAAGTCCGGCACGTCCGGCCCGAACCGCTTCGGCCCCGACCCGAAGGACCCCGCCGCTTCCCGCTCATAGGGATACGGCAAGGTCGCGGATGACCCGTGCCCAGGGTCAGCTGACCGCAGGTCGAGCTAATCGGCCAGCCCCACTGTCGCCGAAGGCTTTGGCTCAGATCAAAGCCTTCGGCGACAGTATTTTGGACAGCGCGAAGGGTCGTGCGTTCAGGACCCCTCGTCGGTGAGATGGTGTCGGTTCGCCTCGATCCACGCATCGAGTGCGGCCGGGTCGTCCGGGTCGACGCCGTCCGCGAGTAACTGGGCGACCGCCGCGGTCGCCGGGCTGCGTCGCTCGCCGGTGGTGTAGAGGCGGGCAAATTCCGGCACCATCTCGTCAATGGCGGTGTTGGTGCGGGCCGTCGCCGATGCTGACAGCCCTCGCTTGCGGCCCGCGTACGCCGCCCAACCCCGCAGTACCCGGGGCAGCAGCGCCGCGTCGTCCATGTCCAGGACGGCCCGCCGGTGCACCCAGTCCAGCAGGAACAGCCCGGCGACCGTCGGGCTCCACCGCAGCGGGTCGGGGTCGGTGAAGGTGGCGGTGTGATCCAGCAGCAGCCCGAGGCAGAAGTGCAGGGAGGCCAGCTGATCGTCGTCGAGGGTATCCAGCCCGACCTGGGTGGCCTCCGGTGCGGCGAGGAACCGCCGGATCAGGTCTGTCCGCTCCGTCGCGGTGAGCGGCTCCGCCCGCTGCCGCGTTGCTGCCGCCCGGCTGGCCGGCAGTAATGCGAGCCGGGCCCCGACCAAGGCGCGGTCGGTGGCGAGGGACCCTTCTCCGGGCAGTTCGCTGAGCTCGTCGGTGACGGCCAGGTGCCGGCTCACCTCGGTGTGCATGGCGGCTGGAGTCTCGTCCCGGAACCAGGTCAGCTCGTCTTCGGCGCACATCTGGCGGATCTGGTCGAGGACCCGGGCCGGCGGACCGCCGACGAAGATGTCCTTGGTGATGCCGATGTTGTGATCCACGAGTGCGACCAGGGCGTGTTCCGGTCCGCCCGTCGGATCGTCGTAGGCGAAGGTCGCCAGGTAGGAGGTCTGGTCGCCGAAGACGTCCCCGTACGCCCAGCAGCCGGTGAGGTGGACCCGGCCGAGCTGCCCCGACCAGGCGGGTGCGGCGGCTCCCGGCCGGACCCGGTCCGCACCGGGCGCGTCCGGCACCAACGCGGCGAAGACCGAGCGGATGGTGGTGGCCGCCGCCGCCCGGCGGCGGGAGGTGGCGGCGAGGAAGTCGCTGACGAAAGCGCGGACGGCGTCGTCCCGGCGGGCCTCGGCGACCGCGTAGACGCTGCCCAGCAGCGCCGCGCCGAGCCGCTCGGCGTCCAGGGCGTTGTCGAGCTCGGCCACATCCCGGGCCGCGTGTAGCACCGCGTCGTAGGGGGTCTGCGCAGTTCCCATCCACCGACCCTACGCTGCTGTCCGCCCACGGTGGCACCGGAAAGGGGCCGGACATCCCGCCACCCCCGATGGGTCCTGCGACCCCCAGGTCGCGGCCGGTTGGGAGCTGGAGCCGGGGTGACCGGGCGGGGGGCCATGCGGCGACGAAGAGTGACTTGCGCCGGGTACGCTCAACCCCGACTTGACGATCGCGGACGGCGTGGCAGTATTGAGCCCGGTCCACTCAACTTGTGCGGGGTGCGCTACGGCGGCGCCCGGCAACGGTTCAATCGAACGAAGCGAGGAAGCGAAGATGGCACGTGCGGTCGGCATCGACCTCGGCACGACGAACTCCTGCGTCAGCGTCCTGGAGGGCGGTGAGCCCACCGTAATCGCCAACGCCGAGGGCTCGCGGACGACCCCGTCGATCGTCGCCTTCGCCCGAAACGGCGAGGTGCTCGTCGGTGAGGTCGCCAAGCGGCAGGCGGTGACCAACCCGGACCGGACGATCCGGTCCGTCAAGCGGGAGATCGGCACCGACTGGTTCGTCGACATCGACGACAAGAAGTACACGCCGCAGGAGATCTCGGCTCGTACGCTGATGAAGCTCAAGCGGGACGCCGAGGCGTACCTGGGCGAGCAGATCACCGACGCCGTGATCACCGTTCCGGCGTACTTCAACGACGGCCAGCGGCAGGCCACCAAGGAGGCCGGTGAGATCGCCGGCTTCAACGTGCTGCGGATCGTCAACGAGCCGACCGCGGCCGCCCTGGCCTACGGGCTGGACAAGGGCTCCAAGGAGCAGACCGTTCTGGTCTTCGACCTCGGCGGCGGCACCTTCGACGTGTCGCTGCTGGAGCTGGCCGAGGGCGTCATCGAGGTCAAGTCGACCAGCGGCGACAACCTCCTCGGCGGCGACGACTGGGACCAGCGGATCATCGACCACCTGGTCAAGACCTTCAACGGTGAGCACGGCATCGACCTGGCCCAGGACAAGATGGCGATGCAGCGCCTCAAGGAGGCGGCGGAGAAGGCCAAGATCGAGCTGTCCGCCGCCGCCACCAGCAACGTCAACCTGCCCTACATCACCGCTGGTGCCGCCGGCCCGCTGCACCTCGACGTGACGATCACCCGCGCCGAGTTCCAGCGGATGACGCAGGACCTGCTGGACCGCTGCAAGGTCCCGTTCGAGCAGGCCGTCAAGGACGCCGGGATCAAGGTGGCCGACGTGGAACACGTCATCCTGGTCGGCGGCTCGACCCGGATGCCGGCCGTGACCGAGCTGGTCAAGCAGCTCACCGGCCGGGACCCGAACAAGGGCGTGAACCCGGACGAGGTCGTCGCCGTCGGTGCCGCCCTGCAGGCCGGTGTGCTCAAGGGCGAGGTCAAGGATGTCCTGCTGCTCGACGTGACCCCGCTGAGTCTCGGCATCGAGACCAAGGGGGGCATCTTCACCAAGCTGATCGAGCGCAACACCACCATCCCGACCAAGCGCTCCGAGGTCTTCACCACGGCCGACGACAACCAGCCGTCCGTGCTGATCCAGGTCTTCCAGGGTGAGCGGGAGATCGCCGCCTACAACAAGAAGCTCGGCACCTTCGAGCTGACCGGCCTGCCGCCGGCGCCGCGTGGCATGCCGCAGATCGAGGTCACCTTCGACATCGACGCCAACGGCATCGTGAACGTCCACGCGAAGGACACCGGCACCGGCAAGGAACAGAAGATGACGGTGACCGCTGGCTCCTCGCTGCCGAAGGAGGACATCGAGCGGATGCGCCGGGACGCCGAGGAGCACGCCGAGGAGGACAAGCAGCGGCGGGAGGAGGCGGAGACCCGCAACGTGGCCGAGGCGCTGCAGTGGCAGACCGAGAAGTTCCTCGCCGAGAGCGGCGACAAGCTGCCCACCGAGTCCCGGGACCAGATCAACGAGGCGCTCGGCGAGCTGCGCAGCGCCCTCGGCGGTCAGGACATCGAGAAGATCAAGTCTGCGCACGCGCAGCTGGCCCAGGTCTCCCAGCAGGCCGGCTCCCAGCTCTACACCCAGCAGCAGGGTGAGCAGGCCGGTGCGGCCGGCGACCAGGCGGGTGCTCAGGCGGGTCCTCAGGCCGGTGGCCCGGACGACGTGGTCGACGCGGAGATCGTGGACGAGGACAAGGACAAGAAGTGACCGTTCTCGAACCCGGACTCCACGTACAGGGATGAGGTAGCCGAATGACGGACAAGCCACGAGCCACCGACCCGGACGCTGCCGGGTCGGTGCCGGGTGGCTCCGCCTCCGCCGGCGAGGCCGGTGCGGAGCCGCGGGTCGTGATCCGTGACAACCGCAAGGTCAGCGATGTCACGGGGTCCGGCTCGGATACCGCCGACGCGGAATCCGCCTCGGACGCGACGAGTACCGGCTCGGACGCGGCCAGCACCGCCTCGGACGCGGCGGACACTGCCGCCGCCGACGCCGGGTCCGACGTCCCGGCCGCCGGGCTGGTCGAGGAGGCGGATGTCGTGGTCGACGAGATCCAGGCCGAGACCACCGAGGGGGCGGCCGCCGGCACACCGGTGGTGGACGCGCCGGCCGAGCCGGTTGACGCCGCCACGGCGACCTCGCTCGGTGCGGAGCTGGAGGCGTTGCGGGTCGATCTGGATGAGCGGACCCGGGACCTGCAGCGGGTGACCGCGGAGTACGCCAACTACCGCAAGCGGGTTGACCGAGACCGGGCGCTCGTCACCGAGCAGGCCACCGGCTCGGTGCTCGCCGCGCTGCTGCCGATCCTCGACGACCTGGACCGGGCTCGTGAGCACGGCGACCTGGTGGGACCGTTCGGGTCGGTGGCGGAGCAGCTCACCACCGCGCTCGGCAAGTTCGGGCTGACCCCGTTCGGTGCCGAGGGCGACCCGTTCGACCCGACCCAGCACGAGGCGGTGACGCATCAGACCTCCGCCGAGGTCACCGAGCCGACCTGCGTACAGGTCATGCGGCGGGGCTACCTGGTGGGGGAGCGGCTGCTGCGGCCAGCGTTGGTCGGAGTCGCCGACCCGGAGTGAACGGGTGACACGACGGCATGATCGTCCCGCCCGCCCGACCGGGGCGGGCGGGACGATCACTCGACGGAAGGGGGCGGACCGGTGAGTTCCAAGGACTGGATCGAGAAGGACTACTACGCCGCCCTTGGAGTGGGCAAGGCCGCCTCCGCTGATGAGATCAAGAAGGCGTATCGGAAGCTGGCGCGCGAGTCGCACCCCGACCGCAATCCGGGCGACACGTCAGCCGAGGAGCGGTTCAAGGCGGCCTCCGAGGCGTACACGGTGCTTGGCGATGACGCGAAGCGCCAGGAGTACGACGAGATGCGGTCGTTGTTCGGTTCGGGCGCGTTCCGGCGTAACGCCCGCGGAGCGGGCCAGCCGGGCGGGGTGCCGTTCGATGTCGGCGACCTGTTCGGTGGCGCGGCCGGTGGTGACCGGCGGTTCAGCGGGGCCGGGTTTCAGAACCTGTTCGGTTCGATCTTTCCGGGTGGGGGTGGGGCCACGTCGCGGGGCCCGGCTCGGGGCCGGGACGTGGAGACCGAGGTCGCGCTCGACTTCGACGACGCGATTCGCGGGGTGACCCTGCCGCTGACGTTGCGGACGCCGGGGGTGTGTGACACCTGTCGTGGCGACGGGGCGAAGCCGGGCACGCAGCCGCGGGCCTGCCCGACCTGTCGCGGTGCCGGGGTGACCACGCGTAATCAGGGGTCGTTCAGCTTCTCCGAGCCCTGCTCCGACTGCCAGGGCGTCGGCACGGTGGTGGACGAGCAGTGCCCGGAGTGCCAGGGCAGCGGTGGCGTCACCAAGAACCGGACGTTGAACGTCCGGTTCCCGGCCGGGGTGTCCGACGGTCAGCGGATCCGGCTGGCGGGGCGGGGGGAGCCCGGGGCCCGGGGCGGGCCCGCCGGTGACCTGTTCATTCAGGTCCGGGTCAGTCCGGACGACCTGTTCGGGCGGGCCGGCGAGGACCTGACGCTGACGGTGCCGATCACCTTCGCGGAGGCGGTACTCGGCACCGATCTGCGGGTACCCACCTTCGATGGCGCGGTAACTCTTCGGGTGCCTCCGGGTACGCCGAGCGGACGCGTCCTTCGGGCCCGGGGCAAGGGGGTGGTCCGTACCGATGGACGGGCCGGCGACCTGTTGGTCACCCTTGAGGTGGCGGTACCCGCGAAGCTGTCGGAGGAGGCCCGGGCGGCGTTGGAGACGTTCGTTGCCCAGACCCCGCCGGCTGCTCGGGAACATCTCGACGCCCGGGTGCGTCGGGGGAGCTGACCGGGCGGCGGGCTCGGTGGAGTGCACGCGGAGGTGAGCGGGGATGGCGGACAACTTCGTCGGTGCGGATGACCCTGCCTACGAGGCCAAGGTACTGATGATCTCGGTGGCTGCCCGAATGGCGGGCATGCACCCACAGACGCTGCGCCAGTACGACCGGCTCGGTCTGGTGCAGCCCGGCCGTGCCGCCGGCGGCGGTCGTCGCTACAGCGTCCGGGATGTGGTGCTGCTCCGTGAGGTGCAGCGGCTCAGCCAGGACGAAGGCATCAACCTGGCCGGGGTGAAGCGAATCATCGGGTTGGAGGGGCTGCTGGAGCAGGCGCAGCAGCGGGTGGCCCGGCTGGAGGTGGAGCTGGAGGCCGCGTACCGCCGGATCGCCGAGTTGGAGGCGGTGGCCCGCTTCCCCGGCAGCGACTTGGTGCCCGCCCGCCGCACCTCCACCGCGCTGGTGGTCTGGCGCCCCCGCCGGAACCCGGAGCGGTGAGTTCGCGCCGGATTCGGGGTTCGGCCCCGGGTGGCGTCCGGGTCGGCTAATCTCGGGATTAGCTCCAAATCTACCCAAATCGGACGTCGCTGGTGGGGGGTCATGGCGGATTCAGCCAAGAGTCTCGGCCAACAGGCGGAGGAGAGCCTCGAGCAGGTGGCCGAGGCGGTCCGAAAGCGGTTCGACGAGCTCATTGAGGGAAGGTTCAGCGACCTGATCAGGGAAGGACGGTTCGCGGATCCGGGTGACTTTGGCACCGACCAAGGGCACCCCGCGGGCCAGCATCAGCGTCGCTGACCGAGCCGGTCGGACGATGGGCGGGCCGGGACCCACGGGGGGTCCCGGCCCATCCCGGTCAGGGCAGGCGGCGGTTCTCCCGGACCAGTCCCCCTTCGCACCAGTCGCGGTAGACGAAGACGTCCGGTTGGGCCAGCAGGATCCGGCTGTTCTGCGCCCACGTCCGCATCGGCTCGTCCCCCTCCCGCTCGGCCCGCTCCACCAGCTTCCAGAACCGCCGCTTCGGATGGGCCCGAAACCCCGACCGGATCCCGTCGGCGGCGTAGATGTAGAGGCAGTGCAGCGCGAAGCGGCGGGCCGGACAGGCCGGATCCATCGCCAGGTCGAAGAGGGTGGCTACCAGTGGGTTGCCGGCGACCAGGAGGTCCCAGTCCTGCGGCATGGCGGCCAACGGCACCGAGTCGGGATGGTAGGCCCAGGCCCGTAGCTCCGCCGGCGACGGGTCGACCGGGTTCGCGAAGCCACGGAAGGTCGAATCCTGTGCACTCACCGGCCAACCCTCCGCTCTCTACCTGGGCGACAGCCCCGGGTACCCCTCTCCCCTGTTGGCCGGCAACGGTAACGCGAGCATGCAAGCGGCGGTAGCCCCCGCGCGGGGGGTGGAGTCGTTGGCCGACGGCCCGGGTCGGGCCGCCGGTGGCCGGCGCGGGGCAGGCTGCCGGTGCCGGACGAGGTCGCCGACGCCGGCCACCGAGGCGGGGCGGATCAGTCCCCGACGGGCGCCGGTTGGGCCTGCTGCCGGGCGGCGCGTTGCCGCAGCCAGCGCTTGAACCAGTCGAGGTCGGGGACCCGGGCGAGCGTCGGCCCGACCACCACGGTGATCAACACGTACGCCGTGGCGAGCGCGGCCAGCTGCGGATCGACACTTCCGGCCGCCACCGCCAGCCCGGCGATGACGATGGAGAACTCTCCGCGCGGTACCAGGGTGAGCCCGGTGCGCCAGCGACCGGGCTCGGCGATGCCGGCCCGGCGGGCGGCGAGGTACCCGGTGAGCGTCTTCGTGCCCATCGTCACCACCGCCAGCGCGAGCGCCGGCAGTAGCACCGGCGGGATGTCGCGTGGGTCGGTGACCAGCCCGAAGAAGAGGAAGAACACCGCGGCGAAAAGGTCCCGCAGCGGCGTCAGGAGCTGGGTGGCGTGGTGTGCGACCGGTCCGGAGATCGCGATGCCGACCAGGAACGCGCCGACGGCGGCCGAGACCTGGAGCTTCGCGGCGACCCCGGCGACCAGCAGGGTCAGGCCCAGTACGCCCAGGAGCAGCGCCTCCGGATCGCGGGCCGACATTACGTTCGAGATGGTCCGGCCGTACCGGATCGCGACCACCAGCACGACCAGCACCGTGGCGACCGCGACGGCGAGCGCGGCGCCGCCGGCGACCAGCCCGGCTCCGGCCAGGACGGCGGTGAGCAGCGGCAGGTAGAAGGCCATCGCCAGGTCTTCGATGACCAGCACCGACAACACCACCGGGGTTTCCCGGTTGCCGAGCCGGCCCAGGTCGCTGAGGACCTTCGCGACCACACCGGAGGAGGAGATCCAGGTGATTCCGGCGAGTACGATCGCCGCCACCCAGTCCCAGCCGAGCAGCAGGGCGAAGGCGGCGCCGGGCAACGCGTTGAGCAGCCCGTCGATCAGACCGGCCGGCGCGGCGGCGCGGAGGTTGCCGACCAGCTCGCTGGCGGAGTATTCCAGGCCGAGCATGACCAGCAGGAGGATCACGCCGATCTCGGCGCCGATCGCGAAGAACTCCTCGCTGGCCTTGAATCCAAAGACTCCGCCGTGCCCGAAGAGGAGCCCGGCGAGCAGGTAGAGGGGGATGGGGGAGAGCCCGATTCGGCGGCTGAGTCGGCCGAGGAGCCCGAGCAGGAACAGCAGTGCGCCGACTTCGATGAGCAGTGTGGTGGTGTCGTGCATCCGCCTCAGCCGTCCGGGTCGCCGTCGGCGAGGATGGCAGTCACCCCGTCGAGACCATGTCGGGTCCCGACCACAACGACAACGTCACCGGCCGCGAAGCGGAATGCGGGCTCGGGGGAGACGATCACCTCGCCGTGGCGGAGCACCGCCACGATCGAGGCGCCGGTGCGGGTACGTGCCTTCGTGTCGCCGAGCTTGCGGCCCACGTACGACGAGGCCGCGGGGATGGCGACCTGTTCGGTCAGCAGCCCGGCGGCCTGCTCCCGCAGCCCGGAGAGCTGGCCGAGGAGCAGCGACGCGCCGAGGATGTCGGCGAGCGCCTCGGCCTCGTCGTCGGTCAGCGGGATGTCGGCCTGGCAGGCGTCGGGATCATCCGGGTCGTAGAGAACGAGATCTCGCCGGCCGTTGCGGTGGGAAACCACGCCGAGCCGCCGTCCGGACTCCGTCATCAGATCGTGGCGGACACCGATCCCCGGAAGAGCAGTCTGTTCGACACGTACTCGCACGTGGGCAAGGCTACCGTGCGCGGCGGGTCGAGATGATCGAGCAGGATCGCGGGGCCGGTGTCAGCGGGACATCCGACTAGGTGACTCACCTCACACCGGCAAAGTTGAGCGGAATAGGCTCAACTTTGGCAGTGTCCGTACCAGTGGACACGCCGACCCGGGGGAGCCCATGAACACCGAACGCCTCACCACGAAGAGCCGCGAGACCATCACCGGCGCCGTCACCCTCGCTGGCCAGCGTGGACACGCCACCGTGGAGCCCTGGCACCTGCTGCTGTCCCTGCTGGACACCACGGGATCGACCGCGGTCGGCCTGCTGCGTGCCACCGGAGCCGACCCGGACGAGTTGCGCCGGGCCGCCCAGCATGCGGTAGCTGCGCTGCCCGTCGCCCGGGGGTCCAGCGTCGCCGAGCCGACCCTGGCCCGGGAGTTCGTCAACGCCATCGGCGCCGCCGAGCAGATCGCCCGACCGCTCGGCGACGAGTACACCTCGACGGAGCATCTGCTCGCCGGCCTGGCCCGGGTCGGCGGCGCGGTGTCGGCGGCGCTCCGGAGCGCCGGGGCCACCGAGGAGGCCCTGGTGGCCTCGTTCCCGACCGTACGGGGCGGGGACCGTCGGGTCACCAGTGCCGACCCGGAGCAGACCTACCAGGCCCTCGCGAAGTACGGCGTTGACCTCACCGCCAGCGCCCGAGACGGCCGGATCGACCCGGTGATCGGCCGGGACACCGAGATTCGCCGGGTGATCCAGGTGCTGTCCCGGCGGACGAAGAACAACCCGGTCCTGATCGGCGAGCCGGGCGTCGGCAAGACCGCGATCGTCGAGGGCCTGGCCCAGCGGATCGTCGCCGGTGACGTCCCCGAGTCGCTACGGGACAAGAAGCTGGTTTCCCTGGACCTCGGCGCGATGGTGGCCGGCGCGTCGTACCGGGGCCAGTTCGAGGAACGGCTGAAGTCCGTCCTTTCCGAGATCAAGGATTCGGATGGGCAGGTCATCACCTTCCTGGACGAACTGCACACCGTCGTCGGCGCCGGTAAGGGCGAGGGCGCGATGGACGCCGGCAACATGCTCAAGCCCATGCTGGCCCGGGGCGAGCTGCGGATGGTGGGTGCTACCACCCTGGACGAATACCGCCAGCACATCGAATCCGATCCAGCCCTGGAACGTCGCTTCCAGCCGGTGCTGGTCGGCGAGCCCACCATCGAGGACACCGTCGGAATCCTGCGGGGCCTCAAGGAGCGGTACGAGGTGCACCACGGCGTGCGGATCACCGACGGTGCGCTGGTCGCCGCCGTCACCCTCTCCGACCGTTACATCACCGACCGGTTCCTGCCGGACAAGGCCATCGACCTGGTCGACGAGTCCGCGTCCCGGCTCCGGATGGAGATCGACTCCCGGCCGGTCGAGGTGGACGAGATCGAGCGGGCGGTACGTCGCCTCGAGATCGAGGAAATGGCGCTGGCGAAGGAGGCCGACGCCGCCTCCGTCGAACGGCTGGAGCGGCTGCGCAAGGAACTGGCCGACAAGCGTGAGCAGCTCACAGCCCTCTCTGGACGCTGGCAGACCGAGAAGCGGCACATCACCCGCCTCTCCGCCGCCAAGGAGGACCTGGAGCGGCTCAGCGGGGAGGCCGAGCGGGCCGAGCGCGACGGCGAGCTGGAGCGCGCCGCCGAGCTGCGGTACGGGCGGATCCCGGCGCTCGAGGCCGACCTGACCGAGGCGGCGGAGGAGCTGGCTCGGCTCCAGGCGGACGGTGCGATGCTCAAGGAGGAGGTCGGTGCGGATGACGTCGCCGCCGTGGTCGCCTCCTGGACCGGCATTCCCGCCGGCCGACTCCTGGAGGGCGAGACGGCGAAGCTGCTGCGGATGGAGGAGTCGCTGGGCGAGCAGGTGGTCGGCCAGGACCGCGCGGTGGGTGCGGTCGCCGACGCGGTCCGGCGGGCTCGCGCCGGCATCGCGGACCCGGACCGTCCGACCGGCAGCTTCCTCTTCCTCGGCCCGACCGGGGTCGGCAAGACCGAGTTGGCCAAGGCGCTCGCGGGGTTCCTCTTCGACGACGAGCGGGCGATGGTCCGAATCGACATGAGCGAGTACGGCGAGAAGCACTCCGTCGCCCGCCTGGTCGGCGCCCCACCCGGCTACGTCGGGTACGAGGAGGGCGGCCAGCTCACCGAGGCGGTACGTCGCCGGCCGTACTCGGTGATCCTGCTCGACGAGGTGGAGAAGGCCCACCCGGACGTCTTCGATCTCCTCCTGCAGGTGCTCGACGACGGCCGGCTCACCGACGGCCAGGGCCGCACGGTGGACTTCCGCAACGCCATCCTGATCCTCACCTCCAACCTCGGCTCCTCGGTGGTGGGTGACCTCACCGTGGCGGAGGAGCAGCGCCGCGAGGGCGTTCTGGCGGTGGTCCGGTCGCACTTCAAGCCGGAGTTCCTCAACCGCCTCGACGACACCGTGGTCTTCGCCGCCCTCCAGGGCGAGCAGCTGCGGGCCATCGTGGATATCCAGCTCGACCGGATGCGCCGCCGGCTCGCCGACCGTCGGTTGGGCCTGGAGATCACCGACCCGGCTGGGGAGTGGCTCGCCGAGCACGGCTACGACCCGGTTTACGGCGCCCGCCCGCTGCGCCGCCTGGTGCAGACCGCGATCGGCGACCAGCTGGCGAAGGCGCTGCTGGCCGGTCGGATCCGCGACGGTGACACCGTCCGGGTGGGCCTGGCGGACGGCGGGGACGCCCTCACCGTGACCGCCGCCTAGGCCCCCTTCGTCGCCCGGGTCCGGGCGCTCACCCGCTCCGCCGAGGTGCGCCAGGTTGTTATCGTCTCCGATCGACATGCCTGGGGAGGTGGTCGGTGAACGGGCCGGTGGCGTATCTGCTGACGACGGTGGGATGCCTGGCGGTGGTGGCCGGGGTGGTGATCGCCGCGTGGGCCCAGCGCCGGACCAGCCGCCGTCCCCCCGGTACCCGGGCCGCCCCGAAAGACCCGCTGCGCGATCGCGACGCGGACGCCCTTCGGGGTGACCCGCGGCGGCTCAAGCCCGGGGACCTCGTCGAGGTCTCCGGCGGCGTCACGTACGCGGTGCGCGGCTCCGTCCGCCTGGTGGAAGGCGCGTGGAGCTGGACGGAACACCTGCTCGACGACGCGGACGGCGTCCGGCGCTGGCTCTCCGTGGAGGAGGATCCGGAGCTGGAACTGGTGCTCTGGGCGGCCGAACCCGGTACGACGATCACCCCCGGGGCACCGACTATCGACTTCGCCGGCCGCCGCTACCGCTGGAACGAGTCCGGCCAGGCCCGCTACACCGCGGTCGGCACCACCGCGCTCGACCCGAGCGGCACGTTGCGCTACCACGACTACCAGACCTCCGGCGGGGAGCGGCTGTCGTTCGAGGCGTACGGCGAGGCGGGCTGGGAGGTGGCCCGGGGCGAGCGGCTGCACCGCTCCGAGGTGATGATCTATCCGCGGGACGGGGTGGCCTGAGTGCTCGTCACCCTGCTCGCCCCCTACGTCGACACCTGCGCCACCGACCTCAGCCTGGCGCTTGACGACGCACCGCGACCCGCGCTGCACGTACTCCAGGTCGACCTGCCCGGCGCGGTCCAGGTGGGGCTGCGCCTGCTCGGCGCCTCGCACCAGGTGGTGCTGCGCGCCCCGGGTACCGCGCTGACCGAGACGGTGGCGTGCCTGCCCGGTCGCCGCCCCGACCTGCCCGAGCGGGTCCACGACGAGTCCACCGGCTACCGGTTCACCGCCACCGTGCTGCGCCCCGGCGACGAGGGCCTGCGGGAACGGGTGGCGGCGCTGCGCGCCGACCTGGCGGATGACCCGTACGCCCTGGTCGGTGTCTTCCCCGGCGACGTTGACGCGGTGACCGCGTTGGCGGTGCGTCCGGCCGGGCCGGGCGGCGCCCTCGGCTGGCGCACCTGGCACGCGTACCCGCAGACCAGGGAGCTGGTCCTGACCGAAACGGTGGTGACTCCCCGATGACGTACCGGCGCTGGTTTGTGGTGGGGACGGCGTTCGCCCTCCTCGGCGTGTTGGTCGTGACCATCGCCGTCAGCTCCGGCAGTTTCTCCCCGCGCGGCTTCGTCGAGGACCACTACCAGCGGGCCGCCGCACACGACCTCGACGGCGCGGCGTTGGCCTACAGCTCGGCGAAGCAGCCGAGCCAGGTGGCCCAGGAGCTCACCGACGCCTGGCAGCCGGCGGACCAGTACGTCGACGGCACCGGCGTCTACCTGCGCTACGACGATGACTCAGTGGTGATCATGCCGGTCGCCGCGGGCTCACTGATCCTCCTGGAACGGCTGACCACCGCGTACCCCCGCTACCACTCCGTGGTCGGAGGTCACTGGGGCTGGGGTCGGGGCAACACCGTCCGGGGTGGTGGCCCGGGCAGTGGCAAATAGCACCTCTACCGACCGAACGAACCCGGGAGCGCCCCTGTGTTGCAGACCCTCGTCCTTGACCTGCTGCTCACCCTCGCCTATGGAGTGGTTGGGATCGCTCTCATGGGCCTCGGCTACGGTCTGGTTGACCTGGCCACCCCGGGCCGGCTCCATCAGCTGATCTGGAACGAACGCAACCGCAACGCCGCGCTCCTGCTCGCCTCGAACCTGCTCAGCGTCGGCATCATCGTGGTTGCCGCGATCGTCGCCAGCGAGGACGACTTCGTCGTCGGCCTGGTCGGGGCGGCGTCCTACGGGTTCCTGGGCCTGGTCATCATGGCAGCCGCGTTCCTGTTGCTGGATCTCGCCACCCCCGGGCGGCTGGGCGAGATCCTCGTCGACCCGGAGCCGCACCCCGCGGTGTGGGTGACCGCCGCCATTCACCTCGCTGCCGGCGCGATCATCGCCGCCGCGATCAGCTGATGGCCCGGGGCACAGCGCCGCGAGCATCCGCCGGGCAGAGCGGGTGGGTGTGGGGTGGCATCGCCGTGGTGGCCGTCCTCGGCGCTGTGGTCGCCGCGGGCGTCCTGACCGGGGACAGCAGCTTGGTCGTACCGCCGCCCACCACCACCGAACAGAACGACACGGTGGCCCTGCTGCGCGACGCCGCCGAGCAGCAGGACATCTGCTACGGCTGGGAGCTCAGGCAGGGAGACGGGGACGTGGTCAGCTCCGGATCGAACCTCGGTGTCGACATCTCGGTGGTTGACCATCCGCAGTGTCCCCGCTGGCTGCGGGTCGCCGCGACCGTCGCCTACACCCCGGAGAGCAGCGAGGCCGAGGACTCCGCCCGGGTGGTGGTTGACGGGTCGCCCGACTTCGTCAATGACCTCTTCGCGCTGGAGACCAGCTTGTCCCGGTTCGGCCTTGATGGAGCGGCCTTCCTCGCGGAGCCCGGCTGGGCGGTGACGCGGGCCGCGGTGAGTCTTCCACTATTGGTCGTCGAACGGGGTGCGGTCAGTCCGGAGCCGGTGGTCACCAGCGCTCCCGTCGCGGCGCCGAGCCCGCTGCCGGCAGCCAGCAGCGACCTGTGGCGGGAGCGTTCCGGCTGGCTGATCGGGGCCACCGGGATGGTGCTGATCGCCGTGCTGCTGGTGGTGGTCGGTCTGATTCAGCGGCGCCGGCAGCGCGGCGAGGCGGCGGTCACGGCCCGGCGTGGCAAGGGCAGCGCCTCGGCCCGGCCGGTGAAGCGGGCGTGACGGTGGACGTGGACGCGCCGGTCCGCTGGCGGCCGGCCCGCGCCGCCGTGCTGGCCGCGGTGTTCGTCTGCGCGGCCTGCGGCCTGGTCTACGAGCTGGCCCTGGTCGCGCTCGGCAGCTACCTGATCGGTGACACGGTCGGGCAGGCGTCGATCGTGCTCGGGGTCATGGTCTTCGCGATGGGGGTGGGCGCCCTCGCCGCGAAGCCGCTGCAGTCGCGGGCCGCCGCCGTGTTCGCCGCGATCGAGCTGGCCCTGGCACTGCTCGGCGGGCTGTCGGTACTCGGCCTCTACGCGGCGTTCGCCTGGCTGAACCTGTATCTGCCGGCCCTGATCGGCACCGCCTTCGTGCTCGGACTGTTGATCGGCGCGGAGATCCCGCTGCTGATGGTGCTGCTGCAACGGATCCGCCGACAGGCGGCCGGCAGTGCGGTCGCCGACCTGTTCGCCGCCGACTACGTCGGCGCCCTCCTCGGTGGCCTGGCCTTCCCGTTCCTGCTGCTGCCACTCTTCGGTCAGCTCAAGGGCGCGTTGGTGGTCGGCGCGGTGAACGCCGTCGCCGGCCTGGCGTTGGTCTTCACCGTCTTCCGGCGGGAACTCAGCGGTCGGGCGCGCACAGCGTTGACCGCCGGTTCCGTGTTGGTCGCTGTCTGCCTCGGGTACGCGTGGCTGACCGCCCACGACTTCGAGGTGACCGCCCGGCAGCAGCTCTACCGCGATCCGGTGGTGCACGCGGAGCGCAGCCGCTACCAGGAGATCGTCCTCACCCGGTCGGTTGCCGAGCCCGGCGGCGAGACCGACCTGCGCCTCTTCCTCAACGGGGATCTCCAGTTCAGCTCGGTCGACGAATACCGATACCACGAGGCGCTGGTGCATCCGGCGCTCGCTGGTCCGCGCGGCGAGGTGCTCGTGCTCGGCGCCGGGGACGGGCTGGCGGTTCGGGAACTGCTGCGCTACCCGGACATCCGTCGGATCACCGTGGTCGACCTGGATTCGGCGGTGGTGGCGTTGGCCCGCACCGAGCCGCGACTGCGGCAGCTCAACGACGCCTCGCTCGACGACCCCCGGGTGCGGGTGCTGCACGCCGACGCGTTCGGGTGGCTGCGGTCCACCACCGAGCAGTTTGACGTGGTGATCGCCGATCTGCCCGACCCGGACGAGACGGCCACCGCGAAGCTCTACTCCGTGGAGTTCTACACGTTGGTCCGCAACGCGCTGGCCGCCGAGGGCCGGCTGGTGGTGCAGGCCGGTTCCCCGTACTTCGCGCCCCGGTCGTACTGGTCCATCGAGGCGTCGCTGCGGGAGGCCGGATTCGCCACCACGCCGTACCACGTGGATATCCCCTCCTTCGGGGACTGGGGCTTTCTGCTCGCCGCGCCCGATGAGACCCCGCCCCTGCTGACCCTGCCGAGCGGCGCGCCGGCCCTGCGTTTTCTGGACGCGTTCACGTTGGCCGCCGCCGAGGTCTTCCCGCCGGACCGGCGTCGGGTCAACGTGCCGGCCTCCACGCTGTTGCATCCCCGAGTGCTCGAGTACGCGCGTGCCGAGTGGCGCGGGTACTGAGGCTCGTGTTGTCGAGTTTGTTGGACCGAGGTCGTACGGTGTGGGCGCGAATGAGGGAAGGAGACTCGTGGTAAATCCGCACCAGCCCGTTCGGGTACGTCCGGGCATCGTCACTATTTCCAGCTACCTACTTATGTTCTACGCCGCCCTGGCCTTGCTCGATATGGTGGTCGCTCTCACCAACCTGGACGCGACCCGGGAGGTCTTAGAGGAGGCCTATGCGGGCACCGCACAAGAGGGCACCGAGGGCGCCACGGTGTTCATGACCGCCGCGATGGGCGTGGTCGAACTGCTGTTCGCGGTGGGAATTGTTGTTCTCGCCCTGCTCAACAACCGGGGGATGAACCCGGCCCGGATCATCACCTGGGTCGTCGGTGGCATCACGCTCTGCTGCGTCGGCGTCGGCATGGCCTCCTTCGCGGTGGGTAACATGCTGGAGATTGACGCCTCCGGCGACGTTGTCAGCCCGGAGGAGCTCAACCGTCGGCTGGAGGAAGTCCTGCCGTCCTGGTACGAGCCGGTGCTGACCGGTGCCCTCGGTGCCATTGCCCTGTTGGTGGCCCTGATCCTGCTTGCACTGCCGAAGTCGAACGAGTTCTTCCGCAAGCCGCAGCAGCAGTGGGAGCCCCCGGTACCCGGCGCCGCCTATCCCATGGCTCCGGGCGGCCCGGCGTATCCGCCCCCGCCCCCGGGCGACCCGGCGTATCCCCCGCCCCCGGGCGCCTCCTACCCCACGACCCCGGGCCAGCCGGGCTATCCGCAGGCCGATCCGAGTTCGGGTGGCCCGGGCCAGTCTGGCTCCGCGGGTGGGGACTGGAGTTCGGGCTCCTCGGGGAACTCGGGTTCGTCCGACTCAGGTGGCGGGGGCAATTCCGGCGGGTAGGGCCAGCCGCTAGCCGCCGGCGGCCTCCCCGCCGGAGCACGCGACACAACTGGTCCCTCCGGCTAACGTGCAACCCGACGCCTACCGGAGGGACCAGTTGTGTCGTACCCCGAGCCGGCCCGCCGCCCCGCTGCGGTGACCGCGGCCGTCGTGCTGCTGGCGCTGATGGCGGCGGTCGCCGTCGCGTACGCCGTTGCCGGCCTGTTCGTCCTGGTCAGTACGGTTGACGCCTTCCGGCTGGCGGCGGCGGGAAGCGCGGCCTCGTCGGACGAGATCGATGGCGTGGCCGTGTTGGTCAGTGCCTGGACAGTGGCGGGTGCGGTGGTCAGCCTGCTCGCCGGGGTGCTTCTGGCCGCGCTCGCTGGGCTGGTGCGCGTTGGCCGTCCCGGCGCGCGGGTAGCGACCTGGGTGGTCGCCGGTCTGGGGGTCGTCGCCGGCTGCTGCGGGTGCGCCGGTCTGGGCGGGATGCGGGCCGTCCCCATGCAGCCGGGCGAGGAGGATCGCGCCACCGTTGAGCTGTTTGGCCAGCTGTCTGAGGCGTACCCGGACTGGTGGATTCCGCTTGGCGCAGGTCTTTCGGTCGGGCAGGTGCTCGGCTACCTTGTGGTTGCGATATTGCTGGCCTTGCCGCCGGCAGCCAGCTGGTTCCGTCGGCCCGTGCCCGGCCTGCACGTGCCGTACCCGCCCCCGCAGCCCCCGAGGTGAGACGCCCGTGCCGAGTGACCAGTCGACCGCCGAGCGGCGTGCCTTGATCACCGGTGCGACGGCTGGCATCGGCGCGGAGTTCGCGCGCCAGCTGGCCGCGGAGGGCTGGCATCTGGTGCTGGTCGCCCGGGACGCGGCCCGGCTGGGGGAGGCCGCCACCGAGCTGACCTCCCAGCACGGCCGAGAGGTAGAGACGATCTCCGCCGATCTGTCCACCGACGACGGATGCGCGGCGGTGGAGCGCCGACTCACCACGGGTTCGCCGGTCGAGTTGCTGGTGAACAATGCGGGGATCAGCCTCAACATGCCGTTCCTGCGGTCCTCGCCGGAAGACGAGGCGCGTCTGCTCCGGCTCAACGTGCACGCGGTGATGCGACTCACCCTCGCCGCCGTCCAGTCGATGGCCGAGCGGCGGAGTGGGGCAGTGATAAATGTCTCTTCCGTCTCTGGGTTCGGGCCGGTCATGCCCGGTTCGACCTACCCGGCGAGCAAAGCGTGGGTGACCAGCTTCAGCGAATCGGTCGGTCTGTCGGTGCGGGCGTTCGGTGTCCAGGTGATGGCCCTCTGCCCGGGTTACACCCTTACCGAGTTCCACGACCGGGCCGGCATCGACCGGTCCAAGACGCCGGCGTGGATGTGGCTGCGGGCGGAGGATGTCGTCGCTGAATCCCTACGTGACCTGCGAAAAGGTAAGTTGATCAGCGTTCCGGTGTGGAAGTACAAGCTGCTCGTGGCGGCGATGCGGCACGCCCCGCGGCGGCTGGTGGAAGCCTTCTCGCGGGACACCCGGGGGCAGGTTAGCCGCGCGGAACAGTGATTGCCCGGGAAGAGTCATCGGCGGCGCCGACGACTCTTCCGGTTGCGGAGCGTGTTGGTTCATCGCTCGCTGTCGCATCGCCCGCAGGGCTGACCCAGGCCGCCCCGACACATGACTCCCAGCATCGAGCAGTACCCTCTTCGCCATGGGGGACCACGACGACCTGCGTAAATTCATCACCGACCTGGCAGTGGTCCATGGTCGAGTGGTGCTCTCCTCGGGACGTGCGGCGGACTGGTATGTGGACCTGCGGCGCGTAACGCTGCATCACGAGGCCGCACCCTTGGTGGGTCGGGTGCTGCGGGAGCTGACTGCCGACTGGGCGTACGACGCGGTGGGTGGGCTCACCCTCGGCGCCGACCCGATCGCGCTGTCGATGCTGCACGCCACCGCTGGTACTGACCGCCCGCTGGATGCCTTCGTCGTCCGGAAGGCGGGCAAAGCGCACGGGCTGCAACGCCGGATCGAGGGGCCTGACGTGGCGGGGCGCCGAGTGCTCGCGGTGGAAGACACCTCCACCACGGGCCAGAGCGTGTTGACTGCTGTGGAGGCTCTCCGTGAGGCCGGGGCCGAGGTGGTGGGGGTAGCGGTTATTGTTGATCGAGGTGCCGGCGCCGCGGTGCGAGCCGCCGGACTGCCGTACCGGGCGGCCTATACGTTGGCTGACCTCGGCCTTGTGGCGTAAAAGTCTGCCGATTTGGATTCGCCGATATGCAGGCGAGTCAATGCTGCTGGTGGAAGGATGGAATACGTGGGAACTGCGTTGGCGGAAATGACAATGCCTCAGATCTCGCCGCTTGGCGGCGAGCCGATCGAACGAGCAGACGCGGAGCGGCTGGCCGGGGTCCTCAAGGCCCTTGCCGACCCCGCTCGACTGCGGCTGCTGAGCCTGATCCAGTCGGCTCCGGAGGGCGAAGCGTGCGTGTGTGACCTCACCGCGCCCCTTGGCCTCTCCCAGCCGACGGTCAGCCATCACTTGCGCATCCTCACCGAGGCTGGCCTGCTGGAGCGGGAGAAGCGCGGCGTCTGGGCGTACTACCGGCTGGTGCCGACCGCGATCGCGACGATCGCCGACCTTTTGACGCCGCCGCGTAAGCGTGCCGGCAAGAAGGCGCGCTGACCGTACCGCTCGTCCGACGCCCTCCGAACGGGGTGGCGTCGGACGGCCGGCTTTGGGCGTGGGCACCATCGGGGTCCCGGGGCGCGGCCACTCGGTGCCGTGCCGTGCCCCGGCGAGATCAGTGCTTGCCCCAGGTCAGTGCTTGCCGTAGTGCTCCCGGGTTTCCTGGATCGCCTCCTCGGCCGCGGCCCGCTCCGCCGCGGTGGTGCCGCGCCTCGCCGCCATGCGGGCGCGCAGCAACTCGACCACGATCGGGACCACCGAGAGCACCACGATCGCGATCAGGATCAGCTCGATGTTCGCCTTCACGAACGGGATCTGGCCGAGGAAGTAGCCGAGCACCGTAACGCCGGTGCCCCAGAGGATCGCGCCGATCACGTTGTAGATGACAAACGTGCGGTAGTTCATCCGGCTGACCCCGGCCACGATCGGGGTGAACGTCCGGACGATCGGTACGAAGCGGGCCAGTACCACCGAGCGGGCCCCGTACTTCTCGAAGAACTCGTGCGACTTCAGCAGGTTTTCCTGCTTGAACAGCTTCGAGTTGGGCCGCCGGAACAGCGCCGGCCCGACTTTGCGTCCGAAGGCGTACCCCACCTGGTCACCGGCGATGGCCGACAGCGTGATGAGCAGGCAGACTAGCCAGAGCGGCCAGGTGATGTACTTCCCGTCGGCGGTGAGCAGGCCGGCGGTGAAGAGCAGCGAGTCACCAGGCAGGAAGAAGCCGATCAGCAGCCCCGACTCGGCAAAGACGATCACCAGGATGCCGAGCAGGCCGAAGGCCGAGATCAGCACCTCGGGATCGAGCCAGTCCGGCCCGAGAGCCAGGGTAGTGGTGGGCGTCGGCACGCGGTGACCTCCGTGGGCTGCCGGGCGGTGGACGTCGCCAGCGGCGACGGGAATGTCCGTAGTCTAGGTGGCAGCCCGGTCCGTCCGGTGCCTGACGTCATAGCTGTACCCACACCGCTGGTCGGGGCTACCTGGGCAGGTGAAGCACCCGACGAGGGCCACCGGCGTGGACTCAGCCGACCAGAACCGCGCTCCCATGCACGCTGCCCCGTCAACCGGGCGGGTTGACGGGGCAGCGTGGTGCCGCTCGCCTGGATCAGGCGACGAAGCTGTTCCGGCGACGGCGGGCGATCAGGAAGCCGGCTGCGCCGATGGCGAGCAGCAGGCCGCCGAGGCCGGCCACCCGTAGGGTGGAGTCACCGGTGATCGGCAGGCTCGGGTCGGCGCCGCCGCCTCCGCCTCCGGTGTCGCCGGTCGCGTTGATCAGGATCGCGGCCTCGTCGTTGGCCGGCTTGATGTCGTCGTAGAAGCCGCCGTCGCACTGGCAGGGCGCGTTGACCTGCACCGCGCCGGCAGCGTCCGCGATTACCTCGTCGATCCGGAGCGTGAAGTCGAACGTCTGCTCCTCGCCGACCTTGCTGAAGGGGGAGGGATTGCAGCGGTATTTCGCTGCCCCCGGTTCACCCCGGTCGCCAAAATCGTCACCGAGCAAGGGCGAGCAGGTGTCGGGAACCTCGACCGCCGTGGTGCCCTGCGGGACATCGACGTTGAGGTAGGTCACGGACGAGCCGAGCCGACTGTAGTCAAGGGTGGCCGGGCCGTTGTTGCGGAAGCCGATACTTGCCAGGATCTCGGCGTCCTTCTCCCCCGAGAGTTCGGCGCCGATCGCCTCCAGGTCGGTGCTGTTTTCGCCGGTGACCGAGATCAACATATAGGACCAGTTGTTCGACGGATCGGTATCAGCCTGCGCCCCGCGAGCCGACTGGATGCGGTTCTGCTCGGTCAGCGTGAGCTTCCCACCGGTGCCGGGCTCTCCCAAGGTGATGCCCCGGTCGCTCAGGTACGCCTCGTAGTCCTCGAATTCGGCCGTCGTTTTCCAGTGAACGCCGCCCGCTTCCGTGCTGGGCGCGTAGGTGTCCGCCCCGAGCTGGTAGGTCAGGGTATTGCCATAGGTGGCCCCGGGTGCCAGCTGCTCATCGAATCGACAGAAGAGCATCTGGTCGCCGTCGTAGTTACAGTTGCTGTAGTGCTGGTCGGCCCGGATCCCGTAGTCGTGGTCAAAGGACGCGACCGCGCCGTCGGCGGTGTCCTCGCCCATGTTGGTGACCGTCAGGGGTGCCGTGAAGGTCTCGCCGGGTGCGGCGGAGAACTCGTGCTCTGCCCCGGCGACGAGATCGACTCCGGTACCGATGCGTACTGTCGCCTCGTGGGTAACAGGTGAGAAGCCCTGGGCGCTGAAGCTCACCTTCAGCACCCCCTCGTCGCCGTTTGTTGCGGCGTCGGTGGGGGCGAGGGTCAGCTTGTACAGCCCAGTTTGCCCATCCGGGTCGGTACCTGTGGGAAGCGGCCGGACACAGTTCACCACGTCTGGCTTCGGCGTGGTGCACTGGTCGGGCCATTGTTCCGAGGAGATTTCGACCTTGCCAGCGAGGTCGCTGATGTCGTATTGAACGGTCAGGTCGTGCAGGGTGACTGGTTCCGAGCTGTATAGGTACGGTGAGTCGGCCTTGCCGGCGGAGCCGGCGGCGAGGGTGATGTTGTCGAAGTAGACGTCGAGCGTGACCTCCGTCTCGGTTGCCGAGGCGGGAGTGGCGGTGGCGACGAGCGCGCCAGCGAGGCCGATCGCGGCGAGCCAGCGCCGGGTGGGGTGTTTGAGCATGGGATTCCTTCAGCCGGGGGGGGGGTTGCACCGAAGTCGGTTTGTGGATCATATTCGGCTTCTCGGAGTCTGGCTTTCCCAAAGTGGGGGTAGCCCGCCGATGCCAGCCGAACAGCTGCCGGGCGGTGGACGTTCGTACGCTGCCCCGTCAACCGGTGGGTTGACGGGGCAGCGTGGTGCCGCTGGGCCGGATTAGGCGACGAAGCTGTTCCGGCGACGGCGGGCGATCAGGAAGCCGGCTGCGCCGATGGCGAGCAGCAGGCCGCCGAGGCCGGCCACCCGTAGGGTGGAGTCACCGGTGATCGGCAGGCTCGGGTCGGCGCCGCCGCCTCCGCCTCCGGTGTCGCCGGTCGCGTTGATCAGGATCGCGGCCTCGTCGTTGGCCGGCTTGAGATCATCGTCGAAGCCGCCGTCGCACTCGCAGGGCGCGTTGACCTGCACCGCGCCGGCAGCGTCCGCGATGACCTCGTCGATCCGGAGGGTCAGTTCGAACGTCTGCTCCTCGCCGACCTTGCTGAGGTAGGAGGTGTTGCAGCGGTATTTCGCTGCCCCCGGCTTACCCCAGTCGCCCACCTGGTCGCCGTCCAACGGCGCGCAGGTGTCGGGAACCTCGACCGCCGTGGTGCCCTGCGGGATGTCGACGTTGAGGTAGGTCGCGGGCGCGCCGACCCGACCATAGTCAAGGGCGGCCGGACCGTTGTTGCGGAAGCCGAAGGTCGCCTGGATCTCGGCGTCCTTCTCCCCCGAGAGTTCGGTGCCGATCGCCTCCAGGTCGGTGCTGTTGCTTCCGGTGGTGGAGATGAAAACGTTGGACCCGTTGTTAAACGGGTCGGTGTCGGCCTGCGGCTCGCGCGCCGACTGCGTGCGGCTCTGCTCGGTCAGCGTGAGCTTCTCGCCGGAGCCGGGCTCTCCCAGGGAGACGCCCAGGTCCTTGAGGTACGCCTCGTGGTCCTCGAACTCGGCCGGCGTACGCCAGTGGAACCCGGTCGCCACCAGGGTGGGCGCGAAGGTGTCCGCCCGGAGCACGTGCGTCAGGGCGGTGCTGTAGGTGGCCCCCGGCGTCAGCGCCTCGTCGAAGCGGCAGAAGAGCAGGTCGTCGCCGTCGTAGTTGCAGTTGCTGTAGCGCTTGTCGGCCCGGACCGCGTAGTCGTTGTAGAAGGACACCACCGTGCCGTCGGCGGTGTCCTCGCCCATGTTGGTGACCGTCAGGGGTGCCGTGAAGGTCTCGCCGGGTGCGGCGGAGAGCTCGAGGTCTTCCCCAGCGACCAAATCGACTCCGGTGCCGATGCGTACCGTTGCCTCGTGGGTGACGGCGGAGAAGCCCTGGGCGCTGAAGCTGACCTTCAGCACGCCCTCGTCGCCGGTCGCGGCGGTGTCAGTGGGCACGAGGGTCAGCGGATACAGCCCAGCCAGCCCCTCCTGGAGGTCCCTGGGGAATGGTTCTACGCAGTTGATCTTATCTGGTTCCGGCGTGGTGCACTCGCCGAAACTGTTCTCCATGGCGACATCGACCTTGCCGGAGAGGCCGCTGACGTCGTACTGGATGGTCAGGTCGTGCAGGGTGACCGGCGCTGAGGCGTGGATGATCGGTCCCTCGGCCTTGCCGGCGGAGCCGGTGGCGAGGGTGATGTTGTCGAAGTAGACGTCGAGCGTGATGTCGGTCTCGGTTGCCGAGGCGGGAGTGGCGGTGGCGACGAGCGCGCCAGCGAGGCCGATCCCGGCGAGCCAGCGCCGGGCGGGGTGTTTGCGCATGGAATTCCTTCGGCTGGGGGGGTCGCACCCAAAGTCAGTTTGTGGATCATATTCGGCTTCTCGGAGTCTGGCTTTCCCAAAGTGGGGGTAGCCCGTCGATGTCAGCCGAACATCCGAACCAACTTCACCGCTTCGGCCAGTTGAGGCGCGGCTACTGCCTCGCCGTCCCAGCCCCAGCCCCATCGTCCCGGCCGGTCGGTCGCCCGCTCAGCGGTAGTCGTCCTCGTCGCCCCCGACGACGCGGGCCTGCTCCGTCGCATCCCAGCCGTTGATCTCCATGCCACGGTGCGGCTCGACCTCCACCTCATCCGGGAGCACCACCGTGGCCTGCTCGACCGCGTCCGCCGGCTCGGCCTCCAGGTCCCGCTCGTCCGGCGTGAGGTGCTCGCCCGGGGCGAAGTCCTCGTCGGGTAGGCCCATGGTCCCTCCCTGGATCTCGTACGGACAGCTACCCACACCGTACGGGCTGGTCACGCTCCGCGTTCGGGGGTGGCGTGGACCGTGCCGATCCGCCCGGAAACGGGAATGCCTCCCCATCGTGGCGCCCCGGTGCCACGATGGGGGCATGGCCTCCGCCGGGCCGGTGGTGCCGACCGTAATCAACTGCGGGATACTGCCGGCGGTGGACAGCGCGGTCCGGCGCACCCAGGGACAACAGCGGCCGGCGACGGCCGAGAGCGTTAAGTAAGGAGCGTTCGACATGCCAATCGCTTCCCCCGAGGCCTACGCGGAGATGCTGGACCGTGCCAAGGAAGGCCGGTTCGCCTACCCCGCGATCAACGTGACCTCCTCGCAGACCCTCAACGCGGCGCTGAAGGGCTTCGCCGACGCGGAGAGTGACGGCATCATCCAGGTCTCCACCGGTGGTGCCGAGTACCTCTCCGGCCCCTCGGTGAAGGACATGGTCACCGGCGCGGCGGCGTTCGCCGCGTACGCGCACGAGGTCGCCAAGAAGTACTCAGTCAACATCGCCCTGCACACCGACCACTGCCCGAAGGACAAGCTGGACAAGTTCGTCCGGCCGTTGCTGGGTATCTCGCAGGAGCGGGTGCGGGCCGGTCAGGAGCCGCTGTTCCAGTCGCACATGTGGGACGGCTCGGCGGTGCCGGTAGCGGAGAACCTCACGATCGCCGAGGAACTCCTCGGTGAGGCCGCCAAGGCCAAGATCGTCCTCGAGATCGAGGTCGGCGTGGTCGGCGGCGAGGAGGACGGCGTAGAGAACGCCATCAACGAGAAGCTCTACACCACCGTGGACGACGGCCTAGCCATGGTTGAGGCGCTCGGCCTGGGGGAGAAGGGCCGCTACATGGCGGCGCTGACCTTCGGCAACGTGCACGGCGTCTACAAGCCGGGCAACGTCAAGCTTCGTCCCGAGGTGCTCAACCAGATTCAGGCGGCGGTTGGTGCCAAGTACGGCAAGGACAAGCCGCTGAGCCTGGTCTTCCACGGCGGCTCCGGTTCGCTGCTGTCGGAGATCCGTGAGTCGCTGGACTACGGGGTGGTGAAGATGAACATCGACACCGACACCCAGTACTGCTTCACCCGTCCCGTCGCGGACCACATGTTCAGCAACTACGACGGGGTGCTGAAGGTCGACGGTGAGGTCGGCAACAAGAAGAAGTACGACCCGCGGGTCTGGGGCAAGGCCGCCGAGGCCGGGATGGCCGCTCGCATCGTCGAGGCCTGCGAGGACCTCCGGTCCACCGGTACCCGGATGAAGTGATCTGATCGCCGTGGTTGACGGCCGGCTCCCCACCCCGGGGAGCCGGCCGTCGCGCTTGGTGCCCCCGGACGGCTGCCCCGCAGCATCGGACCCGGAGCCGGTGACCAGCAGCGCGACCCACGGACGGCGGTGGGGTCGCTCGCGTGCGGGTACTGCGAGTGGGTCAGTCGACCCGCTCGCGGGCCGTCGAGGGAAGCGGGTTGAATAGGGCGATGCAGAACCTGTTGCCGGAGCCACCGGCCACCCTCCTGCCCGCGCACGATGAGGCCGACAGCGCCATCGCCGCCGCTGCGGAGAGCGGCGCGGACGAGGACTTCGCCGCGGTGGCGGCACGTTTCCCCACGTTCAGTGCGGCCTGGGCCGCGCTCGCGGTCCGTGCGTTCGCGGCGGACCAGGTGGTCCAGGCGTACGCGTACGCCCGCACCGGTTACCACCGGGGCCTGGATCAGCTACGCCGAAGCGGTTGGAAGGGACACGGCCCGGTGCCGTGGTCGCATGAGCCGAACCAGGGCTTCCTGCGGTGCCTCTGGGTGCTCTCCCGGGCGGCTGACGCCATCGGTGAGGCCGACGAGGCGGCCCGCTGCGCCCAGTTCCTCCGCGACTGCGATCCGGCCGCGGCGGACGCGCTGGCGAGCGACTGAGCTGCCCGCGGAAGACCGACGCCGGGCTGGCTGCTGCCAGCCCGGCGCGCCGCGGTGGATCAGAGCCCCTCGGCCACCGCAGCTGCGATCTTGAGCCAGGCGTCCCGGGCGGCCGACGAGAGCCCCGCGTACCGGAGCGGCTCGCCGGAGTCGATGAGCTGCTCGTACGGGGCCAGGAGCACTGCCCGGGTCCGCGCTGCGAAGTGTGCCTGGATCGCCGGCAGGTCGATCTCTTTCCGGGACGGCGGCATCGATACGACGGTCACCGCCTGCCGCACCAGTCGCTGCCGGCCACTCTGCTCCAGGTGGTCGAGCATCCGGGCGGCTGTCTCCGCCGAGTCGTTGCGGGCCGACATGGTCACCAGCAGCTGATCGGTGGCGTCGATCGCGGCCTGCCAGTTCTGCGCCCGCACGTTGTTGCCGGTATCCACGAAGATCAGCTTGTAGAAGCGGCTGACGACCTCGCGGATTTCCGCGAATGCCGTAGCGGTCAGCATCCCCCCGCCGGTGGCTGACTCGTCCGACGCGAGGACGTCGAACATTCCCTCGCCCTGAGCCCGGACGTACTGCGACAGGTCCCCGACCCGGCCGTGGGAGCTGTGGAACTGATTCAGGTCGCGCAGCAGGTCTCGCACCGTACGGGCGTGGAAGTCCTGCTGGGCGCGCATGCCCAGGGTGCCCTGCGTCTCGTTGTTGTCCCAGGCCAGGACGTAGCCGCCGCGTTTCTGACCGAAGGTCATGGCAAGCAGCAGGATCGCCACCGTCTTGCCGGCGCCGCCTTTCGGGTTGACCACGGTGACCTGCCGCAGCCCGCCGAAGTTGCGACGGATCATCTCAATGTCTCGGCGCAGTTCCTGTTCCTGGCGGCCAGGCGGGAGGCGGAGCCCCATCCTGTTGGCCATTGCCCGAACGCCCATGGTGGCCATCGGGTCCGCCGGGCGCAGCTGCCGGCGCCGGGCAAAGTCCTCGGCGGTTGGTGGCGCTTGCCCCGGTGACGTCCACCCGGTTTGCGGAGGTACGGGGTTGCCGTGCATTGGTGCCGGATAGGGAGCCGGAGGCGGTCCTGGGGTTGGTGGTCCTGGGGTTAGTGGCCCCGGGGTGGGCGGCCCTATGGTTGGCAGCCCTGCGGTTGGTGGTCCCGAGGTTGGCGGCGGTGGTTGGTCGACGGTTGGGTAAGACACCGGGACGGTTGCCCTACCCGCGGTCGGTGCGTGGGGCTCGGCTGGCAGTGCACCCGGGTCCGGGTCGTGGTGGCCCCCGCCCGGGTCGTCGATGGCGTGGTGCGGTTGGTCGATGCCGTGTCGAGGTTCGTTGACGGCCTGGTGGGGTTCGTGGATGGCGTGGTGCGGTTGGTCGAAGCCGGGGTGGGGATCGCTGATGCCGTGATGGGCATCGTCGGCGGCTTCCTGCGATGCGGGACGTTGCCTTGGCACGACCCGCGGCCACTCGGTTGAGGTGCCGGGGTCATCCCAGGCGACCCGGTTGACGGCGGGCCAGCTCTCGGCCGATGCCTCGGCGGGCGGCCTACTGGTCGATGTGCCAGGTGCCGGATCGGTCGGGTCGAGGCTGAACGGTTGGTGGAGATTTACGCCGGGAGCCGGCGCCACGTTGGGGACGTGGGGTGCCGGGGCATCGGCCACCGCGCTGTGCGGACCGCTCTCCGGGCCCGGCGCCCAGGCGCGCGCCGCATCGGAAGGCGCGCTCGCCCAGTCGACGGGGACCTGCGTCTCGTCGGGCGGCGGCGGAGGCGGCTGGTTCTGATGATCAGGTGCCGTCGTCGGCGACCAGGACGCCGGTTCGGCTTCGGCCGCTGGCCACCAGGGTTCGATGTCCCGCTCCGGCGCCGGCTGCTGGCCGGACGTGTACGACCGGTCGACGTTTTCGTCCACCATGGTTCCTCCCCCTGCCTCCTGCTGAGGATATGCCTCGTAAGTGATCTGAGTTGCTACGTGTGGGCGGTCGGGGGAGACCAGACCGCCCACGCACCCGGCTCGGTCCACCAGGACCGCTTTCGCTTGAGCTCGCCCTCGGCACCGTCGTCGAGGAACGGGATCGCCCCCTCCCGGGGCACCACGGCCACCGCCCGACCGCGGGCGCGGCGAACCTCTAGGCGGACCCGGCGGCGGCCCCACCGGGACGAGGTCAGGACCGGGACCGCCACCGCGACCTCGACCAGACCGTCGCCCGGGTCGGGGGCGGCGAGCAGGGTCACGTCGGCCAGCCGGGCGTACCCACCGGCGTTGCCGATGGCGCAGGCCAGCAGCGGGTCGTCGCCGGCGGAGAGGAGCGTGTCGTCGACCTCGACCCGGCCTCGCCAGTGCAGCGGCTGGCCCCCCTCGTCGGCCGCGCCGAGCAGCGCGCCGTCCAGCGTGACCGATCCGGCGTCGTTGCGCAGCAGGTCGAGCCGGCGGGGTGCGCCCGCCAACACCGCCGCCGCCACCGCCACCGGGTCGCGGGGCAGCCCGAGCTGCGCTGCCAGATCTTGAGGTTGGCCGCTGCCACGGGTCGGGTCGAGCGGCAGCACGCCGACCGGTGGTAGGTCCGGCACCGTCCGGTTGGCCGGCAGATCCGCCGGACGGCGGCTCGGCGGCGGGGCGTACCGCCGGACGAGGCGACGTAGGACGGTGCGTAGCTGTGCGTCACTGGCGGTGCCGACAATCAGTCGGGTGCGGGAACCAGGGTCGGGCCAGTCGAGGCCGTCCGGTCGAGGCGGGCCATCGAGGCGGTTCAGCACCTCGTCGATCTCCCGCTCGGACCTAGCGGTCACCAGGTCGACCCGCGCACCCCGGGCGGTGAGCGCGTCCGCGCAGGCCAGCACCGGTACGCGGGGAGTCTCGCAGCGGTCGGTCGAGGGCTCGCCGTTGGCCTTGTCGGTGTCGCTGTTGGCCTTGTCGGTGTCGCCGCAGCAGGCACCGTCGCTGCCGCAGGCGCCCGGCGCGTCCCGTTCCGAGCCGAGCGTGAGCAGCACCACGTCGTACACGGGTCGCAGCCTCCTGCCTCTACGCGCGAACCCCTGCCGGCCGCGCCGTCACTTCTTGTTAGCCTGACACCCCGGGCTCGCCGACCGGTCGCCGCCTGGCACCCGAGCCTTCTGGAGGCTGAAGAAGATGCCAGCGATCGTGCTTCTTGGGGCCCAGTGGGGCGACGAGGGCAAAGGCAAGGTTACCGACCTGCTGGGGGAGCGGGTTGACCACGTGGTGCGCTACTCCGGCGGCAACAACGCCGGCCACACGGTCATCACCCCGGATGGGCAGAAGTACGCGCTGCACCTGATGCCCTCGGGTGCGCTCTCGCCCAACGCGAAGATAGTCATCGGGAACGGCGTGGTGGTCGACCCGAAGGTGCTGCTGGACGAGATCGACGGGCTCGCCGAGCGCGGTGTGGACGTCTCCCGGCTGCGAATCTCCGGCGACGCGCATCTGATCATGCCGCATCACCGGGCGTTGGACCGGGTGGTCGAGCGGTACCTGGGGTCGTCCCGGATCGGCACCACCGGCCGGGGCATCGGCCCGGCGTACGGGGACAAGGTCGCTCGGATGGGGATCCGGGTGCAGGACCTGCTCGACCCGGGGATCCTCCGCAAGAAGCTGGAACTCGCCCTGCGCGAGAAGAACCAGATGCTGTTCAAGGTGTACAACCGCAAGGCGATCGACGTCGAGGCGACCGTCGAGGAGTACCTGGGCTACGCCGAGCGGCTCCGGCCGTACATCGCCGAGACCCGGGCGATGCTCTGGGAGGCGCTGGACCGCGGCGAGACCGTGCTGCTGGAAGGCGCCCAGGCGACCATGCTCGACATGGACCACGGCACCTACCCCTTCGTGACCTCCTCGAACCCGACAGCCGGTGGGGCCTGCGTCGGAGCGGGAGTTCCGCCGACCGCCATCACCAAGGTGATCGCGGTCAGCAAGGCGTACGCCACCCGGGTCGGCGCCGGACCGTTCCCGACGGAGCTGCACGACGACAACGGCCAGCACCTGCGCAAGGTCGGCCACGAGTACGGCACCACCACCGGTCGGGAACGCCGGTGCGGCTGGTTCGACGCGGTCGTCGCCCGGTACGCGTGCCGACTCAACGGGGTCACCGACCTGGTCGTCACGAAGCTCGACGTGCTGACCGGCCTGCCGAAGGTGCCGATCTGCGTCGGGTACGAAATCAATGGCAAGCGTGTCGACGAGATGCCGATGACGCAGACGGACTTCCACCACGCGACTCCGATCTACGAGGAGCTCGACGGCTGGTGGGAGGAGATCACCACGGCGCGGACCGAGGCGGAGCTGCCCGCCGCCGCCCGCCGCTACATCGCCCGGATCGAGGAGCTCTGCCGCACCCGGGTCAGCGTGGTCGGCGTCGGGCCCGGCCGGGAGGAGAACGTCGTCTACCACCCGCTGCTGCCCTGAGCTTTCCGCCCCACCCGTACCCCGGGACCGACCGGGGTACGGGTACGGGCCGGGCCGTAGGATCGCCCCCGTGCGGGTACTTCTGATTGGTGGTGGCGGGCGGGAACACGCCCTCGCGCTCGGGTTGGTGGCTGATCCCTCGGTCGAGGCGCTTTTCGCCGTGCCGGGGAATCCGGGGGTCGGCGAGGTCGCGGTGCTGCGGGACGTGGTCCCCACCGATCCGGCCGCGGTGGCGGCGCTCGCCGTCGAGTGCGGCGCGGACCTGGTGGTGGTGGGGCCGGAGGCGCCGCTGGTCGCCGGGGTCGCCGACGCCGTGCGGGCCAAGGGCATCCCCGCCTTCGGGCCGTCCGCGGCGGCCGCGCGACTGGAGGGGTCGAAGGCGTTCGCCAAGGACGTGATGACCGCCGCCGGCGTGCCGACCGCCCGCGCGTACAGCTGCGCCGACGCCGAGAGCGTCGGTCGGGCACTGGACGACTTCGGTGCGCCGTACGTGGTCAAGAACGACTGCCTCGCCGCCGGTAAGGGAGTCGTGGTCACCGAGGACCGCCGGGTGGCCGAGGAGCACGCGCGGGCGTGCGGCCAGGTGGTGATCGAGGAGTATCTCGCCGGGCCCGAGGTCTCCCTCTTCGTCGTCACCGACGGCGAGACGGCCGTTCCCCTGCTGCCGGCGCAGGATTTCAAGCGGGTCGGGGACGACGACACCGGTCCGAACACCGGCGGCATGGGGGCGTACGCGCCGTTGCCGTGGGCGCCGCCCGGGCTGGTGGACGAGGTGATGCGCGACATCGTCCACCCGACCCTGGCCGAGCTGCGTCGGCGCGGCACGCCGTTCGCCGGGCTGCTCTACGTCGGCCTGGCGATCACCGCCGCCGGCCCTCGGGTGATCGAGTTCAACGCCCGTTTCGGCGACCCGGAGACGCAGGTCGTCCTGGCGTTGTTGGAGACGCCGCTCGCCGGGCTGCTGCACGCCGCCGCCACCGGTGAGCTGGCCGCGCACCCACCGCTGCGGTGGCGCGAGGGCGCGGCGGTGACCGTCGTGGTGGCCGCCGAGGGGTACCCGGCGAAGCCACGCACCGGCGACGTGATTCTTGGGGCGGAGGTCTCGGGCGTCATCCACGCCGGCACCCGCCGGGCCGCCGACGGCGCGCTGCTCTCCGCGGGTGGCCGGGTCCTCTGCGGCACGGCCATTGGTTCCGACCTGGCCGCTGCGCGCGACGCCGCCTACGAGTTGGTCCGGGGCGTCGAACTGGCCGGCTCGCACCACCGCACCGACATCGCCGCCGCGGCGGTGGACGGCCGGATCACCCTTCCCGGCTGACCGTCCGCCGGCGCCCGCCAGCGGGGGCGCCGACTCATCGGGAAGCTGGCGGGTCGCGGTGCGCGGCGGGCAGCCACTGCTCGCCGAGGGGCACCGGCCCCTCGCTCCGCCCCGTCGTCCCACCGGGCGGGGCGGGCGGATACCGGGGCGGGTCGTCCAGCGCCGCCAACACCGGCAGCGGCGCGGCGACCAGCACGGCTACCAGGAGCGCACCGGCGAGCACCAGGAAGGCGGTGGCCAGGCCTAGCCACTCCACCAGCGGGCCGGCCAGCAGATAGCCGGCGGGCCCGGCGGCGTACGCGAACGAGGTCATTACCCCGACCACCCGGCCGCGGAGCCGCTCCGGGGTACGGGTCTGCATGGCGTAGTTGGCCAGCGGGTTGACCGGCCCATAGGCGAGCCCGACCAGTACGGCGAAGGCGAGCATCCCCGGGTACGGCGGCAGGAACGCGAGCCCGAGCAGGGCCAGGCCGGTGATCACGAGGGCGGCGGCCATCAGGGAGCGGCGGCGGATGAACCGACCGGCGGCCGACGAGCCCAGCGCACCTGCGACGGCTCCGGCGCTCATCGCCATCAGGACGGTACCGAGCCGGGCGGGTTCGCCCTCGGCGACGAACCAGGCGGGCAGCAGCACCCCCTCGACCGGCAGGTAGAGCGCGACCAGCACCATCGTGATCAGGGAGAGGGTGCGCAGCAGTGGGTCCCGCCAGACGAAGCCCAGCCCTTCCAGCGTGCCCCGCCACAGGCCGCTGGGTGGACGTTCGGGGCGGCCGGCGCCGGGCAGCCGGACGGCCGCGATCAGGAGAACCGACAGCGCGAAGCCGACGGCGGTGACCCAGAACGTCGCCTCCGGGCCGACCGTGGCGATGAGTAGGCCGCCGACTCCGGGGCCGATCAGGAAGGCCAGCCCGAAGATCGCTTCGTGTACGCCGTTCGCCCGTTCGATCCGCCAGCCGGCGGCCTGCGCGGCGGCGGGCAGCAGCGTCTCGCGGGCTGTCATTCCGGCCGGGTCGAAGACCGCGCCGAGGACGGCCAGCGCGACGATCCAGCCGAGGTTCAGCCCGACCAGGGTGTCGACGAGGGGGATGGCGGCGACCGAGACGGCGGAGAGGGCGTCGGAGACCAGCGCGGTCCGGCGCCGCCCGAGCAGGTCAACGACCGTGCCGGAGAAGAGGCTGGAGAGCAGGAGTGGTAGTCCGCTGGCGGCGGCCACCACACCGGCCGCGGTGGCGCTGCCGGTGCGTTCCAGAACCAGCCAGGGTAGCGCCACGATGGCCACCCCGTTGCCGGTGGCGGAGAGCAGCGTCGCCGCCTCGACCAGCAGCAACGGTGTCCGGCGGCGGTGTTCGGTCCGAGTCATCCCGAAGATCATCATAGCCAGTCGGTCGGGACTGGCAGCGGCGTATCGCAGCGCTGAGCGTCCGGGCCCCGGGGGGCGGGGGGCCCGGACGCGGGTCAGCGGATCTGAACGCCGGAGATGGCGCGGGCGACGACGAGCCGCTGGATCTCGGAGGTGCCTTCGAAGATGGTGTAGATCTTGGCGTCTCGATACCACCGCTCGACCGGGTGGTCGCGGAGGAAGCCGGCGCCGCCGAGCAGCTGCACCGCCTTCTCGGTCGCGCTGACCGCGACCTCACTGGCCTTCAGCTTGGACATCGAGCCCTCGCCGGCGGTGAAGACCCGGTTGTTGCGCCCCATCCAGGAGGCGCGCCAGACCAGCAGCCGGGCGGCGTCGATCTCCGTCTTCATGTCGGCCAGCGCGAACGCCACCGCCTGGTTCTCGATGATCGGTCGGCCGAACTGGACCCGTTCCTTCGCGTAGTCCAGCGCGTACTCGTAGGCGGCGCGGGCCACCCCGATCGCCTGCGCGCCGACGGTCGGCCGGGAGAGCTCGAACGTACGCATCGCCGCCTGGGAGGCGGCCCGCCGGCCGGAGCGGGCCCGGGCGAGCCGTTCGTCCAGCGCGTCCTTGCCGCCGAGCAGGCAGCGGCCGGGTACGCGGACATCGTCGAGGAAGACGTCGGCGGTGTGCGACGCGCGTAGGCCCAGCTTGCGGAGCTTACGGGTCGCGGCGAGCCCGGGGGTGCCCGGCGGTACGACGAACGCCGCCTGCCCGCGGGAGCCGAGTTCCGGGTCGACCGAGGCGGTGACCACGTGCACGCCGGCGATTCCGCCGTTGGTCGCGTACGACTTCTGGCCGCTGAGTATCCACTCGTCGGCGGCCTCGTCGTAGACCGCGCGGGTGCGCATCGCGCCGACGTCGGATCCCGCCTCGGGTTCGCTGGTGCAAAACGCTGCCACGGCGGGGGATTCGCGGTCGCCGAAGCACTGCGGCACCCACTCCACCAGCTGCTCCGGTGTGCCGGTGCCGTAGATGGCGGCCACGGCGAGGCCGGTGCCGAAGATGCTCAGGCCGATGCCGGAGTCGCCCCAGAAGAGTTCCTCACAGGCGATCGGTAGGGAGAGGCCGCTGGGGTCGGCCCAGCAGGTTGCGAGGAACTCGAAGTCGTAGAGGCCGACCTTGGCCGCTTCCTGGATGATCGGCCACGGGGTCTCCTCCCGCGCGTCCCACTCGGCCGCGGCTGGGCGGACGACCTCGCTGGCGAAGCCGTGCACCCAGTCACGAAGATCCCGCTGCTCTTCGGTCAGATCGAGCGAGAACTCGGCCACTGTCAGCTCTTGGGAATATCGAAGAGGTTCGCGATGTTGGCGGCCAGTCCCAGATCGCCCTTGGCCTTCAGCTTGCCGCTCATGAACATCATGACCGGGTTGGCGCTGCCGGAGACGGTCTTGAGGAACTCCACCGGGCCCAGGGTGAGGCTCAGCTTCGGGTCGTGCTGGGAGGTCTGGTTGACGGTGCAGGCACCGTCGGCGATGACCACCTCGTAGGTGTCGGTGCCGCCGTCGGGGCCGCCGGTGATGTTCCAGTGGATGACCGTGTTGGTCGAGCCCGCCCGGTCGGCGCGGAACAGCTGCGGCATCCGGCCGAAGACCTCGTTGAGGACCTTGCCGCGGAGGTCACCCGACATCATCTCGGTGATCTTGTCGTCGGGAGTGGACTTGACCAGCTGGGCAAACTCTTTGGGTCCGACGTTCGCGAACTTGGCCGGGTCGAAGTCAGTCATGGGGCGCACCTTCCGAAATTTGACTACTCGCGCGTAACCCTACGCACGAGTAGGTATGCTCGCAAGAGTGTCCAGTACCCCCACCTTTCGCCGTCTGCCCCGAGCCGTCCGTGAGCAACAGATGCTCGATGCCGCAGTCAGGGTCTTCTCCCGGCGGGGCTACCACGGGGCCAGCATGGATGAGATCGCCGACGACGCCGGCATCTCCAAGCCAATGGTCTACGCGTACCTGGGCACCAAGGAGGAGCTCTTCGTCGCCTGCCTGCACCGCGAGGGTGCTCGGATGATGCAGGCCATCGCCGATGTCGTCGCGCTCGACCTGTCGGCCGACGAGCGGCTCTGGCGGAGCCTGCAAGCCTTCCTCGGCTTCGTCGGCGCGCACCGCGACGGCTGGGCGGTGCTCTACCGGCAGGCCCGGGGCGAGCAGCCCTTCGCCGGGGAGCTCACCGCCCTGCGGCGGCGGATCGTCGAGGTCGTCGTCGGGATGCTCGAACACACCCTGCGCGGCGAGGGGCGCGAGGTGACCGAGACCGAGCTGGAGGTCGTCGCGTACGCCCTGGTCGGAGCGACCGAGTCAGTCGCCGACTGGCTGGTCGACCACCCGGAGGCGGACCCGGAGCAGACCGCCACCCGGATGATGAACGTCGCCTGGATGGGCGCCGCCCAACTGCTCGCCGGGACCCTTTGGCGCCCGCCCAACAAACGGGGCGAAGCCCCCTCCTGACCCGCCCTCCGGATCGCCCACGCGCCGGTGGACGGGACCCTCGCTCTGCGGTGGGCGGGACCCTCGCTCTGCGGTGGGCGGCGTCCCCGGTCCGCACGGGGCGGCGTCCCCGGTTACCGGTGGGCGGCCTTGCGGCGACGCGAGCGCCGGCGTAGCCGCCGGGTCAACTCCAGCAGGCCGGTCACCGCTACCGACAAGGTCAGGCCGGCGAGTACGCCAAGCAGCGGCTCCTGCTGGAACGCCAGCCCGCCGAAGTAGCCCAACAGCACGCTGTACAACGCCCAGCTCGCCGCGCCGATTGCGTCGAAGAGCAGAAACGACCGGGGTGGATAGCGCACCGCGCCCATCGTGAGGGTCACCGCCGTGCGCCCGCCGGGTACGTAGCGGGCGGTGGTGAGGACCAGCCCACCCCGCCGGTGCAACGCCCGCCGGGCCCACTCCGAACTGGCTCTCCGCCGGCTCTCCGCCGGGAACCTGGCGAGCCGCCGGGCGCCGCCGCCCCGTCCGATCACGTACGAGGCGTGGTCGCCGGCCAGCGCGCCGAGGGTGGCGGCGGCCCAGATCGCCGCCAACTCCGGCGGGTTGCCGTTAACCAGCACCGCCGCGGTGATCACCGCCGTCTCGGCCGGCACCATCGGGACGATCGCGTCGACCGCGGTGAGCGCGAACAGCAGCAGATACACCACGGGCGAGGTGATCAGCTGCCGCAGCAGGTCGAGCGCGGACTCCATCTCCTCATGCTCGGGCCGCCGGTATGAAAAGGAGGCCCTTCCGTAACAAAAGGAAGGATGAAGCTGCCCTCACCGCTCCCGGAGCGTGCCGAGGAGGTGAGGGCGGTCCCGCAGGTCACGCAGCGCGAAGTCGCCCGTCGAGGTGCTGTCGAAGGCGACAGTGGTGGGCAACGGCACCGGCAGCTTGAACGCCACGTCAACGGTGTACGCGTCCGGCAGCCGTGGCTCCAGCGCGGCCAGGCAGCGGGCCTTGCTCCACATGCCGTGCGCGATCGGGCCCCGGAAGCCGAAGAGCCGCGCACCGAGCCGGGAGGTGTGGATCGGGTTGTGATCGCCGGAAACCCGGGCGTACGCGCGTCCGAGCTGGCGCCCGATGCGCCAGTGCGCCCAGGCGCGCGGCGCTGGGGGCTGGTCACCCCGGCTGGCTCGTTCGCCACCGCCGGACGTCTGCTCCCGGCCCAGATAGGTGGAGACGCCCCGCCACACCTCCTCGCCGCCGACGGTGCCCACCAACACCACGTCGATCAGCCGGCCCCGGTCGTGCGGGCGCAGGTTCGTCGCGTACGTGACGAAGTCGAGCGTCTCGGCGGCGTCGATCGGGCGGTGGACAGTGATCCGGTTGCCGATGTGGACCACACCGGAGAGCGGGATCGGGAAGTCCGGCGCGGTCATCAGGCCCAGCGACAGCGGGAAGCCCAGGACGTGTGGGAACGTCGCCGACAGCCGGTCGGTGAGCCGGAACCCGCAGACCCGGTCGTAGTCGGCGAGGTGCCCGCGGTCGACGGCGATGCCGGCCACCCCCAACTCGACTGCCGGGGGCTGCTCGGCCCGCCGCGACCCGGTCCCGGGCAGCGCCCCGAGCAGCGCCCGGCGGTAGAGCGCACCAATCTTCGGCAGTGCCGTCAGCTGGACCCGGGACCGGGTGGCCGGGGCGATGTCGGACGGATCCTGCGGGCCTGCCATCACGCCCCCAGCAGGCTCTGGCCGCAGACCCGGACCACGTTGCCGCTGACCGCGCCGGTGGCCGGCCAGGCCAGCCAGCTGATCGTCTCGGCGACATCCACCGGCAGCCCACCCTGGGCGAGGCTGTTCATCCGCCGACCGGCCTGGCGCAGCATCAGTGGGATCTGGGCGGTCAGCCGGGTCTCGATGAACCCCGGGGCGACCGCGTTGACGCTGATGCCGCGTTCGGCCAGCACCGGGGCGAGCGACTCGACCAGACCGATCACGCCGGCCTTGCTGGTGGCGTAGTTGGTCTGCCCCCGGTTACCGGCGATCCCGGCGATCGAGGAGACCGAGACGATCCGGCCCCCGGCCGGGATCAACTCCCGTTCCAACAGGAGGTCGTTGATCCGCTCCTGACTGGAGAGGTTGACATCGATCACCTGGTCCCACCGGTCGACATCCATCCGACCGAGGGTTCGGTCCCGGGTGATGCCCGCGTTGTGTACCACCACGTCAACCCGGCCGTGGCGGGCGGAGAGGTGATCGGCCAACCGGGCCGGGGCGTCCGGGGAGGTGAGATCGAGCTGCACGGCGGTGGCACCGATGTCGTTGGCCACTGTGGCCAGCTCCTCACCGGCGGCCGGGATGTCCAGGGCGACCACCTCGGCACCGTCTCGGGCCAGGACCCGGGCCAGCGCCGCGCCGATTCCCCGCGCCGCACCGGTGACCAGCACGACCTGGCCGTCCAGCGGGCGGTCCCAGTCCGCCGGGAGCGCGGCCTGCCCGGCGCCGACCCGGATCACCTGACCGGAGACGTACGCGGAGCGCCCGGAGAGCAGGAAGCGGAGCGTGGCCTCGAGGCTGGTCGCGGTGCCCGCGTCGTCGGCGTCGGTGACATAGACCAGCTGGGCGGTGACCCCCCGGCCGAACTCCTTGCCGATGCTGCGGGTCAACCCTTCGAGCGCCCGCTGCGCGGTGGCCTCCCGAGGCGTGGCGCACTCGGCCGGCGGGGTGCCGAGTACGACCACCCGGCCGCTGGGCAGCACCGAGCGGGCGTGCGGGTGGAGGCAGTCGTAGAGCTGGCGCAGCGCGGTGGAGTCGGTGATGCCGGTGGCGTCGTAGACGAGGGCGCCGAGCCGGGCACCGGGAGTGACATCGGCCGGGTCGCGGAGTTCGACTCCGGCGGCGGTCAGGAGTTTGCCGACGCTGCCGGTGAGCCGGCCACCGGCGGCGGCGTCGAACAGGACGGGTCCGGGGATGAGGGGGGCACCGCTCCGGTACCGGCGGAGTTGGGGCGGGTCGGGCAGCCCGAGGCGCTTGACCAGCCCCCGGCCGACCCCTGATTGGACGAAGCTCGCGTACCTGTCGGTCATAGGCGTAGCCTACTGGCGAGTAGGTTGAGAGCAACCCCCAAAGGAGGCGGGAAACGTGCAGAACATCCGGCGGGTCGCGGTCATCGGCGGCAACCGCATCCCCTTCGCCCGCTCCAACTCGCGGTACGCCGAGGCGTCCAACGCGGACCTGCTCGGCGCGGCCCTCGACGGGCTGATCGCCCGGTACGGCCTGGCCGGCCAGCGGGTCGGCGAGTTGGTGGCGGGCGCCGTGCTGAAACACTCCCGAGATTTCAACCTGGCCCGCGAGGTGGTGCTCGGCTCGAAGCTCGACCCACACACCCCCGCCTACGACATCCAGCAGGCCTGCGGCACCGGCCTGGAAGCCGCCATCCTGGTCGCCAACAAGATCGCGCTGGGGCAGCTCGAGGTCGGTATCGCCGGTGGCGTCGACACCACCTCCGACGCGCCGCTCGCTGTGAACGAGGAGATGCGGCGCACGCTGCTCAAACTGAACAGTGCCCGGACCCTCGGGGAACGGGTGCGGACCGCCACCCGGCTGCGCCCCTCGCAACCGTTCCGGCCGGAGCTCCCCCGCAACGCCGAGCCCCGCACCGGCCTGTCCATGGGCGAGCACGCCGCCCGTACCGCCCGGCGTTGGCAGATCGGCCGACAGGCGCAGGACGAACTGGCGTTGCGGTCGCACCACCAGCTGGCCGCCGCGTACGAGCGGGGGTTCTTCGACGACCTGATGACGCCGTACCTGGGGCTGACCCGGGACCAGAACCTGCGTCCCGACACCAGCATGGTCAAGCTCGGTAGCCTCCGCCCGGTCTTCGGCACGAAGGGCCCGGACGCCGAGCAGGCCACCATGACGGCCGGCAACTCGTCGCCGCTGACCGACGGTGCGTCGACCGTGCTGCTCGCCAGTGAGGAGTGGGCGCGGGCGCACAGCCTGCCGGTACAGGCGTGGTTCACCTGGTCGCAGACGGCCGCCGTGGACTTCGTGCCCGGCGAGGAAGGGCTGCTGATGGCCCCCGCGTACGCGGTGCCCCAGCTGCTGGCCCGCGCCGGGCTGACCCTGCAGGACTTCGACTTTTACGAGATCCACGAGGCGTTCGCCGCGCAGGTGCTGGCCACCCTGGCCGCCTGGGAGTCGCCGGAGTTCTGCAAGGACCGGCTCGGCCTGGACGCCCCACTCGGAGCGATCAACCCGGAGCGGATCAACGTCAACGGGTCGTCGCTGGCCGCCGGGCACCCGTTCGCCGCGACCGGCGGCCGGATCGTGGCGACCCTGGCCAAGCTGCTCGACGAGCGCGGCGGCGGCCGTGGGCTCATCTCGATCTGCGCCGCGGGCGGGCAGGGCGTAACAGCGATCCTGGAACGCTGACGCCCGCCGCCAAAACGGGCGGCCCACGGCGTTAGGTCAGTCGCAGCCAGCCCAGGAACCGTTCGTACAACTCCTCGGGAGGAATGTGCCGCAGGTCGGATACCGCCGCCGTCATCTGGGTGCTCAGGTAGATGCCGAGCGCTGCGGGGCTGCCCGCGTACCGGTCGAGTAGGCGTCGCCGACGTTCCGGGCAGGGCCACGCCGCCCCGCAGCCGGCGCAGTCCCATCCCGGTCGGACCGGTATGTGTGTGATCGGGATGGGTGCCGGCTGTGTCTGGATGGCGTCCAGGCGGGCCAGGATCCGTCGCTGGCGTGGCGGGCCTCCAAGTTGAACGCCACGCACGTGGATCCAGAGCCCGTCCGTGCGCCGTACCCGGCGTCCCACCTCGACGATGCGCAGGGTCAGGGTGCCCAGGCCGTAGCAGTAGTGCTGTTCAGCAAGTTGCACCACGCTACCCACGCCGAAGGGCAGGCCAGCGGTCACGAGATGACCCCGAGCCGGAGGAGCCAGGCAAAAGTGAGCAGCGGCGCCCGACGCCACCGCGTTGACCCCGTCGCCGGAACCGCCCCGGTGGAGCCGAACCAGCCCCGCCACCCGGCCCGCCGTTCGCGTCTCGATTCGGCGCGCAACACCGGCCGCCCCAGGTCGACCAAGCGGTTTGCCGCTGTATTGGCGGGACCGCACGGACCAGGCGCCAGGCAGATCCCGCAGCAACCATTCTCCGGGTCGGCCACGTGGTTGGCCAGGATCTTGTGCGCTGCCTCAGCCTCCGCCTCTTCACGAGTCCAACTGGTTGCTGATCGGTAGATACCCATGCTCCGCTCCTGTCAGCTTGGGTGGGCGCACACGGTGAACCGAGGGGCTACGCCGGCGGCCGGAGGCGCTGTTGGCCCGCTGCGTCCACCCCGCCAAGGCTGTTGTGCGCCATTGGGCGACGACCGCTGCAACTTTACTGCCGTTCGAGTAAAGCAGCAAGGTGTGGCGATGTATGAGCAGGCATAGACGGATACGCTGACGCGACAAGGAACCGCGGGAGGCAGCGATGGGCGGATCTGACTGGCTGAGTGTCTCGATGCCCTATGTCCAACCGGACGTGACTCGTGCTGGAGACGTATGGGCCGCCGACGCTGCGGGGCAGGGCCGAAGCGGGACGCAGCGAATACTCGCGGTCGGTGAGGTGGTTCCGATCGCTGAGGTGACTGCGGCGTTACGAGTGGCACCGGGCGACCCGGTGGCCGTCCGAAGGCGGTTGATGCTGCTGGATGACGAGCCGGTGGAACTAACGGACTCGTACTATCCGGTCTCCATCGCCCGTGGTACCGCTCTCGCCGAACAACGGAAGATCCGCGGTGGGGCCGTCCGACTCCTCGCCGAGGTGGGCTATCGTCCGAGACGGGTACGAGAGGATGTCTACACCCGCTTGCCGGAGCCAGCTGAACGGCGCCTGCTTGGCCTGGCCGAGCATGAGTGGGCGCTGGGTCTCACCCGGGTGTTGAGCACGCAGGACGACTTTCCGGTCGAGGTCAGCGTCATGACGATGGTGCCGTGGGGGCGACGCCTCCGGTATGAGCTGACGATCGACTGACGGAGCGGAGCAGCGGACATGGCGAGTGGATCCGACAGCCGTCCCCGTCATGAGCAGGTCGCGGCAGACTTGCGATCCCGCATCATGTCCGGCGAGTTGCCGCCAGGGTCAGCGTTGCCGTCGATCCCGACGCTCGTGCAGCAGTACTCCGCTGCCACCGCGACAGTCCAGCGTGCCCTCGGTGCGCTGAAGGCGGAGGGCTCTGTTTACAGCGAGGTGGGAAAGGGCGTCTACGTTCGACCGAGGCGACCGCTGGTGGTGGCGGCGTCGGCTTACCTCGCTCCCACCTCCGACGGGTACGCCTACCGGCTCCGCTCGGTGGCAGAGGTGGTGCCGCCAGCCGAGGTGGCGCGGGAACTGGGGATCGGCGCGGGCGAACGAGCGGTCCTGCGGCATCGGCTGCTGGTGTGCGGTGACGAGCCGGTCGAGCTGTCCTGGTCGTACTATCCGGCGGCCATCGCCAGCGGCACGGAGCTCGCCGAGCGGCGCAAGATCCCGGGTGGCGCTCCGCGGGTGCTGGCGGATCTCGGGTACCCGCAGCGGCAGACGCGGGACCGGGTCTCCGCGCGGATGCCCACGACGGAGGAGGTCGAAACGCTCGACCTGCCGCCGTACGTACCGGTGCTCCGCCAGCTACGGGTGATCCGATCGGGTGACGACAGACCGGTCGAGGTGTCGATCCTCATCAAGGGCAGCCACCGGCACGAGCTGCACTACGACCAGCGGGGGTAGTCCCGGGCCCGATTCTGGGCGCATCGCGGGCGGAAATCGGTCGACGGTGCGCCCGAGTTTCGGTAGTTTCGGCCCGTGTCCAGCATTGAACTCCGGCGACCCGTCCTCGACCGCCTGAGTTGACCCTTCGTGTCCGGCGGATCGATCCGCCGGACACCCTGGTCGTCGATCCGCTCCCCCGAGATTGGCGTACCTTTCATGAATCTTGAGAAGTTGCTGGCGGACCGGCTGGCACCGGCGTTCTCGGCGGTGGCCGGGGCGCCGGTTGACCCGGTTCTGCGGCGGTCGCAGCACGCCGACTACCAGTGCGACGCCGCCCTCTCCCTGGCGCGTCGGCTTGGTCGCCGGCCCCGGGACATCGCGGCCGAGGTGCTGGGCCGGGTGGAGTTGGCGGACCTCTGCTCAGCGGTGGCGGTGTCGGGTCCCGGTTTCCTCAACCTGACGGTCGCCGACCCGGCGCTCGGCACGCTGCTGTCGACGGCGGCCGTCGACCCCCGGCTCGGGGTTGCGCCCAGCGCCGCGACGGAGACGGTGGTGGTCGACTATTCGTCGCCGAACGTGGCCAAGGAGATGCACGTCGGGCACCTGCGGGGGACCGTGATCGGTGACGCCACCGTACGGCTGCTCGAATGGCGCGGGCACCACGTGATCAAGGCCAACCACCTGGGTGACTGGGGCACCCCCTTCGGGATGCTCATCGAGCACCTGCTCGACCTGGGTGAGTCGGAGGCTGCCGACGAGTTGTCCGTCGGGGACCTGGACTCGTTCTACAAGGCGGCCCGGGCCAAGTTCGACGCCGACGACGCGTTCCGGGAGCGGGCCCGGCGGCGGGTGGTCGCCCTGCAGCGGGGCGACGAGCTGACGCTGCGGCTGTGGCGGCTGCTCGTCGCCGAGTCGGAGAAGTACTTCCTCACCGTCTACGACCAGCTCGGCGTCCTCCTGACCGAGCGGGACTTCCGCGGGGAGAGCTACTACAACGACCGGCTCGCCCCGGTGACCGACGAGCTGGACCGGCTCGGCCTGCTGCAGGAGAGCGGCGACGCCGCCTGCGTCTTTCCGGCCGGCTTCACCGGCCGCGACGGGCAGCCGCTACCGATCATTGTGCGGAAGCGGGACGGCGGCTACGGCTACGGCGCCACCGACTTGGCGGCGATCCGCCACCGCACCCAGGATCTCGGCGCGACCCGGTTGCTCTACGTCGTCGGCCTGCCGCAGCGTCAGCACTTCGAGCTGGTGTACGCGGTCGCGCGGCAGGCCGGCTGGCTGAGCCCACCGGCGCGGGCCGAGCATCTCGGCTTCGGCTCGATCCTCGGCTCGGACGGCCGGATGCTGCGCAGCCGGACCGGTGACTCGGTCAAACTTGTCGGGCTGCTCGAGGAGGCCGTGACCCGGGCCGCCGAGTTGGCCCGGCAGAAGAACCCCGACCTCTCCGCGACGGAGGTCGCTGAAGTCGCCCGCGCGGTCGGCATCGGTGCCATCAAGTACGCCGACCTGTCCACCGACCGGAACAGGGACTACGTCTTCGACTGGCAGCGGATGCTCTCCCTCGACGGCAACACCGCCCCGTACCTGCAGTACGCCCATGCCCGGATCCGGTCCATCTTCCGTCGGGCCGGGATCGAGCGGTTCACCCCCGCCCCGATCACGATCGGGCACCCGGCCGAACACGCCCTCGCCCTCGAACTGGCGGGTTTCGGAGCCGTGGTGGCCGCCGTCGAGCAGACCCTGCAGTTCCACCGGCTCGCCGGCTACCTGCACACCCTCGCCACCACCTTCAGCGGCTTCTACGAAGCCTGCCCGGTGCTGCGGGCCGAGGACGCGGTACGCGACAGCCGGCTGGCTCTCTGCGACCTCACCGCCCGGGTCCTCCGGCAGGGCCTGTACCTACTCGGCATCGCCACCCCGGACCGGATGTAGCACCCGGGTACCGGAGAATAGGGCCGTGACGACGATCCCGAACGTGCTCGCCAACCGGTACGCCTCCCCCGAGCTGGTCACCCTCTGGTCCCCGGAGGAGAAGATCCGGATGGAGCGGCGGCTCTGGCTGGCGGTGCTCAGCGCCCAGCGGGATCTCGGCGTGGACGTGCCGGACGGGGTGGTCGAGGCGTACCAGCGGGTGCTCGACCAGGTCGACCTGGCCTCGATCGCGCAGCGGGAGCGGGTCACCCGACACGACGTGAAGGCGCGGATCGAGGAGTTCAGCGCGCTCGCCGGGCACGAGCACGTGCACAAGGGCATGACCTCCCGGGACCTGACCGAGAACGTCGAGCAGCTTCAGGTGCGGGCCTCCATGGAGCTGATCCGGGACCGGGTGGTCGCCACCCTGGCCCGGTTGTCCCGGCTCGCCGTCGAGCACTCCGACCTGGTGCTGGCGGGGCGTTCGCACAACGTGGCGGCGCAGGCCACCACGCTGGGCAAGCGGTTCGCCTCGGTGGCGGAGGAGCTGTTGATCGCGTACGAGCGGCTGGATGACCTGATCGGGCGGTACCCGCTGCGGGGGATCAAGGGCCCGGTCGGCACCGCCGCCGACCAGCTCGACCTGCTCGACGGGGACGCCGGCAAGGTGGCCGAGTTGGAGCGTCGGGTGGCGGAGCACCTCGGGTTTGGCCGGGTGCTGGACAGCGTCGGGCAGGTCTACCCGCGTTCGCTCGACTTCGACGTGCTCTCGGCGTTGGCCCAGGTGGCGGCCGGGCCGTCGGCGTTGGCCACCACGATCAGGTTGATGGTCGGCCAGGAGTTGGCGACCGAGGGCTTCCAGCCGGGCCAGGTCGGGTCCAGCGCGATGCCGCACAAGATGAACACCCGGTCGTCGGAGCGGGTGAACGGCTTCGCGGTGATCATTCGTGGCTACCTGTCGATGGTCGGCGAGCTCGCCGGCGACCAGTGGAACGAGGGGGATGTCTCCTGCTCGGTGGTGCGCCGGGTGGCGCTGCCGGACGCCTTCTTCGCCGCTGACGGGCTGTTCCAGACGTTCCTCACCGTGCTGGACGAGTTCGGCGCGTACCCGGCCGTGGTCAACCGGGAGTTGGAGCGCTTCCTGCCGTTCCTGGCCACCACCAAGATCTTGGTCGCGGCGGTACGGCGGGGCGTCGGCCGGGAGGTCGCCCACGAGGTGATCAAGGAGCACGCGGTGGCGGTCGCGCTGGCGATGCGGGAGAAGGGCGCCACCGAGAACGACCTCTTCGACCGGCTCGCCGCCGACGACCGGCTGAACCTGACCCGCGCCGACATCGCCGACCTGGTGGCCGACCGTACGGCCTTCGTCGGTGCCGCCCCCGCCCAGGTCCAGGCGGTGGTGCAGCGAGTCGCGGCGGTTCTCGATCGCCACCCCGGTGCCGCCGCGTACAGCCCGTCGCCGATCCTCTGATCGCCGCTGTCCCCGCCCCGCGCCCTGGGCCGTCGGCGGCCCTCGCGGGTGGGGACGTGGCGGGGTCAGGGCTCGGGGGTGGGAGTCTCGGCCGCGCTCCGCAGGTCGGGTGCGGTGGCCGGCTCGCCGATGCCGCTGGGCTCCGGCGTGATCTTCGGCTCGTGTGCGGTCTCCGCCGCCACCAGGGGCTGGTCGGGGGGCATAACGTCGGCGACCTTGGGTACCACGATCACCGCCGTACCGTAGGCGCAGATCTCCATCCACATCTCGCCGCAGTCCCGGCTGTCGAACCGCATCCCGATCACCGCGTTCGCGCCGAGCCGGCGGGCCTCCTCGCCGAGGCGGGACACCGAGTCGGCCCGCCAGCGGGTGAGGTTGTCCGGCGCCATCGGGTCGTACGCGCCGCCCCGGAGGTTCTTCACGCCCTCGCGGTACGGGTTACGGGTCCTGGCCATCGAGGAGACCACCTCGCCGAGGATCTGGCGGACCTCATAACCGGGTAGTTGATCCGTCGTCACGACCAGCACGGTTCTGATGCTGTCAGCCGGCGCTGGGGTCGAACGGGGGCCTTGTTCACCTGATCGGATGGTGAAAAACAGCGCGGCGCGGACGGTCGGCGCTTGGTAGACCACCTGCGTCGTGGTGGCGCTAACCGTCGGACACCGGAAACCGGGGCGATCCAGGAGCGGTTGTATGCGACACCGCCCGCGCATCCGGAGGCTGATTCCGCTGGTCGCACCGATCTGCTGGTGGGTCTGAGCCGGCGGTGGTTGCGGGGATGGAAATTGAAGGCCTTGCATTCTCCGGGGTGGTATTGCTCCGTTGGTAGGCCCGTCAACGAAGTGGTCGGTGGCAACGAAATTGCATCGAGATCACAACGGAAAGGCATCGGACTTTGTGCCCGCCTTAACCGCGTCGGAGATTGCCCTATCCGCATGCGGCCGGTGCGGGCGGCGCGGTATCTGCCAGGTAGGCTGGCTGCGCTCGCCCCTTGTGGGTCGGCACCCAACTGCGTACACAGTCAGGAGTGCCCAGTGCCTCGCGTCGTCGTCGACGTCATGCTCAAACCGGAGATTCTCGATCCGCAGGGACAGGCCGTCGCCAACGCGCTGCCTCGGCTCGGCGTCGAGGATGTCGCCTCGGTCCGGATCGGCCGGCGGATCGAGATTGATTTCACCGGGGAGCCAGATCTGAACCAGACCCGGGAGATCGCCGACAAGCTGCTCGCCAACCCGGTCATCGAGGACTTCACCATCCGGCTGGCCGAGGATGGCGAGACCGTGGACGCCCAACCGTGACCGCCCGAGTGGGCGTGGTCACGTTCCCCGGTTCGCTCGACGACGGGGACGCCACGCGGGCTGTTCGGCTCGCCGGCGCCGAGCCGGTCCGTCTCTGGCACGCCGACCCGCAGCTGCACGGGGTGGACGCCGTCGTCCTGCCCGGCGGCTTCTCGTACGGCGACTATCTGCGCTGCGGCGCCATCGCCCGGTTCGCCGCGGTGATGGAGACGATCGTGGACGCCGCCCGAGCGGGTCTGCCGGTGCTCGGCATCTGCAACGGCTTCCAGATCCTCTGCGAGGCCCACCTGCTGCCCGGTGCGCTGACCCGAAACCAGCACCTGCACTTCCGCAACCGGGACCAAGTCCTGCGCATCGAGTCGGCCGGCACCGCCTGGACCAACGCGTTCCAGCCCGGCCAGGAGGTGCTGATTCCGGTCAAGAACGGCGAGGGCTGCTACGTCGCGGACGCCGCGACGCTGGACCAGCTCGAAGCCGAGGGCCGGGTGGTCGCCCGTTACGTGGGCAACCCGAACGGGTCCCAGCGGGACATCGCCGCCATCACCAACTCCGCCGGAAACGTCGTCGGCATCATGCCGCACCCGGAGCACGCGGTGGAGGAGCTCACCGGCCCCTCCCTGGACGGCCTCGGCTTCTTCACCTCGGCGCTCAAGCACCTGGTGGAGACCGCGGCGTGACCGCAGGCGGCATCATCGGTCGGCTCACCCGCCCGACGGGCGGCCCGCTGCGTAACAAGGAGAGGCCATGACCACCCAGGACCCGGCCCGGGACACCTCAGACGCCGCGGCAACCGGAGCGACGGCTGCGCCGGACCGAGGCGCCGACATCGTCGGCTGGGCCGGCGGCGTGGACACCGTCCCCCACGCCGGCGACAGCCCGGACGAGCTTCAGCCCTACGCCGACCTCGGTCTGCGAGACGACGAGTACCAGCGGATCCGGCAGGTGCTTGACCGGCGGCCCACCCAGGCCGAGCTGGCCATGTACTCGATCATGTGGAGCGAGCACTGCTCCTACAAGTCGAGCAAGGTGCACCTGCGCCAGTTCGGGGAGAAGGCCCCGTCCAGCGACCGGCTACTCGCCGGCATCGGGGAGAACGCGGGCGTGGTCCGGGTCTCCGACGAGCTCGCGGTGACCTTCAAGGTCGAGTCGCACAACCACCCGAGCTTCGTCGAGCCCTACCAGGGTGCGGCGACCGGCGTCGGCGGCATCGTCCGGGACATCCTCGCCATGGGTGCGCGCCCGGTCGCGGTGATGGACCCGCTGCGCTTCGGCGCGGCCGACCACCCCGACACCGCTCGCGTGCTACCCGGCGTGATCGCCGGGGTCGGCGGCTACGGCAACCGCCTTGGCCTGCCGAACGTCGGCGGCGAGGTCGTCTTCGACCCCTGCTACCAGGGCAACCCGCTGGTCAACGCCCTCTGCGTCGGGGTACTGCCGATCGACCGACTCCAGAACAAGGCCGCCGCCGGCGACGGAAACGTCGTGGTGCTGATGGGCGCCAAGACCGGCCGGGACGGCATCGGCGGCGTGTCGGTGCTGGCCAGCGCCACCTTCGACGAGCGCAGCGAGCAGCGCCGCCCCTCGGTGCAGGTGGGCGACCCGTTCATCGAGAAGCTGCTCATCGAGGCCTGCCTGGAGCTCTACGACGAGCAGCTCGTCGTCGGCATCCAGGACCTCGGCGGCGCCGGGCTGACCTGTGCCCTCGCCGAGACCGCCGCCGCCGCGGGCACCGGCATGCGGGTCTGGCTCGAGCGGGTCCCGCTGCGGGAAGCCTCGATGGAGCCGCACGAGATCCTCGCCAGCGAGTCCCAGGAGCGGATGCTGCTGGTGGTCGAGCCGGAGAAGCTGGAGGCGGTGCTCAAGACCGCCGAGAAGTGGGGCGTGCTCGCCACCGCGATCGGCGAGGTCACCCCGCGCGGGGCGGACGGGGAGCCGGGCCGCCTGGTCGTCACCTGGCGAGACCATCTGGTCGTTGACGTCCCGCCGGGTTCGCTGGCCGACGACGGCCCGGTGTACAACCGGCCGATGCGGGAGCCGGCCGACCTGATTCTGGTTCAGGCCGACCGAGCGGAGACCCTGTCCCGGCCGAGTGACCCGGAGGCCCTGCGGGAGACGGTCCTGCGCATGATCGCCTCGCCGAACCTCGCGGACAAGACCTGGGTCACCGAGCAGTACGACCGGTACGTGCTCGGCAACACCGTGCTCGCCCAGCCCGAGGACTCGGGTGTGATCCGGATTGACGAGCGCAGTGGCATCGGCATCGCGCTCTCCGTCGACGGCAACGGCCGGTACGCACGCCTCGACCCGTACCACGGCGCCAAGCTCGCGCTGGCCGAGGCGTACCGGAACGTGGCGGTGAGCGGCGCGAAGCCCATCGCCGTCACTGACTGCCTCAACTTCGGCTCGCCGGAGGACCCGGGCGTGATGTGGCAGTTCGCCGAGGCCGTCCGGGGCATCGCCGACGGCTGCGGCGAGCTGGGCATCCCGGTGACCGGGGGTAACGTCAGCTTCTACAACCAGACCGGTGCGGCAGCCATCCACCCGACCCCGGTGGTGGGCGTCCTCGGCGTGCTGGACGACGTGGCCGACCGCATCCCGATGGGCTTCGTCCCGCGCGACGACGGTCAGGACCAGATCTACCTGCTCGGCGAGACGCACGTGGAGCTGTCCGGCTCGGAGTGGGCGTGGACCACCCACGAACACCTCGGCGGCGTACCGCCTCGGGTGGACCTCGACCGCGAGCGGGCGATCGCCGACCTGATGGCGGTGGCGGCCCAGGGTGGGCACCTCAGCTCCGCACACGACCTCTCCGATGGTGGCCTCGCGCAGAGCCTGGTCGAGTCCTGCCTGCGCCGGGATGTCGGCGCCCGGATCACGCTGCCGGAGCAGTTCACTGGCGGCTCGATGCCGTTCGTCTTCCTGTTCAGCGAGTCTGCTGGCCGGGTGTTGGTCTCGGTGCCGCGTGGGCACGAGAAGGCGTTCACCGCGCTGGCCGCCGAGCATGGCGTGCCGTGCGAGCTGATCGGCGTCACCGATCCGGCGGGTGGGACGCTGGAGTTGCACGGGCAGTTCGGGCTCAGCCTGGCGGAGCTGCGTGCGGCGCACAGCGCCACCCTGCCCCGCCTCTTCGGCGGAGCGGAACTCGCCACCTCGCCGGCCGCCACCTCCGAGCCGCAGCCGGGGGGACCGAGCGAGCCGGTGTGACCCTGCCGTGCCGGCCCCGCCCGGTCCGGCACCCGATCTGAGAAAGCGATCCGGCCCGGCTGATCTCAGCCGGGCCGGATTCTGTTGTCAGTTGTCCAGTCAGCTTGTCAGTCGTCCAGCCAGTCCAGCCGGCGACCGCCCCGGTCCGGCGGGGGAGCGTCGGACCGAGCCCGATCGGCCTGCGTCGGGTCCCCGTAGCCACCACCGTAGCCGCCCTGGCCATACCCACCACGGTCGTCGTAGCCGCCCTGGCCATACCCGCGGTCGTCGTAGCCGCCGTGCTGGGCGGGTGGTTCCTGGTTGTAGCCGCCGTGCTGGGCGGGTGGTTCCTGGTTGTAGCCGCCGTATTGGGCGGGTGGTTCCTGGTGGTAGCTGCCCTGCTGGTCGTAGCTGTAGCCGCCCTGGCCATACCCGCGGTCGTCGTAGCCGCCGTGCTGGGCGGGTGCTTCCTGGTTGTACCCGCCGTGCTGGGCGGGTGGTTCCTGGTTGTAGCCGCCCTGCTGGTCGTAGCCGTAGCCGCCGTAGCCCCCCCGCTGGTCGTAGCCGCTGGCCGGCTCGGCCCCCTGTCCGTACGCGGGCTCGGTCTGGCTGTAGCCGGCGTCCTGCTGGTATCTCCCGGTGGGGTACGGGTCGGCCGGGGCCGGGTACTGCGTGGCGGCCGTCTGGTAGCGGCCGGTTGCTTCGTCGTACCGATCGTCGTAGCCAGCGGATCCGCCGGAGGCGGCAGGGTAGCCGGTTCCGGCCGACGAGGACATGCCGTAGTCGGTGGCGCCGTAGCCGCCGCCGGACGCGGGGGGCGTGGCGCCGTAGCCGCCGCCGGACGCGGGGGACGTGGCGCCGTAGCCGCTGTCGGCCCAGCTGGACTGGCCAACGGACGCGTTGTAGGGCTGCGGCGGAGCGCCGTAGGGGTCCGGTGGGACATCGTCAATCACCGGGCTGTGCATCATCGTGGGAGCTTCGGCGAGGGCCGGGTCCCCGCCGCCGACCATCGTCGGCGCTGCCGCGGTCGGATTCACGATCCGCGTCTGATCGTCGGTGCCGCCGTAGCTACCGCGGGCAACCGGGACGGCACCCGTGGCCGCGCCGGAGGGGGTGGCGTCCGCCTCGTCCTCGTCGTCGGTCTCCTTGCGGCGGAGCCACAGCAGCACCATGGTGCCGACGCCGGCTGCTACGAGGAGGCCACCGAGCAGGATGATCAGCAGCGAGCCGATGCCGCCGGACTCCTCGTTGTCGGCGTTCGCCACGGGGGTGTCCACGGCGGCTTCGACCGGCTCGTCGGTCTGTTCCTCCACCCCCACGGTCGGTGCCGGCTCGATACTCGATGATGCGGTGGGGCTCGGGGTCGGCGCTTCGATCTTGAGTGAGATCCGCTGGCCGGAGACGCTCTGCCCGGTGGAGGCATTCAGGGTCTTGGTGGCGGTGAAGTCGTCGATGCTGGCGCCGATGACGAGTTGGCCGGGGGCGATCGGGTTCTGGGTGCTGCCAGTGAACCGGAAGTTTCCCCCGTTGTCGGTGCTGGTGTCGAACCTGTTGTTCTCGGAGTCCTGGAGGACGACCTGGGCTCCCGGTACCGCGCTGCCGGTGTTCTGGTTGACCACCTCGCCGGAGACCGACTTCACCGTCTGCGGCTGGGGGGGCTGGGTCGGGCTGGGCTGTGGCTTCGGCTTGCCGACCAGGGTGACGGTGGTGGTGTCGATACCGTCACCGTCGTCGCCCTCGGCGGTAACGGTGATCGTGGACTCGCCGTCGGCCGCGTCGTCCGCCAGCCGGAAGGTGGCCTGGAAGTTCCCGTTCTGATCGACGTCCCTCTCGCAGCCGGTGGCGCAGGTGAGCTTTCCGTTGCTGGATGTCACCCTCACCTTGGCGGGATCGTCGGCCGAGGCCTCGATCGAGTAGCTGATCGTAGTGCTTCCGCCCGCCTCGACCCGGCTCGGTGAGGCCGAGACCTTGCTGACCACGGGGGCGGCGGAGGCCGGGCTAGCGGGGACGGTGAGCAGAGCGCCGACCAGCAACGCCGCGACCACACCGGCCCGCTGCTTCCAGGCACGTCGGTGTGTTGACACGTCCACCGCCTTCCACTGGATTCCCCGTGGCCGGCGGTCGCCGGGCCGGGGATCATCACGGTACGAATACGCCGTGGGCTACTATGCCTTGTCCAGTCGGATCGGCGCGACCCAGGGCCGGTGTGCGAGCCGCCCCGCGTGCGCCGTATCGTCCCGCTGTGACCCCTTCGTACGTTAGGACCGCTGCCGTCGTGGCGGCGCTGTCAGCGCTTGACGAGGGGCGTACCCCCGATCGTCCAGTGCTCCGAGCGGCGGTCCGTGCCCTGTTGACCGTGCTCGCGGAGCGGGTACCCGGTCGATCGGTGGAGGTGCGGGTCCCACCCTATGGCGCAGTGCAGTGCGTCCCGGGCCCCCGGCACACCCGGGGCACCCCGGCGAACGTGGTCGAGACCGACCCGGAGACCTGGCTGCGGGTCGCGACGGGACGTGTCTCCTGGGCAGAAGCGGTCGCCGAGGGTCATGTACGGGTCAGTGGGGTCCGGGCGGACCTGGCCGCGTACCTGCCGCTTTAGCGGGTGACAGCGGGTCGGCAATTACAGGATGCAGTGATTTCGTGACTTTCTGTGTAGGTAGGGGTTCGCGTACACTGTCAGCGACGACAAGCGGTCCCGGCCGGGGAGCGGATCCCGTGATCCGCCTGGCCAGTCCAGCAAGAGGGAGCGGCAGGTGCCCCGAGGCGATGGCCGGTTGAGCCACGACCTTGACCCCCAGCGTCCCGGCCCCCAGGACGCCTGTGGCGTCTTCGGGGTCTGGGCCCCCGGCGAGGAGGTCGCCAACCTGACCTATTTCGGGCTGTACGCGTTGCAGCACCGGGGGCAGGAGGCGGCTGGCATCGCAGTCAGTGACGGCACGGGCGTGGTGGTCTACAAGGACCTTGGTCTGGTAGCCCAGGTCTTCGACGAGCCGACCCTGGCCAGTCTGCGCGGGCATGTGGCGATCGGGCACACCCGCTACTCGACCACCGGCGCCTCCACCTGGGAGAATGCCCAGCCAACCATCCGCTCCACCGCCTCCGGCACGACGATCGCCCTGGCCCACAACGGAAACCTGGTCAACACGGCCGAGCTGCAGCGGGAGGCCGGCGAACAGGCGTTGGCCGGCGACGGGGCCACCAACGACACCTCGCTGGTGACCATGCTGCTGGCCAGCCGCCCCGATCTGTCGGTGGAGGCCGCCGCCCTGGAGGTGCTGCCGCAGCTACGGGGAGCGTTCAGTTTCGTCTTCATGGACGAGTCGACGCTCTACGCGGCTCGGGATCAGCACGGGGTCCGCCCGCTGGTGTTGGGCCGGCTGGAGCGCGGCTGGGTGGTGGCCAGTGAGACGGCCGCGCTCGATATCGTCGGTGCCAGTGTGGTCCGCGAGGTCGAGCCGGGTGAGCTGATCGCCATCGACGAGGACGGGCTGCGCTCTGCCCGCTTCGCCGCACCGGAGCCGAAGGGCTGCCTCTTCGAATACGTCTACATCGCCCGCCCGGACGCCACGATCGCCGGCCGGAACGTGCACGCGGCTCGCGTACAGATCGGTCGTCAGCTCGCTCGGGAGCACCCGGTACCGGCCGATCTGGTGATCCCCGTGCCCGAGTCGGGCACCCCGGCCGCGACCGGCTACGCGGCCGAGTCCGGTATTACCTTCGGGGCCGGTCTGATGAAGAATCCGTACGTCGGGCGGACCTTCATTCAGCCGTCGCAGACGCTGCGTCAGCTCGGTATTCGGCTCAAGCTCAACCCGCTGCGCGAGAACGTTCGGGGTAAGCGGCTGGTCGTCGTGGACGACTCCATCGTCCGTGGCAACACCCAGCGGGCCATTGTGCGAATGCTCCGCGAGGCCGGCGCGCTGGAGGTGCATGTTCGGATCTCCTCGCCGCCGGTTTCCTGGCCTTGCTTCTACGGCATCGACTTCGCCACCCGCGCCGAGTTACTCGCCAATGGCCTGGACAATGAGGGCATCCGGCGGTCGATCGGTGCCGACACGCTCGGCTACGTGTCGCTCAGCGGTCTCATCGCGGCCACCGAGCAACCGAAGAGCCGGCTCTGCCGTGCGTGTTTCGACGGCGACTATCCGATCGAGCTGCCCGCTGACAGCTTGATCGGCAAGCATGTGCTGGAGGGGGTCGGCCGGCGCGTCGCCGCCGAGTCCTCCGAACCGCACGTCAGCCCGTTCGTCGCCGCTCCCAGTGGCCGCGACGCCCTCAGCTCGGCGCGGGTGCCGCGCCCCGACCCGGAAGAGCCGACCACCCACATCCGGTAGCACCACCCGGGGTGCAACCCGGCTATCGCCGGTTCGCACCAGGACCATCTAAGGGGAGAAACCGTGACCCACGTGTCCGAGCGCAGTGGCGCAGGAAGCAGCCAGACCGGTGCCGGCGGTGACCGCCAGCCCTGGACCAACGCCACCGGGCGTCCGGTGCGCAAACGTTCGGCCTCGTACCTGGATGCGGGTGTCTCGATCGAGGCGGGCGACCGCGCGGTCGAGCTGCTCAAGTCGAAGGTGAAGCAGACCCGACGACCAGAGGTGATGGGCGACCTGGGTGGCTTCGCCGGCCTGTTCCGGCTGGACACGAAGAAGTACAAGAACCCGATCCTGGCGTCCTCCACCGATGGGGTCGGCACGAAGCTGGTGATCGCGCAGCAGCTCGACATTCACGACACGGTCGGCATCGACCTGGTCGCCATGGTCGTGGACGACCTGGTGGCGTGCGGTGCCGAGCCGCTGTTCCTGCTCGACTACATCGCCACCGGTGAGGTTGTCCCGGACCGGGTGGCCGAGATCGGCGCCGGCATCGCCGATGGCTGCCGGTACGCCGGTTGCGCCCTGCTGGGTGGGGAGACCGCCGAGCACCCCGGTGTCCTCCGGCCGGATGAGTACGACATCTCGGCCACCGGCGTGGGGGTGGTGGAGGAGAGCGAAATCCTCAGCTCCGAGCGGGTGGAGGTCGGTGACGTCGTGATCGCGATGCGCGCGTCCGGCCTGCACTCCAACGGCTTTTCCCTGGTCCGGCACGTGCTGCTCGGCGCCGGCCGGATGCGGCTGGACGTGGTCATCGAGGACTTTGGCCGGCAACGCACCCTCGGTGAGGAGCTGCTGACCCCGACCAAGATCTATGCGCAGGACTGCCTGAAGCTGATCGCTGAGACGGAGGTCCGGGTATTCGCCCACGTGACCGGGGGCGGTATCCCGGGGAACCTGGTCCGGGTCCTGCCGGAGCACGTGGACGCGGTGGTCGATCGCGCTACCTGGAAGCCGCAGCCGATCTTCGACCTGGTGCAGTCCAAGGGGCGGATTGAGGCCCCGGAGATGGAAGCGACGTTCAACATGGGCGTCGGTATGTTCGCGATCGTCTCCGCCGAGGATGCCGACCGCGCGCTGGCCACCCTCACCGGCCGCGGCGTGGATGCGTGGCAGGCCGGTGAGATCATCGAAGGCACCGGCAATGTCCAGCTGGTCGGGCAGCACACCCGTGGTTGACCGCCGCGGTGCCGGGTTGGACCGGCTGTGGGGCTCTGGACGGCCGTGTCGGTGCCGATCAGGGCTTCGCGCCGTTCCTGACGGTCTGCGGGCCGAGGGCTTCACCGGGGTGGCCAACGCCGCCTAGCCTGAGGAGCACCCCCGCAACGTCGCCGGGGCATGTCGGGGTGCCGTAGCGCGCCCAGGCCTGGCAGAGGAGGGCGATGGCGGTACGGGGGCAGTCGACAGGTGGGATGCGCGGCTTGGCTGCCATCCCAGCCTATGTGGTTATGCAGCCCACAACGCTCTGCAATCTCGACTGCGTGTACTGCTATCTCCCGCTCCGCCACGCTGACCGGCGGATGCCGGTCAGCGTGGCGGAGGCGGTGGCGGCATCAGTCAACCCGTGGGCGCGAGCCGGGCGGTTCTCCGTGGTGTGGCACGGTGGCGAGCCACTCGCCGCCGGGCCGGAGCTACTCGCCGCGCTGATGGCACCGTTTGGGCCGGAGGTCGAGCACCACGTCCAGACCAACGCGACGCTGATCGACGATGTCTGGTGTCGGTTCTTCGCGGAGCACCGGGTCCGGGTGAGTATCAGCGTGGACGGGCCGCGGGAGCGCAGCACTGATCGGGTCACCCGGGGTGGGCGTCCGGCGTACCCCCAGATCATGCGGGGGGTCGAGGCACTGCGTCGGCATGAGCTGCCGTTCTCGGCGTTGGCCGTGGTGGGGCGCCCCGCCCCGGGTCTCGCCCGGGAACTGTACGACTTCTTCCTTGAGCTCGGCCCGGACGTGTTGGGCGTGAACATCGAGGAGACGGAGGGGGTCAACACGCGGGCCAACCGTCACGACGCGGCCGCGGTGGCCGCCTTCTGGTCCGAGTTGGTGACGGCCTGGCGCCGGAATCCCCGCATCCACCTGCGTGAGGTCGAGTGGTCCCTGCGGTACGTCGCCGCGGTGTTGGACGGCGTCGAGGAGCAGGTCCTGCCCCGCCGGCTGGATCCGATCCCCACGGTCGGTCAGGACGGTTCGGTGACCGTGCTCTCGCCCGAATTGGCGGGCTTCACCAACCCCCGGTACGGCGACTTCAGCAGCGGCAACGTGCTGGTCACTCCGCTGGCGAAGATCCTGGCCGAGGCCGCGGAGACGCCCTGGGTCGGGGAGTTCCTCGCCGGGGTGGAGGCTTGCCGGGCATCGTGTTCCTACTTCGGCTTCTGCGGCGGTGGCCATGCGGCCAATCGCTACTTCGAGCAGGGTCGTTTTGACGGTACGGAGACCGAGCATTGCCGAAACAGCAAGATTCGGCTACTGGAGGGAGTGTTGGAGCATGCCCGAGGACACCGGTCCCCAGCAACCTGAGCGCACGGCGGGCACGGTCTCGGAGGATGTGGTCGATCGGGTCCGCGCCGCCGGCACCGGCCTCACCACGTTGCTTCGCGAGGCCGAGGCGGCCCGTCGGTCACGGGCGGAGGCGGCGGGGGATGGCTCCACCAGCGCGGTCTGCGCCTGGAACCACTTCGAGAACATCCCGACGTTCTACAACTGGAACAACCGTCCACGCTGAGGCGAATAGTTACACCGAGTAACGCGGAGTCGGCTGGTTGGTGACCCCTAGCCGGCTACGCTCCGCCGGTGTTCCACCACCCTGCCGAACAGGGCGTGTCTCGGAGTCACTGCCGGCACTCCGAGACACGCCCCGCCTCCGTCGGGGTCCGCTGACCCGATGGGCACAGACATGAGCACGCGGATCGACCGCGTGCTCAGTTGCGACCAGGGGTCAGCGGTTGGGACGAGCCCGGTTGTCCGGGTCGTCGTCCACGTGGTCCTCGTCATCGTCGTCGACATACTCTTTGTAGTCGTCGTCGAAGTCGTGGTCCGACTTGTGGCTGCCGCCGAGTTCGCGTTGCAAGGCGGCGAGGTCGGTGTTCGGGGAGTGGTACTTCAACTCCCGGGCCACCTTTGTCTGCTTGGCCTTAGCTCGGCCGCGCCCCATGGCTCGACCCCCTCGCACAGAATGCGGGGCAGCCCGAAGGCGGGCCCCGATGACGTCAGGCATCTCTCGTGGCTCTTACGGTACATGGAGATGCCATCGTTCGGCACCTCGGGTTGCCGTCGCCCGGCTCCGCGCGTCGCGGCGGGCCGGTCGTCACCCAGTGTACTCGGTAAGGGCCAATCCGGAGAGCGCCCCTAACAGCAGGCGAATCACCGTGAATCCAGCTTAACCGTGTTGCGTCGCTGGGGCAGCCCAGGGGCGGAACCAGCCCGGCCCGCCCCCGGGACGTGATCAGGGCAGCAGAATTGTCCGCAGCCGGCCCACCTCAGCCATCCGTCGCTCGGCCAGCCGGTCCGCGGCCACCGCCGGCGGCACCCCCTCGGTATCGGCGAGCCTCAGGATCTCCCGCGTGGTGTCGTAGATCTTGGTCGCTCGCAGCTTCGCGCGTTCAAAGTTGAAGCCCTCGATCTCGTCGGCAACCTGGATCACGCCGCCGGCGTTGACCACGTAGTCGGGCGCGTACAGGATGCCCCGGTCAGCGAGGAGTTTTTCGATGCCCGGGTGGGCGAGCTGGTTGTTCGCCGCCCCGGCGACCACCTTCGCCTGCAGCGCCGGGACGGTGTCGTCGTTGAGCGTGCCCCCAAGCGCGCACGGGGCGTACACCTCAAGGTCGGACGCGACCAGCGCGGTGGCGTCGTCCATCAGCGTCACCTGCGGGTGGTTCGTCCGCGCCCAGGCCAGGGCCCGTGGGTTCACGTCGGTCGCCACGACCTCGGCGCCATCGTCTAGGAGGTGGCCGACCAGGTACTTGCCGACTTTGCCCAGGCCGGCCACGCCGACCCGTCGGCCGCGCAGCGTCGGCGTACCCCAGGTGTGCTCGGCAGCGGCGCGCATACCCTGGAATACGCCCCAGGCGGTCAGGATCGAGGAGTCGCCAGCGCCCCCGTGCTCCCGGCTTCGGCCGGTCACGAACCGGGTCTCCCGGGCGACCACGTCCATGTCGGCCACGTAGGTGCCAACGTCGCAGGCGGTGTAGTAGCGGCCACCCAGGGTGGCCACGAAGCGGCCGTAGGCGCGCAACAGCGCCTCACTCTTGAGCTGCTCGGGGTCCCCCCAGATGACGGCCTTGCCGCCGCCCAGGTCCAGCCCGGCGAGGGCGTTCTTGTACGCCATGCCGCGGGAGAGGTCGAGCACGTCGGCGAGGGCCGCCTCCTCGTTCGCGTAGGGGTAGAACCGGGTGCCGCCGAGCGCGGGTCCCAACGCCGTGGAGTAGATGCCGATTATCGCCCGAAGGCCGGACTGTTTGTCCTGGCAGAACAGAACCTGCTCGTGGCCGACCGACCCGGGGTCGTCGGTGGTGGCGAATACGCCCATGACTCACTCCTGGTGTGGTGTGCGGCCTTGTGGGCCGCGGACCTGCGGACGCCGGCGGGATGCTGCCGGTGCCGCTGAGCCTAGTATCGGCCGACATCGTCTCCGTCGTCACCGGCGTGTGTGTTCGTACGGCGGGATCAGCCGCTCGGCGACTCTTCTGGAGCGCACGCGAACTGTGCCGCCAGGGATTCGCATCCGACTCGTGGGAGGATCGCGCCGTGCCCTCGCTCTTCGCCGCATACCTGCGCGTGTACGAACCGTTGACCGCCTTCGACCGGGACCGCCAGGCGTACTGGCGGCGTTACGTCGAGCAGGGCCGGGCTGTCGCCCCGGCGGAGGGGCCCGGCCGGCAGCTCACCACGGTGATCGAGGCGCTCGGCGCGGGTTGGACCCGACTGCCGAATCTGCCGGACGAGGCGTACGTCCTGGAGACCGACGACACCCTGCTCGTCTGCCCGTGGAACCTGCGCATCCGGGTGGCCGAGGCGGCACTGAACGCCCGCGACGGCGTACCCCCGGTGTTGGCGGACGCCTTTGTGCCGCCGGTGCTCGCCGGGAAGGCCCGGGCGGTGGTGGACGACTGGCGTAGCGGGGCGCGCGTACTGGAGCACGGCGTTCCCCGGGTGCATGAGCAGATCGCCACCTGGGGCGTGCCGCTGCGGTGGTTTGTCCTCTTCGAGCCGGCGGAGCGGCATCAGGTCACCGAGCCCGGCCGGCGGGCACTGCGGTACCGGACGGAGATTTCCAAAGCCCGCCGTCGCTCGTCGCGGGCGCTTGCCGTGTTGCGGAAGTCGGTCGGTGCCGCGCCGATCACCGAGGCGGTGGAGGAGGCCGCGCGCTGGCTGGAGGAGTTCCATCCACGGTCGATGGTGGAACTGGACTACGGCGGGCTCGTGTCGTTGCTCTCCGACGAGACCCTCGCGGCGGACGACTCGCCGGAGCTGGTCGCCGCTGGCCTGGCCGGGCTGTCTCGGGGTGAGGCGGAGGAGGCATCAGCGGCCTACGACAAGTTGGTGGCACGGTGGCGCGCGGTGCAGTTGCTTGAGCGGTGCAACTGACGCCAAATAGGTTGATTCCATCTCATCAACCCGGGAACCTTTCGCGTTTGATTCGCCACGAACCGTGATCATGAAGCTAGATAAGGTGCCTTCTGTCGCATTAAAGGGTAATAAATCGGGCATGGTTCATCCGTCCGTCTAGGGACGTTCGGCCGTTCGGCCCATGTCGGACATCGGGGACTAGCCGGACCATGGGAGACGCGTCGGCCGGCGGGACCCCGGCCGATGTCTATACATGTGGAGGAGTGACCCATGGCATCGCGAACGCACGAACCGGAGCCGCTGCTCACGCCGGCCGAGGTGGCGTCGATGTTCCGTGTCGACCCGAAAACGGTGACCCGTTGGGCCAAGGCCGGCAAGCTGAGTGCGATCCGGACTCTTGGCGGGCACCGCAGATACCGGGAGTCGGAGGTCAGAGCGCTGCTGCAGGGGCAAATCCCGCAGCAACGTCAGGGGGACTGACCTGGTGAGAACCAGCGGACAATGTGGGTAGGGCGGTGGACGATCTGTCCACCGCCCTGCGGCATTCCGGTGGGGTGGACGCGCACGCGGCTCAGTCCTTGAGCGTGACCCGGATCCCGATCGTGCCCTCCTCACCCCGGCGTAGCCGGCTCCCTAGCAAAGTGAGCCGGCCGAGCACCCGGTACTTCTCTTTGATCAGGCCCCGGACCCGCCGGGTGCCCGCCGCGTCGGCGAGCGCGGCGTAACCGGGCACTGTCGGACCATGGGGACGCCCTCGGACATCGCAGGGGGCGACAGTCACATCGCCGCTGCGCCGGATCCGCTTCACCTTGCCGGAGCTGGCAACGGTCCAGACTACGAGTGCATCGCCGTCACGGACCGCCCAAACCGGGGTCGGCACCGCACGGCCATCCTTGCGGAAGGTCGTGAGCAATATGTATTTCTCGGTCGCGAGTCGGTCCAGCGTGGTCACGCCGCCAGGATACGGCTCCGCGACCGGTTGACCGGGCAGTGAGCCGGACCGGCGTGCCGTGCACCGCAGCGCTGGTCATCGAGCTGGCGCGGCGCGGTCCATCCGGGAGCCTCCTGCCGCGCGATGCCGGGCTGCCGCGCGATGCCGGGCTGCCGCGCGATGCCGGGCTGCCGCGGGATGCCGGGCTGCCGCGCGACGCCTGCCAACCAATAGGGTCGCGGGGACGAGCGACACGGGTAGGCGGGACAACACGGGTGATCCCCGAGTCACCGCCGGAGGGAGGAGGCGCCATGGGCGACCGTTGGGTCGTGATCGGAGCCGGCACGATGGGCCTCGGGATCGCGTACGTGGCCGCTGGTGCCGGCTACGACGTGGACCTGGTCGAGGTCGATCCGGCCCGGGGTGAAGCCGCCGCCGCGCGCCTCGGCGAGCTGTGGGACCGGGCCGTTGGTCGCGGCCGGCTAACGGCTGCCCAGGCCGACGCCAACCGGTCCCGGGTGACTGTTCGGGGAGCGCTCGCCGAGGTCAGCGCCGGCCCGGAGGTCGTGGTCGAGGCCGTCCCGGAGCGGGTCGACCTGAAGCGCTCCGTGCTGCGCGACGCCGAGCACCTGAGCCCTGCGCTGTTGGCCAGCAACACCTCCAGCATCTCGATCGCCGAGCTGGCCGAGGGGCTCACCCGCCCGGATCGCTTCCTCGGCCTGCACTTCTTCAACCCGGTGTGGGCGATGACGCTGCTCGAGGTCGTGGTCGGCCCGGGGACCACACCGCAGAGCACGGACGCCGCGGTCGCACTCGCCGCTCGGCTGGGCAAGGATCCCGTCGTCGTACGTGACCTGCCCGGCTTCGCCACCTCCCGGCTGGGGGTGACGCTCGGTCTGGAGGCGATCCGAATGGTCGCCGACAAGGTGGCGGAACCAGCAGACATCGACAAGGCGATGGTGCTCGGTTACCGGCATCCGGTGGGGCCGCTGGAGCTCACCGACCTGGTCGGGCTGGATGTGCGGCTCGACATCGCCCGTACCCTGGCGGCCGCGTACGGGGAGCGGTTCGCGCCGCCGCCGCTGCTGGTCGAGATGGTTGCCGCCGGACACCTCGGCAAGAAGTCCGGCCAGGGCTTCTACCGGTGGGAGAACGGAGTGAAGGCGTGAGCGGCCTGCGGATCGACGAACAGGCCGACCGGGTGGTGGCGGTGCTGGACCGCCCAGAGAAGCGCAACGCCATCGACGTTGACCTGGTCAACGCGCTCCACGAACTTTGCGCCGAACTGGAGGCCCGGCCGCGGCTGCTGCTGCTCACCGGGGGCGCCGAGGGCATCTTCGCCGGGGGTGCCGACATCGGACAGCTCCGCGAGCGCGACCGGCTGGATGCCCTCGCCGCGATCAACTCGGCGGTCTTCGCCCGGATCAGAGCGCTGCCGATGCCAACCGTGGTAGCTGTCGATGGGCCCGCCCTGGGTGGCGGCGCCGAGCTGGCGTACGCCGGTGACCTGCGGGTGTGCACCTCGCGGGCCGTCTTCGGACAGCCCGAGGTGCGGCTCGGCATCCTGGCCGGGGCGGGGGCGACGCACCGGTTGCCGGCGCTGGTCGGCGAAGCGCGGGCGAAGGAGTTGCTCTTCACCGGCCGGCGGGTGGATGCTGCGGAGGCCCTGCGGATCGGTCTGGTCAACCAGGTGGTCGCCGAGCCGGCCGAGTTGCTGCCGGCGGCGCACACCCTGCTCGACGAGGTGGCGAAGGGCTCCGCGCTCGCGTTGCGGCTGACCAAGCTGGCCGTGGACGCTCCGGCCGCCGCGCACCCACACGTGGATTTGGTCAGTCAGGCCGTGCTCTTCGCGGACGAGGAGAAGCACCGCCGAATGACCGACTTCCTCGAGCGTCGGCGCCGGTCGTAGCCCCAGGTGACGTCGGCAGCGATGCGGGGCACATAGGCGGCTGGGCGGGGTGCGTAGCCGGCTGGGCGGGGGCACGTAGCTGGCTGGGGTGGGGCCGCACCGAAACACGGTGCGGCCCCACCCCAGCGCCCGACTGCGGCTCAGCTGTGCAGCGGCACCCCGGCGTCGGCGAGGGCTCGGATCAGCCCGGCCGACTCATTGAATCCAATGATCACGACAGCATCGGAACCAGTTTCCTTGATCTCGCTGACCACGGACGTGAAGTCCACCGTTGCCGCCTCAGCGCCCTCCGGTGGCTGATAGGTGTTCAGCTTGAGCCGACCCGGGTCGATGCCAGCCCGTTCCAGCTCGGACCGAACGATCTCCTGGAGTCCCTCGCCGTAGGCATCCCGACGGGCCACGATGGTGACCTGCTGCGGGCCGTCCCGCAGGATGACGTCAGCCAGCGCCCGGCCCTGCAGGCTGTCGGACGGAGCGGTCCGGAAATAGCGTTCCTGGTCGTCCAGCTCGGTGAGGCTCGCTTCGGTGTTCGACGGGGAGAACAGCACCATCCCGGCCTGCATCACGTCAGGTAGCACCGCCCGCGAGATGCCCGAGGCGCCGGCGCCGATGATGACGTGGACGCCGGCTGCGGCATGACTCGCCACGGTCGCCTTGGCCACCGCCGGGTCCGTGCCGTCATCGCCGTCAATCCAGGTGACCGGGGAGCCAAGGACGCCACCGGCGGCGTTGATTTCCTGGATCGCGAGGGCGGCGCCGGCGGCGAGGGGTGGGTGGGACAGCACGAGGGCGCCGGTCTGCGGTAGCAGGCCCCCTAGCACCAGCGGGCCTTTCCCGTCTTCGTCGGCCGCCCCGGTCTCCGGCGGCGGCGTGTTGCTCGCGCTGGACTCGAAGCCCGCACCGACGAATTCCGTCTTGGCGTCGTTGATCATTGTCCCGTCGAAGTGCAGGGTGGCGTAGCTGGCGGTGGAGGGCTCGCCAGCGGCCGTGAACCCACCTCGGTTGACCGAGATGCCGCGGTACTCGATGTCCTGCCCGTTTTTGGCCAGCGCGAGGCAGTCAACGGCGGTCTCACACCGCTGGCCGCCGTTGGTGACTCCGACGATCTGTGCGGCGAAAACCGCCGGATCGGTGGTGCCGGCGAGCTGCGCGGCGAGCGCACTGATCAGTACCGCGTCGTAGGCCTCCGCCGCATAGACGAAGCTGGTCAGGCCGGGATCGATCGCCAGCAACCGGTCCTTGAAGGCCTCCGGCAGCGGTGTCAGAGGTGTGGTCCCCTTCATCCCGTTAACCAGGTTGGCCCGGTCTCCCAACTCGGTGGGGAACGAGTTGAGCATCGTGCTGTCGGTGCCGTAGAGACGTACCGAGGTAGCGGTGGCCTCCTCGGTTTCATCGGTCCCGCAGGCGCTGCTGGCGAGCAGGAGCGTCGCGCATGCGGCAAGGGTGGCAGCTCGCGTGGCGCGTGGGATCAGCATCGCAGTCCTTCCTCGGGCGAAGTTACGCTGCGCAGCGTAGCGCGCCCTCGCAAGTCGCCCATGACCCCGGTATCCCTACCTGCAGGTCGGCCCTTTGATTACGCAGAGTGTTGAAAGCTGGTGGAAATGGTCGGGCCAGTGCATCAGCCGAGAGTGCGCTTCGCGACCACGCTCGCATAGCGAGCGAGAAGTTCGGACCAGCCGGCGGTCAGCGCCCGGCGGTAGCCCTCCGCTGCCGGGCCGTGCCGATCGAAGTGTCGGTGTTCCACCTCCACCCGGGTCTGCCCCGACCGGTCGGGGCAGAAGAGTGCCTCGACCTCGCTGGCCCGGGCCGGATCGGGTGCGGGGACGCGGTCTGCCCCGATCTGCCAGGTGAAAACGAGTCGACGGGGCGGGGTCCAGGCCAGCACGCGGCCCCAGTCGTTGCGGAAGCCGTGCGGGCCGATTTCGTACAGCATCCCGCCGGCCCGTGGTTCCATCCCCAGGGTGGTCAGGAGACCGGGGCCGGACCAGGTGTACTCCGTGACCCACCAGTCGGTTATTGCGCCGGTGAATACCTCGAACGCCTGCTGCGCCGAGGCGGAAACGAGGAGCGAGCTGCGGAGCGAGAACGGTGCGAAATCCTGCTGGACATCGAAGGGATCGATTATCTCCTGTCCCATAAGCCCGGACCATACCGGCTGATGCGTGCCGGTGCAGCATGGTGAAGTGCTCGATTTTCGGCCGTTAACCGCAGTCGTGTAGTAGGGCTGGTCGTCAACACTCCCTTCGGGAATGTGTTCCTGGTGGAAATTCTCGTATTTCGCCCTGGCTCCGGTTTCTGGACGCCGTTTAGTATTTAGGTTCAGAAAATTCTGAATATTCAAGACGCTTGTGTCAGGAGGGAGAACGGATGGATCCGGAGGTGGGCCGCCGGTACGCCGAGGAGGTCGGCGTCGTCCTGGCCCGGATGGGCACCACCCCCGCCTTCGGCAAGCTGCTGGGCTGGCTGCTCATCTGCGAACCGCCGCAACAGACCACCGCGCAGCTGGGTGCGGCGATGGGGCTCTCCAAGGCCTCGGTATCCACCGGAATGCGGGTGCTGGAACAGTCCGGTCTGGTCCGACGGGTGCCGAGCCCGGGCCGAGGGCACGCGTACGAGATGCATCCGGACGCCTTCGCCCGTGCCCTCGACCCGACCGACAAGATGCGGGTTTTCATCGATCTGATGCAGCGGGGGATCGATCTGGTTGGCGACGCGGCGGCACCCGAAGCCCGCCGGTTACGCCATACCCGCGACTTCTACACCTTCATGGTCGAGCGCACCCCCGCCCTGATGGAGGAGTTCCGTCGACAAGCGCGAAAGGACAGTTAGGATGCGAATCCTGGTGATCACCGTAGGGTCGCGAGGGGATGTCCAGCCGTACGTGGCCCTCGGCAGAGGTCTCCGGTCGGCCCGCCATGACGTCACCCTGGCCACCTGTGCCCGGTTCCGGTCCTTCGTCACCGACCAGGGTCTGGCGTACGGCGAGCTCAGTGACGACATCTTGCAGCTGCTGGATTCGGCAGCGGGCCGGGCCGCGATGGAGGACACCACCGGAGTGCTCGGAGCGGTCAAGGCCAACATCCGGCTGGCCCGGCAGGCGAACCCGATCAACCGGAGGTTGTTGACCGATTCCTGGACAGCAGCCAGACAGGCCAGGCCGGATCTGGTCGTCTACCACCCCAAGGTGCTGGCCGGTCCGCACATCGCCGAGAAGCTCGGCGTACCGGCAGTCCTGGCGCTGCCGGTGCCGGTCGCCGTACCGACCGGTGACTTCCCCCTCGTCGGGCTGCCCGAACTGCCGCTCGGCCGGTGGTACAACCGACTGACCTACCGCCTCGCCGGTGCCGGATACCGGATGTACGACGGCATGGTGAACACCTTTCGCCGTGAAACGCTCGGGCTCCCGAAGACCCGTGGTGCCGCGCTGACCACCCGGCTCCCCGACGGGCGGCCGATCCCGGTGCTGCACGGCATCAGTGAGCACGTCCTGCCGCGTCCTGCCGACTGGCCCGGGCACGCGCATCTCACCGGCTACTGGTTCCTTGACGACGCCGCCCCCTGGCAGCCCCCGGCCGCCCTGGTCGACTTCATCGAAGCGGGCGACCCGCCGGTGTACGTCGGCTTCGGCAGTATGGCCGGGCGCGACCCGCGCCGACTCACCCGCCTCGTCGGCGAGGCACTGCGTCGGGCCGGCGTCCGCGGCATCGTGGCGACCGGCTGGGGTGGGCTGGCGGCGACCGAGCGGTCCGGCACCGGGTCGGCAGACATCTGGCACCTCGCCCAGGCCCCACACGACTGGCTCTTCCCGCGGATGTCCGCCGTCGTGCACCACGGCGGGGCCGGCACCACCGCGGCGGCGCTACGCGCTGGCAAGCCCTCGGTGATCTGCCCGTTTCTCCTGGACCAGTTCGTCTGGGGTCGGCAGATGTTCGCGCTCGGCGCCGGCAGTGCGCCCATACCGCAGCGGAAGCTCACCTCGCAGCGCCTGGCTACCGCCATCCGTGCGGTCACGATTGACGCCGACATTCGGGCCGCCGCGGTCAAGCTGGGGCGGAGCCTCGCGGCCGAGGACGGCGTGGCGAACGCGGTCGGCAGGATCGACGCTCTCCTCGGCCCGACGGGTTAGGACGCCAGCGGCGTCGAGTGGTCGCGCCCGGGGCGCCCTGGCCGGAGTCGTCTGCGGCTTCGTCCGGGGGAAAGGACGCCGAAGAGTGACGCCGGAGAGCACTGCGATGCGTCACTTTGCCCGATCACAATCAGCGACACCGCGCGACGTACTCGTGCGCCATACCCGTTCCTACCTGCGATATCACGGGGATCACTACACAACGTAACCCCGTGGCTGGAGTAGGTTGTCTGATTTGCCGGCTTGGCTAATCTACGAATTCACCATATCCTACCGGTGTAGCACCCGTTGCCTCCGGCCGCCGCAGGTCGGAGGCTGTGTTTGAGCCCTGAGTTTGCATCCGGAGTAAAGGGAGTCAAAGCGTTGACCGACGAGTCCGGTAAGGCCAACTTCAGCGGAATCTACAACCAGGAGACGCCCAGCGCGTACTACGCTAACCTGCGCCGGTTGAAATACGAGATCCCACAGCATGGGGCTACCGTATTCAACCAGTTGATCGACGCTCAACCGTGGGGTGACGGCTATCGCCCCACCGTGCTCGACGTGTGCTGCTCATATGGCATCGTCGGGGTGCTCACCAAGACCGATCTTGAGCTGGACGACGTGTACACGTACTACCAGGGTGCCAATGACGACGGGCGTACCGTGGATCAGGTGCGCCGCGCCGAAAACGAATTTCTGGGTCAGCGGGCCCGACCAGACGCCCCGCACGTCATCGGGTTGGACGTCGCCGAGAATGCTACTCGGCACGGGGTGGCGGTCGGTGCGCTCGACGATGCCTTTGTTGAGAACCTGGAGGCGACGAAGCCCTCGTCAGAATTGGCCAAGAAAATGTCGGAGGTCGACCTCATCACGACCACGGGTGGCATTGGCTATGTCACCGAGCGGACGTTCGAACGGCTACTCACCTGCACAGAGGCCCCGCCCTGGGTCGCCGCGTTCTGCCTTCGGACGTACGACTATGAGCCGATTTCGGACGTGCTCGCGCAGTATGGGCTCGTGACCGAGAAAGCGGACCAGGCTGTTCGGCAGCGGCGGTTTATCGACGATACCGAACGGGATTGGGCGATGGCGGAGTTGGCGGCGCGGGGCGTCGATCCGGGCGACATGGAGAGCGCGGGATATTTGTATGCCGACTTCTACCTCTCCCGGCCGAGGGAAGATGCGACAGAGAAGCCGTTGGCCGACCTGGTGACGATTCCCGCCAACTGACTCTGTCCCCGCCCTCGTCAACACTGCACTGTAGGCGCGGGGGAGCTGGCGCGAGCGCCCTCCGGCTTGCGGGATCACGGTTACGGTGACTTCGGCTGGTCGGCTGGAGGGCTGCCACGCGTGCGATCAAGGCTTGGGGACTGTTGCCCCGGGACGTGGGCCGGTCCCCAAGCCTCCCCAGGTAGAAAGGCGTTGGTGGCCGCGGTGTCGTTGCCCCGGCTGAATCGGTGGAGGAAGCCCACCGCCAGGTTCGCCCGCTACGCGGTGTTATGCCGCGCCCCGCATGAGGCCGAGCAGCATCCCAAACACGATCACCGTTTGGATCGAGTGCGGGATGACCGAGAGCCACATGCTCCGGTAGCGCCTTACTGGTAGTGACATGATTAGTCCGCTGGTCAGCATGATGCCGCCAGCAGTCCAGGGCTGATGTAGGTGGTACAGGCCGAACAGGACGCCGTTGGCGAACCAGTCCGCTGACCCGAACACGCCTTGCATTCTGGGTAGGAGTATTCCGCGGAAGATGAACTCCTCACCGAGGAAGACGTTGAAAATGCTGAGCGTCAGGAAGAGTGCGAGGAACCACCAGGCCCCTTCCATCCGCGGGGCGACTTCGGGCGAGAACAGCGTTTCGGCGTTCTGGAAGGGTAATGGGGCCAGCCCGGGTAGCAGGTGCTGCTGCAGGTTCTGAATCGCCGGCGCCAGGTACATCATATTGAGTACGAACGCGATTCCCAGTGGCGCCAGCAGCCAGAGGAGACGTTTGCGGGGTCGACCGTTCACCGGATCTCGGGGAATCTGTAGCCATAGCCGGCGGGCCATGGCGGAGGGGCCTACTGATTTTTCCTCCCGCCGGAGTATCAACATTGCTAGCACGAATTGCCAGACCAGGCCGGCCGCGAGGGTACCGGTCGCCAGCACCACGGTGTCGTAGGGGCCGTTCGCGACTGCGGGGGTAATCACCCAGTAGCCCAGGCCCATGGGTAGGGCGGCGGCCGCCCAGATTCCCAGGATTTTCGCCAGCGAGTACTGCGCCGGCAGGTCGGTCGAGGCTGGTACGGGAGTGCTGGGTCGCTGCGTTGGCGGACCCGGCCGACTCTGTGTGGTGCCACCACCCATGCCGCTCAGCTCCTCGTAGATGTGCTGCCCCTTGGCTTAATTCTGGTGCTGGCGAAAGGCGTTCGTCATTGCGGCTGGCCCGCCACCTTCGGGTAGGGAGTCCCTGCCTGTTGGCTGGGGGCTCGCCTTACCTCTCGGGCGGCCCTCCTCGCGCCAGGGCCGGGCGTCCCTCCTCGCGCCAGGGCCGGGCGGGGATTCCTCGCGTCAGGGGCGGCGGGGATTCCTCGCGCAGGCGTCGCGCGGCATGGCCCGGTCGCGGCGGCGCGGGCGGGGTTCGCTGCCGCCCTCCCCGTAGGTCGTTTCAGCGGCTATATCGCTCTTTTCGCTGGTGATGCTCACCACACTTGCATACATAGTGATGTAAGCATAGGTTCACTCTGGCACTGATAGGGGAGAAGGGAGAGGCGGATGGGCGCGGGGCACGATCACGGTCAACAAGCGGCGCGGGCCGGTGCGAAACACCGGGGTCGGCTCTGGGCGGCCTTCGGGCTGCTCCTCACCTTCATGGTCGTGGAGGCGATCGCGGCGGTGGTGACCGGCTCCTTGGCACTGCTCTCCGACGCCGGCCACATGTTCACCGATGTCCTCGGTATCGGCATGGCCCTAGCCGCGATCACCGCCGCCAGCAGGGCGTCCCGGTCTGGCCAGCGAACGTTCGGGCTGTATCGGATGGAGGTGCTGGCGGCGCTGGCCAACGCCGTCTTGCTGTTCGCCGTGGCCTGCTACGTGGTGGTCGAGGCGGTGCGCCGGTTCAGTCAGCCGTCGGAGGTGCTGGCGGGGCCGATGCTGGCGGTGGCGGTGGCGGGTCTGGCGGCCAACGTCGTCGCCTTCTTCCTCCTGCGGGCGGGCTCGCGGGAGAGCCTGAACGTGCGGGGCGCCTACCTGGAGGTTCTGGGAGATTTGTTCACCTCCATCGGCGTGATCGTCGCCGCGGCCGTGATCGCCGTGACCGACTGGTGGTACGCCGATCCACTGATCGCGGTGGCGGTGGGGCTGTTCATCCTGCCCCGCGCGTACCAGTTGGGCCGCGCCGCGCTGCGGGTGCTGGTGCAGGCCGCGCCGGCACATCTGGACATCGCCGCCGTGCGGGCGGCGCTACTCGCCGTGGACGGGGTGGCCGACGTGCACGACCTGCACGTATGGACGCTAACCTCGGGGATGGACGTTGCTTCGGCGCACCTGGCTCTCGAGCGTGATGCCGATCTCGCCGCAGTGCTGGCCCGGTCCCGGCGGCTGCTGCGGGATCATTTCGCGATCGAGCACGCCACCCTGCAGGCCGAACCGGCGGAGCCGGCCGACGCGGACGCTGTCTGCCACGGGAGCGGGTGGTGATCTGCGTCGCTCCTGGGAACCAGCGGGCGCAACCGGCCGACTACCTGATATACCGCAATCTATCTGGGAGCTGTTCGTGAACCGCCCATCCAGCCTGACTACCCGCCGGGCCGCCGTCTGCCAGGTAGTCGCCGGTCTCCGGCCGGTTCCCCGCCACCCGCGTCGGTTGGCGACCCGGTGATGGCGCTCGCCGCTGTTGGGCGTCGGCCGTTTCTGCTGTCGGCGGGGACGGTGCTGGTGGCGGCCGCCGTCGGTGCGGTGCTGCTGTGGTGGGGTGGCGGTGCCGTCGCGGAGGCCCCGCCGGGGCTTCCGGACCCAGGACCAACCACGGCCTGGCTGCTGCCGGCCTCCCGGCTGGGCATGCAGGTCAGCGCGGTCGCCACGGTCGGTCTACTGCTGGCAGCGGTGGTGCTCTCGCCCCGGGACGAGGGTGGGCGGTTGTCCCCGATCGGCTACCGCCGCATGCGCGCTGCCGCCGGCGCGGCCTCGGTGTGGGCCGCTGCGTCCGCGGTTGCGGTCAGCTACACCATGGTCGATCTGTTCGGCCTCCCCGCCGCGGAGGTGCTGTCCCTGTCGGGGGTGCTCCACTTCGCCACCGCCGTCCCGCTCGGGCAGTCCCTGGCGCTCAGTGGCGCCCTGGCCCTGACCGTGGCGCTGGTCGCCGCTACCAGCCTGCGACCCGGTGGCGCGCTGACCGCCCTGCTGCTGGCGCTGGGCGCCCTGGTGCCGCCGGTCTTCACCGGCCACGCCGCCGGCAGCGGAGACCACCAGCTGGCGGTCTCCGGTCTGCTCCTGCACGTGCTGCCGGTCACCCTCTGGGCCGGTGGCCTGCTCGCCCTGGCCGTTACCAGTCGCGGCACGACCGCCGACCTGGCGCGAGCCGTACGCAGGTTTTCCCCGCTCGCCGTTGGCTGCCTGACCGCGGTGGGTCTGTCCGGGCTGCTGTCGGCCGCTGTTCGGCTCCCGAGCGCCGCCGACCTGGTGGGCACCCGCTACGGGCAGGTGCTTCTGGTCAAGGCTGCTGCGCTCGTCGCGATCGCCGCCGCGGGATTGGCCCACCGTCGCCGGGCCCTGCCGGCCCTGGCGGCAGGGCGGCGCGGGCCGTTCCTGCGGGTCGCGGTCGTCGAAACGCTGCTCTTCGCCGCGGCGATCGGTACCTCGGTCGCGCTGTCCCGCACCCCGGCACCCATCGGTACGGAGACGGAGGACCTCGCCACCGCGCTACTCGGCTTCCCGATGCCGCCGCCGTTGACCATCGGCAACCTCGCCACCGCGTGGCTGCCCGAGCCGCTGATCACGGCGGCCGTGCTGGCCGCCGCCGGGTTCTACACGGCCGGGGTGTGGCGGCTCCGCCGCCGCGGCGACGCCTGGCCCGTCTCCCGTACCGCCTTGTGGCTGGTGGGCTGTGCCCTGATCATCGTGGCCACCTCGAGCGGTCTGGCCCGCTACGGGCCGCTGCTGTTCTCGATCCACATGATTCAGCACCTGCTGCTGATGATGATCGCCCCGATTCTGCTCGCGCTCGGCGGCCCCATCACCCTGGCGCTGCGCGCCCTGGCCCCGTCGACCGACCCCCGCTGGCCGGGCCCCCGCGAGTGGCTGCAGGTGGTGCTGCACTCACGGCTCTCGCGCTTCCTCACCAACCCGGTGGTCGCGTTGGTGATCTACGTCGCCAGCCTCTACCTGATGTACTTCACCGGCCTGTACGAGCTGGCACTGCGCTCCCACGCCGCGCACCTGGCCATGGTCGGACACTTCCTCGGCGCCGGCTATCTGTTCTTCTGGGTTGTCATCGGTGTTGACCCCGCGCCGCGCCGCATCCCACATCCGCTGAAGCTGATCCTGGTCCTGATCAGCATGGTGCTGCACGCCTTCCTCGGCGTCACGCTCATGCAGTCCACCACCCTGATCGCGGAGAACTGGTGGATCGCGTTGGACCGCCCCTGGGGCGCCACCCCCCTGGAGGACCAACGTACCGCTGGCGGCATCGCCTGGTCCTTCGGCGAGTTGCCCACCGTCGTCGTGCTGGGCGCGTTGATGCGCCAGTGGATGAAGGCCGACGAGCGGGAGGCCCGCCGCCGGGACCGGGCCGCCGACCGCGCCGAAGCCGAAGGGCGCGAGGACGCCGAGCTGGCCGCGTACAACCGGATGCTGGCGGATCTGGCCGACCGCGATCGGCAGGTCCGCCGGTGAGTAGGTGGTTGGGTCACCCCGCCGCGGGCCTCAGCGAGCCGGATGCCGGTCCCGCCGTTCGATGCGGCCCTGCCCGTTCCGCGCCGAACAGGTGAATCACAGTGATCCGTGGCGGTGCGCCCGGTACCTTTGCGTCCGGCGCCTCGCCTGCTCAGGGCGGCCGCTGTGGGATCGGACAGACCGACAGGAGACGGAGATATGACGAGGAACATCCGGCTGACCCTTGCCGCGGTCGTGGCGTTGATTCTGGTGGGGGTCGGCGTGCTGGCGTTCAACCGCCGGGACGCGATTCCCAGCGTGGAGACGACCGGCGCGACGGTCGAACAAGCGGCGCTGGTCCGCGAGGACAGCCACCGACTGACCTCCGCTCCCGACGGCAAGGTAACCCTGGTGGAGTTCCTCGACTTCGAGTGCGGGGCATGCAAGTTGGTGTACCCGAACGTCAAGGAGATCGTCGCCGACTACGAGGGGCAGATCACCTTCGTGGTGCGGTACTTCCCCATCGCCAGCCACCCCAACGCCGAGCTCGCCGCCCGCACCGCGGAGGCCGCGGCTAACCAGGACCGCTTCGCCGAGATGTACCAGCTGCTCTTCGAGAACCAGGACGACTGGAATCGCCAGGAGGAGCCGCAGACCGAGGTCTTCCTCGACTTCGCCCGTACCCTCGGTCTGGACATCGACCGCTTCCAGCGCGACCTAGACGACCCCGCCACCGCCGCCCGGGTGGCGAAGGACCGCGCCGACGGTGAGGCCGTCGGTGTGCAGGGCACCCCCACTTTCTTCCTCAACGGGGAGCCCCTCTCCGACCTGCACAAGGACGATCTGGTCACCATGATTGACACTGCCCTGGCCGGATGACGACCGCCACCGCCGATCGACCCGTCACCACCTCCGCGGAGCGCCACTTCCTGACTGTCGTCACCGCGTGGGTCCTCACCGTCGGCGGTGGTGTCGGCCTCCTCGCCGCCGCCACCCTCACCATCGAGAAGATCAACCTGCTGGCCGACCCCGGGTACCTCCCCACCTGCAGCATCAACCCGGTCCTGTCCTGCGGTTCGGTGATGAGCACTCCGCAGGCCGCGGTGTTCGGATTCCCCAACCCGCTCCTCGGCATCGCGGGGTTCGCCGTGGTCACCACGCTCGGCGTCGTCCTGCTCGCCACCGGAGGTCTCCCGCGGTGGATGTGGCTCGGCCTGCAGGGGGGCGTCACCCTCGGTGTCGTCTTCGTGCACTGGCTCATCTATCAGAGCCTCTATGTGATCGGCGCGCTCTGCCCGTACTGCATGGTGGTCTGGGCCGTCACCATTCCGATCTTCTTCTACACCACGTCGCAGACCCTGCGCGACAACGCGACCGTCCTCCCGCGGGCACTGCGGCGCGCAACGGAACAGGTCGCCGTTTACCACAGCCTGGTCCTCGTCATCTGGTTCGCGTTCATCGTCGCCGCGATCCTGCACCGCTTCTGGGACTACTGGATCACCCTGATCTGAGGTCGTCGCGGCTCCCAAACCAGGCCCGGGCGCCCCGGAAGCGTCCGGCGTTGCCGCTGTTCAAGGGAGGAACTGGAAGATCCTGCCGGTGGTGGTCAGTGGCTGCGGGGTGCTGGTAAGGCGGTGAACCCCGACGGAGAAGAGTTCTCCGTCCGGCGCGGTGAACTCCTGCTCGGTGAACCCGGCGGCGGACATCCAGGTGCGGATCGCCGGGGTCAGGTCGGGTCGCCGCCGTCGGCTTGGCGGACGGTCACATCGAAATGGGTGCGGCACGGGCCGGCCGACCGGCACGGGGCCACCGGGCGCCAACCGGTGGGAACAAAGAAACCGGGCTGACCTCGTTGCCGGTTTCAACGAGGTCAGCCCGGTCGTAATTGCGCCCCAGGTCCGCAGTCGGTTGGAGCGGGACGGGAGCGGTCAGCTGGGCTTGGGCGCTCCCGGACGGGCGTAGCGTTGCCAGGTGATGACGACGCAGAGGGCAGCGAACACCAGCCCGACGAGGTAGAACGCGGTCGGGGACAGGAGCGTCAGGCCGATTCCGAAGAAGAACGGGCCGAACGCGGCGATCGCCGCGGTCCAACCGATGACGCCACCGGCCTGCCGGCGCTCGAAAATCATCGGCATCTGTTTGAAGGTGGACGCGTTACCGATCCCGCTGAACAGGAAGATCGCCAGCATTCCCCAGAGGAACCGGTCGAAGCCGGCATCCAGCGCCGCGGCCGAGCTCGTGTCGGGTCGCAGTGCGGTGATGGTGAAGGCGATGGAGATGACGAGTCCGATGCCGGAGATCAGGGTCCACCGGGCACCGCCGAACTTGTCGGTCAGCGGTGAGAACGCGACGCGGGCCGCGGCACCGACCAGCGGGCCGAGGAAGACGAACTTGACCGGGTCGGGTACGGCGTAGCCGTCCACGAGTAGCTGTGCCGCGGCCCCGCTGCCCTGCACGATGTCCGGGTTGCCGGCACCGTAGAGGTTCTTCATCAGCAGCCCGAACTGGGCGGACAGGCCGGCGAAGGTACCGAAGGTCATGATGTAGAGCAGCGTCATCCACCACGTGTCAACGTTGCGGAAGATGTCGAACTGCTGCCGAATGTTCGCCTTGACCGGAACCGACCGCAGCATGGTCCAGGCGAGCACGGCACCGACGATGATGAACGGGATGTAGATGTACGCCGCGTTCTGGTACCAAACGTCCCGAGCGGGTTCCCCCGGCGAGGTGGCCATCGGCCGGGAACTGCCGAGGAAGCCGATCAGCGAGAAGCCGATGACCCACGGGGTCAGCAGCTGCACCAGCGAGACGCCGAAGTTGCCGATACCGGCCTGGACGCCCAGCGCGGTGCCCTGGAGTCGGCGGGGGAAGAAGTAGGAGGTACTCGGCATGAAGCCCGAGAACGCCCCGCCACCGATACCGGAGAGGAACGACAGCGACAGCAGCACCCAGTACGGAGTGCTCGGGTCCTGAACGAAGATTCCCCAACCCAGGACAGGCAGGAGCAACAGCACGGTGGTCAGGGTGACCATCTTGCGGGTGCCCATGATCGGCGGCAGCACCATCCAGATCAGGCGCATGAGACCGCCGGCCAGGCCGGGCATGGCAGTGAGCCAGTAGAGCTGGGCGGTGCTGAGGTCGAAGCCGAGGTTCGTCAGCTTCGGGGCGATCGCCGAGGCGAGGAACCACGAGGTGAAGCAGAGGGTCAGCGTGAAGGTGCTGATCCAGAGGGTCCGCCACGCCAAGCCCTTGTCCCAGGAGTCGGCGTCTTCCGGGTTCCAGGACTCCAGCCACTCGCGCCTGCCGGCTCGGCCGTCCCCGGTCGAACTAGGGGTATTCATTCGTAGGCCTCCTTGGGCGCACTGGGCGCTTCCGAAGCGGGAGCGGCCGGTCGGTTTTTGGAGTCGGGCTTCTCGAAGTGGTCAGCGAGCTGGGGTGATTCCCCGTGCAGCATGCGCACGACGGTGAGGTGCATCCAGACCGCGCAGATGACGGTGAGGATGAACAGGACCAGGAAGGTGCTCGACGGGAGGCCGGTCCAGGTCTTGGTGTAGGCGAACAGCGGAGGCAGGAAGAATCCGCCGAGGCCGCCGAGCATGCCGACCAGACCGCCGACGGCTCCTACCTGGGTGGGGAAGTACTCCGGGATGTGCTTGTACACCGCGGCCTTGCCGACGCCCATGGCGCAGCCGAGCAGGACGACCAGCAGGGTGAAGGGCACGATGCCGAGCTGGTAGGCGAGGTGGGTGGTCTGGCCGCCGTCGGGGTGGTTGACGACGATGTGGCCCGAAGGCATCATCAGAATGCCCGTGCTGAGCAGCATCAAGCCAAATGTCCAGTACATCACCCGGCGGGCACCCAGGCGGTCGGAGAGCGATCCGCCGACCGGTCGCAGCAGCGAGGCGGGGAAGATGTACAGGGCGGTCAGGTAGGCCGCGGTCTGCAGGGACACGTCGTAGTTGTTCATGTAGTACGTCGGCAGCCACGCGGCGAGCGCCACGTAGGCACCGAACACCGCGACGTAGTACAGGCTGAATCGCCACACTCGTACCTGCTTGAGCGGCACGAGCTGCGTGCGGAGCGGGGTGCCGTGGCTCGGCACCCGGTCCCGGCGGGGCGTGAGGAACCAGGTAGCCGCGGCGAGGATGAGCAGCAACACCGCGTAGACGACGGGGACGAGACGCCAGCCGCCCTCGACGACGCCGAGGTAGGTGGCACCGGCGGTCCCGGCGATCAGCGGGGGGCCGATGAATTTGGTGACGGAGGCGCCGACGTTACCCGCGCCGAAGAGGCCGAGCGCGAACCCCTGCTTCTCCCGCGGCTGCCAGGCGGAGTTCCAGGCGATACCCGTGGTGAAGGAGTTACCAGCAAAACCGACCAGGAACGCAAGCACCAACAGCATTGCGTACGAGTCAGCGCGGGATACCAGGAATGAGGCGACCGCGGTCACGAGGAGCATGACGGTCATTACCCGGCGTCCGCCGAGCCGGTCCGCCACAATTCCGGCGGGGAGCCGCCAGAGCGAGCCGTTGAGCACGGCGGCGGCAATGATCCAGGACAGCTGCACCTCGGAGAGCCCGAACTCTTCGCTGATCGGCTTGCCGAGGATGCCGAACATGAGCCACACCGCGAACATGACGGTGAAGCCGATGGTGGACAGGGTCAGGACCCGGTTTCGCCCACGAACGTCGTTGCGGCTGTTCTGCTCGACCGCCGTTTCCGGTGTCGGGTCGTCTGGAGCGGGTTTCGCGTACACGGCAATTCCTCTATCAGCGGTAGACGGAGGTCGGCGCTAGCGTCACTGGCGCGACTGTGTACCCAAGGCTGCTGTCGTTTATCAGCAGCGGGTAGGGACCTTCTTCCCCGTCTGGCTGGCAGCAGGTCCCGTCGGTCGCACCCCACACCGTCGAATAGCGGAATGGCCGGGACCTTGGTCCCGACAGGTCGGGACCGCGGCCTCCCGATCTGGCGGTTGATTTCGCGAACCCTGGTAGACGTGGCGCACTGCCCGTGTGCCGCCGACAGCCCCCGCGTTGTCGCTCGCCGCCGGAGGAGTGCCCACGTGTCAGCGCACCGCCCGCCAGAAGCTCATGATCCTGCGACGGACCAGGTCCCCGGCGCGGCGCCGTTGCTGGCTGCTCGGCGCTTCCTCCGCCGGGAGGCGGTCGGTGACCACGGCCGGACGCTGCACCAGGTGGACGACGGCGACTGGGAGCGGTTCTACCGCGACCGGTGGCGCTACGACCGGGTGGTGCGCTCCACCCACGGCGTCAACTGCACCGGCTCTTGCTCGTGGAACGTCTTCGTCAAGGACGGCCTGATCACCTGGGAACACCAGGCCACCGACTACCCGACGACCGGCCCGGACTCGCCGGACTACGAGCCGCGCGGCTGCCCCCGCGGCGCCTCCTTCTCCTGGTACGAGTACTCGCCCTCCCGGGTGCGCCACCCCTACGTACGCGGGGTGCTGGCCGAGATGTTCCGCGACGGGCTCGCGCGCCTGGGTGATCCGGTGTCCGCCTGGGCCGAGATCGTGGAGAACCCCCTCAAGGCGCGCGCCTACAAGACCCAGCGGGGACGTGGCGGCTTCGTCCGCGCCAGCTGGGACGAGGTGACCACGATGGTTGCCGCCGCGCACGTCTACACCACGAAGACGTACGGACCGGACCGGGTGGTGGGCTTCTCGCCGATCCCGGCGATGTCGATGGCCTCCTTCGCCGCCGGCACCCGCTACCACGCCCTGCTCGGCGGCACCCTGCTGAGCTTCTACGACTGGTACGCCGACCTGCCGATCGCCTCGCCGCAGATCTGGGGCGACCAGACCGACGTACCCGAGGCCGGCGACTGGTGGAACTCCACCTACCTGATGATGTGGGGCTCGAACATTCCGGTCACCCGTACGCCGGACGCCCACTTCCTGGCCGAGGCCCGCTACCGGGGGACGAAGGTCGTCGCGGTCAGCCCGGACTACGCCGACAACGTCAAGTTCGCCGACGACTGGCTGGCCCCGCACCCGGGTACCGACGGCGCGCTGGCGATGGCGATGGGCCACGTCGTACTCACCGAGTTCTTCCGGGACCGCACGGTCGACTACTTCGCCGACTACATTCGCCGCTACACCGACCTGCCGTTCCTGGTCACGCTGCGACCCACCGCGGACGGCCGGTGGACCACCGACCGCTTCCTCACCGCGGCGGACCTGGGCCAGGAGGACGGCGCGCACAAGACCGTCCTGGTCGACGAGCGCACCGGCGAGTTGGTCGTGCCGAACGGGTCGCTGGGCTTCCGGTACGGCGAGGCCGGCGAGGGGCGCTGGAACCTGGACCTGGGCGAGGTGCTGCCCGCGCTCGGGCTGCTCGACCGGAGCGACGAGGCGATCGAGGTCGACCTGCCCCGCTTCGACGTCGGGGAGACCGAGGGTGGGGCCACCATCAGCCGTGGCGTACCGGCCATGCGGGTCGGCGAGCAGCTGGTCACCTCGGTCTACGACTTGGTGCTGGCGCAGTACGGGGTGCGCCGCGGTGACCTGCCGGGGCAGTGGCCGACCGGCTATGACGACGCGGACTCGCCGAACACCCCGGCCTGGCAGGAGCGGATCACCGGGGTGCCGGCCGCGGTGGCGGCCCGGATCGGCCGGGAGTTCGCCCGCAACGCCGAGCGCAGCCAGGGGCGGTCGCTGATCGTCCTAGGCGCCGGCGCGAACCAGTGGTTCCACTCCGACATGACCTACCGGGCGCTCATCTCCCTGGTCACCCTGACCGGCTGCCAGGGCGTCAACGGCGGTGGCTGGGCGCACTACGTGGGGCAGGAGAAGGCCCGGCCGATCACCGGCCAGCAGCACATGTCCTTCGGGCTCGACTGGCAACGGCCGATGCGGCACCAGGCGAGCACCCCGTTCTGGTACCTGCACACCGACCAGTGGCGGTACGAGCGGGTCCCGGTCGACGAGCTCTCCTCCCCGTTGGGCACCGGCCGGTTCGCGGGGATGGCCTTCGCCGACACCGTCGCCGCCGCGCAGCGGATGGGCTGGAGCCCCGGCCACCCGTCGTTCAACCGCAACCCCCTCGACCTCACCGACGAGGCGGCGGTGGCCGGGGTGACGGTGCAGGAGCACATCGTCGCCGAACTGAAGGCCGGTCGGCTCCGGTCGGTGGCGGAGGACCCGGACGACCCGGCGAACTTCCCGCGCTGCCTCACCCTGTGGCGGGCGAACCTGCTCGGCTCCTCCGGCAAGGGCAACGAGTACTTCCTGCGGCACCTGCTGGGGATCGACTCGACCGCCACCGCCTCGGAGTGCGAACCGGAGCACCGACCGCGGGACCTGGTGTGGCGAGATGAGGCGCCGACCGGGAAGCTCGACCTGCTCACGGCGATCGACTTCCGGATGACCAACACCGGCCTGCACGCCGACGTGGTGCTGCCGACCGCAACCTGGTACGAGAAGCACGACATCTCCACCACGGACATGCACCCGTTCGTGCACGCGTTCAGCCCGGCGGTGGAGCCGCCCGCCGACGCCCACTCCGACTACGACACCTTCCTGGCGCTCGCCGACCGGTTCAGTGAGCTGGCCGTCGACCACCTGGGGGTACGGCGGGACGTGCTGGCCGCGCCGCTGCAGCACGACACCCCGGACGAGCTGGCCATGCCCAGCGGGCGGGTGCGGGACTGGAAGGCCGGCGAGTGCGAGCCGGTCCCCGGCTCCACCATGCCGAAGCTCATCGAGATCGAGCGGGACTACGCCCAGATCGGCGCGAAGATGCGGGCTGTCGGCCCGCTCCTGGACCGGCTCGGCACCAGCACGAAGGCGCTCACCGTGGACGTGACCGCGGAGGTGGCGTACCTGCGGGAGCGAAACGGGGTCGTCCCCGACGGGCCGTGTGCCGGCCGGCCGTCGCTGGCCACCGCCGACCAAATGTGCGAGGCGATCCTGGCGCTGTCGGGCACCACGAACGGGCGGGTCGCCGCGGCCGGTTTCGCGGCCCTGGAGCAGCGGACCGGGCAGCCGTTCGCGGATCTGATCGCCGGGCACGAGACCGACCAGATCACGTACGCGGACACCCAGCGGGCGCCGCAGTCGGTCTTCACCAGCCCGGAGTGGTCCGGCTCGGAGAAGGGCGGCCGTCGCTACTCGCCCTTCACCCTCAACGTGGAGCGGCTCAAGCCGTGGCACACCATCACCGGTCGGCAGCACTTCTTCGTGGAGCACGACTGGGTGGCGGAGCTGGGCGAGCAGTTGCCGGGCTTCCGGCCCCCACTGAACATGGCCCGGCACTTCGGTGCCCCGGGTGAGTTCGTTGACGGCGGCGTCACCGTACGCTTCCTGACCCCGCACGCGAAGTGGTCTGTCCATTCGATGTACCACGACAACGAATTGATGTTGGCGTTGTCGCGGGGTGGGCCGGTGATCTGGATGAGTGTGCCGGACGCCGCCAAGGTCGGGGTTCGGGACAACGACTGGGTCGAGGCGCACAACCGCAACGGGGTCATCGTGGCCCGGGCGGTGGTCAGTCACCGGATGCCGGAGGGCACGGTGTTCCAGTACCACTCGCCGGAGCGGACGATCAACGTGCCCAAGGCCGAGAAGAGCGGTCGTCGGGGTGGTTACCACAACTCGTTGACCCGGCTGCTGGTCAAGCCCACCCACCTGGCTGGCGGACACGCCCAACTCACCTACGCCTTCAACTACTACGGCCCGATCGGCAGCCAACGCGACGAGATCACGGTGATCCGCCGCCGCGACCAGGAGGTGGAGTACTGATGAGGATCCGAGCGCAGGTCGCCATGGTGATGAACCTGGACAAGTGCATCGGGTGTCACACCTGCTCCGTTACCTGCAAGCAGACCTGGACCAACCGGGACGGCACCGAGTACGTCTGGTTCAACAACGTCGAGACCAAGCCGGGCATCGGCTACCCCAAGCACTACGAGGATCAGGACCGCTGGCACGGGGGCTGGCAGCTGGACGAGAAGGGCCGGCTGAAGCTGCGCTCCGGTGGCCGGGTCAAGCGGCTCAGCCGGCTGTTCGTCAACCCGGATCTGCCCTCGATCGACGACTACTACGAGCCGGCGACCTTCGACAAGGACATCCTGGCCAACGCCCCCGCCGGGCTCAAGGACACCCCGGTGCAGCAGCCCCGTTCCGCGCTGACCGGCGAACCGATGGCCGTCACCTGGGGGGCCAACTGGGAGGACAGCCTCGGCGGGACCCATGAGCACGGCACCGGTGACCCGAACCTCGCCCGGATGTCGGCGGAGGCGGCGGCGCGGGTGAAGTTCGAGTTCGAGAAGACCTTCCTGTTCCACCTGCCGCGGATCTGCGAGCACTGCCTCAACCCGGCGTGTGTGTCGGCCTGCCCCTCCGGCGCGATGTACAAGCGGGAGGAGGACGGCATCGTCCTGGTGGACCAGGACCGCTGCCGGGGCTGGCGGATGTGTGTCTCCGCCTGCCCATACAAGAAGGTGTACGTCAACCACAGCACCGGCAAGGCGGAGAAGTGCACCCTGTGCTTCCCGCGGATCGAGGCGGGGCAGCCCACGGTCTGCTCCGAGACCTGCGTGGGTCGGCTGCGCTATCTGGGCATCGTGTTCTACGACGAGGACGCGGTGCTCGCCGCCGCTTCGGTGACCGACGAGCACGACCTGCTCGACGCGCAGCGTGCGGTCTTCCTCGACCCGAGCGACCCGGCCGTACGGGAGGCCGCCCGGGCCGCCGGCATGCCGCAGGAGTGGCTGGACGCCGCCGAACGGTCCCCGGTGTGGCGGCTGATCAGCGAGTACAAGGTGGCGCTGCCGCTGCACCCGGAGTATCGGACCCTGCCCATGGTTTGGTACGTCCCGCCGCTGTCGCCGGTGCTGGACGCGGTGGGGGAGGCCGGCCGGGACGACACCGACGCCGACGACATCTTCCACACCATCCGGGAGCTGCGGATTCCGGTGGAGTACCTGGCCGAGCTCTTCACCGCCGGTGACGTGGAGGCGACCGCCGGGGTCCTGATGAAGCTGGCGGCCATGCGCTCCTACATGCGCGCTCGTACCCTCGACGGTACCGTCGCCGACGAGCTGCTCGACGGGATCGGGATGACCGCCGACCAGGTCGAGGCCATGTACCGGCTGCTGGCCATCGCCAAGTACGACGAGCGCTACGTGATCCCGGCCGCGTACAGCAAGGACGCCGCCGCGCTGGAAGCGCAGGCCACCGCGAACCAGGACTGCGCGCTGGACTGCGAGGGCGGCCCGGGAATGACCACGCAGGCCTCCGCGGAGAGTTTCCACCTGGTCGAGGGTGAGCAGGTTCGTCCCGGCGGGCCTGGGCTGGTCTCCCGGCGTTCCGACGGCCGGCGTGGCTTCACGATAAACCCGTTGCGAGGCGGGGCATGACCGCCGCGACCGACCGGGCCCGCATCTTCGAGCTGGTCTCGCTGCTGCTCACCTACCCCGATGACGAGCTGCTCGGTGCCGGGGCCGAGCTTCGGGGCGCTGCCGCGCGGATCGAGGCGCCCCAGGCGCGGGAGCGGATCGACGGGTTCCTGGACTGGCTGCTGGAGAACACCCCGATCGACGTACAGCAGCACTTCGTGCAGACCTTCGACCTGCGCCGCCGCTCTGGTCTCTACCTCACCTACTACCTGCACGGGGACACCCGCAAGCGGGGCATGGCGCTGCTGGTGCTCAAGCAGCGGTATCGGGCGCACGGGCTGCGACTCGCGGACGGGGAGCTGCCGGATCTGCTGCCGGTGGTGCTCGAGTACGCCGCCACGGTGGGCCCGGGCGAGGGGGAGGCGCCCTTGCGTCAGCATCGGCAGGGCATTGAACTGCTCCGCGCCGCCCTGGCCGACTGCGGCACCCCCTACCGCTTGTTGCTGGACGTTGTCTGCGCCGTGTTGCCGGCGCTGACCGACGCCGACCGGGCCGCCATCGCGGCGCTCGCCGTTGACGGACCGCCAGTGGAGACGGTCGGCCTGGATTCTCTCGGCGACGGCCCGGACCTGAACGCTGCCGCGCTTGCCCCTTATCCCGCCTGTTCCCCGTCGGAGGCATCGCGATGACCAACCTCGTCTGGACCGTCCTGCCGTACCTGTGCCTTGTGGTCTTCGTCGCTGGCCACTTCTGGCGGTGGCGCCACGACCAGTTTGGCTGGACCACGCACACCAGCCAGGTGTTGGAGAATCGCCTGCTGCGGCTCGGCTCGCCCCTGTTCCACCTCGGCGTTCTCGGGGTTGCTGGTGGGCACGTCATGGGCCTGCTGGTGCCTGCGTCGGTGACCGAGAAGATCGGGATCAGCGAGCACGCCTACCACCTCACCGCGGTCCTGGGCGGTACGGTGACCGGCCTGATGCTGATGGCCGGCCTGGTCCTGCTGATCATCCGGCGGATGATCAACGGTCGGGTCCGCCGGGTGACCAGCCGGATGGACAAGGTGCTCTACGCCGCGCTCGCCGCCATGGTGGCGCTCGGCATGATCGCCACGGTCGGGGTCAACCTGATCGGTGGGGGTTACGACTACCGGGAGACGATCGCCGTCTGGTTCCGCGGGATCTTCTGGTTCCAGCCGGACCCCACCCTGATGAGCGGGGCTCCCCTGGTCTACCAGCTGCACGCGATCGGTGGCTTCCTCTTCCTGGCGCTGTGGCCGTTCACCCGACTGGTGCACGTCTGGTCGGCGCCGCTGGCGTACCTGTGGCGTCCGTACGTGGTCTACCGCGGGCGCCGCGGCCCGGCGCCGACGGCGACCGCCGCACCGGAGCAGGTACGGGACGCCGCCCGGGAGCCGTCGGCTCGGCGTTGACCCCTCGTGTGGTGGCGCCCCGGTCGGAGGCGCTACCGACGCGGCGGCCGTCGAGGCGTGAGTTCTGCCTGGATACGTCCTCGGACCACGGTGGGCCACGGGCCGGGGCTAATGTGTCAATATCGGGCGGTAGCGGAGGGTGATATGCAGCAGCAGTATCTTCCGGATGTCTACGTGAAGTTCCTGGAACGCTTTCCGGATGTCGCGGAGGCGCAGGGCGCGCTGGCGCGGACGGTGCGGGAGCGCAACTCGTTCGACGACCGGACCGACCGGTTGATCAAGTTGGCGGTGGCGGTTGGGGCCGAGGCGGAGGGAGCGGTGCGTTCCAACGTCCGCAAGGCCCTCCAGCACGGCGCGACCGTGGACGAGGTGCGAGCCGTCGCGCTCGCGGCCATCACCACCTGTGGGTTTCCTACCGCGATCGCGGCCCTGGGTTGGATCGATTCGGTCGTCCTGGCGCCGTCGGACGAGTGATGCCGTCGCCACCCGCGTGCGGTGTGGCGTCCCGCCATTGGGTGGGGGTGACTCCGTGGCGGGCGCGGAAGCGTTTGCTGAAGTAGCTGGTGTCGGGGTATCCGACCCGGCGGCTGATCGCGCTGACGGCCAGGTCGGTCTCGGCGAGCAGTAGGCGTGCCTGCTGCATCCGGCGCTGGGTAATCCACTGGGTAACGGTTCGGCCGGTTTTGCGACGCACGGCGGTGGTGAGGTAGCCGGTAGTCAGCGCGAGGTCGGCCGCGATGTCGGCGAGGGAGATGGGCTGGTGGTAGCGCGCCTCGATGGCCTCGAAGACGGCCGCCAGCAGCGGTTCGTCGGCGCAGCGTAGGTGGTCGGCGAGGTCGGTCGACAACCGGGCCACGGTCACGAGCAGCAGGGTCAGGTGGGCGAGGGCGGCCGCCTGGTGCCCGTCGCGGCGGGCCCGGAGCTCGGTGTCGAGTGCGGCGAAGCGCTCCATCAGGCCGGCCCGGTCGACCGGTGGGACCGGTAGCCGCTGGGCCCGGTTGCGGCCCTGCGCGAACGGGAAGAGCAACGGGTGCGCCCGCCAGGATGAGTAGGCGCCGGGCATTCCGGGCCGAATCACGTCGGCCGGGAACCAGACGGTCCAGCCGTCGCTGGTGACTTCCGCGAACGGATCCCCGGAGGTGACTACCTGCCCGGGTGCGATGACGAAGAGGTCGCCGTCGGCAACTGTCCAGGTACGCTCGTCGATGCGTACCGTCCCGTGAGCCACGTGGGCGTAGCAGAGCACCAGGAAGTCGTGGGTGTGGGTGCCGACGGTGGCGAGGTCGAGGAACGGCTCGCCGTGGGGGTGGTGGGCTACCGCGACCGGGGCGATGCCGGGCAGGTGGCCGAAGCCGAAGACCGGCACGCCCTGCCCGGTGACGCCGACCTGACGGGACGGGGGAACCAAGTTCCGTCGCATCCTGCCCACAGTTCCGCCATTGTCCGCAGCATCGCTGTCCATGAGGCTGAGAGTACGACCGAGTTTCCGCTATTACCGGAGCGTGCCATGACCGGACAGCACAACTCCCATTCTGAGAATCGGGCCTATTTGCCCGCCATGGGCAAGCAATGGTTGCTGCCCCTCTACGATCCGTTCGCCCGCTTTATCGGTATCGGCCGGGTTCATGAGAAGCTTTTGGAGCGCGCGAATCTTCGGCCGGGACAACGAGTCCTGGAGATCGGCTGCGGCACCGGCGATCTGCTGCGGACGCTCAAGCGCCGCCACCCGGAGGTGGACGCGCTGGGCATCGATCCGGACCCCGCCGCGCTGCGCCGTGCCCGCCGCAAGGCGGCCCGGGGCAAGGTGCAGATCCAGTACGAGCGCGCGTTCGCCGATGACCTGCCGTTGTCGGACCACAGCGTCGATCGGGTGCTCTCCTCGTTCATGCTGCATCACATCGACGAAGCGGATTGGGTACGAGTGCTGCGTGAGGTCCGGCGGGTGCTGCGCCCCGGCGGTGAGCTACACGTAGCCGACATCGACGGCAGTCTTCCCGGACACGAGGGCGGTCATGTCCACCGCTCTGGTCGGACCGGGGACAGCCTGCCCGATCGGGCCCTGTCCGCGTTGGTCGAAGCCGGGCTGGCCGGCGTCCGGGAGAACGGCTACGGCCGAGCCCGGCTGGGCCGGTACGTCTTCTACCGGGCCGACGCCGGTTGAGGGAGCGCGCCTGCGTCCGGGCCGGCGGTGGGCTGTGAAACACGGTGGTCTGACCCAGCCGAAGCCGGGTGCCGGCGGATCAACGCTGGATCTTCGGGGGTACGTCGAGGTCCTGGGCGTCGGCCACGTCGCCGCACGGAACCACCGTGACGATGTCACGATGCTGACTTAGGTAGTCCCGGGCGCCCCGGTCCCCGGTGGCGCTCGCGGCGGCACCGGCCCAGTGTGCGCGCCCGAGCAGTACCGGGTGCCCCCACCGGTCGCCGTGGTAGCCCCCGACCACCAGAGCATCGGGTCGGGCGGCGGCAGCCACCCGGCGTACCGCCTCGACTCCCACCCCCGGCATGTCAACCAAGGTCACGACCGCCGCCGACGCGGTGGTTACCTCCAGCGCGGCCAACCCCGCCCGCAGCGATGAACCCATTCCGGTCGGCCACGCCGGGTTCCGGACGACGCCCGAGCGGACCAACTCGGTCACCGCCTCCGCCCGCGCCCCCACCACGACCAGTACGGGAGCACAGCCGGCGGCCACCAGCACGGCTCGGCTCCGCAGCACCAGGGGCTGGCCCCGGAAAGCCACGAGCGCCTTCGGCCCGCCGTACCGCCGTCCCGCTCCCGCGGCGAGCAGCAGCCCCGCGACCCGGCCGGTGCACCCCGCGACCCGGCCGGTGCACCCCGCGTCGCGGCCGGTGCACCCCGTCTCCACCGGTCCCGCGCCTACCGGTCCCGCGCCTACCGGTCCCGCGCCTACCGGTCCCGCGCCTACCGGTCCCGCGTCTACCGGCCCTGCGTCCGCCGGTGAGTAGGCCGGGCCATGCCGTCGTTTCCGCATGCTCAGCTGACCGGGACGTCGGCACGCCGGTGGATGGGGCCGGCCAGGTAGGTCAGGGGCCGACCGGTGCCCCCGGTGCCGGCGACCGCGATCACTTCGGCGCAGATGGACACGGCGGTTTCCTGGGGAGTTCGGGCGCCCAGGTCGAGGCCGATGGGCGCCCGAAGCCGGCCGAGTTCGTCCTTGGTCAACCCGGCCGCGGTGAGTCGGAGCAGCCGCTCGCGGTGCGTTTCTCGGCTGCCGATCACGCCGACGTAGCCGGCGCGCCCCCGTAGGGCCAGCGACAGCAGCTCGGTCTCGTGGCGATCATCGTGGCTGAGCACCACGATGGCGCTCCGGGCGTCAGCCTCGATGCTGCGCAGGTGGCGGTGCGGCCAGTCGCAGACCACCTGGTGGGCGTCCGGGAAGTGCTCGGCCCGCATGAACACCGGCCGAGGGTCACACACGGTCACCTCGAAGCCGAGGAAACGCCCGAGTTGGCTCATTGCCCGGGCGACCGGGCTCATCCCGTAGAGCACCATGCGGGGTGCCGGCTGGTGTCGGACGAACAGGACGTCGACGGGCTGCCCGGCGCCGTCCCCGATGCGCTCGACCGGCCCCGTCCCGATGTGCTCGACCGGCCCCGTCCCGGTGGATACCCGCTCCCGGAGCCGGCGTGCCACGAGCTCATCCAACCCCGGGTCGCCCGACGAGCCCCACAACCCGTCCGGGTCTGCCACCAGCAGCGCCGCCCGTGGGCCGGCGGGTAGCACCAGAGCGGAACCGACCGTCCGGTTCGCCAGCAACCGATCGAGCAGCGGTGCCATGACCTCCACCGCCGCGGGCAGCACTACCACGTCGATTTCACTACGACAGGAGAGGCCGAGCACCGGCGAGCCGTCGCTCTGGTGGGTGTAGCGGTTCCGGTGTACCCGACCAGAGCGGATCGCGTCCTGGGCCGCCGTGAGGACCGCGCCGTCGATGCACCCGCCGGCGACGCCACCGGCGACCTCGCCGGTGGCGCAGCTGGCCATCACCGTCCCAACCGGGCACGGTGCGCTCCCCGTCACCCCGACGACAACGGCCATCGCGAAGGAGAGGTCGGCCGAACACCACCGCCGTAGGGTCGGCGCGATGTACCTGATCCCCGCTGTCATCAGACTCCCTGCCGGGCCCGCGGCGAGCGGCCCAACGCGGTGTGGACAAGCCCCGGGCCGCTACCGAGCAGGCTCCGTCATGAGGTCCTCGATGCGGACGGGCAGACTCCGGACCCGAACCCCGGTCGCGTGGTGGATGGCGTTGGTGATCGCCGCTGCCGCACCGACATGGACGACCTCGCCCAGGTTCTTGAGACCGAACGCGCTGAACAACGGGTCCGGCTCGTCAATGAAGTCGACGTCGAGTGTGGGCACATCGGCGTTCACCGGAACCAGGTAGTCGCACAGGTTGGTGTTGAGGAACCCGCCGAAGCGAGGGTCCACGGTGCTCTCCTCGCGGAGCGCGGTGCTGATGCCCCACACCAGGCCGCCCAGGGCCTGGCTGGTGGCGGTGCGCCGACTGATCACCCGCCCGCAGTCGATGACCGACAGCATCCGGGTGACCCGCGGTCGACGGATCCGCGGACCAACGCGGACCTCGACGAAGTGGGCGACGTAGGAGCAGGTGACGAAGTCGGGAAAGACCGGGCCCACCCTGGCGTTGTCGACGTCCGCCATCACCGCGCTCATCGGCGCCGTGGCGCTGTCGGGTGCTTCGGTCGGGCTTCGCCCTGGGGCGAAGTACTGCCCGGGGGCCACGACCGAGGGGAGGCCGGCGGCCCTGAGGAGCCCGGTTATCAGTGGCCCCGTGTTGTCTGGGCCGACCAGCCGTCCCTCCGCCAGCCGGCACTCGCTGACGTCGACGTTGGCGACGGGCTCGCCACGGGTGGCGGCGATCTGATGCAGCTGGGCGCGGATCCCGATGGCAGCTTCCCGGATGGCCGGCAGGGCGGAGGCGGTTCCCCACGAGGCACCGGTCTCGGGCTGGGGAGCGACCCGGGTGTCGCCAACGGTTACCCGGATGCTGCCGGGCGGCAGGCCGAGGGAGTCGGCCGCAGCCAGCGCGATCACGGTGCGGATGCCCTGGCCCATCTCGTGTCCACTGATCGTGACCTCCGCCGTGCCGTCGTCACACAGCCGTACGTGCGCGCCGGCGGCGGAGGCGAGGCCGGGATAGCAACCCGTCGCCACGCCCCAGCCGATGAGGCTGCCGTCGTCGGCGCGCATCGACCCGATCGCCGGGTCGCGTTCCGACCAGCCAAACCGTTCAGCGCCTCGATCGAGGCACTGCTTGAGCCGCCGCGAGGAGAACGGTTTGCCGGTCGCAGGATCGGTGGCGGTGTCGTGGCGCCGCCGTAGCTCGACCGGGTCGACGCCCACCCGCTCGGCGAGTTCGTCCAGAGCGCTCTCCAGCGCGAACATCGTCGCCATCTCCATCGGCGCCCGCATGTAGCCGGGCGTCTGGGTGTCGAGTCGCACCAGGGTGGTGGTGCCGCGGAAGTTCGGGATTCCGTACATACTTCCCGAAACCTGCGGCCCCCAGAATGGCATCAGGTCATGGCGTGATGTCTGCGCGAACGCCTCGTGCACCAGGGAGGTGATGGTGCCGTCGTCCCGCGCACCGAGCCGGATCCGGTGCCGGGTCGCGGCCCGAAAGTGCACGCTGTGGAAGACCGCGGACCGCGGGGTGACCAGCAACACCGGCCGGTCGACCCGCCGGGCGGCCAGGGCGGCCAGGGTGGTGCTGTACGCCTGGCCGGTGCGCTGGCCGAAGCCGCCACCGAGGGAGGGCGAGACGACCTGGACCAACTCCATCGGGAGTCCGATCTGCGTCGCCAGCGCGTGCCGGACACGTCCCGCCGCCTGAGTGCCCTCATGGATCAGGAGCGACCCCTCATGCCACTGGGCGAGGGTGGACAGCAGCTCCAGCCCGTTGTGGTGCTGCGCGGGGGAGTGGTAGGTGGCGTCAACGACAACTGGCGCCTGGTCGATTAGCCGGTCACCCTCGCCGATCTCCACCACGGGAAACGTGGGCACCGCCTCCGCCTGGTCGACCCGCTCGCCCCCCGGGTCGTCGAGCTCCACGGCGAACGGCTCGACGTCGTAGCGGGCGGTCACCAACGCCGCGGCTTCCGCTGCGGCCTCCAAGGTCTCCGCCACCACGATCGCGATTGGCTGACCGCGGTAGGCCACGACGTTGTCCCGCATCGGTTGGAAGCTTTCGCTCGCGCCCCCCAACCCGAAGGAAAAGTCGGACGGGTGCAGGCGATCCAGGTTTTCGTGCGTGAGTATCGCGAGCACCCCCCGCACCCGTTCCGCCTTGGCGGTGTCGAGCGTCGTGATTCGACCGCGCCCCACGGTCGCACTGACTGGGACCGCGTACGCCATCGCCGCGGCCGTGCGGTCGGCGCCGTAGATCGGTTCGCCGCGGACCTTCTCTGCGCCGTCGTGGCGGACATGGTCGGAGCCGATCCAGGCCATGGCGTTCATCCCATCCTCTGCTGGGCCGCCGCGACGGCCTCGAGTACGGTTTCCACAGCCAGCCGTACCCGGAAGTGGTTCTGCGGTGTGGTGCGAGCCGACCGGAACTCCGGCTCGAGCGCCGTACGGATGGCCGCGTCGTCCAGCTGGGTCCCGGTCAGCGCCTGTTCGGCCTCCCGTGCCCGCCATGGCACGGTGCCCAGGCTGCCGAGCGCGATCCGTATCTCGCTGGTGGTACCCGCTGCGTCGAGGTGGAGCCCGACGGCTGCCGACGCGAGGGCGAACGAGTACGAACTTCGGTCGCTCACCTTCTGGTAGCTGGATGACTGCGCCGCCGGTGTCATCGGCACCCGGACGGCCGTGATGAACTCGCCGGGCTCGAGGGTTGTCTCCCGGTTCGGTGTGTCGCCCGGCGGCACGAACAGGTCATGGATCGACATGGTGCGGGTGCCGTCGGGGCCGAGGACGGAGAGGCTTGCGTCGAACGCGGTCAGCGCCACCGCCAGGTCACCGGGGTAGAGGGCGATGCAGTGGTCGCTGGTACCGAGGACGGCGTGGTTGCGGTTGACGCCCTCCATCGCGGAGCACCCCGACCCGGGCTGACGTTTGTTGCACGAGAACTCGACCGATCGGAAGTAGCCGCAGCGGGTGCGTTGCAGCAGGTTGCCGCCGATTCTTGCCATGTTCCGTAGCTGTTGGGAGGCCGCGGCCAGGAGGGACTCCGCGAGCACCGGGCAGCTGGCAGCGAGCAGCGGGTGGTGGGCGGCGTCGTTCATCCGGGTCAGCGCGCCGATGACCAGTTCACCCTGCTCTTCACGGACAAAGTCGAGGTCCGGGACGCCGGTCAGGTCGATGAGCAGACCGGGGGCTTCGACGTCGAGCTTCATCAGGTCCACGAGGGTCGTGCCACCACTGAGGTAGTGGGGCTGGTCGCGGTGGGAGGTGGCGAACGTCGACACCGCCTCCGCCGCGGAGCGCGCCCGGGTGTAGGTGAAGGCTCGCATCAGGACCGCCCGTGACCGGCGGCGTGAACCTTGGCGACCGCTTGGACGATGCCCTGGTAGGCGCCGCAGCGGCAGAGATTCCCACTCATGAACTCGCGGATCTCGTCGGTGGACCCGGCGCATCCCGCGTCAACACAGGCAATCGCCGACATCAGCTGTCCCGGTGTGCAGTAGCCACACTGCAGCGCGTCGCAGTCGAGGAACGCCTGCTGCATCGGATGCAGCCCGCCCGGCGACTCCGTGAGCCCTTCGACGGTCCGTACCGCACCACCGTCGACCTGGGCGGCGAGGGTCAGACAGGCCACCACGGCCCGGTCGTCGACATGGACCGTGCAGGCGCCGCACTGCCCATGGTCACACCCCTTCTTCGTGCCGTAGAGGCCAAGGTGATCTCGCAGCGCGTCCAGCAGCGTCGTTCGGGCATCGAGCGTCCACTCCCGGTCCTGACCGTTCACGGTGAGTCTGGTCTGCACCGTCATGGACCCCATCCCCCTCCTGGTCTTTCGCATTCACCTCAGGTCGTCACCCAGAGACAGGTTAGTAGCGTTTCAAGCCATAAGTACTGTTTGCGCCGAAATGCCCGTACCACGCCGGAGTTAGCGCCTCTCGAGGCTCACGGCTGCAGGGCAGGTCGCCCCGGCTCACGGGTCTGTCCACCCACCCGGGAGGCGAGTGTGACGGGGGCCGCAGCCGCTCGATTTGACGTGCGAACCCGAATCCGCGTAACTTTCTCTCTGCCAGCGCGGAACGGGGCAAACAGGGCGAAAGTCCTGAGGCCCACTCCAAGCGGCACCGGCGACAAGAAGCTTCACTTTCGAGTCGCCGGGCGGGCGGTGCCCGCCGAGTCTGCCGAGAGGCCGATTTGGTGCGGCGAAACCGGCCGGGTAAGGTAACAGCCGGCAGGAACCGGGCGAGCCGACGGGAAACCGCGAGCGGCCGGTCTGCCAAATCCGAGGATCACACACACGGGTAACCCCGTGCGTGCTCAGCGGATGCTGAACCGTGCGAAGCGCGACAGACCGGGACAAGCGGTTTGACACGGCGGAGACGGTGAGGTAAAGTAGTAAAAGTGCCTGACGCGAGAGTGGCAGGCTGGAGCGGTTGCCTCCGGAGGGGCCCTGGTTTGGGGTTCTGATGGTGTGTGGTTGTTCTTTGAGAACTCAACAGGGTGTTTGGAAAGCCAGTGCCGTTTTGGTCTGGGTTGGCCTGCTGTTTGGTGGGTTGGCTTGGGCTTGAATTTGGCAGCAAATTGTTTTTTGTTGCTGGGATTTTCTTCAAGTTTTTGTTGGAGAGTTTGATCCTGGCTCAGGACGAACGCTGGCGGCGTGCTTAACACATGCAAGTCGAGCGGAAAGGCCCTTCGGGGTACTCGAGCGGCGAACGGGTGAGTAACACGTGAGTAACCTGCCCCAGGCTTTGGGATAACCCCGGGAAACCGGGGCTAATACCGGATATTACTGGCTGCCGCATGGTGGTTGGTGGAAAGATTTTTCGGCTTGGGATGGACTCGCGGCCTATCAGCTTGTTGGTGGGGTAATGGCCTACCAAGGCGGCGACGGGTAGCCGGCCTGAGAGGGCGACCGGCCACACTGGGACTGAGACACGGCCCAGACTCCTACGGGAGGCAGCAGTGGGGAATCTTGCACAATGGGCGGAAGCCTGATGCAGCGACGCCGCGTGAGGGATGACGGCCTTCGGGTTGTAAACCTCTTTCAGCAGGGACGAAGCGTTTGTGACGGTACCTGCAGAAGAAGCGCCGGCCAACTACGTGCCAGCAGCCGCGGTAAGACGTAGGGCGCGAGCGTTGTCCGGATTTATTGGGCGTAAAGAGCTCGTAGGCGGCTTGTCGCGTCGACTGTGAAAACCCGTGGCTCAACTGCGGGCTTGCAGTCGATACGGGCAGGCTAGAGTTCGGTAGGGGAGACTGGAATTCCTGGTGTAGCGGTGAAATGCGCAGATATCAGGAGGAACACCGGTGGCGAAGGCGGGTCTCTGGGCCGATACTGACGCTGAGGAGCGAAAGCGTGGGGAGCGAACAGGATTAGATACCCTGGTAGTCCACGCTGTAAACGTTGGGCGCTAGGTGTGGGGGGCCTCTCCGGTTCTCTGTGCCGCAGCTAACGCATTAAGCGCCCCGCCTGGGGAGTACGGCCGCAAGGCTAAAACTCAAAGGAATTGACGGGGGCCCGCACAAGCGGCGGAGCATGCGGATTAATTCGATGCAACGCGAAGAACCTTACCTGGGTTTGACATCGCCGGAAATCCTTCAGAGATGGGGGGTCCTTCGGGGCCGGTGACAGGTGGTGCATGGCTGTCGTCAGCTCGTGTCGTGAGATGTTGGGTTAAGTCCCGCAACGAGCGCAACCCTTGTTCGATGTTGCCAGCGCGTTATGGCGGGGACTCATCGAAGACTGCCGGGGTCAACTCGGAGGAAGGTGGGGATGACGTCAAGTCATCATGCCCCTTATGTCCAGGGCTTCACGCATGCTACAATGGCCGGTACAATGGGCTGCGATACCGTGAGGTGGAGCGAATCCCAAAAAGCCGGTCTCAGTTCGGATCGGGGTCTGCAACTCGACCCCGTGAAGTCGGAGTCGCTAGTAATCGCAGATCAGCAACGCTGCGGTGAATACGTTCCCGGGCCTTGTACACACCGCCCGTCACGTCACGAAAGTCGGCAACACCCGAAGCCGGTGGCCTAACCCTTGTGGGGGGAGCCGTCGAAGGTGGGGCTGGCGATTGGGACGAAGTCGTAACAAGGTAGCCGTACCGGAAGGTGCGGCTGGATCACCTCCTTTCTAAGGAGCGCCATCCGTCGAAGGGCGGTATGGAGCCTCGGTTGCCTGTGTTGGGTGATGGGGTGCTCATTGGTCGGAGACACTGGCTAGTCAGTTTTGGCAGCGGTTTGATGCTCTTGTACACGCTCTCTTCGGGGGGTGGTTGGAAGGGGTTGATGATGCGGCTGGGGTTGGCGTTGGACACCCTGTTGGGTCCTGAAGGAATGACCGTGTGGTTGTTTCTTGGGCCGTTGTTCCTGTGATGTTGCCGTTTGGTGGTGTTGCGGGGGTGGCGGTGTTGCCTGGCGTGGCTTGTCTCGTATACCGGATGCTGGTTTTGCCTCTTTTGGGGGTGGGGTTGGTGTTGCTGGTGCGGGGTGGTGGTTGCGGGTTGGTTGTTTGTTGAGAATTACACAGTGGACGCGAGCATCTTTGTGGTCAAGTTGTCAAGGGCGAACGGTGGATGCCTTGGCACCAGGAGCCGATGAAGGACGTGGGAGGCCGCGATAGGCCTGGGGGAGTTGTCAACCGAGCTGTGATCCCAGGATGTCCGAATGGGGAAACCCGGCATCAGTCATGTGATGTCACCTGCACCTGAACTCATAGGGTGTATGGGGGGAACGCGGGGAAGTGAAACATCTCAGTACCCGTAGGAAGAGAAAACAATTGTGATTCCGTGAGTAGTGGCGAGCGAAAGCGGATTGAGGCTAAACCGGCTGCGTGTGATACCTGTCAGGGGTTGCGTGGTTGGGGTTGTGGGACCCTGCGGCACGGGCTGACACTCGTGTGGGGAGTTATAAAGCTGGTGGTTAGTTGAACAGTCTGGAATGGCTGACCGTAGACGGTGAAAGTCCGGTAGGTGAAAACTGCCAGTCTCCTGTGGGTGTTCCCGAGTAGCGGCGGACTCCTGTAATCTGCCGTGAATCTGCCAGGACCATCTGGTAAGCCTAAATACTTCCTGGTGACCGATAGCGGATAGTACCGTGAGGGAATGGTGAAAAGTACCCCGGGAGGGGAGTGAAATAGTACCTGAAACCGTTCGCCTACAATCCGTCGGAGCCTTTAGGGGTGACGGCGTGCCTTTTGAAGAATGAGCCTGCGAGTTAGTGGCATGTGGCGAGGTTAACCCGGGTGGGGGAGCCGTAGCGAAAGCGAGTCTGAATAGGGCGTTAGAGTCGCGTGTCCTAGACCCGAAGCGGAGTGATCTAGCCATGGGCAGGCTGAAGCGTGGGTAAGACTGCGTGGAGGGCCGAACCCACCAACGTTGAAAAGTTGGGGGATGACCTGTGGTTAGGGGTGAAAGGCCAATCAAACTCCGTGATAGCTGGTTCTCCCCGAAATGCATTTAGGTGCAGCGTCGTGTGTTTCTTGCCGGAGGTAGAGCACTGGATGGTCTAGGGGGCCTACAAGCTTACCGAAATCAGCCAAACTCCGAATGCCGGTAAGTGAGAGCGCGGCAGTGAGACTGCGGGGGATAAGCTTCGTAGTCGAGAGGGAAACAGCCCAGATCACCAGCTAAGGCCCCTAAGCGTGTGCTAAGTGGAAAAGGATGTGGGGTCGCATAGACAACCAGGAGGTTGGCTTAGAAGCAGCCATCCTTGAAAGAGTGCGTAATAGCTCACTGGTCAAGTGGTTCCGCGCCGACAATGTAGCGGGGCTCAAGCACACCGCCGAAGCTGTGGCATTCACGCGTGTACTTCGCATGGCCTTTGGGTTGTGTGTAGGTGTGTGGATGGGTAGGGGAGCGTCGTGCCGGGGGTGAAGCAGCCGAGTGATCGAGTTGTGGACGCGGTGCGAGTGAGAATGCAGGCATGAGTAGCGAATGAAGGGTGAGAAACCCTTCCGCCGGATGACCAAGGGTTCCAGGGCCAGGTTAATCCGCCCTGGGTGAGTCGGGGCCTAAGGCGAGGCCGAGAGGCGTAGTCGATGGATAACGGGTTGATATTCCCGTACCCGCGAAGGAGCGTCCCTGATGAACCTCGTTGTGCTAACCATCCGAGCTTGGTGTGGTCTTCGGACTGTGCTGGGGGAGCGTGGGAACCTGGCGGGTAGTAGTCAAGCGATGGGGTGACGCAGGAAGGTAGCTGAGCCCGGCCGGTGGTTGTGCCGGGGTAAGCGTGTAGGCTGTGTCGTAGGTAAATCCGCGGCGCGTGTGGCTGAGACGTGATGCCGAGCCGATTCAGGTGAAGTCAGTGATCCTATGCTGTCGAGAAAAGCCTCTAGCGAGTTCCGAGCGGCCCGTACCCTAAACCGACACAGGTGGTCAGGTAGAGAATACCAAGGCGATCGGGTGAACTGTGGTTAAGGAACTCGGCAAATTGCCCCCGTAACTTTGGGAGAAGGGGGGCCGGAGACGTGAAGGCACGTGCTGCTGGAGCGTTGTATGGCCGCAGAGAGCAGGGGGAAGCGACTGTTTACTAAAAACACAGGTCCATGCGAAGAAGTAATTCGATGTATATGGACTGACGCCTGCCCGGTGCTGGAACGTTAAGGGGACCTGTTAGTCTTTCGGGGCGAAGCGGAGAACTTAAGCGCCAGTAAACGGCGGTGGTAACTATAACCATCCTAAGGTAGCGAAATTCCTTGTCGGGTAAGTTCCGACCTGCACGAATGGCGTAACGACTTCCCCACTGTCTCAACCACAGGCCCGGCGAAATTGCATTACGAGTAAAGATGCTCGTTACGCGCGGCAGGACGGAAAGACCCCGGGACCTTTACTATAGCTTGACATTGGTATCCGAATTAGCTTGTGTAGGATAGGTGGGAGCCGGTGAAGTGTGCACGCCAGTGCATGTGGAGGCAATCTTGAAATACCACTCTGGTTGGTTTGGGTATCTAACTTCGGACCGTTATCCGGTTCAGGGACAGTGTCTGGTGGGTAGTTTAACTGGGGCGGTTGCCTCCTAAAGGGTAACGGAGGCGCCCAAAGGTTCCCTCAGCCTGGTTGGCAATCAGGTGTTGAGTGTAAGTGCACAAGGGAGCTTGACTGTGAGACTGACGGGTCGAGCAGGGACGAAAGTCGGGACTAGTGATCCGGCACTGGCGAATGGAAGCGGTGTCGCTCAACGGATAAAAGGTACCCCGGGGATAACAGGCTGATCTTCCCCAAGAGTCCATATCGACGGGATGGTTTGGCACCTCGATGTCGGCTCGTCGCATCCTGGGGCTGTAGCAGGTCCCAAGGGTTGGGCTGTTCGCCCATTAAAGCGGTACGCGAGCTGGGTTTAGAACGTCGTGAGACAGTTCGGTCCCTATCCGCCGTGCGCGTAGGATACTTGAGAAGGGCTGTCCCTAGTACGAGAGGACCGGGACGGACGAACCTCTGGTGTGCCAGTTGTCCCGCCAGGGGCACGGCTGGTTAGCTACGTTCGGAAGGGATAACCGCTGAAAGCATCTAAGCGGGAAGCCTGCTTCAAGATGAGGTATCCCATCCACCTTTGGTGGGGTAAGGCCCCCAGCTAGACGACTGGGTTGATAGGCCGGAAATGTAAGCTCGGTAACGGGTTCAGTTGACCGGTACTAATAGGCCGAGGACTTGACTACTAAGTTGCTACGCGTCCACTGTGTAACTCTTGGCAAACAAACATTGCCTGTGGTGTTGGGTGTGTTTGATATGTCGATAAGTGTTACGGCGGTCATGGCGGAGGGGAAACGCCCGGTTACATTCCGAACCCGGAAGCTAAGCCCTCCAGCGCCGATGGTACTGCACTCGGGAGGGTGTGGGAGAGTAGGACACCGCCGGGCAAAACTTCAGTTGAGGGCCGACCCTACCCGGGTCGGCCCTTAACGCATTTCCCGCCCTTAACGCATTTCCCGCGGGGTTCACAGCACCCGGCAACAGCACCGAAATGCTTCGACCGGCCTGGCACCGGCAGCGGGCCGACCCTGCGGGCTCCGCCAGTGCCAACCGACCCGTTCCCATGGGGACGACACCGTCCTGGCGGCCGTCCGCCGACGCCTCCCTGGTTCCATGCGGGCTCCGCCGGATAGCCACCGGTCTCGGCGTTCGAGGGTGGCGCGCCTGCGGGTGGCGTTGTTGGTCGTGGCGGCGCTGATCTGAGCTGCGGGCGGGCTCACCCTCGCTGGGGTGCCGGTCGTCCGCTCGTCGAGCGTGGTCGGCCCGACCGCCCCCGGTTCTCTGCCTCACCGGCGTGGTCCGCCGGATCAGTTGCCGGGGCCGTGTCTTCGGTCGGTGGGCCGAAACGCACTGCAGGCTGCCGGGGACGACAGCAGCCGCGCCTCCTGGTGCCCGCCAGGCTCGGGCCAGGACATCAGCCACGGTGCGTCGGTGTCCTGCGGGGTGGTTTCGGTGCCCTGTGCGGTCGTTGTCGATGACGGGGCCGGCCTGCTCTCCAACCTTGGTGACCCAAGGAGAGGGCCCTGGCGGCGCAATGCCGACAGGGCCCGGTCAGTTCAGGTGGGTGCGGGGGCTCAGGAGGGTTCCGGGCCGCAGATGAAGCGGGGCTCCGCGGAGTAGCGCCAACTGAACTTCTCCCGCTTCGCCTCCTTGCCGTCCTTGTAGAACACTCGGTAGGCACTCTGGCTGAACCCGTCGCTGCCGTTGGCGGCGATGCAGTCCGGGCCGGGCTCCAGGTAGACAGTCTTCGGCTTGGTGATGTTGCTGCGGGGGCCGTACTCCGTCTTTACGTTGTCCCAGATCTTTGTGCTCCAGATCGAGACGGTGATCTTGTTGGACGTGTAGGAGGTGTCGATCAGGAGTCCGTACTCGGTGTTGTTGCGGAATTTGAAGTCGAGATCTGGGTAGAAGATCGTGGACTCAATGACCGCCGGATAGCGGCTGAAATAGTACGAGTGGGGCTTGTGTTCGACATCCTCCAGCCCCGCGTAGTAGGTGGCGTTGAAGAGCGTCGTGGTGAACTGCGAGACCCCGCCCCCGACCCCCGGCACGAGCTTGCCGTTAAGAATGACCGGAGCGTCCTGGTAGCCCTTTGCGTAGTTTCGTTCGCCGGTGTGCTTGTTCAAGGAGAACGTCTCGCCGGGCAGCACCAGCGTGTTGTCGACGTCCTTGGCGGCAGTGATGATGTTCTGGCTGCGGGGCGAGGAGAGCCCACCGGGGAACTGGGTGGTGAAGGTCGACACCTTCTCCTTGATGCCCAGGCCGGCCAACTTCTCCGTGGTGAGCTCCGGCTTCTTCGTTTCGAGCGTGCCGGTCACCCGGCGGTCGCCCGACTGCGGTAGGACCGCGAGCAGGGCCTCCCCGAGCTCGCCGGTGACGAGTTCCTTCCCGTCCTCGCTGTCGATGATCTTCGGTTTGCCGTCGGTCAGTGTCATCCGGGCGTTCTTCGGGGTCACCTCGACCTCGGCCAGGTCGTCGCCGAGTGCGGAGCGGAGTCGTTCGACGTCGACTTTCGCCGACAACGTGCCGGCCTCGTCGGCGGTGAACAGCAGGCTCTTCGCGATCGCCTCCGGCAGAATGCTCACCGAGCCCTCGTCCGTCGTCAGGGTTACCGGGGCCGCCACGGCTGGCTTCGCCAACTCGGTCACCAGCCGGTCCACCTCCTCGGCGGTGGTCACCGGATAGGTCTCGACCAGCGGAACGGTGACCGGATCGTCGCTCAACCAGCCCTCCCGCACCGCCTGCGCGGAGTGCTCCGGGTCGAGCTCCAGGCTGGGCTTCGGGTGGGTTGCCTTCGGGGTGAGGCCACTCCAGGTGATGCCGGGCATGGTCATCTCGCGGCCCTGGTCCCCCAAGACCTCCTCGAGGGCCGCGTCGAGCTTCTCCACGTCCACCGTCACCACCGGTGGCACGGCGCGGGAGCCGGCGAGGCGTTCGAAGACATGCGCCTCCACCCGCATGGCGGCTCGCACAGTGGCCTCCACGTCAACCTGGAGACCCACCTCGGCCGGCACCAGTTCCGCGGTGTGTTGGCCGACGACCACCGGCAGGGGGGCGGTCAGCCTGGCGGTCTGCTGCTCCACCGCCGCGTGCAGCCTCGCGACCGCGGCAGCCTGGCTCTGCCCGCCGAGATCCGTGCCGAGCACCGTCGTGCCACGGGCAATGTCACCGGCGTACGCGAAGGTGCCGATGCCGACTGTGGTGGCGAGCACCACAGTGGTGACCCCGGTGGCGAGCAGCAACCAGGCGCGGCGGCCCCGTCCCCCGCCGGGAGGAAAGGACCACTTCCCGCCAGTTAGAAAGGACCACTTCCCGCCCCGTTGCCGGTTGGCGGGTTCCGCCTCCTCCACGGGCCACTGCACCGCGGTTACCTGCACGGTGGGCCGGTCGTCGGCGGGCAGCTCTTTGTCGCCGTACAGGGTCACAGTCACCTCGACTAGGGGCGTCGCGCTCGGGCGGTTATCACACCCGGAAGGAAACTACGGTAACCAACATGTGCCCGTCGCGGCAGGTCGTGTCCTGCGTCGCGTGTCGCGACTTCGAGATCCTCGCGGATCAGTCCGGACGTGCGACGGCCGCGAGCGAGATGGGTCCGCCCAGCACCACGTAGCGCGGGGTTCCGTACGGTGGGGTCCATGCGGGAGGACGAGGCGGCCCTGGCGTACGGCGGTGGTTGGGTGGACCGGGCCGGTGCCCTCCGCGCCGATCCGGAACGGTTGGCGCAACTGCTGGGCGGGGCAGACACCAGGGTGCTGCCGCTGTGGCAGGACCACTGCCTGGTCAACGAGGCGGTACCGGTGCAACTGAGCGGTGACGCAGCGGAGCGGGTCCGCGCCGCCGCGGCGGAGACGGTCTTCCTCGGGTTCGCGGCGGGGCGGGCGGTCTTCGCGGCGGACCTCTCCGAGCTCACTGAGGACGCCGCACTGGCGGCCGCCGGGGCGACGCGGGTGGTGGGGGTGCGCGGGCTCGTCGGGCGGCTCAGCCCGGCCGAGGCGGCCATCCAGGGGTACGCGCGTGGTCTGCTGCACTGGCACCGGCAGCAGCGGTACTGCGGCGCGTGCGGTGCGGCCACCAACCTCCAAGATGCCGGGCATGCGCGGCGGTGCACGGATCCGGGCTGTGCCCGGCTGTACTTTCCCCGGATCGAGCCCGCCATCATTGTGCTGGTGGAGACAGCGGGCTCGCCCAGCCGTTGCCTGTTGGCCCGGCACGCCGGGGCGGCCGAGAACGCGTTCTCGACCCTCGCCGGCTTCGTCGAGGTGGGGGAGACGCTGGAAGACGCGGTCCGGCGCGAGGTGGCCGAAGAAGCGGGCGTCCTAGTGACCGACGTGACGTACCAGGGGTCGCAGGCCTGGCCGTTTCCGGCGGGGCTGATGGTGGGCTTCCGGGCCACCGCCGAATCCGACGAGATCCGGGTGGACGGGGTCGAGTTGCTGGAGGCGCGCTGGTTCACTCGCGCCGAGCTGCGTCAGCGGGCGGCGGCAGGCCAGCGGCTTGGCCGGCGGGACTCGATCGGTCACCACCTGCTCACCGGCTGGCTGGCCGAGGAGGAAACAGCCGGGTCAGCTCCCCGCTGACGCCCGCCGCGGCGCCGGCACCGGCGGGTCGGCACGCGCTGGGGTCGACCGCCACGTACGGAGCGTCATGACCAGGGTCGTGACCACGGCGGCTCCCAGGGTGGGCCAGAGCAGCCCGGCGACGGTCCGTGGCGCGGTCCACAGCGCGACCGCCGTCAGCAGGACGCTGCCCACCCACAGCGGCGCGGCGGGCCAACGGACACCAGTGGCGACCGCCGCGTTCAGCAGGACGAAAACGACCGCCCAGAGCGCTCCGACCGCGGCGAAGAGCGGCGCTAGCGGGCCCAGGTGGATGTAGTCCGGGCCGCCGGCGAGTTGGAAGGCCAGGGTGCCGGCGAACGTCGAGCCGAGAATCAGCAGTACGCCGCAGCCAGCGGTCACGGCGAGCGCGACGGCCCGACTGAACCGATCGTCGTGGGCCAGCCGGGGTAGGGCGAGCACGGTGGCCACCTGCGGCGCCCACAGCGCGCCCTTGGTCAACACCGTCCCCACCGCGTACCCGCCGGAGTCGTCGGCCGGCAGGAGCTGACGGGCGAGGAAGAGGTCCACGTACGAGACGACGAGCATGGCGAGCATCGCGGCACAGCCGGTCAGGATCTGGCCGGCATTCAGCGGCGGCGCCGTGGTGGAGATCCGCGAGGCGGCCGACCGGGCCAGGGCGGCCAGCCCGACCGGGGTGAGCGCGGCGGTCCCGGCCCCGAGCAGCAGGGATCCGGTTAGGCCGGCATCCAGCAGCAGACCGATCAGCACTCCGCCGTACCGCCCGGCGGCCAGCAGCGCCATGGCGATGGCCAGCCGAACGAACCGTTGCCCGCCCTGGAGCTCCCCCAACGTCCGGCAGGAGAGCACGATGGCGGCCGTGGTGACCGCGGAGAGGAGGAGCACCTCGACCGGAAGACGCAAGCCTCTGACGAGTAACGGGGTGGCGAGAATCAGGGCGGACGCGCAGAGGGCGGCGGTCAACAGGGCTGCCCGGTGGGTCTGGGTGGGACCGTGCCGCGCGTGGTGCACGGCGACGGCGAGCTGCAGGCCGAATCCCGGCACGCTCGCGATGGCGATCAGGCCGAGCGTGGTGGCGAGCGCGCTGAGCTCCGCGGAGCCGAGCTGGCGGGCGGCCAGCACCGGGGCCAGGTAGGCGAGTCCGTTGCCCAGCAGCCCCGCGGCGGTCACGGCCAGGCCGGCGGTGCCGAGTGCCCGGACGCCGGTGCTCGGGGAGCGCGTCCCCGAGCCGTCCACATCGTTGGTTCGCCGGCTCACACGGTTCCCGAAGGGTCGGATTCCCGCCGGCCGGCGTCCGGGGTGACACCGTCCGCCGGCGGCACGGGCGCATCCGCCGCCGGCGGTACCGGGTCGGGGCGCTGGGGAGCGCGGTGGACGGACCGGCGTCGAAGGCAGGTCGACAACCAGAGGGTGCCGAGGGCGAGAACCATCAGGAGCTGCGGAAGGGCGGCGGTGTGCCGCTGCGTGGCGTCCAGGTACGCCCAGCCGGCGAGCAGGACGAGGCCGGCGGGAAGCCAGGTCTCGACGAACCGGGGGGCGAGCCGTACCCAGCGGGGGTCGGTCGGCCGCGGTTCGCGCAGCGCACCGGGGAGGGCGAGAAGGACTCCGGCGGCGACGAGTGCCCCGCCGACGAGGCCGCCGAGCAGGATCAGGGCGGTCGCGCCGACCGCCAGCAGGGGCAGGGAGCGGAGGGCCCGGCGTCGCGGTCGCTGGGTCGGCCGGGCCGGTCCGCCGCCGCGACGTTCGGGGAGCAGTGCGAGGAGTGCGACGCCCAGGAGGAGGACGCCGCCGGTCAGGAGCGCCACCTGGTACGGGCGGTCCGGGGTGAAGCGGAGGACGACCTCGCCCGCCGCGCCGGCGGGTAGCACCCAGCCCTGCTGCCAGCCGTCAACGACCACGGGGCGCAGTGGCTCGCCGGCGAGCGTGGCCTGCCAGCCCTGGTTGGTGTTCTCCCGCACCGCGAGTACCCGTTCGCCGGCGTACTCGGCGACCTGTACCCGCCGCTCGGTCGCATCCCAGGCGGTGACCTCGAGGGCGCTCGGGCCCAGCACGTCCGTGTGCTGCTGCGGTACGAGAGCGACCCGGCTCGGCGTGGCGAACCGGCTGGCGGTGGCGACGAGGCGGTGTTCGGCGGCGGCAAGCGGTAACTCGGTGTCGGTGCCGCACGGCTCGGCCGGTACCTCCCGCAATTCCAGGAGGTCCCGCATCGTGCCGCGTAGGGCGGTGGTCACGGTCTCTTCGCCGATCGTCAGCGTTGGACCGGAGCCGCAGTCCAGCTTCAACGGTGTGTCCAGGTCCGCGGGGCTGGAGGGGGCGCCTGGAAGCACGGTGAGCTCGCCGACCGCGATCGGCAGCGGCTCGGGCAACCGAAATCCGTACGGATCGATGCTGGTGACGGAGGGCTGGTCGAGGAACTGAATGGTGAGCTCTTTGGTGCGGATCGGCGGATCCAGGGCCAGCACCCCGTCCTCGCCGAGCAGGCCGCCACGGATGCCATCGTCGGCGATCACCCGTACGCTGCCGAGCCGGGTGGCGGCGACGGCCGGGTCGACGGCGAAGCGGAGGCCGCTGATCTCTTGGGGCTTCAGCCAGGTGAGGCGCAGGATCGGGGCGTCATCGCTGGTCGCCGGTGACCAGCTGGTGGCCGGGTCCCCGTCCAACACCGCGCCGGGGCGGCGGGTCGGGTGCGGGACGCCGGTCGACGAGGCGCTCACCTCGGGTGCCAGGCCCAGTGCCTGCGCGTCGGTCACCGCCTCGTCTAGGACCGCGTGCAGGGCGGAGCCGTCGGTCGGGCGGGCCCATAGCTGCGGGTCGTAGGTCCCGGCGGCGGGCAGGGTGAGCGTACGGTCGATCGTGCGTCCATCCTCCGAGCCGCGGATCGCGTAGGTGGAACAGTGCGGCTTCCCGTCCACCTGGAAGCAGGCGGGCGTGCGGGGATCCGCGGAGACGACGACGGCCGGCGGGCGGTCGGTGGCGGGTGCTTCCGGCAGCCGGAGGGTCCGACTGGTCTCGATGCCCGGGATGCTGATTTCGGAGATCCCCACCACCCCGGCACCGAGCGGGCGGAGGGCGAAGGTGTCGTCGATGGAGATGTGGACGCGGCGGGTGGCGTGGATGCCGTCCAGGTCGAAGACCATTCGATCGCCGAAGCTCTCCACGGTCCGGCTCTCGTACCCGGCGGTGACGGTCACCGTGGTCGGCACCACGTCGGCCGTCAGGTCGAAGCTGAGCTCCACCCTGGTGACGTTGGTCGGGTTTTCCAGCGTTATTTCTATCCACTGTTGATCGCCGAGGTGGTACGGAGCGGACTGCCAGGAGGTTGTCGGGTCACCGTCCATGGCCGCGTACGGCTGATGCTCGGAGCGGTTACCGCCGGGAACGTCGACCTGTGAGCGTGCCGTAGCCGCGCGGATCGCGCTGATGCCCTCGAACTCGGCCACTGTGTACCAGTCCGGGGCCCACTCGGGCAGGTAGTCGTGCGCGGGGATCGACGGCGCGAGGGGCTCGTCGGCGGTACGGGTGTGCGAGGTGTTGTCCTGGGACCGACCGAAGGAGACCTCGCGGCGCCGGAGTCCGTCGGTCATCGCGACCGGACCGTAGCCGCCGTCGGCTTCCGCGTCGCCCGTATTCGCGTCGCCCGTATTCGGGTCGCCGGTATTCGCGCCGTCGGCTTCCGCGTCGCCGGCCAGGACCGTGGGGGCGGGGCTCAACAGGCCCGCCGCAGCGAGGTCGAGCAGGGATTCCGGGCCACCGACGACGGTCGCGACATCCCGCCGGTCGTAGGCGACGACCGGCTCCACCCGGCGGTTGACCTGGTAGACCTCGAGCGCCCGTCCGGGCACATCGAGCCCCTGGTCGCGCCGCTCGTCCACCGCCTCCGGCCCACCCCGAACCGGGCCGAAGGTGGTGACCCGGGTCAGCCCCGGTGAGCGCTGCAGGGCCTGGCGAACCACGGCGGGGCGGGTCGTGTCGGAGCGGCCGTGGTCGAGGTCGGCGCGGAACAGGACGTGGCTGACCCCGGAGCGGGCGAGGAGGTCGGCGAGGCCCGCCGAACCGGCGCCGGAGCTGAGCGTGGCCTCGATCGCATCCAGGAGTCGGATCGTGGTGGGCGGGGTGAAGGGGATCGAGTTGCGTACCGCCCAGCTGCTCTCCAGCAGCGGTTGGACGATCTCGTCAGTGGTGCTGCCCCAGTCGTAGGCGGGCCGGCGGGCTCCGGGGACGACGAGCACCCGTCCCGGGCCGGTGTTCGCGTCCAGCCAGTCGGCGGCGTCCTGCCAGTACTGGGGTACTTCCCGCGCGCTTCCCGGAGTGGCGAGTCCGCCGACGACCGTCGGGCTGGCGACCGCCGCGACCGCAACCATGGTCACGCCGGTGGTGATCCAGGCCCGCGCGATAGCCGGCCGGCGTCGTGCGGCGGGCGCGGTACGGGCTGCCTGCCCGACCAGGCCCACCAGGTGGGCCAGTCCGAGCACCAGTGGTAGCCGGAGCAGGACGTCGAACTTGTGGGTGTTCCGCAGTGGTGCGCCCACCCCGTCGAGGAACTGTTGCTGTCCTCCGGTGAGGAGATTGGGGAGGTCGCTGGCGTGTCCCAGCCCGACCACCGCGGCGCCGAGCACCAGGCCGGTGATGAGGAAGCGGCGGTGCGGCATCCCGCGCCGGGAAAGCCCCAGTACACCCAGGGCGGCGACGGCGAGCGTGGCGAGAATCAGCCCAAGCTCGGTGGCCAACCGGGCGCCGCCGGGGATGGCCTGCTCGACCGGGGAGGCCAAGTACGCCACCCAGTAGGAGGTGCCGCGGAGCGTCGTCACGGCGTCGGTCACGCTGGTGGTGCTCTGGGCGGTTTCGATGTAGTCGAGAAACGGCGGGCTGTACCGCCCGAGAATGAGCAGTGGCACCAGCCACCAGGCGGTGGCCAGGGCGACCGCGCCACACCAGGCGGCGATCGCGGTGATCCGGCGGCGGATTGGTGCCAGGGTGGCGAGCCAGAGCAGAGCGAGCGGCACCACCGCGAACACGGCGGTCGCATTGACCCCGCCCGCACAGGCCACGGCGAGTGCCGACCCCGCGACCGCCCGACGTAGGGGCGTACCTCGGGCGAGGCCGACCAGGGGGATCAGTACCCACGGCGCCACCGCGCTGGGCCAGGATTCGACCGAGGACCAGCCGAGTTGGGTGAGGATCCGGGGTGACAGGGCGAAGGCGATGCCGGCGATCATGCGTCCGGCGGGTGAGCCGATGCCGAGGCTGCCGGCCAGCCGCACCACACCCAGGTAGGCGACGCAGAAGAGCAGCGCCCACCACAACCGTTGAATCACCCACGGTGCCAGGCCAAGCTCTGACCCCCCCAGGAAGAACGGACCCATTGGCCAGAGGTACCCGTATGCCTGGTTCTGCAGCTGGCCGAAGGTGCCGGTGGGGTCCCAGAGATGCAGTGAGCGGAGCAGCCACCCGGCGGGATTGACGTTTAGGTCGACCTTGGTGTCGGGGACGATCAGCCCGGGTGCCTGCTGAAAGGCGAGGGCGGTGAGGACAACGCAGATGGCGAGGTGCCGGAATCTCTGGTCCAGCCGTCGGGCTCGATTCGGCCGTGCGCCGGCGCCACTGGTCACCTCTGCACGCATGTCGCTCCTGTTCCGCCGGGGTACAGGTACCGGCAGCCGACGACGGTCGACGACGTGGCCGGGACCGGGGTGGGCGGGGAGGCGGCAACGGTTGGCAAGACGAATGTGGATGGATGGCCACCCCCACGGCGTGTAAGCGTGTGGCAGGCTGCCGAGCATGTCAATGCCAGAGGCTGGGGCTGTGGCGACTGCAGAGCCCGCTGCGTCGGAGTCCGGCGGCCCGAAAACGTTCGTTCGACGGTTTCGTCCGGACCAGGTCGGAGCGGTGGCGATAGCCCTCATCGTGGTGTCGGTCGCCTGGCGGGCCGGCCTCGCCACGCGGGGCTGGTTCTCCCAGGACGAGTTCGTCATCGCCGCCCAGGCCCTTGATGCCCGGTTGGACGCGGACTTCCTGCTGCGAACCTTCAACAACCACCTGATGCCCGGCGGCCTGTTGACAGCGTGGCTGATGGTGCGGGTAGCCGGTTTCGTCAGCTGGCCCTGGGTGCTGATGCTGGCGGTGGGGCAGGCGGCCGTTGGCGTCGCCGTCTATCGGCTGCTGCGCGACCTGCTGCGGCCGGGCTGGGGTCTGCTGGTCCCGTTGGCCCTCTTCTTGTTCAGCCCGCTGACGCTGGAGGTGTCGTCGCTGTGGCTGGTCGGGCTGCTCCTGTTGCCGGTGCAGCTCGCGCTGGTCCTGGCGGTGCGGGCCCAGGTCTGGTACGTGCGCACCGGCCGCCGCCGGCACCTCGTGATGGTCGTCGTGTGGCTGCTGTTCGGCCTGCTGTTCGACCCAAAGGCGCTGCTGATCGCGCCGCTGTTGTTCCTGCTGACCCTCTTCCTTTTCACCGACGGCGCGCCGCGGCGAAGCGTGGTCACGGCGGTACGTCGGCACTGGCCGGTCTGGCTGTTACTTACCGCGCTCTCCGGGGCCTACCTGGCGTTCTACCTGACCCGACCGGCTCGTGCGCTGGACCAGGTGACCTCAGCTGGTCAGGCTTTTACCTTCCTCGGTGACCTGGTCGGTGCGACCGTTGTGCCGGGCCTGCTCGGGGGGCCGTGGCGGTGGACGTACGCCGGTGACGGGCCGCCGTTGGTGGATCCCTATCCGGTCGCGATGTGGCTGTCATGGCTGGTGCTGGCGGCCCTGGTTGTGGTGACCGTCCGTCGGCGCCGGTCGGCGGCGCGGGCCTGGCTGCTGCTGGCCTCCTACCTCGGCCTGGTCGCGGTGCTCTTCGCGGTGACCCGCCTGGGTGGTGCGCTCGGCCCGATGGTGGGCACGGTCCCGCGTTTCGTGGCTGATGTGGTTCCGGTCGCCGCGATCTGCGTCGGGGTAGCCCTGTTCGGGCTTCGGGATGCCGGCGAGCAGGACGGGTACGTCCCGCGGCCGCTACCGGGGATTCCGTGGGCGCTCGACTCGTTCGCGGTTGGTCGGGCGGCGATCGCTGTCCTGGTCGCGGTCGGGCTCGGTACGGTGTGGAGCACCGTCACGTTTGGCGACAACTGGAGCACCAAGCATGGCCGGGAATACCTCGCCACGACGCAGGCCGAGCTGGCCGCCGCGCCACCGGACACCGTTTTCCTGGACACGATCGTTCCCGACCGGGTCGTTGCCGGCTATTTCTGGCCGGACAACCTTCAGTCGCACTTTTTCCGCCCGGCGGAGCACCAGCCGGAGTTCGTCGAGGTGGCCGAGCTGCCGGTTACCTTCGACGCGGAGGGTCGAATCCGGCCGGTCCGAATCGAGGGAGTCAAGGTCCTGCCGGGCCCGGTGCCCGACTGCGGGCACCTGGTGGAGAGCGGGCGAACGACCCGGATTCCGTTGGAAGTGCCGGTCGAGGAGTGGCCGTACGTGGTGGAGTTCGGCTACCTGAGCTCCGGTGACGCGACCGTGACCCTGCGCCTGGGCGAGGCAACCCGGGAGATCCCGGTACGGAGTGGACTGAATCAGCTGTATTTCCCGTTGCGCGGCGCGGGGGACGCCGTCGAGGTCACCATCAGCACTCCGGACATCTCCCTCTGTACCAGGTTGATCACTGTCGGGCGGGTGGTGCCGGCGTCGTGAGTGGGTGACCGACCAGTCGATCGGGCCCGGGTGGTTCGAGACCGGCTCCTGTTGTACGGCGTCGCGGCGGTGGTGACGGCGATAGTGCTCGCCCCACTGGCGGCACCGGGCTACGTGTTGCGCTACGACATGGTGTTCGTGCCCCGGCAGCCGCTCACCTGGGATCTCGTGGCGCCGGCGCAGGGCCTGCCGCGGGCGGTGCCGATGGACGCCGTGGTCTCGGTGCTCACCCAGCTTGTCCCGGGCTGGGTGGTGCAGCGGATCGCATTGGGCGGGGCGGTCCTGCTGGCGGCGGTTGGTGCCGGGCGCCTGGTGCCGACCGAACGGGCCGGGGTTCGGCTGCTCGCCGCGGTCGGCTACGCCTGGACGCCGTACCTGGCCGAGCGGTTGTTGATCGGGCAGTGGGGGCTGCTGGTCTGCTATGCCGCCCTGCCGTGGCTGGTGCGGGCCGTGTTGGAGTTGCGGGCCGGGCGGGCCGGTGCGGTGGCCCGAGTGCTGCTCGCCGCCGCGCCGGCTGCGATCACCCCGACCGGTGGTCTGATCGCGTTCGGTGTGGTGTCGCTGCTCGCACCGCGGCGGGGGCGTTGGCGGGGGTCGACGGTCGCGGTGGTGGGGGTCGCCCTGCTCAACGCCCCGTGGGTGACCGCTGCCCTGGTGACCGACGCGGGCGGCACCTCCGACCCGGCGGGAGTGGCCGCCTTCGCCGCCCGGGGCGAGAACTGGGCGGGTCCGCTCGCCGCGCTCGCCGGCACCGGGGGCATCTGGAGCGCGCAGGCCACTCCGGCGAGCCGAGGACTTCCCCTGGTGCCGTTGGTGACCCTGGTGCTGCTGGCCCTGGCCGCCGCCGGGTTTGGCCTACTGCGGCGGCGGACGTCGCCGGACGTCTCGGCCCGGCTGTTGGTCCTGGCGGGGGTCGGTTTCCTGCTCGCCGCGCTGGGTACGGCGCCGGGGGCCGCTGATGTACTGCGGTGGGCGGTGGCGCAGCTACCGGGGGCCGGGCTGCTTCGCGACGGGCAGAAGTTCCTGGCGCCGTACGCGTTGCTGCTGGTGGTGTGTGTGGCGTTGGGCGCCGAGCGGCTTGTGACCCGGGTGGAGCGGATGAACCGGGAGGTGGCGGGGGTGGTGCTGGGTGGTGCGTTGCTACTGCCGGTCGCGGCGATGCCGGATCTCGCGTTCGGCGGCGCGGGTCGGCTGTGGCCGGTCAGCTACCCGGCGGACTGGCAGGTGGTGGCGGGGCGACTGGCCGCCGACCCCGGTGGGGAGGTCTTGGCGCTGCCGTTGAGCGGCTACCGCGCGTACCCGTGGAATGACGGGCGGACCGTGCTGGACCCGGCCCCGCGCTACCTACCGGCGACGGTCCTGGTTGACGACACGCTTCGGGTCGGCGACGTGGCGGTGACCGGTGAAAACCCGCGCCTGCGGGAGATCCGGCACTTGCTCGGGGCGGGACGGCCGGCGGCGGAGACGGGGGTGCGCTGGGTACTGGTCCAGCGACACCGGGTGGACCAGGTGGATCCGGCTACCCTCACTGGCCTCGAGCCCGTGCACCAGGGCGCGTTTCTGGCGCTGTATCGCAACCCCGCCGTACCGCCGAGTCCGGTGCTGGCCGCCCCGGCTCGGTGGGTGGTGGTGGTGGCGCTGGCTATCGCCGTTGTGGTGGTCATCGCTGCCCTGTTTCGCCGGTACGCGGGTGTGCTACTGCGTGGTAACCTCCGCTCCGAGGTTCAGACATTGGAGGATTGGCATGCATAAAGCCGTGACCCTGGTCGTCACCGGCCTGACGGCGGCGGTGCTCGGGATGCTGTCTCTCGCTGGGCTGGCAGCCGCTACGACCGCCACCGAGGAGGAGGCGGTTTCCAAGGCCGAAGAGCTCGTCGAGAAGGCCAAGCAGGCCAACGAGCCGGACCCTTACACACCCGCGATCTACGGCAGCAGGTAGGACGGGGCGCCCCGTGAACGCTTCTGGCGGGGCGACTCCGTGCTTTCCAGTAGGGCGGCGAAGCGGCTACCGGCCGCCGGCCAGGTGAAGGCCGCCGCGTGCTCCCGGGCCGCCGTACCCAGCTGTTGCCGTAGCTCGTGGTCGTGCAGGAGGGTACGCACCTTCGCCACGTAGTCGTCCACGTCGTCGGCGAGAAGCCCCGTTTGGCCGTCCACCACCGCCTCGCCCACGCCGCCCGCGTTGCGGAACGCGACGGTCGGAGCACCCGCAGATCCCGCCTCCACGATGGTCAGACCCCACCCTTCCTTCAGGGACGGGGTGAGCGCCACCCAGGCCGAGGCGAGGAGGGCCGCTTTCTCCTCCTCCGTAACGAATCCCCGGAACTCCACCCGGTCGGTGATGCCCAGGTCGTGGGCGACTTCGCGGAGCTGCCCTTCCCACCAGCCCTGGCCGGCGACGACCAGCCGCAGCTGCGGCAGCTCATCGGCGAGGGTGGCGACCGCCTGCAGTGCCACCTCGACGCGTTTGTGCGGGACCAGTCGGTTGAGCGTGACGAGCAGCGGGGAGGCTGCGCGTTCCGTGTCGGTGTGCGGGAGCGGCGGGGTGCCGTTGTGCACCACGGAAATCTGCTCCGCGGGTACGCCGAGCTGGATCAGCTCCTGACGGGTGGCGTCGGAGACGGTGATGTGGTGGCAGCGCCGGTAGACGAATACGGCGAAGGATGACTCCACCCACCAGCCAAACCGGGCTGCCCATGCCGGAAGTACCACATGCCATTGTTCACGGTGTATGTGATGGATGAGCTTGATGATCGGTCGACGAGCCCATAGGGGGGTCATGAATGGCAGGCCGTTGCAGACATCCACGAGCACGTTCGGTCGGCCGCCGTGTCGGCGGGACAGGGGGCCGATGCCGAGGGCGCCAGCGAGGTAGCAGAAGGCGGCCCACAGGTAGACGGTGTGCCGTCCACCGCGTCGGACCAGCCGAATCCCATCCTCGTTGACCTCGTCGGGGGGGCCCTGACGATGTGCGGCGCAGAACAGTGTGACTCGGAAGCCGCGGGCTACCAGCTCTGCGGCAATCCGTTCAACGTATACTTCGGATCCACCGCCTTCGGGGTTCCGGGTGTCCCGCCAGTTGAGGAACAGCACATGTCCGGCGGTGGCGGAAAAGTGCTCCACGTGATCCCTACTCTCGAGTAATTTAGCGCCACACTAAAGCTCGAGAGCCGGCTAGGCAATGCCTAGGTTAAAATATCTGGGTCAATGTGGTGAATTGACCGTCGGCACTCTGCTCTCGGGCTGAGGGGTGGTCGGTCGAGGGCGGCGGCGGTCACCGAGGGCCTGGGCCGGGCGTTCGACGCCGTAGTAGCTCGCCGCCGCCAACACCAACCCACCCGCCATCGTGAGGGTGAAGGTCTCGAGGAATCCCCCGGTGAACAGTGGACGGTCTCCCACGACGTAGATCGTTTCGATCACCAGCGGATGCCAGAGGAACAGCCCGTACGAGACGAGGCCGAGCCAGCGGGCGGAGGTGCTGCCAAAGGCCTGGTGGATCCGGGTCTTTCGCTCGCCGAACGCCACCGGAATCATGATCAGGGTTCCGACCGCGAGATAGAGGGTGAGCTTCACGGCGAACTCCGCGACGGTCGGCTCGACGAGGTCCAGTGGGCCGGCGATGGGCGTCGTCGCGATCGCCAGCAGTCCCACGGCCGCGGCCCAGCAGGCGATTGGCGCCGCGGCGAGGTCGTCGAGGATGCGCAGAGCGGCCGGGCCCGTCCCGCTCCGGAGGGCGACATGCGCCACCGCCAGGACCATGCCGCCGCAGAACCAGGCCGCGTACGAGGGCAGCCACATGGTGTGGACGGCGGTGCCAACGACGCCAAGCCCCATCAGGATGAGCCACCCGGCAGTCAGCAGGGCGCCCCCGGCGGCGAGCACCAGGGTGCGGACCGGACGCCAGGACCGGCCCACGGCCAGCACCGCGACCAGCGGCAGGACCAGGTAGAACGCGACCTCGGTGGCGAGGCTCCAGGTCTGGCTGAGGCCCGCGCGGAGCTGATTGGGTTGATAGATCTGGGTGAAGGTCAGGTGGCGGAGCCAGTCACCAGCCGAAGCTGGCTGGTTCTGCGGCAGCACGATCAGGCAGACCAGCACCGTCAGCCAGTAGGCCGGCAGGATTCGCAGGGCGCGGCGCCAGAAGTACCGGCGAACCCGGGGCCGGGGAAGCCCGGCGGCGGCACTCGATACCCAGGGCCGAAAGAGCAGGAATCCGGAGAGGACGAAGAAGATGGCGACACCGACGTCCATCCGCGCCAACCAGGTGCCCCACTGGCTGCTCAGGCTCACGCCCGTCTGGAATCCGACGTGGTGGGCGACGACGGCTACCGAGCCGATCGCACGGAGCGCATCCAGGGCGGGCAGGCGGCCGGTGGTCGAAGGAAGGGGCGGGTTCGAGGTAACGGTTGCGGACATCTGGACATCCAGGGGGTTCGCTTTAATGTTGACTGAGGAGTAACCTCCCGCCATGTTATGGATCGATTGCCCTGGGCGACAGGCCGTGGGGCGGCAGGCGTTACAGGAGGAAGAGTGAAGCTTCGGGTAAGTGCCGCGCTCTTCGGGCTCGGCATCTTGTTGCTGGTCCTCGCGGTCGGGTTGCCGCTCTACGTCGCCCCCGCCGTTACCAGGCTCCCCTACGACCTGGAGCCGACGACGTCGGTCGCAGAGGCGAAGAACGCCCGGTTCTTGCAGATCACCGCCGAGGCGGAAGCGCTCACGATCGAGGTCCCACGAGCGAATCTACGGTCCACCATTGAGGTTTTTCCCCAGCCCGGCCTCACCAAGGACGAGCTGCCGAAGGCACTCAAGGGCGACGCGGTCATCTGGGACGTCTACCAGACGGTGCAGCGGACCGACAACGACCGGGATATCACCGCGTACAGCACGCAACTGGCTCTCTACCGGGTCTCCGGCACCGCCGCCCCCTGGGAAGATCAGTGGCTCAAGCAGGACGACAGCGACGGGACCCCGCGGGGCAACGTCGAATACTCGGGGCTGACCTACAAGTTCCCGTTCGGTGCGGAGAAGAAGGACTATCCGCTCTTCGATCGAGATCTCAAGGAGGCGCTCCCGGCGGCCTTCGTCGGCACCGAGACCGTCGAGGGTATCGAGGTGTACCGCTACGAGCAGCGGATCGAAGAGCAGGAGCTGTACACCCCGGAGGAGAGCCTGCAGGTGCTGCTGGGTGCCTTCGCCCCGGAGGCCACCACCGGCAAGGTCATCTACAGCAACACCCGGACGTACTGGGTTGATCCGGTAACCGGTGTCTGGATCGACGCACGGGACCAGCCGCGCAAGGAGCTGCATCCGGACATCGGGCCCACCACCGTACTGCTCGATGCTGACTTCAAGTACACCGAAGACACCGTCAGCAGCACCGTCGAGTCGGTTAAGAAAAACCGGCTCCAGATCAGTCTGGTCAAGCTCTGGGCGCCGATCGCCGCCGCGGTCCTCGGCCTGATCGCCCTGGCTGTCGGCCTCTGGCTGTTCTTTTCGGCCGGGGGCGCCGCAGGTCGGCACTCCGCCGGAGCATCCGTCGCCGACGGTCCGGCAGACACCAAAGTGGACAAGAATCCGAGCTAGCGGCGTGGATGTTGACCCCGGGGGGTAGGGGCGGGTCGTGCCCGCCCCTACCCGGGCTCCTGCCCCGCTGAGGCTGTCCTGGCCGGACTGACCGGCGTCCGCGCCCGAACCGGGCGACGGCACCTAGATCGGGACAGGCCGCGTCCGCCCTCAGATTCGGGCGAGCGCCCGACGTAGCGGGTCCAGGCCGAGCGAACCCAGGTCGAGTGCCTGCCGGTGGAACTCCCGAAGGTCGAACTCCGCCCCCTTGCGCGCCTCGGCGTCGGCGCGAGCCTGCAGCCAGATTCGCTCACCAACCTTGTAGGACGGTGCCTGCCCGGGCCAGCCCAGGTAGCGGTTCAGCTCGAATCGCAGGACCTCATCCGGTACCCGGCAGTGTGCCCGCATGAACTCCCAGCCCAACTCCGGCGTCCAGCGTTCACCCGGATGGAATCCGAACGGGTTGTCGGCCGGGATCGTCAACTCCAAGTGCATGCCGATGTCGACGATCACCCGGGCGGCGCGGAGCGCCTGGCCGTCGAGCATGCCCAGCCGGTCGCCCGGGTCCCCGAGGTAGCCCAGCTCGTCCATCAGCCGCTCGGCGTAGAGGGCCCACCCCTCGCCGTGCCCGGAAACCCAGCAGAGCAGCCGCTGCCAGCGGTTGAGGGTATCGGCTCGGAGTACCGTCTGGGCAACCTGAAGATGGTGGCCCGGAACGCCCTCGTGGTAGACGGTGGTGACCTCGCGCCAGGTGGAGAAGTTGTCGATGCCCTGCGGCACCGCCCACCACATCCGGCCAGGGCGGGAGAAGTCCTCACTCGGGCCGGTGTAGTAGATCGCGCCGTCACTCGTCGGTGCCAGGCAACACTCGATCTGGTGGACCTGTTCCGGGATGTCGAAGTGAGTGCCGTGCAGCTCGCTGACCGCCTTGTCGGCGAGGTTCTGCATCCAGTCCCGGAACGCCTCCTTGCCCCGGATGGTCCGCGCCGGGTCCGCGTCCAGCGCCGTCACCGCCTCGTCGACGGTGGCGCCGGGGCCGACGATTTGCGCGGCGACCGTTCGCATCTCCGACTCCAGCCGGGCCAGCTCCGCAAACCCCCAGGCGTACGTCTCGTCTAGGTCAATCCGGGCACCGAGAAAGTACTGTGAGGCCAGCTTGTAGTGCTCCCGGCCGGCGGCCTGCTTCGCCCTGCCCCGCGGGGCCAGTTCGGTCCGGAGGAAACGGCCGAACTCGGCGGTCGCCGCGGTGGCGGTCGTGGCACCCCGGCGCAGTTCGGCACCGAGCGCGCCACCCGCGCCCAGCCGTTCGACCAGCCCGTGGAAGAAGTTGTCCCCGGCCGGGTCCACCCAGGTGTCACACTGTTTGGCTACCTCGAGCAGCTGGGCTCGCGCGCTGGAATGGCCGGCCGCGGCCTCCTCGCGCAGCGTGGTCTGGTACTGCTCGAGTGCTCCGGCGAAGTGGTTGAGCCGCGCGGCGATGTTGGCCTGGGCCTCCTCGCCCTCGGCCGGCATCAGGTCGAACACGGAGCGGAGCTCGTGCACCCCGCTGGTGATGACGTTGACTCCCCGGCCGACCTCTCCCGCCGCGTAGCGGGCGAGCTCCAGGCCGAGCCGCTCCTGCATGGCCTCCTTCGCGGTCTGCTCCGGCAGCGACTGAGGTTCCACGCCGTCGAGGTCGGCGAGGGCTCGGCGATTCAGGTCGGCACGGGCGGCGTAGCCCTCCGGCGAGAGGTCGTCGAGGCGGTCGTCGTGGCCGGTGATGCCGACGTAGGTGGCGCCGGTCGGGCTCAGCGCGGCCCACTCCGCCACGTACCGGTTCGCAATATCGTCGATTCGTCCCACGAGCTCGACCCTACGTGATCGTGCAGTCGGGGTGCGCCCGTGAGTTCGCCGGCTTCGGGGTTACTCCCGAGCCCTCTGGTCACCAGCCGGCAGGCTCTTGTGACGGCCAACACGGCGTCGGAAAACCACCAGACTTTCTTGCCCACGGCCGGCAGAGTGTCAGGGGTGACAGTCGAGTCCGCCCCTGACCGGGCTGTGCTGCGGAGCTGGCTGCCCGGGTACCTCGCGTTGGCCGCGATCTGGGGTTCCAGCTTTCTGTTCATCAAGATCGGGGTACGGGAGCTGCACCCGGTGCACCTGACTCTCTACCGGGTCGGCGCCGGCGCGGCGACGCTGCTGATCCTGCTCGCGGTGCTGCGCGACCGGCTGCCCCGCGAGCCGCGGGTTTGGGCCCACCTGCTCGTCACCGGCGGGGTCGGGGTGGCGCTTCCGTTCACCCTGTTTGGCTACGGCGGGGAGCGGGTCGAGTCCATGCTCTCCGGGATCTGGAACGCCACCACACCGCTGGTCGTGCTCCCCATGGCGGTGCTGGTCCTCCGCACCGAACGGCTGACCGCCGCCCGGGCCGTCGGACTCGGGCTGGGCTTCCTCGGCGTACTGGTGGTGCTCGGGGTGTGGCAGGGGACTGGCGGTGCGCACTTCGTCGGCCAGCTGATGTGCTTCGGCGCCGCGGCCTGCTATGGAGTAGCCATCCCGTACCAGAAGAAGTTCGTCGCGGGCCGCCCCTACTCCGGGCTGGCCCTGTCGGCGGCGCAGCTGTTGATGGCGCTGGCGCTGCTCACCGTCGTCACCCCGTTCGTGGCGGGGGCCCCGCCGCTGCCGACCGCCCTCTCCGGCTCGGTCCTGGCCAGCATGGTCGCGCTCGGCGCGCTCGGCACCGGACTGGCCTTCCTGATTCACTTCCGTAACATCCGGGTCGCCGGCGCGAGTACCGCGGCTACGGTGACCTACGTGATCCCGGTCTTCGCGGTGCTGGCCGGTGCGCTGGTGCTCGACGAGCGGCTGACCTGGCACCAACCGGTCGGTGCGGTGGTGGTCCTGCTCGGTGTCGCCGTCACCCAGGGGCTGATCGGCCCCCGCCGCCGACCATGCGCCGCCGCGCAACCGGCCGCCGCAGCCGGAACCTCGGCCACGGCTGCCGGAACCTCGGCCACGGCGGCGGGAACTTCGGCCGCCGTCGGTCAGGAACGGCTTGCGGCCCACCCCACCAGCCGCTCCGCCGGCCAGGTGTTGACCACCCGGTCGGCGGGGACGCCGCAGCGGGCGGCGCGTTCGCAGCCGAACCGCTGCCAGTCGAGCTGACCTGGGGCGTGCGCGTCGGTATTGATCGCGAACCGGCAGCCGGCCTCCAGCGCCCGCCGAATCAGCCGTTTCGGCGGGTCCTGCCGCTCCGGCCGGGAGTTGATCTCGACTGCGACGCCCCGCTCCGCGCAGGCGGCGAAGACGGCGTCGGCGTCGAAGTCGCTCTCCCCCCGGGCACGCCGCCGGTGCCCCCGGTCGCCCGGCCCGGTCACGCCCGCCGGTCGGCTGGAGACCATCCGGCCGGTGCAGTGCCCGAGAATGTCCAGGTGCGAGTTCGCGACCGCGGCGAGCATCCGACGAGTCATCCGCCCCCGCTCGTCGGAGAGGTTGCTGTGCACCGAGCCCACCACCACGTCGAGCTGGGCGAGCAGCTCCTCGTCCTGGTCCAGTGTGCCGTCGGCGAGGATGTCCACCTCAATGCCGGTAAGGATCCGGAACCCGGTCGGCAACGCCTCGTTCAGCCGCGCCACCTGCTCCAGCTGGCGGCGGAGCCGGTCGGCGGTCAGCCCGCGCGCCACCTTCAGCCGAGGCGAGTGGTCGGTGAGCACCAGGTACTCGTGGCCCAGCTCGGCCGCGGCCAACGCCATCTCCTCGATTGAGGAGCCGCCGTCGGACCAGTCCGAGTGGGTGTGGCAGTCGCCGCGTAACGCTGTCCGTAACGCTGCCGCCTCAGCGTCCAGGTCGGTGCCCTCGGTCGCCGCCAGCCGACGCAGGTAGACCGGCTCCTCGCCCGCCAGTGACTCGGCCACGCAGCGGGCGGTGACCGCGCCCACCCCGGACAGGTCGGTGAGCTTGCCGGCCCGGGCCAGCTCGGCGACCTCCGCGGCCGGCAGGGCGGCCACGGCCTTCGCCGCCGATCGGAACGCGCGCACCCGATAGGTGGCCTCGTTGGCCCGCTCCAGCAGGAAGGCAATCCGGCGTAGGTCAGCGATGGGATCCCGGGCGGTCATTCCTGCAACCTAGCGGCTGTGGCCAGGACACTCACGGCTCCTTCGGGCAACCGTGTCGGCGCTGCCAGTCCGCCACCTCCACGGCCGGCGACCGGTTCACCCCATGCCGCCACGCGTCCAGGTAGGGTGCCGGCCACACCACCCCTCGCCGGATCCACCAGCCGTCCTTCCCCGGGCACGGCGGTGAGATGCCGAAGTGCAGGTGACACACGTTGTTCGCGTTGCCGGTCCGGCCGACGGTGCCGAGCTGCTGCCCGGCGACGACTCGTACGCCCGGATCGAGTCCCGCCGCTACCTCGGTCAGGTGTGAGCCGTAGTAGCGCACCCCGTCATCGCCCAGCACCGCCACCGACAGGCCGCCGTTGAACGGACCGCGGGGACCGCCCGGGTCGAAGCGGTCCACCCGGCTCACCTCCAGCACCGAACCGTCCGTCACCGCCACCACCGGCGCGCCGCAGTCGGCGAAGATGTCCGTGGCGGGATACACCGAGTGGGTCGGATGGTAGGAGGCGTTACCAGCCCGTACCGGGAAGACGTGCCGGACCTCGGCGGGCCGCGTCTGCGGTGGGGTCGCCGACGCGCTCGACGGAGCCGCTGTCGCCGTTGGCATCGAGCTGGCCGTGGGGGTTGGGGCCGTGGTGGCCGGGCGACCGGCCGTGCCGGTTTCCACCCCGGGCCGGGTCGTCGCGCAGCTCGCGGTGAGCGCCGCGGTGAGCAGAAGCAACAGGGGGTACGCCGGGCGGCGTCCCGTCAACGGCGCAGGCATCCGGCCATCCTGACAGACCAGTACGGTGGGAGGGCGAAGCCGGGGAGGAGGCGACCGTGACCGACCCGCACGACGGGGGCCGCCCGCGAAACCCGTCGGGGCTCTTCCCCGCCGGGCCACCAGCGCGGCCCACCTACCGTGAACCGCATCCAATCCACGGCGCCGCGGTGGTCCTCGGCGGCGTCGTCGCCACGACCTGGCTGCTGCTCTTTGGGCTGCTCGGCACCAGCGTGCGGGGGTTCGCCTGGTGGACGGCGTTCGCCGGTGGTGTCGCCTGGCTGGCGGCCCTGCTGTTGGTGCGGTACGGCGATCGGGGAATTGCCACCGGGGTCGCGATCGTCGTCGGTGGCGGCTGGAGCATCGCGGCGGCGGTCGTTGCGAGCCGCTGGATGGTCAGCGGAGACTGGCCCCTCTGGTAGGCAGATCGGTCACCTGGGGCTGCCCGGTCCACCCGCCCCTCGGCTGCTTCGAGCAGTTCGGCGGCGTCGATTGGCCATCCGTCGGGGCGTTGGCCGGTCGTCCGGCGACCCCACCGGCTAACGTGCACGCGTAAGACCGTCCGGGCATCGCTGGGCGAGCGGTAGGTGGGGCTGGCGGCCTGGTCACGCCGCTACCGGCTGTGGCCGGGCCCGCCCACCGACCACGCGCGGCCGCGGACGGTCCGAGGATTTTCGGGGTTACGCCGAGGAAGTTTTGGGGGGAAGCGTGTCGTACTTTGCTGCGGCCGTGGTGCGGGACGAGAGCGGCTGGACCGCCGCCGAGGTGAACCTCCGCGGTGCCGTTGACGTGGACGGGGTCGCCGATCGGCTGCGTGACGTTGACCCCGGCGCCGACCTGTCGCTGCTCTTCGTCGAGGCCGAGGACGAGTACCTGGTGATTCTGCGGCTCGATGCGGGTGAGGACCTGCGGGTCTTCGGCTCGGATTCGGCGTACGCCGAGGAGACCCAGCTGGGCGCGCTGCTGGTCGGGGACCTCAAGGCGTCGGTGCCGGGGTTGGACGAGATCGAGGAACCCCGCGCCGCCACCGGTGACCCGGAGAGTGAACAGCCCGCCGCGGACCCGGAGGCGGACCCGGTCGGGGACGCGGACCTCCTCGCCGACCTGGGGGTGTCCGGGACAAAGCTGATCGCGCTCTGCGGGCACGAGGGGATGCTGCCGGCGGATGTCACCACCGAGGCGTGCACGGTGTTGGGCTGCGCCGACGAGGTCGAGGAGCTGCGTGAGGTGTGAGCCCGTCTCCGTCGGCGAGAGCGGGAACGTGGGCGGGCCCGTCGGCGAGAGCGGGAGCGCGGGCGAGCGCGAGGTCGGCCTGGGTGGTGCCGGTCGCCGGCAGCGCCACGAAGAGTGGATGCGTCGGGCGTTGGAAGTCGCGGTCGCCGGGACGGCAACCACGGTCACTGCCGCGGACGGCATTCCGGCCCCCGCCGCCGCTGACGACATTCCGGTCGGTGCGGTGCTCCTCGGCCCGGACGGGGCCGAGCTGGCCACCGCCCGCAACGAGCGGGAGCTGACCGGGGACCCGACCGCGCACGCCGAGGTGCTGGCGCTACGCCGGGCAGCTGGCCGGCTCGGCCGCTGGCGGCTCGACGGGTGCACCCTGGTGGTAACCCTGGAGCCGTGCACCATGTGCGCCGGGGCGCTGGTGCTGGCCCGGGTTTCCACGGTGGTATTCGGGGCGTGGGAGCCGAAGACCGGGGCGGCCGGCTCGCTCTGGGACGTGCTGCGTGACCGTCGACTGAACCACCGCCCCGAGGTCTACGGCGGTGTCCTGGAAACGGAGACGGCGGCGGTCCTGCGTGCCTTCTTCCGGTAGGGCCGCCGGCCGGTCCGCCCCGGGTGCCGGTCTGCCCGGTCCCGGTCCTGGCACCGGCCCAGGTCTGCCCGGTCCCGGTCCTGGCACCGGCCCAGGACCCGGGGTGAGCGTGTGTTGATCAGGCGATGATGGTGTCCAGGGCGATCTCCACCATCTGGCTGAACGTCTGCTCCCGCTCCTGCGAGGTGGTCTTCTCCCCGGTACGGATGTGGTCGCTGACTGTCAGGATGGTGAGCGCTCGGGCCTTGAACCGGGCGGCGATGGTGTAAAGCGCTGCCGATTCCATCTCGACCGCCAGCACGCCGTACTCGGCGAGGGAGTCGTAGAGGTCCGGCCGGTCGGTGTAGAAGGCGTCGGCAGCCAGAACCGGCCCAACCTGCATGGTGACGCCGCGCCGCTCGGCCACCTCCACCGAGCTACGCAGCAGCCCGAAGTCGGCGACCGGGGCGTAGTCGATCAGCCCGTCGAAGCGTACGCGGTTCATGTTCGAGTCGGTGGCGGAACCGATCGCCGCCACCACGTCGCGGAGCTGGAGATCCTCGGACAGGGCGCCGCAGGAGCCGACCCGGATCAGAGACCGGACGCCGTACTCGTTAATCAGCTCATGGGCGTAGATCGAGGCCGACGGCATGCCCATGCCGGAACCCTGGATCGACACGTCGACCCCGTTCCAGCGGCCGGTGAAGCCGAGCATCCCGCGGACGGTCGAGTAGCACTGCGCGCCCTCAAGGTAGGTCTCTGCGATCCACTTGGCCCGCAGCGGGTCACCTGGCATCAGGACCCGCTCGGCGATCTCTCCCGGCTTCGCGCCGATGTGCGTACTCATGGCAGGGATTCTGCCAGCCCACCCTCGGCGTCGTACCGGTTGGGCCATCCGTCGGGCGGTCCTGTAGCCTACTCGGCGGTGGTGTGTCCGAGTGGCCTAAGGAGCACGCCTCGAAAGCGTGTGAGGGTTTACGCCCTCCGCGGGTTCAAATCCCGCCACCACCGCTCGTGAAAAGGCGTAGCGCCCGGTCGGTCCGGAAGGACCAGCCGGGCGTTCGCTATCTCAAGACGTGCTGGTACCGCGCCGCCAGGGTTGGCGCGGCAAACCTTCCCAGCCTGGCTAGTCAGACGTACCGTGGGTGGGTGAGCGAGAACCTTGACTTCCTCGGGCAGCTAGATCCCGACGACCCGAAACAGGCGTCGCAGCAGATCGCCAACAAATTGCGGGCCGCCATCCTCACGCGCCGGCTTGTTCCTGGCGACAAGCTGCCGTCGCAGCCCGAGCTAGCCGCCCGATACGGCGTGGCACGGGAGACCGTCAAGCGTGCCCTAGACCTGCTCCGGGCAGAGCGGCTGATCGTGTCCCGACAGGGCAGCGGCGCGTTCGTCCGCGTGCACACACAGCGGGCCGTCGAGTTGCGCCCGCACATCGATGCCGCGTTCGAGCAGCCCCACGTCACCATCGATCTCGCCGGCTTCTCCGGCGAGACGTTGCGAGACGCGCTCGTCGAAGCGCTCGACAAGGTGCGCCTCGGTCGGCTCACCCCGGAAACAATCGCAGTGCGAGTCCTGATCTCGGACATGACCGTACCGACAGCGCTACCTTCACGGGCTGAGACCCAGGCCGATGACCCGGCCGTACGCGAACGCGCCGAGCGGATCACCCGCCGGGCGGCGGACAGCATCATCGACCAAGTCACCGAGCTAGGAGACCTCGGCCTGATCCGGTCGACCACCGTCGAGGTACGGATGCACCGCGCGTCCCCGCTGTTCAAGCTTTACATACTCAACGGCGAAGAAGTCTTCTACGGCTTCTACCCGGTCGTTGAGCGCACCGTTTCGATCAAGGGCGAGCCGATGACGATCTACGACCTGTTGGGCAAGGATGTGCCGCTGTTCCACTACGCGGTGACCGACGACGATACCTCCCACGGCACGCAGTTCGTGGAAGCGTCCCGGCAGTGGTTCGACTCGGTGTGGTCAACCATCGCCTACCGGTACAACGGATGAGCGTCGATCTCGCCAGCAAACCTGATCCACTCGAGGCCCTTCGCCGCAGCACGGGGCGCGGTTTGTCACATACGCCAGCCGACCGAAGAAATCGATGGATTGCAGACCGCCGGGGCGGACGTAGTGATCACGAGCACGAAGACGCTAGCAACCGCCCTGATCGGACGGGCGGAGCGGTTGAGTTCCTAATTATGTTCACGGGTCAGCGCCAGATGGTGCGACCTGGCGTGTGTAGATCGGACGTGTTCGGCCGGTGTCTGGCAAAGTGAAGGCAAGAGGGAAGGAACGAGATGACCACGGAACTTGACGCCCGGCCCAGTGCCACCATGTTCGACGTCGAAACGCTTGTCAACATGGCATGGATGGGCCAGATTAGGGTTCCCCACTTCCAGCGTGACTTCCGGTGGCAGCGAGCAGATGTGATTCGCCTTCTTGACAGCATCCTACGTGGCTATCCGATCGGTTCCCTTCTGTTGTGGCGGCGGCCTGCGCAACCCCAGACCCTACGGTTGGGAGCACTCACGATCGACGCCCCTGGTAGCGACCGAGCCCTTTGGGTGGTCGACGGCCAGCAGCGAATCACAAGTCTTGCAAATGCATTAAGTGAGGATGGCGCGAAAGACTCACGATTTTCTCTGGCTTATGACCTGAAGCTTAAGCAGTTCGTGGCGCGGCCGGCGGTGGAAGAGCCGACAATAATTCCGCTTCCGGTCATCTTTGACCTTCAGAAAGTCTTGCGATGGTTCTCCGCACATCCTGACATTCTTGATTACGTAGAACAGGCGAGTGCTGTCACTAGGACCCTACGTCAATACGCAATACCTGCATACGAAGTTGTGCAGGATGACGCGCAGGTCCTGCAGGACATCTTTGATCGTATGAACAACTACGGCAAGCGCCTGAGTCGAGCGGAAATATTCTCTGCACTATTTGCTGGCGAAGAGAAGGCAAAGGACGTCACCCTTAATTTTGATCGAATTGCGGAGAACCTAGACGACGACCTGGGATTCGGGCTTGTCGACAAGGACACGGTGTTGCGGGCTGTTCTGGCTCGCCGTGGACCTGATGTGGCGCGCGAGATTCGGAACGAGTTTGGTTTTCACAGCGAGACCCGTAGAACTCACCAGCCTAGCCGCGCAATTATCGAGTTCCCTGATGAAGATCGGGATACGGCATACAGGCTAGGCGAGGAGGCGCTTCGCCGTGCAATTATTTTCTTGCAGGAGGAAACTGGAGTGCCGCACTTCAGTATGCTGCCGTATAGGCATCTCCTCGTTGTCCTTACTCGTCTATTCGCCCACTATCCGCAACCCGACGCGAGAAATCTCCGTTTACTGCGCCGCTGGTTTTGGAGGGCGGCGGTGGTGGGGCCTGAAATTTACAAGGGCAGTACTACGGGGGCTCTTCGCTTCTTGTGCTTCGCAATCAGGCCTGGTGACCTCGGCGGATCTATTCAAGCGTTGCTTGGTCTTGTGGATCGCCCCGACCTTCCACTCCCGAACCTTCGGCGGTTTCGTAGTAATGAGGCGTCTACCAAAATTACTCTCTGTTCGTGGTGGAGCATTGAACCGCGATCGCTAACCACAGGTGAGAAAATTCGACGGGAGGAACTGTCGGCCAGCCTACTCGACCGGGTGACGGCATTTGATGCGGTGCGATACATCGTACCCAGGTACTCCGTACCTGAGGAATACCGCCTTTGGGCGGCTAATCGGGTTCTTTTGCCTACCAGGGAAAGTGAGACTGGGACGATTGAGGGTGATCTTCTACGTCGGCCGAACGGCGAAGCGGTTCCCCAAGAAGTGCTGACGTCTCACGTGCTGTCCCATGAGATGCTTGAATTGCTCGAAGGTGACAAGACTGTGGAGTTTCTTAAGGAGCGACAAGTCGCTCTGCAGACCCAACTTCAAGGGTTCCTGCAGGGTGTGTGCGAATGGGGTTTCGAGAACACGCCCCCGCTGACGGACCTCATAATTGAAGACGTTAACGAGGAGAACGATGACGCTTCGTGAGCAGCATTACGGCGTCTGGCTGTCAGAAACAAGAGTAGGCCACATCACGCAACGTGGTGACTATACCCGGTTCTCAATAGACGAGGAATATGTTCGAAATCCGTATCGGCCGGTGCTGGGGCTAGTATTCGAGCAGGATCTCCTAAAGCCTCACACCTCCGCCTTGCGGCTACCTCCTTGGTTTTCCAACCTTCTCCCAGAAGGCGTTCTCCGTACGTGGGTTGCGGACGATCGTGGGGTCTCAGCAGACAGGGAGATGGAGCTTCTTGCTCAGGTGGGACATGACTTGCCGGGTGCCGTAAAGGTACTTCCCCTTACCCCGGAAGGCGAAGAGATCCCTTGGCCGGAACATGTTCCTGAAGGCACTGCCGTCCTTCGTGACCTTGAGAGCAGCACCGGATGGCGCTTCTCCCTAGCCGGCGTCCAGCTCAAGTTCTCGATGCTGGATGATCGGGACCGCCTAACAATGCCAGCTTTTGGCGAGGGTGGCGACTGGATCGTTAAACTGCCAGACCGTCAGTATCCGGACGTTCCCCGCAACGAGTTCGCGATGATGTCGCTAGCAGCTATGGCCGGAATCGAAGTGCCAGAAATAAAGTTGGTGCATAGGGATCAGATTGAGGGCCTGCCAAGCGGCGTCTGGCCTGGGGTAGAGGAGTGGGCCTACGCGATTCGCCGATTCGACCGTTTGGAGGACGGGCGAGGTCGTATCCACATCGAAGACCTGGCGCAGGTCTGTAACGTTTACCCAAACCGAAAATATTCGGGCAACTATGAGTCCGTTGCATCCCTAATCTATAGAAGACGAGATCTTGCCGGCTTGCGAGAGTTCACGCGCCGGCTGGCATTCATCATCCTTATCAGCAACGGTGACGCCCACCTGAAGAACTGGTCACTCATTTATCGGGATACTCGGATCCCGGCTTTGTCCCCTGCCTACGACCTCGTTTCAACAGCGGCGTATCGAATAGGGGAGGAGCCAGAGGACCTTGGCCTGAAATTCGGTGGATCAAAACGGTTTGACTACGTGAACGTCCGGACGTTCGAGAGGCTTGAGGCGAGGTTACAGGCTCCCCCGGGCTCAGGGCTTGGAGAGATAGTCCGGGATACAGTGGCGAGAACGGTTGAGGCTTGGCCCAACGTTGCCGATTACATAAAAGGTAGCCCCGGCCTCAGGGTGGGTATCGAGCGTAGCATTATAAATCGCGCGCAAACACTGCTTGGGCGCTCCTGATTCGGGCCGACGAAGATCCTCTACACGCCCTCCGGCTGGCGGGGTTCTTGGGCGGCATCCGCATGGGAACTCGGATCACATGGACCCAGACGAGTCGGCAAACCGATGTTCTGGGGCCGAGCGTGATGATGCTGCATCGCTTCAACGTTCCCCGTCGGGGATATGCCTCACCTCATTCGTGGGTTCAAATCCCGCCGCCACCGCTCGTGAACAGCGAGAACCCCCGGTCGAGCCGTGAAGATCGCACCGGGTGTTCCGCTATCTCGAGATCGTTAGGCTCGGTTGTGATGTCAGGGCCGGCGGGCCACCACCGCGCCGTTCGCGCCGGCTGCGTCGTAGGCCACGACCCGGGCGTCAACGAAACCGGCGTCGCCGAGCCAGCCCATGTACTCCGTTCCTCGGCCCGGGCGCAGACGTGCGGCAGATCCAGGATCGTCGCCTGGAGCTGCGGTAGCCGCTGGCAGAGCTCGATCGGGAAGGCCCCGGCACCGCCGCCGACGTCGAGCAGCCGGCGGTGCGCGCCGAAGTCGTATGCCTCAGCCAAGGCACGCGCGGTGAAGCGGGAGGTGGAGAACATGGCGTCCCAGAACTCCGCCACCATTTTCGGGTTTGTCGTGTCGAACATGGACTGCTGCTGCGGGTCCCAAGTCAGCGGGCGGTTACTGCGCAGCGCCTCGCCGACCCGGTGCCAGGGCAGGTAGGTGCGCAGGTCGGAGTAGCGGATCTGGGCGCCGAAGTAGTACGGCCGCCCCTCGACCAGGAACTGCTCGGCCAGCTCGGAGTTGCGGTAGCTGGCACCGGCTTTCTCCAGTAGCCCCAGGGATGCGCTTGCGGCCAGTAGCAGGTCGGCCGGACGGTCGTCCATCCTGAACTCGGCGGCGGCTTCGGTCACGGTGATGGTCCGCGCGCCGGCCAGGCGTGTGATCAGTCCGAACTCGACACGTACCCCGCGGGTCTCGAAGCCCCGGACGCCGGCTACGAGTTGCGTCAGCGGGGTTGCAGCGATCGTTAGTAGTTAGAAGCATCAAGTGGTTCATGGGCGTGGGTCGGCACCGGGGGTGGTGCGCGAGGCCGGCGAGGTGGCGGAGGTGCGTCACGCTAGGAGCATGATTCGATTCGTCCTGAACGTGCTGTGGCTCATCTTCGGCGGCGGAATCGTGCTGGCCTTCGGCTACTTCGTCGCCGCGGTGATCTGCTTCGTCCTCGTCATCACCATCCCGTTCGGGGTCGCCTCGCTGCGGCTGGCCTCGTACTCGCTGTGGCCCTTCGGTCGGACCCTGGTCACCAAGCCGGGGGCCGGCGTCGCCTCGGGGCTGGCGAACGTGCTCTGGGTGCTGTTGGCCGGCTGGTGGCTGGCGCTGTCGCACCTGATTGCCGGGGTGTCGCTCTGTGTAACGATCATCGGCATTCCGTTCGGGATCGCCAACTTCAAGCTCGTGCCGGCGGCATTCTGGCCGCTCGGCCAGGAGGTCATCGAGGTTCGCTGAACCGAAACCCGCCGGGATCGCCGGACCGAAACCCGCCCGGCTCGGGACGCTGGCTGGCCTCGGCTTCGCGCCGTTCCCACTCCTCAACCAACTCGTCCCAGTAGTCGACCCCCAACCCTCGACGCCCGTGCGTCAGCCAGCCGGCGGTGTTCCGCTCCACGTGCAGGCCGAGCTCGGCGAAGTGATCAACCCACCGCCCCGGTTCCACCCCCACCTCGACCAGGGCGGCGTTGATCGGCCACCGCTCCCGCGGTCCGTCGAACACCGAGTCGAAACGGGGTCCCCAGGACCGTTGACCGCCGAGCCACACCGCCGCTGCCTGGTAGCCACCGCCGCCGGCGAACTCCGCCTCGACGTACGCCACCGGCCCCTGCCGTGACCAGTCGGCCAGGACTCCGGTCAGCGCGGTGGAGAGTGCCAGCGTGAACGGGCGCTCCGGGGCGGGCTCCTCGACGGCGTAGTCCGGCGGCGCCCCGGTCAGCTCCTCGACCAGCTGCGAGGTCACCGGCAGTAGGGCGAAATCCTGGCGTAGGTCGCCGAGGACCGCGTGATCCAGCCCGCGGGTCTCCCCGCGCAGCAACCCGACGTCCGCGATGATCGCGCTGAGCTGGTAACTCATGCGTCCACAGGCTGTGGATGAGACATGTGTACGAAGAGCCCGGCTGGCTTCGCCCCCGTTGGTTGCCCGCTCCGTTGCACGCCCTCAGTATCCCTGCTCGGGCGGGATGGCGACGAGTTCCACCTCGAAGCCGTCGATGTCCTCGAGATAGGCGGCGTAGTGGTTGGGGCCCCCGGCGTAGGGGTGGCGGTCGGAGAGCAGCAGGCGCCAACCGTACTGGGTGGCCTCCTCGCAGAGCATGTCGACGAGTTGGGTGCTTTCGACGTGAAAGGCAAGGTGATTGAGGCCGGGCCGGCGGCGGTCATGGTCGTCCGCGGTGAGGTCCGGGGATTCTTCCAGCACGATGTACGTCGGGCCCATCCGCCAACTGCGTCCCGCTGGCCAAGACTGGAACAGCGTATAGCCGAGACGCTGCAGCAACCATCCCCAACTGTGGATGGCCCGGGCGAGGTGGGGTACCCAGATTTCGATGTGGTGCGGTGTTCCAGTGGTCGCGCCCGGCATCTACGCTCCCTCGCGGCGGCCCTCATCGACGATGGGCTCCTGGTCAGGGGCGGGACACGACCCACCACGCGGTAGTCGCCAGGACCGCGACCAGGCCGCTGAAGATGAAGGGTGCTTCGATTCCGATTGCCGCCGTGAGGACACCGCCGAGCAGTGCACCCGCTGCGGCGGCGCTGAAGCTCAGGGTGCGACCGGCCGCGATCGTACGGCCGAGTAGTTCCCGTGGCACCAGCCGTTGCCGTAGCGAGACGACCGTGACGTTGAGCACCGCGAACGAGCCGCTCGTGACCACGATGACGAGGATCGCCGCCCACAACTGGGTGGTCACGGCGAGTACCGCCGGGATGCCGGCGGTGATCGCCAGTGAGCAGGTGAGGATCATGCGGTGCCGGCGGCCCGCGACGAGTCGGTCAACGATGAACGAGCCGAGCAGGCCGCCGAGGGCACCGGCGGCGAGCAGGATTCCGAAGCCGGTCGCGCCGATGCCGAGGGGGCCCTCCGCGTACAGCACCAGGATCGCGAACCAGGCACTGTCGGCGGCGGCGACCGCGGCGGTGACCAACGCGAGTGTGCGCAGCATCCGCTGGCCTGCCAGCCAGCGCAGACCCGCCACCACACCTGGGCTGGCCTGCTTCGGCGCGTCCTGCGGTGGCCGGGCGGCGATGCTGATCGGCAGAGTCAGCAGGAGCATGACGGCTAGGGCGAGGGACGCCCCGTTCGCCGCGAACGGCAGCGCGGCGCCGGCCACGAAGAGCGCGGCGCCGACTGGCGGGCCGACGAACTCGTTGCCGACGATCTCGCCGGCGACCAGTCTTCCGTTGGCGCGTTCGAGTAGCCGTTCGGGCACCAGGCCGGGAAGTGCCGTCTGCGCGGCCGTGTCGCGTACCGTCTCCCCGACCCCGAGCAGGAAGCTGGCCAGCAGGACCAGCGGCAGCGACGCCCAGCCCATCGCCACGGCTACGACCAGGACGCCCAGGACGACCACCCGGGCGGTGTCGGCTTGGGCGAGCAGCGCGCGAGGGCGGCGGCGGTCGGCCAGCGACCCGGCGAGGAGGCCGGTCACCAGCCACGGCAGGGACTGGGCCGCGGTTACCGCGGCCACCGCGATCGGGTTGGCGGTCAGCGACGCGGCGAGGAGGGGGAAAGCTGCCAGTCGGATGCCGTCACCGACGTTGGCGAGGGTCGAGGCGCTCCAGAACGTCCAGAAGGGACGTCCCAACGGAATGGAACTGGTCACCATGACGGGCATCATTGCACTGTCAGCGCCTCCGGTGGGGGCGCTGGATCGGCTCCGCAGCCCTCATCCTGGCGGCGAACTGTGCACCGCGGCGGTGAGGCGGCGGAGGGCGGCGTGCGCCGGTGGGCCCCAGGAGGGCTTGCCGCCGGGGCGGCCGTGGACGCCGTTGTCGCCAATGAGAAGGCAATCGAGGGCGCGTGTCGCCGCCCAACCGCGGGCGCGGAGCAGGGTGGCGGGGTCGGGGGCCGGCTCGTACGCTGCGTGGAAGTGGTCGATGCCCTCGGGCAGCAGCAGCCACCCGGCGGCGAGGTCATAGGCGGGATCCCCGGTGCAGAGGTCACCGAAGTCGATCACTCCGCAGAGGGTGCCGTCGGCGGTGAGCACGTTGGCCGGGTGCAGGTCGGCGTGGAGCCAGAGCGGTGGGCCAGTCCACGGCGGAGCGGCGACCGCGTCCTGCCAGATGGCGCGAAGCGCATCCGGCTCGTCGATCAGCCCACGTTCGGTGGCGGCAGCGAGTGCCTCGGCGAACTGCTCGGACTGGTCCACCAGCGGCCCACCCCGGCCCCAGCCGGCAGGCGCCCCGCTGGGGGCGGGTTGGTGCAGCGCTGTCAGGAAGGTGGCCAGCGACCTGGCCGCGTCGAGGGGGCGGGTGACCGGGATCTGGTCGGCGGGGGCGCCCGGAATCCAGGTGGTGATCAGCCACGACCGGGGAAACTGTTCGGAGGGTACGCCGAGTCGTTGTGGGACGGGGACCGGCAACGGTAGGCGTGGGGCCAGGGTGGGTACCCAGGCGTGTTCCTTGTGCAGCAGCGCGTCCGCGTGCACCGTGGCCCACGGAAGCCGGACGGCCAGGTCGGCACCGAGCCGCCACAACTGGTTGTCCCACCCCCGCGCGCCGAGCCCGATCGGGCGTTCGGCGAGGTCGGGGTGCTGGTCGCGGAGCAGCTCCCGGACCAGTTCCGCGGTGATCTCATGATCGACCTTGGTCATGCGGAGCAATGTATCCGCTGCCGGGCCCTCTCGCGGGCCCGGCGGTACGCGACTAACCGGCGCAGCCGGGAACCTCGACGCAGTTGTTCGGTCGATTCTTGACCACGACGGTGCCGGTGGCGGTGTTCAGGTTCACCGTGCCGCCCGCCTCGTTGTAGATGCCACCGCCATCCTCGCCGGCGATATTTTTGGTGACCTTGGTGGTGAAGAGGGTCACGGTTCCGATGCTTTCGTTGTAGATGCCACCGCCCTGGGTTCCGGCCTGGTTGCCGAAGACCTTCGTGTTTCTTAGTACCAGATCGGAGGTGTTGTAGATCCCGCCGCCCTCGATGCTGGCATTGTTGTTCTTGATAACACTGTCGGCAACGACGACGGACGCGTTGAAGTCCACCCCAAGGCCGCCAGCGACTGCGTTCAAAGTCACGTTGTCGGCGATGGTGACCGAGCGGAGCGATACTTCTGTGCTCAGGCCCGCGAGAATCCCACCGACCACCTGGGTGGCGCTGTTGTTCGTAACGCTACTGTCCGTGACTGTGGCGGTGCCGCTTTCGACGAAAAGACCGCCGGTGAATAGCCGGGAGTGATTTTTGGAGATGCTGCTGTGTCCGATCCGAACAGTTCCCGTGCTGGTGACTCCGGCTCCCATGTATCCGGTGTTGGCGTGGATGCCGGACTTGCTGACATTGAGTAGGCCAAAATTCATGACTCCTCCGCCGGAGGAGTTGGCGGTATTGCGGCTGACCTCGGAGGACTGGAGATGGGTGGTGCCGTTGTTGGTGATGCCGCCACCCGTGCCGCTGGCGATGTTGCGGGTGATGGTGCTGTGATTAGTGGTCAACGCCCCACCCGCGTCGACCAATATGCCAGCGCCGTCAGCGTCGGTGGTCTGGCCGCCGGTGATCGTCAGCTGGTTGAGGGTGAGGTTGCCGCCGGTGCTGACGTTCAGGATGCGGAATTGGTCGGCAGCGGCGGCGCGTTCGATGGCGGTGCTTTTACTCCCGTTGAGGGTGATCGGGCTGGTGATGGCGGGCAGGCCGGCGCCGTCGATGTTCGCGGTCAGTAGGTAGGTGCAGTCCCGCGCCAGGTCGAGCGCACCCCCACCGCGGGCGTTGGCCAGGGTGATCGCAGCGATCAGGGCATCCGCGTCGCAGGGCACCGGTGCCCCCGGTGACGTCCCGCCTTTCGTTCCCGGGTCCTCCCTGCTCTGGTGGCTGGGTTTGCCGCCGTCGAGTTTGCCGCGGTGCTCGTCGGCGGCGGGACGGTCGGCGGCGGGACGGTCGGCGGTGGCGGGCCGGTCGGCGACAGTGGCGCGGGTGCGTCCGACCGCATCGGCGGCCGGGGCGGCAGTGACGCCGACGGTGGTGAGGGCCAGGCCCGTCACTCCGGCAGCCCACCACCGGGACCGCCCCCGCCGTACACCAGATCGAGCCGGGTCCGGCTTGTGGGTGTGCTCCTGAAGGCTCATCGTGGTCTCGGTGTCCTTCCCCGTCATGGACGAGAAGCGACCATGCCGGGGCTGGCCGGTGCGATGCTCCTCGGCTACCAGGCCGGCGGTAGCAGCCACCGCTGAGTAAACCCGACATAGACCCGATAAAGACGTGAATACGAAAAATATGCCTAAACCAGTCAACGGGCTACGTGGGGTAACGCGCCGCCGCGTGTCCCAGCGGGGCGGGTGGCGCCGGCTGGGGCGCTACCGCCCCGGGGCTGGCAGCGCCCGGACCGCGAGGAACCCGATCGGCTCCCGCAGCAGACGCTCGTAGCGGTCTCGATCGACCAGCGCCCCTTCGGCGGTCGGCCGTGGCTCCAGCAGCCGCTCAATCAGAAATCCCGCTTCGTGTAGCTCTTCGCAGGTCCGCTCCAGCGGGGCCAGCCAATAGCGCACCTGCCAGCCCTTACTCCAGGTCTCTTCCACAACGCGCACGTCGAAGTAGCTGCCGCCATGCCGAAGCCAGTCACCGGTGGGGTGTAGCCGGGACAGCACGAGCGCCCCATCCGGCCGCAACACCCGCCGCAACTCCCGCAGCGCCGAGGTTCGGTCATCGACATACTCCAGCCCGAGCGCGAGCAAGACCAGGTCCACCGAGGCGTCCGGCAGCCAGTGCAGCCGGTCAGCAAGATCGTGTACGTGGAAGGCGCCAGTGGGGACGCGCTCCCGGCACAGCTGGACCATGCGCGGACTCTGGTCCAGCCCGATCACCCGGGCACCCCGGGCTACCAGCTCCTCGGCGTAAAGCCCGGGACCGCAGGCCGCATCCAACACCGTGCGCCCAGCGACCTCACCGAGCAGCCGCAGGCAGGTCGGCCGGTCGTAGTGAGCGTTGTAGAGGCCCTCGCGTGCGTGCTCCAAGAATTCGTCGGCGAACGCCTCGTACTGCGGTCCCGGCCCCACGGCGTCGGTCATGTCGTCGGTTCTACGCGCAGTGGCGCGGGCTAGCAATGGGTTTACGTGTAGGCCAAGCGCGCCGAGGAAGTATGGACCAGACCGGCCGCCGCGACGGTGCCCAGAAGTGGCACGGCGATCCTCCGGTAGGGGGCCCCATGACGGTGTCTGAGCGGGGTGGCGCTTAGCGGTAGCTCTGTGACAGGGTCGCGCCGTGAGTGGTGATACGGTGAAGCGGGCGGCGGCACCTGAAAAGCTGGACCAATGGCATGACTTCCGCAAAAGCGTAGCAACGCTTTCGATGGTGCTGTTCTTCTTCTGCCTGGTGGCGGTGGGATACGTGATTTACCAGCTGGCCGTCGTTGGTGACGACCGCGGAATCTTTGACTTGGGGTCGTTCCTTCGCTCCATGTCCGTTGCGGTACCCCTTGGTGTGGCGGCAGTGGCAGGCGCTGGTGTCTATCGGGCAGTCAACAACACCCAGTCGAAGCGGCGCGGGAGAATCATGACTCTTTCGCTACTTGTTGCCGCCGTCCTGCTTGTCGTGACGGGGTTTATCGAAGACCGCCTGTTGTGAGATTTTGTTGAACCGGCGCCCTGGGACGCGCTGCGTTTCGCGTTAAAACGACGCACGCTACGACGCTCAGGAAGCCAAGGCGTACATCGTCAAGCACGCTGACATGCAGTTCACAAGTGACGGGGTACTCAACAAGGCGTGGCAGGCGCACGGACAGCTCGTCGATGAAATGAACGAGCCTAACCCTGGGGGATCTGGATCGTCCGGATACGGGTCGGTCTCGGGCTCGGACGTGTCCCCGGACGCTGCGGTAGCTCGGAGGTAGCTCACCGAACGGTCGCTGGCAGCGAGGGTGGACTGCGCTGGGGCGACCCGCCGAGCGGGCCGGGGGAGCAGGCTGCCGAGCCGCCGTCAGACGAGCCGGAACAGGGCAAGTGAGACGACAACTGAGACGACAGCGACCGTAGAGACGACTCAGGGCCGGTCCCCGTGGGGGCCGGCCCTGTCGTTTTTCCTGCTCAGGCGAGCGGAGGATACGAGATTCGAACTCGTGAGGGTGTAAACCCAACACGCTTTCCAAGCGTGCGCCCTAGGCCTCTAGGCGAATCCTCCGCCGAACAGGATACAGGTCCCGCCGGGAGCGCTCGCCCCACCACCCCCCGTTGATCGACAGCCGGTCGGGTAGGCTGTCTGCACCCCCCGTGCGGCGTGCATCTCGTGAACCTCCCCAGGGCCGGAAGGCAGCAAGGATAAGCGGGCTCTGGCGGGTGCACGGGGGGCCTTTCGGTGCCGCCGTCGGCACCCGCCGCTGAGCTGCCTTGTCAGCAAGGGCTCCTTCTGTTATCTCGGGCGTCAATCCGGTTCCTTCCTTGCCCCGGGGTCAGCGGGGCGGGTGGTCACCCGGGCCGGACCGGCGCAGAATGGCTCGGTCGAGAGGAGGCGGGACGCTGTGGCGCTGGCGCTCTACCGCAAGTACCGACCACGTACCTTCGCCGAGGTTATCGGGCAGGAGCACGTCACCGAGCCGTTGTCGCAGGCGTTGCGCAGCGGGCGGCTCAATCACGCGTACCTCTTCTCTGGGCCGCGTGGCTGTGGCAAGACCTCCAGTGCCCGCATCCTGGCCCGGTCGCTCAACTGCGAGCACGGCCCGACCCCGGAGCCCTGTGGGACTTGTGCCTCCTGCCGGGCGCTGGCCACCGACGGCGCCGGTTCGATCGATGTCATCGAGATCGACGCGGCCAGTCACGGCGGCGTTGACGACGCGCGGGAGCTGCGCGAGAAGGCGTTCTTCGCACCCGCGCAGAGCCGCTTCAAGATCTACGTCATCGACGAGGCGCACATGGTCTCGTCGGCCGGCTTCAACGCGCTGCTTAAGCTGGTCGAGGAGCCCCCGGAGTACGTCAAGTTCATCTTCGCCACCACCGAGCCGGAGAAGGTCCTCGGCACGATCAAGTCGCGGACCCACCACTACCCGTTCCGGCTGATCCCGCCGAAGGTGCTCCGGCCGTACCTGGAACAGCTCTGCCAGGCCGAGGGCGTCCAAGTCGAGCCGGCGGTCTTCCCCCTCGTGGTGCGGGCCGGTGGCGGTAGCGCCCGGGACAGTCTCTCGGTGCTCGACCAGCTCATCGCCGGGGCCGGCCCGGAGGGGGTCACCTACGCCCGGGCCGCCGCGCTGCTCGGTGTCACCGACTCGGCGCTGATCGACGAGATGTGCGACGCGCTCGCCGCGGGGGACGGTGCGGCGGCGTACGCCACCGTTGACCGGATCGTCGGCGCCGGTCACGACCCGCGCCGGTTCGCCGCTGACCTGCTGGAGCGCCTGCGTGACCTGATCATCCTCCAGCGGGTGCCGGACGCCGCGCCGAAGGGCCTGGTGGACGGCCCGGACGACCAGATCGAGCGGATGACCGCCCAGGCGCAGCGGCTCGGGCCGGGCACCCTGTCCCGGTGCGCCGACATCGTGCACGACGGCCTGGTCGAGATGCGGGGCGCCACCGCCCCCCGGCTGCTACTGGAGCTGATCTGCGCCCGGCTGCTGTTGCCCGGCGCCGACGACTCGACCGTTGGCCTCCTGCAACGCCTCGAAACTCTGGAGCGTCGGCTCACGCTCGCCGGTGCCGGTGCCGGTGCCGGTGCCCCGCCGGGCGCTGCCCCCGCGCCGACTTCCGCCTCGCCGGCTGCCCCCGCCTCGCCGGCTGCCCCCGCCTCGCCGGCTGCCCCCGCCTCGCCGGCTGCCCCCGCCTCGCCGGCTGCTGGCTCGTCCGCCGTGCCGGCTGCCCCCGCCCCGGCAGTTGGTACGCCTTCCGCGCCGGCTGCCGTCCCGTCTCCCGCGCCAGCGGCCGACTCCCCGCCCCGCCCGGCGGCTACCGCGACGTCCGCGAGCACGCCGGGCCCGGCTGGTCCGGCCGCGTCCGACGATGCTCGCCGTACCTCCCCCCGGCCGGCGGTCATGCCCGACCCGGCCACGCCCGAGCCGCCCCGGCCGGGTACGACCGGCACGGGCCCGCTCGACGCGGCCGCCGTACGGCGGCGCTGGTCGGAGGTGGTCGGCTTGGTGGGTCGCAAGAGTAAGAAGGCCGCTGCCTGGGCTCGGGAGGCGACGGTCCACGAGGTCGACGGTCAGACCCTCGTGCTGGCCTTCCGTTATCCGTTTCACGCCCAGGCGCTCGCCAACGAGCCGGACCTGCTCATCGAGTCCCTCCACGAGGAGCTGGGCGAACGCTGGCAGATCAGGTGCGAGGTAGCTGGTGAGCGGGTCGGCGGACCCGCTGCCGGGCCCCGCGCCAGCGGCCCGGCCCGGCCTGCGGCCGCGCCGGCGCGGCCGGAGCCGGCGGCGGCTCCAACCGCTCCGACCCGCTCGTCGGCCGGCGGCGGAGCGGCTGGCGGCGGGGGGGCTGATGGTGCGGCCCGGCGCTCCGCTGGGTCCGCGGCGGAGCAGGAGTGGCCGGAGCCGGCGCGCCCCGGTGGGGCTGCTGCCCCGCCCGAGCCGGCCGGCAGCGCGGCCGAGGAGTGGCCCGCGACCGCCCGCCCGGGTGGGCCGGGTGCGGCCGCCACGGCTGCGCCAGCAGCGGCGTCGGCAGGATCAGCAGCGGGACCGGCACCGTCAGCAGCGGGACCGGCGCCGTCAGCGGCGGGGTCGACCGCTGGTGGTGGCCGGGTCTCTGGCGCGGCGCCTGCCGCTGCGGCTGCATCCCGGCCGTCCGCGACGAGCGCTTCCCCGGCGAGTAGTGCGATCGCCGCTGCCCGGGCGGCGGCTGCCGGTGGGGGGCGGGCGCAGCGTTCCGCCGCCCCGTCGCGGCGGATAGCGGAGCCGGACTGGGCCGGCGAGCCGCCGTACGATCCGGAATACGACGGTGCGCCGCGTGGTGGTACGGCTTCCGCGGTGGTGCATGAGGGGTTCGATCCGGGAGACGAGCCGCTGGACGAGGTGATTGATGAGCGGACCGCCCGTCAGTCCAGTGAGGAGCAGGCGGTTCGGCTGCTCCGTGAGGCGTTCGGCGCGGAGCGGATCGACGAGGTTGAGTCCCGTTAGGTCGGCGTGTAGCCGGCGGGGAGCAAACACCCGTGGGTAACGCCAGTAAGCAGTAAGCAGTAAGCAGTAAGCAGAGTTTTGCAGCAGGTCGAGTGATTAAGGAGTCGTTCGTGCGCCCAGGTGGACAGCCGAACATGCAGCAGATGCTGAAGCAGGCGCAGAAGATGCAGCAGCAGATCGCCCAGGCGCAGGCCGAGTTGGCCGAGGCGGAGCTGACCGGTGCCGCGGGTGGTGGCCTGGTCACCGCGACCGTCGCCGGCACCGGCGAGCTTAAGTCGGTCACGATCGACCCAAAGGCGGTCGATCCGGAGGATGTCGAGACCCTGGAGGATCTGGTGGTGGCGGCGGTGCGGAACGCCGCCGAGGCGGCCCGGGAGCTGACCGACCAGAAGATGGGGCCGGTGGCCGGCGGTATGGGCGGCCTCGGCCTGCCCGGTCTCTGAGCCGACGATGTACGAGGGCGCCATCCAGGATCTGATTGACGAGCTGGGCCGACTGCCGGGCGTTGGCCCGAAGAGCGCCCAGCGGATCGCCTTTCATGTCCTGTCCGCGGATCCGGCCGACATCAACCGGCTGGCCGACGCGTTGCGCAAGGTCAAGGAGCTGGTGCGCTTCTGCACCAGCTGCTACAACGTGGCCGAGTCCGAGCAGTGCCGGATCTGTCGCGATCCACGCCGTACCGATGAGGTGCTCTGCGTGGTGGAGGAGCCGAAGGACGTGGTGGCGATTGAGCGGACCGGTGAGTTCCGCGGCCGCTACCACGTCCTCGGTGGCGCAATCAACCCGCTGGAGGGGATCGGGCCGGACAATCTGCGCGTCCGGGAGTTGCTGACCCGGCTGGGCGGTGGCGCGGTGCGGGAGCTGATCCTGGCCACCGACCCGAACACCGAGGGTGAGGCGACCGCCACCTACCTGGCGTTGATGGTGAAGCCGATGGGCATCGCCGTGACCCGGCTGGCCAGTGGCCTGCCGGTCGGCGGTGACCTGGAGTACGCCGACGAGATCACTCTCGGTCGTGCCTTCGAGGGGCGCCGGACGGTCTGAGCCCCGCTGGCGCCCGGGCCAACGGTCCGGGCCCTGCTGGCACCGCATCAACGGGGGTCGTATTGATCTAACACCTGAGGTCTTCTAGGGCCGGATTGACGTAACAGTTTCGCATCACGGCCGCCGATCATTCGGGAAGGTCCTCGCTTTTCCTTCGGTTCTTCGGTCTGGGCGGTGAAAAGCCACGATCCGACATCGACTGTCCACCCGGCAGTTTCCGCGGCGTTGGCCGGACGGCTATGGTTCCCGCCATCGGTGACCCCGGTCACCGCGTTGTCCGTATCCACAAGGACGAGGTGAAGCACCCATGCGTGCATCCAGGCCGAAGGCTGCTGTCGCGGCCGTCGCGGTCGCGGCCCTCGCGGTAGCCGGCTGCGCCGAGAGTGACCGCGAGGATTCCGGCGGTAGTAACAACGACACCCTTGTCTTCGGTGTCGCCCACGACCCGAAGGTGCTCGACCCGAGCTTCGCCAGCGACGGTGAGTCGCTGCGGGTGGCCCGTCAGATCTTCGAGACCCTGGTCCGCCCCGAGGAGGGCGGCACCAAGGTGAGCCCGGGCCTGGCTGAGTCCTGGACTCCGGACGAGGCGGGCACCACCTGGACCTTCAAGCTCCGCTCGGGCGTGAAGTTCCACGACGGCACCGACTTCGACGCCGAGGCCGTCTGCGTCAACTTCAATCGCTGGTACAACGCCACGGGCCTCATGCAGAGCCCGGACGTGACCGCCTACTGGCAGGACGTGATGGGCGGCTTCGCCCAGAACGAGGACGAAGGGCTCTCGGAGAGCCTCTTCAAGTCCTGCACCGCCAAGGACGCCACCACGGTCGACCTGGCCTTCACCCGGGCGTCCAGCAAGGTTCCGGCCGCCCTGATGCTGCCGTCGTTCTCCATCCACAGCCCGACGGCGCTGGAGAAGTACGACGCGGACAACATCGGCGGCACCGCGACGGACGTCAAGTACCCTGAGTACGCGACCAAGCACCCGACCGGCACCGGGCCCTTCAAGTTCAAGACCTGGGACATCGCCAACAAGTCGCTCACCATCGAGCGCAACGACGACTACTGGGGCGACAAGGCCAAGCTGAAGAACCTCGTCTTCAAGACCATCTCGGAGGAGAACGCGCGCAAGCAGGCGCTGAGCTCCGGCGACGTCGACGGCTACGACCTGGTCGGGCCGGCTGATGTCGAGCCGCTGAAGAACGAGGGATTCAATGTCCTGACCCGGCCGGCGTTCAACATCCTCTACCTGGCCATGAACCAGGAGGGGAACCCGAAGCTGGCCGACCTCAAGGTCCGGCAGGCGATCGCCCACGCGATCAACCGGCAGGCCCTGGTCGACTCGAAGCTGCCCCCGAAGGCGAAGGTGGCGACGAACTTCTTCCCGGACACGGTCGAGGGCTGGAACGGCGACGTCACCACCTACGACTACGACGTTGACAAGGCCAAGCAGCTGCTGGCCGAGGCCGGTGCGGCGGACCTGACGCTGCGGTTCCACTACCCGACCGACGTCACCCGTCCGTATATGCCGAACCCGAAGGATCTCTTCGAGCTGGTCTCGGCGGACCTCGAGGCGGCTGGCATCACGGTCGAGCCGATCCCGCTGAAGTGGAGCCCGGACTACCTCAACGCCACCACCTCCGGTAGCGAGCACGACCTGCACTTCCTCGGCTGGACCGGCGACTACGGCGACGCCTACAACTTCATCGGCACCTTCTTCGACCGGCAGAAGGACGAGTGGGGCTTCGACAACCCGGCCCTCTTCGAGCAGTTCAAGGACGCCGACTCCACCATCGATGCGGCGGAACGGGTGGAGAAGTACAAGGCTCTGAACAAGACCATCATGGACTTCCTGCCCGGTGTGCCGGTCTCGCACTCGCCGCCGACGATCGTGTTCGGCAAGGACGTGACCGGTGTCACGGCCAGCCCGCTCACCGACGAGCGGTTCGCCAACGCTGAGTTCAAGTCCTGATCTAACGCAAGAAACCGGGCGGGCGCTGTGCTGCACAGCGCCCGCCCGCGTCCCTCCGCACCCTTCTGAGGCATCGTGTTCCGGTTTATCGTCAGACGCCTGCTCCAGCTGATACCAACGCTGTTCGGGCTTTCGCTTCTGCTCTTCATCTGGGTCCGCCGCCTACCGGGCGGCCCCGAGGACGCCATCCTCGGCGAGCGGGCCACCCCCGAGATGCGCGCGGCGATTCGCCGCAGCATGGGTCTCGACGAGCCGATTCTGGTCCAGTACGGCCGCTTCGTGCAGCGGCTCCTTCGCCTGGACCTGGGCACCTCGACGTCGACCAAGCGCCCAGTGGTCGAAGAGTTCCTGGAGCGTTTCCCCGGCACCATCGAGTTGACGATCACCGCCCTGGTGATCGCGATCGGGGTCGGCATTCCCCTCGGCTACCTGGCCGCCCGCCGTCGGGGGCAGCTACTCGACCATCTCTCGGTCGGCGGATCGCTGGTCGGGATCTGCGTCCCCATCTTCTTCCTGGCCTACGTCCTGAAGGCGATCTTCTCGGAGAACCTGGGCTGGTTCCCGTCCAGCGGCCGACAGGATCCGACCATCGAGGCGACCCGGATCACGAACTTCTTCGTCCTCGACGGGTTGATGACCCGGGAGTGGGATGCCGCCATGGACGCGCTCTGGCATCTGGTGCTGCCGGGGCTCGCGCTGGCCAGCATCCCGCTGGCGATCATCGTCCGGATCACCCGGGCGAGCGTGTTGGAGGTACTCAACGAGGACTTCGTCCGGACCGCCGAGGCGAAGGGGCTGACCGAGCGGACCGTGCGGGGCCGGCATGTGCTGCGCAATTCGCTGCTGCCGGTGGTCACCTCGATCGGCTTGCTCACCGGGGGGTTGCTCTCCGGTGCCGTGCTGACCGAGACGGTCTTCGCGTTCACCGGCATCGGGGCCTTCATCTACGAGGCGATCGGCCAGCGTGACTACCCGGTGCTGCTGGGCTTCATCATGATCATATCGGTGGTGTACGTGCTGGTGAACCTCCTGGTTGACCTCTCCTACAGCCTGATCGACCCGAGGGTGAGGGTCCGATGACGATGACAGGTAAGAAGGAGCGGTTGGACCGGCTCGCCGAGATGGTGAACCGGGACGACGAGCGGGGGGTCAGCCTCTGGCAGGAGGCGTTCCGGCGGCTGCGGCGGAACCCCGCCGCCATCATCGGCGCCGTCATTCTGACGATCTTCGTCCTGGTGGCGCTGGTCGGCCCGTTCTTCGTCCCCTACGAGCCGAAGGACACCATCGGAATTCGCGAGGGCCTGGTGAAGTCGGGGCAGGGCATCATCCCCGGCGCCTCCGCCGAGCACTGGTTCGGCTACGACCACCAGGGTCGGGACGTCTTCAGCCGGATGATCGTCGGAGCCCGGCAGACCCTGCTGGTCGGGGTGGTCGCCACCCTGATCGGACTGGCCGTGGGCGCCCTGATCGGCGGGGTCGCGGGAGCGGCCGCCGGTCTGGGGGGCCGCTGGGGGCGCGCGGTCGACAACGTGCTCATGCGCGTCATCGACATGATGCTGGCGCTGCCGAGCCTCCTGCTCGCGGTCAGCATCGCCGCCCTGCTCGGGGCGAGCCTAAGCACCGTCATGATCGCGGTCGGCATGGTGTCGGTGCCGGTCTTCGCCCGACTGCTGCGGGTTTCGATGATCGCGCAGGCCAACAGCGACTACGTGCTCGCGGCCACCTCACTCGGCGTCCGGAAGCCGAAGATCGCGCTGACGCACATCGTGCCGAACTCGCTGGCCCCGGTCATCGTGCAGGCCACGTTGACCCTGGCCACCGCGATCATCGAGGCCGCCGCGCTCTCGTTCCTCGGCCTCGGCAACCCGGACACGGCGCAGCCCGAGTGGGGAGTCATGCTCGCCGACGCCCAGTCGTACCTCGGCATTCGACCCGCACTGGCGATCTTCCCAGCGGTAGCGATCATCATCACCGCGCTCGGCTTCACCCTGCTCGGTGAGGCGATGCGTGAGGCCCTCGACCCGAAGCTGCGGAAGTAGGTCCCGCCATGTGTGTAGCCCGAGAAACGGGTTCGCGAGCCCCGCAGGTGCGAACGGAGGGCCGGTAATGGCACTGCTCGAAGTGGATGACCTGAGCGTCACATTCGCCCGGCGTGGGCAGCGTACGGTGCGCGCGGTGGACGGGGTCTCCTTCTCGGTCGACGCCGGTGAGGTCGTCGGTCTGGTCGGTGAGTCCGGCTGCGGCAAGAGCGTCACCTCGATGGCGATCATGGGGCTGCTGCCGCGGCATCCTGGCACCCGGATCGGCGGCAAGGCGGTCTTCGACGGAACCGACCTGCTCGGACTCGACGACCGCGCCCGGCGAGACATCCGTGGTCGGGACGTAGCGATGATCTTCCAGGATCCGCTCTCCTCGCTGAACCCGGTGATCCCGATCGGGTTGCAGGTGACCGAGGTGCTGGCCCGCCACCGGGGAATGAAGGGTGACGCGGCACGTAAGGAAGCGGCCGGGCTGCTGGACCGGGTCGGCATCCCGGATCCGAACCGGCGGCTCAAGGAGTATCCGCACCAGCTCTCCGGTGGGATGCGGCAACGGGCGTTGATCGCGATGGCGGTCGCCTGCCGTCCCCGGCTGCTGATCGCCGACGAGCCGACCACCGCGCTGGACGTCACCATCCAGGCGCAGATCCTGGAACTGCTCAAGGAGTTGGTCCACGACTCCGGTACCGCGCTTGTCATGATCACCCACGATCTGGGGGTGGTCGCCGGCATGTGTGACAGCATCAACGTGCTGTACGCGGGTCGGGTGGTCGAGACCGCCCGTCGACGTCCCCTCTTCCGGGAGCCACGGCACCCGTACACCGCGGGTCTGCTCGGTTCGGTGCCCCGCCTGGACAGTGGGCGCGGCGAGCCGCTGAACCCGATCCCCGGCTCGGTACGCGACGTGCTGTCCTGGTCGGAGGGCTGTGCGTTCGCCCCGCGCTGCTCCCGGCGGGTGGACGCCTGCCTCGACGAGACGCCGCCGGTGGTACGCACCCACGACGCCCGTAGCTACCGCTGTGTCGACCCGGTGCCGTTGCCCGGCGCCGTCCCGGCCCAGGCCGGTCCGGCCGACCAGCCCGGAGCGTCGAGCCCGGAGCCCAACGAGGAGAAGACCCGTGACTGACAACGACATCCTCGTCGAGGTCCGTGACCTGAAGGTGCACTTTCCGATCAAGCGGGGAGTGCTCTTCGATCGCACGATCGGCCACGTGAAGGCGGTCGACGGGGTCGACCTGCGGATTCCCCGCGGCAAGACCTACGGCCTGGTGGGCGAGTCCGGGTGCGGGAAGTCGACGCTCGGCCGGGCGCTACTCCAGCTGACCCCGCCCACCGGCGGCGAGGTCGTCTTCGACGATGTCGAGCTGACCACGCTGCCGCCGGCCCGGCTGCGGGCCATGCGTCGTCGGATGCAGATGATTTTCCAGGATCCGATGTCCAGCCTGGATCCGCGGCAGAACGTCGAGTCGATCCTCACCGAGGGTCTGCAGACCCACGGCATCGGCGACAACCGAGACGAGCGACGCGCGATCATCGGGGAGGCGCTCGACAAGGTGGGGCTACCCCGGTGGGCCCTGTCCCGTTACCCGCACGAGTTCTCCGGCGGGCAGCGGCAGCGGATCGGGATCGCCCGGGCGGTGGTCCTCGGTCCGGAACTGATCGTCGCCGACGAACCGGTGTCCGCCCTGGATGTGTCGATCCAGGCGCAGGTGGTCAACCTCCTCGACGAACTCCAGGAGAGCCTCGGCCTCACCTACCTGGTGATCGCGCACGACCTGGCCGTCGTCCGGCACATCTCCGACATCGTCGGTGTCATGTACCTCGGCGCCCTGGTGGAGGAGGCGCCGAGCGACCGGCTCTACACCGAGCCACTGCACCCGTACACCCGGGCGCTCATGTCGGCGGTGCCGGTGCCGGACCCGGATGTGGAGGACCGCCGGGAGCGGATCCTGCTCGCCGGTGACCTGCCGTCGCCGGCCAACCCGCCGACGGGCTGCCGGTTCCACACCCGCTGCCCGTGGGCCCAGCCGACGCGCTGCGCCGACGAACGGCCGGTGCTGCGCGACATCGGCGGCAGCCGGGTGGCCTGCCACTGGGCCGAGCGGATCGCCAGCGGGGAACTCCGTCCGAGTCACGGCGGGGCGGGAGTCACCGGGGCGTCCGACGGCGGTGCGGCCGCGGAGTCGGTGTCGATCGCGGCCCCGACCGCGAAGGCGGACTCCGCCGACGGCTGAGCCGCCGAAGCCGGGTCGCGGGGCAGCCAGGACCGGCTGCCTCCGCGGCCCGGCTCAGCCGTCGGGGCGGGTTGAGCACGTTCTGTGCCCCGGTTCAGCCGTCGGGGCGGTGGAGCAGGGCGACGGCGATCGCGTGTACCGCATCGAGACCGGCCGGGTCGGGCAGCGTCGCCCGTCCGCCGGTCACGACGTACCATTCGTCGGCCTCGCGGTACTGCACCCGCAGGGTGACCTGACCGTCGAGGTACTCGGTGCGAAGCGTCAGCTCGCCGGTGATCACGCCGACCTCGTCGGTCATCACCCCGCCCGGCCCGGGGACGATGTCCGCGCCGCAGACCCGGGACCCGCCGTCGGCCCGCATCCCGGAGCCGGGAATGCCGCCCGCCAGGGCGCCGGTGGTCTCCGCGCTCATCCCGGCGCCGGGTACCGCGGCACCGGCCGCGCCGTCGGCCGTCATCCCGGCGCTGCCCGGGGCGGGACCGCCAGCGGCGGCCGTCGCGTCGTTGTCGGCTCCCGCCGGCCGGTGCGGTGTCGGATCCGTCCCGGTGCTGGTCATGATTGGCTCCCCCCGGTGCAGCCCGCCAACATGTCGGCCAGCGCGGTCTTCTCGTCGGTGTTCACCGACAACTGCCAGTGATGCTTCACCGTGACCCAGCTTTCGGCGTAGCGGCACCAGTACGACCGGTTCGCCGGTCGCCACTGGGACGGATCCTGATCACCCTTCGATCGGTTGGCGGTGCGGGAAACCGCGAAGAGGTGCGGCGACCGGGTGTCGTTGGCGAAGTCACCCCGCTTCGCGTCGGTCCACCGGTCGGCCCCGGATCGCCAGGCGTTCGCCAGCGGCACCATGTGGTCGACGTCGACCTCGGAGGGGTCGGTGAGGACCTGGCCGTCGTAGACGCTCTCCCAGCGACCGCCGACCACGTTGCAGCCGGAGAGTTTGATGCTCTCTCCGTCGCGCGCGAGCACGGTGTCCCGGACGTCGCAGTTCTTGCCGGTGCCCCGCCAGTGGGGGAAGCGGTCGCGGCTGTAGCCCTTCATCGATCCGGCGCTGGCCACCGTCAGCTCGGCCAGCTTCTCCATCACATTCCCGCCGTCACTGGTGGGCGACGGGTCGGGCGTGCCGGCCGGGACGCAGCCGGCCAGGCCGAGCGCCAGCACTGTCCCGAGCAGCGGTCCGGATCTGGTACGCAGAGACGACACCTCTTTAGCTTGGCGGTTTCCGGCGGCTCCGCCCAGTACCGCGGCGGGCGGTTTCGGCGTTTCGTAGCCGCTTCGAGATCGAGCCGGGGCAACCTTGGGGCCATGACGCCACCCTCCCTTCGCCTGGGTACCCCCGCGGGGGTCGGCACGCTACTCGCCGCGGTGCTCGCCTCCGGGATGGTCTTTCTCGATGGGACCGTGGTCAACGTTGCCCTGCCCCGCCTGGGTGAGGACCTCGACGCCACCGTCTCGGATCTGCAGTGGACGGTTAATGGCTACCTGCTGATGCTGGCTGCGTTCGTACTGCTCGGTGGCGCGCTCGGTGACCGGTTCGGCCGGCGGCGGGTATTCCTGCTCGGGGTGGTGTGGTTCACCGTGGCGTCGGTGCTGTGCGGGCTGGCCCAGGACACCGGGCAGCTCATCGCGGCTCGGCTCCTGCAGGGCGCCGGAGCGGCCCTGCTCACCCCCGGTTCCCTGTCGGTCCTGCAGGCCAGCTTTCACCCGGACGACCGGGGGCGGGCGATCGGTGCCTGGGCCGGCTTCTCCGGCGTCTCCACGGCGCTCGGCCCCTTCGTCGGCGGCTGGCTGATCGACCAGTTCTCCTGGCGATGGATCTTCTTCCTGAACGTGCCGCTGGCCGTGCTGGTGCTGCTGGCCGCCCTGCGCTGGGTGCCGGAGAGCCGGGACGAGAGCGCCTCGCGTACCAGGACCAAGGGGGCGGGCCGGCGGCGGTTCGACGTGCTCGGCACGGTGCTGGGGGCGGTCGCCCTGGCCGGGATCACGTTCGCGTTGATCGACGCACCGGCTCGGGGCGCGACGTCGGCAGCGGTGTTGCTGGCCGTCGCGGCCGGGGTCCTCGCTTCGGTGGCCTTCGTGCTGGTCGAGCGACGCCGGGGGGAGACCGCGATGCTGCCGACCGGGTTGTTCAGCAGCCGAATCTTCTCCGTGCTGAACGTCTTCACCGTGGTGATCTACGCGGCGCTTGGTGGGTTCACCTTCTTCGTTGCCGTTTTTCTCCAGAACGTGGCCGGCTGGTCGGCGCTGGCCACCGGCGTCGCGCTGCTGCCGGTGACCGTGCTGCTGCTGGTCGGTTCACCGGTCGCCGGTGATCTGGCGACCCGGATCGGGCCCCGACTGCCGCTGACCGTGGGCCCGGTCGTGGCCGCGATCGGGCTTGTTCTGCTCCGCGAGGTCGGGGCCCAGGCGTCCTACTGGCGGGACGTGCTGCCCGGGGTCTTTCTCTTCGGGCTCGGGTTGGCCCTGGTGGTGGCGCCGTTGACGGCCTCGGTGCTGGCCGCCGTCGCGGACCGCTTCGCCGGAGTGGCGAGTGGCTTCAACAATGCGGCCTCACGCGCCGGGGGTCTGCTCGCGGTGGCCGCCCTGCCGCTGCTGGTCGGCCTCTCCGGCACCGACTACGAACGGCCGGCCGAGTTGACCGCCGCCTACCGGGGCGCGTTGGCCTGGTGCGCCGGGCTGCTGCTGGTCGGGGCGGTGCTGGCGGTGGTCTTCGTCCGCCGTCCGCGTCGGACGCCGCCACCGTCGCAGCCCTGCCAGTCCCTGCCGGCCGCCACCGGGCCGGAAAAGGGTACGGGGACGGCTTCCTGACGACTCCGGGGCCGGCCGGCGACCGGGCCCCGGGTTGACCTCGGGGTACGGCCGGCCGGCGACCGGGCCCCGGTTGACCTCGGGGTACGGCCGGCAGGTAACCGGTGGCCCGGGTTGACCTCGGGTGGAGGCCAACCCGGACCGGCCCCCGGGTTGATCTCGGGTGGAGATCAACCCGGACTGGGCCCCGGGTGCCTCAGTGGGCGCGGTTGACGGCGCTGGTCACCGCCCTGATGGTGGCGGTGACGATGTTGGCGTCAACCCCGACGCCCCAGACCGTACGGCCGTCCACCGCGCACTCCACGTACGCGGCCGCCTGGGCGTCGCCGCCGGCGGAGAGGGCGTGTTCGTGGTAGTCGAGGACGCGTACGTTGACGTCGAGGGACTGCAGCGCGTTGACGTACGCGTCCACCGGGCCGTTGCCGATGGCGGTGACGGCGCGTTGCCCGCCGCCGTGCCCGACCAGCGCCTCGAACTCGACCTTGCCGTCCACTGTGCCGAGTGTGTAGTTGGTCAGGGTGACCGTGGGGTCCGCCTGGTGGTCGAGGAGGTACTGCCCGGCGAAGATCTCCCACATGGTCTGCGGGTCGACCTCGCCGCCGTTGTCGTCGGTGACCTGCTGGACCACGCCGGAGAACTCGATCTGGAGCCGGCGGGGCAGGTCGAGCTGGTGCTCGGTCTTCATGATGTACGCCACGCCGCCCTTGCCGGACTGCGAGTTGACCCGGATGACGGCCTCGTAGGTGCGACCCAGGTCCTTCGGGTCGATCGGCAGGTACGGCACCGCCCACGGGTGCTGCTCGACGGGGATCCCGGCGGTGTCGGCGGAGGCCGCGAGGGCGTCGAACCCCTTGTTGATCGCGTCCTGGTGGGAGCCGGAGAAGGCGGTGTAGACCAGGTCGCCGGCGTACGGGTGACGCTCGTGCACGGGTAGCTGGTTGCAGTATTCGACGGCGCGTTTGATCTCGTCGATGTTCGAGAAGTCGATCATGGGGTCGATGCCCTGGGAGAAGAGGTTCAGGCCCAGGGTGACCAGGTCCACGTTGCCGGTGCGCTCGCCGTTGCCGAAGAGGCAGCCCTCGATCCGGTCCGCGCCGGCCAGCAGGCCCAGCTCGGCGGCGGCCACTCCGGTGCCGCGGTCGTTGTGCGGGTGCAGGCTGAGCACCAGACTGTCCCGTCGGGGCAGGTGTCGGTGCATCCACTCGATCGAGTCGGCGTAGACGTTCGGCATCGCCATCTCGACGGTGGCCGGCAGGTTGACGATCAGCCGGTGGTCGGGGGTCGGGTCGAGGACCTCGATCACCTTCGCGCAGACCTCCACGGCGTAGTCCAGCTCCGTGCCGGTGTACGACTCGGGGGAGTACTCGTAGTGGATGTCGGTGTCCGGGGTGTGGATCTCCGCGTACTTCTGGCAGAGCCGGGCGCCGGTGGTGGCGATGTCGGTGATGCCGTCGCGGTCCAGCCCGAAGACGACCTGGCGTTGCAGCGTTGAGGTCGAGTTGTAGAAGTGCACGATCGCCCGCTTCGCGCCCCGCAGCGCCGTGAAGGTGCGGTCGATCAGGTGTTCCCGGCACTGGGTCAGCACCTGGATGGTGACGTCGTCGGGGATCAGGTCCTGCTCGATGAGCTGCCGGACGAAGTCGTAGTCGGACTGGCTGGCCGAGGGGAAGCCGACCTCGATCTCCTTGTAGCCGAGCTGCACCAGGAGCTGGAACATCCGGCGCTTGCGCTCGGGGGACATCGGGTCGATCAGGGCCTGGTTGCCGTCTCGCAGGTCGACCGCGCACCAGCGCGGTGCGGCCTCGACCTGCCGGGTGGGCCAGCTGCGGTCGGGGAGGTCGGTGCGGAACTGCCGCTGGTAGGGCTGGTAGCGGTGGTGCGGCATCCGGCTGGGGCGTTGCCGGGCGATGGGGTCGGTCTCAGCGTCGGGGGTGGCAGCAGGGTGAGCCATGCGGTGTGCCTCCGTGGTCATGTGACGTCAGCAGTCGAGGTCGGCGAGGCGCCGAGGAACGGGTCGGAGCGGGCGGCACGGTTCGACCCCGCGGCGAGGTGCCGGCCGTTAGGCCTCGCCGCGGCGACCAAGAAGAAGCAACGGCTGCCACATGACCACGTCACCCTACGTGGTGGGGGGCGGATCTGGGAAGGATCGCCCGGACTGTGAGATGGGAGTCGCAGCCCGGGTGACCAGCAGCAGGTCAGCGGGCAGGTCGGTGGGAAGGCCGAACTCGCTGGTAGCGCCGGCGCGGTTGGCAGCGGGTAAATGTGGGAAAAGGCACCGTAACGGTCCGCTGTCCGGAGCGCCCCGGCGCTCGGGGCCGGATGCTGGGATCACCCGACGCGGACGAGTGGTCCGGCGGATACCCTGAGGGCGTCTTGACATGACGCCGCCGGCTCCGTCGGCGGCGTCGGCACGCTCAGGGTGACGTGGGAGGGGAGTGCGCCGTCGTGGCACTCGTGGTGCAGAAGTACGGCGGATCCTCCGTCGACAACGCCGAGCGGATCAAGCGGGTGGCCGAGCGGATCGTCGCCGCCCGTAAGGCCGGCGACGACGTGGTGGTGGTGGTCTCCGCGATGGGCGACACCACCGACGAGTTGACCGACCTCGCCAACCAGGTCAGTCCGCTGCCGCCCGGCCGGGAGCTGGACATGCTGCTCACCGCCGGGGAGCGCATCTCGATGGCGCTGCTCGCGATGGCGATCCACAACCTGGGGTACGAGGCGCGGTCGTTCACCGGCTCACAGGCCGGGGTCATCACCACCTCGGTGCACGGTCGGGCGCGGATCATCGACGTGACACCGGGGCGGCTCAAGGGTGCCCTGGACGAGGGCGCGGTGGTCATCGTCGCCGGCTTCCAGGGTGTGTCGCAGGACACCAAGGACGTCACCACCCTGGGGCGGGGTGGTTCGGACACCACCGCCGTGGCGCTCGCCGCCGCGCTCGACGCCGATGTGTGCGAGATCTACAGCGACGTTGACGGCGTCTTCAGCGCCGATCCGCGGATCGTGCCGGACGCCCGGCACATCCGACAGATCACCTATGAGGAGATGCTGGAGCTCGCCGCCTGCGGCGCCAAGATTCTGGCGCTGCGCGCCGTGGAGTACGCCCGCCGGGCGGGGTTGCCGGTCCACGTCCGTTCGTCATACTCGACCAGCACCGGCACGATGGTCACCGGATCGATGGAGGACCTTTCCGTGGAACAGGCGTTGATCACCGGAGTCGCGCACGACCGCAGCGAAGCCAAGATCACGATCGTCGGGGTGCCCGACGAGCCGGGTGCGGCCGCGCGGATCTTCGACACCGTCGCCGGTGCTGAGATCAACATAGACATGATCGTGCAGAACGTCTCCACCGAGGGCACCGGCCGGACGGACATCTCGTTCACCCTGCCCAAGACCGACGGCCCCACCGCCATGGCCGCGCTCAGCAAGATTCAGGACAGCGTCAAGTTCAAAGGGCTGCTCTACGACGACCACGTCGGCAAGGTCTCGCTGATCGGTGCCGGGATGCGTTCCCACCCGGGCGTGGCGGCCGGCTTCTTCGCCGCCCTCGGCCAGGCCGGCGTGAACATCGAGATGATCTCCACGTCGGAGATCCGGGTCTCGGTGGTGTGCCGCGACACCGACCTGGACAACGCCGTACGCGCCATCCACGACGCCTTCGAGCTCGGTGGTGACACCGAGGCGGTCGTGTATGCGGGGACGGGGCGGTAGCCCATGACGTCGCAGCCCACCCTGGCTGTGGTCGGGGCGACGGGCGCGGTCGGCACCATCCTGTGTGAGTTGCTCACCGGCCGTCGGAACGTCTGGGGCGAGATCCGACTCGTCGCCTCCGAGCGGTCGGTCGGGCAGCCGGTGGGTTGCCGGGGCGAGGAGCTGACCGTCCAGGCGCTCACCCCGGAGGTCTTCGACGGCGTCGACGTGGCGATCTTCGACGTTCCGGACGCGATCTCGGCCCAGTGGGCGCCGACCGCGGTCGACCGGGGCGCCGTTGTGGTGGACAACACCGCCGCGTTCCGTACCGAAAGCGATGTTCCGTTGGTGGTCCCCGAGATCAACCCGGAGCAGGTTCGGAACCGGCCGAGGGGCATCGTCGCCAACGCGACCTGCACGACCCTCGCCATGATCGTCGCGGTGGCGCCACTGCACCGCGAGTACGGCCTGCGGGAGCTGGTGCTCTCGTCCTACCAGGCGGTCTCCGATGTCGGGCCGGCCGGGGTGGACACCCTGTACCGCCAGCTCGTCAAGGTCGTCGGAGACCGGGGGCTCGGTGCCCGTCCCGGAGATGTCCGGCAGGCGGTCGGCGACGACCTCGGCCCCTTCCCCGCACCCCTCGCGCTGAACGTGGTGCCGTGGGCCGGGGTGCCCAGCGACGGCGGCTGGTCCTCCGAAGAGGTGACCCTGCGTAACGACTCGCGCAAGATCCTCGACCTGCCCGATCTGAAGGTCACCGCCACCTGCGTCCGGGTGCCCGTGGTCACCGGGCACTCGGTGGCGGTGCACGCCGTCTTCGGCACCGAGGTGGACGCCGAGGGAGCCGGTGAGGTGCTGCGTAACGCCCCCGGCGTGATCCTGGTCGACGAACCGGCGGCCGGCGAGTTCCCGATGCCGATCGACGCCGTCGGCACCGACCCGTCCTGGGTCGGCCGCCTCCGCCGGGCCCTGGACGACCCCCGCGCGCTCGACTTTTTCGTGACCGGGGACAACCTCCGCAAGGGTGCCGCCCTGAACGCGGCGCAGATCGCCGAACTCCTGGCCGGCGAACTGACCCCGCGTTGACGTTTCAGGCGGCGGCTAGGCGTACGCCGTCGCGGCCCTCCCGTTTCACTCGGTAGAGCGCCTGGTCGGCGCGGTGCAGGGCGTGGCCGGCGGGCTCGTCCGGGTACGGGAGGGCGACGCCCACGCTGATGGTGCGGCCGATCCCGCGCGCCGCCGCGGTGAGGCGCTCGGCGACCCGGACCGCCTCCTCGGGGCGGTTCACCTCGATAACCGCCGCGAACTCGTCGCCACCGGTCCGGTACAGCTCGTCGCCCTGGCGCAACGCGCCCTCCAACGCCCGTGCCAGCCCCACCAGCAGCCGGTCACCGGCCTGGTGGCCGTACGTGTCGTTGACGGTCTTGAAGCCGTCCACGTCGATCGCGAGCAGGGCGGTACGCCCGGGGGTGGCCGCCGCGATCCGCTCCCCGAACGGCCCGGTGTGCCGCAACCCGGTCAGCGGGTCGGAGCTGGCCCGCTCGCGGAGCCGAGCCACGGTCCGGAGCCGGTCCAGGGCGCTTCCGGTCTGGCCGGCGAGCAACTCCAGCAGGTTGACGGTGGTCGGGTCGGGGCGGAGCCGCCGCCCGTCGGCGACCAGCAGGAGCCCGGCATCGTCGGCTGCGCCGACCGGCACCGCCACCAGCGTGCGGACCCCGGCCCGGGTCAGCGGAGCGTGGTCGTCGGTCGCCGGCGGTTCGGCTTCACCGAGGGTGTAACCGGCGCCGTAGCGGTGGGCCTGGTCGACCATCCGCCCCAGCGCCTCCGGGCCGGCCGCGGCGAGCGCGGCCCGGACCCGGGCCTCCAACTCGTCGGGCCGGGTGGTCGGCGCGCACAGCCGGGGACCCGACGGCCCAGCGAGCACCAGAACGGCGGTGGAGAGCGTCGACACGTCCCGCGCCGCCGTGGTGGCCGCGTGTCGCAGCTCCCGCTCGGTGTCGGCGGCGGCCAGCGCGGCGGCGTGCCGCAACAGCTTCTCGCTCCGGGTCTCCGCCGGCGGTCCGCCGAGTGCCACGATCCGCGCGCCGAGCTGCTCCGCGAGGCGTTCGGCGGTGTCCCGCCACGCCGTCAGGTCCGCCGGTTGGTTCCAGAGCAGGTCGAGGACGCCGACCGGGCGGCCCGCCGGCCCCGGCACCGGTACGCAGACCTCACCGGTGGCGTCGGGGCGGACCGGGAGGCGGTCCGGGTCCGCGTCGAGGTCGGTGATGACCGCGGGGTGACCGGTGGTGTGCACCCGACCGAGGACGCCGGTGGCCGGCCCGACGGTGGAGAAGACCTGCCACGACCCGGTGGCCGCGACGCAGCGGAGCCGGTCGTGGACCTCCAGCAGCACCGAGATGGCGGCCGGGGTGGATTGGGCCAGGGCGGCGACGGTCCACTGGCACGCCTGGGTGACGGTCGACGCCATCGGCAGGCGGGCCGTGCCGGCACAGATGATTTGATCGTGATCCACTCGCGTGTTGTCCCGGGTCGGAGGTGACCGGCCGCTGCCGGTGCCGTGTTCCAGGGTAGCCAGCCGGTCGCGGCAGCCCGGTCCGCGCGGTACGGCGTACCAACGGGTTACCCACTGTTGTCGAAGCTGTGGTGTGCCGCCCGGTCGACTGGGTGGCGAGCGCGATGAGAGGCTGTCGTCGGTGCTGGTGGCGGTACCCGTCGCCGCCGGTGTCCGAATCCTGCCGATGGCGCGAAATGGTGGGCGTGCCTAGCCCGGATGTTTCCGCGCCGGTTCCCACGAGGAGTTCCATGTCCATCCCTGGGATGCGTCGGGCCGCGATCGGCCTGACCGCGCTCGCTGTGGCCGCCTTCGGCGCGGTCGCGACCACCCCCGAAGCGGCGGACGCCGGGCGGAAGCCGGTCGACGTCACGCTGCTCGCGCTGAACGACTTCCACGGTCATCTGGAGCCGCCCGGTGGGTCCAGCGGCACGATCGAGGACCAGCCGGCCGGCGGGGTCGAGTACCTGGCGACCCACCTGGCCGAGCTGCGGAAGGCCAGCAAGAAGAAGAACACCATCACGGTCGCCGCCGGGGACCTGATCGGTGCCTCCCCGCTGCTGTCGGCGGCCTTCCACGACGAGCCGACCATCGAGGCGTTGTCGCAGGCCGGTCTCGACTACGCGAGCGTCGGCAACCACGAGTTCGACGAAGGCTCCGACGAGCTGCTGCGGATTCAGCACGGCGGCTGCCACCCGGTCGACGGCTGCGCCGACGGCACCCCGTACCGGGGCGCTGACTTCCAGTACCTCGCCGCGAACTCCTTCGTGTCCGAGACCGGCGAGCCGCTGCTGCCCCCGTACGCGATCCACCGGGTGCAGGGCGTCAAGATCGGTTTCATCGGAATGACCCTCGAGGGCACGCCGGACATCGTCAGCCCGGAAGGCGTCGCCGGCCTGACCTTCGCCGACGAGGCGCAGACCGCCAACCGGTACGCGCGGGAACTGCGCCGCCAGGGCGTGGAGACGATCGTGGTGCTGCTGCATGAGGGCGGTAACCAGGCCGGCGCCGGTGGCATCAACGACTGCGTCGACTTCACCGGCCCGGTGGTCGACATCGTCAACCGGATGGACCAGTCCATCGACGTCGTCGTCAGCGGGCACACCCACCAGGCGTACAACTGTGAGGTCAACAACAAGTTGGTGACCAGCGCCAGCTCGTACGGCCGGCTGATCACCGACATCGACCTGAAGATCGACCGGCGGAGCGGGGACGTGCTGCGGGCCACCGCCGAGAACCTGGTGGTCACCCGGGACGTCGCCGAGGACCCGGCCCAGACCGCGCTGATCGACCGGTACCAGACCGTCCTCGGCCCGGTCGCCGGCCGGGAGGTCGGCGAGACCACCGAGGCGATCACCCGGACGCAGGAGACCCTCTTCGACACCGTTCGCGGGGAGTCCCCGCTCGGGAACCTGATCGCCGACGCCCAGCTTCGGGCCACCGAGGGGGACCAGGACGCGGTCGCCGCGTTCATGAACCCAGGCGGTGTCCGGGCCGACCTCGATGCCGGCCCGGTCACCTACGAGGAGGCGTTCACCGTCCAGCCGTTCACCAACAACCTCGTGACCCTCGACCTCACCGGCGAGCAGCTCTACTGCCTGCTGGAGCAGCAGTTCGTCACCGAGCGGGTGCTCTACCCGTCGGCCACGGTCGGGTACGTCGTCGACCCGGCCGGCAGCACCGCCCCGGCGGACGACCCCTGCGCCGGCACGCGCGTGGTCCCCGGCAGCCTGACCTTCGCCGACGTACCGGTGGAGACCGACGGGACCTACCGGGTCACGGTGAACAACTTCCTGGCCGGCGGGGGCGACGGCTTCTCCGTCCTCACCGACGGCACCAACCCGGCCACCGGCCAGATCGACCTGGACGCGCTGGTCGCGTACCTGACCGAGTCCTCGCCGGTCTCCGCTCCGGCACTGGACCGGATCCGTACCACCGGGGAGCCCGGCCGCTGACGCCACCGCTTCCAGCACCGACGGGCCCCGGGAACACCCCGGGGCCCGTCCTCGTCTTGGCCCGGTGTCCCCCGCGGTCAGGGCGTGGTGGTGGCGAGTCGGTGGTTGAGGGCGGTGTGCCGTCGTCCGGCGCCGACGGTACGGACCGCGGCGGCGAGGGCCCGGCGGGAGCCGACCAGGACGACGAGCTGTTTGGCGCGGGTGACCGCGGTGTAGAGCAGGTTGCGTTGCAGCATCATCCAGGCGCTGGTGGTCAGCGGGATGACGACCGCCGGGTACTCGGAGCCCTGCGAGCGGTGGATGGTCATGGCGTAGGCGTGCGCCAGCTCGTCCAACTCGTCGAAGTCGTAGTCGATGCTCTCGTCCTCGTCGGTGCGGACGGTCAGGGTCTGCTCCTCGGTGGAGAGCTGGGTGACGATGCCGAGGGTGCCGTTGAAGACACCGGACTCACCCTTGTCGTAGTTGTTGCGAATCTGGGTGACCTTGTCGCCGATGCGGAACACCCGCCCGCCGGCACGTCGTTCCGGCTGCCCCTCCCGATGCGGGGTGAGTCGTTGCTGGAGCAGGGTGTTCAGCGCCCCCGAGCCGGCGGGACCGCGGTGCATGGGGGTGAGGACCTGTACGTCCCGGCGGGGATCCAGGCGGAACTTGGCGGGGATGCGGGAGCAGGCGACATCGACGGTCAGCTCGGCCGTGGCCTCCGTTTCGTCACAGGCGAAGAGGAAGAAATCCGGCAGGCCCTGGAGCAGGGGCGGGCGGCCGGCGTTGATCCGGTGGGCGTTGGTGACAACTCCGGACTGGGCGGCCTGGCGGAAAATCTGGGTCAACCGCACCCGCGGAATGGTGGGAGCGGCCAGTAGATCGCGCAACACCTCGCCGGCGCCGACGGAGGGAAGCTGGTCGACGTCGCCGACCAGCAGCAGGTGCGCGCCGGGTGGGACGGCCTTGACGAGCTTGTTGGCCAGGATCAGGTCGAGCATGGAGGCCTCGTCCACGACCAGCAGGTCAACGTCGAGGGGGTTGTCCCGGTCGTAGGAGGCGTCCCCGCCCGGGCGGAGCTGCAACAGGCGGTGCACCGTGGCGGCGGGATGCCCGGTCAGCTCGGAGAGGCGCTTGGCGGCCCGCCCGGTCGGGGCCACCAGCGTGACCTTGGCCTTCTTGGCGGCGGCCAGCTCGACGATCGAACGGACAGTGAAGCTCTTGCCGCAGCCCGGCCCGCCGGTCAGCACCGCGACCTTCGAGGTCAGCGCGAGCCGGACCGCCTCCTCCTGCTCCGGGGCGAGGTCGTTGCCGGTGCGCGCCTTCAGCCAGGTCAGCGCCTTGTCCCAGTCGACGCCCGCGAAGTGCGGCAACCGATCGGCCCCATCGCCGAGCAGGCGGAGCAGGCTGGTGGCGAGCGACCGCTCCGCCCGGTGGAACGGCACCAGATACACCGCCCGCACCGGCTCCGCCGGGCCGGGTGTTGCCGATGCTGGCCGGCCGGCGTCGCCGTCCGGTAGGGACTCACGGACCACGCCCTCCTCGGCGACCAGGTCGTCCAGGCAGCGGGTGACGAGGTCGGCCGGCACGTCGAGGATCTTCGTCGCGTCCGCGACCAACTCCGCTTCGGGCAGGTAACAGTGGCCGTTGTCGGTGGCCTCGGAGAGCGTGTACTGCAGGCCGGCCATGACCCGCTGCGGGCTGTCGTGCGGGATACCGACCGACCGGGCGATGGTGTCGGCGGTCTTGAAGCCGATGCCCCACACGTCGGCCGCCAGCCGGTACGGCTCCTTCGTCACCACCTCGGTGGCGGCGTCGCCGTACTGCTTGTAGATCCGTACCGCCAGCGAGGTCGAGACCCCGACGCCCTGGAGGAAGACCATGACCTCCTTGATCGCCTTCTGTTCCTCCCACGCCGCGGTGATCTTCGCGGTGCGTTTCGGGCCCAGCCCCGGCACCTCCACCAGCCGGGCCGGCTCCTCCTCGATGATCCGCAGCGTCTCCAGGCCGAAATGGGCGACGATCCGTTCGGCGAACACCGGCCCGATGCCCTTCACCAAGCCCGAGCCGAGGTAGCGCTGGATGCCCTGGATCGTGGCCGGCAGGACCGTGGTGTACGAGTCGACCTCGAACTGCCGGCCGTACTTGGGGTGCGAGGACCAGCGCCCGTGTAGCCGTAGGCTCTCCCCCGGCTGCGCGCCCAGCAGCGCACCCACCACCGTCAACAGATCACCACCGCGGTCGGTGGCGACCCGGGCCACGGTGTAGCCGGTCTCCTCGTTGACGTACGTGAGCCGCTCCAGCACCGCCTCGAGCGTCGCCAGGGCGGGACGGGGGGCGGCGGTCACGTCGGCCATCCTGCCGTACCCCAGCCGCGGCGCGGCGCTCCGGTCCGGGCTGGTTTCTTGGCGCGACTGGCGACAGGTCCAAGATCCGGAGAGGCGGGTGGCCGTCCGGTCAGACCTGCGCCTGTCCCGCTGATGGCAGGACCACCCGAACGACCGCGCCACCGCCCGGGACGTTCTCCGCCCATACCCGCCCCCCGTGGGCGCTGACTACGGCACGCACGATGGCGAGCCCGATCCCCGAGCCGCCGTTGTCCCGGTCCCGGGCCGTATCGACCCGGTAGAAGCGTTCGAAGACATGCGGGAGGTGCTGCGTCGGGATGCCGGGACCGGTGTCGGCCACCGCCAGCTCCACACTTCTGGCGCCGCTGATCACCTGCACCGTGACGGTCCCGCCCTCGGGTGTGTGCCGGAGCGCGTTGTCCAGGAGGTTGCCGAGCACCTGCCCCATCCGCTGCGGGTCGACGTCGACCGGTGGGGAAGGGTGAAGATCGCTGCGCAGCGTCACGCCCTTGCCGGCGAAGCGGGGCCGCACCGCGGTCACGGCGTCCCAGACCAGGTCCGCCGGGGCCGTCTGTACCGGGTGCAGGTCGAGCTGATGCGTCTCGGCGCGGGAGACCGCGGCGATGTCGTCGGCGAGGCGGTGCAACCGCGCGGTCTGGGCCCGCAGCACCGACTGAAGGTCCTCGTCGTCAACGGCGACGCCGTCCTCAGCCGCTTCGAGGTAGGCCTCGATGGTGGCGAGCGGGGTGCGCAGTTCGTGACCGAGGTCGGCGAGGAGCCGTCGCCGGGTCGTTTCGACGGTCTCCAGGCCTTCCGCCATGGTGTTGAACGAGTCGGTGAGGGTCTTGAGCTCGTTGCCGAGGCCGGGGTCGGTCATCCGAACGTCGTAGTGTCCGTCGGCGAGACTGGCCGACGCGTGCGCGAAGTGAGTGACCGGGCTGGCGATCCGCCGTGTCGCGTACGCGCTGGCCGCCAGCGCCGCGACCAGCGCGGCGAGGAGACCGACACCGAGCGCGAGCGCGTTCGCCGAGGCGTACGCCCGCTCGACGTGCCAGCGCGCCTCGGCGCTGACCTCCCCGCCGACCTGCCCCAGGTGCTCGTGGAAGATCCGTGGTCCCACCGCGCTGGCGACCAGCGCCAGGGTCAGCCCGCCGACGGCGAGCGCGAGCACCTGCGCGGCGAAGAGCCGTACGGCGAGGCTGACGCGCCAAGAGTTCACGACTGCGGTCCCATCCGGTAGCCGATGCCCCGGACGGTGCGGATGAACCGGGGGCGGGCGGGGGTGTCGCCGAGCTTGCGGCGCAGATGGCCGATGTGCACGTCGACCAGGTGCTCGTCGCCCACCCACCCTTCACCCCACACCGCGGTGATCAACTCAGCGCGGCTCAACGCGACATTCGGTCGGCCGGACAGAACTGCCAGCAGATCGAACTCGGTGCGGGTGAGCGGCACGGGCACCTCGTCGAGGCGGGCTTCGCGGGCTGGCACGTCCACCGCCAGCGGACCGAACCGACGCGGTGCCGGCTCCGGCCGGTCGCGGGGCTGGCGTGGACGACGCCGCATCGCGGCCACCCGGGCGACAAGTTCTCGAGGGCTGAACGGCTTGGTGAGGTAGTCGTCCGCTCCAACCCCGGGCCCGGTCAGCTTGTCGGCCTCCTCGGTGCGGGCGGTCAGCATCACGATGTAGCAGTCGCTGAACGACCGCAACCGCCGGCATACCTCCACACCGTCGAGGCCGGGCAGCATCAGGTCCAGGACGACGACGTCGGGCTCGTCCGCCCGGGCGGCATCGAGCGCCGCCGGGCCGTCAAAGACGCAGCGCACCTGGTAGCCATCGCGCTCGAGATAGCTCGCCACGACCTTGGCGAGGCTCCGTTCGTCGTCGACGACCAGCACCCGTCCACTGCTGTCCTGATCCCTCGTGGCCGTGCCCCTCACTCCGGCGCGTACCGATCAGTCCAGGTAGCACCGCCGTCGGTGCTGGCTACGATCCGGTCCCCGGCGAGCGCGGCGAAGAGGGTGCCGTCCTGCACGGCGAAACTGTGCGGCTCGCCCGGCACCGCTCCGCGCCGCTGCCACTGCCCCCCGCCGTCCGACGACGACCAGACCGCCCCGTCCGCCGCGACCGCCCACACGCCGGTGTGGTCCCAGGCCAGCAGGCCGACAGCAGGAGCCTCCGGCACCCGCTGCCAGCCGCGGCCGCCGTCGGTGGAGCGCTGCAGGCCGTCGCGTCCGACGGCGAGGACTGTCCCGCCGTCAGCCGGGCTGACCGCGAACGCGCCGATCGTCGTACGGGAACGGCGCTCCCACTCCCGCTGGTCGGCGCTGACCATGAACTCGCCGTCGACCGAGTTGTAGCCGTAGACCGAGCCGTGAGCGACCTGGAGCCCGTGGAAGTCCGCCGTACCGGTAAGCGACTTCTCCCGCCAGGTCACGCCACCGTCGGTCGACTCGATCAGGCCCACGTTGGCCGGGCCGCGCGTGGAGTGGCCCGAGGCCAGGTAGTGCCCGGGGCCGACCATGGTGAAGCCCATCAGGTCCAGGTAGTCCTTTGACACGCGTACGGCGGTCCGTTGACCGTCGATGCGGTACAGCCCGACGTGCGTGGCGACATGCAGGGCGCCGCTACCCGGGTCGACCGCGATCCCGTGGACGTGCCCGAACGCGGAGCTTCCGGCACCGCCGGTGGTGGCACCGTTCGAAGGTCCCTGGCTGCGCAGAGCGAACACCACCACGGCGGTGAGCGTGGCCAGCACGGCCAGCGCCGCAATGATGATCATCCGCGGCGGTGCGGCCAGCGCACTGCGACCCTGCGACTTTGGCGCGGATCCGGACCTGCTGCGTGGTCGCATCTGCTGCGACGTCCTACTCATCGGCTACGTTCACTTCCTCATCCTTGCCTGACCCGGTGCAGGGTGGCCCCCGGCGCGGGATCAGGGTGACCTCTCGTCCCCATCAACCATGGCCCGAAGCCAGCGGAAAGACCCCTTCGGGGCCATGGAGATTCTCTGAAGAAGCGGCCCGATCACTACTCGCCGGGCGGGCCGTCGAAGACGCTGGTGGTGCACACGAAGGAGCCTCTATGCCATCGCTGCTCACCCGCCGGCACGTGATCGCCGGGATCGCCGGGGCTGCCGGTCTCGCCGGCACCGCCGGAGTCGTCGCCGTCGCCGCCAACCGAAACACCCCGAAACTGGTCGACCCCCACTCCGAGGCCATCCACCGCGCCGAACTGGCCCGGCAACGCCCCGGCGCCGCCACCGTCCGCGCCACCCTCACCCCCCGTCCGGTGACCCTGGACCTTGGCGGCGTGACGGTCGACACCTGGGGGTACGCCGAGGACGCTCCCGCTCCGCTGATCAGGGCTAAGGCCGGTGACCGGCTCCGCGTCGACGTGGTCAACGAGTTGCCTGTGGACACCAGCGTGCACTGGCACGGCATCGCGCTGCGCAACGACATGGACGGCGTCCCCGGGGTCACCCAGGACCCGATCGGCGCGGGCGGGCGGTTCACCTACGACTTCACCGCGCCCCACCCGGGAACCTACTTCTACCATCCGCACTCCGGGGTGCAACTCGACCGAGCGCTTTACGGCGTCCTGATTGTGGACGACCCGAATGACGCGGGCCGCTACGACCAGGAGTGGATCGTCGTCCTGGACGACTGGGTCGACGGCACCGGGCACACCCCGGACGACGTGCTGGCCGCGCTCGGCGACGGCACCGCCGGGATGCACGGCGGGCACGACACACCCGGCATGGACCACGGCGGGATGCCGATGGACGACGGCAACATGGAATCCATGACCTCGCCGTTGCTCGGCGGCGCGGGGGACGTCGACTACCCGCACTACCTGATCAACGGTCGGGTGCCGGCCGCCCCCGTCACGCTCACCGCCCAGCCCCGGCAGCGGGTACGCATCCGGCTGGTCAACGCCGCCTCCGACACCGCATTCCGGGTGGCGCTGGGCGAGCACCAGCTTACTGTCACGCACAGTGACGGGTTTCCGGTCGTTCCGGACGTCACTGACGCACTGGTCGTCGGGATGGGTGAGCGGGTCGACGTCGAGGTCGTCGTCGCCGACGGGGTGTTCCCCCTCGTCGCGGTCGCCGAGGGCAAGACGGGCCAGGCGCTCGCCGTGGTCCGGACCGGAGGCGGCAGCCCACCGTCAGCCGAGGTGCGCGCGGCCGAACTCGACCGCCGCGTCATTCTCACCAACCAGCTGCGGGCCGCGGACAACGTACGGCTGCCCCAGCGCGAGCCGGACCGGACCCACGATCTGGTCCTCGGCGGCGGCATGATGCCCTACCGCTGGACCATCAACGGCAAGACCTTCACCGACGCCGAGCCGCTCCTGGTCGGGGAGGGCGAACGGGTACGGCTACGGATGATCAACCAATCGATGATGTTCCACCCCATGCACGTGCACGGGCACACCTTCGCCCTCGGCGACGGCGGCGCCCGCAAGGACACCGTCATCGTGACCCCGCACCAGACCGTCACTGTCGACCTCGACGCGGACAACCCAGGACAGTGGATGACCCACTGCCACAACATCTACCACGCCGAGACCGGCATGATGATTAACCTGGCGTACCAGCTGTGAGCTGCCCGGACAACGGGACTGGTCCAGCCTGACGCGACGGTCCGACATAGCTGTGGTGCCGGGAGGGCCGCGTGGCTACTGTCGGGCCATGCCGCTGAGTTCGCACGAGGTCGAGCTGTTCGAGCGCTCCAGGGCTCGGTTGGAGGCGATCGCCTACCGGCTGCTCGGCTCGGCGAGCGACGCCGAGGACGCGGTCCAGGAGACGTTTCTCCGGTGGCAGGCCGCCGACCGGACGACGGTCCGGACGCCCGAGGCGTGGCTGACGAGGGTGCTCACCAACCTCTGTCTCAACCAGCTCACCTCGGCGCGCGCCCGGCGCGAGCGGTACGTGGGCACCTGGCTGCCCGAGCCGTTGCTCCCCGGGGATCCGATGCTCGGCCCGGTCGACACCGTGGAGCAGCGGGAGTCGGTGTCGATGGCGGTGCTCGTCCTGCTGGAGCGGCTCTCGGCCAACGAGCGGGTGGTGTACGTGCTCCGGGCGGCGTTCGGCTACTCGCACGCTGAGATCGCCGAGTTCCTCGACCTCACCGAGTCGAACTGCCAACAGCTCTATCGGCGGGCGAAGCAGCATCTCAGCACCGGCCGGATCCGCGCGGAGGTGGACGCGACCAGCACGCGGAAGGTGGTCGAAGAGTTCCTCGTGGCCGCCACCAGTGGGGAGGTTGGGCGGCTCGTCGAGCTCCTGACCGCGGACGCGACGAGCGTCGGCGACGGTGGTGGCAAGGTTGCGGCCCGGACCACGCCGGTCGTCGGCGCGCTGGCGGTGGCGAGGTTCCTGCGCGGTCTCCTCGCTCCCACCCCCGTCAAACGCGACCGGATGGGTGGCCGACCCGCTGTCCATGCCGGCGTTGTCAACGGTGGGCCCGCGGTGGTGGTCGTGCTCGACGACCGGGTCGTCGCCGTCATGGCCCTGCACCTGACCGGGGAGGGCATCGCGGCCATTCATACCCAGGTCAACCCCGACAAGCTCGCCCGCGCCACGCACCGCTGGTCCGCGGTCGAGCCCGGTGAACCCCTCATCGAAGCTTGGTGACCTAGCTCACGGCGGGCTCCTGTCAGGAACCGCGTCGCTGTCCGGTTCAGGAGGCGGACGCATCGAGACAGGAGTGAGATGATGGAACACCGCATCGTCGTCCTCGGGGCCGGCTACGCCGGAGCCGCCGCCGCCGGACGCCTCGCCCGGCGGCTGCACCCCGACAGCGTCGAGATCACTGTCGTCAACGCCGGGGCCGAGTTCGTCGAGCGGGTCCGGCTGCATCAGCTCGCGACCGGGCAGCGTCTCGCCCGCCGCCGGCTGCGCGACATCTACGCGGGTACGGACGTGCGGCTACTCCTGGGGCGAGTCACCGCCGTTGATCTCGACCGCAGGGTCGTCGCGCTGGTGGATCAGCAGGGCGCGGACGAGATCAGCTACGACACCCTCGTCTACGCCCTCGGTAGCACCGGTACTGACCACGGGGTTCCCGGTGTCGCCGCGCACGCCTACGACATCGCCGGAAGGGAGTCCGCCCTGCGGCTGCGTGATCGTCTGGTTCGCCTCGGCGCCGGCGGGAACGTTCTGGTCGTTGGAGGTGGGCTGACCGGTCTCGAGGCCGCCACCGAGATCGCCGAGGCACGGCCGGACCTCGCCGTCGCGCTCGCCGCCCGCGGCGGCCTCGGTGACTGGCTGGACGGCGGGGCGCGGCGTCACCTGCGACGTGTCTGCGACCGGCTCGGCATCACCGTGCACGAGCAGACGAACATCGTCGGGGTCGACGCGGCCACCGCGGTTACCGGCGACGCCCGAACCGTTCCGGCTCAGGTGACCGTCTGGACGGCGGGCTTCGCCGTTCACCCCATCGCCGCCGCCACGCGCCTTGAGCTTGCCGAAACTGGACAGATTCGGGTCGATGCCACTATGCGGGCGGTCTCGCACCCCGAGGTGTATGCGATCGGGGATGCCGCGTTCGCCGAGGGGCCCGGGGGCAAGCCGCTCCGGATGTCCTGCGCTGCCGGGATCCCGATGGGCTGGCAGGCCGCCGACGCGATCGCCGCGCGGCTGACCGGCCGGGAGGTGCCGGAACTCGCGTTCCGTTACTACAACCAGTGCGTCAGTCTCGGCCGGCGGGACGGGCTCGTCCAGTTCGTGACCGCCGATGACCAGGCCAAGGCGTCGTTCCTCGCGGGGAGAGTGGCAGCCCGCTACAAGGAGATGTTCTGCAGGGGAGCGGCCTGGAGCGTCCGCCACCCCACGCTGCTGCTACCGACCCGTCGCCGCCAGGCCAGCCTGAGCGGGCAGGAGACAATGCGATGAGCCGCGGGGAGTAGACGACCGGTGCCCGGTCGCCGAGCTCACGGTGGGGCGCGGGCGGTAGGGGTGCTGTGGGGCTCGTGGCGCGTGGCTATCGGTGCGGTGAAAGATGCGCTCGACCCATCTGCACCGCTGGCGATTATGGCGCACGGTTACCGATGTGTTTGCCCGTGTACGTGTGGTATGCCGGTAGCTGTGGGGTGGTCCGGTATGGCGGTGGGTGCGGGTATGGCGGCTGGGGGGCCGACTAGCTTGGTCAGTTCGGCGCTGAAGGCGTCGCCGACGGCGCGGATTTGGGCGCTGGCACCGTCGAGTTGGGTGGTGGCGCCTGCGACTGCGGCGAGGATGTTCCGGGCGATGGCGGCGAGGCGTTCGACTTGTTCGCGGTCGGCGGAGTACTGCTGCCCGGCGCGGACGCGGTAGGCGTGGGCGGCTGCTTCTGCCTCGCGGCGTGCCTCGACGACGACGCGTTCGGCTTGGCCACGTGCGTCGGTTTGCATGCTGCGGGCGTGGGTCTTGGCGTCGGCGATGAGTTGGTCGGCCTGTTGCTGGGCAGTGGCCAAGATGTTGATCGCCTCGTTGGAGAAGGCGCGTTGGCGGGCGGGTTCGGTGTCGATGTTCTGGTTGCGGAAGAAGCCGCGTAGTCGGTTGATTTCTGCGAGGTCGCGGGCATGGGTGCTGGTCCAGCGTTGCACTTCCTCGGCCATGCGGGCGAGGAAGGCCTCGACCTCGTCCGGGCGGTAGCCGCGGCGGGCGAGTGCGGTTTCGCGGAATCGCTGTCCCCGGATGTGTTCCGGGGACAGCGGTTGCCATCCGCGAGGCAGGGCTTGTTCCAGCCCGAGGTTAGGCCTGTCGTCGGGGTAGTTAGATGTGTTCATCGTGCGTACACCTCGGCGCGGTCGGCCACCGCAACGGTGGCTACGGAGTCGGGGCGGTAGGGGTCGTTGGTGCCGTCTTCGCTTCGGATCTGCTGCGGGGCGATACCGGCCTCGGCGAGGCGTTCGCGGCTGGTGGCGACCATTTCGGCTGGACCGCACACGTAGATGTCGTGCGCGTCCCAGCGGCCCATGCGTAGTGCGACATCCACGGCGTTACCGCGGTCAACACTGGCGGCGTGGGCGTCGTGAGACAGGGTGGGGATGACGGTCAACCAGGGCATCTGCTGCGCCATGGATTCCAGGGCGGGCAGGTCGTACAGGTCGCCGCTTGTGCGGCCGCCGACGACGAGGGTGACTCGTCGTCGGCCGCCCTCGGCGGCGAGTTGTTCGGTCAGTGCCTTCAGGGGTGCCAGGCCGGTGCCGCCAGCGAGCAGTAAGAGGTCGCGGCCGGAGTCCGGGTCCAGGGTCAGGCTGTGCCCGATGGGCGCGCCGACGCGGACCTCGTCACCGTTGCGCAGCGACTGCACAATGGCGGTGGAGACCTCCCCACCCGGTACCGCCTTCACGTGCAGCTCGACCAGCCCATCGCGACGCGGAATGTTCGCCGGCGAGTAGTACCGCCAGAGGCGAAGCCGCGTCGGCACCTCGATCGCGCAGGACTGGCCGGGCAGGTACCAGTAGGGCATGGGCTGGTCCACCTGCAGCCGGACCACGGCCACATCCAGGCCCCGGCGCTCGTGTTCGACAACCAGCGCTTGCCAGTACGGGGGCTCGTTGCGGGTGGCCTCCGCCGCGGCATCACACATGACCTGCGCGACCAGGCCGTACGCCTCAGTCCACCCGGCGGCCAGGTCGGCGTCCCAGTCGGGGCCGAGGAACTGGCTGAGGGTGGCCAGTAACGCCTCCCCCACGGGCGGGTAGTGCTCGGGACGAACGTCGAAGCGCCGGTGGTCGCGGCCCAGCCCGCGCACGAAGGGCAGCATCACGTCTGGCTCACCAACCCTGGCGACAATGCGTCCAAGCGCGGTGACCAGCCGATCCCGCTGGCCCGCCATGGACGCCGGGAAGAGCTGTCGCAGCTGCGGGTTACGCGCGAACAAGGCCGCGTAGAAGTAGGCCGGCACCGAATCACCGTGCGCGACAACTCGAGCCCACGATGCTTGTAGCCGGTCAGGGTCCACCGTCACGTCGACACGCCGGCCGCTGCTGGGTCGGAGTCGGCGCTTACGACGGTGGCTTGTAGCGCGGTAAGGGTCTCGGCTACTGCCGCGAGGACATCGGCTGGAGCATGTTCGATGTACAGGCATGCGAGCAGGTAGTCGGCGACCGAGCGATACTGCGCATCCGTAATGGCAACTGGTTTATGCACTGTGGCAAGATCTCGACCGGTGTAGGCCTTGGGGCCATCGAGGACCTGCGACAGCAGCGCAGCCATGTGCCGTTTGAGTGGTGCTAAGTCTGTATCGTGGAAGGTCGGACGCAGCAGCGAGTCGTCCAGGATTAGCGTGTAGAGCCGGTCCACGACTCGCGTCACGGTTGACGCGCCGCCAATTCGGTCGTACATCGATTCGGTCTTTTCTGGCTGCGTTGTTGTGGTCATATATCCGCCTTTAGTCGCAGAGATTGCGGGAACGGACGGGTGCCGGCATGGAGGTGTTGGGGCGCGGCGCCGCCAGATCTTTCGCACGCATTGCGGCCGTTTCCGGTTTGGAATTGCTTGCCTGGCAGCTTGAGTGTCCGGGTGTTGGCGTTTGTCCTCAACCCTTGCTTTGCGTGATCGATCTGCCCCAGCGACGATAGTCGCAGCCGACCGGACGTGTCTACGTCCAAAATGCGGACAAACCTCTTTGCTTAGTCGATGTAGCTTGGCCTGGGACTGTACGTAGCTCCTCTGACAAGCATTGGGTTGGTAGTCGGTTCGTAGGGCTTGGTAGACAACGTCGGATAGGCGTCGCTTCAGCGCGGGGAGGGCTTCCCGGTCGCCGTCCCCGGAGTTTTTGTGGCGTGAGGAGTTCCTTGACGGGTTGGTGGCATCGGGCCTGGGCTTATCGCGATGCGGTGCAGGGCGGCGTTGAGTTGGCGGTTGCCGGTGCGGCTGAGTGGCGTCGGCGCTGGACGCGCCGCCCGGGGGGTCGTGCATCGACTTCACTCGGCCCCCTGGGTCTGGTCCGTGGAGTGACTGGCGCGGCGATTTGGTGTAACCACTGTGTTACGTTGACTTAACCGGTTTAGTTCAGTGCCAGTACGATACCAACTCGGCTCGACTGGGGGCCCACTGCCCCGATCCCGGCGGCGCCTACGGGTGCCCGTCAGCCGCGGCGGGCGGCGTCGATCAGCTCGGTGACCGCGGCGGCAGCGGCGTCTGGCCGGCCGTGGCGGCGGGCGGCCTCCGCCAGGGCGTGCCGACGCTGCGCGTCGTCGAGCAACGTCAAGAGTTCGGCGCGGAGCGCGGCACCGGTGGCGTCACCGCCGGTGAGCATCCGCGCCGCGCCGGCCGCGGCGAGGTGCCGGGCGGTCTGCCGCTGCTCGTCGCCGGAGGTCGGCACGAGTGGAATCAGGATTGCCGGTCGGCCCAACGCGGTCAGCTCGGCTACCGTGCCGGCGCCACTGCGCGCGACCACGATGTCGGCGGCGGCGAGCACATCGGGCAGCTGCCCATGGATGTAGTCCACGACGCGGTAACGGGCCTGTAGGTGCGGCGGTAGCTGGGCGGCGATCTGTCGCATCCGGTCCAGGCTGTACTCCCCGCACTGGTGCAGCACCTGGCAGCGTTGCAAGACATCGGGGAGGACCTCGGCGACCATCTGGTTCACCTGCACCGCGCCCTGCGCGCCGCCGGTGACGAAGACCAGTGGCAGGTGCGGCTCCAGCCCGTAGGCGGCGCGACCGGCAGCCGGGTCTCCGGTAAGCATGTCGGGGCGGACCGGGTTGCCGGTAACCACCGCTCTGGCCTGCGCTCGCTTCGACAGGTTCGGCAACGAGGAGGCGTGGCTCAGCAGCACCCGGCGGGCGACTAGGGCGAGAATCCGGTTGGCCAGGCCCAGGTTGAGGGTTTGCTCGTGCATGACCAGGGGGCGCCGGGCCAGCCAGGCGGCCAGACCGATCGGGACGGAGACATAGCCGCCGGTGGAGAGGACCACGTGCGGCCGGACCCGCAGTACGGTCGCCATGGCCTGCAGTACGCCGATCGGAATCCGGAACGCGTCGGTGATGTTGCGCCACAGCTCCTGACGGTTGGGCGATCGCCGTAGCTTTCCGGTGGTGATGGCGCGGAAGGGCAGGCCCTCCTGCCGGGCGATCTTCGCCTCCAGTCCCTGCTCGACACCGACCCAGAGAATCTCGGGCTCGGCGCCGGTTTCGGCGAGGCGGGCGCGGAGCGTCCGGATGGTTGTCAGCGCCGGGTAGGTGTGCCCCCCGGTGCCACCGCCGGTGACGATGATTCGCAAGCCGTGGAGCTGTTGAGCACTGTAGACGGCCATGCGTTCCCCTGTGCGGTGTCCGTCCGGCTGGCATCTTGCCGGCGAGCCAGGATGGACTGGTGGGCGTTCTGACGTTGTTGGAGATCGACTATAACGCCCGCGAACTCCGTCGCTTCGTCGCCTGCCGCGCCGCCCGTCGCTTGGTCGCCTGCCGCGTCGCCCGTCGCTTGGTCGCCTGCCGCGTCGCCCGTCGCGCTGCCGCTGCCCTGCTGCCCCGCTGCCTTGCTGCCGGAGGATTGTCGGGTGCGGCGGCGGGTAGGTAATCAGGATGCAGACGTTCCTCCCGTACCCGGACTTCCTGGCCAGCGCGGCCGTGCTGGACCAACGACGGCTCGGTAAGCAGCGGGTGGAGGCGATTCAGGTACTGCGGGGGCTGACCCGTCCGGGTTACGGCTGGCGACACCATCCGGCGGTGAAGATGTGGGCCGGCTACGAGGAGGCACTGACTCGGTACGGCCTGGACGTGTGCGCGGTCTGGTGCGAGCCGGGCCGAGCCGACACCTGTGCCGCGACGCTGGTCGACGACTTCGCCGCCGCCCGCGGCGTACGCACCGTACGCACCCAGGCCGAGTTGGCGGACGCCGGTGAGCTACCGCCCTGGCTAGGCCGCGACGACCTGCACCTGAGTCACCGTTCGTCGCTGCTGCGCAAGGACCCCGAACACTATCGCCCGCAGTTCGGGGACATCCCGATCGATCTGGAATACGTCTGGCCCCGTTCGGATCGCGCCCCCGGCTAGGAAGGTCGCGCCCCGGCTAAAAGGAGCCGCCGGCTGGGAAGGGCCGCCGGACCGTGACCGGCGTCACCGAGATGGGGCGGGGCGGCGGCTGCGTCGATATCGTCACCGCGGCGACATGGACCGGAGGGAGAGTTGCGGTGACGGACGCGGAACTGCTTGTCGAGGTGGCCGGTCCGGTGGCGACCGTGGTGATCCACAATCCGGCCCGGCGGAACGCGATGACCGCGGCGATGTGGCGACGCCTGCCGGGGGTGCTCGATCGGCTGGAGGTCGACCCGGCGGTACGGGCCCTGGTGCTCACCGGAGCCGACGACACCTTCTGCGCCGGCGCGGACCTCGGTGACCTGGACGAGCTGCTGGACGCCGGTGACGCCAGTATCGCTGTCACCGCCGAGGAGCGACTCGCCGCCTTCGCCAAGCCGACAGTCGCCGCGATTCGCGGCGCCTGCGTCGGTGGTGGGTGTCAACTCGCCGTCGCCTGCGACCTGCGGCTCGCCGCCGACGACGCGCGCTTCGGCGTACCTCCGGCCCGGCTCGGCCTGGTCTATCCGGCACCCACCACCCGCCGGCTGGCCCGACTGGTCGGGCCGTCCACGGCGAAGGCTCTGCTCTTCACGGCGGAGCTGATCGACGCCGAGCGGGCGCTCCGGGTTGGCCTGGTGGACGAGGTGCTGCCCGCTGCCGCGCTCTCGGCCCGGGTCGGTGCGGTTACCGCCGCGATGACCGCGCGGTCCCGGCTCAGCGTGATGGCGGCCAAGGAAATCGTCGACGGGCGGGCGGACGATGACCGGATCGCCTGGTGGCACGGGCAGGTGCGGGCCAGCGGGGAGGCCCGGGAGGGTGTGGCGGCGGCCAACGAGCGCCGGCCGGCCCGGTTTCCGTGGTCCCCGCCCGAGGTGGGGGCCGGTGGAGCGGGCGGCACCGGGTAGCGGTGGGTCGCCCCCGCCTCCGATCAGCGCCCTCGGGCGAGCAGGCCCCGGGGGCGGATCGAATGGACCGGCTCGGCCGCGCCGCCCTCGTCCCGCAGGATGTGGTTGGCCGCGAGGATGCCGGTGGCGGCGGAGCGCTCCATCAGCGCGCTGGGGAAGTCGGTGCGGATGCCGTCGCCGGCCAGGTAGAGCCGGTCGGCGTCGGTGCGGACACCGGGCCGCCCCGCGTGGCCGCCGGGTGGGAACGCGGGCGCCCGGGCCTCCACCCGGGCCCGCAGCTCGCGGATCCGCAGCCGCCCCGCCTCCGGCCAGAGGGGCCTCAGCTCGCGCCACATCCGTTCGGCCAGCTCCTCGGCGGGCACCTCCGGCTCGCAGGCGTACGCGTGCAGCTCGACCACCGCGCCGCCGTCGCGCGCCGCCCAGCGGCGGGACTCCGCCTCCAGCCGGTGGTAGAGCGTCACCGAGTCCAGGGTGGGCTGCCGGGACACCCCGCTGAAGACCGCCCGCCCGGGATCCACGTCCCCGGCACACCAGTAGCGGGCCACCGCGTACGGCGGACCGGGTCGGCCGAAGGCGGGCATTCGCGCTACCAGGTCGGGGGCGGCTTCGGTGAGGACGGGGGAGGCCGCGACCAGCGCGGCGAGGGCCGGTGGGTCGACGGCGAGCACGACGTGCCGGGCCTCGTACGCGCCGGCGGCGCTCACCACCCGCCAGCCGGTGGCGTCGCGGTGCAGCCCGGTGACCGCGGCCTCGGTGATGATCCGGCCGCCGTGCTGCTCGAGGTACCGGGTGAGGGGCTGCCAGATCGACGCCGCGTAGTCCGTCGTGGGGCAGTCGAAGGCCAGCCCCTCCGGGTTGCCCAGCAGGTAGAAGTGGAACTGGGCGATCATTTCGGCGGCGGACATCTCCGCCTCGTGATTGAAGAACGAGTGGGAGAAGACCTCGAAGAGCATCGCTCGGGCTCGGTCCGGCAGCCGGAGCGAGGTGAGCAGGGCGTCGGCGGTGGTGTCGTCGAACTCGGCGTACGTCTGGATCGGGTCGTAGCTGAGCAGCGGCAGCGCGGCGTCCCGGTTCATCGCGCGTAGGTCCCGCGGGCGGAGGCTGGGGCTGCGGAGCAGGAGGGCGAGTAGGTTCGCTGGCGCCGCGGGCGGCAGCCGCCCGAACTCCTCGGTGGGCCAGCGCGCGGACAGGACCGGGTAGCGCGGGATCTGCCGGAGGAAGCCCAGCGTCGGGTCGACCCGGCGGAGAATGTTTCGCCAGTTGTAGTACTGGCGGAAGAAGGCGTGGAACCCGTGTTCGTTGGTCCGGGTGCCGTCGGGCGAGGTCTCCGGCCACGCGCCGAGCCGCCCGCCGATGGTGGGGGCGGCTTCCAGGACGGTGACCGGCACTCCCCGTTCGGCCAGCACCACCGCTGCTGACATGCCGGCGATTCCGCCGCCGACCACCACGGTGGGTGCGGGGTGGGGTACGCGCGGTGAGCCTCCGTCGCCCTGCTCCACCACGTGTTCGCGGACGCCGAGCAGCCGACCCGCCAGTTGCGACAGCGTCATCGCCCCAGTCTGCCGGAGTCGGGCCGGGGCGGAGAATGGACGCGCGCTACTGATCCGTCGTAATCGTGATCAATGGGCTGCGCGAGGGCCGCCAGCTGTCTACTATGCGCCACATGACGGGGCCCTTCGATCGTGCGTGGTGGACCGGGCGGCGGCTCCGAGGCAACAGCGACGCCTGGACCCACTACGTGGTCTGTGGCCACGACGCGTTGGCGTACTGGGTGGTGAAGTCACTGCTCGGCACCGAGCCGCAGCTGGCCCGGATCCGGATCACGCTGGTGGTGCCGAGGCGGCAGCGGACGGACAGCCCGGACGGTCGAGATCTCGACGGCATCGAGGTCATTCAGGCTGACCGGCTCGACGAGGTGACATTCCGCGAGGCCCGGCTGGACCGGGCCGAGGGTTTGGCGCTGCTGCACCAGGACGATGTGGGCAACATGCACGCCGCGCTCTGCGCACAGGAGGTCCAGCCGAGCCTGCGGTTGGTGGTGCGGATGTTCAACACCAGCCTGGCCAACGGGGTACGACAGATCTTCCCCGACTCCGCGGTGCTCTCCGACGCCGCGATGGCGGCTCCGGCCTTCGTCGCCGCCGCGCTGGGTGAGGTCGCGCCGGCGCACTTCCGACACGGCGGGCGGACGCTCTACGTCGCCCGCCGCGTCGATCTTCGCGCTGAGGACGTCGTCTGCCCGGTGGCGGATACCCGCGACCCGCGGGAGGTCCGGGTCCTGCCCGCGGACGCGACCGCCGCCGACGTGGTGCTCGCCGAGGCGGCCGGTACGCCACCGGGAACCGAGGTGGCGGCACGCCGACTGCGCCGGTCCCGGCGGTGGCGGCGGCCGGTCACGATGCTGCTCCGGGCGGTCCGCGGCTTCGCCACCCGCCGGATCGGCATCGCCGTGATGGCGCTGCTGGCGGTGATCGTCGTGCTCGGCGGCCTCTACGCCAGCACCGCCGAGGTGAGCTGGGGGGAGGCGCTCTACCTGACCCTGGTCACCGCCCTGAGCGGGCAGGACCCGGACGCCGCCAAGCCGGTGGGCGAACAGGTCCTCCAGGTGGTCCTCAATCTCTCCGGGCTGGCACTGATCCCGTTGATCACCGCCGTGGTGGTGGACGGCCTCGTCAACGCCCGGCTGGCGCTGCACTCCGGGCGGCCCCTGACCGACCGTTCCGGGCACGTGGTCGTGGTCGGCCTCGGCAACATCGGGATGCGGGTGACCGCCCAGCTCCGCGATTTCGGAGTCGAGGTGGTCGCCATTGACAAGAACCCGGATGCGCGGGGTGCCGAGCTGGCCCGGCAGCTCGGCGTGCCGGTGGTGGTGGGGGACGCCTCCGCCGAGGAGATCCTGCGCGCCGCCTCGGTCGCTACCAGCCAGGCCCTCGTCGTGGTCTCCACCGACGACGGGGTGAATCTGCGGGCCGCGCTGACCGCCCGTTCTCTCAACGACGATGTTCAGGTGGTGCTGCGGCTCTTCGATGGGCACTTCGCCGAGCGCGTCCAGCGGTCCTTCGGTATCGGCGTCTCGCGAAGCGTGTCGTACCTGGCGGCGCCGTCGTTCGCCGGTGCCCTGCTGGACCGTGCCGTCATCGCCACCATCTCGGTCGGCCGGCACGCCCTGTTGGTCACCGAGGTCCCGGTCGCCGCCGGCTCCTCGCTCGAGGGTCAGCCCCTCGCCGCCGTCGGCCGGGCGGGGAGCGTCCGGCTCCTCGCCCATGCCCGCTCCGGCCAGCAGTACGAGTGGGAGTTTGACCACCGGCTAGTGATCATGGGCGGGGACCGGTTGACGGTGGTTGCCCGACGGGCCGGGCTGAATGCCCTGCTCCGTGCGACCGGCCCCCTCGATTCGGAGGTTTCCGCGCCGCCGGGGGCCGTTATGCCGCCGGCCGGCTCGTCCCCGGGGGCCGCGATGCCGCCGGCCGGCTCGTCCCCGGAGGCCGCGACGCCGCCGGCCGGCTCGTCCCCGGGGGCCGCGATGCCCCCGGGGGGCCCGCCACTGCCCCGGTCAGGGGAGCAGGACGGTTCGGTTGGTCAACAATCCGACTCTGCCGACTAACCCAGGTCCCGGAAGGCGCCAGCACCAGGGGATCGGCCCCTAGTGACTAGGCCGCTGGCCCGGGACCAGGGTTGTTCGGTCACCGTTCGGCTGGTCAGGAGGGGGCGCCGCTGAGGACCTCGACCGCACCGGTGTCGAGGGAGTAGTAGGCGCCGACGATGGCGAGTTCCTGCTTCGTCACGAGCGGGGCGAGGCCCGGGTTGGAGCGCAGTTCGTTCGCGACCAACTCGATCTGGGCTCGGACCATGGCATCGATCGGGTCGTCACCCCCGGTCTCAGCTACCTTTTCGTACGCCGGCTGCAGGGCCGTGACGATCTCTGCCAGGTGGCCGGGCAGCGTTTCGCCGTCACTGAGGGAGGCGTGCGCCGCCTTGACGGCGCCGCAACGTTGATGACCGAGGACCACGATGAGCGGAGTGCCGTTGGCCACCGGCCCGTATTCGACCGAACCGGTGACCACCGGGCTTACCACCTCGGCCCCGGTGCGGGTCGCGAAGAGGTCGCCCAGGCCGACGTCGAAGATGAGTTCCGGTGGTACCCGCGAGTCGATGCAGGAGAGGACCGCCGCGAAGGGCTTCTGCTCCTCGGCTACGGCCTGACGCCGGTCCGGGTCCCGGTTGGGGGCCTGCGGCTCGCCCTTTACCCACCGCTGGTTGCCCTCCATCAGCCGCTTGAGTGCTGCCGTGGGCGTGGTGGGCGTGGTGGGCGGCGCTTGGGTTGGCGCGCTGGTCGTTGCCGGCTGCGCCTCCGTCGATGAGCAGCCCGCGAGCGTGGCTACGGTGCCGACCAGCGCGCCGGAGAGCAACGCCCGCCGATTCGGGCGTACAACTCTATTCATTAATTTCCCCTGAACTGGTTTATAGTAATACTCTCACCTTTAGCGGTGGAATTATACGTTGAAGGCCCCAGAGACGGACAAGCAGGCGTATTCTCCGGCTTCCGCGGGTGGCAGGTGGTGGGGCGCTCAGCCCCGCCACGGACCGCAGGTCCGGCGCCGCGCCAGCACGCGACCGCGGACCGGATCAGTTCGTGCGCGCGGAGGTCCGCCTCCGGTGGTCCTGGTCGATCCGCCGGGGCAGCGGAATGTCATCCCAGGGCACCCGGTGCAGCACCCGGTCCAGCAGGAGGCCGAGCAGCAGCCCGGCGACCGAGTCGGTCAGCCAGTGCCAGCCCAGGTACAGGGTCGTGGCGAACACCACCAGGGGCGGGACGACCCGTACCGCGACGGCGAGCCGGGGTGGCAACGTGCGCCCGTACGTCTTCAGTAACTGGGCGAGGAGCAGGACGATCACGCCCCACCAGATGATCGTGTTGACGACGTGCCCGGACGGGTAGGAGCGGGTGAACTGCAGCGCCAACTCGTGCTGGAAGAGCGGCAGGGTCTGCTCCGGCGCGAGGAAGGGTTCTTTCACGCTCGCGCTGGGCGCGGGCCGGGCCGTCGTCACCTTGAGCCCGCCGACGACGAGGTAGATCAGGATGACCCCGGCGACCGGTGGCAGCAGTGGGCGGGCGGAGCGGACCCGCACCGCGAGCAGAACGCCGAGCCCGACCGCGACCAGGGTCAGCGGGCCGCCCTGACCGAGGTAGTTGAGGCTGAAGGCGACCCAGTACGCGGCGGTCGGGCGGTGCGCGTCCGACCAGTCGGCCACCGCCCGGTCGAGGCCGAAGAGGTAGCCGGCGGTGAGGGCGGCGGTCAGGGCCACCAGGCCGGCGAGGAGCAGCCCGTCGAACCACCAGCCAGCCGGGCGGACCGGCCGGAGCCGTACCGCTCGCCACCTGGTCATTGCCTGCCGCATCTCGGCCACGCTACCGGCCCGTTCGGCCCCCGGCCCGGTCCGGGTGGCTGTGTGCCGAACCACGCGGGGAGGCGTTCCGGCGGGGGAGGGCGCAAACTGGAGTGCGTGCGGATCACCTCGGCTCTCGTTGACCCGGCGCTGCTCGACCTGCCCTGGTCGACCCCGCTGGTGGAGTGGCCGGCGCAGCACCTGGTGGCGCTGCCGCAGGGCATCTCTCGACATGTTGTCCGGTTCGTCCGGCTCGGCGGTTACGTGTACGCGGTCAAGGAGACCGGCGAGCGGGTGGCCGAGCGAGAGTACGACCTGCTGCGGGCCCTGGAACGGATCGACTTCCCAACGGTGGAGGCGGTGGCGATCGTCGCCGACCGGCAGACCGAGGCCGGGGAACCGCTGGACCCGGTGTTGATCACCCGGCACCTTCAGTTCTCCCTGCCCTACCGGGCGCTCTTCTCGCACACGCTGCGCCCGGAGACGATGGAGCGACTCCTCGACGCGTTGGCCGCGCTGCTGGTCCGGATGCACCTGACCGGCTTCTTCTGGGGCGACTGCTCGCTGTCGAACACCCTCTTCCGTCGGGACGCGGGCGCGTTCGCCGCCTACCTGGTGGACGCGGAGACCGGGGTGCTGCACCGCTCGTTGTCGAACGGGCAGCGCGGTGAGGACTTGGAGATCGCCCGGGTGAACATCTTCGGGGAGGCGTTGGATCTGCAGGCGGCCGGGCTGCTGCACGAGTCGATCGACCCGGAGGCGGTGTGCGAGGAGGTCGTGCGGCGCTACGAGCGGCTGTGGCATGAGATCACCTACGAGCAGCAGATCGAGCGGGAGGCGCGGCACGACATCGAGGGCCGGATCCGCGGGCTCAACGAGCTGGGCTTCGACGTCGCTGAGATCGCCGTGTCGACGATCGACGACGGGCGTTATCTGGTGCGGCCGAAGGTGGTGGACGCCGGCTACCACACCCGGCGGCTGCTTCGCCTGACCGGCCTGGACGCGGAGGAGAACCAGGCGCGTCGGCTCCTCAATGACCTGGACGCCTACCGGGCCGAGAGCGACCTGGCCGACGAGCAGCAGGCGGCACACCGCTGGCTGACCGAGGTCTTCGAGCCGGTGGTCCGCGCCGTGCCGGCGCACCTGCGCCGCAAGCTGGAACCGCAGGAGATCTTCGCGCAGATCATCGAGCACAAGTGGCTGCTCTCCCAGCGGGCCGGCCGGGACGTTGGCATGGCCCCGGCGGTGCAGTCGTACCTCGGGGACGTGTTGGCGCACCGCCCCGACGAGCAGGCGGTGCTCGGGGTGGAGATCCCGCCCCCGAGCTGACCGGCGGTGCGCACCGCCGTGGACCGATGCGGCCCGCTCGGCCCAGTCAGTCCAGCCAGGTGCCGGCGCGCATCACCCGGACCACGTTCAGGTCGTCGTCGAGCACCACCAGGTCCGCTCGGAGGCCGGGCTGGAGGGCGCCGACCCGATCGCCGAGACCGATCGCCTGGGCGGGCGTGGTGGCCACCATCCGGGCCGCCTCCGGGACGGCGACGCCGGTGCCGACCGCGTGCCGGAAGGCGGCATCCATGGTCAGCGTGCTGCCGGCGACCGCCCCGTCGCGGGCGAGCCGGGCCACGCCGGCGGTAACGGTGACCCGCTGCCCGCCCAGCTCGTACTCGCCGTCGGGCTGACCGGCGGCGGCCATCGCGTCGGTGACCAGGGCGGTCCGCTCCACACCGGCGGTGGTGGTGGCGAAGGCGAGCATGCCGTCGTGCAGGTGCACCCCGTCGGCGACCAGTTCGCAGACCACGGTGGGGGCTTCCAGCAGGGCGATCACCGGTCCCGGCTCCCGGTGGTGCACCGGGCGCATCCCGTTGAACAGGTGGGTGGCGACGCTCGCGCCGGCGGCGATGGCGTCCCGGGTCTGCTGGTACGTGGCATCGGTGTGGCCGATCGCCGGGACCACGCCGTGGGCGGTGAGTAGCTTGATCGCGGCGGTCGCTCCCTCGCGCTCCGGGGCGAGGGTGACCATCCGGATCGTTCCCTGGCCCAGCTTCAGCAGCTCGGTCAGCTCCTCGGTGGAGGGGTCGCGCAGGTACGCCGGGTTCTGCGCCCCGCACCGGGCGGCGGAGAGGTACGGGCCCTCGAAGTGAATCCCGGCGAGCACCCCTTCGGCGACCAGCGGCCGAAAGGCGGTGGTGGCGGTGCGCATCAGCGCGAACGGCGAGCTCACCAGGCTGGCCAGCAGGGTGGTGGTGCCGTGCCGGAGGTGGAAGCCGGCGGCGGCCCGGGCCTCGTCGGTGTCTCCGGTGGTGAAGGTGTGTCCACCGCCGCCATGGGTGTGGATGTCTACGAATCCGGGGAGGATCCAGTGTCCGTCCCGCCCGGACGGGTACTCGGCGACCGCGGTGATCTGCTCGTCGTTGATCTCTACGCAGCCCTGGTGGATCACCCCGGCGGGGGTCACCACCCGACCGGTCACCCGTACCGTCATTGCTTCTCCAGGCTGTCGAGGGCGAGCAGGGCGGCGCCGATGCAGCCCGCCTCGGCGCCGAGGGCCGCCGGGACCAGCCGTGGCTCGCGGTGGAAGGTCATCCGGTCGTGTAGCGCGGCCCGCAGCGGGTCGAGCAGCTGGGCGCCGGCCCGGGCCAGCCCGCCGCCGAGCACGACCGTCTCCACGTCGAAGAGCGCCTGGCCGGTGGCGAGGCCGTCGGCGAGGGCCGCGACCGCCTCCGCCCAGACCTGCTGGGCCAGCCGGTCCCCGGCGGCGGCGCGGGCGGCCACCTCGGCCGCGCTCGGCCCGGGTGTGCTGCCGGTCAGCTCCGCGTAGCGGCGGGCGACCGCCGAGGCGGACGCGATCGCCTCCAGACAGCCGGCCTGCCCGCAGCCGCAGCGCGGCCCACCGGGACGGACCAGGATGTGGCCGAGCTCCCCGGCGGCGCCGTGCGCGCCGACGGCGGCCGTTCCGTCGACCACGTGGGCGGCGGCGATGCCGGTGCCGATGGCGACGAAGAGGACGTGTCGGTCGGTCTGGCCGGCGCCGAGGCGCGCTTCGGCGATGCCGCCGACGCGGACGTCATGGCCGAGTATCGCCGGCATCCCGAGCCGGGTCGTGGCCAGGGCCCGCAGCGGCACGTCGCGGAAGCCGATGTTGGACGACCAGATCGCCACCCCCGCCGCTTCGTCGATGACGCCGGGGACGGCGAGGCCGAGCGCCACCGGAGTGAGCCCTTCCCGGCGGGCGGTGTCCGCCAGGCCCTCGGCCACGTCGAGGATGGTGTCGACCACGGCCGCCGGACCACGGGCGGCCTGGGTCGGGTGGTGTTCGGTGCGCGCGACGGTGCCGTCCCGGTGGACCAGGGCGCACTTCATGCCGCTGCCGCCGACATCGATCGCGACCACGACTTGCTGCCGGTCGGGTGCGCCGTCCGGAGCGCTCAGTTTCCCGCTGCTCATGCCAGCACCACGGAGCGGGCGAGGTGCCGTGGTGCGTCGGGGTCGAGGCCGCGGCTGGTGGCGAGCGTGACGGCGAAGCGCTGCGCCAGGATCAGGTCGGCCATCGGGTCCATCGGGGTACGACCGGCGGCCCAGTTTCCGATCACGCTGCGGCACCCGTGGGTGCGGCTGTGTACGAAGGCGGCACCGGTGGCCGCCACATCCTCGGCAAGCCCTTCGGGCAGGTCACCGAAGGCCCAGACCAGCCGGCCTGGCGCGGCGACGGAGATCGGGCCGTGCCGGTAGTCCATGGCCGGGTACGCCTCGGCCCAGAAGGTGGCGGCCTCGCGGCACTTCAGCGCCGCCTCGTGGGCCAACCCGACGGTCCATCCCCGGCCGAGGAAGGTGACCTGTTCGATCTGGGCGGGGTCGATCGGTAGGGGGGCGCGTACCGCCACCTCGGCGTCGGCGGAGAGCGCGGTGATGTTGTCGCCTAGGTGGGCGCGGAGCAGGGCCAGCGCGGTCGTCGCGAATCGGGTCTGCACCACCGCGCGTTCGTCGGCGAAGGCCAACGGCACCGTGGCGTCGGCCAGGTCGGCGGCGAGGGCGGCGGGGTCACCGACCAGGACGGTGGTGGGCAGCACTCCGCGGAGCGCGGCGAGCAGCTCGGTCACCTCGGTGGTGGTGCCGGAGCGGGTGATCGCGATCAGCCGGTCGTAGCGGCGGCCGGTGGGAAATTCGCTGGCCTGGAAGGCGTCGGTCTCGCCGTGGCCGGCGTGCTCGCGGCGGGCGGCGTAGGCCATCGCCATGAACCAGGAGGTGCCGCAGCCCACGACGGCGACTCGCTCGCCGGGTTGGGGCAGTTGGTCGGCCACCGAGGTGGCCAGCCGTGCCGCGGTCCGCCAGCAGTCGGGTTGACTCGCGATCTCCATGTCGACGTACGACATCAGGGTTCTCCAGAGCGTGCGCATTTTGGCTCGTTAGGCCCGGCTTTCGCGCGCTATTGTGCGCCGATTTGGGCGGTGGTGGCAACCAGGCCGGGGATCGAGCAGACCCGGCGTTGCCTTTACCTAGTTTCGCGCACTATTGTGCACGCACAATCACCAATCGTGCAGCCGCTGGAGGGCTCGGGGTGGACCGGTACGCGAGATGGAACGCCCTGCTCGAGATGCTGACCGACAGTGGTCGGGTCAGTGTCGAGGGGGCCGCCGAGCGCTTGGCCGTCTCGCAGGCCACCATCCGCCGGGACTTCGACCAGCTCGCCCAGCAGCAGATGATCACGCGTACCCGGGGTGGGGCGGTCGCCAACGGCGTCTCGTACGACTTGCCGCTGCGGTACAAGTCCGCGAAGCACTCGGCCGAGAAGCAGCGGATCGGCGCGGCAGCCGCGGCGCTGGTGGCCCCGGGCACGGTGGTCGGCCTCAACGGCGGCACCACCAGTACCGAGGTGGCGCGAGCGCTGGCCGTACGGCCGGATCTGAACACCAGCGCCGAGGGCGCCCAGCTCACCGTGGTCACCAACGCCCTCAACATCGCCAACGAGCTGCTGGTCCGGTCCCGGATGAAGGTCGTGGTGGCCGGTGGGGTGGTGCGACCCAAGTCGTTCGAGCTGGTCGGCCCGCTGGGCGGGGCCCTGCTGCGCGAGGTCACCCTGGATGTGGCCCTGCTCGGGGTGGACGCGGTTGACCCGCAGCTCGGTGCCGCCGCCCACCATGAGGGGGAGGCGGCGATGAACAGCCTGATGGTGGCGCGGGCGAAGCGGGTGGTGGTGATCGCCGACTCCTCCAAGCTGGGTGGCCACGCCTTCGCCCGGATCTGTCCGGTGGACCGGATGGAGACTCTGGTCACGGACTCCGGTGCGGCACCCGAGGTGGTCGACGCCTTCCACGCGGCCGGCGTGCGGGTGGTCTGCGCCTGAACCACCCGAGCGGGCCTCCTTCGCCGCTTTTCGACGCGATGCGCGGATTAGCTATTGCGTAAAAGATAGTACCGCGTACTGTGTTGTCAGTGCCGCCAAACGGGGGAGGTGCAGCTTGACGGCTGTCCTGGAGATAGAAGGTTTGCAAAAGTCCTATCGAAGCCGAAGGCGCGGCACCCGCAACGCGCTCGACGGCTTCGACATGCGGGTGGAGGCGGGCCAGGTGCACGGCTTCCTCGGCCCGAACGGGTCGGGTAAGACAACCACCCTTCGTACGCTGCTCGGGCTCATCCGGCCCGACGGCGGTCGGATGAGACTGCTCGGCCACGAGGTCCCGGCCGACCTGTCCGCGGTCGCCGGTCAGGTCGGCGCGATCGTGGAGAGCCCGCAGTTCTTCCCACACTTCACCGCCCGGGACACCCTGTCCCTGCTGGCCACCGCGGGCCAGGTCCGCTCCACCCGGATCGACGAGGTGCTGGAGCTGGTGGGGCTGCGAGACCGGTCCCGGGAGCGGGTGAAGACCTACTCGCTCGGCATGAAGCAGCGGCTGGCCGTCGCCTCCGCCCTGTTGAAGGAGCCGCGACTGCTGATCCTGGATGAGCCCGCCAACGGGCTCGACCCCGGTGGCATCCGGGAGATGCGGACGTTGGTGCGGAACCTGGCCGAAGCGGGCACCACGGTGCTGCTCTCCAGCCACATCCTCGCCGAGATCCAACTGATCTGTGATTCGGTCACGATCATCTCGTTGGGTCGCCGGGTCGCGTTCGGCCCGGTGGAGAAGGTGCTGGCGACCCACTCGGCCGGCACCGTCCGGGTACGCCTGGAAGTGGTGGCAGACCTGCCGGCGGCGAGTGAGGCGCTGACCCGGGCCGGGTTCCGCGTCACCCGGGAACCAGACCACCTGCTGCTCGCCGGGGTGGAGCAAGCCGCCATGGTGACCCGCCTCCTCGCCGGTCAGGGCCTGTACGTCAGCGAGCTGGTCTGGGTCGAGGCCGACCTGGAGAGTGTCTTCCTCGAGCTGACCGCCACCGCGCCGGCCCCCGGCCAGAGCCGGCAGGTCGACCAGTCGGCACGGCCTACTCCGGTGGGTCAGGGCAGCACAGGAGGGTGGGGCGCGTGAGTCTCTATCGTGCGGAGCTACGCCGGCTGGTGCTGCGGCGCCTCACCCGCTGGGCGACCGTGCTGGGCCTGGCGGTGCTGGCAACCGTGGCCGTCGGGGTCTTCTTGTCGAATCAGAAGATCGACGACGCGGCCTGGGCCAAGGCCGAGGTGGCCGCCGAGCAGGACTGGCAGCAGCAGGTGCGGCAGACCGAAGAGTTTCGGGCCGAGTGCGAGCAGGCGGCGGCCCAGGGCGACCAGTCGGATCGCTTCCCCCCGGACTGCTCCCACATCTCGCCCCCACCCCCGGACGCCTTCCCGGCGGAACAGTACCTACCGAGCACCTTCGAGTTTCGGGCCAGCTTCGGCCAGACGTTGACCGCGGTGGGGGCGATCCTGGCCCTGGTCGGTTTCGTGGTCGGCTCCTCCTTCGTGGGCGCCGAGTGGAACACCGGCGGCATGATGACCATGCTGTTGTGGCGGCCGAAGCGGGTGACGGTCCTGCTCACCAAGCTGGCCGCCCTGCTCACCGGGCTGCTGGCGTTGGCGGTGACCACGATGCTGCTCTGGTTCGGCAGCTTCTGGCTGATCGCCACCACGCGTGGCAGCACCGAGGGGATGACCGCCGGTGCCTGGCAGTCCTTCGCCCTGACCGGCCTGCGTGGCACGGTGCTCGCCCTGGTCGCCGCTGCTCTCGGCTTCGGGCTGGCCTCGCTCGGCCGGCACACCGCGATGGCGCTGGGCGGCGCGGTCGGGGTGACGGTGGTCGGGCAGTTCGGTCTCGGAGTGCTGCTCAGCCTGACCGGAGCGAAGTTCATCGGGGCATGGATGCTCCCCACCTACGTGCAGGCCTGGGTGGAGAAGGAGGTCGTCCTCCGGGACTTCCAGGTGTGCCGGGTCAGCCCCTATGGTTGCGAACCGGAAACCCTGACCCTCACCTGGCAGCACTCGTCCGGGCTACTCGTGGCGGGGCTGGTGCTCGTCCTCGGCGGTGCGTGCTGGGCGATGCGTCGGCGAGACATCTCCTGATGTCGCCTCGCCGCTCGGCCGGCCGTCTCGTGCGGCTGGCCGAGCGGCGCACTAGGCTGAGGCATCCCCGGGTCGGCCGTACCGAGCCGACCGCCCCCGCGAGGAGGGTCATGCCGCCCGACACCGCCCCGACCGCCGCCGAACCCTCCGGCGACGGGCGACCTGGCGATGGACGCGGGCGCTCCGTCGTACCACCGCCCCGGCCGGTGCCCGAGGTGGAGGCCGTCGCGTCCGCCGACCTTGAGCCGGACGTCGCGGAGGCCGACGGCGGTGCGCCGTTGGGCGCCGCCCCGTCGGGGGACGGCGTCGGCTCGACCGTCGAACTGACCGGGCGGGAGCGGGACATCCTCGACTTCGAGCGGCAGTGGTGGCGGCATCCGGGCGCCAAGGAGCAGGCCATCCGGGACCGGTTCGGCTGCACCGCCACCCGCTACTACCAGCTGTTGAACGGGTTGCTGGACAACCCGGCGGCCCTGGCTGCCGAGCCGCTCCTGGTGGGGCGGCTGCGTCGCCTGCGCTCGGCCCGAGCCCGCGACCGACGTCGCTGAGGAGCCGGCCCACGGCCGGCCCCTGCGGCTGGATCAGCGCTTTTCGTGCATGCGCAGGCCGTTGCCGATGGCGAAGAAGGTCGGAGCCCACTCGCCGATGAAGATCCCCCAGCGGTCGGCGCGAGCCATGCCCGCTCGCTCCAGATGCTTCGAGAGGAACCAACTGCCAAAAGACAGGCCAATGCTAATGAAACCCGCGAGATAGGCGTGCTCGGCTCGGAGGCCGGTCTCGTGTAGGCGCTGCAACATCCGCGATCCCCCTGTCGCAAAAGTCGGCTCGTGCCACGGAAGCCCGGCGGGCCACCAGTGCCGACGCTACCTGCTGCCGTGGCACGGGACGGAGAAACCAGCAACAGAGGGTGAGGATGGTTCGGGTAGGGCCAACTGGCCGATCTCTTCGTCCGGATCGTCAGTCCGCCCCGTTTGAGCTGGACGCTCGCCGATGAGCCCGGCAGACTCCCGGACGTGGCGGGTGACGTGCGGTTGGAGCCGGTTAGTGAACACAACCTCGAATCGTTGCTCTCCGTAGCTGCTGCGGAGGCGGATCCGACCGATGTTATGCCGCCGGTCGAAGCCCCGGCCGGCTGGTCGCAGGCCCGGCGGGAGGCGTTCCGCGAGTTCCACCGGGCCAGCTTCGCCGGGTTGCCGGGCCCGACCCGCACCCGGATGTACGCCGTCCTAGCCGCCGGCGAGGTCGTCGGGGTGATCCGGATGACCCGCTGCGCCGAGCCGGAGGCGGTCGAAACCGGGCTGTGGCTGGGGCGTTCGGCGCGGGGCCGGGGGATCGGAGCGGCCGCGCTCCGGGAACTACTCCACAAGGCCGCCGCGGCCGGCATGCGCCGGGTGGTCGCGGCGACCACCTCCGACAACCGGGGTGCGCTCTCCGTGCTCACCAACTGCGGCGCGCGGCTGCGCGAAGCGGACGGCCAGGTCCACGCCGAGCTGTCGCTGGACGCCACGCCGAAGGATCACTGACGTTTCTTCGCGTACTCGGCCAGCCAGGCGACCTGGGCCGGGTCCAGGGAGGGGCGTACGCGGGTGCGGGCGACGGCGACGTGGGCGGTGGTCACCGTCGCCGCGGCGAGTGATTCGCGCATCGCGGCGAGCGCCGCCTCCCGGACCAGCGCCGCGCAGTCCGCGGCGGAGAAGCCGTCCAGGTCCCCGGCGAGCGCGCCGAGATCCACCTCCGGCGCGAGCGGCACGGTGCGCGACGCCGCCCGCAGGATCTCCGCGCGGCCCGCCTCGTCCGGCGGCGGGACGTAGACCAGCCGCTCCATCCGGCCGGGGCGCAGGAGAGCCGGGTCGACCAGGTCCGGCCGGTTGGTCGCACCGACCACAACCACGTTGCGTAGGGACTCCACTCCGTCCAGTTCGGTGAGGAGGGCGGCCACCACCCGGTCGGCCGTACCGCCGTCGGTGGCCTGACCGCGTACCGGCGCCAGCGCGTCCACCTCGTCCAGGAAGACCAGCGTCGGCGCGGCCTCACGGGCCCGGCGGAACAGCTCACGCACCGCGCTCTCGCTCTCGCCCACCCACTTCGACAGCAGCTCGGCGCCCTTCACCGAGAGCACGTTCGCCCGGCCGGAACCGGCCAACGCGGTCACCAGGTACGTCTTGCCGCAGCCCGGCGGGCCGTAGAGCAGGACCCCGCGGGGCGGCTGCACCCCCAGCCGCGCGAAGGTGTCCGGATAGGTGAGGGGCCACAACACCGACTCGGTCAGGGTCTGCTTGACCTCGGCCAAGTCCCCCACGTCGTCGAGGGTCACCGACGCCAGCTTCAGGGTTGACGCGGCCATCGTGGTCGGGCGGACCACCGCCAGCGCCGCGTGCAGGTCGGCCATTGTCATGCGGGGCTGCTCGACCGTCTTCTGCCGCAGGGCGGCCCGGACCCCCGCCTCGCGGACCAGCGCGGCCAGGTCGGCGGCGACGAAACCGGGGGTACGCGCCGCGACCTCGTCCAGCCGTACGTCCTCGGCCAGCGGCACCGGTCGGGTCAGCACCCCGAGCTGCTCCCGGCGCCCGGCGGCGTCCGGCAGCGGGACGCTGACCCGCAGCGGGAGCAGGTCCGGGGTACGCAGGGCGGGGTCCACGGCGTCGAGGCGGCTGGTGGTGCAGACGACGGCGGCCCCGGCCGCGACGATCTCGGCCACCACCTGGCGGAAGACGGTGGCGACCGGGCCGGGCGCGGCGGCCGGGGCGAGCGCCTCCACGTCGGTGACCAGCAGGACGGCCGGTCCGTCGGCACGTACCGCGGCGGCGGCGGACCGCAGCCGCTCGGCGGCGGCCGGGTTGGTCAACGCGGCGAGTTCCGGCCCCCAGAGCGGCCGAACCCGCGCACCGAGCCGGGTGGCGACCGCGCGCACCAGCGCGGACTTGCCGGACCCGGCCGGGCCGTCGAGGAGTACGCCGAGCGCCACCGTGGTGCCGAGTCGGCGCAGCACCGCACCGTGGTGGAAGCCGAGGTCGAGCAGTTCGGTCAGCTCCTCGGCCTGGGCGTGCAGCCCGGGTAGCTCCTCCACTGTGGGCGCCGCCGGCTCGGCCGTCTCTGCTGGCTCGGCCGTCTCCGCCGGCTGGGTATCCCGTGCCCCGGCGGGCGCGGCGGTCCGGGGCAGGGGTGAGCCCTCGGCAGGGGAGAGTGCCGGGGAAGCCACCAGGTCTTGGGCGGCCGGGGTCGCGGGGTCGTGGGTGGCGGGGCCGTGCTCCCACCCGACGGCGGTCTCCATCGTGACCAGCGCCGCCGACGCCGGTGCGGCGGCGGTGACGGTGAGCAGGGTGCTGGTCCAGGCGTAGCCGACCCGGTTGGCCAGGCTCTGCCGGGCCGCCGTCAGGAGGCCACGCAACGCCGGGCCGGGCAGCGCCGTTGGGGGCAGCGCCTCCTCGGGCGTCGCCGCCGGGGGCGGCAGCTCCTGCGGCAGCAGCGAGACGTCGTCGCCGGTGGTGACCACCTTGCCGAGTAACGCGAGCCGGAGCAGTTCCGGGGAGATTGCCGCAGCCACCTGTGGTGCGCCGGTGAGCACCACCCGGGCGGCGGCGGTGACTGGGGTCGGGCCGACGGTGACCTCGCCGCCGTCGCGCAGGCCGAGGTTGCCCAGGGTCAGGTCATCGGCGTACAGCAGCCCGGGGGTGGCCTCCGGCTCACTCGCCGCGGCCCGCGCGGCGGTGACCCGCCGACCGGCCAGCCGGACGGGGTCGCCGGGGCGGATTCCGAGCGCGGTGAGCACTTCCGGGTGCAGCCGCACGACGCCCCGGCGGGCGTCCAGCGCGGCTGGCGCTCGGCTGGCGGTGAGTACGAGCTCCGGTCCCCCCACCCACCGAACCCTAGCCGGTACGCGGAAGGGGTCTCGGTAGCCGCCGCGGTTCGCCACCTCCCGCTTTGCCGGCTTGGCAAAGACGTTTGCGGTCCTGCGTCGTACTGCCGGAGGGTGGCACTTCCGTGATTTGGTGATCGGCAGAGGAACCTGTGATGACTGACTTGGACGCCATCTTCAACGTTGACTACTGGGACGAGCGATACAGCGCCGCCGGGCCGGTGTGGAGCGGCGACCCCAACCCCGTGCTCGTCGAGGAGGTCGCCCCCCTTGCCCCCGGTACGGCCCTGGAGGTGGGCTGCGGCGAGGGCGCGGACGCCATCTGGCTGGCCGGAAACGGCTGGCAGGTCACCGGCGTGGACTTCTCCGCGCAGGCCCTCGCCCGGGCGGCCGAGCGGGTACCCGCCGCCCTGGCCGGGCGACTGCGGTGGGAGCGGGCGGACATTCGCGACTGGCAGCCCGACGACGGCCCCCGTTATGACCTGGTAGCCGCGTCCTACCTGCACTTCTTCGGGGCGCTGCGGCGGCGGGTGTTCGCCACGCTGGCCACCCGGGTGGCCCCGGGTGGCCACCTGCTGATCGTCGGGCACCACCCCAGCGATCTGGGCACCGCCATGCGCCGACCGCCGGAGCCCGACCTGTTCTACACGGCCGACGAGTTGGCGCAGGACCTGCCCGCCGGGGACTGGGAGGTGCGTACCCGGGCGGCCCGTCCGCGCGCCGCCACCACACCGGACGGCACGCCGGTGACCATCCACGACACCGTGCTCACCGCCCGCCGCACCCGCTGACGCCGGCAGCGCCGGGCCGGTGCCCCGACCCGGCGCCCAGCCGGCGCCCTGACCTGGCGCCCAGCGCCGACAGTGGTGCGTTCTGTGTTCACTCAGGCAATCCTCAGCTTTCCCCCCGTAGCGTGTGCCGCATGAGATCGCCGTCACCGGCCGCGTGGATCCGGCGCGCCCTGCCCACCCGTCGGCGTGCGCTGGCCGTGGCGGCGGTGGTCGTCGTCCTGCTCGCCGCCGGAGTCGCCGGTACGCTGCGGCCCGCCGAGCCGGACCTGCGCACCGAGGCGGCGCTGATCACCGTCCGGTCCGGGCCGACCGGCGATGAGCCGGTCGAGCTGGACACCACGCTGTACCTGCCCCCCGCCGCGGCCGCCGACGCCCCGGTGCCGGCGGTGCTGCTCGGGCACGGCTTCGGCGGCACCAAGGAGTCGGTCCGCGCCGACGCCGAGGAGTTCGCCGGCCGTGGGTACGCGGTGCTGACCTGGACCGCGCGGGGCTTCGGCCGCAGCGGCGGGCAGATCCACCTGGACCACCCGGACTACGAGGTCCGCGACGCGCAGCGCCTGCTGGACTGGCTGGCCGCCCGGCCCGAGGTCGTCACCGACGCCGCCGGGGACCCACGGGTGGGCGTGGTCGGCGGCTCCTACGGCGGCGCGCTGGCGCTGCTGCTCGCCGCGCAGGACCAGCGGGTCGACGCGATCGTGCCGATGATCACCTGGAACGACCTAGCCCGCTCCTTCCTGCCGGAACAGAGCGGCGAAGGGCCGGAGCAGGGGGTGTTCAAGAAGGGCTGGGCCGGGCTCTTCTTCGGCAGCGGCGGCAACTCCGGTCCCGCCCCCCTCGGTGGCTCCGGCCCGGCCGGCGGCCTCGCCCCCGGTGGCGGTTCCGTGCCGGGCGGCTCCCTCCCGGAGAACGCGGCCACCACGGCCGGGGCCGTTGACCCGTCCTGCGGGCGGTTCGCCGCCGACGTGTGCGCCGCGTACCTGCGGATCTCCACCACCGGGCGCGCCGACCCGGCCGCCGTGGCACTGCTGCGCCGCTCCAGCCCGGCCGGGAAGCTCGACCGGGTCGAGGCGCCGACGCTGCTGGTGCAGGGGGCGGCCGACACCCTCTTCCCGCTCACCGAGGCGGACGCGAACGCCCGGGAAATCGCCGCGACCGGCACCCCCGTCCAGGTGGCCTGGTTCACCGGCGGGCACGACGGCGGCGACGGCCCGAAGACCGACTCGGACCGGGTGCGGCACCTGACCGCGCGGTGGCTCGACCACTACGTCAAGGGCGAGGGCGTGGCCCCCGCCGACGACTTCACCTTCTCCCGGATCGCCGGATTCGACGCCCTCGACCGGGGTCTGGTCGCCAGCGGCTTCCGCGCCACCGGCTACCCGGGCGTAGACGGCACCGGCCAGCAGCCGGTGTCGGTGAGCGGTCCCGCGCAGTCCATCGCCAACCCGCCGGCCGGCAACCCGGCCGCGATCTCGTCGGTGCCCTTCGCCGGGGAGCTCTCGTCGCTGCTCGACGGGGTCGCCGGGGACATCCCCGGCCAGCACGCCCGGTTCGAGTCCGCACCGCTGCCGGCGGCGGTGGACGTGGTCGGCGCGCCGACCATCTCCATCCGGGCCGCGTCCCCGACCGGCACGGCCGTACTCTTCGTCAAGCTCTACGACGTCGCCGGTGACGGGTCAGCGACCCTGCCGAACGGGCTGGTCGCGCCGATCCGGCTGGAGGGGCTAGCGGCGGCCGTCGAGGACGCCGAACCGGTCACCGTCACCCTGCCGGCGATCGTCCGCCGGATCGAGGCCGGGCACCGGCTGCGGGTCGTGGTGGCGACCTCCGACCAGGCGTACGCCACCCCGGTCGAACCGGCCGTCTACAGCGTGGCCCTGGCGAGCGGGGCGGTCACCCTGCCCACGGTTGCCAGCGAGCCGATCCCCACCGACGCCGTGGTCTGGCGCTGGGTACTCGCCGGGCTGCTCGCCACGATCGTGGTCGGGCTCGTCGTGGTCGTCGCCGTCCTCCGCCGCCGGCACCGGCGTCGGGAGAGCCGGGTCCACCCGGCGTACGAGGGCGTCCCGCTCGCCGTCCGGGAACTGCGCAAGGAGTACGCGGACGGCTTCGTCGCCGTCTCCAACGTCGACTTCGAGGTGCACCCCGGGCAGGTGGTGGGCCTGCTCGGCCCGAACGGCGCGGGCAAGACCACCACGCTGCGGGTGCTGATGGGGCTGACCCAGCCGACCGCCGGCGAGGTCTACGTGTTCGGGCACCGGCTGGTGCCGGGAGCCCCGGTGCTGTCCCGGATTGGAGCCCTGGTGGAGGGCCCCGGCTTCCTGCCGCACCTGTCCGGGCAGGACAACCTGAAGGCGTACTGGCGGGCGACCGGGCGGCCGTGGGCGGACGCGCACTTCGACGAGGCGTTGGAGATCGCCGGGCTGGGCACCTCGGTGCACCGGAAGGTGCGGACCTACAGCCACGGCATGCGGCAGCGCCTGGCGATCGCGCAGGCGATGCTCGGCCTGCCGGAGCTGCTGGTGCTCGACGAGCCGACGGACGGCCTGGACCCGCCGCAGATCGCCGAGATGCGCCGGGTCCTGCGGCGGTACGCCACCGGCGGCCGGGCGGTGCTGGTCTCCAGCCACCTGCTCGCCGAGGTGGAGCAGACCTGCACCCACGCGGTGGTGGTGACCAAGGGGCAGATCGTCGCGTCCGGCCCGGTCGAGGAGATCGTCGGCGAGTCGCCGAGCGTCCTGCTGGAGGTCACCGACCCGGTGGCCGCGCGGGAGGTGCTGGACCGGCTGGCGGGCGTCTCGGTGCTGCCCGACGGTGACGGGCAGCTCGTGGTGGACACCAACGGCACCGCCCGCAGCGAGGTGGTCGCCGAGCTGGTGCGGGCCGGCATCGGGGTGGACCGGGTGGTGCCCCGGCGGCGCCTGGAGGACGCGTTCCTGGCCCTGGTCGGCGAGAACTCTCGGGGAAGCGGGGATCGATGATGGCGCAGACGACGGTCGAGCCCGGCGCGGGCGACTCCGGCGGCACCCCGTCCGGTGCGGCGGCGGGCTACCGGCCCTTCGCCACGCTGCCGTTCGGGGCCGAGTTCCGGCGGCAGGCGTCGCGGCGGCGGACCCAGCTCGCGCTGGGCTTCATGGTGCTGCTGCCGCTGATCATCCTGATCGCGTTCCAGTTTGACTCGGGCGACGACGACAACGGGCGCGGCGAGTTCGGCAGCCTGGTCGAGTTCGCCACCTCCGGCGGACTGAACTTCACCCTCTTCGCCCTTTTCGTCTCCGCGTCGTTCCTGCTGGTGGTCGTGGTGGCGCTGTTCTGCGGCGACACGGTGGCCAGCGAGGCAAGCTGGGGCAGCCTGCGCTACTTGCTCGCCGTGCCGGTGCCGCGGGCCCGACTGCTCGCGGTAAAACTGCTGGTGGCGCTCACCTACTCGGCGCTGGCGCTGCTCCTGCTCGCCGGCACCGCGCTGCTGCTCGGCACCCTGCGCTACGGGTGGGGCCCGCTGCGCAGCACGGTCGCCGCCGAGCTGGAGCCGGGGGAGGGGCTGCTGCGGCTGCTGGCGGTGCTCGGCTACCTGGCCGTCGTACTGCTGGTGGTGGCGGGTCTGGCCGTGCTGCTGTCGGTGTCGACGGACGCCGCGTTGGGCGCGGTCGGTGGGGCGGTGCTGCTCTGGATCCTGTCCAGCATCCTCGACCAGATCACCGCCCTCGGCGTGCTGCGGGCCTTCCTGCCGACGCATTACAGCACCGCCTGGCTGGGACTGCTGTCGACACCGATCCAGACCGACGACGTGGTCCGGGGAGCGATCTCGGCGATCAGCTACGCGACGCTCTTCTGGGGCCTGGCCTTCTGGCGCTTCACCCGCAAGGACGTCGTGTCCTAACGGCACGCGGGTGCGCTCGGTACACCGCGCTCAACTCCCAGTGGCAGGCGGTTGCGGCGGTGCCATCGGCTGTTCGGGCTGCTGAGCTACGCGCAGCTTGCCGACCACTTCAAGATCCGTGTCACCACCGCCCAAACCGCGCTGCGCATACTCCGGGAGCGTGGACTGGTCGAGGGGCACCAGGGCAAGGGAACGTACGTCGTGGAGCATCCGAAGTTGGGGTAGCGCGGTCCGGTAGGAGCGTCAGGCCGGGGTCCCTCCGCAGGTGTAGCTTGCCTACATGAAGCCTGACGCGCTCCGCGGGCATCTCGACGCCCTGATCCTCTCCGTCCTAGAGGGAAGTTCTCTGCACGGTTACGCGATCATGGAGGCGCTGCAGGAACGTAGCGGGGGTTTGCTCGACCTGCCCACCGGCACCCTCTACCCGGCGCTGCGACGCCTTGAGCGCGCCGGGTATCTGGACAGTGAGTGGAGCACTGTCGGTGGCCGTAAGCGTCGCACCTACCGGCTCACCCGGGCCGGGCGGCGGGCACTGGCCAACGAACGTTCGGATTGGCGGGATCTCGCCCGGGTGATGGAGCACGTCCTGCGGCCGGCGCGGGCCGATCTCGCCGATGGGATCGGGGTGTAGGCCGACACCGGCGGCGGGTGAGTGCGGTGGCCTTGGGCGTGTCGATCCGTCAGCCCGCATTGAGGCAGCTTCGGCCGGACAACGCGAGGCCGGCCAGTGGAATGCCGAGGAACATCGCCGTGCCCGGAAGGCCGGTGGGGCCCAGCATCGAGCTGGTGGCCGGGCTCAGGATGGTGAGTAGCGAACCCAGAACGGCGAAGACACCGCACACGCTGAAGGCGAGCACCCCGGTCAGGTGGGTAACACGGCGCCGCGATCCCAGGTGACGCACGCCCACCCTCGAGGTGGCGAAAACCGCCAGCAGGGCGCAGAGGATGGCCACGGTGCCGGTCCATCCCACCAGATCGTTCACGAATACATAGCTTGAGCTGCCCGATTCAGCGCCAACTGAGCCGGCCAGATGTAGGACCACTCGCCACACCAGCGGCTGCGTCACCAGAATGGCGCAGATCAGCAGCGCGGTACGCCTTCCCTGGGCGAGGGCCAGCTCGGCCTGATAGTCGGTGGCGGCCTGCCGTACGGACCCGAAGTCGGCCACCGCCCGTCGTTCGGCGGTGTGGCGGTCGAGGCCGGACCTCTGGTATGCCTCGACGGCGTCGGCTAGGCCGTCCCGCACCTCGGCCAGGATGTCAATCTTGGCCGATCGAGGTCCGCGTAGCGCCTGTCGTAGCTCGGCAAGACAATCGTCAATCATGCTGCCCGCATGTCCACTCGCTCGATCCAGCTTCCCTAGCCGGGAGTCGGGGTGATCCAGTATAGGCAGATCGGCGGACGTAACGCCCTAACAGGCCCGGAAGCGGCGCCGCCATCGAGCCCGGGGCCGTACTGAGGCAGGGCTGTCGCCATCGAAGTCACCACAACAGATCCGTCGGGATGTGGAGCGAATTCAGCGTGCGACGCTGCTACGGTTCCGCAGCAGCGCCCAGGCGATCAGCCCTAGTGCAGCACCCCAGAGCGCATTCACCAGCAAAATCATGATCATTCCGGGAGCCGGGATCAGTTTGGCGTCCGTGAGGATCGGTTGAAGCGCCAGGTTGAGAACGATGGCGAAGGCACCGTAGGCGAATCCGGCGAGGGTCAGGGTGGTCACCGGCTGTCGAGCACGGCGCAGCACGACCATCGTCAGCCATACCACCGAAATGAGAATGGTCATGACAATCGGTCCGACCGGGCTTCTCAGTGCGCCGGATTCATAGACACCCACGATGCTGAGAATCGGGCGAAAAGTGGCGAACAGCCCCAATCCCAGTATCAGTTTCCAGTCAAGACCGTTAGTTTCGTTCATCGGTGGCCCGCCCTGGTTGCCCGAGTGGCCGGAAGTAGGTGTCGTCCATCCGGTTCCTTTCATGCCCGGTGCCCTTCGTTGGGTGAAGGCTACAAGTAGACAGCCTACATATCAAGCGCGTACGTACTCCCGAGCCCCGCAAGACTCGTTTCAGTGCTCTCATCGCATTTGCCGAATCTGGAATCACCGCAGACCGTCAGCATGATCGACATTTGGGTTGGTTCGATCACCAGGGCATTGATGTCGACCTTGCGCCACCGTTCCATCGCCCGGTGGGCCGGTGGGCCGGTGGGCCGGTGGGCCGGTGGGCCGGTGGGCAAACCCAGGCCGGTTCGCGGGTGCGTAGCTCGCGCTGTCCATTCCAGCGGTACGGGGGGCGCAAGCGGCGGCGAGGTGTGCATCGCGCCGCTCCGCCGTCACCTGGGCAGGCATATGGGCCACCCGCTCCGGTGCGCCGGGGCTCGGTAGACCGCGGCTTCCGGCGGCGCGACCTCAAGCGCAATGGTCATTGCGGAGATCGAGTCGGATAGCGTATAAACGAAAGAAGTCTTTCGTTTGGGAGTGTCGATGGAGTCGAACGAGCCGGAACGCCGGGTGCGCGTGCAGGACGCGACCAAACTGCGGGCGCTCGCGCACCCGTTGCGCCTGCGGCTGCTGCGCTACCTACTGGCCGCCGGCCCGAGAACCGCAGCGCAGTGCGCCGAGGCGCTCGGCGACACCGGCTCGAATTGCAGCTACCACCTGCATCAACTCGGCCGTCACGGCCTCATCGAGCGGGTTCCCGCCGAGGGGGACAACCGTCGTGATCGGCCCTGGCGCGCCGCCGCCGTCGGGTTCGAATTCCTCCCCGAGCCGGGTGATGTCGACAGTCAGCAGGTCAACGAGGCGCTGACCGCGCTCGAGCTTGAGGAGCTCTTCCGGGCGCTGCAGCGCTACCAGCACCAGCAGCACAAGCTGACGGACGAGTGGCGGGAGAGCGCGATCTTTCACCACTACACGCTCTCGGTCACCCCTGAGGAGCTGCGGCACCTCAAGCTGACTCTGGATGCGGTCATCCGGCCCTACCTGCGTCCGATGCGCAACCCGCCTCCGGGGGAAGCCCGGCCGGTCAGTCTCAGTCTGCAGGCGCACCCCACGCCCGAGTTCATCTGAGTTGTTCATGCTCCTGCGCCGCCGCGGATTCGTTCTGATCCTGCTCGCCGGGCTCTCCTCGAGCGTGGCGAGTTGGCTGCTGCTCACCGGGCTGCCGATCTATGTGTTCGGCGTGACCGGCTCGGCGTTCCTCACCTCTGCGGTCTTCCTCGTCGAGCTGCTGTGCGGTATCACCCTGGGATCGTTCGCCGGTGCCTTGGCCGACCGCTTCGACCGATTCCGGCTCATGAGCTGCGTCGCCGTGCTTCAGGCAGTGGCGGTGATACCCCTGCTCAGTCAACCTGAGCATCATCTGTGGATCATCTCGCTGGTCGCCGGGGCCCACGCGGTACTGACGCAAACGTTCGACTCCGCCCGCAACGCCGCGTTGCCGGGCATCGTCGAGGCGGCGCACCTGGTGCGTGCCAACAGCATGGTGGCGCTCAATGTGAGCATGGGGCGGCTCATTGGCGGCTCGCTCGGTGGGCTCGCCCTCATCCGTGAGGGCACCCGCTACCTGGCGATCGGTGCCGCTGTGGCCTTTATGGTCGCCGCGGCGCTGGTCACAGTCGCCCGTCGGGCCGCGGACCACGGCGCCAATTCATCGGGTACGCCGGAGCGTACGTCGTCGTTCTTCGCCGCCTGGCGGTCCGGCCTCACGACGATGCTGCGTAACCGCAGCGTGCGCGTGACGTTCTTGAGTGTGGCGTTGGGCGGCATCGCGCAGGGCCTGTTCGTGGTGCTATTCGTAGTCTTTGTCAGCCGCGCGCTGCACGCTGACAGCACGCTCACCGGTGTGCTGCGGGGCGTACAGGCGATCGGCGGCGTGGCGGGCGGCCTCATTGTCGGCACCCTCGGCGCGCGGCTCAGTCCCCGGCTGCTGATGAGCCTTGGCGCCGCCACCTTCGCCCTGATCAGCCTGGTCATCTGGAACGGGCCGGCGGTCACCCGCCAGCCCGGGTGGTACATCCTGCTGTTCATCCTGGTCGGCGCGCCCGGTATCGCCTACAACAGCGGAGCCTTCGCGCAGATTCAACAAAGCGTGCCCAACACCGACCTGGGCCGGGCTTTCGGCGGTTACTACGCGATCTACAACGCAGCACAGGGGCTGGGCATGGCAGCCGCCGGCCTGCTCGGTGACGCACTCAGTGTGGTCCTCGTCCTCAACGTGCAGGCCGCGCTCTACCTGGCCGCCGGCGCGGTCGCCTACGTGGGACTGCGCTCGGTCCTGCAGCAGCGTCCCGTACTGCGAGAGCGCTCCACCGTCGACATTGGATAGATCCTTCAGGGCGAACAGCCGAACTATCACTGGATGAAGCCAAGCGCCCGCCCCACTAGCGGTTGATCCGTTCCCGGATGGCGCGTTGGTCGTGGCCGATTCGAAACGCCCGCCCGCCGTTGCCTGGGGCCGACAACAGGCCACCTGCTCCGGTGTGTGCCGGGAACGGGTGGCCCATTGTCGGTCGCGCTTCACCTGGTCGTGGTTCGTTGATTGCGGCTACCCGGGGCGATATCGGGCCGGGTGTCGCGAAGCGCCTGGGTCAGGAAGCGAAGCGGGTGCGGCGTCGGCGTCCGATCAGGTAGCCCACGCCGCCGAGGAGTAGGAGTGCGCCGCCGATGCCGGCGACCGTCGCGGTGTTGGCGCCGGTTACGGGAAGTCCGCCTCCCTCGCCGCCGGGGGCGCCCTGGCTGGCGGAGGGGGTGGGGGTTGGTGCATCAGTCGTCGTGGCGCTCGGGGTTGGTGCGGGGGTCGTGGTGGCGCTCGGCGTCGGTGTGGCCTGAGCGGCGCAGTCAAGCTCACGTGCGGCGTACAGACCGTCGTTCAGGTAAGCCAGGTAGGCGTCCATGGTCGAGGTTTTCAGCGCCTCCTGCGCGGTCTCCTTCACGTTGGCGCCACCACTCGCCATTGTCTGGTTCACCTTGATCCTCAGATCAATCCACCATCTATCCTCAACGTGTCCCTTGAGGAATGATCGGAGATCATCGGTGCTGCCGTCCAGCTCCTCCTGCAGACTGCGGGACGTACTGCCGAACGAGTAGTCGTCTGCCACCTCCAGGAGCCGGTACGCCAAGAGGTGAATCTCGGCGTGGCTGGCGGTGTCCAGATCAATGGTGATGATCTCGCGGATGTCTTTGTACACCTTGCGCTCGACCATCTGGCAGGACTCGTCCAGCCCAAGCGGTGGGGTCTCAGCCGCCGCGGGTGTTGCCGGAATAAAGAAAGCCAGCGCCATTAGGGCGCCAGCCAGGATCTTCCCACGCATGTGGTTCCCTCCCGTGAAGTAGAAGGGAGGGACATTACCCCAATGGATGAGAAGGGTGGGGGGTGGGATACCGCGCCGATCGCTTTGTTGGACTGGTGTCGGTTCGTGGCATTTGGGACGCAATTTGGGCCTGCTGCGGCATTCGCTATGCGTGGTCACGGTTGGGTGTGAGGTCGAGGCGAACTACTGGCCGGACGTCGACGACGTGGAGCGCGAGGATGGCGGGCCGTGCCGCCTCGCCCGGTGACGCAACCGTTGCATCGCATCCGGGACGACCAACTGCGGGCCCATAGGTGGATTATTCCGGAGGGGCATCAATCCGAGTCTGGGCGCAGACCTCTCCCACCTGCTCGTTGCACGATTGCGCAGCTGCGGAAAAGGTCATTCCGGACCAGTAGACGGGGTAAAGGCTGGCCGCGTCTCCATCGTTCGCCCGTATCACCGGGAAGTCGGTCTCGTAGGTCGCGCCATCGACTCGCCTGCCCTGAACGCGTAGCACCAGATGCTCCGGCCGTGTGTCAGTGGCTGGATAGCGCCGGACGTCCACCACAAGCGGCATCTCGTCGTTCGGTAGTTGTCCCTCAGACGTGGCGAATTCGAGAATTGACCTGCAATTCGACCGACTTCCGGCCGTGTGGCACAGGTCGGCGAACTTGCCGTCCCGTGCCAGGGCTACGGCCTCCGAAAGTAGCTCCTCGGCCTCACGTAGCTGAATTTGGCGGGGTCTTTCCTGGTTTGCAGCTACCGTGCACGCAACGGTGGCCGAGAGCATCAGGAGGGCTACGGTGCCGCCAAGTGTGAACGAATAGGCGCTTGTTCTCCTCATCTGGGCTCCTCCGCTGGTAGTTCCGTCGACTATCGGCCGGGACCTCGGGGCTGGCGGGCGGCGAGTGTTGCTGATGTCGCGGCGGCGGAGAGGCACAGTAGTGGGACGGTGATTGTCCAGCGGGGGTCGAGTTCGGGTAAGGGTCCGCTGCCGGCGGCGATGGCCAGCGGGGTGAGCCCCGCGAGCGCGGCGAGGAGGCCGAGCAGGATGCCGATCGTGGTGGCGCCGACTGCTTCGGTGATGACGAGGCGTCGCAGCTGGTGGCGGCTTCCGCCGATCATGCGGAGGGCGTGGCGTTGGTGGTGTCGGTCGCTCTGGGCCAGGCCGGCGGTGTTCGCGAGGGAGATTAGCGCGTACCCGGCTATCACCAGGGAGATGATCAGGATCGCCGCGTTGTCGGTGGTCTGCCGGGGTTGCAAGGTCGCCAGATAGGTCTGCCGGTCGAGTAGGCGTGCGCCGGGTGGGGGCTGCCAGGTGTGTTGGTCGTCGGTGAGCAGGAGCATGTCGAGGGTGGGGTCAGGGGCGTGGCTGATGGCGAGTTCGGCTGGTAGCAGGACGCCCGCGATTCCGAGTTCGCGCTGGTAGGTGGCGATCAGGCGGAGGTTGCGCGACTGGCCGTCGGCCAGTTCGATTTGGTACGAGTTGCCGGTCGACCACCCGTGCTGCTTGGCGGTGCCGGTCCCGGCGGCGAACGTGTCGGCGGTGAGTGCGGTGAGGTCGCCGTCGTTGATGCCCAGGTCGAGCAGGGTCGGCAGGACGGTGGGGTCGATGCCGGCGGCGGGTACGGCAACGGGACCCCCGTAGCGGGATTCGTTGTGGGGCAGCACCGTGGTGGTGATCATTGCGGCGGCCTGATCGGCGGGCAGATCTTCCGCTGCGGACAGGGGTAACCCGGCCGTGCCGGCGGGCACCACCACCTGGGCGGCGAGTAGCCGCTGGTCGGCCTGTCGGGCAACTCCTTCGTCGAGGGTCCGGGGCATGCCGAGCAGCGTGGTGGTCAAACCGACGGCGAGCAACGCCGGCGCGGCGATGGCTGCGGTCCGCAGGGGGGAGTGCCGCAGGTTCGCGGCGGCGAGTCGACCGACGTCCCGGCCGGCCAGCCGGGCGAGTAGCCCGGCGACCGGTACGAACAGCGGCGCCAGCCAGGGGCTGAGCACGGTGAGCGCGGGTACCACGAACAGCACGCTGGCGGTGGCACCGGCACCGAGGAGTACCGCCCCTTTGCCGGCGGTGGCCACCAGCGCCGCTGCGGCGAGGGCGAGCAGGGACAGCCCGGCCAGCAGGCGGCCGACCGGGCGGGCCCGCTTCGCCTCGGAAGTACCCGCTCGCAGCGCCTCTGCGGCATCGATCCGTCCGGCAGCGCGGACGGCCGTTGCACTGGCGGTCAGGGCGAGGAGCACGGTCAGCAGGGCCGCCGCGGCCAGGATCGCCACGCCCGCGCCGCTGGCCCGTACGGCGGGAGCGTCCGGAGGCAGAATCCCGGTGTGGATCAGCGCCGTCCTGATCGCCCCGGCTGTCGGCGCGGCGCCGAGCACGCCCAGCACGGCGAGCGGGGCGACCACCATCGCCGCGTCCCCCAGGACAAGCAGCCGCAACCGTAGCCGGGAGACACCGAGCGCCCGCAGGACCGCCAGTACGGGGCCGCGCTGGCTGATCCACAGCGACAGCGTGGTGCCGAGCACCATTGCCGCGGAGGTCACCAGGACGAACAACAGTAGCGCGAGCAGGTTGACGCTCGCCTCGACCTGCTGCTCGCTGGTCGGCGCCGGCCCGGGGCGGAAATCCTCCGCGCTGATCGCCCGGTAGCCGTCACCGAGCCGGGCATCGAGGGCGGAGCGGATCCGCACCGGATCGCTGCCGGATGCGGCGGTGACCAGGAGCGCGTCGGCGCGCGTGCTGCCGGGCAGCCGTGCGACCTGGTCATCGGCGAGCAGCAGGGTGGGCTCGGCGTCGGCGGAGCCACCGGCCGGGGGCACCACCACCGCGGACAGGCGCCGGGAGGTTCGCCCGGACCCGTCCAGGGTCTCGACCTGGTCGCCCGGCCGCAGCCCCAACTGGTCGGCCGTGCGCGGGTCGAGGACGAGTTCCGTGCCAGCCGGTGGCGTACCGGCTTCGATCCGGTAGCCGGCCGCCTCCGCCGCCGACCAGTTCCAGGCCCAGGTCCCCGCCCGGTCCCGTCCGGCCACGAGCGCGCCGTCGGCCACCACGGAAAGAGTGCGCCCCCGAAACTCCACGACCCGCCGTACGTCGGGCACGTCAGTGAGACGGGCAGCAAGGTCAGGCGCAACCGCCGGTGCCACGGCCCCGCTGTCGCTCTCGCGGACCACCACCGCCGTGACCTCACCCGAGCCCAGCGGGGACACCTTGGGGCGTTCGAGCAGCACCGCGATCAGCAGGCCATTCGCGCCGAGAACGGCGGCGGTGACGAGGCAGGCGACCGCCACAGCCAAGACCCGGCCCGGGCGAAGCCGGACGTCGGCGGCGGTCAACCGCAGGCGGGCGCTCACCGCCCCACCAGGACCCGGTCGGAGATCTCACCGACGGTGGCACTTCGCAACTCGTCAACGAGCACCCCGTCCAGCAACAGCAGCACCCGATCGGCGGCCGCCGCCGCAGCGGCATCGTGGGTGACCATGACGACGGTGGTGCCGCGCGCGGCACACAGGCCCCGCAACAACTCCAGCACCTCCGCACCCGCCGACTGGTCGAGCGCCCCGGTTGGTTCGTCGGCGAACAACACCGTCGGCCGGGTGATCAGCGCGCGGGCGATCGCCACCCGCTGCTGCTGCCCGCCGGACAACTGCGCCGGCCGGTGCCCGGTCCGGTCTGCCAACCCAACCAGGTCGAGAAGTTCGAGCGCGTCACCGCTGCGCACCCGACGGCCGGCGAGCCGCGCCGGCAGCAGCACGTTCTCCAGGGCGGTGAGCGAGTCGATGAGTTGGAAGTGCTGAAAAACGAAGCTGATCCGGTCACGCCGCAGCCGGGTCAACGCCGACTCCGAAGCGTTGTCGATGCGCTGGTCCGCAACCTGAACCACGCCGCTACTCGGTCGGGTCAGACCGGCCGCGCACATCAGCAGCGTGGACTTTCCCGAGCCTGAGGGACCCATCAGGGCGGTGAAGCTACCGGCGGCGAAGTCAGCGGTGACCGCACGCAGCGCCACCGTCCCCGCCGTCGGGTCACCAAAAACCTTGGTGACCTGGTGCAACCGCACCGCGGGCGAGACCTCACTGACGGTCGACATTTTTCGCTTCGCCTTCCTTCGGGTCGGGTGGGCACCTGGGCTGCCGCCCTTCTGGCGGCTCGAGCCATCTCGAACGGTCGCACCCCCGTGAGTAAGGCGACTCAACCGATGTGCCTGCCCCGACCGTGACAGCAGCACACCGTGTCCGAGGTGGACGGACTCGTCGACCTTAGCGAATTGGATACGTTCCGTCAGCCCCACCGCGACCGGTGGTGACCGCTGTATCCGTCTCAATGCCCATTGCGGAATGTGCATGTCCCGGAGGGAGTGACGACCACAGTTGCCAGGATGACCGCAGTGGAAAACGTAAGCGGCAGACAAAATTCTTTCTGAATGGACTGAGGTGGTGGATCGGCGCGTCCGTCGAGGATGGAACCGTGTACCAGTGAACTTATTGGTGTGGCGTGCTTTAGGGTCTGCAACCTTGCTGTCCTGAATCTGTATGGTCCCGCCCCCGCAGGTCCGCGAGCTGACGTCGTCGACCGGGCGCGGCGGGCGCACAGGTGGGGCAGCTCGACAGCGTGCGGAGCGAACTGGTGGCTGGCGGCCCGGCCACCGCCAACCCGTCCGAAGGTGGCCCGGCCACCGCCAACCCGTCCGAAGGCGGCCCGGCCACCACGGTGAGTAACGCAGTGGCCGTCGTCGCGCCGGACCGGGTCGAGCGGTGGCTCGCCGCTACTGCGGGGTGAATCACATTTCGCCACAGGGTGGGACCGGGTGGTCATCGGCCGTCGTCGCCGGCTTACACTCGGCCGCACAACTGAATGCCTCATCCAGAGGGGCTGAGGGACACGGCCCGAAGACGCCCCGGCAACCACCCCACCTGATCACCCAGAGTGACTGGCGGGGCAGGTGCCAATTCCGGCCCCGCCGCAGAGTGCGACGCGGGGGCAGATGAGAGGAATCTCGAGATGACGTCCACCCTCGCCCCGTCCGGGATCGACCCCGCCGCCAGCCCGGCCCGCGCCCTGGTCTGCCGCGCCTGTTCGGCCCGCTACCCGCTCATCGCCCAGCACGCCTGTTACGAGTGCTTCGGCCCATTGGAGGTCGACCACGACCCCGCCGCGCTGGCCGCCGTCACACGCGAGCAGATCGAGGCCGGCCCGCGCAACATCTGGCGGTACGCGCCGCTGCTGCCGGTCGGTCAGGACCCGGCCACCCGGGTCACCCTCGACCCGGGCTTCACCCCGCTGGTCGCGGCCCCGCGGCTGGCCGCCGAGGTGGGTCTCACCGCGCCGCTCTGGGTCAAGGACGACAGTGCCAACCCGACCCACTCGTTCAAGGACCGGGTGGTGTCGGTGGCGCTGACCGCCGCCCGGTCGTTGGGCTTCACCCGGTTCGCCTGCGCCTCCACCGGGAACCTGGCCAACTCGGTCGCCGCGCACGCCGCCCGCGCCGGCGTCCCGTCGGTGGTGTTCATCCCCAGTGACCTGGAGCAGGGCAAGGTGCTCACCACCGCCGTGTACGGCGGGGACCTAGTCGCGATCGACGGGTCGTACGACGACGTGAACCGGCTCTGCGGCGAGTTGGTGGAGACCGACGAGTTCGAGGACACCGCCTTCGTCAACGTCAACGTGCGGCCCTACTACGCCGAGGGGTCGAAGACGCTCGGCTACGAGGTGGCCGAGCAGCTCGGCTGGCGAATCCCCGCCCAGGTGGTGATTCCGATGGCCTCTGGTGAGCTACTGACGAAGGTCGACAAGGCGTTCGCCGAGTTGGTCGAGATTGGCCTGGTCGAGGCGCCGGCCGGTGGCTGGCGGGTGTTCGGGGCGCAGTCGGCGGGCTGCAGCCCGATCGCCGCTGCCCTGCACGCTGACAGTGACACCATCAACCCGGTCAAGCCGACCGGCATCGCCAAGTCGCTGAACATCGGTGACCCGGCGGCCGGTCCGTACGCGCTGGAGTCGGTCCGCCGTACCGGTGGTTGGATGGCGGCGGCCGACGACGACGAGATCCGGGCCGGGATCCGACTGCTCGCCCGTACCGCCGGGGTTTTCGCCGAGACCGCTGGCGGGGTGACCGTGGCGGTGCTGCGAAAGCTCGTCGAGTCCGGCCGGCTCGACCCGACCGCCGAGACGGTGATCTTCAATACCGGTGAGGGGCTCAAGACCCTGGACGCGGTGGCGGATCAGGCGGGCCCAAGCCACCGGATTAAGGCCTCGCTGCGGGCAGCCCGGGGTGCCGGGCTGATGGGTTGATCGACCGTTTGATGATTGCTGAGGCCCGGACTGCGTGAAAACTGCCCGTGCGGGCTTGACGTCCGGTTTTTCATGCCGAAAAATAGCTAACGCGGGAGGGCTCTCGCCGGAGACTCTGTTCTTTCGACCCAGCGCCAGCGGCGTTGCGTGGGAGTCCCTCCCGACCACCCCAAATTTTTCTGCCGCCACCGCCCATGGCTTCCTGCCTGGTTGGGCAGCTCCAGGCCGTCGATAAATGGCTGGACCGGCCAGCGCCTCGTGGCGGAAGCTGCGGGCATGGGCATCACCGTCACCCCCTTCGGCCCCGCCGACGACCACGCGATCGACGCGGCGGTCCAGGTCGAGGCGGCAGCCGCCGCCGTTGATCTGCCTGACTTTCCGCTCTTCTGCCCGCAGCGGTTCATCGGGTCGGTGCGGCACCCGATGCCCGGCAATGCGCCGGTGCACCTGCTGGCCCACCTCGACGGTACGGCCGCCGGCCTGGTCACCCTGGCGTTGCCGCAGCTGGAGAACACCGAGAACGTCTTCGTCGACCTGACGGTGCATCCCGCCGTTCGGCGCCGGGGGGTCGGGCGGGCACTCTTCGATCGCGCGGTCGAGCTGGCCCGGGAAAACCGGCGCAAGCGGCTGACCGCGATGACCCTGGACACGGTGGTGGCCGGTGCCGCCTTCGCCCGGACCCTCGGGGCGGACTCCGCGCTGGCTGATGTCCGCCGCCAGCTGGACCTCGACCAGCTGGACCCCGCGGCGCTGGCCCGCCTGCTGGCCGAGGCCCAGGACCGGGCCACCGACTACCAGCTGGTGTTCTGGCAGGGCCACACCCCGGCGGAGTACCAGGCCGACGTCGCCTACCTCGAGGGGCGCCTCGTCAGCGACGCGCCGACGGGGGACCTGGAGTGGGAGCCGGGGCGGTACGACGCCGAACGGATCCGGGCCACCGACGTCGCCCTGGCCGCGCGCGGCCGCCGTCGCTACCACACCGGAGTACGGCACCGGGCTTCCGGCCGGCTCGTCGGGTGGACCATGCTCGACGTGGCGGCCACCGTCGACTGGCACGCCCTCCAGCAGATCACCATCGTGGACCCGGAGCACCGGGGCCACCGCCTCGGCCTGCTCGTCAAGCTCGAAAACCTGCGGTACCTGCGGTCCCATGAACCGGCGGTGCGGGTCATCAACACCTTCAACGCCGCCGCCAATGATCACATGATCGCCATCAACGAGCAGCTCGGGTTCCGGGTGGCGGACCACTGGACCAACTGGCAGTTGACGATCTGATCTGTGACGCAGCCCTACTGATCGTGCTGACATCTGTTGCATGATGTCGGGCATGACGGAGACCCCGCACCCCCTGTACGACAGGCACGCCGAGACCCTCGACCGGGCGCTGACCGCCATCTCGCAGCGCGGGTACTGGTCCGCCTACCCGGAGTCGCCCAGCCCGCGGGTGTACGGCGAGACCGCCGCCGACGACGGCAAGGCGGCCTTCGAGGCGTACCTCGGTCGTGACTTTCCCCTGGACCAGGCCGGCGCCGGGAGCCCGGTCCAGACCGAGGTCAGCCCCTTCGGCGTCGACCTGGGCGTCGGCTACCCGCACGCGAGCGCCGACCACCTCACCGCCGCCGCCGCCACGGCGCTGCCGTCGTGGCGGGACGCCGGCCCCCGGGCCCGGGTGGGCGTCTGCCTGGAGATCCTGGATCGGCTGCACCGCAACATCTTCGAGCTGGCCAACGCGGTGCAGTTCACCAGCGGGCAGGCGTTCGTGATGGCCTTCCAGGCGGGCGGCGCGCACGCGTTGGACCGGGCGTTGGAGGCGCTCGCCTACGCGTACGCGGAGATGACCCGGCACCCGGGCACGGCCGGCTGGGAGAAGGCGGCGGGCAAGGGTGACCCGCTGCGGATGACCAAGACCTTCCACGTGGTGCCGCGGGGCGTCGCGCTGGTGATCGGCTGCAACACCTTCCCGACCTGGAACTCGTACCCGGGGCTCTTCGCCTCGCTGGTCACCGGCAACCCGGTGATCGTCAAGCCGCACCCGCGCGCGGTGCTGCCGCTCGCGATCACGGTGCGGTACGCCCGCCAGGTGCTCGCCGAGGCCGGCTTCGACCCGAACCTGGTGCAGCTCGCCCCCGAAGCACCGGGCGAGAAGCTCGCCTCCACGCTGGCCCAGCATCCGGCGGTGCGGATCGTCGACTTCACCGGCTCCTCCGAGTACGGCGACTGGCTGGAGGCCAACGCCCGGCAGGCGCAGGTCTACACCGAGAAGGCCGGCCTGAACGCGGTGGTCATCGACTCCACCGACGACTTCGGCGGGATGTGCCGCAACCTGGGCTTCACGCTGACCCTCTACAGCGGCCAGATGTGCACCACCTCGCAGAACATCCTGATTCCCCGGGACGGCATCGAGACCGACCAGGGGCACAAGAGCTTCGCCGAGGTGGCGGCCGGTATCGCGGCGGCGGTTGGCAAGCTCACCGCCGATCCGGCCCGCAGCGTGGAGTTGACCGGTGCGATCGTCAACGACGGGGTGTTGGAGCGGCTGGACGAGGTGACCAAGGTCGGTGAGTCGGTGCTGGAGTCCCGTACCGTCAGCCACCCGACCTACCCCGGTGCGGTGGTCCGGACGCCGACCATCGTCCGGCTGAACGCCGACGACAGCGCCACCTACGCCCGGGAGTGGTTTGGTCCGATCTCGTTCGTGATCGGGACCGACTCGACGGAGCACAGCCTGGAACTCCTGCGCGCCACGGTCGGCGAGCAGGGTGCGTTGACCGCGGCGGTCTACTCGACTGAGGACGCGGTGCTGGACGCGGCCGAGGCGGCGGCGGTCGAGGTCGGGGTGCACCTGTCGGCGAACCTGACCGGAGGCGTCTTCGTGAATCAGTCGGCGGCCTTCTCCGACTTCCATGGCAGCGGCGCGAACCCGGCGGCCAACGCGGCTCTCACCGACGGTGCCTACGTCGCCAACCGGTTCCGCATCGTGCAGAGCCGTCGCCACGTCTGAGTAAGACTCGGGACTGCGGGCCGCGCAGGCCCGGCTCCGGCTGCACGTTTCCGGATTTGCACCGGCGGGCAGTTCCGGGCGGACGACTCCTTCGCGGCGTTGTCCGCCCGGTGGCCCGGTGGCCCGGTGGCCCGGCTTCTTGGCGTCCCCGCTGCCCGGGGCCACGCGGCCCGGCGCCCCAGTGGCGAAGGCGGGCTAGGGCTTGCGAGCGATGCCGGCCCAGTAGTAGGCGGCGTGCGGGTCGGTGGGCGGGCCGTCGTCGGGCTGCCAGGCTGCCACCGGGACGATTCCCGGCTCCACCAGTTCCCAACCCGCGAAGAAGCGGGCCACCTCGTCGCGGCTGCGGGGCACGAGGGTCATGCCGCTGTCAACGGCAGCGTCAACGGCCGTCTTGACGGCCTCCGGGTTGAAGTCGCCGGTCGGATGGGTGATCGCCACGTAGCTACCGGACGGCAGGGCGTCCATCAGTACGCGGATCTTGCGCCACGGGTCCTCGGCGTCCTCGAGCAGCATCAGGGTCGCGATGATCGTCAGCGCGACCGGCCGGTTGAGATCAAGCACCTCGCGCAGTTTGCGGTGGTTGACAATCAACTCCGGCTCGCGCAGGTCGGCGTGGAGGTACTCGCTGCGCCCCTGCTCGGTGCTGATCATCAGGGCCCGGGCGTGGGCCAGGACGATGGGGTCATTGTCGACATAGACCACTCGGGTCTCCGGGGCGATCTCCTGGGCTACCTCGTGCAGGTTCGGCCTGGTGGGGATGCCGGTGCCGACGTCCAGGAACTGCCGCACGCCGGCCTGTCCGACCAGGTAGCGGGCCACCCGGTGGACAAATCGACGGTTCTCGGCGGCCATGGACCGCACTGTCGGGATCGCCGATATCAGGGCCTCGGCGACGGCCCGGTCAGCGGCGAAGTTGTCCTTTCCCCCGAGCCAGTAGTCGTAGATCCGGGCGGAATGTGGCACACCGTTGTCTATTGCGGACAACTGGGGTCGCTGCTGGTCTTCCGTAGCCGGGTTACTGCCGGGCACGGTCACCTCCTACTAAGGACGCTCGTGGAGCGGGCGGCGTTCAGCCTAGCCGGACATCGACGCCAGCGACATTCCCGGAGATGAGTGAGAGTGCGGCTGCGGTCCGGGCGGCACCGGGTGTACTCCTGGCCGGGCCCGCCGTCCGGTGTTCGAGTCGGTGGCCCGGCCCGTTCGGTGTCGTACCGCACGCGTTCGGTGGCGTGCCGCGTCGGTCAGGCCGGGCGGCGCATCTGCAGCTCGGTGAGGGTCGGGATCGTCGGGTGCGGAAGGCGGCGACCGGTGTCGACGAACCCCAGCCGACGGTACGCCCGGCAGGCCCGCTCGTTGCCGACCACGACCTCCAGCATCAGCTCCGGACGACCGCAGGCGCGGGACCAGTCGGCCACCGCGTCGATCAGGTCGGGGAGTAGTCCGCTGCGCCGCCAGGACGGGGTGATGTAAACGGCGAAGATGACGGTCAGCCCCGGTTCGTCCGGGGTTGCCGTGCCGCCGGCATGTCCGACCAGCCGGCCGCTCGGGTCCGCGACGAACTGCGCGTTGGAGCTGCCCGCCGCGGTGTACGCGATGCGCGCCGCATAGTCGGCGTGGGGGCGGGCCGCCGCGTCGGCAAGCGTCTCCAGGAAGGCCAGCGGTGCGTCGGCGAGCATCTCCAGCCGCAGCGCCCGCATTCGGGCGGCGTCGGCTGGCCGGACCCGACGGACCCGCGCCCGCCGGGTCGATGCCGGCCCCGGGGCGGGATCGCTCGTCATGTCGGTTATCTATCATAACGATGCCCGACGATGGAACTCGCTCGCCGCATGTCCGATTTGTGGTCGTGCGCCGTCGTCACGCCTCGTGTAGCGTGCGATTTCGGTCACCGGTTCAGCGGCCGTCGCCGATCGTCGAACCGGTGCCACCCGCCGGCCGGCATGCCGGTTCGGCCGGGGTGAGTGGAGTCGCGCAGAGTTAGGAAGTGCACCGTGGCACAGGGCACCGTGAAGTGGTTCAACGCCGAAAAGGGCTACGGCTTCATCGCCGTTGACGGGGGGCAGGACGTCTTCGTTCATTTCTCTGCTATCGAGATGGACGGCTACAAGGCGCTGGACGATGGCCAGCGGGTGGAGTTCGAGATCGCCCAGGGCCAGAAGGGCCCGCAGGCCGAACGGGTGCGCGTCGTCGCCTGAGCGACCGGCGCTGCCTCGGGGGCGACCGGCGTAACGGTCGTCCCCAAAGTTGTCGCCGCCCAGCCGCCCAGCCGACCGGCGTGGGCTGGCGCGCGGCCCGGTGACGTCGCTCGCCTGTGCCTGCCGGCCGCCCCGCTGGGCCCCGGCTGCTGCTCGTTCGTGCCCCGGCTCTCGCCGCACCGTCACCCTCCGAGCCTTACCTGAGGAAAGAACGAGCCCTACCTGAGGAAGCAGGTAGGGCTCGTTGCCGTTGTCGCCCGCGTGGTCGGCGTACGAGGGGCTGGTGAGCGTCGTTCGGCGACCGGTGGAAGTCGGCTGCCCTGGGCGATCGTGCTTGCACTCGGCAAGGGGGAGTGCTAAACAGGTCCTTGGCACTCGCATACCGTGAGTGCCAATGGTCGGGGCGGGAGGGCCACGGTCGCGGCGGCGTCGCAGGACGCGGGTGCGGCAGTTGGCCGGTCGTCGCGGGCTATCCGGCCCGGCCGACGGACGTCGCCGTCGCCAGGTGGCGATGTCTGAAGGTGCGTAACCAGGCGGCCCATCCGGGAGACACCCTCTCGGGTGGCCCGTGAGTGTCCAGGAGGACAACGCCGTATGGCCAAGATGATCGCGTTCGACGAGGAAGCTCGCCGCGGCCTCGAGCGGGGCATGAACCAGCTCGCTGACGCTGTGAAGGTGACCCTCGGCCCCAAGGGCCGTAACGTCGTGCTCGAGAAGAAGTGGGGCGCTCCCACCATCACCAACGATGGTGTGAGCATCGCCAAGGAGATCGAGCTCGAGGACCCGTACGAGAAGATCGGCGCTGAGCTGGTCAAGGAGGTCGCGAAGAAGACCGACGACGTCGCCGGTGACGGCACGACGACGGCGACCGTCCTGGCCCAGGCCATGGTCCGTGAGGGCCTGCGTAACGTGGCCGCCGGCGCCAACCCGATGGCCCTGAAGCGGGGCATCGAGACCGCGGTCGCCAGCGTCTCGGAGGAGCTGCTGAAGCTCGCCAAGGACGTCGAGACCAAGGAGCAGATCGCCTCCACCGCCTCCATCTCCGCTGGTGACCCCAGCGTCGGCGAGATCATCGCCGAGGCGATGGACAAGGTCGGCAAGGAAGGCGTCATCACCGTCGAGGAGAGCAACACCTTCGGCCTGGAGCTCGAGCTCACCGAGGGTATGCGCTTCGACAAGGGCTACATCTCCGCGTACTTCATGACCGACCCGGAGCGGATGGAGGCCGTCTTTGACGACCCCTACATCCTGATCGTTAACAGCAAGATCTCCTCGGTCAAGGACCTGCTCCCGATCCTGGAGAAGGTCATGCAGTCGGGCAAGCCGCTGCTGATCATCGCCGAGGACATCGAGGGCGAGGCCCTGGCGACCCTGGTCGTCAACAAGGTCCGGGGCACCTTCAAGTCCGTCGCCGTCAAGGCCCCGGGCTTCGGTGACCGCCGCAAGGCCATGCTCGGTGACATCGCCATCCTCACCGGTGGCCAGGTCATCAGCGAGGAGGTCGGCCTCAAGCTGGACGCCGTCAGCCTCGAGATGGTGGGTCGCGCCCGTAAGGTCGTGGTGACCAAGGACGAGACCACGATCGTCGACGGTGCCGGCGACGCCGAGCAGATCCAGGGTCGGGTCAACCAGATCCGGGCCGAGATCGACAAGAGCGACTCCGACTACGACCGGGAGAAGCTGCAGGAGCGGCTGGCCAAGCTGGCCGGTGGCGTTGCGGTGATCAAGGTCGGCGCGGCCACCGAGGTCGAGCTGAAGGAGCGCAAGCACCGCATCGAGGACGCCGTTCGCAACGCGAAGGCTGCCGTCGAGGAGGGCATCGTCCCGGGTGGTGGCGTCGCGCTGGTGCAGGCCGGCAAGACCGCCTTCGACAAGCTCGACCTGACCGGTGACGAGGCGACCGGCGCCCAGATCGTCAAGATCGCGCTGGACGGCCCGCTGCGGCAGATCGCCGTCAACGCCGGCCTTGAGGGTGGCGTCGTCGTCGAGCACGTCCGTGGCATCGAGGCCGGCCACGGCCTGAACGCCGCGACCGGTGGCTACGTGGACCTGATGGCCGCGGGCATCATCGACCCGGCCAAGGTGACCCGTTCGGCGCTGCAGAACGCGTCGTCGATCGCGGCGCTCTTCCTCACCACCGAGGCCGTTGTGGCGGACAAGCCGGAGAAGACCCCGGCTGCCCCGGCCGGCCCGGGCGGCGGGGAAATGGACTTCTGAGTCCAGTTTCGCGAGACCGGAGGGGCGGGCCGCTCAGCGGCCCGCCCCTTTGCGCGACTACGTCGGCAGCGGCCGTTGGTTGCGCCGCTTCTGCGTCTGGTCGTACGGCTGGGGCGCCGGGACCGGCTCGTCCACGACCGGCACCGGTTCGTCGGCGGCCGGTTCGTCGGCGCCGTCCATCTCCGCCTGCTGCTCGGCATCGCCGACATCGAGGCGGTCATAGGGCAACGGCGGCCCGGGCTGTTCGTCGTCCGTCGTCATGTGGGCCTCCTCCACCGAAACGGTAGGGGCCGCTGCCGGCTAATGGGGGCGAATGACGCTATCGGATGATCTATCCCATTCGTCGGTTATTGCTCCCCGAGGGTCCGCCGGTACCCGAAGAAGACCCGCTCGATCCAGGCACCTGCGCCGCCCGAGTAGAACCGAACCGGCCCCACCCAGCCAATCTGCGCCCGCGTGATCCCCGCGGCCCGTTGATCGGCGAGGCAGCGACGCAGCAGCACCCCACCGATCCCGGACCCGGCCGCGGCGGGCGCGGTGCCCATCGGGCCGAACCAACCCGGCCGGGACGAACCCCAGGCGGCGAAGCCGAGGAGGTCGCCGTCGCGTTCGGCGAGGTGGCAGCCGGCCCGGTCCCGGCCGATCGACTCGGCCACCTCCGCGGCCCAGGTGCCCTCGAAGGTCCCCGACACGAACGCCGTCAGCGCCGGCAGATCCGCCGGCTCCGCCCGCCGTACCGTCACTCCCTGGCCCGCCAGCCGCTGCTCCGCCGGTGCCGTCGTCCGTAGCGCCGGGCTCTCGGCGCCGGAGAGGTCGGCGGTCATGTTCCAGGCCGTACTGTCCCGGGCGTACCCGAGCGCCTCCGCCGCACAGATCGCCGGCGTGTAGCGCACATCAATACCGGGCCAGGCGTAGTACGGCGGGTTGCCCGCCAGCCGTACCTCCCTCGCCCCGAGCCCGGCGAACTGTTGCTCGGCGCGCGACACCAGCGCCCGCGCCACCCCCCGCCGGCGGTGCGCCGGCCCCACCGCGACCAGGTCCACATGCGCGGCCGGGCTGCCCGGTGCGGCGAGCGAGCCGAGCAGTACGCCGATGAGCCGGTCCTCCCGGTAGGCGCCCAGCGCGACGACGGGCCGGCTGGTAACCGCCCGCGGCCAGAGCGTCGCCACGATGGCCCCCGCCTCGGCGGCGTCGTCCGGCAGGTCCAGGGACCGGCGGCACAGCTCGATCACGGTCGGCAGCTGCTCCGGGGTCAGCTCGGTGACCAACAGGTCCATGGACGCTGACCCTAGGCCACCGGAACACTGTTGTTAAGAAGGTTCCCTGCTGTCTGCCGACGCGACCCGCCTCCGCCGACCGGGCGGCCGGAGCGGGCCGGCCCAGCGTCAAAAATCCCCGGCCTACGTACGACGTTCAGCCGCGGGCGGCGCGGACAGCGGCGTACGCGTCCACCAGGCCGGCGCCGACGACATGCGCCTCGTCGCCGCACCGGTCGCCCTCGACCTGGACCGCGGTGGCGGTCTCGGTCAGGATCCGGCGCGTCCGAGGTAGATCGCCGATCAACGCCGGATTGGCCGACCACATCAGCGCCGCCACCCCGGCCACCTGTGGAGTCGCCATCGACGTGCCGCTGAGCGCGCCGTACCCGCCACCCGGCAGCGCGCTGAGCACATCGGCGCCCGGGGCGACCAGGTCCGGCTTGGCGACACCGCCGAGCCCCGGGCCGCGCGAGGAGAAGTCGGCCACCCGTCGCTGCTGGTCGACCGCGCCAACAGTCAGGACATCCGGGTGGAAAGCCGGGGAATCCTCGATCGAGCGGCAACGGGGCCCGGTGTTGCCGGCGGCGACCACCACGAGGATCCCCGCGGCGGTCAGGGCGGCGACGGCCGGCTGCAATGCCCCAGGATCACAGCCCTCCAGCGCGGGGCAGCCCCACGAATTGGTGAGGATCTCCGGCGCACGGTGTGGGCGGCCGTCGCGGAACGGATCCCCGCCGGTGGGGAAGGGCGCCAGCATGAACTGGAGGCAGTCCAGATAGAGCGCGGGGTTGCCGAGGTTACGGTCCAGATTGACGCAGCCGGTCCAGGTGGCCCCGGGGGCGACCCCGGCCCCGTCCCGCCCGACCGCGCTGCCGAGGGTGTGGGTGCCGTGCCCGCCCCGGTCCCGCGGGGCCGAGGTGGCGTTCCAGGGATCGAACCACGAGTCGTCCCCGCCGCGGAAGCCGGCCGCCAGCCCCGGATGGGTGCCATCCACCCCCGAGTCGGAGCTGCCCACGGTCACCCCCGTACCGGTGATCCCCAGCTCCGACCAGACCCGGTCGGCGCGGATCAACCGGATGTTCCACTCCGCGCCCGGCGGCGGTGCGGCGTCACCCCCGGTGACGGGGGCGGGCGCGGGCAGTGGGCGGACCTGCTGGCTGACCAGTACCCGATCCACCTCGGGACGGCCTGCCAGCCAGGCCCGCACCAGTGGCCCGCCGTCGACCTCGATCGCGTTGACCAGGTAGTAGGGCGTGTGGTCCAGCCGGAACCGGCGCAGCTCCCGGCGCAGGCCGGCCTGCGTCCGCTCGGCGGTCTCCACCAGCCGCCGGTAGACCTCGGCGGCCCGGCGGTCGCGACCGGCCCGCCCGGTGGCGGCGGGTACGTCGCTCAGGTCGGCCTGCTCCCGGAGCACCACGAAGAGCCGTTCACCGTGCAGCCCGGGCTGCCCTGGCCCGACAGCCACCGCCCCGGTCGCCACCAACAGGGTGGCCGCCGCCATTCCGGCCACCGTCCGACTGGGTCGGCCCGGACGCCGGCCGAGCACCACCCCGTACCCGAGGGCGAGTAGGACCGCGACGATGCCGCTGGCACCGGCGGCGACCGCCACCCAGAAGGGCACGTCCCGGGCGGTGGCCAGCACCAAGCTGACCTCCTCCGGGTCGGCCCAGGCGAGCGGGCCGAAGACGCTCAGCCCCACCAACCCGGCGATGGCGGGCCCGACGCCGGTCGCGCTCCGTCGGGCGGTGGCGGCCAACGCCGCCAGCGCGAACCCGGCCGGCGGCAGCGTCAGCAGCAGCGGCAGCTGGGCGCCGGACTGCCCGACCCCCGCCCCGAGCAGCAGCAGAACGACGCCGGCGACCAGACCGTCCACCAGCACCAGCTGGCCTGGTCGGGGCGGGGCGTCGGCGCTGCGGCGGGACCAGAACGCGGCGGGCAGGAGCGCGGCTGCCAGCCCACCGACGGCGGCGGCGGCCAGCGCGGCGAGCAGCGTCTCCAGCAGCCCGCCGAGCGCACCGACCCAGACCCACGGCAACAGCAGGGCCAGCCCGCCCGCGAGCCCCAGCAGCGTCACCGGGGCGGGGCGTGGGGCGCGCCGGCCCGGCTCGCCTTCCTTGCTGGTCGGCGCGATCCGGTGGCTGACCAGCCGGTGGATGACCAGGGCGGCCAGCCCGGCCGTGCCGGCGAGCGTCGCCAGATACGCCTCGTGCTGCACGAGTGGCAGTGCCCGCGGCAGGCTCAGCGCGCCGAACACCAGCAGACCCACCAGCCAGAGCTGGCCGACGGCGCGAACCACCCGGGAGCGGGGCAGCAGGGCGAGCAGCAGGGTGGGGATGCCGGCCAGGACCACCACCGCGACGGTGGCCACCGGCCAGAGCCAGACCAGCCGGTCCACGCCGACCAGGAGGAGGAGTTGGTCGGTCAACCAGCCGCCGAGTTGGGTGACCACGGTGAGGCCGACGATCCACAGGCCGAGGAAGACGGCGGCGACCACCGGCACCGGGCTGCTCCGCGGTGGGCCGGCCGGACTCGGGAGGGGGTGGACTGGCCAGGGCTGCACCGGCACACCGTACGACGTTGAACCACTGTCGGTCGGCGGTGGGACGGAGTGTCCCGGAATGCGCTGCTGCTCTGGCCGAGACGGGGAGGGCTACCGTGGAGGCGTGCGAGACCCGAATGTGTCCCGAGCGACGGCCAGCCAGCTCTCTCCGCAACGGCGCACCGCCGACCTGCGTAGCCTGGCGGTCGAGCACTTCGATGTCCTGATCATTGGCGGCGGGGTCACCGGCGCCGGCGCCGCTCTGGACGCCGCCTCGCGTGGCCTGAAGGTCGCCCTCGTCGAGGCGCGCGACTACGCGGCCGGCACGTCCAGCCGGTCCAGCAAACTGATCCACGGTGGCCTGCGCTACCTCGAACAGCTCGAGTTCGGCCTGGTCCACGAGGCGCTCACCGAGCGGGGCCTGCTGGCCACCCGGCTCGCGCCGCACCTGGTCCGCCCGGTGCCGTTTCTGGTGCCGCTGCCCGGCGGTGGGCTCCGGGACCTGCCGGCCCGGATGCTGCGCCGCTCCTACTACGGCGCGGGCGTGGCGGCGTACGACGCCTTCGCCGGTGTCTTCGGCGGCGGCCGAGGGATGCCGCTGCACCGGCACCTGACCCGGGAGGGGGCCCGCCGGACCTTCCCGAGCCTCAAGGCGGAAGGGCTGGCCGGCGCGATCCGCTACTACGACGGCCAGGTCGACGACGCGCGGCTGGTGGTCACCCTCGCCCGGACCGCGGCCAGCCTCGGCGCGACCGTGGTTAACAGCGCCCGCGCCGTCGGTCTGATCCGGCAGGCCCGCGAGGTGACCGGGGTTCGGGTTCGGGACCTGGAGGCGCCGGCCGACTCCCCGGACGCCGAGTTCGAGGTACGGGCCCGCACCGTGATCGCGGCGACCGGGGTGTGGAGCGACGACATGTCGCGGATGCTCGACGATGTCGGGCTACGCCCCCGGATCCGGGTCCGGGCCTCGAAAGGCGTGCACCTGGTGGTGCCCCGATCGGCGATCACCGGCGAGACCGGGCTGATCCTGCGGACCGCCACCAGCGTGCTCTTCGTCATCCCCTGGGGCGGGCACTGGATCATCGGTACGACCGACACCGACTGGCGGCTGGACCGCTCCCACCCCGCGGCCTCCGCCCGGGACATTGATTACCTGCTGTCGCAGGTCAACACCGTCCTGGACCGGCCGCTGACCACCGCCGACATCGAAGGCGTGTACGCGGGTCTGCGGCCGCTGCTGGCCGGCGAGGCGGACTCCACCTCCAAGCTGTCCCGGGAACACGCGGTGATCGAGCCGATGCTCGGGCTGCTGCTGGTCGCCGGGGGCAAGTACACGACGTACCGGGTGATGGCCGCGGACGTGGTGAACCGGGCGGCCCGCCGGCTCGGCGCGGCGCCGCGGTCGCGTACGGCCGACCTGCCGTTGCTCGGCGCCGACGGCTACTCGGCGATGTGGCGGGACCGGGCGGACCTGGCCCGCCGGCACGGGGTGCCGGTCGGCGTGGTCGAGCATCTGCTGGAACGGTACGGCAGCCTCACCCTGGAGCTGTTGGCCCTGATCGATGCCGATCCGTTGCTCGGCTCGCCATTGGCTGGCGCGCCGGAGTACCTGGCCGCCGAGGTGACCTACGCGACCCAGGCCGAGGGGGCGCTGCACCTGGAGGACGTGCTGGACCGGCGGACCCGGATCTCCATCGAGACAGCGCACCGTGGCCTGGAGTCGGCCGAGCACACGGCGGAGCTGATGGGCGCGGTGCTGGGCTGGGACGCCGCGACCCGCGCCCGGGAGGTGGCGCACTACCGGGCGCGGGTGGCGGCGGAGCGCAACTCGCAGCTGATGCCGGATGACGCGACGGCCGACACGGCCCGGCTCGGTGCACCCGATGTCCGTGGCTTCGCCGCCGACCGGGGGGAGGGAGACCCGGTGGAGCGCGCCACCCCCTCCCCGTAGCCGGGGCGCGGGGTCGCCGCATCTTGCCTGGGTTGCGCGGGCCCGTCGGTCGCCGCACCTTGCCCGGGTTACGCGGGCCCGTCGGGTCAGAGCACTTTGCCCGGGTTGAACAGGCCCGTCGGGTCCAGCGCCGCCTTGATCGCCTGGTGCACCCGGATTCCGACCGGACCGACCTCCTCGGCCAGCCATTCGCGTTTGAGTAGGCCGACTCCGTGTTCGCCGGTGCAGGTGCCTCCCAGCTCGAGCCCCAACCGCATGATCTCGTCGAACGCGCGTCGTCCCCGGTCGAGGCTCGCCGGGTCCGCCCGGTCGACCACGATGTTCGGGTGCAGGTTGCCGTCCCCGGCATGCCCCACCACACCGATCGGTACGTCGCACTCGGTGGCGATCCGCGCCACCCCGTCGAGCATGGCGGCCAGCGATCCGCGCGGCACCGCCACGTCGTCAATGACCAGGCCGCCGTTGCCGTCCGGGTACGTGTCAGCGGCGAACCGTTCCATCGCCGGGTGCGCCAGTCGTCGTGCCTGTAGCAGCGCCGCTGCCTCGGCGGCGTCGGTGGCCGCGTACACCTCGTCGGCGCCGGCCGCCGTGCAGACCGCCGTGAGCGCGGCCAGGTCGTCGGCGGCGCGCGCACCCGTGTCAACCGCGGCCAACAGCAGCGCCGCCGCATCCTGGCGCAGGCCCATCGGCCGGTACGCCTCGATGGCGCGCAGGTGCGTCTGGTCGAGCAGTTCCAGCAGACTGGGGGAGAGGCCCTGGGCGGCGATCCTCGCCACCGCGGCCCCCGCGGCGGTGGTGCTCGGGAAGACCGCCACCATGGTCAGCGACTCCGCCGGAGCGGGCCGCAGCGCGACGGTCACCTCGGTGAGCACCCCGAGGGTGCCCTCGGAGCCGACGAAGAGGCGGGTCAGGTCGTACCCGGCCACTCCCTTCGCGGTACGCCGTCCGGTGCGCAGCACCTCGCCGGAGGCGAGCACCACCTCGAGGCCGAGCACGTACTCGGTGGTCACGCCGTACTTCACGCAGCACATGCCACCGGCGTTGGTGGCGACGTTCCCGCCGATGGTGGACGATTCCCAGGAGCCGGGGTCCGGCGGGTACCACAGCCCGTGTTCGGCGACCGCGGCGCCGAGAGCCGCGTTGATCACTCCCGGTTGTACCACCGCGATTCGGCTGACCGGGTCGATCTCCAGGATGGTGGTCAGGGCCGAGGTGCTGATCACGACGGCGCCCTCCACCGCGTTCGCCGCACCCGCCAGCCCGGTCCGGGCGCCCTGCGGCACCACCGGCGCCCCGTGCCGCGCCGCGGCGCGTACCACCGCCGACACCTGGGCGGTGTCCCGGGGGCGGGTGACCACGAGTGGCGTGCCGGCGGCACAGAGATCTGCCTCGTCCCGCTGGTGCGCCCGGAGCAGATCCGGGTCGGTCAACACCGCGTCGGCACCGAGCGCGGCACGCAGCTCGTCGAGGAGGGGACCCATGAGCCGAGGCTACGACCCGTCCGCCCCTGATCCCACCCCGCCCTCCGGTGCCCGTCCGTTTCGTTCCGGGCGCGGTACGGAACTGCCGGGAAGAGGATTCGACCGGGTACGGGGTGGGTAGTACCCGCCGTGGCCTGGGACGAGCGACCTGCACTGGGGTAGCGACCCGGTCGCGGGATGGCGGTGGAATGGACTTCGACGGCGCCCAGATCGCGGCGACGGCACGGCGGCTGCGTCGTCGTGGCCGGGCGACTCTCAATGATCGGGTGTCCCGGGTCCGCGCGACGTTGGTGCTCTCCGTGCAGGCCGGACTCGCCGCGGGCATCTCCTGGCTGGTGGCGCATGAACTGCTGGGCAGCCCGCAGCCCGTCTTCGCGCCGATCTCGGCGGTGGGTACCCTCGCCGTCTCGGTCGGGCAGCGCTTCCGTCGAACGGTGGAGCTGATCGTCGGGGTGGCGGTCGGGGTGGCGGTCGGCGACCTTTTGATCTTTCTGCTGGGCACCGGACCGTGGCAGCTCTGTCTCGTGGTGACCTCGGCGATTCTGCTGACCGTCTTCGCGGGCGGGAGCGTAGCGATTTTGATCCAGGCGGCGGCGACGGCTGTCCTGATCGTCACGCTCAGCCCGGCCGGGCACAACCTGGAGATTCCGCGGTTCCTCGACGCGTTGATCGGCGGTAGTGCCGCGCTATTGGTGACCGCGCTGCTGTTACCACTGAACCCGGTACGGGTGCTTAACCGGGCCGCCCAGCCGGCCTTGGACCTGCTCGCCAACCAGCTCGACGCGACCGCGGACGGGCTGCGAAAACGGGACCGGGGCAAGGCGCAACGCTCGCTGGAGAAGCTCCGCGACCACAAGGAAGAACTGGCGTCGTTCGACGAGGCGATCCAGGGCGCGAAGGAGACCGCCACGCTGTCCCCCGCGCGTTGGCACCGCCGCGACGAGTTGACCCACTACGCGGAGGCGGCCGACCCGGTGGAACGGGCGATCCGAAACAGCACCACGCTGGCCCGGCGTGCGATCACCCTGATCGAGGACGCGGAGCCGATCCCCGACCCGATGCCGGCCTCGATGGTTCACCTCGCTGAGTCGGTGCGGCTGCTCCGGCACGAGTTCGCTGTCGGCGAGGAGCCGGAGCGGTCCCGCGAGCGGTCACTGCGCGCGGTCAGCGTGGCCGCGCGGGCGTACACCGAGGGGGTGGGTTTCTCCGGCAGCGTGGTGGTTGCCCAGGTGCGTACCGTCGCCAGCGACCTCCTGGTCGCCTCCGGTGTCACCCAGGAGGAGGCGAACCGCCTGGTTCGCGAGGCCTTCGGTGACCTGAAGAAGAACAAGCGCGCGGTGAAGCCGGAGCAGTCCGAGGGGAAGCCGGAGCAGTCCGAGGGGAAGTCGGAGCACTCCGAGGGGAAGTCGGAGCAGTCCGAGGGGAAGTCGGAGCAGTCCGAGCGGAAATCGGGGCCCCCGCCCACGGTGGGCGACCCCGGTGGGGCGTGGTCATGATCCCTGCCGCCGGCACGACAGCCGTCGCGAAACCGCCGGTCACCCAAGCGCGGCGAGGGCAGCCAGCAGTTGGTCCACGTGCTCCCGGGTGCTACCCAGCCCGACACTCGCCCGCAGTGCGGTCGCCGGCAGGTCCCGCCGACCGCTGCGGGCGGACGCCTCCGAAAGCAACCGTCGGGCGAACGGGTGGGCGCAGAACAGCCCATCGCGTACCCCGATCCGGTGCCGGCGGGCCAGGTACGTGGCGACCTCGGCCGAGTCCCGGCCGGCCAGCACGAACGAGACGATCCCCACCCGCGGCGCGGCCGGCCCGAAGGCGTGCAGCTCGACCGCGTGCGGCAACTCGGCGAGGCCCGCCCGCAGCCGGTCCAACAGCCGCTGCTCGGCGTCGTGTAGCGCAGCCCGGTCGGCGCTGGCCAGGGCGTCACACACCGCGGCGAGCGCTACCGCGCCGAGCAGGTTCGGCGTTCCGGCCTCGTGCCGTGCCGGCCCGTCCACCCACCGGACGTCGTGGGTCGCGCCGCCGACGTGGCTGGTCGCGCCCCCACCGGCCAGGTACGGCGGGGCGGCGTCCAGCCAGTCGGCCCGCCCGAGGAGCACTCCCGCGCCGAACGGCGCGTACAGCTTGTGACCGGAGACGGCCAGATAGTCCAGATCGAGGGCGCGGACATCGACGGGGGCGTGCGGGGCGAGCTGCGCCGCGTCCACCGCGATCCGGGCCCGGTGCCGCCGGGCCACCTGCGCCAGCTCGGCCACGGGCCACCGCTCGCCCGTCACATTGCTCGCGCCGGTCACCGCGACCAGCACCGGTGGCTCGCGGTCGGCGCCGCGGCGCAGCTCCCCGAGGGCGGCGTCGAGCGCGCGGACCGCGCCGGCGGGGTGCTCCGGCATGGGCAGCCGGACCGGTCCGCGCGGCCAGGGGAGCAGGTTGGCGTGGTGCTCGCCGCCGAATGTCACCACCGTGGTGCCGGTGGGCAGCGCGCGGGCCAGCAGGTTGAGCGCGTCGGTCGTGTTCCGGGTGAAGACGACGTGGTCGTCGGGGCGGGCGCCGAAGAAGTCACCGACCGTCTGCCGGGCCTGCTCGTAGGCGAGGGTGCAGTGCTGCGACAGGGCCCCGGCGCCCCGGTGCACACTCGCGTACCAGGGCAGCAGCGCGGTCACGGCGTCCGCCGCGGCCTGCGCGCACGGTGCGCTGGCCGCGTAGTCCAGGTTGATCTGACCGGGGACGCCGAGCACGGCGAGTGGGCCGGCGACGGTCGGCGACGGGGTGAGGGCGCAGGTCATCAGGGTGGCTTCTCCGGAGTCAGGGACCCCGGGCGGGTGGGGTCCGCGCTTGCCCGACGCGCGCCGCGCCCGGCCCGGTCATCACCCGGGGCACCCCACCGCGAACCTCGACGAGGGTTGCCGGCCAGCAAGCCGGGGCTTGTCGCTGGCGCTCGTGACCTGCTCCGCAGTCTAGCGGGCAGCGGTGTGGCCGGCCGGGCGGGTCGGTGGTGACTACGCTGACGGCATGGCCGACACCCCGCCCGGCGCGCCCCCGCCGCCGCCGCCGACCAGCGCCGCACCGACGGCTGCTCCGCAGATGCCGTCCCGTCGCTGGAACTGGCGTCGCCTATTCGTTTTCGCCGGGGGGATCCTGCTGATCGCGGCCTGCGCCGTGTTCATGCTGTGGAGACTTGGCGACAGCCTCGGTCCGGACGCGCTGCTGATCGGCGTGATCGCGGCGATTCTTCCGGTCCCGGTGCTGGTCGCCTGCTTCCTCTGGCTCGATCGGTACGAGCCGGAGCCGCTGCGGTACCTAATTTTCTGCTTCGCCTGGGGTGCCTTCGTCTCCACCGCGGCGTCATCGACGGTCAACGAATTCTCCGCGGACCGGTTTGAGGCGGCGGGTCTGCCGGTCGCGCTCACGGCGGTCCTGGTCGCGCCCTTCATCGAGGAGCTGACCAAGGCGTTGGGGCCGATCCTGTTGCTGATCTTCCGGCGGCGGCAGATCTCCGGAATCACCGACGCCCTGGTCTACTGCGGGCTCTCCGCGATCGGCTTCGCCATGGTGGAGAACATCCTCTACATCGGCGGGCTCGGATATCGAGCGGGCGCGGATGAGTACGGCCCGGCGACTGGCACGCAGCAGGTTATCGCGATCTTCATTCTCCGGATTCTGCTCTTCGGGTTCGCCCACCCGCTGTTCACCGCCATGACCGGGGTGGGGCTGGGAATCGCCGCCCGTAGCGCCGACCGGCGGGTGCGGGTGCTGGCCCCGGCGGCCGGCCTGCTGCTGGCGATGATGTTGCACGGTGCCTGGAACCTGCTGCCGACGTTGGCTCAGGCCACCGGGGAGCTGTTGATTCAGCTCTACGGCCTCATCGGCGTGATGGTGCCGATCTTCTTCGGCATGGTGGGGCTGGCGATCTGGCTGCGATCCTGGGAGGGGCGGCTCACCGAGCGGATCCTGCCCGCCTACGTCCGCTCCGGCTGGCTCACCCCGCCGGAGGTGGCGACGTTGAGCAGTCTCGGCCGGCGGCACGCCGCCCGGGTGTGGGCCAGGCGGGTCGGTGGCGACCAGGGGCGGAAGGCGATGGCCGGCTACCAGTTCGCCGCCACCCGGCTCGCGCTGCTGCGCGACGGGATGCGTCGTGGGCTGGATGACCGCCCGGCGGAGCGGGACCGGGCGCTGGCCGAGGAGCGGTACCTGCTGGAGCTGATCAGCGGCTATCGGGCGTTCTTCGTCGGCCGGGATCCGCGCGTCCCGGCTGGTGTGTGGGACGGGCACCGCTACCACCTGCGGTTCCCGGACGGGTCACAGCGCGCGGTGGCGGCGCCGGAGGAGCCGGTGGTACCGATCCCGATCGTGCTTGCGCCGCCTTCGCCGTCCGCGCCGCCCGGTTATCCGCCACCGCCTGGCCACCCCGCTCCGCCCGGCTATCCGCCGCCGCCCGGTTGGTACGGGCCGCCCGCCTCCGGTCCCCGGGGGCAGCGCTGACCCCGGTCCTGCCGGACGCCCGAACGGCGGCCGGCAGGACCGAAACGGTCACGTCATCAGACTGGTGAGGAAGTCGCCGAGGCCCTGTGCCAACGCCATCAGCACTCCCCCGATCGCTTTGACCATTTCCGCCGCGCCATCGGGTCGGAACGCCATGAAGTAGATCAGGAACGCGATGAAGCCCCAGAACAGCAACTTCTTGAGCAGTACCGGCATCGTCCCTCCCCAGGGCACCTGGTGCGGCTAACTTCCCGGGAAGGAGCGGAGCAAACGGCTACCGGTGGCGGCCGGTGGGCTCGGAGGCTACAGGTAGAGGCCGGTGGAGTCGGGTTCGACGCGTTCGGCAGCGACGGCGTGCACATCCCGCTCGCGCAGCAGCACGTACCCGCGGCCGTGTAGCTCGACCTCGGAGCGGTCGTCCGGGTCGAACAGCACTCGATCACCGGAGACGATGGAACGGACATTCGGCCCCACCGCCACCGCGGCTGCCCAGGCCAACCGCTTACCGACGGCGGCGGTCGCCGGAATCACGATGCCGGCAGTGGAGCGACGTTCACCTTCACTGCCCTCCATCCGGACCAGCACCCGATCGTGCAGCAGCCGGATCGGCAGGCCGGAGTCGAGAGTCTCGTCGTTGCTCACGGGGCCAGACGCTACCGTGTCCCGCTCCGCCGTCCGGCCATGGTTCCCCGGTGGTGACCGCGGGCATCCGGTGGCGGATTAGCCCCACGGTGATTGGATTGACGGCGTATCCTGTCCGACCTACCGGTGAAGCCGGAACGCGTGACGCTAGGAGGTGCGCTTGAGCCGATTCGAGCGGATGCGTGGGGGGCTTCGGCACGCGTACGAGTCGTATCGGTCCCGGCGGCGATCGGCGGGCCTGCGCGCCGGCACGCCCGGTACCACCTCGACGGATGCGGCCCGCCCAGCACCCGGCCCGGCACCAGCCCCGCCGCCAGCACCGGCGGTCAGCGGCGTGGCGGTATCCCCGCCGCTGCACAGCTCGACCACCAGCCGGGACGACGCAGATGTGCCGCACGCGCTCCGGATCGGGGCCGCCTGGTCCTGGCGCCTGCTCGCGATCGGGATCGTCGCCTGGGCCCTGCTGCGGATCGTGGGTCAGATCCGGATCGTGATCATTCCGCTGGCCATCGCGCTGTTGCTGTCGGCGCTGTTGGCCCCGGCCGTTGGTTGGCTGCTTCGGGCCCGGTTCCCGCGCTCGCTGGCGACCGGCGTGGTGCTGGTGGGCGGGCTGGCCGCGGTGATCGGCACGCTGACCATGGTGGTCAATGAGTTCATCCAGGGCGTGCCGGTGCTGAGCGAGAAGTCGTCCCAGGGCGTACGCCAGATCCAGAACTGGCTGCAAACCGGCCCGCTGGGCCTCAACGACAAGCAGCTGGACAACTACATCAACGATGCCGAAGCGTGGCTCAACGAGAACGTCGATGGGCTGACCAGCGGGGCGCTCTCCACCGCGGCCACGCTGGCCGAGGTGTTGACGGGCACGGTCCTGGTGCTCTTCGCGACGTTCTTCTTTCTGCGTGACGGCAGCCGGATCTGGCGCTTCCTGGTTCGGATCGTGCCGGTCAACGCCCGCTGGAAGATCGACGACGCCGGTCGGGCGTCCTGGCAGACCCTCGGCGCGTACGTACGGGCCACCGTGTTGGTGGCCTTCATCGACGCGCTCGGCATCGGTATCTTCCTGGTGATTTTCGAAATCCCGTTCGCGTTTCCGCTCGCCGCGCTGATCTTCCTCGCCTCGTTCATTCCGATCATTGGTGCGACCTTGTCCGGCGGGGTCGCGGTGCTCGTCGCCCTGGTGGACAGCGGACCGATCACCGCTTTGATCATCTTGGGTGTGGTGATCGGTGTGCAGCAGCTTGAGGGTCACGTACTCCAGCCATTGATCATGGGGCGGGCGGTGGCCATCCACCCGCTCGCGGTGATCGTTGGTATCGCCGCCGGCGTGGTACTCGCCGGGATCACCGGGGCGCTGATCGCGGTGCCGCTGATCGCGGTGCTCAACACAGCCGTACGCCGCCTCGCCACCCGTACCGTTCCGGAGACCCCGTCGGACGCTGTGGTCGTCGCGAGTAAGGCACCCTGACCCGTCCACCGGAATCGGGGGCTACCCGGTCCTGCCCTGCGCCAGGCGTTCGAGGGCGCCGCGGGCGACGTCGGGGCGGGTCGTGTACCAGAACGGCGGAAGCGACCGGCGGAGGAAGGGGCCGTATCCCCGGGCGGTCTCCAGCCGGGAGTCGAGCACCGCGACCACCCCCCGGTCGCCGGTGGCGCGGATCAGCCGGCCCACGCCTTGGGCGAGCCGGACGGCCGCGATCGGCACGCTGACCGCGGCGAAACCCGACCCCCCGTCGGCGTCAACGGCGGCGGCACGGGCAGCGGCGAGCGGCTCGTCCGGTCGTGGGAAGGGCAGCCGGTCAACGACCACCAGCTGACAGGCGTCGCCCGGCACGTCCACCCCCTGCCAGAGCGACATCACCCCGAACAGGCAGCTCGCCTGTTCTTCGCGGAATCGGCGGACCAGCAGTGGCAGCGCCTGCTCGCCCTGGAGTAGTACGGGCAGGTCGGTGCGTTCCCGGAGCAGCTCCGCCGCCTGCTGCGCGGCCCGCCGGGACGAGAAGAGCCCGAGCGTCCGTCCGCCGAGCGCCTCGACCAGTTCGAGAAGCTCCGCGCCGGCGGCATCGGGCAGCCCGGAGACGCTGGGTCGGGGTAGGTGCGCGGCGACGTAGAGGATCCCCTGCCGGGCATAGTCGAACGGAGAGCCGACGTCGAGCGACTGCCAGTCCGGACCTGAGGTGACCGGCGCCTCGGTCGTGGCGGCCGGAACCTCCAGGCCCAGCGCCCGGGCGACGTTGTCGAAGCGGCCCCCCAGGGTCAGGGTGGCCGAGGTGGCGACGACGGTGCGGTCTTCGTAAAGGTGGGTGGCGAGGGTGCCGGCCACCGAGAGCGGGGCGACCACCAGCGCCCGCCGCCCGGTGGAGTCGTTGCGCTCCACCCAGGCCACGTCGTGGTCGGCTTCCTCCAGCAGTCGCTGCGCGGTGCCGGACAGCTCGTCGAGTACCGCCTTGGCCTGCTGTTTGCGGACCGGGTCCGGGTCGTCGGCCTTGACCTCACCGATCGCGTCGAGCGCCGCGCGGGTCGCGGCGTCGAGCAGCGTGCACGCCTCCCGCAGCGGGGTCGGTAGACCGGTGGTGAGCCGACCCGCGGGGGCCTCGGCGAGCCCGACGGCCAGGGCGTCGCCGGCCGCGGTGAGCGCCTCGGCTGTCTCGGGGCGGAGTAGTGGGCGGGCCTGACGGGTGGACCGGTCGACTGACTCCGGCACCAACTCGGCCTGCGCGGCGGAGGAGACCCGATCGACCAGCTCGTGTGCCTCGTCCACGATGAGCAGCTGGTGTGGCGGAACGATGTGTCGCCCGGCGAGCATGTCCACCGCGAGCAGGCTGTGGTTGGTCACCACGACATCGGCCTCGCGGGCTCGGGCCCGGGAGGCGTCGGCGAAGCACTCGGCGCCGAACGGGCAACGGGCCGCACCGACACACTCCCGCGCCGGCATGGACACCAGGCGCCAGGCCTGCTCGTCAACGCCGGGATCAAGTTCGTCCCGATCGCCGGTGTCAGTCTTCTCGGCCCAGTCGCGGAGCCGTTGGACCTGCCGGCCGAGGCGGCCGGCCTCGCCGAGCCAGGTCGTGCCGCCCGGCCTCGGCGCGTCGAAGAGGGTGTCGCCGGGCTCCTCCTCGGTGGCATTGTCGAGCCGGGCCAGGCAAAGGTAGTGGTGCCGCCCCTTGAGCACCGCGAAGGTGGGTCGCCGGCCGAGCAGCGGCTCCACCGCGTCGGCCAGCCGGGGGAGGTCGTGGTCAACCAGTTGGGACTGGAGCGCGAGGGTGGCGGTGGAGACCACCACCGGGCCGTCAACGGTGAGCGCGGGCGCCAGGTACGCCAGGGACTTGCCGGTGCCGGTGCCGGCCTGCACCAGCAGGTGCTCGCGGGCGGTTACCGCTGTCTCAATCGCTGTTGTCATCTCTTGCTGACCCGGGCGTGCTGCGCCTCCGGGGACCGCCTCGACCGCCGCAGCGAGTAGGTCGGCGCCGGTCACCTCACCGCCGGAGCGCCGGCCGCCGGCTCGGGGCTTTGGGCTGGCGGAGTCGGTGGCGGTGCGGGGAGGGGTCACCGTGTGACGGTACCGGTCGGCACCGACTGCCGGCTTCCGGCGGGCGGCGCGGCGTCGTCACGGTCCGGCATCTGACCGGTGGCGTCCCGTTATCTCCTTGCTACGTCGGATCGCCGGAATCGGCTAGGGTGCCAGTCATGCCGAGCGACACGGTCCGCGTGATCTACCGCAAGTACGACGGCAGCGCCCACCGCGACTACCCGGCTCGCCGGCTGGCCGAGGATGATCTTGGCGTCTGGCTCGGCGTGCCGGTCGGCACGGCCTCGGTCTACCACGGCCGCCCCTCCGTCGAACAGATCCCGTTCGTGCTCCTGGTGCCGCATCACGCGTGGTGGACCGGCATGTTCAACCCGCCGCCGCGGACCAGCGAGGTCTACTGCGACATCGCCAGTCCCGCCCGCTGGGAGAACGACGACACCGTGCACCTCTTCGACCTTGACCTGGACGTGGTGCGCCGGCGTGGCTCCGGCCTGGTGGAGCTGCTGGACGAGGATGAGTTCGCCGAGCACCGTAAGCGGTTCGGCTACCCGGACGAGGTGGTTACCGAGGCGCGCACCGCAGCCCACTGGCTGTTCGCTGCGTTGGGCGATGGCACCGAGCCGTTCGCTACGTCGTACCGAAAGTGGCTGGCGCTGGTCATCTGAACGGGCTGGCTGGACCATGCCCCTCCACCGACCCGTTTTCGGGTGGGCGGTGCTGCCGGTTTCGCGGGGTGGGCGGTGCTGCCGGTGTTGCTGCTGTCGAGCTGCCCCAGCTGTGAGACCGGGCGTCTCATGCAGCCGAGATGCTCCGCCGAGCCAGCCGAAAACTCCGTATGTCTCCGGGCCAGTCGTGGCCCGGAGCCGGATCAGTGTGAGGTATATCGCTGCCCCACCCTTGAGTGCAGCTCGACAGTGTGCATAACAGCCTGTTCATGCCCCCGTGGGTGGTGGGGTGGTGGGGGCAGGTTCGGCTTCGGACGCCTGGGGTAATCGCCGCCTGTCGGCCCGCTGGCCGGCCCGGCACCCGGACCAGCAGGCTGCAACCGATGAAGGTGAACAGATGGTTAACTGAGTGTGAATGTGGGTAGGCTAGTGGTGGGCCGGTTCATTTGGCATTTCGGCGGCACCTAGCATTCCCACTCGGGCCACCCGCGAGGTGGCTACCACCCCCCCCCGCCGACACGACGAGGTCCGTCCTGTGAAGTTTTCCTTCCGCCCGAACGAGGGTGCCTTCTACGAGCTCTTCACCAGGGCCGCGCAGAACTTGGTGCGGGGCACCGAACTCCTCAACGAGCTGGCTCTGCCTGGCGTGGTGGTGCAGTCGGTCAGCGAGCGGCTCACCGAGGTGGAGCACGACAGCGACCAGATCACCCACGAGCTGTACAAGAAGATCAACTCTACCTTCATCACGCCGTTCGACCGCGAGGACATCTACCGGCTCGGCTCGCTGCTCGACGACGTCATGGACCACCTGGAAGCGGTCGGCAACCTGCTCTACCTGTACGGCCTGACCGAGCTGCCGTCGCTGCCGCGGGAAATGCACGAGCTGGTCAACGTCTTGGACCAGCAGGCGAGGCTGACCGCTGAGGCGATGCCCCGACTGAGGTCGATGCGGGACCTCGAGGACTACTGGATTGAGTGCAACCGCCTGGAGAACGACGGCGACCAGGCGTACCGGATGCTCCTGGTTCGGCTCTTCTCCGGCGAGTACGACGCCTTGACCGTGTTGAAGATGAAGGAGGTCGCCGACGAGCTTGAGGCCGCCTGCGACGCCTTCGAGCACGTGGCGAACACAGTCGAGACAATCGCCGTCAAGGAGTCCTGATCCGTGACCCCTGAACTCATCGCCGTGCTGGCGGTGATTGCAGTTGCGTTGGTTTTCGACTACACAAACGGATTCCACGACGCCGCCAACGCGATCGCGACCAGCATCTCCACCCGGGCGCTGACCCCCCGGGTCGCCTTGGGCATGGCGGCGATCGGCAACTTCATCGGTGCGCACTTCGGTGCGGAGGTCGCCAAGACCGTCGGCAGCGGCTTGGTGGAGCTGCCCACCGGTACGGCCAGCCTGGCGATCGTCTTCGCCGGCGTGGTCGGTGCCATCGTCTGGAACCTTGTCACCTGGTACTTCGGCCTGCCGTCGTCCTCGTCGCACGCCCTGATCGGGGGCCTGGTCGGCTCCACGGTGGCGGCGTCCGGCGCCGTGCTGTGGAGCGGCATCGGCCAGAAGGTCATCATTCCGATGGTCCTGTCGCCGATAGTCGGTCTCCTGCTCGGCTACTTTGTGATGGTCGCGGTGCAGTGGATCTTCCGGCGGGGGCACCCGGGCAAGCTCAACCGGGGCTTCCGTTGGGCCCAGAGCGCCTCGGCCGCGGCCATGTCGGTCGGCCACGGCATGCAGGACGCGGCGAAGACGATCGGTATCGTGGTGCTCGCCCTCTTCGTGGGTGGCTTCCAGGACAGTGCGACGCACATCCCGGAATGGGCCTTCTGGACCTCTGCCGCGGTGCTCGCCGCCGGCACGTACGCCGGTGGGTGGCGGATCATCCGGACCCTCGGCCGGAAGATTATCGACCTGCGGCCGCCAGAGGGCTTCGCCGCTGAGACCGTGGCCAGCTCGGTGCTCTACTTCAACGCGCTGGTGCTGGGCGCGCCGATCTCCACCACCCACACGATCACCTCGGCGATCATGGGTGTTGGTGCCACCAAGCGGCTCTCCGCCGTTCGGTGGGGGGTCGCCGGCAACATCGTGGGCGCCTGGATTCTCACCTTCCCGGCGGCCGGCAGCATCGGCGCCCTGACGTATTTCCTGGTTCGTCCGTTGTTCAGCTGAGGTGCGGGCAGGGGCACTGGGCGTTCTGCCGGCCGGGATCTAGGCTCGCTCCATGATGAGCGACGGCGATGGTTTCCCTGCCCCATCGGCGCTGGTGGAGCACGCCCGCCGGTTCCGCGAGCAGGGGAACACCCCGGCAGCACCCCGGGTAGCGGCCACGGTCCTGCTGCTTCGGCCCGCCGCCCCGCCGTTCTCTGCCCCGCCGTCTGCCGCCCCGCCGTCCGCCGGCCGGGACGGCTTCGAGGCGTACCTGATCCGCCGGGTCGCGGCGATGGCCTTCGGCGGCGTGTACGCCTTCCCGGGTGGCGGCGTGGACCCCTCGGATTCGATGGCGCACGTCGACTGGGCCGGTCCGACCCCGGCGCAGTGGGGAACCCGGCTGGGGCTGGCGCCGACGGCGGCGCAGGCGGTTGTCTGCGCCGCCGCGCGGGAGGTGTTCGAGGAGGCCGGGGTCCTGCTCGCCGGCCCGGACGCCGACACGGTCATCGGCGACGTGGCCGGCGGTGACTGGGAGGCCGCCCGAGTAGCTCTGGAACGGCGGGAGGTGGGCTTCGCCGACCTGCTCGCCCAGCGAGGGCTCACGCTCCGCTCGGATCTGCTGCTGCCATGGAGCCGGTGGATCACACCCGAGTTCGAGCCGCGTCGGTTCGACACGTACTTTTTCGTCGCCCGGCTACCGGCGGGGCAGCGTACCCGGGATGTCTCCGGTGAGGCGGACCGCACGCTCTGGATCTCCCCGGCCGACGCCTGCGCCGCCGGGGAGCTGACCATGCTCCCGCCCACCCTGGTCACCCTCGGGCAGGTGGCAGCCTGCCGGGATCTGGCTGGTGTCATCGCCGCCGCGGCGACCCGTGATCCGGCGACTCCGGTGCTGCCTCGGCTGGAGGACTCTGGCGCCGGCCCGCCGAGGTTCCTCCTGCGCTGACTGATTAATCAGCCTGCCCTGCCCTGCCCTGCCCGGTGCCGGCGCCGGTGGCCGGATTCGGCTGATTCGGGCCACAGCCGGTAGGTTGCTGTCTATGCGATGTGGCTGACTCGTGGTTCGCCACGGCGTACCCGCCCTCGGGACGACGGCGGAGCCGCGAGGCGAGCAGGTGGAGGCGCGATGGTCCGGAGCGGCTACGACGAGCAGCTTGATCGGTTGACTGGCGCCCTGGCGGTGATGAGTCGGGAGGCCGCGGCGGCGATCCGGGGTGCGGGCACCGCGCTGCTGGATGTGGACCGGGAGGCGGCCGAGCAGGTCGTTCGGAATGACGAGGTCCTCGATCAGCTTCGTTGGGACATTGAGGCGGCCGTTCCGGAACTGCTCGCCCGGCAGCAGCCGGTCGCCTCGGACCTGCGCCTGGTGCTCTGCGCCATCCGGATCGCGGCCGACCTTGAGCGGATGGGTGACCTGGCCGTTCACATTGCCAAGGTCGTGCAGATGCGGTACCCGGTCATGGTCGTCCCGCCGCCGGCGGCTGCCGTGGTGACGGAGATGGCCGAGGCGGCGGCGCGGATCGCGGAGAAGGCCTCGACCGTGCTCACCACCCGTGATCCGTTGACCGCCATGCAGATTGGGCTCGACGACGACGAGGTCGACACGGCCCAGTCGCGCCTGTTGTCGCTTCTGTTGGCCAGCTGGCAGTACGGGGTGGAGAGCGCCATCGACCTCGCCCTGGTCGGTCGCTACTACGAGCGGTACGCGGACCACGCGGTCAACGTGGCGCGTCAGGTTGTCTACCTGGTCACCGGCACGATTCGGCTCTAGGCCGGTCGCGTCGGCGCCGGCTCGCGGACCGGGGCCCGGTCGCGTCGGCGCCCGCCCCCGCAGACCCGGGGCGGGCACCCGACACGACCCCAGAGTTGGGGCTGCGATTGGGACATCTGGGCAGTTGGCGGCTGGAAAGTCACAATGCTGATGTTCCCCGCCACGATTTTCGTCGTGGAGTTCACTTTTCGTTCACTTAGCGCCGGTCGCGCGGCTACCTGGGCCTTCTACCTTGACTTCTCGTACGGCCCGGACGGGCTGGCACACCCCGATAGAGAGGCTTTCTGGTGAACCGCAACGTGCTTTCGCGGCGCGTCCTCGCCGGCACCGCGCTCGCCGCGCTCGCGCTTACCGGCTGCAGCAGCAATAACGAAAGCGCCGATGGTGGCGACCAGCTTTCGGGTGAGGTCAAGGTCAACGGCTCCAGCACCGTCGCTCCGCTGAGCGAGGCCGCGGCCACCTTCTACCGGGAGGTCCAGAACGGCGTCAACGTCTCCGTCGGTACCTCCGGCACCGGTGGCGGCTTCGAGCGGTTCTGCAAGGGGGAGACCGACATCTCGGACGCCTCCCGTCCGATCAAGGAGTCGGAGATCGAGGCCTGCGAGGCGGCCGGGATCCAGTTCAAGGAGCTGGTCGTCGCCAACGACGCCCTCACGGTGGTCGTCAGCAAGGACAACGACTGGGCCGACTGCCTCACGGTTGACCAGCTCAAGGCGATCTGGGAGCCGAACTCCAAGGTCGCCAACTGGAACCAGGTCGACCCCAGCTTCCCGGACGAGCCGCTGAAGCTCTTCGGCCCGGGCACCGACTCCGGCACCTTCGACTACTTCACCGACGAGATCAACGGTGAGGAGGGCGCCAGCCGCACCGACTACACCGCGTCGGAGAACGACAACGTCGTGGTGCAGGGCGTCGCCGGCACCAAGGGCGGCCTGGGCTACTTCGGCTTCACCTACTTCGAGGAGAACGCGGACAAGCTCAAGGCGCTCAAGGTCGACGGCGGCTCCGGCTGCGTCGAGCCGAGCCTGAAGACCGCGCAGGAGAACACCTACCAGCCGCTCTCCCGGCCGCTGTTCATCTACGTCAGCGACACCGCTGTCAAGAAGGAGCAGGTCGCGGACTTCGTCAACTTCTACATCGAGGAGATCGACGACATCGTCCTGGAGGCGAAGTACGTCCCGCTCACCGAGGAGCAGAAGAGCACCCTCCAGGCTGAGTTCGACGCCCTGAAGGCTGCAGCCTGACGTGTCCACCAGTACCTCGAACGCCGGTTCCGCCGCAGGCAGCGCCCTGCGGCGGGGCCGGCGTCGCCCCGTTGACAGCACCGTCAGGGTCCTGCTCGTCGCTGCCGCGTTGGTCTCGGTCGCCACCACGATCGGGATCGTCATCGCGCTGGTACAGCCGACGATCGGGTTCTTCCAGCAGGTCAGCGTCGTTGAGTTCATCACCGGCACGAGCTGGACGCCGACCTTCGCGCAGAAGGCATACGGCGTCCTGCCCCTCGTCGCCGCCACGCTGACGGTGACCGGCGTCGCGCTGACCATCGCCGTTCCGCTCGGCCTCGGCTCGGCGATCTACCTCTCGGAGTACGCCAACCCGGGTACCCGCAAGGTACTCAAGCCGATCATCGAACTGCTCGCCGGCGTGCCGACTGTCGTGTACGGCTTCGTCGCGCTCTTCGCGCTCAACCCGCTGCTGCAGAAGTGGTGGCCGACCGACGATGGGCCGGCCTTCCAGAACCTGCTCATCGCCGGTATCGCGATGGGCATCATGATCGTGCCGACCATCGCCAGCATCTCCGAGGACTCGATGGCCGCCGTTCCGCGCAGCCTGCGCGAGGGCGCGTACGCGCTGGCCTCCACGAAGATGCAGGTGTCCACCCGGGTGGTGGTGCCGGCGGCGATGTCCGGCATCGTCGCCGCGGTTGTCCTGGGTATCTCCCGCGCGGTGGGGGAAACCATGATCGTTACGATCGCGGGTGGCCTCACCTCTGACCGGATCGTCCTCAACCCGCTGGAGGGGGCGGCGACCATGACCGCCTTCATCGCCAACATCTCCTCGGGCGACATCCCGGTCGGGTCGCTCGACTACGACTCGGTCTTCGCCGTCGGTGCGCTGCTGTTCCTCATCACCTTCGCGCTGAACGCGGTGTCGATCCGGATGGTCCGTCGTTTCCGGGAGGTCTACGAGTGAGCACCCCCACCATCACCACCGAGACCCGACCGGACCCGTCCGCGTCGGGTAACGCGCTGACCCAGCGCCGTAGCCGGCCGGGTGAGGTCGCGTTCCGGCTGGCGATGCAGGCCTGCCTGTTGATCGCCTTCGGTGTACTCGCCGCCCTGCTGACCTGGGTGCTCGTCAAGGGCTGGAACCGGCTGGACTCCCGGCTGTGGACCGAGATGCCCACTGGCCTGGTGAGCCGGCTGGACACTGCTGGTGTGCAGTCCGCGCTGGTCGGCACGCTTTGGATCATCTCGTTGGTCGCGCTGATCTGCCTGCCGATCGGGATCCTGTCCGCGATCTACCTGGAGGAGTACGCGGACAACACCCGCTGGTACAACCGGCTGCTGGAACTCAACATCCAGAACCTCGCCGGCGTACCATCGATCATCTTCGGTATCCTCGGCCTGGGGATCATCGCCCGGGCGCTCGGCCTCGGGTTCACGGTCATCACCGCGGCGATCGTCCTGTCGCTGCTGGTCCTGCCGGTGGTCATCATCGCCACCCGGGAGGCCATCCGGGCGGTACCGCAGTCGATCCGGCACGCCTCCTACGCCCTTGGTGCGACCAAGTGGCAGACCGTGTCGCGGCAGGTGCTGCCGTCGGCGGTTCCGGGGATCGCCACCGGATCGATCCTGGCCCTGTCTCGCGCGATCGGGGAGGCCGCCCCGCTGATCGTCCTAGGCGCGGTCACCTTCATCACCTTCAACCCGGATGGGCTGGACAGCGGGTACACCGCGCTGCCGATCCAGATCTACACCTTCATCACCCGCTCGCAGTCGGAGTACACGGAGCTCGCTGCCGGTGCCATCGTCCTGCTGCTGGCGATTGTGCTCGCGATGAACTCGATCGCGATTTTCGTGCGTAATCGGTTCGAGAAGCGCTGGTGAGTAGTCCGATGACGGATCACCGGCTCCACCGTCCCACCCACCCCATCCAGAGGTGAGCACCGTGAACCCCACCGACACCACCAACCGGCCCGGCGTCAGCATCGCCAGCGTTGGCGCCCAGTCGACCGGAACCACCAAGCCTGACGCGGCGGACCCGGTGATGGAGCTCTCCGGCGTCAGCGTGTACTACGGCGCCTACGAGGCCGTACGGGACACGTCGATGCCGATCCAGGAGAAGCAGATCACGGCGATGATCGGCCCTTCCGGGTGCGGCAAGTCGACCATCCTGCGGTCGTTGAACCGGATGAACGACCTCATCCCCGGAGCCCGCGTCTCCGGGGCGGTGACGTACCACGGCCAGGACCTGTACGCCAAGGACGTTGACCCGATCGAGGTCCGGCGCCGCATCGGCATGGTCTTCCAGAAGCCGAACCCATTCCCCAAGTCGATCTACGACAACGTGGCCTACGGGCCGCGGGTCACCGGCATGCAGGTCGCCAGCATGGACGACCTGGTGGAGAAGGCGCTGCGCGACGCCGCCCTCTGGGACGAGGTCAAGGACAAGCTCAAGACCAGCGGTCTGGCCCTCTCCGGCGGTCAGCAGCAGCGGCTCTGCATCGCCCGGACGATCGCCGTCCGGCCCGAGATCATCCTCATGGACGAGCCCTGCTCGGCGCTCGACCCGATCGCCACGGCGAAGATCGAGGATCTGATGGCGGAGCTGTCGAATGACTACACGATCGTCATCGTCACCCACAACATGCAGCAGGCGGCCCGGGTGAGCCACCACACCGCCTTCTTCACCGCCGAGCTGGACGAGCGGCAGGAGCGGCACGGTCGGCTGGTCGAGTTCAGCCAGACAGGCAAGCTCTTCACCAACCCAGCGGACAAGCGCACGGAAGACTACATCACCGGCCGCTTCGGCTGAGCCCGCGGCCGGTGTCGATGAATAACGTCGTCGAGAACACCAGGGGTGACTACCGAGCGGAGGGACGCTTTCAACTACTTGTGGTGGATGACGACAAGGTCGCCGGCCCAGAGCTGGTGACGGAGTTGTCCGCCCTCCGGGTGCAGGGGCGCTACTTCCCGCACGCCGCCGAGGCGCTGCTGGCCGCTGGTGCCCTGCAACCGGACGCGGCTGTCGTGTCGGCTGGGCTCACCACCATGGCCAGCACCGAGCTGGTCCGACTGCTGGTCGGGCAGGCCGGCATCCCCACCCTGGTCGGGGTGGGGGATGACGACGGGTCGGTGGTTGTCGGGGCCCTTCGGGCCGGCGCCACCGCCTGCGTCCGGCGGCCGTACCGGGTGGACGAGGTGGTGCCGATCCTGCGCGGGATCCGACCGGAGACCGCCGGCAGTCTGGATCCGCCGGTCGAGCTGGGCGGTCTCCGGATGGAGCCGGCCACCTATGAGGTGACGCTGCACGGCCGGCCGGTGTCGCTGCCGTTGAAGGAGTTCCGGCTCCTGTACTTCTTCATGACACATGCCGACCGGACGGTCAGCCGGGAGCAGCTGTTGTCGGCGGTGTGGGACGGGTCGACCGGGGAGAGCTCGAACACCCTCACGGTGCACATCAAGCGGCTCCGCAGGCGACTGGAGGCGGAGGGGGAGCAGCAGCCGCTCATCATCACGGTGCGAGGGCTGGGCTACCGTTTCACCCCGCCGGAGCGTTAGCCCAGCTGGTAGTTGACGTGCGCTGACCAGCGGGCGAAGCCGAGCCGCTCGTAGAGGGCCACCGCCGCGGTGTTGGACTCGTCCACGTAGAGCATCACCCGGTCCAGGCCTCGCTGGTCGCGGAGGTACGCCAGCCCGGCCGCGGTGAGCGCTTTGCCGAGCCCTCCACCGTGGGCGGTCGGGTCAACACCCACCACGTACACCTCGCCGATGCGGGCGGAGCCGGGCCGGTCGTGGACCTTGGTCCAGTGGAAGCCGAGCAGCCGTCCGGCCGGGTCGACGGCGAGGAGGAAGCCGGCCGCGTCGAACCACGGCTCGGCGCGGCGGGCCCGCAGGTCGGCGGTGGTCCAGCGGCCCTGTTCCGGGTGGTCGGCGAAGGATTTGGCGTTGAGTGCCAGCCAGGCGTCGTCGTCGGCCCCGGGCCGGTACGCGCGCAGTGTCACCCCGTCCGGTAGGGGCGGCTGCGGGATCGGGGCGGTGAGGGGCCGGCGGAGCTGCCAGAGCACCCGGGCCCGCCGGTAGTCCAGGTCCACGGCGAGCGCCGCGGCGGAGGGGTGGTCGCCGTGCGCCCAGGCGCGGAGCGGGCCGGTGACGGCGGCGCGTACGGCCCGGGCCAGGGCTCTTCCGGTTCCCCGGCGTCGGTACGCGGGGTGGACCGCCAGCTCCACTCCGGTGCCGGTGGCGGGGTCGGTGGTGTCCAGGTGCGCGTACCCGGTCAGGGCGCCGTCGGCGGTACGGGCGGTGAGGTGGCAGGTCGGTGCGTGCGGGTCGCGGAGCCGGAGCAGGGTGTGCTCGTCGAAGGGGTCCGCGCCGTCGGCATCTCCGGCGGCTCGGGCGAGCGCCAGTACGTCGGTGATCTCCGGTGGGTGGAGCCGGTCGGTCCGGGTCACCCGGTCGCTGGCGGGTTCGGTGCTGTTCATCCGGTCACGGTAGCCCGGACACCGGTCAGGTGATGCCGGGTGCAAGCCCCGTTACCAGGAACCGGGCGGTGAGCTCGGGCAGGATTCGGTTGAGGGCGTCCACGGTGTCCTGCCGGGGCCCACCCGCATCGTGCAGCAGCACGATCGAGCCGGGTTCCACCCCGTCGAGCACGGTCGTCGTGATGTGATCGGCGCCGGGGCTCTCCCAATCCCGTGGGTCGATCGTCCAGTGCAGCGGGGTCATTCCCAGCTCCTCGGCCGCGGACACGATCGAGTAGGTCCAGGCGCCGCCGGGCTGGCGGTAGTACGCGATGGGGGCGTCGGGGACGGCGGCGTGGATCGCGTTGCTGGTCTGGATCAGGTCTGCCCGGATCTCGGCCGGTGACCGGGAGCCGAGGGCGATGTCGTGGTTCCAGGTGTGGTTGCACAGGGTGTGCCCGTCGGCCACGATCGCTTGGACCAGCTCCGGGTGGGCGCTGGCGTTCTCGCCGGTCAGGCAGAAGGTGGCGGTGACCCCGTACGACCGCAGGGACCTGAGGATCTGTGGGGTGTACTGGGGGTCTGGTCCGTCGTCGAAGGTCAGGGCCACGGCCGAGGTTTCGGTGGTGCGCTGGGTGCCTTCGTCGTAGTAGTCGCTACTCGGGGTCGGCTCTGGGGCGGCTGCGGTGTCGCCGTCGCGCTCCCGCGGTGTGGTGGTGCTGCCGTCGGGTGTTGGTGCCCCGGAGGGGGCGAGTTGGTCGGGCGAGTGCGGTGTGGTGGCGTTGCTGGTGATGTCGTCCCCTGTCGGCGCTATGCCGCGCCCGATCGCGAACGCGGAGCCGAGCAGCGCGATCACGACGACTGCCGCGATGGCGAGGGAGCGGGTGGCGGGGGTGAGCTGTCTCAACCCGCCCATCCGGGCGGGTTCGCCGCCTTTCATCTGCACCGTATGTACCCCCGTACTTACCGGTAAGCGGTTCTCGAACATGAGGATAGTCCCGATTATCGGTAATAATCGGGCAAATAGTTAACAGCGGATCAGACGGGAATCGGGGCGGGCTCCGACTCCGGTAGCGCCCGGGCGGGCGGAACAACGAACTTGTAGCCGACCTGGCGGACAGTGCCGATCATCGACTCGTACTCGGAGCCGAGCTTGGCGCGCAGCCTTCGGACGTGCACGTCCACGGTGCGGGTCCCGCCGAAGTAGTCGTAGCCCCACACCTCGCGCAGCAGTTGGTCCCGGGTGAAGACCCGCCCCGGATGCTGCGCCAGGAACTTGAGCAGTTCGAACTCCTTGTACGTCAGGTCGAGGGGGCGGCCCTTCAGCTTCGCGGCGTAGGTGTCCGGATCGATGGTCAACTCGCCGGCGCGGATCGAGCTGTCGGCCCCCGTGGCGGTGTCTGCCAACCGGCCGATCACTAAGCGTAACCGGGCTTCGACCTCAGCGGGGCCGGCTGAGGCGAGGATTACATCGTCGACGCCCCAGTCGGCGTTGAGTGCGATCAGTCCGGCTTCGGTGACGACCGCGAGCAGGGGTGCGTTGAGCCCGGTGGCGTGCAGCATGCGGCAGGTGTCCCGGGCCTCGCTCAGCTCGGAGCGGGCGTCGATCACCACGACGTCTGGGCTGGGGCCGGCGACCAGGGTGCGTACGTCGCGGGGGGCGGTGCGGACCGAGTGGGGTAGTAGGTCGAGCGCTGGCAGCACAGCGGATGGTTCACCTGCGCGTGCCGTTACCAGAAGCAGGATCTCCACGATCATCTCCGTCCCGGCGGCGCGGCGGCCGCGCGTGACCAGCGCACGCTCCGCACTGAGGGCACTGGGGTACTGCGTGGACCCGGCGTCACTGACGGGCGGGTAAACAGGTTGAGCCTAACCGATCGCCCTGCGTCAACCTTCGGTGCGAATCTGTTTTGTCCGTTATATCCACAACTGGGGGGTAGGTTTTAACGTCGCCGAAACCATGCGCCCGCGGCGCCGGTGCGGTCTGGCACGATCGGTGGGTGCTTCCCTCCAGCAGGCCCGAGACCGGCCGTGAGCCCTGGCCCGAACAGCCTTCCAGCGGTCCGCCCGCGCCGCGGGCCGGCGGTGACGACGGGCGGCCGGAGCGCGGCGGCCCACGCCGAGCCCGACGGGACGGGGACCCGGGCCGTCGGGCTCCGGGCGATCCCGGTGACGGCCAGGACCAGGACGCGGAGGAGACCCCGCCGGTCGCGGTGCGTCGATCCGTCGCGTTGGCCGTCGCCGGCTTCGCGGTGCTGCTCGGGATGGGCCTGGCGCTGGCGGCGCAGACCAGCGGCCCGGGGCACCGGATACCGTTCACGGTCGTCATCTTCGGCGTCCAGGCGCTCTCGGTGCTGGCCTGGACGATGGCGTTTCGCCCACCAGCGCTGATGACGGTGGCCGGGGTGGGTGCCGCCGCCGCGATCGTCGCCGACACCGTCGCCGTCCGCAGTGATCCGGCCCGGCTGATGCCGCTGGTGCAGGTCCTGCTGGTCGGCCTGGTCGCTGCGGTCGCGGGGCAGTTCATCCGGCGGGTGGACCGGGCGCAGGTTCTCGAATCGCTGCGTGGCACCGTGCTCATCGTCGCCGGGTCCGTCGCCCTGCCCACCATGATCGTGCTCACCCGGATCCCGATGGGCACCCAGGTCCTCACGGTCTGCCTGGTCGCGGCCGGGGCCGCGCTCGCCGTAGCCCGGATCGCCGACGCGTTCGCCGCCTGGCCCCGGCTGGCCCCCCAGGTGCCACGGGGCGCCGTCGGCGTGGTTGGCGGCGCCATGGTCGGCACCATGATCAGCGCGGTCCTGGGCAGCTACCTCGTCACCCCGTTCACCCCGACCCGGGCTGCGATCATGGGGCTCGTCGCGGCGGTCGTCGCCGTCCTGGCCGACCTCGCCGTCGGGTTTGCCGAGGTGGGTCGGGAAATGGCCGGTGAGCCGACCCCCGGGTGGGCCATTCAGCACATCCAGGGTCCACTCACCGGCTTCGCCCTCGCCGCGCCGGCCGCGTACATCCTGTGTCATCTGGTCCTCTGAGCGGTCGGAGCGCCACCGGTCCGGGTAGCCTCGCCGCAGCGACGGCGGTGCCGGGGAGGACGACGGCGGTGACAGAAGCGATGGCGGTGCCAGGAGGAGCTGTGACGACCGAGGAGCGCCCGTACCAGGACGAACGCCCCCGATCCCGGCGTGGGCGACGCGTACTCGTCGTGCTCCTGGTCCTGCTTCTGGGCCTGGTCGGGCTGGTGGTGGTGGCTGACCGGGTGGCAGCGGGGGTCGCCGAACGCGCACTGACCGAGCAGGTTCGCGAGGAGCTCGTCAAGGAGGGTGTTCAGGCCGGGCCGCCCGAGGTCGAGATCGGCGGCTTTCCCTTCGTCACCCAGGTCCTCGACGGCCACTACGAGCGCATCTCCATCCGGCTCGCTGAGGTCCGGGGATCAGTCCAGGGCGACGTGCTGGCCCTGCCGACCCTCGACATCGACGCCTACGACGTGACCGCCTCGCTGGACACCCTTCGTTCCGGACGGGGCGGGGTGACCGCCGGGAGCGTCACCGGCACCGGCACCATCAGCTACGAGAGCCTCGCCGCCCGGCTCGACCAGGAGGGGCTGACGCTGGGGGAGCGGGACGGCCGACTCGCGGTGACCGCCCCGGTGGAGCTCCTCGGGCAGCGGGTGCCGGTCAGCGGCATCGCCGACATCACGGTTGACCAGGGCCAGGTGTCGCTGCGGTTCACCGACCTGACCGCCGAGGGCATACCGAACGGCTCGCTGGTCCGGGCGTTGCTGAGCACCTTCGCCGAGGGCATCTCCGTTGACCTGCCGCTGCCGGTGCTCCCGTTCGACCTCACCGTCAGTGAGGTCCGGCCGCTACCCGAAGGGCTCCAGGTCACCGCGGAGGCGGCCGAGGTGCCGATCCACGCGGCGAGTTGAGTCACGTGGCGAGCTGAGTCACGTGGCGAGTTGAGTCGCGTACTCGTCCCGGATGGTGGTTGAGCGGTGGCGCACGGCGACATCGCTGGTAGTCTCGCTGCCCATGGGGATGTTCCTCACCAAACGGCGCGCGGTCGACCTGTGCCGTGTGGCCACCTGCCTGTGTTGCCCTGTCCGGTTGACGGCGGGGCTGTTCTCGGTCGCCTGACGCGGCCTCCCAGCGTCCAGGGCCTGCGCACCTGACCGGTGCCCCCTCCTGCGCCAAGCAGCGGCGCCGTCGCACGAACCCGTGATCCCGATCCGAGCCATGGGTCCCGCGCGTGGTGAACCACTGACGCACCATGACTTCCCGCGCGCTGGCTCACCATCCATCCTCACCAGGAGTGATCTGATGAGTCGTGACACCGCACTCGTCTCGGCCGACTGGGCCGAGAAGAACCTCGAAACCCCGGGTGTCGTCTTCGTCGAGGTCGACGAGGACACCTCGGCCTACGACACCGGCCACCTGCCCGGTGCGATCAAACTGGACTGGAAGACCGACCTACAGGACCAGGTCCGCCGGGACTTCGTGAACAAGGACCAGTTCGCGGCGCTGCTCTCCGAGCGCGGCATCGCCAACGACGACACCGTCGTCCTCTACGGCGGCAACAACAACTGGTTCGCCGCGTACGCGTACTGGTATTTCGCGCTCTACGGCCACCGTGAGGTCCGGCTGCTCGACGGCGGTCGCAAGAGGTGGGAGCTGGACGCCCGCCCGCTGACCACCGAGGTGGTGTCCCGTCCGGCGGCCCGGTACGTGGCGCAGCAGCCGGACCACACCATCCGGGCGTTCCGCGACGAGGTGGTCGCCGCCATCGGTACGAAGAACCTGGTCGACGTGCGTAGCCCCGACGAGTACGCGGGCCGCCTGCTCGCCCCCGCCCACCTGCCGCAAGAGCAGGCGCAGCGCGCGGGCCACGTGCCCACCGCGATCAGCGTGCCGTGGTCCAGGGCGGCCAACGAGGACGGCACCTTCAAGTCCGACCAGGAGCTGCGGGATATCTACGCCGCTGCCGGGCTGGACGACAGCCGGGAGAGCATCGCCTACTGCCGGATCGGTGAGCGCTCCTCGCACACCTGGTTCGTGCTCCAGGAGCTGCTCGGCCACCGGAACGTGAAGAACTACGACGGCTCCTGGACCGAGTACGGCTCGCTGGTCGGCGTGCCGGTGGCGCTCGGCGACGAGCCGGGGAAGGAGTGAACGTCGTGACTGCTTCGACCACGGCCGGGTGCGCCGCCCCCGATCAGGCCGCCCCGCTGCCGGCCAGCCTCGACCTGGAGAAGGAGACCGTGATCACCGGCCTTGTCCGCGACGCCGCGGGTGAGCCGGTGGCCGGGGCGTACGTCCGCCTGCTCGACTCCACCGACGAGTTCACCGCCGAGGTGGTCACCTCGCCGGCCGGGCAGTTCCGCTTCTTCGCGGCGCCGGGCACGTGGCGACTGCGGGCACTGTCCCGGCACGGCAACGGCGACCTCGTCATCACCGCCAGCCGGGGCATCAACGAGACGACCGTCCCGGTAGCCCTCGACTGACACCCCGCGCTGTCTGCCTGCGGCCCGTTACCTCTGGTGGCGGGCCGCAGCCGTCCGGTCGCGTCGGGCGCGGCCGGCGATGGGCTGGAGGAACCGTCGGGAACAGCCGCCGTCGTGCTCGGGCCGCAGCCGGCAGCGCCAGCCGTGTTCCAGTAGCCGGTCACAGCAGACCTGATGGTGTACGTCGGGTGCGCCGGTGACGGAGACGGTTGTCTCGCCGAGCACCAGCTCGGGCAGGAAGCCCAGGGAGCGGGCCAACGAGCGGGCGAGCAGGCGCGCGCCGGCGAGGTCGTCGGCGTGCAGGGTCGGGTGAGCATCGGCTTGTAGAGGTGCCGGGATGCGTGATCGAATCAACGAGCCACGCGAGGAGCGCCATGCCTGCTGTACCGGATTACCTGAGAATCTCTAACCGAATCATGTCGGACGTCGAGAGCGGCAAGCTCAAGCCGGGTGACAAGCTTCCGTCGATCGCCCAGCTCTGCGAGCTGTATCAGGTCGGCGCGTCCACGATCCGCCAAGTGTCTATCCGGCTGGAGGCGCTGGAGGTGATCAACCGCCACCAGGGCAAGGGTGTCTTCGTGACCGATCCGAAGACGTGGCTCCGGAAGCCCTGAGCCACCGGCTTTGCCTGGCTATCCGATGCCGGCACGTCAACCATTCTTCCTGGCTGAACGGGTCGGGGTGAGCCGTGCCCAGCCACCCCGACCGGGGGATCGAGCCCTTACTCATTGCCACGCGAGGAGTGAGATGCCAGCGACACCGGACTACATCCGGATCTCCGATGAGATCATTGATGACATCAGGTCAGGCCGATACAGAGCGGGGGACAAGCTGCCCTCGATCGCTCAGCTCTGCGAGCGGTACGGCGTAAGTCCGTCCACGATCCAGCTCGTCAACGTACGGCTGGAGGCGCTGGAGGTGATCAACCGCCACCAGGGCAAGGGTGTCTTCGTGACTGATCCGAAGACGTGGCTCCGTAAACCCTGAGTCAGTGGCTCGCCCGGCCATTGGACGAGGCGGAACCGAATTCCTCCGGCTATCCAACGGTCGATCGGGATCCGATGTAGATCAACGACGAGCCTAGGCGTCACGGAACGAGCGGGGTAGCCGATGGTCCGCGGCGATCGCGGCGATCACGACCATGGCCTCCACCGCGAGTAGCACAAAGATCACGCGTACGCCGCCGAGTTGGAGGCGGGAGTTGGCGAACAGGTTCATCCCCATGTCGACCGCCGTCACCGCAGCGGCCAGGCCGATAGTGGCGATAGCCGTCCGGGTGGGCAGCGACCGGATCTTTCCCTTGGGGAACTGAGCGGCATACGCACCCGGCGAGCCGAACTGGTGGGCCGGCTCCTGCCCGGAGTCGTCGGAGCGGCGGCGTACCTCCCGCAGAATCTCGGCGATCTGCGGCTCCGGGAGGCGACGGAGTCGGAGCTGGAAGGCGAGGTTGGCGTAGTAGCTCACTTCGGCTCCATCCCCCGGACGCATTCGACACCGCCATCTTGACCACACCGATCAACGGGACCACTACCGTCTCACGTGTTCGCGGCCGGTTCTACCGCTGGCGGCGACGGTGGCGGGGGATGACCGGGTACGCGGCGATGGCGGGTTGGACGGCCGGCGTGCCGCAGACGACGTTGACCGGCATGTGCCCACACCGCATCGGCCGATACTCAGCACAGGCCAACACCCGGCTGGAGCACCAGCCATCGAGAGTGCACGGTCATCGCCGGCCAGGGACAATGATTATATTTGAGCTCATGCCTGACTCGTCCGTCGGTTCCCGCCTGGCCGCCGCCTTCGTCATTGTTCTCGCCCTCAGCGGCTGCGCCGGGAGCAGACCCGAGCTCACACCCGTGGCCACGCCTCCCAGCCCGCCGCAGACCTCAACCGATGCCATGGACAGCGACCCTTCGCCTACCGGCCCTTCCTACGATGCGGCGAAGCTGGACCTTTGTGCACGTACGGACCTGGACCACATCGCCGACCTGGCGGTGACGGTGACAGGCACCAACCCGGGACCATTCATGGGGAACCCTGACGCTGCGTGTCTGTTCGAGATGCGCACCGAGACGGAGCGCCCAGTAAGCCTGAAAGTCGAGGTGTACACGCCCGTCAGCGCTGACCAGGCCCGCCTACGCTACCAAGCTACACAGCAAGTCACCGTCATGACGCCGGTGGGAGCTATTGCTGGCTTAGGCGACGAGGCCGAGGCGTTTTACAAGAAGTCCGCACCGGGCACCGAGTATAAATATACTGAATACCTGGTACATTCCCGCACCGGAAACCTAGTGGTGGAAGTGTGGATTTCCGTCGGCGATGATTCATACCTCCCGATGTCAACCCTGGCCCCGAAAGCCCTGGCCATCCTCACAGACACCCAGGCGGCAGTACCTGAGGTGTGAATCAACCGAGAACACTACGCCCCCTCTGTGGCAGGCCTCTCATCCGTGGACAGCTTGTGGCCACATCCCGTCGGGGAAATTCATGTGGTCTCCAACCTCAGCATGGATATCCCGCACATTGCCCAAGGCCTCCACGAAACGTGCCCCAATGTCAAGCAAATTATCAAGACCGGCAGTCACAAGACCACCCACTATTTCGGCGAGGGTGGAGATAGCCCAAGGTATGTCAATCACTGTGAGTGCCTCGATCGCGGCCTTCGTCAACTCGCCGGCAATGTCAGTCACGACCTTAGCGAGTCCGATGGCGTAATCGACGTTTCTCTGGGCGATATTGTATAGCCACTGGCTGATGAAGTCCGACTTCTCCACGACATCTTTGGCTGCGGCCGCCTGGGTGGCCACCTTGACCGAGTAGGCTTCTGCCGCTGCGCCGGTCCAGTAGGTGAAGTCTTCGCTAGCCGATTTGCTAATACCGGAGGGAAGTGCGGAAGCGGGTGTGTAGACCTCGTGTAGCCATCGAAAACTAGCAACGATTAGTGACACTACCGGAAGCTGCCTCTCGAGGGCATGATTCACCCGCTCGATGACGGCATTCAAAGCATCGCGGACTTCGTCAAGATTGTTCTTCATCCACCATTGTGCAGCCCAAACCGTCGGGCCACCGAGCGCTCCCTTCCAGTCCAGTGCAAAGTCGACAATTTTGTCGAAAGACTCGACCGCCTTGTCAATGCCCTCGCGAATTTGGTCAAATGCCTTGTTGAAAGGCTCAATGAACTCCGATTCGACAAGTACTTGCTGCACCCGCTCGCGCCCCTCACTCAATTCTGAAAGCTTCTTCGGCCTCAGGTTCAGCCGCTGTGTAAATCTGGTTTAGCTTCAGGGAAATCACCTCGTCTGCCCGATCGTACTCGTCGGCCATGCGCCGCAGGGCTTCCCCGATTTGCTCGAACTCCGGCGCCGCGCCACCGAGGACTCCCGCCAAAAAAGACTGGAATTTCCGGTATGCATCGGAGTGGAGGAGGGCGTTCGCGTCACCGATAAAGAAAGCCGAGTCGTCGAGTTCAAGGCCTTCCACCGCTCTCTTGATATTAGCAGCTTGATCCGCCAGCTTGAACCACTTGCCGCCTTCATTGTAGATGGCCTCGGTGATGACATTTAGTTCCTGCATACGAGATACCCTTACATTCAGCGTCGGGAGCGGGACTCAGCGAAAGCCTGAAAGAGGGTGCGTGCCTCAAACCGCAGCTTGCCGGCGTCGAGCAGGGCAACTCGCCGAACATCGGCGACAATTGCCGCGACCCTACCTCCACGCAGCCGAAGTGTCAGACTACCCGAAGGGCTCAGGATCTCCTCATCGGATACGGGGTCTGGCGGACGACGCATTCGCTCCAGGTGAGAGTCAATATCGTTCAAAGAAAGCCAAGTCCGACGCAACCATTCCCGATCATCGGCGTCATCGGCGTCATCGGCGTTCACGCCCCTCGACGGCGCGGTCCGAGCGGGTGCGGCGGAAGGGCCTCGACGCAGCTGCTGCAGGGCTACCGATTCAACTACCGCAGATGAAGCTGCCGTGTACGCCTCGAACAACGCATCCCCGACCCCACCAACACCCACATGGCTGCGCCACTCTCGCGCAATGTTTACGTCCTGGACGTCACCGCTGTGGTCAACGACAACGGTGACCGACCCTGCACGGTCCTGGCCGGTAAACGTACTGGGTTGCGGCATGGCGTCTGCCTCGGCAAGGGCATCCTCCGCCCGCCTCCGCAACTCGGCGTCATCACCAAAGAAATCGATCCTGGCCAGCAACGGGCGCACCCTCGGTCTATCTGCTTGCATCTGCCCCAGATCCATTGCATCGGGTCACCGGTTGAACTCCCGCGACTAGACAGTCACCGTACGGCAGACCACCCGACTCGTGGGCCCCGGCACCCGACACGGCTCCCCCTGGAAGCCCTCCGGAAGCCGTGCGGCCGGCCAACGAGACACAGCCGCTCTCCAGCAGGGAGGCAGTACCCGGGCGTTTCAAGGGCGTGAGTGTGGTTTGAGCGTCCGGTCATGTTGCGGCCACAGTGGCTATCTTCATGTCCCTTGTGGTGTGACGGTTGGGACGAAGCTCCGGTAGGACGGTCCTTCACCATCCTCGAACTCACACCATGATCTTGACACCCGTGCACGTGTTCGCGGCCGGTTCTACCGCTGACGGCGGCTGGCGATGGTCGGGCGGCTGTGGAGTGCACTGCCAAGGGTTGCCCACCCAATCGTTTGGTACGCCCGAAATGCCCGATAGAATGTTTTTACGATGGTTACAGGTAAAAGTCCGGTCCCGCGTCCTTGGCGGCGCCCCTGGGGCTCATGTCCCGAGACGATGACAAATCGAACGTGAATTTGAACATTGTGGACCAGCCGGCCCAGTGTGATTGTTCACCGTATTCATCACGCGGTGTTGATTTAGCGTCGGTCCAGGTTCTAAGATTTCGCCGACTTCGGTGTTCTCCCGTAGCTTCTGGTCGGCTGGTTGTTCGTCGCCAGCCAACCGGTGGCACAAGGAAGGGGGCGACTATTGTTCGCCTATGCCGTTCGAGCCCCTTTCTACTATGGAGTCGGCCCTCTGGGGGCTGCTAGGTAGCTTCATTGTGGAAGCGCTCGAACTCGGCGCTGCGTTGCGCCGCGCGAAAACCCTGCCCTGGAAACGACCCGACGAGCCGGGACTCCCCGCATACCTGGCCTCGGTCGTGCTCCGGCTTGCCGCTGGTGCGGGACTCGCCGCGCTCATCGGAGCCGACGGGCAACTAGCCAGCCCCTTCGCCGCCGGGCTCCTCGGCATCACGGCGCCGCTATTGATCGAAAAAATTCTGCGCCAGGTTGATCTGACGCCGACCGAAGCCACCGCACCGCACCGCCACTCGACCCTACCCCTCCGTCGTTCCCTACCACCGCCGCTAGTAAAGGACCAGAAGCTGGCCCCGGAAGATGCGGATTCCCCCGATGTCGACTGACTCCTTCCGCCGCCAACTCGTGCTCGCGCTCGGTCGTTCCACCCCCGCTTTTCACTCACCACGAGGAGCCCGACCTGGCCGTTTAAGAAACCTCATAGCTGCCCTGACCCGGCGTACCCCAGCCTTTACCAGCCACCAACCCGGTAGCCTGCCCAGCGCCGATCTCCGCCAGGACACCCCGCGCATCGCTGATTTTCGGAAGAACGACCTGGCGGGCGCGGAGCTCGACAACAGGGATCTTCGCGAGGCCGACCTCGTCGGAGTCAACCTCGCCCGCGCCAACTTCGCCGGCGTCGACCTCACCGGTGCGAACCTCGCCGGTGTTGACCTCCGTGGCGCGGACCTCACCGATGTCGACCTCCGTGGGGCGGACCTCACCGAAGTCGACCTCGCCGGCGCGAACCTCGCTGGTGGTGACCTCCGTGGGGCGGACCTCACCGACGTCAATCTCACCGGCGCGCTCCTCATCGGTGCCAACCTTGCCGGGGCCAACCTCGCCGGCGTCGACCTGACCGCCGCCAACCTCCGCGGCGTTGACCTTGCCGGTGTTGACCTCGCTGGCGTCGAGTTGGCCGCAGCCAACCTCACGGCGGCTGACCTGAAGCGGGCCGATCTCTCCGGCGCGTTTCTCATCGGTGCCAACCTGACCGGTGTGGATCTCGCCGGCGTGGACCTTGCCGGCATCGACCTTCGCGGAGTCAATCTCACCGGCGTCAATCTCACCAGCGCCGATCTCCGTGAGGCCAACCTCGACCGCGCCAACCTCACCGGCGTCAACCTCTGCGAGGCCAACCTCTACGGTGCCGTTCTCACCAGCACCAAACTCGCGGGGGCACGGTGGGATTGGGCCACCATCTGGCCGCCCGAGCGGGCGGCGGAAATCTGGTTCCGGTCGGCGGAACGACCGGATCAACCAGGCGTTTACGTCGTGCTACCGGAAGCCGATGGTCGGGATCGCCCACCCGTTGCCGTGTGACGGACACGTAGGCGTCGGATGGGCGCTACCGCCGTAACGAAGCGGCTGGGTGTCCTAACCACTTAACCCCATGATTCATCTGTCAGCACCACCCTGGGGGAATGGGGGCACGAACTGCGAAACATCGCTTCAGAGGGGGGTTCCGGAAGTCGCACCGAAGCCCCGCGGCCGGCCCGGCCACGATCGCCACGACGCGACGGGAAAAACCGCCCGAAGCACCGAAGCCCTTGCGCCTGGTCGGCCGGGCTGCGGCCAGGAGGTGCGATGGCGGCCGTCGACCGGTTTCCCACGAGGTACGACCGACGCAACGCGTACCGTACGGCACGTTGGCCGAGATCGCGCTTGCCCAGCTGCTCGCGAACGACGCCTCAGGAAGCCCTGATGCCTGTACGCAGTTGCTCGAACGCCCGGTCTGCTGATTCGGTCGCCGAAGGGTACAGGGCCGCCGCCGACTCACCCTCGCGAAGCCTCTGCCAGTTGACGCGAGCGAGGACGCGTTGCACCGCGAGGATCTGCGCAGACGCGAGCCGGGCCATCATGGTGTCCGGGGCTGCGGGTGCGAGCGCTTCCGCGAGGCTCTGCTCGTCGCGGATCTGGAACTCCTCGACCCTCGCCGAGAGGGCTGGTGTCGAGAACACCATGTTGTGATACGCCAGGACGTCCGGGTTGTCGTTGAGCCCTGTCACCGGATCCCGGCGGGTCAGTCCGTCGAGAAAATGCTGGTGCAGCGCGTCCAGGGGAGACTGCCCGGCACTTCGGGCGGCGACGACCCGGGCCGGCTCACCGGCATGGTCGGCGAGCCGGTTCAGCGCCAGATCCTCCTTGGACCGGAAGTAACGAAAGAGAGTGGGCCTGGATATCTCGGCGGCCGCGGCGATGTCGCTGACCGAGACGTTGTCGAAGCCACGAGCGAGGAACATGTCGATCGCCAGGGTGGACACCGCGTCGAACGTGCGTTGTTTCTTGCGCTCTCGCAGGCCCATCTGATCTCCCATCGCGCGATCGCACCAAAAGATACCACGACATACTTGCGACAATGTCAAGTATGTGACCTGGTTACAGTATTGCGGTACCGCCATGAGGGCTCACGCTCGTCTCGAAGGGATGCCCATGTCTTCGCCAGCTTCCACCGGGTCCGCCGAGCGCTCGGACGACATCGCCGAGGAGCAGACTTTCCTCGCCCGCACCCGCCATGCCCTGAGCTGGATGGTCGACCATGCGCACATGCGCGTCTTCACCGGAGAGGACGTGGCCGGCGACCGCTACACCGCGGAGGCACTCGGCACGATGCTCAAGACATACGCCAAGGAGTTGTCCGAAGAGCCCGAGGGAGCACCCTATTTCGGACGTCTGGCGTTCACCGACGAGCCGGACGCCGGCGACCACCGGAGCCAGCGTTACTACATCGGGCGACGGAGAGTGGTCGACGAACAGGGAGAACCGCTGGTCATCGACTGGAGAGCCCCCGTCTCCTCGCTGTTCTACCAGGCTAGTGTCCGCAATCGGCACGGCGTGTCGGTGCGCCGCCGGTTCGGCTGGAGCAAACGGCCGCCGATCGAGCTGACCGGCTTCGAGGACGAGTGGCTCGACAACGGTGAGGAGCTGGGCACCACGAGTCAGCTGCTCGCACGGGAGATCGAGCGCCCGCGTGTCGGCCCGATGCGGGACATCGTCGCGACGATCCAGCCCGAGCAGGACGACCTGGTACGTACGGATCTGGACCAGTCGCTGTGCATCCAAGGTGGACCGGGTACCGGCAAGACGGCCGTCGGCCTGCACCGTGCCGCATACCTGCTGTACGCGCATCGTAAGCAACTCAAGCGCACAGGTGTACTGGTCGTCGGCCCCAACCCGGCGTTCCTGCAGTACATCTCAGCCGTCCTGCCGGCTCTCGGCGAGGTCGAGGTCCAACAGCGCACCCTGGAAGGCGTATTGAACGACGAGCCGGCGCGGGCCACGGACAGCGACGAAGCCGCTGCGGTGAAACACGACATCCGCATGGCCGATGTGATCAAACGAGCACTCACCGGTCTGATCAGCGAACCCACCGACGGCATCGTCCTGCCCGACGGCTCGCTCCGCCTGCGAGTGCCGGTCCATGCCCTGGTACGCGAACTGCAGGTGGTGCGCGGCGAAGACCTTCCCTACGGCGTCGGACGCGAGCGCCTCCGGACGCGTTTCGTGGCCCTGCTGCAACGGCAGCTTGAATACCACGCTGAATCACCGAACCGGAAGTGGCTGGACAAGACCGGCCGGGCGCGTCCTCTCACGGCAGTGCTCGACTCATGCTGGCCCAAGATGCGCCCCGAACAACTGCTGGCGACCCTGTTCAGCGACGCTACGGCACTGTCCGCCGCCGCTGACGGCATCCTGACCCCGGACGAGCAGGCGGCACTGCTCTGGGCTCGGCCCCCGCGTAGCTTCAAGAGCGCCTCCTGGTCCGCTGCGGATCTGGTGCTGCTCGACGAGATCGCCGGGGCCATCGACCACCCCGACGGCTTCGGGCACATCGTCGTGGACGAGGCTCAGGACCTGTCTCCGCTGCAGTGCCGGGTGCTGGCCCGGCGAAGCCGACACGGCTCGCTGACCGTGCTGGGTGACCTCGCCCAAGGGACCAGCGCGTGGGCGGCGTCCGCCTGGGAAGAGCAGATGGGCCACCTGGGCAAGCCGGACGCCCCGGTCACCGCGTTGACTATGGGCTTCCGCGTACCCGCGGTTGTCCTCGGCTTCGCCAACCAACTGCTGCCACACCTGGACATCGCCGTGCCGGCAGCCACGTCAGTACGGCGCGACGGCGAGCTCCACGTGCACCACTCGCCCGAGCCCGTTGCCGCGACCGTGTCCCGCGTGCAGGCGGCACTGTCCCGGGAAGGCTCCGTCGCGGTGATTTCGACGAGCGATCGACTGAACAGTCTCGCCGAGGCGCTGCGCAAGGCCGGCATCGAGGTGACGGATGCCGGCTCCGACAGTCCCGACCCACGGGTCACCATGGTGCCCGCGATCCTCGCCAAGGGCCTCGAATTCGATCACGTCGTGGTGGTCGAGCCCGCGGAGATCGTCGCGGCCGAGGCCCGTGGACTGCACCGCCTGTACGTCGTCCTCACTCGAGCCGTCTCCCGGTTGGACGTCGTGCACAGCGCACCCCTACCCGAACCACTCACCGCAGGCGATGACACCCCGTAACGCTAGCGACAATTATCGAGGCAAAGGCCTCCGGCGAATGCCGGAGGCCTTTGCGGCTGACCACCGGTTGCACCTAGCGGCATCCGCCGCCTGGGTTCAGAACCCCGAGACCACCAGTCTGGCGAAGACGTCCCAGACTGGAGCGAGTCGAGCCAGAGGGAACTCCCCGGCTTCTCCTCCAGGTTTCCGTAGGTTGGCATGGGAGAAATCCGGCGCCTATACGCGGGGCCGGCGGGCGGTGACCATCATGACCACTCCGGACCTGCACGCCGTACCGCCGGCCGCGCCACCCGCCATCTGCTGCGCAACGGCGAGCTGTGGCGGGTGGCAAAAGGGCGCCCCACCCCGGGAAGGGGTGGGGCGCCGGTCGTTGGCCAGTCTGCGCTAGCCCGCGGTGTCGGTGACCGGCGACCCGCTCGGGTCGCCGGTCACCGACCTACTCAGATGCCGCTTGCTTTCGTGCAGTCCGACGACGGTTCCAGGCTGAAGTCGAGGGTTGCGACGAACCCTGCGTCAACCTTGGTGCGGTCGAACTCCGGAATCCAACCGTCCTTGGCGACGATCACGTCGTAGCGGCCCTTGGGCAGCCAGACCGTGTACTTGCCGGAGTTGTCCGCCGTCAGGGTGTAGCCGGCGCCGCTGCCGGTCGCGTTCACCCGGACGGTGGCCGGTACGCCGACCGTCTCCCCGCCGCAGGTAACCCCGGTGATCGTGCCCTGGAGTTTGCCCCAGCTCTTCGGCGGAGACACGTTCATCTCCACCTTCACCGGCGTGGTCGGGTACGGCACGTCGGCCGCGAAGGCCAGCTCGCCGCTGTAGCGACCGGGCTGCTCAACCCCGGCCTCAGCGGTGGCCGTGAGGGTCAGCTGCACCTTGCGGGACTCGCCCGGCTCCAGGGTGAAGCTGGCCGGTTCGGTGTTCAGCCACGGCAGCTCCGTCTCCTGGACGCACAACTCCAGCCCGCTGAGCTGTTCGACCTCCGCCGTTCCGAGGAACGGGTCAAATGAGCCGCCGATCCGGTAGGCCCCACACGCGCCGGCCCCCCGGTACCGGGCGAACTCGGCGTTCGGCAGGTCCTGCCAGGTTCCGGCCGCCGGGTCGTAGGCGATCGTCTGGTTCGTCACCGTGGCGGAGTCGTTGGTGACCCCGCCGGCCAGCACGAGCATCCCGCCGGCCGTGGCGTACGACGAACCCCACAGGTCCAGCGGCATGTCCGCGATCGGAGTCCAGGTGTCCGTCCCCGGGTCGTACTTGTGGGCGGCGGTGTCGGCGCCCGAGCCGCCGGCGCAGTACATCTGGGTGCCGACGCCACCGCAGCTCATCCATGAGACCTGCTGCGGGTAGGGGGCAACGGTGGCGAAGGTCGCGGCCTTCGGGTCGAAGACCACCGTGTCGTCGGTCGCGGTGCAGCTCGAGTTGGCGCAGCCACCCACCAGGTAGATCTTGCCGTCGACGACGGCGGTTCCGGGGGCAGCGGTCGGCGCGGGGTTGGTGACCCCGTCCAGAGTGCTCCAGGTTTCGCTGGCCGGATCGAAGACATTAACCGTGGCGTCCGGGTCGATCTCGTTGCCCCACCCGCCGATCACGTAGATCTTGCCGCCGACCGCCGCGACGCCCGGCTTCGACCGGGAGGTGGGTAGCGGCGGCAGCTCCGACCAGGAATCGGCGCCCGGGTCGTAGGCCCAGGTCGCGCGTTCGTTGCCGGTGGCGCTACCGCCGCCGATCGAATACACCTTGCCGTCCAGGATGGCGGCCGAGTTGTCGAAGGCGTTCGATGGGAGGTCCGCGACCCGGGTCCAGCTGTTGTCCGTCGACCCGTCGGCCTCGGCCGGTGCTCCACCGAACGTGGTCCCGGTCCGGGCCGTGCTGATGCCCTTCACCGTGACCTCGCGCAGCGGGGCCCCCGGCGCCTCCAACAGATCAAACGCGCCGGACCGTTCCAACACCTCGACGTCGGCCGGGGCGGTGCCGGTGTTCTTCACCGTCACCTGGGTGCTCCGGGTGCTGCCGTACGGCTGGTGTGACTCCACCTCGGTCGGGGTGACCGTGAGCTTTCCGGCGGCGAGCGCGAAGTCGGCCCGTCGCACGTCGTTGGCGACGACGGTCACGTCCTGGGTGGCCACCGGGTACGGTGCCCGCTCCGCGGTGAACGGGTGCGTTCCGGTGAGGCTGGAGAAGAGCCAGTAGAAGCCCTTCGACTCCGCTGGGTCGTCCGTGCCGGCCGAGACAGCGTTATCTTCGGGCTGATCCACGCTGGTCACCGCGACGCCGTTGAGGGCTGCGTCGGTGTTCTGGTCGCTGGTCGTGCCGACCACCAGGCCACCGGGCGCCGGGGTGCAGTTCCGGTTGGCCAGCATGACATCGTCGACCTGCCACCACCAGTCGAAGGAGCCGGCGAAGCGGAACCGCACCTGAACCTCCGACGCGCCGGCTGCCGGCGTCAACGGCACCTCCTCGACCCGCGGCCCGCGCAGGCTGCTGGTCTGGTGCCAGACGTTGGTCCAGGTCTCGCCGCCGTCGGTGGTGACGTCGATGTCGGCGCTGTCGGTGACGCCGATTGCCCGCCAGTCAGTGTTGAACCGCAGCACCGGCGCGGGGGTCCCGGAGAGATCCACCGTCGGGCTCACCAGGTCGGTGTCCTGACTGTTGCCGAGGCCGAGATCGTCGCTGTCGATGATCGCGAAGCCGCCGCTGCCGCCGGTCAGGTTGCCCCGTCCGCCGAGGTCCTCGAAGGTCCAACCGCCCTCATCGGTGCGGTTGACCACCGACCAGCCTTCCGGCGTGGTGCTGTCGGCGAAGTCCTCCGTCAGGAGCGGGTCGTCGTAGCTGGCGTTGTAGCCGGCCGCCGTGCAGGATTCCGCGATCTGAACAGCCATGTCGACGGTGGTGGCATCGCTACCGACCGGTACCTCCCGGGTCACCGTCCGGTAGTCCGGGTACTGCGGGGTGGCGGTGATTGAGTAGGTGTTGTCGCCGGCCACAGTGGCCGACCACTCTCCCGTTACCGGGTCGGTGAAGACCGGGTCGCCGGGCTTGCCGGCGATGTTGATCTTCGAGTAGAGCGGCCAGCCCTGTCCGGAGCCGTCGGTCACCTGACCGCTCACCGTGACCATGGGGCTCTCGACGAGCGCGAAGTCCCGGGTCACCGCCCCGCCCTCGTCCACGGTGAAGGTGTCCGACTGCGACTCGTAGCCGTACAGGGTGGCCGTCACCGTGGTCTCACCGGCCGGAACGGTCAGCGAGTACCGGCCGTCGGTGCCGGTGGTGGTGTCGCGGGTGCCGTCGTCGATGGTCACCCCGGCGAGCGGCTCGCCGTCCTCGGCTGCGGTCACGGTGCCGGTGACCCGCCCGACCGGGCCGCGGGGGGCCTCGTTGACCGCCGCGTACGCGTCGAGCCGGCCTTCGCCGAAGACGTTGTTGTCGGCCGCGGTCCCGCCGCAGGTGGTGTCATCGACATCACGGGCGGTACGGTCCAGCAGCGCCTCGGTCGCCGGCAGGTCCCCGCGGAGGCTGGGGGCGACCGACCAGATCAGAGCGGCAGTGGCGGCGACGTGTGGGGCTGCCATCGAGGTGCCGTTGAACGCGGCGTACCCGCCGCCGGGGATGCTGGAGCGCACGGCCACGCCCGGCGCGGCGATGTTCGGCTTGATCAGATCGGTGCCGGAGCCACGGCTGGAGAAGCCGGCGATGGCGCCGTTCGAGGCGTACGCGCCGACGGCGTAGGAGCTCTCGTAGTCCCCGGGGGAACCGGCGGTGCCGCAGCCCGGGCCGCTGTTGCCGTTGGAGAAGACCGGGAGGATCCCGGCGGCCCGCCACGCGTCGACGGTCTGCTGGTACCAGGGGTCGTTGCCGCCGCCGCCCCACGAGTTGTTGACGATGTCGGGGCGCAGCTCCGGGCGGGGGTTCTCGCCGTTGGCGTCGGTCGGGGCCAGGATCCACTGGCCGGAGGCGAGGAGCGCGGCGTCCGAGCAGGTGCTGACCTCGCAGCCCTTCGCCGCTATCCACCGGGCACCCGGTGCGACGCCGATCTGGTTGTCGGCCCCGTCGTCACCGACCATCGTGCCCATCGTGTGCGTGCCGTGGTCGTTGTTGTCGCAGGGCTCCGAGTCGGAGCAGATGCCCGTCGGGTCGAACCAGTTGTAGGCGTGGTCGAAGCTGCCGCCGCCGAGGTTGCCCCGGTAGGAGTTGACCAGGGCGGGGTGGTCGTACTGCACCCCGGTGTCGATGTTGGCGATCACGATGCCTTCGCCGCGGTCGCCGAACTCGTCCCACACCTGGGGGGCGCCGATCTCGGCGACACCCCACTCGATGGCGTCGGTGCGGGCCTCAGCCTCGGCGGGCGTCGGCTCGATCAGCTGGCGGCTGCCGACCGGCTCGATCCGCTCGACCTCGGGCCGGTTCGCGATCTCGTCGATCAGGGCCCGGTCACCGTGGACCTGGATGGCGTTGGCGATCCAGTAGGAGGTGTGCTCCGCCTTCCGCGCGTCGAGCATCCGCAGCAGGTCGGCTTGGGTGCGGTCGGCGGTGTTGGTCAGGAGCTGGTGGACTGCACGGGCCCGGTCGTCGGGCTCTTGCAGCGTCGCGGTGGTGGCCAGCGGTGCGGTTTCCCGTAGGTAGACCAGGAAACTGGTGCTGTCGCTGGTCTCCAGCAGCTCGGACGCGACGGTTGCCCGCTCTGCTGCGCCGGGCGGCGACGCGGCGAGCGCTGGCTGGGCACTCAGCCCCAACACCAGCGCCCCGAACGCGACGGCCAGACGCCCCAGGCGTGACCGCGCGGATGGTCGTACGAACACGTGTCCTCCCCACGTCCGCGGGCCCGGGCTGTTCCGAGCCCGCGCCAGCCATGCTTGTGAAAACACCGACGCTGATCAATAAAATGTCTCGGTCAGTATTCGATCAGTGACTGGGCGCGCTTCTGGTCGTACGCTGACTCGGTGTTCAGCCGGACATCATCTCGGCGGGGGGATGCCCGTCGGGTTACGCGGGTGCCTGGGGAGGCAGCGTGTCTGAGCGGAAAGGTCCAATCGTGGTCTGTGTGAGCCCCGACATGGCAGTGCGCGAGCGCGTGCTGCGTAGCCTCGACGGGGTGGGGCCGGTGTTGAGCTGTGCCGATCTCGCGGAGTTGCGGGCGATGCTCTTTCCTGAACCATCCGTCACCGAGGAGCGGGGCACCGGTCCACCGGAGACCCTGGTCCGCTACGGCGAGTTGGTGGTTGACCCGCCGGGGCACCTGGTCACCTGGCGGGGACGCCCACTGGCGTTGACCCGTACCGAACGGCGGTTGTTGACCCGGTTGGTGACCCCGCCGGTCCGGCTCTGGAGCTATGAGCGACTCTTCGCCGCGGTCTGGGGCGGCGCCTACCTCGGCGACACCGCGATCCTGCATTCGGCGGTCAAGCGGCTCCGGTGCAAGCTGCGCCTGCTCTCCGGCGGCCCACGGGTGCTGACCGTGCGTGGCGTCGGCTACCGGCTCGTCCTGGGCCCCGACGACTCGGGCGGATAGTGCGGCCGTCCGGCGGCGGCTGACCCCGGTTCGGGACATGACACGATGGTGCGGTGAGCGCCGTCCATCCGGGGTACGCCCCGCCCTCCGGGCCTGATCGCCCGCCGTCGGGGTCGTGGGTCCGGCGCTGGCTACTCGTGGGCACGGCGGTCTGGGCGGTGCTGCTGGCCGGGCTGGCCTGGTGGTCGGCCCGCACCGACGAGCCGACAGTGCGGGAGCAGCGCACGATCGAGCAGGCGGCGCCGGTGGTCGACGCGGCGGTCGGCCAGCTCGTCGCGGCGCTCGACGGCACAGCGTGGGCGATGACGCCGTCCCGCGTGGAGCGGGGCTGCCGGGTCACCCCGGTCAGCGCGGGCGCGGAACTGACCCGCGGGATCGGCGTCCTGGTAGCCGAGGGAGGTGAGCGCGACCTACTCCGCCAGGTCGCCGACGCGCTGCCGGCGCGATGGCGGGCCGGCGTGCGGGATGCCGCCGAGGGCCCGCTGCTGCGCGCCGACGCCGGTGAGTTCGTCCTGGTCGAGGGGGAGTCGACGAGTCCGGGCCGGGTTCGGCTCGAGGTACTGACCGGCTGTCGCCCGACCGACGCCGGGTCCGGTGATCTGCTGCTGGGGAACCCGCCCGAACCGGCGCTCCGTGCCGCGCTGCAGGCGCTGGGCCGTCCGGTGCCGGAGCAGGTGGATCAGATTTGGACCTCGTGCCCCGGCGGCGCGAAGGCCCGGACCGAGCGGGTGGCGGCCGGCCCCGAGCCGGCATCACTGAGCGCCCTGGCCCCGTTGGCCGCCGCCGGCACCGTTGTGATCGACACCCCCGAGGTGTACGCGTACCGGAGCGGCACCGACCTGATCATCGCCGACGCCACCGGCGACCAGCTGCACCTGGCGTTCTCGACCGGGTGCGCTGACTGACGAGGGAGAAATCGTCACGATGTGTCGGCCGAGTCTCCTAGCCTTTCGCGGATGACTAGCGAGAATCTCCAATTCACGGTTCTGGGTTGTGCAACGCCCTACCCGAGTGTGGACAATCCCTGTTCCGGCTACCTGGTGTCGGGTGGGGGTGCCCGGGTGTGGGTGGACGCGGGCAGCGGGACGCTGGCTCAGCTGCAACGACATGTCCGGCTGGACGAACTGGACGCGATCTGGATCTCGCACCTGCACGCTGATCACAGCGCCGACCTCCTGACCGCCTACTACGGTGCGCTGTACGCCGATATCCAGCTTGCGGCTCCGATCCCGTTGTACGGCCCGCCCGGCATCGCCGACCGATTGGCGCACTTTTTGACCAACACCGCGACCCGCAGCCCGATCGAATCCGCCTTCGCCATTGAGGAGCTACACGACGGGGATCGGGTGGCGGTCGGCGCACTCACGTTGACCAGCCGTTCGGTGGCACACGGTATCCCCGCCTTCGCATTGCGTGTCGATATTGGGGGGCGGTCGTTGGTGTACTCCGGGGATACAGCCCCCTGTCCTGGCCTGACGAGTCTGGCCGAGGGCTGCGATGTGCTGCTGTGTGAGGCCGAGAGCGCGCAGGTCTCGAGCGCGGGAGAACGGGTTCACCACACGCCGGAGGATGCCGGTGAGACTGCTCGAGCGGCCGGGGTGGGGCGCCTGATCGTCACGCACATCGGGAGGTTCCTCACCCCAGAACAGGCGGTGGCACGTGCCTCGACTCGGTTCGATGGCCCCATCGACTACGCCGTCCCCGGTGCCACCCGGACGGTGTTCGCGGAGCGCTAGTAGACGAGCGCGCGGGTCTCCTCGGCCATGACCTCTTCGACGAAGACCGCCGAGCCGGCGATCCGGACGCCGGGCAGCACGTCGCCGGTCCCGATGTCCCGGCGGGCCGCGCACTGTGTGCAGGCGGTCACCCGGCCCGTCGTCAGGATCACGTGTAGCAGCTCACCCAGCGGGGCCGAGTGCGGCAGCTCGAACTCCTGTGCCCGGCCGGGCAGCGCGAACCAGGTCGCCTCGCCGGTTAACCAGAGCGAGACGTCAACTCCAGCGGCGGCTGCGGTGGCCGCAACCGTGAAGGCCTGCGCGCACCGCTCCGGGGAATCCGCTCCGGCGGTGACCTTGACGACGAGGGTTCGGCCCACGAGCGCCAGCATAGGATAGGCGCCGATGGTCACCGAGATAGGGTTCGTAAGTTTGCTGGTCGCCGCGCTGGGCGGGCTCGCCGGCGGCTTGGTCTACCTCGCCGTACGCATTTCGAGAGGGCATTAGTGAGTGACGAGAATCCGCTTCAGCCGCCGTGGCTGAACGCGCCTCCGGTGGACCCGTACCCCTACGAGGAGAGCCACGACCTGCGTACCGGCCCGAAGCTGCACCCCACTCTGGACGGCCTGCTGCCGTACATCGGGGTGTGGCGGGGTCGGGGCCGGGGCGGCTACCCCACCATCGAGGATTTCGACTACGCGCAGGAGATCCGGATCAGCCACGACGGCCGACCGTTCCTCTGCTACGAGTCGCGGGCGTGGCTGCTGGACGAGCAGAGTCGCCCGGTCCGCCCGGCCGGGCGGGAGATGGGCTGGTGGCGGCCGGTACTCGACGGTGACGACCGGGCGACCAACGAGTGGGAGGCGCTGATGAGCACACCCACCGGCGTGATGGAGCTACACATCGGCAAGCGCACCGGCACCCAGCTCGAGTTCGCCACCGACGCGGTGGTCCGCACCCCCACCGCGAAGGAGGTGACCGCCGGTCACCGCCTCTTCGGCATCGTGGAGGGCGCCCTGCTCTACGCGCAGGAGATGGCCGCGGTCGGTCACGGCCTCACCCCGCACCTGTCCGCCCGGCTGATCCGGGTGGGTGGCTGAAGCAGTCCGGCTACTCCGGGCGGGCGGCGGAGGCCAGTCCGGCTGATCCGCGGCGGGTCAGTCCGGTTGGTCGTCGTCGGGCGGGACGGGGAAGCCGAGTAGCGCCTGTAGCCGCCGGGTGTAGGCCGACCGGGGCCGGCCGATGCCGTCCAGGACGCGGACCTCGACCAGGCCCCGGACCGACGAGCTGAACCAGACCGCGTCCGCGGCATGCAGCTCGGGCGGGGTCGCCAGCTGCTCGTGCGCTCCCAGCCCCACCTGTGCGGCGTTGGCCAGCAGCCAGGCGGCGGTGGTACCGGGCAGGACGCCGGCCGCGGCGGGCACCGTGCGCAGCGCCCCATCGGTGAGCCAGAGGACGTTGGCGGTCGGCCCCTCCAGGACGTACCCGTCGGTGGAGGTCCAGAGCGCGTCGTCGACGCCGTTGCGGGCCGCCCACCGGCGGGCGGCGTTGTGCACCGCGTACGACGTGGTCTTGCTGCCGGTGGGCAGCCAGTCCAGGCCGGCGCGGCCGTGGGCCGGCACGCCCAGCGGCAAGGTCGCCACGGTGATCCCGTCCCGGCGGGCCGCCCGCGCCGACGGCGGCACCGGGGCCAGCGTGGCGTACACGGTCGGGGTCTCGCCGCCGGCCGCGCCACGGGTGCAGACCAGCCGCAGCGCCCCCTCGACCTCGGTGGGCCAGTCGACGCAGATCTCCTCGAGCAGTGCGATCAGGGCGTCGGCCGGCGGCAGGGTCAGACCCAGCACCGGGGCCGCCCGGGTCATCCGTTCCAGGTGCGCCTCCCGCAGCCAGGGTCGGCCCGCCCGCAGGTGCATCGTTTCGAAGAGGCCGTCACCGTGCAGCACGCCCAGGTCATCGCCGCGCAGCACTGGCTCTGTGACCGGCACCCGGCCCCGCCCGAGCACCGCGATCCTCGCCGTCGTCATGGCCGCCGAGCATAGGGCCCAGCGGGCTGCACCGGGTGGGGTCTGGCCCGGCACCACCGACACGGGCGCCGGCAGAACGGGGCCGGTAGGACGGGAGAGCACTGTTCGGCCCGAGCGAACTATGCTTGGACGGTGTCCGAATCCTCCCTCGCGGAACTCCTCCGGGCCCGTGGGCTGCGCTTGACAGCGCAGCGGCAGCTCGTCCTCCAGGCGGTGTTGGATCTGGGGCATGCCACCCCGGAGCAGGTCCACACGGCTGTCCGGGAGGTGGCCGCCGGGGTCAACATCACTACCATCTACCGCACGCTGGAGCTGCTGGAACGGCTCGGCCTGGTGACGCACACCCACCTCTCGCATGGCTCGCCGACCTTCCACGCGGCCGGCGAGGACCAGCACGTGCACCTGGTCTGCCGGGAGTGCGGCGCGATCGACGAGATCGATCCCGCCCTGCTGCGCCCGTTGGCTGACCAGCTTGCCGAGCAGCGGGGGTTCCGGGTGGACGTCGGCCATGTCTCCCTCTTCGGCCGCTGTAGTCGCTGCGCGAACGGGGAGCAAGAATGATCGACATTGCCGGGGCGGTCTCCGTCGAGAGCATCGACGAGGACAGCCGGGATCAACCGGAGCCGGCGCACGCCGCGGCGGGGGTCCGCTCGGTGGCGGCGCACTACGGGGACCCGCTGCGCGAGCAGCGCACCCTGGAGACGGCGGTCGGCCTGGTCGACCGTTCGCACCGGGGGGTGATCGCGGTGCCGGGCGAGGATCGTCTCGGCTGGCTGCACACGCTCACCACGCAGCACCTGGCGGACCTGCCCGCTGGGCAGGGCACCGAGTTGCTGGTGCTCTCCCCGCACGGGCACGTCGAGCAGCACGCGATGGTGGCCGAGGAGGGCGGCACGACCTGGCTGGACACCGAGCCGGGCGACACCGGTGGGCTGCTCGGGTATCTGGAGCGGATGCGCTTTTTCAGCAAGGTGGAGCCGCGCGACGTGACGCCGGAGCACGCCCTGCTCTCGCTGGTCGGCCCGGCGGCGGTGGACGCCGTGGCGACGCTCGGCGTCGCCGGCCTGGCGGAGCCGGACCTGCTCGAGGTGCCCGGCCCGAAGTTCCGGGCCGGCTCGGTGCCGCCCCGGTCGACGGTGCGCTACGACGTCCGTGCGCTACCGATCGGGGGCTGGGCCCGCCGTGGCCCGCTCGGCGTTGACCTGCTGGTGGCTCGGGAGGCCATGGGCCGGGTGGTGGCCGAGCTGCGCGGCGCGGACGTGCCGGTCGCCGGGCTCTGGGCGTACGAGGCGGTGCGGGTGGCCGCCCGTCGGCCCCGGGTCGGGCTGGATACCGACCACCGGAGCATTCCGGCGGAGGTGGGCCTGGTGGGGCCGGCCGTACACCTGGAGAAGGGCTGCTACCGGGGGCAGGAGACGGTGGCCCGGGTGCACAACATGGGTCGGCCGCCGCGTCGGCTGGTCCTCCTGCACCTGGACGGGGTGACCACGGACCAGCCACCGTCGGCCGGCACTCCGGTGACTCGGGATGGGCGGACGGTCGGCTTCGTCGGCACCGCCGTGCACCACCACGAGCTGGGCCAGGTCGCCCTGGCGGTGGTCAAGCGCAACGTGCCCGACGACGCCCGGCTACTGGTCGGGGAGACCGCCGCGATGATCGATAGCTAGCAAGGAACCCGGTCAGACGTCGTTCGCAGCGGAAGGATTCAGGTTTTCCGGCCGGCATGCCGGAAGACTTCCGGCCGGACGGTCGTCGATCGGGCGACTAGGATCCGGTAATGACGACAGGGACGTTGATCACGGTTGCCCCGACCGGGGCCGAGTCGGCCAAGGTTGAGGTGCCGGCGCTGCCGGTCACCCTCGATGAGCTGCTGCTGACCGCGAAGGAGTGCGAGGCCCTGGGCGCCTCCGTGGTCCACGTCCACATCCGGGACGCCGCGGCGCAGCCGACCCTCGACCCGCGGCGGCTGCGCGAGACCGTCGCGGCGCTCCGCGAGCGCACCGACCTGGTGGTGCAGCTCTCCTCGGGGGGCGCGGTGAGCGACCCGGAGGCCGACCGGCTCGCCGTACTCGATGCCGCTCCGGACATGGCCTCCTGCACGATGGGCACGGTCAATTTCGGCACCGACGTGTTTCTCAACCGGTGGGAGTTCATCGTCGAGTTGCACACCCGGATGCAGGAACGCGGCATCGTCCCGGAGTACGAGATCTTCGACCTGGGGCATCTCACCGCCCTGCAGCGCCTGCTCGGCAAGTACGGCCTGCCGGCCGGCGGGCATGTGCACGTTGACCTCGTCATGGGAGTGCCCGGCGGAATGCCCGGCACTCCCGCGGCTCTGGTGGCCGCCGAGCAGATGCTGCGGGACCTGCCAACCGGCACCACCTTCTCGGCGACCGGCGTCGGTCGGAGCACGATCCCGGTCCTGCTGGCCTCGCTCTCGGCCGGCGGCCACCTGCGGGTGGGCATGGAGGACACGGTGACCTACGCCAAGGGGCAGCCGGTCGAGTCCAACATGCAGCTCGTGGCCCGCGCGGTCGGCTTCGCCCAGCTCGCTCAGCGTCCTCCGCTCACCACCGCCGAGGCCCGGGAACTACTCGGCGTGCCGGCCCTTCGCCGGTAAGTGGTGTGTTGGGGGTAGCCCCCTGACGTCGCGTTCCCAATTCCCTGGTCACCCGTCGGCTGGACGTTCCCGAAGGGCGGTAACGTCCACCCCGTGGGAAAGACGTACGAGGGCGGCGTGCCGCTCGCTGAGGTGGTCCGGTCGGGTTTCGTCGAGGGTGTGCATCGCGGGTCGGTGGTGGCGCTCGACGCGACTGGCGCGGCGGTGGCGAGGGCGGGGGATGTGACGTCGCCGATCTTCCCCCGATCGTCGAACAAGCCGTTGCAGACGGTGGGAATGATCCGGGCGGGCCTGCGGCTGGGCGACTCGGCTGACCTCGCCCTGGTATCGGCCAGCCACGAGGGGGAGGATTTCCACCGGGCCCGGGTCGGTGGGTTGTTGGCGCGGGCCGGGCTCGACGAGTCCGCGTTGCACTGCCCGCCCGACCTGCCGGCGGACGAAGCGGCGCGGGAGGCGGTGTTGCGCGCCGGTGGTGGCCCGACCCGGATCCAGATGAACTGCTCCGGAAAGCACACCGGAATGCTGCTGACCTGCCAGGCGGCGGGCTGGCCCGAGGAGGGGTACTGGCGCAGCGAGCACCCGCTGCAGGAGCGGTTGCGAGCGGCGGTCGAGGAGTTCACCGACGAGCCGGCGGCGGCGGTCGGGATCGACGGCTGTGGCGCACCGGTGCTGGCCGTGTCGTTGTCCGGCCTTGCCCTGGCGTACCTGCGGCTGGTGCAGGCGGAGCCGGGCTCGCCGGAGCGGGCGGTGGCGGACTCGATGCGGGCGCATCCGGAGATCGTCGGCGGTACGCGGGCCGACGACAGCCGGGTGATGCGGGCGGTGTCGGGGCTGCTCGCGAAGATCGGGGTGGAGGGGGTCATCGCCGCGGCGGTCCCGGGCGTCGGTGCGGTGGCGATGAAGATCGACGATGGCGCCGGCCGGGCCCGGATGCCGGTGCTGGTATCCGCGCTGCGCCGGCTCGGGGTGCGGGCACCGGCGTTGGCGGAGTTCGCTGAGGTCCCGCTCCTCGGCGGGGGACGGCCGGTGGGCGCGGTGCGATCGCTCTGGTAACCCGCTTCGCCGGAAGGTGGTTTGGTGCGGTGCTGGCTGCGACTGGGCGGCCAGCACCACGACGGCGGGGCGCGCCCGGCGCTAACTCTGGCTAGCATTTTGCTTGCAGGAGTTAGCGCCGCGAGCTAGCGTTGAGTTATGGCCAGTGGTAAAGACCTTCCCAACATCGGCGGGTTCATTCGCGACCTGCGCCGGAGTGCGAAGATCTCCCTCCGGCAGCTGTCCGAGCAGGCGGGAGTCAGCAACCCGTACCTGAGTCAGATCGAGCGCGGGCTGCGCAAGCCCAGCGCTGAGGTGCTGCAGCAGCTCGCCAGCGCGCTGCGGGTCTCCACTCCGGCGATGTACCTGCGGGCCGGGCTGCTGGATGACCGGGAGGGGCAGGGCGTTCTCGCCGCGATAGCCGTGGACCCCGACCTGACCATGGCACAGAAGCAGTCGCTCACCCAGATCTACGAGACGTTCCGTCGCGAGAACGCGCGGCTCGCGGAGGCGACCGCCGCCGCCGACGCGGCGTCGGCCGAGTCGGCGACCGGCCCGGTCACCACCGAATCGGTCGCCGCGCCCACCACCGAGGCTGCGACGGGCGCGGTCACCACCGAATCGGTCGCCGCCGCACCCACCACCGAGGCTGCGACCGGCACGGTCACCACCGGTTCGGTCGCCGGCCCGTCCGCAACCGAACCGGAGCCGAGCCCAGCCGAGCCGCCGGGTGCCTCCGCCGACCTAGCCAACATCGCGGTCACCGGCCCGACGACGACCGGGGGCACGCCGACCGGCGGTGCGTGAGTCGCACCGCCATCGACCCGACTCCGTTCCTGTTCCGACGCCAGTGCAGCAGTCCGCCCGAAGGGCGACCCCGAAGCCGCCGACGCGGTTGAAGAGGAGAAACGATGACTAGTCAGCCTAAAACCAGTCGTATCCCCGCCCCCCTCTACGCCGCCGCCGGTGCCGGCGACCTGGCGTACCAGCAGCTGCGAAAGCTCCCCGCGGCCGTGAGTGAGCTGCGCGACCGGGTCGCTGCCGACCTCAGCACGGTAGACGGGGCCGAGCTGCGTCAGAAGGCCACCGAGACGCTGCGTACGGCGACCGCTGCCGCGGAGAACCTGCGCCGGCGGGCCGCCAGCGACCTGGACCTCGACCGCCTTCGGGAGACCGCCACCCGCAACGCAGCCGTCGTGGTGGCCAGCGCCCAGGCCGCGCAGGAGCGGGCAGTCGCCACCTACGGCGCGCTCGTCGGTCACGGGGAGCGGGTCGTCGGCGCCGGCGTGCTCGAGGCCGCCGACACGGTGAACACCGACATCGAGACGACCGAGCAGGCCCCGGCGCCGACCCCGGCGCAGCTCGCCGAGGCCGCCGAGGTAAAGCCACCCGCTGTCACGAAGCGTGCCACCTCGTCCGCCGAGGCCAAGCCGGCGGCCGTTGCGAAGCGTGCCACCAAGGCCGCCGAGGCCAAGCCGGCGGCGGCCGTCGCGAAGCGTGCCACCAAGGCCGCCGGCAAGCCGGCCTCCTCGGCACCGAAGTCACCGCGCGCGACGAAGCGGACCCCGCCGGCCGGTAGCTGACCTGCGGCGCCGGGCGAGAGCCCGGTGACGCCGAAGACCCTGGGGGCGGCCTGACGGACGCCTCCGGGGTCTTCGGCATATGCTTGCCGGCATGGCCATCGCCGCGCCGTTCGCTTTTGAGGTTCGCTACGTTATAGAGCTGATCCTGCTCGTCTTCGCGCTCATCGTGCAGGGAGTCGCCCTGGTCCACGTCATCACCCAGCGGTCCGACGCGTTCGCTGCGGTCGGCACCATGCCGAAGGGTGCCTGGGTGGCGATCCTCGCCGTCTGCCTGGTGTTCACCCTGCTCACCTCCGGCCGGCTCAGCATCTTTGGCCTGGTCGGCATCGCCGCTGGGTTGATCTATCTGCTCGACGTCCGGACGGGTCTGCGCGATCTCCGGGGTGGCCGGGGGAACTCCTGGTGAGAGGCTTCCGGTGGCCGCCCCCACCGGATGGTGGCCCCCGCACCTGGGGTCCCGGGCCGAGTGCTCCCCGCACCGGTCGACCGGCACTGCCGGAGCCGGAGACCGAGCTGGTCGCCACTCCGCACGGCGTTGACCTGGAGCAGTTGGCCACCGGGGCAGGCGATCCGGTCACCGTCTTCGCGCACGGTCTGGGCAGCGGCATCGCCACCACCCGTCCCTTCGGCAGTGGCGTCACCGGCCGCAGACTCTTCTTCCAGTTCCGTGGGCATGGTCGCTCCGCCGCCCCGACCGGGCCGTGGACGTACCACGACCTCGCGCGCGACCTGCGGTCGATCGCCGACCAGGGCCTCGCGACCCGGGCGTTCGGCGCGAGCCTGGGCGCGGGTGCGCTCTGCCGGCTACTCGCCGACAACCCGACGCGGTTCGACCGGCTGGTCTTCTACCTCCCGGCGGTGCTGGACCGGCCGCGGGGCGATGCCGCCCGCCGCCGGCTGACGGCACTGCTCGACGCGGTCGGCAGCGGTGATGTCGGTCAGCTCGCGGAGGTGGTCCAGCTGGAGCTTCCACCGGCCGTCCGGAACACGCCGGCCGGTTGGGCGTACCTCCGGCAGCGCCTCGATCAGCTTTTGCGGGACGGTCTCGGCTCGGGACTGGTCGGCCTACCCGAGTCGGTGCCGGTTCGCGACGCCACGGAACTCGCCGAGGTCGCGGCGCCGGCTCTGGTGATCGGGTGCGTCGGCGACGAGCTGCATCCGGTCGAGGTCGCCGAGCGGCTCGCTGCCGCGTTACCCCAGGCCACCCTGCACGTGTACGACCGGCCTGGGGTCCTCTGGGCCAAGCGCGCCGACCTTCGGGAGCGCATCTCCTCCTTCTTCAACGAGTAGCCCGGGGCGCCTCGGCGACCTGCGTTGCGCTGGTCTTGCCGTGGGAGGAGTCTCGGGTGTGGGTGGTTGCCTCGGATACTCTCTCCTGTCCCGCACTGGAATCATTTGACCGAACCTCACGTTGAGCCCACAATGATCCCGCATCGTCGCTGATCGTGACCTCGTTACCCGGGATCGGAGACCATGACCGAATCGTCCAAGTCCGGCGATACCCCTGCCGACGAGCCCGGCGTCCGGCTGCCAGAGTGGCCACCGCTGGCGAGTTACGACGAGCCCACCGAAGTGCCAGGACGAGCACCCTGGAGACTGGGCGACCCACCGCATTCCGACGGCCTACCCCAGCAGCCGCACGGCGGGCCTCAGCCGCACGGCGGGCCTCAGCCGGACGGCGGGTCCCAGCCGCACGGCGGGTCTCAGCCGGAGGACGCCGAGCGCGGAACGGACAGCTCCGGTCACCAGGCCCTCCACCCGGACAAGGGGCCGGCGGATACTCGCCGTTCGATCCCGGCACGTATGCGGAGTCAGGGCATCATCGTGGCGAGCTTCTTGGGGGTCATCCTGACCGCGGTCGCCTTGAACGCGCTCCAACGCTCGCCGGCGGACCCATCGTCTCCCCCCGCCACCGAGCAGGTCGCCGACGCCGAAGCCGGGCCGACAGCCGTGCCGTCGGAGTCTTCGCCGGCCCAGTCCCTGCCCCCAACACCGACCTCGACCTCGACACCGACCTCGACACCGATATCGACCTCGACCCCCATCGCGATGGATGCGACCGTGCCTCCGACACCGCCCAAGAACACGACGCAGAGCTCCACGCCACCGACAGCACCCATCCCAGGTGAGCCGCCGACGCTTCCGGACCCAACGTCAGCCTGCACAGCGAAATACACGATTATCGAGTCGTGGCCGGGCGGCTTCAAGGGCGAAGTGAAGATCAAAAACAATTCCTCCACCTCCTGGTCCGGGTGGAGAGTCGAGTGGACCTGGCCCAGCGGTCAGAAAATCACCGAGGTGTGGGACGGCTCGCACAGTGGTTCGGGGGCCTCGGTGACGGTGACCAACATGTCGTACAACGGCACGCTGGCTCCGAACGGCACGACCACGTTCGGCTTCCTCGCCGACATCACCGGCACGAACCAGACGCCGACCGTGACCTGCGCCAACCGCTGACGCGACCTAGGCTCGGCGACCATGAACGCATCCCCCGCTCTCGCCGCGCCCCGGACCGGGGCGGCCGGCCGCTTCTTCGCCGGTGTCGGCCTCTACCTGCGCGGCATCGGCCTCTACCTCCGCAGCCCTGGCCTGATGCTGCTCGGCGTCCTACCGGCACTGATCTCCGGAGCGTTCTTCGTCGCCGCGTTCGGCACGCTCGGCTATTTCGTGGACGAGCTGGCCGCGCTGATCACGCCGTTCGCCGACGACTGGTCCGGCGCCGGGCGGGGTCTGACGCGGGTAGTCGCCGGCTTGGCGCTGCTCGGGCTGGGTGGCCTGCTCACGGTGGTCGCGTTCACCGCCGTCACGTTGGTCATCGGGGACCCGTTCTACGAGAAGATCTCCGAACGGGTCGAGGATGGCCTCGGTGGTACACCCAACGCGGTGGACGTGCCGTTCTGGTCGTCGCTGTGGCACAGCCTCGTCGACTCGCTGCGGCTGGTGGGGTTGGCGGTGCTGGTCGGCGTACCCCTCTTTGTCGCCGGCTTCATCCCGGTGGTCGGTCAGACCGTGGTGCCGGCGCTCGGTGCGACCATCGGCGGCTGGCTCCTCGCGGTGGAGCTGGCAGGTGCCCCCTTCTACCGGCGTGGGCTGCGGTTGTCCGACCGGCGGGCCGCCCTCCGGGCCGACCGGCCGACCACGCTCGGCTTCGGGGTGGCGGTGTTCGTCAGCTTCCTGATCCCACTCGGCGCCGTGCTGCTCATGCCGGCGGCCGTCGCGGGCGCCGCCCTGCTGGCCCGCCGGGTGCTCGGCCAGCCCACCACTGTGGGGCCGACCGGGACCACCCAGGACGGCGCGTAAAGGCGCTGTCGCTCAGCTCATCTCCCGGAGGCAACTCCACTGGGCCGCGACCGGCCGGTAGCCGAGCCGTTCGTTGATCGCGAGCATCGGTTTGTTCGTCTCGTCATTGCCGGTGTACGCGACCGTCACCCCGCCGGCCGCGGCCCGACGTAGGGCACCCAGCTTCGCCGCCGTCGCGAGCCCTCGACCCCGGTACTCCGGGCGGGAAGCGGTGTAGTCCGACCACATCCGTGAACCGTCCCGCTTGACCAGACTGATCGCCGCCAGGACGCCGTTGACCTCGGCGCCGGTGCTGGCCTCCCGGTCCAGGCCGACGTTGTCCCAGGTATCGGCCCGCCAGTGCTCGTAGGTGAGAGCGTCGGCGGGGACGTCTTCCGGCTCGTCTGCGCTGGCGTCGCGCTCCACCTCGTACACGTGGTGGGGGTCAACCTCGGACAGCGGCACCAGCCGGGCGCCCGGGGGGACGGTCAGGGGCGGTAGGGCCGTCAGTTCGAGCGCGGAGAAACGTTCCTCGCGGCTGGGTAGGAAGCCGCGCCGCCGCGCGTACGGCAACGACTCGGGTAGCACCCGCCCGCGCAGCAGCGGGAGCCGGAGCGGGGCGAGGTGGTCCAGGGCGGCGGTCAGCAGCCCGCTGCCGATGCCGTGTCCCCGGTGGTCCGGGTGGACATGCAGGAGCGAGATCTCGCCGACGCTTCGGGAGGAGCTGGCGTTGCGGAAGGTCGAAACCCAACCGACGATCTCGTCGTCCGCCTCGGCGACGAAGGCGGCCCAGTGCTGGCCCGGGGGTGGTTGGGAGAGCATCTGACGGGTCGACGCCACACCACGAACCAGATGTGGAAGGACTCGGGTGCGGAGCGCCACCACGGCGGGCGCGTCGGCGGGCTGCGCGGCACGGATCTCCATGCGGCGTGACGGTAGTGCAGTCCCGACGGTTGCTCGAGCTGTTTTCGTTGGCGGGCTCAACCAGAGTCGCGGAGGATCAGCTCGGTGGGGAGCACCAGCGCCGGTTCGATCGACTCACCGGCCGCGAGGCGCAGCAGCTGGCGGGTCATTCGCCGGCCGATTTCCTGGATCGGCTGGCGGACGGTGCTCAGGGGCGGGTCGGTGTACGCGGCGGTCTCGATGTCGTCGAAGCCGATCACCGCGACATCGTCGGGCACCCGTCGCCCCGTCGCGCGTAGCGTCCGCAGGGCGGCGTGTGCCATCAGGTCGGAGGCGGCGAAGATCGCGTCCAGGTCGGGGTGCGCGGCGAGGAGCTGCCAGGTCGCGGCCACCCCCGACTCGCGGGTGAAGTCGCCGTACGCCACCCACTCCGGCAGCCCGGCCGGGGTGATCGCGGCCCGGTAGCCGGTCAGCCGCTCGATCCCGCCCACCATGTCCTGTGGACCGGCGATGGTGGCGATGCGCCGCCGGCCGCTGTCGATCAGGTGTTGGACGGCCCGGTGCACCCCGCCGATGTGGTCCACGTCGACGTAGGGGACCGGGGTGCCGCCGAGCGGCCGGCCGCTGCACACCACCGGAATGCCGAGCCGGGCCAGCCGGCCGGGGAGCGGGTCGGCGCCGTGCAGCGAGGCGAACAGCACCCCGTCCACGTGCCGGCCGGTGGTGTACCGCTCCACCCGCTCGTGCCCGGCCGGCGAACCGGCCAGCATCAGCACCAACTGTTTGTCAGCCGCCTCCAGCTCCTGGGCGGCGCCGCGGATGATGCCGGGGAAGTACTGGTCGTCGGAGAAGACCCGGGCGGCCGCCTCCGGCATGACCAGCGCCACCGAGTCCGTTCGTTGGGTGACCAGGCTGCGCGCGGCCAGGTTCGGCACGTACCCCAGCTCGCTGACGGCTCGACGGACGGCCGCGCGGATCGGCTCGCCCACTGTGGTGGAGCCGTTCACCACCCGGGAGACGGTGGCTCGGGAGACACCGGCGCGGCGCGCCACCGCCTCGAGCGTCGGCCGTTGCGCCGTCGTCATCGTCCTCCCCGCTCAGAGTCCGTTCCCCGGATCGCCCTCCGGCTCAGAGTCCGTTCCGGGAGATCACCTGCTGGTACCAGCGGGCACTCGCCTTCGGGGTACGTCGCTGGGTCCGGTAGTCGACGTGGACGATCCCGAACCGTTTCCGATAGCCCTCGGCCCACTCGAAGTTGTCCAGCAACGACCATACGAGATAGCCGCGTAGGTCCACCCCACGGGCGATGGCCTCGTGCGCGGCGCGGAGGTGCCCGTCGAGGTAGGCGATCCGGTCGGTGTCGAACACCCCGCTGTCCCCCTCCGTCGCCGGCCGCCCCGGGCCGCCCGAAGCCGTGGCCTGGTCCGGGAAGGCCGCCCCGTTCTCGGTGATCATCAGCGGTACGCCCGGGTAGTCGGTGGCGAGGCGTTCCAGCAGCCGGGTGAGCCCGGCCGGCTCGATCATCCAACCCATGTCGGTCAGCGGTCCGGCGGGCGGCAGGAACTCCACCGCCCCGTCGGTGCCGGGGAACGCCCCGCCGCCGCCGGCGCCCTCGGGTTTACCAGCGACGTAGAGGGGCGCGTAGTAGTTGACGCCGAGCAGGTCGATCGGGGTGGCGATCACTTTCTCGTCGCCGTCCCGGAGGAACGTCGGCGGCACGATTTGGGCGACGTGTTCCAGCACATCCTCCGGGTACGCGGCCCGGAACAGCGGATCCAGGAAGATCCGATTGTGGAGCCCATCGACCAGGCGTACCGCGGCGGCGTCGGCGGCGCTGTCCGGGTCGGCGGGGCGGACGTCGGCCGGGTTGAGCGTGATCCCGACGGTCGCCGCCCCGGCCGCGTGCAGTGCCCGGGCCGCCAGGCCGTGCCCGAGCAGCAGGTGGTGCACGGCGGTGAAGGCGGCGCCCGGGTCCGCGATGCCCGGGGCGTGCACCCCGTTGCCGTAGCCCAGGTAGGCCGAGCACCACGGCTCGTTGAGGGTGGTCCAGGAGTGCACCCGGTCACCGAGCCGACCGTGGACGGCGGCGGCGTACCCGGCGAAGTGCTCCGCGGTCGCCCGGGCTGCCCAGCCGCCCCCGTCCTGCAGGGTCTGCGGCAGGTCCCAGTGGTAGAGCGTGACCATCGGGTCGATCCCCCGGGCCAGCAGGGCATCCACTAGGCGGTCGTAGAAGTCCAGCCCGCGCGGGTTGACCGGGCCGGTGCCGTCTGGCTGGACCCGGGGCCAGGACACCGAGAACCGGTACGTCTGGATCCCCAGCCCGGCCATCAGCTCCACGTCGTCGGCGTACCGGTGGTAGTGGTCGCAGGCGACATCACCGGTGTGGCCCTGGTAGACCTTGCCCGGCGTACGGCTGAAGGTGTCCCAGATTGACGGCCCCCGGCCGTCTTCGTGGGCCGCACCCTCGATCTGGTACGCCGCAGTGGCCGTGCCCCAGCGGAAGTTCGCCGGAAAGTGAAGCGCGCTCATAGGACAGCTCCCTCCGTTCGCGCAGCGTCTCCCGGGGCGTCACCGAATGTCAAGAGAGCGCTCTCCCCGGCCTCAACCGGTCCGGAGGCCCGCCAGGAGCGCGCGCTCGCCCGTCACCGCCAAAGTGTCGAAACTGACCCGGCCCCAAAGCGCGAGCAACAGGTCGCTGGCGGTGCCGACGACCTGGACCCGGGCGTGGTGATCATGATCATCGAAGATCGTGGCGGTATCCAGCAGGGCGACCCCTTCGCCGCGCAACCGCAGGAACCACTCCTGTCCGGCGTCGGAGGCCGACAGGTGTACGACCCCGTGCCACTGCCCATGATCCGGACGCCGTCCGGCCGGCAGGCAGGTGTCGAGCACCTCGCTCACCCCGTCGGCGGCGAGCTTCGTCTCGATCGGGTCACCCGCACCGATGGCGAGCTGGGCATCCCAGCGGTGCAGCGCCGTCTCGTGCGCGATCCGGCGAGGCCAGAAGCCGGCCTTCTTCGGCTGCGGTGCCCAGTTCCACGCCGGCGCCTCCGGGTCCAGCGCGTCGAAACGCACCAGCAGCTCGTCGTACGCCTGCTGCCACAGCTGGAGGTCCGTCTCGCCCGGATTCGGCTCCACCGGCTCGGAGCGGAGGTCCGGCGGGGTGACCGAATTGGCGGAAACGGTCCCGCACACCCAGCGGTAGACACCTGCCAGGTGCCGGGTCAGGTCGGTCACCGTCCAGCTGGGACAGGAGAGCACCGGAGCATCGGTGGGCGCTTCGGCGATCGCCGCGGCGAAGGCCGGCCCTTCCGCCCGCAGCGCCCCGATCCAGAAGTCCTTCGTGCCATGCGTTCTGTTCATCGCCATCCTCCCGGGGGTGACCGGGCCACCAGTGGGTGCCGCGGCTACCCCTCAGCTTAGGGTGATGGGCGTGGCAGAGGTTCTCCAGTCGACATCCGGCGCCCAACGCGACGCAGAGTGTCAACTGTCGCGATACACGACACTGCGCCTCGGCGGCTGGGCGACCCGCGTGGTCACCGCCACCAACGCGGATGAGCTCGTCCGCGGGGTGCGGGAGGCCGGGGAGCGCGGCGAGCAGATCCTGGTCCTCGCCGGGGGCAGCAACGTGGTGATCGGCGACGCGGGCTTCCCGGGGACAGTGGTGTTGGTCCGGTCCCGGGGGCTGCAAGTCGTGGAGTCCGACCCGGACAGCGTCACCGTGCGGGTCGAGGCCGGCGAGCCCTGGGACGACCTGGTCGCCCACACCGTGGCCAACGGGTGGTCCGGCCTGGAGTGCCTGTCCGGGATACCCGGCTCCACCGGCGCCACGCCGATCCAGAACGTCGGCGCGTACGGGCAGGATGTCGCCGAGACCATCACCGGGGTGCAGGTGTACGACCGGGAGGCCGGCACCACCGGTCGGATCGAGGCCCGCGACTGCGGGTTCAGCTACCGGTCCAGCATCTTCAAGTACAGCGACCGGTGGGTGGTGCTGTCGGTCGACTTCCGTCTCGCCCGGTCGCCGCTGTCCGGCCCGGTTCGCTACGCCGAGCTCGCTCGGGCGCTCGACGTGGCGGTCGGTGACCAGGTGCCACTGGCGAAGGCCCGCGCCGCCGTGCTGCGGCTGCGCGGGGGCAAGGGCATGGTGCTCGACCCGAACGATCCGGACACCTGGTCGGTGGGCTCGTTCTTCACCAATCCGGTACTGGACCAGGCCGACTACGAGCGGCTGCGGGACCGGGCCGGCGAGCTCGGTGAGCCACCGTCCTGGCCCGGTGCCGACGGCACGGTGAAGGTCAGTGCCGCCTGGTTGATCGACAAGGCCGGCTTCGGCAAGGGCCATCCGGGCCCGGAAGGCGTCGTCACCATCTCCACCAAGCACACGCTGGCGTTGACCCACCGCTCCGGCACCGCCCGGACCGAGGACCTGGTGCGTCTGGCCCGCGAGATTCGCCATGGGGTGCAGGCCCGCTTCGACGTGACCCTGCACCCTGAACCAGTCCTGATCAACTGCGCCCTCTGACCCGACCGGGCAGCGGGCCGGCGGGGGAGTGCCGCCGCCCAGCGACGGCCCGCCCGGCGCCATCCCCGCCCAGTCGTCGGGTCAGCGGGGCGCCACCGCCGCCCAGTCGACGGTGACCAAGCCCTGGCGCCAGCAGCGGGGTTGGTACGCCAGCGGCCAGCCCCCGTCCCGAACGGCGGTCACCGTACGCAGCCAGCGGTGGCGGGGACCGAAGGGGGCGTAGGGAGCGGCTGCCCGCCAAGCGTTCTCCAGGGCCTGGAGCAGGGCATGGATCGGTTCCCCCGCGACGTTGCGGTGGATCAGCGCTTTGGGAAGCCGTTCGGCGAGCCGGGCCGGGCTCTCCAGGGTGGCCAGTCGGGCACCCAGGGTCAGGGTGCGGGGGCCGCCCTCGTCGAGGAGCACCCATCCGCCGAGCCGCCCCAACTCGTCGCAGGTCCCCTCGACCAGCAGTCCGCCCGGGGCGAGCGCGCCGGTCATGGTCGCCCAGGCGTCCGCCACCGCACCCTCGTCGTACTGGCGTAACACGTTGAAGGCGCGGACCAGGGCGGGGCGGAGACCGGCCAGCTCGAAGCCGCCCCGGGCGAAGGTGAGCCGGGGTGGGTCGGCGACCGGTTGGGCGGCGGCGACGCGGACCGGGTCGATCTCCAGCCCGACCACGCGTACGTCGGGGCGGACCGCGTGGGCCAATCGGGAGCGCAGCTCAACGGCGGTCACCCCGGTGGCGCCGTAGCCCAGGTCCACCACGAGCGGATCCGTTGCCGTACGGAGCACGTCCCCGCAGGTGGTGGCGATCCAGTTGTCCACCCGGCGTAGCCGGTTGGGGTTCGTCGTCCCGCGGGTTACGACGCCGAGCGGGCGTCCTGCCGGCACCGCCACCACCCGGCTCAGCCGGCCCGGTGGACCTTGTGCTGCGCGGCCTGCGCCAACGGCCGGACCACCAGCCGGTCCACGTTCACGTGCTGCGGGCGGGTCGCGCACCAGGCGACACAGTCGGCCACGTCGTCGGCGACCAGCGGCTCGGACACCCCGGCGTAGACGGCGTCCGCCCGGTCGGCGTCCCCGCCGAAACGGACCAGCGAGAACTCTTCGGTCCGTACCATCCCGGGATCGATCTCGACGACCCGAACCGGCCGGCCGCACAGCTCCAGCCGCAGGGTGCCCGCGACCGCGGTCTGCGCGTGCTTGGCGGCGGCGTAGCCGCCCCCACCCTCGTACACGGTGAAGCCGGCGGTTGACGACACGACGACGATCGTGCCGGCTCCGGAGGAGACCAGCGCCGGCAGGAGCGCCTGGGTGACCCGCAGCGTGCCCAGGACGTTCACGTCGTACATCCACTGCCAGTCACCGACCGCGCCGGTCTCCACCGGATCCAGGCCGCGTGCTCCCCCGGCGTTGTTGACCAGCAGGGTGACCGGACCGGGGGCGGCCGCCGCTGCGGCGGCGAGGCGGGCCACCGACTCGTCCGAGGTCACATCGCAGCCGACCGCGGTGGCTGAGCCCCCGTCGGCTTCGACCTTCCGGACCAGGTCGGCGAGGCGGTCGGTACGCCGGGCGGCGGCCAGCACGTGGAACCCCTCGGCGGCGAGTCGGCGGACGGTGGCCGCCCCGATCCCGCTGGATGCTCCGGTGACGACGGCGACGGAATTCATCCGCCCATTCTGACCCCGAGCCTGAGCGCGGGGGCGATGAGGTCCGTCACGCCCGGGGATGGCCGGGAGGAATTACCGAACCCCGATCGGGAAGATGACACTCGGCGTGGAGGTTGACCGAGAAGCGCCGGTCGTGCGGGACGGCAACCGTGACAGAAGGAGCGGACGTGGCGGAACAGCACACCGGTGTCGGTCGTCAGCGAGGTGCCCGTCCGTGGCCCCGGCCCCGCCGGATCGCGACCCTCTCCGTGCACACGTCGCCGCTGCACCAGCCCGGCACGGGTGACGCGGGCGGGATGAACGTCTACATCCTGGAAGTCGCCCGGCGGTTGGCCGAGGCCAACGTGGAGGTCGAGATCTTCACCCGGGCGACCGCCGCCGACCTGCCGCCGGTGGTCGAGATGGTGCCGGGCGTGCACGTCCGGCACATCACCGCCGGACCGTTGGGTGGGCTGACCAAGGAGGAGCTGCCCGGCCAGCTCTGCGCGTTCACCGCGGGGGTGCTGCGGGCCGAGGCCGCCCGGGACGCGGGGCACTACGACCTCATCCACTCGCACTACTGGCTCTCCGGGCAGGTCGGCTGGCTGGCCAAGGACCGTTGGGGGGTTCCGCTGGTGCACACCGCGCACACCCTTGCCAAGGTCAAGAACGCGCAGCTCGCCGCCGGGGACCGGCCGGAACCCAAGGCCCGGGTGATCGGTGAGGAGCAGGTGGTGTGCGAGGCCGATCGGCTGGTCGCCAACACCAAGACCGAGGCCGGTGACCTGATCGAGCGGTACGACGCCGACCCGACCCGGGTCGAGGTGGTCGAGCCCGGGGTGGATCTGGACCGGTTCTGCCCCCCAACCGGCGATCGGGTCCGGGCGCAGGTCCTCGCCCGGCGTCGGCTGGGTCTGCCCGAGCGTGGGTACGTGGTGGCATTTGTCGGCCGGATCCAGCCGCTCAAGGCACCCGACGTGCTGATCCGCGCGGCGGCGGCGTTGCGCCAGCGGGACCCGGCGCTGGCCGACGACATGACGGTGGTGGTCTGCGGTGGCCCCAGCGGCAGCGGGCTTGAGCGGCCGACCCGCCTGATCGAACTGGCCGTCGAGTTGGGGATCGCCGATCGGGTTCGGTTTCTGCCGCCGCAGACCGGCGACGACCTGCCTGCCCTGTACCGGGCGGCCGACCTGGTGGCGGTCCCGTCCTACAACGAGAGCTTCGGGCTGGTCGCGTTGGAGGCGCAGGCCTGTGGCACGCCGGTGGTGGCGGCCGCCGTCGGCGGTTTGATCACCGCGGTACGCGACGACGTCAGCGGGGTCCTGGTGGAGGGCCATGACCCGGTCGCGTGGGCCCGTTCCCTGGGTCGCCTACTGCCGGACGCTGGGCGGCGCGCGACCCTGGCCCACGGCGCGCAACGCCACGCCCGCAGCTTCTCCTGGGATCGGACGGTGCGCGACCTGCTGGAGGTCTACGGCGGGGCCGTCGCTGAGTACCAAACCCGATCGTCGGACTTCGCCACCTGTTCCCGGTGAGAACCAGCAACGGCCGTCAGCGACGGAGGCCGGACCGGCGTGGGCCGCGGCGGGGCGGGAGCGGTCGTAGAGTGGGGCGGTGAACGGGAGAAGCGAGCTCGGGGCGTTGATCGAGTCGGTCTGCGCGGAGCGGGACCTGGCCTGGGAGGCCACCGGCCCGAACTCGTACGCGGTGACCCTGCCGGGCACCCACAAGCTGCGGACGATCTGCAACCTGATCATCGGCGAGTACGCGCTGCGGGTCGAGGCGTTCGTGATGCGCCAGCCCGACGAGCGCCGCGAGGAGCTGTGGGCGTGGTTGCTGCAGCGCAACGCCCGGATGTACGGGGTGTCGTTCTCCATCGACGCGGTCGGTGACGTCTACCTGACCGGCCGGGTGAATTCGGCGGGCGTGGACGCCGATGAGTTGGATCGGCTCTTCGGGTCGGTGCTCACGTACGCCGACGAGTCCTTCGACACGATGCTGGAGATCGGCTTCGGCAGTTCGATCCGACGGGAGTGGGAGTGGCGGGTCAGGCGGGGCGAGTCGACCGCCAACCTCGCGGCCTTCGCCCACCTGGTCGAGCCGGCTGACGGCGGGTCCGAGCCGGCTGACGGGACGTCCGCTGCCGCGAACCCGACCGCGGCCGGGACGTCCGCTGCCGCGAACCCGACCGCTGCCCGCGGGGATTCGACGCTGTCCTGACGGGTACGCGCCCGGTGTGCGGTGCGGTGCGGTATTGGGACCGGCCGCGCGCCGAGGACGGACTGGCGGAGGAGCGTTCCATGGCTCAGCGAAGCAGCGCAGGCCGCGGTGGTACGGCGACCCGGACCGGACGCCGGCCAGGAAACCAGACCCCGAACACGCCGGAGGTGTCCGAAGCCGCGATCTCCCGGATGCGGGTGGACGAGATTCGGGGGCAGTTGCGCCGGCACGGCGTTTCCGGCACCTCCGCGCTACGTAAGCCGGAGCTGGTGCGGACGCTGGTGAAGACCTTGCGGGCGGAGCGCCGATCGGGCGGGACGAAGGGGCCGGGCCGTGGGGCGACGTCCGGCGGGCGGTCGACGTCCGGTGGGCGATCCACGTCGGGCGGAAGGTCGGCGGGGGGCGCCGCGGTGCGTACCGGGCCCCGTACCTCGCGGTCGGTGCGGTCCTCGCAGGTCATCGCCACCCTGACCGACCGCCCGGAGCGTCCGGGCCGGAGCCTGGTCACCACCAACCACGATGTGATCCGGCGGTGGGCGCGGGAGCGCAACGCGAAGCCGGCGACGATCCGGGGCACTGAGCGGGATGGCCGGGCCGGGGTGCTGACGTTCAACATGCCGGGGTATCGGGAGAGTTCGCGGGTGCGCGAAATCACATGGAAGGAGTGGTTCCGGACCTTTGACCTGCGGAAGCTGAACTTGATCTATCAGGAGCGGCTGCGGGACGGCAGAATGAGCAACTTTTTCCGTACCGAATCACCCGATCGGGAGGACGGATGAGCTGTTTGCCGGAGTTGCCGGCGGGTAGACCGCTGGTGGCCGGAGGGCGGGCCGGACCGCGGGTAGCCGGTTTGTGACCGGTGAGACAGCCGGTCGATTTGTATCCGCATTCCGGGCGAACTAACTTTATTGCACCGTGCGACGCTCGGTTCCGTTCGGGGGAGCGGAGGATCAATCAGATCCGAGCATCGAGTGTGGCGCGGGGACGGGTGGAACAACACCGTTGGGGGACGGTGTCCACCTGTTGACCGGCGGCGTGAGCGGGCGCCGCTTACGGGGGTGAGTGTCGCCCGCCGCCGCCGGTCGTACGTAGCGAAACGCCCATCGTGAGGAGCTCGCGATGGGCGTTCGCGTATTCCGGTGGCCGTGGCTTCCGGCTGGGAGAGCTCACCCCACCTCGGTCGTCTGCCGCTGCCCGGCCGGCGTTGGCGGCGGTTGGTCGACTGCCCGCAGCGCGGCGGCCCGGCGCTCCCGGGCCGGCCCGGAGATCAGGTGTGCCGCCGCCACCAGTCCGCCGAGCAGGGCGCAGCCCAGCCAGAGCGTGGCGTTGCCGGCCCCCTCCCGGACGAGCCCGCCGAGTACCGGTGCCGCGGCGCCGGCGATCTGCCAGGAGAGCGAGAAGACCCCCTGGTAGCGGCCGCGTAGCTCACTCGGGGAGAGCTCGGCGATCAGGGTGGCGTTGGACGGCGAGTTGAGCATCTCGCCGACGGTCCAGATCAGGACGGTCAGCCCGTAGAACCAGGCGGTCTCGGCGAACGCGGTCAGCCCGAATCCGGCCCCGAGTACCACCGCCGACAGTGCCAACACGTGGGACCGGCTACGGCCCTTGATCAACCGTGGTACGAAGAGCTGGCCCACCACGATCAGCACCCCGTTGAGTGCGATCACCGAGCCGTAGGTGGCGGGGCTCAGTCCCGAGTCGGCCATCGCGATCGGCAGCATCGAGATGTGCTGGAGCATGACTATCGCGGCGAAGAGGTTCAACGCCACGAACCCGAGGTAGATCCGGTCGGTCAGGATGACGCGCAGCGCCCCGGCCGGGGCCTTCGGCCCGCCGGTGGCGACCAGCGGTTGGCGGGTCTCGCCCACCTTGAGAAAGATGACCAGCGTCATGATCAGGGTGGTGACCGCGTCAACCACGAAGAGCAGCAGGTAGCCGGCCCCGGTCGCGAACCCCGCGAGGATCGCGGCGCAGGCGAAGCCGAGATTGAGTGCCCAGTAGTTCAGGCTGAAGGCACGCAGCCGGTCCTTCGCCGGCACCACGTCGATCATCATGGCGCCGAAGGCGGGCCGGGCGGCCTCGGCGAAGAGCCCGAGCAGGAGGGCGCCGAGTGCGATGGCCCAGATGCCCCGGGCGAAGCCGAGGGCGAGCATCATGCTCGCCGCGCCGAGGTGTGCGGTGAGCAGGGTGGGCCGGCGGCCCCACCGGTCTGCGAGCATGCCACCGACGGTGGTGCCCACCGCGCCGCCGACCCCCCACAGCCCCAGGACCAGGCCGGCCTGGGCGGCGGAGAAGCCCCGCTCCTGGGTGAGGTAGATGGCGAGGAAGATCAGGATGAACGAGCCGAGCCGGTTGATCAGGGTGCCGGTCCAGAGGTACCAGAAGGAGCGGGGGAGGCCACCGGCCGTCTCGATTAACCAACCTCGCATCGTTCGCACCCAACGCCCCGCTTCCGTAATGATCAGTGTCCGCGCAACGCCTTACAAACTAGTGCTGGGGCGGAGCCGAGCGGGGGGACGGGGTGGCCCGCCGCGGCCCTCCGCCATCCGGTTTTCCGGTGCTGGTCAGCACCCCTTCCCGCGCAACGGGTAGGCCGGTGGGGGAGGATGGCCGACATGACTGCAAGTGAAGGGCCCACCATCGGGACGCTGGTTCTGCTGCGACACGGCGAGAGCGACTGGAACGCCAAGAACCTCTTCACCGGCTGGGTCGACGTGGACCTGACCGCCAAGGGAGAGGCCGAGGCGCGTCGTGGCGGCGAGCTGCTGCGGGAGCACAACCTGTCGCCGGACGTGGTGCACACCAGCCTGTTGCGCCGGGCGATCCGCACCGCGGAGCTGGCGCTGAACACCGCGGACCGGCACTGGATTGCGGTGCGTCGGTCGTGGCGGCTCAACGAGCGCCACTACGGCGCGCTCCAGGGCAAGAACAAGAAGCAGACCCTCGAGGAGTACGGCGAGGAGCAGTTCATGCGCTGGCGCCGCTCCTACGACACGCCGCCCCCGCCGATCGCGGACGGGGACGAGTGGTCGCAGGTCGGTGACCCGCGCTACCGGCTGTTGCCGACCGAGCTGATGCCGCGGACGGAGTGCCTGAAGGACGTCGTCGAGCGGATGCTGCCGTACTGGTACGACTCGATCGTGCCGGACATCCTGGCCGGCCGGACCGTGTTGGTGGCGGCGCACGGCAACTCGCTGCGCGCGTTGGTCAAGCATCTGGACCAGGTCAGCGACGAGGCCATCGCGAAGCTGAACATCCCGACCGGGATCCCGCTGCGGTACGACCTCGACCCGCAGCTGCGTCCGATGACGCTCGGCGGCACCTACCTGGACCCGTCGGCGGCGCAGGAGGCTGCTGCGGCGGTGGCGAACCAGGGTCGCTGACGCGGCCCGAGTGAGCCAGCGGCACCGGGGCCCGGAGGGAACGCCCTGGTGAACGGGGCCGGACGGAGCGGTGAATACCCGCGGAAGCGAGGATGTTTCGTCCTGGTCTGTTCGGGTGCTGGATTAACCAGGACCTAGGATCGCCCGGTGGAGTGGGTAGTGGTGGTCGTGGCGGTGGCTGCGGGACTGGTGGTCGGTGCGCTGCTGACCCGGCTCGTCCTGGCGCGCCGAGGTGGATCGACCGGGTTCGGGAGTCACCAATCCGGCTCTCCTCGACCCGGTGGGAGGCCCGTGATCACCGACGGCTCACCGTCCGGCCTCGGTCGTCGGGCGATCGACTCCCTCCGGGTCGGTGTCGTGGTGCTCGCCGACGACGACGGGCCCGTCCTGGTCAATCCGGCAGCCCGGGCGATGGGCCTGCTCCGTGCTGGTGGCGCGCCGGGCGCGGTCGTCGCCCATCCGTTGATCCGGACCCTCGCGGGGCAGGTGCGGCGGACCGGCGTACGGCGAGAGATCCAGCTGGACCTGCCCCGGGGGAACGACGGCGTCGCCGCGGAGAACCCGCTCGGCGTGCACCTGCGGGCGGTCGGCCTCGGCGGCGGCCACGTCGCCGTGGAAGCCGTTGACGTGACCGAGTCGCACCGGCTGGCCCGGGTCCGGCGAGACTTCGTGGCCAATGTGAGTCACGAGCTCAAGACCCCGATCGGGGCGCTCCAACTCCTCGCCGAGGCGTTGCTGGACGCGACCGAGCCGGTCGACGAGGAGGGGCCGGACCTCTCCGAGGATCTGGTCGCCACTCGCCGGTTCGCCGAGCGGATCCGGCACGAGTCGACCCGGCTGGGACGGTTGGTGCAGGAGTTGCTGGAGCTGACCCGGCTCCAGGGCGCAGACCCGCAGCCCGCGCCGGAACCGGTCGCCGTGGACTGGGTGGTCGGTGAGGTGGTGGATCGAACCCGGACCGCTGCCAGCGCCCGCCGGATCGACGTGGTGGTGGACGGCGAGCGGGGACTGACGGCGTACGGCAGTGACACTCAGCTGGCCACCGCCGTGTCGAACCTGGTCGAGAACGCCATCAACTACTCGGGTGAGGACACCGCTGTCCGGATCACCGCCCGGTGCGACGACGAACACGTCACGATCTCCGTCACCGACCAGGGCATCGGGATCGGCCCCAGCGACGTGGACCGGATCTTCGAGCGCTTCTACCGGGCCGACCAGGCCCGATCCCGGGCGACCGGTGGCACCGGTCTCGGGCTCGCCATCGTCAAGCACATCGCCAGTAACCACGGCGGGCGGGTGGAGGTCGCGAGCACTCCCGACGAGGGCTCGACGTTCACCCTCCGGCTCCCCGCCCGCCCCCCGGACGATCTTTTGGTGATACCGCCCTCGGCTGAGATCGAGGCCGAACCGGCCGGGTCCCAGCAGCCGTGACAGTTGAAAGGAAACCTCCGTTGAGCCGCGTTCTGGTGGTCGAGGACGAGGAGTCGTTCTCCGATGCCCTGTCGTACATGCTCCGTAAGGAGGGCTTCGAGGTTTCGGTTGCCGCGACCGGCACCTCCGCCCTCACCGAGTTCGACCGGACCGGTGCCGACATCGTGCTGCTCGACTTGATGCTGCCCGAGATGTCCGGCACGGAGGTGTGTCGGCAGCTCCGGCAGCGGTCGCACGTGCCGATCATCATGGTCACCGCCCGGGACAGCGAGATCGACAAGGTGGTCGGGCTGGAGATCGGCGCCGACGACTACGTGACGAAGCCGTACTCGCCGCGGGAACTCGTCGCCCGGATCCGCGCGGTGCTGCGCCGCAAGAGCGGCGAGACGGTGGAGACCGGCGCGGCGACGTTGGCGGCGGGCCCGGTGCGGATGGACATCGAGCGGCACGTGGTCACCGTTGGCGGCGCCCCGGTGCAACTGCCGTTGAAGGAGTTCGAGCTGCTGGAGCTGCTGCTGCGCAACGCCGGTCGGGTGCTCACCCGGGGCCAGCTGATCGATCGGGTCTGGGGGGCCGACTACGTCGGCGACACGAAGACCCTCGACGTGCACGTCAAACGGCTGCGTTCCAAGGTCGAGCCGGAGCCGTCCGCTCCCCGCTACATCGTCACCGTGCGGGGCTTGGGCTACAAGTTCGAGCCGTGACCGGACACCCCCGCGGCGCCCGGCGGCGCTGAACGGCCCGGGCGCGGCCGGGCCTCGCGTTGAACGGGCGCGCCCCCCTCCCGCGCGTGGTCGTGGTGCGTGGTTAGTCCGGGTCGGCCGGATGCGGGGCGACCAGCCCGCGGCGGGCGCGGGCGGCACACAACGCGGCCAGCTCGGTGTACGCGGGCGCACCGATCAGGGCGGTCAGCTCGGGGGCGTACGAGACGTACATCGGTTCGGTCGCCACGTGCGCGTCCCGGGACGAGGTGCACCACCAGTCCAGGTCGTGCCCGCCGGCGCCCCAGCCGCGACGGTCGAACTCCCCGAGGGTGGAGAGCAGCACTTTGGTGCCGTCCGGGCGCTGGACCCACTCCTGCTCGCGGCGGACCGGCAGCTGCCAGCAGACATCCGGCTTGTACTCCAGCGGGTGGGCGCCGTCGCGGAGCGCCTGGGCGTGCAGGGCGCAGCCCGTCCCGCCGGGAAAGTCGGCGTCGTTGAGGAAGACGCAGGGGCCGTCGGGCCGGGTGGCCGTCCGTCGACCGGGGGTCTTCTCGTCAACGGTGTCGGTCTCGGTCCAGTTCTGGAAGCCCCGCCGGTGGTGCTGCCAGGTCTCCGGGGTCAGCCGCTTGACCGCCGATCGGACCCGCTGTTCGTCGTCGGAGTCGGTGAAGAACGCGCCGTGTGAGCAGCAGCCGTCGGCCGGGCGGTCGGCGCTGATGCCGTGACAGCCACGCCCGTAGACGCAGGTCCACCGGGACAGCAGCCAGGTCAGGTCGGCCCGGATCAGGTGGGTGTCGTCGGCCGGGTCGCCGAATTCGATCCACTCCCGGGGGAAGTCCAGCGGGACCTCCCGGCCGCGTGGATCGTTCGGCCGGGTACGGAGCTCGATCTGCCCTCTCACCTGACCAGCGTACGCGTCAGCGGATGGCTGGCCCGGCGCGCCGCGGCCGGGTGTTGCCTCTAGGGTTTGCCTCATGCGGCTGGGCGTCCTTGATGTTGGATCCAACACGGTGCACCTGCTGGTGGTGGACGCGCACCGGGGCGCACATCCCTGGCCGGCGCACTCCGAGAAGGCGGTGCTACGCCTGGCCGAGCAGATCGGCCCGGACGGCGCGCTCACCACCGCCGGTGCGGATTCCTTGGTGCGGGCGGTCGCGTCCGCGAAGGAGTCCGCGTTGGGGCTGGGCACCGACGATCTGATCGCGTTCGCCACCTCCGCGGTTCGGGACGCCACCAACTCGGTGGCGGTGTTGGCCCGGGTCCAGGCGGAGACCGGGGTTCGGCTGGAGGTCCTCACCGGCGCCGACGAGGCCCGGATGACCTTCCTCGCGGTGCGCCGCTGGTTCGGCTGGTCGGCCGGACGGCTGCTGGTGCTCGACATCGGCGGGGGCTCGCTGGAGATCGCGGCGGGCATCGACGAGGATCCGGATGCGGCGGTGTCGTTGCCGCTGGGCGCTGGCCGGCTCACCCGCCGCCAGCTCCAGGTCGCCGCGGGCAGCACCACCCCACCCGGGGCCGAGCAGGTGGAGCGGCTGCGGGCGTACGTGGACGGGCAGCTCGACGCGGTGGCCGGGGAGCTGAACAAGGTGGGCTGGGAGCGCCCGGTCGCCACCTCGAAGACCTTCCGGACCCTGGCCCGCCTCGCGGGGGCGGCTCCCTCCGGGGCGGGCGTCTGGGCCCGCCGTCGGCTCACCCGGTCCGGGCTACGGCAGGTGCTCGGGTTCATCCGGCACATTCCCCCGGCGCAGCTGGTCGAGCTGGGTGGGGTCAGCGCCGGCCGGGCGCATCAGCTGTTGGCCGGTGCGGTGGTCGCTGAGGCGGCGATGCGCCGGCTGGACATCAGCACCCTGGAGATCTGCCCGTGGGCGTTGCGGGAGGGGGTGATCCTGCGCCGCCTGGATCAGCTCGCACCGCTGTGACACTTTCTCGGCATCCGCGGTATTTGCCAGGGTTCGTCCTGAAGATCCCTATCGGTGCCCGCTACCCTCGATACCGTGCCCTCCCGAGTTCCGGTTCTCCTGTCTACCTCGTCGGTCTTCCCCGAGCGGACCGCGGCGGCTTTTCAGCTGGCCGCGACACTCGGCTACGACGGCGTCGAGGTGATGGTCTGGACCGATGCCGTCAGCCAGGACGCAGACGCGCTCGCCGGACTCGCCAAGCACTACGGCGTGCCGGTGCTCGCCGTGCACGCCCCGTGCCTGTTGGTTACCCAGCGGGTGTGGAGCGCCGACCCGTGGGAGCGGTTGCGCCGTTCCGGTGAGCTGGCCGAGGCGCTGGGCGCGCCGACCGTGGTGGTGCACCCCCCGTTCACCTGGCAGCGGGACTACGCCCGCAACTTTGCCGAGGGCCTAGCCGAGGTCACCGGGCGGTTCAGTGGCATCAGCTTTCCGGTCGAGAACATGTATCCGGTGCGGATGGCGGGGCGGCAGTTCGTTCCGTACGCCCCCGGGTGGGACCCGACCGGGACGGGATTCCCCACCTACACCCTTGACCTGTCGCACTGCGCCGCATCCCACACCGACGCGCTGGAGCTGGCCGACCGGATGGGCGCCGGCCTGGCCCACGTTCACCTGGGTGATGGCACCGGCGAGGGGCGCGACGAGCATCTCGTCCCCGGGCGCGGGACCCAGCCCTGCGCCGAGCTACTGCGCTCGCTCGCCGGCCGAGGTTTCACCGGCTCGGTGGCGGTGGAGGTGGCAACCCGGCGGGCGAAGAGCCGCGCGGTCCGGGAGGCGGACCTACGGGCGGCATTGGCCTTCGCCCGTCAGCACCTCGACTTCCCGGCCGCAACCCACACCGGGTCGGAACCGACACGGCCGGGCGACCGGGAAGCCGATGACTAGCCGGCGGAGCGTCCCCGGCGGAAGGCCGACGCTCAGCTGATCGCGGTCAGGTCGTCGGCCGGTGCGGTGGACTGCGCCGCCACCGTGACCCGGTCGCGGATCGCGGCCCGCTTGCGGGCCCGGTGCGCCGCGACGTGGGAGCGGGTGGCGCAGCGCTCCGAACAGAACCGCCGGCAGCAGTTCGACGAGGTGTCCAGGTAGACGTTGCCGCACCGCTCGTCCGCACAGACCCCGAAGCGGGCGCTGCCGTACTCACAGAGCCACACCGACAACCCCCAGACCGCACCGGCCAGGTACTCCGCACTCACCGAGGCGCCGCGGCTGGTGACGTGCATGTGCCAGTTACTGGAGTCATGCCCGGAGATGCGCGGCTGCACCGGGTACGCCTCCAGCAGGGCGTTCAGCTCGGCGACCGCGTGGATGTCCCGTCCGGAGGTGCCGTATTCGAAGACGTCGCGAAGTCGCTTCTGTGCCCGTCGAAAAATGGTGAGATCTCGCTCCGACACCGCGTCCCGCATCCACGAGATGTCGTCGGGGAAGAGCGAACGGAGGGCGTCGAGGTCGTCCAGCCGGATATTGATCAAATCGACTCCGGTCCGGGCGTACGCGTCGAAGTTCACGTCACCCACCGTAGACGACTTCCCGGGCATGCGGCGTGTCGATGTAGCGCGATGTGACGGCACCACCGTTTTGCCGCTAACAGCGTTACTCTTCGATCCATGCTGCGTACCGTAATTCTCGCTGCGGCCCGATCATCGCGGTGCGAGCGGCTCGTTGCGACATCCCCTTTCACCCGCGACGTGGTGCACCGGTTCGTCGCCGGCCCCCGGCCCGAGGACGCGTTGCGGGTCACCCGCGCCCTCGTCGCCGACGGGCTCACGGTCACCCTCGACAACCTCGGTGAGGACACGGTCACGCCCGAGCAGGCCAGCGCCGTTCGCGACGAGTACCTGGACCTGCTGGCGGTGCTCGCCGCCAACGGGCTCACCCCCGCCGCGGAGGTGAGTGTCAAGCTCTCCGCGCTCGGGCAGACCTTCGACGAGCAGCTCGCCTACGACAACGCCCGGGCGATCTGCGCGGCGGCCGAGGCCGGGGGCACCACGGTCACCCTCGACATGGAGGACCACACCACCACCGATTCCACCCTGGACATCCTCGACCAGCTGCGCGCGGACTATCCGTCCACTGGGGCAGTGCTCCAGGCGTACCTGCGCCGGACCGAGTCCGACTGCCGGCAGCTGGCCGGCGCCGGTTCCCGGGTTCGGCTCTGCAAGGGCGCGTACCGGGAGCCCGAGTCGGTTGCCTACCAGTCCGCCCGGGACGTGGACCGGTCCTACGTACGCTGCCTGAACATTCTGCTGGCCGGGGCCGGCTACCCGATGCTCGCCACGCACGACCCCCGCCTGATCGCGATCGGCGAGGACCGGGCCCGCTGGTTCGACCGGGGGCCGGGCCAGTTCGAGTTCCAGATGCTCTACGGCATCCGCTCCGCCGAACAGGCCCGCCTGATCGGCGACGGATACACCGTGCGCACGTACGTGCCGTACGGCGAGGAGTGGTTCGGCTATCTCATGCGTCGCCTGGCCGAGCGCCCCGCCAATCTGGGGTTTCTCGCCCGCGCCCTGATGGGCCGATAGCCAGGCCCGCGGCGGGGGGTCATGATCTACCGGTGTCGGGCCCCGGCGAGCGCCCTGACACACTGGTGCCCGCTCCCAGCACGGAGCCCCGGTCCGCGTCCGGAAGCGGCCCGGGGCGCTCGTCCGGTGGCACCGGTGGCGCCACCGGCGCCACCGGGCTCCGTGGGGACCGAGCGGCGCCGCTCGGCAGCTGAGGTGGGCCGCCAGGACTCCGCTGGTGTGAATCAGCACGGTTTGTCCGAAGGGATCGCGCTGGTCACATCGGCCCCGTTACCGTACTGATAACACGCGCGTCGCCGGTCCGGCGGAAGCCCCGTCGGGATTGCACGCGCCGGGCATGGGATTGGGTCGGTGAGCCATGGCCGGGTTGCGGTCCGACGGTCAGCTCTCGGGGGTCAGGTTTCTCACCGTCGCCGAGGTGGCGACGGTCATGCGGGTGTCGAAGATGACGGTCTACCGCCTGGTACACGGCGGCGAGCTCGCCGCGGTACGGGTCGGCCGGTCATTCCGCGTCCCCGAGCACGCGGTGCACGAGTACCTGCGTGGCGCCTTCCAGGAAACCGCCTGAGTCGGTGTTCGCGGGTGGGAAGCGGCCATGCTGACCGGCATCGAGGGGCCGCGTTGGTCCTGCTGATGCTTCCCGGCTACCCTGGACCCGACCGTGACCACAGATGCGCTCCGCCGCCCGTCCCGCAGGTCCGGTCCGTTGTCCGCAAGCGGACGCCGGTGTCATCCGGTCCGCCCCGCACATTGCATCGAAAGGCTGTCGTATGGGCTCGGTGGTCAAGAAGCGCCGCAAGCGCATGGCTAAGAAGAAGCACCGCAAGCTGCTGCGCAAGACCCGCGTCCAGCGTCGCCGTCTCGGCAAGTGAGTCGGTGCCGGGCTGGTCCCGGCACCGTTATCACTTGCCAGCTGTCGACCCTCGGAGGCTCGGGTGATCAAGCCGCGGATGTTCCGGCTCGATCCCGCCTGCCGGGGACGGTGTGCGGCATGACCCCCGGTGGCCCCTCCGGCGCCCCGGGGGTCGTTGTCGTGACCGGGGTCAGCCGCTACCTCGGCGCGCACGTCGCCGCGCGGCTCGCCGCCGACCCGCGGGTCGGGCGGGTGATCGGAGTCGATCCACCCGCTGCGGGTGGGGAGTTCACCGACCTGCTCAGCGGGGTCGAGCGGGTCCGGGTGGACGCGGGCTCGATCGGTGGTCTCCTCGCCGACCTCGACGTTGACGCCGTCGTGCACCTGGCCCTGGTCAGCGCTCCCGATCCACAGCACGGGGGCCGCGCGGCCATGAAGGAGCAGAACATCATCGGTACGATGCAGCTGCTGGCCGCCGCGCAGCACGCGCCCCGGTTGCGCAAGCTCGTCGTCCGTTCCTCGACCGCCGCCTACGGCGCGTCCTTCCGTGACCCGGCGGTCTTCACCGAGGAGACCGAGCCGCGGGAGGTGCCGCGCGGTGGCTTCGGCCGGGACATCCTGGACATCGAGGGGTACGTGCGAGGTTTTCGCCGCCGCCGCCCCGACGTCACCGCCACCGTGCTGCGGTTCGCGCCGTTCATCGGCTCGACCGCCGACACCACACTCACCCGCTACTTCGCCCAACCGCTGGTGCCCACCGTGTTCGGCCGCGACCCGCGGCTGCAGTTCCTGCACTTCGAGGACGCGCTGGAGGTGCTGCACCGCTCGGTCGTGCGGGACCATCCGGGCACCTACAACGTCGCCGGCTCCGGGGTGCTGGCGCTCTCCCAGGCCATTCGACGGGCCGGCCGGGTCGGGGTGCCGGTGCTGGAGCCCGGTCTGTCCGGGGCGGCCGCGCTGGCCCGTACGCTCGGCTTCGGCCGCTACGGGTTGGACCAGGTCGACCTCTTCGTGCACGGTCGGGTCGTGGACACCAGCCGGCTCCAGCGGGAGTACGGCTTCACCCCACGCTCGACCGCCGCCGCCTTCGACGACTTCATCCGCGCCCACCGGAACGGGATCGTGGTGACCCGGGAACGCCTCGCCGCCGCCGAGCAGCTGGTGCTCGACGGGGTCCGGCAGGTCCGCTCCGCTGCCGCTGGGGAGCGGTCTTGACCGGCGGGATGATCTCCGAACAGCCCGGCGATCACTGGGACCGGAAGGTGGCGAGCGGGCTGGCGTTTCTGCGCGGTCGCCTCGCCGGCGACTACGAGATCGACGAGTTCGGCTTCGACCCGCAGCTCACCACTTCCGTGTTTCATCCGCTGGTGCGGCTGCTCTACCGCGACTGGTTCCGCACCGAGGTCACCGGGCTGGAGCATGTGCCCGACGTGGGAGCCGGCCTCGTGGTGGCCAACCACTCCGGCACGGTGGCCCTGGACGCGCTGATCCTCTCGGCGATAATCCACGACCAGCACCCGCAGCGCCGGTTTCTTCGCCTGCTCGGCGCGGACCTCGTCTTCCGGATGCCGGTGGTGTCGGCGGTCGCCCGCAAGGGCGGCGGCACGGTCGCCTGCAACCCGGACGCCGAGCGGCTGCTCGACTCCGGTGAGCTGGTCGGCGTCTTCCCCGAGGGCTTCAAGGGCACCGGCAAGCTGTACGCGGAGCGCTACAAGCTACAACGGTTCGGTCGGGGTGGCTTCGTCTCCGCGGCGTTGCGGACGGGAACCCCGATCGTGCCGGTGGCGGTAGTCGGTGGCGAGGAGACCTACCCGATGCTCGCCGATGTGAAGCCCCTCGCCCGGCTGCTGAAGCTGCCATACTTCCCCGTCACGCCGACCTTCCCCTGGCTCGGCCCGCTGGGCGCGGTGCCGCTGCCGAGCAAATGGTTGATCGAGTTCTGCCCGCCGATCGCCACCGAGCACCTGACCGACTCGGCCGACGACCCGCTGGTCGTGTTCAACCTCGCCGACCAGGTGCGGGAGACCATTCAGCAGACCCTGCACCGGCTGCTGGAGCAGCGGCCGGACCCGTTCGGCCCCTGACCGGGGCACCACCGGCGGCGAGCCCGCGGGCGGGCAAATTCGGTTGCGATCGACTGGTGCCCTCGTACGGTGCTCGTTGTGCGCAGAGTCGTCGAGGCGGTCGTACCAGCTCGGTTGGGTAATGGGTTCCGTTGGCTGCTGGCGTCGTCGTGGGCGACGAACCTGAGCGACGGGATCGCGGTGGCGGCCGGGCCGCTGCTGGTGGCGTCGCTGACCACCAACCCGCTCCTGGTCGCCCTGGCGGCCCTGCTGCGGTGGGCGCCGCAGCTGGTCTTCGGCCTCTGGGCCGGGGTGCTCTCCGATCGTCTCGACCGGCGGCGCATCGTGCTGGTGGGGAACGCGGTCCGGGTCGGCGCACTGGGCGTGCTGTTCGGGGCGTTGGTGACCGACCGGGTGTCGGTGCCGGTGGTGCTGCTGACGCTGGCGCTGCTCGCCACCGCCGAGGTGTTCGTGGACAACACGACCGGGACGCTGACGCCGATGCTGGTGCGCCGGGAGGACCTGGCGATCGCCAACGCCCGCGTCCTGGCCGGGGGCATCACGCTGAACAAGCTGGCCGGCCCGGCGCTCGGGGCCGTGCTCTTCGCGGCCGGTCGGTCCTGGCCCTTCGCCACCAACACGCTTCTCCTCGCGGCCGGGCTGCTGTTGGTGTCCCGGGTGTCGCTGCCGCCGCGGGAGCGGGAATCGGCGGGTCAGCACCGTGATCTGCGCGGTGACATCGGGGCGGGGTTCCGCTGGGCCGTCCGTCATCCGGCCGTTCGGACGCTCTGCCTGACCGCCCTGTTCTTCAACATCACCTACGGCGCCGTCTGGTCCATCCTGGTGCTCTACGCCGAGGCGCGGCTCGGCCTCGGTGCCGTCGGCTTCGGCCTGATCAGTACGGCGATGGCGGCCGGTGGGCTGCTCGCCACCGTCGGGTACGGCTGGCTCACCCGTCGGGTGAGCCTCGGGGACATCATGCGGGCCGGGCTGATCATCGAAACGCTCACCCACCTCGGTCTCGCCGTCACCACCTCGCCCTGGGTCGCCTCGGCCATCCTCTTCGGTTTCGGGGCGCACGCGTTCGCCTGGGGCACCACCGCCCTGACCATTCGGCAGCGGGCGGTTCCGATCTACTTCCAGGGCCGGGTCAACAGCATCTACGGCATCAGCGCGTACGGCGGACTGGTTGTCGGCGCGGCGCTCGGCGGCCCGCTGGTCGCTCTGCTCGGGATGACCGGTCCATTCTGGTTCGCCTTCGCCGGCTCGGCGCTGCTCGTCGCGGTACTGTGGCGCCAGTTCGGCCACCTCGCCCACACCGAGGATCCGACGCCAACGCCGGTGCCGGTCGGGTCAGCCACCCACTGACGGCGGCGCGAGCGGGTTGGCGGGGGTGCTCACGTCCGGACGGACGAACGGCGGCGGTGCCGCGCCAGCCCCGCGGTGACCGCTCCGGCGACCAGCCCGACGGCGGCGGTGGACGGGACGGCGATCTTGACCGCCCGACGCCCGGTGCGGAAGTCCCGTACCTCCCATCCGCGTCGGCGGGCCTCCCGCAGCAGCGCGGAATCCGGGTTGACGGCGACCCCGCGGCCGGCCGCCGCGAGCATCGGCAGATCATTGGCGGAGTCGCTGTAGGCGGTGCAGCGGGAGAGGTCCAGCCCTTCCGCCGCGGCGAGTCGGGTCACCGCCTCCGCCTTCGCGGGCCCGTGCATCAGGTCACCGACCAGCCGCCCCGTGTAGGCGCCGTCAACCACCTCGGCCACCGTTCCGATGGCACCGGTGAGCCCCAGCCGGGCGGCGATCACCCGGCCGATCTCCACCGGCGCGGCGCTGACCAGCCAAACCCGTTGTCCGGCGTCGAGGTGGCCCTGGGCGAGCCGCCGCGCGCCGGCCCAGATCCGGGGCGCCATCAGCTCGTCGAAGATCTCCTCGGCGAGGCGCTCCACCTCCTCCACCTGCCAGCCCTCGACGAACGCGAGCGCGGCCTCCTTGACCTGCGACATGTCGCCGACATGCTCGGTGGCGAGTACCCGGAACCGCAGCTGCTGCCAGGCGAATCGGAGTAGGTCGCTGGTGGTGACGTAGTTGCGCGCGGCGAGTCCGCGGGCGAACCAGTAGATCGAGGCCCCCTGCATCAGGGTGTTGTCCACGTCGAAGAAGGCGGCCGCGGCCCGATCCGGCGGCGGAGTCGGTGCGGCGCTGGCCGAACCTCCCTCGGAGCTGGGACTGCGGGTGTCGGTGCTCACCGGCACCTTTCGGCTGGCCACGCGCTCCCCCTCCGGACGACCGGCGCACACCGTGCGCCACCTGGCGAGGGTAGCCGGGTGGCGCATCGGGGCGGGCCCGCAATCAGGCAATCGACCCGGGTGTGCGGTGGTTCGGTGCCAGCGGTTGGCGGCCCGTCTCGGCCGGCGTCAGCGGTTGGCGGGGCAGCTCGTCGGAGTGGGACCGAGCGCGTCGCTGCCGCTCGGCACGGGCAGGCCACAGTCGATGGCGGCGCGCAGCGCGTCCGAGCGCTCGAGGGCATCATCGAGAAGCGTGAGTGAATGCTCGGTGCGGTCGCGGTCCGCGCGGGGCCGCTCGCCCACGAGCTCGCCGACCGCCGTACGCTGCGCGGCGACGAAGGCGTCAACCACGTCCAGCGCGGTCCGGTCGGAAGCCTGCACCGCGGCGGTGGTGAGCAGGCGTACGCCCTGGCGGGTGTCGGCGTCCATATCGTCCAGGACCCCGCTGTAGCCGGCCCGGTCGTCGCGCAGCTGGGCCGCCTCGCTCAGGCGGGTCCGCGCGAAGTCCAGGAAGAGCTGCCCCCGGCTGTGGTCCGAGCCGGTCAACGCGAGCTGCGCACGCTCGGTCGACCGCTTCATCCCGTACAGCGCGTCGCCCGGTACCGCGTTCTCACTGGCCGCGGAGATGCCGGAGACGGCGACGGCGCCGGTCGCGACGCCGATCAGGATCGCGCCGCGGGCCCGGGCTCGCCGCGCGGTGACGGAGGGGAGGAGGAAGGAGCGGTTCGGCCCCTGGCGGTCTTCCGTCTGGTCGGTGGTGGCCGCCGGGGCGGGTCGGCCGAGGCCCTCGCGTTCGGCGGTGGCCAGCAGCATCGCCCGTAGGCCGGTCCGGAACTCGGCACTGACCTCGACCGTCGGGGCGGCGTCACCGAGTTGGTGCCCGACCGCGACGAGGTCGGTGAGCTGTTCGTCAAGCCGGGATCGGACGTGGTGTCGTCGGCCGCCGTTCGCTTCGTCGAGTAGTTGCGCGAAACGCTTGGCGCGCCGACGGGAGACAAAGAGGTCGCTGTTCACCGCTGGCACCTCCCTCGCTGGGCGCGGCCGGTTGGCCGCGATCGTCACCGACGACCGAGGACGGGTGGGCGTCGCGGGCGGCTCGGGGCCGGCAGCGGGGCCGGAACCGAGAACCCGGGGGACGCCGGGACTGCATCGGTCGCACCCGGATGAACGCGCCGCGCCGGGTCGGGGTTACGGGGCCAGTGGTGGAGAAAGCCCGGCAAGTGATCGGTGTCATTGGAGCTCGATGCGCCCGGGCGTCACCGCCGCTGCCAGCGTGGTTATGCCCGGAAGCCGTCCGGGAGGAGCCGGGCGAGGGCACGAACCGCCCGGTACTGCAGGGCCTTGATCGCGCCCTCGTTCTTGCCCATGGCCCGCGCCGTCTCCGCCACCGAGAAGCCTTGGAGGAAGCGCAGCACGATGCACTCCTGCTGCTCCGGGTTGAGCTGCTTGACCGCGCCGAGCAGGGTGACGTTGGTGATGTGCTCGACCACGGCCGCCTCGGGGCTGCCTTCCGGCCCCCGGTCTTCGCGTTCGGCGTCGAGGACGTCGCCGGTGGTCACCTCGAGCCGGTAGCGCCCGGACTTGAAGTGGTCCGCCACTAGGTTGCGGGCGATCGTCACCAGCCACGCCCCGAGGTCTCGGCCCTGCCAGGTGAAGCTACCGATTCGCTTCAGCGCCCGGAGGAAGGTGTCGGAGGTGAGGTCCTCGGCCAGCTGGCGGTTGCCGACCCGGAAGTAGACGAACCGGAAGACGGTGTCCACGTACCGGTCGTAGATCAGGCCGAAGGCTTCGGCTTCCCCGGCCTGTGCACGCTCGACCAGCGTCCAGATCTCGATCGCCGGGTCGGACGGGTCGGGGCGGCTCGGATAGCCGGTGGCGGGTGTGCTGGCGGGTAGTGCGGGCAGCACCGCCGTGTCGGTGCCGGTGGAGTCGGCGCTGGCGGGTGGGTCGGTACTCCGGCGGCCCTGTACGGGCATAGCCGGCCGGGCTGGCGAGGCGACCCGGGCCTCGATCGGTTTGGCGTTTGCACCCGGTGTCCCGCTCCGAACGGGGGTTTCGTTGGGGTGCGGACGGCTGCGGACCCCGTTTTCGCTCCAGGCGGCGAGCCGGCCGTCGTCCCGGGGCCCGCGGGGTGTCAGCCGTTCATTCGTCGCGGGTCGGGCGGGCGGGTCGCCCAGGCCAATTGGCCGCTGCGCGTAGCCGAAGGTCGTCATCGGGGCACCTCCGTCCCGCGGCCCGGGTCCCCGGTGAGTGGGGGCCGGTCGGGCACGCATGGTGTGGGTAGGGGGTTTGCCGGTACGCGGCAGCTCCCCTTGAGGTGCTGGTCCAATGCGCTGTCGGGCACGGGGGCCTCCTCGGGCTGAGGGGTTGTCGACTCACGGAAAACGGGGTGAGTCGACCCGAGTGATGATAGGGGTCAACGTCACCCGCGCGTGGCAAGTCCGTTACACAGGGCCAAAGTATTTCCGGTCGTGTCGCACTCCTGCCGGACCAGTTGTCCGTCGTGTGCGGTTGACTTTCGGATTCCCCGGTGTTTGGGGAGACGCCCAGGTAGTTCGGGGTGTGGATGATCGCGGCAGGGTGGGTGCCGGCCGGCGGAGGGGACGAGATGTGCGGCAGCGGTGGCTCGCGGCGGCAGGTGAAGGGTGCTATTTCTCTCACGGCAGGTGACGGTTGCTTGTACGGCACGTGACGGTCAAAGTCCCATTGGTAGGACGGGCCGAGGGTGGCCGCGACGCCCGGCGCGCCGCCGGGTAGCCGCCCCGTGCCGCGCTCTTCGGCGCCGGTGCCGGGGGTCGTTGCCCGTTGTGCCACACTCGACGGCTGGGCAGGAGGTGGTCGGCGCCGGTGCGAATGCTTCCCCGCGTGCGGTGAAGCTGGTGCCTGCCGGGTCACCGAGGTGTGGCGCAGGGCGGTACTGGGTGTGCCGCATCCCGCCAACGGCGAAACTGTCCACGCGTACGCGCCGCAAGACCCTGCTCCGGCCGTCGGGCCGGGGCCGTCCCCACGGAGGAGACCGATGCGTGAACCCCGCCTCACCCTGCTAACCCGGCCTGGTTGCCACCTTTGCGAAGACGCGAAGGCGGCGCTGGAACGGGTGGTGTCGGTCACCAACGACCGGTGGGTGGAGAAGGATGTCACCGGCGATGTGGAGCTGGAGCGCGAGTACGGGGACCGGCTGCCGGTGGTGCTGCTCGACGGCAAGGAGCACGGCTACTGGCGGGTCGAGGAGGAGCGGTTGCTCCGCGATCTGACCACTCCTCAGCTCTGAGGCTGCCCGGTAGGGTGCGGCGATGAGTTCTGCGCACCCGCACCTGGTCTGGGACTGGAACGGAACCCTGCTCAACGATCTGGACCTGATCGTGGCTTCGACCAATGTCGCCTTCGCCAGCGTCGGTGGGCCGGCGGTGACCGCCGACGAGCACCGGGTTCGGTTTCGTCGACCGATCGCCGACTACTACGCCGAGGTGCTCGGGCAGGCCGTGGACGAGGCGGCGTTCGGCCAGCTGGACAAGATCTTCCACGAGGCGTACCTGGACGAGCTGACCACCTGCGGGCTGGCACATGACGCGGTGGACGCGATTTCGTCCTGGCCCGGCAACCAGTCGTTGTTGTCCATGTGGTTCCACAAGGAGCTGGTGCCGACCGTGCAGACCTACGGACTGACCCGGCACTTCCTGCGGGTGGACGGGCTCCGGACCGAGGTGGGTGGGGACCGGAAGGCCGAGTCCCTGACCCGGCACCTGGCCGAGCTGGGGCTGGACGGCCGGGACGTGGTGCTGATCGGCGACTCGCTCGACGACGCCGAAGCGGCCCGATCGGTGGGTGGCCGCGCGGTCCTCTACGCCGGGGGTCTCACCGACCCCACCCGGTTGCGGGCCTCCGGCCATCCGGTCGCGGAGACCCTCACCGAGGCGGTCGCGCTGGCCCGCCCGCACTGATCATGCGCTCGACTCAGCCGCGCAGGTAGGCCAGGACCGCACGGACCCGGCGGTGCTGCTCGACGTCCGGTGGGAGATCGAGCTTGGTGAAGATGTTGCGGACGTGCTTCTCGACCGCCCCGTCGGTCACCACCAGCGTGCGGGCGATCGCGGTGTTGGAGTGGCCCTCGGCCATCAAGCCCAGTACCTCGCGTTCGCGCGGGGTCAGGTCCCGCAGGGGATCGTCGCGGCGGCGGCGGGCGAAGAGCTGGGTGATCACCTCGGGGTCGAGGACGGTGCCCCCGGCGGTGATTCGGACCAGCGCGTCGAGGAACTCGCCGATCGCGGCCACCCGGTCCTTGAGTAGGTAGCCGACCCCGGCCCCGGTGGCCAGCAGGTCGTCGGCGTAGGAGACCTCGACGTACTGGGAGAGCACCAGGATCGGCGTCGCTGGCACCAGCGCACGTGCCTGCACGGCGGCGCGGAGCCCTTCGTCGGTGTGGGACGGCGGCATTCGTACGTCAACGATCGACACGTCGGGGCGGTGGGTGACCACCGCCTGCACCAGGGCGTCGCCGTCACCGACGGCGGCCACCACCTGGTGGCCGCGTTCGGTGAGGAGCCGGATCAGCCCTTCTCGGAGCAGGACGGCGTCGTCAGCGATCACGATCCGCATGGCTGCAGTCCTACCACTTTCCGGTCGTCGCGGGGAGTTCGGCGCGGAGCTCGGTGGGGCCGCCGGCGGGGCTGGTCACCTGGAGTTGCCCGCCGGCGGCCCGGACCCGATCGGCGATGCCGACCAGCCCGTGCCCCTTGGCCAGGTGTGCGCCGCCCTGGCCGTCGTCGGCGATGCCGACCCGAAGCCGCCGCCCGGCCCGTTCCACGAACACCCGGCACTCGGTGGCCCGGCTGTGTTTGGCGACGTTGGTGAGCGCCTCGGCGACCACGAAGTACGCGGTGCTCTCCACGGCCGGGTCGAGCCGGCCGCCGGGTTCGCCGAGCCCGGCGTCCACCTGTAGCTCGATCGGGATCAGTCCGCGTCCGGCCAGCGCCGCGAGGGCGCTCGGTAGCCCGCGGTCAACCAGGATGGGCGGTGCGATGCCCCGGGACAGCGCACGCAGCTCGGTGAGGGTCTCCCGGGTTTGGTCAACCGCCTCGTCGAGTGTGTGCCCGGCCGCTACCGGGTTGTTGGTGAGCTGCTCGCGGGCCCGGCTGAGATCCATCGCCAGTCGGACCAGCCGTTGCTGCGGCCCGTCGTGGATGTCGCGCTCCAGCTTGCGCAGCGCGTGCGCCTCAGCGGAGGCGAATGCTCGTTTCTGTTCTTCGAGGGTGGTGATCCGGTTGCGCAACTCGGCCACGCCGGTGAGTAGGGCGCGGGCCAGGCCACCCTCGGTCCGCGCGCAGGCGCGGGCTACCAGCGGCAGGGTGAGCAGGGCGAAGAGACCGATGGCGGTGTTCAGGAAGATCCGGGCGCCGGTGCCGTCGCCCATCCCGAGGAGCTCGCTGAGGGACATACTGTCCGGGCCATACGGCAGATAGCGGTCATATACCCCGTACGACACGCCGGCGAGCGCCACCGCCCACCAGGTGACCAGGATGACGAAGGCCGGAGCCGCCACCAGTAGCTTGCTGAACGCGTGGAGCAGATCGAGCCAGGACTGCGGATCGCGTACCGGCGTCAGGGCCCGGCCCCAGAAGCCGGCAGCAGGATCGGGGCTCCGGTAGACCGGGCGGACCCGGGGCATCCTCAGCACCGAGGGCAGCCAGAGTCGTTCGAGATCGGCCAGGACCCGTACGGCGTAGAGCGTTCCGGTCAGGATCGGCAGGCCCAGCGTGGTCACCAGCAGGCCGAGGCTGAGGGAGATCCCGGTGGCGGCCAGCACGATGCCCACCAGGGCGAGGGGCAAGCCGGAGAGGACGTAGCCGACGTCGCGCAGGAGCTGGCGGAGCAGGGTGCGTGGCGGGCTGGAGGTGGGGGTGGCGGCCACGCGTGCAGCGGTCATGCCCCGAGGCTAGGCAGTGGGACCGAACCCGCCCATCCTGCACGCCGCCGAATGTCTGGAGGTGCTGGCGCTACCACCCCGGGGGAGGGCTAGCACGGCCGGGGAGGTTGCGGGTGCTACCACGCCGGTCGGGAAGTGGGCGACGCGCGCCCGTGTGATTGGTCAGAGAAGTCGTAATTGAGCAATAATCGCCGGACGGCGTGGGCGGAGTCGAGACATTGATCTTGTGGAACGGGGGGACGGGTGGAGTCGCGTCGTGGGCGACCAAGATCGCGATTTGTGCGTGTCTTCACAAGCGCTTACTCTGTAGTTCCGACCCGCCCCGCTAGCACAGCCGGTCTCCTCGGTGGCCAGCGGGAGTCCCGACCCGGCCCGGCGGAGTTGGCCCAGGATCCCACTGCACGGAGTTTCATGAGTCAGCACCGTCCGCCCGGCGCGCCCGAACGCCCGGTCGCCGTGCCGGCGTTGCCGGACCTGCCGGAGGCGACCGTCGCCCGGCTCCCCGAGTACCTCCGCGCCCTGCACAACCTGGCCGAAAACGGTCACGAGACAGTTTCCAGTGAGTGGTTGGCCGGGGCCGCGGGAGTCAACTCCGCCAAGCTCCGCAAAGATCTTTCGCACCTCGGTTCCTACGGCACCCGGGGCGTCGGCTACGACGTGGCCCTGCTGATCGATCAGATCGAGTACGTACTGGGGCTCACTCAGCGCCGGTCCGTCGCCCTGGTCGGGGTGGGTAATCTCGGTCATGCCCTCGCTGGCTACGACGGTTTCGCCACCCGTGGCTTCCGCATCGCCGCGCTCTTCGACGCCGACCCCGTACGGGTCGGTGAGGAGATCAACGGTCTGGTCGTCCGGCATGTGGACGAGTTGTCCCGGGTCGCCACCGAGGAGTCGATCGCGATCGGCGTGATCGCCACCCCGGCCGCCGCCGCGCAGCGGGTCGCCGACCGACTGGTCGCCGGCGGAGTCACCAGCATCCTGAACTTCGCGCCCTGCGTGCTGACCGTGCCCGACGGGGTTGACGTCCGTAAGGTCGACCTCGCCATCGAGCTGCAGATCCTGTCCTTCCACGAGCACCGCAAGGCGTCCCGGACCGCACTCCCCGCCGTCGGCGAGGCCGCCCTCCCCCCATTGCCGGGTAGCCTCGCCGCCACCAACCCCCAGGAGGCGATCGGCACGTGAAACTGCTCGTCGTCGGCGCGTCTTACCGCACCGCCCCGGTCGCCGCCCTGGAGCGACTCGCGGTCGCCCCCGCCGACCTTCCCCGTGTCCTGACCCGCCTGGTGGCGCAGCCGTACGTGAGTGAGGCGGTGCTCGTCTCCACCTGTAACCGGGTGGAGGTGTACGCCGTCGTCTCCGGATTCCACGGCGGCCTGGGTGACATCTGCACTGTCCTGGCCGAGTCGACCGGCTGCCAGCCGGCGGCCCTCGCCGACCACCTGTACGTGCACTTCGACGTCGCGGCGGTCAACCACGTCTTCCGGGTCGTCACCGGGCTGGACTCCATGGTTGTGGGTGAGGCCCAGATCCTCGGCCAGCTCCGCGAGGCGTACCACCGGGCAGCGGAGGCCGACACCGTTGACCGTCTGCTGCACGAGCTGATGCAGCAGGCGCTCCGGGTGGGGAAGCGGGCCCGCTCCGAGACCGGCATCGACCGGGCCGGGCAGAGCGTCGTCACGGCCGCGCTCGGCCACGCCACCGAGCTGCTCGACAGTGACCTGGCCGGCCGTCCCGCGCTGGTCGTGGGGGCGGGAGCGATGGGCTCGCTGGGCGTGGCCACCCTCACCCGGTTGGGTGCCGGGCCGGTCACCGTGACCAACCGGGGCGCCGACCGGGCCGCCCGGCTGGCCGGCTCGTACGGCGCGACTGCCGTACCGATCGCCGACCTCACCGAGACGCTTTCCACAGTGGATATCGTAGTGGCTGCCACGGCCGCCCCCGAGGCGGTCCTCACCCGCGCGGTGGTGGCTCCGGCACTCACTGGTCGAGACCCGTCCCGGGGGCCGCTGGTCCTGCTGGACCTGGCTGTCCCGCGCGACGTCGAGCCCGGCGTGGCCGACCTGCCCGGCGTCCGGGTGATCGACATCGACCGGATGGCGGCACTGGTCGCCGACGGCCCCGTCGCCGCCGACGTCGCCGCGGTGGAGCAGATCGTCGCCGCCGAGGTCAACGCCTTCCTCACCTGGCTGCGGGGGGCTGACGTCGCGCCGACCGTGGCCGCCCTGCGGGGCCGTGCCGACGACGTGGTCACGGCCGAGTTGGGGCGGCTCGCCCAGCGTTGTCCGGACCTGACCGACAACCAGCGGGCCGAGGTCGCCCGGACGGTGCACCGGGTCGTCCAGCGGCTGCTGCACCAGCCGACCGTACGGGTCCGCCAGCTCGCTGCCGAGCCCGGCGGCGACCAGTACGCGGCGCTGCTGCGTGAGCTCTTCGACCTGGAGGTGCCGCAGACCTCCCCGGTCGGCACCGTCCCCGACGTGATGGCGCCCGACGTTGACCCCCAACTCGGCGGTGACGCCGATCCGCTCCCCACCGGAGGTGAGTGATGAAGGTCCCCCTACGCCTCGGTACTCGGGGCAGCGCCCTGGCGATGGCCCAGTCCGGGCAGGTCGCGAAGGCCCTCACCGCGGCCACCGGCACCCCGGTGGAGCTGGTCGAGGTGGTGACCACCGGCGACCGCTCCGCGGCCCCGGTGCACCAGCTCGGTGTCGGCGTGTTCGTCTCCGCGCTGCGGGACGCCCTCGCCGCGGGCACCATCGACTTCGCGGTGCACTCGTACAAGGACCTGCCGAGCGCGGCGGCCCCCGGTCTGTACGTCGCGGCCGTCCCACCCCGGCAGGACCCGCGGGACGCGCTCGTGGCCACCGGCGGCCGTACCCTCGCCGAGCTGCCGCCCGGCGCCCGGGTCGGCACCGGTGCGTTGCGTCGCATCGCCCAGCTGCACGCGCTCGGGCTTCAGCTCGAGGTCCAGCCGATCCGGGGTAACGTCGGTACCCGGCTGGCGCGCGTGCTCGGGCCGGAGGCCGACCTGGACGCGGTGGTCCTGGCGCGGGCCGGGCTGGCCCGCCTGGATCGCGCCGACACGATCACCGAGACGCTCGACCCGATGCTGATGCTGCCCGCTCCCGCTCAGGGCGCGCTGGCGGTGGAGTGTCGGTCCGACGATTCGGCTCTGGTCGAGCTGCTCGCGGTACTCGACCATGCACCGTCCCGCGCCACGGTCGTGGCGGAGCGGGCGCTGCTCGCCACCCTGGAGGCCGGGTGCAGTGCCCCGGTCGCCGCCTACGCCGAACTCGCCGAAGGCGACGTCGGTGAAGAGATCTACCTGCGCGGGGCGGTGATCAGTCCGGACGGCACTCGTGACCTCCGGCTGTCCCGCACCGGAACGCCCGCCGACGCGGTGGAGATCGGTAAGGCCCTCGCCACTGATCTGCTCGACCTCGGCGCCGACTCGATCCTCGGCCAGCAACGGAACCTTGGCCCGGGGACCCAGCAATTTGGGAGCACAGTATGACCCGCACCCGTAAGCCCGTAGGCCGCATCGCGTTCGTCGGGGCCGGCCCCGGCGATCCGGGCCTGCTGACCCGCCGGGGATACGACGCCCTGGTCAGCGCCGACCAGGTGGTATACGACCGGGGAGTCCCCGAGGCGTTGCTCGACGTCGTCCGCGCCCAGGCGAAGCAGGAGGCTCAGCTAACCCTGGCCGAGGGCGGATCGGGCGACGTGGCGAAGGCCCTGATCTCGGCGGCCCGTTCCGGGCTGAACGCGGTGCACCTAGTCGCCGGTGATCCGTTCGGCCACGAGGCGGTGGTCCGGGAGGTGCAGGCGGTCGCCCGAACCGCCGGCCAGTTCGAGGTGGTCCCGGGCATCGGCCAGGCTGAGGGAGTGGCGACCTACGCGGGGGTGCCGCTGCCCGGGGTCCGGACGGCGGCCGACGTCGAAGACGTCACCACGCTCGACTTCGAGGCGCTGGCCGCCGCCGTCACCCGGGGACCGTTGGCCCTCGCGGTGGACGCCGGGGATCTCGCCGCGATCCGGGACGGGCTGCTCGCCGCCGGAGTCGACGACGCGACCGTGGTCGGCGTGACCGGGGACGGCACCGGCGAGACCCAGTACACGACCACGTCAACGGTGGACTCCTTCGTCGCGGCGGCGCTCGGGTTCACCGGCCGGGTGGTGCTCACCCTCGGCGAGGGCGTCGGCCAGCGGGACAAGCTCAGCTGGTGGGAGAACCGCCCGCTGTACGGCTGGAAGGTGCTGGTCCCGCGGACCAAGGAGCAGGCGGGGGTGATGAGCGCCCGACTGCGCGCGTACGGCGCGATCCCCTGCGAGGTGCCGACCATCGCGGTGGAGCCGCCGCGTACCCCCGCGCAGATGGAGCGGGCGGTCAAGGGACTGGTCGACGGCCGGTACGCCTGGGTGATCTTCACGTCGGTGAACGCGGTCCGCGCGGTCTGGGAGAAGTTCGCCGAGCACGGCCTCGACGCCCGTCACTTCGGCGGCGTGAAGATCGCCTGCATCGGCGAAGCGACCGCCGACGCGGTGCGCGCCTTCGGGATCCGGCCGGAGCTGATCCCCACCGGGGAGCAGTCCTCGGAGGGGCTGCTGGCCGAGTTCTCGCCGCACGACGAGGTGCTCGACCCGGTCGGTCGGGTGCTGCTGCCGCGCGCCGACATCGCCACCGAGACGCTTGCCGCCGGGCTCACCGAGCGCGGCTGGGAGGTTGACGACGTGACCGCCTACCGGACGGTTCGGGCGGCGCCGCCGCCGGCCGAGATCCGCGACGCGATCAAGTCGGGTGGGTTCGACGCGGTGCTCTTCACCTCCTCGTCCACGGTCCGGAATCTGGTCGGCATCGCCGGGAAGCCGCACGCGCGTACCGTTGTTGCGGTTATTGGGCCCAAGACGGCGGAGACCGCTACCGAGTTCGGCCTTCGGGTTGATGTGCAGCCGCCGCACGCCTCGGTCCCCGACCTGGTGGAGGAGCTGGCCGGCTACGCCGTCGAGCTGCGCGAGAAGCTCGCCGCGATGCCGGCGAAGCAGCGGCGCGGCTCGAAGGTGCAGGGGCCGACCGCCCTCCGGTTCCGCTGACCCTGGAGGACCCCGTGCCGTACCCCGAGCATCGACCCCGGCGGCTGCGTCGCAGCCCGGCCCTGCGGCGGCTGGTCGCCGAGACCCGGCTCGACCCGGCCGAGCTGGTCGTGCCGCTGTTCGTCAAGGAGGGGTTGACCGAGCCCCGGTCCGTGCCGTCCCTGCCGGGGGTGCTCCAGCACTCCCGGGAGTCGCTGCGCAAGGCAGCGGTCGCGGCGGTCCAGGCCGGGGTCGGCGGGATCATGCTCTTCGGGGTGCCGGCCGAACGGGACGAGCTCGGCTCCGGCGGGACCAAGCCGAACGGCATCCTGAACGCCGCCATCCGGGACGTCGTCTCCGAGGTGGGCGATGCCACCGTGGTGATGAGCGACCTCTGCCTGGACGAGTTCACCTCGCACGGGCACTGCGGTGTGCTGGCGCCCGACGGGTCGGTGGCGAACGACGCCACCCTCGCCGCGTACGCGGACATGGCGGTGGCGCAGGCGCAGGCCGGGGTACACGTGGTCGGGCCGTCCGGAATGATGGACGGCCAGGTCGGCGTGGTCCGGCGGGCGTTGGACGCCGCCGGTCACCAGGACGTGGCCATCCTCGCCTACGCGGTGAAGTACGCGTCCGCGTTCTTCGGCCCGTTCCGGGACGCGGTGGAGTCGACGCTGGACGGCGACCGTCGGACCTATCAGCAGGATCCGGCGAACCTGCGGGAGTCCCTGCGCGAGGTGGCGCTGGACGTGGCCGAGGGCGCCGACATGGTGATGGTCAAGCCGGCGCTGCCGTACCTCGACGTGGTCGCCGCGGTCCGGGCCGCCGTTGACGTGCCGGTCGCCGCCTACCAGGTCTCCGGCGAGTACGCGATGGTCGAGGCGGCTGCCGCGAACGGCTGGATTGACCGCGAGCAGACGATGCTGGAGACGCTCACCTCGATCCGTCGGGCCGGAGCCGAGATCATCCTCACCTACTGGGCGGTCGAGGCCGCGCAGCTGCTGCGTCAGCGCTACTGACGCCGCGCCCGGTCGGCCCGCCGTCGCGCCCGGTCGGCCCGCCGTCGCGCCCGGTCGGCCCGCCGTCGCGCCCGGCCGGCCCGCCGTCGCGTCCGGCCGCCGGCAGCCCGGTCCCCAGCACCGGAACGGCCCGTCGGCCCGGTCGAGTACCGGGCCGGCGGGCCGTGACGCTTACAAGGTCGCCGACGCTTACAAGGTCGCCGACGCTTACAAGGTCGCCGACGCTTACAAGGTCGCCGACGCTTACAAGGTCGCCGACGCTTACAAGGTCGCCCGTGGCGACGTCGGTGGGCGGTCAGTCGTCGTTGACGATGGTCCCGGTGCCGAACGGATCGGCGATCTGGAGCCCAGGGCCCCCCACCACCAGCAGAGTCAACCTCTCGTCGGTCTCTCGTTTCCGGTCGCCATACACCGACACCGGGAAGGTCAGCGTTGTCTGGCCCGCCGGCAGCGTCTGGCACCCGGCGTACGACCGGTAGTCAACGCCCGGCCGTGCGCTTCGGCCCAGGGTCAGGGCGCAGACCAGGGTCGGCTCGGAGAGGGGCCGCGAGGCGGTGACGGTGAAGGCCAGCTCGCCGCGGCCCTGATCGCCCTCGACCACCGAGGCGTCGGCGACGGTCAGTGTCGCGCGGGACCGGAACCGGGCCACCTGCGGGTCGTGGTCGCTGGCGCCGCGCGAGCCGTCCCCCGCGTACTCCGCCGGCCAGTCGGCGTTGATGTGCGCGGCGCGCATCTGCACCAGATCAGTGTGGAGCGACGCGGTGACGAAAAGGTGGTCCAGCGTCTGGGCCTGGCCGGCGAAGCTGTACGAGTAGGCGGACGACGGCGCGTCGGCGAGCAGATCGTCCCAGAGGTTGCGCAGCCCCGCCTCGTACAGGGGAGCGAGCTGGTCCGACGGGGTCGGATCCGCGGCCGTCGCGATCGGATCGTCGGGACGGGGAAAGACGTTTAGGTCCCCACCGAACACCACTCGGGCGTCCGGGTCCGCCGCCGTGACCGCGGAGACGATCGCCGCGCCGTACGCGGCCTGCTCCCGGCGCTGCCCCACCCGGCGGTCGGGGCCGGACGAGTAGTGGTTGCTGGCCGCCCAGAGCGTCAGCCGTTCTCCCGAACCGGGGGCGGCTTCGATGGTGAACCGGCCGAGCTGCGGCGCGCGGGTGAAGACGTTGTCGCCGTCCTTGCCGGTGCTGGTGTCCACATCGGGTGGCAGGACCGCGTTGAGTGCCTTGGGGTTCTGCACGTCGGCGTTGGACGGCAGCCCGGGTGCGCGGTACTCGACGGTCGGGGCGGCGCCGAGCAGCGGATCGTCGGCGGTCGCCTCGGCCAGCGCGACCCGGTCAGTGCGGTAGAGGAAGGCCGAGGTGATGCCCCGGTCGTCGGCGCCGCTGCGGTCGTAGGCGGCCGCGTAGGCCGGGCCACCGTTGTCGGCGATGGTCAGCGCGAGCTCCTGGAGCGAGTCCGGAGCGCCGTCGGCGTCATCGGTGTCACCACAGACCAGCGTGCCGCCGTCAACCACACAGATGTCCTGGTCCTCGGTCTCCTGGATCAGGATCAGGTCGGGGGAGTGCAGGTCGTTGGTGATCTGGTCGGCGAGCGCGGCGAGCTGCTCCTGGTACTCCTGCTCGCTGCCCGGCACGTAGTCGAACGGCGGCCGTACGCCGGTGCAGCCGTCGTTTCCGGCGAAGTCGCAGCCGTCAAAGGGGTCGTCGCGGAAGTCGTAGAGGTTCTCCACGTTGTACGCGGCGACCGCGTACTCCGTCGACCGCTGGGCCGGCTGCGGCGGGTGGTTCGTCGCCGGGTCGAAGCCGGCCGCGAACGCCGCGGACTCGACCTGGACGCCGTACTTCTGGAACGAGTAGTAGAGGCCGCCCACCGCGTCGGCGGTCAGCGTGTCGAAGGTGCGCGCCGCTGGCAGCAGTGTGGTGTTGTCGCCGCTGGCGGCCTTGACACCCAGGCTGCCCAGCATAATCCGCTGGCCGTTGCCGTCGTCGAAGAGCTGGGTAGGGTCGTTGTCCAGCGGGTGCGCGTCGCGGAACACCCGGCGGGTGTCCGGGTCGCCCCGGTCCAGGAGCGGGTCATCCCGGTCGACCAGCCAGGTCTCGGCGTCGGCGCTGGAGGCGAAGACGGTGCGCCCGCTCACGGTCTGACTGCCCGCGCGAACCCGCAGCCGGGCCCCCTCGTGCCGTTCCCAGAAGCGTTGCGCGTCGGCCAGGTCGGCCGGGGGTACCGCGTCGGTCACCGCGACCACCTGGTCCACGTCCAGACCGGTGGAGATCCGCCGGACCAGCGAGGCGCTGGAGAGCTGCGTCATTTGGTAGTACTCGGAGACCCGGGCGTGGAGCACCACCTCGTCGCCGACGGTCGGCACGTAACCGCCGATGAGCGACGTGTTCGAGCCCATGAAGACGAAGATGCCGTCGGAGCTGGTGGGGTCGCCGTCGGTCGCGTCGGCGCGGCTCTGGAGGAAGAACCCGTGCTGGTCCTGGCCGGCGGAGTCGCGGGCCAGGGTGCGCTGGGTGACCACTCCGCGGACGTCGTACCGCGCGCTGCTGGAACCGTTGCCGCTGGCCGGCGCGAACGGCGAGCGGTCAGTGTCACCCTCCTCGGCGTCGGTGGTCGGGCCCTGCACCTCGCCCACCGTCAGCTCCCGGGTGGCCTGCACCGGCAGCGTGCAGGTCGCGGTGCTGCCGTCGGTGTCGGTCGCCGTCAGGACCACCGAGTACGCCCCGGCGGCCAAGTCGGCGCTCGCGCTGACGGTGGCCCGGGCGGTGCCACCGACCGCTCCGGCCGGGGTGAACGCCGTCCGGCTGATCGCGCCGGTGGCCGGCGGCGGGGAAACTGACGTGACCGCCAGGTCCACGATCTCATCGTCCGGGTCGGTCGCGGTGACTTCCCGGGACGCCGCGGTGCCCGCCGGAGTGACCAGGGGATCGCCGCAGGTGATGGTGGCGGGGGTGCCTCCCGGATCACCGCCGAGGTGGTGCGCGCCGAGCCCGTCCACCGTGTCGGTGTCGAAGCCGACCCACTCGGTGGCCGGGTCGAAGCTGTCGCCGGGGTCGGTGTCACCCGAGGCGACGCTGCCCAGCCGGCGGAGGGTGTGGTTGGCGGTGCTGGTCAGGCCGGTGCCCCACCCGCTGCCCGGGTCAACGCCCACCTGGCCGATCGCGTCGAGCACGGTGCCCTCGCGGCGCAGCACGACCGCGTCGTCGCCGTTGAAGAGTCCGGCACCGGTGACCTGGTCGGCCTGGGCGAGGATCGCCGCGTTCGCCGATGAGTGGGCGAAGACGAAGACGTCTCCCGCCGCAACCGTGCCGGTCAGGGCGAAGGTGGTCGGCGTGGTGGAGCCGTTGAAGTAGAGCAGCAGCTGATAGCCGCCGGTGGCGAGGTCGACCGGGGCGCCGGTGCCGTTGAAGAGCTCGATCGCCTTGTTGTTGGACGAGCCTTCGACGTACTCGGAGATGAACAGGTCGGTTGGGGCGGCGCTGGCGGCGTGGGGTGTGACCCCGACGGCCGCGAGGCTCGCGGTGACGGTGACGGTGGCGAAGACGGCGAGTGCGCGACGCGGGCGCATGGAGCCTCCACGGTGGGTGGATGGGAACGAGCGAAGGGTAGAGGCTGCGCCCTACCTCGCTCTATCCCCTGAAGGTCCTGATGGTGAACTATTGGCGCGTGGCGTCGCGCCGGTGCACCAACTCGGCGACGTCAACGCTGTACTCGTACCACTCCCGGTCGGGGCGGTAGCCCAGCTCGGCGTTGACCTTCAGCATCGCCTCGTTGTCCTGCGCGTTCCAGGTCTGGACCTCGGTGAGCGTCGGCTCGGCAGAGCGTAGCTCCAACAGCATGCGGGCCTTCATCGCCCGGTCGATGTCGTGCCCGCGGTGCGCCGGTACGACGATCGTGTCGTACTGGTCGGCCCGGGTCGGATGCTGCGCCGGCACCACCACCTCGGTCAGGCCGGCCACCTCCCCGGTCTGTTTGTGCAGCGCGAGGACGATGTACGGGGTCATCCCCCGTCGGTGCAGGCAGTCGAGGCTGTCCCGGAGCCGCTGCGGGTCGTAGGAGCTGGGGCGGAGCTCGCCCTCCTCGACATCGCGCGCCTCCGCCTTGGCCCGCGCGTACGCGTCGATGAGCTCGTCGGGCAGCCCACCGGGGTGGAACTGGATGTCGTACCCCGGGCTGATGCCGTCGGCGGTCTTGCCCAGCTCCGCCCAGTCCACTCCGGCCAGGTCCAGCACGCCGCGGGTTTCGACGAACTCTCGGGTGAAACCGAGCGTCTGAAAGAAGGCGACGGCCGGCGTGTCGCCGACCACCTCCACGCCGATGGTCTCAAATCCCTCCTGGTAGACCCGGCGGGCAGCGGCCAGGACCAGCTCGCGGCCGAGGCCGCTGCGGCGGGCCGACGGGTGCACCAGCACCTCGAGCACGCCGATGCTGCCGAGCAGCAGCACGTTGACCATCCCCGGGATGGCCACCCCGCCGGGCTCGACCGGGTTGGCCTCGGCCACCCAGGCGATTCGTCGTTCGCCCGGCATCATCTCGGTCAGATATTCCCGCAGGAAGCTCCCCTGCCAGGGCGGGTCCTGCGGCAGATCGGCGGCGAGGACCGCGTTCAACGTGTCCAGCAGGGACGACATCTCGGCGGACGACGCGGTCTTAAGATCCCATTCGCGCATCATCACCCGTCTAGCTTGCCGTCTACCGCTGCTCGGGGGAAGTAGGGGAATCCCCGGAAACCTGGATGATCACGTCAGCTCCGGCTTGCCTGCCCGTACTGGTTGGCCTTGTCGAAGACGTCCTGAGCGTACTGCCGTACGTTGTTGTACGACAGGATGGAATTCCACCAGTCGGTGGCGATGGTCAGGTTCCGGCCGCCCTTGCACAGGTAGTTGCCGGCGGCTAGGGCGGCGTCGTCGATGTCGTGTGGGTCCTTGCGGCCGTCGTTGTCCGCGTCGGCCCCGATCTCTTCCCAGGTGGTCGGAATGAACTGCATCGGCCCGATCGCCCGGTCGTAGGTGGCGTCCTGGTCCAACGTGCCGTGGTCGGTGTCCCGGATCAGCATCCGCCCGCCCTGCCCGTCCAGCGGCAGGCCGATGATCTCCGGGGCCGCCCGCCCGTCCGTGCCGAGCCGGGCGTTGTTGGCCTGCCCGTGCGCCGACTCGACGTGCCCGATCGCGGCGAGCGTGGTCCAGCTCAGACCACAGCTCGGGTTGGTCTGGGCGAGGACCAGCTCGGCGTAGCCGTAGGCCTGTAACGCGACCGGTGCGATGTCGACCTTCGCGCCGGTCTGGGCTGCCCAACCCGTGAGTGTGTCGGCGGGACGGCCGAGGTTGGGGGGCGGGGCGGTCAACGTGGCGTCGGAGGGGGGCAGGGCGCCAGCGGATGGCAGCCCGTCCGGCGCGGGATCCGACGCGTCGGCGGTGGCGGCGGCGTTGTTCGGGCCGGAGGGCACCACGGCGGGCAACAGCAGAGCGCCGGCCGTCACGGTCGCCGCGACCAGGAGCAGCAGGGAAACGCCAGGGAGGGTGAGCTGGCCGCTGGGGCGGCGTGACCAGCGGCCAATCGATCGGGCCGCGCCGACCGTCAGTCGGGTGGGTGAGACCCGGAGGGCGTGCGCGAAGGGGGTCCGGCGGCGCCGGGTGCTCGCGGCCCGCGCCGGCTCCGTCGGTTCGCTGGAACTCTGCGGCTCGTTCGTGTTGGCCGGATCCGTCGGTTCGCTGGGACTTGACGGCTCGTTCTCGTTGGCCGCGTCGGTGTCGGTGTCGGTGTCGGTGTCGGTGTCGGCGTCGGGGCGGGCGGGCGCGTGGGAACCTGTCGCCGGACCGGTGGGGTCGACCCGCGTCAGCTCTGGGTCCGGGTCCGTCGGCGGTTGCAGCCATGGTCGGCGCGGCCGGGGCGCCGGCCGGGGCCGGCGACCGGCGGTCACGCCGGATCCACTCGATGCTCCCCCGTCCGGTGCGGCCGGACGCAGGGGCGGGATGGTCTGGTTCTCCTCGCCGTCCACCACCCGTTGAGTATTACCCATGTTCGGTCGGTCGTCCGGAGCGGTCGTAGGCTGGAAGCATGCCCCGGTACGAGTTTCGTTGCCGCGTCTGCGGCGGCACCTTCGAGGTCAATCGACCCATGGCCCAGGCCGCCGAGCCGGCCCGCTGCCCGCAGGGGCACGACGAGACGGTCAAACTCCTGTCCACAGTCGCGACAATCGGCCGTAGCGGATCGGGCGGGACCGCTCCCAGCGCAGGTGGGGGCTGCTGCGGTGGGGGCTGCGGCTGCTAAACCGGTTTCGATTCGTCAACGTCTCACCCGCGCTTGCCGACGTCGGCGCGGAGTGGCACGTTGGAGCAGAACCGGGCCGTCATTCTCGCGATATGTGACGGACTGGATTCAGGCAGCATGAACCAGACGTCCTGGGCGGAGGTTCCACGCATGTCGCCACGGATCCACCTCCCGACCGGGTGGGTGACCTTCGTCTTCACCGACATTGAGGGCTCCACCCGGCTGGCCCAGCTGCTCGGGCCGGCCTACCGGCCAGTGCTGCGGGAACACCGGCGCCTGCTGCGCCGGACCATCGTCGCCACCAAGGGGGCGGAGTTGCTCACCGAGGGCGACTCGTTCTTTTTGGCCTTTGCCGACGCGTCCGCCGCGCTGGCCGCCTGCCTGGCTGCCCAACGTGCCCTGACCAGCCACGACTGGCCAACCCCGGAGGCCACCCCGCGGGTACGGATGGGGCTGCACACCGGGTGGGCCGAGCCCCGCGACGGCGAGTACGTGAGTGCGGAGGTGCACCGGGCCGCTCGGATCGCCGCCGCCGCGCACGGTGGACAGGTGCTCTGCTCCGCGGCGACCGTGCGGCACGCCCACCCGTTGCCCGGCGGCACCTCCCTAGTCGACCTGGGCCTGCACCGACTGCGTGGCTTCGACGACCGGGAACGGCTCTTCCAGCTGGCCGCCGCCGGTCTGGAGCGGCAGTTCCCACGTCCGCGCACCGCGGACGCGGCGGCGCACAACCTGCCCACCCCGGTCACCTCGTTCGTTGGCCGGCAGGCCGAGTGGGCCGAGCTGCGCCGGTTGGTGGAGAGCTACCGCCTGGTCACGGTGGTCGGCGCGGGGGGATCCGGCAAGACCCGGCTGGCGGTGGAGCTCGCCGCCGACCTGGTCGAGTCCCATCCGGACGGTGTCTGGTTCGTTGACCTCGCCACGGTGACAGAGCCGGGGCTGGTGGCGTACGCGATCGCCGCCGGGCTCGGCCTCCGTCCGGAGCCGGGCCGCTCGATGGTGGACACCCTGGTGGAGTACACCGCCGCCCGCCGGATGCTGATGCTGCTGGACACCGGGGACGCCCAGCTGTCGGCGTCCGCCCAGGTGATCTCCCAGCTGCTCGCCGGTGGGGTGGGGGTGCGGGTGCTCGCGACCAGCCGGGAGTCGTTCGGACTTCCCGGCGAGGTGGTGTGGCGCATTCCTCCACTCTCGGTCGACCCACCGGTGGCCGGAGCGGAGAGCGACGCGGTTGCCCTGCTGCTCGACCGCGCCACGGCGGCGCGGGGCGGTCGGCGGCCCGACCCGGCGGAGTGGGTGGACCTGCGTCGGGTCGTACGCCGGTTGGATGGCCTGCCGCTCGCCATCGAACTGGCCGCGGCCCGGCTGCGGGTGCTCTCGGTCGGGCAGCTCGCCGACCGGCTCGACGACGTTCTGGGTGCCCTCGACGCCGGCCGGGGTGATTCCGAGACCGGTCTGGTCGTGCGGCACTACAGCATGCGGGCGAACCTCCGCTGGTCGTACCAGCGGTTGGGCCCGGGGGCGGCCCGGCTGCTGCGCTGGCTGGCGGTGTTCGCCGGGCCGGTGGATCTGGCGGCGGTGGAGTGGCTGTTGGGCGGCGACCAGCTCGATCCGCTGTCGGTGCTGGTGGAGAAGTCGATGGTGGTGGCCGAGCCGGAGGCCGGTGGCAGCACCTACCGGTTGCTCGACCCGATTCGCGCCTACGCGGCCGGCCGGTTGGTGGCGGCGGGTGAGGAGCAGGCGGCGCGGAACCGACACGTGGCCTGGTCCGCACACGCGTTACAGCGGTTGGGCTTGGGGCCGGACGGCCGGCCGGTAACGCTCTCGCTGCACGCGTTCGACCCGCTCGCCGGGGAGCTGCGAGCCGCACTTCGTTGGTGCGCGACGGGCGGTAGCGCCCGGGCGGGGCTCGCGCTCGTCGTCGGGATGGACCAGTGGTGGCGGGAGCGGGGCCTGGCCGGGAAGGGCCGGCTCTGGTTGTCCCGGCTGTACGACCGGAGCGTCGAGACCGATGAGCGCATCCCGGACGCGGAGCTGGCGGCGGCGCAGCACACCCATTCCTTGCATGCGGGGGCGGACGGCGACTTCGGCGCGGAGCTACTCCTGTCGCAGCGGGCGGAGACGGTGGCCCGTCGGGCCGGCGACGCCAAACTGCTGGCCCGGGTGCTGGCCAGCCGGGCGGCTCCCCTGGTTGACCTGGGGCAGTTCGCCGAGGCGGAACAGGTGTGCCGGGAGGTCATCGACTGGGCGCAGCGGCAGGACGTGGTGGAGGACGCCCTCTTCGCCGTCCTCAGCCTCGCGGAGTTGCTGTGGCGTCGGGGTGCCTTGGAGGAGGCGGCAGAGCTGCTCGGCGCGGCCCGCCCGGTCGAGGCGGGACGCCCGGTGGAACGGGGCCGCCGGACGGTGGACATGCTGCTCGGCCTGGTGGCGCTCGCCCGGGGCGACCTGATCGCCGCGCACGAGCATCTGTTGGCCTCGCTGCGGTCCCGGATGGCGCACGGTTTCCACCGCCGTGCCTGCGACACGATGCAGGCGATCGCGGTGCGCTGTGCCGCGGGGGGTGATCCGTTGACCGCCGCCCGTCTCTTCGGCGCGGCGCAGGCACGGGGGGCCGACCTGGGCGCGGCGCCGGGCATCAACGGCGACTACCTTGCGCGGTGGCAGGCGCAGGTGCGCGCGGCGCTCGGCGATGTCGCCTTCGACCGGACGTACGGCGAGGGCGCGGGGTTGGGCATTCGGGAGGCGGCGGCGGTCGCCCTCGGCGTCGAACACCCGGACCTAGCCGCTGATTCGACCCGTTTCGCCGCTGGAGTCGCCCCATCCGCGCTCACCAGCCCCTTGGAGCGGCCACTTCGCGCCCCGAGCACGCCGGATCCCACCCGGGTCGGTCCCGAGCCCGACTGAGCTCAGGCGAAGAAGCGAGCTAGGTGGGCCTGGGTGGGGGCGGGCGCACCGGGCGGTAGGAGGGTCAGGTCGGCGAAGACGCTGGCCCCGTCACAGCCGGCGTGCAGGGGGTACCAGCGCGGAGCGTCCGGCGGGCGTTGCAGGCAGATGCCCTTGATGGTCTGGATGTCGAGCAGCCGTACGTGGGTGGGGTCGGCGACCGCGTTGACATGTCCCCACCAGGGGCTCATGACGTGCAGGACGCCCCCGGGTCGGAGCACCCGGTGCGCCTCGTCCACCAACGGCAGGAAGTCGATCAAATGCTCCAGGATGTGGACGGCGAAGAAGACGTCCACCGAGTTGTCGGCCAGCGGCAGGGTGCGCGACAGGTCGGCTACCGCGTCCACCCCGACCGCGGGAAAGATGTCCAGGCCCAGGTTGTCCGGCCACTGCTTGGTCCCCCCGCAGCCCAGGTCCACCACGACTGGATCCCGGTCCCCGACCCGGACCCGCGCCCAGATGGCCAGGACCCCGGCGAGCCGGCCGACCTGGTCCCGTACCAGACGTAGGTCATCCGGCTCGTCGACCTCTCCGGTCAGGTGGGCTACTCCCCGGTCGAATTCCACCCCGACGGCGAGATCCCGCAGCCGGCTGTCGTGCCGCGCCTGGTCTGCCCAGGCCTCGGCGAGGAATTCGTCAACCGCCCGCAGCCGTTGGGCTGAGGGCGGGGTCAGCGTCAGCGCGACCATGGCCACCTCCGGCCGCCCGTTACCCGAAAACCGCCCCGGTATGCCCCCGGTCTTGCGGGCGGAGACCGGCCGTGGAGCGCTTCGGGTTCCCGCCCTCGGGCCGGTGAACCTATCCTCAACCGGTAGGCCGGCTGGCTGCCGCAGGGTGCCCCACCGTGCCGGTGGTGGTGCCGGTGCCGGGGTGCCGACACGACGTGAGGGGGTGGGGTCGGATGGATCTACTGGCCGAGTATCGACGGGCGACCCGGTACTTCGAAGCTGGGGACCCGTCCGAAGCGGCTCGGCTGCTCGAGCCCATCCTCGCGGCCGAGCCCGGCAACACCGCCGTGCGTCAACTGCTGGCCCGGGCGTACTTCTCCTCGGCGCAGCTCAGCCGTGCCGAGGAGCAGCTACGCGAGCTGGTGGATCGGGACCCGAGTGACCACTACGCCCACCACGTGTTGGGCCGGACGCTGGAGCGGCTGAATCGGCCGGTGGACGCGCTTCGGCATCTGCGGATCGCGGCGGCGATGCACCACGGCAACGCCGACTATCAGACGGCGCTGCAACGGGTGCAGGCCCGGGTCGGCCGCTGACCCTCAGTCGTCCGGCTACTGCGCGCCGATCACCGGGCGGCCCTTCGCCCGCCCCGCCACCTACGATGGTGCTGGCAACGGAATCGACCCGGTGGAGGCCCGGCGGTGAAGCTGAAGCTGGACCTACACGACATCTACAACCGGGGCACCGACATCGACCGGGCCCTGCGCGGAATCATCGACGAGGCGGTGGCGAAGAAGGCCACCCTGGTGGAGATCATCCCAGGCAAGGGGTCCGGCCAGCTCAAGAAGCGGGTGCTGCGGTTCCTTGATCAGAAGGACGTCAAGGCGCTCTATCACCGGGTGGAGAAGGACTCGAAGAATTTCGGCCGGGTCTTCGTGCACTTCCGCTGGAAGTAGCGACGACATGCCCTCTGACCTGCTCCGCAGGCCGCTACCAGGGCCGTTGAGCCATGATCATGACGCGTCCAGGCCGTCAGAGGCTTGCGGAGGATTGTCGCTGCCCTGGTCTTCACCGAGTGGTTCATTGTTGCGGCCGGATCACCTCGTACAGCGCGGTCCAGTTCTTGTTCCCCAGACCGGCGGCGATCGCCCGGTCATAGTGCGACTTGATTGCCTTCGGCAGCTCGGGGTCGACGCCGGACGCCTCGCTGGTGCGCAGGATGTGCTCGGCGGTGGCACCCATCATGAGGGCCGTGCTGAGGTCGCCCGGGTGTTCGCCTGCCGCGAGCTCGCCGGCTAGGGTCGCTCCGTCGCCGACCATCGCCGGAATGCCGGTCAGCGTCTGCAACGCGTCGGGCAGGAAGTCCGCCGGGTCGACTCCGGCCGAGGCGACGAGCGCGGTGGCGTGCAGCAGGCTCGACAGGGAGGTCAGGAACACGTCGAGGTGCGCCTGGTAGAACAACTGCGCTAGGCCCGGGTCTTCGCCGAGGTACTTCGGCCTGCCGATCACGCTCAGCACCGGCTCGTGCCGGTCGTAGGTGTCTCGTGGTCCGCTGTAGTACACGTATGCGTCAGGGGTGCCGACGGCGGGCGCGGGAACCATGACGCCGCCGGTGACGAAGTCGGTGCCGTGCTTGGCGGCCCAGACGGCGGCGTCCCGTGAGGCTGTGGGCGTGGCCGAGCTGAGGTTGACGACGGTCCGATCGGCCAGCGCGCCCTCCTGCGCCGCATCGTTGAGGATCGCGTACATCGCCGGGTAGTCGGTCAGGCTGAGGACGGTCAGCGGGCTCGCGGCGACCGCGTCCGCAGGCGTTGCGGCCAGGGTCGCGCCCGCGGCGACCAGTTCGTTCGCGCTGCCGGATGTTCGGTTCCAGACGGTGAGCGGATGTCCGGCGCGCAGCAGCGCGGCGGACATGGCCCGCCCCATGGGGCCCAGCCCGATGACGGTGACCGGCTGGTGCGGATCGGTAGTGTTCATGGTGATTCCTTTGCTCTCTGTGACCGGGCCGGTCGAGGGGGCGACAGCGGTGGCACCCTTGGCCGGGTGGTTTACGCCGCTCGTGCGGTGTCAGGGGGCTGCAGCCTCTGATCCGCGCAGGCTTTCGTAGATGCGGGCGAACCCCTCGGCGCCGTGACCCGCGTCGATCTGCCGCTGGATGAGCTGTTGGACCATCGCGACGGCAGCCGGGTCGACGCCTTGCGCAACGCTCGCGTCGACGATGTCGCCGAGGTCGGAGAAGGTCAGACTCTGCTGGCCGGGGACGGTGTAGTCGCCGCCGTCGACGACTTCGGCGTAGCCGTCGAACGCGGCGGTCATCGCGGTCAGCCAGGGTGCGGAGAGTGCCGCGAAGCGGCGCGCAGGGATGCCGGCCGGGGCGACCATCGCCGCGCCGTGCAGGAACCCGGCGAACATGACGTACATGCCGGCGAGCATCGCCAGGTCGACGAGCGAGGCGAGACCGGCGTCCGGTCCCTGGAAGTCGCTCTCGCCCCAGTGGTCCAGCACGTGCCGGTGCCGGTCGAAGGCCTCCTGCGCGCCGCTGTAGAGCACCAGGGAGCCGGGGCCGCCGATCATCTCCGGCACGGCCATGATTCCGCCGTCGACGTAGCGGGCGTTCAGGTTCTCGGCCCATCCGGCCAGTTCCCGCGCCTGGTCCGGGGTGGTCGTGGTGACGTTGACGATGGTTCGGCCGGCGAGGTCGGCGGCAACCGGATCGAGAACCTCGTGGACCGACGCGTGGTTGAACAGGCACACCACCACCAGGTCGGCAGCCCGTACCGCCTCGGCTGCGGTGCCGGCCTCGGTCGCGCCGGCCGCGACGAGGTAGCCGGCGCGGCCGGCGCTGCGGTTCCATACGGTGGTTGGGTGCCCGGCCTTGACGACGGCCGCTGCCAGCGCGCCGCCCATCGCGCCCAGGCCGAGCACGCTCACGTGCTCCGAGTGCAATCGCATGTTGTGCTCCTTGCAGTGCTTGTCCTGTTTCGATCCTTGCCTTGACCGCTACTGTCGACCAGTACCGACTTCAAAGTGCGGTACTCACCTTCCGGTAAGTGCCAAGGGAGGCTGGAACTCATGGCAACGGTCGACCGCCGCGGCCCGTACATCTGCGGCATCGATGCCGCCATGGACGTCGTCACGGGCAAGTGGAAATCGCTGATCCTGTGGGAGTTGCACAGTCACGGCACCCGGCGCTTCGGCGAGCTGCGCCGAGGGCTGCCCGGCGTCAGCGAGAAAATGCTCATCCAGCACCTGCGCGAGATGGAGCAGGACGGACTCGTGCATCGGGAGGTCTACCGCGAAGTGCCACCCAAGGTCGAATACTCACTGACCGAGCACGGCGTCTCACTCAACGCCGCGCTCGAGGCACTCGGCGACTGGGGCGCCGAGCGGATCCGCCGCATCGGTGCCGACACGGTCCATATTGACGCCTCACAGGACACCGCCATCGCGGGGTCCCACTCCGGCAACCGGGTTTCACCATCCCGGCGATGACGTCACGGGAGCGTGGAGAGTCTCACGTGGCTCCAGATGATCTTAGCTGTGGTCGGGCATGGCGCAAGGGACTGGCGGCAGCGCGGCGATCTGGAACAGTGCCGGAGTGACCGAACACCAGGAACTCAGCTTTACCGACTTTCGGCGGCGGCAGGATGTCACGCCGCTGCTCAGGCAGGATCTAATCGACTGCTGGGTGGAGGTGACCAACGCGGGTGGGGCCGCTGGCTTCCCATTTCCGCCGGTGACGGCCGTCGAGGTCGCGGCGGCCACCGACGCCATACTTGCTGAACTCCAGCCACAGCGTGGCCGGCTATTGATTGCCTCCTGCAAGGGCGCGCTCACCGGATGGGTGCTGCTCCGTCGCGACCCGAACCCCTTGATTTGCCATTGGGGAAGCGTCCACCACCTACAGAGCCGTCCTGGCTATCGCGGCCGGGGGATCGGTGTGGCCTTGATGCGCGAACTGCACCGCGTCGCCCGTGACGAACTCGGACTGGAGCAACTCCACCTGGCCGTCCGGGGTCGGATGGGGCTGGAGGACTTCTATTGTCGGCTTGGGTGGCGCGAGGTCGGCCGATGGCCGAACAAGCTGCGCTTGGCACCCGACGATACGAGAGACGAAGTGCTGATGATGCTCAACCCGCTGTGACGATGGGCCGACAAGGTCCGGACTGTCCCCATGGGACGCGGAACCTATGGCAGTATCTCCTCCGTGGAAAGCTTTCGCTCCTATGACGGCACCGAGCTGGCTTATCGGTCAGTCGGCTCCGGTCCTCCGCTGGTCTGCATCCCTGGTGGCCCGGGGCAGGCGGTGGAGTACCTGGGAGAGCTGGGTGGGCTTAGCAGCTGTCGCACCCTGATCCTGCTGGACAACCGGGGCACTGGCGCCTCGAGCGTCCCCGCTGACCCGGCCACCTATCGTGTCGATCGCTTGGTTGACGACGTCGAGGCACTACGGCAACACCTGGGCTTCGACAGCGTTGACCTGTTCGGGCATTCCGCCAGCGGCGGGACCTGCCTGCTCTATGCCGCCCGGCATCCGGAGCGGCTGAACCATCTGGTGCTGGTCGCCCCGTCGCTGCGGGTGGTCGGGTTGCAGTCGGACATCGAGGTTGACAGCGTGCTGGCCGGGCGGGCGCATGAGCCGTGGCACCATGCCGCGGTGACGGCGCTGCATGCGGAGGCGAAGAGCCGGGAAGAGCTTGAGCGGTACCGCTGGCAGGCGGCGCCCTTGTTGTACGGCCGCTGGAATTCGGCGGCTCAGGCGCAGGCAGCGGCCGAGCCGGTCCAGTTCGCGCAGGCCGCCACCGACGGGTTCTACGAGGAGTACCAACCCGACCCGACGCTGCCCGCGCGCCTGGCGGAACTCAGCGCACCGACCCTGCTGCTCGCCGGTGAGTACGACATTTGGCCGACCGTCGCAGCGGTACGGCAGCTCGCCACTCTGTTCGACAACGTTGAGCTGGTGACGCAGTCGGGATGCGGCCACTTCCCCTGGGTCGACGATCCGGCGGCCTTCGTGGCATCAGTCGAGGCGTTCCTGGCCAGCTGATGCCGCTTCTTAAGGGCGTTGGATCGTCGTCGGCTTGGTCCTCACCGAGTTCCTTGTCTGAAGGTAGGCAAGGGGAGAGTTGTCGCTAAGCGGAGGGCTCGGGGCGGCCTGCCTCTTTACCCTCCTCGTGCTGATGCTGGCGGATCTCAAGTTGCCGCAACTCATTGCCCCAGTAATGCTTGAGTAATGGAGCGGGTACGCCTATCAGTCTTGCTGCTTGCTGTACATGTACCCGGAGGTACGGCATTATGGTCGGGAGGCCGGCCTGGTGAGCAAAGTCGTCAAGAACCTGATCCGTCGGCCTGTTGACCGGTGTGGTCAGGCCGAATACCGCCGCAACGTCGACCTTGATCACTGCTTTGCTTCCGCGTAGCTCTATCTGCGCGCGGAAGATGAACTCACCGTTGGATAGTGCCTGCTGGACATGTAAATCTGAGGAGTCACCGTCGACCGGTATCTCTTGCATGTCAAAGCCGTCACGTCGCCGTGCTGTTACCTCGTAAACGCGCACGTTCTCGAGGCTGAGAAGCGAGGTGAATTCTGCGGCGGTGGTGACAGTTTTTGGGGTCATGAAGCCAGTTTGATCACGGGGTGAAATTCGGCGGGAGTTTCCATCTCGTCGCTTTCGCTGTCGACGGATGCTGGTATGTGGTAGCTCGCCTTCCAGGATGCGGCAAGGCCAGAAACCTCTACTATCAGTCGCACTCGGCCGCCCGACGCCCTCGCGTAGCGTTGGACGGTGGAGATTCTTGGATCCCCGCCGGCTCGTTCAAATTTCGAGACGGCCGACTGAGTTGTCTCCATCTCGCTGGCCACGTCCGCCTGGGTAAGGCCTTGACCAACCCGCAGACCGACGAGTGTGTCGATCAGGCGTTCGACGTCTCGGGCGTCTTCCAGGGCGGCCCGAATGTGAGGATTGTCCGAATCTAGGCCGAGTAGACCGAAAAGTTCGTTCCCCATGTCGTTGGCTCCCCTTGGTTGCCGCCCAGCGTATCGCCTAGAAGCGATAATGACACTACTTGTCGTGTCGTGATTGCCAGTCACGGAAACGATCTACCGCGATGTCGACGTGGCGACTCTCGTTCTGGCGCTGCTTCTGGAAAAAGTGGAGCGCCAGTAGTACCAGGTTGGTCGCCCCCTCGCCGTAGGCCAACCTCAGTCGCCGTTTGCCTACCCGGACGCGCACCTCGAACACCCCATCGCGCAGCGGCTTGACGTCGCCAGGTCGGGTGCGCCCTTCGGAAACCCGATCCATGATCGTTTGGAGCTTGGCGGCCTCCGCCTTCGTGAGCCTGGCTTTAAGGATCTCTCGGCGCACCGGATCACCCGCGCCGGGCGCCTCGTAGAAGTCCCAGTGTCGGCTCATGTGCCAGGGCCCGGTGCCCTGGTCAACCAGGCCTGGAAGTGTGAACTAGACCATGCACAAGGCATGGCCGACAGCTTCGTCGATAGAACGCTGAGTGTCCAACTCGGTCCGGTCTGGTGACGTAGGCAAAGGCCAGGGCCGATTACTGCCGTGAAGGCAGAGATCGGGGTCGTGACCGCCGGAAGTAGTGGACCGCGGTCAAGCGGTGGCGGCCCGGCTGTCGCCGTCGGTTGGCGGGGGATTTCCTGGACGGGCCCGGCGGGCACCGGGAGGCGGTAGAACGGGGGCATGAGGAAGACGGTGGCCCGGGAGGCGGTCGAGAAGCGACGTCCCGCCCGTGCCTGAGAACCTGTTCGACGAGGTCGGCACGCTCCTGCGTACGGCGGCTGACCAGGTTGTGCTGCCGTTGTTCCGGCGGCTGGACGAAGCCGATATCGAGGAGAAGGCCCCCGGCGACCTCGTTACCGTCGCCGACCGGCGGGCGGAGGAGCTGATCTCCGCGGGTCTGCGCCGGCTGCGGCCCGACTCGGTGGTGGTCGGTGAGGAGGCCGTCGCCGAGGACCCGGAGCTGCTGCGGCACCTGGACCGGGCCGGTCCGGTCTGGCTGGTGGACCCGATCGACGGCACCAGTAACTTCGCGGCCGGTCGCCCGCCGTTCGTGTTGATGGTGGCCCTGCTGATAGACGGAGAACCGAGCGCCGCGTGGATGCTCGACCCGTTGGTCGGCACGCTCGCCGCCACGCGTCCCGGAACGGGGGCGTACGTGAACGGGCGTGCGGTGCGTACGGCCGGAGCGCCGGCTGACCTGGGCCAGCTACGGGGTGCGGCGATGTCCCGCTACCTGCCGGCGGCCCTGCGTCCACGGGTGGAGGCGGCCGGGGCGCGGTTGGGCGAGCTCCTGCCCGGCCAGCACTGCGCCGGGCGGGAGTATCTGGACCTGCTCCTCGGGGTGCAGCAGTTCGTGCTCTACGGGCACACCCTGCCCTGGGACCACGTACCCGGCACTCATCTGGTCCGGGCCGCGGGTGGGGTCGCCCGGCGCTTCGACGGGGCTGAGTACCATCCGGGCGTCGAGGGGCAGGGCCTGCTCGTCGCGGTGGATGAGCGGGTCTGGGCAGCGGTCCGGGAGGCGTTCTTCGGCGGCGCGTGACGACCTGCACCACCCAGCGTCAGCACGTATCGAACCTGCCGATTGAGGGGTCCTCGCAGCGGCGGTCGGTCCGGTATCGTGACCGACGGTCTCCGCCCGCTGGCCGCCGCGCGGCGCCGGTGGGACCGCCGACCAGCGGGGTTCGTGGGGGCTGACGGCAGCCGGGAAGGATCCACCGTGCGCATAGTTCTGCCCCGTGAGGGTTCCCGTTCGCTGACTGTCCTCGCGGTGGCGGCCGCGGTGGCCGTGGCGGTGCTGCTCGGCGCGGTGCCGGCCCAGGCCGAGCCCAATGAGGGCGGCAGCGAGAAGTTGCGGGATGCGCTGACGGCCGCCGCCAAAGCGCACATCGACGCCACCGCCGAGCTGAAGAACTCCAAGCGTCGGCAGGAGGAGCTGACCACGGAGCTGAAGGCGGTCGAGGTGCGGCTGGCTGACCTGACCGCCCAGGTGGGCGAGGTGGCCGCACAGTCGTACCGGTTGGGTCGGCTCGGCCCGGTGGCGACGTTGTTGGAGAGCACGTCGCCCGACGAGTTCCTGAATCGGGCGATGAACCTGGACGTGATGGCCCAGCGGGACGGCCGGCGGGTGCGCGAGCTGACCGAGGTCCGGGAGACGGCGGAGAACGCCACGATCGCGATTGACTCCGAGATCCGCGAGCAGGAGAAGCAGCTCGACGTCCTGGCCAAGAACAAGAAGGCGGCGGAGACGGCGCTCGCCGCGGTCAGCTCGGGTGGCGGCTCCGGGTTCGGTGGCGGTTCGGCCAGTGCCGAGCCGGCGCCCCGGAACTCGGACGGCTCCTGGCCGTCGGAGTCCTGCTCGGTCAACGACCCGACCACCTCCGGCTGTATCTCTCCGCGCACCTTGCACATGCTCAAGCAGTCCCAGGCGGACGGTTTCAAACGGTATGTCTCCTGTTACCGCAGCGGCGGCGGTGGCGAGCACCCGAAGGGGAGGGCGTGTGACTTCTCCGCCGCCTCTGGTGGGTTCGAGAACGTCACGGCGACCGGCGGCGACAAGGCGTACGGTGACCAGCTGGCGACCTACCTGAAGAACAATGCGAGCCGACTCGGCGTGATGTACGTCATCTGGTATCGACAAATATGGATGCCAAATACCGGTTGGCGAGCGTATAGCGGCGGCGGGAGCCCCGCCGCTGACCACACCAATCATGTTCATGTTTCGATGTACTGACTCGGTCGGCCAGCCTCGCTGCGTACTATCGCGCGGGTGAACTCTGCCTCGTCCCAGACTCCCGTCCGGTCGACCCGACTCGGGCCGGCGACCGGTCCCGCCCTGCCCAAAGGGCTGGCCGCGTTTCTGGTCTTCTTCTCCAGCGGCGCGGTTCTGGTGCTGGAGACGGCCGCGCTGCGCCTGGTCGGCCCGTACGTCGGGGTGACCCTCCAGGTGACCAGTTCGGTGATCGGCATCGCGTTAGCCGCGATCGCGTACGGGGCATGGGCCGGCGGATGGCTGGCAGACCGCCGGGACCCGCGTACCCTGCTGGCCCCGGCGCTGGTGCTGGCCGGTATCGCCACCGCGGTGACCCTGCCCGCGGTCCGGTACGCCGGGGAGGTGCTGCGGGGCGGGGCGGCGTCCGCGATCCTGCTGCTCGTCGCGCTGGCCGTCTTCGTGCCGGCGATGCTGCTGTCGGCGGTCACCCCGATGGTGGTCAAACTGCAGCTGTCCGACCTGCGCCGCACCGGCCAGGTCGTCGGCCGGCTCTCCTCGATCGGCACCCTGGGTGCGGTCACCGCCACCCTGGTCACCGGCTTCGTGTTGGTGGCCGCGCTGCCCAGCACGGTGATCCTGCTCGGCCTGGCGGTCTCCCTGGGACTGAGCGGGCTGATCCTCGGCGGGTGGCTCCGACGGACGGCGGGCGAGCAGCTGACCGGCCCGGCCCGGTTGTCGGCCAGCCTGGCCGTGCTCGGCCTCCTCGGCGCCGGTCTGACCACGGTTGCCCCGAACCCGTGTGACATCGAGACGGCCTACCACTGCGCCCGCGTCGAGACCGACCCGGGCCGGCCGGGCGGGCGTACGCTGCTGCTCAACTCGGCCCGGCACTCGTACGTGGACCTGGCCGACCCGACCCACCTGGAGTTCGCGTACACCCGGTGGATCGGGGCGGTCGCCGATGTCATCGCACCGGCGGGGCGCCGGCTGGACGCGCTGCACCTAGGCGGAGGGGGCTTCACCGTGCCGCGGTATCTGACCGCCACCCGGCCGGGCACCGAGAACGTGGTCTTCGAGATTGACGGCGGGCTGGTCGAGTTGGGCGAGGAGAAGCTCGGCCTGCGGCAGGGGCCGGAGCTGCGCGCGGTGGTGGGGGACGCCCGGATGCTGGTCGCGGCGGAGGCGGCGGAGAGTCAAGACCTGGTGGTGGGGGACGCGTTCGGGCATCTGGTGGTGCCGTGGCATCTCGCCACCCGGGAGATGGCCGCTGAGATCCGCCGGGTGATCCGTCCCGGCGGCGGGTACGTGCAGAACGTCATCGACTATCCACCCCTGCGCTTCATCCGCAGTGAGGTGGCCACCGTCGCGGCCGAGTTCCGGCAGGTGGCCCTGATCGCCCCGCCGGCCGCGCTCGCCGGTGAGCAGGGCTCCAACTTCGTCATTGTCGCCTCGGACGCGCCGTTGCCGCTGGCCGCGATCCGGGAGCGGCTGAGCGAGGTTGACCCGGGCGCGGTCGTGCTGGACGGCGCGGCGCTGCAGGAGTTCGTCGGCGACGCCCTGGTGTTGACCGACGACTACGCCCCGGTGGACCAGCTGCTCGCGACCGCGTGATCGCCGCCGGCCGGTGGGCCCTGGCCGGAGTCAGTCGAGCGCAGCGAACGACTGCACCTGCTCGATGCTGCCCTCCACGATTAGCATGCTGCCGGAGGTCAGTTCGGTGTCGTCGGTGGCCGCCTGGAACCGCTTCCCGGCCAGTTTCGCCGCCACCACCCGTACTCCGTGGCGGTCCTCCGGGTTCAGCTCGCGCAGTGGGCGGCCGGTGAGGCTCTCCGGGGTGCGGACCTTGGCGAGCGCGAAGTCGTCGCCGAACTCCATGAAGTCCAGCATCCGGCTGACGATGAGATGGGCCAGCCGTTCGCCGGCCTCCGCCTCGGGGAAGATCACGTGGTGCGCACCGACCGAGGTGAGGATCTTCGCGTGCTCCGGCGAGCGGGCCCGCGCCCAGATCTGTGGTATCCCCAGGTCCACGAGGGCTAGGACGGACAGGACGCTCGCCTCCAGCGAGGCGCCGATGGACACCACGGCGCGTTCGAGGTCTTCCGCGCCGAGCTGTTGCAGTGCCCCCTCTTCGGTGGCATCGGCCTGCACCACCCGGTCGATTCGGTTGGCCCACCGCTGCACCCGCTCCGAATCATGGTCGATGGCGAGTACCGGATGATCGAGCTGCACGAGCGTGTCGGCGACCTGGGAGCCGAAGCGTCCGAGCCCCACCACGATGACCCCGCTGTGTTGATCTGTCCTAGCCGACAAGGGGTTGCTCCTCCGGGTAGCGGTACATCCGTCGTCGGGTGTTCAGCGCGAGTGCCGACCCCAGGGTGAGTGACCCGACCCGGCCGATATACATCAGGACAATAAGTACATATTGTCCACCGTCGGGTAAGTCGGGGGCAGTGCCGAGGGAGAGGCCCGCCGTACTGAAGGCCGAGGTCACCTCGAAGAGCGCCACATGGTGCGGCATCCCCTCGGTCAGCAGGATCAACATCACCGTGCCGAGGGTCACGATGGCCACGCCGAGCAGCGCCACCGTGACCGCCTGCCGCTGGCTGGCCGTGGCGACCCGGCGGTGGCGGATGGTGACATCGGGCTCGCCCCGCAGTTCGGCCCAGATCACGAAGGCGAGGAGGAAGAAGGTGCTGACCTTGATGCCGCCGGCGGTGCTGGCGCTCCCGCCGCCAATGAACATCAACGCGATGATCAACGGGATGCCCTCCTCGCCGAGCGCCTCCACGTTGATCACATTGAATCCACCGGTACGAAAGAATGCGTTCTGGGCGAACGTGGCGAGGAGCTTCTCCGGCCACGAGCGGATGCCCAGCGTGTACGGGTTGGACCATTCGGCGGCCAGGAGGGCGAGGAAGCCAACGACCAGCAGGGTCACGCCGCCCCAGATGGTGAGCTTGGTGGAGATCGACCAGTGCCCCGGCCGCCGCCGGCCGCGGACGGCCTCGAACAGGGCCGGGAAGCCGAGCCCGCCGAGGAGCGCCCCGAACGCCATCGGCAGGATGAGCCAGGCGTCGCTGGAGAGCCCGATCAGCCCGTCGCTGTAGAGGGTGAAGCCGCCGTTGTTGAAGGCCTGTACGGCATGGAAGAGGCCGACCCAGAGCGCCTCGCCGAAGGGGTGGTCGTACCGGCCCCACAGGCGCAGGGTCAAGATGATGGTGATGATCGCTTCGGCGGTCAGTGAGACGAGAGCGATCCGAAACAGCAGCCGGCGGACATCACCGAGGCCGAACTGGGCGGTCTCGGCCTGCACGAGTAGCCGGTTACGCAGCCCGAGTCGGTGGGATACCAGCAGGATGACCAGGGTGGCCCCGGTCACGATGCCGAGGCCGCCGATCTGGGTGAGGATGGTGATCACCGCCAGGCCGAAGCCGTTCCAGTAGTTTGGCGTGTCCACCACGGCCAGGCCGGTCACCGAGACCGCGGAGGCCGAGGTGAAGAGAGCGGTGGCGAAGGGCGTGTACCGCTGCTGGCCGGTCGCCCACGGCAGCATCAGCACGAGGGTGCCGATGAGGATCGTGGTGCCGAACCCGATCGGCACCAGCCGAACGGGGCGCCGCAACAGCCAATGCACCCGACAATCTTCACTTTTCGCCGTCGGCGGTGGGGTGGAAATGGCAGTCAGGAGGGCCGGCCGGCGCCGATAAATCGGTCTTCTGCGGGCGCTTCAGGCTGACCTGTGGCCGGTGGCCCCCCGGTACGCGCGGACCCCGCTAATCTCCTGATCGACGGCGGCTTCGAAGGGGGCAGTGGATGGGCGAACGGCTGGCCGTGATCAGCGGGGGCGGCACCGGGATCGGGGCAGCCACCGCGGAAGCGCTCGCCGTTGACGGTTTCGATGTGCTCGTCGTGGGCCGGCGGGAGGAGGCGCTGCGGGCCACCACGGCTCGACTCTCCTGGGATCTCGCCCGACCCGGCGCAGTCCGGGCGGTGGTGGCGGACCTGACCGACCCGCAGCAGGTTCCCCGCGTCGTCGAGGCGGTCGAAGGCCGGGCCGTCGACGCGATTGTCAACAACGCCGGCGGCTATCTCGGTGGGGAGCCCGACAGCCTGGCCGGGGTCGCCGAGCAGTGGCGGGCCAACCTCGAGGCGAACCTGCTCACCGCCGTCCTGCTCACCGAGGCGCTGCGGCCGGCACTGCGGCGCCCCGGCGGCCGGGTGGTTCTGGTCAGCTCGAGCGCGGCGCAGCGGGGCGGCGGTGGGCCGTACTCCGCGGCGAAGGCCGCCCTACACGGCTGGGCGTACGACCTTGCGGTGCGGCTCGGGCCGGAGCAGATCACGGTCAACGTGGTCAGCCCCGGGTACGTCGCCGACACCGAGTTCTTCGGTGGCCGGATCACGCCCGAGGGGCACGACCGGCGGGTCGCGGACACGCTGGTCGGGCGGGCCGGTACCCCGGCCGACGTCGCCGCGGCGGTCCGCTACCTCGCCGGCCCATCCGCCGGCTACGTCACCGGGCAGGTACTCGGGGTCAACGGCGGGTCGGTCCTGGGCCGGTGATGGCGGCAGACCCTCGTCGCCGTCCGCTCACTCGCCCAGGATCTCGTACGCCGCGTCCGGCGCCGGCGTCACGTCGCCGGTGGGGGAGGCGACCGCCGGGGCGTCGCCGTAGTCGTAGTACCGCACCAGGTACTCGACGGCCGGTTGCTCGTCCACGGCGGGGAGTTCCATCGTCAGCGTGTCGAGGTGTCCGTCGCCTCCGACCACCGCGGTGAACGGGATCGACGTCGCCTGTTCGCCCAACGCGGCGACGTCCACCTCCGCCACCGCTTCGGCGACCTCCGGCCCAGCGGTCAGGTCGACCGTGCCGGTGTACGCGCCATCGGCCTGCTGCTGCACCGCATCGGCCGCCCGAATGATCACGCCGGCGTTGCCGATGTCGGCGCCGTCATACACCTGCGGGTTCGACAGCTTGCTCTGGTCCAGCTCCATCCACTGCTGCGGCAACTCGAGTAGTTCGTTCAGCTCGGCCGCGTCCTCGAAGTGCACCTTCAACCAGGAGCGCTGGTCAACTACCCGGAAGGACATCGCCAGGCTGAAATCGGCCTCGTTCTCGGCCTCGTCTTCGTTCTCGGCCCCGGCCTCAGCCTCGGCCGGGGCGATGTTCAGTTCCATCCCCTTGCCGGTTGGGTCGACGGCCCCGGTGATCCGCCGGCCGGCGGCGTCCACGCCCGAGAAGCGGAACGCCGGTGTCTCCTCGCCCGGCACCGCGGCGAGCAGGGCGTCCTTCGGCTCGGGGGGCGGTGGCGGCTCGCTACCAACCGATCCGCACCCCGCCAGCAGAACACCGGCGGCCAGGACGGTGGCTGAGCCGACGGTGACCCGCCGGGCCCGGGGGGTGGCGCAGGTTCGCCGCGTCATGCGTGCTGCCTCTCCAGCTAAGGGACTACCGCAGTCGATCCTCACATAGCCGGGTAGGCCGACGGCCGCCGGCCAGCGCGGGGACACTGGTAGAAATGCCGGATGGGCCAGGATCGAACGGCGGTACGCGAGCAGGCTGAGGCAGTCCTGCAGCGGTTGGCCGGAGCGCACGCCCGGCTCCGTGAGGACCAGTGGCGGGCGATTGAGGCGCTGGTGGTGGACCGACGGCGGGTGCTCTGCGTCCAGCGCACCGGTTGGGGTAAGTCGGCGGTCTACTTCGTCGCCACCGCGTTGCTGCGGACCGCCGGCGGACACGGACCGACGGTGATCGTCTCCCCGTTGCTGGCGTTGATGCGCAACCAGGTCGACGCGGCCGCCCGGGCCGGGATCCGAGCCCGGACCATTAACTCCGCGAATATCGACGAGTGGGACGAGATCACCGGGGAGATCCACGCGGGGGCGGTGGACGTGCTCCTGATCAGCCCGGAACGGCTCAACAACCCGGACTTCCGGGACACCGTACTGCCGAAGCTGGCCGCCACCACCGGGCTGCTCGTGGTGGACGAGGCGCACTGCGTCTCCGACTGGGGGCATGACTTTCGCCCCGACTATCGCCGGCTGCGGACGTTCCTCGGTAACCTGCCGGCCGGTACGCCGGTGCTCGCCACCACGGCCACCGCCAACGCCCGGGTCACCCAGGACGTCGCCGAGCAGCTTGGTGCGGCGTCCGGGGCCGAGATGGCGTCCGGGCCTGATGCGGCGTCCGGGGCCGGTGCGGGGCCCGAGACCCTAGTGCTGCGCGGCAGCCTGGACCGGGAGTCCCTGCGACTCGGTGTGGTTGACCTGCCCGGCCCGGCGCACCGGCTGGCCTGGCTCGCCGATCACCTGGATGAACTTCCCGGCTCCGGCATCATCTACACGTTGACGGTGGCCGCGGCGGCGGAGACCGCCGAGTTCCTCCGGTCCCGGGGCTACTCCGTGGCCTCGTACACCGGCCAGGCCGACGACGCGGATCGCCGCGCCGCCGAGCAGGATCTTCTCGACAACAAGATCAAGGCGTTGGTGGCCACTAGCGCGCTCGGGATGGGTTTCGACAAGCCCGACCTCGGGTTCGTGGTACACCTCGGTGCGCCACCGTCGCCGATCGCGTACTACCAGCAGGTCGGCCGGGCCGGCCGCGCCGTCGCCCACGCCGAGGTACTGCTGCTGCCCGGCGGTGCCGAGGACGCCGCGATCTGGCGGTACTTCGCCGCGCTGGCCTTCCCGCCAGAGGATCAGGTGCGGTCGGTTTTGGCCGCCCTGTCCACCGACCGCCCCCGCTCCACACCGGCGCTCGAGCCGATCGTGGATCTGCGCCGTACCCGGTTGGAGCTGATGCTCAAGGTTCTGGACGTTGACGGTGCGGTCCGCCGGGTACGGGGTGGCTGGATCGCCACCGGTGAACCCTGGACCTACGACGAGGCCCGGCTGCGTCGGGTCGCCGCGGCCCGTACCGCCGAACAGGCGGCGATGCGGGAGTACGCGACCACCGCCGGCTGCCGCCTTCGCTATCTGCGGGAGTGCCTGGACGACGCTGCGGCAACCGACTGCGGTCGATGTGACCGGTGTGCCGCACCGACCTTCGCCGTGGGGCTTTCCGAGGACACCCTACGGGCGGCCGAGGCGTTCCTCGGCCGCTCCGGCGTCGGGATCGCCCCCAAAAAACTCTGGCCGACCGGCCTCGCCGCGGTGGATGTCCCCCTGCGGGGGCGGATCGCCCAACCCGAGCAGGCGCTGCCAGGTCGGGCCATCGGGCGCCTCTCTGACCTCGGCTGGGGCGGGCGGTTGCGCGAACTCGTCGGGCCGGGCGCGGTCGACGTGGCGGCGCCCGACGATGTGGTTGCCGCCGTGGTGGAGGTGCTCCGGGAATGGGCGCACGGCACTGACCCCTGGCCGCGTCGCCCCGTCGGGGTGGTCGCGGTCGGCTCCCGTCACACCCGACTGGTCTCCTCGCTCGCCGGGCGGATCGCCGCGGTGGGGCGAATGCCACTGCTCGGCACCGTCGCGGTGGCCGCCGGGGGCGGAGCACGCGGCAACAGCGCCCAACGGGTACGCGCCCTGTACGGCTCGGTGACCCTGTCGTCGGAGCTGGCCGGCGCCCTGGCCGGACTGGCCGGGCCGGTGCTGCTCGTTGATGACCTCGTCGACTCGGGGTGGACCATGACGATGGTGGCCCGGGAACTGCGTCGCGCGGGAGCGCCGGAGGTGCTTCCGCTTGCCCTGGCGGTCGCCGGTTGAGGGCTCAGTCCGGTTGGTGGATCGGCCGCTGGGCCAGGTAGCGCAGCAGGTCCCGGATGTGGTGCTTCTCCTCGACCGACACCGCCGGGTCGGCGAGGCGCTCGAGGATCGCCCGGATATCTGCCTCGAGCGGGCCGTCGTTGCCGCACCGGGGCGGCGTGGAGCCGACCTCCGGCAGACCGAGAGCGCGGAAGGCGGCGGCGACGGGTAGGCCGAGCGCGACGCAGAAGCCCCGTACCTTGGCCAACTCGGGGTAGTCGTGCCAGTCACCGGCCAGCCAGCGGAAGACGGTGGAGCGGCCGACCCCCGTCTGGGCCGCCAGGTCGGTCACCGTCCAGCCGCGCTCGGCGCGGGCATTGTCGATGGCGCGCCGGACGAAGCGGGCGAACGCTGCCTGCGCGGTTCCCTTTCCCGAAGCCATCCCAGCTGATCTTCCTTCCCTCGGCCTGGCGCGGCCTTCGCATCATCGAGAATCGACATTCGACAGTGCGTGGTCTGAGGGTAGTACGCCAGTCCCCGGTTGAGGACCGGCCACTGTGGATGGAAGAGTCAGTCGGCCGGTTTGATGGTGGGGGCCGGGCGGCTGGTCGCACTGGTCGCCGTCGCGCCGGCCGGCTCGCCGAGCAGGGTCGCCAGCCGCGGAGTGACCCGCCAACCGTCGACCAGGGCCCGGTACTGCGACCAGTGCTCACCAGTCGGGGGCGCCCCGGTGTGGCGGGCCCGGATGAGTAGGTTGCGCGGCGTGTGGCGGGAGTCGACGAACTCGACCACCTCGGCCCGGTAGCCGTGCAGCCGCAACAGCCCGGCCCGGACCGCGTCGGTGAGCACGTCGGCGAAGCGCTCGCGGAGGATGCCCTGCCGAGTCAGCAGCTCGTACGGGGGTGGGGTGGGCTCGGAGCGGAGCTGGGCGGCGAGGTCGTGGTGGCAACAGGGAGCCGCGAGCACCCAGCGAGACCCCCACTGCACCGCCCGCGCGAGCGCCTCGTCGGTGGCGGTGTCACAGGCGTGCAGGGCCAGCACCAGATCAGGGTTGGGCCCAACGGCCGCGTCGGTGATCGTTCCCGCCACGAAACGCACCTGATCGGCCCAACCCAGCCGGCGCGCCAACTCGGTGTTGCGTTGGCGCTGGTCCTCGCGGATATCCACGCCGACCAGGTGGACATCGATGCCCTGTTGGGTCAACCAGCGGTACGCGGCGAAGGTCAGGTAGGCGTTTCCGCAGCCCAGATCGGCCACCCGCAGCGGCCCGTGGAGCCCCTCCGGTAGCGTCGCGGCGAGCGCACGCAGAAAGGCGTCCACCTGCCGCCGCTTGGCCGCCGACCCACCGATCACGGTGAAGATCGGGTCACCGGGATCGAGCAGGTGGGCCTTCGTCCGGTCGTGGCCGACCGGCTCGGATACCGGCTCGGTCACCGGCGGGGCCGCCGTACGGTGCACCTGCGCCGCACCCGATTTTGTGACCCGGAGCTGCAGGGTCGTCGTTGCGGTCTCGACGTGCCAGTTGCCGAAGGGTTCGGCCAGCAGCGCGTCCACCGCCGCCTCCGCTTCCGTGCCCCGGGCGAGGTTGCGGGTCCGCGGCGCACTCCCGTTCGCGGTGATGACTTGGAGGCGGGGCCCGGATTTGAGGGCGACCGGCCGTAGCTCCGCACGGTGCACCGACGGGCGAAGCCCTCGGCGACGCCCAGCGGCCACCGCCCGGTTGAGCCCGGCGTCGAGCAGCAGGGTCCGCACCTCGGCGAGCGCGGCGGGCAGGGAGTCCGGCATGGTGTCATCCTCCGGGGGGGGGGGTGGGCGGTGGGCGCTCAACAGCAGGCGGTCGCGCGGGCCGTCTACTGGCGGGAGCTGGCTGAGCGCGTGACGTCCCCCGCTGGTGCCAGCGAGGGACGTCGGCGGTGGCGCGGCGTGCTCAGTCGGCGGTTGGCTCGGCCGCCGTGCCGGTGTCGGTTTGCTTGGCCGCGGTGCCGGTGTCGGAGCCACCGCCGCCGCGGCGCCGCCGACGGCGTCGTGGCTTCGGCGCCGCACCGGCCGACGAGTCGGCGGTGGCCGCTTCGCTGGTCTCGGTGGCCGGCACTGCCGGCTCGCCCGGGGTGACCACCTCGCCGTCCCGGCGGCGGCGCCGCCGGCGGGGGGTACGCTCCGCTGCCTCGCCCGGCTCGGTGGTGGCACCAGGGCCCGAACCGGCGTCACCGCCGCGGCCCCGGCGACGGTCTCGGCCGGTGCCCCGGCGGGGCCCGCGGCCATCGCCACGGCGGGACCGTCCGCCGAGGTCCTCCTCGGCCTCGGCGGAGAGCCCGGCCCGGGTACGCGCGCCGGTGGGCAGAGTGCCGGTGACCTCTGGGGGGATGTCCAGCTCGGCGTAGAGGTGCGGGGAGGTGTGGTAGGTCTCGGGCGGCTCCGGCATCTCCAGGCCGAGGGTCTTGTCGATGATCCGCCAACGGGGCATGTCGTCCCAGTCAACGAAGGTCACCGCGACGCCGCTCGCCCCCGCCCGGCCGGTCCGGCCGATCCGGTGGGTGTACGTGTCCTGGTCTTCCGGGCAGTCGTAGTTGATGACGTGCGTAACGCCGCTGACATCAATGCCCCGGGCGGCGACGTCGGTGGCGACCAGAGTATCGATCTTGCCGGTGCGGAAGGCCCGCAGCGCCCGCTCCCGGGCGCCCTGGCCGAGATCGCCGTGGACGGCAGCCACGGCGAAGCCGCGGAAGTCCAGATCCGCGGCGACCCGGTCGGCCGCTCGCTTGGTCCGGGTGAAGATCATGGTCAGGCCGCGCCCCTTGGCCTGGAGGATCCGTGCCACAATCTCGATCTTGTTGAGGGAGTGGGTGCGGTAGGCCAGCTGCTGGGTCTGCGGTGAAGGGCCGGTCTCGGCGGTGTGCCCGGCGTGGATCGTCATCGGTCGGCGCAGGAAGCGCCGGGACAGCGCGACGATCGGGTCCGGCATCGTGGCCGAGAAGAGCATCGTCTGCCGCTCTTCCGGCAGCATCGCCAGGATCTTCTCGACATCGTCGAGGAAGCCCAGGTCCAGCATCCGGTCGGCCTCGTCCAGGACGAGCGCGCGGACCCGGTTCAGCTGTAGCTGCTTCTGCTTGGCCAGGTCGAGCAGGCGGCCGGGGGTACCGACCAGGATCTCCACACCCGTGCGGAGTGCCTCGATCTGCGGTTCGTACGCCACCCCGCCGTAGATCGGCAGCACTCGTACACCACGGGTACTGCCCGCGGCTTTGAGGTCCTTGGCGACCTGGATGCCCAGTTCGCGGGTGGGTACGACGACCAGCGCCTGTGGTGTGCCGTCGCCGCCCTCGGCGGGCGCGAAGACCCGCTCCAGCAGCGGCACGCCGAAGCCGAGGGTCTTGCCGGTGCCGGTCGGGGCTTGACCGATCAGGTCGACGCCGCGCAGCGCGATCGGCAGCGCGTACTCCTGGATGGCGAAGGCCCGAGTGATTCCGGCGGCCTTCAGCGCGTCAACGGTCTCCTGCCGGGCGCCCAACTCGGCGAAGGTGGGCGCTTCCGGGCTTACCGGTGCGGTGGCGGCGAGTTCGGTGCCGTCCATGAGGTTGTGGGTGAGTTCGCTCATTTCGCTGTGGGGGTGCCCTCTCGTGGGTGCGCCCCGTTGAGTCCTCGAGGCGCGGACGGTGTGGCGCGGGCCACACGGTCGGGTGGCGAAATCGCCGAGCCGGACCGGGCCGCACGCGCGCCGCGGGCCGGCTGCGACCAGATCGAAACGGGAACTAATCGATCGTTGGACGAGATCGATTGTTGGACCAGGATCGAGATCGAACGTCGGTCGGTGCCCACGGCAACTGTTCTATTCTACCTGAACCTCCCCGGCGCTGGTTAGATTCCGGCAGGTGGGGCCGGGAAAGGCTTGGGAAAGGCCGGGGAGAGCCGACGCCGAGCAGCAGGTGGTCGGCGGGGTGGCCACGACTACGGAGGAGCCACGCTGGGCGAGGCGGCGCCGGTCGTCCGCCGGCTCTCGGGGCGGACCGGGGCCATTCCAGGGCTGGCTCGCCGCTATCCGGCGCCCGGCGTACGAAGCGTGGCGTCGCGTGCGGCCTGCCGGACACACGCACGCCACGGCAAGCGCCTCGGCACCTGCCGTGGCAGGGTTCGGGTCAGCGGACGGTGAACCCGACCGCCCGGGAGGACGCCTCGGCGATCTCGACGTAGGCGACCTTGTCGACCGGGACGATGACCCGTCGCCCCTTCTCGTCGGTTAGGGAGAGGGTGCCGCCGTCGCCGGCGATGGCGTCGGTCACGATCCGCTCGATCTCGGCCGGCGACTGTGCGCTCTCCAGAACCAGCTCGCGCGGCGCGTACTGCACGCCAATCTTGACCTCCACTGTGCCTCCTCCACTGGGCGAGAATGCCGCCTTGCGAAGGCTATCCGATCACGGGGGCGGCGGTCAGGCTGACTCACCTTGCAGTGGAAAGCTCGCGATGCCTCGCCAGGAGAGCGCGGCGACCAGCGCCTCCGCCTCCGCCTTCGCCACCTGTCGCCCGCTGGCCAGCCAGAACTGTGCCGCCGTCTCGGCCGCCCCGACCAGGCCGGATGCGAGCAACTCGGCGTGGGCCCGGCTCACACCGGTATCCGAGATAATCGTGTCAGTGATCGCCGCGATGCAGCCCTGCTCGACCCGTTCGACCCGCTGGCGTACCGCGGGGTCGTTGCGCAGGTCGGACTCGAAGACCAGGCGGAACGCCTCACTCTCGTGGTCGACGAAGTCGAAGTACGCGCGGACCGAGGCGCTGACCCGCTCCTTGTTGTCGAGGGTCCCGCGCATCGCTTCCTGCACCTTGGCCACGAGCGTGTCGCAGTGGGTGTCAAGGAGCGCCAGGTAGAGCTCCATCTTGCCGGGGAAGTGTTGGTAAAGCACCGGCTTGGAGACCCCTGCGCGTTCGGCGATGTCATCCATCGCGGCCGCGTGGTAGCCCTGTGCGACGAACACCTCCTGCGCCGCGGCGAGCAGTTGTCTGCGGCGGGCGGAACGGGGCAGGCGGGTGGGCCGGCCGGCGGTCTGGGTGCCGTTCCCCACAGCGGTCATGGGAGCCTCCGAGTTCTTCATACGAGCTGGCATATCACCCGAACCGGTCAAGGGTTACCGCCTGTCCCGGAATTGGCCCGCCGCCGTAACTTATCGCCACTGTCACCACACGGTAGCCTCAGCGGGGGCGACCAAGGAGCGCGCGGTGAGTGATGCAGAGCAACCCGGTGCCGCCACCCCGGGAGAGCACGGTGACGAGGCCGGTTCACAGCCGGTGCACCCCCGTTCCGACAGTCCGTGGGTTCCCCCCACCGGAGGCTGGGCGCCGGAGTCGACCACACCCTGGCGTCGGTCTGACTCGTCCGCTGGTTGGGTCGACTCCTCTCCGCGTCATGGCGACCTGCCAGCTCCGCTGCCCGGCGCGGCCGAGACCGGTTCTCGGCCCCACCGCACCGGATACCGGACCAATGGTCACCGATATCCACACCCCGAGCCGGAGGCGCCGACCAGCCGGCCCGGCCCGGTGAGTGCGCCGCCGGGTCGTTCCGGCGCGCCAGCCCAGGAAGCGGGTGGCGGCCGGCCGTCGGCGCCCGTGCCCGCCGCTGAGCAGCCGCCCACGCTGGCCGGAGGCCGGTCATCCGAGGCGGGCCGGGACGATCGGCCAGATCCGCCCGCCGAGTTCGGCCCTCGGCCGATGGTCGACCAGCCCGCACCGCCACCGGAGGGCTGGTCCGGCCCGAGCTGGGGAGCTGAGTGGGCGCCGCCGCAGCCCGACGCCGAGCCGCCGTCGCCCGACCGCTGGGCTCGGGCGGAATCGGATGGATGGGACGAACTGGAGCCGCCGGGGCGTCGGGCTCGGGCGGAATCGGATGGATGGGACGAACTGGAGCCGCCGGGGCGTCGGGCTCGGGCGGAATCGGATGGCTGGGACGAAGCGGAGCCGACCGGCCGGCGGTTCCAGGGCGGGACTCCCCGGGAAGCAGCGGGGGAGCAGCGGGAGTCCTCCGGGCGCCGGCTCCGTCCGGACCCGGTCCCGGACCCGGACGCGACCGATGCGGGCCAGGGTCGCCAGCCGAGCATTCCGCGTCCAGCCTGGGCGGCCGAGCCGCAGCGGGCCTACGAGCCGGTCCGGACCGAGCCGGGTCATCGCTCCGGCATCGGGCCGAAGCATCAGTCCAGCACCGAGTCGGCACACCAGCCAACGGACGCCCCCGCGCCTCGAATCGCGGAGCAGCCGGCCGGGCCGGCGCCGTTGCCCGACGTCGACCGACAGCCGGAGTCCGCGTCCGCGATGTTGCCGCAGCGTGTCCCGGCTGAACCGGATGTGCCGGTGGTGTCGGAGCTGACAGCTACCGAGGCGCCCACCCAGACCCCGGAACTCGCCCGGATCGCCACCCACCTCCGCCAAGCCGACGAGCCCGCTGGGCCGCGCGAACGTCCAGAGGTCTTCGACGTGGACGTCATTCTCGGTGCGGTCCGTGGGGTGGCGGGTGTCCGCGACGCGGCGTTGCGCCGGACCAAGTCCGGCGCACACAGCTTGCGGTTGGACCTCGCCGACGGTGCCGACCCGGCCGAGGTGAGTCGGCACGTCGCCCGGCTCCTCCAGGAACGGATGGGCCTCGCCGCCGCCCCGCAGACTATGTCCGAGGGGCCCGCCGACGTGGTGTCGTCCGTCCACCGGCAGCCGGACGGGCCGGCCCACGACCGGCCAGCGGCCCGGGCTGGCCTGCCGTCGCGGAACGAGCGCCGGGATGCGGCCCGGTCGGAGCCGCGTCGCCGATGGCACTCCGACGGACCGCATCGGGTCCGGCCCGCCGCCGTGGACCCGCCGGCCACCCCGGTCAGCGGGGCCGCCGATGGCCCGGCGAGAGCCGAGACGTCGTACGGCGGGGGGCAGGTCGGCGCGACGGAACTGACCCCGTCCCGCCCGCTTGACACCGGTGGCCAGCCCGGACCTCGGGTGGTGCTCGACCATGTGCAGGTGAGCACCTTCGGGCTCGACGCGACCGTCGAGGTCCGCCTGCTCGCCGCCGGGGCACCCGCGGCCGGCTCTGCGACCGGGCCGGCGGTGGATGGCTACCTGCTCCGGCTCAGCGCGGCGGCGGCCGCCACCGCGGTGGATCAGCTGCTGCGTGCGGCGGGGTCGCCGCCGGACCGGGGACGCTGCTTCGTCGAGCACGCCACGTTGGTGCCACTGGGCAGCTGCGAGGTGGCGACGGTCGTGGTGTTGCTGGTCTGCGACGGCTGGGTCGAGCAGCTCGCCGGCTCCGCGCTGGTCGCCGGCGACCCCCACCAGGCGGTCGTACGGGCCACCCTGGCCGCGGTGAATCGTCGCCTCGAGGCGTTGCTCGCCGACACCGGGAACGCCGGGTAGCGCACCCGCTCCGGCGGCCGGTCCCCGGGTTGGCGGGTTATTCCCGTTCCCGCAGTTCGGGCGACGTGTCCCCGCTCATGGCCGTTGCCGGCCCGGCGAGCGACAATGGCGCGGTTCGCCACCGCCGATCCTCGGGGAGTTCACCGTGTCGCTGCCCCCGCTCGTCGAGCCTGCCGCCGAGCTGACCGTTGACGAGATCCGTCGCTACTCGCGCCACCTGATCATCCCGGACATCGGGGTCGAGGGGCAGAAGCGGTTGAAAAACGCGCGGGTGCTCTGTGTGGGCGCCGGTGGTCTCGGTTCTCCGGCGCTGATGTATCTCGCCGCTGCCGGCGTGGGCACGCTCGGCATCGTCGACTTCGACACCGTTGACGAGTCCAACCTCCAACGTCAGATCATCCACGGCGTCTCCGATGTCGGCCGGGCCAAGGCCGAGTCCGCCTCCGCCAGCATCCGTGAGATCAACCCACTGGTCGAGGTGAAGATCCACAACACCGCGTTGGACCGGGACAACGTTCGGGAAATCTTCGCCCAGTACGACCTGATTGTGGACGGCACCGACAACTTCGCCACCCGGTACCTGGTCAACGACGCGGCGGTGCTGCTCGGCAAGCCGTACGTGTGGGGGTCCATCTACCGGTTCGACGGGCAGGCGTCGGTGTTCTGGGCCGAGCACGGCCCCTGCTACCGCTGCCTCTACCCGGAGCCGCCCCCGCCCGGCATGGTGCCCTCCTGCGCGGAGGGCGGGGTGCTCGGCGTGCTCTGCGCGTCGATCGGCTCGATTCAGGTGAACGAGGCGATCAAGCTCCTCGCCGGTGTCGGTGAGCCGCTGGTCGGCCGACTCATGGTGTACGACGCTCTGGAGATGAGCTACCGCAAGATCAAGGTGCGGAAGGACCCGAACTGCGCGCTCTGTGGCGAGAATCCCACGGTCACTGACCTACTGGCCGACTACGAGGACTTCTGCGGTGCGGTGTCGGCCGAGGCCCAGGAGGCCGCGGCGGACGCGACGATCACCGCAGGCGAGCTGAAGGCGTGGCAGGACGCCGGCAAGGAGCTCTTCCTGGTTGACGTGCGGGAGCCGGCCGAGTTCGAGATCGTCCGGATCCCGGGCGCCACCCTGATCCCCAAGGGGGAGATCATCTCCGGGCAGGCGCTGGTCAAGCTCCCGCAGGACCGGCAGATCGTGCTGCACTGCAAGTCCGGCGTCCGGTCCGCGGAGGCGCTCGCCGCGCTGAAATCCGCTGGATTCCGGGACGCGGTGCACCTCCAGGGAGGTGTCCTCTCCTGGATCAAGCAGGTCGATCCATCGCTGCCCGCGTACTGATCGGGCCGGCGGGTGGCCGATTCCCTGGAGCCGTAACGCATCTGCCCAGGTAGCGTGACCGCCGTGGTGGATATCGAGGCCGCGATCGGTTACGTGGTGGCGCGGGGAGACGTGGTGGAGCGTGCCCGGCTTGCCCGAATACGCACCGGCGCGGCGCCGGCCGAGGAGGTGCTCGCCGTCGCCGAGGCCGGGCAGCTGCCGGCCGGCGGCTGGCCGGCATACGTCGAGGGGGAGACCGCCTCCGTTGACGCGACCTGTTTCCGCCTCGGCGAGCTCGACGATCTCGGTGCCCTCGGCCGGTCGGCGGCCCGACGGGCGCTGGACTGGCTCGCCGCGCGCCAGCTACCGGAGGGGGGCTGGGAAGAGGACGCCGCGCTGGCCGACACCGCCCCCGAATGGGCCCGACCGGGGGACCCGGAGGCGGGTTTCTACCTGACGGCGAGCGCGGCGTTCTGGCTCAGCGTCGCCGGCCTGGACGCTCGGGCGGCCGGGCCGTTGGACGCCCGGGTCGGCGGGGCGTACGCGGGCGTCGTGCACGGCGCCGCGCTCTCCCTCGCGGCCCGGCTGAACCCGGACGGGAGCTGGCCGTCGTTCCTCGCCGCCGGGTGGCTGAGCGCGGCGGTGCTGTTCCGGCAGGAGATGTACCAGGAGTCCGCCCGGATCCAGGTGGCGCTCGCCGAGCGGATCGGCGACATGGCCCCGACCAACGTCGCCTGGCTGGCCGCGACGCTGCGCCGGGTCGGCGTGGACCCGCAGGACTGGGTCCTGGTGCGCGCCCGCCGCCGGCTCGCCGAGACCCAGCGCAGCGATGGGGGCTGGGAGAGTGCGGACGGGCACCAGTTCGACGTCCACGCGACGCTGACCGCGATCCGCGCCTGCCGTTGACCGGTCAGCTCGGGCGTGGTCCCGGGGGCGGTCAGCGCAGCTGACCGTCGCCGGTGACCACGTACTTCGTGCTGGTCAGCTCCGGCAACCCCATCGGCCCGCGAGCGTGCAGCTTCTGGGTGGAGATGCCGATCTCGGCACCGAAGCCGAACTCCCCGCCGTCGGTGAACCGGGTCGAGGCGTTCACCATCACCGCCGCCGCGTCAACCCGGGCCACGAACTCGCGGGCGGCCGACTGGGAGTCGGTCACGATCGCCTCGGTGTGGCCGGTCCCGTACCGCTGGATGTGGGCGACTGCCGCGTCCAGCGACTCGACGACGGCGACGGAGATCTCCGCCGCCAGGTACTCGGTGGCGTAGTCCTCGTCGGTGGCCGGCAGCACGGCGGTGGAGTGCCGGGCGACCTGCGGGCAGCCGTGTACGGTCACCCCGGCCGCGGCGAAAGCGGCCAGCGCCGGGGGGAGAAAGGCGTCCGCGACCGCGGCGTGCACCAGCAGCGACTCGGCCGTGTTGCAGGTGGAGAGGCGCTGCGTCTTCGAGTTCAGGGTGATCGCTACGGCCTTTGCCACGTCCGCGGCAGCATCAACGTAGACGTGGCAGTTGCCCACCCCGGTCTCGATCACCGGGACGGTTGACTCCTCGACAACCGCGCGGATCAGCGCCGCACCGCCGCGCGGGATCAGGACGTCAACCAGGCCCCGGGCGCGCATCAGCTCCTTCACCGAGTCGCGGGTCGTGGCGTCGAGGAGCTGCACCGAGTCCGCTGGCAGGCCGGTGCCGGCGACCGCGTCCCGCAGCACCGAGACCAGCGCGGCGTTCGACCGGGCCGCGGAGGAGGAGCCCCGCAGCAGCACCGCGTTGCCGGATTTCAGGCAGATGCCGGCCGCGTCAACGGTAACGTTCGGCCGCGCCTCGTAGACGATCCCCACCACCCCGAACGGCACCCGAAGCTGCCGCAACTGCAGGCCATTGGGGAGGGTAGAGCCCCGGACCACCTCGCCGACCGGGTCGGGGAGCGCGGCCATCTGGCGGAGCGCGTCGGCGATGCCGGCCACCCGCGCCGGGTCGAGGGCGAGCCGGTCCAAGCTGGCCGCGCTCAGCCCAGCGGCCTCTCCGGCGGTGAGGTCCGCGCTGTTGGCGGCCAGGATCTCGGCGGTCCGCGCCACCAACGCGTCAGCCATCGCATGCAGCGCGGCATCCTTGCCGGCCCGCGTGGCGACAGCCAACTCGGCCGCCGCCGTCCGGGCTCGTCGTGCCTGCTCGACCACGCTCATCTGCACTCCTCGGGATCTGGGGACGGACTCGTGCCGGGCCGCCGCCCGGCCTTACAACAGCACCAGGTCGTCGCAGTGGACGACCTCCCGTTCGTAGCCGGGGCCGAGGGCCGTGGCGAGCTCAGCGGTGGAGCGTCCGAGCAGACCGGGCAACTCCACCGCGTCGTAGTTGACCAGCCCGCGGGCCACCGGCACCCCATCGACGTCAACCAGGTCAACCGGATCGCCGGCGGTGAAGGCGCCCCGCACCGCGGTGATCCCCGCGGGGAGCAGCGACTTGCGTCGGCTGACGACGGCCGCGACCGCGCCCGGGTCCAGCTGCAGCCGGCCGCGCGGTGTGGTGGCGTGCGCCAGCCAGAACAGCCGGGCGGCCGGGCGGCTCTCACTGGGGTGGAAGAGCGTGCCGACCGGCTTGCCGTCCAGCGCCGCGGCCGCCTGGTCGGCGGAGGTCAGGACTACCGGGATGCCGAAGCCGGTGGCGATCCGAGCTGCCTCCACCTTGGTCACCATGCCCCCGGTGCCGACCCCGGCCCGGCCGGCACCGCCGATCGCCACCCCGGACAGGTCCCGTTCGTCCTGGACCTCGGCGATCCGGGTCGATCCGGGGCGGGCCGGATCCCCGGTCCAGAGCGCGTCCACATCCGAGAGCAGCAGGAGCAGATCGGCGTCGACCAGGGCAGCCACCAGGGCGGCGAGCCGATCGTTGTCGCCGAACCGGATCTCCTCGGTAGCGACCGTGTCGTTCTCGTTGACGATCGGCACCGCGCCCAGGTCGAGGAGCTTGCGCAGGGTCCGGTACGCGTTGCGGTAGTGCGCCCGCCGGGTCAGGTCGTCCACGGTGAGCAGGACTTGACCGACGGTGCGCCGGTGCCGGGCGAAGGCAGCGGCGTACCGCCGGATCAGCAGCCCCTGGCCGACGCTGGCGGCGGCCTGCTGGGTGGCCAGGTCCCGGGGGCGTCGGGCCAGCCCCAGTGGAGTCAGCCCCGCGGCGATCGCGCCGGAGGAGACCAGCACGACCTCCCGGCCCTGGGTGGCGAGCGCGCCGAGAGTGTCCACGAGCGCGTCCACCCGCCCGTCATCCAGGCCGCCGGCGGCCGTGGTCAACGAGGAAGAACCGATCTTGACGACCACCCGCCGAGCCGCCGTCACCCTGTCGCGCACCCGCCCATTCTGCGATGTCGGTCGGTCAATGCCCGTCCCGGTTCCCATATCGTGGCGCGTCGTGGAACCCGAGGAGTACGTCGAGGCGGTGCTGGAACTGGTCGAGCGCATCCCGCCCGGCCGGGCGATGTCGTACGGGGCGGTGGCCGACGCCCTCGCCGAACGATCGGGGCGGGCGTCCCCCCGGCTGGTCGGTTCGATCCTGGCCCGCCACGGTGGGGGTGTGCCCTGGCATCGGGTGGTGAACTCGGCCGGCCGGCTGCCGCCCGGGCATGAGCTCTCGGCCCGGGCCCGGCTGCTCGCCGAGGGGACACCGCTGCGCGGCGACCGGGTTGACCTGCGCGCGGCGGGCTGGTCGCCGGAGTAGGGGATGTGACCGCCGCCATACTTGTGAGTAATATTCGGCGCCATGGACGCGCCGCCGGTTGGAACCGGTCCACCTGCTGCTGGCTCCACCGCCCGCCCGGCGCCAGCCGGCAACCCCGCCGGCCTCCCCGGAGGCGAGGCGCTGCCCCGCCGGGTGCACCTGGGCTACGCCACCGGGTCGCTGGCCACCGGGGCCTTCGGCACCGTGCCCGGGCTGCTGCTCCTGCCCTACCTGACCGACACGCTGGGCGTGACGGCGGGAATCGCCGCCCTGCTCGTACTGCTGCCGAAGGCGTGGGACGTGCTGGTCAACCCGGTCGCCGGCCGGATCTCCGACCGCACCCGCTCCCGGTGGGGAGCCCGCCGCCCGTACCTCCTCGGCGCCGGGATCGCGCTCGCCGTCTGCTTCGCCGCGATCTTCGCAGCGCCGTTCGGCGCCGGGGCGGCGGCCGGGGGCTACGTGGCGTTGGCCTTCCTGGCCACCGCGACCGCGTTCGCCTTCTTCCAGGTTCCGTACGTGGCGATGCCGGCCGAGCTGACCACCGGCTACACCGAGCGCACCCGGTTGATGACCTGGCGGATCGCGGTGCTGGCGCTGGCCATCCTGGTCTCCGGCGCGGTGGCCCCACTGGTGCGGGACGCGGGCGGCGGCGGTATCACCGGGCACCGCTGGATGGGGCTCTTCGTCGCCGCCCTGATCCTGCTGGGCGCGGTCGGGGCGTTCGTCGGCACCCGGTCCGCGCCGGTCGGCATCGTGCACGAGAGCGAGCCGTCGCTGCGGGTCCAACTCCGGACCGCCGTCCGCAACCGGCCGTTCCGGGTGCTCCTGGCCTGCTTCGTGATCCAGTCCGCCGGGGTGGCGACGATCCTGGCCGGGGTGAACTACTTCGCCACCCAGATCCTGCGTAACCCGGAGAGCGGGCCCACCGTCCTGTTCGCCTGCTTCGTCGGGCCGGCGCTGTTGGTCATGCCGCTGTGGAGCCGGGTCGGGCAGCGGTTCGGCAAGCGCACCGGTCTGGTCACCGCCGCGCTCCTCTTCGCCGCCGGCGCGCTGGCCCTGGTCGGAGCCGAGGTGCTCCCCGCCGTCGGCATCTACCTGCTGGTCGCGCTGGTCGGCGTCGGGTACGCCGGCCAGCAGGTCTTCGCCCTCGCCATGTTGCCCGACTGCATCGCCTACGACGAGGCCCGTACCGGCCGGCGCCAGGCGGGCGTCTTCACCGGGGTGTGGACCGCCGGCGAGACCTTCGGGTTGGCGCTGGGGCCGGGCATCTTCGGTCTGGTGCTCCAGCTCTCCGGCTACCTCTCGTCGGATACCGGGGCCGCCGCCACCCAGCCGGACTCCGCGCGGCTCGGCATCCTCCTCGGCTTCACCGTCCTCCCCGCCATCCTGGTCGGTGCCGCCACCCTGCTGCTGCGCCCCTACTCCCTCACCCCCGCTGATCTCGACGCCGTCGCGGAGGAGCTACCTTCTCGCGAATCCGGACCTTCGGCGGCGACCACGGTCGCCGACCCCCACGGAAAGGGCACCACTGAATGATCGACGAAGCGGGGCTGCCCGCCCACGGACTGCCGGCGGAGCGCGTTCTGGCCGGCATCCGGGCACTGCGCAGCGGCGACCGGCCCACCCACGGCGGGCGGCTGTTCGCGTACGTCTACGACCCGGCGGTTCCCGGGCTGGATGAGCTGACCGCGGCCGCGCACGCGGAGAGCGCCCACGTCAACGGGCTCGACCCGACCGCCTTCCCGTCCCTGCTCGCGATGGAGAACGCTCTGGTCGGTGCCGCCGCCCAGCTACTCGGGGGCGGGCCCGGCACCGCCGCGCCGGACGTGGTGGGCTCGGTCACCGGCGGGGGCACCGAATCGCTGATCCTGGCGGTGAAGGCGGCCCGGGACGCCCACCCCGAGATCACCGAACCGCGGATCGTGATGCCGGTGACCGCCCACGCCGCGTTCGCCAAAGCCGGCCACTACCTGCGGGTGGCCGTGGACATGGTGCCGGTGTCGGCGGAGACCCTGCGCCCCGACCCGGCCGCCATCGCCGCCGCGATCCGCCCCGAAACCGTACTGGTCGTCGCCTCCGCCCCGGGATACGCGCACGGGGTCGTTGACCCGGTCACCGAGATCGCGGCGGTCGCCGCCGACGCCGGGGTGCGCTGCCACGTGGACGCCTGTTTCGGTGGCTGGGCCCTGCCCTGGCTCCGTCGCCTCGGCGAACCGGTGCCGGCGTTCGACTTCGCCGTACCCGGGGTCACCTCGATCTCGGTGGACCTGCACAAGTACGCGTACACCCCGAAGGGCGTGTCGATCCTGCTGCACCGGGACCCGGAGCTGCGCAAGCCGCAGTACTTCGTGCACGCCGACTGGCCCGGCTACACGATGATCAACCCGGTGATCGCCTCCACCCGCTCCGGCGGGCCGATCGCCGCCGCCTACGCGACCCTGCGTCACCTGGGCGAGGACGGCTACCTGCGGCTGGCGGCGGCGACCCGGGACGCGGTGCGGGAGCTGGCCGACGTCGTCCGGGCCGCGGACGGGCTGCGGCTCGTGGCCGAGCCCGAGTCGACCGTGATCTGCTTCACCGCGACCGATCCGGAGCTGGACCTGCTCGTGCTCGTGGACGAGCTGGCCGCGCGGGGTTGGCACACCCAACCGCAGCTCGCCCACGCCGGTCTGCCGCGCACCGTGCACCTGACGGTGACCGCGTCGGTGGCGCCGGCGGTGGCGAAGTTCGGCGTTGACCTAGCCGACGCCATCGCGGCGACCCGGGCGGCCGGTCCGGTCACGCTCCCCGCGGAACTGCTCGCCCTCGCCCGCTCACTGACCCCGGAAGGGCTGACCTCGGACCTGGTCGCCGGCCTGGCCGGCGGGCTCGGTCTCGGCCTGGGCGAGACGGCGGACGCCGGGTCGGCCGAGCCGGTGCCGGATCGGATGGCCATGGTGAACACCCTGCTCGAGGCGGTTCCGGCGGCGCTGCAGGAGCGCCTGCTCATGGAGTTCGTCGGCCTGCTGCAACGACCCACCTGGTCTCACGACTGACGGCGGGGACGTTCCCGAGCGGCGCAGCCGGCTTGCTGCCGACGCAACCGGGTCGACGCCGGCCCGGTTGCGTCGGGCGCCGCCATGCTCGACGCCGGCCCGGTTGCGCCGGGCGCCGCCGCGGGCGCTGTGGTTGACTGTCGTACCGGGAACGGACGAGGGAGGCTGCGAGGTGCAGGTGCCGGCTGTGCTGGGCGAGCCGATCCGATTCGTGTTGAACTGGGGCCGGCGCTACTCGCTCTGGGTCTTCAACTTCGGCCTCGCCTGCTGCGCCATCGAGTTCATCGCCACCAGCATGAGTCGGCACGACTTCATGCGCCTCGGGGTGATCCCGTTCGCGCACGGCCCCCGGCAGGCCGATCTCATGGTGGTGTCGGGCACGGTCACCGACAAGATGGCCCCCGCCATCAAGCGGCTCTACGACCAGATGCCGGAGCCGAAGTACGTGATCTCCTTCGGCGCCTGCTCGAACTGCGGCGGGCCGTACTGGGACTCGTACTCGGTGACCAAGGGCGTTGACCAGCTCATCCCGGTCGACGTGTACGTCCCGGGCTGCCCGCCCCGGCCGGAGGCGCTGCTGCACGGCATCCTGCGGCTGCAAGAGAAGATCGCCGCCGAGGAGGCGGGTGTCGGCGGGGTTCCCCGCCCGGACGCCTTGGCCGCGCCGGCCGACGCCCCCGCCCCCCGCTCCACCGAGTCGCTGACCGCCCCGCCGGTCCGCCCGCCCGACCCGTCCTGACCCCGCCCCGACCCCGTCCTGGCCCCGCCCCGAGCCGCCCCGAGCCGCCCCGAGCCGGTTCCCTGCCGGGGCGGCCCCAGCTCAGGCGGTGAGGTCCAGGACCACCTTGATTTTCCCTTCGCTGACCTCGTACGCGGCCCTGAAGTCGGACATTGGTATCCGGTGGGTGATCAGGGAGTCCAGCCACGAGCGGTCGGCCTGGGCCAGCGCCGCCGCGGCCTGCTTCCAGTGCCGGCGGTTGGCGTTGACCGACCCGATGACCACGGTGTTCTCCAACACGAGCGTCCGGTTCAGCGCGCCGGCGTCGAAGTCGATGGTCCGCCCACCGCTGGACACGCCGGTCAGGCAGACGATGCCGGTCGGGCCGACCTTGCACATCGAGTCCAGCACCACCGTCGGGTTGCCGGTGCACTCCACCAGCACATCCGGCTGGAGGTCCACCTCGTTGACCGACCCGGCGTGGTAGTTGGCACCGATCGCCCGGGCCAGGTCCGGCTTCGGCCCCGTCGTGTTTCGATCCAGTACGTGCACGGTCAGTCCACGTTGGGTGGCGAACAGCGCGGCGAGCAGGCCGATCGGCCCGGCTCCGGTGACCAGAACGTTCCGCGGGTCCCACCGGGCGCGGTGGCCGACCCGCTCGATCTGCTCCCACGCCTTGGCGACCACGCTGGCTGGTTCCAGCAGCACCCCCACCTGGGTGAGGGCGGCATCGAGCGGCACGGCGAAACGTGGCTGCACCCGCCACCGGTCCCGCGCGAAGCCGGGCAGCCCCTTGATGCCGTGCTCGGTGTACAGCCCATTGCGGCACATGTCCCACTCGTCCACGGCGCAGTTCCGGCAGGGCACCGGGTCGGGATGCCGTACGACCGCGGCCACCAAGTCCCCGCGGCGCAGGGTGCCGGTCGGGTCCGCCAGCACCCGGCCCAGCGACTCGTGCCCGATAACCAGCCGCTCCTGGTCGGGGGGCGCCTCGCCGTACTTGCCGGCGATGATCTCCTGATCGGTGCCGCAGATCCCCACCGCCAGCGCCTCGACCAGGATCGCGCCCTCCGCGGCGGCCGGCTCGGGCCACTCCTCAACCAGGCGGAGCGAGCCGGGGACCTGGGGAGAGACCGTCACCGCGCGCATGATCCTCATCTTCGCGGAGGGCGGCGGGCGCTGGCGCCGAATGCCACCGCGGACCCCCGGTCGAGCCCCACCGGCCGGCGGCGCCCCGGTCGAGCCATCGGCCGTCCGCCCGCGCGGTGGAGAATGGCCCCCGCTGGGCAACGCACACCGACCCCAGCGGGTCATAGGATCGGCGACATGACTCTGGACGAGGTAGGCCAGCGGATGGCCGCGTTGCTCGCCCCGGTTGAGGTCACCACCTCGGTCTCCGGCGGTCAGGCCTACGCCCGCGCCACCGTTGACGTACCCGCGGAGAGCTGGACCGACGCGCTGCGCGCGGCCCGGGACGACGCCGAGCTGGCCTGTGACTTCTTCGACTGGCTCTCCGCGGTGGACGAGTTGGCCGCCGGGTTCGACGTGGTGGTGCACCTCTGGTCCAGTACGCGTCGGCACGGGCTGCTGCTGCGCACCCGGGTGCCCCGCGAGGCGCCACGGGTCGCCTCGGTGGTCGACATCTTTCCGGGCGCGGCCTGGCACGAGCGCGAGACACACGAGATGTTCGGCATCGACTTCGTCAACCACGTCGGCCTCAAGCCGCTGCTGCTGCCCCCGGAGTTCGAGGGGCATCCGCTGCGTAAGGAGTTCGTCCTCGCCTCCCGGGTGGCCAAACCCTGGCCGGGGGCGAAGGAGCCGGGCGAGGCCAAGGCCGGTGGCGGTCGCCGGCCGATGCGCCCACCGGGCGTGCCGGCGCCGGGGGAGTGGGGCCCGACGCCGACTCCCCCCGAGGGCGGGGGGACGGCCTGATGTCGCCCTGGGTGGAGCTGCTGCTCCGGGTCGGCGCGGTGCTGGTCGCCTTCCTCACCCTGCCGCTGCTGGTCGGCCAGGCCGAGCACAAGATCATGGCGCACATGCAGGGCCGGCTGGGCCCGATGTACGCCGGCGCCTTCCACGGCTGGGCGCAGCTGATCGCGGACGGCGTGAAGTTCGCCCAGAAGGAAGACATCACCCCCGACGGGGCGGACCGCCCGGTGTTCCGGCTCGCCCCGGTGGTGGCCCTGGTGCCCTACCTGCTGGTGCTGCTGGTGATCCCACTCGGGCCCGGCGACCTGGTCGGGCAACCGCTGGACATCGGGCTCTTCTTCGTGCTCGCCGTGGTCGGCGTCGGCGTGGTCGCGGTGCTGATGTCGGCGTGGGCCTCCGCCAACAAGTACAGCCTCCTCGGCGGTCTGCGCGCCGCGGCCCAGCTACTCGGCTACGAGTTGCCGTTCGTGCTCGCCGCCGCGTCGGTGGCGATGGCGGCCGGCACGCTGAGCCTGCCGGGCATTGTCGAGGCGTGGCAGCCCTGGTGGCTGATCTGGCAGGCCCCCGCGATGATTGTCTTCTTCGTGGCGGGGCTCGCCGAGATCCGGCGGCCGCCGTTCGACATGCCGATCGCCGACTCGGAGCTGGTGTTCGGCTACCTGACCGAGTACACCGGCCTGCGCTTCGCGTTCTTCCTGCTCGCCGAGTACGTGGGGGTCGTGGTGATCGCCGCGCTCACCACCGTGCTGTTCCTCGGCGGTTGGCAGGGGCCGTTCGCCGACGCGCAGCTCGGCTGGCTCTGGACGCTGCTCAAGGTCGCCGCGGTCAGCTTCGTGATCATCTGGTTTCGGGTCAGCTACCCACGCCTGCGTGCCGATCAGCTCCAGCGACTCTGTTGGCTGGTGCTGGTCCCCGTGTCGCTGGCCCAGCTCGTCCTGACCGTCACCGTCCGCATCGCCCTGTAGCGCATGCTGTCCCTTAGCGTTGCGGAGTGATGCCCCGCAAGCTCGGCTACCTGTACGGCATCGGCGCGTACGTGCTCTGGGGCTTCTCCCCGCTCTACATGAGACTGCTGCGGCCGGCGGGCCCCCTGGAAGTCCTGGCCCACCGGATCGTCTGGTCCGTGGTCTTCGTCGCGCTGGTGCTGGCGGCGATGCGCAACCACCGTTTCCTGCGCGCGCTGCTGCGCAGACCGCGGGCCCTGGCCGCGCTCGGCATCGCCGCCGCGCTGGTCGCCCTCAACTGGGGCACCTACATCTACGGGGTCAACTCCGAGCGGGTGGTGGAGACCTCCCTCGGATACTTCGTCAACCCGCTGGTGGTGGTGCTGCTCGGAGTGTTCGTACTGCGGGAGCGGCTTCGCCCCGCGCAGTGGGCGGCATTGGGCGTGGGTGGGGCGGCGGTCGTGGTGCTGACCGTCGACTACGGCCGCCCACCGTACCTGGCGCTGGTCCTCTCGTTCACTTTCGCCGGGTACGGGCTGGTCAAGAAGCGCCTCGGCCTACCCGCCGCCGAGGGGCTCTTCGTGGAGTCGGCGGTCCTCGCCCTACCCGCGCTCGTATACCTGGCGTGGCTGGGTGGCACCGGCGGGGCCGCGTTCGGGGCGGTGTCGGCGGGACATACCGCCCTGTTGGTCTCGGCCGGAGCGGCAACCGCGATTCCCCTGCTGATGTTTGCTGGCGCGGCCAACCGGCTGCCGTTCACCAGTCTCGGGATGCTTCAGTACCTCGCCCCGATCCTCCAACTCGGCTGCGGCGTCATCATCTTCCGCGAGCCGATGCCCCCCGCTCGCCTGGCGGGCTTCGCCCTGGTCTGGCTCGCGCTCGCCGTCTTCACCGTCGATGCCGTCCGCGCCGCCCGTCGCTTCCCCCCGCACCCTGCGGAAGGAGCTTTGGCCGCGGCTCAACCCGGAGCAGGCACTTCACCGTCCCTGCGTCGTTAATCCTTCGACGATCACCATTGCAGCGGCTCCCGTCGGTAGAACAACTGCCCGGTGGGACCGCTGTCTGGCAGTGTCGCCAGCCAAGCGAAGGTGTCGGCAGCCTCGTCCGGAGTCTGCTCTGCCTTCCCGTAGGCCATTCGGGTGGCTACCTTGCCTGGTGAGGCGGCGTTCACCAGGATGTTCGCCACATGGAGCTCCGCGGCCAGGATGCAGGTCAAGGCGTTCAGCCCGGTTTTGGAGATTCGGTAGGCCACGCTGCCAGAATTCATCTGCCCGAAGGTGCTCATATGGGTAGTGACGTTTACGATGCGGCCATACCCGAGTTTGCGCATTTCGGGTATGGCCGCCGTGCAGCAACGCCAGGCTCCCATCAGGTTGGCATCAATGGTTGCTCGAACCTTCTCCATGTCTGCCGCACTTGCTTGCTGGCCTCGGTCGATGGCTATGGCGGCATTGTTTACCAGCACGTCCAGCCGACCATAAGTGACTCCAGTATCTGCCATGACGCGGACGACGCTCGCCGGGTCGGTCACGTCGAGTTGGTGCGACGAAACCGACAGCCCTTCCTCGCGAAGCTTCGCCGCAGCCTGTTCGGCGGCCTGTTCACTTCGGGCCGTCAGCACCGCATGTAGGCCTTGCGCGGCCAGTCGCCGCGCGATCGCGTAGCCGAGTCCTCGGTTGGCTCCCGTAACGACCGCTACGCGCTTCCCAACGTTGTTCATCCGACTATGTGATCAAACCGTGGAGCTGATCGTCCAGAACGGTGTGCTCGGGAATGGAGGCGGGCGTCGTGCTTCACAGTGTGCTGGGGGTGCGGCTACGGTCGGAAGGGTTTGGCCGCCTTGGGCGAGAGCCTTTGGGTGGGGCCGGGGTTGCGGGTGGGTGGCCGCGGCAGGCGATTGCGTCGCCGGACCTGCTGCTCGTGTGGGAGTAGGAGTTTGGCCATCTGCCGGAAACGATTGACGAAATTATCTGCAGGTGCCGCAGGTGCCGCAGGTGCCGCAGGTACTTGCGGGTCGCGTGCCTGCGGCAGAAACGCCGCTACTGATGTATTCGCGTCGAATCCGCACTGTTCATGGGTGAGGCGGCCCGGTTCCGTTGAGGTCGGCCGCCACAAAGAAGGCAGCTGCTCGGGTGCCAACCCTCAGTTTCCGTCGGGGGCGTGCCGCCCCGATCGGCGGAACCCGGCGCCCCCGCACGATCACCCCGATCACCGCAGCCGGCCGAAGCACCGAAGCGACGGCGGAAAGCATTCCTGCAGGCCACGACCAGCATGATCGCCGGTCCACTCCGTCTGTTCGCCGTATGGGACATCGGTCACGACGAGATCCGGTTCGCTGTCTCCGACCGCTGCGGCCAGCGCCGTAGGGTCGAAGACGTCGGCCTGCCGAACGGCATACGGCAGGGGCCCGCCAGCAGCCTTGAGTCGGAGGCTCAACCGTCCCGCCGCGGCCGAGGCCGCGGCGTAGCTGGGCTTGCCGAAGCGTTGCGCCCGCTCGGTCAACTGCACGGCCCGTGCCGCCAGACCGCCGTCGGCGAGCAGATCCATATTGGCTGTCGCCAACGGCAGGGCCGCGGCGGCGTCGATGTCCGAGGCCAACAGTCGCTCAATCGACCGTCGGTGCAAAATCCCAAGCACGGTCAGTAGGTGACCGCTGCCGCAGCACGGATCCCACAGGACCATTGGTTTGGTGCCACCGCGTATGTCAAGCGCGTGTTGGAACACCTCGGACGCGAGCCGCACGGGGAAGGCGGGAAAGCCGGGTGCAGAACGGAGTACCGCCCCGCTTGCGAAGTCGCCGTAGTCGTCCCGGGTCGTCTCGTACCGATAGCCCACTGTGCTCCGATCTCTCCACGGGCAGGGTAGCAATTAGTGTGGCGGGTGTTGCGGCTCAGCTACGCCCCCGCGAGAAGCGGCACGCATACCTTGAAATCGGCTGTCTGGTCTAGATGCCATGGAATACCGCCGCGCTCTCCCCGAAGACACCTGGGCCAACGCAGAGGTATCCGGGACGGGGGCCCGGTCCGGCCCACGCCGAGGCGGTGTGGGCTCCTGGTGTGGTGATGCCGCCGGCATCACCAAGGACAATGCCGTGGTCCGTCAGCGCAGGGGGGTGTGTGCGGGTTCGACCCGTTCGGCCGGAGGGGGCGGCGGTGGGGCGGTGCCGTCGCCGAAGGGGCGACCACCCAGCTCCCCCCGACCGTGCGGTGTCAGCCAGTTCGCCAGGTCTGGGCCGAGCGGGACGATCGCGGTCGGGTTGAGGTCCCCGTGCACCGCGTAATAGTGCCGTTTGATGTGATCGAAGTCGATGGTGTCCCCGAACCCGGGGGTCTGGAACAGGTCCCGGGCGTACGCCCAGAGCACCGGCATCTCGGTCAACTTGCTGCGGTTGCACTTGAAGTGGCCGTGGTAGACCGGGTCGAAGCGGACCAGCGTGGTGAACAGCCGTACGTCCGCCTCGGTGATCGTCTCCCCGACCAGGTAGCGGCGTTCGGCGAGCCGGTCGCTCAGCCAGTCCAGCCGGTCGAACAGCCGCCGGTACGCCCGGTCGTACGCCGACTGGCTGCCGGCGAAGCCGCACCGGTAGACCCCGTTGTTGACATCGGCGAAGACCACCGCGTTCACCTCGTCGATCTCGTCCCGGAGTCGCTGCGGATAGAGCTCCGGTGCCCCGTCACGGTGGTACGCGGTCCACTCGGTGGACAGGTCGAGGCTCATCTGCGCGAAGTCGTTGGTCACCACCTGCCCGGTCGGTACGTCGACGATCGCCGGTACCGTGATCCCGCGGTCGTAGCCGGGGAAGCGGGCGAAGTAGGCGTCCGCCAGCCGTTCGATGTCGAGCACCGGATCCCGGCCACCGGGGTCGAGGTCGAAGCTCCAGCTTCGCCGGTCGTGGGTCGGGCCGGCGATCGCCATCGAGAGGACGTCCTCCAGCCCGAGGAGCCGTCGGACGATGACCAGCCGGTTCGCCCACGGGCAGGCGCGACTCACCGCCAGCCGGTACCGCCCCGGCTCCACCGGCCAGCCGTCCCCGCCGTCGGCGGTGATCCGGGTGGCGATGTAGCGCTGATCCCGGGTGAACTCGCCGCCCGGCTCGACGTACCGTCCGCCGGTGCGGCGCGGCGCCGCCTCGCCGCTGCCCGCCGTCGCGCCCTCGGTCACGCCGCCCCCTCTGGTCGTCGCGATGCGCCCACCACCCATCATCGCCGGATCAGTCGGTGCGCGAAGCGTCGCGCCGTAACCCGGCCGCGCCTCGCCCGACCGATGGGTCACCCGCCGGCGGTGGCCGACAGCCGCAGCTGGCCCCGGCCGACGGTCGCCACCCGCACCGGCCGTCCGCCGCAGCCCGCACCCGGGTGGTGGTCGCGCCCGCCGGGGGGCACAGGGCAGGATGGTCGGCATGACCGACCCCAGCGAGCGCAGCGACCCGGCCGACGGTGAGCGCAGCCTTCCCGGCGCGGGCCTGGTCAAGGGGCTCGCGGTCACGCTGAAGACGATGACCCGCCGCTCGGCCACTCAGCAGTACCCGGATGTCGCCCCGGCGTTGCCGCCGCGCTCGCGCGGTGTGATCGCACTCCTCGCGGAGAACTGCACGGTCTGCATGCTCTGCGCCCGCGAGTGTCCGGACTGGTGCATCTATATCGACTCGCACAAGGAGGAGGTGGTGGTGCCCGGGGCGGCCCGCGCCCGGCAGCGCAACGTGCTGGACCGGTTCGACATCGACTTCTCGCTCTGCATGTACTGCGGGATCTGCATCGAGGTCTGCCCGTTCGACGCGCTCTACTGGTCCCCGGAGTTCGAGTACGCCGAGTACGACATCAAGGACCTCCTGCACGACAAGGAGCACCTCGGCGAGTGGATGGGCACCGTACCGCCGCCGCCCGCGCACGACCCGAACGGCGAGCCGGCCAAGGAAGAGACCGCCGCCACGCGGAAAGCCGCGATCCCGACCAACCCCGCCGAGCGCCCGACGGCCGCTCCGCCCCGCTCCACCGAGCGCCCGACGGCCGCCCCGCCCCGCTCCACCGAACGCCCGGCGGCCGCCCCGCCCCGTGCCGCGGATCGCCCCCCGCCCCGACCCGGGGCCCGACCAGCCGGGGACACCGCAACCGGGGAAGGCCCGACCCCGTGACCGGCACCGACGCGCTGCTGCTCGCCCTGGGCGCGCTGGCGGTCGGCTCCGGCGCCCTGGCGGTAGCCACCCGGCACTTGGTCCGGGCCGGCCTCTACCTGGTGCTCTGCCTCGCCGCGGTGGCCGGGATGTACCTGGTCCTCACCGCCGAGCTGGTCGCCTGGGTGCAGGTGCTGATCTACGTGGGGGCGGTGGTGGTGCTGCTGCTCTTCGCGGTGATGCTCACCCGTGCCCCGATCGGCGCCTCCACCGACCTGGACCGACCGGGTTGGCCGGCTGCCCTGATCGGCGGCGGCACCGGGCTCGGGCTGGCCGCGCTGCTGGTGGACGCGTACCGGTGGTCGTCGGTGCCGCTACCCACGGCCGGTAGCGCCGAACGGATCGGGGAGCAGATCTTCGGCAGTTGGGTGCTGCCCTTCGAGGTGCTCTCGGTGCTGCTGCTCGCCGCCCTGGTGGGGGCGATCATCCTGTCCCGCCCGGACATCGGACGGTCACCGGTGGGCCCGGCCGGCGGCAGCGGGGCGGACGAGACCCCCGCCGCAACCCCCACCGAGACCCCAACCGGGACCTCCACCGAAGGCAGGCGGTCCCGTTGAGGCCGGTCATCCCCTACGTCACCGCCGCCCTGCTGTTCGGGCTCGGCACCTACGGAGTGCTGCGCCGCCGGAACGCCATCCTGGTGCTGATCGCGGTCGAGCTGATGCTGAACGCGGTGAACCTGATCCTGGTCACCGCCGACACCACGGTTCGGTCCCAGCTGCCGCACGGCGGCCAGGTCTTCGCGCTGTTCGTGATCGTGCTGGCCGCCGCCGAGGTGGGCGTCGGGCTGGCCATCGTGCTGCAGCTCTACCGGATGCGCGCCAGCGTGGCCGTGGACGAGGTGCCGCTGGCCGAGCCCCCGTCGCCGAACGCCCCGGCCGAGCCGTCAGCGCCCCCGCCCGCCACGGCGGCCACCACCGGGGAGGCAGACCGGTGACCACGCCCACCACGGCCGCCCCGCCCACCACGGCGGCCACCCCTGGGGAGGCAGACCGGTGAGCACGCCCGTCCTGCTCGGCACGCTGCTGCCGGCCGTACCCCTGGTGGCTGGCCTGCTCGGGCTCCTGCTGCCGCCGGCGTCCCCGGAAGCCGGTACGGCCCGGCGGCGGGCCCGCCGGGCGGCGATCACCCTCGGGACGACCGGCGCGGCCCTGTCGTTACTCCTCGCCGTCGCCCTGCTGGCCACCCTCGACGCGCCGACCGAGGCCACCCGGACCTGGGTCGACTTCGGCGGCCTGACGGTCACCCTCGGCGTCCGGCTGGACTCGACGGTGGCGCTGGTGGCGGTCGCCGTCGCCGCGGTGGCCCTCGCCGTGCAGGTCTACTCGATCGGCTACCTCCGGAACGGCCCGCACGACGAGGTGGACGTCGACCACCGCTACCCGCCGTACGCGGCCCAGATCAGCCTCTTCACCGCCGCGATGCTGCTGGTGGTGGTCGCCGGAGACCTCATCCTGCTGCTGATCGGCTGGGAGGTGATGGGCCTCTGCTCGTACCTCCTGATCGCCCATGAGCGACGGCTGCCCGCGGCACCCGGCGCCGCGATGAAGGCCTTCCTGGTGACCCGGGTGGGTGACGTCGGCTTCCTGCTCGGGATCGCGCTGCTCGGCGTCTCCGCGGGCAGCTTCCGGATCGCCGACGTGCTCAGCCACGACCACGCCACCGGCCTGCTCACCGCCGCCTGCCTGCTGTTGCTCGCCGGGGTGGCCGGCAAGAGCGCCCAGTTCCCGCTGCACACCTGGCTGCCCGACGCGATGGCCGGCCCCACCCCGATCTCCGCCCTGATCCACGCGGCGACCATGGTGGCCGCCGGGGTCTACGTCGTCGCCCGACTCTTCCCCCTCTTCGGGCAGGTGCCGGTCGCCCTGGCGGTGCTCGGCGTGCTGGCCTCGATCACCCTGCTGCTCGGCGCGTTCGCCGCCATCGCCCAGGACGACCTCAAGCGGGTCCTCGCCTGGTCAACGGTCTCCCAGCTGGGCTACTTGACCGGCGCGCTGGCCGTGGGGGCGCCCGCGGCGGCCCTGTTCCACCTGCTCACCCACGCCGCCTTCAAGGCGCTGCTCTTCCTCGCCGCGGGGGCGGTGATCCACGCCGCGGGTACCGCGCTGATGTCCCAGCTCGGTGGCCTGCGCCGGACGATGCCGGTGACCTTCTGGTCCATGCTGATCGGCCTCGGCGCGCTGGCCGGGCTGCCGCCGCTGTCCGGCTTCTTCAGCAAGGATTCCGTGCTGTACGCCGCCGAGGAAGCCGCCCGGCACGGCGGCCCCGCGCCGGCCTGGGTGGGCTGGTCGGTGTGGCTGGCCGGGCTGGTCGGGGTCGCCCTCACCGCCGGGTACGCCACCCGGCTGCTGCTGCGTACCTTCCTCGGCGCACCCCGCAGCCCGCTCCGTCAGCCGCACGACCCGCCCGCGGTGCTGCGCTGGCCGGTGCTGCTGCTGACCGTCCCGGCGGCGCTGCTCGGTCTGGCCGGATTCTCCGGAACCTTCGCCCGGTGGCTCGAGCCGTACGGGTCGGCCACCCGGCAGCGCCCGTCGGACTTGCTGCCCGCCGACCCGCTGGTGCACGTCGGCCCGACCGTGCTGCTGCCGCTCGCCCTGCTGGCGCTCGGGGCGGGGCTCGCCTGGGCCCGCTGGCGACGAGATCCGGGCGGTGACCCGGCCGTGCTGCTGGGTCCGCTGCGACCGCTCTCGGCTCGCGCGTTCTGGCTCGACGACCTCCAGCACACCCTGGTGGTACGCCCGATCGTGCGGCTCGCCGCTGGCGCGCGTACCGCCGACGAGGTGGTGGTGGACGGCGCGGTCACCGGCAGCGGCCGGGTCGCCTGGTGGCTCGGGGGCGGGCTGGCGGCGTGGCACCGCGCCACGCTGCCCCGGGCCGCCGCCGGTGTGCTGGCCGGCGCGCTGCTGATCGGGCTGGCGGCCGTGTTGATCGGAGGCGACGCATGAGCGGGGTCGTGGGGCAGGTCCTGCTGGTCGCGGTGCTGGCGGTACCGGCGGCCGGCGCGGTGGTCGTCGCCGCGCTCCGGCACGACCGGGCCGCCCGCCTGGTCGGTACGGTGGCCGCCGGGCTGACCCTGCTCGCCGCGCTGCCGCTGGTCACGGGGGGCGACGCCGGCGGGGCGGGCACCGACCCGAGCCCCGCGCTCCGCCCCTGGCATCAGGTGGACCTGCCCTGGGTGCCCGGTCTGGATCTCCGCTTCCACCTCGGGGTGGACGGCATCTCCTGGCCGCTGGTCGTGCTGACCGCGCTGCTGACCCTGCTCTGCTGCGGCTTCACCCTGTGGAAGGTCCCCAGTGGGGGGAGCGGCCGGGCCCTGGTGGCGTTGCTGCTGGTGGTCGAGGTGGGCATCCTCGGCACCTTCCTCGCCCTCGACCTGGTGCTCTTCTTCGTCTTCTTCGAGGTCGTCCTCCTGCCGATGTACGCGATCATCGTTGGCTGGGGTGGGCCGGACCGGCACCGGGCGGCCCGCAAGTTCGCCCTCTACACCCTCTTCGGGTCGGTGCTGCTGCTGGTGGGCGTCCTGGTGGTGGTGACCGCCGCCGGCACCGCGGACATCGTGGCGCTGACCGGCGGCACTGGGCTTTCCCGGGGGCCGCAGCTCGCCGCGTTCACCCTGCTGGCGCTCGCCTTCGCGGTGAAGAGCCCGCTGTGGCCACTGCACTCCTGGCTGCCCGACGCGCACACCCAGGCACCCACCGTCGGCAGTGTGATCCTCGCCGGGGTGCTGCTCAAGATGGGCACCTACGGGCTGATCCGGGTCGCGGTCGGCGTCGCCCCCGAAGGCGCCGAGTGGGCCGCGCCGGTACTCGGCGTGCTCGCGGTCGCGGCGATCCTGGTCGGCTCCCTCGTCTGCCTGGCGCAGACCGAGCTGAAGCGGCTGATCGCGTACTCCAGCGTGGGGCACATGGGCTTCGTGCTCCTCGGTGTCGCCACGCTCACCGGTACCGGCCTGCGGGCAGCCCTGATCGGCAACATCGCGCACGGGATCATCACCGGCCTGCTGTTCTTCCTCGCCGGCGCCATCAAGGACCGAACGCACACCGGTGACCTGGCCAACCTGTCCGGGCTGCGGGAGACCGCGCCCCGGCTGGCCGGCCTGCTCGGCTTCGCCGCCGTCGCCTCGCTGGGCCTGCCCGGCCTGGCCGGCTTCTGGGGCGAGGCCTTCGCCGTGGTCGCCGCGGTCCAGGTCGGTGGTCCCCTCTGGCTGACCCTCGCCGTCCTGGCGGCGCTCGGCGGTGCGCTCACCGCCGCCTACCTCCTGCGGCTGCTCCGCCAGGTCACCCACGGCCGGGCCAGCTCGGCGGTGGCGCGGCTCGGGCCGGGTGTGGCGCGGGCGGAACTGTTGACCTGGGCGCCGCTGGTGTTGCTCACGCTCGCCGTGGGGTTGGCCCCGATCCTGGTCCTGGGCGTGGCCCAGGCGCCGGTGGACGCGCTGCTGCCGGGGCGCCCGTGAGCTGGCTGGAGGTACGGGCATGAGCATGGTGCAGACCGTCGACAACATCGCGCTGCTGCCGGCGTACCTGGCCGCCGGGACGGCGGTGCTGGTGCTCCTCGCCGACCTGCTGGTGGCCCGGGCGCGGGTCACCGTCTCCGCCGCCGCGCTCGGTGCGCTCGCCACCGCCGCCGGCGCGATCCTCGTCGGCGGCGGCGGCGAACGCCGTACCTTCTGCGTCGGCGCCGACTGCTCGTACGTCTTCGGGGGCCGGGCCGCCCTGGTCGCCGTGCTTGTCGCGCTGCTCACCCTGGGCGTGCTGGGGCTCTCCGGGCCGCTGCTGCGGGCCGGGGCGACGCCGGTGGGCGAGTACTGTTTCCTCCTCGCCGCGTCGATGACCGGCGGGGTGGCGCTCGGCGCGGCCGGTGACCTGATCACCCTGATCGTGGCGCTGGAGACCCTAACCCTGCCGCTGTACGTCTTGGTGGGCCTGCGCCGGGGCAGCCTGGCCAGCATCGAGGCGGCGGTGACCTTCTTCGTGGTCAGCGTGGTCGCCACGACGCTGAGCCTGCTCGGGGCGGCCCTGCTCTACGCGACCACCGGCGCGCTGCACCTCGGCCGGCTCGGGGTGCTCTTCGCCGAGCAGCCGGAGCTGCTCGACATCCCGCTGACCACGGTCGCCGTGGCGCTGGTCGTGGTGGGGCTGACGGTCAAGGTGGCGGCGGTGCCCTTCCACGCCTGGGCGCCCACCACCTACGACGGCGCGCCGCTGCCGGTGGCCGCGTACCTCTCCACGGTCTCGAAGCTCGGCGGGGTGGTCGCCCTGCTCGCGGTGGTGCAGCACGCCCTGCCGGCCCGGACCACCGGCCCGGTGCTCGCGCTGCTCGCGGTGTTGACCATGACCGTCGGCAACTTGGTGGCGCTGCGCCAGCGCCGCACCGTACGGCTGCTCGCCTGGTCCTCGGTGGCCCAGGCGGGCTACATCCTCGCGCCGCTCGGCGCGCTGGCCCTCGCCGCGGGCCGCACCGGCGACGCCCGCGCCGCCGCGTACGCGGCAGCGGTGGCGTACACGGTCTTCTTCGTGGTCCTGGAGCTGGCGGCGTTCGCGGCCGTGGTCGCGCTGCGGCCGGCGGGCGCGGACGGCGGCACCCTCGACGAGTTGCGGGGCGCGGCCCGGCGCCGGCCGTGGGCGGCGGTGGGGCTGGCGCTGGCACTGGTCGGGCTCGCCGGTCTGCCGCCCGGTCTCGCCGGACTCTTCGCGAAGGTCACCGTGGTCCGGTCGCTGCTTGACGGCGGCGCCGGCTGGCTGGCCCTGGTGGTGGCGGTCAACGCGGTGCTCGGCCTGGCCTACTACCTGCGGGTTGTCGCCGCGCTCTGGTCCACCGACCGGCCGGCAGCGGTGCCGACTGACCCGACCCCGGCAGCGGCGCCGACTGACCCGGCAGCGGCGACGGGTCCGGCGGTGACGGGTCCGGCGGTGGCGCCGGCCGAACCGGCAGCGGTGCTGGTCCGGGCCAAGCCGGTCGCGGCGGTCCTGGCGGTAGCGACGGTCGTGGCGCTGGTGGTCGGCTTCGCCCCGCAGCTCGTGCTCGACCTCGCCGCCCGCTGACCCCAGCGGGCCTACACCCCTCGTTACCAGGCATTTCACAGCCATATGACGGATGGTTGACGGGTACCGGTGGTGTTGAACCGGTCAGCGGACCAACGCGGTCCGCGCACCGAAGGAGTGACCGTGCACCATAACCGTCTGAAGACCGCCGCGCTGCTCGGCCTGCTCACCGCCCTGATTTTGGCGGTGGGCTACTGGTTCGGCGGCAGTGGCGGACTGGTGATCGCCGTCCTCATCTCGCTGGGGATGAACGGCGTCAGCTACTTCTACTCCGACAAGCTCGCGCTGCGCGCGATGCGGGCGCAACCGGTCAATGAGGCACAGTTCCCCGAGCTCTACCAGATGGTGCGGGAACTGGCCAGCAAGGCCCGGCAGCCGATGCCCCGGCTCTACGTGAGTCCGACCAGACAGCCCAACGCGTTCGCAACCGGTCGGAACCCGGAGAACGCGGCCGTCTGTGTCACCCAGGGCATCGTCGAGATCCTCGACTACCGCGAGCTGCGTGGAGTCATCGGGCACGAGCTGTCGCACGTCTACAACCGGGACATTCTCATCTCCAGCGTGGCCGCCGGCCTGGCCGGCATCATCACCGCCCTGGCCAACCTGGCGTTCTTCATCCGGCTCGGGGGTGACGACGAGGAGGGGCGTAACCCGCTGGTGCTGCTGTTGACCATGATCCTGGGCCCGATCGCCGCCACGCTGATCCAGCTTGCGATCGGCCGTAGCCGCGAGTTCCAGGCGGACGCCTCCGGCGCCCAGCTCACCCGGGATCCGTTGGCGTTGGCCAGCGCCCTCCAGAAGATCCACAAGGGCACCCAGGCGCGCCCGCTGCCGCCGCAGGGGCAGCTCACCAGCGCCGCCCACCTGATGATCGACAACCCGTTCAAGGGCGGCGGGATGGCGGCGCTCTTCTCCACCCACCCCCGGATGGAGGAGCGGGTCGCCCGGCTGGAACAGATGGCCCGCAGCACCGGCCCCATCCAGCACCGCTGAACCGGCGGGGTTCAGGCACCCTCCTCCCGGGTCGGTGCCTGAACCCCCTCATCGGTGGGTACCACGACCTCCGTGTTCGTCTTCTTCTCCAACCGACTCGGCTGCCTCGGCTCGGTGCTGATCAGCGCGATCCTCACGGTGATCCTGCTGCTCATCTTCGCCCGGTGAGCGCGACGGCAGCCGGCGGCGTGACCGGCTGATGGCCGTCGCGGTGGCCAAGACCGAGGCCACCAGCGCCGCGGCCAGCGCCGGCGCCCAGAGCGGCGCGACCCGCAGTACCGCCGCGCCGAGCACCGCGCCGCCGAGGAGCCCCAGCAGCCGGGTCACCCCGGCCGCACCCGCCGCGAACCGGTGCGGGTCGAAGACCACCCCCCGCACCATGGAGGTGAGGGATCCGGTGAGGTACGTCGTGGTGGCGTGCGGTATCCCCGAGCTGATCGTCACCACGCTCTGTATCCCGCTGGCCGCCGCGGCGGCGAAGAGCAGGGTCAGGGTGGCGGCGAATCCGGGGCGCCCCCCGGTGGCCCACCAGCCACCTGCCACGCCGACCAGCAGCAGCACCTGAACCACCATGACCAGATGCGTACGGGAACGCCAGCCCAACTTGGCGTGGCGTAGCGGCAGGGTGCCGCTGGCGACGCCGATCGCGTACCCGCCGACCGCTGCCGACCCGCCGCTGAGCAGGCGGGAGTCCATGGCGACGATATGGTGGCCGAGCTGGACCAGGTTTCCGGTGATCACGCTGGCGAAGAACCCGCCCAGCTGGGTCACACAGAAGACGTCGAGGCAGCCGGAGGCGGTGGCGAGCACGACGAGCAGCCGGGCCACGGCCCGGTGGGATAGGTCCGGGCGAACGAACTTCGCATCCTGCGCCCCCGCCCCCCGCATCCGGCTGCCTTTCCGGCCTGTTGCTCCTCGTCGGCTGTCGTTGTGCCCGGCTGTGGTCCGGCCCGGCTGTGGTCCTGCCCGACCGTCGCTTTTCCGGCCGTCGCCGTTCCGGCCCTCGCCGGGATCGCTTCTTCCCGTGCCGCCGACTTTCATGCTCCAGGCCGGGCACCGAAGACCTGACGTGGTACTGCCGGCGACCCCACTTTGACCTCACGTCAGCTTCAACTGTTCTGATCTTGCAATGAATCTGGACGGACTACGGGTTGCTATTACCGGTGCCGGACGCGACTCCGGACGCCTCCTGGCGACCGCCTTCGCCGAGCATGGCGCGCAGGTGTTTGTCTCGGCCCGCGACGAGGCGGCAGCCAGACGTACCACGGAAATGATCCGACAGCGGGGGCGGGGGAGCGGCGAGGCCTTCGGCTGCGACCTGACCAACCCCGACTCGGTACGCGCGTTCGCGGCGGCGCTGGCCGACCGCACCGAACACCTCGACATCCTGGTCAACAACGGTGCGGGCTACCTGCCCGGCGCGGACCTCGGCGACGCTGAGGACGATCACATCATCGCCACGATCGGCGGCGCCGCGACCGGCACGGTCCTGCTCACCAAACACCTGCTGGCGCTGCTGCGAGCCTCAACGCGGCCGGACATCGTTAACATGGTCTCCGCCTGCGGCGAGGTCGGCCACCACCGTTCGGAGGCCCATCCCGCCTTCTATGCCGCCAAGCACGCCCAGGCCGGCTTCGCCGAGATCATGTCCCATCGGCTACGGGCCGAAGGAATTCGCGTCATCTCCCTCTTCCCGCCGGACTTCGTGCAACACGGTCCACGGGCGGCATCCGACGACCTGACCGCACAATCTGTTGTGGATTGCGTACTCTTCGCGGTCAGTCAGCCACGGGACTGCTTCATCCGCGAGTTTCGCTTCGAGCAGGTCGTGGGCCCGGAGCGCTGACGGTGGCGAGCCCAACGGAGAGTCCGGCCGCCGCCAGGCCCGTCCGACGGTGGCTCCCCAGCGGGGGTGTGTCAACGACAGGCCGGGTAGCGAGGCCCCATCTCACGCGTCCCGTCCAGGATGCCATTCGGCTCGGCCCATTGCGTCGATCCCTCCTGGCGAGGCGTGCAAGGCGTCACCACGGCGGTTCATCACCTTCCGTCTATCGCGACCTTCCGCTAGCGTGGCGCTACCAGCGGTAGTCGCCGGGGAGGGCTTGTGGCCGGGACTGACTTCTTCGAGTCAAAGAAGGCGGCTGCCGTCTTCAAGCATGGCATCTTGAGCCGCTACCCGGTCGTCTTCGCGTCGAAGACGGGCAAAAGCGTCGATGGTAACCGGGTTGTGTTCCTCGATGGCTACGCCGGTAGGGGCGAGTACGGCGACGGGCAGCCGGGTTCGCCGCTGCTGCTGTCGCGGTGTGCTGAGTTCGTCAAGGGCTACCGCAATGTCCTCGGGTTCTTCATCGAGCAGAATCCGGACAACTTTGCCAACCTGGAGCGCGTGCTCGACGAGAAGGGTGGCGACGCTGAACGGGTCCTCCGGCCCGGTTCGGTTGACGAGCACCTTTCCGAAGTCCTAAGGCGAGCCCAGGGCGCGTCGCTGTTCGTCTTTCTCGACCCGTTCGGCCCCGCGTTGGATTTTGACCTCCTTAAGGCCGCCCTGCTCGGTCGGCCGTCGTGGCCGCCCACTGAGGTCTTGCTCCACTTCAGCGTGTTGAGCGTCGCTCGGATGGGCCGTGCTGTACATGTGGCTCGGTCCAGGCGCGGGGAGCTTTCGCCGGCGGATCAGAAGACCGCCGGCCGCCTGGACCGTTTCCTCGGCGGCGACTGGTGGCAAGAACACTTTGTCGGTGTTCGGGACGAAGGCGACGAGCAGCGAGCTACCGAGATTGCCCTGGAGGTCTGTGACACGTACGAGAAGCGCTTGACAGCCGGAACGAGATACCGAGCGGTCAAGATGCCGGTGCGGCCCAGGCCCGATCTTCTACCGAAGTACGTGCTGGCGCTGTTCACGGCCAGTAGCGAGGGAGCCTGGCACTTCGCGGACTCGCTGGGCAAGGCGGGCGTGGAGTGGTCGGTGGCGTGGCAGGCGGACATGCTCCGTAAGGGGGAGAGGTACGGGCAGGGCTCGTTGTTTGGCGATGACGAGTTGCCGACTCCCGAGAGCCACAGCAGTAATCACGGCTCCGAGTGGACGAGGATCATAGCGGGGAACCTCGAACGGCTGCTGGACGAGGTGGGATCCTTCTGCCCTGCCGATTACGTGCCGGATGTCTACGGCGCGACTCTAGGCCAGGCAAGCACCCCTCACGTCCGGAGCGCCGTAAAGCAACTGAGCGGAATATCTGTGGCCAATACGGGCAAGGGCGATTTCTGGAAGGAGCAGCTGCGGCGCCCGTAGGGGTTGTGGTCCGTTGTCCGCAGGCTGGCTTCTACCCGATCGGTGTGAGTTCCCGCGCTGTCGGCATCTCGTCCCATGTCCGGCCGTCCAACTCGCGACCGCCGGCCTTTGGCGTTCTGCCGCCCCACTGCTTGAAGAAGAATGCCGTACCGCCGGCAGTGCATTGGCCGCGCAGGGATCGCACCCAAGCGGGATCGACCGGCCGGCAACCGGGACCAGACTCACCACCGACGATCAGCCAGTCAATGCTCTCCAGGTTCAGGTCGTCCAGCGGGCCGAGTAGCGGTTCGGCCGAGATGAACCGGACGGCAGCGGGCACTCGGCGGAGATGATCGATGCGCTCCGTCTGTTCGTCGTCCTCGACGGAGACACCCATCCAGACGTTGGCTGGCCAGGTCAGTCGGGGAGCGAGCTTTGCAAGCCTCGCGGCTCGTTTGGTGAGTACCTGGTAGGTGTGCTGCGGGGTCGCCGCCATGACTCCAAAGACCTGCTCGACGAATTCGAAGGGAACCTTTGCGTGGAACAGGTCGCTCATCGAGTTGACGAACACGACGCGGGGCTCTCGCCATCGAAGAGGCAACGTCAGCTCACCGGGGTGTACTGCGATTCCGAAGCCCGGTCCTGACGTACGAGGGTCACCGTCTGTCTGATACTTGCCCGACCCCATGGCCTTCAGCCGCTTCGCCAGGGTCAACGCGTAGCAGTGGTCGCAGCCGCGCGAGATGCGATCGCAGCCAGTTGTCGGGTTCCATGTGGCTTCGGTCCACTCGATAGAGCTCTTGTCTGCCATCACCACTCCCCGGCCGGTTGGAACGATTCTGTCGAACGTGCGTACGAAATGAAAGGCGTAGAGGCGATCTTTCTGTCGGGCGAGCAACACAGGGACAGCAGGTGTCGCCGCCCGAATCGACCAACGCGCAAGGCCCAGAGTGGGACGCGGCTCGGCCGCCACCAGGCCGTCGGAGGGCGATCTTGGGCGACCAACGACGACAACTGGCGACGACCCTGCCCAGGTGACACTGCGTAGCCGGGGTGGTGACCAGGCTTGCGTGCCTTCTTACCGGTAGTTGGTGAACTGGAGCGCTACGCCGAAGTCCTCGCCCTTCAGCATGGCGATGATGGCCTGCAGGTCGTCCTTCTTCTTACCGGTCACGCGGAGCTGGTCGCCCTGGATCTGCGCCTGGACACCCTTCGGGCCCTCGTCGCGGATCTTCTTACTGATGGCCTTGGCCTTGTCCGTCTCGATGCCCTGGATCACCTTGCAGTCGACCTTGAACTCCTTACCCGACCCGCGCGGATCCCCGGCGTCCAGCGACTTCAGCGAGATGTTCCGCTTGACCAGCTTCTCCTTGAAGACATCGAGCGCGGCTCGGACCCGCTCCTCGGTCTCCGCCCGAAGGCTGATCGCCTCCTCACCAGACCAGGAGATTTCGGCGCCGGTGCCCCGGAAGTCGAACCGCGTCGAGAGCTCCCGCTCCGTCTGGCGGAGGGCGTTGTCAACCTCCTGACGGTCGACCTTGCTCACGATGTCGAACGACGGGTTGGCTGCCATGCTGATACTCCTGTTGTCCTGGCGGTCTGTCCTGTTACGTGCACTACGGGCCAGCCGTGCGCCCCCTGACGGTACCCGGTTGCGGCCGCGTCGGGGCGAGCCGCTATCCTTGCTCTCGCCGCCGCGTCGCGACGCGGCGGGTGCCCTGGCGGGTTGCCCGAGCGGCCAATGGGAGCGGACTGTAAATCCGTCGCGAAAGCTTCGAAGGTTCGAATCCTTCACCCGCCACCAGGTGCGAAAAGAGGCCCCTGACCAGCGCGAACGCCGGTCAGGGGCCTCTTTCATGAGTCTCACTCAGTCCCGCTTCAGCCCGCTCGATCTCGCGGGTCGCGTCGTATTCGCGTCGGCGTTTTCCGCGATTCCTAGCGCGGCCTCGATCCGGCGGCGGGCGGCTTCCTCCTGTCCGTAGACGCACTTCGCGTAGACCCGCATGAGGACGTGCACGCTGTGTCCGGCCCACTCGGCGACCTGGGTAGCTGGCACCCCGGCGTTGAGCCAGAGCGACACGGCGGCGTGTCGCAGGTCGTACGGTCGCCGGGCCAGGGGTGAGCGCTGCTGAGCCGGGGTGAGCACGTTTGCCCGCGCGTCGCGCCACGCCTTGCCGTAGGTGTTGTTCGGGATCGGCTGGCCGGCGGTGGGCACGTACCGCCCGCCGGGGCCGCGCCGGGTGACGAACAGCTTGCCGTTCGATCCCGGCGGGTACTCCTTGACGTGGTGGTCGAGCAGCCGCACGAGCGGCGGCGGCACGGGTACGTCCCGGGTCGCTGCCTTTGCTCGGTGCTTGAGCTCTCGGTCCTCGGCGGTGTCGTCTCCGTCGCCCCAGTCCCGGCCCACGGCCACCGTCGAGCCGGTCAGGTGCAGTACGCCCCACCCCTTAGGCTGGGCGGGCCGCTCGTACTCGTCTTCCCGAAGGTGAAGCACCTCTTCGGGCCGCAGCGCGGCGTAGTACATGGACCCGAAGAACGCTTCCAACTCGGGCACGGTGCGCCCCACCTCGGCGAGCAGTGCTCGTGCCTGATCGGGGTTGACAACCGCTCCTCGGTCGATCTCATCGGCCGTCTTCGGGGCGGTCCAGCTCACCAGGGTCATTGGGTGCGCGTCGAGTAGCCGCAGCTCAACCGCGTACTTGAGGGCACCGGAGAAGACGGCTCGCTTGCGGGCGATCGTGCTGGCTGACGCGGCGGCACCGTCCATTCGCAGGGCGAGCGTGTCGAGAGCCTTCCGCACCAACGCGGCGTCGGCGAGCGCGGCCAGGTCGACGGTGTTGGCCTTGAGCCAGCGCACGGCGGCGGCGAGGTCGGAAGGTGGCTCCCCAGCGTCTCGGCGGGTCTTGTTGAACACCCACCCGTAGAGCGCGGCCCGTAGCGCCTTGTGGCTGGGCACGCCCCGGTCGGTCGCGAGCAGTGCCGGGGTAACGGTGGCCAGCGTCTCGGCGATGCCCTTGCGGTGCTTTGCCGACGCGCGGGGCCACTTCATGTCGACGTAGGCCACGGCGTGCTCGTACCACGACCGGGTGTTAAGCGCTCGCGCCATTGGCTCGGGCAGGCCGCAGACCTTGTCGAACGCAACGCCTTCCCGCTGCGCGACGATCAGCTTTGCGCGGAAGCTTTCGGCGAGTGCCCGCGTGGCATAGGTCTTTCGGAACGGCTTGTTTGCGACGAACCAGCGGATGGAGTAGCTGGGCTTTTTCTGGCTGCGGTTCGACAGGATGTTCCACACCCGTACCTCGTAGCTGTTCACGCTGCCTCTTCGTGGTCGTTGAGCCAGTTGTCCAGTTCGCGGCGGCGGACATACAGGCTGCCGTTGGGGTATTTGATGGTTCGGGGCGCGCGGCCGGTGGCCTTCCAGCGAAAGAAGGTGGAGCGGGGTACGCGTAGTTCGTCCAGGACTTCGGTGAGGGTGAGCAGGTTCCCGGTGGGGGTGCGGCGGGTGGTCATGGGCGGGGTTCCTCCCTCGGGGTGGCGTGCAGGTAGATGCGGTGGTGGGTGGATGGTGGTCGGTCGAGGTAGGGCCGGCTCATTCGGTGGATGTCGAGCACGTGGGCGAGTGCGGCGAGGGCGGCGGCGGTTTCGGCGGGGGTGCCGTGGAGTCTGATTCGCACGGTGAGGGCCTTTCGGTTGCCACGGGTCATTTGTGCAAGGTGGGAAGGATTTGTCGCAGTGCAGCGCAGGGTGGCCCGCGGAGAGCGCCGTAGAGCCAAGATCGGGGGTGTCTTGGTGTGGATGGTTGGGACTGTTTCGTTTAGGGGCTCTCAGTGGGGTGGCGTGAGTGGCTGTTTGCTTGCGGGGGTGGTGGTTCGTGTTGGTGCGGGGGTGGATGTGGCCTGCCAGAACCGCCAGAACTGCCAGAACCTGTGAGGGGTGGGGGTTGTGACGGTTCTGGCAGTTCTGGCAGGCCGGTTACGCCGTTTGCCGGGGTGTGGGTAGCTCTTGGACGGGTGCGGCGGGTTGGTGTATGTGGGGGTGTACTAGGTAGGTCGGGGAGGGTGGTCGGCCTCCGGTTCGGGGACGCTCTGGTGTTTCTGTCTGTCGGAGGTAGCCGTGTGATTCGAGGGCTGCCAGTGGTGCGTCGAAGTCTGCGGCGGTGGGTAGCTGGGCCGATTTGAGTGCGCGGAAGGCCTCGCGTTTGGTGAAGGTGGTCGCCCCGGTTCGTTCGATCCATGCGGCGACGTGTCGGGCGTTGTGGGTGGTCTTGTCGGCTCCCATGTCGGAGAACGCGGCGAGGGCGTGGGTGGCGTAGTAGGTGCCGAGGAGTGCGGCGCGGTCGATGGTGTCGGCGGCGATGGGGTTGCCCCATCCGTCGCGGAGGTGTTCGGCGAGGTGGATTAGTCCGGCGATGCGGACGATGGCGCCGGTGTATTTGCTGCCCCAGTCCACGATGTGTCCCCAGGCGCCGCCGGGGGCGAGGCGTGGCTCTACGGCGCGTTCGATGTCGAGCACCCGTTCGTTGGCGTCGGGGGTGAGGCACAAGACGGCAGGGTCGGTCCAGTCGGCGAGGCTGCCCACCAGCGCGCCGAGGTTGCTGGTGTAGGTGTCGGTCACGGTGTCAGGTACGGGGTCGGCTCCGATTTTGCGTCGTCCGACGGTGTTCTCAGGCAGGGAGAACAGGATGCGGGCGAGTAGGCCTTTGCCTCGGAAGCCTGGCATGTCGGCGATGTCGCGCAGCACGTCGGGTTGCACGGCCAGGCCCAGGGTGAGGGCAGGGTGCTCGACATGCTCCGAGGGGCGGGAGCGGCGGTTGACCCGCAGCATGTCCCCGGCGTGGCCCTTCAAGAAGACTTCGAGGTTGGGGGTGCCGGAGTAGCGGCCAGCGATGGTGGCGAAGATTCCGCCTTCTGGGGAGAGGACGGCGAGGCGTCCGTTCTGTTCGGCGAGCAGGGAGGCTGCTTCTTCGCTGGTCACGTCGTCGGCGACGAGTTGCGGTAGGACGGGCACGGTGATGGCGTCGGCGGTCATCGCGGCGTCGGTCGCTTCGGCGAGGAGGGTGTCACGGCCGGCGGCGTCGGCGTTCGCGGCGGCGATGGCGGCTTTCTCCGCGGCTTTCCCGGCCACGCGGGCGGCCAGCTGCGCTTCCACGATCGCCGGTTTGGTCCGCTCAACAAGGGCCTTCTCAGCGGCGAGCAGGGGGCCGGTCATGGCGGCGAACACGGCGGACTTGCGGGAGCCGGGCGGTAAGACTACGACGGTGAACAGGTTGGTTGGTTCCCGCCACGACCCGCGTACTTCGACTTCGGCGCGGCCTCCGGCGGCGGTGGACAGCGCGGCGAGGGCGATGCATCCGGCCAGGTCGACGGGGGTTTGGGTGAACTCGGCGACGCCGTGCACCATCTCGGCGACCCAGGCGGGTAGGGCGTGGCTGGGGAAGTCGGGTAGGTGTCGGTGGTCGCCGAGCGGGATCAGCGGCGGCCATTGCGCGCCGTTGGAGGCTTGGTCGAGTATCGCCCGGCCAGTAGCGACGAGGTCGGCTACGTCGGTGCCGTCGTCGGCGCGTTGGGCGAGGTAGGTGCCGAGGTCGGCGACCTGGCGGCGGCGGGCGTGCTCGACCACGATCCGCGCGTAATGCGGGGCGTTCGCGGCGGTGGGCACGGTGGCGATGAGGGTGTGCAGGTACGGGGCTCCACCCACCATGCCGAGGTCGCCGGTTTCGGTGAGGCGGCCCGCTACCGCGATCGGGTCGATCGGCTGTGCGGCGGCGTGCATGTGGCACAGCGTTTCCCAGAGTCGGGTGTGTGCGGGCCGGTAGAAGTCGGCCGGGGTGAGGGTGGCTGCCAGGTCGGCAACCACCTTCGGCGCGAGTAGAGCGGCACCGATCACGGCTCGTTCGGCCGCGAGGTCATGCGCGGGTGGTCGAGTCACAGCAAAGCCACCTCCAACAGGGGTGAGAACTGGGCAAGACGGTGATGACGACCTGGTGGCCAGCGCCCCGTGCGGGGCGCTGGCCACCAGGTGGTGAGGGCGCGAAGCGCGCCAGTCAGGGTTTTGGGGTTACTCGGCGCTGCTGACTTACACCGCTACCGGTACCCGGTCTGTCGAGGGCATCTGGTCCCAGATGCGTCCGTCGAGGGTTCGCCCGCCAGCTTTTGGAGTGCGGCCGCCCCACTGTTTGAAGAAGAACGGCACACCATCTTCGGCGCAGCGGTCCCGCGCTGTGCGCGCCCAGTCCGGGGCCATCGGCCGGGCGGACGGCCCGGACTCGCCTCCGACGATCACCCAGTGCATTCCGGTCAGATCAATGGTGGTTAACGGTCCGAGTAGGGGTTCGGCGGAGACGAACCGCACCGCTGCGGGAACTTGACGCAGATGCTTTAGGCGGGCGAGCTGCCCGGCGTTTTCCACGCTGACGCCCATCCACACGTTGGCGGGCCAGTCGAACAGGTGCGCCACCTTGGCCAACCGCGCGGCCCGTTTGGTCAGGATCTGATAGGTGTGCTGCGGCGTTGCCGCCATTACGTCGAAGACCTCCTGGATGAACGAGGTCGGCACGCGGGCGTGGAACAGGTCCGACATCGAGTTCACGAACACCATCCGCGGCTGCTGCCACCGCAGCGGAAGCCTTACCGCGTCCGGGTGCAACGTCACCGCGAATCCAGGACCGGACGTGCGGGGATCACCGTCGTTTTGGTACTTCGTCGAACCCATCGCCTTTAACCGCTTGGCCAGCGTTAGGGCGTAGCAGTTGTCGCAGCCTGTGGAGATGCGGTCGCAGCCGGTGGTGGGGTTCCACGTGGCCTCGGTCCACTCGATCGCACTGTGATTAGCCACGGCCATCCCCTCTCTTATGATCGACATTTGTCGTACATACGTTCAGTGCGGTCACGTGAAGCAGGCTCTGTTGTCACACAGCGCGTCGTTGTCGGTGGGGTCGAAGCCGGGCAGCATGTGTTGCGCGGCGGTGATGGCGGTGGCTAGGGGCTGGTTGAATCGGGTGAGGTAGACGGGATCCTTGCCCAGCACGCCGCGCCGGGCGTTGAGTAGGTCTTCCAGCGCGCACGCGCGGGCGAATAGCTCCGGTCGGTCGCGGCGCGTCTCTGCCCATGTAGAGGGCCGCCGGAACGGGCAGAACCAGCATGCGCTTTTGGGTGGTACCGGTAGGCCGGCGGCGCGAATGATCTGCTGGCAGTCGTGTCGGCGTAGTGGCGGGTCGTGGTCGAGTAGTGGGTAGGTGGGCTGCTCGTAGGGCATGGCCCGGCGGTTGTTGACGCGCTCGATCTCGTCAAGGCTGATGCCGATGCCCACGGTGGCCGGGGTGTCGGCACTGGCGCCGTGGGCTTTGAGCCACTTGCCGATTACCCGAATTTTGAAGTCCGCCGTGCAGGATCTGGTGCCGGGTGCCCCGTTGGACATGCGTACCGGTATCGGTAGTGACCGGCTACCGGGGCGGGTTAGCCGGCCGTACAGAGTCTCCCGCGTGCCGTCGCGTCGGACACGGTGCAGCTCGTGAAGCTGGATGCCGTGCAGCGCCGCGTAGGGCTTGGCGTACTGCTCTAGGTAGTCCAGGGTTGCGGGGTCTTCGGAGTCGTCGCCGACGTTGGCGAATAGGAACACCGGGAAGTCGATCCGCCCCGTGGCGGCCAGCACCAGGGCTGCGGTTGACTGCACCCCGCCGCCGTAGGAGAACACGTTCACGCGGCACCTCCGGTTCGGTTCGGGAACGGCAGCACGGTCGCGCCCTGGTCGCTGGTGGTGGTTCGGCGGGCGAGGCGTGCCGGTCGGCCGTTGGTGGTGGTGATGGTGAGGCGTAGGTAGAGGCGGGATCGGCCGGTGTCGGCGCCGGCCATCGGGTGGTGTTGGCCACGCTGGGCGAGCCGGCCGGCGGCGGTTAGGGCGTGGGTGGCGGCGTCGAGTTCGGCGGGGGTGCCGGCCAGCCACACTTCCAGGCCGGTGATGGTGGTCATCGGTGGGCCTCTGCGCGGAGGCGGCGAAAGACGTTAACGACGCGTCGGCCGGTGCGAAGGCGGATGCCGTGGCGGCAGCGGCGGCAGGTTTGTGGCCGGTGAAGGACGCGGGTGGTGGTGTGGCCTGTTCCGGCGCAGCGTTGGCAGGTTTTGAACGGGGAGATCCAGCACAGCCCGGCGTAACCGAGCGTAACGGCCAGGGTTGCGGCGGTGAGGGTGCTAGCAGCGGTGAGAAGGGGGGTCACAACGGCCTCCAGGGCGGTTTTTTGGGTGTGTGGGGCCGTGAGCTGCTAGGTACTAGACCGCAGCTCATGATTTCGATGGGGTGCTAGCAGCTCTGCTAGGCCTAGCAGGTTGGGGTGCTAGGCCTAGCAGGCTGCGCGGTCACGTCAGCTCGACCGTTTGCGGTTACGCTCCGCGATTGTTTTGATGAGGTGTTCGTGGCTGATGCCACGCCGGGTGGTCTCTTTGCCGTCGGGCAGCCGCCCGTATACGTCGGCAACCTTGATGATCGTGTGGGGCTTGAGTGCGGCGGTGAGTTGCGCTGATTCCCACCCCTGGTAGGCCTCGGGCCGCAGCTCGGCCAGCAGACCGCACAGTGTCTCGTTCCACGCCTTCTTCTCGTCACCGGGCCAGACGCGGGCGAGGTCGGCGAGCACGTCGGCGACCGGGGCGACGGCGCGGGTCTGCTCGTCCGGTGCGGGGAGGGTGCCGGCGGTTTGCCGCAGCGCGACGGCGCGGGTGACGACGCGGCCGGCGGCGGTGGTGTCGACGTAGAACGAGCGCACTGCTGAGGCTTTGGGGCCGAAGCCGCGCAGGATGCCCCATCCGGCTTCGCTGACGGGCTGGAACACGGTGGCGCGGTAGCCGTTCTTGTAGGCCGACGTGCCGAGGATCATGTCGTTGGCGGTCTGGTCGGCCACGGACAGGCAGAACCGGGAGTTGACGTTGCGGGTGATGCCGGTGGGCAGGCTGTCCTTGTCGGGGATCTGCGTACCGATCAGGATGATCACCCCGAGCGCCCGACCAAGCTTGATGACCTTCTCCAGGAGCTCTCCGGCGTCTTTGCCGTACTTGCTGGTCATCAGCTCTTGCAGCTCATCGAACCAGGCCACGAGCGGGTGCAGGCCGGACCCCTTGAGCGATGCGAGTTCGGGGGTGACCTTGTTCTCCGGGGCCTTGCCGAGGCGGGCGTAGTGCTCGATGCGCTTGGAGCGGCGGCGGCACTCCTCATACAGCCACTCGATGAACGCGAAGCACCGGGCGAGGGTGTCATCGTCAAAGCCGTTGCCGTACTCGGCCATTACCGGCTCAAGGACGGCGAAGTCCCCGACGCCTTTGAGTTCGTAGCCCCGGATCTCGGTACGCGGGTCCAGCGCGGCGGCCAACACGAGGTCGCGTAGCGCGAACGTCTTCCCGGAGCCGGGCTGACCACCGAACAGCCAGTTGCGGAACATCAGATCCACGCTGACCGTGTCCAGCCTCGGGGTGGTGGCGAACGCGAACGGCTTGAACACGTCCACCTTCGCTGAGGGCGATAGCAGCGGCCACGCGGGCTGTTTCATCTGCGACGCCGGCTCGTACCCGACCCACAACGCCAGCCGGCCCGTGTGCCCTGGTGCCGGTTCGGGCCACACCTGATCCAGCGGCAGCCGCATCGCTGAGGCGAGCTTGCCGCGGCGGGCCACCACCTCGGCGGCCTCCACGCCGTAGGGCAGATCCACGACGGCGAGGTGGCCGGGCCCGTCACGGTGAATGTCGACCGGGAAACTGATCGCTTTCGCGTCCCGTGCCACCGCCGAGTTGATGGCCGACATTTGCAGCGAGGTCAGCGCCCGGCGCACCAGCTCGGCGGTGAGCTTGCGGTAGCGGCTGCCCTCGGTAACCCGGTCGGTCAACGGCTTGTCCGCCGGCCGCCCGAGCGTGGCCAACAGCGGCACCAACGCCGCCAGCGCAACCCACCGCCACCAGGCGGGCCCCACCGCGAGCACGATCACCCCGGCGACCACCGCCCCGGTGCCCCCGGCGAGGACCCACCACCGCCACACGCTCTGGCGTTGCCGCCGGGCGTCGAGCTTCATCCAGGTGTCGGCGTCGCCTCGGGTCGCGGCGGCCTGCCGCAGATGCCAGTTGCCTTCCTCGGCGGTAGCCCAGTGCACCGCCCGGCCGGCACCCCGCACCAGGCCGATCGGCGCGTACACGGCCGTCTTCGCCGCGTACTTCGGTAGCCGCACCGAGTGGTAGGCGGCCACATAGCCGGCGTCCTTGCTCTGATGCCGCACCGCCGCCCGCAACGCGCGACCAGACCGCGCCCAATCAGCCAGAATCGGCCGCCGCTGACGCTGCCGCGCCACCACATCCCGAGGAATGTCCTCAGCAGCGTCAACCGGCCCACCATCACGGCCTGGACCGTCATCAACGCTCTCCGCGTCCTCGGTGTCCTCGTCGGTCTCGTCAGGCGGGCTACCAGATGCACCACGGCGCGACCGTGCCACGTCCAGGTCCACCACCTCGGCGTCCGGGCCGATGGTGGAGTCGGTGAGGTCCACTTCGGCGGCCTGCCAGTCGAAACGGCCATCATCAGGGGAGCTAGCCACGGCGGTCCTCCTTGCCGGTCGCGCGGGTAGTGGTGATGTCGGTACACAGCCGGGCGTCGGAATCGATGTGCCACGGCGACGTGCGCGTCAGGCCACGCGCGGTCAGCGCGTCGGCCACGGCAGCGAACTCGCCCTCATCGGGCCGGTCAGGGGTGCCGTTGCGCCTCGGGAGGGTCCTGACCCACTCGGTTCCCTGCGTGCAGTGAATGAGCAGCAGGTAGCCGCCTGACGCGGCGGGGGCGATCGTGGCCCGTAACGGGGTGCCCAGCCACCAGCGGGGGCGGGGACGCACACGGGCGACGGCTCGCCGTAGTGCCTGGATGGGTGACAGCATCAAAGGGTCTCTCCTGTGGTGTGAGTAGCGAGATCGGGAGGGGCCGGTGGCACGGCGTGGTTGTCGAGGCCGGTGCCGTGCCACCGGGCGGGGTTAGGACTTGTGTTTGCGGGCGCAGACCGGGCAGGTGATCGTGGTGCCTGCCGGCATCTCCACCTCGCCGGCGAGGTCCACACCACACAGCCCACGTAGCGCTTTTTGCGGGGGTTCAGGACATGCACGGCAGCAGACGCGGTCGGCGGTGTACGACCGAACATTGCGGTTCCCTTCCAGCGGCCAGACGGTCTGGCGGCCTCCGCGCACCACCGGGTGATGGGCCGGTGGTGACGGGGGCGGTCAGATCAGTTCTTTTTGGTCTTTTTCTGGACCATGTCTCGGATGCCGGTCAGGCCGCCTACCAGCATCTGGTCGTGTGTGGTGCACAGGGCCGCGCCTTCCCAGGCGACGGGCTTGCCGCACCAGCAGGTCTTCTTCGCCATGTCGTTCACTCCTTCGCTGGCCGGTCGGTCTGACCGGTCCCCGCGTGCCACCGGCGGGCGGTGGGTGCCGGTGGCCACGGGGAGCGGTCAGGCCGCGCAGAGCAGTGCGGAGGCGAACAGAAACGCCACGTGCCAGGACTGGTCCAGGGCGTAGGCGCCGGTGCCCAACGAGGGGTTGTCGCCTCGGTCGGGCCGGGGAGCACCTAGGGCGTAGAAACGGGCCAAGCCCAGGGCAGCGGCGATTCGGGCGAGGGGGGTGCGCCGGTCGGCGATGTAGTGCGATATCGCCGAGACGGTCAGTCCGGCGCTGACCGCCCACGGGTCCAGCCGCAGGCCGGTGCCAGCCATCAGAATCACCAGCGCTACCAGGGCGGTAAGGGTGTATGTGGCGACGTGAGCGGCGCAGGCAAGCCGCCCCGGCCAGCCAGGACGGCCTTTGTGGTCGGCTTGGTGTTGCGACTGGATCCAATGGTCACCCACCTGGTGAGCGACGTAGAGGGCGACGAACACGGCGGCGAACGTCGCAGCGTGCCCGCTACTCGGATCTGCGAACATGAGGGGACTCCCAAGGTCGGTAGGTGCGGCTATGCGTCGGTTGCGCCGCAGCAGCGGCAGGTGCGTCCTCGGTTGAGCGGGGCGCAGGCGGTGTTCACCGGCCGACCCGGGTACCGCAGTTGCCATAGGTCGCGGTGACTCCGGAGCTGGTGACGGTGACGTTGTGCCAGTTGCTGCTGTTGCCGCAGGTCGGGCAGATCATCTTCACGGGTTCCTCTCCGGCGGCCAGACGTTCTGGCGGCCACCACCCGACACCAGCCCCGCCGGGGTGGTGTCGGACGGAGGCAGTCAGGGTTAGCGGCGGCGGCGCAGGAGGCGGGTCAGGGGGCCTTCGGTGATCGTCTGGGTGGTGTACTCGTCGTAGCCGCGCAGGTGCCGCGGCAGAGTCGTCTCGACCACCTCCACCCGCCCCGACTCGGTAACCTGGTGGCCGTACTCCTTCTTGGTGCCGAACATGCGAGAGGTCCTTCCGATGCGAGGGATAAGGGCCGGTGGGTCAGGTCAGCGCCGCCACCAGGGAATGTCCTTCTCGGCGGCGATCACGCGGGAGTTGGCGTCCAGGTACTCCGCTGTCACGTCCTTGCTCTTACGGCTGATCCGCTCCAGCTCACGCCGGGCATCACGGTGACGCTGGATCGCGGCCTTCTTCTCGTCCTTGCTCTTGCCCATGTCGGGCGCTCCCTTCCGGCCGTCCAGGCGGTCTGGCGGCCACCACCCGACACCAGACCCGCGGGGCTGGTGCCGGACGGAGGCGGCCAGGGTCAGTGGCGGTGGCGGCGGGCGATTCGGTCAGCGGCGGCCTGGCCGCGGCTACCGGCGGGGAGCCGGGCCTCGCGGGTGGCGGTCACGGCGATGCTGGGGCAGTAGCCGCAGCGGCCGGTGTCCTTGCAGGTGCAGGCCGGGGGCGTATTCTTGGCCATTCGGATCGGACTCCTGTCCGTGAAGGGCGCCGGCGGCACAGCGGGTTTCCTAGGCCGTGTGCTGTGTCGCCGGGCGGGGCTAGCGGGTCTTGCAGGTGCCGTGGCAGGTCGGGCAGGTGTCGTAGAACTGGCCGCCGGAGCACGAGCAGTTGCGGGCGGTGTGCTTGGGGTCGTTCCAGCGAGGGCAGGACCGTTTGGTGGAGCCGGTGGCGTTGCAGGTGGGGCAGCCGTTGCGCTGGTACTGCCAGGTCTGCTTGCGGGGCATTTGGTCTCCTTCGCGGCGGGGTTAGTCGTGGGTGCGGACGAGGTGGGCCAGGGCGGCGCCCATGCCGAGCACGGCGACGGGTAGGCAGGACACGAGGGTGGTGATCCACCAGGGGGCGACGGTGACTCCGGCGGCCACGAGTAGGTGGTAGGCGACCTGGCCGAGCGCGCCGATCGCGAGGGAGCCGAGCGCGGACCATTTGGCGAATGTGCGTGCCCGGGGCGGTACTCGGCCGGACAGCCACACGTAGAGGGCGTATGCGCCGTAGGTCTCTACCCCGATCGGCAGGGTGATCGCGGTGTCCAGGGACAGTGAGTCCCAGATGCCCGGTAGTGGGTGGACCACGCCGAACCCGGTGAGTCCGCCGAGGCCGACCCACCCGGACCAGATCGCTACGAAAGCCGGCAGGGCCAGCAGGATCACCGGCCACACGACCGCCGGCCGGGCCGGCGGGTCGGTGATGTTGGTGTCCGGGGATTCGACCGGGGCTGGCTGCTCTTTGCGTTCATCGGCCGGTGCCGGCTGGGTGGGGGTGGTGTCTGGGGCGGGCTGCGATTCGTCCGGCGGCGTGCCCGGGTCCGTGTTGGTGGTGTTGGCGGCGGGGGTGGGGTCGGTCGGGAACAGGATCGGCCGGTCGGCGAGGCTGCCGCGTACCACCATCGCGGTGTGCAGTGTGTCCGTCTGTTCCTGCCGGGCACGCTCATCGGCGAGTAGCTGCAACAGGGCTTTGGCTTTGTCTGGTCCGATCCGGAACTCGCGCATCAGCCGGTTTCGTGACGGCAGCGCCTCCAGTTCCTGGGTCAGCTTGCGCGCTTTAGGCAGCAGGTCGTCCACCGGTTGCGGGTACGTGCTGCCGTTGATGGTGGGGGCAGTCATGACGCTCCTTCCCAGGTGTAGGAGGCGGTTACCGCCAGGTCGTCGGCGAGGTGCAGCAGCATCGACGCAGCGGCCGACAGGCTCAGACGGTCCGCCTCACCGATGTCGGCCGGGGTTTGCTCGACCATCGCCGCGCGGGTGACCTTGATCCCCGCGACAACATCTGCCAGCGGTAGCCCAGCCGGCCCGAACTTCGTAAACCAGGCGTTCAGCAGGGAAACCGCTGTCGCGTAGGCACCGGCGACGCCTTTAGCCCACGCGTGCCCGTACGGGTCGACATGTTCGGTGCGGTCCGCGTCGTGAACGGCGGCAGCGCCCCGTGTGGTCCACTCGGCGCGGATCTGCTCCGGTGAGAGCACCTTGCGGCCGTTGATGATCAGGTGGCCGGTGTAGGACACCACCGTGCCGCGCCGGTCGGTGCTGACAGTGGAAGAGCCGGTAGCGCGGATGCTGACACCGGCCAGCGTCGTCAGGCGGCAGGTCGGCATCACACACCTCCGTTCAGCAGGGCGGCGAGCATGGGCCGGTGGGCCGGAAACACCCCGCCGTCGTAGCCGTCGTGCAGGTGGTCGACCACGCAGTCGTAGTCCAGGGCGGGCACCCACACGGCGCGGCGGGCGTCGTCCATGCCGTCCACGTCCGGCAACGCGCCGAGGTACTCGCCCAGGTCGAACCGGACGGGGGTGGTAACCATCCACGCCTCGTCCGAGGCCCGGGGGTCGGGCACGTACCGGGCGGGCAGCACCTCGTAGGGCTCCCGCCCGGGGTCGATGGTCAGGCCGGTTTCCTCGGCAAGCTCCCGCACCGCGCCAGCTAGGGCGGTCTCGCCCGGGTCGAGGTGCCCTCCGGGAAGCGCCCACCCGTGGTCGTCGTCGCGCTCAACCATCAGGAGCCACGGCCACCCGTGCCGGGTGGTGGCCATGACGATGGCGTCAGCGCACTGCGCCTCTCCCCAGTGGCCCAACTCGTTGCGGCCGAACCTCACTCCGGTCGGGGCGTACGGGTTGACCGGCCGCCCATTGACCAGGGGAAACGGGATAGCGGCGGTAGCCCGGCGGGCGTTCCAGTTGATGGTGGTGGGGTCCATGGTCGGATCGGCCCACGGTTCTCCGGCGGCGATGCCGGCGAGGACGGACGGGTGGGTAAAGGTGCGCTCAGTGCTCACGGCTACCTCCGGTCGGGGCGGTCGGGTGGGTGGTGTGCTCGCGGCGGATCACGGCCGCGGTCGACTCGGCGTGGTTCTCCACCAGCAGCCGGGCGACCGCGGCTATGGCCAGGGGGATGCCGGTGCCGCCGGCCACGATCAGCAGCACGTGATGTGTGGCGCTCACGCCGCAACCGCCTCAGGCAGGAACTGCGGCGGGGTGTCGATGAGGGGTTCGCAGCAGTGCAACCGCACCCGCACACCCCGCCAGACGCCCCACACATTGGTCAGCACCTTCGGCACGTCATCCCGGTTGTAGGGCTGGGTGTGGCGGGCAGTACCCGAAAGCCGCATATGCACGACCCACCGGTGCAGGTCGGCGTGCGTGGCAAAGGCCAAATCCAGCCCGAACTCGTCGGACACCGTTACCGACTGCGGTGTCGGAAGACCGTCGCAGGCCATCGCCGCTGCGGCGGTGAACAACATGTCAGGGATTGGCGTGGTCACTGGCCACCCCCAGCAAGCGCGGAGGCAAACTCGCCGATCCCCGAAGCGACCTGCCGCACCATGCCCGCGGCGTTACCCGGGTTACTGATTACGTAGAACGCGACGAAGGCCAGCACGGCCCAGGCAAGAATCTTGCGCATCGAAACCTCCAAAGAGGGGCTCAGGGGGTTAGGCCGCATCGCGGCGCGGCCCAGGGGCACGAGCGGCCAGCAGGTCGCGGGCCTCACGCAGCACCTGCCGCTGCGCCCGGCGCACCTGCTGCCGAGTCACATCAGTCAGGCCGAGACGCAACACCGCGATCTGCGCGTCCAGCAGCAGCACCTCGGCCTCAATCAGCGGCATCTCCGCCGAGAGCTCGGCCAGGTCAGTCGAGGTCGGCCCATCAAGGCCATCCAGATCAGTCACTTACGGTTCCTCCGACGCTTGCCCGCCGCGCTCCGGCGGCGGGGAACACAGGTAGACGGCCGGCAGGACCGGCAGCGGGTCTGATCCGGTGCCAACGGCGCGATCTCGCCGCAGCCGCGGCACTCCCGCCAACAGGCAGAACCAGAGATCGTCAGACGCACAGAATCGGTAAGAGACGGCATGTCGGTGCCCTCACTTCGCAGATCAGCGACCCAACCCGCGGGCGTACCCTGGGGGCAGGTCATGTCGGAAAAGGTGTGATCGGAAAAGGGGCGGTGCGTCACCACCGCCCGTTGAATCGGCCCTGTTAGAGCCGTAGGTGCCCCTGACCGGTGTTGCTTCACCGGTCAGGGGCCAGCAGCGCCAAAGCGCTGCGATGTACAGCGACCGCTATGGGCCGCTTACTGCTGGCACCTTCCGCATGTCGCTTCCCAGCGATCCCGGGTCGGATGCCTGACCGTTCGTTACAGCGCAGCCGGTCAACGCTGCCTCTATGGACGTGTCAAAGATCAACCGAACACGGCATCTCGGGACGTACGGCAACGCGTAAGCGACGCCCCGAGGACCGGCCGGTTAGCTACCTCTGTACCTCGGTACCGAGGTGAGGAGTACGTTAGGGCATGGTGGCCCAGTGCGCAAGCACTTCGCTACCGAGGTCCCGAACCTGCTGGTAGCATCCGACAAATGCAGCCAGATCGAACGCTGGGTACCGTCCCCTTGCATGACCAGATTGCCGACGATCTTCGAGCGCGAATCGCGTCCGGCGAGTACGCGCCAGGGCAGTCGCTGCCGTCGGTCCGACAACTTCAGGAGCGTTGGGGTTGTGCTGACGGCACAGTCCGCGAAGCAATCGCGATCTTGCTGGGTGAAGGTCGCATCACCAGTAGCCGAGGGGCGCGAGCTCGGGTGCGAATTCCCCCCACCCGCAGTGAGCTTGCTATCTCGATCAGCCCGGAAGCCGCCCAAACGCAGAAAGATCTGGCGCTTAAGTCTGAAGAAGAGCGCGCAGCGACGGGTGCCGTAGAGTTGGCTCTCGGTATGCCAATCAACCAAACTAGATTCACTGCAACGTATTCAAGGGTGCAGGCGGATCATGAGTTGGCTACAGAGTTCGATGTGAAGGTTGGCACAGAGCTACTCAGGCGTTCCTATCGAACCGTAAACAGGGATAGTGGTCGCTTAGTCCTCTCAAGTGTTTCACATGTGCCCGTTGCGCTAGTCGAGCAGAACCCAGAGCTGCTAGACGAGAAGAACGAGCCATGGCCAGGTGGGCACTGGCATCAACTGCACACCGTCGGTATAGAGATCGACCGGCTTGACAACTCAATAATTGCGCTTCAGCCAACCACTCGTCAGCGTCAGGATTGGGGCATGGACCCGGGGGTGCCGCTGCTCTGTCTGCGTAGTCGATCCGTGGACACTCTCGGACGGGTAGTGGAGGTTGCCGACTCAACCTATCCGGCCGACCGTACGGCTGTCCGGTATAGCCATCAACTCAAAAGGTGGGAGTAGCGTGCCGACCCTATCGATTATTACAGCCGCTTACGCGCCGGGTGCGGCGTACCTGAAGGAAACGATCGCCGGTGTTGAGCAGCAAGAACTTCCTGCTGGTTGGCAGCTTGAGTGGGTCGTTCAGGAAGACGGTGCAGCGCCATCTCTGGCGCATGAGTTCGCCACCGTAAAATCAGTTCTGTATGAGGCGAACGGCGTTCAGTTGGGTGCAGCGGCGACGCGAAACCTTGCCCTCTCCCGGGCGTCAGGTGATCTGATTCAGGTACTCGATTCGGATGACGTTCTGTTGCCTGGCGCGCTCGGCGCGCTCATGCCAGCTTTTGATGACAATCGCATTCATTGGGCTGTTGGGCAAGCTGATGACCTGATGCCGGACGGTTCCAGAGTTCCATGGGATTCCGCCCTTGAGTATGGGACAGTTCCGGCGGGAAGCGTAAATCGATGGGCTGCGTCGCATGGCGGAAATTGGCCGATCCATTGCGCAGGGCTAATGCTCAGAGCATTGTCGCTTCGCGCTATTGGCGGATGGGTTGGGTTGCCAGGGGATGAGGATATCGCAATGTTTGCCGCCTTGTCTGAGATCGGAGACGGTTGCAACGTAGATAAGGTGACCTGGCTATATCGGCAGCATCCGCAGCAGATTACGAGATCAGGGGCGACTCGGCACCTGAGCGAGGATTGCCGCCGTCTCGCGCTTCAGCGGGCCAAGGCGGTTCAGCTAACCGGGCTTAACTTTGCAGGCCAGGGAAGTTGCGGCTTCGTCCCGAACGCCCATCTGGTTGACGTCGGACCGGCGCTTAAGGGGGAGAAGCCGATCTAGCCTGGAACGCTCTGGTTGAGCCTTGTCGTCGTGTCTGCGTCGTCATGCTCGGGCTGAACGGCGTTTTCGCAGGTCAACGGCTTGTTCGTGGCGCTCTGTAAATCCGTCGCGAAAGCTTCGAAGGTTCGAATCCTTCACCCGCCACCAGGTGCGAAAAGAGGCCCCTGACCAGCGCAAACGCCGGTCAGGGGCCTCTTTCGTGAGTCTCACTCAGTCCCGCTTCAGCCCGCTCGATCTCGCGGGTCGTGTCGTATTCGCGTCGTCGAGCGGGGCGGGTAGCTAGAGCCTCGCGGTCAGCTTGTCCATAGCCTCGACGCAGTTGAGTTTGTAGTCCTCGTAGACAGTCACGCGGTGTCCCATGACATCCAACTTCCCGGAGTTGAGGGCGTAGAGCGGGCACCCGCGCGCGAACGCCACCACCCCGGTCGTCTGGAAGTCCCGGATGTCGACCAAGCCGTTGTCGATGTCGTCGAACGTGAGATCTCCGAGTGGCTCGCCATGAGCTTCTTCACGTCGACCGTGATCGAGCGCAGCACCGCTGCATAGGCGGAGGCTGGGCCCATGTACTGCGTCAGCCGGTTCTTCGCGATCACGTGCACCTTCGGCAGCGTACGGCCGGCGTTCTGGAGCCGGGGGGCGAAGGCGTAGGTCGCGTAGATGTCAGACGGCAGCTTCAGGCCGTAAATCAAGGAGAACGCGTTCTGGATCCTCCGGCGCGAGGAGTCGTCGGCCATGACCGGCAGCACCAGGCGGTCTACCGCAGACGGCGGGCAGCTCTCCGAGTCGGTCTACGACCGGTGGTGGAAGCTGGCCCGAGAGAGGGCGCTGACCGAAACTCACGTCGTCTCGCCGCTCGTCCGCCGGCCCTACGACCTGCGGCATGCGGCGGCCTCGCTCTGGCTGAATGCCGGCGTCCCGCCCCCACCGAGGTCGCCCGGAGCCTGGGCCACGGCGTCGCCGTCCTGCTTCGGGTCTACGCCAACTGCATCGACGGGGGAGACGACACCATGAACGACAAGATCGGCGATGCGCTCGGATGATCACCTATCGTGCTGAGCTTGTGTCTAAACATCATGATGGCGGGATGGCATGGGAGTGGCTTGGACCCGTCACAACCGCTGTGGTTGGCGTCGCCGGTGTAGCGGGCACCGTCTGGACTGCCTCCTCAGGCAGGCGGCATCAGATCGACCTCACCAAGGCCCAAGGCGCGATCAGCCTGGCTGTGAGCTTGGCCGCCGAGAAGCGCCTGGTCTACGCCAAGTTCCTGCAACGCGCTCACGTCGCGTTCGAGGAGGCCCGGATTCTAGTAGGGGCAGGCGATGCGATGGCGTTGGAGGATTCGTCGATGCCCACACCTCCACCTGGGGTCACGTACACGGCTCGTTACAGGAGTGGCACTCCGTTCGCCCTCGCCATGACCGAATTGAGCAAGAGTCACAGAGAAGTGGTCATCTCGGGAGGGCTTCGGATCGGAAGCCAGGCCACGACGGTGATGTGCGCCATCGGCGGGTACGCGACCGGCTTGGAGGACGTGTGGGCCGTTAACCGCATCATTGCGGAAACGGGGCGGCTGATGCACGAGGATGCGATGCGCCCCGCCGGACTGGAACTTTCCTCCGAGTCGGCCTGACGGAGGGCTGTGGGCAGGACTGCCCTTTGTGGGCACATGGTGGGCGGTCGGCCAGCTCGCGCTACCGACGGGGAGAAAACAAGCAGGTCAAAGGCAAAGGAGCAGCCAAGATCGCCGACGCCCCTACGCTCATTCGTTGACGGCCGCAGTGCGGACGTGGCCCGTACCAGTACAGCCGGCGTGGAACTGCTCGAGCGTTGCCACGATCAACGGCTGGACGAGCTATGGCTTGATCATGACCTCGGCGAGGATGACACGATCTGGCCGGTTGCCGAGGTTCTGGAGCGCGCTGCCTTCGACGGTCGACCGTTCGATGTGGGTGTGATCAACATCCACTCCGCCAACCCAGCCGGAGTGGCGAAGATGGCCCAGGCCCTCCGACGTTGGGGCTACCGCGTAAACATCGCGTCGAACTCGCCGGATGTCGCCTACCTCGACACCCCTACCGCCACGCAGTGACCGGTCCCCGTCAAAGAGGCTTCGAAAGCCGTCCGCCCTGCGGGAAGGTGCGGTTGGGTCACCTATAACGATCTCGACCATTGCCACACCAGAAAATTGGCATAGCCGGCGACAGCATGATGACCCGCCGACTCCATTGTCGTGGTCACTGACAGCCTCCGGGTTTCCGCGGAGATAGAAATATCGACGGCGGTGAGTTTTCATCGCCTTCAAACACGGTACCAAGACGCGCAGTGGCCGCGTGCGTCACTGTCGATTTTCCATGGATTGGAAGGATGTCAGAAATTCGCGTTCGGGCGAGGTGCAGCCGTTGTAGCCTGGGCAGAGTCTCCCGGTCGGGACAGTGATTCGGCAAACCGCTGTCCCGACCGGGAGCTACGCTCTTTTACCTCTCAACGCTTTCGTTGTTCGAGCGGACCTTTAGCTGTGCCCGATGTCACCCGGTAGGCTTGCAACAAGGTTCGCCTTGAATGGTGATGGCTGGACGTGGGCGGTAGCGCGTTCTGAGTCGGTTGACTCTTCTAACCGAGCTAACGAATCATCCAATGGCCCGGGCTGGTCAAGTCGCCCTTCTGGGCGGTTCAACCGCATCGGATCTGAGCCGATATATGCAGTTGGACTCGTTGCTTGGGCTGGCGGCTCCGGTTCGGTCCGCTCCGAAAGCATTTCTACGTACTCATGATCTGAGAACACGAAAGGGCTTCCGACGGTGTGAAAGTCGTAGCCTTCGTAGAATTGCTGCAATCGAGACTGGGCATGCAGATAGAGGCGGTCGTACCCTTTTTGCCTGCTAAAGTCAATCATGAAGCGGAAGAGCTGGTGCCCGTACCCTCTTCCTCGGTATTTGGTGCGTATGGCCACACGTTCGAATTTGGCCGTATCTGGCAGGTAGCGGATCCGGGCCGCGAGCACCGGCTCTTCTCCCAGTAGTCCGACTATGTGGGTCGCGGAGTAGTCGTTGAGGTCGAACTCCTCCTGGTACGGACAATTCTGCTCGTGCATGTATACAATGGCGCGAACCAGGAAGGCTTTTTGCTTCTCCTCCTCATTCTCCACCATTTTGATGAGCAGCTCGTCTCCCGCTGTTTTGTCAGGAAGGGCGGTCACGACGAAACTTCCACCCTCTCCTCAAGCAGGCCATCGCGTATCAGGAAGACGCGTTCTCCCACCCGTACGGTGGTTTCGGCTTCGCGGAAGGAGCGAAGAATGTCTTCGATCACCCGGGGCGCGGTGCCCTGTTTTCCGTTGCGGATAGCTGTTGCCGAGACCTGATCCACACGGCGAACCGAATAGGGGTAGAGCCAACCGGCTTCGTCGTAGATTCGCCTGATCCACATTCCACCAAGGTCGCTGCCGTGGATACCGTGTAGTCGTTTACCTGGATTCTGCTCCCGTATCTTCCGGATCACGCCGTAGAAGCCACTGTTCAGGTACGTGTCCGGGAACGACAGTACCTCCACCTTGTCCGCCAGCCCTTCCTCCTTGACCGCCCACTGCATCATTTGCTTTCGTGTCTCGAATTCGTAAAACTTGTTCCCCGTGGGGAAGTAGTTCACGTGGACGTCGGCTTTTTCGGTCCGGCCGTACACCCGCATGCCGTTGTGGCGCTCCGCAATAGTGATTTCACCCTTACTCAGTGCATCTGCGTGAAGCTTCGGAATAATGGTGGAGTGGATAATGATCTTATCCAGTTTTCGCTCACTGAGTGCCTGTTTGACTATGGCAAGGTGGGTGTTATGGAACGGGTTGAAAGTGCCAAAGAAGATACCCACGCCTCCGGTGCGTGGACGTACCGATCGAATATCGGAGAGAATTCCGATGCCAATCACCAGCCCGCCGAAGAGTAGTCCGGAGAGGATGAAGACCGGTCGCATCCAGCCCACACCGACAGCCGCTACCGCAGTTACTACGATGTTGGATGCGAGTCCCCACGCGACGTTGCGGTTAACGTTGCCTATCTCCCGATTAGCCAAGGTGATGGCGACGTACTGAATTCCCTGGGACGCGGCGGTGGTCAGGAGCGAAATGCCCCATATACCGCCCAGTGCGTCAGCGTCGGCTAACGCGATAACGTTACCGTGAAGAAACACATAGAAAACTCCCAGGTTGAAGAGCCACTGAGCCAAGAATCGTCCCAGTCGGCCCGGTGTGACGAAGGCTGTTTTAAAGCACAGCCATTCATCTATCTTGTTGCTGATGCGGGAGTAGTATGGAAGAAAGATGCCTACGAAAACCGTTATCGCCAGGCTGGGATTTAGCCAGTCCTGATTCGGAAAAGCGTATGCGAAATACATCAAGGCACCCGCGAAGTAGCCCATCAGTGTTGAGGCGCTTCTTACGTATGCAATAAAGCGAGGCACGGCTTCCTGTTCTCCCCAAGGTTTCTCGCCGTCAGAGGTTTCTGATTTGGGCGAGCATGATTTGGTTGCTCACTTGCATTGCCCAGTCGGGCTTGAATCACCTTCCCGGTCGGCTTCCTGCAGTATCGAATCGAGATGTAGGCACCTTGATTTCGACGTTGCGGACGCTGGGCTGCCCTGGCTGACTTGGGCAACGATGATACATACACCCTGGATGCCAGAAATTTCACCGTTGTCCAGGGCTGCGCGGAGGTCGGACCGATGGCAATGGCCAAGGTTGGCGGTCCAGTGGACGTGGCTGTACCCGGCTCGCTCGATCGAGTGCTGTCGGGCCTTGTTGCAGGCCGGCCCTGCGGTTTTCGCAGGTAGGCGAGGTGGCTCATCGAGGGGAGTGGAACTCGGCATTCGACTTAAATCGATAGGTGACGGTTGTCGTTTCTGGCGGTGTCAGCATTCATCATGCTTTACCAGGTGTTTCGGTATTTGGTAAGAATGGGAAGGTTTTAATCGCTAGACGCCTAACATAGTGATAAAAGGCGTTGATATGGCTAGTTTTGTCCAGAATGGGGTACCGGTCCGGGGTGCGGCCCGAGGGTGGATTGGCGGTGCCTTGCTGTCGAGCTGCCCCGTCGATGGGAAGCAGGAAAGGTCGGTTTTCAGCGGATTTGGGGGCGTCCGCCGTGCGGTGCGGCAGCGGGGGCGTGTGTCGGTTGGTGCGTGCGGCAGCGGGTGCGTACGGCGGCGCGCGAATGGGGCGGCGGGCGTGCGTGCGGCGGCGGGTGCGTGTGCCGCTGGGCGGCAGGTGGGTCTGGGTTTGGTGGCCGCAGCGCCGTACAGCTGTGGAGTGTCGTCGCCGTTGGTCTCGCTGCTGGGGCAGCTCGACAGCTCCGGGATGCCTTATTGCCCCCGGTTTCCCTGCTCCACCACCCACCGGTCTGGCGGTCGGGTCAAGCTACCTCTCCGCCGAACCGCCGCGCGCCTGAACTTCGATGCTCTTTGTCCACAGCTTTATCCACAGGTTTACGGGCCCGTTGAAGCCCGCGCCCGTGCCCGGGAGCATCGTCCCGTGTCTTCCCAGCCCGAGGTGTGCTCCCGCCTCCAGCCCGAGGTGTGGTCCGGCCTCCAGCCCGAGGTGTGCTCCGGCCTCCAGCCCGAGGTGCGCTCCGGCCTCCACCCTGCGGCGCGGCTCGACCTCGGCGCCACGCTGCGTGCCCTGCGCCGTCGGGCCGATCTGAGCCAGCGCGAGCTGGCAGAGCGTTCGGGCGTACCAAAGAGCACGTTGGCGCGAATTGAGTCGCAGCCCGGGGCGGACCCGCGGCTGCGGACGGTCGAGCGCCTGTTCCATGCTGTCGGTGTTGAGCTCGTCGCCCGTTCACCCGGAACCGCTGAGCGCCTCGGCGGCGACCCTGGCGGAGCGGCGCGCGACGAGGGCGGACGTCGCTTCCCTGCCCACCTGGACGTGCGCCGGGTCCGCACCCTTGCGGACTGGCCGGGGGCGTGGTGGGCGTACTGGTACTCGCTGCCACCGGAACGCTGGCCGCTCCGGGTGCCGGATTACACCTACGACCTGGATCGCCGGCGCCGGGATGATCGGCGGCTGCGTCAGTGGCTTCCCGACGCCCTGCGGGTACATCGGCTACGAGACGGGCTACCGGAGAGTTCATGGCTGCTGGTCGCCGAACTGCCGGACGGGCGTCGAGTGGGCGAGTTGCGGGCGCACGAGCAGAGCGACGACCTCCTCCTCGGGTACGACCTGGGTGGTCTGCGGTCGCTCGTCCTGGATGGGGTCGTCGTCGCGCCCCGGCTACGCGAGATGGGCATCGGCCGCCGGTTGATCGCGCTACTCCGCGCCGAGATGAGCCGAGCCGGCCTGCGGAGCGTGCACGCGGTCGCGCGCGGCAACGGCGTCGGATTTCTACTCGCGTGCGGCTATCAACAGCAGCGTGACGGGTTGCTGCTGGCGCTGCGGTTCGATCTCCCCGACCGGCAATCGCCGGCCCGACCAGCTTCGACCGGGCCCTCAGCCGGGCAGGGCCGCGGCGACCTCGGTGAGGGCGGCGAGAGCCTCCCGGAGGCGCCAGGCGTCCCGGTCGCGGGGCCCGACCGGATTGGAGATGGTGCGTAATTCGACGAAGGGTAGGCCGGCTTGCGCGGCGGCGACGGCCACCCCGTAGCCCTCCATGGCCTCGGCCACCGCGTCGGGGTGCCGGCGGAGGAGCGCCTCGGTCCCGGCGACCGTTCCAGTGACCGTGCTGACCGTCAGCACCGGACCCACCGCGGCGGCCGGAAGCGCGGCCCGGAGGGCGGCGACCAGGTTCGGGTCCGCGGTGATGGCGGGGCCGGCGCCCAGCAACTCGGCCGGCATCCCGAGCTGGTCCACGGGGATGAAGCCCGCCGGGGAGTCGGCGCCCAGGTCGGCGGCGATCGCACTGGTGCCGACGACCGTCCCGCCGACCTCGACCCGGTCCGGGAAGCCGCCCGCCACGCCCGCGCTGACGACCAGGCGGTACGGGCGGCCAGCGGCCTCCGCTAGGGCCAGTAGCCGGGCGGTGCCGGCCCCGGCCACCGCCGGACCGACCCCGACCGGCGCTACGGTGACCGCTTGTCCCCGCCCCGCACGAACGGCCTCGGCCTCGGCGGGAACCGCGGTGACGACCAGGACCCCGGTCACGGGATCGGCCCCGGACGGCGCTCCTCATCGCTACTGCCCGGCCCGCCCACCGCCGACGACGGGCGGTAGAGGTGGAAACCAGGTGGTGCCGGGTCATCGTCGCCCCCGGTGCCGGGTCTCGGGGCGGGCGAGGTGGGGGTCGGGTCGTCGGCAGCGGGCTCGGTCAGGGGCGACTCGTCCTGGGTAACTTCGTCATCCGCCAACGGCCGGCCAGCCAGCCGTTCCGCCCGCAGCCGGCCCGCGACCAGGATGCCGCGGGCGGTGGCGAGCGTCGCGACCCCGGCGGAGACGGCGATGCCGAGCCGGCCGTCGAACGGGACGAGACCCAACCCGCCGCCGGCGACGAAGGCGAGCATCAGCGCCGTCTCCGAGTGGGCGAACGAGCTGGCCCGCAGCCGTTCGGGGATGCGCTCCTGGATCGAGGCGTCCACCGCGAGTTTGGCGATGCCGCTGGTCAGTGCGGTGACCAGGCAGAGCAGGGCGACCATCAACAGCGAGAACTTGAGCGTGGCGAGGACGGCCACCCCAGCGATGATCACCATGCCGCTGGACTGCAGCGCTGCCGGGCGATGGATCCGTAGCCGGGTGCCGATCGCGGTGGCCAGGAAGCTGCCGATCGCCAGCGCCCCGCCGACTAGCCCGAGGGCGGCCTCGTCGCTCAGGTCCCGGCCGAAGACAACGGTGGTCAGGTCGCCGGCCTTGATCGCGAAGGCCAGGAAGAGCAGCAGGAAGCCGTAGACCGCGCGCAGCGTGGCGGCGCCGATCAGGGTGGCGATGACCAGTCGGCCGTGCGGACCACCCCGGCCGAGGGGGCGGTCGCTGGAACTTCGTCGGAGCGCCCGCAGCGGGCGCGGTACCCGTTCGGGCGGCTCCGAGTCCGCCTTGGGTGGCAGTCGCAGGGCGATGACCATGCCGACCAGGAAGATCACCGATGCGACCCGGAGTGGCCACTGCGGACCGAACCAGAAGGCGGCCAGGCCGATCGGTGCGAGCAGGGCGCCGGCTATCGTGCCGTACACGCTGGCTCTGGCCCCGATCTGGGAGAGCCCGAGCCCGTCCGGGAGGAGCCGGGGTACGGCAGCCGACCGGGCAACGCCGTACGCGCGGGAGAGTGCCAGCACTCCGAAGGCCGCCGGGTACAGGCCGAAGCCGTGGATGTAGTCAGAGATCAGCCACGCCAGGAACGCCCGTCCGAGCATGCTGGTGGCCAGGGCGTACCGCCGGCCGTGCCGGAAGTGATCAAGCAGCGGGCCGACCACCGGGGCGAGGAGGGCGAACGGGATCATGGTTACCAGCAGGTAGAGCGCGACCTTGCTGCGCGCCTCTCCGAGCGGCACGTTGAAGAAGATCGTCCCAGCCAGACCGATTGCGATCAGGGTGTCCCCGGCGCAGGAGAGCGCGTGCAGGTCGAAGAGGCGGATCATGCCGGCTTCCCGGCCGGCGCCTCGGGCGCGGGCCTGCCCCACTGACCGGGTCATCCAGCGGCCGCTGTTGACCGAACCGCGCAGCAGCATGCGAACGGCCTTGACGCCGGTGCCGACAGTCCACCCGAGGAAGGAGCGCTCGGGGTGGAGGGAGGACGGCATGTGCACCAGTCTCACCCATCAGCCCGGTGTGCGCGCCACCACTGCCGTGTTTGGTTCGGGGAGTCCCTGTCAGGTGGTCCCACGCATGGGGAACAATGGTCGGGTGACCAGGTCCGCCTCCGCTCGTGCCCCCCGTCTCGACCAGGTCTGTGCCGCCGCCGTCGAGGTCGCTCGCGACGCCATCACCGAAGTTGACCCGGCGGATGTCGGCGACCATCTCCAGACCGTTGTCGAAGGTGATCGCCTCGTCACGCATTACTTCGAGTGTCGGCTCGCGGGCTATCGCGGCTGGCGCTGGGCTGTCACCGTCACCCGGGTGCCCCGCAGTCGCACGGTCACCGTGTGCGAGGCCGTGTTGCTGCCCGGGCCGGATGCGTTGCTCGCCCCGGGCTGGCTGCCCTGGCAGGAGCGGCTGCAGCCCGGTGACCTCGGCCCGGGTGACCTGCTGCCCAGCCCACCCGACGACGACCGGCTGCAGCCCGGTTACCTGCTCTCCGACGACCCGGCGGTCGAGGAGGCCGCCTGGGAGTTGGGTCTCGGCCGGGCGCGGGTGATGTCCCGGGAGGGGCGCGGCGAAGCCGCCCAACGGTGGTACGACGGCGACCACGGGCCGACCGCACCGATCGCCACCGCCGCTCCGGTGGCTGCCCGCTGCGGGACCTGCGGCTTCTATCTGCCGCTCGCCGGGGCGCTGTGCCAGTCCTTTGGCGCCTGCGGCAACCTCTTCGCTCCGGATGACGGCCGTGTGGTCAGCGCCGATCACGGCTGCGGTGCGCACTCGGAGATTCTGGCCGGGAACCCCGAGACCCCCGCCGAGGAGCTACCAACCGTCTACGACGACAGCGCGGTGGAGGCCGTGTCGGTGCGCGAGGCCGACCCGTCGGCCGAGGTGGCGGAGGCTGCCAAGGTGGCGGAGTCGAATGGCCAACCGTGAGGTGATCGTCGACGTGGGTCAGTGACCGGCGCGGCGGCGACGTCGGTGCGAGTCGTGCCGCATCATCACGGCGAGACCGGGCAGGCCCAACAGGAACCCAGCCAGACAGGTCCAGAGCCAGCCCTCGCGACCGGTTTCCACCAGCTGGTCGCGGAAGAACAGCAGCACGACTCCGGCGATCGCCCAGCCCGCCATCCCGGCGAGGGCGAACGGCACCATCGGCGGGTCGAGCGGTTCGGTCCGGCGTTGCGGCTGCTTCAGCACGGAGCCAGCGTACGGGATCAGTTTTTCTGGCGGGCCGACGATCTGCGACGATGCGGCCGACGAGACGAGAGAGCACCTGCGAGGACCCGATGGCAGTAGCCCCGCCCGACGATGCCACGCCGCCCGCGACACCGCGGAACGGCTTCGACCGCTACTTCAAGATATCCGCCCGCGGTTCGACGCTAGGCCGGGAGGTACGCGGTGGGCTGGCGACCTTCTTCACGATGGCCTACATCGTGGTGCTCAACCCGCTGATCCTCGGCTCCGCCGTTGACGGCGCCGGGGAACGGCTGCCGATTCCGGCGCTCGCCGCGGCGACCGCGTTGGTCGCCGGCCTGGCGACGATCCTGATGGGCGTGGTGGGCCGGTTCCCGCTGGCGGTCGCCGCCGGTCTCGGCGTCAACGCGCTGGTCGCGTACGAGATCGCCCCGGAGATGACCTGGGCGGACGCGATGGGTCTGGTGGTGATCGAAGGTGTGATCATCGCGGTGCTGGTGTTGACCGGGCTGCGTACCGCGGTGTTCCGCTCGGTGCCCACCCAGATGAAGGCGGCGATCGGGGTCGGCATCGGGCTGTTCCTGACCATCATCGGTCTGGTTGACGCGGGTTTCGTCCGGCGGCTCCCGGACGCTGCGAACACGACCGTCCCGGTCGGCCTGGGCATCGGCGGCAAGCTGGTCAGCTGGCCGATGTTGGTCTTCGTGGTGGGTTTGCTGCTGACGCTGGTGCTGGTGGTGCGCCGGGTCAAGGGCGCGATCCTGATCGGGATCCTCGCCTCGACCGGGCTGGCGCTCGTCATCGAGGCGTTGGGCAACATCGGCCCGTCGGTGGTCAACGGGGTGTCGAACCCCAAGGGCTGGTCGTTGACCGTGCCCGAGTTGCCGAGCCGAATCCTGGACGTGCCGGATCTGTCGCTGCTCGGCCGGTTCAACGTGCTCGATTCGTGGAGCCGAGCCGGCTGGCTGGTCGTACTGATGTTCATCTTCACGCTGATCATCACCGACTTCTTCGACACGATGGGCACGATGGTGGCGGTCGGTCAGGAGGGTGGGATGCTCGACGAGCAGGGCACCCCGCCCCGGGCGAAGGAGATCCTGCTGGTCGACTCGATCGCCGCGGCCGGCGGCGGCGTCGCGAGCGTGTCCAGTAACACGGCGTACATCGAGAGCGCGGCCGGTGTCGCGGAGGGTGCCCGGACGGGCGCGGCCAACCTGGTCACCGGGGCGCTCTTCCTGCTGGCGATGTTCCTTACGCCGTTGGTGTTGGTGGTGCCCTTCGAGGCCGCGTCCACCGCGCTCGTGGTGGTCGGGTTCCTGATGATGACCGCGGTGCGGACCATCGACTGGACCGACTTCGAGATCGCGATCCCGGCGTTCCTCACGATCGTGTTGATGCCGTTCACGTACTCGATCTCCAACGGTATCGGTGCCGGCGTGATCGTGTACGTGTTGATGAAGGTCGCTCGGGGTAAGTCGCGGGAGGTGCACCCGCTGCTGTACGGCGTGGCCGCCCTCTTCGTGCTGTACTTCCTGCGCGGACCGATCGAGTCGGTACTGCTGTGACGCGGGGCGCGGGGCCGGTCAGCTGACCGGCCCCGCGCCCCGCGTGGGCGTACTCCACGTGAGCCTGGTCATATCGCATGTCGTTAGCTAGGCTCATTAGTTAGGCTAACTATAGTGACGGAGCAGACGGTGACGGCGAAGAGCGTGCCACCGGTGCAGCTGGCGGTCCAGCTGCGGGATGCGATTACCCGACTCAACCGGCGGGTCCGCCAGGCCAGACCGGTTGGGGACCTGACGGTCACCCAGCTCTCCGCGCTCACCAGCCTCCGGCTGGCGGGCGCGCTGACGCCCCGGGAACTTGCCGACGTCGAACGGGTCCAACCGCCGACGATGACCAAGATCGTCGCGAAACTGGAGGAGCGCGGCCTCGTGCAGCGCACCCCCCACCCGACCGACGGCCGGCAGGTGATCCTCGCCGCGACGGAGGGGGGCGGAGCGGTGCTGGACCAGTTTGAGCGCGTTCGGGACCAGTGGCTGGCCCACCGGCTGGCCGAACTGAGTGCGGAGGAACGGGAGACGCTGCGCCAGGCAGCAGAGATTCTGCAACAGCTCACCCGTACCTGAAGCGCCCGCCTCGCCTGCGCCGTCACGGCAATGACGCGTACGCGAGGGAGGCGCACCAAGAGTGCAGAAGAAGCTGAGCACGATATTCCAGTCCCTACAGGTCCGCAATTACCGGCTATTCGCCTCCGGGCAGCTGATCAAGCTGATCGGCGTCTGGATGATGTTCATCGCCCAGGACTGGCTCGTCCTCGAGCTCACCGACAACTCCGCCACCGCCCTCGGTATCGTCACCGCCCTCCAGTTCGCTCCCGTTCTGCTGCTCACGCTGATCTCCGGGCGCCTCGCCGACCGGTACGACAAGCGCGTCCTGCTCTTCGCCGCCAACCTGTTCTGGACTCTCCTCTCCCTGGCCATGAGCCTGTTGGTGATCACCGGCCGGGTGCAGCTCTGGCACGTTTTCGCCTTCGCTGCCCTCCTCGGCGTCGCCAACGCGGTGGAGACCCCGGTTCGGCAGGCCTTCGTCTCCGAGCTGGTCGGCACCCCGCTGCTGCCGAATGCCCTCTCCCTCAACGCGGCCACCTTCAACTCCGCGCGAATCGTCGGCCCCGCCCTCGCCGGCCTGGCCATCGCCGCCGTTGACGTGGGGCCGGTCTTCCTGGTCACCGCCCTCAGCTCGATCGCGCCGCTGGTGAACGTGATCCGGATGCGCCCCGCCGAGCTGCACCGCGAGGCGCTACCGCCGCGCGAGGAGCGGGACTCGGCCCGGGTCGTGGACGGGCTGCGCTACGTCTGGGGCCGGCCGGACCTGCTGCTGCCGATGGTCCTGATCTCGGTCATCGCCACCTCACTCTTCAATTTCCAGCTCACCCTCGCCGCGCTGGCCAAGACCGTCTTCGACACCGGAGCCGCCTCGTTCGGTCTGTTCAGTAGCGCCCTCGCGGTGGGCGCCCTGGCCGGGGCCCTGGCCGGCACCGGGCGCCGCAGTCGCCCCTCGGTGTGGCTGGTGCTCTCCGCGGCCGTCGTCTGCGCCACCTTCGGCACCCTGGTCGGGCTGGCGCCCACGTACTGGCTGGTGGTGGCGTTGCTCCTGCCGACCGGCTTCTCCACGGTCTTCTTCGCTCAGGCCTGTAACCAGCGCATTCAACTGGGCACCGATGCCGCCTTCCGGGGCCGGGTCATGGCGCTGTGGGTGCTGGTTTTCCTGGGTACCAACCCGGTGGGTGCGCCGGTCATCGGCTGGCTCGCCGAGACGTACGGCGCCGGGGCCAGCATCTGGATGGGTGGGCTGGTCTCCCTCACCGCCGCGCTGCTCGCCCTGGCCTGGCAGCTGCGCCGTTCGGGAGCCCGGCTGCGGTTCCGGGTGCTGCCGATGCCCCGCTTCTACCTCACCGAGCGGGTGTGAGGCCTGCGCTGGGCAGAACGAGACAAAACGCCTTATTACGGCAAATCGGTGGCAGGGTGATCACAGCGGGCCTAGCGTCGGGGCGTGGAGGTGGGACGTGCGCTACTAGTGCCCCTGATGGTCGCTGCCGTGGTGTGCATACCCATGGTGATCGCCCTGCTCATCTGCGCCGACGAACTCGTTGACCGATTCGCCTGTCGCTGGGCGCGGTGGCGGAGCCGACGGCGGGAGCGGCGGGTAGTCGCCCGCCTGGACCGTGCGGTCGAGGCCGACGCGCTCACCCGGAACATTGACCTGAGCCGGTTGGACCGGCCGGATCGGCAGCCGCTGGAACAGCTCGCCACCGAGCTACGCCAGCTCCGGGCTCATCAGGTCGGCGGTGGGCGGGCCACGGTCTGGCACGAAGCGACGCTCGCCAGCTACGACAATCGGCTTCGGCTGGCCTGCGCGGCCCTCGGAATCAGGCAGCACCTGGACGAGCTAGCCGGGGCGGACCGGGAAATTGAGCGGGTACGGGTCGAAGGGCTGCTGCACCGGGCAGGTCTCATCTTGCCCGGTGCCCGTCCCGTGCACCGTCAGCGCCGCCGTTGAGTGGTAGCTGGGGAAGCCACCGGCGGCCCGGTTGAGACTCTTCGTCGCCGTATACCCGCCGCCAGCGGCGGTGGAGCACCTCCGTGCGCGGATCACCGAGCTGCAGATCGGCCGGGCCGCCGCTGGCGTCCGCCTCGTCGACCCGACCCAGGCGCACATCACGCTCGCCTTCCTCGCGACGGTGGCAGCGGACCGGTTGGGGGCCGTGGAAGACTCGCTCGACCAGGCGGCGCGGCGCTCCCGCGACTCGTGGCCAGTCCCGCCGCAGCTACGCCTGGCCGGCGGCGGAACATTCGGGCAGGGCCGCTCCACCGTCATGTGGGTGGACCTGCGGGGCGAGGTGGCGGAGCTGCACCGGCTGGGTCGACTCGTCCGGTCCCGGCTGCGGGCCAACGACCTGCGCCACGACGAGAAGCCGTTGCGCCCGCACCTGACCGTGGCCCGGCCCGGCGACCGACTGACATCGACCGAGGTCGCGGCCGACATCGCCGCGCTACAGGACTACGAGGGCCCCCGGTGGCCGGCGCGGGAACTGGTGCTGACGCGAAGCCAACCGGGGTCGCCCCCCAGCTATCACCGCCTGGCCGCCTGGCCGCTCTGAGTCAGGAGGACTCGCGGGCGGCCGGTGCGCTGCCGAAGAGCACGTCGTCCCAGCTCGGTAGCCGCTTACGCGGTTTACTGCTGCTCTCGCCGGACTCGGTGCTGCCCGCCGTCGCGGGACCCGTGCGGCGCGGCCGGAGCACGGCCAGCGACGGAACAGCCGGCACCTCCTTCGGCGCGTCCGAGTCGTCGTCGAAGGCCGAACCCGGGCCGCCACCGAGCAACGCCGCCGCGCCGCCAGCGACCGTCCGTGGCCGCGGTGCCTCTGGGCTGGTCGGGCTCCGGGACTCGAGGTTACGGCCGGACGTGCCACCGAGCGGGCGGTCCAGGGTGGCGAGCAGGGCGTCCCGACCGGCGCGGATTGGGTCACGGCTTGGCCGCTTGGGCTCGGGCGGGCCGGGCAGGCCGTGCCCACCGCGGCCGGGCTCGGCCCGTGCCGGGCCGGGCAGCCCGTGGCCACCCCGCTCGGCGGCCGGTTCCTGCCCGAGGATCGGCATGGGACGCTCGGCGCAGAGGTACTGCGCCATGTCGTCGTGTGGCGTGACCGACTGCCGGGACTTCTCCAGCTCCCACACGGCCTGCGCGGTGGCCTTGCCGGAGGGCCAGGTGGCGACGATCCGCCAGGCCCCGTCGTCGCGCCGCCACGCATCCCACGAGATCTTCTCAGTGTCGATGCCGTGCTGGGAAAGCCGACCGTTGACCACCTCGGCGAGCGGGGTCGGCTTCTCGGCCCCGCGCAGCCGGGTACGCCGGGCGTGCTGGGCGAGCATGGCCCGCTCCTGAAGCACCGGGCCGGCGTAGCGCAGCACCCGGTCAACGGGGACGCCCGCGATCCGGGCGACATCCTCGGCAGACTCACCGGCCCGGATCCGGGCCTGGATGTCCCGTGGGGCCAGCGAGGGAGCCGGATCGGTGCCCGGCGTGGCGGCCACCGCCAGGGGTGCGGACCCGGGCTCGGTGTGCAGGGCGGTGGAGACGCGCTCGTCAAGGGGGAGCGCGAGAAGTCGCCCAACCTCGTCGGTGAGGACCAGTGCCTGGCCGTCCTCGGAGAGGGCGACGAAGCGTACAGGGCGCATGGTCTGCCTCCGTCCCGCCTTGCTGGCCCCGCGCCACAGGCGAGCCACCCGGGCGTTCGTACCACCGTACGCCCATCTGCCCGCAGGTGGGGGAACCGACACCCCGTGATTCCCGACTGGGCTGCGATGATGATCACGGTGAGTGGCTGCCGGGGTGCGGCAGCTCACCCACCGTGACGATAGCTCAGAGTCGTTCGACCACGTGGTCGATGGCGGCGGTCAAGGCCTCCACATCGGCTGGTTCAATCGCCGGGAAGAGGGCGATTCGTAGCTGGTTGCGACCGAGCTTGCGGTACGGCTCGGTGTCCACGATCCCATTCGCGCGTAACGCCTTCGCGACGGCGGTGGCGTCCACCTCGGCTACGAAGTCGACGGTGGCGACCACGTTGGAGCGCAGCGCCGGGTCGGTGACGAACGGCGTCACCGCCGGGGAACGCTCTGCCCAGCCGTAGACGATGCCGGCGCTCTCCGCGGTGCGCTTGGCCGCCCAGGACAGGCCCCCCTGCGCGTTCATCCAGTCGGTCTGCTCCGCGGCGAGGAAGATCGTGGCCAGGGCCGGGGTGTTGTACGTCTGCTCCAGCCGCGAATTGTCGATCGCCGTGCCCAGGTCGAGGAAGGCCGGGATGTAGCGGCCGCTTGCCTTGACCTCGGCCGCGCGTGCCAGCGCCGCCGGGGACATCAGGGCCAGCCACAGGCCACCGTCGGAACCGAAGCACTTCTGCGGGGCGAAGTAGTAGACGTCGGTCTCGCCGACGCTGACCTCCAAACCGCCCGCACCGGAGGTGCCGTCCACCAACAGCAGCGCGCCCTCGTCCGCGCCGGGCACCCGGCGGATCGGGACCGCGACCCCGGTGGAGGTCTCGTTGTGCGGGGTGGCGTAGACGTCCACGCCGGCCTCCGCCACCAGGCTCGGGGCGCTACCGGCCGGCGACTGGTGGATGGTGGGCGCACCGAGGAACGGTGCGTCCTGCACCGACTTGGCGAACTTGGCGCCGAACTCGCCGAAGCTGGCGAACTGGGCCCGGTCCCGGATCAGGCCGAACGCGGCGACCTCCCAGAAGGCGGTGGTGCCGCCGTTACCGAGGACGACCTCGTACCCGTCGGGCAGGGTGAAAAACTCGGCGATCCCCCGGCGAAGTCGGGCGACCTGGTCGCGGACCGTGCTCTTGCGGTGCGAGGTGCCGAGATAGTCGCCCGCCGCCGCCGCGAGGGCGGAGACCGCCGCCGGACGAACCTTCGACGGGCCGCAGCCGAACCGCCCGTCGGCGGGTTTGAGGTCGTCGGGAATTCGGATGGTCGATGCGTCAGCCACGGTCTTGGAATCCTTCCGCAGGGGCGAGGGAGAGGCCGGGGACGTGCCGGGGATCGATGGCGCGCGACCTTGGGCGCGCACGGCCGATCCTCCGACCGGCGGCGCTGCCAGTCCTCATCCTTACACCCATCGACGCCCCGATGGCCGCCCGTCCCACCGGCGGGGCTGAGGCGTACGCCACAACCCTCGCCGGTGCGGTTGGCTCGGTTCGGTTCGGGCGACGGTCCGACGCCGGGTGGAACCTGGCCCCGCCCCCGGGCGGTGGTCAGACGCCGTGCGGGACCTGGTCCCAGCCCTCGACCTCGTGCGGCCGGCGGGGGCCCGGGCCGACGTAGCGGGCGGAGGGGCGGACGAGCCGCTGGAGCTTCTTCTGCTCCAGAATGTGGGCGCTCCAGCCACCCATCCGGGCGCAGGTGAACATCGAGGTGAACATGTGGGCGGGCACCTCAGCGAAGTCCAGCACGACCGCGGACCAGAACTCGACGTTGGTGGCGAGAACCCGGTCTGGCTTGCGACTGTGCAGCTCGGCCAGGGCGGCCTTCTCCAGGGCCTCGGCGACCTCGAAGCGGGGCGCCCCCAACTCCTTGGCGGTGCGGCGGAGCACCCGGGCCCGCGGGTCCTCGGCCCGGTAGACCCGGTGACCGAAGCCCATCAGCCGCTCACCCCGGTCGAGTACGCCCCGGACGTACCCCTCGGCGTCACCGCTGCGCTCCACCGCCTCAAGCATGTTCAGCACCCGGGAGGGCGCCCCGCCGTGCAGCGGCCCGGAGAGCGCACCGATGCCGGAGGAGATGCAGGCGGCGGCGTCGGCACCGGTGGAGCCGACGATGCGGGCGGTGAAGGTGGAGGCGTTCAGGCCGTGCTCGGCGGCCGAGATGAAGTACGCGTCCACGGCCTTGACGTGCCGCGGGTCCGGCTCGCCCCGCCAGCGCTTCATGAAGCGCTCGACGATGGTGGAGGCCTTGTCGATCTCCTTCTGCGGTACGGCCGGCAGGCCCAGGCCCCGCGCGGACTGGGCGACGAAGGAGAGCGCGGTCACCGACACCCGGGCCAGGTCCTCGCGGGCCTGCTCGTCGGAGATGTCGAGCAACTGGTGTAGGCCCCAGTACGGGGCGAGCATCGCCACCGCGGACTGCACGTCCACCCGGATGTCACCGGAGTGCACCGGGACCGGGAACGGCTCGGCGGGCGGTAGACCCGGGCCGAATCGTCCATCCACCAACAGGGCCCAGACGTTGCCGAACGAGATCTGACCGATGAGATCTTCGATGTCTACGCCGCGATAGCGCAGCGAGCCACCCTCCCGGTCCGGTTCGGCGATCTCGGTCTCGAAGGCGATGACGCCCTCCAGCCCCGGTTTGAAGTCGGCCATGTCGTCTCCTGGATCTGGCTCGGTGCGCCCGGGACGGGCCCGTGTCGGGCCCGTGCCTTAGGCGACCCTCAGGGATGTGTTCGTGACATCTTGCCTGCTGACTACGGGACTTTCGACCCATGAGCGCTGTGCCTCACCCGACATCCCCGGACGGAACGGCCGTCGGGGGGTCGGTGACACTGGGTGTACGGGCAGGCTGTCAGCGACACGACGGGTCGGTCCGCCATCTGGGAGGGGGAGTGGATGTGACAGGCGACACAGTGCCGCCGGCGAACCTGCGTAACGAGTACGCCGCGGACCTGGGCCTGACCGAGACGAACCTGGCTGGTGACTGGTACACCCAGTTCGACCGCTGGTTCACCGAGGCGGTGGCCGCCGGTTTGCCCGAGCCGAACGCGATGGTGCTCGGCACCGCCGACGCGGCGGGCCGGCCGAGCGCTCGTACGGTGCTGTTGAAGGGGTATGGGTCGGACGGTTTCGTCCTGTTCACCAACTACGGGTCGCGCAAGGGCACCGAGCTGGCCGCCAGCCCGTACGCGAGCCTGGTCTTCCCCTGGTTTGTGCTGGAGCGCCAGGTGGTGGTGACCGGTCGGGTGGAGCGGCTCGACCGGGCCGAGACCGAGGCGTACTTCGCCAGCCGGCCGCGCGGCTCCCAGCTCGGGGCGTGGGCGAGTGAGCAGTCGCGGGTGCTCCCGGACCGGGCCGCGCTGGACGCCGCCTACCGGGCGACGGTGGAGCGCTTCGTCGCCGGGGCGCCGATCCCGGCGCCGCCGCACTGGGGTGGCTTTCGGGTCCGCCCCGACGAGGTGGAGTTCTGGCAGGGCCGGGCGAGTCGGCTGCACGACCGGCTGCGGTTCCGCGCCACCGACGGGGGCTGGGTTGTCGAGCGGCTGGCGCCGTGACCGAGGTGCGGCTGGCCCGGCACCGGAGTAGCGGGTCGCACCGGTGCTGTCGCCAGCGAGTAGCGGGTCTGACCGGTTAGGGTCCGGGGATGGACTTCCCCGGGCAGTGGGCCCCGTCGGGGGCACAGTGGACCATCGCGGCCGCCGGCCACGAGGCGGTGATCGTCGAGGTCGGTGGCGGAATTCGGACCTATCGATCCGGCGGGGTGGAGCACCTGGACGGGTACACCTCAGCCGAGCTGTGCCCGGACTCCGCCGGCCAGGTGCTCGCCCCCTGGCCGAACCGGCTCCGGGACGGTAAGTACCACTTCGCGGGCCGTGACCTCCAGCTGGCGATCAGCGATCCGGAGCACGACGCGGCCTTCCACGGGCTGGTCAACTGGGTGCCCTGGCAGTTGCTGGAGCGGTCGGCCGAGGCGGTGACGCTCGGCTGTGAGTTGGCGGCCACCCCCGGCTATCCCTGGTCGTTGCGGCTGCGGAGTCGGTGGTCGGTCGGCCCGGACGGGCTGCGCGCCGAGCATGAGGTGACCAACAGCGGCGGCGAGGCGGCGCCCTTCGGCTTCGCGGTGCACCCGTACCTGCGGGTGCCGGGCGGCTCGGTTGACGATGTCCTGCTGCGGTTGCCGGCGCGAAGCCGGCTGCAGGTGGACGGGCGGCTACTTCCGATCGCCCAGTCCTCGGTCGTGGGCACCGAGTACGACTGGACCGTGTCGCGTCGGATCGGCCGGGCGGTGCTCGACGACACCTTCGGTGACGTGGTGCGGGACGGCGACGGCGGTTCGGTGGTGGAGCTGGCCGCCCCGGACGGCGGGACCCGGATTCGGGTCTGGGCGGACCGGCGGTTTGGCTGGTGGCAGGTCTTTACCGGGGACACCCGCTCCGGGTCGCGGCGTCGACGTTCGGTGGCGCTGGAGCCGATGACCTGCCCGCCGGACGCGTTCCGCTCCGGCCGGGATCTGCTGACGTTGCGGCCGGGCGACACCTGGCGCGGCGTCTGGGGCATCCGGCCGGCGTAGTCGAGGAGGCGTGATGGAGTTCGTCGAGGTGGTGCGGCGGCGTCGGATGGTCCGCAACTACGACCCGGATCGGCCGGTACCGCCGGAGGTGGTGGACCGGCTGTTGGCGCACGCGATCCGGGCGCCGTCGGCGGGCTTCTCCCAGGGGTGGGGTTTCCTGGTGCTGGAGGCCGCCGAGGATCGGGATCGGTTCTGGGCGGCGACCACGCCGGGCACGGGTGGCCGGGAACGCTGGTTGGCCGGAATGCGTCAGGCTCCGTTGATCATCGTGCCGCACGCCAACCGGTCGGCGTACCTGGACCGGTACGCGGAGCCGGACAAGGGGTGGGCGGACCGGTCAGCGGAGCGTTGGTCGATGCCCTACTGGTACATCGACACCGGCTTCGCCGCCTTGTTGATGCTGCTCACCGCCGTTGATGAGGGGCTGGGGGCGTGCTTTTTCGGTATTCCGCCGCAGCGGCTGGCGGACTATCGGGCGGCTTTCGGGGTGCCGTTGGAGTATGAGCCGGTTGGCGCGGTCACCGTCGGCTACCGTGCGGTGGATCAACGATCCTCGTCGCTGCGCCGCGGGCGTCGCCCGGTGGAGGAGGTGGTCCGACGTGGGCGGTGGAGTTAGTCTGAAAAACTCCGTTTGTCCGGTTGGTGGAAGCGAACTGTCAGGGCGAAACTGTCATAAAGCGGTAGAACGCGGCGTGACTCGGCCGGTTAGGCTGACACGGTCAATGGCGCCGCTGCTCGCGGCGCCGCGAGCAGCGGCGCCGCGAGCAGCGGCGCCGGGCCGGGAGCGGCCGGTCGCGGGGAGGGGAGCTAACCGTCGTGATCTTCAGAGCGGTCCGGGATGGGCGTCCGTACCCCGAGCACAGCCTGACGCTCAAGCAGTGGGCCGAGATCCCTCCGCGTCCGCTGCGCCTGGATCAGCTGATCACCACGAAGCGTGAGTTGGCGCTGGACAAACTCCTCGCCGAGGATTCGACCTTCTATGGCGACCTGTTTCCGCACGTGGTGCAGTGGGACGGCGGGCTTTACCTGGAGGACGGGCTGCACCGGGCGCTGCGAGCCGCGCTGCAGCAGCGCAACCAGATCCATGCCCGGGTGTTCGCCTTTTCCGCGACGGTCGACTGAAGCGGCGCGGGCTGAGCCTTCGTTAAGGTGTCTCCATGAGCCCTCTCGACCTGCTGGACGTCGATTCGTCACTGAGTGCCGAGGAGCGGCAGATTCGCGCCGTCGTCCGCCAGCTGGTGGACGATCAGGTGCGGCCGCACGTCGCCGGCTGGTATGAGGAGGGCCGTGTGCCCGCCCGCGAGCTGGCCCGGGAGTTCGGCAAGCTGGGCCTGCTCGGCATGCACCTGACCGGGTACGGCTGCGCCGGCTCCTCGGCTGTCGCCTACGGTCTGGCCTGCCTGGAGCTGGAGGCGGGTGACTCGGGCATCCGCTCCCTGGTCTCGGTGCAGGGGGCGCTGGCGATGTACGCCATCTGGCGCTACGGCAGCGCGGAGCAGAAGCAGCGTTGGCTGCCCACGATGGCTGCCGGGGAGGCGATCGGCTGCTTCGCACTGACCGAGCCGGACCACGGATCCGACCCGGCGTCGATGGCCACCCGGGCCCGCCGCGACGGCGACGACTGGGTGCTGCACGGCACCAAGATGTGGATCACCAATGCGACGATCGCGGATGTCGCGGTGATCTGGGCCCGTACCGACGAGGGGATCCGCGGCTTCGCCGTGCCGACCAGGACGCCCGGGGTGACGGTGCGCGAGATTCGGCGCAAAATGTCGCTGCGGGCATCGGTGACCGGGGAGATATCCCTGGACGACGTGCGGTTGCCGGCATCGGCCCGCCTGCCCGAGGCCGTCGGGCTGAAGGCGCCCCTGGGTTGCCTCACCGAGGCGCGGCACGGGATCGTCTGGGGAGCGCTCGGCGCGGCCCGGGACTGCCTGGAGACGGCGCTGGAGTACGCGGGCAGCCGTACCCAGTTCGGCCGCCCGCTCGCCGGGTTCCAGCTCACCCAGGCGAAGCTCGCCGACATGGCGGTGGAGTGGAGCAAGGGCTACCTGCTGGCGTTGCAGCTCGGTCGGCTCGCCGACGTCGACCGGCTCCGCCCCGACCAGGTCAGCGTGGGCAAGCTCAACAACGTTCGGGAGGCGTTGGCGATCGCCCGGCAGTGCCGCACGATCCTGGGGGCCAACGGTGTCTCCGGTGCCTACCCGGTGCTGCGGCACGCCAACAACCTGGAGAGCGTGCTCACCTATGAGGGCACCTCGGAGATCCACCAGCTGGTGATCGGGCAGCGGCTGACCGGCCTGTCCGCTTTCGCCTGAATGCTCCCCGGCGTGGGGATGGCCCCGGTGCGGGCTGTGGTATCGGGTGGAGGTCGGGGCCGGGGCGGGTAGGCTGGCCGGCCGGCCCGACAGTTTCCGGGCACCCGGGAAGGCCTGCCGTGTCGGCGGTCAACCCGGGCCGGTGATCCGCGCGGTGGGTAGGACGGCGAGGAAGTGCAGCCATGATCAGTATATTCGATCTCTTCAGTGTCGGTATCGGGCCGTCCAGCTCGCACACCGTCGGGCCGATGCGTGCCGCCCGGACGTTCGTCGCCGGCCTCAAGGCAGACGGGCTGCTCAGCGAGACGGTACGGATCCGCGCCGAGCTTTTCGGTTCGTTGGGGGCGACCGGCCGCGGCCATGGCAGTGATCGTGCGGTCCTGCTCGGGCTCGCCGGTGCGGAGCCGGAGACGGTCGACACCGACGCCGTCGAGAGCTGGATCGACAAGATCCGTGCCGAGCAGCGGATCTCGCTGCTCGCCACCCACGAGATCGACTTTGATCCGGCTCGGGACCTGGTGCTGCACCGCCGCCGGTCGCTGCCGTACCACCCGAACGGGATGACCTTCGCCGCCTACGACCTGACCGGGGCCGAGCTCCGGGCCCGTACCTACTACTCGGTCGGGGGTGGGTTCGTCGTGGACGAGGCGGCGGCGGGGGCGGACCGGATCACCTCGGACACCACCCCGGTGCGCTACCCCTTCTCGACCGGTACGCAGCTGCTGGCCGTGACCCGGGAGACCGGGCTGTCGATCAGCGAGGTGATGCTCGCCAACGAGCTGTCCTGGCGCAGCGAGCGGGAGGTGCGCGCCGGGCTGCTGGAGATCTGGCGGGTGATGCGGGAGTGCGTGGCCCGCGGCTGCGAACGCGACGGTGTGCTCCCCGGCCGGTTGCAGGTCCGGCGGCGGGCCGCCGAGCTGTACCGCGGCCTGATGATGGATGCGGACCCGATGCGGTCAACGGCGGGCCGCGGTGCGGTGGATCCGCTGCGTGCGATGGACTGGGTGACCCTTTTCGCCCTCGCGGTCAACGAGGAGAACGCCGGCGGTGGCCGGGTGGTGACCGCACCGACCAACGGCGCGGCCGGCATCATTCCGGCGGTCCTGCACTACTACGACCGGTTCGGGCCGGGTGCCACCGCGGAAGGTGTGGTGCGGTTCCTGCTCGCGGCCGGCGCCATCGGTGTGCTGTTCAAGGAGAACGCCTCCATCTCCGGCGCCGAGGTGGGCTGCCAGGGCGAGGTGGGTTCGGCCTGTTCGATGGCGGCGGCCGGGCTGGCCGAGGCGCTGGGGGGCACCCCGGAGCAGGTGGAGAACGCCGCCGAGATCGGTATGGAGCACAACCTGGGGCTGACCTGTGACCCGGTCGGCGGCCTCGTGCAGATCCCCTGCATCGAACGGAACGCGGTGGCTAGCATCAAGGCGATCACGGCTGCCCGGCTCGCGTTGCGGGGCGACGGCGTGCACCACGTCTCGCTCGACAAGGTGATCAAGACGATGCGGGAGACCGGGGCGGACATGAAGGTCAAATACAAGGAGACGGCACGCGGCGGCCTCGCCGTCAACGTGATCGAGTGCTGAAAGCCACCGGCCCGCCGCGCGGGGTGTGGCGCGGACCGGGCAGGAGGCGACGCGGTGGCCGCTGGCGTCGGGACGCTCTGGTCAAACCGGGGCGCGCTGCGCATCCTCGTGCGGCGGGACCTCGCGGTCAAGTACCAGCAGTCCGCGCTGGGCTATCTCTGGTCCCTGATCGAACCGCTGGGCTTCGGCGCCATCTACTGGTTCGTCTTCGGGGTGCTGTACGAGCGGGACACCGATCGGTATCTGGGTGAGGCGGCTGACTCGTACCCGTTGTTCCTGTTCACCGGGATCTTCGCCTGGATGTGGGCCAACTCGGCGCTGGGCGAGGCGACCAACGCGCTGACCGGCCAGGCGAGGTTGATCACCACGATGAACCTGCCCCGCCAGTTCTTCCCGATCGGGCGGGTCGCCGGGCGGGTCGCCGAGTACCTGGCCGGCCTGCCCCTCCTGGTGGCGGCCGCGGCGGCGTACGCGGTGGCGGGGCGGATCCACCCGGGCTGGTCGGTGCTCGCTCTCCCGCTGGCCATCGCCCTCCAGGGCGTTCTGCTGGTCGGCCTGGCGCTGCTGCTCTCCGCGGCCAACGTGCTGATGCGCGATGTCGAGCGGGTCATGCGGTTGGTCGTCCGGGTGCTCTTCTACGCCACGCCGATCATCTACCCCTTCGGCCTGGTTCGGGACTCCAGCCTGCCCGACTGGCTTAAGGTCGGATACGAACTGAACCCCCTGGTCGGGATATTCCAGCTGCACCACGCGGTCTGGTACCCCGACGAGTTCCCCGACGCCGGGCTACTCGGCACCACGGTTACCGGCTGTCTATTGGTACTCGCCATTGGTTGGTGGACGTTTCACCGCCTCGAACCGGCGGTCCTCAAGGAGCTGTGAGATGGCCGATCCGATCATCGAAGCAGCGGGGCTCGGCATTCGCTTCGTCCGGAACCGCCGTCGGCAACTGCGGCTGCGGGACCTCGCCCTGCACCGGGGGCGGCGCGGTGGTCGTACCGATGGTCGGTTCTGGCCGCTACGGGATCTCTCCTTCTCGATCGAGGCCGGCGACACGGTCGGCGTGATCGGCCGCAACGGCACCGGCAAGAGCACCCTGCTGCGGCTCATCGCCGGCGTGCTGATCCCCGACGAGGGTGGGATCACCGTGCGCGGCGCGGTCGCCCCGCTGCTGGAGCTCTCCGCCGGCTTCTCCGCCGACCTGACCGGCCGGGAGAACCTCTACCTGGTCGGTGGCCTACACGGCCTCTCGCCGAGCTACCTGCGGCGCCGGGTGGACGAAATCGTGTCGTTCGCGGGTAAACAGGTGGAGCAGGCCCTCGACACGTCCGTGCGCCATTACTCGTCCGGCATGAAGGTCCGGCTCGGATTTGCGATCATTTCGCACCTGCCGCACCCCGTCCTGTTGATGGACGAGGTAACCGCGGTTGGGGACGCCGAATTCCGCCAGCGGTGCTATGCGACGATCGACCGTCTGCTCGGAGAGGGGCGCACCCTGGTGCTGGTATCACACAACGAACAGGACCTGACCCGATTCTGCCGGCGCGGCTTTTACCTCGACGCCGGCCGAATGATTGTGGACGGGACGATGGCCGAGGCGCTGGCCGCGTACCACGGGGCGGTGGCCCGGTGACGCTCGCGCTCGTGTTGACCACCGACGGATCAGCGGACCTCGCCGATCGGCTGGCCGAACAGTGCCGCCACGCGGGGATCGACGAGGTACGGCTGGTCAGTGACCTGGCCACCCTGGCTGACCTGGCGGAGTCGGCAACCGGTCCGGTCCTCGTCACCGGCGCTGATCTGGTCGCGCACACGGCCGTCCTGCGGCACCTCGCCACCAGCCCGGCGGAGCCGACGGTGGCGCTGGTGCTCGCCGGTCCACCGGTGCCCGGTCGGACGGCGGTTCGGGAGGACCGCGGGCAGGTGGTCGCCGCTGGCGCGCCGGCGGCCCTGGACGGCGAGGCCACCGGGGTGTTCGGCGGTGCACTGCGGGTCAATCCGGCCCACCTGCCGGTCCTGGTCGCCGCCGCGCGCGCGATCGCCGCCGAGGTCGTACCGGTGGGAGCCGCCGCGGTCCACGGTGCCGTGGACGACGGGCCCGCCGTTGACCGGCTCTTCGCCAACCTGGTGGCCCGCGACGTGGTGACCTTCGCCCACCGGGTACGGCTCCTCGTCGCGCACCGGGTCGCCGCCGCCGACGACCCGGCCGCCGCCGACGACCGGGCCGCCGCCGAGGCGGCCGTCGCCGCCGTTGATCCGGACCGGGCCGAGCTGCGGCTGTCGGTGAAGGAACGAGACGATTTCTTCACCACTTTCTTTGTCAGTACTTGGTCGCCGTACGTGACGAAGGTGGCGGCCCGGCTCCGGCTGAGCCCCACCACCGTCACGATGATCTCGGTGGCGTTCGCGGTGGCGGCCGCGCTGCTGTTCGGCGCCGGAGGGCGGCCCGCGTTGGTCGCTGGCGCGGTGCTGCTCTACCTGGGTTTCGTGCTGGACTGCGTGGATGGGCAACTCGCCCGCTACACCCGTACCTTCAGTGCTTGGGGCGGGTGGCTCGACACCATGGCCGACCGGGCGAAGGAGTTCATCGTCTACGCCGGCCTCGGCTACGGCGCGACCCAGGCCGGATTCCGCTACGGGTGGGCCCTGGCGATCGCCGCGATGACCCTGCAGACCGTCCGCCACATGAGCGACACCTGGTACGGCGCGATGCACGACGAGGCAGCCCGTCTGCCGCAGGTGACCCCGGGGGGTGGGTTCGGTGCCCGGCTCAGTGCCGCCTCCAACCGGGTGCAGGCCGACGTTGGTTCGGTGACCTACTGGCTGAAGCGGACGGTGGTCTTCCCGATCGGTGAGCGATGGGCGCTGATGGCCCTGGCGGCAGCCTTGTTCGACCAGCGGGTCGCCTTGTTCGCGGTGCTGACCGGGATGGTGCTGGCGCTTGGGTACACCGCGGCGCTGCGGCTGCTGCGGGCCCGCTCGATGCGGGTCGGAGTGTTGAACACAGTGGACACCTCCCTGCATCGGGACGACGGCCCACTGGCCCGCGCTTGGGCGGCGCCGCGCTGGCCGGGCCCGCTGCGGCTGGCGGTGTCGGCGGTGCTGGTGTCGGCGGTGCTGCTCGGGCTCGCACTCTTCGGTCCGGAGTCCCTCCCGCGGTGGACGGCGTTGGTCGGGCTCGGTGGCCTGCTGCTGGCTGCTGCAGGGGCGCGGTCCGGGCACGGCGGGGCGCTGGACTGGCTGGTGCCGGCGGCGCTACGCGCGGCGGAGTATCTCTTCGCGATCGCGGTCGGGGTGCTCGGGGGAGTCCCCGCCGGGTTGGTCTTCGGGTACGTCTTCGTGCTGACCCTGCATCACTACGACCTGACCGCGCGGCTGGAGAAGCGGAAGCTGGCCCCGCCGTTGCACGATGCCACGCTGGGCTGGGAAGGGCGGTCAGCGGTGCTGGCGCTCTCCGCGATCACCGGAATTGCTGCTATCGGCATGGCTACACTCGGTATATACCTTTTAGTGGTCTTCGTGGGGAGCGTGGCCCTCGCCTGGGTGATTCGGCCGGCCCGCGCCGTACGAACGGTGGGATCGACAGATGCCGTTGGCGGTCGCCCACCGGGTTAGGGGGCCGGGTGGCACTGATCAGCTTCGTGGTCCCGGCCTACCGGGTGCAGGGCTACCTGCGCGAATGCCTGGACTCGATCCTCGGGCAGCCGGTGGCCGGGATCGAGGTGATCGGTGTCGATGACGGATCGCCGGACAGCAGCGGCGAGATCCTGGCCGAGTACGCGGCCCGCGACCAACGGGTACGGACGATCGCGCTGCCGGCGAACGGGGGGCTCGGCCCAGCCCGCAACGCCGGCCTGGACCAGGCCGGCGGGGAGTACGTGTGGTTCGTCGACGGCGACGACTGGTTGGCCCCGGACTGCCTCGTCGAGGTGGTCGAGCGGCTGCGCGCCACCGCCCCGGATGTCCTCGTCGTCGACCACGTACGGGCCTGGTGGAACGGGGACAGCACCCAGAGCGGGATGCGCGAGGTCTTTCCGTCCTCGCCCGGGACGGCGACGTTCCGGCTGCGTGAGCGGCCGGAACTGATCCGCCTGCTGCACACCGCGTGGAACAAGGTGCTGCGCCGCGAGTTCCTGCTCGAGCACGGGCTGCGCTTCGCCCCCGGCTGGTACGAGGATGTCTCGTTCACCTACCCGCTGCTCCTCCGCGCCCAGCGGATCGGGGTGCTGGATCGGGTCTGCGTGAACTATCGGCAGCGTCGGGCCGGCGCGATCACCCGAACCCGGGGGGACCGGCACTTCGAGGTCTTCGCGCAGTGGCACCGGGTGTTCACGCTCCTGGACGAGGTGGATGCGGGCGAAGACGACCTCCGCCCGGCCCTCTTCGAACGGATGATCTGGCACTACCTGGCCGTGCTCGGGACCGGGGAGCGGATCCCGGCGGACCTGCGGCCCGCCTTCTTCGTCCGGATCGCCGCCGACCATGCCCGCTGGCGTCCGGCGCAGGGCCAGCCGGTCCCGCCCGGGATCGAAGGGCTGAAGCACCGCCTGGTCGCCACCGGCCGGTGGCGGACGTACAACGCGCTGCGCGGTGCCGCTCGGATCCGGGGTATCGCCGCCCACGCCACCAGACAGGCCCGGCGCGGGGCTGTGCCGCTCCTCCGGCGGGTTCGGGACGCCGGGCTGCGCGAGTACTACCGGGCCGAGTTGCTGCGGCCGGTCGACCCGCGGTTGGCGGTGTACGCCGCCTACTGGTACCGCGGCTACGCCTGCAATCCGGCGGCCATCTATGAGGCTGCCCGGCGACTCGCCCCGCACGTGCGGGGGGTGTGGATCGTGCGGCGGGACCGGGTGGATTCGCTGCCGGCGGGCGTGGACTACGTGGTCTCCGGCACCCCCGCGGGCTACCGGGCGTTGGCGCAGGCCCGATGGCTGGTCAACAACGTCAACTTTCCCAATTTCGTCCGGAAACGACCTGGCACCGTGCATGTGCAGACCCATCACGGCACGCCGGTCAAGGTGATGGGCCTGGACCAGCAGCGCTACCCGGTCGGGGCGCTGATGGACTTCCCGGGGCTGCTGCACCGGGTGGACCGGTGGGACTACAGCATCACCTCGAACAGCTTCTCCACCCAGATGTGGGAGCGGGCCTACCCGGCCGCGTACACCACGCTGGAGGTGGGGTACCCGCGCAACGACCGGCTGGCCACCGCCACCACCGAGGAGGTGCTGCGGATCCGGGCCGAGCTGGGCCTGGGGGTCGGCGAGCAGGTGGTTCTCTACGCGCCGACGCACCGGGAGCACCTGCCGGGGTACCGGCCACCGTTCGACCCGGACCGGCTCCTCGCCGCGTTGGGGCCCGCCGGTCGGTTGCTGGTGCGCAGTCACTACTTCGACGACCGAGCCGCCCCGGCTCCGGATTCGGCCGGTCCGGACCGACTGCGTGACGTGAGCGACCATGCCCGGGTCGAGGACCTCTATCTCGCCGCCGATGTGCTGGTCACCGACTACTCGTCGGCGATGTTCGACTACGCCGTCCTGGACCGGCCGATCGTCGTGTACGCACCGGACTGGGCGGCGTACCGGCTGACCCGCGGCGTCTACCTGGATGTGCTCGCCGAGCCGCCGGGGGCGGTGGCGACGGACTTCGCCGGTCTGCTCGACCTCTTCCGCTCCGGTGCGCTGCGGGCGCCGTCGGCGGAGGCGGCGCGGCGTCGGTTCCGGAACCGGTTCTGCCGGCTTGACGACGGCCACGCCGCGGAACGGGTGGTCCGCCGGATCTTCGGCGTGGATGCCGCCGAAGCCAGCCCGGCCAGCTAGCGCCCCGCCGCGCCGGACGGACGCACTCCCCGGCGTTGCGCGGTTCGGGCCCGCCGGGGCGGCGTCCCGCGGCGAAGATTGAACGTTCATCCGATAGGCATGCCGAGTGGGGCTCGTCACAGTCGTTCAGGTCCGAGTTTGGTGAGGTGGGGGAGGAACGGTGGCCACCGTCGCGCTCAAGGATGTGACCAAGGTCTTCCGCTCCGGCACCCTCGCCGTTGACCGGGTGAACCTTGACGTCAACGACGGTGAGTTCATGGTGCTGCTCGGCCCCTCCGGCTGCGGCAAGTCGACGGTGCTGCGGATGGTCGCCGGCCTAGAGGATCCGACCTCCGGTGCGGTCCTGCTCAACGGTGAGTTCGCCAACGACCTGCCGCCCCGGGATCGGTCGGTGGCGATGGTCTTCCAGGATTTTGCCCTCTATCCGCACCTGAGCGTCGGCGACAACATCGCCTTTCCGCTGCGTCTGGCCGGCCTGGCGGCGGAGCGGTGCGGTGCGCAGGTCGCCGATGTCGCCTCCGCGTTGGGTATCGGCGACGTTCTCGATCGTCGGCCCGGACGGCTCTCCGGTGGTCAGCGTCAGCGGGTCGCCATGGGGCGTGCGATCGTGCGTCGGCCGGAGCTTTTCCTGATGGATGAGCCACTGTCGAATCTCGATAGCGGGCTCCGCTCCGAGCTGCGTGCGGAGATTTCTGGACTGACCCGGGAGCTGGGGGTCACCACCCTCTACGTGACCCACGACCAGACCGAGGCGCTGACGATGGCCGACCGGTTGGCGATCATGCGCAAAGGGGTCCTGCAGGACGTCGGCACCCCGACCCAGGTCTACGGCCGCCCGGCCACTCTCTATGTCGCCGCGTTTCTCGGCGCCCCGCGGATGAACCTGCTGGAGGCCGCGGTCCACGTGCACCTGGACCAACACGTCGCGCTCCACCTCGGCGAACAGACGCTGCACCTCCCGTGGGACGACATGCGCGCCCGGGCGGTGGGCCGCTATCACGGCGAGCGGATCGTGGTCGGCATGCGGGCCGAGGCGCTGACCCCGACCACTCCGAACGCCCTCGGCCCGGTGTTGCACGGCCGGCTCCGCCACCTGGAGCATCACGGGCACGAGTCGCTTGCCTTTCTCGACATCGGCGCTACCGCCGTCGTCGTGGACGATGCGGCGGTGCCAGCGGACGGAGGCGTGGTCGGGCAACGGGATCGGCGTCAGTTCGGCCGGGTGATGCGGCGGATCACCGGTCGGGCCGGTACGGCGGACGAGGGGCGGCGGGCCGGGGCGAGCCGTACGCCGGCCAGCGTGTTTCGCGATCCGGGCCGGCACCACGGTCGGCCGGCGGAGCTGGCGGTGCGGTTGGCGCCCTACCCCGCGGTAGCTCCGGGGCAGAAGCTGGCGATCCAGGTCCGGATGGACGCGCTGCACTTCTTCGACAAGCATGGCGACCGGATCGATGTCGGTTGGCGCTGACGCGGGCGCCCCGGCGCTTACACGGTGGCCCCGGCGTTGGCCGGGGCGCGGGCGGCGCCTTGTCGCCCTGGTTACCGGCCGGTAACATGTCCGGGCATGAGCATCGATTCGAGCCAGGTGGCCGCCAGCATGCTGGCGGCCGTGCCCTTCGCCCGTACGCTGGGCTTCGAATTCGTCGAGGTGGTCCCCGAAGCCGACGGCGCGATCCGGGCGGTGGTCCGGCTGCCCGACACGCCGGCCACCCACAACCATGTCGGTGGGCCGCACGCCGGCGCCATGTTCACCCTCGGCGAGACGGCCTCCGGTGCGGTCGTGGTGGCCGCGTTCGCGGCGGTGCTCGACCGGGCGACGCCGCTCGCCGTCAGCGCTGAGATCGCGTACCGGAAGCTCGCCATGGGGCCGGTGCGGGCGACCGCACGGCTCGATCGGCCGGTCGCCGACGTGCTCGCGGAGCTGGACGCCGGAGAGCGACCCGAGTTTCGGGTCGGCGTGGAGATCGCCACCGAGGAGGGCAAGCCCACCGGGGAGATGACCATCGTCTGGACGCTTCGTCCGCACTGATCGGCGCGTTGAGCGCCGAAACGGTTTGCGCCCCGACCAGGCTGGATAGATTCGAACGATGCTGGGTCTGCCTGCGCACGTGACCGCCTGCCTGTTCGACCTGGACGGGGTGCTCACCCAGACCGCTCGGGTGCACAACGCCGCGTGGCGCGCGACGTTCGATGAGTTCCTGCGGCGTCGCGCCGCCGAAAACGACGAGCCGTTCACCCCCTTCGACCCGGATGAGGACTACCGGCGATACGTTGACGGCCGGCCCCGGTACGACGGGGTCCGCAGCTTTCTCTCCTCCCGCGACATCGTGCTTCCCGAGGGGACAGCGGACGATCCGCCCGAGGCCGAGACGGTCCACGGCCTCGGCAACTGCAAGAACGTCCGGCTGCTCCAGGAGTTGCGGACCCACGGGGTGGACGCCTACCCCGGCTCGGTGCGGTACCTCCGGGCGGTGACTGACGCCGGGCTGCGCCGAGCGGTGGTCACCGCCAGCGCCAACGGCGGCGAGGTGATCGCCGCGTCCGGGCTGGCGGAACTGCTGGAGGTGCGGGTTGATGGTCTCGTCGCCCGCGCCGAGAAGTTACGCGGCAAACCAGAACCCGACACCTTCCTGGCCGGGGCCGAGCGGCTCGGGGTGGCTCCGGGAAACGCGGCTGTCTTCGAGGACGCCCTCGCCGGAGTCGCCGCCGGTCGAGCCGGTGACTTCGGGTACGTGGTGGGCGTGGACCGGGTCGGGCAGGCCGATGCCCTGTTGGCGCACGGCGCGGACATCGTCGTGCGGGATCTCGCGGAACTGATCGAGAATCGGGAGCCGGGGGCATGATCCGAGAACGCGCATACCCGGTCGAGCCGTGGCATGTCCGAGAAACCAGGCTGGACATGGACGTGTTGGCTCAGTCCGAGTCGGTGTTCGCCCTCTCCAACGGGCATATCGGCCTGCGGGGCAACCTCGACGAGGGCGAGCCGTACGGCCTGCCGGGAACGTACCTGAACTCCTTCTACGAGTTACGCCCCCTGCCGCACGCGGAGGCCGGCTTCGGGTTCCCCGAGTCCGGACAGACCCTCGTCAACGTGACCAACGGGAAGATCATCCGGCTGCTGGTCGACGATGAGCCGCTCGACGTGCGATACGGCGAGCTCCTCGCCCACGAGCGGGTGCTCGACCTACGCGAGGGCACGCTGCGCCGGACGGTGCATTGGCGCTCGCCGGCCGGTCGGGAGGTCTGCGTCCGCAGCACCCGGCTGGTCTCGTTCCGGCAGCGCTCCGCCGCCGCCATCAACTACGAGGTCGAGGTGGTGGACGGCAAGCCACTGCGGCTGATCGTCCAGTCGGAGTTGGTGGCCAACGAAACCCTGCCGGCCCAGAGCAAGGACCCACGGGTGGCGGCGGTGCTGGAGTCGCCGCTATCTGCCGAGGAGGAGCTGACCACCCACGACGGTGGACTGCTGATCCACCGTACGAAGGTCTCCGGCCTGCGCCTCGCCGCCGCGATGGAGCACGAGGTGCAGACCACCGCACGGACCAACATCGAGTCCGAGGGGTACGAGGACTGGGTGCGGACCACCATCGCCTGCGTGCTCAAGCCCGGCGAGACGCTACGGGTCGTGAAACACCTGTCGTACGGGTGGTCCAGCCGCCGATCGTTGCCGGCACTGCGGGACCAGGTCGGTGCCGCGCTGGCCGCCGCCCAGCTGGACGGGTGGGACGGGTTGCTGCAGGAACAGCGGGAGTACCTGGAGGAGTTCTGGGACTCCGCCGACGTGCTGGTGGAGGGCGACCCCGAGGTGCAGCAGGCGGTACGCTTCGGGCTCTTTCACGTGCTCCAGGCGGGTGCCCGGGCCGAGCGCCGGCCGATCTCGGCGAAGGGTCTCACTGGCCCGGGGTACGACGGCCACGCCTTCTGGGACACCGAGATGTTCGTGCTGCCGGTGCTCACCTACACCCACCCCACCGCGGTGCGCGACGCCCTGCACTGGCGGCATCACACCCTGTCGATCGCGCGGGAACGGGCCCGTACGCTCAACCTGAAGGGCGCGGCCTTCCCCTGGCGCACCATCGAGGGGCCAGAATCCTCCGGCTACTGGCCCGCCGGTACCGCCGGCTTTCACATCGCCGCCGGCATCGCCGACGCGGTACGTCGCTACGTGCAGGCCACCCAGGACACCGACCTGGAGCGGGAGATCGGCCTGGAGTTGCTGGTGGAGACCGCGCGGTTGTGGCGGTCGCTGGGCCACCACGACCGGCACGGGAAGTTCCACATCGACGGGGTGACCGGCCCGGACGAGTACACCGCGATCAAGAACGACAACGTTTACACCAATCTGATGGCGCAGCGGAATCTGATCACCGCCGCGGAGACGGCGATGCGGTACCGGAAGGAAGCCGAGCATCTGGGCGTCACCGAGGAGGAGGCGGCGGCGTGGCGGGACGCCGCCGCGTCCATGCATGTCCCCTACGACCCGGAGATCGACGTACACGCGCAGGTTGAGGGCTTCACCCGGTTCCAGGAGTGGGACTTCCTGCACACCCCGTCGGAGAAGTATCCGCTACTGCTGCACTATCCGTACTTCGATCTGTACCGCAGGCAGGTGATCAAACAGGCCGATCTGGTGCTGGCGATGCACTGGCGGGGGGACGCGTTCACTCCGGAGGAGAAGCTGCGCAACTTCCTCTACTACGAGCGCCGTACCGTCCGCGACTCGTCGCTGTCGGCCTGTACCCAGTCCGTCCTGGCGGCTGAGGTGGGGTATCCGGAGCTGGCCCACACCTACCTGCGGGAGGCGGCGTTGATGGACCTGCACGACCTGAACGAGAACACCCGCGACGGCGTCCACATCGCCTCCCTGGCCGGTGCGTGGATCGCCCTGGTCGCCGGGTTCGGCGGGTTGCGCGAGCACGACGGAACGCTCTGCTTCACGCCCCGGCTCTCCGGCCGCCTGGGCCGGCTGGAGTTCTCCCTGCACTGGCGCCGGAGCCAGCTTCGGGTGGACATCCAGCCGCACCAGACCACCTACGCGCTGCAGCACAGCGACCCGAAGGAGACGCTGGTGGTGCTGCACCACGGCGAGCGGGTCGAGCTCACGGGCGCCGAACCGGCGACCCGGCCAACCCCACCGGTCAGTGAGCCGAGCCAGACCCCGGAGCAGCCGCCCGGCCGCGACCCGCTGATCCGCCTCCCGGAGCGGGAACCGTAGGGCCCGCCCCGGCCGGACCGGATCGGGACCCGGCCGGGGTCAGCACCTCACAGCTTCCTGCCCTGGGAGGGCCGGCCGCCGGCGTCCCGCGGCGCCATCGCCCGCGGATCATCGGCGGTACGCGCCCGCGCCGCCTCGTCCGCCCAGTCCCGGTTCCGGTTCGCGTCGCGCTTTCGTTGTTCCCGCTCGGCGGCCTGCTGCCGAGACTCCCGCTGCTGCGCCATGGGGATCCTCCCGATCGATCACCGGCACTGCCCGCGCCGGTACGGTCTGCCCGCACCAGCCGGGTACCCGATGCCCGCCTTGGCGAAACGGGACCGGACCGGCCCCGAGGCGTACGCATGGCAGGCGAACGGGTGGGAAGGACCGGGGTTGTGGACGTACGGAGTGAGGTGTCGGTTCCGGCGGGGGACGTCCAGCTGACGGCTGACCTCCGGGTGCCGCCGGAGCCGGCCGGAGTGGTGCTCTTCGCACACGGCAGCGGCAGCTCGCGGCGGAGTTCCCGGAATGTCGCGGTGGCGCAGTTCCTCAATCGTCGCGCGCTCGGCACCGTCCTGGTGGACCTGCTTACCCCGGATGAGGAGGTGGCCGACGCGCGCACCGCGCAGCTGCGGTTCGACATCGGCCGGTTGGCCGGCAGGCTGTCCGCGATCGTCGACTGGCTGGCCACCGGAGAGCCGGTGGGCGCGGTGCCGATCGGGCTCTTCGGGGCCAGCACCGGCGCCGCGGCCGCCCTGGTGGCCGCCGCCGAGCGCCCGGACGGGGTTGGCGCGGTGGTTTCCCGGGGCGGTCGGCCGGATCTTGCCGGCCCGGCGCTGGGCCGGGTGCGAGCACCGACGCTACTGCTGGTGGGCGGCCGCGACGATCAGGTGCTCACTCTGAACGAGCAGGCTCGGGCGGCGCTGCCGGGGTTGACGGAGCTGACGGTGGTCCCCGGCGCCGGGCATCTGTTCGAGGAGCCCGGTGCGCTGGAAGAGGTGGCTCGAGCGGCGGCGACCTGGTTCACCGATCACCTTGGGTGACCCGTGGCCGGTGCGCGTTGTCCCGGCACGGTCCGTGTTTGTGCTCCCGGGCGCCGGGGAACGCCGTACGTGCAAGACCTCGACCCTAGGAGGAGACATGAAGAAATTCATGGACCAGGCCAGGGAGTACGTCGATAAGCAGGACGAGCAGGTCGACCGGGGCATAGCGAAGGCCGGCGACATGGTCAACGAGCGCACCGGCGGCCGGTACAAGGAGCACGTCGATCGCGGCGTGGACATGATGCGGTCCCGGACCGGCGAGGGCGACAAGAACCGCTGACGCTGACACTGACGCATCCGAAGTTTCGGCGCGGTGCGCGCCGAACGGGCCGGTCTCCCCGCTGGGGAGGCCGGCCCGACGACGATCAGGACGAGTAGCCGCGTTCGGCGATCCAGTTGGCGACTTTCGGTACGGCCATCCAGTATTCGCGCTTCGGTGCGGCCGGATCGGCGACCCGGAGGAGGTCGTCCTGGGGGCGGTAACCCACCAGCGTCAGGTAGTGGCCTCCCTCGTACGAGTGCGGGGTGCCGTCGGTGTCGACCGTGGTTCCCCGGACGTTCGCCACGACCGCGCGTCCCTGTGTCAGGGCGTGCCGGATGTCCTCGCGGAGCTGGTGAACCTCATCCGGTTTGGCCGTCGTGTCCGGTATCTCGGTGGTTCGGTACGTGTCTCCGGCCAGCTCGTTGAGGACGCGGGTGACGTCCAGGGGGGAGTCCGTGCCGGCCTGGGTGGTGCCGAGCCGTTGGGCCACCTCGTCCTGCGGGAGTTGCCGGCCCAGCGCGGAGAGCGCCATCCGGGTCGCCGCCGGACCGCAGTAGTAGAAGTTGGGCTGGGCCTGATAATCGACGGTGACCAGCAGCCCGGCGACCGCGCGGCCGTCGGTGGGGGTGATCGTGCTCATGGTCGGGCTCCTCTGGGGGTCTGACGTCCGGTGGGGGACGGCAAGCACCGCGTGGCGCTCGGCACGAACGGCGGGCCGGGGCCCGGACGGTCCGGGGATCTGGGGCGCCGGAGTTTTCCGGGTTCCGGAGCTACAACGGGCCGGAAGCGGTGGGCATTCCTCGGCCCGAGGGGGGCTTTCGCGGTCAACATATGAAGCGCAGATCACGCATGCCTTGACGTGCTTTCTGCTTCATGTGAGCGTTGGATGCGGCCCAGGGTCCCGTACTCCGGGCCTTAGGTTGGGGCCTCCCACAGGGATGAGGTAAGGGCATGAATCGCCCCGAAACACCCGATGCGCAGTCGGGTGCAGCTCAGCGGTCCGCCGGTGAATCCGGCGATCTACGGAAGCGGCCGGTCGACCCCCACGCAGCGGTCGCCGAGCTACATGCCGGTAACCGGCGGTTTGCCGCCGGAACTCCGGACCGCCCGCACCAGGACGCCGGCCGCCGGATCGCGCTGGCGGAGGGCCAGCAGCCCTTCGCGGTGATCCTCGGCTGTTCGGACTCGCGACTCGCGGTTGAGCTCATCTTCGACCGCGGGCTGGGTGACCTGTTCGTGGTACGCACGGCCGGGCAGGCTATCGGGCCGGAGGTGCTCGGCAGCGTCGAGTACGCGGTCACCGCGCTGGGGGCCCCGCTGGTGGTGGTGCTCGGGCACGACTCCTGTGGCGCGGTGCAGGCGGCCCGGTCGGCTGAGGCCACCGGCGCACCGGTCTCCGGGCACCTTCGTGCGGTCGTGGAGGCGGTGCTGCCGAGCGTCCGCGAGGCCGAGGCCGCCGGGGTTACCGACCTCAACCAGATCGTGGACCACCATGTCGAGCGGACCGTGGCCGTGCTGCTGGACCGCTCCGCGGCGGTCGCTACCGCGGTGGCTGCCGGGACCTGCGCGGTCGTGGGAATGTCGTACCAGCTCACCACCGGCGCGGTGCGGACCGTGACGGAGGTCGGGCTCGCGGCGCCGAGCGCACCCCCGGCGGGCGGCGCCGGGGCGGAGGCGTCCGCTCCCGCCTGAGCCGTCCCCAAGAAACGCCAACGGGCCGGTGCCGCGCATCACGCGGCACCGGCCCGAGGTCGTCGGTGTCCTACAGCAACGACACGTGGACGTGGTCGGTGTGGTTCGACGGGCCGCTGTACGACTTCCAACCACTGGCCGGGAACCAGATCTGCCGGTTCCAGATCACGTAGTAGATGCCGAGCCGGTCGGCGTTACGGACCAGGAATGCCGTCAGGTTGTTGCCGTAGATGCGCATGTCGTTGTTGTACCAAGGGCTGAACCCGCTGTTCTGGAGCGACCAGTCACAGGCCCGGCCCTTGGGGTGCTCGTACGGCCCACCCGAGCGGTAGCACCCGACGAATCGGTCAAAACCGGCTCGCTTGACCTCGTTGTACATGTGCAGTGTCCGCGCGGTGATGCAGCCGCTGGTGGTCGGGTCATTCTCGGTGCAGCCCAGCGACTGCCAGCTGCCGTCCGAGTTGCGTCCCGGGGCGACCCGGGCGACCGGCGATTCCGCGTCAACCAGGCCGCCGGTGAGCCCGGTGCCGCCGACGAGGCGGAGCGCCTTCTCCGCCTCGAGCTTGCCGCGTTCGAGGTCGCTCTCCAGCTTCTGTTGCTTGCGTACCTCTTCGTCGACTCCCACCTTGGCCTGCTCGGCGCGAACCTTGACCGTGTTGACTTCCTTGATGCGCTGGTCGTTGACGCGGTTCAGCTCATCCAGCGCGGTAGCCCGGGCGATGAAGGAGTCGGGGGTGTCTGCTTCCAGCAATGTCGATATCGCCCCGACCCGTCCCGTCTTGTACGACTGGGTCGCGATCTCCGCCACCTGGGGGGCGAGCTCCTTCAGCTCGGCCTCCGCCTTCTTGATCTCCTTCTCGAGGGCGACCTGGCGCTCCTCGGACTCCGCCAACTGCGACTTCGCCTTCACGTACTCGCGGTTGCGGACCTCGATGAGTTCACCGAGGAACTCCGGCTCCTCGTCCTCCTCGTCGTGCCCCGAGGGCTGCGGGGGAGTGGTGGGGGTGGCGGACACCGGGATCGGCCCGGCGAACACGGCCAGCGCGGTGAGCACGGCCGCCACGGGCGTCAACCAGCGGCGTAGGGGTGCCGTCACAATGATCCCTTCCGTTGACCGCCGGCTGGGCGAGCTGACGGGTTGGGGCGGTAGGTGCGCCCTGATGGGGCAGCAGTACTCCGGCTGCCCGCATCCCCGGCTCGCCTCGCGGCGATTGGGCGGTGGTCCCGCAGGTGCCGGTACGCGCCTTTGCCGGTGACCGGCAGCGAGGTTACCTGACGGTCATCTGGTCGAGCTACGCCCCAAACTCGACTTATCGCACGAAATTGTCGACACGTTGGGTGATATGGGCCCCGTTTAGTCGGCCCGTGGGTTCTGTTCGTTACGCCGCGTATTTTTACCATGGGTCTTCCGTGTTGTGGTCCCCGCCGGTCCGTCGATCGCCGCCGGAGGCGACCGGGCCGGGCCGGGCGGTGCTGAGCGCCTCCAGCACCTCGACGCGAGCGGTGCGTGGTCGCGGCGCTGGCGCGGTGCTCCCGCCCGACTCGCCACCGGCGATGCCACCAGCGGTGCGACCGGCGGTGGTCACGATGGCGGCGAGCCCGGTGGTGAGGGGGACCGCGGCGATCAACCCCAGTGTGGCCACCGCGCTGCGGACGATCTCCTGGGCGAGGAATTCGCTGGTCAGGATCTGGCCCACCGGCCGTGAGTCGGCGGTCAGCAGGAGTAGCACCGGCAGGGAGGCTCCGGCGTACGCCAGCACGATGGTGTTCACCGTGGAGGCGATGTGCGCCCGACCAACCCGGGTGGCGGAGCGGTAGAGCTGGCGACGGGACAACCCCGGGTTGGCGTTCGCCAGCTCGGTCACCGTGGCGGCCTGGGTGACGGTGACATCGTCCAGTACCCCGAGCGAGCCGATGATGATTCCGGCCAGCAGCAGGCCGTGTAGGTCGACGTTGGTCTGGAAGATCGACAGCGTGATCGCCTCCTCGCTGCCGTACCCGGTCAGCCGGGTGGCGGCGGTGGCGAGTGAGCCGAGGAGGCCGGTGAGGATCAGGCTGCCCAGGGTGCCGAGAACCGCCACCGAGGTCTGCGCGGTCACGCCGTGGGTGAGGTACAGGACCACAAACATGATCAGGGCGGCGCCGACCACCGCGACCAGTAGCGGCGACTGACCGGCGCTGATCCCCGGCAGGACGAACGTCAGGAGGACGGCGAAGCTCGCCGCCAGGCCGGCGAGGGCGGCGAGCCCCCGCCAGCGGCCGAACGCCACGATCGCGGCGGCGAAGAGCGCCACCAGCCACAGCAGTGCCTTGCCCCGCTGGTGCTCCGCGATGGTGTACATGCTCGTGGTCGGGTCGGTGGGATCGGTCAGCTCGACCAGGATGATCTCGTCGTCGACGGTGATGTCGGGGGCGCCCGGGCCAGCGGGAATCGGTGTGCTGACCGTCCGGCCGGCGTCCGGCCCCTGCTCGACGCGGACGGTCACCTCGCCGCAGGGCCCGACGTCGGTGCCCAGCCCGAGATCGGCCGCCTCCGGGCTGGGAGGGCAGGGCTCGGTGACCACCTTCGTGACGGTGCCGTGGTAGCGGGGTGGCTCGCTGCCCGCCTCGGCCGTGCGGGTGTCGCGCGGCCAGAGGGCCACCGCGGTGACCAGGGTGGCGAGGAGTAGGGGGACCACCGTCGCGACGAGAATCCGTCGCACCCGTGGTGGGGTGGACGGAGCGGGTCGGGTGTGGTCGGCGCCCATTTATTCTCCCAACGACTACCGGGCGAGTAACGGGACGGGGCGGTCAGCCGCGCTTCATCAGGCGCCCGACGGCAGCCATCATCTCGGTCGCCATCTCGTCGGCCCGCCCCTCGGCCGCCCCCTCGCGCAGGCAGTGCCGGGCGTGCCCGTCGAGCAGCCCGAGCGCCACCTTATCCAGCGCGGCCTGGATCGCCGAGATCTGGGTGAGGACGTCGATGCAGTATCGATCCTCCTCGACCATCTTCTCGATCCCCCGGACCTGCCCCTCGACCCGGCGCAGCCGGGTGAGTAGCTGGTCCTTGCTGGCGGTGTAGCCGCGGACCGGGGCGGGGTCAGGTCTGGTCATGCGGATCAGAATAACGTACCCCTCCGGGGTATGTTACTGTCGCTGATAGTTACCCCTGGGGGGTATTACCCCGGGGGGTGCAGAAGGGGAGGTTTCCATGGTCACCACCACATACCAGGTGCAGGGCATGACCTGCGGGCACTGCGTAGCCGCGGTCAGCGCCGAGGTGGGTGAGCTGCCGGGGGTGGAGCAGGTCCAGGTCGACCTGGCCGCTGGCCGGCTGACCATCACCAGCCAGCACCCGATGGAGGCCGAGACCGTACGCGCCGCGGTCGACGAGGCCGGCTACGACCTCGTCGACGCCTGACCCGCGTCGAGACCGAGGCCCCCATGAAAACGGCGACGAAGCTCACCGCCTTCCTGCTCGGTCTCGCGGTGGTGTTCGGCGCGGCGTACGGGGTCGGTCAGGTGACCGGCCCCGGCAGCCCAGCCGTCGAGATTCACCACGACGAACCCGGGCCCGCCAACCCAGAGCACGACGCCCCCGAGCATGACGCCCCCGGCCCCGGGTCCCACCCCCCGGAGCGCGGGCCCGACCGGTAGGGAGTGCGATGACCACCACGAGCAGCCCGAAACCGCGGGCCGTCAACCAGATCGAGCTGTCGGTCGGCGGGATGACCTGCGCCTCCTGCGCCGCCCGCATCGAGAAGAAACTGAACCGGATGCCCGGTGTCACCGCCACGGTGAACTACGCCACCGAGAAGGCCCGGGTCGCGTACGCCGACGGGGTGACCCCGGACGACCTGATCGCCACGGTCGAGAAGACCGGCTACACCGCCGTCGTACCGCCGCCACCGGCAGCCGCGGCGGCCCCCGCCGCCGAACCGGCCGACGAGCTGCGCGGGCTTGCTAACCGGCTCTGGGTCTCGGCCGTGCTCACCGTCCCGGTGATCCTGCTGGCGATGGTGCCGCCGTGGCAGTTCACCTACTGGCAGTGGCTGTCGTTGACGCTGGCCGCCCCGGTGGTGGTCTGGGGCGGCCTGCCGTTTCACCGGGCCGCCTGGGTCAACCTCCGGCACGCCGCGGCGACCATGGACACGTTGGTGTCGCTGGGCACCCTCGCCGCGTTCGGTTGGTCGCTCTGGGCGCTCTTCCTCGGTACGGCCGGCGTACCCGGAATGACCCACCCGTTCAGCTTCGCCATCGTCTCCGGCGGCGGTGCGGGCCACATCTACCTGGAGGCGGCGGCCGGCGTCACCACCTTCATCCTCGCCGGCCGGTACTTCGAGGCGCGCGCGAAGCGCACCGCCGGCGCCGCCCTGCGCACCCTGCTGGAGCTGGGTGCGAAGGACGTGGCGGTGCTGCGCGGTGACGTGGAGACCCGCATCCCGATCGACCAGCTGGTGGTGGGGGATCAGTTCGTGGTGCGCCCCGGTGAGAAGGTCGCCACCGACGGGATGGTGGTGGCGGGCAGCTCTGCGGTCGATGCCAGCATGCTCACCGGTGAATCCGTGCCGGTCGAGGTCAGGGCCGGCGACGCCGTGATCGGCGCCACCGTCAACGCCGGTGGGCGGCTGGTGGTGAAAGCCACCCGGGTCGGCAGCGATACGCAGCTCGCCCAGCTGGCCCGGCTGGTGGAGGCCGCGCAGTCCGGCAAGGCGGCCGTGCAGCGGCTCGCCGACCGGATCTCCGGGGTCTTCGTTCCCGTCGTGATCGCCCTCGCCGCCGCCACCCTGGGCTGGTGGCTGGGCAGTGGCGCCGGCCCGACCGCCGCCTTCACCGCCACGGTAGCTGTGCTGATCATCGCTTGCCCCTGTGCCCTGGGCCTGGCCACCCCCACCGCGCTGTTGGTCGGCACCGGTCGGGGCGCACAGCTCGGCATCCTGATCAAGGGGCCGGAGGTGCTGGAGTCCACCCGGACGGTGGACACGGTCGTGCTGGACAAGACCGGGACCGTCACCGCTGGCCGGATGACCCTGGTGGACGTGGTCGCGGCGAGCGGTGTGGAGCGGGCCGAGCTGCTCCGGCTCGCCGGCGCCCTAGAGGCCGCCTCGGAGCATCCGATCGCCCAGGCGGTCGCGACGGGTGCGGCCGAGGCGGGGCCCCTGCCGCCGGTAACCGACTTCGCCAACCTCGAAGGGCTGGGCGTCGAGGGCGTGGTGGCGGGCCACCGCGTGCTGGTCGGCCGGCTCCGACTGCTGCGGGAGCGGGGACTGGACGTACCGGAGGAGCTGGTGACGGCCGGTGCCACGGCGCAGGACGCCGGTGCGACGGCGGTGCTGGTGGCCTGGGACGGGCGGGCCCGCGGGCTGCTCGCGGTCGCCGACGCGGTCCGACCGACCAGCGCGCTCGCGCTCCGACAACTGCGGGAGCTGGGCCTGAACCCGGTGTTGCTCACCGGCGACAACGAGACCGTCGCCCGGGCGGTCGCCGCCGAGGTCGGGATCGACGAGGTGGTCGCGGAGGTGCTGCCCGCCGAGAAGGTGGCGGTGGTCCAGCGGCTCCAGCGGGAGGGCCGGGTGGTGGCGATGGTCGGTGACGGGGTCAACGACGCGGCGGCGTTGGCCCAGGCCGACCTCGGCTTGGCGATGGGCACCGGTACGGATGTGGCGATCGAGGCGTCCGACCTGACCCTCGTGCGGGGGGACCTGACCGCCGCGGCCGACGCCATCCGGTTGTCCCGGCGGACCCTCGCGATCATCAAGGGCAACCTGTTCTGGGCGTTCGCCTACAACGTGGCGGCGCTTCCCCTGGCCGCGGCCGGTCTGCTCAACCCGATGATCGCCGGGGCCGCGATGGCTTTCTCCTCGGTCTTCGTGGTCGCCAACAGTCTCCGGCTGCGGGGTTTCCGGTAGCGAGGAGCATCCCAAGCCCGCCCGGCCAGCCCGTTTTGCGGCGCTGCCGGGCGGGTACGCGTTCTGCCGGGACTGCTGTGTCGCTGGGGCAGTTGTCGCCGGGACCGCCCCGCCGTGCGGCGGAACGTGTCCCTTGGTCGAGTCCACTCGTTGCCAGGGAAAACGCCGTCCGGCGGCGTGACATCAGCCGGGGATGTCGCGGTGCGAAACGGGGGTGAGTCAGGGTGTCGAGGTGTGTGGTGATCGCGCGGCGGGCGGCCGCGGTAGCGGCGCTGGCCGTGCTGGTGTTGGGCGGTCACGGTGAGCAGCACGATGCTGGCAGCCCAACCACGCCGCCCCCGCCGGTCTCGACGAGCCGCTGACCCGCACCGCCCCCTGGCGACGGCGACGGCGACGCCACCCGGGCCGCGGCCGACAGCTTCCGCATCTTCGACGGTCCGGCTGTCCGGGCGCCGGTCAGGTGGCCAGGATGACGGTCATCACCGCGTAGCTGGTCAGCAGCAGGATGCCCTCGAAGCCGAGCCGCCCCCAGCCGTACGCCTGCCGCACCAGCAGACCGCCGAGCAGGATCGCCGTCATGAACAGCGCACTGGTTGTCACGAAGAGCTGAGCGTCACCGGCAGCGTGGTAGATCGAGCCGCCCCGGTAGGCCACGTCGCCGACGACCAGGTTGAGGGCGTCCAGACTGTTGCCGCCGAGGACGGCGGCGATGGCAAGGGTCGGGGCGCCCCGGCGGACCGCCGCCACGGCCGTGACCGTCTCCGGGAGGGCGTTCACCGCGCCCATCAGGATCGCCCCGACGAAGCCCGCGCTCAGGCCGGTGCCCAGGACCAGGCTCTCGGCGGCCCGGGCGATCGCCCACCCTCCCATCGCGACCAGCAGACCCACCGCCGCGAAGCGTACCCAGAGCCGGCTGGAGCTGGTCCGGTCGAGGCTGCCGTGCTCGTGGCTGATGTCCGGCAGGGTCTCGGCGGTGGCGACGGCTCGCCACAGCGGACTGGCTCCGGAGCGGCGGACCAGATGCAGGCCGCCGAGGTAGGCGGCGACCAGGGCGATTGAGGCGGGGTGCAGGCCGGCCACGGTGACATCCGGTGCGTAGCGGCCGAGCAGGACCAGCGAGAGCAGCACGATGAGCAGGACCCCGAAGAGCACGTTCGACAGCGATGCCGAGGCGTGCTCCAGGTTGGCCCGGCGGTGGAAGGCGTCCGCCACGGCGACCGCGGTGGTCTGGGCGGCGATCCCGCCGACCGCGTTGCTGTAGCCGAGCTGCGGCTGCTCCGCCGCCGCGGTGACGGCGGTCATCACGATGCCGGACAGCGAGGTCGCCAGCCCGATGAAGACGGCGCCGAAGAACGCCTCACCCCAGCCGGTTCGGTCGGCGAGTGTGTCGCCGAGGGCGACCAGGCGGATGCTGCCCAGCACCGTGAGGATCCCCGCCACCCCGAAGACGGCGATGCTCGGCCCGGTGGGCCACGGCAGGCTGGTCAGTACGTCCGGCACCGGCCGGGGATTCCCCGATCTGCCCGATCGAATCCCGCGGTGGCCGATGTCCGGATCGCAAACCCCGATGGCGGGCTGGCCGGAACGGGTTGGTGCGTTTCGCCGCTACCGGAACAGCCAAATGCCTATGGTTCTTACGTCTTTGCCGTAAGGAGGCAGCTATGAGTATCTTCCATGGAACTGTCGGTTTCTACCGACAGTTCCGGCCGGACATACCGACGGAGGTGGCCGATGTCCTGGACGCCGCGGTCCCCGCCGGTTCGCCACGACGGCTGCTCGACATCGGCACCGGCACCGGCCTCGTGGTGGAGGCGCTGCGGGACCGGTTCGACGACATCATCGGCATCGACCCGGACGCCGAGATGCTCACCGCGGCCGAGAGCGCACTCCGCCCGCGGCTACCCGCCGAGGCCCAGCTGCGCCTCCAGGAATCCACCGCGGAGGAGTACACCCCGCCAGCCGGGTGGCAGGCCGACCTGGTGACGATCTGCCGGACGTTCCACTGGCTCGATCAGGCGCGGGTCCTGAACCAACTGGACGCACAGATCAGCCGGGACGGCGCCGTCGCCATCTTCGCCGACAAGAGCTTCTGGGTCGCCGACAACGAGTGGGAACTGGCGGTCCGGGCGGTCATCCAAGAATTTCTCGGCGAACAACGTCGGGCGGGTGGTGGCACGTTCCACGGGCAGCGCCGCCCAGACCTGCAGGCCCTACGCGACTCGCCGTTCAACCGGGTCGAGGAGACCGTCGTACCGGTGCACCGGACCTGGACGGCCAACAGCATCCTCGGCTACCTGCACTCCACCACGTTCGCCGAACCGGAACTCTTCGGCGACCGGCTCCACGAGTTCGACGAGGCGGTCCGCGCCGTCCTGGCCCGGTACAGCGACACCGACACCTTCGTCGAGGAGAACGAATTCCTCATCCACCTGGGCCGGCGGCCGAACGCGAGTCGGTAAGCCGGCCGGACCAGGTGACCTCGGCTTTTTTGGGTGGCTGCACGCGGTTCACCGGATGAACACCCGGGGCCGGCAGGATAGCGCCGACAAACCTTGTCGGCGTGAGGAGTTCTGCTGTGCCACCACGTTCACCCGACCCCCAGGGTGGAACCGCCACCGTGCCGTGGCGGCGGGCCAACCGCGGGCGCCACGGCCTGCGTACCACCGCGATCACCGCGGTCCTGGCCGTTGCGTCCACCGGTGTGGTCGCCGCGCCGGCGACGGCCACCCTGGTCGAGGACGCATCGGTCGACTACACCTCGTTCGTCAACCCGTTCGTGTCGACCGCCGGTGACTACGGCAACGACCTGCCCGGGGCGCAGGCGCCGAACGGGTTGGCGAAGGTCAGCCCGCTGACCATGCCGGAGCGCAACCACGCGGGCTACGACCACGACCAGACCCACATCGCCGGCTTCACCCAGACGAACCTCGACGGGGTCGGCGGCTCCGGCGGCGGTGGCGACATCCTCGTCGTGCCGACCCAGGTCGAGTACAGCGCCCGGCCATCGACCGAATCCTATGCACATCCGTTCACGCACGAGGCCGAGACGGCCGCACCCGGGTACTACCAGGTGAGTCTCGGCGAGATCACGGGCCCGGACGGCGCCGTGGAGAACGGCCCGGGCGAGATCAACGCTGAGGTGACCGCGACGACGCGTACCGCGCTGCACCGCTACGCCTTCCCCGCCGGAGCCACCCCGGAACTCGTCGTCGACCTGCACAACAACTTCACGAACCGGACCGGCTCGTCGGTGCACGTCACGCAGCTCGACGACGGTCGGGTCGCGCTCACCGGTGAGGTTCGGGGCAGCTTCTACGGCGCCTCCTACGCCCTGCACTACCACGCCGAGACCGAGCAGCCGGTCACCTCGGTCACCACCTGGGCAGCGGACGAGTTCGGCGACGCGGCGTCCCGGCAGGGCGTCGACACCGGCGCCATCCTCGCCTTCGCGCCCGAGGACGCGGACGAGATCGGCCTGCGCATCACGCTGTCGCCGATCAGCGTGGAGCAGGCGCGGATCGACCAGGTCGCCGAGGTCGGCGGCCGGACCTTCGACGAGGTACGCGCGGGAACGAAGGCGGTCTGGAACGAGCGTCTCGGCCGGGTCGACATCTCCGCCTCGACGGTGGCCGACCCGGACGGCACCCTGCGTCGCCTCTTCTACACCCACCTCTACCGCATGTTCGCGCTCCCGGTGAACGCGACCAGCACCTCGGGCACCTACCGGGGCGTGGACGGCATGGTGCACCAGGTGGACGACTTCACCTACTACGACGGCTGGGCGTCCTGGGACGACTTCCGCAAGTACTCCGTCCTGGCGTACCTCGACCCCGAGCTGTACCGCGACATGATCCAGTCGCTCATCTACCTCTTCGCCGACGTGGCTAGCACCGGCAAGAGCATCGGCGGGCTCACCCATTCGGTGCCGACCGTACGCTGGGAACGCTCCGCGGTCATCGTCGCCGACGCCATCTCGAAGGGCTTCACCGGCTTCGAACGGCTCGATCAGGCGTACCCGGCGCTGAAGGAGTACGTCGGCTTCTCCGACGGCGACCAGCTGGGCCAGGGGCACCCGGGAGACCGCCCCGGCGACTCGGTGCAGCGCGGCTACGACCAGTGGGCGTTGGCGATCATCGCCGACGCGCTCGGTCACGGTGCCGAGGCGACGGAGCTCCGCGAAGCGGCCGCGCTGCCGATGGCGAACCTCTACAAGCCGGACGCGTGGACGGCGGCGGACGGCACCCAGGTCGGGCTGCTCACTCCGCGCGCGGAGGAAGGCGACTGGATCGAGGCCGACTACGAGCGGCTCGGCGCGGCGAACCTCTACCAGGGCACGCTCTGGCAGTACAACTGGTACCCGGTCTACGACCTGGCCGGCGTCGTCGCCGCGATGGGCGGGCCGACGGCGGGGCAACGCGGCGCCGTGCACTTCCTCGGCGAGGACGACCCGGACAACGGCCTCGGCATGCTGCACTCGAACGCGAACGAGGTCGACCTGCACGCGCCCTACCTCTTCAACTACGTGGGGCTGCCGAGCCTCACCCAGAAGTGGGTGCGCACGATCTACACGAAGGAGAGCTGGAACCGCTACCTCGCCTCCAGCAGCACCGCCGACTTCCCGAGTAGCGACGGTGAGTTTCGCCCGCCGATCAAGACCAGGGTCTACCAGCTGGACCCGCGTGGCTTCCTGCCCACCATGGACAACGACGCCGGCACGATGTCGACGATGTTCGTCGCCGCGGCCATCGGCCTTTTCCCGGTGACCTCGGGTTCGTCCGAGTACCAGCTCGGTTCGCCGTTCTTCGACCGCACGACCATCTCGTACGCGGACGGGCGCACCTTCACCGTCTCTGCGGACGGCGTCTCCGCCGACGACTACTACATCCAGTCCGCCGCGCTGAACGGGGCGAGTTTCGACAACACCTGGCTCGACTACCACACCCTCGTCCAGGGCGGCGCCCTCGACGTACGGATGGGGGCCGCCCCCTCCGACTGGGGTGCCGACAGCGAGCCGGCGTACTCGATGAGCACCGCGGGTGACGACGACGGCGGCGCGCCGAGCGACTACACCGTGCGCGCGTCGGACACGACGATCGCCGCTCGCGCCGATGGTGCCCTGGATGGCTCGATCAAGCTCGGGCTGGAGGGGGGCGCCCGCTTCGCCGGCCGTCCCGGCACGAACTACCTCAAGACGGGCGCGGCCTCGATCCACGGGCTGCCGGCCGGCGTCTCGGCGAAGGTTGAGGTCGTCAACGCGAAGACGGTCCGGGTGGCGCTGACCGGCTCGACCACGACGAGTGCCCGGTTCTACCTCACCTTCACCGACTCGGCCTTCGCCCGCGGCGTCTCCGCCGCCCAGGTCACCGGCGACGGGCTGTCCGCGCGCACCCCGCTGGCGATCTCGGTGGCCGCGGCGGAGCGCCAGCAGCTGCGGGAGCTCGTTGCCGAGGCCGTTCTGGTCCGCCAGGGAAACTACTCCTACGCCTCCTATCGGGTGTTCGACGCCGCGGTGCGGTGGGCCCAGGCGGCGCTCGCCGACACCTCCGCCAGCACGGCGACGCTGCGCAGCGCCGCCGAGTCGCTGACCGGCATGACCGCCGCGTTGGCCATCGACGAGGGCGGCCAGCGCGTCCTGGAGGGGGAGCAGTCCGATGAGTGGTCGGGCGGCGACCTGAAGAACGAGACGAACTCCGGCAGCGGCAACCTCGGTGGGGTGCGGGACGGCTCGTGGATCCAGTACCGGAATCTCGCCTTCGACGTCGCACCGACGACGCTGGCGATCCACTACGCGAGCAAGTACTCGCCCGACGGCGCCCCGAGCTCCCTGGAGGTGCGCGCGGGCACGCAGGACGGCCCGGTCGTGGGCGAGGCGCTGCTGCCCGGCACCGGTAGCTGGGGTAACTGGGTCACCACCCAGGCGGAGATCACCGATCCCGAGGCGCTCGTGCAGGCCCGCGACGTGACCTTCGTCTTCCACGCCCCGGACGGGCAGGACTGGGTGTCGAACTTCGACTGGTTCCAGTTCGGTCCGCAGCCCGACGACCCGGGGGACGGGCCGGTGGACACCACGGCGCTCGACGCCGCCATCACCGAGGCGCAGAAGTACGTCGACAGCGAGGACCGGTACGGCAGCATCGACTTCGGGGTGTTCCGACAGGAGCTGGAGAAGGCCCGCGCGGTCGCCGGCTCCGGAACCGCCACCCAGGTCGAGGTGGACGCCCAGGCCCGGGCGCTACGGCTGGCGTACGAGCAGCTGGTCCCGCGGGCCCGGCTGGCGCTCGAGAACACCGTCGCGCAGGCGGACTCGCTCGACGAGGACCGGTACACCAAGAAAACCTGGAAGGCGCTGACCCAAGCCCTCGAATCGGCCAAGACCACCCTGGCCGACGCGGCGGCGAGCGACGCGAAGCTGACCAAGGCGGAGGCGGCGCTGACGAAGGCGCTGGCCGGGCTGAAGCTGAAGCCAGCCTAGGCCCGGGGCCGTCGGAGCCCACCCAGCTCGTCGGTGAGGTGGGCTCCGACGGCGGCCGGGTCCGCTGCCCGCCGCGCCGCCGTCGGAGCCCGGACCAGGTAGACCACGTCCGGTGCGCCCGCGTCGGTCGGCGTCTCCAGCAGCTCCAGGTCACCGAAGCGCTCCCGGAGGCGTCGCTCGAAGGCCCCGTCCCGGCTCGCGCTCCAGATCGCCAGGACACCTCCCGGCCGGAGTCGGTCGGCCACCAGGTCGAGCCCGCGCTGGGCGTACAACTCGGCGTTGGCCTCGAAGACCAGCCAGTTTGGGCCGTTGTCGGTGTCCAGGCAGATGGCGTCGTACTGGTCGTCGGTGTCGGCCAGCCAGGCGAGGATGTCCGCCTCGATGATCCGTACCCGGGGGTCGGTCTGCGCGGCGCCGGTGAGGTGGCGCAGGTGGTGGGCGTGCCAGCCGATCACGGTGGCCTCGATCTCGACCACGTCAACGGCGGCGAGCCGCGCGTGCTCGATCGCGCGCAGCAGCGAGAACCCGACGCCGAGCCCGCCGATGAGCAGCCGGGGCGCCGACGCCGTGCACCTACTCATCGCCGCGTCAACCAGCAGCCGCTCGGACCGGCCGTCCGCGGTGTCCATCAGGAAGACGCCGTTGCTGATGACCTCGTAGCGGCCGTCCGCCTCGCGGAGCACCAGCTCACCCCGGCTGGTTGTCACCCGGTCCAGGGTGATTGGTGGCTGCCGGAAATCGTTCACGATAAGTACCCCCGGGGGACGTGAAAGACGGGACGGGTCAGGCGGGCCAACGCGTCGCATCACTATAGGCGCCGGTCAGCGAACCGATCCGGGGAGTTCTGCGTCCTAACCTTTCATGGTGGACGCAGACGATGAGGAGCTGCTGCGCCTCGTCGGTACGGGGGACCGCGGGGCGTTCGAGCTGCTGTACGCGCGGAACGCACCCTGGCTGTCGCTCCGGCTCCGGCGCCGGTGCCGAGATCCGGAGCTGGCGCGAGAGCTGCTGCAGGAGACCTTCCTGACGGTGTGGCGGGCCGCGGCCAGCTACCGGGGGGACGGGACCGCGGTGGGCTGGCTGTGGTCGATCGCCAGCGGCAGATTGATCGACGCCCGTCGGCGGGCATCGGTTCGTCCGCAGCTCGTGCACTCGCCGGGGGAGGACACCCTCACCTGGTCGCCGTCGGCCGAGGACGAGGCCCTGACCGACGCGTACGACGCCGGGTTGGAACGGGCGCTGCATCAGCTCCCGCCGGAGTTGTCGGCGGTGCTGCAGGCGACGGTGCTGGACGGCCGGACCGTGCGGGAGGCGGCGACATTACTGGGGGTGCCGGAAGGCACCGTGAAGTCCCGGGCGATGCGCGCCCGGCAGCAGCTACGGGCGGCCCTGTCATGACCGGCGAGCATGTGAGTGCGCAGGTGCTGGCGGCGTACGCCGAGGAGCGGCTGACCGACGGGGACGCCGAGTCGGTGGAGGCGCATCTCGACAGCTGCGACGCCTGCCGGGCGGGTCTTGCGCCGAGCGAGGCGGTGCGGCGGGTGGTCGCGGGCGTCGCGCTGGCGCTGGACGATCGGTTGTCGACGCCGGGGCGGGTACGACCCGCGACCGGGTGGCGACGGGTGCGGGTGTTGGTGGGTGCCGCGCCGGCGGTGCGGGCCGCGTGGCTGCTCTCCGTGCTGGTCACCGGGCTGCTGACCCTGGGGTTGGCGGTCAGTCCGAGAATGCTGCCGCCGTGGGTGCTGCTGCTGGTCGCCCCGGCGCTGCCGGTGGTCGGTACGGCCCTGTCGTACGGGCCGCGCACCGACCCGCTGCACGAGGTGGTGGCGGGGACACCGCAGGGGGGCCTGCGCATCGTGCTGTGGCGCACGCTGGCGGTGCTGACCGTGGCCATGCCGGCGGTGGTGCTGGCCGCGGTGGTGACCGGGATCAGCACTCCGCTGATGTGGATGCTGCCGGGCGCCGCGTTGACCGCCGGCACGCTGGCGCTCGGCTCGCTGATCGAGCCGACGTACGCCGCGGCGGTGGTGGCGGGGGCGTGGGCGCTGGTGGTGCTGGTGCCGCCGGTTGCTGGGTCGGCTGTCGTGGCCGCGAGTGCCCCGGTGTGGCTGGCCGTCACCGGGGTGGCCGTTGTCGTGCTGTACGCGCGGCGGGAACGAGTGGGGAGACAGGCGGGATGACGACAATCAGCGTGGCGGATCTGCGGGTCAGCTACGGAAAGCGGGTCGTCCTCGACGACCTGGCCATCGAGCTGGGCGTGGGCGTGCACGGGCTGCTCGGCCCGAACGGTGCCGGCAAGACGACCCTGATGCGGGTGCTGGCCACGGTGCTGCGTCCGGATCGGGGGGAGGTCCGGCTGCTGGGGCACCGCACTGACGACCGGGTGGGGGTGCGCCAGGCCCGTCGCCGGTTGGGCTACCTGCCCCAGGCGTTCGGTTTCTACCCGCGCTTCACCGTCCGGGAATTCGTCGAGTACTTCGCCTGGCTGCGGGAGATGCCGGCGGCGCGGATACCGCTCGCGGTGGACCGGGCCATCGAGCGGGTCGGGCTGCTCGACCGGGCGGATGACCGGATGAAGCACCTCTCCGGCGGAATGCTGCGGCGCGCCGGCATCGCCCAGGCCATCGTGAACGATCCACGGGTGCTGTTGTTGGATGAGCCGACGGCCGGGCTGGACCCGGAGCAGCGGGTGGAGTTCCGAACGTTGCTGCGGGAGCTGGGCCTCGACGCCGTGGTGCTGGTCAGCACGCACCTTGTGGAGGATGTCGCGGCGGCGTGCGCCCGGGTCAGCCTGGTCGACGATGGGCGACTGGTCTTCGCCGGCCGCCCGGAGGAGCTGATCGCGGCCGGCGGGGACGGCGACAGCGGTGACTCCCCGATCGAGCGGGGCTACACGGCGGTGTTGCGCGGCGCGCGGCAGGTGTCGCGATGAGGCGCGCGCTGTGGGTGGAGCTACGCCGCGGCACCGCACCCGTCGCGGCGCTGGCGATGTTCGGGGCCGGGGTGTGGGTGCTGGCGGTGCACCCGGACGACTGGGGTGGCCGCTGGGTCGGCCTCGCCGACTACCTGCGGGTGCCACTGATGGTCCTCTGCCCCCTCATGGTCTGCGCCGGGGCGTGGCAGGCCGGCCGGGAACGGCGACGCGACATCGGCGAGCTGATCGCCGCCACCCCACGCCCGGGCTGGCATTCGCTGGTGGCGGCCTGGCTCGCCGTGACCCTGGCCGGGATCGCCGGCCTGATGGTCGCGTACGCCGGGGCGGCGGTGCTGGTCGCGCGGGTCGCGACCTACGACGGTGGGGCCTGGTGGCAGCGGGCGTCCGTCGGGGTCCTCGCCCTGGCCGCCGCGAGCGCGGGTGGTGTCCTCGTCGGCCGGCGGGTCCGGCTGCGGGTGGCGGCACCGATCGCCGGCCTGGCCACCTACGTGGGCCTGACAATCCTGACCTACTGGAACGCGCCCGCCGCGCGGCTCTCCCCGGCCGACACTGTCGGGTCCGTGTACTCGCTGGTGCCGGGGTGGGTCACCGGGTTGCAGGCCACCTGGCTGGTGGCGCTGACCGTCCTGCTGCTCGCCGTCGCCGTACGCCGGTGGCGCGTGGCGCTGCTGGCCGGTGCGGTCGCCATCGCCGCCGCGGTCCCGATCAACACCGCACCCAGCTGGTATCGCGCGCCGGCCGACCCGGCCGCGGTGGAGCTGGTCTGCACGAGCAGCGGCCCAGAGGTCTGCCTGACCCGGGTCAACGCCTTTCTGCTCGACGAGGTCGCGGCGGTGGCGCAGCCGATCCTGGCCCGGCTCGACGGGATACCCGGAGCCCCCCGGCGGGCGGTTGATGAGGCCGTCCGGCCACCTGGTGATTCCGTCCCGGAGGATGCCGACACGGTCTGGCTCCCTCTGGACTTCCAGGCCACCGCATTCGGCGACTTGGCGAATGTCGACTATCTGCGTTGGGCCTTTGGCCAGAGGGCCGGGGGCGAGTGTGCGTACTCGTTACACGGTGAAGAATTCGACCAGCGGATTCACCAGGTCGACGGCATAGCCACCGACTGGCTGCTCGGCGGGTCGGTGCTCGGGGCAGCGGGGGCGTCGGCTGGGCTCCGCGAGCTGCCGCCGTCAGCGCAGCGTGCCTGGTACGCCGACTACCTTGACGCCGTCGGTCGCTGTGACCTCCCGGCCCTGGTCCGCTTGGCGGAGCAGCCGTGACCGGTCGGCTGCTCCGGCTGCATCTGCGCGCCCGGGGAGCGTCGGCCTTCGTGGCTGGGGTCAGCGTCATCACGCTGCTGGCCTGGGCCGGCGGAACCTGGCTCGCCGGCCGGTCCTTCTTGGACGGGCCGGCCGCCCGCCTCCCCGTGGCCCTGCTCGCCCCGCTGCTGGCCGCGGTGCTGCTCGGGTCGACCCTGGCCGGGGCCGACGAGGAGCTCGAACGTGGCACTCCGCTGCGCTGGCCGGCCTGGCGAGCCGGGCAGGTTCTCCTCGCCGTCCTCGCCGTGGCCGGGGCGCTCGTCCTGACGGGGCTGCGCGTCCCCGAGACGTTCGGCGCCCATGCGCTGGCCCGCAACACGCTCGGCTGGATCGGCCTGGTCGCTGGTGCCACGGCGCTGCTGGGCGCGCGGCTGGCGTGGCTGCCGGCCTTCGGCTACGGGTGTGCGGTCTACTTCGCCCGGCCCCGGGACACCGGCGTGTTCGTGGCGCTGTGGTCCTGGCCGGTGCAGCCCTCCGCCGTTGCCGCCTCGTGGTGGGCCGCCAGCGGGGTGTTCGTGCTCGGCCTCGTCGGCTACGCGTACCGTGGCTCCGCCGTCGGCCGCCGCTTCCGCCCCAGTCAATCACGATCTGAAGTGGACTGATTACAAACGTTCACAACGTACACATTGGTCGGTAGGGTGTCCTGATTGCGTCGCTTTGGGGCGCTCTAGCGGCAGGTCCGTTGGGGCTCCCGTGGTAGAAGACGGAGGACGGATCGTGACGGTTCCGCAGGAGACTGGCGTACCAGTCGCCCGCATGACGTTCGAGGAGTTCCGGGCGCTCGGCCCCGGCGGCCTCTTCAGGACCGACGTACCGACGGTGATCTCACTGCCGGAAAGCGTGCGCGGGCTCGGGCGCGAGGGGGTGGCGGCCCGGCTGGCCGACATGACCGTCACCCTGTTCACCGAACCGGGCGACAAGCACCACCCCGGGCGCTGGGAGACCCGGGACATCACCCTGCGGGACTTCTTCGCCGACGAGCGCCACCTGACCGAGTCCGACACCTGGCACCGGGTGGTGTCGAACATCCGGAACAGCCCGGCCGACGTCAACGCCGTGATCGGCTTCGACGCCGAGGGGTTCTTCGGCTACGGCAGCTCGCTGTACGCGGCCAACCTCTGGATCAGCCACCGCGGCGTCTTCACCAAGAACCACTTCGACGAGTTCGAGAACTTCAACATCGCGCTGGAGGGCCGCAAGCGGTTCATCATCGCGCCGCCCGGGTCCCGCGACTACTACCCCCGGTCGATGCTGCGCGGCTTCGGAGACAAGTCCCACGTGTTCGACCTCGACAACGTCGACCTGGGGCGCTATCCGAAAGTGGCGCCGAAGCTCGCCCAGCGCCGCGACTTCGTCCTCGAACCCGGCCACATGCTCTACCTGCCGCTCGGCTGGTGGCACCAGGCCGAATCCCTCGACCCCATCAACATCAATGTCAACTTCTGGTTGAAGTCGAAGAAGATTCTGCGCCGGCCACATGTGCTGGGCGTCGCCCTCTACACGTACGCCTACCGGCGATTCAAGGGCGTCTACAGCTACCAGCCCACCGAGGTGAACTCGTGAGCGACCGCAAGACCATCACCCCCACGCACCGGTACCGCAACAACGACAAACTCATCGGCATCGGCAACGCCTTCTGGAACATGTCCGAGGCGAACGGGGTCGCCGGCATCGTCGGTGACCTCGCCGACGGGACGTTCACCATGGCCGACGGCCACCAGTTCGTGAACTTCACCGTCTGCTCCTATCTGGACCTGGACACCCACCCGAAGGTCATCGACGGCGCGGTCGCGGCGCTGCGCCGGTTCAACGTGCTGGACCACTGCATTCCGCGCACCCGGGTGCAGACTCCGGTGCTGCTGGAGCTGGAGGAGTCCCTCGGCGAACTCTTCGGCGCGATGGTGATCAGCGCGGTCTCCACCGCGGCGGCGAGCACCGGCCTGCTGCCGCTGATCGCCTCCGGTCACCTCGGCGACGGCACCCGGCCACTGATGGTCTTCGACAAGAACGCCCACGTCTCGCTGGCCAACGCCAAGCCGAGCTGCGCCGACGAGTCCGAGGTGGTCACCTGCAAGCACCACGACCTCGACTACCTCGAAGACATGTGCCGCAGCTACGAACGGGTCTGCTACGTGGTGGACGGCGCCGACAGCCTCGGCGGCTACGCCCCGGTCAAGGAGCTCGCCGACCTGCAGGATAAGTACAACATGCTGGTCTTCTACGACGACTCGCACTCGCTGTCGGCGTACGGGCAGCGGGGGATCGGCTACGTGCGGAGCCACGCGCCCCTCCTCGACGAGCGCACCATCACCGTCGCCACGCTGAGCAAGGGCTTCGGCGCGGGCGGTACGGCGGTCCTGCTCGACGGCTACCCGCACGAGACCCGTCGACTCGTCGAACGCTTCGCCGGCCCGCTGGGCTACTCGCAGAAGATGAACGCCGCCGCCGTCGGCGCCGCGCTCGCCTCCGCGGAGATTCACCGCACCGAGGAGCTGGACCAGCTCCAGGGGCGGCTCCGCGCCAACATCGCGTTGTTCGACTCGCTGCTCGACACCGAGCAGTCCGGCGAGTCGTACCCGATCCGGTTGGTGCCGATGAGCGACGACACGGTCGTCGACGCCGCCCAGCAGGTCTTCGCCGCCGGTTTCTACACCTCGCCGGTGTTCTTCCCGATCGTCGCCCGGGGCACCGCAGGGCTGCGGGTGATGCTGCGCGCCGGCCAGACCGAGGAGCAGATCCGACGGCTCTGCGCGGTCCTGGTGCAGGCCGGGGCGCGTCCGGCCGCCCCGCTCGACGGGACGGTCGTCCGATGAGCGGCGCCCTGCGCGCCATCCCGCGCAGCATCCTCTACACCCCGGCGCTGTCCCTGGACCGGGTCGTGAACGCCTGGTCGTACGACGCGGACGTGCACCTGATCGACCTGGAGGACTCCGTACCCCCGGCGGAGAAGCCGGCCGCGCGGGTGGTCTGCCGGGACGCGTTGGACAAGGCCCCCCAGCCAGCCAACGTCGCCGTCCGCATCAACGAGCTGGGCAGCGTCGAGGCCGTACACGACCTGCTGCTGCTCGCGGAGTGCTCGGTGCGGCCCGGCATCGTCGTGATGACCATGGTCACCTCCGCGGCCGAGGTCACCCTGCTGCGGCGGATCCTGGCCTCGGCCGGCGCCCAGCCGGAGATCTACGTGACGGTGGAGACCGTCGAGGCGGTCACCGGGATCGACGCGATCGCCGAGGCGGCTGACGGGCTGGTGCTGGGCTCGGCCGACCTAGCCGCCACGCTGAACGTCGAGATCACCTGGGCGGCGATGCTCGCCGCCCGGCAGGCGATGGCGATGGCCTGCGCGCGGCACGGCACGGCCTGCGTCGACACCGCCAACTTCCGGCTCTCCGAGCCGGCCGTGCTGGCGGAGGAGACCGTGCGGGTGCGGGCCCTCGGCTTCCACGGCAAAGCGACGGTGCACCCCAGCGAACTGGCCACCATCAACCAGGCCCTGCGCCCGCAGGACAACGACCTGCGGCTGGCCCGCCGGGTGGTCTCGGCGGTCGGCAGTGCCAACGGCGGCATCGCCGTGCTGGACGGCAGCATGGTGGGACCACCGTTCGCCCGGATGGCCCACGCCACCGTGGCACGTCAGGACGCGTGGGAAGCCCGATTCGGCGGTGCCCGATGACCGCGACGGCGATGGTCACCGCCGCCGACATGGCAGGTGCGCGCCGGATGACCCAGGTGATCGACGTACTCGGCGAGATGTTCGTGGACCTCGCCACCGGCCGGACCCGCTCCCCGGCCCGTACGGTCGTGGAGCACGGCGAGCAGCGGGTGCTGCTGGTCAGCCCGGCCGTCTGGGAGCGGCGTGGGGTCGGCAGCGTCAAGGTCACCACCCTGACCCCGGACAACCCCGGGCGGGGGCTGCCGCTGATCCACGGGATCGTCGCCCTCACCGACCTGGAGACCGGGCAGATCACCGCGCTGCTGGACGGCGCCGAGCTGACCGCCGTACGGACCGGGGCGGTGGCGGCCCTGGCCACCCGTTTCTGCACCGCCGCCACCGCCGATGACCTCGCCGTCATCGGTGCCGGGGTGCAGGCCCGCGCGCTCATCCGGGCGGTGGCGGCGGTACGTCCGATCAAGACCCTGCGGGTCTTCTCGCGCACCCGGGCCGGTGCGGAGAAGCTCGCCGAGGAGATGCGGGCGACGACGTCGATCCGGGTGACGGTCTGCGACAGCGCGAAGACCGCCGTCGCGGACGCGCCGATCATCTGCACGGCCACCTCCACCAGCGACAGCACGCCGGTGGTGGCGGCGGACTGGGTGGCGCCCGGGGCGCACCTGAACGTGATCGGCGGTACCCACCCGGACGCGGTCGAGGTGGACCCGGCTCTGCTGGGTGATGCGGTGACCGTGGTCGAGGAGCAGTCCGCCGCGCTGAACGGCGCCGGCGAGGTTCGGGCCGCCCTCGCCGCTGGTCTGCTCGCCGCCGAGGACCTGCGCGAGCTGGGCCGCCTCGTCGCCGGCGAGGTCGAGTTCGGTGGCCGAAACTCGGTGCTGCGTACCGTCGGGATGGCCATTGAGGACACCGCCGCGGCGGTGGCGCTCCACGAGGCGGTGGCGGCGCGCGGCGCGGTGGGAGAGTCGGATGCGCGGGGTTGAACCGGTCGCCACGACCGGACACCCGTGGTTCGGCGATCAACGGCTGGCGCCGGCCGCGTCGGCAGAGACGCTCCGGCGCCGGCTACGCGACGTGCTGCAGGACACCGGCTGGCCGTACCAGCCGGTGCTGCCGGCCGCGCCGATGACCATCCCCCGGGCCTCGTACGCGGAGCTGTTCCGGGTGGCCGGTGTCCTGGTGGGGCTGCTGCGCCGAACCGCCCTGGAGACCGCGCCCACCGCTCGGGAGCGGCTGGCGGTCTACCGGATGCCGGCCAGCGAGGACCAGCTCTGGCTGCGCGACCCTCTCCTCGACGAGCGGTACGCGGACTGGGTGGCCCGGCCCGACGCGGTTGTCGGCCCGGACGGGCTGCGCTTCGTGGAGTTCAACGTCAGTGGCGCGCTCACCGGTGCGGTGGAGACGCAGAGCCGCCTGGACGTGTGGCGTGGGCTCTACGCCGACGCCGACGGCCGGCTGCCGTACCGCTCGCCGGATCCGTTCGCCGTACGCGCCGAGATGTTTCGCGCGCTCAGCGCGGAGCTGGCGGTGGCGCCCCGGGTGGCCCTCGTCGGCAGCGCCCAGGTCACGGGAGTTACCGGTTACTACTTCGAGGTTGAGGCCGAGTATCACCGCAGCCAGGGGCTTTCCACCCGGTTCTTCGAGCCGAAGGAGCTGCACGAGGCGTGGGACTGCCCGCCGGAGCTGCGCTATCCGATCGGGCTGCGCAACTTCACCATCCCGGACTGGAACGACGCCGGCGTCCCCACGGCCGAGGTGCAGCAGGCCCTGGACCACGGCACCCTGCTGGTCGGTACCCAGACCGCCACCTTCCTGCACAGCAAGCTGACCATGGGCCTGCTCTCGGAGGGGCGGCCCTGGCTGACCGCGGCCGAGCGGGCCCTGGTCAACCGGTACCTGCCCTGGACCCGGGTGCTCTCCGAGCGACGGACCGAACGCGCGGGCGAGCAGGTTGACCTGCTGCCGTACGTGTTGCGCAACCGCGAGCGGCTGGTGCTCAAGGAGGCGCTGGGTGACTGCGGCAAGCAGGTGGTGATCGGACCAGAGGTGACTGCCGCGGAGTGGGAGACCGCGGTGGCGGCCGGGGCCGACGGCACCAGCATCGTGCAGGAGTTCGTCCCGCCCCAGACCTGCCGGGTGACGTTGCTGGCCGACGGCGCCGACGAACCCCACGACGCCGACGTTGCCCCGGTGCTGGGGCCGCTGCTGTTCGGCGGCCGGCCGGCGGGGCTGTGGTGCCGCTACCGCACCGACGGCGCGGCCGGAATCGTCAACGCCCGGGGATCGGCCACCGGGGCGGACAACGCCATGGTGGCGCTCTGACGGTCCCGGGCGGCCCCTGACCCTATCCACCTGAAACGTCGGAGAGGCAGCAGATGACGCTACGCCGAGTCAGCGACCACGAGTACATCGAAGAGCACGGTGGGGACTACGAGGACTTCGAACCCGGGATGGTGATCCGGCACTGGCCGGGACGCACCCTCTCCGAGGCCGACAACACCTGGTTGACGCTGTTGACGATGAACCAGCATCCGCTGCACTTCGATCAGCACTACGCCGCCGGCGCCGAGTATGGCCGGGTACTGGTCAACAGTGGCATCACCCTCTGCCTGATCGGCGGGATGACCGTGCAGGCGCTCTCCGCGCGCGCCGTGGCCAATCTGGGTTGGGACAAGGTGCGCCTCAAGGAGCCCGTCTTCGTCGGGGACACTCTCTACGCGACGAGCCGGATCCTGCGGAAGCGGCTGTCCCGGTCCCGTCCCGGCAACGGGATCGTGACGGTGGAGACAACGGGTACGAAAGCGACCGGAGAGCCGGTGATCGTTTTTGAGCGATCCTTCCTGGTCCGCTGCCGGGAGGCTGGCTGAGTCTGCTGCCGGGAGACCGGCTGAGTCCGGTGGCGGGAGGCCGGCACCGGAGCCGGGCACGGCACCTGGAAAGGTGCCATAGCCCATCGACCACTTACCACGTGCGCAAACCGTGGGTCGGCGACGATGACCCGATCTGGCAGGATGTGTCGGCATGACGAGCGAGAAGCAGGCGAAGGCCAGCCACCGCGGCATTCCCAGCAGCAACGAGTTCCGTGAATTCATCGGCTCCGGATGGGCCAACCCCGACCGGGAGCCCACCCCCCGCGCCGCCGTGGCCGACCACGCCGCCCGGCGCCGGGCCGCGCTGTCGCAGCAGTTCCCCGGCGAGCGGCTCGTCATCCCGGCCGGTGGTCTGAAGGTGCGCAGCAACGACACCGACTACCCGTTCCGGCCGCACACCGCCTTCGCCCACCTCTCCGGGCTCGGCGCGCACACCGACCCGGACAGCGTCCTGGTGCTCGACCCGAAGCCGGGCGGTGGCCACCACGCCATCCTCTACTTCCGGCCGCTGGCCCCGCGGGACAGCGAGGAGTTCTACGCCGACTCCCGTCGCGGCGAGTTCTGGGTGGGTCCGCGCCCGAGCATCGCCGACCGGGAGTCGGAGCTGGGCCTCACCGCGCGGCACATCGACTCGCTCGCCGACGACCTCGCCAAGGACGACGCCGCCGCCCGGCTCCGGGTGGTCCGGGACGTCGACTCCCGCCTCACCGAGCTGGTGGACAACGTCCGCATCCAGGCCGGTGCGACCGGCTCGGAGCAGGAGCGGGAGGAGGCGGACGCGGAGTTCGCGCGGCACCTCTCCACCATGCGCCTGATCAAGGACGAGTGGGAGGTGGGCGAGATGCGCAAGGCCGTCGCCGCCACCCACAAGGGCTTCGACGCGATGATCGCCTCGCTGCCCGAGGCGGTCCGCAAGGGCCGCGGCGAGCGCTGGGTCGAGGGCGTCTTCGGCCTCTACTCCCGGCACGAGGGCAACGGCGTCGGCTACGAGTCGATCTGCGCCTCCGGCGACCACGCCAACACGATCCACTGGACGAAGAACACCGGCGAGGTCCGCGAAGGCGACTTGATCCTGATCGACTGTGGGATCGAGATCGACTCGCTCTTCACCGCCGACATCACCCGTACCCTGCCGGTCACCGGCCGCTTCACCGACGTGCAGCGCCGGATCTACGACGCCGTCTACGAGGCGCAGCAGGCCGGCCTGGCCGCGGTGAAGCCGGGCAACAAGTTCAGCGACATCCACGCCGCGGCGAACGCGGTCATCGCCCGGATCCTGCACGAGTGGGGGCTGCTGCCCGAGGGGGTCACCCTGGAGCAGACCCTGGACCGGGAGAAGGGCGGCTGGCACCGCCGTTGGATGGTCCACGGCACCTCGCACCACCTGGGCCTGGACGTGCACGACTGCCAGCTGATGCTGCGCGAGAAGTACATGGACAGCGAGTTGCAGCCGGGCATGATCCTCACCGTCGAGCCGGGCCTCTACTTCAAGTCCGACGACCTGCGGGTGCCGGCGGAGTTCCGCGGCAACGGCGTCCGGATCGAGGACGACGTGCTGGTGACCGAGGACGGCTGCGAGAACCTCTCCGCCGCGATGCCGCGAACCTCCCACGAGGTGGAGGAGTGGATGGCGCGGGTCTGGGCGAACGCCTGACCCCCACCCCCGTACGACGAGGTGGCCCGCGACCGGCGTACCGGTCGTGGGCCACGCTCAGTTCCTCCGCGGCCGCAGCTGGCGCCAGGACACCACGGCGCTCGCGGCCATCGCCAGGGCCAGGGTGCCGAGGACCGCTCCGGCCACCACCGCACCACTGAGCTGCACGGACACGCGGGTCGCGGTCTCGGCGCCGAGACCCGAGGCGACGCCGACCAGCGCCGGCACGGTGGCGAGCAGACCCAGCACCGAGCCGATGATCACCAGTAGTCCGGTCTCGCCGACCGCGACCCCGAGTAGCTGTCGCCGGGTGCCGCCGGCTGACCTCAGCACGGCGAGGCTGCCACGCCGCCCGACCGCCGCCAGAGCCATGCTGTTGGCCACCGCCAGCCCGCTGTAGCCGACCGCGACCACCGTGAGCATGCTCGCCAGGCTGTCGGTCAGCTCGGCGTCGGTGTGGTAGTCCCGCAGCGCGAACTCTTCGGCGTCGTGTAACCGAGCGCCCGCGCCCAGGCGGGCCGGCGCCTGGTCGGCGGCGAGGAAGATGTTGTCGGTCAGGGCCGTCGGATCGTGTTCCCGGACCGTCTTCCGGGAGAGCACGAACGCGCCGCGAGTCGGGTCCGGGGGCAGCACCTCGGCGACCCGCAACGGGACGCTACGTCCATCGGCGAAGCGTACGGTGACCGTCGAGCCGGCCTGCACGTTCAGGAGCTCCGCCATTGTGGTGTCCAGGACCGCCTCGCCCGGCCGGGACCAGCGCGGGTCCCGCGACCCGACCCCGTCGAGTACGGTGTCGCCGCCGTCCGGTCGGGTCACGAAGAGGCGGGTCGGCAGCGGCGCCCGACCGGTCGGGTTCGCCCGGACCACCGCCTCGCTCAGGCCGGGCGCGTTGCCGGGGTCGATGAGCACCTGCCCCGCCAGCTGCCGGGTGACCTCCGCGGGGTACGCCATCCGCATCGTCTCGACCAGCCCATTGATCAGTACGGCGAAGCCCACCGCGACGATGACCGGGGCGGCGATGGAGGCGGCGCGGCGGGGTGAGTTGAGCAGCTCGGCCCGGACGAGCAGCGCGCCCGCGCCACGGGACCGGCGGGCAACCGCTGCCGTACCCAGGCGTACCAGCGGCCCGATCACGACCGGCGCCAGCAGCGCCGCGGCGGCGATGAGGCACATCGACGTCGTCAGCGCCAGGGTGACCCGTTGGTCCGCGTCGCCGACCGCGGTCAGGACGGCCAGCACCAGACCCAGACCGAGGATCGCCAGCCCGGTGGCCCCCCGGCCGCGGCCCAACCGGCGTCGCTCCGTCGCGGCGTCGCGCAACGCCTCGATGGGCGGCACCCGGGTCGCCGAGCGGCTGGCCGCCCCGGCGCCGAGCACGGCGATCCCGGTGCCGACCGCGCCGGCCGCCAGCAACGGCCACGCCGAGATGACGATCCGGGCACCGGGCGGGATGACGTCGAGCCGATCGAGCGACGCCAGCAGGGCGGGCGCCGCGAAGACACCGGCCAGGCAGCCGACCACCGAGCCGAGCAGACCGAGCAGGACCGCCTCGCCGAGCACCAGGCGACGGAGCTGGCGCCGGTCGGCGCCGATCAGCCGGAGGAGCCCGATCTCGCGGCGGCGCTGCGCGGTGGCCAACGCCAGGGTGGCGGTAACCACGAAGATCGTGGTGAAGAGCGCCATGATCGTGATCGAGCCGATCAGCTGGGTGCCGAGGAACCGCCGGTGCGTGTGGTACCCGGGCTCCACCACCCCACGGGCGGCACCGGTCAACGCGGTGCCCCCGCCGCCGACGATCCGGCCCGCCCGGTCGGCGATCTCCGAGCTGGCGGAACCCGGCGCCACCAGCAGCCCGATCGTGGTCACCCCGGTGTCCCGCCGCGCCGCCTCGGCATCGGTGAAGTAGAAGCCGTGCCCCGGTACCGTCCCGCTCACCGTGTAGGTGTGCACGCCGTCCGCAAGGCCGACCGGGAGCGTGGCACCGACGGCCACCCCGAGAGCGGTGCTCACCACCACCTCGTGGTCGGAGCGCGGCGCCCGACCGGCGGTCAGCTCGTACGGCGCCAGCCGGGTACTGGACCAGCCGTGCCCGGCCTCCGCCGCGGCCTCGTCGGGCACCGGCTCGTCGTCGGCGAAGGCCTGCGCATAGAAGTTACGGTCGATGACGGCGGCCGCGACGCCGTCGATCCCCTCGAGCTTCCGGACCAGGTCACCGGCTTCGTGCTCGCTCCACGGTACGCGGTCCCGGAGCGAGCCGGTCGGCTCCGCCGCCTGCTTCGCCACCACCAGAACCGGGGCGTTGGCCACCCGCGGCAGCGGTCTTGGCCGGCTCGAGTCGTAGACCAGGAGGGCGGCGGTGATCAGGCCGACCCCCACCACGACGGCGAGGAAACTGGCGAGAAAGGAACGCCAGTGTTCGCGGAGATTGGCAGCGGCCAGCATCATGCCCCCAGCCGCGCCATCTCGGCGGCGATCCGGCCGGGCTGCGACCCGTCCGCCGGATCGAGCTCCATCCGCTCGGCGATCCGACCATCCTGGAGGAAGACCACCGTGTCGGCGTACGACGCGGCGACCGGATCGTGGGTGACCATGATCGTGGTCTGGGCCCGCTGGTCAACCAGGCGGCGCAGCAGCGACAGCACCGCACGCGAGGCCTCGGTGTCGAGCGCACCGGTCGGCTCGTCGGCGAAGAGCACGTCCGGGCGGGTGATCAGCGCGCGCGCCAGCGCGACCCGCTGCTGCTGACCGCCGGAGAGCTCGCTCGGCCGGTGCCCGGCGCGCTCGCCCAGGCCGACCGCGGCCAGCGCCCCGGTCACCTCCGCCCGGTCGGGGCGGCGGCCGGCGAAACGCAGTGGTAGCTCCACGTTCTGCGCCGCGGTCAGGGACGCGACCAGGTTGAAAGACTGGAAGACGAAGCCGATCCGTTGCCGCCGCAGGGCCGTACGCTGGCGCTCGTCCATCCCGCCGATCTCCTCACCCGCGACGAAGACCTGTCCCGAGCTGGCCTCGTCCAGACCGGCGGCGCACTGCAGGAGGGTGGACTTGCCGGAGCCGGACGGGCCCATGATCGCGGTGAAGCTGCCCCGCGGAAAGCGGAGCGAGACCCGGTCCAGCGCCGGAACCTCCGCCCGGCCCCGGTGATACACCTTGCGTACGCAGTTGAGCTCCACCGCTGGCGAGGCCGAAGATTGAGTAGCAGTCATGGCGTCGATTCGATCGCGTACGGTGCCCCCGCACACTGACCCGGGAGCTAGTCCTCAAGGTAGAGTCCGCCCTACTGCGCGGGGCCCGGTGCTGACCTATCGTGACCCGGTGCGACACGATGGTGAGCGGCGAAGCCGAACCGCGTGGCAGGCGCTGGCCCGGCAACCGGTGGGTTTCCTCGCCTCGGCCTGGCCCTGGCGAGCCCTGCTCTACCTGACCTCAGGCCTGCTCGTCGGCGCGCTGACGATATGCCTGCTCGTGGTGGCGGTCACCGTCGGTCTGCTCACCGCCGTCGTGCTCGTCGGGGTGGTGCTACTGCTTGTCACCGCGCTGATGGGGCTGCCCTTCGCCCGCCTGGAGCGCTGGCGGCTGCGGCTGGTCGACCTGGACGGAATCCCACACCCGCACCGGCCACCGGTGGGGCTGGGGCCGCGCGCCTGGCTGCGTACCCGGCTGACCGAGCCGGCGACCTGGCGGGAGTTCACCCTGATGGTGATCTCAGTGACCGCGCTCTGCTGGGTCGACGCCGCCGTACTCGGCCTCGCCTTCGTGGTGCCGGCGCTGTGCGTCAGCGCGCCGGTTGACGACCCGGCCGCCTGGCCCTGGGCCGTGCTGGGCGGGCTCCTGCTCCTCGCGGCTCCCTACTCGCTGACCGCTTGGGCGGGCGCCCGCGCGGCGCTGTGCCGGATCGTCCTCGCGCCCCGCGGCGTCGAAATCGACCCGCACCTGAAGGAGATCAGCGAGTCGCGGGCGCGGCTGCTCGACGCGTTCGAGACCGAGCGGGCACGCATCGAGCGCGACCTGCACGACGGTGCCCAGCAGCGGCTCGTCTCGCTGAGCGGCACGCTGGGCCTGATCCGCCTGGACCTGCCCGAGCCCTCCACACTGCACCGCCCGCTGGCCGCGGCGCAGGAGCAGGTCGGGCTGGCCCTGGCCGATCTGCGCCACCTGGTCCGAGGCTTGAACCCGCAGGTCCTCACGGACAACGGGTTGGTGGCCGCGCTGGAGGACGAGGCCAGCCGGTTTCCGGTGCCGGTCTCGCTTGACCTGCGGCTCACCGGTCGGCTACCGCAGCCGGTCGAGGCCGCCGCCTACTACGCCGTCACCGAGGCACTGGCCAATGTGGCCAAGCACAGCCGGGCCACCCAGGTTGAGCTGGTCGGACGGCACCACGCCGACCTCCTGTCCCTGGCGGTGCGGGACAATGGCGTGGGCGGCGCGGACGTCTCCGGTGGGACTGGGCTGACCGGGCTGGCGGACCGGCTCGCCGTGCTGGACGGGCGGCTGCGGGTCTCCAGCCCGCCCGGCGGCCCGACCCTCGTACTGATGGAGATCCCATGCCCCTTCGAGTGACCCTCGCCGAGGACTCCGCCCTGCTCCGGGAGGGGCTGGTGAGCATCCTCGGCCGGTTCGGGCACAACATCGTCGACGCGGTGGCCGACGCGGACTCGTTGACCGAGGCCGTCCAGGCCCGGCGCCCAGACCTCATCATCACCGACGTTCGGATGCCCCCGGGCAACGCCAACGACGGACTACGAGCCGCCGTACGGCTGCGCCAGCACCTTCCCCGCCTACCGGTCCTGGTCCTCAGCCAGTACGTGGACCAGTCGTACGCGGCGCAGCTGCTGGACTCCGACGACGGCGTGGGCGTCGGCTACCTCCTGAAGGACCGGGTCGGTGCGGTGGCGGAGTTCAACGCCGCGGTGGAGCAGGTCGCCGCGGGGGCGACGGTGATCGACCCCGAGGTGGTCCGGCAGCTGATGCGCCGCCGTTCCGATCCGAGGCGACGGCTGACCGCCCGTGAGCTCGAGGTGCTCGCGCTGATGGCACAGGGCCGCTCAAACGACATGATCGGCCGGCAGCTGTACGTCACGGACGCCGCGGTCAACAAACACATCGGCAACATTTTCAGCAAACTTGCCCTGCCGGTCACCACTGACGGCCACCGGCGGGTGCTCGCGGTGCTGGCCTACCTGCGGCGCTGATCAGACGCCGCCGCGGGCCACCGAACCCATCAACTGGCGCTCGGTGTGGGTCACACTGAGCATGACCCACTGCACCTTGCCTCTGGTGATCAGGCCGACCATTTCCGGGTGTAGCTGGGTGAACCAGCTCTGCACGCTCGCCAGCCCCAGCGCGTTCGCCGCCATCTCCGCCTCGGTTGCCGTCAGCCGCTGGAGCAGCACGATGTCGCTGCGTACCAGTGCGGTGGAGTCCCAGCCGGCCAGGTCCTCGCGGACCACCAGGGTGGCCCGCCACGGCGTACTGAGCCCGGGGTTGGGGCCGGTGACCGGGCCGGTGTCGACAACCACGAGCTGCGGTTCGGTGGGGTTGGCCGGGGTCGGCGGCGGGCTACCCGGCGGCAGGAACGTGGCGATTTCCCGGCCGATGACGCAGCGCCGCAGGAAACCGTCCCACTCCCGCTCCCGGCCCGTCTGGATGTACAGCCGGGCGCCGAGCGCGATGGCGCGGAAGGCGATCAGCTGGGCGCTGCGGACGCCGCCGACCAGCATCAGCTGGGTCGGTTCGGGGCGGAACACGCGCAGCCCCACCGGGTCCTGCTGTCGGTTGCGACCGACCACGAGGCCACCGCCGCCGGCGACGAGGCGCAGGCCGTCAACGGACGCGGTGTCGGTGCGGTGCAACCCCATCCGACTGTCCGGGAAAGCGACACTCTTCACCGCAGGAAACCTCCGAGCGGTAGCGTGGCGGCCACCCCGTGGGCGTGCTCGCCGTCGAGTCGTTGCAGCTGACCGCCGTGTCGACGGATCGCCTTGTGTAGGGCCTGGTCAGCGGCGGTCAGACCCTCCGGCCCGCTCCCCAACAGCCGGAAGGCCGCCTCCATGGCCAGGTCGTCGCCGTCCACCCGGCTGGCGGCGATCGACACCACACCTCCGGCGGAGGGGAGCCCCCGCAGCAGTGGATCGATCTCCCATCGCTGGCTGGGCCAGTTCAGCAGCCGGTGGCAGCTCTGCCGGGCGCCCACGGTCGACCAGGCCCGCCAGGACTCGTGGGCGAGTGGCTGCTCGCTGCCCGCGCCCGGCGTTGCCCCGGTGAGGTGGGTGAGGGTGGCGACCGCGGCGAGCACCTCGTCCCGGTTGAGCATGCGCGCGGTCACCCGCTCCTGCCGCAGCAGCCGCCGGGTCCGCTGAATCACCTTGGTCAGCGTCGGGAGCAGGTCGCGGTCGGCGTGATAGTCGGGGGTCCGCGCTACCTGGAGCACCACCCACGCCTGCCGGCTGGCCGGCACGTCCCCGTTGGTCAGTTCCCGGTACGCCCGGTCTACCGCCGCCGCGCTCGGGTGGGCGCGCGGTGCCGGGGTCACCTGGATCAGCAACTGCACCACCACCGGCGGGCCCTTCTTGTCTGCCGGCGGCAGCAGTGCGGCGGGGGAGGGCAGGGCCTGCGGAGTGCTCATCAGCAGGGCACCCTCGGTGGGGTCAATGTCGAAGACGACGCTCAGCCCGGCCGGGTGGGTCAGCAACACCGCCGGCTGGTCGTCGATCTCGACAGTCTCCAGCTCGACGCCGCGGCCCAGCTGGGCCAGAAGGTGCCGGGCGGGTTCCGTGTCGACCGCGGCCAACTGCCGGCGTCGCCTCTTGAAGCCCCACCAGACCACGGCCCACTGGTGCAGCCAGCGGCCCTGAATCCGGATCACTGTCGGTACGAGCACCGGCACCGCTACGGCGGCGACCACGGCGGTGAGCAGCACGCTGTGCTGGGTGGCGGCGAGTACCGCCACCAGCCCGACCTGCCACGCCACCAGCTGAACAACGGTGATGGGGCCGAGCCCGAGCGGAGGCCGGTACGGCCGTACCCGGTGGGCATCCGAGCTGTCCGACTTGGGGGGTGCCTCGGCCGCAGTAGCGGCGGCGGCCGACGAGGCGGCTGCCGGCGGCGACGATCCGGCCCGCGGCGGCGATGAGACCGGCGCAGCGGCGGCCGACTGGGGCGCCGTTCCGGCCCACGCCGCGTTGGCCGGTGGTGCCGGTTGAGTCGGCGGTGTCGGGTGCGGCTGCGCCACCGCCGGGTAGGCGTGCTGACCACCGCTGTTGGCCGGTGCTGGCGAGTTAGGCGGTACCGCCGGCGTGCCGTAGACGGTGCTGGTCGCCGCCCGACCTTGCCCGCGCTGCGCGGCCCAGGCGTGCCCCGGCCCGCTGGCCGCCGGGCTCACCGGTTGTGCCGGCACCGGCGCGCCGGCCTGCTGCCCGGCCCCCCACTGCTCGGGCGGTAGCTGTGGGGCCGGCTGAGCAACCACTTCCGGATGGCGCTGCCAACCCGGTTCTCCCGGCCGTGCCGCACCCGGATGAGTCACCTCACGTCCTCCTCAGCTGAGCCGAAGGTGGCACGCCAGCTGGCTGCACCCTCCATAATGGTAAGCGGGGCGTCGGCTTTCGCTGCCACGAGCGGATCACCGATGGACAGGTGCGCGCCAGGCTGGTCCGGGGAGACGAGAAGGGTGCGCGTCATGGCTCCGGGCTTCGTGCGTCGACGGATGGGGTTACGCCGACGATATCCCAGGCGCTCGACCTGGCGGGGCCCCGAGGCCTGGGCGGCCGGCGCGAAAGACCAGGTTGGTGCCACCGACTGATTTGGCCGTTGGTACGGAGCCGTACCAAGACACCAAAGCGGAAGAGCAATGGCCACACCAGTGATGTTGCCGCTCGCCGCAGGAGCGCTGCTGCGCAACGGAACCGCCCATCGGCGCAGTCGTGGTGGTTTTGCCCAAACGTTTTGTGGTCTTGGGCGCGGCTAGTTGGGGCGTTGCCAGTCGGTGTGGTCGGTGGGATTGGGTGGTGTGGTGGTGGGTGTCTGGAGGGTGGTGTGGGTTGTGGGTGTGGTAGCGGCTCGCCGGCGGCGGCGTAGGAGGAGTAGTGCGGTGGTGGTGGCGAGGCCGAGGATGGCGACGATGATTGTGGTGATGAGGATTGGTTGGAGGTTGTTGTTTGACGGTTGTTCTGAGTTGCGGGCGCGGTCGAGGATTGGGTCGAGTGTTGGTTCTGGGGTGGGGGTTTGGGTTTGGGTGGTGCGGCCGTCTGGTTCACCGGTGAGGGCGGCGCGTAGGTCGAGTGTGCCCCAGCCGTATTCGGGGTCTCGGCCGGGTTCGCCGGCGTCGCGGGTGGTTTCGATCATTCGTTTGAACAGGTCTTGTGAGCTGATGTTGGGGTATTTCGATTTCACCAGGGCGACGGCGCCGGAGGCGACTGCGGTGGCACCGCTGTTTCCGTTGGCCGTTGTGTATCTCCCGCCGGGTAACGCTATGTAGAGATCTTCGGCGGGTGCGGCGAGGTGAATCTCCTGGGCTTTGACCGAGCCGATGCTGCTGGGTTGGCCGTCGCGGTCCAGGCCGGCCACCGCGAGCGTGGCATCGTGCCGTGCGAGGGGACTGATGACCGCGTTTTCCCGGTTACCGATAGCGGCGACGACGACTACGTTGTATTGGTAGGCCCGTTCGACCGCCTGGTCGAGGGTTTTGTCCGGCGAACTGTCTAGTGAGACGTTGATGACGTCTGCGCCCTGATCGACCGCCCAGTCGATTGCGGCCGGAATCTCGCTTGCATCGACTACCGTACGGCCTCCGGTTCCCCGGTTGGCGACGGTGATTGGGAGGATTTTGGCTTTGGGGGCGATGCCGAGGACTCCGTCGCGGCCGTTGGGGCCGTGTCCGTGTCCGGCGATGAGGGAGGCTATCCCGGTGCCGTGGCCGGTGCGGTCTGTGTGTCCTTTTGACTGGTTGTCGTAGATGTCGGTGCCGGGTAGGACGTTGTTTTTGAGGTCGGGGTGGGTGACGTCTACGCCGCTGTCGATGACGGCGACGGTGATTCCTTCGCCCTGGGTGATTTTGTGTATTTCGGTTATTTCGAGGGCGTCGAGGTACCAGGCGTCGTTTCGGTCGGCGGCTGCTGCTGGGGCTGGTATGCCGAGGGCCATGATGGCGGTGAGTGCGGCGGTGATGGTGGTGGTTGGGCGGGCGAGGCGCATTCGTGGGTACCTCCTTTGGGGCCGCTGGGGTGGCATGGTGTGGGCCGGTCACCTGTGGTGGGTGACCGGCCCGGGTGGGGGGTTAGCTTTGGCCGAGGGCTTTGCCGTGGTGTCGTGGTCGTTGTTCTGTGGGTGTGGTGATGGTGCCGGTTGGGGGTGGGGTGGTGGTCCAGAGTTCGTCGTCGCCGTCGCCGTATTCCCAGGTTTCGGTTTTGTCGGTGGTGTGTCGTGTTCTGGCGTGGCCGCCTAGTGGTGCGGGTCCGGTGCTGCCGGGTGTTCGGGTGCCGCCAGGTGTTCGGGTGCTGCCGGGTGTTCGGGTGCTGCCGGTGGTGGTCTGGGCGGTGAGGGGTGCGCCGCCGGGCGTTCGGGTGCCGCCGGTGGCGGTCTGGGCGGTGAGGGGTGCGCCGCCGGGTGTTCGGGTGCCGCCGGTGGCGGGCTGGCCGGTGAGGGGTGCGCCGCCGGTTAATGGTGTGGGGCGGTTGGTGGCTGGTGGGGTGCCGTGTGCGCCGTTGAGGCTAGGCGGTGGTGATGGGCGGCCCAGTGCGGGCTGGTGCGGGTTGGACATTGGGCTACGGGCGCCCGTGGCACCCGTGGCACCCGTGGTGCCGGGGGTGTTGGTTCCTAGCAGGGTGGGGCGGGGGTAGCCGGGTCGGTTGGTGGTTGGTGTGTTGGGGCCTACTGGTGTGGGGCGGTTGACCCCTGGTATCACTGGCGGGGGGACGGGTAC
>NZ_KB900388.1:4097270-4099800 GCF_000378825.1 Salinispora vitiensis
GCGGGGAGGGCGTTGTCGCGTCGGGGCGGGGGAGTAGTTCTGGTCGGTCCCCGGGCACGGTCGCTCCGGATGGCCCCGTCCCGATCGAGGTGTTCGGCAGCATGGGCGGCGAGAGCTGCCCGTCAAATGTACCGTGGAGTTCCTTTGGCCCTTTGTATCTGCCGCCGCGTTGGATGTTGGTGTGGGCGACGTCGACGTACAGCTCGGCTAGCGGCTTGACGATGTTTTTCGCGCGCTCATGGAACTCTTTTGTCACCTGCTCGTACGTCTTGCCGTTGTTCAAGCCAAATAAGTCGCCGGCTTGAATGCCTTTGTCTGCCTCACGGATTTGGTATTGGCGGTCCTGCTCGGCGAGGTAGGTCTGCCAGAGCTCGTCCATTTCCCGTCGGGTCTTGGTGATCGTGTAGCCGACCTGTTCCAGACCGCGGGCGTGTCTTTCGGCGACCTCGGTCCACTCGTCCAGTGAGTAGAGGGCTGCGCCTACCCTGCTCATGAAGTATTGGCCCGCGGGTGAGTGCCATCTCGCTGCCAGCCCGTCGGCGTGCCGTTTCAGGTTTTCCCGGGTGGCCTGTAGCAGGGTGCTGGTGCGGCGCCATGCCTCGGCGAGGGCGAGGGTGCGTTCGTCGCTCTCGCCGTGGACAAGCGTCCGCATCTGTTCGATGTCGACCGCGTCCCAGGGGGTGGGGGTGTAGTCCGCGGTCGGGTTGTCGACGTAGTCGTCGTTGCGATCGGAGCCGTGCCGATGGTGTAGTGGGGTCGGTCTCCACTCGTAGTACTGCTCTGTCATCCCCGCTCCTCAGCTCTGTGTCCCGTCCGCACCGATCAGGCCCGTGGATCAACCGCGGGCGGAGCCGCATTGTCGCCCTGCTGCCAGGCGCTGTCGAGGATCACGATGCTCTGGTCTGTGGTGGTTAGTTGGGGCGTTGCCAGTGGGTGTGGTCGGTGGGGTGGGCCGGTGGTGGTGTGGTGGTGGTGGGTGTGGTGGGTGTGGTGGCGAGTCGTCGGCGGCGGCGTAGGAGGAGTAGTGCGGTGGTGGTGGCGAGGCCGAGGATGGCGACGATGATTGTGGTGATGAGGATTGGTTGGAGGTTGTTGTTTGTTGGTTGTTCTGAGTTGCGGGCGAGGTCGAGGGCGGGGTCGAGTGTTGGTTCTGGGGTGGGGGTTTGGGTTTGGGTGGTGCGGCCGTCTGGTTCGCCGGTGAGGGCGGCGCGTAGGTCGAGGGTGCCCCAGCCGTATTCGGGGTCTCGGCCGGGTTCGCCGGCGTCGCGGGTGGTTTCGGTCATTCGCTTGAACAGGTCTTGTGAGCTGATGTTGGGGTATTTCGATTTCACCAGGGCGACGGCGCCGGAGGCGACTGCGGTGGCACCGCTGTTACTGGTGACCGTTGTGTATCCCCCGCCGGGCTCTGCGCGGTAGAGGTCTTCGGCGGGTACGGCGAGATGAATCTCCTGGGCTTTGAGTGAGCCGAGTTGGCTGGGTTGGCCGTCGCGGTCCAGACCGGCTACTGCGAGCGTGGCGTCGTGTCGTGCTATGGAGCTGATGATCGTGTTTTCCCGGTTACCGATACCGGCGACGACGATTACGTTGTTCTGGTAGGCCCGCTCGACCGCCCGGTCAAGTGCCGTGTCGTGCGGGGTATGCAGGGAGAGGTTGATGACGTCTGCGCCCTGGTCAACCGCCCAGTCGATTGCGAGCGGGACCTCGCTCTTAACGGCGGACGTCTCTCCGACGTTGATTGGGAGGATTTTGGCTTTGGGGGCGATGCCGAGGACTCCGTCGCGGCCGTTGGGGCCGTGTCCGTGTCCGGCGATGAGGGAGGCCACCCCGGTGCCGTGGCCGTTTCGGTCTTTATGTCCGTTGGACTGGTCGTCGTAGATGTCTGTGCCGGGTAGGACGTTGTTTTTGAGGTCGGGGTGGGTGGCGTCTACGCCGCTGTCGATGACGGCAACGGTGATTCCTTCGCCCTGGGTGATTTTGTGCATTTCGGTGAGTTCGAGGGCGTCGAGGTACCAGGCGTCGTTTCGGTCGGCGGCTGCTGCTGGTGGGGCTGGTATGCCGAGGGCCATGATGGCGGTGAGTGCGGCGGTGATGGTGGTGGTTGGGCGGGCGAGGCGCATCCGTGGGTACCTCCTTGGGCCGTGGGGTGGCCGGTGCGGTGGTGGCATGGTGTGGGCCGGTCACCTGTGGTGGGTGACCGGCCCGGGTGGGGGTTTAGCTTTGGCCGAGGGCTTTGCCGTGGTGTCGTGGTCGTTGTTCGGTGGGTGTGGTGATGGTGCCGGTTGGGGGTGGGGTGGTGGTCCAGAGTTCGTCGTCGCCGTCGCCGTATTCCCAGGTTTCGGCTTTGTCGGTGGTGTGTCGTGTTCTGGCGTGGCCGCCTAGTGGTGCGGGTCCGGTGCTGCCGGGCGTTCGGGTGCCGCCGGGCGTTCGGGTGTTGCCGGTGGCGGTCTGGGCGGTGAGGGGTGCGCCGCCGGGCGTTCGGGTGCCGCCGGTGGCGGTCTGGGCGGTGAGGGGTGCGCCGCCGGGTGTTCGG
>NZ_KB900388.1:4099900-5007264 GCF_000378825.1 Salinispora vitiensis
GTGACTGCTGGGGGGCCGAGGGTTGGTGGTGTGGTGACGGTGCCTCCGGCGAGTCCGATGCCGTCGGTCGGCTCGAGCGGGGAGGGCGTTGTCGCGTCGGGGCGGGGGAGTAGTTCTGGTCGGTCCCCGGGCACGGTCGCTCCGGATGGCCCCGTCCCGATCGAGGTGTTCGGCAGCATGGGCGGCGAGAGCTGCCCGTCAAATGTACCGTGGAGTTCCTTTGGCCCTTTGTATCTGCCGCCGCGTTGGATGTTGGTGTGGGCGACGTCGACGTACAGCTCGGCTAGCGGCTTGACGATGTTTTTCGCGCGCTCATGGAACTCTTTTGTGACCTGCTCGTACGTCTTGCCGTTGTTCAAGCCAAACAAGTCGCCGGCTTGAATGCCTTTGTCTGCCTCACGGATGTGGTATTGGCGTTTCTGCTCGGCGACGTAGCTCTGCCAGAGCTCGTCCATTTCCCGTCGGGTCTTGGTGATCGTGTAGCCGACCTGTTCCAGACCGCGGGCGTGTCTTTCGGCGACCTCGGTCCACTCGTCCAGTGAGTAGAGGGCTGCGCCTACCCTGCTCATGAAGTATTGGCCCGCGGGTGAGTGCCATCTCGCTGCCAGCCCGTCGGCGTGCCGTTTCAGGTTTTCCCGGGTGGCCTGTAGCAGGGTGCTGGTGCGGCGCCATGCCTCGGCGAGGGCGAGGGTGCGTTCGTCGCTCTCGCCGTGGACAAGCGTCCGCATCTGTTCGATGTCGACCGCGTCCCAGGGGGTGGGGGTGTAGTCCGCGGTCGGGTTGTCGACGTAGTCGTCGTTGCGATCGGAGCCGTGCCGATGGTGTAGTGGGGTCGGTCTCCACTCGTAGTACTGCTCTGTCATCCCCGCTCCTCAGCTCTGTGTCCCGTCCGCACCGATCAGGCCCGTGGATCAACCGCGGGCGGAGCCACCGCATGGTCGCCCTGCTGCCAGGCGCTGCCGAGCGTTGGCTGCTCCTCAACGCCTTGGAAGGCGTTAAAGACGTCGTCGTTGGTCGCCGCGGTGAGGGCGTCTTCGGTGAGGTAGTCGTTGGAGATGCTCTTGGCGACCGTGCTGAGGGAAGCCAGTCCCAGCGCCGCCTCTCCGAGGAGCTGATCTATCGCCAGGCGGCTGTATTCGTGTCTGGCCTGAAAGTACTGGCCCTCCTGCAGCCCGCCCTCACCGAACGGTGCCGGTTCGTGGAGTGTCGGACGCACGCCATGCTCATAGCTGGGTGTGAAGTTCACGTTCAGCTCGTCCATGATCGCAGCTGCGAAGTCGTCGAGCTGCTGAATGTCGACGTCAACACGTTCGCCAGTGAGCCAGTCGTTGTTGCTTGCTGGGCCGGGGCCCGGTTCATAGCCCATCTCTCTCCCCCGATCGCTCGCCGTCAGTGGCGCACTTGATCCAATCAGCTATCTGTTTTATTGGGATGTGTCCAAATTGCACTAATTTGCAGCCGTGAGCTGAGAATCCACTCTGGTAGAGCATAGCGTCATCGCGCAACCCCGCCGGGTGCTCACGTCCGGGACGGAAGGTTCACCAACTGCACCAGACGGGTGCCCTCCCGCCGGGTGACCAGCCAGCCCCGACCGGGTGGCAGCGGCCCGGGACGGACGTTGCCGAGGAGCACCCCCTCATCTCGGTTGCCGGACATCACGATGCCCGGGGTGCTGATCTCCCGCAGCCGCATCAGCACCGGCTCGTAGAGGGCCCGGCTCGCGCCACCGGTGCGCCGGGCGACGATCAGGTGTAGACCGACGTCCCGGGCCTGCGGCAGGAACTCCAGCAGCGGCGTCAACGGATTGCTGCCCACCCCCGTCACCAGGTCATAGTCGTCAACCAGGATGTAGAGGTCGGGCCCCTTCCACCAACTGCGGGCGCGGAGCTGCTCGGGCGTCAGGTCGGCCGGGGGCAGCCGGTCCCGCATCACGGCCGCGACCTCGGCGATGTAGCTCTCGGTGAGCTGCGCCGACGACCCGTACCCGACCAGGTGTTCGGTGGTGATGTCGCCGAGCATGCTGCGGCGGTAGTCCACCAGCACCAACCGTGCCTCGTTCGGCTCGTGGCGGTCGACGATCGACTGGGCCAGTGACCGCAGGAAGGTGCTCTTACCGGACTCCCCGTCACCGAAGAGCAAAAAGTGCGGGTCGGCGGCGAAGTCCAGGTGCACCGGCTGGAGATCCACCTCGGCGAGACCAATCGGCAAGCCGGGCCGGCCGGTGGACGGCAGGCTGCCGTACGGGATCACCGGGGGGAGCAGTCGGATCGGCGGAGCTCCCGGTCCCTCCCAGGCGGCGGCGAGGTCGTTGATCAGCTTGCGGGCTCCCTCGGGGAGGCTCTCCGGCTCCTGGGCGCCGTCGGCGCGAGGCAGCGCGGCGAGGAAGTGCTGACCGTCGGGGTCGATGCCCCGACCGGGAGACTTCTCCGGCACGTTGACCGCGGCGCGACGGTCCAGCATGGAATCAGAGGCATCCGCCAGCCAGAGTTCCAGCCGGGTGCCGAAGACGTCCCGGATCGCCGGGCGCAGGTCCATCCAACGTCCGGCGGTGACGATCAGGTGGATGCCGAAGGAGAGCCCGCGGTTGGCGATGTCACTGATCGCCGGCTCCAGGTCCTCGAACTCGGTCCGGATGGTGGACCAGCCGTCGATGACGAGGAAGACATCGCCGAACGGGTCATCGGTGTGCTCACCCTGTCGGCGGGCCCGCCGGTACGCGGCCATCGAGTCCACCCTGCGCTCACCGAACCGCCGCTCCCGCATGCCCATCAGCAGCTGCAGCTCGGCGATCGTCCGCCGGACCAAACTGGCGTCGAGCCGGGTCGCCACCGCGCCGACGTGCGGCAGGTCACGCAGGGAGGAGAGCGCGTTGCTGGCCAGGTCGAGGCAGTAGACCTGTGCCTCACGTGGGGTGTGGGTCAGCGCCAGCGAAGTGATGATCGTACGCAGCATGGTGCTCTTGCCGCTCTGCGGACCACCCACGATCACCGCGTGGCCGGCGGCGCCCGCCAGGTCAAACCAGAGCACGTCCCGACGCTGCTCGAACGGCTTGTCGATGATGCCGGTGGCCACCTGGAGCTCGCCCACCAGATCGGCCTGCGCCACCGTCACGCCCCGGTCCGGGTCTGCGGTCAGCGGTGGCAGGAGCTGATCCAGCGTCGGCGGCTCCGCGAGCGGGGGCAGCCACACCTGGTGGGCCGGCGTACCCTGGCCGGTCAACCGGTTGACCAGAATGTCCAGCAGGCTGTCGCCACCGACGGCGGTCGTGTTCTCCGGCTCCGGCGTCACTTCCTTCTCGGGCGGTGTCACCGGTGGTGCGGCATAGCTGGTGTTGTATTCCAACACCCGCGTCTCGCCCCCGCCAGCGGCCGCCGCCGCCGTCTCACTGCGGTAGGTACCGGAGACATATGAGGCCTTGAACCGGACCAGCGGTTCGGTGCCGAAGCGCAGGTAGCCGTGGCCCGGTGCGTTGGGCAACTCGTACGCGTCGGCAGTGCCCAGCACCACCCGGCTCTCCATGGCGGAGAAGGTCCGCAACCCGATCCGGTACGACAGGTGGTTGTCCAGGCCGCGCAGCCGGCCCTCCTCCAACTTCTGGGTGGCCAGCAACAGGTGAACACCGAGCGACCGGCCAACTCGACCGATTTGCACGAACAAGTCGATGAAGTCCGGCTTTACCGTGAGTAGTTCGGAGAACTCGTCGCAGACGATGAGCAGGCTCGGCAGGGGAGCCAGGGGTGCCCCCGCGGCCCGGGCCTTCTCGTAGTCGCGCTGCGAGGCGTAGTTGCCGGCGGCGCGCAGCAACTCCTGCCGGCGCAGCAGCTCACCGCTGATTGCGCCGGCCATCCGGTCCACCAGTGGTAGCGCGTCCGCGAGGTTGGTGATGACCGCGCTGGTGTGCGGGAGGGCGTCCAGCCGGGTGAAGGTCGCGCCGCCCTTGAAGTCGACCAGGACGAAGTTCAGGCTCTCCGAGCTGTGCGTGACGGCGAGCGCCAGCACCAGCGTACGGAGCAGCTCGGACTTGCCGGAGCCGGTGGCGCCGATCAGGAGGCCGTGCGGGCCCATGCCGTCCTGCGCGGACTCCTTGATGTCGAGGTCCACCGGACCGCCGTCGGTGCCCGCACCGATCGGCACCCGCAGCCGGTCCCGGTTCGGCCGCGGCTGCCAGGCCGCCGCCAGGTCGAACTCGTACGGGTCGCCGATGTTGAGCAGCTCGGGCAGGCCCAGCTCGGCGGCGACCGAATCGTCGCTGCCCTGGGACATGGCCGAGAGGCGCAGCGGAGCCATCTGCATGGCGAGTGTCTCGATCTCCGCGAGCTGGCAGTCGTCGGCGCGACCCATCTCCATGACGCCGTCCACAGTCGTACCGACGAGCTTCTGGTCGGCGTCAACCTCGAGCACCAGCCGGGACCGGTCCAGCAGCCGCGGTGCCGGGTTGGAGAGGTCGAGCAGGGTCACCCCGTCCACCCCGCCATCGGTCATCAGGTGTTCCGAACCAGCCGTGCTGCCGCCGTCGATAACTACCAGGATGTGCGGCCCATCCTGCTGGGACATCGCACCGGTGGGGTTGTATCGGGGTCGGTTGGCCAGCACGTCGTCGAGCATTTCCTCCAGCCCTTTGGCCGAGGGCGCGACGAGCCGCAGCTGACCCAACGCATCCGTACGGTTGGGGTGCAGCCCGTGCGGCAGCCACTTCGTCCACTCCCATTCCGCACGCCGATCGGTGCCGACGCAGATCGCCACGAGCAGGTCGTCCGGGGCGTGAAAGGCAGTGGCCTGGGCGAGGATCGAACGGACCAGCCCCCGCGCGGCCTCCTCATCCCCCCGCAGGTGCACCTGGGAGAAGCCGCTGAGAAGCATCGCCACCGGCAGATCCGGCACCTCGCTGTAGGTCGTCAGGAAGCGGCGCAGCGCCAGGGCGCACAACGGCTCCAGTTGTTCCAAACTTGACGGCGGCGGGGGAACCAGGGGAGTGGCCAGTTCCTGCGGGCCGAGCCCGATTCGTACGGTCGAGAAATCGGGGTCACCGCGTCGGCGCTCCCACAACCGCGGGCCGACCGGTACGGACCAGAGCGCACTTGGTGCCGGATGCCGGTAGAACATGGATTCCCGCTGGCCCCGGATGGCTTTGAGTACCCGACGACGCTGCCGCGACAGGTGCGTCATGTACTCGCGTCGCCGCTGCAGCATTTCCTGCTTACTCGGACCGCCGGAGTTGTTGGCGGCTTGGGAGGCGAGCATCCCGATCGCGGAGAGGCCGAAGAGACCCCCGGTAACGTAGCGGAGGGTGTTGCCGCCGCCTTGACTGGCGAACATCAACGCCATCGCGAACGAACCGGCGAGCATTGGCAGCACCATCAGCATCTGCCCCCAGCTGCGTCCACCGGGCGGTGGCACCTCCGGCGGCGCCTCCAGCACGATCTCGCCGAACGGGTACTCCGGCTCCGGCTGCCGAGCCGGGCGTTTCACAACGACGGTACTCACGTATCAGACCTCCCCGTTGATGCCTGGACTCGACCTAACCGAACCGGTGCCCACGCCACCGGCACATGGTAGGTAGCCTCTTCTCGTCATGACAGCCGCGGGCCCATCGGCCCGCTCCTCGTCGGAGGAAGCGTCAGTGGTTACCCAGGTCGGAACCGGACTCGCGCGCATCGCCATCGTTACCCCAAACCGGCGACTAGACATAGCCCTACCAGAGCATTTACCGCTGGTCGGAATGCTTCCTGCGGTGTTACGGCAGGCAGAGGAGCATCCGTCCGACGGAACGGCTCACGGCGGTTGGGGGCTGCGCCGTACCGATGGCTCGCTCATTGATCTCAATCGTACGTTGGCCGCACAGAACATTCGCGACGGGGAGACGCTGCACCTTGGGCCCCGCCGTACCGAGTGGCCAGAGTTGGCGTACGACGATCTGATGGAAGCTGTCGCGTCCGGCGCGCGGCGTCGTGGAATCGCCTGGAATCCAGTCGCGACCAGACTGACCGGCCTGATCGTCGCCGGTGCTCTGCTATTGATCGGTCTGGCCGTCATCATCGGCTCGAACGAGCCTGGCTGGCTCGGCGGTGTGATTGCCCTCGGTGCTGCCGCCGGGCTGCTGCTGGCCGGGATCATGCTCTCCCGGGCGATGGCCGACTCACTCGCCGGGGCGGTGCTGGCCGCCGCCAGCCTGCCCTACGCCTTCGTCGGCGGGATTCTGGTGATCGGAGCCGGGGAGTCCGTCTGGGCGCTCGGTGCCCCACATGTGCTGCTCGGCTCTGCCGTTCTACTCCTCTCCGGCCTCATCGGAATTCTTGGCGTCGGTGATGCCGCCCGGGTCTTCGTCGCGGCGATCTACACCGGGTTCTGGGGAATGCTCGGTGGGTTGCTCGCCCTTAGCTCGATAGACGCGGTGCAGGGCGCGGCGATCGTGGTGAGCGGGGTGACCCTGCTGCTGCCGGCGGTGCCGCTGCTCGCGGTGCGGCTGGGAAAGCTGCCGATGCCGGCGCTGCCCAGGAACGCCCAGGACCTGCTGCGCGACGAGCCGCAACCTCCGCGGGAGGCGGTGTACCAGGCGACGGCCCGCGCGGACGAGGTGCTCACCGGCATGATCTTCGGCTCGATCGTGGTCACCCTCGGTTGCCTGACTGTGTTGACCGGATCGGGGTCGGTAGCCGCGCTGGTGCTCGCCGGAATCGTCTCCCTCGGCTACCTGCTGCGGGCCCGGCTGATGCCCACCGTCCGGCATCGGGTGCCGATGCTCGCCGGCGGGCTCGTCGGGCTCGCCCTGCTGTCCCTGATCGGCGCGGCCGATGCCGGACCGGCGGTACGGGTGTTGACGGCGTTGCCGTTGGCGATGGTTGCGGCTGGGATCTCGGTCAGCGCCGGGCTTACGTACAGCCGACGGCCCCCGTCGCCCCGGCTGGCCCGGTTCGGCGACTTCCTCGACGTGGTGCTGCAGCTCGCGGTGCTGCCGGTGGCGTGCGGGGTGATGGGTCTGTACGGGTTCATGCGGGCGTTGAACGGCTGACCGGTCGGCCAGCCACCGGCCGGTGGAGTGGGAAGAACCGGCCGGGCACCGGGCCCACGGCTGCCGTTGCGGTGCCTATCGTAGGCATCGCGGTTCGGTTCTAGCTGTGCCGACCGTACGCAAGGGGAGGGTGCCATGTCTTCGCGGCGGGACCAGGTCCAGTCGTATCAGTTTTTCGTCCAGCGGATGACCTCCGCGCTCGTTGCCCGGGAGCCTGATCCGGACGCCGCACCGTTTCGGCGGCTCGGCGGGGCCGGCTTCGCGAGCATCATGGTGGCGGTGCTCTGTCTCGCCGCGGTGGGTGTCTACGGGATCCTGCGTCCCGGCGGCGCTACAACGTGGAAAGAGTCGGGAAGGGTCATTCTGGAAAAAGAGACCGGTACGCGGTACATCTACCGCGAGAGTCGCCTGTATCCGGTGATCAACTACTCGTCCGCACTGCTGGCGTTGGGCTCGGCTGCGGACACCGTCTCTGTTTCCCGAAACTCGTTGGTTGGCACGCCGCGCGGCACCCCCATCGGCATCCGGGACGCCCCCGACGCGCTGCCGGACTCGGAGCGGCTTCTCGCCGGGCCGTGGACGCTCTGCACCCAGCCGGTTCGCGACTCGGCCGGTGCGGACGTCGCCACCACCGTGCTGACCGTCGGGGCAGCACCCGGTGACGGGCGGGAGTTCGGCGAGATGGCACTTCTGGTTCGCGACACCACGACCAACCAACTGCATCTGATCTGGCGGGACTACCGGTACGCGATCCAGGACGAGAACATCGTCCTGGAGGGACTGACGATGACGACCGAGCGGCAGGTCGAGGTGGGCGGAGCCTGGTTGAACGCCCTACCCTCCGGTGAGCCGATCGGCATTCCGAACGTGGTTGGTCGGGGTGAGTCGTCCGACGCTCTGCCGAACACCCGGATCGGTCAGGTCATGGTGGTGGAGAGCCAGAGTGGCGGTCGTCAATACTACCTTGTGGAGCGCAATCAGTTGCGGCCGTTGACTCAGCTTGAAGCCGAGGTGCTGCTGGCTGACCCGGAGGCCACCCAGGCATATCCGAATGGGGCGGCGCCTGAGCCGATATCGCTCTCGGCCAGTGCCGCGGCGGCGGCACCCAAGGCGCCACCAGCGGCCGACGGGCCGCACCGCGCACCTGGGAACCGTCCCGAAATCATTCGGGAGGTTGGAGATCAGACGGCCGTTTGTGCCGCCTACCATTCGGGGCGAAGCGAGCCGACCCTGCTCCTGGATGGGCAGGTACAGCAGCTGCAGGAGCCAGTTCTGACTCCGGAGCAGAGCACTGCGGGCATCCCACTCGCCGACCAGGTCGTAATCGAACCGGGGCACGGCGTCCTGGTTGAGGCTATGCCGGCACCCAACGCTGCAACGGGTGCGTTGAGTCTGGTGACCGACCTCGGCTACCGGTATTCACTTGCCTCAAGAGAGGTGGCGAATACTCTCGGCTATAGCGATGTGGAGCCCGTCGCACTACCAGCGAGCCTGGTTGACCGACTTCCGGCCGGTCCCGCACTTGATCCAACGGCGGCAAAGCAGGCCCTTGATCCATCCCAGCCGGAACTACCACAGTAGAGTTTCAGATAGGATCAAAGCGGGCTGGCCTAGCGCGGGCTGGACATGACCCGTTACGGTTCGTATGGAAAGCGGTGCGAGCGCACCGCGACGAGGCCGCCTCCACCAATGCGGGGCGATCGATGAGGACGGGGGTGACTCCACCATGTCAATGAATACCGATACCGCCTTGATGGTGAAGACCGAGGGCGAGGTAAACGCCACGGCCGATCGGCTCACCGGCAACCTGAACCAGCTGATGGACCAGCTAGCGCCGCTGTACGACCAGTGGAAGGGTGCTGGTGCCGGCTCGTTCCAGCAGGTGCGCCAGCGGTTCGACCAGGACATGGCGCGGTTGAACGTGGCGCTGCGGGCAATCGCTGAAGCAGTTGGGTCCTCCGGTAAGGCCTACGACGTCGCAGACGAAGAGATCAAGTCTGAGATGGATTCCGCTGGCGCCACTGCCGGTCAGATCACCGCGGCACTGAAGCTCTGACGGGGGAGAAGGTTCGGACATGGAAATCCGGTACAACTTCGCTGCCTTGGCCGCTTCGGCGGACAGCTGCGGCAGCAGCCTGAAAAACATGAACGGCGAGCTCGAAGGGCTCAAGTCCAGCATCGCGCCCCTGCTCGCGACCTGGGACGGTGACGCGCGCGAAGCGTACTTCCGTCGGCAGAGTGAGTGGGAGGCCGCGGCGAGCGACCTCCGCGAGCTGCTTAGCCGGATTGAGCGGGCGCTGCGCGAGTCGGCAGCCAGGATGCAGGCCCGTGAGGCCGCAAACCAGGCGAAGTTCGGCGGCTGATCTCGTCGGATGTTCCGATGGCCCGGCCTTGTGCCGGGCCATCGGCGTTTCCACCTGGCTGGACGACGGGTCCGCCGGACCGCGTGGCAGTGGTGCCGGCCCGGTCGTCAGTTACGGGGCGGCGAGTTGGGCACCCGGAAGAAGGCCTCATCGGGCTCGTCAATCTCCGGAGCCGGGGGCGGTGGGTCGCCGGGGCGCGTCGGCCGCCAGCGGAGGCGTCGACCGCGCGGCAACAAGGCAACGGTGGCGGCGATAGCAAGCGCGATCACCGTCACCGACAGGCCGCCCCAGAGGGCCACCCGCCCGAAGACCTGCCACCGCTCTGCTCGCTCCTGCGCCGCCGCATCGTACGGCGGGTCGGGCAACGGGGCCGGGGCCACCGGAGCCGCCGTACTCAACCGCTCGGTGACCGCCCGGTAGGGGCTGAGCACGCCCTGCCCGTACCCCTGCTCCGGGCCCCCCTGCGCCGGGTCGGCAGTAGCCAGTAGCCGGCGAGAAACCTGCTCGGCCGACAACTGCGGCTCGGCAGCGCGGATCAAGGCCGCGGTCGCACTCACCAGCGGGGTCGCGAAGCTGGTGCCGCTCCAGACGTTGTGGCCCTCGACGCGGGTTGCCGCGACGACCGCACCACCAGGAGCCACAAGATCGACGTAGGGCCCGACCTGTGACTGCTCTACCCGTGCGCCCTGCCGGTCGATCGCACCGACCCCGATTACGCCGTCGTACGCGGCGGGATACGGCACCGGATCGGGCCGGCCGTCGGTGCGGTGGAGGTTTCCGGCGGCGGCGACCAGGACCACATTCGCCTGCTGGGCGTAGCGGATTGCGCTCTCGACCTCAGTATCGGGCTGGTAGAGCGTTACCGACATGTTGACCACATCGGCGCCGCTATCTACCGCCCGACGGATTGCCTGCGCGAACACTCTCGGGGAGACGCTCTCGCCTTGGGCTTCGTTGCCTCCGCCGGCCTGTTCACTGACCCGGATCGGGAGAATCCTGGCGTCCGGGGCCAGGCCGTGGAAGCCAACGCCATCCTGTGGGCGCGCGGCGATCAGGCTGGCTACCGCGGTGCCGTGGGAGACGCAGTCGAAGTCACCACCCTGGGTCCCGCGGAGGGCGTCGAACCCGGAATTTACCCGGCCGTCCAACTGCGGATGGCTGCCGTCGGAGCCCGAGTCCACGACGGCTACCTCGACCCCGGCGCCGGTGCTGAGGGGCCACACCCGTTGCGGGGCAAGCCACTGCTGGTGCCAGGAGGTGTCACTAATGACCTGACCTGGCTCGCTTGGATTGGCACAAGCCGACGGAGCGGCCGCGGCTGGCATCGGTGGCATCAGGGCAGTCGAGCCAACCAGCGCCAGCAGGAGCGCACCAGCAGGCCGACGACGATCGCGGAGCATGTCGCACTCACCTCTCATCTGTACGACGCCGCTGCATCCTAACGATTTTCGGACACTACCCGGGCCCCTGCTATCGCCCGCGGTTCGGTGCCGGGAGGTCGTACCGTGGTATCCACCATGACTGCACTTGCCCATTCAAGTTGAGCGTGGGTGAATACCTTGTCGACCCCGATGTCCTCCGGGCGCTGCATCACGCCGCAAAGACCAGCGGGCTTACCCGGCCGCCTTCACTCTCTGGAGCCCACCCGTTGCTCCCCCTCGGGGACGGGCGTCAGCATCACCACGGGCTACCTCGCCAGGTCAGAGATGGGCTCGCGCAGGACCCGCCTTTCGTCTCGGTCGGTCGGCGCCGGAGCGCTCGCCTGGGGCCCTCTCCAGTGGCATCGAGGAATGTGGCAATTCGCGAAAAATGTCCATGTCCTCCGACTCGGAAGCGTCGATGGGTTCGGCCGGGAGGCGAGAAATCCGCGTCACTTCCGCTTTGATTGATCAGTGTGAGTATTGCCAGCTCGGATGGTGTTTGCTGGCTATTTAGGTGCCCCCGGCAGGAATCGAACCTGCGACCTGCGGTTTAGGAAACCGATGCTCTATCCCCTGAGCTACGAGGGCGCGAGGGCCTAGTCTAGCGACCTGGGGGTTCACCTGGGGTGGCAGGGAGTGGCCCACGTTCACCCGCGTCACCCGGACCGCCGTTCGCCCAGCCCAGGACCACATCCGGAGCACACGAACCCCGGTTTGCGACCGGCGGTCGGCCGTGGTGACCCGCGTTGGCACCGGTTCACCCGGGTTGGCATCCGCTGGAGAGCACACACCGCGCACATCATCGAAGATCATGTGGGGCTACCCGCTTGCCGGCTGGGCTTGTCACACTTGTCGGCGGTTGGTCGACGGACCTCAGCTTCGAAGAGGCGCAGGCTGACGTCTGTGTCTCGGAGATCATTGGCACCATCGCCGGGTCGGAGGGCGCAGCCGTCGTCCTGGCCGACGCCAAGAACCGGCTCACCAAGTCCGGCGCGGACATGGTGCCGGCCCGGGCCGTGACCATGGCCGGCGCGACGTGCATTAGGGATCTGGCGCCTGCCCTGTCGTTCTCGCCATACGCCCTCCACTATCTCGACGAGCTCTTCCGCGTCAAGGGCGGCCCCTTCGACGTGCGCATGTGCGTCGAAGGGGCCGATCCACGGCACGTGCTGAGCACGTCCGCCATAGTGGAAGACCTCGACTTCTCGGTCGGCGCATCGGCTGAGGGGCGCGAGACCGGGGTGCTGGTGATGCGTCAGCCGGGGCGCGTTGACGGCTTGTTGCTGTGGATCCGGCTGTGGGGCCACCGGGAGGACGAGCCGGTCGACGCCCAGAGCAGGTGACGACTTTCGCCCCCGTCTACCTGCCGCTCTGGGACGAGCCGATCCAGGTCGAAGCAGGTGACGTGATGGAGGTCGAGTTCGTGCGCGCTCTCAGCGGTGACGGTGTCCACCCGGACTACTCCGCGGTGGTGCGCCTCACGACCAGCGAGGGTTGTGTCGAGGCGACGGCCTCGTCGCCCTACGAGCCAGCGGGTTTCCGGCAGGGCTGGTTCTACCGCGAGTTGTTCACCGCGCGGCGGCGATCCGTGCAGGGACCCGCCGACGTGGCGGCAGCGGCGGGCCAGACGCCGTAACCGCGTCCGCTCAGGGAGGCCACGGGCCCACTACTCGCTGCCGGATGCCAGCCAGGTGACGATGAACGGCGCGGCGGCAGCCACCAGACCACCGAGGAAGGCGACCACACCGGCGGCGACCCCGATCCGGCGTCGCCACGAGCGCCGATCCGAGGTCCACCGCAGGTACGCAAGCGCCGCGGCGCCGAATAGGACTCCTCCGAGTATGAACCAGGGACCCCAGAACATCGCGTACCAGCGGAGTTCGGTGGTCATCGTCTCGCCCTTGATCAGGGCGCTCAGTCCGAAGCCGACGAACGTGCCGCCGTGCGCCAGCAGCAGAGCGGAGGCACCCGAACTGGGTACGAGCAGCAGCCAGTTCGGCACCCGCCGCTTCGCCACCACCGGCACCCACTGCGGAAACACCACACCGAACGGACGCACGAGCGCCAGACCCAGCACAACGCCGAACAGTTCCAGCACCACTGTCATCCACAGAGCCGCGAAGAGCATCCGGTCGCCCTGCGCGTGCAGGTCCTTGATCCCCTCGGAGAGGGTGGCGAGTCCGACGCTTCCGCCGAGGGCCCAGTAGATGCCGCGGATGGCGAACAGCAGTGCCCAGGTCGCGGCGGCGTAACCCGCCCAGACCGATCTACGGCGAGTAGGAGCCTCAGTGTCAGCCATCAACTGAGTCATTGGCCAGGTACCTGCCTTCGTCCGGGTTCTCATCCTCGTGGCTCTGGCGCCGGGGCAGAATGATCGATAGAAGCCGATGCGCTCGCCGTGATTCGATCACCGAGCATACGCGGGAAGTCACTCATCGTGGGTGCCGCGTCGATCCGCTTCGCTGCCAGCAGGGCGGCGACCTCCAACTGTGGGTCACGGCCTGCGGCGTGGTCGTCGGGGCTCACGTCCACCTCGACATCCGGTTCGCAGCCGTGGTTCTCGAGTCCCTTTTCGGTGTCGTCGAACACGAACCGGTACTCCGGCTGAGTGGTTACCGTGCCGTCGACGAGTCGATGCCTCGGTCGGATACCGGTGCCGCCGCCCCAGGTCCGCCGGCCCACCACGGTCCCGAGGCCCCGCGACCGGAAGACCTGGGCGAACGTCTCACCGTCGGATCCCGTTCGCTCGTTGATCAGGACGACCTGTGCGGTGGGGGCGGCCCGGTGCGGGTACCCCTGCGTCGCTCCCCGGCGCGCCAACCGGTAGCCGACGCGCCGCCGCGCCAACCGCTCGATGACGAGGTCGGCAGCGTGTCCACCACCATTGAATCGGGCATCGATCAGCAACGCCTCCCGCCGGGCTTCGACCAGTAGGCAACGCTGGAACTCGGCGAACCCTCGCGGACCCATGTCCGGCAGGTGCACGTAACCCACCCGACCGCCGGTCAGCCAATGCACCAGCTTCCGGTTGTCCTCCACCCATCCCCGGTAGCGCAACTGGCGGTCGTCGGCCAGGACAGGTGTCGTCACCGCACGAATCGCGCCATCCGGCTCGACGAGCTGCAGTCCGACGACCCCGTCGGCGCGGCCCACGAGCAGCTCCATCGGGCCACCCGGACCGACCGGGCGAAGGTCGACGGCGGTGACCCGCTGGCCGGGTTCGACACCGAATGCGGGGCCGGCCGTACCAGGGACTCTCCACACCCGGCCGACGTACCAGTGGCCGTCGCGGCAGTCCCAGTCGATGCCGAGCCGGCCGTACCCGACGGTCGCGCCATGGTCGCCTCCGCGTTCGCCGGTGTGTGAGCTGGAGAGCTCGCCGTGCAGCTCACCGAGGACGTCGGACAGCTCCTCGCGGGTGGTCACCCGGTCAACCAGCGGGCGGTACCGGCGATACGCCGCCGGCCAGTCAACCCCGCCGAGTTCCGGCGACCAGTGGTACTCACGCTGCAAGGTCCAGGCCGACCGGAAGATCTGTCGCCATTCGGCGTACGGGTCCACGGTCACTTCGATGTCGTCGACGGTGACCCGGGCGGCAGGGCCGGGCTGGTCGAGCCGGATGCGGTCGAGCCGACCGCCCGTCCGCACGAGGGCGCCGGACAGGTCCGGCAGGCACTGCAACTCGGTCACCCGCCTCGCGAGCGGGGTGAGTCGCTGAGCCACGGCGTCGTAGCGGTAGAGATCGCCACCACGACCGGTGCCACCGCCGTCGGGCGCCTGAGATGGCCGTACGGGCCGGGCGGTGAGCAGCGCCCCGTCGGAGAGGCCGACCACCATCCCGTACCGGGCCGGTGGGACAGGCAGTGGGGTGACCCGGTCGAACAGGCCGTCCCGGTCGATCCGCACGACCGCGCCGACGTCGACCGTCTCCGGCTGGTCCTCGACCGCCAGTCGCACCGTGTAGGGACGGGACACGGCCGCGAAGGTGAGGTTCGGTTCGATCTCCCCGTAGACCGCGTCCAGGGCGCGAACGCCGATGAAGAACAGCTGCCGTCCGCTCGGATCGAAGCTGGGTGACTGGTCCCGGCTCAGCGGCTCGGTCACCGGGAAGGTCTCTCCGTCCGACAGCCGGCAGAAGCGGATGCAACTGGTGCTGTCGGTGTCCGGGAAGCTGTATGCGAGCAACGACGCCTCCGGCGACCAGGCGAGGTCGGAGATCTGGTCGTACGGACTCGTGTCCAGCAGGGTCGCCTGCGACCGCACCGCCCCGGTGGCGGGGTCGACGTCGATCCGGACGTCCATGAGCTGGTGCCGGTGATTTGCCACGGCGAGGCGACGCCCGCGGGGTGCCACGGCGAGTTCGGTGACCAGGCCGAGTGGCGGCAGGTCCAGGTCGAATGCGGGTGACCCGTCGACGGGGGCCAACGTCAACCGCTCGTCGGTGCCGCCGTCCCCGGTGGCCACGACCACCGCCGAGCCGTCCGCGAGCCACACCGGCCGGCGGTGCCGTCGGGTCCGTATGCCGTGCCGCCGATACGGACCACCCTCAACCGCCCTGGTCACCAACGCGCCCCGGACCGTCACGGCCAGCGTGTCGCCGGCTGGGCTGAGCGCAGCACCGTCGAGGGCCCGGGTCGCAGCTACCGCCCGTGGACCGCGCCGCCTGCCCCCGATCCGTACGTCGAGCCGTCGACCTTCGGCATCGTTGGGCTCCAGCAGGAACAGCTCCCCGCCGGACTGGTACACGAGCCGGCGTCCGTCGCTGTTCAGGTGCCGTGCGCAGTACCGCCGATGCGCCGTGTGCCGTCGCAGGTCAGCACCGTCGAGATCGCAGGAATAGACGTTGCCGGTGCCATCGTGGTCGGAGAGGAAGAACAGGCGGCCGCCGACCAGGTGCGGCGCGGTCGGGTTGCCCATCGGTGTCGGTACCCGTACGAAGCGGCCATCCCCCGGATCCAACCACAGCTCTCCGGCCAGTCCGCCGCGGTAGCCCTTCCAGCCGGCCGGATCAACGCCGCCGCGGCCCAGCACGCGGGCAGCGCCGGGACCGAAGCTGAGCGAGGTGGCGGGGCCGTAGGGCAGACGACGGACGGCGCCGTCGTCGAGGTCTACCTGGTGGAGCCAGTCAACCTCGAACGGCCGGTCGACGCAGCCGGTGTAGACGATCCCGGCCCCGTCGGGAGTCCAGGTGACCGCCTGGCCCCCCTGCCCGTGGGCGAGCAGTTCGCGCCCCGCGCTGGTCAACGCCCGGACGGCCAGCGGTCCGTCACCCACGGCGTACGCGACTCTCCGCCCGTCGGGGGAGAGCTGGGGTGTGCCTACTGTCTCATCCTCGGTGAGTCGTTCGACTGTGTGCCCGCCGAGGTCGGTGCGCCAGAGCGCGTCGTCGCAGCGGAAGACGACGGTCGTCCCCGCGATGGTGGGCAGGTGTGGATAACTCACCGGTGGCCGTCTGCCCCGTTGACCGGTGTGCTCGTCACCAGGGAGTCGGAACCCGGCTCTCTTCGCACGGCGGTCAGCGCGGCGGCGGCGGTACGCAGGATGCTGCCCAGGTCGGCCATCGCACCGATGCCGAGCCGCCCGGAGTGCACCGAGGTGCCGACCTGAGGCGGTACGACGTGGTAGCCGTCCTCGTCGAGCAGCCGCAGGTTTCGCTGGACCGACGGCCGAGAGATCGCCTCCTCGGCGAGCGCCGGCGCGAGCACGACCGGCGCCGAGACGCTCATCACGACACTGAGCGCGAGACTGTCGGAGATGCCATTCGCGCACTTGCCGACGAAGGCGGCGGTCGCCGGAGCGACGATCACCAGGTCCGCCCAGCCGGCGAGTTCCTGGTGCGGCACGCAACCGCTCGCGGTGGGCCAGTCCGGCCCCCATACCGGTTCCTTGGTCGCGGCGGCGATCGCGTCCCGGGCCACCAGCGCTGTGGCCGAGTACGTCAGGCACACCCGCAGGTGGCAGCCGTACCACTTGCGCAGCATCAACGCCCAGGTCGGCAGCAGGTTGACATTGAACGATCCGGTCCCCACCAGCAGCAGGTTCCCCCGGGCTAGATCAAGCGTGGCGGGCACGTTCGCCGGCATGCCGGGAGGCCGCGGGTTGTCGTCGGCGGGGGCGGGCCGGTCAGCCATGACGCACCGCCCTGGAGAGCTCCGCTCCGTTCTCGCCGGCCGGTCGCTCCCGGGGATCGGAGATCCCGGGATGGGGTGCATCGGCCTCGGGCGGCGTCGCGGTCTGCCGCCGCGAGACGATCCGGTGCAGGTGGAGGTCGCCCGTATCGCTCAGGAAGCGTAGGAAGGAGTTCAGCGCCTTCTGTTTCTCCTGAGCCGGCACCGTACTGGTGTGCCGACCGAACGCGCCGCGGGCCAGGAGCGTCTCGTACTCGGTTCGGAGAAGAGAACAGACCGCCACATCCTGGTATTCGCCATCGACGAACGCGTAGTCCCGCAGGATGCCCTCAAGCGTCATCAGCCCACGGGTGACGATCTTCATCGTCTCCTGGTTGTACACCCCGGTGGTGACCTCGACCCGATGCGCGTTCAAGGTATGGAATAGGTGTTGCAGGAGCAGCCCGAACGCGCTGGCAGCGTGGCCGCGCCCCCACAGCTGCGACTCACCGATGATCAGACCGATCGAGAAGTTGCCCGGATAACTCAGTGTCCGCCAGCTCAGGGCACCGACAGGTGTCCCGTCGTTGCTCACGATCATCAGGTGGGTGTGGCCGGTTCTCGTCGATTCCGCCTTGAATTCGGCACCGCTGCACAGGACCGGGCCTCCGTTGGCGTAACCGCCCGCCTGTCCGTCGAGCCACGACACCAACAGCTCGTAGTCGTCGTCGGTCAGCCGACGGAGTGACACCAATTCGCCCTTCACCAGTTCCTCCATGCGCTCGAGCCGTGCATCCAGGGGTGGCGGGCGCGGAACGTCCGGAGACGAACCGCGCCCGCCGGGATGGTCAACGCGACCAGTACTGATTAGCAGTAGTCACTCTTGAAGCTGGCCGTCACCAGATCCGAATCGATCTCAGCGATCTCCAGACCCTGCAGTTCGAGAATCTCCATGTGTGTCACCTCGATTCCTGGCTCCGCACGACGAGCGAACGCGACATCCTCAGCACTTGCTGCTGACGAAGCTGGCGGTGACGAGGTCAGAGTCCGCCTCCGCGATCTCCAGACCCTGCAGCTCGAGAATCTCCACGATGATTCACCTCCTTCCGGGGACGGTGTGACTGATTGATCATCGACATCAGCACTTGTTGCTGACGAAGCTGGCGGTGACGAGGTCGGAGTCCGCCTCCGCGATCTCCAGACCCTGCAGCTCGAGAATCTCCACGATGATTCACCTCCTTCCGGATTTCGATTTGTTACAGCCCGGGACGGGCTGGCCTGAGGCTGGCTCGCTAGGTGACGGCGGCCAGGCTGAGAAAGGGCAGAAAGCTGGTTTTGCGGTGGCGGGCGGCGGTGACCGCGAGCATCACCCCCGCGTTGCCGGTCGCCAGATCCATGGAGAGGCGCAGTTGCTGCCGGCCGGGAAAGGCGAGGTGACCCCGGTAGGACACCGCGTACCAGGACAGCCTCCGGATGTGCTGCGCGATCGCGGACTCGATCGGCTCGCCGGGCGCGCTGAGCGACATCCGGGCGGCGACGGCGAGCAGGCCAGCCCGGCCGTCCAGCAGATTGCTCTCCGCCACGTACTCAGGCAGAAAGACGTTGTGTACCGCGGACAGCGACTCGCGAAGCCGTTCGTCCTCGCGGTGGCGCAGCACCTCGTCCACCACCAGGCCGACACCCGCACTGCCGTTCCGCAGGTACGGCAGAGCGCGGCCGCCCATCTCCCCCGCGAGCATCGTGCCGTCCGGCCGGACGACGCAGCGATCCAGGTCCCGGTGCACCGCGCGGACCGCCAGGTCTAGCCATCCGGAGTCACCGGTCGCCTGGTGCATTCGCACGAACAGCAGGGCTGGACCACTCCAACCGTCCAGCAGACCGGCCGGGCGTGGCTTTCCGGAGCGGGTGGCGAGTTCGAGGGCGTCCGCCACCCGCTGCGTCACGTCGACGGCCATGGCCCGCAGGTCGGCGCTGCCGGTCCGCTGGCTGAGGTGCAGCAGGTTCAGTCCGATGCCGCCGAGGCCTCGGTACAGGTCGGGCTCCTGTACCACCGCGGTCGGGGCGATGGCCTGGCCGACCAGGTCGAGAGCTGCCGTACGGTGGCCGAAGTGGTCCAGGACGTGCGCGATGCCGTGCAGACCGGTGAAGAATCCGGGGCGCGGGACGAGCGGTTCGCTGGCAGCCCGGATCAGCCAGTCCTCATGGTCGGGAAAGCGCCCGAACCCGGACTGGTCCAGTGCCCAGAGCACGCCTGCGGCGCCGTGGGCGAAGGTTGCCCCGCCCTCACTGAACTGGCGGATGTCGCCGGGGAAGAGCCGGTCGTGGCGCTCCGGGGTGGCCGACAGCAGGATCGCGTCCGCCAGGGACTGGCAGACGGCCCCGAGGTCGGGCTCCGCGGCGAGGTCCACCTCTTGCGGGCGTCCCCGCGCGGCCGTCCGGGCCAGGCTCGGCTCTGCCCCGGACGGCCCGCCCAGCAAGGTACGCCGGAGCCGCTCGACTGCCGCGTCCGGCAGGGGGTACCGGGCGACGACGTGATCGATCGACGTCCTCAACTTGTCGGGGTCGAGCTCCCAGAGTCGATCGAGCGCCAGGAACAGCCACAGGGAGAGCGCAGCCGAGGCCAGGTCGTCGCAGGCAAGCCCGGAGATGTCGTGATTGCCGGGGGTGAATCCGGCTGCGCCGAGTCCAGGGGTGTACGACGTGTCGTCGACCTCGCCACACACCTCGAAGTCGATCAGGGAGACCTTGTCGTCCGTGGTGACCAGGATGTTGCCCGGGTGGAGGTCGCCGTAGATCACGCCGCGGGCGTGAATGTCGTCGAGAATCCGGTCGACGTCGGCCGACAGACGCAGAGCCCGCTGCGCGTACCGGGACCGGTCCAGGTCGGACGGCGCCGCATCCACCATGGGATGCACGGCCGCGGTCCACTTCCAGATCACCTCGCCGGGCATGCGCTCCAGCACCAGGAAGTGATGGCCCTCGACGACCAGGTAGTCGTACACCCTGGGTACGCCGGCGATGCCGTCGAGCCGGCGCAGCATCTGGTGCTCGTGACCTATTCGCTGCACGGCGTCGCGTCCCGCACGGTCGAGCGCCGCGTGTGGTCGTGCCTCCTTGAGGATCACCTGTACGCCGTCATCGCGCTCGGCGAGATAGACCCCACCGCCGTTGGAGAAGTGCAGCGCCCGTTCGACCCGATAGGGGAAGTCGACCGCCCGGCTGACCGGTCGTTCCGCTCGCCGCTTGGTGATGAAGTCCGGTACGGCCAACCAGGGCGGCGTCTGGAACACCGGTCGCCGCAGGTCGGGCTCGGCGATGCCGTCCGGTCGCTCGATGGCGGGAACCGCTTCGCCGTCCGGGGTCGTGCAGTGTCGTTCCCGGAAGCCGCCGTATCGGATGAACACCGGGCCACTTCCCCAGCGGAGATCGCTGAGGATCTGTGGCCCCGGCTCGCCCGCCAGCTCCTCGGCCAGAAAGCCGAGACTGGACCGTAGCTGCGCCACGTCAACCGGATAGAGGACCACGAACTTGCCACTTGACTGGCGTGGCATGTACTTGGCGTTGAAGATGCGCAGCAGTCGTTCGTTGGGCAGGAACTTGAACGGAATCCGGTTGTCGACGCAGTGCCCCCAGGCCACGTCCAACACCCGTGCCGCATTGGCGAGGGTCGCGGACAGGTGAATCTTCCAGCCCTGCGTGGGCAGCTCGACCTCGGCCGGGTCGAGGTTCACCCACACCTGCCGCCGAGTACGCCTCCAACCGGCCGGAGCGGGTCGAGCGGCTGCCTCGTAGTCCGACTCCGGGCCGATGTTGGCGGGCGAGTCGTAGAACAGAGGGTCGGCGAACGTGTAAGGCGGGTACTGGTCCAGCAACGTCGTCTCCTGCCCTCGCGGGGAACGGGCTAGCGGGTGATGCGCCGGTAACGCCGGACGGCGAGTGGCACGAGGACCGTGATGATCAGCAGGATCCAGAAGCAGGCGACGAGGGCCGGATATCGGCCCGGCAGGCCACCCGATCCGCTGGTGGTGGAATTCCCCATCAGCCCGCGGACGGTGGTGATGATCGCGCTCACGGGGTTCCAGGCGGCCGGTCCCTGCAGCCAGCCGGGCAGGTTCTCGGTGGCGACGAACAGGTTCGACAGGAACACGGCAGGCAGGATCGGCAGCATGCACGCCTGCGCGGCCGCCTCCGGGGTTGGCACGCTCAAGCCGATGAACAGCGCCAGCCACGTCATCGCGTAGCCGAAGAGCAGCACCAGGCCGATCCCGGCGAGGATCCCGGCCACACTGCCGCTGGGGCGCCAGCCCACCAGCAGCCCACACACCGTGACCAGCAACAGCGACAGCGCGTTCAGTACCAGGTCGGCGAAGCTGCGGCCGATGAGGAGCGCGGAGCGCGCCATCGGCAGCGCTCGGAACCGATCCACGATTCCACGTTGGACGTCGAGGGCGATGGCGGACCCGGTCACCGCCGTGGCCATCGCCACCGTCTGGACGAGGATCCCGGGCATCAGGTAGTTCGCGTACGAACCACCACCCGGTGTCTCGATCGAGCCGCCGAAGACGAAGACGAAGAGCAGCACGAACATGATCGGCTGGACGGTGCTGAAGAACACCACGTCGGGGGTGCGGGTCATGCCGATCGCGTACCGCTTGGTCACCGTCGCCGCGTCGGAGACGATCCATCGCAGTCCACCGGCGGCGGGCGCGGGAGCCGAGGTCGTCATCGGGCCGCCTCCTTCTCGCTCTCGTGTGCGGGTCGGGGGGCAGCGTCCCCACCCGTCAGAGCCAGGAACACGTCGTCCAGCGTGGGTCGCCGTAGGGCTAGGTCGACGACTTTGATCCGGTGTTCGTCCAGACTCCGCACCACCTGGATCAGCACCTCGGCATCGTCGGCGGGTATCGACACACGCCGCTCGTTCACGTCGACCAGCGGGTCTCCGCCGTCGAGCCGCCGCAGGCAGGTAGCGGCGGAAGCCAGGTCGTCGACGTCCGCCAGGATCGCTTCCACCCGGCCGCCGCCAACCTTCGATCGCAGCTCGTCGGGGGTGCCGGTCGCGATCACCCTCCCGGCCTCCATCACGGCGATCGAGGTGGCCAGCGCCTCCGCCTCCTCGAGGTACTGCGTGGTGAGCAGTACCGTCGTGCCCTCCGCCGCCAGGTGTGCGACGTGCTCCCACAGATGCCGGCGGCTCGGCAGATCGAGCCCGGTCGTGGGTTCGTCCAGGAACAGCACCGGCGGCGCGGCGACCAGAGCCCCGGCAAGGTCGAGCCGTCTGCGCATGCCACCGGAGTACGTCCTGGCGAGGCGGTCGGCCGCATCGGTCAGGTCGAATCGGTCCAGCAGCTCGGCGGCTCGCGCCCTGGCCCGTCTCGCCCCCAGGTGATAGAGGCGACCGACCAGGTCCAGGTTCTGTCGGCCGGTCAGGTTCTCGTCGATGGCGGCGAACTGGCCGGAGAGGCCGATGGACCGGCGTACCGCGTCGGGTGCGGTCGCGACGTCGTACCCGGCCACGAAGGCACGGCCGGTGTCCGGCCGCACCAGGGTGGCGAACACCCGCACCGCGGTCGTCTTGCCGGCGCCGTTGGGGCCGAGCAGACCGAGAATGCTGCCGGTCGGCACCTCCAGGTCGAAACCGTCGAGTGCCTTGACCTTTCCGTAGTTCTTGACAAGTCGTTCAGCTGCTATGGCGGGCGGCATGTGTTCACCTCGTCGATAGCTCGTGCTTAGGTGAATGCGGGTACCGGGGTGCGACCGGAACGCCAGGTGTTGCCCGCTGAATTGGCGGGCAGATCAGCAGGCGAGGTGGCCGGCTAATGACACACCGGAAGCAGAAATGCGTCAAGGGCCGGTGGTGTGGGGCGTGTTGGTCAGCCGCCGGGGGCATAACCGCAGTCTTTCCACCACATCGGGCATACCTTGCCGGCGGGGCGTGACCGACCTCAGCCATAGAGGCCCCGACCAGGGCAGGAACTGGTTCGGTCGTTCCCCATAAAGCGGGCGCGCAATGGCTGCTTCCAGTAGTGCTGACAATTTCTAGCCATCCCCCTCGACCTCGACATTGGGTCAGCCATAAACATGGTGAAAGGCCGGTCGGCGCTTGTCAGCGGTCGCGGGGAATGGTTAACCTTCCACTGCCGGGAACGCGGCACGATCCGTGCCACACGTCCACGCCTACCTCATGGATTCCGGAGGGCGTATGTCCGAGCATCTATCCGCATCCCGTGGCGAGCGACCGTCGGCCATTGTGACGGGGGCGTCGCGAGGGATCGGCCGGGCGGTCGCTGTCCGACTGGCGCAGGACGGCTTCGACCTGGCTCTCTGCTACCGCTCCGCCGGCGGGGCGGGCGAGGAGACCGCCGCGAAGGCGCGGGCGCTGGGTGCGTACGTCCACCACGCCGAGTGCGACGTCACCGACCGTGCGGCGGTCCGACGCTTCGTCACCGACGCCAAGGCGCTGTTCGGCCCCCCGTCGGTGCTGGTCAACTGCGCCGGGATAGTCGGGGACAACCCCTTGGTGTTGATGAGCGACGAGCAGTGGGACTCGGTCGTCGACACGAACCTCACCGGCACGTACAACCTCTGCAAGGCGGTGGTCTTCGAGCTGATGAAGCAGCGCGGCGGCGGCATCATCAACATGTCCTCCGTCGCCGGGGTGCACGGACACGCCACGCAGGCCAACTACTCCGCCGCCAAGGCCGGCATCATCGGGATGAGCCGAGCCCTCGCCAAGGAGCTCGGCCGGTACGGGATACGGGTCAACGTGGTCGCCCCCGGCTTCATCGAGACGGACATGACTGCGGCCCTCGCCGAGAAGGTACGGCGGGAGGCGGTGAAGTCGGTCCCGCTGGGCCGCTTCGGAACGCCCGAGGAGGTCGCCGAGCTGGTTTCCTTCCTCGCCTCGGACCGGGCCTCCTACATCACCAATCAGGTCCTCCAGGTCGACGGCGGGATGATCCTGTGACCCTCGATCACGCCGTCCCGCTGGTGGCGGTCGACGATGTCCGCGCCACCCGTGGCCCGGCGGGCGAACTCGTCGTCACCGCCACCAAACGAATCGAGGCACTCGACCCCTACCTGCCGGGCCACTACCCCGGTCGGCCCATCTATCCGGGCGTCTTCGTCATCGAGACCGTCTATCAGGCGGCCCGCCAGGCCGTGGCCCAGTGGTCGGACTCCGCGCCGGTCGCGCTGACCGCGGTGCGGTCGGCCCGGTTCAGCGCGGCGTTGCTACCTGGCGACGTCCTCGTCGCGCGATGCGTCGTCTTCCCGGCCGGGGCGTCGGGCGAGCTGCTGGTGAAGGCCCGCTGCCAACGGGATGACGGAACGGCGGCAGCGACTGTGGTGTTGGAGCTGGCAGGTCAGGGCAACCGCGCAAACCCGGACGGCCCGCGATGATGCTCGACCACGCCGCCATCCGCAGAATCCTGCCGCACCGCCACCCCATGCTGCTCGTCGACCGGGTGCTCACCCTGGAGAGCGGCGCGCGAATCGAGGCGCTGAAGGCGGTGACCGGCAGTGAGCCCTGCTACGCGGGACTCGACGCGGTCGACGGCCCCGGGTTCGACTACCCGGTCTCGCTCCTGCTGGAGTCGCTCGCGCAGACCGGAGCGCTGCTCTGGCTCCACTCGGCGCCGGGGAACGGCTTCCCACTGTTCGGCTCGGCGTCCGACATCCGCCTGCACGGGCGGGTCCGACCGGGCGACGTGCTCCGGCACCTCGTCCGACTGCAACACGTCAATGCCGGCACCGCGATGTTCGGCGGCGAGACGTGGGTCGGGGACAGTCGCGTCCTGACTGCCGGCTCGATGTTCGCCGTCATCCGACCAGACATCGACAGTCGTCCGGGGGACAGGCCCTCGGCGGCTGGTCCGATCCTCGATTCTCACGAAACCGGAGATGCGACATGACCCAGGTAACCAATCCCCAACTGGCGGAGCTTCGCGAGATCGCCGCCGAAGTCCTCGAAGTGGAGCCGGAGGAGCTGACCGAGACCGGCTTGTTCGGCGAGGAGTACGACGCCGACTCACTGCGCGCCATCGAGCTCCTCGCCCGGATCGAGAAGCGCTTCAAGGTGGACATTCCGCAGACGGAGTTGCCCAACATGATCCACCTCCGCGCCACCTACGACGTAGTGGCGAAGTACGCGGGCTGGAGCTGACCGTGACCCGGCGCGTCGTGATCACCGGTCTCGGCCCGGTCTCCAGCATCGGCATCGGGACCGTCGAGTTCGGAGCCGCTCTGCGTACCGGCCGGACCGGGATCTCCCCGATCACGAGCTTCGATGCGTCCGGTTTTCCGCACTTCATGGCCGGTGAGGTGCAGGGCTTCGAGCCCACGAAGTTCGTCCAGGTCCTCGATCCCTCGCAGTGGGGGCGGACTAGTCTGTTCGCGGCGTCAGCGGCCCGGTTGGCCGTGGAGCACGCGGGCATGGATCCGGACCGACTCGCCGCCTCGGCGGCAGGGTCCAGCATCGGTACCACCAGCGGCGAGTCCCAGGTGATCGAACACCTCACCGAGCAGTCGTTGGCGGCTGGCTTCACCGGCCTGGATCCGGCACTGGTCCGCCAGGTGCCGGCCTCGCGGCTGGCCCACGCGGTGAACCGGGAGTTGGGGCTTACCGGTGAGGCCACGACGATCTCCACGGCATGCGCCGCCAGCAACTACGCGCTCGGGTACGCCTATGACCTGATCAGTTCCGGCGAGTTGGACTACATGCTGGCTGGTGGCGCCGATTCGGTGATCCGCTGGGCCCACGCCGGCTTCTACCGGCTCGGCGCGTTGACCGCCGAGGCCTGTGCGCCCTTCAGCCAGGGCCGCTCGGGAATCCTCACCGGGGAGGGCGGCGCGGTGTTGTTCCTCGAGAGCCTCGACTCGGCCGTCGACCGTGGTGCCGAGATCCTGGCCGAGATCCTGGGCTACGGCTTGAACTGCGACGCCAACCACATGGTCGCACCGGACTCGGCGAGCATCGCGGAATGCATGCGGCTGGCGCACCGCAACGCCGGCATCACCGCGGCGGATGTGGACTACATCTGCGCCCACGGCACCGGTACGCCGGCGAACGACTCGGCTGAGGCCCGCGCGGTCGTCGAGGTCTTCGAACAACCCCCACCGATCAGCTCCATCAAATCCATGCTGGGTCACACGATGGGAGCGGCCAGCGGCTTCGGCGCCATCGCCTCTGTGCTCGGCATGACCCAGGGGTTCATCCCTCCGACGATGAACTTCACCGCTGCCGATCCGGACCTGCCGCCGATCGATCCGGTGGCCAACCGGGCTCGCACCGCGATGCTGCGGATCGTGCAGAACAACGGGTTCGCCTTCGGTGGCAACAACGCCATCGTGATCTTCGGGAGGGCGGCGTGAACCCGACCATTGCGACACCGCTGCTCTCCATCACCGGCTGGGGAGTGCTGTCCTCCACCGCCGTGGGCGCGGACGACTTCGCCGGCACCCTCGGTACCGGCGCCGAGGCGGTTGCCGTGCCCGACATGTTCGACCGGCGGCTGCCCGACGAGCGGGCACATGTCCTGGTGGACTTCCACCCGCGTGACTACCTCGGCCGCAAGGGCACGAGCTTCATCGATCGCAGCACCGCGCTCGCGATGGTGGGATGTGATCTCGCGCTGTCCGACACCGACCTGGTGGTGGACGACGAGAATCGCCACCGGGTCGGAGTGGTGCTGGGCACGACCGCCGGCAGCATCGCCTCGACCAGCGACTACAGCAGGGAGACCTTGACCCAGGACAAGCCCTACCTGGTCAATCCCGTGCTGTTTCCCAACGCCGTGATGAACGGCGCCGCCGGCCAGTGCGCGATCAGGTTCAAGCTCCAGGGCATCAACGCGACAGTCGCCGGCGGCACGCTAGCCGGAATCACGGCACTGCGGTACGCCGGCAACGCGCTGCGCAAGGGGTACGCCAGTGCCCTCCTCACCGGCGCGGTCGAGGAGTTCAGCCCGCAGACGGCGTGGGGACTGCGCGCCCTGCGTCGTCCGGGCGGGCATTCGGCCCCGGTCGGCGAGGGCGCGGTCGTGCTGGTCGCCGAGGACCCGCAGACGGTACGGGCCACCGGCCGCCAGTGCGACGCGGACGTGCTCGCCGTCGAGCTGGGTTTCGATCCGACCAACACCACGCCGACCGGTGTCGCGGCTGCTCTGGCCCGCTGCGTCGATCGGGCACTGCGGCGTGCTGGGCTGTCCCGGGATGAGGTCTGGGCGGTCTCGACAGGTCAGACCGGCGCCGAACCCGACGGCGGCCCGGAGCGGTTGGCCGCCGACATGCTCTTCGACCCGTCCGTCCGCCGCCTTCGAGTGGCGGACCTGGTCGGAGACTCCCAGGCGGCGTCCGCGGCCTTCCAGGTCGCCGAGGTTCTCGCTCATCACCGGACCGAACCCGTCCTGCACGGCCGGGTGTCCGTGATCACCGCACATACAGCCGACGGCGCCGTGGGTGCCGCGCTGGTCAGGGGGTGGCACCGTGGCGGTCGCGATCACCGGGTATGACCTCGTGAGCTGCCTCGGGTCAACCCGGCAGACCTTCGACGCGCTGCTGGCGGGCCAGGCCGGGGTGAGCCCTCTGCGCTTCCACACTCCCGCCGTCGGTGTCGGTCACGGGTACCAGATTCTGGACGGCGTCGCGGAGGCTCCCGGACGGGCCGCCAGTTGGTTGGCCGACTGCGTCGCCACCGCGGTTCGCAGAGCGGGACTATCCGACCGGCAACGGGTGTCCGTCGTGATCGGCACCGGCCTGCGTGACCTGCGGGCCGTCGAGCGGTGGTCCGCCGACGACAGGTCACTGGACCCCTCCGACATCGACTTCACCGAGGCCGTCCGTCGGGTGCTGCCGGATGCGCCAGAGGTGTTGAACCTGGTCAACGCCTGCGCGGCGTCCGGCCACGCGCTGGCAGTCGGCCAGGACATCCTGGTCGCCGGTGACGTCGACGCCGTCGTGGTGGCCGGCGTCGACGCGACCACGGAGAGCATGCTGGCCATGATTGGTCGAGTCGCGTCAGGCATCACCACGGCCCTCCGGCCGTTCGACAGGGATCGCACCGGGGTCCTGCTCGGCGAGGGCGCGGTAGCCGTCGTCCTGGAGCCCGCTGGTCATGCTCGCGGTGCCGCGGCAGGCGTACTCGGTGTGGGGCTCTCGTGCGACGCCGCCCACGAGACTGCGCCCGACCCGATCGGGATCCGGGCCGCGATACAGGACGCCCACGACCGGGCCGGCGTCCGGCCGGCCGACATCGACCTGGTGATCACCCATGGCACCGGTACGGCGCTCAACGACCCCACCGAGGCGAAAGTGCTGGCTGAGGTCTTCGCGGGGATCTCACCGGGACCGATCGTCACCGGGGTGAAGGGCGCCATCGGTCACACCTCTGGCGCGGCTGCCCTCATGAGCCTCGTCTTCGCGATCGAGGCACTGCGTGTCGGGCTCGTTCCACCGATCGCCGGTCTCCACGATCCGATCCCGGAGGCCCGCGGCCTGCGGCTCGTGTCGGGGGCACCTGTTCCTCTTCGGGGGCGAGTGGCCCAGATCAATTCCTTCGGCTTCGGCGGAGTCAACGCCGTGGCGGTGCTCGAGGTGAACGGATGACCGGCGCGGTTGTCACCTCAAGCGTGGTCTACAGCCCTGGCCCCGAATTCGACGAGCCGCAGCTGGCCGCGGTCACCCGTACGCCGGTGGTCGCGCCCGAGCAGGCGCACACCCTGCTCGGGCGCAAGGGTCTGCTCGGCAAGGACCGGGCTACCCGGTTGGCGCTGTGCGCGGTGCACCACGCACTGACGTCACCGTCCGGGCATCCCGATCGCTCGTTGCCAGAACCGGACGGCCCGGTCGCGGTGGTGGTCACGAGCCGGTACGGCGTGGCGAAGTCGGTCTGTGACGTGGTCACCGAGGTCCGGGCCGGCTCCGCTCGCGACGTCAGTCCGTTGCAGATACCGAACGTCTCGAGCAACGTCGTCGCGAGCACTATCGCCATCCGACACGGCATGACCGGACCGAACCTCACCACGTGCGGTGGCGTGGGCAACGGGTTCGACGCGCTTCGCCTCGCGCTGCTGCTGCTGTCCTCCCGCCGGGCGGCGCGGGCGGTCCTCGTCGGCGTCGAGCCCGCGGACGAGGTGACGCGCCGCCTGCTCACGATGGAGGCTCGACCGGGCACTCCGGCCCGGGACGTCGCGGTCTGTCTCGTCCTCGATCCGGCCGACCGGTCCCAGGGCACGTACGTGTACCCGGTCGAGCGGAAGCGGGCCACGGCGGCGCTGGCCGGCTTACGGCTGGTCGCCCCGGTCGTTGCGGAGCCGGCGGTTCTCCGGTTGGAGCGCAGCGTGGGACGGGTCCACGGCACGCTCGATCTGGTGCACCTCGCCGTCGGAGCCGCGTGGGTCGACGCATCGGCCGACCACACCGCGTATGTCTCCGGCGACTGCGGGAACGGGTGGCGCGCCAGCACGGTCCTGACCGCGTCGCCGCCGGAGCGACCCCGGTGAGCAGGTTGGGTTGGCAACCATTGACCACGGCCGGCGCTCCGATCGGACTGCAGGTGGCCGACGGTCCCGGTGCGCCTGTGGTCCTGGTGCACGGGGTGGAGGACGGTTGGCGCAGTTGGGGCCAACTTGCCGAACTCCTCGGCGAGCGGCACCGGGTCTACGCGCTCGACCTGCCCTGGCGTGCCGGTGGGGACTACCGGTGGGCTCTTGAGGCGGACGCGGGCGCATGGTTGCGACGAGCCCTCGACCTGGTGCCCGAGCGGAATTTCCGCGCGGTGGGGCATTCGTTCGGTGCCACCGCGCTGATGCAGGTGCTCGCGGCCGGCGCACAGGCGTCCGCACGGCTGACCGCGGTGGTGCTGCTCGCACCGGCCTTCCGCGTGCCGAGGACGCCGGTGGGACCGGACGTCGAGGCTCGGGAACGGGAACGGCTCCGCGCGGTCATCGACGAGCGGATACGTCTCCGTGCGGCCGAGCGGAACCGGCAGCTCGACCGCGGGTTGCGCCGCCGGATGGTGGATCACGCCGTCGCACGAATCGGCGGGACCGGCCTGCGTACCCTCTTCGCCCATTTCGCCGCCACCGGCCACTTGGCGCTGAGCGGCGTGACGGTGCCTACCTTCGCCCTCGCCGGCACCGACGACCCGGCATTCACCGCCGACCGGGCCGAGGCGTTGGCCCTGGCCATGCCGACAGCCACGGTACGACGGTTGTCGCAGCTCAGTCACTTCTGTCACGTGCAGCAGGCCGCCCAGGTGGCGGAGGAGATCGGCAGCTTCTTCGACGCCGTGTCCGGCTGCACCCGATCACTGTGGGCGCTGACATCCCAGGGAGGTAACTCGCGTGATCCCCGTATCTGAACCGACCGAGACCGTCTACCGGGGCAGGCCTCGCTACGAGGGCGCCAATATCCGGACGTGGATCGGGTTCAAGCACTTTATCTACCTCGTGGAGGAAGCGGTCCTGGATCACTTCCGGCAGCTCGGCCTGGGCCCGCAGGCCTGCTACCACCGCTTCGGCCTGGGTCTGACCTTCGTCGAGTCATCGGTGCAGCTACCGCGCACCGTCGAGGTGGACGACGTGGCGACGCTGACGGTCCGAAAGGCGCGAGCCCGCGATGACGGCACGCTCCGGCTGGACGTACGACTCACCGTCGAGCGGCCAGGTGGGTCGGAGATCGCACTGCGCGGCTGGGTGCGGGTCGCTCTCGTCCGGGAGAAGGACGCCCCCGGCCAGGAGCCGGTACCCGCCGAGTACGAGCCTTTCGTGGTCCCCGAGATCGGAGCCCTCCCCAAGGGTGCGGATGCTCAGCAGCAGCAGCAGCCGTCGTCGGAGCGGAACGCGTTCACCTGGTCCTGGCGGGTCCCCTACTTCTACTGCCACTTCTCCGATCGGCTCCAGCACTCCGGCTACGTACGGATGATGGAGGAGGCCGTCGATCGTTTCCTCGCGGACCGTGGCCTCTCGGTGCGGACCCTGCTCGACGAGCGGGGCTGGATCCCGGTGGTGTCACGGGCCCGGATCCGCCTCCTTGCCGATGTGCACATGGAGGAGACGGTCCAGACCGTCATGGTTGTCGATGAAATCATCAAGAATGCGATGTTCTCCGCACGGATTGATTGCTACGTCCGTCGTGCCGACAGGTTGGTGCACACGGCGACCGGCCGGATCCTGCACGGATACGCAGTCAGCCGCGGCCCCGACGCCGGCCAACTAGCCATTCTCGATGCGGCCACCCGCTCGGCGCTGATGGGTGACGGCCCGTCCGAGAGCCTGGACGGGGACAAGGCATGAGACAGCGCCCACGGCTCTACTTCGCCTTCCGAAGCCCCTACAGCTGGATGGCGCTGCGCCGGCTCGAGGAGCGTCTACCGGAGGCGCGCGACCTCATCGAGTACCGGCCGTACTGGGAACCTGACCGCCGCACCATGGATGAGTTGACCTTGACCGGGGCAGAGTTCCACTACACCCCGATGAGCAAGGCCAAGCATCTCTACCTGTTGGCGGACATCAAGCGGCTGGCCCACCGGCTGGGCTACTCGATGGCCTGGCCCATCGACATCGACCCGCAGTGGGATCTGCCGCACCTGGCCTGGCTGTATGCTCGCCGGCTCGGTGCCGATCGGGAGTTCTACGCCGCCGTGACGGCCGCCCGCTGGGAGCGTGGCGAGAACATCTGTGACCCCGACGTGCTCGGTCGGGCGGCGACGTCGGCGGGGCTCGACGCCACCCGAACCCTCGCCGCTGCCGACGATCCTGAGGTGCGAACGGAGGGCGTCCGGATCCTCAACGAGGCGTATCACGAGGACATCTTCGGCATCCCCTACTTCAAGCTTGGGTTCCAACGGTTCTGGGGGCTGGATCGGCTCGACCATTTCATCGAGGCGTTGCATGCCTGGTCGGCGCGTACCAACCAGGACCCCTCGGGCGGCTCCGCGACCCCGAGCCGCCCGGAACCACGCCCGACCGACACCCGGCTGACCGGGATTCCCTCCGCCGTACTCGGAGCAGGAGGCTACGACCGTGACTCGGCCGGCGGATGTGGGTGATTCACGGCGGGTTGGCGGGCCACCCATCGCGCGACCTGCACCCGTGAGGTGAACTGCAGCTTCCGCAACAGGTGACGAACGTGGTTGACCGCGGTCCATTCGGCAATACCCAGTCGGCGGGCGATCTCGCGGTTGGTCAAGCCTTGGCTGACCAGTTCGGCGACCTCGCGCTGGCGGGCGGTGAGCGCCGTGCCAGTCGGCTCCCGCCCGTCGCCGGGATCTGGGGCAGCCGGAACCGACCGGTGGCCGGCCAGACCCTGGGTGCAGTCGCCACGAGCGACGAAATGAGGTACCAGCGAAGCCGCGTTGCGAAGGGCGTCCTCCGCTCGTCCCGTTCGTCGGAGATAGGCGAACCCCGCGGACAGGTCCTCCTGCTCGGCAGGCGAACCCGCTGGCCCACCAAGCGGTTCGAGGTGCCCGCCGGCCCTCTTCGTCACGTCGGCGACCAGCCGATCGACGTACAGTCGGGTGGTCTGTTCGCGGTCGGCGGCGGGCAGTCCACGAACGAACGTCCGGGTTGTGTGCAGCAGCCGGAGCCGCAGGTCGTCGCCGGCGCTCTCGCACACCTCCACCAGGTTCCTGTCCACCAGCACCTCGAGCAGATGCTGGGCGTGCCCGGTCGGGGCGTCGGCCACCGCCTCGACATCCTGCAGGCGGAACTCCCCGTTGACGACGGCCAGCCTGGTCAGGAGTGCCCGCGCCTCCGGAGGTAGCTCGGCGACATGGTCAGCCAGCGCGGCGGGAAGGCTGGCCGAGTGGACCGGCGAGGCGTTGGCCGCGCCGTCCAGGATCTCGATGCTCTCCTGAAGCCGGCTCAGCAGAGTCTGCGGCTGAACCACCTTGAGCTGGGCCGCGGCCTGCTCGATCGCCAGGGGCAGGCCGTCGAGTTGGGCGCACAGCTCGGCAACGATGCCGCGGTTGCTGTCGGTGAGCCGGAAGAACGGCCGGACGTTTGCCAGTCGTTGGATGAAGAGGGCGACCGACGGCAGCTCGAGCAGCTCCGACGCGGTCTGGTCCGAGGCGACGTCCGGAACTGGTAGCGGTCGTACCGCCAGTAGCTGCTCGCCATAGATGTGCAGGGGTTCCCTGCTGGTGACGACCACCCGGGCTCGGGGGGAACTGGCCAGCACTGTCGTTGCGAGCTCGGCGATCTCTGCGCGCAGCTGGTCACACCGATCCAGCACGAGCAGCAGCTCCGTCTGCGGGAAGGCAGCACCGAGGCCGCCCAGGGTGGGCGGGGTGGCGGTGGAGATCCCGAGGTGCTCGATGACCGCGGCGGCTAGGCCGGTCCGGTCGACGACCGTGGCGAGGTCCACCACGTACACCGACAGGCCGTCCTCTTCGGCGAGCGCCGCCGCCATCGCGATCGTGAGGCGACTCTTCCCGACGCCGACCGGGCCGGTGATGGTGATCAGCCTTTCGGCGGCGCCGAGTGTGCGCCGGCATGCCTCAGCCAGGTCGTCGTCGCGCCCGACCATCGGCCTCAGCGCGCGAAGACTCGTTAGTCCATCGCAATGCGGCGACGGATTTCTGCTGGTTCGCACAGCTGTCAGGGCTCGACTCTGGATCATGGCTCCCCCGAGATGCCGTCCGGTCGCAAGGTTCCGCGCCTGCCGCCGATCAGCCTCGACCGAGGATCGTGTCATGTTCGGTCATGTCCAGGCAGGAGGCTTGACGAAACTCCACTACACACACCCGGGTGCGTCAACCCCTCGAACAGGCCAAATGGCTACCACAAGAGGGCTTGACTGTGTTGACTATAGTGTCATGACATGACCTCCGCTCTAGTCAGGTCGTGGCGCGCGGCAACCGTCATCAGCATCGGTGCGGCCCGAGAGTCGGCCACCTCGCCAGCCGGCCGGGTGGTGTTCGTCGGCAGCGCCTGCATCCTGACCGCGGCACCGGTCCTGCTGATCCTCCTCGGCGCGGCCGAGGCCCCGACGTCCCCCGACTCCACCGCCACCCAGTCGCTCTGGAGTGCCCTCGCGCCGTCACTGGTGGCGGCCGCACTGCTGCTCCTGATCTCACGGAACGCGCAACCGCTGTCACCGGGGTACGGGGGCGGCAGAGAAGCCCTTGTCGGGCAGTGCGCCGCTCTCTGCGTTCTGGCACTTCTCACGCCGGGCCTGATGACCCTGGCCGTCGCCAGCGGCATGCCCGCCTATCCCCTCTATCACCTGGTGAAGCTGGCACTCCTGCTGCTGGCGGCGGTGCTCGTGGTCGGCGGGGCGCTGGGCCATCGATTCGCCGAACTCGTTCCAGTTGGCTCGGTCGAACGGCTGTGGCGGCCGGTAGGGCGGGCGCGCTGGCTGATGCCGCTGCCAGCCGTCGTCATCTTCACCTACCTGGCGGCACTCAGCCCGCTGGCGCCCCGTTGGCAGGTGCCGTCGGATGTCGGAGCCGCCTTCATCGTCGTGGCGGCGGGCCTGACCTTCGTCACGGCCAATCTTCTCGAGGAGTTCTTCTACCGGGTGCTGCTGCAGACCCGGCTGGAGCAACTCCTGGGCGCCTGGCCCGGCGTTCTGGCCGGCGCCGTCCTCTTCACGCTGTCGCACGTGCCGGTCCAACTCTCCGGTGACCCCGCTCTCGCACTCCCGGAGGCAGTCGCCTATCACGGAGCCTTCGGGCTGTTCACCGGCCTGCTCTGGATGCGCTATCGCAACTTCTGGCTGCTGCTCGTCGTGCACACGGCGGTCAACACGTTGCCGCTGGTGGTGGCGGGCCTGGGCGAACTGAGGGTCTGACGCGGCAGCAAGGTCCGTACATCGCGACCTCTTGGCGGCGACCGATCATGACAGGACTGTGACGGTTGCGAGGTCTCATCGATCAAGGAACGAGGTCCTCGATGCTCATCACGCTCATGACACTCCTGGGAGCGGCTCTGGCCGGGCTCATCCTGGTGTGGCTCCTCGCGGAGCGCGCCGACCGGCGTCTCGCCCGACGGATCCACGGGCAGGTGCTGACCGCCGGGCGCTCGGGGATCGGTGCGCGCACGGTGCTCAGTGGCCGGGACATGCTCAAGGCGGCGAAGGTGATCGAGAAGTCCCTGCCGCTGCTGCGGGTGGCCGGGTACGGTCGTCGCTCGATACGTGCGATCTATCCGATCCTGCTGATCGTCGAGGGCCTCGTGTACCGCGGTGACCACGACTACGAAGACTGGCAACGCGGTGGTACGGCCGAGGGAGGCTGGCATCGAGACCTGGCCGACTACCTCAGCTCGATCGGCGCGGACGATGCCGGCATCCGGTCGGCCATCGACGATCTGCGCCGCTACTTCAAGTTGGAGAGCGCGATGGTCACATCGCCCACCCCTCCGACTGAGCGGATGATGACCGAGCTCGCCCGGCTGCGCTCCTCCGACGTCGTCCTGATGGTGCGTATCGCCTTCCTCTTCCGGGCGACACGGGTGGACGAGGGCTTTCTCCGCCTGGTCCGTCCGTGGCTGGCGATCGAGGAGATCCGCGAGGACCTCACCTCGTACGACGATGACGTGGCCGCCGGCGCGTTCAACACCCTGGACATGTACATCCGGATGTACGGCGATCCGGGAGCAAAGCGACTGCAGGCGCTGTGTGCTCGTCTGCTTCGCACGTCGATCTCCGAGATGGGCCGAGCCTCATCGAGGAGCCTGGCCCGCTTCTGGGACGCGTTCGCCGGCCGCACCGGAGGCGTACCGGTCGTGGCACCGACCCTGTCCCTCCTCCTGCCACGGGCCGGTCACCGGCTGATCGCCGTCGCGATCACGCGCATAGTTGGTGGGGCGCTGGGCAGCGTCGCCAGGCCCCCGGCCGAGCGCGCCGTCGTCCAGGACTGATCGGCCGGTCGGGGCACCCGACGGTGAAGAGTTGCTGATGACCGGGGTCGGCGACCTCACCCATCCTGTCGTCGGTAGCTGGTCGAGCTGGGCGCGAGGATCGTCCTCGACCAGGAGCGTCACGCACCATGTATGGCGCCGGTGCGGGAGATCGCCGCCCAGCCCGATCTCAGGACAGACTGATCGGCAGTTGGGTGAAGCCGCGTAGCGACTTCCGCCGACGCACGCCGGGCGCGTGCCCGGTGATGGCCGGGAATCGATCGAGCAGCCGAGGAAACGCGATCTCCGCTTCCATCCGCGCCAGTGCGGCGCCGAGGCAGTAGTGCGCCCCCACCCCGAACACCATCGAGCCACCATCGGCACGGTCAGGATCGAACTCGTCTGGATCGGCGAAGCGGTCCGGGTCCCGGTTGGCCGAGCCGATGAGCACGATGATCTGCGTTCCCGCGTCTATGTTCAGCCCGCCCAGCGTCGTCGCCTGCGCGGTGTACCTGGTCGCGATCTGGATCGGCGGGTCAAACCGCAACATCTCTTCGACGAAGGCGGACGCCTGCGTCGGATTCTGGCGCAGCCGCTCCTTCAGGGCCGGCCTCTCGAGCAGAGCGGCGAGCCCGTTGCCCAGTAGGTTGCTCGTGGTCTCGTAGCCGGCCGCGTAGAGCAGGACTAGGTTGGCCAGTAGTTCGTCATGGCTGAGCCGATCGTCGCCCGAATCCGAGACCGAGACGAGCTCGGAGACCATGTCGTTCCGTGGATTGCGGCGACGCTCATCGGCCAGCTCACCGAGGCGTGCCCACAGCTCCTTGACCGCCTGGTCCGCCTCGGCCAGCGACGGACCCCTCATGGACTCCTCTATCGCGTCGGTGAACGCCTCGACCCTGGGCGCGAACCAGATCCGATCCGCCGGCGGGATTCCGAGCAGCTCACCGATCACCGTCACCGGTAGCGGCAGAGCGAAGTCAGCCATGAAGTCCGCCGTGCCACCCTCCCTCGCCGCCATTTGGTCGAGCAGGTCGTCGATGAGCTGCTCGACCGCCGGGCGCAACTCGGCCACCCGCCGTGGCGTGAAGGCGCGGCTGACCAGCCGCCGGAGCCGGGCGTGATCGGGCGGGTTGTGGTTGACCATCTCAAGCATGAGCGACCGGAATGACGGGTGCTCGGTCCATCCCGGATGGCTCTGGCCGATCCACGCCGCGTCCTCCATCAGGAACCTCGGGTCGCGGATGACCCGCTCGGCCTCGGCGTAGCGGCTCACGAGCACGATGTTGTCCGGCAGCGGGCAGACCGGCGCCGCACGGCGCAGGGCCTCGTAGTGGGGGTACGGTTCGGCGCATCCGGCCGGGCCGAACAAGGCCTGTACCGCTCGTCCGACCTCCCTCATGACAGACTGCCGGTCACTTCGAGCTCTTCTCGATCCAGGTCATGGCGTCACCGATAGTGACGAGATTGGCGACTTCATCATCCGGGATCCTGACGCCCAGCCGCTCATCGAGCGCCACCAACACCTCCACCATGGAGAGCGAGTCGACGTCGAGGTCGTCGATGAACGACTTGTCCTCGGTGACCTCCGCCGCGTCCAGACCGACCACTTCTTCCAGAATCTCCGCCAGGGCAGCGCGGATCTCGTCACGGTTCATGTTTGTCTCCTCAGGACTGGTCGCGTGCCGACGGGGTGATGGCACGCTGAACGATGTGTTGCGTGAGCATGTCGTCGACGCCGATGAGGCGGAGCTGACGACGCAGGGAGTCCCGGCTCATCCGCCAGAGGGTCCGGCCTTCCTCGGTGTCGTCGGTGGCACCTTCGTCACCGATCTGCATCGCGAGGGGCGCTGCCTGCTCGATGATCTCGCAGATGTCGTCGGCGTAGCCCTCCTGGACCCCGATGCGGAGGGCGTGCAGTCCGTAACTCACATGACGGGACTCGTCCCGGCACATGGCGACGAAGGAACTCCGCACGCCCTCGAGGAAGGGTGCGTCGCGGAGGGCGTTGACGATGGCGCGCTGCCCGACGAGGGCGAGCATTCCCTCGGTGACCAGGTGGAACAGCGCCACCGCCCGCAGCCATCGACGATAGTCACCGGGGTGGTTCAGCAACTCGCGGACCACCTCGGTCTCGAGCACGCTGAGCGTCCGGTGGGTCGGCGTGACCAGGGCCCACGCTTGGGCGAGCATCATCTTGGGGTCGCGGTCCAGCCCTAGGAGCTCCTCGCCGAGACGCAGCATGAGTCGGGTGTGTCGGGTCTCGTCGGCGATCTGGGTACCCAGATAGAGGTGGTCCTGCTCCTCGGGCGCACCGGTGAGGATGGGCGCGAGGAGGTCCAGGCCGGTGTATTCGCCGATGATGAACGTCGCTATCGATTCGGACAGACTCTCCTTGGCGTCCGAAGGAAGCAGACGGTCGAAGGCTCGCCGGTCCCGCTCGAGCTCCACCGCCTCAGCTGACCACTGCTGGCTCTCCCACCGCTCATAGAGCTGCTTCGGCTTGGGCTTTGCCTCTGCCACCAACTCGGCGTGCCGCATGACCTCCGCGGTGGGGACCTTCGGCAGCAGTCCGAGTGACGCGTGGTCAATAAGTAGTGTGCTCCAGCGTGACATCGAGTGGCACCTCTGTCCCTGCGCTTGAATAGTCCGTTTTAGCCATGTGCAACGCTTGTCATGCTAGTTGACAGCAATAGTCAACGCTAGCCGCCCGAAGCACCGCCTTCATGAGTTGGCGTCTGCCTCATGATGCCTCGAAACAGGAATGCAGGGCAGTCATGACTGTTGACAAGAAGTGTCTTGGCGTGTCAATGTCTCATCCGAAGTGCCGGTGTCGTGATCATCCGTCCCCAGGAGAGGGGCACATGTGAGGCAGTCGGCTTCCAGGCGTCGGGTGGTGATCACAGGAACCGGTGTCATCACCCCGATCGGCCTGAGCGTCTCGGATTTCTGGTCCTCGCTCCTCGCGGGACGTACTGGCGTGGACGAGATCACCTCCTTCGACGCCAGCCACCTCCCAACCCGGATCGCCGCGGAGGTGCGAGGGTTCAACCACCTCGCCTACATGCCCTACCGGGTCGGTCGCCGGCTGGACAAGTTCGCCCAGTTCGGCCTGGCGGCTGGTCTGCAGGCCGTCGAGGAGGCGAAGCTCGACCTCGACGACGACCTGGTGTGGCGTACCGGGGCACTCCTGGGGTCGGCCTACGGACCGGGCCAGTTCATCCAGACCTCGACGCTCGCCATGGCCGCCGGTGGACCCCAGAAGGTTCCGGCCTACATGGCAGCGGCTGCCTCGAACGACAGCGCGGCGGGTGCGCTCGCGATGCAGCTCGGGCTCCGCGGTCCGTCCGCCGCCGTGTCGACCGCCTGCGCGACAGGCGCCACCTGCATCGGTGATGCGTTCCGCCAGATCAGACACGGTTACAGCGACGTCATGCTCGCCGGCGGGACCGACTCCACAATCACGCCTCTCGACATGGTGTCCGCCTCCAACACGGGCGCGCTCTCCCGCCGCAACGGTGACCCGTCGCGCGCCAGCCGCCCTTTCGACCGGGACCGCGACGGCTTCGTGATGGGTGCCGGTGCCGGTGTCGTGGTGCTCGAGGAGGCCGAGTTCGCCCGCCGACGCGGTGCACCCATCCTCGCTGAGCTGGCCGGATACGGCGCCACGACCGACGTGCACCACCCGACTGCGCCCGACCCGACCGGCACCGGCGCCCGTGCTGCCATCCGGGCCGCCCTCGACGACGCGGAGCTGGGTCCCGACGACATCGACTACGTCAACGCTCACGGCACCTCCACGGTCATCAACGACCGCTTGGAGACGGCCGTCCTTCGATCCGTCTTCGGCGACCGGGCAACGCGCATTCCGATCAGCTCGATCAAGTCGATGACCGGTCACATGATCGGCGCGGCCGGGGCAGTGGAACTGATCGCGACCGCCCGGGCTGCCGCCGAAGGGGTCGTACCGCCGACCGTCAACTGCGACGACCCCGAGGACACCGGCCTGAACTTCGTGCCGCACGAGCCGCAGGAACATCGCGTCCGTGCCGCCATCAGCAACTCCTTCGGCTTCGGTGGGCACAACGCGGTGCTCGTCGTCCGTCCGTGGGCCCACTAGCCGAAGCCGCCGAGGTGAGGGAGACCAGCGCCATGAAGGGCAGATTCGTTGCGCTCCGGCGCCCGTACGACGCGGACTTCGAGCTGATCGAGCAGTGGCTCGCCCCCGAATCGATGACCGCGGTGCTGACCACCGACGCCGGCGGTCTGGTCACCGCCCGGCAGGTACGGGAGCTCAACGAGAGCGGAGCCATGCGTCACTACATGGTGTGGCTCCTCGATGAGGATCGCGCGGTGGGATGCGTGAATTACAAGCGCAGCGGACCGGCCGGCTGTTTCGAGATCGGCGGCGCCATCGGCGAGGCCGACATCTGGCAACGCGGCTACGGTATCGAGGCGTTCACTCTTCTGGTCGACCACCTGTTCCACGCCGGGAACGCCCACCGGGTGCAGTTCACCACCGCGATCTACAACCGGCACATCATCAACGCCGTGACGAAGGCGGCATTCGTCTGCGAAGGCATTCTACGCGAGTACTACTTTCTCGACGGCCGTTGGCACGACGCGGTGCTGTGGTCCGTGCTCCGGGACGAGTTCTACCACGGTGCCGAGATCGCCGCCCGGATCTCCGACCGATACCGGCTGCCGGACATCATTCCTGAGCGAGACAAGGCTGCCGCCCGGGAGACCCTGGCCCGGTTCCTGGCCGGTGACCGGGACACCACCTCGATCGGTCAGTTCCTCAACGACCGTCCGGCGGCCGTGGCCGAGCGGGAGCAGGTTCAGTGAGGCAGCAGCCGGAGGCGTACTGCTTGGCCGATCCGGTCTTCTACGACAGCCACAGCCGCTGGGAGGCCGAGTCGTCAGCCTTCGAGGAGACGTTGTCGAGCCCGCCTGACGGGTGGTACCGCTCGGAGCGGGACGTCTGGATCTGCCTCAACCCCGTCGGGGTGCAGTTGCCGCAGCAGGGCTGGAAGGTCCACGTCTCGGCGCGGCCCGAGAACGCCTCTCAGGTCCTGCGGACGGTGCATGCCCATTGTCTGCGCAATCGGTTGCCGTTCAAGTTTCTGCGCAGCGCCAACGTGCACCGTGCGCACAACTACAAGTACGCGTCCCGCACCGCGAGTGGCAAACTGGTGACGATCTATCCGTCGGACGAGGAGACGTTACACGGCGTCCTCACCGACCTCGGCAAGGAGCTCGAGGGGGAGCCGGGTCCGTACATCCTGACCGACCTCCGCTGGGGCGCCGGCCCACTCTTCGTACGGTACGGCGCGTTCGTGGACCGCTACTGTCTGGACGAGAACGGCGAGACGGTCCTCGCCCTGGCCAAACCGGACGGAACGCTCGTCCCCGACAGCCGCAAACCCGTCTTCACCGTCGCGCCCTGGGTCGACACGCCGGCCTTCCTGGCACCACACCTGGCCGCTCGCAATGCGGGTGACCCCAGCGAGTTCCCGTACCTCATCTCACGCGTTCTGCACTTCTCCAATGCTGGCGGGGTGTATCTCGCACGTCGTAAGTCGGACAACGTCGAGGTGGTCCTCAAGGAGGCTCGTCCGCACGCGGGTATCGACGGGGCCGGCGAGGATGCGGTGACCCGACTGGTGCGGGAACACACCGCACTGAGGCAGCTGGCCGGCGTAGCCGGGGTGCCAGCCGTCTACGACCGCCTCGCGTTGTGGGAGCACGAGTTCCTGGTGCAGGAGTACCTACCGGGACAGTCCCTCTACAGCTGGCTGGCGATCAACTATCCGCTGACGATGGCGGCTCCCACCGCGGAACAGGTTTCTGACTACACCCGGCGGGCCCTGGCCATCTTGACGGCGGTGGCCGAGATCATCGAGCGGATTCACGAGCGCGGCCTGGTCTACGGTGACCTACATCCGAACAACATCATGATCAGCGACGACGATCGCGTCTCCCTGGTCGACTTCGAGCTGGTATGCCCCGCGGAGGCGGACGTCAAGCCCGCGATGGGCTACCCCGGTTTCGTCAGCCGTACCGCCCGGGGCCGCGCCCGGGATCTGCACGCCCTGGCCGTCCTCCGGCTCTGGATCTTCCTTCCGCTTGCGTCGACGTTCGAGCTCGACCCGGGGCGGATGGCCGAACTGGCGCCCATCGCGATGGCGCGTTTCGATCTGCCGGCGCAGTATGCCGCGACCGTCGCAGGTGACCTGACTCCGTCCGCTCCGGCATCGAGGTCACTCGGTGGTCCGGCGGAGGTCGAGCTCACCGGCCCGGACCCGGACTGGCTGGCGGCGTGCCGATCGATCGCGGCGGGAATCCTCGGGTCAGCCACTCCAGATCGCTCCGATCGCCTCTTCCCGGGAGACATCGAGCAGTTTCGGTCGGGCGGTGACACGTTCGCCTACGGTGCGGCTGGGATTCTGTGGGCGCTGGACAGGACGGGCCACGGGCGCTTTCCGGACCATGAGAAGTGGCTGGTCACCTCCGCCCTGAAGCTCCGCCAGGGCGGGGCTGGCTTCTGCGACGGTCTGAGCGGCATCGCCTACGTACTCGGGAACTTCGGCCACGAGGACGAGGCGCGGGCGTTGCTCGAACGCACGCGCTCGATGGTCCCCGCGATGCGCGACGTCACTCTCTTCTCCGGTCTCGCGGGGCTGGGCCTCACCTACCTGCATTTCGCGGCGGTGGACGAAGCCCTTCGTATCGCCGACCGGCTCATCGCCGCTCTCGACGATCCGCAGGCCCAGGGCATCGACGCGGTAGCCGGCCAGGCGCGGCAGAGTGCGGGTAGCCGAGCCGGCCTGCTGCGTGGTTGGTCCGGGGTCGGTCTCTACTTCCTGCACCTGCACGAGCGCACCGGCGACAGTCGCTTCCTCGACCACGCCGTCCAGGCCGTACGACGGGATCTCGCCTCCTGCCGATCCCACGTCGACGGATCGCTCCAGGTGGACGGGGACTTCCGGCTCCTGCCGTACCTGGAGATCGGGAGCGCGGGGATCGCACTGGTCGCCGCCGAGATCGATCACCGGCGACCGGATCCGGCGATGCGGGCCGCGGTTGACGCGCTCAGCCTCGCCTGCATGCCGGAGTTCGTGATTGAACCGCAGCTCTTCAACGGTCGCGCGGGCCTGCTGGCCACCCTCCGACGACTGTCGCGCAGACATCCCGACAACCACCGATTGAGTACGGCTGTCCGCCGTCACCTGGAGCGACTCGGGTGGCACGCCATCACCTACGAAGGCCACCTCGCCTTCCCCGGTGACCAGGGACGGCGTCTCTCGATGGATGTGGCGACGGGCAGCGCGGGGGTGTTGCTCGCACTCGGCGCGGTGCGTGATCCAGACCTGGGCTTCCTCCCATTTCTGGACCCACCCGCCCCATTGACTCAACCGGTGACATCGTCGGTTGAAAGACCAAACCAACGGGGGGAGGTGTAAACACCATGTCGATCGTTCTGGACCTCCAGGGTCTCGAGGGCCCGGCTGCGGAGACTGCCGCGCCGGCCAGCACCGTCAGCAACAACTGTTTCTGAGCGGACCATCGCCCCGCGGGGCGTGCGTACGCGTCAGTCACGACTGGGAAGGGAGGGTAGTACATGTCGATCGTCCTGGACCTCCAGGGTCTCGAGGGCCCCGCTGCGGAAATCGCGGCGCCGGCCAGCACCGTCAGCAACAGCTGCTGACTCTGAGACCGACGTGGCGTGCCGGTGTGCCGTGTCCTGCACGGCACACCGGCACCAATGCCAGGCCCTGTCCCCGCTCACACGCGTGCATTCTGCCGCGTGCGATGGCTATCGAGGAGCAGACATGTCCGGAATCCTCGCAGGAAAGCAGATCCTGGTCACGGGTGTCATCACCGAGAGATCCATCGCGTACGCCGTCGCCCGTCGCGCCCAGTTGGAGGGTGCCACGGTGGTACTCACCGGGTTCGGCAGGTTGTCGCTTGTGGAGCGGGTCGCCAGGCGGTTGCCACAGCCCGCTCCCGTGGTGGAGCTGGATGTGACGGACACGCCACAGCTCGCCAGCCTCGCCGCCCGGCTGGATCCGCACGTGGATGGCTTGGACGGCATTCTCCACTCGATCGCCTTCGCACCACAGACGTGCCTCGGCGGCGGCTTTCCCACCGCGCCGTGGGCCGACGTCTCGACCGCGATGGAGGTGTCGGCTTACTCCCTTGCCGCCCTCGCCGCGGCGTGCCGACCTCTGTTACGTGCCCACGCCAGCATCGTCGGCCTCGATTTCGACGCCACCAAGGCGTGGCCGGACTACGACTGGATGGGCGTCGCGAAGTCGGCCCTCGAGTCGACGTGTCGATACCTCGCCCGCTATCTGGGGCCCGAGGGAATCCGGGTCAACCTGGTGGCGGCGGGTCCCCTGCGGACGGTCGCGGCGCTCAGTGTGCCGGACGGCACCGGAATCGAGAGTGACTGGGCCATCCGTGCGCCGCTCGGTTGGGACCCGCAGGACCGCGAACCGGTAGCACGCGCCTGCACGGCCCTGTTGTCGGACTGGTTCAGCGCGACGACCGGCGAGATCCTCCACGTGGACGGCGGCCGGCACGCCGTCGGAGCCTGACCGCGCCTGACCTGCGTCCCGTGGGCACAGTCGGTCGACGAGAGCTGTGTCGAGCAGGTATCAGTCCCCGTTCACAGCGATGCGGACGGCCCGCGCCAGCGAGGACGCACGGTGATTCGGGCTCATGCCATGCAGGCGGTTCGTCACGTAGCCGAACGCGATACCGGTCTCCGGGTCGGCGTAGCCGAGCGTCCCTCCGTGCCCCGCCATGGCCGAACGTGGACGGTGAACACCACGACAGGCCGGGGTGCGACAGAACGAATCCGAGCGCCTGCCGGTTCGGCAGGCGGAGAACCTCGTCCAGGCCGTTGGCCTGCTCAGCCGTGGCCGTCGCGAGGGTGGCGGGAGTGAGGATGCGGTACCCGTCCACGTCGCCGACCAGCGCAGCGTAGAACCGGGCCAGCGCCCGGGCTGTGCAGACTCCGTTCATCGCCGGGATCTGCGCGGTCAGCAGATCGGCCCGGTTGAGATCGACGCGTTCGCCGGCGGTGGGAAAGAGCGCACGCGTCGTGAGCGAGTCAGGATCGGCGTACGCGGTCAGGGCCTTCCGCCACGGCCTGTGGATCGCGTCGAGGGGAATGGCTGGCCCTCTCATCGCCTCGGGTTCCGTCGTCCAACTGACCCGGGACAACTCGGACTCGGGCAGCCCGAGCCAGAAGTCCAGCCCGAGAGGCGTGGCTATCTCCTCGGCGAAGTAGGTGCCGACCTCACGCCCGGCCACCCGGCGTACGACCTCGCCCACCAGCCACCCGTACGTGAAGGCGTGGTAGCCGCTGAGCGTGCCCGGCGTCCAGCACGGTCGTTGAGCGGCGAGTTCGGTCACCACCGGCGCCCAGGCGATGATCTCTTCGAGGGTGGCCCTGCGGTACAGGACCGGCAGCCCGGCCTGGTGGGAGAGCAGCCATCGCACCGGGATGTGTGCCTTCCCGGCGGCGCCGAACTCCGGCCAGTAGTCGGCGACCGGGGCGTCCAGATCGAGCCGGCCCTGTTGCGCCAGCAGGTGGGCACAGGTGGCCACAGCGCCCTTGGTCGCCGAGTAGATCACCTGAAGCGTGTCCGGGCGCCAGCGAGCCCCGGTCCGGGGATCGCTGATCCCGCCCCACAGGTCGACCACCAGGTTGCCGTGGTGATAGACGCTTACCGCGGCTCCGATGTCGTCGTACCGGTCGAAGTTCTGCTCGAACACCTCGCGTACCCGCTCGAATCCGCGGGCCACCTCGCCGTGGCACCGCTGCCGGTCCTCGATCCCAGTGACCGGGACCGCCGCTAACGATGGCGTCGAGCAGGCCGCAGCAGCACCGTCGGTCCGGCCTCTCATGACCGGTCGGCGGCCGGGGCCGAGGTCTCGGCGGCCCGCTTCTGCCGGGGCCAGATGGTGTAGGAGAACGACCAGAGAAAGTCCACGATCAGCACGGTCACCCAGATCCGACTGACCGTCATCAGGGTCGGGGCGTCATCCGGGACCATACCGCGCAACTTGGCCTGGATCCAGGAGTCACCGGCGAACCAGATGCCCGCCTGAGCGGCGACGAACAGCGCCAGATGCTGGAACCAACGCACCCGTTCCTTACGCGCGTGGTCAAGATCTGGCCCGGTTGGCACGTCCGGCGTTGCCTGTTGGCCACTGCCCGTCTGTCGTCGGGTCTCATCCGTGTGCGAGCCGGCCGCCGTGCCGGTGACGGCGGTCGTGGCGGTCTCGCGAGGCGAAGTCCGCGGCCGGCTCGGCAGCCCCAGGGACGCCACCGCGAACGGCACGAGCAGCGCCGCCACCAAAAGAACCCCCGCCGCCGCGAAACACGCGGCCCGCCAACCACCGGCACCGTAGAGCAGGCCGAAGGCTGCCGGGCCGATCAGGGCGCCAACCAGTTGGGCACCCTCGTAGAGACCCATCCCGCGGCCGAGTGCCGCCCCTGACGCCTCGGCGACAGTGGCCTCTTGGACCGGGATGGCGGCGGCGAAGCAGACACTGGCTCCGGCCCAGATCACGGTGATCAGCCACGGATCAGGGGCGAGGGCCAGCCCTCCGGCGGTCGCGGCGCTGGCGATCAGCGCGAGGCCGAGGGTGCTACCGCGACCGATGGCTCTGGTGACCTTGTGGGTGTTGCCCGCCAGCAGGATGAACACGAGGAATCCCGGGGCGAACACGGTGGCGATCTCGACGGGGCTGAGGTCGAACTCGCGTTGCAGATGCAGCAGGAGCAGCAGGCCGACTCCCGCCTCGGCGGTGGCCGTCACCGCGGTCAGCGCGAGAAGCGGCATGAGTTTCCGGCCGACCTGACCCATCCCCCGGTCGGACGGCCGGGGACGCGGTGCCGACCGTTCCGAGAGCAGAACCGCCGCGGCTGCCAGAGCCGCCACCCCACCAGCGGCGAACACCGCGGGATAGCCGAGCCAGTCCAGCAGGACGAACGCCCCGATGAAGCCGACGAAAGCGCCCTGCCCCTCGGCGGCGAGGAGTTGACCGTACGCCGCGACACCACCGGTCTCCCCCACCTTCGCGCGCACGGCCACCCAGAACAGAGCACCGCCGACACCACCCACCGCGGCGGCGCCGAAGGCCGCGGCAAGGTTGGGTGCGAGCGCGTAGCCACCGAGTGAGATCGCGTAGAGAATCGCCCCCAGTGCGGCGATCCGACCACGGTCGAACCGGTCGCTGAGGATGCCCGCCAGCGGTCGGGCCACCAGGGAGAGCGCAGCCTCGACGGCGACGACGGCCCCCACCTGAGCCGGGGTGGCCCCGAGTTCGGCGGTGGCCCAGAGCGGAACGAGGAAGTCGACCACCTCGGCGGGCGCGCGGGTGAGGGCAGCTGCGTTGGGCGCCGTCGACGGTGCGCTTCTGGCGTCACGGGACATGAAAGATCCAATCCAGGTAGACGTCGATAGCGCGACGGAGGAAGTCCGCCGGCAACTCATCGGGACTCAGCAGTGCGTGCATGGTGAGGCCGTCGACCAGCGCGAGCAGGATGGTGGCCGCCATTTTCGGGTCCACGTCGGACAGATTCCCGTCGTCACGTGCCTCGCTCAGCCTGCTCTCGTAGTGCGCGCGGATCTGCCGCAGACCTGTCGCATGCGCCTCACCGAGCGACTCGGACACGAGGCTCCGCGCCGCGAAGGCGAGCCAGATCCGGTTCGCGAGCTCCGCGGGCGGGTTGAGTGGCATCATCGCTGCCATCTCGCGGTGGATCTCCGCACGGATCGACGCCGCCGGCGGCAACGCGTCCAGCCGCGAGATCAGTCGTTCGGTCACCTGCTCGATCGCGAAGAGCAGCAACTCGTCCTTGGTGCGGAAGTAGTACTGCACAGCACCGATCGACACTCCGGTCCGAGCGGCCACCTCTCGGATGCTGACCTCGTCAAGCCCGCGCTCACCCGCGATGGCCAGGACAGCGTCCGCCAGTTGCCGCCGCCGCTGATTGGCCGGCTTTCCGTCCGTCATGCGACGGCACTATACGTCTGTATTGTGCACTTGTGAACCCTTCAGCGCCTGGTCGAAGAACTGCCGTTCGAGTGGCAACAGGCCGGCCAGGATGGCCGCTGACGGAACGTGACCGACCCCGCCCAACGACATCATCCAGTGTGGACGACGGGCCGCCAGCAGCTCTGCCGAGAGTCGGAATGCGTGCACGGGAAGGACGTTGTCGTCGAGCAGTCCCTGCACCAACAGGAGGGGTCTGCGCAGCGCCGCGGCCGAGCCGATCAGCGAGTTGTCCTGATAGGTCGTCCCGTCGGCCGGCAAACCGAGGTAACGCTCCGAATACGCGCTGTCGTAGAGCGACCAGTCGGTGACCGGAGCGATGGCGCTGGCCACGTGGAAGACGTCCGGACGACGGAGCACCGCGAGGGCGGCCAGGAACCCGCCGAAGGACGACCCGCGGATGCCCACCCGGGACAGGTCCAGATCGGGATGCCGCTCGCCGAGGTGGTGCAGGGTGTCGACCTGGTCCGCCAGCACCACGTCGGCGAGACGCCGCCACACCGCCTTCTCCCAAGCGGGGGACACGCCGGGCGTCCCGCGTCCGTCGATGGTTACCACCGCGTACCCCTGATCCGCCCACCACTGGCGGTTCAACCACGGGGACCAGCCGGCCCGTACCTCCTGCTGGCCGGGGCCGCCATAACTCTGCACGAGGACCGGGAGGCGGTTCCCCGGACGGTGGTCTCGCGGGAACAGGACCGCCGCCGGGATCCGCCGTTCACCTACCCGGGCCAGAACCGGCGCGGGCCGGCACGCCGGGACGGCGGACTGGTCCGCCAACCGGTGCTCCCCGTTCGGGCCGTGGATCGTCCACCGGACGCCGGGCGCGTCCTGCAAGGCGGAGCCCACCACCAGGGTTCCGGCCGCGGCCAGCCCGTCATGCCAACCAGGCCGCCCGGTGAGGCGCTCGGGTTGACCGCCGCCCGGTCGGATCTGGTACACGTGCTGCTCGGCCGGAGAGGAACCGCTGCCGATCACCACGAGGTCTTCGCCGAGCGCGCCGACGACCGCCCGGACGTAGAGCCATGCCGGAGTGGCTGGTCGGTCATCCACCAGGATCTGCCGGCAGTCGGTGCCAGCGGTGTCGACCGACCGGACGATTCCTCCCCCGGGCGACCAGCAGGGGGTACCGGGGACCGGCGCGAGCCAGCGGTCGTCGGCATCCTCGTGCAGGACACTTGTCTCACCGGTGGGCACCTCCACCTGGAGCACCTGAGCGACGCGCTGTGCCCGGTCGAGCACCAGGAGCAGCGGCGGTCGGCCGGCCGACCAGCTCACGTGGTGGAGGTAGGGGAATCGAGCGTTGTCCCAGTCGATCGCGCGGCGGTGGCCGGCCAGATCGATCAGGTGCAGGCTCACGTCGGCGTTGGCGGCTCCGGCACAGGGGTACCGGACGACCCGGGGAGGCTCCGCCGGCGCCTCCGGATCCGCCAGGTGCCAGGGTGTGACCGCGCCCGTGCCCACCCGGGCGGCGATCAGACGGCCGCCGTCCGGCGCCCACCAGAAGCCTCGGTTCCGGCCGAACTCCGCAGCCGCCACCAGCTCCGCTTCGCCCCACCTGGTCGTCGGCCCGGTGGATGACGCCAACACCCGGTCGCCATCGGCGCCGGTCACCCGAAGATCGCCGTTGCCGACGTACGCGACCAGCCGCCCGGTCGGGTCGGGACGGGGGTCGGCGACGTCGAGGGCTGCCGGGAGTGCCGTCGACGTCCCGCCGACGGCGTCGACCAGACGCAGGCCGTCCCGGGTCCGGTACGCCGCCGCCGTACCGGACTGGTTCAGGGCGTACCCGCCGATCACGGGCTGCCCCTCGGAGAGCTGTCGGGTGTGGCCGGTGGTGGCGTCGCACACCCAGAGGTGGTCTTCACCGTCGGTCGGTCCGCCGGAGCGGAGAAAGAAGACCCGTAATCCGTCCTCGGACAGCCCCACCATTTTTGGCGCACCACGACTAAATCGGTCAGTATCGGCATATTGGGATAGATAGTTGTCTCGGCGAGAGGCGTCAGGCGTGGCATTCATCGCGGGTCCTCGGCATCTCAGCAGGGCGCGGTCGAGCCGGTCGATGACATCTTGTCATGCCCTTGACTGAACTTTACAGACCCGGCATCGTGCTTGCATGACGATGAAGCTCGGAGCTTCGGCAACCCTCGCCGAGGATGGAGGAGCGGCCCGCATTGCCGGCTCCGACGTTCGCCTCGAGGGAGCCGACCTGCACACCGTCGTGGCCGGCCGGGTGGCCCGGTTCCGCTCCGCCGGCATCGGCGCCGGCGACCGGGTGATGGTGCACGGCGACAACTCGGTCGCGTACGTGGTCACCCTGCTGGCGCTGATGCATCTCGATGCCTCGATCGTGCTCGTCGACCACCGGCAGACCCGCACGGAAACCGAAGACGCCCTGACCCGGGTCAACGCCCGCTGGCTCCTGCACGACGGCGCAACCGCGCCGGTCGACCTGGGGTCGGGTCGGACGCTCCGCTACGACGTCGACGGCCCGGCGCCGCCGGTCGCGGAGAAGATCTCGCTCGTCGCGTGGGGTGCTCGGTCGGACGCGGTTATCCTCTGGTCGTCCGGAACGACCGGACCGGCCAAGGGAGTGGTGAAGTCAGGCCACTCGGTGTTCGTGAACTGCAGACAGACCATCCGCGCCATGGGTTACCGCCCGGACGACGTCCTGGCGCCGTGGCTGCCGTTCTCCCACCAGTACGGCCTGTCGCTCGTACTCATCTGGTGGTTGACCGGCTGCGGCCTCACCCTCAGCGACTACCGTCGGATCGATCGGGCGTTGGCCGACGTCCGACGATGCGGCGTCACCATGGTGGACGCCACCCCGTCCACCTACCACACCCTGGTCAACCTGATCAGACGTCGTCCAGAGGCGGTTGCCGAGCTCGGCTCGGTGCGGGCCTGGGGCGTCGGCGGCGCTCCGCTGTCCGGGATGCTCGGTGACGCCTTTCTGGCCACGGTGGGCAGCCCACTGCTTGACGGCTACGGTCTCACCGAGGTCGGCAACGTTGCCCTCGCCACCCCGGAGCATCCCCGAGCGTGTGGGCGGCCCCTGCCTGGCGTCGAGGTCCGGATCCGCGCCGACTCCGGGAGGCTCGCCGCCCCCGGGTCGCTGGGTGAGGTGGAGGTTCGCTCTCCAGGTCTGATGACCGGCTACCTCAGCGACGACGGCCGGGTGACGCCCCCACCCGACGACTGGTACCAGACTCACGACCTCGGCATGCTCGACGCGGAGGGGAATCTCCAGGTGATCGGCCGCAAGCACGCCGTACACCGGCACGGCTACACGCTGTATCCGGCGAGCATCGAGAAGCGGGCCGAACGCTGCGGGCAGCCGGTCAAGGTGCTGGCGATCGAGAACGAGCGGAGCGGCGCCCGGTTGGCCTTCGTGGTCGCCGATCCGGAGGGCCGACCGACTCGGCACTGGCGTGAACAGCTCTGTGCGGTCCTGGCCGCCTACGAGCACCCCAACAGCGTGCTCGTCGTGCCGGAGTATCCGGTCAACGGCAACGGCAAGATCGACATGGCCGCGCTCCGGACGATCGTCCAACCCGACGACTGACAGCAGTTGCGGCCTCGGGCGCCGCAGGCCGCCGTCCGGGCCGACTGGCCGGGCGGGATCGGCTCATGTCACGGTGGCACCGGACAACGACCTCGTCACCGATCAGGGGCACCGGCTGTCAGCCGACCCTGGTCAGGACCAGGGTCGCGTTGTTGCCGCCGAACCCCATGCTGTTGACCGCCGCGGTCGTCCCCCTACCGGTGGCGATCCGCAGCCGGCCGAACCGTACCCGTCGGGTCGGTTCCGGCCGGGACAGTCCGGCCACCGCCGGCACGTGTCCGGTCCGAAGGGCGTGCACGACGGCGGCGATGCTGGGCAGCGCCGATACGTGCAACAGGTGCCCGATGGCACCCTTGTGTGAGGTCACCGGCAATTCGTCGAGCTCCATCGTGGCGGCGACCGCCTCGATGGCGGACAGCTCCGCGGCGTCCCCCTGCGGGGTCCCGGTGGCGTGGCCGTGCACGTGGTCGAGTCGCTGCACCTGGGCGTCGGCCAGCGCGGTGCGCATACAACGCTCGATGAGGAGGGGATCGGACGCGGCAGGTTTGGTACCACCGATCTGAGCGGCCACGCCGGCCAGCAGCACGTCAGCGGCGGCCCCCCGGCGGCGCGCGTGGTCGGCCCGCTCCAGCACGAGGGCACCGGCTCCCTCGCCGAGGCTGATGCCGTTCCGGTCGAGGTCGAACGGCCGCCCACCGGACGGGCTGATCGCCCTGACGACCTGCATGCTGGCGTACTCGTACTCGTTGAGCACGCTCGAGCCCGCGACCAGTGCCACATCGGCCAGGCCGCCGCGGATCACGGTCCGGGCGAATCCAACGGCGAAGGCGGCCGAAGCGCAGGCGTGCGAGAGGTAGGCATCCGGCTGGCGGGCCAGCATGGTGGTCGCCGGACCCACGAACTCGTCCCACCCCGGGCCGGCCTCGGCTGGCGCCGGCTCCCAGGGTGCCTGACCGACGAAGGCGACAAGTGCCCTACGGCTGGGGAGAGACGACAGCCGAGCGTCCGTGAGCGCCTCGTGGACCGCCTGATCAAGGTAGAACTGCTTGCGCGGTACGGACTGTGCTTCCGGCCGCGGCCCCTGACCCGCGATGCTGCTCTCGAGCAGGCTACCGCGACCGGTGACGGACCCGAGCGCCACTGCTCCCGCCGAGAAACCGTCCGTGAACGCGGGCACACCGCTACCGAACGGAGTGACAAGTCCGATACCGCTGATGACAACGTCGGTGGGCGTCATTCCGCACCCGTTGCCGGTTGTGATCCCGCGAGCGCGGCCAGTGCCGGGAGGAGATCGCCCGGGAGATCCGCCGCCGGTACGCCGACGAGCGCCCGGCCCGTGTGCCGCACGGCCGGCCAGCGCGCCGCCGTCACCAGGCACCCGGGATCGGTGAAGTCGTCGGCGCGTACCGGAGCGACCTCACAGAGAACCACCGCCGGCGCGCTCAGGCTCATCGCGCCGGCGATGCCGATGGCGTCCACGGCCGAGGTCGTGGCGAGGAGGTACGTGCTTCCGTGCCAACTGGCCGTGCCGGCGGCGTAGGGCCGGAAGAGCTCCGAGGTCTCGAGTCCGGTCGAGTCGGAAGGGCGCAGAGCGCGGTGGGGGTCGGCACGGCGACGGGCGAACCGTCGAACGGTCCAGTCCGTCCACGCGTCTGCGAGCACGAGTACGACGGCCCTCGCCCGGGCCGGCTCCGACACGTCCTCCAGCAGCGCGGAGAGGACGGCACCCACCGCCCCTGGTGCGCGGCCGCCGACAGCTGACCCGACGGTCAGACCTGCGGCGTACCGTTCGAGTGCCCTCAGCGCCGGACCCTCGGTGCTGCCCACCGCGACGTCGGGTGTCGACTGCCGTGACACCGGCCCGGAACGCTCTAACAAGTCGCTGTCATGAAACAACACACCCTCCAGCCCGATCAGGTCCCAAGACTGCAGCGCGCTGCATACGTCTGTATAGTCGTCCACGAGTGGCCTTGCAAGTCTTGATCGATGCAAGTTGCGTGAGCAACCTCAGTTGTGCTCACGTGGGGAGCAGTGCCGCTTGCCATCAGTGTTGCTACTGCTGTATCACGCAGATAATAACGGCGGGTGTCAATGGGGGGTTTATGTCCGCCTGGGCTAGATTAGTCGACCCTGCTCAAGCCCGTCCCGGTTTCGTGAATATTTTTCTTGTTCGCGTTGACTGTGCAGGCCCACTCGAACACATCCTGGAACTGCTAAGCCCTGAGGAACGTGACCGGGTCCGCCGCTCCGGCCGGCCGGACTGGCGAGCCGGCTACGCCCGACGGAGGGCCACCCTACGGACACTGCTTGCCTGGCTGATGGGGCAGCCGATCCACGCACTGAAAATCACGTCGGACAGCAGCGGCCAGCCGGCCATCGGAGACCTGTCCCTGCATCTCGCCTGCGACAGCCTCGACGATCGATTACTCGTCGCTCTGGCCACCCGCAGCCGACTCGGTGTCTGCCTGCACGCGGTTCCGCCGACGGTAGGGCCCGAGGTCGACCGACTATTTGCCAACCACGAACTATTTCACCTCCGGCAAGAGGCAAGCGCCGATCGGCCGAGGGCCGTGACTCAGATGTTCGCCCGCAAGGATGCGGCGCGGCGGCTCACCGGCCAACTGCCGTCCGCTGCTGCCAGCGGCGTAAGGATGAGTCCGCCAGCCGGTGGAATCGCCGTCGCCACCGTTGCGGGAGAGCCTCCGATCGGCGTGGTTGATCTTCATTTCGGAGGCATTGCCGTCGGCGCGGTCGCGGTTGAACTCCCGGCCCGCGATATCCGGACCTGGTCAGTGGACTACGGCATGATCAGCGCGTGAACGTCAGATTCGGGGAGCGATTCGACGTCGGACAGGTACGCCGTTGCCTCCCGCCACGATCGGGTAGCAAACCGGTACGCTCCGCACGCCTCGTAACGAGAAGCCGCGTTCTGATAGCTCCGCTCGGCGAGCGCGTCGTCTCCGGTCGATCGCGCGACCCGCGCGACGACCATCAGTACCTTCGCCTGGTCTTGCACGCCCAGTCGATCGATCTGTTCAGGGAGGAGGCGGGCGGCCGCCTCGGCTGCCACGTCGAGGTCACCGGAGGACAGGGCGACCATCGCCTCCACTGCGGTCAGCCGGGTCCGATCCACCTCGGTGGTCAGCAGCTCGGCCGACTGTCGGGCTCGCTGCAGGCTATGCTTGGCCTCCGCGTGATCTCCGATCGCTGCGTGCTGCGCGGCGGTGGCGCGGCACAGCTGAGCCCACAGCCGCAGGTCGGTCTCCGGCAGAATCAGGTCCACCGCCCGGCAGAACAGGTCTCGTGTCTGGTCGGGCGTCTCGGGTGCCGTCAGGAACGCCGCCGCACCGGCGACCCAGTGCACCAGACCGCGTAGCAACCGCAGTGGAACGTCGTCGACGATCTGCAGTAGATCGTAGGCGACCTTCCTGCCCTGCTCCCACTCGCCGATGTAGAGGTAGGTGATCACGAGCTGAAGTTGGGCACGGACTCGCTCCGGCTGGGTCGCGTCCAGGTGCTCGGCCGCCGCCACGGCCCTCTCGGCGAGCCGGGTGCTCTCGCGAAGAGCGGCGTTCTGTCGCGCCACCTCGGCCAGCGCGGTGGCGACCTGGGTGTGCAGCAGGGCCGAGTCGACGGTCAGGGGGTCATTCAGGAGCTCGGTCAGGAGCTCACCCCGTTCGGTCGTCTGGTCCGACAGTCGGAGGGCCTCGGCCAGTTCCCATCTGGCTTCCCACATGATGTCCTCGTTATCGGCAGAGGCCGATGCGGCGACGAGACTGCGGAGCTGATCGGCGGCCACGCGGTGATCGCCGCCGGCCCGAGCGGATCGAGCGGCGAGCAGCCTGCTGATCAGCTCTATGCGATGCGGGCTGCGTGCGCCGGACTCCGGGGTCTCGAGCAGCTCACTCAGCGGAACCCCGAGGACGTTCGCGATCGCCCTCGCGACGTCGGCATTCGGAGTACGACGACCACTCTCCACCAGTGAGACGTAGCTGGGCGACATGTGGTCCCCCGCGACCTGGGCCTGGGAAAGCCCGCGGGCGCGTCGCACTTCTCTGAGCCGAAGCCCAAAAGCGGGCTGCTCCACCCCGTACCTCCCGAATCCCGTGGGCACCCGAACGCTCATCGTCGGAGGTCCCGTGTGCCTAGCGACCGCGTCACTGATTTTGTCACGTCGCAGACGACCTCCCTACCGCGGCGCGGGCTGTGGCGAAACAATCCGTTCCAACCGGGGATGCGTCGCCGCGACGATTAAGCAAGGTACCGCAGGTGCGATCAACATCAACAAACGGCTCGACACCGCGTGAACTGGTCGAAGCCCCAGTTTACCGACAGATCCCGGATGCAACCAGTGACGAGTCGACTTGTCATGACGCACTGTCACGATCAAGGATTGTCATGGTAATGTCGAACTCCATGACAGCCGGACGGCACGCGAGAGCCGGCCGATCCGCCCTGGGGACATTGCTGGGCACGTACACCGTCTCCGCTGTCGCGGAGTCGATGACCCTCGTGGCCATCCCGTGGTTCGTTCTCGAGACGACCGGCAGCGTGACCCGAACCGGCTTGCTCGTCGCGGTCGCCGCGATCAGTTCGGCCCTCGTGGGTCTCCTGGTCGGGCCGCTGATAGACCGCGTCGGTCACCGCCGGGCGTCCGTGGTCACCTATGCGCTCGGCGGCCTCGCTGTCGGGGCGGTGCCGTTGGCTGATTCGCGTGGCCTGCTGTCGTTCCCGGTGCTCCTGCTCCTGGTCGTCCTGGGCAGTGTTCTGGACACTCCCGGCACGGTCGCGCTGCGCGGCCGGGTGCGCCAGATGGCGCGGGCAAGTCGCGTCGAGCTGGAGCCGGTCAACGGGGTGATGCAGACGGCCGCGAACTCCGCCGGGCTGTTCGGGCCGGCACTGGGGGCGGGCGTCATCGCGATCGGATCGGCCACCTGGGTTCTGGTAATCGATGCCCTGGCGTGCCTGCTCATGGCGGTGGTGGTAGGAACGGCCGGACCTGCCGCCCGACCGGAGCGCGCCCCGCCGGGCGGCCCCGTAGGGCCGCAGTCGGCAGACGAGGAGGTCCGACCGGCAGGCGCGGCCGGGCTCCGCCGATACAGCGGCGAGCTCAGGGACGGCCTCGCGGTGATCGGTCGGACGCGCCTGCTCCGGACGCTCGTCAAGGTGGCGACCGGTTACAGCGTCCTCGACGGCGCCTTTGTCGGAGTGCTGCTCATCGTGTTCGCCTACGAGCGAATCGGTGATCCCGCCAGCCTGGGCGTGCTGGTCAGCGCGTTCGGCGCCGGGGCGCTGTGTGGGAGCGTCCTCTACGGCGCCCTGGGGGGACGGCTTCCTCGTCGACCGGTCTATCTGATCGCCGGCCTCGTGGTGGCGGCGGGGGTGGGTGGTCTGGCTTTGGCGGGAGGTGGCGGCGCGGAGCGGCTCGCCGTCAGCGCGGTGCTGCTGGGCCTGGTCGGTTGCGCGGCGGCGCCGGTCGACCTGATGACCACGGTGGCGGTCCAGCGGGCGGCTCCCGAAGGGGCGTACGGCCGGGTGGCCGGCACGCTGGCGACCTGTGCGGGCATTGGAGCGCCCGTCGGTATCGCTGTCGGAACGCTGATCGTCGGGACAGCCGGGCTGGTGGCGGGAATGGTGGCGCTGGCGAGCGGTTACCTACTTGTCACTCTGCTCGCCTGGCGCTCGTCCAGCCTGCACGACCTCGACCTCGACCTCGACCCCGTCCCGGCGCTCCACGGATCCGCGACGATTCAGCCGCGCCGGCCGGACCCGACGCCCGTTGGCAACCGGACGAACGACCGCCACTCACCATGACTCAATCTTTACCTGTCTTGACGAATGGCATGACAAGCTGTCAATCTCGTCGGGAACCCTGACCAACGGGCGTCGGATTGGCGACCGTGCCGGGCGAGGAGAGCAGCATGACGGTGCACCTTCCCACGACACCACGTGTCACCAGCAGTGCGGGGATGCCCCACCCGGATCGTCTCCGCAGTCTGTCCAGGGTCCGTGAACTGTTGGTCGAGCAACCTGACCAGGTCCTCGACGAGCTGACCAAGTTCACGACGATCGGCGCGGCGCGGTACGAACTGGCCGCCGCGATCGCCACCCTCGACGGTGCGTTGGCAGAGTGCCAACGCCACCGACCGGCAGCGGTACGGAACATCGCGGTGTTCATGCCATCCAACGTGCTGCTCTACTCCTACGTGCTCTACCTGCTGGTGCCGTCGCTGTTCGCCGACCGGGTGGTGCTCAGGCCCGCCAGCCAGACGGCGGAACATCTGCAACGTCTACACGCGATGCTCGCACCGGTGCACGGCCTGCCGATCGAGCCGTTGATGGTCAGCCAGCGAGCCTTCGTCTGGGACGCAGTTCTGCCGGCCGACGTCGTCGTCTTCACCGGCGCCTACCAGAACGCCGAACAGATCCGGCCCCAGCTCCGCGCCGAGCAGCTGTTGCTCTTCCTGGGGGCGGGGGTGAACCCCTTCATCGTCGCCCCGGGGGCCGATCTTGCCGCGGCCGCCCGCGACGCCGTTCAGATCCGGATGTTCAACACCGGCCAGGACTGCCTGGCCCCCGACCTCTTCTGTGTCCAGGAATCGGATGCCGACGCCTTCCTCGACCTGCTGCTCAAGGAGGTCAAGGGCTTACGGTACGGCGAATACGCGGACCCGACAGCCGACTACGGGTCGATCTTCTACCACGGAGCGCTTGAGGCCGCGGCGCTCTTCCTGTTCAAAAATCGGGCCAATATCGTCCACGGCGGCAGCATCGACTTCCGCAGCCGCAGGGTCGAACCGGCGGTGGTGGTCAGCCCCCTGGACGGACGATCCGGCGACACCGAGTTCTTCGCACCAGTCTTCAACGTCGCCGTCTACCCGGACGAGGCCACCGCGACCCGCATCCTGACCAGCGGGATCTATGCCGAGCGTGCGTTGGGCGCCAGCGTCTACGGCGATGCGCCCGCACTGACCGCCGCACTTGCCCGCCGGCACACCGTCACCATCAACGCGTCGATGTTCAGCGTCGACGACGGCAACGCTCCCTTCGGTGGCTGGGGACCGATGGCGAGCTACGCGGCGTACAGCGGGCGACTGCACGTGGGGCCGATCCTGGTGTCCCAGGCGGTTGCCCGTCATCTCGGCCAAGCTGGTGAGCCGGTCGAGCCCGACGTCGGCGAAACCGGGATGGGAGCGCGGTGAGCCAGGACCTGACCGCGGTGTCGACCGTCGAGGGTCCGTCACCGTCGGTGTCATCGGTACCCTTACCCACGGCGACGCGGTACCCGACCGGGTGGGCGGCGGTCGCGGACCTGGTCGTCGCGCTCGGCGTCGACACGATATTCGGGCTTCCTGGCGACGACATGGGGCCGCTGGCGGCGCTTGCCACGCTGCCGGTGCGCGTCGTCCTCTGCCGTGACCAGCGCAACGCCGTCTTCATGGCCACCGGGTACGCGCTCTCCACCGGCTACCCGGGGGTGGTCATCGTCGGCAAGGGACCGGCGGTCACGAACACGATCACAGGGCTCTTGGAGGCCGACTCGGCACGAGTTCCACTCCTGCTCGTTGCCGCAGGGACCGCCGAGGCGAGCGTCGGGACCGGCGCGTTCCAGGAAGTGGACCAGTTGACGCTCGTCCGACCCCTGACGCGCTACGCCGCCCGGGTCACCGAGCCCTCGCGGTTGGGAGCAGTCCTGAACAAGGCGGCGTTGATCGCGCGGGCCGTCCCGGGTCCGGTCTACGTCGAGATCTCCGAACCGGTCGGGCTCGGCCCGGTGACGGTTGCCGGACCATGGCGGGCGGCACCTGTGGAGCCCTCCCCGGCGTCGGACGAGTCGATTGCGACCAGCGGGGCGCTGCTGGCACGGGCCCAGCGACCGGTGCTCCTGGCCGGTGGCGGTTGTCGACACCGCGACGTGGGCCGGATCATCGAGCAGCTCGCCGAGGCCCTGGGTGCGCCGATCTTCGCCACCGCCTCCGGACGAGGCGTCCCGTCCGAGGAGCACGATTTCTTCTGCGGCCTCGCTGGCCTCTACAGCGTGCCTCCGATGAGCGAACTCTGGGCCGAGGCGGACCTCGTTGTCGCGCTGGGCAGCAGGTTGGAGGAGACCGCGACCTTCGGTTGGCCCCAGTCCACCCGTGTGATCCAGGTGACCCTGGACGCCGCCGACGTGGCCACCGAGCGGGAGGGGTCGGCGGTGCTCGGTGACGTCCGGGCAGTGCTCCTCGGTTGGCTGGACGCCGACACCGGCCCATACCGGTCGGCGTGGGTCGACCGGGTACGGACAACCAGAGCGGCAGCCGAGCGTGTCGCCGACGGGATTCGCAAGCGTGACAGGCCGAACGGGGTGGCCGTCACCGCTGTGCTGAGCGTCCTCGACCGGGTCGTCCCGCCTGACCGCATCCTCGTGCAGGAAAATGGTCTGCAGGACATGTGGTCGTACTTCTTCCCGTACTGGTCCAGCAGTTCCGCCGGCGGGTCGATCGTGCCCAGTGAGCAGACCAGCCTGGGATTCGGCGCCGCCGCCGCGGTCGGGGTGGCCTGCGGCCGGAAAGGTCCCGTCGTCTCCATCGCGGGCGACGGTGCGTTCCACCTGTTCCGCAGCGAGCTGCCCACCGTCGTCGAGGCGGGTGTCGGGGTGCTCTACGTCGTGCTCGACAACGGCGGCTACGGATGGTTGCAGAAGAACCTCGGGTCGGCCGTCCCGGGCAGCCGGTACCGCTTCACCGATACCGGCCGGGGCACCGGCAATCGTGGCCTCGCGGCGGCCTACGGCCTGGGATTCGCCCGGATCGACGACGTGGACGACCTCGAACCGGTGCTACGCGAGGCGTGGCGGGAGTGTGCCGCCGGCCGCACCACGATCGTCGAGATCGGTGTGGATCTTGACGACACGCCGCCCGGGATCGACAAACTGGCCGGTGACTTTCCAGTATCGCCGCACGCCTGACCGGATGGGGGCACAAACGTGGGGGGTTCCGCCATGTTCTTTCCGGGGCTCGTCCCCACCAGTCCGACCTCTCTGCAGAGCTTCGCCGAGGGTAGTCACCATGCCCAGGCCCGTCTCGCCGTCGCCGATGACGTGCTCGGCTACCCCGTGTTGAGTCGATACGCCTCCGCGTCCATCTACGAGTGGGAGGTGTTCGAGGCGGGGTACATGGCAGTCAGCCTGGCATTGGCCGACTGGGCTACCGAACGGTGGCAGCTAAGCCCCGCGGTCGCCGGCGGCCAGAGCTTCGGTGCCTTCATGGCGGCGGTGTTCGCCGGTGCTCTGACGTACCACGACGCCCTTCTGCTGCTGCGCCGGAGCGTGACGGTGGAGACGGACTTCTTCGACGGGCTTCCCGAGCCGTTGGGCTGCCACTTCTTCTACCGGCTGTCCCACGACCAGGTGGAGAACCTGGTGGCCGAGTTCCGCGCGGCCGGTCACCTGCTTGAGCTCTCCGTCGTCCTGGACGAGGAGGTGCACGCGGTCTCCGGGCCGCGCGCCGCGCTTGCCGACTTCGCGCGCCGGGTGCGCGAGGAGGGCGGCCACCCGTTCTACACGATGAACCGGGCTGAGCACTGCAGCATGGTCGCGGGGCTGCGCACCCGCCTGGAGAACGAGGTCTACGGAACGGTTCGCTGGCATCGACCGTCCATCCCCCTGCTCTCCGACGTCACCGGTGCACTGCTGACCACGCCGGAGGAGGTCCGGACCGACCTTCTCGACGGCTGGACCCACCCGGTGCGGTGGAACACCGTCACGGACGGTTTGCGCGCGGCCGGCGTAGACCATGTCCACATCGTCGGTCCCCGGTCCATGTTCGCCCGGATCACCCGCGGCCGGTTCCCCACCACCTTGATCACCACGAAGACGGTGCTAACCGACTCGACCACCGCATCCTGACAGCGACTACCGATCCGGCAGCTCGTCGACAGGGCCGGCACTGAAGTGACCCCCTGAGACCGGACACCTCCTGACTTGGCATCCTGCCGAGGAGGAGGAAACCGCTGTGGCTCGACAGAGCAAGTACCCCGAGGAGTTCCGGCGCCAGGCCGCGGCGTTGGTGCTCGACTCCGGTCGCACGATCCGCGACGTGGGTCGGGAGTTGGGCGTCAACCACGAGACGCTGCGCAACTGGGTCGACCGGATGCGGCAGGAACGCGACGGCGGCTGGCCCAGTGACCTGGCCGCTGACGAACGGGCCGAGTTGGTGCGGTTGCGACGGCAGGTCGCCCAGCTGGAGCTGGAGAAGGAGATCTTGAAAAAAGCCGCGGTCTTCTTCGCACGCGAGACGGAGCGGTGAACCGGACTGACGTGTACCGGTTCATCGACGCGGAGAAGACCACCTACCCGGTCCGTCTGCTCTGCCGGCTGCTCGGTGTCGGCCACAGCGCCTTCTACCAGTGGCTGCGAACCGGCCGGCAACATGCCGCTGACCGGGAACGCCACGACCACGCTCGGGTCGAGGTGACCCGGCAGGCCTGGTCGGAGCATCGAGGCGTCTACGGCGCCCGCCGGCTCACCGCCGAACTCCACGACCGTGGCCACCGGTGGAACCGCAAGGCGGTAGCGAGACTGATGCGCTTGGCCGGCATTGAGGGCGCCCACCGCCGGCGACGCGGCAAGCCGCGCCGCAAGGCCGCAGCTACCGCGACCGCCCCGGACCTGGTCCAGCGGCAGTTCACTGCCACCGAACCGAACCGGCTGTGGGTCGCCGACATCTCCTACCTGCGCACGATCCTGTCTCGGCGTCGAGCCGGGATCGGGCCCCTTTTTGCAGATGGCCGTCCCGGCGAGCGCCGGCGGCGTGTTGGTGGGCGCGGCTGGTCATCGAGTCCACGCTGACCATCCAGGTGATCCGGCCTTGCGCATCGCCGGCGGCCTGCGAGGCGGCCAGGATCTTGTCCCAGGTGCCGTCGCGCTGCCAGCGACGGAACAGCCCGTAGATCGTCTGCCAGGGTCCGTACTCGGCCGGCACGTCACGCCAGGGCGACCCGATTCGGATCCGCCACCTGATCCCGTCGATGAGCTGCCGTTTGTCCCACTTCGGCGGCCGACCCTTCACCGACGCGGCCGGCAACAGCGCGGCGAGCCGCTGCCACTGAGCGTCGGTGAGGTCGTGCCGCCTCGTCACCGCTAAGGTAGCCACGAGGTCTCCGGTATGACGTTCTTGCTTGGTCGCAGAACCAAATACCGGAGACCTCTTCAGTTGTCGATCACCGACACGCCGTGACCTTCACCGGCCACCACGACTTCTGAAACACGCCTTAGCCCAGTGCAGCATGCTCGCCACAGCCGGCTCAGGTTCATGACACCGACAACAAGGGGGCCGCAGTGGGCCAAGCATGCTTGGCCTAGCGTAGTAGGCTGACGAGCATGGGTCGGTTCTCCGAGGATGAGCTGCAGGCGGTTGTCTCAAGGTACGAGGCGACGCGCGCGCAGGCGTTGACCGAGCGGGACGAGCAGCTGCGGGCGTTTCACGCCGCCGGCTGGCGACCGGTCGATCTGCAACGGGTCACCGGGTACAGCCGGGAGACGATCCGCCAGGCCCTCCGACCGGAGGTCCGGCGGGCGACCAATCTCAGCCGGCGCAGGACGGCACCCCAGCCGCCGGCGGACTACCGGCCCTACGGCGACCGGAAGCCCTACGTAGTGGCCGCGACCCTCGCCGATCTCCATGGCCCGACCGCGGGCACGGTGACGCTTCCGCCTCATCTCGACTGGTCCGGGCACGCCGAGTACGACCTTGACCGGCCCGCCCGCCTGGCCAGCATGTACAAGGTGGTGCTCACCGAAGCCAGCACGGCCGAGGACCTCAACGCCTGGCTCGATGTCGACCTCCTCCGGCGGCTCTGGCCCACCCTCTGGCTGCCGCCCCAGCTCCGCCAGCGCTGGGAGGACACCTTCCCTGAACTCGCCGCCACCCGCAGCGACGCGGCATAGCGGTGGACCCCTTCCATGAACGCCTCGCCCGTACCGGGCTCGCGGCGGCCGATCGATACGGCTTCGCGCTGGCCGGCGGCTACGCCGTCCAGGCCGCCGGGCTCGTCGAGCGGCCCAGCGAGGACGTCGACCTGTTCACCGCCTGGGACCGCCGCGACGAGTTCACCGCCGCGGTCGTCGCCGTCGTGCACGCCTACCGCGACGACGGCCTCACCGTCGAAACCGAGCGGCAGTACGACACCTTCGCCCGGCTCGCAGTCACCGACGGTATCCGGGTTTCAAAGGTCGAACTCGGCGTGGACTGGCGCGCCAACGAACCGATCCTCATGGCGATCGGACCGGTACTGCACCCCGACGACGCGGTCGCGAACAAGATGAGCGCACTCTACGGACGAGCGTTCGCCCGGGACTTCATCGACATTGACGCCACCCTCCGGTCCGGTCGCTACACCCGCGACGCCCTCCTCGCCCTCGCGCGGCGCGCCGACCGTGGCTTCCACCCGCGTATCTTCGCCGACGCCCTCGGACAAGCCACCCAGCTCGATCCTGACGACTTCGCCCTGTACGGCGTCACCGGCCCAGCGCTGGACGATCTCCGAAGCCGATTCGCCCAGTGGCGCCGCGAACTGCTCGACGACGAGAGAGGGTGACTCGGCCCCGACTCACGGCAACGTTGAGCCCGCACCCATAGGGTCCGAAACGTTCCAGCTGATCTTCGGCAAGCGATCGCAGCGAGCCCGCGAAGCGACCGGCACCCAACGGGTGGCGACAGGAAAGCCGCAGGTCATCAGCCTGCGAACACTGGCGGAGCGTCGCCTTAGGAAACCGTTGCTCTATCCCCTGAGCTACGAGGGCGCGAGCGCCCAGTCTAGCGACCCGGGGGTTCACCTGGGGTGGCAGGGAGTGGCCCCCGTTCATCCGCGTCACTCGGACCCCTGTTCACCCAGCCTAGGACCACACCCCGAGTCTCCATGTGACTCAGGTTGATCTTGGTGGGCGGGATGAAGTGGGTGCCGCGCCAGTCTCGTCGACCAGGGTGGGCTCGTCCTCGGGGTCCGGCGTCGCTGGCTGTGGCCGGTCGCCGACGCGGTGCTGGTCGCCTACCCGCGCCCACCCATCGACCGGCCACGCGAGCTGGCGGAGTTCCTGGGCACCCTCGACCCGCTGCGCGCGGCGGTCGCCGCCGTCCCTCAGGGGAGGTCAGTGTGAAGCGGCCATCTCGACGGTGCCACCGAGCCAGCAGCCTTCAATCCCGGTCTTGGTTTGTCGGAAACGCACCGTAATCAGGGATGGGCGGCCCATGGCCTGGCCTTGGCGTACACGTACTGTAGTGCCGGGTGTAACCCTTGCGGAGGGAGTTTGCAGGAGTCCGAACGCGAGGGACGCGGACGCGACACCCGTAGCCGCATCCTCCGGATATCCGGCCGACTGCGGGAACTGGCGGGCGTGCACCACCCGCCCGCCGGATTCGTCGCTCTTTTCCGGGAAGGCATACGGGTAGAGTCCGGTACTGCCCAGGAGGCCGCATAGTGACTCGACCTGATCGAAGTCCGGCTGGAGTCGGTGCAGGACCTCGGTGCTGGCTAGCGGGACGAGCGTCTTGATCCGGCTGGTGACGGCGTTGACAATCGGTGCGGAGTCGAGGTCGCTCGCCACAATCCGCAGCACATTCAATAGTGTCCGGACGGCGGATTTGTCGTCGAGGGTTTGCACCCGGCCCGCCGGCTGGCTGATTTCCACCAGCGGCGTGTCGCCTTCACCCGTGATGTGAGCCTCTACGACACCGCTTGGCGTCGAGATCCTCGCCATGCAGCTGGGAAGGCGGCCCATGCGATGCAACAGCCACGTGGCGCCGACAGTGGCGTGCCCGCACATCGACATCTCCTCGTTGGGCACCCAGAAGCGCATGGCGAAGTCGCATCCGGATCCGGCCGGGGCGGGTAGGACGAACCCGCACTCGAACCCGTACGAACGGGCGACGGCTTGCATCTCGTGGTCAGACAGCCGGGCGGCGTTGAGTACGATGGGCGCAGGGTTCCCGCCACCGGGACCATCGGGAAACACGGTCAGTAGATGTATGTCAGTGCTCACGGCCATACTTTCCCAGACCCAGGTCGTCATCGCGCTCGCCCTCCCAAGAGGGTGGCGTAACTGCTGCTCCTCAGCGTGGGCCTGACGGAAGAACCGGTCCACGATCATCGTGCTTACTGGACACCCCGGCCATTGGCTCAACGCTCGGTCGTCCAGCGAACGTACGGGCGCAAACTCCAACTCAGTACCGCAAAACATGATTTCCTCCGCCGCGGGCAGCTGCGGCAAGGACAGTTCAGTGATCGACACATCGAGGCGCAGTCTGGGCCGGCCGGTCGAGATCACCGAGATAACGGTCGCCGCCGACCTCGCCATCCACGGCCCCACCCGCCAGTCCGGCCGTCCCGACTACGGCCCTGCTCCGGCATTGCTGATCGCGGCAGGGGCCGCCTGGTCGCACCCGGATCCGCACGCCGCCCGCAGGGGCCCTACTCGCCGGCCCCGTCGAGGGCGAGCAGGTCGAGGAGGCCGGACGCCAGGCCTTCGGCGGTGGGCAGACCGTCCGGGTCGACGAGCCATTGCACGATGAGGCCGCTCAGGATCGCGTAGCACATCGCGCCGACGTTCCTGGCCCGCTGGGGTTCGGCTGTGGGGTCGATACCCAGCATCTGCGCGGCGAGGTTTTCTCGCGCGTCCGCGAGTGTGCGACGGAGCGCCTGACGCAGCTCGGAGTCCTCGTCGGCCTGTGCGATGAGTTCGAACGACGCGGCGAGCACGCCGCGGTTGCCCTCGAACGACTCGATCACCTGCCCCCAGGCGGCGGCCAGATGATCAGGCAGCGACGTACGGGCCGGCACCGACCGCAGCCGACCGTCCAGGGTGGCCGACCACTCCTCGAGCCCTTCCGTGAGGGCGGCGAGGAGCAGGGCCTCGGTGGTCCCGAAGTGGTAGCCGATGGCCGCTGTGCTCACCCCGGCCGCGGAGGCGACGTCACGGGCGCGGGTCCGTGCGTACCCACGCTGGTCGAGACAGCTCCGCGCGCCACGCAGCAGGGCAGCTCGATTGTCGACCCGCATTGACACACCCCTCCGGGTTGGTACGGTTGTGCAACACGCCCGTGCAATAGTGCGTGTGGTGCGTCCCAGGAATGTAGCCCGACCGAATCTGGCGAGTCCGTCGACCCGGAAGAAGGACTTTCATGACCCGACGTCGTAAGGTCGTACTGTCGATTGCCGGGGCGCTTGTGGGCCTGGTGGCCCTCCTGGCACTCCTCGGCTCGGTCCGCGACACCCACATCGTCACGGTGACCCGCTCGACCGACGCCTGCCGCGACGCGATGTGGGACCTGTGGGCCGACGTGCCCGCCCGCACCGAGTGGGACAAGGGCCTCGACTACATCGAGCTCGACGGGCCCTTCGAGGCCGGCACTACCGGCACGGTGAAGGTCCAGGGACAGGACCCCATCGCCTACGAGGTGGTCGAAGTCGTGCCCCAGGAGCGTTACACAGACCGCTTCAAGAGTCTGCCGTGGACCCACACCGACTGGCACCACACGATCGAACCCAACGACCAGGGCGGGTACGACGTCACCTGGCGACTGGAGGCGCGCGGCCCGCTCTCGATCCTGACCCTTCCCATCACCACTTCCATCTTTGGAGCGGAAGTCCCCGGTGCCGTGGACGAGTTCGTCGGCCTCGCCGAGTCCCGCTGCTGAACGACCACGCCGGGCCTCCGCCCGCGCCGGCCCGGAGCAGTGGCGTGGAAGGTCGTCGTTCGCCGGCGGTGCGGGTCAGCAGGAACCAGTTGCCGTTTCCGGACCAGCGCCGCGTCCTCCTGTCGGGCGGTCAACCTGTTGGGAAGAGGCTCTACCCGCTCGGGAGCGAGCTGGCCGCCGACGGTATCCCCATCTCGGTGACGTGCCAGGTGCCTCGTTCAGAGCGGGTCAACGGCCTCCGGCGCGGTCGAGGTACCGCCGACGCAGCGCGTACCAGGCAGCGCCGATGGCGAGCACGCCGATTCCCGCCCCAACGCTGGCTGGGGGCAGGCTGGCCGCCAGCGTGACGCAGCCGGCCAGTCCCAGTACGGCGAGCAGCCGTACCGGCAGCCGACGGCCCGGGTCACGGCCGAGGGTGAGCGCCGCGGCGTTGGTGATTGCGTAGTAGACCAGCACGGTGCAGCTGGAGAAGCCGATTGCCCCGCGGACGTCACCGACGAGGACCACGGCCGCCACCACCATGGCCACCGCCAGCTCAGCTCGGTATGGCACTTGGTGCACCCGGTGCACGGTGGCCAAGCCGACCGGCACGTCCCGTCGGCGGCCCATCGCCAGTAGGGTCCGACCCACGGCGGCGAGCAGCGAGAGCAGCACCCCGATCACCGCCACGGCTGCGCCGGCCCGGACCACCCAGGACAGGCCGGGCAGCCCGACGGCGGTCACCACGTCGGCCAGGGGAGCGGCGGAGGCGGCCAGCCGGTCCGGGCCGAGCACCCCCAACGTGATCACCGCTAGTACCAAGTAGATCGCCAGCACCATACCCAGCGCCAGCGGCACCGCTCGGGGGATCGTTCGCCTCGGGTCGCGTACCTCTTCGCCGAGAGTGGCTATCCGGGCATACCCGGCGAAAGCAAAGAAGAGTAGCCCTGCGGCGGTCAGCACACCGGGCGCACCGGCACCGCCGACGTCGCTGAGCACCCGGCCGCCGACCGAACCGACGCCGCCGATTCGCTCCGCTGCGAAGCCGGTCAGGCCGACCACCGCGACCAGGGACAGGACCCCCAGCACCACCCCGACCAGCACCTTCGTGGCCCGCGCCGTCTTCCCCACACCGCGCAGGTTCACGGCGGTGACGGCCGCGATGGCGATGACGGCAACGAGCCGGGCCCGGTCCGGCCAGAGGTATGCCCCAACCGTCAGCGCCATCGCCGCGCAGCTTGCGGTCTTGCCGACCACGAAGCCCCAGCCGGCCACGAACCCGGCGAACGGGCCGAGCCGCTCCCGCCCGTAGACGTACGTGCCGCCGGACTCGGGGTAGTGGGCCGCCAGCCGGGCCGAGCTGGTCGCATTACAAAACGCTACGAACCCGGCCAGCGTAAGTGCCACCAGCAGTCCGGTCCCGCCAGCCGCCGCCGCAGCTGGAGCGAACACCACGAAGACGCCCGCGCCGAGCATCGCCCCCATCCCGATGACCACCGCATCAGTTACCCCCAGCCGCCGCGCCAACCGCTCCACGGACCAGACCCTAGGGGGCCGAGGTGAACAGCGTAAATTTTACCCAAGCTGCCTTGTGTATATTTGGTTCGTGACGAGTCGGCGAACAGCCCTGCGGCAGGTCCTCCACCGGGCAGCCGGTGCCATGACCGCTCAGCAGGTCGCAGACGCAGTGGGCTGGCCGGTCGAGACCACCCGGCTGCACTTGGAGGAGTTGGTTGGCGCGCAGCTCGCCGAGCGCGTACCCGGGGCGCCTCGCGGCCGTGGCCGCCCACCGATGACCTATCGCGCAACCGTCGGCATGGACACCGCCGGACCCACCCAGTACCGCTTGCTGGCGGGGCTCCTCGCGCGCACATTGTGCGAGCAGCCGAATGGTCGCGCACTCGCACGTGCCGCCGGACGGGCGTGGGCATCCGAGCAGCCGACGGAGGCCATCGACGGCGCCCCACTCACTCGGGCCACAACCGCGCTCACATCCCGCTTCGATGCCCACGAGTTCGCGCCAACCGCCGCGCTCACCGGGAACCGCGCCGAGATCACGTTATGGCACTGCCCCTTTCTCGACCTCATACCTGACTACGGCGATGTCATCTGCTCCCTACACGACGGCATGGTGGACGGGATCACCCACGCCACTGCCGGGACATCGGTGGCGGCCCAACTCACCCCTTTCCCGCGACCTGACTCGTGTCAGATCACGTTGACCCGCCGCACCCGAAGGAAAGACTGATGCCCACGACGCCAATGAAAAGTCTGCACGAACTCGGACAGGAACTCTTGACCCGCGCCCACGAAGCTTCGTCCGGGCGCGCCGCGGCCACGCTCAACGCCGATCACCGCAGCCTGAAGCAGCTAGTGCTGGCACTGCGGGCTGGATCGGCGTTGAGTGAGCACGAGAACCCAGGGCAGGCCACCCTGCAACTGTTGTCGGGAACAGCCACCGTGAGTACCACCGAGATGACGTGGCATGGCTCCACGGGCGACTACCTGGTGATTCCAGATCACAAACACGACCTGCGAGCGGTCAGTGACGCTGTCGTCATGCTGACGTTCGTCAAAGATGCCAACCGGCCGGAGCCACCCGCGGCCGCCGACCTAAGGAGCGACACATGAGCATCGTTAAAATTAATGCGATAGACATCGTGGAGGGTCACGGTGACGAATTCATCAAACGGTTCTCGGCGCGCCCAGGCAAGATCGAAGATGCGGACGGTTTCGAGGGCTTTCAGGTGCTGCGTCCCACCGACGACCGCACGACCTGGTTGGTGGTCACCCAGTGGCGTGACACCGAGGCGTACGACGCCTGGTACGCCACCCGCCCGCATCGCGCCCCCGAATCGGTGACCTACGCCGACAAGTGGGAGCTGTGGTCCTTCGACGTCCTCACCGCGGCGAACCCCGCCTGAGGCCGCGCCTGCCTGGCCGGGGTCAGAACTACCCCGGCCGGGTGGGATCAGTCGGCGGATGTGCCCGAAACCGGTCCAGACCCGGCTCGACAACCAGTTCGCCAGCTCACGCGGTGGCGCGCGCCGCTCCTTTCCGGATAGCAACACCCCGCTGCGACTAGTGCGCGCGCCGACAAAGGGGAACGGGTTGGCTGACCCGTGATCGCTGCTGTTCCGTCGGGGTGAATGACCCTTCGGCGTCGAAGCGGAAGACGCTTATGAAGTCAAAGGCCGAGACATGCTTCGACTAGCAACGGTCGATATTAGGGGATTACTGGCACCGCCATCCAGCAGGCAAGATGTCCGTCGCGCCGGGGATGTCGTCGTAAATACCTGCCGCCGGCGGCGCCTCAGATAGCACAATTCTCATGCCGTCAAGCGTTGCGCGGAAATCACACACAGATTTTGCATCTGGTGACGACTACGCGCGTTCCGCCCTGGACTTCGGTACCATTCCGCGGTGAGTGGGTCCGGACGACTACCGGCCGCGTGCAGGGAGTCAATGTGCATTCAGACTTTGCGATTCGAACCAACGGCTTGACGAAAGCCTTCGGCAAGACGAGGGCGGTGGACGGGATCGACCTCACCGTTACCGCCGGGACGGTGTACGGAGTACTCGGGCCGAACGGTGCGGGCAAGACCACGACCATCAGGATGCTCACCACGCTGCTGCCGCCGGACGCCGGCTCAGCCGAGGTGTTCGGCCACGACGTGGTCCGCGAGGCCGAGACCGTTCGCGGGCTCATCAGCCTGACCGGCCAGTTCGCCTCCGTCGACGACACCCTGACCGGCCGGCAGAACCTCAACCTGCTGGCGCGGCTGACGGGGTACTCCCGGGCCGTGGCCCGGCAGCGGGCGGTCGAGCTGCTGGGGGCGTTCGACCTGGCCGACGCGGGCGACCGGATGGTCAGGACGTACTCCGGCGGCATGCAACGCCGGCTGGACATCGCCGCCAGCGTCCTGAGCGCTCCGCGGCTAATCTTCCTGGACGAGCCGACCGCCGGGCTGGATCCCCGCAGCCGCAACCAGGTCTGGGATGCCGTGCGGACGGTGGTGGCCGGCGGGACCACGGTTCTGCTCACGACCCAATACCTGGAAGAGGCCGACCAGCTCGCGGACCGGATAGCGGTGATCGACAACGGCGAGGTCATCGCCGAAGGCACGCCCGGCGAGCTGAAGGCCTCGGTGGGCGGCGGCGCGGTGCACGTCCGTCTGCTGGACGCGACACAACGCCAGTTCGCGGAGCAGGTGTTGACGCGGGTGCTCGGGGCGCCGGTACGCCCGGACCCGGACCCGGCCCGGCTGTCGGTCAGCGCCTCCGATCCCGGCCGGGCCGGCGAGGCGCTCACCGCGCTGACCGCGGCGGGCGTCGCCGTCGCCGACTTTTCCCTCGGCCAACCAAGTCTGGACGAGGTGTTCCTGACCCTGACTGCCGGTCCCGCCGGGATCGCCACCGGCGCGGAGGTGAACGCCGTATGAGCACTGTGTCCAAGGCCCCTGCGCCCGTCGCCGCGCTCGACGCGATCCTGCGGACCCTCGAGCGGCCCCAGCCGCCCGGCGCCCTGTCCGCGACGCTGACCCTGGCCTGGCGGGCGGCGATCAAGGCGAAGAACACGGCGGTCGAGCAACTCTTCGACGCCATGATGATGCCCATCGTCTTCCTGCTGATCTTCAACTACCTGTTCGGTGGCGCGTTCGCCGGGTCGACCGACAACTACCTGCAGGTGTTCCTGCCCGGTGTCCTGGTCATGGCGGCGGTGATGCAGACGATGGCCACGGGCCACACGATCAGCCTTGACATCGCCAAGGGGATCTACGACCGGTTCCGCAGCATGCCGTTCTGGCAGCCGGCCAGCCTCGTCGGCACCATGGTCACCGATCTGGGCCGGTACCTGGTGACCCTCACGCTGACCGCCGTGCTCGGGCTGGCGTTGGGATTCCGGCCGGGGGCCGGAGCCGTCGGCCTGGTACTGGCGATGCTGCTGATCCTGGCGTTCGCGTTCGCGTTCGCGTGGATCTTCACCACCATCAGCCTGCTGGTACGCAGCCCGGACTCGATCCAGGCGCAGAGCATGCTGCTGATGGCGGTGGTCTTCTGTAGCAACATTTTCGTGGAGTCGAGCACGATGCCCGGGTGGATCCGGGCGATCGTCGATGTCAATCCGATCAGCCACCTGTCCACCGCGGTGCGTGGCCTGGTGCACGGCACGGTGACCGCCGGGCAGATTGGCCTGGTCGCGCTGTCGATCGGCATCCTGCTGGTGGTCTTCGGGCCGCTCACCATGGTGCTGTACCGCAAACGGAAGAACGGCTGACCGGCCCGCGCCGGTCCGCCGCTCCCGCACACCGCTCAGCGCGACCCGTGTGCGGCGGTGAGCTCCTCCAGCCGCGGCACGACGTCGACCGGGCGGGGCATGGCCAGGAACTCGGCCCGGACTTGGGCGGCGTTCGCCCGGAAGGACGGGTCCTCGAGTAGGCGCCGCGACTTCTACCGCGAGGTCTACGCCGACACCGGAGGCGTGTCGGTCCCGGCGGCAACAACGACGGCTGCAGCGGGTGAGGCACGCTCGAGCTCTTAGATTTCGGGCGAGGTGAACATCCGCGGGTTCCCCACGTTGCCCGTCAGCCTGGTCGACCGGCATCGACAGCTGGAGTGTAGGGCGATCCGGATCGGTTCGGCGAGAGCGCGGCCATCCGGTGGGGAGATCTATGTCTAGTATGGGCGGATGGGCTGTTCCGCTCCTGCTCACTACCGTTGGGCAGGGCCGAGCGTGCCCTGTCGGTCTACCAGCAATTGCGCGCCGAGGGTGCTGATGGGTCAGTACCTCGATGTGAAGGGTGGCGCGGACGCCGCCGACCCGGCTGATTGTGACGGCTCATGATCGAGACGCGCCAGCTCACGAAACACTACGGTTCGGTCCGGGCGGTGGAGGGGCTCAGCTTCACCGCGCATCCGGGACGCGTGACCGGCTTCCTCGGACTGAACGGCTCGGGAAAGACGACCACCCTGCGCATGCTGCTCGGGCTGAGCCGCCCGACCTCCGGGGCGGCATTCGTCAACGGCAAGCGTTTCCGCGAATTCCGCTATCCCCTACAACAGGTCGGCGCGGTGCTGGAGCAGGGCATCAGCCACCCGGGCCAGACCGGCCAGGCCCATCTGACCGCCCAAGCGATTCTGGCCGGCGCCGGGAAGGGTCGGGTGGAGGCGCTCCTTGAGTACGTGGGGCTGGCACACGCGGCCGATCGGCGCACCGGGGACTACTCGCTGGGCATGCGGCAGCGGCTGGCCGTAGCGACGGCGCTTCTGGGTGATCCTCCGGTGCTGGTGCTGGACGAGCCGGCGAACGGGCTGGACCCGGAGGGCATCGTTTGGCTGCGCTCGCTGTTGCGGGAGCACGCCGCACGTGGTGGCACGGTGCTCATCTCCAGTCACCTCCTCGCCGAACTGGCACACCTCATCGACGACGTGATCGTGATCGCGAAGGGTCGGATCACCTGCGTAGCACCGCTAGCCAGCCTGTACGGCACTCGTAGCCGGCGCCTCAGGGTGCGCGGACGCGACCTCGGGCGGTTGTGGCGGGCGTTCGAGCGGGCGGGGGGCAGGGTCACCCCGGTCGACGACGCCCTGGAGGTGACGGGGCTGGCGGCCGAGGACGCAGGCGAGGTCGCATTCGAGGCCCGAGTGCCGCTCTACGAGTTGACCAGTGAGGCGTCGAACCTGGAACAGATCTTCCTCGAACTGGCGGGGGCCTGATGCTCACACTGGTGCGTAGCGAGCTCTACCGGGTCGCCACGATCCGGTCGAGCTGGATTTCGATGCTCGCGCTCACCCTCGTCGGGATGTTGCTGGCCGCCGTCAACGTCTCGGCCTGGGCCCTGCTCGCCGGCATGAGCACCTTTGGTCTGGCCGCGCTGCTGGTAGCCCAGCACCATCAGCACCGTACGGCAATCCTGCTCGCGCTGGCCGAGTCGAGACGGGCGGCGGTGCTGCTCGGGCAGGTGGCCACCGCAGTGCTCGTCGCGCTGGCGGTGGTGGCGGTCAGCGGGCTTCCAGCGCTGCTCGGGGGCAACGTCCCCGCGTACGCGAATCTGCTGGCTGTCGTGCCGGCGATCGCGGTCTTCGGCGCTGCGTCGGCCGCCGTGGCCCGCCGGTCCAACTGGCTGTTCATGGGTGCCGCCGCTTGGTTCGTCTTCGTCGAGGGGCTCCTGGGCCGGCTCCGGATGCCGTTGCCCTTCTCGAGCTTCGTGATGGCTAGCTCTGGGGGCGGCCGCAACCTCGCCGTGGCGGTCGGCTGGGCTCTCGCGGCGCTGACCGTGGCCGCGCTCACGGCAAATCGGGACCTCACCAGCGAATAGTCCGCCGCATTAACCGACGTTTCGCCCTTCCGTCCCCTGACGAAGCGGCCCTGAGGTTTCCCCGGTATCTCGGAGGCTTTCGATCGTGGTCTTACCGGCCCTGACCAGGAGGGCCGAACAGCTCGGTGTGCATCCCGAAGCGTTGCGTAACTGGATCCGCCAGGACGAGGCGGACCACGGTGAGCGCTTCGACCGGCCCTGCACCGGCGAGGCCGGACGAACTTCGCCGGCTGCGGAAACCGTTGCTCTATCCCCTGAGCTACGAGGGCGCGAGCGCCCAGTCTCGCGACCCGGGGGGTTCACCCGGGTTGGCATCCGCTGGAAAGCACACACCGCGCACATTATTGAAGATCATGTACGGCCTCCGAACTTCAACGATCGATGATGTTGATGGCGTGGCGGCCGTCCGCCTGGGGCCGGATCCGACCCGAACAGAGGTGGGCCATCGGTGAGTCGGCGACCGGGTGCAGCTCTACAGTGCCGCACCGCCGTCCAATGTCTTTTCCTTGACGTCGGGGATGGCCTCGCCCTCGTCGACGAATGTCGCTGGAGTGACGGCGAGCCGCCGGATGTGCGGCACGAACAGGGCGCCCGCGGTGGCCGCCGTCATCAGGGCACCGCACAGCAGGAGCGCCGGGCGTGCACCTACGCTGGCGGCAAGCGGGGCCGCTGCCATCAGACCAAGCGGGCCGATCATGAAGGTGCCGAGCGCGTCGTATGACGCGACCCGTGAGAGCGCCTCCCGTGGGATTTCCCGCTGCATGGTGGTCTCGAACAGCACCCCGAAGGTGTTGAATCCGATGCCCAGGATGAAGGATCCCGCCACTACCGCGAACAGCGGTGCGCCGACTCCCAGCAGCAAAACCGGCACTGCCATCGCGAAGATCATCGGGGTGGCCACGAGGAGCGGACGGCGCGGCCGCAGCCGCATCGAGACCACTACGCCGACGAGCGTGCCGGCCGACTGCCCGAGCAGGACCATTGACCAGGCGGGAGCGCCTCCCATGTGCTCCTTGGCGACTACGGGACCTAGCACGCCGAAGGCGGCCTGCATCGCCGAGATCACGAGCGCGAACTGCAGCACTGTCACCCAGAGCCAGGTCCGGCTCGAAAACTCCTTCCAGCCCGCGCGCAGGTCCGCGACGATCGAGGGGGCACTGCCTCCGTGAAACCGGGGCCGGAGGCGCAGCGTGGCGAGCAGCATCGCCGAGACAGCGTAGGCGGCCGCGTTGGTGGCAAGGGCCCAGCCGGGGCCGACTAGGGCAACCATGCCGCCGGCCAGGGAGAGCCCGAGGATCCGGCCGGCGTTCATGCCGAAGCGCAGCAGGGCGTTGGCGGTTTGCAGGCGTTCGGGGGGAACCACGTCCGGTACCACGCCGGTGAGGGCCGGGTAGTACAGCGCGAGAGAGACACCGATGACCACCGAGCAGGCGACGACGGCTGTCACGGGGGAGTTCCCGGTCAGGAACATGGCGGCCAGGGCCGTGAAGGACAGGGCCGACGCCAGTTCGGAGCCCATCATCAGCAGATGCCGGGGCACGCGGTCTGCGATCACTCCGCCGAACAGGAGCAGCGCGATTTCCGGAATGGTCTGGGCGGACAGGACGAGGGTCAGCGTGCCGGCACCGGCTCCGGGCAGGTCGAGGACCGCGAAGGTGAGGGCCACAGGCCCGAACGCCGAACCTAGCACAGCGATGGTGCGGGCCGTGAATAAGACGGCGAACCGCCTTTCTCGTAGCAGACCCAGGTCGCGCAACTCAGGCACCTTCCAATGAAATGACAATGAATAGCGCCGAGGGCTCCGACTCAGGTGCCCCTGCGGCCCCGGAAACTGAAGACAGCTTCAAACCTCAAGTCCGCTGCAGGTCAAGTCCTGGCTCGGTGTCCGGTGGCTCACAAGAGACTGGTCTGGGAACAGACCAGGCACATGCTGTGGCTGCGCAGCGCGCTGCGGGAGTACTTCCCGGCCGCGTTGGCCGCGTTCGCTGACCTGACTGCCCTGGAAGCGCTGGAGTTCCTGGCCAGGGTGCCTGGGCCTGCCTCGGCCGCCCTTGACGCGGATCTCGCCGCGGTCAAGCGTGCACGGCGCCGCCATGCCAGGGTCAGGGTCGAGGCGATCCGGAATGCGCTAAACCGCCTGGCGATGCTGCTGGGCAGCGGGCAGCGGGCAGGCGCAGGTGGTGCGAGCGTTGGAGGCGCCGCAGACGACCACCGCGGTGGCGGCTTCGCTGGGGATCTCCGAGAGTACAGTGTCACAGCATTTGACGGTCCTGTCCGCGTCCGGCCTGGTGCGGAAGCAGCGGGCTCGGTGTGCAGGTCTTCTACCAACTCAACCGGGGCGGCGTGGCCCTACTCGAACGACTGGGGTTGTGACATGGGCATGTGCGGTCCGGACGAGATCCATCCCGAGCTGATCCGGCCGGACGTCCGGCTGCACGCCTCCTGGCTCGCTGCCTACGCCGAATAGCCCGCAGGTCACATCTGGATGGGGCCGGGCTCGGGGCCGACGACGACGTTACGAGCCCGGAAGGCTTCGCCACCTGGGTCGCCAAACTGCTCCATAGCGCCGATCCGGCGGTAGCACCGGCACCCGGCCGGGCACATTCCACGTACTGGTGGATCACGTACGATGGCGTCTGTCTGGGCGCGATCGAGCTTCGGCACGCGCTGACCCCGCTCCTGCTAGAGGCAGGCGGGCACATCGGTTACAGCATCTGTCCCCGGTACCGGCGGCGCGGCCTCGCGACCTGGGCGTTGGAGACGGCACTCGAACGGGCCCGGTCGAGGGGGATGGATAGGGTGCTGCTGACCTGTTCACCGGACAATTACGCCTCGGGCCGCATGATCGAGAAGGCGGGCGGGGTGCTGGAGGACGTACGGGACACCGTGATCGGCCCGAAGCGGCGTTACTGGGTAGCTCTCTGACTCACGTCGCGCGTCTGCCCCCGCCGTAGCGGCGAACGAGATCGGCCAGCAGACCCGCCGCACGGAGCGGATCGCTGCCAAAGGTGGTCTCGGTCGTGAGCAACAGCCCGTCGACGCCCGACTCCAGTACGCAACACAGATGGCGAGCTCAGAAGGAAGCGGGAGCCCTGAGTGCTCCAGGCCGGACAGCAGCTGGGTGCCCCGCCACTCCGTCTGCGACGGACGCTCACCGATTGACTACAAACGATCGACCACCCACGTCCTGGAGAACCAGGCCGCATAACCGAGTCCTCCACGATTCCAGGGGATTGACACCGTGCCGTCTCGATCCAGCAGCATGGACGGGGCCATCGGCGAGGCTGAGTCCCGTCGAGGTCCAGCCCGAGCAGGCGCGACATCAGCTGACCAACGTCGGGACGCGCGCCGTGTGGGCGCGGCGGAACAGCACGAGCAGTACGGTGCCGACGAACGCCAGGCCGGCGGTCGTCGCGGCGGCCTCGCGTGTCCCGGCCATGTCTTGGACCGCGCCGGCGATGGCTGACCCGGCACCGGAGCCGACGGCGAAGAGCGTGACCAACCATGCGAACGCCTCCACGATCGTGCCAGGCGGAGCAAGCTCGTCGATCAGCGAGAAGGCGATCACCAGCAGCGGCGGCAGGAAGAACCCCGCGACGAACACGATCGCCGCCATGGCCCACACCGGCGCGAGCGTGGCGACCAGCAGGTAGGCGGCGCCGAGGCAGGCGCTGAACACGACGATTCGGGTGGTGGCCGCAGTCTTCCACTGGATCCGACCCATGGTCAGTGCGCCGATCAGTGCACCGGTGGCGGAGACGACCAGCAGCACGCTGGCTCCGCCCCAGACGGCGTTCTGCTCTGCGTAGGACACCAGGACGATGCTGAGGGCACCGATCGGCACCACCGTCCCGGCCACCCCCAGCAGCATGACCACCAGCAGTGGACTGCGCAGCGGACCGAGCAGGCCGGCGCTGCTGGATACGCCGCGCCACTGCCGCGACGGCACCGAGGACGCGAAGACCATGGTGCCCAGCAGGCAGAGTACGGCCGTCATCATGAGCGCCGCCGCGGGTGACCACACGGCGACCGTCACCGCTACCAGCATCGGGCCGGCGACGAAGATGACCTCCTGTCCCACCGCGTCCAGCGAGTAGGCACGCTGCAGGTTATCCTGCCCGACCAGGCCCGGCCAGAGCGCGCGTAGACACGGCTCCAGCGGTGGGGTGGCGAACCCAGCAACGGCCATGCCGACCAGCACGACAGTCCGGTTGCTGGGCTGCAGTGCCGCCGTGACCACAGCAGTTGAGGAGACCACTGCGGCACCGGTCAGCACGGTGGTCTGGCTGCGCCGATCGATCAGCCGGCTCAGGGCCGGCCCGCCGACTGCATGGGACACCGTGAGCACCGCAAGGGCCACCCCGATGAACCGGAATTCGATTCCGTGCTCGCGCAGCGTCAGGGTCAACGCCAGCGCGACCATCGAGGTGGGCAGGCGGCCGACGATAGCCGCCAGCAGTAGCCGGGCAACGGAGGGAATGCGTAACAGGTCGAGGTAGCTCAATGGGGTTTTCCGTTCGAAGCGGACCGCGAGAGCGGCGAGGCCCTCCTCGTCGAGGACCAGGTCGATGTCGGCGACACAGCTTTTTGCTTCTTCCGGTGAGGTCGGGTCGGCAGGGCCGGACTGGACAGGCTGTTTTTCTCCTTCGATGGCGGCCCTACTGGTCGAAGAGTTCCGCCACGCGGGCGAGCAACTCGTGCAGGTTCGGCTCGGTGGTGATGGCATGTGCCTCGGGCAGGCTCAGCCAACGCAACGTGGCGGTCGGCTTCTCCGGCCGCGCCCGCGCAGGTGTCTCGGTGGCCAGCACGAAACGCAGGTCGGCGTGCTCGTGAGCGGGTTCGTCCGGGCTGGCCGGCACCGGCAGAACCGCGACCTGACGTATCGAGGTATCCGGCCAGCACACCAGGTCGTCGAGGTGGGTCTCCTCTCGTCCCTCGCGCAGCACGACGTCGATCGGGTCGTGCTCACCGGGATCGCCGTGCCCGCCGATCTGCAGCCACGCCTGCATGCGGGCGTGCCAGCGCAGCATGATCCGCCGCGTCGGTGGGTGGACCACCAGCGCCGAGGCGGTGACATGCAGTGGCAGGTCGCGCGACCACGGGTCGCCGGAGGTCAGCAGATCCAGGAGGCGCTCGACGTCGGAGGCCTCCGTGGAGGTCCGCGGCCGGTACCCGGCGAGGAGTGCCGCGATCGGCGCTGTCGTGATGTTGTGCACCCATTACTCCCTAATGGACACAAGTGTCAAAATGCTCGACCGTATCGAATTGGCCGCCGTACCGGCGCTCCGACGCCCGCCCGCAGTCATAGCAATGGGCCCGGCCGGTAGGCAACCCCCTCCGGGTACGCCGCGACCTCCGCCTCGATCCGCTGCACAATCTGGGTGACCTGCTCCCCTCCGTGCCGGTAAACACAGGGACGTGGCGGACGAGTTGCCATGGCCGGAAGGTGTCATCGCGCCACGACCTCAGCCTGCGCCGGGCATCGAACGCGGCGAGCGCGGACGGAGGGCGAGAATTCGCAGGTCAGGGCTCAGGATCGCAGGAAGGTGAGCACCGCGAGCACGCGCCGGTGGCTCTCCTCGGTCTGCGGGAGATCGAGCTTGTAGAGGATGTTGCGGATGTGCTTGGCCACTGCCGCCTCGGTGACCACCAGGTTCGCGGCGATCGCGGCATTGGACCGGCCCTCGGCGACCAGGGCCAGCACCTCGCGCTCGCGGTTGGTCAGCGTTTCGAGGGGATTGCGGCGCCGGCGCAGCATCTGCCGCACCACCTCGGGATCCAAGACGGTGCCACCCGCCACCACCCGGTCGAGCGCGTCGAGGAATTCCTCCACCTGCCCGATCCGGTCCTTGAGCAGATAGCCGACGCCCGTTCCGTCGCCGGCGTTCAGCAATTCTGTCGCGTACATCGTCTCGACGTACTGGCTCAGCACGAGCATGGGCAGGGCCGGGCGTGTGCGGCGCAATTCCACCGCGGCGCGCAGCCCTTCGTCCTTGAATCCCGGCGGCATGCGCACGTCGGTCACGACCACGTCGGGTTCGTGCGTTTCGACCGCATCTAGCAGGCCATCGGCATCGGAGACTGCGGCGACGACCCGGTGACCGAACCGCGCCATCAGCCCGATCAGGCCCTCCCGCAGCAGAACGCTGTCCTCGGCGAGGACTATTCGGAGTTCGGAAGCGGCTGGCAAGGAATCTCCACAACTATTCGGGTGGGTCCGCCCGGTGGGCTGGACAGCGACAGTCTGCCATCGACGACGGAAACCCGGTCACCGAGGCCGAGCAGGCCCGTCCCCGCGTCGATGTCGGCGCCGCCGCAACCGTTGTCGCAGATGCTCACCGTCAGGCGGCCTTGCTCATATCCGCCGGAGACCTCCCCGCGGTCGGCATCGGAATGTTTAGCCATGTTTGACAGCGCCTCTGAGACAACGAAGTAGACCGTAGACTCGATCGGCCGGGAGAATCGTTGCGGCACCGTCAGGGAAACGTCGACCGGAATCGCCGAGCGAGCCGCGAGCTCGTCCACCGCCTCCGCTAGGCCGAAATTGGTGAGTGCCGGAGGGTAAATGCCGCGGATCAGTTCCCGCAGCTCCACCAGAACCATTCCAGCCTCGTCGTGCGCGCGGGTCAGCTGCTCCGCCAGCGGTCCGGCCGGCGCGTCGAGCCGGGCCACCCCGAGCATCATCGTGAGGGTGACCAGCCGTTGCTGGGCGCCGTCGTGCAGGTCCCGCTCGATGCGGCCGCGCTCGGCCTCGAATGCGTCGACCAAGCGAACCCGGGAGCGGGTCAGCTCGGTAATCCGTTCCCCCAGCTGGCTGCCGGTCGGGGTGATGAGGATGCGGGCCAGCGCCCCGCGCGAGCCGGCGAGCAGGCCCAGCCCGTACGCGCAGGCGACCAGCGCGAGGACTCCCGCGGCGCAGACGGCGAACGCGCCCGGCCAAGAGGTGACCGCGTACGCCTTCAGCACGTTGACCTGCTCACCCTCGCCGACGGTGGCGAGCAGCAACGGGGTGGCGAGCAGCGCGAGCGGCACGGTCACCCCCAGGGTCACGGCGAGCAAGTCGATGGGCCCGAGCACGAACATGAGCAGCGCCGCGTAGCCGAGCTCGCGCCACGTGACCGGCTCGGTGAAGCGGGTCCGCAGCCACGAGGTGAGCCCCGGGCGCGGCGGGGTGCGGTGGGCGTCGGGCACCGGCCGGGTGTCGATCATCCGCAGCGACCAGCGCTCGACGACCGCCACGGGCAGGCCTAGCAGGGCGATCGCGCCCAGCAGTGGGATGCCGACGACCACGACCGCGAGCAGTCCACCGGCCGACAGTAGAAGCACCGCCACGACCAGCGTGAGCAATCCCGTCAGACCATTGACGATCAGGTATCCGATCGAGCGCAAAGGCCACCCGGACAGCAGGAAACCCGGCCGGGCCAGGGCCTGCCATACGTTTTGCGCGCTCACCCGGACAACCGTAGACAGCCGATGATCACGTTTCCAGCCAGCAGGCGCGACCGGCGGAGGTAGCGCCTGCGTTACCAACAAGACTCACTTCCGGAGGCGTGTGGCCGGCCCGCAGATCCGGTTCTCTTGATGAAGTGCATCCGCACCGCAAGGACCAGGCCACTGGAGGGTGAGTACCCGATGACCGATTGGCTGGCCGGCAACGTCGTGGCGCTGGGACTGTGGGGCACATTGCTGGTGGTCCTGCTGTTTCCCGCGCTCGAGGCGGCAGTTCCCTTCATCGGCATTCTCGTACCGGGACAGAGCGGGGTGGTCGTGGGCGGGATGCTCGCCTCGCACCGGGTCGTCCCGCTGCCCGCGGCCATTGCCGCCGCCCTGGCCGGCGCCGTGCTCGGCAACCTGATCGGATATTGGGTTGGTGGGCGGTGACCTGGACCCTCATCGGCGTCCTCGTCGCCCGCGGGGCAGGCGGTGTCACCGAGCTCGTGACGTGAGCCAATCCACGAGGGGCGCCGCCGGCTCGCCGAGGAGCTCGGCGTGGACCCGGCAGCACGCATTACCCGCACCTACCAGGCCGTGCTCAACAGTGAGCTCGAGCGCACGCCGGCCCCGAGCCGGGAGTCCACGCTCGTCACGATCTGATCCTTCCACCCACTACGGGGCATCGGCGTCACGCGACGCCGGTGCCCCTTCCCGGTATCGCTAGCACTACCGCAAAGACTCACTCCCGCGAGGCTGTGCGCAGCCTCGCCGTACACCAAGGTCGAACCATGACCCGTGACGCGATTCGGCTCCGCAACGTCACCCGCACCTATGGCGCGAGCGACGGAGCGGTGACCGCCTTGAACGACCTCTCCCTGTCCTTCACCGAGGGCACCTTCGCCGCCGTCATGGGCCCCTCGGGGTCGGGCAAGTCAACGCTGCTGCAGTGCGCGGCGGGCCTCGACCGGCCGACCTCCGGCTCGGTGCTGCTCGGCGAAACGGACCTGACGACGCTCAACGAGACGAAACTGACCCTGCTGCGCCGCGAGCGCATCGGCTTCGTGTTCCAGTCCTTCAACCTCCTGCCGGCGCTGACCGCTGAGCAGAACGTGGCGCTGCCGCTGCGGCTGGCCGGGCGCCGGCCCGGCCGCTCGCAGGTGCAGGACGTGCTGGCCCAGGTCGGGCTCGCGGGCCGGGCCAAGCACCGCCCGGGCGAGATGTCCGGCGGCCAGCAGCAGCGCGTCGCGATCGCCCGGGCGCTGATCACCCAGCCCGAGGTCCTCTTTGGCGACGAGGCCACCGGCGCGCTGGACTCCACCACCAGCCGCGACGTCCTGACGATGCTGCGGGCCTTAGTGGACGAGCAGCGGCAAACAATCGTGATGGTCACCCACGACCCGGTCGCCGCGTCGTACGCCGACCGCGTCGTATTCCTCGTCGACGGCCACCTCAACGGCGAGCTCGAGGCGCCCACAGCCGAGGCCGTCGCCGCCCGGATGACCCAGCTGGAGACCGTCGCATGCTGACCGTGACCCTCAGCACCCTGCGGACCCGCTGGATGACGCTCGTCGGCACGTTCGTCGCGCTGGCGCTGGGCGTGGCGCTGATCGCCACGATGGGCCTCGGGCTCGCGTCGACCCTCGACGCCCCCGAACAGGAGCCCGAGCGCTTCGCGGGAGCGCCGGTCGTGGTGCGCGGCCCGGACGAGCTGCGGGTGCCCACGCCGATCGGGGACCGCACCCAGCCCCTCGCCCAGCCGCGCGGCGTCGCGCCCGAGGTCGCCAAGGCGCTCGCCGCGAAGGCTCCCACGGTCGCCGACCGGTCGTTCCCCGTACGCGTGGCCGGACCCGGCGGCGACGACGACCTGGTCGGGCACCCGTGGTCGATCGCCGCGTTTGGCGGATACCGGCTGACCGCCGGGCACGAGCCCCGCAAGCCCACCGAGGTGGTGCTCTCCGGCGACGCGTCCCTGGTCGGCAAGGTGGTGTCGGTGCGCACCCCGGCAGGGCTGAGTACGCGTACGGTCGCCGGCGTGGTCGCGCCGGCCCGCTTCGAGGAGCCCATCTTCTTCGCCGACGCGGAGGCCGCCAAGCTCTCACCGCGCATCGACAACCTGGTCGTGCAGGCGGCGCCCGAGATGGTGCGTACGGTGGTCGGTGCCGGCTCGGACGTCCAGGTGCTCACCGGCAGCGACCGGCGCAAGGCCGACCCGGAGCCTAACCGCGACCGCGACGCCCTCATCGCCATGAACGCCCTGCTGGGCACCGCGGGCGGCGTCACCACGTTCGTGTCCGCCTTCGTGGTGGCGTCCACCTTCGCCTTCGCCGTCGCCCAGCGGCGTCGCGAGATCGGGCTGATGCGTACCGCCGGTGCCACCCCGCGGCAGGTGCGTTCGGTGATGTTCATGGAGGCGGTGGTGGTGGGCGTGCTCGCCTCGGTCGCCGGGTGTGTGCTGGGCTCGTACGGCGCCCCGTGGCTCGCGAGCCTGCTCGTCGACGAACAACTCGCACCCCCGTGGTTCACCATCGGGGCGTACACCTGGCCGTACCACCTGGCGTTCTCGACCGGGCTGCTCGTCGCGCTCGGCGGGGTCACGGTCGCCACGGTGCGGGCGGGGCGCATCCGTCCCGTCGAGGCGCTGCGGGAGGCCTCGGTGGACACCAAGGCCATGACGCCGGGGCGCTGGGTCTTCGGTGCCGGCCTGCTCGCCACCGGGCTGGGCATGCTCGTCTGGCGGCTGCTCGCCGACCCGGGCGACGCGCTGCACCGCAAGACGTACACCACCCAGCCGATGCTGCTGATCACCGCGGTGGCGCTGCTCGCGCCGATCCTCGTGCGGCCGCTGACCCGGCTGCTCGCGTGGCTCCCGGCCCAGCTGCCCGGCGCCACCGGCATGCTGGTACGCGAGAACGCGGCCGCCGGCGTGCGGCGCACCGCGGCGATCGCGGCGCCCGTGCTGGTGACCGTGGCGCTGGCCGGCTCGCTGCTGGGTGCGACGGCCACCATCAACGAGGCGAAGGCGAACGAGATCCGGGAGCAGACCCGCGCCGACTTGATCGTGCAGGCCGACGACGTCGCCGGGGGTTTCGACGCCCGGACGGTGGCGCAGGTTCGCCAGGTGCCCGGAGCCACGGTGACGGCCAGCGCCGCCACCCCCGTCTACCACCTCGAGGAGGGCACGGCGCTGATCCGCTCGGACGCGCAGGCCGTCGACCCGCGCGAGCTCGTCGCAGCGCGCAAGCTGCCGGTGCAGGCCGGTGACATCGCCGACCTTGACGACAGCAGCATCGTCGTCAACGAGGAGTGGGTGCAGCACACCGTCGGCGAGCAGGTCGACGTGTGGCTCGGCGACGGCACCAAGAAGTCGCTACGGATCGCGGCCGTGATCGCCACCGGCACCGGCAACAACGGCGTCTACGTGACCCCGCGCAACGCTCCTGGGGTCGAGCCGGACCGGCTGGAGGTCACCTGGGCCGCGGGCGCCGACGCGAGCGCCGGGACCGCGGCGGTCCGGGCCGCCCTGCAGCCCACCGGCGCGGATGTACAGACCCGGGCGGCGTGGATCCAGTCGGAGTACCCGAGCAACAGCCGCCAGACCCGCGTCGGCTACCTGGTGGTGCTCGGCATCGCGCTGATCTACACCGGCATCGCGCTGGGCAACACCATGGTGATGGCCACCTCGGACCGGGTACGCGACCTCGCAGTGCTGCGCCTCGCTGGTGCGACGAGGCGGCAGATCCTCATCCTGGTCGCCGTGGAGGCGATGACGGTCGTGGTGGTCGGCGCGGTGCTGGGCACCATCGTGATGGCGTTCAACATCCTGGGCATCTGGGGCTCGCTGGCCGCCCTGTCGGTCTGGTCCAGCGTGGTGCTGCCCTGGCAGACGCTCGCGGCGACGGTGGGGGCGTGCGCGGTGGTCGCCGTGGTCGCCTCCGTGCTGCCCGCTGCCGGCGCGCTGCGGACCCGCCCGGTGGAGCTGGCCGGCGCCCGCGAGTGAGCGCCACCCGGCCGTGACCGCGCTGGGACCGACCGCTTCGGGTCGGTCCCGCCGGGAGCCCGTTCTCCCGTTGCGGGCTCCCGGCCACCGAAGCACCAGTGCCCCCAGATATCCCGCCAGGTGCGGCCGGGATGTCTGGGGGTACGACTTGTCGCGCGGTGCCACTGTCACCCACAGAGGCGCGAGGAGCATCCGGTCGCCCTGCGCCTGCAGGTCCTTGATCCCCTCGGAGCAGGCCGCAGCAGCGCCGTCGGGCCGGTCTCTTCCTGACTTTCGTCCGGCAGAGTGCCAGCGCTGATCCTGACCGGGACGCGCCCGCCATCGACCAGCTCGCGTACCCCTCTACTGCTCTCGCTGGGCTGCCTGGGGCCACACCGCGGCATTGTCTGGACAGGACTGAGGCCTCCGTTGCACCGCCCTGCCTTGGGTCGCGCCCCGGTGGTGAGGGCCCACCAATAACCGAACGATTATTGAAGTCAATGAGATCATGTGGCGATGACACCTCTCCATACCCGCTTCGCGCAGGTCGCCCGCGCCGCTCGCGACAACCTCGGCGTCGCGGTCGACCTGGTGCTGGTACACAACGAAAAGACCGTGCGTGGTCGGCAGCCACGCGCTTCACTGAACCGCGCCCTGGTCGTGACGACCATCGGCGCATGGGATCGCTTCATCGCCGATACCCGGTCGGCCTTTTCCACCGATGTGGACTTGGTGCACTGGGTTGCTGGGCAGGAAAACAGCGTGCCCAAAGAGCTGTATGCCAGTAAGGCCGAGCAAGTTCTCGTTGACTCCACAGCCTGTGATTCGAACTTCCTCAACAGACTGCGGGTGAACGCGGCGACCGGCTGGAGCGGCGTGCGGATGACTGCCATGGAGCAGTTGACCGGGCATGATCCGGGGAAACGGTCAGGCCTGACCTTCAGCCAACACCTCAACCAGTGGGTGACACTGCGCAACGCCCTCGCGCACGGCAGCCTGCATCAGCTGCTCAACCGGGTTAGCGACCCGCGGCGGTGGACCGACAAAGCGATCGGTGATCCCTACGCAAGTATTTTGCACGATCGATATCGGTTGTGGCACTCGGACGCCGAAGGCGACAGCAGCGTTCCGCCGGAACAGCGGATGATAGGAGCGACCATCCAGGCAGGGTGCGCCCGTTCCTGTCTTGCGTTGATCATCCAACTCGTTGACTGGCTCATCGTCGAGATCTGTTCCGCCCACCATCGCGATTGGGATGCCGATGACCTACGGCTGCCCTCCGACTGGTTCCAGCGCGATCTCCCGGTCAGCTTCCGTGGCAGCACCGCTGGCGAGCACGCCCACTGGAGTCTCTGGGGTGGTCCTTCGCTGCACCGCCGATGAACGGCCCATCCGAGAGGCGACGTTGCCCTTGCCGGCATCGGTTGCAGCGAAGTGCCGGACGGCGATGCCGACGCCCCTACGGTGACCGGAGGCCCTACGTGGTGGCCGAAACCCTTGTAGACCGTCGGGCTGAACCTGACAGCCCGCCGGCTGCCTATGATCATGCCCATGGCACTCGAATGGGAGCAGATCATCGTCGATTCCTCCGACCCCATCGCCCTCGGGCAGTGGTGGGCCGTGGCTCTCGGCTGGGTCGTGGTCGACAAGACCGAGGAGATCGTGGAGATCCGGCCCGCGCCGGACCGGTTGCCGGGGCTGCTCTTCGTCCCCGTCGCTGAGGGCAAGACGGCGAAGAACCGGCTCCACCCCGACTTCCGCCCCGACGACCAGGAGGCCGAGGTCGCCCGGCTGATCTCCCTCGGTGCCCGGCGCGCCGAACCTGTGCAGGAAGGGCAGCACTGGGTGACCCTCTTCGACCCGGAGGGCAACGAATTCTGCGTCCTGGCCGAGCCGAGGAGCTGAGCGGGACCACTCACCCGTTCTGACGAACGTGCCGGACGGTTTCGCCCAGGGCGGGGTGAGCGGTATGAGGCCACTTCGGTGGCCGGCCTGGTCCGGAGCAGGCTACCGGCGTCCCTATAACCACATTTTTAACAGCGAGACCCCGGGCCGACCGAAGGGCATTGCCGAATCGGCCCGGGTCGCTGACCGAAGTGTTAGCTTGTGATTACGCTAACGACAATACCGATGGTCGCAGTGTTGTAGATGAACGACAGGATGGCGTGTGAGAGTACTCCGAGCCTGACCTTCGAATTTTGCGTTTCTACATCCGGGATCGCAAAAGTCGCGCCGATGCTGAAAGACAGATAGGTGAAGTCGATGAAGCTTGGCCGATCCGTGTTGGGGAAAACCAATGTTTTCGTCGGCAGGGCGGCATAGTAGCTCTGCGCGTACCGTTCCGCATAACCAAAGTGAAGGATTCCCCAGGCGAGCAGCACGGTGGGAACGCCCACTCCCTTGGCGATCAATGTCTCGAGCTCATTGTCGCCGCCCATTACGATCACGATACCTGCGGTGATTCCGACCAAACTCGCGAAGATGGTAAACAGCAGGCCGAGGCGGGGTCCCAAGGTCCGCTTGAGCCACGCATCACTCTCGTCCAATCCTCGCTTGCCCCGAAGGCGGCGGATGCGGATTGCGAGGTAGAGCATTCCGGTGAGGTCCCAGAGTGCGATATAGCCTAAACTTTGGTCCCAGAGTATGATGAACACGCCCAGGGCGATGAGGGTTACCTCGATCAGCCGAGACATCGCGAACGTAATTTTGGCCATGGCAATCCTAAAGGGGTGTAGGAAAGGGTCACCGACGGTTTTTCTTAACGCCTGTAGCGGTCGCATGCTACGTCATTGGGTTCAACGTGGACGCAGGGGGTCGACGTTGCCCCACGCGGAGCCTGATACGGCTGGGACCCCAGTTTTCCTGTAGGGAGACTGCCAGCTGTGCGTACGCGGCGGCGAGTTCCGCGTCCGGAACGTCGGTGACCACATGCGGGATGCCCCGCGTCGGGTTGCCCCGGGCGGTGGCGAGTCCCCGGCGCGCGGTGCCGATGAGGTGGCGGCGAACCAGTCCAGGGCATCGATGCCCCTCCGGACGGGTCCACCCGACGTACTCGGCCATCAACAGCATCGGTTACCAGTGGGCTCGATGCCCGGTCAATACCGGCGGAATGCGAAACTGGCCAGATGGCTGACCCGCTTGCCCGTCGCGTCTACGACACGTGCCACCTGACCGGACGGTTCCGGCTGCGCTCCGGGCAGGTCAGCACGGAGTACTTCGACAAGTACCTGTTCGAGGGTGAGCCGAACCTGCTGCGCGAGGTCGCCGAAGCGATGGTGGACCTGCTGCCGGAGTGCGACGTACTGGCGGGAATGGAGATGGGTGGCATCCCGCTGGCCACTGTGATGTCACAACTGACCGGGCTGCCCACGGTCTTTGTGCGCAAACACGCCAAGGAGTACGGCACCAGCAAGGTCGCCGAGGGTGGTCCTGTGCACGGGCGCCGGGTCGTTCTGGTCGAGGATGTCGTGACCACCGGAGGCGCCCTACTGTCGTCGTGCGGTCAGCTACGCGCCATTGGCGCCAAGGTAGACACGGTGGTCTGCGCCATCGACCGTGAGCAGGGCGGTCCGGAAAATCTGGCCGCCGAGGCGCTACAGCTCCGCGCCGCCCTTACCCGCCGTGACCTGGAAGCCCTAACGGAGTAACTCCGGCGCGGCGTGAGCTACGGCGGATAAGGCAGCCGGCGGCGCCTTCTCCGGACGTCGTGCCCGAGGGTGCGCCGGCCGTCGTTCGGGCAGGGCGTGGCGGAGTCGACTATGGCCGCCAGCTCAACCCGAACTACTGCGAATTCCTGGGCGTCGTGCCGGAACAGGCGCAGAACTGGTCGGACCGGTCGGCACAAGCCCGGAGCAGTACAACGAATTCAGCTCGTCGCTTTCTGACGCGCTGCGGGCCGGCGGCCTCGACCCGGCCGGGGTGTACGCGCGGCCCGCCGACGGTACGGTGATTGCCTTGGCGGTGTCGGAGTCGTCTACGCGGGGAGAACGCACCCGGCGCTGGACGGCGGCCGGGGCGCCACTCGTGGCGGGGAGCGCGCTGCCGGCCGGCCGGGACGAGGCCGAGCGGATCGCGTCGGAGGCGCTCGGCCTCACGCTGCCCAATGAGGCGGCGCCGCACGAAATGTTGGCGGGGTGCCCGTGTCGACACAACAGTGGGGAGGAGAGCCGTTGTGCTCCTTTACGGACAGGACATCCATTCAAACAACACACCATGCGGGCCGGCCCCTCTGCTGCCGGTGGGGGAGTTCTTCGGCACCTTCCACCCGACGGTCGGTTCCCCCGACCGTATCCACCGGGTCCGTCTCGGCGTGGAGGTGTGGGAGTTGGACGACCAGCGCTTCACTCTCTGGGCGTTGGCGCACGGAGCTGGTGCCCAGTTGGCCGAGCAGCCCTGGACCCTTGCGGCGGTACGAGAGGCGGCGGTCAGGCTACTGCCCGGTGTGGACACCGGGCCGCTGCTGGACGGGCTGATAGCCGAGGGGCTTCTCGTCGAGGTCGCCCCGGCGGAGGCGGTGGAGTTCGCGCGCCGGCACCGGGTTGGCGCCCGTCTACTCGGGCTGGGCAACAGCGCCGAGGAGCCCTGGCTGTGGTCGATCGGCTTCTTCGAACGCCCGATGGTGAAGGTGACGCGCACCGTATTCGACCTGTGGGAGCGGGCCCCGGCGGGGGAGAGCCTCTGGGAGATCTGCCAGGCGCTCGCCGCCGAAGAACGGGCGGCCAACGCCACCGACCCAGACCTGTTCGACCCGGAACGGATGCTCACCGCGTTCCTGCGGGAAATCCACCAGCTGCTCGTGGCCGGCGTCATCTACCTGGAGCCGCTGCCGTGACCGACACGACGAGGAACCCTCGATGGCCGAGCCGTTGATCCTGCCGGTGGGGCGCTACACCGGGGAGTTCTTCCCGAGCGTCGGCGCCCCGATGAAGTACAACGCGTTGCGCATCGGCCGGTTCTCGATAACCCTGCCCGACCCGGAAGCCTTCGGGGTGTGGGCCGCGGCGCACTGCCCGGTGGACCGGCCCGGCGAGACCTGGAACCGGGCCGCGGTGATCGAGGCCGCCGAGCGGATCGGTGTGGTTGACCCAAATCGATTTATCGCGGAGTTCCTGGAGGAGGGCCTCCTGCTGGAGGTCGACCTGGACGCCCCGGATCTGGAGGACCTCGCTCGCGCGTACCGGGTGCTGCCGCTCATGGTGTCGTTGGGTAACAGCCCGGACGATCCGCTGAACTACGGCATCGGAATTTTCGGTTTCGCCCCGGTGCTGCGGCTACCGGCGTTGGCCCACGACGTGTGGCAGTGGAGCAGCACCGGCGCCAACCTCTGGGAGGTCTGCACGGCGTTCGCCGACGCCGGTGCTCGAGCGGAGGTGGCGGATGCCCGTGAGCACAACCCTCGGCATGTGCTGCGTGAGTTCCTGACCACCCTGCCCCTGCTGGTCGGGGCGTTCGCCGCCTGCCTGGACGAGGCCCGCCGCGATCACCCGCAGGCATAGGGCCATCGTCCAGGTAGCGGTGCGCCGCTGCGCTCAGCTTTCGGCGTTGCGCCGTCGCCGGTGCGTGAGACCGATTGTGAGCAGGAGGGCGGTGCCGGTCAGCACGGCCAGGCTGCCGGTGAGGAGCATTGACCCGCTGGATGATCCGGTGATTGGTAGGTCGGTCCCGGTCGGGCTTGGTGTGACGGTCGGGGTCCCCGTCGGGTCGACGGTCGGGCTGGCGGTCGGCGTCGCTGTCGGGCTGGCCGTCGGGGAACCGTTGTCGCAGGCGAGTGTGGTGCTGAAGGGATAGTCGTGGATTTCCCCGCCCCGGTGCTCCAGGGTGCGGGCGACGATGCTGCCTTCGGTGTTGCTCTGATCAAGGTCGGTGAAATCGGCGCTTGGCGCGTAGATCGTTCCTTCGACCGTTGCGCCACCGGGCGCGAGGGTGAGGGCGGTGGCGGTGGGGAAGTTGAACAGGATGAACCGGGCTTCGGGTCCGCCGATGCCGGCGAAGTTCGGCGCGGTCCAGTCGAAGATGTCCCCCACGTCGGTGGTGTCGACGTTGACCAACAACGGGCTGCTCGCATTCGGCTGGTCGGGGAAGGTCAGGATGCTGATGTTGTCCAGATCGGCTGAGTTGATGTTGAGCACGTTGGTGGTGTTCGGGGTCAGGTCGATGACGGCGTTGGTCCCGGGCGGGATGGGGGAGGAGATCGGGTCGCCGTTTGGGTCCCGCAGCGCGACGGTGTTCTGGCACGTCGCGAGCTCGGTGGAGTTTGACCGGAAGGTCTGGAACGCCTCCGCGAAGTCAATCACCGAGACGGGGCCGACACTCGGTACCGACTGGTTGGTGACGAGTTCGATCCGGGGCGAGGCGTCGTAGTCGTTGGCCGGCAGGATCCGCGTATTGGCCGGCACGTTGTTGTTGTCAAAATCCCGGACGAAGGTGTCGTTCAGGTTCCCGATCTTCGCGTACCCATTCTGCAGGACCTGGAGGCGGGTGTTGGGCGTACTGTTTGGGAAGTCCACCTGCCCGTCCACGACGAGCGCCGTGGGGTTGTTCTCGCCGGGGGCGAAGAAGTTTCCGGCGCTCACCGTGGCCAGCTGGTACTGCGAGAATGCGAGGTTCCCGCCGACGGCCAGCGTCCCCTCGTTCTCCGTGCCGATCAGGGTCGCGTTTCCCTCTGTCATGACCAGGAATCCTTGGGTGGCCTGGACGGGGTCGATCGGGCCGACGGGCGCGGCGCTGACCACGTTGCCCATCATCACGAATGCGGTGGTGGCGGCTACCGCAGCGGTCGCGGTGGCGCGGGTGGTCATCACCTTTGCGTTTCTGTTCATGATTTCCCATCACATTGACGACTCTTTGCCCTCCTAGGTGATGATAAGTACGGAATGGGTGATTCATGCGTCTTGACCTGTCCGGGCCTGTCGAGTCGAGACCGGGTAGCACCAGACCGCGGCCAGTGCGCCCGACCGCACCCCGCGGGACTGCATGCCGGCGCGGGGGCGCTCCGGCTAGGTGCGAATCGGGGCTGATGCCGGCGACGGGAAATGCCGCCGGATCGAATTAGTCCTCAACATGGCGTGCGCGATGACGACGTAGGCCACGATGCGGCCTAGCGCAGCGACCACGCCGCAGCGGCACCCAAACCGCGAGCCGCGAGTACCACCGGAATACCGCATAATCCGCTCATGACCTCTACCGGCTCCGCACGGCTGTCACTGTGGTCCACAGACTCCTTGTTGTCGATCGGCTCCCACGGCTCGATACTGTCCATCGGCAGTGTCGGCTCGATCGCCTCCATCGCCAGTATCGGATCGGCCGGATCGATCCTGTCCGTCGGCTCCGCGCTGTCGACCGGATCGGCCCTGTCCTGGCGGTCGCGCTGGTCGCTACTGGCTGACCAGTCCTTCGGCGCCGCGCTGGCCTCCCGCAGCAGCACCCGCGCACTCACCGGGCCGCCGGCAGCGCTGGCGGCCGTCGCGCTCGCCGCCTACGTCGGCTACCTAGTGGCGCGCAGCCACCAAGCCGATACAAATCGATCCCTTGTCGGCAAGGTGGCAGGCATCCAGCGGTGATGGTCCATGCCGTCAGGTCAGCGCCGCCAGGCATCGGCCCCGCTCACGGTCGGCGTGGAGGCGAATGCCCGACGACGCTACGGCGTGGAGCTTCCACCCGGCCGGTACCCCACGTGGTCGGTTCGGACGGCGTCAGGACGGTTCATAGGCCAGATTGGGTCGCAGCCACCGCTCGGCGTCGGCGACGCTGATGGCGCGGCGGGCGGCGTAGTCTTCGATCTGGTCCTTGCCGATCCGGCCCACGGTGAAGTATTTCGCCGCCGGGTTGGCGAAGATCAGCCCACTGACGCTGGCGGCCGGCGTCATCGCGAAGGACTCCGTCAGGCCGATGCCGAGCTCGGCCGTCTCCAGCAGGTCGAACAGGTCCCGTTTCTCGCTGTGGTCCGGGCTGGCGGGATAGCCGAGCGCCGGTCGGATGCCCCGGAAGCGTTCGGCGTGCAGGTCGGCGAGGTCCGGTGTGGCGTCTGGTTCGAACCAGTCGCGGCGGGCCTTCAGGTGGATGTACTCGGCGAAGGCTTCGGCGAGCCGGTCGGCCAGCGCCTTGACCATGATCGCGCGGTAGTCGTCGTGCTGGGCCTCGTAGTGCGCGGCCAGGGAATCGGCGCCGTGGATGGTCACGGCGAAGCCACCCAGGTGGTCACCTTCGGGGGCCACGTAGTCGGCCAGGCAGCGGTTGTTCCGGCCGGCCGGTTTCACCGTCTGCTGGCGTAGCATCGGCAGCCGCACCCCGTTGCCGAGGACGATGTCGTCGCCCTCGGAGTGCGCGGGCCAGAAGCCGTAGACACCTTGGGCCTGGAAGGAGCCGTCCTTCGTGATCTGGTCCAACAGGGTGTTGGCGTCGTCGTAGAGCTCGCGGGCCACCGGCTGGTCCAGGATCGCCGGGAACTTGCCCTTGAGTTCCCAGGCCAAAAAGAGGAACTGCCAGTCGATCATCTCGCGTAGCTCGGGCAGGGTGGGCTGGACGGTCCGCCAGCCGGTGAAGGCCGGGGTCGGCAGGTCGCTGAAGTCGACCTGCTCGCGGTTCGCGCGGGCCTCAGCGACGCTGAGCATCGGCTGGGAGTGCCGGTTGGCGTGCGCCTCGCGTAGCCGTTCCTGCTCGACGCGGTTGGCGCGGTCCAGCTCGCGGGCCCGACCGTCGTCGAGCAGGTCGGAGACCACGCCGACGACCCGGGACGCGTCGAGCACGTGCACGGTCGTGCCGTCGTACGCGGGGGCGATGCGCACGGCGGTGTGTTGACGCGATGTGGTGGCCCCGCCGATCAGCAGGGGCATCTTGAGGCCGCGGCGCTGCATCTCGGCACCGACGGCGACCATCTCGTCCAGCGACGGCGTGATCAAGCCGGACAGGCCGATGGCGTCGGCGCCCTCGGCGACGGCCGTGTCCAGGATCCGGCCAGCCGGAACCATCACGCCCAGGTCGATGACCTCGTAGTTGTTGCAGCCCAGGACCACGCCGACGATGTTCTTGCCGATGTCGTGCACATCGCCCTTCACGGTCGCCAGCACGACCTTGCCCTGACCGCGGCCCGGGTCGATCCGGCCCTCCTGGCGGGCCTGCTCCTTCTCGGCTTCCATGAACGGTTCGAGGTAGGCGACCGAGCGCTTCATGACCCGGGCGCTCTTGACCACCTGCGGCAGGAACATCTTGCCGGCGCCGAACAGGTCGCCGACGATCTTCATTCCGTCCATCAGCGGACCCTCGATGACGTTGAGGGGCCGGGGGAGGCCCTGCCGGGCCTCCTCCGTGTCTTCTTCGATGAAGTCGACGATGCCGTGGACCAGCGCGTACGAGAGCCGCTCGTGCACCGGCGTCTCGCGCCAGGAGAGGTCGACCGCACGCTTCGTGCCGGAACCGGTGACGGTCGACGCGAAGGTGACCAGGCGGTCGGTGGCGTCCGGGCGCCGGTCGAAGATCACGTCCTCGACGAGCTCGACGAGGTCGGCGGGGATGTCGGCGTACACGGCGAGCTGGCCGGCGTTGACGATGCCCATGTCCAGCCCGGCGCGGACAGCGTGCAGCAGGAACGCCGAATGCATCGCCTCGCGAACCACGTCGTTGCCCCGGAAGGAGAATGACAGGTTGGAGATGCCACCGCTGGTGCGGGCACCCGGGCAACGGGCCTTGATCAGCGGGAGGGCGTCGATGAACGCCTTCGCGTACCCGTTGTGCTCGGCGATGCCGGTGGCGACCGCGAGGACGTTCGGGTCGAAGATGATGTCCTCCGGCGCGAACCCGACCTTCTCGACGAGTAGATCGTAGGCCCGGGCGCAGATGGAGACCTTCCGGTCGGTGGTGTCGGCCTGGCCGTCTTCGTCGAAGGCCATCACCACCACGCCGGCACCGTAGTCGTGGATCCGGCGGGCCTGAGCCAGGAACGACTCCTCGCCTTCCTTGAGGCTGATGGAGTTGACCACGGCCTTGCCCTGCACGCACTTGAGGCCGGCTTCGAGCACCGTCCACTTCGAGCTGTCGATCACCACCGGGATCCGGGCGACCTCGGGCTCGGTGGCGATGAGGTTGAGGAAGGTCGTCATGGCGTGCTCGCTGTCGAGCAGGTCCGCGTCCATGTTGACGTCGAGCAGGTTGGCGCCGCCGCGGACCTGCTCCAGGGCCACGTCGACCGCGCCCTGATAGTTGTCCGACTCGATGAGCCGACGGAACTTGGCCGAGCCGGTGACGTTGGTGCGCTCACCGATCATCACGAACCCGGTGTCCGGTCCGATCGCGAACGGCTCCAACCCGCTGAAGCGGGTGGCTTCAGGCTGGGCGGCAACCGTCCGCGGCGGGACGCCGGCCACGGCGGCGGCGATCCGGGCGATGTGCTCCGGTGAGGTGCCGCAGCAGCCACCGACGATGTTGAGGAGGCCGGACGCGGCGAACTCGCCGATCAGGCCGGCGGTTTCCTCCGGCGTTTGGTCGTAGCCGCCGAAAGCGTTCGGCAGGCCGGCGTTGGGGTGACACGCCACGTAGCTTCCGGCGATCTTGGAAAGCTCCTCGATGTGCGGGCGCATCTCGGCCGCACCCAGCGAGCAGTTCACGCCGACGACCAGCGGGTCGGCCCGCTCTACCGAGCGCCAGAAAGCCTCCACCGTCTGCCCCGACAGCGTCCGCCCGCTGAGGTCGACGATGGTGACGGAAATCCACAGCGGCAGCTGCGGCGCGACCTCACGAGCAGCGGCGATTGCCGCTTTAGCGTTCAACGTGTCGAAGATCGTCTCGATCAGCAGGAGGTCGACGCCACCCTCGGCCAGGGCCGAGATCTGCTCCGCGTACGCCGCGCGCACTTGGTCGAAGTCGACGGCGCGATACGCCGGGTCCTCGACCCGCGGCGACAGCGACAGCGTCACGTTCAGCGGCCCGATCGAGCCGGCCACGAATCGGTTGTCGAACTCGTCCGCCGCCTGTCGGGCCAGCCGCGCGCCCTGAACGTTCATCTCCCGAACCAGTGACTCAAGCCCGTAGTCGGCCTGGCCGATGCTCGTCGCCGTGAAGGTATTGGTGGTGGTGATGTCGGCGCCGGCGGCCAGATACTGCCGGTGTACGTCGAGGATGACGTCGGGTCGGGTGAGGTTGAGCAGGTCGGGATCGCCAGTGACGTCCTGCGGGTGGTCGACGATCAGGTCGCCTCGATAGTCCGCGGCGGTGAGCTTCGCGGCCTGCAGCATCGTGCCCCAGGCGCCGTCCAGCACTAGAACCCGCTGCGACATCAGCTGCCGCAACGACGATGCCGTGCTCTTCTGGCTCACTAACGCGCTCAAGCGGCCGCCTCCAAAGCTCGGAGGCGCCCTTGTTTTAATAAATCAGGGCCGAGCGTGGCGGGCTCTGCCCGTCGCAGCGCCTCTCGACCCGAGCCAGATAGTACCCGATCCGCGTGCCTGGGCGTCCCGACGAGACGTCGGCATCTGACTGCTGCGGGCGGTCACGCGGCAAGCCCCAGGTGTCGGCCGCGGGGCGGTGGGGCGCTGCCAGCTCCTGGCAGTCACTGTTCCACCACCCCGCGTGGGATCCTTATGCCGCCCTGCCTCCGCCGGTGAACACCGGTATGTCGCGTACCTGCTGGAGATACGGTGTGCCGGGGGTGGAACCGGTGCCGGGCTGATCGCCCAGCATCCGCACCGCCAGCGAGTAGTGCGTGCGCCGCCACGCTCGTATCGCCTCGGCGAATGCCTCCATCGCGGGTGTCAACTGCGCGTCGACCCCGCCTGTCGGGGGCAGGGACGCGAGCTGGGACTGCACCGTTGGCTGTCCCTGTTCCACCCGCTGTAGCACGCCCGGCACGGCGGCGAAGGCGATCGAGTGCAGTCGTGCGAGTTCCGGGCGCCGGCACAACGACTCCACCAACTTGTACGAGTCGCTTTGGATCGCGCTGGCGCCGTCGGTGTACACCCTGAACTCAGCGAATGACTCTGGTCGCATCGTCGCCAGCAGCGAGAATAGCGGCGCCGACTCACGCAACACCGCAGTAGCCGCGTCCAGCCCGCGGGCCGCTGCCGCCACCGCCTGTTGACTCAGCTCATTGACCACCGCCGACAGGTTGACCGCCACCAGGGCGAAGGTGCACTCCCAGGCCTGCAACACCCGGATGAAAAGGTGCTCGTCGTGCACGGTCGATACGGGCAGCATCGACAACGCCACCGCCTGCCGCTCATCGGCGTCGAGTGCGGATTGGACCCGTTGCCAGACCTCGTGTGGGTCAACGTCGTGCCCGAGGTCGTCGGTCAATCCGAGCCGCCTCAGCACCGGCGTCAACACCCGGGTGCCCAGGCGAATCCTTTTACCGGTCAACGTCGCCGTCGTTGCCTCCCCACCGGTGCTGGCAAACCGGACCGTGTCCGCGATCAACGCGGCCACCAGCCGGTCCCGACACCGCAGCGCGGCGGCCGTGTCCGGCGTCAGCCCGTTATCGCTCTGCCCCGGTTGGGGCAGCAGTGGCAGCGCCAGATACGTGTGGTAGCAGTACCGGCCGTCGGGTTTGTCCAGCATCACGTCCAGCCACGCACGCAGCAGCTGGCTCGACGCGTACGACCCCGGTACTGAGCCGAGCTCGGTGCGAGTCTGCTGCAGGGCGGCCACCAGCTCCCCGTCCAGGAAGTGCTTGCCTACTCTATGTAGCTCGTCGGTGACCACCGCGTACGGAAAGTTGTCGCTGTGTCGTGGCCCCACCAGCCAGGCGCGGATCGCGACGGCTGCCGTGGTCATGACGTACCTACCAAGGCGTTCTGCCCCGGATGGTCGGCGTTGAACCGCGCGAGCAGGTCACACGCCGCAGAAACCTCTGCCGGGGTGCTGTAGGCGTGTACGGCGATCCGTACGACCCCGCCTCTCGGTGACACCGCCACCTGCTGATCTGCCAGCCACGCCGTCAGCTTCTCCGGTTCGGGGTGACGTACCGCCAGGTGTGCGCCATGCTCCTCGGGCGCTTGGGGTGTGGCTATGCTCCAACCCGCCGCGCTCAGCTGCCGGTGGGCGTCACCGAGCAGCATGGTCACATGCTGTCGTACCGCCTGCAGGTCCAACTCGTTGATCAGGGACAGGCCTGCCGTGGCGGCGTAGACCGCTGGCACCGCTGGGGTACCCGCCTGAAACCGGGCTGCCCGCTGCGGCCAGTCCAGCTGGCGTGAGTCCCACCGGTGTAGCGCGCTGCGACCCTGCCATCCCGTCAGGTCCGGCCGGCGCTCACCAACGGTCCTTTCGTATAGTCCGACCACGCCCGGTAGTCCCAGGGCGTATTTGGAGAACCCCGCGATGAGGTAGTCGCAGTCCCACCGTGCCACGTCTACTGGTTCGACTCCGAGGGCTTGGTAGCCGTCAACAACCACCATTGCGCCGGCGGCATGTGCCGCGTCGGTGATCTCTCGGATGGGCAGTCGTACCCCGTCGCGGTAGGTGACGGCAGGTATCGAGACCAGCGCCGTTCGTTCGTCCACCGCTTGGAGATAATCCTCGCCTGACACCCGGCCCGCCTGGTCACCGACGATGACGACCTCGGCGCCACGGGCTTGCTGCGCCAACCACACGTGCGCCAGCCCAGGAAACTCCGCACTACTCATGACAATCTTTGGCCTGGGTGACCAGGGCAGCGTCGAGGCGACCTGAAATGCCGCTGTTGACGCGTCCGCGAGTAGCGCGACCTGATCGCCTCGGCAGCCGATCAGGTCGGCAAATCGGTCGCGTAGCAGCCCGATCTGGGGTTCCCAGGTTTCCCACGCGGACGTGGGCCCGTCCATCGCTGCTGTCATCGCCAGCAGTGCTGCCTGGACCCGGGTGGCTCGCGGCGCATGGCTGCACCAGGCGAGGTGGGTCCAGTCCAAACCGGCGAACTCGTCCCGGGCCGGCCCGAAAGCATCCACACCGCGCCGGGTCATGACATCAGCTCCGAGTGGGCCGTCAGCTCGTCGCGTACCGCCCACAGCGCGGGGAACAGCACCTTCGAGATTGACTTGGCCAAGGTTGCTACCGGCATTCCCTGTGTGCCTACCCCGGCCGCCCCGACCACCCGCTGCGCGAGCACGACGTGCTGCATCCGCCATAGCCGAACAGCCTCATCGAGATCGACCATGCGCTCCGCCAGTCGATACAGCGGCTGGTCCGGCTGCCCTCGATACAGCTCCGGCAGCGATACCCGCGCCACGGTGCACTGCTGATCGAACTCCTGCTGCAGCTCTCGTGCCGCGCTACGTAGCTGCCGCCAGCCCGGAGATTCCGCTCCCGAACCGTTGCCCAGCCGGGGCCGTAGCCGCGCGAACGCCTGCGGTGTCAACTCCGACAACATCGGCAACAGGCCGGTCGCTGCGCGTACTGTCGCGCATGCTCGGCGGAGTAGGAGCTCGGCCGCGCTGGTCACGCCGGCGTTCAGCTCTTCCCTGGCGCCGGTAACCGCTTCCGATGCGACCTTCAGCAACAGCTCCGTCGCCTGATGAGTTGAGACGAACAGGAGCTCGTCGCGGTCGTGTTCCGGCTGCAGTCCGAGGAGATCGCCGGTACGCATGTAGCTGGCGTACTGGCCGCTTTGCGGCAACTCATCCTGATCAGACGCACGTGCCACTAGCCCGTTATGTACCATTCGTTATTCCCCCATGTCTTGCCACTAAAAGACCAGAAAGTCGATGCGGTGCCTGCCACCGAGGCCGCTACCCGGCTATCTCGCTCACTGCCGGCGCAACTGACTGCAGTAGACAAATGCCGCCAGAGCTAGCTAGCCGCTTTGCCCGTGCTTTCGGCAGTACCAATCGATTTGCCACAAAACGCCGGAAGGTGACACGCCCAACCAGGACAAATTAGAGCCCCGCGACCAACGATCATGGACATGCCGGGAGCCTAACCGTCCTACATGCTTGATGCTCGAGTGGGTCTGGCTGAACGGACGCGATGGGTTGCGGCCCCTGGCCGACTGAGCCCAGCTACGAGCCGGGCCATAGAATCCCGGGCGGCCTGTTTGAGCGGCCGATCAGCCAATGTTCCTGAGGGAGCTCCGTGACATCGTTGAAGCGTGGTCTCGTGCCGTTGCTCGTCGCGCTCGCGTGGGTCGGACTCTGGGCGGTGGCGCTCCGGCCGGCGGTGGATCCGACCAACGATGGCTACCGCTACGCCCGCATGGCCCTCGAACTGCTCGGCGAGTCACCGGACGACGCCCAGCGGGACGCACTGACGGCCTACTGCGGCAAACTGTCTCGCGTCGAGGCCCGGAGAGCGTCGGTCGACCCGCTGACCATGTACGACCCTCCCCAGATCGTTCAACGCATTGAGGCGTGCATCGCGCAGTACCCGGACGGGCTGACGCCGAACGAGCCGCGCTACGAGGCGATCTTCAACGACCGGATCGGCTACCCGGCCCTTACCACCCCGCTCGTGGCGATCCTCGGCGTCAACGCTGGTCTCACGGTGACCTCTGTGCTGTGTACCGCGATCGGTGGGCTTCTGATCGTCCGCCTGCTGCGGGAGCTCGGCGTACCTCTACATCTCGCGGTCGCCGGTCAGATCGCCTATTACGGCTCGCCAATCGGATACTGGGGCGCCTATCCGTTAACCGAGGGGCCGGCAATGGCGCTCACCGTGGCCGCCCTGCTCGGCGCGGTGTGGCTACTGCGACAACGCACAGCGGCCGGGGCGTCCCTGCTGCTCGGCGCGCTGGCTACCGGTGCCGTGCTGCGATTCTCCACCTTCTTGCTGGTTGCGGGCGGGCTAGCTGCCGCCGGGCTGCTCATTCTGGCTACCAGCCGACGGCATCGGCACCTCGGGACCGGTCTGGTAGTCGGCATCGGCGGTGTGACCACCGTCGGCATCCTCACGAGCGTCAAGCTGCTCGGCCTGTCCGGCGCGGGGGAGACACTGCAGGACAAGTGGACCAACCACTTCACGCGTCCCGATGTCGCCGACCCCTGGCAGCGGTTGGTCGACCTCAACGTCACCTATTGGTCGCAGTGGCTACAGCAGGAGTTGGGGTCGCCGTGGCTGCTGCTCGGTCTGGGCTTTGGTGCGTGGGCGCTCCTGCGCCACGATCGTGCTCTCGGGTGGCTGACGCTAGCCGTGGCCAGCACCGGACTGGCCACCCAGGTGGCCCATCCGGTAGTCAGCCAGGGCAACCGGCTCCACATCGCGCTGTGGCTGGTGCCCGTTGTCGGCATCCCGCTACTCCTGGCGAGGAGAGAGTGGGCCCGCAGGCCCGGCGAGCCTTCCGCCCCGGTGGCCGCTGCTCCGACACCGCTGCCTAGGCCACCGTCCGAATTTCCGGTGATGGCGCAAAAGTAGCAGCCAATTCAGCCCGGTGCCGGTACAGCAACGTGACCATCCAGAGGGCGACGAGGAAACCCCCGACTCCACCGACGGCGAAGGCGGTGGGGACGCTGGTGACCGCCGCCAGCACGCCGCCGGCGAGGGCGCCGATCGGGATACCACCCCAGACCAGCGTCCGATAGGCGCCCAGCACCCGGCCGAACAGTTCCTCGGGGATGAGCGCTTGGCGCAGCGACATCGTGAGCACATTGCTGATCGAGGCGAAGAACCCGGCCAGGCCGTACAGCGTGCCGCCAAGTACCGCGTTGTCGGTGAGGCTCATGGCGATCACCGGAAGTGGGGACAGCACCAAGGTCAGGCCCAGGGTGCGGATTCGGCCGCAGTGTCGGCCCACCGCCGGAGCGACGAGGCCGCCCACGAGACCGCCGAGACCGGCACCCAGCACCACGAGACCGTAATTCGCCTCCGGTACGCGTAGCACGTCCAGGACATAGAGCACCAGTACGGCGTTCGGCACACTCTGCAACACCGACGTGGCAGCTATGCCGGCGGTCAGTTCCCGCAGGAGGCGATGACCCCAGAGCCAGCGCACTCCGGCGGCCAGCTCGGACCGGAACCCGGCGGCCCGGGTGATCGTGCCTTCCGAGGTGATCGTGCGTTCCGGGGTGAACCGACCAGCCACGGTCACCATCACCAGCGCGGCGACGGCATAGAAGGCCACGTTGCCCACCAACGGCGCGGCGGCGGCCAGCGCGAAGATCAGTGCGCCGACCGGCGCCCCGACGAAGGTCTGCATGCCGGATTCCGCGGTCACCAGGAGACCGTTTCCCCGGTCGAGCTGGTCCCGGCGCACGATCTGCGGCAGCACTGCCCGGGCCGCGCTGTCGTAGAGGGTCTCGGCGCACCCCAGCGTGAACACCACCACGTACAGGAGCCAGATCGTCGCCGTGCCGGTCGCGACGGTGCCGGCCAGCAGCGCGAACAACACCGCCCGAAAGAGGTTGGCTCTGATCATCACGCGACGCCGGTCGGACCGGTCGACCAGCGTCCCGGCCGGCAACGCGAAGAGCAGCCAGGGCAGGAAGGAGAGCCCGGTGAAGGCCGCGATCAGTACCGGATCGCGGGTCAGGGTGGCCGCCAGCAACGGTACGACCGCCCGGCTGACTCCGTCGGCAAGGTTCGAGGCCGCGGTGGCGCCGAACAACCGCCAGAACGCTCCGTTGAGCCGGCGGTCGAGGCGCTCTGGCGGGGCTGTCGACAGCGGCTGCTCGACCTCGGTCACCGGGGTCGAAGGCGGGTGCGGCGATGGCATTGACGAAAGCTTTCGGATAGCGGTGCGTTCACCGGTCGTTGTCGAGGCGGGAGTGGAGGTGCATGTCGTGCCAGCCATCGGTGTGGCGGGCCTCGGCGCGCTTCGTGCCTTCCATCGTGAAGCCGGCGTACTGCGCGACCCGGCAGGATGCGGTGTTCACCGTCGAGTGGCAGAGTTCGACGCGGTGGAGCCGGAGGGTGGCGAAGGACCAGGTGGTGACAGCGGTCAGCGCGCGGGGGGCGACCCGACGACCGCGTGCCTCCGGCAGCACCCAGTACGACACCTCCGCCAAGCCCTCGGCCAGGTCCACCCGGCGCAGGCTGATCTGTCCTACGACTCCTCCCGCGGCCAGCACGGCCCAACCGGCGCCGGTCTCCCCGTTCCAGCGGTCGGACCAGGCGGCTATCCAAGCATCAGCCTCGTCGTCGGTCATCGAGCGACAGTGCCAGCGCTGGATGGCCGGGTCGGCGTAGCCAGCCACGACAGCGCGCCGATCTGACGGTTGCCAGGGACGAAGCAGCAGATCCTGCGCGGAGAGCTCGGGCTGCGTCAGCGCCGCCATCGAGCCGCGCGGCAGTGCGGGGGAGGCAAGGGTCGGCATGCGGCCACTGTAGAGCGCGAAAGCGTTAGACGCCGGGCCGCGGAACCCACCAGTCGCCGAGGAATTTGTGCAGGATCGGCACAACTGCGATGTACAAGATCGCCAGGATTAGGCCGATAGCGAGGCCGAGAGTGCCGCGGTCTCGCCGTTCGCCGTCGCCGGAGGGGGCGGCATGAGGGGCCGAACGTGCCCAAGGATGCTCCCGGACCAGCCAGAACAACAAGCCGAGACCCAGCGGTGTTATGTAGATCAGCCAAAACCAGAACCATCGGGTGCCCCGGCGTGGCGGTGGACCGGCGATCACGACGCCAAGAGTGACCACGGCGAGAAGGAAGACTATCCCGGCCGTGCTGGATGCCCCCGGGGGCAGGGTGCCGCCTCGCTGCTCGATCCCGGCGGCGCGTAGCTGCTGGGCGATGCCGGCGGCTCCAGGCCCGGAATAGTCGTCATACTCGATGTGTATCTCTACCTGCGTGAAAGTGGTGGTGTCGGTCCAGTACGACCGACCATCGGAGGTTTTCCACGCGAAGAATGGCCCGAGTTGACTGGAGCTCTGTCGCAGACCGGAAGCTCCGAACCAAGGCCCCGCCTCGGTGCTGTTCCATTGGTCGCCCCACTGAAAGGCCGTCACGCGGCCGGCAGCGACATCGGCACGCGCCTTTTCGTAGCTCTGCTCCCGGGGAGTCGTCCACCAGGTGGTGACCGCCGTCACCAGCCACAGTAGGACCAGGACGAGCCGCAGCGCACTCCACCATCGGCGGCTCCGGTCAACCGTGCTGATGACAGGTGATTCCACGGGCGCATTGTCGCAGGACGCAGCCAGTTGCTGCTGCCCGCGGATTGTCGCCACCACCACCTGACCTCGGTGGTTAGCGCGGTGACACCCGGCCTCGTCGGATCGGCACCCGACCGCCGCCAGGACGAGGTGAGCGCCAATAATCCGGTGATCTCTACGGTTGTCTTCGCAATACTGGGCGGACGAGGTCGAGACCGTAGTCGCCGAGTACGCGATCCGGTTTTCGGTAGACCTGTGAAATCGTGACCGTCGGGAAGTGCCAATCATGACGTACGCCGTGCTGCCCTCCACCCGGGCTCCGGTCCGGGTGTGGACCGATCCGTACAGCATCGAACCGCAGGCCGCTCAGCAGCTCCGCAACATCGGCACCCTGCCCTGGGTGCAGGGCGTCGCCGTGATGCCCGACGTGCATTTCGGTAAGGGCGCCACCGTCGGCTCGGTCATCGCGATGCGGCAGGCCGTCTCGCCGGCCGCGGTTGGCGTCGACATCGGCTGTGGCATGTCCGCCGTGCGGACCTCGCTGACCGCGGCCGACCTGCCGGACGACCTCGCGGGGCTGCGGCACGCCATCGAGGACGCGATCCCGGTCGGCTTCGCCCAGCGCAAGAAGGCGGTGAACCCGCGTCGGATCTGGGGGCTGGCGCAGGCGGGATGGGACGACTTCTGGCGGCGCTTCACCGACCTGCACGCCGGGGTCGCCCGGCTGGAAGGCCGAGCGATGAACCAGATGGGGACCCTCGGCGGCGGAAACCACTTCATCGAGGTCTGCCTGGAGCAGGGTGGTGTCGATGCGGGCCGGGTGTGGTTGATGTTGCACTCCGGCTCCCGGAACATTGGCAAGGAGCTGGCGGAGCGGCACATGGCCATCGCCCGGAGGTTGCCGCACAACTCCGCCCTGCCCGACCGTGACCTGGCGGTCTTCCTCGCCGGGACGGCGGAGATGGACGCCTACCGGCGGGACCTGTGGTGGGCGCAGGAGTACGCGCGGCGCAACCGCGCAGTCATGCTCGCGCTGCTCTGCACCGTGGTCCGGGACCGGTTCCCGCAGGTGAGCTACGACGAGCCGATCAGCTGCCACCACAACTATGTCGCCGAGGAGACCTACGACGGCGTGGAGGTGTTGGTGACCCGTAAGGGCGCCATCCGGGCCGGTGCGGGGGAGCTGGGCATCATCCCCGGATCGATGGGGACCGGGTCCTACATCGTGCGGGGTAAGGGCAACGAGGCCGCGTACTGCTCCGCGTCGCACGGCGCGGGCCGGCGGATGTCCCGGGGGCAGGCCAAGCGGAGCTTCACCACCGATGATCTGGCGACGCAGACCGCCGGGGTGGAGTGCCGCAAGGATGCCGGGGTCGTGGACGAGATTCCGGGCGCGTACAAGGACATTGAGGCCGTGCTGGCACAGCAGACCGACCTGGTCGAGGTGGTCGCGCACCTCAAGCAGGTGGTGTGCGTAAAGGGGTAGGCCGCACCACCGACCAACCGGACAATGGACGGGTGGATGAAAGGGTCTTTGCGGAAGCTAGCCTGCACTCTGCCTGTTCGCAGGCTTTGCGCTACGTGGCAACCCGGTCCGCGGGGCCCCCGGTCGACGCGTCCCTGCGGATCACGCTGAACTTTCATCCTGACCGGATGGTCACTGACAGCCCTATTCTCGGCCGGATGTTGGCGGACGGGAGTTACCTGTCTCAGTTTGTCACCGGCACCAGCAACGGTGGGCTCACCGCCCACCCCGGTGGCGACCGGTGGCGCTGGGAACAGCGGATGTTCGGCGGCGCCTACGACGCCGTACCCGCCCAGCATCGACCGGTTTACGGCGGCCTGAACTCCCGCCGTAAACCGGTCGGTGCCGCGCCCCGATTCGGCTCAGCTCACCTGCGGCTGACGGCGTCCACGCTCAGCCGGGCGACCTTCTGCTACCCGGACAGCCATCTCGAGCCAACCATGTTCGGCGTGGCCGAACGCATGTCGCTGGTCGACCTGGCGCACGCCGACCAGCGGGACGAACTGGATGACTACGTTGAGGCGCAGGTGCACGGTGCGGTCCGGCTGGACCGCGACGTCGAGGCACTCGTGCTGGATTCCTGCTACCGCGGCACCGACGTCGAGAGCGCGGCCCGTCGCCTGCCCTGCCGGCTAGAGTGGCATCCGGGTTTCCGGCTCTCCGTAGCCGAGCTCCGTCGGCATCCGGAGTACCGTGGCCCGCGCTACGTGGAGCTCGGTGCCGCTTTCGCCGTCGAGGGGTACCTCACCCCACGCATCATCGGGGACGCTGTCCGTACCGGCTGCTACCAACCGCAGGATCTCAAGCGCGTCTGGCACTACCTCGCCCGTTTCGGCAGCCCCACCACGCCGTCCCGCATCCCGGGCTGAGGTTTGCGCCGGGGCCGCCCGCCTGCGTTGCCGTGCCACCGAAGCCGCGGGGGAGGCCTGCCCGTTACCGCCCGGTCTGGTGGTAGCGGCGCTCAAGAAAAGCGATGAGGGTGGCCCGTTCGGCCGCGATGCCTTCCGCGAGGCGAGCCGCGGCCTGTACCGCCAGCCAGGGTCCCGACGGCGGTGGCGGCTGCACCGAGCCGGCCCGGTAGGCGCGGGTGTAGCGGCGGGCAAACACGGACCGGCCGCTCCTGACCAGCGTACGAGCGACCCGCGATGTCTCCGGTAGCGGAGCGGAGTAACGCAGGAGCAGCTTCGTCCGGGCATGGTCGGCTGCTGGTGCGCCGCGCGTCGCGTTGGGCCAGTCGATGACCGCGGCTCGACCAGCGATGAGCATCAGGTTGCCGGGGTGGTAGTCCCCGTGGCAGAGACGGTCCCCCTCGGGTAGGTCGTCGAGTAGCCGCAGCGTGTGGTCCCGGAGCCGCGTCGGCATGGTGGCGTCGGTGATGCGGGCGGCCAGGAGCGAGCGGAGCTCGGGCAGGTCGGCGGGGGCCGACACCTGGTGTACGGCGAGGTGGGTGGCGGCCAGCGTACGGGCCATGCCGAGCATCCGCCACGGCTGTCGCTGCAACTGGGTGAGCATGTCCGCCCCGTCCAGCCGTTCCAGCACCAGGCCGACGCGTCCGTTCCACTCCACCGTGTCGGCCAGTTTTGGAGCGATGTCGAGCCCGGCCAGCGCGGTCAGCGCTCCCGCCTCGGCGCGGTGTCCGAGCAGCCCGGGCCGGTACAGCTTGATGACCGCGTCGTCGCACCACGTGTGTACGTCCGCCTCCCGCCCGGCGCCGACCTTGGCTCCGATCATTGTTCTGCCCTTCGGCGGGGTGTTCGGCTGGCCTCGATCAGGGTTCTGGTGGAGTGCGCGACGAATGCACCGTGGGTGCGGATTTGGGCGTCGAGCCGTTCGAGTCGGGCGCGGTGCCGCTCCACGGTGAAGTCGGGCACCCACCAGGCGCACTTGCGCAGGGTGTAGACGACCGCGCCGATGTCGAAGAATTCCATCCGGCAGCGCGCGGTGCGCAGCTCCACGATCTCCAACCCGGCGCGCCGCGCGGCGGCGACCTCCCGGTGTGGGTCACGAGCGAACCGCTCGTGGGGCAGGGGGCCACGAAAGTACTCGATGAGTTCGAACGCGGAGGCGGGCCCGACATGCTGGGCGAGGTAGCTGCCCCCGTCCTGGAGCACCCGGGCGATCTCGGACCAGTCGGGGCGGACGGGGTGGCGGCTGGTCACCAGCGGGAAGCTCGCGTCGGCAAAGGGCAACGGTCGTCCCGGTTCGACCGCGACGACCGCGACGCCGCGCGGCTGTAGCAGCGCTCGGGCGCGCTCCACGTTCGGTGGCCAGCCCTCGGTGACCACCATCCGGGGCGCCAACCGGGGCACCTCGGCGAGGACCTCACCGCCGCCGGTGTCGATGTCCAGCGCCGCGGGGGAGTGGGGCAGCCGGGACGCGAGCAGGCGTGAGTAGCGCCAGGGCGGTCGCTGCTCGGTGGCCCGACCGTCGAGCCAGTCGAAGCTCCAGCCGGACACGTCCGCCGCTGCTGCCTCGTCAACCAGTTCCTGGAAGGCACGCACCTTCGAATTCTGACCGTGCCGTCAACCAGTTTGACCTTTCGGCACCCGACCGAGGCCGATGACCGTGCTCACGAACGGGTGTTCGTGGCCCGCTCACCAGCCGAGCACGGCCGGGCTCGAAGCTGTTATCGCTGTCTGGAGGGTGATACCTGACGTGGAGGACCGGGCGTGCTTAACGAACGCCTGCCACGCCGCCGGACCGAACACCAGCGCGACCAGGTCTATACGCCTACCGGTACACATTCCCCATCGTTGATCCCTGCCCGGAACGCGGTCCACTCTGCCGACGTGAACCGCAGCTCCTGCCCGTCCTTGCAGACCTGGACGCCGCTGGGTAGCTGGATGACCCATGGGTGCTCGTGGCCCGTCCCCACCGCCCGGATGAGGTCTTCCCACTCGGAGTAGGTGGCGGCCAGCTCCGGCCCAGCCGGGTCTTTGCTGTCCCGAATGTAGACCGTGTGGGCTGTGTGCGCCCATTCAACACAATTGCCACCGGAGCCCCCAGATCGGGCGCTTTTGCGGTACTCGCGGAGCTGAGTCATGGCTGATACTCCAGGATCGGAACGGCTTGGCAGCAGACAAGCCTGAATATCGTTTCGTACCGGGTGATCTCGACGCCCTTTTGCAGGTACGCGGCGGAGCTGGGCGAGTCGAGATAGACAACTGACGGGTCCTCCGCAGGGTCCGGAAAGTCCAGGATTACGAACGCGGACTCCATCGCGGCGTGCGCGCCAACTGCGAGCGGTGGCGGTGCTCTGGTCAGGTGAACACGACGTTCCAGAAGGCGAGCCAGGCGTGGGCGCGGGGCCAGTGGGTAGGTGCAGCATGGGTGGGCGTTGGGCGCAGGCGAGTCGGGCTGGGATGTTGATCAGGTGGGTGGGCAGGGTGGCGCCTCGGGCCACGGCGTAGCGGGTGGTGCCGGTGAGTGTGCCGGCGGCCCAGAAGGCACTCTTGTCACATTCCCACGCCGTTACAGCCACAGTGGATCAGCTCCCATCCACGGATCCAGGCTTAAGCCCCCAGCGCGCCAGCACTGGGGGCTCAAGTGCTTGTCAGCGCCGGGCGTGCGTAACGAACGCCTGCCACGCCTCCGGACCGAACACCAGGGCTGGTCCGGTTGGGTCCTTGCTGTCACGGACGCCGACGACGCCGGGAAGGTTGTCGGCGACCTCCACGCAGTTGTTGCCGTTGCCGCTCCGCGTGCTCTTGCGCCACCGGGCGCCGGTCAGGTTAGTCACCGCTCAGTTCCTCCAATGCAGTTGTGATCATCTTCTTGGATGCCGCCTCGTCGATTGCGCGGTCGTCGAGGTCTTCCCAGACCAGCCGGTATGCGCTGGACTCGTCGGGCTTGTTGAGGTACAGGGCGCCGGTCAACGTGTCGACATAGGCCAGCGGAGGCTCCAGCACCTCGCCCACCGGATCGGCCGGGAAGTCCAGCAGTGAGAACGGCGTGCTCGCCGCCATGCCACCGTGGATGCCAGCGGCGAAGGGCAGGACCCGCACGGATATGTTGCCGCGCTGGGTGACGTCGAGCAGGTACTTGAACTGCTCGGCCATCACATCAGCTCCACCAACCAGCCGATGCAACACTGCCTCGTTGAGGATCACGCTCAGGTGCGGCGCACGCGGCCGGGACAGCAGAGACTGCCGCGCCAGTCTGACGGTCACCCGGCGTTCCCGCTCCGCTTGATCGACGTAGCCCTTCGGCACCTGGTGTACCTGCTCTGCGTAGGCCCGCGTTTGCAGCAGGCCGGGGATCAACTCAACCTCGTACTGTCGGATCGTTTCCGCGCTGTCCTCCAGGGACACGTACAACCCGAAGAACTGAGGTAGCTCCGTCTCCGTGTAGTCGTGCCACCAGCTCTTCTTCCGGCCGTTGCGCGTTTCAGCCGTCAACGCCAGGAGAAGATCCAGATCGGCCTGTTCGGCGCCGTACAGCTCACACATCGCCTTGACGTCGATGTCCCGGAACCTGACGCCCTCGGTGCCGTCCTCCATCCGGGCGATGGTTGCGCGCCCCTTCTGGAGGTGTTCGGCCGCTTGTTCCTGGGTCAGGTTCGCCGCCCGGCGCAGGATCCCCAGCCGGCGGCCGATGGACCGGCGCACCAGGGCTGAGCCGACCATGTCTGCCACCCGTGACCACCTCCCACTCAATTAGTTGGACGCGTGTCTCGCTCAATTAGAACATGCTTGCCTTGTCTTGCTGAAGCCTAGCGATGCCAATTCGGACACGCCTAGATGAGTGATCTTTAGTCAAGTGACACTCTTCCGACACTGGCCTGCTTGAGTGGTTGTCTTTTGAGCGCGCTCAAAGTGTAATGAGTTGCATCGACGTGCACCGACTGGTTGAACCTTCGCCCAAGGGGGACATCGTGCTGCTGTTCATAGCCCTGATCAGGTACCGCTCGCGGCGCAACCGAGATGGCGTCTCAGGAGCAAATGCGACACCTCACAATTCCGGATCTTTGTCCGGTCCAAGAGGGAAGTGGACTGTGGCTCGCAGGAGATTCCGTCGGCAGAGGAAGAGCTCGTCGCCTCCCGTGAACGCACCGCAGCAGAGGAACAACGTCCCGTACCCAGTGACGGTGCAGCGCGCTAGGCCGGTCAATCTGCCGGCGTGGATGACCCAGCCCACCCTCGCCGCCCCCCAACCCGGCCGCGTCGGCTGGCTCACCCCCGCCCAGCAGTGGCGAGCCAACGGAGGCCGCTGGTGACCGCGCACCGGCCCGCCCACACCGCCGCGCGGCAAGGCTGAAGGGGACGTCGATGGTTGTCGTTGCTGCTGCCGTAGTCGCCGGGCTCGCCGTTGGCGTGCTCCTGGGCCTGGTGACCAAGAGCCGCTCGGGCAGTTGGTGCCCCCGGTGTGGTGACGTCAAGCGTTGCCTACGTGACCACGCGGGCGGGAGCCGGTCGTGGTGAGAAGGGGGCACGACCCGATGCGCCCGCTTTGGCGGTGCCGTGCCTGCGGCGCCGACTGGCCCTGCCAGCCCGCGCGGCTCGCGTTGCTGGCGGAGTATCGCGGCAGGAGGTCGGCCCTGCTGGCCCACCAGGGCAAGCTCCTGGCCGAGGCAACTGATCAGCTATCCCGACTCAACGGCACCAGGCCGGACCTCAGGGAAAGGTTTGTCAACTGGTGCTGGCGGGCGGAACCCGAACACCCCACGACCAGCGCCTTCGAGTCGGGAGACCTGGACCCAGATGTGGTGTTTCGCGGCATCGAAATGATCATTCGTAGCCACTGGGGAGGGCGGACCTGCCCCCGATGCGTGAACACAGGTTGTCCGCATCTCGACTGGGCCGACGGCTGGCTGGCCCGCCTCCGACGAGCACCGCAAGGCCGCCCAGACGGGAGTCGTACCCCGTACCGAAGCGGGTAGCGGAGTCCGAAGCGGGTAACGGAACGCCGTGGCAGGTGGCGTCGTGGCAGGTGGCGCCCGGGTCGGGCGGCCCGACCTTCGGCGCTGGTTGACGGGGACGGCCGTGGCCGTCGCGGGCGGGGCGGTGGGGCACGCGCTGCCGGCGGTCACCGCCAGCGGCGTGCTGCGGCGCCGATACTGGCCCCGGCTGGCCGGGGTGGGCGCGGCCGGTCGGATCGCGTTGACCTTCGACGACGGGCCACGCCGCGCCTCCACCGTACGGTTTCTGCGGGCGTTGGAGCGGGCCGACGTGCGGGCCACCTTCTTTCTGCTCGGCACCCTGCTCGACCGAGACCCGGGACTCGGACGGGAGATGGCAGCCGCCGGGCATGAGCTCGCGGTGCACGGATGGGAGCACCGGAACCTGCTGTGCCGATCCCCTGCCGCGACCTACGCCGACATCGCCCGCACACGGGATGCCGTCGCGGCCGTCACCGGAGCCGCACCGCTGTGGTACCGGCCGCCGTACGGCGTGCTGACGATCTCGGCGCTGCTGGCGTGCCGGCGGCTGGGCCTGACCCCCCGCCTCTGGACCGCCTGGGGACGCGACTGGGACGCAACCCGATCTCCGGCGGCGATCTGGGAAACCATCGTGAAAGATCTCGACGGCGGCGGCACGCTGTTGCTGCATGATTCGGATCATGCGTCCAGCCCGGGAGCCTGGCGAGGTGCCCTGGCCGTCCTGCCGCGCCTCGTGAGCTGGGCCCAGGGGCGGGAGCTAACCATCGGGACGCTCGGCGCACACGCGGAGACCGAGGTCACCGGGGAGCCCGAGGCGGGGCGCACACCGGTCCGGGCGCGACCGGGGCATGGCGACGTATCGGGTGGGTAACCGCAGCCGGTGAAGCCACGGCCGGGCGGGAGAAGTCCGCGCGCCGGTACGTCCCCGGATGGTGCCGGTCGCGGCGGCCCCGGCGGCCCCGGCGGCCCGGGTCCGCTGCGGATCCTGGTCGTCTCCGCCGACATCGGGGCGGGCCACGACGCCGCCGCGGCCGAACTCGCTACCCGGCTCGCCGGCAACGGAGTCGTCGTGGAGCAGCTCAACTTCTTCGCGGCCCTGCCCCGACCGCTGCACCGACTCGTTCGGGAGGGCTACCGCACCATGCTCCAGCGGTTCCCCTGGAGCTACGATGCGCTCTTCCGGTTCACCGACCGGTCGTCGTCGATGGTCCGCGCGCTCCGGGCCGCGCTGCGGGCGGCCGTACCGCAGATGCTGTCGCGGATATCGGCGGACACCCGCCTGGTGGTGACGACGCACCCGTTCGCCAACCAGCTACTCGGGCCGATGCGCGGAACGGGGCAGCTCACCGTGCCGGTGCTCAGCTACGTCACGGATTTCGCCGTCCACCCGATCTGGGTCGCGCCCGGCGTCGACACCTACTGCGTCATTCACGACGGGACGCAGCGGCAGGCACAGGCGCGTGGGGCGGCAGATGTGCGGGTGGTCGATCCACTGATCTCCGCCGCTTTCGCGCCCACGGCAACGGCCTGCCAGCGTACGGCTCGGGCCCGGTTCGGCCTGCCCGAGCAGGAGCGGCTGGCGTTGATCGTCGCCGGCTCGTGGGGGATGGGCGACGTGGCCCGGACCGCGCGCGATGTGCTCGCCGCCGGCTGCGTCACCCCCGTCGTGGCGTGTGGGCGCAACGTCCGGCTCCGCCAGCGCCTGCGTACCTTCCCCGGACCCGTCCTGGGTTGGGTCGAGGACATGCCCACCCTGATGCGGGCGGTTGATGTGGTGGTGGAGAACGCCGGCGGGCTCACCTGCCAGCAGTCGCTGGCCGGTGGGCTCCCCACCGTCACCTATCGGCCGATTTCTGGGCACGGTCGGGCCAACGCGCAGCTACTCGCCGAGGCGGGGCTCACCACCCATGTCACCAGCGCTGCCGAGCTGGCGCCGGTGTTGACGGAGCTGGCCGGCGCGGAGGCCAGCCCGGCCCTTCCCGTCGACAGCGCCACCGACATGGCCGGTTTGGTTTCGGAGGTCGTCCGGAGCGGCAACCGGCTTGACCGGAAGCGGTCAGGATGAGCACGCATTCCTCCTAGGCTGAGGGCGAGTCCGCCTCGGGAGTGACCTAGGAGTCCTGGTTATGCCGCAGTCACACGACTTGGATCATCGGTACGTGGTGCCGCCCTATCTGCGGATCGTCAACGAGCAGACGGTGCCGGGCACGAGCCAGCCGGTCGCGCTCTGGGACTTCCGGGTGGCGCAGCCGAACGTGTCCCAGGTGCCGGGCCCGGTCATGCACACAATCGAACACTTTCTCGGCACCTACGTACGCCAGCACCACCCCACGATCATGAACGTCGCGCCGATGGGCTGCATGACCGGCGTGTACGTCTGGACGGTTGGTCCGTGGAGTTTCGACGACCTGGCCGAGGTCATCGCCGCCGGGCTTCGCTCCATCGAGGACGCCACCGAGGTACCGCTCGCGAACACCATCCAATGTGGCTCGGCGGAGTACCACTCCTTGGTGGGGGCGCAGGAACTCGCCGCACAGCTGCTCGCGAAGCGGGATCAGTGGGGGGATCCGGGCCCCGACGCCCACGAGGTGAGCGAGGCGGACCTGCGGGAACTCGCGACGGGCCAGTGACCCGCCACCACGTCTACGTCCCATCCGCGTACGACCCGGGTGACCTCGAGTAGGCCGGTCTCACTCATCCGTGCGTCGGTGGTCGATCCCCCGCCTGGTTGGGGGCAGCGAACGATGTGCCGTTCTGAGAGCATCCGCGGGTGACGATTGGCGATCCTCCCCGTACGGATGAACGGTCAACGCCGGGCCCACAAGGCCACCTGACTGCTCCGCGTCGGGACGCCGAGCAGCTGGGCACCCCGTTCTGGCAGCTGTGGTCCGCGTCCGCGGCGTCGAACCTCGCCGACGGGATCGTCAAACTCGCGCTGCCGCTGGTCGCGGTCAGCTTGACGGATTCGCCGATGCTGGTGGCCGGGGTGGCGATGGCGTTCAGCCTGCCGTGGCTGTTCTTCGCGCTGCCGGCCGGCGCCCTGGCCGACCGGTTGGACCGCCGCCGGGTGATGGTGGCCGCCAACACGGTGCGTGCGGTGTTGTTCGGGGTGATGGCGCTGGCCGTGGCCCTGGACGCGGCGTCGATCTGGCTGCTCTACGCGGTGGCGTTCGGCGCTGGCGTCGCCGAGACGCTCTACGACACCTCGGCCCAGTCGATCCTGCCGCAGGTAGTGTCGCGGGATGCGCTGCCGCGCGCCAACGGGCGACTGCACGCGGTCACGCTGGCGGCCAACCAGTTCGTCGGCCCACCCCTGGCGGGGTTCCTGGTCACCGCTGGCGTGGCGCTGGCGGTGGTGGGGCCGGCGGGGTTGTGGGCGGTCGCGGTCGCGGCGTTGCTCCTCATCCGTGGCCGGTTCCGGGTCGAACGGGAAGCGCCGACCAGCCTGCGCCGGGACATCGCGGAGGGCCTCCGGTTCCTCTGGCGACACCGACTGCTGCGCGCCATGGCGGTGATGGTGGGGGTCAGCAACTTCACCATGAGCGGGATCTTCGCGGTGCTGCCGCTCTACGCGGTCGGTCCCGACTCGGCGATGGGGCTCACCGAGCCGGGGTACGGGCTGCTGCTCGCGACCCTGGCTGTCGGCATTGTGCTCGGCTCGTTGGTCGCGGGGGCGATTGAACGACGGCTGGGCCGTTCCGCCACCCTCGGCGTGGCAGTAGTCGTCGCCGCGGTGGTTGTCGGCGCACCGGCGTTGAGCGCCAACCCGTTCGTGGTCGGCGCCGTCTACTTCGGGGGCGGGATTCTGGTCGCCACCTGGAACGTCATCACGGTCTCGCTCCGCCAACGGATCACTCCCGACCGGCTACTCGGCCGGGTCAACAGCGGTTACCGGATGCTGGCCTGGGGCGGCATGCCCCTCGGCGCGCTCACCGGCGGTCTGCTGGCGGAGTTGCTCGGCCTGCGCGCGGTCTTCGCGGTCATGGGTGTGCTGGCGCTCAGCCTGGTCATCGGATTGTTCTGGGTGACCGACAGTGCGATTGACGCTGCCGAGCGGGAGGCGGAGCAGCCGGTGTAAACGCCGTTCAATCCGGGTCAACGCTGATCGGCCGCAACACATGATCAGCGTCGGTGATCGTAACCTGGCGCGGAAGGGCCTAATCCCCAGCAGGGACGAACCAGGTGGATTCGAGGTCAACCAGATCGCCGGTAACGGTATCGAGGTCGTCGGCAGCGCCCGACCTCTCCCAAAGGTGCGGATAGTATTCGTGGATGTAACGATCATGGTCGGCTGCCGATTCCCACAACGAGAGCACCAAGAATTCGGCCGCACCGCGCTGGCCGAACATCCCGCAACGCATGCCTGGCGCACTCGTCATGCCAGGGTTCCAGACCTCGGCCTGCGCCCCGATGAAATACGCCTGACGGTTCACCCGTACGTGGCAGTGTGCGAGTCGCGCCAACGAGGTACTCGCAAAGCCTGCTGGATAGCCCTTACCAATGTCCATGCGGTGTTCGAAGAGGCGAACCTCGACTACGTGGTAGGTGCCGGCCTGAGCGCTCGCGATGCCGTCGTGTGCCTCCGCCATGAACTTTTCGTAACTGGGTTGGTCGGCCCAACAACCAAAGATATGCGCCACATTAGGTTCGCGACGGCTCCAACCTCCGCCTTGGCCGAGGAAGCCCGGTAGACCGCGCAGAACCGCCCACCGTTGCTGACCAGAGCCAAACGCCCCGCGGTCAACAACACTGCATTTGATCCACTTAATAAACATGTGAGCATGATAGGCGTAGCCGAATCGTAGCGACCACCTATCCGCTCAGCATTCTCTATCCGGCGTAGGGGATGGCTTCGGCGTGGTGCAGCATCGTAATCATGGTGAAGGTGCCGCCCGGCAGCGTCGGTGCTTATTTCCAAGACGTGGGAAGGGCTTGTCAAGAAGTAGCATCGACGCTGTGACGAGCGCGGCGAGCATGATCGTGGCGATGCCGGAATACAGTAAAGTGTCTGCGGCGCCCCAAAGTGTTACCAGTGGGCCGCCGAGCGCCGCACCCAAGGGTGTTGCCGTGGTGGTGACGGCGGACCGGGCTGCCAGGACGGACGTAAGTTCGGAAGCGTCCGCGGCCTGCTGAAAAAGAGAAATAGTGAACGCTGGAAATGGGCCGTAGATTAGTCCGCCGATGGCGAACGAAATCATGGTTGCTGAAGTATTGTCCGTGATACCAAAGGGGAGCAGGGCTAGACCCCAGCCGAAGATAATGGCGATGACGGCCGGCCATCTGGGTGCGCGGGCCAAGGCACCGCCGGCGAAACCGCCGATCACTGCGCCGACACCGAACGCGGTCCAAAATGCTCCGAGTAGTTGGCCGCTGCCAGCCAGGTTGCCGGTCACGTAGAGCGGAAGCCCAACCTCGACCGGGCCGTACAGGAAGAAGAAGACGGCCGTGATCAGCAACAGGGAGGCGAGTTGGGGTCGCTGCGCGAGTATCCGAAAGCCGGCCACGACGCCAGCCCGCCGAGCGACCGCCAGTTGTTGTGGAAGCTTCAGGCGGGCGACCGTGGTGAGAAGAAGCAGGTATGAGGCCGCATTTACCGCGAGGATTGCCGAGCCATCCAGTTTCAGCAGGATCATGCCGGCGATTGCCGGGCCGATGATGATGCTGATCTGTTGGGATACGCTCAGTAAAGCATTCGCGGGAAGTTGGCGACCATCGGCGAACAACTGACTGACAATAGTGTAGAGACCTGCGTTCCCCCACGCCGAGAAGAGAGACGAAGCGGCGAGGAGGGCAATGTAGGAAAAGGTGCCGAGCTGGCCGGTGACGGCCAGCGCGACAATCGTTGCCAGCCCAAGGGCTCGCAGGCCGGTGCTTGCGGCGACCAACTTCTGTGCGCTCATGCCGCCGCACCACCGGCCTAGCACCAGCGCTCCAAGGGCGCCGGGCAGGGTGTATGCCGCCAGCGCCAGTCCGGCGACAACTCCCCCTTGCCCCGGCTTGGCCAGCTGTATCGCCAACCACGGTATTCCTACGAGTGCCATGCCGTCGCCAAGGAAGGAAACAGCTGCAGCGGAGATCAGTCTGGAGTACCGGCCATCGATGAGAACAGGGCGGTACGCGGAAAGAAGAGGGATTCGGATCTTACCCAGCAACCGGACTCCCGGACGGTTCAGGCGAAGTCGGCGGCGTGATCGGCGGCCCACTGGGCGAAGGTCCGGGCGGGCCGTCCCAGCACCGCCTCGACCTCGTCGGTCACCTGCTCCGGTTTCTCCACCATCGCCGCCCAGCCGGCCAACGCCATCTCCGCGAAGCCGGCGTCCCCGAACGCCTCGATCAGCATCGGCCGGACAGCCTCCGCCGGGATGTCCTCCCACCGCACGTCGCGCCCGATCGCGGTGCCGATGAGGCGTACCTGCTCGGCCTGGGTGACTGTCTCCGGGCCGGTGAGCACGTAGGTCCGCCGGTCGTGCTCGTCCCCGGTCATCGCCTCGACCGCCACCGCGGCGATGTCGTCCTCGTGGATCAGGGATCGGGCCGCGGCGCCGTACGGCCAGCGCACCACCCCCTCGGCGCGAATGGCGTCGGCCCAGCCCAGCGTGTTCGTGGCGAAACCGGTGGGACGCAGCATCGTCCCGGGGAGGTCGCGTTCGCGGAGGGAACGCTCCACCACCGCCCAGAACGAGTTCGGGTCGGCTTCGGCGGAGGCGGCCGACAGGTACACCACCCGGGGTGATCCGGCGCTGGCCAGCACGTCCGCGAGGGTCGGCGCGAGCGCAACGGTGACGGCGGGGTCCGTGTACGGCCAGATCAGGAAGACGGCCCGGACTCCGTCCAGATGCGGGCGGAGGGTCGCCGGATCAGCCAGATCGGCGGTGACCGCTGCTACCCCCGCGGGAAGGTTGGCCCGGCTGGGGTCGCGGACGGCGGCGCGGACGTCGTGACCTGCGGCGGCCAGTCGCGCCACCACCCGCCGTCCGACGTTGCCGGTCGCGCCAGTTACCAAGAACATGGGTCTCCTCCAGGAACGCTCCGATCGCGATAGGGCGACGGTAAAACCTCAACCAGGGTTGAGGTCAAACCGTTCGCCACGCGTCGGAGCGCGCCCTACGCGCCCTGCCCCTGGTTCTGCATGAGGCCACCGTCCATGAAGTAGGTCGACCCGGTGACATAGTTCGCGTCGTCGCTGGCCAGGAAGACGGCGAGCTTCGCGATCTCCTCCGGCTGGGCGGCCCGCTTCCACGGGATCGACTGCACCTGCTCCTCCAGGTACTGCGGGTCGTCGATCGCACGTTGGTTGAACGGCGTGAGCACCATGCCCGGCCCGATGTTGTTGACGTTCATGTGTAGCGGGGCGACCTCCAGCGCGATGCTCTTGGCCAGCTCCAGCATGCCGCCCTTGCTGGCGTCGTAGTCGGCGCCGCCGGCCCGAGCCACCTCCTGGTGGATGGAGGTGATGTTGATGATCTTCCCGTGTCCACCGTGGTCCCGGCGGTGCCGGACGAACCGCCGACAGCAGAAGAACATCCCGTACAGGTTGGTACGGATAGCGCGGTCCCAGGTCTCGGTGTCCAGATCGGCGACCGGGGTACCGGAAGCGTCCACCCCGGCGTCGTTCATCAGGATGTCCAGCTCTCCGAACGTCGCCAAGGCCTCGTCGAACATCGCCTCGACCTGGTGCTCGACGCTGATGTCGCCCTGCACCACCACGGCGCGCCGACCGGCCCGCTCGATCTCGGCCTTGGTGTGGCTCGCCCCCTCGTGGTCATGCAGGTAGTGCACCACCACATCAGCGCCCTCCCGGCCGAACTCGATCGCGGTGGCCTGCCCGATGCCGGAGTCCGAGCCGGTGATCAAGGCGGTTCTGCCCGTCAGTCGTCCGCTCATCAACGTGCTCCTATCCTCGACTGCCACTAGCTACTTGGTTCCTGCGGCCTCGACCTGGCCGATCGTCCAGGCGGCGTTGATCAGACCGATGTGAGACAACGCCTGGGGAAAGTTGCCGATCAGGCGCCCGTCGCGTCGGTCGATCTCCTCGGCGAGCAGGCCGAGATCGTTCGCCCGGGCGGTGACGGTCTCGAAGACCTGTCGCGCCCGGTCAACCCGCCCGGCCAGGGCCAGGGCCTGGACCAGCCAGTACGAGCAGATGATGAAAGCGCCCTCGTCCCCGGCCCGGGTCCAGCGTTGTACCAGGCCGTCCTGGACCAGGTCCCGTTCGATGGCGTCCACCGTGGCCAGGATCTTGTCGTCGTCGGCGGGGAGGAAACCGAGGATGGGCATGACCAGGACTCCGGCATCCAGGTGGTCGGAGCCGAACGCGCCGGTGAACGCCTTGGTCGAGCTGTTCCACCCCTCGTCCATGATCGCCGCCCGGACCTGCGCCATCGCCTCCGACCACTGCGGGACCTTCGCCTCGGCATCCAGAAGCCCGGCGAGCTTGACGGCCCGGTCGAGGGCCAACCAGCACATCACCTTCGAGGTCAGGTAGTGCCGCTGCCCCTCGCGCCCCTCCCAGATCCCGGCATCCCGCTCCCGCCAGGTGTTCGCGGCCCGGTCGGCCAGGGAACGCAGCAGGTTGGCGGCGGCGGGCGACAGCTCGGTGAGCTGGTCCCGCAGGACCCAGGCGCACTCGATGACCTCGCCGATGACGTCGAGTTGCTTCTGCAGCCAGGCATCGTTGCCGACCCGTACCGGGCGGCTGTCCCGGTAGCCCTCGAGGTGCTCGAGGGTGTGTTCGGTGAGATCGCGCTCGCCACCCGGGCCGAACATGATCGGGACGTGGTCCTCCGCCTCCACCGAGCCCACCGACTCGGCCATCCAGTCGAAGAACCGGTGCGCCTCGTCCGGGCAGGCGGCGACCCAGAGCGCCTTCAGGGTGAAGGCGCCGTCGCGGAGCCAGCCGAAACGGTAGTCCCAGTTCGCCTCGCCGCCGATCTCTTCGGGCAGGGAGGTGGTGGGGGCGGCGATCACGGCCCCGGTCGGCTGGTAGGTCAGCGCCTGCAGTACGAGGGCACTGCGTCGGACCTGCTCCCGGTAGGGCCCCCGGTAGCCCTGGTGGAGGCGGTCCCAGGACTGCCAGGCGGCGATGGTGTCCCGCAGCGCCACCCGCCCGTCGAGCGGAACCGTCGGCGGGTCGGTGGCCCGTCGGTGGTGCAGCGCGAAGACCGCGCTCTCTCCCTCGGCGAGGCTGAACTCCCCGGTCACCACGGAACCGTCGATGCTCAGGTGGCGGTCGCTGGTCAGGGTCAGCCGGTCGGCGCCACCGGAGATCTCGATCCCCGTCGTGGCGTCGGAGACGGTGGGGCTGATCAGGCCGTACTCGGGCCGGGCCGCCACCTCGACCGTCACCTGCGCCGGGCCGCCAATTGCATCGACCCGGCGTAGGAGGACGTGCGGTGAGCCGAGGCCGATCTGGTGACCGCGTTCCCCGACCCCGAGGCTGAGCGCGTCGGTCAGCCGCAGCACCCCGTCCTGGGTGTGAAAGTCGGTCTGGACGACCATCGTGCCGTCGAGGTAGCAGCGGCTCGTCGTGTACTGCCCGTGCGGTCGGATCGACCAGTGGCCGCCGACGGAGCCGAGCAGCCGCGCGAAGACGCTCGGCCCGTCGAACCGGGGCGGACACCACCAGTCCACCGAACCGTCCGCCGACACCAACGCCGCGCCTTGGCAGTCGCCCAGAAACGCATAGTCACTGATCTCCGCCACACCCGGCTTCTACCCGCGCTGGCACCGGTTACGCCTCAGGGGGTGAACCACCTGATCGGCTTCGAGCCCGCATCTGACGACTTGCCGGCTTGGCGCGGGCTCTTCCGCTAGCGTGAAGAAGTTGCACAAACGAGCGACGAGGCGACCAGGGAGCATCGCATGCCACGCTTGACTATTGTTGCCAACATTCACGCCAAGCCGGGCCAGGTTGACCTGGTGAAGGCGGAGCTGGAGAAGCTCATCCCGATTACTCGGGCCGAGAAGGGGTGCATCAACTACGACCTGCATCAGGACAACACTGACTCGGCCCATTTCGTCTTTTACGAGAATTGGGAGTCCCGTGACCTCTGGCAGGCGCACATGGGCGCCGCCCACATGGAGGCGTACGCTGAGGCGACCGCCGGCAAGGTGGATGAATTCGTACTCAATGAGATGACCCAGATTGACTGACGGTTCGTGAACCGCGGCATGGGGTTGCGGGCGTTTCACAACGGAACGATTAGACGAACAGGGGTGCCGAGTGTCACGTTTGACTATTATTGCCAACGTTCACGCCCGGCCGGGCCAGGTGGACCTGGTGAAGGCGGAGTTGAAGAAGCTTGTCCCGTTGACTCGGGCGGAGGAGGGGTGCATAAACTACGACCTGCACCAGGATCACAGCGACCCGGCCCATTTCGTCCTCTACGAGAACTGGGAGTCCCGCGAGATCTGGGAGACTCACAAGGGTGGTGCGCACCTGCGGGAGTACATGGATGCGACTGCTGGCAAGATTGATGAATACAATTTCATTGAGCTGACGTACATTGATTGACGGTGTAGCTCGGGTGCGCCGCGCCGGCGAAGCGAGGTCACCCCGCTTGCGCCCAGTGGACCCAGAGCGGCAGCAGCAGTAGCGCCGCGACGGAGCTCTTCACCACCAGCGCGGCCGACAGCTCCACGCCAACGCCGTAGCGCTGCGCGACGATGAACAGGTTCTGTGGCGCCGGCATCGCCGCGATGAGGACGAGATAGGTCAGCCAGGGGCCGTCAATATCGAAGACGTGCGCGGCGGCCAGCCAGACCGCAAACGGGAACAGCAGGCACTTGACGGCGATCAGCCAGATCTCCTCGCCGGTGGTGTGGCGGAAGCTGACCCCACTGCCGCCCAGGTGCAGGCCCAGGGCGAAGAGTGCGATCGGCGCGGCGGCGGCACCGACGAAGTCGAATCCCCCCAGCAGCGGCTCCGGCATCCGGACGGCCAGCAGGTTGAGCAGGAGGCCGGCGTTGCACGCCAAGACGACCGGGGTGGTGAGGGCACCCCACACCGCCCGGCCCACTCGGCCGCGTCGGCTCTGGAGTTGAGGCGGCGCCGGTGGCCCGTCGGTCTGCGTCGGTCCGAGCCCATCGGTCGGCTGCGTCGGTCGCCGCCCACCGCCCCCAGTCGCGGCCGGTACGGCCTGGCCAGCCGGTACGGCCTGCATCGGCGCCCCGTTCAGCTCCATGATGGCCAGGACGACCAGGGTGAGGACGCATACCTGGAACAGCAGCACTGGAAATACCGGCGCTGCGTCGCCGAAGAGCATGATGAACACGGGCACCGCGAAATAGGCGGTATTCACCTGGACCGCCGCCATGATCCGTAACGCGAGCTGTCGGGGCTCGCGGGTGCTGGTCAGCCCCGCCAACACCCCGACCACCGCCATGGTGATCCCCGCCGTGACGGCGTAGCCGGTGAGAGCGGGCCAGGCGAACAGGGCGCCCAGGTCGCTGCGGTAGATGTTGGCGAACAGGTAGCACGGCACGGCGAAGAGGAAGGCGAAGTCCGCGAACACCTTCGAGTTCGCCGCGCTGACGACGCTCCGCCGGGCGAACAACACACCGCCGCCGAGAGCTAACGCCACCGGCAGGAGCTTTTCGAAGACGGCGAGCGCTTCCAACGGTACGGGCCTCCAACAGTCCTGGTTGGCCGGACCGGTCCGGTCGGCAAGAGGCGTCCCGTGGGCGCGGCGGAGGCTCCGTTGCTATCAGGGGGACAAGGGCGGGCGCAAATCCGGGAGCGGGCGGACAAAACCCGTCACAGCGGTACGTCTGGCCGATCCGTGCGGCTTCTCCCGGTCCCGCGCCGAGTCCTAAGCTCTGCCCGACCGATGGCTGGTAGCTCAGCGCGCGAGCTCCCCCGCCCGAGTGATGACGTGGTCGATGAGGCCGTACTCGCGGGCTTGCTCCGGGGTGAACCAGCGATCCCGGTCCCAGTCCCGCTGGATCTCCGCCAGCGTCCGGCCGCTGTGCTGGGCGATCAGCCCCTGCATGGTCTTCTTCACGTGCAGGAGGTTCTCCGCCTGGATCCGAATGTCGGCAGCAGTGCCCCCCATCCCGCCGGAAGGCTGGTGCATGAGGATCCACGAGTGGGGCAGCGCGTACCGTTTGCCGGCCGTCCCGGCGCAGAGGAGGAACTGCCCCATCGAGCCAGCCATGCCCAACGCCAGCGTCGCCACGTCGTTGCGGACAAACCGCATCGTGTCGTAGACGGCCATTCCCGCGCTCACCGAGCCGCCGGGCGAGTTGATGTAAAGCTTGATGTCGCGGTCCGGGTCCTCGGCGGCCAGCAGCAGGATCTGGGCACAGACCCGGTTGGCCGACTGGTCGGTTACCTCGGTGCCGAGGAAGACGATGCGTTCCTTCAACAGCCGCTCGAAGACCTGGTCGCCGAAGCCCTGCTGCCCATCGTCCAACATTTTGATCATTAGGTGTTACCTCCAGCGCGTCGGCGGGCGGGGGACCGCCCGGGAGCCGGTCCGTCCAGCGTGCGCGTGCCGGGGTAGGAGGAGGTAGCCGATCTGCCGTCAGCAGATCGGCTCAGAGCAGATCGGTCGAGGGTGGATCGGCCCAGGTGGATTGGCCGGGCGACCACCACGGCTCGGGACGGTCCGGTTCGGCTACCGTCGGGCCCGCTGCCGGCGTGCCCGGACGAGCCGCCGGACCCGCCACGAGCGTCGTGCGGTGGGACGGTCGGCCGGCGCCGCAGCGATCAACCGGACTCGTGAACCGGCCCCTCCCGCCGGGCCGCCGGTTAACGCGGGCCCGATCGGCGCCAGCCCCGCGCCACCGGTCGGCAGCCCAGGTGAGCCCAGTCGAAGGTGCACTTGGCCGGCGCGGCAGGAGGTGGGGCCGCCCGAGCGTAGCCCGGCCCGGACCGACGGCTGCCGGGCCGGCTCGACGCGGGAACTCGGCGTGCGGCTGACCTCGCCGACGGCGAACCCCATCGGCTGGGGCCGCTCCAGGCGACGTAGCTCGTCGCGGGCCTCCCCGAGCAGGTCGGAGAGGCGGATCCCGAGCGCCCGGCAGACCGCCGCGAGCACCTCGGACGAGGCCTCCTTCCGCCCCCGCTCCACCTCGGAGAGGTACGGCATGGAGACCCCGGCGGCGGCAGCTACCTCCCGTAGCGTGCGGCCCTGCCGCATCCGGACCCGGCGCAACACCCCGCCGATGACTCGTCTGAGCAACGACATGCTCCGCCTCGCTCTCGTTGGCTGTGGTCCGCGGGGGACAGCTCCCATCATGCCGTCGGGGCTGTTGTGGCGTCGTCCCGACCGCCTCGCCATGCGCGTTAGCCCCGACCCGTTATGTTGTGGGCGTGCAGGTAACAGCGGAGTCTGGGCGGGGCGAACAGTGATCCACTTCCCGGCGCAACGGCGCGATCCGCTGAGCGCGTTGAGTTTGCGGTTGGCCGCGGCCCTCGGGCTCGTCCTCGCCAGCGTCGCCGTGGTGTGGCTCGACCGGGACGGCTATCGGGACGCCAACCGTGACTCGGACGGGCTGAGCCTCCTCGACTGCTTCTACTACGTTGTGGTTTCCCTCTCCACCACCGGGTACGGCGACATCGCCCCGGTCTCGGAGTCGGCCCGCCTGATCAACGTCCTCTACATCACCCCGGCCCGGGTCATCTTTCTGATCATCTTGGTCGGCACCACCCTGGAAGTCCTGACCGAGCAGTACCGGACCGGCCGTCGCCTGTCCCGGTGGAGGAGAGCTGTGAAGGATCACGTCATCATCTGCGGCTACGGCACCAAGGGCCGCAGTGCGATCTCCGCCCTGCTCGAGAACGGTTTCGACAAGTCCAGGATCGTGGTGGTCGAACGCAGCGGCGCCGCCCTGCGGCAGGCGACCTCGGCCGGTCTGGTGGCGATCGAGGGGTCGGCGACCCGCTCGGCGACCCTCAACGAGGCGCACATCCGGACCGCCAAGGCGGTGATCATCGCTACCGACAGTGACGACGCTTCGGTGCTGGTGGCGCTGACCGTCCGGCAGCTCACCGCGGGACAGGTGCGGATCATCGCCGCGGCCCGGGAGGCGGAGAACGCCCCACTGCTCAAACAGAGCGGCGCCCACCACGTGATCGTCTCCTCGGCGACCGCCGGCCGGCTGCTTGGCCTCTCCACCTCCGCGCCGCCGCTGATCGATGTCGTGGAGGATCTGCTCACGCCCGGCCAGGGGATGGCGCTCGCGATGCGGTCGGCCGAACGGCACGAGGTCGGCCGCTCCCCCCGCGAGTTGGAGGCGCTGGTCATCGCGTTGGTGCGGCGGGGCAAGGTGGTCACCCTCGCCGATCGGGCCGGCGGGGTCATCGAAACCGGCGACATGCTCGTGCACGTCCGCGACGACCGTCGGACCTCCACCCCGATGTCCTGAACTCCGCCCCGGGGCGCCCCGTGCCGATGTCCGGGACGCCCGCACCGCTGCGCCCGGTGCCGATGTCCGGGACGCCCGCGCCGCAGCGCCAATGTCCTGAGTCGGCTACCGGGCGGGCCCGGGGACCAGCCGGCGGCTCAGCTGATCGTCCAGGTATCGCCGCTGTGCAACAGGCCGGCGAACAGCTGCTCCCGGGGCTCGGTCACCGTCGCCCGGGCGGCATCGAGCTGCTCCTGCACCACGCTGTCGTACGAGGGCCGTCGCACCGAACGGAACACCCCGATCGGGGTGTTGCGCAGGTCCAGATCCGGCAGCCGGGACAGGGCGAACGCGTACGCCGGGTCGGTGATGGTGGCATCGTGGACGACGATCTCCTCCGCCGCGGTGGCCGCGGTCTCGCGGACCTCCAGGCCGAAACCGCCGGGCGGGTGTACGACGCAGAACTGCCCGTCCCGGCCGAACGTGATCGGCTGGTTGTGCTCCAGCCGGATCAGCGAGTCGTCCCGGGTGGCGGGCCCCTTGAGCTGTTCGAAGGCCCCGTCGTTGAAGATGTTGCAGTTCTGGTAGATCTCCACGAAGGCCGAGCCCTCGTGCTCGGCGGCGGCCCGGAGCACCGACTGCAGGTGTTTGCGGTCCGAGTCGATGGTGCGGGCCACGAAGGTGGCCTCCGCACCCAGTGCCAGCGAGAGCGGGTTGAACGGTGCGTCCGCCGAGCCGACCGGTGTCGACTTGGTGATCTTGCCGACCTCGGAGGTGGGGGAGTACTGCCCCTTGGTCAGGCCGTAGATCTGGTTATTGAACAGCAGGATCTTCAGGTTGACGTTACGCCGCAGCGCGTGGATCAGGTGGTTGCCGCCGATCGACAACGCGTCGCCGTCCCCGGTGACCACCCAGATGGAGAGGTCGGGGCGGGTGGTGGAGAGGCCGGTGGCGATCGCTGGGGCGCGACCGTGGATCGAGTGCATCCCGTACGTGTTCATGTAGTACGGGAAGCGTGACGAGCAGCCGATGCCGGAGACGAAGACGATCCGCTCCCGGGGGATGTTCAGCTCCGGCATGAAGCCCTGGACGGCGGCGAGGATCGCGTAGTCACCACAGCCGGGGCACCACCGCACCTCCTGGGTGGACTTGAAGTCCTTCGCGGTGAGCTTGAGGGCGACGGGCTCAGACATTCTTCAGGACCTCTTCCAGCGTCGTCTCCAGCTCGTTGGCGGTGAACGGCAGACCGTGTACCTGGTTGTAGCTGATCGCGTCGACCAGGTACCGGGCGCGGATCACGTGGGCGAGCTGACCGAGGTTCATCTCGGGGATGACCACCCGCTCGTAGGAGCGCAGTATCTCGCCGAGGTTGGCCGGCATCGGGGCGAGGTGCCGCAGGTGCGCCTGGGCGACGGAGAGCCCCCGCTGGCGGAGGCCTCGGCAGGCCGCGCCGATCGGCCCGTAGGTGGACCCCCAGCCGAGCACCAGCACCCGGGCGTCACCGTCCGGGTCCTCGACCTCAAGGTCGGGCACCGGGATGGACTCGATCCGGGCGGCACGGGTCCGCACCATGAAGTCGTGGTTGGCCGGGTCGTACGAGATGTCGCCGGTTTTGTCGGCCTTCTCCAGCCCGCCGATGCGGTGCTCCAGGCCGGGCGTGCCGGGGACGGCCCAGGGCCGGGCCAGGGTCTCCGGGTCCCGCAGGTACGGCAGGAAGGTGGCACCGTCCTCGCCGTTGGGCCGGGTGGCGAAGTCGACCCGCAGGTCGGGCAGGGACTCGACGTCGGGGAGCAGCCACGGCTCGGAGCCGTTGGCCACGTAGTTGTCGGAGAGCAGGAGCACCGGCGTGCGGTAGGTCAGCGCGATCCGGGCCGCCTCCAGCGCCGCGTAGAAGCAGTCGGCCGGGGACTTCGGTGCGAGCACCGCCACCGGCGCCTCGCCGTGTCGACCGAAGAGGGCCATGTTCAGGTCGGCCTGCTCGGTCTTGGTCGGCATCCCGGTCGACGGCCCGGCCCGCTGCACGTCCACGATGACCAGCGGCAGCTCCAGCGCCACCGCGAGTGAGATGGTCTCGCTCTTGAGCGCGACACCGGGGCCGCTGGTGGTGGTGACGCCGAGTGCCCCACCGTACGAGGCGCCCAACGCCGCGCCGATGGCCGCGATCTCGTCCTCGGCCTGCATGGTGAGCACGCCGAAACGCTTGTGCTTGCTCAGTTCGTGCAGGATGTCCGACGCCGGGGTGATCGGGTAGGCGCCGAGGAAGACCAGCAGCTCGGAGCGGACCCCGGCGGCCACCAGGCCGAGCGACAGGGCCGCGTTGCCGGTGATGTTCCGGTAGGTCCCGGGTGGCATCTTCGCCGGCTTGACCTCGTACCGGACCGCGAAGTCCTCGGTCGTCTCGCCGAAGTTCCAGCCGGCCTTGAACGCCGCGACGTTGGCCCCGACCAGCTCCGGCCGGGTCGCGAACTTGCGCTCCAGGAACCGCAGGGTCGACTCGTACGGCCGGGAGTACATCCAGCTCAGCAGGCCCAGCGCGAACATGTTCTTGGCCCGTTCGGCGTCCTTCTTGGATACCTCGTGGTCGGCGAGCGCCCCGACGGTCATCGAGGTCAACGCCACCGGGTGCACCGTGTAGCCGGCGAGTGAGTCGTCCTCGAGCGGGTTGGCCTGGTAGCCGACCTTGGCGAGGTTACGTCGGCTGAACTCGTCGGTGTTGACGATGATGTCGGCTCCGCGCGGTAGGTCCGCGAGGTTGGCCTTGAGCGCGGCCGGGTTCATCGCGACCAGGACGTTCGGCGAGTCGCCGGGGGTGAGGATGTCGTAGTCGGCGAAGTGCACCTGGAAGCTCGACACCCCGGGTAGCGTCCCGGCGGGTGCGCGGATCTCCGCCGGGAAGTTGGGCAGCGTGGAGATGTCGTTGCCGAGTTGGGCGGTTTCGGAGGTGAATCGGTCGCCGGTCAGCTGCATCCCGTCGCCGGAGTCCCCGGCGAAGCGGATGACCACGCGGTCCAGTTGGCGAATCTTCTTGCTCATGACCGCACCCCGCCTTGGTCGGCGCGGTCGCCCGGATCGCCGCACTCGCTCCTGACCTCGCCCTGCCCGGTCACATGGCCTCCTCGGCGCGCCGCCGTGACCCACCTCGTGTGGTTGTCCGGCCTGCTGTCGTTTCTCACCTGAGAGCCTACGTCGGATCACCTCCACGCCAGCTCGAGAGGTCCGTCGACTGAGACTCGATTTGGCGAGTAGATGACCGTTTCATTGCTATTTTCAGCCGGCTGTCGTAATCCAGCTCACCCGATTGCCTCGTCGGTCCGGGCGGCGGTGGACTTCCGGTGCCCTTTGGCTGCTCCGGAGGCTGTTGGCCGAGCGGGGATGGCGCGCGGAAGGCACTTCTTGGCCGTCGGCGCCACCCGTAATGAGGTGCGGTTCCGCCGCAAAACTGGTGTTTTGGGGGAATCGGTTCGTTGAATGTGAGGTATCCGACGTTTTGTCGGGTGGCCCGGGTCACATCCGGCGGGGAATCGGCGGTGGGGGCCGGTGGTTATACCTGGCGTAACCATGTGGGGCAGCCGCGAGCGCCCCGCCGAACCGCCAGATCCCCGGTGGTCGCCCGCCGGCGGAATGCCGCGGGGCCGGCGTTGGTTACATCCCCGGGCCGCCCGAGTAGCACCCCCGCCGGGCGGAACCCCCCTTGCGAAAACTCTTCTCGAACCACCTCGCCCGACGCCGCCGACGCACCCCCTGCGTCCGCGGCACCCCCGAGCGGAAGGCTTCGATCATCATGCGTACCGACATCCTTCGTAAGACCGCCCTGACCGCTGCTGGCCTGATCGCCACCGGTGGCGCCATCGCCGCCCCCGCGACCGCCGCCTTCGCCGCCCCCACCGCGGCCCCCACCGCGCAAAGCGAGCGTGACGGCACCCGCGTACTCCCGGTCGACTACGAGGCCCAGCCGAACTTCTACTACTGCGGCCCCGCCGCCGCCCGTAACGCCCTGTCCGTGCAGGACAAGGACATCGACGTCTACGCGATGGCCGAGCGGATGGGCACCACCGAGTCCGGCACCGACTCCATCAACGACATCACCCCGGTACTGAACACCGAGACCGGCCACGACGCGTACCGCAGCGTCGAGATCTCCACCCCCGATGCCGACGACAAGCAGACCGACACCCTGCGCGAGGACATCATCCGCACCGTCGACGACGGCCGCGCCGTCGTGGCCAACATCGCCGGCACCGCCACCGACACCGACGGCGAGAGCCACTCCTTCGCCGGCGGCCACTACATCGCCGTCAACGGCTACCGCGACGCCGGCGACCAGGTGAAGATCGCCGACTCGGCGAACCCGAACACCGCCGAGTACTGGATCACCACCGAAGCCCTCGCCGACTGGATCGCCACCCGCGGCTACTCCACCAGCTGACCAACCGACCAACCGACCAGGGCCGGCCCCACCAGGGGCCGGCCCTTTGTCGTCGACTGTCGGCCGGATGCGGGCCGGGGGCCGGACCGGTAGTCTGAGCCACCGTGACCGGTTACCTGGGCTCCTACGCGACGCTCGGGCTCCTGCTCCTCGCCAGCCTGCTCTTCTTCGTGACGGCCTTCTCGGCCAACCGGGTGTTGCGCCCCGCCCGCCCTGCCGAGCCACCTGGCAAGCGCGCCACCTACGAGTGCGGGCTGGACCCGGTGGGCGGTGACTGGGCCCAGGCCCAGATCCGCTACTACGTGTACGCCTACCTGTACGTTTTGTTCGCGGTTGAGGCGGTGTTTCTCTTCCCCTGGGCCGTGATCTTCAACCGGCGCGGCTACGGGCTGGTCACCGTCGTGGAGATGGGGATCTTCGTGGCGGTGCTGGCGCTGGGCATCCTCTACGCGTGGCGGAAGAACATCCTGCGCTGGACCTGACCGTCCGGCCACGCCGGGTCGGGGCCCACGGTGGGCGTTACGCCAGGCCGCGCCGGGTGGACGCGGGTGGGCGGTCGCCGCGGATGGTGGCCACCATGTCCAGGACCCGGCGGGTCGCCTGGACCTGGTGCGCCCGGAACACCCGGGCGCCCAGCCAGGCCGAGATCGCGGTGGCGGCGAGGGTGCCTTCCAACCGTTCGACGGCTGGTAGGTCCAGGGTCTCGCCGATGAAGTCCTTGTTCGACAGGGCGACCAGCAGCGGCCAGCCGGTCCCGGCGAGTTCGTCGAGGCGGCGGGTGAGCTCCAGGGAGTGGTAGGTGTTCTTACCGAAGTCGTGGGCCGGGTCGATCAGAATGCCGTCGGGCCGCACCCCCAGCGCCACCGCCCGCTCGGCGAGGCCGGTTACGGTCGCCACCACGTCCGCCAGCACGTCGTCGTAGCCGACCCGGTGCGGCCGGGTACGCGGGGTCAGCCCGCCCGCGTGTGAGCAGACCAGCCCGGCGCCGGTCTCCGCCGCCACCTGAGCCAGCGCTGGGTCGGTGCCGGACCACGTGTCGTTCAGCAGGTCCGCACCGGCCGCCACCGCCGCCACGGCCACCTCGGCCCGCCAGGTGTCGATCGAGATGACCACGTCGGGGAAGGCGGCGCGGACCGCGGCGATGGTGGCCACGGTCCGGCGGATCTCCTCGGCCACGTCGACCTCGGCGCCGGGGCCGGCCTTGACCCCGCCGATGTCGATGATGTCGGCACCCTCGGCGACGGCGCGCTCCACCGCGCGCAGCGCGCTCTCCTGCCCGAAGGTCGCCCCCCGGTCGAAGAACGAGTCCGGGGTGCGGTTGACGATCGCCATGACTCCGAGCTCACCCGGGCCGAAGGTGCGTCGGCCGAGCCGCAGTGCGTTCGCCATCCCGCCTCCTGAGGGTGTCGCCGGACCTCCCGACCGTCCCGACGCTAGTCGGTGAGCACCGAGTCGGCCGGACCGGGCGGTCGATTCGCCTGCTCACCGGGGAACCGGGGTGGTGGGGTCGCCCCGGCCCGGTTGACATGCCACGATCTGGTGCATGGGTCAGGTTCTGCTCCTGTTGGTCGCGGCGCTCACCGTCGCGGCGGTGGTCTTCGGCGTGGCGGTGCTGGTCACCGACCGGGATTCGGGTCTTGCGCCAGTCGAGCCGGACGGGGCGTCGGTGCCCCTGCCCAGCAGCCGCCCGCTGCGGGAGCCCGATCTTGGCCAGGTGCGGTTCGACACCGCGTTGCGTGGGTACCGCATGGATCAGGTCGACCAGGCGATGCGCCGGGCGGCGTACGACATCGGCTACAAGACGGAGCTGATCGGGGTGCTGGAGGCAGAGGTCGCCGCGTTGCGTGAGGGGCGCAACGCCGATGCGGAGACGCTGCTGCGCGCCCGCAGACAGGCCGCCGGAGCGCGCTCCGGTGCCGCCGCTGACCCGCCTGAGGACGCAGCGCAGCGGTCCCAAGCGCAGACCGCCGGGACCGCTGACGAGTCGGCGGATGAGGCCCGGTCCGGTGATGAGGCCCGGTCCGGCGACGAGGCCCGGTTCAGTGATGAGGCCCGGTCCGGTGACGAGGCCCGGTCCGGCGGTGCGAACACGGCTGAGTCGGCCGGTGGCGTCCGGCCGGTCGACGCAGCGGACCCGGCAGCCCGGTCGGAGTCGGTGTGACGGTGGGGGACGGCGCCGAGGAGCCGGCCACCCCGGACCGTGCTGACCTGCGCGAGGTGTCGCGGCCGGGGGCCGGCGAGGTCACCGCTGCGGTGATCGTCAACGCGTCGGCCGAGCGGGTCTTCGCGGCGCTCGTCTCCTGGGAACGACAGAGCGAATGGATTCCCTTCACCCAGGTTCGGGTGGTCGAGGGGGATGGCGGCGAGGGCAGCCTGGTCGAGGCGGTCACCGCGGTCGGCCCGGCCACCCTCCGCGACGAGATGCGGGTGGTCCGGGTGGACGCACCGTACGAGGTGCGCGTAATCCACTGCGGGAGGCTGCTGCGCGGCCCCGGCGTGCTGCGGTGCACCCCGCTGGCCGGAGAGCGGACCCAGGTTGTCTGGCACGAGTGGTTCCAGCTGCCGGGCGGGGCGGCCGGACGGGTGGTGTGGCCCCTCTTGTGGCCGGGCTCGAAGGTCGGCTTGACGCGGGCCCTCCGGCGATTCGGGCGGCGGGTGGAGCAGGGTCGCCTTCCCTGATCTGCCTGGCTGGCCACGGCCGGGCGTGGTCGGTGTGTCGGTGGGGTGCCGTAGCGTTGACGCGTGACTGACCTCGTGACCGGTGTTGACGGTTCGCCGCGCTGCGCCTGGGGGGCGGGCACGCCCGACTACGTCGTCTACCACGACACCGAGTGGGGCCGTCCGCTGCACGGCGACGACGCCCTCTACGAGCGGATGACGCTGGAGGCGTTCCAGTCCGGGCTGTCGTGGCTGACCATCCTGCGGAAGCGGGCCGCGTTCCGGGAGGCGTTCGACGGGTTCCGGATCGAGTCGGTGGCCGCGTTCTCCGCGGCGGACGTCGCCCGGCTGCTCGATGACACCGGCATCGTCCGCAACCGGTCCAAGATTGAGGCGGCGATCTCCAACGCGCGGGTCGCGCTGGAACTTCCGGCCGGTCTCTCCGCCCTGCTCTGGTCGTACGCGCCGCCGCCGCGCAGCGCCCGGCCGGCCTCGTTGGCGCAGGTGCCGGCGCTGACCGTGGAGTCCACCACGATGGCGAAGGCGTTGAAGAGGCGGGGCTTCCGGTTCGTCGGCCCGACCACCGCGTACGCGCTGATGCAGGCCACCGGCATGGTCGACGACCATCTCGTTGGTTGCCACGTGCCGGCGGGCGGCGCCGACGTGATGGGATGGAGTGCATGACGACGGACACCGCGGACCGGACCGACCGGACACCCCGTATCGACGGCGCGGACACCTGGGCGGTGCTGCTGCCGCCCGGGCGGTACGAGGCCGAGCGGCTGGTGCACCATGACACGCTCGAGCTGACCGGTGCCGAGGGAACTCGGCCGCGCCTTGGCGACCAGGTCGCGGTGCTTGCCGATGCGCCGTCGAGGCTGGTCGCGCTGGGTCGGGTTACCGACATCGGCGACCTGCGCCCGGAGGGCCCGCCCCCGGATCAGGTCGAGCCGCGGCTGGTGATCACGTACACCCGACGGTCCTTCGACACGCCGGTGTCGGCCGACTCCCTGATGGTCGACGGGCCGGTCACACCGCTGGACCCGGCGGCCTTCCAGGCGCTGGCCGACCAGCTCGGTCCGCCCCCGCCGCAACAGTCCTGGATGGTCAGTCTCAATCTGCCGATCGAGGCCGTGTCGCCAGCGGAGGCGGTTCGGGAGTTCTGGGCCTACGTGCAGGAACTGGGCCCCGGCGAGCTACCCGCATTCGTCTGGCCGTCCGGTGACGAGTTGGCCATGCAGGCGTTCGTCCTCGGTGCCGAGGCCAATCAGGACCCGGAGGAGGACGACTGACCGGGGGCGGCCCCGGCGCCGTCAGCGGCCCTCGAAGACCGGCTTCTGCTTGGCGACGAAGGCCATGGTGGCGGACCGGTGGTCGGCGGTGGCGCCGCAGATCGACTGAGCCTGCGCCTCGGCGGCTAGGGCGTCGGCGAGGGTGCCCGCGTCCGCGATGGAGAGCTGTCGTTTGATCGCCCCGTACGCGACGGTCGGGCCGGCCGCCAGCCGGGCGGCCAATTCCTGCGCCGCCGGCAGCACCTCCTCGTCGGTCGCGACCAGCCGGTTGAGCAGGCCGAGTTGGTGAGCCTCCGCCGCCCGTACCGGCTCGGCGAGCATCAGCAGCTCGACGGCCTTGGCGTGGCCGACGAGCCGGGGCAGCGTCCACGAGGCGCCGGTGTCGGCGGCGAGCCCCACCTTGGCGAACGCCATGAGGAAGCTGGTGGCGGGTCCACCGACGCGGATGTCGGCGAGGAAGGCCAGCGAGGCACCGGCCCCGGCGGCCATGCCGCCCACGGCGGCGACGACGGGTTTGGCCAGGCCGGCCAGCCGAGCGACGATCGGGTTGTAGTGCGTTCCCACGGTGTCGAGCGGGTTACCCTCGCTGGACTCCAGCGTCCGCACGTGCTCGCGCAGATCCTGACCAGCACTGAACGAACCGCCCGACCCGGCCAGCACCACCGCCCGGCAGCTCCGGTCGCTCTCCAGCTCGGCCAGGGCGTCCCGGAGCGCCTCCTTCATTGCCGTGTCGAAGGCGTTCATGGCTGTGGGGCGGTTCAGGGTGAGGGTTACGACGGCGTCGGTGCGGTCGATGAGGAGTGGCTCGGTCATGGTGTCAAATGACCCTTCTATCCAATGATGCGGTTACCGGCGTCGAGACACGCCTCGACGTAGCGGTCGGCGGCCGGCCGAAGCCGGGCCGCGTGGCGGTCGAAGAAGCTGCCGGCGGCGGTGCCCGGCCAGCGCTCGGGAAGCAGCGCCAGCGGCAGCTGTGGGTCCCGGAACAGGAACGTGCGCCAGGCGTGCACGAGCCGGAACCGGGCGGCGTACGCCTCCTCGTCGGGACTGCGTACGGTGACACCGGCGAGCAGCGCCCGTTGTTCGGCGACGAACTGCTCGTATGCCCGGCCGATCTCGGCCAGGTCCCAGGCGCGGCGGACGATGCCCATCGCCCCGGTGGTGCCGGCGGCGTGCGCGGCGGTGAACCGCTCGTAGCGCACCCCCGCCTCGTCTAGGAGCAGATCCACGCCCTCGCCCGGTCGGGTGGCCACCCAGGTGCACTCGTCAAGCGTGCCGTAGCCGAGGAAGCTCAGGTTCGCGGCGAGGCGCTGCCGTTCCCGGCGGGCGGCCGGTGCCGCTAGGACGAGCAGGTCGAAGCGTCCGTCCCAGCCGGTTTTGCCGGTGCGGTAGATCCGGGTGGCCGCCTCGTCCAACCGGCGTGCGGCTTTCGGCGTGATCGCGTAACCCGGTCCGGTGGCCATCCGGATAGGTTCGAGCCAGCCCTGGCGCACCATCCGGGAGACCGCCGTCCGTACTGCTGGCGGTGCGATGCCCAGGGGTGCCAGCAGCTTGACCAGAGCGGCGACCTGCGCGCGGCCACCTCGGGGCCGGAGGTGGTCACCGTACAGGTCGAAGAGTGCTGACCGTGCCTGCATGACCGCACATTGTGACAGGCCTTCTCGGGATAAGCTAGGTTCTGTTACATCAATACTGCCTCGGTTTGGGTCCGGCGGTGTTCATCAGGGAAAATCGTTGGTCGACACCCCGGTGAAGGTTGCGGGTGGTCGTGGCGAAGTGGCTGTGGGGCAACCCACCGACCCTGGTTCAGGTCTGAGGGGAGACAACATGGCGGCGATGAAGCCGCGGACGGGCGACGGTCCGCTGGAAGTCACCAAGGAGGGCCGGGGCATCGTCATGCGAGTCCCGCTGGAGGGCGGTGGCCGGCTCGTCGTCGAGATGACTCCGGACGAGGCCAACGCGCTCGGTGACGCGCTGAGGGCGGCTGCCGGCTGAGTACGGACCGTCCGCGCCTCGCGTGGACGGTCCGTCCGCCTCCTGATCCACCGGCGTTCGCTCGCCGGTGGTCGTAGGCGTGCTGAAGCGGGACGGCGAGACGGTGGCCACCCGGGACTCCGGGCGGCCACCGCTGGTCGTCAGGTGACCCACCGCCCCCGGCAGCCGCCTGCGGAATTTTCCCTGTTCTGCGGAGCACTCCGCAGGCTTCTCCTGGAAGGTACGGCGTCGCGTGCTCGCCATCCGTCTTATCGCCGAGCCTGAGCGGCTCGATGTCCTGGCTCTGCCCATCCGACCCGCCAGCGAGGCGGAACCGTCAGCGCAGCCGGTGCCCGTCGTGGCGGCCCTGCCGGACGGGGTCGCCGACGAACTCGTCGCGCTGCTGCCGGTCGCGCGGCTGGATGGCGAGGCCGGTCAGACCTGGACCCAGCTTCGACCCGAACGGGTGCCGTCCCGCCTACTCCCGTTCGGCATCGGGGCCGGGGACGAGGCGGCCTGGCGGAAAGCCGGGGCCGCCCTCGCCCGCGCGGCGGCCGGTACGGAGCACGTCACGCTCCCGCTACCGACGGCGGCCACCCCAGCAGCCGTACGGGGGCTGGTGGAAGGGCTGCTGCTGGCGTCGTACCGGTTCCGACTCGGCGCCGACGAGGCCGCACCTGCCCTGGCCGCGGTCGACCTGGTGGTGCCGGATCCAACGGAGTACGCCGACGTCGTCGCGGGGGCCCGCACCACCGCGGAGATGACCCGACTCGCCCGCGACCTGGTGAACATGCCCTCGTCGGTGAAGAACCCGGACTGGTTCGCCGGGCAGGTGGCCGACGCCGCGGCCGATCTTCCTGACCTGCACCTGCGGGTCCGGGAACCGGATGAGCTGGCCGCCGAGGGCTTCGGCGGGATCGTCGCGGTGGGCAGCGGCTCCGCCAACGGCCCGCGGCTGGTCGAGCTGGACTGGCGGCCGGCCGGGGCACGGATGCACGTCGTGCTGGTCGGCAAGGGGATCACCTTCGACACCGGGGGAATCTCGATCAAACCCCGGGCCGGCATGAAGCTGATGCGCAAGGACATGGCCGGCGCGGCGGCCGTGGTGGCGGCCACGCTGGGGGCGGCCATGCGGCGGCTGCCGGTCCGGGTCACCACCCTCGCCCCGCTCGCCGAGAACATGGTCAGCGGCGCCGCGTTCCGGCCCGGCGACATCATCCGCCACTACGACGGCGTGACCAGCGAGACCACCAACTCCGACGCCGAGGGTCGGCTGGTCCTCGCCGATGCGCTCGCCTACGCCGTACGGGAACACCAGCCCGACCTGGTCGTCGATCTGGCCACGCTGACCGGTGCGAACGCGGTGGCGCTGGGCAAGCGCACCGGCGCCCTGTACAGCGAGAACGACCGCCTCGCCGACGACGTGTTGGCGGCGGTCGCCGCGGCCGGTGAAGCGGCGTGGCGGATGCCGCTGCCGACCGACTATGTCGACTACCTCAGCAGCGAGCTCGCCGATCTCTACAGCGCGCCGGTCCAGGGAGCTGGGTCGGTGGTGGCGGCACTGTACCTGCGCGAGTTCCTCGGCGAGCTGCGGGACCGGTGGGTGCATGTCGACATGTCGGCGCCGTCCTGGTCGGAAGGGGCGGACGCGGAGTTGACCCCGGGCGCCACCGGCTGGGGCGTCCGTTCGCTCCTGCGCTGGCTGGAGACCCTCGGCTGAGGTGCGCCGATCCGATCCGGGGGTCCGGATGCCTAACTGCGCACCGCGGTGAGTAGCCCGTTGCCGACCGGGAGCAGAGCGGGAATCCAGTACTCGGACTCCCGGATCGCCTTGATCGTCTCCCGGGTGGTCACCGTCTCCACGTCCCGGGCGGCGGGGTCGGCGATCCGGCCGTCGGCCAGGGCGCCGTTGAGGGCGAGCACTCCACCCGGCCGGAGGAGTCGGTGGGCGGCCTCCACGCAGGTGGCGAAGGCGGTCGCCTCGGTGTCAACAAACACCAGGTCGTACGCGCCGTCGGCGAGGCGTGGCAGCACGTCCAGCGCCCGGCCGGTAATGATCCGGCTCCGGCCGGAGGGGAAACCGGCCTCGGTGAAGATCCGGCGGGCGATGCGCTGATGCTCGACCTCACCGTCGATCGTGGTCAGTACCCCGTCGGGGCGCATGCCGCGCAGCAGCCAGACACCGCTGACGCCGGTGCCGGTGCCGATCTCCACCACCGCGCGGGCGCTGCCCGCTGCGGCCAGCAGCCGCAGCGCGGCACCCGCGCCGGGGGTCACCGCCTCGAGGCCGACCTCGTGGGCGAGCGCGCGGGCGGTGCGCAGTACGAGATCCTCGGTCACGTACGACTCGGCGAGTTGCAGAGCCTGGGCCGAAGAGCCGGAATTGGCGACCGTGGCGATGGGACACCTCCGGACGGCGTTCGGGTCAGAGCGGGCTCCGGGTGCTGCGGCAGCAGGGTCGGAACGCGCCCTTCAGGGGTGAGTGGGGCACTGTGAGCCTAGAGGCGATGTTCACGGGGCGCAGCCGCGCGTCCCATGCATCGACGATCACGGTGGGTAGCCAGGACTCCACCCGCGGCTTCCGTGCAATCCTGGAGGCGGTGTCCGTACGAGTGCGACCGGTCGAGCGTGGTTGGCACGGACGGGCCCGGGACGAGTGGGAGGCAGCGACGTGACCGATGGCTGGGACTGGCGCCAGCCCGGGACGGGTGCCACAGCGGCGGGCTCGTCGTCGGCCCCTCCTCCGCCGAGCGGCCCAGGTTCGCCCTGGTGGTCCGACGCGTTGGCCGATCCGTGGCGGGATCCGATGGCACCGGCGGCGGTGGTCGTGCCCGCCGCGCCGGTTCCCGGCACCGAGCCGGAGCCGGTCACCGACCCGGATTCGGCCCGTCCCAGACTGCGGCACCTGCTGATCATTCCTTTGGTTACGGCCCTGCTCGCCGGTGCGCTGGGGGGCGCGCTCGGCTACGCGTTCGCGATCCGGGGCGATACCGCCCCGGTCCTCGGTGGCGCCCCGGTCCAGCCGCCGGAGCTGGCCCAGCGCCGGCCGGAGTCGCTTGCCGGGGTGGCCGAGCGGGTGCTGCCGAGCGTGGTCACGGTTCGGGTGGCGGGGCCCGACGGGACGAGCGAGGGTTCCGGCTTCATCGCCACCACCGACGGCTACGTGATTACCAACGACCATGTGGTGGCGGGTGCGACCGGGCCGGCCACGGTGGTCTTCAATGACGGCAGCTCTGCCCCGGCCACCCTCGTCGGTCAGGATCCGGAGTCGGACATCGCGGTCATCAAGGTCACGAAGGAAGGGCTCCGCCCGGTGGCGTTCGGTGACTCGGAAGCGCTCGCGGTCGGCGATCCGGTGTTGGCCATCGGGTCGCCGCTCTCCCTGGCCAACACGGTCACCGCCGGCATCATCAGCGCCCTCGACCGGACGATGCAGGCGGGCGAGCCGGGCGGCCCCACCCGCTACTACGCGGCGATCCAGACCGACGCGGCGGTCAACCACGGCAACTCCGGTGGCCCCTTGGTGGACGGTGCCGGCCGGGTGATCGGGGTCAACTCCACGATCAAGTCGCTGGTCGCCGAGGGGCAGGAGGCCGGCAACATCGGACTCGCCTTCGCTATTCCGATCAACCAGGCCAAGCGGATCACCCAGGACATCATCGGTACCGGCAAGGCCCGTCGTACGGTGATCGGCGCCCAGGTGGGCGGCGGGGGTGTGGGCGCCGGGGCGGGGGTGCGCTTGGTCTCGGTGGAGCCCTCCGGCCCGGCGGCCAGCGCCGGCCTGCGGGCCAATGACGTGATCGTCACCCTCAACGGGCGGCCGACGAACGAGCCGACCGACCTGATCGCCCTGGTCCGGAAGTTCGCACCCGGGTCCGTGGTGGTGGTGGAATACCGGCGTGACACGTCACGGCGGAACGCCTCGGTGACCCTGGCCGCGGATCTGAAGTGAGCCGCTCGGCCCCCTGCCGAGCTAGCCTGTGACGTGCGTAGGCTTGCGCTGAGGCCGAAGGGAGGATCGTGCGGTGTTCGACAACCTGAACTGGTGGGAGATCGGTGCGCTGTTGCTCCTGGCGCTGCTGATCTTCGGTGACCGGCTGCCCGCGGTCATCAGTGATGGTCTGCGGATGGTGCGTAACCTGCGCCGGATGGCGACCAACGCCACCACTGACCTGAGTCGGGAACTGGGCACCGACATCCAGCTCCAGGACCTGCATCCGAAGACGTTCGTTCGCAAGCACCTGCTCAGCGAGGAGGATGAGGCGGCGATTCGGAAGCCGCTGCAGGGGGTCTACGACAACCTGCGGGCCGATGTCACCAGCGTGCACGACGAGCTGAAGAACGTCGCCACCGCCGTTGACCCGGTGAGCCGCCCAGCCAACCGCCCGACCCAGTCGACCGGCGGTAACTCGCCCGCGCCCACTCCTCGGGTCAGCTACGACGACGCGACCTGACCGACGGTGCGACCAGCTACCGACGGTGCGACCAGCTACTGACGGGGTGACCTGAGGGACGCCTCGCCGCGGGTGCTTGCGGGGCCGAACTATGGTGCCGTGGCATGACTGGAATCGACTGTGGATCGACGCCGCCCATCAGTGCCGACGGCGATGATCCGACGACGGCGCGGGGCAGGGAGCTCTCCTGGGAGGGTTGTGTCAACGCTCGGGAGCTGGGCGGGCTCGGGCGGGTGCGGCCGGGCGCGGTGGTCCGGATGGAGGAGCCGAACCGCCTGAGCGCGGCAGGGTGGGCGGCCGCCTGGGCGTACGGGGTTCGCACGGTCGTCGATCTGCGCAACGCCGACGAGTACGGGCAGGACAGCGCGCCCAGGCCAGCGGGGATGACGACGGTGCGGGTGCCGCTCGAACCGGTCGGCACACCCTTCTACGACCACTGGGAGAAGATCGACAACCTGGCGTCACCGCTGTACTACCCGGCGATGCTGGCCGAGCAGTCGGAGCGGGTGATCGCCGCCGTCCGGGCGATCAGCACCGCCGCGCCCGGCTGCGTGCTGTTTCACTGCTCCGGCGGCAAGGACCGGACCGGGCTGCTCGCGCTGGTGTTGCTGACCTTGGCGGAGGCGACGCCGGCGGAGATCGTCGCCGACTACCTGCTCTCCTACGAGCGGATGCGGCAGCGCTACGCCGAGCTCGGTCACCCCGACCAACTCGTCGCGGTGACCGAGTGCCTGGCGACGCGGAACACCACCATCGAGGAATCGTTGAGCTCGACGGTCGCCGCCCTGACGATGCCCGACTACCTCCTCGAGAACGGCCTGACCGCAGCCGAGGTCAGCGACCTGCGGGCCCGCCTGATCACCTGACCGGCGGGCCCAGCAATCCGCCTGGACCGGTGGACCGGCGGGTCGCCCAGCAAGAGGTCCCGGGGGAGTGCGCGACCAGGTGGCGCTAGCTGCCGGCCGGCTTGAGGCCCAGCGGTTTGCCCAGCAGCGACTCGCGTCGTACCGCGAGCCGGTCGGCGACCTGGCCCAGCGCCGCGGCGGCGGGAGAGGCCGGCTCGGCGAGTACGACCGGGTTGCCCTCGTCGCCGGCCTCGCGGACCCGGGTGTCGAGCGGGACCTGACCGAGTAGCGGCACCTGCGCGCCGACGGCCTTCGTCAACGAGTCGGCGACCGACTGGCCACCGCCGGCCCCGAAGACCTCCATCCGGGTGCCGTCCGGCAGCTCCAGCCACGACATGTTCTCGATGACACCGACCACCCGCTGGTGGGTCTGCAACGCGATCGCGCCGGCCCGCTCCGCCACCTCGGCGGCGGCGGTCTGCGGGGTGGTGACCACCAGGATCTCGGCGTTGGGCAGCAGCTGGGCCAGCGAGATCGCCACGTCACCGGTGCCCGGGGGCAGGTCGAGCAGGAGCACGTCCAGGTCGCCCCAGTACACGTCGGCGAGGAACTGCTGTAGGGCCCGGTGCAGCATCGGGCCGCGCCACACGACGGCGGCGTTGCCGGGGGTGAACATCCCGATCGAGATGACCTTCACCCCGTGCGACTCGGGCGGCATGATCATGTCCTCGACGCGGGTGGGTCGCCCCTCGGCCCCGAGCATCCGCGGCACCGAGTGGCCGTAGATGTCCGCGTCAACGACCCCGACGGAGAGTCCCCGGGCGGCCAGCGCCGCCGCCAGGTTGACCGTCACGCTGGACTTGCCGACGCCGCCCTTGCCGCTGGCCACCGCGTACACCCGGGTCCGGGAGCCGGGCTGGGCGAACGGAATCACCGGTTCCTGGTCGGTGCCGCCGCCGCGTAGCTTGGTCTGGAGTTCCTTGCGCTGCTCGGGGCTCATCACGCCGAACTCGATCTCCACCCCCGCCACCCCCGGCACCGCGCCCACCGCGGCCGTGATGTCCGAGCGCAGCTTGTCCTTCAGCGGGCAGCCGGCGACGGTGAGTAGCAGCTCAACCTGAACCACGCCGTCGTCGCCGATCGCCGCGGAGCGGACCATGCCCAACTCCGTGATGGGACGGCGGATCTCCGGGTCGTTGACAGTGGCCAGGGCGGCCTGAATCGCGTCGGAGACAGTATTGGCGGGTGCAGACATGACGGCAATGCTACGTCGGCGACGATGTGGCGCCGCCCTGGGTGGCAGCGACGGCGGTCACCTGTTCCCGGCACCGGTGCGGCCGTCGCCAGCCGGGTCGGTCTCCACCTCATCCCGGGGTTCGTCGAGCCCGTCCCCGTTGACCGGCCACCCCGGGGTCCGGTGTTGCCGGCGCAACCGGCGTTGGGCGGCATCGTCCAGCTCCTCGGCGAGCCGAGCCAGCTCGGAGCGGAGAAAGTCGCGGGTGGCGACCTCACCCATCGCGTTCCGGAGCGCGGCGATCTCCCGGGCCAGGTACTCGGTGTCGGCCTTCTGGGCGGTGGCCCGACGTCGGTCCTCCTCCAACGCCAGCCGGTCCCGGTCCGCCTGGCGGTTCTGAGCGAGCAGGATCAGCGGCGCCGCATAGCTCGCCTGCAACGACAACATCAGGGTCAGGAACGTGAAGGTGTACGGGTCGAACCGAAGATGCGTGGGGGCGAGCGTGTTCCAGCTGAACCAGGCAGCGATCACCACCGTCATGTAGACGATGAAGTGGGCGGTGCCCATCTTCCGGGCGATCGCCTCCGACCATCGGCCGAAGGCCTCCGGGTCGAACCGGGGCAGCTGGACGCGCCGGACCTCGCGTGGCTGGTCCAACCGCTCCGGCCGGCGCCGCTCAACCATCCGTACCGTCCGACGACTCGCCGGTGCCGACCGGGGCGGACGGCCGCGCGTCCCGGTCCCGCCAGTCCCGAGGCAGCAGATGGTCCAGCACGTCGTCCACGGTGACCGCGCCCACCAACCGGTTGCTGCGGTCGATCACCGGCATGGCGACCAGATCGTAGGTGGCCATCCGGCGGGTGATCTCAGGTAGCGGGGTGACCGGCCGCAGCGGGTCGATGTCGTTGACCACCACCCCGCCCAACAGGTCAGCCGGCGGCTCCCGCAGCAGCCGTTGAAAGTGCACGATTCCGAGGTAGCGGCCGGTCGGTGTGGTCATCGGCGCCCGGGTGACAAAGACCTGGGCGGCGACCGCGGGGGAGAGCTGGGGCTCGCGGATTCGGGCCAGTGCCTCGGCCACCGTGGCGTCCGGAGGCAGAATCACCGGCTCGGAGGTCATCACCGACCCGGCCGTGCCCGGCGTGTACTTGAGGAGCTGGCGTACGGGGTCGGCCTCGTCCGGCTCCATCAGGTCGAGCAGGACATCCTGCTCCGGTGGCGGTAACGCGCCGAGCAGGTCGGCGGCGTCGTCCGGGTCCATCTGCTCCAGCACGTCCGCGGCCCGCTCCCGGTCCAGTGCGGCCAGGACCTCCACCTGGTCGTGCTCCGGCAACTCGCTGAGTACGTTGGCCAGCCGTTCGTCGTCGAAGGCGGCAGCGATCTCGTTGCGCCGTTCGTCGGGCAGGTCCTGCAGGGCGTTCGCCAGGTCCGCGGGGCGCATCTCCTCCAGGACCGCCAGCAGGTTGGCGGTCCCCCGGTTGTCGGCGATCCCGCTCAACCCGCGAACCCGGTCCCACTCGATCTGGCGCAGGTTGCCGCGACGGGTCAGCCGGCCGGTGTGCTCGCGGATCGCGACCCGGGTCAACGTCCACTCGTCGCGGGTCGCCTCCATGGCGATATCCACCACGACCCCGGGCGTCCCGTCCGGGTGGATCTGCACCCGGCGGTCGAGCAGCTCCTGGAGGACGAGCAGCTCGTTCGGGCGCTTCTCGAACCGGCGCAGGTTGAGGGTGCCGGTGCCGAGAACCACGGCGTCCGAATCGATCGAGGTGATCCGGTTGATCGAGAGGAAGATCCGCCGCCGCATCGGCATCTCGGCGACCAGGCCGACCACCTCCGGCGGGTGCTTCGTGGCCCGTAGCCGACCTACCGCGTCGCGGACCCGGCCCACCTGGTCGCCGTTGGGGTCGTAGACGGCGACACCGGCGAGCCGGGCGATGTAGACCCGGGTCGGCGTACTCACGCAGACCAGCCTAGGCGCCTACTGTCTATCAACATGTCGACCCTGGATTACGAGATCGTGGACGTCTTCACCGATCGCCCCTTCGCCGGTAACCCGCTGGCGGTGGTGTTCGGCGCCCACGGGTTGGCCACGGAACAGCTGCAGGCACTCGCACTGGAGTTCAACCTCTCCGAGACGGTGTTCGTGCTCCCACCCACCCGGACCGACGCCACCTATCGGGCGCGGATCTTCACCCCGGCTGCCGAGTTGCCGTTCGCCGGTCACCCGAGCGTTGGCGCGGCGGTCACCGCCAGCCGGCGTGGTCTCTTCGCCACCGGCTCGGTCCGGCAGGAGTGCGGCGCCGGTGTGCTGCCGATCGAGGTGGATGCGACCGGAGCGACGCTGACCGGCGGTACGCCGACGCTCGGCCCCGAGCTGGATCCGGGGCCGCTACTGGAGATGGTCGGCCTCACCAAGGCCGACCAGGCCGGACCGGCGCCCCGGGTGGCCGGCTGCGGGCTGGAGTTTCCATACCTTCCGGTGCATCGGGACGCGGTACCCCGCGCCCAGCTGAATCCGGGGGCAGCGCAGCGGTACGGCGTGGAGCACGTCGCGGTCTTCTCCTGGGATGCCGAGTCGCGGACCGCGCACACCCGGGTTTTCGTCCCCGGGCTGGGAGGGCCGGAGGATCCGGCGACCGGGTCGGCCGCCCTGGGACTGGGGGTGTGGTTGGTGGCCAGTGGGCTGCTACCTGGTGCTGGTCGGACCGGCTACGCCGTTCGCCAGGGCAGCGAGATCAACCGGCCCTCCGCGCTGACCTGTACGGTTACCGCGGCCGACGGGGCCGCCCTCGGGGCCACCGTCACCGGCCGGGTGGCACCGGTGGCCCGGGGCGAGATTGTGATCCCGCCGTTCGTCGGCTGAGCGGCGCGGGCGGTGCGGCGCGGGCGGTGCGGCGCCGCCGCGACGGCGAACCGGAGCGGCGCCAACCCCGACCATGGGTGCGGACCGGCAGCCGGTGCGGGAGGATGCGGGGGTGAGTGACGCGGTACGACGCAGCAACCTGCTGGTGGACGAGGCGCTGAAGAAGGCGGCCATCGCCTGGGTCGGCGTCGCCGACGCCCCGGCATCCGCGCTCTGGTGTGTGCCCCTGGCGGGCGCGCTCCTCGTGGTCAGCGGGCCGGGGGAGCAGTCCGCTCCCGGGCTCGCCGATGCGAGGCGGGCGGAGGTCACGCTGCGGGGCGACCACGGCGGCCGGATCGTCACCTGGCCGGCGGAGGTGACCCGGTTGCTGCCCGGAACCGAAGACTGGGAGACCAGCGCGCCGCTGGTTGCGGCGAAGCGGTTGAACGCACCAGGTTCGGCTGCCGACCTCGTGGCCCGCTGGGCGACAGTCGGTTGCGCGCTTAACCGCCTCGTTCCCGCCGGCGATGCACTGGCCGGCCCGGAACTCCCCACCGCTTCGCTGGCCCAGCCACCCCGCTCGGCAGCGGTCGTGCGGGCCGCCCGCAAACCGTTCCGGCTGCACCGCGTCCGGCGGCGCTGACCGCGTCCGGCGGCGCTGACCGCGTCCGGCGGCGCTGACCGCGTCCGGCGGCGCTGACCGCGTCCGGCTGCGCCAGGAACGTGGGCAACTCGTGGGTGGCATGGCGGTCGATACGTGGGACCATTGCTCTTTGTGCCCGCCCTGCCGTACCGGCTGCCATCGGAGCCGCTGACCGGCGGCGCGCTCGCCCTCGCCGTACTCGCCGTGTCGTCCTCCGCGCCGCTGGTAGCCTTCGCCGCCGCACCGGCCCTGGCGATCGCCTTCTGGCGCAACCTGCTCTCGACCGCGGTGCTCAGTCCGGCCACTCTGCTCCTTCGGCGGGCCGAGCTGCGGGCGTTGGCCGCTCCGGCCGGACGACGCGCCGGCCGGTACTGCGTCTTCTCCGGTTTCGCGCTCGCCGCGCACTTCGCCACCTGGATGCCGAGCGCCAAGCTCACCACGGTGGCGGCGGCCACCGCGCTGGTCGCCACCCAACCCGTCTGGCAGGGGTTGATCGCACAGGCCCAGGGGCGGCGACTGCCGAGGGCGGTGTGGGTCGGCGTCGCCGTGGCGGTCGCCGGCGCGGCACTGGCCACCGGAGCCGACTTCGCGCTCTCCGGTCCGGCCTTCCTCGGTGATCTGCTCGCGATTCTCGGCGGAATGTTCGCCGCGGTCTACACGGCCCTAGGGGAGCAGGCCCGTCGCACGGTCAGCACCACCACGTACACCACCGTCTGCTACGGCGTCTGCGCTCTGGTCCTACTCGTGGTCTGTTGGGTCGGTGGGGTGCGGCTGTCCGGCTTCGACACCCGTACCTGGCTCGCGGTGCTGGCCCTGGTGGCCGGTGCCCAGCTGCTTGGTCATTCGATGTTCACCTACGCGCTGCGCCGGGTCTCGGCCACCACGGTCAGTCTGCTGATTCTGTTGGAGGCGCCGGGAGCGGCGCTGATCGGCTGGGTCTGGCTGGGCCAGCTACCGCAGCCGTTGGCGTTGCCGGGCCTGGCGTTGCTGCTGGTGGGCGTCGCAGTGGTGATCCACAGCAGCGCGCGGAGTCATCGCGCCTGACCCTCCCCGGAGCCCTGACTCCCGTCGATGCCGACCGCCTTCGCGCTGGCTGCCCAGAGCTGAGTGGCCGATTCCGGATCAATTGCCTTCTGGGCCGGTTGGCGGAGCCGTAGATCCTGGTAGTAGCCACCGCTGTGGAGTCGTTCCGGGGCCTGGTTGGCGAGCCAGACCAGGGTCTCGGCCCCCTTTTCCGCACGGCGGGCCGGCATCAGGCGCATGGCGAAGGTGATCAGCTTGCTGTCACCGCCGAACCGGGTCCGCACCACGCCCGGGTGGAAGCAGTACGTCGGCAGCTCCGGCCAGCGTCGGGCTGCCTCCGTGGCGAACAGGACATTCGCCTGTTTGCTGGTGCCGTAGGCGCTCATCGCGCGGTACCGGCGCAGCGGCTGGTTGAGATCGTTCGGGTTGAGCGAACCGCTGCGGTGCGCGGTGGACGCGGTCACGACGACCCGGTCGAGCCGGTCTCGCAGGAGGTTGGTCAACAGGAACGGTGCGAGATGGTTGGTCTGAATCGACAGCTCGTAGCCGTCAACAGTGGTTGTTGGCCGAAGCGCGATCGTCCCCGCGTTGTTGGCCAGCACGTCGATCCGGTCGTACGCGGCGCGTAGCTGCTCTGCCAGAGCCCGGACGTCGTCGAGGACGGCGAAGTCCGCGCGGAACACCTCCGGCAGGTCGCCAGCAACCTCCCGGACCTGCTCGGCGGCGGCGTGGAGGCGGGCCGGGTCGCGCCCGACGAGTACCACCTGGTCGCCGCGGCGGGCCAGGTCAACGGCGGCGGCGAGGCCGATGCCGGAGCTGGCTCCGGTCACCACTACCAGTCGACGCCCAGTGAGATCTTCCACAGGTTCATTCACCCCAGTCACGGCACGAGGTTACCGTGACGTCCGCATTACTTGGCATCGTCAAGCCGCCTGTTTGGATCGCCAGGTCTACATGCGTCTAGATGGTTGAGGTGGCGCCGGCCTGTCGCCGGACGCTGGAAGGAGCGCTTATATGACCGCAGTCGGTCGCCCGCGTCGGTCCTGCCTCGCGGTACCGGGTTCCAGCGTCAAGATGTTGGGGAAGGCGCAGGGCCTCCCCGCCGATCAGGTCTTCCTCGATCTGGAGGACGCGGTCGCCCCGCTCGCGAAGCCGGACGCGCGGAAGAACATCGTCGCCGCCCTCAACGAGGGCGACTGGACCGGCAAGACCCGGGTGGTCCGGGTGAACGACCTGACCACCCCATGGACTTACCGGGACGTCATCGACGTGGTCGAGGGCGCTGGCGCCAACCTGGACTGCATCATGCTGCCGAAGGTGCAGGACGCCGGCCAGGTGCAGTGGCTGGATCTCACCCTCACCCAGGTGGAGAAGACCCTGGGCCTCCAGGTCGGGCGGATCGGGATCGAGGCGCAGATCGAGAACGCTGCCGGCCTGGTGAACGTTGATGCGATCGCCGCGGCGTCGCCCCGGGTGGAGACCATTATCTTCGGCCCCGCCGACTTCATGGCATCGATCAACATGAAGTCACTGGCGGTCGGGGCGCTGATTCCGGACTACCCGGGCGATCCCTACCACTACATTCTGATGCGCATCCTGATGGCCGCTCGGATGCATGACAAGCAGGCGATCGACGGCCCGTTCCTGCAGATCCGGGATGTTGCTGGGTTCCGCGACGTGGCCCGGCGGTCGGCCGCGCTCGGCTTCGACGGGAAGTGGGTGCTGCACCCGGGCCAGCTGGAGGCCGCGAACGAGGTCTACTCGCCGGCGCAGGACGACTACGACCACGCCGAGTTGATCCTCGATGCCTACCAGCACTACACCTCCGAGGCGGGCGGGAAGCTCGGCGCGGTGATGCTCGGCGACGAGATGATTGACGAGGCGTCGCGCAAGATGGCGTTGGTGATCGCGGCGAAGGGCCGAGCGGCCGGGATGGTTCGTACCTCTTCCTTCACCCCGCCCGCGCAGTAGCAGGCCCGGCGGTCCGCCGCTTCCGGCCGCCGGGCCTGGCCCCGGTTTCCCGGGGCGGCCCGCTGCGGCCGGTTGGGCTCAGACGGTGCTCCCTCCGATAGCGATCGCGATGAACACTACGTAGAAGGCGATCGCGAGCGCTCCCAGGCCGGTCAGGATCCAGCCGACGATGATCGCGGCCTTCGCCATACCCTCGCCGCTCTCGCCGGTTTCCCGGATCTGCTTCTGCGCGACGTGGCCGAGGATCGCCCCGACCGGCGCGGTGATGCAGAACATCACCCCGACCAGCGACAACACCAGGGCGGGGATGGCCAGACTGTTCGTCTGCGAATGGAGGTAGCCGTAGCCAGGGTGTCCCGGCTGCGGGTACGGGCCCGGCGGGTAAGCGCCCGGCGGGTAGGCGCCCGGGTACGGGCCGGTTGGGGGGTGGGGCACGCCCCCGGCGGGCTGCCCGAACCCGGGCTGCCCGAGCCCGGGCTGCCCGAGCCCGGGTTGGTCGTTGGCTGGGGCGGACGGAGCGGACTGCTGCCCGGGCTGCTGACTGTCGTCCGGTAGCCCGGAAAGGGGTCGAGTCGGGTCCTGCCAGTCGCCGGAGGGGGAAGGGTAGGTCATAGTCTGGTTCTGCTCTCCGTTGGGGTGATGGGTGAGCCGTCAGCGTAGTCAGCCGAATGAAATTCGAGGCACGGTCATCGCGCCGCGTTGCTCGGTCCAGGGCAAACAGGCAGGATTCTGACATGGCGATTGACGCGAGTGCCGGGAGCCGACCGAAACGAGACGCGAGTCGTCGCGGTGTGGCCCGGCGTAGCCGGGCGACGGGCGGCAGCCTGGCCGGGCCCGGTGGGCAGGACGAGCAGGTGCCCCTGCCGGAGCCGGTCACCATGCGGCTGGACGGGCGGGTGGCGTTGGTGACCGGAGCCGGCAGTCCGGACGGTATCGGGTACGCGACCGCGCGTCGCCTCGCCGACCTGGGCGCACGGGTCGCCATCGTCTCCACCACTCGCCGCATCCACGAGCGGGCCGGCGAGCTGGGGGTCACCGGATTCGTGGCTGATCTTACCGACGAGTCGGAGGTCGGTGCGTTGGCGGACGCGGTCACCGAGCAACTCGGTGACGTGGAGGTGTTGGTCAACAACGCCGGCTTGGCGAGTCGGGCCAGCCCCGAGGTACTGCGGCCGGTCGCCCAGCTCAGCTACGAGGAGTGGCGCGGTGAGATCGATCGCAACCTGACCACGGCCTTCCTGTGTAGCCGGGCCTTCATCGGCGGGATGGCCGAGCGGGGCTGGGGCCGGATCGTGAGCTTGGCGGCGACCGCCGGCCCGGTCAACGCCTTGCCGACGGAGGCCGCCTACGCGGCGGCCAAGGCTGGAGTCGTCGGGCTGACCCGGGCGTTGGCGATGGAGATGATTGCGGACGGGGTGACCGTCAACGCGGTGGCCCCGGGGACCATCCACACCGCCGCATCCACGATGGCCGAACTCAAACAAGGACTGGGCACACCCGCGGGTCGGCCGGGCACGCCGGACGAGGTGGCGGCATCCATCGCATTCCTCTGCTCGCCAGCTGCCTCCTACATCACCGGGCAGATGCTGGTCGTGGACGGCGGCAACAGCGTGCGTGAGGCGCAGTTCCGCTGACCCACCGCGCTCACCCGGGGGTCACCACGCCCCTGGGGCCAGGGTGTTCCGACTCAGTACGTGCCGCTGTCGTTGCCGCCGATGGCGGCTAGGACCGCCCATCCGCAGCAGGCCAACAGGCCGAGCGCGGTGAAGATGTAGCTGAGGATCAGACCCGCGGTGGCGAGTTGGCCACCAGACTCGCCGCTGGTACGCAGCTGCCGGCGGGCCAGGTGGCCGAGGACGATGCCCGCAGGTGCGAATACGAAGGCGAAGACCAGGCAGAGGATGGCCAGGACGTTGGTCGCCGAGCTTTTGGGCGGACCATAGAGCTGGTGCTGCTGCCCCCACTGTGGCTGCTGCCCCCACTGTTGTTGCTGCTGTTCCCATTGTTGCTGCTGTTCCCACTGCTGCTGCCCCCACTGGGGCTGGCCGCCCTGCGCCGCACCGTGCTCCGGCGGCTGGTTCGGGTCTGCTCGGTGCGAGGGGGGCGGCTCCGGGCCGGCGGTGGGCTCTTCCCAGGGGGACGCGGGCCGGTCGGGATCCGGTGGATCGGGCGACGGTGGCTGGCTCACGGTTCTCTCCTCCTGCCGAGGTCCCTATGGCCGGACGCTACCCCGGCTGGTGAAACTTTTCACAGCGGTTGGGGGGACTGGTCACCTTGGCGGCACCGCCCGCGCCGCCGATACTGGCCGGGCATTTGGTTACCCCCGAGTAACGCATCGACCCGGAGGCGGACATGGCTCGACTCGCCCAGACACCCGGCCTGACCGACGTGCAACAGTCGATTCTGGAAACCGTCCGGGAGTTCGCGAACAAGGAGATCATCCCGCACGCGCAGCGGTTGGAGCACGCCGACGAGTACCCGGCCGACATCCTGGACGGGATGCGCGAGATGGGGCTGTTCGGCCTGACCATCGGCGAGGAGTACGGCGGTCTGGGCGAGTCGCTGCTGACCTACGCGTTGGTTGTCGAGGAGCTGTCCCGGGGCTGGATGTCGATCTCTGGCATCGTTAACACCCACTTCATCGTGGCGTACCTGATCTCTCAGCACGGCTCGGCCGATCAACGGGCCCGGTTGCTGCCGAAGATGGCGACCGGCGAGGTACGCGGGGCGTTCTCGATGTCCGAGCCGGAGTGTGGCTCCGACGTCTCGGCGATCACCTCGCGGGCGGTCCGGGACGGCGCGGACTACGTCCTCAACGGCCAGAAGATGTGGCTGACCAACGGGGCGTACGCGTCGGTGGTCGCCACCTTGGTCAAGACCGACACCGGCGCCGATTCGGTGTACGGGAACATGAGCACCTTCCTGCTGGAGAAGGAGCCGGGCTTCGGTGAGACCGCTCCGGGCCTCACCATCCCCGGCAAGATCGACAAGATGGGCTACAAGGGGGTCGAGACCACCGAGATGGTCCTCGACGGGGTGACCGTCCCCGAGTCCGCGGTGCTCGGCGGAGCGGAACAGGTCGGTCGCGGTTTCTACCAGATGATGGACGGAATCGAGGTGGGCCGGGTGAATGTGGCGGCCCGGGCCTGCGGCATCTCGATCCGCGCCTTCGAGCTGGCCGCCGCGTACGCCCAGCAGCGCCGTACCTTCGGCCAGCCGCTCGCCACACACCAGGCCATCGCGTTCAAGCTGGCCGAGATGGGGACGAAGATTGAGGCCGCGCACGCGTTGATGGTCAACGCCGCCCGGCTCAAGGACGCCGGTCAGCGCAACGACGTCGAGGCCGGCATGGCCAAGCTACTCGCCTCCGAGTACTGCGCGGAGGTGGTCCAGGAGGCGTTCCGTATCCACGGTGGCTACGGCTACTCCAAGGAGTACGAGATCGAGCGTCTGATGCGGGAGGCCCCGTTCCTGCTCATCGGTGAGGGCACGTCGGAGATCCAGAAGACCATCATCTCCCGTGGTCTGCTCCGGGAGTACCGGCTCTGACGCCGGGGGCCGGTGGGGGCGGCTAGAGCAGGCTGAGCTGCTCGGCGTGCGGCTGGTCGGGTGGCTGGTCGGGGGGCCGCGGGGCGTCCCGGCGAGCGCCGGGATGGAGGCCGTGCCGTCGGGCCGCGATCCGGACCCGGGCGGTCAGCTCCCGCTGGTAAGACTGCGGGGAGTACGCGCCGGCCCCGTACAGCTCACGGTAGCGGGGGACCAGGTGCGGAAAGGCGCGACCGAGCCAGCGGGCATACCAGTCTCGGGCGCCAGCGCGCAGGTGCAGCGCGATCGGGGTCACGCCGGTCGCCCCGGCGCCGGCGACCGCCGCCACGGTCGCTTCGATGGACTCGTCGTCGTCACTGAGCCCGGGCAGGATCGGTGCCATCAGCACCTCGACGGCGAAGCCGGCTTCGGTGAGTTGGCGGACCACGTGTAGCCGGCGGCCGGGGCTCGGCGTGCCCGGTTCGACCGCTCGCCAGAGCCGCTCGTCCACGAAGCCCAGCGAGCAGGCCAGGCTGACCCGGGTCACCTGGGCGGCCTGGCGGAGCAGGGGAAGGTCACGCAGGATGAGGGTGCCCTTGGTGAGGATCGAGAAGGGGTTGGCGAAATCCCGTAGCGCGCTGATGATCTCCGGTAGGAGTTGGTAGCGCCCCTCGGCTCGTTGGTAGCAGTCCACGTTGGTGCCCATCGCGATCTGCCCGCCCCGCCAGCTGGGTGCTGCCAGTTCTCGGCGGAGCAACTCGCCGGCATTGGTTTTGACGATCACTTTGCGGTCGAAGTCGGCACCGGCGTCGAGGCCGAGGTAGGTGTGCGTGTTGCGGGCGAAGCAGTACACGCACGCGTGGCTGCAACCCCGATATGGGTTGATGGTCCACTCGAAGGGGACCCGGGAGGTGCTCGGGACCCGGTTGATGATCGACTTTGCCTGGATCTCATAGAAGGTCATGCCGGCGAAGTCGGGCGTGGGGAAGCTGCGGGCGGTGGCGCCGGTCAGCGCCAGCGGCAGGGGTGGCGTCGCTGGCGCTGACCCGTCGAGGCCGGTCGTGTTCGGATCGGCGACGAGGTTGTCCCAGCGCATGGCTAGTATTCGAACACAAGTACGAACGGGCGGGCAAGTGTTATGGGGGTGTGCCCGCCCGCGGCGGGTCAGTGGGGGTGCTCGGCGAGCTTCTTGCGGACGTCGTCCATGTCCAGCGCCTCGACCTGCTCGATCAGGTTCTCAAGGGCCGACTCGGGTAGCGCGCCGGGCTGGGCGAAGACGATGACGCCGTCGCGGATCGCCATGATCGTTGGGATGGAGCGGATGTCGAACTTTGCACCCAGCTCCTGCTGCGCCGCGGTGTCGACCTTGCCGAAGACGATGTCCGGGTGCTTCTCCGAGGAGCGCTCGTACACCGGGGCGAACCGCTTGCAGGGGCCGCACCAGTCGGCCCAGAAGTCGACCAGCACGATTCCGTCGCCACCGGTCAGCTCGTCGAAGTTCGCCGTGGTCAGCTCAACGGTTGCCATCTAAATCTCTCCGATCGCGTGGAACAGCTACCTCTGGTCGAACCAGGGCGCGTTGCAGGGAATTCCCGGGACCCTGATGGCCGAAACGCCGCCGCCACGGCCCGGTTACGGCGTAGCCAAACGAATCGATGGTTATGGGTGGCGAGCTGGGTGCTGCAATACGCAAGTGCATGTCGCATTTGCGTTACCAACGGTGATGGGAGCGCTCTCATGGCGGGTTGGTGGCGCGGTGTCTACTCTTTGGTAACTTTAGCCATGACAAGGGGCTATTGGATCCACGGTGATCACTTGCATCGGGGGTCTGGATTACGCTGAGTGATGTAACAAAAAGGAAACTGTGACCCCCGTCTCTGTCGGAGTGTGGCCGCCGTGCGGCAGAATCTGTCGCATCAGAGCGTGGGCGGCGGGTGCCGGGGAGGGCCCCGCCGCTCATTGCGTCCGGCCTCAGGTGGCACTGGTGTGACTTTTCCCGACCACCGTCGTCCCCTGGCCCACCTTTACGATCGGTAAGGCATGCTGTGCCGAACTCATCACCGCCCGTCGAAGGGGGATCAGGATGCAGTTCGGCCGCTACTACGAGGATTTCGAGGTTGACGCGGTCTACCGGCACTGGCCGGGCAAGACGGTCACGGAGTACGACGATCATCTCTTCTGCCTGCTCACGATGAACCACCACCCGCTCCATCTGGACGCGCACTACGCCGAGACCGCAAGCCAGTTCAAGCGCAACGTCGTGGTCGGCAACTACGTCTACTCCCTGCTGCTCGGCATGTCGGTGCCCGACGTCAGCGGCAAGGCGATAGCGAACCTGGAGATCGAATCCCTGCGCCACGTCGCCCCGACGTTCCACGGCGACACGATCTATGGCGAGACCACTGTCCTGGACAAGCGGGAGTCCTCGTCGAAGCCGGACCGCGGCGTGGTCGCCGTCGAGACCCGTGGCTACAACCAGGACGGCACGCTGGTGTGTGTGTTCCGGCGCAAGGTCATGGTGCCGAAGAAGGCGTACGCCGAGGCCGCGGCTGCCGACGGGGTGGATCTGGAGCGACCGAGTTTCCCCACGCCGCGCTGACGGCGTTGCCGCGCCGGAGGCTGCGGAAGGCTTCCGGCGTGGCCCACCTTTCGCACTAATGCAGATTTGTCCGGCACTCCTCGTTTTGTTGGCCTTTTCTCGGTAAACGGGGCTTATGCTGGCGCCGGAGGTTCCCATGAGCCACTCCGTCGCCGCCGAGCCGCCCGTCCCTGGCCGCCACGCCGTACCGCCGACCGCTGCTCCCTACTCCGCCGCGGAGTGGGACCTGCTCTCCAGTCTGCCCAGCTGGACCGTCGCCGTCACCGCCACCCAAGCACCGGTGCGGGGGGTCGTCGCTGGGCTGGCCGGCCTCGACGCCGTCGCCGCGGGTCGGTCCTTCGACAGCGATCTGGTTCGCGCGGTGGTGGCCACGATCTACGCCCGGGATGACGGTTCGGCGAGCGCACCGAGGGGTCGGCTCGCCGACGACGCCGAACTACTCGCCGTCGCCCGTGCGGCGGCCCGGCTGCTCGAGCGGCGAGCCGATCCGGCTGACTCGGCCGCCTACCGGCAGTGGGTGCAGTCGGTCGCCGCCCGGGTCTGCCGAGCCGGGCCGAGCCGGGGCGGGCCGGTTGCCCGCAGCGACCGCCGGTTCCTCGATCGGCTCGGGGATGCCCTGGGGTTGGGCTGAGTGGCACGTCCGACTGGCCGTACCCTCTAGGACCCGTGACCGATGAGCAGTTTGAGGTCGGGGTGGGTCCGTGGCAGGGCACCCCGCCGGACGACCCGCGCTACGACCCAGACCTGCTGGCGCACGGTGACCGACGCAACGTCGTTGACCGGTACCGCTACTGGCGACAGGAGGCGGTCGTCGCGGACCTGGACCAGCGGCGGCACGACTTCCACGTGGCGATCGAGAACTGGCAGCACGATCTGAATATCGGCACCGTGGTCCGCAACGCCAACGCGTTCCTCGCCGCCGAGGTCCATATTGTCGGCCGCCGCCGATGGAATCGACGTGGCGCGATGGTGACCGACCGCTACCAACATGTGCGGCACCACGAGACGATCGAGGGCTTCGTCGCCTGGGCGGTGGGTGCCGGGCTCTCGGTAGTGGGCATCGACAACCTGCCGGGTTGTCAACCGCTGGAGACGGCCACGCTGCCCCGGCGGTGCGTGCTGCTCTTTGGCCAGGAGGGCCCGGGCCTGTCGGAACCTGCTCGGGCCGCCTGCGACCAGCTCTTCTCGATTGCCCAGTACGGCTCGACCCGTTCGATCAACGCCGGGGTGGCCAGTGGCATCGCCATGCACGCCTGGATCCGGTCCTACGGCGGCCCAGCTCCGGCCTGAGGCGGTGCCACCCCTCCACTGTGCGGTGTGAGATCACCGACGGATCGAAGCGCGTCGGCCGGTGAAGCTCGGGGATTGTGGCTGCATGCGATAGCCTGGCCGGCGAGTGTGGGGTCGTTGCTCGTGGGTCGTTCAGCGCGGCTTTTCGAGGTTGACGCGCCTTGGGCTCAGGCACGGTGCACCTGCTCCGGAGCATCCGGTGGTCTTGACAAGTCCCCCGGAATGTCGGAGAACGGACACAGTCAAATAACTGTACGGCATCACGCTGATACTCTGAGTGTCGCTGCGGTAATCGGACCCGGCGCCCGCGCGAGAGGATGGCCCGTCATGGTCAAGAAGGTCCTCACCTGGGCCGGTATCGCATTCCTGATCTTCTTCGTGGCCTACCGGCCAAACTCCGCGGCAGACGTCTTCAAGTCGCTTGGCGGCGGTCTCGTGGACATCGCCCAGGGGTTTGGCGAGTTCGTCACCAACATCGTCGCCTAGCCGACGATGGGCAGCCCCTCCGGTCCCCCCTTCGACCCCGACGACCCCGACCGGGAGCGCCGGGAGCGTGACACGGAATCGATCCCCCGGATCGAACCAGAGGACGGATCCGGCTATGGATCCGGTCCACCCCCATTCCCGGGTCCCGGCCCGTTCGACGAGGCGAGGTTGGGCGAGGAGCCCGGGTTCGCCGACGACAGCCGGTCGGGGCGGACCTGGATCCCCGACCCCGAGGGCGACTACCAGCCGCCACAGATCTCCGAGGACGAGATCGCCGGCCTGCGGGCGGACTCCGCCGGCATGGCGCCACGCCGGGTCCTGCCGCTGGAGGATGAGCCCAGTTCCCTCGTCGCCCGCTACCTCTTCCCCACCGAGCGGTACCGGGGTGAGTGGAAGCGGCACTGGATTCACCTCGTCACCCCGCTGCTCATCGGCGTCGTCGCCACCTTCGTGCTGGGGTACCTCTCCGGCTTCCTCGCCGGCCGGGATGTCGGTGGGCTGACCACCGTCGCGGTGCTGGCCTGGTTTGCCGTGATGGGTTGGGTGGCGTGGCGGGTCGCCGACTGGTGGTACGACCGGTTCATCCTGACCAACAAACGGGTGATGGTCGTCAACGGCATCATTACCCGCCAGGTGGCGATGATGCCGTTGGTACGGGTTACCGACATGAAATACGAGCAGACACCAGCCGGGCGAGCGCTCAACTATGGCACCTTCGTCCTCGAGTCCGCCGGGCAGGAACAGGCGCTGCGCGAGATCAAGAACCTGCCCAACCCGAACGAGCTCTACCTGCGTGTCGTCGAGGAGATGTACGAGCCGCAGGCGGTCGAGGCGCGGCTGGGCAAGGAAGCCGACGAGGCGAAGGCCGACGACGGCGCCTGAGGCAACGTCGGAGCCGGCGTGACCAGCGTCCCTTCTGGGTGAGGCGACGTGCCGTCCGCGCCGGCGCCGCTAGGTTGAGCCGGTGGACATCAAGCTCTTCGGTGAGGTCTTCGTAACCCTGCTCGTGATCGTTGACCCGCCGGGCATGATGCCCATCTTTCTGGCGCTGACCGGACCGTTGTCCGCCCGGGACCGGCATCGGGCGGCCTGGCAAGCGGTGGCGCTGGCGCTCGGGGTGATCGCGATCTTCGCGGTGGCGGGCCCGACCCTGCTCGACTACCTGCACGTGGACCTGCCCGCACTGCAGGCCGCCGGTGGCCTGCTGCTCGTACTCGTGGCCCTGGAACTGTTGACCGGCAAAGCGGACGACCCCAGCCAGCAGGCCACCTCGAACATCGCGCTGGTGCCGCTGGGCACCCCGCTGCTCGCCGGTCCCGGCGCGATCGTGGCCACGATGCTCTTCATGCAGCAGGCCGACGGCGCGGCCGACATAACCGCGATCGCCGGCGCGATCGTCGCTGTGTTGCTCGCCGTCTGGGTGGTCCTCCGTTTCTCCGGTGGGATCGTCAAGATCCTGCGTCCGGGTGGGATCGAGGTGCTGACCCGGATCGCCGGGTTGCTGCTGGCGGCGATCGCGGTCCAGCTGATCGCCGACGCGGTGGCCGCCTTCGTCACCCAGTACACGACCGCGGGCTGACTTCTGTCGGGGGCGGATGGCAGGATCGCGGTGTGCGACGAGCTGGCCGACCTTCCACCACCCCGCCGCGACCCCGCGCCGCCGAGCCCGAACAGCTCGGCTTCGAGGGCATGCCGGAGCGGCTCTTCGTCTGCACCCCCAGCAAACTCGGCGCCTACGCGGACTGCCCACGGCGCTACCGCTACACCTACCTGGACCGGCCGGCCCCGCAGAAGGGGCCGCCCTGGGCGCACAATTCACTCGGGGCCAGCCTGCACACCGCGCTGAAAAACTGGTATGCGCTCCCCGTTGACCGGCGGCGGTCGGCGGCGCTGGCGACGCTGCTCAACGGCACTTGGGTGCGCGACGGCTACCGGGATCATGAGCAGGAGCGAGCCGCGTTCCGAAAAGCGCTGGGCTGGCTTGAGGCGTACGTGGCGACGCTTGACCCGGAGACCGAACCGCTGGGGGTGGAGCGGGTGGTCGCGGTGAAGACCGGGGTGCTGGCGTTCAACGGCCGCGCCGACCGGATCGACTCCCGGGTCGGGCCGGCGGGGGCGGAGCTCGCCATCGTGGACTACAAGACCGGCCGGGCTGGGCTGGACGCCGACGACGCCCGCGGCTCACAGGCGCTGGCGCTCTACGCGTACGCGGCGGAGCGGGTCTTTCGCAAACCGTGTCGCCGGGTGGAGCTACACCACCTGCCGACCGGGACCGTCGCCGCGCACGAGCACAGCCCGGAGTCGCTTGCGCGGCAGGTGTCCCGGGCTGAGGAGACCGCCCGGGACATCCTTGCCGGTGAGCGTTCGGTCGCCGCCGGCGGTGACCCGGACCAGGCCTTCCCCACCGCCCCGGGGCCGCGCTGCGGCTGGTGTGACTTCCGGCGGCACTGTCCGGCCGGTGCGCAGACGCCGGGGAAGGACCCGTGGGCCGCCGTGGAGCGGGTGACCGACAGCGCGTGACGGTCCCGCCCCGACCGCCCACGGGTCCGGCGGCGCGTTGCGGCCCCGCGCAACGGCGTGAGCCGGGGCGGTCAGTCGTCGGCGCGGCGGCGGGCCTGGCAGCGGGGGCAGAGGCCCCAGAAGGTCACGTCGGCCTCGTCCACCTCGAAACCGTGGGCGATGTTCGGGTCGAGGCAGGGGGCGTCGCCGACGGCGCAGTCCACGTCGGCGATGTCGCCGCAACCCCGACAGACAACGTGGTGGTGATTGTCGCCAACGCGGGCCTCGTAGCGGCCGGGGCTGCCGGCCGGCTCGATCCGGCGGGACAGCCCAGCCCGGGACAGCGCGCCGAGCACGTCGTAAACCGCCTGGGTGGAGACCGAGGTGAGGCGCTCTCGGACCCGCCGGGCGATCTCGTCCACCTCTAGGTGGCCTCCGGCGGCGAGCACGTCGAGGACAGCGAGGCGGGGACGGGTTACCCGCAGCCCCTTCGACCGGAGCAGCTCCTCACTACTGGGCATGCGTCAATGACAGCACGCGACAACCGAGAGCGACAACCGAGCGGCGAACCGACGGGGTGAACCGAGCGGATCACGACTGCGTGTAGCTCGGGCGCGGGACGTAGGTGGGTGGGTCAGGTGACCGTAGGCTGGCCGTCCCGTGCCGGCAATCACCCGGAGGTGTCCATGTTCAAGGAGTTCATGGGGCTGCCCGCCCACGTTCTTGTGGTACACGCTGTGGTCGTCTTCGTGCCGTTGCTCGCGCTGGTGGCGATCGCCTATGTCGCGTTGCCGCGGTTCCGGCCCCGGATCGACTGGGCGCTCGTCCTGCTGGCGGTGACGGCGCCGGCCACCGCATGGGTCGCGGTGCAGTCCGGCGAGGAGCTGAGTGACCTCTTCACCGCCCGCGGGATACAGGGGCCGATCGTCGACCAGATCGCCGAGCACTCTCGGTACGGCGCCCTGACCTTCCGGTACGTACTGGGGTTGGCGGTCGCCGCCATCGTGCTGCTCGTGGTGACCAGCGGTCGCCCCCGTGCGCCGAAATCGCCGCCCTGGGTGACCCGCGTGCTGTCAGTGGTGGTGGTCGCGTTCGCCGTCGTCAGTCTGATCTACGTCTCGCTCACCGGGCACACCGGCGCCGAGGCGGTCTGGGGGAACACCCTCTGACCCTCAGCGCACCAGCCGGAGGCAGAACGCGCAGCTGAGCGCCAACAGGATCACGGCGACGACCGCCCCGACGCTCCAGGTCAGGTGCTGTGCTCGCTGCTCGGCCCGGTCCAGCGCCGTCAGGTCCTGTCCGGGGAGCTGTCGTGGTGGTGGCGGCTGGACGTGGAGTGGCGGATGCCAGTCGGCCGGCGGCGGGATGGTCGGCGGCGGGCCGGTGTATCCGCCGGGCGGAGTTGTCGGCGGCGGGTCGGGATCGGCGGGCGGTGCGCCGGCCGGGTGGGGCTCGGCGGGCGGTGCGCCGGCCGGGTGGGGCTCGGCGGGCGGTGCGCCGGCCAGGTCGGGCTCGCCGGGCGGAGCACCGACGCCGGGGGGTCGCCAGTAGTCGTCCGCGGAGTTGCCGGGAGTCGTCACGCCCGCTGACGCTACCAAGGGCCGGGCCACCCTGCAGACGCCCTCAGGCGCACCCGGGAACGCGGTCCGGTGGTCGACGTGCATCGTGACCTCGCTGTCTCCTCCGCCGGTCGGGCTAGGGTTAGCTTTGTGAACCACCAGGAGCCGGGAAGATCCGGGGTGCGTGCCGAGGACCGGCCGAGCAAGCGGCGCGATGACGGCTACTCGATGCTGCCGGAGCGGGCCGTTGACGACACCGACCAGGGGTGGGGGGAAGCCACCAGCGGTAGCGACGCCTGGTTGCTCGAGCAACGCCCGCCGCACTGGGACTGAGTACGCGGGTCTGATCGGGTGTCGTAGCCACCGCCTCCGCCGGGCGCGGCCGCTTCCGAGACTCCAGACGGCCACCCTGGTGGGTCGCATTCCGCACCGTGGGTCTGGCCGGCCCTGTCATTGCCGCACCCTGCCCACACCGTCGCGGTGGCGGAGCCAGGGTGGGGTCGTTCTTGTCAAGTCTAGCTATAGTTAAATGTGTGAATCTACTGTATTAAGCGTTGCTAAAGGGTTAGGTGTGACGCTGGTGGTGGATTGATGGCATATGCGAGCGTTCTCTCACTGTCGGTTTTGGAGGGAGAACAGGTTGTCTGTCAGGAGAATGATCACCGCCATCCTGGTCCCACTTGCGCTGATCCTCGGTTCGGGTACGGCGGCGGTAGCCACGACCGCGAATACGACAGCGGAGAGGACCTATAACACCTGGGTCTGGAACGTTGCCGGCTGGACGGTGAATGACTCGTCAACAACGAACGGTTTGATCACGGTGATCACCGACTCGATCATTAACCGGGACGCGGACTTCGCCGCCCTCAATGAGGTGTGCTGGGGGCAGTACCAGGCTGTTATTCAAAGGCTGCGCGTGCTGGGCTGGGCGGAAGACGACAGCAACTTCGCCCGGTTTGAGACGTCCCACTCCACCGCCTGCGACGGTGGGGCCTTCGGAAACGCTATCTTCAGCAAGGCCCCACTCGGCGATGAATTGCGTTACACGCTGTCCTCGGACGGGTCATCCGAGGACAGGACGCTATTGTGTGCACCATTGTTGACTATGCAGAAAATGGCGTTCTGCACCACGCACATTACGCCATCTAATGCGATTATCGACGGTAAGAACATCAATGAGCAGCAGCTGGACGAGGTGCACGGCCTCATGGAGACCTTCGACGGGCTTGGGATGACCGTCATTCTCGCTGGCGATCTCAACAATGAGGCCAATGCCGCGCGATTGAACAAGTGGTACTCGTCCAGTGTGAACACGCGGTACAACTCCGCCAACTATGGCAGCTATCGGGAGCTGGATGACACGGACGCCCGTTGTGTCGGGTACGGCGAGATCACCTTCGGCAACGACGACGAAGGCCCGTGTGGGCTGGGCCGCAAAATTGACTTCATCTTCGTGCGAGAGAATCGTCTTGCCGGATCGTACGACGGTGACTCGCTCTCCATCTCCACCGCGTGCGGCGACAGCCCCTGTTCCGACCATCGGATCGTGATCGGCAGGGCCACGGTCGACGTGAACCTCTGACCCGGTCGGTCCGCCCCCTGCCACCGAGCTGAACCCGAGCGATCACGGGCAGCCCCGGCGTGTTGACGGCCCCGCTGAGGGACCGTTTCCCGACCGGGTCTGCCCGTGATCGACGTGCCGGAAGTCGGGGCGGGGTCGCCCCGCCCCTCGCTCAGCTGGTGCCGCTGGCGGCGGGGGTCTTCTTGCCCCCGGAGTTGGCCGAGGAGCCCGTGCTCTTCGAGGAGGTTGCGTCGCCCGCCGCGGAGCCGTTCGACGCCGATCCGCTCGACGTCGAGTCTTTCGAGGTCGAGTCCTTCGAGGTCGAGTCGCTCGACGAGCTGGAGTCGTTGCTCGCGGCGGCGGGCTTGCTGCCCGCGCCACCCGAGCCCGAGTTGGAGTCGGAGCGGGAGTCGGTGCGGTAGAACCCCGACCCCTTGAACACGATGCCGACCGAGTTGAACAGTTTCCGCAACCGCCCCGCGCAGGTCGGGCACTCGGTCAGTGGCTCGTCGGTGAAGGACTGCACCGCCTCGAGCTGGTGGCCGCACGCGGTGCAGGCGTACTGGTACGTGGGCACGTTCTCCTCCGGAACTGGCACTGTCGGTTGGCACTCAACGTATTCGAGTGCCAATGGTGCGCCATCGCCCCGGATTCGTCCAGCGGACGTGTGGGGCGCGACACCACCGCGGGTTCACCGCGGTACGGCACCGTCCAGCGTACGCAGGCCGTCCGCCGGGGTGACCACAGCGTGGACCGGCCGGTCATGCGGCTCCATCGGTAGGGTGTGCACCAGCTCACCGTCGTGCAGCGGCACCACGGTCAGGGTGGTCGCCGGGACCCGGGCGAGCGCCCGGTCGTACGAGCCGCCGCCCCGCCCCAGGCGCACCCCCCGACGGTCCACCGCCAGTGCCGGCAGCACCACCAGGTCGGCCGTCGCGACAGCCGACCGGCCCAGCGGCGGCGCGGTCGGTTGCCGCATCCCCCGCCCGGCGGCGGCCAGATCGTCGGGTCCGGTCCACGGGGCCCAGTCCAGGTCGAGGTCAGCCCGGAGCACCGGCAACAGCAGTTCGGCGCCCTCCGGCAGCGCGGCGTGCAGTACCGCCGGCAGCTCTGGGCCCCCGGGTTCGGTGGCGACCGGCACGTACGCGGTCACCCGGCGCGGGCGCAGTCGGCGGACCAGTGCGACCAGGTTGGCCTGGACCTGCCGGGCGGCGGCGGCCCGCTCGGCGTCGCCGAACTGCCGACGGTGGGCGAGCAGTCTGGTTCGCGCCGCAAACTTCGCATCGCGGGTCAGTTCCACCCGATCAGAAAAATCTGGCACGCAACACTCCTGACGCAGGGCTCATCCGGGAGTGACTCTGTGTCAGCATCGCAGGCATCGGCCGGCGAAGTCCCGGGGGGACCGAGTGACACTACGGGCACGCTTAACCGCAGCCTTCCTCACGGTGGTGCTCGGCCCGGTGCTGGTCGGGGCGTACCTCGTGGGGTCGGCTGTGCACAGTATCGATCGAAGTCGGTCCGCCGACCGGCTCGCGGTTGCCACGACCGCCGTCCGAACCGCGGTCAACGTGCTCTGCCAGCAGCTGCGGGCCGCCGCGGAGGTGGTGGCCCTCGCCGCCGACCGGGCGGTCGCTGTGGGGCAGGTGGTCGATCGGGGTCTCGCTGCCGCCGTCCGGGTTACCGATGGTGCGGGGCAGGTGCTTCATGCCACCGCGCCGCTGCCCGCCGCGCCCTGGCGGGACTGCGCGGCCCGTACCCCGGCCGAAGCTCCGCCCGGTGCGTTGGCCGTTCGGGTGAAACTGCGGGGCGGCGGCCCCGGGGCCACGCAGGGCGTGGTCACCGCGGTGCAGCCGATCAACCCTGCGTTCGTGGCGCGGCTGGCGGTGCTCACCGGGGCAGCGGTCACCCTGCTCGACGGCCCGGACCCGGCCAGCCGGGTCCCGCACACCACCGAGTCGGCGGGAGTACGCGAGGCAGTGCTCGGCGCTACCGGTGGATCGGACGGTGAACACGTGGTGGGCACCAGCGACGGTCGGTATGTGCGGCGGGTAGGTCCGTCCGACGGACAGCCACTGTCGCTGGTGATTTCCGTTCCGCGCGACCAGCCCGTCAGTCTGTACGTCGCTTTGGCTGCCGCCGTGCTGTTGACCGTGCTGTTGGTGGTCGTTGTCGCCGGGCGGCTGGCCCGGGCCACCAGCCGACCCCTCGTCGAACTGGCGGGGGCGGTGGACCGGGTGGCCCGGGGCGATCTGACCGCGCGGGTGCCGGTGCGCGGCCGGGACGAGGTCGGGCGGCTGGCCGGAGCGTTCAACCGGATGACCCGGGAGACCGGCACCTACGTCGCCGCGCTGACCAGCAGCCGGGACCAGCTGCGGGGACACCTGGAGGTACTGGGGGACACCCTGGCCAGTACCCATGACCTGCAGCGGATCCTGCGGGTCATTCTGCACAGCGCAATCGCGGCGACGGGCGCCCGAGCGGGGGCGGTACTCCTCGTCGATCCGGCTGGGTTGCTGGTCGCGCAGGCCACCGAGGGGCTCGAGGCGCCGGCCGGTGGGCCGGGGCCGATCCGAGTGCCGCTGGGCGACCTGGTGGGCGCGGTTACGGTCAGCGGAGAGGCGCGCCGCGGCCGGGTGGAGCCATCCGTGGCGCCGCCGGGGGAGCCCTCTTGCCGGACGTACATCGCGGTGCCCTTCGCCGCTCCGCGGGCTGACGGTGCTCCGCGGGCTGACGGTGCTCCGCGGGACGGCGGTGCTCCGCGGGACGGCGGCCCAGCCCCCCGACCGGACGGTGCGGCGCCAGCGACGTTCGGCGTGCTCGCCCTCTACGACCGGCTCGGCGGGGAGGAGTTCGACGACGACGACCTGGTCACGCTGCGCACCTTCGCCGGGCACGCCGCGGTGGCGGTGGACAACGTCCGGGTGCACGAGGAGACCCAGCGGCTGTCGCTGACCGATCCGCTCACCGGTCTCTGGAACTACCGCTACCTGCGGCAGTCGCTTCGCCGTGAGGTGGAACGGGCCACCCGGTTCGGCCGAATGCTCAGCGTTCTCGCCCTCGACCTGGACCGCTTCAAACACGTCAACGACACCCACGGACACGCGGCCGGGGACCGGGTGCTGGTCGAGTTCGCCCGACGGATCCGCGGCGAGATCCGTGAGGTCGACCTCGCCTTCCGACTGGGAGGAGAGGAGTTCGTGGTGCTGTTACCGGAGACCGACGCCACGGGTGCGGCCATCGTCGCGGAGCGGCTCGGTGCGGCGGTACGGGACAGCCCGATCGCCGTCGGCGGGTTGGCCGCCCCGACCCAGGTGCCGGTGACCGTCTCTATTGGTGTCGCCGTCCACCCCCACCACGGTGGCACCGGACAGGAGGTGCTCAACGCCGCTGATGAAGCCCTGTACGCGGCGAAAGCCAGCGGCCGAGACACCTGCCGGGTCGCCGGGGCGGAGGCGTCCGCGCCCGCGTCCGCGTCCGCGTCTGCGCCCGCGTCTGCGCCCGCGCCTGCGCCCGCGCCTGCGTCCGCGTCCGGGCCCGGGCTACCGGCGCCGGCCGGCCCGGCCGAGGGGACACTCCGAGCCGGGGCACGGCGCGAGCCGTCGGCGCAGCCCGGTGCCGCTGGGAACGGGTCGGAGACCGAGGCGGCGCCGGGGTCTGGGGCGGTCCCTGCCCGCGGCGCGACTTCCGGTCCTCACCCGCCACGGCAGAGCCGCGGCGGATAGTCTCGCGGCATGTCGGAGCACTCAGTAAACCCCTCATCGACGGCCACCGCGACCGGCGGCCCCCGTGCGGTCAAGGCGGTCATTCCGGCCGCCGGGCTCGCCACCCGCTTCCTGCCAGCCACCAAAGCGGTGCCCAAAGAGTTGCTCCCCGTGGTCGACCGGCCGGTGTTGCAGTACATCGTCGAGGAGGCCACCCAGGCCGGGATCACTGACGTCCTGCTGATCACCGGGCGAGGCAAGACCTCCATGGTCGATCACTTCGACCGCCGTCCCGACCTGGAAGAGCGGCTCGCTAAGAAGCCCGAGCTGCTGGCCGCGGTCAAACGGACCGAGGACCTGGCCGCGATCTACACCTGCCGGCAGCCGGATCAGCTCGGGCTCGGCCACGCCGTCGGCTACGCCGAGTCCCACGTCGGGGACCAGCCCTTCGCGGTGCTGCTCGGCGACGAGTTCGTGAAGCCGACCGAGCCGCTGCTGCCGGCCATGTTGGAGCTGCAGGCCCGTACGGGCGGGATCGTGCTGGCCTTCTTCGAGGTCGAACCCGACCAGACCTCCCGTTACGGCATCGCCTCGGTGGCTCCCGCCGAGGCGGAGTTCGCCGACATCGGTGACGTGGTCCGGGTGACGGGCATGGTGGAGAAGCCGAAGCCGGAGGAAGCCCCCAGCAATCTCGCCGTGTTGGGTCGCTACGTCCTTCCTGGCCGCATCTTCGACGCGATCCGCCGGACCGATCCGGGCAGCGGCGGCGAGATCCAGCTGACCGATGCGATGGAGCTCCTGCGCACCGAGGGGGTGCCGGTGCACGCCATCATCCACCGGGGCACCCGATACGACACGGGCATGCCGTTGGGCTATCTCCAGACCGTCGTGCAGATCGCCGCGGAACGCGACGACCTTGGCGCCGAGTTCCGTAAGTGGCTCGCCGACTTCGTCAACGCGGACTCCTCGGGTGGTCCACGTACATGACCGCGACGGCCGACGCCGAGGCGGCCGTGAACGAGTTGACGCCGCTCGCCGACTACCTGGGCAGTGTGCTGCGCAGGTTACGCGCACTGCCGCCACTCGACCTCGACCTCACCCAGGCGTACGGAAACGTCCTCGCCGAGGATGTCGTCGCGACCCACTCCGTCCCGGCCTTCGACCAGGCGGCCGTGGACGGGTACGCGGCGTGCTGGGAGGACATTGCGGCCGGTGGCCGGGGCATCGTGTCCGCACCGGCCCAGGCCGGCTCGCCCAGCGGGCGGGTCGTGCAGCTCAACGTCGTCGGTGACCTGGGCGCCGCTAGTTGGCGTCCGGTCCGCCTCACTCCGGGGACGTGCTTCTCGGTGGCCGCCGGGGCGCCGCTGCCGATCGGTGCGGACCTGGTGGTTCCGGTCGAGTGGACCGACCAGGGCATGGCCTCGGTGGAGATCTACCGGGTACCGAAGCGGGGGTACAGCGTCCGCAAGGCCGGCGAGGAACTCCCGGCCGGCACGTTGCTCGCCCGGGCCGGTACCTACGTCTCGCCAGCGCTGGTCGCGGTGCTCGCCGCTACCGGAATCGGGCATGTGGTGGTCCGGCCCAGCCCTCGCGTGGTGGTCGTGGCCACCGGTGACGAACTCGTCGAGGTGGGGCGGGGCAGCCAGCCCGGCCAGGTGGTGGACGTGAACTCGCACGCGTTGACCGCGGCGGCGGCTGAGGCCGGCGCTCTCGCGTACCGGGTGGGCATCTGCGACGACGACCCGGACGGGTTACGTGGCCTGCTGGAGGACCAGACCCTGCGGGCCGATCTGATCATCACCACCGGTGGTACCGGCACCGGGCCGGGCGACATGGTCCGGCGGATCCTCTCCCGTCGGGAGGGAAACCGGACCGGACCGGTGGCCTTCACCGAGGTGGCGCTCTACCCCGGCACCGCGCTCGGGTTCGGTACGGTCGGCCCGGAGGAGGTACCGGTGGTCTGCCTGCCCGGTGATCCAGGGGCGGCGCTGATCGGTTTCGAGGTACTGGCCCGACCGGTGATCAATATGTTGGCCGGGGCGGAGCCGGTCTTTCGCCCCGGTGTTCGGGGACATCTACTGGAGACCATCTCGTCGCCGGCCGGGTTGCGTGAGTTCCGACCGGCGCAGGTCGCGGAGCGGCGTGGTGGCGGCTACACCGTTCAGCCGTTGCGGGGCGGGCCACTGGCCCTTTCCGGGCTGGCCGAGGCGAATGGGTTGTTGGTGCTCGGTGAGCGGGTGACCACCGCCGCTGCGGGTTCCACCGTGGACGTTCTGCTGCTGGACCGACGTCGGTGAGGGTGCTTGCCCCGGCCAGCGCTGAGGGCGGAGGATCGGCCGGTGAGTCTTCTGGGACGACGTACGCCGGGGTGGCCCGCCGCGTTGGCGGACGGTCCGGTGTTGGTGCGGCCCTACCGGCGTTCGGACGCGATCGCCTGGTCTGAGGTGCGCCGCGTCAATGAGGCGTGGCTCGCTCCCTGGGAGGCGTCGCTCCCAGGTGCCTGGGCGGACCTGAACTCACCCGACGCCTTTCGTTGGCTGTATCGGGAGCAGCGCCGCTCGGCCCGGGTCGGCGAGAGCATGCCGTTTGTGGTCTGTCTCCGCGAGGGAGGACGGGAGCGCCTGGTCGGTCATCTGAATGTCGGCAGCATCGTGCGCCAGGCGTTCTGCTCGGGCTGTGTCGGCTACTGGGTGGATTCCCGCGTGGCCGGGCGAGGCATCATCCCTACCGCGCTCGCCCTGGCGGTGGACCACGCCTTCGGGCCGGGCGGGCTGCACCGGGTCGAGATCAGCATCCGCCCGGAGAATCAGCCGTCGCGTCGGGTGATGGAGAAGCTGGGCTTTCGCGAGGAGGCGTACCACGTGCGCTACATGCACATCGATGGCGCCTGGCGCGACCACATCGGTTACGCCCTGACCAGCGAGGACGTGGCGGCCGAGGGGGGTCTGCTGGCCCGTTGGTACCGGCTACGGGCAACGATCGGCTGAATGGGTCCCGGCCGGGACGATCGGCGCGGCGTGCCGGCATCCGGTGCCTCCGCCCGTAACCTCAGGTAACTGCAAGCTACGGCATTTGCAGTCAACCCGTAAGATCTTCGGCTCTAGGTCGAAACGTGAAAGATCGTCCGGCGTTGATCTGTGCTTGCCTGAAATTCGGTGAACGGGAGGGGTGCGGGTGCCGACCTCGGTGCTCCTCGCCGTCCTCGCCGCCGCCGGCCTGCTCGCCCTGGCGCCGGCCCTGGTCCGCCGGTACGACGCGACCGAGCGGCTGGTGGCGGAGCGGGCGAAGTCGACGGCGCGGGTGCTCCAGCGTCGTCGACGACGCCGCACTGTCCCAGGTCGCCGACCGATAAATCCGCCGCGTTCGCTTTCAGTCACGTTAAGTGAAAATGGGGGCTCCGGTGCCGGCGGTGCCGAATCGGCGCCAGGGTCCCGTCGGTCGGACCAGCTGCGCGCGGTTCCGGCCAACCCCAAACGGCAGCGCCGGCTCGGCGGGCGGCCCGGCGCCCACCCACGCCGGCTCCAGCGGCGTCGCCGCCAGGGCCCCCCAGTCATCTACCGGCGGCGGCGGGTGCTTGCCGCGCTGTTCCTGCTCAACGCCGTCGAGCTGGTCGGTGTGCTGTTCGTCGGCCCCGGATTCTGGATCAGCTTCGCGGTCACCGCCGCCCTGCTCCTGGCCTACGTCGCCCACCTGCGCTCCCGTGCCCTCGCCGACCAGCGCCGTCGACGCGCCCAGGCCCGCGAGGCGGCCTGGCTGGCCGCCCGTCAAGCCGAGGTACGGCGCGAGCAGGCGCGTCGGGCCGCGGCCCGACGCGAGGCACAGCGCCGCCTGGCGGCCCAACGGGAGTCGGTGCGCCGTACCGCGATGGGTCTGGACCGGCCGGCGGACCTGCCGGCCGCGGCGAACGGCGGGACCGTCTCCTACCGGCGGGCCGGCGGCCTCCGCGGGCGCCCGTACCAGTCCGGCCGCGGTGCCCACCCGGCCTGACCTCGGAGCGCCCGCCCGGCCGGAACCGGGCGTACCACCCGCTCGGTTCGCGGCGCCCCCTTCGCCACGTCGGGGGTAATTCGCCGGGTGGCCAGCGACCTGTTAGCCTTAGCGCCGGCCCGCTCGGTGAACGCCGAGTGGGACCTGCGCCGGTACACCGGCGGAGGGGCTGTGGCGCAGACCGGTAGCGCACCTCGTTCGCATCGAGGGGGTCAGGGGTTCAAATCCCCTCAGCTCCACCCATACCCTCAACGACCAGTGGAAACGCTGGTCGTTGATCATTTGGCACAGATCCGGCACAACTCAGCCCGGAAGCGCCATCCCAGAGCGTTTACCCGCAGCCGACCGAAGCGCCGTGCTGACGATGTTGCGGCGACGGTTCTTCTTCGGCCAGCCAACACGACACCGACCACACCGACACGGCCCCGATCTCCGCATAACATCAGACCGGATCACGCGATGGCCGTCTCTTACACCACCTCCCGGGCTGACTGCTGCTGGTCGTACACCACCTCGCCGGGGTGTCGTGGCGCATCCTCGTCCCCGACCTCGCGCAGGCGGCGGAGCAGGCCGGTCGTGGCCGGCAGGTGACGCTCGACCCGGTCGTCACGTCGTTGCGCGGCTGGGCACGGCGGCTGGCGGAGCTGGCCGTGGCACCGGACCGCGAGGTCGAGTCGTCGTACTGGCAGCGGACGCTGGGGCGGGCGGGGCCGAGTCCGACGTGGCGGCTCTGGCCCGGTACTGGCCCGGTACTGGGTCCGAGGCGCTGGGCGCCTACGTCGCGTACGCGCGGCAGCCGGACGCGGGTCACCTCACCCCGTTCGACGTGGCGCTCGACTCCATCAGCCAGAGCGAGATCGACGACTTCGAGAACGAGTTCCAGGGCCTCGCCGAGGGCTGAGCCACCCGGCGCACTATGTCGAAAGTCGTGGTGCGGCTCTGTCGAACGAGCGAGGAGACCCGCCACCACGGCTTTGTAGCGTTTAGCCATGAAGAACAAATCGGGGGAGAATCGACGGTGATCACACTTCGGGAGGTGACCAAGCGGTACGAGTCAACCGTCGCGGTCGACCGGCTGAACCTCGAGATCCCGCCGGGACAGGTGACCGGCTTCCTGGGTCCCAACGGCGCGGGCAAGTCCACGACGATGCGCATGATCATGGGGCTGGACCGGCCGAGTTCCGGCAAGGTCCTGATCAACGGACAGCCGTACGCCTCGATCAAGAACCCGCTACGCCAGGTCGGCGCGCTGCTCGAGGCGAAGGCGCTGCACCCGGGCCGCAGCGCGTACAACCACCTGCTCGCGATGGCCCGCAGCAACGGCATCCCGCGCAGGCGGGTGGGTGCGGTTTTGGAGATCGTCGGCCTGGAGAAGGTCGCGAAGAAGCGGGCCGGTTCGTTCTCGCTCGGCATGGGCCAGCGCCTCGGCATCGCCAGCGCTCTGTTAGGGGATCCCCAGGTGCTGTTGTTCGACGAGCCGGTCAACGGCCTCGACCCGGACGGTGTCCGATGGGTACGGGAGCTGATGCGTTCGCTGGCCGCCGAGGGCCGCACGGTCTTCGTCTCCAGCCACCTGATGAGCGAGATGCAGCTGACCGCGGACCGCCTGGTCGTCATCGGCAGGGGCAAGCTACTGGCCGACGCCGCCATCGAGGACGTCATCGCCCGCAGCTCGCTGACCGCGATACGCGTCCGTACGCCCGACAGCACCGGTCTCGCCGAGCTGCTCACCCAGCTCGGGAACCGTGCGAGCCAGGTGCAGCGCCACGGTGACAACGAGGCCCTGGTCTCCGGGATGTCCGTCGAGCAGATCGGCGACTTGGCCTTCGAGCTCCGCGTACGCCTGCACGAGTTGCGGGTCGTCGAGGCCTCGCTGGAGGAGGCCTACATGGAGATGACCGCCGCCAGCGTCGAGTACAAGTCGCCGAAGCCGCCGGCCGAGCCGGCGCCGCAGCAGAAATTCGAGGTCTGAGTCATGTCCCCTGCGACCATGAGGGACACCGCGCGCGGGGGCGCCTACATCCCCGCCGACACCTCCGGTGACGGCCCGGGCGGAACGGTCGGCGCACTCTTCGCCGAGTGGACGAAGCTGTGGTCCGTGCGCGCCACCTGGTGGTGCCTCGCCGGATCGTTCGCGCTGATGGGGGTCTTCGCGCCGGCCCTGGGCGGTAGCATCGCCAACGGTTACCGCGACGACGGCGTCCACACCAAGCTGCCCATCGCGGAGAGCCCCGCGATGGCCCTCAACCTGGTGCAGTTTGCGGTCGTCGCGTTGGCGATGCTGGTGATCACTACCGAGTACTCCACTGGCAGCATCCGGACGACTTTGCAGTGCGTCCCGGTGCGCGGTCGGATGCTGTTCGCAAAGTCGGTGGTCATCTTCCCGATCATGTTCGTCGTCGGTACGGCGCTGGCCGCGCTCGGCGCGGCGGCGACCACGCCGCTGTTGTTCGAATACGGCGACACCGACCTCGGCAAGGCGGTGCCGACAGTTCTGTTCGCGGGTGTCTACGTCGCACTGATCAGCGTCTTCGCGATCGGCGTCGGTGCTGCGGTACGCAGCGCGGTGGGAACTCTCACCACAGTTTTTATGATCCTCGCCGGTCTGCCGGGCGCCCTCGTGATCTCCAGCAACGAGCTCGCGCAGGAGATCTCGGACTACCTGCCGTCCATAGCGGCCCAGCACCTGATGGTCGGCGACATGGAACCCTACAGCCGACCGGTCGCGCTGATTGTGCTTCTGGCCTGGGTCGTCGCTGCCCAGCTCGTCGGCTACCTGGTCCTGCGCAGACGGGACGCCTGATCCAGATGACGGCGTCCGGTTCCCCGTGCCGGACGTCGCCATTTTGAGCCCGCACCCGGAAGTGGATGCGGTAGCCGTCGGGGTGGGGGACGCCGTGTCGTGGAGTCGACGATCACTGTTGGCTCACGATGGTCGGAGTGTCTTCGGCACAGGCGATGGCTTCGATCTCGACGCGCAGGTCAGGCGTGGCCAGACCGGCGACGGTCATGACGGTCATGCAGGGCCGCAGGTCGTTCAGCCATGCGCTCAGTCGCTTCCTCCGACGGTGCAGGTCGATCTCGCCGACGAGGTAGATCGTCAGCTTGACCACGTCCTCCGGACGCATGCCGGCAGCCGCCAGGTTGGCCGCTACGTTCTCCAACGCCAGGCCGAACTGCTCGATCGGATCGTCGGGAAGCTCACCGGCGGGCGTCATCCCCACCTGGCCGGAGAGCACGAGCCACCTGACCGACCCCGTGATCTCCGCCTGATGGGAGTAGGCGGCGAGCGGCGCTGCGATCTGCGGGGGGTTGCGGAAGGTTTTCACGGTGCTCCATCTCAGATAGGCGGGTGCTGCCGGTCGCGTTCGGTGCATTTCTTGACCTCGGCGGTGGACATCGGTGTGCTCGAACCACCGGACGTCGGTGAGGTGACCCTGCTCGGTGGAAACCTCCGCGTAGGCGGGAAATTCGGTGTAGTTGAACAGCGCGGCGTAGCGAAGCTCACCGGCCGTCGCCTCTTCGAGGTACCTCGCGACAAAGTCGATGCCACGGCCTGGATCGTCGGCCTGCTTGCGCTTTTCGATTCGAGACCGCCCATGTCGCGACGGGGATCCGTGAGGACTGGCCGGAAAACGAAGGGGGCTATCCGACGAAAGTCGGATAGCCCCGGGCACTACCGGCTAACGGGTAATGTCGGCACCCTGCCGCGCGCCGGTCAGGGCGGCTTCCTCGGCTTCCAGCACTGCCGTCGCCGGCTCGTCGTGTCCTTCCCCGATTCCGGCGGCCTCGGCCTCGGCGGCGAGGGAGCTGTCGTAGTGCGCGTACGACCTGGTCGACAGCCAGAGTTTGAAGATGAGCGCGAACTCGAACAGCAGCAGCAGCGCCCCGGCCACTACGGACACAACGAGCACGGCCCCGGTGATTGGGCCGATGATGAAGACGGCCATCTGAAACTCGATGCCGCTGAATATGTGGGCCCGTACTCGGGAGCGGATGAGAAGGTCGCGGAGGCGGGTGAAGCCGGTGAAGCGCGACCGGAATTCCCGCTCCATCACCAGCTCAGGGCGTTGCATCACGGCGGCCACGCTGGGCTCGAGGCCTTCCAGGTCGGCCTCTTCGTAGTCCGGCGTGGTGACGCTCGTCTGCTCTGGCGAGGCATTGATCCGCTTGCGCAGAGTCCGGCGCATCTTGCGCTTGACCTTCGACAACTGCAGGGCGTTGAGGTAACGGAACATGTCGAGGAAGACGATCGCGCCACCGACGACCAGGAATGTTACGTCGCCGGTTCGGGCGTACTGCCCGCCCATCAGCGCGATGGTGCAGATCAGAACGCGGACGCGGTCAAGGATGTAGTCCAGCCAGGCCCCGAACAGGCTGCCGGTGCCGTTGAGGCGGGCCACCTTGCCATCCATGCAGTCGACGACGAAGCTCAGGTGGAAGATCACCGCCCCCACGATCAGCCACCCCGGTGTCGCTGGGACGAAGGCCGCTGCGGCGCCGATCCCGAGCAGGAGCGCGGCGACGGAGAGTCGGTTGGGGGTCACCCAGGGATAGCGGGCGACGAGCCAGACCAGTCTTGATGCGAGTGGATCTACAAGGAAGATGGTCCACCAAGAATCACGTGCCTTGTAGGTCCTTGCCTGTACGTCCGCAACAGTCATGCCGCTAGTCATCGTTCCGCCTCCGCACCGAGCCCAAATCCGGCAAGAGGTTACCTCAAGTTCGCTTCGCGGTTGAAGTCACGTCAACTACCGTTGGTTTGCGCGTATCTTAGGGGACATCTTGGTCTATTGCAATCTTTCACTTTCGGATTCTGTCGAGGTGAAGACAGTCGGGCGGCGGACGGCCTGGCGCGGTGGCGCGGCTGAACCTATCCCTGTTTCGGGCAGTTTCCCCCGCGATCGGGGGCTTGGAGTCCTCAGGAGGAGGGGTAAGGGCGCCAGTTCTCGGATGCTGGCGACGGGGGTCGGAAGCAGCCCCTTGCCTGGTCGAAACACCGATGCCGCAGCCGTGTCCGACAAGTGCCGCCTGCGCACCCCGCAGTGTCGGCAGGGTGCTGGCTGGCAGTGGGACGACGGGAGTGTGGCCCAGCAAGACAGAGCGCAATGGAGTGTTTACCCAGGTGCAGGACGTGAAGGATGGCCGGGAAAACGAGCCCTATTCAAGGGCGGTGACCATGGCTGCGGGCAAGGCCGCTGTCATAAACTGATTTTGATCATCACGTGCCCACTCCGGACATTTGGGTGAAGGGTCGGCTAGATGATCATCACTGGGTCAGCCTCCGGAAACTGGTGCTCGGCCCCAGAAGTTGAACAGTAGTTCGCCGACGGTGGCCGGTTTTCAGTAGTTGATCTGACGGTGTTCGTGTCGGTTGAGGGCGTTCAGGTCGACCTTCGAGAGCTGGGTTTGTAGTTGCTTGGTGCCCAGTTGTGCCCCTCGGCGGGTGAGGGGCTGTGGGCGGCTTGGGTGACGCACGACGTGCTGCCGGTCGTTCGCACGGGTATCGGCGTCGCGGTCACTTGGCGAAACCGGTATTTTCCCAGGGTGAAGATCGTGACTCGCATCGATCGGCCCGAGCTGCACGAGGTGGCGGCCGCCACGTTCCGAGAACGCTGGCCAGAGTTTGTTCTCCACGACGACGTCTCGAAGCGGTACATGAGCCGGGTCGAGGACTATTTCGCGCGATACGACGTCATGGTGCTGGATGGGGGCCGGGTGGTCGCCGGTGGGTGGGGAGTGCCGATAGCTTGGGATGGCACCCTCGGTGACCTGCCGTCCGGCTACGACGAGGCGTTGGTGCGGGCGGTGGAAGGCCGCGAAGCTGGGGTCGAGCCCACGAGCCTGAGCTTCATGGCGGTCGCCGTCGGCTCATCGCATGACAAGCGCGGCCTGGCCGGAGTCGTGCTCGAGGAGTTGGCGCGACGGGCGCACAGCGACGGCCTCGCACATGTGGTCGCTCCACTCCGACCGACGTGGAAGCACCGGTACCCGATGGTGTCGATGGCCGAGTACGTCGGGTGGACCCGTCCGGACGGGCTCTCTATCGATCCGTGGATCCGCACCCACCAACGCATGGGCGCCCGAGTGCTGGGTCCAGCCCGGAGGTCGATGGTCATTGAAGGAAGCGTCGCTGACTGGGAGAGCTGGGCGGACATGGTGTTTCCGGTGACCCGGGAGTATGTGGTACCCGGTGCACTCAACCTCGTGCTGATCGATCGGGAACGGGACCGCGGACTGTATGTCGAAGAAAACCTGTGGGTTCAGCACAGCTGAACTCGGCACCCCAGCCGCCGGGACCGCCGCATGCTCGTACCGACCGGCGAGGGCGCGGCCGCACGTATCGCTGCCGAACAGCCTGTGGTAGGACGGCGCAGTGACGATGATGCAGCAACGGCGCGACTATTTCGATGCCCTGGACTGGGTGGCGCACCTGGCGACGGAGGTACCGAGTCAGTGTCTGGGGCTGCCCACGCCCTGCGACGATTTCGATGTCCGCAGCCTGCTTGGCCACCTCATCGGCACCGCGCGCCGGGGACTAGCCACCGCCCAGGGCAACCCGACGCGGGGCATCCCGCATGTGGTCACCGACGTCCCGGACGCGGAACTCGCCGCCGCGTACGCACAGCTGGCAGTCTCCCTCCAGGAAAGCTGGTCGCTGCTGACCGCTGCTGACGAGGTCGTCGCCCCCTGGGGCCCGGGCACGGCCGTCGCGGCGGCACGAGGCTTCACCGTCGAGACGATCACGCATGGTTGGGACCTCGCAGTCGCCGTCGGCCAGCCCAGTGAGGCTCCAAACGGCATCGCGGAACGCTGCCTGTCCTACGCGGCCACGGTCATCCCGGACCGGCTTCGCGGAAGCATGTATGACGCGCCCGTTGTCGGGGTGTCAACCTCGTCCCCGACCGAGAAACTCGCCCACCTTCTCGGTCACCGGAGAGCCCGGCGATGAGGCGTACGGCGGTCGAGGCCTCGTGAGGTCCAGGCAAACTCCAGCGCCGGTCAGTAAGCGCCGGTCGACCCGTCGGTCAGCTCGCGAAGGATGTCGGCGTGGCCCGCGTGTCGGGCCGTTTCTTGGATCACGTGCACCAGGATCCAGCGGAGCGAGACCTCGCCGAGCTGTGGCTGTGGCACCACATGGTCGAGGTCGAACCGGGCGGCAACCGCTCGGGACCGGGCGCACTCTGCCTCGTAGGCCGACGCGAGCTGCTCGACGGTGTCCTCGTCGGTCAGGGTGAAGCTGGCCAGTGCGTTCTCCGCGGTGGCCTGGACGACCTCACCACCACTGGGGTCGAGTAGGGCCGAGAACCAGTTCCGCTCCACGAGGGTGAGGTGTTTGACCAGGCCGCCAACTGTGGTGGAGGACGGCACCAAGCGGCGGGCGGCATCGGTTTCGGAGAGCCCACGCAGCTTACGCAGCACCACGCTGCGGTGGAAGTCGAGGAAGGATTCGAGCACCGCGCGTTCACTGCCCGTGCGTGCCTGTATCAGACCAACGGTGGGATCGGCGTTCCTCGTAACCATGCCGGGACCTTAGCCGACTGTTGGTGCCTTCACATCCCGAGTTTTCGCGAGCCCCTTCGACCGGGAGGCGGAAAGCGGTCAGGGGCGGGTCTCGGTTGCTGGAGTACCCGCCCCTGACCGGTTGGCTGAGCGCGTTGGCCCGGGAGGTCTTCGCCGTCGGGCTGCCGGCGGTGGCTCCGCCAGAAGCACAGTAGACCGCAGCCCGGTCTGGTCAGGCGATGAAGTCTCGGACCTTGGTGTAGTTACTAGCGTCATCGTTCATGTCGGTGTGTCCCTTGCAGCCCACGGAGGTGTTCACCGCGCCGTCGAGCTTTGCCGAACTGTCGGGGTTGATCAGTGCGTCACACGTAGACCACAGGGCGGCGTAGTTTACGTTTCCCGGGGTTTCGTCACCGGAGTTCAGCGAGTCGAGGAAGCTGCTGCCTCGAATCATTTCCCGGCACGAGGTGTAGAAGAAGCAGAACAAGGAGACGTCGGTTCCGTGGTTCACCCCGGCCACGGAGACGAAGTCGTCCACGGTGGCGGTCCCGCCGCCGTTCTTCAGGTACCAGCGGGAGCTCAGCGCTCCCATCGAGTGGGCGACGATATCAACCTTCGTGGCGCCGCTCGCGTCGAGCACCTCCTGCACCTTGTCGATGAGCTGCGAGCCGGTGGTCGCGTTGGATTGTTTCCAGTCGTAGGACCAGTTGTACAGCTCGGAGTCCTGGTAGCCGTCCGCCTTGAACTTGTTGATCCAGGTGTTCCAGGTGCTGGCGGAGCTACTTAGGCCATGGACGAAGAGGACGGGATTGCGGACTGCGGCCTGCGCGGCCGACGGTGCGACCAGTGCCGCCGTCGCCACCAGGGCGGCGGCGACAGCGGTGCGGACGAAGCGTCTCATGGGGTCTCTTTCGATCCAGGCGGCCCAGAGTTCGGACCTGGCGGTGGTGGGTGGGAGAGAAACCAGTGACGAACGTCAATGTGACATTGGGGGATCGGGGGTGCTAGTGGTGTTATGTTTCGATCCGGTAACATCGATTACCGTCCGGCGATGTTGCTGGTCAGGCTAGAGGCGAATGCTCCTCGCGTAGCTTCGCCGACCCGGCGCCGACCGACCAGCCGGCAACCCACTCGCTGGATGTGGTCGGCTTGGTCCGGTCCGCTAGGTGGTACCAGTCCATCCGGCACGAGGCTTGGGTAACCTCCAACACGCCGTAGCCGTGTCCGTCCAGTTCAGTCCAGCGCACGTGTGGATTCGTCGCGCGGATCAGGCTCGCGCCGAGCTTGCTGATGGCGTTGTCGGGCGGTAGTCGCAGGAAGTCGTCCACGTTGTCGGTGGTCACCGATGGCACCACGAATTCGGCGGCGGCCGGCGACCAGGGGCCGGTGGCTTTCGTCGTCAGTTCGTTGGCCCACGAGGTGTGGATATCTCCGGTGAGGAAGACGACGTCACGGGTGTCGGTGGCGCGGAGGTGGTCGACCAACTCGTTGCGGTCGGCGTTGTAGCCGTCCCACTGGTCGGCGTTGAGCACCACACCGTTCTGTGGCACGCCCAGCAGCTCGCCGAGCGGGCCGAGCAGCCAGGCGGGCAACGTGCCGACATCGAGGCGAGAGATCATCACCGAGCTACCGACCAGCTTCCATCGCGCGTCGGAGGCGGCCAAGCCGCTCTTCAGCCAGGTCATCTGGTCTTCACCGGTGATGGTCCGGTCGGCGTCGTCGACCTCGCCCCATTCCTGCTCCGACCGGTACGTCCGCAGGTCCAGCATGGAGAGGTCGGCCAGCCGTCCGAAGCGGAGTCGGCGGTAGATGGCGCCATCCACCCCCGCGCGTACGGGCATCCATTCCAGGTACGCCTGCCGCGCCGCGGCCAGCCGGGCCGCGTAGTCACCCTCCTCGCCCGGGGTGTGGTTCTCCGCGCCCCCGGACCATGAGTTGTTGGCGACCTCGTGGTCGTCCCAGGTGATCGCCCACGGCAGCGCGGCGTGCAGGGCCTGCAGGTCTGGGTCGGTCTTGTAGGTGGCGTGCCGGATGCGGTAGTCGGCCAGGGTGAGTATCTCGTGCGGTGGGCTGACCGGGCGGATGACCTGGCCTCCGGTGCCGAGCTCTCCGGTGCCGTACTCGTAGAGGTAGTCGCCGAGGTGCACGACGAGGTTCAGGTCGCCCCGCTCGGCCAGGTACCGGTAGGCCGCGAAGTAGCCGCCCTCCCAGTTCGAGCAGGAGACCACGCCCAGCCGCAGGCGATCGATCTCGGCGTCCAGGTCCGGCGCCGTCATCGTTCGCCCGGTCGGAGACCAGCCGCCGTCGTAGCCGAAGCGGTACCAGTACGTGGTGGCCGGCTCGAGCCCGGTTGCCTCGACGCGAACGGTGTGGTCCCGCGCGGGCCCGGTGAGGATCGTCCCCTGTGCCAGCAGTGTGGTGAAGTCCGGGTCGGCGGAGATCTGCCAGGACACCTGTGCCTCGGGGCCGAGCCCGGAGCCGGGTTGGGCCTCCTCGGTCGGGGTCAGGCGGGTCCAGAGTAGGACTCCGTTGGGCAGGGGGTCGCCGGAGGCGACGCCGTGCCGGAAGGCGCCACTAGCAGCCTGGGCGGGGTTGCCGCGGGCGACGGTGGCGCTGGCGAGTGCGGCGGTGCCAGCGGATGCACCGGCCACGCGGAGTAAGGTCCGGCGATCAATTCCATTCAACATGGACTATGTGTACCGGATCCGGTGTCGGGTTCGCTACCGCTGGCTGTGGCGTCGGTGGCACCCCCGCCCGGGCGTCGGGAGAGCGGGGTGGGGCGGAGGTAGGCCGGGGACGGGCCGGGGGTAGGCCTCAAACGGGTGAGGAGGCCCGCCCTCTGGGTGAAAGGTCCCCTTTGGTTCCTAATGTGATAGCGCGCCCTCGCAGGTGGGGCAGGGCGGGGTGAAGCGTGATGTACGCAGGGGCGGCGGGAATGGCGCTGGTCGCCGTGGCGGTCGTGGCGGGCTGCTACCTGGCCCACCGTGCGCTGGCGATTGCCCGTCGGCCGCTGCTGGTCGCGCCGTTTGAGTCCGGCTGGCCCCCGGAGGAGCACGCCCTGTCCCGGTACCACGTCCGCTGGTACCTGGTGACGGTGCTGTTCCTGGCGTTCGACGTGGAGATGCTCTTCATGTACCCGTGGGCGGTGGTCGTCGCCGACCTGGGGGCCACCGCCGTGGTGGAGATGTTCGTCTTCCTGGTGGGTGTGCTCGTCGCGGTGGTGTGGGCCTGGCGGGAAGGCGCGCTGCGATGGGTGTGAGCGGTGCGCTGGCGCGGCTCGCCCTCCGGCACGCCCACCTGCTGGTCATCGAGGTACCCGGGAACTGGTTGACCCGGGTCACCGTCGAGCGGCTCGCGGCCGTCCGGGGGTGGCGGCTGGCGGTGTCACCGGCGGACGCCGACATCCTGGCGGTATGTGGATCCCCCGGACCGGAGCTGGCGCCGGTGGTGGCGCGCCTGTGGGAGCAGCTGCCCGGGCCACGGGCCCGGATCGACGTCACCAGGCCGGACCTGGCGGCCGCCGCCCTGGACCAGGCGGAGGCCGCCCTGCGGGACACGCCCCGCCAGCGACGGGACAGTATCGCCCGCGACGGGCGTGGGCCCGACGACGCCCCGGACGGTGACACCGCCCTGGCGCACGGCAGCGAGGATCGCGACGGGCTGGAGATGGACGTGCTGCACGTACGACTCGGCCCGGTGCTGCCGGACTGGCCAGCCGGCCTGGTCCTCCGCGCTCACCTGCACGGCGACCTCATCGCCGAGGCGCAGGCGGCCGTCGTTGACGCCGGGCACGGGCCTGCCGGCGGCGTGCAGGTAGGTGGTGAGCCGTCCGGCGAGGTCAGGCCGGCAGACGCCGCAGAGCTCGCCGCCCAACGCTGCGACAACGCGGCTCGGCTGCTGGCGCTGGTGGGCTGGCGGGACATGACCCAGCAGGCCCGCGTCGTCCGCGATCGGCTCCTAGCCGGCGAACGGTCGGCGGCGATCACAGAGTTGGCGCGGCTACGGCGCCGGGTCCGCCGCTCGTGGCTGCTGCACTGGTCACTGCGGCGGGTCGGGCCACTGCCGCCCGACGAACTGGCCCGGTTGGGGCTCGCCCCGGAGCTCACCGGTGACGTGTGGGACCGACTCAACGGCATGCTCGACCGGGCAGCCCTCGCGGCCGGTGGTCCCGCCGCGGTGGCGGTCGGAACTCCCGTCGGCGTCGCAGCCGGCGTGCCGGTCACCCCGCCCGCGGCGGTCGCCAGCGTGGTGTCCGGGTGGGACCTGGCCACCGCCCGGCTCATCGTGGCCAGCCTCGACATCGCGGCGCTGGGTGTGGTCACCGATGGCTGAAACACCGGTAGCCGTCTCCGGTGGCTGGGCGCCGCTCGCGGCGGGGCTGCTGGGGACGCTCGCAGTCGCCGCGGCGCTCTTCGACGGCGCCCTGGCCGGGCGGGCCGCCGGTGCCCGGTCCAGGATGGGGCGGCCGGTGGGCGAGGTGGCGCGGTTGCTGCGGCAGCGCCGGCGAACCACCGTCGCCGCGGACCGCCTGCTGTGGCGGATCGGCGGGGCCGGGTTGCTCGGGATGGCGCTGATGATCGTCACGGTGGTGCCGCTCGGACGGTGGACCCTGTTCGACCTGGCCGTCGGCGTGGTGTGGGTGAACGCGCTCGATGTCCTGGCATGGGCGTTCGTTTGGCTGACCGGATGGGGCGCCAACTCCGCGTACGCGATGGTCGGCGGATACCGGTTTCTCGCGCACGGGCTCGCGTACGAGTTGCCGTTGATGTTCGCGTTGGTGGCACCGGCGGTCGCGGCGTCCAGTCTGCGGGTGGGGGAGGTCGCCGCCGCGCAGCAGGGGTTGTGGTTTGTGGTGTGGATGCCGGTGGCCTTCGTCGTCTACTGCCTCGGCGTGGTGGCGATGGCGGTCTGGGGACCCTTCTCGCCGGCGGTGGGTCGCGACGTGGCGGGCGGGGTGACCGCGGAGCTCTCCGGTGTGGATCGGCTGTTGTTTCTGGCCGGTCGGTACGCGCTGCTGGCAGCGGGCGCCGCCTTCGCCGTACCGATGTTCCTCGGTGGCGGGTCCGGCCCGCTGCTGCCGGCCTGGGCCTGGGTGCTGGTGAAGGCCACGGCGCTACTGGCGGGGTTGGTGTGGCTGCGCCGTCGGATGCCCGCGCTGCGTCCGGACCTGTTCATGGAGGTGGGCTGGCTGGTGCTGTTGCCGGCGGTGCTGCTGCAGGACCTCCTCGTCGCCGTCATCGTGATCGGGGGCTGAGGCATGCTCACCCACCTCGTCTTCTGGGGCCTCGCGGTCGTCGCGGTGCTCACCGGGATCGCCGTCTTCGTCGTCAACTCGATGGCCCGGGCCAGCTACTCCCTGGCGCTCTCCTTCATCGCGGTCGGCCTTCAGGTGCTTCTGCTGCAGCAGCTCTACGTCGGCGTACTGGTCATTCTGATGATGGTGATGGAGATGACGGTCATGGCTGTCTACATGAACATGTTCATGGGAATGAATCCGGCGATGGTGTCGATGAACATGGTCCACGGTGCTCGCCACGCCCTACCGGTGTCGGTCGGGGTGTTTCTGCTCCTGGCCGCCGGGGCGCTCTTCGCGCCGTGGCCGAGCCGGCGCGGCAGCCCACCGGCGGATGTCACCGCAGCCCTCGGCACGGAGCTGATGGGTCCGAAGATGTTGACGATGGCGGTGGTGGGTGTGGTCATGGCGGCCACCATCGTCAGTGGGGTCGTCCTGGCCGCGCACCGCACCCGCTACGACCGGCTCGGGGACGACCTTCGTCGGCCGCGGGCGGCCGATCCGCAGCCGGGGGGAGTCGGCCGGTGACGCTACGGACCGTGCTGCTGGTGGCCGCGGCCCTCATCTCCGTCGGTTTGTACGGCGCCCTGTCCCAACAGGTCGTGGTGATGGTGATGATGGGCCTGGAGTTGATGCTCAACGGGGTGATCCTGGCTGTGGCCGGGCTGTGGTGGTTCTGCGCCCCAGACCCGTCCGGGCAGGTGCTGCTCCTGGTCGTCCTCGCGGCGATGACGGTGGAGATGGCGATGGGCTTCGCCGTCGCCACGTCCCTGCACCGGATCCGGCGGTCGGACCTGACCGACACGGCCGCGGACCTGTCCGGATGACCACGCTCGGGACGGCAGCGTTGTGGGCGGTGGTCGGCCTGCCCGCCACCGCCGGTGCCGTGCTGCTCGTCGCCCGGCCCCGGGATCGGGTCGCGGTGCGGGTCGCGTTGGCGGTCGCGGCCACGGCCGTGCTGCTGTCGGCACCGGTCGCCGTCGCCCGGCCGACGGTGGCGGTGCCGTTCCTGGCCGGCGCGGATTTCGTCCTGACGGTGGATGGGCTGGCCGCGCTGGTCCTGCCGACGGTGCTGGTGGTGACGCTGCTGGCGCTGGTGGCCGCCGTCGGCGAGGCACTCACCCCGGCGGCACGGTTCCACGGCCTGATGCTGTTGTTCGCCGCCGCGGCCGCGCTTACCGTCACGGCGGGCACCCTGCCGACGTTGCTCTTCGCCTGGGAGCTGATGGGCGCCGCGTCGTACGCGTTGATCGGGTTCTGGTGGTGGGACGAGGCCCGGGTCGCCGCCGGCCGCACGGCATTCGTCACCACCCGGACTGCGGATCTTGGCCTCTACCTGGCGGCCGGGGCGGCGCTGGCCGGTGGTGCGGGCCTCGCCCTGGCCGACCTCGCCGCCAGCAGCCCGGGGTGGCGGCACGTGCTGGCGGCGGGAGTCCTGGTCGCGGCGCTCGGCAAGGCCGCGCAGCTACCGTTCTCCTTCTGGCTGTCCCGGGCGATGGTCGGGCCGAGTCCGGTCAGTGCGCTGCTGCACTCCGCGGCGATGGTGGCGTTGGGCGGCTACCTGCTCCTGCGGATGCAGCCGCTGCTGGCCGCCACCGGCTGGGCCCCGTGGGCGGCCATGTGGGTCGGTGCGGGGACCGCGCTGCTGCTCGGCGCGGTCGCGCTTACCCAGCCCGACCTCAAGCAACTCCTCGCCGCCTCCACCTGCGCGCAACTCGGGTTCGTGGTGTTGGCCGCCGGCGCCGGTGCGGTAGCGGGTGGGACCGCGCATCTGGTGGCGCACGCCGCGGTCAAGGCCCTGTTGTTCCTCGCCGCCGGGGCGTGGCTCACCGCGCTGGGCACCAAACAGCTCGCCGGTCTGGCCGGGGTGGCCCGGCGGTGGTCGCTGGTCGGCTGGTCGGCCACGGTCGCGCTGCTGGCGTTGGCCGGGATCGCGCCGCTGTCGCTCTGGGCGACCAAAGACGCCATCCTCGCTGCCGTCCGCGAGGAGTCGCCGGCACTGTACGCGGTCGGCCTCGCGGCCGCCGCGCTCTCCGCGGCCTACGCGGGGAAGGTTCTCGTCGTGCTCTGGCGGCGGGTCCCCGCCGACCAGCAGGACGCGGTGGACGCGTACCGGGACCAGGAGGGGACCGGCACCGGGCGGATTCCCCGGGCCGGGTGGTTGCCGCTGCTGGTGCTGGCGGTCGCCGCCGCGGTCGCCGGACTGCTGGCGCTGCCCCCGACCGGCGCCGTCGTCGCGCAGGCCGTCGGTCAACCCGGCGGCTACCACCCGACCCCGGTACCGGAACTGGCCGCGTCGGCGTTGATCGCCCTGGCGGCCCTCCTCGTCGTGGCACGGTGGCGGGTGCCGGCACCCCGCTGGGTGCGGCGGTGGCTGGGCCTGCGACAGGCGGCTTCGGTGCTGGTGACGCGTCCGACCCTGGCGCTCGGTGCGGCGGCGGCCCGGTTCGACGACCGGGTGCTGGACCAGGGTGTCGCGCAGGCGGCGCGGGCCACGGTCGTCCTCGCCAGGCGGGCGGCTCGGGTCGACGAGCGCCGGGTCGACCGGACCGTGGAGGTTGTCGCGGCCGGGCTGCGGCGGCTGGGGCACCTCGCGCGCCGGCCGCAGACCGGGCAGCTGCACCAGTACTACCTCCAGGCCGTGGTGGTGCTCGTCGTCGGTGCCGTCGTCCTCGTGGTGCTGGGGTAGCCGGATGCTGACCGCGATCGTCTTCCTGCCGCTGCTCGCCGCGGTGCTGCTGGCCGTCGTACCCCGGTGCGGTGACGTCGCCGCGCGCTGGGTCTGGGTGGGTACGGCGACGGTCGAGCTGGCGTTGGTCGGCGTTGTCTGGGCGGGGTACGAGACGCCGCCCCCGGGAGAACTGGCCTTCGCCGAACGGGCGGCGTGGATCCCGGGAGTGGGCAGCAGCTACCACCTCGGCGTGGACGGGCTCTCCCTGCCCCTGATGGCGATGACCGCGGTGGTCTTCCTCGCCTGCGCGGTGTACGCGCTGCGGGAGCGGCACCGCCCCCGCGTACAGGCGTCGCTCTTCCTGTTCCTCCAGAGCGTGTGCCTCGGGGTCTTCGCCGCGGCCGACCTGATCCTCTTCTTCGTCTTCTTCGACCTGTCCATCGTCGGGATGTACGCGGTGATCGCCGGCTGGGGGCACGGCGACCGGGCCCGGTCGGCGCTGAAGTTCTTCCTCTACACCTTCCTCGGCTCGCTGGCGCTGCTCACCGGGTTCATCGGCCTGTACGCGGCCGCCGACCCGCACACCTTCGACATGCCGGCCCTCACCGCGCAGAACCCGCTCGCGGGGCGTCCCCTGGCCGGCGGCCTGGTGCTCGCCGCGATCCTGATCGGCCTGGCGGTGAAGACCCCCACCGTGCCGTTCCACACCTGGTTGCCGCCGGCGCACACCGACGCTCCCGCGGTCGGCTCCGCCGTGCTGGCCGGGGTGCTGTTGAAGCTGGGTACCTACGGCTTCGTGCGGATCGCCGCACCGATGCTGCCCGAGGCGTGGCGGGGTTGGGCGTGGGTGATCGTCGCCGTCGGGGTGGTGTCGGTCCTCTACGGCGCGCTGGTCGCCCTGGCCCAGACCAACCTCAAGCGGATGATCGCCTACACCTCGATCAACCACATGGGTTACGTCGTGCTCGCCGTTGGCGTCGCCGGCCTGGTCGGTGTGGACACCGCGGAGCCGCGGGCGGTGGCGGTGACCGGTGCGGTCACCCAGATGGTCAGCCACGGTCTGATCACCGCTGCCCTGTTCCTGCTCGCCGGGGTCCTGTACGAGCGGGCCGGCAGCTATGACCTGCACGCGTACGGCGGTCTCGCCGCCCCGGCACCGGTGTTCGCCGCTCTCTTCGCCGTCGGCGCCTTCGCCTCCCTCGGCCTGCCGGCCTTCTCCGGCTTCATCGCCGAGTTCCAGGTCTTCGCCGGCAGCATCGCCACCGCCCCCGTGACGGCGGTGGCGCTGCTCGGCATCCTCGTCACGGCCGCGTTGTTCCTCCGCGCCGGGCAGTCGTTGCTGACCGGCCCCACCGCCGGGTGCGCGAAGGGCTTCGGTGACCTGCGTGCTAACGAGCTGTGGTCGGTGGGGCCGCTTTTGGCACTGTCCCTGCTCATCGGGGTGCTGCCGCGTCCGCTGCTCGATCTCGTCGAGCCGGCTGCCCGTACCGTCGTTGACCTGCTCGGCCGGTGACTCAGGTGGCGTCGGAGATGATGCGCACCGAGCTGTTGCTGCCGGAGATGCTGCTCGCCGGCGGTGCCCTCGTCGTTCTGCTCGGCGGCTCGTTCACGCCCCGCCACCGGCAGTGGATCCTGCGGGGGGTCGCCGCCGCTGTCTGCGGCACAGTGATCATCACCGCGGCGGTAGCGCTCTCCGATCCGGCCGACACCGCCTTCGACGGCACCTACGCGGTCGACACCGGCACCGGCGTCGCCCGGATCCTCGCCGCCACCGGCTGCCTCCTCGTCCTCGCCCTCGCCGGGGACGAGCTCGCCAGGTCGGCCCGGGAGAGCGACGCCTACGCGCTGCTGCTCTTCGCCACCGCCGGGGCGGTGCTGCTCGCCGGCGCCACCGACCTGCTCGCCCTGGTGGTCGGCTTTCTGCTGGCCAGCATCCCGCTGTACGCGCTGATCGGCCTGGCCGGCACCGGCGCCGGTGCCGAAGCGGTGCTGAAGACCTACCTTCTCGGCGCCCTCTTCGGCATCCTGCTCCTGCTCGGTGTCACGCTGCTCGCCGGGATCACCGGCACCACGGCCTACGCCGAACTCGCCGCTCGGCTGCCGGACGCGCCGCGGTCGGTGGTCACCGCGGCCGCCGTCGCGGTGATCGGCGGGTTGATGTTCAAAGCCGGTGGCTTTCCCGCGCACTTCTGGGTTCCCGACGCGGCCCAGGGCGGTACGGCCACGGCGGCGACGTTCCTCACCACCGTGCCCAAGATCGGTGCGTTGCTCGCGGTCCACCGGCTCGCCGAGGTCCTCCCCGGCTCCTCGAACTGGCCGACGGTGGTGGCCGCGCTGGCCGTGGCGTCCATGCTGCTGGGTAACCTCGCCGCCTACTGGCAGACCGACGTGCGGCGGCTGCTCGGCTGGTCAACGGTGAGCCAGGTCGGCTACCTGCTGGTGCCGGTGGTCGCCACCGGACGCAGCGACCTCGCGCAGCCGTCGTTGTTGGTCTATCTCGCCGGCTACACCGTCACCAACGTCGCCGCCTTCGCGGTCACCGCCGCGCTACCACGGCACCGTGACCGTACGTCCTGGCGCGGGGTGGCGGCGACCGCGCCGTGGCTGGCCGCCGCCCTGGTGGTGGCGTTGCTCGGGTTGGTCGGCACCCCGCCGACAGCGGTCTTCGTCGGGAAACTGACCGCCGCTAGTGCCGCCTGGGACGGCGGGTACGCGTGGCTGGCGGTCGTCGTCTTCATCAACTCCGCGCTCAGCCTCTTCTACTACCTGCGGTGGCTGGTTCCGCTCTGGCAGCCCTGGGCGGTCGCCCCGCCCGACCGCCCAGGGCGATGGAGTACGACGGTGGCCGTCGTGGCGGCCGCGCTCAGCCTCGTCGTCGGGGTCGCCGCCGGCCTGGTGTGGCGGGCCGCCGGCGGTTAGCTGACTGATGAGGTCGCGGCGCGGCGCGAGTGGGCCGAGGCACGAGGTCAGCGGCGGAATTCACCGGGCACCTACCGACCGGTGAACCGTGGCGCCCGCTTGTCCAGGAAGGCCTGCATCCCCTCCCGCTGGTCGGCGGTGCCGAACAGGGCGTGGAAGCTGCGTCGCTCAAAGCGGACCCCCTCCCGCAGGCCGGTCTCCAGTGCGTGGTCGACCGCCTCGCAGGCGGCCGTGGTGGCCGCCTTGCCGAACCCGGCCACTGTCCGGGCCACCGCCTCCGCCTCCGCCAGCAGCCGGTCGGCCGGAACGACCCGGGAGACCAGGCCGCTGCGCTCGGCCTCCTCGGCGGTCATGAGCCGGCCGGTCAGAATCAGGTCCATGGCCTTGGCCTTGCCCACCAGCCGGGTCAGCCGCTGGGTGCCGCCGATGCCGGGGATCACGCCGAGTTTGATCTCCGGTTGGCCGAAGCGAGCCGTGTCGGCGGCGACGATGAGGTCGCACATCATGGCCAATTCGCAGCCGCCGCCGAGGGCGTAGCCGGCGACCGCCGCCACAGTGGGCGTACGAAGCGCGGTGAAGGCCTCCCAGCCGGCGAAGAAGTCCTCGACCACCATCTCCGCGGCCGACTTCGCCGCCATCTCCCGGATGTCCGCACCCGCCGCGAAGAACTGGTCGGTGCCGGTGAGGACGAAGCATCCGACGGCCGGGTCGGCATCCAGCGGCTGCAGCGTGGCCAGTAGTTCGGTCAGCAGTTCGGTGTTGAGCGCGTTGCGGGCGGCGGGCCGGTTCAGCCGTACGGTGACGACCCGGTCGGTCCGCTCCACGATGAGATTCACAGTCTTATCTCCTTTTTCGCTCAGGAGTCCCAGATGGCGCCGTAGGCGGGGATGCCCCGTTGCTCCAGCCCGTGGACGACCTGCCAGGTCAGCTTCTTGTTGGAGATGCAGATGACGGCTTCGGCGCCGTGTTCGCGGTAGGCGCGGTAGGCCAGGGCCACCATGTCGGGCTTACCGTCGGTGGCGGTGTCCCAGATCGTGGCCCCCGGCCGGGCGGTGCGAATCTCGTCGATCAACGCGTCGCCGTAGGTGATCCGGGGGCTACGGACCGCCCAGACCAGGTGCGAGGGGACCTTATCGGCCAGCAGGTGGGGCAGCACCGGCCCGATCCCGCTGCCGGTGGCGACGTAGACCACCTTGGTGAAGAGCGTCTCGATGTTGGCCACCCCGGCGGTGGTGATGCCCTTGACCCACAGGTGGGACGGGGGATCGTCCACGAGGGCGCCGGTCCAGTCGCCCGCGCGGGAGATCGTGATGCGGAAGTGCCGTTGCCCGGGTGCGGGAACGTTGGCGAACGAGTGCCACTCCAGCAGCGGGCTACGGCTGACCGCGGTGGAGGAGCCGGGGAAGGGAACCCGGCGGCGCTCGAGCTGGACCAGCGCGACGTGGTTGGAGGGTCGTTCGATGGCCACGGGCACCCGGCGCAGCCGGAGCCACGGCAGGGCGACGCTGAATGTCATCAGGGCGAGCGCCCAGCTGCTCGGCGCGGTCAGCAGCGCGGTGGCGAGCGGCCGGGAGTCGGAATCCGCGGCGATCATCAGTACCGTCAACGCCCAGAACAGCGTCAGGGCCAGCCACCCGCCGAAGCGGTGGACCCGTTCGAACAGGTCGTGGTGCCGGGCGCGTACCGGTGGCAGGGCGGTGCCGCAGACGGTGAGGAGTAACGCGACCAACAGGTAGGTCACGACCAGGGTCGCGGGCAGGCCCGAGCCGTCCCGGCGAGCCTCGACGGTGGCAGTCGCGGTGAGGGCGAGGAACCACAGGGTCCCGGCGAGCGCGCCGCCGACGTGTAGCCCACCGAAGTGGTAGACCTTGCCGAGGGTCCGGCGGATGCGCAGGGGCCAGCTCGGTCGGGCCCGGGTGGCCAGCCAGAAGAACAGATTGATGACGTACTGCTGTCGGACGACGACGGCGAGGGTGAAGTTCGCCAAGGTCAGCCCGGCGAGCTGGGAGGTCGGTAGCTCAGCGGTGGACCACCCGCCGGTGCCGAGCCCGTACCCGGCCAGGCCGAGGTTCACGATGAGGACCACCGCGGCCAGCCGGTGATGGTGCATCAGGGCCGGGTGCGTGAAGATTCGCCGCGGTAGCGGAAGCCGAGGTGGCAGCGTGACGCCGGGGGCGGAGCGCGTCGAGTCCAGGGCTGCGCTGGTCGGTGGTGCGGCCGGCGTTTCGGCCAGCGGGGTGATGGTCACCGCGTCGCCTCCCGCCCGTGGTCGGCTACCAGCCGGCGGAGGGCGGTCTTGTCGATCTTTCCTCGGCTGGTCATGGGAAGTTCCGGCAGGGTGTGCACGGTCTCGGGTACGCAGTAGTACGGCAGCGCCTCGGAGACGGCCATCCGGGCGAGCCCGGGATCCACCTGGGTGGGTGCCACGAATGAGACGAGGGTGCGGTCGTCCAGTTTGATGGTCGCCGCTCGGGTGCACCCCGGTACCGCCTCCAGGATCGCCGACACCGAGTCCAGCTCTACCCGAAAGCCGCGGACCTTCACCTGGTCGTCGGTCCGTCCGAAGTGTTCTAACTCGCCGTCGGGGGTCCAGCGCCCCAGGTCCCGGGTGCGAAACATCCGGTGCTCACCGCCGAGGAACGGGTCGAGGGCGTACCGTTCGGCGGTGAGCTGCGGGTTTCCGAGGTATCCCGCCGAGACGCCGGCACCACCGGCCCACATCTCACCAACCGTGCCGATCGGGCAGGGTCGAAGATCGGCGTCGAGCACGTACACGGTGTTGTTGGGGGTTGGCCGGCCGATGGTGAGTCGTTCGGTGGTCGGGTGGTGCCGGCTCATCGTGTTGACGATTGTGGTTTCGGTGGGGCCGCAGGAGTTGTAGAAGGAGCAGACCGCGGACCAGGTGTCCGCGAGCGAGCGGGGGCAGGGTTCACCGGCGACCGCCACGACCTTGACCCGGTGACACCGGCGTGGGTCGATCCGGCTGAGCACCGTCGGGGTCGCCACGATCACGTCCACGCGGGACATCGTCTCGGCGATGTCCCGGCCACGGATGACGAGCGTGGCACCGTGGCTGAGCGCCCCCAGGATCTCCCAGGCGGCCATGTCGAAGGCGATGTTGAGGATCTGGCCGACCCGCCACCCCGGCTGGATACCGAGGTCGCCGGGGGAGGTCAGCAGGATGTTGCAGAGGTTGCGGTGGGTCACGACCACCCCGTTGGGGCGGCCGGTGCTACCAGAGGTGAACAGCACGTAGCAGGGGTCGTCGGGCTGAACCGGCCTGGTCGGGGTGAAGCGACGGACCGGGCGTTCGCCGAGCTCCGTAGCCGGACTATCCAGGGCGATCACGACGTGGCCCTCGGGGGCCGGAATGCGCTCGGCGGTGGCGGCGAGCGTCAGGATCACCCGGGTCTCGGCGGTCTGGATGACATGCTGCAGCTGGGCCGTGGGCACGGAGTCGACGTGTTGCGGTACGTAGGCCGCGCCGGACTTCAAGGCTGCGATCAGGCCGACGACCATGGGGATCGACCGCCGGACGAAGAGCGCGACCCGGTCGCCGGTACGGACACCGGCGGCGGCGAGTCGGGCTGCCAACTCGTCGGCTCGCCGGTCCAGCTCGCGATAGGTGATGGTCTCGTCACCGTGTTCGACGGCGACGGCGTCCGGAGTGACGGTGGCCCAGTACTCGAAGGCGTGGTGGATGCGGGAGTGCGCGACGGATTCGATGGGGCCGTGACCGAAGCGTACGAATAGCTCGCGGTCCCGGGGCGGTAGTGTCGCCAGTGGTTCCGGCAGTTGGTGGGGCGGGGTGGGCGCGTTCGGGTGGCTGGTCGTTCGGGTTGACGTGGTTGTCTCTCCGGTTGGGGCGGTTGAGATGCGCTGCATGGGTCCTACTTCCTGGCGTGGGTTCCAGACCGATGGCGACAGCGCGGGTCGCCGCATTCCAGAGAAGCGGACCGATTCTGAACGGTCAGCGTTTTAGGTATTTATGTAAGTAAATGGTAATGTATTTCGATGTATCTGGGCAGGTTGGCGTAACTCAGGGCGTACTGGGGGCTGGCTCTGGCTGGCCCGCCGACGGCAGAGTGGTACTGGGCCGACCGGCGCCAGTGCTCCGGTCGCTACGCCGGAAGCAGCACCGCCGCGGTGTGGACCAGACCGTCAACGACGGCGAATCGGCCGGACACGGTGGCCGGTGGGGCGGGCACCGGGGCAGCGGCTACTCGCGCGGGGGCGATCCGGGCGGTGAACCGACCCGCCTCTGGATCCAGGGTCACCGTCGCGTCATGGAAGTCCAGCCAGGTGCCGACGACCGGATGCCAGACCTTGTAGACCGTCTCCTTCGCGCTGAACACCACGGCCGGCCAGGAGACGCCGCTGGGCAACCGCGGAAACAGCGCCTCCTCCTCCGGCAGGCAGATCGCCGAGACCACCCCCGGGCTCAGCGGCCGGTGCTGCTCGGCGTCGAGGCCGACCGACCGGATCTCGTCGGCCCGGGCCACGGCGGCGGCGCAGTAGCCGCGGGTGTGGGTGATCGCCCCGACCACCCCGGCCGGCCAGACCGGCGCCCGGTTGGCGGCGGTGGGGACGGCGACCGGTGACTGGCCGAGCACGGAGATGGCGCGGCGGGCGCAGACGCGACCAGCGGTGAATTCGCGACGCCGGCTGGTAACCGCTCGATCGCCGAGGCCCGCCTGCTCTTCCGGCAACAGCACGCCCTCCCAGTCGGGCGGCTCCGCGACCACGACCGCGACGGCGGCAGGCAGCAGGTCACGCATCGACTACTCCGGTGCGGCGTCGCCGGCGGAAGGTTCGCGCGGCGCAGCCAGCGTCTGCGTGAGGGCCATGGCTGCCCAAGGTAGCGCATTCGCGGTGCTGCTGCTGGAGCGCGAACCCCGCTCGGAAGCGCGAAACCCGCGCGGAAGCCCCGCCGCTGACCCGGGCGCGGTTGTTAGCGGCTCATTCGTCTCGACCGCAACGACGCATCGGCGTGGCGATCGTCGTAAATCTGACCCAACCCGCCCAGTTGTGCCATCGCGTTCATCTGGTTAAGCTTTTGCTGCGCGCTCCAATCGCCCGCTTCCCCCGTGGCAGGCGATCGGGGCGCGCTTTTCTTTGGAAAGGGCCCGCCACGTCTCGCGTGCGGGCCCTTTCCGTTATTAGGGGTGCCAGAGCCGGCGCCGGTCCGACCCAACCGGCGCCCGCCCGACCCAACCGACGCCGGTCAGATCCATCGGCTATCCAGCCACATCCGGTTGGACCAGCTGTCGTACGGAATCGGCTCACCCACGAAGATCGGATAGAAGTAGGCGAAGTTAAGCGCCACCAGCAGCACGAACCCTCCGGCGATGACGGCGCCGACGAGCCGTTGCCCCCCGTCGCCTGCTGCCGAGGTCTCTGGTGTGCGCTCCGCAGCGGTCGCCGCCGGCGAGCCGATGATCACACCCAGCACGTAGGTCACGGCGAGCACCAGGAACGGGAGTGCCGGGGCGGTATAGAAGGAGAACATGGTGCGCCCGCTGTCCGTGGCGTACCAGAACCAGGGCAGTAGCCCGGCCGCCACACAGAGCAGGATCGCCCCGGCCCGCCAGTCCCGTCGCGCGAGGCCCAGCCAGGCGAGCGCGGCCAGGGCGGGTAGGAAGGACCACCAGAGCAGCGGCGTGCCCAGCAGCAGCACCTCGGTGGCGCAGTTCGCCGCAGCGCAGGGTCCCTCGCCCGACCAGTAGAACGCGACCGGCCGCGCCAGGAGGAGCCACTGCCAGGGCCAGGACTGGTACGTGTGCGCGCTGTCGAGCTGCCGGTGGAAGCCGTACGCCTCCTTGTGGTACTCGATCAGGTTCTGTAGCGCCCCGATGACGGGGGTGTCGCTCAGCGCGGCCTGCGGCCAGCGCTGTGCGTCGGGCACCCGGTAGAACCCCTCGTCGCCCAGCAGCCACCCGGACCAGGTGGCGAGGTAGGTGATCACCATCAGCAGCCCGGCCAGCAGCAGCCAGGGTGTCTCGTCGAGCAGGGTGCGTCGCCACGGCCGGCGTACCCCGGCGGAGCGGCGGGCGCCGACCTCCCAGAGGATCACCAGGAGCGCGAACACCGGGAGGAAGTACAGCGCACTCCACTTCACCGCGCAGGCACAGCCGAGCAGCACCCCGGCGGCCAGCCGCCACCACGGCCACCCCCGCCAGCCACCGGCGGGTCGGTCGGCGGCCGGCGGGTGGCCCGGGTTCGGCCCGGCGGTGAGGGTCTCCGCCCAACGGCGGCGCCGGGCGTCCCGGTCGAGAACCAGTGCGCCGAACGACGCCAGCACGAAGAAGAGCAGGAAGATGTCGAGCAGTGCGGTGCGGGACAGCACCAGGTGGAAGCCGTCCAGGGCCAGCAGCAGCCCGGCGGCGCAGCCCAGCACGGTGGAGCCGAACAGTCGGCGCGCGATGCGGACCAGCAGCAGCACTGAGAGGGTGCCGATCAGCGCCGCCGAGAATCGCCAGCCCACCTCGGGGGCGGTGGTGATCAGGTGCCCGGCGGCGACGACCCCCTGTTCGGTGTCGCTGTATCCGAAGGCCCACTCGCCGAGCCCGATGAGCCACTTGCCCAGGGGCGGGTGGACCACGTACGACGGGCCGTCGTCCTGGTAGTTCCACTCGACGCCCCGGTCGACCAGAGCCCAGCCCTCGCGGGCGTAGTAGACCTCGTCGAAGATCTTGCCGGGCGGGGTTCCGAGGTTGACGAAGCGCAGGACCGCCGCGATCGTGACGATCACCGCGGTGGCCAGCCAGGACCGCCGGTCCAGCCGGTTGTCAACGGTGGCCAGCCGGCGGCGGACGAGGTCGGGAAGGCCCTTGCCGGTGGGCAGGTTCCGGCCCGTCTGCTCGGGCTGTTCCGGCCCGGACTGGCCGGCGGGGTGCGCTGTTGACGCCTGGGTCACCCCGTGATCGTAGGCTGCGAAGGTGGGCCGGCGTGCCCACTGCCCTGAGTCAGAATTGTAACCGTCGATGAAGGAGCGTCCTTTCGTGGATGCGAAGTCCGATGTCGGGCGCTTGGTCCTGCTCGGCGCGCCGCTCGGAAATCCGGCCGACGCCTCCGCCCGGCTCCGCGAGGTGCTCGCGACCGCTGACCTGGTGGCAGCCGAGGACACCCGGCGCCTGGCCCGGTTGGCCCGGGAGCTCGAGGTGACCGTTTCCGGGCGGATGGTCTCATATTTTGAGGGGAACGAGGAACGCCGGACGCCGGAACTTGTCGAGGCGCTCCGCGCCGGCCTCAACGTGGCCCTGATCACCGACGGCGGCATGCCCAGCGTCTCGGACCCGGGCTATCGGCTGGTCCGGGCGGCGGTGGATGCCGGGATACCGGTCACCGCCGCCCCCGGCCCCAGCGCGGTCACCACCGCCCTCACCCTCTCCGGGCTGGCCAGCGACCGGTTCTGCTTCGAGGGCTTCCTGCCCCGCAGCCCGGGCTCGCGCCGCGCCCGGCTCACCGCGCTCGCCACCGAGGAACGCACCCTGGTCTTCTTCGAGGCGCCGCACCGGGTCGCCGCGGCCCTCGCCGACCTGGCCGCGGCGTTCGGCACGCATCGGCCGGCGGCGCTCTGCCGGGAACTGACCAAGACCTACGAAGAGGTGCTCCGGCGTCCGCTCGGTGAGTTGGCGAGCTGGGCCGCCGAGGAGCCGGCGCGGGGCGAGATCACGCTGGTGGTGGCGGGGGCCTCGGGTCCGGCCCGGCAACGTCCGGACGACGAGACGTTGCGGGCGGCGGTCGCCGCCCGGGAAGCGACCGGCCGTTCCCGTCGGGACGCGGTGACCGAGGTCGCCGTCGAGTACGGGCTACGCCGACGTGAGGTCTACGACATCGTCCACCGGTGAGGTGGTGCCCGCGGAACAGCGGTGAGGTGGTGCCCGCGGAACAGCGGTGAGGTGGTGCCCGCGGAACAGCGGTGAGGTGGTGCCCGCGGAACAGCGGTGAGGTGGTGCCCGCGGAACAGCGGTGAGGTGGTGCCCGCGGAAGAGAAGTGACCTGGGCGGCCGGTCGGGCCTATTGGTTCGCGGCCCCGCGGCCGGGGTCACTAGGCTTGTTGGCCATGAGTCACGTTCTCGCGGCGGTTGCCTGGCCCTACGCCAACGGCCCGCGCCACATCGGCCACGTCTCCGGCTTCGGCGTTCCCTCCGACGTCTTCGCCCGGTACATGCGGATGGCCGGCCACGACGTGCTCATGGTCTCCGGCACCGACGAACACGGCACGCCGATCCAGGTGCAGGCCGACGCGGAGGGGGTCACCCCCCGTGAGTTGGCCGACCGCTACAACCGGGTGATCGTGACGGACCTGCACGGGCTCGGACTCTCCTACGACCTGTTCACCCGTACCACCACCGGCAACCACTACGCGGTGGTGCAGGAGCTGTTCGAGGGGATGTACCGCAACGGCTACATCGTGCCGAAGACCACCATGGGTGCCATCTCCCCGTCCACCGGTCGGACCCTGCCCGATCGCTACATCGAGGGCACCTGCCCGATCTGCGGCTACGACAGCGCCCGCGGCGACCAGTGCGACAGCTGCGGCAACCAGCTTGACCCGATCGACCTGCGAAACCCGAAGTCGAAGATCAACGGGGAGACGCCGAAGTTCGTCGAGACCGAACACTTCTTCCTCGACCTGCCGGCGCTCGCCGACGTCCTAGGGCAGTGGCTGGACACGCGGGAGGGCTGGCGGCCGAACGTGCTGCGCTTCTCCAAGAACCTGCTGGACGACCTCCAGCCCCGGACGATCACCCGGGACCTGGAGTGGGGCGTACCGGTCCCGCTCGACGGCTGGCGGGAGCGCGGCGACAAGCGCATCTACGTGTGGTTCGACGCGGTGATCGGCTACCTCTCCGCCTCGATCGAGTGGGCCCGCCGCTCCGGTGACCCACAGGCGTGGCGCCGGTGGTGGTCGGCCGACGGGCCGGGCAAGGACGCCCCCAGCCACTACTTCATGGGCAAGGACAACATCGTCTTCCACTCGGTGATCTGGCCGGCGCTGCTCGCCGGCTACTCCGGCGAAGGCTCCCACGACGGCCAGCCGGGCGAGTTGGGTCGGCTGAACCTACCCACCGAGGTGGTCTCCAGCGAGTTCCTGACCATGGAGGGGCGGAAGTTCTCCTCGTCCCGGCGCGTGGTCATCTACGTCCGCGACTTCCTGGAGCGCTACGACGCCGACGCGCTGCGCTACTTCATCGCGGTTGCCGGACCGGAGAGCAACGACACCGACTTCACCTGGGCGGAGTTCCTCCGGCGCAACAACGACGAGCTGGTCGCCGGCTGGGGCAACCTGGTCAACCGCTCCATCTCGATGGCCGCGAAGAACTTCGGCGCGATCCCCCCGGTTGACCCGGCCGGGCTCACCGAGGCCGACGAGGCGCTGCTCGCGGTGGCCCGGGCCGGCTTCGACACGGTCGGCGAGCTGATCGGCCGGCACCGGCAGAAGCAGGCGATCGGCGAGGCGATGAAGGTGGTGGCCGAGGCCAACCGCTACCTCTCCGAGCAGGCGCCGTGGAAGCTCAAGGGCGAGGCGGACCGGCCGCGGATGGGCACCGTCCTGCACGTCGCCCTGCAGGTGGTCAGCGACGCGAACACGCTGCTCACCCCCTTCCTGCCGCACTCCGCGCAGAAGATCCACCAGCTGCTCGGCGGCACCGGGGTGCACGCGCCGATGCCGGTGATCGAGGAGGTTGCGGACCTCGACGGTGGGCCGGACTACCCGGTGCTGACCGGCGACTACACGGTTGGTGCCCGGTGGGAGTCGGTGCCGTTGGAGGTGGGGCGGGCACTCGACCCGCCCAAGCCGGTGTTCCGCAAACTCGACCCGTCGATCGTGGACGAGGAACTGGCCCGCCTGGCGGGCTGAACGCTGGTGGCCGCGCCGCTCGCCGCAGCGGATCCACCGCTCGGCGCAGCGGCCCACCGGCGGCAGGTGACGGTGATCATGCGGTCGTAGTCTCGGCCGCCACACCCAATCACCCGCACCGGAGGTGGGCCGATGGCCACATCCGAACCCCAGACGCCGGCCGCCGCGAAGACCCGGGCGAAGGACAAGAGTCCCTGGAACTGGCTGCTCTTCGTACCGGTCGTCGTGCCGTTGATCCCAGCGTTCTACAACACCGACTCGCCCCGGATTCTCGGCTTCCCACGGTTCTACTGGCTCCAGCTCGCGTACATCCTGCTCGGCGTCGCGGTCACCACGCTGGTGTATCAGCTCACGAAGAAGCGGGGTGACCGCTGATGTGGCGTGAGCACGTCACCGAGATCAGCATTTTCACCGCGCTCTTCCTGCTGGTGAGCGCCATGGGATTCATCGCATCCCGCTGGCGCGCATCGAAGGACATGGCCCACCTCGACGAGTGGGGGCTGGGTGGGCGCAACTTCGGCGGCTGGATCACCTGGTTTCTGATCGGCGGCGACCTGTACACCGCGTACACCTTCGTGGCCGTGCCGGCGTTGGTGTTCGGTGCCGGTGCGATGGGCTTCTTCGCGGTGCCGTACACCGTCGTCATCTACCCGATGGTCTTCCTGGTGCTCTGTCGACTCTGGTCGGTGTCGCACCGGCACGGTTTCGTCACTCCGGCGGACTTCGTCCGTAGCCGGTTTGACTCGCCGGTCCTCGCACTGCTTGTGGCGATTACCGGGATCGTGGCCACGATGCCGTACATCGCGTTGCAGCTCGTCGGGATCGAGGCGGTGCTCAAGACCATGGGCGTGACCGGGGAGAGCAGCCTGGCCCGGCACCTGCCCATCATCATCGCGTTCGCGATCCTGGCGGCGTACACGTACCAGTCCGGGCTCCGTGCGCCGGCGCTGATCGCTTTCGTCAAGGACACCCTGATCTACGTGGTGATCCTGGCGGCGGTGCTGTACTTGCCGTACAAGCTGGGGGGTTGGGGGGAGATCTTCGACGCCGCCGATGCGAAGTTCGCGGCATCACCGAATCCCAACGACGGGATTCTGCTCAATGCCAACAACCAGGTCCAGTACGTCACGCTGGCCTTCGGCTCGGCGTTGGCGCTCTTCCTGTACCCGCACAGCATCACCGGTGTGCTGGCCAGTCGGAACCGGGACGTGATCAAGCGGAACATGTCGGCGTTGCCCGCCTACAGTGTGCTGCTGGGGCTCATCGCGCTGCTCGGCTTCATGGCGATCGCGGCCGACGTGCAGCCGCTGCCCGGGGCGACCGCGGGCACGGTGGACAACAACACCGTTGTTCCGGTGCTCTTCGACCAGCAGTTCCCGAGCTGGTTCACCGGCGTCGCGTACGCGGCCATCGGCATCGGGGCGCTGGTGCCGGCGGCGATCATGTCGATCGCGGCAGCGAACCTGTTCACCCGCAACATCTACAAGGAGTATTTGCGGCGGGACGCTACTCCGGCGCAGGAGGCGAAGGTCTCCAAGCTCACCTCGTTGGTGGTGAAGATCGGCGCAGTAGCTTGCATCGTCTTCCTCGACCCGCAGTTCTCCATCGATCTTCAGCTGATCGGCGGCGTGATCATTCTGCAGACGCTGCCGGCGGTGGCCCTCGGCCTCTACACCCGCTGGTTCCACCGCGGTGCGCTGATCGCCGGTTGGGCCGTCGGCATGTCCCTGGGCATGTGGATGCTCTACCAGGTGTCCAGCCCGACCCGGAGTCACTTCGGCGGCTCCGCGTTCCCCCTGGAGAAGTTCGGCTTCGACACGACGATGACCATCTACGCCGGGTTCGTGGCGGTGCTGGCCAACCTGTTGGTCGCGACAGCGCTGACGTTGGTGCTGCGGGCGGCGAAGGTGGCCGACGGGGGTGACCGGACCAGCCCGGACGAATACTTCGCCGACGAGGGGGACCCGCGGGTGAGCCGGGACGAGCGCCGGGGTGTCGACGCGGCTCCGGAATCGGTGGCGGGCGCGAACGCCAGGTAGCCGTTGGTCCGGGTGAACAGCGGGTAGCGGGCGGCTGCCGGTGCTGGTGTGTGATGCTTGCGCCGATGACCGAGCAGACCGAAACCCGTAAGCAGCGCGCGGCTCGCCGGGCCGGGGAGTTCCCGGCCGCGCCCGCGCCGCTGCCCCGACCGGTGCCCGACAGCCACACTCACCTCGACATCACGATCAGCGAGGCCGGGGTCCCACCGCGCCGGCAAACAGCGGGGTCGGCCGTCGACCCGGGGGCCGACACCGACCCGGGGGCCGACACCGGCGCGGCGGTCGACCCGGTCCGCGCCGCGGTCGAGGCGGCCGCGGAGGTCGGGGTGGACCGGTTGGTGCAGGTGGGGGTCGACGTCGACTCGTCCCGGTGGGGGGCGGAGCTGGCCCGGCGCTGTCCGGCGGTCGTCGCCACCGTCGCGCTGCACCCCAACGAGGCGCCCCGGTTGGCGGAGTTGGACGAGGCGCTGCGGGCCGTCGAGTCGCTGGCCGGCCAGGACCGGGTACGGGGAGTCGGCGAGACCGGGATGGACTTCTTCCGCACCGGCGAGGACGGGCGGGCCGCGCAGGAGGCCAGCTTCCGGGCGCACATCGACATCGCCAAGCGGTACGGCCGGACCCTGGTGGTCCACGACCGCGACGCGCACGCCGACGTGTTGCGGATCCTGGACGATGCGGGCGCCCCGGAGACGGTGGTGATGCACTGCTTCTCCGGCGATGCCGAGTTCGCCCGCGCGTGCGTGCGCCGCGGCTACCTGCTCAGCTTCGCCGGCACCGTCACCTTCAGCAGTGCCGCGGCGCTGCGGGAGGCCGCCGCGGTGACCCCGCTGGATCACCTCCTCGTGGAGACGGACGCGCCGTATCTGACTCCGGTGCCGCACCGGGGCCGGCCCAACGCGTCGTACCTGATCCCGCTCACCGTCCGCGCGCTCGCCGCCGCCACCGGCAGCGACCTGGACGAGCTCTGCGCGGCGCTCTCCCGTACCGGTGAGCGGGCCTTCGGCCCCTGGTGACGGTGGCGCTGACGGGATTTCGCCGGGAGGTGGCGGGCCCCTGCCCGGTGCGCCCCGGCCTCCACCTACGCTTGCGGGCGTGACCGGTCTCCTCGGCCCGGCGGAGATCCGGGACCTCGCCGCCCGCCTCGGCGTCGCTCCCACCAAGCGGCTCGGCCAGAACTTCGTGCACGACCCCAACACGGTGCGACGGATCGTCACCACCGCCGGCCTGACCGCCGAGGATGTGGTGTTGGAGGTCGGGCCGGGGCTCGGCTCACTCACCCTCGCGCTGCTGCCGGCCGCCGCGCACGTGCACGCCGTCGAGATCGACCCGGTCCTCGCCGCCGCCCTGCCGGAGACCGCTGCCCGGCACGCCGGTCCCGCCGCCGACCGGCTCTCGGTGCACCGCGCCGACGCGCTCCGGGTCACCGCCGGGCAGCTCGCCGATCCCGCGCCGACCGCGCTGGTCGCCAACCTGCCGTACAACGTCGCCGTGCCGGTGGTGCTGCATCTGCTCGCCGAGTTGCCGACGCTGCGGCACGGCCTGGTCATGGTGCAGAAGGAGGTCGCTGATCGGCTCGTCGCCGGTCCCGGTTCCCGGGTGTACGGCGTGCCGTCGGTCAAACTCGCCTGGTACGCCCACGTCCACGCGGCGGGGAAGGTGCCGCCGAACGTGTTCTGGCCGGTGCCGAACGTCGACTCGGGGCTGGTCGCCTTTACCCGTCGGGAACCGCCGGGCGTGGGTGGTTCCCGGGAGCGGGTCTTCGCGGTGGTGGACGCCGCGTTCGCCCAGCGTCGCAAAACCCTTCGTGCGGCCCTGGCCGGTTGGGCCGGCGGTGCGGACCGGGCGGCAGCGGTGCTCACCGCCGCCGGAGTGGACCCCGGGGCCCGCGGGGAGGCGCTCCCGGTCGAGCAGTTCGCCGCGATCGCCGCGTCGGCCGCGGCGGCCACTCCCACCGGGCAGTAGGCTGACGCCGTGCCCGTCGAGGAAGTTGGAAAAGCCACGCCGTTGTCCCCGCTCGTCGCGCCGGTGAGCCGGGGCCCGGTCGGGGACGCCATCCCGTGACCGAGGCATGGCGACCGGAGGATGACGAACCGCGAGGTGTCAGCGGGCCGGTCCGGGTACGAGTCCCCGCCAAGATCAATCTGCATCTGGGGGTGGGACCGCTCCGCGGGGACGGCTATCACGAGCTCAACACCGTCTACCACGCGATCTCTGTGCACGACGAGTTGACCGCCCGCCGGGGCGACACCCTCAGCCTGACGATGGCGGGCGAGGGGACCGGCGATCTGGCCCTGGACGAGTCGAACCTGGTCATTCGCGCCGCCCGCGCCCTCGCCAGCTCCGCCGGGGTGCCGCCGCACGCCCGGCTGCACCTGCGTAAGCAGATTCCCCTGGCCGGTGGGCTCGCCGGGGGCAGCGCCGATGCCGCCGCCGCGCTGGTCGCCTGCGACGCGCTGTGGGGGACCGGGCTGTCGCGGGACGAGTTGGCGGAGATCGCCGCCGGCCTCGGTTCCGACGTGCCGTTCCTGATCCACGGCGGCACCGCGCTCGGCACCGGCCGGGGTGAGGCGGTCAGCCCGGTACTGGCCCGGCCGACCGTCTGGCACTGGGTCGTCGCGGTCGCCGACGGCGGCCTCTCCACGCCGGTCGCGTACCGGGAACTCGATCGGCTCCGCGAGGCCGGGGCCGCCGGCCCCCCACTCGGCAGCACCGACACCCTCCTCGCCGCCCTCCGGCAGTCTGACCCCCGGGTGCTCGCCGCGGCCCTCGGCAACGATCTCCAGGACGCCGCACTCGCCCTGCGGCCGTCCCTGGCCGCCACCCTGAAGGCGGGCGAGGCGGCGGGGGCGCTCGCCGGTATCGTCTCCGGCTCCGGGCCGACCTGTGTCTTCCTCGCCACCGGAGCGGCCGACGCGGAGCGCATCGCCGCCGAGCTGGGCGCCCTCGACGTGTGCCGACAGGCGCGCACCGCACACGGCCCGGTCGCCGGGGCCCGGATCGGCTGACCGTCCCCGGCGCCGGCCGTCCGGCGCCCGCGTACCCTTGCTTCGGGCGTCCTTGGCTGCCGATCCGGTGCCGGGCGCCCTGACCATGGAAGGGGTGTAGTGGCCAACATCGTCAACCTGGACCGGGTGTCCAAGGGCTACGGCGCTGCCGGGCCGCTGCTCACCGAGGTCTCGCTCGGTCTCGACGACGCCGACCGGATCGGTGTGGTGGGCCTCAACGGCGCCGGCAAATCCACCCTGCTGCGCCTGCTTACCCGGCAGGAGGAGCCGGACGACGGCCGGGTGACCCACCGGCGCGACCTGCGCGTCGCCGCGTTGCCGCAGACCCTGCAGCTCGCCCCCGACGCGACCGTCCGGGACGTGGTCCTGGGCACCGCGTGGCTGGCCGAGGGGATGGGCGCCGAGCACGAGTGGGCCGGCGACGCCGGAGTCCGGGCGGTCCTCGACGGCCTCGGGATGCCGCACCTCGGCCTCGACGCTCCGGTCGGTCCGATGTCCGGCGGCGAGCGCCGCCGGGTCGCCCTGGCCGCGCTGCTGGTTCGCGAGGCCGACCTGCTGATCCTCGACGAGCCCACCAACCACCTCGATGTCGGCGGCATCGACTGGCTGGCCCGGCACCTGCTCGCCCGCCGGGGTGCGCTCGTCGTGGTCACCCACGACCGGTGGTTCCTCGACGCCGTCTGCACCACCACCTGGGAGGTCGCCGACCAGACCGTCCGGGCGTACGAGGGTGGGTTCGCCGCCTGGACCCTCGCCCGGGCCGAACGGGAACGGGTCGCCGCCGCCACCGAGGCGCGCCGCCAGAATCTGCTCCGCAAGGAGATCGCCTGGCTGCGGCGCGGCGCACCGGCCCGGACCGCCAAACCGAAGTTCCGCATCGACGCGGCGAACGCGCTGATCGCCGACGTCCCGCCGCCGCGGGACAGCATGTCGCTGCAGCGGCTCGCCACCGCCCGACTCGGCAAGCAGGTCTACGACCTGGAGCACGTCCGGTTGGACGCGGGGCCGAAGGAGATCCTGCGCGACCTCACCTGGCAGGTCGGCCCCGGGGATCGGATCGCCGTCCTCGGCCGTAACGGCGCCGGCAAGACCACGCTGTTGCGGATGCTCGCCGGCGTCACCCAACCGGATCACGGCCGGTTCGTGGCCGGTTCCACGGTGCGTCCCGCCTTCCTCTCCCAGGAACTCGCCGAACTCCCCGGCCAGCTGCGCGTCCTTGAGGCGGTCGAGGAGATCGCCCGTCGGGTCCGGTTGGGTGACCGGGAGATCTCCGCCGCCCAGCTCGCCGAGGTCTTCGGCTTCGACGACCGTCGGCTCTGGACCCCGGTGGCTGATCTCTCCGGTGGCGAGCGGCGGCGGCTGCAGCTGCTCCGCCTGCTCGCCGGTGAGCCGAACGTGCTCCTGCTGGACGAGCCCACCAACGACCTGGACACCGACACCCTCGCCGCGCTCGAGGATTTGCTCGACTCCTGGCCTGGCGTGATCATCGTGGCCAGCCACGACCGGTACCTGGTGGAACGGGTCGCCGACACCGTGTACGGCATGTTCGGCGATGGCCAGCTGGTGCACCTGCCCGGCGGGGTTGACGAGTACCTGGCCCGGGCCACCGACGGGGGCCCTCCGGCACCGGCGTCCGGTGGTGGGTCAGCGCCGGCGAAGGCGAGCGGGATGTCTGCCGCGCAGGTCCGCCAGGCCCGTAAGGAATTGGCCCGGCTGGAGCGGCAGGTGGGCCGGCTGGAGCAGCGGGAGGCGGAGCTGCTCGACCAGCTGGCCGCGAACGCGACCGACTACGCCCGGGTGGCGGAGCTGGACGCCCAGGTCAAGGAGGTCCGGGGCGAGCGGGAGCAGGTCGAACAGGCCTGGCTGACGCTGGCCGACGAGATCCCGGCCGGCTGACCGCCGCTGCGCCGCGGCGCAGTCGCCCCGGGACCGTGTGCGGCGTCACACCGGCCAGTACGGGACAATCGGCGCCGACCCTCACCGTAACCTCGTTGGAGACTCAGCCATGGCCCACACCCCCGTGAACCATCCCGCGCGGCCGATCTACCGGGCGATCGGCGGGCTGACCGGCCTGTACCTGGTCGCCTTCGGCGTGCTCGGTCTCATCGCGACCGCCGGCGACGAGCTCTGGGCCCAGGGCGACACCGCGGTACTCGGTCAGGGCACGAACCTCGGTTTCTCGTTGCTCAGCGTGCTGCTCGGTGGCGCCGTGCTGGCCGGTACGGCGATCGGCCGCAACGTCGACGTGTTGATCAATCAGGGGCTGGGGTACGCGGGGATGGCGCTCAGCCTCGCCGGCCTCGCCTTCCTCCGCACCGAGGCGAACTTCTTCAACTTCAGCATCGCCACCGTCCTGGTGCTGATGGTGGCCGGCCTGGTCCTGCTCATGGTCGGGATGTACGGCAAGGTCGGTACCGACGCGGAGCAGGAGGCCTGGCAGAAGGCGCGGCTGGTGCTCTGACCGCTGTTCTCGGCCCCGGAGCCCGCCGTCCCCGTGGGGTGCGGCGGACTCCGGGGCCGCTTGCCGGCTACCGACCGATTCGCCGTACGCGCCGCCCCGGCCTGGGTGACAATGGCCCCTGGCTGTCGTCGAGTGGTCGGAGGCGTCATGGCGCACATCCCGCTGAACCATCCGGCGCGGCCGATCTACCGGTTCCTCGCCGGGCTGATCGGTCTCTACATCCTGGTTTTCGGTGTCTGGGGCACCGCGCAGACGCTGGGTGACCCGCTCTTCGACCGGGACGGAGAATGGGTGCTCGGCCTCCGCACCAACCTCGCGTTCGCGCTGGCCTCGGTGGTCTTCGGCGCCTTCCTCCTGGTGGGGGCGTCGCGGCGGGGCAATCTCGGCCACTACATGAACCTGATCGCCGGGGTCGTCTTTCTGGTGACCAGCATCCTGATGATGTCGGTGTTGCAGACCTCGGCCAATGTCCTCAGCTTCTCGATGTCGACCGTGATCGTGTCGATGCTCTTCGGGCTGATCCTGCTCGGCACCGGCCTCTACGACAAGGTCGGGCCGGTGGAGCCCGCCGAGACGGAGTAGGCCGGCGCCGGCCGTCCGGCCGTCCGGCCGTCCGGCCGCCGACCGGAACCGGTCGATGGCTCAGCGTCTCCGCATGGTGATCAGGCCGGGCTTCGGCTCGAGGTGGGACAGGCCGTTCCAGGCCAGGTTCACTAGGTGCGCCGCCACCGTCTCCTTGCCCGGCCGGCGTACCTCCAGCCACCAGCGGCCGGTCAGCGCCACCATTCCCACCAGGGCCTGGGCGTAGAGTTCGGCCAGTTTCGGGTCGTACCCGCGGCTGGAGAACTCGGCGCCGAGGATGTGCTCCACCTGGTGCGCGACGTCGTTCATGACGCTGCTGAAGTTGCCCGTCGACGACATCAGGGGTGACTCCCGGACCAACACCCGGAACCCGCTGTTCTCCTCCTCGATGTACGTGAGCAGGGTCAGCGCGGCCTGTTCGAGCAGTTCCCGTGGGTGGCCGGCGGTCAGGGCGGTGGTGATCCGGTCGAGCAGGTTGCGGACCTCCCGGTCCACCACCACCGCGTACAGCCCCTCCTTGCCGCCGAAGTGCTCGTACACCACCGGTTTGGAGACTTTCGCCCGAGCCGCCACCTCCTCGATCGAGGTGGCGTCGAAGCCGCGTTCGGCGAAGAGCTGGCGCGCGGTCGCGATGAGTTGTTCGCGCCGCTGCGCCGCCGACATGCGTACCCGTGCGGTCTTGCCGGCCGCTGCGGCTCCCCGTCGGCGACCGGGGGTGTGGTCGCTGCCCAGGCCATCCATCATGTCGTCACCTCATCGGCGCTCGGTGCCGTCCGGTCGTGGGGTCGAGTCGGTCACCGGCAATCCAGTCGTGGGTCGAGCCCGTCACCGGTCATCCTGTCAGGTCGGCTCGGGCGCGGCGCCCGGCGGCGGTCGGGTCGGTGCCGCGGCGCGCGGCGGTCGGCGGTCGGTGCCGCGGCGCACCGTGAGGCGCGCTGACCCCACCACCCGGTTGGCCCCAAGTTGGCGGGGACTATCGTGGTTGTCGGTAATCCGGCCTGCGGCCGGGCGCTGTCCGGGCGGATCGCAGGTATGATCACCGAGCTGTTCCGGATCGTGGGTCTGTTGCGACCACGCGTTCGGACGACACGGCGATGGGGTGTGGGGTAACGGCAACCCGCAGGCCTTTGGAGCCTTGAGCTCCTGGTTCGAATCCAGGCACCCCAGCTCCAGCCACCGGTCAGCATTGTGAAGGCCCCGCCCGATCCTGGGTTGATGTCTGGTTAGCATGACCGCGAGACTGTCGCCGTTCCGACGGGAGCCCTTCCGTGTCCCAGCAGCCCTCCCCCCGTACCGTCGTGGTGCTCGCCGCCGGTGCGGGTAAGCGGATGAAGTCCGGGCTTCCGAAGGTGCTGCACCCACTGCTTGGTCGGACGCTCGTCGGCCACGTGCTCAGCGCCGCCGCACCGCTCGCCGCCGACCGTACGGTGGTGGTGGTCGGTCACGGCGCGGACCAGGTCCGGGCCCATCTGGCGGAGATCGCCCCGCCGGCCACCCCGGTGCTGCAGGCCGAACAGCTCGGCACCGGGCACGCGGTGCGGATCGCGTTGGCCGCCGTCCCGGAGAGCAGCGGCACCGTGGTGGTTCTCAACGGGGACGTACCGCTGCTGCGGCCGGAGACGCTCGGCGGGCTGGTCGAGGCGCACGAGCGGGCGGGTGTCGCCGCGACGGTGCTGGCCGCGGAGGTACCCGATCCGACCGGGCTCGGCCGGGTCGTCCGGGACGCGGACGGTCAGCTCCAGCAGATCGTGGAGCAGCGCGACACGACCCCCGCACAGCGGGAGATTCGGGAGATCAACGCCGGTATCTACGCCTTCGACGCGGACCGGCTGCGGGGCGCGCTCGGCAAGCTGTCGACCGACAACGCCCAGGGCGAGGAGTACCTGACCGACATCTTCGGCCTGCTGCGGTCGGCGGGCGAGCCGGTGGCGGTGCACGTGGCGCCGGACCACATCGAGACGCTGGGCTGCAACGACCGGGTGGAGTTGGCCGGGCTGCGGCGACTGCTGCGCGACCGGGTCAACGAGGCCTGGATGCGCAGCGGGGTCAGCCTGCTCGACCCGGCGACCACCTGGATCGACGTGACCGTGGCGTTGGACCGGGACGCGGTGGTCGACCAGAACACCCAGCTCCGGGGCGCCACCGTGATCGGTGCCGGTGCGCAGGTCGGCCCGGATGTCACGTTGGTGGACACCCTGGTCGGGCCCGGCGCCACCGTGGTCCGCAGCCACGCGGTCGGAGCGGAGGTCGGCCCGGCGGCCAGCGTCGGCCCGTACGCGTATCTGCGGCCGGCGGCGCGGCTGGCGCAGAAGGCGAAGGTGGGCACCTTCGTCGAGGTGAAGAACTCCGAGGTTGGCGTGGGGTCGAAGGTCCCGCACCTGACCTACGTCGGGGACGCCACGATCGGCGAACAGAGCAATATCGGCGCGGCGACCGTGTTCGTCAACTACGACGGGGTACGCAAGCACCGAACCGTCATCGGTGACCACGCCCGTACCGGCGCGGACAACATGTTCGTGGCGCCGGTCGAGGTCGGCGACGGGGCGTACACGGCGGCCGGTTCCGTGATCGCCGAGGATGTGCCGGCCGGGGCGATGGCGGTGGCCCGGTCGCGGCAGCGCAACATCGAGGGCTGGGTGCTTAAGCGGCGGGCCGGCACGGCCGCCGCGGCGGCCGCCGAGCGTGCGGGGCAGGCCGGTGTCGCGGGAGTGTCTTCCGGGGCGACGGCAAGTGAAGGTGAGGCAATGCACGCGGGGGCCGAGCCGGTGGGTGGGGCGCACGGCACCGGGGATACTGCAACCGACTAGCCCCGGCCCACCACCCGCGCCGGGCACCACCAACCAACAGGAGCAGACGGGCCATGGGCAGCATCGTCGCCGAAAACCGCAAGAGCCTGATGCTCTTCTCCGGGCGTGGCTTTCCGGAGTTAGCCAAGGAGATCGGCGAGGTGCTCGGGGTCGCCCCGACACCGGCCGACGCCTACGATTTCGCCAACGGTGAGATTTTCGTCCGCTACAAGGACTCGGTGCGCGGTTCGGACGCCTTCGTGGTGCAGTCCGTCACGCACGGGGTGAACACCTGGGTCATGGAGACCCTGATCATGATCGACGCGTTGAAGCGTGGGTCGGCCAAGCGGATCACCGTGGTCCTGCCGTTCTACCCGTACTCGCGGCAGGACAAGAAGCACCGGGGTCGGGAGCCGATCTCGGGCCGGCTGATCGCGGACCTGTTGAAGACCGCCGGCGCGAACCGGATTCTCACCGTTGATCTGCACACCGCCCAGATTCAGGGCTTCTTCGACGGTCCGGTGGACCACCTCTTCGCGATGGACGTGCTCGCCGAGGAGGTGGAGCGTCGGTACGCGGGGCGTCCGATGACGGTGGTCGCCCCGGATTCGGGTCGGGTCCGGGTCGCCGAGCGGTGGACCGACCGGCTGGGCGGCTGCCCGCTGGCGTTCATCCACAAGACCCGGGACCCGTCCAAGCCGAACCAGGTGGTGGCGAACCGGGTGGTCGGTGAGGTTGAGGGCCGGGTCTGCCTGATCGTTGACGACATGATCGACACGGGTGGCACGATCACCAAGGCGGCGGAGATCCTCAAGGAGCTGGGCGCGGCCGAGATCGTCGTCGCCTCCACCCACGCGCTCTTCTCGGATCCGGCGACCGAGCGGCTGAAGAACAGCCCGATCAGCGAGGTACTGGTGACGAACACGTTGCCGCTGCCGCCGGAGAAGCAGCTCGACAAGATCACCGTGCTGTCGATCGCACCGCTGCTGGCCCGGGCGATCCGGGAGGTCTTCGACGATGGTTCGGTGACCACCCTCTTCGGTGGCCTGAGCTGAGGCCCGGCGGCCCCGGTCCGGCGGCGGTCGACGCCGCCGGACCCGGGCTTCGTCGGCGCTGCTTTGGCCGGAGCTGTTGATTCCGGGGTGCCGCCGGAGTGGGTGGATTACCTTCGGGTAGACTGGTGCGGTTGCCACGGCGAGGGTGCCCTGCGGGCCGCTGATCAGGACCGCACGGAGGCGCCGTCATCGACGCGGCGCTCCTAGGCGGTCGGTCATGACGCAGGAGCCCCAGCGAGCCCCTCACCCGGCACCGAGACGACCATCGCCGCAGCGAAGCATCAGGAGTTTCCCCGTGTCCGAGGTAAAGATCAGCGCCGAGCCCCGTACCGAGTTCGGCAAGGGGGGTGCCCGTCGTACCCGCCGGGCCGGCAAGGTGCCTGCCGTGCTGTACGGCCACGGCGAGAAGCCCAAGCACATCGCGCTGCCGGCCCGGGAGTTCGCCGCGGCGATCCGGCGCGGTGGTGCCAACCAGCTCTTCACGATCGACGTCAGCGACGGCACGCAGGTGCTGGCGTTGCCGAAGGCGATCCAGCGCGATCCGATCAAGGACACCTTCGAGCACGTGGACCTGCTGCTGGTCCGCCGCGGCGAGCAGGTCACGGTCGAGGTCCCGGTGCAGCTGGTCGGGGAGGCCGCGAAGGGCACGCTGATCGTGCACGACCACGACAGCCTCTCGGTGACCGCTGACGCCACCAAGGTGCCGGACCACCTCGACGCCACCATCGAGGGCCTGGAGGCGGGCACGCAGGTCGCCGCCGGCGACGTGCAGCTGCCGGCCGGAGTCGAGCTGGCCACCGACCCGGAGCTGCCGGTCGCCGCGGTGACCGCCGCCCCGACCGAGGAGCAGCTCGAGGCCACGCTGCCGGAGGTGGAGGAGGCCGCTGCGGAGGCCGAGGCCGAGGTCGGCGAGGTCACCGAGGGCTCGGAGGGTGCCGAGGCCGGGGCTCCGGTCGCCGAGCAGGAGGCGGGTGCCGAGGCAAAGGCCGAGGCCTGATCGTTCGCTGCGCAGATGCCAGGCGTCCCCGCTCGTCGGGGGCGCCTGTTGCGTATCGGTGGGTGGCACGGGTACGAGCGGAAGGGGCAGACGGTGGCGGAGGAGACAGGGCCGTGGCTGGTCGTCGGTCTGGGTAACCCCGGTCGGCAGTACGCCGGGAACCGGCACAACGTCGGCTTTTTCGTGGCCGACCTGCTGGCGGGGCGGCTGGGGGCCCGGTTCGGTCGACACAAGCGGGCGATGGCGGAGGTCGCCGAGGGGCGGTTGGGTCTCGGCGGGCCACGGCTGGTGCTGGTGAAGCCGCTGACCTACATGAACCTCTCCGGCGCGGCGGCGGCGGGCCTGGCGCAGTTCTACAAGGTGCCGCCGGCGCGGGTGGTGGCCATCCATGACGAGCTGGATATCCCCTACGGCCAGGTTCGGGTGAAGTGCGGTGGTGGCGAGGGCGGCCACAACGGTCTGCGGTCGATGACGAAGTCCCTGGGGACGAAGGAGTACGCCCGGGTGCGGTTCGGAGTGGGCCGGCCGCCGGCGCGGCGGGACCCGGCGGATTTCGTACTGTCGGATTTCGGTACGGTCGAGCGTAAGGAGCTGGATTTCCTGGTGGATCGGGCGGCAGATGTCGTGGAGTCGGTTGTCCAACGCGGGGTGGAACCGACCCAGAACCTCTACCACGGTGCCTGACGGCCAGTTCGGCGGTGGTCTCCGCTCCTACCGACGGCTGGCGTGGCGACGGGAGTACGGAAAATGAGCAGTCCTCCGATGATCGATGGGGCGTTCGCCCGTTGGTTGGCGGTCCGGGCCGGGCAGGCGCTGGTCAGCCTGCGCGACGAGGTGGGCTTCGGAGATCCGGGTGCCCTGAGGGCCGCGGGGGACAAGGTCTCGCACGACCTGCTCCGGACCGAACTGGCGACGTGGCGTCCGCAGGATGCGGTCCTGTCCGAGGAGGACGAGGGCTCCCGGCTGGCCTGGGCGGCGGAGGCGGGCGCTTCGACGGCACCGCGGCTGGGCAGCGACCGAGTGTGGATCATCGACCCGTTGGACGGGACCCGGGAGTTCGCCGAGGCGGGCCGGGCGGACTGGGCGGTGCATGTGGCGCTCTGGGCGCGGAACGCCCCGACGCCGCACGGACTGGTGGCGGGTGCGGTCGGGTTGCCGGCCCAGGATCGGGTGTTGGGAACGGACTACCCGCCGGGGTACCCGCAGGTGCCGGCGGTGACCACCGCGGGCGAGCCGCCGATCCGGTTGGCCGCCAGTCGCAGCCGCCCCCCGGTCTTCCTGACCGACCTGGCCGCCGAGGTGGGTGCCGAGCTGGTGCCGATGGGTTCGGCCGGTGCGAAGATCGCGGCGGTGATCACCGGTGAGGTGGACGCGTACATCCACGCGGGCGGGCAGTACGAGTGGGATTCGGCGGCGCCGGTGGCGGTGGCGACCGCCACGGGGCTGCATGCCTCCCGAATCGACGGCTCCGCGCTGACCTACAACGAAGCCAACCCACGTCTGCCGGACCTGTTGGTCTGTCGTAAGGATCTCGCCAGCCCACTGCTTGCGGCGTTGCAGCGCCATTGCGGGTAGCCTGAGCGCTACTTCTGGCAAAGCCGACCGGAGAGGTCTGGAAATGAGTGCGGGAATCGAGTCGGCGTCATGACCACGACGGCGGCATACCAGGTGTCCCACCTCGACGCGCTGGAGGCGGAGAGCATCTTCGTGCTGCGTGAGGTGGTCGCGGAGATGGAACGACCGGTGCTGCTCTTCTCCGGCGGCAAAGACTCAATCGTCATGCTCTGGCTGGCGCAGAAGGCGTTCGCCCCGGCGAACATTCCGTTCCCGGTGCTGCATGTCGACACCGGGCACAACTTCCCCGAGGTGCTGGCGTACCGGGACCAGCGGGTCGCCGAGCTGGGCCTGCAGCTGGTGGTGGCGAGCGTGCCGGAGGCCCTGGCCAGCGGGCTGGTGCGGGAGAGCGCGGACGGCATGCGCAACCGGATCCAGACCCCGGTGCTTTTGGCCGCCGTCGAGCAGCACCGCTTCGACGCGCTCTTCGGTGGCGCCCGTCGGGATGAGGAGAAGGCGCGGGCCAAGGAGCGGGTGTTCAGCTTCCGGGACGAGTTCGGCCAGTGGGATCCGAAGAACCAGCGTCCGGAGCTCTGGTCGCTCTACAACGGTCGGCACCAGCCGGGTGAGTCGATCCGGGCGTTTCCGCTGTCCAACTGGACCGAGCTGGATGTCTGGCACTACATCGCCCGGGAACAGATCGAGGCGCCCTCGATCTACTACGCGCACGAGCGCGAGGTGATCGAGCGCGACGGGATGCTGTACGCGGTGAACGAGTTCATCCGTCCCCGCACCGGTGAGGAGCGGTTCAAGGCCCGGGTTCGCTACCGGACGGTGGGCGACGCCTCCTGCACGGCGGCGGTCCGCTCGGACGCCGACACGGTGGCGAAGGTCATCGAGGAGGTCGCCGCCACCCGGGTCACCGAGCGGGGCGCGACCCGCGGTGACGACCGGGTCAGCGAGGCCGCGATGGAGGACCGCAAGCGGGAGGGCTACTTCTGATGACCACCGAGACGACCGCCGCGGTCGGTGCCGAAGCGACGTCCGCCCGACCGATGGACCTGCTGCGGTTCGCCACCGCCGGCAGCGTGGATGACGGCAAGTCGACCCTGATCGGCCGCCTGCTCTACGACACCCGGTCCCTCTTCACCGATCAGCTCGCCGCGGTGGAGGCGGTCAGCGCGGCCCGCGGCGACGAGTACACCAATCTCGCGCTGCTCACCGACGGCCTGCGGGCCGAGCGGGAGCAGGGCATCACGATCGACGTGGCGTACCGCTACTTCGCCACCCCCCGCCGGAAGTTCATCATCGCCGACACCCCGGGGCACATCCAGTACACCCGGAACATGGTCACCGGCGCCTCCACCGCCGACCTTGCGCTGATCCTGGTTGATGCCCGGAAGGGCCTGGTGGAGCAGTCCCGTCGGCACGCCTTCCTCTGCTCCCTGCTGCGGGTGCCGCACCTGGTCCTCTGCGTCAACAAGATGGACCTGGTGGACTGGTCGCGCGAGGTCTACGAGAAGATCGCCGACGAGTTCACCGCGTTCGCGGCGAAGCTCGACGCGCCGGACCTGACGGTGGTGCCGGTCTCCGCGCTGCACGGCGACAACATCGTCTCCCGGTCGGAGAAGATGCCCTGGTACGAGGGGCCGTCCCTGCTGCACCACCTGGAACGGGTGCACATCGCCAGCGATCGGAACCTGGTCGACGTACGCTTCCCGGTGCAGTACGTGATCCGTCCGCAGTCCACCACCGTCACCGACTACCGCGGGTACGCGGGCCAGGTCGCCTCCGGCGTACTCAAGCCCGAGGACGAGGTGATGGTGCTGCCGAGCGGCTTCACCAGCCGGATCGCCGCGGTGGAGACCGCCGACGGGCCGGTACCGGAGGCGTTCCCGCCGATGTCGGTGACTGTGCGGCTGACTGACGAGATCGATATTTCCCGGGGCGACATGATTTGCCGCCCGAACAACGCCCCGGCCGTCGCCCAGGACATCGAGGCGATGGTCTGCTGGATGGACGAAACCCGACCGTTGCAGCTCGGTGGCAGGTACGTGATCAAGCACACCACCCGGTCGGCGCGGGCCATCCTGCGTGGGCTGCAATACCGGTTGGACATCAATTCGCTGCACCGGGACGAGTCGGCGGGGGAGTTGAAGCTCAACGAGATCGGCCGGGTCCGGTTCCGGACGATGGTCCCGCTGCTGGTTGACGAGTACCGCCGGAACCGCACCACTGGTGGCTTCGTCATCATCGACGAGACGACGAACCGGACGGTTGGCGCCGGCATGATCGTCGAGGCGGGCTGACCCCACCCGGCCGGCGCGGGCGCTCCGGGGTCGCCGCTGATCGAGGTGGTCGCCGGCGCCGGACTGGCTACCCCCGTACCGGCAGGTGGTCGCGGTAGAAGGTCCAGGCATCGCTGATGATGTCGTGCAGGGTGGGCTTGGCGGGTGTCCAGCCCAACTCGGTACGGGCCAGGTCGGCGGCGGCGACCAACTCGGCGGGGTCGCCGACGCGGCGGGGGGCGACCACCACCGGAACCGGGCGGCCGGTGACCTCGCGGACCACCTCGACGACCTGACGGTTGGTGAACCCGTTGCCGTTGCCGAGGTTGTAGATCCGGTGCTGGCCGCCGACCGCGGCGTCGAGCGCGAGTAGGTGAGCCCGGGCGAGGTCGGTGACGTGGATGTAGTCGCGGACGCAGGTGCCGTCAACGGTCGGGTAGTCGTCGCCGAAGAGTTGGAGCTTCTCCCGGCGGCCGGCGGCGACGTCGAAGGCGATGGGGATGAGGTGCGTCTCCGGATCGTGCCGTTCCCCGAGGGGCACCGGGGCAGCCAGGTGGGCGCCGGCTACGTTGAAGTAGCGCAGCGAGACGGCAGCCAACCCGCTCCCGGCCGCCGCCGAGGTGAGCGCCATGTCGACGGTCAGCTTGGTGGCACCGTACGTGTTGGTGGGGGCGGTGATCGCCGTCTCCGAGATGGGCAGCTCGACCGGGTTGCCGTAGACGGCGGCGGTGGAGGAGAAGACGACCCTCGGGACCCCGGCGACGCGTACGGCGTCGAGCAGGGCGAGGGAGCCGACGACGTTGGTGTGCCAGTACAGCTCTGGCTTGACCATCGACTCGCCGGCGGCGATCAGGGCGGCGAAGTGCAGTACCCCGTCGAAGCCCGCCTGCGGGGTCACCACCTGTGCCACCTCGTCCAGGGGGGCGACGATGTGGGTGGCGTCGGGTGCCACGGCGACGCGGTGTCCGGTCCGTAGGTCGTCCAGAACGACAACCTCGTGGCCGGCGTCGAGCAGCATCCGGGTCACCACGCTGCCGATGAAGCCGGCGCCGCCGGTGACAAGCAGTTTCACGTCAATCTCCTCCTGCCGGGGCCGCCCCACCAGCGACCTTCGGTGATCACCCTACGGCGGCTTGCTGTGCCCGCGCTGCGAGGCGGTCGGCGGGGCGGGTCGCGCCCGCGGGCCGGAAGAACTGGCGTGGTGCTGTTCCGCGACTGCGATGCATGTCTACCATCGATCTCATGCGGGAAGCGGGTCGTCCCGGGCTCCGGCGCCGTGCGCGGGGGCGACCCCGCCGCGAACCCGGCTCGCTGTCCTGGGCGGTCGCCCGGGTCGTGGTCCGCACCGCTACCGCCGCCACCCGCCTGGTGACCGGGCTGCTCGGCACCAGTCCGGTGGCCGGCCGGGAACGGATCAGCGAGGACGAGTTACGCGACCTGGTCGCCGCGGCGACCGTGCTGGACCCGGTGGAACGGCGGATCATCGACGAGGTCCTCGTGGCCGGCGCCAGCCTGGTACGCGAGGTGATGATGCCGCGCACCGAGGTGGTTTTCCTCTCCACCGCGCTGACCATCGGCCAGGCGCAGCGCCTGGTCCGGGTCGAGCCGCACACCCGGTACCCGGTGGCGGACGGGACGCATGACGACGTGGTCGGCTTCGTGCACCTACACGACGTGCTGCTCCGTACCGACGAAGACCCACTGGTCACAGTGGGCGAGCTGGCCCGGGAGGTCAAGCGGCTGCCCGGCAGTAAACGGGTGCTCCCGGCCCTGACCGAGATGCGCCGGGAGGGGCATCACCTGGCGGTGGTCGTCGACGAGTACGGGGGGACCGCCGGCATCGTCACCTGTGAGGACCTGATTGAGGAGCTGGTTGGCGAACTGCACGACGAGTACGACACGCCGCCGGAGCCGATGCACGCCGGCCTGCCCACCACCGTTGACGGTCGGCTGAACCTGGCCGACTTCGCCGAGCGGACCGGGGTGAGCCTGCCGAACGGACCCTACGAGACGGTTGGTGGCTTCGTCATGGCCGAGCTGGGCCGGCTGCCGGTAGCTGGCGACGAGGTGTCGGTGACCGCCGTGCCGGCCGTCCCGGTGGAGCCGGTGCGGGCACCGCCCGGGGGCTGGCGGCTGCGGGTGCTGACGCTGGATGGGCGTCGGGTGGCCCGGGTGACGGTAGCCGCGGCCCGGCCGGCCGAGTCGCGACGCGAGGTGGGGCTCCCCACCCAGGCCGGTCGCGGTCAACCCGCCGGCCCGTCCTGACGGATGCCCCCGGTTGCTGACAGAATTGCCAGCATGTCCAACGTACCCGTTCGACCGCGCGTGTTCTCTGGCATTCAGCCGACCGCCGACTCGTTCCATCTCGGCAACTACCTGGGCGCGGTTCAGCACTGGGTGGCGTTGCAGGAGACGCATGACGCCACCTACTGCGTGGTTGATCTGCACGCGATCACCGCTGGGCACGACCCCCGGGTGCTGGCGCAGCGGTCCCGAATGGCCGCCGCGCAGCTGCTCGCGGCGGGGCTGGACCCAGAGCGCTGCACCCTCTTCGTGCAGTCCCAGGTGCCCGAGCACGCGCAGTTGGCCTGGGTGTTGGGGTGCATCACCGGGTTCGGCGAGGCGGGCCGAATGACCCAGTTCAAGGACAAGTCGCAGAAGCAGGGCAACGAGCGGGCCAGCGTCGGCCTGTTCACGTACCCGGTCCTGCAGGCGGCCGACATCCTCCTCTACCAGGCGGACGCGGTGCCGGTCGGCGAGGACCAGCGGCAGCACCTGGAGCTCAGCCGCGATCTGGCGCAGCGGTTCAACACCCGGTTCGGCTCGACCTTCGCCGTTCCCGCGGCGCACATCGTCAAGGACACGGCAAAGATCACGGACTTGCAGGATCCGACGGCGAAGATGTCGAAGTCGTCCTCCTCCCCGGCGGGTATCGTCCTGCTCCTGGAGGACGCGGCCCGGTCGGTCAAGAAGATTCGTTCGGCGGTCACCGACACTGGACGCGAGATCGTTTTTGATGTCCAGCAGAAACCGGGTGTCTCCAACCTGCTGACGATCTACTCGGCGCTTTCCGGCCGGAGCATTGACGATCTGGTCGGCGCCTACGCCGGCAAGGGCTACGGTGACCTGAAGAAGGACCTTGGAGAGGTGGTACGCGAGTTCGTGACGCCGATCCAGGAACGCGCCCGGGGTTATCTGGACGACCCGGCCCAGCTCGACAAGCTGCTCGCCGCGGGGGCGCAGAAGGCGCGGGCGGTGGCAGCACCGACCCTGCAGGCGGTGTACGAGCGGGTGGGCTTCTTCCCGCCGGTGCGCGGCGAGTAGTCAGCGACGCGACGCGTGCGGGTGAGCGGGATGGAACCGGTGGCCAAAGGGGTGGCACGAGGCGTGGACCTGCGGGACGGGTCGTCGACGGCCGGCGGCACAATCCAGATCGGCATCGCGGTGGACGTCCCCGAGCCCTGGGGGAGTGTGCTGACCCGGCGGCGGATGGCGGCGGGCGACCAGCAGGCCGTCCCGGCGCACGTGACGCTGCTCGGGCCGACCGAGATCCCGGCCGCTGCCCTGCCGGCCGTCGAACGGCACCTGACCGAGGTCGCCGCCGCGCACCCTCCGTTCACCCTGCACCTGCGCGGTACCGGCACGTTCCGGCCGGTCACCCAGGTGGTTTTCGTGACGGTGGCGACCGGGATCAGCGAGTGCGAGCTGCTCGCCGCGGCGATCCGGGGCGCCCCGGAGCTGCACCGGGAAACCCGTTTTCCGTACCACCCGCACGTCACGGTGGCGCAGGACGTCTCACCCGACGCGCTGGACCAGGCGTATGAGGACCTGGCTGACTTCTCGGCGATGTTCGGGGTGGAGGCGTTCACGCTTTTCTCCCACAGTGGCCAGACGAAGTGGCAGCCCCGGCGGGACTTTCGGCTCGGCGGCTGAGCCGGTGCCCGGCGACAGGTCGGCGAGGATGGCGAGATGAACGTGTTCCGCCGGATCCAGGCGGGTGCCCACGGGCGGATCACCAGCACGCGGCGCCGCTACCCGTCCTTCGACCACGGGTTGCGGGCGGCCCTGCTCTACAACCGCCGGTTCGGCAGCCGGCTCGCCGCCGCGATCGCCTACTACGGCTTCTTCGCGGTCTTCGCGCTCGCCCTCGTCGCCTACTCCGTCTTCGGGGCGATCCTGGAGGGAAACGTCGAGGCCAATGCCGCCGCGGCGGACTTCCTTCGGGAGAACCTGCCCTTCCTCGACCCGGTGCAGGTCGCCGAGAGTAGCGGGGCCGTCGGCGTGGTCGGTTTGATCATCCTGGTCTTCACCGGGGTCGGCTGGGTGGAGGCGATCCGTTCCTCCCAGCGGTTGCTGTACGGCCTCGACCAACAACCCGGCAACTTTGTCGTTCGTCGGTTGGTCGACCTGGGCGTGCTGCTGGTGGTGTTCGTGCTGCTCGGCGTCTCGGTAGCGGCGGTGGACACGTTGAAGTCGCTGCTGCGGTGGCTGCTGGGCAGTGCCGGCTCGGCCGGGCTCACCACGATCAGTGCGGTGCTCAGCGTCTTCGTGAACGCGGTGCTGGCGACCCTACTGCTGGCGGCGGTGCCCCGGCTGCGGCCCAGCCGGGTCCGGCTGCGCCCGGCGGTGCTGCTGGTGGCGGTGGGTATCACCCTGCTCAACACCATCGGGCGGTACTACGTGGTGCGGACCGAGCGGAACCCGGCGTACACGGTGGTGGCGGGCGCGGTGGGGCTGCTGCTCTACCTCTATCTGCTCAACCAACTCGTGCTCTTCGGCGCGGCGTTGGTGGCCACCGGCAGCCGGGGGCAGGTGGTGGACCTCGCGGCGGAGCGGGTGGCGGCCGACCCGGAGGAGGCGGGCTCCCCGCCCCCCGGGCAGCCGAGCGTGAACGGGCCGACGGCACCCGAACCAGGGACGGAGCGTCGAACCGGGGATCCGCCCACGGCCGGGGAACGATGATTGGCGGGTGGGCACTCTCGTGACACTCGACCTGCCGGACGACTCGCCGATGCTCGACCTGCCGTGGATTATCACCTTCGGCCCGCTCGGCGACGCCGACGAGTGGGAGCCGGTGGTCTGCGGCCCGTACGAGCGGGCGCCCGCGTTGGCGCTGGCCGAGGTGATGGTGGCGGAGGAGGCGCTGATGGCAGTGGTCGAGCCGCTGCTGCCGGCGGTGTCGGCGGAGCAGATCCGAGGTGAGATCGTCGCGGCTCAGGCCGCCGCCGAGGATGAGGCGGCGGCGCAGGCGGACAGCGCCGAACTCTACGGCAACTTTGACGACACCTTTGACGAGGAGCTGGCGGAGGGGGAACGGGATCGGGAGGCCCAGTCGGCGATGCCGCCGAGTGAGGCTGCGATCCGGGCGGGCTTTGCCCGGATCGCAGCGAAGTTACCGGGCCTCGAGCGTTGATCTCGGGCCGGCCGGTTGCCCAGCCGCCCGGCGGCCCGGGGCACGCCGAACGACCAGGTTGGTTGGGGCGTACCCGCTTAGCGCCGTTCGAACCAGGCGGCCGCGTCGACCGGGATCAGGTAGCCGGATTCCTCCCGGGTGAGCGTGGCGCTGGCGACGAGGGGCTCGCCGTACTCGGTGCTGACGGGTGCGTCGCTGATGTTGACCACACAGGTGAGCGCCGTACCGCCGGCGGTACGGGTGAAGGCGAGGACGCCCGGCCGGCTCTCCTGCCAGCCGATCTGGGCCGCGGCCGTGGCGAGCGCGGGGTGCGCCCGGCGGATCCGGAGCGCGGTGCGATACAGCTCGAGCGTGGAGTCGGGGACGCCGCGCTGGGCAGCCACCGACAGTTCCCGCCAGGTAGCCGGGGCGGGCAGCCAGCTCAGCGCGCTGCCGGCGGGGCCGAAGCCGTAGGGGCTGAGCTCGCCGCTCCACGGGATCGGTACCCGGCAGCCGTCCCGGCTCTGGCCGGTCCGCAGGTACTGCGGGTCCTGCCGCAGGTCGTCCGGGAGGTCGAGGACCTCGGGTAGGCCCAGCTCCTCACCCTGGTAGACGTAGGCGCAGCCGGGCAGCGCGAGCATCAGCAGGGCTGCGGCGCGGGCGCGGCGTAGTCCGGCCGGCCCATCCCCGTACCGGGTGACGTGTCGCTGCTTGTCATGGTTTGACAGCACCCAGGTGGTGGGCGCGTTGATGACCGCTGACTCGGCGAGCGCGCTGTCGATGACCTTGCGGAAGGAGTCGGCCGACCAGTGGGCGTCGAGGAAGTCGAAGCTGAACGCCTGGTGCAGCTCGTCTGGACCGATGTAGCGGGCGAGCCGTTGCGGGGTCTCCGCCCAGGCCTCGGCCACCGCCATCCGGCCCCCGGGGTAGCTGTCCAGGATCGGCCGCCAGGCACGGTAGATGTCGTGCACCTCGTCCTGGTCGAAGTAGGGCAGTCGGCTTTTGCCGAGCAGTTCGACCTGTCGTTGGCCGGTCTGTTGGCCGAAGCCGACATCCGGCAGGCCCTCCGCCTTGATCATTCCGTGGGCCACGTCAATCCGGAACCCGTCGACGCCGCGGTCCAACCAGAACCGGAGCACCTCCTCGAACTCGGTGCGGACCTCGGGGTTGCGCCAGTTCAGGTCCGGCTGTGCCGAGTCGAACAGGTGCAGGTACCACTGCCCGTCGGGCAGCCGGGTCCAGGCCGGTCCGCCGAAGATGCTCTCCCAGTCGTTCGGCGGCAGTTCGCCCGCGGCTCCGCGCCCCGCGGCGAAGTGGTAGCGGGCCCGCTCGGGGGAGCCGGGGGCCGCCGCGAGGGCGGCCTGGAACCAGGGGTGGGCGCTCGACGTGTGATTGGGCACCAGGTCGACGATGATCCGTAGGCCCAGTGCGTGCGCGTCAACGATCACGTCGTCGAACTCGGTGAGGGTGCCGAACATCGGGTCGACATCGCGGTAGTCGGCGACGTCGTAGCCGCCGTCAATCATGGGTGAGGGGTAGAAGGGGGTCAACCAGAGCGCGTCCACCCCGAGGTCGCGCAGGTAGGGCAGGCGTTGCCGCAGGCCCGCCAGGTCGCCGATCCCGTCACCATTCGCGTCGGCGAAGCTGCGGAGGTAGACCTGATAGATGGCGGCGGAGCGCCACCAGTCATCGTCGGAGGTCGGCGGGGTGGGGTTGCGGACGGTCATGAGGGGTTCCCCGATCTCGCGCGGTACGGCGGTCTCCGGCGCGGGCAGGGGTGGTGGCGCCGGTTGCTGTGCAGGATGCCGGCAGAGCGTTGCAAGAGTCAAGCAGACCTTGCGCAAGATGGGCCCGGATTCGCCTCCCGGCCGGGCTCGGGACGGGGCGGGCGGCGGGCGTTCAGACCGAGACCGCCAGCGGGGCGGGGGTGGGCCCACCGGGGTCAACGCCGGGCGTCCGGGCGACCGCGGTCGAGCCGCGTACCACCAGCTCGGGCCGGAACAGATACTCCGAATGTGGGGCGGCATGCCCGTTGATCTCGTCCACCAGAGCCTGGACGGCGGCAACCGCCATCGCGGCGACCGGCTGGCGCATGGTGGTCAGGGGTGGGTCGGTGAAGGCCATCAGCGGGGAGTCGTCGTATCCGACGACGGAGACGTCGCGGGGCACGGCGAGCCCGCGCTGTCGGGCGGCGCGGATGGCACCCAACGCCATCGGGTCGGAGCCGCAGACCAGGCCGGTGACGCCGCGGTCCAGCAGGCGGGTGGCGGCGGCCTCGCCCCCCTCGACGCCGAAGAGGGAGAGCTCGGTGAGTTCAGTGAGCTCGGCCTCGGAGACATTCGTGCAGCGCCGCATGGCGGCTTGGTAGGCGGCGACCTTGCGCTGTACGGGGACGAACCGGTTTGGTCCGGTGATCAGGCCGATCCGGCGGTGCCCCAGCGCGACCAGGTGGGTGACGGCCAACTCGGCGGCCTCCCGGTCGTCACAGGAGATGAAGGGCGCGGGGAGGTTCGGTGCGTAGCCGTTGACCATGACAACCGGCAGTGGGCGGGCGATCAGTGCGCGGTACCGCTCGTGGTCGGCGGCGGTGTCGGCGTGCAGGCCGGAGACGAAGACGATGCCGGAGACCTGCCGGTCGAGCAGCATCTCGACGTATTCGTCCTCCCGGATTCCCCCGGGGGTCTGGGTGCACAGCACGGGGGTGAAGCCGGTCGGCGCCAGCGCCGACTCGATGATCTGCGCGAAGGCGGGAAAGATCGGGTTGTCGAGTTCCGGGACGACCAGGCCCACCAGTCCGGCGCAGCGTTTGCGGAGCCGGGCTGGACGTTCGTACCCGAGCACGTCAAGGGCGGTCAGGACGGCCTGTCGGGTCTCGGGTGCCACTCCGGGTCGGTCGTTGAGCACCCGCGACACGGTGGCCTCACTGACCTCTGCCTGCTGGGCGATGTCGGACAGTCGAGCGCGCATGGCGGCACTGTAGCTCACCGGATGGTTCTTGCGCTGACAGGCAAGTTCTTGCAGCCCGATTTTCCGGGGCTGCTGGCCTGGGCGGAGGACGGTGTTTCGGTCGGTGAGGTCCGAGGGATGCCGCATCGAACAGCATCAACGCGGTCGGGGTGTTGGCGGCCGGGGGGCGGGGGGCGACGGCTGGCCGAGGTCCGGGCCTGCCGTTTTGTCGCGCAAGCCCGACATGAGATGGGTCTAGATGACAAGATGGCCCCGGTTGTTGCAAGACCGTTCGCAAAGGGTTTCTAACTTAGAAAACTCTTGCTAGTGTCCGGCCGACACCGGCAGGCAATCTAGGAGCGAACATGCGTCGCACAGCCAAGGGAGTCGCCGTACTCGCCTCCGCCGCCCTTGCTCTGACCCTCGTCGCCTGTGGCGAGGACGAGCAGAGCGCGGGGGAAGGGTCAACGACCGACCCCGCAGCCATGAAGGCCGAGCTGACCTGGTGGGACACCTCAGACCCGAAGAACGAGGGTCCGGTTTTCCAGGAGCTGATCGCCAAGTTCAACCAGACCTATCCGAACGTGAAGATCAATTATCAGTCGGTCCCGTTCGGTGAGGCACAGAACCAGTTCAAGACGGCAGCACAGGCCGAGACCGGCGCGCCGGACATCATGCGGGCGGAGGTGGCTTGGGTTCCAGAGTTCGCCTCGCTGGGCTACCTCTACGCGCTGGACGGCTCCGAACTGCTCGCCGACGAGTCGGACTTCCTGCCCACTCCGCTCGCCTCGAACAAGTACGACGGCAAGACCTACGGCGTCCCGCAGGTGACCGACACGCTGTCGCTGATGTACAACAAGAAGCTGTTGGCCGAGGCGGGTGTCGCCGCCGCGCCGACGACCTGGGCCGAGCTGAAGACCGCCGCCCAAGCCGTCAAGGAGAAGACCGGCGCGGACGGCCTCTACCTCAATCCGGAGGGCTACTTCCTGCTGCCGTTCCTCTACGGCGAGGGCGGGGACCTGGTGGATGTCCCGGCCAAGAAGATCGTCGTCGGCTCGGACCAGAACGTGGCCGGGCTGGAGATCGCCAAGGATCTGATCGACAGCGGCGCGGCCGTCCCGCCGCCCGCGACGGACTCCTACGGAACCATGATGACCCTCTTCAATGAAGAGAAGGTCGCCATGATCATTAATGGTCCCTGGGAGGTCAACAACGTGTCGCAGGCGCCGGCCTTCGGCGGTGTGGAGAACCTCGGCATCGCCCCGGTCCCCGCCGGCTCGGCCCAGGCCGGCAGTCCGGTCGGTGGGCACAACTACACCGTCTGGTCCGGCATGCCGGAGGAGAAGGTCGAGGCCGCCATTGCCTTCGTGGCCTTCATGAGCTCCGCCGAATCACAGGCATTTCTCGCTGAGAAGCTCGGGCTGCTGCCGACGCGTAAGTCGGCCTACGACCTTGACGCGGTACAGAGCAACCCAATCGTGACCGCGTACCAGCCGGCCGTCGAGGCCGCGGTCAGCCGCCCCTGGATCCCCGAGGCTGGCCAGTTCTTCGAACCGCTGGACGAGATGGTCACCAAGGTCCTGATCCAGAACCGGGACCCGAAGGAGGCGCTCGACGAGCTCGCGAAGAGGTACCAGGCGGAGGTCGTCACCGCGTACGGCTTCTGATCCACCCGCCGGCGGGCAGAGGCCGGCGACCACTCGTCCCTCGGCATCCGGTCGGGCCGGCGACCGCTCCGGTCGCCGGCCGACCGGCCCACCTACTGGAGCTCAGCTGATATGCGCACCGTGACCGCCGCGCCAGCGTCCGCGCCGCCGGACCGTCGCCCCGCCCGCCCGTCCCGACTTCGTCGTAGCTGGGACCGGAACTGGTACGCCTGGGCGATGGTCCTGCCGGTGGTGATCGTCCTGGCAGTCTTGATCTTCTATCCGCTCGGCCGGGGAATCTGGCTCTCCTTCACCAACCTCAACGAGGCCAACCAGGTGGCGGAGATCTGCACCAAGTCGATCACCGGCGGTGAGGTCTGCGAGGAGAACCCCAACCGGTGGGAGTATGCGGGTCTGGACAACTACGTCCGGGTCCTCACGGGCCAGGTCGGCCGGTTCTGGGAGTGGACCGGGATCACTCTGATCTGGACCTCCGTCGGTGTCGCCTTCCACTATGGTCTCGGGCTCGGCCTCGCCGTCCTGCTCAACCGCCCGATCCGCGGCCGTGGCCTCTACCGGGTGCTGCTGGTGCTGCCGTGGGCGGTGCCGGCCTTCGTCAGCGCCTTCGCCTGGAAGTTCATCTTCAACGAGCGCTTTGGCCTGGCGAACTCGGTGCTCACCGGGCTCGGGGCCGACCCGCTCCCGTGGTTCTCCGAACGGTGGACGTCACTGTTCACCGCGATCGTCACCAACGTCTGGCTCGGCGTGCCGTTCATGATGGTGGCGCTGCTCGGCGGGCTGCAGACCATTCCCGGTGAGCTCTACGAGGCGGCGGAGATCGACGGCGCGTCGCCGTGGCAGCGGTTCCGGGCCATCACATTGCCGGGCCTGCGGTCGACCAGCATGACCGTGATCCTGCTCGGCACCATCTGGACGTTCAACCTCTTCCCGGTCATCTTCCTGGTGACCGAGGGAGAGCCGGCCGGAGAGACCGAGATCCTGGTGACCGGCGCGTACCGGGCCGCCTTCGAGGGCATCCGCAACTACTCGCTCGCCTCCACGTACGGCGTGTTGATTCTCTCCATTCTCTTGGTCTTCTCCGTGTTCTACCGGCGGGCACTGCGTAAGCAAGGCGAGGTGTGGTGATGAGCCAATCGACCAGCTCCGGGACGGCCACGTCCACGGCGGGGACACCGGCGGCCCCGGTCGGGGCCGGGGCCACGCCGACCGCCCGGGCCAAGACCGCGCGGCGTGCTGGCCGTAGTCGGCGTAGCCCGGCGACGTCGCTGCTGCTGCACGGGACCTTGATCGTCGCCTCGCTGGTTGCGATCGGTCCGATCGCCTGGGTGCTGCTCTCCTCCTTCAAGCCCGGGTACGCGGTGCAGAGCACCGACCTGACCCTGGTCCAGGATCCGACCCTGACCAACTACCGCTACGTGCTCTTCGACACCAGCTTTCTGCGGTGGCTGCTGAACTCGGTGATCGTGGCCGGCGGCACGATGGGGATCGGCATCTTCCTCTCGGCGACCACCGGTTACGCCGTCTCCCGGTTCAACTTCCCGGGCCGCCGGCCGTTGATGATGGTCTTCCTGGTCACCCAGATGTTTCCGGTGGCCATCCTGATCGTGCCGATCTACACGATCATGGCGCACCTCGGGTTGATCAACACGTTGCCGTCGCTGGTGATCGCCTACCTGACCATCGCCGTTCCGTTCTGCTCCTGGATGCTGAAGGGCTACTTCGACTCCATCCCCACCTCGCTGGACGAGGCGGCGGCGCTGGACGGCTGCGGCCCGTTCGCCACCTTCTGGCGGGTGGTGCTGCCGCTGGCCCGCCCGGCCGTCGCGGTCACCGCCTTCTACACCTTCCTCACCGCGTGGGGGGAGGTCGCGTACGCGTCGGCCTTCATCCAGACCGACAACCAGTTCACCCTGGCGTACGGGCTTCGGCAGTTCGTGCCGCAGTACAACCCGCAGTGGGAGTACCTGACGGCGGCGGCGGTGCTGGTGACGGTCCCGGCTGGGCTGGTCTTCATGATCGCCCAACGGCACCTGGTCTCGGGTCTGACCGCGGGTGGTACGAAGGGCTGAGGCGCCGATCGACCGAGCCCCTCTACTACGATCCGTCGTTGTGGGGGAGGATAGGCCGCGTGGAAGCCTTACGACTGACTCTCCGTTACATCCACCTGATCGGGTTCGCGCTGTTGCTCGGCGGCGCGGTGGTGCAGTACCTCAAGGGCAAGTTCCGGATCAACCCGGCCATGCTCTGGGGTGCGGGGCTCGCGTTGCTGACCGGAATCGGCCTCTCCGCGCCACTGCGGGACGGGGGTGAGCCGGACCCGGCGAAGCTCGTCACCAAGCTGACGCTCGCGCTGCTCATTTTCGTCATGGTCTTCTTCTCGCGGAAGCGGGAAGCGGTCGCCCGGGGGCACTTCCTCGCGATCATCGGGCTGACCCTGGTCAACGCTGCGGTGGCGGTCTTCTGGCGGTAACGTCCGACTGGGGGTAACCACCCTGCACGAGGAACCCGCTGGATGCGGAGAATTCGTCCCATCCGGGCACCTTTGGCCGCCATGTCGAGTGACCGAAGTACCCCAGGATCACGTCGGGGTAACAGGCACTCAACAGTCACGCATGGCTGTCGGCCGGGGTAGGGGCCGGGGGCGTACGCTCGGCGTCCGGAACGTGGGACACCGGCGGCACAGTGCAGGCCGGTTCACAAGGGCTGCCACCGTGGTGGACGCGGTGCGCAATGGAAGGAGTCGTCTTGCGCTCGGTGCGTGGGATGCGGATCGCCTCGGTCTTCGCGGTGGGCGGCCTCGTGCTGGCCGCCTCCGCCTGCGGTGAGGCGCCCGAGGAGAACAACGCCGGCAACGGCGGCGAGAAGTTCAGTGCCTGCATGGTGACCGACGTCGGCGGGATCGACGACAAGTCCTTCAACACCTCGGCCTGGCAGGGCTTGGAGGCAGCCAAGGCCGAGAACAAGGACATCGACATCAAGTACGTCGCGTCGAAGGCTGAGGCCGACTACGAGCCGAACCTGACGCAGTACGTCAACCAGGACTGCGACTTCATCCTCGCCGTCGGTGGCCTGATGCAGGAGGCCACCGCCAAGATCGCGGAGGCGAACCCGGACCAGCAGTTCGGCATCGTGGACACGAAGTTGCCGCAGAGCAACGTCTACCCGATGCAGTTCGACACCGCCCAGGCCGGCTTCCTCGCCGGTTATCTGGCCGCTGGCTTCAGCCAGACCGGCAAGGTGGGCACCTACGGCGGCGAGAAGATCCAGCCGGTGACCATCTTCATGGACGGCTACGTCGATGGGGTCGACCACTACAACCAGGCCAAGGGGAAGAACGTCCAGGCCCTGGGGTGGGACAAGGAAAGCCAGAACGGCTCGTTCGCCAACAGCTTCGTCAAGCAGGACGAGGGCAAGAAGGTCAGCGACGCGCTGGTCGCCCAGGGCGCCGACATCATCATGCCGGTCGCCGGCGGTGCTGGCCTCGGCACCACCGCGGCGGCCCAGTCCTCCGGCGGCAAGTACAACACCATCTGGGTCGACATCGACGGCTGCGAGAGCACCTCGAACTGCCCGGCGATCATCACCACCGTGGTGAAGAACATCCCCGGCGCCGTTCAGGAGGCCGTGCTCAAGGCCGCCGCCGGCGAGAAGCTGGAGGCGGACCCGGGTTTCACCGGCACGCTGGCCAACGAGGGCGTCTCGCTCGCGCCGTACCACGAGTTCGATAGCAAGATCCCGGCTGAGCTGAAGGCCGAGGTCGACAAGCTGAAGGCGGACATCGCCGCCGGCTTGATCAAGGTCGAGTCGCAGTCCCAGCCGCAGTGAGCTGATGCCGACTCGCCGTGGAGGGGCACTTAGCCAGCTGCTCGGCGAGCGGACCGCACGACGATCCGGCCGCCCTGGCGCCACGGGACTTCCCGCCGGCGCCGGGCGGCCGATCGGCTCCACCGACGAGTGCCGTTGCCGGCGTACCGGTAACTCCCCGCACCATCGCTTCGTACCCGGGAGGTTGCGCTGAGACTCGAACTGCGCGGCATCACCAAACGCTTCGGTGACCTGGTCGCCAACGACCACATCGATCTCACGGTGGAGCCGGGGGAGATCCACGCCCTGCTCGGGGAGAACGGCGCGGGTAAGTCGACCCTGATGAACGTGCTGTACGGGCTTTACCAGCCCGACGAGGGCGAGATCCTGGTGGACGGGAAGCCGCTGCAGCCGCGCGGCCCGGCGGACGCCATCGCGGCCGGGATCGGGATGGTGCACCAGCACTTCATGCTGGTACCGGTCCTCACCGTGGCCGAGAACGTCATGCTCGGCGCCGAGCAGGTCCGGGGCGGCATGCTCGGCTTCCTGGACCGCCGACGTGCCCGGCGCGAGGTCGCGGAGGTCTCGACCCGCTACAACCTTCAGGTCGACCCGGACGCGATCATCGAGGACCTGCCGGTCGGCATCCAGCAGCGGGTCGAGATCGTCAAGGCCCTCACCCGCGACGTTGACCTGCTCATCCTCGACGAGCCGACCGCGGTGCTCACGCCGCAGGAGACCGAGGAACTGCTCACCGTCATGCGGGAGCTCAAGGCCGCTGGTCGGTCGATCGTCTTCATCACCCACAAGCTCGGTGAGGTGAAGGCCATCGCCGACCGGGTCACCGTGATCCGGCGCGGGCGGACCGTCGGCACCGCCACGCCGGAGGCGAGCCGGGACGAACTGGCCGCCCTGATGGTTGGTCGCACCGTCCGGCTCACCGTGGACAAGGAGCCCGCGACGCCGGGCGAGCCGGTTCTCGAGCTCTCCGGGCTGGTGGTTGACGACGACCGGCAGGTACGCGCGGTGGACGGCGTTGACCTGACCGTGCGCGCCGGTGAGGTGCTCGGCATCGCCGGTGTGCAGGGCAACGGCCAGACCGAGCTGGTCGAGGCGGTCATGGGGCTACGTCCGCTGCTCGCCGGCTCGGTGCGGCTGGGCGGGGAGCGGATCGACGACCGGTCAACCAAGGAGATCCTCCGCGCGGGCGTTGGTTACGTGCCCGAGGATCGCAGCGTTGACGGGTTGGTCAAGGAACTCAGCATCGCGGAGAACCTGGTGCTGGACCTGTACGACCGACCGCCGTTCGGCCGGGGGCTCGCGCTCCGCCCGGATGCGATCAAGAAGTCGGCGCGGGAGCGGATCGCCCAGTTCGACGTCCGTACCCCGTCGGCGGAGGCGGCGGTTGGCACGCTCTCCGGCGGGAACCAACAAAAGGTGATCGTCGCCCGGGAACTGTCCCGGCCGCTGAAACTCCTCATCGCCGCCCAGCCGACCCGTGGCGTCGATGTCGGCTCCATCGAGTTCATCCACAGCCGGGTTATTCACGAGCGAGATGCCGGAACCGCCGTCCTCCTCGTCTCCAGCGAACTCGACGAGGTGATCGGCTTGGCCGACCGGATCGCGGTGATGTACCGCGGTCGGATCATCGGCATCGTCGGCCCGGACACCGCCCGCGAGGAGATCGGCCTGCTGATGGCGGGCATCACTCCGGATCCGGCGGACGCCGGGGCGAACGGAGCGACGGCGGGTACCGATGGCGGGGCGCCCAGCCCATCGGGCCCCGGGAGCGAGGACGAGGCATGACCAACGCAGAGTCCGGCTCCCCGGACAAGGAACCGGCGACCACGGACCAGGCGGCCCGGATGACGCTCGACAACACCGAGCGAGCCGAGCCGGCGAGTCAGCAGCCACCGGAGCGCCCCGCGCTCGGGCGGCTCTTCGTGGCGAACCTCTGGGCCGCCAACACCTTCACGGTGACGTTGCTGTCGTTGGTCCTGGCGATGATCGTCGGCGGGATCCTGATGATCGTCTCCGATCCGGACGTACTGGCCACCTACAGCTACATCACCGCCCGCCCGGCCGACGCCCTCAACGCCAGCTGGGCGTTGGTCAGCGAGGCGTACGCGAACCTGTTCAAGGGCGCGGTCTTCGACCCCGACGCGGTCGGTCTCACCGCGGCGCTGAGCCCGATCTCGGAGACGTTGACCTACACCGCCCCGCTGGTCTTCACCGGGCTCTCCGTGGCGCTCGCCTTCCGTGGCGGCCTGTTCAACATCGGTGCCCAGGGGCAGGCCACGATGGGCGTCATCGCGGCCGGGCTGGCCGGGTTCCTGCTGCCGCTGCCGGCCGGGCTGCACCTGCTCGTCGCGGTGTTCGCCGGTGCGGTTGGCGGTGCCGTGTGGGGTTTCATTCCGGGGATCCTCAAGGCCCGCACCGGCGCCCACGAGGTGATCAACACGATCATGCTCAACTACGTCGCGGTGTACTTCCTGGTGTGGTTGATCACGCAGAACGGGGTTCAGGACCCGAACCGTACGAATGCCATCAGCCGTCCGGTGGACGCCTCCGCGCAGCTTCCCCGGCTCTTCGGCGACGACCTGCGGGCGCACGCGGGAATCATCCTCGCCGTGCTGGCGACGTGGGCGGTCGCCTGGCTGCTGAACCGGTCGACCCTCGGCTTCGAGTTGCGGGCCGTGGGGAGTAACCCGGCGGCTTCGCGTACCGCCGGCATCAGTGTCACCCGGACGTACGTGTTGATTATGGTCTTCGCCGGTGCCCTGGCCGGCCTCGGCGGCTCGCAGATGGTGCTCGGCACCACCGCCGCCGCACTGACCCCGCTGGTCGTAGCCCAGATCGGCTTCGACGGCATTCTGGTGGCGCTGCTTGGCCGGGTGAAGCCGTGGGGCGTGTTGCTCGCCGCCCTGCTCTTCGGCGCGCTGCAGGCCGGCGGTAACCGGATGCAGTCGTACTCGGGTGTCTCGCTGGAGTTGGTTACCGTGCTCCAGGCGCTGATCGTCATCTTCATCGCCGCGCCGGCCCTGGTGAAGGCGATCTTCCAGCTTCGAGCCGCCCGGGCCGCCCGGCCGCAGACGAGCCTCGCGAAGGGCTGGTGACGCGCATGTCCACCATGGCTGTTGACGACGTCGCGGTCTCCCCGGTCAACGAGGGGTTCTGGACCCGAGCCAGGAAGGCCGGCCTGGTGCTGACCGTGCTCGGCCTGCTGGCGGTGCTGCTCTTCACCGCGCTCGCCGCCAGCGAGCCGGCCCGGTTCACCCTCAGCGAGGATGCCAGCGGCGCCGCGTTGAAGATCAACGGTACGGTCGGGGCGGCCCTCTTCGGGGCGGTCGCCCTCGCCGCCGGCGTGGCGATCCTGGCCGGGCTGCCGAAGCGCTGGTTCACCCTCGTGCTCGGTGTCGGCCTGGTCGGCTTCGTGGTGAGCTTCCTCTGCTGGCAGGTCTCCACCGCCCCGGCCGGGCAGAACTTCATGCCCCTGGTCAACATCGTCCGGGGCACCTTCATCCTGGCTCTTCCGCTGATCTTCGGGTCGCTGGCCGGCGTGCTCTGCGAACGCTCCGGCGTGGTCAACGTGGCCATCGAGGGCCAGCTACTGATGGGGGCTTTCAGCGGTGCCCTCTTCGGCAGCCTCAGCGGCAACCTCTGGGTGGGCCTGATCGCCGCAGCCATCGGCGGCACCTTCATCTCACTGCTGCTGGCGGTCTTCGCCATCCGCTACCTGGTGGACCAGGTGGTCATGGGGATCGTGCTGAACCTGCTCGCGGTGGGCATCACCGGCTTCCTCTACGAGCGGCTGATGCAACCCGACCCGGCGAAATACAACAGCGCCCCACACTTCAGCAACTGGGAGATCCCGCTGCTGTCGGAGATCCCGGTGCTCGGGCCGGCGCTGTTCGCCGGCAACATCTTCCTCTACCTCGGCCTGCTTCTGGTCCTGGTGATCCACATCGCGCTGTTCCGGACCCGGTGGGGCCTGCGTACCCGTTCGGTCGGTGAGCATCCGACCGCCGCCGACACCCTGGGCGTCCGGGTGCTGCGACTGCGCTACCGCAACGTGCTGCTGGCCGGGGCGGTCGCCGGCATCGGCGGTGCCTCGTACACGCTCGCCCTCTTCTCGTTCACCAAGAACATGATCGGCGGCAAGGGCTTCATCGCCCTAGCGGCGCTGATCTTCGGCCGGTGGAGCCCGACCGGCGCGCTGCTCGCGGCGCTCTTCTTCGGCTTCGCCGACCAACTCGCCACCTACCTGAGCGCGATCAACAGCTCCATTCCGAGCCAGTTCCTGGCGATGCTGCCGTACCTGGCGACGATCCTGGCGGTGGCGGGGCTGGTGGGTAGGGTCCGGGCGCCGGCAGCCGACGGAAAGCCGTACATCAAGGGTTGATGGGGAAAGCAGATGGAGCTCGACTGGGGGCGGCTGCGCGCCGCGGCGACCGAGGTGATGCGGCACGCGTACGTGCCGTACTCGAAGTTTCCGGTGGGGGCGGCCGCCCTGGTGGACGATGGTCGCATCGTGGTCGGCTGCAACGTGGAGAACGCGTCGTACGGCATGGCGCTCTGCGCCGAGTGCGGGGTGATCTCTTCGCTGCACGCCACCGGTGGTGGGCGGATCGTCGCGCTCTCCTGCGTTGACGCCACCGGGGAGCCGCTGATGCCGTGCGGGCGGTGCCGGCAGCTGCTCTGGGAACACGGCGGCCCGGAGTGCCTGATCGAGGTTAAGAGCGGGGCGCTCCGGATGGCCGAGCTGCTGCCGCACGCGTTCGACGTGGCGGACCTGGAGGCGGTGACCGGGACGGACCCGGTTCCGGTGGTGCCGGAGCGGCTGGCTGCCTGGCGGGGGCGCGGGACGGTCTTCGTGCACCCGGACCTGTCGGCGGGGCAACAGGTGTGGACGGCGTACTGGGAACGCTCGGCGGGGGAGGCCGGCGACGGCGAGACCGGCGTTCTCGAGGAGGGGCCGAGCTGGGATGATCCAGCGGAGGCGATCACCTGGGGGCTGGCCCGGGTACCCCGGGTCGTGGTGGTGGACGCGGCGGGCACGATCTTCTGGGCGGGTGAGGGCGAGCCGCCGTTGGAGATCCCGATCCGGTGGCCGGGCTGAGCGTACGGGCCGAGGGCCGACCGGCGGCGGGACACATCGGAGCGGGCGGGTAGCCGGCCCGGGCTGAGAACGTGGGGAGAGAGTTAGTTCATGGCGGAATTTGCGGCGGTTGATGTCATTCGGGCCAAGCGGGACGGCGCGGTCCTCTCCGATGCCCAGGTTGATTGGGTGGTGGACGCCTACACCCGGGGCCAGGTGGCGGACGAGCAGATGGCCGCGCTCGCGATGGCGATCCTGTTGAACGGCATGACCACGCCGGAGATCGCCCGGTGGACCGCGGCGATGATCGCCAGCGGCGAGCGGCTGGACCTCTCAGCGGTCGACCGGCCGACGGTGGACAAGCACTCGACCGGCGGCGTCGGAGACAAGATCACCCTGCCGTTGACTCCGCTGGTCGCGGCCTGTGGTGCGGCGGTGCCGCAGCTGAGCGGCCGAGGTCTCGGGCACACCGGCGGCACGCTGGACAAGCTGGAGTCCATTCCGGGCTGGCGGGCATCGCTGGGCAACGAGGAGTTCCTCGCCCAGCTTCGCGAGGTCGGCGCGGTGATCTGCGCGGCTGGTGCCGGTCTCGCGCCGGCCGACCGCAAGCTGTACGCGTTGCGGGACGTGACCGGCACGGTGGAGGCCATCCCGCTGATCGCCAGCTCGATCATGAGCAAGAAGATCGCTGAGGGGACCGGCGCGCTGGTGCTCGACGTCAAGGTCGGCTCCGGCGCGTTCATGAAGTCGGTCGACCAGGCCCGGCAACTGGCCCGCACCATGGTCGAGTTGGGTGGTGCGCAGGGTGTCCGCACGGTCGCCCTGCTGACCGACATGTCCACCCCCCTGGGGCTGGCCATCGGCAACGCGGTCGAGGTGACCGAGTCTGTGGAGGTCTTGGCGGGCGGCGGCCCGGCGGACGTGGTGGAGCTGACCCTGGCCCTGGCCCGCGAGATGCTGGACGCGGCCGGGCTACCGGACGCCGATCCGGCGGCGGCCTTGCGTGACGGCCGGGCGATGGACGCCTGGCGGGCGATGCTCCGGGCCCAGGGCGGGGACCCGGACGCCCCGGCGCCCACCGCGCCGGAGGTCGAGGTGGTCCGCGCAGCCGAGAGCGGTGTGGTGGCCCAGGTGGACGCGTACGGGATGGGGTTGGCCGCGTGGCGGCTCGGCGCCGGCCGGGCCCGCAAGGAGGACGCGGTGTCCGCGCCGGCGGGGGTGCTGCTGCACAAGCGCCCCGGTGATCCGGTCCGTGCTGGCGAGCCCCTCTTTGAGCTGCGGGCCGAGGAGGCCGACCGGATTCCGGCGGCCCGGACGGAGGCGGTGCGGGCGGTGCGGATCGCGGCGGCTGCCCCGGAACAGCAGCCGTTGGTGCTCGAGCGAATCAGCTGACCGTCCGTTCCGTTCCCCCTTAGCGGAGGGCTATCCTGCCTGGCCAGGAGGACGATCCGGCCAGCCGGTCCACACAGACGAGGATAACTGTCGTGGCGGTACCTGCCCCAAACCCCCAAATGGTGCGTGCGGCCAGCCTGGAGGAGTTGTCTCGGCTGGGACTGCCACTGCCGCCGGCGCACTTTCCCCTGGTGTGGGAGCCCGGTGACGAGATCGAGCTGCGCCCGACCGGTGAGATCGAGACCCGGGTCGCGGTGCTGCACCTCATCCTGGCCCGCTGTTTCGGCATGCCGCCGCAGGCGGCGATGAGTTGGCTGCTCGCCTCGCATCTGGTCGAGACGGTCACCCCGCCGGAGTGGCAGTTCGTCACTGGCGGCAAGGGGGACCACCGCTCTTTCGTGTTGCACTACGACGCGCTGTACGCCCTGGCCTGGGTGCTTGGCCTGACTCGGCAGCTGGACCCGACGTTGCCGGTGGATGAGCGGCTGGTGGAGCGGATGCCGAACATTCTGGCCGGCGAGACGGTCCGGCACTGGCGGTCACGGACCCTCACCGCCCCCCGGGATCCGGCGGACGCGGCGGCCCTGCTCGACCTGCACTACTGCCTGGATTGGGCTTATCTCGAGGTGGAGCACGCCCACCGAACCCTGCCCGGCCTGGTGGACGCCAACGCGATTGGGCAACGTCGGTGGGCACTGGAGTGGGCGGTAGTCCTCCGGGGCCCCTACCACGACGAGCCCCCCGGCTGGGAAGAGGTAGATCTCTCGACCTAGCGGCGACGGTGGACGCCGAGTCGGACGGCCACGGTTACCTCGACCGGGTCGGGCAGGGTGGCAATCCGTTCGGCGAGCCGGGCCGGCTCGGTGTGCCAGGCGCTGGGTCCCATTCCCACCAGAGTGGAGATCTCCGGGCGGGTCAACGTCAGCCGGGTTCGGTGTTCGGTCTCCGACTCGGTGGCGAAACGCGTTCCGAGGCGCCCGGCCACCCGGTCGGGCTTTGCCGGGTCGACCTGGAGCAGGCCGAGCGCACCAACCAACTCGGTGAGGTGGTCGGCGGCCGGCGTGACGACCAGCAGCGCGCCGGCCGGATCGAGTACCCGGTGGAACTCCGCTCCGTTGCGCGGGGCGAAGACGTTCAACAGCACGGCGACCGAGGCGTCGGGCAGGGGCAGCTGCTGCCAGGTGTCGGCCAGCGCCGCCCCGGCTCGTTCATGGACGCGGGCCGCGCGGCGTAGCGCCGGCTTCGACACGTCCAGGGCTAGGCCGACGGCGTCCGGCAGCGCCGCCAGCACCGCGCCGAGGTGCCGGCCGGTGCCGGCGCCGGGCTCCACCACCAGGGGGTACGCGGTGCTCGTCTCGGGCTGGGGGTGCGCGGCGCGGTAGCGGGCCGTGGCGACCGCGGCCGCGTCGGCCAGCGCCCGGGAGATCAGGTCGTAGTGACCGGCGGCGAGGAAGTCGGTGCGGGCGGCAACCATTTCGCCGGTGTCCCCGACGTGTGGTGCCCGGCCGGCCAGGAGATTCACATAGCCCTGCCGGGCCACGTCGAAGCTGTGCCGGCGCGGACAGGTCAGTGTCCGGGTGGTGCCAGCGGTCGCCTCGGCCAGCGGAAGGGCGCAGATCGGGCAGCGCAGCCGGTGGCGGATGCGGGGATCCATGTCGGGCTCCGGGCCGGTCGGTGGTGAGCCGGGCGGTCACCCGGTGGACCGGCATCCTATCGACCCCCGGGCGAGCCGGTGCTGAGGACGACCCGGTTGCCGCGTCGCGCACTGCCACGCCCGGCTGGTGGGTGACCCGGACAACGCGCCAACGGGGCTGACGCTGTGCAGACGTTGGTGCCGACTAGGGTCTGAACATGGTTGCGACTATTCGGTACGAGGACATCGTCAAGGTCCCCAAGGCGCTGCTGCACGATCACCTCGACGGTGGCCTGCGACCAGCGACGGTCGTCGAGCTGGCCGCCGAGGTGGGGCACGAGCTGCCGACGACCGACCCGGAGGCGTTGGGCCACTGGTTCGTCGACGCGGCCGGCTCCGGCTCGTTGGAGCGGTATCTGGAGACCTTCGCGCACACCGTTCAGGTCATGCAGACCGCTTCGGCGCTGCGGCGGGTTGCCCGGGAGTGCGCGCTGGACCTGGCGGCTGACGGTGTCGTTTACGCGGAGGTCCGGTTCGCGCCGGAGCTGCACCTGGAGCGGGGTCTCAACCTGGACGAGGTGGTCGCGGCGGTGATCGCCGGCTTCGCCGAGGGCACCGACCTCGCCGCGGCGCAGGGCACGCCGATTCGGGTTGGCACGCTGCTGACCGCCATGCGGCACGCCGCCCGGTCGCAGGAGATCGCCGAACTGGCCGTACGGCACCGGGACGTCGGCGTCGTGGGCTTCGACATCGCCGGGGCCGAGGCCGGTTTCCCGCCCACCCGGCACCTGGATGCCTTCGAATATCTGCAGCGGGAGAACTTCCACTTCACGATCCACGCTGGCGAGGCGTTTGGGCTGCCGTCGATCTGGCAGGCCATCCAGTGGTGCGGAGCAGACCGGCTCGGCCACGGGGTGCGGATCGTGGATGACATCACGCCCGGTGAGGAGCCGGTACTCGGCCGGCTGGCCGCGTACGTGCGCGACAAGCGGATTCCGTTGGAGCTGTGCCCCTCGTCGAACGTGCAGACTGGGGCGGCCCTCTCGATTGCGGATCATCCGATCGGGCTGCTGCGGGATCTGCGGTTCCGGGTCACCGTCAACACCGACAACCGGTTGATGAGCGGCACCTCGATGTCCCGGGAGATGGCCTTGTTGGTGGATGCGTTCGGGTACGGCTGGCGGGAACTGCAGTGGCTGACGATCAACGCCATGAAGAGCGCCTTCATCCCGTTTGACCAGCGGCTACAGATCATCGACGAGGTGATCAAGCCGGCGTACGGGCGGCTGTTGACCGACGCCGGGTAGCCGGGGGCAGAGCCGGGGCTTGGGCGATCCGGTCGCCGGGTTGGCATCCCATCGCTGCCGGTGCCGGTGGGAATTGTCCCTTTGGTGCCAAGAAGTGGCGAGTTGGCGACTCTAATTGGCTGAGTAGCTGTATCCATTTCGCCCCTAACCCCGTATAATGACGCGTCGGCCCGCAGCTGGGCTTGCCGGAGCGTCGTACCCTGCTGTCGGGTCGGCGCGTCGAGCCCGGTACTTCCGGTCGACCTGCCCTTTCGGTCGGCGGCAGTGAGGTTCCCAGGGCTCGGGTGGCAGTCGTTCGAGCCGAGCCGGAAGCTCGGTTCGTCAAGCTATGTACGACTTTTGATGGCCGGAGCGGCGGCTAGCAGGACAACGCGGAGGGGCGTTCCATTGCGTTGGGTAACGCAGGTCAGACTGAATGCGATCGAATCGCCAGAACATCTCGCTGTGGGGGCGGTCAAGACCAGCCTGGGCTTTCTCTTTCCGGGGTGGCGTGGTGGAATCTCGGATGGTCCGACCCAATGGGTCGGTCGCCAGGTGTTGCCCGAGGGCAACGCGAGGGCTGCAATCACGAGGGCGGTGACGTGAGCAAACGACCGAAGACGGCGGGCTCTTCCCTGTCGCGTATACGCCGGCCTGCTGGTTGGCTCCGCGACCTGCCGATCTGGTCCAAGCTCGGTCTCATCTTGATCGTGCCGACCGTTGCAACGGTCGTCGTGGGTACCAGTGGCATCGTCGACCACCTGCAAACACTCAACAACGCCAATCGATCTGGCGACCTCGCCAGCTTGGTTGCCCACTCGGGCGACCTGGTTGGTCAGCTGCAGGCCGAGCGGACGGAAGCGATCCGGCTGCTGGGCGAAGATCGGGCGGCCGAGCGAGAGAAGCGCGTCACGGCATACGATGAGGCTTCCGCCCGGGTCGACGAGGCGAAGGAACCGTACGCCGCGCGGCGGAGCGAGGTTACGGGCCTGCCCGACACGCTGGAGAACCAGCTCCGCTTCATTGACCAGACTCTCTCCGACCTGCCCGGAACGCGAAGCCAGGTTTTCAACGGCCGACTCAGCACTACCCAGGCGCAGCAGCAGTACGACAGCTTGCTCGCCGACCTGATCAACGTGCGGGACTCGGCCACCCAGCTGGCCGGTGACTCCGAGCTGAGCGACCTGATGCGGGCCGCGACCGCCCTCACCCGGAACAAGGAGTACCTGTCCCAGCAGCGGGACGTGGTTCACATCGCCTTTAGCCGGGAGCAGCTCGGCGCCGACCTGTGGAACACCTACATCTCCACCTGGACTGGCCAGCGACAGTGGCTGGAGTCCTTCGCCGCCGTCGCCGACCTCGCCGACCAGGAGCTGTTCGACCAAACGGCCGCCGGTTCCATCGCCCGGGAGGCGGAGTCCTACAACAGCAACCTACGCGGCCTCTCCGATGCTAGGAACCTGGAGAACGTCGGCTTCACACCCGACGAGTGGGACAAGGCGATGACCGAGTACGCCACCCTGGTTCGGGAGGTGGAGACGAAGCTTGACGGGGATGCCGTCGGGCGCGCCGACGAACTTCGGTCGGCCGTGCGGATGCAGGTGTTACTGGAGACCGGGCTGCTGCTCAGCATGCTGCTGCTCGCCGTCCTCTTCGCGTACCTGATCGCCCGCTCGATGGCGCGGTCGCTACGCGACCTGCGGCAGGGCGCTCTTATGATCGCCGGGCATGGGCTGCCGCAGGCCGTCGCCCGACTTCGGGAGATGCATGCCACCGGCGGCCAGCAAACCCCGGTGCAACTCGCCAACCAGATCGCCGAGCCGCTGCCGGTGCGCAGCAAGGATGAGTTCGGTCAGGTGACCGAGGCGTTCAACGCGGTCCACTTGGAGGCGGTGCGTACCGCGGCGGAGCAGGCCGCTCTGCGGGCTTCCGTGGCGACCATGTTCGTTAACCTGGCGCGCCGGTCGCAGATCCTGGTCGACCGACTTATCGGTCAGCTCGACCGACTCGAACGGGGCGAGGAGGATCCCGATCGGCTGGCCGAGTTGTTCCAGCTCGACCACCTCGCCACCCGGATGCGCCGCAACGACGAGAACCTGCTGGTTCTCGCCGCGGCGGACAGCACCCGCGTACAGCGGGAGCCGGCCGCCCTGATCGACGTGCTGCGGGCTGCCCAGTCCGAGGTGGAGCACTACACGCGGATCGAGTTCGGCGTCATTGACCGCGATATCGAGGTCGCCGCCGCCGCCGTCAACGACCTGGTGCATCTCATCGCCGAACTGTTCGACAACGCGACCGCCTTCTCGCCGCCCGAGTCACAGGTCGTCGTGGAGGCCCGGCGGGCCGGCGACCGGGCCTCCCTATACGTGGAGGACCGCGGCATCGGCATCAGCGCGGAACAGCTGCGGGAGCTGAACGAGAAGCTCGCCACCCCGCCACAGGTGGACGTGGCGGTCTCTCGGATGATGGGCTTGGTCGTGGTTGCTCGGCTGGCCTCCCGGCACGGGGTCAAGGTGGAATTGCGCGCCGGCACCGATCGGGGAGCCGTCGCGGAGGTGAGCCTTCCGGCTGGTGTGCTGGTGCCCCGGGCGCTCGGCGCCGGGCAGCAGCTGCCCCCCGGCCTGCCGGCAGCGCCGAACACCAACGCGGCGGCACTCGACGCGCTCCCCGCGTCGAGTGGCTCAACCTTTGACCCCCGCCCGGGCGAGTCGGGTAACCAGGTCACACTCGGTGGCCGGCCCTTCGATCCGGCCCACAGCAACGGTGCGGGCACGCCCTCGGGCTCGCCGCAGGCGATGCCGGCGTGGTCCGATCTCACCGGTGCGACCAACGCCGTCACCGGCGGTGGGTCGCCTGCCCCGTACCCCATGAGCGGGCAGCCGAACAGCACGCTGCCGCAGCGGCGTTCCTCGAGTGAGTCGGATGTCACCGGGCAGCAGCCGGGGATTCCGCGACAACTGCCGAGTAGCCCAGAAGCCCAGCCGTACGGCACACCGTCGACTCCCTTCGCCGGGTGGCCGGCTTCCGCCCAACCCACCGCGGGTATGCCGACCTCCGCGTCGCCGGTGTCGGCTGCCCCGACCTCCGGGCAACCGACCTCGGGTCAGCCGTACGCGGCGCCGAGTTCGGGTCAGCCGTACGCGGCGCCGAGTTCGGGTCAGCCGTACGCGGCGCCGAGTTCGGGTCAGCCGTACGCGGCGCCGTTGCCTCCGGCCACCACGGCCCCGAGTAGCGCCGCTCCACCGGCGTGGCCGCCGGTGTCCAGCACTGCTGCCTCGGTCTCCGAACAGGTCCCCACAGCCCCCGACCTGACTACCGAGCTGCCTCGGATAGCAGGTTCGGCTGGTTCCCCGCCCGCCGCGTACCCCGCTGCTCCCGCGTCGGCCGCTGGCCCAGCCGCTCCGGTGCCGGGCCCCGCTCCGGCGCAGCCAGCCGCGCCGCAGCCAACTGCGGTGCAGCCAGCCGCGCCGCAGCCAGCCGCGCCGCAGAACCAGCAGCCGTCAGCCCCGGCGCCAAACCAGCAGCCGCCTGCCGACGCGACGATGGAACTGCCGATTTTCCGGGAGCTGGAGTCGGCCTGGTTCCGCACTCGCCGACCCGGCTCCGAGGAGACAGTCAAGAATGCCGAAACTGTCGGGGGCGGCGGCGCCACGGGGCAGGGTGGTGCCGCGACCCAGCAGTTCGCCAGGATAGACGCGGACCGTCAGCAGCAGGCACCACCCGCAACGACAGGTAACACACCAATGGCAGAAAGCCCGACGAACGGTGGTACGTCGCGTCAGAACGGCACGACCGCGAACGGGAACACCCTCTCCACGGGCGGGTTCGCCCCGCCACCGGGAAGAGCCGGTGAGGGTTGGAGTACCGCCGCCGACGACGGTTGGCGGGCCGCTACCGCGGCCAGCGACGTACCGGTGGCGGCGACGACCTCGACTGGTTTGCCGAAGCGTACGCCGATGGCCCAGCTGGTACCGGGCGCGGTTGAAAAGCCGTCGGCAGCGGTTCAGCGGCGAACGCCCGAGTCGGTCCGAGGGCTGCTCTCCGCGTATCACCGTGGGGTCCAGCGAGGGCGCAATAATCCCTCGGACAGTAACCCCACCAGCCCGGAGGGGAATCCGGGTGGGCAGTCCTCGCAATCTGGCTCAGGCCCAATGGCTGGGAGCGGGCAGAAGGAGCAAGAAGGATGACTACTACGCAGGACCTCGGCTGGCTGCTCGCCAACTTCGCCGACCGGGTGCCGGGAGTCGCGCATGCGGTCGCCGTGTCGGCGGACGGCCTGCTCCTCGCGGCCTCACGGGACCTTCCGCGGGACCGGGCCGACCAGTTGGCTGCCATCGCATCCGGACTGGTTAGCCTTACCCAGGGTGCAGCCCGCTGCTTCGAGGGCGGTGCCGTGCTCCAGACCGTGGTGGAGATGGACAACGGTTTCCTCTTCCTGATGTCGATCTCGGATGGCTCATCGTTCGCCGTGCTCGCTGCCCGCAACTCTGACGTCGGGCAGGTCGGCTACGAGATGGCCCTCCTGGTAGACCGGGTGGGGGACGTATTGACCCCGCAGCCGCGTGCGGCTGCGGGCATGCCGGGCTGACGTTTCGCTGACCGGATGATGCCGGCGGACAAGGACAAAAAAATGGGGGTCGGCCCACGCCGGCCCCGGGTGCGAAGGAGGTGAGCGGTGACATGACTGATCGTGACGAACCGACCGGCGCGTTGGTCCGTCCGTACGCCGTGACCCGGGGTCGCACCCGTCCCCGACTCGATATCGCGATGGAAGCGCTTATCGAGACAACGGTGCGCGGGCGGGCCGTTGCCACGGGCAACGGTGGGCACGGCCGTGAGCACCAGTACATCGCCGCGCTCTGTGATGGACGTGTGCAGTCGTTAGCCGAGATCGCGGCGCGGATGCAGCTTCCGCTCGGAGTGGCCCGGGTGCTCATCGCCGACATGGCGACAGACGGCCTGGTCGCGGTCCATGAGCCGACCATCCTGGACGACTCGGACGACGTGGTGGGCACTGAACTGCTGGAAAGGGTGCTGAGTGGACTTCGCAGGCTCTGACGTGGCGCGTCCGCCGACCGCGAGCGGCCGCGTGACATCGGCGAAGATTGTCATTGCCGGTGGATTCGGCGTCGGCAAGACGACGTTGGTCGGCTCGGTCTCGGAGATCACGCCGCTGACAACGGAGGCGATCATGACCTCCGCGAGCGTGGGCGTTGACGACAATCGGCAGGTGCCGGGGAAGTCGACGACCACTGTGGCCATGGATTTTGGTCGAATCACGATCGACCGAGACCTGATTTTGTACCTGTTCGGTACGCCTGGTCAGACTCGGTTCTGGTTTATGTGGGACGAACTGGTCCGCGGCGCCATCGGTGCGGTTGTCTTGGTCGACACCCGTCGGCTCGCTGACTGTTTCGCGGCGATTGACTTCTTCGAGCACCGGCAGCTGCCCTACCTGGTAGCCATCAACTGCTTCGATGGGCTGCAGTACCACAACCCGCAGGAGGTCCGGGACGCGCTGGCAGTTTCCAGCCATGTGCCGGTGGTGGCGTGTGACGCTCGCAACCGAGAGTCCACGAAACACGTGCTGATCTCGCTTGTCGAGTACGTGCTAACCATGCGTCGGTCCCGGGCTGTCGCCCGGGCCTGAGATGACGTGCCGGTAGCTGGCGACGGCAAGGCCGTCGCCAGCTACCTCTGAGCTCTTACGGTCAAGGAAATCGAACAGCCCCCGGCAGTTGGCCGGGGGCTGTTCGATTTCCAGCTGGTGCTGATGAGGCCGGGACCCGGGAGTCAGGACCGGTAACCGACCGAGCGGTACTCGTACTCTTCTTCGTCGCGGTCACTGGTGTCCCGGGTGAAGTCCCAGCCGCCAGCGGCTTCGCGCCCTGGCCGGCCACCAACTGCGAACCCCCCGATCTCTTGACCGCGACGCCAGCCGCGGAAGTAACCGGTGGTGTTCTCGGCGAGACTGGCCGCGTCCCGAACAATCCGCAGGGGTCGATCATCCCGCTTCGGTGAACCGGGGACCAGGTTGGCCTGTGGTACCCGGACCGGAAGGCCCGCTGCTGTCTCGGAGCCGGACAGCGGTTTCGCCAACTGCTCCGCTGCCTGCTTCGCCGCCTGCTCCGCCGCCTGTTCGGCCGCCTGCCAACCGGTGTCGTTCAGCGACGACCAGTTCACCTCGTCGTCTTCGCTCTGACCGACGAACCAGGCCGATTTCGCCTGGGCGAAGATGAGCAGGTCCCCGTCCCCGTCGTCGGCGACCGGTGGGGGACGGTGCTCCACCGGCGGCAACTGCTGCCCGTTGGGGCGCTCGGTGGGCTGGTGACTGCGGGGCCCGTCCCGATCAACGAGGCGGAGCGGTGGCGTGTCGAGCTGTTGGTCAACCCCGTCGAGTAGCGCGCGGTCGGCCAGCGGGGGCGGCTCGACCAAGCGCAGCACCGGCGGTTCCTGCGGCATGTCGTCAGCCAACCACGGCGGTGGCACCCGGTTCTCCGTACCTGGATCGGTCGGGGCGTCCACCCCATGCCCGCCATACGAGTCGGCCGTAGGGTTACGCGTAGCACCGTCCCCCGGGTCCGGGTTGTTGACCAGCGGCCAGTTCGCCCGCGAGCCCGGGGCAGCGGGCTCCCGGCCGGGACGTGGGTTCGGCACCGGCACGCTGGGGTCGGTCACGCTGAACCCGCTGCTCGGTGTCACCGGTCCGGATCCCGGGTTGGGGCGTGGCGGGATGATGGTGCGCTGCCGCTCAGCGCGGGCATTCTGGATCGCCGCGGTGGTCAACGTCGCCCGGAATGGCTCACCCGCCTCCGCCGGTGAGCTCGAGCCGCGCTGCGACGGCGGGGCCGGGGCGTTGGCGGCCGACGAGATGGGGCGGTTCGTCGGGCCGTCAACAGGGCTCGGCGTCGCCTCCGGCTGAGTCGGTTCCACCGAGGCCGGCGGACCGGCCACGGCTACGGGGGTAATCGGCTCCGGGGCCACTGGTGGGGGTGCGACCGGCATCGGCGCGACCGGTGGGGGGCCGAGCGGGCGCGGGGTCGGCGGGGCGGTCTGGCCGGGCGCCGGCTCTGGCTGGGGCCGGCGGGCGCTCTCCAGCCGGGTGGGCAGGGTGGCGCCAGCGGACGCCGGCCCGTGGCTCGATGCACCGCGTCGGGCGGTAGACCGGCGGCCCGACGCGCGAGTGCCCGCCCGGTCGTGGAGCACACCGACCAGCGCCTCGCAGCCGACATCGCCGGCCCGGACCGCGGCTACGGCATGCCGGACGGTGGTGGAGACCGCCGAGGTGAGGGTTCGGCTGACCGCGGCGCGGCGTGGGGTCTCGGCGACCGCGACCCGGAGGGAGGTGATCGCCGCCTCGATCATTTCAGGTGCGGCGAGACCCGTGGCGGCGAGGTCCGCGAGGGCCCGGTCGGCCGGCCCGTCGGGCTCTGCGCCGGCCAGCATCCCGGGCTCGGGGAGGGCGTCGAGCACTGCCAGCGCAACCGGCTCGGCGGGATCAGGGTAGGCCTGTAGGGCCGCCGGGAAGAGCTCCCGTAGCACCTCTCGCAGCGCGACCGCGGCCGAATGCCGACCGCTGGCGAGCGCGGCGTGCGCGGCGAGGACCGGCTGGTAGCCGGCCAGGTCCCGAGGAGCGGGTAGGGCGACGGCGGAGAGCGCACCGGCTTGTAGGGCGCGGGCGAGGCCGATGGCCCGTCGCTGCACGGGCGGTGCCTGCACCTCCTCCAGGGAGTCATCGTCGGCGAACCGCTCGGCGAAGTCGTCCACCGAGTCGTCGTCGGCGACTGCCAGCGGACGACCAGCGGCGGTGACGAGGGAGGTGACGGCGTGGTCGTCGTTGTCGGCGGCGATCGCCGCGCCGCTCGGTCCGCCCGATCGCTCCACGAGCAGTGTGACCAACTGGGCGTAGCCGGCGGGGTCGTCGCTGATCTCGCAGACGTGCAGCAGACGACCAGCGTCGTCAACAACAGCGGATGTCAGCGTCGAACCGACCGAGGCCGGCCGTTCAGCCGGATCCGCCGAGGCCAGACCGCAGTACACGCGCACGAGCGCCACGGCGTCGTCCTCCTCCCGGGACACAGGTCTTCTCTGCCAGAGAATGATGCTCCCTGGTGTGGGTCAGTCGCGCCAGTCCACAACGGCAGAGATCTTGCCGACAATGGTGCGCCAACCCAGGCTTGCGGTTTGTGCCCCGATCTTCTTGAGCCGGCGCCGGCCGCGAAACCCGCCAATTCCCCCGTTGGCAGTCGCCCGTAACGCCTCGTCCAGGTCGTCAAGGCTGGAACCGGCGGAGAGCATGTCCAGCACGGCGGGCACCCGCAGCGCGTACGAGAGGTCACGGGCGACCTCGCCGGCCTCGATGAGTAGCGTCGAGTCCCACGCGTCGTGCCCGCCGCGCAGGTTCTCCACGACCAGGTCGAGCTCGTAGGTGTCCTCGTCGAGCGGCGTGACATCGCCCGGCTCCACCCGCTCGGCCAGCTCGCCCCAGCTGTCCAGCTGGGACAGATCGTTGGGGGCGCCGGAGCGTACGAAGCTGACCAGGGACTCGGCCGTCTTGAAGAGCAGCAGCCGACCCTTGTGACTGAGGAAGACCGGCACCTCCTCATCGCCCGCGTCGTCGGTGGACTCGGTTGAGGAGGCCTCCGCCTCGTCCCCGGAGTCCTCGTGGGCGCCGCGCTCCTCCTTGTCGCTCTCCGCGAACTCCTGGGCGACCTCCTCGTCGAGGATGACGACCTCCTCGTCGTCCTCTTCGGCCACCACCGGTCGCCGGGCGAGGAAGGGGTCGTCCTGGTCGCGCTCCTCGACGTCGGTCGGGGTCAGCTCCCGAGCCGGACGGTAGGCGCGCAGCGTGTAGCCGGTGCCGGCGGGTAGCGCGATCTCCACCGGGTCGATCCGCAGCTCCGCCCAGAGCGCGCGGTCAACCTCAGTCGGCTCGGCAGCGGTGCCGGAGGCAGCCGAGTCGTCGAGTTCGGGCTCGTCGGAATCGGGTCGTTGAGGCGACTGGCGGGCCACGCTGACCTCCGTGTGCTTCGGATTGCCCACCCACCAGGGCGACCCGGCGGGTGACTACGCGCACATACCCTAGTGGGCGGCGCCGGACTGTGGTGTCGGCACCCCGCCGGTGACTGGGAATTGCGGACGTGCGAGCGGAGGGAGACAGCTGGCGGGGGGTGGTGGCCGGCGGGGCGGTAGCCCCGGCCCCTGGCCCAGCCCGGTCAGGGTGGGCCAAGAGCGAGATAGCCGCGCTCGGCAGCCTCCTGGAGTTGCCACTGATCCCGGTACCAGCCGGGGGTGGCGACCAGGTCGGCGTGCTGGCCGCGCTGGACAACCCGACCAGCATCGAGCACCAGGATTTCGTCAACCGCGTCGAGGCCGCGCAGCCGATGGCTGATCAGCAGCACGGAGCGTTGGGCCGGGGTGGCGGCCAGCACCGCGGCCAGTACGTCATCCGCGGCCACCGGGTCGAGCCCCTCGGTCGGCTCGTCGAGCACCAGCACCGCCGGCTCGGCGAGGAGCGCCCGGGCCAGCGCGAGACGCTGCCGCTGGCCCCCGGAGAGCTGACCGCCCTCCTCTCCCACCACCGTGTCCCAGCCGTCGGGCTGCTCCCGTACCCAACCCGCCAACCCGGCGGTGGTGGCCGCCGCGGCGAGGTCCTCCTCGGTCGCCCCGGGGCGACCGAGCAACAGGTTCTCCCGGACCGTGGCGTGGAAGACGTACGCCTCGGCGAGTAGGCCCCCGACAAGCCGGGGGAGGAGCTCCGCCGGGTAGGCGGAGAGCTCCTCTCCGGCCAGGACGACCTGTCCGGTGGTTGGCCGTACGCTGCCGGTCAGGACGGCGGCGAGCGTGCTCTTGCCGGCGCCGCTCGGCCCCACCACGGCGACCCGCCGGCCCGGGGGTAGGTCCAGGCGGAACCGGTCGAGGGCGGGCGGCCCCTCGCTGCGGTACCGGACGGTGACCTCGCTGAACCGGATGTCCACGGTGGTGGGGGCGGGGCGCACCGCGGGAGTGGCCGGGGACGCTGCCGGCGCCTCCCGAAGCAGCGCGGCGATCCGGGTGAGGCCGGCGCGGAGGCCGGTCCATTGCCGGGCGGCGCCGACGAGGGCGAGCGCGACCTCGACGGCGACCAGCGTGCCGACGGCGAGGACGCCGACCAGCACCCCGGTTACGCCGTCGGCGAGGGCCACCAGCAGCACCGCCCCGGCGGTCAGCCCGGCAACCAGAACTCCCAGCGCATCCACCGCGAAACCGGCCGCGGCCAGCCGCCGTTCGATTCGGGCCAGCCGCCGGATCCGGCCGGTCGCCGCGCCCCGGGCCCGATCGGTGGCTCCGAAGGCGGCGAGGTCGGCAGCGCCGTGGGTGAGGTCAACGGCGTCGGTGGCCAGGGCGCCGCGTAACGGTGCCAGCTCGGCGGCGGCGCGTCGGGTCAGCGCGGTGGCCAGCACCGGCAGCGCGACCCCCGCGAGCAGCAGTCCAACCGCGAGCGCTCCGGCGGCGGCCGGTGAGACGAACGTGGTCGCGGCGACGGCCACCACGCCTACCAGCGCCGCTGCCGTTGCCGGAACGAGGACCCGTAGCAGCAGATCCTGGACGGCTTCGACGTCGGACACCAGCCGGCTCAGGGCGTCGCCGGAGCGCTGCCCGGCGCTGTCTCGCCGGGACGCCAGGGCGGCGAAGACCCGGGTACGGACATCGGTGACCAGCCGCAGCACCGCGTCGTGCCCGGCGAGGCGTTCGGTGTAGCGGAGCACGCCGCGTCCGATGGCGAGCGCACGGACGGCGACGATCGCCACCGTCAGCCGGTCCAGCGGCGGGCGGCCGGCGGCGCTCATCAGCAGCCACGTCGCGGTGGACATCAGGGCCAGCGCGGCGAATTCGGTGGCGGCGGCGAGCAGACCCGCCCCGATCAGCCGGTTCAGGTAGGGGCGGGCCAGCCGCAGCACCACCCACTCCGGTGCATCGGCACGCCCGGTGGGCCGCGGCGCCGCATCGCCCGCGGTGGCGTCGGCCGGGGGAGTACCGGGGTTGCCGGTCGGGTCGGAGACACTCATCAGGTCGTCCTCCCGGCGGGGGTCGCGGTGAGCTCGGTAACCCGCCCGTCGGCGACCCGCAGCACGCGGTCCGCGTCGGCCAGCAGCGCGGGACGGTGGGCCACCAGCAGCGCGGTGCGGCCGGCCACCAGCGCGCGGGTGGCCCTGAGGACGGCGGACTCGCTCCCCGAGTCCAGGCGGGCGGTCGGCTCGTCGAGGAGCACCACCGGGGCGTCCCGGAGGAAGGCGCGGGCTAACGCGACCCGTTGTCGTTGACCGCTGGAGAGGCCGTGCCCCCGTTCACCGAGGTGGGTGGCCAGCCCGTCCGGGAGCGCGGCGACGACCTCGGCCAGCGCTGCGTCGCGTACGGCGTCGGCCAGCGCGGCGTCGGGCGTGTCGGGGGAGCCGAGACGGATGTTGTCCGCCAGCGAGGCGGCGAACAGGTGGGCCCGCTGCGGAACCCAGGCGAGGTTGCGGCGCCAGGCGTCCAGGTCGGCCTGGGCCAGGTCAACGCCGTCCACGGTGACCCGACCGGAGGTGGGCCGAACAAATCCGAGCAGCAGGTTCAGCAGGGTGCTCTTGCCGGCGCCGCTCGGCCCGACCACCGCGATCCGCTCGCCCGGCTGGATGGTCAGCGTGACATCGCGCAGGGCCGTGGTCCGGTCGTAGGCGACGGTGACTCCCTCGAACCGGATCACGCCCCGGCCGTTCGGCGCGGCCCGACCCGTCCCGGTGCCGGCCTCGGGTGCCCCGGCGGAGAGGGTGAGCGCCTCGTCCAGCGCGGTGAGCCCCTCCATGCTGGCGTGGAATCGGCTGCCGGCAGTCCGCAGGGGGAGGTACGCCTCGGGAGTGAGGAGCAGCACCAACAAGGCGGTCTGCAGGGTCAGCCCGCCGCCGAGTAGCCGGACCCCGACCGGCACCGCGACCAGCGCGACGGAGAGGGTGGCGACCAGCTCCAGTACCAGTGCGGAGAGGAACGCGATGCGCAGCGTCTGCATGGTCGCCACCCGGTGCCCGTCGGCCATCCTGCGGACCACCTCGGTCTGGGCCCGGGCCCGGCCGAACGTCCGCAGCGTCGGAAGCCCGGCGATCATGTCCAGGAAGTGCCCGCCGAGCAGCGCCAGCCGCCGCCACTGACGTTCCGTCGCCGCCTGCGCCTGCCAGCCGAGCAGCGCGCCGAAGATCGGGATGAGGGGGAGGGTGACCGCGATGATGAGGGCGGAGCTCCAGTCGGCGACGAAGATCCGGGCGAGTACGGCGATCGGCACGGTGACGCTGAGTACGAGCTGCGGCAGGTACCCGGTGAAATAGGCGTCCAGCGCGTCCAGCCCGCGCCCGGCCAGCGTTGCCAGCTGTCCGGCCCGCTGCCCGGCGACCCAGGTTGGGCCGTGCCGGCCGACCGCGGCGAGCAGCTCGGCCCGCAGCGCCGCCTTTACCGTCGCGGCGACCCGGGCCGACACTGTTCCCTGCGCCCACACCAGCAGCGACCGGGCGCTGATCGCGGCGACGAAGCCGGCCAACGCGGGCCGGTTGAGCTGCCCGTCGAAGGCGGTGGCGAGCAGTGCGGCGAGCGCGGTCGCCTGCGCCAGCACCAGGCCCGCGGCGAGTACGCCGAGGAGCGCGAGTACGGCGAGGTCGCGCCGGGCCGCGGGGACCCGTCGCAGCAGACGTGGATCGAAGGGACGACGGTTCACAGCTGCCCCGGTGCCCTACCCTCGGTCCGTCCCTGCAGCTCCCACCAGCACATTGCGTAAAGCCTAGTCGGGCCGGACTCCGGTGGTGCCTTGGCCATCAGCTCAGGAACAGCGAGACGGGTAGGGCGACCAGCGTGGTTGTCACCGCCAGCGCCGCGGTGCCGAGCAGCCGGGGCGGTCGTCCCGTCTCCAGCAGCCGGTGGACCCGCAGTTCGAGGTCGTGGTCGCCGAGGCCCAGGGCGCCGGCCGGAGTCAGCCGGTTATCAGCGGCGGCGAACCGGCGCAGCGCGCCGGCCAGGGGCGCCTCGGCGTGCCGCTCGCGGGCCTTGTCATCGGCGCGCATCTCGACGAGCAGGGTGACTCGCTCGTGTGCGTCCCGTACCCAGCGGAGCCAGGGCAGCGCCCGACGGAGCGCGGTGAACGGCAACAGGACGAGGTCATGTCGTTCCTGGGCGTGGGCCTGCTCGTGGGTGAGCACGGCCGCCAGCTCGGCCTGGTCCAGCAGGTCGAGGGTGCCGGCACTGATCACGACCCGGGGCCGTACGCCGGGTAGGCAGTACGCGGCCGCACTCGGATGGTCGAGCACCAGCGCGCCGGGCACCGTCGGATCCTGCCGGGCGACCAGCGTGAGCAGATCCCGGTGGCGGCGTTGGGCCCGGACGGCGCTGTGCAGGCTGCGGAGGGTGGTGGTGAACAGCACCACGCCGATTCCGCAGCCGAGACCGACGAGCCCGAGTTGGAGCGCCGTCACCCCGGCCGGCCACGCGCCGCGCCGCAGTTCCCCGACGAGGGCCCAGAGGGCGCTGCCGGTCGGCAGGTCGTAGCCGGCCAGGCCGAGGGCCATCGGGAGACCCATCGCCGCCAGCCCCGCCGCCAGGCCGACCGCCTGCCAGCAGAGAATGGCCACCCGCGGGCTGCGCCAGGTCCAGGTCGACCGGGCCAACACCTGCGCGGTGAGCCAGCAGGCCAGCACCGTGAGCCCGAAGTGCAGCGCGTACGTCATGCTCGTCGCCCTAGTGCTTCGGCGTCTTGGCCGCGGGGGTGGCGGGGTCCGCCGGGGAGACCGGGTCCACCGGGGTGGCGGGGTCCGCCGGGGGGTTGGGCTCGCCGGACGCGATCAGCGCGGCGCGCAGCACCTCCGCCTCGGTGCCGGTCACCGACCGGGCGAAGCGCACCAGGGCGGCGTCTCGGCTACCGCCGAGGTCCAGCGCGTCGAGCATGAGTTGGGCGATGTGCGCCTCGCGGCTGGCGGCGGCCTGGTACCGCCAGGCCCGCCCCTCGCGTTCCCGCCGCACCATGCCCTTGCCGGCGAGCCGGTCCAGCACGGTCAGCACCGTGGTGTAGGCCAGCTCGCGCCCGGCGAGGGCGTCGACGACCTCCCGCACCATCAGCCCGTCTGTCCTGCCGGGGGATAGGTCCCACAGCACATCCATCACTGCGCGTTCGAGCTCGCCGAGCCGGGTCACCCGGTAATCCTACCTCGCGTAGTAGTTCCTGCTACCCGCCCTTGGGGTGCCAAACGGTCTTCGTCTCCAGCAGTGCCGTCATCCGGGCCAGGCCGGGATCGGCGTACCAGTCGTGGTGGGCCGGGACCGGGCGCAGCACCCGCTTGAGGTTCTCCGCCGCCCTGACCTCCAGCCTCGTCGCCAGCTCGGCGTCGGCCACGCCCGTCAGGTCGAGGGCGTTGACATCCCGGTGGCCCGCCAGCGACGGGACCGTCTCCTCGATGCGACCGGTCAGGATGTTGACCACCCCGGCAGGCAGATCGGCGGTCGCCAGCACCTCGGCCAGGGTCACCGCGGCGAGGGGGTCGGTGGGCGAGGCTGCCACGACCACGGTGTTTCCGCTCACGATCGCCGGGGCGATCACACTGACCAGGCCGAGTAGCGCCGGCGCCGCAGGGGCCACCGCCGCCACCACCCCGGTCGGCTCCGGCGTCGACAGGTTGAGGTACGGGCCGGCGACCGGGTTCACGCCGCCCCGCACCTGGGGCAGCTTGTCCGACCAGCCGGCGTACCAGACCCACCGGTCGGTCGCGGCGTCCACCTCGTCGCCGGGGATGCCGAGGGCCACGAACTGTTCGCGCCGGCCCTCCAGCATCTCGGCGGCGCGGTAGAGGATCTGACCCCGGTTGTACGCGGTGGCGCCGGCCCAACCCGAGCCGGCGGCCCGGGCCGCCACCACCGCGTCCCGGGCGTCCTTGCGCGAGGCGAGCGCCACGTTGGCCGTGCTGTTCTCACCTGACTGCACGAGATACGACCGTCCCGACTCGCTGCGCGGGAACTTCCCGCCGATGTAGAGCTTGTACGTCTTTCGTACCGCGACCCGCTCAGACATTCAGGTACGCCTCCAGCCCGTGCCGGCCGCCCTCGCGACCGTAGCCCGACTCCTGGTAACCGCCGAACGGCGCGGTGGGGTCGAATTTGTTGAAGGTGTTGGCCCAGACCACGCCGGCGCGGAGCCGGTCGGCCAGCCACAGCATCCGGGAGCCCTTCTCCGTCCACACGCCGGCCGAAAGCCCGTACGGAGTGTTGTTGGCCTTCTCGACGGCCTCCGCCGGAGTGCGGAAGGTCAGCACGGACAGCACCGGGCCGAAGATCTCCTCGCGGGCGATCCGGTGGGACTGGGCGACCCCGGTGAAGATGGTGGGCGCGAACCAGAAGCCACGGTCGGGAAGCGCGCACGGGGGCGACCAGCGCTGGGCGCCCTCGGCCGTGCCGGCGTCGGCGAGCTCGCTGATCCTGGCCAGCTGCGCCGCCGAGTTGATCGCCCCGATGTCGGTGTTCTTGTCCAGCGGGTCACCGACGCGCAGCTGGGTCATCCGCCGCTTGAGTGCCGCCAGCACCTGGTCGGCGACCGACTCCTGCAGCAGCAGGCGGGAGCCGGCGCAGCAGACGTGCCCCTGGTTGAAGAAGATGCCGTTGACGATGCCTTCCACCGCCTGGTCCACCGGGGCGTCGTCGAAGACGATGTTGGCGGCCTTACCGCCCAGCTCCAGGGTGAGCCTCGTGTCGGTGCCGGCGACGGCGCGGGCGATGGCCTTGCCCACCTCGGTGGAGCCGGTGAAGGCGACCTTGTCTACGTCGCGGTGCTCGACCAGCGCCCGGCCGGTCCCACCCGCGCCGGTGACGATGTTCACCACCCCGGCGGGGAGGTCGGCCTGTTGGCAGATCTCGGCGAAGAGCAGCGCGGTGAGCGAGGTCGTCTCCGCGGGTTTGAGTACCACGGTGTTGCCGGTGGCTAGCGCCGGGGCGATCTTCCACGCCAGCATGAGCAGGGGGAAGTTCCACGGGATGATCTGCGCGGCCACCCCGAGCGGCCGGGGGCCGGGCCCGAACCCTGCGTGGTCGAGCTTGTCCGCCCAGCCGGCGTGGTAGAAGAAGTGGGCGGCGACCAGCGGAAGGTCAACGTCCCGGGACTCCTTGATCGGTTTGCCGTTGTCCAGCGACTCCAGCACCGCCAACTCGCGGGAACGTTCCTGGATGAGGCGGGCGATCCGGAACAGATACTTGGCCCGGTCCCGGCCCGGCATCGGGCCCCAGACCCGGTCGTACGCGGTGCGCGCGGCGCGGACCGCACGGTCGACATCGCCGGCGCCGCCGGCGGCGACCTCGGCGAGGACCTCCTCGGAGGCGGGGTTGATCGACGGGAAGCTGTCGCCGTCGGTCGGGTCAACGAACTCGCCGTCGATGAAGAGCCCGTACGCGGGCTGGAGCCGTACCACCGAGCGTGACTCGGGGGCGGGGGCGTATTCGAACATCGCGCTCAGTCCCGGGTGAAGTAGTCGGGACCGGCGTAGTCGCCGGTCGTCAGCTTGGTGCGTTGCATCAGCAGGTCGTTGAGGAGGCTGGAGGCGCCGAACCGGAACCAGTCCGGGTCCAGCCAGTCCGGGCCGACCGTCTCGTTGACCAGCACGAGGTACTTGATGGCGTCTTTGGTGGTCTTGATGCCGCCGGCCGGCTTCACGCCGACCTGCCGTCCGGTCGCGGCACGGAAGTCCCGGACCGCTTCCAGCATCACCAGCGTCACCGGCGGGGTGGCGGCCGCCGGGAGCTTGCCGGTGGAGGTCTTGATGAAGTCCGCCCCGGCCAGCATGGCGAGCCAGGAGGCGCGACGGACGTTGTCGTAGGTGGCGAGCTCCCCGGTTTCCAGGATCACCTTCAGGTGGGCCGGGCCGCAGGCCTCCCGGGTGGCCACGATCTCGTCGTAGACCTCCTGGTAGCGGCCGGTCAGAAAGGCGCTCCGGTTGATCACCATGTCGATCTCGTCGGCGCCGGCGGCGACCGCTGCCCGGGTGTCGGCGAGCTTGACCTCCAGCGGCGCCTGGCCGGCGGGGAAGGCGGTCGCCACGCTGGCCAGGTGCACCACGCCGGCTGGTGCTGCTCCGGCGCCGGCCGGTCCGGCCCCGCCGGCGGGCCCACGCAGCACCTCGGCCACGTACGGGACCATCGACGGGTAGACGCAGACGGCGCCGACGTGCGGACAGGACGGGTCGGCGGGGTCGGGGCGCAGGGCCTTGGCGGCGAGTGCCCGAACCTTGCCGGGGGTGTCGGCCCCCTCCAGGGTGGTGAGATCGACCATCCGGATCGCCAGGTCGATCGCCCAGGCCTTCGCCGTGGCTTTGATCGAACGGGTGCCGAGCTGCGCCGCCCGCTGCTCGGCACCGACCTGGTCCACGCCGGGCAGGTTGTGGAGGAACGCCCGGAGCGCGGTCTCGGATCGTCCCAGCTCGGTCAGGTCCGACCGGGCCGACATCGCTGTCGCCGTCATGACCCGGAGTGTACGCCGGAGCGTCCAACTGTGATCTTGGTCATGGTGGCGCTGCCCGCCAGCGCCGTCGTTCCGGCCACACCGAGGGTGCCCAGGGCCGGGGGCGGGTAGGTTGGGCGACCGTGGAAGTACACGTCATTGACCACCCGCTCGCCCAGGCGCGGCTGACCGCGATGCGCGACGCCCGGACCGACTCGGCCTCGTTCCGCGCCGCGCTGCACGAACTCACCACCATGCTGGTGTACGAGGCGGCCCGCTCCTTCCCCGTCGAGCGCTACCCGGTGCAAACCCCGGTGACCGGTACTCAGGGCACCCGACTCGCCAATCCGCCGCTGCTGGTGCCGGTGCTGCGGGCCGGGCTCGGCATGGCCGACGCCGCGCTGGGCCTGTTGCCGGAGTCTTCGATGGGCTTCGTCGGTCTGGCCCGGGACGAGGAGACCTTCGAGCCCCGCGCGTACATGGAGTCGCTCCCGCCGGACCTCACCGGACTGCCGGTGCTGGTGCTCGACCCGATGCTCGCCACCGGGGGCTCGTTGGAGCACTGCTGCCGGTTGCTCGCCGACCGGGGGTGCACCGAGATCACGGTGCTCTGCGTGCTCGCCGCGCCGGTCGGAATTGACCGGCTGGAGCGTTCCGGACTGCCCCTGCGCCTGGTCACGGCGGCAGTCGACGAGGGCCTGAACGACCGTCGGTTCATCGTCCCCGGCCTGGGCGACGCCGGTGACCGGCAGTTTGGTGGCATGCCCCGCTTCTGACCGCGACTGGTCCACAGCGCCGCTGCCGCACCGCGTGGTCGGTGCTGCGGCTGCCGAGCTGCCCCACGTGCGCGTCCATTGTTGATCCGGGGCAGCCCGCTGCCCCGGATCGGACCCGCTACACCCCCAGGCTGGCGGCGATTTCGGTGCGCAACTCGGCGACGGCCGCGGCGGCGCGGCGCCGGGCCGTGGCGATGTCACCCGCGACGGCCGGCTGCACCACCTCCAGGTACGCCTTGAGCTTTGGCTCGGTGCCGGACGGTCGGATCACCACCCGGGCGGTGGCGCTGCGCAGGATCACCACATCGGCTGCCGGGAGCAGGTCTTGGGATTCGATGAGCGCTTCTCCGAGCAGGGTGCGCGGGGTCGCGGCGCGGATCCGGGCCATCGCGTCGGTGATCACCTGTAGGTCGTCCACCCGGACCGAGAGCTGGTCGGTGTGGTGCACGCCGAACTCGGCCGCCAACTCGTCCAGCCGGTCGGCGAGGCCACGCCCCTCCGCCTTGAGCCCAGCGGCGAGCTCGGCGATGGTCAGCGCCGCCGTGATGCCGTCCTTGTCCCGGACGTGGTCGGGGGCGACGCAGTAGCCCAGTGCCTCCTCGTAGCCGAAGACCAGCGGGGTGGACCCACCGCCGGCCCGGACAATCCACTTGAACCCGGTCAGCGTCTCGTCATACGGCAGGTCCCGGGCGGTGCACATCGCGCGCAGCAGCGCCGACGACACGATGGTGGTCGCGTAGAGGCCGGTTCGGCCGCGCCGCATCAGGTGGTCGGCGAGGAGCGCCCCCACCTCGTCACCGCGGAGCATCCGCCACCCCGGAGTGTCCCGGTCCGTCCCGGATTCGGCCGGCTCCCGGATGACCACCGCGCAGCGGTCCGCGTCCGGGTCGTTGGCGATCGCGAGGTCCGCGCCGGTCGCCTCGGCCAGGGCGGTGAGCAGGTCAACGGCTCCGGGCTCCTCCGGGTTGGGGAAGGCGACCGTGGGGAACTTCGGATCCGGCTCAGCCTGCTCCGGTACGAGCTGCGGGGTGGGGAAACCGGCGTGGGTGAACGCCGCGGTGAGCACCGCGGCGCCAACTCCGTGTAGTGGCGTGTACGCCACCTGCAGGTCACGCGGCCCGTCCGGTGCGATCACCGCGACGGCCTGCTGCACGTACGACGCCACCAGGGCGTCGTCGAGGAGCTGCCCGGGTGGGCCCAGCGGTACGGCAGCGAGCGGGCCGACCGCGCGGATGGCGGACTCGATCTCGGCGTCCGCTGGCGGCACGATCTGCGCGCCCGCGCCCAGTTCGCCACCGAGCTGGGCGCCCAGGTAGACCTTGTAGCCGTTGTCCTGGGGCGGGTTGTGACTGGCGGTCACCATCACTCCGGCGACCGCCTCGTGCTGGCGCACCGCATGGGCCAGCACCGGCGTCGGCAGCGGGCGGGGAAGCAGCAGCGCCGGGCGGCCCGCGCCGGTGGCGACCTGCGCGGTTCGTTCCGCGAAGGCGCGGGAGCCGGTTCGGGCGTCGTACCCGATCACCAGGGGACCGACGCCACCCTGGGCGGCCAGCCAGGCGACCAGCCCGGCGGCGGCCTGGGTGACCACCGCGAGATTCATTCCGTTCGGGCCGGCCCGCAACGGGCCGCGCAGGCCCGCGGTGCCGAAGGTCAGCGGGCCGGCGAAGCGGTCGGCCAGCTCCGGGGCGCTGGCCGGAAATCGGTCGAGCACTGCCTGTAGCTCGGCGCGGCCGGCCGGGTCCGGATCGTCGTCGAGCCAACGTTGGGCCTGCTCACGAAGGTCATTGAGGTGGTGGTGGTGATCCGCCGACATGCCTCTTGATAGCACGTCGGCGGATCACCGCGTCGGCTCGCCCAGGCTCAGCTGGCCGCGGCCAGCTGGAAAGATTTGACCATCTCGTCGAAGATCGGTCGACTCTCCTCGAACCGGGCGTCGTTGGCGGTCAGGTAGAACGAGTACGACTGGCCCTCGTGGGCGACGCCACGCCAGATGCCGTGCCGCATCTCCGCGCCCTCACCACAGGTGTATTCAAGCTGGGCCGCCGGCTTGCCGGCCAGCTCGACCCCGACGTCCAAGGCGACCTGACGGTACGGCTTCGCGCAGGAGGAGTTGGTCTGCAGCCCGTCCTCGGCGATCTCTGCCCAGCGTGCTGAGGTGTTATTCCACTTCTCGGTGATGACGCGGACCCGGCGGCCCTGGTCCTCCGGGTCAACGTAGTCGGTGTACAGCCCGCCGACCTTCTCCTCCCAACCCTGCGGCACCAGGACCCGCACCCCCCGCGCCGAGTACTCCATCAGTTCGGGAAGCTCGACGGTGGGAGCGGCCGACGTCGGCGGAGCCGCCGGTGGTGCGACCGGTGGCTCCGAATCGTCTCCGCCGGTGAAGGTGAGGATGCCGATCAGGAGCACCACGGCCAGCCCGCCCGCGACGGCGAGCTGGACCTTGCCCGGCCAGCTCTTCACCCGGTCAACGAGTTGGTTGCCGCCGGCCCGGGCCGGACCGGCGAGGCCGCCGCCGGGTGCCGGTGCCGGCGGCTGCGATGCGTTGGTCCACGCCTGACCGGTGCCCGGAACTGACCACTGGGCGCCGGCCGGGGGAGCGGCCGGGCCCGGGTAGCCCCCGACGCGCGCGGTGGCATCCCCGCCGTAGGTGCGGCTCGGCGCCGGCATCGCCCCGGTCGGTGTGTTCAACGGACCGCCGAGCGCGTTGGCGCTGGTTTCCTCCAGAGCAGCGGGAGTGGCCCGGGACTCCACCGCCGGACGCTCGCCCCGGCGCAGCGCGGCGAGCCGGTCGGTGAGCGACTCACCGGCGGCGAGCATCGCGCGCCCGCCGATCGCGCCGCTCGGTTTCGGCTGGGCCGGTTGCGCCGGCGCCAGCTGGGCGGGTTGAGCCAGTTGGGCGGGTTGGGTCGGCTGCGGGCTCGCGGCTGGCTGTTGCTGGACGGGCACCACCGAGTACGGGTCGGTCACCGAGTGCACCGCAGCCGCGTTGCTGGTCAGCGGGCCGGCGAGCAGCTCGCGGAGCATGGCCCGGGCCGTGTGCACGGGCAGCCGGCGGTCCGGGTCCTTCTCCAGCAGTCCCATCAGTACGGGCACCAGCGGGCCACTGCGCTGGGGCGGGGCCGGCGGGTCCTCGACGACCGAGTGCATCGTCTCGATCGGATCGCCCTTGTCGAAGGGCGGGCGCCCCTCGGCGGCCGTGTAGAGGGTCACCCCGAGGGAGAACAGGTCGCTGGGCGGCCCGAAGTCCTGGCCCATCGCCCGTTCGGGGGAGATGAAGTGTGGGGAGCCGAGCACCATGCCGGGCGTGGTGAGCTGCACGTCGGTGGGCATCCGGGCCACCCCGAAGTCGGTCAGCACGCAGCGGCCGTCCGAACAGATCAGCACGTTGGCGGGCTTGACGTCACGATGCAGTACGCCGATCGCGTGCGCCACCTCCAGCGCGCCGAGCAGCGAGACGCCGATCTTGGCTACCACCCGCTGGGCCAACGGGCCGTCTTCGATCACCATGTCCGCGAGGCTGCGGGAGTCGAGCAGCTCCATCACGATCCACGGCCGGCCACCCTCGGTGACCACGTCGTAAACCTGGACGACGGCGGGGTGTTGGATCGCCGCCGCGGCGCGGGCCTCACGCAGGGTGCGTTCGTACATGGCGTCGCGGTCGGAGGGGGCCAGCCCCTGGGGTAGGACGACCTCCTTGACGGCCACGTCTCGGCGCAGGAGCGTGTCTGCGGCACGCCAGACCGTGCCCATGCCGCCATTGCCCACCGCCGAGCGCAATGAGTAGCGCCCGCCAATGATGGTGTTGGGTGTTGCGCGGTCGCTGGGAGGACTGACAGGTCCGCCGCTCCACGTCGGGATCTGAGTCACTGAAGAGCCACCGGGGATTTCGAGGGGGGCTGGGACACAACCCCCCTATCTTGCTGGGTCGGATGCCGGTTGCGAAAGCCGACGCGGCGGACATTTGGCAAAGTCGACGGTGTGTGTCCGGACAGGCACGCTGGGGTGGTCGGGTGGGGTGTGTGCCCTATCCCTCATCCGGTGCCGGGGCAGGTCGCCTTACCATCCGGTAATGAGCGAACGGCGGTCAAGCGAGTCCGGTTTCCCGATTCAGGGCGTCTACACAACGGCCGACCTCCCGGCGGACCTGGACTCCCGGCTGGGCAACCCGGGGGAGTACCCGTACACCCGCGGGGTCTATCCCACCATGTACACGGCGCGCCCCTGGACGATGCGCCAGTATGCCGGCTTCGGTACCGCCGCGGAGTCCAACGCGCGCTACCACCAGCTGCTTCGGGCAGGCACGATGGGGCTCTCCGTCGCCTTCGACCTGCCCACCCAGATGGGGTACGACTCGGACGAGTCGATCGCGCACGGTGAGGTCGGCAAGGTCGGTGTCGCCATTGACTCCATCGAGGACATGCGACTGCTCTTCGACGGCATCCCGCTGGACAAGGTCTCCACGTCGATGACCATCAACGCGCCGGGCTCGGTGCTGCTGCTGCTTTATCAGTTGGTCGCCGAGGAGAACGGCGTGCCGGGGACGGCACTGAACGGCACGATCCAGAACGACATCCTCAAGGAGTACATCGCCCGCGGGACGTACATCTTCCCGCCGAAGCCCTCGCTGCGCCTGGTCGCGGACACCTTCGCCTACTGTCGCGCCGAGACGCCGAAGTGGAACACCATCTCCATCTCCGGCTACCACATGGCCGAGGCGGGTGCATCTCCCGTTCAAGAGATCGCCTTCACCCTCGCCAACGGGGTCGAGTACGTCCGCGCGGCGATCGCCGCCGGGCTGGCCGTGGATGACTTCGCGCCGCGGCTGTCGTTCTTCTTCGTCGCCCGGACGACGCTGTTGGAGGAGGTGGCGAAGTTCCGTGCCGCCCGGCGGATCTGGGCGCGGCTGATGCGGGACGAGTTCGGCGCGAAGAATCCGAAGTCGATGATGCTCCGGTTCCACACCCAGACCGCCGGCGTGCAGTTGACCGCCCAGCAACCGGAGGTGAACCTGGTCCGGGTGGCGGTGCAGGGGCTCGGTGCCGTGCTCGGCGGAACCCAGTCGTTGCACACCAACAGCTTCGACGAGGCGATCGCGTTGCCGACGGAGAAGGCCGCCCGGCTCGCGCTGCGGACGCAGCAGGTGCTCGCCTACGAGACAGACCTGACCGACACCGTTGACCCGTTCGCCGGCTCGTACGTGGTGGAGGCGATGACGGCCGAGATCGAGGCCGCGGCGGAGGGGCTGATGCAGCGGGTCTTCGAGCACGGCTCGGCGGTTGAGGCGATCGAGGTCGGGTTCCAGAAGCGGGAGATCGAGCAGTCGGCGTACCAGATCGCGCAGCAGATCGACTCCGGCGATCGGGTCGTGGTGGGCCTCAACCGGTTCGCGGTGGACGAGGAGGAGCCGTACGAGCCGCTGCGGGTTGACCCGGCGATCGAGGTCGCGCAGGCCGAGCGGCTGGCGAAGTTGCGGGCGGAGCGGGACTCCGGTGCGGTTGAGCGGGCCCGGGCGCAGCTCCGGGCTGCTGCCGAGGGGAGCGGTAACGTGCTCTACCCGATGAAGGAGGCGTTGCGGGCTCGCGCCACGGTTGGCGAGGTTTGCGGCACGCTGCGTGAGGTCTGGGGGATGTACCGCCCCGCTGACCGTTTCTGACCCCGCCCCAGCCTCCCGACGTCTCGGCCTCCCGACGTCCCGACGTCTGGCGTCCCCGCGGTGCTGCCGTTGCCGGTGCCGCCAGCGGTTGCTGCCCGCTGCCCTGCCCCTGCCAGCTGCCCGTTCGCGGGCTGGGTGGCGGTCTGGGCGCGTAGCGGGCGGCAACCGTGGGTAACCCGTTCGAGTGAGGTAGACGCACACCGTGTGTGGTCGGTTACCGGGTGAACGTGTGACCGTCTGCGGGCTCCGGTCGTGAGTGTGGTTGCTAGTTGTCGGAGTGTCCGTTAACAGAACGGACTAATGCCACAATTCGGATGACGGTCTCGAGTGGTGGGGAAAAATTCTGCACTCGTGAATCGGTTACGCGTTGTAGGAGGTGTGGGGCAGATGGCAGCGTTCAACCGCGATCTACCTGCTGTCCCGCCGATGAACGAGCGCCCCGAGCAGGGCGTACGTGACGCAGAGCGGCCCGATCGCTACCAGAACGAGGTTGCGCAGCGTCACCGTCGGAGGTCTAGGCTGTCGGCGGTTCCGGAAGATTCATCCATTTCTAGTGATCGAGAATTCGACGTGACGAGTGCGTTGACGCTGCCGAGTAATGGCCAGCTGGCGTCGTCCTGGACGGAGGCGCCCGCCGGCTCCCAGCCCTTACCCCTCGACCTGGACCAGTTCCTCGCGCTCCGGGTGTCGGGCCTGATCGCCACCCGTCGGCGAATCCACTCGCATCCGGAGCTCTCCGGCGAGGAGTTCGAGACGGCCGCCCTGATCGCCCGGGAGCTGACCCAGGCCGGGTTGCGACCCCGGCTGCTCCCCAAGGGCAACGGAGTCATCTGCGACATCGACGGTCGCCCAGACGGCCCGGTGGTCGCGTTCCGGGCCGACATCGACGCGCTGCCGTTGACCGACAGCAAGGACGTGCCCTTCCGCTCCACGGTTGACGGGGTCTGTCACGCCTGCGGCCACGACGTGCACACCACGGTCCTACTCGGCCTGGGAATGCTCCTCGCCCGCCTCGCCGAAGCGGGTGAACTGCCGGGCCGGGTGCGCCTGATCTTCCAGCCGGCCGAGGAGATCCTGCCCTGTGGTTCGCTCGAGGTGATCGAGGCCGGCGGTCTCGACGAGGTGGTGCAGATCTTCGCGCTGCACTGCGACCCGAACCTCCCGGTCGGCGAGATCGGCCTCCGGGTCGGTCCGATCACCGCTGCCGCCGACAACGTCAGCGTGCGATTGACCGGTCCCGGCGGGCACACTGCCCGCCCGCACCTCACCGTCGATCTGGTTGACGCCCTCGGCCGGCTGATCACCGAGGTGCCGGCCCTGGTCGCCCGGCGGGTGCCGGCCAACAGCGGACTACTGCTGGTGTTCGGCCACGCCTCGGCCGGCACCCGCTACAACGTCATCCCGTCGGAAGCCTGCGCCTCTGGGACGCTGCGCGTGATGGATCGGGACACCTGGGCGATGGCCCCCAAGGTCGTCGCCCAGGTGGTCCAGGACGTGATCGCCCCCACCGGCGCCACCGTGGACTTGGACTATCAGCGTGGCCGACCACCGGTCAGCAACGATTCCCAGGCCATCCAGGTCCTCGCCGCCGCGACCACCGCCGCGCTCGGGCCGGCGGGCATCGCGGAGACCCCGCAGAGCATGGGGGGTGAGGACTTCTCCTGGTATCTGGAGTACGTCCCCGGTGCCCTGGCCCGACTCGGTGTCGGACGCCCGGGCCCGAACGTTGACCTCCACCGCGCGTCGTTCGACCCGGACGAGCGGGCCATCCCGGTCGGCGTTCGACTCATGGTGCAGACCGCGCTCCAGGCGCTTGCGGCGGCGGGCTGACCGGGGGCGGAGCGACCCCGCCGCTGGTGGGATCGGTCGGCCCCCTCCCTGCGGGATCGGTCGGCCCCCTCCCGGCGCCGCCCGCGAGGGGAGCGACCAGGGCCGGCCGCTGGCGGCGGCGTAGCAACCACACCGTCGTGCCCACCGGTGCGCCGAGCAGGAGCAGCCACGGCAGGACCGCGCCGAGTACGGTCAGCAGGACGGTCCACGAGATCACGAAGACCTTCCACCCGCCCTCGAGACCAGCCACGAAGCCGAACGCGGAAGCCTCGTCCTCGGTGGCGGCGTCCGGGCCGACCAGCGACACCACGATCGAGGAGAGCGCGGTCAAGTCCGCCAGTCGGCGCTGCTTCGCCTCCAGCGAGGCGAGGTCGGCCTCGCGGCGCGCCAACTCGTTCTCCAGCGTCACCAGATCGCTGATCGACCGTGCCTCGCCGAGCAGCCGCCGGGCGTTGTCCACCCGGGCCTGTTGGGTGGTGATCCGGGCGTCGAGGTCGATCGTCTCCTCGGTGACGTCCTCGGTGGAGATCTCCTGTCGCTGCCGTTTGCCGAGTTCGGCGACCTGCTCCACCACCGTGGCGAACTTCGCGGCCGGCACCCGGAGCGTCAGCTCGACGGTGGCGTTCCCGGCCGCACTACGTCGCTGGTCACTACCGACGAAACCGCCGGCCGCGGTGGTCCGGGCGATCGCATCGCGGGCCGCCTGCTCGACGTCGGACACCTGCACGCGCATCGAACCGGTGTAGACGATGGCACGCTGGTCGACCCGGAGGTCCGCCGAAGCGTCGTCGCCCCCGTCCGGCCCGGCCGGCCCGTCCGGCTGGCCGGCGCCCGCCGCGGTCGCCGCCGTGTCGTCGCCGGTGCCCGGACCGCCGCGCTCGTCCGTGCCCGCACCGCAGCCACTGACGAGCAGGACCCCCATCAGTACCGCTACCAGCGCCGCCCCTCGGCGGCGCGCTCCACATCGATACATATCCGCTCCGATCCGTAACATTCATCTGCTCCGCACCGGTGCGTGACCCGGACGGCAGGGACGATCGGTCAGTCGGGACGCGATGCGGCGTCCCTTCCGGCAGACTGCGCTGAGGAGGTCACGATTCGATTCTCGAGGAGTCACGAATGCGGCTGACCAAGTACACGCACTCCTGCATCCGGGTGGAGGACGAAGGTGGGGTGCTGGTCGTCGATCCCGGCGTCTACAGCGAGCGGGCCGCGCTGGACGGCGTGGACGCTGTGCTGATCACCCACGAGCACCCGGACCACGTGGACGTGGCGGCCCTGACCGAGCAACACGACCGGGGGCCGTTCGTCGTGTACGGACCGCCGTCGCTGGCGGCCGTGCTGGACGGCCTGGCCGCCACGTTCGTCCCGGTCGAGGCGGGCGCGGAATTCACCGCCGCCGGTGTTCCGGTCCGCGCCTACGGCGGCCGACACGCCGTGATCCACTCCGACCTTCCGGTGGTGGAGAATCTGGCGTACCTGATCGACGACGTGGTCTACCACCCCGGTGATTCCTTCGTCGTGCCGCAGGACGTGCCGATCGACACGCTGTTCCTGCCGATCCACGCGCCCTGGGCGAAGTTCGCCGAGTCGCTGGACTTCCTCCGCGCCGTCGGGCCCCGCCGGGCGTACGCGCTGCACGACGGGTTGCTCAACGACCGCGGCCTGGATGTGCTGAACAACAACTTCGTCCGCCTCTCCGACGTGGACTACCAGCGGCTCGTACCGGGCACCCTGGTGGATGCCTGAACCGCATGTCCGGTCCGTCCCGGGAGCTGCTGCGGCAGCTCTATCGCACGCCCCCCGACCGGTTCGTGGCCGCCCGGGACGAGGCGGTGGCCGAGGCGCGGCGAGCGGGCGACGTACCTGCCGCGCGAGAGATCGCCCGGCTTCGTCGCCCCACGGTCGCGGCGTGGCTGGTGAACCTGCTCGCGTTGGAGCGACCGGAGCTCGTCGCCGACCTGGGTCAGCTCGCGGAGTCACTCCGGTCGGCCCAGCGGGAACTGCGCGGCGCGCAGCTGCGGGAGCTCTCCACCCGGCGGCGGGCAGTGGTCGGCGCGCTGCTCGCGGAGGTCCGCAGTCTGGCGGCCGCGGTGCCCGGTGCTCCACCGCCCGGCAAGCTCCCGCTCGGGGCGGTGGAGTCGACCCTCAACGCCGCGCTCTCCGACGTCGAGGTCGCCGAGCAGGTGCGCTCGGGCCGGCTGCTCCGGGCCGCCAGCTACGCCGGCTTCGGCGAGGTGCCGCGCCCGCAGCTGCGGCTGGTCACCGAGGAGTCGGCGCCGCCGGCCCAGGCACCGGGTGGCGACGGGGCAGCCCCCCGTGCTCGGCAGGCGGAGCGGGCCGCCCGCGCCGAGCGGGAACGGAAACGTCGGGCGTTGGCGACGGAGTTGGCGAAGGCCCGTACTGATCAGGAACGGGCCGAGGCGGAGCTGGCCGGTGCGGCGGAGGCCGAGCGGGGTGGGGTGGACGGACTCGCCGCGATCGAGACGGAAATCGCCGAGCTGGAGCGGCAACGGGCCGCTGCCGAAGCGGAGCTGAGCCGGGCGAGGTCGGCGCGGCGGGCAGCCGAACGGGCGGTCATCGGCGCGCGGCGCCGGACCGGCGAGGTGGAGGCCGCGGCCGAAGCGTTCGCCGAGGAGGAGGCCGACCCCCGCGGTGCCGGTCGACACCCGAATGTGTGATTGACGACGCACGGCGGGGCCGGCTCGTTGCCCCAAGGTGGGCGATAGCAGACTGTGGGTCGTGCGACATCCCCCCACAGACTGCCGGCCGTCAGGCCGAAGCGGTGCCGGTGGGGCGGGAGCGCAGTCCCGTGACGTAGTCGTCCGGTGCGCCCGCCTTCTCGGCGGCGTTGGCGATTTCCGAGAGGTACCACGAGGTCGGCAGGCCCCCCTCGTAACCGTCGAAGACGTAGATCCACGCGGTCACATCGCCGGTCAGGGCCGACACCCGCAGGTGGAGTTTCCGGTAGGTGCCGGAGGTTATGCCCTCGATCTCGTCGAGCTGGGCCGCGTCGTACGCGTGGATGTCGTAGAGCGCCACGAAGACGCGATCCCCCGGGGACTCGACCACGGTGCTGACCGCGCCCTCCCAGCCGATCACGCCTTCGCCGGCGAAGGTGAGCCGCCAGCCTTCGAGCCAGCCGGTGCCCACCATCGGCGAATGCGGACAGTAGGCGCGCATCCGGGCAGGGTCGAGGTTTGAGCCGTAGGCGGCGTAATGACGCACAACGATGACGATAGCCCGGCCGGCGGGTGGGGGAGAATACGACGGTGCGTGTCGGATGCGTTCGGGAGAAGAAAAACACTGTGAGTATGGACAGGGAGTGAGCGCTGTGAGCCGGATCGTGATCATCGGCGGGGGGCCGGCCGGTTACGAGGCGGCGTTGGTCGCCGCCCAACTGGACGCCGATGTCACCGTGGTCGAGGCAGACGGTGCCGGCGGTGCCTGCGTGCTGTCCGACTGCGTGCCGTCGAAGACCTTCATCGCCAGCTCGCAGCTGGTGACCGGGTATCGGGACACGGAGGAGTTCGGGGTCCACCCGGCCGGGCGGGCGGCGGTCACCGTCGACGCCCCGGCGGTGCACGCACGGGTCAAGCGGCTCGCGCTCGCGCAGTCCGCCGACATTCACGCCAAGTTGGTCAAGGCCGGGGTGACGTTCGTGGCCGGCAGCGCCCGGCTCGGCGAGGACACGCTCGGTCACAACCACCGGGTGATCGTCACACCGGCGGACGGCGGCGCGGAGTACCGGATCGATGCCACCACCGTCCTGATCGCCACCGGCGCGACCCCGCGCCAACTCCCCACCGCGCTCCCGGACGGTGAGCGCATCCTCACCTGGCGGCAGGTGTACGACCTGCCTGAGTTGCCCCGGCACCTGGTCGTGGTCGGCTCCGGCGTCACCGGCGCCGAGTTCGCCAGCGCCTACCTGGCGATGGGGATCGAGGTCACCCTCGTCTCCAGCCGGGACCGGGTGATGCCGCACGAGGACGCCGACGCGGCGATGGCGATCGAACGGGTGTTTCGCAGCCGGGGAATGAGCATCCTGAACAACTCCCGGGCCAACGCCGTCCGCCGGACCGCCGACGGCGTCGAGGTCGAGCTCTCCGACGGGCGCCGGGTGCACGGTTCACACGCGCTGATCGCGGTGGGCTCCATTCCCAACACCACCGACCTGGGGCTGGCCGAGTACGGCGTCGGGCTGGCCGGGGGCGGGTACGTCGCGGTCGACCGGGTGTCCCGGACCAACGTGCCCGGCATCTACGCCGCCGGGGACTGCACCGGGATGCTGCCGTTGGCCAGCGTGGCCGCGATGCAGGGCCGGATCGCGATGTGGCACGCGCTCGGCGAGGCGGTCCGGCCGCTGCGGCTGCGTACGGTCGCGGCGAACGTCTTCACCGATCCGGAGCTGGCCACGGTCGGCGTCTCCCAGGACGAGGTGGACGCGGGGAAGGTGCCGGCCCGGCAGGTCATGCTGCCGCTCGCCGGCAACGCCCGGGCGAAGATGGACGAGGTCCCCGACGGCTTCGTCAAACTCTTCTGCCGGCCCGCCAGCGGCCAGGTGATCGGTGGTGTGGTGGTCGCCCCGAAGGCCAGCGAGCTGATCCTGCCGATCACGATGGCGGTGGAGAACCATCTGACGGTCAACGAGCTGGCGCAGACCATCACCATCTACCCCTCGCTCTCCGGCTCCGTCACCGAGGCCGCCCGGCAGTTGATGCTGCACGAGCCGGAGTGACGGGCCCGATCGCCCAACGGCAACCGGGCGTTCCAGTGGGTGTCTAGGCTGCCCGCTGGACCGTCACGGTGAACGGGCACGCCGGGGCATCCGGGCGGGCGGTCGTGCGGGCATCCGGGGGGGGCGGTCGTGCGTCGTCCTGCCGGGGCTAGGTGGTGCTGTGTCGCCCGCTGTCGAGTTGCCCTCATGGATGGGGCGCAGGAATACCCGCGCCCGCCTCGATCGACATCTCGCTCTATTCCGGCTGATAGCACCTGCTCGCGGCGGCCCGAGTCGGGCCTTGGTGTCGGTCCCGCCGGTGGGGCAGCTCGACAGCGAACGTAACGCTGGCATCCTAGCGGCCATCAGCATTGACGCCCATTAGCATCGATCGATGCTGCTTCGAAGTGCCCCTCCTCATTCGCGTCGCCGGCAATCCGTGCCCGCCGACGCGCCAACCTTTTCGGGGCATCGCCGGCCACCATCTCGGGGCGCCCCGGATCCGCAACATCAGCCGCTGTCCCTGGAGAATCGGCGACACCGTCGCGGCAGACGACCCGCTACCCGGAAAGGCTCATTGGGTGCCTTCCGCTCGTTCGCGGGCTCGACGGTGAGGGCGGCGGTGGGCCATCGCGACCGGAGGTGGGCCAAATTCGGGTGCGGGCTCGGTACTGCTCGCCGTAGCCTCGCCCCATGCAGGCTGCGGTAAGGAACACGACGCCGGGGAACCCCGGCGTGCCGCACTGACTTTCTCCGTCAACAAGGCCCCGGGGCGAACCGCCCCGGGGCCTCGTTGCGTTCCGGGTACCGATCGCTCCGAGCGCCGTACCCGAACCAGGAGCGCGACATGATCGACCACCGTAGGCTCGGCCGGGAGCTGGGCCTGTTCACCTCCGACCCGCTCGCCGGCGCGGGGCTGCCGCTCTGGCTGCCGGCCGGGGCGGCGGCCCGGCACGCCGTCGAGGAGTACCTCCGGGACCTGGAACGCCAGGCCGGCTACCAGCACGTCCTCACCCCGCCCCTCGGTCGGCGGGAACTCTTCGAACGCTCCGGGCATCTCGGCCACTTCGCCGAGGAGATGTTCCCACCGATGCGGCTGTCGGCCGACGATGAGCTCCTGCTCCGCCCGGCGCTCTGCCCGCACCACGCGTTGGTCTACCGGTGCCGGGGACGATCCTGGCGGGACCTGCCGCTGCGGATCGCCGAGCTGGGTGGCATGTACCGGGCCGAGCGCTCCGGTGTGCTGGGCGGGCTGGCCCGGGTACGGGCGATCTCGCTCAACGACGCCCACAACTTCTGCGCCCTGGAGCAGGTCGGGGCGGAGGTGGCGGAGATCCTTCGGCTGATCCGCGCGGCGCACGCCGCCCTCGGCGTACGACCGGCGGGGTTCCGGCTGTCGCTGCGGGGCCCGGGTCAGCGCTACGTCGGCGCGGAGGACGACTGGGCGTTGGCCGAGGAGTTGCTCCGCGCCGCGCTCGACGGGGTGGAGTACACCGAGGATGTCGGTGCGGCGGCCTTCTACGGACCGAAGATTGATATTCAGGTGGCGGACGCCGCCGGCCGGGAGTGGACGCTCTCCACCGTCCAACTCGACTTCGACAAGCCGGAGCGGTTCGATCTGTCGTACGTCGACTCCGGTGGTGTCCGGCGCCGGCCGGTGCTGGTGCACCGCAGTCTCGTCGGGAGCATGGAGCGGCTGTTCAGCTACCTGATCGAGGTGCACGAGGGGGCGTTCCCCGTCTGGTACGCGCCGGTTCAGCTGGTGGTCCTGCCGGTCGCGGCCGCGCAGGACGGCGCGGCTGACGAGTTCGTCGCCGCGGCGCGGGTGGCCGGACTGCGGGCCGAGGTGGACCGGGGAGGCTCGCTGGGCGGGCGGATCCGCGACGCGGCGCAGGCCCGGGTCCCGTACGCCGCGGTGGTCGGCCCGCGGGAGGCCGCCGCCGGACGGGTGTCGCTGCGGCTGCGGGACGGCCAGCACCTGGCCCCGCTGCCCGCCGCCGAGGCCCTCGCGCTGGTTGCCCGGGTCGCCGCGACCCGCTCGCCGGAGCTTCTCCCGCCGAGCTGAGCGGCACGCCGAGGACCGCCGGCTACGGAGCCGAGATCGGCTCGGACCCGGTCGGCTGGCCCTGGGTGAACTGAGAGCGGTGCAGGCCGGCGTACGGGCCATCGGCCGCGAGCAACTCGTCGTGGGTGCCCTGTTCGACGATGCGCCCGTCCACCATCATCAGGATCAGGTCGGCGTCGCGGATGGTGGAGAGCCGGTGTGCGATCACGAAGCTGGTGCGGTCGGAGCGCAGTGCCGCCATCGCCCGTTGGAGCAGCACCTCGGTCCGGGTGTCCACGGAGCTGGTGGCCTCGTCGAGGATCAGCAGCGACGGCTCGGCGAGGAAGGCGCGGGCGATGGTGATGAGCTGCCGTTCGCCAGCGCTGATGTTGCTCCCCTCCTCGTCGATCACGGTGTCGTAGCCATCGGGCAGGCTGCGTACGAAGCGGTCCACGAAGGTCGCCCGCGCCGCCGCCAGGATCTCCTCCTCGGTGGCGTCGGGTCGGCCGTAGGCGATGTTCTCCCGGATCGTGCCGGTGAACAGCCAGGTGTCCTGGAGCACCATGCCGATGCGGGAGCGCAGGTCGTCCCGGCGCAGCCCGGTGATGTCCACCCCGTCGAGGGTGATCCGACCCGCGTTCAGCTCGTAGAAGCGCAGCACCAGGTTGACCAGGGTGGTCTTGCCGGCCCCGGTCGGCCCGACGATCGCCACCGTCTGCCCGGGCTCGGCGGTCAGCGACAGATCCTCGATCAACGGCTCGTCCGGCGTGTACCGGAAGGAGACGTGCTCGAACGCGACCCGCCCGCGGGGTGCGATCAGTTTGGCCGGGGCGGCCGGTTCCGGATCCTGCTCCTCGGCGTCGAGCACCGCGAAGACCCGCTCGGCGGAGGCGACCCCGGACTGGAGCAGGTTCGTCATCGCGGCGAGCTGGGTGAGCGGCTGGGTGAACTGGCGGGAGTACTGGATGAAGGCCTGCACGTCACCGAGGGTCATCGTGCCCGAGGCCACCCGGAGCCCGCCGACCACGGCGATCGCCACATAGCTCAGGTTCCCGATGAACATCATCGCCGGCATGATGATTCCGGAGATGAACTGCGCCCCGAAGCTGGCCTGGAACAACTCCTCGTTCTTGGCCGCGAAGGAGGCTTGCACAGCCCGCTGCCGGCCGAAGACCTTGACCAGCTCGTGGCCGGTGAAGGCCTCCTCGATCTGGCCGTTGAGCTCCGCGGTGTGCGTCCACTGGGCGACGAACCGCGGCTGGGACCGCTTCGCGATCTGCTGGGTGACGAGCACCGACAGGGGCACCGCCACCAGTGCGATCAGCGCCAACAGCGGCGAGATCCAGAACATCATGGCGAGCACCCCGACCACGGTGAGTAGCGCGGTGAGCAGTTGGCTCAGGGTCTGCTGCAGGCTGGTCGAGATGTTGTCGATGTCGTTGGTGACCCGGCTGAGCAGCTCACCCCGGGGCTGTCGGTCGAAGTAGGGCAGGGGCAGCCGGTTCAGCTTGGCCGCCACCTCCTCGCGTAGCCGGTGCACCGTCCGCTGCACGATTCCGGTGAGTAGCCAACCCTGCCCCCAGATGAGCAGGGACGCCGCGACGTAGAGGGCGAGCGCCAGCAGCAGCACCCGGGCCAGCGCGGCCGAGTCGATCCCGGCGCCGGGAACCACGCCCATCCGGGTGATGATGTCGGCGAAGCTGTCGTTGCCCGCCGCGCGCGCCGCCGCGGCGGCGGCCTCCGTCGTCGTGCCGGGTTCGAGTTGTCTCCCCAACACCCCGGCGAAGATCAGGTCGGTGGCGTGGCCGAGCACTCTCGGGCCGACCACGTTCAGGCCGACACCGAGCACCGTCAGGGCGATCACCCCGATCAGGGGGAGGCGGTGCGGGCGGAGCCGTCCGAGGAGGCGCCGAGCCGACGGCCCGAAGGACATCGACCGTTCGGCGGGCATGCCCGGCCCCGGCCAGGAGGGTCCGCTGCCGCGTTGGCCGCCGTTTGGTAGCCGCTGGGGCGTCGGCTCCTCGCCGGGTGGGTTCTTCTTCGGTACGGCCGGAGCACTCACGCCGTCACCCCCGTGCTCTGCTGAGATGCGACGATCTCCGCGTACGTGGGGCAGGCCGTCAGTAGCTCGGCGTGCCGGCCGATCCCCACGACGCCCCCGTCCTCCAGCACCACGATCCGGTCGGCGTCTGCCACAGTGGCGACCCGCTGCGCCACGACCACCACCGCCGCGTCGGCGGTGACCGGGCGCAGCGCCGCCCGTAGCCGCGCGTCGGTGCCGAGGTCAAGGGCGGAGAAGGAGTCGTCGAAGAGGTAGATCTCTGGTCGGCGCACCAGCGCCCGGGCGATGGCCAGCCGCTGCCGTTGCCCGCCGGAGAGGTTGGTGCCACCCTGCGCTACCGGCGCGTCCAGCCCGTCCGGCAGCGCCGCGACGAAGTCGCGGGCCTGCGCCACCTCCAGCGCCGCCCACAGCTCGGCCTCGGTCGCGTCCGGGTTGCCGTGCCGCAGGTTGCTGGCGATCGTGCCGGTGAACAGGTACGGGCGCTGGGGCACCAGGCCGATCCGCTGCCACAGCGCCTCCGGCGCGAGGTCGCGGACGTCGACCCCGTCCACCAGCACCGCACCGGAGGTGGCGTCGATCAGTCGTGGGATCAGGGCGAGGAGGGTGCTCTTGCCGGCGCCGGTGCTGCCGATGATCGCGGTGGTCGTGCCCGGGGTCACCCGGAACGACACGTCCCGCAGCACCGGCTCGGCCGCGCCCGGGTACTGGAACCGCACCCGGCGCAGCTCCACCTCGGCGCGGCCCGGCGGTGTGGTGACCGGCTCCGGTGGGGGCGTGACCGAGGTCTTGGTCGCCAGCACCTCGCTGACCCGCTCGGCGCAGACGGCCGCTCTCGGCACCATCATCAGCATGAACGTGGCCATCATGACCGCCATCAGGATCTGCATCAGGTACTGGAGGAAGGCGGTGAGGGAGCCGACCTCGATGGCGCCGGCGTCGACCCGTCCGGCACCGAACCAGAGCACCGCGACGCTGGAGACGTTGAGGACCAGCATCACGATCGGGAAGATCAGTGCGGCCAGTCGGCCGGTCTGTAGGGCGGTCACGGTCAGGTCGGTGTTGGCGGTGGCGAAGCGCCGGGTCTCGTCCGGTTCCCGGACGAACGCCCGTACCACCCGGATGCCACTGATCTGCTCGCGGAGGACCCGGTTGACGGTGTCGATGCGGGTCTGCATGAGTCGGAATCCGGGCACCATCTTGCGGATCACCTGGCCCAGACCGAGCGCCAGGACGGGGACGCAGACCAGCAGCAGCCAGGAGAGCCCGAGGTCTTCGCGGAGCGCCATCACCACCCCGCCGACGCTCATGATCGGCGCGGCGACCAGCATCGTGCAGCTCATCAGCACCAGCATCTGCACCTGCTGCACGTCGTTGGTGTTGCGAGTGATCAGCGATGGTGCGCCGAAGTGGGCGACCTCGCGAGCGGAGAAGGTGTTGACGTGGGCGAAGAGCGCCGCCCGGACATCCCGGCCGTACGCCATTGCGGTGCGGGCGCCGAGGTAGACGGCGGCGATCGAGCAGACGATCTGTACCAGGCTGACGACGAGCATCCAGCCCCCGGTGCGGAGGATGAAGCCGGTGTCGCCGCGGGCCACCCCGAGGTCGATGATGTCGGCGTTGAGGCTCGGCAGGTACAGCGAGGCGATGGTGCCGACGAACTGGAGGGCGACCACGGCCGCCAGCGGGCGGTGGTAGGGGCGTAGGTAGGTGCGGAGCAGTTGGATCAGCACGCCGGCTCTCCGTGGGGTTCGCCTCGGTCGGCCCGGGTGGTCAGGATGGCCAGCGCACGAGTGGCGCGTCCTGGCGGGGGGTTTCCTTCACCCGGGCAGGTTAGTGGTCGGATCGTCAGGTGCCAACCGAAATGGCGACGGCGGTGGCGGAGCCAGCGGAACCGCCAAGCCGATCCTGTCGGTGGCAGACTGAGCTTATCTCAGCAACGTATAAGGGTTGTTCGGTGCGACACGGGCAAAGGTGCTGGGCCGGGCGGCGGTGGAAACAGGCGGGATGTGGTTTCGGGGCAGGGCAGACTCGCCGGTTACGTGGTCGGCTTGCTCCGGGCAGGGTTGTGCTGGAGTGGGGCGGGGTTTCTGGCCTGTGGTCGGGCCGCCTGGTTCCGGCCGGTATGCGGTCAGGCAGCCCGCAACTGCCGCATCACCGGAACCAGGCCGGCACGCAGCAGATTCGCGCACGAACGTCACGGTCGTCACCGGCGATCTTCATCGGTGAATCGAGGCTCAGAGATGGGCCGTCGCCACGGGATGTTGTCGCACTGCGCTGTCGCCACGCGCCGGGTTTATTCTCGCAATTGTGGCAGGTTATACTCCTACCAATCTCCGACGACTTTAGTTGGGTGATTCGCGCAATTTGTGGAATGCGATTGGCTCGCTGCTGTCGGCCGGTCTTGGTAAGGGGGCAGTGAAGTGGATGCGGAGTCAGTGCGTTTTCAGCAGGAGGCGCTCGCTGCCTACCAGCGGCGTGGGCCATTCTGGGGACGAGTGGTGCGGCTTGCAATAGCGATCGCCCTCCTCGCCGCTATACCCGTTTTGTACCTGATCTCCGAGACGTTGGCTAGCTTCTATCCCGGCACCGGCGTTATTAAAAGCTTTCCTACGGAGCGCCCAGCCGTGGCCACCGTGCAGTATTGCGAACGGGTCGGGCCGGTGAGTAGTAACGGCCTTGGGTATTGGTGGCACTGTGACGTCGCGGTCCAGACTCAGGATGGCCGACAGGTGGTGACAACAGTTCGTAGGTCCATCGTTACTCCAGCTGACCGTGGTAAGTCAATCGAGTTTCGTGAGGCGTGCTACGGAGCAGGAAACTCCGAGTGTAGATACGGTCGCCCCTCCCTCCGGATCTGGGCGATGGCGGTCAAACTTATTCTTATGTTCCAAGTCGGAGTATTTTTTGCCCTGATTGTAGGGAGTGGGGCGTACCTGGTCTCAGCGGTGGTCGGTCTTCCGAGGTACCTAGCCTGGCTGGAAAGGCGGGAGCGTAGGAAGAAGCGTCGGTAGGCGACTTGCAGCCGCTGGCCGCGGTCTGGCCCCGTCGGAGGATGTAGGAAGACAGTGTGTAGCCCGGCGCCATTCATCCTGATGGACGAATGGCGTTGTTGGGACTTTTACTCGTCCTCAGCGCAGGCCACGTAGGAGCCGGTTGTAGGCGCGGTTGTCGGGTGCGAGTCGGCTGCCATCGGTGGTTGCTTGATCGGGGTCTTGATGCCCCCTGGCCTATGCCTTCGTAGCCGGAATCGGCCAGGGTGGGTCGTCACTGCCTCCGTCCGGATATCTTGTCAACGGCAAGATATGCTTCCGAGATGACCGGTGCACGCGGCTACCACCACGGCGATCTTCGGCGGGCCCTGCTCGCCGCCGCCGCGGTGGCGATCGAGGAGTCCGGGCCCGCCGCCCTGAGCCTGCGGGACCTCGCCCGCCGAGCCGGTGTGTCGCATGCGGCGCCCGCCCACCACTTCGGCGACAAGTCAGGGTTGCTCACCGCGCTCGCGGTCGAGGGCTTCGACCTGCTCGCCGCGGCCCTGCGGACCGGCGACAGCCTGCTCGAGATGGGGGTGGCCTACGTTGACTTCGCCGTCCGGCGTCGGGCGCACTTCGAGGTGATGTACCGCCCCGACCTCTACCGCGCCGACGCGCCGGAGGTGGTGGCCGCCCGGAAACGATCGCGCGCGGTCCTGCGCTCGGCGGTGGCCGACCTGCCGCCAGGGCCGGGCGCGGTGGGCGGCGCCGCCGGGGATGCGCTGGCCGCCTGGTCCATCGTGCATGGCTTCGCCACCCTGTGGAACGCGGGCGCCCTGCCGGACGAGACGGGGGACGATCCGCGGGAGGCCGCCCGGGTCGTCATTCGTCGGCTGTTCGGGGCCCGGGTTGACGCACAAGGTCGGGCGGTTCCGCCTGCGCGGTCCCCACGTACTCCCGCATAACCTCGGCGACCTGCAGCAGGAAGGTGGCCGTGGCGGCTGCCTGCTCCGGCGTGAGCCGGTCGACCGCCTGCTCGATGCCGGCCAGCATCGGCCGCAATGCCGCCGACACCTCGTCGTACCCCTGGTCGGTGACCTGCAGCGCCACCCGGCGGCGATCCTGCGGATGCGGCGTGCGCGCCAAGTGGCCGGCGCGGACCAGCCGATCCACCAGCGCGGTGGCCGAGGCGGACCGGATGCCGAGGCGGTTGCCCAACTCCACCGGGCCGAGCGGGTCCGGGCTGGCGGCGAGGTGGTCGATGGCGGCGGCGTCGGTGACCCCGATTCCGAGCCGGCGGGCCAGCGCCCCCGGGGTGCCGCTGGCAGCCCGGATCACCTCGCGCAGCGCCCGGGCGGTGCGGCTGGTTGAGGGCGCTTCGCTGTACGGCCCGCGACGCGAGCCGGGGGTGGTTGACGCGGCGCTGTCCACGGGACGAAGCTAGCAGCTCAGGTAGCTAGATAAACTAGCGATCGGAGCGGGTATGCCGGAGCAGGGACGCGGCCGCTGGTGGGGGCTGCTCGCCATCAGTCTCGGAGTCGCCACGATCATCGTCGACGTGACGATCGTCAACGTCGCTGTCCCGGCGATCATCGCCGACCTCGGTGTCAGCTCCGCCGGGGCGCAGTGGGTCCAGGAGGCGTACACCCTCGTCTTCGCCGCCCTGCTTCTGGTCGCCGGCCGCTTCGCCGACCGGGCCGGCCGGCGGCGAATGTTCGTCGTCGGCGTGCTGGTCTTCGTCGTGGCCAGCCTGCTCGCCGCGTCCGCCGGCTCCGGTGCGGAGCTGATCGGGGCGCGGGTGCTCCAAGGGCTGGGCGGCGCGATGATGCTGCCCACCTCACTGTCGCTGCTGAACGCGAACTTCGCCGGCCGAGAGCGGGCGATCGCCTTCGCGGTCTGGGGCTCCACCATCGGCGGGGCCGCCGCGCTCGGCCCGCTGCTCGGCGGCTGGCTCACCACCGAGCTCTCCTGGCGGTGGGCCTTCGGCATCAACCTCCCGATCGGCCTGCTGGTTGTCGTCGCCACGCTCGCGCTGGTCCCCGAATCCCGCGACGAACGAGTCGAGCGCGGCATCGACCTGATCGGGGCGCTGCTGTCGGTGCTCGGTATGACCGGCGTCGTCTTCGCCCTCATCGAGGGGCGTACATATGGCTGGTGGGGGTTGGCGAAGCCGGTCAGCATCTTCGGCCTGGACTGGCCCGCCGCGATCTCCCCGGTACCGGTCGTCGGGCTGACCGGCCTGGCCGCCCTCGCCCTTCTGGTCACCCACCAAGTGCGCCGTAACCGGATCGGTCGCCCGGCGCTGATCGACCTGTCGCTGTTCCGGATCGGCTCCTTCCGGACCGGCGTCACCGCCGCCGCGATCGTCAGCCTGGGCGAGTTCGGCCTCCTCTTCGCGCTCCCGCTCTGGTACCAGAACGTGCTCGGCTACAGCGCCTTCCACACCGGCCTAGCGCTGCTGCCCCTCGCTGTCGGTAGCTTCCTGTCCAGTGCGCTCGGAGCGCTTCTCGTCAAACGGTGGGGTACCACCCGGGTGGTGCAGCTCGGCGTAGCCGCGGAGATCGCCGGCATCGCCGGACTCGGCCTCGTGGTCGCCCCCGACACCCGCTGGTGGGCTCCGCTCGGCCTGCTCTTCGTCTACGGCGTCGGCGTCGGTCTGGCCACCGCCCAACTCACCGGGGTGTCGCTGCGCGAGGTGCCGGTCCGGCGCAGCGGCCAGGGGTCCGGGGTGCAGAGCACCGCGCGGCAGGTCGGCTCCGCCCTCGGCATCGCCGTGCTCGGCACCGTCCTCTTCGCCGGACTCAGCGGGCTTCTCGGGGCGCGGCTCGCTGATCGCTCCGAGCTCGACTCCGCCCAGCGGGAACAGGTGGTGACCGAGGTCCGGGAGAGCGGCGGAGCGGCGATCGCCGGGCTCGCCGCCGACCCCCGCACCGCGCCGATCGCCGAGGAGGCGAAGGCCGCCTTCGCCGACGCCACCCGGTACGCGGCCTTCGCCGCCGCCGGCTTCCTGCTCATCGGGCTGGTCGCCTGTGCCCGACTGCCCCGGGATCGCCCCGGGGCGGCGGAGCCGGCGCCGACGCCACAGCCGGCGGGCAGCCCGGCCGGCTAGACCGCGGCGGGCCGCCGCCGGGTGGCGTCCGCTGGCCTCTTCCCCTGGCGCGAGAACAACGACCCGGGTCGACCCTTGTCACTTACGCTTACGAGCGGTGGATATCCGGCGCGGGGGTGTGGGGCTGGAGGTGGGTCCCAGACATGCTTTAGCCCCCCGGTGCCAACACCGGGGGGCTTAGGTTCTTGCTTGTCAGCGCCGGGCGTGCGTAACGAACGCCTGCCACGCCTCCGGACCGAACACCAGGGCCGGTCCGGTGGGGTCCTTGCTGTCACGGACGCCGACGACGCCGGGAAGGTTGTCGGCGACCTCCACGCAGTCCCCGTTACCGCCGCCGGAACTCCGGGTGGATTTGCGCCACGTGGCGCCGTCGAGGTTCATTGCTGTTGCCTCCGTAGTTCCCGCGCCACCGACGCGGCGGCTTTCTTTGACTCTACCGGGCTCAAGGCAGAGGCTCGGAGGTGATCGAAAGCCAAGGTGTATCTCCCGACGTCGCGGGCCCTCTCCACCGGGGTGTCCCCGGTCAGCGCCTCGCGGAACGCGATCGTGGGGTACTCCGCAAATTCCATGATCGTGAAGGCGCCGCTCAGCCCGGAGTGCCATCCGATGTTTGATGGCAGTACCTGCACCGTCACTCCTGGTGGCGGGCTGGCCACTCGCTCAAGCTGCCCTGCAAGCACCTCCGAGGACCCGACTTGACGGTGTAGCAGCGATTCGTCAAGGACGACCCACAAGCTCAGCCCGTCGTTCTCGATCCGCTGCTGACGTTGCATTCGAGCCGCCACCAGCCGATCCACCTCCTCGGGCTCCGTTCGTACGGGGTCCGCCGCGAACAGCGCCCGAGCGTACGACTCGGTCTGGAGCAGCCCGGGGAAGACTCCCAAGGACCAAACCTTCAAGGAGGTGGCGTCGTTCTCGAATCCAATGTAGGACCCGAGGGAGCCGGTGATGACGTCCCGGTACGACTCCCACCAACCCCGCTCTCGTCCGGCGCGGGCAAGCTGCCAGTGTCGATCTTGTTCGTCCGGGTCGGTGACGCCGTACAGGTTGAGCATCAGCATCAGATCCCCCTTGGACACAGGGGATACGGCGTTCTCGATCCGGCTGACCTTCGGCTGGCTGCTGGCAAGGTGCTCCGCGACCTGAGCCGTGCTTAGCTCGGCCGCCTCTCGAAGCGCCCGGAGCGTCATCCCGAGCCGTCGACCAGCCATGTTGCCTGGTTGGTACCGCCGTGAGTTGGCCATGCATCGCATCGTACTCACACAGACGTGAGTCGAGATACCCCGAAGGTGGGCACGATTTGAACCGCAGGGCATTGCATTGCCGTGTGTGCATGATGCACGATGACCCCGACGTGGTGCTCCATGTGCAACCCGTATAGGTCGCCGGACCCCCAGCCCTGCAGGAGGAGACATGCGCCCCAGCCGTTGGTTCCGCCGCCTGAGGAGGAGCTCGCCGCCCTCCGCGATTGCACCGCAGCAGAGGAACAACGTCCCGTACCCCGTGACGGTGCAGCGCGCTAGGTCGGTCAACTTCCCGGCGTGGATGACCCAGCCCACCCTCGCCGACCCCCGGCCCGGCCGCGTCGGTTGGCTCACCCCGGCGCAGCAGTGGCGAGCCAACGGAGGCCGCTGGTGATGGCGCACCGGCCGCCTGCCCGAAGCGCCGACAGGCGAGACTGAGGGGGCGTCGATGGTTGTCGCTGCTATTGCCGTCGTCGTTGGGCTCGCCGTTGGTGTGGTCCTGGGTCTGGTGACCAAGAGTCGTTCGGGTAGTTGGTGCCCCCGGTGTGGTGACGTCAAGCGTTGCCTACGTGACCACCACGCGGGCGGGAGCCGGTCGTGGTGAGAAAGGCACACGATCCCATGCGCCCGCTCTGGCGGTGCCGGGCCTGCGGCGCCGACTGGCCGTGCCAGCCCGCGCGGCTCGCGTTGTTGGATGAGTATCGCGGCAGGAGGTCAGCGCTGCTGGCTCACCAGGGCAAGCTTTTGGCCGAGGCATCTGATCAGCTATCCCGGCTCAACGGCACCAGACCGGACCTCAGGGAGAGGTTTGTCGACTGGTGCTGGCGGGTGGAACCCGACCACCCCACGACCAGCGCCTTTGAGCCGGGAGACCTGGACCTGGTGTTTCGCGGAATCGAAATGATCATTCGTAGCCACTGGGGAGGGCGGACCTGCCCCCGGTGCGCGAACAAGGGTTGTCCGCATCTCGACTGGGCCGACGGCTGGCTGGCCCGCCTACGACGATCACCGCAAGGCCGTCCTGAGACGGAGGGCCCAAAGCGGTAGCAAGTGCCTCAACCGAAGAGCCGGCCGTAGGCATCAGGGTTGTACAAGCAGAGTCGTGGTCGACTACGGGTTTCGGTGTGGCCCGTTGGTCGCGTGGAAGGCAGTACCCACTCCGAGCAGGACAACGGCGGCCACTGTGTATGGCACGGCGTCGAGTGGCGCGAGATCCCACAGAAACAGACTCGCTCCGTTCCCGTTCTGGGTGAACTGCCCGGCCACCAGCGCCCGAACGATCACGAGCCCGCAGGCCAGCGCGGTGCCGGCCCACACCTGGACGATCAACCCTATGCCGAGGGCGATCATGAATGAGCGGATAGTCGGCAGCGGCCCGGGTAGGTCCTCGGCCACAGAGGACGGCCGCAGGAGCAGAATCATCACGCCCAGAATGCCGTACGCCGCCACAGTGAAGGCTCGGACGCCGACCAGACCGGGATGGCGTCGTTCGAGGAAACCGACCCCACTTCCGAGGCCGAGCAGCGCGCCGGCGGCCAGGATGGCCGGAAGAAACGTGACGTCGTTGTTCAGCGGAAAGGGCCAATCAGCCGATTCGAGCCGCTGCCACAGGTAACAGGCAGCCACCACGGCACCGGCCGCTAGGTAACCGGCGAGTCCGTGCACGCGGAGCCAGAGTAGCGGCAGCGGTGCGCCTTCGCGGATACGTGAGGTCGTCATGGCGCGGTCAGCACGCCGAGGCGGCGGCGTAGCGGCCACGCCAGGCAGCGAGGTCGTCAACCGGGCCCGCGAGCGCAGCCGTAAACAATTCTTGGTACAGGTTATCCAGCTCCGGGTAAGCGGTGAACAATTCCTCCCGTGGTGTGTCGCAGCGTTCCATGTTCACGTGGCGCCACTGGCCGGCGAGTTGTTGGACCAATTCCTCGTCTTTTATGAACCCGGTATCAATGTGAATTACTCCGTTGCCGCCTCGGAAAATGTCCGGGTTGCCGGCCGGCGCGCTCATGCCGAACTCCTCGTACTGCTGCACATCCCCGGGTACGACTCCGCTGACCTGCTTAGCTGTCTCGACCATGCGGACGACATCGTCCAGATGCCGCCGGTGGTCATCCCAGAGGCAGACCCGTGGCTGCTGCCCACCGCACACCTGATGTTGCGCTGCCGAAAACCGGGTCATCGGCTCCCCTCCGACATCGGACAGCGCCAGCCCGATCGGGATCCCGGCGGCCCCCACCACTGCGACGCCGACAGCCGCCATGCCGACCCGACGCCAGTGGATCGGACTCGTCACGCCCCACCCGAAACCGGCGGCGACCAGCGTGAACAGGGCGATCAGCGCGGCAACCCAGACCAGCTTCAGGACCAGCACGTCCACTCTCGGCTCACCCCACAGCGGACCAGCGCCGTGGTAGAGAAAGAGGTGGCGAACCGAGTCCGGCGAATCGAAACCCGCCATCATCAGGACCAGGCCGCCGATTAGCACGAGCAACGGAGTGATCGGCTTCGGCCAGAGCGAGCCGACGACGGTGCCAGCCACCAATGCCAGGACGATGCCCGCCGTACCGAGCACAACATTGCCCACGCCGAGCCGGCTTCCGGGTTCCACTGCCGCTGATACCGCGACCGCGCCCACCACCAGGAACAGGTAGCCAGCCAACACCCACAGCCCAATAGCGGCTGCCCGGAACAGGACCAAGTGCCACGCGGGTCTACTCGAGAGCGGATCAAGGGCCGCGGTACGGCGCCGGTTGCGGGAGGGAAACGCAGCCGCGGCGACACCCGCGCAAACAGCGGCCAGGACAGGCGTGATCTGCTGAATGGCCCCCGTGGTCAGCAACGGAGACCCGAACCAGAAACGACGAGACGGCAACAGTAGCAGCGCACCGAGAACAAACACCCCCGCCATCAGCGCCGGACCGACCCAACGGGGATAACCCAACCTACTCACGCCGACACCCCAGCCTTCGTGGCAAGCTGCAGATAGCCCGACTCGATCGCACTCATACCTTCAGTCCCAGCATTCGCGTCGCCGCCATCAGCCAGCTCCGCCGGCGTCCCATCGAAGACCACCCGACCCTGCAGAAAAACCAGCACCGAGTCACAAGTGTGCAGCACATCGTCCACGATATGCGTGCTGACCAAAACGAGCCGTGACCGCGCCGACTCCCGGAGTTGATTACGCAGACCGACACGCTGCGCCGGATCAAGCCCGACAGTCGGCTCATCAAGGATGACGACCTCTGGGTCGTGCACAATCGCCTGGGCCACCCCCACGCGCTGCAACGTGCCACCAGAAAGGGTACGCAGCTTGGCCTTCGCATATTCCTGCAGGTCGAGTCGCTCGATCACCGTCGCGACAGCAGCCCCGGTCTGGTCTCGCGGGAACTCACGAAGCCAGGCGGCATAGCGGAGAAACTCCATGACCGTCAGCCCACCAGGGTACGGGAAGTTCTGTGGCTGGAACCCGATCCTGCGCCGCAACCGACGCACCGACCTGAGGCCGGAGGCCCGTTCCCCACTCAAACTGATCGACCCCGAGGTGGGCGGATTCAACAGCGCCAGGGTGTTGAGCAACGTCGTCTTACCCGCACCGTTCGGACCGAGAAGCCCCACTACCCCCGGACGGAAATCGTGAGTGAAGTCGTGCACCACCTGCTTCCGGCCGTAGCCCTGACACAGGTTGCTCGCCACCAAACTCGCCACGTGATCGTCTCCGCTTATTATGATGTGGAGCCACGCCTAAGCGTGACCACTGGACATGGCTCCACATCGTAACTACTACTAGATAGTCACCTGGATTCGGGTCATCGGCCTCACGCACTCATGGGACTTTGTCCACGTACCCTTGAAGTAGAAATCCTTATATACCTTGTCCGGCGACCAGGAGCAGTCGAAACGAACTTCCTTGACGTTCTGTCCGTCCGGGGATTCGCAGGTAATCTCGCCCCAGGTGTTCTGAATATTCCTCACACAGTCAATGGTGAGAATCCCGGCTGATGTCGAAGCCGTGGTAGCGCCGGCAGCCTGAGCAGGAACGCTGAGCGCAAAAACAGCTCCACCCGTCACCGCAAGTGACGCCAAAGAAGACACAACGGCTCTCCGCATTTCACTTCCCGTCTCTCGAAATAGCAAAATCCTGACGACTACTGGTGATCACCGGAGGGAACGCTAGCAGCCAGCCCGATCAGGTTCAAGCGCTACGCATTGTGCATGAAACTCTCTGTAGTCAACTCCAGCTTCGACCTTTTGTTAAGGGAGTTTAAGGTCTGGACCGGAAGCGAAGAAGTGCACTCTGATCAGGCAGGACGGGGCCTGCCGAGGGCCCGGGAAGACTTCCAGAAATCTATTTGAATGGATTTCAGGACTGGCCGTAGAAACGGAAGGTCTCCAGTTTGGTCACGGTGCGTAGCACTGCGGGGAGCTCCTCCAGGGACCGCCGGAAGCTCGTTCTGATGACTTTCCAGTGTGCGATGGCCCGCTCGACCGCCGCCCGTGGCCGGTTCAGGGCGGTGTTGCATCGCTTGCGGACGTCGGTCAACTCCCGGCCGGGGTCCACCAACACCGCGTCCCGCCGCGCGCTCCCGCACCTGTTCGTACAGCGGCGTCAGCACGCGGTGCACAGCGACAGCACGCGGTGCACAGTGACAGCGCCCGGGGCCGCACCGTCGGCGCGTCCCACTTCGCCAGAAAGGACAGTTGCCCGTACAGCCAGTCGATTTGTTCTTGATCCAGCCCGTCATGGGCGCACAACACGACGGCCGGCCACCGATCGTTCCAATCCAAATGATCAACCAGCCGGCCGCCGCCTCCGGGTTCGACACCCCAGCCCCGCTGCAAGCCTCCCCGACGTCACCCAGTTGTGTCCCCAGCGCGGACCGCGACGTCGCGAGTCACCAACTCGTCGGCAGCGGCATCCCCTCGGTGTAGCCGGCCGCGCTCTGCACCCCGACCAGCGCCCGCTCGTGGAACTCCGTGAGGTTGTGCGCCCCGGCATAGGTGAAGGCGCTGCGTACCCCGGAAATGATCTCGTCAATGAGGTCCTCCACGCCCGGCCGGTCCGGGTCCAGGTACATTCGCGCCGACGAGATGCCCTCCTCGAAGATCGCCTTCCGGGCGCGGTCGTACGCGGAGTCCTCCGCCGTCCGCGCGCTGACCGCCCGGGCCGAGGCCATGCCGAAGCTCTCCTTGTAGCGGCGACCGTCGGCGTCGGAGTAGAGGTCGCCCGGGGACTCGTAGGTGCCGGCGAACCAAGAACCGATCATGACGTTCGAGGCCCCCGCGGCCAGCGCCAACGCCACATCGCGGGGGTACCGGACCCCGCCGTCTGCCCACACGTGCCGGCCCACCGCCCGCGCCGCCGCGGCACAGTCCAGGACCGCCGAGAACTGGGGCCGGCCCACCCCGGTCATCATTCGCGTGGTGCACATCGCCCCCGGTCCCACGCCGACCTTCACGATGTCCGCACCCGCCGCGACGAGATCACGTACGCCGTCGGCGGTGACCACGTTGCCGGCCGCGACCGGTACGGCCGGGTCGAGCGCGCGTACGGCCCGCAGGGCGGAGATCATCCGTTCCTGGTGGCCGTGCGCCGTGTCCACGACCAGGGTGTCCACCCCGGCCTCCAGCAGGGCGCGAGCCTTGCCGGTGACGTCGCCGTTGATGCCCACCGCCGCGGCGATGCGCAGCCGGCCCCGGTCATCGAGCGCCGGACGGTACAGCGTGGCGCGCAGCGCCCCCGAACGGGTGAGTACGCCGACCAGCCGTCCCTGCTCGTCCACCACTGGTGCCAGCCGACGCCGGCCGGCCGAGAGCCGGTCGAAGCCGGTACGCGGATCGGCGTCCGCCGGAACTGTGTGCAGCTCCACCGACATCACGTGCCGTAGCTGCGCGAACCGGTCCACGCCCACCGTGTCCGCCTCGGTGACCACCCCGACCGGCCGGCCGGACTCGTCCACCACGACCACCGCGCCGTGCGACCGTTTCGGCAGCAGGTGGATGGCGTCGCCGACCGTATCGGTCGGACCCAGGGTGATCGGGGTGTCGTACACCAGGTGCCGCTGCTTGACCCAGGCGACGACGTCCGCGACCACCTCGATCGGGATGTCCTGCGGGATGACCGCGATGCCGCCCCGCCGGGCCACGGTCTCGGCCATCCGGCGGCCCGCCACCGCGGTCATGTTCGACACCACCAACGGGATGGTGGTGCCGGTGCCGTCACCGGTCGACAGGTCGACGTCGAGCCGGGACGCCACCTCGGAGCGGGCCGGGGCCATGAAGACGTCGTTGTAGGTCAGGTCGTGCGCGGGGACCGCGCCGTGTAGGAACCGCACCCGGCCATCATGACTGGCTGCCCCGACTCGCGTTCCCCAGGTCGGCCAACGTCCCGCCGGCTGGCCGACCGGGCGGCGCCGCTACGCCGCGGCGCCGGCGGCGTTTACCTGTTCCGAACCGCGGCAGCCAGCGCCCTCAGGCGATGGTGCAGATCGCGCCGCCAGCGGTGATGACCGCGCCGATCTCGGCGGCGAGGCTGCTGACCGTGCCCGCCTGGTGCGCGTGCAGCGGCTGCTCCATCTTCATCGCCTCCAAGACCACGACCAGGTCGCCCTCAGCCACGATGTCTCCCTCGGCGACCGCGATCTTCACGATCGTGCCCTGCATGGGGGAGGTGAGGGTGTCGCCGCTGACCGCGGCCCCGGCCTTCGCCCCGCCGCGCCGACGGGCCGGCTTCTTCGCCGCGGGCGCGGCGGCGGCCGTGCCGGTGCCGAAGCCGGCCGGGAGGCTGACCTCCAGCCGCTTGCCGCCCACCTCCACCACCACGGTGTCGCGCTCCGCCGGGCCCTCGGCGGGGCCGGCGGTGGCGGTGAAGGCCGGCACGGTGTTGTCGAACTCGGTTTCGATCCACCGGGTGTGCACCGTGAACGGCTCGGCGGTGAAGGCCTCGTCTCGCACCACCAGCCGGTGGAACGGCAGCGCGGTCGCCATGCCCTCGACCACCATCTCGTCCAGCACGCGACGGGCCCGCTCCAAGGCCTCGGTACGCGTCTCGCCAGTCACGATCACCTTGGCGAGGAGTGAGTCGAAGTTGCCGCCGATCACATCGCCGGCGGAGACCCCGGTGTCGACCCGTACTCCCGGACCCGTCGGCAGCCGCAGCGCGGTGATCGTGCCTGGGGCGGGCAGGAAGCTCCGGCCCGGGTCCTCACCGTTGATCCGGAACTCAATGGAGTGCCCGCGGGGCGTCGGGTCCTCGGTGAACCGCAGCTTCTCCCCGTCCGCGATACGGAACTGCTCCCGGACCAGGTCGACCCCGGCCGTCTCCTCGGTCACCGGATGCTCCACCTGAAGCCGGGTGTTGACCTCCAGGAAGGAGATGGTGCCGTCGGCGCCGACCAGATACTCGACGGTGCCGGCACCGTGGTAGCCGGCTTCCCGGCAGATGGCCTTGGCCGAGTTGTGGATCTGCTGGCGCTGCGCGTCGGTGAGGAACGGCGCCGGCGCCTCCTCGACCAGCTTCTGGTGCCGGCGCTGCAGGGAGCAGTCCCGCGTGCCCACCACGATGACGTTGCCGTGCTGGTCGGCGAGGACCTGTGCCTCGACGTGTCGAGGCTGGTCCAGGTACCGCTCGACGAAACACTCACCCCGGCCGAACGCGGCGACCGCCTCCCGGGTGGCCGACTCGAACAGGTGGGGGATCTCCTCCATGGTTCGGGCCACCTTGAGGCCGCGACCGCCCCCGCCGAAGGCCGCCTTGATGGCGACCGGCAGGCCGTGGTCAGCGGCGAAGGTCAACACCTCGTCGGCGCTGCCCACCGGGTCCGGGGTGCCGGGGACCAGCGGTGCGCCCGCGCGTTGCGCGATGTGCCGGGCGGTCACCTTGTCGCCCAGGTCGCGGATCGCCTGTGGGCTCGGCCCGATCCAGGTCAGCCCGGCGTCGATCACCGCCTGGGCGAAGTCCGCGTTCTCGGAGAGGAAGCCGTAGCCCGGGTGCACCGCGTCGGCACCCGACCGCGCCGCGACCTCGATCAGCTTCTCCACGCGCAGGTAGCTGTCGGCGGCGGTGTCACCACCGAGCGCGTACGCCTCGTCGGCCAGGGTGGCGTGCAGGGCGTCGCGGTCGGAGTCCGCGTAGACGGCGACGCTGGCCAGGCCGGCATCGCGGCACGCGCGGATGACGCGGACAGCGATCTCGCCGCGGTTGGCGATGAGTACCTTGCGCACCTTGGGGGCTCCTCCCGGGGTGTTCGTTGACGGGGAGTGTAACGGCCCTGCCGAAGCTCCCTAACGAGCGCTAAGTGTGGGATGCCACACTGCCCGTTCGCCGACCCGGCCCCGGGCGGGATGGCCCGGGGCGGGTGCCGGGTCCCGCGGCGGGCCGGTCAGCGCACCCGGGCCAGGGTCAGCCCGTCGGCGATCGGCAGCATCACCGGGTCGACCCGTACGTCGGCCAGCACCTCGTCGTTGAACGCGGCGATCGCCCGGTCGCCGGCGTCCTGCGGGGCGAGCACCCGGCCGTCGCGGAGGACGTTGTCGATGGCGATCACTCCGCCGGGCCGCATCCGCGGCACCAACTCCGCCCAGTACGCCGAGTAGCCGACCTTGTCCGCATCGATGAAAGCGAAGTCGAGGTGGCGGTCGGCCGGTAGTTCCCGCAGCGTCTCCCCGGCGGGGCCGACCCGCAGCCGCACCCGGTCGTCCACCCCGGCCCGGGCCCAGTAGCGCCGCGCGATCCCGGTGAACTCCTCCGAGACGTCGAAGCAGGTCAGCTGCCCGTCCTCGGCCAGCCCGCGGGCGATCGCCAGCGCGGAGAGCCCGGTGAAGGTGCCGACCTCGACCGCACGTCGCGCCCCCAGTAGCCGGGTCAGAAAGGTCAGGAACGCGGCCTGCTCCGGCGCCACCTGCATCTCTGCGTCCTCCGGCAGGTGCGCCCGGGTCTCCTCAATCAGGTCGAGCATGACCTGATCCGGTGGGCTTCCGTGGGTGACCAGGTACGTGTGCAACTCCGACGTCAACGGGATGGACTTGGTGGTCAACGCTGCTCCTTCGTGCTCTCGACGGCGAGACTCTCGGTGGTCAGGCTCCAGGGGTCGGCTCCGGGGCGGCCGGGGCACCGGACGTCGGCGTGCCCCGGCGCCACAGGTCGGTGATCTGTAGGCCAAGCTCGGCCAGGAGGCGGCGCAGCAGTGGCAGGGAGAGGCCCACCACCGTGCTGGGGTCGCCCTCGATCCGCTCCACGAACGGCCCACCCAACCCGTCGATCGTGAAGGCGCCGGCCACCGCCAGCGGCTCGCCCGTGTTGACGTACGTGGCGATCTCCTCGTCACTGACTGCGGCGAAGTGCACGGTCGTGGTGGCGACGGCTTCCGCCCGCCGGGACGCTGTCACGTCGATGAGGCAGTGCCCGCTGTGCAGGATTCCGCTGCGTCCCCGCATCCGCTCCCACCGGCGGACGGCGTCGGGCCCATCGGCGGGCTTGCCGAGAATCTGGCCGTCGAACTCCAGCACCGAGTCGCACCCGATCACCAGGGTGCGCTGGTCGTTGGCGGGGTGCAGCCGGGTCAGGACCGCCTGCGCTTTCAACCGGGCCAGCTCCAGGCAGAGCTCATCCGCGCGATCGCTGACCACGAGGGACTCGTCAACGCCGCTGACCAGCACATCCGGCTCGATCCCCGCCGACTGGAGGGTCTTGCGGCGGGCCGGGCTCGCGGAGGCGAGGACGAGGCGAAGCGGTAGAGATCCAGACACGACTCCGACGTTACCCGCTCCGTCCCCGGCGCTGGGGAGGCTGAGCTCCCGGCCAGTGGGGGCACCGGGTCGGACTCACTCCTGATCCGACTCCCCCCGATGGTCGGGATCCCCGGTGCGCGGCGTCTCCTCGGAGTTGAGGTGGGTCGGGCCCGCCGGTCGGTCAGTCGGTGCCGAGGACCCCGGTGCGAATGGCGGGACGGTGGGCTCGCCGGGTAAGCCCCTGCCGCCCCCCGGGCGCGAACCGGCCCCGCCGGTCGGTGCGGTGCCCGCGCCGCCACCGCCGGTCACTCCGCCGCGGGGGCGGCGTGGCGGGCCGTCGGTGGGTGCGGGGCAGCCCGCTCCCGGGCTCGTGTCGGTGCTGCTGGGCGCGGGGGTGGTGGGGTTCTTCGACGGGGTCGGCGTTGGCACGGGGTCGGCTCCGGGCGACGGGGGTGAAAGGGGCACGGGAGCGGCCGCCTTGGGGTCGGCCGCCTCGGACTCGTACGACCGCTCTTGTTGGAGCTTCGCCTGGTGCTCCTCGGGTATCTCCACAACGCCGCTGAGGCCGGGAATCTGGGCCGCTGGACGACCCTCACCCTCCTCGATCATCATCCCTCCTGTCTGTCACCGCGCCGTTTCCATGAGTGAGGGTAGCGGGTGTGGGACGGGAGTCGCAGCCCTGCAACCGGTAGCCCCACCGGTTGCGGGGCCGCCGCGGAGTGGATCTTCGTTGGGTGGTGTCCTGCCCCCCGACTGGCCGTTTTCGGCGCCCGGTACCGTTTTTAGGTGATGTCGAACGCACCCTCGGAACTCGTCGCTGGTCGGTACCGGCTCTTGTCGCCGCTCGGTCAGGGCGGTATGGGTCGGGTGTGGAAGGCGCAGGACGAGGTGCTGCACCGGACTGTGGCGATTAAGGAGTTGGTGCCGCCGCCCGGTCTCACCGATGAGGAGCGCCGCGAGATGCGGGAGCGTTCGCTGCGCGAGGCGCGGGCGATCGCTCGTCTCAACAATGGCAACGTCGTTCGCATCTTCGATGTGCTGCGGACCGATGGTGATCCGTGGATCGTGATGGAGTACGTGGCGTCGAAGTCTCTGCACGGCACGCTCGCCGAGCAGGGGCCGGTGTCGCCGGCTCAGGGGGTGCAGATCGGTCTGGGGGTGCTGGGTGCGCTGAAGGCGGCGCATCGGGCGGGGGTGATGCACCGGGACGTCAAGCCGGGCAACGTGTTGCTCGGTGAGGACGGGCGGGTGGTGTTGACCGATTTCGGTATTGCCACGGTTCCGGGTGACCCGAATGTCACCCGCACCGGCATGCTGCTCGGCTCCCCTGCCTACCTCGCCCCGGAACGGGCGCAGGACGGTACCGCCGGGCCGGAGGCGGATCTCTGGTCGCTGGGGGCGACCCTGTACGCGGCGGTGGAGGGCAAGTCGCCGTACGCCCGTCCCTCGGCGATCGCCACGCTCGCGGCGCTGGCCACCGAGCCGCCGCCGCCGCCGAAGAACGCCGGCCCGCTGCGCCCGGTACTCGACGGCCTGCTGCATAAGGATCCAACCCGGCGGATCACCGCCGAGGCGGCGGAGGAGTTACTGCGCCGAGCAGCCGACGCCGCCTCCACCGCGATGCCGGCCAACACCCGCCCGACCAACGCCCGTCCGGTCGCCAGTCCTCCGGCGGTGCCGGTCGGACCTCCGGCGGTGCCGGTCGGACCTCCGGCGGTGCCGGTCGGACCTCCGGCGGTGCCGGTCGGACCTCCTGCGGTGCCGGTCGGACCTCCGGCGGTGCCGGTCGGACCTCCGGCGGCCCGCGCGGACGCCGGGCTGGCGGCGAAGGCCGGCGAGTCGGGTGCCCCGGCACCGCCCGTGCCCCCGCCAGCCGCGCCCCCACTAGCCGTGCCCCCGCCAGCCGTGCCCGGTGCCGGTGCGAAGCGTTACTCCACCCGCCAGAGGTGGTTGTTCAGTACCGTGGCGGGTCTGCTGCTGCTCGGTGCCGTGCTGTTTTCCGGGTGGCTACTCGCCACCCGACCCCTGCTCGGTGCCGTGGCGGGCCTGTTGCTGCTCGGTGCCGTGATGGCCTATCCCCGGCGCACCCCGGACGACGACGGCGTAGATCCGGATGCCGTCCGGTCCGATGCCGCGCCCACCCGCGGCTCGGGCGCCTTCCACGGCTGAAGGCGGCTAGCTCGGGTGGTGACCCCGGGGCGGGCTCGCCGGTACCGGGGTCCTCGGTGTAGACCGAAGAACTCGGTGCGGAGCGGAAGTCGTCGTCAGCGGGGCAGGCCGGAGGCGCGCCAGGCGTCCGGGCCGGCGGCGAGGCCGGAATTGGCGGGGCGGGCGCCGCGTGCCCAGGCGGAAGCCGTAGGTGGGGCGGGGGTTGTCGCCGGCCTGGGGTGAACGACGATCGCGCCCACCAGGGCGGCCAACTCCTCAGCGGTCGGCGTGCCACGAACGACGCGGAACAGTGGCTCCTCGGCAGACATGGCGTCAGCGTACGCGTGGAATTTGGATCTTCGTTGCGCGGTGGCGTGCCGCCCGAGTTGCCGCCCTCGCCGCCGGGTACCGTTTCAGCGATGTCGAACGCACCCTCGGAACTCGTCGCTGGTCGGTACCGGCTCTTGTCGCCGCTCGGTCAGGGCGGTATGGGTCGGGTGTGGAAGGCGCAGGACGAGGTGCTGCACCGGACTGTGGCTATCAAGGAGTTGGTGCCGCCGCCCGGTCTCACCGATGAGGAGCGCCGCGAGATGCGGGAGCGTTCGCTGCGCGAGGCGCGGGCGATCGCTCGTCTCAATCACGTCAACGTCGTTCGCATCTTCGATGTGCTGCGGACCGATGGTGATCCGTGGATCGTGATGGAGTACGTGGCGTCGAAGTCCCTCCAGGACACGCTCGCCGAGCAGGGGCCGGTGTCGCCGGCTCAGGGGGTGCAGATCGGTCTGGGGGTGCTGGGTGCGCTGAAGGCGGCGCATCGGGCGGGGGTGATGCACCGGGACGTCAAGCCGGGCAACGTGTTGCTCGGTGAGGACGGGCGGGTGGTGTTGACCGACTTCGGTCTCGCCACGGTTCCGGGTGACCCGAATGTCACCCGCACCGGCATGGTGCTCGGCTCACCCGCGTACATCGCGCCCGAGCGGGCCCGGGACGGTACCGCCGGGCCGGAGGCGGATCTCTGGTCGCTGGGGGCGACCCTGTACGCGGCGGTGGAGGGCAAGTCGCCGTATGCCCGTCCCTCGGCGATCGCCACGCTCGCGGCGCTGGCCACCGAGCCGCCGCCGCCACCGAAGAACGCCGGCCCGCTGCGCCCGGTGCTCAACGGTCTGCTGCGTAAGGATCCGACCGATCGGATCACCGCCGAGGTGGCGGAGCGGCTACTGCGCCGAGCCGGCGGCAAGCGTTCGCAGCTCATCCCGCTGCTGTCCGGCGTACGCCGGCCGGGGCCGAACCGTCGTCCGGGGCGGACGCCGGCGTCGGTGCCGGCGCCACGACCGGCGCCGACGCTGCCCGAACCCCCGGCGTCGGCGGCACCGCCGTCGCCCGGCGCGCCACCACCGGCGGTCGAGCCGCCGGCCGATGCCGCCCCCACCGCGAAGGTGACGGGTGCCGGCCCGACCGCGCCGGTCAATCCTCCGGTGGGCCGGCCGGATGCCGATCCGACGGCGAAGCTCGGTGGGCTGTCGGCCCCGGCATGGTCCGTGCCCCCGCCCGGCGGACCCGGGGCCGGTATGAAGCGTCACGCCACCCGTCGCAACCTGCTGATCGGTGCCGTGGTGGTCCTGCTCCTGCTTGGTCTCGCGGTGGCCTATCCCCGGCTCGCCACGCAGGATGAGGGAGCGGGCCCGGGTGCCGTCGCGACCGGTGCCGGTGCCACCACGGCTCCGGCCAACTCGGCTCCGAGCGCCACGGCGCCGACGAGCCCCCCGTCGACCAGCGCCAGCCCTCCATCGACCAGCGCCAGCCCGACCCCGAGTGGCACGGTGGGCGCGGCCCTGCCGGCCGGCTGGAAGCTACACCGGGACGCCACGGGATTTGTGGTGCCGGTGCCGCCGGGGTTCTACCTGGACTACCGCCGGCAATGGGGTCGGGGGCCGGAGGACTATCGGGTCCGGTTCTCCGACGGTCAGGGGCGGTCCCTGCTCATCGACCAGACGACGACGCCACTGGACGATGCCGTGGCCGACTGGCGTAAGCAGGAGGCCGCCCGACGCGACGGCTACGCTGGCTACCAGCACGTCAAGATCGTTTCGGTGGACTACTGGGATGAGGCCGCCGACTGGGAGTGGATCTTCGATGACGACTACGGACGTCGGCTGCACGTCCGAAATCGTGGCTTCGTGACCGCGCCCGACAAGGGGTACGCGATCCGCTGGGACTGCCCGGAGGACGACTGGGCGGCGAACGAGTCAAACTTCGAGCTCATCGCCACCGGGTTTGTGCCGGTACGTAGCTGATCCCGTCGCGGCTGGCCGAGGGGGGCCAGATCGGGCCGGCGGCGGGCCGGGACGCGGGCGGTAGGCTCCCCGCCCATGATGTCGATCGACGGTCTGACCGGTATCTGGGACACACTGCTCGGCGCACAGCCGGACCCGCCTCCGCTGCTGGTGCTGTTGACGGGCGTGGGGGCGTTGGTCTTGGTCAGCGCCGGGCGCCCCTGGCGGGTCGCCCGCAACGCGATCACCATCGCCCACGAGGGCGGGCACGCCCTAGCCGCCCTGCTCACCGGCCGTCGCCTGCACGGCATCCGGCTGCACTCGGACACCTCCGGGCTCACCCTCTCCGCCGGTCGCCCCACCGGCCCCGGCATGGTGATCACCCTGCTCGCCGGCTACCTGGCTCCACCGTTGGTCGGGCTCGCCGGCGCCGGAATCCTCGGTGGCAACCGGATCACCCTGCTGTTGTGGATCGCCGTCGCGCTGCTGCTGGCCATGCTGGTCCTGATCCGCAACGTTTTCGGAGTGCTGTCGCTGCTGGTCACCGGAGGGCTCGTACTCGCCGTCTCCTGGTACGCCACACCGCAGGTGCAGGCGGCGTTCGCGTACACCGGGGTGTGGTTCCTGCTGCTCGGCGGTGTCCGCCCGGTGGTCGAGCTACAACGGCTCCGCGCCCGCGGTCGGATGCCCGCCTCCGACGCCGACCAACTCGCCGGCATCACCCCCTTCCCCGCGTTCTTCTGGGTCACGGTGTTCGCCCTGGTCAACCTGGTCGTGCTGGGCTTCGGCGCGGCGCTGTTGGCTGGCCCGGCCTGGACCGGGTACGGGCTGATCGGCTGAGCCGGGCCGCCCGGGATGGCCCAGTCGGGGCGGGAAAGCCGGGAGCTGCCGGTGCTCCTCGTCAGCGTGGTCGGCGAGGCGGAACTGGTCCGCCTCGCCGACCACGCACCTACAGCGGGATGTTGCCGTGCTTCTTCGGGGGAAGGGTCTCGCGCTTGGTACGCAGTACCCGCAGCGCGCGGACAATCTGTGCCCGGGTCTCGTGCGGCGGGATGACCGAGTCGATGTAGCCGCGCTCGGCGGCGATGTACGGGTTGGCGAGGGTGTCCTCGTATTCGGTGATCAGCTCGGCGCGTCGCGCCGCCGGGTCGGCGGCGCCGGCCAGCTCCTGCCGGTGCAGGATGTTGACCGCCCCCTGCGCACCCATCACCGCGATCTGGGCGGTCGGCCAGGCGAAGTTCAGGTCCGCGCCGAGGTGCTTGGAGCCCATGACGTCGTACGCACCGCCGTACGCCTTGCGGGTGATGACGGTGACCTTCCCGACGGTGGCCTCGGCGTACGCGTAGATGAGCTTCGCGCCCCGGCGGATGATGCCCTCCCACTCCTGGCTGGTGCCGGGGAGGAAGCCGGGTACGTCCACGAAGGTGAGTACCGGAATGTTGAACGCGTCGCAGGTGCGGACGAAGCGCGCGGCCTTCTCCGACGCGGCGATGTCCAGCGTGCCGGCGAAGTGCATGGGCTGGTTGGCGACCACGCCGACCGGCCGGCCCTCGACCCGGCCGTAGCCGACGATCAGGTTCTGCGCGTACAGCGGCTGCACCTCAAGGAACTCGCCCTCGTCGAGGACGTGCTCGATGACCTGGTGCATGTCGTACGGCTGGTTCGCCGAGTCCGGGATGAGGGTGTCCAGCTCCCGGTCCTCGTCGCTGATCTCGAGGTCCATGTCGACCGGGTACGTGACCGGCTCGTCCAGGTTGTTCGACGGCAGGTACGACAGCAGCGCCTTGACGTACTCGATCGCGTCCTCCTCGTCGGTGGCGAGGTAGTGCGCGTTGCCGCTGCGCGAGTTGTGCGTACGGGCGCCGCCCAGCTCCTCCATGGCGACGTCCTCACCGGTGACGGTTTTGATCACGTCTGGGCCGGTGATGAACATGTGTGAGGTCTGGTCGACCATGACGGTGAAGTCGGTGACCGCGGGCGAGTAGACGGCGCCGCCCGCGCACGGGCCGAGAATGAGCGAGATCTGTGGGATGACGCCACTGGCCCGTACGTTGCGGAAGAAGATCTCGCCGTAGAGGCCGAGCGAGGCGACACCCTCCTGGATTCGGGCCCCGCCGGAGTCGTTGATCCCGATGACCGGGCATCCGATCTTCATGGCCAGGTCCATCACCTTGACGATCTTCTCGCCGAAGACCTCGCCGAGGGAGCCGCCGAAGACCGTGAAGTCCTGCGCGAAGACGCAGACCTGGCGGCCGTCGATGGTCCCGTAGCCGGTGATGACGCCGTCGCCGTAGGGGCGGGCTTCCGCCAGTCCGAAGTTGGTGGACCGGTGTCGGGCCAGTTCGTCCAGTTCGACGAAGGAGCCGGGGTCGAGGAGGAGCTCGATCCGCTCCCGCGCGGTTTTCTTGCCCCGTGCGTGCTGCTTGTCCACGGCGCGCGCCGACCCGGCGTGCACCGCCTCGTCGATCCGACGCTCCAGGTCCGCCAGCTTGCCCGCGGTGCTGTGGATGTTGGTCCCGGTCTCGGTAGTCACCAAGGGAATATAACGATGGTTCAGCTCGGCGCCGCTGTGCAGTACGCCTCACCACCGGTCATCGGGTGGGCCGTAGGCTGGCGGGATGCTGGGTTCCCCGTACACCGATCTGGATCGCCCACCACTGTCGGTGGCGCGGCTGCGTCGCGCGTTAGTTGCGCCGCACGGTTCGTGGGCCCGGCTGGAGCTGCTCGCCGAGACCGGTTCGACCAACGCGGACGTGGCCGAGTACGCCCGCTCCGGGGAGCCGGAGGGCCTGGTGTTGGTCGCGGAGCGGCAGCGTGCGGGGCGGGGCCGGCGGGGCCGCGACTGGCAGTCGCCGGCCCGGGCGGGGATCGCGACCAGCGTCCTGCTTCGGCCGGGGGAGGCGGTGCCCGAGCGGGGCTGGGCGCCGGTGCCACCGTCGGCGTACGGGTGGCTGCCGCTGCTCGCCGGGGTGGCGCTGGTGCAGGCGGTGACCCGGCTGGCCGAGCTGGAGGCCACCCTCAAGTGGCCGAACGATCTGCTCGTCGGTGACGCGAAGTGCGGCGGGATCCTGGCCGAGGGGGTGCCGGTGGCGGGGGCGGCGGGGTCCCCCGCGATCGTCCTCGGCATCGGTCTGAACGTGACGCTTCGTGCTGACGAGTTGCCGGCGAACCCGAATGGTCTGCCGGCGACGTCGCTGCAGTTGGCCGGTGCCGCCGCGACGGACCGGGATCCGTTGTTGCGGGCGCTGCTCCGGTCGTTGGGCGACTGGTACGGGCGGTGGCGTGCCGCGGAGGGCGACGCGGTGGCCAGTGGCCTGCGTGCGGCCTACCTGGCCGGCTGTGCCACCGTGGACCGTCCGGTCCGGGTGCTGCTGCCGGACGGTGGCGAGTTGACCGGTACGGCGACCGGCGTTGACTCCGACGGCCAGCTGGTGGTGGCCACCCCGGAAGCCACCCGGCACCTCTCCGCCGGCGACATTCTGCACCTGCGCTGAACGGCCTGGGCTGACCCGGCGGGCCGGGCTCGGTAGCGGCTGTTGTCGCCCAGCCCGCGCGGCTGATGTCGTGGGGTGAGGTGAGCGGTTACGGTCTGCGCGTCCGATCTGTGCTGGAGGTACCCGTGGCGTTTCCTGAGGACGTGCTCACCGAGGACGAGCACGTCGTGCTGCATCTGCATCCGCACTGGAAGGTCCTGGTCCGGCCGGCCGCGGTGACGGTTCTCGCCGTCGCGGTGGTGGTGGGCGCCTTGGTGCTGGCCCCCGATGGGGCTGGCCGGGCGGCGGTGTTGGTGGTGCTGGGCGGGGCGGCGCTGGTGGGGGTGCTCTGGTTCGCGCTCTGGCCGGCGTTGGTCTGGCAGGCGACCCACTACCTGTTCACCAACGAGCGGGTGCTCATCCAGCAGGGTGTGCTCTCCCGGGACCGCCGGGACATCCCGCTCACCCGGGTCACCGACCATGCGATGCAGCAGCGCCTCAGCGAGCGGTTGTTCGGCTGCGGAACGCTGACCATCGATTCCGCGGGGGAGCGTGGGCGGACGGTGCTGGATGATGTGCCGCAGGTGGGGCGGGTGCAGACGACGCTCTACGAGTTGGTGGAGGCGCAGTACGACCGGCCGCCCTCCGGCGACGCCGAGCTTCGGGAGGCGCTGACCGAGGCCCGGGACGGCAGGCCGTCCGGGGATTCGGGTTAAGCGGGTCCGATCGCAGCCGGGTCGAGCTGGGCCCGGGCGGGCTGGCCCGGCGACCGGATCCGGAAGGCGGGCGGCCTGGGCCGGTGCCCAACCCGGAGCCGGGCGCGGTCAGGGGCGACGGGATCGGCGGGTGCTCGTCTGGAGCTCTGCGGCGAGTTCGGCGGCCAGCTCCCGGTCCAGGTCGAGGCGGGCGTCCAACGGGATGGTCAGGCCTTGGATCGGTGTGCGGAGGGGTTGGTGGGTGCCCGGTGGCGGGGCGGTTTCCTCCAGCTCCGAGACCGACTCCGCCAGCTCGGCGACCGGGTCCATCTCAGCCATCGTGTCCCACTCGTCGCGGGGGATGCTGTGCCAGTTGTTGGTGTCCGGCGCCGGTGCGGGCTGGAAGACGAATGTCCGGTAGGACCAGAACCGGAACAGCGTCGCCAGCAAGATACCCATCGTCTTGGCGAGGTTGAGGGCGAGCAGGCTGGTCACGCCGAGGCCGTATTTGGCCGCGGCCAGCACCCCCAGCTCGATGAGGAGCCCCGCGCCGTTAAAAAGGAAGAAGAGGACATACTCGCGCCTAACCGCCGTTTTCGGGCGATCGCGGTACGTCCAATGGCGATTCATGAGGTACGACGTGATCGTCGCGGTGATGGTGGCGACGACCGTCGCCTTCAGTGCGCCGCCCTGGAAGACGGTGAGTGCAAGGGCGTTGAACACCGCGTAATTGATGACGGTGTTGACGCCCCCGACGATGCCGAATTTGAGCGCCTCATGCAGGAACTTCTGCCAACGCTCGGGCAGGAGACGGACAAGACGCATGCAGAACACCTTAGGCGAGTGGGCTGGGCCGGGATCGCCCCGGCCTGGCGAGATGGGCGCCAGGTCACGCCCGGTTTCGGTCGCGCTTCGCTTCCGGTGCGGTGGGAGTTCCCGCTGGTACGAAGACGAACCGTCGATAGGACCAGAACCGGAAGAGGGTCGCCAGGCCGGTGCCGATGAGATAGCTGGCGATGTTGTCCGCCAGCGGGGTCTGGAAGACCTCCGGCCAGATCTGGCCCAGGCCGTAGCGGCTGATCGCCAGGACCGCCACGGTGATACCGAGGCCCACCGCGTTGAAGATGAAGAAAAGCACGTACTCGCGGGCCGGGTTGGCGCCCCGGCGGTGTCGCCACGTCCAGAATCGGTTGCCGAGGAAGGCGACGGTCGCCGCCACCACCGTGGAGATGGTCTTCGCAGTCACCTGCTCGACGTCCTGCACCGAGGTTAGGAGGTTGAAGAGGGCGAAGTCGACGATGAAGGCGATGCCGCCCACGGTGGCGAACCTGCTCAACTCGTGGACGAGGTGACCGAACCGGTCCAGCAGGGAGTGGATCAGGCCCGGCCGGGTCCGCCGGGAGCCGGGCTCCCCGGTCATCGTCGCTGCCACCGAGCGAGCGTACCGGGTGCGGGCCCGCGACACGGGTAGCTCCGGTCGGCATGGCTGGTACGGACAGTGGTGACAGGCGGGGACAACACGCCCCGGGCCGGTCTCCCGAGCCATCCGGCCAAGTTCGGTCCGGTAGACCGCCGACGTACCGGACGAACGCCACCCGACTGTTTCGTCACTGGATTTGCGTGAAACTGCGCGTGAAAGCGGGTATTAGCTCGCGATGCCGCAGCCGGACCGTAGCTTGTGCAGTTCTTCACAACCAGTCCCACTGACTGGTGGCGCAAGCCGGTTTACGCTGAGGCCAATCCCAGGTTTCACGTAGGCGACGCGCCGCGCCGTCAAGCCTCGTGCATCCCATAGACCGGTCAGCGTCGACCACAAGGAGATGTGTCATGGTTGCTCCGGCCACTGTTCGGGGTATCGATCAGGCCCCGACATCCCACCCCAAACTGCTTGCCTGGGTCCGTGAGATTGCGGAACTGACCACCCCGGACCGTGTGGTCTGGGCGGACGGGTCAGAAGAAGAGTGGCGTCGTCTCACCGACGAACTCGTCGAGGCCGGCACCCTGGTCCGGCTCAACCCGGAGAAGAAGCCCAACTCGTTTTACGCCCGGACCGACCCGACGGACGTGGCGCGGGTCGAGGAGCGTACCTACATCTGCTCGGTGGACGAGGCAGACGCCGGCCCGACCAACAACTGGATGGCGCCGGCCGAGATGAAGCGGACGATGACGGAGCTGTACCGCGGCTGCATGCGCGGTCGCACCATGTACGTCATCCCCTTCTGCATGGGCCCGGTAGAGGCCGAGAAGCCGATGTTCGGCATCGAGATCACCGACAGTCCGTACGTGGTCGCCTCGATGCGGATCATGACCCGGATGGGCGGGAAGATCCTGGCGGCGATGGGCGACGACGCGGACTTCGTGCACGCGCTGCATTCGATCGGCGCGCCGCTCGCACCGGGCCAGCAGGACGTGGCCTGGCCGTGCAACGAGACGAAGTACATCTCGCACTTCCCGGAGACCCGGGAGATCTGGTCCTACGGCTCCGGCTACGGCGGCAACTCACTGCTCGGCAAGAAGTGCTACTCGCTGCGGATCGCCAGTGTGATGGGGCGGGACGAGGGCTGGCTCGCCGAGCACATGTTGATCCTGAAGATCACCTCTCCGGAGGGGAGGGTCTACCACATCGCCGGTGCCTTCCCGTCGGCCTGCGGCAAGACCAACCTCGCCATGCTGGAGCCGACCATCCCAGGCTGGAAGGTCGAGACCATCGGGGACGACATCGCCTGGATGCGGTTCGGCCCGGATGGGCGCCTCTACGCGGTCAACCCGGAGTACGGCCTCTTCGGGGTCGCCCCCGGCACCGACTGGAAGACCAACGCCAACGCGATGCGGACGTTGGACCGCGGCAACTCCGTCTTCACCAACGTGGCCCTCACCGACGACGGTGACATCTGGTGGGAGGGCATGGGCGAGCCCCCGGCGCACCTCATGGACTGGAAGGGCAACGACTGGACGCCGGAGAGCGAAAACCTCTCCTCGCACGCCAACAGCCGGTTCTGCACCCCGATCACCCAGTGCCCGATCCTCGCCGAGGACTACTACAACCCCAACGGCGTACCGATCGACGCGATCCTCTTCGGCGGCCGGCGTCGCGACACCGTCCCACTGGTCACCGAGGCGCGGGACTGGGTGCACGGCGTCTACCTGGGCGCAACGCTCTCCTCGGAGACCACCGCCGCGGCTTCGGGCGCGGTCGGCGTCGTGCGTCGGGACCCGATGGCGATGCTGCCCTTCATCGGCTACCACGCCGGTGACTACTTCCGGCACTGGATCGAGATGGGCAAGGGCGTCGACGGCGACGAGTCGAAGCTGCCGAGCGTCTACTACGTCAACTGGTTCCGCAAGGACGCCGAGGGCAACTTCCTCTGGCCGGGCTTCGGCGAGAACTCCCGGGTCCTGAAGTGGATCGTCGAGCGGATCGAGGGCCGGGCCGACGCCGTGGAGACCCCGATCGGCATGGTTCCCACCGCGGACGCGCTGGACGTCGAGGGCCTGGACATGACCTCGGAAGACATTCGGATCGCGCTGAAGGTCGACGCGAACGAGTGGCAGGCCGAACTGCCGATGGTCACCGAGTGGTTTGAGAAGTTCGGGGACAAGCTGCCCGGTGTCCTCTGGGCCGAGCTGGACGCGCTGCGTGCCCGGCTCGACGCGCAGCCGCGGTAGTAGCGGATATAGCTGGGCCGGCGCCTTCGGCGTTGGATGATCCCTGCAACGGCCGCCGAGAGCATCCGCTCGGCGGCGGAGAGGGGATGCGACGTGGCGACCGGGCTGGCCGACGGGGGCGACGAGTTCGATGTCGTGGTGGTGGGGGCCGGCCCGGCGGGATCGGCCGCCGCCCTCGCCGCCCGCCGGACCGGAGCCCGGGTGCTCCTGCTGGATCGGGCCGACTTCCCCCGGGACAAGGCCTGCGGGGACGGGATCGCCGCGCACGCGCTGGATGTGCTGGCCGGGCTGGGGGTGCCCGACCCGGTGGCCGGGTACGCCCCACTGCCCGCGCTTCGCCTGGTCGGCCCGGGCGGACCGGCGGTGGCGCGGGCACTGCCCCGCCCGGCGTACACGGTGCCCCGAACCGTCTTCGATGCTCGGCTGGTCGCGGCGGCGGTCGCGGCCGGCGCCCAGCTGCGTCGGCACGTGGTACGCCGGGTCGAGGTGCGGGCGGACCGGGTGGTGCTCGACGGGGAGATCGCCGGACGGGCCGTGGTGGGTGCCGACGGTGCGGGCTCGGTCGTGCGTCGGGCACTGGGACACGCCCCGAATCCGGACCGCCATCTGGCCCTGGCGATCCGGGGCTACGCGCCCGCGCCGCCCGGTCCACCGGAGCAGCTCATCGTCACCTCAGCCGCCCGCTGGCCGGCGTACGCCTGGTCTTTCCCGATCGGCGACGGCAGGGCGAACGTCGGGTACGGGGAGGTGCTCCGCGGCGAGTCGCTGACCCGGGAACACCTCGTCGCGCGGATTCCAGCGCTGCTACCCGAGGTCGATCCGGCGGCGGTTACCGCCCTGCGAGCCCACCACCTGCCGCTCTCCACCCACCGGCCGGTGCCGGGGCGCGGCCGGGTGGTACTGGCAGGCGACGCGCTTTCGTTGATCAATCCGTTCACCGGGGAGGGGATCTTCTACGCGCTGCTCTCCGGAGCGCTCGCCGGCGCCGTGCTGAGTCGTACGCCCGGACAGGCCGCTCGGCGCTACACCGCGGCGCTTCGTCGTCGACTCGGTGGTCATCTGCGGCACAGTTCGGTTGCGGCCTGGCTCGCCCGGCGGCGGTCGGTGGTGGACGCGGCGGTGTGGGCGGCCGAGCGCGATGACCGGGTGTATCGGGCGGTGGTGGAGTTGGGGCTCGGCGACGGCCGGTTGGACATCCGGACGCTGGCCATGATCGGGCGTGGTCTGGCCGCCGGACATCGGCATCCCGAGCCATGAGGCGTCACTCCGGTCGCTACCCTGGCAGGTGATGACTCTGCGGGACGTTGTCTACTCGTTGTACGAACGCCGGCTCACGGCCAAGCTGGCGGGCAAGCCGGTGCCTCAGCACGTCGGTGTGATGTGTGACGGTAACCGCAGGTGGGCGCGGGAGATGGGGTTCGTCGACCCCAACGACGGCCACCGGGTCGGTGCCGAGCGGATCAAGGAGCTGCTGCGGTGGTGTGACGCGGCCGGCGTCGGGCATGTGACGCTCTGGCTGCTCTCCACCGACAACCTGACCCGTCCGGCGGCTCAGCTCGATCCGTTGTTGCAGATCATCGAGGACCTGACGAGTGAGCTGGCCGAGGAGGGCAACCCCTGGCGGCTGCGGCTGGTCGGGGCGCTCGACGTGTTGCCGGCGCCGCACGCGGCGGCGCTCAAGGCAGCGGCGGAGCGGACCCGGGACCGGGTGGGCGGCGCCCAGGTCAACATCGCCGTCGGCTACGGCGGCCGGCGTGAGATCGCCGACGCGGTGCGATCGTTCCTGCACGAGCACGCGAAGGCCGGCACCGGCATCGAGCGGCTGGCCGAGACGTTCGATGTCGAGCACATCACCGATCACCTCTACACCCGGGGATTGCCGGACCCCGATCTGATCATACGGACCAGCGGCGAGCAGCGGATGTCCGGTTTCCTGCTCTGGCAGTCCGTCCACTCGGAGTTCTATTTCTGCGAGTTGAACTGGCCGGACTTCCGCCGGGTCGACTTTCTCCGCGCGCTGCGCTCCTACGCCAGCCGGCAGCGTCGCTTCGGCATCTGATCGCCCCAGCCTGGGAGTCAGGCCAGTCGGCGCGCGGCGGCGGTGAGGAAGTCGCCGAGGTCTGCGGGCGAGTCGATGGTCAGATCCGCGGCGGCGGCAACCTCTTCGCCGGTCTCCGGGTTGGCGACCGCGACGCAGACGCCGAAGAAGCGCGGGTCGGCGGCGGCCCGGGCGCGTAGCGCCGCGAAGGCCTTGATGTCCGATACGTCGTCGCCGAAGTACCAGGCGGCCTCCGCGTCCCGCACCACCTCGTCGATGACCATGCCCTTGTCCCGGTCGACCGGCGGCTTCAGCTCCAGGACCATTCGTCCGGCCTGGACCCGGAGGCCGAGCTGCTCGGCGCGGGCGTAACCCCACCGGGTTACCGCCGGTCCGAGCTGCGGGGCGGTCCGCCAGTGCAGTGCCACCGAGAGCCGTTTGTACTCCACCAGGGTGCCCCCGGGCAGCTCGGCGCGGGCCTCACCGGCTAGCTCCGCCATGGTCGGCACCCAGGGCAGCGCCGCTGGTTCGGTGACGGTTTCGCCGCCGGAGTGGCTGTGCTCCAGCCCGTAGAGGCCGTGGAGGTCGACACCGGCGAGATCACCGAGTCGTTCGCGGAGGAAATCGACCGGGCGTGCGGAGACGATCGCGATCCGACGGACGATGGGAGCGAGCGCCTCGATCGCGGTGAGCACCCTCGGGGCGGGGTGCACCGCCGTCGGGTCGTCGCGGACCGGCGCGAGGGTGCCATCGAAGTCGAAGAAGAGGACGGTTCCGGCAGCCCGGGCAGCGGTTTCCTGCCAGGCGAGGTCGGCGGTGAACGGGGTTTTCGGCGGCTGCTTGCCCAGATTCAACGGCGGCACGCGCGACAGCGTACCCCGCTTGGAGCGGCTCAATCGTGGCCGTGAGGTACCCGGCCACCGGGCCTGGTGGCGGGGTGGATGCTGGGTTTGGTGGCGGTGTTCAGCGTTCGGCGGCTTCCCGTCCCCGACGCCCGATCGGGACGACGGTGGCTTCCCGGCTGTGCCGGAGCAGGTAGCCCTCGACGAAGCCGGAGTTTCGGTCACCTGCGCCGGATTCGAGTTCGTTGAGCCGGGCCACCAGGAACTCGGTGAGGGCGCTGATTCGGTCGTTGAGTCGGTCGTTCAGTTCGGCGAGCACGGCCAGGACGACGGCGGTGCCGGTGACGGTGAGCGTGACGAGGTTGACGAGCAGGGGAAGCTGCTCGCCGTTGACCGCCAGGGTCACCGCGTTCCCGGTCACGCACAGCGTCAGGGACACGGTGCCGACCACGACTGCCAACCACTTCAGGGTCATGGGATAGACCCCTCCTTCTGTCCCGCAGGGCTGGGTTCGGCCTTCCCGTCCCCCCGCCGACGACGAGCCCAAGCAGTACGAGTACGGACGCTAGCGTGCCGATCCGGGCCTGGGAGCGAAACGAATGAGTCTGACCTGCTGTTCTTTCGCCATCTGAGGATCATCCAACCTTTTTGCCCTGGTTTGGTACTGCTACCGGGAGAGCGGGACGATAGGCGAGGTATCGGATTGTTTCTCGAATGTGGAACTTCTCCGCATCCGATACCTCGGGGTTGACCAGTCGGCGCAGGAGTGCCTCGACGTCGGGGTCCATCGGGGGCGGGGTTGTCCCGGCTCGGTGGGGAGTGCCTCGCCGGTCCCAGCCCAGCGTGGTGAAGGCGGTTACCGGGTCGAGCCCGAGTCCTTCACAGAACGCCACGACGCGTTCCGCCTCGGGGTCGCTGGCCCAGTCGCCCCGGACCCACCGGTTGACCGTCTGCCGGGAGACGCCGGTGCGCCGGGAGACCTCGGTGCCGCTCCAAGCGCGGGTGGCCCGAGCCTCGTCGAGCGCGCGCCGGACGAAGGTAGCGAAGGCGATCTTTCGTGCGTTGGCCGTCTCGGTCACCTGGTGACCGTACGGCTAGGGCCCCCGCATGCGGTCCCCTGGCACGCGGTTGTCACGTGAATGTGACGAGCCGCTCGGCTTTCTCGCTGCCCAGTCCGGTGCGACTTACACCGGCTCTCACCTGGTGTTAATAGGCACTCGCGTGGCTGGGGGGAATCAGACGAAAAGCTGATACTGTCACGTTCGCGGGACACTCTACCGTGTGTCCGTGCAGGAGACGATGACTGCTTGCTCCCATGCGTGATATCTCCGGCACGAGGGGGACTTGGTGACCGAACTCGCCACCCGAGCGCAGGCCTTCGGCCTGATCGCCGCCGGGGTAGCCACTGGTTTGAGCGCGCCCTGGTGCCTCTACCTGGCCCGGGGTTCCCGTTACCTCTCCCTCAGCGTCGGGGACCGGGCGGAGTGGCACGCCTGGCGTACCCACCTCGGTTGTCCGAATCTCACCATCCGTGTCTACGACGCGGATGGTGAGATTCGCCGCTCGTCGGTGGCCGAGGTTTTCCTGGACGGGTGCCGGATCCGCGTCGAGCTGGTCGAACAGGTCGGCACCGCCGACCTCAACCAGCTACTTGTCGTGGATCCCACCCCGGTTGAGCCGGAGGAACGATGAGTCCATACAGTCCATGTCCCGGAGCGGCCGGATGAGTCCACTCCTCGCCCTGCTGCTCGTTTGTGTCCTGACCGCCGCCAGCTATGCCGCCGGTCGTCTGCACGGTCAGCTCAGCTACCGGATCGGTTACCGGTTCGGCTATCGGCAGGGCTACTTTGACGGTGACCGCGGCGCCTGGAACCGGCGGCGGCGCGATGCCCAGGCGGCGATCGCATCCGCGCTCGCAAGCCCGCCACCGGTGGATCCGGTTCGCAAGCGCATCGCGCCACCGATGGCCCGGTCCGGCACCACCTACACCGGCACGGCGGCGGCTCCGGCCGGTGGCCGACAAGCGACCGGCACGGCGGCGGCTCCGGCCGGTGGCCGACATTCAACCGGGACGCTGGTTCGGCGAAGCGGGTGAGCGGCCGGCGGGCGGGAGGCTCTCGATTACCCTGAGTGGCGAAAGGCGGATTCGGGAGTGGCGCAGGTCACAATGTTGGCCGGTGGTTTCCCATCCGCTCTACTGTGCGCGATGGTGTCCCCGAGCGCTCGCACATCCGGCGGATCGTCGGTGATCGTTCGCCCGCGTCCCCGTTGGCAGAGCCGCCGGGAGACTCGCGCGGTCGGAGCGCTCGCGGTGTGACCCCACCCCATCCGGGTGTGGTCAGCGCCGTTTTCGTGCCCCGAAAGGAAGGGACCACCTTGTGAATCGGCTGTGGAGCCGGTTGGGTGCCCGGACGGCCGCGGTGGCGCTGCTCTCCGCGGGCGTCGTCGGCGGTTTCCAACTGGGCGACGACCGGGATCAGGGCCAACACCTGTCGGAGGCCGCCGGAGTCGAGCAGGTTGCGCTGCGAGCACCGCAGGTGCATCCGATGAAGGAGCAGGCCACCGAATACCAGGAGAAGCTGCACGACGCCGCGGTGGCCGAGGCGGCGGCGGAGCGCAAGCGCCGGGAAGAGGCCGCTGCGGCCTCCCGGAATGCGGCCCGCGCGGCGGCGGCGGAGCTCGCCGAGGCCAAGGCTGAGGCCGCAGCCGCGGCGGAGAAGCCGTACGACGGCCCGATCCCGGACTCGTGTGCGGAGTTCACCGGCAACCGGCAGATCGGCTGCGCGGAGATGCTCAACGCCGGCTTCGAAATCGACGAGTTCCCCTGCCTGGACAAGCTCTTCACCAAGGAGAGCGGCTGGAACCACAAGGCCCGCAACTCGTCAACCGGCGCCTACGGAATTCCACAGGCGCTACCCGGTAGCAAGATGGCCTCGAAGGGTGACGACTGGGAGACGAACCCGAAAACCCAGATCCTATGGGGGCTCGGCTATATCGAGGGTCGGTACCAAACGCCCTGCAAGGCCTGGGCCTATATGCAGGACGTGGGCTGGTACTGAGCTCCAGCAGGGGCTGCTACTGATCGTCGGGTGGCGTCGGGGTGTGCTTGGTCACACCTTTCCGCCACCCGACCAAATTTGACACCGGCCCAGGTAGCGGCGGTCGGCGCTACCTGATAGCTGTTGACGGGTGAGCCTGCAATCGGAGGGCAGTGACCCGCACCAGTTCGGCACCGAGGCGTTCTACGCCGCGATCGGCCGGGCCTTCGTCGCCATGTGCGCGGTGGTGCCGTTCCTCTTCCTCATCGAGGCCGTTGACCAGGGGCTGGCATTCGGGCTCGACCCGGCGGCCGGCATCATCCCGAAGCGCCTCGACGGCCTGGATGGTGTTTTCTTCTCACCGTTTCTGCACCACGGCTTTGATCACCTCTACAGCAACAGCATCCCGCTGATCCTGCTCGGCACCTTCGTGCTCGCGGCGGGTGCGCGTCGCTTCCTCTGGTCCACGTTGATCATCATTTTGATCAGCGGGCTCGGCGTCTGGTTCACCGGCGCTCCGAACTCCATCGTGGTCGGCGCCAGCGGCGTCATCTTCGGCTACCTCGGCATCCTGCTCACCCGGGGCATCGTCGAGCGGAGCTGGTGGAACTTCGCGGTGGTCCTCCTGGTCGGCCTCCTCTATGGCTGGCAACTCGTCGGCATTCTCCCCACCGACGAGCGGATCTCCTGGCAGGGGCACCTCTTCGGGCTGCTGGGCGGGGTGGTCGCCGCGATCGTCTTCCGGCGGCGTCGACCGGACCTGGGTGGCTCGCACTACTCCGACTCGACCCGCATCTTCGGCTGACCGGAGCGGCGACGACCGCCTGCCGGACATCCTTGCCCGGCGGCTCCGTCCCCTCTACCGTCAGGATCAGCGTCGGTTGAGCCGGGAGCGGAAAGCGACGGTACGCCCATGCACGAGGTCGATGTCGCGGTGATCGGGGCCGGGCCCGCCGGCCTCTTCGCGGCGTACTACGCCGGCTTCCGCGGGCTCTCGGTGGCAGTGGTGGACGCGTTGCCCGAGCCCGGTGGTCAGATCACGGCGATGTACCCGGAGAAGTTGATTCACGATGTCGCCGGCTTCCCGGCCGTCAAGGGCCGGGATCTGGTGGCCAACCTGGTTGCCCAGGCCGCCCCGTTCGACCCGCGCTACCTGCTCGGCACCCGGGCGGAGAAGCTGTCGTACGCCGATGGTCGGCCGGTGCTCGGTCTGGCCGGGGGTGAGCAGTTCCGCTGCGGTGCGGTAGTGATCACCGGCGGGCTGGGCAGCTTCACACCCCGCCCGCTGCCCGTCGCGGAGGGCTACGTCGGCACCGGAATCATCTACTTCGTGCCGCAGCCGGCGGAGCTCGCCGGCCAGGACGTGCTGATCGTCGGTGGTGGGGACTCCGCCTTCGACTGGGCGTCAACCCTCCAGCCGCTGGCCCGTTCGGTGACCCTCGTGCATCGCCGGGAGAAGTTCCGGGCGCACGCCGCCACCGTCGCCCGGGTCCGCGCCCTGCCGGTGCGGGTGGTGGTGAACGCGGAGGTGACGAGGCTGCACGGGGGTGGCGCGGTGACCGGTGCCGAGGTCACTGTCCGGGGTGGCGCGGCGGAGTTGTTGCCGGTCGACACTGTCGTCGCGGCGCTCGGCTTCACCGCCGACCTCGGCCCGCTGGCGGAGTGGGGCCTGCGCCTGGACCGCCGGCACCTCGTGGTTGACAGCACCATGTCGACCAACCTGCCGCGGGTCTTCGCCGCTGGGGATATCACCGAGTACCCGGGCAAGGTTCGCCTGATCGCCACCGGCTTCGGTGAGGCCGCGACCGCGGTGAACAACGCGGCCGTGGTGCTTGATCCGACAGCGCACCTCTTCCCCGGGCACTCCTCCGACGGGACCTGATCCCTCGGGTGACCGGCTTACCGGGGTAGGCCGACGAGGTCGGCCATCAACGCGATCTGGTGGTCGAAGTAGTCGTCGCGGTGCGGCAGGGCACCTTTGATCCGGCCGAAGAGCTCGAAGCTGATCAGCCCGAAGAGCTGGGTCCACCCCGCCATCCCCCGAGCGAGCAGCGCTACCGGCATCCCCGGTGCGAGGCTCGCCGCGACGTCGGCGAGGTCATCGCGGACGGGTTGGGGCAGGTCGTCGGCGGGGGGTGGGGTGAGCTGTCCGGTGGCAAGCCCGTCGCGGGCGATGCCGATCAGCGTCATTGGTGGGCGCGCAGCCGGCTCGACGGTGTCGTCGGGCGCCGTGTAGCCGGGAACCGGGCTGCCGTAGAGCAGCGCGTACTCGGCGGGGTTGGCGAGGGCCCAGGCCCGGGCCGCCCGACAGCTGGCGAACCAGCGTCCGCGCAGGTCGTCGCGGTCCACGGCGGCGTCTGCTGCCTCGACCGCGTCGCCTAGGGCCACGTACGCCTCCAGGATGAGCGTGGTGAGCAGGTCGTCCCGACTGGGAAAGTAGCGGTAGATCGCCGAGGAGGCCATGCCGAGGTCTCGGGCGACCGCCCGTAGCGACAGGTTGGCGCCGTCGGTGGCCAGATGGCGGCGCGCCGCGGCCTTGATCTCGTCGATCATTTCGGCCCGCACCCGGGCCCGGAGTGAGTTGGCGGCCATCTCCTTACCCTGCCACGCGTAGGGCGCTGATCCAATTCGAGAGCAGTGCTCTTGACAGGTCTGGCACCTATCGACACACTTCCTTGTGAGCACCGCTCTCGAAGTGATCTGTTGATCCGAAAGGTGAGCTCTGATGTCGAATCACGTGATCGTCGGTGCCGGCCCGGTCGGCACCGCGACCGCTCACCTCCTCGCCCAGCGGGGGAGCAGGTCCGGCTGGTCAGTCGCCGCGGCGCCGGCCCCGAGCATCCGGCCATCGAACTCATCGCCGCTGATGCCACCGATGCCGCCCGCCTGACCCGCCTGACGGCCGGCGCCGTCGCCCTCTACAACTGTGCCAACCACGCGCTGCACCGGTGGGCCGCCGACTGGCCGCCGCTGGCAACCGCCCTGCTCACCACCGCCGAGCAGACCGGTGCGGTGCTCGCCACGATCGGCAACCTCTTCGGGTACGGCCCGACTGACGGGCCGATGACCGAGGCCACCCCGCTGGCCGCCACCGGCGTCAAGGCAGGGGTGCGCAAACAGATGTGGCTCAGCGCGTTGGCCGCCCACGAGGCGGGCCGGGCCCGGACGACCGAGGTCCGCGGCTCCGACTTCCTCGGGATCGGGACCAACTCGATCACCAGCCGGATCCTGCCGAATGTCCTGGCCGGCCGCCGAGTGGTCCTGCCGGTCGACTTCGACGTCCCGCACACCATCACCTACGTCGGCGACGTGGCCCGCACCGTGGTCGCCGCCGCCACTGACCCGGACGCTTGGGGACGGGCCTGGCACGTGCCGAGCCCGCCCGCGCTCAGTCTGCGGGAGTTGGCCACCCGCGCCGCGACCCTGGCCGGCGCGCCCACGCCGCGGTTGACCCGCCTGCCCTACCCGGTGCTCTGGTTCGGTGGCCTGGTCAACCCGTTGCTTCGGGAACTGCGGGAGACGACATACCAGTTCGATCGCCCGTACGTGCTGGACTCCTCGGCCAGCGAGCAGGCCCTCGGGATCGAGCCGACCGCGCTGGACGAAGCCCTCGCCGAGACCCTCGGCGCGCTGCGCCGGGACCCCGGTTCCGGCTCGGCGGAGCGCAGCCCCTAACGCCGGGCGGCGATCAGGACAGCGACCAGGGTCAGTGCCGCACCGAGCAGGGTGGTGGCGTCCGGGCGGGAAGCCGCGGTCGGTAGGAACACGTCTAGTAGGACCGCGCCGACCACCTGGCCGGCGATCGTGGCCAGGCCGAGCAGCAGCACCCCGGTGAACTCGACGACAGCGGCGGCGATCGCGATGAAGGCGATCCCGATCGGCCCACCCAGGTAGAGCCACGGCTCGGCCGGCGGTGAACCAGTGGGCAGCCCGCGTACCGCGATGTCGACCGCGAAGACCACCAACAGGGCGACGATGCCCACCGTGAAGTTGACCAGCGTGGCGGTCAACGGGCTGCCGGCGGCCCGGCCGACCTGCCCGTTGACGGCCTGCTGCCAGGCCACCGCGATCCCCGCGAGCAGCGGCAGCACCGCCAGCGCCAGCGCGGTCGGATCGTTGAGCCGCCCGCCGACGGCCAGCCCGACCGCGACTACGGTGAGTGCCGCCCCGAACAGGCGCCGACCGGTAACCGGCTGGCGTCCGCTCGGGCCGATGCCGGCCCGGTCCACGAGGAGACTGCTGGCGGACTGGCCGGCGACCACCGCCACGGTGAAGACGGCGACGCCGAGGGTGCCGACCGTGAGGCCCTGCGTCGCCACGAGGAACGCCCCGCAGAGCCCGCCGAGGCATTGCCATGGGCGCAGCCTGCCGGCGGTTAGCGCGGCGCGCAGGGCGGCCAGCCCGCGCCGCCCACCGGGCGTCGCCGGTACCAGTACCAGCAGGACCAGCAGGCCCAGACCGAACGAGATGACGGCCGCGGCGACCCCGTCGGCCAGGCGTACGCCCAACTCGCCGTTGACCCGGGATTGCACGGCGACGGCGACTCCGGCAATCGTCGCGAGCACCACCCCGACCAGCCGGCGGGCCGGTGACGGCCGGGGCGGAGCTCCCGGCACTGCCTACTCCTGCTCGGCGAGGGGACGGCCGTCAAAGTCCACGGCGGAGTAGAGCGCCAGCTTCTCCAGTCGGTGATAGGAGTCGATCATGCGAATCGTGCCGCTCTTCGAGCGCATCACGATCGACTGTGTGTACGCCCCACCGGCCCGGTACCGGACACCGCGGAGCAGGTCGCCGGAGGTGACCCCGGTGGCGACGAAGAAGCAGTTGTCGCCGGTCACGAGGTCGTCGGTGCCGAGCACCCGGTCGAGATCGTGACCGGCGGCGACGGCCTTCTCCCGCTCCTGCTCGTCGCGGGGCCAGAGCTTGGCCTGCAGGGCGCCGCCCATGCACTTCAGGGCGCAGGCCGCGGTGATCCCCTCGGGGGTCCCGCCGATGCCCATCAGCACGTCGACGCCGGACTCCTCGCGAGTGGCGGCGATCGCGCCGGCGATGTCACCGTCGGAGATGAAGCGGATGCCCGCGCCGGTGCGGCGGACCTCGTCCACCAGCCCGTCGTGCCGGGTCCGGTCCAGCACACAGACCGTCACGTCGGCGGCGTCGGTGCCCTTGACCTTGGCGATACGTCGGATGTTCTCTGCCGCGCCGGCGTTGATGTCCACCACGTCGGCGTAGGCCGGGCCGACGGCGAGTTTCTCCATGTAGAAGACGGCACTCGGGTCGAACATCGCCCCGCGTTCGGCGACTGCCAGCACCGCCAGGGCGTTCGGCATGCCCTTGCTCATCAGGGTGGTGCCGTCGATCGGGTCGACCGCGACGTCAACCTCCGGCCCCGTCCCGTCGCCGACCTCCTCACCGTTGAAGAGCATCGGCGCGTTGTCCTTCTCGCCCTCGCCGATCACCACGATCCCGCGCATCGGAATCGAATTGATCAATTTGCGCATCGCGTTGACGGCGGCGCCGTCCCCGCCCTCCTTGTCGCCCCGGCCGACCCACCGGCCGGCGGCCATCGCCGCGGCTTCGGTCACCCGGACTAGGTCGAGGGCGAGGTTGCGATCGAGATTCTGTGGGGTCCGCGTCGTGGTGTTCGTCATGACGGCTCCTCCTCGCGACGGTGCGGGGTGGCCCGGCAGGCGTGGTCGCTGCCGGCTTTGTCGCTGATCCTCACATGATCGGCCACACTGCGTGGTGGTGGGGCGGTGATGGCTTGGTCACGTCTGATCGGGTGGCTGCGAAGATAGCGGGGTGGAACCCGCACAGCCCGCCGACCGCGTCCCTGCCGACCAGACCGCGCCGGAGCTTTCGCCGGTCGAGCCGGCGCCCTCCGGCCCGGCCGCGCCCGCGACCGCCGAGGAGCCGGCCGCGCCCGCGACCGCCGAGGGGCCGGCCGCGCCCATGACCGCCGAGGAGCCGGCGTTGGTCGAGCCCGCCACCGGCCCGACGACAGCCAGCGGCCCGACCGAGACCAACGGTGCCGAGGGGACCAACGGTGCCGGGGAGACCAGTGCTGCGCGGGAGGCCGGCGAGTCGCCGGCACCGCCCGCTGCGGCGGACACCACCCGTTCGGAGCGCTCGCCGAAAGACATGGCGATCTCGCTCCTCGTGCTGCTGGTCCCGGTCGCCCTGCTGCTCGCCTTCTACCGGGGTTTCCTCGGGGGAGACCAGGCAACCGTCGTGGATCCGGCGCCCGCGTTGGACTCGGCGCAGGCGGCGGCGGCCTTTCCGGTCAGTCGGCCACAGGGGCTGGACGCGGGATGGCGCACCGTCCGGGCCGACTTCCGGACCGTCGAGGACGGGTCGACGCTGCGCCTGGGCTACCTGACCCCGGAGGGGCGGGGGGCCCAGATCGTGCAGAGCAGCGTGCCGCCGGAGCAGTTGCTCCCCACCGAGTTGACCGAACAGGGGCAGCCCCAGGGCCGGACCGACCTCGCGGGACGCACCTGGCAGCGCTACACGGCCCGCGGCAACGAGCAGGCGTTCGTGCTCCTCGAACCAGATCGCACAGTGATCGTGGTCGGCGATGCCCGAGACACCGAGCTGCGGGAGTTGGCCGGGGCGCTGGGCTGAACTCGGGCCCGAAGCAGGCGGTGGACCGGTTGGTCGCTTCCGCGCCCAACCGGCAGCGGGGCGGCGCCGTGGTCAGTCGGTGGGTTCTTGTCGGGCGGCGTCCAGGCGGGCCCGGGCACCCTCCAGCCACGCCTGGCAGACCCCGGTCAGCTGCTCACCGCGCTCCCAGAGAGCCAGCGACTCCTCCAGCGTGGTGCCGCCGGCCTCCAGCCGTTCGACCACCGACGCCAACTCGGCGCGGGCCTGCTCGTAGCTGAGCCGCTCGTCCTTCGTCTCCTCGGTCATCGTTCACATCCCACCACACCCACCCGTCCCGGCAATCCCCGCCGTGCCGCCGGTGGCCCGCCCCGACGCCGGTGTCAGGGTTCGGCCGGATCGGCGGAGGAACCGCTACCGCCGTTGGGCCTCCGGGTGCTGCTCTCCGGCGTCGATGGTCGCCGCCAGCTCCCCGTCGGCGAGCCGGACCCGCACCGGGTCCCCGACGGCGACCTCGGAGACGGTGCGAACGACGGTGCCGTCGGCGCGCCGTACGATCGCGTACCCCCGGTCGAGGGTGGCGGCCGGGGAGAGGGCCCGGAGCCGGGCCCGGGTGTGTCGAAGGTCGTCCTCGGCGGCGGTCAACCGGTGGGCGAGACAGCGGTCGGCCCGATGGCGCAGCCCGGAGACGTCGGTAGCCCGCTGCTCGATCATCACCGCCGGCCGGGCCAGCACCGGCCGGGAGCGCAGCAGCTCCAGCCGGTGTGCCTCGCGGTCAACCAGGTTGCGCACCGCGCGTTCGAGTCGGGACCGGGCCTGCCCGATCAGGCGTACCTCCTCGGTGAGGTCCGGCACGACCCGCTTGGCCGCGTCGGTCGGGGTGGAGGCGCGGATGTCCGCGACGTAGTCGAGCAGCGGCGCGTCGGTCTCGTGGCCGATGGCGCTGACCACCGGGGTACGGGCGGCGAACACCGCCCGGCACAGGGCCTCGTCGGAGAAGGGCAGCAGGTCCTCGATGCTGCCGCCGCCCCGGGCGATCACGATCACCTCGATGGTCGGGTCGGCGTCCAGCACCCGCAGCGCGTCCACGATCTGCGGTACGGCCGACGGCCCCTGCACGGCCACGTTGACCGTGCGGAACGCCACCGCCGGCCAGCGTCGGTGGGCATTGGTACGCACGTCCCGCTCGGCGGCGCTGGCCCGGCCGGTGATCAGCCCGATTCGGTGCGGGAGGAAGGGCGGGCGTCGTTTGCGCCGGGGGTCGAAGAGCCCCTCGGCGGCCAGCAGCTTCTTCAGCTTCTCCAGCCGGGCCAGCAACTCGCCCAGCCCCACCTGTCGGATTTCGTCGGCGCGCAGGCTCAACGTGCCCCGGGCGGCATAGAAGTCGGGCTTGGCGTGCAGCACCACCCGAGCGCCCTCGCGAAGCTGTGGTGCGCCGGAGTCAAGCACGTCGCGGTTGGTGGTCACGGTCAGGCTGAGGTCGGCCGACGGGTCCCGGAGGGTGAGAAACACCGTGCTCGCGCCGGGCCGGCGACTGACCTGCGCGACCTGCCCGTCCACCCACACCCAGCCCAGCCGGGCGATCCAGGCGCTGATCTTCTGGCTGACCACCCGGACCGGCCATGGCTCCTCGGGCGTGCTGCGGGCAACCCCGCCATCCGAACTCACCCGCTCACCCTACGGACCGTCCCGGCGGGCCGCAGCCGCTGGCGGGTGGTGGGTCGGCACGTACGATGGGCGGGTGAGTGAGGCTGAAGCGACCCGGACCGGTAAGCGTGTGATCCTGGCGAAGCCGCGCGGTTACTGCGCGGGCGTCGACCGGGCGGTGCAGACCGTCGAGGAGGCGCTCAAGCTCTACGGCGCGCCGATCTACGTCCGAAAGCAGATCGTGCACAACCAGCACGTGGTGCGGACTCTGGAGGCCAAGGGCGCCATCTTCGTGGAGGAGAACGAGGAGGTGCCGGAGGGTGCGACCGTGGTCTTCTCCGCGCACGGTGTCGCCCCCGAGGTCCACGAGCAGGCGCGGAGCCGCTCGCTGAAGGCGATCGACGCGACCTGCCCGTTGGTCACCAAGGTGCACCAGGAGGCGAAGCGGTTCGCCGCCGAGGACTACGACATCCTGCTGATCGGTCACGAGGGGCATGAGGAGGTCATCGGCACCGCTGGCGAGGCGCCCGAGCACATCCAGCTCGTGGATGGTCCCCAGGACGCCGAGCGGGTCACCGTCCGGGACCCGAACAAGGTGGTGTGGCTGTCCCAGACCACCCTGTCGGTGGACGAGACGCTGGAGACGGTGGCCCGGCTGAAGAAGCGGCTGCCGCTGCTCCAGTCGCCGCCGAGCGATGACATCTGCTACGCCACCAGCAACCGGCAGCACGTGGTCAAGCAGATCGCGTCGGACTGCGACGTCATGATCGTGGTCGGTTCCACGAACTCGTCGAACTCGGTGCGGCTGGTCGAGGTGGCCCTGGACGCGGGTGCGCGCGCCGGCCACCTCGTCGATTTCGCCCACGAGATCGACGACGCGTGGCTCGCGGGCGCCCGCACGGTCGGCCTGACCTCGGGGGCCAGCGTCCCCGAGGAGCTCGTCCAGGAGGTTCTCGCGCACCTCGCGGCGCGGGGCTTCTCCGATGTCGAGGAGGTGGTGACCGCGGACGAGCGGTTGACCTTCTCCCTGCCGCAGGAGCTGAAGCGGGACATGCGGGCCGCGGCAGCCCGCGGTTGAGCGGTGGGGACCCGCTTCGACCGGACGGGGCCCGGGCCGGGCGGCGGCAGCGGCGGGACGGGAACGAACCGACGGGCCGGAGCGTCCGAAACGGTATGAGAAGCCCTTGGCTCGCCGCCCCGGCGTTGGCCGTCTGCCTGGCGCTCAGCGCCTGCGGCAGCGGCCAGGGCGCGGGTACCGGCCCCCCGACCGAGATGGGAGCGACGCCCGTGACGACCCCCACCGATCCGGAACCAACGGCAGCCGACAGCGAGCTCGCCACCCCGGCCGCCCCGAGGTCGATGCCGGCCTCCGTGCCGACGCGTACCCCGAAGGCGCCGGCGGGCCCGAGCAAGCCGCCGCCGGTCGGCGCCGCCACCCTGACCGGCACCGTGCAGGCCGGGGTGGAGCCCGGTTGTCTGCTGCTGGATGGATACCTGCTGGTGGGTGGGCCCCGTGCGGTATTGACCCCCGGCGCGTCAGTGCTGGTGACCGGGAAGATCCAGCCGGACGTGGTGACCAGCTGCCAGCAGGGCATCCCCTTCCTGGTGGAGACGGCCTCCCGGCAGGGCTGACCCACCCGTCGAAACCGACGGAGCCCGCCCCCGGTCACCGGGGACGGGCTCCTGCTGGTTCGGGTACGGGTCAGTTCACCGAGCCGATGGCGACGGCGCTGCGGCCGACGACCGCGCCCTCCGCCGTCACCACGGTCAGCTCACCCTGCAGTTCCCGGCCGTCGGCCGGGCCCGCCAGGGCGGTCACCGTGCCGCTGAAGGCGTCGGTGTCGCCGTGTCCCAGGGCGAGCGGGGTTGCCGGTGCCGACAGGCTGCCGAGCGCCGGGGCGGAGAAGGAGTCCCGGTAGTCGTAGGCCGTGCTGCCACCGAGGCCGTCCACCGAGTACCCCTCGACCACGATCCGGTAGGTGCCAGCAGTCGGGTTCGACAGCGTCACCGCCTCCTCCGAGTCGCCGTCTGCGGAAAAGCCGAGCAGCGTGCTGCCCTGGTAGACGTACAGGTCCAGGTCGGCTCCGGCGTTCGCCGGGTTGCCGATCCGGGCCGCGAACTCGGCCGCGTCGGCCGGCACCTCCACGAGGAACTCCTGCGCGGCGCCCTCGGCGACGGTCGGGCGGTCGGTCTGGACGCTGGCGAGCGGTCCACCCTGACCGGTGACGGTGACCGGGCCATAGGTGTTGGTCACGCTCCACTCGACCGGGGTCGGTGCACCGGCGTCAACCGCCGGTAGCTCGACCGTGGCCGGCTCGAACGCCACACCCTGGATCCGCGCCGTCAGCTGGTACGGGTTGTTCAGCGACGGCGAGGTGCGACGCGCCTCCACCTCGATCTGCCAGACACCGGGGAGCGGGTTCTGGTAGTCCCGCTCCTGCGGGTTGCAGGTGTCGGGGTCGGAGTAGTTGGTGAAGCAGACCCGGCTGGAGGTGCTCTCCGTCGGTACGCCGTACGGGTTGATGGCGATGAATCGGGTCTGCGAGCCGGTGGCGATGCCGCCGAGGTTCAGCTGGAGCGCCTCGGTGCCCGGCGGAACGGTCACGAAGTAGGACTCGAAGCCGTTCCGGTCGACCGAGCCTTCGGCCGCGAAGGAGAAGTCCGGCTTGCGGGTCTCGTTGCTGGCTACGACGACGAGGGAGACCTCGAAGTCGATCGTGTTGGTCGCCGGGTCGTCCACAGTCATGATCGCACCATGCGCGCCCGCGTCCGGCCGGGCGACGACGGGGACGGTGACGGTCCGGTTCAGCGGCAACGCGACGGACTTCGGCGCCTGGAAGGTGCCGTCATTGCCGTGCAGCGCGATGTCGTGCTTGACGGTGCCGGTCGGCCCGCTGGTACGGGTGATCTTGACCCGGTAGGTCTTCTTCTGGTCGATCCGGTGACCCCCCTCGCCGGCGGGGCACCGGTTGTAGACGCCGGTACCGCGGTGCGGCGTCCCCAGCTGGTCGGAGAGGACGGTGCAGACCGGCGCCTCCGAGGTGTACGAGCGGGTCTCCACGCCCTTGCGCAGCAGCTTCCACGCGCTCGACACGTTCACCATGCCGTAGCCCTGGCCGTACGTGGGCACGTCCTTGATCGGCTTCGCCGAGCTGTACAGCGCGCGGCGCAGCATCTGCGGGGTGACTCCGCGGTCGGTCGCCCGAGCAGCCGACAGCAACAGCGCGGCGGCACCGGCGGCCTGGGGGGAAGACATCGAGGTGCCGTTGAACATCCCGTAGCCCGGCGGCAGCGAGTAGCCGGCCTCGGGGACCGGGCTGCCCGCCTGCCAGAGCGGGATGGTGGAGATCGCCGCGCCGGGTGCGGCGACGTTCGGCTTGATGCCGCCGTCCTCGCGTGGGCCCCGGGACGAGAAGTTGAACAGCGCGTTCTTGGTCCGCACCACCGAGCCGTAGTTGGCCAGCCAGGTGTCCTTGCTGACGCTGGCCGCGACGCTGATGACGTGCTGGGCGACCGACGGGTCGCCGACGGTGTTCAGGCCGGGGCCGGAGTTGCCGGCGGAGATGACGAGCTGGACGCCGTAGGTGGTGATGAGGTTGTTGTACAGCTCGGCGCGGGCGTTGTCGCCGTCGTTGAGCGCCGGCAGGCCACCGATCGACATGTTGACCACGTCGACACCCCGGTTGATGACCAGGTCGGCCATGCCGCTGGTGAGCGCCGAGAAGGTACAGCCACCGCCCCAGGAGCAGGCGCGGGACGAGACGAGCCGGGCGCCGGGCGCGGCCCCGTCGAAGACCTCGTTGCCGAACATGTCGTTGGCGGCGGTGATGCCGGCGACGTGACTGCCGTGGGCGTCCGAGACGATGCCGATGTTGACGTAGTCGACCAGGCCGGGGCCGCCGACCGGGGTGGTGTCGACGTCCTCCCGGAACTCGACCACGAAGGGCAGCTGCTCGCGGACGGCGGTTGCCGGGTCGTCCGCGCCGAAGTGCCCGATGTCGAACTTCTCCTGGTACGGACGCATGACGGTCTCGTCGGTGAAGTCTCCGTCGAGGTCAACGTCGATCAGGATGTCGTTCGTGGCGGGGTCGTAGAGCACGCCCCACTCGTCGGTGGTGTCGCCGTCGCGGTTGACGTCACCGAGCAGGTCGCTGCCCGTGGTGATCGCCTCCCGGAAGATGTTGAAGCGGTAGCTGCCGGCCGGTGCCGTCCAGGTCCCGCCGGCCGACTCGAACGACGGGCCGGTGACCTCGGTGATCATCGGGCGCCAGGTGGCGTCCTCGAACGGGTGCGTGGCGGTGACCCAGTCGACGATCTTCCGGTCGCCGGTGGTGGTGTGCTGGAGCGCCGGGTGGTCCAGGTCCACGCCGGAGTCCATGATGCCGATGGTGATTCCCCGGCCGTCCCACTCGGGGTTCTGGTCGACGAAGCTGACGGCGCCGGTTTCGCCGGCCGGCAGGTAGGGGTTGTCCGCGCGGGTGTCGTCACCGGGACCGCTGAGCGTGCTGCCCTGCTTGGCGGCCTGCTGGCCGTTGGTCACCGGCCGCGGGTCGGCGAGCTGAATCGTCTCGTCCAGGTCGACCGCGGCGACCCCGGGCAGGGTAGCGGCCTTGATCACCTTGTTCGTCGGGACGGTGGCCAGGACGTAGCCGATGGTGTCGTATTGGTCCGTGACGGCCGCACCGAGCTCGGTCAGGTCAGTGGCGACCTCCTTCGCCTCGTCCTGCTCGGTCGCGACGATCAGGGTGACGGTCTCGGCCTTCGTCGCTTCCGCCTCGGCCAGGAGTTTGGCGTCGTGCGAACCCAACACCTCCACGGGGGTGGATGGCGTGTCGGGTGCGGCGCTCGCGGTGGCGGCACCGCCCGCGACGGTCACGGCGCTGGCGGCCATGACCGAGGCGAAGAGCCCGGCGGAGGTGCGCCGGCTCAGCTTTCGGGGTTTGCTCACGTTCTCTCCTCCGGAGAACAGGGCCCTCAGTTCCAGGGCACGCGTGAGCGAAATCCTTCGGCTATCGATGCCCGTTGTCACCATCGATCGCTTCGTTGTGACCATCTCGTGACATACTGGTTTGCCGCTGTCACACCGAATCGGCGCCTCTTCCATCCACTACAGAGCGGTTTGCCGTCCATTCCGGAGTGAATTCCAGCAGCTCCGGCGCCTGCGGCTGGCGGGGGGCGACCTCCACCTGTGCCGGCGGCGCCAACTCCTCGTCGGAGACGCCCAACTCGGCGAGCTTGCGGGCGCTGACCAGCACCCGCGACTCCAGCGAACCGACCGCACGGTTGTACGCCGTTACCGCCCCACCGAGCGCGGACCCCAGCCGGCCCACATGCTCGCCGAGCGTGGCGAGCCGGCCGTGTAGCTCCCGGGCGAGCGAGTGCACCGCCACCGCGTTGCTGGCCAGCGCCGCCTGCCGCCACGCGTAGGCGACCGTACGCAGCAGCGCGACGAGGGTGGCCGGGGTGGCCAGCACCACGTTGCGGGTGAAGGCGTGCTCCAGCAGGGTCGGGTCGCGCTGGAGGGCGACGTCGAGGAACGGGTCGGCCGGCACGAAGAGCACCACGAACTCCGGTGCCGGGTCGAACGCGGTCCAGTACGCCTTCGCAGCGAGCGCGTCCACGTGGGACCGCAGGTGTTTCGCGTGCGCGTCCAGGTGCGCGTCGCGTCCCCGTTCGTCGCGGGCCTCCATCGCGGTCAGGTACGCCTCGAAGGGCGCCTTCGCGTCGACCACCACCGACCGCCCCCCGTGCAGGCGAACCACTAGGTCGGGGCGGACCGTCTGCTGATCGGTCGCGGCCGTTACCTGCTCGGCGAAGTCGCAGTGTTCCAGCATGCCGGCCGCCTCGACGATGCGGCGTAGCTGGTGCTCGCCCCACCGCCCCCGGACCTGCGGTGCCCGCAGCGCCGCGACGAGCTGTTTGGTCTCGGTGCGCAGTTCACCGGAGACCGTGCTCATGGCGCGCACCTGCTCGCGCAGCTCGGCGTAGGCGTCAACCCGGTCCCGCTCCAACTCGGCGACCCGCTGCTCGTAGCGGTGCAGCGTGTCGTGCAGGGGAGCCACCGCGCGGGCCACCGCCTCCTGGGACTGCGCGGTCGCCTCGTAGCCCAGCGTCCGCAGGGACTGCTCCAGCCGACCCTCACCCGCCTGCGCGGCGGCCAGCGTTGCCTCCAGCCGGGCCAGCTCGGTGGCGGACCGGGCCCGGGCGGCGTACCACCCCACCGCGCCGCCCGCCGCGAGGCAGCCGAGCACCACGGCCAGCGTCGGAAACTCCATATCACCGAGCATCCCAAACGGGTACGACCGAGGCGGCCCCGGGCGGATCGAAGGTGGTGTCGGCCCGCCTCCACCAGGGCCCGCCTCCACCGCGGCCCGCCTCCACCAGGGCCCGCCTCCACCGCGGCCCGGCGAACCGGCCCGTCCGCGGGGTTCAGCCGGTGTTGCGCATGCCGGCGGCGATGCCGTTGACCGTGGTGAGCAGGGCGCGTTCCAGGGCGGTGCCGTCGCTGGGTGCCCGGCGGCTGCCCGGTGCCGTCACCACCGCCCGGCCCGGCGCGCCGGAGTCCCGGTACTGCCGCAGCAACGCCACTTGGAGGTGGTGCAGTGGTTCCAGGTAGGTGTCCCGTACCGCCAGCGTGCGCTGGAGCACCGGCGCGTTCTCCAACAGCTCCGGTGACGCGGTCACGGCGAGCACCTCCCGCCGGGTCAGCTCGTACTCCTGCTCGATCTTGTGGAAGATCGGGTGCAGCTTCTTCGGTACCAGCGTCTCCACGTACCGGCGGGCGATGGTCAGGTCGGTCTTGGTCAGCATCATCTCCACGTTCGACAGGAACGTCCGGAAGAAGTGCCAACTGCGGTGCATCTCGGCGAGCACGTCCCCGTGACCGGCGGCGCGGGCCGCCGCCAGCCCGGAGCCGACGCCGAACCAGCCGGGGACGATCTGTCGGGTCTGGGTCCAGCCGAACACCCACGGGATGGCCCGCAGGCCGGTGAGCCCGGCACCCGTGTTCGGCCGCTTCGCCGGTCGGGAGCCGATGTTCAACGCGCCGAGCAGCTCGGTCGGGGTGGACGCCCAGAAGTACGCCGGCAGGTCCGGATCCTCGACCAGGTCCCGGTACGAGCGGTAGGCCGCCGCGCTCACCACGTCCATCGTCGCGTCCCAGCGTTCCAGCATCTCGGCCGGCTGCCGGGGCGCGGTGTGCAGCAGCGTCGACTGGAGCACCGCGGCCACGGTCAGCTCCAGGTTCTCCCGGGCCAGCGCCGGCAGGCTGTACTTGTCGGAGATCACCTCGCCCTGCTCGGTCACCTTGATCTCGCCGTCGAGGGTCCCGTACGGCTGGGCCAGGATCGCGTCGTGCGTCGGCCCGCCACCGCGGCCGACGGTGCCACCCCGGCCGTGGAAGAGCCGCAGCTGCACGCCGTGCCGGGCGGCCACGTCCCGCAGCGCGCGCTGCGCCCGGTGGATGGACCACTGACTGGTGGTGATGCCGGCTTCCTTGTTGGAGTCGGAGTAGCCGAGCATCACCTCCTGGACGTCGCCGCGGGCGGTGACCAGGGCCCGGTAGGCGGGCAGCGAGAGCAACTCGTCCAGCAGATCACCGCCGGCGTTCAACTCGGCGGGGGTCTCCAACAGCGGCACGAAGCCGATCCGGGCCCGGCTGCTGTGCACGTCCACCAGCCCCGCCTCGCGGGCCAGAACGACGGCGGCGAGGACGTCGTCGACGCCGAGGGTCATCGAGATGATGTACGACTCGATCACCTCGGTTCCGAACCGGTCCTGGGCCTCCCGGATGGTGCCGAAGACATCGAAGGTCCGGCGGGCCGACTCGGTCAGCGGAGTGTCGAGCGTGGACAGGGGGCGGCGGCCGGCCAACTCGTCGGCGAGGAGCTTGGTGCGCTCCAGCCGGCTCAGCGCCGGGTAGTCCGACACCTCGCCCACCGCACCGAAGAGCTGGGTCAACACCTCGTGGTGCTTCTCGGCGTGTTCGCGGACGTCCATTGTGGCGAGGTGTAGGCCGAAGGCGGAGACCGTACGGATGGTCGAGGCGAGCCGGCCCACGGCGGTGAGCTGGCCGGAGTTGCGGGCCAGCGAGGCGCGCAGCAGCTCCAGGTCGGCGATCAGCTCACCCGAGCCGCGGTAGTCCCGTCCCGGCAGGTGCGCCGTGCCCTGGCGGAGCCGCTGCCGGGTGTTGGCGAGCTTCGACTTCACACACCGGGCCTTGAGTCGGTACGGCTCCTCGGCGTTCACCCGACGGAACCGGGGCGCCACCTCGGGCAGCGCGTCCAGGTCGGCGGCGAGGCTCGCGGAGAGGTCCAGCGAGACCCCGCGCAACCGTCGGGAGACGGAGACCTCATTGATCAGTTGGTCCATCGCCTTCTCGGTGGCGGCGAGGCCGTGCTCGTGTGCGATGGCCAGGACCTCACGGGTCACCGCGGGCGTGACGAACGGGTTGCCGTCCCGGTCACCCCCGATCCAGGTGCCGAAGGTGAGGGGCCGGGCGGTGGGTGAGGTCTCCACCCCGAGGGTGCGGAGCGTGTCGGCGAGGTCGTCGAGCACCTGAGGCGCCGCCTCGGCGTAGAGGTCGCGGAGGTAGTAGATGGCGTTGCGCGCCTCGTCGGTCGGGTCCGGCCGGTCGAGCCGCAGCTCGTCGGTCTGCCACATCAGGTCGAGGAGCTCGGCGAGGCGACGGTTGGCCGGGCCCTCGTCGCTGGCGCCGTAGAGGACCGCGTTGGTGGTCTCGGTGTCCAACTCGTCGGCGATCGCGCGCAGCTTGGACAGGATGGAGCGGCGGGCGGCCTCGGTGGGGTGGGCGGTGAAGACCGGGCGGATGGCCAGCCGCCGCGCCGCCGCCGCGATCTCCTCGGCGGGAACGCCGCGCTCGGCGATCATCTTGGCGGTCTGGTCCAGCCAGCCACCCTGCACGGCCCGACGACGCCGCAGATCCCGGGCGCGATGGACCTGTTCGGTGATGTTGGCCAGGTGGAAGTAGGTGGAGAAGGCGCGGGCCAGCCGGGTTCCGGTGGCGACATCCAGCCCGGCGAGCCGCTGCGCGGCGGCCGGGGCGTCGGTGCGAACCTGGGCGCGGATCTCCTCGACCAGGTCGAGCAGGGGCCGACCCTCCTGCCGGGCGAGGGTCTGGCCGAGCAGGGTGCCGAGGCGGCGGATGTCGGCGCGGAGGGCGGCGTCGGGGCCGTCGTGGTCGTGCTGGTCGGTCACGATGCGCTCCTTACGTGAGTACGAAGGACAGCGCTGTCCGACTCCCAGGATGGTAACCGCGGGAACTGGGCGGAGCCCACGGGGTGTCCTGGTTAACTCTTGGCGCGCCGTTTCGGCCCGCTTGGGGATCCGCGTCACGTGGCTGTTGACCCGCTCCCGGAGCGATAGGGTCAACGGGTCAACCCCTCGTCCGGCCGGACGAGGGGCGCTCGTCGTGCCGTCGCCGTGGAAGTGATCATATGCTCACCGGACTCTTCGCCGCCGCCCTCGCCGACCCGGCCCTGGCTCGGGCCCGGGACCTGGCGCGATCCGGCGCGGCCCAGGTCGACGGGCTCGACCTGACCGCACCCCCGGCGCTGCGTCCGTTCGCGGTCGCCGCCGTGGCCGCCGACGAGCCGGTGGGGGGCGCGGGGCGCCCGGTGCTGGCGATCACCGCCACCACCCGGGAGGCGGACGACCTGGCCGCCGCGCTGGGCAGCCTGCTCCCCACCGACCAGGTAGCGGTCTTTCCGTCCTGGGAGACGCTGCCGCACGAGCGGCTCTCGCCGCGCTCCGACACCGTGGGCCGCCGGCTGGCGGTGCTCCGTCGACTCGCCCACCCCGAGGCGACCGACGCACAGGGGCGCAGTGGCCCGCTGCGGGTGGTCGTCGCTCCCGTCCGATCCCTGCTGCAACCCCAGCTCAAAGGGCTGGGGGACCTGGAACCGGTGCGACTGTCCGCCGGCGACGAAGCGGACCTCGAAGAGGTGGCGCGTCGGCTCATCGACATGGCGTACGCGCGGGTGGACCTGGTCACCAAACGCGGTGAGTTCGCGGTGCGCGGCGGAATTCTCGATGTCTTCCCGCCCACCGACGAGCATCCGTCCCGGGTCGAGTTCTGGGGCGACGAGGTGGAGGAGATCCGTACCTTCGCCGTGGCCGACCAGCGCACCATCGAGCAGGTGGACCAACTCTGGGCCCCGCCCTGCCGGGAGCTGCTGCTCACCCCGGCCGTCCGGAAGCGGGCCGCCGTGCTGGCGGCGGAGCACCCGGAACTGGCGGAGATCCTCGATCAGCTGGCCGAGGGCATTCCGGTCGAGGGAATGGAGTCGCTCGCTCCGGCGCTGATTGGCGCCGACTCGATGGAGCTGCTGCTGGACACCATGTCCGCGGGGACCCACGTGCTGCTCTGCGACCCGGAGCGGATTCGTACCCGGGCGCACGACCTGGTGCGTACCTCGGCGGAGTTCCTCCAGGCGAGCTGGGCCGCGGCCGCGGTCGGCGGCGCGGCCCCGATCGACCTCGGTGCGGCCGCGTTCCGGACGCTCGCCGACGTCCGTGCGCGGGCCCGTGAGCTGCGGCAGCCGTGGTGGACGATCTCGCCGTTCGGGCTGGCCGAGCCGGCCCCCGCCCGCCAGCCGTGGGAGGACGAGCCGGACGAGGTCGACATCACCCCGGACGACGCGATCGCGGTGACGGTCGCGGCCCAGCCCGCGCCGCTCTACCACGGTGAGACGGCGCGGGTGGTGGACGAACTCCGGCGTTGGGCCGGCGAGGGCTGGTCGGTCGCGCTGGTCTTCGCGGGGCACGGCCCGGCCCAGCGGGCCGTCGAGGTGCTGCACGACGCCGGGCTCGGCGCCCGCCTAGTGGACGAGGTGACCTCGGCACCGGCGCCCGGCCAAATCCTGGTGAGCTGCGGGTCGCTGACCGGTGGCTTCGTCGCCGAGGCGCCCCGCTTCGTCCTGCTCACCGGGGACGACGTCACCGGCGGCCGGGGCGCGTCGACCCGGGACATGCGCAAGCTGCCGAGCCGGCGGCGCAACACCATCGACCCGTTGGAGCTGCGGGCCGGCGATCACGTGGTGCACGAGCAGCACGGCATCGGCCGCTACGTCGAGTTGGTGCAGCGCACCGTCAACGGGGCCAGCCGGGAGTACCTGGTCATCGAGTACGCCCCGAGCAAGCGGGGCCAGCCGGGCGACCGGCTCTTCGTCCCCACCGACCAGCTAGACCAGCTCTCCCGGTACGTCGGCGGCGAGCAGCCGGCCCTGCACAAGATGGGCGGCTCGGACTGGCAGAAGTCGAAAGCCCGGGCCCGCAAGGCGGTCCGGGAGATCGCCGCGCAGCTGATCCAGCTCTACGCCGCCCGCAAGGCGTCCAAGGGGCACTCGTTCGGCCCGGACACCCCGTGGCAGCGGGAGCTGGAGGACGCCTTTCCCTGGCAGGAGACACCGGACCAGCTCGCCGCGATCGAAGAGGTCAAGCGGGACATGGAACAGACCGTCCCGATGGACCGGCTGATCTGCGGCGACGTCGGCTACGGCAAGACCGAGATCGCCGTCCGGGCGGCGTTCAAGGCGATCCAGGACGGTCGGCAGGTGGCGGTGCTGGTGCCCACCACCCTCCTGGTGCAGCAGCACTACAACACCTTCGCCGACCGGATGACCCAGTTCCCGGTGACGATTCGCCAGCTGTCCCGGTTCCAGACGCCGAAGGAGGCCGAGCAGACCCTGGAGATGGCCGGCGACGGTACCGCCGACATCGTCATCGGTACCCACCGGCTGCTTCAGGCGTCCGCCCGGTTCCGCTCCCTGGGGCTGGTCATCGTGGACGAGGAGCAGCGCTTCGGCGTCGAGCACAAGGAGCACCTGAAGTCCGTGCGGGCCTCAGTCGACGTACTGAGCATGTCGGCCACCCCGATCCCCCGGACCCTGGAGATGGCGATCACCGGCATCCGGGAGATGTCCACCATCGCCACCCCGCCGGAGGAGCGGCACCCGGTGCTCACCGCGGTCGGGGCGTACGACGAGCGGCAGGTGGCCGCCGCCATCCACCGTGAGCTGCTCCGGGACGGCCAGGTCTTCTACCTGCACAACCGGGTGGAGTCGATCGAGCGGGCGGCGCGGCGGCTGCGGGAGCTGGTGCCCGAGGCGCGGGTCGCGGTGGCGCACGGCCAGTTGGGCGAGGAGGCCCTGGAACGGGTCATGGTCGGCTTCTGGGAGAAGGAGTTCGACGTCCTGGTCTGCACCACGATCGTCGAATCTGGCATCGACATCCCGAACGCCAACACCCTGATCGTCGAGCGGGCCGACCTGCTCGGCCTGGCCCAGCTGCACCAGATCCGGGGCCGGGTCGGCCGGGGCCGGGAGCGGGCGTACGCGTACTTCCTCTACCCGTCGGACAAGCCCCTCACCGAGCACGCCCACGAGCGGTTGGCGACCATCGCCCAGCACACCGAGCTGGGTGCTGGCATGTACGTGGCGATGAAGGATCTGGAGATCCGGGGCGCCGGCAACCTGCTCGGCGGCGAGCAGTCCGGCCACATCGAGGGCGTCGGCTTCGACCTGTACGTGCGGATGGTCGGGGAGGCGGTGCAGGCCTTCAAGGGGGAACGCCCGGAGGAGGAACCGGAGATCAAGGTCGATCTGCCGGTGGATGCCCACCTGCCGCACGACTACGTCGGGGTGGAGCGGCTGCGCCTGGAGATGTACCGCAAGCTCGCCGAGGCCCGGGACGAGGAGCGGCTGCGCGCGGTGGTCGCCGAGCTGACCGACCGCTACGGCGAGCCGCCCGCCCCGGTGCAGAACCTGGTGGCGGTGGCCCGGTTCCGGCTGCTCGCCCGGCAGTACGGGCTCACCGACGTCAGCATGCAGGGTCGCAACCTACGGTTCGGCCCGTTGCCGCTACCGGACTCGAAGCAGCTACGGCTCAAGCGCTACCACCCGGACGCGGTCTACAAGCAGGCGCTGGAACAGGTCAGTGTGCCCCGGCCGAGCACCCGGCGGGTCGGCGGTGAGCCGCTGCGCGACCAGGCGCTGCTGGAGTGGTGTGGGCAGCTCCTCGCCGACGTGCTCGGCCCGCCCCGGGAGCCGGCCGGTGCCGCCAACTCCACGACGCAGGGCGGGCGGTGAGGTGGCGTAGCTCCAGCCGGCGGACGCGGGGGCGTCCGGTCCGGCGTCGGCGGGCGGGAGACGCGGGGTCCTGGGGGGCGTCCGGTCCGGGGCTGCCGGCGTGAGAGAGTTGCCGTTATGCGTGCTCGCCGTCTTGTCGCCGCCGCCAGCGTGGTGGTCGGCCTCGTCGCCTTGACCGGATGTCGTACCGAGCCGGGTGTCGCCGCGTACGTGGGTGACCAGCGGATCACCGAGGACACCGTGGACAGCATCCTCGACGAGTTGCGGGACAGCCGCGCCGCGACGGAGGCGCCCGAGCTCGGTGGGCCGGCCCCGGAGCTGCCGCCCCGGTCTCAGGTCGTCGGCACGTGGGTGGTCGGGACGTTGTGTGACCAGGTCTCCGCGGACCAGGGCTACCAGCCGCTGGGGCGGGTGGAGCCGGTTCAGGTTGCTGGTCAGCTTGGCCTCCCCCCGGAGTCGGAGTATGTGCGGCAGCTGGCCGCCCTCCACACCTGCCGCTCCGGGCTGCCGGCGGGCAACTCGGTCGCGCCGACCGAGCAGGAGCTCGCGGAGGTGATCGCCGCCGGGCGGGCGGCCGGAGTGATTTCTCCGGACACTCCGGATGCCGTGGTCGCCGGTCAGCTCGACGTCCCCCAGCTGCGTAACGCGCTGGCGAGCCGTCGGGTCCTGGCCGAGGCTGCTGGGGAGTACGACGTCACGGTCAATCCCCGTTACCGACCCCTGGAGTTCCCGGTCCTTAACTTCTCTTCCGAGGTCGCTGCGGTCAGCGTGCTCCTGGGTGAGCCCGGTTCCGACGCGGTCACCGACGTCTCCAGCCCGGAGCCGCCGGCCGGGGCGCAGCAGCCGGCCTGAGCATGACGGCGCGGATCACTCTGCTCGTCACCTCGCCGCGGCTGCCGGCCGGGCTGCTCACCGCGGCCGCGTGGGACGTCGTACGCCAGCATCCCGTGCTGGCCGGGGCGGAGAGTGAGCTGACGGCGGCGCTGCGGGTCGCGGGTGCCGAGGTCACCGTCGTGGCCGGCCCGGCCACCCCGGCGTTGCTCGACACTGCCACCACCCGCGGTGGTGCGGTCTGGCTCGCCGGCCCGGCGGGTGACGAGTCACTCGCTCGGGAGTTGGGCCTGCGCCTGGCCCGGGAGCCGGGGCTCGCCGAGTTGGAGCTGCTGTACGGATCATGGGACCCGCCCGGGGCGCGGCTGCTCGACGCGGTGGCGGTGTTGGACCGGCTCGCCTCGCCCGGGGGTGACCCGTGGAAGCGGGCGCAGACCCACCGCAGCCTGGCCGGTTTCCTGTTGGAAGAGTGCTACGAGGCGTACGACGCGATCAGCGCCGGTGACACCGACGCGCTCCGCGAGGAGCTCGGGGACGTGCTGCTCCAGGTGGTGCTGCATGCCCGGCTCGCCGAGGAGTTGCCCGAGGGCGAGCGGTGGAGCGTGGACGACGTGGCCGGTGGCCTGGTCGACAAGATGGTGCGGCGCAATCCGCACGTCTTCGCCGAGGAGCAGGCCGGCACCCTTGCCGAGATCGAGGAGAACTGGGAGCGGATCAAGCAGGCGGAGAAGGCGCGTGACTCGGTGCTGGACGGCATCGCCCTGAGCCAGCCCGCTCTCGCCCTGGCAGCCAAGATCATTGACCGGGTCGCCCGGGTGCGGCTCGCCGTCGCGCCCCCGCCGCCGCAGTCGCAGGTCGACCCGGAGGCCCGGCTCGGCGCCGACCTGCTGGCTGCGGTGGCCGCCGCCCGCGCCTCCGGGCTGGATCCAGAGGCGGCCCTGCGCCGCGCCGCCCTCGCCCACGCCGAGACCGTCCGCCGAGCCGAACGCGCCGGCAGCGCCGACGGCTGAGGTTCGGTTGGGTCAGCTTCCCGGGCTCGTCGAACGGTCGACCACGTCGGCCTCCGTCGGCAGTTCGAAGATCGGGCTGTCCGCGGTATCCCGGTAGCTGGTCACCGTCACACCGACCGGTAGCCGGCCGTGTAGGTGCGGATCGGGGATCTGTCCAGTCGGTTCGCGAGGTCGTTGACCCCATCGGCGTGGCCGATGGTCCGGCCGGCCTCGTCGAGGCTTTGACAACCGGTAACGGTGAGCGACGCGATGGCGGCAGCGGCGAGTAGTCGGAGCGGGGTCGAGATGGCGGACATGACGACCAACCTCGCCGATCGGATCGATCGTGTGCGCAAACTCCGACGTCGGTTGACATCGGAGAATACCGGAATGTCGGGCAGGCCGCTCCGCGGAAAGGGCCGGCGCTCGACAGCGTGGCCGGAGATTCAACCGCCGGGTGCCGCGTCGCGCTCCATCGCCGCCCGATACGCTGCGTGCAACACCTTCCCAGCCGCACCGTCGCGGCCATGACCGAACGGCAACACACACGAGGAGCGACTCAGTGGCAACCATCGAGGGAATCGTCGCCCGGGAAATTCTCGACTCACGGGGCAACCCGACCGTCGAGGTCGAGGTTGGGCTCGACGACGGTACGATCGCCCGTGCTGCGGTGCCGTCGGGCGCCTCCACCGGTGCCTTCGAGGCGATCGAACTGCGCGACGGTGCGAAGGACCGCTACCTCGGCAAGGGCGTTGCCAAGGCCGTCTCGAACATCGAAGACAAGATCGTCGACGAGTTGATCGGGTACGAGGCCAGCGAGCAGCGGCTGATCGACCAGAAGATGCTCGACATCGACGGTACGGACAACAAGAGCCAGCTCGGCGCCAACGCGATCCTGGGCGTTTCCCTGGCGGTGGCGAAGGCAGCCGCTGGCGCCGCCGAGCTGAGCCTCTTCCGTTACCTCGGCGGGCCGAACGCGCACCTGCTGCCGGTTCCGATGATGAACATCCTCAACGGTGGAGCGCACGCGGACTCCAACGTCGACATCCAGGAGTTCATGATCGCGCCGATCGGTGCGCCGACCTTCCGGGAGGCCCTGCGCTCCGGCACCGAGGTCTACCACGCGCTGAAGTCGGTGCTGAAGAAGAAGGGGCTCTCCACCGGCCTCGGCGACGAGGGTGGCTTCGCGCCCAACCTGCCGACCAACGCCGCCGCGCTGGACCTGATCTCTGAGGCGGTCGAGAAGGCGGGCTACCGGCTCGGCACCGACATCGTCTTCGCGCTCGACGTGGCCGCGACCGAGTTCTTCGACAACGGCACCTACACCTTCGAGGGCGCCGCGAAGACCGCGGAGGAGATGAGCAGCTACTACACCAAGCTCGCCGACGCGTACCCGATCGTGTCGATCGAGGACCCGCTGGCCGAGGATGACTGGTCCGGGTGGCGGACGCTGACCGCTGCCGTTGGCGACCGGATTCAGATTGTCGGCGACGACCTGTTCGTGACGAACCCGCAGCGGATCGCCCGCGGTATCGCCGAGAACGCCGCCAATTCGGTCCTGGTGAAGGTTAACCAGATCGGTTCGCTCACCGAGACCCTGGACGCGGTGGACCTTGCCCACCGGGCTGGCTTCCGGTGCATGATGAGCCACCGCTCCGGCGAGACCGAGGACACCACCATCGCCGACTTGGCGGTCGCCACCGGCTGCGGCCAGATCAAGACCGGCGCCCCGGCCCGCTCGGACCGGGTCGCGAAGTACAACCAGCTGCTGCGGATCGAAGAGGAGCTGGCTGACGCCGCGCGGTACGCCGGGTCGGGCGCGTTCCCGCGTTACCGTTCTGCCTGACAGACGCGCAACCTCGGGGGGAGGGGCCAGAGGATGCAGCAGCGCCGCACGCCGGGCGGACAGCGTCCGGCCCGCCGGCCCGGCCAGGCCGGCCGGTCGGGCGGTGCCCGGCCGGTTCGTGCGGGCGGCGCCCGCGGTGAGTCGCGGGCGGCCGCCGGCCGCGCACCGGGCGTGGTCCGGGGCGCCGACGGGGCCCGTTCGGCGAACCGGCCCGCCGTTCGGCGGTCGGCGCCCGGGGGTGCGGTGAAGCGACTCTCCGCACCCCGCCCCCGATGGGGGACCGGGCGGGCAACCGTGCTGGTCGCGGTGCTGATCGCCCTCGCTCTCGCCTACACCTATCCGGTCCGGGTCTACCTGGATCAGCAGACGGATATCGCCCGGATGGAGGCCGCCCAGGCAGCGCAGCGGGCGGAGATCGAGAGACTCACCGTCAAGGCCGCGAAGTGGCAGGACCCGAAGTACATCGCGGCCGAGGCCCGGGAACGCTTCTTCATGGGCGTTGAGGGCGAGGAGCTGTTGATCGTGCTCCCCAAACCGGGAGCGGACGCGGCGGCGGATCAGTCCGCCGGCCTGGGCGGTCTGGCCGGGTCCGATCGGTGGTACGACATCATGTGGTCGAGCGTGACGGCCGCGGATCAGGAATAGCCCGGCGAGTGCGTGCCGCCACCGAATCAGGAAGGACACCGTGACAGTCGTACCACCGCAGGAGCCGGCGGCATCCTCCGTGCCGCTGCCGCGACGAGAGCCGGCAACCCCGGCCGACCTAGCCGCGGTGGCGGGGCAGCTCGGCCGTCCGCCCCGGGACACCCGGGCGGTGGCCCACCGCTGTCCGTGCGGCATGCCCGACGTGGTGGAGACGACGCCGCGGCTCGCCGATGGCACGCCCTTCCCGACGCTCTTCTACCTGACCTGTCCCCGGGCGACGGCGGCCTGTAGCCGGCTGGAGTCCGCCGGGCTGATGAGGGAGATGGCCGACCGGCTCGCGGCGGATCCGGAGCTGGCCGCCCGCTATCGCGCCGCGCACGAGGACTACCTCCGGCGCCGGGAGGCGATCGGTCACGTGCCGGAGATCGCCGGAATCTCCGCCGGGGGGATGCCGGATCGGGTCAAGTGCCTGCACGTGCACCTCGGGCACGCGCTCGCCGCCGGTCCCGGTGTCAACCCGCTCGGGGACGAGGTGTTGCGGCTGATCGAGCCGTGGTGGGCGGGGGGACCCTGCGTGGCCACGCCAGCGGACGAGTGAGATGACCGCTGCCGGCGGACTCGTGCTCCGTCGCGCCCGGACGGCGGACGTTCGGGGGATCCGACGGCTGATCGACACGTACACCGACGGCCGGCGACTACTCAGCAAGGCGACCGTGACCCTGTACGAGGACGTGCAGGAGTTCCGGGTCGCGGTGACACCCACCGGGGACGTGGTCGGCTGTGGCGCCCTGCACGTCATGTGGGAGGACCTGGCAGAGATCCGGACGGTGGCGGTCGACCCGAGCTGTCGGCGCGGCGGGATCGGGCACCAGATCGTGGGCGGCCTGATCGACGGTGCCCGGGAGCTGGGCGTGGCTCGGATCTTCGTACTCACCTTCGAAACCCGCTTCTTCGGTCAGTTCGGGTTTACCGAGATCGACGGGGCGCCGGTGCCGCACCCGGTCTACGAACAACTGCTGCGCTCGTACGACGAGGGTGTCGCGGAGTTTCTCGACCTGGAGCGGGTCAAGCCGAACACACTCGGCAACACCCGAATGCTGCTGCGGCTCTGAGCGGGCTGTCCGGCCTGCCGTAGGGTTGCGGGCGTGACGACGCGTGTGGCCGCCATCGACTGCGGGACCAACTCGATTCGCCTGTTGGTCGCCGAGCTGCCGGATCCGGGCGCCGGGGCGAGCGCACCGTTGGTCGAGTTGAGCCGCCGGCTGGAGACCGTTCGGCTGGGCCAGGGCGTCGACCGCACCGGCCGGTTGGCCCCGGAGGCGATCGAGCGGACTCGGGTGGCGCTGGCGGAGTATGCCGCCGAGATCGAGAAGTTGGGCGTCGACCGGGTGCGGATGTGTGCCACGTCGGCCTCCCGGGACGCGGAGAACGCCGCCGACTTCCGCGACATGGTGGAGCGGACGCTGGGGGTCGCCCCGGAGGTGGTGACCGGGGAGGAGGAGGCACGGCTCTCGTTCACCGGGGCAGTTCGTGGCCTGCCCGACTCGACCCGGGAGCCGTACCTGGTGGTCGACATCGGCGGCGGTTCGACGGAGTTCGTCGTGGGCACCGGCAGCGGTGGTGTGGACGCCGCGATCTCGGTGGACATCGGTTGTGTCCGGATGACCGAGCGGCACTTGGCGGGTGACCCGCCGGACCCCGCCGAGATCAGGGCGGCCGAGGCTGACATCGTGGCTGCCGTGGACCGGGCGCTCGATGCGGTGCCCGGTCGGGAGGCCGCCACGCTGGTCGGGCTCGCTGGCTCCGTCACCACGGTGGTCGCGATCGCCGAAGGGCTGACCGGGTACGACCCGCAGCGTATCCACCATGCCCGGGTGTCGTATCGGGCGGTGGCGGAGGTGACTGCTGACCTGCTGGTGGCGACCCGGGCGCAGCGGCTGGCGATCCCGGTGATGCATCCGGGTCGAGCCGACGTGATCGCGGCGGGTGCCCTGGTGCTTCGCGTGATTATGGAGCGTTCGGGCAAGGACCTCGTGGTCGCCTCCGAGCACGACATTCTGGACGGCATCGCCTACAGCTTGCGGTAGGAGTGGCACCGATCCGTTCCCTTCTCAATACGCCCGAACCAGCCCAAATTTCGGATGCTCCGGATAGGCTGAGACTGTTTCATGGTCAGGCTTTCGTGGCGAGGGGAGCATGGTGGGCGGGAAGGAGGAGACGGTCGCCGTCGGCGAACTGCTACTCGGTCGCCTGCACGACCTCGGTGTGCGGCACATCTTCGGGGTGCCGGGTGACTATGCGATGGAGTTCACCGACCAGGTCATGGCCTTCGACGGAATAGAATGGGTCGGCAGTTCAAACGAACTCAACGCCGGCTACACCGCGGACGGCTACGCGCGGATGGCTGGCATCGGGGCAACTGCTACCCAGTACGGTCCGGGTGAGCTGTCGGTGCTCAACGCCCTGGCCGGCGCAATGGCGGAGTCCGTACCCGTCGTTTCGATCGTCGGTGGCCCCTCGACCGAGATTATGCGTCGCCGCACCTCAGTTCATCACTCGCTCGTGGACGGCGATTTTGACCATTGGGCTCGGATGGCGTGCGAGGTCACGGTTGCTCAGACGTCGTTGACCGCGGAGCATGCGCTGCGGGAGATCGATCGGGTGCTGAACGCGTGTTGGTCGCAGCAGCGTCCTGTGTACATCCGAATTCCGGGTGATGTGGCGGTGGCTTCCGTCCCGCGACCGACGCGACCCTTCCGGCGCCCGGAGCCGGTCACCCACGTGGCGCAACTGGACGCGTTTGCTGCCGCTGCGCACCGCCGGCTCGCCGACGCCCAGCGGCCGGTACTGCTGGTGGGTAACGTGCCGATCCGGCTGGGCCTGGGGCCGGCCGTCGCCGCGTTCGCGAACGAGTGGAATTGGCCCGTTGCCGCGCAGGCGCTCGGTCGGGGTCTGTTTGACGAGGCTGACTCTCGTTACATCGGGGTCTATTCTGGCCTGGAGAGTCGGGCCGCGGTCCGGGAGGTGGTCGAAGGCGCCGACGTCGTGGTCTGCCTGGGAGCCACGTTCTTCGACTGGAATGGCCTGTTCACCGCGGAACTGGATCCGGATCGGATCATTAATTTGGGGCCGGATGCCGCATCGGTTGCCGGTACCCGTTTCGGCCCGATCTCCATGGCTGCGGCGTTGGACCGGTTGCATCAGCTGGCTATCCGTCGTACGAGCGGCTGGTCGAGCGCGGTGGTTCAGTCGAAGGGATTGTCGGAACTGGACAGGGCGGGTAGCAAGTCGATCACTCACGAACGACTCTGGCCGGCGATCGAGGCTCAGTTACGGCCGGGGGACGTGGTGGTCGCGGAGGTCGGGACCGCCTTTTTTGGCCTAGAGATGATGCGTCTGCCGACCGGCGTATCCGTTTTGGCAGGGCCAATCTGGAGCTCGGCCGGGTACGCGATTCCTGCCGCTTTCGGTGCCGGAGTCGCTGAACCGGAACGGCGCGTGGTATCGATTACCGGTGACGGTGGAATGCAAATGTCCCCGCAGGAGTTTGGCCAGATGTTCAACTTTGGTCAATCGTCACTAATTTTCATGGTTAACAATAGCGGCTACGCTACCGAGCGGGCGCTCGAGAAAGCGATTGGGGAAGAGTCTCAGGGTTACGCCGAGATACCCAACTGGCGGTACGGCAAGCTGTTGGCGGTGTTCGCGGAGGAGGAGGACTTCGTTGCGCGCACGGCCCGCACCGAGGCCGAGCTGGCCGAGATCCTGTCCGACATCGACGAGCCTCCGGAGCGGTTGACCTTCGTCGAGGTGGTTGTCGATCCGACGGATGTGCCCGAAGGCATGCCGGAGTGGAGCCGGGAGGCATCCGCCGCCCTCTATCACGCGAAGTTTCCCGCTCCGGCTCGCCTGCCCTGGAGTGGGCTCAACTAGCCGGGCGGCCCTGCCGGCAGCCGCTCCGCGCAGGGTTCTGGTCGTTGTGGTGTCTGCAGGTGGTAGGCCTGGCCTCGGGGCGCCCACCGCGGGCTCGGTCGACCAGGTCGGTTGACGCTACTGTGCATTGAACAGTACTGTCCTTCGTATGGACACCACACAGCTCCTGAAGGGCGTGCTGGACCTGGCTGTCCTCGCGGTGCTTCGGGAAGAGGACGGCTACGGCTACGACATCCTGCGTCGCCTCCGCGACGCCGGCCTGACCGAGGTGGGCGACGCCTCCGTCTACGGCACGTTGCGGCGCCTCTTCGCGGCGGGGCTGCTCACCACGTACGTGGTGCCCAGCGAATCCGGGCCGCACCGCAAGTACTACTCGCTGAACGCCGCCGGCCGCGACCAAATCGCGCGCTCCGGCAAGCTCTGGCGCTCATTCGCCAGCACCATGGACACGCTGCTCGACGATCGGGGGAGGGCGGCATGACCGTCACTGAGCAGGAGATAGCCGACTACGTCGCCCGGGTTCGCGGCGCCCTGACCGACCTGCCGCCAGCGGTCCGCGACGAGCTGACCGAAGACCTGCCGGAGCACCTCGCCGTGGTGGCCGCCGAGTCCGACGGAACGCTGGTGGAACGGCTCGGCGAGCCGGAGGCCTACGCCTCCGAGCTGCGGACCGCCGCCGGGGTCGGCGCTGGACGGCGGCTGGCGACCGGAGAGCTGAATGCCGTCGTGGACCGGGTCCGCGCCCGGCTGAACACGCTCGACCGGCAACTCGGTCCACCCCTCGGGTATCCGACGGTGCGCTCCTTCCTGCACCTACTCGCCCCGGGCTGGTGGATTCTGCGTGGCTACCTCGCGGCGATGCTGCTGGCCCTGCTCACTGGCGGCTTCGGTGGCGCTGTCGGGTTACTGCCCAGGTTCGAAGGCCACCTGTTGCTCGGCCTGATGATCCTGGCGGCCCTGGTCGTAGCCTCGGTCATGCTCGGTCGCCGGAAGGCCCAGTTGCGAGGCTGGTCAGGGCGGCTGCTGGTCCTCGGCAACCTGGTGCTCGTCGGGTTCGGGCTGGTGGGGCTGGTGCAACTGGATGATCGGCGCGGTGAGGGCAACTACTACACGCCGATCTCGGTCGACAGCCAGTACGACCACATCCGTGACGTCTTCGTCTATGACACCGAGGGTCAGCTGGTGGACTACGCGCGGCTGTTCGACCAGAACGGCGATCCGATCCGGCTCGGCTACCCGGACTGCGCTGCCGCACGCGATGTGATCCGCCGGGATCAGATCAATAACACCAACCCGCTGCTGCGTGGCTACCCGTACTGCCCGGAGGCGGCACCGTTCGGGCCGCGGCCCACGGTTGACGCGTCCCCACCGGCCCTCCCCGCTCCACCTGGGACGGTCCAGCCGGACTCCGTTGCCTCACCAGCCGTGCCGGAGACGGCACCAACCACATCGGAGCCCTCGCCGGTCACACCGGAGGTGCCGGAGACCCCGCCGACCTCCGCGCCCGCCCCGGGTGTCGCGCCCACCGGGTGAGCGCTGCCCCTTTCAGTTCCATGGTGGGAACTCATATTTCCGTAGCGACGACAATGGCCGAAGGGATGAGGCTGTGGGGCAAAAGGGCCGTTGTTGATCATCTACCGTGTCCTCCGCACTATTAACCTCTGGAAGGAAAATTCGTGCCGGAGCAGGTCGTACCCCCCACCAACCCCAGCTTTCCGCAGTCGGCTGGCTTTCAGCCGTCGACCGGTGTGCCCGAGGCTGGCCCCCCAACCCCAGAGCCAGCTCGGAAGTCCGGTCGCAAGAAGGTGTTGGGCATTGTTGGCGCGATCGTCGCGTTCCTGGTGATCGCCGGCCTCAAGTTCGGCCTGGAAGCGGTGCTCCGCGGGTTAGATGAGACCGCGGAAGCCAAGGCTGGTGACTGCATCGGCGAGCTATCCACGATCAGCGGCGACGAGATGGAGGCGGTCGACGGTGGCAAGGTCGTTGACTGTGCCTCCGCCGAGGCGAGGTACAAGGTCGTCGGTCGAGCAGAGGATCAGACCGAGGCGCAGGCCGAGTCCGGCGAAGCGTGCGACCAGTTCCTCCAGGAGAACAAGGACTACTACATCTTAAGCAACGTCACTCCGGGCAAGACGGGCTATGTGCTCTGCCTGACCGACAACTCCTGACCGCCGTACCCGAGCCATCGACTGGTGTACGGGAGGTGAACGCCACTTCTCCGGCGTCTTCCCGGGGCCCGCGTGGCGTGGCAGGCTACCGGCACGTAGGACCACTGGGCGACCAGCCAACGATGACTGACCGCTAGGAGGACGGCCGATGGGCGACATGGTGACGTACCGGTGCAACGGTGGTACGGGCGAGGGGTATCTCGCGGTACCTCCTGGCGGTACGGCCAGCCCGGCGGTCATTGTGATCCAGGACTGGTGGGGCCTGGCGTCGCACGTCCGAGCGGTGGTTGACCGCTTCGCTGAGGCCGGCTTCGTCGCCCTCGCCCCGGACCTGCGGCGCGGCGGGCCGGCCAGCAAGCCGGAGGAACCCCGGCAACTACTCAACAGCGGGCAGTTGGACGCCGCGGCGGCGGATGTCGCCGCCGCGGCCGACTACCTCGCGGGCCGGCCGGAGGTTGCCGGCAAGATTGGTTGCGTCGGCTTCTGCGCGGGGGCCAGTCTGGCGCTCTGGTCCGTTGCCCGCACCGAGCGGATCGTCGCGACCTCGGCCTTCTACCCGCGGCTGCCCGGAGAGGGGATGCGCCCGGAGGGGTCGGAGTACGCGGGCAAGGCCGCGGCCATCCACTGCTGCGAGGCCGACGGCACCTCGGCCGACCCGGGAGTGCAGCTCGTTCGTCGGGCCATCGAGGCTGGCGGCGGCACCTGTCAGACCTACGACTACCCGGGCACCGCGCACGCCTTCTTCAACGAGGACCGGCCGGAGAACTTTGACCAACGGGCTGCCGCCACGGCGTGGGCCCGCACCCTGGAACTCTTCCGGGCGAAGCTTGGCTGACCACGGATCGGTGACTCCCGGCGGAACTCCCGCCGGGAATCGGCGCGTGCCGCGGGTACCCGCGGTCGCGGCCCGGCCACGCACCGCCGAGGAGGTAACCGGGGCCGCAGCCGGGGCGACCAGCCTCGCCGCACTCGATGCGGCGATCAGCGACTGCTTCGCCTGCCCCCGCCTGGTCGACTGGCGGGAAGAGGTGGCCCGCACGCGACGCGCGGCCTTCCGGGAGCAGGAGTACTGGGGGCGCCCGGTGCCCGGCTTCGGCGACCCGAGGGCCCGCATCGCCCTTCTTGGCCTCGCCCCGGCCGCGCACGGTGGCAACCGGACCGGCCGGGTCTTCACCGGCGACCGCTCCGGCGATGTCCTCTTCGCCGCCCTGCACCGGGCCGGGTTGGCCAACCAGGCGACCAGCGTCGCCGCCGACGACGGGTTGACCCTGCGCCACACCCGGGTCTTCGCGGCGGTGCGTTGCGCGCCCCCGGCTAACAAGCCCACCCCGGGCGAGCGTGACACCTGCCGGCCCTGGCTGCACCGCGAGGTCGCGTTGCTCCGGCCGAACCTGCGGGTGGTGGTCGCGCTGGGCGCCTTCGCCTGGGCCGCGTGGTGGCCGACTCTGCACCGGGCGTACGGGATGTCCCCGCCCAGCCCGCGACCCGCTTTCACGCATGGGGCACACTGGTCCGGGAACGGCGCACCGGATCTGCTCGGCTGCTACCACGTCAGCCAGCAGAACACCTTCACCGGGCGGCTGACACCAGAGATGCTGGACGACGTGTTCGCCCGGGCGAAACGACTGGCCGGGGTGGAGTAGGGGCTGCGGGGCATTGGGATGACGGACCGGAAGCGCCGATCCGCATCCTCGGTTCCCGCCGACAGTGGTGTGCTGCGGCGGTGGTGGCCGCTCGCAGCGGTGTTGCTCCTGTTGGCCGCCGCCACTGCAGCGGCCGCGCATTCGTCGCTCGGGGCCAGCCGCATCCCGCCCGCGGCCGAGCAGCTGCCGCTCGTCCCGGAATACCCGACGGCCGAGCCGGTAGCATCGATACCGGTAGAACCGCGCGACGCGGGTGAGTTGAACAGCCAGCGGCGCCCCGACTGGCTGCGAACCGCGCTTCTTGCGCTGCTCGGGCTGGTCGGGTTGGCCGTTGCCGGCGTCCTCGTCGGGACGCTCCTGCGCAGTGTGCTGCGGCGAAGCACTCGGCGCCGACCCCAGCGCCGGGTCCCACGCACTGCCGAAGGCACGGCCCGGGAGGTGGTCGCCGCGCTCGACGCCGGCCTGGTCGACCTCGACGACACCGGCACCGATCCGCGTACGGTGGTCATCGCCTGCTGGGTACGCCTCGAGGAAGCCGCCGCCAGCGCCGGGGTGCGGCAACTGGCCGGTGACACCTCCACCGAGCTGGTGGTGCGCCTCCTGCGGGGTGACCCGGCCGCCGGGGTGCCCGCGATCGCCAGCGCCGACGTGCTGGCCGATTTCGCACATGTCTACCGGGAGGCGCGTTACGCTACCCGGCCAGTGGACGAGCGTACCCGGGACCAGGCCCGGGCCGCGTTGCGTCGGCTCCGCGGGGAGCTGACCGCGCTGGCCGGCGCGAGCGGGGAGGGGCCGGAGTGATCAACCGAGGGCTCCCGACCGGGTACGAGGAGGTGTCGCGGTGAGCGGCACCAGCATCGACGACCTACTCAGCGGCGCGGAGGAGCAGGGCCCGCGGCAGCGCCCACGCCGGGGTTCGGCTCGCGACCGACCGCTGCGGCTGTTGCTGCGTAACCTGGCCGGCGCCGGGGCCGTGCTGGTCGTTGTGATCGCCGGTCTACGGGCGGTCGGGTTCCAAGTGTCGTTGCCGGTATTGGTCGCGGGCGTACTCGCGCTCTTCCTGGTCCGCCACGTTGTTCGGGTGCTCCGTCCACCACCTGCGTCGCCGGCCGTTGACCTGGCCCTGTCCGACCCGGCCGAGCTCCGTGGGAATCGCGGCGACCAACACGACGCGCTGGGTGCGGCGATCAACAGTTGGGAGAGTCCGCTGGACTGGGCGGCCACCCGGGCCAAGCGGTTCAACGGCACCATCCTGCCCCGACTCGGCGAGCTGGCCGACGAACGGATCCGGCTGCGGCACGGGGTGACCCGCGAGTCGGATCCCGCCCGCGCCCGCGTACTGCTCGGTGATCGGCTAGCTACCTTCCTGGAGCACCCGCCTCGCCGCCCGCCGTCGCCGCGCGAGCTCGCGGCGATCGTCGCCGAACTGGAGAAACTGTGATGAACGACGTGGACCGGAAGCTACCCGCCACGGAGGTCGGCCACCTTGCCCACGCGGTGCTGGACGCGGTGGGCGAGGTCGTGGTCGGAAAACGGGAGGCGCTGGAGCTGGTCCTCGCCGGGATTCTGGCCGGCGGGCACGTGTTGCTCGAAGACCTGCCCGGGCTGGGTAAGACGCTGACCGCCCGGTCCTTCGCCCAGGCCCTCGGGCTTGATTTCCGGCGGCTCCAGTTCACGCCGGACCTGCTGCCCGCCGACGTCACCGGCTCCTTTCTCTACAACCAGCGCAGCGGGGACTTCGCGTTCCGCGCCGGGCCGGTCTTCACCAACCTGCTCCTCGCCGACGAGATCAACCGCACTCCGCCGAAGACCCAGTCCGCGCTGCTGGAGGCGATGCAGGAGAAACAGGTCTCGGTGGAGGGCGTCACCTACCGGCTGGATGAGCCGTTCCATGTGCTCGCCACCGCCAACCCGGTCGAGTACGAAGGCACGTACCCGTTGCCCGAGGCCCAGTTGGACCGCTTTCTGCTCCGGGTCTCCTTCGGATATCCCGAGCCCGGCGAGGAGTGGGAGGTGCTGCGCCGCCGGATTTCCCGCCGTCGCGAGGAGGCGGAGATCAAGCCGGTGGTGAACGCCGCGACCCTGCGCGCGATGCAGGCCGCGCTGGAGGACGTGGTGGTGGAGGACTCGATCGGTCAATACCTGGTGGCGCTGACCGCGGCTACCCGGGAGCACCCCTCGGTGCTGGTCGGTGCCTCCCCGCGCGGCTCGCTGGCGCTGCTGCTGCTGTCCCGGGTCCGGGCCGTGATGGCCGGCCGGGACTACGTGGTGCCGGAGGACGTCAAGGAGGTGGCGGTACCGGCGCTGGCGCACCGGATCACGCTCCGTCCGGAGCTGTGGCTGCGTCGGGTCGCTCCGGCAGTCATCGTTGACGAGGTGCTGGCGGACACCCCGGCTCCGGCCAGCGGCGCGCTGCCCAGCTACGCCACCGGCCTACCCGTCCGCTGATGACCTCGCCCACCGTGCCGGCACCACCGGAGCAGACCGGTGGCTGGACGCCGACCTGGGCGTTCGGCCGGGCGGTACTCCTGACCGGTCTGCTTCTGATCGCTGGCGTGCTGCTCGGGCGGGTGGACCTGGTCGTGTTGGCCGCTCCGTTCGCGATCGGCACCGCGTACGCCCTGCGGCGCCGGCCCGCGGCGTCGCCGCTGGTCCAGGTCGCCGCCGAGGGAAACCAGGTGGAGGGGGGCGAGCTCTCCGGGCAGATCACCGTTGGGAATCCGGACCCGGTCGACTATGACCTCGCGTTGCTGCGGAGCCGAGCGTCGCGCTGGTTGCGGGTCGATCGGGTGACCGTCGCCGGTACGGCGGCGAGCCACGCGGCGTCGCGCGGCGGGCAGTCCGTCGTTGACCGTCCCCTGGCGACCGCCGTACCGGCTGGTGCCCTGGTCGAGGTGGAGCTCGCCGGCACCGTGCGTCGCTGGGGACGGCACCCGCTGGGGCCCGTCGGGGTCCAGGCCTACGCCGCGCTCGGCCTACTGGTCTCCCACGCGGTGGTGGCCGAGGCGGTCCCGGTCAGTACCTACCCGGTGACTGACCCCTTCGATGCGGTGGAGGCGATGCCCCGCGCGGCGGGCCTGGTCGGTGCGCACCACTCGCGTCGCCCCGGCGAAGGCGGTGAGCTGGCCGGCGTACGGGTCTTCGGCCCCGGTGACCGGCTGCGGCGGGTGGACTGGCGGGTCTCGCTGCGGGCCCGACAGCTGCACGTCGCGGCCACCCTCTCCGACCGGGACGCCGAGGTGGTGCTGCTGCTCGACGTGCTCGCCGAGGCGGGCCGCTCCGGTGGAGTCGGGGGCACCGCCTCGGTGCTGGACACGACGGTTCGGGCCGCCGCGGCGATCGCGGAACACTATCTGCACCGGGGCGACCGGGTGTCGTTGCTGGAGTACGGTCCGGCCGGCCGTCGGCTACGTGCCGCCACCGGACGCCGCCACTATCTGACAGTGCTGGAGTGGTTGCTCGACGTGCATCCGCAGTCCTCCCCAGATGAGCTGCACGACGCGGGCTTCGGACCGCAGCTGCTCTCCTCGGACGCGTTGGTGGTGGTGCTTACGCCGTTGCTGGATGAACGGTCCGCGCAGATGCTGGCCCGGCTGGCCTGGTCGGGGCGTTTTGTCGTGGCGGTGGACACCCTCCCGGTTGATCTGACCCCGTCGCGGGAGCGGCGGTGGTCGGAGGCGGCACACCGGCTGTGGCGGCTGGATCGGGACACGATGCAGCGCCAGCTGCGGGAGCACGGTGTGCCGGTGGTGCAGTGGGCGGGCGCGGGCAGCCTGGACGAGGTGCTGCGGGACGTGGCTCGGCTGGCGACCGCGCCGAGAGCGGGTGTCCGGTGAACCGGGCCGGCCCGGGCGGAGGCCGGGCGGCGATGAGCGCCGTGGTTGCCCGGGCTGAGGGCGGGCGGCGATGAGCGCCGTCGTCGCCCGGGCCCGCGCGGCCCGGCGCGCGGTGACCCGGATCGCGCTGGCGCCGTTGCTGCTCCGGGCGGGCATCTTCTGCAGTGCGTTGGTCGGGTTGTTGCTCGCGTTACCGGCGGAGGTCCTGCGGGGGCAGCTGCTGGTGGTGGTGCCGGTGGTGGCGCTGCTGCCGGCGATGTGGCCGCGGCGGATCTGGCCGACCGTCGTCGCCCTGCTCACCGTGGGCGGGTGGGTGTTGGCAATCGATGGCTACAACCGGCCGGTCGCGCTCTGGCGGTTGTTTGCCGTGGCGGCGGCGCTCTATCTCAGCCATACCCTGTGCGCGCTGGTGGCCGTGCTGCCGTACGACGCGGTGGTGGATCCGGCCCTGGTGCTGCGCTGGCTGCTCCGGGCGGTCGCCGTGCTGCTCGGTACGGCGGTGCTGGGCGTGCTCCTGGTTGAGCTGGCCGGCGTCGGCGGAGCGCAGGGGCTGCAGGTGGTGACGGTGGCCGGCCTGGTGGTGGCGGTGCTGGTGACCGCGCTGCTGGGGTGGCTACTCCGTCGGCGCTGACGGTGGTATGTCCGGGTTAGGTGGGGTCACTGGTTGTGTTGGGTCACAACCGGCTCCGTAGCCGGGGATTTGCCGGGTCACCGAGGAAAGATAGAGGTGTGAATCCGAAGCGGATCCTTGTGGTGGGTGCCGGACACGTCGGGCTCTACGCGGCGCTGCGGTTGTCGAAGAAGCTCGGCCCGCGGGAGGCCGAGGTTGTCGTGGTCGACCCGCAGCCCCACATGACCTATCAACCATTCCTCCCGGAGGCGGCGGCGGGCAGCATCTCGCCCCGGCACTCCGTGGTGCCGCTGCGGCGGGAGCTGCGCCGCTGCACGGTCGTCGTGGGCGCGGTCACCCGGATCGACCACGCCGCCAAGACCGCCTCGGTCCAGCCGATCGCCGGTCCGACCCGCGAGATCCGGTACGACCAGGTGGTCATCGCCCCCGGTTCGGTCTCCCGGACCCTGCCGATTCCCGGGCTGCACGAGCATGGCATCGGGTTCAAGACCATTGGCGAGGCGATCTACCTGCGCAACCATGTGCTGGATCGGCTCGATGTCGCCGCGGCCACGCCGGATCCGGCGCTGCGCCAGCGGGCTCTGACGTTCGTCTTCGTCGGCGGGGGTTACGCCGGCATCGAGGCGCTCGCCGAGATGGAGGACATGTCCCGGAGCGCGCTGCGGTACTACCCGGAGCTGAACCCGGACGACATGCGGTGGGTGCTCGTCGAGGCGACGCAGCGGGTGCTGCCCGAGGTCGACCCGGACATGGGTGCCTACACGGTGCGGCAGCTCCTCCGGCGCCGGATGGACATTCGGCTGGGTACCCGGCTGGAGTCCTGCGTCGACGGGCTGGTGAAGCTCTCCGACGGCGACAGCTTTCCGGCCGACACGATCGTCTGGACGGCGGGCGTGAAGCCCTCGCCGATGCTGGACGCGACGGATTTCCCCCGCGACGAGCGGGGGCGGATCACCTGTCAGCCCACGCTGCAGGTCGTCGACGGTGATCAGGTGGTGGCGGACGCCTGGAGCGCCGGGGACTGCGCCGCGGTGCCGGATCTGACGGGGGAGCCCGGCAGCTTCTGCTCACCGAGCGCCCAACACGCGGTACGTCAGGCGAACCGGATGGCCGAAAACATCGTCAACGTCATCCGGGGCCGGGCGCCGGTGCCCTACCAGCACCGGCACGCCGGCAGTGTCGCCAGCCTCGGCCTCTACCAGGGCGTCGCGCAGGTCTATGGCATCAAGATGAGGGGCCTGCCCGCCTGGTTCATGCATCGGACGTATCACATGAGCCGGATTCCCTCGCTGAACCGAAAGGTCCGGGTGGTCGCCGACTGGACGTTGGCGTTCTTTCTCCGGCGTGAGGTGGTCGCCCTCGGTCAGCTACATGATCCGCGTGAGGAGTTCGCCGAGGCGTCCCAGCCGGTCAATCCCCGATAGCCGGGGGCGCGGGGCTCGCCCCGGGCCCTGGCGGGGATGCTGGCGGGCCCCGGCGACGCCCGGGCACCTGGGACTGCGGGTACGCCTGCTGGCCAAAGACCGGCTACGGTGGCACTGCACCGTCGCGTGTCGACGTGCCGGTGTCGCCCGCCCGGGTGGTGGAATGGCAGACACGGCCGCCTTAAAAGCGGCTGCCGCAAGGCGTGCGGGTTCGATCCCCGCCCCGGGCACCTGCGGTCAGCCGTCGTCGGAGCGTCGTTCAACGCCGCCCCTGTGCGATCTCCACGAATCCTGTTGGCCGTTTATCCTTGATGCTGCACGTTGACGTGCACCAACCCCCTGAGGGAGGCCTGACAGTGAAGACCTCGAACCCGGTGCTCGCCCGGCTCGGCCAGGCGGCCGAGCGTGAGCGGGCCACCGGGTACGCCCCGACCGGGCCGTACGGACAGCCCGGCTACCCCCAGCAGTACCCGACGCAGGCCGGTTACCCGGCTGCGCCGCCGACCGTCAACACCATGACGGTTGACGACGTGGTGGTGAAGACGGTCAGCCTACTCGGCATCCTCGGCGTGGTCGCCGCTGCCTCGTGGATCATGATCCCGGAGGCGCTGCTCGGCGTTGCGTGGATTGGCGCCGCGATGGTCGGCCTGGTGCTCGGCCTGATCATTTCGTTCTCGAAGATGGCGAACCCGGCGCTGGTCGTCGCGTACGCCGTCGTCGAAGGCGTGCTTGTCGGTGCCGTCAGCAAGTACTTCGAGACGCTCTATGACGGCATCGTGCTCCAAGCGGTGGTTGCCACCTTCGGCGTCTTCTTCCTGATGGCGATGCTCTACCGGGCCAAGGCCATCCGGGCCACCCCGAAGTTCGTCAAGGGCATGGTCGCGGCGATGGCCGGCCTCTTCGCGGTCATCATGATCAACCTGGTGTTGTCGCTCTTCGGCATCAACACCGGGCTCCGCGACGGCAGCCCGCTGGCGATCGGGTTCAGCCTCGTCGTCATCGTCGTGGCGGCGCTCAGCTTCGTGCTGAGCTTCAAGGAGGTCGAGGACGGCGTCCGGATGGGGCTGCCGCAGCGCTACTCCTGGGTCGCCGCCTTCGGCATCCTGGTGAGCCTCATCTGGCTCTACATCGAGATCCTTCGACTGTTGAGCTACTTCCAGGGCGACGACTGATCGGCTCCGACCAACGGCGATGCCCGGCCCGCTCACGCGGCCGGGCATCGCCGTTTTCAATGATCGTGGCTGGCTGCTCCGCGGTGGTTCGCAGCCCGATGGCGACGGGCTGGTCAGTGAGATCGACGAGCAGGCGGCCGAGGTGCCCGGCGTAGACTCGGCCGGGTGGAGCGGGCCGGGGACTTGAGGCGGACGGTGGAGCTGATCGTGCGGCAGGTGGGGCACTGGCAACAGCCACGGTGGTCCGCCAGCGTTGCCGGCGGAGATGTCTCCCGGGCCGAGCTCGTGCACCGGCTCGTGCAGGAGCTCGCGGATCTGGCCGCCGACGCCGAGGGGCGGCCGCGCCGGCCGGTGCCCCGACTTGACCACGATGTTGCCCTGCCGGACCAGCTGCGGGTGGTGGCGGCCGATCTGCTTGCCGCGCGGGCATCGGAGGCGGCGCTGGCGCAGGCCGCCAGCGCGGCCACGGCCACCCGCGCGGCTCTCTGAGCGCCACCCGCGCGGCCCTCTGAGCACCACCCGCGCGGCTACCGGGGACCCGCGCGGCCCCGCCGAGCGCGACCCGCGCGGCCCGCTGCGGGCAACCGCGGAGCCGGCCCGCACCGGGCCGGCTCCCCAAACCCTCAGGTCAGACGTTCGATCACCATGGCCATGCCCTGGCCGCCGCCGACACACATCGTCTCCAGGCCGATCGTCGCGTCGTGCCACTGCAGGGCGTTGAGCAGGGTGCCGGTGATCCGCGCGCCGGTCATGCCGAACGGGTGGCCGACCGCGATGGCGCCGCCCATCACGTTCAGCTTCTCCTCCGCTATGCCCAGCTGCCGGTAGGAGGGGATCACCTGTGCGGCGAAGGCCTCGTTGATCTCCACCAGGTCCACGTCGTCAATGGTCATCCCAGCCCGCTTCAGGGCCTGCTTCGACGCCTCGACCGGGCCGAGCCCCATGATCTCCGGCGAGAGCGCGGTTACGCCGGTCGAGACGATTCGCGCCAGCGGGGTGACGCCGAGTTCACTCGCCCGCTGAGCGCTCATGATCACTACGGCGGCGGCGCCGTCGTTGAGGGGGCAGCAGTTGCCGGCGGTGATCCGGCCGTCGGGTCGGAAGACCGGATCCAGCTGGGCGACGGCGGAGAGCGTGACACCGGGTCGGGGACCGTCGTCGGCGCTGACCACGGTGCCGTCCGGGGTGGTCACCGGGGTGATTTCCCGAGCCCAGAACCCGGCGGCGATCGCCTGCTCGGCGCGGTTCTGACTGCGTACGCCGAACTCGTCCATCTCGGCCCGGGTGACGCCGTGGACCTGGGCCAGGTTCTCCGCGGTCTGCCCCATGGCCAGGTAGATGTCGGGCAGGTCGCCGGTGTCCCGCGGATCCGTCCACACCTCGGCCCCGCCCTTGGCACGTGCCGTCGAACGCTCCCGGGCGGCGCTGAAGCGGGGGTTCTCCCAGCCCCCACCGACCAGCGCCTGTGCCTCCGGCGGCAGACTGTCGGAGGTGCCCCGGGCGTACCGGGAGACGGTCTCGACGCCGGCGGAGACGAAGATGTCACCCTCGCCGGCCCGAATCGCATGCATCGCCATCCGGGTGGTCTGCAGGGACGAGGCGCAGTAGCGGGTCAGCGTGGCTCCGGGCAGGTCGTCGTGGCCCATCAGGGTGGCGACCACGCGGGCCAGGTTGAAGCCCTGCTCACCGCCGGGCAGACCACAGCCCAGGTACAGATCGTCGATCTCGCTCCGGTCGAGCTGGGGGAGCTTGTCGAGGGCGGCCTGCACGATGGTGGCGGTGAGGTCATCCGGGCGGAACTCGCGCAGGGACCCCTTACGGGCCCGGCCGATGGGGGAGCGGGCGGTGGCGACGATGACAGCGTCGCGGGACGACTCAATCGGCATGGACCAAACCTAACCGGTCAGTAACATCTGGCGGAAGCCGTGCCGGGCCCGGGAAATGTCACCGTGGGCTGTGCCGAGCCGCCATCGTTGCGGCAGCGGCCACCGCCGGGAAGAGAGCGTGCGCCCACACCCGGTACCCGTCGGCAGACGGGTGGAAGCCGTCGTGGCAGAACGTGCCGGCGTCGGCCCGGAAGACCGGACCGGCCTCGGTGGCGAGGTCCACCACCGTCCCACCGGCGGTGAGTACCGCGAGGGTCTGGGCCCGCGCCGTCCGCCGTCCGGACCAGCCGACCAGGTGCCGTAGCGGGGGCGCGATCGCGCGTACCGCCCCGAGGTCGGGGCAGGTCCCGACCACGACCTCCACCCGGGCCTCACGGAGCCGGTGCACTGTGGCCCCGAGGCAGGCCGCGACGGCGGTCGACCGACGCAGGGAGGTGGCGTCGTTCGCGCCAATCAGGATCACCGCCACATCGGGTCGTTCCCCGAGCAGTGCCCGAGCGACCTGGGTGGCCAGATCGGTGGAGCGGGAGCCCGATACGGCCACGCTGGAGAGGTGGACCAGCTGCCCGGCCGGCCCCTCAGCGAGCAGGTGGGCGAGCTGCCCACCGACGGTATCCGCCAGCCGGCTGACGCCGACCCCGAGTGCGGACGAGTCCCCGAGCAGCACGAGCCGCAACGGGGGAGCGTCGGCCTGGCCGATCGTGGCCCGCAGGGCCAGCCCCAGCTCGGGTTGGGCATAACGCCGATGGTGGGCGGCGACGGCCTGTCCAGCCAGGAGAGCGGCACCCCCCACCGCCGCGGCGGCGAAGCAGCCGGCCGTGGCCCGCCCGAGCCGGCGGGATAAGCCCGGGCGGAAGTGGCCCGTCACGGTGCTACCGCCCCGCGCTCAATGCTGCGCTCCTGCATGCCATCCCCTCCATCGTGGGGCGGGTCCACGGCCGGGTCGGATTGGGTCACGGCACCGAAGAAGGCCCGTCGGCGCAGCTGCGCCCACCGACCTGCCGGACCGCGGTCGTGGCCCCGAACCTGGGCACCGCTGACCTCGGTCCCCGCGTGCCGCGCCGCCTCCTGGGCGGCCTCCGGCAGCGACCGTACGCCCCGGACCCGCGATGGCGCAGCCCCCCGCTCCGGCCCCGCCCCGAGGGCGGAGAGGACGGTCGGCAGCAGCGCGGCGGCAGCCATCGCGTAGCCCTCCGCCGACGGGTGGAACCGGTCCCAGGCGAACAACCGGGTCGGCTCGGCCGTGAACCGGGGACCGAGCAGGTCGCCGAGGGAGACCGTCGCGCCACCAGCCTCGACCACGGCCACCGTCTGGGCGGCGGCGAGCTGGCGACTCCAGCGGCGGGCCAGCCAGCGCAGTGGCGGCTGGATGGGGCGAATCGCCCCCAGGTCCGGGCAGGTGCCGACGACCACCGCGCAGCCAGCGCCGCGAAGCGTGGTCACCGCCTCGATCAGGTAGCGCACGGCCACGGCGGGCGGGGTGCGGTTGGTGACGTCGTTACCGCCGATCAGGATGACGGCGACATCGGGACGGGCTTCGAGCGCCGCCTCGACCTGGTGGCGCAGGACGGCGGAGAGCGCCCCCACCACGGCGAACCGGTGCAGCCGGACCGGTCGGTGTAGCCGGCGGGAAACCCCGGTGGCGAGCAGCGCCCCCGGTGTTTCGCGGCGGCGGTGCACGCCGTAGCCGGCGGCGCAGGAGTCGCCCAGTACGACCATGGTGACCGGTGGTCCGGGCAGCTTCGCCCCGTAGACTCCATCGCAGCGTGGCGGCGGCGCCTCGGCCGGGGGGATGCTTCGTCGTGCCTGCCGGGCCTGGCCGATCAGGACACCACCGGCGGTCGCCGCGGCGGCGGCCGTGGCGACCGCGCCGAGCACCACCAGCCGGGTGACACGCCAGGCGACCTGCCAGCGTGGACCGGCCGGGACAACGGAATCAGCGACCCCCATGCACCGACATTACGCGAACCCGCCACCGGACGCCGTCGCCCGAGACGGCTCCCCGCTGCCGGGACAGGCCCGGCCCGACTTGTGCCGGGGCGGCACGCTGGTGTGGGGAAGGAGTGAGCAGATGGGGAAGACACTGCACCGGCGGGCGGCGTTCCTCGCGTTGGCCCGGGCGCTCGTGGCCGGCGTACGAGGCGGGCCGGGGCTCGGGGCGCGGGTGGCGGCGCTGCCCCGGATGATCCTGGCGACCGTCCGGGGACGGTATGACGGGGGCCTGCGGCTGGCGCTGATGACCGTCGCCGCGGCCTACATCGTCTCGCCGGTCGACCTGCTGCCGGAGCTTGGGCTGGCGCTGCTCGGGCTGGCCGACGACGCGGTCGTGGTCACCTGGCTCGCCGGGAGCGTACTCGCCGAGACCGAGCGGTTTCTGGAGTGGGAGGCGCGCCGGGCTTCGGTCGTCCCGGGCGAGGTGGCGGGCTGACGGGACGTAGGCTGAGCGCGACATCCGTATTCGTCTGGCCGGCCGCCCATCCGGCGGCACCGGAGGAGAAGGGCACAACCAGGTGCAGTACTACGACAACGTCGTCGAGTTGATCGGCAACACCCCGCTGGTACGCCTGCGCAACGTGACTGAGGGCATCCAGGCCACCGTCCTAGTGAAGGTGGAGTACCTGAACCCCGGCGGGTCGGTCAAGGATCGGATCGCCCTGCGCATGGTGGAGGACGCCGAGCAGGCGGGGATCCTCCGCCCGGGCGGCACGATCGTCGAGCCGACCAGTGGCAACACCGGGGTCGGGCTGGCGCTGGTGGCCCAGCTCAAGGGCTATCGGTGCGTCTTCGTCTGCCCGGACAAGGTCAGCCAGGACAAGCAGGACGTGCTGCGCGCCTACGGCGCCGAGGTGGTCGTCTGTCCGACCGCGGTCGCGCCCGCCGATCCGCGCTCCTACTACAACGTCTCCGATCGTCTGGCCCAGGAGATCCCTGGCGCCTGGAAGCCCAACCAGTACGCCCACCCGGCGAACCCCCGTTCCCACTACGAGACCACCGGTCCGGAGCTGTGGGCGCAGACCGAGGGTCGGATCACCCACTTCGTCACGGGGGTCGGCACCGGTGGCACGATCTCCGGTATCGGCCGCTACCTGAAGGAGGCGTCGGCGGGGCGGGTCAAGGTGATCGGCGCTGACCCGGAGGGGTCGGTCTACTCCGGCGGTACCGGGCGGCCGTACCTGGTCGAGGGGGTCGGTGAGGACTTCTGGCCGGAGACCTACGACCGGGAGATCGCCGACGGGATCGTTGAGGTCTCCGACAAGGCCTCGTTCGAGATGACCCGCCGGCTGGCCCGGACCGAGGGGCTGCTGGTCGGTGGCTCCTGCGGGATGGCGGTCGTCGCGGGGCTGGAGGTGGCCCGCGCGGCCGGTCCGGACGACGTGGTCGTGGTGCTGCTGCCGGACGGGGGGCGCGGCTACCTGTCCAAGATCTTCAACGACTCGTGGATGGCCCGGTACGGCTTCCTGGACAACTCCGGCAACGAGCCGACCATCGCCGAGACCCTCGCCGGCAAGCCGGGTGGGTTGCCGGAGCTGGTGCACGTGCACCCGACCGAGACGGTGCGGGACGCGATCGACTACCTGCGCGAGTACGGCGTCTCCCAGCTGCCGGTGCTGAAGGCTGAACCGCCGGTGGTGACCGGCGAGGTGGCCGGGTCGGTCGCGGAGCGGGACCTGCTCGACGCGCTCTTCACCGGCCAGGCGCAGCTGCACGACACCATCGAGCGGCACATGGCCGCGCCACTGCCGATGATCGGCGGTGGGCAGCCGGTCAGCGAGGCGGTGGCCCTGCTGGAGAAGTCCGACGCCGCTCTGGTGCTGATCGACGGCAAACCGAAGGGGGTTCTCACCCGGCAGGACCTGCTCGCCCACCTCGGTTCCCGCTGACGGACGCTGGATCAACCGGCAGGGCCCCCGCCGACTTGGGCGTGGGCGGGGCCCTGCCGGGCACCTCGCCCGGCCGGAGCTACAACTCCCGCCGGTAGCGGAGCAGCACGGCGGGGGTCGAGCCGATCATTTCCTCCTGGGTGGCGCCGGTTGGCCGCCACCCGTCCCGCTCGTAGAAGCGGCGGGCCGGTCCGTTCTGCCGCAACACCCAGAGGGCCGCGACCCGCCAGCCACGGGAGCGCATCTCGGCCAGGGCGTCGGCCGTCAGCATCCGGCCCAGCCCGCGGCCCCGCTCCGCCGGCTCCAGGTAGACCGCGTGGAGTAGCCCGGTGGCGGGGTCACCCTGGTCGTCCGGGCCGAGGTAACTGAAGCCGACTAGCTGGCCATCCCGTTCCGCCACGGTCAGCACGTGGTCGGCGCGCTCGTGACTCCAGCGTTCTCGCCAGTACTGTCCCAGTGCCGCCGGGGTCGGCTCGGCCAGCGTCTCGGTGCTCACGAAGGGCGCGTAGGCGGCGACTCGGGAACGTTGGTGCAGCGCCCCGACCGCGATCAGGTCGTCTACCGTTCCTGGGCGGAGCGTGACGGTCACTTGGCTGAGGGTACCCGTCGAGGCGGGACCGGCACGGTTGTCAGGTCCTCGGCGACCACCAGATCACCCGCGAAGTGCTCCCGGGCCTCGCCGGCAAAGCGGTCCAGGTCCGGGTAGCGCTGGGAGAAGTGGGTGAGCACGAGGCGGCGTACCCCGCACTCGGTGGCGACCTGCGCCGCCTGCCCCGCGGTCAGGTGCCCAACCTCGGCGGCGAGCGCGGCCTCCGAGGCCAGGAAGGTGGCCTCGATGACCAGGAGGTCGGCGTTGTCGGCGAGGTCGTACACCGCGTCACAGAGGCCGGTGTCCATCACGAACGCGAACCGCTGGCCCGGCCGCGGCGCGCTCATCTGCTCCCGGGTGACCCGCCGTCCCGCCACGTCGAGGTGGCCGACGCGGAGCAGCTCGCCGATGGCCGGGCCGGCGATGCCGTGGGCGGCCAGCCGCTCCGGCAGCATCCGGTGCCCGTCCGGCTCGACCAGCCGATATCCGTACGTCTCGACCGGGTGCCGGAGCCGGCGGGCCTCCAGCGTGCCGCCGCGGATCTCGATCTGCTGCCCGTCGGTGGCGATCGGTACGACGGCCAGCTCGGCGGTCTCGTAGAAACTCGACGCGTGCCGCAGCCGGGCGAAGTACTCTGCACCGCCGGCCGGAAAGTGGACCGCGACCGGGTGCGGCACCCGGTCCAGGGAGAGCCGCTGAATGGTGCCGGGGAGCCCGAGACAGTGGTCGCCGTGGAAGTGCGTGACACAGATCCGGGTCAGGTCGGTGGCGGTGACCGTGCTGTGCAGCAGCTGCCGCTGGCTGCCCTCCCCCGGATCGAAGAGGATCACCTCGTCGTCCCAGCGCAGGACGTACCCGTTGTGGTTTCGGGTGCGGGTCGGCGTCTGGCTGGCCGTCCCGAGTACCACCAGTTCCCGCATCGACATGCCGCCCTCCTGCCGCCCTGGCCGCTGCTGGGGAAAGAACGACCCCCGGGGCTTCCGCGCTGACGCGCGGGCCGGCTGGACTGGGCCGGCACCCCGGGGGTCGGGTGGCTGTCATGGATTCGCCGCACCGCTGCCACACGGTCTCGACGATCTTTCCTGCCCACCCGGTGGGGTGGACGACTGTCGAGGACAGCGGCTAGCGGGCAGCCACCTCACGAGTCCGATTGCTATACAAGTCTGGACCACCTCCTTTCCCGTGTAGCGTCACGCTATCCACAGCGCTGTGCCCGGGGCAACGGATTTCGATCACAAGCGGCCGGAAGGCGGATCGAGTTCGCGGTAGCCGCCGGGTCCGGGGGCGTCCAGGTCCGGGGCCGTCCGGGTCGGGGGCGTCCAGGTCCGGGGCCGTCCGGGTCGGGGGCCGTCCGGCTGCGGGGACGCCGGGCGTCGGGCGTGCTCAGCGGAGGTCGGGCAGGCCGATCGGGCCCTCGCGCGGTCCGTCCTCCTGCGCGGGCTGCACGGCCAGCGACGGGAACTTCGCGAGTTCACCCGCGGGCTCCGCATCCCACTCCGGGAAGACCAGTTCGCTCTGGAGGTAGAGACAGAGCAGCTGGGTCAGGTGGCGCAGCCCGTCCAGGTGGGTGCGCTCATGGCCGTGGGTGGCGTCCACCCCGAACCCGAGCAGCGCCACCCGGGCGTGCGCACCGGCCTCGACCGCCGCCGCGACATCCGAACGGTAGTTGTCGAAGACGTCGCGGACCAGGTCGACGTCGTTCTCGCGGGCGATCGCCGCCAGGTTGCGGGTCAGGTGGTAGTCGAACGGGCCCACCCCGTCGCCCATCGCCAGGGTCGCCGCGTCCTCCCGGGATTGCTGGCCGGGGGCGACCACGGCCGCGTCCACCGAGACGATCTCGGCCACATCCGGATCCAGCCCGTGGGAGGCGCCGTGGCCGATCTCCTCGGTGACCGTGATCAACAGGTGCGCGCTGACCGCCGGGGTGACCCCGGCGTCCACCAACGCCTTGCAGGCGGTCAGCACCGCCGCCACGCCCGCCTTGTCGTCCAGGTGGCGGGACTTCACGTACCCGGCGGGGGTGACCTGCGGGTTCGGTAGGAGCGCCACGAAGTCACCCACGTCGATCCCCAGCGCGCGGAGGCCGGCGGTGTCGTACACCGGTTCGTCCACCCGGACCTCGACCAGCTCCCAGCCGATGCCCTGGGAGTCCACCGCGTCGTTGTAACGGTGCCCACTGGCCTTCAACGGCAGAACCTGACCGGTGACCACCCGATCCAGGTGATCGGTGAAGACCCGTACGTGGGCGCCCTCGGCGAAACGTGCGCTGTGCGTCCCGATCGGCTGCAGCTCCAGCCGCCCGTTCTCCTTGAGCCGCTTCACCATCCCGCCGATGACATCGGTGTGCACCACGATCGCCCGGTCGGCCCCGGTCGTCCGCGGGCCCGGCAGGTAGGCGCTGAGCGCGCCGCGTCGGGTCAGCGTGGACGGGATCCCGAGCGCCGCCAACCGCTCGCCCACGTACTGCTGTACGTGGTCGGTGCGGCCGGCCGGGCTCGGGATCTCCAGTAGCTCCACCAAGACGTGGCGTAGGTAGTCGAGGTCGAGTGGGAGGGGTGCGGGCTGGCTCGGGGTCATACTCCAGAGCTTGCCGCACCCGCCGGGGACCAGAGGCGTTGCGGGGCGCGGGTCCCGGGGAAGAGTAGATCGACGAAGCGTTCGGCGGTCGGCTGCGGCTCGTGGTTGGCCAGGCCGGGTCGCTCGTTCGCCTCGATGAAGACGTGCTCGGCGTTTTCCGCTGCGGGTACCAACAGGTCCAGCCCGGTCACCGGAATGTCCAGTGCCCTACTCGCGGTCACGCACGCCTCGGCGATCTCCGGGTGCAGCTCCGCGGTGACGTCGTGGATCGTGCCACCGGTGTGCAGGTTGGCGGTCCGGCGGACGACCAGCAGCTCGCCCTCCGGCAGGATGCCGGTCAAGGCGTAGCCGGCTTCAGCGACCACCTCGCGGGTCATCTCGTCCAGTGGAATGCGGGACTCGCCGCCGGTCGCGGCGGCCCGACGGCGGCTCTGTCGCCTGATCAGCTCGGCGATGTCGTGCACCCCGTCGCCGATGATCGACGCTGGCCGTCGTACCGCGGCCGCCACCACCTCATGATCGATCATGACGACGCGCAGATCCTCACCGGCGCACAACTCCTCGAGCAGCACCTCCGGGCAGTACCGGGCGGCCAGCTCGACGGCCGTCCGCAGGGCTTCGGCGGTGCGTACGCCGACGGTGATTCCCTTGCCCTGCTCGCCCCGGGCCGGCTTCACGACCAACGCACCGACCTCGGCCAGGAACGCGGTGTCGGCCGCGTCCCCGGTGGCCGTCCGGCCCCGCGGCACGGCGAGCCCGGCCTGGGCGAAGATCCGGCGGGTGACCCGCTTGTCGTCACAGCGGCTCATCGCCACCGCCGAGGTCAGCTCGGAGAGCGACTCGCGGGTGAGGATCGTCCGGCCGCCGCTGGTCAGCCGCAGCTCACCCCAGTTCGGGTCGGTCACCTCCACCCGGATGCCCCGGCGCATCGCCTCGTCCGCGACGATCTGCGCGTACGGGTTGAGCTCGTCGTACCCCTCCGGCATGGCGGGAAGGAAGAGCCGCTCGTTGATCGGGTTCTTCCGCTTCACACAGAGTGCGGTGACGCGGTAGAAACCGAGCCGTTCGTAGAGCCGGATCGCGCCCTCGTTCTCGGCGAGCACCGACAGGTCCACGTACGCCCGCCCCCGGTTGACCAACCGGGCCGCCAGCTCAGTGATGAGCGCCTGGCCGGTGCCGGGCGGTGCGGCGTTGAAGTCCACGGTCAGGCACCAGAGGCTGGAACCGCCGTCCGGGTCGTCGAAGACGGCGACATGGTCCACCCCGGTGATGGTGCCGACGATCTCGCCGGTCGCGTTCTCGGCGACCAGGTGCAGGAAACTGTCGGTGGCGGCGTTGGCGACGAGTACCTCCACCGGCGCGGTCACCATGCTGTTGGCCGCGTAGATCCGATTGACGTCCTCGGCGTCCTGCGCGTCCCGCAGCGGCCGGATCCGCAGGCCGGGGATTTCCGGGGCGGCGAGCCCTTCGCCGTGCAGCGGCAGCCGGAAGGTCAGCGACGGGTCGATGAACAGCTCGTCCGGCAGCCGGGAGACGAGTACGTGCGGATCGTCCAGGTAGATGCAGATGTCCCGGGCGCCGGCCGCCTCCGAGCGCAGCACGTCGGCGACGTCGGCCTGGTCGGCGTAGGTCTGGCCGAACACCAACCGGCCCCAGCCGCAGTCGAGCACGACGCCCGCGGCGGGCGTGTCGTCGACGTGTTCCGCCGCGGGTACGACGGCCGGGCTGGCTGAGGTGGCCGCGGCGGCGACCGGGTCGCCGCCGGGGCCGACCCGCTCGAACCGACGGCTCCGGCCCCGTACCTGATCTGCCAGTGCTACCCCGGTCGCGAGGCTCCCCGACATGGTCAACCGATTCCGTGGTTCTGGAGCCACATTTCCAGGAGTCCGAGTTGCCACAGTTTGTTTCCGTTCAACGGGGTCAGTTCGGCGTTCGGGTCGTCGAGCAGCGCGTTGACGTAGTCGGTGCGGTACAGCCCTCGCCGCCGAGCCTCCGGCGCGGAGAGCGCGTCGCGGACCCGGTCGAGGAGCTTGCCCTCCAGGTGGGTGAGGCCCGGAACCGGGAAGTAGCCCTTCGGCCGGTCGATGACCTCGTGCGGCAGGACCCGCCGGCCGATCTCCTTGAGCACGCCCTTGCCGCCTTGGGCCAGCTTCAGCTCCGGCGGGCAGGTCGCCGCGAGCTCCACGAACTCGTGGTCGAGGAACGGGACCCGGGCCTCCAGCCCGTGTGCCATGGTCATGTTGTCGACCCGCTTCACCGGGTCGTCGGTCAGCATGATCTGCGTGTCGATCCGCAGGCCGGCGTCGACCGCGGTCTGCGCCCCGGCCTGGGCCAGGTGGGCGGCGACGAACTCGCGTGCCGGGTCCCCGTCGGCCAGCCAGGCCGGGTCGAGTACGCGCGCCAGCCCGGCCGCGTCCCGGTCGAAGAACGCCCGGGCGTACGTCTCGAGCGCCTCCTCCCGCGCGACCTGCGCCAGCGGCGGGTACCAGTGGTAGCCGCCCAGGATCTCGTCCGCGCCCTGACCGGACTGGACGACCTTGACGTGTCGGGCCACCTCCTGGCTGAGCAGGTAGAACGCGACGCAGTCATGGCTGACCATCGGCTCGCTCATCGCGGCGACCGCCGCCTCCAGCGGCGGCACCAGGTCCTGCGACGGGACGCGGATCTGGTGGTGGTCAGTGTCGAAGGTCTTCGCCACCAGGTCCGAGTAGCGGAATTCGTCGCCCTCCCGGCCCCCAACCGAGTCGAAGCCGATGGAGAAGGTGGAGAGGCCGCGCTGGCCCTCCCCGGCGAGTAGGGCCACCACCAGGCTCGAGTCCAGGCCGCCGGAGAGCAGCACGCCGACCGGTACGTCGGCGACCATCCGTCGCCGTACGGCGGTGGTCAGCGAGCCCAGCAGGGCGTCCTGCCAGTCCTGGGCCGACCAGCCGGCGCGTTCGGGGTTCCGGGTGAAGGACGGATTCCAGTAGACCCGCTCGTGGCTGCGGCCGTCCGGCTCGTAGACCCGGATGGTGGCCGGGGGGAGCTTGGCCACCCCGCGCAGGATGGTGCGCGGGGGCGGCACGATGCTGTGGAAGCTCAGGTAGTGCGCCAGCGCGACCGGGTCGATCTCGGTGTTGACGCCGCCGCCGGCCAGTAGCGCCGGCAGGGTGCTGGCGAAGCGGACCACGCCCGGCGACTCGGCCAGGTAGAGCGGCTTGATGCCGAGCCGGTCCCGGGCCAGCACGAGCCGGCCGGTGTCCCGCTCGGTGATCGCCACGGCGAACATGCCGACGAGGTGGTCAACGAAGTCAAGGCCCCATTCGGCGTACGCCTTGATCACCACCTCGCTGTCTCCGGAGGAGAAGAAGTGGTGCCCCTTGGCCTGCAGTTCCGTCCGTAGTTCCCGGTAGTTGTAGATGCAGCCGTTGAAGACGCCGGTCAGGCCGGCGGCGGCGTCCACGACGGGTTGGCCGCTGGCGGCCGAGAGGTCGATGATCTTAAGGCGGCGGTGTCCCAGGGCGATCGCTCCCTGTGCCCACACCCCGCTGTCGTCCGGGCCTCGGTCACTCATCGTGGCCGCCATGCGCTCCACCGTGGCCACGTCGGCCCGGGAACCATCACGGCGAAACTCTCCCGCAAGTCCGCACATGTCAGCCCATGCTGCCAGAGGATATTGCGATTAGCCTGTTGAGACCATGACGGTCGTGTAAAAGGGTTGCTAGAATTCCCGTCCTCCACTGCGCAGAGTGACGGTTCATGGGGGCGAGGGTGGCAGTTCGTGTCACGCGCGGTCACTCTGCGAGGATCTGTCGTCGTCACCCGATGTGATGATCGACCCATTTATGGAATCCGATACACCCGGGCGGGTCGTCGGCATAAGTGACCCCCCGTGCTCGCCTCGGCTGGCGGCAGTGGTGGCTGAAGTTGGAAAGATTGGGCTCCTCCGCCAGAGCCGTCACGATCCGACCTGGGGAGGCCGTCGATGGACCATGCTGGGCAATCCAGGCGAAAGTTGGACGTTGGTGCGGGACAGTCGCTCGCTGTCCACCACATCCCCTCCCGGGTCGGTCTGCCGGTCCTAGAGGTCGAGGAGCTGCGGCACAACAAGGGAAACGCCTCGACCTACGGGATCTGGCGGGTGCGGGGGGCGGCCGGTCAAGCCGTGTTGAAGATCTACCGGCCGGGTGCGCCCGGGTACGCCGGCTGCTGGCCAACCTCCACCGAGCCGACGCACTGGAACTACTGGCGGCGGGAGCCGCTGGCCTATGCGGAAGGCCTGACCTCGACTGTCTATGCCGAGGCCGGCGTCAGCGGGCCGGAAATGCTGGAGACCAACGTACGCGCCGACGGCATGGTCGAACTCTGGCTGGAGTACGTCCCCGGCAGCGGTGGTTTCGAATGGGCTCCCAGCCGTATCGCCCGGTTCGCCTACGAACTCGGCGCGGGCCAGGACAGCTTCACCGACGGCCTGATGGATCCGGACCTGCTACCGGAGATCGCGGAGGGCTGTGTCGACGGCTACCTCAAGGGCTTGCGGGACGGTGGCTGGTCGGGCTCCGAGGACGCGGTCCGCGTCGCGGTCGGCGCGTGTGGCGCCGCGAAGTTCAGCTGGTTTGGTCCCGCCGTGCTCGGCCGGGCGGTCAGCAACGACGTCGGGTCGTCGAACTACAGCCAGGACGAGTCCGCCGAACTGGTGGTCAAGCGGGTAGCGGGCCTGGTCACGCTCATCGCCGACTGGGCACGCGTCGCCGGATCGCGCTAGGCCGGTACCACGGGGACCTAGTGGCCGCGGTCGCAGCGCCGGTTCCAGGCTAGGCGGGCTGCTCCGGCTCCAGGAACTCGAGCCGGTTGCCCAGCGGGTCGTGGGCGTAGAACCGACGGTGCCCGGGGAAGTTGTCGTCCCAGTCGACCTCGATCCCATGCTCGCCGAGGCGCTTGGCCAAGGCGTCGATGTCATTCACCAGGATTCCCGGGTGCGCCTTGCGGGCCGGCCGGAAATCCAACTCCACGCCGAGGTGGATCTCGAGCCCGCCGGAGCGGAACCAGCAACCACCGCGGGTGGCGAGGACTGGCGGCTTGGCTAGCTCGGCCATGCCCAGCACACCGCCGTAGAACTCTCGCACGGTCGGCTCCGACTCCGGCGGGATGGCCAACTGCGTGTGGTGCAGCCCGTTCAACCGGTAGCCCTGCTGCCGCTGGTCGCTCACCGACGTACCCCCCACTCGTCGTGACAACGCGCCTTAACGTATCCGCCGGCCGCCGTTCGCGCTGCCCGGGTTCGGTCACAACGGCGCTCTCGCCAGACCGTTCATGCCGTTGCCACGGAGTTGGGCAACCTCAGGGACGCACAGTTGGAATGCAGGCGGGGCCGGGTGGCCGCCGCGGCCCCGCCTGCATTCTTACCTGGTCAGTCCCGGTTCGCCGGTTGCTCGGAAGGGGCGCAGAAGCTGAGCCCGGTCGGGCCGTGGTTGCAGTAGCCGCCGGGATTCTTGGTCGGAGCGAGGTACTGCTGGTGGTAGCTCTCGGCGAGGTAGTAGTTGCCGAGGGGGCTGATCTCCGTGGTGATCTCGCCCTTGCCGGCGCGGGCCACAACCGGTGCGAACGCGTCGCGGGACGCCAGCGCGGTGGTCAGCTGCTCCTCGGTGGTCGTGTAGATCGCCGATCGGTACTGGCTGCCCATGTCGTTGCCCTGCCGCATGCCCTGGGTCGGGTCATGGTTCTCCCAGAAGACCTTCAACAGGTCCTCGTATGTGATCTTCGTCGGGTCGTAGTTGACCTGGACGACCTCGGCGTGCCCGGTCCGGCCGGAGCAGACCTCGTCGTACGACGGGTTCGGCGTGTAGCCGCCCGCGTAGCCCACCGAGGTGGTGCGCACGCCCGGCAGCGTCCAGAACAGCCGCTCGGCGCCCCAGAAACAACCCATCCCGAATACGGCGATCTCGGTTCCCTCGGGGAACGGGCCCGTCAGCGGGGTGCCCAACACCTCGTGCGGGTCGGTGACGGGTGTCGCGACCGGGCGGCCGGGCAGGGCCTCCTCCGGGGTGATCAGCTGGGCCTTCGTACGGCGCAGGAACACGATGGGACTCCTCTCATACCCTTCCCCGGCTGTAACACCGGCCGGCCCGGCTTCCTTACCCGCGCCGACGGCTGCCCTACCCCCGCGATGGTGGCGCTCAGGCGGAATCCGGCAGCGCTGCGCGGATCCGGTCGGCGTGATCGGCCGCCTCGGCGTCATCCCGGTAGCGGGTGCGGGGCCAGAAGAAGCCGCGCAGCCCGTCGCCCCTCGTCCGCGGCACCACATGGGTGTGCAGGTGCGGAACCGATTGCGACACCTTGTTGTTCATCGCCACGAACGTGCCGCCCGCGCCCAGCCCGGCCTCAACCGCGACGGCGAGTCGGCGGACCAACCCGAAGTAGCCCGGCAGCGCCTCCGCCGGCAGGTCCGCCAGCGTGACCAGGTGGGGACGCGGCACCACGAGCAGGTGCCCCTTGAACACCGGCCGGGTGTCCAGGAAGGCCACCCCACCGGGCTCGTCCACGACCCGGAACGCCGGCACCTCGCCCGCCACGATCTCGCAGAACACGCATCCGCTCATCCCTCGGCAGGGTAGCCCAGACCGGGCCCGACTAACGTTCCGGTCATGAGTAACGGCTTCGAGACGCTCGCCATCCACGCCGGCCAGGCCCCGGAGGCCCGCACCGGTGCGGTGATCCCCCCGATTTACCAGACCAGCACGTACGCGCAGGACGCCGTCGGCGCGCCGCGCCAGGGCTACGAGTACAGCCGCTCCGGCAACCCGACCCGGGACGCCCTGCAGGAGTGCCTGGCCGCGCTCGAAGGCGGCACCGTCGGTCTCGCCTTCGCCAGTGGCCTCGCCGCCGAGGACACGCTGCTGCGGGCGGTCTGCACCCCCGGTGACCACGTGGTCATCCCGGACGACGCCTACGGCGGCACCTACCGGCTCTTCGCCCGGGTCACCGAGCGCTGGGGCCTGTCCTACACCCCGGCCCGGGTCTCCGACCCCGACGCGGTACGGGCCGCGATCCGGCCGGGCCAGACGAAGATCGTCTGGGTGGAGACCCCCACCAACCCATTGCTCGGCATCGCCGACATCGCCGCCCTCGCGGCGATCGCCCACGAGGCGGGGGCGTTGCTCGTGGTGGACAACACCTTCGCCTCCCCGTACCTGCAGCAGCCCATCACCTTCGGCGCGGACGTCGTCGTGCACTCGACCACCAAGTACATCGGTGGACACTCCGACGTGGTCGGTGGGGCGCTGGTCGTCGCCGACCCCGAGCTCGGTGCCGAGCTGGGTTATCACCAGAACGCCATGGGTGCGATCAACGGGCCGTTCGACGCCTGGCTCACCCTGCGCGGGATCAAGACCCTCGGCGTACGCATGGATCGGCACTGCGACAACGCCGAGCGGATCGCCACCTTCCTGGACGGGCACCCGTCGGTCGCCTCGGTCAGCTACCCCGGCCTGCCCACCCACCCCGGGTACGAGGTAGCCGTGAAGCAGATGCGGCGCTTCGGCGGGATGGTCTCCTTCCGCGCGGTCGGCGGCGAGGAGCGGGCCGTGGAGATCTGTAACCGGGCGAAGCTGTTCGTGCTCGCCGAGTCGCTCGGCGGGGTGGAGTCCCTGATCGAGCATCCAGGTCGGATGACCCACGCCGGTGCGGCCGGCTCGCCGCTTGAAGTTCCCGGCGATCTCGTGCGACTGTCTGTCGGCATTGAGACGGTAGACGACCTGCTGGCTGATCTGGAGCAGGCGCTGGGCTGATCGCAGGGGCTGGGGGAGGGTGGCCGTGCAGGACATCGAGCCGACCTGGGTGGGGGCGACTGCCAAGCAGATCGCCCGCGGCGTGCGCCGCGGTGACATCTCCGCCACCCAGGTCGTCGCCGACCATCTCGACCACCTCGCCCGGGTCGACCCCGACCTGGCGGCGTTCCGGCGGGTACGCGCCGGTGCGGCGGTCACCGAGGCGGAGAAAGTCGACGAGCTGGAGGACCTGGCTGACCTTCCGCTGGCCGGGGTGCCGGTGGCGGTCAAGGAGAACACCGCCGTCGCCGGACTGCCCACCTGGAACGGTTCGGCCGCCGCACAGACCCCGGTGGCGGAGGCCGACCACGAGGTGGTCCGGCGGCTGCGCGGTGCGGGGGCGGTGATTCTGGGCGTCACCCGGATGCCGGAGCTGGGCCTGTGGGGGGTGACCGACGACTCGACCGCGGTGACCCGAAACCCGTGGGACCGTGGCCGTACCCCCGGCGGCTCGTCCGGGGGGTCGGCCGCGGCGGTGGCCGCGGGGCTGGTGCCGATCGCCCACGGCAACGACGGGCTCGGGTCGATCCGGATTCCGGCGGCCTGCTGCGGTTTGGTCGGCCTCAAGCCCGGACGTGGGGTGGTGCCCTGCCAACTCGGCGCGGACGACTGGTTCGGCCTCACCGAGCACGGGATGCTGACCACCACCGTCGCCGACGCGGCGGTCGGCTTTCAGACGCTCGCCGGCCGGCGGCAGGAGAAGCTCGTCCCGCCGGCCCGGCTCCGGGTCGGCGTGTCCCTGCGCTCCCCGGTGCGGGGCATCTCGCCGGACGCGTCGAACCGGGACGCGGTCGCCGCCGCCGGCCGACTGCTCGCCGCCGCCGGGCACGACACCGTGCCCGCCGACCCGAGCTACTCGACGGCGCTCGGCCTGCAGGGCCTCGCCACCTGGTTCGCCGCGGCTGCCGCGGATGTCCAGGCCGCCGGCCTGGACCGGCGGAGTCTGCAGAAGCGCAACCGCCGGCACGTCCGGCTCGGGGAGTGGGTGCAGCGCCGGGGGTACGTCCACCCGTCCGCCCGGGCGGACTGGCGGGAGCGCTCGATCGGGCTCTTCACCGACCACTCGATCGACCTGCTGCTCACCCCGGCCCTGGCGAGCATCCCCCCGGCGGCGATCAGCTGGTCGGCTCGCTCCTGGCCGGCGAACGTGCTGGCCAACCTTCGTTACGCCCCGTACACCGCGCCGTGGAACGTCGCTGGACTGCCCGCGCTGGTGGTGCCGGTCGGTCGGCGCCCGGACGGGCTGCCGGTGGCGGTCCAGCTGGTCGGTCCGCCCGGGTCCGAGCTCCTGCTGCTCGGCGTGGCCGGCCAGTTCGAGATGCAGGCCCCCTGGGCCCGGCACGCCACCGGCTATCCACGGGGCGCGATGCCCTCCCCGGCTGCCGGTTGAGGCGTCCCGGCGCCGGAGCACGACAGCGGGAAGTGAGGGCGGTGGCCAGGCCCGGCGCTGGTCGGGCCGGGTGGCACGATCAGGGCATGACGAAATTGGTCAGCCTGGACGACGTACGGGCCGCGCGGGAGTTGCTTGCCGGTGTCGTACGGACCACCCCGTTGGAACCGTCCCGTCCCCTCAGCGCGGCGCTCGGCGGGCCGGTGTGGCTCAAATGCGAGCACCTCCAGCGAGCTGGTTCGTACAAGGTGCGGGGGGCCATCGTGCGGATCTCCCGGCTGTCGGCGGCGGAGCGCGCCAACGGTGTGGTCGCGGCCAGTGCCGGCAACCACGCCCAGGGGGTGGCGCTCGCTGCCGGCCTGGTCGGCACGGACGCCACCGTGTTCATGCCGGTGAACGCACCGTTGCCGAAGGTGGAGGCCACCAAGGGGTACGGCGCGCAGGTAGAACTCGCCGGCAACACGGTTGACGAGACGTTGGTGGCCGCCCAGACCTACGCCGAGCGCACCGGGGCAACGCTGATCCACCCGTTCGACCACCCCGATGTGATCGCCGGGCAGGGCACAGTGGCGCTGGAGATCCTCGAACAGTGCCCGGAGGTCCGCACGATCGTCACCGGGGTGGGGGGCGGCGGACTGGTCTCCGGTATCGGGGTCGCGGTTAAGGCGCTGCGTCCGGACGTGCGGGTCGTCGGGGTGCAGGCGGCCAGCGCCGCCGCCTTCCCGCCCTCGCTGGCCGCGGGTGAGCCGGTGCGGCTGCCGTCGTTCGGCACGATCGCGGACGGAATCGCCGTCGGCCGCCCCGGTGAGCTGACCTTCCAGCACGTCCGCGCGTTGGTCGACGAGGTCGTGACCGTGCGCGAGGAGGACATCTCCCGGGCGTTGCTGATGTTGTTGGAGCGGGGCAAGCAGGTGGTCGAGCCGGCCGGTGCGGTGGGGGCGGCGGCGCTGCTGGCCGGTGCGGTTGACGTCGAGGCGCCGGTGGTGACGGTGCTCTCCGGTGGCAACATCGATCCGCTACTGATGCTGCGGGTGATCGAGCACGGGCTCGCGGCGGCCGGGCGCTACCTGCGGGTCACCGTCCGCTGCTCGGACCGACCGGGCCAGCTCGCCCTGTTGCTCAATGAGATCGCCGAGCAGCGGGCGAACGTCGTGGACGTCGAGCACCAGCGGGCCAACCCGCACCTGCGGCTCGGCGAGGTCGAGGTGGCGCTGTCGGTGGAGACCCGCGGCACCGAACATTCGGACACGCTGATCAGCGTGCTGCGGGCGAGTGGCTACCAGGTGGTTTTCGCCGGCGAGGCGTGAGGCCGCCCAGCCCGAGCTCTGCCGGAGCCCGAAAAGCTCGACGTGCCGGTGGCCCCGGGCCACCGGCACGTCGAAACGGGTGGTTCAGCCGCTGCCCTCAGCCGCCGAAGGGCTCGAAGGCGACCACGGTCACCTTGATATCCGCGCCGCTGGGCGCGGTGTAGGTGCAGGTCTGGCCCGGGCGGCAGCCCAGGATCGCCTGCCCGATGGCGGACTCGGGGCTGTAGACCGTCAGCTCGGTGGTCGACGAGATCTCGCGGGAACCGAGCAGGAAACGCTCGGTGTCGTCCTTGTCATCATCGAAGTAGATCGTTACTACCATGCCCGGCGCGACCGTGTCGGCAGTCGGTGCCTCGCCCACCTGAGCGGTGCGGAGTAGCTCCTTCAGGTAGACGATCCGTCCCTCGGCCTTGCCCTGTTCCTCGCGGGCGGCGTGGTAGCCGCCGTTCTCCCGCAGGTCACCCTCCTCACGCCGGGCGTTGATCTCGGCGGCGATGACCGGCCGATTGGCGATCAACGCATCGAGCTCCGCCTGGAGGCGGTCGTGCGCCTCCTGGGACAGCCAGGTGGCGGGCGCCTCGTTGCCAGTGGACACAGGCGATCTCCTCAGTCGTGCTGGCGGCAGGTGAAATTCCAAGTTACCAGTGCCCGCCGACGTCGTCGGCCCGACGATCAACGTCCAGCCCCTCGCAGGCCGCCCCGCCACGGTCGTCCGAGCAGGTCAGGCCGGGCGCCGACAGCGAAGTACCTCGCCGATGAAAGGGCGTCCCTCGGTCACCAGGCGGTGCTGTGCGCGTACCTCCCGCTCGTCGGGCCGGGCGGTCACCGTGACCTGCTCCCGGGCGACCTGGGCGCCGTCGCGGTCCCGGGCCCGCAACACGCAGACCGCCGACCCGCCCGGAGGTACGGTGACCCGGAAGTCGATCAGCACCTGGGAGTCGGTGATCTCGGTATAGGTGATCACGGTCGCGTCGTACTCCAGCCCGCCGTACTGCTGGTAGAGCCGGACCACGATCGTGCCGAGGGCCGCCACCAGGGCGAGCCCCACCAGCGCGGTCAGCACTGGACGGCGCCGACGGCGTTCCCGCCGCCGGCCGTACCGGCCGGGTGGGAACACCGGCGCGCCGGCTGAATGTGTGGCGTGCGTCTCGCTCACCGGCGGGCATCTCCTGGCATCGTTGTCGGGGCCATCAGCAAGAATGGTTTGGTAAGAGTGGCAGGTTCATTCTCCCAGCCGGCCGACACGTCACGCATCATGGACACGTCCGGCACCGTGAGGGCTCCAGCAGCGCCGTAAGCATCGCAGGTCAGCGCCGGTGGAGTGTCCAGGGGTGCGGGTGTACGCGGTGGGCGGCACCACGGCGGGGAAGGTTCGTAGCCGAGCGGCCTGGGCAGGACCGCCGGGGCAGAGATGAGGAGCGCCTACCTTGGCAGAGCGACTGCGACTCATGGCCGTCCACGCACACCCGGACGACGAGTCGAGCAAGGGTGCCGCGACCACCGCGAAGTACGTGGCCGAGGGGGTGGACGTCCTGGTAGTGACGTGCACCGGCGGCGAGCGGGGAAGCGTGCTCAATCCCAAGATGGACCGGCCCGACGTCTGGGCCAACATCGCCGACATCCGCCGCGCCGAGATGGACGCCGCGCGGGCCATTCTCGGTATCGAGCAGGCCTGGCTCGGCTTCGTGGACTCGGGGCTGCCGGAGGGGGACCCGCTGCCACCGTTGCCGGAGGGCTGCTTCGCCCTGCAGGACGTGGCCGAGGCCGCCGGCCCGCTGGTGCGCCTGATGCGTGAGTTCCGTCCGCACGTCGTCACCACCTACGACGAGGAGGGCGGCTACCCGCACCCCGACCACATCATGACTCACAAGATCAGCATCGAGGCCTTCGACGCCGCCGGTGACGCCGAGCGTTACCCCGAGCTCGGCGAGCCCTGGCAGCCGCTCAAGCTCTACTACGACATCGTTTTCTCCAAGGGCAAGATCCTGGTGCTGCACGAGGCGCTGCTCGCCGCCGGCTTCGAGTCGCCGTACGGGGAGTGGCTCACGCGTTGGGAGGGCCGGACCGACAAGGGCCCCAGAATCACCACCCGGGTGGGGTGCGCCGAGTACTTCCCGGTCCGCGACGACGCGTTGCGCGCCCACGCGACCCAGATCGACCCGGACGGATTTTGGTTCCAGGTGCCGATGGAGGTGCAACAGCGCGCCTGGCCCACGGAGGACTTCCAACTCGTCCGGTCCCTGGTCGACAGCCCCCTGCCCGAGTCGGACCTCTTCGCTGGCATTGCCGAGCCCGGCGTACCGCGATGAGGGGGTCCATCGGCCCTGCCCCGGGGGCGGGCTAGGCTGGTCACCACTCGCGCAACGGAGGACGCCATGCTTACCGCCGCTGAGGTGCTCGCCCAAAACAACTTCGGGAACACCCGCACGGGTGGGCTGGCCGGCCCGATGGGCCTGTTCCTGATTCTCGTGCTGGCGACCGCCACCGTTCTGCTGATCCGCAACATGAACGCCCGACTGCGCCGACTGCCCGACCAGTTTCCGTCCGCCTCCGACTCCGCCGCGGCTGGCTCCGTTGCGTCCGGCGCCGGTCCGGCTGCGGCAGTCAGTGAGGCGACCGGTGGCGCCCCGGCGCGGGATTCATCGCCGAAATCCGGCACCGGGCCCCAGCAGCTCTGAACGGGTCCTGGCCGCATGATTCACGACTATCGGCACCCGAGCCCCCTGTTGCGGTAACCGGTATTGGCCTAGCCTTCCCGCCGGGGACGGAAAGTTTCGTCGGCCTGGGCAGGAGGGGGCGCCGATGATCAGCGCAGCTGAGGCTGCCCGCCGTACTGTCGGAGAGCTCGGGGCCGGAGCGGGGTGGTGACCACCGCGCTGCCCGGCCAGTCGCGGGCAGGTCCCTCCGGCCGGTCCCAGCGGGCCCGCGCGCTCACGGCGGCATTGCTGGTGACGGCCTTGGTGGCAGCCGTGGCGGCGGTCACCGCGCCGAGCGGTCTGCCCAGCAACGACCCGCTCGGCGGCCCCGCACGCTTCGGGCTCGCGGTCACGGTGTTCGCATTCGCGCAACTCGCCCAACTCCAGTTCCGGGCTGCGGCGGGAGCGGTCAGCCTCACCTGGGGCGAGGCCGCGCTCGTCATCTGTCTGCACCAGGTGCCCGCCGGCTGGATTCCGGCGGCCACCCTGCTCGGCGCCGGTCTGGCCTGGTCGGGGATGTCGTTGCTCGGTACCCGCCGGCGGCCGGTGGAGATCGCCCGGATCGCATCGTCGCTGACCGTGGCGACGGCGTTGGCCGGGTTCGTCACCACCCTGCTGGGGCGGCCGCTGCTGGCGACACCGACCCCACCGCTCGCGTTCGCGCTGCTCGCCGGTGCGGTCACCTACCTGATCGTGTGTGTCGGGCTGGATGCGGTCACCCTCAACCTCCACCACGGCGTCCCAGCAGGTGTCCTGCGGGGGGAGGCGCTGCGCGGCAAACTGATGATGTTCGTCGGGAACGTGGTGGTGGGCCTGGTCGTGGTAGCCCTCATCGAGGTCGACCCACGTTGGTTGTTGATCCTTCCGCTGCCGCTCTGGCTGCTCCAGCAGACCTACCGCCACCAGCTCCGCGTCGATCGGAATCGACGTGCCTGGCGGGCCTTCGCCGAGGCGACCGCCGCGCTCGATCACCGCGACGAGCGGGGGGTCGCGACGGCGGCGGCGAGTGACGCGCTGACCGGCCTGGCCAACCGGACGGCCATGCTCAGCCAGGGAGACCAGGTGCTGCGGCAGCTGGCCCGGGACCGGCCGGTGGCGTTGCTGCTACTGGACATCAACCGGTTCAAGGAGGTCAACGACACGCTCGGGCACGCGGCCGGTGACCAGCTCCTCCGGCTGACCGCCGACCGGCTGGGCGGGCTGGCCCGCGGCGGGGACCTGCTGGGCCGGCTCGGCGGCGACGAGTTCGCCCTCCTGTTGACCTCGGTGCCGGTGCCCGGCGACAGCGCCGCCCCGATGGCGTACACGCTGCGCCAGGCCCGGGAGATCACCGAACGGCTCGCCGCCCCCACCGAGGTGGCGGGGGTCCGAATGTCCGTGGAGGCCGCCGTCGGGGTGGTGGTCGCCGACGCCGGCACCGCCGACATGGCGGAGCTGCTGCGCCGGGCGGACATCGCGATGTACCAGGCGAAGGAGGGCAATGGCTGCGTCGCCGCGTACGACTCCGCGCGGGACGCCACCAGCACCGACCGGCTCGCGCTCCTAGCCGAGCTGCGCGAGGCGTTGGCCGCCGACGACCAGCTGGTGCTGGTCCTGCAACCGGCGGTGGACCTGGCCACCGGGGCGCCCACCGGGGTGGAGGCACTGATCCGCTGGCGGCACCCCCGACGCGGCTGGCTCAACCCGCACGAGTTCATCCGTCCGGTGGAAAACAGCGAGCAGCTGGGCACCTTCACCCGGTACGTGCTGGACAAAGCGCTCGGCGTTGCGGCGCAGTGGGCCCGGGACGGGCTGGACCTGCCGATCTCGGTGAACCTCTCCGCCCGCAGCCTGCTCGACCGGCGGCTGCCGACCGAGATCGCGGACGCGCTGCGCCGCCACCGGGTGCCGGCGCGGCGGCTCGTCCTGGAGATCACCGAGACGGTGGTGATGAGCGAGTTGGAGGTGATCGACGAGGTGCTCGGCGCGCTGCGCACCATGGGGGTGCAGTTGGCCGTGGACGACTTCGGCACCGGATTCTCGTCGCTGACCTTCCTCACCCGGGTCGCCGTGGACGAGTTGAAGGTGGACCGTTCCTTCGTGCTCCGGATGGCCGACTCGCCGGAGGCGGCGGCGATCGTGCGTACCACGGTGGGGCTGGGCCAGCAGTTGGGGCTACGGGTGGTCGCTGAGGGGGTGGAGACCGCCGAGCAGCGCAGCGCGCTGGCCGAACTCGGCTGCACGGCCGCACAGGGCTACCACTTCTTCAAACCCATGCCGGCCGACAAGATTGGCGCGGTCCTCGGCGGTCTGGTCAACGGGGCGCGCTCCCGGGTTGTTCCGCTCCGGGCCGATGGCGCCTCCTGACCGTCCGCGCCGATAGGGTCGTGCCGTGAACCGACTCGCCGACGCCACCAGCCCGTACCTGCTCCAGCACAAGGACAACCCGGTCGACTGGTGGCCGTGGTGCGCGGAGGCGTTCGCCGAGGCCCGCCGGCGAGACGTACCGATCATGATTTCGGTCGGGTATGCCGCCTGTCACTGGTGTCACGTCATGGCGCACGAGTCCTTCGCCGACGAGCAGGTGGCCGCGCTGCTGAACGAGGGCTTCGTGGCGATCAAAGTGGACCGCGAGGAGCGTCCGGACGTTGACGCCGTCTACATGACCGCGACCCAGGCCATGACCGGGCAGGGTGGCTGGCCCATGACCGTCTTCGCCGCCCCGGACGGAACCCCGTTCTTCTGCGGCACCTACTTCCCGAAGCCCAACTTCCTCCGGCTGCTCCAGTCGGTCACCACCGCCTGGCGGGACCAGCGCGACGCCGTGCTCCAGCAGGGTGCCGCGGTCGTCGAGGCGATCGGCGGTGCCCAGGCGGTCGGGGGCCCGGCCGCCCCGCTCACCGCCGACCTGCTCGACGCCGCCGCCGACCGGCTCGGTGCGGAGTACGACGAGACGAACGGTGGGTTCGGCGGGGCGCCGAAGTTCCCGCCGCACCTGAGCCTGCTCTTCCTGCTGCGGCAGTACCAGCGCACCGGCGACCAGCGGAGCCTGGAGATTGTCCGACACACCGCGGAGGCGATGGCCCGGGGCGGCCTGTACGACCAACTCGCCGGGGGCTTCGCCCGCTACTGCGTGGACGGGCAGTGGTTGGTGCCGCACTTCGAGAAGATGCTCTACGACAACGCCCTGCTGCTGCGGGTCTACACGCACCTGTGGCGGCTGACCGGTGACCCGATGGCCCGTCGCGTGGCCCGGGACACGGCCCGTTTCCTCGCCGACGAGCTGCACCGGCCGGGCGAGGGGTTCGCCTCCGCGCTGGACGCCGACGCGGCCGGGGTCGAGGGGTTGACCTACGTCTGGACCCCCGCCCAGCTTGTCGCGGCCCTCGGCGAGGCGGACGGCCGGTGGGCCGCCGACCTGTTCGCGGTCACCGAGCAGGGCTCGTTCACCCCCCACGCCGCCGCCGCGACCCCGGCGGCGGCCGCCGCGCAGTCGGCCAGCGTGCTCCGGCTGGCCCGGGACGTTGACGATGCGGCGCCGGAGGTGCAGTCCCGCTGGCAGGAGATCGCGCACCGGTTGCTGATGGTCCGCGACACCCGCCCGCAGCCGGCCCGCGACGACAAGGTGGTAGCCGCCTGGAACGGGCTCGCGATCACCGCGATTGCCGAGTTCCAGCAGGTCGTAGCCAGCTTCGCGGAGGATGCTCCGGGGCCGGACGCCAACCTGATGGAGGGCGTGACGATCGTCGCCGACGGCGCCATGCGGGACGCGGCCGAGCACCTGGCACAAGTGCACCTCGTGGCCGGGCGGCTGCGGCGCACCTCACGGGACGGCCGGGTCGGGGAGGCCGCCGGCGTCCTGGAGGACTACGGCTGCGTGGCCGAGGCGTTCTGCGCGATGCACCAGCTGACCGGCGAGGGGCGGTGGCTGACCCTGGCGGGGCAGCTCCTCGACGTGGCGCTGGAGCGGTTCGCCGCACCGCAGGGCAGCTTCTACGACACCGCTGATGACGCGGAGCGGCTGGTTAGCCGGCCCGCGGACCCCACCGACAACGCCACCCCGTCCGGCCGGTCGGCGATCGTCGCCGCCCTGGTCACGTACGCGGCGTTGACCGGCGAGACCCGCTACCGGGAGGCGGCGGAGGCGGCGCTGGCCACCGTGGCGCCGATCGTCGCCGCGCACGCCCGCTTCACCGGGTACGCGGCCACCGCCGGCGCGGCGCTGCTCGCCGGCCCGTACGAGATCGCGGTGGTGACCTCCGATCCGGTCGGTGAGCCGCTGGTGCGTGCGGCGCACCGGTACGCCCCGCCGGGTGCTGTGGTGGTGGCGGGGCGGCCGGACCAGCCCGGGGTGCCGCTGCTCGCCGGCCGGCAGCTGGTTGACGGGCAGGCCACCGCGTACGTCTGTCGGGGCTTTGTCTGCGACCGGCCGGTAACCAGGGTTGATGACCTGGTGGCGCAGCTGACGGGCCGGTAGGCGGCCGGTCGACCCGGATCACCGGCTGGCTCCGCTGGCCGGATACGCTGAGCTGGCTATGGACTCCCACACCGGTCTGCCCGTTGTCGGCATGGTGGGTGGCGGCCAATTGGCCCGGATGACCCATCAGGCCGCGATCGCCCTCGGCCAGTCGCTGCGCCTGCTCGCGCTCGCTCCCGACGATGGCGCCGCCTTGGTGGCCGCCGACGTGCAGTACGGCGAGCACACTGATCTCGCGGCGCTGCGTACCTTCGCCAAGGGCTGCGACGTGGTCACCTTCGACCACGAGCATGTTCCCACCGAGCACATCGAGGCCCTCGCCGGCGAGGGCGTCAAGCTCTTTCCGCCGGCCGAGGCGCTGGTGCACGCCCAGGACAAGCGGGTCATGCGGGAACGTCTCGCGGCGTTGGGCCTGCCGAACCCGGTCTGGCAGCCGGTCGAGACCCCGGCCGAGCTCGGATCCTTCGGCGACGCCGTGGGCTGGCCGGTGGTGCTCAAGGCGGCCCGGGGCGGCTATGACGGCCGGGGCGTGTGGCTGGTTCAGGACGCCGCTGAGGCGGCCGAGCTGTCGGCCACGTTGTTGGCCACCGGGATGAGCCTGATCGCCGAGGAGCGGGTGGCGCTACGCCGGGAGCTGGCTGTGCAGGTGGCCCGTTCCCCGTTCGGGCAGGTCGCCGCCTACCCGGTGGTCGAGACCGTGCAGCGGGACGGGATCTGCGTCGAGGTCTTGGCCCCCGCACCGGAGCTGCCTCAGGAGCTGGCGGTCGGTGCGCAGCAGCTCGCCATCGACCTCGCCACCGAGCTCGGCGTGGTGGGTCTGCTGGCCGTCGAGTTGTTCGAGGTAACCGACCCGGCCGAGCCGACGGGCAGCCGCCTCGTGGTCAACGAGCTGGCGATGCGGCCGCACAACTCCGGGCACTGGACCATCGAGGGGGCCCGGACCTCGCAGTTCGAGCAGCACCTACGGGCGGTGCTCGACTACCCGATGGGGGACACCTCGTTGGCCGCGCCGGTGGTGGTGATGGCGAACGTGCTGGGCGGTGAACCGGGCGGCATCTCCATCGACGAGCGCCTGCACCACCTCTTCGCCGCCGAGCCGGGCGCGAAGGTGCACCTGTACGGCAAGCAGGTACGCCCAGGCCGCAAGATCGGCCATGTCACCGTACTCGGCGACAACCTGGACGAGGTACGCGACCGGGCGGCACGGGCGGCCCGTTGGCTGCGGGAGGGGCACGGATGAGCACGGTCGGGCTGATCATGGGCAGCGATTCGGACTGGCCGACGATGCGGGCCGCCGCCGAGACGCTGGACGAGTTCGGGGTCGGGTACGAGGTCGAGGTGGTCTCGGCGCACCGGACACCGGTTCGCATGATCGAGTACGGCCGGGACGCCGCCGACCGCGGCCTAAGGGTGATCATCGCCGGGGCGGGGGGTGCGGCACACCTGCCGGGCATGGTCGCCGCGGTCACCCCGCTGCCGGTGATCGGCGTGCCGGTGCCCCTGAAGTATCTGGACGGGATGGATTCGCTGCTCTCCATCGTGCAGATGCCCGCTGGCGTGCCGGTGGCCACCGTCTCGATCGGTAACGCCCGCAACGCCGGTCTGCTCGCGGTCCGGATCCTCGGTGTCGAGGACCGGGCGCTGCTCGATCGGATGGCGGCGTACCAATCCGATCTGGAGCAGGTGGTCGCGGAGAAGAACGCGGCCCTGCGCGCCTCGCTGAACTGACCTCTGGCGGATGGTCGCCGCAGCGGGCTAGCGCATGCCGCGCAGGGCGGCCTGGAGGCGTTCCTGGGCCCGACGGCGACGCTCGTTGCTGGCCCCGAGGACCAGCAGGAGGAGACCGACGGGGATCAGCAGCAGCCACGGCCCGAGACTGAACAGCGCGTGGATCGCCGTGATCGCAGTGGCCGTGGCCCCGACGATCACCGGCGCCTGCTGCTGCCGCAGCGAGCCGAAGACCAGTACCGCCGCCGCCCCGAGTAGCAGCAGCACCTGGCGCAGCATGCTGCTCTCGGTGACCAGCACGATCGCCAGGGTCGGAGCGAAGGCGGTCACCAGCGCTGGCCCGTACGCCACCCAGCTGCTGATCTCGGCGCGTTGGCGCAGCTCCAGTACGCCGACGAGCAGCGCCAGCACCGCGAACGGCAGGGTGTAGGCCTCGGGCAGGGCCACGTCCGCCACCCACATCAGAATCCACCACGCGGTGATCTCGCAGCTCACCACCGCCCAGAAGAGGATTCGCCGCTCGATGTCGCGCCGGCCCGGTCGGGCCGCCGCCACTCCGAGGATGGCGCCCGCGGCGGCGAGCAGGGCCGCGATGTGCCGGGGTGAGTCGTAGGCCAGCGCCAGGGCGATCAGTGTGGCGGCGAAGCCACTCCACTCCACCGTGGCCGTCTCCCGCCCCGCCTCCGGGCGACGCAGGCGTGGCAGGGTGGCCGCGAAGACCTGGAGGGCCGCCCCAACGGCTAGGACGCCGAACGCCGACCAGCGCGCGCTCAGACCGGCGACCAGACCGGTGGTGAGTACGAAGAGCTGCGCCATCAGGGCGGCGAACAGCCAGCCGAGGATGCGCGCGTGCCCGGTGGCACCGAAGAGCGCCGCCACCGTACCGACGCCCACCGCGCCGCCGAGCGTGACCAGGGTCAGGTCCTCCGTGGCCAGGCTGCCGGCCAGCCCCGCGCCGCCGGCGGTGAGGCCGATGCCGAAGACGAGTATCCGGGCCAGCCGGAGCGAGCGGGCCCGCTCCACCAGGGCGGGCGGCGGTGTGAGCGCAAGCCCGAGCATGGCCAGAGTGAACACGGTGAGCCCGGCGAAGGTGCTCGCCGGCCAAGCGAGATCCAGCGCCACCGGCGTGATCAGCAGGGTCACCGCCGTACCCGGCAGGATGACCGGCACCGCCCGACTGCGCCGGCCGCCACTGAAAGCGACCGCGGCCAGTGCGGCGGCGGCGGTCAGCAGCAGCGCGGTGAGCACGTGCGTCGGGTCCGCCGCCGCGGGTGCGGGCAGGAGTAACTCCGGCGGCGGGCCCTGCCAGGTGCGGCTGAGCGTTCGGTGTGGCTCGACCAGCGCCACGTGCAGCGCCGGTGCGAGCGAGACCAGGGCCAGCACCGTGGGCAGGGTCGCCGCGGCGAGCGCCCCGGTGGCCGGGTCTACCCGCCACCGGCGGGTACCGGGCCCGGCGGAGCGGCCCAGGGCACCCCCGAGGGTTACTCGCCACCGGCGAGTCGGTGCCGCGAGCCCGGCCGGCGGTTCGGTGGCGCCGCGGCTCAGCTCGGCGAGGACACCGATCAGGGCGGCCGCGGCGGCAAACACCCCGACCTGCAGGCCGGCGGGGATGGCGGCGAGGGCACTTACCGTGGCGCCGCCGACCAGCGCGGCGCTGGCCCAGGGCAGGTACTGCGGAACCCGGTGCCGGGCAGCCAGCACGGTGGCCAGGCCGAGGCCGGAGGTGGCCAGGGCGGCGATCAGCACCACCCGCGACGAGTGCCCGAGCTCGGCAGTCAGGGCGGCCACCGCACCGGGTAGCGCGAAGAGCATAGCCCCGGTCGCGGCCCCACCGATCTGCGTCGGATACGGTGGCGGTCCCTCGGCGTCCACATCGGTGCCCAGCGGCGGGGAAAGGGCGCGAGCGAAGGCCGCCACGGCGGCACCGATCAGCGCGATGCTGCCGAGGGCCAGTGCGGTCGTCCACGGCCGGACCAGCCCGGCGCCGGCGACATGCAGCGCTAGTACGCCGGCCACGACGGCCCGGGAGAACGCGGCTCGGGCCTCCATCGACGCCACCGACGCCAGGCCGTACCCGGTGGCGACCAGCGAACCCACCAGCACCGGCGACCACCAGGGCAGCGCGAACGCGGCCGGTGCGCCGATGGTGGCCAGGACCACGGCCGCGCCGGAGACATCGTGCTGCCAGGGCGGCGGCAACAGGACCGCGGCGGCCAGCGCCAGCAACGCCAGCGCGACCGGTGCCTGCCAGGTCGAGCCGCCGATCGGGGCGGCCGGCCACGTGTTCAGGTCACCGGCCCAGATCGGGCCGGCGGTGAGCAGGACGCCGATGCCCCCGCGGAGCGCCATCCCGGCGGCCAGCAGCCCGACCAGCCCGCCCCCCAGGGCCAAGCCGAGGACGGGGCCTCGCCGCCACTGCGGTGGCAGTGCGCGGGCCGCCACGGCCACGACCAGCAGCAGCCCGGCCGCGACAGCCAGCTGCGCGCCGGGCGCGAGGACAGTGGCGATCCGAACCAGGGTGGCGACCAGCGCGGCGGTTACCCCGGCGCAGGCCAGGTCGGAGCCGTCCAGGCGGAGGTCGGAGCGGCGCCGGGCGTCAACGGAAGGCGCGAAGAACAGGAGCACCGCGGCGATCACCAGCAGCGCGCCCACCCAGGCGTCGGCGGCGGTGGTGGCGGGCGCCACGAACGAGGCCGCGGCGACGGCCAGGGCACCCAGTACCGCCCCCGTCGCCAGCGGCATCGGGAGGTGCCGGTGGGAAACCTGCACGAGCGCGGCGTAACCGAGCGTGACGCAGACCGCGAGGAAGCTCGCCGCCAGTAGCGCGACGGTCAGCTCCCGCAGCGCGGTGCCGGACGCCGCCGGACCGGCGGCGACGATCGCGGCCACCGTGCCGGGCAGGGCGAAGGCCGCCCCGCCTGCGGCCCAGCCGGAGAGGAGCTCCGCTCCGACGGAGGTGGCCCGGAGCCGGGGTAGCACCGCCACCAGCACGCCCGCCACACAGAGGGTGAGTAGGACGGCGGCGGTCAACGACGGCCGGGTCAGGCCGGCTCCGGCACCGAAGAGCCCCACCCCAGCGGCGGCTACGCCGTGTGCTCGCGCCGCGCGTCTGCTCCGCGCCGACAACCCGGCCACCCCGATCCCGACCGCCGCCACCACCATCGGCCACGGCGCGGCCGCCCAGCCGAGTCCGAACGAGGCGGGCACGGCGAGCGCGGTCAGCGCGGCGCCCACCACCGCGAACTCCCGGCGGATCTTCGGTGGCAGGGCGACCATGGCGGCCACGGTCAGCAGCAGTGCGCTGACGGCGAGCTGGCTGGCGGCGGGGGCGCCCACCGCGGCCAGCTGGGATGGGTAACGGTCGAGGTCGGCGGTCCACGCCGGGAGGGCAGCCCGGACCGGGGTCACTCCGGCGCGCAGGGCGCCGGTGGCGACGACGACGCCACTGACGGTCAACGCGATGGCGGAGGCGAACTGCGGGCCGCGCCGCAGGACAGTCGGCACTGCGCGGACGACCAGCCCGGTGAGCGCGATACCGGCGGTGATCAGAAGTAGTGCCTGGTCGGGTGCGGCCACCCAGGCAAGCCGGCTCGCGGCGCTGATCACGGCGAGGGTGAGCAGGCCGGTGCCGATGTCGGGGAATGGGGCGCGGCGGGCCGCCACCATCCCCGCACCGGCCACCGTGGCGGTGAGCAGGAGTGCGGCTCCCGCTCCGACCGTCGCGGGCACGGTGGTCACCCGCAGCAGCGCGGTGCCGGCGTAGCCGAGGGCCGCCAGCGCGGCGACGCTGTAAAGGCCGAAGATCAACTCGCGGAGCCCGGGCACTGGGCGGACGGCGGCGCCGTCCCCACCGGGCACCTGGCCAGTCTCGGCCCCGTCCCCACCGGGCACCTGGCCAGTCTCGGCCCCGTCCTCGGTACGTTGGCCGGCCCCCGACCGCTGGCGCGGGGCGACGGGGGTGTCCCGGGGCCGCTCCGGGCCGGTCTGGCCCCCCGCCGTCGCCAGTGGGGTCGGGGACGCTTCGGGTAGGTCCTGGCGGACCGGTCGGGACCGGGTGACGGCGGAGCCGGCCAGCGAGAAGTTCAGGACGGCCACGAGGGCCAGCACGGCGGCCCAGCCCGCCAGAGCGCTGGTTCGGTCGTACGCGAGCAGCGGCAGGATCGGCTGGAGGGCCAGCACCGTCGCGAACCGTGGTGCGCGGAGTCCGGTCCAGCCGCCGTACGCCAGGGCAACCCCGGCGGTGACCGCGAAGACGGCCGCGGCGAATACCGCCCGGGACGCGCCGCCGACGCTGGTTACGGACCAGAGGGCGTACCCGGCCAACGGCACCAGGAGCAGGCCGACGGCGGAGATGGTCTCGGCGGTGGCGGTGAGCCCGCGACGGGCCAGCACCGGCGGGGCGAGCAGCATCAGGACCGTCGCCAGGCAGAGCACGCCCAGCCGGGCGAGGGCGTCCAGGGAACTGGTGGCGACCGCGGCGAAGACCACCGCGGCGACGCCGAGCAGCAGCGCGCCGAGCCCGAGGGGAATGTTCTGCACCTCGCGGCTGGACGCCTCCGGCGGATGCTCGGGGTTGTCGGCGTCAAGCCAGCCGGCGGTCGGCGGCGGTTCCGCCGGCCCCGACGAGGTGCCCTGCCGGGGTACCCGGGGCGGTGTGCCGGGGGGAGCCGGTGGCCGCCGGTCTGGCCGGCGACGGAGCACGCGCCGGGGACGGTTGGCCTGTTTGACGTTCTCCTCACCGGCATGCGCGAGGATGTCCCGCTGGAAGAGCGCAGCCTGCATCCGGGCGGCGATCTTCCGCTGTTCTCCGGAGATCTCGGCGTCCCGCGCCTTCATCTCCGCGATCGACCGCTCGACCTCCGCCAGGTGTTCGAGCCGCTGCGGCTGTTTCGCGCCGCAGTGTGGGCAGCGGGCGGCCGGCTTCAACTCCCGGCCGCACGAGGAGCACTGAAAGCTCACCACGACACCCCTCCAGCGCGGACGGCGGACCTCACTGTCGCAGCATGCCCAATGCTGGCGCGGATTTCGACAGTTGCCGGCGGGTCCAGGGGGCGTGGCGCCCTACTCCGCGGAGTACGGCCGGCGACGGGTCACGGGCGGCCCATGCCGCGGTACTCCCAGCCAGCCTGCGTCCACAACGTTGGGTCGAGGCAGTTGCGGCCGTCCACCACCCGGCGCCCGGCGACCAGGGCGCCGAGCATGACCGGGTCGGCGTTGCGGAAGTCAGCCCATTCGGTCAGGACGCAGACCAGGTCGGCACCGGTCACCGCCTCGTTGATGCCCGACTCGTAGGTGAGCTCGGGCGCCACGGCGCGGGCGCGCTCCATCCCTTCCGGGTCGTAGACGTGCACGTCAGCGCCGGCCTTGTGGAGCAGCGATGCCACGGCGAGGGCGGGGGCGTCGCGGACGTCGTCGGTGTTGGGCTTGAAGGTCGCACCGAGCACGCCGATTCGGGTGCCGGAGAGGTCGGGGCCGGCCGGGCCGGTGCGCCGGCCGAGTAGGTCGGCGGCGAGTTGGACCACCCGGGTCCGGCGGCGCAGGTTGATCAGGTCAACCTCGTGCAGGAAACGCAGCGCCTCGCCGGCGCCCAGTTCCTGGGCCCGGGCCTGGAAAGCACGGATGTCCTTGGGTAGGCAGGCCCCGCCGAAGCCCAGGCCGGCCTGGAGGAACCGGTTGCCGATCCGGGGGTCGAAGCCGACCGCCCGGGCCAGGTGGGTCACGTCGCCGCCAGCGGCCTCGCAGACCTCCGCCATCGCGTTGATAAACGAAATCTTGGTGGCCAGGAAGGCGTTCGCTGCGACCTTCACCAGCTCCGCGGTGGCGAAGTCGGTGACCACCATCGGCACCTCGCGGTCCTCCGTGGCAGCCAGGTCGAAGACGCCCTTGTGCGCGGCGTAGAGCATCCCGTTGGCCCATTCGCTCTTGACGCCGACCACGATCCGGTTCGGGCGGAGTACGTCGTCGACGGCGAAGCCCTCCTGGAGGAACTCGGGGCTCCAGGCGACCTCAATGCCCAGGTCGGCCGGTGTGTGTTTGCTCACCAGCTGCTCGACCCACTCCGCGGTGCCGACCGGCACGGTGGACTTGCCGACGATCAGCGCCGGACGGGTGAGCTGCTGCGCCAGGCTGGTGACGGCTGCCTCGACGTACGACAGGTCCGCCCCCAGCGCGTCGGCCCGCTGCGGGGTGCCGACGCAGATGAAGTGCACGTCCCCGAACTCGGCGACCTCGGCCATGTCGGTGCTGAACCGCAGCCGCCCGGCGGCGAGGTTGCGCTTCAGTAGCTCGTCCAGGCCGGGCTCGTGGATCGGCACCTCGCCCGCGTTGAGCATGGCGATCTTGTCGGCGTCCACGTCGAAGCCGAGTACCTCGTAGCCCAGCTCGGCGTAGCAGATGGCGTACGTCGCGCCGAGGTAGCCGGTGCCGAGGAAGGTCACTCGGGGGCGAGGTGCGCCGGATGGGGGGGTTACCGCCCCGATCGGAGGCACTGGCTGGGTGTTCGGGTACGGGATCGTCACGCCTGTCTTCTCCGCTCGCACTGGCGCCGCTCGTGGCGTCGCTGTCGACCGCGGCGCCTGCCAGGGGCGCCGAAGGTGGGGTTGTTCGTTTGTTTGACCATGCTCCCGCGCGGGCCGGTCAGTGCGACACTTCGTAGCCTACGCGGCGGTAACATCGCCGGACTCCGGGGTCGCTATCCTTCAGTCTGCGCGGTCCGCGCTCAGAACGACGCTACAGACTGCGCATGATAGCGGTGAAGAGGAGGGGCCGACATGGCCGCAGAGCAGGAATTCGACGGCTATCGCTTGACGGGTGAGCAGCAGGCGGTCCGGGAGGCGGTCCGGGAGGTCTGCGCGGCGAAGGTGGCACCGCACGCCGCTGAGGCGGACGAGACCAGCGAGTTCCCGAAGATGTCCTTCGACGCGTTGCGGGCGGCTGACTTTCACGCCCCGCACATCCCCGTCGAGTACGGCGGCGCCGGTGCGGATGCCCTCGCCACCGCTATCGTGATCGAGGAGGTGGCGCGGGCCTGTGCCGCCTCCTCGCTGATTCCGGCGGTCAACAAGCTGGGTACCATGCCGCTGATTCTGGCCGGGTCCGCGGAGCTCCAGCGGAAGTACCTGACCCCGGTGGCGGCCGGCGACGCGATGTTCTCGTACTGCCTGTCCGAGCCGGAGGCGGGCAGCGACGCCGCCGCGATGACCACCCGGGCCGTCCGGGACGGCGACGACTGGGTGCTCAACGGCGTCAAGCGCTGGATCACCAACGCCGGGGTGTCCGAGTTCTACACGGTCTTCGCCGTGACCGACCCGACCGCCCGGAGCCGGGGCATCTCGGCCTTCGTGGTCGAGAAGTCCGACCCGGGGGTGAGTTTCGGCGCACCGGAGAAGAAGTTGGGGATCAAGGGCTCGCCGACCCGTGAGGTTTACCTGGACGGCGTCCGGGTCCCCGCCGACCGCATGATCGGCGCGGAGGGCACCGGCTTCGCCACCGCGATGCAGACCCTGGACCACACCCGGGTCACCATCGCCGCACAGGCGGTGGGCATCGCGCAGGGTGCGCTCGACTACGCCAAGGGGTACGTGCAGGAGCGTCGGCAGTTCGGCAAGCCGATCGCCGACTTCCAGGGCATCCAGTTCATGCTCGCGGACATGGGCATGAAGCTGGAGGCGGCCCGGCAGCTGACCTACGCCGCAGCCAGCAGATCCGAGCGGGGGGACGCGGACCTGACCTACTTCGGCGCCGCGGCCAAGTGCTTCGCCTCCGACGCCGCCATGGAGATCACCACCGATGCCGTGCAGCTGCTCGGCGGCTACGGCTACACCCGGGACTACCCGGTCGAGCGGATGATGCGCGACGCGAAGATCACCCAGATCTACGAGGGCACCAACCAGGTGCAGCGCATCGTCATGGCGCGGCAGCTGTTGAAGGGCTGACTCGGGGCTGTTCGGCAGAATCCTGGCCGTCGAACGCGGCGAATGCCGAGGCGACTGGCGGAGGAGCCATCACGCCGCCGAAAGTCCCTTCGGCCGGGCCGGTGGCCAGGACAACATCTGCCCCCGGCGCGGGTCTCGGTCTCGGACGGGCGCCCGTCCGAGACCGAGTACGGTGCTGAACGGGCGGTGATGAAGGCAGTAGCTGCGGTGGGCAGTTTGGCCACTAGGTAGAGCAGCACGCGCCAGGCACTGGCGTCGGTCAGATGAGCGATGGTCCATCCGCTGAGGCCGGGGCGTACCGGAGGCGGGGGAATGCGGTCCAGCCAGACGTCGAGCAGCCCGGCTCTCCGTGCCTCGGCCGCGCCCCACCGGCGGGCGCCGGCGAGCCCGAGCGCCAGGAGGGGAATGCCGGCGAGGACCACGGCGAGGCCCACCCCGACGATCAGGACAGCCAGTACGTACAGCGGCCCGAACACGGCGACCACCAGGTTGCCGAGCACATAGCGGAGTTCCTGCGGCCCACGGCGCTGTCGGCGCTGCCGGCCGGACGTCCTCGGCGGTGGCGGGTCGAGTTCCGTGCCGAGTTCCGGAGGTGACGCCGGCTCCACGTTCACATCCTTCCGGTCGCACAGTGACCGCTGGAACAGGCTGCGGCACCGGGACAGCTTCGCAGCGGTTACGAGCGGCCAGCAAGGGGGCTATTCGAGCCCGCTTTGTCGGGTTATCCCCACTCCGGCGACGCATGGGAGTGATCGGGAGCTGCGTTTGCATGGTTCGTTGATGATGTGTGGGTGAATCTGCGCCGTCCAACCGGCCCCCGCGTGCTCGCGGTTGTTACCGCGGCGTCGCTCGTGGGATTTGTCGGTTATCTGGTGTACCTGATGTTCGCTATCCGCGCTTCGGTGCCCGTGTGGCTCTTCGCCGGTGTGGCCTCCCTGACCGCCCTGGTAATGGTGCCCAGTCTGCTCCGTTACGCGGTGCAGGCGTTTCAGGTCGATGTTGACCGACGCGGCTGGACGGTGCTAATAGGACAGTACCGACGTGAACTGCGATGGGCCGAGATATCAGCGGTGGTGATCAAAAGCCGGGAAATCGAGGGGCAGGGTCGCCAGCGGCCGGCTTCCGCGCTGTACCTCGTGCTTAACCCGGGCGTCAGCATGGATGTTCCGCGTCGCCTGCGGGCTACCGTGGACGGGCGACCGGCGGTTCGGCTGTTCGACCTGTCCGAGCCGAAGATCGAGGAAATGCAGTTCGTCCACGACCTGGCGAGTCTGGCCGGTGACCGCCTCGAGGTTAGGGTCCACCTCCTCAACATGGAGATGCTGTGCGAGGACGCCCGGCAAGGGCGGAACGGCAGGAGACTTCTCCCGGCTTTTCCACCGGGCGCGCAGGGCGTGCGGACGCAGCGCTGGCTGAACCGGCGGCGCTTCCCAATCTTCGTCGCCTGGTACTTGATCGCCGTCATCCCCACGCTGCTACTCACCGGCTTCATGGCCCAACTGCACGAGCTGCTCGGCGCCGCGGTCGCGGTACTGGGCCTATTCGCGGTTGTCGCCGCGTACACCCAGTTCGTCACGCTGTTCGGCCATAAAACCCTCAACGCCGAGTGGGCGATCGCTGGCACGGGACTCGTGCAGGTGGTCGGGCACCGCATCTTCCACGAAGACATGCATGGCGGCAAAGCTGTGGTGCTGGCACCGGGGGCCAAACGCGGCTACGGCAAGGCATGGCTGCTCGGATTCCCGAACGTCGTGGCGCTACTCGGCGATCCACGGACCGGACGGCTCCGCAACCGGGACGACCTCCACGCTCTGTCGGCAGTGCTGGGTGAGTCGCCCCATGTGGCCGACCGGGCCGCCGCTCAGGAAATCGACAAACTTGCCCTGCAGTCCCAGGTTCGTGGCCCGACAAAGCGAGACGGTGCCGAAATCGCCCGCCTCTGGATGTCGCTGACCAAGGCCGGTCGCATCCTGGCATGGGCCGTGGTCGTGGGTTCCGTCCTGCTGGCTGGTGGCTGGTTGCTGGAGAGCAGTGAGTATCTGGGCGGCGCGGTCCTCCTCATCCTCGGTGTGCCGCTGACCCTCATCTGGGCGCTATACGCGCTGTACCGGATCTCCGCGTTGCTCAGCGCAGCGTGGCAAGCACTCCGAAAGAACCACTAACCAAGTTTTCACGCTCACCAACGCAGTCCCTCGGCGGGGAGGCGCTAATGGATGAGGTTGAACGCGCGGCCATGCCGACAGAGTGCGGCCGACCAGTTCCGGCGGATCGGGTGCGTCCGGGATAGGAGCTCGAACCGCTCGGACGGTGGCTGCTCACATGTTGGGCTACCGGCCAACCGCGGAATGTCCTGCCCAAGTACGGCTTTCCGTCGACACCGTCGAACTACGGCCGGCATTCGCCGACGCCCACCACGCCAAGCAGCTGGAACTGTCCCGGGACCTCTCCTCGGCCAGCTACGAGTACGCTCCCGGTGGCCCAAATCGGTGCTTTAAAGTCGCCGGTTGTGGGAGCTGACATGGCGACAAGGTTTTGTCGTTCCCCCAATCGGGCGGCAGTGTCAACAATTTCGGCGGCAGCGGTCGGCCAAACGGGTAAGGCAGGGCCTTCGACGTGCTCCTAGGCTTGTGCCGTCCACTGTCCCCTTGCATAGTCGCCCTACGGTTTAGCTCGGTTTCTCAAGGGGGAAGTACGTGTTTGGGTCCGGTTTTCTCCGGGACCGGGGATGCGCTTCGGTGCCGGCCCGGCACGCCGTTTCGCTCGACTCCAAACGCGGTGCACCAGAGATCGAGGTAAAGGAGATCATTCGAGCGCCCCGATCATCGAATACGTCACCGTCCTTCGTGATACCGTCGTCGACCCCCTGGCGTCGGCTGCCCCGACCCCTCGTCGATTCCGATGAGGTAGGAGGTCGGAACTGATGGGGGTGCCCATACCGGAGGTGACCGTCGGCGCTGCCGCCCCGCCGCTGGCGGTACAGCGGATCACCTCCGCGGCTGAGGCCAGCGAACTCGCCCACCGGTTGCTGACGCCGGGGCGGCCGTGGCCGGTCGCGGTACTCACCCTGCCCACCGGGTATGACGAGCCGTTCGGCGATCCCGATGAGCTCAAAGCGGCGGTGGGGGATCTGGCTGAGGTGGTACTGATGCCCACGAGCGATGTCTCCTGGGCATTCTCGCGGGTGATGCCGTCGATGACCCAGGTCTACGGCGGGGCGGGGCGGGTGTACCCGGTCGACCACGGTTGGGTGCACGACCCGACCCGCAGTAGGTTGCGGTTCGCCTACTCCCGCCAGGACCGTCGCCGCATCACCGAACAGCTGATCAGCGATGCGCTGCAGGCGGCGCTGTCGGCCGGGCTGGTCGAACCCCGGGCTCGTCCCGAGGCTCAACGTCGAACGGGACGGGTGCAGGGCCTGATCGGGTCCCGAGCGCTCGTGACGTTGGATGACCAGGCGGTGGCGACCGTATGGGAGGAGTTGACACTCCCCGGCGTTGCCCTGGATCAGCTGCTCACCAAGGGGCAGGCGGTTACCGGCAGCTATGACCGGGTCTCGCGCTGTTTGGACCTGCGGGCGGCGCTGCGCTTCGGTGACGTCCCTAGCGCCCTGGCGGCCGTCAACGAGGCGTACCAGGTCGGTGAGGTGGTGCTGGCCGAGGTGGTGGCGGTGGCCGACGAAGCTGTCACCGTACGACTTCTGCCCGGGCTCACCGTCGAGGTCGGCCTGGACGCGGTCACCTCCAACCGGAGAGACCGACTGAGCGGCCTGTTCAGTGTTGGGGAGACCGTCGCCGGTCGCCTCGTCACGCTCACCCCGCCGGCGCTGCGGTTTGACGACGTTGACGACACGGAACAGGTGAAACCCGCGCTGAGTCTGCTCCCCGGCGGGCCTCCCTGGCTACGTCCGCCCGACCTGCGGCCCGCACCGACATCGACGCCTCGACCATCAGCGCCCCCGCTGCCGCCCGCCACGCCACCGCAGCAGGTCGTACGGCGGGTGCCGGCGCGGCAGCCGACGCCGTTGGATCTGGCCCGACGCCTTCCCTCGGCCCTGCATCCGGTGCTGGCGCGTCCTGCCGGCACGGCGCCAGCAGGGGAGCAGGCCCAGGTCGTACAGCTGCGTAATGAGTTGGCAGCCGAGCAGGCGACCCGCAAGGCCCTCGCCGACGAGTTGGCGGATCTGCGATTCCGGGCGGCGGAGCTGGAGGCCGAGCTCGCGCAGGCGGTCGGCGCCGTCGAGCAGCTACAGACCCGCTACCGCGGCGCCGATCTGGCTCGGCAGCGGCTGGTCAAGCAGCTCCGGAGCGCCCAGGACCGCGCCGGTCAGCCAGCAGCTGGGGAGGCGATGCTCTTCCTCGATCCCGAGGAACAGTTCCGCCATGAGGTCACCTGCGAGTGGGCGCAGCGCGTTCCCGCTGCCGAGAAGGCCGACCGGCCACTCGCCCCGTACATCCTGGGCGCCGGCTTCCTGGACTCCCTGGAACAGCTGGAGGGCATCAGTCGGGCGAAGGTCGTGACGGTCGTGGTCGAGGTGCTCACCGGCCAGGTCCAGCACCTCGCCGGGCGTTACCCGCATCAGCTTCGCACCGGCCGGGCCGGCAGCGGCTATGTGCGTCGGGCTGACGGTGCGACCTGTTGGCGGGTGGCCCTGCAGCGGGAGTCGGCCGCCGCTCGCCGGCTGCACTACTGGCGTACCCCGGGTGGCTATGAGCTCTCCCGCGTCGTGCTCCACGACGACTACCGTCCCTGACGATGCGTACCCCCCGGGTGTCCCGCGTCCGGCCCGCCGGCAACGGGCCGGACGCGGGGCTCGGTCGGCAGGTCAGCGAAGCCCCGTGGGGGTTGTCTGCCGGTGGCTGCCCGGCGGCGGGGTGGACCAGGGGTCCACGCCGCCGGTGTGTTGCGGTAGCGCTTCGGTCGGGTCGGCGTTTCGGCGGCCCAGGATCGGCTCGGTGCTGTCCCGCTCCGGTGCGGGCGGCCAGTCATCGAGCGGGGTCTCCGACGGCTCCGGGCTCTCCGCCGCGTTCGGCTCCGCCTGGGTCGTCGGCCACCGCCGCCAGCGTTGCCCGCTGAAACCGGCGACCAGCAGCAGGAGGCCGATCAGGAAGAGCGTCCCGTTCTCCAGCGGCAGCCGTAGCGGCAGCGGATCGCCGAGGACCTCCCAGTCCGCTGGGATGCGGTCGCGGACAGCGAAGGGACGGATAGCCATCCCCAGGTAGGGGGTGGCGAGCAGTAGCCCGGCGACGATCGGGCCGATCGGCGAGACGCGCAGCGTGCCGAGGAGTCCGAGCAGGACGCCGCCGACGAGCAGCCAGACCGCTGGCTCGATCAGGTTGGCCGAGTTGAACTGATCGATATCCACCCAGCGGTTGACGGTACGCGTCGATCCATCTTGACCGAGAGTAACCAGGATCCACGTGACGGGTGCCACCACGAGACCCGCTAGGAAGCTCCAAAGATGTCGCATCCGCGCACCGTACCGTCTCCGATATGAGCGAGTACCCCGCCACCACCGCACCGGGTCGACCGACCGCATACTCCCGGGTCACGCTGAGTAAAATAATGACTGCGGTCGATGTGAATCTTTACGGCACCGTGCACGGCGGGGTGTTGATGAAGTTCGTGGACGACGTCGCCGGGGCCGCCGCCGCCCGGCACAGTGGCGGGACGGCGGTGACCGCGGCGATCGACGAGATCGTCTTCTCCGAGGCGGTGCGGGTCGGCGACCTGGTGCACGCCTACGCCCAGGTCAACTGGGCCGGGCAGACCTCGATGGAGGTCGGGGTGCGGGTCACCGCCGAACGGTGGGACTCCGCCGAGGGGGAGCCGGTGCGGGTCGCCACCGCGTACCTCGTCTTCGTCGGCGTTGACGCCGACGGCAGTCCGCGTCCGGTCCCACCGCTATCCCCGGAGACCGTCGCGGACCAGCGGCGCTTCCGGGAGGCGGAGATCCGGCGGGCGCACCGACTCGCCCGTCGGCGGGCGATCCAGGCACACCGGCGCGGCTGAGTCGTCGCCGTTCCAGACCGGTGGAAGCCGGCGGTGCCGACCGGTGGAAGCCGGCGGCGCGGTACGGCGCCGACGCCCCGCACCCCGATCGTCCCGAGCAGGTGCGAGCTACGGCGCCTCGAGGTAGGGCAAGATGGCGCCACGGCCGGACAGCGTTGTGCCGGGCCGAGGGAGGGTGGAGCGATGGGTGAGGTGCTGTGGACGCCGCCGGCGGACGTGCGTGAGCGGTCCCGGATCGGGGCCTACCTGCGTTGGCTGAGCACGCACCGCGGGCTGGACTTCGCCGACTACGACGAACTGTGGCGCTGGTCGGTCACCGACCTGCCCGCCTTCTGGCAGTCGATCTGGGACCACTTCGAGGTCGTGTCGCACGCCCCGGCCACGGCCGTGCTCGCCGAGCGGAGCATGCCCGGTGCCCGCTGGTTCCCCGGCGCCACCCTGAACTACGCGGAGAACGTGCTGCGGATGCCGGGCCGCGCCGACGCCGACCCGGTGGTGATCGCCCACGGTCAGACCCGGCCACCGGTCACCCTCTCCGCCGCCGAGCTGCGGGAGCAGGTCCGCCGGGTCGCCGCCGGGCTACGCCGGCTCGGTGTCGGCGCGGGCGATCGGGTGGCCGCGTACGCGCCGAACATCCCCGAGACGTACGTGCTGTTGCTGGCCACCGCCAGCCTCGGCGCGATCTTCTCCTCCTGTGCGCCGGAGTTCGGCACCCGGAGCGTGACCGACCGCTGGCAGCAGATCGAGCCGAAGGTCCTGGTCGCCGTCGACGGCTACCGCTACGGCCAGAAGCCGATTGACCGGCGAGCCGAGGTGGCCGCCATCCGCGCCGCCCTGCCGTCGCTGTCGCATACCGTCGGCATCGCGTACCTCGACCCGGCCGGTCCTCCGCCACCGGACACGATCGCCTGGGCCGACGTCGCCGCGGCCACCGACGAGCCGCTCACCTTCGCACCGGTGCCCTTCGACCACCCGCTCTACGTGCTCTACTCCTCCGGCACGACCGGCCTGCCCAAGCCGATCGTGCACGGCCACGGCGGCATCCTGCTCGAGCACCTGAAAATGCTCGCCCTGCACCACGACCTGGGCCCGGCGGACCGGTTCTTCTGGTTCACCACGACCGGCTGGATGATGTGGAACTTCCTCGTCTCCGGGCCGGTCGTGGGGGCGGCGATCGTGCTCTTCGACGGCGACCCGGGCTATCCCGACCTGGGTACGCTGTGGCGACTGGCGGAGCGCACCGGCACCACCTATCTCGGTACCTCGGCGCCGTTCCTGCTGGCCTGCCGCAAGGCCGGGCTGGTCCCCACCGAGTTCGCCGACCTGTCCGCCCTGCGCGGGGTCGGCTCCACCGGGGCGCCCCTGCCCCCGGAGGGCTTTCACTGGGTCTACCGGAACGTCGGCGACACCCTCCAACTCCAGTCGCTCTCCGGCGGAACCGATGTCTGCACCGGCTTCGTCGGCGGAACTCCGCTGCTGCCCGTGCACGCGGGCGAGATCGCCTGCCGGGCGCTCGGGGCGAAGGTGGAGGCGCGCTCCGGCGACGGCACCCCGGTCATCGGTGCGTTGGGCGAGCTGGTGATCACCGAACCGATGCCGAGCATGCCGGTCGGGTTCTGGGGCGACGCCAACGGCAGCCGCTACCGGGAGGCGTACTTCGACCGCTACCCGGGCGTCTGGCGACACGGCGACTGGATCACGATCAACCCGCGGGGCGGCTGCGTCATCACCGGCCGTTCCGACGCGACGTTGAACCGGGGTGGGGTTCGCCTCGGCACCGCCGAGTTCTATTCAGTCGTGGAAGGGCTGGACGAGGTGGTCGACTCCCTCGTCGTGCACCTGGAGGACGCCGAGGGCGGCGCCGGTGAGCTGCTCCTGTTCGTGGTGCTCGCCGGGGGCGTGGAGTGGGATGACGCGCTGCGGGGGCGGATCTGCCGGGAACTGCGTACCGCCCTGTCGCCCCGGCACGTGCCCGACGAGATCCATCCGGTCGGAGCTGTACCGCGGACCCTGTCGGCGAAGAAGCTGGAGGTGCCGGTCAAGAAGATCCTGACCGGTACCCCGGTCGACTCGGCGGCGGCCCGGGGCGCGCTGGCCAACCCGGAGTCGCTGACCGCCTTCGCCGGTCTGGCCCAGCGCCGAGCCGCCCACGACGACACCGCCGACCGGCGCACCCGATGACGGCGGGGCCTGGACGACTGCGGACCGGATGACACCGACCGCGGGGTCAGGGCAGGGTGAGGGTGGTCCGCTCGGCGACGGCGCGGGCGCCGAGACGACTGGCGTCGGCGTGTGCGACCAGGACCGTGGAGGCGCTCGCGGTCAGCGGGGCCAGGAGCCAGTCGACCGGGTCCGGGTAGCGGTCAACGTCGATCAGGACCCGGGTGCCGGGAGTGAGCCCGAGGTCCGCGGCGCGCGCCGCGGCCCGGGCGGCCAGGTCAGCCTGGTCCGGCCCGCCGGGCGGCGGCGCCCCGAAGTGGTCGCCGTGCGTCCGTACCTCGGAGGCGAAGTCGGCGTACCCCGGTGGCACCTCCCGCAGTGGCCGGGCGAACGGGTCCAGCGCGAGCAGGTAGCGGTCCCCGGCGCCGGCGCCCTCCGCCTCGGCCAGCCGGCCGGTGCCGACAAAGAGAACGTCCACATCGTCCGGCGGGTCGGTCACCGCGACGCCGGCCGACCAGCATCCGAGCAGCACGGCGGCGGTCTGCCAGTGCGGGGGCAGGAGCACCCCGGCGGTGTCGCCTGGTGCGAGTCCCACCCCGTCGACCAGCAGGTTGGCGGTCTTGGCCACCCAGTTCGCGCAGGTCGCGCCGGAGAGTTCGGTGCGTTCGCCGGTGGCGTCGTCGTACCAGGTGAGCAGCGGTCGGGTCGGGTCGGGTGCGATCGCGTCGGCGAGGACCCGGGCAAGGTTGTCGGCCATCAGCGCGAACGATACGCTCCGCCGCCCGGAGTCGCGGCGACGACGACCTGGTTCGGCGCCGGGTCGCAGTCACCGCCGGGGCGGGGACGCGGCGTAGGCTTACGGCGAAAGTGTTGTACCCCACACCCCCGAGTGCAAGGAGTCGCCCCTTGACCGCCGGCAGCCCGCCCCGTGTGCTCATTGACGCCACGAGTGTTCCCGCCGATCGTGGCGGCGTCGGTAGATACGTTGATGGCCTGCTCGGTGCGCTCGGAAAGGTCTGCGGCACCAGCGTCGACCTGGTCGTGGTAAGCCTTCGGACGGACCTTGAGCGCTACTCCCGGATGCTGCCCGGAGCGGAGGTCATCCCCGCCCCGGCGGCGGTGGCGCACCGCCCCGCGCGGCTTGCCTGGGAACAGACCGGCCTGCCCCTGCTCGCGCAGCAGGTCGGCGCCCAGGTGCTGCATTCGCCTTTCTACACCTGCCCGCTGCGGGCGGGCTGTCCGGTCACGGTGACCGTGCACGACGCCACCTTCTTCACCGAGCCGGAGCACTACGACAAGTCACGTCGCACCTTCTTCCGCAGCGCCATCCGGACGTCGCTGCGCCGTGCCGACCGGGTGATCGTGCCCAGCAAAGCCACCCGGGACGAGCTGATTCGGCTGCTGGACGCCGACCCGACCCGGATCGACGTCGCGTACCACGGCGTTGATCATGCCGCGTTCCACGCCCCGAGCGCCGAGGAGAAAGCCCGGGTCCGGGCTCGGCTGGGGCTCGGCAGCCAGAGCTACATCGCGTTCCTCGGTGCCAAGGAGCCCCGCAAGAACGTCCCCAACCTGATTCGGGGCTGGGCGCGGGCCGTGGCGGACCGGCACCAGCCGCCGGCCCTAGTGGTCGCCGGGGGGCAGGGACACGACGACGAGATCGATCGCGCGGTCGCCGAGGTGCCGTCACACCTGCGCCTGCTCCGCCCCGGCTACCTGCGCTACGCCGACCTGCCCGGTTTCCTCGGTGGGGCGTTGGTCTCCGCCTACCCGTCGTACGGCGAGGGGTTCGGCCTGCCGATCCTGGAGGCGATGGCCTGTGCGGCCCCGGTACTGACGACGCCCCGGCTCTCCCTGCCCGAGGTGGGCGGCGAGGCGGTCGCCTACACCAGCGAGGCACCGGATCAGATCGCCGCCGACCTCGTCGCGTTGCTGGACGACGAGCACCGCCGGCTGGCGCTGGCCCAGGCTGGTTTCGACCGGGCCAAGGAGTTCACCTGGCAGTCCAGCGCCGAGGTGCACCTCGCCGCCTGGTCGCGGGCCCGGGCGTGAACGGGGCGCCGGTTCGGCTGACCCTGCGGCCCCAGTCGATCGGTTCAGGGAGAATGTGCGAGTGATTTACGCCGTCATCCCGGCGGGTGGCAGCGGCACCAGGCTGTGGCCGTTGTCCCGCGCCGGGCATCCAAAGTTTCTTCACCCGCTTACCGGGTCCGCCGTGTCGCTGCTGCAGGCGACTGTGGAGCGGCTCGGTCCGCTGGCAACGCCGGAACACACCTTCGTAGTCACTGGCCTGGCACACGCCACCGCGGTGGCCCGCCAGCTGGCCGGGATGCCGGAGCAGAACATCCTGGTCGAGCCGTCGCCGCGGGACTCGTGCGCGGCGATCGCACTGGCGGCCGCCGTGATCGCCCGGCAGGAGCCGACCGCGGTGATGGGCTCGTTCGCGGCGGACCATCTGATCGGTGACCCGGCTGGGTGGCGGGAGACCGTTCGCCAGGCCGCCCAGGGTGCCGAGCAGGGGCTGCTGATGACCGTGGGGATCACCCCGGCCTGGGCGGAGACCGGCTACGGCTACCTGGAGACCGGGGAGCCGACCGAGGCCGGATCGCCGCGGCCGGTGGTCGAGTTCAAGGAGAAGCCGGACGCCGAGGTGGCGGAGGCGTACCTCCGTTCCGGACGGCACCTCTGGAACGCCAGCATGTTCGTGTGGCGGGTGGATGTCTTCCTCGCCGAGTTGGCCCGACAGCAGCCGGCACTGCATGCGGGTGTTCTCGAGATCGCCGCCGCGTGGGGCACGGAGGAGCAGGACGAGGTGCTCGGCACGGTCTGGCCGGCGCTGCCGAAGATCTCGGTTGACTACGCGGTGATGGAGGGGGCGGCGACCGCGGGCCGGGTGGCGACCGTCCCCGGCGACTTCGGCTGGAACGACGTCGGTGACTTCCACACCCTCGGCGAGGTCCTGCCGGCGGATGCGGCCGGCAACATGATCCTGGGCGGGGAGGCGAAGCCGAGTGTCCTGTTGCGGGACAGCACGAACCTGGTGGTTGTCCCGCACTCGGGCCGGCTCGTCGCGACGGTCGGAGTGCACGATCTGATCGTGGTCGACACCCCGGACGCGTTGCTGGTCTGCCCGCGTGACCGCGCCCAGGACGTGAAACAACTCGTAGACGAGCTCAAGGAGCGGGGTGAAGTGGGGCTCGTCTGAGTGTCGCCAGGGCCGGCGTGATCAGCTGGGCGGTCCCGCCGGCCAACGGAGTCGGAAGCTGGTGTGGCGGGAACCAGCCCAGCTCCTCGGACTCCTCGCTGACCTGGATCCGTGCGTCCGGCGGGGCGAGGACGGCGAAGCGTACGTCGTGGTGGAATGACCCGCCCTGGCAGGAGACCGGGTGAATGTCCACGTCGATCGGTACCGGATCGATCCGCAGGCCGGTCACGCCGGACTCCTCGGTCGCCTCCCGCAGCGCCGCGCCGGCCAGCGTCGAATCGGCGGGCTCGCAGTGCCCGCCGAGCTGCACCCACCGGTGGAGCTTGCCGTGCAGGCAGAGCAGCACCCGGGAACCGGTGGCGTCGAGCACCAGCGCGCTGGCGGTGACGTGGCCGGCCCGGTGCGTCCGACTCATCGCTTCCGGCCCGGCGGCGAGGAGGTCCAGCGTCCGGTCGCGGGCTTCGGCGGCGGCCACCGAGGTGGGTGTCCAGCCACGCAGCACGGTGAGAGCGTCGGCGTGCAGGGTGGGACTGGGCGGCGCGTCGGCGTGGAGATCCGGCGTTGACAAGGGGCCTCCTACGTTTCGGGTGCGCCCGCAACCCTACGGTGCGGTGTTCGTACCCTGGGCCGGTGACTCTGCGACTCCTGGAATTCGTGGTGGGCGACAACGAGGCCAGTGACCTACTCCCGGTGCGTTCGCCGGTGCTGCTGCGCGCCCACGGCGCCCGGCGTGGGTTCTGGACGGTGCTGGACGAGGGCCCGGTCGAGCGGTGCCTCGCGTTGCTCCTAGAGCGTGCCGACGGCACCTGGACGGCCCAGCACGTGACCGCCGACGCCGGAGCCGAGAACGGCCGTACCGAGGACGGTGAGGCGCTGGCCCACCACGACGGCTGGGTGTATGTCTTCGGGTCGCACTTCGGGTCGAAGGCCGGTCCGCTGCGTCCGCGGCGGGCGTTTGTGGCCCGGTTCCGCGAGCAGGAGGCAGCCCACGGCCCGCTGCCGGTGCAGGTGGTACGCAACCGGTTCCGGCTGCATCGGGCGGTAAACGACGCCCTGCGCAAGGCCCCGTTCGCGTCGCTGCCGCCAGGAGATCAGGTCCGTTCCCGGTTCATCGGCGCCACCGTGGCGCGGGGGACCGCCCGGTCCAAGGGCTGGGTCGAGCGGCTGAGCGCCGACGACCTGCCGCTGAACGTGGAGGCGGTCGCCTTCACCCCGGCCGGCACGGCGCTGCTCGGGCTTCGGTTCCCGGTCACCGCCGAGGGCGACCCGATCCTGGTCGAGTTGGCCGGCGTACCCCAGCTCTTCGCGCCCAGTCCGACCTGGCCGGAGGCGCTGGGCGGATACGTGCTGACCGGGGTGACCCCGCCCGGCGCGCTGGCCGGTTTCCGGGCGATGGCGCCCACCTCGGACGGCGGTTACGCGGCGGTGATCGGTTCGATCGACGCGCTCGGGAAGGGCTCGGTGCTGCTCGCCGACCACCCGGCCGGTGGAGAGGTGACCTCCCGACACGTCCGCTTCCGGCTTCCGGGTCAGGGGCACCGGATCACCGGTGAGCTGGTCGCCGACCTCGCGCCGTTTCATCACGTCGAAGGGCTTGCCGAGCTCGACGGGAGCCGGTACTACGTCACGGACGAGGACCACCGGGTCGCGCTCTGGGTGGGCTGACCCCGGCCGGGTCGCGGGGCAGGCGCCCCGCGACCCGACGCCATCGGCCCTAGAGCGCCAGGGCCGCGGTGGCGGAGGTCCCGGGTGGGGGCGGCAGCAGGGTCGACGGCAGGCCCTCGGCGGCGAGGGCGGCGCGCAGGCGGTGTACGTCTGCGCCGAACCGGACCAGCCCGAACGGGTCCACCGGGGTCGGCGGGGCGGCGAGGAGCAGGGTGTTCGCCGCGACCGGCCAGCCCGGTATCGTCCCGGCCAGTTGGTCGCGGGCCGCCGGGTCGGTGACGTGGGTGAAGACGGTGCCGGGGGCCGCCGTCGTGCCGACGGTGGCGATCGCCCGGTCGATCGCCGCCGGGTCGGGTGACGTCGCGCCGGTGCGGTTCGGCAGGGTGGCGGCCTCGGTCAGCCCGGTGGCCCGCGCCTCGGCGGTGCCGAGCGAGAACAGATCCAACGACGAGTCCCGGATCAGGGCCCGGGCCCCGAGGCCGTCGTCGGCCCGCGGGGTGGCTGGGTAGCCGCGTACGACCGCGACCGGCACCTGGTCGCACTTGCCCTTGACCAGTTCGCCGGCGCCGGCCAATTCGTCAACCACCGCCATCTGGGTGAGTTCCAACTCGTTGCCGTACGGGTCGACCTCACCCCGGTGGTCGTGGACGGCGTCGAGGCCGGCGACGCCGAGCGCGACATCGGTGAGCCCGTTGCGCCACGGTCGGCCCATGGTGTCACTGATGATGACCCGCAGATCGAGGCCGTACCGCTGTCGGAGCGCGGCGCGTAGTGCCCGGGCGGAGGCGTCCGGGTCAACCGGGAGCAGCACCAGCCGGGTCTTGTCTACGTTGGAGGCGTCGATACCCGCGGCGGCCATCACGAAACCGTGGTGGGTTTGGACGATCCGGGTCGCGCCGCGGGCGGCGACCACCCGCGCGGTCTCCGCCGCCAGCACCTCCGCGCGGGCCGCGAGCCGCTCCGGCCCGTCGGCCGGGACGTCCACCAGTCGTCCCTCCGCCTTCGAGACGATTTTGCTCGTCACCACCAGGATGTCGCCGTCGCGTAGCCACGGCGCCGCCGTGACGATCATGGCGGCCAGGTCGTCGCCTTCGGACACGTGGCCGATGCCGCGCACCGGCATGATCTCCAGGTTCACATCAACCCCACCGCGGCCTGGACCATCGTCGTGGTCGCCGCCTCGTCCGTCATCCACAACGGCGCCGCGTGGACCGTCACCCCCGGCACCGCCGTCGCCGCGTCCTCCTCGGCCACCAGCCAGCCGTCGAGCAGACCGCCGCTGGCCCGTCCACCATAGAGGCCGCCCACTCCGGCGGCGCTGCACTCGACCCCGAGCACGGCCAGACATCGGTCGGCCATCCCGCGGACCGGGGCGGTGCCGATGATCGGGGACACGCCGACCACCGGGGCCGGACCCGCCGCGACGGCGTCCCGCACCCCGGGCACGGCCAGGATCGGGGCGATGCTCACCACGGGGTTGCTCGGTGCGACCAGCACCAGGTCCGCCGCGGCGATCGCCTCGGTCACTCCCGGCGCCGGCTTCGCGTCCTCCGCGCCGACGAAGACGAACCGGTGCGTGGGCAGCTCGGCCCGGTGCCGTACCCACCACTCCTGGAAGTGGAGCGCCCGCTGGCCGCCGTCGAGGTCGACCACCGCGTGGGTCTCCAGGCGGTCGTCGGTCGCCGGCAGCAGGTGTACGCCGGGCTCCCAGCGGGTGGCCAGCGCGGCGGTGACCTGGTGCAGCGGGTAGCCAGCGTTGATCTTGGTGGTGCGGACCAGGTGGGTGGCGAGATCTCGGTCGCCCAATCCGAACCAGGCCGGTTCTGCCCCGTACGCGGCTAGTTCCTCCCGCACCGTCCAACTCTCCGCGACGCGTCCCCAACCACGTTCCGGGTCGGCACCCCCACCCAACGTGTACATGACACTGTCCAGGTCCGGGCAGACCTTCAGACCGTGTAAATACAGGTCGTCGCCGACGTTGACCACTGCGGTCACCTCGGCGCCGATCGTCCGGGCGTAAGCCCGCACCCCGAGCAGGAAACGGGCGCCGCCGATTCCTCCGGTCAGAACCACGATGCGCATGCCGTCCATCCTCGCCTACCCGCCGCCTTCGGGCGCTGGGCCATCCAAGAGACTAGGCTCACTTCGGCAGTTGCCCGCTTCCGCTCGTAGGGGGATACCGTGACCAGCCCTGTCGAACCGGCGTCCACCGAGCCGACGCCGGCCCGTCAACTGACCCAGCCGTTGCGTGAGCCGGCGGCGCTCGTGCTCCTCGGCGCGAACGCCCTGCTCCTCTTTGTCGGCCTGCTTCGGCTCCTGACCTCGGCCACCTCCGCCGCCGGGCGGGCCGGCAGCGCGGCCGCCACGTTCACGAGCATCGAGGTGGTCGTCCTGCCGTTGCTGGCGGTCCTGCTCGCCACCCACCTGCACCCGGTGCTTCCTCGAGCGAAGCTGATCACCCAGGTGGCGTTGGGCCAGTACGCCTTCAGCGCGTTCTTCGGCACCCTGACCTTCCTGATCTGGTCCGTTGACCGGCTTGTTTCGGCGGTGTTGCTCGAGGCCTTCCTCGGGTTCCTGAGCCAGCTGGCCGGGCTGGGGCTGCTGCTGGTCGCCGGGTTCATGGTGTATCGGATCTGGCGGCGGCTCTACTACGTGCCCAAGCCCAAGCCCCAGCCCGGGGTTTACGGTGCTCCCCAGCCCGGCTGGCCGGCTCCGCCCCCCGGTGGGCAGCCGGGCGGGCAGCCCGGTTGGCCCGGCCAGGGGGCTGGTTGGCCCGGCCCGGCCCAGGGCGCTGGTTGGCCCGGTGCCGGCCAGGGGGCTGGTTGGCCCGGCCCGAGCCAGGGCGCTGGTTGGCCCGCTCCGCCCCAGCCCGCTCCGCCCCAGCCCGGTGTGGTCTACGGCCAGCCGGCTGCGCCGCACGCCGGGACGTCCCCACCGTTCGGGCAACCGCCAGCGGCGGAGCCGAACCAGGGCATCCCCCGCCAGTCCGTTGAGCCCCCGGCGCCGTCGCACGACGAGGACCGCACCCGGCGGATCAATCCGTCCGACAGCCCCGACTGACCACGTCGGCCCCGGCCCGCGGCGGTCCGGGGCGCCCAGTGATCAAACCGGCAGGGCGGGGAGGCGGGTGGAGCGCCTACGCTGAGCGGATGGTTGATCGCACGGAGCCGGCCCCCACCGAGGCGAGTGTGCGGCGGGCCCTACGTCGAGCGGCGTCCGGGCGGGCGCTGGACGCCGACGAGGCGACGGCACTGCTGAGCGCCCGGGGTGCCGCGCTGGACGAGTTGCTGCGGGTCGCCGGGGCGATCCGGGACGCGGGGCTGCGCGCGGCCGGGCGGCCCGGAGTGGTGACGTACTCGAAGAAGGTTTTCATTCCGCTCACCCGACTCTGCCGGGACCGGTGTCACTACTGCACCTTCGCCACGGTGCCGCACCGGCTGCCGGCGGCGTTCCTCGACCGCGACGAGGTGCTGGCGATCGCCCGGCAGGGCGCGGAGCTCGGCTGCAAGGAGGCGTTGTTCACCCTTGGTGACCGCCCGGAGGAGCGCTGGCCGGCGGCGCGCCAGTGGTTGGACGAGCGTGGCTACGACTCGACCCTGGACTACCTGCGCTCCTGCGCGGTGGCCGTGCTGGAGGAGACGGGCCTGCTGCCACACCTCAACCCGGGGGTGCTGAGCTGGTCCGAACTGCAGCGGCTCAAGCCGGTCGCGCCGAGCATGGGCATGATGTTGGAGACCACCGCCACCCGGCTGTGGTCCTCCCCGAAAGGCCCGCACTACGGCTCGCCGGACAAGGAGCCGGCGGTTCGACTGCGGGTGCTTGCCGACGCCGGTCGGGTGAATGTTCCCTTCACCACCGGTGTCCTCATCGGGATCGGGGAGACCCCGGCTGAGCGGGTCGAGGCGCTCTTCGCGATCCGTCGGTCCCACCGGGAGTACGGCCACCTCCAGGAGGTGATCGTGCAGAACTTCCGGGCCAAGCCGGACACCGCGATGCGCGGGATACCCGACGCGGAGCTGCACGATCTCGCCGCCACCGTGGCGGTGGCCCGGGTGCTGCTCGGTCCTCGGGCCCGCCTCCAGGCGCCACCGAACCTCATCGCCGGCGAGTACGACCTGCTGCTGCGCGCCGGCATCGACGACTGGGGCGGCGTTTCGCCGTTGACCCCGGACCACGTCAACCCGGAGCGGCCCTGGCCGCAGCTCGACGAGCTGTCCCGCCGCACCGAGCAGTCCGGATTCGCGCTGCGGGAACGGTTGACGATCTACCCGGAGTACATCCGCGCCGGTGACCCGTGGCTCGATCCGCGACTGCTGCCGCACGTTGCGGCCCTGGCGGACCCGGCGACCGGGCTGGCGGTGCCCACCGCCCGTCTGACGGGGCGGCCGTGGCAGGAGCCGGACGAGGTCTACGGCGGGCGGGTGGACCTGCACACCACCATCGACACCACCGGCCGTACCGCCGATCGGCGGGGCGACTTCGACGAGGTCTACGGCGACTGGTCGATGGTGGCCGACCGGGTGGGCGCCGGAGCGACCGTCGGGGTCGGCGACCACGACCTGCGGGCCGGTCTGCGCCTCGCCGCCGACGATCCGGCGGCGCTGCTGGAGCCCGAGCAGACCGCTGCGGCGCTGGCGCTCTTCGCGGCGGACGGCCCGGCGTTGGACCAGCTGTGCCGAATCGCCGACGAGGTACGCCACGACGCGGTCGGCGACGAGGTCACCTACGTGGTCAACCGAAACATCAACTTCACCAATGTCTGCTACGTGGGCTGCCGCTTCTGCGCCTTCGCGCAGCGCGAGCGGGACGCCGACGCGTACCGGCTCTCGGTTGACCAGATCGCGGACCGGGCCGAGCAGGCGTGGCAGGCCGGAGCCAGCGAGGTGTGCCTCCAGGGGGGTATCGACCCGAAGCTGCCGGTGACGGCCTACGCCGACCTGGTGCGGGCGATCAAGACCCGGGTGCCGGGGCTGCATGTGCACGCCTTCTCCCCGATGGAGGTCGTGACCGCGGCCGGTAAGGCGGGTGTGTCCATCCGGGAGTGGCTGACCGAGTTGCGGGCGGCTGGGCTGGACACCATCCCGGGTACCGCCGCCGAGATCCTCGACGATGAGGTGCGCTGGGTTCTCACCAAGGGCAAGCTACCGACGGCCGCTTGGGTCGAGGTGGTCACCACCGCCCACGAGCTGGGGATTCGGTCCAGCTCCACGATGATGTACGGGCATGTTGACCATCCCGCGCAGTGGCTTACCCATTTCCGCGTGTTGGCCGAAACGCAGGACCGTACGGGTGGCTTCACCGAGTTTGTCGCGCTGCCCTTCGTACACACCAACGCCCCGATCTACCTGGCGGGGATCGCCCGTCCGGGGCCTACCTGGCGGGAGAATCGGGTGGTACACGCGATGTCTCGGCTGCTGCTGCACGGTCGGATCCACAACATTCAGTGCTCGTGGGTGAAGTTGGGTGACGAGGGGAGTGCCGAGCTGCTCCGCGGCGGCTGTAACGATCTGGGCGGCACCCTGATGGAGGAGACGATCTCCCGGATGGCGGGCTCCGGCAACGGGTCGGCCCGGACCGAGGAACAGTTGGTCGCGATTGCGGCAGCGGCCGGGCGGCCAGCGAGCAAGCGAACAACCGCGTACGGCCACCGGGCCGGGTAGCGCCGGACCTTCCCCACCGCCGGCCGTGGAACCGGGGCCGGCGGTGGCCCGCCGGGGGACTTCCGTAGGTCGCCGTTCCGCTTGTTGGGAGTCGAGCCAGGCGTCCACGATGTACGTCCTTAGTGGACGAGTTCCGCCTTTTCGTGCCTGGTCGAGGTTTCGGTGGCCTGGCTAGGGGTCATGCTCACTCCCAGTCTCATCGACTGTCCATCAGGTGGATTCTGGTTGCACCCCTCGGTCACCCTGGACCGCGGGCAAGGTGCCGGCGGGATAGCCTTGGCGGCATCAAGATCAACGAGTTGGTTCGGTGGGTTGGCTGGACGGGTGTTCGATGTCGCGCCACGGAGAAAAATCTGGCAACTCGCCGGGGCGGGCGTTACCCAGCGGGGGTCTGAATCGGTATGGCAGGTTGCGAGGCCGGGAGACCGGATGGGCCGGACCGGGTGAGGTTTGGAGGGCAACCCCAATATCAAGTTTGGCTTGACGGCGCACGAATGACGCGCGTGTAATTTGACTGGGGTTGTTCGCGAAACACTGCATTTCGGTACCGGACGGACAACACGCCTTTCGCGTGGGGGGTTGCAGCGGCGATGACGCCGGTGCGCGACAAGGAGGCATTTGGATGGACGGCCAGCTCGAAGCGGCCGACCTGCTCGGAAACGAGCCGGAGTGGCAGGAGCGGGCACTCTGCTCGCAGACCGATCCGGAGGCGTTCTTCCCCGAGAAGGGCGGCTCGACCCGTGAGGCAAAGCGGATCTGCTCGCGCTGCGAGGTCAAGACCGAGTGCCTTGAATACGCGCTTGGTCACGACGAGCGGTTCGGTATCTGGGGCGGTCTCTCGGAGCGGGAGCGCCGCCGGCTCAAGCGGCGTGCCGCCTGACAACAGGGTGGATCCGGGGTAGTGGGGGCTGCCCCGGACCGCCGCCGTGGCCCCGCGCGGTCCAGCCACTGCGGCCGAGCTCAGGCCAACTCGTCCGGGTCGGCTCCGAGTAGGTTCGCCACCTGTTCGATGATCACGTCGTGGACCAAGTCGGCCAGGTCCTCACGGTCCATCGCCCGAAACTCGAGCGGCCGGCGGTAAAGGACGATTCGCGGCGGCATCTCCTGCCGGCCCGGTCGCCCCGGCAGCAGGCGGGCGAGGGGCACAGCGCCGTCCTCGAGCACGTCCGAGTCGTAGACATTCAGCTCCGGCGGCACATCCTCCACCGCGAACTCGACGCCGGCGAGTTCCTTGGCGAATCGCCGTTCGAGGGTCTCCACCGTGTCCAGCACCAGTTCATCGAAGACCTCGGCCTTTGTTCGGGCCAGCGGTACCGTCGCCGGTACCAGACGACCGCGCAGGCCACGTCCATGACGGTCGCGGCGGTTGCGCCGGCCGGTGCCGGGGCGGCGGTGTTCCGGGCTTCCCATGCGCCCAGGGTAGTCTCCGGCAAGCGCTGTCCCACGGCAGCCGGGGCGCACTGGCGCGCCGGATCCGAATGGCTGAAATGTGATCACCAAGACGGGCGTGTCGGGTCGCGAACCGGTGCGCCGGAGCCGGTAATGGAGATACCCTGCCGCGGTGAGGTCACCACGGCGCTGCACCCGAAACGGCTGCCCCCGGCAAGCAGTCGCCACATTGACCTATGTCTACCACGAGTCCACCGCCGTGGTGGGGCCGTTGGCTGCTTTCGCCGAGCCGCACACGTACGACCTCTGTGAGCCGCACGCGCGCAGTCTGACCGCGCCGCGGGGCTGGGATGTGGTCCGGCACGAGGGGGAGTTCGAGCCGCCGCCGCCGACGACCGACGACCTGGTCGCGCTCGCCGAGGCGGTCCGCGAGGCAGCCCGCCCGGTAGCCCCGCGCCCCCCGGAGGACGACACCGACCCCGGGGCCGGGGCGCCAACCACCGGGCGTCGCGGTCACCTCCGCGTGATTCCCCCCAGTCACTGACCACCGCCACCGCCACCGCCACCGGCGGTCGGCGGAGACGGCGATCCAGCGGTCTGGCGTGGTTGACGTGGCTCGCCCGAGGAGTCGCTAGCGCGGCGGGCAAGGGTGGAGCGAAGGAGGAAACGCAGGCCCTCCGGGGCCTCCAGGGAGAAACCGCTGCCACGGCCGGGGACGACATCGATCGTGAGCGTCGTGTGCTGCCAGAGGTCCCACTGGGCGCGCGAGATCCAGAACTCGACTGGCTCTGGCACGCCCGCCACCGTCAGCGCGGCCAGCCGAATGTCCGACGAGCCGGTGCGGAACTCGCCGGCGGGGTAGCACATCGGCGCGCTGCCGTCGCAGCAGCCACCGGACTGGTGGAACATCAACGGTCCGTGCTGCCCCCGCAGCGACCGGATCAGCTCGGCCGCTGCGGGGGTCACGGCTACCAGGTCGCTCATCAGAAGAAGCCCAACTTCTTCGGGGCGTAGCTGACCAGCAGGTTCTTGGTCTGCTGGTAGTGGTCCAGCATCATTTTGTGGTTTTCCCGGCCGATTCCGGACTGCTTGTACCCGCCGAACGCGGCGTGTGCGGGGTACGCGTGGTAGCAGTTTGTCCAGACGCGGCCTGCCTGGATAGCCCGTCCTGCCCGGTAGGCCGTGTTGATGTCCCGAGTCCAGACGCCCGCACCGAGCCCGTACAGGGTGTCGTTGGCGATCTTTACCGCGTCGTCAAGGTCGGCGAAGGAGGTCACCGACACCACCGGGCCGAAGATCTCCTCCTGGAAGATCCGCATCGAGTTGCTGCCCTCGAAAATCGTTGGTTCGACGTAATACCCACCGGAGAGCTCACCGTCCAGCTGCGCCCGTGCGCCACCGGTCAGCACCCGGGCGCCCTCCTGCCGGCCGATGTCCAGGTAGGAAAGAATTTTCTCGAGTTGGTCGTTGGACGCCTGCGCGCCGACCATGGTCGCGCTGTCCAACGGGTGCCCCGGCCGGATCTCCCGGGTCCGCGCGACGGCCGCCGCCAGGAAGTCGGCGTAGTGGCCCTGCTGGATCAGCGCCCGCGACGGGCAGGTGCAGACCTCGCCCTGGTTCAGGGCGAACATGGTGAAACCCTCGAGCGCCTTGTCGCGGAAGTCGTCCGACGCGGCGCTGACATCGTCGAAGAAGATGTTCGGACTCTTGCCACCCAGCTCCAGGGTGACCGGCTTGATGTTCTCACTGGCGTACTGCATGATCAGCCGCCCGGTGGTGGTCTCGCCGGTGAAGGCCACCTTGGCCACCCGCGGCGAGGAGGCCAGCGGTCGGCCCGCCTCGACCCCGAAACCGTTGACCACGTTGACCACACCCGGCGGCAGCAGGTCAGCCACCAAGGACAGCAGGTAGTGGATCGACGCGGGCGTCTGCTCGGCGGGCTTGAGTACCACCGCGTTGCCGGCGGCGAGTGCCGGGGCGAGCTTCCAGGTCGCCATGAGCAGCGGGAAATTCCACGGGATGATCTGCCCGACCACACCGAGCGGCTCGTGGAAGTGGTACGCGACGGTGTCATCGTCGATCTCGGCGAGGGAGCCCTCCTGGGCCCGGATCACGCCGGCGAAGTAGCGGAAGTGGTCGATTGCGAGCGGGATGTCGGCGGCGAGTGTCTCGCGGATCGGCTTGCCGTTCTCCCAGGTCTCCGCGATTGCCAGGGCCTGCAGGTGCTCCTGCATCCGATCGGCGACCCGGTTGAGCACCAGGGCGCGGTCGGCGGCCGGGGTACGGCCCCAGGCCGCGGCGGCGCCGTGCGCGGCGTCGATTGCCCGCTCCACGTCCTCGGCGGTACCCCGGGCCACCTCGCAGAAGGGCTGCCCGGTCACCGGGGTCGGGTTCTCGAAGTACCGCCCGCCATGCGGCTTGACGTACTCGCCGCCGATGAAGTGGTCGTAGCGGGACTGCCAGTGGGTGGGCGCGTCGTAACGCGTCATGAGTACCTCCGCCGTCGACGAGGAGTGGACGGCATCGAACCTATGTTTCTCGACGTTGCAGCGACGTTGCACGCGGGACGCCGTACTCCCGGGCGAGCTGGCGGGCCCGCGCCAGGGCGAGCGGCCGACGCGGGGCGCCCGGCGGCAGTGCCCGCGCCAAGGCCTCCCAGGCGGTCAGGTCGTCCGTGCCGGCGGGGGTCGCGGTCCAGGAGACGAGCAGTGCCGGATCCGCGGCCGCCAACACGGCCGCCCGGAGTTGTCCGTCGACCAGCCGGCGCAGTCGGGCCACTCCCGGCGCATCCGAGCCGGGCAACAGGCTCCCGGAGTACGCGTCGATCCCACCCGCCGGGTCGCCGCGTTCCAGCCGGTCGGTGACGGTACGGAAGTCGGCCCGTACCCGGCAGCGCAGTCGGTACGGGCGGGAGTCGAGCAACTCCGGGCCGAGTACGCGGCGTAGCCGGGACAGCTCGGCCCGGAGGGTGACGGGGTGCAGCCGGTCCTCGCCGTACAGGTCGAGGGCGAGTTGTTCCCCGGTGCGCCCCTCCGGGTGGTCCACCAGCAACACCAGCAGTTCGCTGTGCCGCCGGCCCAGCCGAATCCGGCGGCCACCGACCCGTAGCTGGGCCTCGTCCCGGCCGAGCGCGGCCACCTGAACCACGTCCGGCTCGACCTGGGGTATCCCGGCCAGGAACGCCTCGGCGGCCCGGGCGGTGGCCCGGACTAGGGCCAGGCTATGAGGAGTGGCGAGGTGATCGCCACCGGTGATGTCGACCGCCCCGAGTATTCGACCGGTGGCCGGATCATGGATCGGCGCGGCGGCACAGGTCCAGCGCTGGGCGCGGCGGCTGAAGTGTTCGGTGGCGAAGATTTGCACGCTGTGGTCCATGGCGAGCGCGGTGCCGGGTGCGTTGGTGCCCGCGTGCGTCTCGTCCCAGCGGGCACCGGGCACGAAGTTCATCTGTTCGGCCCGGCGCAGTACCCCCGGATGCCCCTCCACCCAGAGCAGCCGGCCGTGGGTGTCGCAGACCGCCATCAGGTGTGCGCCGTCCTGGGCGATCCCACCGAGCAGGTCTCGGAAGATCGGCAGCACCGGGGCTAGCGGGTGCCCGGACCGGTAGCTCTCCAGCATGTCGTCAACGAGGTCAACCGGCGGGGTGCCCTCCGGGTCCAGTGGCATCGACCGTTCCCACGACCGGCGTACCACCTCCCGGACCCGCTGCGGCGTCGCTCCGGTGAGAAAGGCCGCGTGGGCGGCACCCACCTGCGCGATCCGCTCCGCCGGATCGACGCCGATTTGCAGGGCGAGCCACGGGTCAGCCATCGGCGACCTCCTGGCGCCCATCGTGACCCAGCTCACCCCGGATCGCCAAGTGGTGTGTCGTCTACGCTGCGAGATGTGGAGTCCGCAGCCTTCTATGTCGCCTCCCGCCCCGCCCACGGGGCGCAGGAGCTGACCGTGCGCCATCCGTACGATGGCCGTGTTGTCGGGCGAACGACCTTCGCCACCGGTGACCAGGTCGAGGCCGCCGTCGCGGCGGCAGCCGCGGTGGCCCCGACCGCCGCGGCCCTCCCCGCCTACCGGCGCGCGGCGGCTCTGGAGCATGTCTCCCGGCGGCTCGCCGAGCGGGCCGACGAGGTGGCGGCACTGATCACCGCCGAGAACGGCAAGCCGGTGAAGTGGGCGCGCGCCGAGCTGGGACGGGCGGTCGAGACGTTCCGGTGGGCCGCCGAGGAGGCCCGGCGCTTCTCCGGTGAGCTGCAGCGCCTGGACACCGAGCCGGCCGCCGCCGGCCGGCTGGCGCTGGTCCGGCGGGCACCACGGGGCCCCGTGCTGGGGATCTCCCCGTTCAATTTTCCGCTGAACCTGGTGGCGCACAAGGTCGCACCGGCGATCGCGGTCGGCGCACCGATCGTCGTCAAACCGGCACCGGCCACTCCGCTGTCCGCACTGCTCCTCGGTGAGCTGCTGGCCGAGACCGACCTGCCGGAGGGGATGTTCTCGGTCCTGCCGCTCCCCAACGAGCAGGCCGCCGGCCTCGTCGCCGACCCGCGGCTGCCGGTGGTGTCGTTCACCGGCTCCGGCCCGGTCGGCGCGGCGATCCGCCGTTCGGTACCGGAGAAACACGTCACCCTGGAGCTGGGCGGCAACGCGGCCGTGGTGATCTGCGAGGACTGGAGCACGGAGGAGGATCTGACCTACGCCGCGCAGCGGATCGCGACGTTCTCGAATTACCAGGCCGGCCAGTCCTGTATCGCGGTGCAGCGGGTCTACGTGCACGAGTGGCTCTACGACGGATTCCTACCCCGCCTCGTCGCGGCGGTGCGCGCGCTGCGCACGGGTGATCCCTCGTCCGAGCTGACCGAGGTCGGTCCGCTGGTCTCGGAGTCAGCCGCCCGCCGGGTCGAGGAGTGGGTGGACGAGGCGGTCGCGGCGGGCGCCACCGTCGAGGTCGGTGGGCGCCGGGTCGGGGCCGCGTTCCCGCCGACGGTGCTGTCCGGCGTGCCGAGGGACGCCAAGGTCAGTGTGGAGGAGGTGTTCGGGCCGGTGTTGGTGATCGCCCGGGCGAGCACCGACGACGCCGCGTTCGCCGCGGTCAACGACTCGGCGTACGGGTTGCAGGCGGGCGTTTTCACCCACCGGCTGGACACCGCGTTCCGGGCTGGGCAGGTGCTGGAGATGGGTGGGGTGATCGTCGGCGACGTGCCGTCGTTCCGGGCCGACCAGATGCCGTACGGCGGGGTGAAGGGCTCTGGCGTCGGGCGGGAGGGGGTTCGCAGTGCGATGGACGATTACACCGAACCCCGGGTCCTGGTCCTCACCGGGATCGCCGGTTAGGTCTGCGACAGCTTGGTCGTGCTGCCGCGTCGGCCGGCGGCCCGACGCCGCGGGACGCCGGCGGGCCACGCGTCAATTGTTCGCGGTAGTAGCCTGACCGGCGACCCAGGGCAGGGACGAACGGCGAGGTGATCATGGCGGTTTGGCAGTCCACGGCACGGCTCGCGGCGGTCTTCGTGGGTGCCGGCACCCTGCTGGCGCTCGGCGTGTCGCCCGCGCTGGCCGCCGAGGACTCGGTGCGGGTCAGCGCGGCCGGGAAGTTCAAGGCCGGTGATTCGGCGGAGGAGGTCGTGGTCGAGGTGCACAAGCGCACCGAGGGCTGCGTGCAGCCGCAGGCCGCGCTCACCCTATACCTCGACGGCCTCCGGACGGATCAGGTACGGGTGCAGGTCAATGCCGGGGGTAGGTGGCTTCCGGTGGAGCTCTCCGCCGGCCGGGGCGGGGTGGCCACCGCCGCGACGACACCAGAGAACCCACAGCTCTGCAAGGGCAAGCGCGTCAAGCTGCGGTACGAGGTGGCATTCGCGGCGGACACGGTGGACGGGCAGCTCACCGTCGTCGGTGAGGCCGTCAGCCCGGACGGCCAGGTGATCGGTCGAGATTCCGACGACGCCAAGGTGACCGGCGGTAGCCCCGCCGCGGCCCCGACGCCCAGCGCCGCGCCGGTGCCGACCGTCGTGGCGACGGAGGCCGCAACTACGGCGGCGTCAACGGCCGTTGACGCGGTATCCGATCCGGGGGGTGACGCGGACAGCGCGGCACCGGCGCGGTCGTCCGGCGGTTCGGGCTTTCTCTACGCCGGCCTGGCCATGTTCGCGGTCGGCGTCGTCCTGATCATCCTGCTGGTCCGGCGGTTCCGGGAGGACCGGTCGGTCCCCGTCGGCGGCACCCACCCCCCTGCTGGGTTCGGATATGCCGGCCCCGGTCAGCCGCCGGGCACCCCGCCGGTGCCCCCAATTCCCGGCCAGCGCGGGCCGGGCGCGCCGGCGCCGGACGACCGTACCCGGTTCATCCCCCGGCTGCCGGACTGAGCCGGGTACTGCCAGCTCTTCGGCTGGGCCGGAGCAATCGTCCGTGCTCCGATACGCTCAGGCCGTTGACGACGCCAGCGCGAGGAGCGGAGCACGGTGACTGACCTGTCCCAGATCGTGAAGGCCTACGACGTGCGTGGGGTGGTGCCGCAACAGTGGGACGAACAGGTCGCGGAGGCGCTTGGCGCCGCCTTCGCCCAGGTTCTCAACACTGGCGGGGAACCCGGTGACGCGGTGCTGATCGCGCACGACATGCGGGACAGCGGCCCCGGGCTCGCGGCGGCCTTCGCCACCGGCGTCCGGGCCGCCGGTCGTGCGGTCATCGAGCTGGGCCTGGCCTCGACCGACATGCTGTATTACGCCTCCGGATCGCTTGACCTGCCGGGGGCGATGTTCACGGCGAGCCACAACCCGGCCGGGTACAACGGCATAAAGATGTGCCGCTCGGGAGCGCGTCCGATCGGGCAGGACAGCGGTCTGGCCGAGATCCGGGCGCGGGCCCAGGCGCTGCTGGACGAGGGTGCGGCCCCGCCGGCGGGTGGGGCGAGCGCGCCGGTCCAGCAGCGCGACCTACTCGCTGACTACGCGGCGTACCTGCGCAAGCTGGTTGACCTGACCCGGATTCGACCGCTGAAGGTCGTGGTGGATGCCGGTAACGGCATGGGCGGTTACACGGTCCCGACGGTGCTCGGCGATGCCGCGCTGGCCGCGTTGCCGCTCGAGATTGTGCCGCTCTACTTCGAGCTGGACGGCACCTTCCCCAACCACGAGGCGAACCCGCTGGACCCGAAGAACCTGGTCGACCTGCAACGGGCCGTGCGGGCCGGCGGGGCGGACATCGGCTTGGCCTTCGACGGCGACGCGGACCGCTGCTTCGTGGTCGACGAGCGTGGGGAGCCGGTGTCGCCGTCGGCGATCACCGCGCTGGTCGCCGCGCGGGAACTGGCCAAGCACCCCGGCTCGACGGTGATCCACAATCTGATCACCTCGGCTGCCGTACCGGAGATCATCCGGGAGAACGGTGGGCAACCCGTCCGGTCCCGGGTCGGGCACTCGTTCATCAAGGCCGAGATGGCCCGGACCAACGCCATCTTCGGCGGCGAGCACTCCGCGCACTACTACTTCCGGGACTTCTGGTTCGCCGACACCGGGATGCTCGCCGCGATGCACACCCTGGCAGCGCTGGGCGAGCAGTCGTTGCCGTTGTCGGTGCTGGCCGGAGAGTACGAGCGGTACGTCGCCTCCGGTGAGATCAACTCGACCGTCGAAGACCAGGCGGCGCGGGTGGCCGAGGTGCGGGCCGCGTACCCGGACGCGGAGGTTGACGAGACCGACGGCCTCACCCTGCGTTTCGCCGACCGCGCCTGGTTCAACCTACGGGCCTCCAACACCGAGCCGTTGCTGCGGCTCAACGTCGAAGCCCCGACCCGGGAACGCATGGCCTCGCTCCGCGATGCGGTGCTCGACCGGGTTCGCCGATAAGATCCCGTGCGCCGGTCGGCGCCCCCGACCGGTAACCCAGAGGTGGAAGGAGCCGCGCCGTGGCCCTGGATCCGCAGTTGCTGGAGATTCTCGCCTGCCCGGACACACACCACGCCCCACTCGACTATGACGCCGACGCGCAGACGCTCACCTGCACCGAGTGCGGCCGGATCTTCGAGGTCCGCGACGATGTGCCGGTGCTCCTACTCGATGAGGCGCGCGGCGGCCCGGCGGAGCGGTCGTGATCGACGGCACGGCTGGCGTCAGCGGCCACCGGGACGTCGACGAGGCCCGGCTAGACGATCTGGCCGCGCTCGCCGAGCGGGACCCCGGTGGGATGCTGCGGCACACCGCGTCCGGCGGGGCGCAGGTCCGCGAGTCGGCCGCCCTCGCCGCCGAGGCCAACCTGTCGGTGCTGGCCGACGAGGGTCGTCCGCGCGCGGTGGTTATCGCGGGAATCGGCACGGCCGGGCGGACCGGTGACGTGCTGGCGACGGTCGCCGGGCCGCGCTGCCCGGTGCCGGTGATCCCCCATCGCAGTGCCGGTGTGCCCGGCTGGGTGGGCGCCGCCGACGTGGTGATCGCGGTCAGCGCCTCCGGCCGTAGCCCGGAGGCGCTCGGGGCGGCCGAGGCGGCCCACCGGCGGGGCGCCCGCCTGGTCGCGGTCGGTGCCCCGGATTCCCGGCTACAGTCGGTCGCGGAGCGGGCCCGGGCGCCGTTCATCCCGGTACCCCGACGGGCCCCGGCGCGAGCGAGTCTCTGGGCGCTGACCGTGCCGGTGCTGCTGGCCGCCCGGATGCTCGGTCTGGTCAAGGTCAACGAGGCGGATCTGGCGGAGACCGCCGCCCGCCTGGACGCCGAGGCTGACCGGTGTCGGTCGTCCGCCGAGTCCTTCGTCAATCCGGCCAAGTCCCTCGCGCTGGGTCTGGCCGGCTCGATTCCGATCGTCTGGGGGTCGTCCCCGCTGGCAACCGTCGCGGCCCGCCGCTTCGGCGACACGCTCTCGGCGAATGCCCGGTACCCGGTTGTCTCCGGGGCGCTCGGCGAGGCCGGGCGCGGCCGGGTCGGCCTGCTCGACGGGGTCTTCGGCGGGTTGGCCGAGGGGGAGCGGGACATCTTCGCCGATCCTGACCTCACGGCGGCGGTGGGGACTCGGCTGCGGCTGGTGCTGCTGCGCGACGGCGGCCTCAACCCGGAGGACGACGCCGACGAGCCGCTCGCGGTTGAGGAGCGGCGTGCCGACGCGGTCCAGACCCTCGCCGAGCGGCGGGGGGTGCGGGTGGACGTGGTCACCGCCGAAGGCGGCTCGGCGCTGGAGCGGCTCGCCTCGCTGGTCGCGGTGCCAGACTTCGCCTCGATCTATCTTGCCCTGGCACACGGCCTGGATCCGATGGCCGTTCCCGCAGTCACCGAGATGAAGGAGTTGGCCAATCAGTGAGCGCAGGTAGGGTCGGCGCGACCCAGCGAAGCGGGGCGGGGACGTGAGCGCCGGTGGTGGGACGCGGGCAATCATGGCCGCGCTGTTGGCCAACACAGGTATCGCGGTAACAAAGTTCGTCGCATTCTTGCTGACCGGCTCGTCGTCGATGTTGGCCGAATCGATCCACTCGGTCGCAGACGCCGGCAATCAGGGCCTGCTGCTGCTCGGCGGGCGGCGGGCGAAGCGTGCCGCCACCCCACAGCACCCGTTCGGGTACGGCCGGGAACGCTACATCTACGCGTTCATCGTGGCCATCGTGCTGTTCAGCGTCGGTGGCCTCTTCGCCCTGTACGAGGCGTACCACAAGTGGTCGCACCCGGAGGGTATCGAAAGCTGGCAGTGGGTGCCGGTCGTGGTTCTGGTGAGCGCCATCGTGATGGAGGCGTTTTCCTTCCGGACCGCGATCCAGGAGTCGAATCGCGTCCGGGGAAAGCAGTCCTGGGTGCGGTTCGTCCGGCGGGCCAAGGCTCCCGAGCTGCCGGTGGTGCTCCTGGAGGACCTGGGTGCGCTGGTCGGTCTGATCTTCGCGCTCTTCGGGGTCGGCATGACCCTGGTAACCAACGATGGCCGGTGGGACGCCGCCGGTACCGCGATGATCGGTGTCCTGCTGGTGGTGATCGCGGTCATCCTCGCCATCGAGACCAAGAGTCTGCTCCTCGGTGAGGGTGCCGAGGAGCATGAGATCCAGGCAATCGAGCGGGCGATGACGGCCGGCGGCGAGGTGGAGCGAATCATTCACATGAAGACGCTCTACCTCGGCCCCGAGGAGCTCATGGTGGCGGCGAAGATCGCCGTTACCGCGGTTGGGAGCGCCGAGGAGCTGGCCCGGGATATCAACGCGGTGGAGGCAAGGGTCCGCGCCGCCGTGCCGATTGCTCGGGTGATCTATCTGGAGCCGGACGTCTTTGTCGCGTCTGGTGCTGAGCGGACCGTAAGTGAACCCGGCGAGAACGCCGGGCTGTCTGGGGGTTGACCCATGGAATTGTTGTACGGGCCGATCCGGAACTACGCCTGGGGCTCTCGCTCGGCGATCGCCACCCTTCAGGGGCGACCCACGCCGAGTCCGGAGCCGGAGGCGGAGCTGTGGTTGGGTGCGCATCCGGGCGCACCGGCCAGCGTGGACCGGGACGGGGCCCGGGTCAGTCTGGTCGAGTTGTTGTCGGCCGAGCCGGGGCACTGGCTGGGCCAGCAGGTCGTTGACCGGTTCGGCGTTCGGCTGCCGTTCCTGCTCAAGGTCCTGGCCGCCGACGCGCCGCTCAGTCTTCAGGCCCATCCCGATCCGGAGCAGGCCCGCGCCGGCCACGCCGCTGATGCGGCGCGGGAGGCGGGGCAGCGCAACTACGTTGATCCGTTCCACAAGCCGGAGCTGCTGGTGGCGCTGACCCCGATGGAGGCGCTCTGCGGGTTCCGCGCTCCGGCGGAGTCCGCGGAGGTGCTCGCCGCCTTCGGCGTACCGTCGCTGGAGCCGGTGGTGGCCGCCCTGCGGACGGGCCCGGCGGGTCTCGCCGACGCGGTACGTCTCCTGCTGACCTTCCCCGCCGATCAGCGTGCGGGGTTGGTGGCGGCGGTGGCGTCGGCGGCGTTGGACACTCCGGATGCGCGGCTGGCCCGGTCGCTCGCCGACAGCTACCCGGGCGATCCCGGTGTGTTGGTGGCGCTGCTGCTCAACTGGGTGCGGATCGCGCCGGGGGAGGCGATCTGGATGCCGGCCGGAAACCTGCACGCATACCTGCGCGGAACCGGCGTGGAGATCATGGCGGCGAGCGACAACGTGCTGCGCGGGGGGTTGACGCCGAAGCGGATCGACGTCGACGAACTGTTGCGGGTGCTGCGGTTCGAGGTGTTGGACGATCCGGTGGTGCGGGCGGTGCCGGTCGCGCCGGGGGTGGTCTGCTGGCCGGTGCCGGTGGATGACTTCGCGTTGCATCAGGTCCAGGTGGGCTCGGATCGGGCGGAGGTGACGGTGCCGCTGGTCGGGCCGCGGGTGGTGCTCTGCAGTGCCGGCGCCCTCACCGTGGACGACGGTGCCGGGTCGGTGGAGCTGGGGCCGGGGCAGGCCGCGGTGAGCCCGGCTGCCGCCAGCGAGCTGCGGATCGCGGGTACGGGTGAGGCGTACGTGGCGAGCTCTGGGCTGCGCTGAGCCGGACGCCCCGCAACCCGTAAGTCCGATTTTTCCGGAATAGCTTGACTTGCCGGGATAGCAATGTGACTCTTTGGGTACAGCGTTGTCGTGACGACGGTTGCGGCGGCGTGTGGGGAACCAAACCGGGGGGATGTGCGGGGCGGTCGGACCAGGGGCGAAGCGTTCGTTCCGGTGCCGGCCGCCCCGTGCGCTGTCCGGGGAGGGGCGCGGTCGGCCGGTTCGCGCGCGTAAGGTGTTTATCGCGCTGCACATCGTCGACAGGAGTACTTCATGACCAGCACCCTTCCGGCGTCCGCCAGCGGGACGTCCCAGCCCACCACCGTCTCCGACGGTGACTACAAGGTTGCGGATCTGTCGCTTGCTGCGTTTGGGCGCAAGGAGATTCGGCTCCCGGAGCATGAGATGCCGGGCTTGATGGCGCTTCGGCAGGAGTTTGGGCAGTCGCGGCCGTTGGCTGGTGCGCGGATTTCGGGTTCACTGCACATGACCGTGCAGACGGCCGTGTTGATCGAGACGTTGGTGGTGTTGGGAGCGCAGGTCCGGTGGGCGTCCTGCAACATCTTCTCCACCCAGGACCATGCCGCTGCCGCCGTGGTGGTGGGTCCGGAGGGCTCCCCGGAGGCGCCGGCGGGTGTGCCGGTCTTCGCCTGGAAGGGCGAGTCGCTGGAGGAGTACTGGTGGTGCACCGAGCAGGCGCTGACCTGGCCGGGTGACGAGGGTCTGAACATGATCCTCGACGACGGTGGCGACGCCACAATGCTGGTGCACAAGGGCGTCGAGTTCGAGCGGGCCGGTGCGGTGCCGGCGGCGGAGGCCAGCGACAGCGAAGAATTCACGGTCTTCCTTGACCTGCTGCGTCAGTCGCTGGAGCGCGACGGCGGAAAGTGGACCCGGTTGGCGAGCGGCATCCGTGGCGTGACGGAGGAGACGACCACGGGTGTGCACCGCTTGTATGAGATGCACCGGGCGGGCTCGCTGCTGTTCCCGGCGATCAATGTTAATGACGCGGTAACGAAGAGCAAGTTCGACAACCGGTACGGGTGTCGGCACTCGTTGGTCGACGGGATCAACCGGGCCACCGACGTGTTGATCGGTGGCAAGGTGGCGGTGGTCATCGGCTACGGCGACGTGGGCAAGGGGTGCGCGGAATCGCTGCGTGGCCAGGGAGCCCGCGTGGTGGTGGCCGAGGTCGACCCGATCTGTGCGCTCCAGGCGGCGATGGATGGCTACCAGGTCGCCACGGTGGAAGACGTGGTGGAGACCGCCGATATCTTCATCACGGCGACCGGTTGCTTCGATGTGATTACCAACGAGCACATGGCGCGGATGAAGCACCAGGCGATCGTCGGTAACATCGGGCACTTCGACAATGAGATCGACATGGCAGGGCTGGCGCGTCGGACGGATGTGACGCGGGAGAACATCAAGCCGCAGGTGGATGTGTGGCGGTTCGATGACGGGCACGCGGTGATCGTGCTCTCGGAGGGGCGGTTGCTGAACCTGGGCAACGCGACCGGCCACCCGTCGTTCGTGATGTCCAACAGCTTCGCCGACCAGACGATCGCTCAGATCGAGCTGTTCACGAAGACCGACGAGTACCCGACGGGCGTGTACGTGCTGCCGAAGCACCTGGACGAGAAGGTCGCGCGGCTGCACCTGGACGCGCTGGGTGCGCGGCTGTCAACGCTGACGAAGGAGCAGGCGGCGTACCTCGGGGTGGAGCAGGAGGGTCCGTTCAAGCCGGACCACTACCGCTACTGAGGCGCGACGCCCAGCACGGTTGGCTATCTCGTGTGCTGGCCGGCGCCGCCCGACCGGGCGGGGCCGGCCAGCCCCGGGGCTGGCCGCTGCCGCCGCCTCCCGGGCGGCCGCTGCTGTCCGCCGCTAGCCCGGGTGAGCACCGGATCCCACCTTCGGTACTGGCGCCGGTGGGCGTACCCAGGGATCATGGTGGCAGGCTGGTCCGACCAGCCGACCGTGCGGCCGACGGTGACGTCCGGGCCGCGGGGTGCTGGGTAACGGCGGCCGACGGCATCGGTGCCAGCGGACGTGGATCCCGCCACGGAGGCGGACGTGGATCCCATGACGGAGATGGGGATGGAAGATTAATCCCATGAGAGCTCGGGTACTGGTGGTTGACGATGACCCCGCACTCGCCGAGATGCTGGGCATTGTCCTGCGCAGCGAGGGCTTCCTGCCTTCGTTCGTGGCTGACGGCGAACGTGCCCTGGCCGCGTTCCGGGAGAACCGGCCGGACATCGTGCTGCTCGATCTGATGCTGCCGGGCATGAGTGGCATTGACGTGGCCCGGTCGATCCGGGGCGAGTCGGGTGTGCCGATCGTCATGCTGACTGCCAAGAGCGACACGGTGGATGTCGTCCTAGGGCTGGAGTCCGGGGCGGACGACTACGTGGTGAAGCCCTTCAAGCCGAAGGAACTGGTGGCCCGGATGCGGGCCCGGCTACGCCGGGGCGAGGATGCCGCCCCCGAACTGCTCACCATTGGTCCCCCGGGCAACCAGATCACCATCGACGTGCCGGCGCATACGGTCAGCCGGAACGGCGAGGAGGTGAAGCTGACGCCGTTGGAGTTCGACCTACTGGTCGCGCTCGCCCGCAAGCCACGGCAGGTCTTCACCCGGGAGGTCTTGTTGGAGCAGGTCTGGGGGTACCGGCACGCCGCCGACACCCGCCTGGTCAACGTGCACGTCCAGCGGCTCCGGGCCAAGATCGAGCCAGATCCGGAACGCCCGGAAATCATCCTCACCGTGCGCGGCGTGGGCTACAAGGCCGGTACCGGATAACCTGGCCACACTGTGGCCAACTCTCTGGTTCCCGACTCCACCACGAACGGCTCCCCGCGCCGCCTCGGCGCCGGGGAGCTGTGGCGTGCCGTCGGCGGGTGGGGCGCTCGGCTGGTCGCCGGGCTGCACCAGGGCTGGCGGCGCTCGTTGCAGGTGCGGGTGGTAACCATCACGCTGCTGGCCTCCAGCCTGCTGGTTGGTGGCTTCGCTTACCTCATCGCAGACAAGATCACCAGCATCCTGCTGGAGAACGCCGAAGCCGATGTGCAGGACCGGCTGAACAGCGGTGCGGCGTACGCGGCCAAACAGCTCGGGCTCTACCACAAGCCAGAAGAGGCGCAGTTCCAGGAGACCGTTGACGGAACCGTGAACTACCTGGCTGGCGGCGGCCCCCAGCAGGCGACCGGGGTGGTGGTCGCCCTGATCGCGGACAACGCCGAGGGGGTAATCCAGCCCCGAACCGCCCCGGCGGTGGACAACTTCGGTTCGTTGATCAGCCCGGAGTTGCGCGCCACCGTCGCCGCGGGCGAGGTCGCCAGTCAGATCAGCACCGGCCGGCTCGGTGAGACCGATACGAAGTATCTGACCTACGGCTCGCCGGTACCGACCCAGTTCGGTCAGGTAGAGCTCTATTACCTTGTTCCCTTGACCCGGCAGGATGCCACCGCCGCCGACGCCCGGGCGACCGTGGTCGGGACCGGTATCGCCCTGGTGGTGCTGCTCGGGCTGCTCGCCGCCCTGGTGACCCGGCTGGTGGTGCTGCCGGTCCGGGTGGCTGCCCGGACCGCGCAACGTCTCTCCGCCGGCCTGCTCGACCAGCGGATGGCGGTCAACGGCGAGGACGATCTGGCGCTGCTCGCCGAGTCCTTCAACCAGATGGCGACCAACCTGCAACGGCAGATCCTCCGGTTGGAGGAGATGTCGCGGCTGCAGCGCCGCTTCACCTCGGATGTCTCGCACGAGCTGCGGACTCCGTTGACCACGGTCCGGATGGCCGCAGATCTGATCTTCGCCGAGCGGGATGAGTTCGATCCGGCCGTGGCCCGGAGCGCCGAGTTACTCCAGACGGAGCTGGACCGGTTCGAGGAACTGCTGACCGACCTGCTGGAGATCAGTCGATTCGACGCCGGCTTCGCCGCGCTGGATGCCGAACCCACCGATCTGGTACCGGTCGTGCACCGGGTGGTGGGTCGGTTGGCCTGCCTCGCCGAGCGGGTCGGGGTCACCGTCGAGCTGGATCTGCCGGGCGGCCCGGTCATCGCCGAGGTCGATCCGCGTCGCGTCGAGCGGGTGCTGCGGAACCTGGTCGGCAACGCCGTCGAGCACGGCGAGGGCAGGCCGGTGCACATCACCCTGGGGGCGGACGAGACCGCGGTGGCGGTCACGGTGCGCGACCGTGGGTTGGGGCTCAAACCGGGGGAGGAGAAGTTGATTTTCAACCGGTTCTGGCGGGCTGACCCGTCGCGGGCCCGACAGACCGGGGGCACCGGGTTGGGCCTGTCGATCAGCCTTGAGGACGCCCGGCTGCACCGCGGGTGGCTGGAGGCGTGGGGCGCACCAGGGCAGGGGGCCCAGTTCCGGCTGACCCTGCCGGCGCGGGCCGGCGACCGGCTGACCTCCTCGCCGCTGCGGCTGGTTCCCGCCGACGTGCGGCTGCCGTGTGGCGGCCCACGCGAGGGCGGCCTGCTCGCCATCGGTCCGGGCAGCGCGGGGGCGCTGACGGTCGGTCCCGCACCGACCGATGGCGCAGAGGCCCGGCCGTGAGCCGCCAGGTGCTCGCCGGCCTGCTCGGTGGCGTTCTCCTCGTCACCGCGGCCGGTTGCGGGATCCCGGGACAGACCGAGGTACGCGTCGAGGGCCCCGGCCCGGCGGCCGAGACGGGTACGAGTAGCGGGGGCAGGTCGGAGCCGCCGTCTCGTACCGCGGCGGACAGCCGGGAGGAGTTCGTCGACAACTTCCTCGCCGCCGCGGCCGGGGAGCCGGGTGGGGCGTACGACCGGGTTAGCGAGTTCGTCGTTCCCGAGGACCGAGCCCGGTTGCCGCGGAAAGAGGGGAGCGAGGTCGCGCTGACCGTGGTGCGGCTGCTCGCGGAGCCGGTCATCGTCCCCGGGCCGGAGGAGATCCAGGTAACCCTCACGGTGCAGCAGGTCGGGCAGCTGACCGCCGACGGGGTGCTGGCGCCGCCGGAGGCCACCCCGGCCACGTACGAATTCGGCCTGCGGCCGTACGCGCCGGAGGGAGGGGACGACATCGAGTGGTATGTGACGAATCCACCGAACGTGCTCCTGCTCAACGTCGAGGCGCTGCAGGAGTACTACAAGTCCCGGACGATCTACTACTGGAGTTCAGACCGGCTGCGCCTAGTGCCGGACCAGCGCTACCTCGCGCTCGCCGTGCCCGAGGACCGGCTGGTCAGCGAGGTGGTTCGGTGGCTGGTAGGTGGCCACTCCGCCTGGCTGAAGCGGGCGATCAGCGGGTTGCCGGACGGTACCAATCTGATCAACAACGCCACCCGGACGGACGACCGCTGGGAGGTCAACCTGGACATGGCCGGTGCGGACAGCACCCGGCTGAATCTGCTCGCCACCCAGCTTGTGTGGTCGCTGCCGGAGTTGACCGGGCAGCTTGAGCTGAAGATCCGTAACCAGTCGCAGGTGACCATCAAGGATGTGGGGGAGCACCGGAGGCTGAATCCGGTCTATCGGGTCGACACCATCCCGCAGCCCTTCTGCGTCTACGAGGGGGCGATCCGTTCCCTCGGCCCGACAGCCGCGCCGATGACGACGGCCGAGAACCACAAGGTGCTCTCGGCCGGTATCAGCTACTCCGGGCAACGTACCCTCGCGGCGCTTGCGGTTGAGGCCGGGGACGGGCGGCAGCGACTCGCGGTCGAGGCCGGTTCCGCCCCCCTCACCTCGTTCACCGCGAGTCAGGAGACGTTCCAGACGGTGGGTCGTCCGGTCTGGCTGCGTTCGGCGCATCCGCAGCAGCCGGTCGGCTTAGTCGCCGCCGACGACCGGCTGTACCGCTTCGATGAGGCGGCCAAGCTGGAGCCGGTGCAGCTGAGCCTCGGGGGCGTGACCGCGGTGGCCGGTTCCCTGGACGGACATCGACTCGCGATCGTCAGTGATGGCGAGCTCTACCTGGCCGCGGTGAGCCACGATGGGGACACCCTCGCCGTCGGGCCGCCCCGCCGGACCCACACCTCCCTCAGCGGGCTCACCGCGGTCGACTGGTACGGCGAGAACAGTCTGGTGGTGGCCGGTTCGAAGGGCGGCAAACGAGTGCTCTACGAGGTCGATGTGGATGGGTCCCGGGAGACCAAGCTGCATGTCACCGGCGCTGTCGTGACGCATCTGGCGGCGTACCCGGCGCATCCGGAGGCCCCGTACGGCATCGTCATGTATGAGGCCAACGATGTGGCCTACCAGGGCTTTCCGTTCGAGCGGATCACCCCCGACCAGGTACGGGACCTCGCGCCGAACGACGCCCAGACCAGCGACCCGTCCGCGCCCTTCCTGCTTTTCTGATCAGCTATGCGGGGCCTCGGTCGAGTCGTCCAGGATCTCGGCGCACTGGTGCTGCCGGTGGAGTGCGCCGGATGTCGGGACCGGCGACCGGGGCTGCGGCACGGTGTCTGCCCGGAGTGCGTCGCGGCGCTGGGCGACCTGCGTCCGCGGCCGGTACGTCCGACGCCGGCTCCGGAGGGGCTGCCGCCCTGCGTGGCGCTCGGCCCCTACACGGGCCCGTTGCGCGAGGTGCTGCTCGCGTACAAGGACCATGGCCGGCACGGGCTAGCTCGGCCGCTGGGCGCGCTCCTCGCCGAGGCGGTGGCGGTCGCGGTCGGCCCGGTGCGCCCGGTGTCGTTGGTGCCGGTGCCGGACACCCCGGCTGCGGCGCGGGCCCGGTACGGCGACCACCTCAGCCGGCTGGCCCGGCACTGCGCGGACCGGTTGCGGCGGGCCGGCTGGCCAGTCGAGGTCCGTTCCGCGGTGCGGGCGCTGCCCCGGCCGGACTCGGTGACGTTGGACAGCGCGGGCCGGGCGGCGTCGGCCGCCGCGGCGTTTCGGGCCCGGCGCCGGTGGCGGCCGATTCCGACGGATGCGGCGCTGGTTGTCGTGGACGACATCGTCACCACCGGCTCGACGCTCGCCGCGGTGAGTCGGGTCCTAGCCGCGACCGACCGGGTGCCTTCGGTCGCGGCGGTGCTGGCGGCGACCGAGCGGAGGCGCCGGTAACGGACCGTAATTTCTTTCTCCCCTTGGTGAACGATTCAGGAAAAATACTGGACTGTCCTGAAAACCAGGGGTGACGGTCGGCCGAACAGGAGTTAGCGTTCTGCTGTCGGGGGAAGTAGGAGTTCTCCCACCTCCCGGCGGTGAAGGGAGGCGTAGCCGCACTGACCGGTCGACGGCTGGGTGGGACCGTCCCGAGAGCGCGACCGGGGTACCGCAGTAACGACCATCCGAACGAGGGAGGTCACGTGGACATCGTGGTCAAGGGCCGGAATGTCGAAGTTCCAGATCATTTCCGGGTGCACGTAGCGGAGAAGCTAGCCAAGATCGAACGCTACGACCACAAGATCATCCGGGTTGATGTCGAGCTGTTCCATGAGCGCAATCCGCGTCAGGCGGACCACTGCCAGCGGGTGGAGATCACCTGCGTTTCGCGGGGCCCGGTGATGCGGGCCGAGGCGGGCACGAGCGACTTCTACAGCGCGCTCGACGCGGCCATCACCCGGCTGGACGCCCGGATGCGCCGGGCGGCCGACCGCCGTCGGGTTCACCACGGCCGGCATGCCCCCATCTCCGTCGCCGCCGCCACCGCCGGGCTTCCGGTGACCGACCTCGTCGCCGGGCCGCTGTCCGCCGACGCTGCCACGTCGACGGCGGTCGCCGAGCGGGCCGAGGAAGAACGCGACGACCAGCCGTGGCACATCGCCCGGGAGAAGGTCCACCCGGCCGAGCCGATGACCATCGACGACGCCCTGTTCCAGATGGAGCTGGTCGGGCACGACTTCTACCTGTTCCAGGACAAGGAGTCCGGTCGGCCCAGCGTCGTCTATCGGCGGCATGCCTACGACTACGGGATCATCTCCCTGGCCGTCTGACGCCCCAGGTCCGGGCCGAGCAGACCGGGCCGGCCCCCGGACACGGTCCTGTCGGGGTTGGGCTCCAGGCCGAGCAGTGCTTCGCTGACCGGCCTGGGGCCGGGCCTGGTCAGCGGGCTCAGCGTGTTCCGGGTGCCTCGGTCAGGTCGCCCGGGAGCAGGCCGAAGAGCGTGCTGTCCGTGCGGTGCCCGTCGCCGGCGGGGAAACGCCCGCGTACCCGTCCCTCCCGGCGGAAGCCGGCCCGTCCCAACACCCGCTCCGAGGCGATGTTGCCGGCGTGGGTATCCGCCCAGATCCGGCCGAGCCGGACCTCGGTGAATCCCCACTCGGCGAGCAATCGGACCGCACGGGTGGCGTACCCGAGTCCGCGCCAGGCCGGCAGCAGGCCGTAGCCGATCATGCCCTGTTGGAACTGCGGACTGTCGAGGACCAGTTGGCAGAAGCCGGCGGTGACCCCACTGCGCGCGTCGATGATGACCAGGTTCGCGACCTGGTCCCGCAGCCAGCGGGACTGCACCTCCCGGCAGTTCCGTTCGACGTCGGCCCGCCGGGGCGGCTCCGGCGGCACCAGGACGGCGACTAACTCGGGCTGGGTCTGCAGGTGGTACATGGCCTCCGTGTGCTGCGGGCCGCGTGGCCGGAGCTCCACCACGCCGTCGGTGAGCCGGCCGTCGGGTAGGTCCGGCAGCAACCGCGGAGCCGGTCCCGGGGGGTCGTCGGCGAGCCGCGCCCAGGTGAGGAGATCAGCCCGTTCGCCGTCTCGGCCGCGGCTGGCCAACCGGCGTACGCCCTCGGGGCGGAAGCCGGCGGCCAGCGCCACCCGCTGGCTGGCGATGTTCTCCGGGACGGTGAGGAGCTCCAGCCGGCGAATTCCGTTGGCGAACGCCCGGTCGGCGAGGGTTTGGGTCGCCGCCGTGGCGACGCCGCGCCCCCGCGCCCACGGGGCGACCCAGTAGCCGATCCCCGCCTCCTGGCGGCTGGGGGCCGGGTCGTTCAGCCCGACCGTGCCGAGGAGCCGGTCCGTCTCGCGATCCGCGATGGTGTACACGGCCCCACCGCTGGCCCAGGCCGCGGGCGCCCCTTCGGTGATCCACCACCGGGCGTCCGCCTCGGTGTACGGCGACGGCAGCGCCGGCAGGAAGCGCTGGACCAGCGGGTCGGAGCAGGCGGCCATCGTGTCGGGGATGTCCTCGAGGCGGGACAGGCGCAGCCGGATCCCGGGCCCGTCGATGGTCTCCGGCGTCATGCCGCCGCCGGCCCGGGGCGCGGTGTCGATCGGTCCGGCCTCGGTCTCGGTCCGCCCTGGCCTCGTCTCGGTTCCGGCCGGCCGCTCCGCGGGGAGGTCTCCGTCTAGCTCATTGATCTCGATTCGTCTCACCCGAGCCATCGTGCCGGATTGTTCGCCCACGGCGTAACCGGATTAGCCCCGCCCGCTCGGACCGGGTGCGTTATGTCCGCTTCGGCGGAGCGGACCCCGCCACCAGTGACCATCGCCGTGATGGAGCGCCTACGATGGTTCGAGACTGTCTAGGGGAGCGTTGATCCGTGTCGATTCTGGAAAAGGTCCTCCGTGCGGGCGAGGGGCGCCTGGTGCGCCGGCTCAAGGCGATCGCCGCCGCCGTCAACTCCATCGAGGACGACTACGTCAACCTCACCGACGACGAGCTGCGGGAGATGACCGCGCAGTTCCGGGAGCGGCTGGCGGACGGCGAGACCCTCGATGACCTGTTGCCCGAGGCGTTCGCGGTCTGTCGCGAGGGCGCCGCCCGGGTGCTTGGCCAGCGCCCGTACGACGTCCAGGTGATGGGTGGCGCGGCGCTGCACTTCGGCAATATCGCCGAGATGAAGACCGGTGAGGGGAAGACCCTCACCTCGGTCATGCCGGTCTACCTCAACGCGCTCTCCGGCGACGGCGTACACGTGATCACCGTCAACGACTACCTGGCCGAGCGGGACGCCGCCTGGATGGGCCGGGTGCACGAGTTCCTCGGGCTCACCGTCGGCGTCGTGCTGCCCAACCGGCCCGCCGCCGAACACCGCGCCGCCTACGAGTGCGACATCACCTACGGCACCAACAACGAGTTCGGCTTCGACTACCTGCGCGACAACATGGCGTGGTCGAAGGAGGACCTGGTCCAGCGGGGCCACAACTTCGCCGTCGTGGACGAGGTCGACTCGATCCTGATCGACGAGGCCCGCACCCCGCTGATCATCTCCGGCCCGGCCGAACACTCCGCCCGCTGGTACGGCGAGTTCGCCGCGGTGGTCGCCCGCCTCCAGGCCGGCAAGGATGGTGAGGGCGACTACGAGGTCGACCGGGCCAAGCGCACGGTCGCGGTGACCGAGCGAGGGGTCGGCAAGGTCGAGGACCGGCTCGGCATCGACAACCTCTACGAGTCGGTCAACACGCCGCTGGTCGGTTACCTCAACAACGCGATCAAGGCGAAGGAGCTCTTCAAGCGGGACAAGGACTACATCGTCAGCGAGGGCGAGGTCCTGATCGTTGACGAGTTCACCGGCCGCATCCTGCACGGGCGCCGCTACAACGAGGGCATGCACCAGGCGATCGAGGCCAAGGAGGGGGTGGAGATCAAGCAGGAGAACCAGACCCTGGCCACCATCACCCTCCAGAACTACTTCCGTCTCTACGGCAAGCTCGCCGGGATGACCGGTACCGCCCAGACCGAGGCGGGTGAGTTCAACAAGGTCTACAAGGTCGGGGTGGTGACCATCCCCACGCACCGGCCGATGGTCCGGGAGGACCGCTCCGACGTCATCTACAAGACCGAGAAGGCCAAGTTCAACGCGGTTATCGAAGACATCGTCGAACGGCACCAGGCCGGCCAGCCGGTGCTCGTCGGCACGGTCTCGGTGGAGAATTCCGAGATTCTCTCGCAGCTCCTGCGCCGTCGCGGCATTCCCCATTCGGTGCTGAACGCGAAGTTCCACGCGCGCGAGGCGGAGATCGTGGCCCAGGCGGGGCGGAAGGGTGCGGTCACCGTCGCCACCAACATGGCCGGCCGCGGCACCGACATCCTGCTCGGCGGTAACCCGGAATTCCTCGCCGCCAACGACCTGCGCCAGCGTGGGCTCGACCCGGCCGAGCACGAGGAGGAGTACGCCAAGGCGATGGAGGAGGTCCTGCCCACCTGGAAGCAGGCCTGCGACGCCGAGGCGGAAGAGGTCTCCGCCGTCGGCGGCCTCTACGTGTTGGGCACTGAGCGGCACGAGTCGCGGCGCATCGACAACCAGCTGCGCGGTCGATCGGGTCGCCAGGGTGACCCGGGTGAGTCCCGTTTCTACCTGTCGCTGCAGGACGAGTTGATGAAGCGTTTCCGTTCCGGTGCCGTCGAGGCGGTCATGGAGCGCTTCAACATCCCGGAGGACGTGCCCATCGAGTCCAAGATGGTCACCCGCCAGATCAAGACCGCGCAGGCGCAGATCGAGTCCCAGAACGCCGAGATCCGCAAGAACGTCCTCAAGTACGACGAGGTCATGAACAAGCAGCGGCAGGTTATCTACGCTGAGCGGCTTCGGGTGCTCAACGGCGAGGACCTGTCGGACCAGGTCCGGAACATGATCGACGATGTCGTCGAGGCGTACGTCCGGGGTGCCACCGCCGAGGGCTACGCCGAGGACTGGGATTTCGAGCAGCTCTGGTCCAGCCTCAAGCAGCTCTACCCGGTGGGCATCACCATCGAGGAGTTGGAGGAGGAGGCGGGCGGAAGCCGGGCGAGCATCGATGTCGACTTCCTGCTCAGCCGGCTCAAGGAGGACGCGCACGCCGCGTACGGCCGCCGCGAGGAGCAGCTCGGCACGGAGGGTGTCCGGCAGCTCGAGCGGATGGTCCTGCTCCAGGTGATCGACCGCAAGTGGCGTGAGCACCTCTACGAGATGGACTACCTCCAGGAGGGCATCAGTCTTCGGGCCTACGCCCAGCGGGACCCGGTGGTGGAGTACCAGCGCGAGGGCTTCGACATGTTCGCCACCATGATGGACGGCATCAAGGAGGAGACGGTCGGCTTCCTCTACAACCTGGAGGTGCAGGTCCAGGAGCCGGAGCCGGCGGCCGACGAGGTCAAGCTCCTGGAGAAGCCGGTCGAGGTCCGGGCCAAGGGCCTCGGTCGTACGCCACAGCAGCAGGGCCTGCAATACTCCGCGCCGACCATCGACGGGGAGGCCGGGCGCGGCTCGGTCGCCGTCGAGCAGGCCGACGAGCCGGCGCCGCGGAAGGGTCGGCCCGCCCGGACCGCTCCGGCCGCCCCCGGGCAGAGCGCGCCGACCGCCCCGCAACGGCCGGGCAGCGGTGCGCCTGGCCACGCCGTGGCCGCCGGAACCGCCCGCCGAGCGGCACCGGGGCAGGCCGAGGGCGGCAACGGTCCGTCGCGAAACGCGCCGTGTCCGTGCGGCTCGGGCCGTAAGTACAAGCGCTGCCACGGCTCGCCCAACGGCGGCGCCTGACCGACCTGTGCAGGAGGTGTGCACGTGTTGCGTGCGCACCTCCTCACAGAACGTTAAGGGCAGTGCAGTGCCAGCTGCCGCGACGCTGTTCGAGGCGGATCGCCATCGCCCACGTTCTGCCGGCCGGGCCGGCCAGCACGGCGGCTGCCTCGACGACCGCGGCTCGCGGCTCGCATACCCGTAACCGACGTAGGCGCGTGCCGGGCCGGGTGGAGCGGCGGCGCGCCGGCCCCGCCCGGGCGGTGGCGCGGGTCAACTCGGCCGCCAGCTCGGCCGCCCGGCTCGGGTCGAGTAGCCGGCGTAGTTGGCTGTGGGGTCGATAGCCGTTGATCACCTCCAGGCAGGTGGTGACGAACCGATGCGCAACCCGGGTCGCCTCGGGGGTGGCGGTGGCTAGCGCGGTGGCGGGCAATCGGGTCGGTGCGCGCCGGGGCCGGGCTGGGCCCGGTCCGGCCCCGCGACGCTGGTCGGGTGAGCGGGGCAGCGGGCCCGGGCCCAGCCGGAACAGGTCGAGGGCGAGTTGGCCGTCGATTGGCCAGTGGGCGGGGTCGTCCTCGACGCAGGGCGGGTCGATGGATGGGGCCGGGCGAAGCCGGACAGGGGGACGAGTCGGCTCGGGGCGGCGGACAGCAGGCATCCCGGCCCTCCAGATTCTTGTGTTTACCTTCGTTTGCCTACGGCAGCCACGATTCTGGAGGAAGAAAGAGGGGGTGGTCAATGCCTGTGGATGCGGGGCGGCGGGCGGCTACTCCGGCTCCCGTTCGGCGAGCGGGTTGTCACGAACCCACTCGGCGGTCTCCGCGTACTTCTGGTTGATGTATTCCTCCAGCCGCGTGCGCTCCACCCGCCACTGACCACGTCCGCCGATCTTGATCGCCGGCAGCTCGCCACCGCGCACCATGTGGTAAACCTGCGAGTCCGACACGTTCAGCTCGGCGGCGACCTCGGACAGCAGCAGGAACCTCGGCTCCGCCACGCAAACTCCCCTGAGTTGGCTGCGTTTGACTTAGTTTGCCACCAGCAGCGTCCCGAGGGCAGTGGGGTCGACCCATGCCACCGCGAGTGCGCTCGGGAACACTCTGGGAGCCCAACTTTCGTCGAGCCAGCCCGGGGTGTATGACGGTCACGGCGTACGGCATGACCGGCGCCCCAGACCGGCAACCGCCGGTGGAGCTGAACCCAGGGAGAACCGGTGACCAATGAGCATGTCCGGGTGTATGTCCCGGCGACCGTGCCGATGCTGACCCTGCTGCGGACCGCCGGGCTCCCCGCGGCCTCCGCGCACGCGGTCACCCCGGCGCTGCGCGAGTGGTACGCCGAGGGGGACGAGGAGGAGCTGGAGTACGTCGCGTTCACCCGAGCTGCCCAGGACGCGCTCCAGCTCCTGCACGCCGACGAGGCGGCGCCACACCGCCGGGTCGTCGTCTCGGCTGATCTGCCCGCGGCGACGGTCGGACCGGGTGACGCGGACCTGGGGTCCAGCACGGTCGAACTAGCCGGCCCGGTACCGGTGGGGGCGGTGGCCGCCATTCACGTGGACGGGGTGGACGCGGTCAAGGATGTCGGCGCCGCGGTTCGGGCGGTGACCGATGCGCTCGGCGGTGACCCGGACGCGCAGTTCACCGTTGACGGCGCCGAAGACCATGAGCTGGAGTGGTACGACAGCACGGAGCTGGACCAGCTCCTCGGGTTGGGCTAGCCCAGCCGCTCGACCTGGTTGGCCGTACCCGGTCTGCTCCGGGCTGACTCCGAACGACTTCCGGTCGGAGCGGGCTACGCCTCGTCCGGGTCCTCCTCGTCCAGCGGAGCCGGTCCGAGGGTGCGGCCGAAGGCAATCATCGCGGTCAGCGCGCCGACGAAGAGCACCCAGATCCCGTTGTCCACCCGTGAGGTGCCGAGCGAGGTCTGTGCCACGGCGTCCGCCTCGCTGAGCGCGCCAGCCAGGTCGAGCAGCCGCCGCCCGCCGACGCGCAGGATCACCTCGGCGACGAGCAGCAGCAGGCCGGGCCCGGCCCCGGCGACCAGGTAGGCCGGCCAGCGCAGGGCGGGCGGATCGTTGCGGTGGGTCGCCGCTCGGCGCCGGGACCAGGTCAGGTAGCCGAAGGCCAACAGCCCCGCCATCAGGCCGGCGAGCAGGGATTCGGTACGGGAGACCCACTTCGCGGCGTTGAGCAGCGACTCCTGGGTTTCGCCGGCGCCGAAGAGCTCGAAGAGTGGGTCCCGCGCCCAGCTGAACGCCACGACGAAGAGGAGCGTGCCGAGCCCGGCGGCCACCACCGCGCCGATAACCGGGGCGGTCCGCGCCGCGGCGATGCCCCCGCCGATGATGGCGGCGGCGGCGGTGGTGCCGGCGATCACGTTGGTGGTGGCCGTGTCGGCGTAGGTCAGGTTGATGGCGAAGGCGGCGGCGAGCCCGATCAGCAGCCCGCTGGCGACCGCCACGACAAAGCGCAGGGTGGCCCGGTTTCGACCCTGCTGGGCGAGCAACTCCGCTCCGAACAGTGCGAAGGCGGTGCCGGCGACGAGCGCGGCAGAGATCACTCCGGGTAGGGCGAAGGCGGAGAGGCTGATCGCGGTGACTCCGGCCGCCGCCGAGTCGATCACCGCGCGGGTCGACCAGAGCATGGCGGTCAGCCAGCCGAGCGCCAGCAGGCCGAGCAGCGGCGCGCCGGGGGCGAGCAGGCCGGTCCTTGTCTGCGCCGATGGCGTGCCGGTCGCGAGCGGGCTCGCTGCGCCCGGGTGCTCCGGGCCCGCTTCGTCCGCGCCCGGGTTTGTCGCGTCCGGGCTCGCTTCGTCCGGGTCCGGGCTCGCCTGCGTCGGCTCCGTGGTGGCGGAGTCGCCGGGCTGCTTCGTCATCGTTGTCCCTTCGACCGGCATTCGGCCGGCGGCGCGGCCGTGGTTCACCGGCCCACCAGGGTACGCGTCCGTCGTGGTTGGCCCGGGAGTCGCGTCGGCCGGTGCGCGCTGAGTTGAGTGGTGGGGAAAAGGGCCCAAACGTGGGAGTATCAGTCGAGGTCCCGCCGCCGTGTCTGGCCCCTGCGGCCCCGGTGTTTGGCGTCCGGCCACCCGGCCGACGCTCCGCGGGTCCGCTACCCCCATTGCCCCGAACCCCCAGGAGCCTTGTGATGGACGCCGTCTTCTCCGTGCCCGAGCCCCACAACGAGCCGGTACGCCCCTACGAGCCGGGGGACACCGACCGGGACCGGCTGCAACGGCGGCTGGTCGAACTGGCCAGTGACCGCATCGACCTGCCGATGACCATCGCGGGCGAGCAACGGATGGCCGGCGGCCCCTCGATCGACGTGGTGCAGCCCCACCGACACGCACACGTGCTGGGCGTCACCGCCCACGCCACCCACGACGACGCACGCGCCGCGGTGCAGGCCGCCAAGGATGCGGCGCCCGGCTGGAGGGCGTTGCCGTTCGCGGAGCGGGCGGCGATTTTCCTGCGCGCCGCTGACCTGCTCGCCGGGCCCTGGCGGGACACGCTCAACGCCGCCACGATGCTCGGCCAGTCGAAAACCGCGTTCCAGGCGGAGATCGACGCGGCCTGCGAGTTCATCGACTTCCTTCGGTTCAACGTCCACTTCGCTCGTCGGCTCCTCGCCGAACAGCCCCTCTCCTCGTCGGGCACCTGGAACCGGTTCGACCACCGTCCGCTCGAGGGCTTCGTCTACGCGATCACCCCGTTCAACTTCACCGCGATCGCCGGCAACCTACCCTCGGCACCGGCCCTGCTCGGCAACACGGTGGTCTGGAAGCCGGCCCCCACCCAGCAGTTCGCCGCGCACTTCACGATGCGGCTCTTCGAAGCGGCGGGCCTGCCCCCCGGCGTGATCAACATGGTCACCGGGCGGGGCGCGGAGGTGTCCGACGTGGTGCTGACCGATCCCGACCTGGCCGGCATCCACTTCACCGGCTCCACCAAGGTCTTCCAGCAGCTCTGGCGAACCGTCGGTGAGGAGATCGCCCACTACCGGACCTACCCGCGCCTGGTCGGCGAGACCGGCGGCAAGGACTTCGTGGTCGCCCACCCCAGCGCTGACGTGGACGCGCTGCACACCGCCCTGATCCGGGGCGCGTACGAGTTCCAGGGTCAGAAGTGCTCCGCGGCCTCCCGCGCGTACATTCCACGGTCGTTGTGGGCAGGTGGGCTGCGGGACCGGCTCGCCGCCACCGCGGAGGCGCTCAGCTACGGTGACGTCACCGACTTCAGTAACTTCGGTGGCGCCGTCATCGACGCCAAGGCGTACGCGCGGCACACCGCCGCCCTGAAGTTGATCTCCGGTGACGACTCGTGCCAGGTCGTCGCTGGCGGCACCGCCGACGACTCGGTCGGCTACTTCGTCCGGCCGACACTCTTCGAGTGCACCGACGCCGCCCACGAGACCTTCACCACCGAGTACTTCGGCCCGATCCTCGGCGTGCACGTCTTCGACGACGCCCGCTTCGACGAGGTGGTCACCCAGGCCGAGTCCATTGCGCCGTACGCGTTGACCGGCGCCATTTTCGCCACCGACCGGCAGGTGGTCGACCGGGTCGCCGAGCGGATGCGGTACGCGGCCGGCAACTTCTACATCAACGACAAGCCCACCGGTGCGGTGGTCGGTCAGCAGCCGTTCGGCGGTGCCCGTGCCAGTGGCACCAACGACAAGGCCGGATCCTGGCAGAACCTGGTCCGATGGATGTCTCCCCGGACCATCAAAGAAACCTTCGTCCCGCCGACCGACCACACCTATCCGCACATGCGCTAACCAGAAGGACCCCTTCGCCAGGTCGACCGCCCGGCTTGGGGGAGGGGTCCTTTCATCCACTCCATATGGATAGACAGTGCACATAGGAAGCCCTGTTGGGTGGCGAAAACGTGAAATCCTGGACGTCGCGACTGCAAAGTGGCAGCGTGAGAGGCATGGCGGATTCCGGAGTCAATCCCACGGCGGCAGCCCTGCTCGGGCTGCTTCACGAGGGCCCGATGACAGGTGGTCAACTGATGGCCGCCGCTGAGCGCCGGTTGGCGCCGTACTGGTCAATGACCCGCAGTCAGGTCTACCGAGAGCTGCCCGTGCTGGCCGAGAAAGGGCTGGTGCGGCTCGGTAAACCGGGACCGCGGATGAGTCAGCCGTATGCGATCACCGCTGCGGGTAAACGGACCTTCTCCCGATGGCTGACCGAGGAGCCCGGTCGGGACACCATTCGAAACCCGATCGCGCTGCGGTTCGCCTTCGGGAACCTGCACTCGGCCAGCCAGCTCAAGAACCTTCAGACGGCTGCGAACGAGTACCACACGGAGGCCCTGGCCCGAGTTCGGGAGCAGGTGAAGAATGCGAAGAAGGAAGGCGAGACGTACGACGCCAGCGCCTTGGAGTTCGCGGTCGCCTACCACAAGGCCGCCCTGTCCTGGCTGAAATCCGCCCAGGTCAACTGACCCGGCGGTAACCCCCGGGCCTGGGCGCACGAAGCCCCAGGTCCGGAGAACCCTGCCCCGGATCTGACCGGCCCTGGTGAACCCCGCCTCGACCGCGGGGTGTCTGCGGCGTGGGCTGCGGGGCTCGCAAGCTCGCGCCGGCTTCGCCGGCCCGCTCCTGCTCCGCCGCTCCGCAGGCGCACTCCTCGCCCGCGCTGGGTTTGTTGGGCGTGGGCTGCGGGGCTCGCAAGCTCACTCCTCGCCCGCGCAGTAGTCTTGTCTGTCGTGACCGATGCCGACTACGCCGAACAGCTCAAGGAACTCGACGCCACTCTTCGCAACATCGAGTCGGTGCTCGACATCGACCGGCTGCGGGCGGACAAGGCCCGTCTGGAGGAGGCCGCCTCCGCCCCCGACCTCTGGGACGACCAGGCCCGGGCGCAACAGGTCACCTCTCAGCTGTCGTACGTGAATGGGGAGATCAACAAGCTCGCGGAGCTTCGTTCTCGCCTCGATGACGCCAAGGTGCTGCTGGAGTTGGCCGAGGCGGAGTCCGACCCGGGTGCCTTCGCCGAGGTCGAGACGGAGGTCGCCGGGCTGACCAAGGCCATCGACGAGATGGAGGTCCGCACCCTGCTCTCCGGCGAGTACGACTCCCGGGAGGCGCTGGTGGCGATCCGCGCCGGAGCCGGCGGCGTGGACGCGGCGGACTTCGCCGAGATGCTGCTGCGGATGTACCTGCGCTGGGCCGAGCGGCACGGCTACCCCACCGAGGTCTACGAGACCTCCTACGCCGAGGAGGCCGGGCTCAAGTCGGCGACCTTCACGGTCAAAGTGCCGTACGCGTACGGCACGCTCAGTGTCGAGTCGGGTACCCACCGGCTGGTCCGGATCAGCCCCTTCGACAACCAGGGGCGGCGGCAGACCAGCTTCGCCGGGGTTGAGGTGCTCCCGGTGGTGGAACAGACCGATCACATCGACATTCCCGAGAACGAGATGCGCTTTGATGTCTACCGGTCGTCCGGCCCCGGCGGGCAGAGCGTGAACACGACCGACTCGGCGGTTCGGATCACCCACATCCCGACCGGTATCGTGGTCACCTGTCAGAACGAGAAGTCCCAGCTGCAGAACAAGGCGTCCGCGCTGCGCGTCCTCCAAGCCCGCCTGTTGGAGCGGAAGCGTCAGGAGGAGCAGGCCAAACTTCAGGGCCTGAAGACCGACGCCGCCGGCTCCTGGGGTGACCAGATGCGTTCGTACGTCCTGCACCCGTACCAGATGGTGAAGGACCTCCGAACGGAGCAGGAGACCGGGACTCCCTCCGCGGTCTTCGATGGCGAGTTGGACGCCTTCATCGAGGCCGGTATCCGGTGGCGAAAGCAGCAGCAGCTTGCTGATGACAAAGCGTGACCGATCGTGGGCGCAGCGCACAATCGAAAATCGTGAGTGCTGGCAGATTGATGACGTGTCCCGAAATTGAGGGGCGCGGGATTTGGCACATCGGTTACACCGCGTAGACTCACGACCCGTGATTCAGCTTGAGCAAGTGACGAAGACGTACCCGAAGGCGTCCCGGCCTTCGCTCGACAACGTGTCCGTCGCGATCGAGAAGGGCGAGTTCGTCTTCTTCATCGGCCCATCCGGCTCCGGCAAGTCCACCATCATCAAGATGCTGCTCCACGAGGTTGCGCCCAGTAAGGGGCGGATCGTCGTGAACGGCAAGGATGTTACGTCGATGCGTTCCTGGAAGCGGCCCGCCTTCCGGCGCTCGATCGGCTGCGTCTTCCAGGACTTCCGGCTGCTGCCGAACCGCACCGCCTACGAGAACGTGGCGTTCGCCCTCGAGGTGATCGGCAAGACCAAGGCGGTTGCCCGCCGGGTGGTGCCGGAGGTGCTGGAGCTGGTCGGGCTGGGTGGCAAGGAGCACCGTTACCCGCAGGAGCTCTCCGGTGGTGAGCAGCAGCGGGTAGCGGTCGCGCGAGCGTTCGTGAACCGTCCGCTGATCCTGCTCGCGGACGAGCCGACCGGAAACCTCGACCCGGACACCTCCATCGAGATCATGCGTCTGCTGGACCGGATCAACCGCACCGGTACGACCGTCGTGATGGTTACCCACGACTCGAACATCGTGAATCAGATGCGCCGCCGGGTCATCGAGATCGAGAGCGGCCGGATCGTCCGCGACCAGGCTCGCGGCGTCTACGGGTGAGCCGGCGCTCCACCCCGACTGACGACCACCACCTGCCGGAGACGCGGAGGAATCTTCGATGCGCTTGAAATACGTCCTGTCCGAGGTCATGGTCGGTCTGTGGCGCAACGTGACCATGACCATCGCAATGATCATTACGATGGCGGTCTCGCTGACCATGCTCGGCGCGAGCGGTCTGATCTACGTCAAGGTCGCCGAGATGAAGGAGCTGTACTTCGAGAACATCGAGGTCTCGATCTTCCTCGAGACCGAGGTCACCGAGGAGCAGAAGACCGCGATCAAGGCCAGCCTGGATGCCGACCCGCTGATCGATAGCGTCACGTACGTCAACAAAGAAGAGGCGTACGAGGTTTTCGAGGAGATGTTCCGGGACTCCCCGGACCTGCTCAGTGCGATCGATCCAGAAGTGCTGCCGGAGTCGTACCGGCTGAAGCTGGTGAACCCGCAGGAGTACGAGGCGATCGGGGAGCAGTACGCCGAGATTGAGGGCGTCGACCAGGTGGTCGACAGGTCCGGCGTACTCGACAAGATTTTCAATCTCTTCTCCGCGGGTCAGAAGATCGCCCTCGTCGCGGCGGTCGCGATGGCTGTCGCCGCCCTGCTCCTGGTCGCCAACACGATCCAGGTCGCCGCCTACAGCAAGCGGCGCGAGGTCGCGGTGATGAAGCTCGTCGGCGCGTCGAACTGGTTCATCCAGGCCCCCTTCGTCCTGGAAGCCGTGGTCGCCGGCCTGATCGGATCCCTGCTCGGCCTCGGCGCCCTCGCCGGCCTGAAGAAATTCCTCTTCGACGGCGCGCTGAGCGCCCTCCAGGGGCTCTTCGCGCCGGTCAGCTGGGGCGAGGTGCTGCTGGCCTTCCCCCTGATGGCCGCTGTCGGAGGCGTGATCAGCGCGATCACCGCCTGGGTCACGCTCCGCTTCTACCTGCGGGTCTAGCGCCCGCCGGGCGGCCGCTGGGGCCGCCCGCGCACCCCGTCGGGCCAGGGCTCTCCCGCACCGGAAATAATCGGCGCGGGGGAGCCCTTGTGCTCCGGTAAGATGATCGCCGCTGTCGACCCGAGGGGCGCAGCGACCAGGCTGTTCGACCCACGGGACGCAGCGACCGGGCTGTTCGACCCACGGGACGCAGCAACCAGGAAGGGAGGTGGCGCCGATGCCACGGGAGAAGGGGCGGAAGGTCGTCGCCTCCAACCGGAAGGCCCACCACGACTACTCGATCCTCGACACCTACGAGGCGGGGATGGCGTTGACCGGCACCGAGGTCAAGTCGCTGCGGGCCGGGCGGGCGTCACTGGTGGACGCCTTCGCCCAGGAACGCAACGGCGAGCTCTATCTGCACGGGATGCACATCCCGGAGTACGTGCAGGGCACCTGGACCAACCACGAGCCCCGACGCACCCGCAAACTGCTGCTCAACCGCCTCGAGATTGACCGGCTGATCGGCAAGACCCGGGAGAGTGGGCTCACGATCGTCCCACTGCAGGTCTACTTCTCCGACGGCTGGGCCAAGGTCGAGATCGGCATCGCCAAGGGCAAGAAGTCGTACGACAAGCGGCAGGACCTCGCCAAGCGGGACGCGCAACGGGAGATCGCCCGGGCCGCCGGCCGGCGGGGCAAGGGGATGACAGACTGAGCCGGCGTCCGGCTGGGGCGGGATGAAACCCGTTGCGTCAGGCGTTAGGCTTGTCGGTGCCGCCAACAGGGCGGCCCGTCGAGGGGGTGACTGGTTTCGACTTCGTACGTTGCGGCAGGGGAAGCGAGCCGAGGAAGCCAACGTCGTCTCGGAAATCGTTCGTTGGAAACCAATAAGCGCCAAGCAGAATCGCGCTGACTTCGCTCTCGCCGCCTGAGGCGAGTAGCAAGTCTGTCGGCCTGGGAGTGCCTTCGACCCAGTTAGCCGGCATCAGCTAGGAGGCTGGCCAATCGGCCCCGGTCGCGGGGGCCGTGCGGCGAGATTAATCAGCGACTGGGCCCGTCACACCGACTCGCTCGCGTGATCGGAGGGGCCGAGTAGAGGCACAGCGAGCTGCGCTCGGAGAAGCCCTGGCAAGGCGGCGAAGGACCCGGGTTCGATTCCCGGCACCTCCACCACCTGACCGATGCGCCCCAGTCCACCGGACCGGGGCGCATCGGCGTTTCCGGCCTCGAAAACTCCGCTGCCACCAGGCCCGGCGTCGCTCCCGGCGACGAGTGCCACCGGTGGGCTGGAACCAGTGCGCGGTGGCCGGCGTCGGAAGAGTATGCGTCGAGTATTCGTCACCCTGTGCGTGCCCCTGCTGCTGGTCGCCGGTTGCGCCCCGGCCGACCCGGAGCCGGCCGACGCCCCCCCGCCGGACGGCCGGCAGGCGGCGTTCGAAGAGCGGGCCACCCAGATCGCCGCCGCCTGGCAGCCCGGCCCGACCTGGAGGGACGGGTACATCCCACTCCAGGAGCCCGCCATGACCGTCGGAGACCCCGGCTTCACCCCGGACACCCAGGCCGCCTTCCGGGCCGGCTGGTACCGGGACCAGATCCCTCTCCCGACGGACCAGCCCGAAGACGGCACCATCCAGTTCCCCTCCGGCACCCTCACCGTGCCGCTGGTCAGCGCCGCCGAGGCGTACCGGGAACTTGACCGGGGCGACCCACCGGCCTGCGACGGGCGGCCGACGAACCCGGCCACCCCACCAGCCCCGGCAGATGGGCCGGACACCGGGGTGAGCACCGCGCCGCAGACCGCCTGCATCCCGCTCACCGTCACCGCCGTCGAGCTCGACAGCGTGCCGGTGCGGACCAGCCGCGGCGAGGCGGCGGTCCCGGCCTGGCTGTTCACCATCGACGAACTGACCGCCCCGGTGGCCCGGCTCGCGGTCGCCCCGACCGCCGTCGGAGAGCCGCCGGAGCCGACCGCACCCACCGCGCCACTGCCCCAGGAGCTGGTCGGGGCGCTGGACCTGCGCGCCGTGGACGACGCCACGCTGACCGTGCGGGTCGGCATCGGTGCGTGCGACACCGGCCTCACCCCACTGGTCTACGAACAGGATGACGTCGTGGTGGTCGGCGGCGCGGTGACCCGCAGCACCGGGGTCTGCACCGAGCAGCTCCTGCTCGAACCGGTGACCGTGCAGCTCACCGCCCCGCTGGGGGAGCGGACCGTCCTCGACGTGCTCGGCGGTGGGCCGCTACGGCTCACCACCGGCTGACCGGCGATGGCCCGGCCGCCCGGCTCAGGGCAGCGCGAAGGGAAGCGTGATGCCGTCCAGGGCTTCCCCGCAGGCGCAGTCCCGATCCGTCGGCAGCTGGGCCACCGCGGTGAAGAGCAGCTCCCGCAGGCGGGCGGTGTTCTCGCCGAAGACCCGGAACACCTCCTCCTGGGTCACCGATCCGCCGCCCGGCACGCCCGCATCATGGTCGGTGACCAGCGCGATCGACGAGTAGCAGAGAGCCAACTCCCGGGCGAGCACCGCCTCCGGGTGGCCGGTCATGTTGACCACCGTTCCGCCGATGGCGGTGAACCAACGCGACTCGGCGCGGGTGGAGAAGCGGGGGCCCTCGACGACCACCACCGTCCCACCGTCCACCGCCGGCACGCCCCGCTCGGCGCCGGCGGCGAGCAGCGTACGCCGGCCGACCGGGCAGTACGGGTCGGCGAAGGAGACGTGCACCGCGCCCCGGTCGTAGTAGGTCTGTGCCCGACCACTGGTGCGGTCTATCAGCTGGTCGGGCACGACGAACGTGCCCGGGCCCAGCTCCGGGCGCAGGCCGCCGACCGCGCAGGGGGCGAGCACCTGGCGGACCCCGAGCGAGCGCAGCGCCCACAGGTTGGCCCGGTAGGGGATCTGGTGCGGCGGATGCCGGTGATCCCGGCCGTGCCGGGGCAGGAACGCCAACCGGCGGCCCGCCACCTCCGCGATGGTGATCGCGTCGGACGGCGGCCCGTACGGGGTGTCGACTACATGCTCGGTGGCACCGTCGAGCAGGGCGTACAGCCCCGACCCGCCGATCACCGCGAGTTCTGCCGTGGGACTCACCGAACCTCCCTCGTCTCTGTCGCGTCAGACCTTAGCCAGCGACCCAGCAGCAGGCTATGGTGCCAGGCATGGCGTTGACGGGGTGGCTGGCACCGGTGTCCCCGGTGGTCCGGGCACGGTCGGACTGACGGGATGTCCGACATGCAGGAAGAGGGGCGGGCGATCGGCGGGCAGGCGACGGAGTCGATGGCCGGGCGGTTGCTGGTCGCGGCACCGACGTTGAAGGATCCGAACTTCGACCGGACCGTGGTGCTGCTGGTCGCCCACGAGCCGGGCGGGGCGCTGGGCGTCGTGCTCAACCGGGCCACCGAGATTCCGGTGGCGGAGGTGCTCGGCGACTGGGGCGAGTTGGCCCGCGACCCGGCCGTGGTCTTCGAAGGGGGTCCGGTGCAGCCGGATTCGGCGATCTGCCTCGCCCGCATGCGCCACCCGCTGCGCCCGTTGAAGAGTTTCCAGCAGATCGCCGGTGCGGTCGGCACGCTCGACCTGACGGCGGACCCGGCGCAGCTGCGGGAGAGCATCGCGGGCATCCGGGTCTTCGCCGGCTACTCCGGGTGGGAGTCGGGCCAGCTGGAGCAGGAGATCGCAGAGGGCTCCTGGTTCGTCCTGGACGCGCTGCCCGGCGACGCCTTCGTCGATCGTCCGGACGACCTGTGGCCGATGGTGCTGCGCCGGCAGGGCGGCATGATGGCGGCGGTGGCGCACTTCCCGGCGGACGTGGCGCTCAACTGACCCGGCGCGTTGGGCCGGCACCCCGCGCGATGACCGCGCCGGCCGGCGTGTGTATAGTTCTCCCGTGCCCGGGCGACCGGGTAGTGCACAGGGGGCCGTGGCGCAGCTGGTAGCGCACCACACTGGCAGTGTGGGGGTCAGGGGTTCGAGTCCCCTCGGCTCCACCGACCGCACCATTGTGCGAACCGGTGGTTCTTTCGAGGTGCCCTCGTCCGTTTCGGGCGGGGGCATTGTCGTGTCGTTGGGGATCTTGAACACGGGTACGACTCCCTGGTCGGTGAGTTGGACTTCGGCGATGAGAGCCTCGATGGCGGCCTTGCGCTCGGTGGTGGTGCCGCTGGCCATGATGGTGGCCAGGTGGTCGCGGATGCGGGCGACGGTGCCAGGCGGCGGGGGCGCGGGCTGCGACGCCAAACCGGCATCGAGTTCGGTATGCCGGGCCTGGGACTGCGTAGATTTCCGTGTTTGACCTGGGTGTGGTCCGTTGGACAGGACGTTGATCCTGTCCAGGAAGGACCACGTCATGGCAGACAAGAAGAGCGTTGTTCAGCTTCCGCAGCCGTCGGCGGCGGAGGTGGAGTTCGCGCAGCAGCTGGTTGAGCGGGCCAAGGCCGATGGAGTGTCGTTGGTCGGTCCGGGTGGGCTCCTCGCGGGGATCACCCGCACCGTCCTTGAATCAGCGCTCGACGCCGAACTGGATGCCCACCTCGACGAGGTCGGCGTCGACGAGGCGTCGGGCCGGCGGGCCAACGTGCGTAACGGGCATGGGGCGAAGACGGTGCGGACCGAGGTCGGGCCGGTACGGATCCAGGTCCCTCGGGACCGGGCGGGGTCGTTCGCCCCGCGGATCGTCCCGAAGCACGTCCGCAGGTTGGACGGGTTCAACGAGGCGATCCTGTCGCTGTATGCCAAAGGCCTGACGACCGGGGAGATCTCCGCGCATCTGGCGGATGTGTATGACGCCGACGTGTCCCGGGAGTTGATCAGCCGGGTCACCGACAGCGTGCTGGAGGAGATGGAAGCGTGGCGGCAACGGCCCCTGGACCGGGTCTATCCGGTGGTGTTCATCGACGCCCTCGTGATGAAGATTCGCCAGGGGCAGGTCGCGAACCGGCCCGTCTACGTCGTGGTCGGAATCAGCCTCGACGGGGAACGCGACGTTCTGGGTATGTGGGCCGGCACCGGCGGTGAGGGCGCCAAGCAGTGGGCCGGCTACCTCACCGAGCTACGTAACCGGGGTGTCGCCGACGTGTTCATGGTCTGCTCCGACGGCCTCAAGGGCATGACCGACGCCATTGAGCAGGTCTGGCCGCAGGCGGTGCACCAGCAATGCGTCGTGCACCTCGTACGGGCGTCACTGCGGTACACGAATCGAAAGGACTGGCAGAAGATCACCCCGGCGTTGCGGGAGATCTACACCGCCCCGACCGTCGCGGCCGCTGAGGCCCGGTTCGAGGCGTTCGCCGTCGAGTTCGGCGACCGCTACCCGGCCGTGATCCGGCTCTGGCGCACCTCCTGGCCGCAGTTCGTGCCGTTCTTGGACTACGACCACGAGGTCCGCAAGGTCCTCTACACCACCAACATCATCGAGAGCCTGAACGCCCGGTTCCGGCAGGCCGCCCGCCGGCGGGGGCACTTCCCGACCGAGCAGGCCGCGATGAAGGTGCTCTATCTCGTCGTCCAGCAGAAACGTAAGGGCGGCGGCAGTATCACCGGCCGGGTCTACGGTTGGGCCAAGGCCCTCAACGCCCTGATCCTCGCCTACGGCGACCGGATCACCATCTAACAACCTCGATCACACCCAACGGCCAAACACGGAAAACGCCACACTCCCGACTGACCAGCCGCATGTTGGCGGGCACCCGGATGCGCCGTGCGCGGTCCCGGTCGGGCATCGTGGCGACGACCTCGACGTCGAGGTCGGCGAGCGCGTCGAAGACACCCTGTGACCCGACGGCCAGCCCGTCGAGCGACTCGTCGCTGAAACCCATCGTGATCGCCACCCGTGGCCGCTCGGGAGCGGCGCGCAACCACCGGGGCAGCTCGGAGCCGCCTCCGAAGGGCGCGAACCGCATCGGCAGCCGGGGCAGCTCGGAATCCAGGCTCAGCGACGCCGGGAACTGGTCGACGGTCAGGTCCCCGGTCGCCAGGTCCTCCGTGTGCGGCACACCGTGCATCCGCGCGTAGCCGGCGAGCCAGTCGCCCATCGGGTCGGCACGGTCGGCCGGCTCCTGCTCCATCATGCGCCGCAGGTACTGCACCCGGGACACCCCGAAGTCCTCGTACCCGACGAGCATCCGCACGTGCGCCGCGCCGCACGCCTTCGCGGCGATCCCACCGGCATGGACCGACGCCTCCCAGAGCACCAGCTGCGGTTGCCAGGACCGGGCATACCCGACGAGATCGCGGAAGAGGGAGAAGTTGACCACCCGGTAGTACTGCCGGACCATGTATTCCATGCCGTCGCGCAGGTCGTCCCAGGCGACGGTACGAGGCGGGTCCGGCAGGTTCGCCACGTAGTCGGGTTCCGCCTGGGCGCCGGGGTGATCCTGGCCGTCCGCCGCCGACCCGAAGACGACCGTCCGGCCCGCCGGCACGGCGGTCAGCCCGGACCGCGCCACCTCCTCGGCGAACTCCGGATGGCTCGCCACCCGCACCTCGTGGCCGGCCGCCCGCAGTGCCCAGGCCAGCGGGGCCATCAGCAGGAAGTGGGTCCTGTATGGACCCGTCACGCACAGCACCCGCACGATCTGCTCCCTCCCGAGCGGCACACGTCACGCACGTTCTACCGGTTGGCCGGTGCCGAGTCCATCGGCGAGATCGGGTGTCCGTGACGGCCGGTTCCACCTCGGGCGGATACCCGGGCTGGCTCTCTCGTTAAGGTGATGAGCCAGCGCAGGTCTCACGAACGGAGTATTTTGTCGATGAGTAGTCGGACCGGTGGCACGAACGACACACCCGGACACCAGCCGGTGATGCTCGGCCCGACCACCGGCGACCTGGTTTCGCTCTTCATCCTCGCGCCGGTCGTGTGCATGGCCCTCGGGCTGGGACTGCCCTGGATCGCCAGGTGGGCCGCCGATCTGCCGTGGGCCCCGTTCCAGGGTCCGCTCAAGATCGTCGCGTCGTTGGACCTCCGATGGGGTGCGTTGATCGGTCTGGTCGCGGGGCTCGGCATCGGTGTCGCGCTCGCCGTCGTGACGGTCCGCGACGCCCTGCGGGTGACGGTTGCCTCCGACGCGGTGACCATCGAGAAGAGCGGCACGTCGCGGCAGGTCGCGCGGCCGGCGGTGAGCGCGGTGTTCCTCGACGGCAAGCGTCTCGTGGTCATCGACAACGCCTCGCGGGAGATCGTCCGCGACGAGGTGGACGCCAAGCGCGACCGGATCGAGCAGGCCTTCCGGCAGCACGAGTATCCGTGGCAGAAGGACGATCCGTACGCCGACGCCTTCCAGCGCTGGGTGCCCGGCACACCGGACCTGCCCGGCGCGGTCGACACGATCTTCGTGGCCCGGGAGAAGGCGTTGCGCGAGAACGACACCGAGGATGCCGACGACCTGCGCGCGGAACTGGTGAAGAAGGGCTACGTCGTGCGCGACCAGAAGGCACGGCAGTACTGGCGTTCGCTGCACTGAACGACCCGGAGGCCGGACCGGGACATCGTCAACGCGCCCCCGGGCCGACGGAGCCCACCTCGATCTCCCGGCACACCCGGTAGTCGGGCAGCAGGCCGGCGGCCCGGAGCTGCGCCAGGTCCGGAGCGGCACGGTCGCGTTCGGACAGCAGTGCCTCGTACCCCTCGGGCAGCGGAAGGCCGAGCGAGGGATCACCGACGTTGGCCGCGAGTTCCTCGGTCGGCGAGTACGGCTGGGAGAGCAGGTAGGACACGACCGTGTCGTCCTCCAGCGCCACGAACCCGTGGCCGACACCGACCGGCAGGTACATCGAGCGGAACGTCTGCGGATCGATGATCACGCTGTCCCAGCGTCCGAACGTGGGCGATCCCACGCGCAGGTCGACCACGATGTCGAGGGCACGGCCCCGGACGCAGCAGGTGTACTTCGCCGACCCGGGCGGGGTGCGGCGGAAGTGGATGCCACGGACGACGTCACGCCGTGACGTAGTCCTCGCCGGATTCGGCGATCCACTCGGCGATGTCATCGGTACTGACCCGGTCGGTCAATTCGTCGACCAGCGTCGGGTACTCCGGCGGTGGCGGCACCGTCACTCGTCTGGTGGCGATAGCGCCGAACTTGTCGCCGTCGATTCGTGCGCCAAGCACCGCGGCAGCGGTGTAGCCGCCGAGCGAGAAGCCGGCGACGCCAACGGGACCACCGTCGGCGAAGTGGTCCAGCACCACCGAAAGGTCCAGGGGACGGTCCCACCACCTCGCGAAGGCTTCGGCATGGTAGCCACCACGATGGCTGTTGCCGTGATGGTCGACGCCGATCACCCGCAGGCCAGCCGAGGCCAGTGGCTCGGCCAGCCAAGACAGGTCGAGTGCGCAACCGCCGGTTCCGTGCGAGAGCAGGACGGCGCCACCGGTCGCCGCTGCGGCTGCCGGCCACACGTAGGTCACGACTGGCCGTGGGCCGTTCGTACCCCAGGCTCCTCGTCGGGGATCTGTCAGCACGCGGACGTCCGGTGAGGCCATATCGAAACTATGGCAGGGTCCCGCCACCGCCCGGGTCCGCCGCTCAGGACGAGCTATCGGTGCGCGACTGCGGCGCCGCCTCTGGGATAGCGCCACAGCGACCTCATCGGAATCAGTCGAAAGTCTTGGCGACCCGTGCATAAGGATCGGAAGAAACGCTCATCGACCCTCGGAAGGGGTCGTCCACCCGCTCGACAACGAATATCAGCAGGGAAATCATGGCCGCGGTCGCGGAGACCAACACCAGGGAGGCGTGCCGGGTCCGGGTCGGGATGAGGCAGGACAGGAAGATGATGAACACACCGCCGACCAGGAGCGTGAACCAGAGCGTCGGGGGGAGAGCGGCGGTGCTGAAGGTGCTTCGGATCTGGCGGGATTTGCTCCAACCCTCGAACTCCGACTGGGCGAGGTCACTCAACTCCTGCTCCTTGTCAGAACTCGGGTTGAAATCCAGCAGGGTGCGCCAGATCCGCTCCTCGAGTTCGCGGTCTCCGTCCACCTCGTCGCCGCGTTGGTAGGTCGGCCACGCATCGTTGACCATGTAGTCGACGTACTCGTTCAACAGGCCCTGCAGCTCGCCTCGGGTGGGCTCCGGGTACTCGGACACCACGTTGTGTAGCGCCTTCAGGTCCGCCGCCTCCGTTGCGACCGCCGCGCCAGCCTGCGAGTACGTCCCGTACACGGTCAGGGCGGTCAGGACGAGCAGGAGCGCGTAGAGGGTGCCGGTGACCGAGGTCGTGTGGGTGATGAGGTCCAACCACTTCGGTTCAGCACCGGACAAGCGCTTGGCTCGGCCTCGCAGGAGCCAGATGCCCAGCACGCCAACAAGGCAGAATACTGCCAAGAATATGAGGAAAATGAGCCAACCTGGCGCAAGATGGTTCCAGCTCCACACGTGGCCACTCCCTGTCGCGAATACGAACCCCTCGAAGATTCACTCAGAACCTTCGCCTAATGCGCGCCACAGCAGCCGGCTTCCGGTAACTACCTGAAAAGGAGGTAGACGGAGGAGGTCGACGGCCAGCCGCCGTCTGGCGAGCGTAGGATCGGCATTCGGCGAGAGCAAGGACGTGACCCGGTTACCGCTGGGCCGCGCGAGTCGCAGGGTGATAGCGCACCAGGGCATGGCCGGTGCGACACCATTCACCGCTGCGGGAAACCAGCTTTCGTCTCTGCCAGGAAGTTCGTCCAGGCGGAACGGCCGAAGACGAGGGCCGGACCCTTCGGGTCCTTACTGTCCCGGCACGCCACCGCAGCATCGAGCGCAGCGACTTCGACACACTGACCATTGGCGCTGGAACGGCTGCTCTTCTTCCAGGTTGCGTTGTTGAGGTAGCGGCGGATCACCCCGCACCACCTTTCTCTTTGATCTTGTGAATCTGGGCCTCGATCGCCTTGATTGAGCTGGTTGGGTCGAGTGCTGTGGCTTGCAGATGCTCGAAGGTCGTGGTGAAGCGACGAACATCGGCTTCGTGTTCAAGGAACAGGTCGCCGGCCATGCTGTCGATGTACACCAGGGCGGGATCGGCTGGGTTGGGAAAGTCCATGATCACGAATGACCCCGGCATGCCGGCATGCGCACCGCTGTCGAATGGGATGACCTGGAGGGTGATGTGCGGCTGGGTTGCCGCCTCCGCCAACACCTCCAGTTGTTCGGCGGTGACCTTGGCGCTACCTACCTGACGGTGTAGCACCGCTTCATCGACGATCGTCCAGAGCCGGATCGAGTCCTTCTTGCGTAGCGACTCCTGGCGCCGGATCCGTGCCTCAATCCGGGCGTGGATGTCCTCTTCGGTCGCCAGTGGCAGGCCGGCTTTGATGACCGCGCGGGCGTAGTCCTGGGTCTGGAGCAGGCCCGGTACGAACAGGGACTCGTAGTTGTGGACCGAGCGGGCTTCAGTCTCGAAGCTGATGTAGGTGGTGTACAGCTCGGGCAGCTCCGACTCGTACGTCTGGAGCCAGCCCAGTTGGGTGGCCTGCTGGGACAGGGCGATGAGTTCGCCGCGCTGGTCTTCATCGGTGATGCCGTACGTGTCGAGCATCGCCATCAGGGTGCGCCGTTGCGGGCGGACCCGGGCCGTCTCGATGCGGTAGAGGGTGGCGGGGTTGATGCTGGTCTGTTCGCTGACCTCTTCGCGAGTGAGGTCAGCTTCGGTGCGGAGTCGGCGTAGTTCTGCCGCGAGCCGCCGGAGACGCACGGTGGGTGGCTGTCGTCGAGCTGACAACTCCATGTCCCTTCACTCCTGTCGTAGCTCAGAGTGTGCCTGTGATGCGCATGCAATGTCCACCCGTGCTCTGTAGGTGACCTGAATGCGGAAGCAACCCTTGCATTCCTGCTGCTACGTAGGCAATATATGCATCAGCATCTCAGGCTGAGGCGGTCGATGGAAGCCGCGTAATCGGCGATGGGTTCGCGCTCCCAGGGGCCCGTCGTCGGATCGGCCTCGGACGCCTCTCGGCGGAACGCAGCCCGTCACCCGAAGCGAGCTGCATCCTGCGGGAGGCCGAGTCAGGGAGGCAACGCAGTGGTTCCGTCCCTTGTCCTGGCCGCGGTAGCAGTGCTCGGGTTCGCCGCCGGGCTGTTCCTTTCAAGGTCAAGTCACGCTGGTGTCGACGGTACGGCTCGGCACTGAACTGCCCCGACTGCGGCAGCCGCAGGTCACGCCCCCCACCCGGGCTGAACCCGATGGACGAGCGGGTGGTGACCAACGCACCGACCAGCTCCCAAGCCCGACCAGATCCCGTGTCCGAACGCGCCCGGAGGTAACAACGTGAGCCTGCCCAACGTCGCTGCTGTGTTGAGATGCCTGCATATCTCCGTCCAACAACAGCAGGAAATGGCCAAGGCTGTCATCCACGACCCTGAGAAGGTCCGAGCCGAATTTCGCTCCCTGACGGTGGGGGTCATTAACCCCCTGGTCAACCGTGCTCTGGGAAACTGCGCCCGGGGGATCAAGCTCCGCGCCGGAGCGTGGCTCCTCGCCCAGGCCGGCGGAAGCCTCACCGAGTGCGTCCGCGTAATCGGCGTCTGCCTTCCGCAGCAGCCCGCCGATGGTGAGCGAAAACCCGAGCCGTCTCCTGACGAGCGAGGCGACAGACCCAACCGTCGACGCAACCAGCGTCTATCCTCATTCGACCAGTCGAGTCGATGACCCGGAGCGCGCCCTGGCTGAGGAGGCCAGCCGGTAAAGCCACCCTGTTGATCGTCCAACTGGCCGGGGCGATGCCGGTGGCTGGCAGTGGTCAGCCACCGGTTCGCGACCCCCACGAGGTGCTTTCCGACGAAGTCCTCGGGCTGCCGGAGGTCGTCTACGCCTCCCTCGAGGGAGTTTCGGTGTTCGTCGAGCTCGGTGTCAGAGGACGGCGTTGTACTTCTCGGTCTGCGCGACGGCGGCCTGGATCAGGCCGGCGCCCTCACCGAACTTCTGCTTGGCGGCGGTGAGCTTGCCGATGGCGCCCATGACGGCGGGCTGCTGGGTGCCGGCCGCGAGGGCCTGGAGTACGGCGATGGCCTTGTCGACCTGGGCGTTGACGCCCGCGAGCTGGGCGAGGGCCTTGTCCGCTTCGGTCTTGCCGTGGGCCAGGCCCGCCTTGATGTCTCCGATGGTGGCCATTGACTTTCCTCCCTGGGTTGTGGGGTCCAACGCCCTGCCGTCGGTCGCAGGTGCGCCTGGTGTCAGCCGCGGGTCGCGGCGATGAAGATGAACCACAAGATCGGCATGCCGACAAAACAGATCACTCCGCCGACCTTCCTGGACCGGGTACCGCCACCCCCGAGGCGGGGCTGCCCGACGAGGCTGATGGTGAGATAACCGGCGAAGAAGGCGAGCGCGGGCAGCCCACACAGGGACCAGGGCACCAGGTGCAATGGGATGCGACCGAGGTCCTTGTCCGGGCTGAGGGCAAACATCAGCAGCGATGCGAAGGTGCCGACTATCGCCGCGATGGAGTAGACGAGGGCATTGCGGGCCAGCGGGGTGAACCCCGGCAACAACGGCGGCTGGGCTGCTCGCCGGTGGGCGTTCTCGGCGGCGGCGTCGGCGGCGTTCGCGGCGGTTGTCGCCCGCCGCAGCGCCTCGCCCGGGTCCGGGATGGGGCCGGGCGCGATCTGGCCGAACTGCGGGGCGGGCAGGCGCAGGGTGGCGGCGAGGTGGTGCAGGTGCTGCCGTTGCGCCGCCACCCGGTGGGTGAGCTGATCCACCGCGGCCTGCCCGTCGCGGCTCGCGGCGGCCTGCTGCTCGCCCCGGGAGCGTTCCTCCTTCAGCAGGGCGGACAGGCGGCGGGCGTGATCCGTGTAGGCGGCCCAGCCACCGTCGCGGGGCAGCGGAGTGTCCGGTTGCTCAGTCATGCGTACTCATCGATCTGGTCTAGGGTGCCGGGGCGCACGTAGGGGACGATGAGGGCGCGGCGGTTGTCGTGCCGGTCGATCAGCAGCGCGCGGTTAGGGCGGGACTGCCACTCCGAGGCGTAGTCGCCGAGTAGGGAGCTGACCTCGTTGCCGGGCAGGTTGAGGGCGACGAGGCAGGCGACCTCGTTGCCCCCGGTGGGCCCGAGGTCGCTGCTGTACCGGCTCACCGAGCGCCACCAGCCGAGCAGGTGGACACCGTGGGTGGGCCCGTTGGCCAACACATCCCGCAGCTCGTCGTGCCCCGAGCGGTAGGTGGTGGGGTCGCTGGTGGTCAGCAGGCTGCTGGCGACATCCGCACCGAAGATCACCAGGTGGGTGGTCGGCCCATCGTCGGAAACGGTCGGCTGGGCGAACTCCGCGAGCCGCGCCCGAAGCTGGGCCGCGCTGAGCGTCTCGTACGGGTGCCCGGCGGCGGCGACCGCCTCCACGGTGGCGTCGGAGGCATCGTCGGCGGCGGCGACCAGCGGCGCGATGAGGAACCGGGCGGTGCCGGGCGCGTACTGGCGGGCCAGACTGGCCGTGGCCGCGTAGAGCACGTCGGCTCCGACCGGGGAGGTACCCAGGACCGCCAGGTGGCTGCCCGGGGTCGCGTCGAGGGTGAAGCCCGCGGTGGGCAGGCCGACGGCCACGGTCCGGCCGACCAGGGCTCGCCGCCGCCGTACGTCGGGGGTCAGGGCGACGAAGGTGGGATCCTCGTCGGGATGTTGCTCGGCGTAGCCGGCGAAGACCGTCGGCGGGGCGCCACCCGGGCGGCGGGCACTCCACAGCAGGTGCCGCTGGGTGGCCACCGATCCCGCGTCGGCGTTCGGGAAGCGGATGACCCGGTTCGCCCCCGGAATCCCGGCCGCCGAGTTGATCACCGCTCCGCCGAGGGGCAGATTGTCCGCACCGTCGTTGAGCTGGTCGAGGACACCACCGCCACCGGCGAGGGCGACCCGCAGCGGAAACTGCCCAAAAATGGAGTCTGTCTTGGTGAAGAGCGCCTCCACCCCGGAGATCGTCTGCGACGCCAGGATCAGGTGGACGCCGTACGAGCGGCCCTTGCGCGCCAACTCCTCAAGGAGCGCCACCGCCTGCTGGGCCACCGCGTCGTTGCCCTCGAAGAGCACATGGAACTCGTCGATCACCGCCAGCAGCCGGGGCATCGCCACATCCGGTCGACCGGTCCGCAGATCGGCCAGCTTCGTCACGCCGGCCCGCTTCAGCTCGGTCGCCCGGCGGGTCATCTCCCGCGACAGCGTCCGCAGCACCGCCAACCCGTACTCTCGGTCGGACTCGATGCCGACCGTGTGGGCGTGCGGAATCCACGACGGGTCCACTACCGTCGGCGTGAACTCCGCGAACGACACGCCTTCCTTGAAGTCCAGCAGGTAGAGCGACAACTCGTCCGGCGAGTAGCGCGAAGCCAGGCCGTAGAGCACGTCGAGGAGAAACACCGTCTTCCCCGACCCGGTGCGACCCCCCACCAACCAGTGCGGCGTCGCGTCGTCCAACGCCAGCACACACTCGGTACGCCCCTCCCGGCCCACCACCGTCCGCAGGCCGTCGATCGACGACTGCTGCCAGATCTGCTCCGGCATCAGCATCGTGAAGTCCGTCGCCGTCTGCACCCGAGCCGACTTCGCCAACCGGCGGCAGACCGCCTCCACCAGCGTGTCCGGCGGGCCGGCGTCCAGCCGTACCGGGACCGCCAACCCCGAGTCGTCCGAGCTGAACCGGTGCTGCCCCGGCGGGTCGGAAACCGCGAACACCCCACCGCTGGACGCCGTCAACGCGGTGGTGCCCTCCAGGCGCGGCGCCGCGTTCAGCCCGCCCGGATGCTGCGGGGGCGGGTAGCCGGCGAGCAGCAGGAACACCCCGGCCGCCGGGCCCGCGTGCGCGATCGCCGACAACCGGGACCACTCCCTACGCCCGGCGCCCTCCGGCATCGCCGCCACACACACCAGCAGCACCGAAGGGTCCGACTCGCCGCCCTGGGCGCGCTCAATCCGCTCCTCCGCCTCGGCCAGCACCTGCTGGAACCCCGGCAGGTCGATCGCCGGACGCGGCCACGCCTCCGCCTCCACCATCTCGCGGAACGGCCCGAAGACGGTCCCGAGGGTCGCCCCATCCACCGCCGCGACCTGAAGCACGCCGTCCGGCAACGCCGCCAACACCCGCAGCAGTACGCCGCGCAGCCAGCGCGCCACCGCCGGATCACGGGCGTCACTGTCGACCGAGAGGTGACCGGCGCCCACGAACGGCGCCACGACACTGAACCCGCTTCCCGCCACCGGTGTCGTGTCGCCCAGCCGTACCGGCATTGGACGCCCCAGCGCCGCGTCCACGCCGGTGGGAAGATCCGCGGCCGAACCGTCCAGTCGGCAACCCAGCCAACCGGGCGTCAGCCCCTCGGCGAGCCGCTGCATCCGGGCGGTGAGACGTTGCGCTTCCTCGCGGGCCTGCGCCGAGACGCCAGCTTTCGCAGTGTGGTCGCGTAACCGGGCCCGAGCGGCCTCAATGTGAGAGACGGCATCCCGGTGCGCCGCCACCGCCCGACCGAACGCTGACGCCACCGACTCCAACGCACGCCCCCAGCTCACCGACCACGGCTACTCGCGCCGACCCTACCCAAAGTGGCCACTCCGAGTCAGCCCCCACGTCGCCCTCAGCTATGGCCTCCATCGACACTCGTTTTCGGCTGTCGTCCCGTCCCGTCACGGGCGAGGAGCGACCAGACGCGCGCCGGCCCCCGGAACGCCGGTCAGCGGCGTCCCGGGAGCCCTGGGTTGAGATCAGAAGCCGTGATTGATTCCGGTGAAGTTGTGGGTGACGCCGGCGGCGATGGTGTAGTTGTTTCCCCAGCCGCAGTACCAGGTCACTCCGTTGTCCAGACAGAAGTGCATGGCGGTGACTCCTGGAAGCGGGGTGCTGGTGTCGGAGTAGGAGTAGTACTGAACGGCCGTACCGTATGGGCCGAAGCGGCTCTGCCACCCGTCTCGCTCGAACCAGACGGATGCCCGCCAGCCGGCATAGCTGCTCCTGAAGGAGCCCTGGTAGTAGTTGTTGTCGTTGCAGGTGCCGGCGACCGGGGTCTCGCGGACGGCGACGGCGGTGCCGATGTTCAGGGTGCTGGTGATGCCGGTGCCCACGCCGTCGCACCGTGCCTGTGCGGCGCTGGGAGCCACCGCCAGGGACGCGAACGTCGCACCGAGAAGCCCCAGCATCGCGGTGATCGCACGCACTCTCGTTTGTCGCCTGCGCATGAGTTCTCCTTTCCTGGCACGTGTGCCGTGCCGTGCCATTCCGTTTCTTGCTGTTCCGTTCCGGGCCCGGCTCTCGATGTGCCCAACCAACGGCACCGCTGTTGTGCGGAGGTTGTGGCGCTGTTGTGCGGCGGCCTGTCCTTCCCGGCGGCGGCGCCTCGCGGAGGCGAGACGGGACCACAACCGCGCCACAACAGGCAGCGGCTAATCCTGGAGACGACCCGTTCGGTCAGCGCCGATCGGGTGCCAGGGAGGTGGACTTTATGAAGGGCATGAGACGGCTGGTTACTGCCAGCGCAATACTGGTGCTGGCGGTGACCGCCACTCCGGTTGGTCCAGCTGTCGCGGACGACATCTGTGCGCCGCGCAGCATTGGCGTCAGCGACGCCACCCAGTTCGAGGGTGGGTTCTTCGCCGAGACGATGACGTTCACGGTGACATCCGCGGGCTGTGCGGGGGGAACCGTTCAGTATGCGACGGGGGCTGACCCGGGCGGCGCGACGCCAATGGCTGAGCCCGGACTCGACTACACGCCGGTATCTGGTGAATTGTCCTGGGCGCCGGGTGACACCACCAACCGCACGGTCGTCGTGGACCTTGTAGGTGACTACGCAATCGAGCCGGACGAGGTGTTCACGCTAGAACTGTTCAACCCGGTCGGGCTGGTACTTGCCGACCCGGTCGGCCTGGGCACGATTCACAACGACGACGTCACGATCACGCCCCTTGGCAAGCCGCACTGCCTGGAATCGTGTGTAGCCTGCCGGCTGAGCGTGATCACATCCGAACCGGCCCCGGTCGACCTGACCATCCACTTCGTCACCCAAGATGGTGGTGCGACGGCCGGATCGGACTACACCGGCATCTCCAACGGGGTGCTCACCGTACCGGCGGGGACGTCAGCGGCGGAGCTGAACATTCCAGTCCACGACGACCAGGCGGCGGAGCGGGACGAGTACTTCTACGTTTACCTCCACGCACCCTCAAACGGAAAGATCACTGAGGATCAGGTAGCCATGGGCATCGTCGACGACGACTGACCTGGTCGTGGGCAAACGTGGACGGCGCTGATGTCGGTTGGCGGCGCGGCGGGCACGGCGGCGGGTGAGCTGAGCGGCGTTTCGCCGGTCAGCTTGCCGGCGAGCTGCTCCGCCTCCTCGGTCGCGTTCGCCTCGCGGTAAAGGCGCACCGCCGTTGACCAGTGGCGCTGGGCGTCACCTCGGCTGCCGGTCAGCTCCGCGAGGTCGCCGAGGTTACGGTGCACGCACGCCTGCTCGTACCGGTCTGGCACGGTCCGCCGAAGGCTGGCGCTCGCCGTCAGGCATCGGCGGGCCTCGTCGAGGTTCGCCAGACGTAGCTGTGCCTCGCCAAGCTGGTTGAGAGTGCGGGCCTCGATGTGCCGATGACCCAGTCTCCGGCTCATCTGCAGTGCCCGATCGAGATGGCCCACCGCGGACGCCGGGTCGCCGCGAGCCAGGTAGGTGCGCCCGAGGTCACCCAACGCGACCATCTGGTAGCGGCGATCGCCGGCCTTGCGGCTCACGGCGAGGGCTTCGTGGAGGCAGTCGAGCGCCGGATCGTGCCGCAGCTGCTGCAGGTGCGCCTCGCCGAGGCTGTTCAACGTGCTCGCCTCGAGCCGGTGCAGACCGACGGATCGGCTGGTGGCCAAAGCCGCGTGCAGTGGGGCGAAGCTGAGATCGGCACGGCCCATCCGGACGTGGACGTACCCGAGGTTGCGCTGGGCGGTCGCCGCGCCGGCCTGGTTGCCGCAGCGGTCGTGCAGCCGCAGTGCGGTCTCGTACGCCTCGATCGCGGCGGTGAACCGGCGCATTTCGACGAAAGCCCCGCCGATGTTGTTGTAGACGTACGCCAAGCCAGCCTCGTCCCCGAGCGGCCGCAACAGCGCCAACGCCTCGTTGTGGCTGTCGAGTGCCCGGTCGAGCTGGTGGGTCGTACGGTAGGCCACGCCGAGTACGCGATGCATCTCGGCCTCGAGGACCGGATCGCCGAGCTGACGGGCGGCCCGGACTCCGTGTTGGCACATCTCCACCCGTTCGGACCAGTCGCCCCGCACGTCGAAGTAGCTGGTCAGCAGGTAGGTCAGCTGGCATGCCGCAGCAGGCTGGTCGTGCTCCTCCGCGTACCGCACGATCGGCAGTAGGTTCTCGCGTTCGGACTCCAGAAACGCGATCGCGTACTCGCGCACGGCGGGAAAGGGCAGCTCCGGAGCCGGATGACGCAGCACCGCCGTCACCCGGTCAAGGTGGCTGTCGAGCACCCGGGTGGCCGCTTCGGCGCCGACCAGATACCAGTCGAGCAACTTCTCGGCCACCTCGGCACGCGCACGCGCGGGCTCGTCGGTCAGCGCACACCGCCGCGCGAAGAGCCGGACCAGATCGTGGAACTGGTACCGGCCGGGCTGTGGCTCGGCAATCAGATGCGCCGCGATGAGTTCGGCCAACGCGGGTCGCCGCACGTCGGCGGGTAGGCCGCAGAGCGCAGCGGCCAGTGGTGCACCGAGGTGCGGCCCGGGATGCAAGCCGAGCAGCCGGAACAGCCGCATCGCGGGTAGCGACAGCGACCGGTACGCGCTCGCGAACACCACGCTGACGTCGCGGCTGCCGTTCTCGATGGACAGGTGGGCCAACCGGTCGCCGTCGGACAACTCCTCGACGAGTACCGCGATGGGCTCAGTAGGGCGCATCGCCAGCTTTGCCGCCGCGATCCGTAAGGCGAGCGGAAGCCGGCCACACAGCTCGGTGAGCCCGGCCACCGCGTCGCGCTCTCGGCCTACCCGCTCGGCGCCGAGCATCTTTGCCATCAGGTCGGTCGCCTCGTCCTGGCTGAACAGGTCAGGGAGGATGGTGTGCACCCGGGTGTGCGTCACCAGGGCGACGAGGCTGTTCCGGCTTGTCAGCACGAGCAGGCTCGCGGCGCTGCCCGGGATCACCGGCAACACCTGCTCGGTGGAACCGACATCATCAAGCACGACGAGCATGCGCTGGTCGGCGAGGATCGTGCGGTACAGGGCGACCCGCTCGGCCAGCCCGGTAGGAAGCCGGTCATCCGGTACCCCGAGGCACCTCAGCAGGACTGCCACCACCTCAGCCGGGGCAAGCGCATCGGCTCGGTCGTGGCCACGGAGATTGACGAAGAGCTGACCGTCCGGAAACCGATCGGTGACGCTGACGGCCCACTGCACCGCGAGCGACGTCTTGCCGATCCCGCCTTGGCCGCTGATCAACACCACGGGTCGGACGTCATCGTGCCCTGTCTCGATGACACTGCTCAGCTCACCAAGCTCGGTGCCGCGGCCGGTGAAGTACCCCACCGGTGCCGGCAGCTGCGCTGGTCGGGGCGGCCTCGCCGCGACCGGGTTCCGGCCCGTCGCCGCGACGGAGTTCCGGCCGAGAACGGTACCCGGCGCCCGCAGCTCACCCGGCGCGGCGCCGCGTAGCAGCGCGGTGTGCAAGTCTGCCAGCTCGGGCGACGGATCTACCCCGAGTTCCTCCGCGAGCCGAACGCGTAGCCGTTGGTAGGCGTTCAGTGCCTCGGTCGGCCGCCCGGACGCCGTCAGGGCGAGCATGCGCAGGCCCACCAGCCGTTCCCGGGTCGGATCCGCGGCCAACAGCCGCTCAATGTCGCCGAGCGCCTCATCCGGCCTGCCGAGGCAGGTCAGTACCTCGCAGCGGTCCATCTGCGCGGCGAGCCGCAGGTCCGCCAGGCGCGCCGCCTCGGCCGCTGTCCACCCGACCGGATCGGCGTCGGCCAGTGCCTCGCCACGCCACAACTCCAAGGCCTGTGCCAGGACGTCGGCAGCCCAACCGGCCATTCCGGCGGCCACGCCGTCCCGCGCCGCCCTGGTCTGCTGTTCGAACCGGTACGCGTCCACCGCCGTCGCGTCGATGGCCAGTAGGTAGCCCGGCTCCCGGGTCTGCAGTATTCCGCCCAACCCGCTCGCGTCGAGCGCGAGGCGCAGCCGCGCCACGTGACTGTGCAGCGATCGGACGGCGGTTCGTGGTGGACGCTCCCCCCACAGCGCCTCGACGAGCCGCCACAGCGGCAGCACCGCGCCGGGCCGCAGGGCCAGGGCGGCCACCAACGCACGATGTCGCCGTCCCGCCAGCTCGGTCCGGCCGCGTGGTCCGATCACTTCGACGCCGCCGAGAATATTGACCTCAACACCCGGCATCATCGATCCCTCCCGCTGTGGCAGCCCAGGCCGTCGCGGCTGCTGACGAGGGCATCGGGACCGAAAGGAACCTGGCTCCGAGGCCACCCTTCGACCAAAGGATAGGTAGGGACCGGCTGGGGCGGGCGGCTAGCGCTGGTACCGGACAGCCCACGGTGGGTGGCTCAGCATTTCTGCTTGCCCCTCACGTAGCGGCATGTCACATAGTCAACGCCGTGGAGGATCACCTGACTGTGGGGCAAGCGGCCGAGCTGGCCGGCGTAACCGTCCGCACGCTGCATCACTACGACGAGATCGGCCTCCTGCGGCCGTCCACCCGAACCGTTGCGGGACACCGGGCCTACTCGGCGGGTGATGTGGAGCGGCTGCGGGAGGTGCTCGCGTACCGGCGGCTTGGTTTCGGGCTGCGGGAGATCGCGGACCTGGTCAACGATCCGACCACCGACACGGTCGCGCACCTGCGTCGGCTGCGCGGGTTGCTGCTGGACCAGCGGGACCGCGCCGCCGCCATGGTGACGGCCATCGACCGGGAGTTGGAGGCACGGGCAATGGGAATCAGGACGACACCAGCGGAGCAGCTGAGAGTGTTCGGCGCGCAGCTGTACGACGAGATCGGGTCCGCCTACCCGGCGACGCGGCGCACCGAGCCACGGATCGCCGCCCGGATCTGGGACGCGCTGGGAGATGCCCGTACGGTGCTGAACGTTGGGGCGGGCACCGGCTCCTACGAACCGTACGACCGTGAGGTCACGGCGGTAGAACCGTCGGCGGTCATGCGCGCGCAGCGTCCCCCGGGCGCCGCGCCGTGCGTGGCCGCCGCTGCGGAGAGTCTGCCCTTCGAGGACCAGTCCTTCGACGCCGCGATGGCGGTCAGCACCGTGCATCACTGGCGGGACCCGGTCGCCGGGCTGCGGGAGTTGCGGCGGGTTGCGCGCCGGGTGGTGGTGTTCACCTATGACGCTGAGGGCACCGGCTGGGGGCAGCGGTTCTGGCTCACCCGCGACTACCTACCCGAGTTCGCGGATCTGCTGGTGGGCTGGCCGTCCCTCGCCGACCTAACCCGTGCGATCGGCGGACGTGCCGAACCGGTGCTCGTCCCATGGGACTGCGCTGACGGCTTCTTCGAGGCCTACTGGCGCCAGCCCGAGGCGTACCTGGACGAACATGTCCGCCGGGCGACGTCGGTCTGGACCAGAGTGGGAGCGCAGGCGGAGGAGCGGGCAGTCAGGTCGCTCCACGAAGACCTGTCGTCCGGCCGGTGGGCCGAGCGGAACCGCGACCTCGTCGCCCTCGACACGGCCGAGCTGGGCCTCCGGCTGCTCGTAGCGGGAGGTGACGGCGGCGGCGGCGCCAGGTGGTAGCTGGTCAGCGGTGCGTGACGGACTCGCGCCCGTGCAGCGAAGCCTGGTCGGCCGCGGCCCGGCCGGACGCCCAGCCGGCCCGGTTGTTGATGGTCGTTGTCTGCTGGGTCAACTCGGGAAACTGCTGGTTGAAGAGATCGCGTACGGCGTCGTCGCGGGCGGCGAGGACCGGGAGGAAGTGGGCGGCCTGCGCCGAGTCGGCCATCTCCTGGTCCACTCCGCCGGTCGCGGCCTCGAGCCGTTCGCCGATCCGCGACGCGTACGCGGTAAGGAACGACTGGCGGAACGAACGGGTCGTGTTACGCCCGTACCGGTCGGTGCTGGGCTTGGCCTGGGTCATCGCTCGCGTCGCCTGCACCAGCAGCGAGGTGAACAGCAGCTCGGTGGACTCCAGGTCGGCCGGGAAACCGACAACACTACTGAACCCGAAGCGTTTGCTCCACACCGCACGGCAGCTGTTGGCCGCGGCAACGACCTGCAACAGCAGGGTCTTCGGCGCCTCGTACGGATTGTCGATGCCCACCCGGCGGGTGACCGGCTGCTCGCGTTCACCGGTCGCGGCGATGAGTAGGGCGTGGTCGATGCGGTGCCGGGCCATCAGTTCCTGGGCCTTGGCGGTGAACGCCTCCGCCTCCTCCGGGAAGTCGGTGGACTCCGCCTTGGCCAGCAGGGCCCGAACCCGGTCGAGGATTCGCTGATCCAGGTCGGCCGGTGGTGCCGTCCTGGAGGGCTGGGCGGTGCCCGGCATCGGCCCGACCTGCTCGATCGGCGGTAGCGTCGCGAGCAGATAGCACATGTCGATCATGGTGGCGATGACCGCGCTGCGGTCCAGGCCCTGTCGCTCGCCCCACACAGTCGGATAGTGGTCGTCGTGCTCCCACCACACCGTCGCGTCGAGGGACGTCAACTGCGACTGCCATCGTGGATCGACGGTCGCCGCGGCGTAGCCGCGCATCTGCGCCGCAATAACATCGATCATGAGCCGCCCGTGCCGCGCGGCGTGTTCACGGCGGGCCACCCGTACCAGCTCGGCCGGCTGCCAACCGCGCCGCCAGGCCTGCTCGACCTCGTGGAGCAGGTAGGTCAGCAGCGCCCGGTTGACAACCTGGAGCCCGGCGGCGCCGCCGGGCCCGTTGATCAGCAGGCGGAGGCAGTCGTCGAGCTCGGCTTCGTCGTCGTGCTGCCGGGCAACCATCGCCTCGTTGATGAACTGGTCCGCGAGTTGCCGCTGCGTCGGTACGCTCGACCCGCCGTACCTGCCCAGCGGGTCGTCCTGCCCAGTCGCTGCGGCCCGTCGGCGCTGAGCCGCCGTGGCGGCCTTCCGCTTGGCCTTGTGGCGCTCACGACTGTTCTTGCCCATCGGTATCCTTCGGGTCCGCGAGGTCGAGCACCGAACGTTAGCAACCGGAGCTAGGCCGTACACCCGTACCACCTGGGCGGCCCCTGAGCGGAGCCGGCAATCGGGTAGCCTGGTGCCCCAGCGGGCCGTTAGCTCAATGGTAGAGCTGAGGACTTTTAATCCTTAGGTTCAGGGTTCGAGTCCCTGGCGGCCCACTCCGTTCCAGCTCAGCAGCCCTTTGTGGGGTCGCTGTCTTTGTCAGCACGGCTCGTACAGCAGCGAAGTACAGCAGTAGCCGCCTCACCGATCCAGCGCGCTGCCGAGCCGCTGCCCATGCCGCACGCCAGCTACCGGCAGAGTGAGCCGATCAACTCCTCGAAGTTGGGGAACTCTTCCCGCGCTGCGGTGATGACCTCATTCGCCGACCTGCGGTGCGAGGGTGCCCAGCGTTGGGCGATCTCCGCGAGGCGGATGTCCGTGCGCGGCTCATGTTCGTGATCGGGGTAAGCCGTCGCTTCCCACGGACCGAAGCCGTCGGCGAGAAGCCACAGGTAGTCCCACAGGTTCTGCGCCACGACGCCCATCTCGCCCTCCGAGCCGAGAAACACCATCGGCTGCTGCTCGATCGGCTCGCCACGGCGCGCGACCCAAAAGGCGGCAAGACCACCAGTGCCGTCTTGCCCGAAGACCCGGAACTCGGACCCGTCCAGCTCCCCATTTCCCGTCCACGCCCGCCACCACTCGGCAATCTCGCCCGAGTCGAGGAAGTGGGAGTACGGCTCGAAGTCGACGCCGGCCCCATCCCTGTAGTCGAAGCCGACCTCATGAGCTTCGGACAGCGGAGTCGGCAACGTACGACCATCGTGATCCACGGCAGCACCCTAACCAGGAGGACCGACGGAACGCCGACAGCGGATCGATGAGGGGCTCTTCACCGATCCAGCGCTTGGCCGAGCCGCTTGAGCGCGTCGCGGGTGGCCGCCGAGGAGACCACCGTATAGATCTCCATGGTGATCGCGAACTGCGCGTGCCGAAGGATCTGCATTGCCACGCGGGGGTGCACGTCCAGGTCGGCCAGGAGCGAGGCACAGGTCCGCCTGGCATCCCGAACGGTGATCCGCCGGACGCCTGCCGTGTCGCAGCGCCGGTCCCAGAAGCGGTTGAAGTTGCGCGGTTCGACCGGCCGGCCGTAGCGGGTGGTGAAGATCAGGTCGGACGGCTGCCAGGCCGGGCCGGCGGCGTCCCGGGCGGCGGTCTGCGCGGCAGGCGTCAAGGCCGTCTTGACGTGGCGGACCGGTCGGCGGCCCGACCACGATGGCTTCAAGCTAGCTAACACCAACGGGCCAGAACCTCGCCATCACGGGACCGATTGCCGCGACGTTACTGAGGTGCCCGGGTGGCCGGAATTTCCTGTGGGCAGTCGACGGGCACGGGGGTGATCTCGCGGGGCCCACTGGTCTCCCGGCGAACGTCGAAGCGCACGCAAATGTTGTAGTACACCTCGTCGTCGTCGGCCAGCCAGCCCTCAGAGGCGCGGCCCACCATCATTACCTCTACCGTGGCCAGCAGGCCCACCCCACGCTCGTTAGGATCGTGGACCGAGGAGGTGAGCTGCTCGCCTTCGGTTTCGGCGACAAGCCGGTTGAGTACGGACCGGTTGCTTTTCCAGCCCTTCAGACTGAGTGAGTCGGTCGCCCAGGGCTCGGTTTCGTGGGCGACCTGTTCGGCCCTCTCCAAGACCCTATCCCGAGCGCTGTGGTGGCCCGAGGGGGCGCATCCAGCGGAAGGCAGCACGACGAGGCAGGCCAGCAGCGCGCCGACGCCTGTCCGCCCCCAGCGAGCCGGATCAAGCACCCGTCGACTATCGATGATGTGTCGCAACATGATGCCAGTACATCCCCGATTCCGTCGTCAAGCATCCGTCCGAGTACTCAGTGCGGGCCCTGAGTCGCCATGACTCGCAAACTACTGCGGCACTGATGCCGCAGATGCCACGTGGTGGGTGACTAACCGAGTGACGACGGGTACGAGCAGCGACGGACGACCACGGACGCACGCGGAAGGTTCCTGCACCTCAATGCCCCTGGCGACGCCGGTCAACGAGCCGTGATCGTTGCCTGGGGGTCAAGGAGTCCTCCGGGGCACACATGGGGCACAAGACAGCGTCAAACGTCGGCAACCAGCCGTCAACGACGTGAGCCCAGGAGCGAGCGTAAGCAGCACGTCGACCGGGCCGCCCCAGGTCGCGGGCGAGACGGTCTAAGTTCCGCTTCAACGTCTGATACCTGCGGTCGAGATTCAATACCGTTGCAGGTCGTTTCTTGTGGCGTTGAGGAAGGGCAGCGCGGCATCGTCCATGTACACCCACGGGTCGGTACCCTCGGCGAGGCCGTCCCACACGGCATCGTTGAACTTGCGGGCCAGGTGGGTGGCAGCAGTAGCGACGTCTGGATCTGCAAGCAGGGCGATCTTCTTCTGTAGAAAGCCACATGCGGTGAGTCCGCATGATCGCTTGGCCGTGGTCGAAAGGGTCGGCGCTGCGTCGCTGCTCGATGACGTGGGATACCTCTTGGACGATCTCTAGGAACTCCAGGTAGGCATCCTTGCGCTCGATCCTCAACGCCACCCGGCGCGCTACCTCTGCTTGGCGGACCGTCGTCCGTTGCGTTAGCCACTGCCCGGTCAGGGCGGCTACTCCGGTAAGGACGCCGACCGCGATGGTCGTAATGGCAGTCGTCACAGCAGGATCAGCCACGGTCGTATCGTCGCAGACTCCTGGTCGGGGTAGTAGCTGCCGACAGCAACGGTGACAGCAACTGGTTAGGACGAGAACAGCCGACCTTAGCCGGGCGCGGACGGTCACCCGAGGTCGCAGACGTGGATGGACCCCGCCGGACGATGCGCCCAGAACTTACAAGCGAGGGGTCATCAGCCGCTGCTACCGACCGACGCGGATGCGATCGGCCGCGTACAGCTCGCGGGATCCGTCGGCCCGGAAGATCACGATGACCGGAATGCCCTCGCCCATCTCCAGCTCGCGCCGCTCGACAGGAGTGGGCATCCGGGCGGTGGCGGTGTCGCCCTTGAGGAGAGTCACCGTCTCGGTCGGTTCGACGGCGCGAACGAACGTGCCGCGCGGCGGTTCCACGATCACGAGCCCTTCCGACCGGAGCAGCGCTACCGCCTGTCGGACGCTCGTGCGGCTCAGCCCGTACTCCTGAGCCATCCGCAGCTCGCTGGGCAGTGAAGCCCCAGGTGCGAGGTCGCCAGACGTGATCCGGTCTCGCAGCAGGTCTGCGAGCTGCCGGAACACGGCACGATCCGCACTCGGGTCGATCACGAAAGTGACGCTACGTGTCCAACAGTTCTACATCTTATTGTATCTACAGTCCTACGTCGGTGACAGGGTAGGTGCGGCGGTCGGATGACCAGCTCAGGCCCGGCCGCCGTGCCGTCGATCCATGCCCGACGGGAGATCCGGTGCAGCGCGTCTCGTATGAGGAGTACCTGGTAGCCGTCGCCCTCACCCTCGCCCGTCGGCACCGGCCGGTCTGGTCCTGGCGGAAGTGGCGGCGGATCTGCCGCTGCGGAGCCGACCTGCCCTGCCATACCCGGCACCGCATCCCCATCAATCGCGGCCACTGGCCCGGAGAGGAGACGCAGTGAACGCCGACCAGGAGCACGCGATCCTGGCCGTACACGTCCGAGGGCTCGACGGCATGTGCGTCGGCTGCCGCACCTGGTGGTCGCGCCTGGCCCCGTACCCGTGCTGGCAGGTGGACTGGGCGACCAGCCGGCAGGCCCGGACGATCACGGCCCGCTTCCTCGGCGGTGTGCGGTGACCACCCACGGCCCCGTCATGCCGATCTGGAACTGTGCCGGCTGCAACGCCGCCTGGCCCTGCCCGACCTGTCGACGGGAACTGCGGGCCGAGTTCGCCGACGCCCAGTCTCCCTCGCCCTCTACCTCGGCTCCTATCTCGTCCAGGCCGCCGAAGACCTGACGTGGGTGCCAGCCGGCGCCCTGCACCGCAGGTTCCTTGGCTGGACCCGGGAAGCGGAAGGAACCGCGCCAGCAGTACAGCAGCGAAGTACAGCAACCGTGGCAACCGAACTCGGCCACGACGCACGCCAGCAGGCCGGATGACCTCGCACCGCGCCCGATCCGGCCGGCTCGCCGGCAATCCTTAGGTTCAGGGTTCGAGTCCCTGGCGGCCCACTCCAAGCGATACCGAAGCTCGGCTACGCGCCTGGGATGAAACGCCGCCGCTGACGAACGCAAATCTCACGGTTGACACCGGAAAAAGTGAACCGGAGGAGGTGGCCCGTCAGATTTACAAGGCTATGCCGTAGCCGTATGGTTGCAGCCCACCGCATGCTTGACGGTTGGGCTAGTTGTCCTACTCCGACTTTCTTCGGTTGGGTAACTCCTTCAACCGGCGCAGGACACCACGACTGAAGCGTTGCCTGGTCTCGCATGATGGTTGACGAAACGGCGTCGCAGGATGTTTGACACCGGGTCATGATCGGATACTGGTCGTGATCTGGTTGTTGGCATCGATGGTATGGCGCGGCGGGGCGTGTCTGGCCGGGCGACTCCGTGTGTGGGGTTAGACAAGCCGGAGGACCTCTACGAGTTGAGAGAAGGTCGGGGTGACGGCCTGCCAGGAACGTCAAGGGACTCGGCGCAACGGAGGAAGGAACCTTTCGGAACCACCGCATTCTGCGAGACGGCCACATCCGGCACTTGATCTACTACAGCGTCACCGCCGAGGACTGGCCAGAGGTAAGCAGGAAGTTGAACGCGGGTCGGGTAGCTAGGGGAGTCTCGGCGCTCGGCTGAGTCGACCGGGCGCGCACCCACCGAGGAGATGCCAGCCGGCTGCCGGCGATATCGGGCCTCAGGACCCGCGTGACAGATCACTCTCGGGACGTGCGTGACACGTCCGGCTAGGCGATCATGTTGATCCTGCGTCAGGCTAGACACTTTTATAGGTCATCAGGGCCTAGCTTGCTCAACGAACGCCGTCGTAGCTCGCCTCGTAGCGTGAAGACGGCCGAGATCAGGAGGGTCACGGAAATCGCGCCGACCGCTTGTGCGATCCGGTCGATGCGATGGCCGGTGCAAGCGCGGTACGCCTTTACATGGTAGTACCTCATCTCCTCCAAGTGGTCCCAGTGATACTCCCCGTCCCTCAGGGTCGGGCGGGGTTCCCACGGTCCCAAGTCCATGTCAAGGGCGTTGCCGCAGCTCGCGTACTTCTCGTGATCCCCGGGCCCGATACGGATTGGTGCGGCCAGCAGAAACGCGACTACGACCGTACCGAGCAACACGACGAGGAACGGGCTCAGCCACGCAAAGCGCCTTGGTTTGGCCTCAACTGACTTGATCGTCACCGGGCCGATGATAGAGCCTGCTCGGCATTCACATGCGCCCTCGCCCTCCTCCATTCAGGACAGACACGGTCGCTTGCACTCGGCGAAGTGTCATGCAGGTCCTGATACGGGTCTGTCACGCAGGTCCCGAGACCGGACACCACGACTGAAGCGTGTGTGTTCAGAGTTTCTTTACTTGGTCAAGGGCGGGCCTTCGGCCCGCCGCCTCGTCAGCGCCGGGCCGCGCGTGCGGCCTGGCGGCCGGTCACGTCCCGGCGCACGCGGCGCACCACCTAACCGCCGCCACAACCGCCCAGACGCACACATGCAGCTCGACGCACCATAAACAGACACTGTCGACCGGAAGCGTCACCCTACGACGCCGGGGCAGGCACCATCGCGGTACAGCCCCGGAGGGCCGCGTCAGCGAGCCACGAGCAAGAAACCTGGCAAGAGGGCGGCGTCCGTCGTGGAGCAGGTAAACCCTCCAGGAGCCGAGCACGCCGTTGGTCAAGGTTGAGGTCAAAACATGGCACCTGGGAGGGAGGAGGTGGCCGTCGTGCACCAGGTAAACCCTCCAGGGGCCGAGTCCGGCGGTGGTGCGGTTGAGGTCAACTGCGCCACTGTGGCGGTGGCACATGGTGGTCCATGGTCTACCAAGCCTGACCAGGGTAGTTTCCCCCGGCATAGTGTCGGAGCATGATCGACCCTGAGGGTCCGGTGCCGGTCTACCAGCAGTTGGCGGCGATCCTGCGTGAGCGGATCGAGCGCGGAGAGCTCCCGCCCAACCGGCCGATCCCGAGCGTGGCCCGGCTCCAGCAGGAGTACGGACTGGCCCGCGGCACCATCCTGCACACCGTTCGAGTGTTGGTCGATGAGGGCCTGGTCTACGTGGTGCCCGGCAAGGGAACCTTCGTCAAGGAGCGCTAAGCGGCCAGAGCGATCAGGGCTCAGATCTCGCTGCTACTCCGTCGTCCACCTCATGATCATCAGGCATAGATCCGGCACAACCGAGCCCAAAAACGGCTGTAAAACGCCGCGAGGTGTCAACAGCTCCCGCCCTGCTCAGAGGCCAGATCCGTCCGATTCCGGATGATCTCAAGCTGGCTTGCGACGTTCAGGGTTCGAGTCCCTGGCGGCCCACACACTTCTCTGACCTGCGGCTCTTGGCCGTACCACAGTCGTCATGCGAACCAGTTGATCGAGGGGTCCGAGTCTTTCCCGGCGAGCGAGCGATGCTGCATGCATAATGAATGCATGGTTGCTCTCCAGATTCGGGACGTGCCGGAAGAAGTGCGAGACGCCCTGGCAGCCCAGGCCAGGGCGCGCGGGCAGTCACTCCAGTCATATCTGCTGGAACTGGTGGAGACGCAGGCTCGACGGCTGCGCAACACGGCGGCCCTTGATCGCTTCGCCGGCCGATCCGACGGTGCTCGCTCTCTGCCGGGGGAGAGCGCCGCAGAGTTGAACGACCAGCGGGAGCAGCGCGGATCGTGGGGAAGCGCCGCGTGATCGTCGTGGATGCGTCGGTTCTGGCCGACGCTCTGGTCGATGATGGGCCGGTCGGGGACGCGGCGCGGGCGGAACTGATCGGAGATCCGCACTGGGCCGCGCCGAGTCATCTTCTGGTCGAGGTCATGTCCGTGATCAGAGGCAAGGTCCTCGGTGGGAAGCTCGGCCTTGCCCGGGCTCAGGAAGTGATCGACGCCCTGCCTTCGTTGGTCATCGACGAGGTTGGCGTCGCGATGCTGGTCGACCGGATGTGGCAGATGCGCGGCAATGTCACGGCGTACGACGCGGCTTACGTCGCGGCGGCGGAGTTGATGGCCTGCCCACTCGTGACTGGTGATGGTCGGCTCGCCAAGGCCAGCGGTATCCGCTGCGAGATCCGACTGCTCACCGCGTCCTGACGGCGGCCGCCCGAGGATCATCGGCCCGACGCCCTTGGACCGGCCATCCTGAGTGGAAGCGGCTCACCGACCATCGTCGCACTGTGGTTCGTATGGTGGTGCCTCCGGCCCACCGAACCGGATACCCAAACGGAGGGGTTTGCGGGCCGTAGGGCCGCGGCGTAAAGCCGATACCCTGGGCCTCGCTGCAGTGCATGGCGTCCCTTCCGCCTCATGGTGACGTCCTGCGTGGTCCGGCCTTAGCCTGGAGGGTTGCCGTCACGGCGTTCAGTTCGTCCTCGTCGGGGAGAGTGGCGTTGCCTTCGTAGGTGACCCCGGCAGGTGGGTCAGCGGCGCCCACTGGATCGGCATCCCAGTAGTTGTTGCGGTAGACGACATGCTCCAGCGGTGGCGAGACGGTCAGGACCGCGGTGTTGTCCGCGCGGAGCACGACGTTCTCCTCGACGGTGACCCACGCCGCGCCGTAGTCGGTATACAGCCCGAAGTTGTATGGCGTACGCGTATCGACGATGAGATTGCCACCGACCACCGCGCTGTTCTCGGCCGAGGTGCCCTGTGGTCCAGAGAGGTAGACACCGCCCCCGTCGGCCAGCACACCCATGGTGCGCGCGGTGTGGTTGCGTAGGATGCGGGTGCCCTCGCCGGTGCCGGCGACGATGCCACAGTGCGGCACGTCGGTGATTTCGTTGTGCGCGACGGTGCAGCCGTGGGTTCCCATGATGGAGATGCCGGGAGAACCGGAGTATTCCAGTCCGACGTGGTGGACTCGGTTGTCCGCGATCAGGACCGTGCTGGCGTCGGTTACGGTGATCGCCGAGGCCGACAGGGTGTCGAAGCCGCAGCCTCGCACCGCCAGATCGGAACCGCGCGAGAACCCGACACCGGCCGCGCCCATCCGGGTGAACCGGCACCCTTCGATCTCCACGCGGGCGCAGTCGTCGAACTGGAGGCAGGCCGGAATGAGCGACGATTCGGCCGGGACCATGACCCACGCGCCTTCGCCGAACGTGATCTTGTTGATCGGGCCGCCCTCGTAGAAGCCGTTGCCGTGGTAGTGCAGGAATCCCCGCTGGTCGCCGGGCCGCAGCCACGTCGCATCGGCGAACGTCAAGCCGCGGAGGTTGACCTCGGTCGTACCGCTGGCCACCAGCAGCGTTTCGAGGACCGGGACGACCGCAGTGGTGTGCTGTGGATGCTCGCCCTCCCGGGGCAGGTAGTGCAGGAGGTGGCGGCCGACCCGGGAGCGGTCCAGGACGAAGGTGCCGGGCTCGGTGAGGAACGAGGCGTCGTTCTCCAGCCGAGTCGGCAAGCCCGGTCCGTGGGAGTTTTGTCCTTCATACGAGGAGTTGTACAGGTCGTTGGCCCAAGCGAAGGCGGGTTGAACCATCGTGATCCTGACGGGGCCGTCGCCCGTCACCGTGGCGACCGGGCAGCGGGCCTCGGTCCAGGGATACACCCCCCGGTAGACGAACTCGACGTCGGCTGGACTCTGCCAGGCCAGTGCGTCCACGACGTACCCGGTGGAGGTTGTCGTCACCTCGCCGGGCAGGCGGTCGATTCCGGCGCGTTCGGCTCTGCGGCCATCGACGTGCAGTTGACGAGCGTTCAGCTCCCCCACCTCCGCCAGCCAGACGTCGTCGGTGACGCGCCAACCGGTGACCTCGCGGCCACCGCTGATGATGACCTTCTCCTGAGCGTCGGTGCCATATCCGTACGCCTGAAAGGTGATGCCGGAGTCGGCCGCGGTGAGCGTCAGCGGCTCGGTCAGCACGTGGGTGCCCGCTCGGAGCAGGACCACGACGTCACCGTCTACCTGCCTGGCCGCGTCTCGGGCCTGGCTCATCGTGGCGAACGGTCGCTTCGCGGTGCCCGCGGAGGCGTCGTCGCCCGATGGGGCGACATGGAACTCCACCATGACGTATCCCCTTTCTCTCAAAGTTTATAGTGTAAACAGCGTTGGGTGTTGCGGGAGGATGCGAATGGCGAGCGCGGATATGGGCGACTCCGACCACACGATCGAGCTGCTGTGGCGACCCGAGGAGCCGGCACCGCCGCGACCTGGGTTGACCGTGGACCGCATCGTGCGGGCGGCCGTCGCCGTGGCCGACGCCGACGGGCTCGAAGGGCTGTCCATGCGCAAGGTCGGCGCGCGGCTCGGATTCACCAGCATGTCCCTCTATCGCCACGTGCCCGGCCGGAACCAGCTCGTGGACCTCATGTGTGACGCCGTCCTCGGACAGGTTGCCGACGCCGTGCTGACCGCCGGCGGGTGGCGGGATCGGTTGGCGGCACTGGCTCGTGCGGGCTGGGAGCTACGTCGGCGGCATCCCTGGCTGACACAGGTGCGCGGCACGCGGCGTATACCGGGCCCCAACGGTGTGACCCACTACGAACATCTACTCAGCGCAGTCGCCGACACCGGCCTCACGCCCGCTGAAACCATCGCCGTCGTCGGCCTCGTCAGCCGGTTCGTCGACGCCGAGGCCACACGCCTGGTCGAGGTGGCGTACACCGAGCAGCGCAGCGGCGTCTCGGAGCAGGACTGGTGGGGTGCCCGCGACGCACTCTATGCCCGGCTCGGTGGCTATCCGACACTCTCGTCGCTCTGGGAGGCGGGCGGCTTCGACGAGCCGGAGGATTCTTTCGAGTTCGGCCTGCGAACCGTGCTCGACGGTATCGAAGCCCTGATCCAGCATCGCCGTGACGAAAAAAGCGTGACATAACATGCCAGCTCTGAGGCAATGCAGTGCAGCGGTCCGCTTCCGGACGCCCGCGTAGGCAGGGCTCAGGCGAGGTAGTTCTTTGTCCGTCTCAGGTTATTCCGAGTAGTTGTAGTGGTCGGGATGGCTTGGGCGGTGGTCAGGTTCGTGATCGAGTAGACGGTGATGGCGGACCAGCGGCCGGAAGCGGGTCAGCTCGTTGGTCTTTGGTCCGCTACCTCATTCGTCGCGGTAGCGGCAGTGTGCGATCTGCACTGTGTCTTCGGAGGCCCCGTTGGGGTAACGGTCCACTACGATACCGTGCCTAGATCCCATCGATCTCAGCGGTGAGCATGAATAAGACGGAGCGTGAGGAGATTCGTCGCTTCGCGGCGGACTTCAGCCAGTGGAGCCACCGCGCCGAGGACGTGCAGGACTGGCGCCAGGCTGTCGTAGAGGCGGCCAGCCGCGACGAAAAGACCCTGCGGGCGCGGAGCGTCATGGTGGGTCGAGCCGGGCAGGCCGCTTGGCGCGTACTCACACTCCAGAGGAGTGACGCCGGAGTTGTCACTCGCCTCTGGGAGCGCGCGACGCTTCCCGTGCTGACCGCTGCTGACCGCACGCTGCTGCATCTCCTCGCGGCGGACGTACCCCGCGCCGTCTCCGAGGTCGCGCCGATGCTCGGGGTGCGCCGCTTCTTCGCCGGGTCGGCAAAGAAGCAGTCGGCGGAGGCGGCCGGCGAGTTGTTACGTGCTCACCATGCGGCGCTTCTCCGCAGCGACGGCCCCGGTCGACTTGAACGGCTTGGTGCCTTCACTGCGCCCGTCGACCCCCGACGGCTCGGGTTCCAGACACTGCTTGACCCCGCCCTCCGCTTCGACCTTGTCTCTGGGCGGACGGGCCCGGTACCCGAGATCCTGGACCGGCCAGTCATCGACGGGCTGCCGGAAGCGCTGGGTGCCATCGCGAAGGTCGTCGCCAGCGAAGCCTCGTACAGATCGGTTGCCCACGACGCGGGTGAGAAGGTGAGACGGGCCGAGGTCCAACGGATCCTGAATGAGATGCCTGTGGATGCGCTGAAGACCGCTACCCGGGATCGCCTCCGGCTTGGGCCACTCGCCGGGGCGGGGGTCAGCACGGTGCAGGGGGTACTGGACTGTGGCTGGTCCCTCCAAGCGCTACCGGGCGTCGGCGAGACCTCCGCGCGGCGCATGCTCGGCGCAGCGCAGACCCTCCGGCAGGCGACCTACGACGAGGTGCCAGTCCGCATCGACCTCAACCACCGTCACCCCGAAACCACCCAGCTGCTGCGTTGCCTCGCCGATTGGGACTCGTGCCGGCAGACCCGAGGCGCGGCTGCGGACCTCGAACGTGCATCGGAACTCGCACCGCTGCGAGCCGCGATCGACAGCGAGACCACTCACCTGCTTGTGATCCCGACCAGGCAACTCCCGGCAGCTGGACTTTCCGAGAGCATCCAGATCGTCAAACGGCGAGCCGAACTACTGGGCATGTCGTCCGGATCGCGCCGCAGGAACGTCGCCGGAGACCCGTGGGACGACTTCCTCGCTCGGCCCGCCGACTACTTCGCCATGCTCGCCGAACTGGGGTTCGTCACCGAAGACGAGAACGCCTCGCATGGTGATCTACCCGAAGAGATCATCCAGGCGGTCCGCGACCAAGCGCTCAACGGCGAACACCTGACGGCGTCGCTGCGCGGCTACCAGAGCTTCGGTGCCCGCTTCGCCCTGGTACAGCGCAAGGTCATCATCGGGGACGAGATGGGACTCGGCAAAACCGTCGAGGCGATCGCCGTCCTCGCGCACCTGCGAAGCAGAGGTAAGACACACTTCCTCGTCGTTTGTCCGGCCGCAGTGGTGACCAACTGGGTCCGTGAGGTCTCCGCCAAGTCGAAGCTGCGAGCATGCCGAGTCCACGGACCGGAGCGCGAACGCGCAGCCCGAGTGTGGATGCGTGACGGCGGGGTTGCCGTGACCACGTACGAGACCCTGGCGTGGTGGGAACGCGTGCTGCGGGAGCTCCACGACCTCGCGTGTGTCGTCGTTGACGAGGCCCACTACATCAAGAACCCTCAAGCGCAGCGGACGGTCCGAACCAAGCGGCTTGTGGAGAGATCGGAACGCGCGATCCTGCTTACCGGCACGCCGCTGGAGAACCGGGTCGACGAGTTTCGCAACCTGGCCTCCCACGTACGTCCGGACCTCACCGTGGACGCCAGCGACCTGTCGCCGCGGATGTTCCGCAGGCAGATCGCGCCGGCCTACCTGCGCCGGAATCAGGAGGACGTGCTGACCGAACTTCCGGAGTTGATCGAGGTCGAGGATTGGCTGCCCCTCTCCGGGGCGGACAGCTCACGGTATCGGGGCGCGGTCGAGCGCGGGAACTTCATGGAAATGCGCCAGGCGGCGATGCTCGAAGGACCGCAGTCCACCAAGATGCAGCGCTTGATCGAGATCGTCCGCGAAGCGGAGGAGAACGGGCGCCGGGTCATCGTGTTCTCCCACTTCAGGGAGGTCCTCGGCCTCGTCGCCCGGTCGTTGCCCGGGCCGGTGTTCGGGCCACTCACCGGCTCTGTACCAGCCGGCCAACGCCAGCAGATGGTGGACCAGCTCTCCTCCGCCAGGCACGGCGCCGTCCTCGTGGCCCAGATCGTCGCCGGCGGTGTCGGGCTCAACATCCAGTCCGCGTCTGTCGTCGTCATTTGTGAACCGCAGCTCAAGCCGACGACTGAGGCGCAAGCCGTCGCCCGCGCGCACCGGATGGGACAGGTGCGCTCCGTGCAGGTCCACCGGCTGCTGTCCGAGGACGGCGTGGACCAGCGAATCACCGAACTGCTGGCGAGGAAGAGGCGGATCTTCGACGAGTTCGCCCGGGTCAGCGAGATGGCTGACTCTAGTCCGGAGGCCGTGGACCTGTCCGAGGCGGAGCTCGTTCGGCAGGTCGTGGCAGCCGAGCGTCAACGCCTGTCCGCACGTGCTTCCACCCAGACCGGTGTAGCCGGGTAACGCGACGGCGGTGGCTGGTCCAATCCCGGCGGAGAGGGAGAACCGGGCCGATTGTTCGTTGACCCGTGGTTTCTCAGCGCCCGCGCCGCCCGGCGACCGGGCAGCACCGACGCCAGGACGGTCACGGCGACGGCGCCGAGGACGATCACCGGTAGCGCGTAGCCGGGCAGCCGGGCCGCGATCAGATCGCTCTCCGTGACGAACTGCGCCAGGCGCACCACGCCCAGCGCGGTCGTCACGCCGAGCCCCGTGCCCAGCACGACGACCGTCGCCGCCTCCCACCGGACCAGCGCCTGGATCTGCCGTTCCGTGGCGCCGACCGCGCCGAGGACGCGGAACTCGTGACTGCGCTCGGCGACCGACAGGGACAGCGTCGTCGCGACACCGAACAGCGCCGTGACGATGGCGACGCCCAGGAAGACGTAGAGCAGCATGGGATCGAAGACCAGCCCGCCGCCCGGCCCGGTCAGGTAGGCGCGGGGCGGGTCGATCCGTGCGGTGGGGACGTCTGCCACCGCCTCCCGAAGCCCGTCGGCGACCGGTTCGGCCCCGGTGATCAGGACCGCGGAGACGAACGCCACCGGATCGATCGCCCGGATCGTGGCCGGGGTGACGAGCGCGTCCCCGAGCATCACCCGCGCTTCGGGTGAGTACGTCGCGACAACCTCCAGGCTCTGGACGCCCGCCGTGGCCTGCACGGTCAACCGGGTACCCACCGGCCAGTCGTACGCCTCGGCGAGGTCCGCGGCGACGGCGATCTGCCCGTCGGTGAGCCGGGACACAGGCGGGTCGGCGGCCCCGAGGTCGACGAGCGTGGCCACCGCAGCCCCCCGCCCGCCGGTGACGGCGAGCGGCGGCACGACGGTCGGCCGGCCACGGACCCTCGGCGGCGGAATCGGATCGGTGACCGTGGTACGAGCCCGCACCAGATCGGCGGACTCCCGCACCCCGGCTACCGCGGCAACGTCGGCCGCAACCGAGGCGGGCAGCCCACTCCCTCCGTCGGTGCTCACCACCAGGTCGGCCCGAACAGCGACCGTGCCCCGGTCCGCCCGGCCTTCGGTGATCGAGGTGACCAAGGCCCAGGTCACCGTCGCCAGGGCCACGGTCAGCATCAACAGGGATGCGGCCGCGGCCACTCGGCGCGGGCTGCGCACGATGAAGGCACGCGCCATCCGGCCGACGTCCGGGCGCAGCATGACGGCGAGTGCGCCGACCAGCCGGCCGAGCGGCGGCACCGCGTACGGCCCGAGCACGGCCAGCGCGGAGAGCAGCAGCAGGCCGGCCAGGATGGCGGCCGCGCCGGCCGACGTCACGCCCTCCGGCGTCGGATCCTCCCGCCGAGCCAGGAAGCTGAGGGCCACGAACATGCCGGCCATGGCGAGCACCGGCAGGGCAGCGACGAGGCGCCGCCGGGACCGGCCCGACGGATCGGCCGACGACGCAGCGAGCGACTCGACCGGAGGCGCCAGCGACGCCCGCCACGCCGGGCGGGCGGACGCCGACCAAGAAATCAGCAGACCTGCGGCAAGCGGCGGCAGCAGATAGGCAAGGCCGAGTTGTGGACCGACGCCACCGGTGTCCAGGCCGGTGCCGGCCAGCGACGCGGCCAGCAGGCGCGCGACGCCGAGACCGACGAGGAGGCCGAGCAGACCCGCGGCGAGGCCGACGACGACTGCCTCGGCGCGCAGCAGCAGCCGCACCTGGCGCGGCGTCATGCCAACGGTCAGCAACAACGCCAGCTCCCGCGAGCGCTGGCGGGCGAGCGTGCCGAACGTTCCCGCTAGCACGAACACCCCGACGAACGCACCGACCAGGGCCAGCATGCCGAGGTTGGTGGTGATCTGGGCGGCCCGCTCAGCGAGCGTGCGCCGTTGGGACGCCCGCACCTCCGCGCCGGTACCCACCCACACCTGCGCATCGGGGTTGGCGTCGGCGACCACGTCCCCGACGCGTGTCGCCAGCGCCGCCTGGCCGGTCCCGGGTGCGGCGGCAACCCAGAGCGCCTGCCAGTCGTCGCCGAGCCCGGCGGCCCGGCGTACCCGGGCGGGCTCGGTGAGTACGGTGAGGCCGCTCAGCGACCCGTCACCGTCGCCGACCGTCACCACGCCGACGACCGTCACCCGGACCGCCTCGTCCGGCAGCATCAGGACGGTGACATCACCCGGCCGAAGTTCGCCGCCGCGCGCGGTCTGCCGGTCGATGACGACCTCGTCGGCCGCCTCCGGCGCCCGGCCCGCCACGAGCGCGTACGGCGACAGTTGCGGGGCGGCGATCCACGGCCGCAGGTGGCTGCCACCGCCGACCGGCGGGGCGACGACCCGGCCTTCGGCACCGACGATGTCGGCCGGCACCGCCGCGTCACCGGCCGCCGCGGCGACGCCCGGCAACGCGGCGACCCGTTCGACCGTCGCCGCGGACACCCGAGCGCCGGAACCGCTCTCCGGACCCCGCACGGGCGCGTCACCGGGCCGGGCGACCAGGGAGACGGTGGCGTACTCGCTGCCGCCGACGTCGTCCGTCGCGGTGGCGAACTGGAGGATGAACTGCGACGACCCCGCGAGCAGACCGGTGGCGAGCGCACCGGCTGCGATGGTGCCGACGAGCCGGGGCCACCGCTCGGCCACCGTGCGGCGGGTGATCAGCCAGAGGAGCCGCGCGCCGGCCATCAGCTCGGTTCCGGGATCCGGCGCAGCCGCGCCAGGACCTCGTCGACGGTCGGCTCGGCGAGGGTGTCGACGGTCCGACCGTCGGCGAGGAACAGCACCTCGTCGGCGTAGGCCGCGGCGGTCGGATCGTGTGTGACCATCACGATGCTCGCGTTCTCCGTCTCGACCGCCTCGCGCAGGAACCGCAGCACCTCCGAGCCGGAACGGGAGTCGAGGTTGCCGGTCGGCTCGTCGGCGAAGACCACGTCCGGCCGGGTGAGTAACGCTCGGGCGATCGCCACCCGCTGCTGCTGACCGCCGGAGAGTTGGGCCGGCCGGTGGTCCAGCCGGTCGGCGAGGCCGAGCCGGGCCACCAACTGGGCCATCCAGGCGCGGTCGACCCGGCGGCCGGCGAGATGAGCGATCATGGTGATGTTCTCCTCCGCCGTGAGGACCGGCAGCAGGTTGAACGCCTGGAACACGAAGCCCATCCGCTCCCGGCGGAGCTTGGCCAGCGCGGTCCGGTTCAACCGGGCGAGTTGCTGACCGGCGACCACCACCGCACCGGACGTCGGCCGGTCGAGGCCGGCCAGGCAGTGCAGGAACGTCGACTTGCCCGAGCCGGACGGGCCCATGACCGCCGTGAAACGGTTCCGGGCAAAGGACACCGACACGCCGTCCAACGCGCGGACCGCCCCTTCGCCGCTGCCGTACACCCGCCTCAGGTCTTGTGCGGTGACGGCCGCACCGCTCGCCGTTGTCTCGTTCGCCCGCATTCCCTCGCGTTCCTCCCCGTTCGATGCCCTACCTGGATGCACGAGCCGGGCACGAGAATGGCCGGATCATCCGTTCCTACGCTGTCCGACATGGATGCCTCCGTCCCCCGGCGATCTGCAGCCTGCTGATCTCGACGGCGTCCCTGGCCACGAGTCTGCCGAAGCGTGCTCGATGGGGCGTCGGGCCACGGACGACGCTTCGGCTACATCCTGCGGCCAGCTTCGCGGGCAACGGCTGGCCTCCGGATGTACGCACGAGTCCACTGCCGGTCGGGCGACGGGCCACGACCGGGCGACTAACCTGGGTGGGTGCTCGCTGACCGGCTGCCGCCCCACCGGGATTCCCCCGGCCGAGGCGGGACGGGCTCACCAGGCCCGGTGGCCCGCTGGGGCCGGGCGGCACGGCACGGCCTTGCTGGGGAGGTCGGGCCGGCGCTCATCGTGCTTGCGGTGAGCCTGTCGGCCACGGCCGTCATCGGCTGGGGGGACGGCGCGCCCCGCCCCCCGCTGGCGTTCGGCTATCTGCTGTTGGCCGCCGACGCCGCCCTGATCGCACTGCGCCGCCGCTGGCCGTTGGTCATGCTCGCCGGCACGCTCGCGCTGTCCCTTACGTACCACGGTCTGAACTTTCCCGGTGGTGCGTTCACCATCCCGCCCGCCGTGGCGATCTACTTCGCCGTCGTGTCGCGGCACCGGCTTGCGGCCGGGATGACCGCCCTCGCTTTCCTGGCCGGGGTATTCCTGTTCGGACCGCTACACGACCGTGAGCCCAACACGCAGGGCGCGGTCTGGCTGGTCGCCTGGCTTTCGCTGATCATGGCGGTGGGGGAGGCGGCCCGCAGCCACCAGGAGCGGCTGCGTCAGGTGCAGGAGCGGGCAGCGCTGGCCGAGGCCACCCGCGAGGAAGAAGCCCGGCGTCGCGCGGTGGAGGAGCGGATGCGGATCGCCCGCGAGCTACACGACGTGCTGGCCCACCGCATCTCGACCGTGACGATCCAGGCCGGGGTCGCGGCCCACCTGATCGACCGCGACGTCGACCAGGCGCGTGCGGCGCTGCTGGCCATCCGGGAGACCAGCCGTGGTGTGCTCGTCGAAATGCGGTCGACGCTCGGCATGCTGCGCCGGGTTGACGAGGACGAGTTGCCCACCGATCCGGTGCCCGGCATGGCCGACCTCGACAGTCTCGTCCGGGACGCGGAGGCCAATGGGGTCGACGTCGCGCTCGACGTGGCCGACGTGGCCGACGTGCGGGCCGTCCTGCCGGCCAGCCTCGACCTCGCGGTCTACCGCATCGTGCAGGAGTCGTTGACCAACGTGATCCGGCACTCTGGTGCCGTCCGTGCCCGGGTCCGGATCGTTCACGAGCGCGGCGAGGTGGCGGTCGAGGTCCGGGACGACGGCCGCGGTGCGCCGCCCGAGCCGTTCCCGCAGGGTAACGGCCTGCTCGGCATGCGGGAGCGGGTGGCCGCGGTCAACGGGACCTTCGAGGCGCGCGGTGCCGACGACGGCGGCTTTGTGGTCAGCGCCCGGATGCCGCTGGGCGGCGATTCCCGATGATCCGGGTGATGCTGGCCGACGACCAGACCCTGGTCCGGGCTGGTCTGCGTTCGCTGCTGCAGTCCGAGCCGGACATTGAGCTCGTCGGTGAGGCCGCCGACGGCGAGCAGACCCTGCGGGTCGCTGCGCAGGCGCGACCGGACGTGCTGCTGATGGACATCCGCATGCCCCGGATGGACGGCATCGAGGCGACCCGGCGGATCGCCGCTCAGCCCGCGCTGTCCGGCATCCGTATCGTCATCCTCACCACATTCGAGCACGACCAGTACATCTTCCGTAGCCTGCGGGCCGGGGCGAGCGGCTTCCTGGTGAAGGACATCGAGCCGGCCGCGCTACTGCAGGCGGTGCGCGTGGTCGCCGCTGGCGAGGCCCTGCTCGCGCCGTCGGTGACGCGCCGGCTGATCGAGGAGTACGCGGCGCGCAGCCACGAGCCGCCAGCGGCGCCCGACCTCGACCAGCTCACCGCCCGGGAACGGGAGGTGCTGGTACTGGTCGCCGGTGGCCTGACCAACCAGGAACTCGCCGAGCGGATGAGCTGCAGTGTCGCGACCGCAAAGACCCACGTGAGTCGCGTGATGACGAAACTGGGCGCCCGGGACCGTGTGCAGCTCGTGGTGTTGGCCTACGAATGGGGCTTGGTGCGGCCCGGCTGGCGCGACGCGGGTCCGGTCACCAGGCGGCCGTCGTGAGATACGTCCGTTCGAAGCGGGCTGCCGAAGGAGACAGCGCCACCGAGTCGTTCAAGGCGTCGGCCGGTGCGTTCGAGGGTGGGCCGCCGGATCACTGATCAGGGCGCGGCCGCTCCCCGGTTACCGGCCGGGGCGGCCTCGGTGTCCCGACCGTACGGGTCTGCCGCTGCGCCGGGGAGCGCCCTGCCGGCCGTTCCCCGCCGGGCGCGGCGAGGGGCTTCGTGCGGGGAGGTTCCAGGAGGACCGCTCGTACAGGGCGATCCCGGCGCAGACCGAGACGTTCAGCGACTCCGCGTCCGGATTGAGGGGGATCGACACGGTGCTGCTGGCGATGCTCTCGAATGACTGCGACGTGCCCGTCTTCTCCGCGCCGAGCAGGAGGGCGAGCGGCTCGTCGGCGTCGCGCAGATCGCTGACCGCCAGATCGCCGTCCGTGTCGAAGGCGATCAGCGGGACTCTGCTGTGCCGGAAGTGGTCGATCGCCTCGGCCCGGGACGCGAGCACGATCGGCAGTGAGAAGACGTAGCCTCGGCTGGCCCGGACGAGGCGTCGGTCGGCGACGGTGGTCAGGTCGCTGTCCACGAGCACGATGCCGGCGGCGCCGAGCGCGAAGGAGGTGCGCACGATGGCGCCGATGTTGCCGACGATCTTCACGCCGTCTAGGACGATGATGTCACCGGTCGTACGGGACAGATCGTTGAAGCTCCACGGCCGCGGCGTGCGTGCCACACCGAACACCTTGGGCTTCTTGTCGACCTTGAACAGGTTGCTCATGATCGGGACCGCGACTAGGCGAACGGGAATGTTTCGCTGCCGGCACGCGGCGAGCACCTCGTCGGGGAAGGGGCTGCTCTCGACGCCGTAGACCTCGACGAAGTCCAATCCCGCGCGGATGCACTCCACGAGCGGCTCGGCATCCTCGATGAGCACGGTGCGGACGGCGGATCGCGAGTGCTTGACGACGTCGCTGATCCGCTGCACGGCCGGATCCGACCGTTCGGTGATGACATCGAGGCTTACCACGGGCGCGACCCTAGCACAAGCCCCTTTCGCTTCCGCTATCTGACTCGAGCCGGGTGAACCAGTCGTCGATCGAGCGCCGGTACCCGTCGGGCATGGGCAGGTCCGCGATCTCGTCGGCGGCGAACAGGCGGCCTTCCTTGTGTTCGAAGCTCACCGTGATCGGGGAGTCGTCGTCGGCGAAGCAGCCGTAGGTCACGATCAGCACGTTGACGCCGTCGCGGATGTGGTACTGCCAGGAGTCGAGGATCGGGCCGACCCGTACCGTCCAGCCCGTCTCCTCGCTGATCTCTCGGCCGACGCAGGCGGCCGGGTCCTCGCCGGGTTCGAGCTTGCCGCCGGGCAGTTCCCACTCTTCGCGCTCGTTGCGGAGCAGCAGAACACGGTTGTCGCGGAGGCAGACGCCTTTGATGGACACCGGATAGGCGTGTGGTCGATACAAGTGAGTTTCCTTCCGCGGTCGGTTGGCTCGATGATATCGATGGCAGTGGTGCCGACGCCGGGGGCTGGCAAACGTGACCGGAAGCCGTGACCGGAAGGAGCCTCGCCAAAGTAGCTGGATGGCCCGGCTGTCGCCGGGCCATCCTCGAAACGTGGGCCCGCGGGGTCAGGTGATGGTGCGAAAGAAGGCGCGGATGTCGTTCGCCAGCAGTTTGGTGGCGTCCATCGCGGGGAAGTGGCCGCCTTCGGTGAATTCGCTCCAGTGGCTGATTGCCTGCCCCGGGTCCATCGCGCGGCGTACGAGTGGGTGGGTGTTGAACACGGCCCATCCGGTCGGCACGGGGGCGGCCATGACCAGGTCGAGGCCGGAGTGCTCGGCCTCGTAGTAGAACTGGGCGCTGGACGCGCCGCTGCGGGTGAACCAGTAGAGGCTGATGTTGGTGAGGAGCTGGTCGCGGTCGACCGACTCGTCCGGGGTCTGGTAGGTGCCGTTGGCCTTGTTCTTGAACTTTTCGGCGATCCACGCGAGCTGGCCGACCGGCGAGTCGGTGAGGGCCGCACCGATGGTGTCGGGGCGGTGGTTGTGCATCAGCAGGTACCCGCGGTCGGCCGCGTCCTCGGTGCGTACGGCTTCGATCTGGGCGACTTCGTCCGCGGAGAGGCCGTCGGGGTAGGGGAACTTGTCGCCGACCAGCCCGAGCAGGTGGGGGTCGATGCCGAGGTGCGTACCGATGACCCGCTCCGGGTATTCGGCGGCGAGGCGGCCGGTGGTGCCCGAGCCGATGTCGGTGCCGTGGGCGGCGAACCGCTCGTAGCCGAGACGCGTCATGATCTCGGCGTAGGCGGCCGCGGTCCGCGCCAACTCCCAGCCGGTCCCGGACAGCGGGGTGGAGAAGCCGAAGCCGGGCAGCGACGGGATGACCAGGTGGAACTCGTCGGTCAGCAGCGGGATGAGGTGCTGGTATTCGACGAATGAGCCGGGCCAGCCGTGGTTCAGCATCAGCGGGGTGGCCTGCGGGTTCGTCGATCGTACGTGGACGATGTGGAACGTCTGGCCGTTGACGACCGTGGTGACCTGTTCGTACTCGTTGAGGTTGGCCTCCTGTGCCCGCCAGTCGAACCCGTCGTGCCAGTACTCGGCGAGTTCCTTCAGGTACACCAGCGGGATGCCGCGGCTGAAGTCGCTGGGGTCGTCGCGGCCGGGCGTCGGGTGGGGCCAGCGGGTGTGGGCCAGCCGGTTACGCAGGTCGTCGAGGTCGGCCGGTGGGATGTCGATGCGAAATGGGGTGAGCGCGTTGTTCTCGTGCATGGCACCGACGGTCTCAGGCAAAGCGGCAGGTTAGCTTCCGCGATTGCCGAGAGAGTGGTGAAAGTAGTAGAGACCTCGGGCCGACGTCAGTCGAGCTGGCGGTCGATTTCGGCCAGTTCCTCGGTGGTCAGCTCGAGGTTGTCCAACGTGGCGAGGTTGGCCTCGAGTTGGGCGACACTACTGGCGCCGATGATCAGACTGGTCATCCGGGGATCGCGCAGGGCCCAGGCGAGTGCGAGCTGCGCGAGGGACTGGCGGCGACGTTGGGCGATGGCGGCGAGGCCGCGGATGGTGACCAGCCGCTCCGGGCTCACGTCCCGCTCGGAGAGGTGGACGCTGGTGCGGACCCGGGAGTCGGCCGGGATGCCGTCGAGGTAGCGGTCGGTGAGCAGGCCCTGGGCCAGGGGGCTGAAGGAGATGCAGCCCGCGCCGACCTCCGCGAGGGTGCCGAGCAGGCTGTCTTCCTCGGTCCAGCGGTTCAGCATCGAGTACGACGGCTGGTTGATCAGCAGCGGGGTGCCCAGGTCGCGCAGGATCGCCGCGGCCCGCCGGGTCTGTTCGGCGGTGTAGTTGGAGATGCCGACGTAGAGCGCCTTGCCGGCCCGGACGACGGCGTCGAGGGCGCCCATCGTCTCTTCCAGCGGGGTGTTCGGGTCGTACCGGTGGCTGTAGAAGATGTCGACGTAGTCGAGCCCGAGGCGGCGGAGCGACTGGTCCAGCGAGGCGACGAGGTACTTGCGGGATCCCCACTCGCCGTACGGGCCGGGCCACATCAGGTAGCCGGCTTTGCTGGAGATGACCAGTTCATCGCGGTACGGCTTCAGGTCGGTGGCGAGCATCCGACCGAAGTTCTCCTCGGCGGCACCCGGCGGCGGGCCGTAGTTGTTGGCGAGGTCGAAGTGGGTGACTCCGAGGTCGAAGGCCCGGCGGACGATGTCCCGCTGCCGATCGAAGGGGCGGTCGGGCCCGAAGTTGTGCCACAGGCCGAGCGAGATCGCCGGTAGGCGGAGGCCACTGGCCCCGCTGCGCCGGTAGGTCATCTGGTCGTAGCGGGTGGCGGCGGCCTGGTAGGTCACGATCAGGAGCGTAGCCGCCGATCCGGTCAGGCGAGTTCGCGGGCGTAGCAGACGGAGAGCGACTCGTCCTGGTACGGGCCGAAGTTGGCGATGCGGTGGTAGCCCTCGCGTTCGTAGAAGCGGATCGCGTCGGGCTGGGCGGGGCCGGTCTCCAACAGCAGGGTCCGTACGCCGGCGGTGCGGGCGGCATCCTCCAGGGCCTGCAGGATGGCGGTCGCCACGCCGGTGCCGCGGGCGTCCGGCTCGACGTACATCCGTTTGATCTCGGCGGATTCGGTGGAGAGGAAGCGGAGGCCACCGCAGCCGAGCGGGGCGCCCCCGTGGTCGCGGGCGACGAGGAAGACGGGGATGCTGTCGGCGGTGGGCGGGGCGCCCGGCTCGTGGTTGTCGCTGCGGTAGCGCGCGTCCAACTCGGCGCGTTGCGCGGCGCGCAGTCGGGTGCTGTCGGTGGACTCCCACGGCTCGGGGCGGACGGAGATCACAGGTCCTCCTTAGTTCGTGCCGGTCGCACCCCAGCGGGGGACCGCTCGTAACAAGCGTTACCGTAACGTACGTTACGAGATAGGGGTGGGCGCGGGCCTGCCGGAAGGAAGAGCCGGACCGCAGGAGGGTGGATGGCCAGCCGACGTGACCGGGTTGACCAGCGGCAACGCCTGTCGGCGGCCACCTGGTCAGTGCTCGCCGAACGTGGCCTGCCCGGTCTCACCCTGCGCGCCGTCGCGGAGCGGGCCGGCTGCACCACCGGGATGGTGCTGCACACCTTCGCCGACAAGCAGGCCCTGCTGGTGCACGCGCGTGAGCTGCTGCACCAGCGCACCGGGCAGCGGGCCGACGCCCTGCAGGCCGCCGCCGAAACACCCGGCACGGCGCTGCGCGCCGTGCTGTTCCAGGCCGCCGCCCCGACCACGGAGCGTCAGGAGGAGGCGCGGGTATGGGTGGGGTTCCTGGCCGCCTCGTTGGCCGACCCGGTCCTCGCCGAGCTACACCGGGGCTACAACCGCCGGTTTGTGGATCGGGTGCGGGGACTGGTCGCCGCGGTCCGGCCCGACTGGCCCGCGGCCGACTGCTCGTCCACCGCCACCGGGCTGGTGGCCCTGGTCGAAGGGCTGAACACGCTGACCGCCGTCGACCCGGCCACCTACTCCGGGGCGGCGCAGCGTGCCGCCCTCGACGCTGCGCTCGCCCGGCTTGGGCCGGCTGCCGCTGGGCACCCGTCCGGGTGAACACCGCACCGGAACGCGACGCGGACCGGCGCGTCGCGGGTTTGACTGGCAGGCGTGGACAGCGCAGGGCTGGGGCGGGCCTACGACGAGCTGCTCGCAGAGGTGGCCGCGGGCGGGTTCGGCCCGGCGCCGCCGGGGCGGCTCGGTGCCGAACAGATCGTGGCCCATCTCGTCGCGAACGACGAGCTGATGATCGAGGCGACCGAGGCGGTCCTCGCTGGCTCGCCGTACGCCTACTACGACCTGGAGACGATGCACCGGCCCCAGGTCGATGCCCTGGTCGCCGAGTTCGGGGACCTCGACGCGTTGGACGCCCGGCTGCGCACCACCAGTAGCCGGCTGGTGGCCCTGGTTGACCGGCTCGGACCGGCGGCCGGTACCGCGGTCGACACCCACCTGCGAGAGGGCTACGACCTCGTCGTGGACGGCCCACTGCCCTGGGGGCGGGTGCTGGACCTGCACGCCCGGGTCCACCTTCCCAAACACCGGGCCCAGCTCAGAATGCTTCGGGTGGCCGAGTAGCCGGTCAGCCGAACTGCCACTGCTGGTCGGGTACGTCAACGCAGGTGATCTGCCGGATCTCGGTGCCGGCGTCGAGCCGGCCGCCGTCCGGGTACGCGCACCGGCCGCTGTGTAGCGCCGCGATCAACACCTGCCCACCGGCGCCGGGTACGAGCTGCCACTGCTGGTTGGCCTCGCCGTGGCACGGATGCTGCTGCAGCCGCGCCCCGTCGGCGTCGTTGGCGCCCTCCACGTCGAGGCACATGTTCGAGGCCTGGTTGACCAGGCTCACCAGCCCCGAACCGGTGGCGTTGGGCAGCCATCGCTGCCGCGGGTCGTCGCCGCGGCAGTCGAGGAGCCTCGCGGGCGCCCGTGCGCCGTCTCCGTCGACGCCCAGACACCGGCCCGACGCCACCTGGCGAAACGCTGTCGGGCCGGTGGGGATGGCCGGCGGGGAGCTGGCCGCCTCGGTGGACGGAGTGGACGTCGGGGAGCTGACTGTCACGGTGGGCGGGGCGGGCGGCTCCTGCCCCGCCGGTGTCGCTGCACCGGTGGACGGAGTCGCGGCCACCGCCGGGACGGCTGGCGTGCCGTCAGCCCCCGGGCCGCCGAGGACGAAGAAGCCCCCGATTAGGAGGCCGGCCGCGCCGACGAACACCGCCACCCACGTCAGCGGATCGCGGGGCAGCCGAGGGCCGGTGGCGCCGGTTCGGCGGTAGACGGTGCCGGCCGGGTCGGGGCGTTGGGTGGAGGCGGACATGCCGGCATCCTGACCCACCACCGGGGGGCGCGGCTAGCCGCCCCGGCCGCGTCGCCGTTCAGTCGACGACTTGGACGTCATCCGAGAAGGCGATCCGGTGGCGGACCATCCCCGCCTCCGGCCCCGGATTCGGGTAGTACCAGACCGCGTCCGGGCTGATCCTGCCGTCGTGTTCTAACGCGTAGTAGGACGCGGTTCCCTTCCACGGGCAGACCGACTGCGTGTCGGACTCCCGGATCAGGTCGTCGCGCAGCGTCGAGCGCGGGAAGTAGTGGTTTCCCTCGACCAGCACGGTGTCGTTGCTCTCCGCGACCACGAGGTCGTTCCAAACGGCCTTCGGCATGACCCTACGCTAGGCCGCCGCCGGCTGGTCAGGTTGACATTTCCACCATCGACCACCATGAACGTACAGCGTTGCGACCCCGGTTGGGCTTAAAGTGATCTGATGAATGCCGTGCGTGATCATGATCAGGCGGTGGTCCAGCTCCGGCGCTCGTATGCGGCCGTGCGGCCGGGACAGCCGGTTCGGCTCGCCAAGCGCACATCCAACCTGTTCCGCCCGCGCGCGGCACCGCGCGCGCCCGGCCTTGATGTCAGTGGCCTCGGCGGTGTCCTCCACGTTGACCCGGCGGCCCGCACCGCCGACGTGCAGGGCATGTGCACGTACGAGGACCTGGTTGCCGCGACCCTGCCGCACGGCCTGATGCCGCTGGTGGTGCCGCAGCTGCGCACCATCACGCTCGGCGGGGCGGTGACCGGCCTGGGGATCGAGTCCACGTCGTTCCGCAACGGGCTGCCGCACGAGTCGGTGACCGAGTTGGACGTGCTCACCGGGGCCGGGGAGGTCATCACCGCCCGGCCGGAGGGAGAGCACGCCGACCTGTTCGCCGCCTTCCCCAACTCGTTGGGCAGCCTCGGCTACGCGACCCGACTGCGGATCGAGCTGCAACCGATCGGCCGGCGGGTCGCGCTGCACAATGTGCGGTTCAACCGGCTGGAGGAGCTCGCCGAGGCCATCGGCGAGGTCATCGTCACCCGGTCGTGGGCCGGTGCGGCGGTGGACGCGATGGACGGGGTGATGTTCAGCCCGGACGAGGCGTACCTGTTGCTCGCCACCTTCACCGACGACGCCGGGCCGGTCAGCGACTACACCGGTCAGGAGATCTACTACCGGTCGCTGCAGCAACGTACCCAGGATGCGCTGACCGGGCACGACTACCTGTGGCGCTGGGACACCGACTGGTTCTGGTGCTCCGCGGCGTTCGGGGCGCAGCACCCGGTGCTGCGCCGGGTCTGGCCGGCGCGCTGGCGGCGCAGCGATTTCTACCACCGGCTGGTCCGGTTGGAGCACCGGCATCAGGTGGCCGCGCGGATCGACCGGTGGCGCGGCCAGCCGGCGCGGGAACGGGTGGTGCAGGACGTGGAGATCCCGCTGGGGCGTACCGCCGAGTTCCTGCGCTGGTTCGCCGACGCCGTGCGAATGACCCCGGTCTGGCTCTGCCCGTTGCGGCTGCGGGAACCGACCGGGCCGGGATCGGCCCGGTCCTGGCCGCTGTATCCGCTGCGGCCCGGGCAGGACTACGTGAACATTGGGTTCTGGGGAAGCGTGCCGATCGCCGGGGGCGCCGCCGACGGCGACATGAACCGGGCGATCGAACGCAGGGTGTCGGAGCTAGGCGGGCACAAGTCGCTCTACTCCGACGCGTACTACGACCGGGAGGTGTTTGACCGGCTCTACGGCGGCGACACCTGGCGGGCGGTCAAGGACCGCTACGACCCGGCCCACCGGCTAACCGGACTGTACGAGAAGGCGGTAGCACGAGCATGAGTCTGATTGATCGACAGCAGGAGTCGGCGGGCGTCTCCGCGGCCACGCCGAAGGCGGCCGGCAATCGGGGCCGCACCATGGCCGACGTCATTCGAGCCCTGACCACCGAGCCCCTGCCAGTGCGGATCACCGGGTACGACGGTAGTTCCGTCGGCCCGGCCGACGCCGGCATCACCCTCACCATCCGCTCCCCGCGCGGCCTGTCGTACCTGTTGACCGCCCCGGGCGACCTGGGGATGGCCCGGGCGTATGTCAGCGGCGACCTGGGCCTGTCCGGGGTGCATCCGGGTGACCCGTACGAGGCGCTGCGGGTCCTCAAGGACGAGGTGCGGTTGCGGATCCCGCCGGTGCCCGAGGCCTTGGCCCTGGTCCGGGGCCTGGGCTGGGAGCGGCTGCTGCCGCCGCCACCGCCGCCCCAGGAGGCGGTGCCCCGGTGGAAGCGGGTGTTGAGCGGGTTGCGCCACTCCCGGATCCGGGACAGCAGCGCCATCTCGCACCACTACGACGTGTCGAACGCCTTCTACGAGAAGGTGCTCGGGGAGTCGATGACGTACACCTGCGCGCTGTTCCGCTCGCCGCAGGACTCGTTGGAGACGGCGCAGGCGGCCAAGTACGACCTGGTGGCGCAGAAGCTGGCGGTCAAGTCCGGGATGCGGCTGCTGGATGTGGGCTGCGGGTGGGGCGGCATGGTCCGGCACGTGGCCCGCGAGTACGGCGTCCAGGCGCTCGGGGTGACCCTCTCCCGATCGCAGGCCGAGTGGGCGCAGGCCGCGATCGAGCGGGAGGGGCTGACCGGGCTGGCCGAGGTGCGGTACCTCGACTACCGGGACACGCCGCCGGAGCAGTTCGACGTGGTCTCCTCGATCGGATTGACCGAGCACATCGGGGTACGCAACTATCCGGAGTACTTCGGCTCGCTCCGGGACCGGCTGCGGCCCGACGGTCGGCTGCTCAACCACTGCATCACCCGCGCCGACAACCGCGCGCCGCACCGCTCCGGCGCTTTCATCGACCGGTACGTCTTTCCGGACGGCGAGTTGGCCGGGCCGGGCCGGGTGCTCTCCGAGATCCACGATGTGGGCTTGGAGGTGCAGCACGAGGAGAACCTGCGCCGCCACTACGCGCTGACGCTCGCGGCCTGGTGCCGAAACCTCGTGGCGAACTGGGACTTCTGCGTCGGCGAGGTGGGCACGGGAACTGCTCGGGTGTGGGGTCTTTACATGGCCGGTTCCCGGATGTCGTTCGAGCGCAACGCCATCCAACTCCACCAGGTGCTGGCGACGCGGACCAGCGCCGCGGGGGTGACGAGCTACCCGCTGCGGCCGGACTGGCTGCCCTGACCCGGTGCTGCCGGCGGTCGCCGAAGGGCGACCGCCGGCAGCCTCCCGTACCCGCCCGGCGCTCCACCGGGCCTGATGGCTGCCCGGACCGCGGCCACTAGCCTGGAGCGGCTCGAACGGAACGGGGGAGTTGTGCAGAACCGACGCGTCCTGGTGCTGGTCGCCGTCCTGGTTTCCACCTTCGCGCTGCCGCTCTCGCTGACCGGGGCCTCGGTGGCGTTGCCGGAGATCGGGCGGGATCTCGGCGCCGACCTGGCTGGGGTGCAGTGGGTGGTCAACGGCTACAACGCCACCTTCGCGAGTTTCATGCTCGCCACGGGCGCCCTGGCCGACCTGTTCGGTCGGCGGCGGGTCTTCACCATCGGGCTTGTGATCTTCGCTGGGGCGGGGCTGCTGGCGAGCGCCGTCGGCGAAGTTCTCCTGCTGAATGGGCTGCGCGCGCTCGCCGGTGTCGGTGCGGCTGCCGCCGCGACCAGCGCGGGGGCGTTGTTGGCCAACACCTTTCAGGGGTCGGCCCGGACGCGCGCGTTCAGCGTTTTCGGGATGGCCATCGGCGCTGGCCTCGCTTTCGGCCCGACGATCGCGGGGCTCCTGATCGACTCTCTGGGGTGGCGGGCGGTGTTCGCCGTGCCCGCGTTGGTGGCGGTGGCGGTGCTGCTGCTGGTTCCGTGGCTGCCGGAGTCGCGTCAACCGCACGCGGGCCGGCTCGACTGGGGCGGGACCGTCTCCTTCACCGCCGCGCTGCTGTTGTTGATCTTTGGTTTCGTGCAAGGGCCGGCGTACGGCTGGGGAGACCCGAGGATCGTGGCCGCCTTCGCGGCGACGGTGGCGCTGCTCGTGGTCTTCGTCCGGGTGGAGCGGTCCCACCCCGAGCCGATGTTCGACCTGGCCCTCTTGGCCAGTCCGCGCTTCGTCGGCATCTGCCTGGCGGCGGCCACCGTCGTCGCGGTCCTGGTGCCGCTGCTGGTGTATCTGCCGTCGTACCTCACCACGGTGGTCGGCCTGACGCCCAGTTCCGCCGGCCTGACCCTGGTGCTGCTCACCGCGCCGACGGTGGTGTTGCCGCTGCTCGCCGGAGCGCTGACCCGGTGGGTGTCGGCGTCGGCGGTGATCGTCGCCGCCGTCCTGACGGTCGCGTCGGGGGCGGCGTGGGCGACGGTGATCACCCCGACCAGCGGCCCGGCTGATCTGGCCGGCCCGTTGCTCGTCATCGGTACCGGCATCGGGTTGTCCATCGGGCTGCTCGACGCGCTCGCCATCGGTAGTGTCCCGCCACACCGGGCCGGCACCGGCGCCGGCATGATCAATACTGCTCGGCTGGCGAGCGAGACCGTGGCCATCGCGGTCGTCGGGGCGGTGCTGGCGACCACCACTGCGGGCCAACTCGCTGATCCCGGCTTCACCAGCGGGCTGCGGACCGTGCTCTGGGCGATGGCCGGGGTGGCGGCGGTTGCCGCGCTGACCGTCGCGGTGCTGGTCCGCCGTGACCGGCAGCGTCCCCGGGGCAAAGCGCTCACGCCAACGTGATCAGCCGGGCTTGGGCGAGGAGACCGGGAGCGGGCTCCGCCGGTCGTAGGCTGGGCTGGTGGGGTTCGCGCCGGCCCAGGCCGTCGAGGACCGGCGGGTGGGATCTCACCAGTGGATCACGAGTGCGGGAGGTCCGGCAGGTGCTCATCGTCGCCGGAAGCATGTACGTCGACCCGGAGGATCGAGAAACCTACCTCGCCGGGTGTCTTGAGGTTGTGACGGCCGCCCGTGGCGCGTCCGGCTGTCTCGACTTCACGATCAGCGGGGACCTGGTCGAGCCCGGCCGGATCAATGTCTACGAGCGTTGGGAGACCGAGGAGCAGCTGCTGACCTTTCGTGGTGCCGGCCCGACCGAGGAGCAGCAGGTGGCGATTCGGGACGCGAAAATCTTCCGGTACGAGATCTCTGCCGTCGAGACGCCCTGACGCGGCCGCTCCGCCTATCGTCTGAATCACTCCGTCGATCGGACACATTGCTCGCCGTAAGCCGTCCCCCGCGGGGTTTCCCAGAGTTGTTCCTGGTGACACCCCCGAATGGTGGCCTACGCGGCGGAGGGGTCGGCGTGGCGATGACTGGTTCGACGTGGCGGTACCGGTGGGCGTACCGGCAGAACGAACGGCGACAGCGGGTGTTTCGTGCGGCCGACGAGGCGTGGCGGTGGCGGGACGAGGAGCTGCGGCGCCTGCGGACCCTCGCCGAGGACTTCGGTGGCTCGGCTGACGCGGGTGCCGGTCTCCCGATCGAACTCGACCCGGGAGAGACGGTCTGTTGGGTGTTGCCCGCCGCCCAGCTGGTCGAGGTCCGGCGGGCGACGGTGCTCCCCGCACCCGAGCTCACGGTTGCCCTGCGACCCGGGCCGCTCCGCAACCGGCGCCCCGACGGCATCCGGATCGCCGACACCGGCATCGCCGTGATCACCAACCGTCGACTGGTGCTGCTCGGTGGACGCGGCCGACGCGACTGGGCCTACGGCAAGATGACGGGTCTGGCACACGACTCCCGCGCGCCGGTGACGTTGATCCAGGTGTTGGACCGGCGGCGCGCCTCCGGCCTGCTGCTGCCGGCGGAGGCGGCCGCCGACTTCCGGTTCAAGCTGAGCGTGGCCTTCGCGGACGCGATCGAGCAGCGGGAGGCGGTGCTCGCCCAACTCGACGAGGCCCTCGCCGAGCACGCCCAGCGCAAGCCGCTTCGCCCCGCCGTCCTCACGCCCGCGCAGGCGCGGCTCACCGGGTTCGTCCGCGGTGGTGCCCGGGCGGTGGCGGTCGCCGCCGGGATCGCCCTGCTGGTCCCGACGGCGTTGATCCTCGCTGCCCCGTCGGCCCCGTCCGATTCGATTCGGACGGAGGTGGCGGCGGCCACCGCAGCCACCTCTGCTATCTCTGCGACCTCTGCCGCGGCCACCAGGGCGGCTGCCGCCATGGCGGGGTCGCCAGCACCGACGCCGATCGGGGCACCCCACCTGTGCGGCGCCCCGACCAACCCGCTGGGGTACGGCTTCTGCGCCGGTGACCCGGTCCGCAAGCCCGCCGCCGAGGTGTGTGACTGGTTCGACTGTGTGCCCGGATTCTGGGCCGGCCGCGGGTATCTGGTGCAGTGTGGGAACAGCTCGGTCAGTCTCGCTGGCGGCAGCCCGCGCGCCTGTGGCCAGCACGGCGGAGTGCAGCGCGCCTTCCGTGCACCGGGCCCCACAGCCGGGGTGAGCCCGCCAGGGACCTGATTCGGTTACCTACTGCGGCGTTGCTTACCGTCGAGTAGGCAAGGCCGTATCCCATCAGGATGTGAAACGTTGTTCTGTATGTGATGGCGACCTCACCCCGCTGCGTGCCCCGACCGTCCTGGCGTTCCCGCTGGGCCGACCAGGAGAACGACCGGCGACAGCGCCTTCACGTGGCCGAGGCTGATGCCTGGCGCCGCCGTGCCGAAGAGCTGACCCGGCTGCGGGTCGAGGTCGGCCTGCGTGGCTCGGGCCCGCCGAGGGACGCACCGGTGCGACTGCTTCCCGGTGAGGTGGTCCACCGTGTGTTCCCGGTCGTGGAGCTGGTCGAGGCGGTTACCGGGAACGTCGGCCGACTACCCGTGCCCGGGCTGGCGATGGAGCTGGCCGGCACCGACGAGCCGCCACGTCCGCTGCCACCGGGGATCCGGGCGGTGGAGGTTGGCAGTGGCGTGGTGACCAACCGGCGGGTGGTCTTCCTCGGCCGGTACCGACAGCGGGACTGGTGGTTTGCGGAGCTGGTCGCGCCGGCCCACCATCGCCGGTCGCCGCTGACCCTGCTGCCCCTCGTCCACGGGTCCCCGATGGCCGGACTGCTGGTGTCGCGTCCGGTGACCCTGAGCTTCCGGTTTCACCTCACCCTCGCCTTCGCCGACGGCCTCGGCAATCGGGATGCGGTCGCCGCCTGCCTGGATGAGCTGGTCGCCCGGCACCAGCGGGCCCGGCCGACGGTGCCCCCGATCGCCCGGCCGGAGCAGGCCCCGGTGCGGGCCCGGCTGAGTAGTGGCCAGTACGTCAGCGCGGTTGGGGCGGTCGCCGCCTCGGTGGCGGCCGCTTTCGTCGTCAGCGCCGGGGTGACGCTGCCGCCGGCACCGATGGCGGGGCTCGACCGGTCCCACCCCAGCGACGCGTCCGGCCCAACCAGCACCGGACCGCGCAGCCGCCCGGTGCCCCCCGCGTCGCCGCAGCCCGATCCACCCACCGTGGTGCCGCCGCTCGCTGGGGCGGTGCCGACCGCCGTCGCGGCGTTGCCCGCGCCGAACTCCGTTGATCCACCGGCACCGCAGCGCGCCGAGCCGCCGCAGCGCGCCGAGCCGCCGCAGCGCGCCGAGCCGCCGCAGCGCGCCGAGCGGCCGCAGCGCGCCGGGGACGGGCGGGACGCCAGCTGGGGGCACTGTGGCCCGAAACGCTCGCACGGCCGGTCTTCGTCGGCCGGTCCGGACGGTCGTTCCAGCCGGTGGGAGCCAGGTCGCGACCGCACCGGTGGGACGCGGCGGTAGACCGGGGCGACGGTCGCCCGGAGCGGGCGAGAAATCTGTCGTAGGCCGCTGGCAGGGTCCGAGCATGCTGTTGACTTCGCTGGCCGAAATTGATCAAGCCTCCCTGGCCGAAGCCGACCGCGTCGCACTGGCCGAGTTCGACCCGGCGCTGCTGACCGACATCGACCGCGCGTTCCGGGCTTCCTGGTCGGCCGAGACCTGCGATCCGGTTGATCTGCCCTGGGCGGCGACGAACCCGTCCCGTGGGCACTGCGGCGTGACGGCGCTCGTGCTGCGTGAGCTGATCGGTGGCGAGCTGCTGTGCGCAGTGGTGCTGCGGCGGGATGGGTCCCGGCAGGGCATGCACCTTTGGAATCACCTCCCCGGCGGGGTGGAGGTCGACCTGACCCGGGAGCAGTTCACGGTGGACGAGATCGTGCAGGAGCCGGCCGTGCTGCCGCTGGGGCCGCTACGCCGCTGCGTCCAGCAGGCCGCGCTACTCCGTCATCGGGTGCGCGGCATGCTCGGCCTACCGACGGACGAGGTGGCTTAAGCCTGACCCGGTGCCTGGTAGGTGACCGGCGTCTGCGCTGCTTCGTCGATCTCCTCTGGCGTCAGCAGCGGGATGACCTCGGCCCGTGCTCCCCCCGTCGCCTGGGCGGCGATGCCGAGCGCGGCGGTGGTCATGTTGTCCGGCACCTCGCAGGAGACGAAGAGGTCGTGCTTGCCGACCGCGAAGTACAACGACTCCACCCGTCCGCCGGCGTTCTCGATCAGCGCCCGGACCACCTCTGCCCGTTCCGTTCCACCCTGCTCACTCAGCCCCGCCATTCCCTGGGCGGTATAGGTCGCCTGGAAGAGATATTTCGCCACGCCCGCACCACCTTCCCGGGCTCCCGCGGCCCGGGAAGGTGGTACCCGCTCGCCACCCGGTTACGCCTCGGCCACCTGGCCGTTCGCGGACCGGGTGGCGGCGGAGGGCACCAACTCACGGTTGGGCCTTCGGTCCCGGACAACCATGGGTGCGGGCCGCCCTGTCGTACGCCGGGTGGGTCACCGCGGTGCGGCTGGCCGTTGTACGCCGTACCGGACCAGGACGGTGTCGAAGTTGTCGAAGGTGCGTACGCCCAGGCGGCGGAGCGAGACCGGGTGTTCGAACAGCGGGGTGCCGCCGGCGAGGGCGGCTGGGCCGAGGAGTACGTGGATTTCGTCGATCAGGCCGTGCTGGAGGAGCCCGTTCCAGGTGGTCCGGCTGGCCCAGGTGACGATCTCCCTGCCGTCCTGCTCCTTGAGCTTGGCGATCTCGGCGGGGGCGTCGGCGCGGCTGATGATGCGGGTGTTGTCGGCCCAGGGGTGGTCGGCCGGCGGCGGGGAGGCGTGGTCGGAGACGACCACCTTGTCGATCACGTTGTAGATTTTTGAGAATTCGCGGTCGGCCTCGAAGGCGGAGCTGTCGCCGGCGACGCCGGGCCAGTAGCTGGAGAACATCGCGTAGGAGTTCGCGCCGAGCAGTACGGTGTCGGCTGCCTGGATCCGTTCGAGGTTGTACGTGCCGAAACAGTTCTCCATCGGCACTGTCACGCCGTTTCCGGGGCCGTCGTAGAAGCCGTCCATCGACACGGCACTGACCACGCTGAGTGTTCGCATTCCGTTCCCTTTCGGTGCTTGTGCTGCGACGGCCGGGAGGGGGCGCCGCTGGGCCCTCGCCCTCCGCGCGGTCGTCGGGGTCTCATGGGTGGGACGGAGCGGGGGCGGGGGTTTCGACATCGCTGTCCGGGGCGGCCCTGCCGTGACGAGGAACACCTGTTGACGGGCTCCGGCAAGCGGCAAATTCGACGGCGGACTGTCGGTGGAGAGGGCTAGTCTTCCTGCGGTTCCGCAACTTCCTGGCCACCCGCTGCCGATGGCGGGTGCCGTGGCGTGCCTGCACCGCCTCCCTCGGTCGATCCGACATCAGGAGAATCCGTGACACAACAATCGGTCGCGTCCCCCCAGCCGGGCGCGACATCGGACAAGCTTGACGCCGCGGTGTTCAAGGTGGCCGGTGTGGTCGTGCTTGGCGCGATCATGTCGATCCTCGACGTGACGGTGGTCAGCGTCGCGCTACCGACCTTCCAGAGCGAGTTCGACGCGTCCTACGCCCGGGTCGCGTGGACGATGACCGGCTACACCCTCGCCCTGGCCACGGTGATCCCGCTGAGTGGGTGGGCGGCCAACCGGTTCGGCACCAAACGCCTCTACATGATCGCCCTGGCCCTGTTCACCATCGGGTCTGGTCTCTGCGCCACCGCCGACACGATCGGCGAGTTGATCGCGTACCGGGTACTGCAGGGTCTCGGCGGCGGCATGTTGATGCCGATCGGCATGACGATCATGACCCGGGCGGCCGGTCCGCACCGGATCGGCCGGCTGATGGCGGTCCTGGGCATCCCGATGCTGCTCGGACCGATCGGTGGTCCAATCCTCGGTGGCTGGCTGATCGACGTGGCGAGCTGGCACTGGATCTTCCTGATCAACCTGCCGATCGGGCTGCTCGCCCTGGCCTACGCGCAGCTGGCGCTGCCGAAGGACGCCCCGGAGCCGTCCGAGTCGTTCGACTTCCTCGGCATGCTGATGCTCTCCCCGGGGCTGGCGCTCTTCCTCTACGGCGTCTCCACGCTGCCCGAGGCGGGCACTTTCACCGACTCCGAGGTGTGGGTGCCGATGCTGCTCGGCGCCGCGCTGGTGGTCTCCTTCGTCTGCTACTCGTTCAAGCCCCGGCACCCGCTCCTGGACCTGCGGCTGTTCCGGAACCGCAGGCTGGCCATCGCGTCGGTGACCATGTTCGTGTTCATTGTCGCGTTCATGGGCGCCGGTCTGCTCTTCCCGAGCTACTTCCTGCAGGTACGCGGGGAGTCGACCCTGCACGCCGGCCTCCTCATCGCGCCGCAGGGCATCGGTGCGATGGTGACGATGCCGATCGCCGGGATGCTCGCCGACCGGATGCCGGTGGGACGAACGGTGCCGTTCGCGTTGGTGCTGATCGCCGCCGGGTTCTTCACCTTCACGCAGGTCGGCCCGGAGACCTCGTACCTGTTGATCTGTGGCTCGTTGTTCGTCATGGGCCTGGGCATGGGCGGCACGATGATGCCGATCATGACCTCCGCGCTGCAGACGCTGGCCGGGCCGGAGGTTGCCCGCGGCTCCACCCTGTTGAACATCATCCAGCAGATCGGTGGTTCGGTCGGCGCGGCGGTGATGTCGGTGATCCTCACCAACGAGCTGAACGGATCCCGGCCGATCCCCGGCCTGACCGCTCCGAACGGTGAGCCGGTCACCGAGGCGGGCCTGGCGATCGCCGCCCAGCGGCAGCCGGAACTGGCCCAGCAGGTCCCCGACCCGACGCTCATCGAGCGGGGCCTCGCCTTCGCCGCCGACTCCTTCGCCACCACGTACTGGGTGGCCTTCGCGCTGGTGCTGCTCACCTTCGTCCCGGCCGCGTTCCTGCCTCGGCGGCGGGAACGGTCGCGGTCCCGCGACGACCAGCCGGGTAGCCAGCCGGGCGAGCCGAGCACGCCGGTGGTTGTCCACTGAACCTCCGGTGTCGGGGTCGCCGCGGCGACCCCGACACCAGGGCATCGCCGGGTTCACGGGTTTGATCATCACATCCGCCCCGCGTGGGCCACGGCTCGTGCGCGCCACACCAGGTGGTGCTAACCGGGCCCACCCCCGGCCAGCCGGTAACGTCGGCGCCGCCGACGAGGGGAGGTGCCAGGTGGCGCGCGGTGGCGTCTTCTGTGTCGAGGGCCAGTGGCACCGTGACCTCAACGAGCGCGGTTCCGTCCTACCCACCCTGGAACTGCTGGAGCGACTGAGCCGGATTCGGTTCATCCACAAGGACGCGGCGACCCGGGATGAACTGTTCTACTTCGTTGACCGGTGGCTGCTCAAGCAGTACGCCGACTACCGGGTCGGCTTCTTCGCCACCCATGGGGAGCCCAGCCGGCTGCGCCTGACCGACTGGGAGTCGGTCCCCCTCGCCGACGTGGCCGAGCTGATGGCCGGCCGCTGCGAGGGGCGGCGTCTCTACTTCGGCAGCTGCTCGGTGCTGCGCGCCAACGACGCCGTGCTGCGAGCCTTCCTGGAGTCCACCGGCGCGGCCCTGATCTGCGGCTTCACCCGAGAGGTCGACTGGGTGGAGTCCGCCGCCTTCGAGACCGTTCTGCTCGACGTGCTCGCCAACGGGCAGCGGCACAACGCGGCCGAGTTGCGAATGGGCTCGGCGCACTGGGCGCCGCTCGCCTCGTACCTCGGCTTCCGGGTGATCTACGCAAACGGCCGTGCCTGGCGCCCGTCGGTCCGCCCCCGGGTGCCGGTTCAGCCCGCCCGGCCGCCGCGCCCGCCGAACGCCAGGCCGGCGGTACCGGGTCAGTAGGCGGCGGTGAAGCGGGTGTTTTCGTGTCGTGGGTTCTCGATCTCGTCAACGATCGCGACGGCCATGTCCTGGTAGCTGAGGACCGACCGGCCCTCGTGATCGGTTACCGGATGGTCCCCGCCGGTACGGTAGTGCCCGGTCCGGGCACCGGGGTGGAACTCCAGCGGCGGAGGTGACACATATGTCCAGCGCACCCCGTCGGCTTCGGAGCGGTAGTACGCCAGGGCGTCGGCCTGGCCCAGCGCCGCGTCCCGGTACTCCTGGGGAAAGTCGGGCTCGTCCAGGAACCGGTCGCCCTGCGGGGTGCAGAGCGTGGCCCCGCCACCCAGGTGGATGATCCGCGGCGGGTTCGGTGTCTCGCGCAGGGCACTGACCAGGGTCCGCGCCGCGTCGAGCCAGAGGCCGCGTTCCCCGCCACCGATCGCCACCACCAGCGCGTCCGCCTCCGGGGCCAACTCTCGTACGCTCCGTTCGCTGGTCGCGTCCCCGGTCACCACCTGCACCCCTGCCGGTAGGTAGGAGGTGGTGGCCTCCGGCCGACGTACCGCAGCGGTGACCCGGTGCCCGCGCTGGAACGCCTCCTGGGCGATCTGGGAGCCGGCGGTTCCGCCCGCCCCGAAGACGACGATGTTGCCCACGAATTCAGGCTAGGGATGCCGAGCGGCCCGCCGCCGGGGAATGCCCATCCCGGCCCCGCCGCCGCGCCAAGCGCCAAGCGCCGTCGCCCTTCTCGTCGCCGTCGTCGCCTTCGCCGCTTCGGTTGTTGTCGGTGCCGGTCAGTAGCCTGGCGCGATGCCGGATCAGCACGATGGGTTAACCCTCCGCGACGAGGACTGGTATGGCGAGGAGATCGCCGACCGGCACTACATCGGCTGCCATTTCGAGCGGGTCGACCTCACTGAGGCGAACACCCGCGGAACGCTCTTCACCGGGTGCACGTTCGGCAACGTCAGCTTCAACGGTTCCCGACACGTGGACACAGCCTTCACGCGCTGCGTCTTCCGCCGCTGCAACTTCTTCGCCGCCGAGTTCACCGGCTGCAAGCTGGTCGGCAGCACCTTCGACCAGTGTGACCTGCGGCCGTTGACGATCGTCGGCGGCGACTGGTCGTTCGTCGCGCTTCCGGGCGCGGACCTGCGTGGTGCGCGCATCGTTGACGTCCGGATGCGCGAGGCCGACCTGATCCGGGCGGATCTGCGCGGTGCGACCGTCACCGGAGTCGACCTGTCCGGGGCGCAGCTGCGGCAGGCGAAACTGTCCCGCGCCGACCTGCGCGGCAGTGACCTCACCGACCTTGATCCGGTCGAGGTCGAGCGGACCGGGGCGATCGTCAGCACTGAGCAGGCGGTGGTGCTTGCCCAGGCGCTCGGTTTTCAGATCGGCTGACCCGGGACTCCCGGCAGCCGCACCGCGTCGCCCTCGAGCAGCCGCACCGCGTCGCCCTCGAGCGGAGCCGCCCGGTGGCCGTGCCGGCGCTGACGGAAGCGTGCCGGCTACCGCTGCGTGGACCGGCCGAACCGGTCGGGTGGCCGCGGGGCGAGATAGCGTGAGAGCGATAGATCGATCACAGAGGATGGGAGTTGCGGATGGCCGAGCAGGTGCAGGACAGCCCCACGGACTGGGTGGCCGACCACATCGCCCGGTACGAACGAACCGACGGCGCGGACGGGCACGAATGGCGGCCCGGCGTGTTCACACTGCTGCTGACCACCCGGGGGCGACGGAGCGGTTCACAGCGGCGTACCGCGCTCATCTACGGCCGCGACGGCGACGCGTACCTGCTGGTCGCCTCTCAGGGGGGCGCGCCGAAGCATCCTTCCTGGTACCTCAACCTGCGCGACAATCCGCAGGTCGAGGTGCAGGTCGGTGCGGAGCGATTCACCGCCCGGGCGCGGGTTGCGAGCCCGGCGGAGAAGCCGCGAATGTGGGCCACGATGGCGGCGATCTGGCCGGATTACGACGACTACCAGGCCCGGACCGACCGGGAGATCCCGGTGGTGGTCCTCGAGCGGAGCTGACCGTCAGCTTGCCGCCTATCACGGAGAGCGGGGGCGTCGTCGGGCCCGGGCAGCCCGGCGTCCGCTCCCCGCGATAGCACGGTGGCCAGGATCAGTGGGACGGAGCACTGGTTTTCACCCGATCAGGTACGAAGCTGGCGGCCCGGGAGGACGCAGGCCTTGTCAGGGGGCACCGTTGGCGTGCGGGACCATCGCGGTCCCGAGCCACGGCGGCGATCGCCGCCGGTTCCCCGGCCCCATCTGCGGCCGGTGGCGTATCCCAGGACCACGAGGAGCTCCGCCATGCTGACCATGACCGACAACGCCGTGTTGGTGATCCGAGACCTCGCCAATCAGCAGGACGTCGCGAATGACGGCGGGGTCCGGATCGCCGCCGATCCGGAGGAGGGCTCGCTCACGGTGCAGCTGGTCGAGGGCCCCGCCGCCGGTGACCAGGTGGTGGACAACCAGGGCGCCCGGATCTTCCTCGACTCGGACGCGGCCGAGTTGCTCGGGGACGCCGCCGTGGACGTGACCGTTGACGAGGAGGGCATTGTGCAGTTCGGCTTTACCGAGCAGCCGTGACCCGAGCGCCCCACCGCTGCGCAGGCGGCGGTGGGGCAACGAGCGCACGGCGCCAGTCCAGTCGGTACGTTGCCGCGCCCTGGCCGTCTCCCACCAGCGCAGCCGTACGGCGGTACACCAGCGGGGACTTGGCGAGACCGGATCGATGCGGCCGGATTGGAAGGCCGAAGGGCCGGTCAACAGACTCTTCCCGCCCAGCCTGGGCGCAAACGGCGGGACAGCGGCGAATTGCGGGACAGCCGCGAATCGCGGGGCAGCATCGAGCCGGCTGACCGTTCGGGGCGCGGGCAGTGCCGGCGTGGCCTGACCGTTCGGGGCGCGGGCAGCGTCGAGCCGGCCTGACCGGGCGGGTTCGGGGTATCCGCGGTGGGTGGATCAGCCGTCGATCTCCGACTATGGGTTCCTGTCCGACTGCCGCTCCGGCGCGCTGGTCGGCCGGAACGGCTCCATCGACTGGTGGTGCCCGGACCGGTTCGACTCGCCCGCGGTCTTCGGGCGGCTCCTCGATCCCGCGGCGGGTCACTGGCAGCTGGCTCCGGTCGGGGCGGACCGTCCGGGGTGCCGCGTGGAACGCGCGTACCGGCCGGAGACCCTGGTGCTGCGTACCGTCCACCACACGCCGCAGGGGAGCGTCGCGGTCACCGACGCGCTCGCCGCCGAACGTGGGGCGCGGGGGCACCAGCTTGGCCTGAACTCGCCCGCGGTGTTGCTGCGGTGCGTCGAAGGGCTCTCCGGGCGGGTACGGCTGGCGTCGGACTTCGCGCCCCGTCCGGACCACGGACTGCTCACCCCGTACCTGCATGACCAACCAGGCGGGACGGTGCGGGCCGTGGCCGGAGCGACGGTGGTGGAGCTCTGCTCGGATTCGCTGACGCTGTGCGCCGGGACGGACCGGGTGCACACCGAGTTCGAGGTCGCCGCCGGGGAGACGGTCAGCTTCGCGGCTGGCTACCGGGCGGCGTACGGTGCGCCGTCGGTGCGGCTGGACCCGTCGGCCATGCTGGCCGAGACGGTGCAGGCGTGGGAGGCCTTCCGGGAGACCCACCAGTACCAGGGGTGTTACCCGGAGCTGGTCCGGCACAGCGCGGTCGTACTCACGGGGCTCACCTATGCCCGCAGTGGGGCGGTGGCCGCGGCGCTCACCACCTCCCTGCCGGAGCAGCTCGGCGGAGACCGCAACTACGACTACCGGTACGCCTGGCTGCGTGACTTCTCGATGACGCTGCGTGCCCTCTGGGTGGCGGCCTGCCCGGCGGAGGCGTCCCGGCTGTTCACCTGGGCGGCGCATTCGATCGGCCAAGTCGGTGCCGATCCGGTGCCGGTGCTGTTTGGGCTGGCGGGGGAGCGGGACGTCTCCGAGCGGGTCGCGGAGCACCTGCGCGGGTACGCGGACAGCCGCCCGGTGCGGTTCGGCAACGACGCTTGGCGGCAGCGGCAGCTCGACGTACCCGGTGAGGTGGTGGCGGCGGTGTGGCGCCTGCACCACCTACTCGGCGACCCGCTCGACCATGAGGTGCGCGAGATGGTGTGCGGGCTGACCGAGCAGGTCGCCGAGACCTGGCGGTTGCCGGACCGGGGCATGTGGGAGAGCCGGGACGTCGACCGGCACCACCTGTCGTCGAAGGTGCTCTGCTGGGTGGCGTTGGACCGGGCGGTGGCGTTGGCGCCCCGGCTCGGTGAGCGCGCCGACCCCCGTCGTTGGGCGACGATCCGGGACGAGGTCCGGGATACCGTGCTGCGGTCGGGGTGGAGTGCGCGGGCCGGCGCGTACACCGGGGCGTTCGGCTCCGACGAGCTGGACGCCTCTGTGTTGTTCCTGCCGGTGGTGGGGTTCCTTCCGGCCACCGACCCGCGGATGCGGGCCACGATCGACGCGGTGGAGCGGGTCCTGGGTGCCGGGGGTGGGCTGATCCGGCGGTGGGAGACCGACCCGGCCGGTTTTCTGCTCTGCAGCTTCCTCCTGGTCGAGTGTCTGGTGCTGGCCGGGGAGCGGGAGCGGGCTGCGGCGCTGTTCGAGCGGGTGGCCGGGTACGCCAACGATGTCGGGCTGCTCAGTGAGCAGATCGACCCGGATACCGGCGCGCAGCTCGGCAACACCCCGCAGGCCCTGTCCCACATCGGTTTGATCAATGCTGCCTGGCGGCTGACCGACCCGACCACCGACTAGGGCGGTCCGGGCGAGTTGCCGGCCACCCGCTGAGTTGCCGGCCACCCGCCGAGTTGCCGGGCTTCCGACGAGTTGCCGGGCTTCTGCCGAGGGTGATGACGGCCGAACCCTGGTGCGGGTCGATCGCTCCAAGTAATGTCTTGCCTCCAACGCGTGCCCCCGACCCCTCCCGGAGGCGTACACCACCATGGGTGGCTTCCCCCTGCGCATTCTCGTCGTCGGTGCGGGTCTCGCCGGTCTTGCGGTGGCCAGGGCGCTACGGATGGCGGGTTTTCGACCGGATCTGATCGACAAGTTCAGCCCCGATTACCTGGTGGACAGCGGCCTGTACCTGCCGGGCAACGCGGACCGGGCGCTGCGCCAGCTCGACCTGGACGGCCCGGTCCGCCCGCTTGGTCAGGTGATCCATCGGCAGTATTTCCGCGACGCCACCAGCGCGCCGCTCTGCGAGGTTGACCTCGACGCGCTCTGGGCCGGCGTCGGCCAGTGCCGGGCGTTGCTCCGCAGCGAACTGCATCGCGTCCTGCTCAGCGCCGCCGGCGGAGCCGTGCGGTACGGAGTCGGGCTCGACGCCGTTGACCTCTTCCCGACGACTGTCGGCATCACCTTCGCCGACGGTGTCACCGCCGAGTACGACCTGGTGATCGGTGCCGACGGTCCGCGGTCCGAGGTCCGCGCTCTCGCCGCGCTGGGCGGCCCGCCCCGCCCCACCGGCCAGGTGGTCTACCGGGCCGTGGTGCGCGACGGACCACCGGTGGCGGAGTGGACCGCGTTGCTCGGCCATCGGGCCGGCTTCCTGATCGTTCCGGTCGGCCCCGGTCGGCTGTACTGCTACGCCGACGAGACCGGCGCCGTCGCGCCGGCTGACCCGCTGACCCGGCTCGATGAGTTGTTCGGCGACTACGGTGGACCGGTCCCCGAGGTGCTGGACTGTCTGGACCAGGTGCATGCCACCGTGGCGGAGGAGGTCGAGCTGGGCCGTTGGCACCGGGGTCGGGTGCTGCTGGTCGGGGACGCCGCGCACGCCACCGCGCCGACCCTGTCGCAGGGGGCCGCGATGGCGCTCGAGGACGCCGTCGTGTTCGCCGAGTCGCTGCGGAAGTCGACCGGTGACGTCGACGCGGCCCTGACGGCGTACGAGAGCCGCCGCCGTCCGCGGACCCGCTGGGTGCGGGACCGGACCCGGGACCGCAACCGGACCCGGGACGTCGCACCGGCGTTGCGGGACCCGTTGTTGCGTGGGCGGGGTGGCCGTATTTTCGGCGAGCACTACCGACTGCTCCTGGGACCACTGTGAGTCCATTCGGGTGCCCTCCCCGGGGCGGATAGCGGACATGCGGCCCGGGTCCGGGCAGAGTACCCGGCCACCCCACGCGGCCGGGCGACCTGTCGGGGACTATCCTCCTTGCGGATGACGGCCGCTTACCGCACAGCGCGCCGAGCGGGACAACCGAGAACCGGAGGCCACTCGTGACCACCGTCGCACCCAAACCGGTCGAGACCCGGCCCTGGCCGGTCCGAGAGCCGGTTCAGGGCTCGGCCCTCGCGCGGCTGCTGCGCACCACGGACGCGAAGCAGATCGGGATCATGTATATGGTCACCGCGTTCGCGTTCTTCATGATCGGCGGGCTGATGGCCCTGATCATGCGGGCGGAGCTGGCGCGGCCCGGGCTGCAGTTCCTGTCGCCCGAGCAGTTCAACCAGCTGTTCACGATGCATGGCACGATCATGCTGTTGTTCTTCGCGACGCCGATCGTCTTCGCCTTCGGCAACTACCTGGTGCCGATCCAGATCGGCGCCCCGGATGTCTCCTTCCCGCGGCTGAACAGCTTCGCCTACTGGCTCTTCCTCTTCGGCGGCACCCTGACCACCGCCGGCTTCATCACCCCGGGTGGCGCTGCTGACTTCGGCTGGTTCGCCTACACCCCGCTGAGTAGCGTGGAGCACTCGCCGGGCGTGGGCGCCAACATGTGGGTCGTCGGTCTGGCGATCTCCGGTCTGGGCACGATCCTCGGCTCGGTCAACATGATCACCACGATCCTGACCCTCCGCGCGCCCGGCATGACCATGTTCCGGATGCCGATCTTCACCTGGAACATGCTGGTCACCAGCCTGCTGGCGCTGCTGATCTTCCCGCTGCTGGCCGCCGCGCTCTTCGCGCTCGCCGCCGACCGCATCCTCGGTGCCCACGTGTACGACCCGGCGACCGGCGGGCCGCTGCTCTGGCAGCACCTCTTCTGGTTCTTCGGGCACCCCGAGGTGTACATCATCGCGTTGCCGTTCTTCGGCATCATCTCCGAGATCATTCCGGTCTTTTCCCGCAAGCCGATCTTCGGCTACAAGGGTCTGGTCGCCGCGACCGTCGCCATCGCCGCCCTGTCGATGAGCGTCTGGGCGCACCACATGTTCGCCACCGGTCAGGTGCTGCTGCCCTTCTTCAGCTTCCTGAGCTTCCTCATCGCCGTCCCCACCGGCATGAAGTTCTTCAACTGGATCGGCACCATGTGGCGGGGGCAGATCAGCTTCGAGTCACCGATGCTCTTCGCGGTCGGCTTCCTGGTCACCTTCCTCTTCGGTGGCCTCACCGGGGTGCTGCTGGCCAGCCCGCCGCTGGACTTCCACGTCTCCGACTCGTACTTCGTGGTGGCCCACTTCCACTACGTGCTCTTCGGCACGATCGTCTTCGCCGTCTTCGCCGGCATCTACTTCTGGTTCCCGAAGATGTTCGGCCGGATGCTCGACGAGCGGCTGGCCCGGGTGCACTTCTGGCTGACCATGGTCGGCTTCCACACCACCTTCCTGGTGCAGCACTGGCTCGGTAACGAGGGCTTCCCCCGGCGGTACGCCGACTACCAGGCCATCGACGGCTTCACGACGCTGAATATGATCTCCACGGTGGGTGCGTTCATCACCGGCATCTCGACCTTGCCGTTCCTCTACAACTGCTGGAAGTCGTACAAGTCGGGTCCGGTGGTTGAGGTCGAGGACCCGTGGGGGCACGGCAACTCGTTGGAGTGGGCGACCAGCTCGCCGCCGCCGTTGCGCAACTTCGACCGGATGCCACGGATCCGCTCCGAGCGGCCCGCGTTCGACCACAAGTTCCCCGAGTTGGCCACCGGGCAGACCCTGCCGGCCGGCCCGGCCGAGGGTGGGGTCAAGCCCCTGACCAGGGAAGCCGACGGTGGCGCCAGCCAGGACGTGGCGGGCGACCAGGACCGCAACTGACGCTTCGCCGTACGCACCGACGACGGGCGCCGCTCCGGGGAACACCCGGGCCGGCGCCCGTCGTCGCAGAGCGACTCGCACAAGTCGCCATACTGTCGCCCATGAGCCTGGACGTGCGCAGCGACGACAACTGCCACCTGTGGGCCGAACAGTCCGGTGCCGGGCCGCCGTTGGTGTTCTGTCACGGCGGTCCGGGCCTGTGGGACTACCTCGACCCGCTCGCCCGGCTGCTCGAAGAGCATGCCCGCACCATCCGATGGGACCAGCGCGGCTGTGGACGCTCCCAGCGGCGCGGACCATACGAACGCCGAGGTCAAGCACGAGCTCAGCGACTCCGAAATAGCTGTGCAGTGCCGAGCGCTCGACCTGCCCGTGCTGATCATCGACGGCATTGAGGACATCCGCCCCCGCTGGGCCGTCGACTCGCTGCACCAAGCGCTGACCAACAGCCAACGCATGAAACTCGCCCGCTCCGGTCACTTGCCGTGGGTCGAGAACCCCGACGACTTCCGTGCAGCGGTGACCACCTTCCTGACCAAACACAGCCGGGATGCCCCGCGGGGACGCCCCTAGCCCCACCGGTGCGGCAACGGCTCACGCAGCGTGGGTCAGCTCGGGCGTGGGAACGGGGGCCGGTGCCTCGGTGTCCCGGCGGCGGCGCAGCCGCACCGGGAGCACCGCCAGGGCGACCAGGGCGCCGACCGCGCCGGTCACGGCGAAGCCCCAGGCCGGCGCGGACGCGTCGATGACGGCTCCGGCCAGCGGGGCGCCGACCGCGACACCGACGGTGATGGCGGAGCCGTGTAGCCCCATCGCCTCACCGCGGGCGTCCGCGGGGGCCAGTCGACTGGCCGCGTCCGAGGTGGCGGCGATGGTGGGGGCGCAGAGCAGGCCGGCGGGGATCAGCACCAGGCTGAGTAGCCACCAGTTCGCTCCGGCCAGCCCGACCGGGATCGTGGCGATGCCCAGCGCCGCCAGCAGCACCAGCGGAGACGGGGACCGGGTGATCGCCCCGTAGGCGAAGCCGCCGATCAGCGAGGCGAGCGCCCAGACGCCCAGCACGACGCCGGTGAAGCCCACGTCGCCGTTGTCGCGCAGGGCCGCGATCACGGCCACGTCGGTGCCGCCCAGCACCACGGTGGCGGCGGCGCTGACTGCCAGCACGGCGACCATTCGGGCGGTGAGCCACTCCCGCCGCGGCACCTTTCGTCGCGGGCCGGCCGCTTCGCTGGCGCCCCGGACCGGCGGGTTGAGCAGGAACAGCCCGATGCCGGCGGCGACGATGGTGGCGCCCACCAGGTACAGCGTGGTCCGGGCGGAGATGGTGGTGACCGCGAGGGTGGCCAGGACCGGCCCGATCATGAAGGCCATCTCCACCGACACCGAGTCCAGCGCGTACGCGGGCCGGCGCTCCTCGGCCGGCACGATGGCCGCGATGGACTGGCGGACCACCGCGAAGATCGGCAGCGCCAGCGAGCCGGCGAGGAAGGCGGCGGGCAGCAGCAGCGCGTACGGCAGCAGCGGCGCGGTGGACCAGAACACCGCCTCGGCGACGGCGGTCAACACCAGCACCGGCCGCAGGCCCCGCCGGTCGATCAGGCGACCCAGCAGTGGGCCGCCGAGAGCCGCGCCGACGGTGATCGCGGCACCGACCAGCCCGGCGGCGGCGTACCCCCGGTCGAGGTCCTGGACGACGTAGAACGTCAGGGTCAGACCGATCGTGGTGAGCGGGATCCGGGCGAGCACCGCCACGATCAGTAGGGCCCGGAGACCGGGCAGGGCGAGCGCCGCCCGGTAAGGCTTCAAGTTCACGTCGGTCCGTACCTCCGGGGGACATCCTGGCCCGTGGGTCCGGCGTTCACCAACGTGTTGTTGGGCTCATGCGGCCCTGATCACAGGCGTTCCCTCGGTGTTGATCCCGGCGTCGGTGAAAGCCCGTAGTGCCGCGTCGGCCGTATCGGGGCCGATGGCGGCGGTCAGGTCCAGTCGGACGGTGGTCCGGAACCCCTCCGCGGCCGCGTCCAGGGCGGTGGCCCGGACGCAGAAGTCGGTGGCGAGCCCGACGATCTCCACCTGGTCGACCCCGTGCCGCCGGAGCCAGTCGGCCAGGCACTCGCCCTGGTCGGTGTGCCCTTCGAAACCGGAGTACGCGGCGGCGTGCTCGCCCTTGTGGAAGATCACCTCGATGCGGTCGGTGACCAGGTCGGGGTGGAATTCCGAGCCGGGCGTGCCCACCACGCAGTGCGGGGGCCACGAGTCGACGAAGTCCGGCGGATCGCCGAAGTGCGCCCCGGGATCGATGTGGTAGTCCTTCGTCGCCACCACGTGGTCCCAACGGTCCGGCGCGGCGGCGAGGAGCTGGCTGACCCCGGCCGCGACGCTGCCGCCGCCGCCGACGGCGAGCGAGCCGCCCTCGCAGAAGTCGTTCTGCACATCCACGATGATTAGCGCGTTGCCCATGTGCTGCTCCTTCAGTCGGCCGGTATGACCGTGACCGGAATGGCCGGATCGCCGGCGGAGAGTTTCAACCCTTCCCAGGGGATCGAGATCAGGCACTGCCGCAGGTGCTCCCGCGACTCGTCCAGCGTCGGCTGCGCCGCCACCGCACCCCCCGCCAGGTAGGTGCGTTGCAGCAGCCGGTCGTTGGGCTGCCGCTCCGGTACGCCCTGCGGCACGATCACCTCCTCGGTGGCGGTGCCGGTCGGCTTGTGCCGGCGGACCGCCACCTTGCGGCCGCCGATGGTGGCCTTCCGCTCGGAGCGCTTGACCACCGGGCGCCCCTCGACCTCGACCAGCTTGTACACCAGGCTGGCGGTCGGTGCGCCGGAGCCGGTGACGACGGCGGTACCCGCGCCGTACATGTCCACTGGTTCGGCGGCCAGCGCGGCGATGGCGTACTCATCGAGGTCGCCAGAGACGATGATCTTCGTTTCGGTGGCGCCGAGCGAGTCGAGCAGGTCCCGGGACTGCTGCGCCATGACCGCTAGGTCGCCGGAGTCGATCCGGATCGCCCGCAGGTCCGGTCCGACCACCGCGATCGCGTTGCGGATGCCCTGGCCGATGTCGTACGTGTCGACCAGCAGGGTGGTGTCCTTGCCCAGCGTCGCCACCTGGGAGGCGAACGCCGTCCGCTCGTCCTCGTGCAGCAGGGTGAACGCGTGCGCGGCGGTGCCGGCGGTGGGGATGCCGTAGCGCTCGCCGGCGGCCAGGTTGGAGGTGAACCGGAAGCCGGCCAGGTAGGCCGCGCGGGCCGTCGCCACCGCCGCCTCCTCGTGGGTGCGGCGGGAGCCCATCTCGATCAGGGCGCGTCCGCGGGCGGCGGTGACCATCCGGGTGGCTGCAGCCGCGGTGGCGCAGTCGTGGTTGAGCACCGAAAGCACCAGTGTCTCCAGTACGACGCATTCGGCGAACGTGCCCGAGACGGTGAGGATCGGCGATCCGGGGAAGAAGAGCTCCCCCTCGGCGTAGCCGTCGATGTCGCCGGTGAAGCGGTAGGCGGTGAGCCACTGGGCGGTGGCGTCGTCCACCACCCCGGTTCGCCGCAGGAAATCCACCTCGTCCGCGTCGAAGCGGAAATTCCGGATCAGTTCCACCAGTCGGCCGGTCCCCGCCACCACACCGTAGCGGCGACCGGCCGGTAGCCGCCGGCTGAACACCTCGAACACGCAGCGGCGGTCGGCGGTGCCGTCCCGCAGCGCGGCGCGAACCATGGTCAGCTCGTAGTGGTCGGTCAGCAGCGCGGGGCCCAGGGTGCTCACCCGGCTCAGCCTAGAGTTCCCGCGCGGTCCATGGCCTCCCAGCCCAGGAACATCCGCAGTGCCGGCCGTCACCCTCTCGCGGGGCGGGGCGCCCGCGATGGCGCCGCTCGGTGACCGGTCGGTGTTCCGGTTCCTCGATTCGGCGGATCCGGTGGCACGATGGGGGCATGGCGGCTCCACAGGTTGCACCACTCGAGACGCCGGACACCGACCAGGTGCCGGCGCCCGACCGACCGTGGGTGACGATCGTTTGGGATGACCCGGTCAACCTGATGGCGTACGTGACCTGGGTCTTTCAGAAGTTGTTCGGCTACAGCCGAGGGCGGGCCGAGCAGCTCATGCTGGACGTTCACCACAAGGGCAAGGCGGTCGTCTCCAGCGGCACCCGGGAGCGGATGGAGCACGACGCGTCGCAGCTGCACGCGTACGGGCTGTGGGCGACGGTGGATCGGGCGTGAGCATGTTCCAGCGCTGTAGTGGGCACTACGTGGCCACCTTCGCGGTAGACGAGGTCCGGGTCCTGCGCAAGGTCGCCACCGAGGTGGTCGGCCTGCTCACCGACGCGTTCGACCACGCTGACCCGGTGGTCGTGCGGCTCTTCCCGGAGGTCTACCCGGACGACGCGGCGGACGCCGCCGAGTTTCGTCGATACACCGAGGGCGACCTGAAGACGGCGAAGATCGACCAGGCCGGTGCGATCCTCGCGGCGCTCCCCGATGACGCCGGTGGCGAGGTCCGGCTCGACGGCGAGGCGGCCGAGGCGTGGCTGCGGGCGCTCAACGACGCCCGGCTGGCGATGGGCGTCCGGTTGGAGATCCGGGACGGCACCGATCTCGGCGCGGAGCTCGATGACGCGGTCGCCACCGACCCGGGCTCCAGCCGGATGTTCCAACTGTCGGTCTACGCGTACCTGGGCTATTTGCAGGAGTCCCTGCTCAGCGCATTGGTCGACTGATTCGTGACCGCTGCCACCTCGCCGGCCGGCACCGGCAGACGCTACGCTGGTCGGCGTGCTGAGCATCGACCGGGCGATCGTGGATGCGATCGTCGCCCATGCCCGCCGGGACCACCCGGACGAGGCGTGTGGCGTGGTCGCCGGTCCCGCCGGTAGCGACCTTGCCACTCGGCACATCCCGATGGAGAACGCCGCCCGTTCCATGACGTTCTACGAGTTCGACTCGATGGAGCAGCTGCGGGTGTGGCGGGAGATGGACGACCGGGACGAGGCGCCCGTCGTCATCTACCACTCGCACACCGCGACCGAGGCGTACCCATCGCGCACCGACGTCTCCTTCGCCGGTGAGCCCGACGCGCACTACCTGCTCGTCTCTACCCGTGAGCCCGACTCCGAGGAGATCCGCTCCTTCCGGATCGTGGCTGGCGTGGTGACTGAGGAGAAGGTCTGCATCCTGGACGCCGGGGTGGACCCGCACGCCGTGCAGTCCTACATGTTCGGGCAGAGCCCGGCGACGGTCGACTACGAGTGTTCTGGCCGCTGACTCCAGCGCGGTAACACCCCACCAAGTCCCGTCACCATTTCGGCATTTCCCGATCGAGGAGCACCGCATCATGGCCATCGAAGTTCGTATCCCCACCATCCTGCGCAGCCACACCGGCGGTGCGAAGATCGTCGAGGGGGCCGGCGACACGCTGGGCGACCTCTTCACCGACCTGGACAGCCGGCACGACGGGCTGAAGGGCCGCCTGGTGACCGACACCGGCGCGCTGCACCGGTTCGTGAACGTCTACATCAACGACGAGGATGTCCGCTTCCTGGGTGCGCTGGAGGCCAAGCTCAACGACGGCGACAGCGTGACCATCCTGCCGGCCGTCGCGGGTGGGGCCCTCGGCTTCGCCGCGGTGGCCGGTCCCCGTGGCCTGCGCGCCGAGCCGCCAGCCGGCCGCTGAGGGCGCGGCCCCCGTGGCGCGCTACGACAGTCTGCTGGACGCCGGTGGCGGAACGCCCCTGGTCGGGCTGCCCCGGCTCGCGCCGGCGGTGCCGGCCGGGGCGCCGCCGGTGCGGCTCTGGGCGAAGCTGGAGGACCGCAACCCGACCGGCAGCGTCAAGGATCGGACCGCGCTGTTCATGGTCCGCGCGGCCGAGGAGGCGGGCCGGCTCCGGCCGGGTGCCACGATCTTCGAGCCCACCAGCGGGAACACCGGTATCGCACTGGCCATGGTGGCGAAGCTGCGCGGGTACCGGCTGGTGTGTGTGATGCCGGAGAACGTCTCCACCGAACGGGTGCAGCTGCTGCGGATGTACGGGGCGGAGATCATCTTCTCGCCGGCGGCGGGTGGCTCGAACCAGGCCGTCGCCACCGCCAAGCAGATCGCTGCCGAGCACCCCGACTGGGTCTTGCTCTACCAGTACGGAAACGAGGCCAACGCGAGGGCGCACTACCTGACCACCGGCCCGGAGCTGCTCCAGGACCTGCCCACGATCACCCATTTCGTGGCCGGGCTCGGCACCACGGGCACGCTGATGGGCACCGGCCGCTACCTGCGCGAAAAGGTGCCGGGGGTCCAGGTCGTGGCCGCCGAGCCGCGCTACGGCGAGCTGGTGTACGGGTTGCGCAATATCGACGAGGGGTACGTACCGGAGCTGTACGACGCCTCGGTGCTCACCCGGCGCTTCTCGGTCGGTACCCGGGATGCCGTGCTGCGGACCCGCCAGCTGGTCGAGGTGGAGGGGCTCTTCGCCGGCCTCTCCACCGGTGCGATCCTGCACGCGGCGCTGGCGGCGGCGCACGAGGCGGTTCGGGAGGGGCACCGCGCCGACGTGGCCTTCGTGGTCGCCGACGCCGGCTGGAAGTACCTCTCGACCGGAGCGTACGACGGCACTCTGGCCGAGGCGGAGGAGGCGCTGGAGGGGCAGCTCTGGGCCTGACCCACCAATTGGGACGGTGTCACGTTCGTGACACCTTTCCGGGGATGATTCATGCGTTCGGGGAGCCGAGCGTAGGCTGCGCAGCGTGGCGTACACGGCGGTTGGGACAATGCTCCGTGGAGAGGCAACCGGCCCGGACACTACAGAATGTGACAGCGAGACGACTCAATGCGACTGACGGTGTTGGGTTGCGCCGGGAGTTTCCCCGGCCCGGACTCCCCCTGCTCGGCCTACCTGGTCGAGGCCGCGGGCTTCCGGCTCCTGGTCGACTTCGGCTCCGGGTCGCTGTCGACCCTCCAGCGTTACGTGGGGCTCCACGCCCCCGACGCGGTTCTCCTCACCCACCTGCACGGTGACCACTTCCTCGACGCCGCGCTCTACGTGGTGGTTCGCCGGTACGCCCCGGACGGCCCCTACCCGCCGCTGCCGGTCTACGGCCCGGCCGGCACCCCGGAGCGGCTCGCCGCCCTCGCCGGAGCGCCGGACGACACCGTCGAGGATGTGTACCAGTTCTCCGCCCTGACCCCGGGGACCTTCCCGATCGGCCCGCTGACCGTCACCGTCGACCGGGTCAACCATCCGATCGAGACGTACGGGGTTCGGCTGGAACACAACGGTCGGGTGCTCTGCTACTCCGCCGACACCGCCCCCTGCGAGGCGCTGCTGCAGCTGGCCCAGGGTGCCGACGTGTTCCTCTGCGAGGCGAGCTACCTCGACGGGGTGGACAACCCGCCGGATCTGCACCTGACCGGCGGGGAGGCCGGCGAGGTCGCCACCAAGGCCGGCGTCGGGCGGCTGCTGCTGACCCACCTCGTGGCGGCCTGGGGCAGCGAGGCGCAGACCGTCACCTCCGCCGCCACCGCCTACGCCGGCCCGCTCGAGGTGGTCCGGCCGGGCGCGCGCTACGAGGTCTGACCGGCGCGGACCGGCCCGCGGCTCGGCGGGCCGAGCCGACCGGGGACACCCCGGGGCGGGCCGCCCTCGCCACCACATAGGGTGCAGACATGGCGCGACCTGACGGGCGGCTGCCCGACCACCTCCGACCGGTGACCCTGACCCGCGGCTGGAGCACCCACCCCGAGGGCTCGGTGCTGGTGGAGTTCGGCGCCACCCGGGTGCTCTGCACCGCGAGCGTCACCGAGGGGGTGCCCCGCTGGCGCAAGGGCTCCGGGCTCGGCTGGGTCACCGCCGAGTACGCCATGCTGCCCCGCGCCACCAACACCCGCTCCGACCGGGAGAGTGTCAAGGGGCGGGTCGGTGGGCGTACCCACGAGATTTCCCGGCTGATCGGCCGCAGCCTGCGCGCGTCGATCGACCTGAAGGCGCTGGGCGAGAACTCCATCGTGCTCGACTGCGACGTGCTCCAGGCCGACGGCGGCACCCGTACCGCCGCGATCACCGGCGCGTACGTGGCGCTGCACGACGCGGTGACCTGGCTCGCCACCCGCCGCTCCCTCGCCGGCCGGCCGGAGACGGTGATGCACCGCTCGGTGGCGGCGGTGAGCGTCGGCGTCGTCGCCGGTGAGCCGCGACTGGACCTCAACTACGCCGAGGACGCGACCGCCGAGGTCGACCTGAACGTGGTCTGTACCGGCGCCGGTGACTTCGTTGAGGTGCAGGGCACCGGTGAGGCCGGCGTCTTCAGCCGGGGACAGCTCGACGCCCTGCTCGACCTGGCCGTCGCCGGCTGTGTGGAGTTGGCCGAAGCCCAGCGGAAGGCGCTCTCGTGAAGGCGGCTCCGCTGCTGGCTCCCGTGGTCGTGAACGAAGGTGACACCGCATGAACAAGGTCCTGCTCGCCACCCGGAACCGGAAGAAGCTCATCGAGCTGCAACGCATCCTCGACGGGGCCCTGGGCGCGCACCGGATCGCCCTGGTTGGCCTGGACGACGTCGAGGCCTACCCGGAGCTGCCGGAGACCGGCCTGACCTTCGGTGAGAACGCGCTGATCAAGGCCCGGGAGGGCTGCCGGCGCACCGGGTTGCCCACCATCGCCGACGACTCCGGCCTGGCGGTGGAGGCGCTCAACGGCATGCCCGGTGTCTTCAGTGCCCGCTGGGCCGGCCAGCACGGTGATGACCACGCCAACCTGCAGCTGGTGCTGAACCAGATCGCCGACGTGCCGGACGAGTATCGGGGCGCGTCCTTCGTCTGCACGGTGGCCCTGGCGCTGCCGGGCGGCAAGGAGCACCTGGTGGACGGTCGGCAGCCCGGTCGCCTGCTGCGGGAGCCGCACGGCGACGGTGGCTTCGGCTACGACCCGATCTTTCGCGGCGACGGGCAGGATCGGACGAACGCCGAGCTGACGCCGGCGGAGAAGGACGCGATCAGCCACCGCGGCAAGGCGCTGCGCGAACTGGCGAAGCTGGTCGCCAAGGTGTTGCCGCCGGCCTGACCGGCCGTACTCGGGCAGCGGCTACCGAACTCGGCAGCCGCTGCCCGGCTGCGCAGGAGGGTCAGGCCAGCTTCCCGACCTCACGTTCGATGGCCGCCCGAAGCTCGGGGCCGGCGATCACCGTACGGGCGGCCTCCAGCACCGGGGCGAGGAAGATATCCGGGCCGGGCTCACCGGCGGCCCCGGCCAACGCGGCGATGGCGGCCCGTCCGGCCGGCGACGGCTGTAGCGGCGCCCGGAGCTGGAGCCCGCGGACCGCGGCGAGAAGCTCGACCGCGAGCAGACTGGTCAGGTTGTCCAGGACGGTCCGCAGCTTCTTGGTCGCCGCCCAGCCCATCGACACGTGGTCTTCCTGCATACCGCTGGTGGGCAGGGAGTCCACCGAGGCGGGGGCGGCGAGTCGGCGGTTCTCCGCGACGATGCCGGCCGCCGTGTACTGGGCGATCATCAGCCCGGAGTTGACTCCGGCGTCGGGGGAGAGGAACGCCGGCAGGTCCCGGGAGCGGGTCACGTCGAGCAGCCGGTCCACCCGCCGCTCGGCGATCGCGCCGACCTCGGCGGCGGCGACGGCGAGGAAGTCCGCGGCGAAACCGAGCGGCGCGCCGTGGAAGTTCCCGGTGGACTCGACCCGGCCGTCCGGCAGGACCACCGGGTTGTCCACCACCGAGACCAGTTCCCGGCCCGCCACCTGTCGGGCGAAGTCCAGGGTGTCCCGTGCCGCGCCGGCGACCTGCGGCGCGCACCGCATCGAGTACGCGTCCTGCACCGCGTGCACCACGTCGTCGCGGTGCGACGCCATTACCGCCGAGTCCTGGAGCAGGCGGTGGATGTTCGCCGCCGAGGTGGCCTGCCCCGGGTGCGGCCGGATGGTGTGCAGCTCGGGCTGGAACGGCCGGTCGGTGCCGAGCATCGCCTCGATGGCCAGGGCGGCCGTCACGTCGGCCAGGGTGAACAGGTGCGCGGCGTCGTCGTTGGCCATCAGCAGCATGCCGAGCATGCCGTCGGTGCCGTTGATCAGCGCCAGCCCTTCCTTGGCGGCCAGCTCGATCGGCGTGATACCGGCCCGGCGCAGCGCATCGGCGGCCGGGATCCGGTCACCGGTCGCGCCCAGCACCCAGCCCTCGCCGAGTAGCGCCAGCGCGCAGTGCGCCAGCGGCGCCAGGTCCCCGGAGGCCCCCAGCGAACCGTGCTCGGGCACCCACGGGGTGACATCGTGGTTGAGCAGGTCAACCAGGGCGGTGGCGACCAGCGGCCGGACCCCGGAGCGGCCGAACGCGAGGGAACGGACGCGCAGCAGCATCATCGCCCGCACCACCTCGCGGGGCATGGGGGTCCCCACCCCGGCGGCGTGCGAACGGATCAGCGCGTGCTGTAGCTCGGCCCGCCGCTGCGGGGCGACGAAGGTGTTGGCGAGCGCCCCGAAGCCGGTGCTCACGCCGTACACCGGCTGGCCGGCGGCCTCGATCCCGTCCACGACGGACCGGCTGTTGGCCATCGCGTCGATCGCCGTCGGGTCGAGGACGACCTTGGCGTTGCCGCGGGCGACGGCGAGTACGTCGGCGGGGGTGACCCCGGTTGGCTGAATGACTACGGTCGACATTGCGGTACTCCGTTGTGCAGGACCTGGCGGATCAGTGGAACCCCCGGCCGGTAGGCCAGGTGCAGGTGGGACGGGGCGTCGAGGATCATCAGGTCGGCCCGGGCGCCCGGCGCCAGCCGACCCACGTCGGTTCGGCGCAGCGCCGCGGCGCCGCCGGCGGTCGCCGCCCAGACCGCCTCGGAGGGGCTCATCCGCATTTCCCGGACGGCCAGCGCGATGCAGAACGGCACCGACGAGGTGTACGACGACCCGGGGTTGCAGTCGGTGGCCAGCGCCACGGTCACGCCCGCGTCGAGTAGCCGCCGGGCGTCCGGGTAGGGCGAGCGGGTGGAGAACTCCGCCCCCGGCAACAGGGTGGCCACGGTCGTTCCGTCGGCCCCGACGAGCGCGTCAACGTCGGCGTCGGTGAGGTGGGTGCAGTGGTCGACGCTGGCCACCCCCAGCTCCACCCCGAGCTGGACCCCCGGGCCCGGACCAAGCTGGTTGGCGTGTAGCCGGGTGCCCAGCCCGGCGGCCCGGCCACGGGTCAGGATCGCGCGGGTGTGGTCGGCGTCGAAGGCGCCCCGCTCGCAGAAGACATCCACCCAGCGGGCGTACGGCGCGGCGGCGGCGAGCATCGGGCCGCAGACCAGGTCGACGTAGTCGTCGGGCCGGTCGGCGTACTCGGCGGGGACGAGGTGCGCCCCGAGGAAGGTGGTCTCCGAGCTCACCTCGGCGGCGATCCGCAGCGAGCGAGCCTCGTCGGCGACGGTGAGGCCGTACCCGCTCTTGATCTCGATGGTGGTGGTGCCCTGCCGCAGCGCCTCCGCGTGCAGCCGGCGGGCGTTTGCGCGTAGCTCGTCGTCGGTGGCGGCCCGGGTCGCGCCGACCGTGGTGCGGATGCCGCCGCCGGTGTACGGCTCGCCGGCCATCCGGGCGGCGAACTCGACCGCCCGGTCCCCGGCGAAGACCAGGTGGGCGTGGCTGTCCACGAAGCCGGGCAGCACGGCCGCCGAGTCGGCGTCGATACGTTGGTCGGCGGCGGGCGCCTCCCCGCTCGGCCCGACCCAGGCCACCACGCCGTCCTCGACGAGCAGGGCGGCGTCGCGGCGGATGCCCAGCGGCCCCTCTCCGGCGGCCGTGTTGGTGACCAGCTCTCCGATGTTGTCCAGCAGCAGGCTACCCATGCGCTCCGGTCACCTCCCCGATCGACGTGGCCAGCTCGGTGGGGACGTCGACGCTGCGGTGCCGTCCGTCCTGCACCACCACCTCGCCATCCACCACCACCTGGTGCACATCCCCCGCGGTGGCGGCGAAGAACGCACCGGCCGCCGGTACCCCCGCGGTCCGCGGGCTGTCCAGCCGGACGGTGACCAGGTCGGCCCGGTCGCCCACGGCCAGCCGGCCGGCATCGCCCCAGCCGAGGGCGGCGTGCCCGGCGGAGGTGGCCGCGGTGACCAGCTCGCCGACGGTGAAGTGGCCGCGCTGCCGGGTGCGAAGCCGCTCGTCCAGCTCCACCGCGCGCGCCTCCTCGAAGAGGTCCACCACCGCGTGGCTGTCGCTGCCGAGACTCAGCGGGCTGCCGGCGTTGGCCAGCCGGCGGGCCGGTCCGATCCCGTCGGCGAGGTCCCGCTCGGTGGTGGGGCAGAGGCAGACCCCGGTGCGGCTCTCCCCGAGCAGGGCCACGTCCGAGCTGGTGGGGTGGGTGGCGTGCACGGCGGTGGTGTGCTGGTCGAGTACTCCCCGGTCGGCCAGCAGCCGGGTGGGGGTGCAGCCGTGCGCGGCCCGGCAGGCATCGTTCTCGGCCGGCTGCTCGGAGAGGTGCAGGTGCAGCGGGACGCCCCGCTCCCGTGCCGCGTCGGCCACCGTCGCCAGCTGGTCGGCGGGCACGGCGCGCACCGAGTGGATCGCCGCGCCCACCCGTACGTGGGCGTCGGTGGGGTCGAACGCCGCCGCCCGCTTCGCCCAGCGCAGGGCGTCACCGTCGCCGAAGCGTCGCTGCGGCCCGGCCAGCGGCTCACCGGCCACGCTGGCGGTCAGGTAGCAGGCGTCCAGCAGGGTCAGCCGGATCCCGGCGTGCGCCGCCGCCTCGACCAGGGCGGCGCCCATCGCGTTCGGGTCGGCGTACGGGGTGCCGTCCGGGCCGTGGTGCAGGTAGTGGAACTCGCCGACGCAGGTGATTCCGGCCAGCGCCATCTCCGCGTACCCGGCCCGGGCGAGCGCGAGGTAGCTCTCCGGGTCCAGCCGGGCGGCCACCTCGTACATCCGGTCCCGCCAGGTCCAGAAGTCGCCGCGACCGCCGTGGGTGCGGCCGCGCAACGCGCGGTGAAAGGCGTGCGAGTGCGCGTTGGCCAGCCCCGGCAGGGTCAGCCCGGGCAGGCGGACCGCGTCGGCGAGGACCTCGACCCCGGTTGTCGGCCGGCCCTCGGTGGTCAGCGGGGTAACCCCGGTGATCCGGCCGGCGGCGGTCTCGATCAGCACGTCCGGGGTCGGCTCGGGCTGCTCGGGTAGCCACGCGTACTCGGCCAGCCAGCGGGTCATGTCAGCTCCTCCAGCGCGGCGGCGAGGGCTTGCACCCCGGCCGCGCAGTCGTCGTCGTTCGCCGACTCCGCGGGGGAGTGCGACACCCCGGTGGGGTTGCGGACGAAGAGCATCGCGGTGGGCAGGTGTCCGGCCAGCACACCGGCGTCGTGCCCGGCCCCGGTCGGCAGCACCGGCGCGTCCAGCAGCCGGGCGAGCCGGTCGGCCAACCCGCCGTCGAACGCGACGAGGGGCGTGGCCGACTCCTCGGTCAACCGCAGCCCGGTGCCGTCGCGCCGGGCCCGCTCGGCGGCCCGGTCGTGGACCGCCTCGACCAGCCCGGCGAGGGTCTCCGGCTCGGCCGCGCGGGCGTCCAGCCAGCCGGTGACCGCAGACGGGATGGCGTTCGTGGCGTTCGGCTCCACCCGTACCCGGCCGACCGTGGCATGGGCGCCGAGCCGCCGGGCCTCCTTGTTCGCGGCGAGCACCGTGAACGCGTACGTGAGCATCGGGTCGCGGCGGTCCATCATCCGGGTCGTACCCGCGTGGTTTCCCTCGCCGGTGAAGTCGAAACGCCACCGGCCGTGCGGCCAGATCGCGCTGGCGACGGCGACCGGCGCGTCCTGCTCGACCAGGGCCCGGCCCTGCTCGACGTGGAGCTCGACGAAGGCGGCGAAGCGGCCGAGCAGCTCCGGCCGGGCGCCGGCCGGCAGGCCGCCCAGCGCCTCGGCGAAGCTCACCCCGGACGGGTCGCGCAGCTCGGCCGCCTGCTCGACCGGCAGCGCCCCGGTGAGCAGCCGAGACCCCAGACACGGTACGCCGAACCGGGCGCCCTCCTCCTCCACGAAGGCGGCGACCGCGATCGGCCGGGTGGGGGTGGTGCCGGCGGCACGGAGCTCGTCCACGGCGAGGAAGGAGCTGACGATGCCGAGCGGCCCGTCGTACGCCCCGCCGTGCGGTACCGAGTCGAAGTGGCTGCCGGTGAGCACCGCGTTCCCCGCCTCCGGGGCGCCCCACCAGGCGAACAGGTTCCCGTTGCCGTCCTCGGTCACCGGCATGTCGCGCTGGTCGGCCTGGGCCCGGAACCACTCCCGCAGCCGCAGCTCCGGGTCGGTCAGCGCGTACCGCAGGTACCCGCCGCTACGGTCGTCCCGGCCGATCGGCGCGATCTCGTCCCAGAGCCGCCGGAACCTGCGCGGAAGGGAGCCCTCCACCACCGGATGCGTCAACACGAAGCTCTCCTTACGCCGTCGCCATCGGGATCTGCAGGCCGGTCTGCTCGGCGACCTGCCGGGCGTCGTCGTAACCGGCGTCAACGTGCCGTACGACGCCCATCGCCGGATCGTTGGTGAGGACTCGTTCGATCTTCTGCCCGGCGAGGGCGCTGCCGTCGGCGACGCAGACCTGGCCGGCGTGGATGGAGCGGCCGATCCCGACCCCGCCACCGTGGTGGAGGGAGACCCAGGAGGCCCCGCTGGCGGTGTTTACCAGGGCGTTGAGCAGCGGCCAGTCGGCGATCGCGTCGGAGCCGTCGGCCATCGCCTCGGTCTCCCGGTACGGGCTGGCGACGCTACCGCAGTCCAGATGGTCCCGGCCGATGACCACCGGCGCGGAGAGCTCTCCGGCCGCGACCATCTCGTTGAACCGTACCCCGGCCCGGTCCCGTTCGCCGTAGCCGAGCCAGCAGATCCGGGCCGGCAGCCCCTGGAACGCCACCCGGTCGCCGGCCATCCGGATCCAGCGGGCCAGCTGCTCGTTCTCTGGGAAGAGTTCGAGGATGGCCCGGTCGGTGGCGGCGATGTCGGCCGGGTCGCCGGAGAGCGCCGCCCACCGGAACGGGCCCTTGCCCTCACAGAACAGCGGCCGGATGTAGGCGGGCACGAAACCCGGGAAGTCGAAGGCGCGCGAGTAGCCACCGAGCTGCGCCTCGCCGCGGATCGAGTTGCCGTAGTCGAAGACCTCGGCGCCCGCGTCGAGGAAGCCCACCATCGCCTCGACGTGGCGGGCCATCGACGCGCGGGCCCGGTCGGTGAACTCGGTCGGCTTGGCCGCCGCGTAGTCGCGGGCGTCGGCCAGCTCAACCCCCTCCGGCAGGTACGACAGCGGGTCGTGCGCGCTGGTCTGGTCGGTGACCACGTCCACCGGGACGCCGCGGCGCAGCAGCTCGGGGAAGATGGTGGCCGCGTTGCCGACCACGCCGATGCTGCGCGCCCGCCGTTCGTCGCGGGCGGCGGTCGCCCGCTGCACCGCGTCGTCGAGCGAGTCGGCGACCTCGTCCAGGTAGCGTTCGCGTACCCGGCGTTCGAGGCGGGAGCGGTCGACGTCCACGATCAGGCAGGCGCCGTCGTTCATGGTCACGGCGAGCGGTTGTGCCCCGCCCATCCCGCCGCAGCCGGCGGTCAGCGTCAGCGTGCCGGCCAGCGACCCGCCGAACCGCTTCGCGGCGACGGCGGCGAACGTCTCGTAGGTGCCCTGGAGGATGCCCTGGGTGCCGATGTAGATCCACGACCCGGCGGTCATCTGCCCGTACATGGTCAGGCCGAGCTGCTCCAGCCGGCGGAACTCCGGCCAGGTGGCCCAGTCGCCGACCAGGTTGGAGTTGGCCAGCAGCACCCGCGGCGCCCACTCGTGGGTCCGCATCACCGCGACCGGCCGGCCGGACTGCACCAGCATCGTCTCGTCGTCGCGCAGGTCGGTGAGGGTGTTCAACAGCGCGCGGTACGACGGCCAGTCCCGCGCGGCCTTCCCGGTGCCGCCGTAGACGACCAGGTCTTCGGGGCGTTCGGCCACCTCCGGGTCGAGGTTGTTCATCAGCATCCGCCGTGCGGCTTCCTGGGGCCAGCTTCGGGCGGTGAGGGTGGTACCGCGCGCGGCGCGGATCGGCTGGGTCATAGGGGAACCTCCTAACCGAGGAACAACTGACGGCGGGCGGCGGAGGCTTCGAAGGCCTCCAGCCGCCGTTGGGTTTGTACGGGTGCGGCGTCGCAGATCGCCTGGAGTAGCACCATGGCGAGGGTCATCGGTGCGGTGTGTAGGTCGAACACGAGCTGTGCGCCGACGGCGGCGGGGAGCACCACGTCGGCGTGTTCGCGGGCCGGGCTGACCGGCGAGTCGGTGATGGCGACGACGGTCAGGCCCGCCGTCCGGGCCTCCCGCAGGGCGTCGAGGGCTTCCCGGGGATAGCGGGGCAGGACTAGGGCGAGCAGGGCGGTCGCGCCGGCCTCGGCGGCCTGTTCGATCCGGTCGGTGAGCAGGCTGCCACCGTCGTCGAGGACCCGTACGTCCGGGAGCACCTTGGCCGCGAAGTAGGCGAAGTAGGCGGCCAGCGGCGCGGCGGCGCGGAGGCCGAGCACCGGCAGCGGGTGGCTGGCGGCGAGGAGCCGTCCGGCGGCGGCGATCCGGTCCCGGTCGGCGAACTGGTCGGCGAGCCGGTCCAGGTTCTCGATCTCGGCGCGGACCGCCTGCTGGAGTTCGTTGTCCGAGTTCGGTCGTTCGCCGCGGGGTGTCGCGGTCAGCTCCCGCAGGTGGCGGCGCAGGGCGGGGTAGCCGTCGTGGCCGAGGGTCATCGCGAAGCGGGTGACCGAGGGTTGACTCACCCCGGCTAATTCGGCGACCTCCGCTGCCGACAGGTACGCCACCGCTGGGCCCTGCTGGACGAGGCAGTGCGCGATCCGTCGCTGGGTCGGGGTGAGCCGAACCCCTCGGAACAGGTCCAGCACCCGGTCACCCGGGGGGACGACGGATCCTTCATTCATGTTTCGACCTTATGCATAGAAACTTTCATCGGCAACCGGGCCGCTGCGGCCGGTGCCGGGCGGGGTGCTGGTGGCAGGGTGAGCCGATGCGGCTGAGTGCTATTCACACCTACCCCGTCAAAGGGTGTCGGCGGCGGGACCACGACGCCGCCCCGGTGCTGCCTTGGGGCCTGGCCGGCGACCGGCGCTGGATGCTCGTCGACGCGGCGGGCATCGGCATCACCCAACGCGAGGTCAGCAGCCTCGTCGCGCTGCGCGCGGTGGCCCGAGCCGGGGGTCTCACCCTGCGCGCCGCCGGCCACCCCGACCTGGAGGTCGCGGAGCCGGTGGACGGTGCCCCGATCGCCGTGCGTACCTTCCGCAGCCGCAAGCTGGACGTGTGGGCGCACGCCGCCGGCGCGGCCGCCGAGACCTGGGTCAGCCGGTTCCTCGGCCGTCCGGCCCGCCTGGTGTGGTTGGCCCGGCCGGCCCGCCACATCCCCGCCGCTGACCGCGAGCATGACCCAGGTGACCAGGTCAGCTTTGCCGACGAGGCCCCGATCCTGCTGGCCAGCACCGCCTCGCTCGGCGCGCTCAACGGGTGGCTGGCTGAGGCCGGCGAGCCGCCGATGTCGATGACCCGTTTCCGCCCGAACCTCGTGGTCACCGGAGCGCCGGCCTGGGCGGAGGACGACTGGGTCGCCCGCCCGGTGCGCATCGGTGGTGTCACCTTCCGCGCCGCCGGCCCGGCTGGTCGCTGCGTGGTCACCACCACCGACCAGGAGACCGGGGTCCGGGGGAAGGAGCCGCTGGTCACCCTCGGCCGCTACCGCAACGTGCGGCAGAAGCTCCTATTCGGGCTGCACCTGGTGCCCGTCGAGGCCGGTCGGGTCGCCGTCGGGGACGAGGTCGTGCCCGCCCACTGACCGCAGCGGGTCGGGCCCGGATCGCTGATCACCCGGACCGCCGCCGATCGCCCGAGCCGCAGCTCACCCTGGGGCTACGCTCATCACCCAGACCGGTCCGCGCTCAGGTCGAGCCACATGTGGAGCTCGTCCCGATCATCGCCCGTTGCCACCCGCAGCGCACCCGGCAACCGCCCCACCTCGCGGTAGCCGAGGTGCCGGTAGAAGCGGTCCAGCCCCAATCCGTCCCGGACGGTGATCTGGAGCGCGGCGAGCCCCCACCGGCGGCCGATCCGCTCCGCCGCGCGCATCAGCTCCAGGCCGTAGCCCTCGCCCTGACAGCCGGGGTGGACCATGACCCGGGTCAGGACCCGATAGTGGGTCTTCAGGTGAAACCGGTTGTCGGTGAAGATCGCCATCGCGGCGAGCCGGTCGCCGGCGTAGCCGAGGAGCAGCCGGTCCGGGCCGTCGGCGATCGCCGCGAGGGTCGGGTCGGCGATGGTCCGCACGTCGGCGGCGGTGACCGGCGCGACGAAGCCGACGGCCCCACCGGCGTTGGTGACGTCAACCCAGAGCGCGATGATCTCCGCGCGGAGCTCGGGCGTCAGGTCGGGGTCGAGCACGAACCGCAGGGCCACGCTGCTCATCCTGACCGGCCGAGCAGACCGCCGCCCGAGAAAGTGAGGAGCCCGACACGTCGCACCTCGGTAGGGTCCCCGCATGATCGCAGACCTGCCACCGTTCGAGTTCGCCTTCCCCGGTCCGTTACGGGACCGGCTGGTCGCCCTGGTGCTTGCGGGGGACAAGACCACCACGACCGGCCTGCGCCAGGACTACGAGATCGAAGGGGAAGCGCTACCGGTGGCGGGTACCCGGGCGGCGGTGATCGATTCTGCTGGTCGCCGGGTGGCCGTGATCGAGCTGACCGAGGTGCGGGTCAGTCGGCTCGGCGACGTGGACCTGGACCACGCCCGGGACGAGGGGGAGGGGGACGACTCGGTCGCCGCCTGGCGAGCGGGGCACGAGAAGTACTGGCACGGGGCGGACTACCGCGGGTGGATCGGCGATCCGGACTTCACCGTGGACGACGACACGCTCGCCGTGCTGGAGCGGTTTCGGCTGGTGGAGACCCTCTGAGCCTCGATCCACCGACGCGGTTCCTCCTTTAACTGGGACTGCATAGATTTTTCGTGTTTGGCCTGAGTGGTCCTTCCTGGACAGGCATCGATGCTGTCGAGGAAGGACCACGTCATGGCAGACAAGAAGAACCCGGTTCAGTTTTCGGAGCCGTCGGCAGCGGAGCGGGAGTTCGCCCAGCAACTGGTCGAGCGGGCCAAGACCGACGGAGTCTCCAAAGGGAGGGCGCAGGAAGAGGGCTCACCCGATGTGATGGCGTGAGCGACTATCGCGATCAGCACCGCAGGGGCGCCGCCAACAGCCGCGCCCACACCACCGACATGCGCCGAGCGACACACGCAACGACAGGCACTCCACGGTTCAGTGCGCACCTTCGCCGACGTGCGCGTCGAGCAAAGCCCTCCGGCGTTCCATGTGCTTAGTACTGATCCGCCACACCAGGACCAGGAACGCAAACGCTGCAACCCAGATCACGGCTAGAGGTATCCAATTATTCAGTCCCATTGAGACCATTACACTATCTTGGGGCGTAGTTCTGGATTCGAAGAACACGCTCCCGAATAATCCTTCTTTGCGTACATTCTCCTCCTTGGTCGAGAACATTATGGTCAAGATCGTTACTGTTGCCACACTAGACGTCAATATCAGAGCACCCATTGCGCAATTAACTACCGCCATTGCTTGCTTCATAACGGGCCTTCCTTCGAAGTGATTGAATACCTGTGACGCCGTAAGCGACGACCATCCCGTGCGCACCAACCAAGATTGCTATCGTTGCCGCTGTAGGCAGCCTAAGAACGCCCACCATAACGCTGAATATTCCGACTACCGCAAAAAGTGCACCTAGACCGACCAATACGGTGAACGGGTTGTCCTTTTCCGGGGGGAAGATGATCCCGATGAGCGTGGCGCTGAGTACGGAGCTGACGCATGCCAGCAGAGCCCAGCCAATGGTTGCCAGTGGGATCTGCGCGATCTGGGATCCGAGTATTACCGGCAAGGCGAGCAGGAAAAGCACGAGCAGCTGTGAAGACACGATCAGAAGATACTCTTCCCAGGCCGTAGTTCTCGGCCCGGCAAGGCGCCTCAGCGGCGCCACGCCGACATAAGCATAAATGCTTTGCACGAGGAGAATAAGCAGCGCGAAAGGTGCTTGCGCTGGTGAATCCGACGTAACCAGGGAAAGGAAGAACAAGGATGTTATTATCGCGGCGAGCCAAAGCTCCCACCGCCGTGCCACTGCGGCAACAAAGGCAACGACACGGTAGCGCGCGAAGCCGACGAGTGGGAATTTGACAAACTGTCGGATGATCGGGGGCACCCTCGGCGCCGACCAGAGGGCCAGCGTAACGAGCACAGCTGCACACGCGAGGAAAAGTGCCATCATGGCCAACGGCCCAAACTTGTCCAGGACGGTAATGTAGGTCGCAGTCGGATAGAACGCTTCGCGCTCGCTCAGGTAGTCATCCGACATCTGCGATATGATCGCCGTAGTTTGAGAGTTGTAGAAGAAAACAGCTACTGCAAAGATGGCACTGGCAATCAGCTGTGACAGTCGCACCATCCGCAACATCTCCGCCAAGCGAAAAATTGCGTTGTATGTCAGTGCGAGAAATGGATAAAGCGTCAGAGCCGGAAAGACGACGCCACCCAGGACCAGCATAAGAGCCGGGAACCCATGCTGAATAATCACGGCAAGCGATACAGGTATGAACAACACGAGTGCCACAGCAGACGCGAAGGTCATCTCATAAAGCAGCATCGCCGCTGAGCGTTCGTGATTAGTGATGGGTAACTGAAAAGTCAGACGGAGGAACTCGTGTGACTTCATGAAAAGGATCTTCACGAATATGAACGCAACGATCGTCCAGAATGCCACTGACACCGACGCGAACTGAAATATTAGCTGAACGATCGCAATGTCGGCGAGCAGGTCTTGAAGGTAGAGCGTCGCAATTGCGGTGAGCCCGAGTATGCTGAGCAACGCAAACGCTCCGATGGCGAAGCGTGCGAAGCGAGACCTCAAGATGCCGACCGAGAGAACCCTCCTCCAGAAGAATCGGGCAAGTAGCTTTGTGACCACCAGGGTCTGTCTGATTCTCATGCCGGCTCCCTGATCGGGAGCTTTTGGTCGACGAATGAATACAGAGTGCGGTGCTCAGCAAGGATCTCGGCAGTGGCAAAACTTCCTAGAATCTCGCCGGATGACATTAATATGATCCGATCGGCGGAGCGCTCCAACAGCGAGAAGTCATGACTGCACAGCAGAATCGTGAGGCCATCAGCTCGCATCTGTCGAATATGCCGCTCGCTAATCCGCAGTCCATCGAAATCAATGCCATTTAGAGTTTCGTCAATTGCCGTGAATGGCCTGCGGAGCATGAAGGCCGCAATGAGCTGCACCTTTTTCCGCATGCCGTGGGAGTAATCCTCGATAAGGTCGTACTCCCGATGGGGCATAGAAAATCGATCGAAGAGTTCTTCGATTTCAGTGACGGACAACGGGAGGTCGTACAGCTGATGTAGGTGGGCTAGATATTCACTTCCAGTTAGAAATTCGGGAAGGTAGTCCTCGCTTGGAAGCAGCAGCCCATGTTGCTTGGCGGCAGCGAGACGATGACCGACACCGGCAAGCTCAATTGTCCCTGAACTAGTCTTTACAAGATCAAAAATAGTCTTTATCAGGGTCGATTTTCCCGAGCCGTTGGCACCAACTAGGCCTACAATCTCGGCAGGCCTTAGTGCGAGCGAGACGTTTCGGAGTGCTGGGACTCCACGCCGATAGGAGAACGAGACGTCCTCAACCCGCAAAGGATCAACGGTTTCCACTGTGTAACCCTGCCTAATCTTCCTCGGTTCCGATAATGCCTGATCTGGGTGTACCCGAAAGGGCTTCACGAAGAGGATGTACACTTCCTAGCTCCCCAAAAGCCGGGCTTTTGGCTAGCCAGAGATCAGCCCCGTAGTGGATGGCGTCCGATCCGATAAGGCCTGTTTCGGATGTCGCTCACGACCTCCAGGTTGTATAACCTCGAACGATTCGACAGCAAGGATCGATTTGATTCACGGTCAACCAACGAAGAAGCTGTTCCGGTCTGCGATGTGCTCACGCGCAATTCTTGGGCGTGCGCCCGACTGTGCATTGTCACGCCAGCCAAAGTTCGCCAAGGGTCTGACCAAGATGCGCACGGATCGTACGCGTCGGTGATGCCCAAGACGCTGGCAAGCTGTTCATTGGTGAGCCCTGCGGCCAGCCATAGGAAGACTTCTCGTTCGCGCTTCGTAAGGCGACTCACTCGCTGAACGGTAGGACGCCACTCCAGGTTTCAACGTCCGGGCCGTCCGCTCCGGCCTCGGCCGGTCCAATGCATCGGGACGGTGGTTGGTCCGTCTCCTACCGGTTGAGCCCGGGAGAGACCCAAGCCTCGCGCCCTGCAGAGCGCCACGGAGGATCTCGCCTGGACAATGGCATGACCGCCATTAGCCCATGGTGAAGGTTGCTTCCACCTTATTGTCTTCGTTCGGTTGCTTCACATCGTTTTGGCTCGCGGCTTGGTCTTTTCGCACCCCCATCACGTCGCGTCCGTTCCACCGTTTGCCGCACGGATCTCGCGTGGCGGCAGCAGCCTTCCAGCTCGCCCGCGAACGCCGTTACGGTATCGGCCATTCTGCGATGATTCAACCCTGCAAACCTTGGGGCCCGACTACGACCTGACCGGGCTGATCACCTGCTCGACCGGCGGGCTGAAGTACATCGGCACCTTCGCACAAGGCCGCAGCCGCACCTACCGCTACTACACCTGCTCCTCCCACATCCGCCACGGCAGCCACGGCTGCGACGTGCCCCGCCTGCCCGCCGAAGCGATCTACCAGGCAGTCCTCGCCGCATTGCTCGACCTTTACAGCGACACCAACCTCAGCGCCGGCGCCATCCGCGCCGAGCGACCGAACCGCGCCGGCCAGCTGAGTCACACAGAGCAGAACTCGCCGCCGAGCCAGAAGGCGATCGGCCAGCTACGGCGCGACCTTGCCCACGTCTTCCGACCCGGGGCCCCGGCCAGCGCAAGGCGCTGATCGAGGCCAACATCGCTGAGATCCACTTCGAGGGCAACCGACTCATTCCGGTCTTCAAGATCCCGGAAGAAGCAACAGAGCCGGTCGACATCTCGACCGGCTCGTCTGCTGTGGTTCGGGCAACGGAACCTGTGGTGCGGGAGGGGGGACTCGAACCCCCACGTCCTCTCGGACACAGGCTCCTAAGACCTGCGCGGCTGCCAATTACGCCACTCCCGCTTGCCGGGAAGAGTCTAGAGCCTTCCCCTGCGGGCCCGCGCCCCGCCCGGGTGGTCATTCCGGCGCGTCGCCGGATAGCCAGCCCGGGACGTGGGGGCGCGGCCCGGCGGGCGTCGTCAGTCCAGGCCGAGATCGCGACGGAGCTTGGCGACGTGGCCGGTCGCCCGGACGTTGTAGAACGCCCGTTCGATGCGTCCGTCGGCGTCGATGACGAACGTCGAGCGGATGACTCCGGTGACCGTCCTGCCGTACGACTGCTTCTCGCCGTACGCCCCGTACGCGGCCAGCACCGCGCGGTCGGTGTCGGCGACGAGCGGGAACGTGATGGCGTCCCGCTCGCGGAACTTGGCCAGCTTCTCCGGCTTGTCCGGGGAGATGCCGACGACCTCGTAGCCGGCGGCCTGGAGCGAGGCGAGGGAATCGCGGAAGTCGCAGGCCTGTTTGGTGCAGCCGGGGGTCATCGCGGCCGGGTAGGCGTAGAGCAACACCTTGCGACCGCGGAGGTCGGCCAGCGCGAGCTGGTCGCCGCTGTCGGTGGGGAGGGTGAAGTCGGGGGCGGTGTCGCCGGGGGAGAGGCGGGCAGGCGCGGTCATGGCTGCGACCATACCGCCGGGTCAGCTCCCGGTCCGCTTCGGTGGCGTGGCGCCCGGGCGGTGGCGCTCGTTCGGTGGCGCCCGGCCGGCACGCCTCGTTGCCCTGGCCGCGCGGTGACGTGACCGACGTCATCTCTTGTTGCCAAGGATTGGCAATAGCTCAGATCTCCTAATAGCCTGGTGCGGTGGCGTGGACAGGCCCGCCGGACACGTGGGGAGGTCGCGTGGAGCACCTGGCGATGCACATCTCCAACGGGATCATCAATGGTCCCGTCGCCGCGATCTTCGCGGTGATCGCACTGGCGGCGATGGCGCTCTGCGTCCAACGCGGCCGGCAACACCTGGACGACCGGCTGGCACCGATGGCCGGCCTGGTCGCCGCCTTCATCTTCGCCGTGCAGATGATTAACTTCCCGATCTTCACCGCCGGGGTCAGCGGCCACCTGCTCGGTGGTGCGCTCGCCGCGCTGCTGGTGGGGCCGTGGGTCGGCGCGCTCTGCGTGGCCGTTGTGCTGACCGTGCAGGCGCTGGTCTTCGGCGACGGCGGCGTGGCGATGCTCGGTCTCAACATCACCAACCTGGCGATTATCGGCACCGCCGCCGCGTACCTGCTGATCGTCGCGCTGCTGCGGGTCCTGCCACGCACACCGGCCGGGCTCGCCGTCACGGCGTTCGTCTCGGCGCTGGTCAGCGTCGTGGCGGCGGCGCTGGGCTTCGTCCTCCAGTACAAACTCGGTGGCGCCGTCGACCTCGGTGCCAACATCACCGGCCTGGCCGGCACGATCGCCGGCACCCACCTGCTGATCGGCGTCGGCGAGGGCCTGATCACCGCGATGACGGTGCTGACCGTCGCGAAGACCCGACCCGATCTGGTGTACGCGCTGCGCGCCCGCCGACCGGTCGCGTCGTCCCCCGTCCCGGCTGTTGGAGGTGCCCGGTGAGGAAACGGACCTGGGGCTTCATCGTCAGCGGGCTGTTGGTCTCCCTGCTGCTGGCCGGGGTGGTGAGCAGCTTCGCGTCGGCCGACCCGGACGGGCTGGAGTCCGCGCTGCGGGAGGGCTGCGCCGTCGACGCGGCGGGCGCTGTCACCGGCGGTGACTGTCCCGCGCAGCGGGAAGCGGAGCACGAGATCGGCGGTCCGCTGGCCGACTACGGCGTCACCGGCATCGCCGACGACGCCCTCGCCACCGGGCTCTCCGGCGTCGTCGGCGTACTGCTGACCTTCGCCCTGGCCGGCGGCGGGTTCTGGCTGGTCCGGCGCCGCGCCGGGCAGCAATCGGACGGGGACGGGGACGGGGACGCGGCGCAGCCGAGCTCCGCCGCCGGAGTGGGCTGAGGAGCGGGCCGTGGGCGCCGGGCACACCGAGCTGCTCTACCACCGCTCCGACTCGCCGGTGCACCGGCTGCCCCCCGAGGTGAAGATCGCGGCGATGGTGGCCTTCACCCTCGCCGTGGTCGCCACCCCCCGGGAGGCGCTCTGGGCCTTCGGCGGCTACGCCGTGCTGGTGGTGGCGGTCGCGGCGGTGGCCCGGGTCCGGCCCGGCTGGCTGCTACGCCGTTCGCTGATCGAGCTGCCGTTCGTACTGTTCGCGTTCGCCCTGCCGTTCCTCGGCGCGGGCGAGCGGACCGAATTCCTCGGCCTGTCGGTCTCCGTGGACGGGCTGTACGGGGCGTGGAACATCCTCGCCAAGGGCACCCTGGGCGTCCTGGCGTCGCTGCTGCTGGCCGCGACCACCACCACCCGGGATCTGATCATCGGGTTGGACCGGCTGCGCTGCCCGCAGCTGCTCACCCAGATCGCCGCCTTCATGCTGCGCTACCTGGAAGTGCTGGTCGGCGAGGCCCGGCGGATGCGGGTGGCCCGGCTGTCCCGGGGAGACGATCCGCGCTTCATGTGGCAGCTGCGGGGCTTCGCGACCGGGGTCGGGGCGCTGTTCCTGCGCGCCTACGAGCGGGGGGAGCGGGTGTACCTGGCGATGCTGTCCCGCGGCTACACCGGGCGGATGCCGCAGGTGTGGCAGGGCGCGCAGGCGGCGACCGTCGGGCAGTGGCTGGCCGCCTCGACCGTCCCCGCCGTGGCGGCCGGCGTCGCCGCCACCGCCCTGGTCCTGTCCTGACATGATCGGAGGCGTGCAGCCGATGACGCCCCCCAGCCTCGACGTGCGCGACGTGCGCTACGCCTACCCGGACGGGCACGAGGCGTTGCGCGGTGTGGAGCTGACCGTGCCCCGCGGCGACCGGGTGGCACTGCTCGGGCCGAACGGCGCCGGGAAGACCACCCTGGTGCTGCACCTCAACGGCATCCTCACCCCCACCGCGGGGAGTGTGACCGTCGGCGGGCTCACCGTCCGCCCGGACCGGTCGACCCTGGCCGAGGTACGACGGCGGGTGGGCATCGTCTTCCAAGACCCGGACGACCAGCTCTTCCTGCCCACCGTCGCCGAGGACGTGGCGTTCGGCCCGGCCAACCTGGGGTTGCGCGGCGCCGAGCTGACGACCCGGGTGGACGAGGCGCTCGCCGCGGTCGGGATGGGCGAGCACCGGGACCGCGCCCCGCACCACCTGTCGTTCGGGCAGCGCCGCCGGGTCGCGGTGGCGACGGTGCTCGCCATGCACCCGGAGATCCTGGTGCTGGACGAGCCGTCGTCCAACCTCGACCCGGCCGCCCGGCGCGAACTGGCCGAGATCCTGCGGGCTCTGCCGGTGACCCTGCTGATGGTCACCCACGACCTGCCGTACGCGTTGGAGCTCTGCGAACGCTCGGTCATCCTGGACGCCGGTCGGCTCGTCGCCGACGGCCCCACCGGGGAGCTCCTGGCAGACGAGGCGCTGCTCGCCCGGCACCGCCTCGAACTGCCCTATGGATTTACGCCCCGTCCGACGCCCCGCTGACCGGCGGGCGGATCAGCTGGCGGCCTCCACCGCGGCCCGGATGTTCTCCGGCGTCCATTCGCCGACCGGCTCGCCGTTGACCAGGACCGTCGGCGTACTAGAGACGTCCGCCCGGCCGGATTCCTCGGTCACGTGTTTGGTCCAGGACAGATAGGTGCCGTCCTTGACGCAGGAGCCGAAGCTGTCCCGGTCCAGTCCGACCTCGACGCCGAGGTCGATCAGTTCGTCGTTGCTGAACTGGGCGCCGTTCTCGGCCGGCTGCTGCACGAAGAGCGCCTCGCTGAACTCGCGGAACTTCCCGTCGGCCGAGGCGCAGCCCGCGGCGGCGGAGGAGCGGGTCGAGTACTGGGTGGTGGAGAGATGGTCCAGGATCGCCACCGGGTGGAAGACCACCTGCGCCTTGCCCTCGTCCGCGAGCTGGTCAACGGTCTCGCCGCTGATCTCCTGGAACCGCTTGCAGGCCGGGCAGAGGTAGTCCTCGTACAGGTCGATGGTGACCGGGCCGGAGCCGTACGCGATGCCGGTGCCGGCCTCGTTGGCGCCCGGCGGCGGGGTGAACTCGCCGGCCCGCTGTTCGGAGTAGACGGCCCAGCCGACGAAGCCGGCGATCACCAGCACGAAGACGGCGGTCACCGACACCCACAGCGTCCGCTTGCGCCGCCGCTCCTGGGCCAGCTGCTCCCGGACCACCCGGGCGGCCTCCTTGCGGCCCTTGCGACTACTCATCCTTGTCCTCCACTGCACGTTCGCCCAGCAACCAGCCATCCACTGAGAACGGGGTGCGGGGCCAGATCAACAGGAACCCGGCCAACGCCAGGAATCCCAGGTCCCGGAGGATCTCCGGGAGGTAGCTCGGGGCCTGCCCCGGGGCCAGCTCGCCGCCGACGCCGAAACAGCCGCAGTCGATGTTCAACCCGCGGGTCCAGGCCGAGACGATGCCGGCGATGAAGACCAGCAGCAGCGCCACGGACACCCCGGCGGTCAGCCGGGTCGCCAACCCGAGCAGCACGAGTACGCCGAGGGCCAGCTCGAGGAAGGGCAGCGCGGCGCCGATCACGGTCGCCACGTCGTACGGGAAGATCTGGTACGCGTTCACCGCCCGGCCGGAGGCGGCGAGGTCCCCGACCTTGGCGGCGCCGGCCAGGATCCAGACCGCGGCCAGGCCGAGCCGGGCGGCGAGGCCGATCCAGGGGCGGACGGTAGGCCAGCGGGCAACACGGCTGCTCGATGTGGTCACGTTCATGTGGTCGCTCCTCGCCGCCGGCAAGTTCCCGCCCTCAGCCGATCAGCCACGTCAGGCCGACGGCGGGAGCAGCGGATGCGGTGTCGCGCGGGGCCAGGATCATGACAATCCAGGCTACGCGGAGCTGGATGTACCGGTAGGGACCTTTGCCCCTAGATGAGCGGTGCCACCTCGGGAACTTTCCGCCGGCGCGCTCCGACCACCCAATCGCGGGCTGGAGGCGCGGCCCGGTCCTGGGTCGCCGGCCCGGATCCGGTTGGGCATCAGGGAGCGTTCTGGGTGAGCATGACCGGCATGACTGTCGTCCTCCGCCGTTGGAGCGCCCGGCTCGCCGCCGTTGGTGGCCTCCTGATCACCCTCGTTGCCCTGCTGCTCGCCCCGGCCGGCCCGGCCAGCGCCCACGCGGTGCTGGTAAGTAGCAGCCCGGCCTCGTCGGCGGTGGTGCCGGACGCACCCACCGAGGTGGTCCTCACCTTCAGCGAGTCGGTCCGCAAGGTGCCTGGCAAAACCCGGGTGATCGCCCCGGACGGGTCGCGGGCCGATCGGGGCGAGCCCAGCTTCGACGGGGCGGTCGTCGTGATCCCGGTCGACCCGAACTCCGGTCGCGGCACCTACCTGGTCAGTTTTCGGGTGATCTCGGCCGACAGCCACCCGGTCTCCGGTGCGTTCACCTACTCCGTCGGTGCCCCGTCGACACCCCCGGTCGACACCGGCAGCGACAGCCGCGCCGACCCGGTGGTGAGCGCCGGAATCAAGGTCGGCAAGTATCTCGGCTACGTCGGCCTGCTGCTCCTGGTCGGCCCGGTGCTGGTCCTCGCCCTGCTCTGGCCCCGCCGGCTGCCCCGTCGCGGCCCGGCCCGGCTGGCGTGGATCGGCCTGGGCCTAGTGGCGTTCGCCACCCTGGCGACGGGCTGGCTCCAGATTCCCTACACCAACGGCGGCGGCGTCCTCGACGTCACCGGTGCGGGCCTGAGCACGGTGCTGGGTAGCGCCTTCGGCGCGGCGCATCTGGTCCGGCTGGGTCTGCTCGCGGCGGCGGCGTTCGTGCTCCGGCCGGTGCTGGCCGGCCGGTTCGGCCGGACCGATTTGGTGATCCTGGGCGTCCTCGGCGGCGCGGCCCTGCTGACCTGGCCGCTGTCCGGTCATCCGGCGGTCTCCCCGGCCCCGGTGGTCTCGGTCGTGCTCGACGCGGTGCACCTGGGCGGGATGGCGGTCTGGCTCGGCGGGCTGGTGATGCTCGTCGGCTTCCTGCTGCGCCGGGCCGACGTGGGGGAGTTGGCCGCGATCCTGCCGATCTGGTCCCGTTGGGCGACGCTCTCCGTCTCCGCGCTGCTCGTCGCTGGGGTCGTACAGGCGCTGATCGAGGTCGCCTCCTTCTCGGCTCTCGTCGACACCCCGTACGGTCGGCTGCTGCTGGGCAAGGTCGGGCTCTTCGTTTTGGTGGTCGCGGTGGCCGCGTACTCCCGGACCCTGGTGCGTCGGCGCACGGCGGCCGAGCGGCCCGCGCCGGTACGGCGGGCGATCATGGTCGAGTTGGCGATCACCGCCGTGCTGCTCGGGCTGGCGGCGGCGCTGGTCCAGACCACCCCGGCGCGGACCGCGGTCGCGGACACCGCCCAGTCCAGCAGCGGCTACTTCTCGACGACCCTGACCAGTTCGTTGTATTCGTTGCAGGTCGAGGTGGACCCGGCCAGGCGCGGCAACAACTCGGTCCACTTCTACGCCTACACCCCGGACAACCGACCCCAGCCGGTGGCGGAGTGGCGGGCCACCGTCGCGCTGCCGGCGGCGGGAATCGAACCGATCGAGGTGCCGTTGCTGCCACTGACCGACAACCATGCGACCGGCGAGATCAACCTGCCCGCGTCCGGGGATTGGCAGCTGCGGGTGACCGTCCGCACGTCTGAGATCGACCAGGCCACGGTGGCGACCACCGTGGCCGTCAAATAGGAAAGGGTTTCCATTTCATGATCCGTCTCCGGCGCACCTCCGCCACCGCCCTCCTCGCGCTCGGCGCGGTCACCGCTGCCGTGTTCGGCTCCGCCGGGGCCGCCTCGGCGCACATCACGGTCGACCCGAAGGAGGCGACCCAGGGCGGGTACGGCCGGTTCGCCTTCCGGGTGCCGAACGAGAGTGACACCGAGTCGACCACCAAGGTGGAGATCTTCCTGCCGGAGGACGCTCCGCTCGGATCGGTCTCGACGATGCTGGTCCCGGGCTGGACGGCGGAGGTGGAGAAGCGCACGCTCGAGGCGCCGGTGGAGGTACACGGCAGCCAGCTCACCGAGGCGGTATCGAAGATCACCTGGACGGCGCAGCCCGAGGCCGGGATCGGGCCGGGCACGTTCCAGGAGTTCCCGGTCTCGGTGGGGCCGCTGCCCACGGTTGACACGATGGTCTTCAAGGCGCTGCAGACGTACTCGGATGGCGCGGTCGTGCGGTGGATCGAGCCGCCGACCGCCGACGGCGTGGAGCCGGCGGCGCCGGCCCCGGTGCTGGATTTGGCCGCCGCCGAGGCCGCCGATGCGGTGGCAGACCAGGACGGGACGCCGCCCGCGGCGGATGGCGCGGCGGCGGGGGACGGGCTGGCCGTCGGTCTCGGCGTCGCCGGCCTGGTCGCCGGCCTGGGCGGTCTGGTGCTGGGTGGGTTGGCCTTCACCCGGTCCCGGCGCGAGCCGGCGCCGAAGGCCTGACCCACTCCCGCCGGGGCCGGTGCTTGCCGCGGCGATGGCTGTGGATATCCCCTGATCCGTCGCTTGGGGTCGGTAAGGTCGGCCGGGTGTTCGGCTACGGAGAGGGGTTGAGTCGGTGCGTTTCGTGCGGGTGATCACCGGGGTGTTGTTGTTGGTCGCCGGGATTCCGGTGCTGCTCGGTGGGGCCGCCCTCGGCGCTGACCTGACCCTGGACCTTCGTGCGGAGCTGCGGGAGAGCTGGGTAGCACCGGTTACCGCTGGTCTGCTGGCCGGCGGGATGCTGCTGGTGTCGGGGGCCCTGGCGCTGCTGCTGCGACCGGTTCGCCCCCGGGAGGTGGTCTTCGTGGTCGAGCCGGATCAGGTGCCGCTGCTGGCCGGGCGGCTGGGGGTGACCTCGCTCAGCGGGCTCGGTGCACCCGCTGCCCGGGCGGGAGATCATCCTGTCGGCGCGCGAGCCGGCCGCCAGGTCGTTCGGCCGGGCCGGCAACTCGTGTCGGTAGCGGGGGAGAACCCGAGGACGGCCCTCCGTGCTGCCGACACGGAGGGCCGTCCCGCACCGGGGGATCGGTGCTACTGAAACGTCACTTACTTTCCCTGAAGTCAGGTTAGCGCCCTGTGGGCGTCTCGTGAAGAGTGTCCGGTTGATTCGCTCTGCTGCGGATCGGTAGGGCCGCCAGCAGCGCCAGCCCCAGCAGCACGTAGACGTTGCGCTCCACGAAGTCCGCGACCGTGTCGGTGGGCACCGGGGCGGTGCCCCAATCCTGGAACGTCACCACGCCGTACACGGTGATCACGGCGACGCCGACGGCGAGCAGCCAGAGCCAGCAGCGCCGGCCGCCCGTCCTCGCGCCGAGCGCCGCATCCACCAGCACCACGACGGCCGGCACGAACCAGTAGATGTGATGAGGCCAGGTGATCGGGCTGATCAGCGCACCAACCAGGCCGGTGAGGGTGAGGCCGGCCAACGCGTCGCCGGCCCGGGCCGCCCGGGCCGCCCGCCATAGCCCGTACCCGGCGACCACCGCGACCAGGGCGAGCCACAGCAGCTGGTTGGGTTCCTGCGGCACCGTGAGGCGGTGGATCAGACCGAGCAGCGACTGGTTGCCGGTGTAGTCGGTGCGGCCGACCCGGTCGGTCGCCCACAGCTCGTGCGTCCAGTAGCGCCACGATTCGAGCGGCAGGAGCGCCCCGGCGAGCAGCGTCGCACCCGCCGCCGTCCCGCTCGCCACCGCTGCCGCCCGCCACTGCCGGCCGGCCAGCAGATAGATGATGAAGATGCCCGGGTACAACTTGAGCGCCGTCGCCAGCCCCACGCCCACGCCGGCCCAGCGCCGGTTCCGCGGTACGGCGAACAACAGGTCCGCCAGGATCAGCACCACCAGCAGCATGTTGATCTGCCCGAAGGTGATGGTCTCCCGGGTGCTCTCCACGGCGAGTACGAGCAGCACCGCCACGGCGAGGGTGAAGACTCGGGGCAGGTGGTGCCGGGCGATCACCGGGTCGACCAGCCACCGGGTGGTCACCACCACCGCCAGCACGGTCAGCACCGTGAAGATCGTCACCGTGGCGCCCAACTCGAGCAGCGCGAACGGCGACAGCAGCAGCGCGCCGAGCGGCGGATAGGTGAAGTGCAGCTCGCCCTGCACCACGTCCGACTGGACGTAGTCGTAGAGCGGATTGCCCGAGGTCCACCACTTCATCGCCGACATGTAGATCTTCAGGTCGAAGAAGTCGTGCCCCCTCCACCCATTTAGGTAGAACGCGGGCAGCACGGCGGCGATAGCCAGAACAGCGACGATCCGACGCGCCGTCCGCCCGCTGGTGTCGTCCTGAACCACGACGGGCGGAGAGACGGGTTCGGCTGGCACGAGAGAACCCTAACGGTCGCAGCACCGACAGACGCGCGGCGCGCGGGCCGCTGGGCTGCGCGTAGGCTGGGCCGGTGGCAGATCTACTCGTCTGGATCGACTGTGAAATGACCGGCCTGGACCTCCGCGGCGACAAGCTGATCGAAGTCGCCGCGCTCGTCACCGACCCAGAGCTCAACGTACTCGGCGAGGGCGTCGACGTGGTGATCCACACCGACGAGGCGGCGCTGGACAAAATGCCCGAGATCGTGGCGACCATGCACGCCAAGTCCGGGCTCACCGAGGAGGTCCGCCGCTCCACGATCGGGCTCGCCGAGGCGGAGGAGCTGGTCCTCGACTACATCACCAGTCACGTGAAGGACCCACGTACCGCCCCGCTCTGTGGCAACTCGATCGCCACCGACCGCGGATTCCTCGCCCGGGACATGCCCCGGCTGGACAACCACCTGCACTACCGGATGATCGACGTCTCCTCGATCAAGGAGCTCTGCCGACGCTGGTATCCCCGGGTGTACTTCAGCCAGCCGAAGAAGGGCCTGGCGCACCGGGCACTGGCCGATGTGCGGGAGAGCATCCGGGAGCTCGAGTACTACCGACGGACACTCTTCGTGCCGCTGCCGGGGCCGGACGTGGAGAGCGCCAAGGCGGTCGCCGCGAAGCTGTAGCCCGCAGGCCCGAACCCGCTGGACGCGGCCGTGCCGGTTGTGGCTATCATTGGTCGCGCCGCCAGGGCGTTGCCTGGTGCGGCGGATGGTGGCTGTAGCTCAGTTGGCAGAGCACCGGGTTGTGGTCCCGGTTGTCGTGGGTTCAATTCCCATCAGTCACCCCAGAGGTGGATCTACTCCACCGCAGCTCAGGCCCCCTCCACGGAGGGGGCTTGAGTCGTTGTAAGGGTGGCGTCGGGGCCTAGAGCGGGTCCGTTGGCGCCTGCGGGTCCGTCGGCGCCTGCGGCGTCGTTGGGGGGCGTGGCGGTGCGCCCGGTAACCGCAGCACCAGCACGTCCATGTCCGGGATCGATCTGGGTCTGATCTGCCCGTACTGTCGCCAGCCCATCCGTTCGTACAACCGGCGCGCCGGCGCGTGCGGGTTCGCGGCCAGCACCGCGTACGGTTCGGATCGCCCGTCGAGCAGCATCGACAGCAGTCGTCGGCCTACCCCGGACCCGCGGTAGGCTCCCGCCACCATCCATTCCGGCACGAGCAGCTTCTCCGCGGCCCGCAGGAGCGCGGGTGGCTCGTCCGCGTTCGGCTCGATCCAATCGCCGCCGGGCATGGTGTAGCCGTAGCTAACCCCTACCAGCCGGCTGGCGTCGCTAGCGTAGGCGAAGGCGAAGCCAGGTCGCCGGAGGTGATCCGACCACCAGCGACGGAACTGCCGAACATGCTCCGGCCCCTCGTGGTACGGGGCCTCGGCATAAACGGCGGCGTACAGGTCCCGCACGTCCTCGGTGAGCTGACGGGCGGCAGCCGCGTCGGTGATCGTGTACGTCAAGCCGTCCACGTGCGACACCCTAGCCCGATGGCAGTTCGGCGAGCCGTAGCGCGCTGGCAGTGACGGTGTGGCCGGTGGGCGGGGCGTATCGTCGATGTCGGCGGCCCGCCGGGTAGCGGCCGGGCGGCCCGCCGCCCAGTCCTCTACCTGGGGGGAAGGTTTCGGCATGCCGGCCGACACGATTGGCGCACGCATCAGATACTGGCGGCTTCGCCGTGGCGGCATGAGTCAGACCGTGCTCGCCGGGCTGGCTGGGCTCTCGCAGCCATTCATTTCCCAGGTGGAGTCGGGGCGCCGTAGTATCGATCGCCGGTCCACGCTCATCGCCATCGCCGCAGCGTTACAGGTGACCGTCGCTGACCTGCTCGAGCAGCCCGGTGACCCCACCGATCCGGCCCTCAATGGCGCCGCCGACGCGGTACCCGCTATCTGGGCTGCTCTCCTTGAGATCAGTGATGGTGACCGGGGTGCTCCGACTATGCCGAGCGAGCAGGTCACCGCAGTGTTGCGGCACAGCAATCAGAAGCGCTTGGCCGGTGACTACCCGGCCGTGGCCCGCGGGCTACCGCCGCTGCTCGATGAGGCCGCCCGCCACGGCGGGGCAATCCTCGCTGAAGCCGCTTACCAGGCGACCACCTGTCTGCGGCATCTCGGGCAACGGCATCTTGCCGTTGACGCCGCTCGGATTGCGCAGACGGCGGCGGAGGATGTCGATCACCACGCGTGGCGGGGAGCGGCCCGGTTCGGGTACGTGCAGGCTCTACCCGTGGAGGCGGCTGGCGTGGCATCCCGGGTCGCGGGGCGAGCGATGGATGATCTACAACAGCAGGCCGCCAACCCCCAGGTTCGGCAGGTCCTTGGACAACTGCATTTGGCTGCCGCCCTACGAGCGACAAGTGATGGTCGGACCACAGACGCGCGTGGACACTTGGTCGAGGCCGAGCGGGAAGCCGCCACTCTGGGAGATCCAGGTCCTGGTGGTGGCTTCAACGCCATGTGTTTCGGTCCCACCAACGTCGTGCTGTGGCAAATGGCTATCGCCGCTGAGGCCGGCGAGTACGGGCGGGTCATTGAACTTTCCCGCGCTGTCTCAGTCGATGCCTTGCCGATTGCGAACCGCCGTCAGGCTTACTGGATGGATCTCGGTAGGGCGTTGGCGCACTCGGGTCGAACCGATACGCAGGCGCTGGCCGCGTTCAGCCGAGCTGATCAGATCGCACCGAGTCTGTTCGTGTTAAACCCGCTGGCTCGGGATGCCGTAGCGGCGATGATTCGTCGTGCCCGCCGTCGCGCGATGTCGAAAGAGCTTCGGATTCTCGCCCGCCGTCTGTCCATCGCGGTGGAGGTATAACCACCAGTAATAGGTAAGGGTGATTGTCGCCCTACCGTGCGTGCAATGGCGCTACCTGCGCCGCGGCATTCCTTTGGGAGGCAGTAGATGCACGCGTGGTTGTGCAAGTTACGTACCGTGGTCCCAGGACTTTTCCGCCGTTCCGTCCAGCTGGACGCGGTCGGCCCCGCTACCCGATACGCGGCGCGAGCCGGCGCGTACCGCCCACTGTGTGACCAGTCGACGGTGATCTTTGATAGCCGGCCGTTGCTGACCCGGCTGGCCCGGCAGCGGGACTGCCAGCGGTGATGGCCACTCAGCCCCGGCCCCGCCCGAGCCTGTCGGCGGTCCAGCTACGGAACCGGATGATCGTGTCCGCCCGGCGGATCATCACCGAGCACTGGCCACGGGTGGACCGGTGCCCGGTCTGCGGTTGCGGGTGGCCGTGCCCACCTACCGATACCGCCTACGACTACCTGACCTCGGTCGGTCAGGGCAATTGGGCACCTCCGGGGCGCACGGGGAGCCGGCCCTGATGCCGGCCAGCGGCCAGACCGCGGCCAGGCCGGTGGCGCCGGTCCGCGGGCCGCGGCCGGGGGACGCGATCCGTCTCGACCGCCGTGCCTCTCCGCAGTTCGTTCGCCCGATCACGGTTCGGATGATCCGGGTCCTTGATCGGCCGACCTACGACGGCTGGCTGTGGCTGGAGGGCTACGAGCTGAACGACGCGGGTACTGCGGTACGGCGTCGCCAGCTGTACGTCAGACGCGACGGGATCGTGCTGTACCGGTAGCCAACCCGGGCGCGTGATTTGTACGGTTTGTAGACCCTTTTTCGTGTTCCTAGCCTCGGGTGACTTATGCCGGCTTAGCGTTGCGGGTGGCGGCTACCGGCCGGCTCGGTAGCCGAGGAACACCAACCCGGCCGTCCGCGTGGGCTGGTGCCTCCTTGCCGCTCACGGGGAAGGACGCCGACGCCGCGATGAACCAGCAGGAGCACACCCACGGACCCGAGCTGGACGACCCGGGGGAGAACCGGGCGCGGCCACGGCGACGGTGGTGGGCCATCGGGGTGGCCGGGATGACCGGCCTGGCCCTCACCGCGGCCGGCACACCGGTCGCCACCGTGCCCACCACCGACCGGCCCAGCAGACCCACCACCGACCGGTCCAGCAGATCCGCCAACGACCGGCCCCCGGGCTGGGAGTTGCGCGCGGACGGAGATGGTGCGGGCCAGGACGGCAGGAACAACCGGGGCGAGGGCAAGCCGGGCGGCACGCCGGTCCCCTGTGACGCGGACCGGCTGATTGCCGAGATCACGCAGGCGAACGCCCGCGGCGGGGCCGTGCTCGACCTGGAACGAGACTGCACCTACCTGCTCACCGCCGACCTCGACGGCAGCGGGCTGCCCGCCATCACCACCCCGATCACCCTCAACGGCGGCAAGAACACCACCATCGAACGCGCCGCCGCCGCCGATCAGTTCCGCATCCTCACCGTCAACGCCGGCGGTGACCTGACCCTCAACCACCTGACCATCACCGGTGGCCACACCAACGGCGCGGGGGGAGGGGGAATCCTCGTCAACGCCGGTGGAACCCTCGCCGCCAACGACAGCACCGTCACCCGCAACGTCACCGTCGGCAACGGCGGCGGTATCCGCAACGCGGGAACCACCGCCGTCACCCGCTCCCACGTCAGCCGTAACACCGCCAACCAACTCGGCGGCGGAATCGAAAGCACCGGTCGGTTGGAGCTTGTCAAGTCGCAGGTTGACGACAACTCGGCCCTCCTCGCCGGTGGGGTCTTCGCCCCGGGCGTCACGATCCGAGCGGGGAGTATTTCTGGAAATCATGCAACTTCAGCGGTCGGCGGGCTGTTCGTCCAGGGCGGTGTCAGCACGGTTGTTGGCACCCGGATCGCCGGGAACACCGCCATCATCGTCGGCGGCGCCGCGGTTACCGGGAACGGCGAGCTGACGCTGCAGCACGTAAAGCTCGTGGAGAATACGGCCAACGTCGTCGGCGGTTTGTTCGTCCAAGGGGGCGGGGTCAGCGGCACTACCGCTGTTGTCGCGGACAGCGTCATCGAGAAGAACGTCTCCACGGCCAACATCGCTGGCGGAGTCTTCAACGCGGGCCAGACGGTGGCGCGGCGCACGAAGATCACCGACAACCACGCTCTTCTGGGCGGCGGGATCTTCAATACCGGCACCGGCACGCTCACCCTCGACGCGACCAAGGTCGTCAAGAACATCGCCGTCACCGACGGTGGGGGCATCTTCAACGACGGTACGGTCGAGTTGAACACCGCCACCGGCACCATTGTGGTCAAGAACCGACCCAACAACTGCGTCAACGTTCCCGGCTGCTCGGGCTGACTCCGGGCTGGCCTCGAGCTGACTCTGGGGCTGGCCTCGAGCTGATGCTGGCTGACCGGTTCAGGTGCCAGCGGAGGGAGATGCTCCCGACTCCACCGGCAGGGCGCTGCCCTTAACGTACTCCTCCCAGCTCAGGTTCCAGTCGGTCCAGCCGTTGCCGTTCTGCAGCTTCCGTTCGGTGCCCTTCACCTGGACCGGGTCCCCGATCCGGGTGTTTTCGAAGAGCCAGGCGCCATCGGCCATCGACACGTTGACGCAGCCGTGGGAGACATTCACCGAGCCCTGCTGCCCCTCCGACCAGGGCGCGGCGTGGATGAACTCCCCGCCCCAGGTGAGCCGCTGCGCGTACTCGATGTCCGTCCGGTAGCCCTCGTCCGGCCCAAGCTCATCGTAGGTGTCGAAAACCGTCTCGCGGAGCTTCTCGATCACCACCATGGTCCCGCTCGACGAGGGCGTAGACGTCTTGCCGAGGCTCACCGGGATAGTGCGCACCTTCTCGCCGTCCTTGGTGACCACCATCTGCTTCGTCTCGTTCTCCACCGTCATGATCAGCGCTGCGCCGATCTTGACGTCGACGGTGAGGTCGGCCCGGCCGTACCAGCCGTCGCCGAGCGGCAGGCCACCAGCCTGCACCCGGTACGAGACGGTGCTGTCCGCCTGCCAGAACTCCCGTGGGCGGTACCGCACCTCGGCCGGGCTGACCCAGTGCCACGTCCCCTCCTGCGCGGGTGTCGCGGTCACCGTCATCCGCCGCTGCACGTCGTCCCGGTACTCCTCCGGGATGTCCCGTCCGAATTTCACGATGAGCGGCATCCCGACCCCGACCACCTGTCCATCGCCGAGGAAGCTGCTGATCCGCACCTGCTGATCCGGCTTGGCCATCGTGGTGAAGGTGCTGGTCGCGGTTACCGGACGGTCATCGTCTCCGGTGGCGGTGACCGTCGCCGTGTACGTCTCGCCGTACTCGAGCGCACCGGCGGGCAGCCAACTCGCGCCGTCGGCGGTGAGCCCGCCCTCGACCGCAGCACCGGCCGAGTCCACCAGCGCGACGGTGGTCTCCCGGGACTCCTCCGCCGTGAAGGTGATGCCCGTTGACGCGGGTACGTCCTGGGCCTCCGCGGCCGGCTCGACGATCACGGCGGAGGCCAGCGGGGGCGGTGTCGAGTCGGGGGTGCCGTCGGCCGGTTGGTCCCCGGAGGCGCAGGCGGCGGTGAGGGTCAGAACGCCGGTGAGTAGCCCGGCCACGAGTGCGGACCGACGCAGACCGGGACGGCGCAGACCGAGACGGCCTCTCCCGTGCCGGAGCGGCGGGTGCGGAACAGCTCGCATGTGCTCTTCCTTACTTCTGGTCGTCGAAGCGGTGGACCGGGGTGCCAACGCTGGCGCAATCGGTCAGGCGGAAGCCCGGACACAGCCGGTCGTCGACCGTCTGCGGAGTTGTCTCCCACGCCTTCGGCGCGGAACTGGCGCACATCGTGCCGCAACCACGCCCCTCGCACTCACCCGCCCAAGGTCACCCCGGTGGTTTTGGTGGTGTCTGTCCCGAAAACTCGACCGAAAGAGGGGAGCGGGGAGCGGATTAGAAGCCGGCTGAACTGGCGTGCTAGGGTTCTCCCCGTTGCCAACGAGCGCCGCTAGCTCAACTGGCAGAGCAGCGGACTCTTAATCCGCGGGTTCGGGGTTCGAGTCCCTGGCGGCGCACCAACGAGCAAGGCCCTGACCTGGTACTTCTGTGCCGGTCGGGGCCTTTTCCCGTACGGCGGTGGTGGCTGGTCGCTCGGAGGGTGCTCGGGAGCCGTTGGACCGGGCCGGCGATGCTGGGACCGGCGGTGACTGGTGCGACGCGGCCGGAAGGGAGGCGATCACCGATGGGCGATCAGGGCCCGGTCGATCTCGTCATCTTCGACTGTGACGGGGTGCTGGTGGACAGCGAGCCGATCTTCAGCCGGGTACTCGCCGACCGGATGCGGCAGCTGGGTATTCAGATCACCGACCAGGAGTGCACTCGCGCGTTCGCCGGTCTCGATCAGGCGGCGGCGACCCAGTTGATCACCGATCGTCTTGGTGCTGCTGTCCCACCCGGTTGGTTCGACGCGTTGACCGTCGCGGTTGATGCCGCGCTGCGCGCCCAGGTGACGCCGGTGTCCGGCATCGTGCCGGTGTTGCAGCAGCTTCGTGTCCCCGCCTGCGTGGCGTCGAACGGGCGGCCCGAGAAGGTCGCGTTGACCCTGGGCAGCTGCGGCCTGGCGGCGTACTTCGAAGGCCGGATCTTCACGGCCGCCGAGGTCGCCCGTGGCAAACCGGCTCCCGACCTGTTTCTGTTGGCCGCGTCCAGGATGGGCGTCCCACCGGCCCGCTGCGTTGTTGTCGAGGACAGTGAGGCCGGGGTGGCAGCTGCACGTAACGCGGGAATGCGCGTGCTGCGGTACGCGCCCGACGGCTGCGCGCCGGAGCCTGTTCGAGCCTTCAGGAGCATGGCGGAGTTGCCGTCGCTGCTCGACCTTGCCAACGGCAACAGGAGCATCTCGGTACGCCCCGATTGCCAATGAGGACGGAAGATCGCTGGCTGATCACGGTAATATCATGCCCATGGGTTCGACGGCGCGAAGGGTATCGCTGACCGGCATTAAGCCGACCGGTGAGCCGCATCTGGGCAACTACATCGGCGCGATCCTGCCGGCGCTGCGATTGGCCGACAGTTACGAGTCGCTGTATTTCATCGCGGACTATCACGCACTGACGACGATTCGCGACCGTGATCAGTTGCGGCACTACACCCGCTCTGTGGCGGCCACCTGGTTGGCGGCCGGGCTCGACCCGGATCGCACCACGTTCTACCGCCAGTCGGACATCCCGGAGATCTTCGAGCTGAACTGGATCCTGGCGTGCATGGCCAGCAAGGGCCTGATGAACCGGGCGCACGCCTACAAGGCGTCGCGGGACCGCAACCGGGAAGCCGGCAAGGAGGATCTTGACGCCGGCGTGAACATGGGCCTGTTCAACTACCCGGTGTTGATGGCGATCGACATCCTCATCATGGACGCCGATGTCGTGCCCGTCGGTCGCGACCAGTTACAGCATGTCGAGTACGCCGCGGACATCGCGGGCAGTTTCAACGCCGTGTACGGGGACCGGTTCAAGTTCAAGATCCCCGCTGCGGTGATTCCGGATGCGGGATCGGCGCACACGCTGCCCGGGACCGACGGTCGCAAGATGAGCAAGTCGTACGGCAACACGATCCCGCTGTTCGCGCCAGAGCCCGGCCTGCGGAAACTGGTCCGGCGTATCCCGACTGACAGCGTGCCGGTGGAGGAACCGAAGGACCCCGACTCGGCTGCCGTTTTCAAGCTGCTCGAGCGGTTCGGCGCGGCTGATGTGGTCACTGAGACACGGGCGCGGCTGTCGGCCGGTGGGATGGGCTGGGGAGAGGTGAAGGCGCAGCTCGCCGACGCGCTTGTCGCGGAGTTCGCGCCGCTTCGGGAGCGCTACGAGGCGTTGATGGCGCAGGGTAGTGAGCTGGACGACCTACTTGCCCACGGCGCGGACAAGGCCCGGAAGCAGACCAGGCCGTTGCTGGAGCGGGTGAGAGACGCCATCGGCATCGGATAGCTTGGCCCCCGCCGGTCAGGTGAGCGCGTCGATCACCTGGTCGGCGCAGTGCCAGGCGGTGGTCCATTTGCCGGGCAGCGCGACAAGCAGATTCCTGGTGGGAGTCCATCCTTCTGGAGGCTGTCGGAGGTCCACGACAAGGCTGGATGGGCAGCCTGCAGACGAGGTAGAGTCTCGCGTCGTGATGAAAGGGCTCGATCAACAGGGTGCGGATGGCCGCCGTCTCGGTCAGGAAGCGATGCGACGGCTACCGCCCAGGTCCGTCCGCATTGTGCATCTGAACGGCCCGACATTTCACGCCCTTGCCCGGGGTGACCTGGCAGCGGCGAACGTGTCCAGCCCTGTTCCCATGTCGGCCTACTTTGCCGGCCCGGACTGGCGAGGCGTGTGGCAGATGCGCAGCAGACAGGTCGAGGAGGACCCGGCCAGCGCGGCATGGGTCACCGGAGTGATTTGGGACGAGCAGCGGCACCTGGCCGTGGGGCGGGCCGGCTATCACGGGCCGCCGGACCCGGCGGGGATGGTGGAGATCGGTTACGCCGTTGACCCGGCGCTCCGGCGACGTGGCTACGCCCGCGCGGCGCTGGAAGCCCTGCTGCGTCGCGCCGCTGAGGAACCGCAGGTCCGTACGGTTCGGGTCTCCATCAGCCCCGACAACCTGGCCTCCTACGAGCTGGCGTCACAGTACGGCTTCATCGAGGTCGGACAGCAGTGGGACAACGAAGACGGCTTGGAAATCATTTATGAGCTTGCCTCAAGTTGAGGGGTAGGCAGCGGTGACTGGTCTTCCTGTCGGCTGCCGCGTATCGCGCTGCGGTTCGGTGACCTTGTCGGTCTGGAGTTGGATGCCTGCCACCTCGATGGTGCCGACCTTCGGGAAAGCCGCCTCCACGGGCTGAGGACGCCGTTGGACAATCTGTGCGGCCTCACCTTCGGTGAGGATCAACTTCGAGACTTAACTCAGCTGGCCGTCGATGCTCTTAACCTGACCGTCCGAATCGAGTGAGTCGACTCAGCGGCTTGGACGTTCTGGTCGGGTCGCCCGCGCGGCCCGGAGCCGGCCGCTGGTGTCAGGCCTCCTCGGGCCACCGCGCGCCGCGGACGTTTTGGTTGGCGAAACCGGCGAGGGTGACGAGTCCCTGGATGCCAGCGATCAGGAGCACGGCACGGGTCACTTCGAGGTACTGCAGGGCCAGACCGCCGACGAGGGAGCCGAGGGAGGAGCCGGCCCCGATGAGGGTGATCGTGGCGGAGACGGCCTGGCCACGACGCTCGTCCGGGGTCTGGCGGAAGATCAGGATGTCCACCAGGATCTTGAGCGCGGGCAGGCCCAAAGCGGCCACCATGAGCATCGCGAAGACCCACCAGGGGCCGAGGCGCAGGGCCAGCAGGCCGGCGGCGCCGGTGGCCAGCGCGGACGCGCAGAGCAGGAGTGCGCCGGGGGAGAGGTGCGTGTTGAGCCGCGGTACGAGGGCGGCGCCGACGAGCATGCCGACGGCGCTGCCGCTCAGGGCGACACCGATCATCGCGGCGGAGGTGCCCTGCTCACGCAGGCTGACGACGACCACGAGGATCGCGGCGGTGAGGCTGAGGTAGAAGACGCAGATCAGCAGCAGCGCTACTCGCAGGAGTTTGCTGCCGAGCACCGCACGCAGTCCGGAGGGGACCGTGGCGAGGGGGCCCCACGCGCTGGTCGTCGCGGTCGGAGCGCTGGCCGGGCTCGGGCGCTCCAGCTTCGGGGCCCGTACGACGAGCGCGCACCCGAACGAGATCACGAAGCCGATCGCCGCTGCGACGAACGGGTAGGCCCGTGCGGCGACGAACAGTGCGCCGCCGAGCGGCGGGCCGGCGAGGGCCGCGACTCCACCACGCGCCTCGTCCTGGCTGAGTGCGAGGGTGAGCTGCTGCGGCGGGACGACCGCGCGGATCAGCAACATCCGGGCGGTGGCGCCGAACGCGGTACCGGTGCCCAGGACGACGGCGGCAGCCATCAGGTGGGCGACGGTGATCTGGTCAAGGGCGAGGGCCACGATCACCGAGCTCAGCGCCAGTGCGCGGGTGGCCTCGGCGACCAGCAGGACCCGCCGCCGATCCCAACGGTCAACCAGCACCCCGGCCGGGAGTCCGACGAGGACGATGGTGCCAACCTGGATGAAGCCGAAGAGGCCGGCGAGGGCGGGAGAGTCGGTGAGCGCCAGGATGAGGAGGGGGTAGGCCACCTCAACCGCCTCGAGGCCCAGGTTGGCGGCGCCCGCACCGATCCAGAGTGTCTGGAAGCGCCAGTTACGCCGGAGTGGTGCCGGGTGGTCGGTACCCTTTTCTCGCTCCTTTACATGTTCACTCATTCGTGAATGGTAACGTTGGCGCTAGCATTGGACCAGACCGTAAAGGGGAAGGTGCCGATAGCCGTGTCTGAAGAGCTACCTGCGAGCGCCGATCGGGTCGAGGTGCCCGAGATGGTGCGCCAGGTTGATGACGTCGAGACCCTCAAAGCGCTCTCGGATTCGCTGCGCCTGAGCATCATGCGTGCCTTGATGGCAGACGTGCGGACCTCGATGACCGTGAAACAGCTGGCCCACTCGCTTGGGCAGCCACCGACCCGGCTCTATCGGCACATCAAGGTCCTGGAGGCAGCCGGGTTGATCCGGGTCGCCAGCACCCGCCTCGTCTCCGGCATTCAGGAGAGCCAGTACCAGGTTGCGCAGCTCGCGCTGCGGCTCAGCCGCGAACTGCTGGTAGAACCGGGCAATGCCAGCGAGGTGGCCAGGGCCTTCGCCGCGACACTTGACGACTTCCGGGGACGGTTGATCAACGACATCCTGGCCGGGCGGCTCGGTCCCGAACCGACAGCCGCCACTGGCACAGAGCCGCCGGGGCCGATGGTGGTGATGGTCGACAAGGTGGTGAGCCGCGAGCGGGCGGTGGAGTTCCGCGCCCGGCTCGACGCGCTCATGACGGAGTTCAACCGGCCCGACTCCGTCGACGAGGCAGACGTGCCGGTCAACTTCCTCATGATGTTCTGGTCACCCCGTGACCAGTGACAGCGGGGCATCGACGGAGTGCGGCCCAACTGGACGGAGTGCGGCCCAACTGACAGCGTGCCGGTCATCCGTCCGGATCGAAGGCGCTGGACAGGAAATCGGCCGGCATGGTGGCCTAGCGCCGGTTCGCTTTGTCGATCTTGTGGTGGAGGGCGCGCCGGGCGATCCTCGTGCAGGACGCGCCCGACGTCGAGTGTTCGGCGAGCCTCGATTCGATGTCGACCCGACTGGGAGTGGCGCACCGCCGCGCTGGACCCTCCGGAGAACAGCTACGCACGACCTCGTCACCCTGGACTTGGACGGCCACGGCGCCCAGGACCCGCGACGACGGAGGCGATCCTGGAGATGGCTCGTAGGTGGGGTTCTTGTGGAGGATCCCTCCCACCGCTGTGGAGAGTAGTGGCATCACGGTTGATTGCTATCGTTATGCGCGAATTTCTGCCCGTGCCGGAGATGTGACGGACGTTGCCGGGCTGCGGCGTGAACCGTGCGGACGGGAGCGGCTACGTACATGGCAGTGGATTCGGACGAGCAGTTGATGAACGCGCTGGCCAAGGGCAGCGAGGAAGCGCTACGGGAGCTCTACCGGCGGCACGCCGCCACGATGTTGCGGATGCTGCGGCGGCTGGGCTCGGACCGGTCGGTGGCGGAGGAGATCATGCAGGAAGCCTGGTTGGCAGTGTGGCAGGCGGCCGGCTCGTTCCGGGGCGACTCGTCGGTGCGCGGCTGGTTGCTGGGCGTCGCGCGACGTCAGGCCCACAACCGGCTGCGCCGGCTGTCGCCACCGACGACGGAGCTCTCTGAAGCGCTGGCGGTGGCCGACCCCACCGTCGACATCGAGGCCCAGGCGCTGGTCAAGGCGGATCTGATGGCTCTTGCAGAGGCCGTGGCAGCGCTGCCGGGCCATCTGCGGGAGGTGGTGATCCTGGCGGTCGTCGACGAATTGCCGTATCGGGACGTGGCCGCTGTTCTCGGCGTCCCTGTCGGCACGGTGAAAAGCAGGATGGCGCACGCGCGGGTCCGGCTGGCCGCCGCCGTGGGAACAGGGGATGCCTAGCCATGGTCCATCTCGACGATGAAGAGCTGCTATCGGCCGCAGATCCCACCGCGGCCCTGACGCCGCAGGTGCGCTCCCATCTGGCCGAGTGCGCGGCCTGCGCCGAGCGCGTCACCGCCACCGCGCGGCTGGCGGCCGCGGCCCGGACCGCCGACCAGATGCTCACCGGCCCGGCCGACGTGCCCTCGTTCGACACGCTGATCGTACCGGCGCTGCCCGCCGGACGTCGGTCGATCCAGGCCGGTGCGGTCGCCGACACCGCGCCGCCGGAAGCCGTTCCGCGACCCGGCCTGCGGCGGTCGTCGCGGGTGGCTCGGCAGTTGGTGGCGGCCCAGTACAAACTAGTCCCCGGCTACCTACTCCCACTCACCGCGGTTGGATTCGCCCTGGCGGTCTGCCTCGCGGTGGTCGTGCCCGACCCCGGCTGGCGGGGCGCCGCCTTCGGCGCTCTGGTCAGCCTGCTCCTGCTCGCCGGCGGGCTGGCCGTCAGCGGTCCGCGGACCGACCCGAGGTGGGAGCTGCTCATGGTGCTGCCCGTCACTCCACGTGCCGTGTTCCTGGCCCGGCTGGTGCTGGTGTTGGCGGTCGATCTGACAGCGGCACTCCTCGCCACCGGGCTGGCGGCCCTGCTCGACCACTCCGTCGACAGCCTGGTGCTGATTTCCGGCTGGCTTGGGCCGTCGTTGCTGAGTGCCTCGGTGGCGGTGCTGTTGACGATCTGGCGTGCCTACTGGCTCGGGAGTTTGGCCGGGGCACTGGTGTGGTTCTCCGCTGTGGTGGCCGATCTGCCGGCACGACGTGTGCCCAATGTGGGGGTTGGCGCGATTCTTGATGCGGTCTGGTCCGGTTCAACTTTCCCGGCCGTCGTGTCCGTGCTCCTCCTGGCGCTGGCCGTCCGGCTGGTTCCGGAGCCACGCCGGATTTCCATCTAGGATCGGTGAACCACGTGGCCCCCGGCCGCTACGTACCTGTTGTGACAGGAGTAGAGATCTGGGGATTCGAGGCCAGGCGCTGCGGCGTCGCCGGCCTCACGCTGCCCTGGCTGGCCACCGGTGGAATCATCGCCGCCTCCATATCCGCGGCCGCCGCGAAGGCCGGTACGGCCGACGCGGTCGGTCTGGGAATGGTCAGGCTGGTGGCGATGGCCTTTCCGATCACGGCGGGAATCGCCGCCGTCGCCGCCGTCGGGCGGGAGCGCATGCCGGAGCTGCAGTCCACTATGCCCACCCCCTATCCACGGACGGTGCTGCGTCGCCTCGTCGTGGTGACCGCCGTGACTCTGCTGGCCGCTGCCGCGCTGATCGTCGTGCTGATCGCGCGAGGCCAGTGGAATCATCCGGCGCACGGTGTCGCGGCCATCCTGGTGCCGCTCGGCCCCGCGCTGCTGTTCATCGGCGCCGGCGCCTGGGCCACCGCCAGGTTGCGCTCGGTTGGTGGCGCCTCGGCGGTGGTGATCGGCTTTTGGTTCCTGCAGATCTTCTACCTCGACCGCTTCATCGGGGTGTGGCAGGTCAACCGGGCGCTGCTCTCCGTCGCCGGTGTCGCGCTCGCGGTCCTGGCCCTGCGCAGGCTCGGCGTCTCCGAGCGGCTCATCACCGGGAGCCGGGAATGAGCCGCCTGCTGGGCTCGGCGTGGACCGGCGCGATCAGGTACGAGTTCCTGATGGCGGCGCGCCGCAAGGTGGTGTGGCTGGCGGTGCTGCCGCTGCTCGCGATCGGACTGCTCCTCCAGATGCTGTCGCCGGAGTCGGCCGAGCCGCACACCGCGGCTGCCCGCGTCGGTGCCTGGTCACTGACCATGAACCTGTTGGTGGTGGTCGGGCTGGGCGTCGCTCTGGCCGACCGGTTCACGGGCACCACCCGGAGGGGTCTCAACGAGTTGCTGCTCGCGACCCCGTCGAGACTGGCGGCGCGCATGCTCGGCTCGCTTGCCGGCAGCCTCGCCGCGGCGCTCGCGCCCGTGGCCGTAACCATGGTCGTGGTGGGGGTCGTGTTCACCCTCACCAGTGGTGACGTCTCCACCCTCGGGTGGGCCGTGATCGCCTTCTGCACGGTCAACGTGCCCAGCGCCCTGCTACTGACCACTTTCGCGGCGACGCTGGGACTGGTGCTGCCGATGGCGGTGGTCCGGATGACCGCCGTGGCCGGCTGGTTCTGGGCCACCCTGCTCAGCACCAGCATCGTGCCCATCCCCACCATCACCGGAACGCTGCTGTCCCCACTGGGCGACTATGTCGCGGGTGGTTGGCTGCACACCCCGACCCTCTGGGCCGGCGAGGGCGCCTTCGCCGCTCCCGCCCCCTCCTTCACCACCGCCGCCGTCAACCTCCTCCTCGTGGTGGCGATGAGCGCAGTGCTGTTCACCGCGTCGTGCGCGCTCGCCCGACGCCGCCTTTGACGCCGACCGGAGACCTGATGGACATCGAGATCACGGATCTGACCAAGACCTTTAAGGGCGACGCGCGCGCCCTGGACCAACTTTCCCTGTCGCTGGCACCCGGCATGATCGGGCTGCTCGGTGCCAATGGGGCCGGCAAGACCACTCTGATGCGCATCATCACGGGCTTGATCAGCCCGACGTCCGGCCGGGTGATCGTGGGTGGCCACGACGTGGCCACCGGGCCGGGCCGGCAGGCGGTCCGCCGAGTGCTCGGCTACCTGCCACAGGACCTGGACCTGTATCCCGACCTGAACGCGCGTGAGTTCCTCGACTACGTGGCCCTGCTCAAGGGCATCGACGACAAGCGGGTCCGCCGCAGCCAGGTCGGGTCACTGCTCGAACGGGTGGCGCTGACCGAGCACGCCAACCGCCGGGTACGCGGCTTCTCCGGAGGCATGCGACGTCGCCTCGGCATTGCGCAGGCTCTGCTCGGCGACCCAAAGCTGATCATCGTCGACGAGCCCACCGCCGGCCTGGACCCGGAGGAGCGGATGCGGTTCCGCACCCTGCTCGCCGGCCTCGGGGGCGACCGGACGGTCATCTTGTCCACCCACATTCTCGATGACGTGGCACAGACCTGTCCGGCGGTGGCGGTGCTCAACGCCGGCCGCCTGGCTTACCACGGAAGCACCAACGGTCTGGTCGAAGCCGCTGATGGCAGGACGTTCAGCCTGCACACCACCGGCGCCCCGCCGGCCGGTGACCTGACGGTGGTCAATGCGCAGGCCGCGTCGGGTGGCATGCTTTACCGCTTCGTCACCGAGACTCCGCCCGTCGGGGCGGAGGCGGTGGCGCCGAGCTTGGAGGACGGCTATGTCGCCCTGATGCGAACGTCTCGTGCGCGTCCGCAGGAAGTGGCGCGGGACCGACGATGAGACTCTCGATTTCCGGTACGCGGACCCGCGCCCAGGTCGGAGCCGGCGTCGTGGTCGCCGGTGGCGTGGTGTCCCACATGCGAGCTCGAATGCGAGATCATTAATCTCGGGAAGAGCCTCCGGTCCGAGCCGTGCCAACCGCAGGGTCGAGGTGCGGCGGTTACTTCGCGACCGGGCCGCAGCGCTCGCGGCGCTGAAACCGACCCTGCGACACCGACGACCGAGGAAAGCCCCGTGGACGAGCTGAGGATGCAGTCGCCGTTCCTGACCGACCAGAACATCGACAAGATCGTCGAGCTGTTCCCAGCGGTCGTCACCGAGGGGCGCGATGGCACGCGGATGATCGATTTCGACCTGCTCCGTCAGGAGCTGTCGGGCCATGCGGTCGAGGGTCCGCAGGAGCGCTACCAGCTCAACTGGCCGGGTAAGCGAGAAGCGCTCCTCGCCGCGAACGCGCCGGTCGCCAAGACGCTGCGTCCGGTCCGGGGCGAGTCGGCCGACTTTGATACCACGCGGAACATCTTCATCGAGGGTGACAACCTTGACGTGCTCAAGTTGCTTCAGGATTAGTACCTCGGCAAGATCAAGATCATCTACATCGACCCGCCGTACAACACGGGAAACGACTTCATCTACGACGACGACTTTACGGAGAGCTCCGCGGAGTACCTCGCGAAATCCGGGCAGGTCGACGCCGCCGGAAACCGTCTGATCGCGAACACCGAGTCGAATGGACGGTTCCACTCCGACTGGCTCAGCATGATGTACCCGCGCCTCAAGCTCGCGCGGAACCTGCTGACCGACGACGGGGTGATCTTCATGTCGATCGACGACAACGAGGTCGACAACCTCAAGAAGATCGGCTCGGAGATCTTCGGGCAGCAGAACTTCGTCGCGCAGATCATCTGGCAGAAGGTGTACGCGTTGAAGAACTCGGCGCGGTGGTTCTCCGCGGACCACGACTACATCGTGGTATTCGCCCGTAACAAGGAGCTCTGGCAGCCCCAGCAGCTCGCGCGCACCGGGGATATGGAGGCGCGGTACAAGAACCCCGACAGCGATCCAAGGGGTCCGTGGAAGGCCGAGAACATGTCGGCGCGGAACAGGTATAACGCAGGCGTCTACCCAATCACGGCCCCGTCGGGGCGCCTTATCGAAGGCCCTCCGCGGGGCAGTTACTGGCGAATATCCAGGCAGAAGTTCGCCGAGCTCGACGCGGACAACCGAATCTGGTGGGGCGCGGACGGGAACAACACCCCGGCGGTGAAGCGGTTCCTCTCCGAGGTCGCAGCCGGCCGGACCCCCCGGACGCTGTGGTCCTATGCGGAGGTGGGGCACACCCAGGATGCCAAGAAGGCCCTGCTGAAGTACGTCCCGTTCGAGAATACGGCGAATGTGCTCAATTCTGTCAAGCCGGTCGAGCTGATCCAGCGGATCCTGCAGCTCGCGGGCCGGCCGCATGACGGCGATATCGTCCTGGACTTCTTCGGCGGAAGCGCGACCACCGCTCACGCCGTCCTCCAGCAGAACCTGGCCGACGGTGGCAACAGGCGCTTCATCAGCGTCCAGATCCACGAGCCGCTGCCGGTCGCGGAGCCCGCCTTCGGTTCGATTTTCGAGATGGGACTCACCCGGGTCAGGAACCTCGCGGCGGAGATCGGGAGCCTGGAAGACACCTCCAGAAACCTCGACCTGGGCTTCCGCGTCCTCAGGGTTGACTCGACGAACCTCTCCGACCTGCTGCGCACCCCGGACGAGCTTGGCCAGGACGAACTCGACCTCTTCGCGGAGAGCGTGCAGCCCGACCGGACCGGCGAAGATCTTCTCTTTCAGGTCCTCCTCGACTGGGGCCTGGAGCTGACGATGCCTATCGCGCTGACGCTCATTGATGACCACGAGGTGTTCGTCGTCGAGAACGGCGTCCTGATCGCCTGCTTCGAGGCGAAGGTGGGTCCTGCCGTGGTGCGCGAGATGGCGCGCAGGCAGCCGCTGCGTGCCGTATTCCGGGACTCGGGCTTCGCCACGGACGCCGGTCGGATCAACGCCGAGCAGGTGTTCGCCGAGGTCTCGCCCGCGACCGCGGTAAGGGCGATCTGACCGATGAAACTTCGGTTCAAGGTCCAGCGGTACCAGACCGATGCGGTGGATGCGGTGGTGGACTGCTTCGCCGGGCAGCCTCGTGGCGAAGGGGTGTCGCATCGAATCGACCCGGGGCGTCCGGCCAATTCCGCTCGACCAGCGCTGGAGTTCTCGGACTCGGGGCTGCGGAACTCGGTCGCGGACTGCATCTGGCCGCTGGTCGATGCCCTCAACCTGGATACCACGCCCATCACCGACGCCCGCAAGCCCAAGCGAATTCCCCTGAATGAGGAGAACTTCGCCAAGGAGGAGTTCGGAGAACTCTGGGATCGGATTAATCACAAGGTCGTCTACCAGGTGGAGTTCGACTCCGTCGAACTGATCGACAAGTGCGTCACCGCGCTCGATGCCCAGCTCAACGTCGCGGCCATGCAGTACGTCGTGCAGTCCGGCCAGCAGCGTGCGGCCCTCGACACCGGCGAACTGGCCAGCGGCGCTGGCTTCACGGTCAACTCGACGAGCACGCGGACGGACCCGGTCTCGGCATCGTCGCGGGTACCCGATGACCTGCTTGGCGAGATCACGGAGCGGACCCAGTTCACCCGCCGAACAGCCGCCGCGATCCTGGGTCGCATCAGGCCGACGACCTTCGCGCAGTACCGCCAGAACCCCGGACGGTTCATCACCGAGTGCGTCCGGCTGATCAACGAGCAGAAGGCCGCGGTGGTTGTTGAAAACCTCAGCTATCACACCCTCGCCGAGCGGTACGACTTCGCCATCTTCACCGGGAGCCAGACGAAGCAGCACTTCGCCAAAGCCGGGCAGAAGCTCAGCTGATGCAGCTCGTTGCGGCCTCGTGACTGGCGCCCGTAGCCTCGTACCCCTTCTCGGGACTCAGTCCCTCGATGCTGGCGGCCTGCTCGGGATGCCAGCCACCGGCTCAGAACCTGCTTCTGGTGGGCTGGTCCGCCTGGTGCTCGCCGAAGCCGACCAGCCCAATTGTGCTAGCCAATAGGCTGACGGCGATCGCGAGGCCGAGCGTCAGGCTGGGCGGGAGCTCGGCGTCGATCGCACCCAGCACGGCCGCGTTCGTCGCGCCCGCCAGGAAGAGGACGGCCGGCCCCCACCGGGTCGGCCGCGCCGATGTGCGCAACAGGGCCAGCGCCCCGGGAATGAGCACGCCGAAAACCGCCAGCGCCCCGATAAGTGAAGTGCGTAGCGTATCCGGGTCGAGCCCTTCGGAGCGTGGTTCGGCGCCGGACAGCAGCGCGGCGCAGGAACCGATGCCGAGTAGGGCGACCAGGCAGGCGGCCGACCGGAAGATCCTCGTGTGCAAGCTGTGCAAGCGCATTTTAGTATCACTTCCGAGCTATCCGAAGACGGTGCGGAACGCGAATACAGATTAGGGGCGGACCCGCCGGAGGATCCACCCCGCGTGTCACCTCCCCGCGGGGCAAAGGCCAACCGCTCCGACGGCCTCGGTCAGCACCAGCACCGAGTCCGGCTTGCTGATCGGTTCGGTATCCGGCAGCAGCACCTGACGCACGTCGCCGGTCTTTCGAAGCTGGTCGTACTCCTGCCCGAGTCGCGCGCCGGAACGGGAATCGGGGCTTCAGCGTTCATGAACGGACTCCGCTGGGGCGGCAACCAGCCGTATCTGTGTGAAGGCGCGGGTGGTCCGGATCAGGTGGCGAATCTCGCTCTCCTCGTCGAGGGTCGGATCAGGCGGGGTTGGTCGCGCCGGCTGTGATGGTGCTGCACCAGATGCCATCGCCGTCAGCCCTGCGTGGATCCGCGCGGCCTCGACCATGGCCGCGAGATCGTCACCGACGACGCCTGTGGCGTGTGCCTGCCGGCGGGCTTCGTCGCTGATTTCCTCGCTGACGTACGGCCGCAGTGCCAGGTAAGCGTCGTAGATTTCGACCACCCGGCGGTGTAGCCGGTCTCCCGGTTTCCACCATTCCGGGCCGGCAGGTAGCTTGATCCCTGGTACGGCGTCGGTAAGGGCGCTCCACAGCGGGTGGAGCTGCTGGTATCGACGCAGGGTGCGAAACATTTTTCTGACACGGCTGACCCTGGGTCCCCACACTGGCATGGTCAGGCCGACCACAACGAGCAGTGCGCCGGTGCTGGACGAAATCGGGATGATGCCTTCCCAACGAGGTGGGCTCCATCCCAAAGTGGTCGATGCGTCGAGTAGGCGTGCCACGCAGTAGACCAGTCCGACCGAGGCACCGACGGCGGTAGTTCGTAACCCTCGGCGCAGCCACCCCGAGTCGAGGATTTCGGCGTAGGGCCAACAGATACGGACGATATCGATCAGTCCCATAGCGAATGCCGAAACATAGATGATCAGATAGGCGGCCAGCTGTGGCCGGTGGGCGTAGCTGGCTACAAAGTCGGTCGTTCGTGTCTCGGTTGGGCCGAGTTGGGTAAACAAAACGCCCAGCACTGTCACGACCACGAACAGCGACACGATGCGGCGTCTACTCCGACGGCGAGCCACCGCTGCCGGGTTTGTCCACCCCAGCAGCAGCACTTGGATCGTGACGGAGAACCCGACCACGCACAGGTGTGCAATCAGCGCGGTGATGTTGTCGATGCCGGTAATCCGATCGGCAAACCCCCAAACGACGGGAGTCGACATGGTGAATGTCGTCGCGAGCAATATGAGGGCAGCGGTAACCGCATTGCGGGAGGGAGTGGCGGCGCCCTTCCGTAGCGCGGATGACAGCCGGACCACCGCTGCCACCCAGGCGACCACAGCCAACGTGGGGTAGAAGATCTCGTTCACTTCTCACCTTCTCCCAGGGATTGCCAGATACGGGCCACGGTGGCTTCCGAAGTCGGGTCGTTGGACCCAGGCGGACCCTTGTATGTGTCTATCTGCCGGCGCAGCAGGCCGGCGATGAACTCCGCTTCCCACTCGGTGCGCTCGTCATAGCCGGAGCGGCCGAGTATCGCAGCGACCAGCTTGGGGTCAAGCTCCGGAGCCAGTAGGCGCGCGAGTTCGCTGTTGCTCAGTGCTCCGGCGAGATGGCCCGCGAGGAGGTGACCTAACTCGTGGGCAACGATGTGTCGTTGATGCAACGGGCTTGTTTGCGCATCGTAGGCAATGTAGTAGCGGTTCGGCATCGACAGCACGACACCACAAGGGGCTTGCGGAGGTAACGGCATGGGGAGCAGTGCGACCGGCCGGTCAAGATGCTCGGCAACCGCTGCGCACAGCGCCGCGGGACCATCGGCTTTCGTCGAGATCTGCAGCCCTTCGACGAATAACGTCCATCGCCGACGTTCCCGCCAACCCCTCATCGCCTTCTTTGCCTCATTCCTTGATTCCCTGTTGTCCGGGCTGCCCGGAACAGGACTGACCTCATTCCGGTCGGTCCAAGCCTCGGGTCGACATCGTGGCTCACTCACTGACGATGCTCCACTACTCATGGTGTGAATCGCCGTCCATGATCCATTACTGCCGCCATCCTGTCAGCCCCCGCGTACCTAGGGTGCCGTGACCATGAACGTTCGCGGCGTTGGATAACACGCGTGGGCCCAGTCGACTGGGCGGTGTTGCGCGGGGCAGGCGGTGGCGGGTCTTGCACGGGTGCGGCGGCGGGAGCGCTCATGGCCAAGTGCCTCGCCGCCGAGGCGCGTGCATGGCCCCCGGGGTCGCTGTCGCGCCTGGCCCGGGGCTCCGTTTCGGACAGGTGCCCGACGAGGTAACGGGTGGCTCAGGATGCCCGACTACGTCCGTGGCGGCGGCTGCCGAGGATCTCGACCAGGCTGGTGAGCAGGGCGGCGACGACGATACCGAGCGCCACGGCGAGTGCGTACCGAAGCGCGGTTGACCAGCGTCCGTCGTTGGCCCCGACCGCCGCGAACAGGGTCGCGGTGATGATCGCCAGCCCCATCGCGGATCCGACCTGCCGCATGGTGCGGTACATGCCAGCGGCGCTGCCGACGTCAGGCCGGGGCACCTCCTGGAGAGTCAGCGTGTTGTTCGGTGTGATCACGAGGCCGCCGCCGACCCCGACGACTAGTAGCGTGAACCCGTTCACGATCAAGAAGGTCATCCCGTGCAGGCCGGCGAAGGCTATCGCCATGGCGAGACTCGCCACGAGGACGATGAGTCCAATGGCCAGCAGTGGACGGCCGTAACGGTCAACCTTCCGTCCACCGAGCACGGCCCCGAGGACCGAACCGATCGCGAACGGTGCGATTGTGAGACCGGTGATCAGTGCACTGCGGTCGAGACCGTACTGCAGGTAGAAGCTGAAAATTGCCGGCAGTGGGGCAAACCCGGCGCCGATGAGGAATCCGATCAGTAGCCCTCGGCGGTACGTCCGTTGGGTGAACAGACGGAAGTCGAAGACCGGCGGGTGGCGTCGCGCCGCCGCGGTTTCCCAGGATCGGAAGGCGACGAGGACACCGATTCCGACCGGTACCAACAGCCACGGCAGCAGCCCTTTCCACTGTCCCTGTTGCAGGGCGGGCAGGATTACCAACATGATCCCGACGGCCAGCAGTAGCGTACCGACCAGATCGTGTTGGTGATTAGTCCGGCGTGTCGGTCTGCTCGGGAAGTACCGCCAGATGAGCACCGCCGCCGCGAACCCGATCGGGGCGTTGACGAGAAAGACCAGTCGCCAGCCATCGTCCGCCCCGCCCACAGCGATGACTATTCCGCCGAGCAGTGGGCCTAGGGCGGCGCCCGCGTGGGAGGTGGCACCGATTGCTCCGAAAGGGCGGCCTCGTTCCCCGGGGCGGAACAGCTCCTCCGCCAAAGCGTTGATCTGGGGGGTGAGGATACCGGCGGCGGCGCCCTGCAGGAGCCGGGCGACCACCAAGATGATGCCGGAGTTGGCGAGTCCAGCCATCATGTTGGCTGTGACGAACAAGGCGAGACCGAGGAGCAGGGTAAACCGTCGTCCCTTGGCATCGCCGAGCCGGCCGGCGGGGATGAGGACGAGCGCGAACATTAGCGAGTAGCCGGAGAAGACCCATTGGAGAATGTTGTTGTCGGTCCCCAGCGTGCGGTCGATCGATGGCAGCATCACGGTGACGGCACCGAGGTCGATCCAGGTGATGAACGAGACGGTCAGCGCAATGTTGAGGAACCGCCACGGCCGAGCGTAGGCGGCCGCTACCGGAACATTCGACCGGGACATCCTCACCGCCTGATCCTGCGACAGCACCTACCGGGACACGGTTGGGGCTGTCTGCCTAGCCCCCGACCCGCCGCCGTAGGCCCCGGCCTGATCCTGCCGCCCCTACGGCTGTCCGCGCCGTCATCGCGTCATGAAGCGGGCACCCGCGGCCCCCGGCTCGCTCCGGGCGCAGCAAGCGCAGCAGTAGCGGTGGTCGGAGGCCATCGTGATGTTTAGGGAAATTATCAACCATTGGCGGCGGAGCGGCGAGTGAATCGGCGATCGAGTCGATCCGGGGCCCAAGAGCTGAGCCGTTCGGGCCGCAGCTCAGTGACCTGCCCCGCACGCGGCATATCCGAGTCCACCGAGGCGGTGTTCGGTTAGCTGCGGCCGGCGTTGCGGCAGCTCGACAACCTGCGGGCGTGGCAGCAACTCGACACCGGCCCGCGCTGCCGCGCACCCTCGCGGCCACCGGACAGGTCAGCGCCACTGGCAGGCCGAAGGTCCGGCCGATGCTGCACCACCTGATCCGGCGCCACCGAGTTAGAGAAGCCGACCTCAAGCGCGAAACATCGAGGTTAGGGTGAGGCTGTTCCACCGCACGTATACGAAGAGTGTTTACATTGGGGGAATGTTGGGGGTGAATGGAGGGTTGGTAACAGTCGGTGACCTTTTGCTTGGTCGCCTCCATGACCTGGGCGTGCGGCATGTGTTCGGAGTGCCCGGTGAATTCACAATGGGATTCACCGGGCAGGTTTTGGCCTTCGATGGCATCGACTGGGTCGGTAGTTCCAGCGAAGTGAACGCCTGCTTCAGCGCTGATGGTTATGCGCGGGTTGCTGGTCTGGGAGTGATTGTTTCACAGTTCGGTGCGGGTGAGCTGTCGAGCGTCAATGCAATGGCTACCGCGATGGTTGAGTCGGTGCCGATCGTGTCGATCGTGATTGCCCCCTCGACGGAGGTTCTGCGGGAGCGTGCCCTGATCCGTCATTCGCTTGTGGATGGTTTTCCGGACCATTGGGTTCAGGTGGCCCGACAGGTGACCGTCGCCCAAACCTCGTTGACCCCGGAGTGTGCGCTGAGGGAGATCGACCGAGTTCTGGCCGAGTGTTGGTCACAGCAACGTCCCGTGTACATCCGGGTTCCTGCGGATGTAGCTCGAACGCCCGTCCCGCAGCCGTCGCGACGTCTCACCCGCCCGGATCCGATCTCGAACTCCGCGCAACTGGACGCGTTTGCCGTCGCTGCTCAACGGCGACTCGCAGACGCGGAGCGGCCAGCGTTGCTGGTGGGAAATATTCCGATCCGCCTAGGTCTCGGGCCTGCTGTCGCTGCGTTTGCAGCCGAGCACAATTGGCCAGTCGCCACGCAGGCGCCCGGTCGGGGGCTGTTTGACGAGTCGGACCGTCGTTTCGTCGGGGTTTATAGTGGCAGTGGGAGTCGTGATTCAATCCGGGAGGTGGTTGAAGGTGCCGACGTCCTGGTCTGCATGGGTGTCACCTTCTTCGCATGGAACGGACTTTTCGCCGTAGACCGTGATCCTGATCGGATTATAAGCTTGGAGCGGGACTCCGCAGAGGTTACCGGCACCCGGTTCGGCCCGATCTCCATGGCTGCGGCGCTGGGTCAACTGCACGAGATCGCCCCCAGTCGTGCGAGTGGTTGGCCGAGTAGCATTGCTCCATCGACTAAGTCGTCCGACCTGGGTCAGGCGGGCGCCAGGCCAATCTGTCATGAGCGGCTGTGGCCGGCCCTCCAAGAGGTTCTTCGTCCGGGGGATATCTTGGCCGGGGAGGTTGGGACATCATTCTTTGGTTTGGCAACGATGCGATTGCCGGCCGGGGTGACCGTTTTGATGGCGCCCAACTGGGGGGCGGTCGGTTATGTTGTTCCCGCGTCTTTCGGTGCTGGAGTTGCGATGCCCGAGCGGCGAGTGGTGTCGATTACCGGCGACGGGGGCCTACAGATGTCCTCGCAGGAAATTAGCCGGATGCTCAACTGTGGTCAATGCCCGATCATATTCGTGATCAACAACCGTGGCTACACCTCCGAGCGAGCAATCGGAAAAGAGGTTGGGAGAGGCTACGGGGAGGAGATACCTGATTGGCGATACCGTGATCTACCAGCGGTGTTCGCTGAGGAGGGAACCTTCTCGGTGCATATCGTCCGCACCGAGGCCGAGCTGGCCGAGATCTTAGCTGGTATCGAAGATCGCCCGAACCGGTTGATCCTCATCGAGGTGATGGTCGACCCGGCGGATGTGCCTGAAGGAATGCAGCAGTGGAGTCAAAAGGCCGCCGCGCCGCAAATCTAGCGGAGGGAGTGCGTTGCCCTGGTGCGGCATGGCGCTCACCCGTTTACCTCCGTGGGCACTGCCGACCCGACGGCGACGGTACGGTCGCCGCTGAGTAGCTGCCCCCGCGCCAGCTCCCGGTAGAGCTCGTCCTCGGCCATGAGTTGGTCGTGGGTGCCGGTCCTGCGGACGCCGCCGTTGTCCATCAGGACGATCACATCGGAGGCCGCAACGGTGGACAGCCGGTGGGCGATCACCAGCATCGTGCAGCCAACGGCGAGTTCCTCGACAGCTTCGCGCAGTGCCGCCTCGTTGACCGAGTCGAGCTGGGACGTGGCCTCATCCAGCAGCACCAGCCGGGGCCGGCTCAGCAGCAGGCGGCCGATGGCCAGCCGTTGGCGCTCGCCACCGGACAGCTGCGTTCCGCGGTCACCGATCTCGGTGTCTAGGCCGTCGGGAAGCCGGCGGACCAGGGCGCTGAGGCGGCTGGCCTCCACGACCGCGTTCAGCTGGTCGTCGTTGGTGGCCGGCGCGGTGTAGAGCAGGTTCTCGCGCAGCGTACCGGCCAGCGCCGGCGCCTCCTGCTCCACGTAGCCGATCTGGCGGCGCAGCTCGTTGAGCGGGATGTCCGCCACGTCGCGGTCGCCGAGTAGGACACGGCCCGCCTCGGGTTCGTAGAAGCGTTCGAGCAGGCCCAGGACGGTGGTCTTTCCGACGCCGGAAGGGCCCACCAGAGCCGCCTGCGCACCGGCCGGTATGTGGAAGGACACCTCACGGAGCACGGGGACGTCCTCGCGGTAGCCGAAGCTAACCTTTTCGAACGTCACCGACGAGGGCGGCCCGCCGGACGATGCGCTTGTCCCAGTGAACGGTGCGGTCGGCCCCCCGGTGAGCGGGACGGCTTCGCCGACCACGGGCACCGCGCTACCGGGTATCGGCTCGACCTCCATATCGTTCACCGTCACGATGCGCGTGGTGGCGGCTGAGGCCTTCTGTAACTGGGTGACCGCATTGACGATGTGGATGATCGGGGAGGCCAGGTACAGGATGTAGAGCAGAAAGGCCACCAGGTCGGCGGCCGAGATGCTCCCGTTGGCCACACGTACCCCACCGACGCCGAGGACAATCAGGAACGACAGCTGGACCGCGAGGCCGCTGGCGACGCCGACGACCGCGTCCAGTTTGATCGACCGGACGCCCGCCGCGTACGACGTACGGGCCCACGCACTGATCCGTTCGGACTCGCGCTCCTCGGAGACGCTGGACTTCACCGTACGGATGGCACCCAGGGCTCGCTCGAGGCCGGCGGTCATCTGCCCCAGCCCTTCCTGTGCCCGCTCCGTGGCGGTCTTGATCCGCTTCAGCGCGGGCACCACACCAACGCCGACGACCAGCAGAACCGCCAGCACCGACACCAGTTGAACCCAGTCCAGGTAGGCCATCAACGCGATCGCCCCGACGAGTGTCACCACGGCGGACACCGAGTCCAGCACGTTGGCCGTGATGACCGACCGCAGCAGGGTGGTGTCGGCTCCGGCCGTGGACAGCAGGTCGCCGGTCGAACGACGGTCGTACTCCTTCATGCGCAGCCGCAGCAGCCGGTGCACCAGGGTCAGTCGCAGTCCCAGAACCATCCGTTCGCCCGAACGCTCCAGGATGAACAACTGGATCCCGGACAGTGCGGCGCCGCCCAGCACCAGGGCGACGAGAAACAAGATGGGCCGCAGCAGGTCTGCGTCCTGACCAACCCGCTCCAGCACCTCCCGTGCGGCCAGCGGCTGGGCCAGCGCAGCGCCCGAACCGAACAAACCCAGGCTGGCACCGACGACGAGCGTTCTCCGATAGGGCCGGGCAAACCTCAGCAGCGCCTTCAAGCCAGCGGGATCGAACTGTTCCTCGACGGTGTCCGGCTGCCTTTCTGCTCCCGCCCCGACCGGACGCTCTTCGGCCATCCGTACGTCACCCATCCGGTGTTCCCCTCACCCAGCCCTCGTTCGTCAGCTCGCCAGGACAGTGCGGCCGGTACGCGTGGTGGTGGGCCATTTCCGCTTCCGCCGTACGCCGCCGTTTCGGATCACGCTAACCCACCTGAGCCAACGTGCCGGGGCAGTGAACCGAGCTCGGAAGAGCGTCGACTGCGGGCCCGACCTCGGAGGGGCCCACCGCAACCGCAGACCGTTCGTCAGTGTGGATATTGCAGGTTGCTGCGCCCCGGAGGACCTAAATCGTTGTCGGGTTTTAGACAGCTATCGATTGGGTCTGCGGGTTGCTTCATTGATTGGTGCTCTGGTTGTGTAGCCGGCTCAGAGCGTGTCACCGTGAGTGAGGAGCTGAGCGCATGGTCGCGGCACACGAGACGACGCTGCGGGAGCTGCTGGAGGGCGCGAAGCAGTATCGGGTACCGCTGTACCAGCGGACGTACTCGTGGACGGAACCTCAGCTTGGCCGCCTGTGGGGAGACATCCGCAAGCTGGCCGACGAGCGGGTCGAGGATCCGGACCTGACGCACTTCATCGGCTCGCTGGTGCTCGCGCCCAGCCCGACTAACGGGCCGGCGGGTGTCTCCGAGTTTCTGGTCGTAGACGGCCAGCAGCGGCTTACCACCCTGTCCATCCTGCTCTGCGCCCTTCGGGACCACCGGGCCCAGCACGAGGACCCGGGCCACCGGGACCGGATCGACCAGGAATACCTGATCAACAAATGGAAGCCCACACACCGGTTGAAGGTTGTCCCCACCCAGGCCGATCGACCCGCGTACGAGGCGTGTCTGGACGCCACTCCGCAGGCGGGCGGATCTGACCGCGTCGGTGCGGCGTACCGGTTCTTCGTGGCCCAACTCGCCGCCGTGGACGACCCGGAAGTCCCGTTGGACATCCAGCGTCTCGAGGATGCGGTCATCTCGGGGATGGCACTGGTCTCGGTCGTCGCCCAGGCCGGCGACAACGTCTACCGGATCTTTGAGTCGCTGAACAACACCGGTCTCAAGCTCACCCAGGCCGACCTGCTGCGCAACTACCTCTTCATGCGGCTGCCGAACCGTGGTGAGGAGGTCTACCGCTCGCTGTGGTTCCCGCTTCAGCAGCAGCTGGACTCCGGGGAGCTTGAGCAGTTGTTCTGGCTCGACCTGGTGCATCGAGATCCCGGGGTCAAGCAGACCGACACCTACACCGGCCAGCAGAAGCGGCTGAACGGCCTGCACACCGAGGCGGAGATCGAGGCCGAGGTGCGTCGGTTCTGCCGGCTCGGTGCCCTCCTGCGGATCATCCTGCACCCCGAAGAGGAAGACGATCCGGAGGTACGGCGGCGGCTGGCCCGGCTCAACGCGTGGGACACGACCACCGTGTACCCGCTGCTGTTGCACCTGTTGGACAGCCGCGAGCAGGGGACGGCAACCTCTGAGCAGGTCGCGTCGGCGATGCGGTACGTGGAGAGCTTCTTCGTCCGGCGTCTGCTGATCGGCCGGGCGACCGCGAACATCAACCGGATCCTGCTGCGCGTCGTGACTGATATGCGTACGGACCTGCCGGTTGACGAGGCGCTGCGGGCGTACCTGTCGGTCGGCCGGAAGTACTACGCCACCGATGCCAGCGTTCGGGAGGCGGTGCGGTCCATCCCGTTCTATCTCAACGGCCGCGCCAGCCAGCGCAAGCTCGTGCTTCGGTGGCTGGAGGAGTCGTACGCCAGCAAGGAGCCGGTGGCGCCGGACCTGCTGACCATTGAACACGTCATGCCGCAGAGCCCCACCACAGAGTGGCGACGGACGCTGAGCGAGGATCTGCAGGGCGAGGAGACCTTCGCCGAGGTGCACGAGGCTCTGGTCCACACGCTGGGGAACCTCACCCTCACCGGCTACAACGCCGAGCTGAGCAACAGCTCCTTCCTGGTCAAGCGGGCACAGCTGGGCAAGAGTGGGATCTCGCTCAACGGGGAGATCGCCGCGCAGAAGCGCTGGGGTCGCCCCGAGATCTACGCCCGCGCCGACGCCCTCGCCGAGCGGATCATCGCCCACTGGCCGGGGCCCACCGCGGAGGCGGGCAACCGCTCCGAGGTGCCCTGGGATGTCATGAACAAGGCGCTCGCCGCGCTGCCCGCCGGCTCCTGGACGGCGTACGGCGATGTCGCCGCGCTGATCGGCAGCCATCCCGTGCCGGTCGGGACCCGACTGGCCAACCATCCGGCTCCGAACGCGCACCGGGTGCTTCAGGCGGAAGGCACGGTGTCGCCCAACTTCCGATGGTTAGACCCCGTCCGGACGGACAACCCGTGCGACCTGCTGCACGCCGAGGGTATCGAGTTTGACAAGTACGGGCGGGCCAGCCAGGCGCAGCGCTTCGGTGTCGAGGAGCTGGCCCAGCTCGCCGGTCTGCCACAGCAGGATGTGTCGCGGAAGTTTCTCCGTCCCCGGTCCCGCCGTAGGGACGAGCTCGATGACCGGTTCGTCGAGCAACTGACCGACCTGCAGGATGCGCGGGTTGTGGCCGGAACGCTGGGGGTCATCGAGGGCTGGGTCAAGCTGGGTGGCAGGGCGCTCTACGGCTCGGGCGGCGAGACCTCGTGTTTCCTCATGGCCCGCGGAAAGGACCACGAACTGGGCAACATCTGGCCCGCGGCGATCTACCCGAGTGGGAAGTTCGAGGTCGTGTATCAGTACATGAGCACGAGGACACCCTTCGACGACCTCGCGCTTCGCGAGGCGTTCCGCCAGCGGTTGAACGAGCTGCCGGGGGTCAGGATCGCCGCCGCGAAGCTCGCCCTTCGCCCCGGCTTTCCCCTGGAGGTCCTCGCGGACGCCAAGGCTCGCGAGGCGTTGATCGCGCATCTTGACTGGTTCTATCGGCTCGCGGTGCAACCCGGAGTCTGACCCGCCCGACAGGGTGTCGCTCGATTCGGTTCGGAGGACCGGAACCGGGCACGTACGGCCTGGGGCACCTGCCAGGCGGGGGTCAGTAGCCGCAGCTCCACCGCGCCGGGCAGTGGCGGGCCAACGTGTCGACCCAGCCGGTCGATCTGTGTGGTCAGGGTCGGGTCGGGCTTCGGCGTGGCCAGCAGGAGGGTGTGGCGGTCGGTGGCGAGTTGGTCGTGCAGGCGGTCCCCACCGTGCAGACCGCATATGCGGCCGGTCGCCGCAGCGGTGCCGCGCCGAGGTGGGTGAGCGGACGACCTGTCGTCCGATCCGTTCGGCCTGGTAGCTGTCGAGTAGCGCGGTCGATGCCCAGCCGGCGATCACCGCGGCGCGCCGACCGGGACGTCCACATCGACGCGGACGCCGCGGCGCAGGTTCGACCGCTGGCGTGGCGTCGTGTCGCCGAGAATCCCCCTCCATCCGAGAGGTTCGCCAGCCTCGCCCAAGCCACTGCGGAGCGTACTGCGGTGTGGCCTTGGTCTGAATGCCGCACCTGAGCAAAGGCTCTTAAAGGACGTCGAACTCGCGCTTCCCAGATTCCGTTCATTGTGCTGGCGGTCCTGGCCGCCTGGCGGCGATTTATCCACGACCTGTACGCCACCGGAACGGGCTGCTTCAAGCTTCGGAGTGGTTCCGGGAGGTCGTCGCTCGCAAGCCGAAGGCGCAGAACGCGCACGCCCGATGGGTCGCGGCCATCATCGTGCAGCTCATCGACTGCTCGCTGGTGCCGTCGCCGGCGAGCAGTGCTGCAGTGGTGATGACCTGTGGCCGGTCGAGTGCACCTCGCCGGCGGGGCGTCGCCGACGGCGGGTTTGGCTTGGCGGTGGCGGGCGCTTGATGAGTTGTCCCTGGTGAGGATGGTCTTGCCCTAGCGGGCTCCGGGGTGGGAGTGGGTGGCCGCACCGGAAGGGCCGGCCGAGGTGACCTACCGGTGTGCGGACTGGCCTGGTGGGCGGAGAGTGGCACCGAACAGACCTTCCCGTTAGCCAAGAATTCGGTTAACGTGAATGCGCGGTTGGTGGGGCGCAGCAGATCGTTCCCGCCGGCTGTTTGTGGTCTTCCCAGTAAAGCCGGGCTGTCTGCGTTGAGTCCGGTAACGCGCCACTGTCGGAGCTCTGAAATCTCTCAACAGGCTGGGCGGCCGGTTCCCCTGATAACAGCAGCGGCGACCGCCGCCACTGAATATTGGAGGATCGGGTGCGGGAGTCGACATCGCCGCCGCTATACGTGGTGCCGGAGAAGGGCGGGGTCGCTGACCTCGCCGCGGGCAACGCCGTCGAGGAGCCGGATGCACCGGTGTTCCACCGCAAGGTTGGGGACCGTTGGGAGCCGGTCAGCGCCGCGACATTCTTCACCGAGGTCACCGATCTGGCCCGTGGGTTAATCGCCAAGGGGGTCGAGCACGGGGACCGGGTCGGCCTGCTCTCCAGTAATCGGTACGAGTGGTCGCTCATGGACTTCGCTCTCTGGACGATCGGTGCGGCGCCCGTCCCGATCTACCTGACCTCCTCGCCTGAGCAGATCGAATGGATTCTCGGCGACTCGGGCTCGGTGGCGGTCGTGGTGGAGAACGCGACGCACGAGGAGGTGGTCCAGGGATTGCGGGGGAAGCTACCCGCCCTGCAGCATGTCTGGCAGCTCGACGCCGGTGCCGTGGAGGAACTCCGGGGCGCGGGTGCCGCGGTCGAGCCGGCTGTGGTGGAGGAGCGTCGGAAGGCCGTACACCCGGGGGACACCGCCACAATCATCTACACCTCGGGCACCACCGGGATGCCCAAGGGTTGCACCCTCAGCCACGCCAACCTGCTCGCCGGCTCCGGCAACTCGGTCGCCCTGCTCCGCACCATGTTCGGGCCGGTGGGCGACCTTCCCGCCTCGACTCTGCTCTTCCTGCCCCTTGCCCACGTCTTCGGCCGGATGGTGCAGGTCGGTGCCGCGGTGGCGCGGACGCCGCTGGCGCACTGCTCCGATGTGAAGCAGGTTCCCGTGGAACTGGCCAACTACAAGCCGACCTTCCTGCTCTCGGTCCCGTACGTGTTGGAGAAGGCGTACAACAGCGCCCGACGCAAGGCGTACGAGGGTGGCAAGGGCAAAATCTTCGACCGTGCGGCAGCGACGGCGATCGCCTACTCGGAAGCACAGCAACCCGGTCTGGGGCTGCGCCTCCGTCATGCGCTCTTCGATCGGCTGGTCTACAGCAAGTTCCGTGCCGCGCTGGGCGGAAACCTGCGCTACGTCATCTCCGGGGGCGCGGCGCTGGGGGAGCGCCTCACGCACTTTTACCGGGGCTGCGGCATCACCGTGTTCGAGGGCTATGGGCTCACCGAAACCAGCGCGGCGGTCACGGTCAACTCGCTGGAGTCCTTCCGGCCGGGGACGGTGGGCCGGGTCCTGCCGAGCGTGCAGATGCGCATCGGCGAGGATGGTGAGGTGCAGTGCACCGGCGACCCGGTGTTCGCGGGCTACTGGAACAACGAGGCGGCCAACGCCGAGGCCTTTACCGAGGATGGCTGGTTCCGCACCGGCGACATCGGAGAGTTCGACGACCACGGTCACCTGCGGATCACGGGTCGGAAGAAGGAGATCCTGGTAACCAGCGGGGGCAAGAACGTATCCCCCGTCTTGATCGAGGATCGCATCGCCTCCTCCCCGCTGGTCGCCCAGGCGCTCGTGGTGGGGGATGGGCAGAAGTACATCGCCGCGCTCATCACCATCGACTCGGAGTACCTGGAGCACTGGAAGGCCAGCGCGGGAAAGCCGGCCGAGGCCACCTCCGCCGAGCTGGCCAATGATCCCGACCTCCTGCAGGAGCTGCAGCGCGCCGTGGACGCGGGCAACGCGGCGGTGTCCACGGCCGAGGCGGTACGTCGTTTCCGCGTGCTCCCCAGCGAGTTCACCGTGGAGTCCGGCCACCTGACGCCCTCGCTGAAGATGCGTCGCAAGGTAATCATGACTGACTTCGCCGACGAGGTGGCCGAGCTGTACGACTGACCCACCCCCTGGCCGTACCGGAAGGCCCTGCGCGTGCCACGTCACGTGTCAGGGCCTTCCGGCGTTCGTGCTCCCGGTAGCGAGCCTCGGGCTGCGTCACGATCCACCTCGGCGCCGGGAGTGAGGGGTGGGCAACCGGCGTCCGGTGACCCATTAGTAGACACCGCATAGTACCGGCTGTATTATGTGGTGCATGATAGCGGCAGATCGATCGGATGATGTGGCCGAGCGGCAGGCCCAGCTACTGCGTGGCTGCCTGGACATGTGCCTGCTCGCGCTGCTTGCGGCCGAGCCGGCCCACGGCTACGAACTCGTCCGCCGGCTGGACACCGCCGGATTCGGAACGGTCAGCTACGGCACCGTCTACCCATTGATCACTCGCCTGCACCGCTTGGGTCTTGTCGCCAACGCGCTGCAGCCCAGTTCCAGTGGGCCACCCCGCAAGGTCTATCGCCTCACCGACACCGGCCGCGATCGGCTGCAGGTCTGGCGCGAGCAGTGGGCTCACTTCGCCGACGTGGTGAACACGACCCTCGCCATCCGTTCACCGGAACCAGGAGATGACCATGAGCACGTTGACCCCAGCCGTTGACGGCCTCCTCGCCACCGCCGACCGAGAGTGGCGCACTCTCGGGATCAACCGTCGCGACCGGGTGACGCTCGCGGCCGACCTGCGGGGCGAGCTCGAGGCGGCCGCCGCCGACGGGTTCGATCCGGCGGAGTTACTCGGCTCTGACCCGGCCGGATTCGCCCACCGGATCGCCGAGGAAGCCGGCGTGGAGCGGACCCCGCCCCGGTACGGCCAGATCCTCGGCGCGGCGACTGTGGGCGGGGTGGTCTCCTTCGTCCTGGGCTGGGCCCTTGTTCTCGGCCTGCACGATGTGTTCACGACGGCATTCGATCTGTCGCCCGAGGCGCGCGAACGCATGCCAGTCTGGCTCGGTCCCGCCGCTTTGTATGGCCTCGTCGTAGCGGCCGCGGTGGCCGGGGCTATCCTCGCCGTGCGGGTTGCCCAGCGCGACGTGCCCCGGGTCCAACACACCGCGGCGCGGATGGCCCTACTCCTGCCGCCGGCGCTCGTGGTGTCCAGCGCAGCCGCGTCTGCGGTCGGCTGGGTGCTCGGCTATTCGTTCAACCCGCTCGTGATCGGGGTCGAGGTGGCGATCGTCCTGGCGGGCTTTCTCGCCGCAACGACGCTGGCTCGATACTGGACCGTGACTGCCCCGGGTAACCCAGCCACCGAACTCGCTCCCGCTCTGCGGGAGCCGAGCGCGGCGGGGTAGCCGGCGGGCCACGGGGCGGTACGAGCGGGCGGGGCGGCGGGCGGCGGGACAGCGCCGGCAGAATTGTTGGTGTGATGGCTGATCCGCGACCGCCGGCCCGGTACGGCTACCGCAGCCTCGGGGCCGAATCCGGCTTCCGGGTCCGGTTGGCGGGCGCCGCCGCCAGCAAGCTGCAAGCCGGCATGTTCTCCTTCGCGCTGCTCTACGCGGTTTCCGCCGGTCGCTCCTATGGTGTCGCCGCGCTGGTGGTCGCGGTCGCCGCGCTCGGCGGTATCGCGGCGCCCTTCCGTGGGCGGCTGCTCGACCGGTTCGGCGACAAGCGGGTCCTGTGGCCCATCCTGGCCGTGCATGTGGTCTCCGTGGCGGCATTGTTGGTCAACGAGGGTCTACATGGGCCGGTGCTGGCCACCTTTGGGCCGGCGCTCGTGGCGAACGTGTCGATGCCTCCGGTCGGGGTGCTGTCGCGGGTCATGTGGCGCCGGATGTCGCAGCCGGAGAATCTGCGGAGCGCGTTGGCGCTCGACGCGGTGCTCACGGACCTCGCCTTCGTCCTCGGACCCGCCCTGGTAGGTCTGCTGACCGAAACCGTGTCGCCGATGGTCGGGTTGGTGGTTTCCAGCGGCTCGAGTGCGCTGGCGACGGTCCTGCTCCTGCGGGCGCTGGCCGGCCGGGAACCAGCCCGGAGCGTCAACCGCGATCAGGTCGGGGGCCTCCGTCGGCAGCCGTTGGGGGGCACCGTTCGGGAGCCGGCCGCGGGCACCCTTCGGGAGTCGGCCGCGGGCACCCTTCGGGAGTCGGCCGCGGGGGGCGCCGGCCAGGAGCCGGAACGGGGCGCCGGCGGCGCGCGGCACTGGGTTGGGCCGCTTGTGCTGGCGCCCCTACGCTGGCTGCTGCTCGTCGCCTGTCTCTTCTCCGCAGCGTTGCACGCCGTGCAGATCGCACTCCCCGAGGTGGCTGGTCGGTCGGCTGGCGCGGCTCTGATCAGCACCCTGTCGGTGGGCAGCATCCTCGGTGGCCTGGCTGTTGGGGCGCTGCGTGGGCGGTGGGTACCGCGGCTGCCCGTCCTGCTTCTGGGGCTTGCCCTCGCGTGTGTGGCCCTGGTGGTGGTCGGTCGGCTGCCGCTGGGGCTGTTGGTGGCCGGGTGCCTCCTGGTCGGTCTCTTCATCGGGCCCACCTTCGTTTCCCTGTACAGCGGTGCGGGTGATCTGGCGCCGTCGGGTACCGAGGCGGAGACGCAGTCCTGGACTGGGGCCGCCATCCAGCTCGGCGCCGCCATTGGCGCTGCGGCCGCCGCCGCCGCTTTCGAGCGGTGGGCGCCGCTGGCCGCGGTCGGGGTGGCTGCTGTGCTGGCGTTGTCGGGGGCCGGGGCGGGCCTTCGGGTGACCCGCTCGCCGCGGCACCGCAGTCGGGCGGAGGGCACAAGCGGGAGTGCACCTACCTCAGAGCTGGGTGAGGCCGACCCCCGTCCGCTGGCCGAGGTGGGCAGGCTTTCCGCGGTGACCAACAACCTTGACGTACCACCGGGCGTTGATCCTGGCGGTAGAGGTGTTTCTGCCCGTATTGAGGGATAGCGAACTATTAGTAGCAGTTGTCCTTCTTGCGGTACTTCATTGCGCGGAGGCGTACGCGATGCAGGGGTTCTGTCAGCGGCTGGGTCGGGGTGCCGGAGGGCGCCGAGCGGGACGCACTGTCGTCGGATGGTTCGCCCTCGTGCTGGCGGTGACGGGAACGTCGGCGATCGGGGTGTCACCCGCGTCGGCGCGGCACCAGCCGGGATCGACCACCGCGTCGGCGTTCCTGCTGGCCTGGGGGAACAACGACGATGGGCAGCTTGGCAACGGGAGTACCACCGGAAGCAACGAGCCGATCGCGGTGAGCCTGCCGCTGGGCGTCACGGTCACCGCTGTCGCCGCCGGTCGGCATCACAGCCTGGCGCTGACCTCGGCCGGCACCGTCCTCGCCTGGGGCGACAACGGCTTCGGCCAGCTCGGGGACGGGACCACGACCCGGCGTACCACTCCCGTCGAGGCGAGCCTGCCGTCCGGTACCACGGTCACCGCTGTCGCCGCCGCCGAAAGCCACAGCCTCGCGGTGACCTCCGCGGGCGCCGCGTTCGGCTGGGGGCTGAACAACCTTGGTCAGCTGGGCGACGGGAGCACCGACGATCGGAGCACGCCGGCCAGTGTCGCCCTGCCCCCCGGCGCCGAGGTCACCGCGATCGCGGCCGGCAACCGCCACAGCCTGGCGGTCATCTCCACCGGCACCGCCCTGGCCTGGGGGTACAACGCTTTCGGCCAGCTCGGGGACGGGACGACCACCCACCGGAGTGCGCCGGTCGGCGTCGCGCTGCCCCCCGGTGCCGACGTTGCCGCCGTGGTGGCCGGCCGCGGCCACAGCGCCGCCCTGACCTCGGCCGGCACCGTCTTCGCCTGGGGGGACAACAGTGCCGGGCAGCTCGGAAACGGGGGTAACAGCAGCAGCAGCGAACCCCTCGACGTCAGCCTGCCCACGGGCACGACGTTCACTACCATAGCCTCCCGCGACAGCGACCACACGGTGGTGATAGCCACCGACGGCACCGCGCTTGCCTGGGGGAGCAATGTCTTTGGCCAGCTTGGTGATGGCACCGTCAACGACTCCAACACCCCGGTGGCCGTCACCCTGCCCGCCGGTATCAGCCTGACCGCCACCGCCGTCGGCGACAACCACAGCCTGGCCCTGCCGGCTCAGCAGGTGGGCTCCGCTACGACCTTGCAGGTCTCGCCGCCGGACCCGACCGCGGATCAGGACGTCACACTGACCGCCACGGTCACCTGCGACCTCGGGGACCCGGCCGGCAGTGTCACCTTCCGCAACAACAACACCGACCTCGCCACCGTGCCCCTGGACACCACCAACACCGCCACCCACACCACCCGGCTCCCGGTCGGCGCCAACACCCTCACCGCCGACTACACCAGCACCACCACCGTCTGCCCGAACAGTCAGTCCGCGGCCACCACCATCACCATCGCCGACCCGGGCGATCCCACCGACCCCACCGACCCTGATCTGCCGATCACCGGGGCCAGCCTGCCCGGCCTGCTCGGCACCGCCACCCTGCTCATCCTCGCCGGTGTCAGCTTCATCTACCTCACCCGCCGACACCGGTCGGCCCACCACTGAGGTGGCCAGGTAACGGCATCGGGCACCATTACGGCCCATGGACCTTCTCGTAGTGGGTGGTAGTGGGCTGCTGGGCCGAGAAATCGTTCGCCAGGCGCGGCGGACCGGACGTCAGGTGGCGGCGACCTTCCACCGTCAGGTGGCGGCGGTAGCGGGGGTGCGCTGGTGCAAGCTCGACATCCGACGCCGCGACGAGGTCGCCGCCCTGGTGCACCAGCTCCGACCCGATGCGATCATCAACGCGGCGTACCAGCAGGACGACTGGGTCACCACCGCCGACGGCGGCATGCACGTGGCTGCCGCAGCCGCCGCCAATGGGGCTCGCCTGGTGCAGGTCTCCAGTGACGCTGTCTTCTCCGGCACGGCGGAACGTTACGACGAGACGGACAGCCCCGACCCGATCAGCGCGTACGGTGCGGCCAAGGCGGCGGTCGAGACGGCGACCAGGGGCCTGGCTCCGAGTGCCGTCATCGCTCGCACCTCGTTGATCGTTGGAGCCGGTGGTAGCTCTCGCCAGGAGCGGTTGGTGCACACCCTCGCCGCCGATCCCACCCGTGGTGTTCTCTTCACCGACGAACGGCGCTGCCCGATCTACGTCACGGACTTGGCCGCGGCGCTGCTGGAACTGGCCAATTCCGATTACGCCGGAATCCACCACGTCGCTGGCGCCGACGCGGTCAGCCGCTACGAACTCGGCCTGCTCATCGCCCGCCGTGACGGTCTCGACGAGACGGTCCTGCCCGCCGGCCGCCGGGCCGACACCACCGTTCCTGGTCCGATCCGGGTCCGCCTCGACTGCACCGAAACCCAGTCAAAATTGACCACCCAGCTTCGCGGTGCCCGTACGTTCCTTGCCCCTACCGGCCTAACTTATTAGGCCGCCTTCGAGGATCGGCTCGCCCTGGTCAACGACTGATCACCTCAACAACCAAGATCAGCCGTTGACCAGGTCCGAGATCTTCCGTGTTGACGCGTAGGGACGTGGGCAGGTAGGTGCGCGCCCGTCACGGAGCCGCCCTTACTGGTCGGAACTTCGCGTCAGCGTGGTGCGGTCGTCACCGGGTCGGCTCACGTAGGAAGTTCTCCAAGCCAGCCAGGTCGTCGGTATTGATGTGGTCCACCCCGGCCGCGCGCAGCTCGTGCCAGACGGCCTCTCGTTGCGCTCCGGGCTCGTCAGGGGTGGCCCAAAAGCGCACCCGCTGCCCGTTCTGGTGCGCGACGTCGATGATGTCGCGCAGCTGGGTTTGTTGCTCGGTCGGCATCGGACCGACTCCCTGCCAGGTGAAAAGACTGTTCCAGTTGTCGCTGATCAGCGGCATGAACGCCGAAGTGGCACCGGTGTCGAGATCGGACATCCGGCCGTCGTAGAAGGCATACCGAACTGACTGGTCTTCCATCAGGTCCCGGGGCCGGTCCCCGCTGATCACGACCGTCACCGCGCTGGTGTGGACCTGGCCGAAGTCGTACCGGGTGAGCATCTCTCGGTACGACTGCAGGACCTGGTCGAGTTCGGTGTACGTCTTCGTACCGCTGTTCTTGATGTCGACCAGCAATTGCAGCGGCTGCGGGCTACCCGGATACACCTGGCCGTTGTTGCTGGCCACCCGGGCCGCGAGCGGGTCCAGGTAAAGACTCTGCAAGGTCCGGCCCGGTCGCAGGTCCCAGAAATCGTGACCGACCAGCAGTTCGTCGCCGACCAGGTAGATGTCGGCCTCGACGCTGGTGAAACCGTGATCAAGAGCGTCCAGCAGTGGCCGCTCATGCTCATAGTCGTTGTGCGCGTGCGCCTGTGCTAGTGGGCAGCTACTGCCAGCCCCCCAGGCGGGTGCTGCTGCACCCAGCAGCATCGTCGCCACCAGGCCCAGGCCCAGGGCCACCGACAACCGGCGAAGCATGAATCAACCTCCGAAGGTTTGTAATGCTCAAACGACGCAGATGCTAGGCGCTGCCGGCGGCCGGTTGCCCAACCCACTGTTAACTCCAGCCGTACTTTGGTCCGACAATCCGCATGCCGCCCCTCGGTGTCATCCCTGGGGTCCTCAGCTGCTGGCGGGGTGGTCCAGGTTCGGCGGGCGAGCTGGTTTCGGCCATGGAACACCGCTGGGCTGGGATTTCGATCAGCGGATCGACCAGGGTCATGTAGTGGGCGTTTCTGCGCATCGATCCGGTAAAGGCCGCTAATAATGACTTCTGTCCTATTAGTGGAGGACTGTCCGCTCGGAGGTGGGTGCGATGCAGGGATTCTGCCAGCGGCGTGGCCGGGGCGGCGGAGTGCAGCCGGTGCGACGTGCGGGCGCCGGTTGGTTCTCCCTCGCGCTGGTGGTGGCGTTCTCGCCGGTGATCGGCGGAACGTCCGCGTCGGCGCACCACCAACCCGGATCGGCGCAACACCAACTCATCTCGACCTCCGCCAGCTCCGACGCGATCTTCGCCTGGGGTGGGAACGCCGGGGGGCAGCTGGGCGACGGGACCACGGACAACAGCAGTGAGCCGCTCGCGGTGCGCCTGCCCGCGGATACCGCGGTCGCCGCCGTCGCCGCCGGTGAACGCCACAGTCTGGCCTTGACCTCCGCTGGCACCATCCTCGCCTGGGGCAGCAACGACGACGGCCAGCTTGGTAACGGGACCACCGTCAGCAGCAGCGAGCCCGTCCCGGTGCGCCTGCCCGCGGGTATCCGGGTCGTCGCCGTCGCCGTCGGTGCCAACCACAGTGTGGCGTTGACCTCCACCGGCTCGCTGCTCGCCTGGGGTGCCAACAACTCCGGCCAGCTCGGCAACGGCACGGTTACCAGCAGCAGCGCCCCCGTCACGGTGCGCCTGCCGGCGGGTACCGTGGTCGCCGCGGTCTCCGCGGGCCGGGACCACAACCTGGTCCTGACCGCGACCGGGCCGGCGGCCCTGCTCGCCTGGGGGGCGAACAGCGAAGGCCAGCTGGGCGACGGAACCAGGTCCGCACGCAGCGTCCCGGTCGCCGTTGCGCTGCCGGCCGGCCCCACGGTCACCGCCATCGCCGGCGGAGGCGACCACAGCCTGGCGTTGACCGTCGACGGCACCGCCCTGGCCTGGGGCAGCAATTCCCGTGGTCAACTCGGCGACGGCACCACCACGGGCCGCCTCGTACCCGTCACCGTCGCCCTGTCCGTCGGCACCGAGGCCACCGCCGTCGCCGCCGGTCGTACGCACAGTGCGGTGTTGACCTCCGAGGGAACCGCCCTCGCCTGGGGTGGCAACCAGCGGGGGCAGTTGGGGAACGGCGCCACCTCCGACAGCAGCGAACCGGTCTCGGTCATTCTTCCGATCGGCATGCGGCTCACCGCCATCGCCAGCGGCGACAGCGACCACAACGTGGCGATAGCCGGTGACGGCAGCGCCCTGGCCTGGGGCCTCAACTCGCAGGGGCACCTGGGGGACGGGACCACCACCGACAGCGCCACCCCGGTGGCGGTCAGTCTGCCCACCGGCACCACGCTGGAGATGATCGCCGTCGGCAACGACCACAATCTGGCCCTGCCCACCCTCCAGGCGGCCTCGGCCACGGTCTTGCAGGTCTCGCCGCCGGACCCGACCGCGGATCAGGACGTCACGCTGACCGCCATGGTCACCTGCGACGCCGGAGACCCGGCCGGCAGTGTCACCTTCCGCAGCGACAACACCGACCTCGCCACCGTGCCGCTGGACAGCACCAACACCGCCACCCACACCACCCGGCTCCCGATCGGCGCCAACACCCTCACCGCCGACTACACCAGCACCACCAGCGCCTGCCCCAACAGTCAGTCCGCGGCCATCACCATCACCATCGCCGAGCTTTCCGAACTGCCCACTACCGGTCCCAACCTGCCCACCGCGTTCGGTGTGGCAGCCCTGCTCATCCTCAGCGGCGCCGCCCTCATCCACCTCGCCCGCACGCGTCGGCCCACCGGCCACCGGTACTAGAACACCCTGGCCTTTCGCTGCTGGTCCTGCCGGGACCAGCAGCGGAACCCCAACTCCCGGTTGACCTTGAGTCCCCGTGGGCTCCCGGGACTGCGTAGATTTCCGTGTTTGACCTGGGTGTGGTCCGTTGGACAGGACGTTGATCCTGTCCAGGAAGGACCACGTCATGGCAGACAAGAAGAGCGTTGTTCAGCTTCCGCAGCCGTCGGCGGCGGAGGTGGAGTTCGCGCAGCAGCTGGTTGAGCGGGCCAAGGCCGATGGAGTGTCGTTGGTCGGTCCGGGTGGGCTCCTCGCGGGGATCACCCGCACCGTCCTTGAATCAGCGCTCGACGCCGAACTGGATGCCCACCTCGACGAGGTCGGCGTCGACGAGGCGTCGGGCCGGCGGGCCAACGTGCGTAACGGGCATGGGGCGAAGACGGTGCGGACCGAGGTCGGGCCGGTACGGATCCAGGTCCCTCGGGACCGGGCGGGGTCGTTCGCCCCGCGGATCGTCCCGAAGCACGTCCGCAGGTTGGACGGGTTCAACGAGGCGATCCTGTCGCTGTATGCCAAAGGCCTGACGACCGGGGAGATCTCCGCGCATCTGGCGGATGTGTATGACGCCGACGTGTCCCGGGAGTTGATCAGCCGGGTCACCGACAGCGTGCTGGAGGAGATGGAAGCGTGGCGGCAACGGCCCCTGGACCGGGTCTATCCGGTGGTGTTCATCGACGCCCTCGTGATGAAGATTCGCCAGGGGCAGGTCGCGAACCGGCCCGTCTACGTCGTGGTCGGAATCAGCCTCGACGGGGAACGCGACGTTCTGGGTATGTGGGCCGGCACCGGCGGTGAGGGCGCCAAGCAGTGGGCCGGCTACCTCACCGAGCTACGTAACCGGGGTGTCGCCGACGTGTTCATGGTCTGCTCCGACGGCCTCAAGGGCATGACCGACGCCATTGAGCAGGTCTGGCCGCAGGCGGTGCACCAGCAATGCGTCGTGCACCTCGTACGGGCGTCACTGCGGTACACGAATCGAAAGGACTGGCAGAAGATCACCCCGGCGTTGCGGGAGATCTACACCGCCCCGACCGTCGCGGCCGCTGAGGCCCGGTTCGAGGCGTTCGCCGTCGAGTTCGGCGACCGCTACCCGGCCGTGATCCGGCTCTGGCGCACCTCCTGGCCGCAGTTCGTGCCGTTCTTGGACTACGACCACGAGGTCCGCAAGGTCCTCTACACCACCAACATCATCGAGAGCCTGAACGCCCGGTTCCGGCAGGCCGCCCGCCGGCGGGGGCACTTCCCGACCGAGCAGGCCGCGATGAAGGTGCTCTATCTCGTCGTCCAGCAGAAACGTAAGGGCGGCGGCAGTATCACCGGCCGGGTCTACGGTTGGGCCAAGGCCCTCAACGCCCTGATCCTCGCCTACGGCGACCGGATCACCATCTAACAACCTCGATCACACCCAACGGCCAAACACGGAAAACGCCACACTCCCGGGCTCCCCCCCCCCGGCTGATCGGAGAACGCCGGGAGGGGTTTATCGGCGCGCGGCGCGGGTACCCGGCCCGAGATTTACGTCAAGTCGGTAGGACAGGGACTAGTGGTATGAATCGGGCGGGAGCGTGGTGTGGGGGGTAGGGGAGCGGCGAGTTCACGTGCGGCGGGAGCGGCGGCCGTGAGTGAGGTCATGCTGCCCCAACCGGTCGTGCGCGCACCCGGACCGGCGCTGGAGGTCGACCTGGCCGCCCTCGCCGCCGACCTCCGGGCGGAGGTGGACGGTGAGGTCCGGTTCGATGCCGGTTCCCGGGCCGCCTACTCCACCGACTCCTCCAACTACCGGCAGGTGCCGCTCGGGGTGGTCCTGCCCCGGACGATCGAGGCGGGGGTGGCGGCGGTCGCGGTGTGCCGTCGGCACCGGGCGCCGCTGGTCTCCCGAGGCGGTGGCACCAGCCTGGCCGGACAGTGCACCAACACCGCGGTCGTGCTGGACTGGTCGAAGTACTGCAACCTCCTGCTGGAAGTCGATCCGCAGGCGCGGACCTGCCTGGTGGAGCCCGGCATCGTGCTGGACTCACTCAACGCCCAACTCGCGCCGACCGGGCTGGAGTACGGCCCCCGCCCGTCCACCCACAGCCGCTGCACGCTGGGCGGCATGCTCGGCAACAACTCCTGCGGCGCAACCGCCCAGCGGACCGGCAAGGTGGTCGACAACGTCGTCGAGCTGGAGGTACTGCTCTACGACGGCACCCGGATCTGGGTGGGGGAGACCAGCGACGAGCAGTACGCCGAGATCCAGCTCCGTGGTGGCCGACCGGCCGAGATCTACCGGCAGCTGCGGGCGCTGCGCGAGGAGTACCTCGCCGACATCCGTACCCGCTACCCACACATTCCGCGCCGGGTCTCCGGGTACAACCTCGACAGCCTCCTGCCGGAGAAGGGCTTCCACGTCGCGCAGACCCTGGTCGGCTCCGAGGGCACGCTGGTCACCATTCTGCGGGCGCGGTTGCGGTTGGTGCCCGTGGTGAAGGCGTCCGCCCTGGTCTTTGTCAACTATCCGGACATCGCCGCAGCGGGTGACGACGTCATGCGGGTGCTGGCGCACAAACCGGTCACCCTGGAGGGGATCGACCATCGGCTGGTCGACGACGAGCGGCGCAGACGCGAACGGCCCGCGGGGCTTCGGGAAATCCCCGAGGGCGGCGCCTGGTTGATGATCCAGATGGGCGGGGAGACGCCAGGACAGGCCCGTGCCGCCGCCAGCCGACTGATCGCCGCCGTCCGTGGTGGCGGTGCGGGAACCGTGCACGAATTCAACGACCCGGCCCACGAGCGGCAGATGTGGCAGGTTCGGGAGTCGTCCTTGGGAGCGACCGCACAGGTACGGGGCTCCGAGCGCACCTGGCCGGGCTGGGAGGATTCGGCCGTCGCCCCGGAGAAGCTCGGCGACTACCTGCGGGACCTGCGACAGCTCCTCGAGGAGTACGGCCTGGACCAGGCGTCACTGTACGGCCACTTCGGGCAGGGGTGTGTGCACACCCGCATTCCGTTCGAGTTGAACACCCCCGACGGGGTGCGGCGGTTCCGATCGTTCCTGGAGCGGGCGGCTGACCTGGTCACCTCCTACGGAGGATCCTGCTCCGGTGAGCACGGGGACGGCCAGGCCCGGGGCGAGCTGCTGCCGAAGATGTACGGTGGCCGGCTGATGCGGGCGTTCGGCCAGCTCAAGGCGATTTTTGACCCGGACGACCGGATGAATCCGGGCAAGACCGTGTCGCCCTACCCGCTCGACAGCCACCTGCGGTTGGGCGTCGACTATGACCACGGCCCGGTGCGGACCACCTTCGCCTACCCCAACGACGAGGGTAGTTTCGCCAACGCCGTGCTTCGCTGCGTCGGGGTGGGCCAGTGCCGCCGGCACGACGGTGCGGTGATGTGCCCCTCCTACATGGTCACGCGGGAGGAGGAGCACTCCACGCGGGGTCGCTCCCGGCTGCTCTTCGAGATGCTCGACGGCGGCGCCCGGGGCGGCAGCATCGAGGACGGGTGGCGCTCCACCGCCGTCCGCGACGCCCTCGACCTCTGCCTGGCCTGCAAGGGCTGCAAGGCGGACTGTCCGGTGAACGTGGACATGGCGACCTACAAGGCGGAGTTCCTGTCCCACCACTACGCCGGGCGCCTCCGTCCCCGCGCGCACTATTCGATGGGGTGGCTGCCGGTGCTGGCGGCGGTGGCCGGAACCGTGCCGGGGGTGGTGAACGCCCTCACCCACGCGCCCGGTCTGGGCCGGCTGGCGAAGGCGGCGGGCGGCATCGACCAGCGGCGCGACATCCCGACCTTCGCCGCGGAGAGTTTCCAGCGGTGGTTCGCGCACCGGACCCCGACCGGGGACGGCCACCGCGGCGAGGTGCTGCTCTGGCCGGACACCTTCACCAACCGGCTCCATCCCGGGGTGGCCCAGGCCGCCGTGGAGGTGCTGGAGTCCGCCGGATGGCGGGTCCGGGTGCCGGAGGGGCCGGTGTGCTGCGGGTTGACCTGGCTCTCCACCGGTCAACTCGGCGTCGCCAAGCGGGTACTGCGGCGTACGGTCGCTGCCCTCCGGCCCCACCTGCGGGCGGGTACCCGGGTGGTTGGTCTGGAACCGAGCTGTACGGCCGTCTTCCGTAGCGACGCCTACGAGCTCTTCCCGGACGACGAGGATGTCATCCGGCTCCGCCAGCAGACGGTCACCCTGGCCGAACTTCTGCAGGAGCACAGCCCCGGCTGGCAGCCGCCGCGGCTGCCGGCGCACGCGCTGATCCAGACCCACTGCCACCAGCACGCCGTCCTGGGTACCGCCGCCGACCAGGCGGTGCTCACCGCCGCTGGGGTGCGAGCCGACTTTCTCGATTCGGGCTGCTGCGGCCTCGCCGGCAACTTCGGCTTCGAGCAAGGGCACTACGAGGTCTCCGAGGCCTGCGCCGAACGGGTGCTCCTGCCGGCCGTTCGGGACGCCAGCGACACCGATGTGATTCTCGCCGACGGGTTCAGCTGCCGCACCCAGGTCGAACAGAGCGCGTCCGGCGGTCGCACGGCGATTCACCTGGCCGAGCTACTGCGTGCCGGGTTGCACGGTGAGTCGGTGCTGCCCCGGCCGGAACAGCGCTGGGGGCGCCGGCCGCAGTCGCCGTCCCGGCGGGCGCGGCTGGCCGCGGTCGGGCTGGTCGGCCTGGCCGTACTCGCGCCGGTGGTCGCCCTGGTCGAGTCGAAGGCACGGTGGTGGGGAAGGTCACGGCCACGGCGACTCTGGTGAGGCGGGTTCGGCATCGGATGGAGGGCGGAAGCGATGATGGCGAAACAGGCGCCTGCCCGGATCGCGGGCCGGGGGGAGCTGACCCCGACGGCGGCGGGGGAGCTGACCCGGTTGGTGTGGGGCGGGCTGCTCCTGGCCGCGCCCGACCGGGTGCTGCGGGTGATGGGCGGCCAACCGGGTTCGACCCCGTCGGCGATCCTGCGGGTGCTCGGAGTCCGGCACCTGGTGCAGGCCGCGGTGCTGCTCCGGTGGCCGACGCCGGAGGCGTTCCGGCTCGGCGCGGTCGCCGACGGGCTGCACGCGCTGACCGCGGTGGCGCTCATCGCTGACCGGCGATGGCGTCGGGTCGCGTTGACTGACGCCGCCATCGCCACCGGGTGGACCATCCACGACGGTGCCGCCGCGAGCCGGGCGGGCGCCGGCCGACGGTGACGCGGACGGGGTCACGCGGTTTCCACCCGCGACGACCGGGGCCGGGTTTGGGTCACCGTACGGCTGGACAACTGAGCTCCTCCAGCGGCGCAACCCGGCAACCTTTCGTGGGGCGCACCGCGAACCTCGGTGGTCCCGGCATCAGTCGGCGCAGGGAGCGGCGTGGCCGAGGCGTACGGCGGTTTCGAGCATCAGCGCGTGCACGAAGGCCTGCGGTAGGTTGCCCCGTAGCTGCCGCTGCGCCACGTCGAGCTCCTCGGTGAAGAGGCCCGGTGGGCCGCACCCCGCCCGGTTGCGTTCGAACCACCGGTTCGCGGCGACGGCGTCGCCGGCCTGCCACTCGGCGAGTGCCGCGGCGAAACCGCAGAGCAGGAAGGCCCCCTCGGCGTCCCCCAGCGGGCGGCGGTCGGGTCGAAACCGGTACAGGTAGCCGTCCTTCTGGAGTTCGGTCAGCACGGCCCGACGGGTCGCCTCGGTCCGGGGATCGCCTTCGGGGAGCGCGCCACGGATTCCCGGCAGCAGCAACGCCGAGTCGACGCGGGGGTCGTCGTAGGCGCGCTGCCAGCGCCCGGAGGGGTGCAGCGCATGCGTCGTGGTGTCGGCGAGAATCGTGTCGGCGAGGGAGGCCCAGCGGCCGGCCAGGCCGCCCGGCGCGATCCGGGCCGCCGCGCGCAACCCGGCCACACAGGTCAGCTTCGAGTGGGTCCACTGCTGGGCCGGGAGCTCCCAGATGCCCGAGTCGGGCGACCGCCAACGCTTCTCGATGGCCTGGGCAGCGACGGTTAGCGCATGCCAGGAGGTGGCCTCCAGCCGTCCCCGTTCGGCGGCGGCCGCCAGGACCAGCAGCACGTCACCGTAGGCGTCCAGTTGGAACTGCCCGCCAACCCAGTTACCGGTTCGGGCCTTGGCCCCCGGATATCCGGGTAGGAAGGTCAGCTCCTCTTCCGACGGTACGGTGCCACCATCGATGGTGTAAGCGGGAGCGAGCCGATCACCGTCGGCGAGGACCCGGTCGGTGAGGAACCGCACCGCGTCATCGAGGAGGTCGTGCCGACCGATCAGGGCGGCGGCCTGTCCGGCGAACGACTGGTCGCGGATCCAGGCGTAGCGGTAGTCGTAGTTGCGTCCGGCGAGCGCGCGCTCCGGCAGCCCCGTGGTCACCGCGGCGACCATCCCGCCGCCGGGCTGGGTCAGCCCGCGCAGCACCGTGTAGGCGAAGATCGCATCCCGTCCCGCGGTGCCGCGGGACAGCGGGCGCAGCACGTCCTGCCAGGACTTCTCGGTGATCCGCCACAGCTCCGCGGCGTCGGGTGGCTTCCCCTCCAGGGGCTGGGTGGCGATCTCCAGCACCAGGTCAACCTGCCCACCGGCGGGCACCCGCAGCTCGCCGTCGAGTGGCCCCTCGGCGCTGGGTTTGAGGGGGTGGCCGCAGGTGTGGCGGAGGTGCAGGTCACCGGAGCGAGCGTGCCACAGCCCCCCGTCCTGCCGTACCTGGCGGAGCGGCTCTCGACCGAAGTTCGCCCGGGGGGCGAGCCGTACCCGGACCTTCGCTTCCTGGTCCACCGCGCGTATCTGGCGGAGCAGGACCACCCGTTGGGCGTCGCCGGGGAAGGCCAGGGCCTCCCGGGTTTCGATGATTCCGTCGGTGGTCACCCATCTGTTGATCCAGATCAGCGAGTCGGGCTCGTACTGGCCGCCCCAGACGAAGCGCCGCTCCGTCGGGGTCACCAGGTAGCTGCCCCGGCCACCGAGGAGGCCGCTGAACAGCGGCGGGTCGGCCCACCGGGGGGCGCAGAGCCAGACGATGTTCCCGTTCGGGCCGACCAACGCCGCCCGCTGCCCGTCGGCGAGTAGCGCGTACTCCCGGAGCACGTTCGGCGAGTCCAGGTGGCGCGCTTCGGGGCTGTTCGTACGTTTGTTGCGGGCCACGGCAGCACCTCCCCGCCCCCCGTACCCGATCCGGCGGTCTCCGACACCCGTGGCGGCCGGGCAGCCGGCTCCCACCCCGGCGGCTCGCGAGCCGGCTCGACTAACTCGAAACGCCCCGGGTAGACAGCGTGCCGAGGTGTGGAACCGAAGCAGGGTCAACCCGTTACGGGAGGTGGCGCGGATGGGGCACGGGCGGCGGGAGATTCAGGTGGCGGTGGTCACGGGTGCCAGCGGCGGGGTCGGGCGGGCCACCGTGCGGCAGCTGGCGCGCCCGGGGGTCACGATCGCCCTGTTGGCCCGCGGTCGTGCCGGTCTCGACGCCGCGGCCGACGATGTCCGCGCCGCCGGCGGCCACGCCGTGCCGATCGAGGTCGACATGGCCGACTACCACCAGGTCGCCGCCGCCGGCCAGCGGGTCGAGGACGAGCTGGGGCCGATCGACGTGTGGATCAACGTGGCGTTCAGCTCGGTCTTCGCGCCCTTCCAGCAGATCCGGCCCGAGGAGTTCCGCCGGACCACCGAGGTCGCCTACCTCGGCTACGTCTACGGCACCCGGGTGGCCCTGGATCACATGATCCCGCGGGACCGGGGCGCGATCGTGCAGGTGGGCTCGGCGCTGGCGTACCGGGGGATTCCGCTGCAGGCCGCCTACTGTGGGGCTAAACACGCCATCGTCGGGTTCACCGAGTCGCTCCGTTGTGAGTTGTTGCACGACAAGAGCAACGTCAAGGTCACCATGGTGCACCTGCCGGCGATGAACACCCCGCAGTTCTCGTGGCTGCTGTCCCGGTTGCCGCGGCACGCCCAGCCGGTGCCGCCGATCTACGAGCCGGAGGTCGCCGCCCGCACCATCGTCGCCGCTGCCGCCCGGCCGGGGCGGCGGGCGTACTGGGTGGGTACGCCCACCGTCCTGACGATCCTGGCTAACCGGCTGGTACCGGGGCTGCTGGATCGCTACCTGGGCCGGACGGGCTACGACTCGCAGCAGACCGACCAGCCGGTCGGGCCGGACCAGCCGGTGAACCTGTGGCAGCCGGCCGATGGGCCGGGCGGCCACGACTTCGGTGCGCACGGCGCGTTCACCGATCGGTCGCTGCGGCACAGTCCACAGGCGTGGCTATCCCGGCACCGGATGGTGTCGGTGGCGGGGGCGGCTGGGCTGCTCTTCGGCCTGCTCGCCTGGCGTCGTACCTGAGCGGCCGGCCGGGTCAGCGCCGACGGACGCAACCGCCGGTGGCGCTGACCCGGCCCGTGCCGGTCGGGTCAGCGGTTAGCGGATCGGGCCGAGGCCGCGGGCGGCGAGGTAGCCCTCGTCGGTCACCCGGTCCGGGGTGACGATCGCCGTGGGTTCGGTCTGCCGGGCCTTCACCCATTCCTGGTGGAACGCGCTTCCCGGCGCGACCTCCGCCCGCCGTGCGGGCTCCTGGAGCGGGTTGATCGGCGCCACCAGCGCTGGTCGAGCCGGGGCTGCCGCGTGGGCCGCGGTGTCGCGGGCGAACTCGGCCAGGGCGAGCGCGGCCGGCTTCGGCCGGTGGTCCACGGTGAACAGGCCCAGATCGTATTCCCGGTCCGGGAAGTCGGAGAGGCGACGATCGATGTCGTGCGAGGACCACCAGGTGACACCCCACAGTGCCGGGTTGGCGGCCACCGTCGCCAGGGTGCGCGCGACGAATTCGCCGGCCTGCTCCGCCGGTACGTCCGGCCGGGGCACCCCGACCTCCTGCAGCCACACCGGGCGGGTCGGGTCCGGGGCGCTCGAGGCGGCGAGCTCCAGCAGGTAGTCGGCGTGTGACGTGGTGGCCGGTCCGAGCGGCCCGTCGATGCGCGAGGTGCCGTTGAACACCCAGGAGTGCACCGTGGTCAGGTCGCCCAGCTCGACCGCCTCGGCGGGGTGGAAGGGGTGATCGGGGGCGTACCACGCGTCGTCGAAGATGGAGTGCAGGCGGAGCGTGTCGGGCGCCGCGGTGCGGACCACCTCGAGTAGTTCCGCCGCCCACTGGTGGGAGGCCTCCGGGGTGGTGGGGTTGGCCGGCCAGAGGTTGTTGACCTCGTTGCCGAGGGTGATGGCGAAGACGTTGGGGCGCGTCGCGACCTCGGTGCTGAGCCGCCGGACGTACTCGTTGATGCCGTCGCGGGCCGCCCGGTCGGTGAAGATGCTGCTCTGGTGCCAGGTGAGCACCCAGGAGGGCAGGAAGTCGAAGCTGGACAGATGCCCCTGGAGTAGGTCGACCGAGACCCCGAGGTCGAACTCCGCCGCTACGTCGATCAACGAGAGCAGGTCGTCGATCGGCCGTTGGCGTAGGAGCGCGCGGTTGGGTTGGATCCACGGCCAGATCGGGAAGACGCGTACGTGGTCCAGGCCGATGCTCGCCAGGTCCTCGAGGTCGCGGCGGGCCGCGTCAGCCGAGAAGTCGAGCCAGCTGTAGAACCAGCCGTCGGACGGTACGTAGTTGGCGCCGAGGCGGAACCTTCGGGTGCTCTGCGTACGGGCATTGGTGTTCAAAAGGTCCTCCATATGGATAGCCAGGCACAGATGGGGTGCTAAACCGATTTATTTCACACCACGAGTATTACTCGACACGCGAGCATCGACCCGGGAGTACTTAGTTGCGGGTCGGCGAGGTGCTCTCCCGCGTGATCAACCGGGGGGTCTCGGTCTTGTGGTTCTTCGTCTTCGCGGGGTTGGCCAGGACCGCCATCATGGTCTGGGCCGCCTGCACGCCGAAGCGGTAGGTGTCGCGGGACAACGCGGTGAGGGAGGGGTGGGTGAGCTGGGCCAACACCGAGTCGTCGAAGGAGATGATCGATAACTCGTGTGGGACGGTGACCCCCATCTCCAGTGCGACGCCCAACCCGGCGACCGCCATCAGGTCACTGTCGTAGATGATCGCCGTTGGGCGGTCGGCTCCGGCGAGCAGCTTGCGCGTCGCGGCCGCGCCCTGGGCGTCGCTGAAGTCGGTGTGCAGTGACCGGGCGCGGGGGAGCGTTAGCCGGGTGGCGGCGTCCCGCAGTGCTCGGGAACGGCGCTGGGTGTGCTGAAACTCAGGTAGCCCCGACACGTGGGCGATCCGGGTGTGGCCGAGCACCGCGAGGTACTCCACCGCCGAGAGCATCGCCGCTCGGTCGTCGGCCCAGACCGAGGAGACGCGCCCGTGCCGGCCGGGCCCGCCGACCACGACGGCCGGGATCTTGAGCTCCTCCACCGCGGCGATGCGGGGGTCACGAACCTTCAGGTCGATCAGTACCAGACCGTCCACCCGGCGTTCGGAGACCCAGCTCCGGTAGACCTCGATCTCCGCCTGGGTGTCCTCGACGATCATCAGGTGTAGCGCGATCGACTGGCTGGAGAACTCCGCCTGCAGGCCGGAGAGGAGGCGGGCGAAGAAGGGCTCCACGCCGAGGGTCCGCGCGGGGCGCGCGATAACCAGCCCGACGGCGTCGGCCCGGGCTCCGCCGAGGGCTCGCGCCGCGCTGTGCGGACGCCAGTTGATCTCCTCAGCCACGCGGAGGATGCGCGCCCGGGTGGCCTCGCTGACGCCGGGCCGGCCGTTAAGCGCGAACGAGACGGCGCCCTTGGAGACCCCGGCCCGCCGGGCGATGTCGGCGATTGTCGGTCGCTGCATCTGGCGACGATCTCCCTCCACGCGGCTACCGAGAAGCGACGGTCGGTAGGCCGCTCTTGACACGTGATTCTAACCGGGGGGATAGTCCGTTCACTAGACCGGTTTATCATTGCCGGCGGATCGCCTGTGAGCACCGGACACGCCCGATCCGACGGGGTGGCCGGCTGACTAAAAGTTAGGGGCGGAGAGAGATGCGAACACGCTTGGTCGGGCTTGCCCTGTCGTCGGCTGTGCTGACGGCCGTAGCGGGATGTGGGCTGTCCGGCGCGGACACCAGTGATGACCAGGTCGACATCACCGGTGAGGTCAAAGGCACTGTGACCCTGCAGACCTGGGCCCTGAAGCCCAAGTTCACCGACTACATGCAGGGTGTTATCGACAGCTTCGAGGCGGAGTACCCGGGAACGACCGTCAAGTGGCTGGACCAGCCCGGTGACGGTTACTCGGAGAAGGTGCTCAGCCAGGCGGCCAGCAACGAGCTGCCCGACGTGACGAATCTCCCACCGGACTTCGCCCTGCCGCTGGCCAAGCAGGGACTGTTGCTCGACATCGACCAGGCCGACGACAAGCTCCGTGAGGAGTACGTCGAGGGCGCCGTCGCCTCCTACGAGTTCGCCGGTCAGACCGGGGTCTTCGGCTACCCGTGGTACCTGAACACCGACGTGAACTTCTGGAACACGGAGCTGCTGGCCAAGTACGGCCTGGACGAGACCAAGCTGCCGACGACGATGGAGGAGATGGTCGATCAGGCCCGGATCCTCAAGGAGAAGTCCGACGGCGCGGTGCACCTGCTGAGCCGTAAGCCCGGCATCGAGGATCTCAACCAGGCCGGCGTCGAGCTCGTCTCGGCGGACGGCACGGAGTTCATCTTCAACACCCCCGAGGCCGTGGCGGTCCTGGACCTGTACCGGGAGGCCTTCGCCGAAGGGCTCCTGCCGCGCAACGTGCTCACCGACGCGTACCTCGGCAACATGGACCTGTTCAAGAAGGAGCAGGTCGCCTGGACCACCGGCGGCGGTAACTCGATCACCGACATCGCGGTGGACAACCCGTCGCTGGCCGAGAAGGTCATCGCGTCGCCGTCGATCGGCACCCCGTCGCTGTACACCCAGGGGCTGTCGGTGGCCAAGAACAGCGACAACCTGCCCGCGGCGGTCGCCCTCGCGCGTTGGGTGACCAACACGGAGAACCAGGCGGCCTTCGCCGAGGTCGTGCCCGGAATCTTCCCGAGTACAGTTGCCTCCGCTGAGGATCCGCAGTTCAGCCAGAGCGACGGCACCAACGTCGGGGACGCGAAGAAGATCGCCTTCACCTCGCTGGCTGAGGCGGAGCTGTTGAAGCCAGTCATCGTCGACCAGGCGATGGACGACTTCCTCAAGCAGCAGTTCTCCCTGGCGATCAGCGGAGAGATCACCTCCCAGCAGGCGCTGGACAAGGCAGTCGAAAAGTGCAACGAACTGCTCAACAACTGATCGGCCGAGTCGGGCCGGTCCTGCGTTGACCAGCGGTGCTCGGCCGGACCGGAACCCGGCCGGCCGAGCACCGGCGCCGCCCACACCGCGGCGCCACCACTGCCGTCACCTGTCGTTGCGCGACTTACCGCATCGCCACGCCACCCAACCGGAAAAGCAGAGCGGGACGTAATGAAAACTCAGCGTTGGTTCACCCCCTGGCTGTTGCTCGGGCCTGCGGTCGTATGGCTGCTGGTGTTCAACCTCTGGCCAGCGATCAACACCGTGGTCCTCGCGTTCACCAACGCCAAGCCACTCGGCGGTGGAAGCTTCACTGGACTGGCCAACTTCGAGCGCATGCTCAACGACGATCAACTCGTCTATGCGCTGGTCAACAGCATCGTCTATATGCTGGTCTGTTTACCCCTGTTACTCTTCCTGCCGCTGCTGCTCGCGGTGTTGCTGGAGAAGAAGCTGCCGGGCATCACGTTCTTCCGTACCGCCTTCTACACCCCGGTGATCGCCTCCGCGGTGGTCGTGGCGCTGATCTGGACCTGGTTGCTGGAGGACCGTGGCCTGGTCAACGGGCTGGCCCAGCAGCTCGGCTTCCTCACCGAACCGTTGCCTTTCCTCAGCGGACGCTGGCTGCTGCTGTTCAGTGCGATCAGCCTCACCGTGTGGAAGGGGCTGGGTTACTACATGATCATCTACTTGTCGGCGTTGGGGAACGTCTCGCGCCAGCTACACGAGGCGGCCGCAGTTGACGGCGCCGGTCCGATCCGCCGGTTCTGGTCGGTCACCGTGCCCGGGGTACGCACGACGATGTTGCTGGTCAGCGTCCTGGTAACCGTCTCCGCACTGCGGGTCTTCACCGAGCTGTTCGTCCTCACCAACGGCACCGGTGGGCCCGGCGGCCGGACGATGTCCCTGGTCATGCTCATCCAGATGTACAGCCGGGGCTTCACCGGGCACCTCGGCTACGCCTCGGCGCTCAGCCTGTTGTTGTTCGTGATCACCGTCGGCCCCATGCTTCTCCTCCTGCGCCTGAACCGGAAGGCGGCCTAGCCATGACCCAGCTAACCACCCCTCCCGCCGACGCTCCGGCGAAGAAGCCCGCCTCCTCGCCGAGGCGACAGCGTCGGGGCTCGGGTTTCGGCACCATGCGGCGGCGCGAGAAGGTGCTCCGGTACGTGTTGCTGCTGCTGGCGCTGGTGGTGACCGTCGGGCCGTTCGTGTGGCAGCTGTCCACCTCCCTGAAGGGCGCCGGCGAGAACATCTACACCTCGACCCCGCAGTTCATTCCCTCCAGTCCGACGTTCGAGAACTACCTGCGGGTGGCCGAGACGATCCCCGTCCTGTCGTACGCGAAGAACTCGCTGATCGTGGCGGCCATGGCGGTGGCCGGTAACGCAGTGGGCTGCACCCTGGCCGGGTTCGCCCTCGCCAAGCTGCGCTTCCGGGGTCGGACGCTGTTCCTCGCGCTGGTACTCGGCACCCTGGTGCTGCCGGTCGAGGTGACGATCGTCTCGCAGTACGTGACGGTCCGCAGCCTCGGTCTGGCCGACACCTTGGTCGGTGTGGCGCTGCCCACCGCCGTCGCCATGCTGAACGTGCTGTTGATGCGTGCGGCGTTCATGGCGATCCCCGACGAGATGGACGAGGCGGCGGTGATCGACGGTGCCTCGGCCTGGCAACGGCTGATCCATATCGGGCTCCCCAACGTTCGGGGCATGCTCAGCGTGATCACGATCTTCGCCTTCATCGGCGCCTGGGATGACTTCCTGTGGCCGTTGATCGTGCTGACCGACCCGCAGAACTACACCCTCACCGTCGGCCTGCAATACCTCAGCGGGGCGTTCACCGCGAACCCGCGGGTCATCGCGGCCGGCACGATGATCGCGTTCATTCCGATCGTCATTGTCTTCGCGACGCTGCAACGGTTCTTCTTCCGCGGCGTCGAGGAGGGGGCGATCAAGGGGTAACCCTCGCCCCACCCCCACCCCCCCACCCCCAATGGAGGTGATCCTGGATGCGACGCCTGCTTCTGTCCCTGCTGGTTGGTGCCACAGTCGTGGCTGGCAGCACCCTCAACGCGGCCCCCACCGCGGCAGCCAACACCAACCCGCAGGACGGCAGTCAGCCGTACGCCTCGTACTGGTTCCCGAACGAGATCCTCGACTGGGACCCGGAGACCGACCCCGACGCCCGCTTCAACCGAGCGACTGTTCCGCTCCAGAAGCGGGCCTCCGACCCCGCGCTGAAGGCCAACCCGAACGCGCGGGCCGGCGAGGGCGAGGTGGCGTCCCTGGTGTCGTTCGCCCCGACGTCGGACAACCCGTCCCAGGGCTCGCTCGACGAGGACTACTATGCGTTCGGTCACTGGCAGTACATCGACACGCTGGTCTTCTGGGGCGGATCGTCCGTCGAGGGCCTGATCCTGGCGCCGAACCCCACGGTGATCGACGCGGCGCACCGCAACGGCGTCAAGGTGTACGGCACCGTCTTCTTCCCACCGGTCGCGTACGGCGGGAAGATCGACTGGGTGCACGACTTCGTCGCCAGGTCGGGCTCGACCTATCCGGTCGTGGACAAGCTCGCCGAGGTGGCCGAGTACTACGGCTTCGAGGGCTGGTTCATCAACCAGGAGACGACGGGTGGCGACGCCGCCCTCGCCACCGAGCTGCGTAACGCCATGACCCACGGCCGTAAGCAGGGCCTGGAGTTCATGTGGTACGACGCGATGACCGAATCCGGCGCCATCTCCTGGCAGAACGCGCTCACCGACGCCAACGACGCGTTCCTGGGCGGTGGCCGGAAGCCGGTCGCCGACTCGATGTTCCTGAACTTCTGGTGGTCCAACAGCCAGCGGCTCGCGGAGTCGCGGGATCACGCGCAGTCGCTCCGGCGCAGCGAGTACGACCTGCACGCCGGCATCGACACCGAGGCCAACGGGTACCACACCAACGTCGACTGGGACGCCCTGTTCCCGGCCGACGAGTCGCACGTCACCTCGCTGGGCATCTACCGCCCGGAGTGGACCTGGAAGTCGTCGAGTGGGCCTGCCGACTTCCGGGAGCGTGATTCTCGCTACTGGGTCGGTGCCAACGGGGACCCCTCGAACACCGCGACCTCCTCGCCCTGGAAGGGGCTCGCCAACTACGTTGCCGAGTCCACCCCGGTGACCCAGAAGCCTTTCGTGACCAGCTTCAACACCGGAAACGGTGATGCCTACCACGTCTTGGGTGAGCGGGTGCACACCGGCGGCTGGAACAACCTGTCCCTGCAGGACGTGCCGCCGACGTACCAGTGGGTTGTCTCCTCGACCGGCACAAAGTTGACGCCGTCGCTGGACTTCACCGACGCCTACGAGGGCGGCTCGACGCTGCGCCTCAACGGCACGCTGGACGCCACGAACACCGTGCGCCTCTACCAGACCCAGCTGAAGGTCGCCAAGGACACCAAGCTGTCGGCGGTCGTCAAGACCCCGCAGGCCGGCGCGACCCACCTGAGCGCGGCGGTGGCGTTCACCGACGCCCCCGACACCTTCATCCCCCTCGACCTGGGCTCGACCTCCGGCACCGGCTGGGAGCGTCGCGTCCTGGACCTGTCCGGGTACGCCGGCAAGACGATCGCCCAGATCGGGTTGCGGGCGTCGGCCGCCGAGGTGGTCCCGTCCTACGACATCAAGGTCGGCCAGCTCGCCGTCTACGACGGCAAGGTGGACCAGGTCGCCCCGCCGACCGAACTGACCGTCCTGGGCAGCACCGACGTCTCCGCGAGCGAGCAGACGCTGCGGCTGGCCTGGACCCCCTCGGCCAAGGGGACGGTGCACCACTACGAGGTGTACCGTCGCAACCCGGACGGCAGCCGTACCCTCCTGGGTGCCACGCCGAACGACGCGTACTTCGTGCCGCAGCTCGACCGGGTCGGCACCGAGACCAGCGTGACCATCGAGGTCGAGGCGGTCTCGACCGAGTACGGCCGCTCCACGGCGGCGACCACCACGGTCACCTGGTCCGGCACCGCCCCCAGCACGACCAACCCGGTGCTCGACCGGTCGGCGAACCCGCCGAGTTGACGACACATCCAGTGAACGTCAACACCCGGTACGTGCGGCTGGTTGTCACCACCCTGCCCCAAAACGACGACCTCGCCCCCTGCGCCCACGAGCCTGTGGCCAGCGGCGAATAGCCTCCCCAAATTTTCACCGGCGCGACGTGTTTGCGCTGGTGGGCGTACCAACAAGAAAGGATGACCCCGTGTCGGTCATGATTACCGCCGTCGAGTCCACCGACCTGTTCGTCGGTACCGAAGACAACCCGCGTCAGGTGCTCCGCGTGACACTTGACGGTCCCTCCGGCCCGGTCACCGTCACCGGGCCCGGTGTCTCCGGTAACGCGACCGGCACGGGCGTCGTCGAGGTCCCCCTGGACATCGACGACCGAACCCCCGGCACGAAGCTGCCGGTAACCGTCACGGCCGGCGACGCGACCGCCGAAGCAACGGTCGTGGTCGCCGAGCCGGGCTGGACGATGTTCCTCGTCTCACACTTCCACTACGACCCGGTGTGGTGGAACACCCAGGCCGCGTACACCTCGCCGTGGGAGCTGCTCTCCGGTGACGCCACCACCCGGCCGCTCTGGGAGCGCAACGGCTTCGCGCTGGTGGACGCGCACATGGACCTCGCCCTGCGCGACCCGGTGTACACCTTCGTTCTCGCCGAGATCGACTACCTGAAGCCGTACTTCGATCTGCACCCCGAGCGTCGGGCGGACCTGCGTCTGCTGATCGAGCGCGGCCAGGTGGAGCTGATCGGCGGCACCTACAACGAGCCCAACACCAACCTCACCGGCGCCGAGACCACCATCCGGAACATCATCTACGGTGTCGGCTACCAGCGGGACATCCTCGGCGGTGACCCGCAGACGGCCTGGCAGCTCGACGTGTTCGGGCACGACCCGCAGTTCCCGGGCTACCTCGCCGACGCCGGGCTGACCGGTTCGGCCTGGGCCCGCGGCCCGTTCCACCAGTGGGGGCCGATCCAGAAGAACTTCCGCGAGGCCAAGAACGACGCGACGGTGATGCAGTTCCCGAGCGAGTTCGAGTGGATCTCGCCGTCGGGGCTCGGTGTCCTCACCCACTTCATGCCGCACCACTACTCGGCCGGCTGGTGGATGGACTCCTCGCCGGACCTGGCCAGCGCCGAGAAGGCCGTCTACGAGCTGTACCAGCGCCTCAAGCCGGTCGGCGCGACGAAGAACCTGCTGCTGCCGGTGGGCACCGACTACACCCCGCCGAACAAGTGGGTCACCGAGATCCACCGCTCGTGGGCCGAGAAGTACGTCTGGCCCCGCTTCGTCTGCGGTAACCCCCGGGACTTCCTCTCGGCCGTCCGCGCGGAGCTGGCCGAAGCCGGACGCCGCCCCAGCCCACAGACGCGGGACATGAACCCGGTCTACACGGGCAAGGACGTCTCCTACATCGACACCAAGCAGGCGCAGCGGGCCGGCGAGGTCGCCGCCGTGGACGCCGAGAAGCTGGCGACGCTGGCCGCGCTGGAAGGGCTCGGTCGGTACCCCGACGCCGCGCTGGACAAGGTCTGGCGGCAGCTCGCCTACGGCGCCCACCACGACGCCATCACCGGGTCGGAGTCCGACCAGGTCTACATCGACCTGCTCTCCGGCTGGCGGGAGGCGTACGACCTGGCGGCCACCGTCCGGGACCGGTCGTTGGAGGCGCTCGTCGGGACGGTCGACACCACCGGTGACGGAACCCCGATCGTCGTCACGAACACCCTCTCCTTCGTCCGCTCCGACCTGGTGTCGGTCCGGCTTCCCGAGGGCCACGACGGTGGCCGGGTGATCGACGACACCGGCGCCGAGGTGCCGGCAGTCGTGGACCGGGGCACGGTGCGCTTCCACGCCGCCGACGTCCCCGCCCTGGGCTGGCGGACCTGGCGGCTGCTGCCGGGCGTCTCCAGCGCCGAGCCGGCCTGGACACCCGCCGACGGTGCCGCGATCGAGAACGCCTACTACCGGGTCACCGCCGACGCCGAGCGCGGTGGCGGGCTCGACAGCATCTACGACAAGATCTCGGACCGCGAACTGATCCGCACCGACCACCTCGGTAACGAGCTGCGGATCTACGAGGAGTACCCGACCCACCCCGACTTCGGCGAGGGTCCGTGGCACCTGCTCCCGAAGGGCCCGGTCGTGGGCAGCTCGGCGGCGGGGGCGACGGTCCGCGTCGAGACCAGCCCGATCGGCACCCGCCTGGTGGTCACCGGCGTCGTGGAGGAGATCGGCTACGAGCAGACGATCACGCTCTGGCACGGTGTGCGGCGGGTGGACTGCCGTACCCGCATCGTCGACTTCGCCGGCGCCGACCGGCTGGTTCGGGTGCGTTTCCCGGTCGACCTGCCCGGTGCCCTGCCGGTCTCCGAGGTTGCCGCCGCGGTCGTCGGCCGTGGGTTCGCGCTACCGGACGTGGACGCCGCGACCGCGCCCTGGACGCTGGACAACCCGGCCAACACCTGGTTCGGGCTCGGCTCCACCGCGCGGGTCTCGCTCACCGACGCCGCCGGTGCCCCGGTGGGGGACCGCGCCCTCGGTGTCGCCGAGGTGGTCACCCCCACCCTCGAGGAGGCGGCCGACGCCCGCGACCTGGTCGTCGCGCTGGCCGCGGTTGGTGTCACGGTGACGACCGCCAGCGCTGACTGGGCACGGTACGGCTGGCTCGACGTCGACTCGAACCTGCCGGACTTCCGCATTCTCATCGGTGGGGCGCAGACCAACGACGCCACCCGGGAGCTGCTGGAGCGGGCGGGCCCGGAGTACGTCGAGGCGCTGGAGCAGCACGGCCGGGTCTGGATTCCCGCGGAGAAGGCGCTGCACGAGGTGTGGCAGCCCAACGCCGACCTGCGGGACCTGCGGGCGCTGCCGGCGCTCGTGGTCACCGACGTCGCCGCGCTCACCGAGGATGTCGCGGACGCCCAGATCCAGGCGCCCTGCCCGGGTTCGGTGCCGGCCTCGGAGCTGCTGGTCAACCACACCGTGGCGATGCTCACCTACGGGCTGCCCGGCTTCGCCGTCGACCCGACCGGCGCGCTGCACCTGTCGCTGATGCGTTCCTGCACCGGCTGGCCGTCCGGCGTCTGGATTGACCCGCCGAAGCGGACCCTGCCCGACGGCGCCTCGTTCCAGCTGCAGCACTGGACCCACGAGTTCAACTACGCGGTGACCAGTGGCGACGGTGACTGGCGGGCGCTCACCCTGCCCGCACAGGGCCAGGAGTTCAACCACCCGCTGTACGGCCGGGTCGTGGAGAACCACCCGGGCACGAAGCCGGCGACGCACTCCTACCTGGGCGTGGAGCCCGCCCGGGAGGTGCTGATCGGCACGCTCAAGCCGACCGGTAACCCGATCGCGCACGGCGCCGCCGCCTCCTCGGACCCGGCGGACGCGGTCAGCCTGCGGCTGCTGGAGTCCACCGGGCTCGGCCGCTCCGCGACCCTGACCGGCGCGCTGGCCCTGTCCGACAAGCACCAGGCCGACCTGTTGGAACGTCGTGGTGCGCCGCTCGCGGACTCGATCGAGTTGGCGGGTTCGCAGGTCACCACGGTCGTCGGGGTACCGGCCGCGGCCCCGCGCAGCGAGGAGCCGCTCGGACCCGAGGTCGAGATCGCCCAGCCGGTGCACTCCCGGTACTGGTTGCACAACCGGGGTCCGGCGCCGATGGGCTACCTACCGGTCTCCGTGGGCGTCTCACCGGGGCTGCTGCGGACCGTCAACGAGCCGGTCGAGGTCTCCGTGGTGCTCGCCTCGCACCTGCGGGACGCGGCCGTCGAGGGGACCGTCAACGTCCTCGTACCGGAGGGGTGGACGGCCTCGCTGGGCAGCCGCCCGTACCGGCTCGACCCCGATGGTCAGCTCCGCTTCGACGTCACGGTGACGCCGCCGGCCGGGGTGGAGTCCGGGCTGTACTTCATCACGGCGCGGACCGAGCACCTCGGGCAGACGATCGAGGATGTCGCCACGGTCGCGGTCGGCGAGCTGCCCGCGCTGCTGCCGGTGCCCGGAGACATTCCGGAGGACGCGGACGCGATGCAGGGCACGACGGCCGAGACGGGACGCGACACCGGGCTCACGGTGGACGTCACCACCACCTCGGTCACCGTCGCTCCCGGCGGGCGGGCGACCATCGGCGTGTCGATGCACAACCGCACCCGGGGGGAGATTCGGGCTGAGCTCCAGCTCGTCTCGCCCTGGGGCACCTGGGACGCCATCGCCGAGCCGATCCGCGGCGTCGCGTTGGCCGCGGGCGAGTCCAACACGATCACCTTCGACGTCGTTCCCCCGCGGGACGTCGACCCGGGCCGCTTCTGGGCCCTGGTGAAGGTGATGTGGTTCGGCCGTTGCCAGTACGCCCCGACGGTTGAACTGGTGCTGGAGCCATGACCACCGCGCAGCTCGACGAGTCGGTGCTGGGCTGGCTCGACGGACGGCCACTGGACCGTACGGAACTCGACCGCCGGCTCGCCGCCCTGCGCGGCGGGCTGCGGTCCTCCGCACTGCCGGTGCCCGGGAGCGCGGAGGACCGGCAGCTGACCCGCTGGGTGGCGCAGGTGATCCTGACTGAGCAGCTCTGCATCGCGGAGGCCGAGTCCCGTGGTCTCGACGTGACGGATGCGCCACTGGTCCGGTTGGACCAGCTGGCCGCCGTCGAGTTCGGATCCATCACCGCGGCGGCGTTCGAGGGCTGCGCCGCGGTCCGGTCCCTGTATGCGGCGCTGACCGCTGAGGTCACCGCGCCAGCCGAGCAGATCGCCGCCTATCGGGCGGCGACCGCGGCACGGTCGGCCGGAGTCGTCTGGCAGTTGTCCTCCGCGGATGGCGACTTCGAGGCGACCCCGGATTCGTTGCCGGTGGCGTTGGCGGAGGCGCTGCGCTCGGCCGCGCCGGGGGAGACGGTCACCGTCGACTCGTGGACGGTGGTGCTTCGGGGGCGCCGGGAGTTGGTCGATCCGGCTCTTGATCCGACTGATCGGATCAACGACTCCGCGCGTCGGATCGCCTTTGTCCGGTGGCTCGACCACGCCCGCGCGCACCGGCTTCGGCTGGTGCAGGGGCTGGAGCACCCGGGCGACCCGAACCAGCCGGACAACTACCACCGGCACTGACGCTCCGGCCGGGGCTGCTCGTCGCTGTCGGCGACGAGCAGCCCCGGCCGGCTGTGTGCTACCTGCTACTTCTGGTGGTGGGTGGACCGGTTCCGGCGGGTGAGGAAGATGAAGCTGGCGCCGACGAGGAGGAGCAGGGTGGCGGTGCCGAGCAGGCTGGGCAGGCTGGCCCCGGTGATGGGTAGGTCGGGATCGGTCGGGTCCGTGACCGTGACGGTGACGGCCTCGGACTGACTGTTGGGGCAGACAACGGTGTCGCTTGTGTAGTCGGCGGTGAAGGTGTTGGTGCCGGCGGGGAGCCGGAGGGTGTGGGTGGCGGTGCTGGTGCTGTCCAGGGGCACGGTGGCGAGGTCGGTGTTGTTGTTGCGGAAGGTGACGCTGCCGGTCGCGGGTCCGGGGTCGCAGGTGACGGTGGCGGTGAGGGTGACGTCCTGATCCGTGGTCGGGTCCGGCGGCGAGACCTGCAGGCCCGTGGCGGAGGTCGCCTGGAGCGTGGGCAGGGCCAGGCTATGGCTGCTGCCGACGGCGGCGGTGGTCACGGTGGTACCGGTGGGCAGGTTGACCGGGATCGGGGTGTTGCTGCTGCTGGCGATGCTGGGGCCTTCGGGGTCGGGCGGGTCGTCGGTCTCGGCGCCGAGCTGACCGTAGGAGTTGTCGCCCCAGGCGAGGGCGGTTTCGGCGTCGGTTATCGCCACGGTGTGGTTGCTGTTGTTGGCGGCGATGGCGGTGAGTGTGGTGTCGTTGGGCAGGACGACCGGGACCGGGGTGCCGCTGCTGACGTTGTTTCCGTTGCCCAGCTGCCCCTGGGAGTTGTTACCCCAGGCGGCGGCGGTGCCGTTGCCGAGCAGCGCCACACTGTGGCGGTTGCCGGCGGCGACGGCGGTGACCTCGGTGCCCGGTGCCAGGGCGACGTTGACCGGCGCTAGGGCGTCGTCTTTGCTCCCGTCGCCGAGCTGGCCCTGGGAGTTGTCCCCCCAGGCGAGGGCGGTGTTTTCGGAGGTCAACGCGAGGCTGTGGGCGGCGCCGCCGGCGATCGCGGTGAGCGTGGTGCCCGGCACCAGCGCGACGTTACTCGGTTTGCTGGTGCTGTTGGTGCTCTCGTCCCCGAGCTGGCCCTGGGCGTTGTCCCCCCAGGCGAAGGCGCTGCCAGTGGCGGTCAGCGACAGGCTGTGACTGTCGCCGGCGGCGATGGCGGTGGCCGTGGTGTTCGTGGGCAGGCCGACGGCGACGGGGGTGCTGGTGTTGTCGGTGCTCCCGTCACCGAGCTGGCCGGAGGAGTTGCCGCCCCAGGCGAAGACGGTGCCACTGGAGGTCAACGCCAAGCTGTGGGCGCCGCCGGCGGCGATGGCGGTGACTTCGGTTCCGGCGGGTAGGTCGACCGCGACGGGGGTGTTGCTGCTGGTCGTGGTGCCGTCGCCGAGCTGGCCGGAGGAGTTGTCGCCCCAGGCGAGCAGGGTGCCGGTGTTGGTCAACGCCAGGCTGTGGGCGCCGCCGCCGGCGATGGCGGTGACCAGGGTGCCTGCGGGGAGGCTGACCTCGCCCGGCACGGTGCTGTTCTCGTTGTTCCCGTTGCCCAGCTGCCCCGCCTTGTTGTCTCCCCAGGACAGGGCGGCGTCTGTCACGGCGGCGGTCGTCGGTGGCTTGTTCTGCGCGAACGCGGGTGACACGACGAGCGCCTGCGTGACCGTCACGGCCAGCGCGAGGGAGAGCCAGCTGGCGGCGGTGCGCCTAGTCTGTTGCCCTCCAACGCCTCGGCTGAGCCGTTGACCGATTCCTTGCATCGTGCATACCTCCGAGCCGACAAATGACCGCTAATAGGGCAGCAGCCACCTTTAGCCACCTATAACCCTGCGCGGGGAGAAATGTCTCTACCGCCAGGATCAACGCACGCCGGGCGTTAAGGGTGTCGGTCCGGGCAAAAGGACGATTGACTCGGCTTCCGCGACGTGGGTCAGTGCCGGCAGCGGCGGCGCTCAGGAAGGGCTGCGCTTCGCGGCGGCGGCGCTCAGAAGAGCGTCAGCGGCTGCACCGGAGCCGGCCGGGGCAGCGGCTCGAGCGCCGGGACGCGGAGGCGTACCTCGTCGTGGAAACGGCGGGCGAGCACCGGGGCGTCGGCGTTATCTGGAGTGTGGACGAAGAAAGTGGGCGAGCGGCCCTCGTGGAGCCAGCCGGCGACGGTGTCGACCCAGCGCCGCCAACCCGCACCGGTCTGGTCGGGGTCGTCCCGGCCGAGGTAACGGACAACCGGCCGGTCGGTCAGCGCCGCCGAGCGGAGCGGCAGCCGTGGCTTCTTCGTCCAGGCATCCCGCTCCGCGTCGCTGGTCGGGGGGTGGGCGAAGAACGTGGTGGTGTCGAAGGGAATCCACTCGGTGCCGGTGGCGGCCAGGGTCCGGACCAACAGCTGGGTCGCGCCGGAGTCGACGAAGAACGCGGGGTGGCGCACCTCGACCGCGTACCGGTAGGTCGGGGGAAGGCGCCGTAGGAATCGGGCGAGGGTGGCCACATCGCCGGGAGCGAAGGAACCGGGCAGCTGGATCCAGAGAGCCTGGGCCCGAGGGCCCAGGGGCTCGATCGCGTCGAGGAAGGCACGCAGCGGTTCGTCCACCGCACCGAGGCGTCGCTCGTGCGTGACAACCCGGGGCAGCTTGAGCACAAAGCCGAAACTCGGGTCGGTCTGCTGCGCCCAGCCGGACACCGTCTCCCGGGCGGGGGTCGCGTAGAAGGTGGTGTTCCCCTCCACCGCGTTGCACCACCCGGCGTAGTGCCGCAGGCGTTCGGGCGCCGGTAGCGGGTGCGCCACCAGGCGCCCTTGCCACGCCTTGTGCGTCCACATCGCGCATCCCACCTGGAGCCGCACGCGGTATCCCTTCGCCGGTCCCACCCGCCGGAAGCGAGCAGGTCAGTCCGGAGTGGGGAAGCCGTACCGGGCGGCGTGCTCCGGATCGGCCGGGTCGATCTGGCGTACGCCGGAGTCGGCGAGACGCTTGTTGACCTCGTCCAGCCGCTCCCGCACCAGCCGGGCCTCCTCCTCGGTGACCCGGCCCCGGTGCGGCCGGCCCGCGTGCTCGATGGTGCCGTAGTCGACCTTCTCGGCGGCGCGGCGGCTCTTCGGCGGACGAACCCGCTCGGCGGTCCGCAGCAGCTGCGCCATCGGGGTGTCGGTGGCCATCGCGTCGAACTCACTGGCGGTCAGCACCACCCGGCGCGGCTCGCCCCCACCGTGGCTGTCGTGGATCTCCACGATCGCGACGTCCAGGGCCGCGTCGTCGATGTTCTCCACCTCGGCCGGGGTGGCGTCCAACTGTACGGGCCCGGCAACCAGGTCCGGGTGCTCCAGGACGACCACCCGGGTGGCCTCGTCGTCGGGCTGGAGCACCCGGCCGCTGAAGTCGGAGACGCGGATCGTCTTCTTGCCCATGCGCGGAACTTCTCCTGTCGTAGCCCGGTCTGGAGGACCAGCAGACGTTACCCGACAGGTGTGCGAATGTCGGCGCCGGCTCGCCGGTCGCTGCGGTGGTGGCGTTGATCCCCGGGTGCCGCCCCGGGGCCCGACGGAGGTCAGTGGGTGTTGGGGCGGCGGGTGGGACGGTGGTTCAGCTCAACCCAGGTGAGCAGCGGCGAGGCGCGGATGCCGCGGTGTGGTGGCTGGGCCGGAAAGCGCTCCCCGGCAACCCAGGCGGTTGGCCAGAGTGCGCTGGAGTCGTGGCGGCGGTGCTGCGGCGGGTTCGACATGACCCCACCATCCCAGAGAATGGTGTACGTCTATTAAATATAGCGGTAACAGTCGATGGGCTAGGCGGCTCCCGGAAGAGGTAGCCGGACCTCGAACCGACACCCACCGGTGGTGTTGCGAACCTGCACCCGGCCGCCGTGCGCCTCCACCAGCCCTCGTACGATCGCCAGTCCCAGCCCTCCGGAGCTGGCCAGTTCCCCGGTGCTGGGGCAGGGGGTGCGGGCTCGCTCCCCGCGGAAGGCGACCTCGAAGACGCGGGGTAGATCCGCCTCGGGGATGCCGCCGCAGGTGTCCGCGACCGCCAACCAGGCGCAGTCGGTCTCCGCCCCGGCCTCGACCCGGACGGTCCCCTCCGACGGGGTGTAGCGGACGGCGTTGAGTAGGAGGTTCCCCACCACCCGGGCCAGCTCGGGCTCACTGGCCAGTACGGTGGGCCAGCCCGAGTCGGGTGCCAGCAGCCGGACCCGGCAGGCCGCGGCCAGCGGTGCGGTGCTGGCCACGGCGTCCGACACGACATCGCCCAGGGGCACCGCCGACAGGGTCAGGCGCAGGGCGCCGGCGTTGATTCGGGAGAGCTCGAAGAGGTCGTCGACCAGCCGGGTCATCCGATCGGTCTCCACCCGGATCCGGCGGTGGTACTCGCTCACCGTCGCGGGATCGTCGACCACCCGGTCCTCCAGCGCCTCAGCCATCGCGCGCAGCCCGGCCAGTGGGGTTCGCAGATCGTGCGACACCCAGGCGACGAGGTCCCGCCGACCCTGTTCGATCTGGCGTTCCCGTTGCCGGGCCTGGTCGGCCCAGACCGCGGCGGCGGCCAGGCGGCGCCCGAAGAGCCAGCCGACCGTGAGAACCACCAGGGCCGCCGCCGCCACCGTGATCAGCACCACGTTCCGGTCGTGCGGGGAGAGGAACATCTGGTCGGCGACCATCGCCACCGCGGCGACCATCGCGGTCACCGCGACGACCAGCAGGGTGACGATGTGTACCGTCACCGAGCGTCCGCGCAGCAGGCGCAGGGCGAGGGCGCCGAACGCGCCGACACAGAGCGCCGGACCGAGCGCGAACGCGAAGATCAGCGCCAGTTCACCCATCGGTCGGCTCGTATCGGTAGCCGATGCCCCAGACCGTCACGATCCGGCGTGGGTTCGCGGGATCGGCCTCCACCTTCTCCCGTAGCCGGCGAACATGGACGGTCACCGTTGACTGGTCACCGAAGTTCCAGCCCCACACCCGCTCCAGCAGCTCGGCCCGGCCCAACGCCCGGTCGGGGTGTCGCATCAGGTACGCCAGCAGGTCGAACTCGCGTACGGTGAGGGTCAGTTCGTGGCCGTGCAGCCGGGCCACCCGGGGGCCGGTCTCGACCACGAGCGCGCCGTCGCGGAGCACGGTGGCCGGTGCTGTCCGCGGCTCACCGCTGCGCCGCAGCACCGATCCGACCCGCAGCACCAACTCCCGGGGCGAGAACGGCTTGCTGAGGTAGTCATCGGCACCAAGCTGCAGGCCGAGGACGCGGTCCGCCTCGTCACCGCGCGCGGTGAGCATGATGATGGGCACCCCGCCCGGCTTGGCGCGTAACCGCCGGCACACCTCCAGGCCGTCGAGCCCGGGCAGCATCAGATCCAGCACGACCAGGTCCGGTGGTTCGGCGGCGACCGCGGCGAGCACCGAATCGCCGTCGCCGACATGCCGCACCTGGTAGCCGGCGTGCACCAGGTAGCGACAGACCACGTCACTGACTGTTCGGTCGTCGTCAACGACCAGTACCCGTTGCGTCACCGGGCCTCCCTCGTCGTTGCCCAGCGTAGCCGCGGTGATCAGCTTAAGATCTTGCGAGCCGGTTACGGTCGTCGACAGTGACGGTGGTCCGCGACTCGAGGGGGACCGGGTAGGCGGAGCGCGACGAGTAGACCTTGAAGGAGTGCGATGGGCAGCCGGCGGCTTCACCTGCACCTGGCCACCTGGCTGGGGCAGTGGCCGGCTGGCCCGGGGCAGCACGTGGTCGCCGCGCGGCGCCGGGCCGAACCCGCCTGGGACGGTCGGCTCCGGCCGGCGATCGCCGTCTCCGCTGGGGAGCACCAGGTGCTCTCCGTAGCGCCGGAACGGGTCGCAGCCGTCCGGGAACTGGCCCGGGGCTCGTCCCGGCGGCTCCTCGCCGACCTGCCGGCAGCTGTCGGTCACCCCGACTGGGTGGTGCACGACGATGTGTTTCGGTGGACCGAGGATCCCGCACCGCTGCCGGAGGTCGGTGAGTGGATCCCGCCGACCTCGCCCGGCCTACCGTCCTGGCTCCGACTGTTCGATCGGCCGGTGCTGGTGGTGCGCGACGACCGCGGCGAGTACCAGGCCGGGGTCGGCGTCAAGCGGCATGACGCGTACGGCCGGGAGCTGGCGGTGGGCACCGTCCCGGCAGCCCGGGGGCAAGGGCTGGCCCGTCAGCTGGTCGCCCAGGCGGCCCGCCGGGTCCTCGCCGAGGGGGCGGTGCCGACGTACCTGCACAGTCGGCGGAACCGGGCGTCGGCCCGGGTGGCTGAGGCGGCCGGGTTCCCCGACCGGGGCTGGCGGTCGTTCGGGGTCTACCCGGGCTGAATTGGAGCGCGACCCGCATCGGGGCAGAGGTGCAGCGGCGGCCGGCGCGTGCCGCCGGAAGTGGGTAGGGCGAAGTGGGTCGGGCGAAGTGGGTAGGGCGCGGACCGGAGCTCCCGGGCCGGAACCCCGGTCCGCGTCCTTCCCCCAGGCCCCCGCTGGCCGCCCGGGGGCGGATCGCTGGATGCAGTTGTGACGCTACGTATTTAGTGGCGGGTGGGCAAGGGGTGATCGGAGGTGTTGGTGTGTCGAAAACTGGACTCTGAACTGCAGTAAGAAGCTGTACGGCCGACTGGCGTGGACGGTGACGGAGCGTACTAGGCGCGTCCGGCGGTCAGCCCGAGGAGTTCGGCGGCGGCGCGGCCGTTGGCGTGGCTGGCACCGTACGTGGTGACGAAGGCGTCGACTCCTGGCGGCCGCCACGACCCGGGCCAGCCCATCTCGACCACCGCCACCGGGTGCTGGGCGGCGAGCGCGGTCACCAGGTCGGCGGCGCCGGGGAGCAGGTGTAGCCGCCGGCCGACCAGGACGATCGTCCGCGTGCCGGCGATCCGGCGCAGGGTCGCCGGGTCCGTGGCGGTGGCGACGACCCGCAGCTGCTCGACGCCGCTGAGGTGTGGGCCGAGTCCCCACGGCACCCGTGCCTCGGCGACTGTCGAGCTGGCCTGCAGCTGCACCACCAGGGGGCGGCCGAGCCCGGCCAGGGTGCCCTCCACCCGGACGGCCCGGCGGGCGGCGGCGTACCCGAGCTGGGTGGGCAGGGGGCTGGCGGCGTCGGTGGTCCGGGTCCAGGCGGCGAGTTCGGCGGTACGGCCGGCCGCCTCCTCGACCCGGGCCCGCTTCAGCCGGCCGTCGGTGAGCGCCGTCCCGATCTCGCCGGCCACCTGTTCGACCCGGCCGGCGTCGACCCGCGCGCCGAGGCAGAGTAGGTCCGCCCCGGCGGCGAGCGCCGCGACCGCGGCCGGGCCCACCCCGCCCGCGGCCAACACGGCGCCCCTCATCTCGAGGGCATCGGTGACGACCGCCCCGGTGAAGCCGTACTGGTGGCGTAGTAGGTCAACCAGGGCCGCCCGGCTGAAGGTCGCCGGGCCAGCCCCGGTCAGGGCCGGGATCCGGATGTGCGCGGTCATCACCGCCCGGGTGCCGGCGTCGACGACGGCCGCGAACGGCGGTAGGTCCCGCTGGCGGAGGAGCGCCAGCGGGACGTCGACCGTGGGCAGTTCGTGGTGGGAGTCGGTGACCGAGGCGCCGTGGCCGGGGAAGTGCTTGGCGCAGGCGGCGACGCCGCCGTCTTGCAGGCCGGCCACCGCGGCGGCGGCGTGTGCGGCCACCCGATCCGGGTCGCGACCGAAGGAACGGGTGCCGATCACCGGGTTCTCGTCGGCGCTGTTGACATCGACGACCGGGGCGAGGTTGACGGTGATGCCGAGGGCGGCTAACTCCGCCCCGATGGCCTCGTGGACCTGTCGGGTCAGCGCCACGTCGCCGATCGCGCCGAGCGCGGCGTTGCCGGGGTACGGGCTTCCGGTCGCGTGCGCGAGGCGGGTGATGTCGCCACCCTCCTCGTCGATCGCGATCAGAACGTCGGAGCGGGCGGTACGCAACGCGGCGGTGCTCGCCGCCACCTGTTCGGGGTCGTGCACGTTGGTGCCGAAGAGCGTGTGTCCGGCGAGTCCGTCGCCGACCAGGTCAACGGCCCACTGTGGTGGGACCGGCCCCGGGTACGCGGCGAGCAGCGTGCCCAGCGCGAGGCGGCGAATTCCTGGATCCGGCCTCATCTGCTCCCCTGTCTCTGTCGGTACGGCCAGTTACCCGCTCGATCGGTGGTCGTTACGCTACGCTCACCTCTTTCATCGTTGCGTGTGGCTGGTTTCATGAATCCTCGAGGACTGGCATGTCTATGACCCGGCTCCCCGGCACTCCTCGCCTGTTGCGGGCGCTCAACGACCGCGCGGCGCTGGAGCTGCTACTGGAGCAGGGTCCGCTGACCCGGGCGCGGCTGGGCGAGCTGACCGGCCTGTCCAAGGTAACCGCGTCTCAGCTGGTCGAGCGCCTCGAGGAACGAGGGCTCGTCACTCGGGTTGGTGAGCAGGCGGGCGGGCGGGGTCCGAACGCCCAGCTCTATGCCGTCCGCCCGGGCAGCGCTCACGTGGTCGGGGTCGATTTCGGGGCCGACCGGGTGGTCGCCGCCTGCGCGGACATCACCGGGACGGTGGTCGGCCGCTCCGAGCAGGCAACTGGCGATACCGAGGACCCGGTCGGTGTGGTGCACGACGCCGTCGTCGAAGCCGCGAGCAGCGCCGGGGCGCCACTGGCGACCGTACGCCGGGTCGTCCTGGGCGCCCCTGGTCTGGTGGATCCGGCCAGTGGTGACATCACCTTCGCGTTCAACCTGCCGCGGTGGCACGCCGGCCTGCTCGGTGCGCTCCGGGACGACCTGCGTACCCCCCTGGTCTTCGAGAACGACGTCAACCTGGCGGCGATGGCGGAGGCGCGGTCGGGAGCGGCGCAGGGCGTGGCCGACTTCGTCTTGGCCTGGGTGGACGCCGGCATCGGCCTGGCGATCGTAATTGGCGGGCGGCTGCACCACGGCAGCACCGGCGCCGCCGGCGAGATCGGCTGGCTGCCGGTGCCCGGGGTGCCGATTCCGCGTGCCGCTGCCCTTCGTACCAAGCCCGCTTTCCAGCAGCTCGTCGGCGCGGAGGCGGTTCGCGCGCTCGCCCGGGAGCACGGGTACCCCGACGCCACGGCGGCCGGCGGGGTCTCCGCGGCGGTCGCCGACGGCGCGGCGGGTGCCCCGATGCTGGACGAACTGGCCCGTCGGCTCGCACTCGGGGTGACGAGCACCTGTGTGGTGTTGGATCCACCGCTGGTGGTTCTGGCTGGTGCGGTCGGCGGGGCCGGCGGGGCGGCGTTGGCCGAACGAGTGCAGCGAGAGGTGGCGGCGATCGCTCTGGTCCGGCCACGGGTGGTGCCGACCGGCCTGACCGAGGAGCCGATTCTGCGCGGCGCGCTGCACACCGCCCTGGCGGCGGTCCGGGACGAGGTGTTCGGCTCCACGACGAGCTGACCGGCGGGGCGGTGTGGTGGTGTGGTCGGCCGACGCTCCGCCGGTCCACCGCGCTTCGCTCCGGTAGCTCCTTCGGGGGCTCGGGTGTGGCTGACCGGTGCGTGGTTGGATGGGGTCGTGACTGGTGCCTTGATCCCCGGCCCCGCCGGTGCCGCCCCCGCCCCCGCCTCCGTGGACGCGGATCTGGTGGTCAGCCTCGACGGCGTGACCGTGCGCCGCGCTGGTGCGGCCCTGCTACACGACGTGGACTGGCGGGTCGAGCTGGACGAGCGCTGGGTTGTGCTCGGTCCCAACGGCGCCGGCAAGACCACGCTGCTCAACCTGGCCGGTGGTCGACTGCATCCGACCGCCGGGCTCGCCCACGTGTTGGGCGAGCAGATCGGCCGGACCGACCTGACCGAGCTGCGCACGCGGATCGGGCTCTCCACCGCGGCCCTCGCCGAGCGGATCCCGACCGAGGAGCGGGTCGTGGACGTGGTGGTGACCGCGTCCTGGTCCGTGGTGGGCCGCTGGCGGGAGGAGTACGACAGCGGCGACGAGACCCGGGCCCGAGCCCTGCTCGGCCAGCTCGGCGTCGGAGATCTCGCCGACCGCCGGTACGGCACCCTCTCCGAGGGGGAACGTAAGCGGGTACAGATCGCCCGGGCGCTGATGACCGACCCGGAGTTGTTGCTGCTCGATGAGCCCGCGGCCGGGCTTGACCTGGGGGGCCGCGAAGAGCTGGTGGCTCGGCTCGCGGAGCTGGCGTCGGACCCGGATGCCCCGGCGTTGGTGCTGGTCACCCACCACGTGGAGGAGATCCCGCCCGGCTTCACCCACGCGCTGCTACTGCGCGACGGGGACGTGATGGCGCAGGGCCTGCTGACCGATGTCCTCACCGGGGACAATCTCAGCAAGACGTTCGGGCTGTCCCTGGTGGTGGAGCGGCACGGCGACCGCTACACCGCCCGTGCCGGTTGAGGCACGGCGTGGCCCACGCCCGGACCGGGTAGGGATCCCGCAGCCCCCAACCCGCACAACCGGAGGTGCTCGATGCCACAGACCCGGGTGGTCGTCCTGGGTAGCGCCAACATGGACCTCGTGGCGACCGCTGCGGCGCTGCCACGGCCGGGGGAGACGCTGCTCGGCGCGGACTTCGTCATGGTGCCGGGCGGCAAGGGTGCCAACCAGGCCATCGGGGCAGCCCGGGCCGGCGCGGCCTGCACGTTCCTCGGTGCCATCGGCTCCGACGCCTTCGGCGTCACCCTGCGCGCCCGCATCACCGCGGCCGGAGTGGACACCAGTCAGCTGCGGGTCGCGTACGGTGCCTCCGGGGTCGCCCTGGTGATGGTGAACGCCGAGGGGGAGAACGCCATCGTGGTCAGTCCCGGCGCCAACGCCACGATGACCGGGCTGACCGAGCCGGAACTGGCCGCCATCCGCGAAGCGGATGTGCTGGTCGCCCAGTTGGAGATCCCGGTGGAGACCGTCACCGAGGCGGCGGTGGCGGCGCGTGCCGCCGGTACCCGAGTGGTGCTCAACGCCGCCCCCGCCCGGACCGTGCCGCCGGAGCTCTTCGCCGCCACCGATGTGCTGGTGGTCAACGAGAGCGAGGCGCAGACGTTCACCGGTCACGGTCGGGACACCCCGGCGGCCCTGCTGGAGTTGACCCCCCGGGCGGTGCTCACGCTCGGCGTCTCCGGCGCCTGGTACGGCGACCGGGATGGCGGCCGGGCGTGTGTCCCGGCGGTGCCGGTCGAGACCGTTGACTCGACGGCGGCCGGCGACGCGTTCTCGGCCGCGCTCGCGGTCGCCTGGGGTGAGGGGCGCGACCTGGTGGACGCGGTGCGGTGGGCGACGGGCGCCGGCGCGGCGTGTGTCCGGCGGCTCGGCGCTTCGGTGGCGTTGCCCAGCCGGGACGAGATCGACGAGCTGTACCAGCCGGGCTGACTCTTCCCGCGCCGCACGCCAGGGCGGCGGTGGCGGCCGCGACGGCGGGTCGGCCGAGTCACCGGTCGTAGGTCTGCTGTTCGACAGCGCGTTGTACGGCGCGGTAGATCTGGCCGAACCGGAGCGCGTCCGGCGTGCGCAGGAGCAGTAACTCGCGGCCCTGTGCCTGCACCCACAGCTCGTGCACCCGGTTGCCCCGCTCGTAGGAGCGGTCCAGCCAGCTGAGCGGGAGCTCCAGGAAGGGCGCCACGGCCAACGCGAGCAGCAGGCACCCGGCGAGGGTGAGCAGCACCGGCAGCCACCCTCGCTCCGGCGCTGACCAGACCAGCGCGAGTGCACAGAGCACTGCCGCCAGTGGCGGCAGCGACAACAGCAGCACCAGGACACCGCGGCTGAGTAGCCGCCCGCGGACGGCGAGGGTGGTTCGCCCCTTCGCGTGCCAGACGTACCTGATCTCGGCTATCGGTACCCGGAGCCCACCCGACCGGATCGCCTCGGAGGTCACCTGCACCGCGTCGTCCCGGTAATAGAGGGTCATCATTAACTCTAACCGGGGTCGATCGGTGCGGGTCGGCCTGATCGGGTCGGGTACCGGGCCCTACTTCGGTGCCGGGCCGCTCCGGCTGCTGGCCCGGGAGTGGGCCGCTCTCGCTGCCGGGTGCGGCGGTTGGAGGGCTGGTTGGCTGTTTTCAATGGCGCGCTGCAGGGCTCGGTAGATCTGCCCGAACCGCACCGCGTCCGCGGTCGCCAGCAGCAGCGTTGGCCGGCCCTGCCAGCGGACCCAGATCTCCAGCCGGCGGCTGCCCCGGGCGTACGAGCGGTCTAGGTGTTCGAAGAGGAAGTCGGCGACCGGCCCGACCGCGAGCCCGACCAGCACCGAGGTGCCGATGATGGCGATGGTGACGGTGGGGGAGCGGCCGAGCCAGAGCGCGAGCGCGATGCCCGCCACCGCGGCGACCAGCGGACCGGCCAGGGCCGCGCCGATCGCGCCGCGGCCGACGAGCACGCGCCAGGAGCGGCTGCCGCGGTGGTGCCACACGGCGCTGATCTCGGCCAGCGGGAAGGTCTGGTGCAGCACCTGGATAGTCGTTGATGTTACTTGTATCGATTTATCGTGGTAATGCGTGACCATTTCCAAACTCCCGGTTACGGGGCTGGCGCCAGACTACGGCCCCAGCGGCCGGGCCGTAAGGTTGGCACGCTACTTCGACGAGGAAGTGAGGGACGGCGTGGGCGAGTTCGTGCGGCTGGAGATCAAGGACGGGATCGGCACCATTCGGTTGGAGCGGCCGCCGATGAATGCGCTGAACACCCAGGTGCAGGAGGAGCTGCGCGCCGCGGCGACCCAGGCGGGGGGCGACCCGGCCGTCCGCGCGGTCATCGTGTACGGCGGGGACCGGGTCTTCGCCGCCGGGGCGGACATCAAGGAGATGGCCGACATGTCCTACGTGGACATGTCCGAGCGGGCAGCCGCCCTCTCCAGTGCGCTGGGTGCGATCGCCCAGATCCCCAAGCCGGTAGTCGCCGCGATCACCGGGTACGCCCTCGGTGGCGGCTGCGAGCTGGCCCTCGCCTGCGACTGGCGGGTGGTGGCCGAGGACGCCAAGCTCGGCCAGCCGGAGATCAAGCTCGGCGTCATTCCCGGCGCCGGTGGCACCCAGCGGCTGGCCCGCCTGGTCGGCCCGGCCCGAGCCAAGGATCTGATCATGTCGGGCCGGATGGTGGACGCGGCGGAGGCGCTCCGGATCGGGCTGGCCGACCGGGTGGCCCCCGCCGCCGAGGTCTATGCCGCTGCGGTGGCCCTGGTGCAGCCGTACCTGACCGGCCCGGTGCAGGCCCTGCGCGCGGCGAAGCTGGCGGTCGACGGTGGCCTGGAGATGGACCTGACCTCCGGCCTCGCCTGGGAGAGCCAGCTCTTCGCGGCGCTGTTCGCCACCGACGACCGGCGGGAGGGCATGGCGGCCTTCGTGGAGAAACGCAAGCCGGACTTCACCGGACGTTGATCCGGGGCGTTCCCTTTCCGGCTACCGCTGGGTAGCGTATGCCCGGATCTTCCGCGATCAGGGGAGCTGGTCATGTCGGAGCGGATCGAGGGGCACGGCGGGGCGCTAGCACTGGCGGCGCTGCGGGCACACGGGGTGCGGGAGATGTTCACCCTCTCCGGAGGGCACGTCTTCCCGCTCTACGACGCCGCGCACCAGCTCGGGTTTCCGATCTATGACGTCCGGCACGAGCAGTCGGCGGTCTTCGCCGCCGAGGCGGTCGCAAAGCTGCAGCGCCGCCCCGGCCTCGCCGTACTGACCGCCGGGCCGGGCGTCACCAACGGCATCTCCGGGCTGACCAGCGCCTTCTTCAACGCGTCACCGATCCTGGTGCTCGGTGGGCGAGCACCACAGTTTCGGTGGGGGGCGGGCAGTCTCCAGGAGCTGGATCACCTGCCGTTGGTCACCCCGGTGACAAAGCACGCCGAGACGGTCCTGCGCCCCGAGGACATCCCACACGTGGTGAGCGGCGCGTTGACCACGGCGCTGACCCCGCATCGTGGCCCGGTCTTTGTGGACCTCCCCCTAGAGGTGGCCTTCTCGGTGGCCGCCGCCGCCCTGCCGGCCGTCGCTGCGATCGAGGCGATCGAGGCGGACCCGGCGGAGGTGGCGAAGGCCGCCGACCTGATCGCCCGCGGTCAGCGACCCGTGCTCATCGCCGGCTCCGACGTCTACGCCGGCGACGCCGTTGCCGCGCTGCGCGCGGCGGCCGAGGCCTTCGCGGTGCCGGTCTTCACCAACGGCATGGGCCGGGGCGCGCTGCCGCCGGACCACCCGCTCGCCTTCACCAAGTCCCGCCGGGTGGCGTTGCAGCAGGCCGACGTGGTGGTGGTCGTCGGCACGCCGTTGGACTTCCGGCTCAACTTCGGCGACTTCGGCGCCGCGGCGGTGGTGCACGTCGTGGACGCGCCGGGTGAGCGTGCCGGGCACCGCCGGCCGGCCGCCGCACCCGCCGGCGACCTGCGACTGATCCTGTCCGCCTTCGCCGACCACCCCGGCGACCGCGTCGACCACACGGAGTGGGTCGCCGAGTTGCGGGCCGCCGAGGATGCCGCCCGGACCCGCGACGCCGCGGAGATGGGCGCGGAGACCGACCCGATTCGGCCCGCCCGGGTCTACGGCGAACTGCGCCGGGTACTGGCCCGGGACGCGGTCACCATCGGCGACGGTGGCGACTTCGTCTCGTACGCGGGCCGGTACCTGGAGCCCGCCCAGCCCGGCACCTGGCTCGACCCCGGTCCGTACGGCTGCCTCGGCACCGGGATGGGCTACGCCATGGGTGCCCGGGTCACCCACCCCGACCGGCAGATCTGCGTCTTGATGGGGGACGGCGCGGCCGGCTTCTCCCTGCTGGACGTGGAGTCGTTGGTCCGGCAGCGGTTGCCGGTGGTGATCGTCGTCGGCAACAACGGCATCTGGGGGCTGGAGAAGCATCCGATGCGCGCGCTGTACGGCTACGACGTGGCCGCCGACCTCCAGCCGGAGCTCCGTTACGACCAGGTGGTCCAGGCGTTGGGCGGTGCGGGCGAGACCGTGACGAGGGCCGCCGACCTTGGGCCGGCGCTGCGACGGGCCTTCGCGGCCGGGGTGCCGTATCTGGTCAACGTGGTGACCGACCCGGCTGACGCGTACCCCCGGTCGTCGAATCTCGCCTGAGCGGGTCAGCCCTCGGGTCGCTTCTGCTCACCGTCCCCGCGGCGCAGATCGTCCTCGCGGCGGCGCAGGTCTTCCTCCCAGCGGCGGAAGAGCTCCCGGTCGGCCTGGCTCTCGGTGCGTTCCTCGACCGAACGGAGAAACTCCGGGTCGTCGTCCGGTGCGATCGGGCGGTGCCGGCGCCCGGTGAGACCGTAGCCGGCTGGCCGGCCGGCCCCGGGCTGACCGGCTCTGGTCTCGCGGCCGGCGACGAACCAAGCGATCGAGCCGACCAGCGGGAAGAGAAGGATGATCAGCACCCAGGCGATCCGGGGCAGGGTGCGGATGTCGCCCTCCTCGGCCGAGAGACAGCTGATCAACGCGATGACGGCGAGGATGACCTGCGCGAGGAAGAGGAGAACGTACAGCCGAGCCATGAGACCATCATGACGTACCGGTGGTTGTTGCCACACCCCACGGCGGGGGCGACATCTACACTCCGTGATCATGGAGCAGCGGTTGACGGCCGAGGAGCGGCTGACCCTCAAGACGGGCGCCTTCGGCGCGGTCGTCCTCGTGTCAAATGTGGAGCCCGGTGTGCTGGCGCTGGTACGGGAGAGCTTCGCCGCCTCCGCCGCGCTGGCTGACTCCAGTGGGATGGTCAAGGCCGTGCTGACCAGTGGTCCCCTGCCCCGGCTGCCGCGCGATTCGGAGCTCGAGATCGAGTCTGTGGTGCTGCCGGCGCTGACCCGGGCGGTGGCGATTCTGCGGGAGAAGTCGCCACCGGACGTGCGGACCTACCGGGAGGTGGTGTTGGCCGCCGCCGACCAGGCGGCCGGGGCGCACCGGGGGGTCACCCCGCGGGAGACAGCGATGATCGAGCGCATCCGGGGTGCGCTGGTGGAGCCGGTCTGAGTCGCCTTTGGTGAGCTGTGTCACCATACGGGCCCCGGGGGTGGAAGCTACTTGTGGGTAACATGACGTCGTGGTCAACCGCACAGCGTCCGCGGTTGACCGCGCGTTGAGTTACGCGGGAGGCTGCGCCCCATACCGGGCGAGCGAATCGCATCAACCACAGGAGGGTCGTCGAAGCGCGATGAATATCGTCGTACTCGTCAAGCAGGTGCCCGATTCGGGCGCGGACCGCAACCTGCGTACTGACGACAACACCGTCGACCGCGGTTCGGCGAACAACGTCATCAACGAGATGGACGAGTACGCCATCGAGGAGGCGTTGAAGATCAAGGAGGCGCACGGCGGCGAGGTCACCATCCTGACCATGGGGCCCGACCAGGCGACCGAGTCGATCCGCAAGGCGCTCTCCATGGGGCCGGACAAGGCCGTACACGTCCTGGACGACGCCCTGGCCGGGTCCTGCGCGGTGACCACCTCCAAGGTGCTCAGCACCGCGCTCGGGCAGCTGAACGCCGATCTGGTGCTCTGCGGTGCCGAGTCCACCGACGGCCGGGTCCAGGTCCTGCCGCACATGATCGCCGAGCGGCTCGGCGTCGCCGCGCTGACCGGTGCTCGGAAGCTCACCGTCGACGGCGGCACGCTCACCATCGAGCGGCAGACCGAGGAGGGCTACGAGGTGGTCACCGCCGAGGCCCCCGCCGTGGTCTCCGTCTGGGACACCATCAACGAGCCGCGCTACCCCTCCTTCAAGGGCATCATGGCCGCCAAGAAGAAGCCGGTGCAGACCCTGCCCCTGGCCGACCTCGGTGTCGCCCCGGCCGAGGTGGGCCACGCCGGCGCGACCAGCGCCGTGCTGGAGCACAGCAAGCGCCCGCCGCGCTCCAGCGGCACGAAGGTCACCGACGAGGGCGCCGGCGGCACGCAGCTGGTCGAGTTCCTCGCCACCGAGAAGTTCGTGTGAGAGCAGGTCTGGACATGTCTGAGGTTCTCGTCGTCGTCGAAGCCACCCAGGAGTTCGGCGTCAAGAAGGTCACCCTGGAGATGCTCACCCTCGCCCGTGGCCTGGGTACGCCGAGCGCGGTCGTGCTCGGCGGCCCCGGCGCAGCCGAGGCGCTGAGCGCGAAGCTGGGTGAGTACGGGGCAGCGAAGATCTACGCCGCCGAGAGTGCGGAGATCGACGGCTACCTGGTCGCGCCCAAGGCCACCGTCCTGGCCGAGTTGGTTACGCGGGTGCAGCCCGCCGCGGTGCTGCTCGCCTCCGCCCAGGAGGGCAAGGAGATCGCCGCCCGGCTCGCGGTGAAGCTCGACAACGGCATCCTGACCGACGTGGTCGGGCTGGACGCCGACGGCACCGCGACGCAGGTCGTCTTCGCCGGCTCCACCATCGTGAAGTCCAAGGTCACCCGGGGCCTGCCGCTGGTCACCGTCCGGCCGAACTCGGTCACCCCGGAACCGGCCGCGGCCACCCCGGCCGTCGAGCAGCTCACCGTCTCGGTCCCGGCCGCCGACAAGCTCGCCCGGGTCGTCAACCGGGTCGCCGAGCAGAAGGGCAGCCGTCCGGAGCTGACCGAGGCTTCGGTCGTGGTCTCCGGCGGCCGTGGGGTCGGCACCGCCGACAACTTCAAGCTCGTCGAGGAGCTGGCGGACCTGCTCGGTGGGGCTGTCGGCGCATCTCGCGCCGCCGTTGACTCGGGCTACTACCCGCACCAGTTCCAGGTGGGTCAGACCGGCAAGACGGTCTCCCCGCAGCTCTACATCGCGCTCGGTATCTCCGGTGCGATCCAGCACCGGGCCGGCATGCAGACCTCGAAGACGATCGTCGCGGTCAACAAGGACGGTGAGGCGCCGATCTTTGAGCTCGCCGACTTCGGCGTGGTGGGCGACCTGTTCAAGGTCGTACCGCAGACCGCCGAGGAGATCCGCAAGCGCCGGTGAGTTGACGCGTCGGCCACGACCAGCGCCGGGAACCCGTGGGGTTCCCGGCGCTGGTCGTATCGGCGTCCGCGCACCGCCGCCGCGCCAACCTGCGAGGATGGCCTGCGTGCCCCGTACGCACCGCGGCCGAGGCAGGGAACGAGGAGCGCGGATGCCGAGGACGCCCGACCGGGGTCACCACGCGTTGGCCCTGCCCGAGGTCGTGCAGCGGCTCGAGACCGACACCGAGCGTGGCCTGAGCGACGCGGCGGCGGCCGACCGCCGGGAGCACTTCGGAGCCAACGTCCTACCGGCCGCCAGTCGCGGCGGCCTGCCCCGCCGGCTGCTTCGCCAGTTCCAGAACCCCCTCGTGTACGTGTTGGTGGGCGCCGGCCTGGTCACGCTGCTGCTCGCCGAGTACGTCGACTCGGTCGTGATCTTCGGTGTGGTTCTGGTCAACGCCCTGGTCGGGTTCCTGCAGGAGTCCAAGGCCGAGGCCGCGCTGGACGCGTTGCGGTCGATGGTGCGGACCGAGACCCGGGTGGTCCGGGACGGCCAATCGCGGCGGGTGCCGTCGGCGGAGGTGGTCCCCGGGGACCTGGTGCTGGTCGAGGCGGGGGAGAAGGTCCCCGCCGACCTGCGCCTGGCCCGGGCCGACGAGGTCAGGGTCGACGAGTCGACCCTGACCGGTGAGTCGCAGCCCGTCCGCAAGGACGAGACCGTCGTCCCGGACGGGACGCCGGTGGCCGATCGTCGCAACGTGCTCTACTCCGGCACGCTCGTCACCAGCGGCTCGGCGGCCGGTCTGGTCACGGCCACCGGGGCCGAGACGGAGCTGGGTCGGATTCATCGCCTGGTCGGCAGCGCCCAAGTGCTGGACACCCCGCTCACGACCAAGCTGGCCCGATTCAGCCGGCTGCTCACCGTCGTGATCCTGGTGCTCGCCGGGTTGGCCTTCGGAGTCGGCATCCTCCGGGGGGAGAGCGGCAGCGAGATGTTCACCGCCGCCGTGGCGTTGGCGGTGGGGGCCATTCCCGAAGGGCTGCCGGCGGCGGTGACGATCACGCTGGCGATCGGGGTGGGGCGGATGGCCCGCCGGCGAGCGGTGATCCGGCGGCTGCCGGCGGTGGAGACGCTGGGCAGCACGACGGTGATCTGTACGGACAAGACCGGCACCCTGACCGAGAACCAGATGACGGTACGGGCGCTCTGGACAGTCGCCGGCCGGTACGAGGTCACCGGCAGCGGATACCGGCCCGCGGGTGAGCTCCGGGGTCCCGACGGCGAGGCCGCCCGGATCTCGGGTGCCGGGGCGCTGCGCTGGTCGCTGCTCGCCGGGGTGGCCTGCAACGACGCCCGGCTGGTCGAGCGGGACGAGGAGTACGTGGTGCTCGGCGACCCGACCGAGGGCGCGATGCTGGTGGTGGCGGCCAAGGGTGGCCTGTGGGCCGCCGCGGTGGCCGAGGAGCTGCCCCGGGTCGCGTCGATTCCGTTCACCTCGGAGCGGCGTTTTATGGCGACTCTGCACGACACCGGGGACGGCGGACGGGTGGTGCTGGTCAAGGGCGCGGTCGAGCGGCTGGTGGAGTGGAGCGTCGCGGCGCTGGACGAGCAGGGGCGACCGGTGCCACTGGACCGGGACGAGATGCTGGCCGCCGCCGGTGCGCTCGCCGGCGAGGGGCTACGGGTACTGGCCACGGCGCAGGTGCGGCTGGACGGCGCGGCCGAGCTGGCGGAGCAGGAGTTGCCGGGCAGCCTGGTCCTCACCGGTCTGCACGCCATGCTTGATCCGCCCCGGGCGGCGGTCGCCGACGCGGTCGCCGCCAGCCAGCGAGCCGGAATCTCGGTGAAGATGATCACCGGCGACCACCAGCACACCGCGCGCGCCATCGCCGGTCGCCTCGGACTGCTGGCTGCGGAGCCGGGTCCCGGCGCGGTGCTCTCCGGCGCCGACCTCGCGCGGCTCTCGCCCGCTGACAGCCCGGCGGCGGTGGACCGGGCGGCGGTCTTCGCCCGGGTGTCGCCGGAGCAGAAGCTGCGACTGGTGGAGGCGTTGCAGGCCGATGGGCAGGTGGTGGCCATGACCGGGGACGGCGTGAACGACGCGCCGGCCCTGCGGCAGGCCGACATCGGGGTGGCGATGGGACGCAGCGGCACCGAGGTGGCGAAGGAGGCGTCGGACATCATCCTCACCGATGACGACTTCACCACGATCGAGGCGGCCGTCGAGGAGGGGCGGGGCGTCTTCGCCAACCTCACCAAGTTCATCACCTGGACGCTGCCCACCAACGCGGCGGAGGGCATGCTGGTCCTCGTCGCCATCGTGCTCGGCACCGCGCTGCCCATCCTGCCCAGCCAGATCCTCTGGATCAACATGACCTCGGCGGTGCTGCTCGGGCTGACGCTCGCATTCGAGCCGAAGGAGAGCGGAATCATGTCCCGGCCGCCCCGGGATCCGGCCCAGCCGCTGCTGACCGGCGCTCTGGTGGTGCGGATTCTGCTCGTCTCCGCCCTGGTCGTGGCCGGCGCCTGGTGGGTGTTCGAGTGGGAGCGCAGCGGTGGCGCGGAGCTGGCGGAGGCCCGTACCGCGGCGGTGAACCTCGTCGTCGCCGTGCAGATTTTCTATCTGTTCAGCTGCCGGTCGTTGCGCCACTCGGCGTGGCGGTTGGGGTTGTTCTCCAACCGCTGGCTGATCGGTGGGGTGCTGCTGCAGGCCCTCGGCCAGGTGGCGCTCACCTACCTGCCGGTGTTGAACACGTTGTTCCGGACGGCGCCCATCGGCGCCGGAACGTGGCTGCGGATCCTGGGTGTCGCCCTCGTGGCCGGTGCCGTCGTGGCACTCGACAAGCGGTTCGGTTGGTTCGGCCGCCGACTCGGTTGAGCTGCCGCAGCTTGCCCACCCGGTCCGGCGCGGCACTTCCCGGAAGCCCTCCGGCTTCCGGTTGACCCCGATCCGGTCGTTAGGCTGAACCTGATGGCTTATTTGGATCATGCGGCGACCACTCCGATGCTCGACGTGGCGTTGGAGGCGTACGTCGCCACCGCGCGCGAGGTCGGCAACGCCTCCGCCCTGCACGGGGCGGGTCGCCAGGCCCGCCGCCGAGTGGAGGAGTCGCGCGAGCGGGTGGCCGCCGCGTTGGGTGCCCGCCCCGCCGAGGTGATCTTCACGGGGGGCGGCACCGAGAGTGACAACCTCGCGGTCAAGGGCATCTTCTGGGCCCGCCGGTCCGCCGATCGCCGACGGACCCGGGTGGTGTCCAGCGCGGTCGAGCACCACGCGGTGCTCGACGCCGTCGACTGGCTGGCCGCGCAGGAGGGCGCCGAGGTGAGCTGGCTTCCGGTCGATGCCCTCGGCCGGGTCACCCCGCAGCGGCTGCGTGCCGAGTTGGCCACCGCCGCCGACCAGGTGGCGGTGATCACGACGATGTGGGCCAGTAACGAGGTGGGTACGGTCCAGCCGGTCGCCGAGTTGGCCGCGGTGGCCGCCGAGCACGGGGTGCCGCTGCACACCGACGCGATCCAGGCGGTCGGTCAGGTGCCGGTGGACTTCGCCGCCAGCGGCGTCTCGGCGCTGACCGTGACCGGGCACAAGCTCGGCGGGCCGGCCGGGGTGGGCGCCCTGGTGCTCGCCCGGGACGTCGCGGTGACCCCGCTGCTGCACGGCGGCGGCCAAGAGCGGGACGTCCGCTCGGGGACCTTGGACACGGCCGGAATCGTCGCTTTCGCGGTCGCCCTAGAGACGGCGGTCCGACACCAGCAGGAGTACGCGGCCCGGGTCGCCGCGCTCCGGGACGACCTCGTGGCGCGGGTGCGGCAGGCGGTGCCGGAGGCGGTGCTCAACGGGGACCCGAGCGATCGCCTGCCCGGCAACGCCCACTTCTCCTTTCCCGGCTGTGCCGGCGATGCGTTGCTGCTCCTGCTCGATGCGCAGGGCATCGCCTGCTCCACCGGCTCGGCCTGCTCGGCGGGGGTCGCCCAGCCGAGTCATGTGCTGCTCGCGATGGGCGCCGACAGCGCCCGTGCCGGCTCTTCGCTGCGCTTCACGCTCGGTCACACCAGCACACCGGAGGAGGTTGACGCGCTGATCGCGGCCCTGCCGGAGGCGGTCGACCGGGCCCGGCGGGCCGGCAGCCTCCGCGCTTCGCGCTGACTCCGTAGCCGCCCGGCGGCAGCGGTTCGCTCCGTGGGCACCCTCGGCGGAGAGCGGGGCGCGCTGGGTTTGGGGGCGGCGGCCAGGGTGGTTACGCTCGTCCGGGCACCACCGCGGTGCCGGACGGTGCGGAGAAGGTGGTCGGGGTGCGGGTGCTGGCGGCGATGTCGGGCGGCGTGGACTCCGCGGTCGCGGCGGCGCGGGCCGCCGAGGCGGGGCATGACGTGACCGGGGTGCACCTGGCGCTGGCCCGGAACCCGAAGACCTATCGCACCGGCGCCCGGGGCTGCTGCACGCTGGAGGATTCCCGGGACGCCCGGCGGGCCGCCGACATGCTCGGCATCCCGTTCTATGTGTGGGACATGGCCGAGCGGTTCCAGGCCGACGTGGTGGATGACTTCGTCGCCGAGTACGCGGCCGGCCGTACCCCGAATCCCTGCCTTCGCTGCAACGAGAAGATCAAGTTTGCCGCGGTGCTGGACCGGGCGGTGGCCCTGGGCTTCGACGCCGTGGTCACCGGCCACCACGCGCGCCTCGGCGCCGACGGTTTGCTACGCCGGAGCGTCGATCTCGCGAAGGACCAGTCCTACGTGCTCGGCGTGCTCACCCGCGAGCAGCTGGGCCGGTCGATGTTCCCACTGGGGGATTCGACGAAGACGCAGGTCCGAGCGGAGGCGACCCGGCGCGGCCTAGCCGTGGCCGACAAGCCGGACTCGCACGACATCTGCTTCATCGCCGACGGGGACACCCGTGGTTTCCTCGCCCAGCGGCTGGGTGCGGCGCCCGGCGATGTCGTTGACGGTGCCACCGGCGAGGTGGTGGGCCGGCACACCGGGGCGTACGCCTACACCGTCGGGCAGCGGCGCGGGCTGCACCTGGACCGCCCGGCCCCGGACGGTCGCCCCCGCTACGTCCTGTCGATCACCCCGAAGACCAACACGGTGACGGTGGGCCCGGCCGAGGCGCTGGCGGTGTCCCAGGTGCAGGCGGAGAGCCCGGTGTGGATCGGCGGGCCCCGGCCGGCCGACCCGGTCGAGTGCGAGGTGCAGTTGCGCGCGCACGGTGCCGTGGTGCCGGCGACCGTGGCGGTGACCGGCGACGGGCTCCGGGCCGAGCTGCATCAGCCGGTCCGCGGGGTGGCGGCCGGTCAGGCGATCGTGGCCTACCGACCGGACCCGGCGGGCGACATCGTGCTCGGCTCCGCCACCATCGCTGGCTGAGCCACCCGGTGGCCCGGCGGCGGCCGTCCGCGAATCCGATAGTCTTCGACCGTGAGTGATCAGCCGTGGCCGTGGCCCGCGGGTGCGGCGACCGGCGTCGGGTCGCTCCCCGGCACCGACATCGCGGAGGCCCAGCGGGTCGTCCTCGGTGAGCTGCCCCTCCTTCCGCACCTGCCCGAGTTACCCGCCCGCGGCCCGGGCGCGGAGCTGATCGGCCGGACCGCCGGGTTGCTGGTGGAGCTGCCGGTCGAGCTCTACGCCGCCCGGTGGCGCGTCGCCTCCCGTCCGGGTCGGGACCGGCGCCGGGCCCGGGACCTGATGGAGCGGGATCTGGACCAACTCGCCGCGCAGGCCGAGGCGTACGCCGGGCCGGTCAAGGTCCAGGTCGCCGGGCCGCTGACCCTGGCCGCGTCGGTGGAGCTGCCGGTGGGCGGCCGGTTGGTACGCGACCCCGGCGCGGTGCGGGACCTGGCCGGCTCCCTGGCCGAGGGGGTACGGGAGCACGTCGCCGCCGTCGCGCGTCGGCTACCGCGGGCCTCGGTGCTGCTGCAGCTGGACGAGCCGTCGTTGCCGGCGGTGCTCGCCGGGCGGGTGCCGACCGAGAGTGGGTTCGGGACGTACCGGCCGGTGGAGCCGGGCCGGGCCCGCAGTCTGCTGCGCGAGGTCGTCGCCGCCGCCGCGGTACCGGTCGTGGTGCACTGCTGCGCTCCGGACGTGCCGCTGGAGCTGATTCGGGAGGTCGGCGCGGTCGGCGCGGCCCTCGATCTCGACCTGGTCACCGACCTGGATCCGCTGGGTGAGGCGATCGACGCCGGGTTGGGCCTCCTGGCCGGTGCCGCGCCCACGCGAGCGGCGTCGGCCGGCGACGCACCGACGTCGGCGCAGCTCGCCGAGCGGGTCCGCCGGCTCTGGGACCGCCTCGGGTTCCCCCGTCGGCAGCTCGCCGAGCAGGTTGTCATCACGCCGGCGTGTGGGTTGGCGAATGCCACCGGAGGGCACACCCGAGCGGTCCTCACCGCCTGCCGGGACGCGGGACGGCGGTTGAGCGAGCAGGGGTGACCGGCGCGGGCGGGTGCCCGGCGCAATGTCTCACCGCCTCGATACCGTTCCCGGGGTAGTGGGAAGATTGGGAGGTCAGGGCGATGTCCGAGGATGCCATCGGCCAGCAGGTTCCTGCGGCGCAGGAGGCGGCGGCCGGCGCGGAGCCGACCCCTGCGGCGCGCGAGCGGCATGCGACGCTTAGCCGGGAGCTGACCGAGCACCAATACCGCTACTACGTGCTCGACGCGCCGACCATCTCCGACGCGGCCTTCGACGAGCAGCTGCGGGAGCTGGCGGCGCTGGAGGCGGAGTTCCCGGCCTTGCGCACGCCGGACTCGCCGACGCAGCGGGTGGGGGGCGCCTTCTCCACCGACTTCACCCCGGTGGCGCACGCCGAGCGGATGATGTCGCTCGACAACGCCTTCTCCGACGAGGAGCTGGCGGCCTGGGCCGAGCGGGTCGAGCGGGATGCCGGTGGCCCGGTGCCCTACCTCTGCGAGCTGAAGGTGGACGGCCTCGCGATCAACCTGACCTACGAGCAGGGGCGCCTGGTCCGGGCGGCCACCCGCGGCGACGGCCGCACCGGCGAGGACGTGACGGCGAATGTCCGCAGCATTCGGGACGTGCCGGGGGAGCTGACGCCGTCGGCCGAGTTTCCGGAGCTTCCCGCTTTCCTCGAGGTTCGCGGTGAGATTTACTTTCCGGTCGCCAGCTTCGCGGATCTGAACGCCGGGCTGGTCGAGCAGGGGCGGGCGCCCTTCGCCAACCCGCGTAACGCGGCCGCCGGCAGCCTGCGGCAGAAGGATCCACGGGTCACCGCGTCCCGGCCGCTGCGGCTGGTCGTGCACGGCTTCGGGGCCCGCCGGGGCTGGGCGCCGAGCACCCAGTCCGAGTCGTACGCGGCGTTGCGGGCCTGGGGGCTGCCGACCAGCGATCGGTGGCGGGTGGTGCCGGGGCTGGCCGGCGTCGCGGAGTACATCGCGCACTACGCCGCGCACCGGCACGACGTCGAGCACGAGATTGATGGCGTGGTGGTGAAGGTTGACCCGGTGGCGATTCAGGGCCGGCTGGGTTCGACCAGCCGGGCACCGCGTTGGGCGATCGCGTTCAAGTATCCGCCGGAGGAGGTCAACACCCGGCTGCTCGACATCGACGTGAACGTCGGGCGCACCGGCCGGGTCACTCCGTTCGCGGTCCTGGAGCCGGTCCGGGTGGCCGGGTCGACGGTGGCGCTGGCCACCCTGCACAACGCCCGCGAGGTGGAGCGCAAGGGGGTGTTGATCGGCGACACGGTGGTGATCCGGAAGGCCGGTGACGTCATTCCAGAGGTGCTCGGCCCGGTGGTCGAGCTGCGCCCACCGGAGGCTCGGCCGTTCGTGATGCCGAGCCGGTGCCCGTGCTGCGACACCCCGCTGGCGCCGGCGAAGGAGGGCGACATCGACATCCGTTGCCCCAACACGCGTAGCTGCCCGGCCCAGCTCCGGGAGCGGGTCTTCCACCTCGCTGGGCGGGGGGCCTTCGACATCGAGGTCCTGGGCTACAAGGGGGCCGCCGCGTTGCTCGACGCCCAGATCATCACCGACGAGGGTGATCTGTTCACTCTCGACACCGCGCAGTTGGCGCGGTCCCCGTTCTTCGTCAACAAGGACGGCAGCCTCGGCAGCAACGCGGTCAAGTTGCTGGAGAACCTGGCCGTGGCCAGGGAGCGTGAGCTCTGGCGGGTGCTGGTGGCGCTCTCCATCCGGCACGTCGGCCCGACCGCGGCGCAGGCACTGGCCCGGCACTTCCGGTCGGTCGAGGCGATTGACCAGGCCGGGGAGGAGGAGCTGTCGGCGGTGGACGGGGTCGGGCCGACCATCGCGGCGAGCGTGCGGGAGTGGTTCGCCGTGGGCTGGCACCGCGAGGTGGTGCGGAAGTGGGCCGAGGCCGGGGTGCGGATGGCGGAGGAGGCCGTCGAGCAGGGGCCGCGTCCGCTGGAGGGGGTGACCGTGGTGGTGACCGGGACACTCGCCGGCTTTTCCCGGGACCAGGCGGCCGAGGCGATCAAGTCGCGCGGCGGCAAGGTCACCGGCTCGGTCTCGAAGAAGACCGCCTTTGTGGTGGTCGGTGACAACCCGGGGACGAAGGCGGAGAAGGCGGCGAGCCTGAAGGTGCCGGTGCTGGACGAAGCAGGTTTCGCGGTGTTGCTCGACGCGGGCCCCGAGGCGGCTCAGGCGGCGGCCCGGGTCGAGGGCTGACCGGCGGCCGTGGGCGCGTATACCAACTTAATTACGACTACGACCGATTCGTGACTGTCGTACGGGGAATTCCGGCTCCTGGGGCGTTACATGGGGGACACGGCGTACACCTGGGTGCGCCGACCTGACCCGCGGGAGGATTGATGGCGACGGCCGACCCGCGCAACTTCGTCCCACCAGGACGGAGCGCGCCGTTCTTCGCCTTCGTGGCGGTGGTCCTCGCCGTGGCCGCGCTGACGTCGGCGGCTCCGTTGCTGGCCCTTCCCGACCAGGTGTTCCGGCTGCCCGCCGCGTTCTGGACCATGGCGGTGCTGGCGGTCGCCGGAGACGCGTGGCCGTTCGTCCCGCCGGGGCGGCGGCGGTCCTCGGTCATGTTTCCGTCAATCTGCTTCACCTTCGCCATCCTGCTCGGCTGGGGGCTCGGCCCGGCGGTCGCCGTGCAGGCGGTGGCGGTCGTGGTGGCCGGAGTCCGCATGGGGCACGCCAGCTGGCGTATCGCCTTCAACGCCGGTCAGTACGCCGGTGCCCTCGCCGCCGCCCATGTCCTGATCGGCCTCGGCCCGGGCGACCTGCTCGGCGGCGGGCAGCTGAGCGGGACCGACGTGATCGCGGTCGGTGGCGCGATGCTCGCCTGGTTCACCGTCAACTACGGGCTGGTCAGCGCGGCGGTGTGGCTGCGCTTCGGGGCACCTTGGCGGCCGGGGATGGGTTTCGAGCTGCTCTCCACCGCTTCGCTGCTGCTGCTCGCGCCGGTCCTGGTCACCGCGGCCCAGGCGAGCGCGGCGCTGGTCCCGCTGGTGCTGGCGCCGCTGTTCGCGGTCTACCAGATGGCCCGGCTCAGCGCCGAGCAGCAGCAGCTCGCCTCCCTCGACCCCCTCACCGGCCTGCCCAACCGGAAGGCGCTGGTCGCCGAGGTCGGCGCGCGGCTGCACCGGCACGCGGAGCTGGCCGCGGATGGCTCGGCGCCGGCCCGAATTGCGCTGCTGCTGCTTGACCTGGACCGGTTCAAGCACGTCAACGACGCGCTCGGGCACGCCGTCGGTGATCGGCTGCTGGTCGAGGTGAGCGCCCGGCTGACCGAGGTCGCCGACGGGGACCTGGTGGCCCGGCTCGGCGGGGACGAGTTCGCCATCGTGCTGACCGGGCTGACCGACGTCGCCGAGGCACGTGACCGGGCGGGCCGGGTGGTGGCCGCGCTGGCCGAGCCGGTCACGCTGGACGGGCTGCCGCTGGATGTCGGCGGGTCGATCGGGGTTGCGCTCTTCCCCGACCACGGCATGGATTTCACCACCCTGATGCGCCACGCCGATGTGGCCATGTACGACGCGAAGCAGCGCAACGACACGGTCGCCGTCTACGTGGCCGAGTCCGACCACAATTCGCCCGAGCGGCTGGGTCTCCTGGCCGACCTGCGTCGGGTCCTCGCCTCCGGGCTCCGCCCCGATGCGGACGGCGGTGGGGCGGACCCGGGGCGCAACGGTTCGGCGCGTCCGATGCTCGGCGCCGGCGCGGTGCTGCCGGGCACCAGCGGGACGAGCCCGGGCCGGTGGTCGCGGTGGGGCCGACGGCAGCGCGTACACCTGGTCCACTCCGACGAGCTGATCCAGCGGATCGTCACCGCGGCCGACCCGATTCGCCGCCGTACGATCGTCGGCCCGGCCGGCCTGCCGGCCCCTGGCGAGACCGTTGCACCGGTCGCCGCCGCCACCGACGGAGCCGGGGGGCGGGAGCTCGCCGCAGCGGTGGGGCGCGCCGGTGGTCTGGCTGACCCGGCCGGCGCGGGTGAGATCACCATGTACTACCAGCCGCAGGTCGCCATCGCGACCGGGGAGGTGGTCGGGGTCGAGGCGCTGCTGCGCTGGCGGCACCCCCGGCGCGGGATGGTCGACCCGGAGGAGCTGATCCGGGTGGCCGAGCAGAGCGCGGTGATGCGCCTGCTCACCTTCCGGGTCATCGACGACGTGGTGGCACAGCTGGGACGGTGGCAGGCGGCGGGTGTGGTCCTCCGGGCCGCCCTGAACGTCAGCGTCCGGGACCTACACACCGGGGAGATCGCCGACCGGATCGCGGAGCGACTCACCCGGCACGACGTACCGCCGCAGCGCCTCCAGCTGGAGATCACCGAGGGGGCGTTGATGGCCGACCCGCGGCGGGTGCTCGCCACCATCACCCGGCTGCACCGGCTCGGCGTGGGGATCGCCCTGGACGACTTCGGCACCGGCTTCTCCTCCCTGCAACACCTGCGGCGGCTACCGCTCACCGAGGTGAAGGTGGACCGCTCCTTCGTGCTCGGGATGACCGAGGACGCCGACGACGCGGCGATCGTCACCTCGGTGGTCGAGTTGGCCCGGGCGCTCGGGCTACGGGCGGTCGCCGAAGGGGTGGAGGACGAACGGACCTGGCGGATGCTGCACGCGATCGGCTGCGACGCCGCGCAGGGCTGGTTCTATGCCCGGCCGATGCCGGCCGAGGAGCTTGTCGCCTGGCTGACCCGGCATCGTCCGGTCCGCCCGACGGCGACGGCCCCGGAGGCCGCCGTCCGGCAGCACCCGGCCCGTTGACCCTCAACCCACCTGCCGGCCTCGCCGCCGAGGGGGGAGTCGAGGCAGCGGCGCCGGGCGGGAGCAATAGACTCGCTGCGGTCACCGCGGGTAGTGCAGCACCGCCCGTGGTCGGCGCGGACAGATCAGCAGGACAGCCACGAAGGGGGCACCGATGGCCGCCATCTCCCGCGAGGAGGTCGCGCACCTGGCGCGACTGTCGCGGCTCGCCGTGACCGAGGAGGAGCTGGCCACCCTCGCCGGCCAACTCGACGTGATCCTCCAAGCAGTCGCCCAGGTCGGCGAGGTGACCGCGGCGGACATCCCGCCGACGTCGCACTCCGTGCCGCTGACCAACGTGCTGCGCGACGACGTGGTGGCGTCGTGCCTGACGCCCGAGGAGGCGCTGTCGGGCGCGCCCGACGCCGCCGAGCAGCGGTTCCGCGTACCGCGGATTCTGGACGAGGATGTGGCTTCATGACCGACCTGACCAGCTTCTCCGCCGCCGAACTCGCCGGCCTGGTGGCGCGCGGCGAGTCCTCGGCGGTCGAGGTCACCCAGGCGCACCTGGACCGGATCTCGGCCGTTGACGACCGGGTGCACGCCTTTCTGCACGTCGACACGGAGGGTGCCCTCGCCGCCGCCCGCGACGTGGATTCGCGCCGCGCCGCCGGTGAGCCGCTCGGCCCGCTGGCCGGTGTGCCGGTGGCGGTCAAGGATGTGCTCACCACGAAGGGCGTACCGACCACCGCCGGGTCGAAGATCCTGGCCGACTGGCGCCCGCCCTACGACTCCACGATCGTGCGGCGGCTGCGGGCGGCCGGCACGGTGATGTTGGGCAAGACCAACATGGACGAGTTCGCAATGGGCTCCTCCACCGAGTACTCGGCCTTCGGGCCGACCCACAACCCGTGGGACCTGAGCCGGATCCCGGGCGGCTCCGGCGGCGGCAGCTCGGCCGCCCTGGCCGCGTACGAGACGCCCCTGTCGATCGGTTCGGACACCGGCGGCTCGATCCGGCAGCCCGGGGCCGTCACCGGCACCGTCGGCGTCAAGCCCACCTACGGGGGGACCTCCCGGTACGGCCTGGTGGCCTTCTCGTCTTCGCTGGACACCCCCGGCCCCTGCGCCCGTACGGTGCTCGACGCCGCGCTGCTGCACGAGGCGATCGGTGGCCACGACCCGCTCGACTCGACCTCGATCCCCGCGCCGGTGCCGGACGTGGCGGCTGCGGCCCGGCTCGGTGCCAGCGGCGACCTGACCGGGGTGCGGCTGGGTGTGGTCCGGGAGTTCGCCGGGGAGGGCGCCGAGCCGGGTGTGCTGGCGGCCTTCCGGGCGGCGGTGGAGACGCTCACCAAGCTGGGCGCCGAGGTCGTCGAGGTCTCCTGCCCGCACTTCCAGTACGCGCTGCCGGCCTACTACCTGATCGCCCCGAGCGAGTGCTCGTCGAACCTGGCCCGCTTCGACGGGGTCCGGTTCGGCCTGCGGGTCGGTGACGACGGCGTCCGGTCGCTGGAGGAGGTCATGTCGGCGACCCGGGAGGCCGGTTTCGGCCCCGAGGTCAAGCGGCGGGTCATGCTCGGCACGTACGCCCTCTCGTCGGGCTACTACGACGCGTACTACGGTCAGGCGCAGAAGGTGCGCACCCTGATCAGCCGGGACTTCACCACCGCCTTCGAGCAGGTCGACGCCCTGATCTCGCCGACGACGCCGTTCGTCGCGTTCCCGGTCGGGGCGCGCACCGCCGACCCGTACCAGATGTACCTGGCCGACCTGTTCACCATTCCGAGCAACCTGTACGGCGGGCCGGGCATCTCGGTGCCCTGTGGCCTCGCCGACGGGCTCCCGGTCGGCCTGCAGGTCATGGCACCGACGATGGCCGACGACCGGATGTACCGGGTCGCGGCCGCGCTGGAGAGCGCTGTCGGCCCGTTCACCCCACCGGCACTGTGAGGCAGGAGCACCGATGACGACGACACTGCCCGCGTACGACGAGGTCGTCGCGCGCTACGAACCGGTGATCGGCCTGGAGACCCACGTCGAGCTGGGTACGAACACCAAGATGTTCTGTGGCTGCCCGACCGACTTCGGTGGGGCGCCGAACACCCGGGTCTGCCCGGTCTGCCTGGGGCTGCCCGGCTCGCTTCCGGTGGCCAACCGGGCGGCCGTGGAGGCGACCATCCGGATCGGGCTCGCGCTGAACTGCTCGATCGCGCAGTGGTGCCGGTTTGCCCGGAAGAACTACTACTACCCGGACATGCCGAAGAACTACCAGATCAGCCAGTACGACGAGCCGCTCTGCGTGGACGGCTACCTGGATGTCGAGGTGAACGGCGAACCGGTGCGGATCAGCATCGAACGGGTGCACATGGAGGAGGACACCGGCAAGTCCCTGCACGTGGGCGGGGCCACCGGCCGCATCCACGGCGCGACCGAGTCGCTGGTCGACTACAACCGGGCCGGCATCCCGCTGGTCGAGATCGTCACCAAGCCGATCCCCGGCGCTGGCGCGATGGCGCCGGAGGTGGCCCGGGCGTACGTCACCGAGCTGCGCGACGTGCTCCGCTCGCTCGGCGTCTCCGACGTCCGGATGGAGGAGGGGTCGCTGCGCTGCGACGTCAACACCTCCCTCAACCTCCCGGGTGAGCAGTGGGGCACCCGGACCGAGACGAAGAACGTCAACTCACTGCGGTCGGTGGAGCGCGCGGTGCGCTCCGAGATCATCCGGCAGGCGTCGGTGCTCACCGCGGGCAGCCGGATCACCCAGGAGACCCGACACTTCCACGAGGACACCGGGGACACCACCTCCGGCCGGTCCAAGGAGACCGCGACCGACTACCGGTACTTCCCGGAGCCGGACCTGGTGCCGGTCGCCCCGGACCCGACCTGGGTGGCCGAGTTGAAGGCCGCGCTGCCGGAGCTGCCGCGGTTGCACCGGCGCCGCCTCCAGCAGGAGTGGGGCCTGTCCGACCTGGACATGCAGTCGATCCTGAACGCGGGCGCGGTCGAGCTGATCGAGGCGACCATCGCGGCGGGCACCACCCCGACCGCCGCCCGCAAGTGGTGGCTGGGCGAGCTGTCCCGCCGGGCCAACGAGACCGGGGTGGAGCTGGCCGACATCGGTGCCACCCCGCAGCAGGTCGCCGAGTTGCAGGGCCTGGTTGACGCCGGCAAGCTCACCGACAAGCTGGCCCGTACGGTGCTGGAGCACGTGGTCGCGGGCGAGGGTTCGCCGGCCAAGATCATGGCCGACCGCAAGCTGGAGGTGGTCTCCGACACCGGCGCGCTGACCGCGGCGGTGGACGAGGCGATCGCCGCCAACCCCGCCATCGCCGACAAGGTCCGCGGCGGCAAGGTGGCCGCGGCCGGTGCCCTGGTCGGCGCGGTCATGAAGACCACCCGTGGCCAGGCTGACGCCAAGACCGTGCGTGAGCTGATCCTGGAGCGCCTCGGCGTCCAGGGCTGACATCCGAGAAGGGCCCGCCGGCTGGCTGCCGGCGGGCCCTTCCTGCCCACCCCTCGGCGGGCCCTCCGCTGCCACCCTCGGCGGGCCCTCCGCTGCCACCCCTCGACGGGCCCTTCCTGCCCACCCCTCGGAGGGCGCCAACGGCGGCGCCCGGATGGAGTCCCCCCGTGAACCAGCACGACCTTGCTGTCCTCGACGAGATCCAACGCCGGGTGCTGTGGCTCGCCACCCGCATCGTGGACGCGGCCAACCACGACCGGGACACCGGCGACGGCGTGAAGGTCGGCGGGCACCAGGCGTCCAGCGCCTCGCTGGTCACCGCGATGACGGCGCTGTGGTTCGCGCACCTCGACGCCGAGGACCGGGTCGCGGTGAAGCCGCACGCCTCCCCGGTGTTCCACGCCATCCAGTACCTGCTCGGCAACCTGGACCGGTCGTACCTGACCCGGCTGCGTGCCCGGGGTGGCCTCCAGTCGTACCCGTCCCGGACGAAGGACCCGGACGAGGTCGACTTCTCCACCGGCTCGGTGGGTCTGGGCGCGGCGGCGCCGCTCTTCGCGGCGGTCACCCGCCGCTACGTGGACGCGCACTTCGGCGCCCGTCCCCGGTCCCGGTTCGTCGCCCTCATCGGTGACGCCGAACTGGACGAGGGCAACATCTGGGAGGCGGTCGCCGACCCGGCCACCGCCGGGCTGGGCAATGTGATGTGGCTGGTCGACTTCAACCGCCAGTCGCTGGACCGGGTCGTACCGGGCATCCGGATCGATCAGTGGCGGGGCCAGTTCGAGGCCGCCGGCTGGCACGTCGTGGAGGTCAAGTACGGTCGCCGGCTCGCCGCCGCGTACGCCCGTCCAGGCGGGGCGGCGCTGCGGGACTGGATCGACCGGATGCCGAACGAGCAGTACCAGTCGCTCTTCGGCCTCGCCGGGCCGCTGCTGCGCAAGCAGTTCCTCGACGGCGCGCCGGCGGGAGTCGCGGAGTTCATCGCCGACATCCCCGACGACGAGCTGGGCCCGCTCGTCACCGACCTCGGCGGGCACGACCTGGCGGCGATGCTGGACGCCTACGCCCAGTGCGACGCGGTCACCGACCGGCCCAGCGTGGTCTTCGCGTACACGGTGAAGGGCTGGGGGCTGCCGATCGCCGGTAACCCCCGCAACCACTCGGCGCTGCTCACCACCGCGCAGGTGGACGCGTTGCGGACCGCGCACGGCCACACCCGGGACACCGAGTGGGACCGGCTCGACCCGGCGTCGGCGGCCGGCGTCCGGGCCGGGGAGCGCCGGGAGGCGCTGTCCCGGGCACCACGCACGCGGGCACTGGGCGTCAGCGTCCCGGAGACGACCCGGGTACGCGCGAACAAGCCGGTCTCCACCCAGGAGGTCTTCGGTCGGGTCCTGGTCGACCTGTCCCGTGACCCGCAGGTCGGGCGTTACCTCGTCACCACCGCACCGGATGTGGCCACCTCGACCAACCTGGCCGGGTTCATCAACCGGTCCGGGGTGTTCGCGCCCACCTCGCAGCGCGAGTGGTCCGAGGACCGGATGCTGCGGTGGACGGAGAGCCCGGCCGGTCAGCACATCGAGCTGGGCATCTCGGAGATGAACCTGTTCCTGCTGCTCGGCCAGCTCGGCCTGGCCTGGGATCACTCCGGGCAGCCGCTGCTGCCGGTCGGCACCGTCTACGACCCGTTCGTGCTGCGGGGCCTGGACGCCTTCCTTCACGGCACCTACTCCGGCGCCCGGTTCGTGGTCGCGGGCACCCCCTCGGGGGTCACCCTGGCGCCGGAGGGGGGCGCACACCAGTCGACGCTCACCGCCAGCGTCGGCTTGGAGCTGCCCGGGGTCACCTTCGTCGAGCCCGCCTACGCCACCACCCTGGACTGGCTGCTCTGTGACGCGTTGGGGCAGATCGCCGGGGGTACGGCGCCGGCCGCGACCGCCGCGCCCGGGGAGGACGGCGGCTACTACTTCCGACTCAGTACCCGCCCGGTTGACCAGGCTCCGTTCGCGGCGGCCCGGAGCCGGCTCGGCGACGCGGTACTGCGTCGGCAGGTGCTCGCCGGCGCCTACCGGCTGGTCGACGCCCACCAGGCGTACCCGCAGCTCGCCGACGCCCCGGTCGTGCAGCTCGCCGCCTCCGGTGCCGTCCTGCCCGAGGTGCTCGCCGCCGCGGCCGAGCTGGCCGAGGAGGGGATCGCCGCGCACGTCGTGGACGTGACGAGCCTGGACCGCCTCTACCGGGCCTGGCAGCGCACCCTGCGCCAGGGGGTCCGCACCGCCACCGTGCCGAGCGTTCCGGGGGCGCTGCGGTCGGCCTTCGTCGACCGGGTGCCGGTGGTCACCGTGCACGACGCCGCGTCACACGCGATGGCGTGGCTCGGCTCGGCGGTGGGCGCTCCGGCGGTGCCTCTCGGCGTGGACGAGTTCGGGCAGTCCGGCAGTGTCGCCGAGCTGTACGAGCTCCACGACCTGTTGCCGGGCAGCATCGTGAACGCCGCCCTCGCCGCGCTCGCCCTGCGCTGACCGGTCGGTGACCGTCGGCTCGTCCGGCGGTCCGGTCAGCGGGTCGGGGTGGGGGTGACCGGGGCGGGAGCCCCGGCCTTCGGGTCCGGCACGATGTGCCGTTCGAGGTTCACCTGGGCTTGGCCGGTGCCGCCGACCGTGATGTCGTCGTACGCCTGGAGCAGTTTCTCCTCGTCGAAGTAGAGGACGGTCATCGACAGCGGGGTGGGCTCCTCGCCCTCCAGGCCGCGCAGGCCGGCGCCACCGGTCGAGCCCTGCACCATCAACAGGGTGGGGGTTTGGTCCGGCTGCTGGGGCAGCCGGTACACCTCGCGGTTGTGGGTGTGTCCGGCGAGTACCAGCGGGGTGGCGCCGGAGAGGGGCCCCGCCGAGGCGGGGTCGTGCACCAGTGCCATGTCCACCGGCCGGGGTGCGCTACGGGCGGTGGCCGCCAACTGTTCGCCGGTGTCGATGAGCTGGTCGGCTGTCTCCCCGGTCAGGTTGCTGCCCGCCGGTGAGGTGCTCTTGTCCGGCGTGAAGCGCGGGTCCCCGATGCCGGCGATGGTCAGCCCGGCGACCACGGTGGTCGTGTTGTCCAACACGATGGCGTTGCGCTGCTGGGCCACGGCCGCGGTCGTGCCCCCCGAGTCGTGGTTGCCGCGGATGTAGACGTAGGGCTTGCGGAGGAGCCCGATCGAGTCGACGTAGTTCGCCTCCGGCTCGCTGCCCCAGTCGGTGATGTCGCCGGTGTCGACCACGACATCGATCCCGAACTGCTCCACCACCGTCTGGATGACCTGCCAGGCGGCCGGGTTCAGGTGCAGGTCGGAGATGTGCAGCACCCGGGTGGTGCCGGGCTGCGGCTCGAAGACCGGCAGCTCCGAGACGGTGGAGTAGAGCTGGCTGACGTTGCCGACCAGGCGCTGGAGCTGCTCCGCGTAGCGGGTGTAGTCGTTGGCGATCCGCTGGACGTCGCCGACGAGCGCCGGCGCGTTGACCAGCAGCCCCTCGTAGCGGGGTTCTTCGATCGCCTGCGGTCGCAGGGTGGCCGCCGCGGTGCCCAGGCTGCCCGCGGTGATCGCGAGCGCGAGCACCCCCGCCCAGGCCGTACGGCGGGTGTCGCGGAACACCAGCAGAGCCAGCAGCAGGGTGACCAGCACCGTGGCGGCGACCGTACGGGCACCGAGGCGCAGGACGCCTTCCCGAATGTCGTCGACGGCGCTCTGGCTCGCCCGGTCGAGGCTCTCCGGGTCGTGCAGCAACGCCTCGGTGCGGTCCTGATCGAGGGCGCCGAACTGCACGGTCAGTTCGGTCGGCCCGTCGTGGCTGTCCAGCAGCAGCGCGCCCAGCGGCGGGATGTCGATGGTGGTGCCGCCGTGCAGCGCCGGCGTCACCGTCAGGTTCGCCTGGAACGGCCCGACCTCGGTGCTGACCCGGCCGCCGGCCAGCGTGCCGATCAACACCCCGGCCAGGGTTACGGCGAGTACGGCCAGGGTCACCCCGACGGCTCGCAGCGCCCGCCAGCGGTTCGAACGGCCGCCGGTTCGCCGGTGCCGTCGCTGGAGCCGCCGACCCCAGCCAGTCTCCGGCGGCTGGCCGCCTCGGCTGTCCTGCTGCTCGTTCTCCTGACCGTCCATGCTGAAATTCTGACTCGCTGAGTCGAAAGGCTCGGGAAAATCTGGGCCGGGTGTTGCCCGTCGTCGACTTAATCCGGCTTCGCTGCCGGCTTTGTCCGGTCTCGCCGTCGACGTCAACCGGCTTCCCGGTCAGCTTTACCTGGTCTCGCGGTCAGGTCTACCTGGTCTTGTGGTCAGCTTCGTCCGGGTCTCGCGGTCAGGTTTACCTGGGTTCGCGGTCAGCTTCGTCCGGCTTCGCCGTCCGCGAACACCAGTCGCAGGAGACGGTCGTCCTCCGCCACCGGAGCTCCGCGCCCGTCGTGGTTCGAGGTGCCCACCCAGAGCGAGCCGTCCGGTGCCGTGGCGACTGCCCGCAACCGGCCGTACTGCTTAGTGAGCAGGTCGCGCGGCTGGCCGAGCGTTGCGGTATCGGTCAACTCGACCAGCCAGAGCCGTTGTCCGCGCAGGCAGGCCGTAACGAGGAGCTGCTCGGTCCGGGCCAGCCCGGAGCAGGAGGCTTCCGCCGGCGGCCACCAGACGATCGGGTTGACGTACCGACTGTCGTCGGAGCGGCCCTCGACCTCCGGCCATCCGTAGTTGCCGCCCGGCTCGATCTCGTTGATCTCGTCCCAGGTGTTCTGGCCGAACTCGACGGCGTACATCCGACCGTCGGCGGCCCAGGTGAAGCCCTGCACGTTCCGGTGTCCCAGCGACCAGACGGGCGAGTCGGGGAAGGGGTTGTCCGGTGCCGGCTCGCCGTCGGTGGTGATTCGCAAGATCTTTCCGCCGAGCCGGTCGCCATCCTGCGCCTGCTCCCGATCGCCGGCGTCGCCGGTGCTGGCGTAGAGCTGCCCGTCCGGGCCGAAGGCGAGGCCACCGCCGTTGTGGGTGCGCGCCTTCGGGATGCCGGTCAGGATCGGACGCGGCGGCTCGCCGAGGGCCAGCCGGGCGACCCGGTTGTCCTGCTCGGCGGTGTAGTAGACGAAGACCGTCTGGTCCCGCTGGTAGTCCGGGGAGACGGCGATCCCCATCAGCCCGCCCTCGCCACCTGCCGTCACCTCGGCGAGGGTCTGGACCACGGTCACCCGCAGCCCGTCGGGGTCGGACTCCGGCCCGACCTGGAGGATCCGGCCGGAGTCCCGCTCGGTCACCAGCGCGCCCCCGTCCGGGAGGAAGGCGATGCCCCACGGGACTCGTAGGCCCTTCGCTAACACGGTGGCCACCACCTCCGGCCCGGTGCTTCCCGGGTCGGAGATGGTCGGGGTGGGGAAGGTGGGGGGTTCGCCGGCCGGGTCGGGCCCGGGCTCGCCGAAGCTGCAACCGGTGGTGATCAGCAGCGCCGCGCACGACGCCGCGAGGGTAGCCCGAAAGCGGCGGGTGCGCGGGTGCGCGGGACGGGCGCTCACCGGGACCAGGGTAGCGGCCGGTGGGCCGGTGCGGGCCCCGGAAACGGGCGGGCCGGCCCGAGGCTCTATCGTCGGCGGGTGTGAAGGTGTGGATCCCCCATGAGGACGGCACGTCCCTCCTCGGTGACCTGCCGGCGGGTGTCACGGTGGAGGTGGCGGAGCCGGACCGGCTCCCGTCCCCGGTGACCGACGTCCGGTTCTGGGTTCCGCCGTTCCTGGCCGAGGCGGACACCACCGACCTGTTGCGGGAACTCCCGGATCTGGAAGTGGTGCAGCTGTTGACCGCCGGTGCGGACGCGTGGGCTGGCCGGATGCCGCCGGGCGTGACGCTCTGTGACGCGCGCGGAGTGCACGACCAGGCCACCTCGGAGTGGGTCGTCGCCGCGATCCTGGCGCACCTGCGCTCCTTTCCCACCCTGGTCCGGGCACAGGACCGTCGGGAGTGGGCCTACCGCGAGGTGGCGCCCACCGACGAACTGGCCGGCAAGCGGGTGCTGATCGTCGGCGCCGGCTCGATCGGCACGGCGCTCGAGGCACGCCTCGCCCCGTTCGAGGTACGCCTCACCCGGGTGGCCCGGACCGCGCGGCCCGGCGTACACGCCGTCGCGGAACTGCCCCGGCTGCTGCCGGAGGCGGATGTGGTGGTGCTGCTGGTGCCGTTGACCGAGCAGACCCGTGGCCTCGTGGACGAGGGCTTCCTCGCGGCGATGTGCGACGGCGCCCTGCTGGTCAACGCCGCGCGGGGGCCGGTGGCGCAGACCGAGGCGCTCGTCGCCGAGCTCGGCACCGGCCGGATCTCGGCCGTACTGGACGTAACCGACCCCGAGCCGCTGCCCGCCGACAACCCGCTGTGGGCGATGCCGAACGTGCTACTCACCCCGCATGTCGCGGGCTCGGTACAGGGTCTGCTTCCGCGGGCGTACCGGCTGGTGGGCGATCAGATTCGCCGCTGCGCCGCGGGCGAGCCGCCGACCAACGTGGTGGTGGCGGGTTACTGAGTCGACTGGTCGGCCGAACCGGGTTCGGGCCGCTCGGTGACCGCGACGAGCCGGGGCAGGTCGTCCGGGCGGACGGCGGGCAGCGGGACGGTCTGACCGCCGATGAGCCGAGCGACCGCCCGGCCCGCTGGGTCCGCGCCCAGCTCGACGATCTGGTCCCAGCGGATTCGGTGCTGGCCGGCGAGCGCCCGCAGGCACAGCCCCTGTGCGGTGACGTCGGTGCCGGCCCGCCAGGCCCACCCGCCGACCAGGAGCGGTACGAGGAGCACCGGCAACAGGTACCACCGGGCGGCGGCCAGGGGCAGGGCGCCGAAGAAGGCGACCACCGCGGCCACCAGCAGGGCTTGGTTGTGCCGGAAGCGGAGGGTGTCGGAGCGGCTCACCCTGTGATGATCCCACCTGGTCCCCAGCGGTGTCGGGACGGGGTGGTCCCGTGCGCCGCGGGTCGTGGCACGGTCGATCACCGCCAGGAGTGCGGGGCTCCGACCCGCCGCTTTTGCGGCGGGTCGGAGCCCCGCGTGGGTGCCGGTTCAGGCTGGGCAGTCGGGAACGTCGCCGACGCAGTTGTTGGGCCGGTTCTTGATCACGATGGTGCCGGTGGCGGTGTTCAGGTCAACCGTCCCACCGTCGTTGACGATGCCGCCGCCATCGACCGTGGCGATGTTCTTCACCACCTGCGTGTTGTACAGCGTCACCATGCCCCCGGCGTTGTAGATGCCGCCGCCCTCCTCGGCCTGGTTGCCGATGACCTTCGTGTTGCGCATCACCAGCACGCTGAAGTTGTACACGCCGCCGCCGAAGTTCGAGAGGGAGGTGTTGTCCTGGATTAGGCCTTCCTCGACCACAGCGGTGGAGTCGGGGCCGACGAACAGGCCACCGGCAAACCCGGTGGAGGCGGTGTTGTTGGTGATCTTCACCCGCTTGAGGGTGAGCTGTCCGTCAACCTGGATCCCGGCAAAATTGCTCGAGCGGTTACCGGTGATCGTGCTGTCGACGACTGTGCCGATTCCGTCGTTGAGGATCAGCAGGCCGCCGGCTCCCCCGGAGTTGTTGTCGGCGATAAGGCTGTGCCGGATCGTCACGACGGCGGAGGAACCGATGCTCAACACACCGCCCACGGCGCCTGCGGTATTTGCCTTCACCGCTGCTTTCTCCAGAGTCACCCGCCCCCCGGAGTTAGCGATACCGCCCCCGGTGGCGATGGCGGTATTACGACTCACGGTGGTGTGTCGCACGGTGGTGACGCCGGCGCTGTAAATACCGCCACCGTTTCCGTTGGCGATGTTGCGGGTGATGGTGCTGTGGTTGGTGGTGAGTGCGCCACCGGTGTTGACGAGGATGCCGCCGCCGTCGGTGTCGGCGTATCCGCCGGTGATGGTGAGGTGGTTGAGGGTGAGGTCGCCACCGACATCGACGGTGAGGATTCTGAACTGTTCGACGGCGGCGGCACGTTCGATGACGGTGTGTTTGCCGCCGTTGAGGGTGATGGGGGTGGTGATGGCGGGGAGGCCGGCGTCGTCGATGATTGCGGTGAGTAGGTAGGTGCACTTGCTGGCGAGGTCGAGGGTGGCGCCGCCGCGGGCGTTGGCGAGGGTGATCGCGGCGATTAGCTTGTCCGTGTCGCAGGGGACCGGGATGCCCTTCGATTTCTTGCCCCTGCCGTCGTGGGCGCTCCCGTCCCCCTTGGCTCGCTCGTCGTGGTAGTCACCTCCGGTGGAGGGGGTGCCCCGATCTCCCCCGGGTCGGTCGTCGCTACTGCTGATGGCGCGTCCGACCGCATCCCCGATTGGGGTGACGGTGATGCCGGCGGCGGTGAGGGCCAGGCCGGTCACCCCGGCCAGCCCGGCGGCCCACCAGCGCCGCCGTGACCTCGCCCGGTGCCCGCCGGGGCGGTCCTCCGGTTCGGGTGTCTGGATGTGTTCCTGCTGGTTCATCGCGGTGTCGGTGTCCTTCCCCCGTGAACGACGAGGAGCCGTCCGCCCGGTGGTGCCGGACCGGGTGGGTTCCTCGGCTACCGAGCGGGCGGTAGCGGCCACCCCGGACGCTAAACCGACAAACAAGCCAAATGAACATGAACCCGAAAAACATGCCCAAAACAGACAACTGCTCCTGCGGGTCGGCCGCTCCCGCCCGCCTCGTCCAAGGGCTGGCCGACGCGGTGGGCGCCCGCCGCGCGCCCGGAGGGGCCGCCAGGCGGCTCAGGCTGTTGGCGTCGGACGGAGACGTTGGTTGGGTGACGCTGGGTCTGCGGCTGCGTGCGGCGCGAAGTCATTTCAGAAAGGCGGTCTCGATTGGCGTAACGTAAAGTGCTCGATTAACTGCCGAGTGTTCGAATTTAAGAGTTATTAAGGTGATTCTGGGGCTGGCCTATAGCTAGATGTCTGTGAATGTGGGGGAGTGGTCGGTAGAGTCAACATCGGTGCGGCGGAGGCGAGTTCCGGCTTCTCCGCCGCGGCATTGCCGACCGGCAGACGAGGAGGACGACGTGACGATTCAAAAGGTCGTAAGACTGGTCGCTGTTGTTGTAATTGCCGTGACGGGGTTCGCCAATCCAACCGATCCAGGGACTGAGCGGCAAGAAAAGACCTCCACCGCCACCGGTGAATCTCGGGTCTAGCTCCGTTCCCGGGCTATCTCGGGGCGCGGCCCTCGAGGTCGCGCCCCGAACTCCGGCTACTCGGGGACGCGGCGGTAGGCGCCGTCGCTGGCGGACGTCGCCATGACGGCGTATGCGCGCAGCGCCGCCGAGACGGGGCGCTGCCGCTCCGCTGGCGTGTACGGCCGGTCTCGTTTCTCCTGCGCGACCCGGCGGGCGTCCAACACCTCGGCCGGTACGGCCAACTCGATGGCCCGGTTCGGGATGTCGACGACGATCTCGTCGCCTGATTCGACCAGGGCGATCAGCCCACCGGCCGCCGCCTCCGGTGAGACGTGCCCAACCGACAACCCGGAGGTGCCGCCGGAGAACCGGCCATCGGTGAGCAGTGCGCAGGCCCGCCCCAACCCCCGGCCCTTGAGGAACGAGGTGGGGTAGAGCATCTCCTGCATTCCGGGCCCGCCCCGGGGGCCTTCGTAGCGGATCACCACCACGTCCCCCGCGGTGACCTCCTTGGCCAGGATGGCGGTGACCGCGTCGTCCTGGGACTCGTAGACCCGGGCCGGGCCGCGGAAGGTCAGGCACTCCTCGGGCACCCCGGCGGTCTTCACCACGCAGCCCTCCGGTGCCAGGTTGCCGTGCAGGATGGCCAGTCCCCCGTCCGCGGTGTACGCGTGCGCCCGGTCCCGTATGCAGCCACCGACCGCATCGGTATCCAACGTGGACCAGCGGTTGGTGGTGGAGAACGGCTCGGTGGTGCGTACCCCGCCCGGCGCGGCGTGGAACAGCTCGATCGCCTTCGGTGTCGCGGCGCCGCCGCGAACGTCCCAGTCGGCGAGCCAGCGCTCCAGCGAGGGGGAGTGCACCGCGTGGACCTCCCGGTTGAGCAGGCCGGCCCGGTCCAGCTCGCCGAGGATGGCCGGGATTCCGCCCGCCCGGTGGACGTCCTCCATGTGGTAGTTGGGGGAGTTCGGTGCGACCTTGGCCAGGCAGGGCACCCGCCGGGAGATGGCGTCGATGTCCAGCACCCCGAAATCCAGCTCGGCCTCGCGGGCGGCGGCGAGCAGGTGCAGGATGGTGTTCGTCGAACCACCCATCGCGACGTCGAGGGCGACCGCGTTGTCGAAGGCGGCGCGGCTGGCGACCGCGCGGGGCAGCACCGTGGCGTCGTCCCCGTCGTACCAGCGCCTGGCGATCTGGACGACGGTGCGGCCGGCCTCGACGAAGAGTGACCGGCGGGCGGCGTGGGTCGCCAGTGTTGACCCGTTGCCGGGCAGGGCCAGGCCGATCGCCTCGGTGAGGCAGTTCATCGAGTTGGCGGTGAACATCCCGGAGCAGGAGCCACAGGTGGGGCAGGCCGAGCGTTCGATCTGGTCGAGCTGGTCGTCGGTGACCGCCTCGTTGGACGCGGCGATCATCGCGTCGATCAGGTCGATTTTGGAGTGCACGACGCCCTCGATCGCGACGGTCTTGCCGGCCTCCATCGGGCCGCCGGAGACGAAGACGGTCGGGATGTTCAGCCGCAGCGCGGCCAGCAGCATCCCAGGAGTGATCTTGTCGCAGTTGGAGATGCAGACCAGAGCGTCGGCGCAGTGGGCATTGACCATGTACTCGACGGCGTCAGCGATCAGCTCCCGGCTGGGCAGCGAGTAGAGCATGCCGCCGTGGCCCATCGCGATGCCGTCGTCCACGGCGATGGTGTTGAACTCCCGGCCCACCCCGCCGGACTCGGCTACCGCCTCGGCCACCAGGCCACCGAGGTCCTTGAGGTGGACATGCCCCGGAACGAACTGGGTGAAGCTGTTGGCGATGGCGACGATCGGCTTGCCGAAGTCGTCGTCGGTCATCCCGGTGGCCCGCCAGAGGGCTCGGGCGCCGGCCATCGTCCGACCGTGGGTGGAGGTCCTCGACCGCAGCTCAGGCATGCGTACCAGTCTGGCACCGTCGTGGGGGTTACCGGAGCCCGCGCCGGACGTGTCCCAACAGATGCGCAACCCGACCCCCCGTACCCCGCGTTCATCCGGCAGAGTTGGGCTGTGTTGTTACCCACGAGTCGGTTTCGCGGCGCGGTGCGCAGCGGGTTCACCCGCAAGCCGGCTGCCATCCCGGCGGTGGGCGGTGCCCGCCGGCCCGCAGCGTTCCTCCTCCTCGCCGTGGCCGCCGTCATCGGACTGGTCGCGGTCGTGGCCGGCGTGGCGGTGCTGCTGACCGCTGCCGGGCGGCCCGAGCTGGTCCCTTCGGTCGGCTGGGCCGAGGTGGTCGCCCTGGTCGCCGCGACCAGCGGGCTGCTCTTCGGGGCCGGGCTGCTCCGGCTCCCCGGCATGGCCCCGACCATCGGCGTGGCCACCCGGCTGTTGCTGGATGGTGTGATCATCGCTACCGCGCTCTGGTTCGTGGGTTGGGTGCTCCTCGTCGAGCCGACCCGCCTACTCGGATCCGCTCCGGCGGTCGGTGCGCCGATCCTGCTCGCCACCGCCAGCGCGGCGCTGATCGCGGGCCTCGCCACCGTCGTGGTGTTTCGGGTCTCGTCGCCGCGGCGCCGCCTCGCCGCGTTCGGCGCGGGTTCCGCCGCGACGGCCCTCGGTGGGCTCGGCGTTGCCGCCGGGCTGCTGAAGGCTGAGGCGGGGTTGGCGTTCGGTGGCGCGACAGTGGCCGTCGCCGGCCTGCTGACCGTGGCCCTGATGCTTCATGGGTGCGATCGTCCCTGCCGGTCGGACATCGACCCGACCCGTCGCGAAGGTGAGCACGCCGTCCTGCCGATCCTGGTGATGGCGGGCGCGGCGGCGTACCACTTTCTCCAGGATGGCAGCTTCGACCCGTGCGGCGTGGCCGCTGTCAGCATCGAGGTCTTCGCCCTGGTCGCCCGGCAGTACCTGACCCTGCACGATGTCCGCCGGTACGCGCGCCGGCTGGTCGAGGGGGAGGCGCACTTCCGGGAGTTGGCGCACACCGACGCCCTGACCGGCCTGGCGAACCGGCGGGGACTGCTGCGGGCCCTGCACCGATGCGCGGAGCAGGGCACCCCGTGCGTCCTGCTCCTGCTCGACCTGGACGGCTTCAAAAACGTCAACGATGTGCGCGGTCACGACGCCGGGGACGCCGTCCTAGCCGAGGTGGGCCGGCGGCTACGCGCCGCCCTGGGCTCCGGCGAGTTGGCGGCCCGACTCGGCGGGGACGAGTTCGCCGTCCTGCTGCCCGGCTCGCCGGCCGCCCTCGATCAGCGGGGGGAGCAACTCCTCGGGGCGGTGGCGGCCGCGTACGAACTGCCCGAGGGGCCCGTCTTCCTCTCAGCGAGCATCGGCATCGCCGGTTGGGCCCGCCAACCCGACGTCGAGCTGCTGCTGCGCCACGCCGACCTAGCCCTGCGCTACGCCAAGCAGCGCGGCAAGAACCGGATCGAGCGGTACGACGTCTCCTACGACCAGCTGTTGAGCCGACGGGCCACGCTTGAGCACGAGCTGCGGGGGGCGATCGAACGCGACGAGCTGCGGCTGGTGTTCCAACCGGTGGCGTCGCTGCCGTCGGTGCGCCCGGTCGGTGCCGAGGCGTTGCTCCGATGGCGCCATCCGGAGCTGGGTGCGGTCCGCCCGGATGAGTTCATCCCGCTCGCCGAGGAGTGCGGCATGATCGCCAAGCTGGGGGCGTGGGTGTTGGACGAGGCCTGCCAGCAGCTCGCCCGTTGGCTTGCCGACGGGCACGACGTGTGGGTGTCGGTCAACGTCTCTCCTCGAGAGCTACACGCCCCGGCCTACGTTGTTCAGGTCGCTGACGCACTGCGCGCACATCGGGTTCCGCCGCAGCGCCTGGTGCTGGAGGTCACCGAGCACGCCGTCGCCACCGACTTGGACGAGCTGATCCGGCGGTTGACCGCGCTGCGCCGTACCGGGGTTCGGATCGCGTTGGACGACTTCGGCGCCGGCTACTCCTCCCTCGGCCAGCTTCGGCGGCTTCCGCTCGACATTCTCAAGATCGACCACAGTCTCGTCGCCGGGCATGAGCCGGTTCGTCCGGTGGATGCCGACGGCCCGGCGTTCGCCCCGATGGTCGACATTGTCATGCGGCTTGGCCATCAGTTGGGTCTGGGGGTTATCGCCGAGGGGGTTACGACTCCGACCGAGCTGGCCGAAGTGGTCGCCGCGGGCTGCCACTTCGGCCAGGGCGCGCTCCTCGGCTGGGGGGTGCCGGCCGAGCACCTGGAGGCGATGTTGGAGGCGGCCACCTCGTCGCACGCCCCGCCGGTCGCCATGTCGGTGCCGCCCGTGCTGGCCTCCGGCCCGCCGCCGCCCCGGCGGCCGTTGCCCCGGCCCGGGCCCGGACAGCCGGTGCCGGAGTAGCCCGGTCGAAGTAGCCGGTGCCGGTCGGAGCAGCCTGAGCTTCGTCTGGCCAGGTCGGGCGGGTCGGGTCGAACTGGCTGGGTCGAACTGGCTGGGCCGGAGCGGGGTTGGGTCGGCACGGGGACCGGGTCGGTGGCGTCGACTGTCCCGAGGTGGGGAATTCCGACCGATCCGTTAACCAGCATATGGGACTGGTTGACTCATTGCTTGAGATCCGTCATGCTGTTCCCCATGTCGTCGTATCGGTCGCTGCGAGTACTTACCTGAGCGCACTCTCCCACTGAGAGTGCGCTGGCCCCGTGCATCCCGCACGCGGGCTTTTTTTGTTGCCGTCAGATCCCGTCGGGCACCCCGCCGGCGTTCCACCGCAGAACCCACCGCACCCTCCAGCCGAAGGCCTGAACCGCCATGACGAGACCCACACCCGAGACCCTCGCCAACTCCGCCCGGCGGGCCCGCGCGGCCGTCGAGCAGGCCCGCGACGCCGACCGGCCCCGCGGGACGGCCACGCCGACCGTCCCGGCGGTACGCACTCCCGTTTCCGCCCCCGCCCAGGTCTCCGGTGCCGGGTCCCTCGTGCGTTCTCTCGAAGCGCTCGGCGTCGAGGTCATCTTCGGCATCCCCGGCGGCGCGATCCTGCCGGCCTACGACCCGTTGTACGACTCCACCGTCCGGCACATCCTGGTCCGGCACGAGCAGGGTGCTGGACACGCGGCGACCGGGTACGCGCAGGCGACCGGGCGGGTCGGCGTCTGTGTCGCCACCTCCGGGCCCGGCGCGACCAACCTGGTGACGCCGATCGCCGACGCGTACATGGATTCGGTGCCGCTGGTGGCGATCACCGGCCAGGTCGCCCGGCCGTCGATCGGGACGGACGCCTTCCAGGAGGCGGACATCCAGGGCATCACGCTGCCGATCACCAAGCACAACTTCCTGGTCCAGAGCGCCGAGGAGCTGCCGCGGGTGCTCGCCGAGGCGTTCCACCTCGCCGCGACCGGCCGGCCCGGCCCGGTGCTGGTGGACATCCCCAAGGACGTCCTCCAGGCGTCAACCGTCTTCGCCTGGCCACCGACGCTAGATCTACCCGGCTATCGGCCGACGCTGCACCCGCACGGAAAGCAGATCCGGGAGGCGGCCCGGCTGATGGCCATCGCCCGCCGGCCGGTGCTCTACGTCGGTGGCGGGGTGCTCAAGGCCGGCGCGACCGACGGGCTGCGCCAGCTCGCCGAGCTGACCGGAATTCCGGTGGTCACCACCCTGATGGCGCTCGGGGCGTTCCCCGACTCGCACCCGCAGCACCTGGGCATGCCCGGCATGCACGGTACGGTCGCGGCGGTCCACGGTCTGCAGAAGGCGGATCTGATCGTCGCGCTGGGGGCGAGGTTCGATGACCGGGTGACCGGCCAGCTGGACTCGTTCGCTCCCGACGCGGCCGTGGTGCACGCCGACATCGACCCGGCCGAGATCGGCAAGAACCGGCACGCGGACGTCCCGATCGTGGGGGATGCCCGGCACGTCATCGACGAACTGGTCGGCGCGGTCACCGTCGAGCAGTCGGCCGGTCACCGGCCTGACCTCGACGACTGGTGGTCCCAGCTGCAGGAGCTGCGCAGGCGTTACCCGCTGGGGTACGACGATCCGGCCGACGGCACGCTCTCCCCGCAGTACGTGCTCCGCCGGCTCGGCGAGATCGTCGGCCCGGAGGCGGTGTACGTGGCGGGTGTGGGCCAGCACCAGATGTGGGCTTCCCAGTTCATCTCGTACGAGAAGCCCCGCACCTGGTTGAACTCCGGCGGCCTCGGCACCATGGGGTACGCGGTGCCGGCGGCGATGGGCGCCAAGGTTGGTCGGCCGGAGACGGTGGTCTGGGGGATCGACGGCGACGGCTGCTTCCAGATGACCAGCCAGGAGCTGGCGACCTGTGCCCTGGAAGGGATACCTGTCAAGATCGCCGTGATCAACAACGGCAATCTCGGCATGGTGCGGCAGTGGCAGGCCCTCTTCTACGGGGAGCGCTACTCCAACACCGATCTCGGTACCCACAAGCATCGCATTCCGGACTTCGTCAAGCTCGCCGAGGCGCTCGGCTGCGTCGGGCTGCGCTGTGAGACAGCGGAGGACGTCGACCGGACGATCGAGGCCGCGATGTCCATCAACGACGCCCCGGTGGTCATCGACTTCGTGGTCGGCAAGGACGCCATGGTGTGGCCGATGGTCGCCGCCGGCACCAGCAACGACGAGATCATGTTTGCCCGCGGGGTCCGGCCGGTCTTCGATGAGGACGAGGTGTAGTCATGGCCCACCACACCGGGCACCGCAGGGGTCGGGAGAACCAGACGAGGAAGGCATCACCGTGACCATGCATACGCTCTCCGTACTCGTGGAGAATAAGCCCGGGGTCCTGGCCCGGGTGTCCGGGCTCTTCTCCCGGCGTGGCTTCAACATCGGCAGTCTGGCCGTGGGGGAGACCGAGAACCCGGATGTCTCCCGGATCACCATTGTGGTCAACGCCGACTCCTCCCCGCTGGAGCAGGTCACCAAGCAGCTCAACAAGTTGGTGAACATAATCAAGATCGTTGAGCTGGACCCCCAGGTGTCGGTGGCCCGGGAACTGCTGCTGGTGAAGGTCCGCGCGGACCGCAGCGCGCGCGGTCAGGTGCTGGAGACGGTGAACCTGTTCCGCGCCCGGGTCGTGGACGTCGCCCCGGAAACGCTGACCGTCGAGGCGACCGGCACCCCGGACAAGCTGGCCGCCCTGCTCCGGGACCTCGAGGCCTTCGGGATCAAGGAGATGGTGCAGTCCGGCACGGTCGCCATCGGCCGTGGGTCCCGCTCCATCACCGCCGGCCCGGCGCTTCGGGCCGCCTGATCCGTACCCCACCAGATCTCCGATCGGCCGCCGGGCGCGGCCGTACGAAAGGGAAGTTCCATGAGCATTGAGGTGTTCTACGACGACGACGCCGACCTGGGTCTGATCCAGGGCCGCACGGTCGCCGTGATCGGGTACGGCAGTCAGGGCCACGCCCACGCGCTGTCGCTGCGCGACTCCGGTGTCGCGGTGGTGATCGGTCTGCCCGCCGGGTCGAAGAGCCGGCCGAAGGCGGAGGAGCAGGGGCTACGGGTGCAGACCCCGGCCGAGGCGGCGGCCGAGGCCGACATCATCATGATCCTGGCGCCGGACACGGCCCAGCGCACCCTCTACACCGAGTCGATCGCGCCGCACCTCACCGCGGGTAAGGCGCTCCTGTTCGGGCACGGATTCAACATCCGGTACGGGCTGATCACGCCGCCGGCCGAGGTGGACGTGGCGATGATCGCCCCGAAGGGCCCCGGCCACCTGGTCCGTCGGCAGTACGTCGACGGCAAGGGCGTGCCCTGCCTGGTCGCCGTCGAGCAGGACGCCAGCGGTAGCGCGTTCGGCCTGGCCCTGGCGTACGCCAAGGCCATCGGCGGTACTCGGGCCGGCGCCATCAGGACCACCTTCACCGAGGAGACCGAGACCGACCTCTTCGGCGAGCAGGCGGTGCTCTGTGGCGGTGCGGCGGCGCTGGTGCAGACCGGCTTCGAGGTGCTCACCGAGGCCGGCTACGCCCCCGAGGTGGCCTACTTCGAGTGCCTGCACGAGCTGAAGCTCATCGTGGACCTCATGTACGAGGGCGGCATCGCCCGGATGCGGTACAGCATCTCGGACACGGCCGAGTACGGCGACCTCTCCCGTGGCCCCCGCGTCATCGACTCCCGGGTCAAGGAGCGGATGCGGGCGATCCTGGGCGAGATTCAGTCCGGTGAGTTCGCCCGGGAGTGGGTTGCCGAGGACGAGGCCGGCCGCCCCAACTTCGCCAAGTGGCGGGCGGAGGGCGCGGCACATCCGATCGAGGAGACCGGCGGCAAGCTGCGGGCCATGATGAGCTGGGTGGACCGGCCCATCACCGAGACCGCCTGACCCAGGAAGCTCCCGGGCGCCCCGGTGCGGGACTCTCCGGGGACCGCGTGCGCCCGTGACCTGACGCTCTCCCTCCCCGGCGTCGGGTCCCGGGCGTCCGGCGGTTGCGCTCCGGCACCGACGACGGATGTGCAGTTGGCCGTGCCGGGCGGTCGCTGTGAGGGCACTCACCCTGATCACCGGAGCGCCGGCCCCGATCGGCCCCCTACGATCCCTGTTAGGTGCCCGTAGCCGGCACCTGACGGCCATGGCTGGACTGCCGGCGGGGCGCAGTGCTGCCCCCGCCGCCCGGCCGACCGCTTTAGACGACATTTAGAGGACCAATGAATCCCGTCGTACTGATCGCCGAAGAACTCGCTCCCGCCGCCATCGAGGTGCTCGCCCACGACTTCGACGTCCGACATGTGGATGGCACCGACCGTCCGGCCCTGCTCTCGGCGCTCTCCGAGGCGGACGCGGTCATTGTCCGCAGTGCGACCCGAATCGACGCCGAGGCGATCGCCGCGGCACCACGACTCAAGGTGGTCGCCCGGGCCGGCGTCGGCCTGGACAACGTCGAGGTGCCGGCGGCCACCACCCGCGGCGTCATGGTCGTCAACGCCCCCACCTCCAACATCGTCTCCGCGGCCGAGCAGGCGGTCGCCCTCCTGCTGGCGGTCGCGCGGAACACCGCCAGCGCCAGCACGGCGCTGAAGGTGGGGGAGTGGAAGCGGTCGAAGTACACCGGGGTGGAGGTGCAGGGCAAGACCGTCGGGGTGGTCGGCCTGGGGCGCATCGGTGTCCTCTTCGCACAGCGGATCGCCGCGTTCGGTACCCGGCTGATCGCCTACGACCCCTACATCCAGCCGGCGCGGGCGGCGCAGCTCGGCGTCCGCCTCGTCGGCCTGGATGAGCTGCTGCGCCAGAGCGACTTCATCTCCATCCACCTGCCGAAGACGGCGGAGACGGTGGGTTTGATCGGGGAGAAGGAGCTGGCGATCGTCAAGCCCGGGGTGCGGATCGTCAACGCCGCGCGGGGTGGCCTCGTGGACGAGCAGGCCCTCGCGGACGCCATCGCCGAGGGGCGGGTCGCCGGGGCCGGCGTTGACGTGTACGCCAAGGAGCCCTGCACCTCATCGCCGCTGTTCGCCTTCGACAACGTGGTGGCGACCCCACACCTGGGCGCCTCCACGCACGAGGCGCAGGACAAGGCGGGCCTCGCCGTGGCGCGCAGTGTGAAGCTGGCGTTGCAGGGCGAGTTCGTGCCGGACGCGGTGAACGTACAGACCGGTGGCGTGGTCGCCGAGGACGTCCGGCCGTTGCTGCCGCTGGCCGAGAAGCTCGGCCGGGCCTTCACCGCGGTGGCCGGTGGGATCGCCGCGAGCGTGACCGTGGACGTGCGGGGCGAGGTGGTCAGCAACGACGTCTCGGTGCTCAAGCTCGCGGCGACCAAGGGGCTGTTCAGCTCGGTGGTGGAGGAGCAGGTCACCTACGTCAACGCCCCGCACCTGGCGGCCGAGCGCGGGGTGGAGGTGTCGCTGGTCACCAGGCCCGAGACGGCTGAGGAGGCGCTGCTGGTCACCATCCGTGGTGCCCTGCCGGACGGCCGGACCGTGAGCGTCTCCGGCACCAGCGTCACCGGTGCCCGGGACGTCAACAAGCTGACCGAGGTGGACGGCTTCGACGTGGAGATCGGGGCGGAGGGCATCCTGGTCTTTCTCCGTTACGCCGACCGGCCCGGTGTGGTCGGTGCGGTCGGCACCCTGCTCGGGGAGGCCGGCGTCAATATCGCCGCAATGCAGGTGGCCCGCCGGGAGGCTGGTGGGGAGACGCTGATGACCCTCACCGTTGACCAGGCGCTCGGCGCCGATCTGCTCACCTCGGTCGCCGGTTCGGTCGGTGCGACCTCGGCCAGCGCTGCTGACCTGCGGGAGGAGTGATCGCGAGCCACGGAGGGCTCGGCCTGCCCGGCGGGCCCTCCGTGGCGTGGGCGGTACCGGGCACGGGCCGCGTGCCGGTCTGGTCAGCCGTCGGTGTGTTGGGGCGGTGGATAGACCGAGCCGTCCTGGACGTCGAAGAGCATCAGTTGGTGTTCGCCGGCCAGTCGCTCGATGTCCAGCAGCACCTGGTCCGCGCAGGTCGGATGCAGGTTCAGTTCGATGTGGTCGCTGGCGGTGTGTAGCGGTGTCGACGCCCAGGGGGTGTCCGTCAGGTCCGGTCGCTCCGGGTACGCGGCGGTGATCGCCCGATAGAAGCCGACGACCCGGGGATCAGGTTGGCGATCGGTGTGCTGGCCTACCCGGCACCGCTGTACGGCTGTTCGTACGTCCTCGGGCGTTGCCCCGGGTATCAGGGCCCACACGCTTAGATCGAAACTCACGGCGGACAGCGTGCCAGTTGTCGGTTGCCGTGTCGAAATCGCCCTTCCCCGAACTGCCGATTCTCCTTTCAGGAGAGTCGGCAGTGGAGCCTCTTGCGTGGAGTTGTGGCAATTCGCTAGCGTACTGATGCGGTTACTGGTTGATTCCGTGACGTGGTCCCGTCTTCGGGTGACGAGGTTGACGTCCGGCCCTGCTGGTCCGCACCCCTCGGATGCGCGAGCCACGCGCAATCGTCGCTGACCGGCCCTCACGGTAGTTGCCGAAACCGTGGGGGCCGATCGTGACCCCCGCTGCGGCCGGGGCACGGATGGCGCCCCGGAGTGGCAATCAGTGGCGGTGAGCGTGCAGGACTCGATAGTCCGTTCCGCTGTGGAACCAGGCTAGGCCGACCGGGCCGGCGGCGTAGAGCGCGGTGGCGTAGGCGTCGGCGACGGCGAGGTCCGGTCCGACGACGGTGGCGGCGATGAACTGGTCGGCGGGTTCCCCGGTGTGCGGATCCACCACGTGTCCCCGTCGTCCGGTCACCCCGGAGGTGCCGATCGCGCCGGCGGTCATCTCCAACACCAGCGGTGCGTGGCGCCGGTTGGTGGGGTGGTGTACGGCCACCCGCCACGGTCCCCCGTGCGCGGCGTGCCCACGTACGACGAGGTCGGCGCCGGTGAGCACGGCGTAGTCGTTGATGCCCCCGGCCCGCAACCGGGTAGCGGCCTGTTCTACTGCCCAGCCACCCAGGAGTCCTCCCGGGTCGAAGCCGCCGGGCACCGCCCAGGCGTCGAACCAGCCGTCGGTCGCGGCCCGCATCGCGGTGCAGCGGTCTACCAGGTCGGTCAGCGGCGGGTACGACTCGGGGCTGACCTCCCCCCGCCGTAACCGGGAGACCAGGCTCTCCGGCCGGTTCGGTCCGTAGGCCAGGTCGATCGCGCGTAGCTCCGCGACGGCGTCTCGAAGCGCCGCGCTGACGCCCCGGCGGCCCAGCCAGTCCGGTGCGTTGAACAGCAACGTGTATTCGGCGATGGTGGTGCGGACGGTGTGTGCGACGGCGATCCGTTCCCCGGTTGCCGGACCTGCTCCGTCGACCCGCCGCTGGTTGCCGCCGAGGCGAAGGTCCGGACGCGGCTGTGGGCGGAGTAGCGACGAGCCGCTCCAGTGGCTGCGTTGCTGTTCGTCGATCCTCATTCTCATCCCGCCTCCCGGCCGACGGCCCCGTTGCGCCGCGGTCTTGGTGTGGGCCCTGGTATGTGGCCCGTCGCCCCCGCTGCTGATCAGGATAGGCAGCGGAGATCACCGCTGAATGAATGTCACCTGGAAGCCTCCTGTACATCCGTTTTCCCGAATAGTGGAAGAGTCGTACCGATGCTCGGGACCAGGGCGTACGGTCGGAGCCGAGCAAGCTAGGCGGAGGAGTTGACGTGGCACGGATCGCGGTGGTCGCCGGGGACGGAATCGGCCCCGAGGTGGTCGCGCAGGCCCGCAAGGTCATCGATGCGGTGCTCCCGAAGGTGCAGGCCACCGAGTACGACCTGGGCGCCGCGCGGTACCACCGCACCGGCGAGGTGCTGCCCGACTCGGTCCTCGCGGAACTGGCCGGGCATGACGCCATTCTGCTGGGTGCCGTCGGTGACCCGAGCGTCCCGCCCGGCGTGTTGGAGCGGGGCCTGCTGCTGCGGCTGCGGTTCGCCTTCGACCAGTACGTCAACCTACGCCCCGCCCGGCTCTGGGCCGGCACGAGCAGCCCCCTCGGCGGCGTCAAAGCCGGCGAGGTCGACCTGGTGGTGGTCCGCGAAGGCACCGAGGGGCTGTACGCCGGCGCGGGCGGCGCACTGCACCGCGGTACCGCGGCCGAGATCGCCACCGAGGAGAGCCTGAACACCCGGCACGGCGTCGAGCGGGTGATCCGAGACGCGTTCCACCGGGCGGAACGGCGGGAACAGCGCAAGGTCACCCTCGTACACAAGACCAACGTGCTCACCCACGCCGGCTCGCTCTGGGCCCGTGCCTTCGCCGACGTCGCCGCCGAGCACCCGGACGTGACCACCGAATACCAGCATGTCGACGCCGCAGCGATGTTCCTGGTGACCCAGCCCCAGCGATACGACGTGCTGGTCACCGACAACCTCTTCGGTGACATCCTCACCGACATCGCCGCCGCCGCCACCGGCGGAATCGGGCTCGCGGCCAGCGGCAGCATCAACCCGGAGCGCGCGTACCCGTCGATGTTCGAGCCGGTGCACGGCTCCGCGCCGGACATCGCCGGTCGCGATCTGGCCGACCCGGTGGCAGCGGTCCTCTCCGCCGCGCTCCTGCTCGACCAACTCGGTCACGCCGAGCCGGCAGCCCGGATCACCGCCGCGGTGGCGGCAGAGCTGGCCGGGCGGGCGCCGGGTGCGCCGATCCGCACCGCCGAGGTCGGCGATCGGCTGGCAGGTTACGCGGCCGGCTGAACCGTCAGCCACCGCCGCGGCCCGCGTTCGGTCACGGTGGGTAGGTGGTCGACAACCCAGCCCTCCCGGTGGGCGGCCGGGACGAGCCACCCGTACCGCGATCCGGCGGCCGGTGCGCCCGTCGGAGCGGGCCGCTGCGGATGCCGCTACCCGCTGAACGACCGTTCGGGGTAAGTTTGCTCGCACCAGCTCGGCACGCGGGGCCGCATGCCGTCATCATCCATTCCAGGGAGGTCAGCGCGATGAGCGGTGGTGACAAGCTCGAGTTCGAGATCCGTCCGAATTCCGCGCCGGTATCCGCGGCGGACCGGGGCGCGCTGCTGGCCAACCCCGGCTTCGGACGGGTCTTCACCGACCACATGGTTACTATCCGCTACGCCGCCGGGAAGGGCTGGTACGACGCCCGGGTCGAGGCACGGGCGCCGATCCCGATGGACCCGGCCGCCGCGGTCCTGCACTACGCCCAGGAAATCTTCGAGGGTATGAAGGCGTACCGCACCGCCAGCGGCGGCGTGACGATGTTCCGGCCGTACGCCAACGCCGCCCGGTTCGCCGCGTCCGCCCGGCGGATGGCGATGCCCCCCCTCCCCGAGCAGGCCTTCGTCGACTCGCTGCAGCGGCTGATCGAGGTGGACCGGGACTGGATCCCCGAGGGGGAGGACGGCAGCCTCTACCTGCGGCCGTTCATGTTCGCCAGCGAGGTCTTCCTCGGTGTGCGGCCCGCCAACGAATACCTCTACGCGGTGATCGCCTCCCCGGTCGGTGCGTACTTCTCCGGTGGGGTGAAGCCGGTGACCGTCTGGGCCTCGCCGGACTACACCCGGGCCGCGCCCGGGGGTACCGGCGCGGCCAAGTGCGGCGGCAACTACGCCAGCTCGCTGGTGGCCCAGGCGGAGGCGATCGAGCACGGCTGCGACCAGGTCGTCTTCCTGGACGCGGTGGAGCGCCGCTTCGTCGAGGAACTGGGCGGGATGAACCTCTTCTTCGTCTACGACGACGGCACCCTGGTCACCCCGCCGCTGACCGGGACCATCCTGCCCGGCATCACCCGGGAGTCGGTGCTCACGCTCGCCGCCGCCGCCGGCCACCGGGTGGCGGAGCAGCCGGTGGCCTTCGCCGACTGGCAGGCCGACGCGGCGAGCGGTCGACTCCGCGAGGTCTTCGCCTGCGGCACGGCCGCGGTGATCAATCCGGTCGGCGCGGTCCGCTCTCCCGATGGTGAGTTCCGCATCGGTGGCGGTGAAACCGGCCCGGTCACCATGGCCCTGCGCCAGCAACTCGTCGACATTCAGCGGGGCAAGGCCGCGGATCCGCAGAACTGGGTCCACCACGTGCTCTGAGGTGTGCGGCTACTCCAGCAGGTGGTCGCGGAGCGCGGCCACCTGGGCGTCGGTGACGCCCGCGTGGCGCAGGTATCCCTCGACCGTGCCGTAGCGGTCGCGCAGTTCGGCGAGGAACAGCAGCATCGCCTCCTCGGGGCAGCCCAGCGGCGGCAGCGCAGGGTGCAACGTCTCGCCCGTCGTGGCGAACCAGGCCCGGAAGCGCTCGCCGGCCGCGGTGCTCAACGCGTAGTCGGTGGCGATGTCAGCGTCGGAGACGCCCAACACGGCCAGGGTGAGACCGCAGACAACGCCGGTTCGATCCTTGCCGGCGACGCAGTGCACCAGGAGCGGGGCGTTGGTCTCGTCCGCGATCAGCCCGATCGCGGCGGCCAGGCCCGCGGTGCCGGTCGAGGCCAGGTCGGCGTACCGGTCGGCGAGGTAGCGGGCGAGGTCGACACCGGGCTGGTACGGGGTGTTGGCCCATTCGGCGTGTTCTGGGTGGATGTGCCGCCAGGTCAGCCCCGCAAAGTCCGGGATCCGGCCGTCTCGGTCCACTTCGTGTGGTCGGCGTAGGTCGAGCACGGTGCGGACGCCGAACGCGGCGAACGCCGTCCGGTCGGCGCCGGCTAGTCGGTGCGGGGTGTCCGAGCGGAAGAGCCGGCCACTTCGGACGATGCGCCCGTCGTGGCCGGTGGGCCCGCCGACGTCGCGGAAGTTGAACAGACTGTCGAATTGATTTACTTCGAGGGGATCCACCCTGACACGGTAGCGGTAGACCCGGCGCCTGTGGTCCTACCAATTAGGCGTCAGGTGGGTACTCCGGTCAGCAGGATCTCGCTCGCATCGGTCCGGAAGTACAGCACCAGGCGACCACTGCGCGCGGCGTTCACCAGGCCGGCGGAACGCAATCGGCTCAGGTGCTGCGACACGGCCCCCGGGCTCAGCCCGGTGCGGTAGGCCAACTCCGTCGTGGAGGCCGGCACCTCCAGCTCCAGCAGTAGTCGGGTCCGCGACCGGCCGAGCACGTGCGCGAGTGCGGGGACGGTCGCGGCTGTCCGTTTCTCCCACAGGGTCGCCACGCCCCGCACGGGATAGGTCAGGGTCGGCTGCCAAGGTGGCAGGGTGCTGGAGAAGACGGTCGGCCACACGAACGCCGACGGGACGAGCAACAAGCCCTCGCCGTCGAGTTGGCGGTGACCGGTGAACCGCGGGTGGGCGACCGAGAGTAGGTTGTCGCGCCAGCTCACGGAGGGCGCCAGGTCGGCGAAGAGGCTTACCGCGCCCCCGTTGGCCAGACTTCGGGCTCGGTGGACCACGTCGGCCGCCAGCAGGCTGCGGAGCCGGGGCCAGTACTGGCTGACGGCCAGTTCCCAGTAGCCGCGCATTTGGTCGGCGAGGCGGGCCAGGCCCGCCGCCGGGTCCCGGCAGAAGGCGCCCAGCTCGGCGTTGCCCGTTTCTTCCCGAGCGAGGTCCGAACTGGTCAACGTGCCCGGTGGCACCGAATCCAGCAGTGTCTCCAACCTTTTCAGGTCCGTGCGCACCCGCTCTCCGCTGGTCCGGCGCAGGTTCGCCAGCTCGGTCTCCAGGTCGGGAACCGGCGTGGTCGGGGGAGGCGTGACGAAGTCGGGGATATACCAGCTCGGTACTGGTACCAGGGCGAACAGCAGGTCGAATGCCCCCGCCGCCGCTGCCACCCGGGGTGCGACCCGGTTGACCCATGGCAGGTGCAGGGCGTGTGCCGCCGGGTCCTTCAGCACCCGGACGCTCGCCACGATCTCCTGCATCGGCGAGAACGCGAACCGCATCACCGCGAGGTCATGTGCGGAGAACCCAATGGTCAGCATCGCACTCCTGGATTTAGGTCCAGCTGAATCTATCGAGCTGGCGGCCCATTCGCACCATGCTCTCGACATGGCGAACCGAGACTTCGAACTGCTCTTCGCGAGCACGGCGGTGAGCCGGCTCGGCAGCGAGATCAGCTACGTTGCCTTCCCGCTGGCGGCGATCGTGGCCCTGGACGCCGGTGCAGAGCAGGTCGGCCTGCTCAACGCGGCCACCACCGCCGCCTTCCTGCTGATCGGCCTGCCCGCCGGAGTGTGGATTGATCGGATGCGTAGACGTCCGGTCCTACTCGGCGTTGACCTCGTTCGCTTCCTCCTGCTGGCCTGGGTGCCGTTGGCGTGGTGGTGGGGGATCCTCACGCTGGCGCAGCTTTTCGTCGTCGCCTTCCTGGTAGGGATAGGTCGGGTCTTCTCGGACGTGGCGGCGCAGAGCTATCTCCCGACCGTGGTGGGGCGCGAAGGCCTAGTCGCCGGTAACGCCCGCCTCGCCGGCACCGAAGCAGTCTCCCGGATCGCCGGCAGAGGAGCCGGTGGTGCGCTCGTGCAGGTGTTGACAGCGCCGGTCGCGATCGCCATCGACGCGGTCACGTACCTGTGGTCGTTCCTCTGCCTGTGGCTGATCCGTACTCCCGAGCCGGCACCTCGCCTCTCCGGTGGTTCCGGGCAGCTGGGAAGGGAGATCGGTGAGGGCCTGCGTTTCGTCGCCGGGCAGCCCGCACTGCGCGCCGTCGCCGCGGCCGGAGCGCTGGTGAACCTGGCGGCCACGGTAGTTCTCGTCATCGTTCCGTTGCTGATCGTCCGGGAGTTGCGGCTGCCGGAAGGGCTGGTCGGCGTCTTCTTCGCCGTGGGCGGGGTCGGCGCGGTCCTGGGCACGATGGCTGCCCGGCGCCTCGCGTCGCGTTTCGGCTACGGGCGGACCCTCACCGTCGCCGCGGCCGGCATAGCACCCGTCTACCTTCTGCTGCCCTTCGCCGATCGGGGTGTCTGGCTGTGGCTCGCCGCGCTGGCCTACCTGTTGATGATGGCGAAGGCGTCGATCGACAACGTGCTGTTGGTGAGCTTCCGGCAGGCCATCACCCCGGACCGGATGCTGGGCCGGATGAACGCCACGATGCGTTTCGTACTCTCCGGCGCGCTGCCGATCGGTTCGGTGCTCGCCGGTTTCGTCGGGGAGTACGGGTCGCTGCGTGCGGCGTTGTGGTGCGGCACGATCGGGATGGCCGTGGCCTGGGTCCCGATCTTTTTCTCGCCGCTGCGCACGATGCGGGTACTCCCGTCCGGTCCGGCGCAACCGGCGTCGGTCGCTGCGGCTCCGCGCTGAAGCGTGCGTGCCGAAGGTGTCCCATCGATCACCCCTTTCGGGCCGTGCCCGGTGGGATGGCCGAGTACGTGTCGCTGTAGTAGCCACCGAGCCGGTCCCGGTACGCCGGATCGGTGTCCGCGGTCTCGTCGTACTCCGGCGCGGCCCTGATCTGGTCCTTGCTCCGGTCGACGTGGACCTTCCGCTTGTTGTGGTCGACGTGGTTTACGGTGCCGGCGGGGAGCATGACCCGGCGGCCGAAGAACCACGGGCCGGTGTCCACCACGAGGTAGCTGGAGTTGACCGCGTGGCTGGCCTGGTCCACCTTCCCGATTCCACCGTCACTCGCCTCGACCTGGTAGCCCGCCAGGTCGAGGTCGGTCACGGCGGTGTCGGCGCGGTAGCGCCACGGGTCGAAGGCGTTGCCGGGCTGGCCGTCGGAGCCGCTGCTCGGACCGCCGGTGCCGGGTGGGCTCGGCGCCGGACGGGCCGGATGTGCGTCGCGCCGTGCCATGGCGCCTCCTTCCCCCTGGGGCCGGCGTCAGGCCAACGCGGGGTTGGTACCCGGTGTCGGGCTGGGTACACCGCCGCCACGACGGGGAGGACGGTGCCGCGGAACCGACCGCCATCGACGCCGACGACCTCCGAAAGTCGTCCCGGAATGCGGATTCGGCTGCCCCACCGGGCCCGTGACTGGCACAGTGAGCTCTGTGCACCACACCGTCCTGATTATTCGCCGTTAGCGCGCCGGCCTCCCGTCCGCCGAGCGCGCAGACCTCCCACGTTCGTGGGGGGTCTTTTTGTTGCCGCAGAGAGGATCCTGATGACCTTCCAGGTCTACGACACGACCTTGCGTGACGGCGCCCAGCGCGAGGGGCTCAGCTACACGGTGGCCGACAAGCTCGCGGTGGCCCGGCTCCTCGACGAGTTCGGGGTGGGCTTCATCGAGGGAGGGTGGCCGGGCGCGGTACCGAAGGACACCGAGTTCTTCCGCCGGGCCCGTACCGAACTCGACCTGCGCCATGCGGTGCTGGTGGCCTTCGGCGCCACCCGGCGCGCCGGCCGACAGGCCGACGACGACCCGCAGGTGCGCAGCCTGCTCGCCGCCGAGACCCCTGCCGTCACGCTGGTCGCCAAGGCCGACCTGCGGCACGTGCGGGGGGCCTTACGCACCACCGCCGACGAGAACCTGGCGATGGTCCACGACACCGTGACGCACCTGGTGGCGCAGGGGCGGCGGGTCTTCGTCGACGGGGAGCACTTCTTCGACGGCTACCGCGACGACCCCGGGTACACCTCGTCGGTGGTCGGGGCCGCACTCGCCGCCGGTGCCGAGCGGTTCGTGCTCTGTGACACCAACGGTGGCATGCTTCCATCCCAGGTCACCGCCGTGATCGCCGACCTCACCGCCCGGCTGGAGGTGGCGGCCGAGCAACTCGGCATCCACACCCAGGACGACACCGCCTGCGCGGTCGCCAACACCATCGCCGCGGTGGAGGCGGGCGTGCGGCACGTGCAGGGCACCGCCAACGGGTACGGCGAGCGACCCGGCAACGCCGACCTCTTCGCCGTGGTGGCGAACCTGCAACTCAAGCTCGGGCTGCCAGTCCTACCCGAGGGTTGCCTGGAGCAGATGGTGCGGGTGTCCCGCGGCATCGCCGAACTCGCCACCATCGTCCCCGACGACCACCAGGCGTACGTCGGGGCGGCAGCCTTCGCCCACAAGGCGGGGCTGCACGCGAGTGCGATCAAGGTGGATCCGTTGTTCTACAACCACATCGAGCCGCAGCTGGTGGGGAACCGGATGCGCATCCTCGTCACCGAGATGGCCGGTCGGGCCAGCATCGAACTCAAGAGCCGGGAGCTGGGCCTCGACCTGGCCGACCACCCGGAGACGCTGGACCGGGTCACCAAGCGGGTCAAGGAGTTGGAGGCCGAGGGCTGGTCGTTCGAGGCCGCCGACGCCTCGTTCGAGCTGCTGGTCCGCTCCGAGCTGCCGGACGCGGCGCCGCCCCGACCGTTCACCCTGGAGTCCTACCGGATCCTGGTCGAGCACCGCGAGGACGGCGCGGTGGTCTCCGAGGCGACCGTCAAGATCCGGGTACGCGGCGAGCGGGTGATCGCCACCGCGGAGGGGAACGGCCCGGTCAACGCGCTCGACGAGGCGCTGCGCACTGGTCTGGTCGGGCACTACCCCGAGCTGCGCGGCTTCGAGTTGGCCGACTACAAGGTGGGGATTCTGGCGGGCAGCCACGGCACCGGGGCGGTGACCCGGGTGCTGGTGCAGACGTCGGATCGCAACGGTCGGGACTGGACCACGGTGGGCGTGCACCCGAACGTGGTGGAGGCGAGTTGGGACGCGTTGGTCGACGCCTTGACCTACGGGCTGGACCAGGCCCAGGGCGGGCGGTCCTGACTCAACCGGCCGGCGGGAGACGGAGGTCGGTGAAGACCGCGCGGTGGTCGCTGCCCGGGATCGCGTAGACCGCGGTGGACGCGACCGCGATCCGTCGGTCCACCAGTACGTGGTCGATGGTCACCGGCGGAATCAGGTCACCGTCGTACGGCCCCCAGGTGCCGGTGAGCCCGGTCCCGGCAGCGTCCGCCGCGTCCACGTACCCGGTGTCCAGCAGGGCGCGCAGCGGGGCGTGGTCGAGGGTGGCGTTGAAGTCGCCGGCGAGGATGCGTAGCTGTCCGTCCGGGGTGGCGGGGGGTTGGGCGGCGAGGTCCCGGCGCCAGTTTCCGACTTGGTCGAGCGCGTACGGGGCGGAGGGGTGCACCGACTCGACCTGGACCGGCGGTGCCGCCGGGACGAGGATCGTTCCGTAGGTCTGGCGGAAGCCCCAGCCGTTGCTGCTGTGCCGGACGCCGCCCCCGCTGATCGGGTAGCGCGCGTACAGCCCGGAGCCGGGGGTCCCCTCGGCGGGGTGTAGTTCCCGGTACGGCAGGAGCTGGTCGAGCCCCAACCGGTCCAACTCGGCCGCGGTGGCCGGGGTGAACTCCTGTACTGCCAAGACCTCCACCGAGTGCCGGCGGACGAGGTCAACCAGTGCCTCGGCGTCGGCGGCGCCGGCCAGCAGGTTGGCGGTCAGCAGCCGTACCGGCGGGCCGGTGGCGGCCGGCGGGGTGGATGCGAACGTCCGCGGTGCCACCACGGCGACCAGCGCCACGGTCGTCACCGCCGCCACGGCCGCCGGCCGCCAGCGGCGCAACGCGAGGAGCAGGATCAGGGGCAGCAGGCTGGCCGCGGCGGCGTACGGGGTGAAGGCCAGTAGCTGGACGAGGGGCCCGTGGTCGAGGCCGAGCAGGCGGACGGCCGCCCAGGCGGCACCCGGTGTGACGGCCAGCCAACCGGCCACGGTCAAAGCTGTCGGCCGCCGAAGGGGGGTACCTGTCTCCGTCACGCCCGCAGCCTAGGGCACACCGGCCTGCCCAACCCCTGGGCCGCAGCTGGTGCAGGTATTCGGCGTTCAATAGGTTCTTTGTCCAGTATCGAGGGGAATTAGGCCATCCAGTGCGTTAAGTCCGAGGTTTGCCGGCGGTTGGCGCGGGAAGCAAGCACCGTGACGGACATCTCGGACACCTTGGCCCCCGAGCCCAGCTCGGTCGATCCCGACGCAGCTGGCACCGAGCTACGACAGACTCTCGCCGAGGTCCAGCGCGTGATCGTTGGGCAGGACCGGCTCGTGGAACGCCTACTCACCGCACTGATCGCCGACGGACACTGCCTCCTGGAAGGGGTGCCCGGCGTCGCGAAGACGCTTGCCGCGCAGACCCTCGCCACCGTCGTCGGCGGCAGCTTCTCCCGCATCCAGTTCACTCCCGACCTGGTTCCCTCCGACATCGTCGGCACCCGTGTCTATCGGGCGTCCCGGGAGACGTTCGATGTCGAGCTGGGTCCGGTCATGGCCAACCTGGTCCTCGCCGACGAGATCAATCGCGCTCCGGCGAAGGTGCAGTCCGCGCTGCTGGAGGCGATGGCCGAACGCCAGGTCTCGATCGGCGGGCGGAGCTGGGAGGTCCCGGCGCCGTTCCTGGTGTTGGCCACCCAGAACCCGATCGAGTCCGAGGGGGTGTACCAGCTGCCGGAGGCGCAGCGAGACCGGTTCCTGATGAAGGTGACGGTGGACTACCCGAGCGACGCCGACGAACTCGCCATCCTCTACCGGATGAGCAGCGACCGGCCGACAGCCCAGCCGGTGCTCGACCCGCAACGGCTGCTCGACCTCCAGGCCCGGGCGAGTCGGGTCTTCGTGCACCACGCGCTCGCCGAGTACGTGGTCCGGCTGATCCTGGCCACCCGGGACCCGGTCCGGTTCGGCCTGCCCGACGTCGCCCCGCTGCTCACCTACGGGGCGAGTCCCCGCGCCACCCTCGGCCTGGTCGCCGCCGCCCGAGCCCAGGCCCTGCTGCGTGGCCGGGAGTACGTGCTGCCCGAAGATGTCCGCGAGTTGGCCCCCGACGTGCTCGCCCACCGGCTGGTCCTCTCCTTCGACGCGGTCGCCGACGGAGTGTCGGCCGAGTCGGTCATCCGGCGGCTGGTCAACGCGGTACCGCCGCCCCGGGTCGCCGGGGTAACCGAGGCCGCGCCCAACCTGGCGGCGGCGTGAAGTGGCGCGGTCGGCCCGCTGGCCCGGTGCCGCCGGACCCCGGCCTGACCGACCTGGCCGGGGACCGGCGGCTCCGCCGGCTCGAGCTGGCCGTGACCCGGCGGCTCGACGGCCTGCTGCACGGCCAGTACCAAGGGCTGCTCCCCGGGCCGGGCAGCGAACCGGCCGGCAGTCGGGAGTACCGGCCCGGTGAGGACGAGGTCCGCCGGATGGACTGGGCGGTGACCGCGCGGACCACCGTGCCGCACGTGCGTCAGCTCGACGCCGACCGGGAACTCACCACCTGGCTCCTGGTAGACGCCAGCGTCAGTATGGAGTACGGCACGGCCGAGCTGGACAAGCGGGAACTCGCGGTAGCCGCCGTCGCGGCGGTGGGCTTCCTCACCGCCGGAGTGGGCAACCGGCTCGGCGCGTCGGTGCTCACTCCGACCGGACTCCGCCGCCACGCTCCCGGCAGCGGCCGTACCCATCTCTTCGGGCTGCTTCGAATGCTGCTGGCCGCTCCCCGGCACGGCGGGTACGACCAGGACACCGCACCGCTCGCGCCCCCCGACCTGGCCACCGCGCTGGACGGCCTACGCCGGGTGGCGACCCGCCGCGGGCTGGTGGTGGTGATCTCGGACTTCCTGGACGGCCTCCCCGAATCGCCCGGGCAGCCCGCCCCCTGGGAGCAGCTCCTGCGGCGGCTCGCCGTTCGGCATCAGGTGCTCGCCGTGGAGGTGACCGACCCGCGGGAGTGGGAGCTGCCCGACGTTGGCCTGGTCACCCTGGTGGACCCGGAGAGCGGCCGGCGGCGGGAGGTCTGGACCGGCGACCCCGGGCTGCGCCAGCGGTACGCCGCGGCGGCCGCCGCCCAGCGGGACCAGGTACGCCAGGCGCTCCGCCGTGGCGGTGCGGCGCACCTGCCGCTGCGGACCGACCGGGACTGGGTCGCCGACATCGTGCGGCACGTGCACCAACAACGCCGGCTGGCGACCGTCGGGGTCCCCGCCGGGAGGGGAGGTGGCGGGTGATCTGGCTGTCGCCGACCCGGCTGTGGCTGCTGCTCGCCGTGCTCGGACTGGTCGCCGGCTACGTCCTGCTACAGCGTCGCCGGAGCCAGTACGCGGTGCGGTTCACGAACCTGCGGCTGCTGGACCGGGTGGCACCACAGCGACCGGCCTGGCGCCGGCACGTGCCGGCCGGGCTCTTCCTGGCGATGCTGGCGTTACTGGTGGTCGGCTTCGCCCGGCCCACCGCCGAGGTGCGGGTTCCCCGGGAACGGGCGACCGTGATGGTGGCGGTGGACGTCTCCACCTCGATGCTCGCCGGGGACGTGGAGCCGGACCGGCTCAGCGCCGCCAAGGAGTCGGCCCGTCGCTTCGTGGACGGTCTCCCCGACGAGTTCAACGTGGGCCTGGTCGCCTTCGCCGGCAGCGCCGCTGTCCTGGTGCCGCCGGACACCGACCGGGAGGCGCTGGACGAGGGGATCGATCGGCTGCTCGAGGGGGCGACCGGGGTGCAGGGCACCGCGATCGGAGAGGCGATCAACACCTCGCTCGGAGCGGTGAAGGCGCTGGACGGGGAGGCGGCGACGGACCCGCCGCCGGCCCGAATCGTGCTGCTCTCCGACGGGGCCAACACCTCCGGTATGGACCCGATGGAGGCGGCGGCCGACGCGGTGGAGATGGAGGTCCCCGTGCACACCATCGCCTTCGGCACCGCCTCCGGCTACGTGGACCGGGGCGGCCGGCCGATCCAGGTGCCGGTCGACGGGCAGACCCTCGACGCGGTCGCCCGGGAGACCGGCGGACAGTTCCACGAGGCGGTCAGCGTCGAGGAGTTGCGCGCGGTATACGACGACATCGGCAGCTCGGTGGGGTACCGCACCAAGCGGCAGGACGTCTCGGCCCGGTTCATCGGCCTCAGCCTGGTCTTCGCGCTCGGAGCGGCGGCCGGCTCAATGCGTTGGTTCTCCCGCCTGCCCTGAGCCCCGCCGGGTGGCTGGGTGCAGGTGGCCGATCGACACGAGGAGCGTGGGTATGGCAGTGCAGAGCGGGCTGGGCGAACCGCGTGGCCCCTGGTTCATCTCGCCCGAACTGGGCCCGGAGGGGCGGCCCTGGCCGGACGAGTCCGGCTGGGCCCGGGCGGGCGGGGCGCGCCGCTGGCAGCACCGGCTGCTGCTCGGGTTGGCGCTGGTGGCCATCTCCAGCGTCTCCGGCGCCGCGGCCGGTGGCCTGGTGGCGAGCCAGGACGGGTCACCCGGTGCGGAAGCCGCCTCGGCCGCGGCGGTCCCCGCGGAGCTGGTGACCGCCGCCGAGCAGACCGTCCCGGGAGTGGTCTCGGTGTTGGCCGCTGGCGACGACGGCGCCTCCGCGACCGGCTCCGGCTTCGCCGTCGACGACGAGCAGCACATCATCACCAACGACCACATCCTGGCCAAGGGGGGAACTGGTTCGGTGACGGTGGAGTTGCCGGACGGGCGACGGTTCGCCGCCGAGGTGGCGGGCCGGGAGCCCGGCAGCGACCTCGCGGTACTGCGGATCCCGTCGTCCGCGGGGCTGACGGCGTTGCCGCTGGCCAAGCCGGGGACGACCCGGGTCGGTGAGCCGGTGCTGGCGGTGGGCTCGCCCCTCGGTCTCGCCGGTACGGTGACCGCCGGCATCGTGAGCGCGGTGGACCGGCAGGTGCGCCTCGGTGACAACCGGCACACGGCGGTACAGACCGATGCCTCGATCAACCCGGGGAACTCCGGCGGGCCGCTGGTGAACGCCCGCGGTGAGGTGGTCGGGGTGAACACGGCGATCGCCACGATCGACGGTAACGGCTCGATCGGGATCGGGTTCGCCATCCCGATCGATCAGGTGCAGCAGACCGCCGACACGATCATCGGTAAGGGGGGCTGAGGTCAGGCGGGGCCGGACCCGGAACGCCCCCGCCTGCCCGGTGCACCCGCCTGCCCGGTGCGTACCGGGGCCCAGGCGCTAGCCTCGGAAGCGTGGACAGTGGGCTGCGGGTGCACGATCGCTGGGTGGTGCCCGAGGCCGAGCTGCGGGAACGCTTCTCCCGGTCGTCCGGGCCCGGCGGCCAGGGGGTCAACACGACCGACTCCCGGGTGGAGCTGAGTTTCGATCTGGCTGCCTCACCGGGGCTCCCGGACCCGCTGCGGGCCCGGGCCCTCGACCGCCTCGCCGGGCGACTCGTCAACGGCGTTCTCACCGTGACCGCCAGCGAGCACCGCGCCCAACTCGCCAACCGGGAGGCCGCCCGGGAGCGGATGGCCGCGCTGCTCCGTGCGGCGATCGCACCGCCACCGAAGCGTCGTCGCCCGACCCGGCCCTCCCGCGCCGCCAAGGAGCGTCGACTGGCCGAGAAGAAGCGGCGGTCCCAACGCAAGCGGGACCGCCGCGTCGACGGCGACTGACCGGATCAGCCGGGTCAGCCAGCGGGTGGCGCCGCTTCGGCGGCGCCGGTCACCGGCGGCGTCAGGTGCCGGGTGAAGAACCGGACCGCGCTGTCCAGCTCGTGTTCGGGGAGCCGGTCGCCGTGCCGCCCCGGATTGGCGTGCAGGGTTTTGTCGGCGGAGCCGAACGCGTCGAAGAGGGCCACACTCTGCTCGCGGGGCACTCGCTCGTCGTCCCACTGGACCAGAAACTCGATCGGTACGGTGATCTGGGCGGCGGCTTCCCGGAGCGCCGGGGCCGTGGCTCCACCCAGGCCGAGGACCGCCGCGCGGACCCGGGGCTCGGCGGCGACGAACGGCACGCCGAGCCCGCAGCCCAGCGAGACTCCCCAGTAGCCGACGGGTCCGCATTCGAGGTGGTCCAGGACGGCCTGCCACTCCCCAACGGTCTGCTTGGCGACTCGGGCATGGAAGGCGGTGAGCAGCGGGGCCAGCTCTGCCCCGGACTCGGTGCGGGTCCGAATCTCGGTGGCCATGCGCTGGTAGTGGTCGTCGGTCGGGCGGTCGCCGTGGTTCGGGACATCAACCGAGACGACCGCGAAGCCGTTGCGTACGAAGTGGTGGGCACGGTGGCGGACGGCGGGGTGGGTTTTGTGGTGACCACCGCCGTGGCCAATGAGGATCAGGGGGCGGCCGGCGGTGGTGGGGTCAGTCTCCGCGGTCCACCGGACTGCGGGAACGCCGTTGACGGAGAAGAATTCCTCGCGAATGGACATGCCGATATGGGCCTTTCGAGGGTGCCTTGTGCGGGCGCTCCCTAGGCCATGCGGGGGAGGGAGTCCCGACCTGTCACAGCGTTGATCGGACTCACCTCCTCAGGCAGTGGTCATGCACGGCGGCGGTAAAGGTATCACCTCCGTCACTACATGTCGCACCGGTCAATCGAGTCCAGTAGCCGGGTGCGCAGCCGGGCGGCCCGTTCGGCGAAACCGCGCTGGGCGGAGGCGTACTCCACCCGTCCCGGTGCGGTCTCGACCGCAACCGGGGGGTAGCCCAAGGCGGCCAGGTCGTACGGCGAGGCACGCATGTCGAGGGTGCGGATCTGCCCTGCCAGTTCGAAGCACTCCGCCACCAACTCGGACGGCACCAGCGGGGAGAGTTTGTACGCCCACTTGTAGAGATCCATGTTGGCGTGCAGGCAGCCGGGCTGCTCCAGGTCATGCTGGCTGTCCCGGGTCGGCTGGAGGAGGTTCAGCGGTCGGGCCGGCGCGGTGAAGAAGCGGTACGCGTCGAAGTGGCTGCACCGCACTCCCCGCTCCTCGACGACCGTGGCGACCTGCGCCGGGCTCATCCGCAGCGGCCAAGCGTTGTGCCGGACCTCGTCCTGGGTCTGCCGGTAAACCATCGCCCACTCGTGCATGCCGAAGCAGCCGAACTGTGCCGGTCGGCCGGCCGTGGCCGCCAACAGGGCCCGGATCCAGGTGATCGATTCGGCCCGTCGGGCGCGTACCGCCGGGGTGTCGAGGGTGGCGCCGGCGGCGTCGGCGCGGTAGTCCGGCCCGAAGTCGGCCGGGTCCGCGTCGCGCAGCACCACTCCCGCGCCGGGGTGCCAGCGGCGGAGCCGGGCTGGCCGGTGCGAGTAGTAGGTGAAGAGGAAGTCCTGCACCGGATGCTTCTCGCCCCGGCGGCGGCGGGCCAGGTGGGGGGCCAGCCACCCGTCGATCCGCTCCTGGTGCGCCCGGCGTCGGGCCTGCCAGGTCGGCAGGTCAAGTACGGTCTCCGGTGGGGGCGAGGCGGCGGCGGTCACCCGCCCAGGGTACGGCTGCTTTCGCCCTCCGGTTCGGGCACGTCAGCCCGGGACCGGTCGGCAGGCGGTCCCCAAGAAGTGCGAGAAAGGGCAGACACCGGCCCTTCGGGTGCCGACCTTTCTATGCTCGATCGATGGCGAGTCGGTAAGGGGGCCAGCGTGCGATGGTAGCGCGAAATGCTTACGTGGCGACGGTTCGGCAACGGCTGGTGGCCGACGGCTGCGCGGTGACCGATGAGTGCCTCGGCGCCTCGCCGGTCGTGGTCGGCTACCGGTCCCAGGTTCGGCTGCTGGCCAGGATCCACGTCTTCACGGTCGTCGCGAAGATGGACCGGGTGCAGGAGCGCGATCTGCGGACCTTCGTTGATGACGTGGTGCGGCTCGGACTGGACCGCAAGGGCCAGTGGCGCGGCGTGCAGTCGGGCGTCCTCGTGCTGCCGGTCCTGGTCACGGAGGCCGCCGACCCCGCGGCGACGGCGTTGACCCAGCAGGCGTACCGGCTGAATCTGTCCGGCTTCGGGGCGATGGCCCAGCCGGCCGTCGTGGATGTCCGGGCCGGCCGGGTCTGGACCTTCCGGGGGACCCGGATCTGGGGTTACGCCTACAATTCGTTGATCAAGAAGAAGTACCAGACGTACCTGCCGGAGCCATCGGCTGCGGCCAGCTGAACGGCCCGAACGTCACGACCGTGGGCCGCGCCGGCGTCAGGGCACGTCCACCCGAACGCCAGCGGAGAACACCCCACTGCGTAGCTCGAGTTGGGTCGGTGGTTGCTGGCCGGGCACCCGGAAGACCAGCGGGAGGACCATTCGGCTGCCGCCGGCCAGTGGCTTGGCGAACACGTCCCGGCCCTGGTTCACCCGACGGGTCGCCGGCTCGTCGGTGTTGACGAAGTTGCCGTCGGCGAGGTAGGCCCGCTGGAGTTGACCGTGCCAGCTCTGCTGTTCCGGGGTGCGGTTGTGGACCCCGACGGTCGCGGCGCAGGTGTGTGCCGCCGAGGCCCGCTGGCAGCTGATCCGGTAGACAGTGAACTCGAACGCGGCCTCGCGGAGCGGCTCCCCGACCGCGCCCGCGGCCGCGGTGCCGATCCAGGCGCCGCTGCTGGGATTGGAGTCGGTGTCGACGGCGGCGGCCTTCCGGGTGGCTGTCCAGGCCGCTGCGCCCCCGGTGCCGACCAGCACCACCGCGGCGACCGGGATGAGCAGCCAGGTCGAGGGCCGCCGGCGGCGTGCCGGAGCGGTCGGTGCCGCCGGTCGCGGATAGATACTTCCGCGACTTTCCGGGTCCGGCAGCGGGACCTGCGTTGGGCGCCGCCGCCGCTGCCAGGTCCACCAGCCGCCGACAGCGAGCGCGGCGAGCCCACCGAAGCCGGTGAGCAGTGCGGCCGGCCGCTGCCACAGCGGTGGTTCCGGCTCGGCCGCCGCCGGCGTTGACCCGGACTGCCAGGTCGCGGTCGCGCAGTCGTACGGGCGTTCGCCGTCGGCGGCGAAGGCGCAGGCGGGCGCCGTCAGGGGCGCACCCGCTGGCGCGGAGAGCTCGGTACGGAGCGTGGTGGTGCTGCGGGCGGGCAGCCGCAGGTCCCAGGTGACCTCTGTTCCGGCCGTACCGCCGTGGTGGCTGGGACGGCCGCCGTCGGTGATCGAGGTCGCCGAGGTGCCCGGCGGGAGCTCCTGCCGGACGGTGGTGGAGATCGGGCGGTTCCCGTCGTTGCGGACCTGGATCCGGTACTTCGGCGCGGCGGTGTTCTCCGACGCGACCTGTACGGTGACCGGCGGCTTCGGTGGTGGGACCGCCGCCCGGGTCGGGACCGGCAGCGCCGGCGGCGCGGATGGCCGGTCCGGCCCCGCGGAGGGCTCCGCGGACGGCTGGCCGGCCGGCGCCGTGGCTGCCGCGGCCGGGGCCGGCGGTCGGGCGACCGGCGGCTGTGCGGCGACCGGCGGCTGTGCGGCGGCCGGGCCGGGTAGCGCCGGCACGGCGGCGAGGATGCCGAGGCAGTAGATGAACACTGCGAGGGCCCTGTGGTGTCGTGTCGATGCAGGCATACGAACGAACCTCCGGAGCCGACGTTAGGGCGGTGTCACGCCGGGCGGTAAGAAGTGGCGAAGCCGGCCCCCGGCGGGTGCTGATGGCGTAGGGTGCGCGGCGCGCCACGCGGCATCCGACCTGCGGCTGCGCCCGTGCACCGGGACGGGGATAGATTGTTCCGGTGCGTATCGCTCGTTTCGCTCATACCAAGGGAATGTCGTTCGGAGTTGTGGAGGGGGAGCCGGAGGCGGGTCCGCAGGGGCTGACCATCGCCGAGGTCGAGGGGCATCCGTTCGGACGGATCACCTTCTCCGGCGCCCGGTGGGCCCTCTCTGACGTCCGTCTGCTCTCGCCGATCCTGCCGAGCAAAGTCGTCTGCGTCGGCCGTAACTACGCCGAGCACGCGGCGGAGCACGGCGCCGAGGTGCCCCAGGAACCGTTGCTCTTTCTCAAGCCGTCCACCTCGGTGATCGGGCCGCGAGACGCGATCCGGCTGCCGGCGCTGTCGAAGCAGGTCGAGCACGAGGCCGAGTTGGCCGTGGTGATCGGAGCACCCGGTGCCCGGCGGGCCGATCGGGCCGCCGCCGCCCGCGCGGTCTTCGGCTACACCTGCGCCAACGATGTCACCGCGCGGGACCTGCAGCGGGCGGACGGGCAGTGGACCCGGGCCAAGGGCTTCGACTCGTTCTGCCCGATCGGTCCCTGGATCACCACCGGCCTTGACGTCGCCGATCTGGAGATCCGGTGTGAGGTGGGTCGCGATCCGGAGGAGATGGAGGTCCGCCAGCTGGGCCGGACCCGGGACATGGTCTTCGACGTGCCGGCCCTGGTGTCGTACGTCTCACATGTGATGACGCTGCTTCCCGGTGATGTGATCCTGACCGGCACGCCGGCCGGGGTTAGTCCGCTCGCGGACGGGGATACGGTCACCGTACGGATCGAGGGGGTCGGTGAGCTGACCAACCCGGTGCTGCCGGCCAGCTGATCCGGTGCGAGGTTTCTGCAGCTCAAGGACGTTCTGTCGGGGGCGATTTGGCCCTGCGGCGGGGGGAGGGTAATGTTTGTGCCCGGCGCTGCGAGGCGCCGATGGGGTATGGGGTAATTGGCAGCCCGACTGATTCTGGTTCAGTTAGTCTAGGTTCGAGTCCTGGTACCCCAGCGCTGTCTCGGCTCGGTTGAGTCGTTACCGCTGGTTTGCAGCGGAGGTTTTCGCCTCCGGTGTAATGCTTCCCACCCAAGCGGGTGGGAAGCATTAGGTTCTGGCCCCGTCGTCTAGCGGCCCAGGACGCCGCCCTCTCAAGGCGGTAGCGCCGGTTCGAATCCGGTCGGGGCTACAGAAGCGGTGTGAGCCCGTCCCGTTGTCGGGGCGGGCTTTTCCGTTTTCCAACCGGGTTGACTGATTCCCCTCGGACCGGGTTCGTCCCAGTGTCCCGGACCGGTCTTCGTCCCGTTCCGGGGTGTGTTGCCCGGCGTGGTGCACCGTCCCATCCGGGGTGGGCCGCCCCCGGGCGTGGGTTATCCGGCCCCGGGCGTGGGTGGTCCGGCCGGTGCCGGTAGACTATCTCCGTACCGCTCAGTTGAGTGGTCGTTTGGGAAAATTCCTGGCCCCGTCGTCTAGCGGCCCAGGACGCCGCCCTCTCAAGGCGGTAGCGCCGGTTCGAATCCGGTCGGGGCTACTCATTCGCAACAGGCCCGGCTCGCCATCGCGAGCCGGGCCTGTTGCTTCGGTTACCAGAGCGGTGGGCTACAGGCCGGAGAGCCGCTGGCCGGCTCGGACCACCGCCATCGCGTGGCGTTCGCCGGGACGGCGGCCGAGCCGTTCGATGGGGCCGCTGACGCTGACGGCGGCGATGACTCGTCCGGTGCGATCCCGGATCGGCGCGGAGACGCTCGCCACCCCCGCCTCCCGCTCCGCCACGCTCTGCGCCCAGCCGCGGCGCCGGACCTCGGCGAGCGCTCGGCCGGTGAACTTCGAGCGGGGCAGGAGCGGCATGACCGCCTCCGGTGGCTCCCAGGCCAGCAGGATCTGCGCCGCGGAGCCGGCGGTCATGGGTAGTACCGAGCCGACCGGCACGGTGTCCCGCAGGCCGCTGGCCCGCTCGGCGGCGGCGACGCAGACCCGCTCGTCGGCCCGGCGCAGGTAGAGCTGCGCGCTCTCCCCGGTGGCGTCCCGGAGCGCGCTGAGCAGGGGCTCGGCCGCGGTCAGCAGCACGTCGGGCGCGGCGTTGGCCAGCTCACCTAGGCGAGGTCCGGGGCGCCACCGTCCCTGGGTGTCGCGTACCAACATTCGGTGGATCTCCAGTGCCTGCGCCAACCGGTGTGCGGTTGCCCGGGGCAGCTTGGTGCGTTCAACGAGTTCGGCCAGGCTGGCGCCGTCCACGCAGGCGGCCAGGATGACCACCGCCTTGTCGAGAACGCCAACACCGCTCATACTGTGTCCCACAAACCGAAACCTACCTCCCAGAATTTAGGATGTCCAGATGGTGGGAGTCACTCCTGAGCCGAGGACCCTGGCCGAGAAGGTCTGGGCCTCGCACGTCGTCCGATCCGCCGAGGGCGAGCCCGACCTGCTCTTCATCGACCTGCACCTGCTCCACGAGGTGACCAGCCCGCAAGCCTTCGACGGGCTGCGCCTCGCCGGCCGCCGCGTCCGCCGCACCGATCTGACGATCGCGACCGAGGATCACAACACCCCCACCGGGTACGCGGACCCGTCGTACCAGTCCCGCCGCGGCGACCTGTTGACAATCACCGATCCCACCTCTCGGACGCAGCTCGAGACGCTGCGCCGCAACTGTGCCGAGTTCGGGGTGCGGCTGCATCCGTTGGGCGACCGGAACCAGGGAATCGTCCACGTCATCGGCCCGCAGTTGGGCCTGACCCAACCCGGGATGACGATCGTCTGCGGTGACTCGCACACCGCCACCCACGGGGCCTTCGGTGCGCTGGCCTTCGGAATCGGCACCAGTGAGGTCGAGCACGTGCTCGCCACCCAGACGCTGCCGCAGGCCCGACCGAAGACGATGGCGGTAAACGTCGTCGGTGACCTCGCGCCGGGTGTTACCGCGAAGGATCTGGTGCTCGCGCTGATCGCCCAGGTCGGTACCGGTGGTGGCCGTGGCCATGTGGTGGAGTATCGAGGCGAGGCGATCCGGAAGCTGTCCATGGAGGGGCGGATGACCGTCGCCAACATGTCCATCGAGTGGGGTGCCAAGGCGGGGCTGATCGCCCCGGACGAGACGACGTTCGACTACCTCCGGGGGAGGCCGAACGCCCCCTCCGGCGCCGACTGGGAGGCGGCGGTCGCGCACTGGCGGACGCTACCCACCGACGCGGGTGCGACGTTCGACTCCGAGGTCACCCTGGACGCGAGCCGGGTCACACCGTTCGTGACCTGGGGCACCAACCCGGGGCAAGGGGCGCCGTTGGACGCCCGGGTGCCAGACCCGGAGGAGTTCGGCACCGAGCCGGAGCGGGCCGCCGCCCGCCGGGCGTTGGAGTACATGGACCTCGCCGTGGGCACCCCGCTCCGGGACCTCACCGTTGACGTGGTCTTCGTCGGCTCCTGCACCAATGGCCGCCTCGAGGACCTGCGTGCGACTGCCGACGTGCTACGCGGGCGCCGGGTGGCCCCGGGCGTGCGGATGCTCGTCGTGCCGGGCTCCGCCGCGGTGCGGGAGAGCGCCGAGGCGGAAGGGCTGGACAAGGTCTTCGCCGAAGCCGGTGCTGAATGGCGCTTCGCGGGCTGCTCGATGTGTCTGGGGATGAACCCGGACACGCTCCGGCCGGGCCAGCGCGCCGCCTCGACCTCGAACCGTAACTTCGAGGGCCGCCAGGGCCGGGGCGGACGTACCCACCTGGTCTCCCCGCCGGTCGCCGCGGCCACCGCGGTGGCGGGCCGGCTGGCGGCCCCCGCCGATCTGTAGCAAGGGACACCGCTGATGGAGAAGTTCACCATCCACACCGGCACTGCCGTGCCACTGCGTCATTCGAATGTGGATACCGACCAGATCATTCCGGCCGTGCATTTGAAGCGGGTAACGCGAACAGGTTTCGCGGATGCCTTGTTCAGTGCCTGGCGGGAGGATCGGGCGTTCGTCCTCAACAATGAATCATATTCTGGTGCCTCGATTCTTGTTGCTGGTCCCGAGTTTGGCACCGGCTCGTCCCGGGAGCATGCCGTCTGGGCCTTGCGGGACTGGGGCTTCCGGGTCGTGCTGTCCCCGCGCTTCGGCGACATCTTCCGGGGCAACGCGCTCAAGGGCGGGCTGCTGCCGGTCGAGTTGGAATTGGACGTGGTCGAAGAGATCTGGGATCGCGTCGAGGCCGATCCGCGCACGCCGATCACCGTCGACCTCGCCGCCCGCCGGGTCCAGGTCGCGGATGCGACCTGGGCGTTCCCGCTGGACGAGTTCAGCCGCTGGCGGCTGATGGAGGGTATGGACGACATTGGACTCACGCTTCGGCACGAACCCCTGATCGGTGCCTTCGAGGCGTCTCGGCGGCCGTTCCTACCGACCATCACATAGCCGCCCGCCCCGCCCCGCGAGGGAAAGTCGCCCCCACCGGCGTCGCTGGTGGGGGCGAATCTGTTGCGACACAAGGGTCTTTTTCTGTCGAATGTTTGTGTAGCGCCAGCACAGGGCATAACGTGCGCGCAGAATGGCTCGCGTCGAGTCAGTTGCACAATCGGGAGGAAGTCGTGAACAAGGCCGAGCTAATCGAGACGCTCGCCGTTCGCCTGGGGGACCGGAAGACGGCGACGGCCGCGCTCGACGCGGTCCTCACTGAGGTCCAGGCGGCGGTTACCAAGGGTGAGAAGGTATCGATCACCGGCTTCGGAGCGTTCGAGAAGCGTGTCCGGGGCGCCCGAACAGCGCGCAATCCACGGACCGGCGAGGCGGTGAAGGTCAAGAAGACCTCCGTCCCGACGTTCCGCCCGGGTACCGGGTTCAAGGAGATGGTGGCCAGCGGCAAGGCGCCGAAGGCCACAGCGGCGAAGAAGACCACCGCCGCCAAGGCGGCCGGGGCCAGAACCACTGGCGCCGCGGCCAAGAAGACCACCGCGGCGAAGGCGACGAAGACCACCGCCGCCAAGAAGACGACTGCCGCGAAGGCCACCGCGGCGAAGAAGACCGCCGCGGCCAAGGCCACTCCGGCGAAGCGCGCCAGCGCGGCCAAGGCCACTCCGGCGAAGAAGACCGCGGCGAAGAAGACCGCCGCGGTCAAGGCCACTCCGGCGAAGAGGACCGCGGCGAAGCGGACCGCTGCGGCCAAGACCGCTCCGGCGAAGCGCGCCACCGCGACGAGGGCCACCGTGGCGCGGAAGTCCGCGACGAAGAAGGCGGCGCCCGCCACGAAGTCCACGGCGGCCCGGAAGAGCGCGGCGGCCACGAAGGCCACCGCACGGAAGGCGCCGGCGAAGCGGGCGACCACGCGCTGAGCCGGCACCATCGGGGGCGTCCACCAACACGGTGGGCGCCCCCGATGCGCTACAAGGGGTCGGGAGCGAGGAGAGTCGCGCCGGCGAAGGCGAGCAGCCAACCGCCGGTGTGCGAGGTGGTGAGGTCCACGCAGCGGCCGGAGAGGCGCTCCAGCGCCCCCGAAATGACCGGGCGCTGGCTACACACCACCGCCGACGTAGCGGCGGTGCCGAAGGCGGCTAGGCGGGCGGCAGCGGCCAACGCGCACTCGTCCTGGCTCTGGCCCGCCCGCGGCTCGTCCAGTTCTTCCGTTACCTCAACGGGCAGGTCGAGCAGGTCCGCCACCGGGCCGAGGGTCTGGACGCAGCACCGGGCCGACGCGGCGAGCAGGCGTACCGGCGCCACCACGGCCACCAGCGGCGCGAGCCGTCGGGCCTGGGCCCAGCCGGCAACGGAGAGCGGCCGGCCGCTCCGGGACCCCGCCCAACTGCTCCGCCCAACCGTGTGCGCCGGCCGCACCAGCATGACCGTCGCGGTCACCGGTGGCAGGGCCGCGAACGCGCGGACCACCGCCGCGTCGTGTGGGTAACTGACCAGCTGCACCGCTTGGTCCACTGGGAGCCAGTGCACCTCGTCAACCTCGTTGTCGGCCGGAAGGCCACCGGGCGCGACCGCCCGCATCGACCAGTAGTCGACCACCTTCGGCCGGCCCTGGCTGCGGTAGCGCACGCTCGGCAGCCGGGCCTGCGGCACTGCCGGTACGCCGGTCTCCTCGGCGACCTCCCGGAGGGCGGCGCGGAGCGGGTGCTCGCCCGGCTCGAGCTTTCCCTTCGGCAGCGACCAGTCGCCGTAGCGGGGGCGGTGCACCAGGCAGACCTCGATACCGCCCTCGCCCGGCCGCCAGAGGACACCGCCGGCCGACCGGATCCCGCTCACCATCCGGTCAGCGTACGGCCGTGCCGGCAACTCGGCGTAGCAGCAACTCCTGCAGGTGTGCCCGGGGGGCGTCCCCGGTGCCCACGCGCCGGTGCCAGCTGCCCTCCGCGTCCAGCTCGAACGCCTCCACGTCGGGGCTGAACGCGGCGGTCAGCACGTGATCCAGCTCGGCCCGGGCCACCGGGTCATTGACCCGCACCAGGGCTTCGACCCGCCGGTCCAGGTTGCGGTGCATCAGATCGGCCGAGCCCATCCAGAACTCGGCGTCGCCGTCGTTGCCGAACCGGAAGACCCGCGAATGCTCCAGGAACCGGCCGAGGACCGATCGGACCCGGATGTTCTCCGACAGGCCCGGAACGCCGGGGCGGAGCGTGCACATGCCCCGAATCAGCAGGTCGACGTGGACGCCGGCCTGGGAGGCCCGGTAGAGCGCGTCGGTTATCTCCTCGTCGACCAGCGAGTTCACCTTGAACTGGACCAGTCCCGACTGGCCGAGCCGAACGTTGGCGACCTCCCGCTCGATCCGCTCGACCAGGCCGCTACGGATTCCCTGCGGCGCCACCAGCAGCTGCCGGTACGTCGTCTGCCGGCTGTAGCCGGTCAGCACGTTGAACAGGTCGGTCAGGTCGGCACCGACCTCCGGGTCGGCGGTGAGTAGACCGAAGTCCTCGTAGAGCCGGGCGGTCTTGGGATGGTAGTTGCCGGTGCCGATATGGCAGTAGCGGCGGATCTGGTTGCCCTCCTGCCGGACCACCAGTGCCGTCTTGCAGTGCGTCTTGAGGCCCACCAGGCCGTAGACGACGTGGCAGCCGGCGCGCTCGAGCGTCCGCGCCCAGCCGATGTTGGCGATCTCGTCGAAGCGGGCCTTCAACTCGACCAGCACCACCACCTGCTTGCCGGCCTCCGCCGCGTCCACCAAGGCGTCCACGATGGGGGAGTCGCCGCTGGTGCGGTAGAGGGTCTGCTTGATGGCCAGCACGTTCGGATCGGCGGCGGCCTGCTCGACGAAGCGCTGCACGCTGGTGGCGAAGGAGCGGTACGGGTGGTGTACCAGCACGTCACCGTCGCGCAGGGTGGCGAAGACACTGCGTGGCACCTCGCCCTCGGCGAGCCGTGGGTGGGTGGCCGGCACGAACGGCGGATCCTTCAGGTCCGGCCGATCCGCCTCGCCGTAGAGCTGCCACAGCGCCGACAGGTCGAGCAGTCCGTTGACCCGCTGGACGTCCTGGATATCCATGTCCAGTTCGCGGACGAGGAGCTCCAACATGTGCTCGGAGATCGAGGCGGCCACCTCCAGGCGTACCGATGGGCCGAACCGACGCCGGGCGAGTTCCCGTTCGAGGGCCTGCAACAGGTCCTCGTCCCGGTCCTCGTCAACCTCCACCTCGGCGTTGCGGGTCACCCGGAACAGGTGGCACTCCACCACCTGCATCCCGGAGAAGAGCTGGCCCAGGTGCACCGAGATCAGATCCTCCACCGGCAGCACCTGGAGGCCGGGCTGGTCGCGGTGGACGCGGACGAACCGGGGCACGTTGTTGGGCACCTTGACCCGCGCGAACAGCTCCGGTCCGCCGTCCGGGGCGCAGACGGAGACCGCCAGGTTGAGGGAACGCCCGGAGATGTACGGGAACGGGTGAGCCGGGTCAACCGCGAGCGGGGTGAGTACGGGAAAGATGTGCTCACCGAAGTAGGTGCACAACCGGGTCTGCTCGGCGTCGGTCAGCTCACCCCAGCGGAGGATGTGCAGGCCGGTGGCGGCCAGCTTCGGCAGGAGGTCGTCGACGAAGCAGGCAGCCTGCCGGGAAACCAGGGTGGCGGTCTTCTCCGCGATCAGCTCGAGTTGGGTGCGCAGCGGCATCCGGTCGCCACCGCGGACCGGCAGCCCCGCGGAGAGCCGTCGCTTCAGGCCGGCGACCCGCACCATGTAGAACTCGTCGAGGTTGCTGGCGAAGATGGCGAGAAACTTCGCCCGTTCCAGCAGCGGGGTGCGCGGGTCCTCGGCGAGCGCGAGGACCCGCGCATTGAAGTCCAGCCAGGAGAGCTCGCGGTTGAGGAACCGGTCGTCGGGCAGTGGTTGCGCGGCGGGCGGTTCGACGGGCAGCGCCGGCTGGTCCGGCACCGGGTCGAGTACTTCCTCCAGACCGGCTGCGCCGTCGGCCGGTTCGGCGCCCGTCGGCTCGGCCGGTTCGGCGCTGGTCGGCTCGGCCGGATAGTCGGCGGTATCGGTGCCCCGGGCGGACAGGAAGCGGCCGTTGGCCCCGCGGGGGCGGGACCCGTTGTGGGATGGAACCGCCGGTTGGCCGGCGGCGGAGTCAGCGGGGTGCTCGCCAGGGGTGCTCACCCGCCCATCTTGACCTGAGCCCGGTTAACGCCAAATGAACTTGGTCGGGTTGCTCAGCTCATCGTCGGCAACGTCACGCGAATCACCGTTCCCGCCCCGTCGGTCTCCACCCGCAGCCGTTGGCCGAGGCGGAGCAGCCGCAGGCCGGAGGCGTCGAAGGCCGGCGCCGGAAACGCCAGCTCGGTGCCGTCGTCGAGGAGGAGCACGCCGCTGCGGGTCGTCGCGTCATAGGTGGCCACCGTGCCCTGCATGACCGGCACGCTACACCGGCCGGCCAGCCGTGGGGACGGCCGTGCCGCACAACGACGCGGTGTGCGCCCCCAGCCCGAGCCGGGTGGCCGCGGCCAGGTCGGCGGCGGTGTCGACATCCCGGCGCAGGCTCGGCCCGGCGTCGAGCAGGGGAAGCGCACCACTGGCCGCGTGCGCGGCCGCGGAGCCGCCCCCGAAGCGGGGATCCAGCGGTACGCCGGGCGGCGCGGCCAGCAGCACGGTGCCGGTGCCGGGGGCGTCGGGTACGTACCGGCGGGTCGTGGGGCCGGACCGCGCCGCCGACAGGGCGGCCGCCAGCTCGACCGGGCGTAGCGCGGGCAGGTCCGCGGTGAGGCCCGCGACCCAGCCGACCCCGGCGACTGCCGCGCCGTACCGGAAGGCGGGGTTGAGCCCGGCGGTGGGGTGGTCGGGCACCACCCGGGCGCCGGCCGCCCCGGCCGCCGCCGTCACCGCCGGATCGTCCGTCACCACCACCACCCCGGCGACCACCGGACAGGCCCGTACCGCCTCGATCGTGTCGACCGCCAACGCCAGCGCCAACGCCTCGTGGGGCTGGCCGGGCAGCGCGCCGCGGAGCCGGCTCTTCGCCGCGTCCAGCCGCTTCACCGGCACCACTACGGTCCACACCTGGGTCACCCCGCCATCCTGCCAGCCCGGTGCCGGTACGCTCACTGGCCGGACCCGGGGCGAGCAGGCATGATTTCACCTCGCGGGCGTTGAACCCGGTGGGGTGTACCGGCGGGCCGGACGGTGGCGGTAGAAGGAGGCGTTGGGTGGCGCGGCGCAGGAGCGGGTTCTGGCCACGGTTCGCTGTGGTGCTGATCAAATCCGTGATGACGATCTGGACGCGGCGGAGTTGGCGCGGCATGGAACACCTCCGTCGTTCCGGCGGGATGATCCTCGTGCCGAACCACATCTCGCACGCTGACCCGCTGGTCGCCGCGCACTTCATCTACGACTCCGGACGTTGGCCGCGCTTCCTCGGCAAGGCCAGCTTGTTCCGAATTCCGCTGGTCGGCGGGATCCTGCGCCGCTGCTGGCAGATCCCGGTCGAGCGCGGCACCACGGCCGCGGTGCAGTCGTTGGACCGCCTGGTCGAGGTGGTGAACAGCGGCGGTGCGGTGGTGATCTACCCGGAGGGGACCACAACCCGGGAACCCGAGCTGTGGCCGATGAAGGCCAAGACCGGAGCGGCGCGGCTCGCCCTGGCCACTGGCGCCCCGGTCATTCCGGTGGCGATGTGGGGGCCCGAGCGGATGTTCGATCCCCGGACCTCCCGGCTGAACCCGCGTCCCCGAATTCCGGTGACCGTCGTCGCCGGGCCCCCGGTCGACCTGGACCGGTGGGCCGGCGTCCCTCCGACGAAGGCGGTGCTTGAGGAGATGACCGAGGTCATCATGCTGCGTCTGCGCGATCTGCTGGCCGAGATCCGGCAGGCCGACCCGCCGGCGCTCTGGGAACGCCCCCGCCGCCCCGAACGCCCGGGAGCGGCGACATGAGCGGGCACGTCGCCGTGTTGGGGGCCGGGTCCTGGGGGACAGCCTTCGCCAAGATCCTCGGTGACGCGGGCCGGGAGGTCACCCTCTGGGCCCGACGACAGTCGGTCGTGGCGGCGCTGCGGGCCGAGCGGAGTAATCCGGAGTACCTGCCGGGTCTGGTCCTGCCAGAGCGGGTGACGGCCACCGGTGACGCCGGGGAGGCGATCACGGGTGCTGAGCTGGTGGTGCTGGCGGTCCCGTCGCAGACGCTGCGCGGCAATCTCGCCGAGTGGCTCCCGTACCTGCACGGCGACGCCACCCTGGTCTCCCTGATGAAGGGGATCGAACTCGGCACCACCAAGCGGATGAGCGAGGTGGTCATGGAGACGGCCCGCGTCCCCGCCGACCGGGTGGTCGTGGTCTCCGGGCCGAACCTGGCGCCCGAGATCGTCGCCGAGCAGCCCGCCGCCACGGTGGTCGCCTGCCCCGACGTGGACCGGGCCACCCTCGTGCAGCGGTCGATCACCACCCCGTACTTCCGCCCGTACACCAACGACGACGTGATCGGCTGCGAGCTGGGGGGCGCGGTCAAGAACGTCATCGCTCTCGCCTACGGGATCGCGACCGCGATGGGCTTCGGCCACAACACCCGGGCGATGCTGGTCACCCGCGGGCTGGCCGAGACCGCCCGGCTCGGGGTGGCGCTCGGCGCCGACCCGCTCACCTTCGCCGGCCTCGCCGGCATGGGTGATCTGGTGGCGTCCTGCTCCTCCCCGTCGGCCCGCAACCGCACCTTCGGCGAGCACCTCGGCCGGGGGGCAACCCTGGAGGAGGCCCGGATCGCCACCCGGCAGACCGCCGAGGGGGTCAAGAGCGCGCTGGCCATCCGGGATCTGGCCCGGGCACACGAGATCGAGATGCCGATCACCGAGCAGGTCGAGCTGGTCTGCCACGAGGGCGGGGACCCGCGACGTGCGGTCGCGGCGCTGATGAGCCGTACGACGAAGCCGGAGTGAGTCGGTGCCGGGCGACAACGACGGAACCCGCTGTGTCCGCGCCGGGCTGCCGGAGCCGGTGCCCGGGGATCCGTTCCTGCCCGGCCCGGTCTTTGCCGCGCCGTACCACCTCGATCCGGAGGCCGGGCCGGCGGGCGCGCCGAACGGCTACGGTCGGACGGACAACCCGACCCGGCGGCGGCTGGAGGCGGCGATCGGTGAGCTGGAGGGGGGCGACTGCCGGGTCTTCGCCAGCGGCCAGGCGGCGATCACCGGGCTGCTGCTGAGTGTGTTGCGTTCCGGCGACACGGTGCTGCTCCCCGCCGACGGCTACTTCTCGGTGCGGGCTTTCGCCACCGAGACCCTGGCCGGCCTCGGGGTACGGGTGCTCCTCGCGCCGACCGCCGGGCCGTATCCGGAGCTCACCGGCGTACGTCTGGTGATGGTGGAGTCCCCGGCCAACCCGGGCCTGGACGTCGTGGACCTGCCCGCGTTGGCGGCGCGGGCGCGGGCGGCGGGGGCGCTGTTGGTGGTGGACAACACCACCGCCACCCCGCTCGGGCTGCGTCCGTTGGACCTCGGCGCCGACCTGGTGGTGGCCTCGGGCACGAAGGCACTCACCGGCCACTCGGACCTGCTGCTCGGGTATGTCGGCACCCGGTCGGCCGAGTTGCTCACGGCGGTGACCCGGTGGCGGGACCACACCGGTGCGGTCCCGGGCGCCTTCGACGCCTGGCTGGCGCACCGATCCCTGGCCACCCTCGACCTGCGGCTGGCCCGGCAGACCGCGAACGCCGCGGCCCTCGCCGGGTTGCTGGCGGAGCAACCGGGAGTGACCGGGCTGCGCTGGCCGGGCCGACCGGAGGACCCGGCCTACCCGGTGGCCGTGGCGCAGCTGCGCCGGATGCCGGGGGTGCTCTCGTTTGATCTCGGCGACGCCGACCGGGTCGCCCGCTTCGTCGCCGCGGCTCGGCTGGTGGCGGCGGCCACCTCGTTCGGCGGGCTGCACACCACGGCCGACCGGCGGGCCCAGTGGGGGGACGACACCCCGCCCGGCTTCGTCCGGCTCTCCTGCGGCGTCGAGGACACCGCCGACCTGGTCGCCGACGTGGCCGCCGCGCTGCGGGCCGTCAACGGCTGACCGCCGCCGGTTCCCCATGGCGGGTCACCGGCGCGGGAACTAGCCTCACGTCATCGTCTCCGGAGTGGGAGGGCAGACGTGGGCAGCGCGGCAACGCCGGTGGTCGTTGGTTTGGACAACGGCGGCACCAGCAACAACGCCACCGTTCTGACGGTGGATGGACGCTTCCTTGTGGACGGGCTGCTGGAGAGCCCGAGCGAGGTCCAGGCCGGTCCGCAGGCGGCGATCGAGGCCCTCGCGGCCGCCTTTGCCGGTGCATTGTCGTCGGCCGGGGTAGCCCGGGATCTGGTCCAGGCGGTGGGGCTGGACACCCCCGGTCCGGCCAGCGCCGCCGGGGTGATCTCTTCGCGTGGTTCGACCAACTTCTCCCAGCCACAGTGGCGGGGTTACGACGTACGGGGTGCACTTGAGCGGCGGCTCGGCCTGCCGGTGGTGTATCTCAACGACGGCAACGCCGCCGCCCTGTACGCGCACCACTCGTACTTTGGTGCGGATGCGGCGCGTCGCTCGTCGGCCTCGGTGGTGGTCGGTACCGGTCTCGGTGGCGGGTTGGTTGACGGCGGGCGGGTGATCGCCGGTGCGGCCGGCATGGCGGGTGAGTTGGGGCACGTGCAGCTACCGCTGACCGGCCTGCTCGGCCCCGGTCAGCCGGATCCGGTCTGCGGTTGTGGGTTCGTCGGGGACGCGGAGAGCCTCGCGTCGCTGACCGGGATCGCCCGGAACCTGCTGCCGTACTGGCTGACCCGATTCCCCGGGCATCCGCTGACCGCGCAGCCGCTGGTGCGGGCCGCGAAGCTGGTCCGTGGGCTTGGCGAGCGGGGCGACCCACTGGCCCGGGAGATCTTCACCCAGCAGGCGAAGGCGATCGGCCGGCTGTTCACCCTCGTGGCGAATCTGGCCGATCCGCACGCCTACTTCGTCGGCGGGGGCGTGGTGGAGGCGGCCCCGGAGTTCCGCGACTGGTTCCTCGCCACTGTCCGCGAGCACACCGTGCTGCGGAAGGAGCAGGCGGCGGTGGCGAACTTCGCGCTGGTGCCGGAGCGGGACATGGCCGGGGCCCGGGGGGCGGCCCTGGCGGCGCTGCGGGGGTGGTCGGCACCGGGGCGATAACGGGTGGCCGGAGCTGGCTTCCGGTGGTCGGGCGACGGTGGGACCAGTACCGCCGCCCGACCGGTCACCGGGGTGGTGGCGCGGCGGTGAAGGCCGTCCAGGCCGCGGGGGCGAAGAGCAGCGCCGGGCCGTTGCGGTCCTTCGAGTCGCGCACGCCCACCACCTGCGGCAGCGTCGCGATCTCGACGCACGCCCCCTCGTCTCCGCTGTGGCTGCTGGTGCGCCAGTGGGCCCGGGTCAGCTCCGAGCCGATCGTTGGGGTCATCGTCCTACCGTCCCTCCATGAGGTGCCGAAGCTGGTCCCGGCTGTCTGCCGGGCTGAGGGCCACGCTCCGCAGGTGCTCCATGATCTTGGTGCAGGTACGGAGGTCGCCGGGGCGGTCGAGGACCATCTGGCCGGCGACCGTCTCCACCGAGGCGATGACGGGGTCTTCGGGGTCCGCGAACTCCAGGATGTGCAGGGAGCCGCGGGTGCCGCGGTGGTAGCCGGCGGTCAGTGGGATCACCTGGACGGTGACGTTGGGCAGCTCGCTTGCCTTCAGCAGGTGGACCAGCTGCGCCGCCATCACCGTCCGGTCGCCGACCGGTCGGAGTAGGGCGCCTTCGTCGATGATGGCGTCGAGGATCGGCGGGTGCGGTGCGGTGAGCCGCTGCTGCCGGTCGAGTCGAAGCTGGACCCGCTGCTCGACCTCGTCATCAGTCAGGGTGTGCGGGCCGCCCCGCATCACGCCACGGATGTAGTCGGCGGTCTGGAGCAGGCCGGGCACCACAGAGGGCTCGAAGTTGGCGATCCCGGTGGCCTCGGCCTCCAGCGCGATGAAGTCGATGGTGCGCCGGTCTAGAAGGTACGAGTAGGAGACCCACCAACCGGGCTTACGCGCGTCCTTGGCGAGCTGTGCCGCTGCCGCGATCTCGTCTGGCGCGACACCGTAGAGGGTCAGGAGCGCGCGGACGACCGCCGGGCTCACCAGCGTCTGTGCGTTCTCGTACCGGGACAGGGTGCTGCGGGTGCTGCTGATTTCGTCCGCTGCGGACTCCAGGGTGAGGCCGGCGGCCTCCCGGTGCGTGCGCAGGGCGATGCCCAGCCGGCGGGCGCGGGCGGTTTTCGGGGCCATGTATCGATCCTTGCACATCTTTGGGAGGCGGTAAATGAGAGAACGTGGGTGAGAGTTGCATTCACGGCTGTCGCGGTGTCACTCTGTTGTCAGGTCCTCGCTGGCGGTTGTCGTGGCGACGGTGGTGGCGAGCGACTCGGAGGGATGAGGCGCGCGGTGGTCGGGTTCCCTCCCCCGGATCCGATTGCCGCGTGCTGCCCCGATGGCTCGCCGTCCGGAGGGATCGACATGCGAACTGCCCGGTTGCCCCGACAGCGCCGTGGCGCCACCGAGCCCGGCCAGGTGGCGCTGACCCGATTCCTGGTGGTGCTCACCGATGTGCGCTCCCAGGACCGTGGCCGGGACGAGCGGGCCAGCCCGGAGCGGCGCCGGCAGGTGGTGGGCGCGAGTAGTCGCGAGGCGGCCGAGCGCATCGCGGGAGCGTTCATGGCGCTGGGGATGGTGCGGGCGGGCCGGCAGCGGGTCAAGCTGATCGCGATCGGCCGGCGGCATACTCGCGGATAGGCGACGGCTCATCGGGCTGCCGGAAACAAGCGGGCCGTCTCCTTCCTACCGAGCTAAACCGATACATCCCCAAAATCCGATTACCCACCGTATTGTGGGGCGGCTAGTTGCCGAGCCCTCGCGCTCTCAACGGGGTATCGCCCGCCGACGTTCACCACGCACAGTAAGGTCACCAAGGTGAGCGCCCCGGCAGATGCGACGAGCCGACGAAGAGGTGAGGGCCAGTGACCACCCCAGGCAAGACCCGCGTGGCGGTCGTGTTCGGCGGGCGTAGCCCGGAGCACGGCATTTCCTGTGTCAGCGCCGGTAGCGTGCTGGCGGCGCTTGACCCCGACGAATACGAGGTCGTGCCGGTGGGGATCAGCCGCGCCGGCCAGTGGGTGTTGACCGGGGGCGATCCGGACCAGCTCGCGATCAATGCCCGGCAGTTGCCGGAGATCACCGCCGAGTGCGGGGACACCATCATGCTGAACGCCGACCCGAGTAACCGGGGGCTGCTGGTACTCGACGCCACCGCAGGCCCCCGGGCCCTCGCCAACGTGGACGTGGTGTTTCCGGTCCTGCACGGAGCGTACGGGGAGGACGGCAGTATTCAGGGAATGCTGGAGATGGCCGGCATCCCGTACGTCGGGGCGAACGTCTTCGCCTCCGCCGCCGCCATGGACAAGGAGTTCACCAAGAAGCTCTGCGCCGCCGAGGGGATTCCGGTTGGCCCGTACGCGGTGCTGCGCAGCGGCATGACCCTGACCGAGCAGGACAAGCAGCGCCTCGGCCTGCCGGTCTTCGTCAAGCCCTCCCGAGCCGGCTCATCCTTCGGGATCACCAAGATCAGCGACTGGGCGGAGTTGGACGACGCGGTCGCCACCGCCCGGAAAATCGATTCCAAGGTCCTCGTCGAGGGTGCGGTCGTCGGCCGTGAGATCGAATGTGGAGTGTTGGAGGGCGAGGCCGGTGGGACTCCGGAAGCGTCCGTGCTCGCCGAGATCCGGGTGGTCGGGGAGCACGACTTCTACGACTTCGAGGCGAAGTATATCGACGCTGATCTCGCCTCGGAGTATGACGTCCCCGCCGACCTGCCGGAGCGGGTGACCCGTCAGGTCCAGGAGTACGCGGTCCGCGCCTTCACCGCGCTCGACTGCGCCGGGCTGGCTCGGGCTGACTTCTTCGTCACCCCCGAGCTGGATGTCTACCTCAACGAGATCAACACGATGCCCGGCTTCACTCCGTCGTCGATGTTCCCGCGGATGTGGGCGGCCGCCGGCCTGGAGTACCCGAAGCTGGTCAACCGCCTCATCCGGACCGCCCTGCACCGTGGGACCGGGCTGCGCTGAACGGCCTCGCCGCCGCCGGCGGGCCGGCAGGCCCGGTCGCGGCGGCGGCCCGGTGACGGGGGTTACGCGGGGCGGCAGCCCGTCGGGGCGTCGTCAACGGAGGGAACCGTAGCGGTGATCGTCTCTGAGACGGGGGAGACCCACTGGAGCGGCTGGTCGTAGTCGTCGGGCACCCGGACCGTGACTGTCGTCTCCCGGTCGACGGTGCTCAGCACGGTGCCGCCCTCCGCCTCGTTGCCGTACCAGCAGACCCGGTTGACCAGCCAGAGCTTGTCGGTGTCGGCGAAGGTCGGTGCGGCACCGCCGCAGGCAACGGTGAGGGCGGGGTCACCGTACGCGGCATTCTGCTCGGGGCCGGCGGTGACCGGACGCTGCGGCAGCTCCCGGATCGCCGGTGGAAGCTGGGAGAGCAGGGCGCGGCAGACGGTGGCGGGGCGCTCGGCCAGAGCCGGAGCGGCCATCTCCACCGGGGCGGTGGAGAGCGGCCCGGGGGCCGTCGCCGACGCACTCGGCTCGGATTCCGGCTGATCCGGGGCGAACTGGTTGAACGCCAGGACGCCGGCCAGCACGGTGGCCGGGAGCGCGACCGCCGTCGCGATCAGGGCCGCGCCGCGGTTGGAGCGGTCCCGGCCGCCCTCCGGAGGCCCGTCGACGGCCGTCGGGCGGGCGGCGGTGTCGTCCCCGAGGGTGGGTGCGGCGTCGGGGGCGGTGGTGGTTTCAGAGGATTCGGGCAGCCTGCTCACTTAGAGACGCACCACCGAACAGGTGAGCGTACGGGTGATTCCCGGCACCATCTGCACCTTGCTGACGATGAGGTCGCCGAGCTCGTCCACGGTCGGCGCTTCGCAGAGCAGCACCACGTCGTAGGGCCCGGTCACGGCGTCGACGCGGACAACCCCGGTAATCTTCGCGATCTGACCGGCCACGTCACGCGCTTGGCCGACCTCTGTCTGGATGAGTATGTACGCCTGTACCACGTTCGACCTCCCTCCGTCGCCGCCGGATGAGCGGCCTGAAGGGAGAAAATACCCTACCGACCAGGCCGGATTCCGATCGGCGGAGAAGGAGAAGCGGTGAGCGAACGCGGCAACGGCGTCGTGGGGCTGGGTGAGTTCGGTCTGATCGACCGGGTTACCGCTCGGTTGTCCTACGGACCGACGGTCCTGCTCGGCCCCGGGGACGATGCGGCGGTGGTGGCCGCCGCCGACGCCCGGGTTGTCGCCTCCACCGATGTGCTGGTGGAGGGGCGGCATTTCCGGCGGGACTGGTCCGGAGCGCAGGACATCGGCCACCGGGCAGCTGCGGCGAACCTCGCCGACATCGCGGCGATGGGTGCGCGACCGACCGCCCTGCTGGTCGCCCTCTGCATGCCACCGGAGCTGTCGCCCGGGTGGGCGGAGGAGCTGGCCGACGGCCTAGCCGCGGAGGCCGCCATCGTGGGGGCCAGCGTGGTGGGCGGGGACATGTCGGCGAGTCCCACCCTGACCATCGCGGTGACCGCACTCGGTGATCTCGGTGGCCGATCGCCGGTGACCCGGGCCGGGGCCCAGCCCGGTGACGTCCTGGCGCTCGCCGGCCGGACCGGGTACGCGGCAGCCGGCCTCACCGTCCTGTCCCGAGGCTTCCGGACCCCGCGGCTGCTGGTCGAGGCGTACCGACGACCGGAGGTGCCGTACCCGGCCGGACCGGCCGCGGCCGCCGCCGGTGCGACCGCGATGATCGATGCTTCGGATGGGCTCCTCGCCGATCTGGGGCATGTGGCCCAGGCGAGCGGGGTGGCGGTGGACGTGCGGCGGGATGCCTTCGCGGTGCCCCGGCAGATGCGCGACGCGGCCCAGGCGCTCGGCGTCGATCCGTACACCTGGCTGTTGACCGGCGGGGACGATCACGCCCTCGCGGCCACCTTCCCCCCGACGGCGGTGTTGCCGGCGGGTTGGCAGCCGATCGGCGCGGTGACCGCCGGCTCCGGGGTGACCGTTGACCAGCGGCAGTGGGAGGGCTCCGCCGGCTGGGACCACTTCCGGTAGGCGCACCCGCCGGTCGTACCCTGCACTGGTGCGGAACCTGCAGATCCACCTCACCCGATTCGACTCGCCGACGGCACAGCGGCTGATCCAGGCGGCCCTCGCCGAGCTGGGCGTGCGATATGGCGGCAGCGGCGACGACACCCCGGTGGACGCGGCCGAGTTCGAGCCGCCCGCTGGGACCTTCCTCGTCGCCGAGCTCGACGGCGAGTCCGTGGCCTGTGGCGGCTGGCGCAGCCACGACGGGTCGGTCGAGACAGCCGAGCTGAAGCGGATGTACGTGGCACCGCACGTCCGGGGGCGGGGCGTGGCCCGAGCCATCCTGGCGGCGGTGGAACAGTCCGCGCGCGAGCAGGGCCGGCAGCGGATCGTCCTGGAGTGCGGCGATCGGCAACCCGAGGCGCTCGCGCTGTACCATTCATCCGGCTATGCGCGGATCCCGAACTTTGGCTTCTACAAGGATGCCCCGGGCTGCGTCTCGTTCGGCCGGGCCCTCTGAATCCGCGCTCCGCTCGGCGGGCGTCCCGCTCCCGGCTCTGTCCAGCCAGCGCCCGGCCCCACCAACGCAAAACCGGCGGACCCTGACGGGTCCACCGGTGCGGTCTGGCTGGGCTACCGCGTCAGGCGCGGGTGACCTTGCCGGCCTTGATGCAGGACGTGCAGGCCTTCAGCTTCTTGGTGGTGCCACCACCGGCCGGGGTGCGCACAGACTGGATGTTCGGGTTCCAGCGGCGGTTGGTCCGCCGGTGCGAGTGGGACACGTTGTGGCCGAAGCCCGGCCCCTTGCCACAGACGTCGCACACGCTAGCCACGGGATACTCCTGGGATTGATCCGTTCATGAGGTCGTCACCAGGCGCTGCCCGGGCAACCCGGCCAGGTTACCCGATGCCTGCTCGCGGTGCCCAACCCCCCTCTGCCCCGTCCCGGCCCTGCGCATCCCCGCCCCTTCCGCCTCGCCCCGGCGTGCACCGCCCCGGCCCCGCGCGGACCCGTCCGCGTTGCGTGGACACGCCCGGCCAGCGCCGCCGGGCCAGACGCGGGTCAGAGCGCGCCAGTAGGCTACTCACCGTGCTGGACACCCTCGATGCCGCCGCGGTCCGCCGTTGGTGCGCGGGTGGGCTGGTCGCGTTGAAACGCCACCAGGGCGAGATCGACCACCTCAATGTCTACCCGGTGCCCGACGGTGACACCGGCACCAACCTGGTCCTCACCCTCACCTCGGCGCAGCAGGCGTTGGCGATGGAGCGGGACAAGCTGCCTGACGACGGGCCCACCCCGCACGGTCAGGCGCTCCGGCTGATGGCCCGGGGTGCGCTGCTCGGAGCCCGGGGCAACTCGGGAGTGATCCTGGCGCAGATCCTGCGCGGCTTCGCGGACGCGCTGGCCGCGGTCCCGGTGGTGCGGGGCCGGGCGCTGGCCGCCGCCCTGCGCGCCGCCGCCACCGCCGCCTACGCCGCCGTCGCCGCTCCGGTCGAGGGGACGCTGCTCAGCGTGGTCGCCGCCGCGGCGCGCGCCGCCGAGCGGGCCGGCCGGGACGAGTTGGGCGCCGTGGCCCGGGCCGCCGCCGACGAGGCCACCCAAGCCCTCGGCCGAACGCCCCAGCAGCTACCGGCCCTGGCCCGCGCCAGGGTGGTTGACGCCGGTGGGCGGGGCCTCTGTCTGCTACTCGACGCCCTGGTCGAGGTGGTCACCGGGGAGCGCCCGGCGCGTGCGGAGCTCACCGGCCGCTCGCCCCACCCGCCGGCCGACGATTCCCGCGAGCGCAGCGGGTCAACGTACGCCTACGAGGTGCAGTACCTGCTCGACGCCGAACCGGCGGCGGTGGCCCGGCTGCGCGAGGAGCTCGGCGCTCTGGGCGACTCGCTGGCGGTCGTCGGCGACGGCGCGGTCTCCGGCGGCACCTGGAACGTGCACGTGCACGTGGACGATGTCGGCGCGGCGATCGAGGCGGGAGTGGTCGCTGGTCGTCCGCACCGGATCGTGGTGACCCGCTTCGCCGACCCGCCCCGGCCGCCCACGTCGCCGGGGCCGGAGCCGGCACCGGCGACGCGGGCGGCGGTGGTGGTGGCCACCGGGGATGGCATCGTCGAACTCTGCACCGCGGCGGAGGCGACGGTGCTGGAGGGCGTCTCCTCCACCGATGAGCTGTTGACCGTCGTCCGCGCCACCGGTGCGGCCCACGTCGTGGTGCTGCCCAACGATCCGGAGACCCGGGCGATGGCGAACGACGTGGCCCGAGCGGCGTCCGAACTCGGTGTCAAGGTCAGCGTGGTCCCGACCCGGTCGCCGGTGCAGGCGCTCGCCGCGCTCGCCGTCCGGGACCCGGGTCGACCCTTCGAGGACGACGTGATCGCGATGGCCGAGGCCGCCGGTGCCTGCCGGTACGCGGAGGTCTGCCACGCCAGCCGGGCGGCCCTGACCGTCGCCGGCCCCTGCCGGCCGGGGGACGTGCTCGCCCTGGTTGACGGTGAGGTACACCTCATCGGGGCGGACCTGCTCGACACCTGCACCGCCGTGGTCGACCGGATGCTCGGCGGCGGTGGTGAGCTGGTGACCCTGCTGGTCGGGGCGGACGCCCCCGCCGGCCTGACCGAGGCGGTACGCGAGCACGTGGTCCGCTCCTGGCCGTTCGTCGAGGTGCAGGTGTACCTGGGCGGGCAGCCGCACCACCCGCTTCTGGTGGGGGTCGAATGACCTCCGACCAGGCCACCGTCGACACTCCGTTGGGCAAACTGGTCGGGGCGAAGACGGCCAAGGCGCTCGCCACCCACCTCGACCTGTACACCGCGGGCGACCTGCTCTACCACGTCCCCCGCCGGTACGACGAGCGCGGTGAGCACACCGACATTCGGTCGCTGGATGTCGGCGAGCAGGTCACCGTCCTGGCCCAGGTGCAGCGCACCGCCGTACGTCCGATGCGCCAGCGCCGCGGGAATCTGCTGGAGGTGACGGTCGGTGACGGCTCGGGGGGTGCGCTGACCCTGACCTTCTTCGGCAACCAGGTCTGGCGCGAGCGGGACCTGCGCCCCGGCCGGTGGGGGCTGTTCGCCGGCAAGGTCACCGAGTTTCGGGGCCGCCGGCAGCTCAACGGCCCGGAGTACGTGCTCCTCGGCGACGGTGCTGAGGGCGAGGTGGCGGCCAGCGAGGAGGTCGAGGAGTTCGCGGGCGCGTTGATCCCGGTCTACCCGGCCGCCGCGGCGGTGCCGACGTGGGTGATCGCCCGGTGCGTGCGGGTCGTACTGGACACTGTCGACCCACCGGCGGATCCGGTGCCGGCTACCGTGCGGAGCGCTCGTAACCTGGTCGGCCTCGGCACCGCCCTGCGCGAGGTGCACCGGCCGGCCAGTAAGGAGGCGCTCTACCGGGCCCGCCGCCGGCTCAAGTGGGACGAGGCCTTCGCGGTGCAGCTCACCCTGGTGCGACGCAAGCGGCAGGCCGCCGACCGTCCGGCCCGACCACGACCCGGGGTGGACGGTGGTCTGCGGGACGCCTTCGACGCCCGCCTGCCGTATCAGCTGACGGCCGGCCAGCGGGAGGTCGGCAACGAGATCGCCACCGACCTGGCCACCGCCCACCCGATGCACCGGCTGCTCCAAGGCGAGGTCGGTTCCGGCAAGACGGTGGTCGCGCTGCGCGCGATGCTGCAGGTGGTGGACGCCGGTGGGCAGGCCGCGCTGCTGGCCCCGACCGAGGTGCTCGCCGCCCAGCACCACCGCGGCATCCTCGACCTGCTCGGACCGCTGGGGCGGGCGGGCGAGCTGGGCGCCGCCGAGCACGCCACCCGGGTGGAGCTGGTCACCGGGTCGCTGGGTGCCGCGGCCCGCCGCCGGGCCCTGGGCGAGGTGCGCAGCGGCGCCGCCGGCATCGTGCTGGGCACGCACGCCCTGCTGTACGAGGGCGTCGACTTCGCCGACCTCGGGCTGGTGGTGGTGGACGAGCAGCACCGCTTCGGCGTCGAGCAGCGGGACGCGCTGCGGGCGAAGGCGGACCAGCCACCACACGTACTGGTCATGACGGCCACCCCGATCCCCCGTACGGTGGCCATGACCGTCTACGGAGACCTGGAGGTCTCCACCCTGTCGCAGCTGCCGCGGGGGCGGTCGCCGATCGCGTCGCACGTGGTTCCGGCCGCGGAGAAGCCGGCTTTCCTGGACCGGGCGTGGCGCCGGCTGCGGGAGGAAGTCGCCGCCGGCCACCAGGCGTACGTGGTCTGCCCGCGCATCGGCGACGGCCCCGCCGCCGACGAGGAGGCGGCGCCGGCGGACGACACCGCGCGTCGGCCACCGCTCGCGGTGACCGAGGTGGCGCCGCTGCTCGCCGAGGGGCCGCTGCACGGGCTGCGGATCGGGGTGCTGCACGGGCGGCTTCCCGCGGAGGAGAAGGACGCGGTGATGCGTTCCTTCGCCGCTGGTGAGCTCGATGTGCTGGTGGCCACCACCGTGGTCGAGGTCGGAGTGGACGTGCCGAACGCCACCGTGATGATCGTGCTGGACGCCGACCGGTTCGGGGTGTCCCAGCTGCATCAGCTGCGCGGTCGGGTCGGCCGTGGCGCCGCGGCGGGGCTCTGTCTGCTGGTGACCGAGGCGCTGGAGGGCAGTCCGGCGCGGGAGCGGTTGGACGCGGTGGGGTCGACAACGGATGGTTTCAAGCTCGCCGAGCTCGATCTGGAGCAGCGCCGCGAGGGCGATGTGCTCGGCGCCACCCAGTCCGGTCGTCGCTCGCATCTGCGGCTGCTGTCGCTGCTGCGGGACGCGGACCTGATCCGCGACGCCCGGACCGAGGCGATCAACCTGGTCGAGGAGGATCCGGAGCTGGTGCGCCATCCGGCGTTGGCGGCGTCGGTGGCGGCCCTAGTGGACGCGGACCGCGCCGAGTACCTGGAAAAGGGGTAGCCGCGCCAGCGACGGCGGCGCAGACCAGAGCGGGATTGGTCCGGTAGAGCTGGTCCGGCGGGATTGGGTCCGGCCCGGCAGGCCCGCGCCGGATCGGGTCCGGCCCGGCAGGCCCGCGCCGGATCGGGTCCGGCCCGGCAGGCCCGCGCGGGATCGGGTCCCGACAACGGCGAAGGGCGGGCCGACCAGCTGGTCGGCCCGCCCTCAGCGGTCAGTAACCCTTAGCTCAGGCGGTGAACCGGAGCTTGCGACGACGGGCCATGACGAACAGGCCACCACCGACGGCCAGCAGCACGGCGGCGCCGGCAGCGATGCCGCCCGCCGCGGCACCGGTCAGCGGCAGGCTCGGCTCGCCGCCGCCCTCACCGGGGGTGCAGTCCTCGGGCTTCTCCCAGGCGATCGGCTCGGGGTTCTCGATGCCCTCGCCGCTCGGCGTGACGGTCAGGCCCTCCTCGGCCGGGAAGGACACGGTGCCGCTCATGCCCGGCTCGACGGTCAGCGTCTGCGGCTCACCCTTGTTCGGGGTGAAGGTCGCGGTGACGGTCTTGCCGTCCTCGGGGTTGTTGATCTCGAAGATCAGCTCGTCGCAGGTGGACTTGTAGGCGCCGGTCGGCTCGCCCGGCTTGACGCAGTTGTCGGCCGGCTCCGGCGTACCTTCGAAGAGCGGCTCGTCGACACCCTTGGCGGTCACCTTAATGGTGGTCGCCTGCTCCGCCGGAACCTCCACAGAGGTGCTCTCGCCGGGCTGAACGCTTACATTCTCGACGAAGTCGTCGCCGCCCTCGACGGTGAACTTCGCCGGCGCGGTCGCGTCGTCGGCGTTGTTGAGCGTGACGTGGGCGATGCCCTCGCAGTCAGACTGGATGCTCGCCGAGGGGTTGGGAACCGTCGGGGTCGGCGGCTCGGGGTTCGTCGGAGTCGGCTTCGGCTTCGGCGCCTCGCAGGTGCCGCAGAACTTGACCTTGGCCGTGCGCACCCGGTCCTCGATCAAACCGTTGTCCCACTCGGCCCGGATGGCCAGTGAGGCCATCGTGACGTCGCTGTCCACCCGCAGGGAGGCGGTCAGCGCATCCTTGACCAAGTGCGGGTACGTGTCACCGTCGGTGACGGTGAATTCGGGGATGGTGACCTCGGTGGCTTTCCCGCCGACGTAGGTCTTGGCCACGACCTCGACCAGCTTGTACTTCTTGACGTCCTTGGGGGCGTAGCTCTTGATGGACCAGTCGACAATCCACTCGCCGGTGGCAACGTCGCACTTGGCCTTACCCGTGACTTCGCTGTGGTGGGCGCTGGCGGGGGCGGCGAAGATCGCCACTCCGGTGAGACCGAGCAGGGTGCCAGCGGCGACGGCGCTGGCACGCCGGAATAGGGCATGGAGACGGTTCACGTCTGCTCCTGAATGAGGGATCGGACGACGTGCCGGGCGGACGGGAGATGCGGCGACGTTGGCGTGGACCGCGGGCTCACGGCGCTCGCCTGGGCACAGGCTGCGCTCGCCAGAGCGGGCGCACGAATGGTGACTGTACTGGCTTTTGATCTATCTCGGGAGTCGGGATGAGAGGGCTCACATGATGTTGTTGATTCGTGATCATTGATCGGCGGAGGGTTGTCGGATGATGACTATCCGATGTGTGCGGACGAGTAACCTCAGCCCGATTCGGCCCGGACGCGCTCGGCTGGGCGCAGGTGACGTAGCGTCGCAGCATGACCAGGAGTAGGCGTTGACGCGCATCGTGGCGGGTGCGCTCGGTGGACGCCGCATCGCCACCCCGCCCGGCGCCGGCACGCGGCCCACCTCTGACCGGGTCCGGGAGGCGCTGTTCAGCGCCGTTGCGGCGGCAGCCGAACTGGAGGGGGCCCGGTTCGCCGACCTCTACGCCGGGTCCGGGGCGGTGGGGCTGGAGGCGCTCTCCCGGGGCGCCGCGCACGTGCTGTTGGTCGAGTCGAACCCGCGGGCCGCCCGGACGATCCGGGCGAACCTGGCCGCCCTGCAGGCCGGTCCAGCTGCCCGCCTGGCAACCGGGAAGGTCGCCACCGTGCTCGCCGCCGGCCCCGAAGGCGACCCGTACGACGTGGTCTTCGCCGACCCGCCCTACCCGGTGTCGGACGAGGAGGTCTCGGCCATGCTCGCCGCGCTCGCCGGCAACGGGTGGTTGGCGCCCGAGGCCCTCGTCGTGGTGGAGCGGTCGAGTCGCAGCGGCCCGGTCGGCTGGGTGCCAGGTGTCACCGGTGAGCGCAGCCGCCGGTACGGCGAAACCATTCTTTGGTACGGTCGCCGATCATGAGGCGTGCGGTCTGTCCCGGCTCGTTCGACCCGGTCACCAACGGTCACCTCGACATCATCGGCCGAGCCAGTCGGCTCTTCGATGAAGTGATCGTCGGAGTGCTGATCAACCAGTCGAAGACCGGTCTGTTCACCGTTGACGAGCGCATCGACATGCTCCGCGAGGTGATCTCGTCGTACGACAACGTCCGGGTGGAGTCGTTCCGCGGCCTGTTGGTCGACTTCTGTCACGCCCAGCGGGCCAGTGTTTTGATCAAAGGGCTCCGGGCGGTCAGTGACTTCGACTACGAGTTGCAGATGGCCCAGATGAACATCGGCCTGGCCGGCGTCGAGACCCTCTTCATGCCGACCAACCCGCTCTACTCGTTCCTCTCCTCGAGCCTGGTCAAGGATGTGGCGAAGTGGGGTGGTGACATCTCCGCCCACGTGCCGGAGGTGGTCCGCGAAGCCCTGCTGGCCCGCCTCGACCCGCCGTCGCGTCCCTGACCCCAGTCGGTGTCTCGGTTTCGTCGCCGGTGTCTCGGTTCAGGGGTCGGTGTCTCGGTTCCGGTCCGCCGCCGTCACCCGTCCCGGCGACGCGCCGGGAGGGGGCATGATGCGCCGGTGGACAGCACGGCGCATCATGTGTGGGGGCGCCGAATCCGGGTTCAACCCGCATCATTGAGATCGGCCGACGAACAACAGGAGTGAGGTACCGGTGGACCCGCTCGATCGAATCGACGAACTGATCACCATGGTGGAGCAGGCCCGCTCCGTGCCCATGTCCCGCAACAACTGCATGTTCGACCGGGGTGAGATGATCGCTGTCCTCGACGAACTGCGTGTCGAGTTGCCCGCGGACCTGCGTCGGGCCGCCGCGTTGCTCGATGAGCGAGACAAGATCATGGAGGCCGGGAAGCGGGAGGCCGACCGGATCATCGCCGAGGGGGAGACGGAGCACGCCCGGCTCGTGTCGGTGAACGAGATCACCGTCTCGGCCGAGCACGAGGGGGCGCGGATCGTCGCCGAGGCGCGGGCCGAGGCGCAGCGGCTCCGGGACGAGGTGGACGACTACGTCGACACCGCGCTCGCCAACTTCGAGCAGTTCCTCACCCGAGCCCTCGCCTCGATCGAGCGGGGTCGGGACAAGATGCACGCGCTCCGGGAGATCGGTACGTTCAGCGGAGAAGAGGCCGAGCGGCCGTTGAACTTCTAGGGCCGGCGGTCAGGACCGCGGGTCGAGCCGTGCCGAACAGGCGCGGTGTGCCGCTGCCGTGGGGTGGAAACGCCCCCGGTTCGACCCTGCGGCGACCACCCAGGTAATCTCGGGTGTCGGCCCTCCTACCGGCCGGAGTCTAACTATGCCCAAGCACACGCCTGCACCACTCGACCCCAGGTCGCCGCTGGTCCTCGACACGAGGGACCTGCCGCGTCGACCTGGCGCGTTGCGTACGGTCCGGCGGGTAGCGGCGGCACCGGCGGACCTCGGCGTGGAGTTGATCGGCGTGCCGGCGGGTGCTGATCTCGACCTCGACCTGAGGCTGGAGTCGGTGTCCGAGGGGGTGCTCGTCTCCGGGACCATCAGGGTTCCCATCAAGGGCGAGTGCAGCCGCTGCCTGCGCGAGATCGACGACGTCGTGGCCGTCCCGGTCCAGGAGCTGTACGCGTACGAGAACAGCACCACGGACATGACGGCCGGCGAGGACGAGGTGGGCCGGATGCAGGGCGATCTGATCGACCTGGAGCCGGTGCTGCGGGACGCGGTGGTGTTGACGCTGCCGACCAACCCGCTCTGCCGGGAGGACTGCCCAGGCCTCTGCCCCGACTGCGGGGTGGGCTGGGCCGAGCTGCCGGCCGATCACAGCCACCAGCAGGTCGACCCGCGTTGGGCGGCCCTGTCGCAACTGACCCGTAAAGAGGAGTAAGAACCGTGGCCGTCCCCAAGCGCAAGATGTCGCGCAGCAACACCCGGTCCCGTCGGGCGCAGTGGAAGACCGCGGCGGTTGCGACCGTGGCCTGCCCGCAGTGCAAGTCCGCCAAGCTGCCGCACGCCGCCTGCTCCGTCTGCGGCACCTACAACGGCCGCCAGGTCCTTGAGGTCTGACCTGGACGACGAGTGACGCCCCCGACCTCTGGTCGGGCGGCGCGTGTGCCCCGGCGCTCGCCCGATGCCCCGGCTCCCACCGCCACCGGCCGGCCTGTTCCGGTCGAGGTCCCGGTGGAGCCGGGCATCGTGCGGATCGCCGTCGACCTCCTCGGCGGGGACGACGCTCCCGCCGTCGTGGTTGACGGCGTTCTGCGGGCCGTCCGCGCCGACCCCGATCTACACGTCCTGCTCGTCGGCCCGCCCGAGGCCGTCGGCGAGCTGACTGCCACCCTCGATCCGGCGCAACGTGTCCGGATCGAGGCTTACCCCGCTGAGCGGGGAGACACCACCACGTCCCGAGCCAACTCCACTGTTGGCGCCGCGGTGGACGCCGTCCGGGACGGCGCCGCCGACGCGCTCGTCTCCGCTGGTTCGACCGGTGCCACCGTCACGGCTGCCGCCCTCGGGCTTGGCCGCTGGCCCCACGTCCGGCAGCCCGCTCTGGCCGCCACCCTGCCCGGGGTGAACGGCCCGGTGGTCCTCCTAGACGTCGGCGGCTCGTTGGAACCCCGCCCGGCTACCCTCGCCCGGCACGCGGCGCTCGGTGCCGCCTACGCCGTGGTCACGCACGCGCTCGAGTCGCCGCGGGTCGGGCTGCTCTCGATCGGCACCGAGCCCGGCAAGGGCGACCGCGCGCGACGCTTGGCCGATCCCGCCCTCGCCACCGTGCCGCTGCCGTGCGCCGCTCGCTACGTCGGCCTGGTCGAGGGGTACGACGTCGCGTCCGGCGCGCGCGCCGATGTGGTGGTCACTGATGGATTCACCGGTAACGTGCTGCTCAAGGCGATCGAGGGCGCGTACGCGTTGACCGGTGGCCCAGCGGCTGGCGGCCGGGCTCCCCGGGCCGCTGCCCTGCTCGGCGTCGCCGGCACGGTGGTGGTGTGCCATGGTGCTGCCCACGGAGGGGACATCGCCTCGGGTATCGCGCTGGCCGCCCACCTGGCCCGGCGCGAGGCCACCGACCAGGTCCGTGGGCTTCTCACCGATCTCGGCACGGAAGCTCCCACGGACCGCAACGACCGCATCACCGACACCGAGGTACGCACATCATGAGCATCGACAAGCGTCGGCGACCGGCCGTCGGACACCTGGAGGCGGCGTTCGGCGTGGCGCTGGACCCGGAGTTGCTGGAGCGGGCGTTGACGCACCGCTCGTACGCGTACGAGAACGGCGGTCTGCCCACCAACGAGCGGCTGGAGTTTCTCGGCGACTCGGTGCTCGGCGTGGTGATCACGACCGCGTTGTTCCACAACCACCCGGACCTGCCCGAGGGGCAGCTGGCAAAGCTGCGCGCCAGCGTGGTCAACATGCGGGCCCTCGCCGAGGTGGCCCGCGGCCTGGGACCCACCGGCCTCGGCCCGTACCTGCTGCTCGGCAAGGGGGAGGAGAGCACCGGCGGGCGGGACAAGGCGAGCATCCTCGCCGACACGCTGGAGGCGCTGCTCGGCGCGATCTATCTGGAGAGCGGCCTGGAAACCGTGGCGGGCGTCATCCACCGGCTCTTCGACCCGCTGATGGCCGAGTCGGCCGGGCGGGGCGCGGCGTTGGACTGGAAGACCAGCCTGCAGGAGCTGACCGCCGCGCAGGGGTTGGGCGTCCCGGAGTACCGAATCGAGGGCACCGGACCGGACCACCTGAAGACCTTCACCGCCTGGGTGGTGGTGGCGGGCCGGCGGTACGGCGGCGCGGAGGGGCGGAGCAAGAAGGAAGCCGAGCAGCGGGCCGCCGAAGCGGCCTGGCGGACGCTGACCGAGGAGGCGGAGCAGGAACCGGCCAGCGCCGGCAGCGGGGCGGCCGGCAGTGCCTGAGCTGCCGGAGGTCGAAACCGTCCGGCAGGGGCTGGCGCAGTGGGTGATCGGCCGGCGGATCGCCGAGGTGCGGGTGCTGCACCCGCGTGCGGTACGCCGACACCCGGCGGGCGCCGCCCACTTCGCCGACGTGCTCGTCGGGACGACGGTCCGGGACGTGCGGCGGCGCGGAAAGTACCTGTGGCTACCGCTGGACAGTGGCGATGCGGTGGTCGGGCACCTCGGTATGTCGGGGCAGCTGCTCCTGCAGCCCTCCGGGGCGCCGGACGAAACCCACCTGCGGGTCCGGTTCCGGTTCGCGGATGACGGACCCGAGTTGCGCTTCGTCGACCAGCGAACGTTCGGCGGGTTGTCGGTCAGCGCCGGGGGCGCGGAACTACCCACGGAGATCGCACACATCGCCCGGGACCCGTTGGACCCGGAGTTCTCCGACGCCACCTTCGTCGCGGCGTTACGCCGCCGCCGTTCCGAGATCAAGCGGGCGCTGCTGGACCAGACGCTGCTCTCCGGCGTGGGCAACATCTACGCCGACGAGGCGCTCTGGCGGGCTCAGCTGCACGGCGCCCGGCCGGCCGACGGTTTGACGGGTCCGGCCGCCCTGCGCCTGCTCGGGCACGTCCGGGACGTGCTTGGCGAGGCGATCAAGGAGGGCGGAACGAGCTTCGACGCCCTGTACGTCAACGTCAACGGCGAGAGTGGTTACTTCGACCGGGCGCTGAACGTTTACGGGCGGGCGGACCAGCCGTGCCGGCGGTGCGGTGCGCCGGTGCGCCGCGAGGCGTTCATGAACCGGTCGTCGTTCAGCTGCCCGCGCTGCCAGCCGCGGCCGCGTGGGTCGGCAGCGTGAACGCCGCGCCATCGCGGCTACTTCCCCGGCGGCCGTGCGGCTGAACCGAAAGCGCCCGGTTGAGGTACGCCGAGCGGCGTACCTCAACCGGGCACTCAGGTGGGGTCGGACGACGACCCGTGGTCAACGGGGCGCGGCGAAGACCTGCGTCCAGTACGGCCCGTTACTGTCCGCGATGCCAACACCGATCTCGGTGAAGGAGCAGTTCAGAATGTTCTTCCGGTGGCCGTCGCTGTTCATCCAGGCCTGCATCACCGCAGCCGGCGACTGCTGGTTCCAGGCGACATTCTCTCCGTAGGTGCTCCACTGGTAGCCGGCATCGTTGATTCGTTCGCCGGGGTCACTGCCGTTGCTGCCGTCGTGTGACATTTTCTTGTTGTCGGCTTGGTCCTGGCTGTGTCGCTGGGCGGCGGTCATCAGCTTGTCGTCGATGCTCAACGCCGCGCAGCCGGCCTTCGCGCGCTCAACATTGGCCAGGCGAACCACCTCGGCGGCGTCTTCGCTGACGTCGCCGTTGGCGGGCGTGGTGGCGGTGCTGCTGTTGGGGGGCGCGGTGGTGCGGGTCGGGGCGGGCTGGGAGGTGGCGGTGGAGCGCGACGCCGTCGGGCTCGGCTTGCGGCTGGGGGAGACCGACGGCGACGGCGTGGGCGACGTCGTGGTCGGTGTGGCGCTTGGGCTGGCGGAGTTCGGTGATGCGTAGGGGAACCCACTGTCCTTGGTCGGGCTGGTCGCCACGATGTCGTCGACGGCCGAGGTGGGGCTGGCCGTACCGCCACCGGAGAGGGCGACGGCGCCGACCCCGAGGCTCACCACCAGTGTGGCTGCCGCCGCGGCTCCGCCGATGAGTAGCGGTCGCCGGTTCCGCCGGCCGGGCCGATCCTCGCCGGCCGGCAGGTCACCGGTTGGTGCGGTGGCCTCCGCGACGGGCGGCATGCTGCTCGTCGGTTCGTCGGCGTACCAGCCGGTGGGCTTCGGGGCCGGCCACTGGCCGGTGGGTTCGGGCCCTCCGGCGGGGGTGGCCGCGCCGTGCCAGCTACCGGTGGGTTCGTCCTGCCGGCCCGCGAACCGCTGGTCGCGCCAGTCGCCCGGCTGGTCGGGCTGCCAGCTCTGGGTGGGCCCTTCGTGCTGCCAACTCGGGGTGGCTTCCCAGCCCTGCCTCGGCTGCTCGTGGTGTGGGTCACCGACGCGTCCGTAGTGCGGGTGCTCTGCGGCTCCCCAGCCCCGGTTGGGTTCGGAGTCGGGCCCCCAGCGCGCGGTCGGCTGCTGCTGGTCCCACTCGTTGGCGGGCTGGTCCCACTGGCCGGGGGAGTGGTCCCATTGGCCGGCGGGCTGGTCCCACTGGCCAGTGGGCTGCTCCCACTGACCGGCGGGCCGGTTCCACCGTTCGGTGGGCTGCTCCCAGCCGCCGGAGGAGTTGTCCGGCTCGTCACCGAACAGGTAGGCGGAGCGCGGCTCCGGGCGATCCGTCGGCCACGTTGGTTCGTCTGCCGGCGGTTCTGGTTGCCGACGACTACCGTCCGGGTTCCTCGGGTCGTTCCAGCCGTACACGACGGTCGCCTCCACGGGTTGAGGTGCGGGCCGGGGCGACGCTACGTCGCGGCCGCTGCCTGCGGCAACGTGGCTAAGAAAGAGTTAAGGGGAACCAGACTCGCGGGGTGGGGAGTTGGCGGAAGTAGTGCGTACAGTTGGGTGGTCCGGACAGTGCATGTCCGCGCCGAGAGGCAGCCCCCGTTAGGTGGACAGGTCGACGTGGAGATGGTCACGGCCTGTAGCAACTTGACGAAGGAGGGGGTGTCAGCTCAATATGTAGGTGTCGCCAGTCGCGCCCGGTCATGCCCAGAATTTGCTGGATTGACAGTCGCGTACTAACTGGGCGCGCGTTGGCCGGCTCTTCCGGCAGCGCATTACAAGGAGTCAACATGGCGAAGGCCCTGTACGGCCACGTAGGTGCGGCGCCCGATCGGCGCCTGCTCGACGAGGTCACCCGACTGCGTGCCACGGTTCAGGCACTTGAGTTCGAGATCACGCGGTTGCGTGCCGAAAACGATCGGCTCGCGGCGGCGGCGGCCGAGGCGGATGACCTACTCCGTCTCGCTGAGCCCGCGCTGACCTGATCCCCAGGTCCGCACTGGTCCGCAGTCCGTAGAAAACCGAATCGCACCAGGCAAGAAGCGCGCCGACACGACCGTGCCGGCGCGCGGTTCTGTGTTCCCCGTCACCCGGCGCCCACCCTCAGGGTGTATCCGCTACCTGTGCCTCCCGTCACCTGTGTGAACCGTCACCTGACTCGGTGTAGGGCATCGATCAAGGACCCGAGTCACCGCGCCTCGCTCGGCTCGGGCGGGAAACCTGAATCGGAGCTGCCCGGTGGCGGCGTCGCAGGCGGGTCGCGTGCGCGGTGGCTGTCGACTGCGGGATAGTCTGCGGGTTCACCAGGTCCGCGCGGCCGGGCGACGGTACGGCGGCCACCGGACGAGGATCGAGAAGGTGTATCTCAAGAGCCTGACGGTCAAGGGCTTCAAGTCCTTCGCCTCAGCGACGACGCTGAAGCTGGAGCCGGGCATCACCTGCGTGGTGGGTCCGAACGGCTCCGGCAAGTCCAACGTTGTCGACGCCATCGCCTGGGTCCTCGGCGAGCAGGGCGCGAAGGCACTGCGGGGCGGCAAGATGGAAGATGTCATCTTCGCCGGCACCGCCGGTCGGGCACCGCTGGGCCGGGCCGAGGTGACCCTCACCATCGACAACACCGACGGCGCGCTGCCCATCGAGTACACCGAGGTTTCGATCACCCGCCGGATGTTCCGCTCCGGCGAGAGCGAGTACGAGATCAACGGCGACTCCTGCCGGTTGCTCGACATCCAGGAGCTGCTCAGCGACTCCGGCATCGGCCGGGAGATGCACATCATCGTCGGGCAGGGTCGGCTCGACGGCATGCTGCATGCCAAGCCGGAAGACCGGCGCGCCTTCATCGAGGAGGCGGCCGGCGTCCTCAAACACCGCAAGCGCAAGGAGAAGGCGCTGCGGAAGCTCGACGCGATGCAGACCAACCTCAACCGGCTCACCGACCTCACCGCCGAACTGCGCCGCCAGCTCAAGCCACTCGGCCGGCAGGCCGAGGTGGCCCGCCGGGCCGCGGTTATCCAGGCGAACCTGCGGGACTCCCGGCTCCGACTGCTCGCCGACGACCTCGCCACCCTACGCAGCACCCTGGCGAAGGAGATCGCGGATGAGACCGCGCTGCGCGAGCGGCGCGAGCGAACAGAGGCCGAGCATGCCGAGGTGCAGGCCCGCCTCGGCGAGCTGGAGGCGGCGCTCGCCGAGGACGCCCCGCTGCTCGCCGCCGCCCAGGACACCTGGTACCGGCTCTCGGCCCTGCAGGAGCGGTTCCGGTCGATGGAGCAGCTGGCCCGGGAGCGGCGGCGTCACCTGAGCGCCACGCCGGACGATGAGCGGCCGGGGCGGGACCCGGACCAGCTCGAGGCGGAGGCGGAGCACGTCCGCGAGCAGGAGGAGGAGCTCCGCGCGGCGCTCACCGACGACCAGGTCCGGCTGGCCGAGGCGGTGGAGCACCGCCAGGAGCTGGAGCGGCAGCTCGCCGCCGCCGAGCGGGCGCTGGTGACGGCGGCGAAGGCCATCGCCGACCGGCGGGAGGGGCTGGCCCGGCTGGCGGGGCAGGTCAACTCCGCCCGTGCCCGTACGGCCACCGCCGGCGAGGAGATCGAGCGTCTCAGCACCGCGCACGCCGACGCCCTGGCCCGGGCCCAGCGGGCCCAGGCCGAGCTGGACGCCGTGGCGGAGCAGTCCACCGAGGCCGATCGGGACAACGCCGGCTTGGACGCCCGCCACGCGGAGGCGGTCGCCGCCCAGGAGCAGGCACAGGCGGGGGTTCGGTCGTGCAGCGACGCCGAGCGATCCGCGGAGAAGGAAGCCGCCACCTGGAAGGCCCGCGAGGAGGCGCTCGCCCTGGGCCTGCGCCGAAAGGATGGCGCGGGTGCCCTGCTGGCTCGCGCGGGTGAGGTGCCGGGGCTGCTCGGCGGCCTCGCCGGGCTGCTCACCGTCGCGCCCGGGCACGAGGCCGCGCTCGCGGCTGCGTTGGACGGGCTCGCCGACGCCGTCGTGGTCAGCGGCGTGGACGAGGCGGCCGAAGCGATCCGGCTACTGAAAATCTCCGATGCTGGTCGCGCTGGTCTGCTGGTGGGCAGCCCGGCCGGCCCCGGCATGACCGGCCCGGCCGACGCGCTGCGCCCCAAGCTGCCGGACCGGGCCCAGTGGGCGCCGGACCTGGTGGAGTGCGACCCGCAGATCCGTCCGGCCGTACACCGGGCACTGCGGGACGTCGTCCTCGTCCCCGACCTCGCCACCGCCGCCGAGGTCATCGGCGACAACTCCGAGCTGCGGGCGGTGACCCCCGAGGGGGACGTGCTCGGGGCGTACGCCGCCGCCGGCGGGTCGGCCAAGGCGCCGAGCTTCATCGAGGTACAGGCCGCCGTGGAGGAGGCGCGGACCCATCGCGCCGCCGCCGAGGAGACCGCCGCGCAGCTGCGCGAGCAGCTGGTGCAGGCCCGGGCCGAGGTGACGGTGGCGAAAGAGGCGGTGCAGCAGGCCGCCGCCGCGAAGCGGGAGGCTGAGGGGCACCGCAACGCCGCCGCTCGCCGCCTCGCCGAGCTGGGGGCCGCGGCCCGCTCGGCGCAGGCCGAGACCGAACGGCTCGGTGCGGCCCGTTCCCGCGCCGTCGAGGCCCGCGAGCGGGACCTCACCAGCCTGACCGAGCTAGCCGAGCGGCTGCGGCTGGCCGAGGAGGCGCCGGTGGACGCCGAACCCTCCACCGAGGAGCGCGACGAGCTCGCCGCGGCCCTCCCCCGATCTCGGCAGAACGAGATGGAGGTACGGCTGGCGGTGCGTACCGCCGAGGAGCGGGTCTCCTCGATCGCCGGCCGGGCCGACTCGCTACGCCGGCAGGCCACGGCGGAGCGGGCCGCCCGGGAGCGGGCGGCGGCACGGCGGGCGGTACGTACCCGGGGCGCCGCGGTCGCCGGGGCGGTGGCCGCCGCAGCGCACACGGCGCTGGCCCGGCTCGAGGTCTCCATCGACCAGGCGGCGCAGCAGCGGGACGCCGTCGCCAGCCAGCGCGCGGCCCGGGAGGCCGAGCTCGCCGAGGTGCGCGGCGCCGCCAAGCGCCTCGGGGCGGAGCTGGAGCGGCTGACCGGCCAGGTGCATCGCGACGAGGTCGCCCGCGCCGAGCAACGGCTGCGGATCGAGCAGCTGGAGGCGAAGGCGGCCGAGGACTTCGGCCTGGACCTGGCGACCCTGATCGCCGAGTACGGTCCGGACCAGCCGGTTCCGCCGACCGACGCCGAGGTCGCCGCCGCCGAACGGGACGGCCAGCCCGTGCCCGAGCCGGTCGGGTACGAGCGGGCGGTGCAGGAGAAGCGGGCCGCCAAGGCGGAGCGGGAGCTGACCCTGCTCGGCAAGGTCAATCCCCTCGCGCTGGAGGAGTTCGCGGCGCTGGAGGAGCGCTACAAGTTCCTGACCGAGCAGCTGGAGGACCTGAAGGCGACCCGGCGGGACCTGTTGACCGTGGTCAAGGATGTGGACGACCGGATCCTGTCGGTCTTCGCCGACGCCTTCGCCGACACCGCCCGGGAGTTTGAGCAGGTCTTCGGCGTGCTCTTCCCCGGTGGCGCGGGGCGGCTGGTCCTCACCGAACCGGACGACCTGCTCACCACCGGCGTCGAGGTGGAGGCCCGCCCACCGAGCAAGAAGATCAAACGGTTGTCGCTGCTCTCCGGCGGGGAGCGGTCGCTGACCGCGGTGGCGATGCTGGTGGCGATCTTCCGGGCCCGGCCCAGCCCCTTCTACATCATGGACGAGGTGGAGGCGGCGCTCGATGACGTGAACCTGGGTCGCCTGCTCACGCTGCTCACGCAGCTGCGGGAGAAGAGCCAGCTGATCGTCATCACGCACCAGAAACGGACGATGGAGGTCGCGGACGCGCTCTACGGCGTGACCATGCGAAACGGCGTTACCCAGGTAATCAGCCAGCGGCTCGACCGAGCCGGGGGCGGGCAGGAGGATAGCGAGTGAGTCGGGAACGAGCGACGGCGTTGTTGGTGGACTTCGACGGGGTGCTGCGCCGCTGGGACCCGGCGGTCGCCGTCGGCGTCGAGCGGGCGTACGGGCTCACCGAAGGTGTCCTCGACGAGATCGCGATGTCCTGGGGGTTGCTCCAGCCGGTACTGACCGGCCGGGTGAGCCACGCCGAGTGGATGGCCAGCGTGGTCGCGGCGCTGACCCCGTCGGTGGGGGAGCAGCAGGCGCAGGCGGCCGTGGACGAGTGGCAGCGCTACCGGGGCGAGGTCGACCCGCAGGTGCTGGCGTTTGTCCGGGAGGTCCGGGCGTCCGGGGTCCCGGTCGGGCTCGCCACGAACGCCACCGACGTACTCGATGCCGACCTCGCCGCCCTCGGGCTCGAGGGTGAGCTGGATGTCGTGATCAACTCGTCGGTCGTCGGCACGCACAAGCCGGCGAAGGAGTACTTCGAGGCGGCCTGCGAGGCGCTGCGCACCTCGCCGTCGCGGGTGCTGCTCGTTGACGACAACGACCGGGTGGTCGCGGGGGCGCGGGTGGCCGGCCTGTCGGCGCACCGCTGGAGCGGCCCCGGCGACCTGCGCTACCTGCGCGCCGCCCTGGCCCCGGCCGGCTGACGTTCAGTCTCCGGTGACGCCGTCGAGGCGTTCCCGGATCAGGTCGGCGTGGCCATTGTGCCGGGCGTACTCCTCGATCATGTGGAGGTAGACCCAGCGCAGGCTGAGCTGGTCGCTGCTGCCGTCCCGTCGGCGCAGCGTGAACTCCTCGTCGAGGTCGCGTCCGGCGGCGGCGGCGTCGGCGGCCGCGATCTCGGCCCGGAAGGCCGCGAAACCGGCCTCCGGGTCGGCGGTCTCCACCCGGAACTCCGCGTCCGGATCAGTGCTGAAGTCGAACGGGTCGGGCAGGTCCTGTCCGGCGAAACGCTTTCGGAACCACGCCCGCTCGACGTAGGTCATGTGCCGAACCAGGCCGAGGAGGGAGAGCGGGGACGGTCCGACGCTCGCGGTGCGTAGCTGGTCGGCGGTCAGGCCCGCGCACTTGTGTAGCAACGTGTCTCGGTGGTAATCGAGCCAGCCGGTGAGCAGGGCACGTTCCGTACCGAGGAAGGGCTCGTGCCGGCGGTCGATCTGCGGTGCTGTCCAGGTCATGCCCGTATCCTCGCGTCCGGTCCGGGTCCGGGGCGAGCGCATTTCCCGCCGAGCTGGGACCGCGGCTTCCGCGTCAGCCGCTGGTGAGCTGGTGGCGCATCACCTCCTGCAGCGCACCCGCGCTAGTGGTGCCCGCGATCGTCACCTCGGCCGTCCGCCCGTCGTGTCGCAGGGTGCCGATGGCGTTGCCGAAGTACGGGCCGGCCAGCTTCGTCCAGCACAGCGCCGGCCGGCCGGTTCCGGCGGTGCGGTACAGCGCTCGGGCGGCCATGGCCAGGGCAGGTGACCAGCCCAGCCGCAGCGGTAGCCGCATCGCGTCCGGCACCTGGTTGTGCAGCGGGGAGCAGGTGAGCTGGTGCACCGGGGTGACCATCGCGGGATCGGCGAACCGGGCCCGGGCCAGGTACGAGTGGTGCACGTCGCCGCTGAGGACACTGATCGACGCCGGCGCGGTGCCTGGGGCACGCTCGGCCGGCTGCCCCGGCTCACCGGGCGGCCCGGGCGGCCCGGGCTGCCCCGGCTCACTCGGCCCATCCGGCTCATTCGGCTCACTCGGCCCACTCGGCCCACCTGGCTCACTCGGCTCACTCGGCTCACGGCGAGGCCGGGTCGCCCCGTCCGGTGTGCCGCCACCGATGCGGGCGAAGAGGGCGCCGAGCGCGTCGAAGGAGCGCCGGAACGCCGCCCAGTGCTCGAGGTCGACGGCGCGGCGCAGCTTCTCCGCCGCGTCGGCCACCCAGTGCCGGTGCGAGTCGGCGAGCACCTCGTTCCACGCTTCCACGTGGTGGATGGCGGGCGGCAGCAGCCAGGGCAGGGACGAGCCCACGACCAGATGGTCGTAGCTACCGTGGGCCTGGTCGACCAGCCAGGACCACTCGCCCGGCGGTAGCATCGCCCGCCGGCCCGGCTCCAGCACCCGGCCGCACCGGTTGTCGAGCATGACCAAGCGGGTCCGGCCGACATCGAGCGCGAAGCTCCACCGGTACCGCACCGCCCGCCACTGGTCGGGGTCGGGCGCGAGGCCGGATTCCCGGTCGACCTGGTGACCGAATTCGCGGAGCGTGTCGGTGGCGTCCTCGGCCGCGGTCACCTTCGCGTAGAGCGGGTCGGCCGCGAGCTCCGCCGGGGCGAGGTTGCCGAGGTGCTGGTAGACCCAGTAGGAGGCCAGCCCACTGCTGATGCGCTCGCCCCACCACGGCTGGGCCCGGGCGTGGGCGCGCCAGGCGGCGGAGGTGTTCCAGTCATCCACGATCTCGTGATCGTCGAAGATCATGACGCTCGGCACGGTGGAGAGCAGCCAGCGGGTCTCCGGGGCGCGCCACGACTCCAGGTAGAGCTTGGTGTACTCGTCGAAGCTGACCACCTGGTCCACCGGCGCGCCCACCGGCCGCCGGCGGCGCCGCCGGAGCAGCCGTCGTACGGTCGGTGAGGTCTCGTCGGCGTACACCTGGTCGCCGAGGAGCACCAGCAGGTCGGGCAGGTCCGCCGGGTCGGGGGTGGCTGCCAGCCCGCGGGCGTACGCGTCGAGCGCGTCCGGGGGCAGTTCGCGGTCGGTGGCGTGCTGGGTGGCTTCCCGGCACGAGCCGAACACCAGGCGTACCGGCTGGTCTTGGTCGTCGGCGGCCCGGGTACGGATGACGCTGGGCCGGTACGGGCCGGGCAGTGGCCAGACGGGCTCCCCGTCGAGCAGTACCTCGTAGCTGCTGACGGTGTCGGGGGTCAGCCCGGAGACCACGACCAGGGCGTAGTGGTGCTGGTAGGCGGAGAAGGTGGGTGCGGTGCCGGTGGCGTCGTCGGCGGTACGGACGGTGACGGTCGCCGGGGCGCTGGTCTCCACCCAGATGGTGGCCTGCGTGCCGACCACCCGGCGGAGCAGCGGGCCGACGAGCAGGTCTGCGGCGGGCATGGTGGTCCTCCCGATCAGCGTGTCGTCCCTGCTGTCCGGCCGGCGGGCGCAGCAGTGGGTGCGGACGAGCCTATTGCCCACCGGTTTCCGGTGGGGGTGCGGTGGTGCAGACGCGGTCGCTCGCGTCTGACAGGATTTCGGGCATGACGGATTACCTCCTCATCGCACTTGCCCTGCTCGGCGTGCTGATTCTCGGCACCGTCGGGCTGGTGGCACCGAAGCTGCGTCGCCGTCGGGAGCCCCCGTTGCCGACGACGGAGGTCGAGACCCGCGCCGAGGAGGACCTTGCCGGACCGCCGGTCGAGGCGGCCGAGGCGGCCGAGGCGGAGCCGCCCGCCGGGATCCTGGTCGAGCCGCCGCCGGCTCCCCCGGTGCAGGTGCCGGAGGTCCCGGTTGAGGTCCCGGAGCCGACCGCCGGCCGGTTGGTTCGGCTTCGCTCCCGGCTGTCCCGCTCGCAGAGCGTGTTCGGCAAGGGGCTGTTGGGCCTGCTCAGCCGGGATCGCCTCGACGAGGAGACCTGGGAGGAGATCGAGGACAGCCTGATCACCGCGGACGTCGGCATCGACTCCACCCGGGAGATCGTGGACCGGCTCCGCGAGCGGACCCGGGTGCTCGGCACCCGCACCGTCGCCGAGCTGCGTGCGCTGCTCGCCGCCGAGCTGGTCAACGCCCTCGACCCGGAGCTGGACCGGGCCCTGCACACGGCGCCGAAGGACGGCGTGCCGGCGGTGCTGTTGGTGGTGGGGGTCAACGGGGCCGGGAAGACCACCACCTGTGGCAAGGTCGCTCGGGTGCTGGTGGCGGATGGCCGGAGTGTGATCCTCGGCGCGGCCGACACGTTCCGCGCCGCCGCCGCGGACCAGCTGGAGACCTGGGCCGGCCGGGTCGGGGCGGAGACCGTCCGGGGCCCGGAGGGGGCAGATCCGGCCAGCGTCGCCTTTGACGCGGTCAAACGCGGGATCGAGACCGGGGTGGACACGGTGTTGGTCGACACCGCCGGCCGGCTGCAGAACAAGGTCGGCCTGATGGACGAGCTGGGCAAGGTCAAGCGGGTGGTGGAGAAGCATGGCCCGATCGACGAGACGCTGCTGATCCTCGACGCCACCACCGGCCAGAACGGTCTGGAGCAGGCGCGGGTCTTCACCGAGGCGGTGGACGTGACCGGCGTCGCGCTCACCAAGCTCGACGGCACCGCCAAGGGCGGCATCGTGATCTCCGTGCAGCGCAAGCTGGGCATCCCGGTGAAGCTGGTCGGTCTCGGCGAGGGGAAGGACGATCTGGCTCCCTTCGACCCCGCGCAGTTCGTGGACGCGTTGCTGGGCGCCGAGGCCGGGTCGGACGCGTAACGCCACGGTGATGACCAACGATCGCGCCCACCCCGGTTGGCGCGACCCGCGTCGCCCGACCTCCCGCCTCGGGCGGCCCTATGTGACGGCCCGGGAGATCCCGCTGCACGGCGGCAATGTGAGCACGGTGGTCCGGGTCGGGGACACGGTCCGGCGCAACGCCGGCCCGTGGACCCCGTCGGTGCACGCCCTGCTGCGGCACCTGGAATTCGTGGGCTTCACCGGCGCGCCCCGGGCCCTGGGGATGGATGAGCGTAACCGTGAGGTGCTGTCGTACCTGGAGGGGGAGTGCGGGGAGTACCCGCTGGCCCCGCACTGGGTCACCGACGAGGCGCTGGTGACGGTCGCCACGATGCTGCGGATGTTTCACGACGCGCAGTACGGCTTCGTCCCGCCGGAAGGGGCGGTGTGGCGTTCCTTCGGGCCGTCGCCGGAGAGCGAGGTGATCTGCCACCACGACGCCGCACCGCACAATGTGATCTGGCGCTCGGACGGCACCCTCGGAATGATCGACTTCGATCTTGCCTCGCCGGGCTCCCGCATCTACGACGTCGCCTACGCGGCGTGGACCTGGGTGCCGGTCTTCGCCGACCGGGACTCGATCACCCTCGGCTGGCAGCGTCCGGACCGGCCGCGGCGGCTGCGGCTCTTCGCCGACGCGTACGGGCTCATTCCGCGCGACCGGCATCGGCTGGTCCGTACCATCCGCAAGCGGATCGTCGACCATGTGGCGGGCATCCGGCGGATGGCCGCTGCCGGTGACCCGGCCTTCGTGCGGATCGTCAACCGTGGGCACCTCCGTCGCCCACTGCGGGACCTGCGCCTGCTCGACTACGAGCAGCACCTCCTTGAGGACGCGCTTCGGGCTCCGGGGTAGGTGTGCCGGGAGAGTGGCTGCTAGTTCATATGGGGAGTTTTTTCGGGTTCATGTTTATCTGGGCGTGATGTCGGTTTTGCTCGGTGGTGGCTGCTACTGCCTGCCTGGTAGCCGAGGAACGCCAACCGGGCTACCCGGGCGGTGCGTTCCTCGTCCATGACGGGGGAAGGGACACCGAAACGACATGAACCATCAGCACCGCACCCATGCACCTGCTCGCCCCGGACGGGGTCGGGCGAGATCACGGTGGTGGGCCTTCGGCCTCGCCGGTGTGACCGGCCTGGCCCTCACCGCCACCATTGGCATCGCCGCCTCCGCTGCTGGCGCGGACGGGCGCCCCGGTGCCACCAAGGGAGACCACCCGACGGGCATCCCCGTCCCCTGCGACGCGGACAAGCTGATCGCCGCGATCACCCTCGCCAACGCCCGCGGCGGTGCTGTCCTCGACCTCGCCAAGGATTGCACCTATCTGCTCACCGCCGAACTCGACGATGCCGGCCTCCCCACCATCACCACCCCAATCACCCTCAACGGCGGAAAACACACCATCATCAAACGCGCCGCCGCGGTGGACCCGTTCCGAATTCTCGCCGTGGACGTCGGTGGTGACCTCACCCTCAAACACCTCACCGTCACCGGCGGGCAGACCGCCGGAGGTGACGGTGGTGGCCTCCTGGTGAACGCTGGCGGCCGCGCCACCCTGAAGCACGTCGAGGTCGTGAACAACGTGTCCGACCAGAACGGTGGCGGTGTGGCCAACAGTGGAACGGTTGTTGTCGAACACTCCGGCATCAGCCGCAACATCGCCGCCGTGAATGGTGGTGGTGTCTACACCACCGGTCAACTCACGGTCAGGTCCTCCCGGGTGGACAAGAACACGGCCAGCAACGGGGCTGGTATTGGAAGTGCCCCTGGCGGTGCGATCCGCATTGAACACAGCTCCATCACGGGAAACCAGGCCGAAACCAGTATCGGAGGCATCCAACTGGAGGGGATCGGCTACATCGCCGATTCGAAGATTGCGGACAACACCGCCGGCGAGACGGGAGGCGTCGCGGTATTCGGTCAGACCACGATGCGACGCGTCGGCATCATCAACAACACTGCGACCGGGTTCACCGCGGGCGGGCTCTTCGTCGCGCCGGGGCTTCCGGTGCCGCCCGTGGCGGTCCTCGAGGACAGCCGGATCGAGGGCAACACCGCTGCCACCGACGGTGGGGGAATCCTCAACGCCGGGCAGGTGGTACTGCGGCGGACGTCGGTCGCCGGCAACCAGGCGGGTGAGGAGGGTGGTGGAATCTTCAACTCCGCCACCGGTACGGCCACCCTGTTCACCTCCAAGGTAATCAAGAACATCGCTGTCACCGACGGCGGCGGTATCTTCAACGAGATGGGTGGAACGGTGAACCTGAACACCGCCACCGGCACCATCGTGGTGAAGAACCGGCCGAACAACTGCGTCAACGTACCCGGCTGCTCCGGGTAGCGGACCGGAGGCGTCGGATCTATCAGGGGCCCCGTTCCCGCCGGTTTTCCGGCGGGAACGGGGCCGCTGTTGTGCTGGGTCGACAGGGCAGGTGCCCAGCGTGAGCCCGGCCCTGGGGTGCACCGGGCCGGCGATCGGCTGGTCACGGCATCCCCCGTTCGGCTGGTCGAGGCCTGCTTCACACATACGAAACAAGTCGTCATCGATTGGAAATCGACGGGTGACGTTGCAGGAAACAGGGGGCGAGCAGGCTTCCGACTAACCGGTGGACGGGCAGTGCTGCCGCGGAAGCCGTCAGGGAGGGAACTTCACTTTAGGAGGCCAGCGTGCCCGAAGCACCGACCATCGACACCGGCAACACCGCGTGGTTGTTGGTGTCGAGCGCGATCGTGTTGCTCATGACGCCCGGACTGGCGCTGTTCTACGGCGGCCTGAACCGGGCCAAGGGTGTCCTCAATATGATTATGATGAGCTTTTCCGCGATCGGGCTCGTCAGCATTCTCTGGTTGTTCTACGGTTTCTCCGCCGCGTTTGGCGCGGACCGCGGTGGGGTCATCGGCGACCTCGGCCAGTACCTCGGCACCAAGACCTTCATGGCAGAGACCGACCTGTGGGGTGAGACCGGCATCCCGCTCTACGTCTTCATGGCGTTCCAGATGATGTTCGCGGTCATCACGGTCGCCCTGATCAGTGGTGCGATCTCCGACCGGGCCAAGTTCTCCGGCTGGCTGTTGTTCGTCGTCGGCTGGGCGAGCCTGGTCTACTTCCCGGTCGCCCACTGGGTGTGGGGCGGCGGATTCATCGGTGCGGAGCTCGGTGCGCTCGACTTCGCCGGTGGCACCGCGGTGCACATCAACGCCGGGGCGGCCGCGCTGGCCCTGGTGCTGGTGCTGGGCCGGCGGCTCGGCTGGCCCCGGGAGACAATGAAGCCGCACAACGTCCCCATGGTCGCGCTCGGCGCTGGCCTGCTCTGGTTCGGCTGGTTCGGCTTCAACGCCGGCTCCGAGCTGACCGCGGACCTGACCACGGGTCTGGCCTTCGTCAACACCCAGGTGGCGACCGCCGCCGCCGTACTCGGCTGGTTGCTGGTGGAGCGGGCGCGGGACGGCCGGCCCACCCTGGTCGGCGCCTCCTCCGGCGCCATCGCCGGGCTGGTTGCGATCACCCCGGCCTGTGCGTTCATCACGCCGTGGGCCGCGGTGCTGCTCGGCCTAGTCGCCGGTGCGGTCTGTGCGTTGGCGGTGAGCCTGAAGTACCGGCTGGGCTTCGACGACTCGCTCGACGTCGTCGGCGTGCACTTCGTCGGTGGCTGGATCGGCTGTCTGTGGATCGGTCTCTTCGGCACGTCGTCGGTCAGCTCGTTGGTCAGCGACGAGGGCCTCTTCTACGGGGGTGGGGTGGCCCAGCTGGGTGTCCAGGCGCTCAGCGCGTTGATCGTCACCGGCTACTCCTTCGCGGTGGCGCTCGTCCTCGCCCTCGTCCTAGAGAAGACGATCGGCTTCCGGGTCAGCAAGGAGGCCGAGGTCGAGGGGATCGACATCGCCGAGCACGCCGAGAGCGGCTACGACCTCTCTCCCGCCGCCGGTTCGGCCGGCGGCAGCGCGTTCGCAGCGGCGGGCCTGGCCGGTGGGAAGCCGGCCGGGGGGACTGGTGCCGCGGAGCAGGTCGCGTCGGCGCCGGCTGCGGGCGGTCGAGGGTGAGCGGCGGGCCCGCCGTCGCGCAGGTCGCTGGTTAACGTTTCGGGAATGGAGGGGTTGGACATGAAGCTGGTGACCGCGGTCATCAAGCCGTACCAGCTGGACGCGGTGAAGGAGGCCCTGCACGCGCTCGGGGTGGCTGGCCTGACCGTGAGCGAGGTCCAGGGCTACGGCCGCCAGAAGGGGCACACCGAGGTGTATCGGGGTGCCGAGTACACGGTGGAGTTTCTGCCCAAGATCCGGGTGGAGGTACTCACCGACGAGCTGGATGTCGCCAAGATCGTCGATGCCGTCGTCGCCGCCGCCCGGACCGGCAAGATCGGTGACGGCAAGGTGTGGGTCACCGCCGTCGAGGAGGTCGTCCGGGTCCGGACGGGTGAACGCGGCCTCGACGCCGTGTAGGCGCCCAACCGGCGGGAGGAGGTACCGATGACCTCGTTGAGCAAGAGGCGTACGGCCGGACCGGGCCTCCTGATCAACGAGGTCACCGGTGCTCCCGGCGGGACCGACGCCGCCGCGCGGGCGGCCCGGGCTGCGTCCATCGACAACTGGCTCGCCGGGCTGCTGCCCCGGCCCGACGGGGTCGCGCTGGTCGCGGTGGGCGGGCTCGGCCGTCGTCAGTGCGCCCCGTACGGGGACCTCGACCTGCTGCTGCTGCACGCCGACGTACCCGAGGTGGACGAGCTGGCCGCCGGCATCTGGTATCCGGTCTGGGACGCCGGGCTGCGCCTCGACCACTCGGTACGAACCGTCCCCGAGGCCCTCGCGGTCGCCCAGGATGATGTCCGGGTGGCGCTCGGCCTGCTCGACGCCCGCCTCGTCGCGGGTGACGAGGCGCTGGCCGACCGGCTGGTTCGTTCGGCCGCCGACCACTGGCGACGGAGCGCGGTGCGCCGACTACCGGGGCTGCGCGAGCTGACCGAGGCCCGGTGGGCGGCCCACGGGGAGCTGGCCTTCCTGCTCGAGGGGGACCTCAAGGAGGCCGCCGGTGGGCTTCGCGACGCGGGGCTCCTCCGGGCGATCGCCCGTGCCGGCGTCACCACCGCGCTCCGGCCCGCGGTCCGCGCCGCCCACCTGCGGCTACTGGACACCCGCGACGCGCTGCACCTGCGGGCCGGGCGGCGGGTGGACCGGCTGGTCGCCCCGGAACGCGACGGGGTCGCCGCCCTGCTCGGGCTGCGCGCGCCGCGGACCGACCCGGCGGCGGAGCCGGTGGACGAGGGGGACCTGCTGCTGCGCCGGGTCGCCAACGACGCCCGGACCGTCAGTCACGCCTTGGACGACGCCTTCCGGGCGGCCGGCCGGCTCCGCGTCCGGCGCCGGGGCGCCGACGGGCGACCGCTCCGTCGGCCGGTGGCCCGGGACGTGGTCGAGCACGACGGTGAACTGGTGCTCGCCCGCGCGGTGATCGGGGTACGCCCGGAGCCGAGCCTGTCCCTGCGGGTCGCCGCCGCGGCGGCGACCACCGGTCTGCCGATCGCGGCGGCCACCTGCGAGTGGTTGGCCGCGTATTGCCCGCCGCTGCCGACGCCCTGGCCGGCCGCGGCGCGTACCGCCCTGGTCACGCTCCTGGGCGCGGGGCCGGGGCTGGTGTCGGCGTGGGAGACGTGCGACCGGTACGGGCTGGTGGACGGCTGGCTGCCGGAGTGGACCCGGATCCGGAGCCTGCCACAGCACCACCCGGTGCACCGGTTCACCCTCGACCGGCACCTGGTGCAGACCGCGTACGAGGCCAGCCGGCGTACCCGGGAGGTGGACCGGCCCGACCTGCTGCTGCTCGGCGCCCTCCTGCACGACGTGGGCAAGGGGCTACCCGGTGACCACAGTCAGGTCGGCGCGCCGATCGCGGAGGCGGTCGCCGCCCGGGTCGGCCTGCCCGCGGCCGAGGTGGCGCTGATCGGGCGGCTGGTCCGGCTGCACCTGCTCCTGCCCGAGGTGGCGACCCGGCGCGACCTCGCCGATCCGGTGACCGTCGCCGGCGTGGCGGCGAAGGTCGTCGACACCGGCACTCTGGAGCTGCTGCACGCCCTGGTCCGGGCCGACGCGGCGGCCACCGGCCCGGCGGCCTGGTCGCGCTGGAAGGAACGGCTCGTCGCCGATCTGGTGGCTCGGGTCCGTACCGCCCTGGACACCGGCCGGCTACCCGAACCGCCGGTACCGGATCCGGCGTTGGTCGCCGGCCCGCTGCCGGTGGTCCGGCTGACGGGGGACGAGGTGGCGGTGGCGGCGGCCCACCGGCGTGGCCTGCTCACAACGGTGGCCGGTTGCCTGGCCCGGCACCGGCTCGATGTGATCTCCGCGGACGCCTCGACGGTGTCCGGGCGGGCGTTGGTCGAGTTCCGGGTCCAACCCCGGTACGGCCTCGCGCCGGATCCGGTAGCGCTCGGCGCCGACCTGCGCCGGGCCGTAGCCGGCGACGGGCCGGTGATCCCGCGGCTGCGGGAGCGGGCCGTCGCGGCCGATGGTGCGGAGCCGGCGCCCCAGGTGCGGTGGTACCGGGAGGCGGCCACCGACGCGGTGGTGTTGGAGCTGCGGGCGGCCGACGCCGCCGGTCTGCTCCACCGGGTCAGTGCGGCGCTGGACGAGGTGGGAGTGCAGCTACGGGCGGCGCGGATCTCCACCCTCGGTGCTGCGGCTGTAGACGCGTTTTACCTGGTCGGCGCCGGGCTGGACGTCGAGGACCAGGCTCGGATTTCGGCCGCTGTCCTGGCTGCGGCGCGATGAGGGGGCGAATGCCGTCGGCCGGACGGCGGGTACGCGGGCGGCGTCGGGTGTGCCGGCCGGAAGCGGGTGGATCCCGGGCCGGATACCCTAGCGGTGGCTGGACAGTTCGTCTGGCCGTGCTCGTGCTCATCAGACTCTGACAAACGGGATGTTCGCGTGTTTGACACCTTGAGTGACCGCCTGTCCGGGATCTTCACCAAGCTCCGCGGTAAGGGACGGCTCACCGACGCCGACATCGACGCCACCGCCCGCGAGATTCGCCTCGCGTTGCTGGAGGCGGATGTGGCGCTGCCGGTGGTCAAGGGCTTCATCGCGCGGGTCAAGGAGCGGGCGCGGGGCGCCGAGGTCTCCCAGGCGCTGAACCCGGCCCAGCAGATCGTCAAGATCGTCAACGAGGAGTTGGTCAACGTCCTCGGTGGCGAGGCGCGGCGGCTTCAGTTCGCCAAGCAGCCGCCGACCGTGATCATGCTGGCCGGTCTACAGGGCTCCGGCAAGACCACGCTCGCCGGCAAGCTGGCCAGCTGGCTGCGCGGCCAGGGCCACCAGCCGCTGCTGGTCGCCGCCGACCTGCAGCGCCCCAACGCCGTCGGGCAGCTCCAGGTGCTCGGTGGTCGCGCCGGCGTCGAGGTCTACTCCCCGGAGCCCGGCAACGGCGTCGGCGACCCGGTGCAGGTGGCTCGCGCCTCGATCGAGCACGCCCGTCGGGCTGCCCGGGACATCGTCATCGTGGACACGGCCGGCCGCCTCGGTATCGACGCCGAGATGATGCAGCAGGCCGCCGACATCCGGGACGCGGTCAACCCGGACGAGGTCATCTTCGTCATCGACGCGATGGTCGGCCAGGACGCGGTGCGCACCGCGGAGGCGTTCCGGGACGGCGTCGGCATCACCGGGGTGGTCCTCTCCAAGCTCGACGGTGACGCCCGTGGTGGTGCCGCACTGTCGGTCCGGGAGGTCACCGGCCAGCCGATTCTCTTCGCCTCCACCGGTGAGAAGCTGGAGGACTTCGATGTCTTCCACCCGGACCGGATGGCCAGCCGGATTCTCGGCATGGGGGACGTTCTCACTCTGATCGAGCAGGCCGAACAGGCCTTCGACATCGACCAGAAAGAGAAGATGACCGCCAAGCTGATGGGCGGTGAGAAGTTCACCCTGGAGGACTTCCTCGACCAGCTCATCGCGGTTCGGCGGATGGGTCCGATCGCCAACGTGCTGGCCATGATGCCCGGCATGGGGCAGATGAAGGATCAGCTCGCCGATGTGGACGACAAGCACTTCGACCGGGTCACCGCCATCATCCGGTCGATGACCCCGGCCGAGCGTACCAATCCGAAGATCATTAACGGTTCGCGCCGGGCCCGCATCGCCAACGGCTCCGGGGTCACCGTGATGGACGTCAACCAGCTACTCAACCGCTTCACCGACGCCCAGAAAATGATGAAGCAGATGGGCGGCATGATGGGCCTGCCCGGTGGCGGCCGAAAGGCGACCAAGTCGCCGAAGAACAAGCGCAAGGGCGGGAAGGGCGGCGGTCGGTCGCGGGCCGGCGCGGGTGCGCGGGGCGGCTTCCCCGCTGGCATGCCGCAGCTGCCGCCCGGCCTGGGGCCCGACGACTTGGCCGGCCAGGGGCTCCCACCGGGATTCAAGCTCCCGAAGATCGACTTCAACAAGCTCGGCAAGGGGGATCAGCGCCCCCGATGACCCGGGTCGAAGCGGGCCGGGTCGGTGCTGATCGCGGCTGATCGGGCGTCGGCCGCGGCTGATCGGGCGTCGTCGTCCGTGGCTGATCCGGTCTCGGCCGTGGTTGTTCCGGCGTCGGCCGTGTCCCGTCGGTGGTGGGCTGCCCGCACGCCCCGGCGGGCGATCCGGTAGGACTGAGCGTATGGCTTTGCACGTGCGCGGTGTGCTCCTGCCCGAAGACGAGGTCCGGGATATCTGGCTGGTCGGTGACCGGGTGACCTTCGAGCCGGTGGCCGGCGCGGAGACCATCGCCGACGGTGGCTTCCTGCTCCCCGGCCTGACCGACGCGCACTGCCACCTCGGCATCGCCCGGGGCGGGGCGCCGATCACCTCGCTCGACCAAGCCCGCGAGCTGGCCCAGGTCAACCGCGACGCCGGGGTGCTCGCCATCCGGGATGCCGGCTCCCCGTACCCGTACCCGGAGCTCGACGACGCCCCGGACCTGCCGCGGCTGGCTCGGGCCGGACGGCACGTCGCCCCACCGAAGCGCTACCTGCGCGGCGTCGGGGTGGAGGTCGGCGCGGCAGAGGTGGCCGCGACCGTCACCGCGCAGGCCGACGCCGGCAACGGCTGGGTCAAGCTGGTCGGCGACTGGATCGATCGTGGCGTCGGCGACCTCGCCCCGGCCTGGGACGCGGAGACCATGACCGCCGCGGTTCGGGCCGCGCACGCCGCCGGGGTCCGCGCCGCGGTGCACACCTTCTCCGAGTCCGCCGTGGAGACCATGGTGCGGGCCGGGGTCGACTCGGTGGAACACGGCACCGGCCTGAGCCTGGACCTGATCGACGTGATGGCCCGGCAGGGCACCGCGCTCGTACCCACCATGATCAACATACGTACCTTCGGCGGCATCGCGGACCAGGCGCGGGCGAAGTTCCCCAGCTACGCCGACCATATGCTCGCCCTGCGAGACCGCTTCCCCGAGGTGGTCCGCGCCGCCTACCAGGCCGGCGTGCCGATCTACGTCGGCACGGATGCCGGCGGTGGCATCGCGCACGGTCTGGCCGCCGAGGAGATGCTGCTGCTGCACGAGAAGGCCGGGATGCCCGCCGAGGCCGTCCTCGCCGCCGCCTCCTGGCGGGCCCGCGAGTGGCTCGGCTTCCCCGGCCTGGTCGAGGGGGGCCTGGCCGATCTGGTCGTCTACCCGCAGGACCCGCGGCGCGACCTCCGCGTCGTCCGGTCGCCCGCCCGGGTCGTCCTCCGCGGCCGGGTCCTGCACTGACCCGCCCGGGTCGTCCTTCGCGGCCCCGGTCCCGCACTGACCCACCCGGGTCGTCCTCCGCGGCCCCGGTCCGGCGCTGATCCACCCGGGTCGTCCTCCGCGGCCGGGTCTGGCGCTGATCCACCCCGGCTCGGCCAGTTGGCCGGGGTGGAGCGACCGCCCGCTGGCGGCGACCGCCCCGTCGGCACATAGGATGTGCGGTCATGGCGCGCGTGCTCACTCCCCGTGCGGAGGACTTTCCCCGCTGGTACCAGGACCTGATCGCCAAGGCGAAGCTGGCCGACAACGGCCCGGTCCGCGGGACCATGGTGATCCGACCAGCCGGCTACGCCATCTGGGAGCGGATGCAGGCCGAGATGGACAACCGGATCAAGGCTGCCGGCGCGGAGAACGCGTACTTCCCGCTCTTCATCCCCGAGGGCCACCTCAAACGGGAAGCCGAGCACGTCGAGGGCTTCTCGCCGGAGCTGGCGGTGGTCACCCACGGTGGCGGCAAGCAGCTCGCCGAGCCGGTCGTGGTCCGCCCGACCAGCGAGACCGTCATCGGCGAGTTCATGGCCAAGTGGGTCGACTCGTACCGGGACCTGCCGTTGCTGCTTAACCAGTGGGCGAACGTGGTCCGCTGGGAGCTACGCCCCCGCATCTTCCTGCGGACCAGCGAGTTCCTCTGGCAGGAGGGGCACACCGCGCACACGACCCGCGAGGACGCCCGCGCCTACGCGCGGCGGATTCTGCACGAGGCGTACGAGGACCTGCTGGTCAACGTTCTCGCCATCCCGGTGCAGGTCGGTCTCAAGACCGCCCGGGAGCGGTTCGCCGGTGCGACCGCCACCTACACCCTCGAGGGCATGATGGGTGACGGCAAGGCGCTCCAGCTGGGCACCAGCCACGAGCTGGGGCAAAACTTCGGCCGCGCCTTCGACATCAGCTACACCTCGGCCGAGGGGGGACGGGAACACGCCTGGACCACCTCGTGGGGCACCTCCACCCGGATGCTGGGTGGTCTGATCATGTGTCACGGTGACGACAACGGCCTGCGGGTGCCGCCGAAGCTCGCGCCGGTCCAGGCGTACGTCATGGTCGTCAAGGATGGCGAGGGGGTCGGCGAGGCCGCGACGCGGCTGCACGACGCGCTGCGGGATGCCGGCGTCCGGGTCGCCCTCGACGACCGGACCGACACTCCCTTCGGGCGTCGTGCGGTCGACGCGGAGTTGCGCGGCTACCCGATCCGCGTCGAGATCGGCCCCCGCGACTTGGCCGCGGGGAACGCGGTCGTGGTTCGGCGGACGGATGGCTCGAAGTCCCCGGTTCCGGTGGCGGACGTGGTCGGTGTGGTACGCGCGGCGCTCGACGCCGACCAGCAGGCGCTGCACGACCAGGCGCTCGCCAGCCGGCAGGCGCGGACCCACGAGGTGGGGACGCTCACCGAGGCGATCGAGGCGGCGGCGACGGGCTGGGCCCGGGTGCCGTGGTCGGTGGTCGGCACCAAGGGCGAGGCAGAGGCGAACGCCCAGGGTGTCACCGTGCGGTGCCTGATCCGGGCCGACGGCTCGGTGCCGGACAGCGAGGACGAGCCGGACCTGGTCGCCATCCTGTCCCGGGCCTACTGAGCTGCGTCCACGCGGTCGGTACCGTCACGGACCCGGGCGGTCGGTACGTCACCGGCCCGGTACCGCATCGACCCGGTCCGGCCGGAGCTGGCTCGGGCGCACAGATGGGGCAGCTCGACAGCAGGCGGAACGAACCGGCGACCCCACCGACACGGGGAGCCATCGCGCCGCCATCGGAGTCCTCGCCCCGCCATCGGCGCTCCGACCGGTCATCGGCGGGCGGTAGGGTCGGCCAGGTGAGGTTCGAGCCTGGGCGGTTGGTGGTGCACCGCAACGTACGGCGGGGGCGGATCGGTTGGGTTCGTCCGGCGCGTGTGGTCAGCGATGACGACCGGGGGTTGCTGCTCTGGATCCCCCGGGGCTCCGAGGTGGCAAGCGAGACCACCGACGCCGGGGTCGGGATGCGGGCGATTCCGTTCGCCGAGTGGATCGTCTCCGCGTACCGGCTGACACCCGCGCGGTGGCAGGGGCCACCCCTGCTGAAGTTCCTGCCCGCCGGGGCCGCGCACTCGGTCTGGTTCTTCCAGGACGAGCAAGGGCAATTCGCCCATTGGTACGTCAACCTCGAGGAGCACGGTGTTCGCTGGGACGACGGTGGGCTCGCTGGCGTTGACGTGGTGGACCAGGATCTTGACGTGTTGATCCACGCGGACCGCCGCTGGACGTGGAAGGACGAGGACGAGTTCGCCGAGCGGCTCGACTTCCCGGCGCACTACTGGGTACCCGACCCGGACGCGGTCTGGGCCGAGGGGAAACGGGTGATCGCCCGGGCCGAGGCGGGTGAGTTCCCGTTCGATGGCACCTGGTGTGACTTCGTGCCGCCGGCCGAGTGGGCGGCCCCGCTGGACCTGCCGCCCGGGTGGGACCGGCCGCCGGCGCGCTGACGGCGCCCACCCGGTTGCCGGAACCGACAGCGCCCACCCGGCTGCCCGAAACCGACTTCCCGGAGCGCGGCCGGCCCATCCGACCGAACCAGTGTGCCCTTCGTCATAGGCGAATGGTGAGTCGGGCGGTCCGATGTGAGGCTTCTCGGTCCGATCTGGCAGAATGGCTGGCTGGTATCCGACGTGGGTCCGGCGCCCTCTACCCGGGCACCACGTCAGTCCACCCGAGCAGTCTCCGGCCCAACCCCACTGTGCCGGAGAGCGCGCTCACCCGTGCACCGCCCGTCCATGGGTGGTGGAAACAACAGGAGCGAAAACACTGTGGCCGTAAAGATCCGGCTCCTGCGGATGGGCAAGATCCGCAACCCGCAGTACCGCATCGTCATCGCCGACTCGCGCACCAAGCGTGACGGCCGGGCGATCGAGTTCGTCGGGATCTACCAGCCGAAGCACGACCCTTCGGTGATCGAGGTCAAGTCGGACCGGGTGCAGTACTGGCTCTCCGTGGGCGCGCAGCCGAGCGAGGCGGTGCAGCGCCTGCTGGAGAAGACCGGCGACTGGCAGAAGTTCAAGGGCCTGCCGGCCCCCGAGCCGCTGAAGGTCGCCCCCGAGCGGGTCGACCGCAAGGCGGCCTACGAGGCTGAGGCGAAGGCCGCCGCTGGTCTGGCGGAGGCTCCGACCAAGCCGGCGAAGAAGGCTGCCAAGGCCGAGGCGGCGCCGAAGACCGACGAGGCGGCGCCGAAGACCGAGGAGCAGGCCGGTGCGGGCTCCGGCGAGCAGGGCTGACATGGCACTGCGTCCGGCGCTGGAGCATCTGGTCAAGGGCATCGTCGACAACCCCGACGATGTCCGCGTCCGGCTGGTCGACTCCCGGCGGGGCAAGCGGCTCGAAGTCCGCGTGCACCCGGAGGACCTCGGCACGGTGATCGGGCGGTCCGGGCGGACCGCCAAGGCGCTGCGCCAGGTCATCGGTTCCATCGGTGGACGCGGCGTACGCGTCGACATCGTCGACTCGTACTGATGCTCGTCGTCGGCAGGATCGGCAAACCGCACGGGATCCGCGGTGAGGTGACCGTGGAGGTGCGGACCGACGAACCTGAGACGCGGTTCGCCCCGGGCTCGGTGCTGCGCACCGAGCCCGGGGCGAACCTGCCCAGGGCGAACGTGCCCGACCACCCCGGCGCGTACCGGGTGCCGGGTGAACTGACCGTCGAGGCAGCGCGGTGGCATCAAGGGCGGGTGCTGCTGGTGGCGTTCGAGGGGGTGCTCGACCGCAATGTCGCCGAGGCGCTCCGCGGCACCCTGGTCGGGGTGGACCTCGCTGACGTGGCCCCGCCGACGGATCCTGAGGAGTTCCACGATCATCAGCTGGTCGGCTTGGCCGTGGTCACCCCGGCTGGGGAACGGCTGGGTGAGGTCGCCCGGATCGACCACGCCCCCGCCGCGGACCTGTTGGTGCTGCGCCGCCCCGGCCGCCGGGACGTGTTGATTCCGTTTGTCCGGGCGATCGTTCCCGACGTCGATCTCGCCGGCGGTCGCGTGGTCGTGGATCCGCCCAGCGGTCTGCTTGACCTCTGACCCGGAAACCTGGTCGACCGGTGGCCCGGGTTGCCGCACCGCACAGCTGTTGGAGCCCCCGCAATGCGCGTTGACGTCGTGTCGATCTTCCCGGAGTACTTCGGTCCGCTGGACCTGTCGCTGATCGGCAGGGCCCGGGCCAGTGGCACCCTCCAGCTCGCCGTGCACGACCTCCGTACCTGGACCCACGACGTGCACCGGACGGTCGACGACACCCCGTACGGTGGGGGGCCGGGGATGGTGATGCGGCCGGAGCCGTGGGGGGAGGCGCTGGACGCGCTCGCCCCGCCGGGAGGTGACCCGCCTCGGCTGTTGGTGCCCACGCCGGCCGGTGTTCCGTTCACCCAGGCGTTGGCCCACGAACTGGCCGCCGAGCCGCACCTCCTCTTCGCCTGTGGTCGGTACGAGGGGATCGACCAGCGGGTGCTCGAGCACGCCGCGAGCCGGATGCCGGTCACCGAGGTCTCCCTCGGCGACTACGTGCTCTTCGGCGGCGAGGTGGCGGTGCTGGTGATCCTGGAGGCGGTGACCCGGCTGCTACCCGGAGTGCTCGGCAACGTTGGCTCGCTGGAGGACGAGTCGCACGCCCACGGGCTGCTGGAGGCGCCGATGTACACCAAGCCGGCCGCCTGGCGGGGCCAGGAAGTGCCGGCGGTGCTTCGCTCGGGGGACCACGGGAAGATTGCGCGTTGGCGCCGGGATGAGGCCCTGGCGCGGACGGTCGCCCGGCGGCCCGACATGATCGCCGCGCTGGCTCCGGAGGACCTGGACCGGCAGGACCGGGCGATGTTGGAGCGGGCCGGGTTTCCGGCCGTCCCCGGGGGTGTGGCAAAATAAGGGGTTGCCGCAGTCGACCGCGCCGCGGGTGGCTGCGAGGACCCTCGACCGGGGCCGGCGGTTGCCGGCGGCCACCCGGGGGTCAGAATCACCCATTCGCGCATCGACTGACGATGCGCCGTGAGCCTCGCGAGGACGCAGCGATGAACATCCTGGACGCGCTTGACGCCCAGTCGAAGCGGACCGACGTTCCCGATTTCCGCGCCGGTGACACCGTCAAGGTGCACGCACGGGTCGTCGAGGGAAACCGGTCCCGGGTCCAGATCTTCCAGGGCGTCGTCATCCGTCGTCAGGGTGACGGTCTGCGGGAGACCTTCCTGGTTCGCAAGATCAGCTTTGGGGTGGGGGTCGAGCGCACCTACCCGATCAACAGCCCGGCCATCGACCGCATTGAGGTCGTGACCCGCGGTGACGTCCGGAGGGCCAAGCTCTACTACCTCCGCGAGCTGCGTGGCAAGAAGGCGAAGATCAAGGAGAAGCGGGAGAAGCAGCCGAGCTGAATCGTGCTGCACCACCCGTCCTGAGCTGCACGTATGGTGTACGAACCGGAGGGCACCACCCGGGACGTACCAGCGCAGCCGGATGCCCCCGCCCAGCGGCGGGGCAGGTGTCCACTGCCGCCCGGAGGCCTCGACCAGGCCCCCGGGCGGCAGTGTCGTTGCGGCGGACCGGGGAGGCGTGGTGCAGAGGCGCGATGAGGACGGCGCGGTCGATCCACGCCGTGGTCGGGCCCGGCGACGCCGCCGCCCGTTGCCGCTCTGGCAGGAGCTGCCGCTGCTGCTGACGGTCACCTTCTGCCTCGCGGTGCTGATCCGGACCTTCCTGCTTCAGGTGTTCTTCATCCCATCCGGCTCGATGACCGAGACGCTGCTCGTCGGGGACCGGGTGCTGGTCAACAAGATCGTCTACGACGTACGGGACCCGGTGCGGGGCGAGGTGGTGGTCTTCCACGGCCCCGAGCGGTGGGCCGACCAACTCGACGAGGAACCCGACCCGGGATTCCTGCGCCGGCTCACCACCACCTTCGCTGACCTGGTGGGGGCCGGCGGCCCCGGCGAGCAGGACTTCATCAAGCGGGTGATCGGGCTGCCGGGCGACCGGGTGAGCTGCTGCGACGAGCAGGGGCGAGTGCTCGTCAACGGCATCGCCATCAACGAGCCGTACGTGTGGCGCGACTCGCCGCTGGACCTCCCACCGAACCCGGGGGAGTGCCGTGCGCGTCGCTTCGACGAGGTGATCGTCCCACCCGGGCAGCTCTTCGTGCTGGGTGACAACCGGCTGGTCTCCCAGGACGCCCGGTGTCAGGGTCCGGTGCCGATTGACAATGTGGTCGGACGGGCGGTCGGCGTGGTGTGGCCGTCGTCGCGGTGGGCTGCACTCTCCACTCCGGAGGTCTTCGAGAACGTTCCGGTGCCGGCGGGTTCCCCGACCAGTGCGCCGCCGCCGGTTAGGCCGAGCCCTGACGGTGGCGCGTTGCTGCTCCTTCCGCTCCCGGCCGCGTGGCTCAGTTCTCGCGCGTTCCGTCCGGTGCCGCCCAGCTCGGCAACGTAGGCTCCATTCCGTGATTGACGAGCAGACCGACAAGTCCCGCAACTCCTTCTGGAAGGAGCTGCCGATTCTCCTGGGCGTGGCGATTCTGGTCGCGGTGCTGGTACGTGCCTTTGTGCTGCAGACCTTCTTCATCCCGTCGCCGTCGATGGAGAACACCCTCCAGATCGATGATCGGGTGCTGGTCAACAAGCTGGTGTACGACTTCCGTTCGCCGAAACGCGGCGAGGTGGTCGTCTTCAAGGCGCCGACCTCGTGGAGCTCAGACGAGGAGGACTTCATCAAGCGGGTCATCGGCACCGGCGGCGACCACGTGGTCTGCTGCGACGAACAGGGGCGGATCACGATCAACGGGGTCGCCCTGGACGAGCCGTACCTCTACTCCGTCGGCGGCGAGCGGGACCAGCCCGCCGACCAGGACTTTGATATCACCGTCCCGCGGGGGCGGCTGTGGGTGATGGGCGATCACCGGTCGGCCTCGGGAGACTCGTTGCAGCACTGGCAGCAGTCGGGGGAGAACGTCCACCAGGCGACCGTCCCGGAGGATCGTCTCGTCGGCCGTGCCTTCACGATCTTCTGGCCGCTGGACCGGGCCCGCTGGCTGAGTGTGCCCGAGCAGTACGGCCCCATTCCCCGGCCCGGAACGTGAGCCGGTGGGCCAGGTGGGCCAGGTAGGCCCGGTAGGCGATGGCGAAGGCGTCTGGCAGGCTGGGAAGGTGACCGTCGCCCACGCCCTCCGTCGCCGCACCCGGGTGCTGCTCGTCGCCGTGCCCGGCCGTCGGCTGCTCGTCGAGCCCTGGATGAGCGCGGACAGGGGTGGGCCGTGCTGACGCCGCCGCGTACCGTGGTCCGCCGCGACGGCGGGCTCTACGCGCTGGAGCGTGCCCTGCAACGACGCGGATTTCAGCAGGTGGCCGGCGCCGACGAGGCCGGTCGGGGCGCCTGCGCCGGCCCTCTGGTGGCCGCCGCCGCCATCCTGCCACCGGGGCGGCGCGGGGAGATCGACGGACTCGCCGACTCCAAGCTGCTCACCCCGGCCAGCCGGGAACGGGTGTACGCGGAGGTCGTCGCTCGGGCGTCGGCGTACGCGGTGGTGGTGATCCCGGCGGCGGAGGTGGACCTGCGCGGACTGCACGTGTGCAACCTGGCGGCGATGCGTCGTGCGCTGGCGTCGCTGGTCACCCGGCCGGAGTACGTGCTGACCGACGGCTTCGGGGTGGACGGGCTGGACGTGCCCGGGTTGGCGGTCTGGAAGGGTGACCGGGTGGCGGCCTGCGTCGCGGCAGCCAGCGTGCTGGCCAAGGTCACCCGAGATCGGATCATGGTGGAGCTGGACCTGGAGTTCCCCGGGTACGGGTTCGCGGAGCACAAGGGTTACATCACCGCCGAGCACTCGGCTGCGCTGCGGGAACGCGGGCCATGCCCGGAACACCGGTTTTCGTACGTCAATGTCGCGACCGTCTCCGGCCGGCACGGGGCCCCGCCTCGGGCTCGTCGACCGCTGGTCGCCGCGGCCGACGAGGCGATGGAACGCGCTGGGGTGGTAGAGGGTACCGTCGGCGTGGCGTTGGGCGACCGGCCCTGGGCTGCGGCGTCGGTGGGGAATGATGTGGCCATGGAAGGCGGGATGGGATGAGCGCGGAAGATCTCGAAAAGTACGAGACGGAGATGGAGCTGCAGCTCTACCGGGAGTACCGCGACATCGTCCGCCAGTTCTCCTACGTCGTGGAGACCGAGCGTCGGTTCTATCTGGCGAACCAGGTCGACCTGCACGTGCGTAACTCGGACGGTGAGGTCTACTTCGAGGTCGAGATGCATGACGCCTGGGTGTGGGACATGTATCGTCCTGCCCGGTTCGTCAAGAACGTCCGGGTAATGACGTTTAAAGACGTCAATGTGGAAGAGCTGGAGAAGCCGGATATCTCGCTGCCGGCCGACTCAGGGTTCGGCAACTGACCTCCGGACCTCGCTGATCCTCCCGTTTCCCCAGCGGGCCCAGCTCCTGCGGCCCTGACCGCACCCCTGACGTCCCGACCGCACGTCACCCTGATCCCCTGGCCGGCCTTGGTATAGCAGATCGAAGCGCTTCCCGCGCTCTTGCCCACAGTGTTGTGGCTATCCACAGGTGCGCTGGGTGAGGGTGGCCGTCGACCGGCTGTCCGGGCAGGCTGCGGCCATGGAGCCGTCCCCGATCCTCGCCATCCTGCTCAGCGCCGAGCTGGTCACCATGCCCGCCGTGCCCGCACCGCCGTCGGTGGGGTCCAGGTCGCCGTTGGTGGGGCCCGCGTCGCCGGTGGTGGAGTCCATGTCGCCGTTGGTGGGGCCCGCGTCGCCGGTGGTGAGGTCCGCGCTTGGGGTTGGTTCCACGCCGGTTGCGGCGGGCTCCTCGTCGCCCACGGCGGTCCCGGCTTTCCAGTGGCCGTTGCCCGGGGAGCCGCCGGTCGTGCGACGGTTCGATCCGCCGCCGCAGCCCTGGCTGCCCGGCCACCGCGGGGTTGACCTGGCAGCCGCCCCGGGCACGCCAGTGTTGGCGGCGGGCGATGGTGTGGTCACCTTCGCCGGTGCCGTGGCTGGCCGCCCGGTGCTCACCGTGACGCACGCCGCCGGCCTACGGACCACCTATGAGCCGGTGCACTCCGATGTCGAGGTGGGCACACCGGTCCTGGCCGGAGTGGCGATCGGCCGGCTGCAGGCCGGCCACCCGGGCTGTGCTGCTGCGGCGTGCCTGCACTGGGGTCTGCGTCGCGGCGACACCTACCTGGACCCGTTGGCGCTGCTCGGTCGGGGGCCGATGCGGCTGCTGCCACTCGAGGGCGCGCCTCGGTAGTGGGTGTCCCAGCCCTCCGAAGCAGGCCAACATGCATCGATGCCGTGCTGGTCGGTCACGGCGGACGGGAACCTCGGCGGTGCCCCCCGAACGCTTGCCTGATCCGGGCAAACCCGAGAGAAACCCACGATATCGCCAAAAGCTCGGATACTGTGACCTCTGACGGCGCTCGTGGGTAAACCTCGCACAGCTGCCTATCCGGCCCGTTCTCGTGCGGTGTGCACTAACGGTATCGCTTGGTGCCGGCGAACCTTCGAATCCTTCGCGCCGGATGGAGCAAGGTCCGAGCGCGAAATCTCTACACCCAGGAAGTGATGCTGATGTGGAAAATGGTACGTCCGACGAAAAGGCGCGCGTCCACGATCGCTGCCGGGGCGCTTGCCTGTACCGTGGCTGCCGGTGTGGTCGGCAGTATGCCACACGCGCTCGCGGATCCCACGTCGCCGTTAGCGCCGGAGAGCTCCCCGACAGTGCACGATGACGGTTTGGGTGCCCCCGATCGCAGCGGTTTTGTCCCGTCGGTTCCCCCTTCCGTGGAGCCTCAGCATCGGGGTGATCGGCAACGTGAGCCAGTAATTTTCTCTACCGATATGTCGATGGGGCTGACCACGGGTTCCCGTAACGGTATGTCCACCTCGGCCCCGGATATTGACGACTCGTACGCGCTCGCCCTTGCGTTGGCTCACGGGGTTGATGTGCGAGGCGTCGTGGTGACCATGGGAAATTCGATGGCTGGATCGACGGTGGTAACGGCGCAGGCGACGGTTGACGCCCTCGGTGCGGATATACCCGTGGTCCAGGGGGCGGAGGTTTGGTTGCCGGTCGAGGCCCAGCAGACGACCGGTGGCGCGGATCTGACCAGTACCTGCGTCAACGACGGCGTCCGGTTCATGGCTGACCAGCTGCGGGAGACCGGCGGGCTGACGATCCTGGCGATCGGTCCGTTGACTGACGTGGCATGTCTGACGATGAACTTTCCGGAAGAGGCCGCCCTCATCTCCCGGATCGTCGCCCTTGTCGGCAGTAAGCCGACGACAGTGTTCGAGATTTTCGGCACCCCGTTGGTTGACTTCAACTACATCATGGACCCGCGTGCCGAGCAGATCCTCCTGGACGAAACGAACATTCCTTTCACGGCCATCACCTTCGACCTCTCCTCGCTGGCGCCGATCCCGATCCCGGAGTTGGAGCGGCTGGCCACCAGTACGGACCCGCTTGCGCGTTTCTACGGCGAGTCGTCGATGCCGCGCCTGGAGTTGCTGAAGGAGATAGAATTCGGCCCCGCGTACCCGATTTTTGACGCCGCCGCCGTATGGCATCTGATTCGGCCGCAAGACCAGGTATGTCAGCAGGCAGGCTATCGACTGAAGACCGGATCGCCAGCGACAGCGGAGGCCGGGGAAACAGATATCTACGACTGGTTCTCGCCTGAGATCACCGAAACCCGGCAGGTCACCTCGTGCACGGGTTTCACGAGTAGGGAGGCGGCGGGCCGCTACCAGCATGCGATTCTTCAGGCCGTTGGCGGAGATGGGTGGACCGACCGGGATGTCCTTCTGAACGAGGAGGGGCCCCGGCGGACCGAGGACCGGGCAGCGTCGACTACCGGGCCGCTGTGGACCGACGAATGGGCTGCGCCGAACGGCACCGGGCCGCTGTCGACCGAGGACTGGGCAGCGTCGACTACCGGGCCGCTGTGGACCGACGAGTGGGCTGCGCCGAACGGCACTGGGCCACTGTGGACCGAGGACTGGGAGCTCCCGACCGAGGAGGGGCTCCTGCGGACTGAGGAGTGGGCGCTTCCCACCGAGGAGAGCGCCACTTTGAATGAGGGGGGTGTTGTCCCGGAGTAACGGGAACCTGCCAAGCACGGGCTACGTCCCCACGCCGAGTGGGTGCGTAGCCCGTTCGCCTCCGTGGCTATCGCTGTGACCCGCGGGGATGGTCGTGACCGGTGCCCGCTCTGGCGCACCCGCAGGATCTGCAGGCGAACAGCGCGGCGGGACCGCCGGCTCACGCCCGAGGGTGGGCCTGCCGGTATGCGGCCCGCAGCCGCTCGACCGAGACGTGGGTGTAGATCTGGGTACTGGCCAGCGAGGAGTGCCCGAGCAGTTCCTGCACCGCCCGCAGGTCAGCGCCCCCCTCCAACAGGTGGGTGGCCGCCGCGTGCCGTAGCCCGTGCGGGCTGGTCCGGGGTAGGCCCGCCGCGGTCGCGTATCGCCCGACGATCTTCCGCGCGGTGGTCGGGTTGAGCCGGCCGCCCCGCGCCCCGAGCAGCAGCGCAGTCCCTGATCGGGCGCCGACCAGCCGGGGACGGCCGTCGCGTAGCCACGCGTCGCACGCCCGTTGCGCCGGGACTCCGTACGGCACGCTGCGTTCCCGGCCCCCTTTGCCGAGCACCCGGAGCACCCGCCGGCCCGGGTCCACGTCGGCGACGTCCAGCCCGCACGCCTCACTGACCCGGACCCCGGTCGCGTACAGCAGCTCCAGCAGCAGTTGGTCTCGCAGCCGGACCGGGTCGGCGGCACCCGACTGGACGTCATCGGTCGGCTGGTCTTGGGGCGCCGCGTGCGCCGCCTCCAACAGGGCAGCGGCCTGATCAACCGGGAGTACGGCGGGTAGCTCCCGGTGGGCGCGGGGACTGGCCAGGCCGGCGGCGACGTCGGTCGGTAGCCGGCCGTCGCGGTGCGCCCAGGTGCTGAAGGTGCGGGCCGCGGCGGACCTTCGGGCCAGTGTGGACCGAGCGGCTCCCGTCGTGCGGTGTCGGGCCAGCCAGCTGCGGATCTGTGTCAGCGTGAGGCCAGCGGGGGCCTGGGCTCCCGCCCGTACGGCGTGGTCGAGCAGGCTGATGACATCGGCGACGTACGCCCGGACGGTGTGGGCGGAGCGGTTCTGGACCTGGGCCAGCTGGGTCGCGAAGTCGTCCGCCGCCTCGCGTAGCGGCGCAGGGAGCGCCGCATGCCGGGCCCGGGTCGCTTCGCCTCGCTTCACTGCCTGACCTCGCTTCACTGCCGGGCCTCGTGTCAGCTGGTCACCCATCGGTCCGGCGGACCGATGGTGACCAGCTGGTCGGCGTTGCACCCGACCAGCCTACGGGCGCCTTGCCTGCTCCTGCGGTCCCGACGGCTCCTACGGTCCCGACGGCTCCTGCGGCGTCGATGGCTTCTGCGGCGTCAGCGGGGGCGAGAGCGCGTACCCGTCGCCGCGTCGGCTGACCAGGCCCAGCTCCTCAAGGAGGGCCAGCTTGCGCAGCGCTGTCCGTGCCATCACCCCGGACCGGGCTGCGATGTCGTCAACTCCGCGTACGCCTCGCCGGGGCAGCGCCTCCAACACCATCGTGGACTCGTCGTCTAGTTGGTCCCGTACCCGCGCCGGACCACGTACCTGTGGTGCCAGGTCCCCACCGATGCGACCCACCTCCTCGAGCACCTGCGCGGGGGAGGTGACCAGCCGGGCTTCTGGGTACTGCCGGAGCAGCTCATGCGCTCCGACAGACATGGTGGAGGTGACCGGGCCGGGCACCACCATCGCCGGCCGGGCGATCGCCAGGGCCCGGTGCATCGTCTGGGTCGCTCCGCTGCGGGCGGCGGCCTCGACCAGCACACTGCCCCGGGTCGCCGCGGCGATCACCCGGTTGCGGATCAGGAATCGGGGCCGCAGCGGATCCGCCCCCGGTACCCACTCGCTGATCAGCAGCCCGGTGTCGGCGATCCGCTCGAAGAGGGCGGCATTGCCCATCGGGTAAGGCCGGTCCAGGCCGCAGGCGAGCACGGAGACGGTCAGCCCACCGGCGGTCAGCGCTCCCCGGTGCGCGGCGGCGTCGATGCCGAACGCCCCGCCCGAGACGATCGTCCAACCCCGCTCCGCCAGTCCGTACGCCAGCTCGGTGCCCACGTGGATGCCGTAGCCGGTCGCGGCCCGGGCGCCCACCAGCGCGACCGACCGGTCCAGCGTCTCGGCCAGGGAGTGCCCACCCCGCACCCAGAAGCAGAGCGGTGGGGCGGTCTCCCGGTCGACCCGGCGGGTCGAACTCGCCAGGACGAGGCGGTGTAGGTCGTCGACGGGCAGTGGCCACTCGTCGTCGGCTGGTGTTACCAGCCGGGCACCGAGGCGGTCGGCACGCTCCATCGCCTCCGTGGCTACTGCCAGCGGATCTCCGGCCGACAGCCGGGCTGTCACGGTTTGCCGCAGTGCCTCCTCGGGGGCGCCGCCCTCCCGCAGCAGGGCCAGCGCGCCAACCGCGCCATGCTGCTCGACCAAACTGGAGACGGACCGGTTACCCGGTTCGGCAATCCAGGTCAACGCCACCCGCGCGAGGCGGTCGGCATCGAGTGCTGTCACTGCTGGCGGGCCACTGGTGGGGTGCCTCATCCCGGCCTGCTCCGGGCTTCCCGCTGGCCCGAACCCCCCGCCGGCCTCTCCCCGGGTGGTCACAGTGCCTCCCCGGTGCGCAGGCCGATCGCCTCTCGGACGTCCTCGGCGTCGGGGCGCTGCCGACCGTCCAGGTCGGCGATCGTCCACGCCAACCGGAGGACCCGGTCGAAGCCCCGGGCCGAGAGCGATCCTCGGTCGAGCCGGGCACGTAGCTCCCGGATGACCGGGCCGGGCAGGCACCAGGGTGGCCGCCGCAGCACCGGGCCGGGGAGTTCGGCGTTACTCCGCTGGCCGAGGCGGGACCAGCGCTCGCGGGCCGCCGCGCGGGCCGTCGCGACCCGGGCGGCCACCACGCTGGAGGGCTCGCCGCCGGAGCTAACCTGCACCAGCTCGGCGGCGCGTACCGGTCGCACGGTCACCTGGATGTCGACCCGGTCCAGGAGCGGGCCGGAGAGGCGGCCGAGATAGCGGCGTCGGGCGAGCGGGGTGCAGTCGCAGGAGACGTCGCCGGCTGGTTTGGCGCAGGGGCAGGGATTGGCGGCTAGGACAAGCTGCACCTGGGCCGGGTATTCGGCGGTGCCGTGGGAGCGGGCCAACCGGACCCGGCCGTGCTCGAGCGGCTGCCGGAGGGCGTCCAGAGCGCGCCGTTGGAACTCGGGAGCTTCATCTAGCAGCAGTACGCCCCGGTGGGCCAGAGACACCGCGCCGGGGCGGGCGAGGCCGGAGCCACCACCGACCAGCGCCGAGACGGTGGCGGTGTGGTGCGGCGCCTGGAACGGTGGTCGTCGGATCAACTGCCCACCGGAGGGCAGCAGGCCGGCGATCGAGTGCAGCGAGGTCACCTCCATCGCGGCGTCGTCGGGCAGCTCGGGTAGGACCGATGGCAGCCGTTCGGCGAGCATGGTCTTGCCAGCGCCGGGTGGGCCGAGTAAGGCGAGGTGGTGTCCGCCGGCGGCGGCAATCTCCAGGGCCCGCCGGCCCAGGCTCTGGCCGGCGATGTCGGCTAGGTCGAGGGTGGGGGTGGGGTCTGCCGGGGTGGCCGGGGGCGGCTGCGGCAGCGGGGTGCCGTCGGTGAGGAAAGCGGCCAACTGGCGGAGGCTGCGGACAGCGTGGACCTGGATGCTGGGGATCATGCCCGCCTCGGTGGCATTTTCGAGGGGAACGACCACCCGGTGGTGCCCGGCGCGGGCCGCCGCCGCGACCATGGGTAGGGCACCGCGGACGGGGCGGACGGTGCCGTCCAGGCCCAACTCGCCGAGAAGCACCACCCGATCCAGGGGGGCCAGGGGCAGCTCCCCGGCGCTGCCCAGCACCGCTACCGCGATCGCGAGGTCGAGGCTGGAGCCGTGTTTAGGCAGGGTGGCGGGGAGCAGGTTGATGGTGATCCGGCGGTTGGGCCAGGCCCGACCGGAGTTGACCACTGCGGCGCGGACGCGGTCCCGCGCCTCGTGTAGGGCGGTGTCCGGTAGGCCGGTGATCGCCACGGTGGGCAGGCCGGGGGCGAGGTCGGCTTCGACCTGCAGCACATGCCCGGTAACGCCGACCAGGCCGACGCAGCGGACCCGGGCGTAGCTCATCGGTGTGCTCCCATGTCAAAACGCACCCTTCAGGTGCTCGATGCGAGGCGGACCACCGGTGAGGCGGATGGCGAGCACGTCGAAGCGGACCTCGTCGGCCCGGGTGCCGGTCTCGGCGAGCCAACGGGCGGTGAGGAGACGCAACCGGCGGGCCTTGGTGCGGGTTATGGCTGCGGTGGGGGTGCCGAAGGTGTCGGTGCTCCGGGTCTTGACCTCGCAGACGGCGAGGACCGGGCCGTCCCAGGCGATGATGTCGATCTCGCCGTGCTGGCAGCGCCAGTTGCGGGCCACCGGCCGTAGCCCCGCAGTGATCAGGTGTCGGAGTGCGCAGCGTTCCCCGTAGGCACCCACCGACTGGTTGTGTCTGCTCATTCCCGGCACGGTGCCGGGGCTGGCTCCGGGGCGTGGTTCGGCGGTGCGGACCTGTGGACGACGAGCCCACCTGTGGACGAGCGGACGATCAAGCTCTCGCCGTGCTAAGGACATCGCCTTCGGCGGACATCACCTTCGGCGTCGCGATCGTGGCCTCCCACCGGCGTCAGGTGAACTGGCGCACCTCGTTGAGCACGGAGAGTGACGTTCGGATAACCGAGGTTGGTGGGTTGGTGCAGGCCGAGGCCGGACTGCTCGGCGAATGGCGTCCGCGCAGTCGGTCGCATACGGTGCCGACGTGGACGGACGACGGAGTTTCACCGAAGATCAGGAGTCGCGCTGGTACCCCGGTGACCGGGAGCGGGGTTACGGGGAGCCGACATGGCGGGGGGAGAGCCGCTACGGCGAGGAGGATCTCCGGGGCCCCGAGCAGGGGGGTGGGGGACACCGGTACGACGGTTTTGGCGACGGGCGGGGCGGGACCGTTAAACCGGAGGACTCCGGTGCATTCCGGATCAGCGAGGACGATTCCGGGCGTTTCAGCGCCACGGGTGCGTACGGCGATGCTCGATCCGAGACCGAGGGCTACCGGGCGAGCCGCTCCCGGTGGGCCGAGACTGACTCGGAGAGCACCGGTGACTCCACTGGTGACCGGCCGGGGCGGCGCTCACGGGAGGCGCGTGACCAACTCTCGGCCTCCGGTGCGGACGTGTTCGGCGCGGCCGGCCCGGTCGCGGAGCCGGGGCGGTCGGGCGCGCTGGGCGGGTACCCGATCGTGGAGTCGAACCGTCCCACCGAGGAGGCGGTGAACCCGCTGGAGCTGCCGACCGGACCGATGCCGCCGGTCGGGCCACGTGATGATCTGCCGCCGGTCGGGCCACGTGAGGATCTGTCGTCGGCGCCCCCGGCGAGCGACGGTGTGTATCGGACGCGCCGCCCAGCGCTGGCGGTGATCTTCGCCGTCCTGGTGCTGGCCTTCGAGGTGCCGGCGCTGTGGGTGCTGCTGGACGGGTTGACCGGGGGGTTGGCGGCGGCGAACGTGCTGGCCGGGATGTTCCTCGTCGGGGGAGTGCCAATCTTCGCCGTTGGCCTGTACGGGCTGCGTGCCGGTGGGTTGTCGTTGCCGGATGGTCGCGGTTGGCTGCGTCCGCCCACGGCCTACCTCACCGCCGGCCTGGTGCTCTTCGTGGCGGCGGCGCTCGCGGTCGGCTGATCCGCCCGGTTTGGCGGTCAGCCAACCCCGGCCTGGCGGTCAGCCAACCCTGGTCTGGCGGTCAGCCAACCCTGGTCTGGCGGCCGGCCAACTCCGGTCCGGCGGCTGTTGGGGCCCACGACAATCCCGGTGTTGCGGCTCTTGCTCCCGAACGCGGGGTTAGTGGGAGGTGGCGTACACTGGTCGACTGGCGACCGCCTTGCGCGGTCGACCTCGCGCGCCCTCCCCGCGGCTTGCTGTGGGGCGGCGGCTCCCTGGTCCCGACCGCTGGGTCGGGCCCACCACGGCCGACGACCGGGCGCCAGGCCGCCCAGCCGCCGGCCGGGCGGAACAACCAGGGACGCAAGGAGTAACCATGGCCGTCGTGACCATGCGCCAGCTGCTCGAGAGTGGTGTCCACTTCGGGCACCAGACCCGGCGCTGGAACCCGAAGATGAAGCGCTTCATCTTCACCGAGCGCAACGGTATCTACATCATCGACCTGCGCCAGACTCTCGACTACATCGAGAAGGCGTACGAGTTCGTGCGCGGGACGGTCGCCGAGGGGGGCAGCATCCTCTTCGTCGGGACCAAGAAGCAGGCGCAGGAGGCGATCGCCGAGCAGGCGACCCGGGTCGGTCAGCCGTACGTCAACCACCGCTGGCTCGGCGGCATGCTGACCAACTTCCAGACGGTGTACAAGCGGCTCCAGCGGATGAAGGAGCTGGAGGCCCTCGGTGACCTGAGTGGCACCGCAGCCGGCTACACCAAGAAGGAGACGCTGCAGCTCAACCGGGAGAAGGGGAAGCTGTCGCGTACCCTCGGGGGTCTGCGGGACATGCAGAAGCTCCCGGCCGCGATCTGGGTGGTCGACACGAAGAAGGAGCACATCGCCGTTGACGAGGCCCGCAAGCTGGGCATTCCGGTCATTGCGGTGCTCGACACCAACTGTGACCCGGACGAGGTCGACTACCCCATTCCGGGTAACGACGACGCGATCCGCTCGGCGGAGCTGCTGACCAAGGTTGTGGCCGCCGCCGTCGCCGACGGCCTGATCGCCCGTTCGGGCCGCCGTCGGGGCACCGACGAGAAGCCGGAGGCGGGGGTCGCCGCCGACGAGCCGCTGGCCGAGTGGGAGCGCGAGCTGCTCGAGGAGCCGAAGAAGAGCGACGAGCAGCCGGCGAAGGCTGAAGAGCAGCCGGCGAAGAGCGACGAGCAGCCGGCGAAGGCTGAAGAGCAGCCGGCGGCAGCCGCCGCGGAGTGACCGCCCGCCCCGGCCGTATGGCCGGGGCTCCGGGGTACATCGCCATCCAGACCACCCACCCGCAGTCTCACCACTGAAGAGAGAGTCATGTCCAACTTCACCGCCGCGGATGTCAAGAAGCTCCGCGACCTCACCGGCGCCGGCATGATGGACAGCAAGAAGGCGTTGACCGAGGCCGAGGGCGACTTCGACAAGGCTGTCGAGGTTCTGCGCGTCAAGGGCGCCAAGGACGTCGGCAAGCGGGCTGGCCGGACCGCCGCCAACGGCTTGGTCGCACACTCCGGCAAGGCCCTGCTGGAGCTGAACTGCGAGACGGACTTCGTCGCCAAGACCGACAGCTTCGTCGCGCTGGCCCAGCAGCTGGTCGAGCACGGCGAGCGCACCGGTGTCAGTAACGCCGAGGAGCTGCTGGCCAGTGCGATCGACGGCAAGGGCGTCGCCGAGCTGGTCCAGGAGCAGTCCGCCAAGATCGGCGAGAAGCTGGTGCTGAACCGGTTCGCGAAGCTGGACGGCACCGTCGCGGTCTACCTGCACCGTAAGGCGCAGGATCTGCCGCCGGCCGTCGGTGTGCTGGTGCAGTACACCGGCAAGACCGACGAGGCCGGGGACGCCGACGCGCGCGGTGTGGCGATGCAGATCGCCGCGATGCGCCCGCAGTACCTGAGCCGGGACGAGGTGCCGGCGGAGGTCGTCGAGTCCGAGCGGCGCATCGCCGAGCAGACCGCCCGGGAGGAGAACAAGCCCGAGGCGGCGCTGCCGAAGATCGTTGAGGGCCGGGTGAACTCCTTCTTCAAGGACTTCGTCCTGCTGGAGCAGGCGTCGGTCACCGACAACAAGAAGCCGGTGCGGCAGGTGCTGGCCGAGGCCGGCGTTGAGGTCACCCGCTTCGTTCGGTTCGAGGTCGGCCAGGCCTGAGCCGATCCTGAGCGCTTGCCGGCGCTCGGGACGGGAACGTGGACGAGGAGGTCGCCGGTGTACGTGTCAAGCACCGCGGCCTCCTCGTCACATAGGGTCGGTGGCGGCAAATTTGCGGCGTGTGCGGCGTACGCATGGTGAAGGGCGGGGAGGATGACACAGGTTGTGAGTGACCGGAGTCTGCTGGCGGAGGATCCGACGGCGCCGCCTCCTGGCCGGGCGCGGCGAGTGGTGCTGAAGCTCTCCGGCGAGGTGTTCGGCGGGGGCGCGATCGGTGTCGATCCCGATGTGGTTCAGGCCATCGCCCAGCAGATCGCGACCGTGGTTCGGCGCGGTGTGCAGGTCTCGGTGGTGGTCGGTGGAGGCAACTTCTTCCGGGGCGCCGAGCTGCAGAAGCGGGGGATGGACCGGGCCCGGGCCGACTATATGGGCATGCTCGGTACGGTAATGAACTGTCTCGCCCTCCAGGACTTCCTGGAGAAGGAGGGCATCGAGACCCGGGTGCAGAGCGCCATCACGATGGCCCAGGTCGCCGAGTCCTACATTCCGCTGCGCGCCATCCGGCACCTTGAGAAGGGGCGAGTGGTGATCTTCGGGGCCGGTGCTGGCATGCCCTACTTCTCCACCGACACCGTCGCCGCGCAGCGTGCACTGGAGATCCGGGCAGATGTGGTGCTGATGAGCAAGAACGGCGTGGACGGCGTCTACACGGCGGATCCGCGCATCGACTCGACCGCCAGTAAGTTCGACTCGATCACCTTCTCCGAGGTGCTTCGTCGAAATCTGCGGGTCGCGGACGCCGCCGCGTTCAGCCTCTGCATGGAGAACGGCCTGCCGATGTTGGTCTTCGGCGCCCAGGGCGACGACACCATCACTCGGGCCGTGGGTGGCGACAAGATCGGTACCCTGATCACCACCTGAGCGGTTCGACCTCGACGGTCCTCCGACACGACCAGCCACGACGAGCATAGAAGGAGGCGAGGAGAACGGTGATCGACGACACCCTCCTCGAGGCCGAGGAGAAGATGGAGCGTGCCATCGAGCACGCCAAGGAGGAGTTCGGGGCCATCCGTACGGGCCGCGCCAACGCCGCCATGTTCTCCAAGATCATAATCGACTACTACGGCAGCCCGACCCCGTTGCCGCAGATGGCGTCGATCGGGGTACCGGAGCCCCGTATGGTCATCATCAAGCCGTACGACACCTCGCAGACCAACGCCATGGAAAAGGCGATCCGCGACTCCGACCTTGGGGTAAACCCCAACAATGAGGGTAACCAGCTGCGCATTCTGCTCCCGCAGATGACCGAGGAGCGCCGCCGCGAGATGATCAAGGTGGCTCGGCACAAGGGGGAGGAGGCCAAGGTGGCGGTCCGTAACATCCGCCGCAAGGCCAAGGAGGAGCTGGATCGGCTGGTCAAGGCTGGCGAGGTCGGCGAGGACGACGGGCGCCGTGCCGAGAAGGAGCTGGACGATCTGACTCAGCGCTTCGTCGGTACCGTGGACGAGCTGATCAAGCATAAGGAAGCCGAGCTGCTCGAGGTCTGACCTCGCTGTCCGACTGCTGACGCGCGCGGCACCGGCGAACACGCCCTTCGGGGCCGCCGGTGCCGCCTTTCTGTCGCGGCTTGTCGCCGTACCGGCGCACAAAGGCCGCACGCGAAGGCTGTACCGGCGCACAAAGGCCGCACGCAAGGCTTGTCTGGTGGGCGTCCGCCGGCGCTGCCCCGCCAGCGCGTACCGGCCGTCCTGACGGTGCTGGGTCGGGCCGGCGGAGGCGGTTTCGGATGCCGGGGTAGCGGGTGCAGTAGGCTCGGCTCGATTCTCGGGCACCCGGCGGTGAATGGCGGGAATCGACTGGCCGACCCGTCGGTCAACCAGAGGGAACATCATTCGGGTAGGGGACATGGTTGTGGTTGTGTGTCTGGTAGTCGGTTTCGTCTTTCCTCCAGGTGCGTGATGTCCCCCGTTGACCCTCACCGCAGCCCTGAACCGCACGGTTGGGAACGGCCCGCCGAATCGCGTGGCGTTCCGCAGGCGGATTCCGGTGCGGTACCCCGCGACGTCGGTGCAACGGTTCGGCATCGAGAAACCCCTGGTTACGACCATCGCGATCCCAGCCGGAATGGCCGGTCGCCAGCGGAGTCGACGGGTGGGCCTAGCCGAATTCCGAGTAACGGCCACCAAGCCCCCGCCGAAGACCGGGACTACCCGACCGCGCGACAGAACCCGGTCCCGGACGCCCCGGCCGGGTCCGAGCACCCGACCGCCCAACTCCAGCCGGTCCGGGACGACGATCCGGCCACGCAGCCGCGGGGGCGGGGGCGGCGTCGGGCGGGACGGCGTCGTGCCACCGGCGCCGCTGCCCGACCGCGGTCGTCCGGCAAGGCCGGCCGTAACCTGCCGGCGGCCATCGGCGTAGGGGTTGGCCTTGGCGCCCTCGTCCTGGTGCCTCTCTTTCTCTACCCGTTCGCCTTCGTGGTGGTCGTCGCGGGGGCGCTGGCGGTCGGCTGTTGGGAGATGACCCGGGCGTTCGGTCGTGCGGGCCTCCACCCGCCGCTGATCCCGCTGGCCGGGGGCAGTGTGCTGGTGGTGGGGCTGGCCTGGTTCGTCGGGCCCGATGCGTTGACCCTCGGCGTGGCCGTCACGGTGCTCGGTGCCCTGGTGTGGCGACTGGGCGACGGGCTGGCCGGATTCCGCCGGGACGCCCTCGCGGCCACCCTGATCGCTGTCTACGTACCGTTTCTCGGTGGGTTCGCCGCGTTACTGGCGGCGCCGGAGGACGGGGCGCTGCGGGTGTTGGTGACATTGGCCGCGGTGGTGCTCTCCGACACCGGTGGGTACGCGGCCGGAGCCAACTTCGGCCGGCATCCGATGGCTCCGACAATCAGTCCGAAGAAGTCCTGGGAAGGGCTGGCGGGTTCGCTTGGCGCGGCGGCCCTCGGCGGTGCCCTGCTGATCTGGCTGCTCTTCGATGTTGCGCCCTGGTGGGGGGCGCTCTTCGGAGTCGCCGTCTCCGCCGCGGCCGTCCTGGGCGATCTGGCCGAGTCCATGATCAAACGAGACCTCGGGGTGAAGGACATGAGTAACTTGCTGCCGGGGCATGGCGGCCTGATGGACCGGCTCGACTCGGTTCTCTTCGCCCTCCCGACGGCGTATCTGCTGCTTGCGCTCTTCGTTCCGGTGACGGGCTGAGGCGTGGGTTACCCGGTGCCCACCGCCGGGCACGCCCCGCCGCCACCAGCGTTGCCGGTGGGTCCGGGACGAGGCCGGCGGATCCACAGCGGCGCGGTCCGGGCCGGGCGTGACAGACTGGATGGGTCATGACGAACCTGCCCTTGACCCCGGTCAACCCTGACGCCCCCGCCCGCCGCGCGGCGATGCCCCCGCGGCACCTCGCCGACTTCGATCTCGCCGGCCGTCAGGCTCTGGCCGAGGAACTGGGCGAGCCGCGGTTCCGGGCACGGCAGGTCTCGACTCACTATTTCGGCCGTCTGGTCCGCGATCCGGAGCAGATGACTGATCTGCCGTCGGCCACCCGGGAGAAGCTGGCCGGCCAGCTGCTGCCCACGCTGTTGACACCGGTGCGGGAGCTGGCGTGTGACGACGGTGCCACCCACAAGGCGCTCTGGCGGCTGCACGACGGCTCGCTGGTCGAGAGTGTGCTGATGGGCTATCCGGACCGGGTGACGGTCTGTCTCTCCAGCCAGGCGGGGTGCGGGATGGCCTGCCCCTTCTGCGCGACCGGCCAGGCGGGCCTGACCCGCAACCTCTCCACCGCTGAGATCGTCGACCAGGCGGTCTACCTGGCCGGTGTGGCCGCCTCTGGCGCTGTCGCCGGGTCCCCACCGCGACTGTCTCGCGTGGTGTTCATGGGGATGGGGGAGCCGCTGGCCAACTACAACCGGGTGGTGGCGGCGATTCGCCGGCTAGTGGCGCCCGCGCCAGAAGGGTTGGGGCTGTCCCAGCGGCACATCACCGTTTCCACGGTGGGGCTGGTCCCTGCTATCCGTCGACTGGCCAGCGAAGACCTCCCTGTGACCCTTGCGTTGTCGCTGCACGCGCCCGATGATGAGCTGCGCGACGAACTCGTGCCCGTGAACCAGCGCTGGAAGGTGTCCGAGGTGCTGGAGGCGGCCTGGGAGTACGCGGCCCACACGAGACGTCGCGTGTCGATCGAATACGCAATGATCAAGGACGTGAACGACCAGCCGTGGCGAGCCGACCTGCTTGGTCGGTTGCTGGCCGGCCGGTTGGCCCATGTGAACCTGATCCCGCTCAACCCCACTCCGGGTAGCCGCTGGGATGCGAGCCCGAAGCCGGTTGAGCGGGAGTTCGTCCGGCGGTTGCGCGCCGCCGGGGTCTCCACGACAGTGCGGGACACCCGGGGACGTGAGATCGACGGAGCGTGTGGTCAGCTCGCCGCGGCCGAGGGGCAATGAGAGCGTGGGGGCCGGGGAGAGCGACCCGGCGGAGCGAACGAGACCAGGAGACATAGTGGCGAGTCAGGGTCAGCGTTTCCGGCGTAAGTCGCTGCGCCGGGGATACAAGGTTGACGAGGTGGATGCCTTCCTCGACCGGGTCGAGGCCACGCTGGAGGGGCAGCCGGTGGGCGCGCCCGTGGCCGCGCAGGAGGTCCACGACGTCGTCTTCCGGGTCCGATTCAACGGCTATGACGAGTGGCAGGTCGATCTTCACCTCGACCGGGTCGAACGGCAGCTCGCCGACGTGGAGGAACAGGGCGGCCGTCCGGCTCCGGCCGCTGACCTCCACCAGCCCGAGCGGATGGGTCCGCCGGATCGGATGGGTCCGCCGGATCGGATGGGTCCGCCCGAACAGTTCGGTCCGCCGGATCGGATGGGTCCGCCCGAACAGTTCGGTCCGCCGGGGCGGATGGGCCCGCCGGATCGGATGGGTCCGCCCGAACAGTTCGGTCCGCCGGGGCGGATGGGTCCGCCGGATCGGATGGGTCCGCCCGAACAGTTCGGCCCGCCGGGGCGGATGGGTCCACCCGACGAGCGCGGCGTCGCCCCGGAGCAGCAGCCGATGCCGCCCCGGTTCGCGCCGGCGCCGCCCGGTGCTCCGTACAGCCGGCACGACGAAACCACCGGGTCTTTCTCCGGCGGCCACGATGCCCCCCGCGGCGGCTATGAACCGCCACGCGGTCCGGCCGCCCCGCACGGCCCCGGTGGCCCGCATGGTCCCGGTGGTCCGCTCGGTCCCGGTGGCCCGTCGAGGGAGCCAGCTACCGGCGGCTACGGCCCCGGCGAGCCGCGGTTTGACGGGTTCGAGGCCGGTCGACACGGGCGTGCCGACATGACGACCGAGATGCGGATGCCGGAGCGCGGGCGGGAGATGGACGGTCTGCCGGCGCCGCAGCCCGGCTTCGCCGGCTCACCGGAGGTCTCCGGGCCGCCGATGGCGGCTCCGCCCAGGGGGGTTGATCCGTCAAGGGGAGGGCCGCCTGTGGCTGGGCCGCCGGTGGCTGGGCCGCCTATGGCTGGGCCGCCGGGCAGCGACCTCTACCAGGTTGACCAGATTCGCCGTAGTTTCCAGGTTCGCCGCTTCGGCAGCGGGTACGACCCGGACCAGGTCGACCGCTTCTTCGACAGCCTGCTTGGCGGGATGCAGGGGCGGAATCCGATGCCGGTGAACCCGCACGACCTGGGTACGCTCCGCTTCGGCCTGGTACAGGGCGGCTACTTCGAGGAGGAAGTTGACGCCGCCCTGAAGAATGTGCAGGACGTTCTGCTCGGTCGTTGACTCCGGACAACACCGGGTTGACCCGGAACAAGACTGTGGCCCGCTCCCTGATTCCGGGGAGCGGGCCACAGTCTTGTGGCTGACGGTGCGCGCTACGGGCGAAGCCCGTTGCGCCGAAGCACGATGTCGCCGACGACGATGGCCAGCAGCAGAACGGCGAGGCCGATCAGCCAGAGGTCCTCGACCCTGCCCTCGTGGTTACCGCAGATCATTGCCAGCAGCGACAGCGCAACGACCACCGCGCCGATCCGTCCGGACCTGCGGTGCCCGGGCTTGTGTTGGTCCGGAGACGTAACCGGCTCGCTTCCTGCCACTGTCGGTCCTTCCCTCGTGATCTGATCCGCGGTCAAGTCTGGCACGCCTTGTACCGGCCCCGGCGCTGGGTCCGACCATCTCCCGGGCCGGCTCGTTGGGACGCCGGGAGCCCATGCCGGCCGGAACGGAGGGCGTTGTCGCCCATGGACGGCACTACCGGCGTCATGGCGTGATGGTGAGAGTGGCTCCGGTAGGTTCGGACGTGAACCTTGTTATGGCTGCTAAAGGGGGGAACTGCGGTGCGAGTGACCGGTACCGGGCACGCCAGCATGCGGATCGACACTCCCGCGGGGAGCATCCTGTGCGACCCTTGGGTCAACCCGGCGTACTTCGCTTCGTGGTTTCCGTTCCCCGACAACTCCCAACTCGACTGGGCGGCGCTGGGCGACGTTGACTACCTCTACGTCTCGCACCTGCACCGGGACCACTTCGATGCGGCGCACCTGAAGCGGTACGTGTCGAAGCGGGCCACCGTACTGCTGCCCGCCTTCCCGACCTCGGAGATGGAAGACGAACTGCGGGAGCTGGGCTTCACCCAGTTCCTGAAGGCGCCGAACGAGGAGGTCGTCGACCTGGGCGGCGGCCTCAAGGTCATGATCCAGGCGCTGACCAGCCCGACCGACGGTCCGATCGGGGACTCGTCGCTGTGGGTGGAGCACGACGGGGTCCGGCTGCTCAACCAGAACGATGCCCGCCCCACCGACCTCAGCGTCTTCACCGAGCTGGGCCACGTGCACGCGCACATGCTCCAGTTCTCCGGTGCGATCTGGTATCCCATGGTCTACGAGCTGCCGAACGCCGCCAAGACCGCGTTCGGCAAGCAGAAGCGGGACCGGCAGTTCGACCGAACCTGGCGCTACATCGACGACCTGAAGGCCGACCACGTCTTCCCGATCGCCGGCCCGCCGTGCTTCCTCGACGACACGCTGTGGCAGTTCAACGACATCCACGGCGACGAGGGCAACATCTTCCCCGACCAGTCGGTGTTCCTGGACGAGTACGCCAAGGTCGGTGGCACCAACGGGGTGGTGTTGCTGCCGGGCAGCGTCGCCGAGGTCACCGCCGACGGTTGCGAGACCACCCACCCGGTGCCGGTGGCGGAGTTCTTCGCCGACAAGGTCGCCCACCTCGAAGAGATGCGGGAGCGCAAGCGGCCGATCATCGCGGCGGAGAAGGCGTCCTGGCGGCACCCGGAGGTGGACGTCCTGGGGGAGCTGCAGCGCCGCATCGAGCCGTTGCTGAACGAGTCGATCTATCTGGCCGAGGGGGTCGGCGGCCCGGTCCGCTTCGACCTGGTCGATGTTGACGACGCGGGTACGGAGACCGTCGAGTCGATCGTGGTGGACTTCCCCGGCAAGCAGGTCCGCCCGTACGCCGACGAGAAGGTGCGCTACCGGTTCCGCACCGAGCGGGCGCTGGTCGAGCACCTACTGCACATCGGCGAGGTGGACTGGGTCAACTCGCTCTTCCTGTCCTGCCGGTTCTCCGCGGCGCGGATCGGCCAGTACAACGAGTTCGTCTACGCCTTCTTCAAGTGCCTCTCCCAGGAGCGGTTGCAGTACGCCGAGGGCTGGTACGACGAGCACGAGCGCGCGGTCGACGCGGAGGACATCACCCTCGGCGACTGGGTGGTGCAGCGGCGTTGCCCGCACCTCAAGGCGGACCTGAGCCGGTTCGGCGTCGTGGCGGAGGACCAGCTCACCTGCCAGCTACACGGTTGGCGTTTCGACCTGGCCAGTGGGCGGTGCCTGACCAGCGTCGGCCACAAGATCCGCGCCCAGCGCGCCGACGAGCAGACCCCCGCCCCGGTCGTCGAGACGACGACCTGATCACCGCCTCGGTCATCGAGACGACGACCTGATCACCGCTCACACAGCGGCCCGTTCGATGAAGAGCACCGGTCCCACCCAGCTCCGGCTGCGCCCCAGTGAAGTGTTCCGCGGTCGCCGGCCCGGCGGCTCTTCGGCCCGGCGCATTCTCACCGCCCGAGGTCGGTGAGGATGCGCCGGGCGGCGTTGTGCCCGGAGGCACCGATGACACTCCCGGCGGGGTGACAGCCGGCGCTGCCCGCGTACACGCCGTCGACCCCGGTGGCGTACGGCATCCGGTCGGTGAACGAGACCGTGTTGTCCACGTGGTGGATGTGCCCACCGGTGATGCCGAAGTGCGCCTCGATGCCGGGTGGGGCCAGCGGTACGGCGTCGGCGATCAGGGCCCCGGTGCCGGGGGCGTATCGCTCGCAGATCGCGACCAGCCGCGCCACGTACCCGGGTAGCGCCTCGTCCCAGGTGGTGCCCGCCAACTCGTACGGCACCGACTGCACGAAGAGCGCCGACGAGTGGTGCCCGGCGGCGTCGGAGAGCGTCGGGTCGACGGTGGTGTGCAGGTACCACTCGATCGTCGGCTCCGGCGGCAGCCGCCCGGCCCGCACGTCGGCCCACATCGCGCGCAGCCCCGCCAGCGGAGTGTCCGAGGCGGGGTCGGAGCCGGGCAGCAGGTGGATGGTGGACCCGAACGGGCTGGGGGCGTCTTCCGGCAGACAGGAGAAGCGCGGCAACCCGGTCAGCGCCAGGTTGAGCTTGAGCGTGGTGCCGGGGCGGCGGACCGTCGCCATCCGGTCGGTCAGCGACGCCGGCAGCGCGCCGTCGGGGAGCAGCTCCGCCAGCCGGTACGGGTCGCAGGCCCCCAACACCACGGACGCGGCAACGCTCTGCCCGTCGGCGAGCCGGACACCGGAGGCGGCACCCCCGTCGAGGGTGATCGCGTCGACCGGCGTACCGGTGCGGATGGTGGCGCCGGCGGCCCGCGCGGCGTCGGCGAAGGTCCGGGAGACGGTGCCCATGCCCCCCTTGGCGATCATCCAGGTGCCGTCGGAGCCGGGAAGGCGGCACATGTTGTGCACCAGGAAGTTGTGCCCGGTGCCAGGGTCGTCCGGGCCGGCGTTGACCCCGGAGAGGCCGTCGGTCACCGCATACATGCTGATTAGCAGCTCGGAGTGGAAGTCGAAGCGGGCCAGGTAGTCGACGACCGAGCCGCGAACCAGGTCGACGAAGATCTGGCGCAGCGCTGGCCGGACGTACCGTTCGGCGGTCTCCTCGACCGGCAGCGGTTCGGCCAGCCAGGCCGGCGCCAGGTCCGCGCGCAGCGCCGCCAGCTCGGCCTGAAGCGCGGCGTCGGCGGCGACATCGGCGGGGGAGAAGAACTCGGCGAACTGCCGCTGGGTCGCGGCCGGGTCACCGCCGAAGAGCAGGTACGGCGAGCCGGGTCCGCCCGGGGTGGGCAGGAAGTAGTGCGGGTCGCGCCGCAGCACCGGGATGCGGACGTCGAGGCGGGCGAGTAGCTCCGGGGGCATCAGCCCGAGCAGGTACGACCCGGTGGAGTGGCGCAGCCCCGGCACCCGGGGAAACGGCGTCTCGGTGCGGGCCGCGCCGCCGACCACGTCGGCCGCCTCCAGCACCAGCACGTCCAGCCCGGCTCGGGCCAGCAGGATCGCCGACACCAGCCCGTTGTGCCCGGCGCCGACGACGGCGACGTCCACCCGCCGCGGGAGCTTGGTCTGCGGTCGATCCCGTGACGTTGAGGTCGCCTGCCGATCCATGCAGCGAAGATAACTGTCGATCTGCCCCTGGGCTACCCCAGCACCGCGCGTGGTGGGGCGCGGGTTGGGGATGGGGGCGCGGGCCCGGTCAGCTGCCGGGCCCGCGCGAGGCGTTCAGCCGAAGGCCTTGACGCTGTTCCAGTCGTCCCCCAGCACGATCTTCACTGGGTCTTTGGCATCGGTGGTGGACGGATGGTAGATCCGCATCATGCCGTCCTCCCCGAAACGGGCCCACAGGTCCGGGACGCTGTCCCCGTTCACGTCCGGGATACCGATCACCGCGTTGATGTTGGCTTCGGTCCAGTTGGTGCCGTAGAGGACGTCACCATTCTGGGAGTTCGCCGCGAGTTTGATCGAATCCAGATCGACGCTGCCGGCTACTGCGCCCGGCTTCCCGTGGCGGACGTACATGTTGCCGTTGTCCAGGTTGCGCCAGAGCAGATCGGGTGTGCTGTCGAGGTCGATGTCGGCGACGTTGACGATGTCCCGGCGTTCCCAGGCGTTCTCGTTCATCAGGATGGCTTCCTGGAAGCTGGCGCCGGTGTAGCCGCTCAGCGTCCAGAACGCCGTCCCGGCCCGCAGGGCCAGATCGGGCCGCCCATCGCCGGTGATGTCGCCGAGCGCCTTGATCTGGGTCCAGGTTGTGGGGTCGGGTGTGTCTGGCGGAAGTAGGACAGGGAGTCGGTCGTCAACGTTGAAGGTGCCGTACCCGTCGCCGGGGTAGAGCCAGAAGCCGCCGTCTGGGGTTCGGGCGAACAGGTCGGTGGAGCCGTCGCCCGGGTATACGTCGGAGTGTTTGGCGATCAGCGCGGACTCGCCCGTTTCCGGGTCGTACCAGTGGCCGGGCGGGTTGAGCGTTCCTGGTCCGGTGTAGGAGGCGGCCTGCCAGGCGTACAGTTCGCCGTCCACGTCACCCGCGTAGTTCCGGAGGTTGCCGGTGGAGTCGATGAGGAGTAGGTCGGGGATCCCATCGCCACCGGTGTCTCCGGGCCCGTCGGCGGTATCGCGGGGCGGTACGTAGAAGTTGTAGTCCGTCCGGGCGCTCTTGTTTCCGACATCGTCGTAGGCGTAGACGTGCAGGGTGGTGGGGCCGGCGTGCCGGGGTTTCAGATCCGGCACGGTCGCGGTGCCGTCGGTGGCGTCCACGTACGTGGCGTCGATCGCCTCAAAGGCGTAGCTGAATCTTGCTGCATCCGCGGCGGTGAAGGTGATCGGCCCGGTTTCTCCGAACTTGACGGTTGCCCAGGTGGCGCCGTCGGGGGTGGCTTCCAGGAAGACGTCGCTGTTGACGTCGGGCGCCGGTGGCGCGGAGGCGTCGATGATGAGCTGGCAGGGTGTGCTGGGCGGGTTCCAGTCGGAGGGCGCGTTGGAGGTGTCCTCGGCCCGGACGTTCCACAGGTAGATGTCCTCGTCAACCAGGGTGCTGCTGGGGATCGTCAGGCTGGCCTTGCCGTCGCTGGCGGCGGTGACCAGGGTGCCGGTGGGAACGGTGGCGCCACTCTTCCAGAAGCGGAAGCGCAGGCCCTTGAGGTTGCCGTCGGGGTCGGTGGCCTTCGCTGACAGGGTGAGGTCGGTTTTGGCGACCCTGACCCCTGCGGGGGCGCATGCGCCCCCGGGGGAGGTGGTGAGGTTGGTGGGGGTGTTGGGCTTGCGGTTGTACGTGACCGACAGCGTCGCGGACTTCGCCGTGAACTTGCGCCAGGTCAACTTGTCGGACTCACTGGTGGCCCGCATGCCCAGGTTGATGTTCGACCACCCGTTGTCGGCCCCCTGTTGGGCCGCGTTTTTCACGTCGAATTTTACGAAGTCCCCAGCGCAGCCGCTGTAGCCGTGGGCGAACGCCAGCTTCTGCTGCAGGGTCATGTAGCTGGGTTGGGCGTTCCAGGTGGTGCCGGAGGAGATGGCGCCGACGAGCCACAGCTGCATCTCCCGTTTGGTGCAGTTGTACGAGTATTCGTTGTACACCTTGAAGGTCGCCGAGCTGACCGTAGCGCCGCGCAGGGAGCTGCTGAAGCCCATCCGCCAGAACGAGCGGGTCCGGAGCGGAGTGGACTCGTCGTATCCCACGCGCGCGACGGTCGTTCCCTTGTTGAAGTTGGTGCCGTTCCAGGTGTTGGTGTTGGGGTGCTGTGCGTAGACGGTCGCCCAGTCGACCACCCCGCTGTTGAGGGTCGGGTCCAGGAAGACGGGGAAGAGTGTCTCCGGGTTGGTCAGGAGTCCGGTGGCAGCGGCATCCAGGTGCAGGCGGAGCGTGCCGGTGCCGTCGCCGTCCACCTGGGTGGGGAGTTGGGCGCTCTGGGCGCCGGCCTCGTTGCCGGTGAGTCCGCTGAGGTTCAGTACGTCGGCGGGGGTGTCCACCGCGGTGCGGATCTCGGCATCCGGGCTCTCCTGGCCAGCGGAGTCCCAGGCGAACGGGGTGGGGATTGAGCCGACCTCCTGGTCGGTCTGGTCCAGGATCTGGATCCCCCCGGTGACCGCGTCGTGGCGGAAGCGCGCGGTCTGGGACGTCAGCCCGTAGGTCACCGCGCTGGCGGCCTTGATTGTTGCGGCCGCGCGGTTCTTGACGACCAGCAGCTGGCTGAATCCGCCCACGTCGCGGGCGACGATGAGTAGGTCAACGCCGGGTAGGACGTCGGGGTAGAGCGCTCGTGGGCCGTCGAGGACCGGTTCTGGTAGCTGGCCGGGCCAGGTGAAGGCGACGGTGTGGCCGTCCACCTCCGCCTCGGCCAGGATGGTTTCGCTGTCGCCAGCCTGCGTCTGGCCCCCGCCGGAGCCGCCGGAGCCGCCGGAGCTGTCGGAGCTGTCGGGTTTGTCGGCTGCGCTGCTGCCCGCGGAGAAGCGGACGGGGGAGGCGGCGTTGACCGGCCGGATGTTTAGGCCGTCGGGAGTCGCATCGGTACGGGTCAGCGTGGTGTCGATCGGCGACCAGCGGCCGGCGGCGTTCTTTGTTCGCTGTGGCGTGGCGTTGAAGGCGGAGCGGAGTTGCCCGTTGGGCAGTGCCCAGGTCTGTGCGGTGGCGGTGGTGGCGGTCTCGACGAGCACCTCCTCACCGGTGCGGAGTGCTAGTGCCATCGCGGCGGCCTCGTCCTTCAGCGGGACGGCCGCGATGCGGGGGACCCCCTGTGGGGATTCGTCGCTTCCCGGCCACCACGGCAGTAGGGCGGCGATGACGGCGGTCAGGAGGAGACCGAGGGTGAGGGTCAGCCGGGTGCGTGTACGCACGAAGGGGCTGAGTAGGCGAGGCGTGGTCACGGCGATCCACTCCCTTGATGGCCGGGCGGACAGAAAGGCGCGGCAAGCAGCCCCGAAGGGTGGGTCGGGGACAGAACGCGGGCACACGATCGCACGGAAACGAGCGAGTCGGGTGATCCGCGAACTTTATTGACCTGTAACCCAGTGTCGTAGCTCAAAGGCGGGGTCAGGATAAATAACCGTTATGACGGGATTTGTCCATGCTGTATGCGGAGTTTGGTCTAATTCACGCCTCTATGGTGCTATTCGAGCTTTACCAGCTTGGTGTCAGGAGTATCCCGTGGTCAAGATCACTTGGGTTGGATCTTGGTCTGACTGCCGCCCTTGAGTGGGGCGGGCTTATGCCGCAGAGTGCACACGCACGTGTCACGCCCGACGCGTGTTCTGTGCGGTTTAATCCGTGCCTTCTCTTTCGTCCTCGCGGGAGTCGACGGGTATGCGTGGTACCGGTTTGTTGTTCCGACGGCCGTCTGGCCGGCGGACTCCGACGGAGTTGGGCCGTTTGGCGGGGCCGACCCGCCGGGCCTTCGTCTTGGCGCTCACGGCGATCCTGGCGGTGACCAGCCTGCCCGCCGTCGCGTTCGCGGTACCCGGATCGGGCATGACCCGAGAGCAGGTCGAGTTGCCCGATCTGCCGGAGATCGAGCGGGTTGACCGGGACGAGGGTGCCGAGACGGATCTGACTACGGCTCCTGAGGTGCCGATTGATCCGTATGTGCCGCAGGCGGTTGACCCTTGGCAGCAGGACAGCGGCGTGGTGGACCTGACCGGTCTGGCGGCGGGCGACAGCCGACCGGTGGATGATCTTCCGATTGCTCTTGGCGTGCCGGAGGAAGGCGATCCAGCCGATCTCGCCGGCACGTGGGCGGTGGACCTGGCCGCGCCTGAGGCGTCGCAGGACGCGGGGGTCGCGGGCCTGATCATGAAGTTGACCCCGCCGGAGACCGCGGATCCGGCGGCCGAAGTTGCGCTCAGCGTTGACTACACACCCTTCGCTGACCTGTATGGCCCGCAGGCGGCCGACCGTTTCGGGGTTGTGCTGCTGCCGGACTGTGTCTATGAGGACCCGGACGGCGGGGATTGTGCGACCGATGGTGGGCAGGCGCGGAAGGCCGTGACTGGCACTGCCGCGTCGGTGGTGCCGAGTGAGGTCGAGCTGGTGCCGGCTGGCGAGGCGCCGACCAACAACTCCGGGGCTGAGGACGAGCCGACGCGGCGGGTGGTTACCGGTACGGTTCCCGTCGCCTCACTGCTCGGCGCTGACACCGCCGCCGAGGCGGGCGCCGAGACCGCTGCTGCGACGGGCGCCGCCACGTCGTCGGCGGGCTCGAGTGTGGTGGGTGTGTTGGACACTGGTGCTTCCACGGCTGGTGATTTCACTGCCACGCCGCTGCTGTCCTCGGGGTCCTGGGCGGCGGGTTCCTCTTCCGGTGCGTTTACTTACGGGTATCAGGTGCAGGTGCCGGAGACTGCCGGTGGCCTGATGCCGAAGGTGAACCTTTCCTACTCTTCGCAGTCGGTGGACGGCCGTACCTCGGCCACGAACAACCAGGCGTCGTGGATCGGTGACGGCTGGGACTACAACGCGGGGGCGATCACTCGCAGCTACGCCAACTGCCGGCAGGATTCGAAGAAGCCGGGGTCGAACAACTCCACGCACCGGACCGCTGACCTGTGCTGGGGCTCGCCGAACGCGACGTTGTCGCTTGGCGGTATGACCACGGAGTTGGTGTGGGACGAGGACAAGGAGCGCTGGTTCACCGCCAACGGTGATGGCTCCACCGTGGAGTTGCGCACGGACACCGGCCGGGCCAACGGGGACGCCGACGGCGAGTACTGGGTCGTCACCACCCGCGACGGCACCCGCTACCACTTCGGTCTGCACCGTCTGCCCGGGTGGTCTGACAACGGCTCGGATGCCGACGACCCGGTGACGAACTCGGTCCTCACGGTGCCGGTCTACGGCAACCACGCCGGGGAGCCCTGCTACAAGGCGGGCAACTGGGCGGGCTCGTTCTGCACCCAGGCCTGGCGATGGGGTCTCGACTACGTCGAGGACATCAACGGCAACGCGATGTCGCTGTGGTGGGGCAAGGAGAGTAACTACTACGCCCGTAACTTCAACTTCAAGGACCCGGTCAAGTACGACCGGGGCGGCTATCTCTCCCGCATCGAGTACGGGCAGCGTCGGGACACCCTTTTCAGTGCAGCGCCCTTGGCCCGGGTTGGATTCACCGTCGCCGAGCGCTGTTTCGACGAGGGGGAGTTGACCTGTAGTGAGGAGAACTTCACCAGTTCCAACCCCGGGGACTACCGGATCTGGTATGACACTCCGGCTAATCTGCGGTGCGCCGCGGGCGAGAAGTGTTGGAACGCGGGGCCGTCCTTTTTCACCCGTAAGCGCCTTGACAAGATCACTACGTCGGCTCAGCGGCGCAGTGGTGACACCACGCTGCAGGCGGTGGACGAGTATCAGCTCACGCAGTCCTTCCCGATTCTGCTGACCGGGCCGAACACCGCGCTGTGGTTGGAGTCGATCACTCGTACCGGGTATGCCCGTAACGGCACCTCCGACGAGAAGGTCACCCTCAACCCGGTGCGTTTCGAGCACAACGTCGAGGACATGCCGAACCGGGTCAAGCAGGATCACCGCCCCGGCTTCTCGCGGCTGCGTATCGCTCGGGTCATCAACGAGTACGGCGGCGAGACGGTCGTCAGCTACAAGGAGCCCACCGGGGACTGCGCCACGGGCACCGATCTGCCTGGCAAGGACGACACCGCCGATCTGAAGGCCAATACCCGGCTGTGTTATCCGTCGTACTGGCATCCGGATCCGGAAGCCGAGGACATCGACTGGTTCCACAAGTATGTTGTCGACAGTATTGAGGAGCTGCCCGCGATCGACGGCGCTTCCGTCGCCACCGTCACCCGCTACGACTACGGGACTGCGGCCTGGCGGCTCGCCGAGCGGGAGTTCACCAAGAAGTCGACTCGCACGTACTCCCAGTTCGCCGGCTTCGCGCAGGTCGCCGTCTACACCGGTGACGACGATCCCGATATCGGCAGCGCGAAGACCAAGACCGTCACCCGCTACTTCCGGGGTCTTGGTGACACCGTCTCGGTGCAGGACATCACTGGCGCCGAGATCGCCAAGGACCGCAAGCCTTTCGCCGGCCGAATCGCTGAGGAGCTGACCTACACCAGCGCCGAGGACGCCGATGAGCAGTGGCTGACCCGCAGCGTCACGTATCCCGCCGCGCAGCTTCTCGCCAGCCGTGACCGTGACGACGGTCTCAGCCCGTTGGAAGCCTGGCGGGTCACCGAGGCGCGGCAGGTGGCCCATGCCCGCTCCTCGGGCACCGGCGACGACACCCGCACCGAGCGGGTCGTCGAGACGAAGACCACCTTCGAGACGACGCATGGGCTGCCCACGCACGTGGAGTCCCTCGGTGACACCGAGCAGACCGGCGACGAGTCGTGCACCTTCCTCGAGTATCACCACCGGCTGGACAAAAACCTGATCGGGCTGACCAAGCAGGTCCGTTCCAGCCCGACCACCTGCGCCGAGGCCACCTTCGATGACCTGACGACGCTGAGCTCGGCCAGTCGGGTCGCCTACGACAGCGCGGACTACGGCGTCGACCTCGGCGACGGCACCCGCGGAATCGCCACCGAGACCTGGTCGCTCAACGGCGACGGCTCCGGCTTCCAGGCCGACGGCACCACCGGCTTCGACGCCATCGGCCGCGTCGTGACCCGAACCGACGTGGACGGCGAAACGTCGACGATCACCTACACCCCCGCCACCGGTCAGGCCTTCGCCGTCTCCGAGGAAAACGCGCTGGGCCACCGGCAGACCCGGGAGGTGGAGCCGGGCCGGGCCGTCTCCCTCAAGACCACCGACGTCAACGGACTGGTCAGCGAGGCCAGGTACGACCCGTTGGGCCGCCTCGTCGAGGCGTGGGCGCCCGGCCGTACCCCCTCCACCGGGGCCGTGGCGGACTTCCGGGCCGAGTACGCCGTCCCGGAAGGCAAACCCCCATACATCACCACCTTCGCGCGGGGGCACGAGGGCCGCATCGAAACCTCGGTCACGCTCTACGACGGCATGGGCCGGGAGCGGCAGAGTCAGACGGAGGCCGTCGGCGGCGGCCGTCTGATCACCGACACGCTCTACAACAGCTCCGGCGAGGTGTGGCAGACCCGCAACGCCTACCCCGCCGACGGATCACCGATCGGGCAGCTGTTCACGCCGCTGGCCGACACCGCCGTGCCCAACGCCACCCGCTACACCTACGACGGTCTCGGCCGGGTCACCCGGGAGCTGCCGGTCCTAGACGGCGTCGAGACACCAGCACGGGCCACCAGCTACACCTACGGAGAAGACCACTCCACGGTCGTCAACCCCGCCGGCGCCGCGTCCTACCGCATCTTCAGCGACGCCATGGGCCGGAACACCCGGCTGGACACCTTCACCGACAGCGGCCACACCGAGTTCACCTCGATGCGGTACGAGTACGACGCGCGCGGGCACCTGGTGCAGGCCACCAACTCCGCCGACGAAACCCACCCGTGGACCTGGACCTACGACCAGCGCGGGCGACTCGTCACCGCCGTGGACCCCAACAGCGGCACCACCCAGCTCACGTATGACCGGTTCGACCGGCAGGAAAGCGTCACCAACGGCCGCAACATCACCGTCTGGAACAGCTACGACAAGCTGCACCGCCCCACCGAGCAGCGGCTCGGCATCAGCGACGGCACCCTACTGGCGGCCTACACCTACGACAGCGTCCCAGGCGGCAAGGGGCTACCAGCGACGGCCACCCGCTACACCGACGAACTGGCCTACACCCAGGAGATCGGCGGGTACACCGACGACTACCAGCCCACCTCCACCACCCTGACGCTACCGGAGTCCATCGCCGACACCTGGGGCCTGAAAACCTCCTACCGGTACGACTACACCTACACCGACACCGGTCTGCCCGAGTCGACCATGCTGCCGGCCGTCGGGACCCTCCCCGCCGAGAAGCTGCTGGTCCGCTACACCAGTGACGGGCTGCCCCTGTCGGTGTCGGGTAAGGACTGGTACGGCGCCGAAACCGTCTACTCGCCGTACGGGCAGGTGCTGCGCTCCACCCTCGGCGCCCAGCCCTACCGGGTGTGGACCACCGCCTCCTACGACAACGCCAGCGGCGCCCTCACCGACCAGCAGGTCCACCGCGAACAAACCGACGACCAGAGCATCGTCGCCGCCAACCTGGTGTCGCACCGCTCCTACGGCTACGACGACGCCGGCAACGTCACCTCAATCCGCGAGCGCTCCCTCGGCCTCGAGGAACGACAGTGCTTCACCTACGACCCGATCGGCCAGCTGAGCACAGCGTGGACGGCGACCGACCAGGAGTCCTGCGCCGCCAGCCCCGCCGGCGACACCGTCACCGCCGGCACCGACGGCACCGGCTACTGGCAGGAGTACGAGTACGACCTGCTCGGCAACCGCACGAAGCTGGTCGAAAAAGACCTCACCGGCGACACCGACAAGGACGCCACCACCAGCTACGACTACGGCAAGGCCGACGGCACGCAGCCGCGCACCCTCACCAAAGTCACCAAGGACTACGTCACCCCGGACGGCGCGGAGATCACCGCCGTCGCCGAACGCCTGTATGAAATGACCGGCGAAACCAAGGTCGTCACCTCCGTGGAAAACGGCGACCAGCAGGTGCTCTCCTGGACCTACGACGGCAAGGTCGACCGGATCACCGGCGCGGGCAGCCGGGGCAAGACCGCCTACGTCGGGTTGGCCGACAAGTGCATCGACCTGAGCCTGGCCGTCCCGGGTAATCCAATGCAGCTGTTCTCGTGCAACGGCACGATCGCGCAGAAGTGGACGTTCGCTCCCGTACCCGGCCAGGCTGATGCGAATCTGGGCACCCTGTCCGTGTATGACGACTGGTGCGTCCAGCCAGACGGCAACACCGCCGGGTCCGCCTTCACAACGCAGGAATGCTCCGGGTCGACCGATCAGCACCTGGAGCGCCTCTCCACCGGGCAGCTCAAGCACCCCGCCTCCGGCCTGTGCCTCGCGGTCAAGGACGAGGCCACCGACGACCTCACCCCGCTGGTGCTCGCGACCTGCGACGCGGACTCCGCCGCCCAGCAGTGGGAGGCACAGAACGAGACCCGGCACCTCTACGGACCCGACGGCAGCCGCCTGCTCACCTTCCAGGACCAGCAGGCGACGCTGTACCTCGGCGAGTCGGTGCTGACCGTGCAGCGAGGCGGGACGCTGGTCAACACCCAGCGTTCCTACCCCGCACCGGGTGGTGTCGTGATGCGGTACTTGCATCTCGCCACCGGCAGTACCGGACTTGTCGCGCTCGCCGGTGACCACCAGGGCAGTCCGTACGCTGAGGTCGGCCTCCAAGGCGAGATGCCGGTGCGGGTCCGTAAGCAGGACCCGTTCGGCAACCAACGTGGCGCCGCGCCCATCGGCGTCAACATGCAGACCCACACCGGGTTCCTCGGTGCCCAGCGGGACGACGCCTCCGGCTTCATCCCGCTCGGCGCGCGGCTCTACGACCCGGTGGTAGGCCGGTTCCTCTCCGCCGACCCGGTGCTGGACATCGCCGACCCGATGCAGTCCAACGGGTACGCGTACGCCCACAACAACCCGGTGACCCACTCCGATCCGACGGGCCTGTCGGTGTCGTTGACTCCCTCGGAGAAGGCGGCAGCGCTCGCGGGCGCTGGCCTGTCGGCGGCGCAGGTCGCCCAGGCCCAGGCCACGATGGGCCGCTCGCTGATGTCGGTGATCCTCGACTCAGCCTGGTACATGCTGAAGGAGTTCATCGGCATCAACGACGCCATGAACTGCTTCGGCGGTGACATGTGGGCGTGCGGCAGCCTCATCGTCGGGGCGATTCCCTGGACGAAGGTCGCCAAGATCCCGGGCGTACTCAAGGCAGTCAAACGGACAATCTCCGCGATCCAAGCATGGCGTACGGCGAAACGTGTCGCCGAAGGGGTGCTACGCGCCGCCAAGGCAGCGGAGACAGCGGCACTCAACGCCAAGAAGCTGGCCATCGAAAAGGCAAAGAAGGCCGCCCAAGCCGCGAAGAAAAAAGCCGCCCAAAAAGCCCAAACAACAAGTAACAAGGCAGCCAACGCCACAAAGAAGACCGGCAACTCAGCCCAAAAGAACGCCCAGGCGAAATCCAACCCGAAGGGCTCCTCAGCGGCCTCCAGCGGCGCCGGCAAATCCGGCAAATCCGGTGGCGGCTCCGGCAAGTCCAGTGGTGGCTCCGGCAAATCCGGTGGCGGCTCCGGCAAGGGCGACTCCAAGGGCGGCGGGGACTCCGGCGCGACGACGCGCGGCAACGGCGGCTCAAGCGGCGCAGACTGCAAGAACAACAGTTTCGTTCCTGGCACCAGGGTCCTGATGGCGGATGGCTCCACCAAGCCGGTGGAGGATGTGCAGCCGGGCGACGAAGTCCTGGTCACCGACCCGGAGACGGGCGAGACCGTGACCGAGACGGTCACCGCGGCGATCAAGGGCGACGGCGTCAAAAAGCTGGTGAAGGTCACCATCGACACCGACGGCGACCGTGGTACGGAGACCGCCGAGATCACCGCGACCGACGGCCACCCGTTCTGGGTGCCGGAGCTAGGCGAGTGGATCGACGCCACCGACCTGCGCTCCGGCCAGTGGCTGCGGACCAGCTCCGGCACGTACGTGCAGATCACGGCCATCGACCGCTGGGACGTCCTGCAGGCCACCGTCCACAACCTCACCGTCGCCAACATCCACACCTACTATGTGGTAGCCGGCACCACCCCGGTCCTCGTACACAATTGCAACGGGGCTACGCTTGACCTCAAGTACAAGGACAGCTGGACTGCCGGACAGAGGGCGGCTGCCGATGCGAAGGTGGCGGCACTCAATTCTGCCGATCGGCTTGTAGTTACTCAAGTGCAACGGTCGGGGAGCGCGGCGGCTGTATGGCGCGCAAATGGGAGGCAAACCATCTCCGGCACCGACATCGATCACAAGATTGATCTTCAGCTGGGCGGTGCCGATCACATCGATAACATGTGGCCACTCGATTCCTCGGTGAACAGAAGCCTCGGCGCTCAGATCTCTGCAAAGCTGAAGGGTCAGGGGCTGAAGCCTGGGGATATAGTCTGTAGAGTCACGATCTCGGCGCGATGTTAGGAGCTGATGTGCCTCCGGAGGGATGGGAGCTGACTCGGGCTGTCAGGACCGACGCTGGGATGTTCGGCGTCTGGCAGCCTGAGCGCTTCACAGGTGTGACCAGCCTGGACGAGTGGGAAGATGAGGTGTCCGAGGGCGCGGCGCTTCTCCGCAACATTGAGGCTGGGGTTTTCGTCCCGATCAATTTTGGCGGGGGTGGTGCCTATCAATTCACCGTCCGGTACGGCGACCAAGCTGGTGGCTTGACGGAGCGTGAAGGCCGGTACCGGCTGGTTTCATCGAAGCCGTATTTGCTGATTGCTAGGGGGCAAACTGCACTGGGTGGTCTGGAGGCTGTTGGTCAATACTCGGGTATTGATCCCTTGGTGCTGCCGACGGATCCAGGGCGTTACGCCGTCACCATTCACTTGATTGATTGGAAGGCTGAGCCCGGCACTGCTGATCCAGACGGGAAGCCAACGACGAGTGCACTGTCGGACTTCGTAATCGAAATGTCCCTAGATTCTGGAAGTGAAGAATATCGTTCACTCTTGACTACATTCGATTGACCGTAGATACCTTAAGCAAGGGAATTGCGTGATTGCGTAGTGTAGTCCCGGGGCGTCGCTGTGCACTGGCGGTCACGGTCGTACCCGTGGGTTGCTGTCGGGTCAAACGCGAATCGAGGTCGTCGCGGAATATGTTCGACAAACTTCGACGCTTGGATGGGCCTACTGTCATCCCTTCCGTAGTTGCGCCTCGTGGCTAACCCATGGTGGGCGCGCGCGGGCCGTTAACCGATCTATCCAAGACCCCAACCTTTATCGATTACCGATGCATCGGTCCCACCTCACCAGCCGAAGGCTCTTACGAGGCGAAACACGGACTAAACCTCGCTTGGCTCCTCGATCAGGGAGAGCGCGCCTGATGGGCAGAGTTGGACGGCGTCGCGGGCTCGTTGGGCGGCTTCGCCTTCGGGGTGTTTGGTGACGAGCATGACGATGCCGTCGTCGTGCTGGTCGAACACGGTTGGGTCGGTCAGGACGCACTGGCCGGCCCCGATGCAGACGTCGGTGTTCGCCTCGATTCGCATGTGGTCCTCCGTTACCAGGCGACGGGGAGTTCTTCGGCGCCGTAGATGATGGCGTCGGACTTGAACGGGATGTCGTCGAGCGGTGCGGCCAGGCGGAGGGTGGGGATGCGGCGGAACAGGGTGTCGAAGACGATTTGCAGCTCCAGGCGAGCCAGGGTTTGGCCGATGCACTGGTGTGGGCCGAAGCCGAAGGCGACGTGGTGGCGCGCGCCGCGTTCGAGGTCGATCCGGGTTGGGTCGGTGAAGACCGTGGGGTCGTGGTCGGCGGCCAGCCCGGAGATGACGACTCCGTCGCCGGCGTTGATGGTGGTGTCGCCGAGCTGTACGTCCTCGGTGGCCACGCGGGCGGTGACCGTGTCGGTGATGCTGAAGTAGCGCAGTAGCTCCTCAACGGCCGGCGGTGTCTTCTCCGGGTCCTCTTTGATCTTGGCGAGCTGGTCGGGGTGTTGGAGCAGCCCCACAACGCCGAGGGAGATCATGTTTGCAGTGGTCTCGTGACCGGCGATGAGCAGGAGGAAGGCCATACTGACCATGCTCGTGCGATCGAAGGTGCCGGCCGCGCGCTGTTTGGCGATCTGCCGGCTGAGCAGGTCGTCGGTGGGGTCGGCGACCTTGCGGTCGATCAGCCCGCCGAGGTAGGTGTTCAGCTCCTCCTGGATGCGGACCCGGACCTGCGATGGTGTGTTGTGCCGGACCAGGGGGCCGGTGTGCGCCTGGAAGAAGTCGTGGTCGGCGTAGGGGACGCCGAGTAGCTCGCAGATGACCAACGATGGCACCGGCAGCGACAGCGCTTCGACCAAGTCGGCGGAGCGTTGCTCGGAAGACAGCATCTCGTCGATGTGCTGGTCGACGATCTGCTGGATCCGTGGCCGCAGCCCGGCCATCCGCCGCACGGTGAACTCACCCATCAGGGCCCGCCGCGCCTGGGCGTGCTCGGCGCCGTCCATGCCGAGCATGGAGATGGGCTGGTCCTGCAGCTGTTTTCTGGTCTCCGGGTCGGTGCTGACGAACGGGAAGTTGTCCCGGCGGCGGTCGGAGGAGAACCGCCGGTCGGCCAGGACAGCGCGGGCCAGCTCGTGCCCGGCGATCCACCACGCTTCGCGGCCGGTCGTCAGGCGGACCTTCGCGAGCGGGGCATGCTCCCTGATCTGTTCGTATTCGGCGGGTGTGCTGAAGGGGCATCCACGTTCGACGGGAAACTCGGCGTCGGTGACCTCGCCGGAGCCCGGCCCTGACGTGGCAGTCGAGGAAGCCCCCGCTGTAGTGATCGAGGCAGTCTCTGTCATGGTGATCGTCACCTCGCAGAAGTGGATGTTGTCCCCGCCCGCTCGGCCCCAGGCTAGCCCGACGGTGGCACTCCGTCCATGCCTGACCGTCGATGGCCAGGCTGGTCTGCCTACCGGCCGGGCGGGGACGACAGCGGGCACCTATCCGATCCGGGTCGCTTCGATGGTGGTGCTCGTCCGCGCCGTACGGAAGGTGGCGAGCACCGCGGTCGCGGCGAGCACGAGGCTCGTGGCGAGGATCAGGTAGTACGACGGAGGTAGCCAGTTGATCGTTCGTCGGCCTTCGGTGAGGCCGGCGACGATGAACCAGGCGGTGAGGATCCCGAGCCCGACGCAGAGTGCGAAGACCGTGGCGAGCGGCAGGGCTGCTTCGGCGACGATGACGCGACGCACCGTCGATACGGGCATTCCCATGAGGCGGAGCAGGCCGAGTACCCGTTTGCGGTCCAGGATGGCGGCGATGCTGGAGACGGCGAGGGAGACCGCGGAGATCAGGGTGGCCACGAGCACGGCCAGGTGGCCGAGGTTGGCGTAGCGGTCGGCCCAGGTTCGCGACCGGGCGCTCTCGTGATCGGCCTGGGTCATGGTCGGAGATTGCAGGCGCAGTTCGCTGCCGAGGATGGCGGTGCGGGCACGTTCGACCGAGTGCGTCGTGCCGTCGGTGGCGACGAGCAGAGTCCTCGGCGTGGTGCCCGGTGCGGTCGCTGGGCGGGTGACCAGCGAGCCGTCGCCGAAGGCGCTGCCGGTGACCTGGATATGGCTGGCGCTGTCGTGATTGGACAGGCCGACGCGGGCGGCGTCAGCGGCGGTGAAGACGGCTCCGGTCTCGGGGTGGGAGGAGCCAATCGCGGTCGCGGTGACCCCGTCGGTGCGGGCGATCCGGGCTGCCGCGGCGGCGACCGCGGTGATATTGGACGCCACTGCGTTGGCATCGTCCGGCGGTGGTGGACTGAACCAGGCGACCAGGGTGGAGGATGAGAGATACTCGGAGTCTTCAGTGGGGGGTTCCTCGGCGAGGGTGGTGATCCCGGCGGAGAAGAACGAGACCAGGAAGACGGCGGCGACCAGGCCGCTGACCGCGCGGAACGTGGCCCGTGGGTGTTGTTGGATGCGGTTCATCGCGATCACCCCGGCGGTGCGGTGCGCGCGGCGGGCCGCGACCCGAGAGATCCAGTAGGTGAGCACCGGCCCGGCGGCGATCAGCCCGACCAGGAGCAGGAGGAATCCGGCGATGAGGACCTGGTCGGTACGGGGGAGCGGGCCGTGCCGCAGGGCGGCGGTCGTGGCGCCCAGCAGCACCACCACACCGGCGATGAGCGGCACCACGCCGAGGGCGGAGGGGCGACGCTCGGTACGCTCGCGGCTGCCACCGAGGGGACCGATTCTGGCCCGGCTGGTGCGCCACCCGGCGACAGCGGTGCAGCCGGCCACGACACCCGCGACGACGATGAGCACGGTGCTCGGCGGCACGGTCAGGTCGGCGCGGAAGAACCGGCCGTCTTCCATCTCGACCAGGGCGGCGACCGGGATGAGCAGCCATGCCAGGGCCACTCCGGTCAGGGCGCCCACGAGGCTGGTCACCCCGGCCTCGGTGGCGGCGATGGCGGCGACCCGGCGGGGGGTGGCGCCGATGAGGCGCAGGGCGGCGAAGCGTTCGGCGCGGGTGGCCGCGCCGAGGCGGGTAACGATGCCGACCAGGATCAGGACGGGCAGCAGAATCGCGATGGCGCCGATGATGGTGAGGGCGCGGTAGTTGCTGTTTGGATAGGAAACCCCGCGGAACTCCGTGACCGACCAGACGTTTCCACTGAGGAAGACGCTTCCCACCATGCCAACCGATGGCCCCCGTAGGTTCTCGGTCGTCGTCCCGGTCACGACAACCAGCGAGTCCGGGCCCGCCAGGCCCGCGGTGTCAATGACGCCGGCCCGGGTGCCGTACCGGGAACCGAGGGTGTCGGTGGGGTTCGCCTCGATGAGGGCGATCAGCGCGGGGGAGGCGTGGTAGGTGCCGGCCGCCGGGGGCCTCCCGACTCCGGGTACGACCACGGTCGAGTCCGGGGTCGCGACGATGTCGACCCGGATGATCTCTTGCCCGTCGAAGTGCTCCAGGTTGGTCGCCGCCAGCACGGACTCGTCGGTTGGCGCGGCGGCAGCGGGGTCCCGGAGCTCGGTCGACTCTCCGTGGGACAGGGAGGGCCAGCTGAGGCGTTCGGAGCGGGAGGTGACTCCGTCGTAGCCGCCCAGGAGCAACAGCAGTAGGGCGACCCCGACCGCGATGCCGCCGGCCATGCCGATCAGCCGCCCGGATGCCCTACGGCCCTCCGCCGTGACGAGTCTGGTCAGGGTGAACAGCCTCATCCGTACGCCCCTCCGATCGTGATCTGTCCATCGCGGACGACGACCTCCCGGTCGGCGTAGGCGGCCGTACGTGGGTCGTGGGTGGTGAGGATGACGGCGGTGTTGGCGTCGCGGGCGGCCTCGGTGAGGGCGAGCATCACCGTCTCGGCGGCGAGTGAGTCCAGCGATCCGGTCGGCTCGTCGGTGAAGAGCAGGGTCGGCTTGGTGGCCAGGGCACGGGCGATGGCGACCCGCTGCGCCTGCCCGCCGGAGAGCTGCCCCGGCAGTTTCCGGGAGCACTCGCCCAGACCGAGCCGGTCGAGCCAGGCGTCAGCCCGGCGGCGGGCTTCGCGGCGTTTGACGCCGGCAAGCAGGAGGGGAATCGTCACGTTGTCCACCGCGTTCAGGTCGGGCAGGAGCTGCCCGTATTGAAAGACGAATCCGAATTTGTCCAGGCGGAGCCGCGACCTGCCCGCCTCGTCGAGGTCGGTGAGGCGAACGGTGTCGTAGTCCACGGTGCCCTCGTCCGGGACCAGGACCCCGGCGAGTACGTGCAGGAGGGTGGACTTTCCGGACCCGGAGGGGCCGGTCACCGCGATGATCTCGCCGGCGTGGCAGTCCAGGTCGATGCCGCGTAGGGCTTCGGTCAGCCCGAACGCCAGCCGCAGCCCTCGCGCCGAGAGGAGGGGAGCCGACCCGTTCTCGGGGGCGCGCGCCGACATGCTGATGGTCTCTACCTTGTTCACTTTTTTACCTCGGCTTGTAGCTGGGACAGGCGGGCCGCGGTCAGGTCGATCCAGCGCAGGTCCGCCTCGATGTGGAACAGGGCGTGGTCGCAGGCGAGAACGACGGCGAGGCCCGCTCCCCGCTTCTCGTTGGTCAACTCCCGCATCCGCGCCATGTGCCGGCTTCGTTGCAGGTCCAGCAGTCGGCCGGCGTCGTCGCCGAGGAGCAGCGCGATGATTGTCTTGGCGAAGAGGTCGCTCTGCAGGGTCTCCGACGGCACCTCGGGAGTGAAGATCCACTCCAGCACCCGGGCCCGGCCGGCGGGGGTGATCCCGTAGCGCTTGCGCTCCGGGCCGGCGCCCGCCTCGGCGCCGATCGCCACGATCCAGCCGTTGCGCATCAGCCGGGTCAGCGTGGTGTAGACCTGCCCGAACGCCAGTGGTTTCTTCAGCCCGAACCAGCGGTCGTACCGGCTTTTCAGGTCGTAGCCGTAGCTCGCACCGGTGCCGAGGAGGCCGAGGAGGGTTGTCGTGTTGTCCACGTCCGGGACTATATATACGCGGTATCTACACGCGCAATCCACTCTGGTTGGTGGTTCATCGAAGGGCGGCGGGCGCCGGATTCCGGAGTCAGCGTCAACTTCTGGTTGACGATCCGAGCGCGTCAACCTATGGTTGACGCATGACTGAACCATTGATGATGACCCACCCGGTACGCCTCGACGAGCTGATCGACCACATCAAGCAGGGGCGCAACAGCGCGCTGGACCAACTCGCCGACGCGGTCCTGGCCGGCGAGCACCTCGGCGAGGTGGCCGACCACCTGATCGGTCACTTCGTCGACCAGGCCCGACGCTCGGGCGCCTCGTGGACCGAGATCGGCCGCAGCATGGGCGTCAGCAAGCAGGCCGCCCAGAAGCGTTCGATGGCGAAGGTGGCGACGGCCGCGGCGCTGGAGTCGGATGGCGGCTTCAGCCGGTTCACCACCCGGGCCCGCAACGTCGTCATCGCCTCCCAGGAGCAGGCGCGCGCCGCCGGAAACGCCGAGATCGGTCCGGCGCACCTGGCGTTGGGTCTGCTGGTCGACCCGGACGCGCTCGCCCCGCAACTGATCAAGGCGCGCGGAGTGTCCCTGGATCGGTTCCGGGACGGGGTCGCGGCGACCCTGCCGCCGCGCGTGGAGCAGATCCCGGACCTGATCCCGTACGACGCCCGAGGCAAGAAGGCGCTGGAGCTCACCTTCCGCGAGGGGCTTCGGCTCGGCCACAATTACATCGGTACCGAGCACATCCTGCTCGCCCTGCTCGAGGAGGAGGACGGCGACGGCGTGCTAACCGGCCTCGGCCTGGACAAGGAAGGGACGGAGGCCGCGATCCAGGGCGCACTCGCCGCGCTCACCCGCAAGAGCTAGGCGAGGCGGAGAGGGGAGACACGATGGGGCGGCCGTTGCGCATCGCGGTGGCACAACCACGATGCATCGCGTACGACGTGCTGGCCAACGCGGCGGCGCACGCGGCGGCTGTCCGGGCGGCGGACGCACGGGTGGTGGTGTTTCCCGAGCTGTCGCTGACCGGCTACGAGTTGGACGCGCTGCCGGTCGCCCCCAGCGATGAACGGCTGACCCCCATCGTCAACGCCTGTGCCGACACCGGGGCGCTCGCACTCGTCGGCGCCCCGGTGCCGGGGCCGGGCATCGGCGTGCTGGCGGTGGACGGGGAGGGCGCGCGGGTGGCCTACCGGAAGGTTCACCTGCACGGTCGGGAAGCTCTCCACTTCGTCCCCGGCGAGCCGGCCGTGCTCGACGTGGATGGGTGGCGGCTGGGGCTCGCCGTCTGCCGCGACACCGGTATTCCCGAGCACGCCGCGCAGACGGCCGCGCTCGGGATCGACGGTTACGTGGCGGGGGTCGTGCACGCCGAGGACGAGGCCGAGCTGCACGGCGAGCGGGCCCGTCGGGTCGCCGCGGACCATGGCGTCTGGGTGGCCACGGCGGCCTTCGCCGGGCCGACCGGTGGCGGCTTCGCCCAAACGTCCGGCCGCTCGGGCATCTGGTCCGCCGCCGGGGAACTGCTCGCCGAGGCGGGCGCCGCCCCCGACGATCTGGCCCGCACGGTCTTCGTCAGGAGTGTGCGCTGACGCGCTCCGCATCCGCGGGGTGTCTGCCGGTTCCGTGGGGTGTCTGCCGGATTCGCGGTGTGCTGCCCGACCCAAAGGTGTCTGCCGCCCCCAAGGTGTCTGCCGATCCCCGAGGGTGGGCCCTGCTTGACATCTCCTTGAGCTCTCGAGCTGCCCCACCAGTGGGTCTGAGGCCGGGTGGAGCCGTGCCCCATCTTATGGGCAGCTCGACAGCGAGCCGGCGAACTGGGTAGCGCAAACTGGTGGTCGAAGGCTCTCGCCCCGCCTAACTGTTTCATTAGCCGTGGCCGTGGCAGGACTGATCCAGCCGAATGTGTTAACAAATTTGAAACAAATGACACAAAGCGTTTCGTGTACGCATTGTTGTTTCCGGGGTCGCAAGCTTTGCCTCGATTTGTCCATTTTCGCGCCCGCTCCCGGGCTCGGACAGATCATCATTGGGCCGCCTTCGGATGGGTGGCCGAACCGTCGTCGATGGCGTCCACGGGTGCTCCTTCCGGTTGCTGTCGAGGCCGGGGCGGGCGCCTGGATGAGGTGAGGGGAGCGCCCGCCCCGGGGGTGACCGGAGCCAATATGTGGCCGGTCCCAGACAAGATTTATTGCAACCCTGGCTTGATGCAATGTCTCGCGGGAGGATGCGGGCCAAGGGATGAGGTGCCTAACGCGACGACAGTAAAGGAGATAGCGTGGACGACTCGGGGAGCACCGTTCCGCGTAGGCAACTCGGGAGATATCTGCGAGAGCTTCGAGAAAACGCGTATGTCACGGTATCGGCCGCCGCGAAGGAACTGGAGTGGTCTGCACCCCGGATCTGGCGGTACGAGACCGGCCAGGTCCCCATGCACCCCAACGACGTGGAGGCCATGTGCCGGGTCTACGGGGCGGCCCGGGAGACGATCGAGACGATGCGGGCGCTGGCCCGGGAGACCAAGGCGCACGGCTGGTGGCACAGCTACGGCTCGGCGATCAAGGACTGGTTCAAGCTGTACGTCGGCCTGGAAGCCGCCGCGACCCGGATCCGACACTATGAGGTCAACCTGGTACCGGGCTTGTTGCAGACCGTGGAGTACATGACCGAGGTGATCGCCACCGATCATCCGCAGCTCAGCGCGGCGGAGCGCCAGGCGAAGGTGGAGGTCCGCCTGCACCGGCAGCGGTTGTTAACGCGGGCGATCCCGCGGGCACCCCAGCTCGAGGTGGTCCTGAACGAGGCGGTGCTGCGACGGCCACTGCGCGACCGGTCGGCGATGGTGCGCCAACTCGAGGCGCTGCTCGTCACCGGGGAGCGGCACAACGTCGGCCTCCGGGTGCTGCCGCTGAGTGCCGGGGTGTTCCGCTGGGCGCAGGCGGGCACCTTCACCATGCTGGAGTTCCCGACCGACGTGCGGGAGTCAGAGCCGACCACCATCTACACGGACGGGCCGTGCGGGGCGGTCTACCTTGACAAGGCCCACGAGATCCAGACCTACGAGGACGCCTGGCGCTCGCTCAGTGAGCGGACGCGGGGTGTTGCCGAGTCCCGTGAGTTGATCATGGCGATTGCGAGGGAGATGACCGATGAGGCGTGACGGGGTGTGGCGTAAGTCGTCCCGGTCCGGTGGCGAGGGTAACTGCGTCGAGGTGGCGGCGTTGGCCGGCGCACGGAACAGTGCTGTCGGCGCAGGAGACGGCGTTGTCGGCGTACGGGACAGCAAGGACCGGCCCGGTCCGGCGCTGAGCTTCGGCTCGGCGGCCTGGACCCGGTTCGTCGCCGCCGTCCCGGCCGGGGAGCGCGACCAGCAGCTCTGAGCTGCGGTTGGCCGGTGTCGGCGGGATGCCGGCACCGGCCTTCGGCGCGTCGACTGAGGCTCCCGGCGGGGCGTCGGCACCGGCATTCGGCGGATCGGCTGAGGCTCCCGGCGGGCGCTCAACCGGCTGGGGAACAATGGCGGGGTGACTTCTCCCCGCGACGTCGTGCTGCTCGGCTCCACCGGTTCGATCGGCACCCAGGCCATCGACATCGTGCGCCGTAACCCGGACCGCTTCCGAGTGGTGGCGCTCGGCGCCGGCGGCGGCAACGTCGGGCTGCTCGCCGCGCAGGCCCTGGAGCTCGGGGTGGAGGCGGTCGGCGTGGCGCGGGCGTCCGCCGCCCAGGACCTCCAGCTCGCCTTCTACGCGGAGGCGAGCCGCCGCGGCTGGGACCGGGGCGAGGTCAAGCTGCCGAAGATCATCGCCGGGCCGGACGCGATGACCGAGCTGGCCCAGTGGCGTAGCGACGTGGTGCTCAACGGGGTGGTCGGCTCGCTCGGGCTCGCGCCGACCCTGGCCGCGCTGCGCGCCGGGCGTACCCTCGCCCTCGCCAACAAGGAGTCGCTGGTCGCCGGCGGCCCCCTGGTGCGGGCCGCGGTGACCCGGCCGGGGCAGATCGTCCCGGTCGACTCCGAGCACACCGCGCTCGCCCAGTGTCTGCGCTCCGGGTCCCGCCCCGAGGTACGCCGGTTGCTCGTCACCGCCAGCGGCGGCCCGTTCCGGGGGCGGCGGCGCGACGAGTTGACCCAGGTCACCCCGGAGCAGGCGCTCGCCCACCCGACCTGGAACATGGGGCCGGTCGTCACGATCAACTCCGCCACGATGGTCAACAAGGCGCTGGAGGTGATCGAGGCGCACGAGCTCTTCGACGTGCCGTACGCCGACATCACCGTGCTGGTCCACCCGACCTCGGTGATCCACTCGATGGTCGAGTTCGTGGACGGCTCCACCATCGCCCAGGCCAGCCCGCCGGACATGCGGCTGCCGATCGCGCTCGGCCTCGGCTGGCCGGACCGGGTCGCCGACGCCGCCCCCGCCGTTGACTGGACGACCAGCCACACCTGGGAGTTCGCCCCGCTGGATGACGAGGCGTTCCCGGCGGTCGCGCTCGCCAAGGCGGCCGGCGAGGCCGGGTGCTGCCGACCGGCGATCTACAACGCGGCCAACGAGGAGTGTGTGGCGGCGTTCGTCGCCGGACGGCTGCCCTTCCTCGGCATCGTCGACACCTTGGAGCAGGTGCTGGCCGAGGCTCCTGACTTCGGCGAACCAGGTACCGTCGAGGACGTGCTCGCGGCCGAGTCGTGGGCGCGCGGGCACGCGCAGACAATCATCGAGAAGTCAGTGGAAGGAACTTGATGGCCTACCTGCTCGGGGTGACGCTCTTCGCCCTCGCCATCCTGATCTCGGTGAGTCTGCACGAAGCGGGGCACCTGCTGACGGCGAAGGCCTTCGGCATGAAGGTGACCCGCTACTTCGTCGGCTTCGGCCCGACCCTCTGGTCGTTCAAGCGGGGCGAGACGGAGTACGGCCTCAAGGGCATCCCGCTCGGCGGCTTCTGCAAGATCGTCGGGATGACCCCGCAGGACGACGACGTCGACCCGGCCGACCAGCCGCGGGCGATGTGGCGGTTCCCGGTCTGGAAGCGGACGATCGTGATGTCCGCCGGTTCGATCACGCACTTCGCGCTGGCCCTGATCGCGCTCTGGATCATCGCGATCACCGCCGGTCTGCCCAACCCGAACTTCCCCAGCACCCTGGCGCAGGTCCGGCAGGAGCCGGCGGTCATTCAGCTCGCCAACTGCGTCGTCCCGGAGAACGAGGCCCGGGCCTGCACCGACGCCGACCCGGCCAGCCCGGCCGCCCAGGGCGAGCTGCGCGACGGCGACGAGATCACCGCGGTCAACGGCACCTCCGTCACCAGCTACGGTGACCTGCTCGTCGCCCTGCGCGCCCAGCAGCCGGGGCAGCCGGCGCAGGTCGAGTACCTGCGGGACGACCAGCCGGGCAGCACCACCGTGACGCTCGGGCAAACCCAACGCCCGCCGCTGGACGACCCGGAGGGCACCGTCGGGCCGGTCGCCGCGCTCGGCGTCGGGCTCATCCCCAGCACCCCCAGCCGGATCGAGTACGGCCCGATCGGCGCCATCGGCGGCACCGCCGAGTTCACCGGCACCATGGCGGTGAACACGTACGAGGCGATGAAGCGGATCCCGCAGAAGGTGCCGGCGCTCTGGACGGCGATCACCGGTGGCGAGCGGGACATCGACACCCCGATCAGCGTGGTCGGCGCGAGCCGGATCGGTGGCGAGGCGGTGGAGAACAACGCCTGGTTGCTCTTCTTCATGCTCTTCGTCTCGCTGAACTTCTTCATCGGCGTGTTCAACCTGCTGCCGCTGCTGCCGCTGGACGGCGGCCACATCGCCATCGCCTGGTTCGAACGGGCCCGCTCCTGGGTCTACGCCGGGCTGCGCCGCCCCGACCCGGGCCGGGTCGACTATCTCAAGCTGATGCCCGTGACGTACGGGGTGATCCTGATCGGCGGCGCGTTCATGCTGCTGACCGTCACCGCGGACGTCGTCAACCCGATCACGCTCTTCACAAGGTGAGTGCCTGAAGTGACCGCTGTCAGTCTCGGTATCCCCGCCGTACCGCCGCCGCCGCTCGCGCCCCGTCGCACGAGCCGTCAGATCATGGTCGGTCCGGTGCCGGTCGGTGGGGGCGCACCGGTGTCGGTGCAGTCGATGACCACCACACTCACCGCCGACGTGAACGCCACGCTCCAGCAGATCGCCGAGCTGACCGCCGCCGGCTGTCAGATCGTCCGGGTCGCCGTACCCAGCCAGGACGACGTCGAGGCCCTGCCGGCGATCGCCCGCAAGTCGCAGCTCCCGGTGATCGCCGACATCCACTTCCAGCCCCGGTACGTCTTCGCCGCGATCGAGGCGGGCTGCGCGGCGGTACGGGTGAACCCGGGCAACATCCGGCAGTTCGACGACAAGGTCAAGGAGATCGCGAAGGCCGCCGGCGACGCGGGCGTACCGATCCGGATCGGCGTTAACGCCGGCTCGCTGGACAAGCGGCTGCTGGCCAAGCACGGTAAGGCGACCGCGGAGGCGCTGGTCGAGTCGGCGCTCTGGGAGTGCTCGCTCTTCGAGGAGCACGGCTTCCGGGACATCAAGATCTCGGTGAAGCACAACGACCCGGTGGTGATGGTCCGTGCCTACCGGCAGCTCGCCGAGGCGTGTGACTACCCGCTGCACCTCGGGGTCACCGAGGCCGGGCCGGCGTTCCAGGGCACCATCAAGTCGGCGGTGGCCTTCGGCGCGCTGCTCGCCGAGGGGATCGGGGACACCATCCGGGTGTCGCTCTCCGCCCCACCGGTGGAGGAGATCAAGGTCGGCGCCGCGATCCTGGAGTCACTCGGCCTGCGCGAGCGCGGCCTGGAGATCGTCTCCTGCCCGTCCTGCGGTCGGGCCCAGGTCGACGTGTACAAGCTCGCCGAGGAGGTCACCGCCGGCCTGGAAGGGCTGCCGGTGCCGCTGCGGGTCGCCGTGATGGGCTGTGTCGTCAACGGCCCCGGTGAGGCCCGGGAGGCCGACTTGGGGGTGGCCTCCGGCAACGGCAAGGGCCAGATCTTCGTCAAGGGCCAGGTCATCAAGACCGTCCCGGAGGGCCAGATCGTGGAGACCCTCATCGAGGAGGCGCTCCGCCTCGCCGAGGAGATGGGCGCCGAGCTCCCCGAGGAGCTGCGGAGCCTGGCCGGCGGCGCCACCGTCACCGTGCACTGACCCATTCGGGTGGGATCGGCCAGGCGCGGGGCGTTCCCCGGCGTCCGGCCGGCGACAGTCCGGACACCACGGGACCGCCGGAGCGAGTAGGCCGGCCGCCGAGTAGGCCGGTCGGCCAACGCCAACTCCGCCGATCTGGCAGGCTGAAAACCGTGCTGACGACGCCGGTACGGCAACTCGGGGAATCGGAGCGTCGCGCAGTTGAGCAGCTGCTCGACCTCGACCCGTACGCGGGCGCACAGGTCGCCGAGCGGGTCGCCGCGCGCGGGCTCGGCTGGTGGCGGTCCGAGGGCCGGGTCCTCGGCTACGGCCCCCGTCGAAGTCTGGAATCTGTCTGCTGGCTGGGCGGCAACCTCACTCCGGTGCTCGCGACCGAGCCGGCCATCGCCGCCTACGCCGACCTACTCGCCGGGCAGGAGCGACTCTGCTCGTCCATCGTCGGCCGGGCCGACGCGGTGCTCGGCCTCTGGGAGCGGCTCGCCTCGACCTGGGGCCCGGCCCGCGACGTCCGCCCCAACCAGCCGTTGCTCGCCACCGACACCGTGCCCGCGGTGGCCCCGGACCCGCAGGTGCGCCACGTACGCCGCGGCGAGGTGGACCTGCTCTTCCCGGCCGCGGTGGCCATGTACACCGAGGAGGTCGGGGTCTCGCCGCTGTCCGAGGACGCCGGGCGTGGCTACTACCGTCGGGTCCAGGACCTGGTTCGGTCCGGTCGGGCGTACGTCCGCATCGTCAACGGCGAGGTCGTCTTCAAGGCCGAGCTGGCGGTGGTGACCCGGCGTACCGCCCAGGTGCAGGGGGTCTGGGTGGCCCCCGAGTGGCGGGGCCGGGGGATCGCTGCTGCGGCGATGGCCGCCGTCGTCCGCGACGCGCTGCACCGCTTCGCGCCCACGGTGAGCCTCTACGTCAACGACTTCAACCAGGCCGCCCGGCGGGTCTACGAGCGCTGCGGCTTCCGCCCAGTGGGCACCCTGGCCACCGTTCTGTTCTGAGTGGGCGTGAACCCCGGGACGGCGATCGGGCATGAGGAAGTGTGACCATCAAACAAGGGTTGCAAGCCCGTCAACGTGAACCGGGGAGCCCGGCTGGTAGACCGTCGCCCGCCGACGGACCCCCGGCCGACCAGGTCCCCGAACGGGTGCTGGACGGTTCCCCGGCCGACCAGGTCCCCGACCGGGTGCTGGACGGTTCCCCGGCCGACCAACTCCCCACCGGGGCGCTCGACGGTTCTCCGGTCGACCAGCCCCCCGACGAGGTGCTGATCCAGCAGTCCCTGCTGGTCGCGGAGCGGTTCGGGCCGCTGTTCGACCGGCACGCCAGCGCCGTACACCGGTATCTGGCCCGGCGGATCGGGGCGGATGCCGACGACCTGTTGGCCGAGACGTTCCTGATCGCGTTCCGGCAACGGGCGACGTACCGGAAGCTGCACGTCAACGTACGTCCCTGGCTGTTCGGTATCGCCACCAACGTGCTGCGCCGACACGCGCGGCAGGAGAAGCGGCGGTACCGGGCCCTGGCCCGGGTCCCAGCGGATCCCGGCGGGGAGGCGTACGCCACCGACGATGCGCTCGGGCGGCTGGAGGCCCAGTCACTGCGCCGGGACCTGGCTGACGCGCTGGCCGCACTCAAGCGCGGCGACCGGGACGTCCTGCTCCTGTCCGCGTGGGCGGAGCTGTCGTACAACGAGATCGCGGCGGTGCTGGACATCCCCGTCGGCACCGTGCGGTCCCGCCTGAACCGGGCGCGACGGGTGACTCGTGCGGCCCTCAGCATCACTATCACCAGCGAGGAACGCGCATGAACGAGATCACTCTGCTCCAGGAACACGGTCCCGATTCGGCACCCGCCACCGAGAGCGTGCTGAACTCTGCCCGCCACCGGCTGCTGACCGAGATCGCCGACGCGTCGACCGAACCCCGGCAGGGGTGGGCGGGACTGCACCGCCAGCACGGCTTCCAGCGGGGCCGGCGACTGGCCATGACTGTCATCGCGGCCAGTGCGCTCTTCGTCTTTTCGGTCGTGGTCGGCGGTGTGATTTCCGCCGAGCAGTCGTCGGACCAACCGCCGGTCGCTGTCACCCTGGTCGCGTTCGAGATGCCGGTCTTCCCGCTCGCCCTCGATCCGGTGCCGGCCGGTCTGCAAGCCCCGTCGTTCAGCCTCCACGACAGCCGTTTCCTCGCGGTGCACCAGGATACGGCCGGGGACAGCGATGTCTACCTGAGCGTTTATGACCGGCAACCCGAGTTGCACGGGAGCACCAGACCGGTGACCGTGCATGGCCAACCCGGCGAATTGTCGGAGGACCGTCCGCAGAACGGGCCCAACTATGTGTCCGTGATCTGGGAGCGGGAGCCGGGCCAGTGGGTGGAGGTCACGGGCCGAGGGCGATTCGGCACCGAGGTGGCCGTCCTAGCCCTCGCGGACACGATCGTCGAGCGGCCACAGGAGGTGCCGTTGCAGGTCCGCCTCGCGCCGGCGGGTTGGGAGGTGTTCGCCTTCAAGGACGACCGGATCCTCACCCTGAAGGACGAGAACTCGGATGCCACGATGAACGTTCATTTGGCAGAGCGGCCCCAGCCGGACCTTCTGCACACCGTTATGGGAGCCCAGGAGGTGAGCACGGTCCAGGTCAACGGGCGAGAGGCTCACCTCGTCCGGGCCGACGAGATCTGGTTCCTCCAGGTCCCGCTGCCCGACGGCTCGGTGTTCAACCTGCAGGCGCCGCTCTTCATGACCCCGGATCAGGTCGTGGCCATCGGCGAGCAGGTGACCGTCCGGCGCTGACCCGCCGCCGGCCACCCCGCAGCTCGGGGTGGCCGGCGCTCACCACCTCCGCTTCGCCGGCTGTCAGGACCGCCAGCTCAGCCCGGAGTGTCAGTCCCTGCTGCTTGGGTAGCGGCATGAACAGCCGGCATGCTGCGGTGTGGACTGTCGTTCACCACGAGCGCGCAGCTCTTGCGCGCAGCCTGGAGAGCCTCGGGCCCGAGCAGTGGGCTGCCCCGACCGCCTGCCCCGGGTGGGACGTCCACGACGTCGTGGCCCACCTGGTCGACACGGCGAAGACGACGCGGCTTCGCTTCGTCCGGGACATGGTCACCGCCCGCTTCGACTTCGACCGCCAGAACGCGATGGGTCTCGCCCGCGAGCGGCGCGCGGACCCGGTGGACACCCTCGCCGCCCTCCGCGCCGTCGTGACCCGCACCAGCACCCCACCGGCCGCGATCGTCACCCGCCTCGTCGAGGCGTTCGTGCACGGCGAGGACATCCGACGGGCAGTGGGGCTTCGCGGCGACTACCCGGTCGAGCAGGTGGCGGCGGCACTGACCTTCCAACTACGGACGACGGTGCAGCTGGGCGGCGGCAAGGAGCGCGCGAGTGGGCTGCGACTGGTTACCTCGGACGCTTCAGTAGACAGTGGAGTCGGATCCGAGGTGCGTGGGACGGCCCTCGCTCTCCTGCTCGCGGTCTCCGGTCGGCCGGTCGCACCCGACGAGCTCACCGGAGGCGGAGCCGCCACCCTCATCGAGCGCGCTACCTCCTGACCTTGACGCCGGTGGCGCACGGGGCCATGCCGAGCCGAGGACGGGCGCTTGGCAAACCGCGTTGCACCACCCCTGACCGGTCGGCAGACTCCCTTCATGACTGATCAATGGGCAGGCAAGGGCTTCGGTTGGCAGAACATGTTCGTCCCGCCCGCGCAGGACCCGCGGGACCAAGACACCGTCCACGGCGAGCGAGACGTGCTCCTCCGCTACCTGAGTTTTCAGCGGCAGACGGTGCGGCTCAAATGTGCGGGGCTGACACCGGAGCAGCTTGCGAGCCCCGTGGTGCCTCCGTCGGAGCTGACGCTGCTGGGGCTTGTCCGGCACCTGGCCGCGGTCGAGCACGGGTGGTTTCAGCGGGTGATGCAGGGCGACAGCGGCCCTCGCCCCTTCCGCCCCAACGGGGTGCACAGCGAGGAGTTCAGCTTTCCGATGCCCACGGATTCCGACGTCGAGGCGGCCTTCCAGGAATGGCAACGGCAGTGCGATGCCGCCGACGAGTTCGTCGCGCGAACGGAGCTGGACGCCCGGGGGAAAGACGATGTGGAGCTACGTGTGGTCCTGGTCCACCTGATCGAGGAGTACGCCCGCCACCTAGGGCACGCCGACCTTCTTCGCGAGTGCATCGATGGGCGCAGGGGGCAATAGCTAGCTGTCCAGGACATCCGGAGACGGCTGTTGGCCGGCACCCGGTTTCGGGTGCCGGCCAACAGTTTCTTTCCCCCTTTGTGGGTCAGGTCTTCGGGTGGGGGTGGGGTCAGCTGGTCCAGTGCTCGGCGACGAGGTCGGCGGCCTGGGTTTCCCACTGGGCGTAGTGGAACGGGTACGCCGACACCTGGACCTTCTGGGCGGCTTCGGTCAGGGGTAGTTCCTGCCAGCCCTCGACCTGCTTCAAACCCTTGAGGAAGGCGGTGGTGGAGTACTCGGGGTCGGTGATCTGCTCCACGCTGCCCCAACCGGAGGAGGGGCGCTGCTGGAACAGGCCCTGCGAGTCGTGGTCGTTCCGCTCGCCTAGGTGTCCCAGGTTCTCCAGCTTCGACTCCTGCAAGCTGGTACCGATGGCCACGACGGCGGCGCGCTCGTCCATGCCGGCCTTCTTCGTGGCCTCGATGATGGCCTTCACGTTGCCGGTCTGCTCGTCGCCCAGGTCGATGCGCGACTGCTCACCCTGGGTGCCGTGCGGGATCAGCGTGTCCATGTCCGGCTTGTCGGCCCGCACCACGCCAGCAGCCGCTGCGGGGGTGGTGTCGGTCAGGGTGGCCAGGGGGCCGGCGACGACACCGGTGGACAGGGCCAGACCAGCGATACCAAGGACACTACGACGCAGAATCGTGTTCATGGGGGTTGCTCCATTCGGGGGTCGACACCCCACACGCCCGAAAAAGGGGGGATCAGGCGGCAAAAGAGGGGTGCAAGCACCGTCCGGCGCTCAAAGAAAAGAAAGAAGAGGGGGTCGGCGACCACGGGCCGCACAGGGGGCACACACGGCGCCGGGTCCAGATGTAACGACCGACCGGCCACCAGCATTCCCGGCGACCTCACCCGGTGTCACCCGCCCGAGCGGGCCACCTCCACGGCCGTACGCAAGGTGTAACGCCGCGACGCCCGCCGAGATTCCACCACCACGATGCCCCCGGTCACACCCCAGACCGATATCAACCAGACACCAGGAAATTTCGCGCTAAAGAGCCCCCAGACAATGCGGAGCGTGATCTGCTGCCGATCCGGCTCTCGCAGTCAATTTGGCTGGTGCTTCCGACGGGGGCTCCCGTTGACGGGGCCCAAAATGCGTTGAGCGACGGGTCCCCGCCGGGCGAGGCTGGGCGTTCCAGCGCCGCTCGTCGTTAGGGCTTCCCGTGCGTCTGCTCCGTGACCTGTGGGCCACCGCGCCCCGCCGCATGACGATCGTGGGCATCCTGGTCCTGCTCGGGGCCGGCGGTCAGGCCGCTGCCGCCGCCTTGGCCGGACCGGTCCTGGTGCACCGCTCCGTCGGCGCCTTCGTCTTACTCGCGGTGGCGCTGGTCGCCGCCGTGGTCAGCGCCCTCGTGGTCAATCTGGTGCTGGCCGGGGTGACCGCCGACTGGTCCGCCGCCGTCCGACGCCGGCTCTGCCGGGTCGCCTTCGGGCAGGACCTGCCCACCTTGGAGGCGACGCCGGTCGGCGAGCTGCTTGACCGGATCGACGGCGACGTCTATGACGTTGCCGCCGGAATCCGATCGCAGGGTATCCGCATCGCCCAGATGCTGACCGCGGGCCTGCTCTCCGCGGTCGTCGCACTGGGCGTCTGGTGGCCGGCCGGGCTGACCATGCTGCTGCTCGCCGGTGTCCTCGCCGTCGGCCTGCGCCGGCCCACCGCGCGTATTGTCCCAGCCCGGATGGCCGAGGAGGCGGCCTGGTCCGACCTGGCCGCGGTGATGGAGGAGGCCGTCCACGGCCAGGATGACGTGCGGACCAGCCTCGCCCAGCCGTACGTGCTGCGGCTCTGGGCCACGCGGGCGGCGGCCGTGCTCGCCCGGGGGATGCCGGTGTGGCGGATGTCGGCCCGGGTCACCACCACCGCGGTCGGTGTCACCAGCGTCGGGATCGCCGCGGTGGTGCTCGCCGGAGCGTGGGCGCTGGCCAGCGGTCGGGTGGACGGCGCCCGGCTGACCGCCGTGTGGCTGCTCGCCGTCGCTTTCGGCGCGACCGTCGAGCACGTCAGCCGGCTGGTGCCGGAGCTGCAGTACGCCCTCGGTGCCTGGGGCCGCGTACGGCTGCTGGCGGGTTCCCCGCAGGAGCCGGTGGGCGGGCTGGCCCCGGTTGACGGCGACCTGACGGTGCGGGGTCTGACCTTCGAGTACCCGGTGGCCGAGGGCAGCGGTGGGCCGGCCCTGCGCGACATCCACCTCACCTTCACCCGCGGCCGGTCGTACGCCCTGGTCGGTCGGACCGGTTCGGGTAAGTCCACGCTGGCGAAGGTGCTCACCCGGGCGGTCGACGTACCGGCTGGGACGGTCCTGCTCGGTGGCCGGGATCTGCGCGACATCGATGTCGAGAAGCTGCGTCGCTGGGTGGCGGTGGTGCCGCAGCGTACCGAGATTCTGGCCGGCACCCTCGCGGAGAACATTGCCCTCTTCGACCCGGATCTTATCGACGCCGCCGCCGATGCCCTACGCGAACTGGGCCTGGACGGCTGGGCCACGGAACTCCCCGACGGGCTGCGGACCCGGCTCGGCGAGGGTGGGCACGTCCTCTCCGCCGGTCAGGAGCAGCTGGTCGCGTTCGCCCGGATTTTGGTGCGGGACCCGCAGGTGGTGATCCTGGACGAGGCGACCGCCCGGCTCGACCCGGTCACCGAGTCGCGGGTGCAGGCGGCCACCGAACGGCTGCTGCGCGACCGGATCGGGATCGTCATCGCGCACCGGCTCTCCTCGGTCCGGCACTGCGACGAGGTGGTGGTGCTGGCGGACGGCGCGGTGCTGGAGGCCGGACCGCTGCGGGAGTCGGGGCGCTTCGCCGAACTGCTGGCCATCAGTGACGCCGTCACCCCCGCCGCCGTCACGCCCGCCGCCGTCATCAGCGACGACGTCACCAGCGACGACGTCACCCCGGCTATCACTCCCGTCAGCACCGGCGTCCACACGCCCGTCCAGGTCGGCGTTGGCGGCGGTGGCCCCGGCCCTGCCAGCGGTAGCGGGGTCGGGCTGCTGAACGGCCCGAAGCCGGACGCCCGACCCGAACTCGGCCCGGTCACCGTCCCGGCGAAGCCCACCTCGCCGCCCCCCGTGGACGTCCCATCCCCAGCTGTGGACGTCTCGCCGCCCCCCGTGGACCTCCCGCCGTCCGTCGTGGATGGCTCGCCGACCGCCGGAGAAGGCGGGCCGCCGGCGGGGGATACCTCGCCGCCAGCGGTGGCGTCCCTCGGCCGAACGCTGCGGGAGGTCTTCCGGCTGCTCGGCAACGACCCACGGTACGGGCTGGCGGCCATGGTGCCCTTCGTGGTGCTGGTGTTGGTCGGCCTGGACGGCCCGGTGCTGCCGTGGCTCTGGGCGGACGTGGTTGACGGGGTCGGCGAGCCGTGGCTGCCGGCGCTCGGCATCGCGGCCGGGCTGCTGGTCACGCTGCCCTTCCACTGGTACACGACGCTGTGGTTCCAGTACTGGTGGGTGCGGCAGATGCTGCGGATCAACCTCCGGCTGGTGCATGGGCAGACCGGGCCCCGGCGGGTCAGCGGCTACACCCCCGCCGAGGTGGTTGCCCAGGGCGGTGACACCGAACGGGTCGTGGAGCTGGCCGACAACATGGTGGACCAGCTCTTCGGCCTGGCCCTGCTGGTGGCGATGACCGTTATCTCCGGCAGCGTCGTACCCGGACTCTTCTTCCTCGGGACGATGCTGGTGTCCGCGCTGGTCGCCGCCCTGTTCGGCCCGGCCCTGGAGCGCAGCGCACGGGCGACGGTGACGGCGCGGGCCGCGTACGCGACCGCGTTGGTCTCCGGGCTCTCCGCCGCGCGGACGGTGAAGCTGGCCGGCGCGACCGGGCCGGTGCTCGACCACCTCGCCGGCCTGGACGCTGTCCGCAGCGAGCGCCAGCGTCGGGAGATATCCACCCAGGTGTGGTCCCGCTCCACGCCGTCGGTGGTCAGCGGGCTGCTACCGATCGGCGCGTGGGCGCTGTTCCTGGCCGGTGTTCTGTCGGCCGGCGCGACCCTGGTCGCCGTCTCCACCCTCGTCGCGGCGCGCTGGATCGCCTGGACCGCGGCGTCGCTGCTCTCCCAGGTGCCGTCGGCTCGGGTGTGGACCCAGCGGACGGTGGCGATGACCGGGGCGCCGGTGTACTCGGCGGGGCTGCCGGGGGTCGACCCGGCCGCCGGTAGCGCTCCGTCGCCGTCGCCACCGGCCCGGCACCCGCTGCGTCGGCTCGAGTTGGCCGGGTTCGGGGTTCGCCACCGGGATGGGGTGACGGTGGTCCGCGATGTCGACCTGACGGTCGAACGCGGCCAGCTCGTCTTGGTGGTCGGTCCGGTCGGGTCGGGCAAGTCGTCGCTGCTGCGGGCCCTCGCCGGGATCGTGCCGCACACCGGCCGGCTGCTGTGGAACGGCGTAACGGTGACGGAGCCGGAGCTGTTTCTCCGCCCGCACCAGGTCAGCTACGTCGGTCAGCAACCCCGGGTGCTCTCCGGGACGGTCGGCGACAACATCACCCTCGGCTTCCCAGTGGACGCTGGCGCGGCGGCGTCGACCGCCCAGCTCGAGCCGGACCTGGCGGCCACCGGGGCCGGTCTCGGGCTGGTCATCGGGCACAAGGGCACCCGGCTGTCGGGCGGGCAGCTGCAGCGGCTCGCACTGGCCCGGGCGCTCGCCCCGGGAAGCGAGTTGCTGGTCGCCGACGACGTCTCCTCCGCGCTGGATGTCACCACGGAGCTGGCGCTCTGGGCGGCGCTGCGACGGCACGGGGTCACGGTGTTGGGGTCGACCTCGAAACGGGCGGCGTTGCTCCGCGCCGACCACGTCCTGGTGTTGGAGGACGGGCGGGTGGCCGACCAGGGGCGTTGGGATGAACTGGCGAATCAGTGGTCCCATCTGGCCGGCTGACGGGAAGCCCCGGTGCTGGGCGGTGCCGGCCGAGCCCGTCGGGACCGACGCCGGCTCCGCCCCAGCATCAGGGCGGAGCCGGGTGGGGATCCGCTCAGGCGGGGGCCAGGGCCGGTTCCTCGTGTTGGCCGGGCCCGGAGTCGCGCTCGGCCGGGTCCTCGTCAATCAGGCTCCGGCGGCCGGCCGCGTCGTACGCGGTCCGGTCCAGGGTGCCCTCCCGGGCCGCCACGATCGTCGGTACGAGCGCCTGCCCGGCGACGTTGGTCGCGGTGCGGACCATGTCCAGGATGGGGTCGATGGCCAGCAGCAGGCCCGCGCCGGCCAGTGGCAGGCCGAGTGTGCTCAGCGTCAGCGTGAGCATGACGATCGCGCCGGTGAGGCCGGCGGTCGCCGCCGAGCCGACCACGGAGACGAAGGCGATCAGCAGGTAGTCGGTGACGCCCAGCTCCACCCCGAAGACCTGCGCCACGAAGATCGCGGCCAGGGCCGGGTAGATCGCCGCGCAGCCGTCCATCTTCGTGGTGGCGCCGAACGGGACCGCGAACGAGGCGTACTCGCGGGGGACCCCCAGCCGCTCCACCGCGCGCTGGGTCACCGGCATGGTGCCGACCGAGGAGCGGGAGACGAAGGCCAGCTGGATCGCCGGTGCGGCGCCAGCGAAGAAGCGCAGCGGGTTGAGCCGGCCGGCGCCGAGCAGCAGCAGCGGGTAGACCACGAACAGCACGATCGCGCAGCCGACGTAGACGGCGGTGGTGAAGCGGGCCAGCGGGGCCAGCAGGTCCCAGCCGTAGGTGGCGACGGCGTTACCGATCAGGCCCAGGGTCCCGATCGGGGCGAGCCGGATCACCCACCACAGCGCCTTCTGGACGATCGTCAGGAGGGCCCGGTTGAGTTCGACGAACGGCTCGGCGGGCGGGCCGACCAGCAGGGCCGCCGCGCCGATGACGAGGGCGAGGAAGACGATCTGGAGGACGTTGCCCTCGACGAACGCGCCGACCGGGTTGGTCGGGATGATGCCGGTGAGGAAGTCGGTCCAGGAGCCGGTCCTGGTCGGGGCGGTGGCGTCAGCCAGGTCCAGGGTGACCCCGCGGCCGGGGTTGGTGAGGAGCCCGAGGCCGATGCCGACGCTGACCGCGATGAGCGCGGTGGCACCAAACCAGAGCAGCGTGCGCAGCGCCAGCCGGGCGGCGTTGGCCACGCCCCGCAGACTGACCACGCTGATCACGATGGCGGTGAAGACCAGGGGTGGCACGGCGAGTTTGAGCAGCTGGACGAAGAGGCCACCGACGGTGTCGAGGCCGGTGGCCAGCCAGCTCAGCTCACCGGCCCGGGCGAGGTAGCCGAGGGCCACGCCGAGGGCGAGGCCGAGCAGGATCTGCACGGAAAAAGGGATTTTGCGCATAAAATGTCCAAGTCTGGAAGAACGAAAGTACGGGCGGCGTCAGAGCTGCGGCCGCGCCGGACAGATACCGCTGGCCTGCCGTCGAAGGTCGACGTACAAGCGCACGGTGAGATTCCAGACGTTGGTCATTGCCGGATGACGATACACCGTTCTCCGTGATCCGGGGAGTAGCTGACCGGTGACCATCCCCACCCGGGTGGCTCGGGTACCTGCGACCCCGCTGGTCCGGGCGTCGATATTCTGACGCCGGAGCGTTGCCCGGGATCCGGGTCCGTTCCATCCCCCGACCTTCCCACCCCCGAAGGACTCGCGATGACCGTGGCATATCTGGTGGCTGGTGTCCGTACCCCGATCGGGAGATACGGCGGGGCGCTCGCCGGCGTCCGCCCCGACGACCTAGCCGCCCACGTGATCCGGGAGTTGGTGACGCGATACCCGACGGTGGACTGGGCCCGGACCGACGACGTGATCCTGGGCTGCGCGAACCAGGCCGGCGAGGACAACCGCAACGTGGCCCGGATGGCGGCGCTGCTCGGCGGGCTGCCCGAGCAGGTCCCCGGCAGCACGGTCAACCGGCTCTGCGGCTCTGGCCTGGACGCCCTCGCCCTCGCCGCCCGTTCCATCGTCGCTGGCGAGGCCGACCTGGTGCTGGCCGGCGGGGTGGAGAGCATGAGCCGGGCGCCGTTCGTGTTGCCCAAGGCCGAGACCGCGTTCTCCCGTAACGCGGAGGTCTACGACACCACCATCGGCTGGCGGCTGGTCAACCCGTTGCTGGAACAGGGGTGGGGTATCGACTCGATGCCGGAGACCGCGGAGAACGTGGCCGCCGAGTACGGTGTCGCGCGGGCCACCCAGGACGAGTTCGCGTACCGCTCCCAGCAGCGCGCGGCCAAGGCCCAGGCCGACGGTCGGCTCGCCGAGGAGATCGTGCCGGTGTCGGCTCCGGCCGGTCGGCGGGGGACGACGCTGATCGAGGTCGACGAACATCCGCGGGAGACGTCGCTGGCGAAACTGGCCGCGCTGCCCACCCCGTTCCGGGCGGGGGGCACGATCACCGCCGGTAACTCGTCCGGTGTCAACGACGGCGCGGTGGCGCTGCTGGTGGCCTCCGAGGCGGCATTGACCCGGTACGACCTGAACCCGTTGGCCCGGGTCGTCGGCTCCGCCGCAGCCGGTGTACCGCCGCGGGTGATGGGCGTCGGCCCGGTGCCCGCCACCCGCCGGCTCCTCGACCGGTTCGGCCTGGCGGTGGGCGACCTGGACGTGGTCGAGCTGAACGAGGCGTTCGCGGCGCAGGCGGTGGCGGTCCTGCGGGAACTGGGTCTGCCGGCGGACGCCGAGCAGGTCAACCCGAACGGGGGCGCGATCGCGTTGGGGCATCCGCTCGGCGCGAGTGGGGCCCGGCTGGCGCTGACCGCTGCCCTGGAGCTGCGGCGCCGGGGCGGCCGGCGGGCGCTGGCCACCATGTGTGTCGGGGTGGGCCAGGGCATCTCGCTGCTGTTGGAGTCGGCGGGATGACCGGTGACCCGCCCACGCCCTCCCGCCCGCATTGACGCACGCCTACAGTTGTGGGCACCTGATGATCCGCGGGTCGGCCGGTGACCTCCGCGTGTCCGCACGCGCCCTCGACACCGGTACCCTCCCGCACCGCGGCGACGAACTGGGGTGTAGCACTGTGCAGAAGCAGGATGGACTTCCCGCTGAGATAGACCTTTCTCGCCCGAGCGCGGCCCGGGTGTATGACTACTTTCTCGGCGGGGCCCACAATTTCGAGATCGATCGGCAACTCGCCGAGCAGATCGCCAGCATGACGCCGAACCTCGCCGGCACCATGCGCGCAGGCCGTGAGTTTCTCCGCCGCGCGGTCCGGGTGCTGCTGCACGAGGGCATCGACCAGTTCCTCGACATCGGCTCCGGTATCCCGACCGTCGGTAACGTGCACGAGGTGGCCCAGGCGGTCAACCCGAACGCCCGGATCGTCTACGTCGACATCGACCCGGTCGCGGTGGCGCACAGTCGGGAGCTGCTGCTGGGCAACGACCGGACCGGGGTCATCCACGCCGATTTGCGCGGTCCCGAGCAGATCCTGGCGCAGGCCCGGGAGCTGAAGCTGCTGGACTTTGACCGGCCGATGGGCATTCTGCTCGCCGGGGTGGTGCACTTCATCGGCGACGACGATCGCCCGGGCGACCTCCTCGCCACGCTCCGGGCCGCCGCCGCGCCCGGAAGTTGTCTGGTGCTCTCACACTCCACCTTCGAGGACCAGCCCCAGGAGATGCTCGATGCCCAGCGGTTGTCGGCGCGTACCGACACCGAGATCACCCTTCGGTCCCGTGCCGAGATCACCGGCTTCTTCGGGGACTGGACCCTGCTGGAGCCGGGGGTGGTCCACATGCCGTTGTGGCGGCCGGACTCCGCCTCCGACGTGGATGACAATCCGGCGCAGTTCGGTGCCTTCGGCGGGGTTGCCCGGCACGACCAACCGGGCGGCTGATCGCGGTGGCCGTCGTCCTGGAGTCGGGAGGGCGTGACCGTAGCCGGGCCGGCGCCGAGGAGTACGCGGCCGAGTGGGCCCGCGCCGTACGCCGGCTCGGCTTCGTCCCGTTCAGTGCTGCGGAGACCCAGCGGCTGCTGCACCTGCACACCGTCCGGCTGGCCCAGGCGCTGCGCGCCGAGCCGTTCTCGTCCCAGCCCGCGGCCCAGGTCGGCCAGGCGCTGGCCGAGGCGCACCTGACCGAGCCGGGGGTGCTCGACTGGTCGGTCCGGGCGCTCGGTGACCGGTTCCTCGCCCGGGTGCTGCCCGACTTGGTCGGTACGGAGGAGGCGGCGACCCGGGTCGCGGCGTTGCAGGGCGCGATGGCAGCCGGTTTCGCCGGCGCGCTCCGGGACCGCACCTTCACCCAGCAGGAGCGGATCGCCCGCTCGGCCTGGCAGGCGCGGGACGAGGTGGAACAGGCGTTGCGGGACAGCGAGGCCCGGTTCCGCGCGGTCTTCTCCGGTGCCGCCATCGGGATCGGCATCGGTCTGGTCGATGGCCAGATCATCGACGTCAACCAGGCCTTCGCCGACATGCTCGGCTACCCGATCGAGGAGTTGCGGCGGCGCAACGTGGCGTCGCTGTTCCACCCCGACGACGCGGCCGGAATCTGGGAGCTGTACCAGGAGGTCATCGAGGGCAAGCGGGACACCGTCCGGCTCGAGAAGCGGTACTACCGCAAGGACGGCACCACCGTCTGGACCGACTTGGCGGTGTCCCTGGTTCGATTTGACGACGGCCGACCCCGGTTCACCGTCGCGGTGGTCGAGGACATCACCGAGCGCTACGAGCTCCAGCAGCGGCTCCGGTTTCAGGCACTGCACGACCCGCTCACCGGCCTGCCCAACCGGACCCTCTTCTTCGACACCCTCGGGACGGTCTTCGACAACGCCGGCGCCGGTCACCCGGTCGGGGTCTGCTTCCTGGATCTGGACGGGTTCAAGGCGGTCAACGACAGCCTCGGTCACGATCTGGGCGACCAGCTGCTCGTGGTGATCGCCGACCGGTTGTCGGACTGCGTCGCCGGGTTCGGGCATCTGGTGGCCCGGATGGGAGGCGACGAGTTCGTCATCCTGGTCGACGACGGGGAGTCCCTCGACGACGTGGTGAGCGTCGCGGAGGCCGCACTCGCGGCCGTGGCCGCACCGATCCGGATCGGTGACCATCAGCTCATGGTGTCGGCGAGCATCGGCATCGTCGAGTGCCCGGTGCATACGACCGACCCGTCGGAGCTGATGAAGGCCGCCGACACCACGCTGTACTGGGCCAAGGCCGAGGGGCGTGGCCGGTGGGCGGTCTGGGACCGGGAGCGAAGCGCGCGGGAGATCGCCCGATCCACGTTGGCCGCCGGACTGCCGGCGGCCCTGGAGCGGGATGAGTTCGTGCTGGACTACCAGCCGATCGTCTCCCTGCAGGACGGTTCGATGCTGGCGGTGGAGGCGCTCGTCCGCTGGCAGCATCCCAAGCTGGGTCGGCTTGGCCCAGCCCGGTTCATCGGGCTGGCCGAGGAGACCGGGTTGATCGTCCAACTGGGGGAGTGGGTGCTGCGCCGGGCGTGCCGGGACGCCGACGCCTGGCGACGCGAGGTTCCGGAGACCCGCCTGGTCGTCAGCGTCAATCTCGCCGCGCGTCAGGTGGAACACCCCGGCATCGTGGACGTGGTGGCGGAGGCGTTGACCGACAGTGGGCTCCCCGCCGAGCTCCTGCAGCTGGAGCTGACCGAGAGCGCCGTGATGGGTACCGCGGGGGAGCCGCTGCGGGCGTTGCACCGGCTCGCCGGGCTGGGGGTGGGGCTGGCCATCGACGACTTCGGCACCGGCTACTCGAATCTGGCGTACCTGCGCCGGTTGCCGATCCGGTCGCTGAAGTTGGCGGGCCCGTTCGTGGAGGGACTTCGCGAGGGCGGAACGGAGCAGGCGGCCGGCCATCGGGACGAGCAGATCGTGGACGCCCTGGTGCGGCTGGCGCGGGCGCTCGGGTTGTCGGTCACCGCGGAGGCGGTGGAGACCGGGGTGCAGGCCGAGCGGCTGCGGGCACTGCGGTGCGACACCGGGCAGGGCTACTGGTTTGGTGTGCCGGGGCCGGCGGGTGAGATCACGGCCCGGCTCCGTGAGCGGGGAGCGGTGGCGCGGAACCCATCGGGTACGGCAGATCACCGTACGTGAGAGAGAGGTCGGATCCCGCGCCACCGCTCCGCCGGGCGTTGCCGAGCGCCCGGCGCTGGCCCGTCCGGACCGGGCCTGGTCACCGCAGTCAGGATGCGGCCGGGGCGGGCAGTGGGGCAAATCATTTCGGGCGGCAAGTGCCGGTCCGGGAGGGTCCGGAGCGCGATGGGCGCCACGCGGTGTCGAGGTCGCGGCGTTAGGCTTGCGCCATGACCGTCCGTGCGCCGTTGACCCCTGGCACGCTCTCTCCCTGGCGACAGGTGCCCGCCCACATTCCCCGACCCGAGTACGTGGGCAAGAAAGAGCCCAAGCAGTGGCGTGGATCACACGTGCAGACGCCGGAGACCATCGAGCGGATGCGGGCCGCCGGACGGTTGGCGGCACAGGCCATTGTGCTCGCGGGCGAACACTGCAAGCCGGGGATCTCCACCGACGAGATCGACAGGGTGGTGCACGAGTTCCTCTGTGACCACGGCGCCTACCCGTCAACGCTGGGCTACCGGGGATTCCCCAAGTCCTGCTGCACCAGCCTGAACGAGGTTATCTGCCACGGCATCCCCGACTCGACGGTGCTCCAGGACGGTGACATCATCAACGTCGATGTCACTGCCTTCCTCGACGGGGTGCACGGCGACACCGATGCCACCTTCTGTGTGGGTGAGGTGAGCGAGGAGGTCCGGTTGCTCGTCGAGCGGACCCACAAGGCGACGATGCGAGGCATCCGGGCGGTCGCCCCCGGTCGGCAGATCAACGTGATCGGTCGGGTGATCGAGTCGTACGCGAAGCGCTTCGGCTACGGCGTGGTGCGGGACTTCACCGGGCACGGCATCGGCGAGGCGTTCCACAGCGGGCTCTACGTGCCGCACTACGACAGCCCGCGGCCCACCGACGTGATGGAGCCGGGTATGACCTTCACCATCGAGCCGATGATCACCCTCGGCACCTACCAGTACGACATGTGGGATGACGGCTGGACCGTGGTGACCAAGGACCGGAAGTGGACCGCCCAGTTCGAGCACACGATTCTCGTGACCGACGACGGCTACGAGATCCTCACCCTGCCGTGACCGAGACTCCGGCGGCGCTGCGGGAGGCACACCACGCGGACGTCTCCGGAGGCTGGCTGCGCCCCGCGGTCTTCGGGGCGATGGACGGGCTGGTCACCAACATCGCCCTGATCGCGGGGGTGGGGGGCGGTGGGGTGTCGGCGCGGGCCGTGCTCCTCACCGGCACCGCCGGCCTGGTTGCCGGCGCCATCTCGATGGGGCTGGGGGAATACACCAGCGTCCGGTCGGCCAACGAACAGGTCGCCGCGGAGGTGGCCAAGGAGCGGCGGGAGCTGGAACGGCACCCCGAGGTCGAGGCGCGCGAACTGGCGGACACCTGGGTGGCCCGCGGCCTGCCCCGGGAGCTCGCGACGCAGGTCGCGGAGGCGGTGCGGCGCAACCCCGAGGAGGCGTTGCGGGTGCACGTCCGGGAGGAGTTGGGCGTCAACCCGGACGACCAGCCGAGCCCGTGGGCGGCGGCGTTCTCGTCGTTTGTCTGCTTCTCCGTCGGCGCCCTGGTGCCGCTGCTGCCCTATCTGCTCGGCAGCACCAGTCTCTGGCCGGCGCTCGGCGTCGGCGGCCTCGGCCTCTTCCTGGCCGGCGCGATCGTCGCCCGGTTCACCAGCCGGCGCTGGTGGGCGGCGGGCCTGCGTCAGCTGCTGCTGGGTGGCCTCGCCGCCGCCGCGACCTACGGCATCGGCACGCTGATCGGTATTCAGGGCGGGCTTTAGGAGGAGGCGGCTACCCGGCCACGGGTACCAGCCGGAAGAGGTGGATCTCGCGGTCGCCGGCCCGCTGCACGTAGGTCTGGTAGGCCGGCCACTCGGTCACCAGTAGCTGCCAGAGTCGGTCCCGCTCGGCGCCCTCGGGCGTGTCGGCGCGTACCGGAAAGCGGCGCCCCTTGATGTCCACCTCGGCGTGGGGGCTGGCGAGCAGGTTCAACGCCCAGGCGGGCTGGTGGGTCTGTCCCCAGTTCGACCCGACCACCACGTAGCCGTCTCCGTCCGGCACGTACAGCAGGGGGTTGCTGCGGGGCTGGCCGGAGCGACGGCCGGTCGTGGTGATGACCAGCGACGGGAGAAGCCCGAGGGCGACCACCCGCCCGCGGCTGAGCCGCCCGACCGCGCGGTCGATTGGGACGAGGAGCCGGGCGGCGGTGCTGAACCAGCGGTGGTGGCCGACCCGGCGGGTGAGGGAACCCAGAATGGACATGGGAGCATTCTGCCGACCTGCGGCCCGCGTCGATGCTCCGGGCCCGCGGTCGGTGACCGTCGCCGAACGGGGTCAGGCGGTCCTTCCGGGGAAGGACGTGGTCAGGGGGGTGATCCCCGCGGTTCGCCGCCAGCGGGTGGCCCGCACCGCACAGTCAACCAGCGCCGCGAGCGCACGTTCTCGCTCGGCGCCGCTGGTGGCGGCCACCGCCGCCTGCCAGAACCCCGCCGTCCGTTCCTCGACGGCAACGGCGAGCCGGAGGGCGCTCGCCTCGTCGGTGACGGGGAACGGCAGGGCGTAGCCGGCCTGGTCGGCCGGGAGGCTGGCACCGGCGTCGGTGAGGTGCAGCACCAGGTCGTCTCGGCGGCGCCGGTGTGTCGCCTCGGCATCGCGGGCCGCCTCCTGGGCGGGGCCGGTCAGGCGTACGCCGATCGGGCCGTAGGCCCAGATGGCGGCGTATTCGGCGGTCAGGGCCGCGGCGTGGGCGGAACTCGCGCCCGGGGTGGGGGTGTTCACTGCAGCGCCTCCAGGTGGCTGGCGCGGGCGGCGGCGATGCTGGCGAGCAGCGCGGCCCGCCCGGCCGGTGCGGCCAGGCAGGCCCGGGCGGCCGAGTCGCCGGCTGTCTGCTCGCGTTCGCGTAGCCCGGTGAGGGTCGCGTCGGCGTCGGCGTCGGCGGGGGTGCTGGTGGTCGGGGTGGCCGACGGTAGGGCCACCTTGGTGATCCGGGCCAGCTCCGCCGCGTGCGCGGCGTGCGCTTCGGCGATCGGCGCCAGCCGGCCGGCCAGCGTGGGGTGCGTCGTGGCGGCGTCCCGGTAGGTCGCGGCGAGCGCGAGCGCCTCATCCACCATGGGGGCGAGTGGGTCAGGTGGGGTTGGTTCCTGGTTGAACGGGTCACAGCCGGTGAGCGACGGTACGGCGCTACCGAGGGTCAGGAGGGCGCCTACTCGTAGCACTTTTCGTCGGGAATGTCTCATTGTTCGGTCCGGAAGTGGGTCCGGCTGCGTCGTTTTGCCCATCACCGTCCAAGTCAACACCATGTTGGCCCCCCTCGCGTTGGCAGGAGTCGGTGCGCCGGCCCATCCGACTGACGGGCAGCGCGTTACGCTCTGCGCAACCACCGGCGCGTCCGCCCCGGTGGCGTGTGGCTATGGCGACCGACCGGGCGCCGCCAACAGCAGATAGGGGCGCTAGATGAGCCAGCGTGGCCGGGCCACCAGGCCCACCGGGCCGACGGCGCGACCGCGGCGTACGGGTGGCCAGCGCAGCGCCGGTCGGGTCGGCCGCGGCGGTGATCTCGCCAGCCGGCGGGCTCGGTTGCACGAGGTCGTCGAACCAGTCATCGGTGCGGCCGGATACGACCTGGAGGAGCTGTCGATCTCCCGGGCCGGCCGGCGCCACGTGGTGCAGGTGATTGTCGACGCCGACGGTGGTATCGACCTGGACGGCGTCGCCGACGTCTCGCGGGCCGTCTCCGCCGCCCTGGACGCGGCCGAGGAGGAGCGCGGGGACCTCGTGGCCGGCGAGTACCAACTCGAGGTCAGCTCGCCGGGCGTGTCCCGCCCGCTCACCCTCCCCCGGCACTGGCGGCGGAACGCCGGCCGGCTGGTACGGGTCCTGGTGCGGGGTGGGCCGGACGCCGGCGACCGCCAGGTTACCGGCCGGGTGGTCGAGGCGGACGATGAGCAGGTGATGTTGGAGACCGACGCCGGCCGGACGGCGTGGCGCTACGCCGAGTTGGGCCCAGGACGGGTGCAGATCGAGTTCACCCGCCCGGGCGAGGCGGATGGCGCTGACGGCGCTGACGAGGCCGGCGATTTCGACGACGACGATGATGATGTGGAGGGCGAGGAGAGGTGAACATCGACCTCGCGGCGCTGCGCGCACTGGAGCGTGAGCGGGAAATCCCGTTCGACACGATCCTCGCGGCGATTGAGACCGCGCTGCTGACGGCGTACCGGCACACCGAGGGTGCGCAGCCGCACGCCCGGGTGGAGATCGACCGTAAGACGGGCGCGGCCTTGGTCTTCGCCCAGGAGGTGGAGCCCGACGGCGGTGTGGTGCGGGAGTGGGACGACACCCCGCACGACTTCGGTCGGATCGCGGCGATGACCGCCAAGCAGGTGATTCTTCAGCGGCTGCGGGAGGCCACCGACGAGGTGCATTTCGGCGAGTACGTGGGCCGGGACGGGGACCTGGTGACCGGGGTGGTCCAGGCGCACGAGGCGCGTGCCGAGAAGGGCATCGTCAGCGTGGACCTGGGCAAGCTGGAGGGGGTACTGCCCCAGTCCGAGCAGGTCCCCGGTGAGCAGTACGCGCACGGCGAGCGGGTGCGCTGCGTCGTGGTGCACGTGGCCAAGGGCGTACGCGGTCCGCAGGTGACCCTGTCCCGCTCGCACCCGGCGTTGGTGAAGAAGCTCTTCGCCCTCGAGGTGCCGGAGATCGCCGACGGCACGGTGGAGATCACCGCGATCGCCCGTGAGGCAGGCCACCGCACGAAGATCGCCGTCCGCTCCACCGCGGCGGGGGTGAACGCCAAGGGCGCCTGCATCGGGCCAATGGGTCAGCGGGTGCGGGCGGTCATGGGCGAGCTGCACGGGGAGAAGATCGACATTATTGACTGGTCGGAGGACCCGGCGGCCTTCGTCGGCAACGCGCTCTCGCCAGCCAAGGCCCTCCGGGTGGAGGTGGTTGACCTGGCCTCCCGTACCGCCCGGGTGACGGTGCCGGATTTCCAACTTTCACTGGCTATTGGGCGAGAAGGGCAGAACGCCCGGCTTGCCGCCCGGTTGACCGGTTGGCGGATTGATATTCGCTCCGACGTCGAGCCGGCCCGTCCGGCGGGCGACGCCGATGTCGATCACGTCCCGGAGCCGGGCCGCGCGATCTCCGGGGGCTAGGGGTAGACTTTCCCAGTGGTACGACGCGCGCTGCCGGAGCGCACCTGTGTGGGTTGCCGGTCTCGAGCGTCAACCAAGGAACTGCTGCGGGTTGTCGCGGTGGGTGCCGGGGCTGGTCACAGCCTCCGTCCCGACCCAGCCCGCAGAATGCCGGGTCGGGGGGCGCACGTGCACCCAGACCCGGCCTGCTTCACGCAGGCGGTGCGGCGTCGTGCTTTCGGGCGGGCGCTGCGCGTCACCGGGGTCCCCGACCACGGTGAGCTTGCGAGGCATCTCGATGCGCCAACCACGACGTCCGGCCAACCCGACCGGACGCGGGTCGCTAGCAAGGTAGGACGACCGACATGAGCACACGATGAAGTCGCAGAAATGACCAGGCTTCAAGTGCACGAGTGAGGTCGCTGCGGGTGCTGCCCGCACGACCTCGGAATGAGGAGTGCAGTGGCAGGAAAGGCCCGCGTACACGAGCTCGCCAAGGAGCTCGGGGTCGAAAGCAAGACCGTTCTCGCCAAGCTCAAGGAGATGGGCGAGTTCGTGAAGTCCGCGTCCAGCACTGTCGAGGCGCCGGTCGCCCGACGGTTGCGTAACGCGTTCGTCAACAACGCCGGCTCGCCCGCGCCGGCAGCCCCGCCGGCGGCGACCCCGCCGACCCCGACCCCGACCCCAACCCCAACCCCTCCCCGGGCCCCGACCCCGGCGCCGCCTCCGGGCGGATCCCGCGTCACGGCCAAGCCCATGCCGCCGCGGCGGCCGGGTGCCCCGACGCCCGGCCCGAAACCCAAGGGTCCGGTTCCGGGTCCGCCGCAGGCCGCGACACCGGCCGCCAAGCCGGCGAGCGCCCACGACATTGAGGTGGCGGCCGCCGAGGCGCGTGCCGCCGCGCTGAAGGCCGAGCAGGAGGCCGCGGTCAAGGCCGCGCAGGCTGCCCGGCAGCAGCAGCGGGAGAACGTCCGGCGGGAGCCGCCCACCGAGGGTGGTCCGCGCCCGGGTCCCCGCCCCGGTCCCGGCACGATGCCGCCCCGGCCCGGCTCTCCGGCCGCCGGACGTTCCGGCGGGCCCACTCCGGGCCCCGGGCCCCGGTCCGGCGGTCGTCCGCCGGCGCGTGGCGCCGGTAACAACCCGTTCGGCATCCAGGGCGGCCAGCAGCGTCCCCCGGCCGCCGGTGCGGGTGGCCCGCGGCCGAGCCCGGCCTCCATGCCGCCGCGGCCGAGCCCGGCCTCCATGCCGCCGCGGCCGAGCCCGGCCTCCATGCCGAGCCAGCGTCCCGGCCGCCCCGGCGGTCCCGGTTCCGGTCGTCCCGGTGGTGGTGGCGGCGCCGGTCGTCCCGGCGGCGGCGGTGGTGGTTACCGCGGCGGCGGCGGCGGTGGCGGCGGTGGTGGTTACCGCGGCGGCCCCGGCGGCGGTGGCGGCGGCGGTGGTGGTTACCGCGGCGGCCCCGGTGGTGGCGGCGGCGGTTTCCGCGGCGGCCCCGGTGGCGGTCGTCCCGGTGGCGGTGGCCGTGGTCGCGGTGGCGGTGCCGCGGGTGCCTTCGGGCGTCCCGGTGGTCGGCCGACTCGCGGTCGCAAGTCGAAGAAGCAGCGCAGACAGGAGTTCGACAACCTGTCGGCCCCGACCATGTCCTCGGGTGCGCCCCGGGGCCAGGGTCAGACCGTCCGGTTGTCCCGCGGCGCCTCGCTGTCGGACTTCGCCGACAAGATCAACGCCAACCCGGGTTCGCTGGTCCAGGAGATGTTCAACCTGGGCGAGATGGTGACCGCGACCCAGTCCTGCTCCGACGACACCCTGTTGCTGTTGGGTGAGCACCTGGGCTTCGTCGTCCAGATCGTCAGCCCGGAGGACGAGGACCGCGAGCTGCTCGCGCAGTTCAACATCGACCTCGACGCCGAGGTGGCGGAGGACCGTCTGGTCAGCCGGCCGCCGGTGGTGACCGTCATGGGTCACGTCGACCACGGTAAGACGAAGCTTCTGGACGCGATCCGGAAGGCGAACGTGGTGGCCGGCGAGGCGGGTGGCATCACCCAGCACATCGGCGCCTACCAGGTCCACGTACCGCACGAGGACCAGGACCGGGCGATCACCTTCATCGACACCCCCGGTCACGAGGCGTTCACCGCCATGCGTGCCCGTGGCGCCCAGGTCACCGACATCGTGATCCTGGTCGTTGCGGCCGACGACGGGGTGATGCCGCAGACGATCGAGGCGTTGAACCACGCCAAGGCGGCCGACGTGCCGATCGTGGTGGCGGTCAACAAGGTCGACAAGCCGGACGCCAACCCGGACAAGGTTCGCCAACAGCTGACCGAGTACGGACTGGTCGCCGAGGAGTACGGCGGCGACACCATGTTCGTCAACGTGGCGGCCAAGCCCGGTACCGGGATCGACAGCCTGCTCGAGGCGGTCCTGCTGACCGCGGACGCGTCGCTGGAGTTGACCGCTCCGACCGACGGCCCGGCGCAGGGTGTGGCGATCGAGGCGCACCTGGACAAGGGCCGGGGCGCGGTGGCGACGGTGCTGGTGCAGAAGGGCACCCTGCGGGCGGGCGACTCGATCGTCGCCGGTGGGGCGCACGGCCGGGTTCGGGCGATGCTCGACGAGAACGGTAACCAGGTCGCCGAGGCGGGTCCGTCTCGTCCGGTGCTGGTGCTGGGTCTGACCGCGGTGCCGGGGGCGGGCGACACGTTCCTGGCCGCCGAGGACGACCGCACCGTACGGCAGATCGCCGAGCAGCGGCAGGCGCGGCGGCGGGCGGCGGCGTTCGCCAACTCCCGCGGTCGGGCCACCCTCGAGACGCTCATGGAGCAGCTCAAGGCGGGCGAGAAGACCTCGCTCAACCTGGTGCTCAAGGGCGACGTCTCCGGTTCCGTGGAGGCGCTCGAGGATGCCCTGTTCAACCTCGACATCCCCGAGGAGGTCCAGCTACGGATCATCCACCGGGGCGTTGGGGCGATCACCGAGAGCGACGTCATGCTCGCGAGCGCCTCGTCGGAGGCGGTCACGATCATCGGCTTCAACGTGCGGGCCGCCAACAAGGTCCGCGAGATGGCCGACCGCGAGGGCGTGGAGATGCGGTACTACACCGTCATCTACCAGGCCATCGAGGAGATCGAGGCGGCGCTCAAGGGCCTGCTCAAGCCGGAGTACGAGGAGGTCGAGCTGGGCACCGCGGAGGTCCGCGAGGTGTTCCGTTCGTCCAAGGTCGGCAACATCTCCGGTTGCATCGTCCGGTCGGGTCTGCTCCGACGCAACGCCAAGGCCCGACTGCTACGCGACGGCGCGGTGGTGGCGGACAACGTCACCATCAGCTCGCTCAAGCGGTTCAAGGACGACGCGACCGAGGTGCGCGAGGGCTTCGAGTGCGGTCTGACCCTGGCCGGTTTCAACAACGTCCAGGTCGGCGATGTGATCGAGACCTTCGAGATGCGGGAGAAGGCGCGCGCCTGATCCGGTAGGGACACAGGTCAAGGGGTTTACGCCAGGCGGCGTAAACCCCTTGATCATGTCCGGCTTCGTCCGTAGTCTCCGGGACGATGTTCACCGGAACTGCGGTATTCGACCTTCTCCTGCCGGGCGACTCCCGGTCGCTGAAGGCCAAGAGGTCCTACGTTCGGCCGATCGTGGCGGCGCTGCGCCGCGTCGAGGTCTCCACCGCCGAGGTGGGGGCGCTCGACCTGCACGGGCGGGCGGAGATTGGCGTCGCGGTGGTGGCCGCGACGGCGGCGCACGTACGCGAGGTGCTCGACTCGTGTGAGCGCCTGGTTGCCTCCCGTCCCGAGGTGGAGCTGTTGTCGATGCGGCGGCGACTGTACGGCGCGGACGACTGATCCACTGGCGTCGCTGCGGGGCTGCCCCGTGGGCGGTCACCGCACCGGCGACGTACGGGCGGACCGGCGGCGCGGGTAGTGTTCGTGGTGATGGCCGGCGGTTTGGGCACTCCGGGTGCCCGGCGGCCGGGAGCGGTACGCCTGGAGGTGGCGAGATGTCGGATCCGGCCAAGGTGCGCCGGCACGCGGAGCGGGTGCGTGAGCTGGTGGCGTCGGTGGTGCGTAGCCAGATCAAGGATCCCCGGCTTGGCATGATCACCATCACGGATGCGCGGATCACCGCCGACCTCCGCGACGCCACAGTTTTCTACACGGTGCTCGGCGATGCGGCCGCCCAGGCGAGCACCGCCGCGGCGTTGGAGAGCGCCAAGGGCATGTTACGCAGCACCGTGGGGAAGGCGCTGGGGCTGCGCCACTCGCCGACGCTGACCTTCGTCCTGGATGACGTTCAGGACCAGGTCAAGCACATTGACGACCTGCTCGCCCAGGCCCGCCACGCGGATGCCGAGGTGCAGCGCCTCGCCACCCGGGCCGAGTATGCGGGTGAGTCCCAGCCGTACCGGCTGGAGGAGGAGTCCGAGGCGGCCGGGGACGAGGTGCCGCCGCCGGGCGGGGAGCAACGGTGACCGACTCCGCCGCCGGGGCGCGGTCCGCGCCGACGGAGGCCGACTGGGCGGCGGCGGTGGCCGCGGTCCGGGCAGTGCCGGCCGCAGGGCGGGTGCTGCTGGTCTGTCATGTGAACCCGGACGGCGATGCCCTCGGCAGCATGCTCGGCTTCGCTCTCGGCCTGCGCCGGCTTGGTCTGCGACAGGTACAGGCCGCCTTTCCCGGCCCGCCGCAGCTCCCGGAGCCGCTGCGCGGGCTGCCCGGTGAGCAGCTGCTGGTTCCGGCGGCGGAGGCGGTTGCCGATCCGGACCTTCTGATCAGCTTCGACGCGGCGAGCGAGTCCCGGTTGGGGGAGCTGGCTGACCGGTTGACGACCGCCGGCAGCACGTTGGTGCTCGACCACCACGCGTCGAACCCCGGCTTCGGCGCGATCAATCTGGTGGAGCCGGGGGCGGCGGCCACCGCGGTGCTCGTGGACGAGCTGCTCAACCGGCTGGGGGTGCCGCTCGACGCGGAGATCGCGGAGTGTCTCTACGTGGCGTTGACCACCGACACCGGTTCGTTCCGGTACGCGGCCACCACCGCGGCGGTGCACCGGTTCGCGGCCCGGCTCCTCGCCACGGGCATTCGTCCCGGTGAGATCTCCCTCCGCGTCCTGGACACCCGCCCGTTCGGTGCCGTGCGGCTCTGCGCCGAGGTGGTCGGCCGGGCCCGGCTGGAGCCCGCCGCGGCGGGCGGTCACGGCCTGGTGTGGACCTGGGCGAGCCAGGAGGACCTGGCCCGGCACGGGCAGCCGGCGTACGTGCTGGAGGCGCTGATCGATGCGGTGCGGTGCACGGCGGAGGCCGACGTGAGCTGCGTGGTGAAGCAGACCGCCGACGGCGAGTGGGCGGTGTCGTTGCGGAGTAAGGGCGCGGTGGACGTGAGCCGGGTGGCGATGGCCTTGGGCGGCGGAGGGCACCGGCTCGCCGCGGGCTTCACCGGCCGGGGCGGCGCCGACGAGGTGCTGGAGGCGGTCCGACGGGAGCTGGCCGAGGCGCTACTCGCCCCGACCGGCGGTTGAGGGGCGGCCGCGCGGTGTCGGTCTGGTCGGCTTCGCGGTAACAGTCGGGTAGCCCTGCGCTAGCTGTCGTTATGCCCTGCGTTAACGGTCGGGGTGCCTTGCGGCAACGGTCAGGTCAGTCTTGCGGTTAACTGCTGGCTGGCCTTTCGGCTGATGATCGGCGACAAAGATCAGGGTCGGCTTACGGGTGTTCGGTCTTCCCGCCGTTGGTAACGATGGGCAGAATTGCGGAATGGAACAGCCCTGTGACCTGACCATCGAGGCGCCGCGCGCCTGGGATCGTCCCGCTGTCACCGTGCCGGTGCTCGTCTGCCTGTCGTTGGTGGGTGGCCGGTTTCCGTCCTTCTCGATTGAGGCGAATCTGTGGACGCTCGGTACCGGTGGTGTCCTGATCTGGCTCGGCCTGGGTAACCGGGTGCCCCGGCGACCCGCGCCGGTTCGGCTGGACCGGGGTGCGGTGTGGTGGACGTTGCCGGTGGTGGTGTTCGTGGTCTTCGAGGGGGCCACCTTCGCGGCTGCTGCCGGTGATGATTTCCCGACTTTCTCCCTGCTGGCGGATCCACTGCTGGAGGACGGGGTGATCCGTTCGGCGGGTTGGCTGGCCTGGTTGTCCGCATTCTGGGGGCTGGTGCGGCGATGATGCGGACACTGGCGATCGGCGGTTTCCTGGTGGCGGTGGCGCTCTTTGTCGCGGTGGAGTTGGCGGCCCGCCGGGAGGGGTCCCGCATCCCCACCCTCGGTGAGGTCTGCGCGTACGTCATGCGGTACGAGGTCGGCTCGGTGCCGGTCGGCCGGATTGGGCTCTTCGGTTTCTGGTGGTGGCTGGGCTGGCACTTCCTGGCTCGTTGAGGTGCCGTTTTCGCGCTGGCCGGCGACCGGCCCCCGGAGCTCTGGCTCCGCCCGGATGATGGGAACAGCCGGCGGTGGACAGACCTGAACGATAGCTTGGGTATTGACCGATGCCGTGCTGACGGTGCTGGTCGTGGGTGGTGGGGCCGTACCCGGCGTCGCCGCTCTCCAGGGTCGGACCGACCCGGGCTCGCTGCTCCGTGCGCTGCTCCGGCAACCCCGGACGCCCGCGGGTGGCAGACCTTGCCCGTGAGTTCCACCGCTGCATGGTGGCTCGCGCCCTGGAAGGGGTTTCCCATGCCGAACAAGCCCAAGCCCGACACCGCTGACGAGGCGCGTGAACAGCTGCGCCGTGCGCTGCAGACCTCGATGGACACGCGCCAGTGACGTCGCCGACCGGCTGACGCCCTCTTCGACGGGCGGCGCTGGCCGCCCGTTGTCCGGCGCCGCGAACCGCTGGTAAGTGATTGTCCGGTTTGCGGTCCTTACCGGGCCGTGCCAGGATCGGCGACGATGAACCCGCCGGCCGCCTCCGCAACCCGCTCCGCCTCGCCCCGCCGGATCGCCGCGCTCGCCCTGCCCGCCCTCGTGGTGCTCGCCGCCGAACCGCTGTACGTGCTGGTGGACACGGCGGTGGTGGGACACCTCGGCCGGGTCCCGCTCGCCGCGTTGGCGATCGGCGGCACCGTGCTGACGCTCATCGCCTGGCTGGGCACGGTCGTCGCCTACGGCACCACCGGACGCTCCGCCCGGCGGTTCGGGGCTGGTGACCGCACCGCCGCCGTCGCCGAGGGGGTCCAAGCCTCCTGGCTCGCGCTCGCGGTGGGGGTCTTCGTCGCAGTCGGCATGCAGGTCGGCGGCGGCGTGCTCGCCCGTGCCCTCGTCGGGGCGGACAACGACGTGGCGGAGGCCGCCGCGCAGTGGCTGCGGATCGCGGCGCTCGGCGCACCGGGTCTGCTCCTCGCCGCTGCTGGCAACGGCTGGCTGCGGGGCGTCCAGGACACCCGGCGGCCGCTGTGGTTCGTACTCGGCCCGAGTCTGCTCTCCGCGGTGCTCTGCCCGGTGCTGGTCTATCCCGTCGGGCTCGGCCTGCCCGGATCGGCGGTGGCCAACGTCGTGGCGCAGACGATCTCTGGTGCGCTCTTCGCCGGGGCGCTGGTCGCCGAGCGGGTGGCCCTCCGCCCCCGGCCCCGGGTCCTCGCCCAGCAGCTTGTGCTCAGTCGGGACCTGCTCATCCGCGGCGTCGCCTTCCAGGCGAGTTTCCTCTCCGCCACCGCGGTGGCGGCCCGTTTCGGCGCGGCGGCGGTCGGTGCCCACCAGATCGTCCTGCAACTCTGGTTCTTCACCGCCCTGGTGCTCGACGCGCTCGCCATCGCCGCGCAGGCCCTGGTCGGCGCCGCGCTGGGTGCCGACGACGCGGCCGCTGCCCGTGGACTGGCCCGCCGGATCGGATTGCTCGGCGCCGGCTGCGGCGTGGCGTTCGCGCTGGTAATCGCCGCAGGCGCCGGAGTGGTACCGGGCTGGTTCAGCGCCGATGGGCAGGTCCGCGCGGAGGCGATGGTGGCCTGGCCCTGGTTCGTCGCGATGTTGCCGCTGGCGGGCGTCGTCTTCGCCCTGGACGGGGTGTTGATCGGTGCGGGGGACATCCGCTACCTGCGGAACCTCACGATCGTGGCGGCGCTGGGAGGATTTCTGCCGGCCATCTGGCTGGCGTACGGACTGGACCTCGGACTCGGCGGGATCTGGGCTGGGCTCACCTTTTTCGTGGTGCTCCGGCTGGCCGCCCTGCTGCTGCGCCTGCGCTCCGGTCGTTGGGCGGTCGTCGGCGCGGTCCGGACCTGAGGCCGGCCGAGCGTCCGCTCCACCGTCGGCTGAGCTGGCCGGGCCGGACCCGCTGGGCGGGCCCAACCACCGGCCCGTGCCGCCAACCGCTTGGGTCAGGACAATTTGGGTAGCAGGACGTACACCGCCATCACCAGCGCCAGGGTCACGGCGAAGGACACGACGAAGCCGACCACCTTCATCGTGTTCGGGAAGCGTTGGTACAGCCGCCGTCGGGCCTGCCACACCTGCCACCGGCGGCGCAGGGCGGTGGCACCCGGGAGCGCGAGCAGTGCGGTGGCGATCCGGTCTCCAGCCGTGCGCCGAGCGGGCGGTGGGTCGAGCATCCAGGCGGGGAGACTGGGCGGCTGCTCCGGCTGGTGCAGCCGCGGGAACCGGCTCTGGCTCTGGGGCGACATGGATACGAACCTCCGGTGGGCTAGATGCCCCTTCGTAGCAGTAGGTGTCAATGCGACTCGTCGCGGAAGGAGCGGGTGGGTGGCACGGACGTCCGAGTGGGCGTCCCGGTGCCGGCCGGGCCCGCCCGTCTGGCAGGCTTGGCGGTCGTGAGCGCAGACGGACTGATCGTGGTCGACAAGCCCGGCGGCATGACATCGCACGACGTGGTGGCGCGGGTGCGCCGGCTGGCCCGGACCCGGCGGGTCGGGCACGGTGGCACGCTCGACCCGATGGCTACCGGGGTCCTGGTCCTCGGCGTAGGGCGAGCCACCCGGCTGCTGACCTACGTCATCGGGGCCGGCAAGAGCTACGCCGCCACGATTCGGCTGGGACAGGCGACGGTCACCGATGACGCCGAGGGGGATGTGATCTCCAGCGCCCCGGCTGGTCAGGTGAGCGAGGAGGCGGTTCGGGCCGTGCTGGCGGCGCAGACCGGTGCGGTGGACCAGGTGCCGAGCGCGGTCAGCGCCATCAAGATCGACGGTCAGCGGGCGTACCGCCGCGTTCGGGAGGGGGCCAGTGTTGACCTGCCGCCCCGGCGGGTCACCATCTCCCAGCTCGACGTACGGGCGCTGCGGCGCGACGAGCCGGACGTGGTGGACGTGGACGTGGACGTCACCTGCTCCTCCGGCACGTACGTGCGGGCGATCGCCCGGGACGCCGGCCAGGCGCTCGGCGTCGGCGGGCACCTCACCGCACTGCGGCGTACCGCCGTGGGCGGTTTCACCCTGGCCGAGGCCGCTACCCTCGATGAGCTGGAGCGCCGGGTACCCGAGGTGGTCACGCTCTCCCTCGCGGCGGCGGCCGACCGGTTCTTCCCGCGCCGGGAGGCGACCGCCGAGGAGGAGCGGGTGCTCTCCCACGGCGGTCCGTTGGACCCGGCGGGGATCGACGGCCCGTACGCCGTCTTCGGCCCGGCGGGCGGGTTGGTCGCTATCGTCAGCGAGCGGGCCGGTCGGGCCCGTGCCGAGATCGTGCTGGCCCCGGCCTGACGGCGCGGCGGTCGGGACAGCGACAGGGGAGGAGCGTTATGCAGCGGTGGCGGGGGTACGACGCGGCGCCCGGCGGTTGGGGCCGGTCGGTCGTCACCATCGGGGTCTTCGACGGCGTGCACCGGGGGCACCAGGCGATCATCGGGCACGCGGCGGCGCGGGCTCGCGAACTCGGCGTCAAGTCGGTGGTGGTCACCTTCGATCCGCACCCCGCCGAGGTGGTGCGTCCGGGTTCGCACCCGGCGGTGCTCACCGAGCCGGCCCGGAAGGCCGAGTTGATCGAGGCGCTCGGCGTGGACGTGCTCTGCGTGGTGCCGTTCACCCCGGACTTCTCCCGGCTGTCGGCGGAGGCGTTCGCGCACGACGTTCTGGTCGAGCACCTGCACGCCGCGCTGGTCGTGGTGGGGGAGAACTTCCGGTTTGGGCATCGGGCCGCGGGGGACGTGGCGCTGCTGGAGCAGCTCGGCCGGACCTTCGGCTACGCCGTCGAGGGGGCACCCCTGGTGGCCGAGGCGGGGACGGTCTTCTCCTCCACGTACATCCGGTCGTGTGTCGCCGCCGGGGACGTGGTGGCCGCTGCCAGCGCCCTGGGGCGGCCGCACCGGCTGGAGGGCGTGGTGGTCCGCGGCGACGGGCGCGGTCGCGAGCTGGGCTTCCCCACCGCGAATCTGCTCTGCCACCGGTACGCCGCGGTCCCGGCCGACGGCATCTACGCCGCCCGCCTGGTGCGGCGGGGTCAGCGGGAGCCGCTGCGGGCGGCGGTGTCGATCGGCACGAACCCGACCTTCTCCGGCCAGGAACGGCGGGTCGAGGCGTACGTGCTCGACTTCGACGCGGACCTGTACGGCGAGCGGCTGGCCCTGGACTTCGTGGCGCACCTGCGCGGGCAGGTCCGCTACGACTCGGTTGAGCCGTTGGTGGCCCAGATGGCCGAGGACGTCGAGCGCACCCGCCAAGCCCTGGGGTGAGCACGGAAGGTGATCCGGTTCGACACCCCGGTCCGCCCCTGGCCCGGAGCTTCCGAACCGGCTGGTAGCCTGACAGGGACGTCGGCCGACCGACGTGGGTCCTGGCGTGCCTGCACGACGCCGCGGGTGCGAGGACCGTCCGCCGCCGGGCTTCGCCCGGCCATCCGGGCGAAGCCCAACCTGGCGGACCCAAAACCGATCAACCCACCGAAACAGGGAGAACATGGCGCTCGACCAGCAGGACAAGGCCAAGATCCGCGAGGAGTACGCGACCGTCGAGGGTGACACCGGTTCGCCGGAGGTCCAGGTGGCCGTCCTCACCAAGCGGATTGCGGGTCTGACCGAGCACCTGAAGGTGCACAAGCATGACCACCACAGCCGCCGCGGGCTGCTGCTGCTGGTCGGCCGCCGCCGTCGGCTGCTCAACTACGTGCAGAAGAAGGACATCAACCGCTACCGGTCGCTCATCGAGCGGCTCGGTCTGCGCCGGTGACGTGACGGGGGAGTGGCCGAACGGCTGCTCCCCCGCTCCGGTTCACCGCCAGAAACTCCGACAATCAGGGCCGCACGACCCCCCGACCACCGGGAGCCGGTCAGCGCACCGGTCTCCGGTAGTGGCCTCCGGGCATCCGGCACCTTGCCGAACCGCCCGGGCGCTTCGATCGAAGACCGGCCGTCTGAGCAGCTGCGCGTCGCGGTCCGTAGACGCGAAGGAGCGCAACCACAGATGACCGAGAGCAACCTCGGTACTCAGTCTCGTACCGCCACGATCGACAACGGGGCCTTCGGCACCCGTGTGATCACCTTCTCCACCGGCCGGCTGGCCCGTCAGGCCGCCGGCTCCGTCGTCGCCCAGCTCGGCGAGACGGTCGTCCTCTCCGCCACCACCGCCGGTCGGCAGCCGAAGGAGCACTTCGACTTCTTCCCGCTGACCGTCGACGTCGAGGAGCGGATGTACGCGGCGGGCCGGATCCCCGGTTCGTTCTTCCGCCGGGAGGGGCGCCCCAGCGAGGACGCGATCCTCACCTGCCGGCTGATCGACCGGCCGCTGCGCCCCTCGTTCGTCAAGGGCCTGCGCAACGAGGTCCAGGTCGTCGAGACCGTCCTGGCGCTCGACCCCAGCCACCCGTACGACGTGGTGGCCATCAACGCCGCCTCGATGTCGACGAAGCTCTCCGGCCTGCCGTTCTCCGGCCCGATCGGGGCGACCAGGATGGCCCACATCGACGGCTCCTGGGTTGCCTTCCCGACCCACGAGGAGCTGGAGCGCGCCACCTTCGACATGGTGGTCGCCGGCCGCGCCCTGCCCGACGGCGACGTCGCGATCATGATGGTCGAGGCGGAGGCCACCGAGCACACCGCGAAGCTGGTCGCCGACGGCGCCGCCGCACCAACCGAGGAGGTCGTGGCGAGCGGGCTGGAGGCAGCCAAGCCGGCCATCCGTGAGCTGTGCCGCGCGCAGAGCGAGCTGGCCGAGGTGGCGGCGAAGCCGGTCGCCGAGTTCCCGGTCTTCCTCGACTACTCCGACGACGCGTACGACGCGGTCGCGGAGCTGGCCCGGGAGGACGTGGCCGAGGCCCTGAAGATCGCCGGCAAGGCCGACCGCGAGGAGGCCCTGGACCGGATCAAGGCCCGGGTGCTCGAGGAGCTCGGCCCGCGCTTCGAGGGTCGGGAGAAGGAGCTCTCCGCCGCGTTGCGGTCGCTGACCAAGTCCGAGGTCCGCAACCGGGTGCTGCGCGAGCAGGTCCGCATGGACGGCCGTGACCCGCGGGACATTCGCCCGCTGACCGCCGAGGTCGGGGTCCTGCCCCGGGTGCACGGTTCGGCGATCTTCGAGCGGGGCGAGACCCAGATCATGGGCGTCACCACGCTGAACATGCTCCGGATGGAGCAGTCCCTGGACACGCTCTCCCCGGAGAAGTCCAAGCGTTACATGCACAACTACAACTTCCCGCCGTACTCGACCGGGGAGACCGGCCGGGTCGGCTCGCCGAAGCGGCGGGAGATCGGCCACGGGGCGCTCGCCGAGCGGGCCCTGATCCCGGTGCTGCCCTCGCGCGAGGAATTCCCGTACGCGATCCGGCAGGTCTCCGAGGCGCTCGGCTCCAACGGCTCGACCTCGATGGGCTCGGTCTGTGCCTCGACGCTCGGCCTGCTCTCCGCCGGGGTGCCGCTGAAGGCGCCGGTCGCGGGCATCGCCATGGGCCTGATCTCCGACGAGGTCGAGGGCAAGACCCGGTACGTGACGCTGACCGACATCCTCGGTGCCGAGGACGCCTTCGGTGACATGGACTTCAAGGTCGCCGGTACGCCGGACTTCGTCACCGCGCTGCAGCTCGACACCAAGCTCGACGGCATCCCGTCGGACGTGCTCGCCGCGGCGCTTCAGCAGGCCTACGAGGCTCGGCAGACGATCCTGCAGGTGATGCAGGCGGCGATCGAGGCGCCGGCCACGATGAGTGACTACGCGCCGCGGGTCACCACCGTCAAGATCCCGGTGGACAAGATCGGCATGGTGATCGGCCCGAAGGGGCAGACGATCAACGCCATCCAGGACGAGACGGGCGCCGAGATCTCGATCGAGGACGACGGCACCATCTACGTCGGCGCGACCAACGGCCCCGCGGCGCAGGCCGCGGTCGAGCGGATCAACGGGATCGCGAACCCGACCCTGCCGAAGGTGGGCGACCGCTTCCTCGGCACGGTGGTGAAGACCGCCGCCTTCGGCGCGTTCGTCTCGCTGCTGCCCGGCCGCGACGGTCTGCTGCACATCTCCAAGGTGGGCGACGGCAAGCGCGTCGAGAAGGTTGAGGACTTCCTCAACGTCGGTGACAAGGTCGAGGTGGAGATCGCCGACATCGACCAGCGGGGCAAGGTCTACCTGGACAAGGTGCGCCCGGAGGGCGCCGAGGCCCCGGCGGAGGGCGCCGGCGAGCGGCCGGCGGGTCGGGACCGGGGCGACCGGGGACCGCGCGACCGTGGTGACCGCGAGCGCGGCGGCCGGGGCCCGGACCGTGGCGACAGCGGCGAGCGTGGCGACGGCGGTGAGGGCGGCGAGTCGCGTCCGCGTCGCCGTACCCGGCGCAGCTGACCGTCGGACCAGCGCACCATCCACCCCTCGTCGAACCGGGAGAGCCCTTCGTGAGCCGGACTGTCTCCGTACCGTCCACACCGGAACGACGGGGGGTGGCCGCGTTTCGGGGCGCTCCCGGCGGCGCGGCCAGCCGCGCCGTAACCCGTACGCTCAGCGACGACCCGTTGGGTGGCACGGTCCGCCGGACCGTGCTCCCCAGCGGGCTGCGGGTCCTCACCGAGGCCATTCCCGCGATGCGCAGCGTCTCGTTCGGCATCTGGGTGTCGGTCGGCTCCCGGGACGAGACCGGCCCCCAGTCCGGTGCCGCCCACTTCCTTGAGCACCTGCTGTTCAAGGGGACACACCGGCGGTCGGCACTGGAGATCTCGTCGGCGATCGAGGCGGTCGGCGGCGAGACCAACGCCTTCACCACGAAGGAATACACCTGCTACTACGCGCGGGTGCTCGACGACGATCTGCCCCTCGCCATCGACGTGATGTGCGACCTGGTCGCCGACTCGGTGCTGACCCCGGAGGACGTGGAGGTCGAGCGGGGCGTGATCCTCGAGGAGATCGCCATGCACGACGACGAGCCCGGCGACGAGGTGCACGACCTCTTCGCCCGGGCCGTCTACGGTGAGCACCCGCTCGGCCGGCTGATCTCGGGGACGGAACAGACGGTCACCCCGATGACCCGGCGACAGATCCAAGGCTTCTACCGGCGGCACTACACCCCGCCCCGGATCGTCATCGCCGCCGCGGGGAACCTGGACCACTCCAGCGTGGTCAAGCTGGTCCGGCAGGCGCTGCAGGGCACGCCGCTGGACACCGACCCGGCGGCGCCTGCGACGTACCGGAGCGCCACCCCGGCGGTACGCACGCAGCCGGCGACCACCCTGGTGGGGCCGAAGGAGACCGAGCAGGCGCATGTCGTGCTCGGCTGCGACGGCATCGATCGGCGGGATGAGCGTCGGTTCGCCCTCGGGGTGCTGAACAACATCCTCGGCGGCGGCATGTCCAGCCGGCTCTTCCAGGAGATCCGCGAGCAGCGGGGACTGGCCTACTCGGTCTACTCCTACGCCAGCCAGCACGCCGACAGCGGCCTGTTCTCCGTCTACGCCGGCTGTGCGCCGGGTCGCGCCAACGAGGTGTTGGAGTTGATCCGTGCGGAGTTGGCCCGGATGGCCGCCGACGGACTCACCGCGGCCGAGCTGGCCCGGGGCAAGGGCATGAGCAAGGGCGCGTTCGTGCTGGGCCTGGAGGACAGTGGTTCCCGGATGAGCCGGCTGGCCAAGGGGGAGCTGCTCTACGGCGAACTGATGCCGGTGGACACCCTGTTGGCCCAGGTGGACGCGGTCACCCTGGCCGACGTGAACGCACTCGCCGCGGAGTTGCTGCGGCGCCCGATGTCGCTGGCGGTGGTGGGTCCGTTCGGCGAGTCCGACTTCGCCGCCGGAGTGACCCCGACCACCCCCGCCTGACCACCTCCGAATCGCTGCCCCAGCCGGAGCGCCGGCACCGGGAATCCCGGGCCGCGGTCCATCGGGCGACCCCGACCCACCCGGGCGATGCTCGTGTCCCGGCTGGGATAGGTTGTCGGCTGTGACTGACGAGCAGGACAAGAGCGCGGACGAGCCACTCCGGGTCGGGGTGCTGGGCGCCCGTGGCCGGATGGGCATCGAGGTGTGCAAGGCGGTGGACGCGGCCCCCGACATGGAGTTGGTGGCCATGGTCGACCAGGGCGACTGGTTGTTCAACGCCTCCGATGCCGGAGCCGAGGTGGTCGTCGACTTCACCACCCCTGACGTGGTCATGGACAACCTGCACTGGTGCATTGACCAGGGCATCAGTGCCGTGGTCGGCACCACGGGCTTCACCGAGGCGCGGCTGGAGCGGATGCGCGGCTGGCTGGCCCGCAAGCCGGGAGTGGGCGTGGTCGTCGCCCCCAACTTCGGCATCGGGGCGGTGCTGATGATGCAGTTCGCCGAACGGGCCGCCCGCCACTTCGAGTCAGTCGAGATCATCGAGCAGCATCACCCGCGCAAGCTGGACGCGCCGAGCGGTACCGCGACGCACACCGCGCGCCTGATCGCGGCGGCCCGCGCCGCCGCCGGTCAAGGTCCGGCACCAGACGCCACCCGGGACGAGGTGGCCGGTGCCCGCGGCTGCGACATCGACGGCGTACGCGTGCACTCGGTCCGCGCCACCGGCCTCGTCGCCCACCAGGAGGTGCTCTTCGGCGCCACCGGCGAGACGCTGACCATCCGGCACGATTCGTACGACCGGGCGTCCTTCATGCCCGGCGTGCTGCTGGCCGCCCGCGAGGTGCGCAACCGGCCGGGCCTGACGGTCGGCCTGGACGCCCTGCTCGACTGAGCGGATCGCCCCGGGCCGTCGGTGCGCCCGGGGCCGTCAGTGCGCCGGGGCCGGCGATTCCGCGGGGATCGCGACGTGTAGTCGTAACTGGGCGACCAGCATGTCGTCCACGTCCAACGCGCGGGTCGCCCCGTCCGGCTCCCACCCGGTGCCGGTCAGAAACCCCCGGGTCGCCGTGTCGGCGTCGAACGCCCACGCCACCGCGCGGGTGAATCCGTCCTCACGCCAGTGGTCCACCGCCGCGGCGAGTAGCCGGCTGCCGTGCCCGCGCCGACCCCAGCGCGGCTCGACCAGCAGGTCGGTGACCGCGACCACGTCCGGACCCAGCGCTTCGGCGGGTTCGCCGGGCGCCTGGGCCTCGACGTCGGCCGGGCCGGAGGCGGCGAATCCCACCAGATACGATTGCTCGGCCTGTTCGACGGCGACCAGCACCCGGTGGGCGGCCGAGGGCGGCTCTTGCACCGCTGCGGTCCACCGCCGGGCCAGCCACGCCTCGTCGAGGTTCGCGAGCACCTGCCGGGGCAGGATGCGGCGGTACGCGACCCGCCAGGTTGCGAGCTGGATGCGTGCGATTTCGCCGGCGTCCTGCGGACGCGCCGGGCGGACGTACCCGAGAGCCATGGCACGAAAGCCTACGCAGGGTGGAGGAGGCGACGATGGCGCAGGGTGCCAAGCGGACGGTCAGACAGGCGATCGGTGTGGTCGGGCTCGCTGTCGGGGTGGCCCTGTTCCTGTCCGTGGCGGCCGCACGGCACGGGTTTTTTGACCTTGGGGTCTACTACGGTGCGATCCGTTACTGGGTGCATGACGGCGGGGAGATCTACGACTTCCTGCGCCCGTTCACCCAGTACGGCTTCACCTACCCGCCGTTCGCAGCCCTGGTCATGCTGCCGATGGCGTACGTCTCCTGGAACGTGGCGATCGTGCTGAGCGTCTCCGCGAGCGTGGTGGTCACCCTGGCGCTGCTCTGGTGGCTGCTGGACCCGATCTCGCGCCGTGCTGGCTGGACCCGCTGGTTTGCCATCGCGGTAGCGCTCTGCCTCGCCGCGGCGTACGAGCCGATGCGGGAGACGGTGAACTTTGGCCAGGTCAACATGCTGCTGCTGTTTCTGGTGGCTGTTGATCTACTGCGGCTACTGCCGTCGGGTAGCCGGTGGGCCGGTGCCACCATCGGCCTGGCCACCGCGATCAAGCTGACCCCGGGGATCTTCATCGTCTACCTGCTGGTGACCGGACGCTGGCGGGCGGCGGTCACCGCGATGGGTACCGCCGCCGGCGCGACCCTGTTCGCCGCCGCCCTCTTCCCGGACGCCTCCCGGGTGTTCTGGACCGAGGCGCTGTGGAACACCAACCGGGTGGGCGAGCTCTCCTTCGTCTCCAACCAGTCCCTGCGCGGAGTGGTGGCCCGGCTGAACCCGGAGGATCCGAGCACCGTCGCCTGGCTGGCGTTGGTGGTGGTGGTACTGGCGCTCTGGGTGTGGCGGGCCCGGTCGGCGGTGGCGGTCGGTGACGAGGCGACCGGGCTGGCGTTGACCGGTGTGCTGATGTGTCTGGTCAGCCCGGTCACCTGGGTGCACCATCTGGTCTGGCTGCTGCCGGCGCTCATCCTGTTGGTGGACAACGCGATGGCCGCGCCCGCCGGCAGCCGTCGGCGGCGCCGCCTACTGGCGGCCGTGGGCATCGCGTACGCGTTCCTGATCAGCCGGATCGTGTGGGCCTGGCAGCGGGACTTCACCGGGATCGACGGCTTCCTCGGCAGCAACACGTACGTCTGGATCAGCCTGGCCCTGCTGGCGTTCCTGCCGATCCGGACCGCGACGCACCAGACCGCGGTCGAGACGGCCGGGCAGGAGGAGGAGGGCCGAACCCGGAGCGGTGTCGTACCGGTGACCTAGTCTCCTCGCGATGACCGCGCCGGAATCGCTCTCGCTCGCCCAAGCCCGACGGATCGCCCTGGCAGCCCAGGGTTTCACCGACCCCGCGCCGACTGGTGTTCCCACCCGCCGGCACCTGCGTCGCGTGCTGGACCGGGTCGGTCTGATCCAGCTGGACTCGGTCAACGTGCTCCAGCGGGCGCACTATCTGCCGCTCTACAGCCGCCTCGGTCCCTACCCGACGACGCTGCTCGACGCGGCCGCGTACCGCCAGCCCCGGGATCTTTTCGAATACTGGGGGCACGAGGCGTCGCTGGTGCCGGTCGCGTTGCAGCCGGCGCTGCGCTGGCGGATGGCGCGGGCCCGGAGCCAGGCCTGGGGCGGCATGCGCCGGATCGCCGAGGAGCAGCCGGAACTGGTGGCGCGGGTCCGGGACGAGGTAGCGGCCCGCGGGCCGATCACCGCCGCGGAGATCGAGCACGACGCTGACCGGGTGACCGGCAACTGGGGCTGGAACTGGTCCGCGACGAAGCGGGCGCTGGAGTACCTGTTCTGGTCCGGCGAGGTGACGGCCGCCGAGCGTACGACGTCCTTCGCCCGCCGTTACGCCCTGCCGGAGCAGGTGCTGCCGCCGGCGGTACTGGCGGCGCCCACCCCGAGCGACGCCGAGGCGTACCGGAGGCTGGTGGCCGTGGCCGCCCGCTCCCTCGGCGTGGCGGCGGAGCCGGAGCTGCGGGACTACTTCCGGTTGCCGCTGGCGCCGGCGCGGGCGGCGATTGCCGAGCTGGCGGAGGCGGGGGAGCTGCTTCCGGTAGCCGTGGCGGGCTGGCGGCAGCCGGCCTGGCTGCACGCCGAGGCCCGACTGCCCCGTTGGGTGCGGGGCAACCGGCTGGTCAGCCCCTTCGACCCGCTGGTCTGGGAGCGGGGCCGCACGCAGCGGTTGTTCGATTTCAGCTACCGCATCGAGATCTACGTCCCGGCGCCGAAGCGGGTGTACGGCTACTACGTGTTGCCGTTTCTCCAGGGCGAGCGGTTCACGGCCCGGGTCGACCTGAAGGCCGACCGGAAGAACGGGGTACTCCTCGTACCGGCAGCGTGGCAGGAGCCGGGCGTGGAGGCGGGTGAGACGGCGCTCGCGCTCGCCGCCGAGTTGTACCGGCTCGCCGGCTGGCTGGGCCTGGCTGCGGTGGCGCCACCGACGGCAGGTGACCTAGCGGTGCCGCTGGCCGCCGCCCTGAGGAGCGTGGCGGGTGTACCGTGATCGACGTGACGAGCGTTGACGGGCCGCAGAGCCGGGCCGCCGCGGCGACTGATGCTGCCGACCAGCCGCCGGAGGGTTGGCCGGTGGAGGCGGCGCCGGTCTATCCGGCTCCGCAGCCGGACCGACTGACCCGATTCGTGCTCCGGCTCCAGCAACGCGCGCCTCGGTGGGCGGTGCCGCTGGCCGCCCTGGGCTGTATCGGCGCCGGCATCGGCTACACGCTGATGATCGACCCGACCCGGTCCACGCCGGACGCGGCCCCCACCTGCCTGCTCAAGCTGACGAGCGGGCTCGACTGTCCGGGCTGTGGTGGCACCCGGGCCCTCTGGTATCTGCTGCACGCCGACCTGCCGGCCGCGGCCCGACACCATCTCCTCCTCGTCTTCGCGCTTCCCTTCCTGGCGTACCTGTTCGTGGTGTGGGCGGGTCGACAGGCCTTCGGGTGGCGGCTACCCGAACTGCGGATCAGCAACAAGGTGATCGGGGTTTTCCTGGGCGTCTGGTTGGCTTTCTCCGTGGCGCGTAACCTGCCCTGGGCGCCGTTCACCGCGCTCTACGTCTGACTTGGCTCTGCAGCGTGGCCCCGCCCTTCGGGTACCCGGTTCTCGCCGCTGTCGAGCTGCCCCATCGGTGAGTTCTGCGTACGGGTGTCGGCCTTGCCGGTCGTGGGTCGCCGGTCGGAAGGTAAGTGGCTCGTGGCGGGAGGCAGGTCGCTCGTGGCGGTAGGCACCGCGTGGCGCTCGCCAGGCGCCGCCCGGCGCCCGCTGCGCGCCACGCGCAGCTCCCCCGCCGACCGGGGGTCCGATTTCCGTCGGGGCCGGTCGCGCCACTACAGTCGCAGGAATGTCGGAGATGGTGCAGCCCCAGGTCAAGCTCATTGCGTGGACCCAGTTCGAGGCCCCGGACGACGTGGGGTGGTCGACTGACGCCGACGGGGGGCAGGCGCTCGCGGAGTTCGCTGGGCGAGCCTGCTACCAGAGTTGGAAGAAGCCAAACCCGGCGACGGCGACCAACGCCGGCTACCTCGCCCACATTCTTGAGGTGGGCCACCTGAGCGTGCTGGAGCACAGCTCGGTGAGCTTCTACTTCACCGGGGTGTCGCGGTCGCTCACCCACGAGTTGATCCGGCACCGGCACTTCTCGTACTCGCAGCTGTCCCAGCGGTACGTGCCGGAGCGGGACGCGGCGATGGTGGAGCCGGCCGTGATCGCTGACGACCCGGAGCTACACAAGCGGTTCGTGGCGGCCGCCGAGGCGAGCGTACAGGCGTACACCGAACTGCTGGAGGGCCTGGAGCAGCGCTTCACCGACGAGCCCAACGCCACCCTGCGGCGTAAGCGCGCGCGGCAGGCGGCGCGGGCCGTGTTGCCGAACGCCACCGAGACCCGCATCGTGGTCACCGGCAACTACCGGGCGTGGCGGCACTTTATCGGCATGCGGGCGACCGAGCACGCCGACGTGGAGATCCGCGAGCTGGCGGTGGAGTGCCTCCGCCAGCTGCAGGGGGTGGCCCCGAGTGTCTTCAACGACTTCGTGATCTCCTCCCTGCCCGACGGCACCGAGGTGGCGACCAGCCCGCACGCGGAGGTGTCCTGAGCCCTTCCCCGTCGGGGGCTCGGAGGCCGTCCGCTAGGTTGGACGCATGACGAGTGACCTCCCCGACACTCCCGCCCAGGCGGCCTCCCGGCCGTTCGGGCGGGTGCTCACGGCCATGGTGACACCCTTTGCCGCCGATGGTGCGCTCGATCTGGATGGTGCGGCCCGGTTGGCGAACTACCTGGTCGACGAGCAGGGCAACGACGCGCTGGTGGTCAACGGCACCACCGGTGAGTCGCCGACCACCACCGACGCGGAGAAGGAACGCCTGATCCAGACGGTGGTCGCGGCCGTCGGCGACCGGGCCAAGGTGGTGGCCGGGGTCGGCACCAACGACACCCGGCACACCATCGAGCTGGCCGCCGCGGCGGAGAAGGCCGGAGCGCACGGCCTGCTGGTGGTGACGCCGTACTACAGCAAGCCGCCGCAGGCGGGCCTGGTGCGACACTTCACCGCGGTGGCCGACGCCAGCGGGTTGCCGGTGATGCTCTACGACATCCCGCACCGCGCCGGGGTGGCGATCGAGACCGAGACGCTGGTGCGCCTGGCCGAGCACGGCCGGATCGTCGCGGTGAAGGACGCCAAGTGCGACCTGACCGCCACCAGCTGGGTGACCAGCCGGACCGGTCTGGCCGTCTACAGCGGCGAGGATTCGCTGCTGCTGCCCGCGCTGGCGGTGGGTTCGGTCGGGGTGGTCGGCACGTCGACCCACTTCACCGGGGCGCGGACCCAGGAGCTGATCCGGGCGTTCGACGCGGGGGACAACGCCACGGCGCGCGCCCTGCACCGCCGGCTGCTGCCGCTGTACACGGGAATCTTCCGGGCTCCGGGCACGATCCTGGTCAAGGCCGGCCTGGCGGCGAAGGGGCTGCCCGCCGGTCCGGTCCGTTCCCCGCTGGTGGACGCCACCGCCGACCAGCTCGCCCAGCTCCGCGCCGACTGTGCGGCGGCGGGCCTGGACCTCCCTGAATGAACGAACGACACGACGGACGCCGGGTGACGGCGTCGCAGAATGAGGTGAACGCGTGACCGAGGCGCGAATCGAGACAGAACTGCCACCGCCGCTGCCCGAGGGTGGGCTGCGGATCATTCCGCTGGGCGGGCTCGGCGCCATCGGTCGGAACATGACCGTCTTCGAGTACGACGGGAAGCTACTGGTCGTCGACTGCGGCGTGCTCTTCCCGGACGTGGAGCAGCCGGGCGTGGACCTGATCCTGCCCGACTTCGCCCCGATCCTGGACCGCCTCGACGACGTGCAGGCGATCGTGCTCACGCACGGCCACGAGGACCACATCGGTGCGGTGCCGTACCTGCTCGCCCACAAGCCGGACATCCCGCTGGTCGGTTCGGAGTTCACCCTCGCCCTGGTCGAGGCGAAGCTCGCCGAGCGGCGGATCCAGCCGTACACGCTGACGGTGCGGGAGGGCGGTCGGGAGCAGCTCGGCCCCTTCGAGTGTGAGTTCTTCGCGGTCAACCACTCCATCCCGGACGCGCTCGCCGTGGCCATCCGTACCCCGGCCGGTCTGGTGCTGCACACCGGTGACTTCAAGATGGACCAGCTCCCGCTGGACGGTCGGATCACCGACCTGGCCGGCTTCGCGCGGCTCGGCGCGGAGGGGGTGGACCTGCTCCTGTCCGACTCCACCAACGCCGAGGTCCCCGGCTTCGTCACGCCCGAGCGGGAGATCGGTCCGGTACTCGACTCGATCTTCGCCAAGGCTCGGGGCCGGATCATCGTCGCGTCGTTCGCCTCGCACGTGCACCGGGTCCAGCAGGTCTTCGACTCCGCGGTGGAGCATGGCCGCAAGGTAGCGCTGATCGGCCGGTCGATGGTGCGCAACATGGGCATCGCCCGCGACCTCGGTCTGCTGAACATCCCACCCGGTCTGGTCGTCGGGCTCGACGAGGCCACCAGCATGCCGCCGGACCAGATCGTGCTGATGTCGACCGGCAGCCAGGGCGAGCCGATGAGCGCGCTGGGTCGGATGGCCAGCGGTGATCACCGGCATATCACCATCGCCCCCGGCGACACCGTGGTGCTCGCCTCCTCGCTGGTGCCCGGCAACGAGACCTCGGTCTTCCGGGTGATCAACCGGCTGGCCCGGGCGGGTGCCGTCGTCGTGCACAAGGACGTGGCCAAGGTGCACGTCTCCGGGCACGCCCCCGCTGGCGAGCTGCTCTACCTGCTCAACATGGTGCGGCCGAGCAACCTGATGCCGGTCCACGGGGAGTGGCGGCACCTGCGCGCCCACGCCCGGCTCGGCGTCGAGTCCGGGGTCGCCGCCGATCGGGTGGTGCTCTGCGAGGACGGCGACGTGGTCGATCTGGTCGAGGGGCGGGCCAGCGTGGTCGGACGGGTCAGGAGCCGGTACGTCTACGTCGACGGCCTCGCCGTCGGGGACGTGTCGGAGTCCCTGCTCACCGAGCGGCGGATCCTCGGCGACGGCGGGTTCATCGCGGCCACCGTGGTGGTCGACTCGGTCACCGGGAAGGTGGTCGGTGGGCCGACCGTCTCCGCGAAGGGCTTCTCCGAGGATCCGGAGGCGTTCAGCCCGGTGGTGCCGTTGATCACCGAGGCGCTCAACCGCGCGGCTTCCGATGGCATCACCGACCCGCACCAGCTGCAGCAGATCGTGCGGCGCACGGTGGGGCGGTGGGTCAACGACGCGTACCGCCGTCGGCCCATGATCGTGCCGAACGTGGTGGAGGTCTGAGCCGAGGCGCGGCAAGGTCGGGGAGCCGGCTCGGGTCAGGGCAGCTCCGCGACCGCGTCGGCGTACGCCGAGCCGGTGCGTACCGCGGCGGCCAGCAGCACATCCAGCTGGGTGGGCGCGACGCCGTGGGACAGGTCGGTGCTGACATCACCGGCCAGCACCAGCTCGGCGCCGGAGTCGTGCACGTACGCCGTCGGTAGGAGCCGGTCCTGGTTCCAGGCGTTGCAGAACGCGTACGCCTCGGCGCGCCGGTCGGCGGGCAGCCGGCGGCTGGCCACGGCGCGTACGTGCAGGACCTCGCCGCGATCGCCGGCCCGCCGTACCTGGATCAGCGCCTCGCCCCAGCGCCCCACGACGGTGTCCGTGGCGTCCAGGATGTAGCTGTCGCCGCGTCGGTCCAGGGCGTTGGTGATCGCCGCCAGGCTGAGCGGGGCGGGCTGGTCGGCCGGTTGGTCGTCCGGCTCGCGGTCGGGTTCGTCGTCGTCCGGACGCTCGAACGGCAGCGTCACCGGGAGGGCGAGGGCCCGTTCGGCCGCGCCCCGCTCATCCAGCCAGGAGGCGACCCGCCCGGACTGGTGCCCGGTGCCGTTGCGCGCGTCGAAGCTGCCGGCGAGCCCGGTGGCCAGGTCGGTCAGCGCGGCACCGAGGGTGGCGAGGTCGAGGTCGGTCGCGGGCCGTTGCCCGTACCCGGGGCGGTGCACCCGCTGCTCGCCGAGGTCGGCCGCGACCGCGACCCCGCACACCAGCGCCCCGGCGGCGGCGAACTCCATCGCGGAGAGCTCGTCGGGAGCCACGTCCAGCCGGGGCAGCTGCTCGGTGAGGACGGCCAGGCCGCGGACCGGGTTCCCGCTGAGCGCGCAGAAGCGCAGATGTGCCGCGAGGTGCGCGAAGCCGGCCTGTTCGCGTCGGTGCCGCTGGTACGCGTGCACGTGCGCCGCCGCGGCCGTTTCGGTCGCGCCGACCCGGAGCCACGGGAGCATCCCGGCGGCGAGCCCCCGCTCGGGTGCTCCGGTGCAGTCGCCCGGGTGCACGTCGGCCAGGACGTCCAGCGCGGCGGACCACTCCTCCCACCCGGCGAGCAGCTCCGCCCGTCGGACGGCGGCACAGCTGGGGCAGCCGTCGGCCGGGGTGGCGGGTGCCGCTACCCAGCGGTCGTACCAGGACCGGGCGGTCGGCTCGTCGCCGAGGTGGTCGGCGATCCGGCAGTAGAGTTCGGCGGCGGTCGCGGTGTCGGCGGTGCCGAGGTCGTCGAGGAGGGCCCGGGCCTGGTCGAGGCCACCACGCGGGCTGGTGAGCAGGGCTTCGACCGCGTACCGCCGGTAGCGGGCCAGGGTTTCGTGACCGTCGGGCGGCAGCAGGTCGGGCCGCCGGTCCACGGCGGCGAGGCAGCGGCGGACCGGCTCGACCAGGCGCCACCGCCCTTCGTCGAGCAGGTAGGTCTCGATCAGCGCGAGCCGCGCCTCCAGCGCCGACTGGTCGTCGCCGGCGGCGTCGGCGCGCGCGGCGATCCGTTCCAGCTCGGCGCTGCGGGTCTCGCCGTCGGGGGAGTCCCGGGCGTCGGCCAGCTCCTCGGCGAGGGGGCGGCCGTCCCGCGCGGGTCGTTGGCGGCGTGGTGGCCACCCCGGCCAGCCGAACTCGTCCAGCCCGCGGCCGCCGGGCTGCCCGATCACGACCGTACCCCGCCGGGTAGCCGGTCCACCTCGGCGGCGAGCTGGCAACCGGTGGTGATGCCGCGGTCGAGGAGCCGGTCGAGTTGGTGCGGGGTCACGCCGCGTTCGAGGTCGGTGATGACCTCCCCACAGATTCGCGCCCGACCGTCATCTTCGACGTGTACGAACGCCTTGGGCCAGAGCCGGTCGTGGTTCCAGGCGTTGCAGAAGGCGTGCAGCGCGGGGACGTACTCGATCGCGAACGTGGGTGCCACGACGGTGCGTACCTGGAGTAGCTCGCCGGCGGTCCCGGGCCGTAGGAACCAGATGAGGCTGTCGGCCCACCGGCCGACCAGTTCCCCGGCCGGATCGGTCTCCACCGCGTAGCCCCGCTGGGTGAGTACGGTGGCGACCAGCTCATTGGTGAGTGGGCTCAGGGCGCCCGGGTAGCCGCCCAGGAGGCGGTCCGGAATATCCCCGGTCGGCGACGCCATGCGGCATCCCTTCTGAGGCGAATATCACGACCGGCGGCGGTATCGCGTGCCGACGCGCGGACACGACCTGAAATTGCGGCGATCCGCCGGGTACCGCCGCTAGGTTGATGCTATGGCGGGCCGTACCTCTCAGGCGAGTCGGCGGCGCGGCGCGTCGCCACGAGGAAACACGAACAACCGTGCCCGGCAGCCGGCGAAGAAGCCCCGCGCTGCCGCCAAGCGTCGTCCACCGGCCCGCACCAGCCCGGCCGGTTCCGTGGGCCGGGCGCTCGGGGCACTGTGGATGGGCCTCGCGCACGGGGTGGGCTGGTCCGTTCGCGCCGCCGGCCGGCAGGCCGCCGCGGCCCGTGGCCTCGACCCCGAGCAGCGGCGTGACGGCGCCGGGCTGCTGGTGCTCGGTATGGCGCTGCTCAGCGCGGCCAGTATCTGGTTCGAGAAGGCCGGACCGGTCGGGGAGCGGCTGGCCGACACCGTACGGCTGTTTCTCGGTGCGATCGCCGTCGTGGTGCCGGTGCTGCTGATGATCGGTGCCTGGCGGCTGATGCGGGAGCCGACCGCTCCGGAGCACCGGGGGCGGGGGCCGGTCGGCTGGGTGTCCATGCTGGTCGCCACGGCCGCGTTGCTGCACATCGGGCAGGAGCCGACCTCGCCGGTGCAGCGGGACTTCGCGGGCGGCCTGATCGGTGCGGGGGTGGGGAACCTGCTGGAGCGGGCGGTGTCGGCCTGGGTGGCCGTGCCACTGCTGTTGCTGCTCCTGGTCTTCGGGCTGTTGGTGGTCACCGCGACCCCGATTAACAAGATTCCGGAGCGGCTCGGTCTGTTGGCCGGCACGGTGGTCGGCACCCCGGCCGGTGCGGAGGCCACCGAGGAGTCCGCGGCGGAGACCGGCAAGCCGGTTCGCAAGCGTGCGGCGAAGCGGACGCCGCCAGCACCGCCGGACCCGGCGGACTTCGCCGATGACCTGGCGGGAGCGGATCTGCAGGAGACGCTCGTGCTACCCCGCAAGTCCTCGGCGAAGGTGCCGGCCAGCCGGAAGCCGGCGGAGCCGCCGGAGCACTCGCCGCTACCCACCCGGGCTGAGCAGCTCGCGTTGACCGGGCTGGCGGGCGACTACGCGCTGCCCCCGGCGACGCTGCTGGGCAGTGGTGCCGCCCCCAAGAAGCGCAGCCGGGCCAATGACGAGGTGATCGCCGCGCTAACCGGGGTGTTCGAGCAGTTCGACGTGGACGCCGCGGTCACCGGGTTCACCCGAGGGCCGACGGTGACCCGGTACGAGGTCGAGCTGGGCCCCGGGGTCAAGGTGGAGCGGATCACCCAGCTCTCCCGCAACATCGCGTACGCGGTGAAGTCGCCGGACGTGCGCATCCTCAGCCCGATCCCGGGCAAGAGCGCGATCGGCGTGGAGATTCCGAACACCGATCCGGAGAATGTCGCCCTCGGCGACGTGCTGCGCTCCCGGGCGGCGACCAGCGACCATCACCCGATGGTGGTCGCGCTCGGTAAGGACATCGAGGGTGGCTACGTGGTGGCGAACCTCGCGAAGACGCCGCACATCCTCATCGCGGGGGCCACCGGCGCGGGGAAGTCGAGCTGCCTGAACTCACTGCTGGTCTCGCTCCTGACCCGGGCCACCCCGGACGAGGTGCGGCTGCTGTTGATCGACCCGAAGCGGGTCGAGATGACCGGCTACGAGGGGATCCCGCACCTGGTCACGCCGATCGTGACGAACGCCAAGAAGGCAGCCGACTCGCTGGAGTGGGTCGTGCGCGAGATGGACATGCGCTACGACGATCTGGCCGCCAACGGGGTTCGGCACATCGACGACTTCAACCGCAAGGTTCGCAACGGTGAGATCACGGCCCCGCCGGGCAGCGAGCGGGAACTGCGGCCGTACCCGTACCTGCTGGTGATCGTGGACGAGTTGGCCGACCTGATGATGGTCGCCCCGCGGGACGTGGAGGACTCCATCGTCCGGATCACCCAGCTCGCCCGGGCCGCCGGCATCCACCTGGTGCTCGCCACGCAACGTCCGTCGGTGGACGTGGTGACCGGTCTGATCAAGGCCAATGTGCCGTCCCGGCTCGCCTTCGCGACCTCGTCGCTGGCCGATTCGCGGGTCATCCTGGACCAGCCGGGCGCGGAGAAGCTGCTCGGTCGCGGTGATGGTCTCTTCCTGCCGATGGGTGCCGCCAAGCCGGTCCGGATCCAGGGCGCGTGGGTGACCGAGCAGGAGATCGCCGATGTGGTCCGGTTCTGCAAGGAGCAGCGGGAGCCGGAGTTCCGTACGGACGTGCTCACCGTGGCCCAGGAGAGTAAGAAGAAGATCGACGAGGATATCGGCGACGACCTCGACCTGCTGGTGCAGGCGGTTGAGCTGGTGGTGACCTCGCAGTTCGGCTCCACCTCGATGCTGCAGCGCAAGCTGCGGGTCGGTTTCGCGAAGGCGGGTCGGCTGATGGATCTGATGGAGACTCGCGGCGTGGTGGGCCCGTCCGAGGGTTCCAAGGCCCGGGATGTGCTGGTGAAGCCGGACGAGTTGCCGGAGGTTCTGGTCGGCCTGCGCGGCGGCGAGGACTGACCGGGGCCGCCCGACGGGTTCGGTCTGCCCCGGTGCCCGGCGGGGTCAGTCCGGTTCCGGCTCGGCCGTCAGTGGTAGATCTTCAGCCCCACCACGCCGGCGATCACTAGCAGGAGGCAGAGGATCCGGGGCAGGCTGGTTGACTCGTTCAGCGCCACCATCCCCACCACGGCGGTGCCGACCGCGCCGATGCCGACCCAGACCGCGTAGCCGGTGCCGACCGGGATCTCCCGGAGCGCGTAGGCGAGGCCGATCATGCTCAGGGCGGCCGTGACGGCGAAGACGATCGTGGGGACGAGCCGACTGAAGCCGGCGCTGCGGTCGAGGGCGATGGCCCAGGCGGTTTCGAGGAGTCCGGAGATCACCAGCACGATCCAGGCCATTGCGGGACGGTAGCAGCTGCCGGAGCGGAGCAGCGTGGTGAAGGTGATCTTCACCACTGTGGCTAGAGTTAAACCTGACTTTATCTTGCAGTATCGGCCTATGCCGCTGCTTCTCACTGACTCCGAGGTCGCTGCCGGGCTCGACGCCCCGACGACCATCGCCGCCATGCGGGACGCGCTGCGCGCCGCCCACGACGGTCGACTGGTCGCCCCGCCCCGAGCCACCGCACCGCTGGACGGGGGCCGGATGGTGCTGACCGCCGGGCACCTCGTCGATCAGTGGTACGGCTCCTGCTCCTACGACACCTTCGGGCTCCCCGGAAGCGAACCGGTGGTGGTGTTACACGACGCCGGCACCGGCGGTGTCCGGGCGGTCGCGGTGGGGACGGAGCTGAACTCCCGGCGTACCGGTGGGTTGGGTGGGGTCGCCATCGACGCGCTGGCCCGTCCGGACGCGGCCACGCTCGGGGTGGTCGGCTCGGGCCGGCAGGCATGGGCGCAGGTCTGGGCCACCGCGGCGGTACGGCCCCTGCGGGAGGTACGCGTGCACAGCCGCTCGGCGGCGCGGCGTACCGCCTTCGCCAGCCGGGTCCACGCCGAACTGGGCGTACCGGCGCGGGCAGTCGACTCCGCGGCGGCGGCCGTCGCCGGTCGGGACATCGTGGTGATCGCCACCTCCAGCACCACCCCGGTGGTGGACGCCGCGGACCTCGCGCCCGGCGCCCACGTGAACGCGGTGGGCTTCAAGCAAGTCGACCGGCACGAGTTCGGCCCGGATCTGCTGGACCGGGCCGAGGTGCTGGTCACCGACTCGCCGGCCCAGGCCGCCGGGTACGCCCCACCGATGCTCGCCGCCCTACCCCCGTACGCCGAACGGCTGCGTGACCTGGGCGCGGTCCTGGCGGCGGCGGTGCCCGGCCGGACCGGCGCGGACCAGATATCCGTCTTCTGCGCCACCGGCCTAGGCGGTACCGAGCTCTTCCTGCTCGATCGCCTGGTCCGGGTCGCCGCGACGGTCTGACCGACCGGTGCGGCCCCGCGGGCTGAAGCTGACCGCCCGGTGTGCGGCCCGGCGGGCTGGGCTGACCCCCGGTGGGGCTTTGTCGGCTTGATCCCGACGGGAGCCCGGTCGAGGCCGGCCGCTGGCGGTTGCCGGGTGGTCAACCCGCGCCCGGTACCCTCGGATGGTGTCTGCCACCCCTCCCGCACCCGCCGACGGCCGCCGCGTCGCCCTGCTGACCCTGGGCTGCGCCCGCAACGAGGTCGACTCCGAGGAGCTGGCTGCCCGGCTGCATTCCGACGGCTGGCAGGTGACCACCGACGGTGAAGGCGCCGACGTGGTGGTCGTGAACACCTGCGGATTCGTCGAGAAGGCCAAGCAGGACTCGATCCAGACACTGTTGGCCGCCGCCGAAACCGGCGCGAAGGTGGTGGCGGCCGGGTGCATGGCCGAGCGGTACGGGCGGGAGCTCGCGGAGAGCCTGCCCGAGGCGCAGGCGGTGCTGAGCTTCGACGACTACCCGGACATCTCTGATCGGCTCGGGGCGGTGCTCGCCGGAAGCGCGATCGACCCGCACGCCCCGCGGGACCGGCGCGAGCTGCTCCCGCTCACCCCGGTGCGGCGGGCGGAGGCGGCGGTGTCGGTGCCGGGCCACGGCACCCCGGCCACCGGGTCGCACTCCGGCACCCCGGCCCCTGTGCCGCACTCCGGCACGCGGTCCGCTCCGGTCGAGGTGGACGAGCACACTCCGGCGCATCTGCGTCCGGTGCTGCGGCGTCGGCTCGACACCGGACCGGTCGCGTCGCTCAAGCTGGCCAGCGGCTGCGATCGACGATGTGCCTTCTGCGCCATCCCCGCCTTCCGCGGTGCGTTCGTCTCCCGTCCGCCGGAGGCGCTGCTCGCCGAGGCGGAGTGGCTGGCCAAGACCGGGGTGCGGGAGTTGGTCCTGGTCAGCGAAAATTCCAGCTCCTACGGCAAGGACCTGGGCGACCCGCGGGCACTGGAGAAGCTGCTGCCCCAGCTCGCCGCGGTGGACGGCATCGTTCGAGTGCGGGCGAGCTACCTTCAGCCGGCGGAGACCCGTCCCGGACTGGTCGAGGCGATCGCCACCACGCCGGGCGTCGCCCCGTACTTCGACCTCTCCTTCCAACACTCCAGCGAGACGGTGCTGCGGCGAATGCGCCGGTTCGGCTCCACCGACCGGTTCCTGGAACTGCTGGGCAGCATCCGGGAGCTAGCCCCGGAGGCCGGCGCGCGGAGCAACTTCATCGTCGGGTTCCCCGGCGAGACCCGGGCCGACGTCGCCGAGCTGGTCCGCTTCCTGGAGGCGGCGCGGCTGGATGCGATCGGGGTGTTCGACTACAGCGACGAGGACGGCACCGAGGCCGCCGGCCTGCCTGGCAAGGTCACCGCCGCTACCGTCCGGCGTCGCTACGACAGACTCGGCGCCCTCGCCGACGAGCTCTGCGCGCAGCGGGCCGAGCAGCGGCTCGGCTCGACGGTGCAGGTGTTGGTCGACTCGGTCGACGGCGGCGTGGTGGAGGGTCGGGCTGCGCACCAGGCCCCCGAGGTGGACGGCTCAACCAGCTTGGTCGCCCCGGCCGAGGGGGGCGTGGACCTCACCGCCCTGCGCCCTGGTGACCTGGTGCAGTGCACGGTCACCGCTACGGAGGGTGTGGACCTCGTCGCCGTACCGGAGGCGATGATCTCGGCGGCGCCGGGCGTGGCGCGGTGACGGTACGGCGGGGGGATACGGGGGGCGCCGGGCCGGAGCGGCGGCGGGACGCGGCGGTGACCGAAGCGGCGGAGCCGGCGCCGGCGGCTACCCGGGTTCCGGTGCTCAACGCCGCCAACGCGCTGACGTTGCTGCGGCTGGTGTTGGTGCCGGTCTTCGCCGTCACGGTGGTCGCTTCCGAGATGACGCACGTCGGCTGGCGGATCGCAGCCTGTCTGATCTTCGTCGGGGCTGCCTTCACCGACCTGGTGGACGGGTGGATCGCTCGCCGTTTCGGGCTGGTCACCTCGGTGGGTAAGGTGGCCGATCCGATCGCGGACAAGGCGCTTACCGGTGTCGCGCTGTTGTTGCTCTCCGCTTACGACCAGCTTCCGTGGTGGGTGACCGGCACGATCCTCTTTCGGGAACTGGGCATCACCGCACTGCGGTTCTGGGTGATCCGGCATGGCGTCATCGCCGCCAGCCGGGGCGGGAAGATCAAGACGGCCCTGCAGACCCTCGCGATCGTCTGGTACCTCTGGCCCATGCCGGCGCCGCTGGACCTGGTCGGACCATGGGTCATGGGTGCCGCGGTGGCGGTTACGGTGGTCAGTGGCATCGACTACGTGGTGCGGGCGCTTCGGCTGCGGCGGCAGGCGCGCTGACCAGGACCGGCGAGGGGAGAGCAACCGTGGGGCTGGGAGCGGATGCCGAGTGGCCCGTCGAAGGCCCCGCCGCCAGCGTCGTGCACAGCCTGGCCCGGCGGGGGGAGACGCTCGCCACGGTCGAGTCGCTGACCGGTGGTCTGCTCGCCGCCACGATCGTGGAGGTCGCCGGGGTGAGCAGCGTTTACCGCGGTGGGCTGGTGGTCTACGCGACCGAGCTGAAGTCCCAGCTGGCGAACGTGTCGGAGAAGCTGCTCACCGCGCGTGGTCCGGTCGACCCGGACGTGGCCGTGGCGCTCGCCCAGGGAGGTCGGTGGCGGTGCGCCGCCGACTGGTGCCTGGCCACCACCGGGGTGGCCGGACCGGAGCCGCAGGGCGGCAAGCCGGTCGGCCTGGTGTACGTGGCGGTGGCCGGTCCGAGTGGCAGCGCGGTGCGCCGGCTGGAGCTGGGTGGAGGCCGTGAGCTCATCCGGTCGGCCAGTGTGGTGCAGGCGTTTCGACTCTTGGCCGAGCGGCTGGCCGGGGCGCCCCGCGATCCGGTCGATGGTGCGTAGTGATACCGACCGTGATACGGTCGGCACTCTTTGTCGACAGCGTTGCCGTTCGGTTGGCTGGCCGGCCCGCAGCCCCAATCGGCAGGCGGGGCGGTATGTCGGCCAAGCCGGCACCGGGTACGGTTGCGGGAAGGTTCCGGTAGTCGGGGCCCGGAATCCCCGGGTCGTCGAGGCGCGGAGTGTTCCTCCAGGGGAGGTGCGATGGTCCTGCTACGCCGGCTGATCGGTGACGCGCTACGGACACGCCGACAGGGGCAGCACCGTACCCTGCGCGAGGTCTCCTCTGCCGCCAATGTCAGTCTCGGCTACCTCTCCGAGATCGAGCGTGGGCACAAGGAACCGTCGAGCGAGCTGCTGGCCGCCATCTGCGACGCGCTCGGCGCCCGCCTTTCCGAGCTGCTGCGTGAGGTGAGCGACACGGTGGCGCTCGCCGAGCAGATGTCGGGGGTGCTGGTGCCGGTCCAGGACGAGCCGACCGGGCAGCAGCCCGCCCCGGTCCCGGCCGCCAACCACGGCAAGACCGCCGGCCGGGCGGTTCGCCAGGTCTCCTCGGACGGCACGGTGTCGGTGCAGGTCCGCCAGGAGTCGCCGCTCAAGGCGACCCTGCACACCCGGGTTCGTGCAACGGACCGGGACGTGGTCTGCGCCGCCTGAGCGCGCGTAGGGTTGTCATGGCACCGTGGCCCCGCTGCGTTGTCGGCGGCTGCCCATACTGGCATCCGCCTGCGACGATGGAGTCACTGCCGTCGCGGCCGGCCAGGTCGCGGCCGGCCGCGTTGCTAGTGAGGGGATACCGCGGAGATGGCGAACCCGTTCGTCAAGGGTTGGAAATATCTGATGACGCTCTTCGGCACCAAACTCGACGAGCGTGCCGATCCGAAGGTGCAGGTCCAGCAGGCGATCGAGGAATCTCAGCGGCAGCACCAGCTGCTCGTCCAGCAGGCCGCCGCGGTGATCGGCAACCAGCGGCAGCTGGAGATGAAGCTGTCCCGGCAGATGTCCGAGGTCGAGCGGTTGCAGGGCAACGCCCGCCAGGCCCTGGTCCTGGCCGATCAGGCCCGCGCCCGGGGCGGTGTCACCGAAGCCACCCGCTACGAGCAGTCCGCCCAGGCGCTCGCCACTCAGCTGGTAACCGCGGAGCAGGCCACCGAAGACCTCAAGACCCTGCACGACCAGGCGCTCGGCGCGGCGGCGCAGGCGCGTAAGGCAGTCGAGAACAACTCGATGATCCTCCAGCAGAAGCTCGCCGAGCGGGCGAAGCTGCTCAGCCAGCTCGAGCAGGCCAAGATGCAGGAGAATGTGGCCGCATCGCTGGAGTCGATGTCCGCGATCACCGCCCCGGGTACCACCCCCACCCTGGACGAGGTGCGCGAGCGCATCGAGCGACGCTACGCCACCGCGATGGGCCGGGCCGAGCTCGCCGGCAACTCGGTCGAGGGGCAGATGCTCGACATTCAGCAGGCGGCCCTCGACGCGGCCGGTTCCGCCCGACTCGATCAGATTCGCGCCGGCCTGGCCGGGGACCAGCTCCGCGGCACAGCCGAGCGGCCTGCCGTCACCCGGCCCGAGCAGCAGGGTGCTCCGGTCGCCGACTCGGCCGCCGTGGCCCGGCTCGACGAGATTCGCTCCACTCTGGGCCGCGAACGCGGCACTGGGGACAGCACCGCCGCCGGCTGAGCGGCGCGGGTGGGGGAGGCGACGTGGCGGACGAGCGGACGCGATACTTCCGGCGGCTGGCCCGTCGGCGGCGCTCAGCCCGGCGGTGGAGCGTCATCGCCGGTGGGCTCGGCGGCGCCGCCGCGGTGCTGACGCCGTACGCCGGTCTGGGGTTGCCCGACGCGGCCTGGGCCGCCGGCGCGGGTGGAGCAATCGTGCTCGCCGCCTGGCGCTGGGCCGACCTGCGGGCGCTCGCCGCCCAGCCAGCGCCGCCGGCGCTGGGCCCGGATGAGGCGGCGGCCCAGTTGCGGGCCCGGCTGGTCGCGGCGGTGCAGCGCCTCCCGGCCGGCTCCGGCATGCTCGCCGAGGCCCGACGGGTACGGTCGCGGGTCGCGCTGCGCGGCACCGGTGCCGCCGAGCAGTGGGGCCGGCTGGATCGGGCCGGGTCCACCTTCGCCGGCCTGCGGGGCCGGCTGACCGGGCTGGCGGCGCCCGCGGTCGCCGAGGCCACCGCGGCCGACCACTCGCTGCGGGACCTCGCCCTGAGGGTCGCGGAGGTCGAACGGGCCATTCGGTTCGCGCCACCCGACACTCGGCCCTCGCTTGAGCAGGCCCGGACGGCACTCGCCGGCCAACTGCGCAACGGTGTCGAGGCGTACGAGCGGCTGGTGGCGGCCGCCGCCGGTTACGTGGCCGAGAACGTCCGGTCCGATGTCCAGGAACCGGCGGTGGCCCGGCTCACCGAGGCAACCGACCTGCTGCACGGGACGGCTTCGGCACTGGCGGAGCTGCGCGCCACCGACCCCACCTTCCGCACCTCCTGAGCAACGGGGCCACAGCCAGCACCGTGGGGCGGGACGTCAGTCCGGCGTCGTCACCACGATCGGGGCGGCGAACGGGGACAGTCCGACGACGTTGAACGCCCGGATCCGGTAGTGGTAGGTGGTTCGGCGGGCCAGGCCGGTGTTGGTGAACCCCCGTCCGTTCACGGTGAAGGTGGCGACGTCCTGGCTGAACGCCGGGTCCGCGGCCCGCTGCACGGTGAAGCCGGCCCCGGATCCGACGGCCGTGCTCGTCGTCCAACCGAGGATGACCGTCGCCGTGTCCGGTGCGACCGCGGTGGCGGTGACCGTCACCGATTCCGGAGCCCCCGGACGGGGCGGTGTGGTCACTTGAGCCACTGTGGACCATGGGGACGCCGAGCCGAGGTAAGTGGTGCGGACCCGGTAGTAGTAGCGGGTGTCCGGCGCCACGGCGGTGTCCAGATGGGTGTCACCGACACTGATGGCAGTGGTGCCGGGCCCGCTGGTGAACGTGGGGTTGGTGGCGCGCTGCACGTCAACGCCGGTGGCGAAGGAGCGGTTGCGCCAGTGCAGGCCCACCCGGAGCGGTGCGGCCGGCGGCACCGCCGCGGCCAGGCCGGTCGGTGCCGCGAGTTGCACCGATGCGGGCGCGCAGTTCGACCATGCCGAGCAGCTGACCGCGTTCTCCGTCCGGATGCGGTAGTGGTAGGTCACCCCGGGAATGACGGTGGCGTCGGTGTACCGGGTGGCGTCCGCGGCTACCGTGATCGTGGCCAGTCCATCGGTGAACGCGGGGTCGGTGGCGCGTTGGAGTTGGTGGCTGGTGGTGGGGGGCCGGTCGCCGTTGCGGGTCCAGGCGAGCAGGATCGCCGGCAGGGTGGTCGCCGCCCCGGGTCCCGGGGTCGCGGTCAGCCCGGTCGGGGCCTTCGGGGCGACCCGCAGCACCAGCGGCCGGCTCAGGCCCTGGTCGCGGTAGCCGGCGAGCGCGCTGTGCCAGCGGTACTCCCAGCCCAGGTTGACCGGCTGGGCGCCCGCCGAGGCGGCTTGGCCGCCGCGTGACGCGCCTGGGGGGTGGACGTTCGCTGGTGGGCTCGGGTCCAGCGGTCGTACGCTGTCGGTGATCTTGAACGGGAGGGGCGGTGCGACCGGGCGCAGTGCCACCACCACCTCCTCCCGTGGGTTGACCCGGACCACCTGTTTCCAGCCCAGCTCGTTCGGGGCCGGCGCGCGGAGCGTGCCGTCCCACCCTGCTCGGTTGACCAGTTGCAGGTCGACGCCGTCGAGGCGGACCGGCTGGGTGTGCCGGCCCGCGCCGCGCAGCCGCCACAGCTGCATCTCGTCGACGACCGGGTCCCCCGTAACCGCCGACTCGCCGACCGACACCACCTCGGTGGCCGGGTCGGTCGGGTCGAGTGGTGGCACGGCCGGGGTGGGTGACGCTCCCGGTGGTGGACCGACGCCGAAGCGGCCGGCGAGTCGGCCGTGCGTGGGCTCGAAGACCTCCCCGATGGTTTTCACCGCGAGCGGCAGCAGGACGGGGGAGGTGCTGCCGGCCGGGGTGAACGTGACCGTCGCAGCGTGGACCGGGACGATGGTCTCTCGGGCCGTGCGGGTGCCGAACGCCGCGTCGTAGGCGGGCTGCGGCACGATCGGTGGACGCTGGCTGGCCGAGTACGCCCGGGGTAGCCGCTCGCGGAGCCGGGCCAGGTCGTAGCGGGGCTTCGGAACGCCGGCCACCCGGAACAGCAGCAGGGTGCGGGTGTTCGGCCCGTACCCGGGACGGCTCGGTGGTGTCCCGCCCTCGGCGGTGTGGTCCGGGGCCTCGGTGTGGTGGTCATAGCGGGGGTCGAAGGCGGGGAACGGGGCCGGGGCGTCGTTGTAGAGGAGCACGGTGCTGCCGGGGGTGACGGTGGCGAAATCGACCAGCACGTCGGCCTGCTCTCCGGGGGCGAGCAGCAGCGTGTGCCGGTCGACGTTGAGCACGGTGGGGTCGCGTCGGTCGTACCGGTAGGTCACCGGCTGGTTGGGGAGCACCGCGGGGGCCGGTAGGAGACCCCCGTCGTTGCCGATCTGCACCAGGTCGGGGCCGGCGGCATCCGGATCCGGCACCCCGCCCTCCCGCCCGTCGGTCGGCCACCGGGAGGGCCGGCCGGGCATCGGAACCGCCGCGACCATCGGTACCTCGCCCGCGTTCGGGTCGGCCAGCCTGCCCTCGCTGTCCCACAGCGGGCCGGCGGAGCGCGCCTGGTAGAGCTGGAGGTTCAGGCTGCGGTCCAGGCACGCGTTGAGGATGCGGAACCGGTAGGTGCGCGGTTCGACCGTCAGCCAGGGGTACGCGACGCCGTTGACCAGTACCGTGTCGCCGTACGCGGCCGGCACCGCCGACGGGTGCGGTATGCCGGGTGCCATCGGCGGTTCAGCCGAGGCGTCGTCAACCGGGTCGTGGTGGGGGTTGGGGACCAGCTCGGGCCCGGTGCCGGTTGGTCCGCTGCCGTTCGATCCGGTTGGGCTCTTCGCCACCAGATCCCCGGCGGTTCGCGCCCACGGCCCGTAATCCCAGCGCCCGGTCGGGTTGATGCCGTCGTCGCGGTAGGGGTTCTGCCGGGGCTGGTAGATGTGTGGGTGCCAGAGACTGCCCCGCGCGCCCCAGCGGTCGCGGTCCCAGGTCGGGTCGGTGGCGGCCAGCTGACTGTCGTCGGGCACGAAGGTCTTGTCCTCGAGGACCAGCGGGATCTGGTCGGCGGGCAACACCCCCGCGGCGACTAGGTCATCCTCGGCGGGGTCGGTGATCAGGTAGACGCCGACCTGGCCGGAGTAGCAGGTGAGCCGGGACAACCCGACGGTGTTGTCGTGGAACGCGAGCAGCCGCCCGCTCTGCTCGTTCGGGTAGTACAGCGTGGTGGCGCCCCGGCCCGGCGGCGGCATGTCGGGCACCGGGGTCAGCCCGGGCCCGGTGGGGTATGGGGTGATCTCGGTGGCCGGTGTGACCCAGTGCCAGGGGTTGCCGGCGCTGATCCAACCGGTCTGCGCCCCGGCGAGGTGTAGTACGGCCCGATTCTGCGGGTAAGGTGCCGGCCCGGCGAGCGGCCCGGGGCCGGCGCCGTCGATGGTGGGGTCAACGGGTAGGAACAGCTCACCGGCCCGACCGGCAGGAAGCTGGTTGATGAACTTGACCCGTACCGGGCGGCCGCGCCGCGCGATGATCACCGGGCCGAGGTGGACCGGGCGCTCCGGCGGTGCGACCGTGTTGTGCCCGGTCGAATCGGTACCGAGGTTCAGCTGTCGGTACCCGCGTAGGCGGGTGGCCGGCAGGTCCCGGTGCAGCTGTTGCGCGTACTCCTGAAGGCCGATTTCGTAGTAGTCGCAGCCCGGGTAGGTGATGGTGTCGGGTACGGCCACCGGCAGGCAACCGGGGTCGTTACCCGCGCCGAGGGTGGGCAGCGGGTCGACAAACTTGCGGATGCCGGTGCCGGGCAGCACGTCGCCAGCATCGTCCACGGTCGGCAGCGGGCTGTGCGCGTGGTTCGGCACCGGGCCGAAGTAACGGGGTAGCGCGGTCGGGTCCAGCGTTGCGGCTGTCGGCGGTGTCGCGGCTGTTGGCGGTGCTGTCACCGTGCCGTCGGCGCTCCGAGCCGCCGGTACCAGCGGGTTGGAGCCCTCGGTGGTGCCTTTCGTCGGGTCGGTAGCGGGTTGCTCGGCCCAGGGGATCCGGAATCTGCGGAACAGGTCCATGGCTCTCCCGGCGTCGGGCGCGGTACCGACCACCTCGGCGTGGCGGTGGACGCGCAGAACAGACGGTGTGTGAGCACTTAGTTGCAGCATGGGACCTAAGGGGTGGGTTTGGAAGTACCCAATCGTCCCTTTCTAGGTCGGCCCGTGGGCGCGGCGAACTGCACCGGGTTTCAGGTTCTCCGCCGTGCGGAGTGGTTGACCGGCAGCACGTTCGCGTTCGTGGACCAGGGTGGGCTCCATCCTGCTCCCACAGGATGGTGTTTGATCATGTTGGGTGGGCTTGCGGCGTCTGGAAGCGCGGGGCTGTGACCACGCCGAGCGGACCCAACCGTCGCGAGTGGTCGCATAGCTGGGGCAGCTCGACAGCGGCGGAACCAGCCGGTCCGTCCCGTCACGCGGGGGGCCCGGGCTGGCAGGTCGGGCACCAGTAGGTGACCCGTTCATCCTGCTCCTGCCGGCGGATCGGGGTGCCGCAGCGGCGGCAGGGCTGAGCCCGCCGGCCGTAGACGTAGGTGGTCTGTCCCCGGCGCCGGGATCCGGTGCTGCTCTGGGTCCAGTGCCCACGGTTCGCGGCGAGCAGCCGCTGCGCCAGGGTGACCAGGCCGATCAGGTCGGGTACGGCGTGCACCGGCGTCCACGGCGACACCCCGCGCAGGAACAGCACCTCGCACTTGTAGAGGTTGCCGACCCCGGCGAGGCTACGTTGGTCGAGCAGGGCGGCGCCGATGGTGACCACGGGCCCGGCGGCGAGGCGCCGGACCGCCTCGGCCGGGTCCCAGTCCGGGCCGAGGAGGTCCGGGCCGAGGTGGCCGACGAGGCGGTGCTCCGTGGCGGTCGGCACGAGGGCGAGGTCGTGCAGGTGATAGCCGACGGCCACCGCCCGGGGGCCGCGCAGTACCGCCCGGATCAGGTGCGCTGGGCGGGCGGACCAGCGCCGTCCGGGCGGATACGTTCGCCAGCTGCCGTCCATCCGTAGGTGCGAGTGCAGCGTCCAGCGCTCGCCGTCGCCGTCGGTGCGCGGTGCCGCGAGGCGCAGCAGCAGGTGTTTGCCCCGGCTGGTCGACTCCCGGACCGTCCAGCCGGCGAGGTTCGTCGTGGCAAGCCCCGGTACGCGGAAATCGGAGCCGGTCAGCCGGTCGCCGGCCAGCGCCTGCTGAAGTACGTGGGCGGTGTTCCAGACGGTGTCGCCTTCGGGCACCTCCCCATCCTCCCGCTCGGGCGGCCTCGACGCTGCCGGTCAGCCGGCGGTGACGCGGAGTTGGTCGCCCGGCACCACCCCGAACCGGTCGGCGGCCCGCCCACCGTTGACCGCGACGGCGACCAGGCCGGCCGAGTCCACGTGCACCAACAGCCCTCCCGGCGGTGCGTCGTCGAACGTGCGGGCGTGCACCGCGTGCGCACCGACGCGGTCCGGGCCCGCTGGCCGCTGCGCGACCCGAAGTGCTTGGGGTAGCGGTTCCAGCAGGGCACCCGTCGCCGCGAGCTGCACGTTGCCGAAGTGGTCCACGGTCAACACCTCGGCGGTGAACCCGTCGGGCTCTGGTTGGACCAGCGGGGTGGGCAGCCGGACCAGGGCGCCCGGTTCGACGGCCGGGCCGGCGTCGGCGAGCGGCGCACCGAGCGCCAGCCGGGCCGCGACCGGCGCGAAGACGTCCCGGCCGTGGAAGGTGGCGGACAGCTGCGTGCCGAGCCAGTCCGGGTTCGTCAGCTCCACCGCGGCGCTCACCCCGCCGAGCGCCGCCGCCGCGTCCAGCAGCAGCCCGTTGTCCGGTCCGACCAGCAGTCCGTCCCCGGCGGCGAGGGCGATCGCCCGGCGGGCCGTGCCCACGCCGGGGTCGACCACGGCGACGTGGACGGCCGCCGGCAGGTACGGCACGGTCTGCGCCAGCACCGCCGCGCCGCGTCGGACGTCGCCGGGTGGGACCAGGTGGGTCACGTCGATCACCCGGGCGGTGGGCGCCAGCCGGGCCAGCGTCCCGTGGCAGGCGGCCACGAAGCCGTCGGTGAGACCGTAGTCGGTGGTGAAGGAGATCCAGGGCGTCGGCGCCATGGAGGGAAGGCTAGCCGAGCCCGCCGGTCGATCCGGGCACTCGGCGGACAGCCCCGGGGCGGCCCGGAACTGACGGACCGATCAGGCCCGGAGGCGGAGCCCGCGGGGGGTGGGCCGGAACCCGGCGGCGGTTAACGCGTCGTGCAGCGGTGACGAGCGCACCGCCTCGCCGTCGGCCCGTTCGACGGAGATCGTCCCGAGCGCTCCCCCCTGTACGGCGTCGGCGAGCGCCTTACCGGCGGTCGCCAGCAGGTCGTTGTCGTTGGTGAAGGAGAGCAGCGTCCGACCGCCCCGCTCGACGTAGAGGACCAGACCGCCGGAGATCAGCACCACCAGGGCGCCGGCCTTGCGGCCGGCCCGGTGTCCGGTCGGGCCGCCGCCGTCTCCGGAGTCGACCACCCGTTCCGGCCAGGGCAACGCCGCGCCGTACGGGTTGGCGGGGTCGGTCGCGGCGAGGACCAGGGCCAGGCCCGCGCGGGCCCGCCCAGCGTCGGCCGGGTCGGCCAGCGCGCGCAGCCGGTCAACCGCCCCGGGTACGGCGAACTGCGCGGCTCCCAGCCCTTCCACGAAGTAGCCGCGACGGGTGGCGCCCCGCTCCTCCAGCGCGGACAGCACCGGGTAGACGGCGGCGTACCCGCCGGGCACCTGCTCCGCCGCGACCGCTCCCCGCGTTACCACGCCGTGCCGTTCCAGCAGTACGTCGGCGAGGGCCGCGGCGCGGCGGGTCGGGTCGGTGTCCCGTTCGGGCAGTCGCGACCAGCGGCCGGCGACGGTGGGTGGGCCGCTGCGGGACAGGGCGACGCGGCCGGGTCGCCGGTATCGGGTGCGGGGTGTGGCCGGGCGGGACCGGTGCGCACCGCGACCGGCCAGCAGGGCCCGCAGCGGGGCGAGAGTGTCGTTGGTCAGGTGCCCGGCCCACACCAGGTCCCAGACGACGGCGGCGAGTGCGGTGTCGTCGGTGGCGCCCAGCCGGTCGGCGAGGGCACGGAAGAACAGCGCCTGTCCCTCGTCGAGGGCGTCGAGCACCGCGTCGTGCAGCGGGGTACGGGTCAGGGCCGCATCCGGCGGGGGAAGCAGCAGCGGGGCGGTGTCCGCGTACGCGAGCACGACCCAGCCGTCCCCGCCGGAGATCGCCCCGGAACCGGCCCACACCACCTCGCCGCTGGTACACAGCTCGTCGAGCTGGGCGGGGGAGTAGTCGGCGATCCGGGCCGGCAGCACCAGTCGCTCCAGGGCGGACCCGGGCAGGGCCAGCCCCTGCACCTGCTCCAGGGCCGCGGCCACCGCCGGCACCCCCCGCCCGGCCGCACCGACCTGTTGCCAGCGGGGTAGGAAGGTGGCCAGTGCCCGGGGCGGCACCGGCTCGATCTCCCGGCGCAGCGCCGCGAGGGAGCGGCGGCGCAGCATGCGCAGCACCTCGGCGTCGCACCACTGGGTGCCGACCGAGTCAGGGGCGAACTCACCGGCGAGTACCCGACCGGCGGCGGCGAGCCGGCGCAGCGCCCCCTCGACCACGGCTACTCCGAGCCCGAACCGGGCGGCGCAGGTGGCGGCGGTGAACGGCCCGTGCGTGCGCGCGTAGCGGGCGATGAGGTCACCGAGCGGGTCGGCCACCGGGGCCAGGTACGCCTCGGCCACGCCGACCGGAAGCGCGACACCCAGCGCGTCCCGCAGCCGGCCGGCGTCCTCGATTCCCACCCAGCGCTCCTCGCCGGCGATGCGGACCCGCAGCACCCGGCGGGCGGCGGCCAGCTCGGTCAACCACTGCGCCGGCGCCCCCCGCTCGGCCAGCTCGGCGCTGCTCAGGTCGCCGACCACCCGCAGCAGCTCGACCACATCCTCGGCGTCGCGGGGGCGGCGCTGTTCGGTGCGCCAGCGCAGCTGGCGTTCGGTTTCGGCGAGTACCGCCGGGTCGAGTAGCTCCCGTAGGTCGACCCGGCCGAGCAGCTCGCCGAGCAGGGCCGAGTCCAGGGTGAGGGCGGCGGCCCGCCGCTCGGCGAGGGGAGCGTCCCCCTCGTAGAGGAACGTCCCGACGTAGCCGAAGAGCAGCGACCGGGCGAACGGCGACGGCTGCGCTGTCTCCACCTCGACCAGTCGTACGCTGCGGGCGGCCAGGTCGCGCATCAGCGCGGCGAGCGCGGGCTGGTCGAAGACGTCCTGGAGGCATTCCCGAGCCGCTTCCAGGGTGACCGGGAAGTCCGCGTACTCCCGGGCGACGTCGAGGAGTTGGGCGGCGCGCTGCCGTTGCTGCCAGAGCGGCTGTCGGCGGCGCGGGTCGCGACGGGGCAGCAGCAGCGACCGGGCGGCGCACTCGCGGAACCGGGCGGCGAACAACGCCGATGTGCCCACCGACTCCTCGACCAGCTGGGTGATCTCGTCGGGCTCGAAGACGACCGCCTCCGCGCCCGGCGGCTCCGCGGCGGTGTCGGGCAGGCGGACGACGATCCCGTCGTCGGCGGGGAGCACCTGGGCGTCCACCCCGTACCGCTCGCTGAGCCGGCGGCCGATGGCCAGCGCCCACGCGGCGTTGACCTGGGCGCCGAGGACACTGTGTACGGCGAGCCGCCAGTCACCCAGCTCGTCCCGGAAGCGTTCGACCACCACGGTCCGGTCGTCCGGCAGGCTACGGGTGGCTGCCTGCTGCTCCCGCAGGTACGCCAGCAGGTTTCCGGCTGCCCATTCGTCGAGGCCCCCGGCGCGCAGCGCGGCTACGGCGGTGTTGTCGTCGGTCCGCAGCAGGGTGCGGAGGCGGGCGCCGATGGCCCGGCCCAGCTCCACCGGGCGGCCCGGCTGGTCGCCCTTCCAGAAGGGCATCTTGGCCGCCTGGCCCGGTGCGGGGGTTACCAGCACCCGGTCCGGGGTGATGTCCTCGATGCGCCAGGACGAGGAGCCGAGGAGGAAGACGTCGCCGACCCGCGATTCGTAGACCATCTCCTCGTCCAGTTCGCCGACGCGCGCGGCCCGCTCCGCCCCGGCCAGGAAGACGCCGAACAGACCCCGGTCGGGGATGGTGCCGCCGCTGGTCACCGCGAGCCGCTGGGCGCCGGGCCGGCCGGTCAGCAGGTCGGTGGCGCGGTCCCAGACCAGGCGGGGCCGCAGCTCGGCGAAGGCGGTCGACGGGTAGCGGCCGGAGAGCATGTCGAGCACCGCGTGCAGCGCCGAGTCGGGCAGTTCCGCGAAGGGCGCGGACCGGCGGACCAGGTCGGCCAGGTCGCTGACCTGCCACGGCTCGAGTGACACCATCGCCACGATCTGCTGGGCCAGCACGTCGAGGGGGTTACGGGGGTGGTGCAGCTCCTCGATCGCGCCTTCGGCCATCCGTTCGGCGACCACCGTGCAGGCGAGCAGGTCTCCGCGGTGCTTGGGGAACACCACCCCCCGGGAGACGGCGCCGACCTGGTGCCCGGCGCGGCCGACCCGCTGGAGCCCGGCGGCGACGCTCGGCGGCGCCTCGATCTGCACGACCAGATCGACCGCGCCCATGTCGATGCCCAGTTCCAGGCTGGAGGTGGCGACCACCGCCGGGAGTTGCCCGGATTTGAGGGATTCCTCGATGTGTTCGCGCTCGGATCGGGAGACGCTGCCGTGGTGGGCGCGGGCGATTACCGGCGGTGCGCCGGTCCCCGACCCGGCCTGTGCCATCAGCTGGGCCGGGGGCCGGGTTGCGAGCCCGGACCCGCCCGGCGGTGCGTCGCCGGCGAGCTCCTCGGCGGCCAGTTCGTTGAGTCGGGCGCAGAGTCGCTCGGCGGAGCGGCGGGAGTTGGTGAAGACGATGGTGGAGCGGTGCGCTCGGACGAGGGCGTAGACCCGCTCCTCCACCGCCGGCCAGATCGACGCGTGGCGGGGGCGGTCGAGGTCGGGCCCGGGCTGCTCCGGCTCGTCCAGGAGGGTCATGTCGGCGACCGGGACCTGGACGCCGATCTCGATGGTCTTGGCGGTGGGCGGGGCGACCACGTCAACCGGTCGGGCTCCGCCGAGGAAACGGGCGCAGGCGTCCACCGGCCGGACGGTGGCGGAGAGGCCGATGCGCTGGGCGGCGGTGGGCAGCAGCTCGTCAAGCCGTTCCAGCGACAGCGCGAGGTGGGCGCCGCGCTTGGTGCCGGCCACCGCGTGCACCTCGTCGACGATGACCGTTTGCACGCCTCGGAGCGAGTCGCGGGCGGCGGAGGTGAGCAGGAGGAACAGCGATTCCGGGGTGGTGATGAGGACGTCCGGCGGGGTCCGGGCGAAGGCGCGGCGTTCGTCGGCGGGGGTGTCGCCGGTGCGCATGCCGACGGTGATCTCGGGCGGGGTCAGACCCAGCCGGGCGGCGGCCTGCCGGATGCCGGTGAGCGGGGTACGCAGGTTCCGCTCGACGTCGACCGCGAGCGCCTTGAGTGGGCTGACGTAGAGCACCCGGCAGCGCTGCCGGGGCTGCGCCGGTGCGGGCTCGCGGGCCAGCCGGTCCAGTGACCAGAGGAACGCGGCCAGGGTCTTGCCGGAGCCGGTGGGGGCCACGACCAGTGCGTTACGGCCGGCACCGATGGAGCGCCAGGCTCCCGCCTGGGCTGTGGTCGGCGCGGCGAACGCCGCGGCGAACCAGCTCCGGGTCGCGGGGCCGAACGCGTCGAGCGCTCCGCCGTCGGCCGCCTCGGTCGCCGTGTCGCTGGCGGCGCCGCTGGCCGCGCTCCTCGCTGAGCCGCCGCCCGTTTCCTTCGCCACGCCCTTCATCGTGCCCCCACCGTCCGACAGGTACCGGTGCTGCTGTGTTCTGTCCGGCTGAAGGGTAAAAGCGTTGGATGTAACGATGGATAGCTTAAGTCTTACTTAACTGCTTGATTGTGACCCACAACATAAAGTAACTTCCTCGCGATGTAGCGCGAGTGGAGGGCGGATGGCGGTCGAGAAGGCGCCCGCGGTGGTGCCGACGGCGGGTAAGCGGGCGGCCCGGGCCGGCACCGATGTGCTGATCCGGAAGGTCGACGGTCATCTCGCCGCCGCCGTCCGCGCCGGCTTGGCCGAGCCCGAGTTGGAACTCGCCGAGCGGCTCGCCCAGGTGCTGCGCGAGCTGGTCGTCTCCACCGCCCGGGCCAGTGCCGCGGACCGGGGTCGAGTGCGCGCGGCCGTGCACTACTTCGTCCTGCGCCGGGAGAGCCGGGGGCGGTTGCTCTCGGTGCGCTCGCTGATCGCCGCCCAGCGGGTCGTCAACCGCGTCGTGCTCGACCTCGAGCGTCCTGACCTGCTGGTCGAGGCGCGTTGGGATTGGCCTCCCGGGAGTCCGCCGCGCTGACGGCTCCCGAGGCCGCCACCCCGCTGGTTGCCTTCCGGGTCGGTTCACGTCTGGCCGTACGGGAGTGTCGGGGCACGCTGGGATAGCGAAAGCTGTGCAGGTATTCAGTCGGTCGGCCAGAAAGGTTCGGTCGCGATACCCTTCCGGCACCGCCAGCGGACTTTCAGGTACTCCCGATAAAATAGGCGGATGATCGACTCGTCTGCCCAGGAGGGCAGCAGTAGCGAGCCGGGTTATGCCCGGCTACCCCTGGCCCCGAGATCGACGGGAGCCCTGAAGCTCCCGTGTTGATCGTCGTTGGGCTCCTCTTCATCGTTGTCCTCACCGCAGCCACCGGATACTTCGTGGCCCAGGAGTTCGGCTACGTCGCCGTAGATCGGGGCAAGCTCAAGCAGCGTGCCGCCGAAGGTGACAAGGCCTCGGCCCGGGCCCTGGAGGTGACCGGGCGGCTGTCGTTCATGCTCTCCGGCGCCCAGCTCGGCATCACGGTCACCGCACTGCTGGTCGGCTACGTCGCCGAGCCGTATCTCGGCGCCGGCCTGGCTGATCTGCTCGGGTTGTCCGGAATGTCGGAACAGGTTAGCGGGCCGCTGTCCGTCGCGTTCGCGCTGCTCATCGCCACCATCGTGCAGATGGTGCTGGGTGAGTTGGCGCCCAAGAACCTCGCCATCGCCCGCCCCGAGGCGCTCGCTCGGGCGCTCGCCGGCTCCACCCTGATCTACCTCAAGGCCGCCGGTCCAGTGATCAAGCTCTTCGACCGGGCCGCTGTCCGGCTGCTCCGCCGGGCGGGTGTCGAGCCCGTCGAGGAGCTGCCCAGCGGGGCCACCCTGGAGGATCTGGAGCAGATCATCGCCGAGTCCCGCGAGGGCGGGCACCTGACCGCGGAGATGTCCACCCTGCTGGACCGCGGATTGGATTTCCGTCAGCTCACCGCCGGGGAAGCCATGGTGCCCCGGGTCGACGTGCACACCGTCCGCGCCCACGAACCGGTCAGCCGCGTCGTCGAGCTACTCGAGACCGGCCGTTCCCGGTTCCCCGTCCAGGGGGCCGAGGGCGTTGACGACGTGATCGGTGTGGCCGGCATCGCCGACGTGCTCGGCGTACCGCTGGAGCGCCGAGCCACCACCCCGGTCGGTACGGTGGCTGTTCCCCCGCTGCTGGTGCCGGAGACCCTGCCGTTGCCGACGGTGCTGGACCGGCTGCGCTCCAGCCACCGGCAGCTCGCCTGTGTGGTTGACGAGTACGGCGGCTTCGCTGGCGTGATCACCTTGGAGGACATCGCCGAGGAGCTGGTGGGGCCGATCCGCGACGAGGATGACCCGCCGGAGCGGACACCGACCCGGCAGCGTGATGGCTCCTGGGTGGTGCCGGCCCGCTGGCGGATCGATGAGGTCGCCGACAGCACCGGCATCTCGCTGCCCGTGGCCCCGGAGTACGACACGCTCTCCGGGCTGGTCATGCGGGAGTTGGGCCGGGTACCCGAGGTCGGCGACCAACTGGAGGTCGCCCTGCCGGCGGACGGGGATGAGGCGGCGGCCAGCCCACGGGCGCTGGTCGAGGTGCTCGTGGTTGACCGGCACGTCGCCGATTCGGTCCGGCTGCGCCTGCAGGAGTCGGAAGACCAGCCGGAGGTGCAGGCATGAGCGTCGGTGTTGCCCTCACGGCCTCGGTGGTCCTGCTGGCGTTGAATGGGTTCTTTGTCGCCGCCGAGTTCGCCCTCGTGGCAAGCAAGAGTTACCGGCTGGAGCAGGCCGCCGCCGGTGGTGGCCGGGGTGCCCGGGCTGCCTTGGACGGCGTACGCGAACTCTCGCTGATGTTGGCCGGCGCGCAGCTCGGCATCACCCTGTGCACGCTGGGGCTGGGTGCGCTGGCCGAGCCGGCGATCGAGCGGCTGGTCAGCCCGCTGCTGTACGCCGTGGGCCTGCCCAGCGCGGCGAGCCACGTGATCGCGTTGATCTTCGCGTTGAGCCTGGTGACCTTCCTGCACCTGGTGGTGGGGGAGATGGCGCCGAAATCGTGGGCGATCACCGACGCGGAGCGGTCGGCGACGTTGTTGGCGCCGCCGTTCCGTGCTTTCGCCCGGGTCGCCCGGCCGGTGCTGTCGGCGCTGAACTCCCTGGCGAACGGCATCCTGCGGCTGGTCAAGGTCCAACCACAGGATCAGCTCGCCCAGGTGCACGGCCCGGAGGAGCTGCGGCTGCTGCTGGAGCAGTCCCGCGAGCACGGGCTCCTCGGTGCCGAGCAGCACGAGTTGCTGACCAGCATGCTGCAGCTGCAGGGCACCACCGTGGCGCAGGTGATGGAGCCGTTCGACCGGATCGTCACCGTGCGACGGGACGCGAATGCGGGCCAGATCGAGCAGGTCAGCCGCGACAGCGGGCGGTCCCGCCTGGCGGTGCTCGACGAGGCCGGTGACGTGTGCGGGCTGGTGCACGTACGGGAGGCGGTGCGGGCCGCGGCCAGCCGTCCGACGGCGACGGCCGAGCAGCTGATGACGACCGCGTTCACCCTGCCCTCGTCCGCCACGGTCACCGAGGCGGTGGCGGCGATGCGGGCCCGGCGTTCCCAGCTGGCGTTGGTTCGCAACGGCGGGGGGCCGACCCGGCCGGTCGGTTTTGTCGCGCTGGAGGACCTGCTGGAGGAGGTCATCGGCGAGTTCGACGACGAGACGGACCAGGTTCCGCGGGGACGGCGGTTGCGCTGATCTGGTCTGGGTAACCGGGGCCGGTGCGGTTGACGGGGGTGTCGCCGGAGTCCGGTCGGACGGGGCTGACCGTCCGGACCGCGCTGGCCAACCCGAGTACCCGTCCGGGCCTGTTGCTGCCGGGGCGGGTGATCGTCAGCGCCGGCTCGGTTGACGTTCCGGTGCTGCATGTCCGGCTCGGCCTGGTCACGTCGGCCGAGCCGGACGACCCGGAGGTCCCCCGGCGGCTGGTGCAGTTCCATCAGGCGGAGATCGCCACCGGGTTCGTCCTGCGCGCCGGGCGGGCCCGCAGTATTCCGTTTTCGTTCCCGATGCCCTGGGAGACCCCGGTAACGGTGGTCGGCGGAGCGCCGCTGCTCAGCCTGCGGATGGGGCTGCGTACCGAGGTGGCGATCGAGCCCGGGCTGGATCAGGGTGCGATGGTGCCGCTCTTCGTGCACCCGCTGATCGCCCAGGCGCACATTCTCACCACCCTGGAGATGCTGGGGTTCAGCCTGCGGCAGGCCGGCTCGGTCGCCACCCGGTTGCCCGGGGTCGAGCAGCAGCTCGCGCTGCACCAACGGCTGGGCTACTGGGTCGCGCCGTTGTATTCCGGGCCGATCACCGAGCTGGAGGTCACCTTCATTGCCAACTCCGCCGGTCTCGAAGTGCTCCTCTGGTGTGATCGTCGACTGGCGTTGGCCGGGATCACCCACCAGAGCATCAGCCGGTTTCGGATCTGGCATCACGGTGCCGAGCGGCAGGACTGGGTGGCGACCGTGGATGGGTGGCTGCGGAGCGCGATCAACCGGCATGCGGCGATGGCGGCGCACGCCGACTGGTCGGCCCCGATCAACGAGTCTGCCCATGTGAGCCGACCTCCGGACGCGCCATTGCCGCCGGGATTCGGGCTGGGCGGTACGGCCGGGGGCCCGGGCGTCGGCGGCGGCGGTGGCGGCGGCGATGGCACGTGACCCGGGTGGGCCAGCCGCTGGCGGTGGCAGGTGGCCCGGGGTGGGTCAGCCGGTGGCGAGTTTCAGACTGAAGCCGAGGAAGAGCGCACCAACCGTGGTCGTCGCGCCCGCGGCCAGGCGGCGGCGTTGGCGGAACTGGGCGGCCAGGAAGGTGCCCGCGAAGATCAGTACCGTCAGGAAGAGCGCGCTGATGAGTTGCGCGATCGACCCGAGCAGCAGGAACGATAGCGCCGGCCAGGGGTAGTGCGGGTCAACGAACTGGATGAAGAACGAGACGAAGAAGAGGATCGCCTTCGGGTTCAGCAGGCTGATCACCAGGGCCCGGCGGAACGGGCTGCGTTGGGGGGTGGGGTCCTCGGCGTCGAGGGGTCGCGGTGCGACCGGATCGTGGCGGGTCCGCCACCGCTGCCAGGCCCCGCGCAGCATCCCCAGGCCCAGGTAGCCCAGGTAGGCGGCGCCAGCATATTTGATCACCAGGAAGAGCGGCGGGTACGCCTGGAGCAGGGACGCCACCCCGGCGGCCGAGAGGATCATCAGGACCCCGTCGCCCACGAACACCGCACTGGCCGCGCGGTAGCCGGTTGCCACGCCACGGCTGGCGGCGGTGGAGAGCACGAAGAGCGAGTTGGGTCCGGGCAGCATGATGATCGCCACGGTGCCCAGCACGTACGTCCAGATGTCGGTGATCCCCAGCACGCCGGACATCATGCCGGTGCCGACACCACCGGGGCGAGTCCTTTCCCGGCGTTGGTCTGTGTCGTTGGCCACCGCGAGGGCCGGGCGCGGGCTGTGCGAACGGTCAGGCTGCCGAGTCGAGGGGGTGGCGGCGGCTACCGACGACGTCGGCGAGGTTGGTGAGCAGCGCGGCGGTGACGATGCCGAGCTCGACGAGGAGTGCGTGGCGAAGGGCGGTTGGCCAGTGTCCGTTGTTTGCGCCGACCGAGCCGAGCAGGGTTGCGGTGATCACCGCCAGCCCGATCGCGGCGCCGACCTGCCGCATGGTCCGGTACATTCCGGCGGCGCTGCCGGCGTCTCGCCGGGGCACCTGCGCGAGAGTCAGGGTGTTGTTCGGTGTGATCACGAGGCCGCTACCGACTCCGGCGAGGAGCAGCGGGAACGAGTTCAGGACCGAGAAGGTCGTCCCGGTAATGCTGGTGAGGGCGGTCATCAGGGCGAGGCTCGTCAGGACGGTGAGTAGCCCGACGGCGATCAGCCGGCGGCCGAGTCGTTCGACGTGCCGGCCGCCGAGCAGCGCGCCCAGCGCGGAACCCACCGCGAATGGCGCGATCGTGAGCCCGGTGTGGAACGGACTGCGGTGGAGACCGTACTGCAGGTGCAGGCTGAAGATCAGCGGCAGCGAGGTGAAGCCGGCGTAGTAGAAGAAGCCGAGCAGCATCCCCAGGCGGTAGGTCCGGTGGGTGAGCAGGCGAAAGTCGAAGACCGGCGGGTGGCGCAGTGCCGGGGAGGTCTCCCAGGATCGGAAGGCGAAGAGGACGCCGATCCCGGCCGGCAGCAACAGCCACGGCAGCGGCCCCGGCCACTGTTCCCGCTGCAGCGCGGGCAGGAGCACCAGCATGATTCCGGTGCCCAACAGCAGCGTGCCGATCAGGTCGGGTCGGCGATCTGTCGCGTCGCTCAGCGGGTTCGCCGGAAGCACCCGCCAGACGAGCACCGCCGCGACGACGCCGATCGGGACGTTGCTGAGAAAGACCAGCCGCCAGCCGTTCTCCACTCCACCCAGAGCAATGATCAGCCCGCCGATCACCGGTCCGATCGCGGTGGCGACGCTGGCCGTGGCACCGAGAACCCCGAACGGGCGGCCCCGCCGTTTGGGGTGGAACAACTCCTCGACCAGGGCCGTGAGCTGGGGAACGAGGACACCGGCTGCGGCGCCCTGCGCGAGCCGGGCGACGACCAGCACGGTGCCGGAGCCGGCCGTTCCGGCGACTGCGCTGGCGACGGTGAACAACGCGAGGCCGATGAGGAGCGCGTGGCGTCGTCCGCTGGCGTCACCGAATCGTCCGGCGGGGACGAGCGCGAGCGCGAACATCAGCGCGTAGCCCGAGACGACCCACTGGACGGCGCTGTTGCCGGCGCCGAGCGTGCGTTCGATCGAGGGCAGCATCACGTTGATGACGCTCAGGTCGAAAAAGCCGAGAAAGGAGATGGCTGCCGCGATGGCGATGATCCGCCACCGTCGGGTGTGCCCGGTCTCGCCCGGGGCGTCCGTCCGCGACATTCACCCCCGCCTGATCATGAAATGACCGCTTCGTGCTCATTGAAGGTAATGCGGGATATCACCGGAAACCGGGGATGTGGTTAAAGATCTTGAACGTCCGGCATCGGCATGTCAGCACCTGTTCGCCGCGTTGTTACCGCTGGGGCCCGCGTTTCGTGGTGGGAGGCCGACAGGATGACGGTGGTTTGCGCTGGCATCGGCGCAGACCGCTGATCATTCTGATGTCTACCCGGGAGTTGCTCGTGCGTAGGAAATGGTGGAGTGGGGCGCTGGCCGTGGTGACGGCGGGTGTGGTGGTCGGTGTGGCTCCGACGGTGGCGGGGGCCAAGGCCACGGCCGGGGCCACCCCAATTGCGGGGTCGGCACTCGCCCAGACCGTCGAGTCGGCGCCCGCGCACACCATTGAGCAGGTGCGCAAGCAGTTCCTGCGGCACGGTCCGGGTGCTGAGGTGCTGGTGGTGGCGCACCGTGGGCACTGGCGTGCCGCACCGGAGAACTCGCTGAAGGCGATCAAGTCCGCGGTGAAGGCGGGCGCGCACGTGGTGGAGATCGATGTCCGGCGTACGGCTGACGGTCATCTGGTGTTGATGCATGACAGCACGGTGGACCGGACCACGGACGGAACCGGTGCGGTGTCGGAGTTGACGCTGGCCGAGGTGAAGCAGCTGCGGTTGAAGGTGGGCCTGGGTGGCGACCAGGCGCCGTTGACCGATCAGCGGGTGCCGACCCTGGCGGAGGCGATGGCGCAGGTGAAGGGCCGCGCCATGGTCAACCTGGACAAGGCGTGGGACATCCGGGACGAGGCGTACGACGTCCTGGTCGACACCGGCACCCTGGACCACGTTCTGTTCAAGAGTTCGGCGCCGGTTGCGGAGGTCGAGCAGTTCCTCGCCACCGACCCGGAAATCCTCTACGTCCATGTCGTGAAGGAGGAGAACGCCGGCGACCTCGACGGGTTCACCGACCACCAGCCGGAGGCGTACGAGCTGGTCTTCGACCGGCTCACCGAGCCGCAGATCCAGCCGGCGGTGGTGGCGGCGCTCCGCGAGCGGGCCCGGGTCTGGGTCAACACCCTGTGGTACGGCCTCGCCGCCGGCTACACCGACGAGTCGTCGTTGCGGGATCCGGCGCAGGGCTGGGGTGCGGTGGTGGACCGGCACCAGGCGGACATGATCCAGACTGACAACCCGGAGCAGTTGGTCAGCTGGCTGGCCAGTCGGGACCGGGAGCACGGTGGTCAGGGGGAGTGGCCGTCGTTGCCGAAGGGTTCGGTACGGGTGCAGGCCGAGGAGTACTCGCCGGCGGGTAAGGGGATCGGCTACCACGACCTGGAGGACGAGAACCAGGGTGGCACGGTGGCTCGCCAGTACGAGGGCGTGGACATCTGCGACAACAATGCCGCGATCGTGATGTGTTACATCCGCGGCGGCGAGTGGGTCAAGTACACCGTCGAGGTGCCGAAGTCCGGCAACTACCGGGTGAGCGCCCGGATGTCGTCGCCGTACTTCCCGGCGGGGCGGTTCTCGATGACCTTCGACGGCCAGCCGACGACCGGTCCGGTGGACGTGGTGGGCACGACCTCGCACGACGCCTTCGAGCTGCAGGAGATCGAGGGGACCCAGTACCTGCGGAAGGGTACGCACGAGTTCGAGGTGCGGATGGACGAGGACGCCTACCAGAACTTCAATATCGACTACTTCCAGTTCGACCGCGTCAAGCAGTGACCCGCTGATCCGCTGACGGCTCGCGGATCGGCTGGCGAAGGCGAGTGGCCAACCCGGTCCGCCCCGGGTGGGTCACTCGCTTTCGGCGTAACAGCCGCCGGTTGCTATACCCACAGCAGGAATCGGCGGTACAGGTCGGAGGCGGTGTGGGTCTGGACCTGGGCTAGCTGTTCGGCCGCTTCGGACATGAGGGCACCCAGGTAGACCCGCAGCGCGGTGCGGTCGGTGCGGTATTCGGCAAGGAGGGCGTGTCGGGCTGCCGGGCAGGGCCACTCCGCCTGGCAGCTGCCGCACCCCCACAGCGGGCGCATCGGTAGGTGTGGCCGATCGGGGGCCGGCCCACCCGGAGCTGAGGACCTCGGGCTGGTCGTCATCGCAGTACCCGGAGTGTGATGGCGGCCACGATGATCACCAGGATGAGCGCCGCGATCAGCCGGTGCCGGGTGGTGGCGGGCGGTGGGGGAGCGGGCGGCGCGCTCGGCCGCACCCGGTCGCCGTCGGGCAGCGGCGGCGACCCGTGCGGGTCGCGGTACGCGCGCCGGCCAGCGTGCGCCGGCTGGTCGGTGGTCGGGTTGTCATCGGCCATCACAGTCTCCGCAGCCCCGCGAGCAGCGCGGCGAGGAGGTTGGCACCGGGGGCGGTGTGGACGACGCGGGCCCGGCCGACCACCCGTCCACCGGAGAGCAGCCGCTCCAACTCCCCGTCGGAGAGGGCCACGGCGTGGTCGGGGCTGATCGCGTCGGCGAGCGCGGCGCGGCGCCTCCGTCGCGGTAGTGGTGGTGGCGCGGTGGTGATCGTTGGCACGGCTCGCCTCCCGGCTGTGGTGGTTGCTGGTTGGTGGTTGCGGTCCGGCAGTGCCTCCGGCGGGTCGGGCCCGCCATCGGTTCGCGTCGTCTACCGGCAGCTTTCCGACAGTTGTGGGGCGAACACACCGCGTAGTACTAGGTTTTTGGGACGTCTGGAACGTTTGAGGGAGGTTGGAGCATGAACCACGCAGTCATCGCGGCGATGGCGGAGGCGGGCGAGACCGCCGAAAGCCTCGCAGCTCAGATCGGGGTGGATCCGAAGACGGCCGCGAAGTGGGCGAGCCGTGGCCGGATTCCCCAGACCCGACACCGCGCGAAGGTGGCCGCGATCCTCAAGCGGGAGGTGGAGGAGCTGTGGCCGGATGCGGTGCGGCGCCGCGAGCCGGCGTGGTTCCGCCCGTGGGTAGACATCGAACGCGAAGCGGTGTCGATCCGCACTTTTGAGCTCGCCTGGGTGCCGGGCCTGCTGCAGACCGCGGCGTACGCGCGGGCGACCCTCGCCGGGGAGGCGCTCAGCCTCGAGGCGGTCGAGGAGCTGGTCGATGCGCGGATCAAGCGGCAGGCGATCCTGCGTCGGGACCGCGCGCCGATGTTCATCGCGGTGTTCGACGAGCTGATCCTCCGCCGGTCCGCCTACGGCGACCGCGGGTTGATGCGGGAGCAGTGCGAGCAGTTGGTGGCCTCTGCGGAGTTACCGAACGTGTCGATCCATGTCGTGCCGCTCTCGGCCGGTATGCACCCTGGGCTCGGCGGTCCGTTCACCCTCGCCGAGTTGGAGAAGGGCACAGTGGTGGCCCATGTGGACAGCCAGGCGAAGGCGCAATTGGTCGATGGCGTCACGGATATTGCTACGCTGAGTCGACGGTGGGAACGCATCCGCGGGGAGGCTCTCTCCCGGGCGCAGTCCCGAGACCTGCTCAGGGAAGCGGCAAGTTCATGGACCTGATCGGCGCGCGGTGGCGCAAGAGCAGCAAGAGCGGCAACAACGGCGGCAACTGTGTCGAGGTCGCCGGTAACCTTCCCGGTGTCGTGGGGGTCCGGGACTCCAAGGACCCGGCCGGGCCGGCGTTGGTCTTCGGGCCAGCGGCGTGGCGGGCGTTCGTCGCCCAGCTCCCCGGCCAGCCCTGACCCCACCCACCGGGCAACTCTGCCCAAGCCCTGGGCAGCCCCGACCACTCGGTAAACACTGAACCCCCAACCCGGCCGTCTGCCAGGTTGGGGGTTCAGTCGATCTGGGTGGTCGACGTGCGGATCAGGCGGCAGTCGATCCTGCGTCGGGACGGTGCCGTGGTTTAGTCAGCCGATCTTCAGTGCGTGACCCTCATCGAGGCGATCATCCGGCCGACTCGTCCGGTCTGTACCTTTTTGGGGGCAATTTTCGCGTATGCAGGTCAACGTGAATTTTACTGGCTTAGCTCAAGGAGGTTGCTGCCGCCTGCCGGGTAGCCGAGGTCGATCTGCCCCTGGGGCGGTCGGTTCCTCGCCGTTCACGGGGAAGGACGTAGAGATCGCCATGAATTATCAGCGTCAGGAGCGCGAACTGAGCCGCTCTGGCTCACGTAGGGCCGGTTCACGGTGGTGGGCTGTTGGACTGGCCGGGGTCGCCGGCCTAGCTCTCACCGGCACCGCGGTCGGTGTCTCCGGCGGGCCGGCTGCCGGCTCCGTCGGAGGGACTTCCGCTGCCGCCGACGATCGGCCCGGAAAGCCTGATCGACGCACTGCTGAGAGCCACCGCACCGAAGGAAAGGCCGACGGCGAGGTGTCGGGGAAGAAGCGGGAGAAGTCGAAGGGCATTCCGGTGCCGTGTGACGCGGACAAGCTGATCGCCGCGATCACCCTCGCCAACGCCCGCGACGGCGCCATCCTCGACCTCGCCAGCAAGTGCACCTACCTGCTCACCGCCAACCTCGACGGCAGTGGCCTCCCCGCCATCACCGCCCCGATCACCCTCAACGGCGGCAAACACACTGTCATCGAACGCGCCGCCGCCGTCGAACAGTTCAGAATCCTCTCCGTCGATGTCGGCGGCGACCTCACCCTCAACCACCTCACCATCACCGGCGGATACGCCGACACCGACGGCGGCGGAATCCTCGTCAACACCGGCGGGACACTCACCACCAACCACAGCACCATCACCCGCAACATCGCCGGAGACAACGGCGGTGGCATCGCCAACGACGGCACCACCCTGGTCAAACACTCCACGGTCAGTCGCAATACCTCTGGCATTCTCGGCGGCGGCATCAGCAGCTCCGGCGTGCTTGAAGTAACCAAGTCCAGCGTAGGCGCAAATGTCACCGCTGCCGGCGGTGGGGTGGCAACTACGGGGAGTGCGCTGGTCCAGCGCAGCACCATCTCCGGCAATTTCGCCCAGGATGTGGTCGGTGGAATCATCGTGAATGGTGGTTCGGCGGTTGTCGAGGACAGTAGCGTTTCGGGCAACACGGCTAACGGGGCGGTCGGTGGAATCCTTGCCAACGTAGGCACGCAGGTCTACCTCTCCTCGGTCACCCTCGCCGATAACGTCGCGGGCGAGCTGGCGGGCGCTCTGGCCATTGAGACCGGCGGCACGATGACCGTTACGGACAGCACTGTCGAGAACAATCGGGCGGGCACCAATGGTGGTGGAATCTACAACGCCGACGAGCTGACCCTGTTGAACACGAAGATCGTCGGGAATCAGGCCGACCTGGGTGGCGGCATCTACAATGCCGCCACGGGGACGGCCGCGCTGTACAACACCAAGGTCATAAAGAACATCGCGGTCACCGACGGCGGCGGCATCTACAACGAGGCGGGTGGCACGGTCCTGCTGAACCCCGCCACCGGCACTGTGGTGATCAAGAACCGGCCGAACAACTGCTCCGGCATCGTGCCCGACTGCGCCGGGTAACGAATCGCGCACAATCCGATTCACGAGGGTCCCGTTTCGCCGTGTGCCGGCGACGCGGGACCCTCCGCCGTTCCCACCGTGGGCCCGTTCGCTCGGAGCGGCGGCTAGTCGAAGCTGTCCGGAAGCAGGCTCTGGCCCAGATGGATGTTGCGCACCGAATTGATGGCCACATCGACGACCGACGGGCCGGGCTCGGCAAGCGCACGGGGCAGTACGTCGACCAGCTCCTCCTCGCTGGAGACCCGGTAGCCGTTCGCCCCGAATGACCGGGCATAGGCGGCGGAGTCGAGGAACCCCAGGTCAACACCGTTGGCGCGGCCGTATTTGAGCCGCTCCTCGAAGCGGGTCATGTCGTAGGCGTCGTCCCGGAAGATGACATGCGTGAAGGTGAGGCCGAGGCGTACCGCGGTCTCGAGTTCCGCGCTGGAATACAGAAATCCGCCATCGCCGGAGACCGACACCACCTGTCGCCCTGGCCGTACGAGGCAGGCGGCCATGGCCCAGGGCAGGCCGACGCCGAGGGTCTGTTGGCCGTTGGAGAACAGCAGGTGCCCTGGCGCGTGCACGCGGAAATGCTGCGCCATGTGCAGGTAGAACGAGCCAATGTCGCAGGCCACCGTGGCGTCGTCGGCCAGCAGTTCACGCAGCTTGAGGACGACTGCCGGCGGTTCGAGGCCGCGGGAGTCGTCCGAGGCGGAGCGCGCCTCCAGGTCGATCTCGGAGAGCGCCCGCCGTTGGGCGTCCATCAGCTCCCGGAAATCGGGCTGGAGGCGGAGCCCAGCGAGCGGTCCGGCCAGCTGCCGGAGCGTGGCGGCCAGGTCGCCCCGCAGCTCGAGCGTCGGTTGGTAGTGATTGCCGAGTTCCGCGGGGATGGAGTCGACGTGCACGATGGTGCGGGTCGAATCGGTGTTCCAGTCGGCGGAGGCGTACTCCACCTCGTCGTAGCCGACGGTCAGCAGCAGATCCGCGTGCGCCATCACGACGTCGCCCGGCAGGTTGCGGAACACCCCGACTCGCCCGGCCCAGTGGTGGTCGAGTTCGCGGGACAGCACCCCGGCGGCCTGAAAGGTCTCCACGACCGGAAGCTCGGTCTCGCCGATCAGGGCACGCAGGGCGTGGCTGGCCTCCGGTTCACCGGAGCGCATGCCCGCGAGCACGACCGGCCGCCGCGCCGAGCGGATGAGCCGTACCGCCTCGGCGATCGCCTCGGGCGGCGCCGCGTTCAGCCGGGGCACCGGCGCCGGCCGGTGCAGGGTCTGCGCGGTCGACGCGGCGAGTACGTCCTGGGGAAGCACCACCGCGGCGGCTCCTCGGGGCTCGGTGGTCGCCGTCCGGATGGCCTTGCTCAGCGCCTCGCACACGTTGTCCGGGTCGGAGACCTCGCCGGTGTACCTCGTCACCGTGGCGAGCAGGGCTGCGGAGTGGAATGACTGCTGCGCGCGTTTGAGCCGGTTGACGCGGGACGCCGCGCCGCAGAGGGCGATGACCGGATCCTGCTCCGTCGACGCCGTCAGCAGGCCGGTGGCGAGGTTGGCGGTGCCAGGTCCGGAGGTCACCAGCACGGCACCGGGGATGCCGGTGAGGCGGCCGACCGCCGCGGCCATGAACGCCGCGTTCTGCTCGTGACGGCACACGATCAGCCGGGGTCCACCGTCCGCCAGCGCGTCGTACATCGCGTCGACCTTGGCTCCGGGGACGCCGAAAATGTACTGCACGCCGTACGCCTGCAACACCTCGACGACGCGCTGGGCGACGCGGGTCGGGCTGGATTCCGTCGTACCCACCGTCGCCCTGCTCCCCTCACCCGCACGTCTCAACGCCTTACCCGGACAAGTGCGTCGGAGACGTACCCGTAATGAGCGCACCTACGCGGTCCGCGGAGTCAGAACCTCGGCGAACCCCGGGAACCCGGCTCGGGTTAGTGCGCGGCGGCGGCCGGCAGCCGTACGGTGGCCGTCAGCCCCTGCCCGGGTGCCGAGTCCAGCGCCACGGTGCCGCCGTGCGCCTCGACGATGTCGCGGACGATGGCCAGGCCCAACCCGGTGCCGCCGGGTGCGGCCCGCCCGGGGTCGGCACGCCAGAACCGGTCGAAGGCGTGCGCCAGCCCCGGCGCGTCGAGCCCGGGCCCCTCGTCGTGCACGACGAGTACGGCGTCCGCGTCGTCACGGTGGACCCGAACCTCGACCGCTGTGCCGGGTGGGGTGTGCCGAACCGCGTTGCCGACCAGGTTCTGCACCACTTGGCGGAGCGCGGTCGCGTCGCCGGTGACGGTGACCCCCTCGTCGGCGGCGAGGGTGAGTCGATGGTGGGCGGCGGTGACCCGGAGGCTGTCCAGCACGTCCGCGCAGACGCGGCCGAGGTCGACCGCGGCGCGCGCCAGCGGTTGGTGCGCGTCCAGCCGGGCCAGGGTGAGGAGCTGCTCGACGAGGGCCCCCATCCGAGTGCTCTCGGTACGGATCCGGCGCATCGCCTCGTCCACGCCGTCCCAGTCGGTGATTCCGTCGTTGAGGTAGAGGTCGGCCCAGCCGTGTACCGCGCTCAGCGGGGTGCGCAGCTCGTGCGAGGCGTCGGCGACGAAGGTCCGGGTCAACGCCTCGCTGCGTTCCCGCTGGTCGAACGCCTCGTTCAGCGCGGTGGCGACGGTGCCGATCTCGGTGCGCGGGTCGCCCACGGGTACGCGTCGGCGTAGGTCGCCGCGGCCGATCTCCCGGGCGGTGTCCCCCATGGCGCGCAGCGGTCGTAGCCCGGTGGTGAGTACCAGCCGGGCCAGCGCCACCCCCAGGACGACGATGAGCAGCCCGGCGATCCCCTGGACCAGGACCAGCCGGCGCAGCGTCGCCGCGTTGTCCGCCAGGGACACCCCGACCACCAGCCCGGTTACCGGACGGACCTGCCCGTTGAACTCCACCGGGAGGGCCTGCTCGGGGGGAAGCAGCTCGCGGCGCACCCGTAGCGCCGTCTCCGGGTCGGCGCCGATGGTCACCGGGTGCGCCGGCAGCTCGTTGACCGACGGCACCACGGGCGGCCGTGCGTCACCGTGCTGCAGGGGGAGCCGGGCCAGCACCAGGTCGCCCTCGGCGTCGTAGAGGGCCAGGTAGGCGTTGGCGGGTACGAGCTGTTCCAGGCCGGTGGTGGGCAGGGTCGGCCCGGCGAGGCGGGCGCGGGCCAATCCCCGGTCGAGGACCAGCTCGATGGTGTTGTCGACCCGTTCGGCGAGGAATCGACGTAACGCCAGGTAGGCGGTGACATCAGCGGCCAGTAGCCCGACCACCAGCAGCGCTACCGTGCCCACCAGCAGTCGGCCGCGGAGGCTCCGCACGGCCGGCCGCCTCATTCGGGCGGTTCCCGCAGGACGTAGCCGAAGCCGCGTACCGTGTGCAGCAACGGCGGGTCCGAGATATCAATCTTGCGCCGGAGCTGGCTGACGAACTTCTCCACCACCCCCGGATCGCCGGGGAAGTCGTACTGCCAGACCTGGGCCAGGATCTGCTGCTTGGACAGGACCCGGCCGGCGTTCTCCAGCAGGTGCCGCAGCAGCCGGAACTCGGTCGGCGACAGCTCGACCGGCGTGCCCGCCCGGGTCACCGTGTGCGCGTCCTCGTCGAGTTCCAGATCGGCGACGGCGAGCCGGTTGGCCGCGCCGGGTCGCCCACCGAGGCGGCGCAGCACCGCGTTCACCCGGGCGACCACCTCCGCCACGCTGAACGGCTTGGTGATGTAGTCGTCGCCGCCGAGGTTCAACCCGGTGAGCCGGTCCTCCAGCGAGTCCTTCGCGGTCAGGAAGACCACCGCGAGCTCCGGGAGCCGGCGGCGCAAGTCGTGGACCAGGTCGAAGCCGGAGCCGTCGGGCAGCATCACGTCCACGATCGCTAACTCCGGGGCCAGCTCGTCGGCGGCCGTCAGCGCCTCGGACCGGGAGCCGGCGGACCGGACGTCGAACCCGGCGACCCGTAGTGTGCGCAGCAGCAGCTCGGCCAGGGCCGGCTCGTCGTCCACCACCAGCACGCGGGCCCGCCAGACCGAGCTCAGCTCGGCGGTGGAGCCCGGCCGCGGTTGCCGGGCGGAACGTCCTGTCGGTCCGGCCATGGCGTCAGTATCTCCGGCGCGGGGACCGGGGAACCTGCCAATCGGCTGCCGAACCGCTGACGGTTTGCTGAAGGCTCGACGCGGACCGTCCGCGGAACGTCCCCGGCGGCGACCGGTCCGCGTCGCCCGATCCGGATCGTCAGCAAACCGGAAGGTACGCCGGAGGGGACCGGCAGGTCGGTGCGGTTGCCTTGGGGCATGAGCCGGACTGATCTGTCGACCAGGGCCCGCCGACCGAGCCGGACCAAGCCCCGCCGTGCCGACCGCTCGCTGGCCCGCCGGTTGCGGTTGCCGCTGGTGCTGGTCGTCGTCGCGCTGGTGCTCTCCTACGGTGCCGATCGGTTCCTCGCCGGGGCGGTCGAACGGCGGGTGTCCGCGGCGGTCGGCTGTCGCCTTGACGGCGCCGAGCTGACCACTTCGCTGCCCGGCCCGCTCATCACTCCGCGACTACTGACCGGCGACCTGGGCGACGTGACCGTGCAGGGCATCGTCGACACCGAGGCCGGGCCGACCCACCTCCAGCTCTCCCTGCGTGACGTGCACGCCCGGCCGTTCTCGGACGAACCGGTTGACGTGGCCGGCGCCGAGGCGACAATCACCCTGCCGTACGACCAACTGCCCGGCACCGAAGCGGGCCAGCAGTGGTTCGAGAACGCCGGTGACCAACTCGCCGTGGTCCGGCCGGGCGTGGTCCTGGGCGGCGAGATGCGCGTACTCATGGATCTCGCGTTGGCCGGCGAGGAGCTGGTGCTCACCCCGGCCACGGTGGAGGTGGCCGGGCAACAGCTGCCAGTGGACCTGGTCGCCCCGCTGCTCGGCGGACGCGACCCGGAGCTCGCGGGGCAGCTGGAGCCGCGCCACGTCGCCCTGCCGGGCCTCCCGAACGGTCTGACGCCCGACCGCGTCGCCGTCGACGCCGACGGCCTGACCCTGCAGGCCGGCCTCGACACCAACGACCTCGCCGCCGCGGGTGACTGCCGCGCGTGACGGCCCTCGATCCAGTGACCCAGATCCACCCCACTCCCTTCGGAGGTTTCGGTGCGTAACGCCCTGTACTCGTACGGCCGGCTGGCCGCCCGCCGGCCCTGGCAGCTGCTCACGGCCTGGCTCCTAGTGGCCGCGGCGGTCGTGGGCGCGTGGGTGACGGTGGGCACCAGCATCGACGACGGCATCACCATCCCGGGCAGCGACAGCAGCCGTGCGCAGGAGATCCAGAACGCGGTGTTCCCCGCCTCCGCCCTCGGCAACGGCACCCTGGTGTTCCACGACCCGGACTCCTCGGTCACCGCGCCCGAGGGGCGGGCGGCGATCGAGGCTTCGCTGCTGGCGGTGCGGGACGTGGAAGGGGTGACCCAGGTGGTGCCCCCATTCCCGCAGCAGCCCGGCCAACCCGCGCCGCGGATCAGCGCCGACGGGCACACCGCGTACGCGCAGGTCTACTTCGACGTGCCACCCGCCGCCCTCGGTGAGCAGGATGCCGACCGCGTGTTGGCCGCCGCCACCCCGGCGGTGGACGCCGGGCTGGAGGTGCTCCCCGGTGGTCAGCTCGCCCAGGCTGCGGCCGGGGACCCGGGGCACCGCAGCGAGTTGATCGGTCTGGCCGTGGCCGCCGTCGTCCTGCTGGTGGCCCTCGGCGCGGCCGCGGCGATGGCCCTACCCCTGCTCTCCGCACTGGTCGGCCTGGTGCTTGGGCTCGCCGCCATCGGGCTGCTTAGCCAGGTAGGAGCGATCCCGGACATCGCGACGACGGTGGCGAGCATGATCTCGCTCGGCGTCGGCATCGACTACGCACTCTTCATTGTCGTGCGGTACCGCACGGCCCGGCAGGAGGGGCAACCACACGAGCGGGCGTTGGGGGTCGCGGTGGCCACCGCTGGCGCGGCGGTGCTCTTCGCCGGCGCGACCGTCGCTGTCGGCCTCGGTGGCCTGCTGCTGGCCGGGCTGCCGCTGCTGACCTCGCTGGGGTGGACCGCCGCCGTAGCGGTCGGACTGTCGGTGGTGGCCGCGGTCGGCGTGCTGCCGGCCGTCCTCGGGGTTGTCGGCTCGCGGCTGGACGCCGGGGCGCTGCCGCGGCGTCGCTCGAAGAAGGCGCCGAAGGCGGGCTGGTGGCACCGGATCGGCGAGCGGACGGCCCGGCGGCCGTGGCTGGCGGTGGTCGGCTCGCTAATGGTGCTGGCGGTCTTCATCGCGCCGGTGGCGGACCTGGAGCTCGGCCAGCAGGACGGCGGCCACGACCCGGTCGGTACGCCCACCCGACAGAGTTACGACCTGCTGGAGTCGGCGTTCGGCCCGGGCGTGAACGGGCCGCTGCTGGTCGTCGCCGACCTGGGTGACACCGCCCAGACCGACCCGGCCACGGTGCAGCGGCAGGCCGTCGCTCTCGGCTCCGCCCTGGCGGACGTGCCCGGTGTGCAGTCGGTGCAGGGGCCGCGGGTCTCCACCGACGGCAGTGGTGCGCTCTGGCAGGTGGTGCCGACGACCGCGCCCAGCGACCCGGCCACCGGTGACCTCGTCACCGAGTTGCGTGCGGAGATCCTGCCGCCGCTGGCAACCGACGGTACGCAGCTGCACGTCGGCGGCCAGACCGCCGCGAAGATCGACTTCACCGACCAGGTGGCGGAGCGGCTGCCGCTGGTGTTGGCGGTGGTGATCGCGCTGAGCTTCCTGCTGCTGGTCGTCCTGTTCCGCTCCTTCGTGATCCCGCTGACCGCCGCGCTGATGAACCTGCTCTCCGTCGGTGCCGCGTACGGCATCCTCACCTTCGCCTTCGCCGAGGGCCACCTCACGGGGCTGCTCGGGCTGGACGGGCCGGTGCCGATCGAGAGTTACATCCCGCTGATCCTCTTCGCGATCCTGTTCGGGCTGTCGATGGACTACGAGGTCTTCCTGGTCTCGTCGATCGCCGAGCGGTGGCACGCGGTCCGGGACAACCGGCGGGCGGTGGTGACCGGGCTCGGCTCGGCGGGACGGGTCGTCACCGCGGCGGCGTTGATCATGTTCAGCGTCTTCATCAGCTTCGCCGGCCAGGACAACCCGCTGATCAAGATGTTCGGGGTGGGGCTCGGCGTGGCGGTGCTGCTCGACGCGGTGGTCGTCCGTGGGTTCCTGGTGCCGGGGATCATGGTGCTGCTCGGCCGCGCCAACTGGTGGTTCCCCCGCTGGTTGGACCGGCTCATGCCCCGGGTCGACCTGGAGGCGTCCCCCGTGACTGACGAGACGCCCGACGAGACGCCCGACCGGCTCCCGCCGGCCGACGCCCAGGCCGCTGTCGGGGCAGCTGACCCGGGCGGCGTGCGGTAGACGAGGTGGAGGGTTGCCGGCAGCGCCGCTGCCGGCGGAGCGGCGGGCTCACTGATTGACCCGTACGACTTGTACGAGTCGTACGCTCGGGTCATGGGTGAGCCCGCCGCCGAACTCCCGATATCTGACGCCCGCGACAGCCTTGCGGATGTGGTCTCCCGCGCCCACCATGCCGGACGAATCACCTATGTCACCCGCCGCGGGCAGCGCCTCGCCGCCGTGGTCCCTGCCGAGGTGGCCGAAGCGATCGAACGAGCCGAGGACGCCGCGGACGTCGCCGCTGCCCGGGAAGCCCTCGCCCGCATCGACGCCGCCGAGGCCCCGATCCCGCTCACCCAGCTACGCGACGAGCTCGGCCTGTGATCACCCCGGCCTAGCCGGGTTGGTCGCCAGCGGGTGCCGCTGCCGGCATCCCGGCGGTGCCCCGGTTGGGCGGGATGCGCAAGGATAGGTATGCCGTTCACCCCTTACCCGCGGGAGTCGTCTGTGGCTACCGACCTGACCGCTCCGGCCCGAATCCGGTCGGATGTGGCGCCGATCCAGCGGCGCACCCTGGGTCTGCTGTTCGGCACCCAGATCATCGGTGGCATCGGCGTCACCATCGGGATCGCGGTGGGGGCGCTGCTCGCCGTCCGGATCGCCGGCACCGCGGTCGCCGGTCTGACCCAGAGCGCCGCCGTGGTGGGCGCCGCGCTGCTCGCCATCCCGATCACCCGGATCATGAACGGGTACGGGCGTCGTCCGGGACTGGTCGTCGCCTACCTGGTCGGCGCGGCCGGCGCGGTTTTGGTGGTGCTCGCCGCGGTCACCCGGATCGTGCCGCTGCTCTTCCTCGGCAGTCTGCTGTTCGGAGGCGGCACCGCCGCGAACCTCCAAGCCCGGTACGCCGCGGTGGACCTCGCCGAGCCGGCCCGTCGAGGCCGGCAGCTCGCCCTGATCGTCTGGGCCACCACCATCGGGGCGGTGGCCGCGCCGAACTTCGCGGCGCTCGCCGACACGGTCACCGGCGGGTGGGGGCTGCCCCCACTGGCCGGCCCGTTCGCGTTCAGCGCCGCCGCCTTCGTGCTGGCCGCCGGCGTGCTCTTCGCACTGCTGCGGCCCGACCCGCTGCGCACCGCGCGCCGGCTGGCGGCAGCCGAGCCGGCGGTCGCCCCGCCGCCCGTGGCCGCTCCGGTCACCGCCGCCCCCTCGACCGCTGGGCTCCCGGCGGCCGAGCCCACATCGCCCCCGAGTCCGGTGGCCGCACCCACGTCGCCCCCGGGACCGGTGGTCCGGCGGGGCGCGGGGATGCGGGCGGCTTGGCGGGTGGTCCGCGACCGCCCGGCGGCCCGGCTCGGCGTCGCGGCGGTGGCGGTGGGGCACGCGGTGATGGTGGCGGTGATGTCGATGACCCCGGTACGGCTCGGCGAGTCGCACGGCGACGCGGACGTCCTACGGGTGGTCGGGATCGTGCTGAGCCTGCACATCGCCGGCATGTACGCGCTGGCCCCGCTGGTGGGCTGGCTCGCCGACCGGCTCGGTCGGCCGGCGGTCATCCTCGGCGGGGTGGGACTGCTGCTCGCTGCCTGCGCCGTCGCCGGCACCGCCGGCCACCACACGCCGCTGCTCACGGTGGGTCTGGTCCTGCTCGGGCTGGGCTGGTCCGGCACGATGGTGGGCGGCTCCACCCTGCTGTCGGAGTCGGTGCCGGCGGCGGTGCGGCCGAGTGTGCAGGGCTTCTCCGATCTGACCATGGGGCTTGCTGGCGCCAGCGCCGCCGCGGTCAGCGGGTTCGTCATGCGGGCGGCCGGCTATCCGGTGCTCACCCTGCTGGCGGCGATCGTGGTGGTGCCGTTGGTGGCGTTAGCGTTACGTCGGGGGCCCGCCGGGGTGCCCGACCGGGAGGATGACACGTGCGGCTGACCGACTTTTGGACGCGGCTGGAGGAGACGTTCGGGCCGGGCTACGCGGCCAGCATCGCCAGCGACCAGGTCCTGGCGCCCCTCGGCGAGCGGACCATCGAGCAGGCACTCGCGGCGGGGGAGGAGACCCACGTCGTGTGGCGTGCGGTGGTCGCCGCCTACCCGGACCGGGTGCCGGCGCGGCTCCGTTGAGCAGTCATTTCGTTACGCTCGCGGGTCGTGCCACCGCTCGTACACCTGTTCGGCTATTGTCCACAGCGAGGCGCTCGTCCACAGCTCACGGCATGGTCGCTGGTGTTCTGTCGGACCATGCGCCTAGCGTGTCCGCGTGACGCGAAGCTCAGCGAAGTCGGCGAAGGCAGGGGTAGCGACGATGGCGGCAGTGCCTGATCGGGAGAGGGCACTCGACCTTGCTCTCGCTCAGATCGACAAACAGTTCGGCAAGGGTTCGGTGATGCGACTGGGGGAGCGCCCGGTCGTGCAGACCGCGGTGGTTCCGACCGGGTCCATCGCGTTGGATGTGGCCCTCGGCGTGGGTGGCCTGCCCCGGGGGCGGGTCATCGAGGTCTACGGCCCGGAGAGCAGCGGTAAGACGACGGTGGCGCTGCACGCGGTGGCCAACGCCCAGCGGGCCGGCGGCATCGCCGCCTTCGTTGACGCCGAGCACGCCCTCGACCCGGAATACGCCCGGGCCCTCGGCGTCGACACCGACGCCCTGCTGGTCTCCCAGCCGGACACCGGCGAGCAGGCGCTGGAGATCGCGGACATGCTGGTCCGCTCCGGTGCGCTCGACATTATCGTGATCGACTCGGTGGCCGCGCTGGTGCCGCGCGCCGAGATCGAGGGTGAGATGGGCGACAGCCACGTGGGTCTCCAGGCCCGGCTGATGAGCCAGGCCCTGCGCAAGATGACCGGTGTGCTCAGTCACACCGGCACGACGGCGGTCTTCATCAACCAGCTCCGCGAGAAGATCGGCGTCATGTTCGGCAGCCCCGAGACCACCACCGGTGGGCGGGCGCTGAAGTTCTACGCCTCGGTCCGGCTCGACGTGCGCCGCATCGAGAGCCTCAAGGACGGCACCGACGTGGTCGGTAACCGCACCCGGGTCAAGGTCGTGAAGAACAAGGTGGCCGCGCCGTTCAAGCAGGCCGAGTTCGACATCATGTACGGCAAGGGGATCTCCCGCGAGGGGTCGCTGATCGACGTCGGCGTCGAGCAGGCGATCATCCGGAAGTCCGGCGCGTGGTACACCTACGAGGGCGATCAGCTCGGCCAGGGCAAGGAGAAGGCCCGCGAGTTCCTTCGGGAGAACCCGGACGTGGCCGCCGAGATCGAGAAGAAGATCCTGGAGAAGCTCGGCGTCGGTGCCGGCGCGGGTGACGCCGCTGGCGGTCCGGAGTTGCCGCCGGTCGACTTCTGAGTAACGGCCGGTGACGTCACGACGAGCCCGTGCGGGGCGGGGGTGGGACGCCAGCCCACCGCGCACGGGTGACGCCGCCGCGGCGGCCCCCCGCCGCGGCCGACGTAACGCCGACGCCGCGACCAGCTCGGCCTCGCCCACGGACGAGGCCGAGCTGGCGCGGGAGCTCTGCCTGCGGCAGCTCGCCGTGCGTCCGCGTACCCGGGCCGAGCTGGCCCGGGCGCTGACCCGGCGAGGCATCTCGGCGGAGGTCGCCACCGCGGTCCTCGACCGCTACGACGAGGTCGGCATGATCGATGACGCGGCCTTCGCGCGGGCCTGGGTCTCCAGCCGGCACGCCGGCCGTGGCCTCGCCCGCCGTGCCCTCGCCACCGAGCTGCGTCAACGTGGCGTCGATGGTGACGTGGCGAAGGCCGCGCTCGGCGAGCTGGACGACGAGACCGAGGCGGAGACGGCCCGTGCCCTGGCGGAGCGGAAGCTGCGCGCCACCCGGGGCGAGCCGGACGCGGTGTTTCGGCGACTGGTCGGCATGCTGGCCCGCAAGGGCTACTCGCCGGGGGTGGCGATTCGGGCGGTGAAGGAGGCGCTCGCGGCGCAGAGCGCCGAGGCGGCCGAGTTCGCGGAGCAGATCGACGCCGAGGCGCTCAGCGACGTCGAGGTCGATCCCTGACCGAGGGCTTACGTGGCTGCTTGTCGCAGTCACGCCAACCAAAGGCAATCGCGTCCCTTTTAGTGGTTTTATCCGATCACCCACTAGCGCTGCGTAACGCTGTAAATTCTCTCCGTTCGGATGTAATGATCATGGTTTCCTTGACCGGACCGGCTCCGGGGACCTAGCCTCGCCATAAGGCTCACATTGCCCGACCAGCGCAGGCAAAGCGCACAACATAGATCGCGTAACAGAACCGCATCACTTTGGCCGATTCGTTGGCCCTGTGTCAGCTCCGGACCCGGCCGGTCCGGAGTCGACGCGACAACTGCAGCTGCCGTCGGCAGTGCCGCCGCGGCACCGTCGACGGGAGGGCTCCCCTTTCGGTCAGCCGCTCCGGTCGGGCGTCCAGAGCCGCGGGAGCGCGCCCACCGCACGTTTGCTGGCGGCGCGACGGTCAAGGGGAGGCGCGCGATGGCGAGGCGGCAGGGGTCGACAGGAAATTCCCCATGAGCGGGCTCGACGCGGTCCTCCTGGTGGCCGTCCTGCTGCTCACCGTCGTCGTGGTCGGTGCGGTGCTGATCGGCATCCGGGCCGTCCGCGGCATCGCCGGCACCTCGCGCCCCGAGGACCCGGCCTTCATCGCGGAGAAAGACCGCCAGGAGCAGTCCCTCGCCGCGCTGCGGTCGGCCGCTGACGAGGCGAACAGCACCATCGACGCGGCGAAGTCCGCCGCCGCCGCGGCCCGCACCGAAGCCGCCGCCGCCCGCGCCGAGGCCAAGGCCGCCCGTGCCGAAGCCCGGCGGGTGCTCGACGGTGCCCGCGCCGAAGCCGACACCATCCTGGAACGGGTACACAAGCAGGCCGAGGCCGAAGCCGAACAGCTCCGGACCGCTGCCCGGCGCGGCGGAGAACGGGAAGCCGCCGTCCTCGCCGCGACCACCCGGGAACAGGCGGCCGAGGTGGAGCGGCGGGCCGCCCGGATGGACGACCGGGAGCGGCTGCACACCGAGGAGGTCGAGCGGCTCGCCGAGCGGGACCGCCAGCTCGGCGCCGCCAACGCCGCTCTGGAGGCCCGGGAGTTGGCACTCGCCGAGCGGGACCAGGAGCTGGAACAGGCCGAGCAGCAGCGCCGCCGCGAGCTGGAGCGGGTCGCGGGGCTCACCGCGGAGGCGGCCCGCGGCGAGCTGGTCGAGGCGATCGAGGCGCAGGCCAAGCGGGAGGCCGCGCTGCTCGTACGGGACATCGAGGCTGAGGCGCGCAGCACGGGCGAGGAGCGCGCCCGGCACATCGTGGTCGACGCCATTCAGCGGGTGGCCAGTGAGCAGACCGCGGAGAGCGTGGTCAGCGTCCTGCACCTGCCCGGCGACGAGATGAAGGGTCGGATCATCGGTCGGGAGGGGCGCAACATCCGCACCTTCGAATCGGTCACCGGAGTCAACCTGATCATCGACGACACCCCGGAGGCGGTGTTGCTCTCCTGCTTCGACCCGGTGCGTCGGGAGGTCGGCCGGCTCACCCTGGAGAAGCTCGTCCTGGACGGGCGGATCCATCCGCACCGCATCGAGGAGGTGTACGACCTGGCCCGGCAGGAGGTGGCGCAGCTCTGCCAGCGTGCCGCCGAGGATGCCCTGGTCGAGGTCGGCATCACCGAGATCCACCCCGAGCTGGTCGGCCTGCTGGGCCGGCTGCGCTACCGCACCTCGTACGGGCAGAACGTGCTCAAGCACCTCGTTGAGAGCGCTCACATCGCCGGGATCATGGCCGCTGAGCTGCAGCTGGACGTGCCAACGATCAAACGGTGCGCGTTCCTGCACGACATCGGCAAGGCGCTCACCCACGAGGTCGAGGGCAGCCACGCCATCGTCGGTGCTGATGTCGCCCGCCGGTACGGCGAGAGCGAGGACGTCGTGCACGCCATCGAGGCGCACCACAACGAGGTGCCGCCGCAGACCGTCGAGGCGGTGCTCACCCAGGCCTCGGATGCCTGCTCCGGGGGGCGGCCGGGGGCGCGCCGGGAGAGCCTGGAGGCGTACGTGCGGCGGCTGGAGCGGATCGAGGAGATCGCGGGGGGCAAGCTCGGCGTGGAGCGGGTCTTCGCGATGCAGGCGGGCCGGGAGGTCCGGGTGATGGTGCGGCCGGATGACGTTGACGACATCAGCGCCTCCGTGCTGGCCCGCGACGTGGCCAAGCAGATCGAGGAGGAGCTGACCTATCCGGGGCAGATCCGGGTCACCGTGGTCCGGGAGTCCCGGGTCACCGAGATCGCCCGCTGACTGCGTTGTGCCGGCCGCGCCAGCGTTGTGCCGGGTGCGCCACGGCGTGGCGGCGGAAGCCGGTCGCGGCGCCGGTCCGACCAGGTGTCGTCCAGCGGGGGAGCTGGTTGACGCCGACTACCGGAGCTGGTCTGCGTCGGTGGGACCCTCAGCGCCCCCTCGGTCGATGCAACGCCGAGGGGGCAGGGTCGGGGCTGGTCACCCGGGTCGAGCCCGGAGCCGTGCCGGATCTGTCGTCCCGGGCCGGCCCGATGAGCTTGTTCAGCCCTGCGGGTTGGTGGCCGTCGTGCCGCCCTCCGGGGCGGAGCCGGCGGTAGCGGCCAGCCGTGGTCGTTTGGCGGACCGAGCACCACGGGTGCCGGTGCGCCGATCGAGCCAGCCGGCGAGGGCGGTGAGCAGCGAGTTGATCACGATGTAGATGACGGCCACGACCATCGCTGCCGCCAGGATGTTGCCGTAGTTGGCCGCGAGGTCGTTGACGCCGCGCTGCAGCAGCTCCGGGTAGGCCACGATGTAGCCGAGGGCGGTGTCCTTGAGCAGCACCACGAGCTGGCTGACGATGATCGGGAGCATCGCGCGGGCGGCCTGTGGCATCAGGATGAGCTGCATGACCTGGCTCTTGCGCATGCCGATCGCGTAGGCGGCCTCGGACTGGCCGCCCGGCAGGGAGCGGATGCCGGCCCGGAACGCCTCGGCCAGCACCGACCCGTTGTAGAGGGTCAGGCCGATCACCACGGCCCAGAACGCCGGCACTGGACCCTGGATGAGGAACGGCACACCGTAGAAGATGAAGAAGATCATCAGCAGGAGCGGGACCGCGCGGAAGAACTCCACGATCGCGCCCGCCGGAACGCTGATCCACCAGTGCTCAGAGAGCCGGCCGACCGCGAAGAGGAGGCCGAAGGCGAGCGAGAGAACCATGCCGACCGCCGCCGCCTCCAGCGTGGCCTGGAGGCCGGGGAGGATGAACTGGGTCCAGGTCTTCGCTTCGGTGAACGGGGTCCAGAGCGAGGATTCCCACTGGCCGGCGGCGTCGAACTTCGAGTAGATCCACCAGAGCAGCGCCACCAGCCCGACGGCGAAGACGACGCCGAGAACGTGGCTGCGGAGCCGGGCCCGGGGGCCCGGGTGGTCGTAGAGGACGGAGCTAGAGCTCATCAGCGCTTCACCGCCAGGCGATTGGCCAGCCAGCCGAAGAGGTAGCCGGTGGGGATGAGGAGCGCGGCGAAGGTGCCGGCGAAGACTAGGAAGATCGGGATCACCGCGTCGCCGTTCTCGTTCAGCAGATCCTTCATGACGCTCGAGGCCTCAATCACCCCGATGGTGCCGACGATCGTGGCGTTCTTGCACAACGCGATGAGGATGCTGCCGAACGGCGCGACCACCGAGCGGGTGGCCTGCGGCAGGATCACGATCCGGAGCGTCTGGGTGAAGGTGAGCCCGATGGCGCGGGCCGCCTCGGCCTGGCCGGCCGGGACGGTGTTGACCCCGGACCGCACGGCCTCACAGACGAACGCGGCGGTGTAGGCGGAGAGCCCCACCACGCCCAGCCAGTAGTTGTTCAGGTCGAGGCTGTCGGCGAGATTCAGGCCCAGCGTCGAGTAGAGGCCGAAGTAGCAGAAGAGCACGATCAGGGTGAGCGGGGTGTTGCGGAAGATGTTGACCCAGGCGGCGCCGACGCCGCGCAGCACGGGCACGGGGGAGACCCGCATCGCGGCCAGCAGCACTCCGAGTAGCAGCGCGAGGACCGCCGACGCACCGGTCAGCTTCAGGATCCAGAGAAAACCCGACAGGTACGCGTCGAAATTCTTCGGGTCGGTGAATACGTGCATGCTTGTGCTCCCGTGGCACGTCGAGGCGGGGACGACCGGCCGGGGCCGGCATCCCGGTACGGATGCCGGCCCCGGAACGGATCAGACGCTGCCGCAGTGGGTCAGCTTGGTGGTGTCCAGCTCGGGCGCGGCGGTGCCGCTCTTGCCCAGGGTCTTGTCCCACGCCGCCTGGTAGCTGCCGTCGGACGCGGCCTCGGTGAGGATCTCGTTGACCTTCTCGCAGCCGGTGGTGTCGTCCTTCTTGAGGCCGATGCCGTACGGCTCGTCGGAGAAGGTGCTGCCGACCACCTTGAACTTGCCGGTCCACTGGTCCTGAGCGGCGTAACCGGCGAGGATGATGTCGTCGGTGGTTACCGCGTCAACCTGGCCCTTCTCCAGCTCCGGCAGGCACTTCGAGTACGAGTCGAACTGCTGCAGCTCGGCGTTCGGATAGTCGGTCTGGATCCGCTTGGCCGGCGTGGAGCCGGTCACCGAGCAGACCTTCTTGCCGTCGAGCTGGTTCGGGCCGGTGATCGTCGAGTCGGCCTGGACCAACAGGTCCTGCCCGGCGACGAAGTACGGGCCGGCGAAGTTGACCTTCTCTTTCCGCTCGTCGTTGATGGTGTAGGTCGCCACCACCAGGTCGACGGTGCCCTGCTGGATGAAGGGCTCACGGTTGGACGACACGGTGGTCTTCCACTCGATGTTGCTCTCGTCAACCCCGAGACCCTTGGCGATGATCTTGCCGATCTCGATGTCGAAGCCCTCGTACTCGGTGCCGGTCTGCAGGCCGAGGCCCGGCTGGTCGGCCTTGACGCCGATCACGAGCTTCTCCTGGCTCTCGGCCTTGCCGACGATGCCGTCGGCGGAGTCATCATCGCCGCCGCACGCGGCCATGGCGAATGAGAGGGCGGCGACCGCGGCGACCGTCACCGCGCGCTTGGTACGCATATCTGTCTCCTTCTTCGACGGGGCGGGCCGGGGGCGGCACGCCCACAACGGACGCCTAGTGCGTGAGGATCTTGGATAGGAAGTCCCTGGCCCGCTCGCTGCGCGGGTTGGCGAAGAACTCCGTCGGGGGTGCGTCCTCGACGAGTTGCCCGTCGGCCATGAAGACCACCCGGTTGGCCGCGTGGCGGGCGAAACCCATCTCATGGGTGACCACGACCATCGTCATGCCCTCGCCGGCCAGGGAGGTCATCACGTCCAGCACCTCGCCGACCATCTCCGGGTCCAGGGCGCTGGTCGGCTCGTCGAAGAGCATCGCCTTGGGCTGCATCGCCAACGCCCGGGCGATCGCCACCCGCTGCTGCTGACCGCCGGAGAGCTGGGCCGGGAACTTGTCGGCCTGGTTGGCGATGCCGACCCGGTCCAGCAGGGCCAGGCCGCGTTCGCGGGCCGCCGCCGGCTTCTCCCGGCGGACCTTGATCGGCCCGAGGGTCACGTTCTCCAGAATGGTCTTGTGCGCGAAGAGGTTGAACGACTGGAACACCATCCCGACCTCGCTGCGCAGCTTGGCCAGGGCGCGGCCCTCGGCCGGCAGCGGTTGACCGTCGAAGGTGATGCTGCCGGAGGTGATCGGCTCCAGCCGGTTGATGGTGCGGCAGAGCGTCGACTTGCCGGAGCCGGACGGCCCGATCACCACGACGACCTCGCCGCGCCCGACCGACAGCGAGACGTTGTCCAGTACGTGCAACGGCCCGAACCACTTGTTGACCGATTCCAGCACGATGAGCGGTTCGCTCGTCGTCACGTCGTCCACCGTCCCTCGTCACCGATGGAGGCCGAATGACCTCCGGTTGGCAAACTCTAGGCGGGGAGATGTGGGGTGGGGTGGCCCTAGATGGTCACGGAGCCGTAACACCCTTCCCCGATGAGCTGGGGAGCCGTCTTTTCGGGCCGCGCGGTGCTCCCGTGGGACGGGTTGACTCGTGTCGTGCGGTGTGGCGCTGCCTTATACCCGATAAAGTGTCATCTTCCGGCTGGTTGCCGCACCATCACTCGAGGGAATTTTGCCCGGAATGGTCACAGACCGGTAACTTGCCCCCGGCTGGGCCCAAATGCCCCCCACCATCGTCAGTAAGGCCCGATCCGGGGCCGGTGGGACGATCGCAGCGAGGAGGCGGCATGACCGAGCTGTGGAACTGGAGAATCGACCAGGTACGGCCGACGGAGGTCTGGCCGGCGCTGGCCGAGGCGCTCGGCCGGGTGGTGATGCCGCTGGCCGTCGCCGACCCGGCACGCCTGCCGAGATACGCCGTGGTCTGCGACATCTGGCAGGCACCGGGGGAGTTCGCCACCATCGTCGACTGTTACGGCGTGCCGGACACCCTCGCCGAGCTGCCCAGCATCGCGAACCTGGCCCGGCTGCTGGAGCGCAACTGCGTGCTGCGCGACGACACCCTCGACGAGACCCGGCACCTGCTGGTGGCCCCGGACGGGACGATCCGCCCGGTGCACTTCGACGTCCGGGAGACCGACGACGGTGAGGTGCTCAGCCGCCAACGGCTCTGCACCGAAGCCAACCCGGGCTGTCGCGGCTGGTCCCGGTGCCACCGCTCCCGCTGGGCCCCCGACTCGGTGCTGCCGGCCCTCGCCGCCGCCTGACCCGCGGGAAGCGCGAGGTGTTCCGGCGCCGGGCGGATCGCCGACCACGACCCGCTGGTCTCGACGGCGGGTTAGGCCGGCGCCGGCGGGGTCGTCAGTTTCTGCTGGCGCAGCCCGGAAATAGGGCGAAATCGTTAGGCTGAGGTCGTGCAGCTGCCACGACCTGGAAGCCGTACCCGCCGCTCCCACCCGGGCCGGCGGGGCCGCCCGACGGCACCGACGCCGACGGCGGAGACCGCCGAGGCGGGTGATTGACCATGCGGATCGGCGTGCTCATCCTGCCCTCCGCGCCCTGGGACCAGGCCCAGCGGATGTGGCGGAAGGCTGACGAGATGGGGTTCGCCCACGCCTGGACGAGCGATCACATCGGCTGGCAGGACATGGTCGGTAAGGAGTGGTACGCGGCGGTGCCGACCCTGGCCGCCGCGTCGGTCATCACCCGACGGATCAAGCTCGGCACCCTCGTCTCGTCGCCGAACTTTCGACACCCGGTGCCGTACGCCAAGGAGGTCGTCACCCTCGATGAGCTCAGCGGCAGGCGCTTCATCCTGGGCCTCGGCGCCGGCGGCAGTGGAATCGACGCCACCGCCCGCGGTCAGGACCCGGAATGGACGCCCGTCGAACGTGCCGAGCGGTTCGCCGAGTTCGTGGAGCTGACGGCGGAGCTGCTGTCCAACCCCGTCACCGATGCCGACGGCAAGTACTACCAGGCGCGACAGGCACCCATCTGGCCGGTGGACTCCTCGCCCACCCACATCCCGTTGGCGATCGCCGCCAACGGTCCCCGTGGCATGGCCCTGGCCGCGCGCCACGGCGACATCTGGGTGACCAACGGCCGGTCCCCACGTAACGGGGTCGTCCCCCCGGTGGCCCGGCCCGACGACGTCGCGGGACAGGTCCGCCAGCTGGCCGGTATCTGTGAGAAGGCCGGCCGCGACCCGGCAACCCAGCGCCGGCTGCTGATGTACGTGAACCGGGAGCCAACGGCGCTCGCCTCCCTCGACGTGTTCCGGGAGACCGTTGACACGTACCGCCAGGTCGGGATCACGGACCTGGTGGTGCCGTTTCCCGGGCAGGCGCCCTTCGACACCAGCATGGCGGTGCTCGAACAGGTAGCCGGGATCCTCTCCGACCTGTGAGGCGGTAGCTCGACTCCGGTCCATCCGGGCCGCCCGGATAGGCTGTCGAGGTCATGACTACCGCAGCGGCGAGCAGCCCCCGCACCTACCAGGTGCGCACCTACGGCTGCCAGATGAACGTGCACGACTCCGAGCGCATCTCCGGCCTCCTCGAGCAGGCCGGCTACCTGCGGGCCGGGGCCGCCGACGACACCCCGGACGTGGTGGTCTTCAACACCTGCGCCGTGCGGGAGAACGCCGACAACCGGCTCTACGGCAACCTCGGTCAGCTGCGTCCCCGCAAGACCCAGCACCCGGAGATGCAGATCGCGGTGGGTGGCTGCCTGGCGCAGAAGGACCGCAGCGAGATCGTCCGCCGGGCGCCCTGGGTGGACGTGGTCTTCGGCACGCACAACATCGGGTCGCTGCCGGTGCTGCTGGAGCGGGCCCGGCACAACGCCGCCGCCGAGGTGGAGATCCTCGAGTCCCTCGAGGTCTTTCCGAGCACCCTGCCGACCCGTCGGGAGTCAACCTACGCCGGGTGGGTGTCGATCTCGGTTGGCTGTAACAACACCTGCACGTTCTGCATCGTGCCGGCGCTGCGCGGCAAGGAGCGGGACCGCCGCCCCGGCGACATCCTCTCCGAGGTACGCGCCCTGGTCGACGAGGGTGTGTTGGAGGTGACCCTGCTCGGGCAGAACGTCAACTCCTACGGCATCGAGTTCGGCGACCGGTACGCGTTCGGCAAGCTGCTGCGCGCCTGCGGTGACATCGACGGTCTGGAGCGGGTGCGGTTCACCAGCCCGCATCCGAAGGACTTCACCGACGACGTGATCGCCGCGATGGCCGAGACACCGAACGTCTGCCCCTCGCTGCACATGCCGCTGCAGTCCGGCTCCGACGACGTGCTGCGGGCCATGCGACGGTCGTACCGGTCGGAGCGGTTCCTGGGCATCATCGAGAAGGTGCGGGCGGCGATGCCGGACGCGGCGATCACCACGGACATCATCGTCGGCTTCCCCGGCGAGACCGAGGCCGACTTCGAACGCACCCTCGACATGGTCCGCGCGGCCCGGTTCTCCTCGGCCTTCACCTTCCAGTACTCCAAGCGCCCCGGCACCCCCGCCGCGACGATGGCCGACCAGCTGCCGAAGGCGGTGGTGCAGGAGCGCTACGAGCGGCTGATCGACTGCGTCGAGGAGATCACCTGGGCGGAGAACCGGCGGCTGCTGGGGAAGACCGTCGAGGTGCTGGTGGCCGTCGGTGAGGGGCGCAAGGACGAGCGCACCGGCCGGCTCTCCGGGCGGGCCCGGGACGGCCGACTGGTGCACTTCGACGCCGGCAGCCGCACCGGGCAGATCCGCCCCGGCGACATCGTGCAGACCGTGGTCACCTACGCCGCCCCACACCACCTCAACGCCGACGGTGAGCCGCTCGCGCACCGGCGTACCCGGGCCGGCGATGCGGCCGAGGCGGGGCACCGACCCCGTACGGCCGGGGTGTCGCTCGGGCTGCCCACGGTCGGCGCCCCGCCGCCGATGCCCCCCGCGGCCTCGTCGGCCTGCTCCTGCTGACACCGGGGCCGATGCTGCGCGGTTGACGCCTGCGCCTCCCGCCACCCGGGGCCTGAACCTGGCGCGGGCCTGAACCCGGCGCGGGCCTGAACCCGCCCCGGGGCCTGAACACGGCGGGGGCCCCGGTTCACGAGGAACCGGGGCCCCGGAGACGGCCTAACGGATCAGCTGGACTGTTCGGCCAAGCTGAGGAACTGACGCTTGGAGCTGAGGGCCTGCTCGGCGTCCCGGACCCGCCGGGAATCCCCGGCGGCCTTCGCCCGGGCCAGTCGCTCCTCGGCCTCGGCGACCTGCGCCCGCATCTGCGCGAGCAGGGGGTTGTCCTGCGGAGCGGTGCGCCGCCACGCGGAGTCCATCACCTCGCGAACCTTGTCGTCGACCGTGCGCAGTCGGCGCTCCAGGCCCCCCGCCGCCTCCCGGGGCACCCGTCCGGCTTCGTGCCACTGCGCCTGGATCTCCCGGAGTTTCGCCTGCGCACCCTTCGGGTCGCCGTCGACATCCAGCGCCTCGGCCTCGGCCAGGAGCGCCTGCTTACGCTCCAGGTTGGCGCGCTGCTCGTTGTCCCGGGCGGAGAAGACCTCGCTGCGCCGGGTGAAGAACGCGTCCTGCGCGGCCCGGAACTTCTCCCAGAGCCGCTGCTCGGCCTCCTTCGACGCCCGGGGCGCGACGCGCCACTGGCTCATCAGCTCCTTGAGCTGGCTGGCGGTGTGGGCCCACTCGGTCGAATCCTGGAGCTTCTCGGCCTCGAGGACCAACTCCTCCTTGACCGCCTGCGCCTGCTTCCGTTGCGCGTCCAGCGAGGCGAAGTGGGCGCCCCGGCGGCGGGTGAAGCCGTCCCGGGCCGCCGCGAACCGCTTCCACAGCTCACCGTCGGTCTTCCGGTCCACCCCGCGGATCGACTTCCACTCCGTGAGGATCTCCTTGAACCGGTCGCCGGCGGTCTTCCAGCCGGTCGACTCGGCGGCCAGCTTCTCGGCCTCCTCAACCAGTGCGGTCTTGCGGGCGAGGGCCTCGCTTCGGGCGGCATCGCGGGCGGCCCGCGCCTCGGTGGCCTTCTCCTCCGCGAGGGTGGCGAGCCGATCCAGCCGGTTGGCGAGGCCGTCGATGTCGCCGACGACGTGCGCCTCGGCCAGCGAGGCGCGCAGCCGGCGGATTGTGCTGAGCGAGTGGTTCGCATCTGCCGCGCCCGAGTTGAGTCTCGCCTCGGCCAGCCCCACCTCGGTGATCAGATCGGCGAACCGGCGGGCGAAGTGCGCCAGCCCCTCCTCCGGTGCACCCGCCTGCCAGGAACCGACCACCCGCTCGCCCTCAGCGGTTTTCACGTAGACGGTGCCGTCCGCGTCCACCCGTCCGAAGGCAGTCCAGTCGCTCATGTGCCCATCCTCGTTCTCCCGGCGTCACGGGTCAGTCCCGCGAGCGCCGCCACGGCGCAGCCCAACGTTCTCCACGGCATTGTCACAGGTGTGCCCCCGCCCCCGTCGAGCGCCTATCGCCGACCGTGACCATACGGTGTCCTAGCGCCCCGGCGGGCCGGGATGGGGCGAGTGTCGGAAACCTCCGTTCGGGCGTACTCGTCAGTAACCGAAATTCCGGGCTCCGGCCGGTGGGAAGGCGCGCGGCGGTGCGTCCGGAACAGCCGCTACCGTGACCCTCGTGCCCCTGGTCGCCGCCGCCGTCTGCCCGCATCCGCCGCTGCTCGTCCCCGAGCTGGCGGGCGCCGCCTCCGCCGAGCTGGACGAGCTGCGTGCCGCCTGTGACGGGGCGGTGGCCCGGCTACTCGCCGCCGAGCCGGATCAGATCGTGCTGATCGGGTGTGGGCCAGCGACCGCGACCTTCGGCGCCGCAGAGCACGGCTCGCTGCATCGGTACGGGATCCACCGGCGGGTGCCGCTGTCGCCAGCAGACACCGGGAACCGCACTGACGCGGCCGCTGTCGGGCCGGCGCGGCTGCCGTTGAGTTTGACGATCGGGGCGTGGCTGCTCGATCGCGCTGGTACGGCGCTGCCCCGGTCCGCGGTGGCGGTAGCGGCCGACGAGCCCGCCGCCCGCTGCGCCGCCCTCGGCGCCGGCCTGCTCAACCCAGACCGGCTCAACCCAGACCTGCTCAACGCGGACCGGCCCGGATCGGTGACCGGGAACGCGTCGGGTGGTGATACGTCCGGCCGGCTCGGGCTGCTCGTCCTCGGCGACGGGTCGGCCTGCCGGGTGGAGTGGTCACCCGGCTACGACGATCCGCGCGCCGAGCCGTACGACCAGGCGGTGGCGCGGGCCCTGGCCGGTGCGGACCCGGCTGCCCTCGGTGCGTTGGACGCGGAGCTGTCGGCGGGGCTCAAAGCCACCGGCCGGGCGCCCTGGCAGGTGCTGGCCGGCGCGGTACGGGCAGCCGGCGGCCCGTGGCGTGGTGAGTTGGCCTACGCCGCGGCACCCTACGGGGTGACCTACCTCGTCGCCTCCTGGACGCCGACGGGAGCGGCCCGGTGAGCGCCGACGGGAGCGGCGCGGTGCCGGCCGGCGATGCCCCGCCAGCAGCGGGCACGGTGGTAGGCGTGGTCGGTCCGACCGCGGCCGGGAAGTCGGCGTTGAGTATCGCCCTCGCCCACGAGCTCGACGGTGAGGTGGTCAACGCCGACTCGATGCAGCTCTACCGGGGCATGGATATCGGCACCGCCAAACTGACCATCGGCGAACGTGCGGGAGTGCCGCACCACCTGCTGGACATCTGGCCGGTGACCGAGCCGGCCAGCGTCGCCGAGTACCAGCGGCTCGCCCGCGCGGCGATCGACGACATTTTGGCCCGGGGGCGGGTGCCGCTGCTGGTCGGCGGGTCGGGACTCTACCTCCGCGCCGTACTGGAACGCTTCGAGTTCCCCGGCACCGACCCGGTGCTCCGGCAACGGCTGGAGGCGGAGCTGACGCAGGCCGGCCCGGCTGCCCTGTACGAGCGGCTGCGCGCGGTTGACCCCGACGCGGCGGCGAACATCCTGCCCGGCAACGGCCGGCGGATCGTCCGGGCGTTGGAGGTGATCGAGCTGACCGGTGCGCCCTTCGCCGCCGCGCTGCCCGACCCCCGTCCGTACTACCGGTCGGTGCAGGTGGGCGTCGACCTGGACACCGCACGGCTCGACGAGCGGATCGCACTGCGGGTGGACCGGATGTGGGCCGACGGCCTAGTGGCCGAGACCCGGGTGCTGGCCGACCAGGGGTTGGCCACGGGCCGTACCGCCAGCCGGGCCCTCGGTTACCAGCAGGTCCTGCGGTTCCTGGCCGGAGAGCTGACCGAGTCCGAGGCGTACCAGGAGACGATCCGCGCCACCCGCCGGTTTGTCCGTCGCCAGCGGTCCTGGTTCCGCCGGGACCCGCGGATCACCTGGCTCGACTCGGCCGGAGCCGGGCTGGTGGCAGAGGCGCTGCGAGTGGTCCGGCCCGCTGCGCGATGATGGGGTCGTGGAGTTCACCAAGGGGCATGGCACCGGCAACGACTTCGTGATCCTGCCCGATCCCGACGGCACCCTCGAGCTGACCCCGGACCTGGTCGCGGCCTTGTGCGATCGGCGAGAGGGGATCGGTGGGGACGGCGTACTGCGGGTGGTCCGCGCCGCACGGCACCCCGACGGGGCGGCCCTAGCCGGTGCGGCCGAGTGGTTCATGGACTACTGGAACTCCGATGGCTCGGTGGCCGAGATGTGTGGCAACGGCGCCCGGGTCTTCCTCCGCTACCTGCTGGAAACCGGGTTGGCGGTGCCGTCGGAGGCGGCGCTACCGCTGGCCACCCGCGCCGGTCTCGTCCGGGCGCGGGTGGCGGGGGAGGAGCTGGCGGTCGAGATGCGGCGGCCCCGGTTGGCCGACTCCTCGTTCGCGGTGCTCGGCGGGCTGGCCCTACCTGGCACGGCGGTTGATGTCGGCAACCCGCACCTGGTCTGCCCGGTTCCGGCCGGGCTGGAGCTGGCGGCTCTCGACCTGACCCGGGCACCGGAGTTCGACCCCGCGATCTTCCCGGCGGGGGTCAATGTCGAGTTCATCAGCCCCGGGAGCCCGACGGACGGCCTCGACGGCCACGTTCGGATGCGGGTCTACGAGCGGGGTAGCGCGGAGACGCGTTCCTGCGGCACCGGTGCGTGCGCGGTGGCCGCGGTCGTCCTGCGGGATGCGGGCCGGGACACCGGCGTGGTCGCCGTGGACGTGCCCGGCGGTCGGCTGGTGGTGACCCAGACCGCCCAGAGCTGCTGGTTGGCGGGGCCCGCCGTACTGGTGGCGAGTGGTGCGGTGACGCGCGCGGCGCTGGCCTGACCCGCTTCCTGACCGACGGCGGGCGGGCCGCCGAAACTTCACCGCGGTGCCGGACCGGCGGCGTGCCGACGAGGTGGGCGGCATCTAAGCTTTCCAATATGAACGACGGAGTTCTGGTAGCTGGTGCCGGGATCGCGGGTTTGTCGATGGTTCGGGCGCTGCGGCGGCACGGTATCCCGGCGACGGCAGTGGAGCAGCGGCCCGCCCTGACGGAGTCGGGGCTGGCGATCAACATTCCGGGCAACGGCGTGCGGGCGCTCGCGGCACTCGGCGTCGCCGACGGCTTGCGCGACATCGGCGTACCGGTGTCGAGACGCGAATATCGCACCCGGCGGGGACGGCTACTTTTCTCCGTTGCCGAGGACGAGTTCTGGGGCGCGGCGCACCAGCCCCGGTGCGTGCGTCGTCGGGACCTTCTCGAACTGCTGGAACGTGACCTGCCCCCGGGTTCGGTGCGGCGCGGGGTGGCGGTGCGCATGGTCCGCGCCACCGCCGGTGGCGTCGATGTGACCCTCTCCGATGGCAGCACCGACCGGTACGGGTTCGTGGTCGGGGCCGACGGAGTGCACTCGACGGTTCGCACGTCCCTGTTCGGCGACGCCCGCCTTGAAGCCGCGCTGCTGTCCGCCGCGAGTTGGCGGTTCATGGCACCCAACCCCGGCGTTGCCTGCTGGACGGTGTGGTCCGGCGACAGCGGCACGGCCCTGCTGCTCCCGGCGGGTGACGGTGAGGTGTACGGCTTTGCCTCCGCGACCAGGGGCGGCCCGATCGGGTCCGAACCCGGCTGGCTGTCGGCGACCTTCGCCGGGTTCCCCGAACCGGTACGGACCGCAATCGCCGCGGCCCTCGTCCGCCCGGAGTCGATGTACCACTCCCCGATCGAGGAGGTGCGAATCCCCCGGTGGCATCAGGGCCGGGTTGTCCTGATCGGCGACGCCGCGCACGCCACCGCGCCGGTCTGGGCGCAGGGCGCCTCGCTCGCCGTAGAGGATGCGCTGGTGCTGGCCGAACTCCTCAGCAGCCGGGACTGGGAAACGGTCGGTGGGCAGTGGGAACGGCTGCGGCGTGGGCGGGTAACCCATGTGCAGACAGCGACTGACCAGCTCTCCCGGGCCGTCGCCAAGCCTGCGTGGCTGCGGAACCTCCTGCTGCCGGCGATCGGCCAGCGCAGCTACCGGTCGGCGTACGGCCTGCTGCGCACACCGGTGGCAGCAACGACGGCGCTCGACTGACCCTCGGTGGCTTCGGCGTGGTCCGGAGGTCAGTGCCGATGCGGTTGTCGCTCTTGCTGCGGTGCGGCCCACACCACCCGGATCACCTGCTCGTCGAGGTGATCCGGCGCGGTGGAAGACGGCGGCCTAGGGGGTGGCGCTGGCGTTGGCGGCGATCTCGGGCAGGTCGACCGGGCCGGGGTCGGCAGCGGGCGGCGGGGTGGTTGCCGGGTTCTGCGCGGCCGCGCGGACGGCCGCGGCGACGGCCGGTGCCACCCGGGAGTCGAAGACGCTGGGGACGATGACCGTCGGGTTGATCTTCTCCTCGCCGACGACGTCGGCGATGGCTTGGGCCGCGGCGATCGCCATCTCCTCGGTGAAGCCCTCCGCGTGCGCGTCCAGCATCCCCCGGAACACGCCGGGGAAGGCCAGCACGTTGTTGATCTGGTTGGGCTGGTCGGAGCGGCCGGTGGCGACCACGGCGGCGTGCTTGCGCGCCTCCCGCGGGTCCACCTCCGGGTCCGGGTTCGCCAGCGCGAACACGATCGCGTCCTTGGCCATGGCGGCGATGTCGTCCCCGGTGAGCAGGTTGGGGGCGCTCACGCCGATGAAGACGTCCGCGTCCCGTACCGCCCCGGCCAGGTCGCCGGAGTAGTTCTCCCGGTTCGTGTGCTCGGCCAGCCACTGCCAGGCCGGGTTCAGCCCGGTCATCCCACGGTGCAGCGCACCCTGCCGGTCGTACGCGACGATGTCGCCCACGCCCTGGCGCAGCAGCAGCTTCATGATCGCGGTGCCGGCGGCGCCCGCGCCGGAGACCACCACCCGTACCTGCGCGAGTTCCTTACCGACGACGCGGAGCGCGTTGGTCAGCGCGGCCAGCACGCAGATCGCCGTGCCGTGCTGGTCGTCGTGGAAGACCGGAATGTCCAGCGCCGCACGCAGCTGTGCCTCGATCTCGAAGCAGCGCGGCGCGGCGATGTCCTCCAGGTTGATCCCGCCGTACGCGGGTGCGATCGCCTTGACGATCGACACGATCTCGTCGGTGTCCTGGGTGTCGAGCACCACCGGCCAGGCGTCCACCCCGCCGAAGCGCTTGAACAGCGCCGCCTTGCCCTCCATCACCGGCAGCGACGCCGCCGGCCCCAGGTTACCCAGGCCGAGCACCGCGGAGCCGTCGCTGACCACCGCCACCGTGTTGCGTTTGATGGTCAGGCGCCGCGCGTCCGCCGGGTTCTCCGCGATGGCCTGGCAGACCCGGGCCACCCCCGGGGTGTACGCCCGGGACAGTTCGTCCCGGGTGCGTAGCGCGACCTTCGGGCTGACCTCGATCTTGCCGCCGAGGTGCAGCAGGAACGTGCGGTCGGAGACCTTACGCACGTCAACCCCGTCGAGCGCGGTGAGCGCGTCAACCACCTGGTCGGCGTGGTTGGCGTCGGCGGTGTCGCAGGTCAGGTCGACCGTGACGTGGGTGTGGTCGGAGTCGACCACGTCGAGCGCGGTGACGATTGCCCCGGCCTCGCCGACCGTGGTGGTCAACACCCCGATGGAGGAGGCATCCGCGGTTACTGCGATCCGGACCGTGATCGAGAATCCGGCACTCGGCAGTCGGGTGGTGGCCACACATTTCCTTCCGATGACGCTGAACGACTCGCCCCGCATTTCTACTCGCCCCCGGTATCGGCACCACAGCCGACCCCGTTACCAGCGGGTAGCCCGGGCATATTGCCGATGCGGGTCGCGTTGTCACATGTCAGGATTGTGGGAGCCGGTCGCAATTTCCGGCAGCACGGTGGGCAAACAGCCGGCCGGCGGTAACCAGACAGGGGGCGCGGTTTGCGAGAACAGGAGACCTTCCTTCCCGAAGAGGGCGACGCGTTCGACGCCACCACCGGTGAGTTCGAGCTGTCGGAGCGGCAGGCGCTGCGGCGGGTCCCCGGCCTCTCCACCGAGCTGACCGACGTCACCGAGGTCGAGTATCGCCAGCTCCGACTGGAGCGGGTCGTCTTGGTCGGGGTGTGGACCGAGGGTTCGCAGCAGGACGCCGAGAACTCCCTCACCGAGCTGGCGGCGCTGGCCGAGACGGCCGGTTCGCAGGTGCTCGAGGGGCTGATCCAACGCCGGCAACGGCCCGACCCGGCCACCTACGTTGGCCGGGGCAAGGTGGATGACCTGGGGGCGGCCGTGCTCGCCAGCGGCGCCGACACGGTGATCTGTGACGGTGAGCTGAGCCCGTCCCAGCTACGCAACCTGGAGCAGCGCACCAAGGTGAAGGTCGTCGACCGCACCGCCCTCATCCTGGATATCTTCGCCCAGCACGCGAAGAGCCGGGAGGGCAAGGCGCAGGTCGAGTTGGCCCAGCTGGAGTACCTGCTACCCCGGCTGCGGGGTTGGGGTGACACCCTTTCCCGGCAGAGCGGTGGATCAGGCCGCGGCGGTGGCGCCGGCGGCGGCGTGGGCCTGCGCGGCCCGGGTGAAACCAAGCTGGAGACCGACCGCCGGCGGATCCGGCACCGCATCGCCCGGCTGCGCCGGGAGATCAAAGCCATGCGGACGGTACGCGAGACCAAGCGTGCCCGTCGCTATCGCAACGCGGTGCCGGCGGTGGCCATCGCGGGCTACACGAACGCCGGCAAGTCCAGCCTGCTGAACCAGCTGACCGGAGCCGGGGTGCTGGTGGAGAACGCCCTCTTCGCCACGCTGGACCCCACGATCCGGAAGGCGACCACCGCGGAAGGGCGGCACTTCACCTTCTCCGACACGGTGGGCTTCGTGCGGCATCTGCCACACCAGATCGTCGAGGCGTTCCGCTCCACCCTTGAGGAGGTGGCGGAGGCCGACCTGGTGGTGCATGTCGTTGACGGCACCCACCCGGACCCGGAAGAGCAGGTTCGTGCCGTCCGGGCGGTCCTCGCCGAGGTTGGCGCCGACCGGCTGCCGGAGCTGTTGGTGGTCAACAAGACCGACGCTGCCGGCGAGGAGACCCTGCTCCGGCTCAAGCGGCGCTGGCCGGAGGCGATCTTCGTCTCTGCGCATTCCGGGCAGGGCATCGCCGACCTGCGTGGTGCGGTCGAGGCCCGACTGCCCCGTCCGGCCGTGGAGGTCCGCGCGGTCCTGCCGTACGAGCGGGGTGACCTGGTGGCCCGGGCGCACCAGCAGGGTGAGGTGCTCAGCACGGTGCACCTGCCCGAGGGCACCCTGCTCCAGGCCCGGGTCGATGCGGCGCTGGCCGCCGAGTTGGCGCCCTTTCAGTCGACCGGGGCGGCCGGTTCCGAGCCGGCGGCGGTCGTCGGGGCGCGTTCGTAGCCCTTGCTGTCGCATGGCGGTGAACCACCGCCATGCGACACTGTGCTGATGCGTCGCTTCCTCACCCTGACCACGCGTTCCCTCAGTCTGCTGGGGGCAGCCGTCGTCGCCATCGGTGTAAGCCTGGCCATGGTGCCGTCGCCGGCCGTGGCAGAGGGGCAGAAGCGTTGCACCGTCACCGACGATCGGCTGCGGGAGTTGTCCGGGCTGGTGGCCACCGAGAGCGGCTACATCGTGATCAACGACAGCACTGAGGTGGAGAGCCACAAGCGGGTCTTCTTCCTGGACGCCGACTGCGAGGTCACCGGGGATCCGGTCCGCTACTCGGTCGGCGGTCCCCTGGACACCGAGGACTTGGCGTTGTCGCCGGACGGAAAGACCCTCTGGGTCGCCGACACCGGCGACAACGTGACCAGCAGCAACCGCCGGGAGCGGGTGGCGGTGTGGAGCATGCCGGTAAGCGGTGACGAAAAACTGACGCTGCACCGCCTCGCCTACCCGGACAACGAGCCGCGGGACGCAGAGGCCCTGGTCATCGACGATGACGGCGTTCCGGTGATCATCACCAAGGTCGTCTCCGGCAAGGCCGAGATCTTCACCGTTGATGGGGAGCTACCCAGCGGTGACACCGCACCGGGGAAGATGAAGAAGCTCGGCGAGGTGGAGTTGCCGACGACCGAGACCGAGAACGCGCTCGGGGGGCTCGGGCGCACGGCGATCACCGGGGCCGCGCGTTCCCCGGATGGCGCGCGGGTGGTGCTGCGCACCTATGCGGACGCCTTCGAGTACGACGTCGCCGACGGTGACCTCGTGACGGCGCTGACGACGACGGAACCGCGGGTGACTCCGCTCGCGGATCCGTTTGGTGAGGCGATCACCTATACCCCGGATGGCAAGACCTTCCTGACCGTCTCCGACGGCGCCCAGCTCGACGACGGCGAGCCGATCGACATCCTGTCGTACGCGCCAGCGGCGAAGCCGGAGTCCGGCCCGGAGACGAACGCCGACGGGGCGGAGGAGTCGACGGCCTCCTGGTTCGGCAGCCTCGACCTGCAGGAGAAGGTGTACCTGGCCGTCGCCGCCGTGGGCCTGATCGGTGTGGGGCTGGTCGCAGCGGGCCTGACCGGCGTCGTACGGGCGCGGCGGCGACCGGCCGCGACCACGGGTGCCGGTGGGAAGGCCGATGACAGTGGTTCACGTGACGCCACCGACCGCCCTCGCGGTGCGGTGTACGGCGGCGCGCCGCCCGCCGGGGGGCACGGGGTGCGTCGGGAGCCGGGCCGGGCGACGGCTCCGGTCGACAAGCGCGAGCACGGCGGGGGCCGTCCGGCGGAGGGGGGCCGTCCCGCCGCTGGTGTCTACGGCCGGCGGCCCGCCGGTGGTGCTGGTGGCCCCCGTCCCGCCGCGGGCGGCGGTCCGGGCGCCGATGGCGGTCGTCCGGCCGGCGGGGGTCGTGGCGGCAGTGTGTACGGCGGGGGAGCCGGTGGTGGGGTGAACGGCGGGCGAGCCGGTGGTCCAGGGCATGGCGGGGGAGCCGGTGCTCCAGGGCACGGCGGGGGAGTGAACGGCGGGCGAGCCGGTGGTCCAGGGCACGGCGGTGGTGGTCGGGCCCAGCCACCGCGCCGTGACGGCGGTGGGCACGGCCGTTACTGATCCGGCTGTACGGCGGCTACCTCCGTCAGATGCGGCGGAGCACGGTGACGACCCGGCCCATGATGGTGGCGTCGTCGCCCGGAATCGGGTCGAAGGCCGGGTTCTGCGGCATCAGCCAGACGTGTCCGTCCCGCCGCCGGTAGGTCTTCACCGTCGCCTCGCCGTCCAGCATGGCAGCCACGATGTCGCCGGACTCGGCGGTGGGTTGCTGTCGGACGACGACCCAGTCGCCGTCGCAGATCGCCGCGTCCAGCATCGAGTCGCCCTTGACTTGGAGCATGAAGACCTCTCCCTCGCCGACCAACTCGCGGGGGAGCGGGAAGATGTCCTCGATCGCCTGTTCGGCGAGGATCGGACCGCCGGCGGCAATCCGGCCCAGCATCGGCACATAGGCCGGGGCTGGCCGCTGTGCGATAGCCGCCTCGTCGTCGAGGGCATCGCTGGGCGGCCGGACGTCAACCGCGCGCGGGCGGTTTGGGTCGCGGCGCAGAAAGCCCTTCTTCTCCAGCTCCTTGAGCTGGTAGGCGACGCTGGACGGGGAGACCAGCCCGACCGCCTCGCCGATCTCGCGCACGCTTGGCGGGTAGCCGTGCCGCTCGACCCAGGTGCGAATGAACTCCAGGATCCGCCGCTGCCGGGCGGTGAGGTCGACGGTCGCCGGTTCGGGGTAGGCGCTGACGACGGGGGTGACCGGACGCACAGCGGGCGAACCGGTGCGGCCCCGCGCGGCACGTCGACGGCGGGTGCTCGCCGGCCCCGCTTCGGTGATCTGCTGCGGGCTGTTCGGCCGGTTGGTCCGGTCCTCGGTCACGTCCGTCCTCCCTGGTCGGCGCCGGGATGCCCCGTCGCTCGTGGTGTTGGCCCGCGCCGGAAGCCGTCGTGGGCCGGTCGTCCCTGACCGTATAGGCGAGATCAGCCTTCTTCAAACATCTGTACGACGTTGGTCGGCGTGTCGGGGTGGTTCTCGCCTGGGTCGTACTCCTGTTCTGGTAAATAGTACGACGGGTCGTACTTGTGTGCTAATTGTGGGCTGCAGGGGATGGTTGCGCTGGATGCCCGTAGCGATTCGGGGCCGAAGGGGGTTGAAATTCTCGGTGGCGCTGAGCCGGGTCCGGCGGGCCGCGCGGACGGGGTGATCCAGGTCGCTTGGTGACGCGCCGGACAGGCTCGCCAACTTGACCCCGGTTCTCCGGCGGCATACGGTCGACCCCTAGATGTAGTAGGCATCGGGTCTTAGTTGCCTATAGGTTGGGTTCGACTACGGACCGCACTTCATCCGCCAGCACGGCGAAGACCGTCTAAGAACGGCTCCGCCGTGGTGAGGCGTGTCCGGGGTGCGGCCCGGCTCGGCCCACGGCCGACGAAGGAGGTCGGGCTCCATGCGGTGTCCGTACTGCCGGCACCCCGACTCCCGGGTCGTTGACTCACGGGAAGCCGACGACGGTCAGCTGATCCGGCGCCGGCGTTCCTGCCCGGAGTGCGGCAAGCGGTTCACCACGGTGGAGGAGGCGGTCCTCGCGGTCGTCAAACGCAGCGGGGTCACCGAACCCTTCAGCCGTACGAAGATCATCGGCGGGGTGCGCAAGGCGTGCCAGGGCCGTCCGGTTGACGACGACTCCATCGCCCTGCTGGCGCAGAAGGTCGAGGAGACCGTGCGGGCCAAGGGCGCCGCCGAGCTTCCCAGCCATGAGGTCGGTCTGGCCATCCTGGGGCCGCTGCAGGACCTGGACGAGGTGGCCTACCTCCGGTTCGCCAGTGTCTACCGGTCGTTCGAGTCGCTCGCCGACTTCGAGCGGGAGATCGAGACGCTGCGGACCGCGGCGCAGGTCCGCGAGGAGGGCTGAGGCGGTCGGGGTAGCTGGCCGCACCAGAGCGTGCCGCGGGTGAGACGCGGACGGGTTAGACAGTCGGGCCGCGCGTGGGGCCGCGGACCGGTTAGAGGGCAGGGCCGCGGGTGAGACGCGGACAGGTTTGACGGTAGGGCCGCGCGTGGGGCGCGGACGAGGGGCGATGAGATGCCGGGGGACGGTGTGACAACGAGCAAGTCACGGAGCAAGGCGGCAGCGGGTCTGAAGGTCGAGCGGGTGTGGACCACCGAGGGGATCCACCCGTACGACGAGGTGACCTGGGAGCGTCGGGACGTCATCATGACGAACTGGCGGGACGGCTCGATCAACTTCGAGCAGCGCGGCGTGGAGTTCCCACAGGAGTGGAGCGTCAACGCGGCCAACATCGTGACCACCAAGTACTTCCGGGGTGCGGTGGGTACCCCGGAGCGGGAGTGGTCGCTTCGGCAGCTGATCGACCGGGTGGTGGCCACCTACCGCACCGCCGGTGAGGAGTACGGCTACTTCGCCACCCCGGCCGACGCCGAGATCTTCGCCCACGAGCTGACCTGGATGCTGCTGCACCAGGTGTTCAGCTTCAACTCACCGGTCTGGTTCAACGTCGGCACGTCCTCGCCGCAGCAGGTCAGCGCGTGCTTCATCCTCGCCGTTGACGACTCGATGGACTCCATCCTGGACTGGTACAAGGAGGAGGGGCTGATCTTCAAGGGTGGCTCCGGCTCCGGAGTCAACCTCTCCCGGATCCGCTCCTCGAAGGAGTTGCTCTCCTCCGGCGGCACCGCCTCCGGACCGGTCAGCTTCATGCGCGGCGCCGACGCGTCAGCGGGCACCATCAAGTCCGGCGGCGCGACCCGGCGGGCGGCCAAGATGGTCATCCTCGACGTCGACCACCCGGACATCGAAGAGTTCGTGGTCACCAAGGCGCGCGAGGAGGACAAGGTCCGTGCCCTGCGCGACGCCGGCTTCGACATGGACCTGGGCGGCACGGACATCGTCAGCGTGCAGTACCAGAACGCCAACAACTCGGTCCGGGTCAGCGACGAGTTCATGACGGCGGTGCAGGACGGCGGCACCTTCGACCTGCGGGCCCGGCTCGACGGTACGGTGATCGACACGATCGACGCGAAGCCGCTGTTCCGGACCATCTCGCAGGCGGCCTGGGAGTGCGCCGACCCGGGGCTCCAGTACGACGACACCATCAACGACTGGCACACCTGCCCGGAGACCGGGCGGATCACCGCCTCGAACCCCTGCTCGGAGTACCTGCACCTGGACAACTCCTCGTGCAACCTGGCCTCACTCAACCTGATGCGGTTCCTCCGCTCCGACGGCGGCTTCGAGGTGGAGAAGTTCGTCCGGTCGGTGGAACTGGTCATCACCGCGATGGACATCTCGATCTGCTTCGCCGACTTCCCCACCGAGAAGATCGGCGAGACCACCCGGGCGTACCGGCAGCTCGGCATCGGGTACGCCAACCTCGGTGCGCTGCTGATGGCCTCCGGATTGCCGTACGGCTCGGACCAGGGTCGTACGCTGGCCGCGGCGATCACCTCGCTGATGACCGGCACCGCGTACCGGCGCTCCGCCGAGCTGGCCGGCATCGTCGGCGCGTACGACGGCTACGCCCGTAACGCCGAACCGCACAAGCGGGTCATGCGCAAGCACGCCGCCGCGAACGACGAGATCAAGCCCACCGGCACCGTTGCCACGGCGGTGCAGCGGGAGGCGACCCGGCAGTGGACCCTCGGCAACAAGGTCGGCGACCGGAACGGCTGGCGTAACTCGCAGGCCAGCGTCCTGGCGCCCACCGGCACCATCGGCCTGATGATGGACTGCGACACCACCGGCGTCGAGCCGGACCTGGCGTTGGTCAAGTTCAAGAAGCTGGTCGGTGGCGGCTCGATGCAGATCGTCAACCAGACCGTGCCGCGCGCCCTGCGCAGCCTCGGCTACCAGGAGGAACAGGTCGAGGCGATCGTCGAGCACATCGCCGAGCACGGTCACGTGGTGGACGCCCCGGGGCTCAAGCCGGAGCACTACCCGGTCTTCGACTGCGCGATGGGCGAGCGTTCCATCGCCCCGATGGGTCACGTGCGGATGATGGCGGCCGTCCAGCCGTTCATCTCCGGCGCCATCTCCAAGACGGTCAACATGCCGGAACAGGCCACCGTCGAGGACGTCGAGAAGATCTATTTCGAGGGCTGGCGACTCGGCCTCAAGGCGCTGGCGATCTACCGCGACAACTGCAAGGTCGGCCAGCCGCTCTCGGTGGCGAAGAAGGAGAAGGCCACCGCCCCCGCCCCGGTGGCGGCGACGCCGGCCGCGGTCGAGAAGGTCGTGGAGAAGGTCATCGAGTACCGGCCGGTGCGGAAGCGGCTGCCGAAGAAGCGTCCCTCGGAGACGATCTCCTTCTCGGTCGGCGGCGCGGAAGGTTACCTCACCTCGTCCTCCTACCCGGACGACGGCCTCGGCGAGGTCTTCCTCAAGATGTCGAAGCAGGGCTCGACCCTGGCCGGCGTGATGGATGCCTTCTCGGTGGCCATCTCCATCGGTCTCCAGCACGGTGTTCCGCTGGAGACGTACGTCAGCAAGTTCACCAACATGCGCTTCGAGCCGGCCGGTATGACCGACGACCCGGACGTGCGGATGGCGGCCTCGGTGATGGACTACATCTTCCGTCGCCTGGCCCTGGACTTCCTGCCGTACGAGCGCCGCGCGGAGCTGGGCATCTTCACCGCCAAGGAGCGGGCCGCCCAGCTCGCGGCCGAGGCGGAGGCGGAGGCGAACACGGCCGACCTCACCGCGATGGCCTCGTCGGCCCCGGTCGAGACCCGGCCGGAGGAGCCGAAGGTCGGCCCGGTCGCCCAGCCGGCGCAGGAGCTGGCCGACGTCGCGGCAGCGCAGCCGGCGCCGCCGGTGGGGTCGAGCACCGAGCTGCTGGAAGCGGTGATCGGTAAGGCCGCCGACGCGCCGCTCTGCTTCACCTGCGGTACGAAGATGCGCCCGGCCGGCAGCTGCTACGTCTGCGAGGGCTGCGGCTCCACCAGCGGTTGTAGCTGACGTACGTGCCCCGTGTGACCTCGGGCGGAGGTGCCCGAGGTCACACGGGGCGGTAGCCGGTGTGGGGCCCTGAACTCTCCTTTGTGGTGCGATCCTGTGGGCATGACGGCAGCCGATACCTATCGCACCTTTGCCACCCGGGAAGCGTGTGGCGTGTCACCGGCGTACGAGCGCTTGGCTCTGGCGGTCTCCGGTGACGCCGAACTGCTCGCGTTGATCGAGCGGCTTCCCCCGCCCAAGCGGCAACCGAACCTGCTCTTCGGTGTGGTGCGGCTGCTCGGTGGCCCGGTCGAGGACCCGGCGGCCTTCCACGCCTACGTCGTCGCGAACTGGCCGGCGATCGAGGTGGAGATCCAGCGCCGGGCGACCCAGACGAACGAGGCGGGGCGGTGCGCCGTCCTGCTGCCGTTGCTCGCCGCGCTACCCCAACCACTGGCACTGTTGGAGGTCGGCGCGTCGGCGGGGCTCTGCCTCTATCCCGACCGGTACGCGTACCGCTACGACCGCCAGCTCCTAGGCGGCGCCGGCCGCCCGCTCCTCGACTGCACGCTCACCGGCGCCCTGCCGCCGAGTCGGCTCCCCACCGTGGTGTGGCGGGCCGGGCTGGACCTCAATCCGCTGGACGTGACCGACCCGGACGATCTCGCCTGGTTGGACGCTCTCATCTGGCCGGAGCATGCCCACCGGCGGGCGCGGCTGCGGGCGGCGGCGAACCTGGTCGCAGCCGATCCGCCACTGCTTGTCCGCGGCGATCTGGTGGACGACCTGCCGGCGGTGGCCGCACTGGCCCCACCCGAGGCGACCCTGGTGGTGTTCCACACCACGGTGCTGTACCTGGTGCCGGAGCCCCGACGCCGCGCCTTCGTCGAGGTGGTTCGTGGGCTGCCCGGTAACTGGATCGCCGCGGAGTCTCCGCGAGCGCTGTCCTACGACGGATTGCCCGAGCCGCCCGGTGCCGGGTTCAACAATGTGCTCGCGCTCGACGGTAAGCCACTTGCCTGGGCCCAGGCGCACGGGCAGGCCGCGGCCTGGTTCGGTTAGCCACCCGGCCCGCGGCGGGGTCCTGACCGTCGGGTCCTACACTGCCCGGCGTGGGTGGGGAGCGAAAACCGTTGGCGAATCGGCCGTTGACCGAGCCGCACCCGTCCCGGTTGCCGCCCGGGGACCCGCAACGCGAGCGGATCTGCGCCGCCCACGCTGCTGCCCTGGCGGCCGGGGAGGCCGGCTACCCCGACCCAACCACCGGTCTGTTCGTGCTGACCGCCGGTTTTCTCGCCCGCCGGGGTACCTGCTGCGGTCGCGGTTGCCGCCACTGCCCGTACGTCGACTGAACCCTCAGCTGGCCGGTGCGGGCGGGGCTGCCGAAGTCGCGTCAACCGGCGGCGACGAAAACGCGGGAGGCCACCTCTCGGGGGAGGCGGACGCGGTCGCCGTAGCGGTCGACCGAGACGCCGTCCCGCTCCTGGGCGACGTTCACCGTGGCGCCTGGGTCAACCCCGGCGGCGTGCAGCTGGCGCAGCACGTCCGCGTTGCTTTGGAGGCTCTCGCAGATCCGCCGGACCACGACCGCGCCGGAGAGACCGGGGAACGCCAGGTTGCGCTCCCCCTCGGCGGGCTCCGTGGCGGAGGGGTCCGCCGATCCCAGCGCCTCCAACCCGGGAATCGGGTTGCCGTACGGCGAGCGGGTCGGGCGGTTGAGCAGGTCGTAGACCCGCTGCTCGACAGCGTCGCTCATGACGTGCTCCCAGCGGCAGGCCTCCTCGTGGGCCTCCTCGTAGGGCATGCCGATCACGTTGACCAGCAGCAGCTCCGCCAGTCGGTGTTTGCGCATCACGGAGACGGCCGCGTCGCGGCCGGTGTCGGTGAGCGTGAGGTGGCGGTCGCCCTCAACGGTGAGCAGGCCGTCCCGCTCCATCCGGGCGACGGTCTGGCTGACCGTGGGACCGCTCTGGCGCAGCCGCTCGGCGATGCGGGCACGCAGCGGCGGCACACCCTCCTCCTCGAGCTCGAGGATGGTCCGTAGGTACATCTCGGTCGTGTCGACCAGTGAGTGCGCGATGATCTCAATCACCCGTTAACGAGAAACAAATCGGACGGCAAGTGTCTCACGCAGGACCCCCACTCATCCACGTGACCCGCTACCGCAGGTTGTGGTTGACCATGGCAGTTCCCGATCCGATCTGGGGTTACGCGGTCGCCCGGCCCTCAGGTTCGGCGTGAGGTACGTCGATGTTACCCACACCGAAGGCGCCGGTCGCCGAGGCCCAACCCGTGGGCGTGAGCTGGACGCAGGGACACGTATGCCAGATCAGCATGAACTTCACCCGTTCCGTCTTCGACGGCATCCCCAACCTGCTGTCAAGGTCAAGTCCGGCCCGAGGGCACTCTCCGTGTTCGGGTTTACGATAATTAGGGAGTCACGATGACGATTTCGACACGGCGGGTGATCGCCGCCCTCGCCGGGGCGACGGCACTCATCCCGCTGTCCGCCTGCGCCACCGCGGACCCGACCGAGGAGCGGCCGCCCGGCGCGGTGACCGTCGGTACCTCAGCCGCTGCGGACCTGAGCCACGAGTTCCGGCAGCTGGAAGAGAGGTTCGACGCTCGGCTAGGGATCTACGCGGTCGACACCGGCACCGGTCGGACGGTCCGCTACCAGGCCAACGAGCGGTTCGCCTACGGCTCGACCTACAAGGCACTGGCCGCCGCCGAGGTCCTCGACGCGACCACCGACGCCGAACTGGACCAGGTGGTGCGGTACTCGGCGGACGATCTGGTGGACTACTCGCCGATCACTAAGCAACACGTCGCCGAGGGCATGACGTTGCGGGCCATCGCCGACGCCGCCGTTCGCTACAGCGACAACACCGCCGGCAACCTGCTGCTGGAGCACCTCGGTGGGCCAGAGCGGTTCGAGCAGGAACTGAAGGGGATCGGCGACAACGTCACCGACGCGGCTCGCTACGAGACCGAACTCAACGAGGCGACCCCGGGCGACCCACGAGACACCAGCACCGCCCGAGCCCTGACCGAGGACCTGCGGGAGTACGCCGTTGACGACGCCCTCGAACCCACCGACCGCGACATCCTCAACGCCTGGTTGCGGGGCAACACCACCGGTGGGGAGCTGATCCGCGCCGCCGTCCCCGACGGTTGGGTGGTTGGGGACAAGACCGGAGCGGCCGGGTACGGCACCCGCAACGACATCGCGGTGATCTGGCCGCCGGACCGCGCGCCGATCGTCCTCGCCGTGCTGTCCACCCGGGACGAGCCGGACGCCAGCTTCGACAACGCTCTCATCGTCGAAGCCGCCGAGGAGGTCATCGCCCAGCTGGGAACCTAACCCCACCAGGGCGGGGCGCCCGTGCGCAGGTAGCCGTGCAGCACCCGCGCGACATGCGCCATGGTCGCCTCGCTCCCCGGCTGCGCGACGGCGGGTACCCGGGAGGCGGTCAATGCGGCGACCGCGTACGACTGCCCGTCGGCGTGGTCCACCACCCCCACCTCGTGGCGCAGATGCAGCAGGGTGCCGGTCTTCGAGGACCAGCGCGCGGCGTCGGAGGTGAAGTCGGGTGCGAGTCGATGCCGGAGCACGTTGTCGGCCATCAGCTCGCGGACCCGGGCGGCGGTGGTCTCGCCGATCGCCGTGGGCCGCCAGAGGGCGTGTAGCAGGTCAACGAAGGCCCGGGCCGACCCGGCGTTGGCGCGGGTGACGTCGAGTTGGGCGACCGGGTGGCCGCTCCCGGCGGTCGCGGCGCCGATGGCGAGAGCCTGGGCCAGGTGCGCCTCATCGGGGCGGAGCCGTTCCCGCGGCGTGTCGGTGAGGTCACTGATCCGGTGTCGTACGGCGATGCCCTCGATGCGGAGTCGCCGCAGCTCGGCGGCGACCGCGGCCGGTGGGGTGCGGTCGAACAGTGCATCGGCGGCGATCCCGTCGCTGATGGCGATGCTCAGGTAGAGCAGGTCGTCCAGGGCGATCCGGGCCGGGTGGCGAAACCGGCTCAGCCCGGTGGTGCCCGGTGTGGTGACCAGTCCGGGTGCGACGTCGACCGGCATCGCCGGGTCGAGCTCCCCGCGCGCCACCCGTTCCAGGACAGCTACTGCCAGCGGCACCTTCACCAGCGATGCCGCCGGAAAGGGGACATCCGCGTCGAGGCCGATCTCGTCGCCGGTGTCGAGGTTGCGGACGAGGAAAGCGCCGTGCAGCCCCGCCTCCTCGAGGAGTTCGCGCGCGTTGCGCAGCACGGCGGAGACACTCATCTCGGCTCCCCGGTCGACGGCTTGGCCGGCACCTGGTCCCCGGCGGGTTCCCGAGGGCCGGCCGGGGCGCCCAGGCAGCGGGCGATGTCCGAGTGCAGGGCGGTACGCAGCTGTTCGAGGTCCTGGTGTGCGCCGGCGGCGATGTCGTAGCCGCGTTGGAGCCGGGGATCAGCCAGGATGCACCAGTGCAGCCCGAACTCCTCGGCCTGCTGTGGCGAACAGAGCAGCAGGTCAGGCGAGCTGAGGGCGTGGGCGGCGGCATCGACCAGGGATGGCGTGACCGCCACCTGGGTCGGTGCCAGACCGACGGCCTGGCCGGTACGGGTCAGCGGGTCCCGCAGGTGCGCGACGTCGTCCTCGGGTTGGATGAGGATCCGTCGTCGCGCCGCAGCGCCGGTTCGGCCGGCGCGCAGGGTCTCCAGGAACACCATCCGGGTGGGGAAGGCGGTCCGGGAGGCCAGCCCGAGCGGCACCCGCCACACCGCCGCCTCGGCCGGCACGGCGACGATCCCGGCGCTGACCTCCAAGGTCCGGCAGAGCTGTTCGCGCCCTGCTGGGTCGGCCGGCCGTACCTCCAGCTGGGTCCGTTGCCGCCGCCCGGCGGCCACCAGGGCGGCTAGGCGGTGCGGTGGGCAACTGTCGGGTACGGCGAGTCGCAGTGGGCGCAACCGAGCCTGCTCGGCGTCCTCGGTCATCGCGTCGGCGAGGTCGACCAGGCGGCGTGCCGTGCGCAGCATGTCCTGCCCGAACGGCGTCAACCGGACCGCCCGGGACGACCGGTCGAAGAGCCGGGCACCGAAGTGCTCCTCCAGGGCGGCGATGCGCCGGCTGGCCACCGACTGGGGAATTCCCGCCGCGGCGGCACCGGAGGTGAAGCTGCCGTGGCCGCTGACGGCCACGAAGGCCCGGCAGGCCGCCACCACATCCACCCGCCGATTCTATGCATGTGGATGGTGTTGACTGGGCGTCATGTCCGGTACCGAAAACCTGCTGGTCGAGGTAGACCAGCTCGCCGCCGAGATGCGCGGTGACGACCCGCCGACCCTGCTCGACGTCCGCTGGCGCCTGACCGGCCCACCCGGGCGCGCCGACTACGCCGCCGGGCACCTGCCCGGGGCGGTCTTCGTCGACCTGGACACCGAACTGTGCGGCCCGCCCGGCGCCGCCGGCCGGCACCCGCTACCCGAACCCGCCGCCCTCCAGGCCGCGCTGCGGGCCGCCGGCGTCCGGACCGGGCACCCGGTCGTGGTCTACGACGGTGGGGACGGCATGGCCGCCGCCCGCGCCTGGTGGACGCTGCGCTGGGCCGGTCACCGGTCCGTACGCCTGCTGCACGGCGGCCACCCCGCCTGGGTGGCGGCGGGGCTGCCCACCTCCACGGAGACACCCACCCCGAGCCCCGGCGACGTTGCGGTGCACCCCGGCGCGCTGCCGGTGCTGGTCGCGGCCGAGGCCGCCCGGCTGGCCGCGGCCGAGACGGGGACGCTGGTGGACGTCCGCGCCGCACCGCGCTACCGGGGGGAGACCGAGCCGGTCGATCCGGTTGCCGGGCACGTGCCGGGTGCGGTCAACCTGCCGGCACCGGAGTACGTGACCGAGGGCCGTTTCCCGGCGGCCGACGTGCTGCGGGAGCGGTTCGCCGCCGCCGGAGTGGACACCGCCGAGCCGGTCGGCGTCTACTGTGGCTCCGGCGTTACCGCCGCGCAGGCGGCTTTCGCCCTGCACCTTGCCGGTCGCCCGGATGTCGCCCTCTACGTCGGGTCCTGGAGCAACTGGGTCGCCGACCCGTCCCGTCCCGTCGCGGTCGGGCAGGAACCCGGAACCACCCCGGCCTGACCGCGGTCCCCAAGGCGCCGGCGCGGCGACCCAGGTCGCGGCTGGCCGCTCACATTTTTCGGGTACTGGCTGCCCATGCCGCGCGACACCGGCGGCGTGGGCAGCGCGTACGACGGGCCGGCGGAGTCCCCGTGCGACGATAGGCCCATGTCGGACGACACAGTGGTGGTGTGGGACGAGACGCTGCTCTCCTACGACCTCGGCGACCACCCCCTCGACCCGGTACGGGTCGAGCTGACCGTCGCGCTCGCCCGAGAGCTGGGTGTGCTCGGGCGTCCCGGGGTACGGCTGGTCGAGCCGAAGCCCGCCGACGACGAACTGCTGACCCGGGTGCACGACCCGGCCTACCTGGCAGCCGTGCGAGCTGCCCCGCAGGATCCGCTCGGCACCGGGTTCGGGCTGGGCACCCCGGATAATCCGGTCTTTGCGCAGATGCACGAGGCCAGCGCGTTGGTCACCGGGGCCACCGTCGCGGCGGCAGAGGCGGTCTGGCGGGGCACAGCGCGTCGGGCGGTCAACGTGGCGGGCGGGCTGCACCACGCGATGCCCGACCGCGCCGCCGGCTTCTGCGTCTACAACGATCCCGCCGTGGCCATCGCCCACCTGCTCGACCTAGGCGCGCGCCGGATCGCCTACGTCGATGTGGACGTGCACCACGGCGACGGGGTGCAACAGGTCTTCTGGGACGACCCCCGGGTGCTCACGGTGAGCCTGCACGAGACTCCACTCGCGCTCTTCCCGGGCACCGGGTTTCCCGACGAGACCGGCGGTGCGCAGGCCCAGGGCACCGCGGTCAACGTGCCGCTGCCACCGGGGGTCGAGGACGCCGGCTGGCAGCGGGCGTTCCACGCGATCGTGCCGTCGGTGCTGCGCGCGTTCCAGCCGGAGATCCTGGTCACCCAGTGCGGCGCGGACGCGCACCGGCTCGACCCCCTGGCTGACCTGCGCCTGTCGGTGGACGGGCAGCGTGCCACCTACCTCGCTTTACGGGCGCTCGCCGACGAGCTCTGCGCGGGCCGCTGGGTCGCCACCGGTGGCGGGGGATACGCGTTGGTCGAGGTCGTGCCCCGGGCCTGGACCCACCTGCTCGCGGTGGCCACCGGTGAACCGCTCGCGCCGGCGACCCTCTGTCCGCCCGCCTGGCGTGAGCTCGCTCAGGTCCGCCGTCCGGGGCAGGAGGTGCCGTTGCGGATGACCGACGACGTCAACCCGTCGTACGAGTCGTGGCAGCCCTCCGGGGAGCCGAACTCGGTGGACCGGGCCATCGTGGCCGCCCGCAAGGCGGTGTTCCCGCTGCTCGGGCTCGACCCGTACGACCCGCGCGACTAGGGCCCGTGTCGAGTCACCCGCCGGTCGCGCCGACCTTCGACGACACCGGAGCGAACGTGGCCGGGAGGAAGGACGCTCGCGTGACCACAGGTGACGTGAAAACAGGTGAACAGCCGGCGGACGTGCTGCTCAGCGACGGCACCACCGTCCAGCTGCGGCCGATCCGGCCAGCGGACGCACCGGGCATCGTCGCCATGCACTCGCGTTTCTCCGAGCGCACCCGCTACCTGCGCTACTTCTCGCCGTACCCCCGGATTCCCGAGCGCGACCTGCGGCGGTTCGTCAACGTCGACCACCACGACCGGGAGGCGTTCGTCGTGCTGGTCAGCGACCAGATCGTCGCGGTCGGCCGGTACGAGCGGCTGGGGCCAGCCGCCACCGAAGCCGAGGTCGCCTTCGTGGTCGAGGACGCCTACCAGGGCCGGGGCATCGGATCGGTGCTGTTGGAGCACCTCGCCGACGCGGCCCGGCGGGTCGGCATCCCGACCTTCGTGGCGGAGGTGCTGCCGGCCAACAACGCGATGCTCCGGGTCTTCGCCGACTTCGGCTATCAGGTGCGGCGTCAGTTCGCCGACGGCGTCGTGCACCTGAGCTTCCCGATCGCGCCGACCGAGGCGACCCTTGAGGTGCAGCGGGGCCGCGAGCACCGTACCGAGGCCCGGTCGGTCGCCCGGCTGCTCGCACCCCGGGGAATCGCCTGCTACGGCGCCAGCGCCACCGGGCAGGGAGTCGGGGCGGCGGTCCTCGGGCACCTGCGCGACTACGGGTTCACCGGTGCGGTGGTGCCGGTGCATCCGAGCGCGCGAATGGTGGCCGGGCTCCCCGCATACCCGTCGGCCGCCGAGGCAGGCCTGCCGATCGACCTGGCGGTGGTGGCGGTGCCGCCGGCGGCGGTGGAGACGGTCGTCGCCGATGCGGCCGCCGCTGGAGCGCACGGCCTAGTCGTGATCAGCGCGGGTTTCGCCGAGGCCGGTGCGGACGGCGCGGTCGCCCAGCGCCGGCTGGTTCGGGCGGCGCACGCGGTGGGCATGCGGATCATCGGCCCGAACTGCTTGGGGATGGCGAACACCAGCGCCGAGGTACGCCTGAACGCCACGCTGGCCCCGCGGTTGCCGGTCCCCGGTCGAGTTGGGCTGTTCAGCCAGTCCGGTGCGTTCGGAGTGGCGCTGCTGGCCGAGGTGGAGCGGCGGGGACTGGGGCTGTCCAGCTTCGTGTCGGCCGGGAACCGGGCCGACGTCTCCGGCAACGACCTGTTGCAGTACTGGCAGGACGACCCGAACACCGATGTGATCCTGCTGTACCTGGAGACCTTCGGTAATCCCCGCAAGTTCGCCCGACTGGCCCGGGGGATCGGACGGGAGAAACCGATCGTCGCGCTGGCGCCGTCGACCCACGTATCCGGCCCCGCCGCGCCGGGTCCGGACGAGGCCGCGGTCAGCGCTCTCTTCGCCCAGTCCGGGGTGATCCGGGTGGCCACCGTCGCCGAACTGCTCGATGTCGGCGTGCTGCTGGCCAACCAGCCGCTGCCCGCCGGCGATCGGGTGGGGATCGTCGGTAACTCCTCGGCGTTGACCGGGTTGGCCGCCTCCGCCGCCACCGCCATGGGCCTCACCGTCGCCGACAGCTACCCGCGCGATGTCGGGCCAGACGCCGGGGCGGCCGACTTCGCCAGCGCCCTCGGCGCCGCCGTGGCCGACGACGGGGTGGACGCGTTGGTGGCGGTCTTCGCCCCGCCGCTGCCGGGTCAGCTGCCCGACACCGAGACTGACTTCACCTCGGCGCTGCCCGCGGTGCTTGCCGGCGGCAAGCCCACCGTGGCGACGTTCCTGGCCGGACGCGCCCCGTCCGGGGTGCCCGCGTACCCGAGCGTGGAGGAGGCGGTGCGTGCCCTGGGGCAGGTCACCGCGTACGCCGGGTGGCTACGTCGCCCCACCGGCACGCACCCGGAACTGGTGGACGTGGACCGGAACGCGGCCCAGGCGGCACTGCGGCCGGAGGCGTTCGACCCGGCCGGGCTACTCGCGGCGTACGGAATCAACGTGGTCGATTCGGTGCTGGTGGCGTCGGAGCAGGAGGCCGTCGCGGCGGCGCGAAAGCTGGGATACCCGGTGGCGATCAAGGCCGCCGCCCCCGGTCTGCGGCACCGACTGGACCTTGGCGCGGTCCGCCTTGACCTGCCCGACAAGGCGCGGGTACGACGCGCGTACGCCAAAATGGCGGCGGAGTTTGGGGCGGACGTCCTGGTCCAGCCGATGGTTCCGCCCGGAGTGGCCTGTGTGGTGGAGCTGGTGGAGGACCCGGCGTTCGGGCCGGTGGTGGGCTTCGGTGTGGGGGGTGTCGCCACCGAGCTGCTCGGCGACCGGGCCTGGCGGGCGGTGCCGTTGACCGACCGCGACGCCGCGGAGTTGGTGGACGAGCCCCGCGCGGCCCCACTGCTGCGCGGCCATCGTGGAGCGGCGCCGGTGGACCGGAGCGCCCTGGCCCAGTTGCTACTGCGGGTCGGGCGGCTCGCCGACGAGCAGCCGCGGGCCCGCACCCTGACGCTGAACCCGGTGCTGGCCCGGCCGGACGGCCTGTCGGTGCTGCACGCCACCGTACGGCTCGGTTCCGCTACCGTTCGCCCCGACACCGGCCCCCGCCGGCTGTGACGCGCCGCCGCGCGGCGTGGCCTTGACGCTTCCGGAGCTGGTCGCGCGGGTCAGCAGGCGTACGCCTCCAGGCGCTGGGCCCGCTCCGGGGAACGGAGCTTGTGCAGGGTCCCCTTCTCGATCTGGCGGATCCGCTCCCGGGAGAGGCCGAATTCCCGACCGACCTCGTCCAGGGTGCGCTGCCGCCCGTCGTCCAGCCCGAACCGGAGCCGGATCACCGCCTGCTCCCGCTGGGAGAGGGTGGCGAGCACCCCCCGCATCTCCTGGCGCAACTCGCCGCAGCTGGCGGCGTCCTCGGTCCTGGCCGTCGGGTCCACCGCGGCGACGAAGTCGCCGAGCGGGCTCTCGCCGTCCTCGCCGACGGTCTGGTCCAGGCTCACCGGCTCCCGGTCGTAGGAGATCAGCTCGATCACCTGGATCTCCGGGATGTCCAACGCCCGCGCCACCTCCGCGACCGTGGGTTCGCGACCCAACGCGACCGACAGCTCGCGCCGGGTCCGCACCATGCGGTTGACCTGCTCGACCATGTGTACCGGGATGCGGATGGCGCGGGCCTGGTCGGCCATGGCGCGGGTGATGGCCTGGCGGATCCACCAGGTGGCGTAGGTGGAGAACTTGTAGCCCTTGGTGTAGTCGAACTTCTCGACGGCGCGGATCAGGCCGAGGTTGCCTTCCTGGATCAGGTCGAGGAAGGCCATCCCGCGGCCGGTGTAGCGCTTGGCGATGCTGACGACTAGGCGGAGGTTCGCCTCCAGCAGATGGTCCTTCGCCGCGCGCCCCTCGGCGGCGACGAGCTCCAGGTCAGCACGGAGTACGACGGAGACCGGTGTGCAGGTGGCCAGCTTGGTCGCGGCGAAGAGCCCGGCCTCGATCCGGCGGGACAGTTCGACCTCCTGGGCGGCGGTCAGCAGCTTCGTCCGACCGATTCCCTGAAGGTAGGCCCGGACCAGATCGGTGGAGACACCGCGTTCGTCAGTGGCATCCAGATCGGTGAGGGTGTCGGCGCCGCTGGTGGGGCGTATCCCGTGATCCATCATCTGCAGAGCCATCTTTCGTCTCCCCGTATCCACGTCTGTGCCGTGAGCCGGCGCGTTCCGCCGGTTGACAATCAGCTTGGTGCGTGGGGCGTGAAACGGGGGTGAGGTGCGATCCCCGGCGGGGCCGGATCCGGAGTGCTCGTGGTCACACCCAACCTTCTCGGGCGGCGTACCAACCGAGCTGCATCCGGGACGCCGCCCCGGCGAGGTCCATCAGGTGGCGCAGCCGCCGCTGCAGGGTGCGCAGCGACAGACCGAGCTGGCTGGCCACGACCGGGTCGGTGAGCCCGGCCAGGAGCAGGGTCAGGATCTGGCGGTCCAGGTCGGTTGGGCCGTCGGCGTCGGAGTCTTCGCTCAACGTGCCGTCCACCGACAGGGTCAACGGGTGGGCACATCGCCACACGGCTTCGAACAGCGCGTCCATCGCGGCCAGCAGTCCGGTGCGATGTAGCAGCACCGCACCGGGCTCGCCCTCGGTTGTGGCGGTCAACGGGACCAGTGCCAGCGCGGCGTCAGCGATGATCAGCTTGATCGGTAGTGCCTCCGTCACCCGGATCTGCACACCGTCGCGCAGGGACTCCAGGGTCTCCGCGACCACGCCGGGCTCGGCCAGCGCCGGGCGGTCGATCACCACCCGGAACCGTACGCCCTGTCGTGCTGCCACCGACTCCACGGTGTTGGCACCCGGTGGTACCGCGACGAAGGGAGGGGTGACGAAGCTGCGAACCTCCCGCCGGGCGGCGTGTTGCACCTGGGCGAACCGGTGCCGGATGGCGTCAACCCCGGTGATCACCTCGATCAGTTCGCCGAGGGAGCGTTCCGCGCTCGCGCCGCGGTACTCCTCGGCGAGCGTGACGAGGGCCAACTCCGCGGCGCGCAGCGCGGACTGCTGCTCGCCGATCAGCGCCCCGAGCGCGACCGCGGGCGGTGCCACTGAGAACGCTTCCTCCGATGCCTGCTTGGTCAGGCCGCGGTCGGTGAGGCGGGACAGCGCCGCCGCCACGCCCGAGACGGGCATCCGCAGGGCGTCGGCGAGCTCGACCGGTCCGGCCTGACCCTGCCGGACCAGCAGGCGGTAGATCGCCTCGTCGTCGGGGCTGAATCCCAACACGCCCAGCATGAGTGGCTTCCTCCCTCGGCCCGCTGCGGCATGGCGGGCATGCGCCACCCGGATCCACCTGGAACGGTCGTCCGCGCTGGCCGGAGGCCCCGGCGGGGTCCCCGGACGATACCGGTCCGGGGGCCCCACCGGCCACCTCACCGCAGCCCGTAGGCGCGGATGAGTTCTTGCCGGATGGCGAAGCCGGCGTCGGTTTCGGCGGCGGCGCGTACGGAAATGAAGCCGTCGGGTTGTTCCGGCAGTTTCAGGGTTGCGGTGTGGCGGTCGTTGTCGCCCTGTTTGAGGGTGATGGGTTGCCAGGTGGTGCCGTCGTCGTAGGAGACCTCAAGCTCCACCGAGGTGATGGTGCCGGCACCGGTAGTACCGGGTCGTGGTCCGGCGGTGATGCTGATTTCTTGGTGGCTGCCGGCCTCGACGTCGCCCCGCAGGTCGGTTTCCAGCTCGTAGTCGAGTTGGAGCAGCGGGATGGGGACCGGGTCGGCTGGGGGAGCCGAGTTGGTGCTGGAGATGAAGTCCCACTCGGTGTGGGTACGGGTCGACAGCCGCCACTCGTCGGCCGGGCGGGACGCGTCCAGCACCAGCCGGTAGGGCAGCGTGCCGGCCGGCACCTTCCTCAACCCCAGCGAAGCGTGCCGGGTGTTCTCGAACAGGAGGTTGTCGCCCTGGTAGAGCTTCAGGTGCGTCGGCACCACGCGGTACGGGTAGAAACCACCGTGTTCAAGCACGGAGCCCGACGGGCTCCACGTCTGCACCTCGACGCTCATGGTGTCGCCGGCTCGATTGTTCTGCGCACTGCCGTCGGTCCGGCCAAAGGCTGGCCGGACAGCGGGTGCGAACCAGTCCACCGTGGTGGTTGACCCCAACTCGTACGAGTTGCGGTGGGAGGCGTCGGTCCAGAAGCGTTGCTGATGGGTTTCGCGCCACTCGATTCCCGGGGTGACCCATTCGGTGCGGGTGCCGGGGTACCACTCCGGCTCGGGGCTCCCATAGGAGATGGCGAAGGTCAGGTCGTTGCGGTAGCCGTAACCTTCGGTCTCCTGAACGGCGTGGTATCGGGCATCGATGCGGGCGAGGTCGCTGTGCCTCGGGTGGTAGGTGAGCGGCTGGTCCGGCACCTGGTCCCGCCAGACCTGGACCAGGTCGTAGATGGTGTCGGGGTACTGCTCCTGGCTAACCTTCAGCGGCGGCACGCCGTGTTCGGCCAATTTGATCAGGATGTTTCCGATGTCACGGTGGATGCTGGCAACGGGAATGGGTGCTTTAACAGGAATGGGTGATTCGCCGACCCACTCGTAGAGGATTCCCGGGTTGTCGTTGACGATCAGGAGGAGTGCGACTCCGGCGGCTACCGCGGCAGCGGCCTGGTCGGCCGGGCTGATGTCGTCGCTGCGTTTGATGACGGCGATTTTGCCTTCGGCGTCGAGGTCGGTGTAGTCCTCGGGGGTGCCGGTGCCGGCGTAGACGGGGCGGAGCCACTGATTGCCGGTGGTGATCGTGCTGCCGGGTTGGACGACGGCGTCGATGGGGAGCAGGCCGAGGGCGCGCAGGCTCAGGACCGGCTCACCCTTGCGCCAGCGGGCCCCCAGGTCGAATGAGCTTTCGCTGCCCTTCTCAGTTGGCAGGACGTACAGGTCGTCGTACCGAGGCGGAACCTCGTAGCCATAGTGGAAGGGTTTGTAGTCGGGGTGCTCAAGGGTGAAGCTGAGTTGGCGCTGCCGGTCTTCCGTGGCATGCGGGGTCTGGGTGTCGAGTAGCTGGGCCTGGCTCGCGTCCAGTATCACCTCGGCCGGCTTGTCGAGGACGGTCTCGGGGGCGACCAGCAGGGCGAGGCCCAACGAGTCACTCCGCTCTCCGGCGACCTCCAGCTCGGCGTAAATAGTGTAGAAACCCGGCGGAAGCCGTAGCGTCCGCTCGCCATCCACGTCGGTGTATCCAGGGAATGGATAATCTGTCGTCTTTACGAAAACGGTAGCGCTGGTGGGTTCGCCGTTGTGGTCGCGGAGTTTGATGGTGAGGTCGTAGCGTTCGTCTTCTTTGATGAGGCCGAGGCTGGTGCGGGTGATGGTTTCACCGGTGCTGGGGTTGGTGCCGATGAGGTAGCCGGTGTGTTCGCCGACATCGGCTGCCGTTGGGTCGCCGGTTACCGGGACGTCTATTTGGCCTTCGGCGGGGACGGTGACGGTGGGGGTGTCGGTGGTGAATGCCTCGTTGCCGGTGGTGGTGAGGTTGAGGGTGACGGGTGTGGTGCTGGTGTTGGTGAGGGTGACCGACTTGGTGACGGGGGTGTCGGTGGGTTGGTGTGGCCAGTCGAAGTAGCCGAAGTAGACGGAGCCGGTGGCTCGTACGGTGGTGTTGACTGCGGCGGCGATGTCGAGGCGGCCGGTGCCGACCTGGTATGCGCTGTAGGTGTCGGCTAGGCCCTCGGTGCTGCTCGTGAGGGCGGTTTTGAGTTGTTGGCCGGTCCAGTTGGGGTGTTGTTGGGCGAGGATGGCGGCGGCTCCGGCGACGTGTGGGGTGGCCATGGAGGTGCCGTCGAGGCTGTGGTACATGCCGTCGCCAGTGCTGTGTTGGGAGCGGGCGGCGTTGATGGCGACGCCCGGGGCGGTGAGGTCGGGCTTGAGTGCGCCGGTGCGGGCGAGGGGTCCGACGCTGGAGAAGCCGGCGAGTTGGTCCTGTTTGTCGACGGCGCCGACAGTGAGGGCACTTTCGGCGGTGCCAGGCGAGCCGATCAGGCCGGAGTTGTTGCCGGCGGCGACGACGAAGAGGGTGTCGTGCTGCGCGGAGAGGCTTTCCACCGCGAGGGCCATCGGGTCGAGTCCGTCGGCTTGGCCACCGCCGAGGCTCATGTTGATGATGTCGGCGCCGGATTCGGCAGCCCACTGCATGCCGGCGATGATCCAGGAGTCGTAGCCGTACCCGTTGTTGTTGAGGACTTTGCCGATGATCAGGTCGGCTGCGGGTGCGACGCCGGTGTTGTCGCCGTTGGAGGCTGCGCCGGTGCCGGCGATGGTGGAGGCGACGTGGGTGCCGTGTCCGTTGACGTCGGTGGTGTCTTCGTCGGGGACGAAGCTGACGCTGTCTTGGATTTGATCCACGAGGTCGGGGTGGGTGGGGTCGATACCGGTGTCGAGGACGGCGACGGTGGTGCCGTCGCCGTCGTAGCCGGCGTCCCAGGCTTCGGGGGCGCCGATTTGGGGGACGCTGTCGGCGAGGTCGGCGTGGACTTGGCCGTCGAGCCAGATTTTCGCGGCGTTGGTGCTTTCGCGGATCGCGTCGGAACCGGACCCGGAGCCGGAGGTGGTGGCCTTGGTGGTGAGGGTGGTCCAGAGGGTGCGGGTGTCTTTCTTGTTGGTGGTGAGGGCGTGGCCGTTGATGGCGGGTAGGTCGTGGGTGAGGGTGGCGCCGGCCGGTGCGGCGGTGGTGCGGGTGCTGGTGTCGGGGTAGGTGGCGATCAGCGGTAGTTCACTGGTGTGGGCGTCGTCGTAGCCCATGTCGATGAGGTCGGTGACGTTGAACAGTCGCTGGTCGAGTCGGTCGTCGGCGAGCAGTGGTTTGGCTTCGTCGGGTAGGACGTAGAGGTCGTCGCCGTGTTCTCGGATGCTGAAGCCGCCGGTGGTGTCGTCGGGCTGGTCGACCTCGGCGATGGTTCTGCCGTCGGGGAAGGTGCGGACGGTGACGACGTCGCCGGTGACCAGGGTGACGGTGTGCGCCTCCGGGGCGACGCCCGGTGTGGCGACCGGGTGCGTGTCGATGTTCGTGCCCGGGTCTGCGGCTGACGAGGGTGAGTCGGCGGTTGCGGCGTTCGGATCGATCGTGGTGATTGCGGTTGCGATCATCCCGGCGGCCAGGGCTGCGGCGAGTAGTCGTCGCGGTGATCCGCCAGCAGCGAAAGGGGTTGAAGAATAAGACATGTGCGTACCTCCACTGTCAATCCCCTGGAATCGTGGAGGGCTCCGTTATGCGGCCTGGGCCTTCAGGGCGCGGGTCTCTGATCGTTCGTAGTCGATGGGGG
>NZ_KB900388.1:5007364-5019470 GCF_000378825.1 Salinispora vitiensis
TCATCCCGGCCGCCACGATGGCGGCGATCAGCCGCTGGCGGGTTACACCAGTGGCGAAGGGTCCTGGATGGGAAGACATGGCACGGTTCTACCGTCGATCGTCCGGTGAATGAACAGCTAGCGGCGGGCGGGTAACCGCCACGACGTCACTCCGCCACCGTGTGACCGTGACTCCACCGTCTGGGTCAGACCGTTGTCGACGTAGGTCGGGGCCGATGGGTCCCCGGAGCGTTGTCGGTCCGGGGACCCCGTTAGGTGGTTATCGCAGACCGTAGGCGCGGATGAGTTCTTGTTGGATGGCGAAGCCGGTGTCGGTTTCGGCGGCGGCGCGTACGGAGATGAAGCTGTCGGGTTGGTCGGGCAGTTTCAGGGTTGCGGTGTGGCGGTTGTTGTCGCCCTGTTTGAGGGTGATGGGTTGCCAGGTGGTGCCGTCGTCGTAGGAGACCTCGAGTTCTACTGCGGTGATGGTGCCGGTACCGGTACCGCCGGGCTGCGGCTTGGGGGTGATGCTGATTTCTTGGTGGGTGCCGGCTTCGACGTCGCCTCGTAGGTCGGTTTCCAGTTCGTAGTCGAGCTGCAGCAGGGTGAGCGGTTCGGGCGTGTTGGGGTCGGCGTCGTTGGTGCTGGAGATGAAGTCCCACTCGGTGTGGGTACGGGTCGACAGCCCCCACTGCTCGGCGGGGCGCGACGCGTCCAGCACAAGCCGGTACGGCAGCGTCCCGGCCGGCACCTCCGTGTATGGCAGGTACGCGCTCCTGGTGTTCTCGCGTAGCAGCGTGTCGCCCTGGTAGAGGGCGATGCTGGTCGGCGCCGAGCCGAGGAGGTGACGTCCGATGTAGTCAAGTTCGGGGCTTGATGGGCTCCAGGGCTGCGGGTAGAGAGTCATCCGATTCTGGTATCGGCGGTTTTGGAAGGCGCTCTGGTTGAAGGCCGGTCGGATGGCGGGGGCAAACCAGTCCAGCCGGGTGGTCGTGCCCTTGGCGTAGGTGCGTGCGTCCGCCGCGACTTTCCAATTGTGCTGTTCGTGGGTTTCGACCCAGGGGATGTCGGGGGTGACCCATTCGGTACGGGTGCTGGGATGCCACTCGGGTTTGAGGACTCCGACGGGGAGGCCGATGGCCGTGTCGGCGCGGTAGCCCTCACCAATGGTGTCCTGGACGGCGTGGTAGCGCGCGTCGATTCGGGCCAGGTCGCTGTGCCTCGGGTGGTAGGTGAGCGGCTGGTCCGGCACCTGGTCTCGCCAGACCTGGACCAGGTCGTAGATGGTATCGGGGTACTGCTCCTGGTCGACCTGCAGTGGGGGTATGCCGTGTTCGGCGAGGGTGATCAGGATGTTTCCGATGTCGCGGTGGATGCTGGCGACGGGGATGGGTGATTCGCCGACATTTTCGTGGAGGATTCCGGGGTTGTCGTTGACGATCAGGAGGAGTGCGGCTCCGGCGGCGGCTGCGGCGGCGGCCTGGTCGGCTGCGCTGATGTCGTCGCTGCGTTTGATGACGGCGATTTTGCCGTCGGCGTCGAGGTCGGTGTAGTCCTCGGGGGTGCCGGTGCCGGCGTAGACGGGGCGTAGCCATTGTTTGCCGGTGGTGATGGTGCTGCCGGGTTGGACGACGGCGTCGATGGGGAGTATGCCGAGGGCGCGCAGGCTCAGGACTGGTGCGCCCTTGCGCCACTTCGCTGCCATAGCGAAAGCGTTCCCGGTGGTCTTCTCGGTCGGTAGGACATACAGGTCGTCATATCTGTCCGGAATGTTGTAAATGTAGTGGAAAGGGCTGATCTCGGGGTAGTTGACGTATTCGAGTCTGCGCTGTCGGTTTTCGGTGCGTTGGGGGGTGGTGGTGTCGAGTAGTCGGGCCTGGCTGGCGTCCAGCGTTACCTCGGTTGGTTTGTCGAGCACCACTCCTGGGGCGACCAGCAGGGCGAAGCCGAGGGAGTCAGCCTGTTCGCCCGGAATATCCATTTCGCCGTAAACGGTATAGGTCCCGGGCGAAAGGCGTAGCGTCTCCTCGCCGTCAATATCGAAGGACGTGGGGAACGAATTGACGGATGTGAACGCCAGGCGTGAGCTGGTGGGTTCGCCGTTGTGGTCGCGGAGTTTGATGGTGAGGTCGTAGCGTTCGTCTTCTTTGATGAGGCCGAGGCTGGTGCGGGTGATGGTTTCACCGGTGCTGGGGTTGGTGCCGATGAGGTAGCCGGTGTGTTCGCCGACATCGGCTGCCGTTGGGTCGCCGGTTACCGGGACGTCTATTTGGCCTTCGGCGGGGACGGTGACGGTGGGGGTGTCGGTGGTGAATGCCTCGTTGCCGGTGGTGGTGAGGTTGAGGGTGACGGGTGTGGTGCTGGTGTTGGTGAGGGTGACCGACTTGGTGACGGGGGTGTCGGTGGGTTGGTGTGGCCAGTCGAAGTAGCCGAAGTAGACGGAGCCGGTGGCTCGTACGGTGGTGTTGACTGCGGCGGCGATGTCGAGGCGGCCGGTGCCGACCTGGTATGCGCTGTAGGTGTCGGCTAGGCCCTCGGTGCTGCTCGTGAGGGCGGTTTTGAGTTGTTGGCCGGTCCAGTTGGGGTGTTGTTGGGCGAGGATGGCGGCGGCTCCGGCGACGTGTGGGGTGGCCATGGAGGTGCCGTCGAGGCTGTGGTACATGCCGTCGCCGGTGCTGTGTTGGGAGCGGGCGGCGTTGATGGCGACGCCGGGGGCGGTGAGGTCGGGTTTCAGCGCACCGGTGCGGGCGAGGGGTCCGACGTTGGAGAAGCCGGCGAGTTGGTCCTGCTTGTCGACGGCGCCGACAGTTAGGGCACTTTCGGCGGTGCCAGGCGAGCCGATCAGGACGGAGTTGTTGCCGGCGGCGACGACGAAGAGGGTGTCGTGCTGTGCGGAGAGGGTGTCCACGGCGAGGGCCATCGGGTCGAGTCCGTCGGTGTGGGACGGGCTGCTGAGGCTCATGTTGACCACGTCGGCGCCGGATTCGGCGGCCCACTGCATGCCGGCGATGACCCAGGAGTCCTGGCCGTACCCGTTGTCGTTGAGGACTTTGCCGATGATCAGGTCGGCTGCGGGTGCGACGCCGGTGTTGTCGCCGTTGGAGGCGGCGCCGGTGCCGGCGATGGTGGAGGCGACGTGGGTGCCGTGTCCGTTGACGTCGGTGGTGTCTTCGTCGGGGACGAAGCTGACGCTGTCCTGGATCTGGTCGGTGAGGTCGGGGTGGGTGGGGTCGATGCCGGTGTCGAGGACGGCGACGGTGGCGCCGTCGCCGTCGTAGCCGGCGTCCCAGGCCTCGGGGGCGCCGACCTGTGGGACGCTGTCGGCGAGGGCGCCGGTTACCTGGCCGTCGAGCCAAAGCTTGGTTACGCCGTTGGCCCGGGTCTGACTGGATCCGGTGGTGAGGGTGGTCCAGAGGGTGCGGGTGTCTTCTTTGTCGGTGGTGAGGGCGTGGCCGTTGATGGCGGGTAGGTCGTGGGTGAGGGTGGCGCCGCGGGGCGCGGTGGTGCGGGTGCTGGTGTCGGGGTAAGTGGCGATGAGGGGTATTTGGGTGGTGTGGGCGTCGTCGTAGCCCATGTCGATGAGGTCGGTGACGTTGAACAGTCGCTGGTCGAGTCGGTCGTCGGTCAGGAGTGGCATCGCCTCGTCGGGCAGGACGTAGAGGTCGTCGCCGTGTTGTTGGACGCTGAAGCCGCCGGTGGTGTCGTCGGGCTGGTCGACCTCGGCGATGGTTTTGCCGCCGGTGAGGGTGCGGACGGTGACGACGTCGCCGGTGACCAGGGTGACGGTGTGCGTGCCCGTTACCGTGCCCGCGGGTGTCGCGATCGAGGCTGAGGGAGGTGGGCCGGCGGTTGCCGCGGTGGGATGGATCGCGGCGGCAGAGGCCGCGATCATCCCGGCCGCCACGACAGCGGCGATCAGCCGCCGCCGTGACCCGCCAGCGGCGAAGGGTCCTGGATATGAAGACATGGGCTAGGTTCTACCCATTTTGGTCGGTCAGGTGAACCGTTGGAGACGTGCGGGTAGCCGCCACGGCGCTACTCCGCCACTGGGTGACGGTGGAGCTACTGCTGGATGTCTCGGTCCACGGGACGAGGGCCAGCTCCGTGGCATGCGGCACGGTCGTCTGCGTTCGGTTCGGCTGCGGCTTCTCCAACCCTGACAAGGGAAGTCCGGCGGGGGTCCCCGGAGCGTGCTCGGTCCGGGGACCCTCCCGGTTTTGGTCAGCGTAGGCCGTAGGCGCGGATGAGTTCTTGTCGGATGGCGAAGCCGGTGTCGGTTTCGGCGGCGGCGCGTACGGAGATGAAGCTGTCGGGTTGGTCGGGCAGTTTCAGGGTTGCGGTGTGGCGGTTGTTGTCGCCCGGGGTGAGGGTGATGGGTTGCCAGGTGGTGCCGTCGTCGTAGGAGACCTCGAGTTCTACTGCGGTGATGGTGCCGGTACCGGTACCGCCGGGCTGTGGTCTGGGGGTGATGCTGATTTCTTGGGACGTACCCGCCTCGACGTCGCCTCGTAGGTCGGTTTCCAGTTCGTAGTCGAGCTGCAGCAGGGTGAGCGGTTCGGCCGTGCTGTGGCCGGCGTCGTTGGTGCTGGAGATGAAGTCCCACTCGGTGTGGGTGCGGGTCGACAACCCCCACTCGTCGGCCGGGCGTGACGCATCCAGCACCAGCCGGTACGGCAGCGTCCCGGCCGGCACCTCCTTGTGTGGCAGGAACGCGCTCCTGGTGTTCTCGTGTAGCAGCGTGTCGCCCTGGTAGAGGGCGATGGTGGTCGACACCGAGTCAGAGGGGAGCAGTCCAATGTAGTCAAGTTCGGGGCTTGATGGGCTCCAGGGCTGCGGGTAGAGAGTCATCCGATTCTGGTATCGGTTGTTTTGGACAAGGGTGCTCTGGTTGAAGGCCGGTCGGATGGCGGGGGCGAACCAGTCCAGCCGGGTGGTCGTGCCCTTGGCGTAGGTGCGTACGTCCGCCGCGACGTAAAGGTCACGCTGGATGTGGGTCTCGTGCCAGTCGATCCCTGGGGTGACCCATTCGGTGCGGGTGCCGGGGTGCCACTCTGGCTCGTATATCCCGAGCACAGTGCCGAGGGTGCTCTCGGCGCGGTAACCCTCACCAATGGTGTCCTGGACGGCGTGGTGGCGGGCGTCGATTCGGGCCAGGTCGTGGTGGCTGGGGTGGTAGGTGAGGGGCTGGTCGGGCACCTGGTCCCGCCAGACCCGGGCCAGGTCGTAGATGGTGTCGGCGTACTCCTTCTGGGTGACCTTTAGTGGCGGCATGCCGTGCTTTGCGAGTGTGATCAGGATGTTGCCGATGTCGCGGTGGACGCTGGCCACCGGGATGGGGGAGTCGCCGACCCAGTCGGAGAGGGCTCCGGGGCCGTCGTTGACAACCAGGAGGAGTTCGGCTCCGGCGGCGGCTGCGGCGGCGGCCCGATCGGGTGCGCTGATGTCGTCGCTGCGTTTGACGACGGCGATTTTGCCGTCGGCGTCGACGTTGGCGTACTCCTCGGGGTTGCCGGTGCCGGCATAGACGGGGCGCAGCCATTGGGCGCCGGTGGTGATGGTGCTGCCGACTTGGGCCAGGGCGTCGATGGGGAGCAGGCCGAAGGCGCGCAGGCTCAGGACCGGCTCACCCTTACGCCACCAGGCCACCATGCTGAACGCGCTCTCGGTGGGCTTCTCCGTCGGCAGGACATACAGGTCGTCGTACGTGTCCGAGATGTTGTGGGCGTAGTGAAAGGGGCTGCCTTCGGGGTAGTCGACGACGTATTCGAGTTTGCGCTGCCGGTTTTCGGTGCGTTGGGGGGTGGTGGTGTCGAGTAGCCGGGCCTGGCTGGCGTCCAGCGTTACCTCGGTTGGTTTGTCGAGTTTGATCCCTGGGGCGACCAGCAGGGCGAGGCCGAGGGAGTCAGCCCGTTCACCCGGAATATCAATCTCGGCGTGCAGGGTGTAGGTCCAGGGTGCGAGGCGCAGGGTTCGCTCACCGTCGACGGCGACGTATCCGGCGGAGCTTTCCCCGGCTTGGTTTATCAGGACGGCTCCGCTGGTGGGTTCGCCGTTGCGGTCGCGGAGTTTGATGGTGAGGTCGTAGCGTTCGTCTTCTTTGATGAGGCCGAGGCTGGTGCGGGTGATGGTTTCACCGGTGCTGGCATCGGTGCCGATGAGGTAGTCGGTGTGTTCGCCGATGTCGGCTGTTGTTGGGTCGCCGGTTACCGGAACGTCTATTTGGCCTTCGGCCGGCACGGTGACGGTGGAGTCGTTGAGGGTGAATGCCTCGTTGCCGGTGGTGGTGAGGTTGATGGTGACGGGGGTGGTGCTGGTGTTGGTGAGGGTGACCGACTTGGTGACGGGGGTGTCGGTGGGTTGGTGTGGCCAGTCGAAGTAGCCGAAGAACATTGAGCCGGTGGCCTGCACGGTCCTGTTTACCGCTGCCGCTACGTCGAGGCGGCCGGTGCCGACCTGGTAGGGGGTGTAGCTGTCGCGCAGCGCCTCGGCGCTGCTCGTCAGGGCGTTTTTGAGTTGTTGGCCGGTCCAGTTGGGGTGTTGTTGGGTGAGGATGGCGGCGGCTCCGGCGACGTGTGGGGTGGCCATGGAGGTGCCGTCTTTGCTTTCGTACATGCCGTCGCCGGTGCTGTGTTGGGAGCGGGCGGCGTTGATGGCGACGCCCGGGGCGGTGAGGTCGGGCTTCAGGGCGCCGGTGCCGGCTAGTGGTCCGATGCTGGAGAACCTGGCGAGTTGGTCCTGTTTGTCGACTGCGCCGACGGTGAGGGCACTTTCGGCGGTGCCGGGGGTGCCGATGAGTCCGCCGTTGTTGTTGCCGGCGGCGATGACGAAGAGGGTGTCGTGTTGTGCGGAGAGGTTGTCCACGGCGAGGGTCAGTGGGTCGAGTCCGTCGGTGCGGGAGGAGTCGCCGAGGCTCATGTTGATGATGTCGGCGCCGGATTCGGCGGCCCATTGCATGCCGGCGATGACCCAGGAGTCCTGGCCGATGTTGTCGTTGTTGAGGATTTTGCCGATGAGTAGGTCGGCTGCGGGTGCGACGCCGGTGTTGTCGCCGTTGGAGGCCGTACCGGTGCCGGCGACGGTGGAGGCCACGTGGGTGCCGTGCCCACTCAGGTCGGTGGTGTCTTCGTCGGGGACGAAGCTGACGCTGTCTTGGATTTGATCCACGAGGTCGGGGTGGGTGGGGTCGATACCGCTGTCGAGGACGGCGACGGTGGCGCCTTTGCCGTTGTAGCCGGCGTCCCAGGCTTCGGGGGCGCCGATTTGGGGGACGCTGTCGGCGAGGGTGCCGGTTACCTGGCCGTCGAGCCAAAGCTTGGCGGCGTTGCTGCTTTCGCGAGGCTCATCGGACCCGGACCCGGACCCGGACCCGGACCCGGACCCGGACCCGGACCCGGACCCGGACCCGGACCCGGACCCGGACCCGGACCCGGGACCCGGAGCCGGAGCCGGAGGCGGTGGCCTCGGCGGTGAGGGTGGTCCAGAGGGTGCGGGTGTCTTTCTTGTTGGTGGTGAGGGCGTGGCCGTTGATGGCGGGTAGGTCGTGGGTGAGGGTGGCGCCGGAAGGTGCGGTGGTGGTGCGGGTTGCTGCTTCCGGGTAGGTGGCGATGAGGGGTATTTGGGTGGTGTGGGCGTCGTCGTAGCCCATGTCGATGAGGTCGGTGATGTTGAACAGTCGTTGGTCGAGTCGGTCGTCGGCGAGCAGTGGTTTGGCTTCGTCGGGTAGGACGTAGAGGTCGTCGCCGTGTTGTTGGACGCTGAAGCCGCCGGTGGTGTCGTCGGGTTGGTCGACCTCGGCGATGGTTTTGCCGTCGGTGAGGGTGCGGACGGTGACGATGTCGCCGGTGATCAGGGTGACGGTGTGCGTTTCCGGGGTGGTGGCGGGTGTGGCGATCGAGGCTGAGGGGTGGGCCGGCGGTCGCGGCGGTGGGATGGATCGCGGCGGCGGAGGCCGTGATCATCCCGGCCGCCACGATGGCGGCGATCAGCCGCTGGCGGGTTACACCAGTGGCGAAGGGTCCTGGATGGGAAGACATGGCACGGTTTTACCGTCGATCGTCCGGTGAATGAACAACTAGCGGCGGGCGGGTAACCGCCACGACGTCACTCCGCCACCGGGTAACGGTGACGGAGCGTCGTCGTCTGCCTTGCGTTGGGGTCTGCAGGGGTCCCGGAGCGTTGTCGGTCCGGGACCCCGCCGGTCAGTTCAGCGCAGGCCGTAGGCGCGGATGAGTTCTTGTCGGATGGCGAAGCCGGTGTCGGTTTCGGCGGCGGCGCGTACGGAGATGAAGCTGTCGGGTTGGTCGGGCAGTTTCAGGGTTGCGGTGTGGCGGTTGTTGTCGCCCTGTTTGAGGGTGATGGGTTGCCAGGTGGTGCCGTCGTCGTAGGAGACCTCGAGTTCTACTGCGGTGATGGTGCCGGTACCGGTACCGCCGGGCTGCGGCTTGGGGGTGATGCTGATTTCTTGGTGGGTGCCGGCTTCGACGTCGCCTCGTAGGTCGGTTTCCAGTTCGTAGTCGAGCTGCAGCAGGGTGAGCGGTTCCGGGGCTTCGGGGTCGGCGTCGTTGGTGCTGGAGATGAAGTCCCACTCGGTGTGGGTACGGGTCGACAGCCCCCACTCCTCGGCCGGGCGCGACGCGTCCAGCACAAGCCGGTACGGCAGCGTCCCGGCCGGCACCTCCATGTCTGGCAGGTACGCGCTCCTAGTGTTCTCGTGCAGCAGCGTGTCGCCCTGGTAGAGCCGCGTGTTCGTCGGCACCGAGCTGAGGCCCATAAGTCCGCCGTGTTCCAGTTGGGTGCCCGAGGGGCTCCAGGTTTGCACGTTGAGGGTCATGGTGTCCTGGTATCGGCTGTTTGGATGGTCGTAGCCGCGGCTGAAAGCGGGCCGGACGGCGGGTGCGAACCAGTCCAGGCTGGTGGTCGACCCCTTGTCGTACGAGTTGCTGTAGGAAGCATCGCGCCAGCGGCCTTGTTGATGGCTTTCGTGCCAGTCGATTCCTGGGGTGACCCATTCGGTGCGGGTGACGGGGTACCACTCTGACTCGATGATTCCGAGCGTCAGGGCGAAGGTCAGGTCGTGGCGGTAGCCCACACCAGTGGTGTCCTGGACGGCGTGGTAGCGAGCATCGATTCGGGCTAGGTCGTGGTGGCTGGGGTGGTAGGTGAGGGGCTGGTCCGGCACCTGGTCCCGCCAGACCTTGACCAGGTCGTAGATTGTGTCGGGGTGCTGCTCCTGGCTGACCTTCAGCGGCGGTGTTCCGTGTTTGGCGAGTGCGATCAGGATGTTTCCGATGTCGCGGTGGACGCTGGCGACGGGGATGGGGGAGTTGCCGACGTATTCGTGGAGGATTCCGGGGTTGTCGTTGACGATCAGGAGGAGTGCGGCTCCGGCGGCTACCGCAGCTGCGGCCTGGTCGGTTGCCCTGATGTCGTCGCTGCGTTTGATGACGGCGATTTTGCCGTCGGCGTCGACGTCGGTGTAGTCCTCGGGGGTGCCGGTGCCGGCGTAGACAGGGCGTAGCCACTGGGTACCGGTGGTGATGGTGCTGCTGGTTTGGACCACGGCGTCGATGGGCAGCAGGCCGAAGGCGCGCAGGCTCAGGACCGGCTCACCCTTACGCCACCGGGCCCCCATGCTGAACGAGCTCTCGGTGGTCTTCTCAGTCGGCAGTACATACAGGTCGTCGTAACTTCCCGAGACTTCGCGTATGTAGTGGAGGGGGTTGCCTTCGGGGTAGTCGACGACGTATTCGAGTTTGCGCTGTCGGTCCTCGGTGCGCTGGGGGGTGGTGGTGTCGAGTAGTCGGGCCTGGCGGGCGTCCAGGTTTACTTCGGTTGGTTTGTCGAGTACGACTTCCGGGGCGACCAGCAGGGCGAGGCCGAGGGAGTCGGCCTGTTCACCCGCGACCTCAAACTCAGTTTTCAGGGTGTAGGTCCCGGGTGGGAGGCGCAAGGTCTGCTCACCGTCGACGTCGAGGAAGTCGGAGAACCGCCCACTGGCCTCCTCCATCTGGACGGTCGCGCTGGTGGGTTCGCCGTTGCGGTCGCGGAGTTTGATGGTGAGGTCGTAGCGTTCGTCCTCTTTGAGGAGGCCGAGGGCGGTGCGGGTGATGGTTTCGCCGGTGCTGGGGTTGGTGCCGATGAGGTAGCCGGTGTGTTGGCCGGTGGTGTCTCCGCGGGGGTCGCCGGTTACCGGGACGTCTATCTGACCTTCGGCGGGCACGGTGACCGTGGGGATGTCGGGAGCGAATGCCTCGTTGCCGGTGGTGGTGAGGTTAAGGGTGACGGGGGTGGTGCTGGTGTTGGTGAGGGTGACCGATTTCGTGATGGGGGTGTCGGTGGGTTGGTGTGGCCAGTCGAAGTAGCCGAAGAACATTGAGCCGGTGGCCTGCACGGTCCTGTTTACCGCTGCCGCTACGTCGAGGCGGCCGGTGCCGACCTGGTAGGGGGTGTAGCTGTCGCTCAGCGCCTCGGCGCTGCTCGTCAGGGCGGTTTTGAGTTGGGTGTTGGTCCAGTTGGGGTGTTGTTGGGTGAGGATGGCGGCGGCTCCGGCGACGTGTGGGGTGGCCATGGAGGTGCCGTCTTTGCTTTCATACATGCCGTCGCCGGTGCTGTGTTGGGAGCGGGCGGCGTTGATGGCGGCGCCGGGGGCGGTGAGGTCGGGTTTGAGTGCGCCGGTGCGAGCTAGGGGTCCGGCGCTGGAGAACCTGGCGAGTTGGTCCTGTTTGTCGACTGCGCTGACGGTGAGGGCACTTTCGGCGGTGCCGGGGGTGCCGATGAGTCCGCCGTAGTCGTTGCCGGCGGCGACGACGAAGAGGGTGTCGTGCTGTGCGGAGAGGGTGTCCACCGCGAGGGCTATCGGGTCGAGTCCGTCGGTGCGGGAGGAGTCACCGAGGCTCATGTTGACCACGTCGGCGCCGGATTCGGCAGCCCACTGCATGCCGGCGATGACCCAGGAGTCGTAGCCGATGCCTCCGTCGTTGAGGACTTTGCCGATGATCAGGTCGGCTGCGGGTGCGACGCCGGTGTTGTCGCCGTCGGAGGCGGCGCCGGTGCCGGCGATGGTGGAGGCGACGTGGGTGCCGTGTCCGTTGACGTCGGTGGTGTCTTCGTCGGGGACGAAGCTGACGCTGTCCTGGATTTGATCCACGAGGTCGGGGTGGGTGGGGTCGATGCCGCTGTCGAGGACGGCGACGGTGCTGCCGTCGCCGTTGTAGCCGGCGTTCCAGGCTTCGGGGGCGCCGACCTGGGGGACGCTGTCAGCCAGGTCGGCGTGGACCTGGCCGTCGAGCCAGAGCTTGGTTACGCCGCTGGCTCGGGTCTGACTGGGTCCGGCGGTGAGGGTGCTCCAGAGGGTGCGGGTGTCGTTCTTGTTGGTGGTGAGGGCGTGGCCGTTGATGGCGGGTAGGTCGTGGGTGAGGGTGGTGCCGGAAGGTGCGGTGGTGGTGTGGGTTGCTGCTTCCGGGTAGGTGGCGATGAGGGGTATTTGGGTGGTGTGGGCGTCGTCGTAGCCCATGTCGATGAGGTCGGTGACGTTGAACAGTCGCTGGTCGAGTCGGTCGTCGGCGAGTAGTGGTTTGGCTTCGTCGGGTAGGACGTAGAGGTCGTCGCCGTGTTGTTGGATGCTGAAGCCGCCGGTGGTGTTGTTGGGTTGGTCGACCTCGGCGATGGTTTTGCCGTCGGGGAGGGTGCGGACGGTGACGATGTCGCCGGTGATCAGGGTGACGGTGTGCGTTTCCGGGGTGGTGGCGGGTGTGGCGATCGAGGCTGAGGGGGGTGGGCCGGCGGTCGCGGCGGTGGGATGGATCGCGGCGGCGGAGGCCGTGATCATCCCGGCCGCCACAATGGCGGCGATCAGCCGCCGTCGATGTGACCCGCCAGCGGCGAAGGGTTCTAGATAGGAACGCATGGATTTAGTTCTACTGATGTGGCTCTATCAGGTGAACAGTTTCCTGCTGGCGGGTAGCCGTCACGGCGCTACTCCGCCACCGAGTGACGGATGCTCCGCCGCTGGGCGTCTTGACTGGTGGGCGGGGTGAGGGCCCGCTCGGTGGTATCGAGCATGCGCTTTGCCTTGTGGCGGGACTCGCGGGACTCGCGCGGGGCGGGGTCCCCGGAACCTGGTCGGTCC
>NZ_KB900389.1 GCF_000378825.1 Salinispora vitiensis
CTCCTTGGGGTCATCAGGAACACGCACGGGGGCCGCTTGGCCCCTTTTTGCGTGACAGGGAAGATGCCCGCGCGTGCCTTGAACGTGCGGGCGACCTGCCGCCCGGACTGGACGGCGGGAGTGTCAGTTCACCTCGCGGTACCGATGCGCTCGCGGTGCCGTTGGCGAAGCAGGCCGGTGGCCGTGATGTGGGCGCGTACCGCGGCATGGGCGCGGCGAACTTTCGCGTCGGCGGCGGCGCGCGCACCAGGGTCGATAACGGCCGCCGCTTGCCGCTTGGCCCGACGGACCGCGCGTTCCAGCTCTCGGAGCCGCACCCGGTCGGCGTAGCCCTGCGGGTTCGCCACCTGCTGGGGGGCCCGGTCGGGGGTCACACCAGGCAAGTACGCCGCCAAGCTGTGCGTGCAGTTCGGGTGGAACAGGCCGGCGGCGATGGCCTGAGGCAGCGTCCCGGCGACGTGCACCCGCACGCGTTCGCCGTCACGGGTCGCGTGTTCGGCCTCGATCCATCCCGTGCCCGCCCCGGCGATGCGCAGCACGGCGTGTTCCCAGGGAAGGCACCGGTGGCACTCCTGCGGGGAATCGCTGATGCGGATCAGCTCGTAGCCGTGGGCGAGGAGCTGATCGAGACGGCCGGATCGTAGCGCCTGATGCACGACGGTGCGGGTGGCCATCTCGACGTAGGAGGCCAGTTCCCAGCGCCGGCCGCGCCGGTCCACGAATCCAGTCACCCCGCTGGCGAGGAGCTGTTCCCACGCGATCTGCGCGGCGCGGCGTCGGCTCGACAGGCCCAACACGGGCATGACCGAGGCGCGGGTAACCACTGTGCGGTAGCTGTCCAGCGCCCATCTCAGCAGGGGCATATGCGTGCCTGACAGGGTCGATTCCAGGGACCACATCATCGCGAGGAGGCCGTGTACCCCGGGCAGGGCGTCTTTGACCTGCTGTAACTCGGCGTCGATCGCGGTTTTCACCGCCCGTGTGGGCGGTCCGTGCGCCGCGCGGCGTAGCCGGGCCAGCAGGGTGCGGTGCCGGTTCAGGTCGGCGCGTTGCTCGGGGGGCAGTTGCAGTCTGGCGATGGCGTCCAGTGACTCGGTGGAGCCCCGCACGAACGCCAGCACGAGCGTCTGCGCGGCCATGCCGGAGGAGTCGGTCTCAAGCTGGCTGATGAGGTTCTGCGTCCACGCCCGCAGGGTGTGCAGGGCCTGCAATTTCTCGTCGGCCCATGCGGGGGAGTCTTCACCGGCGGCGACCCGGCGGGCGATGTCGGCGGCGAGGCGGGTCGACGCGTCGGCGTACAGGGTGGTCAGTGACCGGGCGAGGTCGGCGGCGACGTCGCGGTCGGAGGCCACCGGCTACCTCCGCCCGCGTCGGCCCCTGGAGGCGCTGCCCACGGGCCTACGGGCCCTGTCCGGCGGCGGGGGCGTGTCGGGCTGTCGGGCGCTGTCAGCCCCGGCACCCTCCGCGTCAGCCCCGGCGTCGGATGGGGGGCCGGTGACAGAGCCGTCCGCGCCGGCACCGGTCACCTGGTCCGGGTTGGCCAGTGGCTGCATCGCGGCCATCTTGCCCGACTCCATCAGGATTCGCCGCGCCTCGCCGTGGACCCGCCGTTCATCCCAGTCCGGGTTGCGTAGACGTACCTTTTCCTCCGTGGAGATCGCCGAAGCGGCCTCCAACAGGCTCAACGTGCGGGCCAGGGCCTCCGGGGTCTCCGCCACCCCATCACCGAAGGTGATCTTCGGTCGTGCCGGTGTGATCCCATCCGCCGGGAACTTCGCCACCCACAGCATGAGCAGCGTCTCGGCCAGGGTCGCCAGCTCCGCCCGCCAGTAGCGCACCTTCTTCTTCCGGGTGATGAACGAGCGCCGTTCGCGGGCCTCGACCTCCGTGGCCGTGGTCGCCACCTCACCCTGCTCACCGATGGACTGCGCGCTGTAGCCGCACCGTCCGACGATTTGGTTGACCAGGGCGTCGGCCGTGGCCTGATGCTCGCTGGCCCGGATTCCGAACGTGGTGGCCGACAGCTCCAACCCGCCGTCGGATTTCGGCATCGAGTCCACGGCCTCGAAGATCTCCCGTTCGGCGTCGAACCGCGCCCCGCCCCCCGGGCCCTGCTGCTGCATGTATGCCCGGGGCACGACGAGGCGGGGCTTGGCCAGGCGTAGGTCACGCATCCACGATGAGTAGGTCTCGTCCAGGGCGTCCATAAGGGTCAGGACTCCGGGGGAGAGATCAGAGCGACCGAGCGGGGAGTTGCGGTCGAGGCGGTTGGGGCGCATGTTCGGCACGTAGCCGGCTGTCAGCCGGCCGGTGATGGTGTCCACGGTGGGCGTGAAGCGAGCTGTGGCCGGGTGCTGGTCCAGCGGGATCGCGGGCCCGAGCACGTCGGAGGCACCGAGGTACAGGCCGTGCAGGACCCGGCCCCGTTCGTGGCGCTCGAGGTGGCGGTAGATCTGGCCGTGTCGGTCCTCCACCACACGCCAGAACGTCACCGCGGAGAGTCTGCCCCACTCCCATTCAGGCACGGCGCAGTCAGGGTGCACGATCCGGAAGAACGGATGCGGGTACAGGTTTTCGTCCCACGAGACGACCACGAACACCCCGCCGAGGGGTGACTGCACCTCCGCGCCTTCCAGCAGCGTCGCGTCGAGCATCGTGGCCTCGGCCATCTCGTCCCATGCCTGCTGCGTCGTGTCGTCGGTGAACTCGATCGCGGGTGGTTCAGCGAACAGCAGGTCCGATGACAGGGTGGCGATGTCCCCGGCGATCGGCACGTGCAGCTTGGCGCGTTTCTCCCCGGCCGGGGTGGGCTGGCCCCAGAACCAGCGTGCGACGGAGCCGACGACGCCTCCTCGGTACTGGCTGGGCCGGTCGGTGGGGCCGTTGCGGAAGAACGGGTGATCGGAGCCGTAGAGGCCGCCGTGAATCATGGCGAGGTCTTCGGGGTCACCGCCGTACCAGGCCGACAGGACCCGCATGTGCTCGAAGGTCTGTTGCATGGCTCGTGGGGGCCATGTGGCCTTCGGGTCGGTGGGCAGGCCCTGGGTGGTGGGGGTGGCGGTCGGTTCGGCTTTCGAGGCTCCGCCCGTGCGGTGGACCGAGCGGGCGGGCATGTAGCCGGCCACGACACCACCTCCCAATAGAATCTATGAAAGAATGCTTGTGAACTTCTAAATGGCTTGCTAATGTTCGGTGCGGACACAGGGCCGGTCACTCACCGGCCGAACCACACGAAGGGGAGTAAACGACCATGAGCGCCGACTTTGAGTTCGACTACGACAAGGCAGACGACAACGGAATCTCGGTAGCCCATATAGGGTCGGCGGCCCTGATCGTCGGCACCTGGGGACCCGACGCGGTCGCCGGGACCGTCCGCGACCTGGCGACCCGCATGTCAGACCTGGTGGCCTGCGGCAACGACGATTGGCGGCCGCTCAAGGTCTACGTCCAGTACGAGGCCGGCACGCTCAAGCAGGCCGACCTCATCGTGTACCGCGACGACGACTGGCTCATCGTCGTCGTGTACGACGCCGAGAGTTCCCGCCACGTCGCGAGCGCACGATTCATCCCGCACCGCCGCCCCCTGGTGACCGTGAAGAAGTACTTCGTCATGGCGCACATGCGTCGGGACTGAACCCAAGCAACAGCGACACCAAGAAGTCAACAAATAATGCTTGACCACTTCTATGTGTCTCTGTAGTGTGAGGTGAGCACGGGGAGCTGGAACCCCACGCACCGGATTCCCAGAGAGGACGACAGTCGATGGGCTGGACTTGCCCCAACCCCCTCCCGCCGTGGCACACCCACGGCAACGGCGACCCCGACGAACCATGCGAGTGCCCCCGAGAGCCATGCGGGGCGGTAGACGCCCGCAACGTGCTCCCCAGTTGCGCAATCCACCTGGACTCGATAAACGGCAACAACGTCCAGTGGGGGCAGTCCCACTGGGCAGGGTCCCCGGCCTGCACCAAGTGGCAGGCCCGTCTGACCGCCCGCGACGGAGCCTGACACCTCCGGCCCCCGCCCCCTTCCCGGGCGGCCCGAACCCATCGGCCACCCGCCAAGCGAGAGGACACCATGAGGCCCTCCCCGTACACCCACGACGAAATTTGCGACCACGTCCTTGAGGCGTTGATACGTCACCGGGCCGAACAGCAAGCCACGCTCACCGCCCTTGAGAAGGACATAAGGCAGCTCGACAACATGATCGACCGGACTCAAGCGTGGTTAACAGGGGACTGCCCGCTGTGCGGACAGAACCTAGCGGGGTGGGACTACCCGGCCCATCACGACGACGACGGCGTCGAGTGCGATTTCCGGTGGCTGGCACGCTGACCCCGGCCGCCGGCCGGGCCACCCGGGACCCCGCTTCCCGTGTGGCCCGGCCGGCTCCTCCCCAACATCCCCGGCCCCCGCCCCATTCCCGGGCGGGGGCCCCAACCGAGAGGACACCATGACCGAGCCCCCCTACCCGTACACGCACGACGAAATTTCCGACCACGTCCTGGAGGCGTTGATACGTCACCGCGCCGCCGTGGACCTTGCCCTGCATCAACAGGGAGCAACGCTCGCCGCCCTCGAAGCCGGCAAGACGGTAGAGGGATGGCCACGAGGCCAGCACGGCATCACAGTCCTACGGCAAACAGTCACGGCTTCCAGGCGCCGATCCGACCTACTCGACAACATGATCAACCGGACTAGGGCGTGGCTGACAGGATGCTGTCCGCTCTGCGACCAAGACCTAGCGCGGCTGGGCTACCCGCCCGATCACCAGGACCACACCGGCGTCGAGTGCGATTTCCGATGGCTGGCACGCTGACGCCCCGGCCGCCGGCCGGGCCACCCGGGACCCCGCTTCCCGTGTGGCCCGGCCGGCTCCGGTCGGCCCCTTCCCCCCCAACCCGAAAGAAGGAACCGTGAATAAAGCCAATGACTGGAACCGTCCGTACTGGCAGGCGCTCGATGTCGACCTGCGTGCGGCGGCGGGCCGGATCGCCGCGTTTGACATCACGGCCGCTGAAGTGAAGGACGGGCCATCCTGGGCTCGCCGGGCGTGCGGCCGGGTAGGCGAGCTGCGCGTCACCGTCTCGACTCGAATCACCGCGCCGGAGAATGCAGAGCTGGTTGCGCTGCGTGCCCGGGCCGAACTGGAGGCCGAGCGCACCGGGGGCACCCGATGAGCATTCCAGACCCGTCAAACGCCGGCACTGGCGCGGAATTGGTGTTTGCGTTGAGCCGCATCCAAAAGATCGCACTGCGCAAGCACCACGACGAGGACGTCGCCGACGGCATCTGCAGGTGGTGTGCCCCTGTTGCAGAAGACGGAACTACTTCCGGGCAGGGGTAGCCCTACGCAGCCCGCGTGTGAACACCGTACCGCACGCGAGCCCGAGGCCGCGCGTCGTTGCTATTCCGGGTCAACCGCGATCTTTTTCGAGTGATGGGGCACGGGGCCCGTCTCGGGACCCAGGCCCAGGAGAGGCAGGTCGACGTCGCAGAGGAGGCGGCGGTAGCCGGTCTGCTCGCGTCCGGCGTCAGCGTCATCGTGGACGACACGAACCTGCCACCGGAGACGCTGGACACGTGGCGGCAGATCGCCGATGCGGCCGATGCACCCCTGGAGGTCGTTGACCTGCGCGACGTGGACGTGGAGGTGTGCATCGCGCGGGATGCCGACCGCCGTGCCAAGGGTGAGCCCGATGTGGGTGCTGAGGTGATACGTGCCATGCACCAGTCACAGCGGCGCGTCCTGTGATCACCTCGGAGTCGATGGCGCGTGCGGTCAGTGAAGGCGCTGGTGTCCAACGCCGTTGCCGCCGGGATGAAGGAGACGGCGCACACACGCACGGGGGATGGGCCCTTGACATCACCCGGTCATGTGCTGCAAGGTTAGGCGTCTCCACGAGACGGCACGAGGAGCGCCACCGGCGCCCGAAGTGCTAGCTCATCACCCCTATCAGGGATCGAAACACTCGCGGAGACAGAGGCACGAAAACGCGTTCGCCGAGCTTGGTCTCAGCGGACGCGTTTTTGCTGTTCGGCGTGCGGCTTCGGGTGCCACAGGATGGTAAAATTTCGCTCGCCGCCTACTCTCCGGTGCTGCCGCCGTGGCATGGCACCGGCTCCATTGCGGCGATGCGGGTCGTGCGACCTGTGCCGATTTCGGATGTTCCTTCCCTGGCCCTTTTGGGCCAGGGCTCCGAACTTTGCCCCTTGTGACCATGATGCATGGGGCCTGCCGGTGCGTGGGGCTCCCATCTCGAACCGAGCGGATGGGCCACCCGCTACGGGTGGGCCCCTCTCGCGCTGTCTCTTTTGTTTGCCTGTGGTGTGTGGCGCGGCCCGGGTGACCTCGACTGGGTAGTCGACCCCGCAGAGCGCGAGCCGGATGACGACTGGACCCCTTGAGTGACAGCCAGCGACAGCAGAAACCAGTCAAGCGTGACCGTGGAGCCGGAGGGAGGACACCATGCCGCGCAGTACGTTGGACGCCGTGAACGCCACCTGGGTTAGCCGACTCGTCGGGGAGTTGAAGGGCTCCGTGCCCGGAATGGTGCTGCTGGCACTAAACCAGGCTGATGATGGCGCGCTGGCAATCGGGGTCTTACGTATCCCGGTCGACTCGCGCGCTGGCTGGCACGGACCCCGGATGCTGCTGTCCATCCTGGCTGCGGCAGATGCCCGGGGCCTGGACGTGGTGTGCACGCCGACGGGCTCGTACGGCTCGGACAGGCAGGCTCTGGTCCGCGCGCTGGGCCGGGTCGGATTCGTCTCTGTGCCTGAAGATCCGTCCGGCCACACCATGCGGCGCCCCTCACCGGCCCCCACGGTCTTTGATCAGCGCCGGGACACCGCATGAGCGTAGAGGCGTGGTCGTTGGTCGGCGGTATGGCCGGCGCGGTAACAGGGGTCGTGGCGCTGGCCGTCAGCGTCTACTTCACGCGACGGGCCACGCGGGCGGCCGAGTCCGCGGCGGCGTCGGCCCAGCGGACCAGCCACATCGAGGTCCAGCGGCGGCACGCCGAACTCACGCCACAGATCGCGCTGTCGGCAACGGCTGACGTGCACGGGCGGGTTTCCCTCACGCTCACGCTCGAGGGACCGCCCGGCGTGCATCTGGATGAGGTCGCCGTCAGCATCAGTGATGATCAGCCAGAACCGCCACGCACGGGACACCACGCCGACAACACGGTTTGGGGGCCCTACCGGTTCGTCCCCGGTGCCAACCAGCGCCTTGGGGCGAGCGCCGAGGCGTTCGCGCTGCGTCGAGGCGAGCAGCGCACCCTCGAACTGGAACCGAGCGTGCCCCCCGCGTGGATCGACCCCAGCGCGTGGGCGGACCGGTATGGCGATACCCCGATCCGGCTCGACATCCGGTGCACACGCGATGACCACGAGCCGTGGGTCACCCTCATGCAGGTGGATCAGCCGCAGGCGGTATTCGACGTGGCCGGACGGCGGACACCACACGGGACGTTGCTGCTGACGCTCACCAACCGGGGTAACGCCCCGGCCCGTGACATCACCATCGAGGATGAGCAAGGCGGCGAACCGCCGCTTGACGGCGACATGCCTGAGGTCATCCAACCAGGAGACGTCCTGCCGCAAGTCGCGATCATGAGCGGCTATCAGTGGGTGAAGTTGACCTGGACCGACCCGCGCAGCAGCCGTCAGTCCCTGACCGTGCGCGGTTGATTCCGCCCTGCTACTTGCCCGTTCCGGGGTGTCTGCGTCTCCCACCGGCGGCCGTGGTTCGCGCGCCACGCCTGGGCGGGGGTGAGCCAACCGACGCGGCCGGGTTGGGGGTAAGCGAGGGTGGGTTGAGTCATCCATGCCGGCGGGTTCGCCGGCGGCGGCGGCACCGGGCCCGGCACGGCCGGCGTCGGCGGGCCGGGGTCGATCTTCCGGCGGAGCCTGAACCAGGGAATACGACGCACCGTGAACCTCCTCTAAACGGCCGGGGCGGCGCTGGCACGCGCCCCGGCCGTGCTATCGCCTCAGGCCGCCGATCACCACGGCGCCAACAACAATCACGAACACGAGGGCTGCTACCAGCTTCTGCTTAGTCGTCAGCTCGGCGGGAGGCCGCGGTACCACGGGGAACCCCTCGCCATCTGGCAAAGGAGGCGTGCCATGCGGGTCACGGTTGCGGTGCATACGGGGCCTGTTGTCGTCGGCCATCACAGCCTCCTTCAGTCCGTCTAGCCCAGCCTCAAGCCAGTGGGCCTTGCGGGGGCCAAGTAAACCGCCTCAGGCGGTGTGAGGAACCGGTGCCGATGGTGCCGATGGTGCAGCACGTCGAGAGACGTTCCGCCGGGGGTAGGCAAGCAAAAGGGGCCGATGCTGTCGGCGAATTCGGGAGTGCTTCGCGTTGGGCCGAGGTTCGTCACCGGGGGGGCCGGGACATGCGCGATGTCACGTCGCGGAATTCTGCCCATGGAGGAATTCGCGGGCGTCGGCGCAGAACCGCGCCACGTTGGCGTAGGCGCGGTGCGGGTACAGCGCTTCGGCGAGGGTTCGCACGTGTTTGACGCAGCGCGCGGACGCCACCTGGTCAGACAGGGTGACCACGGCCTGGTCCCCCAAGGCGACGGCCTTGTCGAGGTCTGGCACCTCTTGGAGGGCGTAGGTCTGGCCGAGCAGCGCGTTGCGTAGCGCGCCCTCCCTGGTGTAGTCGCCGCCTTGCAGGCGTCGCGCCATCCGCAGATGAGTGCGGGCGCCGGCCCAGTGCGACAGCTTGAGGTGGCTGTAGCCGGCCATAGCGTGCGCCTGGGCCTCGTCTACCCAGTAGGTCCAGTCCGGGTCGCCGTGGTCGGGGGCCGCGTTGTCGAGGGTGTCGAACGCCGCGTCGATCGCGCGGCGGGTGTCGGTGACGGACTCGGCGTTGGCGTGGGCCTCGGCCGCGCGCAGGTGCAGGATGGCCGTGACTTTGGGGCTAGCGGCGGGGTAGCCGGCGCGGGCGGTTTCGGCGAGCGTGACGGCCTGGCGTGTCTGGCCGAGGTCCTTGGCCTGGCAGGACATGCACCCCAGAATGATTGCGCCGAGGGCGCGGTCACCGGCGGCGTGTGCCGCGTGCATAGCCGCGGTCCAGTAGCGCTGCGCGTTCGGGTGGTGGCCCGAATCGAAGGCCAGCCATCCGGCTAGCCGCAGGATCTCTGCGGCGCTGGAGTGCAGCCGCCGGCCGACAGTATCGGTGTAGCTGCGCTGCGTCATCAAGTTGGTGACGGTGCTCAAGTGTTGGCGGACGAGTCCGAGGGTTTGCCCGCCCCCGAGGTGGTCGTCCATGCGGCGGAGGTCTGCGGTGATCGCGTCGATATGGTCCACCACGTCGGTGGTGAGCTGGTAACCGCGCGTGGCTATCGGTGAGCCGGCGGGGCCTGCGATCAGCCACTCGTGCCCGGAGGCGGTCATGGCAGAGCCCAGGAGCGTCACGAACGTCCGCCGTCGCATGATCCCACCCTCGTTGACGGTCTGGACCGCGTGCAATGCCCCGGCCACGGTCCAGGGCAGGACGAGTCCCGTGGAGGCCGGAACCGCCTCACCGCTGTCGTCAGGCCAGCCCAGGTCAGACGGGGTGATCGTGCGGCCCAGCAGATCTGACAGCAGGTGCGCAGCCAGGGCCGACCAGGGACGGCCGGGCACCTGGCCACAACGCCACTTGTAGGGCGTTTTGAGGTGCAGCCGTTTGTGGAAGCCGTGATGTTCGGCGGAATCGTTGAGGCGGCGGGCATACGCCTCGGGCGTTAGCCCGGCCTCGGTCAGCAGCCGGTCAAACTCCGCGCCGTTGCCACTCATCGCGACCCCTCCGAGGTGTCCTGAGTGGCACAGTAGCGGTGACAGGTAACTCCGTCACTACGCCCTACCGCAGATCGAGTGTGGCGCTACTCCGGTGGACCTTGAAGGTACGCGCGTAGCGCACGGCGGGTCAGTTCACTGGGAGAGATGCCGGCGTCGCTGGCCGCCGTCACAAGCGCCTCTTGGAAGTCGGGGTCGAGCCAGACATAGAAGACATCCGCTGGCACCGACCCGACCGCGGGGCGACCCCGCCGACGAGGCCGCAACTGTGTCGTGTCGTACCCCTGCTCGGCCTCCGACGCAAGGCGTTCGATGAGCTCATCGGTGAGTTCATCGCCACCGGAGGTGCCCCTGCATGACTTGCTCATGATCGTCCCTCCGGCTCGTCGCCGTCAATCTCGCTCTCGTGAAGGCGGTGGTTTGCAGCGTGGGTGACGTCGGCACCATCCACGCCATGCTTCCGCGCTGATCTATGCACCTTTACACCACGACATTAACGTACTACGAGAATGAGCCGACACTTCGCCGCCCTGCGGATGGAGCAGCAGCAGCGCGGCTTGCGTATGGCCCGAAAAAACCGCGTGACCTGAGGCGTGATCGGGGGTGTTCGCCGCCCCGGGCACCATCGGCACCATCGACACCGGTGGCAGGCAACGCCCGGCGAGATGTACTGGACTCACTGTCCAGGGGCCGCGCACGTCACGATCCCTGGACCGGACGGCAGCAGTGAGCAGGACGAGCACATCTACGCCAACCGTGCGGGGTCGTGGGCGCGAGCGGGTCACCCAGGTCGGGCCCGTCGTCCTGACGTCGACCGCCTCGGAATCACCGTGAGTGTCGATGGTCAACACATGCTGTGGGTGGACACGTAGTTCTGCCTGTAGCGACCGTCCGCGTCCGCGGCGGGAAGGAGTGGACGTGATGACGAGTGGGCCAGGGCCGATCACGAGCCGTAGGCGTTTGCGTATGGCGCTACGGCAACTGAGGCTCGCCGCCGGCCGCTCCTTGGAGGACATCCGGGACGAGATGGACTGGTCACTGTCTAAGGTGAGGCGGATCGAGAGTGGTGTCGTTAGCGTCTCCGTCAACGACCTCCGCGCGCTGCTGGCGTACTACGGAGTCGCTGATCCCGCCCAGGTGGACCGTCTGGTGGACATGGCGCGCTCGGCGCGTCGGCGGCACTGGGCCGGACAGGACCGTGCGTACCTGTCGACTTCCTATGCGGAGGTGCTGGGCGTCGAGGACGATGCCTCACGGATCAGCCAGTACCACCCCTTCCTGATTCCCGGACTTCTTCGGACCCAGGACTACGCGCGGCTGGTGGCCACGGCCAGCCCGCATACCCGTGACAGCCAGGCCGTCGAGGCTTGGGTACGGCTGTGTATGGCGCGACAAGACCGTGCGTTCAGCAACGACCGACACCACTCCGTGCGGTTCGTGTTGGATGAACGCGCACTCAAGGCAGTTCGCGAGCCCGACGTGATGCGGCACCAAATCGGCAAGATCCTCGGTCTTTTGCCGCGACTCAATTTGGTCATCCTCCAGTGGGACAGCGCGGCTGAACCCGGATTCGTCGGCCCGTTTTCCTGCCATGAGTTCTGCTCTGACCTTGATCCCGACGTCGTCTGCCTTGAAAACCAACCCAACGACGTGACCCTCATCGAACATCCTGACACGGTTGCTCGGTACAAGGCAGCGTTTCGTGAGCTGTTCGACCAAGCCGTTCCCGGGGCCGGTGACCCCGGGCGTGAGATCCTCAACCGCCACGGCGGTCACTGCTAGGGAGTCACGGCGATGCCGCCTCTGGCCTGTGGTCGGGGGCGGTATCGCCGTGTTGCGGTGGTGGTTGCTCCGTGGGCGCGGCGTGTGGGTGTCCGCCTCGAACTTGGTAACACAGAAAGCATAAAATCGACGCGCTGGAGAAGGTGCTCCGGGAAGCGCCGTGGCGCTGCCTGTGCATCTGCACCTGCCACCTGGGACGGCAATGCACCTGCGTCTGCACCTGCTCATAGCCCAAACGACGCCGCCCCCGACCTTGTGGTCGGGGGCGGCGTCGTGTCTGCGGGCACCATCGGCACCATCGGCACCGTGGCCAGGCAACCCCTGGTGGGGTGTACTGGGCTCAACATTGGCTTTCGTCGTTGGGAGCGCTATGAGTATGAGACGTCGAGGCGTCGTCGCCGCCGGGCTGGCCGCCCTTCTGGTCGCCTCAGCCCTCACCACGCCGTCCCTGACATCAGCGGCGGTGGGTGTCGAAACCCAGGGCACAGACAACCTGGACCCCGCTATCAGGGCGGAAATGGAACGGCAGAGCGAGCTAGCGCCGGCCGGCAACGTGCTCTGGGAGGAGCAGGTGAGAGCGCCCGAGTCCGGGTGGGCTAGCCTCGCGTACGAGGGCAAGGGCCTCACGCTCTACTGGAAGGGCGACCTGACACCGGGCATGGCTGCGGCTCTCGAGCGTGCACGCCAGTGGGGGCCAGTTGTTGTGAAGCCGGCGGCGTACTCCCGTGCCGAGCTGCAAGCCGCCGCAGAAAAGATCATTTCTGCTAGCGAGCAGCACCCCGAGCACGACATTCAGTCGATCGGGCTAGAGAGCGACGGTAGCGGCCTGGAAATTGCCCGTGGCCCTAAAGTCCTGCACCCGGGGACGGTGCCCAAGAGGACCGGGCCGGTCACGTCGGCGGTGCAGATCCTCCAGGAAGCTGGGGTCGACGTCCCGGTGGCGGTGGTTGACCGACCCGAGCAGATGCAACTGACGGTCAACCGCTCCGACGATTCGCCCCCGTGGAACGGCGGCGGGAAATGGGAGGCGTGGCGGGGCAACAACGACAGGCGGTCCACGTGCACGACGGGGTTCGGCGTCTATTCCGGCGGCCGGACCTGGGTCCTCAGCGCCGGGCACTGCGGGTCGCCACCCGACGACGCGTACCAGGGCGTGTGGGGTCAACCAGGTTTTGACGAGATGGGGCCGGTCCACGACGACGATTGGCGTTCAGACCTGCTGCTCATCGACGCTCCCGGATGGTACAAAATTTTCGACGGGTCAGCGAACACGTCTACTACGAAGGTCGTCAAAGGCTGGGGCGGTTGGACGAAGGGCGAACTGGTCTGCCAGTCCGGCCGGACAAGCGGGACGGTGTGCGCCATCAGGCAGTCCCATGAACGAAACTATTTCCTGGATTGCAACTTCGGGGCGGACTCCGATGGTGACTGCGACTACACCATCCGTGGCATCATTGAGGGCTATCAAACCGAGGGCCGCGAAGCGACCCGGATTGGCGACAGCGGCGGCCCCGTCTTCGTGCTCGACGGCGCCGGCGTGCGGGCCAAGGGCATCACGGTCGGCGGCGGCGGCACGACATTCTGGTTCCAGGACTGGGCGACCGTGATTGACGTGTTCGGGGCCTACCCACGCACGGGCTGAACCAAGGTGGTGGGTCGCGTGACTTGACGCGGCCCACCACACCGAATTCGCCGACGTGCAGGGGCAACGCGGCGTACCATGCCGCCAAAGGGGCAAAGGGAGACATGTCGATGACGACTCAGCAGACGCAAGGCCCCACGCCCGGCCGCGCGCGCCGGCACGTGGTAGTTGGCCTCCTAGCCGCCGCGGTCGCCGTCGGCACCGCAGCGACCATCGGCATCGTCACGGGCGACCCAGAGCCCGAGCCAGTGCAGGCCGCATCCGTGGCGAACACGGACGCGGGCCCGGTCCGCTGTCCCGAACAGCGGCACGAGCCGGACTGGCCAGCCACCCCGTTCGCACCGGAGGTCATGGTCCCCACCGGGGCGACCGAGGTTCTGATGTGCACCTACCCCACGCTCGGGCCAGAACCATGGAGCCTCGGCAGCACCAGGCGCAACACCAGCGACGTCACCGAGCTGACCGACTACATCAACGGGTTGGCGATCTCCGAAGACGACGCCGGCTGTCTGATGCACATCCCACCTCTGCGGCGCAGCATCGTGTTCGGCTACGCCGGGCAGCGTGCGGTGACGATCCATCTGGGCTGCGCCTTCTGGCAGCGCGAGGGCGGCGGCGCGTCCCGCTACGGTGGCGATCAGCGTAAGGTCCTCGCCTACTGGGGCCTAACCTGGAACGAGCACTGAACACCTCCCGCGCCGCAACCGGTCAGCCCCCGCGCGTCGGCACACGCGCGACGCGCTCGGCTTACCGGACCTGGAGTTCGGCGATCGTGGCCCGGGCCAGGGACAGATCCACAGCAAGCTGATCTACAAGATCAGCGGCGCTGTCCGAGCCTGTGATACCGGCTCGGTTGAGTGCGTCCCACACGTCATGGAGCGCGCCGAACGCCTCGGCGCAGTTGAGGCGACAACGCCCGTGGATTGGTAGGTAGCAAGTCGATTCCTCCTCCATGCGGTGACTCCCCCTTTTTGTATTCGTGGCGCGCGCCGACCCGGTATACGGCGGGTGGTGTCGCTGTCCTACTGTCAAGCTTTTCCTTGTTCAGTTTAGGGAAGGCGCTTGATGTCCCCGCACCACACCACCACCTCACCATTGATAGCCGAGCCGATCCCGTCGCCTGTAGACGCGCTGGTGGCTCGAGAACTGCCGAAGCTGGTTGCGCTGGGCGTTAGCCTGCTGCTGTGGGTCGGCCTGGGCGCGTTGGGTCGACTGCTGTGGGGCCTGCTAGCGGCGTGAGCGTCGGCCTGGCCACCGGCCGGTGACACGTTTGATCAAGTTAGCGACCATGCCGCGTACCACGTGCGGTGGGAGCCGGCCGCCGGTGGCCTCGGTGATCGCCGCGACGCCGCGGTCGAAGGCACCGGGTGTGCCGTAGCCGATTTTGATCGCGCCTTTGCCGCGCGTCCAGTATTTCAAGATCCCCGATGGGATGTCCGACATGTGCTATCTCCTTTTCTCTCGTATGCCGGGGGATTGCGCCATAAGGGCCCGGCCGTAGTAATCGGCCGAAAATCAATAGCAACGCGCGGCGGGTGCTGGCCCGCGGCGAAGAGGTCACCGTGACGTGGCACCAACCGGCACCAGTCGGCTGTTCTCGGGGCGCTCCTGCGCGGGGCGTTGGCGCCCGGGGGCGATGCCCCGGGGGTGGCGCTCGTGCTGCGGCGTGATGCGCTGGCTGATCGCTGCGTCATCAGGTAGGCCATGATCTTGCGACGGGACGTAGCGCCGTGAGATAGCCGAGGGGCCTGCACCTTGCGGTGTAGGCCCCTCGTTGAGGTCTGGCCAGCAGCGCAGCTCCTCGCTCCACTCCTACGGCTTGCTTCCCTTTCGCACCATCGAGACAGTACGCCGAAGGCGGACAGCAGGCCGTAAGAGGGAGGCTACAGCATCCCGGATGTGGCGGTGAGTGGGTGTGGGGCTGTCACCGCATCGTGGTGTGGGTGGTCTGGTGGGCAGTCGGCTGTTCTCGGGGCGCTCCTGCGCGGGGCGTTGGCGCCCGGGGGCGATGCCCCGGGGGTGGCGCTCGTGCTGCGGCGTGATGCGCTGGCTGATCGCTGCGTCATCAGGTAGGCCATGATCTTGCGACGGGACGTAGCGCCGTGGGACGGCCGAAGGGCCTGCACCTTGCGGTGTAGGCCCTTCGTTGCGGGCTGGCCAGCGGCGCAGCTCCTCACTCCGATCCTACGGCTTGCTGCTTCCCACAAGTAGTTAGCAAGGGTACAGCATCCCCGGGTGTGGGGCTGTCACCGCATCGTGGTGTGGCTGGTCTGGTGGTGGGGGCGCGGTTTTGGGGTCTCCGGGCCGGGGCGGCGTGCGGCGGTGGGGGTGGGCCGGTGTCGGCGGCCGTGGTCGGTGGCTAGTGCGGCGAGGTCTTGGACGGCGCGGTGGAGGCGGGCGTACGCGTCGCGGTCGTGGGTGGCCTGCACTTCGGCGGCTCGGTCCGCGAGGTCTTGGACGGCGTGGTTCAGGTTGGTGATGTGCTGTTCCAGTGCGGCGATGTGGTGGCGGTACTCGCCTTCGGTTCGCTGGTGGAATGTGGTCACGGCGTCGCGTTGGTCTTTGGTGTCGGCTATGAGGTGGTGGACGGCGCGGGCGAATGCGGTGGGGTGCTGGCGGGCGGCGTCGATCAGTGTCTCTGGGGTGGCTGTTTGGAGGGTTGAGGTGGTGAAGGGTTGGTCGGGGGCACGGTCGGCGACGGCGTGGGCGAGGGCCATCCAGGCGTGGGCGGCGTCGGCGTGGTAGCTGGTGCGTAGGGCGTCGGCTGCTGCGCGCCAGCAGGTGTCGGGGGTGGGGATGTCGTGGGGTGGCGGGGTGGGTGTTGGTTCGGTGGTGGGGGTGGTGGTGCCTCGGATGATGGGCATGGCGAGCACGACCCTTCTTGTGAGGTTTCAACGGTTTTGTGGTTTCTGCGTATTTCTCGAACACCATAATGGTCATTATGATGTAAAGCGGTTCCTGTGAATTCGCTGGGCAAAGTTGACCTTTGTTCTGGCTTGGCGCAACCTGATGCGGCGCAGTGACGTTGACGCCCTGGATCGGTGGATCAGATACCGTCTCAGTGCACGTGATGCCGTAGCGTCGACCCGATGACCGCCGTTCCGAACCCGTATCCGGACCCGCCACAGCATCCGACGACATTCGCCGACGCGCAAAAGGTCAGCCCGCTGGACTTGGCACGCCGCGTCGGTGACGTGCTCCGCTGGCTCGGGGACACGATCTCCCTGCCCACCGACGTCCCGCCCGGCGACCCGCGGCGCGTGCAGCGGCTGGGCCTAGAGTTGGAACACCTCGCGACCGTTCGCGCCCTGCACCACTACCTCGGCCGCAGCACAGCGCACCGGGTCCACGCCGCCGTGATCAGCGGTGCCACGGCCGAGCAGGTCACGCTCGCTACTGGACTCAGCCTCACCGAGGTCACGGCGATCTGGACCACGTGGTCGGATGGCCAACGCAAGCTCGAACGCGATCTGCCGCACTTGCCGCAGCACACTGCGGCCTACGACTATGTAGCCGACGTCCTCGCCGCCGGTTGCACGACCAAGGCCGCGTCTGACGCCCCTGAGGACGGCGGGGCGCAACGTGAGCACGACGATCTAAATCGGACTGTTGACACGCCCTCTCAGCAGAAATCGACGGCCAGCCACCGCCGCCCTTCCAGGTCGTAGTAGCCGTCACCACCGGAATGAGTGGCCCCGCACTCGGCCCACGGGGTCCGTGGCGTCTTTGCGGCGATGGCCACCATCTCGTCACGGGTGACCGTGTATCCGGACTCGGCCACGATCTCGCCCTGGTCGAGCTGATTCAACCACGCTTCGTAGTCGGTGACATTCCGATCGGGGTGTGCGCGGAAAGTGAACGTTCCGGCGGCGTGCTGGCCGAGATGGATGCCCTCACCGTCGTCCGGGGTGTTGGCGATGCGAACGTAGTAGTTGGTCGACATCGCGGTCTCCTAGCTCGGGCCGGTGGTCAGTGTCGCGAGATGCTGACGGTCGTCCTCGGTGAACGTCGTCTCGATGGCGGCCAGTAGGCCGCCGTAGGTGCGTCGGGCGACACCGGCTTCTTCCACCAGGTCAACGGCGTTGCGGATCTGTCGGCCGAGGTCCCGCCGATCGAGCCACCACTTGGGGTCTGTCACCCGTAGTGCCGCCGCGACGTAGATACCAGCGATGTCCTCGGCGCGCGGGTGCCCGGCGTGCCGGTAGTCTTCCTCGCCTAGGATTCCAGCGAATCCCAGCTCTCTGGGCGGGTCGCAGACCCTCGCGACGATCTCAGCGACCATCGTGGCGCGGGCCTCGATGGCGGCCGAGACTTGCCGGGGGGTGCCGTCAGTGATGTCGGGCCAGCCGGCGGCCTTGGCGAGGGTCAGCGCGCGTGCGGTCAGCGCGGCCCGCTGCTGCTGGCGTTCGGCGCGGACGCAGTCATGGCATGGGTGCTCTGCCAGCCACCGGGCCTTGTCCTCACGTTGACCTTTTGTGTTCGGGCCCCGGATGTTGATGGTTTCGGTGTGGCCGCAGGACCGGCGTATGTCGTATTGAGACATCAGGTGTTGGACTGGTCAGGGGCGGCGAGGGCCACGCGGATTTCCTCTTTGGCATCGCGGTCCCCCTTCACCCAGTGCCGCCAGTATTTGACCATGTCGCGGGCGTCCTCCGTGGCCTCGTGTACGAGGGCGTAGTCGCCGTCGTACCCTTCTCCGGCTCCGCCGAACTGGCGTTGCGTCGCTGCGACGTAGGCCCTGGCTAGGCCGTGGGCGTAGGCGAAATCCTGCTCTGGCAGGGCGGTAAGTCGCTGCCCCTTATGCTGGTCGGCTAGGTACACCAGGGCATAGGCGATACGCAGCCCGGCGCGGTGATCGACGTACGCGTGGATCGGTTCAGCCTCCCCCGCGCGGAACTCCGCTACGTCGGTTAGGGAGACGACGATGGTTTGGATGTTGAGCTGCCCCGTCTGCATTACTAGCCACCCGCCGCGCGGATCGTCGCCGTCTCGGGGCTCGGCTACCTTGACGAGTAGACCGCCGATCTGCTTGCCGTCGGTGCGGGTCACGAGTACGTGGGCGTGTACGTACTGCTCGGCGTTGGAGTGGCGAGCAGTGACAGATCCCATGTGGGTCGGGTCCCGATCGAGGTCGATGATCTTCACTGTATCCTCCTCTTGTCGATTGCTCGATCAAAGCATAGGACAGCAGTAACCGACAAGCAACCCTTCACAGATTCTGTGGGTCCCTGTTTTCGCGGTGGGCCGCCCGCATGGGGGAGGGCGGCACCCCTTGGCTTCGTGGGCCTCCACGGGTGCCGCCCTCAAACCTGCATCAATACCAACCAACAGGAGCAACGAATGTGAGACGGACAAGGTTTCGGGAGCATCGAGAACAAGATTCACCGGCACCGGCCCCCAAGTGATGGCCGCCCTGCGCAACGCCGCCATCGGTGCCCTACGAACCGCCGGCATCACGCTCGCGACAGCACCCGCCCACTGGCCCTTCTCGGCATCACGTGACGACTTTGCCGGGGCACTGAGAGGGAGCCGGGGCTCGCGACATCACGTTCCGTGTTCAGCTCGGGTGTCTGCGGGGTGTGAGTAGCAACCGTGCGTAAATTTCCGACAAGGATGGCACTTTGGGCTTCCCGCCAGGGATTTCCGCGCTACCGTAGGGGTCTGCGCGACCCCGTTTGACGAAAGAGCCCCGGGGCTCTGGCCATGAAGCCTAGTTGGACGGGGGTTCGTGCTTTCTAGTAGTAGTGCGTTGTCCCAGACGCCCACAGGTCGTACACGTGGCGGATCTTGGGCTGGATGATCTCGTAGTACTGGCCGTCGTCGCGCTCCCTCAAGCGTGTGACCGCCCATGTGCAGTAGTCGGCGGCCTGTAAAGCGAAGTCCGAGCTGCACGGCCAGAACGCGAGCGTGCGCTTGACCCTGTAGGGCAGGCACTGAGTCAGCACCGCCTCGATGCCTCCCCGGAAGGCTTTCCGTGTTCGTTTGGTGCCCAGCTCGGCCGCAACGATGAGGGCCTCGTCGTCGGCGCCGAACGTCCGCGGTGCGACGTACTTGAGGTGGTAGTACCAGGCGTAGCGGAAGAACGTCGCGTGGTCCTGGCGAACGTGAGGCTGCGCCTTCGACTTCTCGAGCAGGGTGATGTCGAACTGGAAGTCGAGGGTCGACAACAGCTTGAAGACGTTCAGGCGTACCTCAGGCGTGTCGTTCGTGGCGTGGAAGCAGGAGTCCAGGCCGTGATTGCGGAAGGCCAGTTCATCACGCAGATGCCCGAACGCCGCTCGCAGCCCCGATAGTTCGGATTCGTCAATGGCGAGGGTGCCGACGGCGAAGAAACGCGAAAGGTTTGGTCCTTTTTTGAAGTTGAGATCACCGCTCTCGTCTGAGAACAAGAATCGTCGTGCCACAGTGTTACTCCGCGAGGAAGGAGAAAAGGGGCGCTTCATCTTAGTAGTGCCTGGCTGGTTACGGTGCGCTGAACACGCGGTGTGGCGTGTGCTCCGGGCGTCATGCCGTTACCTGCCATGCTGGAGCCTACCCCTTGCTGCAACACCCCTTGCTGTAGGTCAATGTGTGGGGCTTGCTCGACCGTTCCCTTTAGGCAGTTCAGCGCCCTCGTTGTTGGCGAGCACGCGACCGCCCGGTGCTGCGGTCGTCACGCTGCCCAGACAACCTCGTCGGGTGCCCCATACCCCTCGGACACCGTCACCCGACCCGGAATGATCCACATGTTGGTTTTCATCGGCAGGTCGAACATGCTCACCGACAGCCCGGCGCGCGTCGCGGCTTCGGCCAGCACCGGATCTATCCCGTAGTCGCAGTGAATCGCCAGCCGCGCGAAGTCCTGCTGCGGTGCCTCCCCCCTGAGATGTTGATCGATCAGCGTGGCCAAAGCGTCGGCGAAGCGGTCGGCCTGGGCGGGGGTGAAGCGTTGCCGCAGCATCACGGACGCCACGTTGAAGGTCGCGGTCGCAGCCTGTTCCGCGGCGTCCCGGCCGCCCAGGTCGTGGCGTGTGTCGCTGGTGAGCTTGTCAGCCCACCACGTGGCGGCGGCGCGGGCCTCAGGTTTCGGGTCGATGGGAGTCTCCATGAGCGTGAGTTTGGCACTACGAGCCAACCGTGCTGGGCAGCGGTACCGGGTCGGTGATGCGGTAGCGCCACATGGCCTCAGTCGTCACGGCGGCGTACCGGCCGGCGTCGAGGGCGTGGTCAGCGGCTTTGATGGGGGCGTCGAAACCGGCCTCGGCGGCGGTGGGGTCCCAACTGTAGCCGGGGATCTCGTTGATCCAGCCCGTGCAGGAGGCATGGACGCGCAGACGGCCGGTGGCCAGCAGCGACGAGACGGTGCGGATGCCGCGCATGACCTCGTTGTTGGCGAGCACGGCGTTGATGCCGTCCTTGTAGAGCTGGATACGAAACGACGCGGCGCTTGGGTCCACGATCGTCCATTGCGGTGATACTCCGCGTTGCCGGGTGTGGGGCTGCTCGATGCCGGCCAGGAAGTCGCGTAGCTGCTCGCTGTACTCGTGGTCGGACAGCTCCCGGCGGCGGGCCTTGGAGTCGTAGTAGAGCTCGTTGGTCAGGTACAGGATGCCGTCACGGCCGAGCCCGAGCACTTCGGCGGCGAAGGGGTTGACCGTGCCGTAGTCGATACCGAGTCCGAGGTAGGCATCGATCGGTGGCAGCTCGGTGACGACGTGGTACGACGGGGTCCACGAGGAGTAGACCGCGCCCTCGGCCAGGCACCACCGGCCGAGGATGAACCGGTCGTAGAACAAGCCCGTGTACTCCGTCTTCACGGCGGCCTTGTAGTCCTCGGTGAGAGACGGGTTGTCGTCCAGGACGAAGTGCCATTGGCGCATGTCCAGGCTGTCTACGCGGAGCATGAAGTTCTTGCGGACCCAGTGGGAGGGGCCGTCGGGGTTGGTGGTGGCCAGCAGTTTAGCGCCGGGGACCCGTAGCCGGCTGAGGCACATCGTGAAGAACGCCTCGGGGATCAGGGTCAGCTCGTCCACGTAGATCAGGGCCGCGGTCGCGCCGCGGATACGGCCCTCTGCCCGTACGTCGGATGCGCCGATGAGGTGCACGGTGCGGCCGAAGATTGAGGCGGTGGTCGCGCCTCGGGTGTGGGAGATGTAGCGGGCGAACGGGCCGAACGGTCCGGCGGGCTGCATCAACACCTCGATGATGTTGCGTTCCACGGTTTGTAGGGAGCGGCCGACGATGAAGATGAGGCCGTTGTTGGGGGCCCGGACGACAGCGAAGAGCAGCGCGAGTAGCGAGGCGATCGTTTTGCCGGAGGAGACAGCTCCGGACCACAGGTTGATGCGTGCGGTGCACTCCATGATCGAGCGGATCTGTTTGCGGGACATGATCTGGCAGATGCCGGTGAGGTCGATTCCGTGGCGGGACGGCATCAGGGCTCCATGGTGTCGGGACCGCTGTCGGGGCTGGTCGGTGCTTCGTCCTCGGCGACGATGCGGTGGTAGGCCAGCCCGAGCGCGCCGAACAGGTCGTTGACCATGCTCTTGCCCACCACTGCGCCCTCGTCGCTGTCGTGCTTTTCGAGGGTGAGGGCCTTGTCGACCGTGATGGCCAGGGAGGTGTAGGCGGCCTGCTGGTCGCGTAGCGGGGGCAGCTTGGTCGTGACCAGTTCGGGGCCGGTAGGTCCGGAGACGACCTGCGTGTAGGGGTCCCAGGCGCGGGCGCGGAAGCGCTGCGCGTCGTCGTAGAGCTGGGCGATCAGTGTGGCGCGTGCGGCCTTGGCGTCGAACGCGCGCGCACGCGCGCCTTTTTCGGCGTGCGACCGGTCGAAGGCGGTGTCGCCGACGGCTTCGCGGGCGATCTTGGTCACGGTGGAGGTGGCCACGCCGTGTTTCGCGGCGATCTTGTTGCGGGACAGGGTGTTGGTGTGGATGTCGGCGAGGATCGCGGCGCGTACCTCGTCGGGTAGTGGTGCTGGCACGGGCTACGGCTCGATCAGGTGGGGGATCGTGGAGCGGTTGTTCTTGCCGCCGGTGGGGTTGGTGTTGCGGGGGCGGTCTGCGGGGGTGAGGCCGAACTTTTGGGACCAGACTCTGATTTGGGCGTCGGCGCGGTCGCGGATTTTGAGGACGGGGTTTTCTACGAGGTTGCCGTGGGCGTCGGAGACGACGATGCCGGAGTCGGCGATGAGTTCGTCGGCGTCGTTGTAGGTGGTGATGGCGGTGCACAGCAGCCGGAAGGCGTGGGTGTCGACGGGGGCTAGTGCGACGGTGATGGTGGGGGCGAGGGCTTCCCAGACGGCGCGTACGGGGTCGGGAAGGTTTTCTGGGCAGGCCAAGGCGGCCCCCGCATCCGATCCCCCCGTGTGGTCGGTGCTGGGGCCGCCGTTGGCGGTACTGGTGGTGGTGTCGGCCATCGGTGGTTAGTTCACCGGGCTCCCGGACAGGCCGCTCTGTGCGGTGCTCGCGGCCCGGCGGTTACGGCCGAACAGTCCTCGGGCGCGTTCGCCGACGCGCCCCATCGCGTTGCGGATGCGTTCGCGCATGGGTTATCCCTCCTTCGTCATGTCGATGCCGATACGGGCGGCCACCTCGTACCCGTCGAGGTATTTGTCTCCGATCTCGATGAGTGGGTGGCCGGTTTCCGCGCCCGCGAGGCGTAGGAACTTTTCTTTGTCTTCGCGGGTGCGGAAGCAGAGGGCCACCCAGTGCTCGGAGTCGGTGGCCGTGCGGACGCGGTTGTTTTCGGCGCGCATCCGGGCGCGGAAGCCCTCATCCAGGGCCGCGGTTTCGCGGGTGATGTCGGCTTCCACGTCGTCGCTGGGTTCGATGCCGGCGAGGGGGTCGGGTTCGGGTTCGGCCTTGAACCGTTGGGTTAGGTCGTGGACTTTGCGGAGTTTGCCGTTGGCGTTGGCGGCGCTGCCCTTGAGGCGGGCGGCGATCTCCTCGCGGGTGGGTTTGGCCATCAGCGGGTCACCTTCGGGTACGGGGGTTTGGGTTGCGATAGGTCCATCAGGGCCAGGTCCACGAGGGGGAACCACGCCTGGATGCGGGCGTAGTCGTCGGGGAAGCGGTCGCGGATCGGTCGGGTGAAGCGGGCGTCGAGGCCGTCGAAGGAGCGGCCGAACATGTCGTAGTCGACGCTGAGGTGGATGCCTTCCTGCTCGATGGCGGTCATGACGTGGTACTTGCGCCAGTCCCAGATGGGATGGAGCTTGCGGTGGTTGTGGTTGCGGGGGCCGTGGGAGGCCATTGCGATGCGTCGCATGGGGGAGTCCGCGGCGCGGACGCCGTCGCAGACCCAGGCGTCGGCGGGTAGGCCGCAGTGTTCGCGGGCGATCTGCACGACGTGGTGGTAGTCGGGGACGGGGAGGTTCGCGGCGTCGATGACGGCGCATCGTTCGGGGGGTTGGTAGGTGTAGTGGTGCAGCCAGCGGTAGAAGCTGGGGTTGAGCAGTCGCAGGATGCGGGTGCCGAATTCGCGTTGGAACCATTCCTCGCAGTAGTCGAGGTATTCGTCTACGAAGGCCAGGCCGCGGAGGCGGCCGTAGACGCGGTGTGACAGTGGGTGTGCGCCGGGGGCTGGTTGGGCTGCGGCGAGCGTGTAGGGCTGGTTCGGGTCGGGGATGAGGTGCATGTAGTAGGGGTAGACGCGGGCGCCGGCGTCGCGGAGGGCTATGGCGGTGGCCCATGCGTCTTTGCCGCCGGAGTGGGCGTGGACGACGTCTTTGTCTTTGAGGGAGGCGCGGATTTCTGCGCTGGTTTCTACTCCGTCGATGGCGGATACGGGTTTGCGGGGGTCGAACACGGTCATGCGTCAACCTCTCCGAGTCCTGTAAAAGGTGGTAAATGTTCCTTGTTGGTTTCTGATGGCTGGGTTAGATTGTAGGGGATGGATTTTGAGGGGAGCTGGAACCCCTTAGCCAGTCCGAGAGGAAAAGCCGCTAGGGCATCTCGGCCCGGCGTGGGCCCCCTTCATGGGGCTCGGTGGCGGGCCGGACGCCCTGCGAACGGAGAGGAGGTTGGTGTGGACACTGAGTGGACGGGTGTAACCGCTCGGGGGGTGGCATGGTCGGTGCGGGTCGAGGATGGCCGAACGGTTGTTCTGGTCTGTGGCGACAAGACGGTCCGGGGGACGGTTGATCCTGGCGGGAACGCGCGGGGTGCCGCTATGGCGCTGATTGGTGTGCTTGAGGGCCGGCACTAGTAGGGCCCGGTCACGGCCGGTGGGTCACCCCCCGCTCCCACGCGAGGAGCGGGGGGTGACTGCTGCCTACCGAGCTTCTGAAGTCGAGTAGGACGGACCCCACAAACACGGCCACCCACAAACCGCAAAAGAAGCCTTGACAACTTCTGCTGTCCCGGTTAGTGTAGTGGGTGTTCGGGGCGGGGAGCTGGACCCCGCCCCCCACCTGAGGGGGAACAATGAGCAGCATCAATCCCGGAGACATGATCGAGTTTCAGGTGGAGAAAGGTTCCCTTCCCATGGTCATGCAGGTAGTGACCATCACCCTCGCCACGGACTACATGATGATCCAGGGGGTAGTGGAGGACTGCCGGGAAGGGGTAGTGAAGGACCACCAGGAAGTCGTGGTGATCGCGGGTCCGGATGCGGCAGTCAAGCTTGTTTCCGTCTCCTGATCTACACGGTTGCGCCCCCGCTCTGCGCACGCAGGGTGGGGGCGCAACCGTGTGCGCGGCGTTTCCCCCGGGCCGCTGGATCGCCACCTAAAGAACCCAAGTAAAAGGATCGAAATCCTACTTGCCAACTTCTGTTGTCCCGATTATGGTGGTTGGTGTGAGGCCGGGGGAGCTGGAACCCCCGACCCGCCCCCCCCCGAAACGAGGTCGAACATGTCAATGTCGATGCCAGTCCTCAATGATCTTGACCGTGCCCCGGCCGACCATCAGGTCACACTCAGCCAGATCGGCCGACGCCGACTGCTCCTGTTGGGTGCCCACAAGTTCCGCCACGATGACCCGAAGGGGGAACTTCGATTCACCATAGGAGAGGGTTCACGTACCGCGCTGGTGATCGTGGTTCTGAGAGCCGACGACACGTACGGCGTCGAGATCGGGCGGATGCGTCGGCGGCGAGGGGAAGGACTCCCCTCGTGGAAGACCCTCAAGGTCAAGGAGAGCGGCATCTACTGCGACACCCTCGGGGAAGTCCTGGAGGGGATGTGGAACGAGGCGTACTACGGCTCTTGAGCCTCACCGCATGAGAGGGGCGCTCTGCCGCCCCTCTCATGCGAAGACCCCGCTGGGCCACGCCGGCGCTGGCACGGGCACCCGGAATGGAATATCGGCTAAGCCCCCGGTCACGGCCGGTCAGTCACCCCCGCTCCTCGCGAGGAGCGGGGGTGACTGCTGTCTACGGAGCTTGCGGGGCCGGGACACCCCCAAACCCGACCACTTAAAAACATCTAAGGAAGCCTTGATAACTTCTGCTGTCCCGGTTAGTGTAGTGGGTGTCAAGGCGAGGTAGCTGGAACCTCGCCCCTCAGAGAGGGCCGCGCCCATGCCAATCCCGATCATCGACCTAGAGGAAGTTAAGGCTGACCCGTACGACCGTGACCGCCGCTGGATCAAGTACCAGGGGGTTTTTGTCCACAGAGTGGATGGCCCGGTCCATAGCCCGGGGTATCCCCACCGGGTGCTGTCGGGGAGGCCGGGCGCACTGCTTTGTGCGGAGCCAATCATCGAGTCCTGGCGTGGATCGGAGTGGACGGGCACCGGAACCTGGGAGAGCGGCCAACCGTTCGGCCCGGTGTTGAGCATCGGGGCGATAGTCCAGTTGAGGTTCCCATTCTGCGGGAACGGCCGCGTTCCCTTCTTCATGTTCCGGATCGTACGGCGTCGCGGGGCTGACCCGATGCTGAGGCCCATTGACTGACTCGCGGGCAGCCTGCGTCCAAGGCACCCTGCGTGTGAACACCGTACCGCACATGCTCGCCCCGCCCCGGCTTGTCCGGCGGGGCGAGCATGTGCGGTACCCGTCACTTTCCCCGCCGGGCGTGCGTTTCTGCCGGGTGCGGTCGTCGGGTCAGCTCCGGCGTTAAGTCTGTGGCTTCCGAGGGCAGATCGGGGCCGCCCTCGGAAGCCACAGGGCTGTCAGGCGTGGGGGATGGGCAACCGCAATTGCCGGCACACGCGGTCGGCCGCATTGTGCGGCATGTATGCGATGCCGACGCCGTGGCCGTATGGGGTGGCACTCCATGCGCCCGGCCCGGCCATATCGGGAAATACCCGCTGGGCAACGCGGATAGCCGCCGCTTGCTCTTCCTCGTAGGAGCACAGCGCCTTCTGCCTGACCCCATCCTGATGAGCGGTTATGGTGTTCCCGATCTTGTGCAGGGGGACGGGAACCTCCGCACCAGTTCGGCTACTCCGAATGCGAGCGAAGGTCAACGTGTAGCCGCGGTTAGTTGCGGTTGCGTACACCCGCACCAATCGGATTCGCTCGATAGTGAGTCCTCTCTGGTTGTTTGTGGTGATGTCTACCGGGGCTCCCTCAAGGGCCCCGATGAGGTGGCGCATCATCCCCGCCGTCCACATGTTCGGCTCGGTTGGGGGGGTCAGCCCCACATGGGGGAAGTTCCGAGGTTCGATGTTTTCCATGCGCTCTCCTCTCGGGGTGAAGCGGGATTCCAGCTCTCCCGCCTTACATCCATCACACTAACCGGACCATTAAAAGTTATCAAGGCTCCTTGTAAACTTTCTAATGGTCTGGTTAAGTGGTGGGTGTGGGCGGAGTTGGAACCGCTCGCACACCGAGAGGAGGGCCCCATGGCCACGGCACACACCTCCCTACCGCTGGTTCCGGCGGCGCTCGCGCAGTACCTGCGCGAGCGGGAGGCCGCGCGCGCGGCAACGCGCGCGGCGGTGAACGAAGCGATCCGATACGGGGGAGACACACTGCGGGCAGAAGGGCAGGTCCCCTACCCGCGCCTCACCCCCGAGCTGAATGGGCTACAGGTCGAATACGACCGGGCCTATCAGAGCGCCGCTCGAGCGGCGGCCCGCCAGGGACGCCTTCTCGGTGCGAACCCGACGAAGGTGGCGGCCCTCTGGTCTGATCATCGGCCGAATGGGATGTGTCCCGTGTGTGCGGCCACCCACGCGGGGTGGTGCTGATCTGCTGCGCCTCGGGCCCACGCCGGGGCGCTCAACCCCACTCACCGATACCGCCGACATCACAAGGAGGACGGAAGAAGTTGAACAACTATGAGCGCGCCTACAACGAGGAACACGCGGCCGAGCGCATCGAACGGGCTCGTAAGCGCCTGAGCTTCAGGGTGTGAACCTGACATCCGAGTACGGATCGATGGAGTAGCAACTGGGGTCCTGATCGGAATCCCCCGTCGTAAGCGCGACCTCCCGGCGGTGGTCGCCCTGCTCGACCAAGCCGTCGAGCTGGGGGCCATTCACGGCCGTTGTGACGACGAGGCGGAGATGACTGCCTATCTGCTTGGCAGGCCCATCCCCGATCACGTCGAGTATGACATTTCCCCGACTAACGTCCTCACCATGCGTCGCAACGGGATCGTGACCGAATTGCCCCTCCCCAGCGGACTGAAGCCGCTCCAGGTGATAGGTCAACTCGCACGGTATCTGCCCGTCGTGTTCGCGATCGCTGGACGCCTCGCCGACGAGGTCGACACCGGCACGAAGCACGCCAGCGACGGCACCGGTTCGGCGACCAGTTAGGCGGACCCCACCCCCAAGGCCCTGGGGGTGGGGGTTTCCGTCGACGCCCGTCTGTCGCTGTCACGTTGGCCGGCGGGCGGGCCGTTCGTGTGGCGTCAGTCGGCCTCGTGGGGCTGGCTTGTGGCGTTGAGGGCCGCGCGGACCTGCGCCACGGTGGGGACCTGCCAGGCGTGGGGGGCGGCGTGTCGGCGCCACGCCTCGAAGGCGGCGACGAGGGCCGGGAACTCTCTGCGGATTTTCTCCTGGACGTCGTAGCCGCCGGCCTCGCACGCGGCGAGTAGGTGGGCTGAGGCGGAGCCGGGCGTTTCGCCGAGTACCCGGGCCAGGATGCGGGTGTCGGCCACCTGGTCGGTGGGGTGCAGGGGTGGCAGGTCGTCGGTCCAGCGGTCACAAAGGCCAGGCATGGTGGTCCCCTCGTGGGTTGGTTCCTCTCGGTACATCCATCGTGGCTCTTTTCATGATCACAGTAGAAACTGTGTCGCCTTGGCGACACAGTGTGGCGATCGGGTGGCGGGAATCGTTGGCACCGAGAGGAATTCCCCCGATCCCGCTACAAGGAGCATGTCATGACAGCTCGCCCCAATATGTGGTTTAAGTCCTCCAAGAGTGGGCCCAACTGCGACAACTGCGTCGAAGTGAACTTCGGTGGCGTCGTCGCGGGGATGGCCGCCGTGCGCGACACGAAGGACCGGCAGGGTTCCGTGCTCGTGGTCGATGTGGCGTCGGTGGCCACGGTCGGCCGTGCTGCCGCGGCCGGGAGGCTGGTAGCCGTCTGACCTGGGGATGCCGTGCGGCCCGCGCCCATGTACGGGGGCGCGGGCCGCATTTTGCCTGTTTTACGGGACACGAAAAGCTATACAGTAAACCTTGTGTCTTTCTATTGGATTCGATAGTGTGGTGTCTATCGAAGGGGGCGGTGGAGCTGGAACCACCACTCCCGCAATCCGAGAGGGAGGCGACGCAATGGCACGCAAGGAACCCCAGGGTGGGGCCACCTCAAAGCCCATCTGCGGCCAGTGCAGTGGTCGTGGCGGCAAGTGGGTGGACAAGAAGGTATCGACCGGCAAGGGCAAGGTGGAGTCCCAGAAACTTTGGGACACGTGCCCCCGTTGCAAGGGTTCAGGCTGGCTCTGACCTGACGTACGCTGCGCACATGGTTGTGTGCCCTCTGTGCAGGGGGGATGGTTGGATCTCCCGGGACGTTGCCGCCCTGGGGCCGATCCGGCCGTCCCCCCGTAGCCTGTTCATCATCAACGGCCGCGGATTTGCGAACGTGCCCCCCGGCATGATGGCTACCGCCCATGTGGCCCACCCGTGCCGCGCATGTCGGGGCCAGGGACGGTGGGGAGCTGACGGGGGAGAGCCCCCAGTCGAGGAACCGCCCCCGGCGGTCACTCCAACATGACGCGCTTGCGTCCTACCGGGCTCGCCCCGGTGTCGGCCTCCACCACGGCCACGCCGCCGGGGCCGCTCCACCGGCAGACCGACTCCCACCGCCCCGAGGACCGGTGGAGAAGGCGTGCCGGGGTGTCCGGGCTCGGCGGAACCGGCCAGCCTTTCGCGGCGGCCAACTCCCCCTTGGTGACCACCGCGAGCAGCCCACGCCGCCGCCAGTCGCGTAACCGCGCTGGTGTGACCTCCGGAAACCGCGCGCGGATGTCAGATGCCGTGACGTACTCCACGCCGTTGATCATCATGGCTCACACCAGCCCAATCATGCCGCCGGGGTCAGGCCGGCGGCCGTCCGGCAGACAGTGCCCCACGAATGGGCGCAGCCAGCCGGGGACCTGCGCGAACGTGTCGGCCTGGTGCGCCTGGTAGACCTGGCGGGCGTGCTCACGGCACACGTCGAGGTAGTCGCCGGGTCTCCACCACCGGCCCGCGAGGTGGGCCAACCGGTGGAACACGAACGCGCGCGTAGCGGTACGGGGACACCCCGGAGCCACGCAGTAGTGCCCCTCCGTGGCACGTGTCCGCAGTGCGTCGGCGATCGCTTCCGTGCTCACGAGCGGCCAATCATCGGCCTGGCTGCCAGGCCGGGTCGTAGCCGACCGCCCACGAGGCGTACGGCACGGCAGCGCGGCGCAGTGTCAGGCACGGCCACACCTGTCCGCAGCTCGGGCACGCCGGACCGCCGGCCAAGACGTACTCGGCGCGGCCGGCGTGGGTGCGCAGCACGTCGCGGGTCACCAACACCAGACCCGGCACCAGATTCCGGGCGGTAGTGATGATTCGGGTGGTGGCCTGGTTTTCCCGGCGGGTGCCGTGGGTGATGCGCGCGAACAGTTCAGCGACCTTGCGGGGCGTGGAAGGCCCTACCCACCAGGTGCCGCGTAACAGCTCCATCTGCCACGGCGCGGGCGGGGCCTGCCGGTCGTAGCGCTCCAGGTCATCGCAGGCACGGGTGAGCCAGTCATGCAGGGGATGCGTCAGGACCGGCGGTGTCGCGGGGGTACGCGGCCCGACGAGGGGATTGCCGCGCGGCCGGTCAGCGTAGTCCAGATCGTGGCCCATGATGTCCTCCGCTGTTGGGGGCGGGTGGCAGCTACCCAGATCGATTGCGAGTCGGTGGTACGGCAGATGTGCGCCGTGGCGGGCAGCAGATGCAGCCGGTGGCGGGCGGCGGCACGTCGCACGATGCCCATCAGTCGATGCCAGTCGTCGCCGTCAACGGTGCGGCGGGCGTTGGTTGACCACACGACAAGCCGGGCGTCACGGGGCCAGCGCACGTGCCCGCACCCTCGGGCGGTGCTGGGCCGTGCGGTGACCCGGTGGCGGGCGCTCACCGGTGCCACCGGATGACCAGTAGGGGCAGCAGCATCGACACCGCGTCGGAGCTGACACGGACACCGGCGCACAGGTTCCCGACCTCGACGCGGACCGTGAGCCGGCCGTCGACCAGGTGCAGCCCCCGCCGGTTGGCCGCGGGCGGCAGCTCGGCATTGATCGCGGCGAGGATCATGTAGGCGGCCTCCGAACGCTCGGCCAGCGGCACATACCGTCGCGGGCACAACGCGCGGGTGATGGCGTTGAAGACCACGGAGAACACGCGTTGGTCCCGGCCAGACAGCGATTCCGTCATGATCGGCCTCCGTGGCCCTGGCGGGTGGTGGTCAGGGGAGCCGACCGGGTGCGCGTCGCGCCACCGTGGCGGCCGTGCGCGAGCGCGGTCATGTCGACACCGAGGCGGGTGGCCAACCCGTCGGGTCCGCTCCACTCGGTCACGCCCCACCGGTGGCGGCGGCCGGGCCAGCGCACGGCACGTCCACATCCGCAGTCAGGGCCGACGCAGCGACAGTCGCCGTTGAGGCAGTGCACCGACCACTGCATCTCATCCAGCGACGACACCTCGGCGTGCAGCTCCCGCAGTCCGCAGGCCGGGCATCTGGCCGGTAGCCGGCGCAAGTCCTCGGTGTCCACGCCGACCGTCGCGCGCGCCATGCGGTTGGCGCGTTCGAGGACGTGCCTGGCGCGGTCGGCCAGCTCGGCGTCGGTGACCCGGGGCAGTAGGTCGGCCAGGAGTCCGACCGCCGTGGTCATGATGGCGTCAGGCAGGTCGTAGGCGACGACCGCGACGGCCTCGCCGGCGTGGCAGTGCCGGCACGGCACCGGGTCCGGCACCCACGGCTGTTCGTCGGGGGAGCCGGCCGGGCGGGCTGGCCATGGCTGTCCGGCTGGCCACCAGCGCGGCGGCAGTGTGCGTCCGGTGCCCCGGCAGGGTTGGCAGGCACCAACGAGTACGTGCGTGCCCTGCCGGATCACCGGCCGGACCGTGGGCAGCTCGCAGGCGGTGAGGACGGCGGCGGTGAGCGCGGCGACGTCGGCGGCGATGCGGGCGCGGGCGTGCACCGCGGCGAGGTTCGTAGCGGCAGCGTGGGGGGCTGAGGGCACCCGTCCGCAGCGGATTGCCTCGGCGGCGGCCACGCGGTCTTTGTGCCACTGCTCGGCGCGGGCGTGTTCAGCGGCGGCGGCGATGGAGCGTTCGTGGCGGTAGGAGGGGGTGCCGGGGGTGCGGAACGCCGACAGCCACGGCCACGCGTCGCGCAGCTCCACTAGCCGGGCGACGGCCTCGGCGATGTGGTAGCCGGCATCATTGTTGGTGGGAATCGGCGCGTAGTTGGGTGCGCCGTGGCGGTGACGCGGGGCCCGGCGGCGGTGAACGCTCACAGGCGCTCACCGTCCGCGCGGTGCAGGTCGCGGCGGGCACCGTGCTGAGTTCCCGCTCCCACGGCGCGCATCGCCGCGACCTGCCCCCACGTACGCCGTTGGCCCCGTTCTGGTCCCATGGCGTCTCTCCGTAATGTCATTGCCAAAGAGGTACGCAGGGCAGCGTTTTATGCGCGACGTGCTCGTGGGTTCCCGTCCACGGTTCGTCGCTGCCACAAGGGTCCCGTTTGCCCCGCATCCACTGTGGTTCACACACACAGTAGCCCGTGGATCGCAACGTGCAAAGGATCTCGCGTGTGCGACGATCAAATCTATGGCCGATCGGATGAGTGCCGAAGAGCGTGATAGAGCGTTCTGGGAGACACTTCTGGACAGCAAACGGTCCGGAGTCAAGCGGTCCATCGCGCAGATTGCCAGGGCGTCCGGCGTGAGCAAGTCCTTTGTGACGGGCCGGTTGGGGGAGCTGCTACGCGCGGGACTGGTTAATCATGCGCGGCATCCGGGAGGGGACCGTCAGCCCCCGGCGAACGTGTGGTGGCTGACCAGTGCGGGCCGCCGGTACGCCGAGCAGTCCCACCGGTAGAACACAGCGGAAGGGCCGGCACCCGCCGGCCCTTCCTTCCGAACCCACCCCGTTCCTTGCGGTGCAAGGCTGCGGATTGTCCTGCCAACCGAAGCGCCCGTTCACAGGCACGCGCTAGCACCCCCCAGCGCGGCGCGTAGCCAGAATGGTCTCTAGTTGTGTTTGGACGCCTCCCAGCCTAGCGCGTCACGCCGCCCGCCGCCCGCCGCCCGCCGTCAAGCGTTGTCGCGACGCCGGATCTCAGCATGAACTTTTGAGATTATTCGGTCGTATTCGACCACACGCTGATGCATCAGCTTTGCGTGGTTCCGTGCATCGTCTGCCCTGGCATCGGCGCGGGACGAGAGGGTTTCGGCGATGGATTCAAGGCCGGCGGCGTGCTCTTGGATCGACTGGCGTTTATCAGAAAGCGCCAGCTTGATTTCCTCAAGATCGCTGGTAGCGAACATCATATCGATCCCCATTCCTGGCGGCCGTGCCTCGGTTACGGGGTTGGTTTTGGCGAGGGTTCCAGCCTTCACCACTTGACCACACCAACCCAACAGAAGGTGTCAAGCAATACTTGGGACTTTTTGATGGCCTGGTTTGTGTCTGTCCGGGCCTGCCCGAGACGGGCCCCGGTTCTACGGCCAGAGACCCAAGCTCATTTCGTACTCTTCCTGGGCTGTCGCCGCCCAGTAGCCCCGGTCCTCAAGGTACCGCTCGCACGCGGCCTCAGCCCTGGCCACACTTTCGGTCCACTGGTCGTCTTCGCTGAGGTACCGGAGTTCGGCGTCGCACTCGCGTACTTGCGCCACGCTCTCGTGGCGGCCATCGCAGTGACCGCACCGAATCGACGGCATCGCCATGACGGCTCCTCTCGGTTGGTGTGTGAGGTTCCAGCCCCTCACCACTTGACCATACCGACCCAATAGAAACTGTCAAGCAATGTTTGATGACTTTTGTTGGTCGGGCTTGTCCAACCCCAACCTTGATGGATTAGCCGCGATCGCCTCGGCTCCTCGTCTCAGACGATGGTGGGCGTCCCCGGCGTGGGCGAGTTTTCCACCAGGGGTCGAACACCGATGGCAACCACACCTGGTGAGGGCTGTCGGGATTCAGCGATGGCGGTGGAGCGGGCTGGGTCGCGTCCCGGGCGTGCGCCTGTTCGGCTGCCTGTAGCGCGCGGGTGATAGCTGAGGGGTGTACCCCGTGGCGGCGGGCCAACTCCGCGCGGGTTTCGGGGGCTTCATCCACAAACGGATTCTCTCTGTCCGGCCCCGGCGGGTGGACGTGCACCCGCCGGGGCTCGTGATCACGCGAACGACAGTTCGTATCGAGCGTAAAGGTTACATTTCGCGCACACTAGGCCGGGGATACCGGAGTTGTCTTGCCGGGGGAAGCGGGCCCCGACCCACCGGAGGCACTCGGCGCACGTACCCGCGTTGCGGGTGTTGCGTTCGCGCTCGCGGCGGGGTGGGGAGAACTCCCAGCGCCGGTAGGCGAACTGCGCTTCCTGCTTGTTGGTGTGTTCGGTGCTCTGTCCCTCGTCCGGGTCGCCGTCCTCCCCGGTCCATCCGCTGCCTTTGCTGTAGACGCGCACCTCCCAGCGTGTGGTGGTGGTGCCGTCAGACAGCGAGATGGTGATCTCGTCCAGGGCCGCGCGGCGATTCCCGCCGAGGCCCTTGTCGTGCAGGTTCACCGAGCTGCGGGAGGTCTCGGTCAGGGTGGCCACGCGGGCTATCTCCTCCTCCTCGGCCTTTCGGGCGGCGGCCTCTCGGGCGGCCTTCCGCTTTGCCCGCTGCTGCCGGCGCCGCTCGTCGGCTTCACCCGCGACGCGCAACTGTTCGGCGGCGGCCCGGCTCTGCGCGTCACAGCGGGCGGTGTAGTCCTCGTGACTCTCCGGCGGGTTGGTGGTGCAATCCACGGATGAGGCATGCCGGGTTTCCCACCGGCCGCCGCCGCTCTCGCGGATCATCATCGTGGCGGCTGGCGCGTCGAGCCGGCCGGCGCTGACGGTGACCCCGCACAACGCACACGGGGTGCCGGCGGCGACGTTGCGGGTGGGGCACTGCCCGAAGTGCTCGACCTCGATGTTCTCGCCATGACCGACGAGATGGCCGGTTTCGGCGTAGACGGTGGTCTGGCACCAGCGGCACCGTGCCTCGCGGCGGTTGGGGCGCTGCGCCTCGGTGACGACGCTGACCTCTCCGTCTGGCACGGGATGCTCTTTGAGCAGGGCCGCGATCTTTCTCTGCGTCGTCGCCCCGAAGGCCGACTTGGCCGACTTGTAGTGCCGGCTCCACAACTTCCGCAGCCCCTCTGCCGCCACGATGGACACCGTCACGGTGGCATCCTGCACGGCGTAGGGTTCACCGCCGCGATAGGTGTAGGCGTGCCCGGTCGTGACCTTGTCGACCGCCACCACGAGCGTGCCGACCGGCACGTCCACCACGTCACCGGGCTGAAGCCAAACCCCCTCGACGGCACCACCGCCTTTCCCGGCACCCAACGCGGTGATGGTTTTCCGCCACGCGGAGGTCTTCGGTTCCGCTGGCGGGACGGTGATCTGCATAGTTCCTGCCCTCCTGGATGGTGGCCCGTTTACGGGACTGCCCTCGACCAATCCAGTCTGGAGCACCGAACCATAATTCGCAAGCCAAGTTGCGAATTATGGTTTGCAGAGTGGCCGACCCGGAGAGCTTGTCGAGGGCATCCACCAGAGCCGGCCACCATCAGCGTGGCCACCACCAACACGCGCGATGATGTTGGGTCAGCCTCCCCAGGAGCATCGAGCCGGGTCCTACCTAGGCTGACTAGGCCACCGCGGCGTTGAAAAGGCCGGGGCCCACCTCCAGCGGGCCCCGGCCCTTTTCCGCGCACTTCGGCTCGGGCTAGCGGCCCGTGCCGGCCGGTCCATCGGAGGAACTGGAGATCGTTCTCCCCAGGTATCAGGAGGGATGCCACCCGAGCCCAACAGAAGGCAATCAAGTACGATCCCTTGCGAGCCCGAAGGGTTTAGATGGGGACGCCGCTGCCAACTAGCAACGACGCCCCCGTGCTGTTACTGCTTACGTGAGTTGTGGCTCACGTTGAGCAACAGGATCAGCACAAGGGGCCCAACCCCAAGATTGGGCCCCTTGTTGCTGGTCAGTGCCTCAAAGGCAGAGGCCAGCTCACAGGCCACGCCAAGCTCTACAGCTAGGGCGATCTTGCGCTTTTCCTGTTCCTCGGGTGATTCCACCATCGGTCCCTTCCGTCGGATGCCCCGCTACGGGAGCCCGAAAAGGCCCCCGCGATCCTGCGGGCCCGCCGTGGCACCGGGGGCGATCACGCCAGTGCCACGCGTCATCCTCGATCGCCGCGTGCAGGCACGGCCTAGTCCCGTCCTTGACAGGCGTACCGCACCGTGCCTGGAAAGGCCGGGGCCCGCTGGAGGTGGGCCCCGGCCTTTTCCGTGTACTTCGGCTCGGGCTAGCGGCCCGTGCCGGCCGGCGGCACATACACCGGCGTACCGGTGTGGATGCCGATCGACAGCACCCACCGGCCCAGCCACCGCGCCGACCGCGCTACCCCACTGGTGCCGGTGCGCTGCTCCAGCCACCGGCCGGCGGCGTAGATGGCCGCGCCCGCAGCAAGGGCCATCACCTCAATGAGCCAGGTTTCGTCCATCCGGATTCCCGAGCGGGCCGCCAGGTAGGCGGCGACCAGCGCGGCGACGTGTCCGAGCGCCATCGGCCACACCGTGCGGATGTAGGCTGCGGCCCGGTCCGATACCCGCTTAAGCGCCTCGGACGGCGGTGATGGGTTAGCCGTCTGCTCGTTCATCGCTGTTCCCCCGTTTCTCGTGGTTGTCAGTTCAATGCGACCGGTAGTCAGGACCGAGGTCCGTGATTGCCGGTCGCGCCGATCACCGCGTCTGGGTCGTGTCCGAGGTGCATCACCGCCAGCCGTAGCCGCTGGTGCTGCTCCCACAGGGCCCAAAACTGTGCCGTGCGCTGGTCCAGTTCCGCGGTGACCTCCGTCAGCCGAGCCCACGTCTGCTCGAGCTGCCTGTCTGTGCGGGCGTCCACGTGGGCGTCCCGGTCGTGATCCAGGCGTGCCCGCGCCGTGTCGTTGGACGCCTCGGCGGCCCGCCAACTGCTGCGGGTGCCATAGAGTCCCGTGGCCACCCCGATGAGGGCGGCGATGATCGGTCCGACAATCTGCCACCATGCCGGCCACCCGGCCGCCTGTACCTCGACGGCCCCCACCGGCTACCTCCGGTCCGGTGGCGTGGCGCGGGCAACCAGCAGCGCCACCGCCGTGACGAACGCGCCGACTCCTACCGCCCGCCAGGACGGCACTTGCCAGGTCAGGACGTAGGTGGCGGTCAGGACGGCGAGCCATCCGAGGTGCCAGCCGGCCAGCAGCGCCAGGCCGAGTCGTAGCCGCCGGCCCCGGCCAGCGCGGTACTGCCCGTAGCCGTAGACGATGTAGAGCAGCAACGCGGCCAGGGCTACGCCGTAGGTTCGCATCCCGCCCGGGATCTGCCGGGCCAGATCGTAGGCCGGTGAGGAGTACACACGGTCACCGATCAGGGCCAGGCCGATCACGTCCCAACCTGTCGCGGTGATCAACATCAGCCCGACAGCACGCCAGGACAGCACGGCCACCCGTGCCCGGGTGGGGGACAGTCGCTGCCAGGTACCCGCCGGTGTCGTGGATGGTGCGTGTAGTCCGGTGCCGACGCGAGGCGTGGACGTGGAAAGAGTGCCTATCACCTAAACCCCCGTGCAGGTGACAAAACCGATCATATGAACATGCGCCGATGTGTTGCTGTGGTCCATAGTGTCAGCTCCATCGGAGGAACCGGGGACCGACCCGCCGTACACCTGTACGACAAGTGCGTGGCGGGGCCTGAGGGAGCATCCCGAATAGCGGCAGCGACACTGGACAGGTTCGCCTACCAGTTCCCATGATCCGGAGAGGCCGATGACCGAAACCCTGACAGCCGAAACCGTCTGGCAACTGATGGACCTGGACATCGCTCGTGATCCGGTGATCGCCGTGTCGGGCTCCCTTGGTGCGTGCGCGGTCACGGCCGAGTTCGCCACGGCGGCCGGGATGGCTGTCATCGCGTCCCGGGTCGACATCGTGGCCCGATGGGGTGACGGGCCGATCACCGAGCGGTGGTGTCAGACCGTGGCGGACGAACTGGCTGCGCGGATCACCGGCGTATGAGCCTCACCCTCACCCCTGACTGCATGGAACACCATTGAGGGTCACATAAAATCCGCACAATGACGCTTGACTGATTCTATGTGACCGATTAGTGTGGGTGTTGGCAGGCAGCGAGCTTCCGAAGCAGTGCCCGCCACCGAGAGGACACTCAACCCCCGAACGGAGAAGCTGTGTACGTGACCCTCTCGGGGTCATGGCGGTGCTGATGATCCGCCACTTTGAGTTGCCGACCAAGGAGGTACCCGCGATGACCGCACAGGACGACCAACAGGCGGCGGAACAGCGGATCGCCCTCAGCATCGCCGCGCACGGAGTCCGTTTGGATTCCGCGCGGCGGCGGACGGACTTGCGGCGATCGCTGGTCGAAATCGAGAGGGCGGCGGCGGAACTCTGCAAGGAGCTCGACACTGGTAGAAAGCTGTCTGGATCGGAACTTGTCAAGCTGGTGTCGCACGCCGCCACCGCGCAGTCACACGCGACCGCACTCTCTGTGCTGGAGTCCCTCGCGTGGGCTTTGCCCGATCAGTAAGTGGCCCCCGAACGGAGAAGCCGGGTACACACCGTGACTCTATGTCGCTCCTTCCCATCGGGTTAGGCGACTGCTAGCATGACTGAATTCCCCGCCAAGGCGGGGGTCATCCGTCGCTTAGCACACGATGCGGGCATCACGGATTATTGTCCCCGCCAACGCGGGGGTCCCCACACCTGTGGGGGTGTATCGGTCGTTGGCCGTACCAGCCTCTTGGTTAGGGGCACTTCCCCACGCATGTGGGGGTGGAATCACAGCAGTCAGGACCCCCGGATACCGGGGGTCCTAGCTTCTGTTGTGGTCAGTCGTCCGCGCGCACGCTCTAGGGCCCGGTCACTGCCCGGTATCAGCGATGTCCGTCCTCACTGTTCGCTCGCCTTCCGGGCCACCCACTCAGCCTTCAGCTACCACCGCACGCACGGCGGTAGCGACCCCACGGGGGGATCGGATTCGCGCGGAACGGCGGGAAGCCGCCACCGTCGAGGCGGAGGTGACCACTACCGCCGACGGAAGAATCGCGGTAGTGGAGTCCACCTCTCGACTCGCACTCGCGGTCGCCTACAAGGCAGCGCGACGACCTCGGCGGTCACGCCGGTCGTTCCGGAGAGCCGGGCGGACGCCGGTAGGTGTCGATGACCGCGGCTTGGGCCGCCCAGGAGACGTCGATCTGGTCGCTCATGGCGCGCAGGGTGCCGAGCCTCGCGCGTATCAACTGGTGCATCTCGTCCAGTGCCGCCGCGGCCACACGTCCCGCGTCGGCGTCGGCAGCCCGTACAGCCGCGTGCGCTGCGGCGATCTTCTGCGCGCTGCCGTCCCGGCGCGCTCGAGTCAGCCGGCCCCGCGCGGCGCTCAACCGGCGCCGGGCCGCTTTGCTCTCCGCGTCGAGCTCGGCGAACCGGGCTCCGCCGACGACGCTCTCGGCCTCGGCCACCACGATCAAGTCGTTGAGCTTGGTCTCCTCGGCCGCCTCGATCGCGCGGAGCTGCTCGCGTTGACGAGACAGCGGGTTCCGCGGCATCGGCAGATCGCCGCTCACTCGTCGCCGTCCGGGGTGGCAGCCGAGTCGAGGTCAACTACCAAAGGGATGTCCGTCTTCACTGTTCGCTCGCCTTCCGGGCCACCTGCTCGGCCTCAGCTACCACCGCACGCGCGGCGGTAGCGACCCCACGGCACGAATCGCACTCGCCGCACCGATCAGCCAACCGCATGTCGGCCAATCCCGCCAACACCTCGAACCGTTGCTGCAACTCCGCCTCGGATGAGGCGGACACCAACACGACCTTGAGGCCGGCGAACGACGTGGGATGGTCACCCACATTGACCATCTCAGACACCGAAAACGCCGCCTCGTCGGCCAACTCCCGCATCTCTCCCACGGTGACGCCGAGCATCACGACCACCTGACCCGTCAGCGGGTCCGAACCCAATCTCCTGAACATCTATCGTCCAGCTCCTTCCCTGCCAAGCACAGCCGCCAAATACTCGGTCACCGCGTACGCGCCGACCTTCTGCATCGGATGATCAATCCACCGCTCCGCCGCCCTCAGATAGTCCATGACGATTGTCGAGTGCCGCGACCACCGTCCGGCATCCGCGATGCCCTCGATCGTCGCCCCTCGGCGTCGCAGCTCGGAGGCTCCACCGACACGCAGCGAGTGAAACGTGTAGGTGCTGGCGTGCGGGATACCAGCGGCCAGCACCACCGACTGGAACGCCATGTTAAGGCCCCGTGTCGACATCCGGCCGCTACTGTGCACCCGACCCCGCCCGCGTAGATGCTCCACGTCCCACCCCGGACACCCGGTTGTGCTGGTCGACAGCCCGCAGCAGGGGAGAGGTCCGGGGGCGCCACGCCCGATCAGATACGCCGCCCGCGCCAACGTCGCCTCCACCGGGGCACAGCGCCGGGTGGTGGTCACCCGACTCGGACTGCCAGTGCGGGATCAACGGATGCTCCGCGCTCCGAGCGTCCCAGTCGTGCCAGTCCCGACGTGGCCGTCGTGGGTTGGCACACTCGCTCTGAGGCGTCCTAGGACGCGCTACCCGATGTGCCCCACAACTTCCAACGCGTGCAGCGGCGCACGTACCGCTGGCCCGGCGCACCATGCTGAGGCATCAGTGAACGAGGGGATCGCGATTGCCGAGTCCGATGTGCCGGACATGCTCGCGAAGGGCCTTGAGTCGTACCTGACGCGGCCGGCGCTGGCCCGGTCAACGGCGGCGGGTTGGTTCATTCCGTGCGCTCCTGACGTCCTCACCGAGTGCCTGCAACACCTGGCGGAACGTAGACGGGCACCGTCCACGATCAACAAGCACAAAGCCGCGATCATGGCGTGGCATCGTTGCACGGACAACCGGTTCCCGACGGCGTGCCCGCGCTAGGTGTGTGCAGCGCGAGCATGAGCGTACCTTGGCGCGGCAGGGTTGGGTCAAGAAGCGTTCTTCCGCGTTGCGGATCGAAGACGCGGTGCGGTGTCTCAGTGTGTGTGACCGTGCTACTCCTCGGGGGAATGCGTGACGCCGCGATGGTTTTGTTGGGTTTCGCGGGTTTGCTACGGGTGTCTGAGGCGCGGTCAGTTGATATCGGGTGGGGCCGGTGAGGAGGCCGAAGGGCTGGCGTTGCTGCTACCGGGCACGAAGACCAGTCGATCCCCAGCCGGAGTGTCGTATCTGTCGCGATCAATCCGGACAGTGGCTTTCCGGCGTTCCCTCGCCGAAAGAGGGGGTCTGTGCGTCGCCTAGCTGACAGCCCATCGCGGAGGATTGCCTACGCACCGCGTGTGCCGGCAAGATAGCCCGCTGCGGCCCGGGGCGAAATCGGGGGCCAGGACCGGCCGCCCACAGTGGTCCGACGATCTGGCCCCTCATGGAGAGTCATGCGTACGAAACTGTTCGTGGCCAGCCTCGCCGGCTTGACCGCGCTTGCCCTTGCGTGCTCCAGCGGCGGCACCGACGACACCGACAGTCAGGGGTCGCCGGAGCAGACCGACGCTCCCGCCACGGCCGAGACCACCGACAGCACGGCGGAAAAGACGATCGTGTTGGAGGTCACCGGCCCCGACAACGCGCGTGTGAGCTGGGTTATCGGGGGCGACCAGTCGCAGGAGGCGAACGCGACCCTGCCGTGGAAGGAAGAACTCACGCAGGAAGAACCCATCTTGACCTCGGTCAGTGCGCAGATCAAGAGTGGTTCCGGTGAGATCACCTGCAAGATAACCATCGATGGTGAGGTGGTGGAGGAGAAGACGTCTCAGGGCGACTACGCGGTGGTGACCTGTACCGGCAACAGCTTCTGACCTGTCACACACAGGCAGCACCGGGGCGTAGATCGGTAGCTGCCGTGTGACGTACGGTACGGCTCATGGCTCACGACGACAACGCCGCACCACGAGACCCGTCGGGATGCAGCCCGGATGAGCTAATCGACCTGCTCACCGTCGGCGCGAGATTCGGTGGCCGCCCGACGATGCAGGCCGCGGTGCACCTCCTGACGTTCACCGCGTTCCCACACCAGCATGACGCGGTGAGCATGCTCGAATTCGACAACGACGACGACACGGACGCGCCGGTCACAGCCGCGTTCGTCCGCGACTGGCCCACGGTGGAGTCGATCGCGGTCGCACGTCGGTGGGGCACCGGCGCGCAACGGCTGGTCGCCCTGGCCGTGAGCCTGGCCAGCGGTGAGCCCGTCGACCTACGCGACGCCGTCGTGGCAGGCGGCCACGCCCACGCCCGCCGCGTCATCGAGGCAATGGCGATCGCCACCGGCCACGACGAGATGCACGCGCTCACGCCGACAGCGACGCTCGACCAGCTCATCGGGTGACGGTGAGCACCTAGCGTACGGCTCGTTGACGTTGCCGTGACTAGGCGCACCTGGTCACGGCGTCACCACCACGCGGGAATCGGTCAGCTTCGCGGCCAGCCAGGGCGGTAGCGCCGCGATGGGCCGGTTCCGGCTGATCGTGTACGGGCGGCCGTCGACAACGGAGCCGGGGCCCACGAGGTAGCCGCCGAGACGGCGGCCGGGAGCGCGGACATCGATGCCGGGCCACCGGCCGATCGAGCTGGGCACCACGCCGGTTGGGGCGCGGAAGTACAGGTGCAGCCCGTGTGCGGTGGCCACGGTGAGGGTGTCCGGCCACGGCCAGCGTGCCGCGGCGCACAGCGCCCGCAGGGTGTCGACACCATCGACGCCGTGCTTGCGGTCCAGGTCCAGCCCGACCACGTTCGAGGCGCGGCAGGCAACACCGATGTTGACGCCATCGGGCCAGCCGGCGACTGTCGCGGGGTCGGTCGTGATCTGGCGTGACCAGCCCGGGGCGGCGCCCTTGGCGCCGGCCGGCAGCGGAAACACTGCCAGGCCGGCAGCCAGCGTGGGTCTGGGGTCAGTCCTCATCGTCAACGTCGTCGTAGCAGGTGCAGTCGTAGTGGTTGCGCATGTCGCCGCCGCACTCCGGGCACTCGTGGAGTTCGCGGCGTTCGTCGTCGTCCATGAACTCCTCGTGCCGCCAGCCCGAGCATCCGCTGTTGTAGCAGCCGCAGCCGGGGCACTCGGGGCACACCATGCCGTTGGTCCACCCACACTCCTGGCACATGACCTGGTTAGCGGGGTCGTCGTAGGCGGCCTGAGCGACGGGGAAGGTCCAGTCGTTGCGTTGCGCAATGTCCTGTATCGCCTCCACCGCGGTGACGGCCGTGGTCTTGTCCTCGCCGGCGTGGACCATGCGCAGTGCGACGGCCGCGCGGAAGGCGTGGGCCTGACGCTCGGGCTCTGGCAGGGTCAGGGTGGCGATCACGCCCTGCCGGGCCTGGGTGTAAGTTTCGCCGGTGCTGTCGCGGCGCTGAGTCGCGGCGCGGGTGAGCTTGCGACTATTTTTCGGCATCATCGCTCGTTTCGCGGCCGGGGTACGCCCACGCCCGACCCCAACCGACACGAGATCCAATGCCTGACAGCAGTGCGAGTGGGTGGGCGCTGAGTCTGCGACGTCTTCTCCGTTCGCGGCCCGCCCCCGGCGTGGCAGGGATGGGCTCCCGGATCGGCTGGCGCGGCAGCCGTGCGGGCAGTGTAGCGCAGCCGAGTCGATCAGGGCTCGGTCCGTTGCGGGCGGCGCGGTTTGAGGCGGACCGGTGGGCGTGCCGCTGAAGGCCCTTGCCGGACGGTGTGGGAGGGGAGGACCCCGCCCCTGTGCGGGCACGTCACCTACGTCGGGCCGCCCGTAGTGTGACGTGCCGGGGTCGCGTGCTTACTTCCACGACCCCGGACCGGGCCGGTCCGGGGTCAGTGAAGGGCGGGCAATGCCCGCTACAGATGATCGACCGGCGACAGCCTCAATTAAGGGCTGCAACCTGCCTCAATGAAGGGCAGGTATAACACACCCGCTACAGATAATCGGCGACAGCCCAGATTAAGGGCTGCAACTTGCCTCAATGAAGGGCGGGATCGAGTCCCGCTACGGCCAGAAGAGTATCACGTTGGGCCCTGGTGTGTGCTCTGTCTACCTGCCGCGTCAGGTCCGACCCGGCGCGCGCCAGCAGAAACGGGCAGGCCAGAAAGGCTGCGGTGGCGGCGTGGGAGGACCCCACCCCTGTGCGGGCATGTCACGGACGTTCGATTGAGGGAGTTCTGGGAGCGCTCGTGATTCCGGGTGGGTAGCGCCGGCCCCACCGGCCACGATGAGGCGTTTTTCCTGCTCACCACGCCCGACGAGCGTGCGTGCGGGCAGCATGACTGACCGTGGGGGGAGAACGGGGTGACGTACCCGCACAGGGGTGGGGTGGGTCGAGCGGTGTTGAGGCCGTCCCCACGCGCGTCGGTGTCGAGTCGCCCCCGGGCAAGGGGGCGACTCGAGCGACCCGACACCGGGGGGCTACTCGCCGTGGCGCGCTAGGAGTTGTTGCGCGGCTAGAAGGTCCGGGGTCCATCCAGTGTGTGTGCAGGCCAGGACGAAGCGGTCGCCCTCACGGCGTAGGGCGGGCTGGTAGTGCCAGCCCGCCGCGATGATGAGCATCGTCGGGTCGGGCGCGAACTCTGCGGGCAGGGGCATGGTCTCGCCCGTGCGGGCGAGCAGGTCGAGTACCGCGCGCCATGCCCGGTACTCCGCTCCTAGCTCGTTGAGGTCCACGGGGTCGGTGCCGTCGAAGGCAGTCGGTGGGTGTGTGCCGGGCGAGGAGGGCACTGCGCTACTCACTGGGTCCCTCCTCCTGGTCGTGGCCGCCCGTATCGGTTTAGGTATGCCTGGTCCAGAAGGGCTGACGGTAGTAGCTGCTTCAACGCGAGGTCTACGATCTCCTGTCGGTTGAGTGCCTTACCCGTGACCGGTGGGGTTACCAGGCGTAGTCGGACGGTGGCATCGAGCGCATCGATGACGTATTGAGGTAAGTTGAAGCCGGCGAGCTTGCGGTCAGTTTCTGGGTCCACCATGTGGGGGCCCACCATCGCGGCGAGCGACAGGGCCTGCGTCACATCCCCTGTTTGGGGGAGGTTAGTTAACTGGTTAACCACGCCGCCGGATTGTGCGGTGGTGGCTGGAGTCTGCGCCGGGGGTACTTCCTGAGGCTGCACGTTCGCCGGTTCCTGAGGCTGCGTGTACACGGGTTCCTGAGGGGCCGGCGGAGGCGAGGGTTGGGGTGGGGCTTGCCGCTGTACCGGCGAGGGCGGCGGGAGCGGCGGCGGCGGGGGCGGGACCATAGGTGAGGTTGCACCGGGAACCGGCTTCTTTGTGGTCGCCATGGGGATCTCCTCTCGTGGCTAGACAGTAACTTTCAGTAGCCGATGGCCTTGACGAGTTGTGCCGCGTGCGCGGCGAACACGTCCTCGAGGCGACGTGCGGACGGGTGGTTGTACGCCTCCAACGGCTGGGCGTCGGACAGTGCGGCGGCGAGGGTGTCGTACAGCGGCACGGACGGCGTCCAGATGAGTTCTGGGCCCCCGGCGGCGGCGAAAGCCTGCGGAAGGTTTTCCTCCTGCACCCTGGCCGTGGCGGACAGTTCCCGGCGGGCTTTGGTCACGACGACCCCGACGACTCTCACGTCTTCCAGGCCCATAAGAACCTTGTTGGCGTTGAGGTAGGACACCACGTTTACCCCACCTTCGACCGCGTCGTAGTCCAGCTCGACGGTGATCAAAAGTCCGTCCGCCGCGGCGAGGGCGACGGCCATGAGGTGGTCCATGCCGGGGTCGGTGTCGATGAGGACCACGTGCCGGTCCTCGGTCTGGCCGCGTAGAGCAGCGAACAGACGCCGTTCCGCGCCGGGCCTGCCCGCTTCCAAATTGCGGTTTTGCATGTTGATGGCGTTCAGGGAGGGCGCTACACGGATGTTGCCTGTCCAGGGGACATCCCACTCCACCGGGACCAGCGTCTGGTGGTAGGTGATGTTCTTGGTGGGGTCGATCAAGTCGGCGGTGCCCGGGTGACCGGCAGCCGCCAACGCAGCACGGTCGATGCCGAACCGTCTCGTGGTGTTGCCCTGGGGGGCCATGTCGGCCACGTCGACCTGCCAGCCGGCACGCGCCAGCGCGCACGCCAGCTCCCGGCATTGCGCGCTCTTACCCACGCCGCCCTTGTTGGAGTTGATCAGGATGGTTGTTGCCATGGGGGGTCCTAACTAGGGGTTGGTTCGGATGGATGCGGCGGCGCGTCAGCGCCGCCAAGGTGAAGGGGCCCCTTCGTGGCTGGCTGCGTCCCGTCGCAGCCTGCCCCGAGGCTCCCCACCGTAGAGGCGTTGTCGGTGGGGAGCGGAAGCACCCCATCATGCGCTCTGAGCAGGTGGTGAGTGCCGGAGGACACGCGGCCGGTGGTGACGTCCCCGCACAGGGGTGGGGTGATGTACCCGCACAGGGGTGGGGTGATGTCACTACCGGCCACGTGTCCTCCTCGCCTGGTCAACAGGGCTACGCCTCAGTTGGTAGATGGTGCCCTAGCTGTTGCTGCGGGTGATGTCATGGAAGAGCACATCTACCTGCCCCAGGTACTCCTTCGTGCTGCCGGTGTGCCCGCAACGGGTTGCGGCTATCCCCGCAGCGTGCACCAGCTCGGCGAGCTTGGCGGCTATGCCGCCATAGTTTTCGCGGGAGGGCCCGTCGATCTCTCCACTGGCCATCGCAAAGACCCCGGTTGCGAGCTGTTGCGCTAGCGCCAGCAGCTTCCGTAGGTCCGTGCCCTCGAGAGATCCGAGGTTGGCTTTCCCGCAGCCAACCTCGGTCAGCAGAAACCAGTAGTTGTGCCCGTTGGGCTCCACCGAGAACCAGCCACCCCACACGCCGCGGCGCAGAGCCCATTGCAGACGGGTGGGGTTGCCCTCCACCTCGTCGTCGGGGCGCAGGAGTCCCGGAGGGACCGCACTGGCGATGGTCTGGTAGTCGGCTTGCCCGCCGAGCTGCCACAGCAGCTCGGCAATGAAGTTGAGTTCCCGGTCATCTGCCGTCCCCTCATCCTGAGGGGACGGTTGCGGAAGGTCTTCCTCAGTGACGGGGGTGTGCCTTGAGGCACGATCGGGTCTGAATCTGAAGATTGCCGCTAGGCGGTCATTAGTGCGAACCATGGGTCGCCCTCTCGGATTGAGGATTGCGGTGGAGTTCCAGCACCCCACGCGCCACCCACATTAGCGGCCCAGTAGAAGTTATGCAACTAGCTTTGTTGGTTTTTCGCTGATACCGGTACTGGCCTCGGTTGCATCCTCCTTTCAGGGGAGGTTAGTTAACTGATTAACTAACCTCCTCTGTGTGGACGCTTCATCCCGTCGAGTGCCCTACCAGTCACCCTCAGTAGAGGGTCTGGTAGCGGAGCAAGCGCCATGACAACCTGAATACGGGGGCACAACGCCCCTCCCTCTGACATCAGAGGGAGGGGCGTTAGCTCTGACCCTTACAGCCCCAGAGTGAGGAGCCTGCAATGGGGGACGACATCATCAATCCCTACTGGGATGCGGTGAGTGGCTACGTGGACCCAACCGGATCAATCCCTGGGGGCACACCGACCGTCGGTGGATTCGGGCTGACCCAGCACGGAGGGCAGGGCACCGTTACCGACTGGCTGTCTGTGCGTCAGACCTACGTCGCACGCTACTCCTGGACGATCACCGCCCCGGACACGCTCCGCTTCGTCGCCGCGCACTCCCAAGGTCACCTTCTGGACCCAATGGCAGGAACCGGCTACTGGGCGTGGCTGCTGGCGCAGGCCGGGGTCAACGTCGTCGCGTACGACCGACACCCGCCCACGCTGGGCTCTGACAGCAACCGGTGGCACCGAAACGTCGCCGCGCACTTCCCGGTCACGGAGGCAGACGCCGAGGACGCCGTTTCCTGGCACCCTAGCCACACGCTGCTGGTGTCATGGCCGCCACTTGGCTACAACGCGAACGCGATCCTGGACGCCTACCAAGGCAACCGAGTCATCTATATCGGAGAGAAATATGGTTCGTGCGGTGATGATGACCTCTTCACCACGCTGGAGCAGCAGGGCTGGAAGCTCGTGGCTAGCTGTGTACCGGTGCGGTGGCACGGACTTCGAGACGTCGTGCAGGTCTACGACCGGAGCTAGCCGTAGCCGCAGTGAGGTCATCAGCGACGCTGCAAGGTACAGACACTCAAGGTCTCCAAAACGTACAGCTAGTACTTACGGGTGAGGCTAGTTAACTGATTAACTAGCCTCACCCGTAAGTACTAGGCCCTCGACTTGGTGCGCCAGCTCTGAACGCACGCTGATACCTGTGGCGTAAGCGTGCGTTCAGAGCTGGCGCGTACTTCCTCGACTTGGGGCTACCCTGCGTCGGCTAGCGAGCGTTCTCGTTGCTGGGGGTCGTCCCACCACACCCCGGACTTGCCGATAGCGCGAGACGGCTGGCGGTTGGCGCGTTCGCGTTGCCGGCGAGCGGTGATGTCGGACAGGACCGCTCGTGCAAGCGTCGCCCCTGTTGCCTCTGGCCAGACCTCGGCGTAGTCGGCGGACACGGGATCGCCCGGCGTCGCCGCCCCGGAGGGGCCGGCGGCGCGCACGCGGGCGGGGTCTTCATAGTGCGGGTCTTCATAGTGCGGGTCTTTAGTGGATGTACCCGTATCGGGGCGGGGTGTTGTGCCTGGGGAGGGCTGGGGTGAGGTGTACATGGGGGGGGCGGGTCCGGCGGGTTGTCCACACGTCGGCGGTTCGTCTGACCGTGCCGAGGTGAGATCTTCGACCGGAGGCGGGGGCATCGTGCCCGCGGCCTCGGCCGCTTCGGTGGCCTCGGCGCAGCGTTGTGCGTCGCTGACCGGCGTGTCCTGCTCTTCGGGGGTCAGGACGGCTTCCCACAGTCGAGCGGCCTGGGCCGGCGTGACCCGACGGGCGAGTGGCAGGATCAGTGTTTCCCTGCCGGGGCGGGCGTGGGTGAGGATGAGGCCGGCGTCGGTGAGTTCGCGGACGAGTCGCGGCAGGCTGTCGGGTCGGACCCGGATCAACTGGGCGAGTTCGCGGCGGGCTAGGGCGAGGGTGCCGCGTTGGGGGCACCGCTTCCACATGCACAGGGCGTAGAGACGCCAGGCCAGGGCAGAGACTAGTGGGCCGGTGCTATCGTCGCCGATGCTCCATTCGGGGAGCTCGACGTAGGGCACGCCCGGGATTACCTGCCGTTCGGCGGTGAGTTTGCAGCCCCGCCGGCGGGAGATCATGAAGACGGGGGCGTCGGGCACCAGGGCACTGGTGGAGGCGTGTGGGCGGGCGAGTCGTCCTAGGCACTTGGCGACGCCGGATTCGGAGAGGCCCAGCCGGCCCGCGTACCAGGCGCGGGAGGCGACGGCGGGGCCCCGGTGCCGGCCGGTCATCACGTCGACCAAGCCGAACAAATATAGATCGCTTGGGGAGTGGTGGGCAGACAGCACGAGCAGGACAGGTAGGCGGACACGCCGCCCCCTAACGGTCATCTCATCGGGGAGCATCGGGGGGTTTCCTTCCGGCCCCCTGTGCGGTAGGACGTGGCCCGTGGCGCATGGTGCTACCGGGTGCACTTTCCCGTGTGCATCCGCTATGCTCGTCCATGCCCCGCGCAGGAGGGCTGAAAAATCGGTGTTGAGTGTGCGATTGGAGATCGGGAAGCTCGATAGAGGTGTCGAACACGAGGTGTGTCAAGCGCGACCAATCCTCGGGGTCCGGTTGAGTTCCCGCTTAGTCCTGGACCTTATCCCTCCTCCACAGTCCGAACATCCTGTGCGTTCGCCGGCCCCCTACACCCCCGGGTGAGGGGGCCGGAATACTTCTCAGCATCGACACACGCTGTTCATGTTGCGACGTGTCGCCGCCGATGATCCTAGACCCATTGACCGTGCGATGGGGAACACCCTTGCCGGGATTTATCCGGCGCGTCGGCGCGCATCGAAAACGGCCTTGGCGTCCTTGCAGGCCCCGCACTGGCACAGGTGGTTGACGTAGCCGGAGTAGCCGTGCTTGATGCCCTCCACAATGTAGGGGCGGCCGGCGGCGTTCGCGGCGTCACGGGCGTCACGGGCCGCGGCCCGCTTCGCGGCCATGTAGTCGGCCTTGGCCCGTAGCCCTCGACGGGTGCGGTCCCGGCCCTTCGAATAGGCGCTGTACGCCGTCGGCGTACGCGAACCCTCGATGGTCGCGGTGTTCATGGCCCTACCTCCCTCGTGGTCTTCGCGCCGTTAGCCTCGATCAGTGTGACCCGCAGCGCGCCCCGTTTACGGCGTGTCGGGGGCTCGCAACTGTGTCGGCGAGCATCGTACTCCCGCCGAACCCGCTCCTGATCCATCGTGTCTGCATCGCGGTCGCGGGTCAGCTTCCACGCGCCGTACACGCCGTAATCAAGGCCCGCGATGACCGAGCCCCAGAACTTTTGGTCACGTTCGGCCTCCCCCTTGCGGACCGAGGCGTCCTTGTAGGAAGACAGCGCCTGCACCGCCCGGGGGTCGGGCGGATGTACCTGGGGGATCGCGCCGGCTACGAGCGACGTTTGGGCGCCGATCTGCCCGGGGACCGCGTCGGGGCCCCAGCAACGGCGAAGCCACGGACAGGCGTCGCAGGTGAATGACAGGCCCGGCCCGCGATCCTCAGCCGGGGCCAGGTCAGGATCATGCTCGGCGTATCGGCGGATCTCGGCTATCCGGTCGATGACCTCAAGCGCGGCGCGGGCGGTGAACTCCTCCACGATGACTTCCACCTCGCCGGTGGATCGGTCCATGTAGATCCAGATCGCCCATCGGGTCGGCCGCCCGCCCTGCTGGACGGCGAGGACGTAGCCGAGGACCTGCAACCGGTGCCGACGGTACGGCGACACGTGGTAGCGGATGGTTTGCAGCTTGTGCGCGCCGACCGTCTTGAGGTCGACTACCGCGCCGGGCGGCACCAGGTCAGCGGTGCCCGTGATCGCGACCCCGGCCGCGTGCAGGACCACGGGTAGCTCGACCTCGCCGCCCATCTGCTCCGACAGGCGGGGTAGCAGACCTTCGTGGTACCAGACACCAAGGTTGGCTTGCCGGCCCTCCTCCACGGGCGGGGTGTCCGACGGGTCGACGCGGGCCAGGGCGTACGCGGCGGCGCGGGTGCACCCGCCGATCGAGGACAGGCCCAGGTGGTGTGGGTCCCGGGCGCGTTGCGTGGTTTCGGCGATGAACGCCTGGGACACCCCCTTGGCGACGAGGGCGCGCACCTGGTCGGCGTCGGCGGTCAGGAGGTCGATCACCGCTGCTCGCCGCCCTTGGGAGCGAACGGGGGCCGGTACTGGCCGCATGCGGGCAGATGGTTACCGGTGCTCACGATGTGCTCGAGCGGGCACTTGCAGGCCATACCCGTCGTCGTGCGTCCAAGGTCGACTACGGGTGTGTTGGGCACCCCGACGGTGGGTGGTAGCCCGTCACCGGGTGGGGTGTCGGCCTCCCGCTGGGCTTCCTCGGCCGCGACCGCGCGGTTGCCGGCGTTGATTAGCGTGTCCTGCACGGTGAGCGGTACCGAGTCGACGGTCCCGGCGTACAGGCCATGAAGACCCAGATCCACCGCTTTCTTCATCTTCCGGCGGAGGTCGGCCCAGGACAGGGTGTCGACACCGGCGAGGAATTCCATCACGTCCGCGCGGGGCACGGCGTTCCCGTCGGCGTCAACGGCCTCAGTGGCCTCGGTGGCCTCGGTGGCCTCGGTGGGATCGTCACCGACCGCGCCGGTTTCCAGCTCCTCGGGGAGGTAGCCGAGACCTAGCACCACGTCCGGGGCGAATCGGCGGGCGAGTCGTGCCAGGCACCGCCACCACAGCATGTCGCCGGGGTAGCGTCGCCACCTGGTGGTTAGCAGCAGGTCGGCGCGCATCGCCTCCCGGATGCTCCAGCGTGCCTGCCCGCCGGGCAGGCCGTCACCGCGGACGAGCTGGGCGCACACCTCGTGGTCATCGGCGCGCAGGATGTTCACGCGGTGACCCGCGCGGACCAGCAGCCCATACATCAGGATGCCGCTCATGCCGCCCTTGCCGTCGGCGCTGAAGTGTAGGTGTGTCCACGCCACCGGTAAGGGGATGTCCAGCGCGATGGCGTGGCCCATCAACGCGACGAGATCACCGGGGTTGGCCCGGTAGTCGGTGGGGATGACGGTGCGTCCCCGCGCGAGAGCCTGCGCGTACCGCCATTGCTCGGCGGGCTCGAGTGGGCCCGCGTACCGGCCACGTAGTTGCACCATAAGGACCGGGTTCGGGGTGGTGGCCGGCAGATGAAGCCGACGGCCGGCAGATTTGCGGGCGCGAAGCTTCCCGGGGGTAGGTAGTAGCAGGGCCCGTTTGGGATGCCGGGCCCGAGGGGTTTGCGTCACAAAATCCCTTTCAGTCTGGGTCTTGTGGGACGCGCAGCACACGGGGCGCGTTAGACAGTCCGCTCGCAGCGTTGCTACCGTGGGCGTGCGACATCCCGCGAGGGGTGTTGCGAGGCGAGGCAGTTACCGACCTCCACCTACGTGGCAGTTGGGGCGTGCTCGTCCTCTCGGAAGATCCGCCCTCCGTGCACCGTTCTCGGTTTTCCAGCCTTTGTCCGGGTGCGTCGGGGGGCGGGTTTCGTTTACTCGATGGCCTTCCCCTTCCCCTTTTGCGACGTGCGGGGCGTGACCGCGGTGGGCACGCTGCCCGGAGCGCGGCGTGGGCCACGCTTGGAGGAGCCCTGCGGGATGTCGCCGTACTCGTCGGGGAGCTGCCGGGCGGCGGCGAGGTGCCGCGACACCTGTTTGCGGTTGAGGCCGAGCCGTTCGGCGACGGCACCGCGCGCCGCCGTGTCGGTGAACTCTTGGGACACGAGCTTCCGGTAGGTGGTGACTACCGCTTTCCGGACCTTGTCCCGGTTGTCGTTGTGGGCCCTCGGTTTAGTTTCGAGGGTTCCCCGCGGCCGTCCTGTTGGGGGGAGCTGGCGTGCCTGCCCGGTGGCATCCAGGCGGGTCCGACCGGTGTCGTCCCACGAGGTCAGGCCCCACTTGAGGATCGTGTCGGGTTCCCATCCATCGCTGCCGCCCAGTTTCGCGGTGGCCTCGGGCAGCATCTGATGGTTAACGCCTACCCCGTCGAGGTCTACGTGGGCGGCCTTGTCGCGCCAGGTTTGCCCGTCGCTTTCCTTGCGCCAGCGCCGCACGGTGTCGAGAGTGACGTCGTAGTGGTGGGCGATCTTCTCGTCGCGGGTCCTGCGGCCCCCGTGCACCCAAATCCACACGGTCTGTACGCCCACGCCGAAAACTCTTGAGATCGTGCTGCAGTCCCACGGGCCCGGGATAGCCCGTAGCTCGTCCATCCGGGTTTTGCCTTTGCCGGCGGCCCTGGCCGCTGCGGGTTCGCTGGTGGCCATGCGGTCACCTCCTCGGTTTGCGGTACGCGGGCGTTCACCCGCGTCCACCTGGTCAACACACTTCTTGACCTTGACGATACGTGGGCGCGTAGAAAGCATCAATGTGAGTTACCCACTTTCCGTCGGCCGTGTCGGGTAGTGCAGGTGCGGGGCGCCCCCGGCCTCGCACCGGGGGCGCCCCGCACCTGCACGTCAGCCGGCGGCGGTGAAGGCCATCTGCAACAGCGCCCGCACGGGTGCCTGCGGGGTGAACAATGACGCCCACTCCGTGTCACCGCTGGGGGTAAGGCGCTGGACCACGGGGGCGTACCTGCCCCCCTCGCCGCGCGGGATTTCCATCCGCGCAAGTCCTTTACGGGCCTCGAAATTCCACCGGCCCGTGTAATCGGCGCGGGCCGGAACGAACCGTGTCGTCCAGCCCGCCAACCTCAGGGCCTGCTCCACGTAGGCAAGGTTCGGTCCTCTGGACTCCTGCTGCTCGGCCATGAAATGTCCTCGCTCTCTCGGGTGGTGAGAGGGGCGCAGCAGCCCGCCCAACGTTGCAGGGTGACTGATAGTCCCCGGCTTCACGTGCGGGGTGCGTCCTCTCGGGGCATCTCGAGCCGGCGAACCCTCCGGACTTCCAGCTCCCCGGGGCCCTGCCCGACTCAAGTCCCTCAAGGATAACGCGGACACTAAAAATAGTCAAACTATGCTTGATGACTTACCGTGGGGTTCAGGTGGAGGAGGCACCACCTGCGGCGTGCCTGCAACACGAAACAGCGCCCCCGGGTCACCGGGGGCGCTGTTTCGTGTGTGCTGTCTCCAGGGTGAGGCGCATTCCGATGCAGAGGCGGGATAGACCCCCCTCGCCTCCGCGTGGCCGCCCACCCCCGGTGCCTGACCGGAAAGGATGGGGCAGCGCATCGCCGCGAATGCGCCAAGGAGTCCTCAAACGATCAAGAGCCCAGCCTGACGGCTGGGCTCTTGATGTGTCCCTGACGGCTGGGCTCTTGATGCGTCCCCCTGTTGCCCTCATGAGCACCGCTAGAGCGGGGAATCTTCTACGCGGAACCGGTATCGGGCTCCGCCTCCATGTGACTGCCCTCCCGAGCGTGGTGGGCGTTGAACTCGTCAACCAACCAACACACCCACTCCTGCCGAGTGGGTCCCCATTGGACCGGGAAGCGGCCTGCCCCCCTTGCCTGGTACGCCGAGCAGAACGGCTCGAGATACGTTGCCGCAAAAGCGGCGACGTCATCGACCACGAGCACCGCCCGCCATGGGGCGCGTGCGTCGTCCACGGGCGTGTTCCGGGGGGCCGGGTGCCGCTTGACCCACTCAGCGGCCGAACGACTCGAAGACTTGTCCTTACTCATGCGCGCCTACCTCTCGGTTGAGACCCGGGGTTCCAGCTCCCCGGGCCGGGCTCATGGCCCCGCCCTCACGCCTTTCCGGTGTTTCCAACGGGGCCTGGGTCAGTGGCAGTCATCCCGCGATGACGCCTCTGCACCCACACGGTAACGAGCCCCAAAGTAAGCGGCAAGGGCTACTTCATGATTTTTGTATGGCCTAGTTAAGTGTCGGTCTCCGGTTCCGCAGGATGGGCGTCGTTCCATAGCGACTCGAAATGCTCCAGGAGCCGATCAAACGGCCCGCCCTCCTCGCGTCGCCTGAAATGCTGGGTCAGCGAGTCGTGACCCAGCCCCGCGCCGATGTGCGTGGCCAGCACCGCCTCATCATCGAAAATCCACACTGACGTGGCGATGTGCCGATCGGACAACCGTACGGGCATCAGATCGGCGGCCCCCGACTTGGCGATCTCCATCCGCGTCATCTGGATGCGGGTCGCCAGCTTGAGCGGGTGGGCCTCGATGTCATCACGTGCCCGGGTGACCGCCGAGTCGGGGTCGCCCAACAGCCACCGGACGTCCACCCCCTGACCAGCCTTAGCCGCTAGCTGCGCGCGGGCCTGAGGCGCGTCAACAAAGATGAAGTACGACGTGTACCCGCCGAACAAGATCCGCCGACGCGCAGAGGTGATCATGTCTCGCCAGAAGTGGCGGGGCACGTCGGCCCGCCGTGCGTACATCTCGACTAACTCGCGGTCAGCGCCGGTTTTGAACCGGCGACGTACCGCCTCGGACCAGAGCATTTCCGGGTCCTCCCCGAGCAGCTTCGCGACGGCCAGACGCGTGGGCTGATGAGGCACCCGGCCCTCGGTCACCCACCGGCACACGGTTTTCTCGTCCACTCCCGTCCGATCAGCGACCTGCGTGTAGGTCAACTGTGCCGCAATCAGAGCATCCCTGAGCACGTCATTACCAGGCATCGTCGGTGACCTTTCCGAGGTGTCCACACAGTGTCGCGCAAAGTGCGGTTCGCGTGCCGGCCAGCCCCTGGCAGGCTCGAAGGTGCCCATCCGAGAGGGCGAGTCAGCAGTTGATCGATCCGAGAGGACGAGCACGCCATGCACCACAGTGGAGATGTCGAACTGCCCCCGTGGGGGCCCCGCCCGAAGCCCGCCGACGACAAGCCGGGTAAGGAGTGAGCGGGGAGCCCTCATGGCATCAGCCGAGGCCACGCCCGAGGGTGTGGTCGTGGCTCCCCAAGCGGTGCGTGTGTGGTGTGCCCTGGCCCTGCCCGGAGCGTAACCGGACACCCAACACGCCCTTGTGAATGACCTTCCACCACCACGGTGTTGACCCCGGGCACCGTGGACTCCCGGGGGGGGTGCCGTCCGGGTGGTCGTGTGGGCAGCGACCACCCGGACGACATGGGCACGGGGCCTACCACCAAGGCCAGCCCCACCCGAATGACACTCACGGCAGTAGCCGGCCACCCCTCGCGGCGATCCTCACGGTTGGTCAGTGCCTCCAGGGCAGAGGCCAGCTCACAGGCCTCGCTCTACAGCTAAGGCGATCGTGCGCTCTTCCTGGGCCCATCACGGCATAGCGCGATCATGGCCGTCCCGCCTCGTCCCGGCGGCAGCAGCCACAGCAGAACCCTTCCTCGGCGTGGTCGCATTGCCCGCCCGGGTCGGCGGGTTCGGCGCATCGGCCGTGGGCGCAGGGCTGCACCCACAGATCAGCGCAGTAGGTGTGCCGTTCGGGTGTGAGGCACGGCTGCACTGGCAGCCCGTCGGCGGGAGCCCAGCACCCGGGGCGGCAGACCGCAGCGTGCCGCCACCCGTCGGGCGTCTCGGTGAGCAGCCCGCGACACTGCCCGCAGCGCCGTAGGGGCTCGGCCATCACGAGGTGGCCGGACAGCAGCCCGTCGAGGACCCCCATCAGCGCCCGTGCCTCAGTGCGGTGTTCGGATGCGCCGTCGGCGGCCACGGCCGCGGTCCCGTCGCGAACCTTGGCGAGCGCGTCACCGCTGCCGGTCCAGGTGCGTGCGTCTCGCAGTGTGCTCCACATCAGCGGGACCGGTTGGCCGGTGGGGATCACCATCACCTCCCACAGCGTGTTCACATCCTCGACGCGGTGATAAGCCCACACCCCGTCAGTGGAGACCGCGCCGATTCGGACGCGTCGGCCGCGCATGTCCCGCGCGTAGACGACATCCCGTAGCGGGGTGAGGCGCGGCGGAGCCGGCCGGACGGCAGTGGGCCTCATGCGGCCCACCGCGTGGGCTTGGCAGTGGTGGTCCGCCGGAGGGCGTCAGCGATGACACCGCCGAGCCGCAGCCCCAGATACGTGCAACCAAACCCGGCGAACCGCTGGGACTGCCCCGACGTGTAGACCGCGATGACCACGACATCACCGCAGGGCGGTACCTCGACCAGCCACCTCCGCCGGAGCGCGTAGACCGTGCTCGTGGCGGTGACATGGATAAGGGTGGCCCGGGAACCGGGTAGATCCTCGGCGAACGCCACGCGCCACGCGGCGGCGTCCTCATAGCAGGCGAGAAAGATCATCGTGTGCTGTCCTCTCGGTTTGCCCGGGTGAGGGGTTCCAGCTCCCCGCCCCGGGAGGGCGTGTACGGGGGAGGTCGCCGAGGGCGCGGGGGATTGCCCCTCTACCGCGCCCCCGGCCTCTCCCCTCGGGTTTGGCGGGCGGATCGACAGCCCGCGCTGTATCCACACGGGCTGTCGATCCCCCCGGCAGCAGTCCTGCTGGGCCGCTACCGGGGGCCCTCGACCCGCCACCACCCACACTAGGGGGCCAGCTAGAAGGTGTCAATGAGTCTTTCAAAGTTTATGTGTGGCTTGCTATCGTGGGGTCTCCGTCGTGCGTGGAGTCTCACGCGCCGCTTTTAAGGGGTGGGCGCTAAGCGGTCGGGGCGCTCCGGGGGGCGCGCGGGAGGCTTTCCGTTTACGGTTCGTCGTCAACGCGAAGCGGCTCCCGCAAACGCAGCTTAGAGCCCAACAGAAATTGCCAAACAGTGCTGGACAACTTCTATGCGGTCTAGATAGTCTCGGAGTTGCGGAGAGGAGCTGGAACCTCGCCGCAAACCACCGCGTTAAGTCGGCGCGGTTTCGTCGTACGTCCGTGGAGGAATGGAGCCATGCTCGCCCCTAGTGCGTCCCCTGTCCATTCATCGCTCACGCGCATCAAACCGCGCGGGTGCACCCGTCGTCCGGGCGTGAGCCAAGGGAGGCCGCGTCGGCGGCCGTCCACGAAAGGACGATCGTGACACTGACAACCATCTCGAAGTCGAAGAAGCTCGAACTGTTGGGGCTGCAATTCGACAAAGACAAGCTTCGGATCGGCCCATACGCGGTGCGTGACCTTCAGGACGCGCACACGAGCCGCCCCGGCGACAAGCGCATCGTCGCCGCCAACTTCATCGCAGTGACTATCGACGTATCGGCTGGCCAAGACGGGTCACGAACCGTGACCTGGCTGTCCTGCAACCGATGCAACAGGGTGTTTCCGTCGACCAGTGCGGTCGAGGATCACCTGTCCCGGGAGCACGCCAACGGCGAGCGCATCGCCAGCGCCGGGGATATCGTGGCGTCCACCCCCCACCCCCCAGAGGAGCCACCCACCGTGGGCGACAAACAGACCTCGTTTGAGGCACGAGCGCTAAAGACCCGCGAGGCGTATGACGCGTTGGTCGAAGACGAACGGAAGCAGGGGCGGCAGCTCGGCATTGTTAAGGCGGCCGAGCTGTTGCAGATTCAGACGTCGACGCTGTCCCGTCGGCTCGAAGCGACCGGCCGGACACGGCAGTCGCGCAACCGCGACAGCCCGCAGAAGACCCGCGCGGCATACCTCAAACTGCGTGACCAGGAGCCGGGCATCAGTCAGGTCGCGGCGGCTAGGCGTCTGGGCCTGAACCCGGCGACCTTGCGACGGCGGCTACAGGAAACCGACGTGGAGCCGCAGCTTCCTGCACAGGTGTCGGTGGCACGTGCCGTTGATCCGCAGCCTCACGCACATTCGGTAGCGAGCGCCGTGGACCCGGAGCAGGAACGGAGGATCGACACCTATTTGGAGTTGGTGGAGGAGTTGTCCTCGTCCCGTGACCGGTGGAAGGAGCGTGCCGAAAGAGCCGAGCGTGAGCGCGATGCGGCTAGGAAAAAGCTGGACGCCGTGCGCGCGGCCGTTCAGGCAACGCTGCCGGTCATTGAGCAGGACTGACCTGCCAACGCCACAACTCATGGGAGCGTAGAAGGGTGACGGGATTTGATCCGTTGGGCTGGCTCGCGCCCCCAGGGCCCCCGTCACCCCCGGCCATGCTCCGGCTCGACAGCGCTGCACGACCAACTTGCAGGCCACCAGAAACCCGAGAAACACCCCTTGTGTGATTCTAGCTGTCCCGCTAGTGTTTGGGTTGTGGTTGGGGAGCTGGACCCCGACCCGAACGAGAGGGGAGTAGCGAATGGACTTCGCCGAGCTGCAAGCGGAACACAATGCGGCTATAGACGCTGGCAAGCCCATGGCTGTTATCGCTGAGATCTCGCGGAAGATCCGGGACTACATCATGTCGGGAAAGCCGGTTTCGGCTGAGAAGCCGAGAACCGGGAAGCAGCACCCCCCGGAGGGGAAGGCCGAGCGGCCGACCGACCAAATAGCCGGTCTCCCTCCGGCCACGGATGACCAGCGCGCCTATGTGCACGACCTCATCCATGGATTGGCGCCGCGCCTCTCGGTCGACCAGGAGGAGATCGACGGCACTATCGCCGACACCCATTCGCCCGCGCGCCGGGCGATGGAACTACATCTGGCCATCGAGGAATTTCTGACCATTGCGGACGAGTGTCGGCAGGCTCGCCCATTGGGCGACGAGTCCCCCCGCCTCCCCGACGGGTGGTATGTGCTGGAGGGTGGCGTGTATCGCATCGAGCGGCGCACGGTTGCAGGTAATACCGGTATTGCCGTTCGGTCCGCGGGGCCAGACGGTACACCGGGGCCAGCAGTCGCCTACCGGGCGAAGAAGAAGGAAATCGTGGAAGCCCTGTCGAAGGACCCGGTCACCGCTATGCGGGCGTACGGGCTGCGTACCGGGCGGTGCGGGCTGGACAACACCCTGTTGGAGGGGGAAACCGCTCGCCACTATGGGATTCACGCCGCTTGCCTGTGTAGTGCCTGACACCGGGTGAGGGCCCGCCGCTACGGCGGGCCCTCACCCGCCGGCCCCGCAGCAACCGAATGCATCCAAAGAGGAAGTCTCGGGCGGGGAGTGTCCGCGCGACTACTCTTAGCGTATGGTCACGCGGTAGATCGCATCGGACTTCATCGTTGGGCAATCCGGGGGATGGTTGGTGTGTTCTACGGTTGGGTATTGTCTTCGCGAGCGGCCTTAACCTACCCTCACCGGCCGCGCGTCGTTACTGGCCGGCATCGTCGGCGTTTTACGCACACAACAGGTCTAGCTTGTGCCCGCAGGGTCTTACCCTCTGTCGACGTAGTGGTTCGCCCCATCCACGGTGTGTCGTTGGCGCTTCCCCCCGTGGCGCTACGGCGGCCGAGGTGTTAGGGCTGTTCCCCGTCGGCAGACCGGAGGACGGGGGCCGGGCCGCCTCAGGCGACACGGCCCCCGTCGGGCCCTCTCCCACGCGACCGCGCGACTGGTCCCGCGTGGGGTGGAGGGAACGGCGACGGTGCGAGAGTGCCTGGAGGGCGTGGCAAGCCCCGCGCAGCCCTCAACAGCTCTCGCGCCGTCGCCGCCCGGTTGCCCTCAGTGTGAAGTCATTCGGTGTGCGCGATGTGGTGAGTCGGGTCCGCCCCGCAAGTGGTTTCCGGGGTGGGGCGTAGGGATCAATAAATCTACGAACGCAAGTTTACAAGTCGGGTGCCAGACGTTACCCCGGGCCGCCCCCCGGATGCCACCGGTAAGGGTCCGGTAAGGAGTGCGCTCTACGGCCGAACCCGCGTGAGCGAATCGTTGTATACCTCTGCGCAAGAGCGCACCTTATGTGGGTTTTTGGGCCTAGCCGGATGGTCGGTCAACGAGGTTCGGGTGAGCGGGCCCCATCGCTAAGGGTGACCCTCCCCAAAACCAGCCCACCAGAAACGCCTAAATATCCCTTGAATCTTTCTATCTGGCTCGGTAATGTGGGTCCTGTTGCAGCGAGGGGAGCTGACCCCCCCGCCCTAACCCCCAAGGAGGGCGAGCAGGCCATGAAGTTGAGTCGCGAAGACTACCTGCGCAAGGTCCGCGCTCTTTTAGCCCAGGCACAGGACCCGGCGACCCCGCCGGAAGCGGCGGAAAACATGACCACGAAGGCAATGGAACTGATGGCACGACACGGCATCGAAGTGGCTCTGGCCGCAGATGCCGGGGGGTCGGAAGCAGACCCCATCATCGACCACAAGATGCCGCTAAAGGGCCAGTACCTGACGGACATGATAGTGATTCTGGTGAGTGTCGCGGAACCGCTGGGAATCAAGCACGTCCAGATCCGAGGCCGAGTGCGGACCGAATGCGTAATGCACCTGTTCGGACCGGCCAGCAGCATCGAACGGGCTGACATGCTCTTCACCTCCCTCATGGTCCAGTGTGTAGGGGCGATGGCAGGAAGCCAGCCCGAGGGCTTGAAAGGGCCCGACTTGAGAAAGTGGAAAAGCGACTTCATCTTCTACTTCGCGGCGGCCGTGTATGGGCGGCTGGAGGCGATCGAGAAGCAGGCAACTGACTCGGTTGCGGGCACCGGAACGGATCTTGTTCCGGTGCTAAGTCGACGTTCCGCCGCAGTGGACGAGCGGGTGAAGGCGATGTACCCGCGATTGAAGCGCTCCCGCACTTTGGTGCGTGGGCGCTCCGCCCACGGCAAGGAGGCGGGCCGAAGGGCCGGGCAGCGCGCGGACATTGGCCAGCGCACAACCTCGGACGGGAGTCGCAACGCGCTCGGTCACTAGCACAGTGCCCCCGGGGCGGTAGCCGCCCCGGGGGGCACTGTGAGGCGACACCAGCAATATCGGAAACTGTCAGTAGCGGTACGGCCACCATCCGGGCGGGAGCTGGAACCCACCGGACACGGGCCCCACCACTTGCCGAGAGGACCCGAAGATGAAATTCGTTGTCACCACCGTAGCCAGTAACAGCAGCGGCCCCATCGACCAGGTAACCAGGATCGTCGGGGGAACCCAGCTTGCCGGGCGCTCCGACGCACAGCAGGCCGCAGTGCACGTGGCCATCCGGAAACACCGGGAAATCCTCAGCTCGCGGGGACCCGTGGAGATCGCGGTGAGCAAACTACGCCGCATCCTCTGACCCCCCAGTCATCCGGTGCGCGGCGGGGGAAGCAGTCCCCGCCGCGCCCCACCGCTACGTGATGGGGTTGCGGTAGGCGGCGTCCCAGGTCTGCACGCCCAACAGCCCGTCCACGCGCAGACCCTGATCCTTCTGAAACGCCTTGATCAACTCCTGGTACTCCGGGCCATAGATGCCGTCGCGGCCGGACCGGCGCAGATAACGCTGTCCCTTGCCTGCCGGCCAGCCTCGACGGACGAGCTGCCCGGCCCACTGGGCGAGCCACGTGCGGTCCGCCTTGCCCTTGAAGGTGCGCCGGTAGTAGCCCGACACCGACCGGTCACCGCCCGCCTTCGGGCCGAAGTAGTAGCCGCTGGGCAATGGGAACGGCACGGCCGGGCCCGGTGCCGGCCGAGACGGCGACGGCGACGGCGGGGGCCCGTCGACGGGCATTCCCGCGCGTAGCCACACGTGCAACTCGTCGCCGGGGCAGGCAGTCGCGGCGAGGTCGCGGTGCCCGGTGCGCGTCAGCGTGCGCCCGGTGCGCCGGCACGCCTCGTCATACAGCCATCGCACCGCGGCCAGGACTTTCGGTCCGGCGTCGCGGTCCCGGCCGATGAAACACACGCCGATTGACTCGGTGTTGTACCCGGAGGCGTGCGCGCCCAGAACGTCCCACCCGCGCCCCTCGAAGATCTCACCATCGGCATTGACCAGAAAGTTGTATCCAACGTCGGCCCAGCCACGCGTGTGCATGTGGTACGCCTGAATGGCCTTGGGGGTTTGGTCCGGGCTCGCGGCAGAGTAGTGGACCACGAACCGGCGTCGGTCCGAAACGGCCACCTTTTGAACGCTGTGGGCTGGACGTGCGCCCCACTGAGAACGGCTGATGATCTTCATGCGTGCTCCTTCTGTGTCGGGTGCAGACGGAAATCAGGCCGCTCACCCCAGCAATGTCGGGTGGCGGCCTTGACGTTGGTGTCAAGGACGTTAGAGGGGATAGCCCCAGATAGCCTCGAGCGGCGGAGCGGCCGTAAACGGTGTGCTCATGGACACGCGGACCTGGCCGTCGGACGCCGAGATACCGGAGTACGAGATGGTGATCGACGCGCCGCTGTCGTGGATGTCCAACCAGCCGAACGCCATCAGGTTGGTGTTCGGCGTACCCGCCCAGTAGCCGTGACTCCACAGCTCGAATTGCTGCGTAGAGCCCTGGTCTAAGGGGGCGCCTCCGGCCTGCGGCAGGTAACAACCGGGTGAGGAACCGTCGTCGGCGGCCAGGGCGTGCCGGTCACCGAAGATCACGAACGCTTGCACCTGAGGACGGTCGGCGATCCATTGCCGGATCTCCTGGAATTCGGTGGCGTAGCTGCCCCACCGGTCGCCGCCTGCGGAGTCGTGCCGCCAGTAGATCCCCGACACGATGATCTTGACGGGTTCCGGTTGGAGGAGCTGGTCGTAGAGCCACCCCTTCTGCTCGGCCCCGAGAAGCGTCTTGCTGGCGCTCTCCGGATCGGTGCGGGGTGTGCGCTGCGAACGCGTGTCCAGCACGATGAACCGGATGCGTCCGATGACCATCGACTGATAGATGGCCGTGGACCCCGCCGTGGCAAGCGGGTAGTGGGGAACAACCTGCCGGTAGGCCGCCGCGTTCACCGGGCCGGCGGGAGAGGTGCTGTCGCTGTCGGTGCCGCCCCAATCGTGGTTGTCCCAGACGTAGAGCATGGGCACCGCGGCCGTCATGGTCTGCATGGTCGGTTGGGACATCGACGTGCGGTACTGCGCCAATGCCTCAGCGGTCGACCACCCCGCGCCAGGATCGCGGTAGTGCAGGTCCCCCTCATGCAAAATCCGCCGTGCGAGCCCGTAGGGTCCCTGCCGGGCGGCGATCTGCGCGAACGTGGCCGCGTTGGAGTTGGTCTGGTTGCAGCTACCGAACGCGACCGAAAAACTTGCGACGGTGCCGGGCGTCGGGTCGGTGGTGAACAGTCCCCGCCCGGTGTCCAGGAGCATCCCGTTGGCCTCGAGGCCGTACCAGTGCGTGGTGTCCGGGTCGAGCCCAGAAACGGTGATCTTGACGAACCCGTCTGCGTCCACGGCCGTGTCCGCTGAGTGCACGGGGGAGATGAGAGTGGGGCTCTGCGACACCGCCAGTCTCACCGACGAAACATTCTGCAACGCGTACGTGACGGTTGCGGTGTGGTCGGTGAGCGCCCCCGCCCAACTGAAAAGCACCGTCGGCATGAGCGCCGCGGGCCCAAGCCATCCCTCGTCGGAGTAGCCGAGATCATCCAACACGCCGGCCACACCAAACGCGGCGTTGGTCTGCCCGAACCACACCTCCGTGATGGGCCCACCGAAATCCCCGGTGATCACCCCGGAGTCCTGTGTCGGCGTGATCGCATCACCCGCGAAGATCTGGACCTGGCACGGACGCGCGTCGAACCCTTCCACGGACGCCTCGACACGCCACCAGGTGCCGGCGGCAAGCGCAGCGCTGACCCAGACCACGACGTTCGACTTGTTGTACATGGTGACGATGCCGTCGGCCGACACCGAAAGGCGGAACCGCTGACCGGTGCTGCCGGTGTTCATCCCGCGCAGCACCGACAGGGTGCCGGTGATGGTGCCCGGGTCCACGTACAGGCGGTAATACTGGGCGTTCGTCACCGCCAACGGGTTGACAGCCCAACCGCGCCGCGACGGACCGGCCGGCGACTGCACACCAACGGACATACACAGCAGGCCACGCGCGCCCACACCGGAATACACGCACGTTGAGGCCGCCGAGTCGGTGGACAACGTGAACGGGTTACCCGCCTCGACTTCCCCCGAGTTACCGGTCGTGACTGTCGTCCCGGGCGGCAGACCCGTCTCGAAGCTGTTGGTGAGCCTCACGCCTTCTCCACCGCAACCTGCACCGTCAGGTCAGCACCGGCGGTGGTGGACCCGACCGAGTCGACGTCTACCGTGAGATAGTCCCCGGTGTCCCAGGTCACCACGTCGATAGCGGTCACGAATCCGGACGTACTCTGCCCGTCGATGATCGCCGGCCGCGCAGATTGGTTCGAAAAGATGGTGGTGCCGTTGCGGTTCACGTCGATGCGTATCGACACGCTGCCGGTCGGTGGCGTACCGACGCTCGCCCGAACGCCGGAGATGAGCAGGTTGTAGCCGCTGTCGTTGTACAGCCGGTGCCGACCGGCCCCCACGGTCACGTCACCGATCTGCGACAGCGGCGGAAGGATCGTGCGCGGCACCGCCACCACGTCGGCCGCGTCGGTGGTGACCATCAAAACCCTGGGGCCGCCATCACACTCGGCCCACATCTGCGTGACCCCATCGGGCCCCCGAAACGCCGGTATCTGCCCCTTGGAGCGCAGCCCGCTACCGTCCTCGCTGAGGATCTGCAAGGTCGGCTGGCCGTTTGGGTCCAAAAGGTCGGTGTACTGCGTGCCGCCCGCCTCCGCGTTGTAGAACGTGCACACGAGTCCGCCCTGAAGTTGGGCAAGATCGGGCACCGCGTCGGCGCTCACCCCGTTGAACGTCCAGTCGGCAGGCCCACCGCCGAACCAGTACCGCGCCATGCGCAGCCCCCTCTTTCCTGGTGTTGGGTAGACGAGACGTTGCCCGTTAGAGGACCGGGTAGGAGACCGTGACCGCGACTTCCCGGCCCGCGGGGATGCCGCCGTTGACACCGACCGACACCGAGCCGTCGGTATGAACCTCGAACCTCGCCGGCCTGTCCTCATAGCCGTTGACGCCGCTGGCGAGAACCATCAGGTCTCGGGGCGGGAACCCGCGGGACAGTGCTGGCGAGGGCGGCAGGTAGCAACAGGTCGAAGAGAGCCCGTGAGGCACGTCGCTGCCGTAGCGGTACAGCCTGATCTGCACGGTGACAACGCCGTTGAGTCGGCGGGCCCGCGCAAACCCGTTCGTCGCGGTCTGCCACCCGCTCGCGGAGGGGCCGTGAACAAACGGGGTGCAGTTCACCCAACCGGTGTCTTCGTGCAGCGGCAGCCACCTGAAGCCGTCGCACAGCATCAGCCGCGAGGTGTCAATCTCCCAGTAGGTGCGGCCCACCACGGCACGCGGCGGGTACAGCGAGTACGCGCGGACCCCACCGACGTCATCGACCTGCCACGCAATGGACACCACCTGCGATGGTGATATCGAGGTGGTGCCGTGTGGCACCGTCACCCGCCCCAGCGGGATTTCGTACACCCCTGGATCGGTGCGTTGCTGCACCGGCCACGGGGAACCCGAGCCGGGCACGCCGGCCCGGATTTCGAGGGCCACCGAGTAGCCCGGGCGGGTCAGCCGCAGCACCACCAGGTCCACACGTTGCTGCCCGGACTCGTTGGCAGCTATGGCGATGGTGGAGTCCGTGTCACCGGACTCCCACTTGAACCCCCGTAGAAGGCCGTGCTTGCCGGCACGAACCGTGATGTGCATGCCAGTGTCATCGGCGTAGAAGATCGGCAGTTCCCCGACGTCTTCCCCCGGAGTGGTTTGCCAGCCGTCAGCCAGGGACCGGCGCATCAACGATTCGTATTCGCGGTCGGTGATGATCCGGTCCGGCGGCAACGGATATGAGGTCTGGGCCATCAGATGGTCTCCAAGCGGGCTAGGGAACGGGTGATGCGTCGGACCTCGTGAATCCACTCCGGGTCAGGGCTGGCCTCCTCGGAGCCGACGAGTAGGGTGTGCAGCTCACCGCCCGCGTCGACCTCAAGATGATCGCCGCGGACCTCCTCGGCCAGCTCCGTTCCGGGCCACAGTTCGACGGTGACAAGGTCGCCGATGTTGGGCGTGGGCTGTCCGGAACCGGCGACCACCACGACCATGAGTTTCGCTTTCTCGGCCCCCTCAGCTAGGGCTTCGTCCCCGGCCTGGTGCAGCTCCACCAGCTCCGAGGCTTGCCGTTGGTCGATGAACCGCTCTGAGATGCCCCACTGATGGGCCGCGTCGCTGACGCGGCGGATGATCAGCCGGTCCGCGCCCTCCCCGCCGCCGCCGACGATCGCGTCGGATACCGTCGGGGCTTCCCCCTCGAGGTGGATGCCCCGCAGGTTGCCCACCGACCGGGAGTAGCGCACCTCAGACGTGCGGTCCAGCGGGGCGCGAACCACGAAGTGGATCTGCCCGGCCTGCTGCACCGTGTCGAACACCAGCCCGCCGGCGGCGAGCGCGGCGCGGCGCATCGCGTCGCCCATCTGCTCAAACCGGGTGCGGTAGGTGATCGCCGTCCCGACACCGGCCGTCGCGCCCAGCGCCAGCGACGGCACCTTCCGGTAGGCCGTGTCCGCCGAGGTGGAGATGCAGTTGGCGTCCACCAGGTCCCGCAGCACCGATTCGCCGATCGCGGTGCGGGTCCATGCCTCCGGTTGCGCCGGGTCCTCCGGCAGCAGCGTCGGGTCCGGCAGGGAAACCCTGGCCACGATGTCCGCCAAGTCGGAGCCAAAAGCGAACGTGATCTCGCCAGTGTCCGGCCCGTCGGAGTCGGCGGTCCAGGCGAACGGCTCCGCCGGCCGCTCGATCGGCCCTGCGGCGAAGTACTCGCCGTCGCGCAGCACCACGGCACGTCGCCCCGGGGTGTACAGGTCAGTCAGCAGCGCCGGGCCAGCCGGCACCGTGATGAGCCCGGCGGCCGGCTCGTTGTGCTTGCGGTCGATTTCGATGCTCGTCCACGTGGTGATCGGCTGGCCAACCTCCACAAGGTTCCGGTCGGTCAACAACACCACATACTCATGGATGTCGGTCATCATGCGCTCCGGTAGCGAGGCGCGAACGACCACGCCACGCCCGCGCCCACGGCGGCCTCGGTCAACGACAGGATGATCCGGTTGTGACCGCGTCGCAGCGGGAACAAGTTCGCGCCGGGCCAGTTCACCGCGCCCGTGGCCGCCTGACCGGAAGGCCCGTAGATGGCCATCGGGTCGGTGTAAACAGTGATCGTGTCGTTGAGCAGCAGCGGACCGCCGCCGGCGTAGTCCGGATCGATCGCGAAGGACTGGCCGGTGTCAGCGTGGGTGAACGTCGCCGACGCGCACGGCCCGGTGATCGTCCACACCGGGTAAGCGGCCAACTGGCCCGGGTTGAAAATGTCCAGGTCCCCGGTGCCCAGAGTCTTCGACAGCGACACGTTGGGAAACCTGGCCAGGTAGGAACCGTTGTCGGCCAGTTCCAACGCCTCGTCGGAAACCTCATCGGGCCCGTACCACCACGGCTGCTCACACAACAGCGTGACCAGCAGATTCTCGGCCAGCCGCCCATCATCGTCGGTGTCACCTGGATGCGCGCAGTAGCAGGTGATGTGACGGCGGGTGCCGTCAGGACGCCACACCACCAACGTCCCCGCGCCCAGCTCATCAGTTTGCCCGAACCAGTCGAGCAGGTTGCGTTTGCGATCGATGAACTCGGTGTGAGTGCTGCCCGTGACCCGCACCGGCAGGTCGATCTCGCGAGCCTCACGGCGCACCGTGCGAACCCGCACGCCACCGCGGGGCAGCTTGTCCGTGGTCAGCGTGACCGGGACACCACCTAGGCCCCGTAGCCCTTTCAGCAGCCGGTAGCCGGTCTGCCCGGGACTGGTTAGCGGCACCTCGGTGCCGTCGGGCGCGATCCAGGACGCGCGAGGCACATCCCGGACAGCAGGCGTATCGGGCGGTGTCGGGTCGGGCGGCGGTGGCGTCCCGATGACACCCCGTCTGATCGGCATCTAGCGTGGCCTCCCCACTCGTGCGCGGACCTCCCGGCGGCGCTGGTGGCGCTCGACATCGGCCAACGTCACGTTGGGTCCGGTGATGTTCACCGTGTCGCCCCCCCGGCTACGCACGATCACCGGAGGCTGCGCGGCCGGCGTGGCCGGTCGTGCCTGCGGGCCGGCGACTTGCAGGTGCGCCATCATCTGCGGGCGCATCGCGTCGAACTGACGCAGCAGCGCGGGCATGGCCTGACGCACACCGTCACCGATACCCGCCGGCACCCACCGGCCGACCTCACGCGCGGCCACCTTGGACGGCGAGGAGATGCCGAGTGCGCCCTTCGCGCCTCGGATGATCCCGCCGACAGCGCCCTTCACTGTGCTGATGGCCCGTCCGACGGAGCCTTTGATGCCCGAGATCATGCCGTTGATGATTTGGGTGCCGATGCTGCGGGCCGCGCTGACAAACGAGCTGCCCACGCCGCGTACCTTGCTCACCAGCGATTTAATCGGGCTTAGCACCCTGCTGACGATCGTGGACGCGACCTGGACGGCGGCGTTGACGCCGCCACGGAACACCCCGACGATATGACTCCACAGACCAGAGACGAACGGGCCTAGACTCGCCCACCCCTTGGCGGTGTGCAAAAACCGGATGAATGCCCCTGCAAGCGTGGACACCCAATTCACTGCCTTCGCTATCCACTGGATGAGCACAGTCAGCACCGGGATGACCACCCCAGCCAGCGTCGCCTGCACCTCCCAGAGTCGAGCCTGGAGCGTGACCAGTAGCTCTATCAGGGGTATCAGCACGGGCAACAACGCCAGCAGGACATCTACCAGCGCCGCCACCAGCGGAACTAGCTGCGGCAGCAGTTCAGCGCCCATCTGCGCAAACAGCGGCAGCAGCTCCAGAAACAGCGGTAGCAGCGCGTCCAACGCCGTGATCAAACCCGAGTACAACACTTGTACGATCTGCGACAGCACCGGGAGTAGCTGCGCCGCCGCGTCCAGCAGCGTCGTGACCGCCGTACTCAGCAGCTCCCCCAGCAGGCCGCCGAGCTGACTAACCAGCGGCGTCATCGCCGCGAAGTGTTCCGCCAGCAGGGGCAGGATCGGACCCAGCCCGGACACCAACGCCTCAACGATCATGGTCAGGCCCGGGATCAGTGCCTGCACGGCACCGGCTAGCCCGGTGGCCAGGACCGCCACCAGCTCACCGAGCAGGGGCAGCAGGGGCGCGACCGCCGCGACCACCGCGCCGAGCGCGGACAGCACCGGGCCAAGCGCCGGGGCGATCTTCGACACCGTCTCCTTGATCGTGCCGAAAATCGTCTCCAGGATTTTCAAGCCCTCGGCGGAGTTCAGGAAACGGTCGACCTGCCCCAGCACCTGCCCGAGCGTGTCCAGCAGCCCACCCGACACGCTCGTAGCGGCCTTGATGACCGCGCCGAAGATCCCGCCGACGGCGCGTAGCACCGCCATCAACTGCTGCAACGCGGCCAGGCCGTCGTTCACCCAGTCCATGAGCTGCCCGGACTTGGACACCTCCGCCAGCCACTCACCGAACGTGTCCATGACCCGACCGATGGCAGCCCCGAGGCGTTCCACCAGGGGCGCTGTCGCGCCGAACGCGGCACCGAACCCGGTGACCAGCGGACCGAAGGCGTCACCGATGTGGACCAGCGCCGTGCGCGTGGCATCCAACAGCCGAGTGACACCAGCGACCACGACCTGAGAGCGGGCCGCGGCAGCCGCGTTCGCGAACGCCGACCCCCACGCCTCACCGATCTTGCCAAGTTTGGTCTCTAACAGCGGCAGATACACCCCGGCCAGAGCAGAGATCTGCCCCTGCACGCGGCTGAAGATGCCGCCCTCCACCGACCGCCGCACGGCGTCCCAGCCGTCGGCCTGCGCCTTGATCTCGTCGTGGACAGCGCGGGCGGCCGGCGTCAGCTTCGCCAGGGCCTCCTCGCTGCCGCCCAACGCCTCGGTCAGAGTGGATGTGCCCACTTTCAGCGCTACGGCGGCGACAGCCGCCGCGCCGAGCACCGCCGGCAGCGCCCCCACCAGGCCAACCATCGGGGCCAACGCCCCCACCAGCGCGAAGACGCTCACCGCCGTGTTCGCCAGGGCGACGCCGAGCAGGCTCCACGCGGCGGTTTTGGCCGCCAGTTTCGCCGTGGATATCAGACTGGCCCGCATCCTGGCCATGCCCCGCTGGAAGTTGCGGTCATCGACGCCGACCTTGGCGTAGAGGTCACCGACTTTGAGCGCCACCTGTCACCCCCTTCCCGCCGGGCGGCCCGTGCCCCCCGCGCCTCGAAAAGGGGGGGCGGCGGTCACAGGAATTGATCAATGAATTGCTGCGCCTCGGTGGGGGTACTCAGGCTGCGTCTCGAGTCACCCACGACGCTGGCGAACGCCGACTGTGGACTCAACCCGGCGATGTCCTCGGCCAGATCCTGATGCCCCAGCGCGGCGATGTCGGCGCGGGTGTACCCGTACTCACGGCGTAGATCCCCGACCACCTGCAACCAGTGGCCTCTTACCTGCGTCCACCCGTCCGGCGCGTCCTCGTCGCCGGCTTCGACGTACCCGCCGTCCGCGAGGCGGCGCGTCGGCCGGTCCGGTTGACCGGCTCGGGGGCTTTTCCCGGCTGCGTGTCCTCCACCATCCCCGCGACCCGGGCGAAACTCACCGCCGGTTTACCCGGCGGACGCATCCCGTTGATCAACGCCCACGTGAAGATGATCAACAGTTGTTCGGAGCCGAGCCCGTCGGAGAGCCACCCATCCAAGGTGACCTGCCCGTCGACCCCGGCCAGGTCCAGCATCAGCACCAGCAACCGTTGAATCTCATCGGCGTCATCGCTGGACAGGTCCAACGCCTTGCCGGGCCGAAGCATGATCTCCGCTGGTACCTGCGTGGGGATCGGCACCGCCACACCCAGGATCTGCGTGGTAGGCCGGCTGGCCACCCGCTGTGACCACCACGCGTCGAAGTCGTGGTCGGTGGTGGTTTCCCCGTCCGGGACGCTGTCATAGAACGAGGCGTCGAGCTCCGCGACGCTGTCGGCATGTGGGTGGGGCGTCATGCTCACACCACCGCCTCGGTGCTCGGCGCTCCGCAGCGCACAAACTCCGCGTTCCACGACGCCTTGTCGTTGAGTCCGCCGCCCTGCTCACCAACAGAGACGGTGGCCTTCCACACCTTCCACGTCGTGGACCCCGGGTACCGGAACCGGACATCGATCTGACTGTCGTAGCCCAGCAGCACCGCGTGGGCCTCCACCAGTTCCTGCCCCGGGTCCCGCACCCCCGTGGCCGGATCTTGCAGGAACCGCCCCTCCAAGCTGAGGGACGCGCCGAGCTGCATCTTCTCTTGGCCGTAGTAGCCCTCGGAGTCCCACACTGTGGTGTCGGCGAACTCCTCGTTTTCGTTGTAGGACACGGTGCCCGACAGGAGCCCGCCGACACCCGTCCACGTCGGCACGGCGTCCATGTCCGAGACCTCAAAAATCAGGTCCCTCGCGTTGATCTGGCGCGTGGCCATTACTCATCCCCCAAAGAGTTCTCAGAACGGGTGTTCGATGGATGCCCGGAACGCCGCGGTGTGCACGTGCAAGCCGTTCGCGTCCGGGCCCACATGCACCGGCTCCGACTGCTGGCACTGGCAGTCCACGACGAAAATCCCGTCGGGCAGCTCCACATAGGCCAAGCCGTGCAACGCCGCGACCACCTCACGGCACTTCACCCGAGACAGCCGCGAATCGCCGCTACCCCGCACCCGCACCGTGAACGTGGGCTCCGACCAGTGAGGCGCACCGGCGGGTGAGGCAGCGCCCCCCGTCCCGTAGACGGTGATGCACTGCCCCGGCTGCGGAGGCTGATGCTCCAGGTAGATCGGCCACACCTTGCCGGGCACCCCACTCGGGACGTAGGTGCCCACCCCGGCGGCGTCCAGGAGGTGAGCCACCCCGCCGACAAAGCCCGCCATCAGCGCAACTCCCGCCGCACGGCCGCAGCGATGATGTCGCGTACCGCCGTCCGCGACGCGGCGTGCGGCTGCTCCAGATACTTGGCCTGCCGGCCCGGGTCATGCCGCCACGTGACCTCCTCGTGCTGGCGGGCGGCGTACACCGTGTCGAAGCTGACCGTGCCCTCGAGCGCGGACGCATCCACGTCCGTGGCTCCTGAGGCGACCAGCACCCCCTCCTGAAGGGGCGTAACCGCCTGTGCCTGGCTCAACACATACTCGGCGGCAGCGTGTAGGCCCCTCACCGCGCCGGCCTGCTCCCGCCGCCGCGCCACGGCCACGCCCTTCGTGCTGACGGTGGTCTTGATCCGCACCCCCACGATTTCCCCCTTCGTCTCACTGGTTGGAGCCGGAGGGGGCACGGCGGCGCGCGGCGGCCGACGTCGGCTCCGGCGCACGTTGCTGGCCTGCCGGCGGCACGAGCGTCCACTGATCGTCGGCGGTAACCCGCCGGTCTTCGTAGGTCCCGGGCACGGTGCGCTTACGCTCGCCGTGCTCGTGCGTCCAGAGCGGCACGATCGGCCTCCTCGCTATGGTGTTGGCTACCCCGCCACGGCGGGACGTGTGGTTCGGTGAGAGGAGCCCCTGTTGACAACGGCGGACGACAGGCCGTACCGGCTGGTCACTGAACACGGCGAGGCATGGATGCTCACCACCGGGGGCGAGTACACCGACCGCACCCACAGCCGGCATCGCTCACTCGACGCGCTGCACGCCGAACACACGGTGCGGCCCGTGCTGCCGGTCACCGAGCAAGACCACCAACTCCTACAGGAGGCGTTGCGCCGTGCCGGCCGTAGAGCCGTCGCATCCCTGGCGTCCGCGCTCGACCTGGTGTGTCACGAACTCCGCGAGTCCCTGGGCGGTCAAGCGTCGATGCAGACGATGATCGCCGGAAGACCGGGCAGTTGGGAGTCGGCCGCGTTGCAGGAGGTCATCTGGTTCGGTGCCACCCTCAACCGGCCCCGGCTCGGCGGCAACGTGACGCAGACGCGCGCCGCCGGCCCCAACGCACGCGTTGACCCTGCCGCGCAGCAGACCATGGCGGAGATCATCCGCCGGTGGGTGAGCGACCCGCACCGATACACCGAGGTCGCCGAAACGCTGGCCGACATCGTGTCCCAACATGCTGATGAACACCACGGCGTGCACGGCTGGGCCGAAATAGCCGATGACCGGCTGCAACCAGGACCGGCGGCCGACGAGAACTCCTACACCTGCTACAAGCTGCTGTACTCCCTCTCCCAGCACCTAGACCCGGCACTGCTGTGACCCGCCCCGTCCGGGAATGGCAACACACCATCCGCGTGATGCGAGGATGAGCGGCCGTGAGCGCTGCCCCTGATCCGAACGCGGAGTGGTGGACTACCACCGACGTAGCCCGATACCTCGGCATCTCAGTGTCCGCTGTGACGAACTACCGCAAACGCAAACAGATGCCGCAACCTGACAAGACGATCGGGCGTACCCGCATGTGGCGTCCGATCAGGATCATCACCTGGCACGCGGGCCGCCCCCGCCCCGGCGTCGGTGGCCGTCCCACGACCACCGACACGTAGCCGCACCCGGTGCGTCAGTTCCCGGCGATCTCCACGTGCTCCGGCACGTCGAACCCGCCCCCCTCGCGGCGGGCAACACTCAACGCCACGATCTGTTGCCCCGAGGGCAACGTCACGCGCGAATCGACGGGACAGTCGGTGGCCACGGCCGCGTACACGGTCGCAGTGACGGTCACCGTCTCGCCCGTGGCCGCACGCAGGACCCGGTGGCGCTCATCCACCCACACCGGGGCCACCTCGACCGGCGGCCCGTAGACGTTACCGCCGCCGGCGTCCTTACCCCGGTACGCCTCGATGACCACACCGAACCCGGCACCGTGCATGTCCAGTAGATCCGTCACGTCCACGCTTCACCACCCGGTCACAGGGCCCTGGTTGAGCAGCCCGGCCTGAAACAGAAACTCCCGGGCGTCGTGGCTGTAGCGCGGCGGCGCGGTCGTGCCCGAAGCAGTCACCGCCCGCCCCACCGACACAGAGCCGATCGACACCGACGACAGCGTGCCGAGCGCGCCGCGCCCGTACGGGTCACCGATAGCCCGCATGTAGTCCGCCTGGGCGCACGCGGCCCACCGCATGGCCTGCCGATGCCCGGCGTCGACCGGGTAGCCGTCGTCGTCGGTGTCGTACATGGCGGTGGTCAGCAGCTCGTCAACGCGCCGCGACGCGACCCACAAGGCCCGCCCCACCCCCGCCGGAGGTGCCGCGCTGATCCACCGGGCGTAGTCCGCGCTGTCCGCATACACCCGGCCGTCGGCCGGCGACGTCATCGGCGCGGGCGCCACCGCCACCGTGTCGTAGCTGCTGCCCGCGCCGGTGCCGGTGATCGACCAGGCGTACACCCACTGTCCGGGCTGCCCGAAGGTCACCGTCGCCGCCGCGGTGTGGGTCTGCCCTCCGTCGGAGGCCACACACCCGATCGGCGCACCAGCCACACCGTCTGGGCCGGTCACGGTCACAGTCACCGCCGTATCCGCGCCGACCCCGCCGTCGGTGAGCGTCAGCACGGGCGTGACCGTCTCACCCTCGTAGATCGTCACCATGGGCCTCCTGCAACAGCGAAGGGTATGCACCCCGGCCGAGGGTTCAGGCGGGGCGCGGGCAAACGGGCTCCCCCCGTCACCCCCGGCCGGGAGATCAACGCCAGGTCACACCGTGACCCGGCGCAGTGTCGACGCACGCGGTCAGTCGGCCGGCGCGCGTGCGGTGACGGTGCGGGTAGCGAGGTCGATGAGGTCGTGCTTGGTCATCGCCTCGACGTCATCCGGAGCCGTGCCAAGGTTGCGCACCACCCACCCGACCCACTCCGCCTTGAGCGCGCCCCTATCCGGCAGCGACTCCCACTCGCCGCCGGGCAGCACGGCCGGACGTTGCCCGGACGACTCGGGCTGCCCATCAGCCGGCGGCGGCGTGTACGGGCTGCCGTCGGCGTTGACACGGCGCAGATACCCCTTGGTGACCTTGTCGGCTTGCGTTTCGGGCAGGGGCAGCGCCATCTCCCAGATGACGCCCCCCTCACCCTTGAAGTGGCCCGTCTGCTGCATCACGTGGCCTTGGGCACCTGAAACGCGGTGATCTCACCAGTCATGGCCGCCTGAATGTCGACGTGCAGCTCACCGCCGGAGCTGATGAACCGACCGGACTCGAAGGGGCCGATCAGCACCGTCGCGCCGTCGGCGACGGTCACCACGAGGTCGCCCTGACCGGCGGCCATCGCCGGCGGATAGTCACCGGCCTTGACAGTGACGTCCTTCGCCTCGCCCGCGCTGTTGCTGACTCGCAGGACGGTGCGCTCCGGGACGGCGTCGACAATGAGGTGACCGTTGTTGGCACCAGGGTTGACCGGCGTACCGGCCGGCTCGGCTATCGAACTGTTGGCGTGCAGGTTGCTGTATGCCAGGGCAGTGCGCGGCATGTCTCTCCCTCGTGAACGCGTGACCCCACGTGCGGGGGCCGGAAAAGGGGGGCGGCGGGCCCGGCGCACGAACGCGCGCGGCCGGGCCCGGCCGTCAGATGGGTCAGGACTGCGACGCCACCAGCGTGGCGATGCCATCGGGACGCATCAACTTCGCCCCGTACACGAGCAGACCACGCACCCGGTCACCGAACCGCAGCTCCGAGCGCATCGCCTCGGTCTGCGTGACCTGCTCGGCCATCGTGATCGCGCCACGGGTCCCCGCCATACAGCCGTAGTCGTCGCCGCTGATCAACGGCGCGTTGTTCGACGCGTGGATGGTCATGCCCAGCGCCCGGCCGACTAGCCCGTTGAGTAGCGGCTCGGACGTGCCGGAGGCAGACATGTCTACGAACTTGTTGTTGTCCAGCAGCAGCGAGTGATACCACGACGGGACCACAGCCCAGCGGCCCTGTTTGGGCACGTTGGCCTCGTCCAACTTGAGCGCCAGCAGCCGCAGCCCGGTGTACGCCTGGTCGCCGTCAGTGACCGTCATGGTGCCGATCGCGTTGCTCGCGGCAACACCGGTGTACAGACCGGCGACGTACTGATCCACCACGTCAGTGAGCCCGTAGGCGGCCTCGGACATGGCCTCCGGGACGACGTTACCCCGCGCCTGCGCCTGGTCAACATCGTCAACCGTGAACGCCCAGTACTTCTCTTGATCGATTGACAGGGTCCGCTGCGCGTCGGTCAGCTCGTCGTAGCTGATGTCCGCGTTGCGCGTGTAGGTGCTGATCGTTGGGCGGCTGATCGAGGTCACCCGCACCGTGTCACCGGCGGCGCGGATCTCACCCTCATAGTCGCGGTTGCACAGGTTGGCGTAGACCAGGACCTTCTTGTAGCTCTCCATGAGCAGCGCCGACCAGATTTCCGGCCGGAACCTATTAATTGCCATCGTTCCCCCGTGTGGCTTACGGAATGTGGATTTGGATAGGTGCCCGCAACCCCCGGGGCAACCGGGTGTGCCGGGCCTACAGCAGGTGGGCTAGCGGTGGTGAAGCCGCGCCACCACGTCAGCGAACGCCCGATAGTCCAGAGTGGGCGCGCTGGTGCCCTCGCCCCCCCCCGGCGGTGCTATGGCACTCCTACGGGGAGTCGCTGATACGGATCAGCTCGTATCTGTGGGCGAGGAGTTGATCGAGACGGCCGCGCGGAAGGCGTGCTGCCCTGCCCTTGAGGCACTGACCAATAGTGAAGGGCCCAACCTGGTGGTCGAGCCCTTCGTTGCATCGCGTCGCTTACGGAGCTGCCACTCACGTAAGCGACGGCGCCGGGCGCAACGCCGACGCATACTGGAATCACCCGAAGATAGGATACTTTACAGCGTCCGGCTTCCGGCCACAAAAGGGGACGGTCTTGACGGGCCCCTCTACAGCAGGTGGGCTAGCCGCCCTTCGGCGTGCCATCTGGCGATCAACGGACTGTCTCCGCGTTCAACGGACTGTCTCCGCGTTCGTGCGCCTGCTGAAGCTGGGCGGCCGTGATCGGACCGCCCTCGGTCGCAGCGGTGATCGCAGCGCCGGACACCCCGGCGGCCGGCGAACCCGCACCGGCGTCACCAGCAGCGCCCGCGGCCGGCGTCGCCGGTGCGGCGGGCAGTGCCCTCAGCCGGGGATTGGCCTCGACCGCAGCGGCAAGCGCGGCCTGGACCTGTTCGGCGAAGTCGGCCGCCGACGGGTCAAGCCGGCCCACCGCGTCACCGAAAGCCCTCGAGTCCAGTACGGCGTCTGGGTCGGCCCCGAGTTCACCGGACATCCGCCACACCGCCAGCTCCACGCGGGCCTGCTTCGTCTCGCTCTGCGAGGCGGTGAGCTGCTGCGTGAGCATCGCCGGGTCCGGCGGCTCTTCCTCGCCAAGCCCGATCAGCTTCGCCAGGCCCTTGGTGAATTCGTCATACGTGGCCTTCTGCTCCGCCAGCTCCTGTTGCAGCCGCGTCTCGCGGCCCCGCAGGTTGGCGATCGTTTTGCTAGCCCGCGCTGGGTCGAACTCGCCCTGGATCGTGGGCGCTTTGCCGGCCGGTTCCGACGCGGCCGGCTCTGCCGGGGCGGCGGCGGTACTCGCCGGTGAGGTGACAGACGGCGTGGCCGGGGCGGCATCAGTCGCGTCTTGAGCGGGCGCGTTGGTGCTCTCGGCCGAAACGGCAGTAGCCGGGCCGGTCGTCGGCGCGTCGGTCTCACCGCCGGTGGCGGCGGGTCCAGGCGCGGTGGTGGCCGTAGCCGGCGCTGCCGGTTCAGTCGGCACAGACATTTCCGTGGCC